>NZ_JACCBZ010000001.1 GCF_013408825.1 Mucilaginibacter tundrae
ATCTACGGACTGACATGTTTTACTATGTCAGTCCGATTTTTCCTATCTTCGCTCAACTGTCTAGATGGGTCATGTGCCCTCTCGAGAGGGGGCGCGAAAGACAGTGCGGCTGCAGGGGTGTGTTTTTACACTGTTCAATTCGCACTTTACGCTTTAAAACTTAATTTCTACCTTAGCCATTAATTATGTTATTGAACATTAAAAGCACTTACAACTTTTAACATTCAACTTACAACTCAACAGCCATGCCTGATAAAAAGCTTCTTATTCTTAACCAGCATCAAATGCAACAAAAGATCGACAGGATTGCCTACCAGATACTGGAGGATAATTTTGACGAGGAAGAAATATTGATAGCAGGCATTTTACCACGTGGTAACCACATTGCCGAGCGGTTAAAAAAAATATTGGATCAAATAGCACCTTTTAAAAGCAAGCTACTTACCATCGAATTGGATAAACAAAGCAGCAGCTTAAAATCAAATATTAATTTTAAGGTAGAGGACTGCAAGGATAAAGCGGTTATTTTGGTTGATGATGTATTAAACTCAGGCAAAACACTGGCTTATGGCTTTGGGGTGTTTATTGATGTACGATTAAAAAAGCTACGTACCGCTGTTTTGATCGATCGTAACCACAAAAATTTTCCGATAACTACTGATTATGCCGGCATGGCATTATCTACTGTTTTAAAAGAGCGCGTTGATGTTTTTTTAACCGAAAACGGCGACGAAGACGCGGTATATTTAACCTAGTCAAACCCATTTCTCACATTCCCGAATCGTGTAAAAATTTCCCAAACAACTGGCGGGAATTCTACATGCAAAAATAGCTTCTTGCTTAATAAACAAAGCTCTCTGTTCAAATTTAGATTTTACGAAATTGGCATTGCTTTTGAATTAATATTAACGCCCTTACCAAAAGGGTTGTTTTCATAGGTAGATGTAGGCCGAAAAACTGCGAGAGTGTTTCGGCCTTTTTTATGTTTGAAATTTCAAAATTCCGGCACCCAGGCCAACATCCCGCTACGACACGTGGCTCTTTCCAACTAATTCGCCGTTTTACTCAACGCCTGCTTCCCGAATTTCAACAGATCTTTAGCCCCCATATAACCCATAGTACCAAAAACCGGTTTGCCATTGGAGTCGAATACAATTAAAGTTGGATAAGCGGTTATCCCCCACTGGTTAGCGAGATCAGGCCCCTCTCCACGCTCCATATCCATGGATAGGTTTATAAAGTTTTGATTATAAAACTCCGCTACTTTTTTATCCCTAAAAGTGGTGTTTTTCAATAAAGTACACGGGCCACACCAGGTAGCATAGGCATCAACAAAAATGTATTTGTTTTGTAACTGGGCCTGGTGCAAAGCCTCAATCCATGAGTTTTCAATAAACACAATCCCATTAGTATTTTTAGCATTATCATTTTTAACACTTTGCCCACAGCTGATTATCGGCATTAATACCACAAAAAGCATAAACACGAACCGTTTATAAAAACAAATCAATCTCATATAAATAATAAACCCAAACCTATAAATAATATTACAGGTTTGGGATATTCAATTTATTCAGTGATATGTTAACGCTGTTATTGGCTTGGCTTAATGCTGCTCTTGTTGTTGGGGCTGCGGCTTAGGTTGTGGCGGGCGCTGCGGCTGCTTTTGTTGTTGTTGGCGTTGCGCTTGCTGCTGCCTTTGCTCTGCCTGTTGCTGCTGTTGTTGTGCCCTTTGCTGCTGCTGCTGCGCTTGCTGTTGCCTTTGCTGTGCCTGTTGCTGTTGTTGTTGTGCCCTTTGCTGTTGTTGTTGAGCTTGTTGTTGCTGGCGCTGAGCTTGCTGTTGTTGCTGGCGGGCTTGTACTTGCTGCTGTGCTTGTTGTTGCCTTTGCTGCGCCTGCTGCTGAACCTGGCGTGCTTGCTTCTGTTGCTGCTGAGCTTGTTGTTGCCTTTGTTGTGCTTGCTGCTGTACCTGGCGTGCTTGCTGCTGCTGTTGACGGGCCTGCTGTTGTTGTTGCTGCGCTTGCTGTTGCCTTTGTTGGGCCTGCTGTTGAACCTGGCGAGCTTGCTGCTGTTGTTGAGCTTGTTGTTGCCTTTGTTGCCCCTGTTGTTGAACTTGACGAGCCTGTTGTTGCTTTTGTTGCCCCTCCTGTTGAACTTGGCGGGCTTGCTGTTGTTGCTGACGTTGCGCCTGCTGAGCTGGTTTTACAACCGCGGGGTGTTGCGTTTTGTTAGGCGCATTAGCGGCCGGACGATTATTTACCGCGGGCTGTTGCTGTTTTTGCGTCCCACGAGCCTGACTTCTTCCCGGCTGGCTGGTGTTTGAAGGCTGGGCTGGCCTTGCGCCACCAGCTTGTGCCGGGCGGCCACCTTCTGGAGCAACTTTGCTTTGTATTGGCGCAGGGTGCACATTTACAAATTTTGTATTCGGCCTGGTGCTGTGTGCAACCGCCGCTAATTTTTGTGCATTGGCATGGTTATTCGCTATGCCTCCGGTTCTGCCTATGCCAGCATTAGGATTTGCCTGTCTGTAAGCCTGAGCGTTTACCACCCTTGCAGGGCGTGCATTTGGGGTTGGGTTAACTGCGGGCCTGTAAATGTTTATAGCATTATGCGCTACAATAGGTGCGCCGGGCCTGCCTGCGTTGTTAATTTTATAAACAGTAACCGGCCGGTGTGTAATACGCTGAATATCTGCGGGGCGTGGGCCTGTTGCATAAGTTTGGTTGTTATAAACATAGGTATTATTAACTATAGTGGTATTATGTATAATATTTACCACCCGGGTATGCGGTGCATAATAATTGTATATCCGCGGGCTGTTCATATAACGTTCAGGTGCGCACACCCAATAATTATCGGGCGCGTTATATCCACCACCTATTGATATGCTGATAGATATACCTGCATCCAACGGTGCCCATCCATAATAACCACCGCCGTGGCGCCAGCTAACCCATGCAGGTGCCCAATGGTGCCCCGGTATCCATTCCCAGCCATAATAATCATCATAATGCCACCTGCCATAATGGAAAGTTGCCCAACCCCATGGATAGTCTGATACCCAGGTATTACCGTATTCAGTTTGTGCCCAATAGCCGTTGGTGGCGTATGGCCTAAAATCCTGATCAACATTTGGTATCCAAACATCGCCATAATAATCATCCTGTACCCAGGTACCATAAGGTGCTAACTGATCATAAAATTCCTGATCTGATATGTATCCGTCCTGTGCCTTGCTCTTATTAGGCACAAATAGCATAAACGCCAGTGCGAACATGCTTATCGTAAGGGCTCTTTTTAATATTCTCATATAATGTTAGTCTTTTGTAACAATCTTGTTTCATTGGTTAACATGTAGTAAACGTTTAAACCAATAAATGTTTTAAATGTTATGAAAAATTCTTCCTGAGTATTTTAATATGCCTTATAATTGTAATATAATTTACCTCATTAATAAATCATCTATTACAAGCTATAGCTATGACCAAAGTAAACATACCCAGGCTCGATCTGAATACCTATATACACGGTACCGACCAGGAGCGCAAACAATTTTCAGACGAAATTGGAAAAGCATTTAACGAAACAGGCTTTGTAACCATTACAAACCACGGCTTAAGCAAAGCTTTAATAGACAAGCTATATGTAGAGGTGAAATCATTGTTCGCTTTATCCGAAGACACCAAAATAAAATACGAAATACCTGAGCTTGCAGGCCAGCGCGGCTATACCGGCAAAAGCAAAGAGACTGCTAAAGGCTTTAAAACCCCGGATTTAAAAGAGTTTTGGCAGATAGGCCAAACTGTAAGCGATGACTCGCCATTAAAAGCCGATTACCCGGATAATATTTTTGTAACCGAATTACCCGATTTCAATATAACCACGCAGGAAGTTTATAAAAAGCTTGAACAAGCCGGGATACATTTACTTCGCGCCATAGCTACTTACCTTACTCTGCCTATAGATTATTTTGATGATAAAGTTAAAGAAGGCAATTCCATATTACGCACCCTGCATTATTTCCCGATAACCAATCCGGAGGCTTTGCCTGATGATGCGGTACGTGCCGGTGCACATGAGGATATTAACCTGATCACTTTATTAATTGGCGCCAGCGCAGATGGCCTGGAACTGTTAACCCGCGATGATGAATGGTTCCCGGTTAAAGCTTATGGAGAGGATCTGGTAGTAAATGTTGGCGATATGCTGCAACGCTTAACCAACAACAAACTAAAATCAACCACGCACCGTGTAGTAAACCCGCCGAAAGACCAGATGAAAAACTCCCGTTATTCTGTACCTTTTTTCCTGCATCCAAAACCGGGAATGAGCCTGGCTTGCTTACCATCATGTATTGATGAAGCGCATCCTAAAAAATATGCTGATACTACAGCCGGTGAATATTTAGACGAACGCTTACGCGAAATAGGCCTCAAAAAATAACATCCAAAATAACCACCTTTATAAAATGCCAACGCTGATTATCCGTCAGGTTGGCATTTATGCATTGATAGCCAGTCGCTTTCCAGCCATCCCTACCCAAAGCTTAATACACTAAGCACCACACCCAATTGTAATGAAACAGTTACAAACCAATTTGTAATCAACACGTTACACACATGTAACTTTATATAATTTAGTTTTGAAGTAGCATGTTCTTTTGCAAACTTATTAGAATGAGATTAAACCATTCTTATTTTAATAGGTCATATAAATGTCATGCTACCTGGTCCTGGTAGAAATTTTAATGTTTCATTTTAAAACAGACTATGCAAAATAAAACTTTAATTATCGCGGGAATGCACCGTTCAGGCACATCGTTAATTACACACTGGTTAAGCGAGTGCGGTTTACAATTGGGCGAAAATTTTTTACCGCTCGGGGTTGGAAATGTAGACGGGCATTACGAAGATATTGAGTTTTTAAAGTTGCACGAAGAAATATTGAACGATAATCATCTGCCACCAACCGGGCTAACTGATGAACATAATATCGATATATCATTATATCACCGCGAAAAGTTAAAAAGTGTTATAAAGGTTAAAAACGCGCTTTACCCGCAATGGGGGTGGAAAGACCCGCGTACTTGCTTATTTTTAGATACTTATAAAGAACTATTGCCTGATGCCCGCTACCTGATTGTGGTAAGGGATTACCAATCGGTAGTAAGCTCATTATTGCAACGGGATTTTGTATTTATTGAAAAGAAATACCTGGCACGCGGCTATTTCGACAGGTTAATATGGAATGCTTTCCGCAGAAAACGCAGGCTAAAAAAATTATATAACCAAAAGGCTGAAGAGTATTTAAAAGTTTGGATAGCTTATAATGAAGAGATCCTGAAAAATATAAAAACTTTGCCCGATTCCGCTTATGTGATGATCAATTATTCACTATTAAATACAAGCGACGACCGTATCTGCTCATTTTTAAAGGATCATTGGAACCTTTCCTTAAAATACTCCCGGTTTAAAGATATTTACAAAGACAAATTAATCAGCACGCCTATAAATACCGATGCGTTTATAGTTAATAAATCATTATTGAATAAAGCCAATCAATTGCAAATCAACTTGAATAATTATATGGCTTTTTCCTGATTACAGGAGCTCCATTAGTTCTTTCAGGTTATTTATCTGCACAGGCACATCGTCAGGCTTTGACAGTTGAGCGGGGTTAAAGTAAATGGCATCCATACCAAAGTTTAACGCTCCGCGTATATCTGCTTCAATGCTATCGCCTATCATAATGCCTTCATCCTTTACAGCTCCGGCTAAACCAAGCGCATGCTCAAATATCGCCTTGTCTGGCTTATTAACCCCAACGGCCTCTGATATGATGATCTGGTCAAAATAATGACTGATATTGCTTCCGGCTATCTTTATTTCTGTCGATTCCTTAAACCCGTTAGAGATCAGGTGCATGGTATACTTTCCTTTCAGATAAGTAAGCACCTCATGCGCATCGGGGAACAGGTTGGTTTTAGTTGGGCATAATTTCACGTATTCATCCTCAAAACCAACCGGTATCAAATCAGGTTGAACACCCAGATCCAAAAACGTAGTCCTGAACCTCGCCTCGCGCAAATAATCCTTAGTGATCTTACCCACATGGTACTGCGCCCAAAGGCTATGATTATTGCGGGTATAAGTTTCAATAAAAGCATCCGCCGATGATAAACCTATTTTATCCAATTCATGAATTACAAAAAGCTCCTGCAAGGTTTCCTCTGCATTTTTATCAAAATCCCAAATAGTATGGTCAAGGTCGAAGAAAATGTGGCGGTAGTGTTTTGTGTTCATATTGCTGCAAAATTAACATAATTCTTTTCCTTCTTTTTGTCCTTATCAAAGAAACTCCTACTCCTTTCTTGTCATTCTGAGCAGGCGAAGAATCTGTAAAGTAGTTTACACGGTAGAGATTCTTCGCCCTGCTCAGAATGACAATTTGGTTTAAACTAAAGCTTCCTCCTGACATACAGCTGTCACACCCCCGCACTTACTTTGCAAAAAACAATCGGAACATTACAAATCCAAAATCGTTATCATAATGTAAACTAATCACTGGCCACTAATCAACTAAGCACTAATTGCGTATCTTTATAAGTCTATGGATTTCAATTTAACGTCAATATACAAACCCACCGGCGATCAGCCCGAAGCAATTCGGCAACTGGTTGAGGGTGTAAACAATAATGAAACCTATCAAACTTTACTGGGTGTAACGGGCTCCGGAAAAACATTTTCCATTGCCAATGTTATCCAGCAAACGCAACGCCCTACGCTTATATTAAGCCATAACAAAACCCTGGCCGCGCAACTATACGGCGAGTTCAAGCAGTTTTTCCCCGAGAATGCGGTAAACTATTTTGTTTCCTATTACGATTACTATCAGCCCGAGGCATTTATCCCCTCGTCAAATACCTACATCGAAAAAGACTTGCAGATAAACGAAGAGATTGAAAAGCTTCGTTTACGTACTACCTCGGCATTAATGTCGGGCAGGCGCGATGTGATTGTGGTATCATCCATCTCCTGCATTTATGGTATGGGTAACCCCGAGGATTTTGCCAATTCGGTATTCAAATTCGTGGTGGGTACACGCATCAGCCGTAATGCGTTTTTACACCGAATGGTGGAGATATTGTACTCCCGCACCACAGCCGATTTTAAACGCGGAACATTCCGTGTTAAAGGCGATGTGGTAGATATTTTCCCTGCTTATATGGACCACGCCTACCGTGTTTCATTTTTTGGCGATGATATTGAAGAACTCAGCACTTTTGATGTTAGCACCGGCAAAACCATCGAAAAAATGACGCACATGGTGGTTTATCCAGCCAATTTATATGTCGCCCCGCGCGAGCGTTTCACCCAATCTATCTGGGCGATACAAGCGGAGCTGGAAACCCGCAAAAAACAATTTATTGACGATGGTCGCTTTTTAGAAGCAAAACGCCTGGAAGAAAGGGTTAATTACGATCTGGAGATGATTCGCGAGTTGGGTTATTGCTCCGGTATCGAGAATTATTCCCGCTTTTTTGATGGCCGTGAGCCGGGAGCAAGGCCTTTCTGCCTACTGGATTATTTCCCCGAGGATTACCTGATGGTGATTGATGAAAGCCACGTAACCGTACCGCAAATACGGGCGATGTATGGCGGTGACAGGTCACGTAAAATATCATTGGTTGATTATGGCTTCCGTTTACCGGCTGCTTTGGATAACCGCCCACTGAACTTTCAGGAGTTTGAGCGTTTAGCTCCTCAAACTATTTATGTAAGCGCGACGCCGGGAGATTTTGAACTGGAAAAATCAGGTGGTGTGGTGGTTGAGCAGGTAATACGCCCTACCGGATTACTTGACCCAATGATCGAAGTCCGCCCGGTAATTAACCAGGTGGATGACTTGCTGGATGAAGTTGATAAAACTGTTAAAATGGGCGATCGTGTGTTAGTGACCACCCTAACTAAACGCATGTCTGAAGAATTGGCGAAATACATGGATCGCCTCGGCATCAAATGCCGCTACATCCACTCCGAAGTAAAAACACTGCAACGGGTAGAAATATTGAGAGGGCTACGTTTAGGCGAGTTTGATGTATTGATAGGCATTAATTTATTACGTGAGGGTTTAGACCTACCCGAAGTATCATTAGTGGCCATTTTAGATGCTGATAAAGAAGGCTTCCTGCGTTCGGAACGTTCGTTGATACAAACCATAGGCCGCGCTGCCCGTAATGATCGTGGAAGGGTTATTATGTATGCTGATAAGATCACCGACTCCATGCGTGTAACGATGGAAGAAACCGACCGCCGCCGTGATAAACAGATCGCTTACAACAGGGAGCATGGTATTACGCCGACAACTGTAGGCAAATCCCGCGAAGAAATTATCGAGCAAACATCGGTAATGGACTTTAAAGGAGGCGTGCAAAAAGCTTATGTTGAGGATGAAATGGTAACCCTGGCGGCAGACCCTATTGTTCAATACATGACCAAAGCCGATTTGAAAAAATCCGTTGAGAATACCAAGAAAGACATGCTCGCCGCAGCCAAAAACATGGACTTTTTATTAGCAGCCAAATTGCGCGATGAAATGTTTGCGTTGGAAAAGATGATGGAAGAAAAGTTTAGTTAGTTGTAACAATCAACATCAATCCTTTGTCATAAAAACAACGTACATCATAACAAAACAATTTTACCGTTATAATCTTATATTTGTACGCTTAACTTAATACAATGGGAGAACTATTAGACTTTCTGGTAATTATAATCGCAGTATTATATCTGATCAGAGTGGTAGTACGCATGTTGTTGCCGATGCTTTTTCAAAAAGTTATGAATAAAGCGCAACAACAGCAACAAAACTATCAGCAAAACTATACAAGTACTAAAAAAACCGAAGGCGTAAAGGTTGATTATATACCACAAACTCCAAAAAGCAAGATCCCTGATTCTGAGGGCGATTTTATTGATTACGAGGAGATAAAATAAATGCTTCCCGACGAGCTTTATAAACGGAGGCATTACGGTACACCGCAATCAATTTTATTGATTGTTTCCAACTTTACCGTATTTGCCGTAATGGGGTCAATATTTGCCTCAGGAAAAACCGTTAACTGGTTTTTTTGGGTAGCTATGGGCCTGTTAGCTATTTATAATTTTTTAAATATCCGCAAAGACCGGGAAGAATACGACCGCGCGCGCATAATTGCCTATATAGTAAGCCTGGCTTTAATGGTAGCTATGTTCTTCCTCTTTCGCGCTAAAGCATAATTTGTTAACCTAATCCTTTTATAATTCCTTTTCTCGTTCAAATTTCTATTTTTGAGGAATATATATCCAATTTTTAAATAATTCAGATGAATAACTGGTTCAAGCGCAATAGTGTACACTTTATTATTGTAGCAATTTTAATTGTAATTTCTTTCGCCTACGTGTTTACACCCATAATGCAGGGCAAATCCCTTAGTCAGAGTGATGTAGTACAAGCACAGGGCAGCCAAAAAGAAATAATGGACGTACGCGCCAAAACAGGCCACGCCCCGCTTTGGACCAACAGTATGTTTGGCGGTATGCCAACCTACCAAATCTGGACTTCGTTCCCCAACAGCATCACCACCTATGTGGTTGAAGGCATGAAGACGATTTTCCCTAACCCGGTTGATACAATTTTGCTTTGCTTATTGGGCGCTTATATATTATTCTGTGTATTAAAACTCAATCCGTGGCTTGCGCTTGCAGGTGCTATTGCCTTCGCTTTCTCATCTTATAATTTTATATTGATAGATGCCGGGCACGCCAATCAAATGTATGCCATTGCATTCTTTTGCCCTATAGTAGCCGGAGTGATCCTAACATTCAGGGGTAAATATTTATTGGGCGGTTCATTAACCGCATTCGCGCTGGCCATGGAGATCCGCTCCAACCACATCCAAATGACCTATTACCTGTTAATAGCTTTATTGGTACTGGTAATAGTTGAACTTTACAACGCTATCAAAACCAAACAAATTAAGCCATTCAGCACGTCTATTATATATTTGGTTGCTGCGGTAATATTAGCGGTAATGGTAAACGCGGCAATGCTTTGGACGACTTCTGAATATGCCAAAGAAAGTAACCGCGGTCAATCAAACTTAACACAACATACTACTGAGCCAAGCAGTGGTTTATCGAAAGAATATGCTTACGGCTGGAGCCAGGGCGTGGGTGAATCTATAACCTTCCTTATCCCGAATGCATATGGCGGCCCGTCAGGAATGTCGGCTTTAGATGTTCCAAGCTCAAATTTGGTAAAAGCATTTGAAGCCAAAGGTGCTTCTCAAGAGCAAGCCGAAGGCACCGTACAGCAATTAGGCAACATGGGGGTATCAACCTATTGGGGCGAAAAGCCATCAACAAGTGGTCCGTTCTATTTTGGCGCAGCGGTTTGCTTCCTATTTGTGTTAGGATTATTGATTGTACGCAGCAGGTTAAAATGGTGGCTATTGGCTACTGTTATTTTAGTGATGCTGCTATCATTAGGTGGTAACTGGCCTGTCGTATCCGACTTGTTCTTCAACTACTTCCCAATGTACAACAAGTTCCGTACGGTTGAATCTATTTTGGCTATCGCCGAACTGTGCTTCCCGATAATGGCATTTTTAGCCCTTAATGAGGTTATTACTTCACCCGATAAGGCATACATCTTAAAGAAATCATTACTGGCCTTATACATCACTGGTGGTATTGTTCTAGTATTGTTAGCGCTTCCTGATGTATTCTTCAGCTTTAAAAACGCTCACCACCAAGATTTGATCACAGGCCTTACCCAAGCTTTGCAAGGAGACAGCGCTTACGCAAACAGCATTGTCAGTGCTTTAGTAGCCGACCGGATCGCTTTGTTTCGTGCCGATGCTTTGCGCTCATTAATATTTATTGTTTTGGCATTTGGCATTATATGGTTGTTCCTGAAACAAAAAATAAATTTAACAATAGCTTCAGTTGCATTTATAGGCTTAATGCTTATTGACCTTTGGAGTGTTGATAAACGATACCTGAACAACGATAATTTTGTAGAAAAAGCAGATTATCAACAACCATTTAAACTACGTGATATAGATCAGATCATTCTACGTGACCCTGATCCAGACTACAGAGTGCTTGACTTAAGTATGGGTAGCCCATTCACTAATGCTTACACTTCTTACTTTTATAAAAGTATTGGTGGCTACCATGCAGCTAAGTTGAAACGCTATGATGAGTTGATAGACAATCAGTTTACGAAATCTACAAACCGTGATGTTTTGGATATGCTAAACACCAAATACATCATTACTGCCGATCCAAAAACACAAGCAGCGGGCATGCAAGCTAATGAAACTGCCTGTGGCCATGCATGGTTTGTTAAAAGCGTGAAATATGTTGATAATGCGGACCAGGAAATGCAAGCCATCAGCTCATTTGATCCAAAAAACGAAGCCATTGTCGACAAACAGTACAAAGGCCAGATAGACGGCAAAAATTTAGCTGTTGACCCATCGTCAACCATTACATTAACCAGCTATGAGCCCGAACACTTAGTTTACCAAACTGGGTCAACCAGCACACAGGTAGCTGTATTCTCTGAAATATACTACAAAGAAGGTTGGAAAATGCTAATCGACGGACAGGAACAACCTTATTTCCGTGCGGATTACCTATTGCGTGCGGCAGTTATCCCTGTAGGTAACCACAAAGTTGAATTCATCTTTCACCCGGCATCATATTACGTTGGTGAGGACATTTCATTAGCCGGCTCTATATTATTGGTAGTTGCCTTAGGTGGTGCTGCATATGTAGAGAATAAGAAAAAAGGAAAACCGGAAGAAAAAAAGAAAACTAAGAAAGTTTAATTAGTGCTAATATAATTTCACGCACGTTGTTGCGAGGCACGAAAAATCTCTAAGCTATACAGCTTAGAGATTTTTCGTTTTTAATCAAAGCGTGAAAATTGTCTGAACCCGAATTTGTAGAATTAAAGAATTGTTGAAGGTTCAGACAACACTTTAGGGTAGGGTTAATCGTTCGTCCGTCTGTTCCTCAACCAATACCAACCTAAATTAGCGGCGATAATAAAATGGTTAAAGATAGTCGGTATCAAGCCGTAGTGGCGTTTCATAATATCAAAACGTTCGGCAAGGCTTTGGCGGTGTTTGGTTTTAGACATGCCGCCAACCAGGTATTTAGCCACATAGCCGTTAACATTTACAATCTTTTTTGCCTTTTTCGCTGCGCGGATGATCCAATCAATATCAGCGCTTAATTGATATTTCCGGTCATAAGGCTCGATCAATGATCGCTTAATATAAATAGCCTGGTGACTAATACTCATACCTAAATTAAATCCTCTCCACGTAAACTGTTTAGGCGCTTTATGCCGACGCTGGCCAAGGCTTAGTCCTGAGCTGTCGATCATTTCCGTTTCGCCGTAATAAATATCAGCATCATCTCCACTCGCAAAAACAGCAGCTACGGTATCAGCTTCAAAAAACTCATCGCCTGAATTCATGAAGATCACATAATCGCCCGAAGCCAAAGCCAATCCTTTGTTCATGGCGTCATAAATACCTTCATCCTTTTCACTGCTGAATTTGGCAATACGATTTTCATATTTCATGATGATACCAAGCGTACCATCGTTCGATAATCCATCAACCACAATATACTCAATATTCGGATAAGTCTGATTAAGCACCGATAGCAGGGTACGCTCAATATCCTTTACATTGTTATAAACAATCGTAATTACAGAAAGTATGGGTCTAACTTTAGCCATTATTCAATACTGAATTATAAATTTTCAAATATTGGCCTGCTATCTTTTCGTTATTAAAGGTATCCAGCACCTTATTCCTGGCATTTGTTGAAAGCTCGGCTTTGTTATTTGCGTACAGCATGGTAAAAATACCTTTAGCCATATCATCTGCCGATTCAAATTCCGCCAGGTAACCGTTTTGCAAATGATCTACCATCTCAGGTATACCACCTACATTAAAGGCCACTACAGGCGTTCCACATGACAAAGCCTCCATTACCGTATTAGGTAGATTATCTTCTATTGACGGCGTTACAAATACATCTGCAAGGCTATATATCTCTGCCAGCTCAGTTTGTGAAGTGATTAAACTAAGCTGAACAACTTTAAATGGCAACTGGCTTACATCAAAATGCTTGTTTTTACCGAAGATTACTACTTCAACCAAACCTTTATCCGGGCAACTCACCACCAAATGGTTTAAAGCTTCTACTAGGTAAGTTATTCCTTTACGCCTGTCATTTATGTTGGCAGCGCCAAATAGTATCACTTTAGCAAAAGGATTAATTCCCCAGTTTTCACGCATATCTAATTTATCCTGCGGCGAATACAGATCTGTATCAATAGGATTTGGAATTGAAGTAATATTAAATTTTTCGAGTAATGAGCTTTTTCTCGCCACTCCAGCCAGCCAACTGCTACAGGCCACAAAAGTTATATTTTTATTACCGGAATACATCGTCACTTTCTTCAGCCATCCACTGTGCGAAATATCATTAGGGTTTTCATCCTTCAAAAAATAGCAATCGCCGCATTGGTTTATAAAATGGTTGCAGGCGCCCACATAATGGCATCCACCAGTGAAGGTCCACATATCATGCAGCGTCCAAACGATGGGTTTCCCCAGGTCAACCAGTTCTTTCAGATCGTTGATTGATAAAAATCCGGAATTAGTCCAGTGCAGATGTAAAATATCGGCATCCTTAACCAACGGGTTGTTTTTCATGCTGAAGCCGGCATTCGCTGTTGAAAACGCAAAGCGTACTGATTTGTCACGCTCATGAAAAAAGATGAAAGGCAGGCGTTCGTATAAAAAGTCAAATTTGGCTTTAAATCTTCGCCAGGCATTGGTTACAATACCAGTTACTCCTACCTCATTGGTCTTTTTATATTGAACTAAAAGTTTCCCGTCAATTTCTTTTTGCCCTTCCAACGCCTTTAACAAACGCAGACAGGCAGCGGGTGCGCCACCACCGGCATCAGAGGTATTGATCATGGTAACTTTCATCTACGCAAGTATAATACTATTTAAGTAGCGGTAGAAATTTTGCTTTTACACACGCAAAATATTGTGTGTGTTCATTGCCGAAATATTTTACTTTTGATAGCAGATAAAACGCATCACCATAACATGAACATTTTTGCTTATTTATTTCAGGACCGGCAAGCAAACCGGCAGAATTTTAAAGCACAATTAGTTCTGTTTTTATTCAGACTGGCGCAACTTATTAATCGGTCAATGATTTTAAAGGTAATATTTTACCCTTACCTCCTTTTGTACCGCTATTGGGTGGATTGGGTTTGGGGCATTGAACTGCCACGTAAACTTACCGTTGGCAAAGGGTTAAGTTTGTATCATGGCCATGCCTTGGTAATCAATCAGGGAGTTATTATCGGCGATAATTGCGTGTTACGTAACTCAATCACCATCGGCCACAAAAAATTAGCCAATGGCAATCATAGTGCTTGCCCCTGCATTGGTAATAATGTAGATATTGGCGCTAACGTTTGTATTATTGGCGATATAGTGATTGGCGATAATGTAGTTATTGGCGCGGGCGCGGTAGTAACCAAAAGCATACCATCGGGTAGTGTAGCTGTGGGTAACCCAGCCAGGATATTGGAAAAGAAACAGGAGAACATCAGCTAACAGGCTATTTATTAATGGAGCAGAATTTAACCGACCGCGCGTTTTGGAAATCGTTTTGGGAATCAAGAAAAAACCTGATTCTTTATTTAAAGCCCGATTATGTTTTTGGCGATATTTTAGCCGGGTTGATCAAAGAAAAAGGCATCAAAAATGCCATTGAACTAGGCGGTTTCCCGGGATATTATTCGGTTTACCTAAAAAAATATCAGCATCTGTCCACTACTCTTTTTGATTATTACATCCACGAAGGCTTAATCAAAGAACTATTAGCCAAAAATGGATTGAAAGATGGCGACATCAATATCATCGAATCCGATCTGTTCAACTATACTCCCGAAGAAAAGTATGACATGGTGCTTTCCTTTGGTTTGATAGAGCATTTTAGCGATACGGCTTCCATTATTAAAACACATCTGCAGTTTTTAAAACCGGGCGGCACTTTGTTTATCACCTTGCCAAACTTCACCGGCGTTAACGGCTGGGTACAAAGAAATTTCGACAAAGAGAACTACGACAAGCATTATATTGATTGCATGAACCCGGCTTTTCTTGCCGATACCTGTAAGCAATTAGGCTTAAAAGAGGTAGAATCTTACTACCACGGTAAATTCACCGTTTGGCTGGAGAATAAATCTGAGCAAAGCGCTATTGCAAAATCAATTGTAAAAGCGATATGGGTAGCAGGCAAAGTTTTTACTAAAATTATACCTATTGAAAGTAAGGCACTTTCTCCTTATATTGTGCTAAAAGCAACACTTTAATATGGCATGGGGAATATCACCCTATAAACACGAAGTTGTGCCTCTGGAGGATTACAACAGCGATTTTTACTTAACATTAATCTATCATGCCATTGAAAGTTTGGGCTGGCATATAGGCTATTTCAACCATGATGGCATTATAGCTTATACTAATATCTCATGGGCGTCCTACTCAGAAGAAATTTCTATCAGGATTAAAGATAATAATGCTATTATTAAAAGTGAATGCGTAGGCTATCAGGCTTTCTTTACCGATTACGGCAAAAACCAAAAAAACCTCGACCTCCTTTTCTCTGAAATAAAATACATCCATTTTCATCTGCAGAATAACCTGCAAGAAAGCACACAGGATTTGATGAATTCTGTGCCCGAAAAGCAATTTCTAAGCCTTGATGATCCGCCGATGGTTGGTAAAGAAACTTTGCGCGGGTTTTTCTCAGTATTTGTTCCAAAAAAAGCTTATACAGTAACACCAATATTAGTAATTGTCAATATCGCCATATTTTTGGTCAGTTTTTTTTCGATGGCTATATTAGTCAACTTGGCTTTTAGATCGGCACAGTCTGGAAATGTAGATGTTGTAGACAAACTCAAATCCATATACCTTTTTATGGGCTTCAGCGATAGGGCTCAAGTGCTTAATGGGCAGGTATGGCGTTTATTAACAAATACCTTTTTGCATTTTTCGTTTCTTCACATTCTTGGCAATATGATTGCCCTCATTTATATTGGCTCATTAATTGAGCCTAAAATAGGCAGGCTTAATTTTATCTCCCTGTACCTATGTACCGGAATCATATCCAGCATGGTATCGGTAATCTGGCGCGAAGATGGCATAAGCGCCGGCGCATCGGGGGCAATATTTGGCCTTTTCGGCATATTGCTAGCGTTATGCAGTACCAATTTTTACGAGCGAAGCGCACGTAAGGCCTTGCTCATTAGCACCGCCATATTTCTATTCCTCAATATTACTCCAATTGGTAAGGGTGTAGATCATGCAGCCCATTTTGGTGGGCTAATAACAGGATACGTTTTCGGACTCATAGCTTACGCTTCTCTGAAAAGCGAAAATCAGTTGCTTAAAACGTGGGCTGCACCCGTAGCATCACTACTAATCATGGTGATATTTGTAAGTGCCGGGATAAAGCTTACACCAAACTATCAGCTTAAAAAATACAATGACCTGATCAGTAAAACTGATGTAATGACTGATGATTTCAATAATTATTTTTACAGGGAAACTGGGCTCAATGATCAACAGATGCGCGATACAATTGAACAGAAGGCACTGCCTGAATTAAAGAAATTTGGCAACATTGGTACCATTATGAGCAAACTTGTACTGCCAGCAAAGAAGAAGAAAGATGCAGCTTTTCGTTCGAAACTAATTACCCTTGAGTGCCATTTATATAAGCTCATATATCTTGAATACAAATACAATGACCATGAAAAATACAGACCTGCGATAGTACTGACTACAGACACCATTAACAAGGTACGCGAAGATTGGGGAACACTCTATACGGAGTAAGATATTACCTCTTATCCCTTTGTTACTTACCCTTTGTAAAATACTTTATCCGTATCTGCCTTATAAACACCATCCCGCGTTTAACTAAATTACCCTTACGATTCTTCAGGAAACTTTTAATTGCTTCATGCGCCTGCTCATTCTCTTTAATCTCCGTTGGGAACTTCTTAACTACCTTTTGTGAGATCTTAACCTTATAAGTATTCTCGATATTGGAATGTACCCCTGTACCATCGTGGCCAATATTATGCACCAGCGAGTGCGATGGATTTAATGTTAATCCGCCCTTTAAAAAAATAGAAGCATACCAACGTATAGCCCATGAATTATTTTTACCGGCTTTAAATTCTTGAATCTGTTTCCAGAAGTTCATAGTACCATCAATTGAAAAGCGGCTGATTTTTTGTTTATCAAATTGACCAATCAATTTATCAATATCCGGTTCAAAACCTTTCCAGGCACGTGCCCAGGTCGCCCAGCCCCAGCTGGTGGCTATACGGTAGAAGAAAGTTTCCGGCAGTTTTTTATCGCCCAGCTCAAACATGTACGCGCCAATATGCATCACTTTCTCTTCATTAGCGTATTTCGTCAACGCCTCGTTAAAATATTGCAGGGAATATTTAGATGAGAGAAGGTCATCTTCAAAAACAATCACCTTTCCATAGTCATTTACTAACTGCGTAACACCATTAATTATAGAATTGGCCAATCCCTTATTCTCTTTGTCTTTAATAACCTTCACCGATTTAAACCCGGTAACATCACTTATTAGTTGCCTAACTTCATCAACCTTAGCCTGATCGGCCGGCGTTTTTGCCCCGTCAGAGAATATGAATAATCGCGATTCATCAGCCAATAAATTCTTTTGTAAAGAGTTTAGGGTACGGCGGGTGTGTTCAGGGCGATTGTAAACAAATAATGCTATTGGTGCAAGGTTCTGCATTAGATTCCTTTTGACTTTAGTTGATACTCTTTTTAATTATGCTATCTAAAAGCTTAATCCTGTCGTTAGTCTGATAATTTTTGATCATATGTTCTCTGCCCGCTGCTCCTAATTTAGCAGATAGTTCGGGGGATGCTGCTAAAGTCATAATATTTTTAGCCATAGTGGTTATATCATACTCATCAACTAATAAACCGGTTACACCATCAATAACGGCTTCTTTGATACCCGCATGCCGTGTAGAGATAATGGGTAATCCTGACGACGATGCTTCAAGTATAGTAACCGGTGTCCCTTCGCTGTCCCCATCGGCAGCAGTTACAGAATGCTGAATGAAACCCCGCATCTGCTTCATTAACTCTTTGATCTGTTTTGGCTTTAAAACACCGGTTAATGTAATGTTTGATTCAATACCCAATTCTTGAATTAGGGCTTTAGTTTTTTCAAATAACGGGCCCTGACCAACCATCCAGAGTTTGGCGACTGGATATTGATCGATCACCATCTTAAAAGCTCTAACCAGGGATAACGGCGATTTCTTTTCGACAAAACGGCCAACAAACAAAAAATTGACTTCGGAATTTATAACATCTACCGGCCGAAATGAATTAATATCAACCCCGCAAGACGCTTTATATATTTTATCAGCCGGGGCGCCAAGCTCTATTAAACGTTTAACCATATCGCCGGACACACAGATAATTGCGCTGGCATATTCAAAAGCTGGTTTATACTGTTCAATGTATTTAGCAACCGTTGGGTTATGATGGGCGTCAGCCCCATGAAAATGAACAACAAGCGGAATATTTGCAATTCGGCATGCCTCGGTTACCATTCCACCCGTCATACCATACTCAGCAAATACAACGTCTATCTTTTGGGTTTTGAAATAATTAACTAATGCGTTGGTCCGCACGTTGATATTTTTTCGTTTAAATATTTTCTTCTGAATAAGATAACTTAGCAAACCAATCCGCGATTTTATCAGAAATTTGCCTTCATGATCATAAACCGGAAATGCGCCACCATAAATCACTTTTTTGTTACCACCTAAGCGATCAATATGATCTTGTATAAAGGTTTCAGAGAAAGCGCTTTTATTGGGCTTTATAATACAAAGGTTGTACATGCTATTATTTAAAATTTGTCTGCATCTGCCTGGCCTAAGTTGCCATTTATCCCATCGTTGATAGCGACCTCCAGTTTTTTGTATTCCTTTTGCTTCGAACTTATTATGCTAATTATCCGTAATTTATTGAGCAGAATGGATTTGTTCAACTTAAAAAGAAAAGCGTTCTTTACGGATGTTTTTGAATTAAAATAAACCAGGTTTCTTACCCGGTAAAACATCCTAAAATCCCATAGATCCAATATTATTGAAGAGAAATTACTGTATTTGTAATCAGTACCTTGCGATACTTCAATATCTGTGATCCTGCTGCCGGGTATAAGCCAAATTTTACCGCTTGCTAAAGTAACCCGATAGGTATAATCAGCATCATCAATATATAAAAAATAGCTTTCATTAGGATAGCCTATTATATCCACCATGTTTTTATGAAAGAAAAATCCACCATAAGGTACAAATGGCATGGTGGCAAACTTTTTAAATTGTTTGGTCTTGCTAAATTTATCCTTAATCTTACGCAATTGAAAATATCCTAATCTTAGGATTGAAAAACCTAAAATATTGTTTGGGATGAGATAGTAATTCTCCGGCGAATCTCCCTGAGCAATCCTCAGATCTGTGTTTCTGTCAGGTCTTAAACAATACAGCGCCGTTTTTAACTTATCTCCTTTTAGCTCATCCCAGCATTCAATTAAACTATCAAGGCAATCTTCAGCAGGTAGGTTGTCATCGTCTAGCAACCAAATAAAATCTGTATCAGCAGCATTGTAAGCGTGAGTTATACCGATTTTATATCCTATGGCCGATCCTGTATTACGTCCCTCCCCAACTATGATTATACGGCTATCAGCCACGTCATCTATCTTAGCTTGCAAATTATATAGCGAACCGTTATCAACAATGATAACTTGATGCGTAAATTTAAAACTAAGTACTCTCTTAATTACCTGACTTAAAAGTTCCCAACGCTCACCATATGTAACGGTAACAATAGTAACTTTGTATTTTGTTTTCGACATGATTTTGCCAAAAATATAGTTTATTTTACAAACTATTAAATATCTGGCCTGACTATCAAACTAAAATGGGGATTATACAACAACAAACTTTAAAAGGCACTTTTTATTCATATTTAGGTATAGTTATCGGGTTTGTAACACTTAGCATTTTACAACCGCGGGCCTTAACAACCGAACAGGTTGGAGTAACTAAACTGCTACTCTCGTTTTCACTACTTTTTGCACAATTTGCTACCCTTGGATTTAACGGAACTGCCCGCTACTTCCCATATTTTAGAGATAAAGAGAAACAGCACCATGGTTATTTATTTCTTTTTTGTTTAATCTCCGGTATCGGGATGTTAATTTTTACGATAATCTGTTATACGTTTAAAGATCAGATTATCGGTTCAAAATCACATGCTGAAACCTTGTTTGATAAATATTATTGGTGTTTAATCCCTCTTACTTTCTTTACATTGTATTTTAACGTATTTGAGCTTTATGCCCGTGTTTTATATAATGCTGTATCCGGTAGAGTTTTAAGAGAATTCACCAAAAGGCTGTTTATTTTAGTGGCTGTATTGATAATATATTTCAAGCTAATCGATTTTAACACTTTTATAATTATTTGGCTATTTGCAAACATTATTCCCACTTTTATTATTTTATGGATATTAATACGTGATAAACATTTCTTTTTTAAGCCTGATTTTAAGTTTATAGATAAAGAATTAAAAAGCAAATTGATAAGTATTTCTTTTTTCTTCATTCTTGCCGGATCCGCATCTATATTAGTTGATAATATCGATACATATATTGTAAACTTTAAATTGGGCCTTAGCGATACAGGCATATATACTATCGCAGCCTATTTTGCTACCACAATTTCGCTTCCTTCAAGATCTTTGTATGGAATTAGCGCTATTGTTATCACCGATGCATGGAAAGAGAATGACATTACCAGTATCAAGTCAATTTATAAAAAGAGTTGCATCACACAAATTATAACTTCCTTATTTATATTTATTATTATTTGGGCTAATATTGATAACATATTCCATTTGTTGCCCCCAAAATACGAAGCAGGCAAATATGTGATATTTTTTATTGGGCTAGGTAATCTAATTGATTCAGCGGCGGGCGTGAATAATATTATTATCTCAAGTTCGAAATATTTCAAATTTGATTTTTACTCGTATTTGGCTTTAATTGTAATCATAATAATTAGCAATTTAATATTTATACCACTATATGGTATTACCGGAACAGCTATTGCCACCGGGGTATCGCTACTTATTTTTAACCTGCTTAGGTTTTTATTTTTACTAGTTATGTACAAAATGCAGCCTTTTACTATTGCAAGTATTTATACAATAATTGTAGGCACGGCTATCTATTTTTTATCTGTTTGGATCATCCCAAAAAATAGCAATTTCATTATTGACCTGCTATTTCGCAGCTCGTTTATCACTATTTTGTATGGTATATGTGTTTACTATTTTAATCTATCCGACGATATATCATATTTAATAAAAGGATATATTAACAAAATTAAAGGCTCAATATAAATTATTACTTACATTATTGGTTTCTGTGCAATTACTACGTACAATGATGCGTCCCTATCTCGTTGAGGTTGTGAGTGCATCTTGTCAAATAAGCGAATTAATAATTGCATTATAAACGCAAATGGCGGAATTAAAAATTTCGGCATTTTTAACAGAAAGGCATCCTGTAAAAGCTGTAATCCACTTGCTGCAAGGCCCATAATACCATGAAATGATATTACTTTAAAACCTTCTGCCTCCACCGTTTTACGTAAGCCGGCACTTGTCCATCGCCAATAGTCATATGGTGTTGGATGATAATACCAATAACCGTGTGTTGTTAATATAAGATGGCCACCAGGTTTTAATAAACGTAAAGCTTCGGATAAGTAACTATGTGGCGAATCAACATGCTCCAGTACCTGGTTTGATAGAATAATATCAGCGTAGTTGTCGGGTAGTGTAGTTTTGCTGTCATAATCAATATGATATTCAGCTTTTGGGTTTAATTCCAGATCAACTCCAATATATTTGCCAACTTTAGGTTCAATTATCGACCGATACGGCATATCACCACAGCCAAAGTCCACTATTAGTAAATTGCTATTATGTAAAGTAAGCTCGTTAATGGTTTTTATTGTCGCATTTCTTAGCTGGGTAAGATGTACATATCTAGTATTAAATAAATTGGGGTTTAAGCGTTTATTTTGGGTTGTTTCAGACATAAATCGAATTAGAATAAGTAGCGTTACTTGGCCCAAAAATAAACGATTTTATTTATATATCGGTAGATTCGATATAAACCTTTGAGATTATTGAATAACGCTTATCATACCAAACTAACTGTTTGTTATAATGCTTACCACCATAACCTATATACTAACAATACGCTAAAGTATTTTTACGATATCATGTATTTAAAATGCCTTCTAAAGAGGTTAAATAATATAAGTATTCAACCTCTATAGAAGGCATTTTGATATTAGTGGTTTTTCGCGTTATAAGAGTGATTTGGCGAAGGAGCGTTGTATAACTTACCGATATCAGTAGTTGATAAGGCCCTGTTATACATCCTTACATCGTCAAGCGACCCTTGCAAATAATAGGTTGTATAATTATCCGGATCATCTTTGCCAATGTATAAAACAGCATTTACTGTCGCGTTAGGCGATACTACATTGGTTGCTGATACGCCGTCAAACACACCGTTTTTGTAGAATGTAAGTTGTTGTTTGGCCAGGCTATAAACAACGGTTATCATAGTCCATTGTCCAAGGCTAATAGTAGACTGGCTAGTTCCACCAGGATAGTTACCACCCGGGCCAAACCCGTATGCACCAAGTGGTGCTGCTGAATTTTCATATCCGCTTGCTGAAAGCGAGTAGCCCAGATTTGCTCCGGCATCTCGTTTAGATATTAAGTTTGTTCCAAAAGATGAGTTGTAAGTATCTAATTTCACCCATAAAGTGATTG
The DNA here is from genome assembly GCF_013408825.1 of Mucilaginibacter tundrae. Classification (GTDB taxonomy): domain Bacteria; phylum Bacteroidota; class Bacteroidia; order Sphingobacteriales; family Sphingobacteriaceae; genus Mucilaginibacter. The sequence continues at coordinate 23,093 of NZ_JACCBZ010000001.1, forward strand.
TAAAATCAGTATTGCTTAAACGAAGTTCCTGTGCATCAGGTACTGTGATGTAGCTGCTGCTCGTACCATTAAAATAAAATGCGCCGTTAGCATTACCAAACCTATCAGGTACTGAAGATATGTCATAAAGCGTTCCATTATGCCCATGTCCCGATGAATCTGTACCACTGTTGTTAAATGCATAGTATGCTATCAAACCAACCTTTAAACTATCTACTGCAGGGGTCGCAGCAACAACGGTTATTAAACAATTAACAGATATTGTGTTGGTTAAATTACTTACTGTTATTATCGATGATCCAATCTTTTTAGCGGACAATAACCCGGTATTAGATATGGATATAATTGTAGAATCAGATGATTTCCATTTAATAGAGTCAGTGTGATAGTTAGATGGGTTTATAGTTAGTGGCAATTGCTTGCTTTCACCAACATATAATTGTAATGTATCTTTACCTAATATTAGCGACTGCAATCTATCGTGAGGTATTGCGGAAATACTACTTTTTTTGCATGACAGAAATGCAACTATAATAATTGACAATAGAAGTATTAGTTTTTTCATGTAATAAGGTTAACAATTTTCAATATTTAAACAAATATAATCGTTTTTCTTTAATATCTCAGATTAATGCCTGATCATTTTTCACAAACAAGGCGCTCCATTTTATTGTCGCGCCTTGCCTAATTAAACCTATTATTTTTTTAGTTAATCGAGTGCATTATATAAATCTGCAATTTCTGTTGTGCTCAGCGCCCTGCTGTACATCCGCAGATTACTCATCGGCCCATTAAAATAATAACCAGTTGTTCCTGTGCTTGGGTCATCTTTTCCAATATAAAGCATGGATGTTAATGTACCTGGCGATACATAATTAGTAGTGGTATTAATTAATGTTCCGTTTAAATATACATTAAGTGTGTTATTTGATAAAGTATACTCGCAAGTTACCATATACCATTGCGACAGACTAATTGATGCACTTGCAATAGCAGCAACGCCACCACCCGGCCCAAATGTGATATTAGATGCTGAGATGCCCATACCGTAACCGGTAACATCGCCGCCAGTTCTCTTGGTAAAGATACTGCTACCGCCACCAGCATTATATGCGCTTAGATCAACCCATGCATTAATTGTAAAATCTGTATTATGTAAACGTAATGCTGCCTGATCGGGTACTGAGATATAGCTCGATGTTCCATTAAAGTAATAAGCGCCTAACGAATTGCCTAATCTATCCGTTGCAGACGTAATAACGTTACCTGTGCCATTATTTCCATTACCCGACAAATCAAGTAACGTATTGGTAAGCGGCCAGTAAGCAATTAACGAACTCGTAGGTGCGCAGGTAGCAGCATATAACTCACTAACTTCAGTTGAAGTTACAGCCCTGTTATACATACGAATGTCACTCATTGAGCCCTTAAAGAAATAGCCTGAAGTACCGGTGCTTGGGTCGTCCCTACCTATATAAAGCAATGGAGTTAATGTACCCGGTGATGCAAAATTAGTGGTAGTATTAACTAAAACTCCATTTAAATAAAGTTTAACTGTACTATTTGACAAAGTATATACAGCAGAAACCATGTACCAGCGGCCGGTATCAACAGTAGCTGTAGCAATAGCAGCTACACCACCACCCGGGCCAAACGTAACATTGGTGGATGATATACCCATACCATAACCGGTACTATTACCGCCGATTCTTTTGGTTACGATACTGCTACCTGTACTGGGGCCACTAAGCTTTACCCATGCACTTATTGTAAAGTCTGTACTGTGTAACCTAAGCGATGCTTGATCAGGGATAGAAATATAGCTACTGGTTCCGTTAAAATAAGACGCGCCACCAGGGTTTCCAAATCTATCTGCAGATGTAGTTATACTACTTGCAGTTCCGTTATTTCCATTTCCGGATAAGTCTGCTACTGAATTGTTACTTAATGGCCAATATGCAATCAATCCATTTGAAATGGTACTTGCAATTGAACTCGGGTAAGCAGCATTTACAGAAGATACTTTGTCCAAAGTAGGAGAAGCTTTGTCTAAAGCTCCTTTTTTACAAGATGTAAATAACAATGCAATAAACATTGTCGCCACTAAAACCACACCGGTTTTGCGGTAATTTAAGGAATAGGTTTTCATAGTTATTGTTTTAGTTATAGGTTTAATAAAACAATACTAGAAATTAATTATTAAAAAACAATGTTACCTTTTCGTTAAAACAGATTAAATAATTTTCAACTAATTTTTTACAGGTAATCTCGTAGCTTATTATTTTATCAGTATCGAATTTGTTACAGATATAAAACAAAAAAGGGGCAAATAAATTTGCCCCTTTTTATATAACCAAGTATCAATTACTGAGCTTGAAACTTCTTAGCGTTAATTCTACGCTCATTTTCATTCAGATATATTTTACGCATGCGGATGCTTTGCGGTGTAACCTCGATGTATTCATCAGCCTGGATATACTCCATTGATTCCTCTAACGAAAATTTGATCGCCGGTGCTATACGTACGTTGGTATCGCTACCTGATGCACGCATGTTGGTTAACTGTTTGCCTTTAGTTAAGTTGATAACCAAATCGTTGTCACGGATGTGCTCACCTAAAACTTGTCCTTCGTAAACATCAACTCCCGGATCAATGTGGAAACGACCACGATCCTGTAATTTGTCAATCGCGAAAGCGGTAGTTTTACCAGTATCCATTGATACCAATACACCATTTAAACGACCCGGGATCTGACCTTTCCAGGGCTCATAAGCTTTGAAGCGGTGAGCCATGATAGCCTCGCCACCGGTAGCGGTTAATACGTTGTTACGTAAACCGATAATACCACGTGCAGGAATATCAAACTCCAAATGTTGTAAATCACCTTTTGGTTCCATGATCAACAAGTCGCCTTTGCGCTGTGTTACCAATTCAATTACTTTACCTGCAACTTCACCCGGTACATCAACAATCAGAGTTTCAACTGGCTCGCATTTAACACCATCAATTTCTTTGATGATAACCTGCGGCTGTCCAACCTGTAACTCATAACCCTCGCGACGCATAGTCTCGATCAATACTGATAAATGGAGAATACCACGACCATACACTAAATATGAATCAGGCGATTCGGTTTCAACAACCTTAAGCGCCAGGTTTTTTTCCATTTCTTTATATAAACGATCACGTAAATGGCGCGAGGTAACAAATTTACCTTCTTTACCAAAGAAAGGTGAAGTATTGATGGTGAACAACATATTCATTGTTGGCTCATCAATGTGTATTACTTCCAGTTGCTCCGGTTTTTCAAAATCGGCAATGGTATCGCCAATATCAAAACCATCAATACCTACAACCGCGCAAATATCACCCGCGCTAACTTCGGTAGCTTTAACCTTACCTAGTCCTTCAAAGGTGTATAATTCTTTAATTCTTGATTTTTGGATCTTGCCATCACGTTTTACCAACGATACCGGCATGCCTTCTTTGATGGTACCACGTGCAACACGACCAATAGCGATACGACCTACGAATGAAGAATAATCCAATGAAGTGATCTGCATTTGCAAAGTACCTTCGTTTATTGGTGCCGGTGGAATGTTTGCCAGGATAGCATCCATTAAAGGGAATATATCAGTAGTAGGTTGTTTGTAGTCTGTGCTCATCCAGCCTTGTTTTGATGAACCGTAGATAACCGGGAAATCCAATTGATCTTCAGTTGCTTCAAGGTTGAAGAATAATTCAAATATTTGTTCGTAAACTTCTTCAGGGCGACAGTTTTCTTTGTCAACCTTGTTTACAACCACAATTGGTTTTAAACCTAACGCCAAAGCTTTTTGTGTTACGAAACGTGTTTGAGGCATAGCGCCTTCAAAAGCATCACAAAGTAACAAAACGCCATCGGCCATTTTTAATACACGTTCAACCTCACCTCCAAAGTCGGCGTGACCAGGGGTATCAATGATGTTGATCTTAACATCTTTATACATTACCGAAACGTTTTTCGAAACGATGGTAATACCGCGCTCGCGTTCAAGGTCGTTATTATCCAGTATCAGTTCACCGGTTGATTCGTTGTCCCTGAATATAGAACAAGCATGTAGGATTTTATCAACCAAAGTAGTTTTACCGTGGTCAACGTGAGCGATAATCGCTATGTTTCTTATTTTTTGCATTGAAATGCGCCTCTAATTTTGGCGCAAAGGTACGCTTAATATATGAGAATTTCAAGCGTTTGCAACTTATTGAGGAATAATGACAAATGTATACCACCCAAAAACTATTTCCCAAACGCCCAGCACAAAAACCTAGGCATGGCTTTAGCCCAGGTTGGTGCATCATGACTGCCGCCTACTACTTCTACATAAGTAATATCGGCAGGGCGATTGTAGCCTTTGGCTTCCAATTCTTTAATCAGGTCGATGGTATCATCGATAGAATCTATAATACCATTGCGGTTGCGGTCAGCCGTTTCATCATTAGTGCCGGTTTGCAGCCAGAATTTCAGTTCGGGTTTATCTGCTGTTTCCCTGATCATCGCATGCGCAATACGGTCTGCGTCTGTATAACCTTTACCGATCTCTTTTCTCCTCCACCAAAGTGAGCCAGAAAACACACCCACTTTATCAAATAACTGAGCATTATTCCAGGCAATATCTAATGCAGATAATCCGCCTAAAGAAAATCCCGCGAATGCTGTAGTTTTAAATTCTTGTCCGGGTAATAAGTCATTAATAGCGGGCAGGAGTTCGGTTGTTATAAATTGAGTATAGGTATCCGCTTTTGCACCGCGGTTTTTAAAATCTGGCCTGTTAGCAACACCATATTCTTGCAAACGCTCTTCACCGGCATATATCGCCACAATAACCAGTGGACTAATGCTATTATTATCGTAAAGAAATTGAAGGGTTTGTTTAATTTTTAGCGACTCAATCTCCTGCCCGTCGTTCAATAATAATAAGTTTAAAGGTTGCGAAGCTTCAACATCTTCCGGCATCAACAAATCACAAATCACTTCTCGCTTTAGCAATGCTGAATTGATAGTTAACCTATCTTCAATTACCGTCATTTCAATCTCGTTCCAACCCAAATACATCTTTTTAGTAATCATTAAGCCTGCAAAAATAACCTTCTTTTTATAAACAGAAAGTCATTAAACACTAGCCTGGCTAAAATCGTTGCATAATATCATTTACTCGTATTGTTGGTTATATAGCGCCAAAGCCTTATGGGCATGCCTTTTTGCACTTAAACCGTGAAAAATAGCGGAAAAAACAAGCGCAGTTGCCACTCCCGAAAGCACATAGCCCCCCGTTAAACTGTGATGGCTGGTAGAAGTTTCCTGTCCGTTTGCAGCATTTATTGATCCACCGCTCTTATCTATAAATTCAAGCGTTGCGCCAGCGCCTGACAGTGCAAATCCAATTACCGAAAGACCATATAAGGACGCCTCCCTTGAAGATTTCAGCAGTTCTACCTTAGATGGCGCATAAGCATACAACCTTGCTTTTACATCTTCCGATGTTTGCATTTTGCCATTTATAGTATAATCGTATTGTGCGTGCCCGACAATTTTAGCTGGTATCCATTTAATAATGCTGTCAGCTTTTGTGTTAGTATTAGGCTTATCTTGTGCCAAAGCAACAAATGAAGCCATTATTAAAAATGTTGTGATTACAGATTTCTTTATCATTTCATATTGCGTATAAGTTAAACACGCTTGTAGGCTTATACTATATTTAAGTTATAATAGTTACCGGGTTGGCTCTTATTCCTATAAAAATTATCCACAATCCAGATTACAATTAACATTCTTATATCAGCCATTTAGAATTTAATAAGTCGACACTTGTATTGTAGATCATGAAAATTTATTTTTAACTTACAACTATAAACTTTAGCCTGTTTTGACTGAACAATATCACCGTTGGTACTCACAGAATTTAAACCATGACTTGGAATTGCTCGTTTTTGGCGACAGAGGCTATCCGGTAATATTATTCCCGACCTCGCAAGGCCGTTATTTTCAGAATAAGGATGAAGGGCTAATTGATAGCGTCCGTTGGTTTATCGATAAAGGTTTGGTTAAAATTTATTGTCCCGATAGTTTAGACTGGCTAACATGGTATAATAAAAACATTCACCCGGCAGACCGGGCGCGCAATTATGCCTGGTATGATAAAATGCTGTATGATGAGCTTGTACCCTGGGCCATGCACGAAACCGGTATAGGAAAAGTTGCTATGGCGGGATGTAGTTTCGGTGGTTACCACGCCACAAATTTCGCATTAAAGCATCCGGAAAAAGCAGGCCACCTTTTCAGCATGAGCGGCGCTTTTGATATGCGGCAGTTTACAGATGGTTATTATGATGACAATGTGTTTTTCAATAACCCGGTAGATTTTTTGCCCGGTAGCAACCAGCACGAACTTTGGCAAATGAATATCATTTTAGGTATCGCCGAACACGATATTTGTTTAAATGATAACATCCGGCTCTCAAACATTTTAAACGAAAAACACATTAATCATTGGTTGGATGTTCGCCCAAATGCCACGCACGATTGGCCGGTATGGAAAGCGATGTTTCCGCATTATTTGTCGACGATTTAGACGCAAGAATTAGCATATTCATCTATCTACCATGAAAAAAATAGGCATCTTATTCGGTCAGGAAAATTCGTTCCCACAGGCATTTGTTGACCGTGTTAATCAAAAGGCAGAGAAAGGTATTACCGCGGAATTTGTCCGTATAGATAAAGTAATGCAGGCTGAACCTTTGGATTACGCCGTAATCATCGATCGTATTTCGCAGGACGTACCATTCTATCGGGCAACCTTAAAAAACGCTGCCATTTGCGGTACGGCTGTAATTAACAACCCGTTTTGGTGGAGTGCTGATGAAAAATTCTTTAATAACGCCCTTGCCGTAAAGCTCGGTGTGCCGGTGCCTAAAACGGTTATCCTGCCATCAAAAGATCTGCCTGATGATACAACAGACCGATCTTTTCGTAACTTGGCTTATCCGCTGGATTGGGATGGAATTTTCAAATATGTAGGCTTCCCCGCCTATATGAAACCATTTGACGGGGGTGGTTGGAAAGAAGTTTACCAGATCAACAACCTGGATGACCTGTGGGATAAGTACGAACAAACAAAGCAATATGTAATGATGTTGCAGGAAGAAATTAAGTTTGATGATTACTTCCGTTGCTATTGCATTGGCGGCAAGCATGTGCGCATTATGCAATACGAACCGCGCAACCCGCACCATCTACGCTACGAGCATGGCAAAGCACCTGCGGCAAAAAAACTGTTGGATACTATTAAGGAATATGTGATCAAACTAAATAAATACTTAGGTTACGATTTTAATACGGTTGAATTTGCTGTGCGTGACGGTATTCCCTACGCTATTGATTTTTGCAATCCCGCACCTGATGCCGAGGTGACCAGCGTAGGACAATCTAACTTTGAATGGGTTGTTGAAACCGCCGCGGATTATGCCATTGAGCGCGCTAAAAAACAAAAGGACGGCATTGACAATTTGACCTGGGGCGAGTTTGTAAAAACAAGCGCCGCCAAAGAACATTTGTTGTCGTCCGAGAAAAAGATTGAGAAGAAAGCCGATAAAAAAGAAGCGAGCAAAGGTGAGATACATCATGAGATTGCTGATGAAAAGAAAGTGGTGAAACCGAAACCGGTGAAAAAGGCTGTGAGTAAAAATAGCTAAATTGTCATTTCGACCGGAGGGAAAAATCTTCTGCTATATGCAGAGCGGTTTATGCCCGGCGAAGAAGATTTCTCCCTCCGGTCGAAATGACAAAAGTATTAAAAATTCAACAATTATGAATGAATTTACTTTAGGTGTTGAAGAAGAATTCATGGTTATAGATCCTGTAACCCGGGAGCTAAAATCTCATGAACAAAAAATTGTTGAAGCTGCCCAAAAGATACACGAAGATCAGGTGAAAGCAGAAATGCACCAGGCCGTAGTAGAAGTTGGCACCAAAATTTGCCGCAACACCGCCGAGGCACGCGCCGAGGTTGGTAAACTACGCGGTACCGTAGCTCAATTAGCCGGAGATATTGGCCTGCGTATCGGCGCGGCGGGAACTCATCCCTTCTCGCACTGGCAACACCAGTTGATCACAGATCATCCAAGGTATTTTGAGATTGTTGATGAGATGCAGGAAGCTGCACGTTCCAATCTTATTTTCGGGCTTCATGTGCATGTGGGCATCCAATCACGCGATTTGGCCATACACATCGCTAATCAAGTTCGCTACTTTTTGCCACATGTGTTCGCGTTATCTACTAACTCACCATTTTGGGAGGGCCGCAATACCGGTTTCAAATCATTTAGGACCAAGGTATTTGATAAATTTCCCCGCACAGGCATTCCCGATTATTTTAGCAGCATTGAAGAGTATGACCGCTATATCAAATTGCTGGTAAAAACCAATTGTATTGATAACGCGAAGAAAATATGGTGGGACATACGTGTACATCCATTTTTCGAAACCATCGAATTCAGGATATGCGATTGCCCAATGTTGGTTGATGAAACAATGGCATTTGTGGCGCTTTTCCAGGCGCTTTGTGCTAAACTGTATAAACTTCGCCAGCAAAATATGGCGTTTATCACTTACAACCGTGCATTGATCAATGAAAACAAATGGCGTGCTGCCCGTTACGGTATTGATGGTAAAATGATCGATTTTGGTAAAGAAATGGAGGTAAATACCCGTGCCTTAGTGTTGGAACTGCTGGATTTTGTAGATGATGTGGTAGATGATCTCGGCTGCCGCGAAGACCTGCAATACGTACATAAAATACTGGAAAACGGTACAGGAGCAGATAGGCAGTTAGCCGTTTATAACCAAAACAATAGTTTTACTGATGTAGTTGATTATATTACATCGCAAACGTTAAAGGGGATTTAAACAAGATGACACAAACAGATAAACCACCAATAAAAGTAGCTATTTTAGATCTTTACAATGGCATTGAGAACGAGGGCATACGTGGTTTTAAGGAAATATTGGAACGTTATAAAACCAAAAACATGCTCGACTTAACCTACGAACTTTTTGATGTGCGTAAAAATTGCGAAGTACCAGGGCTTGAATTTGATGTTTATTTATCAAGTGGGGGGCCGGGCAGTCCCTTGGATAGTGAGGGTTCGGAATGGGAGAAAAAGTATTTTAACCTGATAACTCAGTTAGAGCAACATAATCAATCCGATGATCCGCAGAAAAAGTATGTGTTTTTTGTTTGCCATTCCTTTCAGCTGATGTGCCGCAGGTACCAGTTGGGTTATATCAATCAACGAATCTCAACATCGTTCGGCATATTACCGGTACATCAAACTTCTGCAGGCAAAAAAGATCTTATTTTTAAAGATATGGATGATCCTTTTTACGCCGTGGATTCACGCAGCTGGCAGGTCATCAACCCAAATGAAAAACAATTTACTGATTTAGGCATGCAATTACTGGCTATAGAAAAAAAACGCCCGCATGTTGATCTGCCGAGGGCAATGATGGCTATACGTTTCAGCGAATATTTTGTGGGCACACAATTTCACCCTGAAGCTGATCCCGAAGGCATGAGAACGCACCTATTAAACCCCGACAGGAAAAAAGAGGTAATTTATGAACATGGAAACGACAAGTACACCCAAATGCTGGAATTGCTTGATGATGAAGACAAATTACAGCATACTCAAAATACCATGATACCAAATTTTTTGGATGAGGCTGTTTTAAGTTTGCAGGAGAGTTAATTAAGTCTATAATATGCCAATTAATCCATTTACAGATAAAAGCCTCCATTATCAAGTTCATTTAGAGGTTAATTTGAAAGGTGATGAATTCATTTTTGGATTTATTAACATTTCACATATATCATATAATAAACTCGAAGAGTTATTTAGAGATCAATAGGAGATTAAAGGTTTTTGTTTGATGACATAGCCAATTATCAGATAAATGAAAACCTCTATTTATTGAACAAGGAATTTTTAGATAAAGAAATTCCATTCACTTTTGATTTTAACATTTTCGAGTATAATATTGGATTATGCAGTACCAAAAAGGATGAAAAATACTATTATGAAGAACTTCCGCCATTTTTTGAATAAGAATATTGATTGACCATGATCGCATCCGCCCGAAAAAACTACAATCAAAACTTTAGTACAGAAAAATATCAGCAGTTACTTACCAAACTGAATGACGCTACACCGGCTACTATTGATTTCAGGATTGCGGAAACACCAATATTTCTACCTGATGATTTCAGAGATAAACTAATTACCGCAGGCGATGAGATTATTAAAACCATCCTCCAACCAAATTTCAAACAATTAACTGAGCGTGCTATCCCCGATAAATGGCGTGTTGCCAACGAGAATGATCATCCGCATTTTATAGCTTTAGATTTTGGCGTTTGTAAAGATGCAGATGGCAGTATCGTCCCTAAATTAATTGAATTGCAGGGCTTTCCTTCACTATACGGATTTCAATCTTTTTTGAGCGATACCTATAAAGAAGTGTTTGAATTGGGTGATGAATGGTCGCCCTACTTTAGCACGCTTGATAAGGAAAATTATATTGAACTGCTCAGGAAAACAATAGTCGGCCCTTACCAGCCTGATGAAGTAGTGTTGATGGATGTTAACGCGTTCAACCAAAAAACATTGGTTGATTTTTATGTCACACAACAACTGCTGGGTATTTCTATAGTTTCTTTAAGTGATCTGCAGCAACAAGACGACCAGTTATTTTATGAATTAAACGGCCAGAAAAAACGTATCAAACGCGTATACAACCGGTTGATATTTGATGAGATTGATAATGATCCCGATCTCTTCAAAAAAGTGATTGATATCCGTCAAGCGCTGGATGTGGAATGGATAACACATCCAAATTGGTTTTATCGCATCAGTAAATTTACTATACCTTATTTAAAAGGCAATTATATACCAAAAACAACTTTTTTAAACCAATTAGATATAATCCCCGCTGATCTGGAAAACTATGTACTGAAGCCCCTTTTCTCCTTTGCAGGCCAAGGTGTTATTATTGATATTACAGAAGTTGATATTAAAAAAATCACCGACCCCGAAAATTGGATATTACAGGAAAAGGTAAGTTATGAGCCAATAATTCAGGCACCTGATGGGGGCGTAAAAATGGAGATCAGATTACTATATTTGTGGCCTAATGGCGATAAAAAACCAACCCTTGCTATTACCCTGGCAAGATTAAGCCGTGGTAAAATGATCGGTGTGCGTTATAACCAGGATTTTGACTGGGTTGGTGGTACTGTGGCTTTTACAAAAAAGTAAACCTTATACTATTTACTTTGTATTTACGTATATATAGGGTAAAATGTATTAAATTTGTGACATGAATTTCCAGGTAATTATAGTTCTTGTATTGTTTGCAGCCGCGTTGTTTTACGTAGGCCGTATGATATATAAAAGCCTATCTGCAAAAAAGGGCTGCGGCAGCAATTGTAAATGTGGTGTTGATTTTTCGGGCGTTGATGCCGTTAAAACGCATAAATAACATTAGCATTGCATATAAATCTAATCACAATTCAATAATTTTTCCTAAAACTTTTTTACTGAATGTCAGACAAGCAGGTTTTTCAAGCTGATTCTAAGGGGCGGTGGCTCCGTTTTAAATGGGTTAGCCGTATATTAATATTGGTACTTGCCAGCGCTTTAGTTGCTGCTGCAATTGCCATTACATCAAAACAATATCCAGCACTTCCTAATTTGAATGAGGCACCAAAAGCTTTAACCAAAGAAAGTATCGAGGCTTTAAAAAAGACAGCCAAATACAAAAAGTTCACCATACAGGTAAACGAAATTAAAAAGCTGGAACGTGCAAAACGCCTCCATCAACTTAAACAGCCAAACAATAAGGATCGCATTAACGCAGGGTTCTACATGCCGTGGGATCCGCAGGCCTACAACTCCCTTGCCGACCACATGGGCAAGCTGGATATGGTGGTTAGCGAAGGATTTTCCATTACACAAAACGCTGATACCATTACTTCTAATATTGATACAGGGCTAATAAGGCTTAACAAGCGATATAAAAAACCGGTACTCATCTCTATTTCAAACTATGTTAACTACAGCAGCAATACCGGTGATTTTGACACCAAAGATGTTGATCGCATTATAAAAAGTAAAAAATCACGCGCTGCATTTATAGGCAGTATTGTAAGGGCATTAACTAAATATAATTTTAAAGGGATCGATCTTGATTTTGATAACATCATCAATCGCAATACGCCAAATTATATAGAGTTTGAAAAAGAACTTTACGCTACCCTGCATGCCCATAATATGCTGGTTACCCAAAATGTGGTACCTGATGATGAGCAATATGATTTGGTAAAGCTGGCCACTATGAACGACTTCCTGTTCATTATGGCTATTGACCAGCATAATGAAAACAGTAACGCCGGTGAACTATCAAACCAACATTGGGTTGAAGAGATCCTGGATGATGTGTGCTCTAAAATTCCAAGTGAAAAAGTAATTTTAACGATACAAGGTGGCGCTTATGATTGGCCTGCAAAAAGTATTGGTAAAACCATAGGCTACCAACAGGCCATAAGTACCGCGCAGGAAATGAAGAGCAAGATCAGTTATGATCCAAGTTCTGCAAACCTGCACTATAGTTATTTGGGCGAGGATAGCCTTACCCATACCGTATACTTTACCGATGCCGCTACTAATTTCAACATCATCCGTATGGCTGATGATTGGGCTACCGGAGGCGTGGCTTTATGGCGTTTAGGTTCAGAAGATCCGCGTTTATGGACCTTCTTCCAGAAGAACTTATCTATCGATTCATTAAGAAAAACAGGGGTTGATATTAAAGGGTTAATACAGGTTGGGTTAAATAACCGTATTGATTATACAGGTGATGGTGAGGTATTAGATTTGGTAACTACTCCCGTAGCAGGCCAAATCAATGTAAACCTGGACCCTTCAAGTTTTATTATTACTAATCAGCAATACATTAAACTGCCAACCAAATATGTTATCCGCCGTTACGGTTATGCCCCCGGCAAAATATGTTTGACATTTGATGATGGACCTGATCCTGAATTTACACCACGTATATTAGATATTTTAAAACGTGAGCATGTTCCCGCCGCATTTTTTGTGGTAGGATCAATGGCTGAAAAAAACATACAGATACTGCGTCGAGAGTTTGATGAAGGCCATGAAATTGGTAACCACACGTATTATCACCCTGATATCTCCACCATCAGTTTGGAGCGCGTAAACCTGGAATTGAATGCAACGCGTCGTATTATTGAGTCGGTAACCGGTCGTAGCACCATTTTATTCCGCCCGCCATATAATGCTGATGCTGAGCCGCAAACACTGGCCGAAATTATCCCGGTTGCTGAGGCGCGCAGGCAAAGCTATATAACAGTTGGTGAATCTATTGACCCATGGGATTGGTATCCCGGTGTTACTGCTGATAGTATTATTGCCCGTGTGGAAAGGCAAAAAGACGCCGGTTCATTCCTGTTATTACATGATGCCGGTGGTGAAACACGCGAGCAAACCGTTAAGGCGTTGCCCGAGATCATACACTTTTTCAAAAGCCATGGTTATCAGTTTACTACTATTGCCGATGTATTGCACAAAACCAAAGCCGAATTAATGCCACCTATTAAGGATGATGCAAACAGCGGGTTTGTGGGTTTCTTTTACAACATTTATGTAAACGGGTCATTTTATCTTAACTGGTTTCTAATTTATCTGTTTCTTACCGCCATATTTTTGGCATTGGGCAGGGTTGTACTTATTGGCATACTTGCTTCAAAACAATATGCTGACAGCAAAAAATATAATGCTTTAAAACCGGATGACATTCAATTACCACCGGTAAGCATTATTGTGCCCGGTTATAACGAAGAGGTTACAGTGGTTAAAACGATCGATAGTTTATTAAAAACTGATTATCCTGATTTCGAGATCATATTCATTAATGATGGATCAAAGGATAAAACGCTTGAAATTGTAACCAAAGCCTTTGGCGATAACCCTTTGGTGCAGATATTGGATAAACCAAATGGAGGTAAAGCATCAGCTTTAAACTTTGGTATATCGCATGCCAAAAACGCGTTTGTGGTTTGTATTGATGCCGATACACAGCTAAAAACGGATGCTGTTTTCCATTTGATGACCTATTTCATTGATGAAGAAATTGGCGCGGTGGCAGGTACGGTTAAAGTTGGTAATACGCATAATATGATCACCAACTTCCAGGCTATTGAGTACATCACCGCCCAGAATATGGACAGGCGCGCATTCGACCTGATCAATAGTATTACCGTAGTTCCGGGCGCGATAGGCGCATTCCGTAAATCTGCTATTTTCAAGGCTGGTGGTTTTACTTATGATACTTTAGCTGAGGATTGCGATTTAACCATGCGCATACTAAAAGCAGGTTATGTAGTTAAAAATTGTGCTGAAGCAATCGCTTATACCGAAGCGCCTGAAACCGTTAACATCCTGCTTAAACAGCGTTTCCGCTGGAGCTTTGGGGTAATACAAAGCTTCTGGAAAAATAAGGATGCATTGTTCAATAAGAAATATAAATTCTTTGGAATGATAGGCATGCCTAACATTTTGTTATTCCAGATCATATTGCCGTTGTTCTCGCCTATTGCCGATTTACTGATGATTTTCGGCTTGTTTGGCGGGCATCCGGGGAATACATTATTCTTCTACGTGTTATTTATATTGGTCGATTTTATCGTAGGTATTATTGCATTCTGGATGGAGAAAGAGGATTACAGGAAGCTGCTTTACATTATCCCTCAGCGTTTTATTTGGCGCCAGTTGATGTATTATGTATTGTTTAAATCAATCCGCAGAGCCGTAAAAGGCGAACTTAGCGGTTGGGGTACAGTAAAACGTACAGGTACGGTAACGATGAAGGAAGAGACTGTGAAAAAATAGTTTTGTTTTTGTCATTGCAAGCGGAGCGTGGCAATCTCGTAGCTTTGCAGATTCAAGTGCATCTCTACGAGATTGCTTCGTTCCTCGCAATGACAATTGAAAAAGAAATCAACTTAGCTGCGCTCTATCAAACACACAGCGTAAGCAACAACGCCTTCTTCTCGGCCTATAAATCCTAATTGCTCGTTAGTAGTAGCCTTGATGGAAATATCATCCTCGCTAATGCCCGCGGCTTTAGCAATATTTACCTTCATGGCCGAGATATGTGGGTTTATTTTTGGTGCTTCAAGACAAACCATAGCATCTATGTTGCCGATTTCCCAGTTCTTTTCTTTTAACAATTGTACTACATGCTGCAATAATACCAGGCTGCTAATGCCTTTCCACCGGGCGTCAGTATTAGAAAAATGAAACCCAATATCGCGCAGATTAGCTGCGCCCAGCAAAGCATCGCAAATAGCATGTAAAAGCACATCAGCATCCGAATGACCAAAAGCGCCTGAATGATGCTTTAAATTAACTCCGCCTAAAACAAAAGGGTGCTGTTCCTTTAACTGGTGTACATCAAACCCAAAACCTACTTTAATTTTCCCCACTGTTATTTAGTACCGCCAAAGCTGGCTGTTAATGAAAAACGTAATGTATTAGCCAGAGGGCTATTTTGCTGGCTAGCCGCCAGGTATGAAAAATCAAACCCGAAATCGTTATATTTAAACCCAACGCCAAGTGTTAAATAATGGCGGCCGCCTACCGCGTTATTTTCAAAATAATAACCGCTACGCAATGCAAATACCTGGTTATACCAAAATTCGCCGCCTACAGAGTAATAGATCTCTTTAAACTCCTCGGCAGCGCTAACATCCGAAAAAGATTGAAAAATACCAGCCGGAACTGATACATCACTATTGGCGTTGCTTGGCACTAAAAGCTTGTTAACATCGGCAGTTAACGTAAATGTACTAAGATCGTCCAGCGCCCAGGTATTAGCTGCACCTATACGCAAATTGGTAGGTAAATACTCAGCAGGCCCGGATGTAGAATAGCTTACTTTAGAGCCTATGTTTGATATATCTGTACCAAATGCAAATAATCCTCCATCTCCGCTTGGTTGTTTATAGTATGCGGATACATCAGCAGCTACAGCATTGCCCGCACCCTGTGTTGGGGTTGACGCGGAACCATCTGATATATTGGAGTGGATATAACGTAAGGTCAATCCTAATGAAAAATCATCACCAAATTTTCGCGCCAGCGATACATCAAATGCAAATTCAGACGGCGTAAAATTTCCTAATTGTTCATTTTCATTACCTGTTTGCTGTACGGTACCTATATTAAAATAGCGTAACGATGCACCTATAGTATTACGGTCATCTATTTTATGAGCGAAACTCAGGTATGACAAACTAATGTCGGGTGCCAGGTTACGCAACCACGGGCTGTATGATACTCCTACGACATCATTATCAGGAATGAAAGCAAGTTTTGATGGGTTCCAATAGTTGGCATTTACATCAGGAGAAAGTGCCACCCCCGCGTCACCCATCGCACCTGAGCGTGAATCAGGAGATATAGTTAAGGAAGGTACCGCTATAGGGATAGCGTTGCCGTTACTACCATTTAAAGTAGTTTGCGCAAAGGTAAAAACCGGCAATAACAATATAACAGAAACAAGCAGACCTTTTTTGGTAAAAAATATCATCGAAAAAATTTAAGTTAAATCTTCATTATAAAAACACCTTCCGGTTTACAAGCATAAACATAAAAGCTTTTAACCCAAAAATATTTGTGTAAAT
This sequence comes from Mucilaginibacter tundrae, assembly GCF_013408825.1. Lineage (GTDB taxonomy): Bacteria > Bacteroidota > Bacteroidia > Sphingobacteriales > Sphingobacteriaceae > Mucilaginibacter. Next base: position 39,899 of record NZ_JACCBZ010000001.1, read on the forward strand.
GTAACACATCTTGCACTCTTTACGTTTAAAAGCCTAAACAGGTTTTTTAATTTGACCTGCAAGGTATAAAAGTTAGCTTTTTACCCAAATGTTTTTAAATTTACACTTCTAAAAATCTTTTAATATAACTGTAAAAATATGAAAATACTTTTTACTAAAGCTGCTTTTGTGATGTTGGGTGTTGTAGCCTTGTTGAGCAGTTGTTCGAAAAAACAGCAGTCTGAAAAAACCGGTATCCCTTACAATGACAGGGCTAATGGATCTTATACCAAGTTTCGCCAAACCCATCCTTCACCGGGCCCGGGCTTGGTTCCTATTGAAGGCGGTACATTTGTTTTAGGCGGCAGCGCTGATCAGGACGTAACTTTTGATTATAATAATGTTCGTAAACGCGTTACGATCCCTTCTTTTTATATGGATGAAACTGAAGTTTCAAACCAGGATTGGCTGGATTATCTGCACTGGATAAGTGTTACTTTCCCTGATGACCATGAGTTATATTACAACGCCTTGCCTGATACATTAGTATGGCGCAGGCCTTTATCATACAATGAGCCTTACGTACAAAATTACTTAAGGCACCCTGCTTTTCAGGACTACCCGGTTGTTGGCGTATCATGGGATCAGGCACAGGATTATTGCCAATGGCGCACCGACCGTGCCAACGAATTTATTTTACAACAAAAAGGCATATTGGCATCGGCTAAAGATAATAAAGGTAAAGCTCCTGCTGCATCCGCGGCAGCTACAGGCCATGCACCGTTTAACACTGATATGTACCTGAATGGCCAATACAGAGGCGCGGGTATAGATGGTAAAAAAATGTTGCCTGATTTGAACGCTGGCAATACTACAGGAAAAGGAAAATCTGTAAGGCCTGTGCGTTTAGAAGACGGTATATTGAAACAAGCTTACCGTTTGCCAACAGAAGCTGAGTGGGAATACGCGGCTTTAGCATTAGCCGGAAATACAGAATTTGAAAATATTAACGATGGTAAAGTATATCCATGGAACGGCTTAGGTGTACGTTCGCCTAAAAAAGCAACCCGTGGTATGATATTAGCCAACTTTAAACGCGGCGAAGGTGATAACGCGGGCGTTGGTGGTTATTTGAATGATAAGGCTGATATAACCGCGCCTGTACGTTCATATCCTCCTAATGATTTTGGTTTATATAATATGGCAGGTAATGTTAATGAATGGGTACAAGATACTTACCGCCAAACTTCATCTGATGAGGTTGATGATTTTAACCCTTTTCGTGGTAACGAGTATACTAACAAACGTTTAGCTGACCCTGTTAAAGGCATTTACGCTAAAGATAAATATGGCCACCCTATAAAGGACGCCGCTACATCACGTAAAAAATTAACTTATGCCGAGCTTATCGCTTCACAAGGCGGAACACCTCCAGCAACAACGAATGGTGCTCCAACTGTGGCAGGACAACCTGCAAATGCTAACTCTGCTGCTCCGCCGCTTAGAAGTGATTTGGTTGGCAAACCGTACAATGCCGATCAAAGGGGGTATAACGATACAGTAAACCGTGTATTATATGGCACAACTACTTTAGCTCATGATCAATCTAAAGTTTACAAAGGTGGTTCATGGAACGATTTGGCTTATTGGTTAAATCCTGCAACCCGTCGTTTTATGGACGAGGACGAATCAAGTGCCGAAGTTGGTTTCCGTTGCGCAATGGACCTTGTAGGTTCTCCGGAAATACATCCACAAGGAAAACCTCATTTTAAAGTTAAAAGCGCAAAAGCATTTAAAGCTGCTTCTAATTAGGCTTTAAGACTTTATAAAAATAGGAAAGGCGAAAGGTAATATACCTTTCGCCTTTTTATTGGATTTTTTTACTTACACGGAGCGCCAATTATATAGAATCAGCCAATTATTTAAATAAAAGCAAAACCTGCCCTTTTTCTACTTTATCGCCCGGCTTTATTTTAACCGTTTTAACTACTACATCAGCGCTAGCTTTAATAATATTCTCCATTTTCATGGCCTCTAAAATGAACAAGTTATCACCTTTAAGCACTTCACTCCCCTCAGTAACAAATACCTTTAGCACCATACCGGGCATCGGAGCCTTTACCTCACTAATTTTTGCGCTGTTAAGATTATTTAATCCTAGCTTCTCCAGCAAAACATCAAACTGATCTTTTACCGATATTATATATAGATTATTGTTGACTTTTATTTCTGCGGTTTTATCGGCAACATTGAAACTCACCACCTCGGCATTATATGACTTCAAACGGTCAATAATATGATAAGCTGAAGCATTTATTTGCTTTATATCAGCATTAACAATCTCGCCGTTGATCAATATTTCATCGTTATTCTTATCAATCTCGAAATTATACTTATGATTGACCTTAACCTGTATCATTGTCCGCTGATTTAAATGATTATTGGATTACGTTGATTGGTTTTGCTAATTTAATCGTTTTCATTCATCAACGAAATCTGTTAATCAAATAAATCAACGGCCGGTTAGCGGTTTGTAAAGATATATTGAATTAGATTAGCACCCATTTTTAGCGCTTTTAAGCGCGTTTCCTGGCTATCACCCGCATAGGTTCCATAATCTTCCCAACCATTACCTAAATCGCATTGATAATCATAAAAACACACTAATCGGCCCTTATATATCAGGCCGAAACCTTGAGCTCTTTTGCCGTCGTGCTCGTGCACTTTGGGCAGGCCGTTTGGGAAATCATATTTTTGATGGTAGATGGGATAATTCAGAGGCAACTCCACAAAGTCCAGTTCAGGAAAAACCTTTTTCATTTGTGGGCGGATAAACTGGTCGAGCCCATAATTATCACAGATATGCAAAAAGCCACCGCCAGTTAAATATGCCCGCAGGTTTTTCGCCTCCTGATCGGAGAAGATCACGTTACCATGCCCGGTCATAAAAACGAAGGGGTAATTAAATATCTCGGCACTCCCAACTTCTACCGTTTCATCCTGTATCTGGAAATTGGTTTTTAAATTATCGTTGCAAAACTTAGCCAGGTTGGGCAAGGCTGTGCGGTCGCCGTACCAGTCGCCGCCACCATTGTATTTAAGTTTGGCCATTTTATAAGTAGGGTCGCTAAAGCTGCTCATCAAAAGCAACGCTACTAAAGCGGTTACAACATAAATGCCTTTGTTCATAATTATCGATTTAAAAAATTTGCTTCAAAGCATGCTTCCAGCGCAGCGGTTTCAGTGCGCAGGCGGCTCTCTCCTAAAGTTATAGCTTTAAAACCATTACTTAACGCATCATCTATCTCTTTTGGTGTAAAATCACCCTCCGGGCCTATTAAAATTAAATACTTACCCCCGGGCGTGATGGCTTGTTTCAGGTTTGTCTTATTCCCTAATTCACAGTGCGCTATGAATTTTTGTCCGCCAAATTCATGCGTTAATAGTTTAGTTAAAAGTTCCGGCTCGTTTAAAACAGGATGATATGCTTTTAACGATTGCTTTATTGCTGCGGTAATGATCTTATTAAGGCGGTCTGTTTTAGCTTCCTTGCGTTCTGATCTTTGACAAACTATAAGCGATATTTCATCGATACCGATTTCGGTGGCTTTCTCTAAAAACCATTCCAGGCGTTCAATATTTTTTGTTGGGGCGATGGCAATATGCAAGTAATGATTGCGCTTGTTATACGCTGTTGTAACCGAGTTTATTTGAAGAATGGTGCGCTTAGGATGCGCATCATTTATCTCAGCCGAATATAAACCACCGCGGCCGTCTATCAATTGTACTTTATCACCAACGTTTAACCGAAGCACCCGTATGGCGTGCTTGCTTTCCTCTTCGTTCAGAAAATATTGGGGATGTGTTGGCTGTATGTCAGGAGTGTAGAACAGATGCATATTAATGCAAATCTACGGCATCTTCCTCATTTATCAGCAGTTCAAGTTTTACCGATTCAATATTTTGGTCGGATTTCTTTAACACGGTGATGTTATAACCGTTTGATTCTTTTTGTTCACCTACATCGGGTATCTTACCGAAAATATCACCTAACCAGCCCGAAACTGTATCATAATCACCATCCTCGGGCAAATCATGTGGAAGGTGGCTATTTACGTCATATATTGGGGCAAGGGCGTTTACAATAAATTCACGATCGTTTACACGCTCTACGATAGGTTTTTCTTCATCGTATTCGTCCTGTATCTCTCCTACCAGCTCTTCAACAATATCTTCAAGGGTAACCATACCAGCAGTACCACCAAACTCATCCAGCACAATAGCTATCTGAATACGCTTTTGCTGCAACTCGGCCATTAGATCGTTGATCTTTTTGGTTTCGGGAATGAAGTATGGCTTGCGGATAATATCTTTTAAAATGATCTCTTCATTACGGGCAAGTAACGGCAAAATATCTTTGGCATGTACAATACCTACGATCTTATCAATAACATCATCATAAACTGGGATCCGGGAATAACCTTCAGTAATTAATATCTCCAGCAGTTCATTTTTTTCTGTATGAATATCAACACCGGATATTTTGGTTCGCGGAACCATGATATTTTTCACCACACGCTCATTAAACTCAAATACGTTTTGTATCAGCTCGTGTTCATTGGAATCAAGTGCACCACTTTCCTTACCCTGATCTAAAAGGTATTGCAGTTCTTCTGAACTATGGTGCGCTTCACCTTGATAAGCATTGATGCCAAACATTCGTAAAATGAAGTTTGCGAACTTATTCAACACCCATATAATTGGCCTAAAAACAATAAAGAATATCCTTAAAGGTGTAGAAATAGCTAAAGCCGTACGTACCGACCTTTGTATAGCTAAAGTTTTAGGAGCCAATTCGCCAAAAACAATACTTAATATTGTAATAAAAACGAATGCCAGTATACGTGCAACCGTTATGGTAACGCTTGATGTTATAGCAAATCCGAATATTTTAAACAGGTTAAGCACTACATCAGTAAAAACCCCCTCACCTATTACACCTAACCCTAACGATGCTATTGTTATGCCTAATTGGGTAGCCGCCAGGTAACCATCAAGGTTACTCATTATGCTTCGGGTGATTTTTGCTACGCGACTCCCTGCTTTTACTTTTATTTCAATTTGGGAGCCGCGAACCCTTACCAGCGCGAATTCCGCAGCAACAAAAAAGCCATTGAGCAGAACCAAAAACCCGGTAAGGATAAGATAGGATATATTTATATGATCGGGGTCCATTAGTTATTGTTGATACACAGGGAAAGTGGACTTATACAATTCCTGGCTTTCTTGAATTACTTTGTGGGCATAACGCATACCCAGCAAATGTTCAATGGTTACATTTTTACCTTCTAATTTTTTGTAGTCCTGAAAGAAACGAACAATTTCTTTCATGGCATGCGGCGGTAACTCATTCAAATCGTTAATGTAATTAACCGACATATCATTTTTTGCTACCGCGATGATCTTGTCATCCTGTTCACCGTTGTCAACCATGTGCATTACGCCAATAACTTTGGCTTCGATGATAGACATAGGGAACACATCAACAGAACATAATACTAAGATATCTAAAGGATCATGATCATCACAATAAGTTTGTGGAATAAAGCCGTAGTTAGCGGGGTACATTACCGATGAAAACAAAACACGGTCGAGTTTTAACAAACCAGATTCCTTATCTATCTCATATTTCGCTTTAGATCCTTTTGGGATCTCAATTATTGCATTTACAATTTCAGGAACGTTATCGCCGGGAGAAACCTGGTGCCAGGGATGTTGAGTACTCATTTAGTAATATTATATTTTTTTAATTGTTATGCTGTATATGTTGCTTTTTAAAAAAAGCTAAAATTAATGGGATGGACGTTAGCACCAAAAAGCCTATTACAACGTATTGCGCGTAATGCTTTACGTCGGGATATTTTATACCTAAGAAATAACCTGATAAACACAGCGTTACTACCCATGCCACGCTACCCACTATATTGTATAAAGCGAATCTTTTAATATCAACTTTAACAACTCCTGCAAAGATAGGCGCAAAAGTTCTAATTATCGGGAAAAATCTACCCAAAATTAGCGCCATGCCGCCATATTTCAAATAAAATTGCTCCGCCATTACCACATATCGCTTTTTAAACAGCAAGGAATCGTTTTTGTTGAATAAAATTGGACCCGTTCGGTATCCAAACCAATACCCGGCAAAATTGCCCAATATACCGGCACCAATTATTGAAAGAATAAGGGTAACGATGTTGATCTCGAATATGCCATTGGCACAAAAAAGACCAGCCATAAACAGCAGATAATCTCCTGGCAAGAAAAAGCCGAAGAACAATCCAGTTTCAGCAAATACAACGGTAAGCAAAAAGTAAAATCCGCCTCTACTTATAATGGATTGAGCGTCCGTTAAATTTTGCAGATGTTCCCAAAAATTTTCCATTCACTATATTTGTAAATCTACAAATATTATATTGAAATGGCTTATTACCTAAATTATTAAATAAGTCCGGTAATAAAGGTTGGATAAATACCGATTATTATGGTTACTAAAGCCGACAAGCCTAAAACAAACTTATAATAAGTTGGGATAATAAGCTCTTCTGTCTCCGCACTGCGGAAATACATGGCAACAATAACCCTGAAATAGTAGAAAATACTTATTATGGCGTTTATTACAGCTAATATCACTAACCAAACCTGGTATTGTGATAATGCCGATGAGAACATGAAGAATTTACCAATAAAGCCCGCGGTTAATGGTATACCCGCTAATGAAAGCATAGCGATAGTTAATGTAAACGCCAGGAATGGGTTCTTTTTAGCCAAACCATTAAACGATTCAAAGTTATCACTGCCCGATTGTTGACGAACCAATATCAGAGCCGCGAACGCGATGATCGAAGCGATTGAATAGGCCGTAGCATATACGAATACTGCATTAGCCGAACTCGCGCCTAAAGCCACAATGGCAAACAGCAAGTAGCCGGCGTGTGATATGCTTGAAAAAGCCATCATACGTTTAAAGCTTTGCTGATATAGGGCTGTAATATTGCCAATAAATAATGTCAGGATAGTGATAACCAATAATGCCGGCATCCAGAAAGACGAAAGTGGTTGGAAACACTCAGTAAACAACCTGAGGAATGCCGCAAAACCTGCAGTTTTAACCGCGGTAGACATGAAGGCAGTGATCAATGTTGGCGATCCCTCGTAAACATCCGGAGTCCAGAAGTGGAATGGAGCAGCGCCTACTTTAAAGCATAGGCCTACGATGATCAGCATAATGCCTACGTAAAACATTGGGTCGATAGTACGAGGATTGGCTATAACATAATCGCGAATGGCTTCTAAATGGAAAGAGCCTGCTGACCCATAGATCAACGCGATACCAAATAATAAAAATCCGGTTGAGAACGCGCCCATCAAAAAGTATTTCAACGCAGCTTCGTTTGAAGCAAAATCATTCTTTTTGATACCCGCCAATATGTATAAACTTACTGACATGATCTCGATACCGATGAAAAGCATCACTAAGTTATAATATGATACCATTACCACAATTCCCGCCAGCGAGAACAAGATTATTGAATAGTATTCTGCTATATGGTTGCTTATTTTTTCAAAGTAACCTTTGGATAATAACAGTATAAGTATAGTTGTAGTAATTGTAATGGCACAAAATGCTATTGAATAATTATCAAACAACATCATATCATGAAAAATTGGTTGCGCGCCATTATTCCATTGCGATATGGCTAAACCCAAAGCAACCAAAAGGCCGATAACAGTTACTGGCAACAGCGCTTTTTGGGCTTTATACAAGCCTAAATACAAAAGCACAATAGGTAAAACAGATATGATTATTAAGGTATTCATGTTGTCTTTTTAATTCTGATCTCTAAATTTTAACTTCTATGATTTCTGTACTAAAATTTAGCGCTGTAGCGTTGGTATATTCATTGCCTTGTTATGGATATTTGATATAAGCTGGTCAACTGCCGCTTGCGAAAGATGCAGTATAGGACCCGGATATACACCAATACCAATAATTAATATACAAATTATAGCTAAAGTTAATTGTTCTGATCCCGCGATGTCGGTAAAGGTGGCTGTTAATGCATTGGTTTCGCCTTGCATAACATTCTTGTACATACGCAATAAGTATACTGCTGCAAAAATGATGGTTAAACCGGCAACAGCACCCAATACGATGTCAGCCTGGAACGCGCCATTCAGTAATAAGAACTCACCGATAAAGCCGTTGGTTAATGGTAAAGCAGCCGAACCCAATACAATTATTAAAAATGCTGTAGCGAATTTAGGTGCTACCTTGGCTATGCCACCAAGTTGCATGGTATCATAAGTATTTAAACGCCTGCTGATGATATCCCATATAAAGAATAAACCGACAACGTTTATACCATGACTAAGCATTTGTATTAACGCGCCTTGCATACCTTCGTTGCTTAGCGTGAATATACCTAATGCTATAAGCCCTACGTGCCCGATTGAAGAATAAGCCACCAAACGTTTACCATTCTTTTGTTTAAAGGCGATAAGAGCGCCATACACTACACCTATTACAGCTAATATAATGGCTGTATTACCCCATTTAAAATAACCGAGTGGTGCACAAGGTATAGCCCAACGCATCATACCATACAAACCCATTTTTAACATAATACCTGCTAAAAGCATGCTACCTGCTGATGGTGCTTCGGTATATGTATCGGGTTGCCAGGTATGGAAAGGGAAGATTGGAATTTTAATTGCAAAGGCAATAAAAAAGCCCAGGAACACCCATGATTGTTGTGAAGCTGATAAACTGGTACGATAAAATGCCATCAGGTCATAGGTACCGTCAGGTGCTTTCATGTACAGGTAAATAATGGTTACCAGCATGAATAATGAGCCTGCAAAGGTATATATGAAAAATTTAAGAGTAACCTTGATACGGTTTTCTCCCCCCCACAAGGCGCAGATAAAGTATATAGGTATTAGTGCCGCTTCCCAGCCAATATAAAACAAAAATCCATCAAGCGCCGTAAACACAACCAATAAACCGGCTTGCATAAACAATATTAACGCATAAAATGCAGCCGCTTTGCGGTAAGTATGCTGATACGTAGTTAGTATAATTATTGGCACTAACAATGCTGTGAGTAGTACCAGTATCATACTTATCCCATCTATCCCAGCTGTAAAGTAAATGCCAAATTTAGGTATCCAAGGTAAATCAACCGCGAACTGCAACGATGCATCGGGAACAAATTTCGTTAACAAATAAGCAACAACGCATAATTCGGCAACTGCGAAAAATAAAGCAACATGTTTTGCAACTTCATTTTTGAATATCAATACAGCAAGGGCTGCAACTATCGGTAAAAAAATTAATATACTAACCGTCATTTTTATATTGTAAACGCTATGGTTTATATTTTAACAAAACTATATACTAACACGGCAATAATACCGGCCACCATCATAAATATGTAGAAGCCTACGTTACCTGTTTGCAGTAAACGTAAACCTTTGCTGGCTTCAACAGGCGAATCGCCAATGCCATTCACTAACCCATCAATACCCTTCTTATCAATCACATTGTATAGGAAGTCTGAAAGGGCATCCAGTGGTTTGCGGATGATGGCATCATAGATCTCATCAACATAAAACTTATTGTATGATAAGTTTACCAGGAAACTGCGGTTTTCACCATCAGGTGAAGGCACTTCGCTATTTTTACTGTATTTGATGAAGGCATAAAGGAATGCCAATACTGCTGATCCTACAGAAACGCACATCAAAATAATTTCAGTGCTTCCTTTCATTTCAACAACAGGCATAATAGCTGCTGACTTTTCAAAAATTGGTGCTAAATAATTAGCAAGCCAGTGACTGCCACCTAACGATTCCGGTACGTTTAAAAATCCGCCTATTACTGACAATACAGCTAATACAATAAGTGGTATGGTCATGCTTGGAGGTGATTCATGTAAATGATGCTCCTGATCTGATGTACCGCGAAATTTTCCATAAAATGTAAGGAAAAGCAAACGGAACATATAGAACGAAGTGAACATTGCTGCGATAACACCCAATATATACATTAAAGGACTTTGCGCAAATGTATGCGCTAAAATCTCGTCTTTAGAAAAGAAACCAGCGAACGGTGGAATACCTGATATAGCCAGCGTACCGATCAGCATAGCAATAAATGTAATAGGTAGTTTGGCTTTCAAGCCACCCATCTTACGCATATCCTGCTCATTGCTCATACCATGGATCACAGAACCTGCTCCAAGGAATAATAATGCTTTGAAGAAAGCGTGTGTCATTACGTGGAAGAAAGCACCTGTGTAAGCACCAACGCCCAAACCTAAAAACATATAACCTAATTGCGATACGGTTGAATAAGCCAGTACTTTTTTAATATCAGTTTGTGTTAAAGCGATCAGCGCGGCAAATATGGCAGTAGCCAGGCCGATGATAGCGATAACATGCATAGTATCCGGTGCCAGTGTAAACAAGATGTTTGAGCGGGCGATCATATAGATACCTGCGGTAACCATGGTTGCAGCGTGTATCAGAGCAGATACCGGGGTTGGGCCGGCCATCGCATCGGGCAACCAGGTAAACAATGGTATTTGTGCCGATTTACCGGTAGCGCCTACAAATAATAAAATGGTGATCAATACAAATGGTACCGAACCCGCGTGTGCTGCTGCAGCTCTTGGGAATACATCTGCGAAAGCAAAACTTCCGAAGTATTGATAGATACAATAAATTCCTAATAGAAAACCCAAATCGCCAATACGGTTCATGATGAAAGCTTTTTTGGCAGCATCCGCATAGCTTGGGTTGGTGAACCAGTAACCGATAAGCAAGTATGAGCATAAACCTACGCCTTCCCAACCGATGAACATTACTACATAGTTTGAACCTAAAACCAGTAATAACATAAAGAATACGAACAGGTTAAGGTAAGCAAAGAATTTACCGTAACCTTCGTCCAGATGCATGTAACCGATAGAGTATAAATGGATAAGGAAACCTACGCCGGTAATAATCAGCAGCATTAGTGAACTTAGCTGATCAACCACAAAAGCGAATGGTACGTGGAATGCGCCAACATTAATCCAGTCGAACAATTGAACATTGATTGCTTGGCCTGAAGATTTTACCTGTAAAAAAGCGGCAACACTTAATCCGAATGAAACTAATACCAGGAAACTACCGATAAAACCTATCGCTTTTTCGGACAAGCTTTTACGGCCAATGCCATTAATAATAAAACCGGCTAAGGGTAGTACAGGAATAAGCCAGATGTATTTATCCATTTTTTATAAGCCCCCACTAAATCTCCCCCGGTAGGGGAGACTTAAATTTTTATTTGATTGTTAATATTTAAAACATGCCTTGGTCAAGTCCTCCCTTCCGGGGAGGGTTGAGTAGGGCTTTACCACTTCAACCTATTCAATACGTTGGTATCAACAGAGTTTGTGTTACGATATATCATTACTATAATAGCCAAACCTACCGCAACTTCAGCAGCGGCAAGTGCCATAACAAAGAATACGAATACTTGCCCGCTAGCATCGCCATGATAAACTGAAAACGCGGTAAGCAACAAGTTAACTGAATTCAGCATTAACTCTATCGACATAAAAATGATGATAGCATTCCGACGTAATAATACACCCATTACCCCTATTGAAAATATAATAGAGCACAACAGAATGTAGTGATTAAGCGGTACTGATTTTATGGTATTGGTTAAACTTTCCATTACACTGATTTTGGTTTTGGATCTTTAGTAGCTAATAAAACGGCCCCAACCATTGCTGATAATAGCAACAGCGAGGATATTTCAAACGGTAATAAAAACTCGTTAAATAATACTTTACCTAAATTTTGCACAAGCCCTAATCCAGGATCTTTAAGTACAACCGGATCGGCAACGCCTACTTGTTTAAGGCATCCTACCAAAACCACTAGTAAACAACCTCCACCCAAAACAGCGGCAATTTTTACCATGTTTGATTTTACAGGCTCCGAATCCTTATTCAAATTGATCAACATGAGTGTATACAGGAATAACACCAATATAGCACCCATGTATACAATAAAGTTTACTACCGCCAAAAATTGGGCGTTAAGTAAAATGTAGTGTACCGTGAAAGTGAAAAATGTAAGTACAAGATAAAGTATGCTATGCACCGGATTTTTGGCAGTTATAACCAATATCGAAAAGAATATGGATAAAAACGCGATGAAGTAAAATGTATTCATGTTTATATTTACAAAATACCTTATGCCCATAAAAGGATGGGCAAAGGTATAAAACTTCTTTATTGATTTAGGGGTGCCTCTACTAATTTGTCCTTACCGTATATAAAATCTTTACGCAGGTAATCCGCCGGTACAATATCACCATCTAAATAGATCGCCTCTTTAGGGCAAGCTTCTTCGCACAATCCGCAGAAGATGCAACGCAGCATATTTATTTCATAAACAGCGGCATATTTCTCTTCACGATATAAATGCTCTTCACCTTTCTGGCGCTCAGCGGCCGTCATGGTAATGGCTTCTGCCGGGCACGATAAAGCGCATAAACCGCAGGCGGTGCAACGTTCTTTACCGTTCTCATCGCGTTTAAGCGAGTGCATGCCACGGAAATTTTCTGAAAACTCACGTTTTTCTTCAGGATAGCTGATAGTTACCGGTTTCCTGAAAAAGTGTTTCATGGTAATTGATAAGCCGCTGATGATAGCAGGCAAATAAGCCCGCTCCCAAAAATTGAGTGGCTTTGATTCAATTAACTTTCTTTTATTACTTAATGATTCCATTATCCCTCTATCTATAAATAATTGCTAATTAGACCGGTTAATACAATGTTGGCAATTGCCAAAGGTATTAATACCTTCCAGCCAAGGTCCATCAGCTGATCGTAGCGGAAACGCGGGATTGTCCAGCGTACCCACATAAAAAAGAATATGAATAAAAATATTTTAGCGAATAATATAGCAACGCCAATCAGCGGGCCGACAGTTGGCCCGGTATGTAGCGCCACCCAATCCATACCCGGGTAGTTGTAACCACCCCAGTATAAAGTAGCCATTACTGCCGATGAAACGAACATATTGATATACTCCGCAAACAGGTAGAAACCTAATTTCATGGATGAATATTCGGTGTGATAACCACCTACCAGTTCGGTTTCGCACTCAGGCAAATCGAACGGGGTACGGTTGGTTTCCGCAAATGCACATACGATGAATAGTAAGAAACCTAATGGTTGACGTAACACATTCCAGTGCCAGCTATGTTGCTGTGCAGCTAATTCGCGTAAGCTTAAAGTACCCGTTAACATCAACAGGGCGATAATAGAAAGGCCCATTGAAATTTCATAACTGATATTTTGTGATGCCGCGCGGATAGCACCCAATAAAGAGTATTTATTGTTTGATGCCCAGCCGCCGATCATTACACCATAAACGCCCAATGATACTACACCGAAGATGTATAAGATCCCTACGTTAATATCAGCAACCTGCAGTACAATAACTCTTGAACCGATCTGTATATCTTGTCCCCACGGAATAACCGCTGAACCTAAGCAGGCAGTTAAAATAGCCAATGAAGGGCCTGCTATAAACAGGAACGCGCTCGCATTGGTTGGGATGATCTCTTCCTTCAGGAACATTTTTGCACCATCGCACAGTGGTTGTAATATACCCCATGGACCTGCGCGGTTAGGGCCTATCCTATCCTGGAAAAACGCCGCTATTTTACGTTCGGCATAGGTAGAGTACATGGCGATAACCAAGCTGATAGCGAAAATGATCACTACCAATATAAATTTTACTATAATATCTGCTAATTCCATTATAAGCGTGTCTCCCGTTCAAATTGTTCCTGATTTGCCTCTTTTAATACCAGGTTGGTTTTAACAACCGGTAAAGGCTTCAATGTATCATAGTGGTTTGAGCTGATAACCGATTGGTTTGATACCTTGCGCGGGCCTTCGATAACCCAATCAGCAGTTTTCTTTTTGTCGAAACGGCATTCGTTGCAAATAAAGTCTTCCACCTCCCCGTAAACATCTTTACGTGCGGTAACACGTAAAACGTCTTCGCCTTTATACCAAAGGGTTACTTTACCTTTGCAGTTCTCGTGGCTGCAATCGCGGTGTGCTTCAACCGGCCTGGTAAACCAAACACGATTTTTAAAGCGGAAAGTTTTATCAGTTAAAGCGCCTACCGGGCAAACATCAATTACGTTTCCTGAGAAATCGTTATCAACTGCTTTTTGTATATAGGTAGATATTTCAGAGTGATCGCCTCGGTTCAAAATACCGTGCTCGCGGTGGTTGGTAATCTGGTCAGCAGTAAAAACACAACGGTAGCACAGGATGCAACGCGTCATGTGTAACTGGATCTTATCACCGATATCTATTTTATCAAATGTACGGCGGTCGAATTCATAGCGGGTTTTGGCAGCGCCATGCTCGTAGCCTAAGTTTTGCAGGTCGCACTCACCAGCCTGATCGCAAATCGGGCAATCCAGCGGGTGGTTGATCAACAACATCTCCACAATACCCTTACGCGCTTCAATCACCTCAGGCGAAGTAATGTTTTGCACTTCCATCCCATCCATTACGGCGGTACGGCAAGATGCTACCAGTTTAGGCATAGGGCGCGGATCTTTTTCAGAACCTTTGCTTACTTTAACCAAACAAGTACGGCATTTACCACCACTGCCTTCTAATTTAGAGTAATAGCACATTGCAGGCGGTACAATCTCACCCCCAATAATCCTTGCGGCATTAAGGATGGATGTTCCTGCTTCTACTTCGACTGATATTCCGTCTATCGTTACTTTCATTTTACCTCCGGCCCCCTCTAAATCTCCCCCGGTAGGGGAGACTTATGGAAGCATTAATTTTATAGTAATTTTTTTAAATAACTATTCTTTTAAAGCCCTCCCTTCAGGGGAGGGTTGGGTGGGGCTTATACTGCTTCCACCTTTGGCAACGGATCAGCGTAATGTGCTATTCCGTAATTCCTTGTAACCGCTTCAGCGCCGTTTGTTACGTGCCACTCAAACTCATCCCTAAAGTGGCGGATAGCGCTGGCCACCGGCCATGCTGCCGCATCACCAAGCGGACAAATAGTATTTCCTTCAATTTTTTTAGATACATCAACCAACAGGTCCATGTCGCTCATTTTACCGTGACCGTATTCCAGGCGATGTAAAACTTTTTCCATCCATCCTGTACCTTCACGGCATGGCGAACATTGTCCGCAGCTTTCATGATGATAGAAACGGGCGAAGTTCCAGGTATTGCGCACGATACATTGGTCTTCATCAAAAGCGATGAAACCACCTGAACCCATCATGGTACCACTTACAAAACCACCTTCGGCTAATGATTCATAGCTCATCAGGCGGGGTTCGCCGGTTATGGTTTTCATGAATAAATTAGCAGGCAAAATTGGCACTGATGAACCACCAGCAACAACCGCTTTTAAGCGCTTGCCATTGGCAATACCACCGCAATATTCTTCGGAGTATAAAAATTCTTCAACCGGTAAGCCCAGGTCAATTTCGTAAACACCAGGATTTTTAACATTACCTCCGGCAGAGATCAGTTTAGTACCAGTACTGCGACCGATACCAACTTTAGCATACTCTTCGCCGCCTTCGTTAATGATAGGTACTACTGCTGCAATCGACTCTACGTTATTTACCACTGTTGGGCAACCATACAAACCAGCAATTGCGGGGAATGGCGGTTTAATGCGCGGGTTACCACGTTTACCTTCCAGTGACTCTAACAAAGCGGTTTCTTCACCGCAGATGTAAGCGCCACCACCGGGTTGTACATATAACTCCAGATCGTAACCTGAGCCTAGTATATTTCTGCCTAAAAATCCTTTATTTTTTGCTTCCGCGATGGCTTTTTCCAGTATGCGGATCTGCGGCATCATTTCACCACGAACATAGATGTATGATGTTTTAGCACCTAAAGCGTAGCTGGCTACAATCATCCCCTCAATTAATAAGTGAGGAATATAAGTCATCAAATAACGATCCTTAAAAGTTCCGGGTTCTGATTCATCGGCATTACAAACCAGGTAACGGGCAACACCTTCAGGCTTAGCCAAAAAGCTCCACTTCATCCCTGTAGGGAAACCTGCGCCACCACGGCCACGCAAGCCCGATTTCTTTACCTCTTCCACCACATCGTCGGACGACATGGTTTTTAATGCCTTTTCAACAGCAGCATAACCTCCCTTTGAGCGATAAACATCAAAAGTGTTAATTCCGGGTACGTTTATATGTTCTAAAAGTAATTTACGTGCCATTGCTATTTAATATAATTTCTTTGTGTGTTTGTAATGACTAATGTGCCTTACAATACAGCTTGCACATGCTATTGCTATTAACGGTATTAAAATCGCACCGTGTTTTTTTAATTCGTCAGTGGCAAATATTAAGGCTACAACTAAAACTAATATGACATCTGTTATAATTAAAGTTGAGCTATTCATATCAGTTACTGGCTTTTGCCTTTAAATCCGAAATCAATTGATCAACAGACTCATTGGTTAATTTTTCGTAAAAAGTATACTCAGGGCCTATTTGCAGTACCGGGCCAAAACCACAGGCTGCCAAACACTCTACTCCACGCCAGCTGAATAATCCGTCAGGTGTAACATCACCTTCCTTAACACCCAGCTTTTGCTCAATATGATCCATTATTTTTTCGGCTCCTACTAAGCAGCATGGGCCTGTACGGCAAACTTCCAGCATGTATTTGCCCTGCGGACGCATAAAGTACATGCTGTAAAAGGTAGCTACTTCATAAACTTCAATATCTTGTATATGCAGATAATCAGCAACCTTATCCATTGCAGGGGCACTTACCCAACCGAATTCGGCTTGAACCAGGTGCAGGATCGGTAATAATGCAGATTTCTGTTTTCCTTCAGGATAACGGCTAACTATATCACCAAACTTGGCTACAAGCTCCGGTGAAAACTCTACCGGGATGGCTTCTGAATTGTCAACTCTAAGCATCTAATTCTCCGGCTATAACGTTTAAACTACTCATGTTAATAATCGCGTCAGACAGTAACATACCGCGGCTCATTGGTGCATACATCTGGTAATTGATAAAACTTGGCCTGCGGAAATGCAAGCGGTATGGCGACCTGCCGCCATCATTAACCAGATAAAAACCTAATTCGCCATTGGCACCCTCAACCGAATGGTATACTTCGGATGTTGGGGTATCTATTTCGCCCATCACTATTTTAAAGTGATAAATAAGGGCTTCCATGTTATTGTAAACTTCTTCTTTTGGGGGCAGATAGAACTCAGGCACATCAGCATGGAAAATATCTGTCGGTTCTTTTTCCAGCTTGGTTAAAGCCTGCTCAATAATGCGCATGCTTTGCCACATTTCTTCGTTACGAACCAGGAAACGAGCATATACGTCGCCATTTTCGCCAACCGGTACTTCAAAGTCAAAATCTTCGTATGAAGAATAAGGATTCATTGCCCTAACATCGTAATCAACACCTGCAGCGCGTAATAAAGGGCCGCTCCAGCTGTAGCTTAATGCCTCTTCAGGGGTTACTGCTGCCACGCCTTTAGTACGGTCAACAAATATGCGGTTACGGTTAAAAAGCGCCTGGAATTCTCTTAAAACCGGCGGGAAATCCTTTAAGAATTTGCGCAGTTTGTTAAAAGCTATAGCGTTAAAGTTACGCTCGAAACCACCTATACGCCCAATATTGGTAGTAAGGCGCGACCCGCAAACTTCTTCGTAAATTTCATAAATAGCCTCACGGTATTCCATCATGTAAAGGAAACCTGTGAAAGCGCCGGTATCAACACCCAATACACCGTTACAGATGATATGATCCGATATGCGGGCGAGCTCCATTACTATTACACGCAGGTAATCAACACGTTTTGGTGTTTCTATACCCAACAATTTTTCAACTGTCATGTGCCAACCCATGTTATTAATGGGTGATGAGCAATAGTTTAAACGGTCGGTTAATGGGGTGATCTGGTAAAAAGGGCGGTGTTCGGCAATTTTTTCAAAAGCACGGTGTATATAACCAATGGTTGATACGCCGCTTATGATCCGTTCACCATCCAACTGCAGCACGTTTTGAAAAACGCCGTGCGTGGCAGGGTGCGTTGGCCCTAAGTTAAGGGTTGAGGGCGCGGTTTGCGGATCGTTGTCTGTATATACCGGGTGGTTCTGCATTTTCTATCTTCCGAAAAAATAATCTTTTTTATCAACACGATTAGGGTCTTCCAGTGGATACTCTCTGCGCATCGGGAAAACTGTCATGTCATCAACATTTAATATCCTGCGTAAATCCGGGTGTCCATCGAATATCACTCCGAAAAAATCATAAGTTTCGCGCTCCATCCAATTAGCGCCATGCCATACTGTTGTTGCAGTAGGGATATGGTAATCTTCGGCCGGTAAAAATACTTTGATACGGATACGCAAGTTATTTACCAGGCTATGCAGGTGATAAATAACACCGATAGGTTTTTCCTGCTCAGGATAATGTATTGCGGTTATATCTGTTAAAAAAATGAACTGCAATACAGTATCATTTTTAAGAAATTCCAATAGCTCTATTATTTGCTCGCGACCGGTTTCAATGGTTAATAAACCATATGGTTCGCCAACAACGGTTATTTGCTGATCAAACTTGTCGCTGATCTTTTTTAAAAGTTCTTCGTTAGTGATCTTACCCATTACTGAATTCCGTATGAAGCTAATAATTTCTGATATTCCGGCGTATTACGACGGCGCAGCGATTCTGTTTGTACTAATTTCTGGATGCCTATAAAGCCATCAATAATAGCTTCGGGGCGTGGCGGGCAACCGGGTACGTAAACGTCAACCGGGATAACCTCATCTATGCCTTGCAAAACAGAATAAGTATCAAATATACCGCCGCTTGATGCGCAGGCACCAACGGCCATTACCCAACGGGGTTCGGCCATTTGCAAATAGACCTGGCGAAGTACCGGACCCATTTTTTTAGATATGGTACCCATAACCATTAACAAGTCGGCCTGACGTGGAGAAAAACTCAAACGCTCGGCACCAAACCTCGACAAATCATAATGAGAAGCCATAGTGGCCATAAACTCTATACCACAGCAAGAGGTGGCAAATGGCAGTGGCCATAGCGAGTTTGAACGTGCTAAACCTATTGCTTTATCAAGCGAAGTAGCAAAAAACCCAGCACCTTCTACACCAGGAGGAGCTTCAACTAACTGAATATCACTCATGAACTATATAATACAAAAACCTATCCAAATGTGGAAAGGATAAGCAAATTTACAATTATTTATACTGTATTTGATACACTATGTTATTGATAGAATATATTTAGAATGAATCTAAACAACTATCAGCCCCCTCTAAATCTCCCCCGGTAGGGGAGACTTTTAAAAAGTCCTTTTATTCAGGTCATTATATAATAAGTCCTCCCTACCGGGGAGGATTTAGGAGGGGCTTATTAATCCCAATCTAATGCGCCTTTTTTTATGATGTAGATAAACCCCAACAACAGCGTGGCCATAAAAATGAACATTTCTATCATTCCGCTGCCACCCAGTGCTTTAAAGTTTACAGCCCATGGGTACATGAAAATAACCTCCACATCAAACAATACGAACAGTATGGCTACCAGGA
Organism: Mucilaginibacter tundrae; assembly: GCF_013408825.1. GTDB lineage: Bacteria > Bacteroidota > Bacteroidia > Sphingobacteriales > Sphingobacteriaceae > Mucilaginibacter. Next base: position 59,622 of record NZ_JACCBZ010000001.1, read on the forward strand.
AGTATTTGATTGATATTGGGGTACGGGCATTACCAACAACCTCGATACCCGATTCAAACGGGGTTAGCTTATCTTTTGTAGCGCGTTTAGGCCCTATTTTGTGCGTTACGAACATTGTGCCAACCACAAAACCAAGTGCTACGATCATTTGAAAAATGATAGGTAAAAAACTTACCGGCAAACTTTGTACTTCCATGCTGCAAATATACTAATGGATCAATAATAAAAAAGGCCTCATTTAATTGAGGCCCTTTTTATTGGTATTTTTATTTTTTAGGATGCTTTTTCGTGTAATCCAACGCTTCAGTATCAGTTGGATCATTAAGTAGTGCCTTTGAATAATTGTCGGATGCTTGTGCTTCATCTTTCAATTTAAATTCGTCATATCTACCTAAATAATCATAAGCAGCAGCCAAGCCTTTTTTATCAGCCGGGGTAAGTGTTGCTTTTGATGTTACGATCTTAATATAATCCTGGTAATATGGTATTGCCAAACCTTTTATATTATTACGATCTGCATCTTTAGTATCATTAACATAGGCCCTGTAAAGCGCTGCAATTGCAACGGGCTGGGTAGCTAAATGTTGAATTCTTGCAAAAGCAGAGTCGGCTTTAGTTAATAAAGTAGTATCTGGTTTTTTAGCATCAAAAGCATAGTAATAAGCACTTCCCTCACGGAAAAGGTCATTTAACGACTCTTTTTTAGATTTGGTAATGTACAACGCGTACTCGTCACCAGCTTGTTTATATTTCTTAGATGTATAAAGCGATTTCGCGATTTCAGCTAAAACATCAGTTTGTGTGCTATCCAGCTCGTATGCTTTTTGCAAGTTCATCATACCGATTGAGTCTTGACCTGACGCGATTTGCAAGTGGCCTAAATACAAGTAATCCGCAGGAATGATACGCTTAGGATCGGCTTTAGTCATCCAGGTATTCATAGCAGTTAAACCTGCAGGATAATCTTTGTTCTCATAAGCTGCATAAGCTAAGTAGCGATATATCCTTAAATTAGTGTTAGCTGATTTTGACAGATCAGTAGCCACAGTTTCTAATATTTTATAATCGGCCGGATCATGCGCTGAGATCAAGAAATCAGCATAACGCATTTGTGATTCGACAGACATATCAGTTAAGCTTAAATATTTTTGATAGTGCTCAACCGCTTCCTGTCTTTTAGCAGCTTGCGCAGCTTCGTTATTTGACCAACGCAAATCAGTTTCAGCCCACTCGCGGTAAGCCGGACCAAAGTTAGGGTCTATTGCTAACGCTGCTTGAAATTTAGCTTCCGCATCAGTATAGTTATTTGCGAATTTTGATATTACACCTTCAGCAACGTCAGCAGATGCTAGCTTTGGATTGATCTCCAATGCTGCATCAAAATCATTAGACGCCTCTGTATTTTGCAATTGTGATAAATAAGCGCTACCTCTTGCCAACAATAAATCTGTACTTTTAGGATTAATCGCTAAGCCCTTAGTTAATATATCAATAGCGGCTTTTGCGTCAGCAGGCGCTATAGCTGCATTTACTGTAGGTACTAATAAATAAGCCCTACCTACATATACATATGGCTGAACATCCTTTTTAGTTGCTAAAGCTATAGCCTGGTTAAAATTTGTGGTTGCTGTAGCTTTATCTTTATCAAGAAACGCTACTGCACCCAAACCTGCATAGTTTAAAGCAGATTTAGGATTAACGGCTAAGCCTTTATTAAAGATCAACTTAGCTGAATCAGCTTCGTCCTGTTGCAGGTAAACCCAACCCAGGTAAAAATAGTCCTCATCTTTAGTTGGCTCTGTAACCGTTAGGTTTTTAAGCATCGATTTGGCTTTTGAATATTGCTCGGCATTAATCGCTTTCTTAGCATCATCAAGGCTTTGTGCTTTAGCAGCCACAGAACCTATGCACATCAATCCGAATGCTGCCACAGCTACTTTACTGGTAATTTTCATTTGGAATTATTTATATTATAGAATTTGTTAGTTTATTTCTTTTTAATCACGATCTCTCTTTCCGGCATTACGCTTGGTAATAAACCCGAACTCAACACTATTCGTTGGCCACGGTCACTATTTAAAAACATTTCAAACCCGCTACCTAAACCTTGCCTTCCTGTACAATTTATAATATACAAATCTCTTTTTAAAGGATATTGCCCTAACGACAATGTTTCCTGTGAAGGTTTATAATATTGCGTTCCGTATTTTTTATTATCCTCGTCTTTAACACTTACAACTTTAACGTTATTTACCGCATCTGCATAATCTTTATCAGGATCATCCAGCCAGTTAAAGCCCGTAAACCCTATAGCATCCGGATGTGTACTAACGTATTTTATTACCTCTTTATTTGATTTGAGTGCAAAAATATTCTTTAGTTTAAAGTCGGTAACGCCCGATAATGTTTTCAAATATCGCACCAAACTGGAGTTTGGGTTGTCGAAAACAATATTCATAGCTGTTTTAGCCTGCCCGTTGAGCAATTTCTTAATATCAGCAACGGTTATTGTAGTATCATTTGACGCTTTGTTTACAATTATCGCTACCGCATCAATCGCAAAACGACTAACCGAAGGCGTTAAATTTCTAGTTTTTAGAATCTTTAACTCATCGCTATCCAATTGCCTCGATAGGATTGCAACCCGAACACTGTCTTGCAATAACAGATTTACCACATCAGTTTCAGGTTTGTAGATTATTTGTGGTTGAGCCTTTGGGTCAAGCGCCTTAAAAATATAGTTCTCCTCGTCAACAATAGGTTCAAATGATTCGTCAGCGGCAAATTTCGCGCTGCCTTCCGAAATGGTATCGTTGTAAGCAACGGGCTTTTGTTTACAGGCCTGTAATGCCAATAAAAATACAATGCCAAGGCCTGCTATTTTTAATTTATTCATCATCGGGTTGTTTTTTAAAAATACGGAATGACCTATATATGCCATAGGCCACAAGTAATCCTCCAACGGTCATTCGCTGTGTACTGCTCATATTAAGATCAAGTTTATTTGTAAACATAATCATTAACCCAAGTATGGTGACACACACCAATGTGACAACACCTAAAATGAGCAAAAACCGCCTTGTGAGCGATTTTTGCTTATCATGTAAATTTGATGACATTTTTCTATTGATCCGCATCTGCCAGTGAGAAGGCAAACGAAATGGTAAATTGTACCCTTACATTTTGACCATTTTGTTTACCTGGCCTCCATGCTGGTGATGATTTAACTGCCGAAGCTGCTGCATCACCCATAGTAGGAGATGGTGCGCGTAGTACTTTAACGTCAGTTAAACTTCCATCCTTTTCAACAACGAAAGTGATGATTACTTTACCTGATGTACCGTTTTCCCTATCAACTGCAGGGAATTTTACGCTTTTAGCTAAGTAGGCGTTAAACCCAGCTGCACCACCGTTTCTAAATTCTGGTTCTTGCTCTACCGCTGCAAACACCTGATTTGGGTCAGCCTCGGTAACTTTAGCATCAGAGTTACCAACCGGTGCATCGATGTTTATATCAGCATTCGGGTTACCTTTCTGATTGGTTTGACCCGGGTCAGCAGTTTTTAGTTCGGCAACCGTTGGCGGCGGAGTCTTAACCTCATTATCCGGTTTTACTACCGGAGGAGGGAACTTAACCTGGTCAACCTTCGGTTTTGGTGGTTCCGGAGGTGGGGGAGGTGGTTTTTTGGTTTGATCCACCGGTGGCGGTGGTAATAATTTAACATCCGTAAGCTTCACAATAGGTGGAGCTTTGGGGATGAACCCTTCAATGGCATTTACAATAGTATTTATTGATATAATAAATATAAATACTGCTGAGCCAATGATTAGGGCAAGATTGGTATTCCTCGAGTTTGTATTTCTTAATTCGTAAGCGCCGTATTCCTTATTGCGCCCCTTAAAGATAACATCGGTCCAATCCTTCTTGAAAATATCTAATTTAGATCCTAACATCTTTCAGGCTTTTAATAATTTATTAATAATCCTATTACTTATATAGTCCGTCTCTTTTTAACAAACCAAGTTCAACAGGTGTAATATCAACTATAGCGCGGCTATCAATACCTGTTATATTAAGTTCATCCATTACGGTTACAACATTTTTATAGGTGCTTTGCGCGCTTGGTTTTACAACCACGATCATTCCCTGACCTCCATGGCTTAGTTTGATCGCTTTGTCCTGATCAATCAAAACCTTGCGCAAATCCTCTTTACCATAACCAATAACGGTAGGCTGTGTTTTTCCAGGCTCTCCTACAAACCACTCCAGTTTATTGTTATCACCTAACAAAAGTGTCATTGTTCTGGTTGCAGGCACAGGTAACTGGTTTATTTGTTTATCATCCTTATCAGGCATGATCAATTCCATTGCTTTCGGCTTACTTAGGGTAGTTGTAAGGATGAAGAAGGTGATCAAAAGGAAAGCCAAATCCACCATGGCTGTTAAATCCACGCGTGTTGCTTTCTTCTTGGTTCTTACCTTACCACCCTTATGTTTACCACCCCCGCCGGAGGTATCTAATTCTGCCATTTCTTATTTCGATTTTAAGGCTGTTATTAAATTAAATCTGTCAATTTTTTGTTTTTGCAAAGTAGATATCACCTTCTGTACAGTAGGGTATTCTTCTTCACTATCACCTTTAATTCCTATTTTCAGCTCCTTATCATGCAGGTATTTATCGGCTAAACGTGCAGAGTGCACCCAATCATACAACTCATTAGTGTTGGTTGTATCAACCGGTACGCCTGGCTGGGCAATTGTTGATCTTTGTTTAGCATCCATATCCAAAAAGCCTTTAAGCTGGGCAATTGGTAAGCCAAATGATTCTACACCTGAAAATGTATTCTTTTCATCAGGAGTGAAAGTAATTTTGTACTTATCACCCATTATTTCTAATGTTTTTTTGCGTACATCATCGCCTTCAACATTAAAGAACACTTTTCCCTGGCCTATTAGGATGGTTGAAAAATCAACTTCGGGTATAGGGCCTATTATTGTTGCGGCAGGTATCCCAATTTTAGTCGGGTCTTGTGTTTTTGGTTTTGCTGATAATATGAAAAAGGTAAGCAAAAGGAATGCTACGTCGCACATTGCCGTCATGTCAATTGCCGTACTCTTCCTCGCGACTTTTACTCTGGGCATAATTTATTTTATTAAAATGAGTAAGTGTGAATAATTTATATACACCGGCGGCCATTAGCTGCCGGTGTAAAACAAATTGTACCTTTTTTATTATTTTTTGTGTGATGCAGCAAATGTTTGCACAATGCTGAATCCTGTTTCGTCGATAGCGTAAGTAAGATTATCAATTTTTGATGTAAATACGTTGTACATTACAATTGATAATGCTGAAGTACTGATACCTAACGCTGTGTTTACCAACGCTTCAGAGATAGCTGCTGATAATGCACCTGTATTAGTACCACCACCGTTACCTGCTAACTCGTGGAAAGCTGTGATCATACCCACAACCGTACCTAATAGACCGGTTAATGTACCAATAGATACCAGGGTAGCTATGATAGTTAAGTTTTGCTCCAACATTGGCATTTCTAAAGCTGTTGCTTCTTCGATGTCTTTTTGGATAGCTAAAGTTTTTTGATCAACATCAAGTGTTGGCTCATGTTCCATTTCGCGGTATTTCTTTAAACCGGCTTTAATTACGTTAGCAACTGAACCTTTTTGTTTGTCGCATTCAGATGTAGCAGCATCGATGTTACCTGCTGATAAATGAGATTGAATTTTTCTAACAAAGGTATCAATACTGCTGGTTCCTGTTGCTTTACCAATAACGATGAAACGCTCGATAGAGAAAACAATTACCATTAATACATACCCTAATACCAAAGGCACTAAATAGCCGCCTCTGTGTACGATACCAAATACGTCAGATGGTTCGCCACCTGCTACATCACCTCCTTTGTAGTGACTTGGGTCAGCAAGTACGATGAAGAATATCAAGCATGATATAACTAAACAAATAGGAATTGCCAAACTGGCAAAAATGCTCGATGAGCTTGAGCTTTCTTTTTTTACTGGAGCGATTGGTTTTGACGGTACATTTGCCATTACTTTAAAATTTTAGTTTTTAGTCAGTGTTTATATAAATATGTTAATTAAATGCTTGTTTTTTAGCGGGTAACAAAAATAGAATTTTAATGAAATAAAAAAACTTTCTTTTTAGTAATACCACGCAATTTTTTACTGTTAAGTACTCATCAAAAACAATAATTGGTGAGTTAGTAACGCCTAAACCCAATTAAATTGTATGTTGAACCTTATTTTTTACAATACAACCTATTTTTTTCAATATTAACAAAAAATAATTTATAAAAAATGTGTAACTATTATGCTATCATTTGGTCTAAGTATATGTAAACCTACAAATAACATTAATAACATACATATTTACAGAATATTAACCGTTTTGGTTAGTAATGGTTTTATTTTTCCCCGTATGTTTAATATTATTTAAATATCATTTTCAGGCTTATATAACGATAATAAAAGCGTTGAATTGTGTCGATTTCATTAAATTTTCATCTTTTTTATTTATCGAAAATGGCCTTATCCGCCCGCTTGCTTCACTTTGAAGCCATCAGCTTGTAATAAAGCCACAATTTTATCTCTAAAATCACCTTGTATCAATATCTCCCCGTCCTTTACTGAACCTCCAACACCACATTTTGATTTTAGTTTTTTTCCTATTTCTGCCAATGAGGTATCGGGACCAATAAACCCAGTTACACGGCTAACCAATTTACCGCCGCCTTTACGGTCCAAAAAAACTTTAAGGTTTTGTTGCTGAGGCGGCAAAGCTTCGTTTGATCCACTATTTTCCTGCTGATATTGAAAATTGGGATCGGTAGAATACATGACCCCGGTATAATTATTTTTTTTCGACATGTTTCTGAGTTTGATTATAAGCCCTAAGACGGGAATGCAAGATAAAGAAAAGTTTTTTTTACTTATTGCTTGCGGCGATAGTTTTCGCCTGCTATAATTTTTAACGAAGAAGGTACTACCACAATTTCAATTTCGGTACCCGCAATGCGTGGTTCACCATCCAAATGCATAGGGCCGGATTTATCTCGCCGCACTTTAATGTTTTTGCCGCGCATAATTGATACATATTTTGAACCTTCGGATGTTTTAGTAAACATACGGATGCCCATTTCTATAAACCGCCATAAAGGGAATGGCCTGATCACGCAAACATCTATTAACCCATCCTGAACAGAAGCATGTGGAGACACATGCGCGTTATTACCATATTGGGATGAATTGGCAAAACTTAGCATAAACGCTTCATGTTGGCTTTTCGCCCCGTCTATATCTATATAATAGGTATCGGCCTTATAATTGGCGATCTCATGAAAGGCTGAATTAACGTAAGTGCTAAAGCCTCGCTTCTCTTCATGCGAAAAAACTTCGGCAGTGTGGGCATCAAAACCCATTCCCGCCATATTAAAGAACCACTCTCCGTTGGCAGTTGCCGAATCGATCGATTCTACATGCCAATTATTAAGGTTTCTTATAGCAGCTTCTACATCCATTGGGATACTTAAAAATCTGGAAAGCCCATTACCCGAGCCATAAGGCAAAACACCCATAACCGTATTACTGCCCGTTATAGCCGAAGCAATCTCATTCACAGTACCATCGCCCCCAACAGCTACTACTAACTCAAATTTATCAATAGCTTCTTTTGCAATGGTATGCGCATGCCTAACACCATCGCTAAAAACAATGGTATGTTCAAAAACAGCCTTATCCAGGTTCCTTTCTATTAAAGCCGGCACATCATCTTTCTTCTTCCCTCCCGCTACCGGATTTATAATAAATAAAGCTTTCCTTTTCAACCAGATATATTTTAATGCCGGCAAAAGTAAATGTATTTTCGGCTTTGTAAAAATTGTTTTATTTTTGCCACCCAACGGTGGACTGATTTAATGTCCTGAACATATCAGGAACGGATTGCAACCACGTAAAAAAGTGCTAAAACCATGCTTCTTTTTACTACTGTCCAGTTAAATTCTTCTGCTTATTATTTACGTTTATCCTATTTCTTAAAGTTTATTTAAAAAGATATGCCATACTTATTCACTTCAGAATCCGTGTCGGAAGGACATCCGGATAAAGTTGCCGATCAAATTTCAGACGCGCTGATTGATCAATTTTTAGCTTTCGACCCAGATTCAAAAGTTGCCTGCGAAACTTTAGTTACTACCGGCCAGGTTTTTTTAGCGGGCGAGGTAAAGTCAAAGGCTTATTTAGATGTACAAAAAATAGCCCGTGAAGTGATCAATAAAATTGGTTACACCAAAGGTGAATATATGTTTGATGGCAGTTCGTGCAGTGTGTTATCAGCAATTCATGAGCAGTCGCCGGATATTAATCAGGGTGTTGACCGCCAGGCAAAAGAAGAACAGGGCGCAGGAGACCAAGGTATGATGTTTGGCTATGCCACTATAGAAACTGATAACTATATGCCTTTAGCTCTGGATATTGCTCACGCTTTATTAATTGAGCTGGCAGCTATCCGCAGGGAAAACAGCGATATAAAATATCTGCGCCCGGATGCGAAATCGCAAGTGACTTTGGAGTATGACGATGACAACAAACCGACACGTATTGACGCGATTGTAATTTCGACCCAACATGATGACTTCGATGAAGAAAAAGCAATGTTGGCTAAAATCAGCAGCGACATCATCAGCATATTGATACCTCGTGTAAAGGCGAAATATCCTAAATACGCTCACTTTTTTAATAATGATATTAAATACCATATTAACCCTACCGGAAAGTTTGTTATAGGTGGCCCGCATGGCGACACCGGCTTAACGGGCCGTAAGATCATCGTTGATACTTATGGTGGCAAAGGCGCGCATGGTGGTGGTGCATTTTCGGGTAAAGACCCTTCAAAGGTTGACCGCTCGGCTGCCTACGCAACCCGCCACATTGCTAAAAACCTGGTAGCTGCAGGTGTTTGCGACGAGGTATTGGTACAAGTATCATACGCTATAGGCGTTGCACAGCCTATGGGTATTTATGTAAACACCTATGGTACAAGTAAAGTAGGTTTGCACGACGGAGAGATAGCAAAAAAGGTAGAATCTATTTTTAATATGACCCCATACGCTATTGAAACCCGTTTTAAACTGCGTAACCCAATTTACAGCGAAACCGCTGCATATGGCCACTTTGGTAAGCCAAGCCAGGTTGTAACCAAAACTTTTACAGGCCATGACGGACACACCATTACTAAAGAAGTGGAACTGTTTACCTGGGAAAAGTTAGACTATGTAGATAAAGTAAAAGCTGCTTTTAGCTTGTAATAGCCCCCTCTAAATCTCCCCCTGTAGGGGAGACTTTAATAGCGATGGATGCACATTCATCGCTATTTTTATTTAAGCTCTTTTCGCATGATGTAATCGTTCATCCAATACGGGCCGATGGCAATGTCATCCTCATACATTACCTTAAATCCCATTTTTTCATAAAAGCTTTTGGCTTTGTTATGGCGATTTACATTTAACTCTAGCAAATGCTTTCCAGCTTCCAATACCTTAGTACTTACTTCGTTGATCAACAATTTGCCATAACCTTTGCCCTGTGTGGCAGGCAGGCAATATAATTTATGTAGCTTATAGATCTCTGAATCTTCCTCTCGTGGCGAATAAGCCGCGAACGCTACTATTTGTTTATCTTCAACAATCAGCATAAAGGTTTGCTCGTTATCTGTAATTTGCTGGGTTAGTTTTTGGGTAGAATAGATCTCGGCCAGCATATAATCCAGCTGCTCTTTTGATAGGATGGATAAATAGGTAGCATACCATATCTCCTGTGCCAACTGGCGAATAGTTTCAACGTCGGCAACCGTTGCGGTTCTGATAGAATACATGGCGCAAATATATCGGGACGGTTTAATATTTATACCTATCGCCCCAAAGTTTCTTCAATTTATCCTTGGCTTCGTTCTCGCGGGCGTTGTTACCGGGCTCATATATCTTGGTTCCTGCTATGGCATCAGGTAGAAAGTCGAGATCTGTAAAGTTGCCTTCAAAGCTATGGGCATATTTGTAGCCTTTGCCATAGCCAATGTTCTTCATTAGTTTAGTTGGAGCATTACGCAGATGCAGCGGTACTGGCAGATCCCCGGTTTGCCTAACCAAAGCAATGGCCGCTCCAATAGCCGTAGTTGCCGAATTACTTTTGGGCGATGTAGCCAAATAAATCACCGTTTGGGATAGGATCAACTGTGATTCTGGCATACCGATCTTATTCACAGCCTCAAAACAGGCTTGAGCAAGTAACAGCGCATTCGGATTAGCATTGCCAATATCCTCTGAAGCCAGTATCAGCATCCGCCGGGCAATAAACAGCGGGTCTTCGCCCCCAACTATCATCCGCGCCAACCAGTAAACCGCGCCGTTAGGGTCGCTGCCACGCATGGATTTGATGAATGCTGAGATAATATCATAATGCTGTTCGCCGCCTTTATCGTACAGCGCCATGTTTTGCTGTACATGTTCCAGTACATTTTCATTAGTGAGTTCTATCTTTTTGCTTTTGAAGGCATTTACCAATAGCTCAAATATATTCAGCAGTTTGCGGGCATCGCCACCTGATAGCCGCAGTAATGCTTCATCCTCTTTAATATCTATCTTTTTATCCCGCAGCACCACATCTTCTTTCATGGCCTTTTTTAGCAGGCTAACCAGGTCTTCTTCCTCCAGCGATTGCAGGATATAAATCTGACAGCGCGATAGCAAAGCCGAGATCACTTCAAAGGACGGATTTTCAGTAGTAGCGCCGATCAGCGTAACCGTGCCGCGCTCAACCGCTCCCAGTAACGAATCCTGTTGTGATTTGCTGAAGCGGTGTATCTCATCAATAAATAAAATCGGTAGCGTTTCGCCCTGCTCTTTAAGTAGTGAGGCCTTTTCGATCACTTCCCGCACATCCTTAACTCCCGAATTAATAGCACTTAGCGCGAAAAAAGGACGGTATAGCGTTTGCGATATAATATAAGCCAACGTAGTTTTCCCTACCCCCGGCGGCCCCCAAAATATCATGGATGGCAGCACGCCCGACTCAATAGCCTTGCGCAATACGGCGCCCTTACCCACAAGGTGTTTTTGCCCCACATAATCATCCAGATTTTTGGGTCGCATACGCTCGGCTAAAGGCGGCAGGTTTGTCATAATGTAAAAGTCAGAAATTTTAGGCTAAATCCTAAAGAAATTAGTAATTTTAAAATAACAATTATATGAACGAACAGTTTAGTAAATCTAATTTTCATAATATTTGTGATCAACTTGCTTGGCAGGATGCCGATCTTGCAGCCATCATCACCGCTTATGGCTATCCGCCATTGTGGTCGAGGCCCAATACCTTTGAAACACTGGTGCACATTATTTTAGAACAACAGGTTTCGCTGGCATCTGCCTTGTCAGCATTAAATAAACTTAAGGAGCGGGTACAGGAACTCACACCATCACGCCTGTTATTGCTTACCGACGAAGAAATGCGTGCCTGCTACTGTAGCCGGCAGAAAACCGCCTATATTAAATACCTGGCCGAGGCCTTACTAAGCGGGCAGCTCGACCTTACAGAACTGGAGCACCTCCCAAATGATGCTATCCGTGCTAAACTCATCACCCTGAAAGGCATAGGTAACTGGACTATTGATATATATCTCATGTTCGTATTGCAGCGGGCCGATATCTTTCCCTCCGGCGATTTGGCCGCGGTTAACGCGTTAAAACGGGTAAAGGGTTTGCCCGGAATCAGTAAAGAGGAAATAAGCGCTATCGCCGCGCAATGGCAACCCTACCGAACGGTAGCTACCATGCTATTGTGGCATTACTACCTGTCTGAACTGGCATCAAAAAAAACCGTAAGTGTACCACGAAACAAGTGAAACAATTGGTACAGTTGGAACACTTTCAAGCCGAAAATCGTTCAAAAAAGCATAAAAAGGCCATTATTACATTGATTTTAGTCATTTTTTATCATTAAAAAGGCTAAAACAGCCTTCTTTTTAGCTCAAAAAATCAATAAAAACGCTCTTTTTTAACTCCTTTTTTAGCAATAAAAGCTTTATTTTAGCGTATTATTCGTTCAAATCGACCTTATAAATCACGAAATGAAACAGCAGATAACCATCCTTTTCACATGATCCCTTACCTGCATGAGTACGGGGGCGTTCGACAAATGGGGCAAATATATCTAAGGTTTATACCAGTTTCATTATCAGCTGTTCACGCTGGATTACCGCGGCTACGGTAAAAGTGAATACACTGCAATCAGTTATTTATTCAATATTTTCGACATCTTTTTTTCATAAAACCGATAACTTACTTCGGCGTAACATATCACGATGATGATGACGATAAAAGGCGATAACCCATTCCATTTACCCAACAAGCCTTCATATTTATTGATGAGTAAAATGCCAATTTGCTCGTGGATCAGGTAAATACTATAGGATATCACACCAATCCTGCAGATAAATGACCTTTGTAAAAACGACAGTGATCGCTCATAGTAGATCAACAACAAAAACAACGCGAACATAATGGAACCAGCAATGATGAACTCCCAAAACTTGTCGGAAAAGAAATCATTCAGATCCTTTACCATGCATAAAACTATCGCTAACAGCCAGGCTATATTGATTAATGAGGAACTGTTTTTTACACCCATGTATAAATAATGAAAGACGGCCCCGCATAAAAACCAGTTTATAAAAAAGGTAATATTAAATATTTCATTATAAAAACGCCATGATCCTAAAAATGCTGTAACACTTCCCGGCAATGATCTTTCGTAATGATTAAGTACTTGTATGGGTATGTATTTTGAAAGAGCTATGCCAATTCCAATTATAAAAATGTTTCTCCGAAAATGTAAAGTATTAAAAAAGTATACCCCGGAAACGATAATATAGAATTGAACTTCCACCCAAAGCGACCAATAACTTCCGTTGATCCAGTTAAAGTTTCTGCCGGTTAATAAAGTCCACAGTTTAGGGTTGATGAATGTTAAGCTTGGTAAGAAATTTGCTATCTGACCGGAATTTACAAACTGATTTTCATTATCGAGCAAATGAACAATCAAAAAAATAAGAATAGTACATAAAAGCATGGCCGGAAATAACCTTGCAAACCTTTTTCTAAAAAACGATCCGATGCTTGTGGTATTTTCCAGTGTATTGCAGATCACGAATCCCGATATTATGAAGAAAAAATAGACACCTAAATAACCATATTTAAAAATATGGACAAAAAAGTCCTGGTGTGGATATTTGGCAACCCAGGGATTTGTAAGGTGATAAAATAACACAAAAACGATAGCAATAAACCGAAAACTATCAATTAATGCAATCCTGTTATTTGCCATAATTAGCTAACCCGAAGTTTACTGTAATTTGGCATTCTCAAAATTTATTGATTTAGTTATAACTATCGACATAGGAAAATAAAGCTTACAGGCGCTGCCTGCTTTCCATTAGTTATAGCGTATAAAAACCAGGTTTGGTTGTCTAATCCTAAAAATAAAATATTTTTTAGCCTTAGTAGGGTCTGATCACAATTAACTAAAGATCTTGATTATTTTTTCAACGTAGCGAAAAACGTTGCCCCCTCACCGGGTACCGAGCGCACCGAGATATTACCATTTAATACGCTCAACAAATCTTTAACGGTAGACAGGCCAATGCCCGAACCTTTGTTATTATAACGATCGGTTATTTTTAGGGTAAAGTTGTTGCCGAATATTTTTTCGTGGTATTGCTCGGCAATGCCAATACCATTATCTTCTACCTCAAAGCGGTAAAATTCATCATCCTGCTCAAAACCGATCTTTATATAACCCCGCTCCTTGTTATTATACCTAATGGCATTGCTTAATAAATTAAGCATAATTTGCTCAAATGCTATAATAGAAATATAAATGCTATGGTTCTCCTCCGGCATAATAATTTCAATATTCTCCGGCACCACGAGCATGGCTATTACTTTTCGTAAAATGCTATTTAAGTCGACTTGCTGTTTTTTGGTAATTAATAATGATGGTGCTTTAGAATATTCAAGCATCTCATCAACCAGCCCCAACAGGTTTTTGGTAGAGGTAATATTCAGGTCGACCAAACGCAGGCAGCCTTCGTCCTGCAATTTGCCAAGGCGGATTTTAAGCGCCTGCGAGGTTAGCATAATGGTACTGAGCGGATTTTTAATATCATGCGCCGCCATAGACGCGAATTTTTGGATCAGCACGTTCGAGTTAAGCAACTCCTGGTTAGTTTTTTCCAATATTAAAACTTTCCTGCGCAGCTCAATTTTATCAACCACCTGCTTAGCCAAAGTTTTTAAAGCATCAATTTGTTGGGTTGATAGCGTGTGCTTTTGCTGATCGAGCACACATAAAGTACCCAGGGCATGTCCATTTTCATTAATTAATGGTACACCGGCGTAAAAAGCGATCTTAGCCGGACCGTTAATAACCGGGTTGTTTACGAAGCGTTCATCATTGAAGGGGTCAGATACTATCATAACATCTTCGCCGGAAGATAGCAGATGTGTACAAAAGGATAATTCCCGCGAATTTTCGGTCATATCCGTACCGTGATGCGACTTGAACCATTGCCGTTTATCATCAATAAAAGTAATGAGGGCGATGGGTATCTGGCAAATAGCCGACGCAAGTGATGTGAGCGCGTCAAAATCCTTCTCTTCGCCCGAGTCAAATATATCATATGAATGAAGCGCGGCTAATCTGTCTTCTTCATTTGTTCTTAAAAACAATTGGGCCATTCAGTTGAATAGTTAAGCAGGGATATTTTCACAATATACAATATTGTAAACTTAAAAAAGAGCGTTTGTTTTTTTGAGTTGAATAAACGGGTTAATCCGCTACTGGTTTAAGAGTTAGCGCAGCGCTAACTCTTAAACCAGTAGGGAACCCTAGCAGCCCTGAGATTTACGAAGTTTTAAAAACTTCGTAAATAAAATCTAAATATCCCCCCCTTCAGGGGGCCAAGGGGTTACACATTAAACAACCCATTCCTCTCCTGCTCCTGGTAGTTCTGCACCGTTTCAATAGCATTATCTACCACATCGCTCAAAGCAGTAATGAAAGTCCCCGGCTTAGCCAGGCTCATGGCATGTTTAATCGCGTCTATCTCTTTAGGTACTACCTCAAATTGCTTGTTGGCATCAACCGACAATATACCCTCTTTCAGCAAGTCCAATATATTTTCCTCGGTGCGGCCGCGCAGGTGCTTTTCCTGCCTTAGTATCACGTAGTCAAACATCTCTGCTGACAGTTTACCCAACTCGCGGATATCCTCATCGCGCCTGTCGCCGGTACCGGCTATAATGCCAATTTTCAGTGGCGAATCCACATGGCGTAAAAACTCTTTTATACCCCTGTAACCATCTGGGTTATGGGCAAAATCAATCATGAACCTAAAATCCTTAAACTCAAAAATATTCATCCTGCCTGGTGTTTGCGCCGCCGACGGTATAAAGGTTTCAAGCGAAGTTTTAATATCCTCAGTTTTAAAGCCCCATAAAAATGCCGCTAAAGTTGCCGCCATCACGTTCTCGATCATAAACGGAACGGTGCCCCCAAAAGTAAGCGGGATTTGTATGGTACGTTGCACCCGTATTTTCCAATCGCCTTTTTTAATGGTGATAAAACCATTTTCACAAATACAGGCCACTCCACCTTTTTTGCAATGTGCCTTGATCACCGGGTTATTCTCATTCATGCTGAAATAAGCAATGTTGCAATCAGCTTTTTTGCCAATGCGAACACAATACTCATTGTCTGCATTTAAAACACCCCAGCCATCTTTTTTAACAGCATTAATGATCACACTTTTTACACGGGTTAAATCCTCCAAAGTATGAATGTCAGCCAAACCCAAATGGTCTTCCTGAATATTGGTAACTACGCCTATATCGCAAAAACCAAAGCCTAAACCTGAGCGTAATATTCCACCACGTGCAGTTTCCAGCACCGCGAAATCAACCGTAGGGTCCTTCAAAATAAATTCGGAACTAACCGGGCCTGTCGTATCACCCTTCAGCATCATGGTATTTTGCACATAGATACCATCCGACGTAGTAAAGCCGACCCTATGCCCGTTATTTTTAACAATATGCGCTATTAAACGGGTGGTTGTAGTTTTACCATTAGTGCCCGTAACCGCTATAATAGGTATGCGGGATGATTTTCCCTGCGGATATAACATATCGATCACATGCCCCGCCACATTACGTGGTAAGCCCTCGCTCGGCGCGATATGCATCCTGAAACCCGGCGCGGCATTCACTTCCAGCACCACACCACCATTTTCCGTTAATGGTTCAGTCAGGTTTTCAGCCATAATATCAATACCGCATATATCCAGTCCGATGATTTTAGAGATCCGCTCACAAATAAAAATATTCTGCGGGTGCACATGGTCGGTTACATCAACAGATGTTCCGCCAGTACTTAGGTTAGCGGTCGATTTTACAAATACCTTTTCGCCTGCTGCCGGCACGGTATCAAGCGTATAACCTTTTTTCTCTAACAGATCCAAAGTATCCCTGTCCACAGTAATAAGGGTCAGCACATTCTCGTGTCCATAACCTCTGCGCGGGTCTGTATTTTCAATGTCGATGAGTTGTTGTATAGTTGATGTACCATCTCCCTTTACATGCGCCGGATCGCGCAGCGCAGCCGCCACCATTTTGTTATCGATCACCAAAACCCTAAAATCATAACCGGTCACATACCGCTCTACAATTACTTTGCGCGATATTCTTGCCGCGAACTCATATGCCTCAACAGCGTCTTCCCGGTTTTTTATATTGATAGATATACCACGACCATGGTTGCCATCCAACGGCTTAAACACCAACGGGAATCCAACTCTGCGGATAGCTTCATCCACACCCTCGATTGAAGATATAGTAATGCCCTTAGCAACAGGAATAGCCTGTTCCTGCAAAAGGCGTTTAGTTTCTTCTTTATTGCTGGCGATATCAACGGCTATGCAACTGGTCTTCTCCGTCATGGTAGCGCGGAAACGCACCTGGTTTTTACCATAACCCAATTGCACCAATGATTGATTATTCAGCCTGATCCACGGGATATCCCTTGCGATAGCTTCTTCCACGATCGACCCGGTACTTGGCCCCAAACGGGTAGCCTCGCGGATCTCCCGCATTTGCTGTATATCATGCTCCAGATCATAATCTTCACCGGTAATCAAAGCCTCGGCAATGCGTACTGCTGCTTCGGCAGCATAAATGCCTACTTTCTCTTCCAGATACGTAAACACCACGTTATAAACCCCAACAGTTTTAGTCTCGCGCGTACGGCCATAACCGGTATCCATGCCCGCAAGGGTTTGTATCTCCAAAGCGATATGCTCAATCACATGCCCCATCCAGGTACCGGCAACAATACGCTGATAAAATCCCCCCGGTACACCAGGCGAACAGCGGTGCTCCTGCAAACTTGGTATTAAGGCTTTAAGGCGCTCATAAAAACCGTCTATTTTATTGGTAGGCTGATGTTCAAGTTCCTGCAGGTCCAACCGCATTTGTATTAACTTTTTACGGCTCCCACTCCAAATGTTCGGCCCGCGCAATACCTGTATATTTTCTATTTTCATAAAGTAATTTTCAATGTTAAGGGCTTAAATTTACTAAAACTAAACCTGTAACAAGCTAACTAGATTTTTTGTGGTGAAAAATTAATATTTACACGGCCTTGAATACATCAGGGTCGAACGAAGCATACCTGAGCGAGTAAATACCCTAATTGTGCATAAAAACACCCACTATTAACAAATAACAATAGCCTTTACGCTGCTTTTTATTTTAATTTGTAATTATTAGTTGATTTAGTTGACTAAGTTGGATTGAGTGAGTAGTTCTAAACACAGAACCTACCCAACCAATCAATTCAACGCAATCCAACCCAATCAACCAATCTAACTTAATCAACTCAAACATGACTGTCCCGAAAGGAAAACTGATAATAATTGGAGGAGCCGTTGATATGGGCAGTAATATTAGCGCCCAGGAAAATATTTTGCAGCCCAACTATATCAAGTTTTTTGAGCAGGGTATCCTTAAACGCATCATTACCGAATCTGCACATCATGAAGCATCAAAGGTGGAGGTAATCACTACCGCGTCGCAAATCCCGGAGCTGGTGAGTACCGAATATATCAGCGCCTTCAATCACCTGGGTGTTAACCACATCAATATTCTCGATATCCGTACCCGCGAAGATGCTTCCAACCCGGAATATCTGCAACGCATCCGCAAAGCTGATGTAGTGATGTTCAGCGGTGGCGACCAGCTACGCCTGAGCGCCATTTTTGGTGGCACCGAGTTTTTGCAGATTCTGAAACAACGCTACCAAAAAGACAATTTTGTTATCGCGGGCACTTCAGCAGGCGCGGCGGCAGCGGCAACCCACATGATCTACCGCGGTTCCAGCAACGAAGCGTTGATCAAAGGCCATGTACAAATTACTGCCGGGCTTGGCTTTATCGATTCTGTTTTTGTAGATACTCACTTTGTACAACGTGGCCGTATTGGCCGTTTATTATACGCCGTAGCTAGCAATCCCGGTATTTTAGGTATTGGTTTGGGCGAGGACGCAGGCCTGCTCATCACCGAAGGCAGCATGATGGAAGCCATAGGCTCCGGATTGATTATTTTGGTGGATGGCCGCAATATGGTGGAAACCAATATTTACGATGTGGAGATAGGCGCACCCGTATCAATCGAGAATTTGAAGGTGCATGTAATGTCTATTTATGATAAATATGATCTTTTACAACACAAATTATTGATTAAAAAGGTTGTTAAGGTTGAGAATGGAGTGTTTATTAAGGCTGATAAATAATCAGCCCCTCCCAACCCTCCCCGGAAGGGCGGGCTTTAGTATCTTATTTATTTAAAAGTCTCCCCTACCGGGGGAGATTTAGAGGGGGCTTATAGAGGGGCTTAATTTAATCGTATGAAATTAATCATTCACGGGGGATTTTTTAGCGAGTCGCGAACCAATCACGAAGTTAAAAAAGCGAAACAAGAAGCATTAAATGAAATAGTGGAGCAGGGTTACAAGCATCTTGCCGCCCATACCGCGCTGGAAACAGTAGTTTATGTTGTGCGCTTGCTGGAAGATTGCGACCTGTTCAACGCCGGTACCGGCTCACAAATACAAAGCGATGGTAAAATAAGGATGAGCGCTTCCCTGATGGATGGCAAAAGCCTGGGTTTTTCTGGTGTTATCAATATCGAGGACGTTAAAAATCCAATTTGCATCGCCCGCAAACTCATGGATCAGGAAGATAAAGTTTTAAGTGGCAGGGGTGCTCAAAACTACGCCCGCGAAAACGGTTTTAAATATTACAACCCCGAAATACCCCAACGCCGTTGGGAATATGAAAAAAAATTAAGTGATTCTATTCGCCTGGGTACCGTAGGCTGTGTAGCCCTCGATATGAATGGCGACCTGGCAGCAGCTACCTCAACAGGCGGTAAAGGGTTCGAGATCCCCGGCCGTGTAAGCGATTCAGCTACCGCTGCAGGTAATTATTGCAACAAATTCGCGGGCATATCATGCACCGGCGTTGGCGAAGATATTGTTAGCGGAGCGGTTGCTACCAAAATCGTTACACGCGTAACCGATGGCATGCTCCTGTCCCCGGCCACAGAAAAAACGCTGAACGAATTAAAACCATTTGACGGTTTCGCAGGAGTTATAGGCATATCCGCCAACGGCGATATTTACCATGCCGACACCCACCCGTATATGGTTTGGGCTTCGCGTGATGAAAATCAAATTGAAGTTTTTGCCTGATTTTTGTCAGGCAAAAATAATATTGATCTTATTCCGAATAAATGCTTAACTTTCCCGTTATTAATTACGTACAATTACTAATTAATTAATTTATTAAACCCAAGGGAAATAACGCATGAAGTTTCTTTTAGCTGTAGTACTATCATTAACTGTTAGTTTGTCGGCATCAGCCCAATGGTACAATATTAGCTTTAAAAAGCATGTTCGCTATCCGGCCATTGCCCTACCCCAGGATCATTCAATCAAAAAAATACCCGCCACTTATATTAGCCGGGCAAAAGTAAAGATCCCTAAATTTAATTTCCAGCAAAGCGATTACAATATCGAACTGGCTGAATCAGCCATTATGAAGGTGGCCCAGCACAACATGCGTTTCAGGATATACGACATTGCCAGCTATAATTTTAGCGATCTGGCAAAACTATACATCAAACAAAATCGTTTTTCCGAAGCTAAATGGTTCTTACTGCAAAGTAGCATTATATCGCGTCAGCAAAATAACAACCAACTCACCATTGCCGATTTAATGGATCTGGCTATCGTAAAAGCCAATATGGGCGATCCGTTACAAGCGCAGCAGGATCTGGCTGAGGCGTTGCAATTATCTAATGCCAACGGCTTGCTTGCAAACGTTGCAGGCATTCAAAAAGAACTAAAATTTGTACAACAGTACAAACCAACCATAACCAAGGCCGAATGGCGCTATGCATCTGATGCTATGGTTACTAGCGATAAAAAAAATAATTAGTTTCTCGCTTTTTGTAACAATAGCGTAAAATGGAGGTCTACTAGGTATAAAATTCAAACAATATTGTAATATTGGCATTTCTAATTTGCGAGGCAGCTTTTCAACTGTCTCTTTTTATTTACTTTAGCAACTCACATTAGGCACAAGTATTGATGTTTTATTTTAATCCCCGTTTAAATACTGTAAAAGATATGTTCAAGAAATTATATTTCGTATTAGTACTTAGTGCTGCCGTAGCCTGCCACGCGACCCCATCAAAACCAATAAAAGTTGATGGCTCAAATGATTTGCAACCCGATGCAAGGCAAAATTTAGTTTGTAAAGAAGTTGCTTCGTTAATTTCAAAATACAACTATAAAAAAGTTGATCTGAATGATTCCTTATCGGCAATTATTTATGATCGTTATCTTAAAAAGATCGACCCTGATCACAACTACCTGTTGGCATCTGATGTTAAGGCATTTACTAACTTCAAATATCAGTTAGATGATGATTTGAAAGCCGGTAACCTAAATGACGTATTTTACATCTTTAACGTTTTCCAGAAAAGATATCTTGACCTGATCAAATTTTCATTGGCGCATATTGATGATAATTTTGATTACTCCAAAGACGAAACCTTTACCTACGATCGTGAGGACCTGCCGTATGTTGCTACTCAAAAAGATATGGATGAGCTATGGATAAAGCGTGTTAAATATGATTTGCTTAACCTTAAAATAGCCAGCCCGGATATGGCTAAAAATAAAGAAACGCTTAAAAAACGTTACGAAAGTTTGTTATCTCAATCCAATAAATTATCAAACCAGGAAGTATTCCAAACTTTTATGGATGCTTTTACCGAAGCTGTAGATCCGCATACTAATTACTTTAACCCCTTCAACGCGGCGCAATTCAATATGGAAATGTCTCGTTCATTAGAAGGTATCGGCGCAACGCTCTCTTTCGAGAACGAATATGTTACCATCAGCTCTCTGGTACCGGGCGGCCCTGCTGACAAAAGCCATCAGATAAGCCCTAAGGACCGTATTGTTGGTGTAGCACAAGGTAAAGAAGGCGAATTTCAAAACATTGTTGGCTGGAGATTGGACAATGCTATCGCCCTGATCCGTGGCCCTAAAGGCACCACCGTGAAACTGCAGATATTACCTGCGGGTTCAAGCGCCGGCGGCAAATTGAAAATAGTCGAGATCGTTCGTGATAAAATTGTTATCCAGGATGAACTGGCTAAAAAAGAGATCCGCACCTATAACAGCAATGGCAAAGCCGTTAAAATTGGTATTATTGATATCCCTGCATTTTATGTAGATAACAACGGTATGCAATCCGGCGACCCTAACTATCACAGCACCACCCGTGATGTTAGCCGCATTTTAGATACCCTGAGAAACGAACATGTTGACGGTATTGTGTTAGACCTTCGCGAAGATGGCGGTGGTTCATTAGCCGAAGCGATCTCGCTTACCGGTTTATTTATTAAAGAAGGACCAGTTGTACAGGTAAAAGATACCCGTAACAAAATTGAGGTTGACAGCGACGATGATCCATCTATCGCCTACAACGGCCCGCTTGCTGTTTTAGTTGACAGGTTTAGCGCTTCAGCATCAGAAATCTTCACCGGTGCTTTGCAGGATTATGGTCGTGCAGTTGTATTAGGCACCCAAACCTATGGTAAAGGTTCCGTACAAACTGAGATCGATCTGGATAAAGTGATCGACCCGTCATTAGCTGATATGGTTGCTAAAGTAACCGGCAGTTCCGGCAAACCACGTGCAAGCGGCAGCGAAAGCACTTTTGGCCAGTTGAACTTGACCATCGCTAAGTTTTATCGCATCACCGGTAACTCGACTCAGCGTCACGGGGTAACACCTGATATTACTTTCCCGTCTGTTATTCCTTTGGATAAATATGGCGAAGATACTGAGCCATCAGCAATGCCTTTTGATGTAATTCCGAAAAGTGATTACACCAAAGCAGGCGACCTGAGCCCGATCATTCCGCAATTAAAAAAACTGCACGACGAGCGTATGGCAACCAGCGATAGCTACAAATATTTATTACAGGATGTTGCCGACTTCAAAACACATGACGCCGAAAGGTCGATCACGTTAAATGAAGCAGCACTAAAAAAACAGCGCGACGACGATGACCAAAAAACCTTCGACCGCGATAACCTGCAACGTGTTGCTTTAGGCTTAAAACCATTGAAAAAAGGCGAAACAAAACCTAAAAATGAAGACCTTGATTTTGTGAAGATAGAAGCCGGTCAAATTATGACTGACTACATTAACATCAACAACAAAGTAACCCAGGTTACACCAGTACAGCAATAACACTTATATTTATAATATAAAAAATCCCGGTTATGCCGGGATTTTTTTGTTATACCGATTATCATCTAAAGTGAGAAGCGCGCAAACGCCCGACAGAAAACCGGGCCGGGAGTTGGCTTCGCGGGCGGAAGGTTTTTTCTGTCTTGATTTTTTGCTACTTTTTTATCAAGAAAAAAGCAGTAGCCTCCGCGGCAATGAGCGGTACAGAATATCACTTTAAAACGAGAACATCTCTGCTGAGGAACGAAGCATCATGCAAGCGTAAACTATATTACAGATTCTTCGCCCCGCTCGGAATGACAAATTCATTTTACCGTTAATCCAAAGTAGTATAACTCTTTGACCATCTTAACTCTAAACAAAAACCCACCCTCATGGTTTATTCTACATGGCTAAAAAACCACTGCTCGAATTTACCGACAAAGGCATTTACTGTGCACAGGGTAAATTCTATATCGACCCCTGGAAACCAGTTGATGACGCGGTGATCACACATGCCCACGCCGACCATGCTTACGTCGGCCACAAAAATTATTTAGCCCATCACCTATCCCGCGAAGTTTTATATTACCGCTTGGGCGATATCAATTTGCGAACAATAGAATACGGCGAAACCATCAACAAAAACGGCGTTGATATAACGTTATACCCCGCAGGCCACGTCATCGGTTCAGCACAAATAAAAGTGGAATATAAAGGCGAGATTTGGGTAGTATCCGGCGATTACAAAACCGATGACGATGGTATCTCCACACCTTTCGAGCCGGTACAATGCCATCACTTTATATCAGAATGCACCTTCGGTATGCCTGTTTACAAATGGAAACCGCAATCGGAAATATTTACAGATGTAAACAACTGGTGGCACAATAACCTGCAGAATGGTATGGCTACGGTTATCGTTGGTTATTCTTTAGGAAAAGCCCAGCGCATCCTCCAAAACATCGATTTGGGCAATGGCAAGGTCTTCACCCACGGCGTCATCGAAAATACCAACGAAGCTCTCCGCCGCAACGGCGTAGTATTAAATCCAACAACAAGAATTACCGCCGATACCCCGAAAGAAGAAGTCCGCAAAGGCATCATCCTCGCGCCACCATCATCTGTAGGTACGCCCTGGATGCGGAAATTTGGGCCGTATAGTTTTGGTTATTGTTCAGGATGGATGGCGCTTCGCGGAGCTAAACGCCGCCGCGCTGCTGATCGGGGTTTTATCATGTCGGATCACGCCGATTGGGACGGACTCATCAGCGCCATAGATGCCACCGGTTGCGAAAGCGTTTATCTTACCCACGGCTATACCGCAACTTTCACCAGATATTTAAATGAGATCGGCTTTGATGCCCACGAAGTGCATACACTTTATGGTGGCGAAGAAGAAGAAAACCCTAATATCCCCGGTGGCGAACCGCTAGATGAAATAGAAAATAAAAAAGTCTCCCCTACCGGGGGAGATTCAGAGGGGGCTGCTATATGAAAGCCTTCGCCCAACTCTTCCTCTCGCTCGACGAAACCAACAAAACCAACGAAAAGGTTAAGGTTTTAAAGGATTATTTTAATTGCGTACCCGATACGGATAAAATGCAAATGCTGGCCTTGTTCACCGGGCGCAAACCAAAACGGATCATCAATTCCACCAATGTTAGGCATTGGGCTATAGAAGCATCAAACATCCCATCCTGGCTATTTGAGGAAAGCTACCACGTAGTAGGCGACCTCGCCGAAACAATGGCCTTACTAATGCCTGAAAGCTCGCAAAGCAGCAACAAAACCCTCACCGAGTGGATAGCCGAGCTAAACGCCTTAGGCGATAAAACCGAAGAAGAACGCAAGCAATGGCTATTAGATTCCTGGGCAATGCTGGATAGCCAGGAACGATTTGTATTTAATAAATTATTGACCGGTAGTTTCCGTGTGGGTGTGTCTCAAAACTTAGTGGTAAAAGCTTTGGCTGATATTACCAAACTGGATGCAGCCACCATCACCCACCGCATCATGGGTAACTGGATGCCGGATACCTACACCTACGAGCAACTCATTCAGGAAAGCGGCGCCGCCGATGATATCTCACGCCCCTACCCTTTCTTTTTAGCATACCCGATACAGGAAACCTCCGAGAAACGAAAGTCTGCAGAAGAAATTGAATCCGCTTTAGGCGATGCTTCCGAATGGCAAGCCGAGTGGAAATGGGACGGCATCCGTGCCCAAATGATCAAACGCGAAGGCAAAATATTCATTTGGAGCCGCGGCGAGGATCTGTCTACAGATAAATTCCCCGAACTCCATCCTTTTCTAAATGCGTTGCCTGATGGTACCGTGATAGATGGCGAGATCCTCAGTTTCCAAAACGGCTTACCCATGCCTTTCAACGTCCTGCAAACGCGAATTGGCAGGAAAAATCTCAGCAAAAGGATCCTGGAAGAAAGCCCGGTGGCGGTAATAGCTTACGATTGTCTGGAATATAATGGCGAAGACATCCGCACCAAAACCCAGTCCGAACGAAGGACTATTTTAGAAGACCTGCAGGCAGAAACCCCCTATCCGGAAGTCTTCCGCATCTCCGCCCTAATCAAATTCGCCAACTGGACAGCACTCGAAACCATCCGCGAGCAATCCCGCGCCATGATTGCAGAGGGCATTATGCTCAAACGCAAAAACGCCACCTACCAGGTTGGCCGCCGCCGCGGCGATTGGTGGAAATGGAAGATCGACCCCTTATCCGTCGATGCCGTAATGATCTATGCCCAAAAAGGCCACGGCCGCCGTGCTGATCTTTATACGGACTACACCTTTGCCGTTTGGGATGGAGATAAATTGGTGCCATTCGCCAAAGCCTATTCGGGATTGACAGATGCGGAGATCAACAAGGTCGATTACTTTATCAAACGCAACACCCTCGAAAAATTCGGCCCGGTGCGTACCGTAAAACCCGAGCTGGTATTCGAGATCGGCTTCGAAGGGATCAATAGATCAACAAGGCATAAATCAGGCATCGCCCTGCGTTTCCCTCGAATATTAAGATGGCGCCACGATAAACCAAAAGAGGAAGCGGATACCTTGGATAATTTAAAGGCGTTGTTGGGGGATTGATTACCTTATTATTCACATAAAAGCACTGACCTAAGTTCACCATAAACCGGCATCGGCTGGTCCGGCAACCACACCAGGAGTTAAAGCACTACCCTTCAAAGCAGCAGGCGCAGCCGGGAGTTTTCTTTGGTTACTTTCTTTTGACGGCCAAAAGAAATTAACGCTTAGCGCAGCGATACCAGCGAAAGTTATTCGCCATTCATCTGTAAGCGATCGATTTGTTTCACCATTCCGTTTGTAATAATAACTCCACGTAATATTCCCGCTACACCACATCAAAACAATTCATACCTTGTTATAATCTTATACACTTTATAAAAATGGAAGATATCCTGCACATCCTCAACGGCGATGCCACCCTGCACGGCTTTGAACAAACCGGCCTCGAAGGCGATATCATGGTTTGGCGCGAAGTACTTTCACAGGGGCCTGTAGAAGAAAATATCACTTCAGGTAGTTTTTGGAAGAAACGCTCGGAGTGGATTTCCAAAGGTTTTGATGATTCTCCTGATATTTACGAAGAAAAAGTTTTAAATCAACTTAGTAAGCTAAATGATCCCTACCAGGAAATAAACCTATGGTTTGAATATGACCTACATTGCCAGATCAATATGCTTGGCGTGATTATGATGTTAAGAAAACAGACTAATCTTTCCGGTCCCGCTATTTATTTAATTTGTCCCGATAGTTATCCTGGTATAGAAAATTTTAAAGGCATGGGCGATCTTGATGCGGATCAATTAGAATATTTATATGACAACATCCGCGTACAACTCGGCGAGCCCGATTATTATGTAGCCGCCGAAGCCTGGAAATATTACACCGCAAACAATATCGAGGCATTAAATCAATGGCTGAACGAAAACAACTATTGGGCAAATCTCCACTCCCTTAAAAAAGCGCTGCAGGCCCATGTTAAACGGTCAACCATTAACCACAATGGTTTAAACTATATTGAACAAGCCCTGCTGGATATTTACAACATCGGCATCCACGATAAACCCGGCATCTACAATGCCTTTTGGCAAACCGAGAACATCTACGGTATGGGTGATATGGAGATTGATATTTATTTAGGCAGATTACAGGAAAAACAACTAATAGACATATAATACAGATCTATCATCCTTGTCATTTCTCCCTCCGTTCGAAATGACAATTTTTTATACTTTTACTTTAATGAGCAAAACCTACATCATCAGCGGTGCCGGCAGCGGAATAGGCCGGGCAATCGCACAAAAGTTATCAGCAAATGGCGATACCTGTATCCTTTTAGGCCGTACCGAAGCTAACCTGCAACAAACATTAAGTACGCTAAACAAAGGCAACCATCAAATTATCATTGCAGATATCCGCAGTAAAGAAAGCCTGCAAACCGGGTTTGAAAAACTAAGTAATACCACCATTAACGGCCTCATAGCCAACTCCGGCATCGGCGGCGAAAACCAATGGGGAGAAAACGACCGCTGGGCCGAGATCATCGATACCAACCTAACAGGCACCTATAATTTCGTAAACACTTTTCTACCCTTGCTTCGCGAAACGGAGGGAACCAAACAAATATTAGTCACGTCATCTGTACTTGCGCGATTAGGCGTACCCAATTATGCAGCCTATTGCGCTTCAAAGGCCGGCTTGCTGGGCTTAATGCGGTCATGGGCTACCCAATTCGCATCTGAAAGTATTTTGGTAAATGCCATTTGCCCCGGTTGGGTAGATACTGACATGGCGCAACAAGGCTTGCAAGGCATAGCAGATGGCATCGGTATAAGTAAACAGGAATTCTACGAGATCGCTATGCAAAGCGTGCCCCTCCGCCGAATGACCCAGCCCGAAGAAATCGCCGACCTGGTAGCATATCTAATGACCCAAAGCTCCATCACTGGTCAGGCTATTGATATTAATTGCGGCGCGGTGATGAATAGTTAGCTTTTTATTCAAGATTCACGTTTACACTAAGTTATTGCTTTAAGAAGCACAAAGCAGCCGTTTACCATTCCTAATCGGCATCAGGGCTGATCCGGCAACCAATGAAGAAACTCTACGGCACTATCACCGCAATTGTCGGCGATCGATCACTCTCATTCTTCAGCCTATCCAGCGCAGTAACAATGTATAAATAGGTTTTACCATGCTGTACTGTTTTATCCTGATAGTTCACGCTGTTATCATAAGCAATATGCAAAATGTGGTCGGGCTTATTAATATCAATCTTTTCCGATCCTTCAAAACGATAAATCACATAACCATAAACCGGCTCCTTATCAGTAGCAGGCAATGGCGTTTGCCAGGTTAAACTTACAGCTTCATTCCCATTGTTATTCACCAGCCGGGCAACAACATTTTGCGGCACATTCGGCGGTACCGAATCCAGCCAGAGCATTGCTGGCGGTAAAGCCGGGTATTTATAAAAATTATATTTAAGCGAATCGGCGAATCCCCCAAAATTGTCAGTTAACGAGTTCGAGCTAAAAAACACACTACCCTGTACCCTCGGGTTGTTCCTCAAATCGCGCATCTGGTTTGGCAGTTCCGAAGGGTTTTTAAACGCTATCGATGCCTTGGAATGCTCCGCGATGCGGTAAACTGCCTGCCCAATGTACAAATGCCTGTTAAAAGTATTATTACTCCACCAGTTCAGCAAAGTATCAAAATTAGCGGCGTGGCTGTTCCTCGGCCAATATATCTGCGGCACCACGTAATCCACCCAGCCTTTCTGCATCCACTTGCGGGCATCAGCATAATTCTCATAGTAAGATGATCCACCACTTGTATTCGATCCTTCCGGGTTCTGGTGTTGGTTCGCCCAGATCCCAAACGGACTAACGCCAAATTTCATGTGTGGCTTATGCTTGTGGATGCTATCGCCCAAAGCCTGTATCAGCGTATCAACATTGTGGCGGCGCCAGTCTTTTATATCATCATAACCTGCCCCATATTTGGCAAATGCATCTTCATCATGTATAGTTTGCCCTGCAATCTGGTACGGATAAAAATAATCATCCATGTGGATGCCGTCCACATCATAATTATCAACCACATTTAATATCACGTGGATGATGTATTCACGCACCTCGGGTATGCCGGGGTTAAATAGCTTTTGCCCTCCATAAGTAAAAAACCATTCCGGTTTTAAATTGGTGATGTGATTTGGGCTCAGCGCGTAATACTTATTATCATTAGTAGCACGGTAAGGGTTAAACCAGGCGTGCAGCTCAATGCCACGTTTATGTGCTTCGGTTATAGCAAACTCCAAAGGGTCATAAAACGGATCGGGCGCTACACCTTGTTTACCGTTCAACCATTTCGACCACGGCTCTGTTCCTTTAGCATAAAATGCGTCCGCTGCGGGCCTCACCTGGAAAAATACAGCATTTATACCCGTCTCCTGGTGATCGTCTAAAATATCAACCAACTGTTCCTTCTGTTCGTCCGCGGTTTTATTTTTTTTTGGCCAGTCTATATTTTCAACAGTGGCTATCCAAACACCCCTAAATTCGCGCTTGGGGCTTATAGTGAAACGTTGGGTAGTATCCACCTGCGCGTGTACCTTTTGTATAATGAAAATAGAAAGTATAAATGGAAGGATATATTTATGTAGATGCATTAAACGGGAGTATTTTAAGGCCGCAAAGATATAAAACTCCACCTGTTGCTGTTTTATTATACTTCACAATAAATTGCTGTTTTTTTTGATTTTTATGTTTTTGTACTTACTTTAGCAAAGCATCCAAATATAATTTTTACTTAAAAAGGCGTTATATTACCAAAAATTTACACTTTTAAGCAGTATTAACCAATTAACAAGGCCGAACGATTGTTGAGGCTATTGTTATAATATTAACCAACCGGGTGGATGTAAAAAATAAAAATAGCGCCATCTAAATATTTTTAACGTATAAGCCAATTAAACGTTAAAATATTATTTTTAACTAAAAACGATTACTATGGAAAACCAATCTGGGCAAACACCTAAAAAAAATTCAAATGTAATTTACTTTCTTATTGTTGTGGTAGTGGCTTTGTTGGGTACTGATGTTTACTTGTATCTGCAAAAAAATAAATCAGATGTTATTGTGGTGAGCCAGGGCGATGAGAAACAAAAATTGCAAAATGAACTGGATAGCCTTGAATCACAAGTGGAGCAGGTAAACGCTGGCAAAACTAAAATGACTGCCGAAATGCAGGCCAAAAACGATTCATTGCAAAATAAAATTAAAGTTTTAAGAAGCGAACTTGCAAAAGGCACCTTAACCAAAGCAGAGCTGGCGCAGGCACAGGAAAACGTAAAACAACTGCGTTATTTTGTTACCAACTACACCGCTCAAATCGACTCATTACAAAAAACCAACGCATCATTAAAGGTTGAAAGGGACACTTTAAAAACTAACCTTGCTGTTGTAAAAACCAAAGCAGATACCCTTACCAAACAAAACCACGATCTTAGTAACAAGGTGCAAATAGCATCTGCCCTTAAAGTAGCTGTTATTGATGTAGCCGCCTTTAAGGTAAAAAACAGTGGCAAAGAAGTGGAAGTAAGCCGTTCATCCCCTGCTAAGAAAATCAAGATCAGCTTTACCGTAGCAAGCAACGCGGTCGCTCCAAAAGGCAGCCATGATATTTTGATCCGTGTGATAGACCCAACCGGCAACCTGATAACCGGTAGCGATGCAGGAACTTTTACTGCCGATGGCACCAGCCTGCAATACACCTACAAAACTTCTATCGACTTTAAAGACGATGGCAGTAATTACATAGTCGACTGGACCAACCCATCACCTTTTCAAAAAGGAACTTATACCGTATTGCTTTATGCTGATGGCTATACCATGGGAAAAACAAGCCTGACGTTAAAATAGAATTAGAGATTGGATATTGAAAAGCCCCTTTGTATATGCAGAGGGGCTTTTTAATATAAGTTTTTTTATCGGCATAGGTGATTATGATTGGAATAGCCAATGCGTTGCAACAATATGGAAATGTTCAGGGCTATATTCCACCTGATGCAAATTATTATTTAGATATAGCTTGGGGAGGATTGATAAGGGTGATGATGAATATTTAACAGGTTATAGATTTTAGTATAGCTTTTTGTATACTTACATTTTCATTCATTACAAATGGTAAACCAAAACCTTCCAAGAACGCCTAAAACTTTTTTAAGAACAATCTCAGTTGTACATACGGCTTTGATTTTAGGGGTGATATTGTTTAGTGCTGTAACTATATCGGATAATATCAATCATAATGTTTTCACTTATAATACTAATGATCCTTTTACAGACGTATCGCTATTATTAGCGATAGGCGGGTTTACTGCAAGTGTTTTTCTTTTTAAGAAACAACTTGTAAAAGCTAAAAAACAATTTACACTAAAAGAAAAAATAACTCTATATCAATCAGCTTTAATTCAAAGATTTGCCTTATTGGAGGGTCCTGCAATGTTTGCTGTAGTTTCTTATGAGTTGAGCCGGAATTTATACTTTTTAATAATTGCCGGGCTGCTGATTTTGTATTTCATATCCATAAGACCTACGAAGGATAAGATTGAAACAGACCTGGATTTGAGTTATGAAGATAAATTAACGTTTGACAGCG
This sequence comes from Mucilaginibacter tundrae, assembly GCF_013408825.1. GTDB lineage: Bacteria > Bacteroidota > Bacteroidia > Sphingobacteriales > Sphingobacteriaceae > Mucilaginibacter. Next base: position 91,279 of record NZ_JACCBZ010000001.1, read on the forward strand.
AGGACACTCAATTATAATAAAGGGGTTGCATTTATTTTTTAAATGCCCTCTTTTTCAATTCCTTACTCATCGCATCTAACGACCTTTTCTTTTTCTGATCTTTTACTTTTTTGACTTTGGCCGCTTCGGCTTTTAGCAGGTAGGTTTCTTTATTGGTACTGGCATAATACTTACAAAACCAGGTTAGCGGGCAAATGTCACATTTTGGGCTGCGGGCAACACAGATGTAGCGACCATGCAGTATAAGCCAGTGGTGCGCAATGGCTAAAGTTTCTTGTGGCAAATACTCTACCAATTGTTTTTCGACGGCCAGCGGTGTACGGGCATTGGTGGTTAAACCTATGCGGTTGGCTACTCTGAAAACATGGGTATCCACAGCAATCGCGGGCGCGTCATAAACTACAGAAGCAATTACATTGGCAGTCTTTCGGCCAACCCCTGGCATTCTTTGCAGCTGATCGATATCGGATGGTACTTCGTTATGGAAAACATCAACCAATATTTTTGCCATACCTATTAAATGCTTTGCCTTGTTGTTTGGGTAGCTTACACTACGGATGTAGGTAAATACTTCTTCGGGTGTGGAGGCTGCCAGGCTCTCGGGCGTAGGGAAACGCTCGAACAGGGCAGGGGTTATTTGGTTAATGCGTTTATCGGTGCATTGGGCAGAAAGGATAACGGCTATCAATAACTGGAACGGACTACCATAATGCAGCTCGGTAACGGCGTCGGGTTGATTTTTTGAAAAGTAATCTACAAAATGGCGGTAGCGTTCTTGCTTTAGCATGGTTGACTAGTAGTATGCCGTCGAAAATAATTAAAAAAAAGAAGCCCGTTGTAATTAGTTAACATAACTTTTTACAACGGGCTGTTAAGTTTTTTGGGCCAGCTAGCTACGCAGACTTTTGGAATAATCCAGCAGATAATGAATAGTTTGCAGTTTGGGCTTCTTTTTCAAAAGATCCAAATCGGCACGGATGGAATGATAGAAGATCAAATCATCCGCATCCAGGTTTTCTTGTACATCCCTGTCTTTCATCTGCGCGTTTTTAATGACCGTGTTTAAAGAGTTTGTAAAGGTTTCACCCATAAGCTTGTTAATGTTTAAAGTACAAGTATTAAACGCAAGCCTGAAAGTAATATTTTATTAACTATGAAAAAAATTTCATGAAATTTTCATGAAATTAATTTTTCAAGCTAAGCTCTCTTCCCTGCATCATTTTACGCAGGTTGTTAAGGGCATAACGCATACGGCCCAGCGCGGTATTGATGCTTACGTCGGTAATATCTGCTATCTCCTTGAAACTCAGGTCGCCGAAGTGGCGCATAATAAGTACTTCTTTTTGCTCGGACGGTAAAAGCTGGATCAAAGCTTTAAGGTCTTTATGTGTCTGCTCGCGAACCATGCGGTCCTCAGTGCTTTCATCATAATTGCCTAATACTTCAAAAATATCAAAGTCGTCACCATTGCTAACCATTGGCGCACGTTTTTCACGGCGGAAATGGTCGATAACTAAATTGTGCGCTATACGGGTAACCCAGGGAAGGAATTTACCTTCTTCGTTATATTTCCCGGCTTTTAAGGTGTTAATTACTTTGATAAAGGTATCCTGAAAAATATCCTCGGCGAGGTACTCATCTTTTACCAGTAAATAAATGGAGGTGTAAATTTTAGATTGGTATCGGCGTATTAACTCCACTAATCCGGCCTCTTCGCCCGTGATGTATAGATGGATTAAATCCTGATCACTTTGCAATTGAAAATCCATAGAAAACCTTTACTTTAAACTTAATTAAAAGATATTTTTTTGTTAAAGTATAGTTTAATCTATATAGGGTCTCCTTTTTGTTACATCAAATAAAGCAAAAAAATCGAAAAAAACCAAATATTTCATTGTATTTAACACTTTAACACTTTTTAACATTTGACTGATTTAAGGTGTTAAAGTTTAATGGGTTAGGCTAATAAACCAGGACTGGAGATTAGTTTACAGGATAATTCTTTGCGAAGTATTTTTTGATTCTTCTCGCTTTGAGATAATTGATCAGGCCATGAACTAAAGTTGGGGAATTGGATTTGCCAAGAGAGGTAATATTAAGATACATATCATTACCATCAAAAAGTATAGTTATTATTCTGCCCCAAATCGGGCTACCTTTAGGCATGAAACTTCTCATAATTTTGTCATCGTTGACTTTAAAATCATAATTTGAGAAGAATTCATCCATAGTTAACAGAATGTATCTTTTATTATCCTCGAGGTTTTTTCCTTCAATTTTAGTAAATGCGTTATTACAAAATATATTAAATATCATTAAACTAACAACGAGTAAACTGCAAGTAATGAGCCCAATGGGTTCTGCATGGCCTGTAATTAAATGTAGCAATGGCTGAAAAGCTGCAAACATCATAAGTAGATAGAATGCGTAGCCAAAAACGAGAGAAAATATAAGCCAACCTGTTATTTTATATATTAACCTGTGTTTTTCCAAACTTTTATTGTAATTAATTTCGGGGCTGAAATCTGCGATCGAAGTATTATCCATATTCTGTTTTATGGCTCTAAGTTAATTGTTTAGACTAATTAATCAATCCAAAATCATATTCCCATTTATTAACGGCGCGCATTTGGAAACGGCTAATAATTTTAGGATTTTTGCGTTTTGGAAAGGTTCGTGGTTTTATAGGCCATTTGCGCATTGTCGGAACAGACTTTGCTATGAACTATCAGCCACTAACCATGAACTAATATTTGAATGATTAAAGAAGCAGAAAAAGATCCGCAGAAGCATATTATAATTAAGGGAACACGTGTACACAACCTGAAAAATCTGGATGTGGCCATACCTAAAAATAAGCTGGTAGTGGTTACGGGCATGTCGGGTTCGGGTAAATCATCATTGGCTTTTGATACCCTGTATGCCGAAGGGCAGCGCAGGTATGTAGAGAGCTTGTCATCGTACGCGCGCCAGTTTTTGGGCCGCATGAACAAGCCGGATGTGGACTATATAAAGGGCATTGCCCCGGCTATCGCTATTGAGCAAAAAGTTATTACGTCGAACCCGCGTTCAACGGTGGGTACTTCGACAGAGATATATGATTATTTGAAATTGCTTTTCTCGCGGATAGGTAAAACGATCTCGCCGGTGTCGGGCAATTTGGTGAAGAAGGATTCGGTTACGGATGTGATCAATTTTATCATGTCGTTACCTACTGATACGCAGGTTACTATTTTGTGCCCGCTTTATCCGCACAACAACCGCAGTTTGAAAGAAGAGCTGGCGGTGTTGATGCAAAAGGGTTTTGTTAGGGTGGAATATATGCAAAAGCTATCGCGGATTGAAACGTTGCTGGAGGATATGAGTATTGTGGATGACGGGCAATGGCTTCAGGAAGAAGTTAAAGGCGATAAAGCAACAAACGAAAGCGCGACATCTGCCCACCAGGCGGTTCGGATTGTGATAGACCGTATCACCAAGAATGAAGAGGACGAAACCGTTAGCCGTTTAGGCGACTCGATACAAACGGCATTTTTTGAAGGTAAAGGTGACTGCTACGTGCGTTACCAGGAGCCGGATGCCGAAAAGGAAACCGAACGCTTTTTTTGTGACAGGTTTGAACTGGACGGGATAAAATTTGAAGAGCCGAGCGCTAATTTCTTCAGCTTTAACAACCCTTATGGCGCTTGTAAACGCTGCGAGGGTTATGGCAAGGTGATCGGTATTGATGAGGATCTGGTAATCCCTGATAAGAGTAAAAGTATTTATGAAGGCGCTATTGCCCCGTGGCGCGGCGAAAAAATGCGCGAGTGGAACGATAACCTGATTAAAAGCGCGTTAAAATTTGATTTTCCTATCCATCGGCAATACAACCAGCTTACTGAAAAGGAGCAAAGGTTGTTGTGGACCGGCAATAAATATTTCCGCGGGCTGGATGAGTTCTTCAAGGAGATGGAAGCGCAGACTTATAAAATCCAGTACAGGGTGATGTTGTCCCGTTACAGGGGTAAAACTACTTGTCCGGAATGCAAAGGTAGCCGCTTACGTCAGGATGCTTCTTATGTGAAGATAGACGGCAGATCCATAACCGATGCGGTATTGATGCCTTTGGATAAAGCGCTTGACTTCTTCAGCAATTTGAAATTAAACGAAACTGATACTACAGTAGGTAAACGCCTGCTAATGGAAATAACCAACCGTTTATTGTTTTTAAATGACGTGGGATTGAGTTATTTGACACTGAACAGGTTGTCGAATACGCTATCAGGTGGGGAATCGCAAAGGATAAATCTGGCTACATCATTAGGGAGTAGTTTGGTGGGTTCGATATATGTTTTGGATGAGCCGAGTATCGGTTTGCATCCGCGCGATACACAGCGTTTAATTACAGTGCTGAAATCCCTGCGCGATGTAGGAAATACCGTGTTAGTAGTGGAGCACGAGGAAGAGATCATGAAAGCGGCTGACCATATTATTGATATCGGCCCGGCTGCGGGTACGCATGGTGGTGAACTGATCTTTTCGGGGACATATGATGAAATCATCAAGGATGATAACAGCTTAACCGGCCGTTATTTGAGTGGTAAGGAAGAAATTGCGATACCCGATCATCGCCGTAAATGGCATGATTACATCGGCATAAAAGGCGGCAGGGAAAATAACTTGCAGCATGTGGATGCAAAGTTTCCGTTGGGCGTATTGACAGTGGTTACCGGTGTATCAGGTTCGGGAAAAACGAGTTTGGTTAAACGGATATTGGCTCCGGCATTGCAAAAAACGCTGGGTAATTATTCGGGTGAACAAACCGGGTCATACGATAGCATTGAGGGTGATTACGCGAAGATTGAACAGGTGGAGATGGTGGATCAGAACCCGATCGGCCGTTCATCACGATCAAACCCGGTTACTTATGTGAAGGCTTGGGACGAGATCAGGAATTTGTTTGCTGCGCAACCTGCATCAAAGGCGGCGGGGTTAAAGCCTTCAGCGTTTTCGTTTAATGTAGAGGGCGGCCGTTGTGACGTTTGCCAGGGCGAGGGTGAGGTGAAGATAGAGATGCAGTTTATGGCTGATATTTTCCTGACCTGCGAGACCTGTGGTGGCAAACGTTTTAAACAGCATATACTGGATATTACCTACCTGGATAAAAATGTATCGGAAGTATTGGAAATGACCATTGACGAAGGCCTGGAGTTCTTTAAAAAAGAGCCTAAGATCATCGCCAAAATAAAACCTTTGGTTGACGTGGGCTTGGGTTATGTGCAGTTAGGGCAATCATCAAACACCCTATCGGGTGGCGAGGCACAGCGTATAAAGCTGGCATCCTTCCTGGTAAAAGGGAATAATACGCATAAAACACTATTCATTTTTGATGAACCTACTACAGGATTGCATTTTGAGGATATTAAGAAGCTGCTAAAATCATTTGATGCGCTATTAGATCATGGTAATACCATCATCGTGATAGAACATAATATGGACGTGATCAAATGCGCCGACTGGGTAATTGACATTGGCCCCGAAGGAGGTGATAAAGGTGGTAAGGTTGTGTTTGAAGGCTTGCCTGAGGATTTGATCAAGGTGAAGGATTCGTATACCGGAAAGTTTTTGAAGGAGCGGTTTCAATCTGCCAAATAGCACGAATGATAGTAGATTTATGAAGTTTTTAAAGCTTCGTAAGTCTGCATACAGCTACTTGTAAAATAAATATTCCGCTGTATAAGGTACTTGCAATATTTGCCCTTTCTGTGACTGATCAGCGTTTTTTGGGGCTAAGCCTCCATGTGTGTATAAACGTTGTATAAAAGCAACATTTGTAAGCCTTCCTTTTCCGCTTTTCGCTACCCCACTAAGCAGTAGCCACGGGATAGCGTCACTATCCGGCGAAGGAGCCTGCTGCAATTTTATACCGCTAATTAATGAGCCATCGGATAATTCCCACGTTGGGTTCTTGGTTGTATTCAGGTAATGTTTCCCGACTTCTTTTATGTAATTGGCAGAAGTGAATAAAGTTGCTTTCGGTTCGCGGAAAACCCATACATAGTGTGAAGTATCTTTCATGTCTTGTGTACACTGATAAATCTGAACGCCCCTGGCGTATACGTGTAATATTATCGTGGTGTTAGTGGGTACTGCAACTGCGACGGGTACGGTTTGCTGCCCGTGTACAACTACTGCCCACAGGATAAGTATTGTTGAATATATAAATCGTTTCATAATGAGCAATAATTACTGCATAAATAATATGGCAGCAAATTAAAGATTAAAACACGATTGAAGTGCCACTAAAAGTAATATTAACAGAATGGTAATCTTCCTAAAATCTTAAAACTGTCTTCCAACACTTCATCAGTTTAAGTCACGCATAAACGTCTTGCGGTAGTTCAGCGGGCTCAATCCCATTTTCACCTTAAACATTTTATAAAAGTGTGATACATCACCAAAACCACTATCAAATGCTATCTCCGAAATCGGTTTATCAGTTTGCACTAACTGCTGGGTAGCGTAATTCAGGCGGTACTCAATTATAGTTTCTATAAATGTTTTGCGGGTTACTTTTTTAAAGTACTTGCAAAACGCGTTTGGGGTCATATTAGCAATAGCCGCAGCTTTATTTAATGATACTGATTCCCTGAAATTCTCAACCAGGTAAGCGAATACAGGGTTAATGCGCTCTTGTTCTGCAACACTCCTCTCGCTTATGCGTTGACTTTGGTCAAGCTGTATAAACTCATTACTAAGCGATAGCTGATTTAAAATATCAAGCAACTTAAGCATCTTAATAAAATTACTTTCTTCAGCATTCAGCTCCATCATTGCCATATTAACCATGGCCTGTGTGTTGCCGTTAAATCTTAATCCGCTAGTTGCTCTTTTAAAAAGTTTACTAATGTCCTGCATCTCGGGCTTGTCAAAAAATTCCTCACCCAAAAAATTTCCTGTAAATTGTACAACTATGGCACCTGCCTCATTTTGCGTTTTTTCAATATTAGCCAGTTTCCAGCAATGTGGCAGGTTGGGACCCAACAATACTAAATCGCCAGGGACGAAATCTTCCATGTGTGTGCCTACATATCTTTTGCCGCTGCCTTTTGTAATATAAGTTAGCTCATATTCCGGGTGAAAATGGTATGGCCCGTCAAATTCCCACTGGTCAAATTTACGGACCAAAAATGATTGCCGGTTTCCCGGTTGCAAAACTTCAAAGGAGGCCTTGATCATTGCACATTTTATTACACCAATCTAATATACAAATATTATTAAGATAAAATAAACCACAATTTAATCACTTTATTCATTTTTTGAGTCGGGAATCTTATTTTACTTTGAGTTAAACCAATTAACGAATATGACTATTAGTGCATCGCAATTGCCTTCTTTAGATAATTTTAAGGATTTATCTATTGATAGCATTAACGAATTTCAGGCTAAAGGGCATACGCTTGTAAAGGGCATTTTATCAGAGGAAGAAATAGCTGCCTACCGACCTGCTATTGTTGATGCGGCTGAACGCTATAATACCGAAAACCGTAAATTAGACGATAGGGATACCTATGGCAAAGCCTTTTTACAAATAATGAATTTGTGGCAGGTGGACGAGGCCGTTAAAAAGTTTGTTTTAGCAAAACGGATGGCCAAAATAGCCGCGGATTTAATAGGTGTAAAAAATGTACGGTTATACCATGATCAGGCTTTATTTAAAGAGCCGGGTGGCGGCCCAACCCCATGGCACCAGGACCAATATTACTGGCCCATTGATACCAACAATACGGTAACTATGTGGATGCCTCTGATTGATATTGATGTGGATATGGGCATGCTTACCTTTGCCTCAGGATCATACAAGAATGGTGCAGTGTTTAACCACGAAATCTCAGACGAATCAGAAGAAGCGTTCGACAAATATGTTAAAGATAATAACTTCCCTATTAGCCGTGCTGAAACCATGAAAGCAGGAGATGCGACCTGGCACCGTGGTTTTACTATCCATCAGGCACCCGGTAATAAATCCAATCAATTACGCGAAGTAATGACAGTTATTTACATGGCTGATGGAGCCAGGGTAATCCCCTACAAAAATTCACAGCAAAAAACAGATCACCACAAATGGCTTATGGATAAACCCTTTGGCGAACTGATTAATTCACGATTAAATCCCTTGTTACTCTGATTAAGTCGTTCGTTTATTCCGCTAACCAAATAGCGTCAATAAACCATTTTTTAGTATCGAAAAATATATTCAATGGCTTAAAACCAGCTCCAGCCGCCATTTGGTTGGTTTGGATCACATTGTATTTTTGGGAGATCTCCATGTAGATGTATTCATCTTTTGCAAAGCCAATAGTTTCTTTACCCCGAATTTTTACCTGCTGATCGTCTAAACTGATCAAATAACTTTTGCATGCACCAGTTTCAGGGTCATAAGTTGGATAATGTTCAAATTTAGCAACATTAAAATCAGCGCCCAACTCACGATTAATGCGATCCAATAAGTTAAGATTGAATCGTTTAGTGATGCCATCCTTATCATTATATGCAGCCAATACTGTTTTAGGGTTCTTCTTCAGGTCGATACCAACCAGCAACATATCGCCCGATGAAAGGTGATTACGTAACTGCTTACAGAATTCTTCCGCATCACTAACAGGCATATTACCAACATTGGATCCTAAGAATAAAACTACCTTACGGCGCTTAGATAAAGAGGCGGCTTTTTTCAACATATCAAAATAGTCACCGTTCAAACCTGTCACCTGCAAACCCGGTAAAGTTACCGGCAAGGTCATGTTCAAATAATTGATCACGTTATCGGATATATCAATCGGTAAATAGTGAAAATCGGCCTTCTGCTCTAATAAATATTTAAGTAAATAAGTTGATTTCATGGCATCGCCCGCGCCCAACTCTATCAGGTCGAAAGCATCACCATTACTCATTAGGGCCTGGCATATTTCGGCAGTTTGCTCAGTAAATATTTCCAACTCGCAATTGGTTGGGTAATATTCATCGCAATTCATCAAATCCTGGAAAAGCTTATCCCCCACCGCATCATAAAAATACTTGGAACTCAACTGCTTTGGTGTCGAATGCAAACCTTTTATAACATCAGCATAAAACTGCTCGGTTATGTTAGCTGGGTTGTTTGTTACTGTTTGTATGGTAGCAGTATTCATATTTTCATTAGGTTGATTGATGATTAACTACCTAGCAAGCCTTATGCCAGTAAATTGCCATCGTAAATGTGTTTGAAAAAAATTGCGGTAAGTAACACGTGCATGTCCCGGTGATGTAACCTCAGATGCGCCTCTTAGTACTTTTTGGTTCACCATAAATTTGCCGTTGTACTCGCCTATTGCGCCCGGTGCTTTGGCAAAACCCGGGTATGGCAGGTATGAACTTTCGGTCCACTCCCAGCTTTTGCCCCATTTAAATTGCGAAGCCGCGGCCTCCCATTCAAATTCTGTAGGCAAGCGCATTCCTTTCCATGCGGCAAAGGCATAGGCCTCAAAATAACTGATATGGCAAACCGGCTGTTTCATTTCAACAGGTTCCAGGCCGTTAAAAGTGTAGTTATACCACTCACCATGTATCAAATGCCAGTACAATGGTGATTGGATTTTGTTGGTTTTAACCCAATCCCAACCCTCAGCATGCCAATGGCGAAAATCATTATAACCACCTGCTTTAATAAATTCGAGGTATTCCTCGTTAGTCACCAAATTCGGACTGATCTCATAAGTATTCAGGTAAACTTTGTGCCTGTTCAGCTCATTATCAAAGCAAAAACCTTCGCCCTCAAAACCTATTTCATAAATACCTTCATCCATGCTGATAAACGGGGCATCTATCGCTTTTACCTTCGGCGAATGATAATCATGCGAATAAGCCGGGAACAATGGATTATGGCCTAAAATGTATTTAATGTCAGTGTATAAAAGCTCCTGGTGCTGCTCCTCGTGGTTAAAGCCAAGTACCAATAACTCTTTTATTTCGTCCGATGGCTCTTCACACAAAAACTTATTCATGGCATCATCCACGTATTTGCGGTAACGCATAATATCAATAACTATTGGTCGGCTTAAATTACCCCTATCCGTACGGATCACCCGGTTGCCTACGGTTTCGTAATAACTATTAAATACAAAGTTGTATTCAGTGTTAAATTCCTGGTAATCGGTAGCGTATGGTTTCAGAATAAAGGTCTCAAAAAACCAGGTCGTATGCCCGATATGCCATTTGGGCGGACTAACATCCACCGTTGGCTGCACCACATAATCTTCCGTTTGCAGCGGCGCGCAAATATGCTCCGTATGCTTGCGGACCTTTAAATAGCGCTCAGCAAGGGTTAATTTGTCGGTATATTGTTCAATTGCTGTTTCCATTGGGCTCTATTTTTTATCCAGGTAATTCTTAAGATCCGTTATTGATTTAACATTTAAAGCGGTGGCTTGTTTTTGTCGCATCATTAAAGCATAAGCATTGTTAAAACCTATAGGCATTAACCATTTTACCTGGTAACGTTTCTCAAACTCTTGTTTGTCGTAATTGTAGGTCTTTTCCTTACTGCCTTCTACCGAATTTATGATTTGTTGTGACGGTTGAAGGATAACTAAAAGCCCGGTACCGGTATATTCAGGGTAAAAATCTATCTGGTTATTGGTTAGTGCATCAAAGCAAATTTTTGTACCACCGAGGCCGGTTTTGGTGGCTACATCATAATCGGTATAACCTTTTATCAGCATGCTGTACATATTCGCCAGGATATATTGTTCCCCAAATATCTTCGACCCGATCCGCACTATACCATCAGTACCGCCACGTTCCGGCCGCCATAAATTTTTCGACACCAAAAAATCTTTAGCCACCTTCTCCGGGCTTTCGTGAAGATAGTCGGTCCGGTAATTTAATTCGGTCATTACTGTATCATTAATTTTACCCGAGAGCAGATTTAATGTTTTTTCAAGACCAGGAAACTTTTTCAAAGCATCCTCGCGCACAATAGGCGCCGCAAAATATGGCGGGAAGATGTTCTTATCATCCTTTAAAACGACAAGGTTATAAGCTTTCAACCTTCCGTCTGTCGAATACCCACTGATCACATCCAACTGCTTTTCAAATGCCGCCTTATACATTACCGCATCACTAATCACGATAGTATGGATCTTTAAATGATACTTGCTTTGCAACCCGAGGTTACCGTCCTGCCTGCCCATAAATTCAGGGGTAAAACCGGCTGTTAACTTACTGCCATAGGCTGATGGAATAAAATAAAAGCAAGCCAACAAAACAATGATCACCGGCAAAGCATAAGCCGCCCTTTTTACTTTTTTAAAATTGAGTTTTTGTACCAGCGATAACAGGAAATCAAATATTATAGCCAGCAAAGCTGCGGGTATCGCCCCAGCCAATATCATATTGGTATTGTTAAGCGAGATCCCGCCAAAAATAAACTCACCCAAGCCACCCGCCGCGATGTACGACGCCAATGTAGCCACACCAACCGTTATCACCGTAGCAGTACGGATTCCGGCCAAAATCACGGGCATAGCCAGCGGCAGCTCAACCTTAAACAGTATCTGCAATTTGCTCATACCCATAGCGGTCGCCGCTTCCTTAACCGATGCATCAACCCCGGTAATGCCGGTGTAAGTATTGCGGATGATAGGCAACAGCGCATACAACAGTAAGGCCACAATAGCCGGCTTCGGGCCAATGCCCAAAAGCGGGATCATAAAACCAAGCAGTGCAATACTCGGGATAGTTTGCAATACCCCCGCAATACCTAAAACCGAACCCGATAATTTTCTTTTTCGGGCGATCAATATACCTAAAGGCAAGCCAACCAGCACCGCCAAAAATAGTGAGATAAACGTTAGCCCGATATGCTCCAGCGTTTGGGTTGCCAGCTTATCGCTTTGCTGCCGCATAAAATCCCATAAAGTTTGCTGTTGCTCATTCATGGGCTTGATGTTGTTTATATTGATAAAACGCCGACATTAATCGTTCAAATTCCGCTGATCGATCACCATTGCTCTTCAACTTTTCCATTACCGACCAAACAGTTTCATTTTCGTCAAACCCGCTTATCTCCTGCTTAATATCCCCTAATAAAACCGATCTAAATTCCAATTGCAAACGCTGCTCCTGCAGAAAATCGGAAACAAATTTATTTTTGGGTTTGAACAGCAATTCGGCAGGAGTGCCTTGTTGCACAATCTTGCCGGCATCCATCAGGCAAATGCGGTCTCCCAGTTCAAAAGCTTCCTGCACATCATGGGTCACCATGATGATGGTCTTCTTTTTCAGTTCATCTAAAGCCTTAAACTCTGCATGGATTTTTGCTTTGGTCACATTATCCAACGCGCCGAAAGGTTCATCCATCAACAAAACCGGAGGATCGGCAACTAAGGCCCTGGCTAAGCCAACCCGCTGCTGCTGGCCACCGCTTAGTTTATTGGGATAAACGTTTAAGTAATCTTTTGACAGATGCAGTTTTTCCAGCAATTCGCTCATGCGATGCTCGGTTTGTTTTTTATCCCACTTAAGCAGTTGTGGTACGATAGCGATATTTTCCCCGACCGTATAATGCGGGAACAACCCGTTATTTTGCAACACATAGCCAATGCCACGCCGCAAAATTTCGGGTTGTTGCTCTAATATATTTTTATTATTGATGTAGATCTTGCCATGTGTAGGCTCAATCAGCCTGTTCAGCATTTTTAAGGTTGTTGTTTTACCACAACCGCTGGTGCCTAACAAGATTAAGTTTTCATGCTCATTTACGTTGAAAGAAATATCATCTACCGCTTTTACATTACCAAAGTGTTTGCTCAGATGTTCAACTTTTATCATAAGCGCTAATTGTCCAGACTCAAAAACAAGTTATTCAATGATTCGGAATAAGTAGGATGCGCGAAAACGCAATAGCGTATCCTGTCGTATGTAATACCACCCTCCATTGCCATTTGCAGTACAGTCATAATCTCGCCTCCTTCGGTACCCAAAATAGCCGCGCCCAGTATCTTTTTAGTAACCGGATCAACCACAGCTTTCATAAAACCGCGGGTATCACCAACCTCTAAAGCACGTGCCACATGCGCCATAGGCAATTTAACAACTTTTACTTTAAGTTTTTGCTTTTTGGCCTCATCTTCACTAATACCTATGCGCCCTAGCTGCGGGTCGGTAAACATACAATAAGGCACCGGCCTTTTTTTAGTATTTAAATTCTCCCCCACAATCAGGTTACGATAAACAATTGTATAATCATTATAAGAAATATGCGTAAATGCCGGGCCACCTTTAACATCACCCAAAGCATAAATACCTTTTACATTGGTCTCCAGCTTATCGTTTACTTTGATGAAGCCTTTTTCATCAACTTTAACCCCCGTTTTTTCCAGCGCCAAAGCTTCAGTTTGCGGAATCCTGCCAACACCGATCAAAACATGGGAACATTTGATAGTTTGCTCTTTTCCTGCAACAGATACCTTAGCTTTAATATTACCTTTCTTCGTTTCAATGAAAGACAGCGTTGTAGCATTGGTAAATATTTCAATATTTTCGTCGGTCAATATCTGGTGCATTGCTTCAGAGATATCCTCATCTTCATGGGCCAATATCCGTGGCGCTTTCTCCAGCATGGTAATTTTACTACCAAAGCGACCAAACATCTGTCCAAACTCCATCCCAATATAATTGGCACCAACGACTAACAGATGCTCCGGCACATAATCCAGATCAAGAATAGTGGTTGAGGTGAGGTACTTGATATCCTTTAAGCCTTCAATCTCAGGGATCAAGGTTTTCGCTCCGGTATTGATAAAGATCAGGTCGGCGGTTACTTCTAAGGTCCCTCCTTCATTCAATTCAATCAATAAAGTTTTTTTTCCGGTGAAGGCAGCTTCGCCAAAAATCAGGGTTAGGTTTTTAGTGTCCTCAATAGCTTTTTGTCCGCCGTTACGCGATTTTAATACTATCTCATCCTTGCGCTTTTTTACCTGGCGCATATCCACCTTATAGCCTTTTATATTAACGCCCAACTCCGAACTTTTACTCGCGTCATAAGCTGCTTTAGCCGATGCCACCCAGGTTTTGGTGGGTGTGCAACCATCATTAACACAGGTGCCGCCTACATAGCGCTTCTCAATAATTAAAGTCTTTTTGCCGGCCTGCGCCAGTTTTTTTGATAGGGGTACACCTGCTTGTCCCGCGCCTATAACAATGGCATCGTATTGTTCCATGGTAGTTTATTAATCGGTTATTTTAACACCCTTCCAAAACGCCACATGGTCTTTAATGTTTTCTGCTGCCGATTTTGGTTCGGGGTAAAACCATGCGGCATCGGGGTTTTGCTTGCCGTCAACCTCGAGCGTGTAATACGACGCCAATCCTTTCCACGGACAGGTAGAATGGGTATTTGACTCTTTCAGGTATTCAGCTTTCACGCTGCTTTTAGGGAAATAATGGTTATTCTCTACGATAACGGTATCATTGCTCTCGGCAATTACCTGGTTATTCCATAATGCTTTCATATAGGTAGGTTTGTATTTTTTTATAAATATATGCTTATCAGCATCATAGATTACAATGTTAATGGTGATTTTTTGTTTCGTGATTTTGAATTTACAAGCACCGAAAAAATAATTGAAATAAAATTTAAATTTTATTTTTAATTTATGTCTAAACGTATATCTTTGCAGTCCCAAAATAAGGGAACGCTTTGGTAGCGATACCAAAGACAATATATAAAAAAGAAGGCCCGTTCGTCTAGGGGTTAGGACGTTAGATTTTCATTCTAGAAACAGGGGTTCGATTCCCCTACGGGCTACTAAAAACAATACCAAAAGGTGCTAAAACCCTGCAAATCAAAAGTTTTCAGGGTTTTTTGTTGGCATCAAAACACCATATTATGCACCAAAACGCAACAAAAATGAGCGTAATTCGGTGCGTAACTAAATAGAAAAAACTACGCACCGAATTTCTTACAATTAATTGATTATCAACCTGTTCGGCGAGTGAACATCTTGATAAAGGCAGGCTACAAACTTACTTTTGTTTAACTTTTAAGCTTGTAATTATGAGTAATTTCCATCTGCTTTTCTACATCAGAAAGCAAAAAAACTACAAAGGTGGTGCAATGTCCATCTACATGCGCATCACGGTTAACGGCAAACGCGCGGATATATCCGTAGGACGCGATTGTGATCCGGCCAAATGGAACAGCCATGCTGGACGTGCGATTGGAACTAAAGAAGAAATTGGTGCATTAAAGCATAAGCACGGGGGAGGTAAAAAGTAAGCGTCCTCAAAAAGATAGGTCAGTAAATAAAACACCCGTTCCCAGAATTTATTGGTGGTAAACGTGCGGTGAGAGGCGTGGCGATGCTGGAAGAATGTTTGAAAGAACAGTGACAGGAACCAGTGGGCAATAAAATACAAAAAGATGATCAGCATAAAATTGATTTAATAGCAATGGGAATTTCCATAACCAAAGCATAGTCCGGCATGGGTAGATGATTTAGTAAACAGAGAGGATTGTTTCACTGTGGCCTGGACTTCACAAGGATAGGCAGCGCGTTAATGATTTAGGTGCGCTGACCGGCCAAAAAACAGCAGGTTCTTAATAGTATCTTGAAAGATTATAATAATAACGTTCTATAAACGGTTTTGTTTGATTACGCTAAATTAGCCAACCCCATGGGCTATAAGAATAAGTTTTTGTCCCGGAGTGAAACATATATCGATTTAAAAGCTTATTATACAAAGGCTTAAATAACCTTCAAATAAGTTATGGAAGCTGAGAAATATAAATTGTGCCTGTATATCGCCGGGAAAACCCAAAAGTCCAACAATGCAATCGAAAATTTGAAAAAATATTGCGAGGAAGAACTGAAAGATAAATATACCGTGGAGATCATTGACCTGCTCGAACATCCTCACCTAGCCGAAGGAGAACAAATCATCGCCGTACCAACCCTGGTTAAAAACCTTCCTGCGCCGGTCCGTGTGCTGGTTGGCGATCTATCTGACAAAATCAAAGTCCTTGTTGGGCTTAACCTCGTGGCGGATAAATAGCCTATGATTAACTTGCTTGTAATTCCAGGAAACCTATCAGTTGGTCCTCCAGCAAACCGGTATTATAATCTGAATCAGCCGCGTGGTTAGTAACAGTAAGTTCGTTATCACTTACAGTAATGGTTAGGGCCGGTCCTTCGATCACTTCGGGGAAAAGCACATTGATTACATCATATACGTGTGCGTATTCAATTGCCAGGTTGGAACCCAGTTTTTCGTTTATATAATCCGCGAATTCTGTCTTTAACAGGTCAAACAGCTTTTCTGCGCTGAGTGGTTTAACATTATTGATAGTTGCCATAGGCATACACAAGCGTTGGCAAGCGATTAAGTTTCATACGTAATAAAATATAGTTGGCTAGCAGGAAATATACTAGTTTTACTTTCATTCAATTTTTTACGGTCATTAATTATTATTTAGCCGTAATATACTTTGCGGTAATCAACAAAAGTAAGGTACGGTCTGCTTTGGCCTCGTCATAATTTTCTTTGACCAACTGTTTGATCTGTTTGTTTTTAAGCTTCACAGCAGCCATCTGTAGAACCTGGAAAGACGATGCTTCCATACTTTCGATATTTTGCATATAAAATGCTATCGAAAGATCACGAAGTTCAGGTTCTGCGCTATGCAGCGTGATATCAGCAAATGCATCATCGACCAGTCCCGCTAATCCACTGAAGTTGCCTTCTGAACGCTCTGCGTCAAGAATATTGTAAATGATTTCCATTCTCGCCATCTGCTTTTCCACATCATCCATCGTTTCCAATATCGCATTCCGAAGGTCTGAAAAATGAGTTTCATTAGCTATTTTGGGTAAATGACTAACCAGGTGAGCCTTCGCTGCGTAAATTTTATCTAAATGCCTAACGAAAAATGTTTTTAACTTTTTGGGGCCGAAACTGATTTTCTTAACTTCTTTCGGGTTCTTGGGATTTTCTTCCATTGGATCAACATAAATTTCTAATATATGAAAGTAGCAGGTTTTTTAGATAACATGAAAAATAACCTGATAAGTGTGAACTAGACCAGAAACTTTTGGACTTGCATCAATAACTGATAGATGTCAAAAGGTTTGCTGATATAATGATCCGCTCCGCATTGATTGGCAAGTACTTCCAGATCGGTTTCAGCAGATACCAATATGACCGGCATTTTTTCCTCTTTATATCTTTCTTTTATTTCCGCGCATATTTCATCACCTCTTTTAGCTGATCCTTCAATACGTACATCCAATAAAATCAAATCAGGATGGATCACTTGAATGTGTTCAGCGGCTTCACCGGTATTGGATAATATCACATCATATCCTTTTTCCTGAAAAACGATATGCAGGATTTCCAAAATATCCTCATCATCGTCAATTACGAGTATTCTTTTAGACATAACGTTTTTCCATGTGCATAGCAAAGCCTGTTCCGCTAATTGCCATTTAGGTAAATAAATTAATTTTACGGTAAATATCCGTTAAAATGGTCCGAGCAGTAAGAACTTTAATAGTTAATTGAGAAAATTTGTCAAATAAAAATTGCCGATGTGCCTCTTTAAGTAAACACCCGTTTTTGAACTTCTACATGCAATTATAAAAGACACCCTGATTTTCGGGATGTCTTTTATAATTTGAAAGGCTATTTAGTGGCTTCGTCGGCTACAACCTCACTTACTTTCTTAGAAAAGTTGGCTTTTTTTTGAATAACGTTGGCTGCGGTATTTTTAGCGATTTCTTTGATTTTCTTTTTGAGGGTTTTCCGGGTTTGGTTGCTGCTGTCGGACAGAAAAAGGTAGGCTAAAGCACCGGCTGCAACGCTGGCGATTGCGATTCCGGCAATTAGTACGGTGTGGTCACTTTTTTTAAATGGATTTTTCATAGTTCAAATAATATAAAAGTTGTTTCGCAATATCGTTCCGTTAAATCAGAACTTCGGCAGTTAAAACGCTAATGCAATATTTTTGTTTTTTTGCATTTTTCAAATTAGCTGCAATTGACCCTTCGTTAAATATTTTCACCAAAAAGAAAATATGTCACTATTTATACCTACATTGTCGACTTATTAATAATCAATATAATGCAACAAGGAACAGTAAAATTTTTTAATGAAACAAAAGGGTTCGGATTTATCACACCAAACAATGGTGGAAGCGAGATTTTTGTTCATTCTACAGGCTTAATTGACAACATTCGTGAGAACAGCGTTGTTAGCTTTGATGTAGAAGAAGGCCGCAAAGGCCCTAACGCAGTAAATGTAAAAGTAGCTTAATACACTATATATTTAAAATTATTGTGAAAAACACCTTCCTGAATGGAAGGTGTTTTTTTTTAATTCAAATTCCGATCTGCACTTTTATATTCACCCTCGCAAAGAGGACTAATCATCAAAATGGAAAAAGAAATTAAGAACGAAGATCTTAAGATAGAATTAAGAACGCTTACCAAAGACGATTATTTAGGCTTAAAAGCTTCGATGATTGAAGCATACGCCGAATGGGAAGGCGCTTCCTATTGGGGAGAACCACATATAACCGAATTGGTTAAAATATTTCCTGAGGGCCAGATCTGCATATTAGTCAACGGATCAATTGCCGGCTGTGCACTCTCGCTGATCGTGGATTACGACAAATTTGGCGATAACCATACCTATGCACAAATAACTGGCAACTATACATTTTCAACCCATGATAAAGATGGCGATGTATTATATGGCATTGACTTTTTTGTTCATCCCGACCACCGGGGTATGCGTATTGGGAGAAGGTTATATGATGCACGTAAAGAAATATGCGAGAGGCATAACCTTAGGGCAATAATCGCCGGAGGGCGTATCCCAAAATATAAAGACTACGCTGATAAACTGACACCAAAAGCCTATTTGGAGAAAGTAAAAGGTAAAGAGATCCATGATCCGACTTTATCTTTTCAGTTGGCCAACGATTTCCACGTACGGAAAATCTTAAAAGGCTATCTACCCGGAGATACGCAATCGCTTGAATACGCATCATTATTGGAGTGGAATAATATTTACTACAACGAGGAAGCTGCACATATCAACTCCAAAAAATCTATCATCCGATTAGGATTAGTGCAATGGCAAATGCGCCCATTTGAGAATATGGAATCGCTGTGCGAGCAGATCGAATTTTTTGTAGATGTGATAAGCGATTATCAAAGTGATTTTGTATTGTTCCCGGAATTGTTCAATGCGCCGTTAATGACGGCTTATAATCATTTAAGCGGGGCAGATGCGATGCGAGAGATAGCAAACTTCACTATTCCTTTGCGCGACAAATTTATGGAGTACGCCATCAGTTATAACATTAATATCATAACAGGTAGTATGCCTTATCTGGAAAACGGAGTGCTGCAAAATGTAGGATATCTTTGCCGCAGGGACGGTTCTTATGAAATGTACCGTAAAATTCACCTAACACCGGCGGAACAAAGTGCCTGGGGAATGGTCGGTGGGGATCAAATTACTACCTATGACACGGATTGCGGTAAGATTGGGATATTGATCTGTTATGACGTAGAATTTCCGGAACTGCCTCGATTGTTGGCAGAACAGGGTATGCAAATTCTTTTTGTTCCTTTTATGACCGACACTCAAAATGGCTATACACGGGTTAGAAGCTGCGCACAGGCCAGGGCTATCGAAAACGAATGTTATGTTGCTATAGCGGGCAGTGTGGGGAATTTACCTAAAGTTCATAACATGGATATACAATATGCGCAGTCAGCCGTTTTTACGCCTTCGGATTTTTCTTTCCCAAGTAATGGTATCAAAGCGGAAGCCACACCTAATACCGAAACAACCTTGATAGCCGATGTGGACGTAGATTTGTTAAAAGAACTTCATAATTTCGGCGCAGTCAGGAACCTGAAAGACAGAAGATTAGATATTTATAAAATAATTAATAAGAGCAAGAAATAATTTTAAGGCTCGTCTATATGTTTAACTACATAGTAATATGTTAATGATCTATTATGGATAAAATTCATGTATTATTTAAATAAAGTATTTTTGCAATACAATTGCATTTAAGGATTGATAATGAATAAAGACAGTGGCGTGAACGAGTTTCCTGAAGAGAACTATAATTCAGATCTCCCCGAGCCGTTTCAGGCTATAGATATAGCCAAGGTCGCCCTTGATTCTGCGAATGTCGGTATCTGGATCATGGACCCTGCATCTGGAAAATTCCTTCCCTCGGAACGTACCAGGGAACTTTTCGGCTTTTTGCCTGGCGAAGAAATGTCTTTTGAGGATGCGATGTTAAAAGTCGTGGATAAACACAGGAAAAGTGTAACGGAAGCGATTGAAAATGCTTTTAAGAAACACAGTTCCCTTTATATTGAGTACCCCATAATTGGTCTTGACGAACATAAACAAAGATGGTTGAGCGCAACCGGGGGCTTCAGTAGCACAGCCGCAAATAGCAGCTATTTCTCGGGGATCATTATGGACATTACGGAGCAGAAGCAAAGTGATCTCAGACGGAGCAAATTCATTGGCATGGTTAGTCATGAGCTGAAAACGCCGCTTACCGCTTTGAAGGCTTATGTGCAGATGCTGAATAACTGGGCCAAGAAACAGAAAGATAATTTCACCATAGGGGCATTGTCAAAAGTGGATAAGCAGGTTAAAAAGATGCTTAATATGATCAATAGCCTGCTGAATCTGTCCGGTGCCGAGGCCGGTAAGATACACCTGAAAAAAGAAGAATTCAGGCTTGATGTATTGATCAATGAAGTAGTTGAAGAAACCTTATTTATCACATCTGCTCATCATATTGTAATCAATCCCTGCGCGATAGTAAATGTTAATGCTGATCGGGAAAAAATAGAACAGGTTTTAGTCAATCTGCTGAGCAATGCTGCAAAATATTCGGAGAAAACCGCGCAGATTGAAATAGCTTGCGTGTTGCAACATAACCATATTGAAGTAAGTGTCAGAGATCAGGGATTAGGTATAGCGCAAGCGGATATCCAAAAACTTTTTTTGCCGCATTATAGGGTGGAAAGCAAGGAAACAGAAAAAATTGCCGGTTTCGGTATAGGGCTATATTTGTGCGCCGAGATCATCAACAGGCATCATGGTAAGATATGGGCAGAAAGCGAACTCGGAAAAGGCAGCACTTTTAAATTTACACTTCCTTTAAATTGAGTTTTTGGGAAGCATGTTGATGCTCTGTGTGTAGTAAGCACTTTTTAAAACATCCATAAATTAATAGCACCACCTAAAAGTATTTGAGATATCCTGAACAATTGGCTTTTTGAAAAATGGTTTGATAACTAATTTTCATTTGGTTGCTGAGAAGGAATTGGACCAAGACTTGTAAGCGTTTCCTAAATATTAAAAAGCGATGGAAACTAACTTTCAAATTTCACTTCACATGAAAACGCCGGCCGGATTTGAAACGTACGGCAACTTTGATCTTGGGTCTGACCGCGAACAGGCAATGTCGATAGTAAAGCAGTTTAAAGGCACGGATGATCTATCGGAAAATTCTATTTTATACATGGATTTTACTGAAGTACAGGCAGGTGTTCCCCTTCCTGTAAAAATATTGCATTGCACGCTGGATGATCTTACTTATAACATCCGTATCATTACAAGGGACATATTCAAAAACTTCAGTCTCTGAAAAAATGACATCAGGGCTGAAATATTTTCAGTCCAAACTGAAATTTTTACGGTTTTGACGTATTGGTATTCAACTTGTAATAACATGTTTAGTTACATATTAATTTATAACATAAAAAAAGTAAGCCATGACACTGGTTAAATTTAACAACAACAAAGGAGCGAACGCATTATTGCCAGGCTTTAATGACGTTTTTGAATCAATCTTTAATGACACATTTTTTAATGACCGCATGGTAACCCGCGTACCTGCCGTTAACATCAGCGAAACTGCAGATCATTTCCACGTAGATCTTGCTGCGCCTGGTTTGAAAAAACAGGACTTTAAGATCAGTTTGGACAGGAATGTGTTAAATATCACTGTTGAAAACCAAACTGAAAATAGTGAAGAAAACAAACGTTACGCTAAACGTGAGTTCAGCTATTCCTCATTTGTCCGTTCGTTTACTTTACCTGAACAGGCCGACCATAACCGCATCGAAGCGGCTTATGAAGATGGTATCCTGAAAGTGGATATTGCAAAAAAAGAAGAAGCGAAGATGGCGAGCCGCCAGATAGAGTTGAAATAATGTAAATACAATACCAAAGCCGCCTTAAAGGCGGCTTTGGTATTTATATCCTTCCATTTTATGGCGTTTTACCATTGTGAATATCCGCAGGTAGTGGATATTTACTAATAATGGAATTAGATTCCAGTGAAATTTTATTAATAATTTCATCTAATTCATGTGCAGATAAAAGAATACAGTCGATAGTTTTCTCAAAATCATTGTCACGGGAAGTTTTCAAAAGCTCGATCAAACCCATAATTCGGGCCAAAGGAGCCCTAACCGCGTGGGATTGCATCCACGATATTTCGCGGAATGTTTTATTTTGATCCTCCAAGTTTTGAAGATATAATTTGCGTATCGTGACATCCCTACCAGTAATGCAAGCGCCTTTAATAATTTGATCCTCATAAACAGGGGTAATTGTATAACGAATCCATTGAATTGTCTCGGCGTCAGGATGATATCGCCTATCATATTCAACCGTTTCACCCTGGTAGGCTTTTGTAATCGCGGATTGAAAGTCTTCCTGGTTAGCTTGGGCAACGTAATCAAATATTTCCTGACCTGGCTCGAAATCTACCTCGGTGATGTTTAAAAGCACGTATTGTTTTGCCTTATTATTAAAAGCTTTGATCTTAAATTCTTCATCCAACAGGATAAATCCATCTATGGAACTTTCAAAAATAGTCCTTAAGCTGGTTTCCGATTGTTTAATTTTGAGGGTGGTCAATGATAATTCTTTTTCCGTTTCCACCTGGTTGCTGATGGTATCCTGCAAACTTTTAAAAATGCGGTTAATCAGGGCCACGAGTACGGTGCTTAGAAATATCAGGTTGGAACTGAAGGCTATCCATTTGCCCGTTGTATACTCCTGATTCGCCGGAAAATGAAATAGGTTTAACCAAATAATTACCGCGTAAGAAGATAGGATAAGCGCATTGGCCAATATCGTCCAATATCCGTAATTCCTGGGAAATACCAGCGCTGTCAGTATGGTAATGGCAAAAAGATAAAATACGCCCGGCCCGTTATACCCCAAAACAGTGATCAGAAAAACGGCTAATAAATAAAAAATAACAATGATGAAAAGCTTCCTGAGTCGGAGCGGTATCTGATGGATAAAGGTAACCATACAGAGCAATACCAAACTAATTATATCCACTACAGCAATCGAGGTATAGCCGTATTTGACGGACATGAAAACACCGGGAATAACCGCAATAAAACTTATCGGCAAGCAATAAAACAGGAAATTAAAGAATAAGATATCCTGCCAGTAACTTAACTCCTTTACACTGCCCGTAATGCGCGAAAATGTTTTGCCTTTTACGGTTTGCCTGTACCGTAGCCACCAATTTTTAATCATATATTCAAAATTAGTTTTGCTACAGTTTTAGTGTTATTTACTGTATATCAAACAATAATGCTCATAATTACTTATATAAACGACCAATCATCCTTTTTTCTTTTGAAATGACCATCACTGAAATACGGGTAAACCTCCCCGCCCATAGGATTCAGTAAGCATTTCATCTTAAATCTTGCCATTCTACAGGCCATATTTTTTTATGGAATTTTTGTTGTAATTATTTTTTTTTCAGAATATGGCTTCTTAATATTGCGCCTCGATTTTGAAATACATAAGGATTGACTTTAAGCTATAGCATAATTATAATTTAATTTTTAAACACCATGCCATTTTTAGATCACGTATTGCAACGCCCTGCTTATGGATGGCAAGATGCCAACGGTAACCTGGTTAAGCCAACGAAAGGACAAATATTTAAGGAGTTTTTTAGCAGGCTGAATGTTTTTAAAGACCGAAAAAATTGGTTACCATTCTTTAGCTGGTTCAAGGTAATTTGCCTCGTTCCTTTTTTTCTGCTTTTCCTTACCAGTTATTTACATTGGTGGACATTGTTAGCAGCCTTTGTTTATAGTATGATTATTATGGGAACGCACGGTACCATCTGGCATCACCGCTATTGTACCCATGGCGCTTACAAGTTCCGTAATCCTTTCTGGCGCTTCTTTACCCAAAATTTGACTTTAAATGTCATCCCGGAGGAAATCTACGTGATCTCTCACCATGTGCATCATGCCAAATCCGATCAACCAGGCGATCCTTACAATGCGCAAGCCGGGTTTTTATATTGTTTCCTGGCGGATGTTAATCATCAGCCAATTGCGAAAGATCTTAGTGAAGCCGATTACAATCGCGTAAAACTCTTGATGCAGCATACCGGTGTAACTGGTAATACCTATGCCCAGTATTTAAAATGGGGGTCGTACGTAAGTCCGACAGCCGCGATCACATCGTGGCTATTGAACTGGTCATTCTGGTACCTGGTGTTTTACCTGATTGGTGGCCACGCTTTGGCTTATAGTCTTTTTGGCGCGGCGGGATTTTGGGCGGTGGGTGTGCGGACATTTAATTATGAAGGGCATGCCAAAGGCGAAGATAAACAGCGAGAGGGTACCGATTTCAGTGAAAACGACAAATCTATTAACCAGCTGTGGCCTGGGATAGTTGCAGGTGAATGGCATAACAACCACCATTTGTATCCAAAAAGCGCACGTAGCGGTTTCAAGTCCCACCAAGTTGACTTAGCGTGGTACTACATTAAATTCATGCATAAACTTGGAGCGGTAAGTAGCTATAAAGATTATAAGCAACGCTTTTATGACCAGTATCACAAGCCTTACTTAAAAATGAAAGCAGGATCTCCTGGTGATCCGGATAAATCGGTAGATGTAATTATCGAAACAACCTCAGTGTTATAAATATTGGATTTGACCTCAAATTGTGATTGAAATTCAAAAAAAATAACGAAAAGTTGTTATCTTTATATCTTAAGATTTGTAAATAATCTGCATTAAAAATTGGTTAGTAATTCGGTGCGTAGTTCATCGGCAACCATATAAAGTATTGTAAACCAATAGGGTAACAATCGTGTTCGATTCCCCTACGGGTTACTAAAGGAATTCTGTCCCTAAACACTAAGGGTTGTTCTACAAAGAGCAGCCCTTTTTCTTTGATTTTCAGATAGTTAAGAGAAAACACATCATTGATAGAGGGTTCCAAATGCCCCCCTCTCAGAATAAACGAAATTATGCTTAAAAATAACACTGAAGCAAGAGGGATTTTTTCCTTAGAAACAATTAGCTTGTTGGATGCCAATTAAGCCCAAGGATTTTGAAGGCTTCCCCACAGTAATTTTCAGCGTGACGATCATATTCTGTTGGATCATCAATCATACTTAAAAAATAGTATGCGCCATCTGATATGACAAAAATTAACTCAGCAGCATGCGCAGGGTCATCACACTGAATTAATTTTTGATCCACGCATTCCTGGATCAGGTTTTTAAGCCACTCCCGCAGCAACAAATGCATTTCCCTGAATCGGGATTTGATGAGCGGGTTTCGGAAAATAAGAGCAAAGCAATTATAAAAAACACTGTCGTCGATATAACAATTCCATTTTTTTGAAAATATGTTATTCAGTACTTCTGTAAGTCTTTCCAATGAAGTGACGTCAGCGCTTTCCGGCTGATAGATTTGTTTATAACTGGTTATAATAAAGTCAATTAAACCAAGCAGTAACTCTTCCTTATTGGAGAAATAGTGGACTACCAGACTGGGGGGCATCTCTAATTCTTTTGCCACTTTCGCAAAGGAAGTATTTTCAATTCCTTCATTGATTGCGATCTTGTAAAATGCTTCGATGATCTTCTTCTGCTGATCTTCTTTTAAACTTTTTCTACCCATATTGCTTAAAATTAGTTTAAAAAAATCATTAAAGTATTGCAAAAATACATTCACTGAATGTTCAATTTATTTAATTATCCCTTTACATACCCTTAACATTTGATAGCGTACTTTGATATACGGACATTTTAAATTTTAAGAATACAAAACACATCATTTACACGGCAGGTAAATATC
Source organism: Mucilaginibacter tundrae (assembly GCF_013408825.1). Classification (GTDB taxonomy): domain Bacteria; phylum Bacteroidota; class Bacteroidia; order Sphingobacteriales; family Sphingobacteriaceae; genus Mucilaginibacter. Next base: position 117,492 of record NZ_JACCBZ010000001.1, read on the forward strand.
AACGAAATACAATTCCATGTGCTCCGAACGACGGTCATCTTTGCTGTATATCCACCTAATTGCACAATTTATAGTTGTTTATACCCTCTATACGTAATGATATTAATTATTATTGGTTGGCTTGGTGTAATTTTATGCACAATAGGCTATTTGTTATTAAGTATGAAAGTTATAGCGGCGGAGCGCCGTTTATTCCAATTTTTTAATATAATAGGGGGACTTTGTTTAGTAATAACTGCTGTTTATAGTAATGATTTGCCAAACGTTGTTGCTAACCTGCTATGGATGTTTATAGGCGTATATGCTTTAGGTCGTCAGATAAGAAACAAAAGAGATATTGGAAAAGGTTGATGGCTCTATTCCTAAAATCTGATAGGCTTTAAGTTTATAATAATCTAGCCTTTGATCATAAACCTCTTTGTCTTTTTCCAGGGAAAGATAGAAATAAGCACCATCAATCAAAACAAAAATTAAGTCAGAAGCAGTTTGGTGATCCGGAACATTTATCAGATTGCAGGTATGGCATTGTTCTATCATAGACGCAAGTGCCAGCCGAAGTGAATCCAAGATCGTCTTATACTTTTCTCTTATCGTTTCTTCCCTGAATGCCAAAGCGTAAAAGGTATAAAATAAACCATCATCAAATAACAAATTCCACTTCTTGGAAAAAAGGGTTTCAATAGTATTGATCAAATCCGAAAGAACAATTTTTTCTTTATTTTCTATTGTAAATATCAGTAGATACCGTTCAAGAATATAATCTATCAAAGCATAAGTAAGATCCTCTTTGGTTGTAAAATAATGTATTATAAGGCTGGGATTAACCTCCATCACCTTTGCTATTTTCGCTATTGATGTGTTTTCGTACCCTTCTTCTCTGGCTACTTTGTAAAATATTTGTACAATTTCAAGTTGTCGTGCGTCTTTAAGGCTTTTTCTACCCATGTTGATATTGTGATGAGCTAAATGCTCAAAAGGCTTTTAATTTTAATAATAAATAACATAAGCCAAAATTGACTTATCACTGTCAAACAAATTGATAATGCCGCACTATATACGACCTCATCTTTCTTATAAATGTATAACTAAGCACCCGCCATTTGAGGATCACTATAGCTTGGCTTCCCGGTTTCTACCCTGCCCGCATATCTTTTCTCGAAAGTGTGATTTTTGCTTATTTTAACGCTGAAATCATACCATCCATGACTATTAACCAGGTTTAGTATTTCAATATGTTTATCGCCGGGGGCTACTGACCTTTTGTAATTATTAGCATGATAAGCATGATCCGTCACTTCAATAACCTGCTGGTTTTTGGTTAAATTATGCAGCTTTAATTCCACATTACCGGTGAGTTTTTTTCTATCCGAAATACTTCTTTGGTATTCAAAAGCAATATCAATTTCAGGATCAGCCGGATTACCTTTGAATTCCCTGAAAAATCCATTAGGGCCATAAACTTGTAAATGATAATTGTCGTCTTTAAACTCATCAAGCTGCCATGTATCGGCTAAAGTATCCCCAGCAACCACCGCGTAATTGCGGATATCTCTTTCGTTTTTTGTATGCCCATCCTTTTTTTCATCAGAAGGCTTCGCCGCATAAACAATAAATGGTGAACCAATTGCCGCCTTACCAAATATCTCGTTACCGGCTGCGAATGATAATGCAAATGATTTTTTATCTGCACTTATTTTTCCATCCACATATAATTGATAATGCAAAGCACACGATGGTTTAATGCCTTTTTCCTGTTGCGGCATATAAGGCGACTTGCGCGGAAACTGGTTTATCTGTGCTATTTCCTCAGCAGTAAGCAACTTATAATTATCCGGGAGCTTTTTAAATTGTGCATTATAAATACTTTCCAGCACTGTGTTTTTACGTAGGAATTCAGGGGTTGGATTTTTTTCTCCTTTATAAGGCCTAAAGGCAGATGTTAAGTTACCGGTTACAGCCCTTCTCCAATCACTGATATTAGATTCTATGATTGTTTTCCCGGTTTTCTTTTTCAAAAAATCCTCCAAAAATTGCAAAGTTGAGGTATGGTCGAATACTTCGGAATTTACCCAACCACCTTTGCTCCATGGCGAGGCTATTACCATCGGCACCCGGTACCCTAACCCGATAGGGCCTGGTGCATGATCATATGCCTTATCATTTTTGAGCACATACTCGTTTTTTGCATCCACGCCTTTTGAAATTTTGCCTGAACTTTCTTTATAAGGATCAGGAGGTACAAAAGGAGGTACGTGGTCAAAATAGCCATCATTTTCATCATAGGTTAAAATGAAAATTGTCTTTTTCCACACTTCCGGATCTTGCGTTAGGATATCCATCGCCTCAGATACATACCAGGCGCCATACCACGGCGCACCCGGATGATCAGAAAACTTTTCGGGAGCTACCAGCCATGATACGGTGGGCAATTTACCTGTTTTTACATCCTCGCGAAACTGGTGGAATATATCGCCTTTAGGCACTTCCATAGTTCTCGGTGTCCCGTTATCGTCATAACTCAAAGGAGTTAATTTGCGATATTCAGGATCATTAACATTGGTAACAAATGCCCTTTTATGCAGTTCTTTTTCTTTTTCAGTTAAGCTATCGAATTTTTCGGCAGTAAAATTCTCCTTATCCTGTTTTATTAAAGAAAGTGCCGCTTTTTTCAGATCCAGTTTCCTTTGTAATTTATCATCGGAATTATGCTGAAGCTCTTTTTCCAAAGCAGCTATTTCGTCAGTTAAAGCTGATTCAGCCGCATTTAAATGGCTGATATTGGTTTTATGCAGGCGCACATTGTAATTGGCTAAATAGGATAAAGGGTTATCAGAAAAATTGCCGAGCCATTCATCTTCCTCTTCATTAAACCCTACATAAAAATTGACGTCGTTACTTAATTCATTTTGATATACTTTCCAGTCAACTCCCATATCCTGCAACCGTTCAGCAAATGAAGACATCTTCAAATCCATAAATTCGGATTCTCCATTTTCGAGCAATGCCCTATACCCATCCCCTTGCTTTTCCTGAACTGTGCCTGTCCAAAAATAAAGCCGGTTAGGATTAGTTCCTGTTAAGGAAGAACAGAAATGCTGATCACACACAGTAAAAGCATCGGCAAGTGCATAATAAAAGGGAATATCTTCACGGTCATAATAACCCATAGTCAGCGGTAAATTTTCAAATTCTTTATAACCCGATCTTTTGCTGTCTAACCATTTATCTAAATTACCATCATTGCGGGCGTTAATCTGGCTGTGCCTTGAATGTGGCAGCGAGCTCATCCAGGTAGACTTCGTATTCTTAATATCCAAACGGAACGGCGCGTAAGTTTCCCCGGCCGCATTGGTCTGCAACCACACCTTATTTTCGTTTGGCAGATCAATTGCCCTTGGGTCATTAAACCCCCTTACCCCTTTAAGTGTCCCAAAGCAGTGATCAAATGAGCGGTTTTCCTGCATCAGGATAACGATATGTTCTGCATCCAGATAAGTAGTCCCGAAATCAGGATTAATAGCCATCGCCCTTTGAATAGACGCAGGTAAAAAACTAGATAGCCCCGCTGCACTGGTTAATAACGCGGCCTTCTTTAAAAAGTCTCTTCTCGAATCCATAATTTTAATTTAGTTGTAGAATCCTATCCTATTTAGCTTGATTAATCCCACTTGTAAAAAATAGTTTCGTACTGGCTGCTTCCATCTTCGTACAAATCAAGGATAGAATATGCCGGTGCAAATTCATCAAGTGTTCCGTTCCACCAATTACCCGATACCGCCCCGCCACAGTGATATTTTACTCCAAGGTAATCAACCGAATCCAGATAATGTATATGGCCGCTTAACGCCACTTTTACGTTTTTATATTTGTAAAAAAGGTCTTTAATTCTTTTAGCATCGGCATGCTGATCATAACCTGGATATTTGATCTTATTGACAGGACCACGCTGTACATAATAGAGAATTGCTGTTACGGTAATGATCGGAATATGCGAAAAGATTAGCACGGGTATATTCGGATCTGTGTGGGCCAGTTCGTTTTCCAGCCAATTAAATTGTTCGTCACCCAATACATAGCCTATATTGTCCGGACCGGAATTAATGCTATCAAGCGCTATAAATTTCCAGCCATTTTGAGTGAATGAGTAATAAGGGGACGGCAAGTTAAGCTGTTTCAGGATCATTCCTTTTCCATATAAGGGGTCGGCTTTATCTGTTTCAGACTCAGGCTCGGGGGCATACCAAACGTCGTGGTTCCCAATGCAACCTCGCATAGGGATATGATTAGTTGCTATTATCTCGTTCCATGAGTCCCATAATGACTGTATATGCGCTTTTGATTGATTATTCATGTCCATCACCGAATCTCCTGAATTAATGATCAATTGCGGCGGATCGGCCATTGTATTAATTGCTTGCAATACTCTCTTAAATGCTTCCTTTGGTATAGCAGTAGCCAGTAAATGTATATCTGTAAGGTGCGCTACTCTAATTGCCCATTTAATTTTTTTCTTTTCATTTTCCTTTGCAAGAGCATCTAATTTAGTAATGGACAAAGCACCGGAAAACGTTATAATAGAAGCGTTTTTAATAAAGGATCTTCTGTTTTTCATTATTGTTGATCGTGTTAAAAAAGGCATATCCGGCAGGTACAGCCGCCGGATATGCTCATCATTATTGTTGTTGAAGTAACCACATCACCCCATTAATATTATCTCCACCCGGATATTGGCTTTTAATAGCATTATTTACATTGGTTGCGTTATTGCCAATTTCATCAATAGGATACATCCATCTTTTAGGAACAGCATTCACGCCATTCACCTGGTTTACTACCCCTGCTCCTGCAACTTCAAAAACCGGGAAGCCGGTACGCAGGTTTTCAAAAAACGGCTGTAAACCGGTATTCATAAACATGCTGATGTATTTTTGCGTAATTATCTGTTGTATCTCGGTACCGGTTTTTAATGGAATTGACGGCTGGCTCAAATAAGTCTGAATATCATTATTAGTATATAGTTGGCCTGTGTAAGGAACTCCCTGTGCAGCAGGAAAATTATAATCGGAGAATTGCATCGCGGCCGTTATCCCTGCTATATAGTAGCTATTTGCATTTCCGGTTATCCAGCCTCTTATTACCGCTTCAGACAGTAAAAACTGTAGTTCGGCATAACCCATCAGTACGCTCGGTTCATTAGCGGGTTCGAAGTAGTAACGTGTGTTGAATTGAGAACCGTTACCTAATGACTGTTGTTGCTGGTTAACACTAATTACCGCACTACCCTGCAAACCGGCGTAAGCATTAAAATTTGTTGGAGCAAGCCCAGCCGCACTCGCTTCGGGCGCCGCATATACAAAAAGCCTTGGATCCTGCAGTCCCTTAAGCAATTGCACAAATGAGTTATCCATCAAATAGTATATTTTGGAATTGCTATCATTAAAATAAGGGTACCTGCTCCCGGCGATATCATAGTACGTTAATTGCGCATTGTCGGCATTGGATGCAAACAATGGATATTTGGTTGGATTAGATACAACATCGTTAAACCGCTGCGCGATATTTAGAGTAGCATCATTAGCATGTAACGATAGGCTCATTAATACCCTTAAATAATAGGAGTTGATCGCTTTTTTCCATTGTGTGACGCTTCCGCCGTATATGAGATCATTATTAATTAATCCTCCGGCATCAGAAAGCGAGTCGCTGGCAAGTTTTAAATCGTTTAATACCTGCAAGTAGATGGCTTCCTGTTTATCATACGCCGGATGCGAAGCAGCCGCGCTGAAGTCGTTATTTATAAGGGATAATTCGGCCTGCGAATATGGTACATCTCCAAACATCTGGGTAGTACCTACAATAAAGTATGAACTGAAAAACTTGCCCAGGTATTTATAATTAGGCTTATTTACACGCGCAGCTTCCTGCTCCATTTTTACAACCTGGCTTAAGTTGCTGTAATTGAAAGTCCCTCTAGACCAGCCGTAATACTGTGAGTTATCTGCTCCTTCAGTATTTACCAGATAACGGCAACTGAATTCGTTCTCGACGGATATGGTCGAAAAAAATATCTGCTCTACATTTGGTAACAGGAGCGAGGGATCGGCCTGGGTAGGCAGGTTTGGGTTTATTTGGTAGTAACTAAATTTTTTGCAAGATGAGAAAAAGCACCCTAGCAGCAGGAAAATTAGTAACCAATAATTATTTTTCATAAAAATAAATTTAAAAATGAATGATTGAGGTAACTGACAATTGTTGTTAAAACTTAAGATTGAAATTGAAACCTATACTGCGTGTAGAAGGCGTTTCATAGCTATCGGCTCCAGGGTCCGGATCGGCATTTGGTAATTTAGAGAACAGCAGTAAATTATTACCGATTAACGATACAGAGGCTGACTTGAATGCCTTTTGCTTACTTAGCAATTTTTTAGAAAAGGTATAGGTAAGTGATACTGTGCGCAATTTTAAATATGTACCGCTATAGTAGAAGTAATTGTTTTGGTATGGGTTACCACCTGTCGACTCCATATAAGAAATATAATTTACAGGAGTGGTGTTAGGCGCGTATGTTCTGGTGTCGGTAAGTAAATTTCCATGACTGTCATACGTGGCGTTACCCGAAACAACGACTTCTCCCGGAGCTATAAAAGTGCTTTTCCCAGCATTGGCAGCGACCCTATATTGATTTACAGTACTAAGCGCGGTGCCGCCCCATGCCATTTTTTCATTAACCGTAGAGTATTGCAGGCCTCCTAAACGGCCATCGAGCGATATGCTGAGCGAAATATTTTTATAATTGAAAGTATTTTGCCATCCGTATATCCAACTAGGGTCGGTATTCCCTATAGGAGTTGAATAAAGAGCACTTAATGGATAGCCATTCGCTCCAACAATAAGTTTACCATCGGCCGAAAACTGACCTTCACTTACATAAAGTTTATCCAGTCTGTCTCCAACTTTAAGGTATTGACTATAGTATCCCGGGCCATAAGTATCATAGGTTACTTTTTCGATCCACGTATGATTATTGCTGAAGTTAAAACCCGATGTCCATGAAAAATTACTTGTTTTTATGGGGGTACCGTTTAGCACAAATTCCAATCCTTTATTTAGAAATTCGTTGGCATTCACAAGCAGACTGGAGTATCCGCTAGCCTGCGATGGCGTGATGTTTTGAAAGTTGTTAGATTCCAGATTTCTAAAATAGGTGACATCTGCATTTAATCTGTTTTTCAATAGGCCTAATGCCAAACCCGATTCCCATGACTGCACAGTGTTGGGTATAAGATTAGGGGCATCATAACTGCTTGGATAGCTAAGTGAAGACACGCCGTTAAACTTATTGGCATTATTATAAGTGTTTATGCTTGCATAGGGATTAGGAGGATTAGTGGTGCTAACGGCACCGCTATTCACCTGTGCCCAGGTAGAGCGAACCTTTAAATAGGAGATAACATCCGGTAGTTTAAATGCGTCAGACAATACTACCGAAACACCCACTGATGGATATATAAAGGCATTATTCGCAAGGGGCAATGTAGATGTTTGGTCTCTTCGTGCAGTACCGGATACATAAATAAAGTGGTAAAACTCCAGGTCAAGATCAGCATATAAACTGTTTATTTGCCTTTGATCTAAATAGTTTGATCCTGTTATGGGGTTTATTGAGTTACTAAGGTAATACTGGCCGGGTATGCTAAGCCCATCAGTTGAGGCGCTTAAACCTTTATCTTCATTAAAAAAACTGGCGGCCCCGGCAAGTGCCGATAAGTTAAAATTATCGCTAAACTTATGCTTGTAGCTTAGGATCAGGTCGGTAGTAATATCAAAATGAGTAGCATCAGAGGTTGAAAAATTACCATCCGGGTTACCACCTATTAAACTATATGGATAATCTTCATCCTCATTAACAGAATTTGCATTGAATCCCGAACGTAGTTTAAGCGATAGCTCCTTAGAAAACTGATAATTAAGTGATAAGTTGCCAAATGTTTTATCTGAGTGATACCCGTTTAGCTGCTGATAGGCAAGAAAATAAGGGTTATTGTAATATGATAGGTTATAATATGATTGTTGAAGGCCGGTCTCGCCGGGTGCCCAATAATTTTTAAGGTCCCGTATATCAACATCGGCCCCTAGCCACAATGCAACGTTGTAAAGTAAACTACCCTGGCTATAGCCGGTTGATGGAATGTTGTCACTGAATTGCCGGTTGTAACTTATTCTCCCATCAAGGGTTAGTTTAGGGGTAAGATTGTAATTGCCTGCAATAGTGAATGACGAATTATTTAAACTCGTATTGGGTTCAACCCCCTTTTGATAGTTATTTGCAGCCGAAATTCTAAAAGACCCTTTCTCTCCGCTGGTAGTTACCGCAACACTAGTGTTTGACATAACACCTGTCTGGAAAAAATTATCGACATTATTCGCACCCCTTGATATCCATGGAAGAGGCTTGTAGTGGCTGGTAGCCGTTGTCCCGTTGCCCAAATCATAAGTATACGTTACATTCGGGTTATAGGGGCTGTTAAACTGTGGCAGTTCTAAATAACCGCTGGCAGTATTAGGGTCTTTTTGGTTAAGGGCAGGCCCCCAAACCCAACCTCCGCCTTCTAATCCATCTCCACTACCATCTTGATAAGAATACACTCCGTTATTACCATCTCCATATTGAGTTTGTACTTTTGGTGCTGCTAAGAAGCTTGTTTGAAACATGGTAGAAGAGTTCAATTCTACATCTGTTACTCCTTTTTTGCCTCTTTTTGTAGTATATAAAATCGCACCATTTATACCAATTGAACCATAAAGTGCTGCTCCTGCAGCTCCTTTTAACACAGTAATGCTTTCAATGTCGTCCGCATTTATTTTATAGGGATCTGCAGTAGGATCGGGTATACCGTCTATAACAATAAGTGGCGTTTGCCCCCGTAGTAAAATACCCGGGTTTTCAAAAAAGCTTGAGGTGGTTTGTATATCCAAACCAGCCACCTGACCTACCAAACCACCTATTGCAGTAGGCGTCTTCACTTTTTCCAGTGTTTCTCCATCCACTACTTGTAATGCATAGGTAAGCGATTTTTTTTCCTTTTTTATATTCAGCGCTGTTACCACAACCTCAGTCAATGCTTTAGGATCTTCCTTAAGCTGGATATTATAATTTGTCGTTTGGCCTATTTTTATTTCCTGAGAAACAAAACCAATGAACGAAAAAACTAGGACATCACCATTATCTGCATTGATGTTGTAATTTCCCGATATGTCGGTCACCGTACCTTTCGCTGTGCCTTTAACCTTAACCGAAACACCTGGCAAAGGTTGTCCCTTTTCATCTGAAACCTTACCATTTATAGTAAATGAATTATTTGAAGTTATTGTAACACTTCTTTCAGTTAAAGAAATTTTGTGAGTATGCGCGGCGGCACTGGCTTGCATTAAAGTAATCGCAGTTATCAACGCTGTTGTATTTACCCTCATAATTACGCTTGTAAAAAACATGGGGTTACGGCAGGTAGTCTTCCTTAGGCAGGTAAGAGCCCGTAGTAGACTAAGCGATGCATTGGATATCGCTTTAAAAAAAGTAGAAAGATTCATTATATTTGTAAGATTTGAGTTAGGATTCTATTCAATTATTCCAAATTATTTATCCCTAAATTTATTGGGAACGGTTGCTCAAATTATTGCCGGGATGTGCTTCGACTCACTACCCGGTTTTTTTTTGAGAACCAGCCTGTATTTTAGTTTTTGTCTATCATGCTTTTTGATTTAATGTTATGAATAGGTTAATTGCTCATCTGAAATCAGGATATTATCTTTTTGTAGTTAGTCCATTTAGAAAGATGTATTGCACTTATTACCGGAATGTTTAAGGTGCTGCCTACATCTGCTCTTGTTAATAATGGGAGCAATATCCTGATAGCTTGTTAATTATATATTAGGTTATAATTATTAAATTAATTGAACGTTCAGTCAATTAATTAATGGCATCTCGGTATGTCAGTAGGATTGGGATGGCGTTACGCTATCTGAATTAGAATTATTGAATCAACGGAATTTTGGACACTGATACTACTTGAAGAATAGAAAGAGCAATTGCAGAACTAATGGCATTTTAGTATCGCCTAGTGCAAGAAGGATGGCAGGAAGTGCTATCAAAATGGATGGACGGAATGGAGTGAAAAGGGGGTTAGAGCCCACACTAGTCTATCTAGAGGATAGCCATCTCCTTTAGTAAGAATGCAATGTGGCTTTATAAACAACCCCGCTTATCTGAACGTTGGTTTACCTTGATTTAATTCATATGCTTTTTAGCGATATATTAACATCAGCTAATATTTAAAAAGATGAGATTGTGCATCTAAACGTTAAAGAACTTGTCACCGGCTTGGATAACCGGATCAATCTTGGTAAGTCCATCTTGGCATAGAAAAAGAACTGAAGACCAGGCAAATGCTGACCTTCAGTTCTTTTATAAAATCATTCGACACTTACACTCAGAGTAATCTCCTCTCAGCACTGAAATTTCAATATCTGTTGACTGCGATTTAGCGGTTAAAGTCAAAATAACGGAACACTGAATTGGCTATCGGCATCTGTTTCCTCCTCATTCGTATAAGGTGAGAATGTCTTGACGCTAATCCTATTCGATTTTACGGAAAAGGTATACAACCGCATCATTCCATGTCCTCCATTTGGCCTGCTCTGATAGTCTGACAAAAACGTATGTATGGTGTGTCCGTTCCAGGTATCTTCACGGTATCCTTCGCCATTATCGCCAACGTGTCCACAGATCATCATAAAAACGTTAGGGTTTTCTTTCAGGCTCGCATAAATTGCTTTGCCTTCCGCATTAAACGGCGCTTGCGGGGTATTGCTGCCCTTTACCGGATTATAAAACAAAATGGAATGGCTAACTACGATTGCTTTGCGGGTTGCGTATTTTCTCAAAATTTCGTTCGCCCAATTGTAAACGTCTTTCTGTTCTTCATTATGCCCGTCATATTCCAGGAAAAGTACAATAAAATCAACCCCACCGGCGCTAAAAAGATCATAATGATTGTTGTTGTTATTGCCATAGTGACCACCATAATAAGGGCGGCCTTCAAAATGCGGGACGCCAAAATATTTGTTATAAAAACGTGTGGTGCCAGTTACAGGATATTGATTTGGAAATTCATCGTGGTTTCCTACAGCTAAACCGTAAGGTATGCTCACCGGATTTTCTAGCCTGTAAATAGCCTTTTGAGCCAAATACCATTCCGACCGGGCTGTTACCGGGTTATCCCCATGCTCGGTGATGTCGCCTAAATGGGCGACGTACGCAATGTTATTTTTAACCTGATTTTGTTTGATCCAATCAATTTGCGCTTTAAACATATCAAATATTCCGCCTAATTGTGCCTGCGCCAGGTAATATTGCGAATCAGGTATTACAGCAATGGAAAAATCGCCCGGCGTGGTTACCGCGGATTGCCCGGGGGTATTCAATACTGTATCGGCAGGAATAATATCGGCAAATGAATTGCCTGAAATGAAAATTAGTATGGCAATCATTGATACAATGCGCCAGAATCTTAGTTGTTTGATAAACTGTTTCATAAAGGTAAATTTGTTAATTGAGTTTATTTTTGCGGAGCCAAAAGTCCCGGATATAAGGCGCCATCCATATCTTTCATATCCAACTTTAGCAATGCATTAATGAGCGGGGCAATGTTTTCCAAACCCATCTGGTGGATGATCTTTTGTTTAGCTAATCCGCAACCGGAAGCAACAAACCCGGTTTCAATTTCCGGGAAATCGGGAAAATGGCCATGCGTGCCACCGCTGCCGGCACGTACAATATCACCTTCGGTAGCATTTGTAAAAGATATGCCCGGTATAGCCGCCAATGCGAAAGGCACATTGGGGTCGACACCAAATTTGTCAAGCTCCGGCCTTTCGATTATTTTAAACAGGGCTTTTATGCCTACGGGGAGGTTGTCGACAATTTCTCTTACTTGCTTAAGTGTCTTTTTATCATTCTTATCTTTCAAATACAGAAAGGTTGAACCACCCTGCTGAAAAAACTGGGCTTTCCAATTATCTTCCTGTAAGTTTTTGCCTACCAGTCCTGCTTTTGCAAGTTCAACATTAGGAGCAAGTTGTGTTGTGATGTTCACAAACCCATGGTCGCCTACAATAATGAATGCGGTGCTATCGGTTGTGCCGGCGCGTACGGTCGCTTCTATAATGCGGCCGATGTTATGGTCAATACCCTCAACAGCTTTTCTAACATCGAGACCTAACCTGCCTTCCATATGCGAGTAGTGGTCCACACATACCAGGTGAATGGTGATCAAATTTGGTTTATATGTTTCGATCAGGTAGGATGCCATGCGCGCCAGGTTATCGTCGGTACTTAAATGGCCGTCCAGATCGTGATTGTATAATTTGCCGGTGGCATTTTTTTCCATTTCCTCAAATAAACCGGCAGGTTTTGAATACTGACGAAATGGTTGTAGTGGATCGGCCAGTTTGGTATTCCGCGGCGCATCGGGCATATTATAATCTATAGATGATTGATTCACAGATACCGGCCAAAGTACAGATGCCGTTCTTAATCCTTTTTTATGCGCGGCATCCCAAATAGTTTCGGTTGTTATCCTGCGCGAATCGGTATAGCCTAATTCGCCTACTTGCGCCTTGGTTTCAAATGGTGTATTGTAATAAATGCCATGCTTGGCCGGGAATTTACCGGTAATAATGGTGGTGTGCGACGGATAAGTTACTGTAGGCATATCCCCTCTGACGCCATCGGCATACATGCCATTCTCAGCTAACTGCCTTAAGTTAACAGCGCCCCATGACGGATCTTTGTAAAACTCAGGCCTGAGGCCGTCAATACTGATCACAACAACATATTTAGGCATTTGTGCGAATGCCGCCGGCGATAGAAGCAGCAACGCTATCAGGAATTTTAAATATTTCATAATGCAGGAATTAAGCGGTGCATGCTTTTTGCATGCACCGCTGCTGTGAATAAATTAATTAAATTAGAAAGTGTAACCCGGGTTTTCTTTTATCTGTGGATTCAGGCTTGTTTGCGAGAACGGGATAGGATAAATTAACCTATATGGTTCCACATCATAACTGCTTGCTGTCAGGTAAGTATGAATAAGCTTAATCTGCGTTGCAAAGGCGGTCATTACCGGTATTGCGGTACCTGTACGTACCAAGTCAAACCAACGGTGGTTCTCAAATGCCAGCTCAACGCGCCTTTCATGCGCGATATCGGTACGTAATGTGACTTGGTCTGTTGCGGTAATGTTATGTGATGCATTACCAAAGGCACGTTGACGCACAGTGTTAAGGTTAGCCAATGCACTTCCGGTTTCTCCTTGTTCGTTCTGTGCTTCGGCTAACAGCAGCAAGGCATCCGCATAGCGATAAATTGGCCAATCGTCATCGGTGTTGTCGGCTATTGTCACCGGGTTAAGCACCTTTTTATCAAAAGGGCGGCCTACTTTGCCAGGTGCCGGTGTGTAATTAACAATGCTTTTGTAAGCAGATATAGTCATGTTATCGATGGCATCATAAGTACCCTCGGCTACGCCTATAGAGGCATCTAAACGGGTATCGCCCGGTTCATAAGCATTAATCAGGTCTTGTGTAGGCACGTTCCAGCCACCAGTGCTGGTATTGTTGGTTACCACGTTGCTGGTAATAAGCGCAGTGCTGGTAGTACGTGGCAAAAACAGGTATATAAAGGTACTTTGCTGCCCGCCGGCAGCACCAGCGGTGTACTGCACTTCAAATATTGACTCGACACTGTTTTTATTGGCGGTTGAAAATACCGACGCATAAGTTGGCAACAGCGAATAGCCCATGCCCGAAAGTGTTTTCAGTAAAGTTTCAGCCGCGGCATAGTTTTTTTGCGTCATATACACATCGGCCAGCAGCATGGTTGCAGCGCCCTTAGTTGCAGCGCCGGTTTGTGCGCCTTTGGTAAAAGTTACTACAGGCAGTTTGGCAATAGCATCGGTAGCATCGGCGATGATCTGCTTATATACATCATCAGCAGAAGCACGCGGGATATAAGCCTCAGCAGAAGTAGTTACCTCGTGCAAAGAAAGCGGAACACCGCCAAAATACCTCACCGCGTGGAAGTAATAAAGCGCACGTAAAAATTCGGCTTCGCCTTGTATCTCGCTCTTGTCGGCTGCATCAACCTGGTTAGGATCCTGCAAGTGATCCAGTATCGTGTTACACCTTGCTATACCTACGTAAAAATACCTGTATTCGTCGTCCAAGTAGGTATTATTCGCGTCATCGTCCCAATCATGTAACTGATAACGGTCTAAATATGCGGTGCCAACGTTTACGGGGTAATAATCATAATCGGTATTGTCGGAGCGCATTTCCGTCATATAAAAATCCTCGTTAAAAACAGCGCGAAGTGTAACATAGGTTGATGCCAGGGCCTGCCTGAACTGTGTAGTTGTTTGATAAAAGCTAGCCTCGGATACCTGGTCTGGTGGCGCCGTATCCAAAAAAGTCTTTTTACACGATGCAACCATCATCAGTACAAACACTATAGCTATATATTGTATTTTTTTCATCTGATTTGAATTTTATGTTATTTAAAACTTGCGGAAACACCTACTGACGCGGTCCTGTATATCGGGTAGGAGTTTTCATCTATCCCTTCGCCATAACCGTTTAACCCGTTAAGGCTTACTTCAGGGTTAAGTCCTGAATATTTGGTAATGAAAATGATGTTATCCATCGATACAAAAACACGCACATTGCGCAAAGTTGTATTGCCTTTAAGCGGCAGGGTATAACCCAGGTTGATATTCTTTACCGCAAGGTATGAGCCGTTTTCAACCCATTGCGATTCCACATCCCGACCGAGCGAGGTTGTGCCTGTTTCGGTACGCGGATAAATACCTGCACCCGGATCAGCTTCTGAACGCCAGCGATCAGCCACTGCGGCTAACAATCCACCACGCGCACCATCGAGGTTGGTTAGGTATGCCCACTTATCGGCATTCAGTATCTGGTTACCATAGGTACCCGACATGGTAATATTCAGATCGAAGTGTTTATAAGTGAAGTTGTTGGTAAAACCGTACTCAAACTTCGGGTTGGGGTTACCGATGAAGGTACGGTCGTTGTTATTAATCACACCGTCGCCGTTAACATCTTCAAATTTGATGGTTCCCGGAGCATCTGTTGCCAAGGTTTCTTTTGGTGAGTTGGCTACATCAGCAGCATTTTTATACAATCCTTCAAAAACAAACCCATAGAACATACCTAGTGGGTGGCCTACTTCAGTACGGTCATAGTCCGAAGATATAGTATTGTTACGGACAATATAACCAGGTGACACCAGGCTGGTAACCAGGTTCCTATTGAATGAGATATTGAAATTACTTGTCCATTTTAGCGCACCGGTAAGGTTAGTAGTATTCAGTGTAAACTCATTGCCCCAGAATTTGATAGCCCCGGTATTGTAAACAATGGATGTAAAACCTGAGTTGTAGGGTACCGGCATTGCCTGTATCAAACCATCGGTGAGTTTTTGATAATAATCATACGTAAAGTTGATCCTGTTATTCAAGATGGAAAGATCAAGACCGATATCAAGCTGTTTATTGCGTTCCCATCGCAATTGGCTATTGCCCAGCGTACTATTGATCTCGCCTTGCTGCAACACGTTGTTAAACGTATAGTTATAAGCAGTGCCACTGCCTATTTGTGATATAGACGGATAATTACTACTGAAAAAATTATTACCTGTAAGGCCGAAACTAGCTCTTAATTTTAAAAAGCTAATCTGCTTTACATCTTTCAGGAAGTCTTCATCGCTCGCTACCCAACCAGCGGATGCAGTGGGAAAAAAGCCGTATTTGTTGTCCGTGCCAAAACGTGACGAACCGTCATCACGGGCTGATAACTGGAGGATATATTTTTCCTTGTAGTTATAATCAATCCGGGCTATGGTCGATAGCATTGTATAACCGGTTGCATCGCTTACGCCTGTAGTTACAGCCGATGCCTGATCAAGGTAAGGTATAGCATCGCTGGCAAAGGTATTAGCTGCGATACTGTTGCTTTCCGCTGTATACTTTTGTATGGAATAACCTGCTATTATATCTATATGATGATCATGTGCAATGGTCTTATTGTAATCAAGATACGCTTCCGATGTATAAGAATAACCATTATTATATGCACTCGTACCGGTAGCTATCAGGTTAGTGGTAATGGTTGATGGTACAAAGTTATTGTGTGTTACATCTTCTACGTCAACGCCTGCGTTCAGCTTTAAGGTAAGGCCATCCCAAATGTTGTAATTCAGATATCCATTGCCCAAAATGCGTGTAGTATGGTAATCATCGACTGTTTCCATTAGCTGTGCCAGCGGGTTAATATTAGCTACCTGTCCCGGGCTTGCTGCACTGTAAGTATAACCACCACCAGGAGCATAAGGCGAAATCAGCGGACTTGCTTCTGATACTTTTTCAATAATATCATTTACACCTTCTGTAGCAATGCGGTTATTGTGATCGATGTGATAACTTGGAGCTATGTTAAAACCGATCTTGATCTTTTTATTATCGAACGAATAATCATTGTTCAATCGCAGGGAAAATTGCTCTTCGCCTGTGTTTACAATAACGCCTTGCTGGTTCATATAACCCGCAATAACTGTTGATTGAGAATTATCCGTAGCTGATGACACATTAAGGTTATATGATTCAGTTGGCGCCCGGCGGGTAACCACATCAAACCAGTTAGTACCAACGCCATAACGGCTTGGATCGGCATAAACAGGATTAAGTGTCGGGTTGGTGCCAGGCTCATCGGCGAGCTTATCCTGATAGTACTCATTTTCAAACTGGGCCCATTGCTGTGCATCCATTAACTGGTAACGGTGCTGCTGAGGTATTCCCTGTACGCCGTAATAAGCATCAAAAGCAATTTTAGCATCGCCAGGTTTAGCATGTTTGGTAGTGATCAACACCACACCATTTGATGCACGTGAGCCATATAAAGCAGTTGCGGCGGCATCTTTCAAAATCGTAAATGATTCGATCTCATCAGGATTAATATCATTTATATCGCCTGTTATCGGCAAACCGTCAATTACAAACAGCGGCTGGTTGCTCAACGAAAACGATGTCGCGCCGCGGATTTTAAACTGAAACCCTCTGCCTGGCGCGCCATTGCTCTGGGTAACTTCAACCCCTGCAACTTTTCCTTGCAGCTCTTGCGCAAACTGGTTATCTGGTTTATCCAGCAAGTCAGTGCCTGATACTACCGCCAGTGAACCAGTAACATCGCGCTGCCGCTGCTTACCATATGTAACGGTAACTTCCTTCAGTTGACCAGCTCCTGCCATATTTACGTTCAGCAGTGTAGGTTTTGAAGTTATCTTCGTATCCGGGAACTCCATTTTCTTAAAGCCCACAAATGAAATGGTTACCGTGTAAGTGCCCTCGGGCGCTGACAGCATAAAATTACCTTGTGAATCGGTTATCGTGCCATAGCTTGTGCCAACCAATGCTACCGTAGCGCCAGGCAGTGGAGCGCCGGTTTCATCAACCACCTTTCCGGTTATCCTACCATAGGTGATTCTAAATAACAGGATATTATTTGCTTCCTCTTTAAAATTGATCTTTGAATTTTCTAAAAGGGTTGTAAGCACAGCGCTAAGGCTTTCATTTACAAAACTGTTGGGTTGGGTAAACAAATGTGCCAAACCGAGATAATTCTCATCATAGGCGAAACCTATGCCGCTTTGAGCCTGCAACCTTTTTATTGCTGCCGAAAGGTTCTCATGGCCTACGGTAAAACTAACCTGCTTGTTTAAATCCTGTCCATTAACATCTGCCTTTACCGAAATAAGTCCGATGGTTAACAGGATGGATATAAATAAAAATGTGATCCGCATAATTTGCTTCCATAACTGTGTATAGAAATTCATATTTTTGATTGCTTTTGTGATAAATAAATGGATTGCTAAGCGCCGCAGAAGAGGGATTGCCGTCCCGTATCCTGCAAAATTTTGAACCGGTTCCACTCAAGGAACCGGTTTTTGCATTAATAGAGTATAACCGAGTTTCCCTCCTTTCTAAATTGGGTGTTGTGTATCTGACTGATTACTTTAAGCATTTGATCCGGGGAACTATTGTGCTGTATAGTTAATGTAAAGCGATAGTTACTTATTTTACCACTACCAGCTTTAAGCGTAAACCCGAAAATATTTTTTACCACAAGTGCCACTTCGTTAAAATCAGCCTGCTGCAAATAAGTCAGCCCGGATTTCCAGCTTTGTATCTTGTCAACGTCTATAGAGGTATGCGAAAATTGGCCGTTACCGGTGTTATAACTGAGCAGTTTTCCTGGTAACAGAAATTGCATTTTATCACCGGTGTGACCTACTCCAACCTTTCCTGTTGCTACGGCGATATCGATAATTTTTAATTCACTATAAGCTTTTATATTAAATGATGTGCCCATTACCTGCACATTAAAACCCTTTACCCGGACAATGAACGGGTGAATACTGTCATGCTTCACATCAAAAAAGGCTTCACCTTTCAGAAGCTTCACTTCGCGAAGTTTACCCTGAAATGAGGCAGGAACCTGCAAAACGCTCGCGGAGTTAACCCATACTACAGAGCTGTCAGCCAGTGTAAGCTGTTTGATGTCGTTGGTGCCGGTTTTAATGGTAAGAAATTCTGTTTGAACTTTTGCATGGCGGGTAACTCCCCAAATTAACAGGGCGATACCGCCTGCAATCAGGAAGCTGGCGGCGACACGCAAAGCAGGCAGACGAAAAACAGGCGTTTGCGCTATGGATGCGTTTATCTTTTCGCGCATCTCGTAGCCGATACGATCGGCTTCCCTTTTGTCAAGTTGTTTTTCTTTATCCTGGTATGATTTATACCAGGCTTCAACCAGCGACTTATTTTTTTGCGACGACTGGCCTTTGAGGTAGCGTTCTAAGCGTTCTTTAAATTTGTTAGTTTCCATTATGGGGGTTATCAACTATAAGTCGTTGAAAACCCCTTTAAGTACTTTTATTTAAGATGATGTTTGTGTTAACTATTTGTAAAGGATGGCCAATATTAAGGCCAGATAGGTAAGGTTCTTTTCGGGATATTTTTCTTTAATTACTATGCGAAGCCTGCGCAAAACTTCACCCATGTAATTTTTAACGGTTTGGTCGGCAATACCCAACTGGCCGGCAATATCTTTTATCGGGAGGTTTTCGGCCCTGAGTAAGTAAACCTGTTGCAGCATCTCGGGCATAACGCTTATAGCTACCTCAAGTATACGTTCCAGTTCAATATAATCAGTAAGGGATTCGGTAGCAGTTTCGAGCAGCGTCATACGCTCAAAAGCATCCTGGAGCTGTAAGGTGGTCACTTTTTGCGAGCGAAAATAACTGATCACCTTTAGGCGAACTGAGCTATATAAATAATTTTCAAAGGAAGTGTGAACGTCAAGGTTAACCCTGCGCTGCCATAAATTGATAAATATTTCCTGGACAATGTCTTGAGCAACGGTGCTATCATCCAACCTGGCGAATGCCTTTTGATACGCCTTTTGCCAATACCGATCGAACAGTTCATTAAATGCGCTGTGACTATTGCCCTTTATAAGCAGAAGTAAATCAGTATCCGTATAATTCTTCATTGACTATACAAAATTACTAATCCAATGTTAATTTACTTTTAATGAAAAGCTAATTCAGGGATTAATTTTGGTATGGCAGTTCCTTCGCGATTACCTCTTTTACCTATTGCCTTAGACATTTAGACATAATGAATAAATACAAGAATCACCCAAAAATGCATTGAAAATCTAATTTTACCATAGCCCTCGGAATGACCAATCAAACCTTCAATAATATCCAAGATAGGCAGGGCATCTTCAGATGCTCAATTGATTCAAGGAGAGTTTATTTTCAGCTTTTTATAATTGGTTATAGCCTCTAAAACTCAAATAAGTGTTCTAAAAATCTTCCTTTGGGGCTACGAAGCCGCTTTACGAAAGTAGAGCGGCTTTTTGGTTTAGTTTACTTATGTCAGTAAATTCCTCTCGAAGTAATAGATTCCATTTAAGGCTTTTTTGTTTCATTTCCCATCGGGACACTACAGTAAAATTTCGATGACAGACAACCTTATTGCGCAGACTATCGTAGATTTAATAAAACATCATTTACAAAATGTAAAACAATCCATCATGATCATGAAATATTATTGCCTGGTTTTTTTAATTTTCAGCGCTTCACTCCTAACAACCCAGTACGGCTTTGCCCAATCGAAGATGTTAACAAAAGGCGATGCAGCGCCAGTATTTACCGCCCAAGCCAGTCTGGCGGGTAGCGAATTTAACTTTTCATTGAAAAAATCCCTTGCTAAAGGGCCCGTTGTAGTCTATTTTTACCCTTCTGCCTATACCGGCGGCTGTGATGCGGAAGCACATGCTTTTGCTGAAATGAAGGATAAATTTACGGCAGCCGGAGCCACTATTATCGGTGTTTCCGGAGATGACATTCAGCGACTGAATACATTCTCTGCCGATCCGAATTACTGTGCGGGCAAATTCGCAGTCGCGTCAGACGCTGGAGGCAAAATTGCGGCCACCTACGGCCTCGTAATCAACCCGCCAAAGCTTGGCATGAAAGACGTGCATGGTATAGAGGTTAACCACGGTTTCATCCCGCGCACCACTTATGTAATTGGTAAAGATGGTAAAATTGTAGCCATCTTTTCATCAGAAACCGATCATATTTCACCAACCGAACATGTCGAAAAATCACTGGCGATTGTAAAAGGACTATAATTCCCCCGACCTAGCGCTAGGTTGAAACGTAGGCCTGCAGGCAAAAGTTTCTCGTGCCATGCCTGCAAAGTCCTGCGCACAAAGTCTATTATGCCTTTGTACGCAGGGCTTTTTTGCATTTTTAACTTGGCATGATAAAAGTAAACGCACAAGTCACGATTAGCCATTGCGCTTCTTACCGGCGCTCATACTCATATCTTTGTGTAAATATAAACAGGTCCAATAGCCGCACATTGTCGGGTTTTAGAGACACGGACCTGATCAACAGAAAGGAAGTATTACGAATATTCTAAACCTCAAACGACCGGAAAAAGCAAAAAGCTGATCTCAATCACTTTTCATACTGATATTGCTCATTCCACATTCCTGACGTTTGAGATAGATTTGGCATTAACAAATGCTATTGTGAATGAAGGCAGTTGCTTATAGTATAAAACCTTTTGAAAAGGCTTTTTTGGCCAAAGCTAACCAAAAGAAGTATGACATACGCTGATTTCAAATTAACTTAATATCTAAACCGCTAATTACTTGGAAGGAAAAGAGGCCATTATTGTATTCACCAATGATGATGTTTCGGCAACTGTGATAGATAAACAGGCTGAATTCGGGATTAAATATATTTACCTGTTTGTGCTAAGGATTGCAGGCAGTTAAGCTCAAATAAAAATTGTAAACCTAAATTTCAAAAAGATGCATCAACATTTGGCGCAAAAATATAATGTCGCCGCACCCCGTTACACCAGCTATCCAACTGTTCCTTATTGGGACAATGATTTGTTTAACCTAACCGAATGGAAATCAACAGTAAGGCAATCATTTTTTGAAAGTAACAAGGAAGAGGGGATTAGTCTGTATGTCCATTTACCCTTTTGTGAGGAGCTTTGCACTTATTGCGGATGCAATACCCGAATAACCAAAAACCACCGTGTTGAAGAGCCGTACATAAATGCCGTGCTGCAAGAGTGGAAAAACTATCGTGAAATCTTTGGCAATATTCCGATAATTAAAGAAATACATTTAGGCGGAGGTACCCCAACTTTTTTCAGTGCTTTTAATTTACAACGACTAATTGAAGGTTTACTACTGGACGTGCATATACACCCCGATGCGGAATTTAGCTTTGAAGCACATCCCGGTAACACAACGGTAGACCATTTACAAACGTTATTTGATCTTGGCTTTAGGAGGCTAAGTTTAGGAATACAGGATTTCGACCCGGCTGTACAGTTAATAATAAACCGGCACCAAACATATGAACAAGTACGACTTGTGACGCAACTGGCACGACAGATAGGTTATACGTCCATAAATTATGATTTAATTTATGGTCTTCCTCTGCAAACGCTCGAAGGCTTAATAAATACCATGAATTTAGTAGCTGGCTTACTACCCGACAGGATAGCTTTTTATAGTTATGCGCACGTTCCCTGGATAAAGCCCGGTCAGCGGCTTTTTACTGAAAAAGATCTACCGGATACGAAGGAAAAAAATAATCTTTATGAAATAGGACGCAGTTTACTCCAACATTATGGGTATAAAGACATCGGTATGGATCATTTTGCATTACCAACTGATAGCTTAAGCCTTGCTGAAACTACAGGAGATTTGCACAGGAACTTTATGGGCTATACCCATCAGCATACCAAATTACTTGTAGGTTTAGGTGTTTCAGCGATCAGCGATTCATGGTATGCATTTGGTCAAAACGTTAAAACTGTGGAAGAATATCTTAATCTTGTAAAACACGGTCTTCCTGTTATTAAAAGCCATATTTTGACACCCGACGACCTGGTACTTCGCAAACACATCACCAATATTATGTGCGGCGGATATACGTCATGGAACCACATTATTGAGCCTTGTGAAGCATTGCGTGGGGGACTGCGCCGTATGCAAACACTTGAAGAAGACGGCCTAATTGAAATAAAGCCTGGGGAACTTAGCGTAACACAGTTAGGCAAGCGTTTTCTTCGGAATATTTGCATGGCTCTGGATGCGAAATTATGGGCCAAGCAACCTCAAAGTCAATTATTCAGTATGGCTATATAAGTTCAAAATAAACCAAGGCCATTTTTATCCTTATCCCTGTAACCCCACTCCTCACCCTCAGTTAATTCAGGGTAATTGAAATTTTTATCGGTTAAAACCAAGTATACCATTATTACAATTACAAATGGTAAAAAGAGATACATAAAAGCACACAACGTCGGACTTGCGGTCGATTGCCTTAAAATTGTTAGAGCAACAAGATATAAGGTGGCTAAACCTACTGCGATATTTATTCTCATGGCTAATAAGTTAAATTTCAACTTAATAACATCAAGAACTTGGGACAAGTTTTATTGCCAATCAAATAAACCTAACGGCATATTGAGATGCCCGATGATTGCTTTGCAGGACTAAGATAAGGGATATCAAGATTTAGTCCACGCAAAACAAACCAGAAACCAAGGCAAACCATTACATATGGAATAACGCGGTTTATCCGCCTGCGAACAACAGACCCGATAAAACCAGAACTAATAATAGCCAGTAGCATTAACGGGAAAGTGCCTACACCAAACCAAAACATAAAAGTTGCGGCCGTGACAGGCGTTTGCGTATTAAGAGCACCAGCCAAGGCGAGGTATACGAAACCGCAAGGTAGCAAGCCATTGATTAGCCCGATAATAAAATGACCCGAATGGTGCCTGAGGGCATAACTCAATAGTTTATTAACTGGCAACACAAGGCGCGACAAAAATCTATTGCCTGAAAGACGTATTTTTAAAAGTCGGGTAAATCCTGCTATAATTATCAGTAAACCGCTTAATAAACTAACACCTTGTTGAAAGCCGTAAATCCATAGTTGTTTGCCGATAAAACCAACTAACAAACCTAATAAGCTATAGGTAACAATGCGGCCGATGTTATAAAGTAACTTATCGTACACCACCACCCACCATTTATTTTCGCCTACCGGGATAGAGAACGCTAATGGGCCACACATGCCTATGCAGTGTATGCTGCCAAATAAACCAATAAAAAATGCGATTGAATTACTGCTCATCGTATATAAACTTCGTGTTGATATAGGTAAGCCTTATTATTTGCCTTCCATTCTAACACTAGCTGCCAGTTACCTTTGGACAAATGCTTGGTTAATATTTCAATAGGGCTACCATTATTATTATCAAGCATTACGGTGGTATCACTTGCATCACTTGATGGTCGCGACATCCTCAGTTTTCCTGTAATTTTTTGCGGGAAAGTTAGTTTTATACAACAAGTATCAACTTTAATAATCGGCTGTGCATGATCTTTGGTTACTTGTGTTTCCCGGTTATAATCATGATCGAAGTTTAATCCGTCTTCGTAATATTGATGATCATATTCGTCATTAGGCGCGCTGGCCATAAAATAGCTTAGTCCGCTAATAAATAATACAAATGCTACTAATATAGCTATGGTGACTTTTCCCCAATTCATTTCTTTTAGTTATTAATAGGTGCTACAAATTCTGTTGTTACGGTTTGTATTACTTTGTTCCCGCTTATCAATTGCAAACGGACATCCGTTTTAAAAGAGTGGATTTTGCTGCCGGGTATCAATACAAAAAACACGATTTTTATGTCATTGCCCTTGGTAATTATTCCCGGGGGCTGAATGTATTGTATTTTAATATCCGGATCTTCAGCCTTTAGTGTTACGGTGCGGCTAAAATTGGCCTTATTGGTGATATCAGCATTATAAATATTACTGATAAATCTATGAGGTTGCTCCTGGTATAACATGCCTGAACCACGCATTATCGTGATATCCATGTCGGTCCTGCTGAAGATAAAATAACAAAGCACTAACATTATGATAGTAATTACACTGCTATACCCAATCATTCTAAGATTTAAGGATGGCTTCTTTTTTGAGCGGACCATATCCTCAGAGAAATAGCCGATCAGGTTACGTGGTTTATGGATCTTGTCCATTACTTCATCACATGCATCAATACATGCTGTGCAATTAGTGCATTCCATTTGGGTGCCGTTTCGTATATCAATTCCGGTAGGGCAAACTGCAACACATAAACTACAATCAACACAATCACCTTTTACTATAAGGCCTGTTTTATCTAATTTACCACGGGGCTCACCCCTTACCTCGTTATACGCGACAACCAGCGTATGTTCATCCATCAATACCCCCTGCAACCTACCGTACGGGCAAATTACTGTGCATACCAGCTCCCTAACCTGGCTGTAAACCATATAAAACACGATAGTAAAAACACAGGCACTGCTAAAACCAACCCAATGGAGTGATATAGGCTCCAGAATAATTTTTAGCAAACTTTCTCTACCAATAATGTAGGCAAGGAATGTATTGGCTATCAGGAATGATACCAGCAGGAATAAACCATGTTTTATAACCTTCTTCCTGATTTTCTCCTTATCCCAGGCAGCCGCATTCAATTTCTTTTGTTTATTACCATCCCCTTCTATCCAAACCTCTATCTTCCGAAAAACCATTTCCATAAAAATGGTTTGGGGGCAAATCCATCCGCAAAATATACGGCCAAACGCTACGGTAAATAAAACTATGCACACTATAAGAACAAGCGAAGCGAGCATAAAAAGGTAGATGTCCTGCGGCCAAAATACCTGTCCTAATATTACAAAGTGCCTGTCAATTACATTTAAAAGTAGTAGCGGCTGACCCTTTATTTTTATGAATGGGCCACAAAAAAACAATACAAGGTATACATAGCTCAGCAGGCTGCGCCATTTATAATACGTCCCTTTCCGAATTAAAGGATACATCCATTTCCGTTCTCCATTATCTCGAGCCGCCAATAATCCGTTCATGTAAGTAGTTAAAGAGAGGCCGTTTTTTTGTTGTCTTCAGGCTCCAGCACCCCTTGCGGTGCCTTTGCATTTGGCGGATTAGTTCCGTGTAAAGATTTGACGTAGTTAACTACTTCAGATATTTGTTTGGGAGATAAAACTTTCTCCCAGGTTGGCATACCCTTGGTTAAAACACCATATTTAACAGTTTTAAATAAATCATTGATCTTGCCGCCATGTAACCAATAATCATCGGTTAAATTCGGGCCGACAACACCCTGCGCATGATCTCCATGGCAAGGCACACAATTTGTTTTAAAGATGGCCTGACCTGATGCGATAACCGCCGGATCATGCGTTAATTTTACTGTATTTTCATCAACCTGGTTGGCGGCTTTGCTTAAATATAATTTATGCGCGATATCTGCCTCTACCATTTCAGTTTTATATTCTTCATACTGGTTTTGGCCGATATGAAAAACCTGGTAATTCAGCAAATAGCAAATAGCGAAGACGATAGTACCATAAAACAAATACATGAACCATGCAGGTATTGGGTTATCCAGCTCTTGTATGCCATCATAAGCATGCTCAATTAGTATCTCCTTTTCTTCGGTTAAAGGCCTTAAAGAAAGTAGTTTTTGCCAAACCTCACCTTTAGGTTTTCTTTCTTTAATCCTAACCGGGTTAAGTTCGGTTGCTATCTGTTCGTTGGTATAACCTTCATTTTTTAAGATGACTTTGGTCAAAACTTTCACGGCGCGTAAAATCACAAGCATCGCTATAACAAACATGATCAGCATTAGCATAATTGCTCCGTACCCGATATAGTTTTCTATGTTAGAAGGTATCATGCTATGATCATCAGCAAGCACCGGTTGGCAGATGGTGCATAGGCCTAAAAGTAATATGGCACGTAAATATTTCATGATATTAAAGGTTGATTTGAATCAGTGGTTCCATCATCTAAAGGTAGATCGCTCATGCGATCCACATGCTGTTTTTTGGTGATATAAAGCAGGAAGGATACTACTATAAAGAACACCAGGAATATCCAAAGCGAGAAGATCAAATATATTTGCTCTCCTGAAACGTCTTTTACAAATTGATCAAACATGGTTGTATTATTTAATGGGTGTTTTATCTGCTTTAATATCCTGACCTAATCTTTGCAAATAAGCTGTAATAGCAATGATCTCTTTTCTGCTTGACACTTTTATATGGTTTGCTGAAAGATCGGCGGCAATTCCTTTTGCTTGTATGTCCAGATCATGATTAGCCTTATATTCATATCCAACACGGTAAGGAACCCCAATTTTACGCATCGCGTTTATTTTAGCGATCGTTGTGGTAGTATCCAGGTCTTGTGTGATCAACCAATCATAATCAGGCATTATACTTCCCGACGACATTAAACGCGGATCCATCAGGTGATTATAGTGCCATGCGTTGGGGTATTTACCGCCTATTCTCGCCAAATCAGGCCCTTTTCTTTCGGACCCCCACAAGAACGGGTGGTCATAAACAAATTCTCCGGCTTTACTATACTCACCATAACGCTCAGTTTCAGACCTGAACGGACGAACGGTTTGTGAGTGACAGCCCATGCAGCCTTCTCTAATGTATATATCGCGCCCCTGGAGTTCCAACGGAGTATAAGGCTTTACGCTGGCAATAGTTGGGATGTTTGATGCTATTGTTAAAGTGGGCATTAACTCCACAAACGAGCCTATCAAAATAACTAATAAGGCAGCGATCATAAACTGTATTGGGCGGCGTTCAAGCCGGCGGTGCCAGCTATTTTCTTTTGGTATTGTATTCACCGGCGCCAAAGGCATTGCCTGTGCGGGCTCATTAGCTAATAGTTTACCTTGTAAAGCCGTACGGGTTAAATTGTACGCCATTACTATTACGCCAAACAAGTACATTCCCCCACCCAATGACCGGGTTACCCACATCGGGATAATACGAAGTACGGTTTCCAGGAAGCTATATTTTAATATACCTTCAGGTGTAAATTCCTTAAGCATCAATCCTTGTGTAAAACCTGCCCAGTAAAGCGGGATCACATAAAAAAGTATGCCTAGTGTACCGATCCAAAAATGGAAAGACGCGAGTTTTTTTGAGTAAAGCTCTGTCTTATAAATGCGTGGTATCAGCCAATATAGGATAGCGAATGTTAAAAAACCGTTCCATCCCAATGCGCCAACATGCACGTGTGCGATGATCCAATCGGTAAAATGCGCTACGGCATTTATTTGCTTTAAGGATAGCATTGGCCCTTCAAAAGTTGCCATACCGTAGGCAGTTAAACCAACCACCATAAATTTAAGTACAACATCATCGCGAACCTTATCCCATGCACCACGTAATGTTAACAGGCCATTTATCATACCACCCCAACTTGGCGCTATCAGCATAATTGAAAATGCTACACCTAATGATTGTGCCCAGCCTGGTAATGTTGAATATAACAAATGGTGAGGCCCGGCCCAGATGTAAATAAATATGAGCGCCCAAAAGTGCAGAATACTTAATTTATAAGAATAAATAGGGCGATTAGCCATTTTAGGCAGGAAATAGTACATCATCCCCAAATAAGGGGTCGTCAAGAAAAACGCTACCGCGTTATGCCCATACCACCATTGTACCAGCGCATCCTGTACACCGGCGTATATCATGTAGCTTTTCCAAAAAGTAACAGGTATTTCGGCTGAGTTTACGATGTGTAATACCGCGATAGTAACAAATGTGGCTATGTAAAACCAAATGGCAACATACAAGTGCCGCTCTCGTCGTTTGATAATTGTGCCGAACATGTTGATGCCGAAAACCACCCAAATAATGGTTATCGCAATATCAATGGGCCACTCCAGTTCAGCATATTCATGAGAGGTAGTTATGCCCAATGGTAAAGTAATTAAAGCGCTTATAATAATTAGTTGCCAGCCCCAAAAATGTATAGCACTTAGGGTATCGCTAAACATACGGGCTTTGAGTAAACGCTGCAAAGAGTAGTATACCCCCATAAAAATAGCGTTACCAACAAAGGCAAAAATCACCGCATTGGTATGCAATGGCCTTATCCTGCCGAATGTACCATATTGGGTCATATTGGCGGCAGGGTGAAATAGCTGAATAGCGAGAAGAAGGCCAATGCTCATGCCGGCTATACCCCAGATTACGGTTGCTATACCGAAATTCCGGACGATCTTGTTGTCATAGTAAAAATTTTCAGGCTGCATAAAGTGATTGTTATGGGTGTAAAATTATTGTAGTAGGGTTTGACAGAGAATGACGACTGTTAATCAGGAAGATGATATCAGTCACTTTTTTCTTCCTGTTTCGTTATCATATCATTCATTATATCCGAGGGTACATTGTCATTATCATCCAAAAGAATGCGTATAGATGGTGTGTATAGATCATCATTTTGACCGCTTTTTTGAGCCCAAAAGAAAGCTCCCAGGAAAATAAGCGCAAGCAGTACACTACAGCCTATCAGGAAATAAATTATGCTCATAATAGATGTCGTTTTTTTGCAGCCAAATGTGTTGCCAGCGTTGTGAATGAAATAATAGTAACCGTACTTAAAGGCATTAAAACCGCGGCTATTAATGGTGATAGCCTGCCGGTTACCGCATAGCTTAATCCAATAAGATTATAGATCAGGGAAATGATAAATGAAACGTGAATAATATTTACCGCGTCTTTGGAGAATAGCAGGAACGATGGTAATTTTTCAAATGATCTTCCATCTATTATGGCATCGCTGCCTGGTGAAAAGTTGTTTACATTGTCAGTTACGGCTATGCCAAGGTCACTTTGTTTTAGTGCGCCCGAATCGTTAAGGCCATCGCCTATCATCATCACTTTATGCCCTTTTTCCTGCATTGACCGGATAACATCCAATTTTCCCTGGGGCGATTGATTGAAATGCATATTTTCAGGATGCCTGAAAAATCGCAGGAGACCGTCTCTTTCGTGATCCTGATCTCCGGAAAGAAGTAGCAAATCATAACTTGAATTTAATTTTGTTATTTGATCCATACCGTCACGATAATTATGTTTAATTGAGAAGTATCCGAGATAATGGCCATCAATTAAAATATGTATGGCTGTAATGCCAGGCGTTTCTTTAAAGTAACCGAAAACCAGATCCCCACTCCCGATTTTTAGTTGATGGTCCGATATTGTAGCTACAATGCCTTTACCGGCAAACTCAGTATAATGACTAACAGGCAGCCTATAGTTTTTACCCAAATAATTACATATCATTCTAGATAAAGGATGTATAGAATTAATACAAGTACTGTAGATCAATAGCTTTTCAAGCGTGGTTAGATCACCATTTAGCTCAACACCATTTGAATCGCCATTGGTGATAGTGCCGGTTTTATCCATTACGATGGTATCTATACCGGCCATTTGCTCCACAACCCTGGCACTTTTTAAATAAAACAGATTTTTATCGAAAATACTTAGCGCAGCCGCCATTGTAAATGGGGTGCTAAGTGCCAACGCGCAAGGGCAGGCAACTATTAGTACCGCGGTAAATGCCGCCAAACCTTTGCTTGCATTAAAAGGCAGCCACAACAGCAGCGAGCCAAAAGCGATTACCAACAGTACGATGGTAAAATACTTGCTTATTTTTTCATTAAATGTTTGGTTATCGCCGTCTTTCTTTCTCGTAAAAGCTTCGTTATTCCATAGTTGGGTTAAATAACTTTGAGATACGGACTTTACCACCTCAAGTTCAATTGCCTCACCGGTTTGTCGGCCTCCTGCATAAATTATTTCACCGAGGGTTTTACTAATGGCAATAGATTCGCCGGTTACAAAACTAAAATCTATCATCGCACGGCCTTTTAATAAAATGGCATCGGCCGGTATAATCTCGTTGTGCCTGATAATGATACGCTGACCTGTTTGTAGATGAGCTAAAGGCACCGGCTTTTCAATATCATTAATTATTATGTTTACTGCTACGGGGAAAAACGACCTGTAATCGCGCTCAAACGAAATATGGTAGTAGGTTTTCTTTTGCACATATTTGCCTATCAGCAGAAAGAAAACCAAACCGCAAAGTGTATCAGTAAAACCGGGATCATTATTTATGGCAACATCAACAACAGAGCGTATAAATAACACCGCGACCCCTAAAGCCAGCGGAAAATCAATATTCAATACTTTAATGCGCAGATTTTGCCACGCCGAAATGAAGTAGCCCCATCCGCTGTAAAATACTACAGGCAATGCAAACAATAAATTAACCCATCCGAAGAAATGTTTAAAAGTTTGTTCGTAAACTGAGATACCAAAGTATTCAGGAAAACTTAATAGCATCACATTTCCAAAACAAAATCCAGCAACTGCGATTTTTTGCACCAGGTTATCCTTGGCCGGTGAATTTTGCTTTTTAATAATATCCTGTAAGCTAATAACAGGTTCGTAACCTATGTTGTATAACAGTTCAACCAATTGCTGTAAATTGAGTTGATGGTGATTGTACCTTACATTTAATTGTTTTTTTAAAAAATCGACCTTACCGTAATGTATGGCCGGGTTCATTTTATTAAGTTTTTCCAAGAGCCACAAGCATGAGCTGCAATGGATTTGTGGTATGTAAAATGTGACTATAGTGATGTTATCATCCTTATAATCTATTAATTCATTTATGATGTCCGGCTGATTTAGGTAATCGAATCGCTTGTCTACATGCGCCCTGCTAACGCCTGGATGATCATTGTACGAATAATAATTACACAGTTTACTTTCCGACAAAACCTCGAAAACGCTTTTACAACCAAAACAACAGAATTGCTTTTCTTCCACAAAATAGGCCGGAGTTAAGCAGTCATCTCCGCAATGGTAGCATGTTGTTTTTTCAATACTTGCAGTTTGGTTCATCCTGGATATTTTAACATTCCAAAGCTGCTGCCTTATGGGCAGTTAAAGAATGATAAATTACTTGCGAAAAGGTGATCTTCGTCAATTTTTGTATGGTTCCACGAAAGTAGTTTTGGCATACTTAACATTTAATTATGGCTCACACATTTCATATACCTGTTTTAGGCTTAGGCTACTCCATCGATACACCGTTAAAAGTTGCCCGCTATGGCATATCATCAGTTGTTTCAATAGTGGATGATGAATTGATAGAACGGATGCGGGAATATCATTCCAGAAAAAACAATATCGATTTTAAACCAATAAACAAATCGGTGGACGATTACCGGGCAAAGCGAATAACCGGGTATTTGAACCTGATAGATGAATTGGTGTATAATCAGTTCACAAAATTGAAAAATGAGCCCTTTGAAATTGGCAGCGAAATCTGTCGCTATTTTGAATTATTGCCCGAAGACTCGCAATTAGGACAAGGTTATGATTTGATGATGGAATACCCTGAGAATGTACGCAAAAGTATTTTTCAAACTATATTACGAGAAAAGATGACCGCCGGTGTTATTGATGTTAACATTATGGCTAAAGTTGACAAGCTGAACTATGCAGCTGATGGATCATCAACGGGAGAAGAGAATACTGATGCCCTGGCTGCATTTCGGGGCTTTGCAAATAGTAACCTACAATCGTCGGTAATATTATCTGCCGGGATGAACCCAAGGTTATATAGCTACATAGAAACCTTCACTGATTTTTATCCCGATAAAGCAGGCGATTTAAAGAAAAAGATTGTATTAAAAGTAAGTGACTTTCGCTCCGCATTTATACAGGCAAAATTTTTGGCAAAAAAGGGCCTGTGGGTATCGGAGTTTCGCGTTGAATCAGGTTTAAATTGCGGCGGCCATGCTTTTGCCACCGAAGGTTATTTATTAGGCCCGATACTGGAAGAATTTAAAACCCGGCGGGAAGAGATGTATAATGAATTATTTGGCCCTTACCAGTTAGCGTTACTGACCAAAGGGATATCAATTGAGAAAAAACCATCGCAAAGGATAAGCGCGCAAGGTGGAATAGGTACTGCAGAAGAGAATAAATTTTTTCTTGACCATTACAACTTAGACGCGACTGGATGGGGAAGCCCATTTTTATTAGTGCCTGAGGCAACTAATGTCGACGAGGCCACGCTTAAACAGCTTACCGGTGCAGAAGAGGACGATTTTTATATAAGCGATGCTTCGCCATTGGGTATTTTGTTCAACAATTTCAAAAGCAGTTCAATAAATACCCAACGCATTGAGCGCATGGCCAAAGGCAGACCGGGAAGCCCTTGTACAAAGAAATACTTATGTACTAATACAGAGTTTACTGATGTGCCAATATGTACAGCATCAAGAGAATACCAAAACCTGAAGATAAAGCAACTGAAAGCTCAACAATTGCCTGAGGATGAATATAAAGCGAAATTTGACTCCGCTACCGAAAAAATATGCTTGTGTGAAGGGCTATGCTCTGCCGTATATCTTAAACTGGATATTATTAAACCAAAAGAAAACAAAGCGGTATCAATATGCCCCGGCCCAAACCTGGCTTACTTTAAAAGGACATACTCATTAGAGGAGATGGTTAAACATATTTATGGGGCAGTTGATCTTTTAGATAAGGTTAACCGGCCCCATATTTTTATAAAAGAGCTCAATTTATATATTGATTACCTGAAAACCGACATGCAAAAACACCTGAAGGATTTGAGTGATAAAAAACGAAAAAGCCTAAACAATTTCAAAACTCAATTGCAACAGGGAATAAACTATTATAAGGAACTGGTAAACGAATTGCCAAATCAAACGCCTGATTTTTTAAATAAATGGTTCAGTGAATTGATGCAATCAGAAAATATATTAAACCACATCGCGATCTAACATAAAATAAGGCGATCCAAATAATGAATCGCCTTATTTTAAAGTCAAAATATTAGACTTTATTTTCTTAGCCCGATGTATGGTATACCTGGTCATAATAACCATATTTTCATAGTATGCCGATACACAACAAGTTTTGCTTTAACTCATCGACGCAAAGCATATGCGAACCTGATAAAAATCCCAATCCGCCGCTATATATTTTAGCGCTCGGTCAACGGCTAATTCCATAGAGTAATAAGCCACCCTAGTATTGTATTTTTCATTCTGCGTATAGTCAATCCTGTCTGGTGGTCATATTTATTACGTTAGCTGATCTGTCTTAATCCTTTAGTTTACTTTCCCATTTCCAGTTCAGTATTTCAGGCATATCCTTGCCATTGGCTTTGATATATTGCTTGTGTTCGGTCAGTTTATCCATCAGCTGTTGTTTAAGATAAACCCCTTTGCTGCCGGTTTGAGCCAAGCGGCCGATCACATCCATCACTAGATGGAACCTGTCCATTTCATTTAATACGGTCATATCAAAAGAAGTCGTGATAGTACCCTCTTCCTTGTAGCCTCTTACATGCATGTTCTTGTTGTTGGTACGGTTATAGGTCAGGCGGTGTACCAGCCATGGATATCCATGGAATGCGAAGATCACCGGTTTGTCGGTTGTAAACAATTCATCGAAATCGTTGTCGCAAAGGCCATGGGTATGCTCTGTGTTTTTTTCCAGTTTAAACAGGTCGACCACGTTAACGACCCTGATCTTCAGTTCCGGTAAATGCTCCCGCAATATGGTTACCGCGGCGAGTGTTTCCAGCGTGGGTACATCTCCGCTACAGGCCATAACCACATCAGGTTCGCAATCCTGATCATTGCTGGCCCAGTCCCAAATACCTATTCCTCGGGTGCAGTGATCTACTGCTTCATCCATGCTCAGCCATTGCGGTGCAGGGTGTTTCCCTGCAACAATTACATTAACGTAATGATAACTGCGCAGGCAATGGTCAGTAACTGATAAAAGGCAATTGGCGTCAGGGGGTAGATAAACCCGTACAATTGTTGCTTTTTTATTTACTACGTGGTCGATAAAGCCTGGATCCTGGTGCGTAAACCCATTGTGATCCTGGCGCCAAACGGTGGAAGTGAGTAAAATATTTAAAGAAGCGATATTGCGCCTCCAGGGGAGTTCCTTACTTGCCTTTAACCATTTGGCATGCTGGTTGAACATGGAATCGATAATATGAATAAAAGCCTCGTAACAGTTAAACAAGCCATGCCTGCCAGTCAATAGATATCCTTCCAGCCAGCCCTCACATTGGTGTTCGCTCAACATCTCCATAACACTACCGTCAGTAGAAAGAAATTCATCGTGCGGATCGACAGGGGCGTTCCATTGCCGGTTGGTCGCTTCAAATACCAGATCCAGCCGGTTTGATACTGTTTCATCAGGCCCGAAAAGTCTAAAGTTGCGCTTCTCTTGGTTTTCCCTGATAACATCCCGCAGGAAGCGACCGCATACATAAGTGTCACCTTCACCACCGGCACCTCGGAAAGGAACAACAGTTGCATAAGTCCGAAAATCCGGCATACGCAGATCACGTAATAACTGCCCGCCGTTGGCATGGAGATTGGCGCCCATGCGGCGTTCTCCTTTGGGCGCCAGCTCAGCCAGCTCTGCCTTTAATTTCCCTTTTTCATCAAAAAGCTCTTCTGGCTTGTAGCTTTTCATCCAGTTTTCCAGCAATTGCAAATGTTCTGGCGGTGTAGCTGCGGAAACAGCAAGCGGTATCTGGTGCGATCTGAAATTGCCTTCGATCTTGTAGCCGTCAACTTCTTTAGGCCCGGTCCAACCTTTGGGTGACCGCAAAATAATCATCGGCCAGCGGGGGCGGATTCCGCAAGAATGTTCGGCATCATACTTCACTTGTTTGATCCTGTCAACCGCATAATCCAGCGCTGCGGCCATGTCCTGGTGCATTTGCCCTGGGTCATCACCCTCTACGAAAATAGGGTTCCAGCCGTAACCACGAAACAACTGCTCCAACTCTTCGTGGCTGATTCGTGCTAAAACGGTAGGATTAGAAATTTTATAACCATTAAGGTGCAGGATAGGTAATACCGTTCCATCGGTAAGTGGGTTTAAAAACTTATTGGAGTGCCAGGCTGTGGCTAATGGACCGGTTTCCGCTTCGCCATCACCCACTACACAGGCTACGATCAGATCGGGGTTATCCAGTACCGCGCCGAATGAGTGGCTCAAAGAGTAACCCAGTTCGCCGCCTTCATGAATGGAGCCGGGTGTCTGTGGTGAAGCGTGACTCGAAATACCGCCCGGATAAGAGAACTGGGTGAACAGTTTTCTGAGTCCATCATCGTCCTGTGTAATATTAGGATAAACTTCCGTATAAGTACCTTCCAGGTAAGTGCTGCCCACCACTGCCGGCCCGCCATGCCCGGGGCCGGAAACGTAGATCATATCAAGCTCATACTTATTAATAACTCTGTTTAAATGGGTATAAATAAAGTTTTGCCCCGGCGTGGTTCCCCAGTGACCGAGCAGCATGTTTTTGACATGCTCCAGCTTTAAAGGTTCTTTTAGTAAAGGGTTATCCCGTAAATAAAGCTGTCCTACCGATAGATAGTTTGCTGCACGCCAGTAAGCGTCCATTTTTTCAAGTAATTCGGACGATAAAGTTTCGGTCTCAGTTGTAATCAATGCTGTTTCCATAATATTAATGTTTAATAGCGTTTAATACCGTGCGAACCAGTCTTGCCATCATTAATTCCTCATTAGTTTTAATGACCTTGACAGTTATACGGCTTATATCTTTAGAAATGATTAATTCGTTTTTTAAATTGGCTTTTTTATCCAAATCGATTCCCATATAGCCCAGCCCCAGGCAAATACGCTCGCGGATAATTGCTGAATTTTCACCGATACCACCCGTAAACACGAGCATATCCAGCCCTTCCATGGCTGCGGCGAGCGAACCGATATATTTTTTGGCACTGTAACAAAACGCGGTGAGCGCTTCTTTAGCTTCAGCACTTTCAGGCTCCATATTCAGCAACTCTTGTACATCGCTCACACCGGCAATCGCCTTCAGCCCGGAGTGCTTACTCAATAGGTCTTCCAGTTCAACCGCGGTCATATTATATTGATTCAACAGGAACAATAACACGCCAGGGTCAAGATCTCCGGATCGGGTGCCCATAATCAAACCACCTATCGGGCTAACGCCCATTGTTGTATCGACACTGACTCCGTTTTTAACAGCTACCATGCTGGCGCCGTTGCCTAAATGGGCAATGATAATTTTTTTCTTGGTTACAGATGAGTGCTGAGCAGATAGTTCCTGCATAATGTACTCATACGAGAGGCCGTGAAAGCCATACCTGAACAAGCCTTTTTCCTTATATTTTAATGGCAGGGGATAATCCCTGGCGTAAGACGGCATATGGCGGTGAAAGGAAGTATCAAAACAAGCGACTTGCTGAACTTCAGGGTAAGCCGATTGAAACGCTTGTATGGTACTGATTTCATCAGGAAGATGGTTAGGGGCGAGATAAATGTACTGTTGCAGATTAGCTAGTAATTGGTCTGTTATCATTTCCGGTCTGCGGTGTTCCGGGCCGCCTTGTACAAGGCGGTGCCCAATGGCATCAATAGGATATTGGTGTCCTTTCCTTTTTAGCCAATCAATAACATCTGTAACCCCGGCATTGAAGTTCTCATAATGTTTAAACCAGCTATCCAATACCTGACCCGAAATGTCCTTTATTTCCAGGCTGGCTTTTTCCTCTCCCATACGGCTGATATTACAGGTCAATTCCAGATCAGTAGAAATCAAATCATAGAGGCTGAACTTAAGACTGGAAGAGCCACAGTTGATACTTAAGATATAAGTTTTAGATCGGTTGGCCATTTGTATTATTTTTATGTAATTGTATTTAACCGGAATTTGAACAAAAGTAAGGTGACCGGCAGGCGGAGAAAATGATGAGATCAGCGATAAAAAGTGAGAAAGATCATTAAATCGTATAATAGTGAAACAACGAAAAGCTTAATCAAAAACCTCTATCGAAGAAATAATATTTAATGACCTTCATAGGGATTAATTGCTTTGCAACGGATGTAGAGGAATTGGCCCGTTTGCCCGCCGTCAGTTAAGAAAGATGAGGGATCGTTTATTTATCACTGGATATCCTGGCATTGTATAGCGTTAATAATCACGGTGTTAAAAACATCATCCACGGTACAGCCCCGACTAAGGTCATTTACAGGTTTTCTCAGTCCCTGCAAAATAGGTCCTATAGCCAAAGCCCCGGTTTCCCGCTGGATTGCTTTATAAATATTGTTCCCAGAATTCAGGTCGGGAAAAATTAGTACACTGGCCTGGCCGGCAACTTCAGATCCGGGTAATTTATTTTTACCGATAGCAGGATCAACCGCTGCATCATATTGAATAGGCCCTTCTATCTTTAAATCAGGGAATTTTATTCTCACTATCTCCGTAGCCCGACGTACCTTTGCTACATCCTCACCTATACCAGATGTGCCGGAAGAATACGAGAGCATCGCCACTTTCGGTTCTATCCCAAAGCGCTTGCTGCTTTCAGCGGAAGATATAGCGATCTCCGCCAGCTCTTCTGCAGTTGGGTTGGGGTTTA
The DNA here is from genome assembly GCF_013408825.1 of Mucilaginibacter tundrae. Classification (GTDB taxonomy): domain Bacteria; phylum Bacteroidota; class Bacteroidia; order Sphingobacteriales; family Sphingobacteriaceae; genus Mucilaginibacter. Next base: position 155,635 of record NZ_JACCBZ010000001.1, read on the forward strand.
CCGCGCAATCGCCAAAAATACATACCCTGCCGGGCAGGCACATAAAAAATATAGATGATACCAGCGATACGCCGGGTTTAGTCTTAATAAATTGCAAAGCGGGCTTTATGGTATGCTGTGTGGTGTTCACTGCACCCGATACCATCCCGTCTGCATATCCCTTATATACCATCATTGTCCCAAAATAAGAGGAATCCATCATCAGGTCGTGGGCGATTTCCCGGGTCATATTTTTATTCTTACGCAATTCATAAAGCGTATCAGTGAAATCATTAAAATTCGGATCACTTGCCGGATGCACGATATGCACCTTATTCAGGTCCAGATCAATGTCCAATTGTTTTACTATCGCACGGATTTCGTTTTCATGACCAAAAAGAATTATATCGACGAGTTCCTGGGCGACCAGTTTAGCCGCTGCTTTCAGTATCCTTTCATCCGTACCTTCGGGTAATACAATACTTTTTTTAGATCTTCTGGCCCATTCGATCAATTGGCATTGAAAGATACGGGGGGTGATCCCTGATGGTTTACTGGAAATAATCAGCTTTTGTAATTCACGAACATTAACAAATTTAGTAAAGGTGTCAATAGCCAGTTGTATCTTTTGCGTATTGTCTGCATTGATCTTTGACCGGATGGCTGCCACTTTGACACTAGTGGGAAATGTTTCAGATTCGACTGAAATGACAGGGACAACGTTTTCAAGGCCATTGATCAATTTCAGAACTGATTCCTCTGGTTGATAGCCGGTGGTGAGAATAATGCCGGCAACTTTGGGGTAATTGGCGGATAAGTTAGCCTGTAAAGCGCTGATGATGATATCACCACGGTCGCCGGGTGTAATGATGAGTACATTTTTTTTAAGATAATGTAAAAAATCGGGCACTTGCATAGCGCCGATCAGAAAGTTATCCGCATGGTTGGCAAGCTGATCCTTTCCAAACAATATCTTACCGTTGATTTTTTCAAGGATTTCATTCATGGTTGGACTCCGCAGGTTGATATCTTCCGGGATAACACTCAGCAATATTCCGGGCGACAATTGTACACTTAGCAGGTCTTCCACGGCCCTTACATTTTCAGGCATTATTTTATTGGCGATTACAGCCAGTACCTGCACCTCTCTTGCTTTAAAACTATATATGGCTGCAGATACTGCGTTTGCCACTTGTGTAGCGGTTTTATCTTCGCCTGAGGTAACAATGATAACCGGTGCACGCAGGTTTTTTGCAATCTGTAAATTCATTTCAAATTCAAATGCACAACCTTCGTCCGGATAATCCGTCCCTTCTACTACTGTAAAGTCATATTTTTCTTCGAGACGCCTAAACTTCTGTATAATCGTATCCAGCAGTTCACCTTGCTTCTCAGTTTCCCATTGACATACAGCCTTTTCCCAAGTACAGGCATAAGCATCTTCATACTTAACAGGCAGATCAAAGTAATTTAAGATAGTCTCTATATGGTAGTCTGTCTTTTCCAATCCATTGTGGCTACTGATGGGTTTAAAAAAAACCACTTTTTGAGCTTTACCCAAAAGCATGTTAACCAAGCCAATAGTAATAACCGATTTGCCGCTGTGCGCTTCCGTGCCGGTGATATAAACTTTTTTAATCATAGTAAATCATTAATAATTAAATACCAATGTCTCATCTGACTCAGAACATGTGTATGGGAACAAAACTTCTTAATAAAAGATAACTAAAGAATGACGCCGGTCATTAAAATATATGATACAAAACCTGTCTATTCAGCCATGATCCAACCTTTTAAATCATAAAAAAAAGATTTTTTATGTACTCCGGAAGCGATCATTGGAAAGAATATATCCGTGTTAATGTCGCCACCAGACAGACAGCAACATGATGAATATATTCATCGCTATCAGCCGACCGGTGTGCGCCATATCGTCGGCACAGGGCGTGAGGTGGCCGGCCTCAGAACCAATAGTACTATATTTCCTTTCCGTTTAGACGTTAGTGAGGTCCCTTTCGCCGACAGGAAAATTTATGCGGGTTTTATCCATGATTTGTCAAGAGAAAAGCAAGCGGAAGAGCAATTGAAAGCATATGCCGCGCACTTGGAAGAATTGGTTGGTATTAGCAGTAGTGTTAACCTGAACCAGAGCCTCCTCAAGAACTGCATAATTAACTTATTACAAATGCTATTTGATATCAGGGAAAAAGGAGAACAGTTGATTCAATTAGCCTATCATTCTGTCAGAAAAAGAATGGCGGAAGCCATGGTGCGTTTAGCACGCCGGCAAGCTAATGAAAATGAAAGTTTCAAAATAACACGCTAGGATCTGCCAGCAATGGCCGGCATGGCTACCGAAACCGTCAGCCGGACATTATCTGATTTCAAAGATGAAGGCCTGATTGAAAAAAGGGAGTGCCATTACTATACTTGATCTGTCGCGCCTATCTAAAATGAAAAACTGACTCACATCATTCTTCTTGCTGACGCTGCTCATAACCACATCATCTATTAGCTGTATTTTTGTTGGATAATATAGAGCTAATGAAAGCGATAGCATACAATACAGAGCCATTTGAAAAGGAATTTTTAGCAAAGGCCAATCAAAAAAAGCATGATATTACGCTCATAGCTAATCCCTTAAGCGATGACACGATAAATTACGCAGCTGGAAAGGAAGCTGCTATTGTTTTTACCAATGACGGCATTTCTGCATCATTTATTGAAAAACTAGCTGGTTTGGGTATCAAATACATCGTAACATGCTGTTCTGAAACGAACGCTATTGACCAGGAAGCAGCAGTAATCTATGGGATTAAAATCTCAACTATTTCAACTGATCTGTTACAGGAAAAAACCGACAATGCGTTGCGGGAAATTGCCGACCAAACAATAAAAAACCTTGACTTATGGCAACAAAATAAGAGTACCACAAAACCTACGCCTCTGCTGAAAACGTACCAGTAAGAAAACCAATCTCTGGCTGCTCATAGTTATACCTAGTTACTCTACCATGCCATATTGGATACCCAGAAAATATATATTAACTACTTAACCGAAAATTACCAACTTTCTCCGTATGTTCCGCATAGTTGTAGTATTCTTTATAAAATGTTGCAAAAACATGAAAATGACCTGCATTGCACCTGGGAAATAATCTCCAGTTCCCCAAAGCGATTAAAATAGAAAATGAAATGCGGGAAAAGAATGTAAAACAAAAGCAGACCCAGTTATTAATTCTATTAACTTAAATCTGTCGACTTAGCATGAATTGAAGGATAATCATAGCTTAAATGTGATATGACTCTGTACTTAAATTAGGGTAATTATCCTAATAACTAACAGTTTTAGCCATCCAGAATTTCAGCTCAGATAAACAGATGTGTCAGCTGTTTCCAGAAATCGTCAGCCTCAATGATAACCTGATCGAATAATTCATCTATACGATCCGAAAATTCCATTAGTTCTTTGCTCATGATAATTTCTTTAATAACTACATCAAATTTATTGGGAACAACCTAAGAAAAAATGAGGAAGCTCACTGACATAACTGCTTTGTGTCATTTCTGCCGGCAAGGCTGTTCCTACCTTTGATTAACCTTTAAAAATTAATAAAATGGAAGCAGTAACTAAAACGTCACCGATAAGATCGGTAAATCCTTTTAATAATGAACTTGTCAAATCTTTTGAAGTAATGACGGATGAGCAGATCAATTCAAAGATCGCACTTGCTGATGACACTTTTCAAACGTGGAGAAAAACGCCTAAAGCGGAGCGGGCACAACTCCTGCGCCGGGTAGCCCACCTCATGCGCGTCCGGATAACCCAACTTGAAGACCTGGCTACACTGGAAATGGGAAAGTTGGTAAAAGAAAGCCGCGCAGAAGTGGAGCTTTGCGCCGCCATTTTCGATTATTATGCAAACAACGGTGAAAAATTTTTGGCCGACCAGCCCCTGGAAACCCCTCAGGGTTCAGCCTTTCTGAGTTACGAACCGATCGGTGTTATACTCAGCATCCAACCCTGGAATTTTCCTTTCTACCAGATCACCCGTTCAGCGGCACCCCATTTGATGGCAGGTAACACCATGCTACTCAAACATGCATCCAATGTACCGCAATGCGCGCAGATCATGGAAGATATTTTCCTGGAAGCTGGTTTCCCTATTGGCGTTTACCAGAACTTATTTATTCCCGGCAGTAAGATGGATTCCCTGGTAGCCGATAAAAGGATTAAAGCGGTAACGCTAACCGGGAGTGAACCTGCAGGTTCTTCAATTGCCGCAGCAGCTGGAAAATACATTAAAAAATCTACTTTGGAGCTGGGTGGCAGTGATGCCTTTGTTGTATTGGACGATGCAGATGCTGAACAGGCTGCAGAAGCGGCTGTGCGTGGCCGTATCTGGAATGCCGGGCAGGTTTGCGTATCGCCAAAAAGAGTGATCGTGGAAGAAGGTATAGCCAATCTTTTTCTGGAAAAAGTAAAAGCCAAATTCGCCGCTTTAAAAGTAGGTGACCCGATGGATGAACAAACCGATCTGGCGCCTTTGAGCAGCGAAAAAGCGGTAGAAGACGTGATCAAACAGGTTCAAAAAGCAGTTGAACAAGGCGCAACAGTATTAGCTGGCGGACACCGCATCGATCGTCCGGGCGCCTTTATGGAACCTACTATCCTGACCGATATCCAGCCTGGAACCGCCGCCTACCAGGACGAGATTTTTGGCCCTGTGTTCATGTTTTACAAGGTAAAGGACGAGCAAGCTGCCATCGACTTGGCAAATGCCACTGACTTTGGTTTGGGTGGCAGCGTGTTCAGCTCCAATAACAATAGGGCTGTAAATGTGGCCAGGCAGATCTACACAGGCATGGTATACATTAACCACGTGACCGGTATTGCTCCTGAATTACCGTTTGGTGGCACTAAACATTCAGGTTATGGCAGGGAGCAATCTCCGGCAGCCATATACGAATTTGTAAATGCTAAACTCATCCGGTTGACCACGCCGCAAAGTGCTTATTAAATTAAATAAACTAGCTAAATAAAAAGAGCCGCCAATAGCGGCTCTTTTTATTTAAGAATTATGCGCCGGCTCGTAATCGCCAATCCGCTAGTAACCTTTCACTAAAGAAATCCGCATTTAAGCAATTTTTTATCACGCATCCGAAAAATAAAAGTAATAATCGCGTATGGTACCTGCCTTCGTCTTTATGACAGGCATTTTTGTTTCCCCACACGTTTTTGTCTGCAATTGTTGATGCACATCATATTCCACTCTAACCCTCATCATTTTTCTCACCTACCGTTAGCAATACATTTGACTTAAACAAATACATATCATGAAAACATTAATTCATCCAATTATCACAGCCAAGTTTATCTTGGCGTCGATCATTTTTTTAGCCGTTCCAACTTTATTAATGGCTCAAACAACCTACAAATTGGTGCAAAGTCCAGATGTAAACATCAAGGTACTTGGCTCTTCAAACGTACACGATTGGGTAATGACCTCAACCGCGATGCAAAGTCAGGGTGATTTTAACGTTGATGGCGATAAACTGCAGGGCCTGCACTCATTTAATTTTCGCCTGGCTGTAAAAAGCCTCCACAGTGATCATGCTTCAATGGACGACAGAACTTACAAATCTGTTAACGCGAGCAAATATCCCGATATCAGTTATAAACTTACCTCGGCAGTTGTTACCTCGGTAGGAAAGAATAAGTACCTGATTAAAACCAAAGGTGAGTTAACCATAGCAGACGCTACCCAGCCAATCAGTATGGAAGTAACCGCAACAATTGGTGCGGATAATACAATAACCTGTACAGGAGCAAAGAAGATCCAGTTAACAGATTACGGTATTAAACCACCCACATTTATGCTGGGCGCCATGAAAGTTACAAACGACCTTAACATACAGTTTAACCTCATTTATAAAAAGTAATCATGAAAATTCTATATATATTATTAGTTGCGGCATTAATACCCGTAAGCCTTAAGGCACAGGAAATGCAATTCTTTCGTCCCAACAATCAATTGGGTGTTAATGTATTCGAAACCCCCAAAATTGATACTGTCCCATTTACCGATTTAAAAGTAAAAGTTGGTGGTAATTTCGAAATGGCTTTTCAGGCATTAAGAAATTTTAATACGGCCACACCATTAACAAAAACAGGATTTACAGGGAATGTTAACAGCCTTGAAAAGTTAACCAATGGCTTTGATTTACCAATGGCTAATCTTAATGTTGATGCCCAGCTAGCAGATGGTATCCGAATGAATATCACCATGTATCTCGCGTCAAGGCACCATGAAGATACCTGGGTAAAGGGCGGCTATATTCAGTTTGATAAGCTGCTGTTTCTGAAAAGCGACATCGTTAACATGCTGATGAAAAATATTACCATCAAAGTAGGCCAGTTTGATGTGGATTACGGCGACCAGCATTTCAGGAGATCAGACGGTGGTAATACCATTTACAATCCTTTTGTAGAAAACTACATTATGGATGAGTTTGCTACCGAGATTGGCGCCGAGGTCTATATCCACACCAATTCCGGCTTCTTTGTAATGGGTGGTATAACCAATGGCGAACTGGATGCCACAGTAGTTGCAGGTACTAAAATTGATTCCGCCACTAACCAACCCAATCAATTTGATCCGGCATTCCATGGAAAAATAGGGTTTGATAAACAGGTAAATAAAGATTTCAGGGTAAGGATTACCGGTTCAGGTTATACCGTGCACAGCGCCAATAGCAGTACGCTTTTTGGTGGTGATCGTACAGGCTCTCACTACTTCAATGTAATGGAGAACCAAAATATAGCCAATGGCACAACACTGTCTGACGAAAATGACTACAGCCCATTTTCAGGTAGGCTAAACCCCGGCTTTAGTGAAGAAGTAAACACCGTTATGGGTAACTTATTCCTGAAATATAAAGGCCTGGAGTTTTTTGGCACAGCCGAAGATGCTAAAGGGCGAGCCATAACAGAAGTAAATGAACGCAAGGCCACCCAATATGCGGCGGATCTCATCTATAGGTTCCCACAGGGTAAAGAAAACTTTTGGGTTGGTTTTAGATATAATACCGTAACCGCTTTATTGCAGGGTTATACATCAAATATTACCATTAACCGCGAAGCAGGTTCATTAGGTTGGTTTATCACCAAAAACATAATGGCTAAAGCTGAATATGTAAATCAAAACTATGAAGGTTACCCGGCAGCTAATATTCTGAATGGCGGTAACTTCCATGGTGCAGTGCTGGAAGCTTCAATCGGATTTTAACCATCATTTTGTTACCTGTTGCTAACTTATTAAAATGAAAAAGATATTAACCACGGGGCTTATAGCCGGATGCATATTATTTGCAATTAGCTATGGCGGCCTATACTTGGGTATCAGGTTTTTCCCACGCCTGTTTGTGGAATATAACAATCCATTATTTAATTCGGACGGCAGCAGGGACATCCTGTTTTATATGCACGCGTTCATTATCAGCTTGGCATTATCATGGTTTTGGGACAGGTTTAAAGTATTGTTTAAGGGGTCATTTATCATGCGGGGAGTAGAGTTTGGGTTGGTGTACTCGATCATTGCGCTGCTCCCCGTTATGTGGATCTCTTTCAGTTCGCTGGACATCACCCTGGTGATGGTTTTAAGCTGGTTTTTATACGGCTTGGCGCAAGCCATTATCGCCGGGCTGGTATTCGCCAAAGTCAACCCATGATTAAAAACCTCACGCCATGCAATATAGAAATAGCTTGTTCAGCATCTTGCTGTTACTTACCATTACCGGTTTTACCATTGAAAATAACGCAAAGAATGCGGGGATAAAAAGATGGGTAGTGAGTCAGAACAGCAGCCTGAGCGTGAACGGTAGTACTAATATCAACAAATTCTCCTGTGTGATACCGGCCTATGACCAGCAGGACACCTTGATCGTCGCGGCTAACAAAGAAGATCAATCGGTTGTTTTAACAGGCAGGATCAGGCTGTCAGTCAGTAGTTTCGACTGCCATATTTCGGCGATGACCCGGCAACTCCGGGAAACATTGAAAGAAAAGCAATTCCCGGCGCTTTACATCAGGTTTCTATCTTTAAACAGACTTCCGGTAGCAACAGCTATGCCGGAGCGGATAACTGGCCTTGTGGATATCGAGATTGCAGGCATCAGTAAGCGTTTTGATGTCAACTATCGGCTAAGCGGGGATGCGCAGCAGATCATTCATTTACAGGGGGAAAGGATCGTCAATTTTTCTGATTTCAACTTGGTTCCCCCAACAAAATTAGGCGGAATGATCAAAACCAAAGATGAACTTAACGTTGATTTTCAATTAAATATGAAAGCATTGAATTAATGGTCTGGCAAGCCCGGATTTTTACAATATTTCCATATCTGACGAGAGTTCACTATTCATCATGCTATTAATATTGTTTCATTGATGATGCCAATCAATCCGTATAGTGATATGCATCATCAATGCTATCAGTGGATTGCGGCATCTTTACAGCATGCTAATGCAACGATACTTTAATTTTAAATAAAAACTTATGATACCTAAAAAAATGAAAGCAGCGGTGATCCACGCGTTTGGAGAGCCATTGCATATTGAAGAGATGCCAGTTAGGGAACCTGGTGAAAATCAGATACTAGTTAAGGTAATTGCATGCGGCGTTTGCCATACCGATTTACATGCCTGCCAGGGAGACTGGCCTGCCAAGCCGAAAATGCCCCTGATCCCTGGCCACGAAGCCATTGGCTATGTGGTTGCTTTGGGTCGCGGCGTACAAAATATCAAGGAAGGAGATATTGTTGGGGTGCCTTGGTTATTTAGTGCCTGCGGCTGTTGCGATTACTGTTATACAGGCTGGGAAACGCTTTGCGAAGCGCAACAGAATGGTGGTTACAGCGTTGACGGTGGTTTTGCGGAATACGTAGTTGCGGACTCCAGGTATGTTGCACATTTCCCTCCAAATATTAATTTCACAGAAATGGCGCCGATCATTTGCGCCGGTGTCACCGTTTACAAAGGATTGAAGCAAACGGAAGCCAAACCCGGAGAATGGGTTGCTATTTCCGGCATTGGTGGTTTAGGGCACCTTGCTGTTCAATATGCGAAAGCCATGGGACTACATGTTGCAGCTATCGATATCGCCGATGACAAACTGAAGCTGGCAAAAGATTTGGGTGCGGACCTTACCGTAAATGCTAAAGAAAAAGATCCGGGCGCATTCCTTAAAAAAGAAACGGGAGGTATGCACGGCACGCTGGTCACCGCACCGTCCCGGATCGCGTTTAGCCAAGCATTAAGCACGCTTCGGCGCAAGGGAGTGCTTTCATTGAACGGCTTGCCTGCCGGCACATTCGACCTGTCCATTTTTGACACTGTCATCAATGGCGCGACTATAAGGGGTTCCATTGTTGGAACACGCAAGGACATGGAAGAAGCCATTTCCTTTGCGCTGGAAGGGAAAGTTAAAGCTACGGTTAAGCCTGTCAAACTGGAAGACATCAATACGGTATTTGACGATATGAAAAAAGGAGACATAAGCGGCAGGATGGTACTGGAAATAGCCAAACCCTAATAGTACAAACTAAGGTTTATTAAAACATTATCATGATAACAATAGGTATACTGAAGGAGCCTTCCTTTGAGTCAAGGGTTTCCATGCTTTCGGTTGAAGTAGCGGCACTCATAAAAAGTGGCAATACCGTGTGGGTAGAAAACGGCGCCGGGGCAAGGTCCTTTTGCTCCGATGCTGAATATGCCGCTATTGGCGCGGTGGTCAAATCACGCGCCGAAATACTGGCAGCTGCCGATATTATACTCAGCATTAATAGCGAGGATATTCCATCTTCGCTGAATGGAAAGGTACTGATCGGCGTTTACCAGCCTTTATTCAATAGCCCGCTAATGGCCGATTGGTCACACCAAGGCCTGACGGTATTAAGCCTGGATATGCTCCCACGGATCACCAGAGCGCAAAGCATGGATGTATTGAGCTCACAGGCGAATATCGCGGGTTATAAAGCGGTGGTGCTGGCAGCATCCATCTATCCGCATTATTTCCCGATGATGATGACAGCTGCCGGGAGCGTAGCACCGGCAAAGGTGATGATCATCGGGGCGGGTGTCGCCGGTTTACAGGCTATTGCCACTGCACGACGTTTGGGCGCAGTAGTTGAAGTTTTTGATACCCGGCCTGCGGCGAAAGAGGAGGTGATGAGCCTGGGAGGAAGGTTTATCGAGGTTGAAGGGGCTGCAGATGTTTCCAAAGCAGGCGGCTATGCGGTTGAACAAACTGACGCTTTCCAGCAAAAACAAAAAGATATGATCGCTGCACATATCAAAAAAACAGATATCCTGATCACTACCGCGCAGATCCGTGGCAAAAAAGCACCTGTGCTGGTGACCCGGGAAATGATTGCGGCAATGAAGCCAGGCTCGCTGATTATTGACCTCGCATCGGCCACCGGAGGCAATACCGAAGTCACAAAAGATAACGCAACTATACAATCGGGAGGTGTGACCGTGATCGGGAACAGTAACCTTGCTTCCACACTGCCCGCAGATGCCAGCAAACTCTACGGAAAAAATATCGCCAATTTCCTCAGCCTGCTGGTCAATGACAAAGGTGATATGGCAATCAATCTTCAGGATGAAATTATCAAAGCAACTTGTGTCACCTCAGCAGAAAAAGCTATTTCATCATCAACTATAACCTTAATTCATCATGAACACATTGCTTGATTTTACACATAATAACCTGGAGATGTTTTACGTCGTCATGTTGTCGATCTTCCTGGGTATCGAAGTGATCTCCAAGGTACCCTCGGTATTACATACACCTTTGATGAGTGGCGCAAACGCTATTCACGGGGTGATCATTATTGGCTCTATTATCGCTATCGGCGAAACGGCACCTGACAATTACCTGGCACTTATTTTAGGTTTCTTGGCTGTTATCGTAGGAACCCTGAATGTCGTGGGCGGTTTCGTTGTGACCGACAGGATGTTGGAAATGTTTAAGACACGAAAACCAATTACCTCAAAAACCACCAATGATGCATAACTTAACAGCGAACATATTATCGGTCTGTTACCTGATTGGTTCTATCTCATTTATTATCGGGCTTAAAATGCTAGCGCATCCCGATACGGCACGGAGGGGTAACCAGGTCTCAGCAGCCGGCATGGCAATTGCCATTATAGCGACATTAATCCTCTACCAATCCGATGGGATGCATTTGCACAATTATGCATGGATTGCAGGCGCCCTGGTTATAGGAGCCGTCATCGGCACTGTGGCTGCCCGCAAAGTAAAAATGACAGCTATGCCCGAGCTGGTAAGTATTTTCAATGGTATGGGCGGCTTGTGCGCCGCGCTTATTTCCATCATTGAATTCAGTCGCCTGGTGCCTGCATCTCCGATGCTGCACATTCTGATCATTATTGCTGGTCTGGTAATCGGCTCTGTCTCTTTTTCAGGAAGCATGGTCGCTTATGGTAAACTAAGCGGTAAAGTAAAAGATCACGCTTTTAGCTGGCAGCGCAGCTTCAATCTGATCTTATTGACGGTAGTGCTTTTACTAGGTGCGCTTTTAATTCGAGGCGGACTGCCTGTATCTGCAACTTATATTTTCTACACACTTTTGGTTTTGTCTGTTAGTTACGGTATCATGTTCGTACTGCCAATCGGTGGCGCCGATATGCCTGTGGTTATTTCCTTGCTTAATGCGTGTACAGGCATAGCTACCGCTTGCGGTGGGTTTCTTTATAATAACCCGGTCATGCTTACCGGTGGTATATTGGTGGGATCCGCCGGCATGATACTAACCATCATTATGTGTAAGGCAATGAATCGTTCCCTCCTAAATGTGCTGGCAGGATCATTTGGCGCAACAGCCAGCAATGTTGTTTCCGGAAAAGAGGAAGCACATAAAGAAATAAGCCTGAGTGATGCAGCTACAGCAATGGCCTACGCCAAAAAGGTCATGATCGTTCCTGGATATGGCCTCGCTGTTGCGCAAGCCCAGAACACCTGTCATGAGTTGGAGAAACTTTTGCAGGAGAAGGGTGTGGAAGTGAAATATGCCATTCACCCGGTAGCCGGTAGGATGCCTGGGCACATGAATGTTTTGCTGGCCGAGGCGAATGTGTCATATGATCTCTTGTTGGATATGGATCAATCTAATGCGGAATTTCCGACGACTGATATAGCCCTTATATTGGGCGCCAATGATGTGGTGAACCCTGCTGCCGAGGACGACCCGAAAAGCCCTATTTATGGAATGAAGATTCTGGATGTGAGCTTCTCAAAAATGGTCATTGTCAATAAACGTACGATGAAACCGGGATACGCTGGTATCCAAAATCAACTATTTTCACAACCGAATACCAGTATGCTTTTCGGAGATGCAAAGGACATATTGCAAAAACTGATCACTGAAATCAAAGCGCTATAGATACCAAAAAAACACCCTAAATAACTATAAAACAATTGGGCACAATTCAAAGGTCCCCTTAAATTTAAAAAAAACATTTGCGTTATCCAGTAATTGTGCCCCTATCCTGATCTCTTCACCCTCAATATTAATCTTTAATTCTATCTGGATTATTGTATTTTCTTCGGGATTAATAACCGACAAAAATTTAAGATCCTGGCCCAACACCAATTTGATTTTTTTGTTAATATATGCTTCTGCTACCTCTTTTACCATTTGCATCATACAAACTCCAGGTAAAATCGGGTTATCTGGGAAGTGCCCCTTAAATATTGGATGTAATGGATTAAGTTTAATATTGGTTTTTACAATATCCCCCTCTGTTTGCAAATCAGTAAAAGTAAAAAGGTGTTGTTGCAGCATTATCTTTCTATTTTTTTCAGGCCTATGGTAAAGTTAAAATTTGTGTGTGTTATACCAATTGTGTCGGGGATGCCATCGGTATAGTTTTTCATAATGGCCTGTACAATTGGTTTATGAGGCGACGAAATTTCCATAGTTTTCATTTCGCTACCGCCTAAATCGGTAATATAACAGAATGATCCTTTTTGCTTAGGAAAAATGTAATACAAACTATTACCATCCTTACGTAAATACGATGTTTGAGTGTCTTTACGGAGCAATAATATCAACTCAAAATCCTTTTTTAACGTTTTTATAACCGGCTTTTTATCCATCTGCTTAACAACATATAACGCATTGAAATCGCCGTTTTGTTTAAACTCAAAATCGAAGAATTTAAACCCCATCTCGTTATAGAACACCATCCTCACAGTGCTATCGGGCAATGTTTTTATCAACAGTAAACCGCTTAAGTGGTGACCTACTACATCAATTTCTGCTTTATAAAGCGCATTATTAAAATTCGGTTTAAATTTTTGGATATAGTTTATATCGCCCGTAGCTGGCTGCAGATTTTTGTACACTGAAGAGCAACTTGCCAGTATAAATAAGCAGCTACTTAATAGCAAATATCGCATCGGGAATAATGGTATTTATTTCTCTGTTTGTAAAACGGATGATGGTATTATCACCCGAGTTCTCGTTCATTTCAATTGTAGTTACCTCGTAATCACTTTTATCGATAATGACATTAATGCTTTTAAAAAACTCTTTTAGTGCTTTGCCTATTGGAGAGAGTTCGACCAGATAAGTGCTTTTATTTTCATATACCTTGGTTATAAAATCAGGATTATTAAAAACAGTTCCCTGTACACAATCAATGGTTATCTTATTGATCTGCTGGAATAGTTTATTGGACTTGGTTGAAACCTTGTTTTCCTTTTGCCCATCCTTAATATACATATTGTCCTTGTTCAGGATCATCAGGTATTGGTATGGCTTAGTATATTCCATACGGAGCAGATTGTCTTTTTTAAACCAGAATTTTCCTTTTGACACTATTTTTTCTGAAAGCATGCTCAGGTTTTTCTCCTGTGTAAAATCGCTTTTTATGGTTTCGGTCTTTTTTGCGATCACCGCGAACTGCTCTTTAAATTTAGGCAGGTCGGCAATAGGAGTATATCCCGCAAGTTGAGGTTTAGCTGTAAGCCCGGAGAGTAAGATAGAGAGTACTAAAATTATTTTACGCATAAGCTTGCAAATTTAACATTTTATCGAGCCTTATTATCTCATATCCGTTTTCGTGGATGTGTTTTATTAGGGCTGGTAGGATGGCTACAGTAGTGTTGCTGGTATCATGAAACAAAAAAACAGCACCGGGCTTTATTTTACTAATAACTTTATTAAAAAGTTTCTTTTCATCCTTTATTACGGTATCCATTGATCGCATGCTCCAACCAACCGGAATATAGTTGCCTTCAATAATCGCTTTTTTGAGGTTTGGATTAGTAACTCCATAAGGCGGCCTAAATAACTTAGGTGTTTTACCTATTATGCTATTCATTGCCTTATCCATCATGCGCATATCGGCCAGCATTCTTTTAGCAGAGAACATATCAAACCAAAAATGATGAGAAAAAGTATGATTACCGATAAGGTGCCCTTCGTAGTGAATTTGGTTAAATATTGCTTTATTCTGGGTTATACGGCTGCCTATGCAAAAAAAAGCAGCTTCGGCATTGTTATCTTTTAGGGTTTGCAATATTTGGAGTGTATTACCGGCAATTGGTCCATCATCAAAACTGAGCGCGACTACTTTTCTATCGGTTTTTGCTGAACATATAACTGGGATAAAAAAGTTTGAGCCTACATAATAGCATCCATAAAACAACAACAATGAATATACCACAGCCAAAATTATATATACATAAAACGGTACGCCGTATGTTATTTCGCCAACCATGCTTAACAGCAGGAGGCTAATAAAAAGTATATTCATACTCCTGAAATTTAGCATGATGACATCAAAATTAAGGAATGATAAATATTTTGGTAATGATTATAAATCAGCACCTTATTTATTTGGGTTTTTGGTGAATAGTTATTGTTTAATGAGGCAGGAGTATTATTATTTTTTATGACATTTGCGCCCAACCACGTAGCAAAAGCGGTAGAAGTAGGATACTCACCGCAAAGATGTTTATAATTGATTGATGGGATTTCATTAAATACCGACTGCCGCAATCGCTCGTAGATCTCATCATTTTTCGCATCCCCGTTATTACCGATTATCAACAAATTAATATCATTGTAATTTATATGTTGGGTTATTAAAAACGCGCTGATATGTTGTTTAATTCCCTCTATATCTTCGGGTTTGTAAAAGGTGGCAGCCCCATCAATACAGGCAAGGTCGTTTTCAGACGGAGTATTTTCAAGCAAAAAGAAAGCAACCCCTTCGCCGTTTATAGTTCCCTTTGAGTTTGTATTAAACAAATTAAGGTTTGAAACCGGTTGGCGTTTATATAAACCCATTCTGCTTAGCACGATATGGCTCATGTCGGTTATTTCGTCCATCCCGCCTACCAATACATTAGTGGTATTATTTTCGGCTAACAGCATCATGGCGTCCAGCAATGCGTTTTCGAAGGATGCCCCGCTGCTTACAAACGTATTATTATATCGGTTACATTTAATTAATAAAGCCACCTGCGCGCCTATGGTGTTGTGGGTTGACTGCACAAAGGCAACAGGTGTAACAGGTTCCTCGTTCTCCTGTACCATATTCGTTAAAAAAATGCCGGTATCTTCCAGGCAACCGTAAGCTGTACCAGTAACTATTGCATCAGGACTTGCTATTTCTGCATCTTTTAAACAGGCTAAGGCACTTGCCACACTCATTTTTATAATGCGGCTCATTCTTCGAATCAATTTTGGATCAATGGCCTCACTATAATCTGGTTCAATACATGTTAAACGGTTGCTAGTATATTCAGTAAGCTCATTTAAAAACACGGGGTTATTAAATGTTTTTTGCGGCGATATAGTTACAGTTGACCTGATATACGTTTTCATCAATTATAGTTTTGAGAAGATAAGAGATGAACAATTACCGCCAAAACCAACAGAATTGGATAGCACATGCTTAATGTCCTGCTGTTTTGAAAATGCAGTTTCAGGGGCGAAAGGGAATGCTACCATCGGTTCCTCCAAACGTAGATTTGGGTAAACAATACCCTGCTGTATTGCTAATGCAGAAAATACTGCCTCGACCCCGGCACTGGCACCCAGGGTATGCCCGGTAAATGACTTTGTAGAGCTCATTTTTGGATAATGCGGATGAAATAGCCGTTGTATAGCGGCACCTTCGGAGCTATCATTATTTTGAGTTCCGGTGCCGTGGAGATTGATGTAATCAATATCCCCCGGCTGCAAACCACTCATCATTAACGCGCCTGCCATTGCCATATACGGCCCGTCGCCATCAAATGATGTTGATGTTTGATGATAGGCGTCATTAGCATTAAAGTAGCCGCTAAGGGCGCAATAAGGGCGCTGTTTTAGCAATGATGCCACATGTTCTGATACCAATACCACATATCCAGCGCCCTCGCCCAGATTAAGACCGTTACGATTTTCATCAAATGGCTTACAGTAATGCTCGTCAAGTACCAAAAGGGTATTAAAACCATTCAGAGTAAAGCGTGTAAGGGCATCTGTGCCGCCGGCAATTACCGCATCAAGAATGTTATGCTTTATTAAACGTGCGCCATACATAATGGCATTAGCGGAGGATGAACACGCCGTACTGATGGTACTGATATGGCTTTTGATACCTAATTTTTCGGCAACCATATTTGTAATGCTGCCACATTCGTGGTTAATTATATCTCTAAGTTTCCCTTTGGTTTTATCGGCTAAAAAATGGGTGAAGAAATCTTCAGTCTTATCTATGCCACCTGCTGTTGATGCCGAAACAAAACCAGTTCGTAGCGCAGGAAGTTTATTAACACCTGAATTATCCCAGGCTTCCTTCGCGGCTATCATACTTAACATAGCTGTACGGCTTGTAGTCGGCGAAAACCCGCAAATTGCAGATAGCTCATTGTTACTTAACTTAACTTCTGCCGCAGGTAATAAATCGCGGTGATTAGTTCTTAGATAGTTAATTTTATTAATGCCCGCTTTGCCTTTCTCCAATGCATCCAGGCACTCAGTTACATTGTTGCCAATACCCGAAATCACCCCCACCCCAACTACAAAAACGGCATTATTCATTTTAAGTATTTTGCACCCCGTTCGCAGTTATAAATTCGGCCATTGTTCTTACTGACTTGAATACTTTTAACCCATCTTCGGGATTAGTGACCCTAAGTTTATATTTTTGTTTTAATAATACAATCAGCTCCAATACATCTAAAGAATCGAGGCCCAAGCCCGCTCCAAATAGCGGTTCGTCATCGCCAATATCCTCGGGTTTAATATTCTTTAATTTTAACTGAACAGCGATCTGCTCTTTTAGATCGACTATTAATTTATCCATGTCTTTATTCTATCAAATTTTAATCTATATTTCTTCATCGGCCAATAACTCTAAATCGATGGTACGGGCTAATTTTTGCAGTGCCACATTATGGTTCTTCACAAAAGGATTTTTCATATCCCATACATATCCTGCCAAAACAGAGCAGATCATTTTTTTTACTTCGTGATTCTGTTTCTCGGCAAAAAATATGGTGTCAAGTGTGCCTTCATACCAAGCCATTACATAGGATCGGAAAGTATTTATACCCTGCAACAGGTATTTTGTATATTCTTCTTCCCAATCTACTTCTTCGCCTTTTAACTTACGTATTACCAAATTTGCCGCCTTTTGGCTTGATACAGTTGCCAGGGTAACGCCCGATGAAAATATGGGATCTAAAAACTCAGTCACATTGCCTGTTAATACAAACCCATCGCCATAAAATTGGTCGGTTGTAGTTGACCATGACTCTAAAACCCTGGGATCGAACACAAAATCGACGTCTTTTAAACGATCGGCCAGATGAGCTTGGGCGGCAATTAATTCGCGCAGTACCTTTTCATTATCGCCCTCGTATTCACTAAAAAAATCAGGATTACCCACAAACCCAACTGAGGTAACACCATTTGAAAACGGAATAACCCAAACCCAGACCCCGGGCTTATGTACAATTATGGTGATGCGGTTAGGCTCTTCACCCATTAAACGATTTAGATCAACTGCGTGAACGAATAAAGCTTTGCGTGGTGCTAAATTTGAAGGTTTATCGAGATTAAACAAACGTGGAATTACCCGGCCATAGCCGCTGCCATCAATTATAAACCGGGCTTCAATTTCGGTTTTATTACCATTGAGGTCTTCAATAGTGGTTACAGAATCTGAGCCATTAAATATGATTGCTGTTACAGTAGTTTCGTAACAAATTGGCACACCCATTTTTTCAACCGTATCGGCAAGGGTTTTATCAAATTCTGCACGAGGTACCTGCCATGTCCAGTTCCATCCGGCGGTAAACTGATCGGCGAAGTAGTAGTCACAAATTTTTCCGTTTTTTACAAACTTGGCGCCTGACTTTTCCTGAAACCCCTTTTCTTTAAGTGCATCAACAAAACCAGCTTCAGCAAGCGCCTCCATGCACCGTGGCAATAAGCTTTCGCCTATAACAAACCTCGGAAATTTTTGCTTTTCAATAATTTTAACCTTAAACCCAGCTTTATTAACTATCGATGCGGCTACAGTACCAGCCGGCCCTGCACCAATTACCAAAACATCTACTTTTTCTACACTCATTGGTATATTTAATGGGGTTTAATTGTCGGTAGTAGTATTATATTAATCCTTGCTTTTCCTTCCATTCTCTAAAAAAATCGGGATTCATTAGCTGAAGGGTAAAACCATCTTTACTTAAAAACACCTGTGTGGTTGAGCCGGTTACTACCAGTTCGCCTGTTACTGAATTTAGTAAACGATAGGTGAAATTTATCTTGGCAGATTCGCAAGGAGTATAAGTAGTTTCTATGATTATCCTATCGCCATATCGTAAAACCTGTTTATAATCGCACTGGATATTTACAATTGGCACTACGTAACCCTGATTATAAAAATCGAGATAACGCAAATTATGTTGCTTGCCAAATGCTTCGCGCCCATCTTCGAAATATTGCACGTAATGGCCATGCCATACTATACCTAATGAATCTACATCACTAAAGCGTACATCCTGCTCTATGGTATTTATCAAGCTCTTTTTCAAATGTTTCAGCAATCGTTAAAATATCCAAGTAGCAATTAGTTTTTACCCCAGCTTTTAAAGTTTGACTCCATGTCCTTTAACGTGGTGTACAATGGTTTGGCCCAATAGTTCCTAAAACCAAAGCCACCCGGGCTGCCGGTTTCGTATTTGGTGTAAAGCACAGTTTTGGATTTAATATCAACAAAGGTTACCCATATACCCATGGATCCTATTCCTTTGCTCATGCCTTCAACAAAAAATATTAAGCCTATGCCATCGGTATTCTGAAAATCGTAGTTTTTTACTACCCTGGCTATATCCGCTTCATTTAGTAAATGAAAATCACTTGGGCTATTTGAATAGAAATCCTTTTTGGTAAGGCTTTTATTTGCTTGTATGGTTACATCAATAGCATATTTTACCGACTCGCGATGCACCGCCTTTGCAACATCATATTTCTTTTGTTCATTAATAAACAGATAGTTCCACGAGTTAACATACGTGTCCCTGAATTCATCATTTGATATAACAACGTCTTTAGATGTGGCGGAGCCAATAAATTTAGTTTGAGAATAATCAACACCCAGCCAGGTTACCGGGACTTTTTCATCAAAAACATCAGCTTTTGATTGTGCCAAAAGCGTTTTTGTACTTACCGTGATAAAAAGTAAGGCTAAAATACATTTGAATTTTGTAATAGGTTTCATGATTAGAATTGTGATTTAGTTGTTGTTTATTTTTTAAGGTATATTTTCATTTCGCATTTCGCGAGCAATATGCCGCTACATTTAACAATACCGGTTATGATGGTTACATCAAAAATTTGGTTTGTAATAGTAACATTGGTTTCTATTACATCGCCAACTTTAGGCAGTACAAAAACCTCCAGGTTTTTAATAGCAGCTATATAGCCAACTACAACCGGGGCGTTGTTTTTCAGGGTGACGTATCCTAAGCCCGCCGCCGCTGTTTGGGCAATATTTTCTGTTATACCGGCTTCACTTAATTCGCCGTTATCAACAAGTACATTTTCCTCTTTAACGTAAAATGACGTAACCGAACACACTTCATCACAGCTGACCAATTGATCTATCATTACAAAGGGTGGCCTTTGTGGTATAATGGAGGTAATATCGTTTTGTAATATAAGCATTTATCTATTGCCAAAAATCATAATAATTATACCATTGTTCGGGATATGTTTTGACTTTACGTTCCATATCGTCAACAAAATCCAGCATCATTTGCTTTACTATAGCGTCTTGTTCCAAATCTGGGTATTCTTTTACTTTACTGGCAAAAAAATGGTAGTGGAAAGTACTTTCCTTCATGCCATATACAAACGAAACCGGTACCTGGAATTTAGCCGCTAACATAAACGGCCCCAGTGGAAACCTTGCATCCGCGCCCAAAAATTTCATGGTGATGGTTTTATTATTTTCCAGAAATCTATCTGCTGGCATACATACCAGCTCGTCATTTAAAAATGCATTGCTTATCTCGAAGATATGCGACATATCATCCTTAATAATAATAAGATTCAGAACGCTTTTACCAACCACCGATTCCATGTACTCTTTAATCCCTTCATCTTCGCCATCAAAAATCACCACGTTAATGCGAGCATCAATCTCATTTAATAAGTGCCGGGCTGTTTCCCAATTGCCAATATGTGCGGTTAATAATAATCCGCCTTTTTTTAATGCTGCGATGTGATGTAAATTATCTATCCCATCAAGGTTAAATGTAAACTTATTGGGGATGCCGGACATGATAACTACTTTATCAATAAGTGTTTGCCCTAATAGGTTATAGTTTATGTATACTTTGTAAACAGATTTTATTATACTATAATTAAGCCTTTTATGAAAATAAGTGAATGTGCTTTTTGTAGATTTATACGAAAATAGCAAGTAGTATAAAGTAACAAAACGAAGCAAAAGATATGCGGGTAAAACACCGCCTATCTTTAAAACAAAAACAAATATCCTATACCCTAAAGGTTTTCCTTTTGATTTACCTTTCCAGGATGACATTATACCAGTTCTTTTTGACTGCTGGTTATTACATAATCATAAAAATCCTGAAAGGTGATAATGTTGATAAAGTCTTCTGGTTTTACTCTAAACGGGAAGTTGCTTTCAATTACTACAACGAGGTCAATATAATCCAAACTGTCAAGGTCAAGCGTTTCCTTCAGGTTAGCATCTGGAAGCATTTTATCGGCATCAATTTCAAATTCTTCGGCCAAAAAGCTATTTATCTTTTCAATAATCTCTTCATTTTGCATAGCGGCGTAGGTTTAAATTAGTTTTTTAATTATTAGGGATGAGTTTGTTCCTCCAAAACCAAAGGAGTTGGACAAAAATACATTTATTTCTTTTTCAATTGTTTTTTTTGCGATGTTCAGTTTAGCTGAGTCTTCATCAGGGGTTTCGAAATTGATATTGGGCGCAACAAATGAGTTTTTCATCATCAGCATGGAATAAACAATTTCACTTGCGCCGGCCATCCAACACTCGTGCCCAGTCATTGATTTGGTTGAGCTAACTAATGGATTGCTTGCGCCAAAAACTTCGTAAATGGCTTTGGCTTCGCTTGAATCACCTGCGGGGGTTGATGTGGCGTGCGCATTAATATAATCTATCTCGGCCACGTTTAAGCCCGAATCTTTTAATGCCATCGAAAGCGAACGCACAGGCCCTTCAACTGTTGGGTTTGAAATATGGGCACCATTTGACGAAAAGCCGTAGCCTATAACTTCACCTAAAATAGTTGCGCCTCTTTTAGTTGCCGATTCAAGGCTCTCTAAAATAACGGTCGCGGCGCCACCGCTGGGTATAAGCCCATCGCGGCCGCTATCAAAAGGGCGTGATGCTTTGGATGGATCTGACTCACTAACTGAAAATGCCGACAGGGCATCGAAACTACCCATAGCAAATTGATTGATCTCCTGGGCGCCACCGCAGATGATACAATCCTGCAAGCCTGTTTTTATAAATTGATAAGCCACTCCGATTGAGTGCGACCCGCTTGCGCAAGCGGCACTAATAGTGAAATTTATGCCTTTTAATTTAAATATGGTAGCCAAATTCATGGTTACGGTAGAGTTCATGGTTTGAAATACCGCACCCGAACCAATCATCATTGTATTTTTTTTCTCGCGGATAGTATCTGTGGCATCAATAATAGCTTTTGCGGAGCTATCGTTACCATAAAGTATCCCAACTTCGTTTTGATTAAGGTAATCCTGATCAATACCGGCCTGCGCTAATGCTTCGAGTGTAGCAACATAAGCATATTCGCCTTGTTCAGGAAGCATAATACGTGACCGTCTGTCTAAGAGGTCCTTTAAATGTGGTCTTTCAACAAATCCGGTTAAGCCCGAACGATAACCAAACTCCTTACGTTCCTTATCCAGAATTATTCCCGACTGGCCTTTGTAAAGCGAATTACTTACCTCAGCAAGGTTTTTACCTATACATGAATATATTCCTATCCCCGTAATTACAACCCTATTCATATACAGTAATTCTTCGTTCGTTTAAATTTAGTTGTTATAAAAATACAAAAGCACGCTAAAGTTCAAAACAATTTAGCATAAAATTTGTATCAGGGGTGTTACAAAAATGCTTTATGAGTACAAACCACCATTAATTGACAATATTTCGCCGGTAATATAGGCTGCTTCTGCTGATGCCAGAAAACCTACGGCATGTGCTACCTCTTCGGGTGTACCAAACCTTTTAACAGGGATCATTGATCTTAACTCTTTTTCGTCAAGTCCTTCTGTCATATCTGTTTTAATAAATCCGGGAGCAACAGCATTTACGGTTATTCCTCTGCGGCCAACTTCCTGCGCCAAGGCTTTGGTTGCACCAATTACGCCTGCTTTCGCTGCCGAGTAATTAATTTGTCCGGGTAACCCTTTTAAGCCAGATAAAGAGACTACATTAACTATACGCCCATATTTCCGGATAAGCATATCGTTTAAAACCAATCGCGTAACGTGAAAAAAGCCATCTAAGCTGGTTTTTATTACATTATCCCATTGCTCATCTTTCATCCACATCATTAACACATCATCCTTAACACCTGCATTGTTTATCAGTGCTTCGATATATTTATCGCTATTTGCTTCAATCCAGTCGCCCAGAACATGTTTAATATCATCTTTATCAGCCACATCAAATTTCAACAATTCACCATCGCCGCCGTCCTGTTTAATTTGGGCTAATGTTTTATCGGCCTCGGCTACATTACTTTTATAATTAACTAAAACGTAGTATCCCATTTTAGCCATTTTATAACAGATGGCTCTTCCAATACCTCTTGAACCACCAGTTACCAGTGCGCACTTCATATTATATATAGTTTTAACAAAGAATTTGTGATTTAATACGTTAACTGAACTTTAAAAGTTAGTGGAGACCGGGGATTACCACCACGTGATTTATTTAAGATTCATAATTGTGAGGTTGGATGTTGTATTATATACAGCTTCTTTTAAGGTTGCTAATTTTCGCTCTTTTTTAGTCGAAATTTACACAAAAGTAACGTAAATATTCAAATTCTAAAGGTTAATGTTTTTGAATATTGTTAAATATAAAATTGCAAAACATATATTATTATGCTATTAAGCCACGGATAATTAACCTTATAAGTTATTAAAACTTAAAAATAAATTATTTAAAAGAAACTCATATTATTAAAACTTGGTTAAATTTGAGGGGCAAAACCAAACGCATCACAATACTTACAGTTGCGATTATACATTTCATCAATTTTCGAATGCTGTATTCAATTGCAGATATTTAACTAATGAGCGATTTAGAAATAATTAAGGAGAAGTTTACTAATTTAAAGGTTTGCGTAATTATACCAACATATAACAATGCAGGAACACTTGCCCATATTATTGCAGATGTTGCAGCGTATACCCAACAAATTATTGTAGTAAATGATGGCTCAACCGATGACACCGCTCGAATAGTTAAAGAATTTCCATTCGCGCAATTGATAAGCTACCCGGCAAACGTTGGCAAGGGTTGGGCATTGCGCAAAGCCTTTAAACATGTGGTAGCTGAGGGGTATGACTACGCGATAACGATCGACTCGGACGGGCAGCACTTCGCGAAAGATTTGCCGGCTTTTATTGAAAAGCTTGAAACCGCACCCAACGCTATTATTGTAGGCTCACGTAATATGGACCAGGCCACCATACCGGGTAAAAGTAGTTTTGGGCACAAATTTTCTAACTTTTGGTTTAAGGTAGAAACCGGGGTTGATTGCCCCGATACACAATCGGGATTTCGTTTGTACCCATTACAATTGTTAAAAGACACCAAATTTATCACCCGCAAATACGAGTTTGAAATTGAGGTGCTGGTGCGCGCGGCATGGAAAGGCATCACCTTGTATTCAGTACCAGTTACGGTACATTACGAACCAAAGGAAACAAGGATCTCTCATTTCAGGCCTTTTCAGGATTTTTCACGAGTTAGTATTTTAAACACCTTTTTAGTGATTATAGCTTTTGCTTATATTAAACCACGTGATTTTTTTCGCTCCCTTTTTGGTAAAAAAAAAAGCAGGCAAGCACTCATCGAACAATTATTAAACCTTAATCATTCCGATCAGCTTAAAGCAGCAGCAGTTGGTGTAGGTGTTTTTTCGGGGATATTACCCATTTGGGGATTTCAACTATTAGCGGGGTTATTTCTGGCCGTAATTTTCAGGTTAAATAAACCCTTGGTTATCATTGCTTCAAACATCAGTATACCACCCATGATACCATTGGTGGTTTTTTTGAGCTATAAGGCCGGTGGGGTTTGGATGGGGGATAAAAATACGGATATGGCTTTTAGCATCCACCTCTCGGTACAATCCATCGGCCAACACCTTGAACAATATATTTATGGAAGTATAACCCTTGCAGTTATTGCAGGCTTACTGTCGGCGTTATTAACCTTTAGCTTACTTAGGCTGTTTAAACGAAAAACAGTTTCGGCTTTTTAAGCAGGTATTACCACATGGAAAAAACCCTGTTAATTATTTATAATTATTTCGAAAAAAATCGCAAGGCGTTCTACCTTGTTTTTGCCGCTACTTTTATATTTATCAGCTATTTTGCGCTGCAGGTAAAGTTTGAAGAGGATATTTCGAAAATAATACCTAAGGACAAAAAGATAGAAAAGCTTAACGAGATATTCCAAAACTCGAAGTTTATAGATAAGCTGGTGATAATGGTATCATTAAAAGACACCACTACACAAAACCCCGATAGCCTGGTGGCTTATGCCGATGTATTTGGCGCTGCGGTGCAGGATAAGCTGGCTCTATATATCAAAAAAGTAAATTTCAGGATTGATGATGAGGTAGCGTTGAATTTATTTTCGACCATTAGCCAGCAGTTACCGATCTACTTAAATGCGAAAGACTATTTAACAATAGATACCCTGATCACCCCAAAAAGGATTGATTCAACGCTGCATTATGATATTCGTACGCTATCCTCCCCGGCTGGTATCGCGCTGAAAAAGATCATTGTTAATGACCCGGTAGGTTTATCATTTATCGGCCTGAAAAAATTACAACAATTACAGTACGACAAAAATTTTGAATTGTATGACGATTATGTGATTACCAAGGATCATAAAAATCTTTTGATGTTTATTACCCCGGTGTACCCGCCAAACAATACCGGGAAAAACGCCCAGTTTTTAAAGGGGATCGATAATATTTTAAGCGACCTAAACAGCAAGGATTATAAAAATATAAATGCCTCTTACTTTGGCGCTATTGCGGGGTTCGAGGGCAATGCTTCGCAACTTCGGCAGGATACTAATCTTACACTCAGTATCACAGTAATTGTACTGGTTTTATTTTTGGGTTTATATTTCCGAAAAGTAACCGCGCCTTTTATTATTCTGATCCCCGTTTTATTTGGCGCCCTGTTCTCGTTAACCATTATTTATTTTATTAAAGGAAACCTATCCATTATAGCTTTGGGTACCGGATCTGTTGTGTTAGGAATAGCAATTAATTATTCGCTGCACGTTTTTAATCATTACCGGCATACCAAAAGTATTGAGCAAGTAATTAAGGATTTGACACTCCCATTAACTGTCGGCAGTTTCACTACTATCGGTGGCTTTTTCTGTTTGGAGTTTGTACAATCGGAAATGCTGAAAGACCTGGGGTTATTTGCCGGATTTAGTTTAATTGGTGCTTCGCTTTGTTCGCTGGTGTTTTTGCCACAGTTTATCTCTACTAAAAAAGAACAAAGCCAGCATAAGATCATACAGTTTTCGTGGATTGATAAGATGGCATCTTACAACCCGGAATACAATAAGTTTATCGTAATTGGTATTGTATTGCTTACTGTAGTTTTTGGTTATACCGCCAATAATGTAAAGTTTGAATTTGACCTGGCAGACATGAGTTACATGTCGCCCAAACTAAAACAGGCAGAAGCGAAGCTTAACCGTATCAACAAATTCTCGCTGAAATCTGTTTACCTGGTTACCGAGGGTAAAACGCTGGATGAAGCATTGATTAACAACGAAAAGCTTTCGGACCAGATTGAAGCGCTGAAGGAAAAGAATATAGTTATCAAATATTCGGGCGTATCGTCGCTGATTATTTCTGACTCGACACAAAAAGAAAGAATTGAACGCTGGAACAAGTACTGGACGCCGGAAAAGAAACAGCAACTACTGGCTACTTTGGAGCAACAGGGTGTTGCCATGGGCTTTAAACCTGCGGCTTTTGATAATTTCAGGGCGTTGCTTAATAAACACTTTGATGTTGCCGACCGCCAAAACATGGCCGAGTTACGAAAAAGCTTCCTGGATGATTTTATTAATGAAAAACCCGGCCATGCAACGGTAGTGACACTGGTGCAAACCACGCCGGAACATAAGGAAGCAATTTACGACGCTTTTAAAGACAACCCGAACGTCACCGTGGTTGATAAGCAGTATATTACTACTAAACTGGTTCAAATCATCAATTCAGATTTTACCAAGATCGCGGTAATGTCGTCGTTACTGGTGTTGATCGTACTGTGGTTAACCTATGGGAGGATAGAGCTTACACTGGTTTCCTTTATCCCGATGTTTATATCGATGATATGGATATTAGGGCTGATGGGCATTTTCGGGATTGAATTTAATATCATTAACATTATTATATCTGCCTTGATATTTGGCCTGGGGGATGATTATAGTTTATATATAATGGACGGTTTATTGCAGGAATATAAAACCGGAAAAAAGATCTTGTCATCATACAAAACATCAATCTTTCTATCGGCTATTACAACCATAACCGGATTAGGCGTATTGATCTTCGCGAAACACCCGGCATTAAAATCGATCGCGTTTATATCCATCATAGGTATTTGCTGCGTGGTTATCATGGCGCAGATACTGATCCCTTTTTTATTCAGTATCCTGATAAGGAACCGCACTGAGAAAAAGCGCTTCCCATGGACGTTTACCGGCTTGCTTAAAAGTGTTTTCGCGTTTGGCTATTTTGTTACCGGATGTATTATACTAACCATTTTAGGATTATTATTTAAGCTTATTCCGTTTGGTAAAGAGAGAGTAAAACTAATTTACCACTTTATCCTGTCGAAATTCACGTTATCTATGGTTTACATCATGATGAATGTGAGGAAGAAGATCATCAATAAACAATTCGCTAATTTCTCTGAACCTGCGGTAATCATCAGTAACCATCAATCGTTTTTGGATATATTGTCGCTGGCGATGCTTAATCCTAAACTGATATTTTTAACAAATAACTGGGTATGGAACTCGCCTGTTTTTGGAGCTGTTGCCCGCATGGCCGACTTTTACCCCATAGCCAATGGCGCGGAAAACAGTGTTGAATTATTAGGCGATAGAGTAAAACATGGCTATTCGATAGTGATCTTCCCGGAAGGTACCCGGACCGTGGACGGCGAGATTAGGCGGTTTCACAAAGGAGCATTTTACCTTGCCGAACAGTTGAACATTGATATTTTACCCATATTGATCCATGGCACCGGGTATACCATGAGCAAAGGCGACTTTTTGTTGAAGGACGGGCAGATCACCCTTAAATATCTGCCAAGAATAAAACCAAATGATACTCAATTCGGAACCGGGTATTCGGAAAGGACGAAATCAATTAGTCGCTATTTTAAGGACGAATACGAACAACTGAGTATAGAGATTGAGCAGCCGGTGTATTTTAAGGAGCAATTGATTTATAACTATCTTTATAAAGGCCCATTACTGGAGTGGTTGTTAAAAATTAAACTTTGGCGCGAAAATAACTACCAGGTCTTCCATGAATTACTGCCTGCGAGAGGTAAGATATTGAATATTGGGAGCGGAAATGGTGTGATGGCCTACCTGCTGCACTTTGCATCAAAAGAAAGGGATGTTACAGGCATTGACCATGATGAGGACGGTGTGGAGATGGCTAATAATTGCTTTAGCAAGGATGACAAAATTAATTTTATTTTTGCAGAGATATCGGAGTTCGCATTTGAGCGTTATGATGCCATTATAATGGCCGACTTTTTAATGAACTTGCGGCAGGACGAGCAAAAACTGCTGATAGAAAAATGTATAAGCCACCTAAACCCCAAGGGACAGCTTATCATAAGAACCGATAATAAAGATCTGAACCGGAAGGACAAAGGCGCTGCTTATTTTTCGGGCAAATTGGTGGAGGATGCCGCGGCATCCAATCAGATGAATTGCACGGTAATAGATCAGGTAAAAAGCACAAGCAATATAGTTTTTGTGATAAAAAGGAACGGCTAAAATTATAATGGAGAATTTTGATATTCTAATCATCGGAAGTGGAATGGGCGGGCTGGTTTGTGCCGATATTTTAGGCCGGGAAGGTTATAAGGTTTGTGTGCTTGAAAAAAACAAGCAGATAGGCGGCAGCCTGCAAACTTATGTGCGCGATAAGGTAATTTTTGATTCGGGAGTGCATTATCTCGGTGGCTTATCCAAAGGGCAGAACCTTTACCAGATATTCCAATACCTGGAAATTATGGATAAGCTGAAATTACAGCAGCAAGACCTTGATGTTTTTGACCGGATATTGATTGAGGGTGATGAGAAGCATTATGATTTTGCCCAGGGCTATGAAAATTTTATAGCGAAATTGCTGGTCAATTTTCCTGATGAAGAGGTAGCTATACGCACTTATTGCGATAAAATAAAAGAGATCTGCAGTAAATTCCCGCTATATAATTTGCGGTCGACAAATGATTTTAATGAGAAATCTGATGTGCTTGAAATTGACACCGAGGCCTACATTAATTCGGTAACCAGCAATACCAAATTGCAGGGCATTTTGGCTGCCAACAACGCGCTGTATGCCGGCCAGGCGGATAAAACGCCTTTATATGTTCACGCATTGATTTTGAACAGTTATATTGAAAGCTCGTGGAAATGTGTTGATGGCGGTTCACAGATAGCGAAATTGCTGGCGAAAAACATTAAAGAGCAAGGTGGCAAGATTATCCGCAATTGCGAGGTAAAAAAGATTGTTGAAGAAAGCGGGCTGGCGAGTTATGTCGAGCTAAAAGATGGATCAAAAATGTACGCCAAGCAATTCATTTCCAATATGCATCCGGTTAAAACACTGGAGATTACGGAGACCCCCTTGATAAAGAATGCTTATCGTAACAGGTTGAAGGGTTTGGAGAATTCTACTTCAGCATTCACCATTAATATCGTTTTTAAAAAGGATACATTTAAGTATTTTAAACATAATTATTACTGCGGTCGCGAGGGATATGTTTGGACTACAGCCAATCATACCGAGGAAAACTGGCCACTAGGATACGCCATATTTTGTGGTGCATCGTCAAAATCACCGGAGTATGCCGATGGCTTGTCTATATTAAGTTACATGCGTTTTGAAGAGGTTGCTCAGTGGAAAGACACTTTCAACACAATATCTGAAGAAAATGACCGCGGAGAAACTTATAATGAGTTTAAAAAGCGGAAGGCAGAGATATTGTTGGATGCTGTGGAAAGGAAATTTCCGGGATTGCGGGACTGTATAAAATCGTATTATGTAGCAACACCATTGTCATATCGCGATTATATCGGCAATGACGACGGATCGCTGTACGGGATAGTTAAAGATTATAAGCATACGTTAAAAACCTTTATTTCTCCACGAACAAAGTTGCCTAATTTATACTTAACGGGACAGAACCTTAATTTGCATGGAATTTTGGGGGCATCAATGAGCGGTATTGTTACTTGCTGCGCTTTATTAGGTAATGATAACGTTGTAACTAAAATAAGAAATGCCTAAGAAAAAAACCATATGGCAAAAGCTGGTAAAAGGCATTTTATATGTGTTTGGCAGCTTTGCGGCCTTGTTTTTAATTCTGGCTATTTATTTGTTTTGTGTAGCGATTGATTATCCGCCAAAACCAAAAGACCTGAGCAGCGAGAAATTAGTGCGAAACGAACCGTCGCCAGGATTTTATACTATTAAGAATAATTGGTTCCGTAAGAGTAAAAGCGGCCTGTACGAGTTGTACGTTGAAGGGCAGCCTTTTGAGCGGGGTGTGATTAATGGCAAGCTTACTAAAGAACTGGTAGTAAAGCAGGAGGATTATTTTACCGCGCAGATCGCGAAAATGGTTCCTTCAAAATTTTACCGCTCTTTTCTTAAATATTTTGTTGCCTGGTTTAACCGCGATCTATCCAAAAATGTAACCGAAGAGTATAAGGAGGAGATTTACGGCATATCCCAATCGGCTTCGGATAAGTATCAATATATTGGCTCTAACTATCAGCGCATCTTAAATTATCACGGCGCACACGATATAGGACATGCGTTACAGGGCATGGCGTTGGTAGGCTGCACATCGTTCGGCACCTGGGATGCACGATCGCAAGATAGCACCATGATCATCGGCCGTAATTTTGATTTTTATGTAAACGATGATTTTGCCCGTGATAAGATCGTAGCTTTTTATAACCCTGCACAAGGCTATAAATTTATGACGGTTACCTGGGGAGGATTTATAGGCGCGGTATCGGGCATGAATGAGCAGGGATTAAGTATTACTATTAATGCTGCAAAAAGCACACTGCCAACAGGTGCGGCTACCCCGGTATCGTTAGTTGCACGAGAAATTTTACAATACGCGAAAAATATTAATGAAGCCATCCAGATAGCAAAAAAAAGGAAAATGTTTGTGTCTGAATCATTGCTGATCGGATCTGCTAATGATAAAAAAGCAGTTGTTATTGAAAAAACGCCTACAACTTATGATGTGTATGACCCTAATAGCAATTATATAGTTTGTACTAATCATTTTCAGGGGAAAGATTTGGTTCATACCAAAGAGAATATTGAACAGATGAATAACAGCGCTTCGTTTTATCGGTATAACCATTTAATGGATCTTTTAAAAAATAATGGTAAAAACACTGTCCAGAAAACTGTTGATATTTTAAGAGATACCAAAGGGTTAAATAACGAAAATATCGGCGTTGGCAACGAAAAAGCCATTAATCAGTTTATCGCTCACCACTCTATTGTTTTTGAACCTCAGAAATTAAAGGTTTGGGTATCCACGTCGCCGTGGCAATTAGGGGAATTTGTGTGTTACGACCTCAAAAAGGTTTTCGCCCTGCGGGGTATGAAAAAAGACCAGGAGATCATCGATAGCAACCTGACCATAGCCCCTGATCCATTTTTAAAAACGCAGACCTATAAAAACTTTGTGGCTTACAGGAATATTGTAAAGCGTGTAAATGATAATGAAACGGTTGACCCGGACAGCTTAATTATTAACAATCCACAATATTACAACGCGTACATAGTTGCAGGTGATTACTCGTTTAAATTGAAGCAATTTAATAAGGCACGCGGTTATTACCAGCGTGCTTTAACCAAGGTGATCGCTACGAAAGAGGAAGAAGCATCAGTTAAACAAAAAGTAATAAAGTGCAATAAAAAACTGGATGAATGATGTTTAAAATTTTCATCTAAGTATCAATGAATAATACATTTGAGATCATGCATTGCAATTGCCGCAGTAGCCTTTTACTAATCCGGCGCTTTAACCGGCAAAACCGTCAGATCCTTATACTAATTCCATATAAGTTGATTAAAACAGATTAGACATGATAGCAGGTTTAGGTATTGATATAGTTGAAGTGGAACGCATCGCGGAAAAGATAGAGAAGGACAATGGCTTCCGCGAGTTGGTGTTTTCGGCAAACGAAATAACCTATTGCGAAGGCAAAACTCACAAATATGAACATTATGCTGCCCGGTTTGCTGCAAAGGAAGCTTTTTTTAAAGCCCTCGGAACAGGATGGCTTAATGATACCGCCTTTAACGAAGTTGAAATTATAAATAATGAACAGGGCAAACCCCAAATTATACTATCGGGCTTAACCAATAATACTGTTAACGCTTTGGGTAATTTTAATATAATGGTTTCCTTAAGCCATATTAAAATGACAGCAACATCAGTTGTAATTATAGAAACCATATTGTGAGATTTTAATTGCTCTATTTTTCCATGAATATTGATAAGTGGGCTAGTTATTAATCCGCTATCACCACTACCTTTAAATGCATTGTAACGCGCATATAAGACTGCCAGTAATTTACCTGGATAAGGAAATAGGAGGATGCTTATACTTTAGCCGGGAATACCAATAATGGTTTTGTTATATGGCCCGCCATTTTTTGTGTATAGCTTCCATTTATTATCTCATCAAAAAAACTGTGAGGCCGGTGGACCATTGCCAGCATATCTATTTGGCCATGACTGCAAAGCCAATCCAGGCCGGATTCAGTACTACGCCCTTTTATTAACCTGTAATAGATCAAAGGGTAATCAGCCTTATTTGATAACTCAGCCAATAATTCCTCCATATGTTTTTTAAATCTCCATGAATGATATTTCAGGTCGTCAACATATGTCAACAATATTTCAGCATTTAACAACTTTGCATAGGTGATTAGCTAAAAAATGGAGTCTAAATCTTCAGATATATTATCGAGATCGGTAGCAAAAGCAATTTTTTTCACAGGCAAATCTTCTGCTTTAGGTGGGACAAGCAACAATGGCCTGTTTGTATTATCAATCATTCTGCGGCTGTGGTTGCCCCGTATAAAGCTGCTTAATCCATTTGCGCAATGTGTTCCTATCACAATCAGTTCAATATCGTGCTTATGCGTCATTTCGTTAATAACATCCTGGAGGGCACCGGCCTCATTGATACAGTTGATCCCCGGCTGAAATCCGTTTGGGTATTTTTTTTCTAAATTTTCTTTTAATTTTTTAACATCGTGATCACGGCTTTGCATAATTTCATCATATTCATACATAGGCCAAACCGCCATACTTGCCTCGGGCATTTCAACCGGGATTGCAAAAGCATTGCACAATATAACATTGGCTTTTATTTGCTTTGCAGGATGATAACCGTATTCGGCGGCATGTGTCGCGTTCTCAGAAAAATCGGTGGAAATTAATATCGTTTTCATGATTTTCTAAATTTGATTTAACGAGATAAATTTGAGCATCTAGAATAATTCAAAAAGTGATACGCGTCATGATGATATATGATTTTGCGCCAGATAGACGCTTTATCACCGACTAAGCGATTAATGGATTGGGTAAAAATTTAAGTTAACTGGCATATTTAATACACCTGTCAATTATTTCATTTAAGCATAAACATTTTATTATAACTAAATGTTATTTCTTTATCAATCAGTATTATCGTGGAAGAAAAGGATAAGGAAAACAACGGTTCTTCGGGTGGTACTACCCGTCGGCAATTTTTAGGACAGGTAGGCCTTGCGGGAGCAGGGTTGCAGTTGGCGCCTTTATTAGCAAAGGCTACAGGGATATTACCTGATAACGAAGCCCTACCAATTGAACCAATAACAGTAAACATAATGATTAACGGCAGCCAAAAAACGTTAACCATTGACACGCGTGTTACATTGCTTGACGCGTTACGTGAAAAGCTTATGATGACGGGTACCAAAAAAGGCTGCGACCATGGCCAATGCGGCGCCTGCACCGTTTTAGTGGATGGCAGGCGCATTAACTCATGTTTGCACCTGGCAGCGATGTGCGAAGGCTCGGAAGTGACTACAATTGAGGGTTTGGCAAAAGGTGATGATTTGCACCCTATGCAGGCTGCCTTTTTAAAGCACGACGGTTTCCAATGCGGCTATTGTACACCTGGACAAATTTGCTCGGCAGTGGGCCTGGTTAAAGAAGGGCGTGCCAAAACAGATGCTGAAATAAGAGAATTGATGAGTGGTAACATCTGCCGCTGCGGTGCTTATCAAAACATATTGGCCGCAATTAAAGAAGTTCAAAACGCTTAAACTGTATCATCATTATGGAACCATTCAGATTTGTAAAAGCGCAGGACAACTTAGCAGCAATACGCGCGGCAGGGATTAACCAGGCTAAATTTATAGCAGGCGGCACCAATATGCTTGACCTTATGAAGTTGAATATTGAAACCCCTAAGCAGGTGGTTGATATCAACAAGCTATCATTATATAAAATTGAAGAGCTGCAAAACGGTGGCATACGCATAGGCGCGCTGGTGAAAAACAGCGATCTGTCTTATAATCCTTATATCATTAAAAATTTCCCGGTATTGTCAGAAGCTTTGCTATCAGGAGCATCACCGCAATTAAGGAACATGGCGACTACCGGCGGTAATTTGATGCAGCGCACACGCTGTCCTTATTTTTATAACACCGATTTTGCCTGCAATAAACGGGTACCGGGTTCAGGATGCGCCGCTATTACAGGCTACAACAGAATGAATGCTATTTTAGGCACAAGTGATAAATGTATTGCCACCCACCCATCTGATATGTGCGTAGCCATGGCAGCATTAGGTGCAATTATTCACGTACAAGGACCAAAAGGATCAAGGGCGATACCATTCGCTGATTTTCATTTGCTTCCGGGACAAACGCCACATATCGAGCATAATTTAAAACAGGACGAATTGATAACACATGTAGAAATCCCTGCATTGCCGTTCGCTGTCAAATCGTATTATTTAAAAGTGCGCGACAGGGCATCATACGAATTTGCATTGGCTTCTGCTGCCGTCGCCCTTGATATTCAAAACGGAACCATTAATGGTGCTAGGGTGGCGCTAGGTGGCGTAGGCACCAAGCCCTGGCGATCATTAGAAGCTGAAAGGGCTTTGATTGGCGCGCCCGCCAACGCGCAAACTTACCGCACAGCTGCAAATGCTGCTTTAGCTGAAGCAAAGCCACATAAAGATAACGCATTTAAAATAGAACTAGCCAAACGTACGCTGGTACGCGCCTTAACAACAGTGGAGGGTATGTCATGAACGAATCACTTGGAAAACCGATAGACCGCGTTGATGGCCGGTTAAAAGTTACCGGCGGAGCTACTTACGCCGCTGAATATAAAATAAAAAACCTGGCTTATGGCGCACCTGTTTTAAGTACCATAACCAAAGGCAGGGTTAAAAATATAGATATACAACAGGCTGAAAAAATGCCCGGAGTAATAGGCGTTATGACCAGCGAAAACTGCATGATGTTGCATACCCCATCTGGATCAGACCCTGGGAGTGGCAAATTTGCTGAGAAGGATTTGCTGCCCTTGCAAAATGACAGGGTGCTTTATGGGGGACAATATATAGCGGTGGTTGTTGCAGAAACCGCCGAACAGGCAGAGCAAGCGGCAGCTACCATAAAAGTAACGTACGACGAACAAAAGCCGGTAGTGGGCTTTGAGGCGAATTTCAGTACTGCATATCAACCAGGTTCTGGTTTAGGTGGTGCGAAAACCCAGGAAAAAAGAGGTGATGCTGATGCAGCTATGCAATCAGCAGCGTTTACAACTGATGAAACCTATACAACGCCGGTTTATAGCCACAACGCGATGGAACCACATGCTACTATTGCCGAGTGGAATGGCGATAAGTTAACTGTTTACGATGCGACGCAATCGGTTATGGGCGTGCAAGGATTATTGTCGAACATATTAGGCATTCCTAAAGAAAATACACAAGTATATGCTTTGTACATTGGTGGTGGTTTTGGCTCGAAGGGCTTTACCTGGGCAAATACATTACTTGCGCCTATGGCTGCAAAACAATTTAACCGCCCAGTAAAAATCGAGTTGAAAAGGCAACAAGTGTTCTCGGCAGCAGGAAGGCGCACGCAAACTCAACAAAAGATTGGCTTAGGAGCTGGGGTGGATGGCAAATTAACATCAATTAAGCACGATACTATTTCAGAAACATCATTTGTTGATGAATTTGTAGAAACAGCCGGCGTTGCTACCAGTATGATTTACAGTAGCCCGAATGTTGAAGTTAAACATAGCCTGGTTAGGCTTAACCGTGGTACGCCCTGCCCTATGCGGGCGCCGGGCGAATCTGTCGGGATGTATGCGCTGGAAGTGGCTATGGATGAAATGGCCAACAAATTAAAAATGGATCCTGTTCAATTCAGAATAACAAACCATTCTGATATGGATGAGCAGAAGAAAAAGCAGTTCTCATCAAAATACTTAAAAGAATGTTACCAGCGCGGCGCTGAGGCTATCGGGTGGAGTAACCGGAGCGCTGAGCCGGGGATGACTAAACAAGGTAATTTATTGGTTGGGTATGGTGTGGCTACAGCTACCTATCCCGCTAATAGAAGCGCGTCATCCGCTAAAGCGACTTTATTTGCTGATGGCCACGCCGAAATATTATGCGGCACACAGGATATTGGCACCGGAACCTACACCGTTATGACACAAGTTGCTGCCGATGCATTTGGCTTGCCTGTAGATCAGGTAAAGGTTAAATTGGGCGACAGTTCTTATCCAAAGGGTGCACAATCTGGCGGATCACAGGTTTCTGCCAGCGTTGGGCCACCAATAAGGGCAGCTGCTTTGGGTGCCGTAAGTAAGGTGGTTAAAATGGCTATCGCCGATGAAAAATCGCCTTTATACGGCAAAAAGGAAGAAGATATTGTGGTTAATAGTGGGCGTATCCAGTTTAAAGATCATTCAAATACCAGCGAATCTTTCACCGATGTATTACGCCGTAAAGGTTTGGATAAAGTTGAAGCACAGGCTAAAACAAATGTTTCAACCCGTCAGCAGCAGGACGCTGCCCCGGCCCCTGATGGAAGCCCAGAGGCGAAAATAGAAGCAGAAAGCAAAACCAACGCAGCAGTGCAGGCAGATGAAAAAACGGATCGAAAAGACTATGTTTTTCATTCGTTCGGCGCACAATTTGCAAAGGTTTTAGTTGATCCCGATCTGGGAACTATTCGCGTTGAAAAAATTGCCAGTGTTATGGATATTGGCACGGTAATGAATTTAAAAACCGCGACCAACCAAATAATGGGCGGTATTTTATTCGGAATGGGAATGGCGTTGATGGAAGAAACCAAATACGACCCCAATAATGGCCGTATTGTAACCCGGGATCTGGCCCAGTATTTAGTGCCTGTACATGCAGATATCCCGGAAATTGACGTGCAGTTTATTGAGAAACCCGATCCGTTTATTTCTCCAATAGGTGCAAGAGGGATTGGGGAAATCGGCGTTACTGGTATGGCGGCGGCAATAGCTAACGCGATTTATAATGCGACTGGTAAACGAGTAAGGGATTTACCGATCACGCCGGATAAATTAATCGCTTAATCTGCGCAGTCTTTCATAATCTTCGGGGGTGTCAATATCGATACCCCCTTTTTCGAATGGAATTTCCGCAATGTCAGCAACGTGATTTCTCAATATGTTTTTCGCGCCTTCCTTGCCTCGAAGCGATAATAATTCAGAAAAAAGCGAGTGGTCAAATAATACAGGCACCCCAGTTGTACCATTGTAAGTAGATGCGACGATGGATTTGCCGGATGTGGATTGTTTATTGATCAAGTCATTTAACAATGTTGAAGTAACAAAAGGCTGATCACACAGCATAATAATTACCTTGTCAATTGTTGATTTGCTGCTTATTTCAAGCATACCAATTCTTATTGAAGATGCCATTCCTTCCTTCCAGTCTTTATTATAAATAGTGGTGACTTCTGGTACAGATACAATATTATCAGCATTAGCGCCGAGTACTACTACGATTGTTTGGCAATCGGCCCCCTGCCCGGATTCTATTGCATGCTGCAATAGTGTTTTGCCATTGTACAAAAGGTTTTGTTTGGGTTGGCCCAACCTGCTTGACTCGCCTGCTGCGAGGATAATAAGACCTGTCATTTAATTGCTGTGAATAACAGTTGTTTTGTATTTTAATGGATTCCCGTTCCTTTCGGAAAACACAGCTTTAATTTCAGCAATAATTGCTAGCGCGATCTCTTCTGAAGTTTCTGATCCAATATCCAGCCCTACTGGCCCGTGAATCGATTCAAGGTTCCTTTCAGTTACAGTAGTCCCGTTTTCCTCCAGTTCATCCAGCATACGCTCCAGTTTTTTTTTGGGGCCCAAAACCCCTATATAAGATGGATGCAGAGGCAAAAGCTCTTTCAAAAAAGCGATCTCGTAGTTATAATTATGCGTCATTAGCACAAACGCGGTCCACTCGTTTAGTTCAAGGTTATCCAGTATTTGCTCTGGTTTAGCTACCAATATCTGGTTTGCATTCGTGAAACGTTCAACAGACGCGTAATTTGGCCGTCCGTCAATAACAGTGATATTCCAGCCCAAAACGCTGGCCATTTTAGTTACCGGTATAGCATCATTCCCCGCGCCAAGGATAACTAAAGAGATCAATGGTTTTACGCACTCTACAAATGCAGTATAACCCTGGTATGCGGTAATCGCTGACCGTTTGTTATCCAGTGCATTTTTTGCATCTTCCAGCAATTCGTTTCTATAAGGCAAAATTTCTAAGCCGTTTGAAAGAATATTTCCATCTGCCAGGCATAAACATGAACCCGGCTGTGGCGCTTTCCGGTCTTCGACTGAAAACACTGTAACCAGAACGGAATATCCCCGAAAAGCGATTGCTGCCTTTAGTAAGGTTATCGGATTAGTTTGCCCGTCATTTATAGGTTCGATCAAAATATGTATAATGCCATTACAGCCCAAGCCCACGCCTAGTTTGGCGTCGTCATCATCCATCGTATCATAAGTAACCAACAACGGTTCCTGCTGTAATATCACCATCCTTGCTTTACGCAGAGCATCACCTTCCAGGCATCCACCGCTGATAGCGCCGGTCATTTGCCCATCTTCCGTAATCAGCATTCTTGCCCCAGCCCTCCGATAGGCAGAGCCTTCCACGAGCACCACTGTCGCTAACGCGGTCTTTTTATGCCCCTTTACAGCTTTTTCATAAGCCGCTACGATGTCTATAATTTCTTTCATCACAAACCGACCTGCTTATTATTTCAGGTTTTAATAAGATAACCACAAAGCACATGGATTGATTTAGTTAGACAGCATTTAAATTAAATGGAAGTTTCATTATCCTATTGCCGGTTAAATCATAAATGGCATCAGTAAGCGCGGGGGCGAAAGGCGGCAAACCCGGCTCGCCTACACCACCAGCATCCGATGTGTTTTCCATAATATGCACTTCAACAGGGGGCATGTCGGTCATTCGCGGCATCAGGTAAGCGTAAAAATTCTTTTGTTCTACCAACCCATCTTTAAAAGTGATCTCGTGTATAGTGGCCGCGCCAAGCGCCATAACAATCGAGCCTTCTACCTGTGCTTTGATAATATCGGGGTTAACATACCAACCGCAATCCATCACTGCCCAAACCTGGTCAATTTTTATTTTCCCATCACTATGCCTTGAAACTTTTACTATCTGGCCGACTGTAGTTTCAAAACACTCGGTTATGGCTACTCCAAAGCCTTCGTTTTTTCTCCTATTTTTCCATCCTGACACTTGTTCCATTTTGTCAATCAAGGCCTGGCAGCGTTCGTCTTTTAAATATTTTCTTCTAAAATCGAGCTGGTCCTGCCCGGCTAAAACAGCCATCTCATTCATAAAGCTTTCATAGGCAAAACCGTTGGTAGAAGCATAAACCGAGCGCCACCACATGTTGGGCAAAGGCATTTCGTAAGGAACATCCTCAAAGCTGATATTTTTAATACCATCAAAGTAGGGCGTCAAAAAGCCTTCACCTGTACTGCCATTTGCCTTGTCTCGCGCCGGGCCATTCCA
Source organism: Mucilaginibacter tundrae (assembly GCF_013408825.1). Lineage (GTDB taxonomy): Bacteria > Bacteroidota > Bacteroidia > Sphingobacteriales > Sphingobacteriaceae > Mucilaginibacter. The sequence continues at coordinate 195,931 of NZ_JACCBZ010000001.1, forward strand.
ATGATCAATGTTTTGTCCTGCCATCTTAAATTTCACAGCGCTAATTTCGCCATTTTCAATCGAGCCTTCCCCTCTGTAAGAGATCCCGGCACGATAAGGCCCCTGGGTTAAATCATCTTCCCTTGTCCATACCACTTGTACTGGCTTGCCTATTTGTTTCGAGATCGCGACAGCTTCGTGTGTATAATCCAGGAATGCTTTTCGCCCAAACCCTCCGCCTAAAAAAGTCATATTAACAATTACTTTTTCTTTCGGTATTTTGAATTTATCACTTATATCGCCCTGCACCCAATCCGGAGCCTGTATCGGCCCCCAAATTTCTATTTTTTCATTTTGATAATGTGCAATGCAATTTAACGGTTCCATCGCGCTGTGTGATTGATAAGGCGTTTGATAGATCACATCTATTTTTTTGCCTGCCTTTGCTAAGATCTCTTCAGGCTCGCCTTGTTTTTTAAAAGAAAGCCCATCCTTTGTTTTGAGTAATTCCTGATGCGCGTTGTATATATCTTCCGTATTCACATGGTCAAACCCACTGTCGTCCCATTCAACACTTAAAGCTTTTCTACCCTGCATAGCTGCCCATGTAGAATCGGCTACAACGACAACCCCATCACGCGTAGTATTAAAAACGATCATTTGCACTTTAAAAACCTGCTTAACACCGGGAACCTTTAGTGCTGCTGAATCATCAAAGCTTTTTAATTTACCACGTAACCTTGGATTGCGCTCCACTACCGCGAAAAGCATTCCCGGTAACCTTTTATCTAAACCGAAAATTGCCTCGCCATTAGTCTTCATCGGGGTATCAATCCTTTGAAGCGGCTTGCGGATCAATTTATATTCGGACGTTTTTTTGAGTTTGACCTCTTGTGGTGGCGTAAACTTTGATGCAGCAGTTACCAGTTCTCCATAATTAAGCTTCTTGCCGGAAGGTTTATAGATAACATGGCCTGACTCAGCATAGCAATCGCTTGCAGGAACATTCCATTGATTTGCCGCAGCGGTGATCAACATTTCGCGCGCGGTAGCGCTCAATTTGAGTAATTTTTTATAAGACCCCCTGATAGTAGAACTTCCCCCGGTAATCTGGCTTCCATATTTAGTTTGATCACCCTGGGCAAAGATCACGTTTATGTCTTTCATATCGACTTCCAATTCTTCCGCGATGATCTGTGGCACCGACTGATAAGAGCCCTGACCCATTTCCGCGCGATGGTCGGTCAGCATAACCTTGCCATTTGTATCTATACGTATCCATGCATTAAATTCAAAAGCTGATTGTTCGGCAGCAATTGCCGATATTAATTGTTCCTTTTTCGCATTCGCGGGAAAATAAAAGCCTAAACAAAGCGCGGTTCCGGCAAGGCTTGATACTTTGAGGAAATTTCTTCTTGATACTGTATTAGTTTCCATAATGGCTACTGTATTTCATTTTAAATTCTTATTTAGCTTTTGCCGAAGGGGCATAAGCACCTTTAGCTATCCATAAACGCACCTGTGCCGCGAATGCAGGCCTGGTCATAGGCGGCAAGGTACGGCCATCCCCAGGGTGCCAGGCCCAGCCAACCAGATCATCATTGGCCATGTGATCTATTAATTGTGCTTTGGTACGCCCTCCATTCTGTTTGGGGTCAAGCAGTTGCAAGGCCAGTTGATGTGGCGTGCGGCCCTGGAATACCATGTGCATATTGGCAGGTGGCAACCCCCATTTAGGATTCCCGGGCGGCATGTGTAAGCCGGCAATATTTTCTGCCTGGTGGCAATTGCTACAACGCTCGGAATATATACCCTTTCCGTCAATCCCACGTTTAACGTTCATGGTATGGATATGGCTATCGTCGCCTTGCAAAGGCGCATCGCCAGACGGGTGGCAATTCATGCAGCGAGGACTCATTAATACCCGGTAAACAGACATAAATGCCTTTGCTGAGCCAACACTGTCTTTAGGTAAAATTGGATAATTAGTGGCTTTTGCCGGTTCAGTTTTAAATGATAAGGTAATTATCCCAGTTATTAAAATTATACCACTTATGATGATCAGCTTTTTCATATTTTGGCTCCTCCTGTCTGCATTGCCGCAGCCTTATGGATCGCGGCACGGATACGCTGATAAGTACCGCAACGGCAAATATTACCCGCCATGGCATCATCGATATCCTGATCGGTCGGGCTCGAATTTTCACGTAGCAGCACCGCCGCTGACATCAGTTGCCCCGACTGGCAATAGCCACATTGGGGGACATTCATTTCGTTCCAGGCCAGTTGCAGTGGGTGATTATTATTGAGTGAAAGACCTTCTATTGTAACAATACTTTGACCGGCCGCGCGATTGATTTTTGTTACGCAGGATCGAACCGCTTCTCCGTTTAGGTGAACAGTGCATGCCCCGCATTGTGCTACACCACACCCATATTTAGTCCCTGTTAGGCCTAGTATATCACGTATAACCCATAATAATGGCATATTTGGGTCGGCATCAATATCATGGCGTTGCCCGTTAACAGTAATGTTGATCATAAGCAAATGATTTATTAAGTGAATTTAGCTAAAAACTGATATAATTCAGATTTAGTTAAACAACTAATGCTAATCATTTCTATCCATTATTGATTATTAGTTGATAGCCGGGCGGCTATCAACCATAATTCACCATTTAGTTAAATGTAAAACCAATCTGCATGTTTAAGCCCAGGGATGCTGCCTCGCTGTTTCCAAACCGTGTTGGGAGCGATAAGGCTACAAAATAATTAACATCTTTTGTGCGTGCATAAACCTGGTTGAATACTGGCGTAAAGCCGTAACGGCCGTTTGTATCAAACGCCAAACGAGAGATGATAGTAAACCCATGCTCAAAACGGAACATTGTCCCGGGATCAAATAATATATCATTCATTTTACTTGATCCTCCTGATGCTTTAATATTGGGGGTAAATTCATAACTAAATCCAAACTTATCGCTATATAAAACATTAACGCCTACCGGGAAACCAATAGTGGTAGTATGATCGGAAAAATTGGGGGCGAATTTTCCTGTTGATAAAGTTAATGTTTCCAAAGGAAGGATAAAACTTACGTAGCCAACCACTTTTGGATAAGCGGATTTAGCTTTTGCCTTTTGGTAAAGCGATCCCTGATATTCGATTGAATCCGGTGGAACCTCTTTTACCTGGGCATTTGCAAGTCGTGGCGTCAAAGCGCCGGCCATAATAACTATCAGCATCATAACCTTGACACTGATGCGGTTAATAGTTTTTACTGGAATTGTTTGTAGTTTTTTTTTCATGTGTTGGGGTTGCTTTATTTTTCAAATTATTAACATAAAATAGTTAACTGTTATAACATCAATATGTTTTTATAAACATAACGATATGGGGTAATATTCAAGCCAGTTTCAAAAACCAAAAAATATTTTTTTTGACCCTGCTAAGCTTATTCTACCATCGGTAAACCCACCGATTTACTAACCTAATTTCTATGGTAACATCGTACAATGGCTTGCATATATTATACAGGGCATCAACCCGCTTTCCGAATAAATTTGCTATTTATCGCTAACCAATTAAATCCATGCCTGCATGGGTTATAACAGATAACATCTGTACGAATTGTGCATACAGTTTAACAGATATGAATAATAATCATATATGTCCGAAAATATTTTATTAAAAGGGATAACCTGGAACCATAGCCGTGGCTTTGTGCCGATGACCGCTACCGCGCAACGATTTTCGGAGCTAAACCCTTCGGTAACTATTACGTGGGAGAAGCGCTCGTTACAGCAATTTGCTGATCTATCCATCCAACAATTGGCAGAACGGTACGACCTTTTAGTAATTGACCACCCCTGGGCCGGGTTTGCCGCGAAAACCAAAAGTATACTTCCGTTTGATGAATATTTACCAAAGGAATTTCTAGCCGATCAGGCAGCGAATACTGTCGGTCATTCTTACGAGAGTTATAATTATAACGGCCGTCAATGGGCACTGGCTATTGATGCCGCCACGCCAGTTGCAGCAAGTCGGCCTGACTTGCTTGAAAAGCATAGCATTGCATTACCCAAAACCTACGATGATTTGCTTCGATTAGCAAAAAAAGGATTGGTTGCGTTTCCGGCCATCCCAATTGATTCATTAATGACGTTTTATACTTTTTGTTGCTCACTTGGTGAAGACCCATGCCAGCAGCACGATGAGGTAATTAGCGAAACAACCGGGATAAAGGCTTTGCAAATGTATCGTGAACTGGCATCTTATATCAGGCCGGCTTGCTTTGATCGCAATCCTATACAAACTTATGAAGCCATGACTTTAGAAGATGATATTGCTTATTGCCCTTTTGCCTATGGCTACTCCAATTATTCGCGCAATGGCTATGCCCGTAAGCTGCTTCATTTTCATGATATGATAACCCTTGATGGTAAAACAAATTTACGCAGTTCGTTGGGTGGTACAGGTTTGGCAGTTTCATCAAATTGCAAAAACGTGGAAATTGCCATGCAGTATGCAGCCTATGTAGCTTCTGATTACTGCCAACGCAGGTTGTATACCGATAATGGCGGGCAACCCGGGCATTTATCGGCCTGGACGGATGAGGAAAACAACCAGAAAACACACAACTATTTCCATAATACCTTACCGGCCCTTCAGCGCGCCTATTTAAGGCCCCGCTACTTTGGCCATATGTTTTTCCAGAATCATGCGGGTGATATGGTTCGTAATTACCTGATGCAGGGCGGTGGTGAAAAGAATATCCTATCGCAGTTGAATGACCTTTATCAGCAATCAAAGCTAAAAATACACGCCATATGAAACCACTGGAAGGCCTGCTGGTGCTTGAATTCGCGCAGTTTATGGCTGCCCCGACAGCGGGTTTACGCTTAGCCGATCTGGGGGCACGTGTCATCAAAATTGAACGGCCAGTTAAAGGTGAATCCGGGCGGCAAATAGCCATCCGCAATATATTTATTAATGGCGATAGCTTGGTTTTCCATACCATTAACCGCAATAAAGAAAGCTATGCTGCCGACCTGAAAAATCCTGAAGATCTTGAACGTATTAAGAAATTAATTCAGAAAGCTGATATTATCACCCATAATTTTCGACCGGGCGTGATGGAGAAGATCGGTTTGGATTACACATCAGTACAAGCCATCAATCCACGCATTGTTTACGGAGTGGTAACCGGCTATGGAAGCGCCGGTCCATGGGCCTCGCGCCCCGGACAAGATTTGCTGATTCAATCATTATCGGGATTAACTTATCTGTCAGATACTACTGATGCGGGCCCTGTGCCTTTTGGTTTGGCTACCGCCGATATGATTTGCGGGACTCATTTTGTACAAGGTTTGCTGGCAGCTTTAATAAAACGAGCCAAAACAAATACCGGCGCATTGGTTGAAGTAAGTTTAATCGAGTCGGTTCTTGACCTTCAATTTGAAGTGTTAACTACCTACTTAAATGATGGCTGTAAGTTACCGCAACGTAGCAGCGTAAAAGGCAATGGGCATGCTTATTTGAGCGCGCCTTACGGCATCTATAAAACAAAAGATAATTACCTGTCATTAGCCATGGGCGACCTGCACCATATTGGAAATGCAATAGGTTGTAATTTAGAGGAAACATATACCAATAAAACACAGTGGTTTGAACAACGGGACGAGATAATGACCCTGCTAGCCGAAAAACTAAAAGATAAAACCACAGGGGAATGGCTCAGCAAGCTGGAAGCCGAAGGTATTTGGTGTTCAGAAGTTTTCAACTACGAACAAACCTTACAGCACGAAGGTTACCGGGTTTTAGGCATGCAGCAAGAAGTTAAACTGCCTGATGGAGGAAGCCTGACTACTACCCGCTGCCCTATCCGGATTAATAACAACAAACTTTATAGCGATATAGCTGCACCTAAACCGGGCGCGCAAACAACAATGATCAACCATCAATTTAACCTGCTATGAAGCCACTTGAAGATTATTTAGTTATTGATTTCAGTCAGTTTCTTTCGGGACCATCGGCGAGTTTAAAACTAGCTGATTTGGGTGCGCGGGTAATTAAAATTGAGAAGCCCGGTACGGGGGATATTTGTCGCCATTTGTATACTTCAAATGTGATCATGAATGGCGAATCATCCGTATTCCATGCCATCAATCGTAATAAAGAAAGTTTTGCTGCCGATATTAAAAATGAGGTTGATAAAGAGCAAATCTGGGCTTTGGTAAAGCAGGCCGATGTGGTGATGCATAATTTCCGACCTGGAGTGATGGAACGTTTGGGCTTTGATTATGTAAGCATTAAACAAGTAAATCCATCTGTTATTTATGGTGAAGTTTCAGGTTATGGCGATGACGGCCCTTGGAAATATAAACCCGGACAGGATCTGCTCTTACAGTCTTTATCCGGTTTAACCTGGTTAACGGGCAATGCCGGTTCGCCGGTGCCGATGGGGTTGTCGATTATCGATATGCTGGCCGGTAATCATCTGGCGCAAGGAATTTTAGCTTGTTTATTTCGCCGTACCATTAGCAGCGAGGGTGCTTTGGTACAAGTAAGTATGCTCGAATCGGCCATTGATTTTCAATTTGAGGCGATCACGACATATTATTATGATGGCAAGTTGCCCGAGCGATCTGAACATAATAATGCCCACGCCTATTTAGGTGCACCTTACGGGATATACAAAACAGCTAATGGCTATATCGCGCTGGCAATGGGTTCTATACCTCAACTGGGTACCTTGCTTGGCTGCGACGCGTTATTGGGTTATGCTGATGGTGCAGAAGCGTTCAATAAACGTGATGAGATCAAAGCTATACTTGCGGCACATTTATTAAAAGACACCAATGAACAATGGTTAGGCATTTTGCAGGCTGCTGACATTTGGTGCGCTGAAGTATTGGCATGGGACCAGTTGATGCAGCAAGATGGCTTTAAGGTGTTAGATATGTTACAAGAGGTAGACATGAGCGATGGATTTAAATATCAAACCACCCGCTCCCCCATCCGCATTGACGGCGGGGTATTGAAATCAGCAAAAGGCTCGCCAAAACTTGGAGAGGATAACGAACATATACTATCCAAATTAATAAACCGGCAACATGGCAAATAATGATCCTTTCAGGATAGCCGTACGCAAATTCGGCCCGTTTGAAACCGCTTTACAAAAGCTGTGGGATAGCTATTGCGCCGAAACCGGCTGCAAATTAAAAGCCGAAATGATGCCCATGGATCTGGATGACCTGCATGAAGCTATAATTGGCAAACAAGGTTTGAAAAATGGCGACTGGGATATTGCACATGTAGTTACCGATTGGCTTTTTGAAGTCTGGACAAGCGGTTCGCTCGAAGATCTGCAGCCCTACATCACCAACAATCCGCCGGATGGTTTCCCGTATGGATGGAGCAAATCATTGCTTTCGATGCAGCAATTTCGGGATTCAGTAGCGGGATTACCTTTTCATGATGGGCCGGAATGCCTAGTCTATCGTAAGGATCTGTTTGACGATAGCACTGAACAGCAAAAATATTTCGACAGGTTTGGCAAAGCTTTACAAGTACCACAAACATGGGATGATTTTAAAACCGTAGCGCAGTTTTTCACGCGACCCAAAGACAACCTTTACGGGACCGTTTTTGCCGGTTTACCTGACGGGCATAACACCGTGTTTGATTTTTGCCTGCAGCTATGGACACGCGGCGGAGAATTGACAGAGAAAAACGGACATGTATCGATCAACACAAAAACTGCCGCCGAAGGGCTTGTTTTTTACCGGAATACCTTACGCGATAATAGTATGATCCATCCAAATTCCATGCAGTACGAGTCGGTGCAAACAGGGATGGCTTTTGCCCGTGGCGAGGCTGCAATGATGGTAAATTGGTTTGGTTTCGCGTCGATGTGCGAGGTGATCGATGAATCTAAGGTTAAAGGCAAAGTTGATATCGCCCCTATCCCATGTACTAAAGGGAACGAATCAGCTTCATTGAATGTATACTGGCTATATACCGTTGGTTCGGGCAGCAGGCACAAACAAGTAGCTTATGATTTCCTTTGTTTTGCTACAAACCAGCGGAACGATAAATTATTAACAATGGAAGGCGGTATTGGCTGTCGTATTTCAACATGGAAAGATAGCGGCGTTAATGCCATTATCCCATACTATCATAAACTGGAAAAATTGCATCAAAACGCACGATCGTTACCACAAAAAGCAAACTGGTCGCAGATAGCTAAAATAATTGACGAGGTTGTGCTACAGGCCATTAATACTGATATTCCTATTGACCGCTTACTTGAAGCGGGTCAGCAAAAAATAAATGCAATTGATAAACCATCACTAAATTATGCAGATACCTTATAAACCCATATTGCCAAAAAATGCACCACCTATAGTAATTATTGGGGCAGGCGGCATTGTTGGCGATGCTCATTTGCCTGCTTATAAAAAAGCAGGTTTCAAGGTGACAGGTATAACCAACCGAACCCGTGCCAGAGCCGAAAAACTGGCAGCGCAATTTGATATTGCTAATGTATTCGATACGGTTGAAGAGGCTGTTGCCAACTCGGCTCCTGATACTGTTTATGATATAACCATTATGCCTGAGCAATTTGTAGAAACATTAAACAAACTGCCTGACGGTGCCGGTGTGCTTATTCAAAAACCTATGGGCGATTACTTTTGGCAAAGCAATGAGATACTGGAAGTTTGTCGCCGAAAAAAATTGGCTGCTGCTATTAATTGCCAATTGCGGTTTGCACCATTTGTAAGCGCTGCCCGCTATTTAATTGAGCAAGGATTAATTGGCGAATTATACGATATGGAAGTTAGGGTTACGTTGGAAACACCCTGGGAATTATTTCCGCATGTGATGATCCACCCACGGTTGGAGATACAGTACCACAGCATTCACTACATCGATTTGATGCGGTCGTTTTTAGGCGATCCGCATAGCGTAATGGCTAAAACGCTGAAACATCCGGCTAAAACGCTATCATCGTCCCGCTCAACTATTTTATTTGATTATGGCGATACCATGCATGCGGTTATTAATACCAATCACGATCATTCCTTCGGGCCGCATAACCAGGAAAGCTTTATTAAATGGGAAGGCACCAAAGGCGCAATTAAGGCCCGCATGGGCTTACTGATGGATTATCCGCATGGCGTGCCCGACAAGTTTGAGTACTGCCTAGTTGAAGATGGTAAAGCACCGGAATGGACGGAAGTTAAGCTGGAAGGTTCGTGGTTTCCGGATGCTTTTATTGGCACTATGGCAAGCCTGATGCGCTACAAAAGCGGCGAAACTGATATTTTACCAACCAACGTTGAGGATGTTATAAAGACCATGGCAGTGGTTGAGAGTGCTTATATCTCCAGCGACATAGGCGGTGTGATTGTAGCAGACAGATTTATTGATAAACAATTATAATACCATGTATTTTAAATCGACTTTTTTTGAAGATTATAACGTTGGCGATAAACGTGTAACCTTTGGCCGTACCATTACCGAAACTGATTTTGTTGTACATGCGGGCCATACCGGCGATTTCTTCCCACACCACATGGATGCCGAGTGGTGCAAAACGCAGCCATTTAAGCAACGAATAGCGCATGGTACAATGATATTTAGTATCGGCATTGGGTTAACCGCATCCGAGATCAATCCGGAAGCGATGTCAAAAGGTTATGATAAATTGCGTTTTGTAAAACCTGTTTTTATTGGTGATACTATTCATTCCGAGATCACCATTTCGGCAAAAGATGATGCAAAGAAACCTGAATACGGTAACGTCACTGAACACGTGGAAATTATAAACCAGCACGGCGAAGTGGTGCAGGTATGCGACCACTTATTACTTGTTAAAAAACAAGCTTAACCAAACGCCATGCAAATAGTGCCTGAACCTACCAAAATAATACCAGAAAGCTCGTTAAAAGGCAAAACATTACTACTGCCTTTTATATTGATATGTACACTCTTCTTTTTATGGGGGATGGTGCAAAACCTTGACGGAATACTGATACCGCATTTAAAAAAGGCTTGTCAGTTAAATAACCGTCAATCCACACTGATTGATACCGCTATTTTCCTGGCTTATTTTCTGATGGCTATCCCCGCGGGGATGCTGCTTAAAAATTTTGGTTATAAAAACAGCATCATAATTGGTTTATTGTTGGCAACTATTGGCGCCGCGCTGTTTATACCGGCAGCAAATACGATGGCCTACACCGGTTTTTTGGGGGCCTTATTTATTCTAGGCTGCGGCATAGCTATACTGGAAACCGCGGCAAACCCCTACTCCGCCATACTTGGCGACCCGGCAGGAGCGACAACCCGCTTAAACCTGGCTGCGGCTTTTAACGGGCTGGCAGCATTTGTTGCCCCGCTGGTTGGGGCCATCTTCATATTATCAGGCAAGGAGTATACTGCCGCTCAACTAAAGGCTATGCCGGATGCATCACGATCAGCTTATCTACTGCATGAAGCATCATCGGTAAAGCTGCCTTATGGTGTACTGGCCGCTACGCTTGCAGTAATAGCGGTATTGTTTTTCTTCGCGAAACTTCCCGAAATTAAAAATGTGAGTAAAGAACCCAGCGCAGGCGGAAGTTTATTAGGCGCTTTACGGCACCGGCATTTGTCGATGGCTGTAATAGCCCAATTTTTTTATGTTGGGGCACAGGTTTGTGTAACCAGCTTTTTTATCCGCATGGCTAAACAAGGGGCGGGATTCGATGAAAAAACGGCCGGCTATTATTTGGCTATCTATGGATTCCTCTTTATGGGAGGACGATTTATCGGTACTTTCTTTTTACAGTTCATCAAATCGTATAAATTGTTATCTATTTATTCAGTGATCGCGGTTTTACTTTGCGCCATTGCTATTTTGGGCAAAGGGGCCTACGTTGTTTATTGTTTAGGCGCGATAGGCTTTTTTATGTCGATCATGTTCCCTACTATCTTCGCATTGGGGATTGACGGTATAGGCGACGATACCAAATCGGGTTCGTCATGGCTCATCATGTCGATAGTTGGCGGGGCAATAATCCCCTACATCATGGCAACAGTTATTGACCTGAATGGCGACCAGATACAGATCGGCTATATTATACCATTGCTATGCTTTATAGTGGTATTATATTTTGGTATGAGCGGATATAAGATCAGGAAAAGTTTAATATAGCGACAGCCGCTGTTAGTGCGCCAAAGCGATCTTCCATCCTTCGTACCATGCCAGCACTTTATCTTTTTGGCCGGCAGGGATAAAAGAAAATGGGTTGCCTGTTAGTTGTTTTAAATGATCAAGATCTTTGAATATTCCGGCTTGTAAACCTGCAAGGTAGGCAGCTCCGAGGGCAGATACATCGGCAATTCCACGGTTTATTAGAACACGATCAAGCAGATCGGCCATAAACTGCAACACAAAATGATTGGATGTAATACCGCCGTTAACCATTAGTTGTTGCAAGGGTATGCCGGTATCTTGTTCCATCGCCACAATTACATCTTTAACCTGGTATGGGATCGATTCGAGCGCGGCCCGTACAACATGTTTTTTATTACAGTTAAATGTTAGGCCTTTAATTTCGGCTTTGCGGCCCATATCCCAATGTGGCGCGCCCAGGCCGCTAAAAGCAGGCACCAGGTAAACGCCGTTATTATCGGCAACGCTGGTTGCCATTGCTTCGGTTTGTTTACTATCTTTAAATAAACCCAATTCGTTCTTTAACCACTCAATACTTGCACCACATGATACGATAACGCCTTCCAAAGCATAATCAACCCGGCCCTCCATACTCCAGCAAATAGTGGTGATCATGCCGTTACCGGATACTTTGGGTTTATTACCAATATTCATCAATATAGAACAACCTGTGCCGAGCGTGGCTTTTGCCATACCGGGATCAAAGCAACCTTCGCCAAAAGCAGCTGCATGTGAGTCGCCTATCATACTGCCGATAACCAATTGTTGAGGGAAAAGGCCAGCAATATCTGATACACCAAAATTACTCGAAGACGGCTTTAATCGCGGCAGATTAATGTTTGAAAGTTTAAATTTTTGCAGTAATTCCTTATCCCAGGTAAGGGTATGCAAATTAAAAAACAAGGTACGCGAGGCATTGGTATAATCAGTTAAATATTGCGCGCCATTGGTTAGTTTATACAATAGCCAGGTATCAATAGTGCCAAAATATGCGTTGCCTTGGTCAATAGCATTTTTAACTTGCGGCTTATTTTCATACAGCCATATCAATTTCGTTCCGGAAAAATAAGGATCGATAATGAGGCCGGTTTTACTGTTGATCTCAGCTGCAAGCCCACGCTCCTCTAACTCTTTACATATACTAATGGAACGTTTACATTGCCACACTACAGCATTGTGCAATGGTGTTCCATTTTCATCCCATACCACAAAAGTTTCGCGCTGGTTTGAGATGCCACAGGTTTTTATATCGGTAACATTGCCACCGACTTGTTTAAATTCGGCTAAACAATTGCTAACCGAGGCAAGCACATTGATGTAAATTTCTTCGGGGTCTTGTTCTACAAATCCGCCATCGTTGTAAAAAGTTTTAAGCGATTCGGTAGCTTTCGCAATAACATTTCCCTTATCATCAAAAACAATAGTTTTGGTACTGCTGGTGCCCTGATCTATCGCCAATATATACTGTTTACCCATGTTTTTAATCGTTTTTGGAGTTAGCCTTATCAATAATAACCGCTAACAATATCACCCCACCCTTAACCACCTGCTGCCAAAATGGCGATACATTTAATAGCACCAAACCATTGTTTAACACGCCGATAATTAACGCGCCAAGCACCGTACCCATAATGGTACCGCGCCCACCCGAAAGCGATGTACCACCAATAACCACCGCAGCTATAGCATCTAATTCATAACTCATACCTGCGTTGGGTTGTGCTGAGTCGAGCCTTGAGGTTATTATTATACCACCAATAGCGGCCAACATACCTGCAATGCCATATACTATTATTTTTACTTTACTGATATTAATACCCGACAATTTGGAGGCATGTTCGTTGCCGCCAATAGCGTAAATGTATCTCCCCAATGCTGTTTTTTGGGTGATGATAATTGCAACAACAACAACAATCGCCGAGATCCAAACCGGAACAGGTATACCTATAAACCAACCCGTACCAATGTAGGCGAAGCTATCGCCCAGGTTTGATATTGGGAAACCTTTGGTATACAGCATGGTCAATCCACGGGCGATGGTGAGCATAGCCAGCGTAGCCACAAAGGGCGGTACTTTAAATTTTGTGATCGTCCAACCGTTAAATAAACCCAATAGTGAGCCAATAGCCAGTCCGCCAAGTATAGAGCCTAAAAGTGTGAAACCGATATATAAATTACCGGATGGGATCTCGATACCAAACTTGAGCAAGCCAGCGGCAATAGCGCCGCCTATTGCCAAAACTGAGCCGACAGATAAATCTATCCCGCCCGTTAACACAACCAGCGTCATCCCAACAGAAATACAAATATTAACCGAGATCTGGCGCATAACGTTCCAACCGTTATCAACAGTAAAAAACTTATCCGACAGCAAACCTATGCCTATGCAGAGCAGCACCAGCGCAATGAGCGACTGAAATTTAACCAAATGCGAACGGTATTGTGATAGTATCATATCCAGTTTTTTATATGGTTTTTGGTATGGCTGCTTTTAATAAATTATCTTCGGTAGCATTCGCAGCTTCAAACTCTCCGGTCATACATCCTTCGGCCATTACCAAGATCCTATCGGATATAGCCAGTATTTCGGGTAGTTCTGATGACACCATAATAATACCCAGGCCGGATGCAGCCAGTTCACTTATGAGTTTATAGATCTCGTTTTTAGCATTAATATCTATGCCGCGGGTAGGTTCATCCAACATTAAAACTTTAGGTTTAGTAGCAAGGCATTTAGCTATGACTACCTTTTGTTGATTGCCGCCACTCAGATTTTTAACAGTTTGCTTTTCGGAGGTAGTTTTAATTCTCAGCGCCTTGATATAATGATGCGCTTTTGTAAGTTCGGCTCCGCGATCGATCAGACCTGTAGATGCATGCTGATCTATTGAACTGAGGCTGATGTTGGTTTTGATATCGAGGCCTAAAATTAAACCGTCTTTTTTCCGGTCTTCAGGAACCAACGCCATGCCTGCCTGAATAGCATCCTTTGCAGATTTAAACCTTACGATGTTTTTATCAAGTGTGATTGTCGCTTTAGTCAAATCAGGATGTAAACCAAGGAGTACTTCCATCAATTCTGTTCGTCCGGCTCCCATAAGTCCGAATATGCCTAATATCTCGCCTTTGTACAGTTCGAAGCAAATGTTGTTAAGGATGTTCTTTTGAGTATTTCCGGCTTTGCCCAGGCAGAGATTATCTACTTTAAGCAATACATTTTTTTCTTTAGCAATATTAGTATTACGGATGATGTCGATATCCCGGCCTACCATTTTGTGGATGATATCGTCATGGGTCATGCCTTTCATCTTACCGCTTTCAATTGTCCTGCCATCGCGTAGTACAATATAATTGTCGGCTATTTTAAATAGCTCATTTAGCTTGTGCGATATGTAAACTACTGCTTTATTTTCTTTACGCAGATCGGTAATTATGCCATACAATATTTCCACTTCGCTTTCGCTGATGGCGGATGTAGGCTCATCCATAATAATAACTTCGGCATCATAAAGCAGGGCCTTAGCTATCTCAACAACCTGTTGCTGGCCAACTTTTAAGTCAGCAATAATCGTATCGGCAGGCACAGATAACTTTAATTTTTGAAGCAACGCTTCCGCTTTTAAACGCATGGCCTTTTTATCTAAAAACCCAATGGGGCTTTTTAATTCCCGGCCTAAAAATAAATTCTCGGTTATACTTAAATAAGGTATAAGGTTCAATTCCTGGTGAATGATGGCAATACCGGCATTTTGCGCTTCCCGCGGATTTTTAAACCGGACTTTGCTGCCTTTATAGATCACATCGCCTTCATAATCATCATACACACCTGATAGTATTTTCATCAGTGTAGATTTGCCCGCGCCATTCTCGCCAATAATAGCGGTTACATTTCCGGCGGGTAACTCCAGGTTAATATCATCAAGCGCGGTAACGCCTGAGAATTTTTTGCTGATATGGTGCGCCGCTAACATCCTATTTATCAATCTTTAGCACAACCGGGATAACCTCAATTTTATCCAGGTTAATATGTTCCTGATTTAGTTCGAAAGCGCCTGCAAAAGTTAGTTTATCGCCTGTTTTTATTTTGCTTTTAATGGGTGGTAATACTTCTGCCCTAACTATCTTATCTATCTCGGCAGCGATGTTGTTAAGATCCATGGTATTGGTAAAATCATTTATATTGATCAGCCCGGGTGCGTCACGCAAAGCATTGCCAAAAACATACTCTATGGCAATTTTAAGGGCTTGCTTATTCTTAGTTACGATGTATATATCATTTTCATCTACAGCTGTAACCGTGCCTTGCCCCTGTACGATAAAAAAACGGATGTTACCAATATCCAACCCATGCGAATACATTTTAAAAGCGGTATCCGGGGTGCTTTTTAAGAGAACTAATAAATCATCGGCCTGTGGCGCTTTATCCGCTGCCGGTATTAGTTGTGTAATTAGATAATTACGTGCATATTTCGCGGCATCAAATTGCTTTGCCGCAGATGCCCTAACATCACTTAGTTTTTTAAAGTAGATGGAGTTTGAGGCTATGAATAATACCAAAATGATAGCCAATATGTATTTTACCGCTTTTTTCATCATGGCTATTTTTTTCCGTAGGCTATATAATCGTTAACATTATCATAGGTAACCAATTCAACCGCTACAGGTAATTTTTTAGGGAAATCACGCTTACCTTTAAAGTAAGCATCGGCATCGTCGGCCGCGGTTTGCGCTATAACTTTGGGGAACTGCATGGCCGTAGCCGATACCTTTTTATCTTTTATTGCTTGTATCGCATCTTCAGCACCATCAAAACCAAATACCTTAACATGATCGGCTTTTCCCGCGGCAACCAAGGCCTGGTAAGCCCCCATAGCCATGGCATCATTACCTGCAAAAACGGCATCGATATTGGGGTGCGCCTGTAATATTGATTCCATTACTTCGAGGCCTTTATTTCGATCGAAGTCGGCGCTTTGCTGGGCTACCATTTTCAGGCCGGGATAATAATCAACCAGGCTATGAAAACCTTTGGAGCGTGCCCAGGTATTATTATCGGCAACAAGGCCTAATAACTCCACATAATTGCCTTTTTTATTGAGGGTTTGCACAAAATCTTTAGCCAGAGATACGCAACCTGAATAACTGTCGGAAAAGATTTGCGAGGTAGCATCGGGCGAATTAACTTCCCTATCCATACAGAAAACCGGAACACCTGCTTTTTTTGCTTTTTGGACGTTCACTACCGATCCGTTGGCATCGGTTGGATTGAATAAAATAGCGTTGTAGCCATCCGCGATAGCGTTCTCAAAATGGTCGGTCTCTAAAGCGGTATTATTTTGTGAATCGAATATTTTAGATTCATAACCTAATGTTTTAGCCCGTGCAGCTGCCGTTTGCGCCAAAAAAACAAACCAGGGATTGTTTAATGTAGATACGATAATGGCTATCTTTTTTTGCATTGCCGAGTCAGATCGATTTTGGCAGGACGCAAAAGCAAGCATCACCAACATTAATATTTTAAAGTACTTCATCATTAGGTTTTAATTGGTTGCTTACGGATTACATCAGGTTTGCAATAAGTTTAAAACGGCCTGAGCGATCCCATCCGCAGATAAGCCGTAATGATCAAATATTTCTGTTTGTGAGCCGGTAACCGTGTACTCATCGGGTATTCCCATTATTTTAAATGGCTTATTGTAATTATTTTGCAATAGCAGTGATGCGCAGGCTTCGCCTAAACCACCATTTACGCTGTGTTCTTCAACTGTTAATATGGCGCCGGTATCTTTCGCTAATTGCAGTATCAACTCCTTATCCAATGGTTTAATAGTATGCATACTAACCACCGTCGCGTTGATGCCTTGTTGTGCCAGTTTTTCGGCACCCTGTAAAGCGGGATAAACGGTTTCGCCTGTTGCTATAATAGTTATATCATTGCCTTTTTTGATTACCCTTCCTTTGCCAAATTCAAAGCCATTATGCTCATCATCGGTCAACAAAGGCATGGCTTTTTTGCCGAAGCGCAGGTACAAAGGTTTATCCAGCTTTACGGCAAGTTTTACGGCTTCAGTAGTTTCAAAATTATCGGCCGGTGCTACTATGGTAATGTTGTTAATGGCACGCAGTACGGCAAAATCATGCAGACTATGGTGTGTTGAACCCAATGCACCGTAACTTACTCCCGCGCTAATGCCGATCAGGCGTACCGGGTTATCAGAATAGCATACATCGTTTTTGATCTGCTCCAGTGCCCTTGCTGTTAAAAAGCAGGCCGGAGATACCGCGAATGTTTTTTTTCCAGCAGATGCCAGTCCTGCGGCCACTCCCACCAGGTTTTGTTCGGCAATGCCGATTTCCACTATTTGCCCGGGTAGTTGTTGCCCGTAAGCTACCAGTTTACCTGAGCCACGTGAATCGCTGGTGACTACCACTATATTCCTGTCTTTATCCGCCAGTTCCAATAGCGTAGCCGAAAACACATCCTGGTTAGGCTTGCCGTTTATAGTATTATTTTCAATTACTGCTCCCAAGTCAATTCTATTTTTAAACGTTCGCCATTTCCATATCCAATTCGGCTATGGCTGTTTCATATTGGTCTTTATCGGGCACACCGTGATGCCATTTAACACTATTCTCCATAAAGCTTACTCCTTTACCTTTTATAGTATGGGCAATAACCAGGCTTGGCTTTCCTTTTTCAAAAGGCACGGAACTCAAAACTTCTTTCAAGGCACTTACATCATTACCATCAACATGTCGCACTGCCCAACCAAAACTTTCAAATTTGGCATCTATCGGGTCGGTATTACATACCTCGGCGTTGGTGCCGGTTATTTGTAATTTGTTGTTATCTATTATGGCGCATAAGTTGTCCAGCTTGTAATGTGCAGCGGTTAATGCTGCCTCCCAATTTGAGCCTTCGGGTAGTTCGCCATCACCTAAAAGGGTAAAAACACGGTAATTTTTTTTATCCATTTTGGCTGCCAAAGCGGTCCCGGCCGCAATAGGCAAACCATGACCAAGCGCCCCGGTATTTTGCTCAACACCATGTACTTTTTTGGTAGGATGGCCTATGTAATGCGATTTGTATTTGCATAAGGTTTCGAGGTCGCTTTCCGGAAAGAAACCTTTATCAGCCAAAACCACATATAATGCCTCTACACAATGACCTTTGCTTTGGATATACCTGTCCCTATCCGGTGAGGTAAAGTTTTGCGGACCAACATTCATCACCTCATTATATAACACATTTAAAATATCAATACATGATAAGCTTCCACCGGTGTGCCCGGCTTTTGCGCCCACAATGTATTTGAGTATCTTTTTACGATAGGTTATTGATCGCTCCGCCAATTGCTTATCAGTCATCACCATAATTTATCCGTGGTTATAAATTTCCCAACCCATGTAATTACCTAAAGCTTCTTTTAAAATACCGGCTGTTTTTGACGCGTTCATCACCACATGATGCTCAAAACCATTGCGACAAACGTATTGCATTAAGCCTTGCAGATCCGGTATTTGCGCTACTGCCCGGTTACCGAAAGTGTTTAAGGCATCATCAGTTAATGCACCTTCACCGAAATAGGCTTTGATGATACCTTTTGGATCATCGGTACTTATCCTGCCGAAGGTTAACGGCGATGCAGGTGTCCTGCCGGATAAAGCGCCATAGGTATTTTCTTCGCCCACGCTTGTCCCCAAAATTGGCGCGGTACTGATCTCGATATCAGGCAGGAATGATTTTGCCCAGTTACCGCAATGGAACAGCACACATTTATTCTCGTCATCAGCATAATTATTATTCCAGTCAACCAGCGCGCTCGGCGATCCTGATGCTAATTGCATGGCATACATGGTGAGTGTGCCGGTAACATCAACTTCACAGGCGCTTGGCAACATGTTTTCGCTCATCATGCTCATACTGGTACATACGTTACAGCCATAGTTTTTTTGCAGCGATGTCCAGCATTGTATGGCTGTAGCGTCAAGCGCGTTTTCTTCCATAAAATGATTGAGCACTACGTCGAGTTTGGCAATTTGTATCAAGGCCTCATCCGGCGTTTTGCCGATGGGGGTGTAAGCCATTATTTTATCGAGATGGGCTTTTACCTCGGCATGGTCTTTTGTTAGCTTATTGGCGTTTCCTAATATTTCGGATAAGTCGACCGTTGTTACCGATATACCGTTGCGCTGTAATATTTTTTCGCTGTAGCGGACGGTATTAAATGCACCCGGCCTGGCACCTACTGCCCCGATCCGCACTTTGCGCAAACCTTTAACAACACGGCAAACAGCTACGAAATCCAGCAGGTCTGCAGTAAATTCCGGTGCCGATGGATGTATTACGTGGTTATTTGTGAGTGTATATTTAATACCATACTGATACAAGTTATTGCAAACGGATATTTTACCACACCATGAATCACGGCGACGGGCAACATCGAGTTTGCTCAGTTCATCAGGATAGGCCTGTATCAATACCGGCACGTTTAAGCCTGATAATTTGATGGTTTCGGCAACACCTTTTTCATCGCCAAAGTTTGGCAGCAACACTAATATGCCTGTGATCTCGTCCTGATGTTTTCGGAATAGATCGGCACATTTTTGGGCATCTTTAAAAGTTTCAACACCGCCAAGTTTAGAATCAGTTTCGGTAAGCATCACGGGTGTGATATTCAATTTGCCGAACAATTCAATAAGATCTGCACGGGACTCTGAAACCAAACGATCAGGAAAGAAATCGCGATTGCCAATAATTACGCCTAAGGTTGCTTTATTACTCATCTGTATTATAAAAACTGGTTAAATTGGACTACAGGAGAAATCAATATCCTATAATCATCCACCTGCGAAAAGGCATCGCATAGGATGATATTTCAAAACTATTATAATATCAGGCGGCTTTGTGATGAAAGATTGTCAGGATATTATGATATATTATCATTGACATTTATGATCGCTGTAGCTGCGTTCATAAGGAAAAATAGAAACAGGTAACGAATTCTATTACAGGCAAAGAAGCATTATTAAACCACAATAGATTTAATGAGCAGGAATAACCCGATCCCTAATAGAACAACGTAAACATATTTGAAAAAGCTTTCGCCGTTGAGGCGGTTATTGATCCACCTCCCGATAAATACGGCAGGAACCATTACCGGCAGACTTAACAAGTAATAATGAAATACAGCAGCAACCAACAGCCCCGTCAGCCAGTAGCCGATCAAACCAACAGCGCTGGCTATCAGAAAATACCCTTGTACGGTTGCACGGAAATACTGGGCTGACCATCGCCTTTTAGCGCCGTAAACTACCAGCGGAGGACCATTTATCCCGTAAGCCCCACCCAAGATCCCCGACAATAATCCACAGCCGAAAAGCCATGGAAGACTATCCTTTCAGTTCTTTAAGCTGTTGCCGGTTAAAAGATATAGAGAGAATAAGCTGACAACAAGACCCAAGGCCGCCTTCACAATCCGTTCATCTGTTTTTACGAGTAACAGCAATCCTATGGGTATGCCGATCAATGTAAACCCAATCAAGCCACCGGCACTTTTAAGATGTATTTTATCCCAATCCTGGATCACTACAATGCCGGCAATGGTTATAGATACCAGAACTGATAAAGGCACCGCAACATTCAACGGCATCCACAGGGCAAGCAATGGAACAGCTATCAGCGGTTTTGGTGGGTGCTGCAGCGGCCTTGAGCGCCGCTATACATGCGCCCTTAACATCGATATTTTTAACATGCAGTTTAGTTAAAGGGGAATTTGCACTTTTTATACCGATAATTATTGCGTGTTTTATCGCTAAATATTCGGCACAGCTTATTTGCAGCTATACCGTGTATAGTTACAAAGGGGCATACTAAAAGAAAGCTTCAGTTGTGAATGTTTAATTATTTATTCTGTTGGATGTTCTTTAAAGCTTCGTTGATATAAGCTAAGCCTTGTTCTGAAAAATTTAAACCGAGCGCAAATTGATGCCCGTGGCTGTCCATTTTTAATAACGATTTCCTCAATATGTTCACTACTTTTTCAGGTGAATGCTTAGGATAGAAATCTTCATATTGAAATTCAAGAAACACTAAACAGAGCGCGTTTTCTATCGTTTGCACGTCGGCATCAACCTTTAGCTTTTGTTTTAATATAATTTGCTTTACACGGGCAATTTGCTCATCACCATATCCTACTTCTTTCATAATTGATGACGCTTTTTCAGCATGGAATAAGGCAAGGTCCTTGCGCCATTTTAAATAAGCCTCCCGACCGTCTGGATAAGTTTCGCGCGGAATTTTCCATCTGCCAATATGCTGGCTGCGCGATGCTAATAAAAGCTCTTCATCCGCATCCGGATCTAATTTCAGCACCCAATCATACAGTTTTAGCGCTAAAAAATATTCCTGCGGATAAGAAAGATCACCCCATGTAAATAAGTGAGGGTCTTTCTGGTTATAATTATCAAACGCTTTAAATGCCTGGGCTAATTTGGTCATACCTGGAGCTTATTTTCAGCAATAAATTTATGAATTAATCACTTCAATTCGCCACACATCTAAACCCTAAATGTTCCAGGCTACTGTCTTCGGAACTTTTCATTCGCCGGGCAACTCTAAAGCCTGAACAATAGCTGTTATTACACAAAAATGATCCTCCCCGTATCACCCGCTTCTTAGCATAAGGTTCATCCGGATCATAACTTTTAGCGGGGCCTTGCGGATCTTTTATACCCGGATTATTAGCTATGGTATTGTAGTAGTTATTATCATAGTTATCGGCGCACCATTCCCACACATTGCCGGCCATGTCAAACAGCCCATAACCATTTGCAGGAAAAGAGGCTACCGGTGCAAGCCCATAAAATTTATCGCGGAGTGTGTTTTGATCCGGGAAATGCCCTTCCCATGTATTTGCTTTAGGTTTGCCTTTATCAACTGGTTCATTTCCCCAGGGGTATATATTATTTTGCAGGCCACCACGTGCAGCCCACTCCCATTCTGCTTCAGTAGGTAAACGTTTGCCTGCCCATTTGGAATAAGCGACTGCGTCATACCAGGAAATTTGCACAACCGGATAATTATCCTTTCCCTTAATGTTACTGCCTGGCCCTTGCGGATGTCGCCAGTTAGCTCCTTTTTTCCAAACCCACCATTGGCTGTAATCATTTAAATCAACAGCATGTTTAGGTGGGTCAAAAACCAATGAAGCCGCAACCAACAAACTATCGGCAGGTTTTGGTGTTCCAGGTGGTAATTGCTTCTTCAGCTCGTTCCAATCCGGCTTTCGTTCAGCAGTGGTTATATAACCGGTTGCTTTCACAAATTTGGCAAACTGGGCGTTAGTAACCTCCGTAGCATCCATCCAAAAACCATCAACGGTAACTTTATGCTTGGGATATTCATCTGGTGCAGCCTGCTTATTATCTGCTCCCATCAAAAAAGTCCCCGCTTTTATCCAGATCATTCCTTTATGGGAATTATCGTGGTTTAAATCAGGCACACCAATTTGATGCGCCCCCAACGATGCAAAACGCTTGGGGATACCTGATTCACAGCAGATAGCTTTCTTGCGCACACTAGGTGGTTGATTGGTTACACTAGTGGATTGCTGCTTTTGCTTACAGCCTGACCATATTAATCCGCTTAGCAAAAAGCTTAGTATTAAGGTTTTTTTAATCACCATCATTTTTATTTATTGGCCGATCTTAAATCAAAATTAGATTAGCATATGCTATTGAAAATTAGAAGTTGCCAGCCTATAAAAAGGCTGACAACTTTATAATTACAATCTATTTTAAATATTAATCATTTGTTTTTGATGATAATGCAGCAGCAGCTGGCTCTATATTTAATTTGGGGGCCACACCTGCTTTTCTGTGAATCCTTTGTTTAAGCACATCATCCCAATCTATAAAAGGATAAATGTTATTTATTTTTGCCTGCTCATCAAATAAGGCCTGCAGTTCTTTTAATTTTTCGGGGTATTTCTTTGCCAGGTCAATGCGTTCATTAAAATCGGTCTTAAGGTCATATAACTCCCAAACTTCGTTATCAAAGCCTGCAGAGGGTTTTGTTGCAGCACCACCTACATAATTTCCTTCATCAATTGTATTTGGGTGATGGTATACCTCGGCTTTCCAGCCATCTTTATAAATAGACCTTGATCCGAAAATGTAATAGTATTGTACACGATGGCGCGAAGGTGCATCCGGATGATCAAAAGAATAAACCAATGATGTGCCTTGCAGTGTATCCTGCTTAATGCCCCTGATATATTCCGGCGGCGTAATGCCCAAATACTCTAAAGTAGTAGGCAACACATCATTAACATGCCCGTATTGTGTGCGTATGCCGCCTTTATCTTTAATTCCTTTCGGATAAAATACGATTAGCGGGTTGCGTGTACCACCTTCGGCATTGGCATCCTGTTTCCAGTATTTGAAAGGCGTATTGGCGGCTTGCGCCCAGCCTAATGGGTAATTACCGTTATTCGCGGCGGGGGTACCTATTTCTCCTATTTTATCTAAATTATGTTGAATATTTTCCTGCTCGGATAGTGGCTTACCAAAAAGTGGGCGATCAACAACTCCGTTAAGGGTTCCTTCTTTACTGGCGCCGTTATCACCTATTATCACAAATACCAACGTGTTATCTAACTGGCCGCTTTGTTTCAGGTAATTAATTAAACGACCAACTTCATGATCAGTATAGGTTAAATAACCCGCGTAAACCTCCATAAAGCGCGCATAAAGTCTCTTCTCGTCCGGACTTAAGGTGTTCCATGCTTTTATGTCGGGATTACGGGCAGGTAATACCGCGTTAGCCGGAATAATACCCAACTTTTTTTGCCTTTCAAAAACCTGTTCTCTGAACACGTCCCAGCCGCCGTCAAATTTACCTTTATACAGGTCGCTCCATTCTGTTGATACCTGATGTGGCGCATGGGTTGCTCCCGGCGCATAGTACAAGAAGAACGGTTTGTTGGGTGCTACCTGGTGCTGACGGGTTATATATGAAATTGCTTTGTCGGTTATTTGCTCATTTAAGTGCCTGCCGTCAGGTTTAACATGGGCATTGTCCTCAACCAGATCGGGTTTGTATTGATCGGTTTGTGAACCCAGGAAACCGAAGAAATGATCGAAGCCTTTGCCGCTTGGCCAGCGGTCAAAAGGGCCAGCATCGGTAGCGTCCTCATCGGGAGTTAAACCATACTTGCCAACGGCGAAGGTATTGTAACCGTTCTCGCGCAAAATTTCGGCGATGGTTCCTTTGTCTGATGGTATGCGGCCATCCCAACCCGGGAAACCGGCTGACATAACAGTATGCGCGAACCCGCCCATGTGTACGTAGTGGTGGTTACGGCCTGTAAGCAAGGCAGCCCTGGTTGGAGCGCAAATTGCAGCGGTGTGAAAGTTGGTATAACGCAGGCCATTGTTTGCCAGGCTATCAAATGTAGGGGTGTTTATTACCCCGCCGAATGTGCTTGACGCGCCAAAGCCCACGTCATCAAGTATTATCCAAAGTACGTTAGGCGCGCCTTTTGGAGCTTTGATAGGATCTGTCCAGGATTCTTTAGATTCCGCCAATGTTCTGCCAATAACGCCTTTAAAAGGCTGTTGTTGCTGCGTGAAGTTTTGAGCCCTGGCTAACTGCGATACGGCCCCCGTAATCAGCAGAAATGCGACAATTGTTTTTTTCATTTTGTGTAAAGATTTATTATTAATGGGTTTCAAATTTTAATCGCCGGTATAGGCGATAGGTGCTTGTAAAACTTTGATAATCAGTGTTTGATTCGCAGTCGTTGCTGATCTATCGTGTAATCAACCGGCAAGGCTTCCTTGCCGGATTGCTTTTTTGCTTGTTATAACTTCATAAGTATAAATTAATTAGGGGTTTTAATATGTCGGCATAATGGTATAAGGATCACTTATACGTGGAGATAACAATTCGTTAAGGTCAGTGTGGAGGGGCGTGTTGTTTAATTAACAACAACAGGTGCAGCAGTTATTGCTGGCAACGCGTGCAAAAGAAATGGGATGATGTAAAAAAGCTTTCATTGCGTTTGTTTTACGCAGCAAATATATAACTTCTTTTTATATTCTATAATATATATAGGAATTATAGAATATAATCTTTTTTGTGTTTAGGATGATAAAATTCAGATGTAAAAAAGAAAGAGCTCCTGACGGTCAGGAACTCTTTACAACCAATTATAAACCTAGATGAGAAGACAATAATAAACTTTAGCTATTTATATAGTTTCAGCCGTTCTCATCCTTGAAATGTATAAGGGATCCATTGAAAGATATAAGTCGGGCAGTACCCTTTAACGGACTTTTGCTTTAGAAATTAAAATATAAAGCAATGAAAAAGACAGTATTGATAACAGGTGCTTCGTCCGGCTTCGGAAAAGTAGCAGCTAAATTATTTCACACTAAAGATTGGAACGTAATTGCTAGTATGCGTTCGCCTGAAAAAGAAACAGAACTAAATAGCCTGGACAATATTTTTATTACCAGATTGGATGTGACCGATAAACAAAGCATACAAAATGCCGTGGCCGCAGGCATAGCTAAATTTGGCAAAATTGATGTATTGGTAAATAACGCGGGCTATGGCGCGTTGGGTGCATTGGAAGCAGCCACCGAAGAACAAATCAAACAACAATTCGATGTTAACTTTTTTGGGTTGATAGCGGTAACAACGGCGGTATTGCCGGGTATGCGCCAACAAAAATCAGGTACTATTATTAATGTCTCGTCTGTTGGCGGGAGGGTTACTTTTCCGTTCTCGTCCCTTTATCATGCTACTAAATTCGCGGTAGAAGGTTTGACAGAATCCTTACAATATGAGTTAAACCCATTCGGCATCAACCTAAAAATAGTTGAACCCGGTGGTTATAAAACGGAATTTTCAGGCCGCTCAATGACGCTTTTACAAGCTGATGGCTTGGACGATTATAAAACTTCGTTTGATAAATTTATCGGCATGTTGGATAATTGGCCAATGTCTGAGAATATTATGGAAGTAGCCGAGGCCATTTATGAAGCCGCTACGGACGGCACTGAAAAGCTACGTTACCCTGTAGGACATGACGCTGCTCAATTAGTAGAAACCAGAAAGCAAATGACCGACGCTGATTTTAAGAAAATGATGGTTGCCCAGATGGACATTTAAAAACCAATGGCTGCCAAAATTTGGGCAGCCATTAGTTTTATTGATAACTTTATAACAAAGGAAAAACATGCCGGATAAATATATCGATCTTCAGTCTATCAGCGATTTGCATAAGCTGGTAAAATACGCGCCGCCAAAACATCCGCTAATAAGTGTGATAGACCATGCCGATTTTTATCGAAGGCGGCCTAAGGTAAATGCTTTATATCGCTTTGGCTTTTATACCATTTCCTGCAAAAAATTTGAGGGCTTGTTAAAGTATGGTAAGGGATATTATGATTTCAGCGAGGGCTCGTTGTTATTTACCGCGCCGGGACAAGTCATAGCGCCGGGGCCGGATGTTACGGTAGATGAGGGATGGGCGCTATTTATTCATCCCGATTTGATACATGGTACCGATTTGGGTAAAAAGATACATCAGTACTCCTTTTTCAATTATGAGGCCAACGAAGCTTTGCATATTTCGGAAGAGGAGAAAATCATTATTAAAGATTGCGTAACGAAGATTGAAAGGGAATATTCTCAGAATATCGACAAGCACTCACAAGGCCTCATAGTTAGCAATATTGAGCTGTTGCTTAATTACTGCAACCGCTTTTACGACCGGCAATTTTACACCCGGGCAAAAGTTAACCAGGATGTGGTGCAACAGTTTGAATCGTTATTAAAAGATTACTTTTCGCAAAGTACCCTGATCGAAACAGGTTTGCCAAATGTTAAGTATTTTGCTTCCCGGCTTAACCTTTCGCCTAATTATTTATCCGATCTTTTAAACAAGTTTACAGGCAAAACCACGCAGGAACATATTCACCTGGAGCTGATAGATAAAGCTAAATCATTGTTGTGGGGTACAAATAATTCTATCAGCGAGATTGCTTATGGGCTTGGATTTGAACACCCTTCGCACTTTACAAAAATATTTAAATCCAAAACGGGGAAATCACCTACTGAGTACAGGCATTTGAATTAATGGGTTTTAGTGTGGCAATAACCAAATCGTAATACGTGCTACAGACGTGAACCAGGCCAGCAGAAATTATTTGGTGCTTTTCATTTTACTTATCCATAGGTAGACAGACCATACACATGTAATACCAAATACCACCAATATGGAAACATTGTAATGGTAAAAAAATGAATGGAAATAAGCCCCGACCAAAATGTAGGCAGAAGCGATACAAAGTTTTAATACGATAAGTTGAGCGTTTGACCAGCTGGTTTTTATTTTAAAAAAGTTCATATAGTTACCTTTTGTATAAATATCGACATAAATAGGTAAACGTTTATTAATCATTATCACATATTTTTCCGGCTTTAAAAGCAACATAACGGGCTGGCTGGCATTGCCGTGGACAGTAAAGAAGTTGTTTATGATGCTGGTGCAGTAATTACCTCATCTGAGAAATTGTCCCTAATTAATATTTCTTTTGGAGCCAACAGGGTTTTAAAATAAATCGTAATTTTATTTGATCACAAAACCTTTCAACATGAAAAAGAACCTATTGCTACTTTTTACGATAGCAGGTATGCTAATCAGCTATAATAGCTTTGGCCAGCTTACGCCTGCGCCTAGTTCGACGCAAACCATTATACAGGATTTTGGCCTGGGTAAAATTACTTTAACCTATTCGCGGCCTAATGTAAAAGGCCGTAAGATATTTGGTTATACTGAACCTTACAACGCGGTATGGCGTACCGGCGCGAACGCAGCCACCACCATCACTTTTACGGATGATGTAACGCTGGATGGGCATAAAGTTGCCGCGGGCACTTATGGCCTCTTTAGTATTCCTGCTGAGAATGAGTGGACCATCATCCTGAGCAAAAACGCCAAACAGTGGGGCGCTTATGATTATAACGCTGCCGATGATTACCTGCGTTTTACGGTGAAGGCCATGAAAATTAACGAGTTGGTGGAAACCCTTACCATGCAATTCACCAATGTGTTCCCAACCAGTGCCGACCTTAACCTTTTATGGGAACATACCGCGCTTGCCATACACCTGACAACCGATATTGATGCGAGGGTGATGGCCCGGATAGACTCGGCCATGCAAACCAACAAAAAACCTTATTATGACGCCATCATCTATTACTGGAACAATAATAAGGATATGACTAAAGCCTTGCCATGGGCACAGGCCTTGCAAACTGCACCGGGTTTCCCACCGATGGTTGTTAAATTATGGCTGGCAAGAACGGAATTGAGAGTTGGCGATAAGGCCGCCGCCATAAAGGCAGCGCAGGAAGGCATCGCAGCGGCGCAAACAGCTAAAAGTACTGAGTATATTCGTTTGAATACTGAGGTTTTGGTGGACGCGAAGAAATGATGGTGAACCGCAGGGCTTCTGAAAGAAGCCACTGTGGAAACGGAAGAAAAAGTATTACAATGATAGTACATGCGACAGTTGCACACTAGCATACGGAGCACATATGCGAATATGTTCTATTGCTTTCTGAAAATTCGTGACTTCACTAATACCTGATCAAGATACTGTATGGTAAGGAAGCTGAAAATACCTAAGATAAGCGCCCACTTATATTTTAGTAAAACGCTGATGTATTCAGTCCCAGCAACTGGCTTTATTACATTTAATAATAAGATGTATAACACACCTATGAAGAACGTTAAAACAATTATTCCTAATATATAAAATTTAAATTCGCTATTGCGCTTGTTATCAGTTAATATCTTGCGTGTCACTTTCGCGGAAAAATCATACGGCAACCCTTGCAATGGTTCAGTATCAAGAACATCATACAACGCTTGATAAGCTTTTGCATCACGACCGGTTAATTCCTGTTTTCTTGATACTGACCCTGTTCGGTTTTCATCCATTAATTGTTGTAATTCCCTATCGTCTATCTTTTTCATTTCATATCGTTTTGAAGGTATACCTCAACTTTTTCCTTGAGCAATTTACGCGCCCTAAAAAGGTAGTTCTTTATTGTTCCCTCGGGCATACCGGTTATCTCCCCTATCTCATCGCATGAAAATTCATTCAGATGATACAAGGTAAGCACTATTTTATATTTTTCGGGCAATTGGGCTATAAGTGCCTCCACATAATAAGCCACTTCTTTTTTTGTCAATAAAACTTCGGGGTTATCATTCGTAAAATGATAATTCTCTAAATCATCAGGGTAATCGCCGATTTGGTTTTTCCTGTGTTTTTTAAGATAATTTACAGCGGTAAAATAAGTAATCTGCGCTATCCAGGTAGATAATTTAGATTGAAAATTAAACCTGAATAAACTTTTATGAACCTTTATAAAAACCTCCTGGCAAATATCCTCGATATCTACCTGTTCATTAACAAGGCGGCTTATTACATAAAATACAAGGCGTTCATATTGTTTTACCAAAAGTTCAAAAGCGCGCATATCGCCCTTTAAAACTTTGGTTACAATCTCCCTTTCGTTAAACATATGCTATTAGTCAGCGCTTTGGTTATAAAGGTTGCAAAAAATAAAAAAATAATAATTGCAACCAATCACCATTAACAATTGACTACTATATAAAAATCATCTAAATTTAAATATTATGGATCAGCACATCGCATTTTTTATAGCAGTTATTGCAGTAGTTGTAGTTATAGCACAGGTTATCATAGCATGGTACAATTATCGCTTAAAGAAACGTATTATAGATTCAGGCCCGGTAAATACCGACGCTATTGGTTTTGTTAAGAGCCTATCAGGTACGGGCAGCGATTCGCTTAAATGGGGTTGTGTTATTTTCTCAGGCGGCCTTGGATTAGTGATCATCAACTTTATATCCTATGGCTATAATTCCTCTCTACCTTACGGGCTGGAAGCTATGTTTATTGCAGGCGGCTTTTTAGTGTATTATGCAATTATCCGCAAACAACAATCCTTAAAATAATCGCCCGGCTCGGCTAATCCTCAAAATTTATTAACTCTTTTTTAAAGCATTACAGGCTTAAGGGAACGCTATTGCCTAAAATCAATCTTTCCTATCATGAAAAAAACGATCACCTACATGGCTATCTGCTTATTGACAACTTTTTTGTGTTATAGCGATGGCTTTGCCCAGCAAATATTACTAACCCAAAAGATATACGGAACAGTTAAGGACTCATTAACACATGAAACATTGGGACTGATAACCATCAAACTAAAAACAGAGAAAGACAGCCTGCTAAAAACAACCATAAGTAAAACCGACGGCAGGTTCAGCTTTGAAAATATAGAAGTTTTAAAATACCATCTCGTATTAATTTCAATAGGTTACGAAGCAAAAGTTGTTGTGATAAACCTTACTGATGATAAAACCACACAAGATATTGGTGTAATTTATTTAAGCAAGCGATCTCAAAACTTAAACGAGGTGGTTGTAAAGAGCGACAGGCCTATCATTAAGCAAAAGGCTGACCGCATAGTTTATGATTTGCAGGCCGACCCGGAAAGTAAGGTGAATAATGTTTTAGGCATGATCCATAAAATTCCATATTTATCTGTAGATGCTAACAACACAGTTCTGATGAAAGGCAATTCCAGCTTTAAGGTGCTTATCAATGGTAAGCCATCGGGCATGCTCACTAACAATTTGACAGAAGTGTTACGCAGTATGCCTGCTTCATCCGTGTTGCGCATAGAAGTGATCACTATACCGCCAGCAAAATATGATGCTGAAGGAATGGCGGGTATTATAAATATTATTACCGACCGTAAAATTAATGATGGTTATAAAGGCACCCTGAATGCGAACGAGGGCTTTCCGCCGGGCCAGGATATTGGCGGCTCCTTTACTGCTCAACAAGGAAAATTTGGGATAAATAGTTATGGTGGGCTAAGTTCATATAACAGCCCGCAAGCCAATTATTCCAACAAAAGGGTAACTACTGATACCGATGCTACTGTATTAAATCAAGCCGGGCACAACCAGTCGGACAGCAAAAATGGGTACATTGGTGTTGAGTTAAGTTACCAAATAGATACCTTAAACTTGCTATCGGGCAATATTAACGTCAACGGTAACCGGTATAATGGCTCAAGCACACAAACATCAATATTAACCAACAGTGCTGGATTATTGCAAGGCTATGACCTGGATAACACCAATAACGGGAACAGGAGTGGAATTGATGCTGCTATAAATTACCAGCTGGGTTTTAGGTCAATGAAAAACACCTTGCTTACCTTTTCCTATGAATATTCTTATTTCAGGAGTAATGCATACAATGACGAGGTTATTAACGATCCCTTTAACTTCACAACACCTGATTATATGCAAACGGACAAGGAACAATCTAACGAACATACTATCCAAGTTGATTATACGCACCCTATTGGTAAAGTAAATATGGAAACTGGTGTTAAGGCGATCTTACGAAATAGCAACAGCAATTCCGGCTATAACAGTATTGATTCAGCCAGTAACTTGTTTGAATCGGTGCCAGCCTTTGGCAATGTATTTCGTTATATACAGGATGTGTTCGGTATTTATAACTCCTATCAGTTCAGCCTCAAAAAATGGAACTTTAGCGCAGGCTTGCGAGCCGAAGAAACTTACGTGGATGCCAGCTTTGTTTCTACAGGGACAAATACTATTCAAAATTATTTTAACGTTGTACCGTCGATTGCCATTAATAAATCATTTGATGATAACAGCAGTTTAAGTTTCGGCTTTGCTCAGCGCATCCGCAGGCCCAGTATTTACAGGTTGAACCCGTTTGTTAACCGTTCCGATCCAGACTTTATAAGTAGTGGCAACCCGAACCTGCAACCTGTAGTAATGAATAATCTTCAGTTGGGATACAGTAGCGGCGGAGGCAAAAAGGTGTCTGTATTTTTGGGTGCGGATGAAACATTCTTCAATAACTTAGAGTTGCCGGTCACCAATGTTAACCCGGTTTCGCAGGTTACCACAACAACCTATCAAAATGCCGGTAAGGGCGGCGGGGCCGGACTTAACTTTAATGTTAATTACTCGCCAGCGAAAGTATATAACCTCAGCATAAATGGAGATATTATGCAGTACTTCATAAAAGGAACCGGAGATATCGCAACAGATAAAATGGACATGCTGGCCGGGCATGTTTCCCTTTCAAACAGTTTTAAATTTAATGAAGGATGGAGCAGCAATCTTAACTTCGATTTTTATAGCAAACAACCCAGATCGATCCAAGTAACGGCTAACGCATTTGCAACCTCGTCATTAAGCGTAAATAAGGAATTGATCAAAAACAAACTATTTTTATCCGCTGCGGTAAATAACCCGTTCACCAAATTCCGCAATAGCATTACAGAAACAACCGGCGATGATTTTATACAAACCAACGATAACCAGGTTTATTTCAGATCGTTCAGATGTAGCATTAATTACAATTTTGGCAGGTTGAAGAGTGATATCAAAAAGAACAGGAAAGGCATAAACAATGATGATGTTTCAAACGGTGGTGAATTGTAATGTTGTTGCATCCCTGGTTCAAGAATGGTTGTATAGATATTAGTTTAACGCATTTAAAACCTATGCTTTTATCATATTCAACCGTTTCAATCTGTGCCAAAACGCAATCTAAAGGCTATAAAAATCTGCATTTTTCCATCAAAAATTGGCAAAAAACGGACAAAAAACGTCATTTTTTAAGTATTTTTAGGCGTAAAATGGGTATTTTTTAGTTAAAAATCGCCTTAATATCAATGTAAAAACCGTCTTTTTAGGGTTATTTCGAGCGTTTTTGGGGCGAAATTGTACCAAATGTACCAAACTGTTTCACTTGTTCCGTGGTACAGTACAAGCCTTAGCCTGTTGTTTCCTGCACCTCTTGCTCAACCGCGAATTGCCCGTTACCCTCTATCAGGAAGCCGATGATTGCCAGCAACACTATTATGGATAACCATATTTCGGAGTAGGGTTTTAAAACGCTTTGTTTCAGGTCGACCAAAAACACGGCCCCCAACAAAACAGGCAGGTTAAGCAAACAGAACAAGCGGGTGCGCAAACCTAAAGCAATACAAACCCCACCGATGAGATGCAGCGCGATAATCAAATCGGCTAATACTGAAATACTTACCGAAGCACTTATGCTATCTGTTAAACCGGTATCGTGCAGAAAATCGGCCAGCACATTTAAGTTTAATATAAACGCGATGCCTTTCCAAACCAGTGCCAGGCCAAGTGCGATCCTGAAAAACACCAGCCATTTGGGGTTATGATGATCACCCCAAAACATTATTTTTTCGAGTGTAGTCATGGTATTATAATTGGTATAATACTAAGTTAAGCATTTTATATTTTTATTATTAACCAATAATAAAAATATTTATTTCGCTTTGTTTGAGGCTGTTGCCTGATGGCTTTTTATATATGACGCCACCTGCACCATAGGTGCTATCCATATATTCTTTTTGTTTTGTGCCAAATAGTGCAGCAGCTCGCTATGGGCATTAAGAGAAACATTTATGGTATGCCCACCACCTACGCCATGAAAAAGAAAAACAAGCAATGTATGGGTTTGCATGGCTTGTTTCACCAGATCGATCATATACTCGGCAGATTGACCGTTGATGCCATAGCATTCAATATTCATCAGGTTTACCTCATCTATAGTTTGCAACCCCGGCATTACCCCACGGGCACCGGCAAATTCTTTTACCAGTTGATCATAAAAATACTGTCCGCCGATAGTCAGATCGCCGCATGGGTAAGCAAAGGTTCTGACATCCTTACCATCAATAGCCTTTAGCAGTGTATTATTTACCCTGATCTCGTTTACGGCACGGGTGACAGTGTATTTGCTCAGGTCATTATCCGCTGTTACAAACCCACGCCCCGGCAAACTGCCATCGCATGGGTGAAAGAGGGAATGATTACCTAATTCGTGGCCATGCATTGCCGCTTTCCGCCATTCATTAACTCTTAAATTTACCACCGGTGATGAGCCTATCAGGTAAAATGTCGCTTTTAAACCCAACGAGTCAAGTGCTGGGATAACATTGTCTAAATCAACATTAATCGCGTCATCATAGGTTAGTACAACCGCGCATTGTTTGCCATTCCATGTATTATCGGTTTGTGCCATTGTTATTTGCGTCGCGAACAGCATGGCCAATAGCATTACATATTTTATTAGTTTCATTAGTTATATAATTGTTTAGTTACAGCCTTTAATTCAACGTGAGTACCACCACTGACGCACCCGGCATATTCACATCCAGATCTTCCCCTTTTAAAATCGCCCCGTTAAAGGTTTCCGCCTTTATTTTTTCGGGATTATCGAAGGAATTATAATCCTGCACTTTGGCTGAGGCCAATATCCTCCCGGTAACGGCAGCAAACTTTTTGCCATTAAGGTTAAGCTTTACTTTATGCACATGGTCGGGATCAATATTCACAAGCGATATGTGCACTACGCCATTTTTATCTTTTGAAGCGGATACTGAAACCGCCGATAATTTTTCGTCGCCTAACACATAATCATCGCTGTTAATGATTATTGGTAACAAGGTGGCATCCTGGTGCACATTGTACATCTCCATTACGTAATAGGTTGGTGTAAGTATTAATTTGTTGCCACTAGTGAGGATAACCGCTTGCAGTACATTAATACATTGTGCAAGATTGGCCATGCGCACACGGTCGCAATGATTATTGAATATATTTAGGGTTACACCCGCGATCATGGCATCGCGCATAGTGTTTTGCTGGAACAAGAAGCCGGGATTAGTACCACGCTCCACATCGTACCAACCACCCCATTCGTCTACCACCAAGCCGATCTTCTTCTTCGGATCATACTTATCCATAATGCGGGAGTGTTTGGTGATCAGCGTATCCATAAATAGGGCACGTTTCATGGTGGTAAAATATTGCTGCTCGTTAAATTTGGTTGCCGAACTTTTGTGATCCCAATCAATAACCGAATAATAATGCAACGCGATCCCCTCAATCAGGTTTGGTGGGATCTGTTTCATAAGGGTTTCCGTCCAATTATAATCGTCAGAATTCGCTCCGGACGCGATCCGGTAAATTTTGGTGGTATTATCGGAGCCTGACATAAAGGTGGAATATTTCCTAAATTCATTCGCATAATAATCAGGCGCCATATTACCACCGCAGCCCCAGGCTTCGTTACCTATACCCCAAAATTTTACATTCCACGGCTTATCACGCCCATTGACACGGCGCAGGTCAGACATCGGATTTTTATTGTCAGAACTTACGTAAGAAACCCAGTCGGACAGTTCCTGCACAGTACCGCTGCCTACATTACCGGAGATGTAAGGATCGGCGCCCAGCAGTTCGCACATATTTAAAAATTCGTTGGTGCCAAAGCTATTGTCTTCAACAATACCTCCCCACCAGCGATTTACGATGGATGGCCTTTTATCTTTAGGGCCGATGCCGTCCTTCCAATGATAAGTGTCGGCAAAACAACCACCGGGCCATCTGAGAGCTGGGATTTTCATTTTTTTTAATGCGGCGATCACATCATTCCTAACGCCGTGGGTGTTGGGGATTTTTGAGGTGTCGCCAACATAAAAGCCATCATATATACCCCTGCCTAAATGTTCGGCAAAATGACTATAGATATATTTACTTATTTTAACTGACCCTGAATCGACAGGGAAGCTAACATTAACATTTGTTTGGGCCTGTAAGTTAATACAGGAAAATATCATCAATAGTGATAACAGGTATAATTTTGGTTTCATATTACAATTGGCTTGCAACGTAAAAGTATAAATTATAATTGTAGGTAAAACAATTATAAGAATGGATTATTTATCGTTAAGATCAAACAGATATAAGCAACTATTTATAAGCTTGGGATGAAAACAATATTAAAACGTAATTATAGCTATGTAAATTAAATACTTTTTTGCCTTTAATACTCAAATTAATTCTGGATTTTAACTCTAAATATTAGATACACTATAAAATCTACATATTTAGTAGAATATATAAATTATTTTATATCTTTGCTGCGTAGAACAAACGCAATGAAAGCTTTTTTACATTTCAACACAAATATATTAACCGCTTTAGGTGCCACCCCGGCACAGCGAATGTGTTGTGCTTGTTGTTGTTGCTAAACTACAATCGACCTCAAAATTTATTGATTGTTACATGAGCAAAATCTGCTTCGGCAGTGCCATGTCCGGTCTGTATCCCCTCAATTTAATTAAAACTACTACGATGGCTCTTTAAAATCTACCTATAAAAACAAACCGGCAAGGAAGCCTTGCCGGTTAATTACATGATGGATCAGCAACGACTGCGAATCACACACTGATCATCAAAGTTTTACGAACGAATTGAATCATTAACATAAAACATTTAAATATATGGAAATATATATCCATGCAAAACACATACTAAATAAGTTTTCAAAAGTCCTCTTATTTCTGATTATACCCTTCTCGGCCTTCGCGCAGCAAAAAGATGTTGCCGTTATTAACTCGCGGATAGAGGGTACGGTTATCGACAGTGCTACTAAACAACCCATCGCCGGCGTTACCCTGCGCATAAAAAATGTAACGCACGAGGTTACTACCGGCTCTAACGGCCACTTTATTTTTATTACCGGTCAGAAACTTCCTTATACGTTGGTAGTAAGCTTTATTGGCTACAAAACCAAAGAAGTTGTTGCCAACGGTAGCCCGGTTAACATACAACTTGCCGAAAACATTGCCCAACTGAATGATGTAGTTATAGTAGGTTACGGCACCCAGAAAAAAAGCGACTTGACCGGCGCCATTGGAGCAGTGCCAAAGAACCTGTTAAGTCAACCTGTTGTTTCTGTCGATAATTTATTGCAGGGCGCTGTATCAGGGGTTGCAGTTACACAAAATTCGGGCCAGCCGGGTAGTACCGCTACCATCAGGGTTCGAGGTGGTAATTCCATCTCGTTTGGTAATGCCCCGCTTTACGTAATAGATGGGTTTATTATTTATAACGATAATGATTACACCAATGTTGGCTCAAATGGTACCAGCGTAAACGCTTTGGCCACCATCAACCCAAGCGATATTGAATCCATCGAAGTACTCAAAGATGCATCGGCAACCGCAATTTACGGCTCGCATGGTGCAAATGGCGTGGTTATCATCACCACTAAAAAAGGAAAAAAAGGCACCAACAATGTAAACTTTAGCAGTTACATCGGCGACCAAACAATAGCCAAAAAACTTGATCTGTTAAATGCCTCACAATGGGGATCATTAGTAAATGATATTAATGTAAGTGATGGCGTCGCTCAAACTTACACTTCTTCACAGTTGGCCGCTTTGGGTACAGGCTCAAATTGGCAAAATGCTGTGCTTAGAAATGCCCCTGAATATAATGGGGAATTATCTATATCTGGCGGTGACGAAAAATCCCGTTATCTGATATCAGGCAATTACTTCGACCAGGAGGGTACCATTTTAAATACAGGCTTTAAAAGGTATTCGGCAAGGGTTAATTATGAAAAAAATGTAACCGATAAGTTTAAGATCTCTACTAACGTATTCGGTAGCCAGTCGATCGAAAATAAATTGGTGGGTAGTGCTTACGATAGTAACCAATTTAGCAATGCATTTGCAACCTTACTATTAACCTCGCCGGCATCGCCAATAACAAATGCAAATGGCAGCTATTATACCAACAGCCCTTACATCGCCACACCGACTAACCCAGTACAGGACATAACCGCGACAACTAATACTACTACATTGACCCGTGTATTAGGAAACGTTGCGGGTGAATATAAATTTATCCCTGATTTGACTTTAAAGGTTACTGCCGGGGTTGATATTATAAACACTGTTCAGGATTATTACGCGCCGTCGAACACTTCAGGCGGATATGCTGATCAGGGCTTTGCACAAATAGGCAATGGAAACGAATTAAGCTGGTTGAACGAAAATACGCTTACCTACGACCATGCTTTTAACAATACCAACTTTTTAAACATACTGGCTGGTTATACTACCCAGTACACTCGTTTTTCATCATCAACAGCATCTGCACAAAAATTTCCGAATGATCTAACCTCTTACAATAATCTTTCTTATGCCGGCGTAGCTAACTTGCCTACATCAAGTTTTGCCAGCCAGGCTTTGGATTCTTATTTGGCAAGGGTTAATTACTCTTACCTGCACATTTATAATTTAACTGTATCTGCCCGTGCGGATGGTTCATCAAAATTAGGCGCAAATAATAAATGGGGATACTTTCCATCGGCAGGCTTCTCATGGAATATCGATAAGGAGGATTTCTTTAAATCATTACAGCAGGACATCAGCAGTTTAAAGCTGAGATTAAGCGCAGGCCAAACCGGCAACTCGGAAGTGCCTCCATATAGTTCACTGGCAGCATTAGCACCAACTAATTATTACTTTGGCAGTAAGCTAGTTACCGGTATCGCGCCTGTTCAAATAGATAACCCTAACCTGAAATGGGAAACTACCACACAATATGATGGTGGCTTTGATCTGGGCTTATTTAATAGCCGGGTAAACTTAACGTTTGACGCTTATTATAAAAAGACGACTGATCTTTTATTGAATGTTCCTCTTCCATTATACTCCGGCTATGCCAGCGAATTAGAAAACGTAGGTAGCGTATCAAATAAAGGTATTGAGTTAGGTATTAATACCGATAACATTAAAACCGACCATTTTTCGTGGAAAACGAATATAGAATTTGCTAAAAACGATAATAAAGTATTAAGCTTAGGGCCGGGCGTTACCAGTTACTTCCCTACAGCTCCTACCGGTTATGTTTCACCGGTTATAGTAGCTGTAGGTGCACCGGTTGGTACTTTCTGGGGATATACAACACAGGGCTTATTAACTGCCGCCGATATTGCTAAGGGTGTGCCGTTGTTAGCTGGCGTACCTCAAAAAGTAGGTGATACCAAATATGTTGACTACAACCACGATGGTCAAATAACAACTGCTGATAAACATAATCTGGGCAGCGCTCAGCCTAAATTTACCGGTAGTATCACCAATACATTTACTTATGGGCAATTTGACTTATCAGTATTCTTCAACGGGTCATATGGCAACAAGATATTTAACCAGCTACAACAGGTTCTAGAGCGCCCTACACTTACGCAAAATGCTTCGGCCACTTTGTTAAACAGGTGGAGCCCTACCAACCCAACCGGTACAGTGGCACGTGCTACCGACTCGCCGGTACCGCAAGTAACCGATCGTTATGTGGAGAATGGATCGTATTTAAAGCTTAAAAACGCATCATTAGGCTATACGTTCACTAACGGCCTGGCATCTAAAATTGGCGCTAAGCAATTAAGGGTATATGTATCTGGTCAAAACTTAGTAACCATAACCAAATACAGCGGACTTGATCCGGAAGTGAATTTTTACGACAACGACAATACCAAACAGGGAATTGACTATGGCACTTACCCTGCTGTACGCACTTTCTTAGCTGGAGTTAACGTCACTTTTTAATTAAATCCAATAACACATCAAAATGAAACAGATATCATTACATAAAACCATTTTATTACTTGCAGGCGCAGTCATTGGGTTAACATCCTGCAACAAGTTATCGGAGGATCCAAAATCAGTTATCGTATCCTCGCAATTTTACCAAACAACCTCTGATGCTACAGCGGCAGTAAATGCCATATATGGCACATTAAACAGCGATCCCGCAGGTGACTTCCCATTATACGGCAGGCAATTGAATTTATTGGTTGAAAACGCCAGCGATAACCAACTGTATAGCCCAAGTAATACCAACCCCGATGTTAGGGCTCTCGGTACTGAAACTTACATATCGTCAAACAGTCGTGTGCAAAAGGTTTGGCAGCAATTATATTATGGCATTAATCGCGCTAACATAGCTATTGACAATATTCCCACCATATCGATGGATACTACTTTACGTGCCCGTTTGGTAAGGGAAGGAAAATTTATCAGGGCATTGCTATATTTTAACCTGGTACGCTTATACGGCGATGTGCCATTAGTATTGCATAACCCTAACAGTACTGACATCGATAATTTACTAACGGCACGCACACCTTCTGCTGATGTTTACACGCAGATCATTGCAGATCTAAAGGATGCTACCAACCTACCAAAATCATACACTACTGCCGATTTAGGCCGTGCAACCGGCGGGGCCGCGCATACTTTATTAGCTAAGGTTTACTTAACCCAACAGGATTGGCCGGATGCGCTTACCCAACTTAACGACGTAATAAACGGTGGTTATGGTTATGCCCTTTTTCCTAACTATTACGATGCTTTTCAAAAAGCGACTAAAAATGGCATCGAACATATATTCTCTGTACAGTATGAAACCAATTTAGGCGAGGCTAATAGCGTGAATGATCTTAGCCAAAGTTTCACCTCGTTTAATACAGGCACTTTCCCAATTGATATTCCTGTAGATAGCAGTTTATATAAGCTATTTAGCGCAAATGATACACGCAGGGCGGTTACATTTTATAGTTCCGTTTATAATGCGGCAACCGGGCAAACTGTAGTATTTAATAATGCCTATACCCCTTATTTTAACAAGTTTGTTGATTATAGTCTTACGCCACTATCATCGCAAACCCTTAGCGGTATGAATTATCCTGTTCTGCGCTATGCGGATGTGCTATTAATGAAAGCCGAAGCATTAAATGAAATAAATGGTGGCCCAACCAGTGATGCTTACGCCGCTATAAACCAGGTACGTACACGTGCTAATGTAGCCAACCTAACGCCTGGTCTTAACCAGGCTGACTTCAGGGATTCTGTTTTCCTGGAAAGAAGAAAAGAATTTATACAGGAAGGCCACCGCTGGTTTGACCTGGTGCGCCAAGGCGGTACTGTGTTGGTTGATGCCTTGCATAAGATACCTGCAAAATCGGCAGCGAGCTCAAAAAATACATTATTCCCGATCCCGTTGATCGAAATACAGCAAAACCCTAAACTGAAACAAAACCCCGGTTATAATTAATTATTAAATCATTAAATCGAAATTTATGACACTATCAGATGTATCCATTTTAGGAAAAAAGATCCTGGTTGGTATTATTATCACCCTGGTGCCTTTCATCATTATTGCCGGCGGCCTTTGGCTTACGCAAAAGGCGCTGGGCGGCGATCCTAAGCCACAGCAAAATGCAAAAACTATAAAAACTAATAAAAATGAAAATTGAACAAGCCACCAAAGACAGGATTGTAAGGAACGTGATCCTTAGCCTATTTATTTACCTGCTGCCTGTTGCATTATTGTTTATAACATTAAAGATAACCGGCCAAAGGCCATGGGAAAAGAAAACCCAAAAGGCGGAAAACACTAAATCATTAACTAATAAAACAAACTTAAACAATGGAAGCAACGATTGATTTCTTCAAAAAAATAGTGGAAAATCTGAATGGTTTCGGATTTCCATTTCTGGTATTCTTTTTAGGTGTGCTCGAATTTTCATTCGGCCTTTATAAAGGTAAATGGCCTAAAAACGAGCGTTGGGTGGATATTGCCTGCTTTACGCTGCCACGATTGATCGTTCAACCGGCTGTGGCTTATTTTGGGTTAAAGTTTTTACCGTTTGTATTACCGGGATTTAAAAACACATTTACCTGGGTGCCTTTCCTATGGGGATTCGCCATTATAGCTATTGCGGATGATCTTACCCAATACTGGTACCACCGCCTGCATCACGAAATTCCTTGGTTATGGCGTTTTCATCGTACCCATCACTCTGCAAGCTACATGGGTATGGCAATGGCAAGCCGCCAAAACGCTATTTATACACTTTTCTTTTCGCAGATTTATTTAACATCAGCATTGGTTTACCTGGGTTTGGGTATTCCGGCTATCGCGGTAAGGATTATTAAATCTACAATTACTACGCTTGCACACTCAAGCATTCCGTGGGATAAACCATTTTACAAATACAAAGTATTACATCCTATTGCTTGGGTGTTAGAGCGTTTAATATCAACACCGGCAACACACCATGCGCACCACGCGGCAACTACTGATGATGGAGTAGGATATTACAAAGGTAACTTTGGTAATATGTTCTTTTTGTGGGACATTATATTTGATACTGCATTAATATCGCGCCAATACCCAAAAGCTTACGGTATCTCTCATTACGAGGGCGACCAATGGTACGCGCAATTACTTTGGCCGATATTTAAATCAAAAGTGCCCGGCAGTGAGCTTGCTGCTGATGGGCCTGTTGTGCGACTTGATATAGATAAAGAAGAACTTGTTAAAAAAGAGCCTGAGATTAGCTATTTACAAGCTGCCAACTAACAAGGCATATAACTATACAGCCGTTTAGCATCTCCCTAATTTTGAGCAGATGTTAAACGGTTGTTTGGTTACCCTGCAATCGGCAATGAAAAATAAAAGGTTGAGCCTTTGCCACTTTCACTTTCTGCCCAAATCTCGCCGTCATGGCGTTTGATTATTTCTGCGCTTAAATACAATCCTATACCAAAACCTGCAATATGCCGCGTATGGGTTGCCTCAACACGATAATATCGGTCAAATATTTTGTTGAGATCGTATGGCTCAATACCCATACCTTCATCTTTTACGCTTACAATAACCTTATCACCACTAAGCCGGCAACAAACTTCAATCAGTTTGCCTTGTGGGGAATATTTTATGGCATTGCTGATGAGGTTTGAAACAACTGAACTGATTTTATCTCTATCCGCATTAACGGATATAGAGTCGCAATCAAAACTATTAATTATATGGCTGCTTATAATCAATTTAGTTTCATCTAATATATCCTGTATTAGATCTCTTATTTCGAACGGATGTTTTTCAATAAGTATCTTACCAGCTTCCAGCCTCGATATATTCAAAAAACCATTTATCATGCCGGTCATTCGTTTTACCTGCATACTTGCTTTTGCCATAGCTCCTTCTAAAAAGGTATCTCCGCTATTTTTTAATTTAGCATTTGCTACCTGGATGAGCGCGTTTAGCGACGTTAATGGCGTTTTTAACTCATGGCTAACCATACCAATAAAATCGTTTTTCCTGGTTTCATCTAATTTTCTTTCTGTAATATCCCGCGCTATTTTAGATAATCCAATAATATTACCTTCCGAGTCCTTTACAGGGGAAATTGATAAAGAAACATCCAGCAATTTTCCATCCTTAGTTAATCTTTTTGTTTCAAAATGCTCTACACGTTCTCCGCCTTTTAACTGACCAAGTATCTTCGGCTCCTCATCCTGCCTGTCAGGTGGGATAAGTTTATAGATAGTTTCACCTATTATTTCATCTGCCTTATAACCAAACATACGCTCAGCAGAATCGTTCCAACTGGTAATTACACTTTCCAGCGTTTTACTGATGATAGCATCGTCCGAAGATTCGATAATGGCTGCCAGCATAGCACTTTTCTTTTCAGCCTGTTTTATGTCTGTAACATCAAGTGCGATAATAAGCCCGGCATCAATTTCATCTGCTTCATTTTTTATCGGTACAAAATGCACCATATAATCTTCCCCTGTGGACGATTTCCGCGGTACCGAGAACCGCTCACCACTCATTACTCTTTCATATAAATGCCTGGATGCTTCATATCTTTCGGGCGGCCCAACTTCTGTAGGATGTTTGCCAGCATAGTTCTTGCTATCGTAACCCATTTTTTCCATAATATCACCTTCAATAGTGATAAACCTATGGTCTTTATCAATCATTATGATTAAAGAATTGGGGATATTTAAAGCGATGGATTTAAAAAGTTTTTCGCTCCGGCTAAGGCTAACCTGTGTCGTTAATAATTCTTCGTTTACAGATGCCAGCTCTTCATTTGTAGCGGCCATTTCCTCATTAGCTGCTGCCAATTCTTCGTTTATGGCTGTCATCTCTTCGTTCATCGCATGAAATCCATCAATAGCACGATACTTGTCAGTGGTTTCCATACAAATCACCAATATGCCGCCTGGTTCACCTTTTTCATCTTTGATAGGACTATAA
Source organism: Mucilaginibacter tundrae (assembly GCF_013408825.1). GTDB lineage: Bacteria > Bacteroidota > Bacteroidia > Sphingobacteriales > Sphingobacteriaceae > Mucilaginibacter. The sequence goes on from NZ_JACCBZ010000001.1 coordinate 240,252, forward strand.
GAAAAATCGAAATAACAATCTTCCAGGTACCCATTTCGATTTAAGGATACTTTAAAATCTGTGGCGCTGACGGACTGTCCGCTCATAACGTCCTCAAACATTGGCTTTATGCTTTCCCATATTTCCAAATAAGTGAATTTTGCACTATTACCCACCGCTTGTGGGTGTTTGTTTACACCGAGGATTGGTCTGAACGCATCATTATACAACTGGATGTATTCTTTGCCCCAACAAATCAAAACTGGGAATTTTGTGGAAAGCATCATACTTACACTATAGCGCAGCGCAGCGGGCCATTGTGCTGGTGAATTCAATGAAGTGGCAGACCAATCTTTAGACCGGATCAACTCTCCCATTTCTCCCCCGCCATTTAAAAAAGATATATCTACAGGTTTGGATTGGTTAGTTGCAGTCATCTATTAAATTGAGTTAGAGAAATTGGTAGTAAATGTAATGATTATTAGTAAGAATGATACAAGCCTCTAAAACTAATTAAGCTTTTTATCTATCAATTAACAACGACTAAAGGACACAGCAGAGCTTTTAATGATAAGACCATCGATTTGACATTGTTACGTCATTTGAACAGATTGAAGCATAATAAAATATACCGATTGGTATATTTGTGGCAATAAATAAGAAGTTTAATTATAAAAATTATTCTAAAACATACCGATTGGTATAATATAACATGAATCCACTGAAAAGACAGATACTGCTTATTACGGTAATAGCCGCCGCCATTATGGAATTGATTGATACATCAATAGTAAATGTAGCTCTCAATTACATGAGCGGGAATTTGGGCGCAACACTGGAAGACACATCCTGGGTAATTACCTCTTACGCCATAGCTAATGTAATCATCATACCTATGACAAGCTTTTTAGCCAATAACCTGGGACGGCGTAACTACTATATCGGTTCAATTATATTGTTTACCGTTTGCTCATTTATGTGTGGTAACGCCACTGGTATTTGGGAGCTAGTGGCATTCCGGTTTTTACAAGGTTTGGGTGGCGGTGCATTATTATCTGTATCGGCAACCGTAGTTTACGAGTTATTCCCGAAGGAAAAACAGGCAACGGCAAGCGCATTGTTTGGTATTGGTATTTTCATCGGCCCAACCATTGGCCCAACTTTGGGCGGTTACATTACCGAGAATTATTCGTGGCCATGGATATTTTATATTAACGTACCCATCGGAATAGCCGCGGCGGTTTCCTGTATGTTCTTTTTGTACGAGCCGATCAAACAAAAAATAAGGGAAATAGACTGGCTGGGTATTATACTGTTAATTGTAGGCATAGGCTCCTTACAGGTAGTATTAGAGCGTGGACAAACAGATGATTGGTTTGCTGCGGGTTACATTACTTTTTTAACAGTTCTGGCAACCCTATCACTTACTGCTTTTATTATCTGGGAGCTGCATGCCAAAAACCCAGTAGTCAACCTGCATATTTTACGGTTCAGGTCATTAAGTATAGCGGCTGTTCTCACCTTTATTACCGGGATGGGGATGTATACCTCTATTTATTTAACTCCCGTAGTGGCTCAACGCTTGCTGGGATTTACGCCTACACAATCAGGCTTACTATTATTACCTGGATCTATCGTAGCGGTTTTGGCGCTCATTATAACCGGTAAATTGCTACAAAAAGGCATATCACCGGCATTAATAGTTTTATTGGGCTTTTTGTGCTTTATCTATTTCAACTGGTCAATGTCGCGAATCAACCTGGAAACACCGGCTATTGATATTACATTGAATTTAATTTTCAGGGCGATAGGCATGGCCTTGTTGACTGTTCCCTTAGGCACACTTGCCGTTTCCTCGCTGGAAGCTAAAGATATGCCGCAAGGTACCGCGTTAAATAATATGATGCGGCAGTTAGGCGGTTCATTCGGTATCTCAATTATTAATACCTATGTGGCCAGAAGAATCGCCTCGCACAGGATGGATCTGATTACGCATATCACATCCGATAATCCAATTTCAGTGGCTCGGATAGGCAGTTATACCCAATTATTTCAGCAAAAAGGCTTTGGATTGCTCGATGCCAAACAAAAGGCTATGCAGTTAATTGAACTTTTGGTGGTTAAACAATCTTCGTTTTCCAGCTACCTTGATGGTTATTTTCTGATCGGCTCTTTCTTTGCGGTGGTGTTACCGTTGTTATTGTTTGTTGCTAAGCGCGATAAGACTAAGAAATTGGTGATACCATCATCAGACCATTAATTATAAAGCTGCTTTTTAAACTGATTCGGGCTAACACCAACCTCTTTTTTAAAGAGCCTTGAAAAGTACGGAAGATTTTCAAATCCCAGGGTATATGCTATTTCAGAAACGCTCTGATCGGCTACCATCAGTAGGTTTTTTGCTTCGGATATTAAATAGATATGAATCAGTTCAAGTGCAGTTTTACCAGTTTCTTTCTTTAATAAGTCACTTAAATAGCGTGACGAAAGGTTAAGTTGTTCGGCCATATAATTTACCGTTGGTAAGCCTTTTGATAAGCCTCCGTTTGAGAAATAAGTAGCCAGCAGTTTATTGAATTTGGAAACAGTTTTGCCCAATAACTCCGTGCGGTTTATAAATTGCCTGTTGTAAAAACGTTGTGAATATTTTAATATAGAATCGATGTGCGTCAGCATAATATCGCGACTATATTCATCGGGATTGCTGTTGTATTCTGTTTGAATTTTATGAAATAAATCCCACACTATTTCTTCTTCGCGAGGAGATAAATGCAGAGCCTCGTTCGCTTCATAATCAAAGAAACCATACTTTTTTATTTCGTTATGCAGCACATGTCCGTTTAAAAAATCCTCATGAATAAAAATCAGGAATCCGTCCTCTTCAAACTCTAAATTCCTAAACTCAACTACCTGCCTAGGTTTATAAAACGACATAGAACCATTATCATGGTCGTATTTGGTACGGCCATATAAAACCACGCCCGATTTCAATTTTTTAGACCCGATCATATAAAAATCAGAAGTGAACTCCCGATCTCCTATACTGCAAGCTTTGTTGCATTGAAATAGACTGATCAAGGGATGTTCAGGCGGAGGGAAACCGTTAAATTTATGCAGTTCGGAAATGCTGGTAAAGTGTTTCATGCTGATATAAATTAAACAAACCTACACCGAAATCGGCATAGGTTTGTCATTACAAAATAGAATTTAATTAGTGGCCGTGAGCGGCTGTTGCTACTTCGCTCCATTCTTCCCATTCTGCCAAACGGCTTTCATATACTTGTTTAACCCAAGGATAAGCAACTTTCCCTAAAAATAACCTAAGCGGCGGGTTTTCGCTGTCAACCAATTTTAAAACTGCCGGAGTTGTAGCTTCAGGATTACCAAATGCATCATCGGTAAGCCCTGCCTGGAATGCTGCCTTAACACCTGCATAAGCTTCAATTGGTTCAGTTTGTGATGATGACGCGCCTGCCCAATCAGTAGAAAAACCATTAGGCTCGATCAATGAAACTTTAATGCCGAAGCCCGCTACTTCAGTAGCCAAAGTTTCGCTCAATCCCTCAACCGCGAATTTTGATGCATTGTAAATACCCAACACCGGTAAAGTAGCCACACCCAACACGCTTGATACCTGGATAATGTGCCCATGCCCTTGTTCGCGCATAATAGGCAATACAGCTTGTGTTATCCACAACAAACCGAAGACATTGGTTTCGATTTGCTGGCGTGCTTGTTCCTCAGTAGTTTCTTCAATCGCGCCAAATAAGCCAAAGCCGGCGTTGTTAATCAGCACATCAATACTGCCGAAAGTTTCCTTTGCTTTTTTAACCGCGGCAAAGCCTGCTGCCCTATCGTTTACATCTAATTGTATAGGTAATATGGCATCACCATAGGTAGCTACCAAATCATTTAAGGTATCTATATTTCTTGCAGTTGCCGCAACTTTATCGCCGCGTTTTAAAAATGCTTCTGCCCATATTCTTCCAAATCCCCTGGAAGCTCCTGTAATAAAAATTGTTTTTGCCATTGCTTTGTTTTTTTAATGTTGATACAAAACTATAGGCGATATCGCGAAAGGATTTATACAGAAGTGGGAAAGAATGATACGTTTTGCAGTAAGTACTTTAAAGGGGTAATGGCAATGTCATAAACTATTTATCAAGCGGCAATTCTACATGAAATGTGGTGCCTTGTTCAGACTCGCTTTCCAGCCAGATTTTGCCATTATGGGCCTCGATAATTTGCTTGCTGATGTATAAGCCCAGGCCAAAAGGCTGCTCACCTTGCGTACCTTGCCGGCGGGCAGTGGTAAAAGGGTCGAATATTTGGTTCTGTATTGCCTTCGGAATACCAACCCCTTTGTCCTTTACCATAATATCAATATTGCCAGACTGTTTTTGGGTAGTTACTTCAATTATGCTGTCTGCCGGGCTAAACTTAATAGCGTTAATAATTAGGTTGTTGATCACCCGCCAAAGTTTCTCTTTATCGCCGGTTATGTGTACTTGCAAGTTCGTATTTAATACCAGGTGTTGATTTTTTTCCTTTGCCCTAAAACTCAATAAGCGTACACATTGCTCTAATAGTTCATCAATATTAATTGGTTCCGGGTGAAAGTTTTGTTGTTGATCAAAATCTGTTTTGAGCAATTCATTAATCAGCTCCATACAATTTTGGCTTGATACTTCAATAAGTTTTACCATTTCTTCCATTTCGGGTGTAAGGGTATTATCCGTCCTGATGATATTAGTAATGGAATTTATTCCTGCAATCGGGTTACGCAAATCATGCGCCACTATTTTTATGAGGCGGGCATAATCTTTATTCATGGTTTCCAAAGCTTCGGTTGTCGCTTCGGATTGTTTGAATTGAAGGCTTAATGCGCCAGAAGTCTTTCTGAGTATATTCCAGTTGCGCCATAGCACAATAATGCCTACAATGGTTATAAGGGATATCAGCACGGTCAAGACTAACAAGATCAACTGGTATTTGGAATGCAATTGTGCCGACTCGAGTTGCTGATCCTTTAACGCATATTGAATATAATCGATGCTTGAATTATTATCTATCTTTTCCTGCTCATCATGCAATTGCAGTAGTTCACGGCTGTAATAGAAAGCTTTATTGATATCTTTTTTAGCTACATAAAAGTCATACAACCGCCTGGCAAATACTTCACTATAAACTTTGTATCCTTTTTGGGAAGTGATGCTCAAGCCCTGAGTGTAATAGTCCACAGCTTTTGCCGAATCTGTAGTCACAAACAGATCGCCCAGGTCAGTTAATATATCTAAACTTAAATAATAAAGCTTGTTTTGTATAGCTCTGGCATATACTTTTTGCAACATGGCTATACCTTTATCACGCTGGTTATTCCTTACCAAATAATCCGCGGTTAGTTGATCGATTCCGATTAAAACCCGGCCATCGCTATATTTTTCGGCGATTTGCCGCGCCCGGTTTATATAAACCGGGATAGAGTCTTTATTTATCTTTTCAGGATATTGTTCGGTGTAATTATACCATACTAACGACATGATGGAATCGCGGCTGAGCGTTTTCCCCAATTTAAAAGCCGTATAATAATTATCGAGGGCTTTTTCATCTTTCCCGATCTCTTTATAAACCATCGCGATGTTCATGACGGCCTGTACCATGTTTCCTGTATCATTAAGCTGCTCGTAACGATTGTAAGCATTGTTATAATAGCGTAGGGCCAGCTGCAGGTTGCCCCGCATGTCGTAAATTATACCCAGATTATTGGCAGCATCAGCTTTTCCGGCAGCGTACCCTAGCCTGTCAGATATGCTACGGGCTCGTTCGGTATAATAAAAGGAACTATCGATATTATTTTCGTAGGAAAGCATTCCCAGCCTGTTTAAGGCATCAACATAATGCAAACTATCATGAATAGAAGGTAGTCGTTTTTGTATTTTTAAGATACTTGTATATTGCCCATAGCACAAGTTATGCAATACAAATAAAGCAAAAAGCACGAGTATCTTCTTCATCTACAGGCAGGTTACAGCATATTTATTCTGAGCTAATCACATAAATATCGAAAACTTTTATGGTTTTACATAACAATCAATTGAAGTTTATATTTCCTCTTCCTCCATCACACCTTCTACCTGGTTAAAATTACTTTTCACAAAATGACACCAGTCACATTCCTTTTTACCGCATCCGGTGTTAAAATCATGCGCCATTATTTTTTGGTAAACAGTGGCGATCTGCTCAGTAACGGTTTCGGTGTCTTCAGTAGTAATAAATATTTTCTCTTTGTGATACTCGTTATCTTTTATCGGCTCCACAAAATCAAATATGGTTCCTACCACCTGCCAGTCGTTGGTGCGGTCATGGTCGATCAGTATCTTATAGAAAACCGCCTGGCGCCAGTAATCTCCACCATTAGGCTGGTCGTTTGTCGGGCCTACCAGTTTATCTTTGGCATTTTTAAGCTTACCGGTTTTGTAATCAACAACGGTTACATTTTTGCCTTCAAACTCAATTTTATCCAGGTTACCCTTAATTGGCACACCTTGTATCTCAATATTTTTGATAGTGCGTTCGGTAACGGCTACTTTATTCCATTGCTGTACATTTAACTCGTAGTAGGCAGGCATTATCTTTTCGCCGTAGGCCAGTCGCAGTTTAAATTCTTCTTTGGTGAATGAATCCCGGTTACGGTACATATACCAGCGGAATTCCTTCATAAATTCTTCGGTAGGCGGGAACTCATCGCCCAACTCCTTCAACTTTTTAAAAGTACGGTTAAGCGCCCAGTGCACCGCCTGCCCAAATGTAGCTGATGGACTCTTACCTGCCGGTACCCGAATCAAACACTGGAAATAAAAGCGCAATGGGCAATCCAAATAGTTATTTAAGTGCGTTACCGAAAGGGTATAATTCTGCAGTAATTGATTGATGTAGTTAGTATCAAGCAATTCAACCTTTGGCTTATCATCCACATTAAATTGGGTAGCGTAAAAGCCGAGCATATCCTCCTCGTTTACTTGCGGGTGCTCTACCTGCAAATGGGTATCTGCCAAAATTTCGCCTACAAATTGTGAGGATTCCTGATCCTTGCCGTTTTTATCGGTGCTGGAATAAGAGATCATGAGGCATTGCTTGGCGCGGGTAAGCGCCACATAAAACAGCCTGCGCGATTCTTCTTTTTGGGCGATGTCATCACCTTTGGCTTGTGTTAAAGTATCAGGGTAGCTAAAGCCATTATTACGACCTTTGCTGTCCCATGTTTTTTTATCGCAACCGATAAAGAAAACATGTTCATATTCCAAGCCTTTTGAGCCGTGGGCGGTTAAAAAGTTGATGCCTTTTTCAGAGAATATCATTTGATTCAAGCTCAAACGGATATTGTTCTTTTTCATCAGGTCGATGGTCAATATCAGGTCGCTTAATTTGATCTCGGGTTTTTTTCGGCTTTCGTCTTTCAGGAAATCAAAAAAACTGGTAAGCATTTGCATATAAGTACCTTTATCCTGCTGATGCATGATGTAACGCAGAATGCCCATCTTACCGATCACCTGTTGAAAGAACTGCTGTAGCGTTACACTAACTGATTCCTTCAGTAAAAAGTCGATGTTATTAATGAGGAATTTCATTTCCACATTTTGAACAGTATCAAATAAACCCGGCTGCGCGGGTGTGCGCATTTCGCTTACATACCTACGCAGCGATGTTTTAGGCTGATTATTAGAAACAGTCGCATAATTTTCTTTTGCTACCGCGATACTGGCTTTGGCAATTTCAATGGGCGCTATGCTGAAGAAATCATAATGCATGATCTCGAATAGCAATTCGTCACCACTATATGGCGAGTCCATTTCCATAGCCAGGTAACGCAAAATGGTGATGATCTTTTCGCCAAAAGGCTGCTCCAGAACATCGATCTTGCGTTTGGTGTTAACAGCAATTTTTTCTACATCCAGGTATTGCAGCAATTCCTCAACCTGGCTATGATTACGGTAAATTACGGCTATCTCGTTAGGTGGCGTTCCTTTTTCGATCAGTTTTTTGATCTGCATGGCCACATCAACCACTTCTTTGCCGGGATTTTCATATTCGCGGATAACCGGTTGAACGGCTAATTCACTAAAACGTGGATGTGAAGCCTGCAGGTCTTTATCCAACTTTAGCTGACTGGTTAAACGCTCGTTATTATTATTGATTAGCGCCTTAGAAACATTAAGAATCTGCTGGTTTGATCGGTAATTATGTTTAAGCACTACGGTGTGCAAGGCGCTCACATAATCGTTCGCAAAATCAAGGATGTTCTTCATGTTAGCGCCTTGAAATTTGAAGATCGACTGATCGTCATCACCCACCACAAAAACGTTAGGAGTTTCCCAATAATTGAGTAAAAACTTCAATAGTTCATTTTGGGAACCACTGGTATCCTGAAACTCATCCACCAAAATATATTGATAACGCTCCTGGTATTTACGTAAAATTTCTTCATTCTCACGGAAAGCCTTCAGCACCCAGATGATCATGTCATCATAATCATACCAGTTATTGGTGGCCATTTTAGCGGCGTAGTTTTTGTATTCGTTAACAGCAGCTATCAGCTTTTGCATGGCTTCAGCAACTTTATCAATGTCTTTTTGTTTGGTGTCACCGATTTTTATACCGGCTTTAGCATTGGCTCTTTTATAGATAAACTCTTCCCGGTTAGGTAGATCGTCTAAATATTCTTTTACGGCTGCCGCGATGGAGTCTTCGCTCCAGCCTTCACTTTTCATGGTAGAGAACAGGCGTTTTAATCTTGGTGCATCAAAATAAACATCACCGGTAAAACGCTTTAATAAATGCTCATTCGGGAACTCATCCACCAACTCGCGGAACAGCATAGCGCCATCCAATTCTGACAATGGTTCCAGATTCAGTTTGCCAAAATACTCCAGGTTTTCCTGAATGATCTCGTTACAAAAAGCATGAAAGGTATAAATATTAACCCGGTATGCATCCGGCCCAATAAAATCAAACAAACGCTTGCGCATGGCAATTGCGCCCGCATCGGTATAGGTTAAACAAAGTATTTCGTTTGGCAGGGCATCCGTATCGGTTAATATTTTCCCAATACGTGCCGCTAGTATTTGTGTTTTACCTGTGCCGGGCCCGGCAACCACCAGTACCGGCCCATCCATCTTATTAACCGCGGCCAGTTGCTCGGGGTTAAGGTTGGCTAATGCTTCTTGAAATTTCTCGTTATATTTATTGGCGGATGATTGCATAGTTGTAAGATAAAGATAGGCAAATACAATATATATATCCTTTTATAGAATAGAAGAAGAAACTGTAAGCCTTTATAAGATATATGAATTTATAATATTGGCTCTTGCCTATTATCCCAAAAGAATAAAATAGTTATGAATTCGTGATGAACTTCATAAAACATAGAGGTTTGTTTGGTTATCACAGCTTGTCTTACATTGTTACTGATTGATGACTTGTACATATAAGGTTGGTCGGAGATAAGTGTTATTACCTTGTTAGCATGATTTACAAAATCGGCAGCTTCTTTGTCTGTCCATTTTGTTTCAATTAGTAAAACTATGCTGTCGAAAGTATCGGTAGCCTCGCCTGTCCAAAAAACGGCTAAGCTCATAAATACCGGGTATATTTTTTCATAACCTCATCATGCGAGGTTAATTTGCCTTCTGCCGCTTGCTTTTGAGCACGACTAATACCTGCTTTTACTTGTTCAGGCAAATCGTTCCAAAAATCTTTCTCCTGACTTTCAAATATTTGCTTAATTTGATTTAATACAGCTTCATCATCTGTTTCCAGAAGACGTTTTGCTAATGCAATTTTTTCTGTCTGTACATTCATATTCAAATTTACTATAATTCCCTCAATTTTTCACTTCTCCTTCATGCGCCAGTTTTACAATATCCAGCACTTCTAAAACATGTTTATCATAACCGATTAATGTGCTATTGATCATTGCCTGACCTAACTCCGCCAATGTGCTAACCGTTTTTGGGAAGAATCTACGCATGATAGGAAATAGCCAAATGAAATACTTGTAATAAGGCAAGGTATTTTTTAATCCCTTAGTCGGTTTCATACCGCCCGGTCTGAAATTGTATACTGCTTTAAAAGGCAGTTTCAATAAATCATTCTCGGTTTTGCCTTTTACGCGGGCCCACATCGAGCTGCCGTTTTCGGTACTGTCGGTATTGGCGCCGGATATATAGCAGAATTCCATATCAGCATTTTGCTTAACCAGCGTTTCTGCAAAATTCATGGTGAGCGTGTAAGTTAGTTTGTAATATTCAGGCTCTTTCATACCAACGGACGAAACGCCTAGGCAAAAATAACAGGCATCATAACCAGCTAACTGATCTTCAATAGGCGACAGATCAAAAAAGTCAGCATGAATAATTTCCTTCAATTTTGGATGGGTAAAGCCGGAGGGTTTACGGTTTACGATCAATACCTGCTCAATCTGAGGATTAAGTAAGCACTCATGCATTACGCCTTCGCCTACCATGCCGGTTGCGCCGGTAACTATTACCTTTATTTTTTTGTCCATGATTTTATAAGCTTATGCCTGCACCGTTTTTAAAGTATTCATTTACACTAACTGATAGTTTACCGCTTGGTTTTAAACGCTGTGTAATAACTTTAACTGCAGAGCGCTGTAAATCGTCACTGTTTTGATACGCCATTATTAATGCACCAGCTTTTTCAATTCCCGGTAAACCTGCAATACTGTAAGCATTAGCAAAAACACTTATTACCGTATTTTTTCTTGAGGCAAGTTGGGTAATCAATCGTTTAACATCAGCATTATAATCCAGCTTACTTGCCGGGCGCTTGCGCGAATCATGGATGCTGATATAAACTTGTCCGTAGTTTTTTAACATGGTTAACAAGTTATTTATATCAGCGGCAGATTCGTTTTTGCTGATCATAATGATCCGGCAATCGGCATACCAGTGCGACAGATCCTGCTGGAAGACGGTTGGTTGAGTAACGCCAATGCTTACTATGGCAGTTTTCAGTATTGGATTAAGTTGTAATGAGGCAGCATTACCCTTTAGTAATGTAATAGATGCATCGCTTAATTGCTGTACAAGCTCTTTTTCAGCAGGACGGTTTAAATCGGCTACTAAGTTATTTATAGGCGTTTCGTGATAACTATTCAGGCCTGCCCAATACTTGGCTGCAAGTACTTTTTTTACTTTGGCATCAAATTCTTCTTCCGTGATCTGATCGTTACGAATCGCTCTTCTGATCTTCCTTATAGCCAGATCTGAGTTTGGCGAAAGCTCCAAAACATCATTCCCTGCTAAAAATGCCCGTACATCTGCATCGCCATTCGGGAAATATTTTACAACGCCCCTCATTTCCATCGCGTCAGAAACGACAAGACCTTTAAAACCCAGCGAATCCTTTAAAATGCCTGTTACTATTTTGCGGGATAATGTTGAAGGCAGGTGTTTGGTACTATCTAGTGAGGGAATATCCATATGAGCTATCATTATCCCGCTTATGCCGGCTTTTATTGCTTCACGGAAAGGATATTCCTCTAATGTATCTAAACGCTCCCTGCTAAAAGGTAACAAGGGCAGGTCAAAGTGTGAATCAACATTGGTATCGCCGTGACCGGGGAAATGTTTAGCTGTGGTGAGCAAGCCCTCGCTTTGCATGCCCGTAAAATAAGCGATGCCTTTAACGGCAACATTATATTTATTATCACCAAATGAACGGTAACCGATCACCGGGTTATCGGGATTATTGTTGATATCCATGTCCGGCCCGAAATTCATTTGCATGCCTATGCGCTTAAAATCATAAGCCACCATTTGCCCCATTTTATAGATCAGGGTATTATCCTGTACGGCACCCAAAGTCATTTGGTAAGGATAGGAGATAGTGGAATCCAGGCGCATACCCAAGCCCCATTCGCCATCCTGCGCGATAATCAACGGCACTTTTGATATTTTTTGATAGCGATTGATCAATTGTGCCTGTCGCACCGGCCCTCCCTGAAAGAACACTAAACCGCCAACTTGTTCATTTTTTATGACATTAGCCACCGAGTCTTCATAAGCCAAACCGAGGTTAGTATGTGCCCGCACAAAAAATAACTGGGCAACTTTTTGCCTTCGGTTAAGTTTTTTAAATACCGAATCGACCCAATGGTTTTGTCTGTTTAATGATTGTATATAGCTTTCTTTTTGTGCGAATGCGCTAACGGCAATAAAATTCAAGGTTAAAAACAAGCTATAAATAAAGCTTTTTTTGGTAGTGGCCATAGTTCAAATGTAGGTAAAACTTAAATTGTATGGCATGGTTTTAGTTTCAGCCTATAAAAAAATTACAAAGTAAAATAAACCTTTGGTTTAATAATTACTCTATGTGTTATATTAAAATATGAAAACATGAAAAAAATTCTTTTACTATTAGCTCTCGGGGTCATGTTTGCAGGCTCTGTTAGCGCGCAGGAATATTATTATGGCCCACGACGCGTAGTGGTTAGACACCGTAGACCCGAAAGAGATAACCACGACGATTTTAATCGTGTAAGGGTGGGTGTTACAGGTGGTTTAAACCTGGCAAATACCGTTAGCGGATATGATAATAATGTTAGCACGGGTACTATAGCAGGTTTTAACGCAGGCTTATTTCTTGATGTGCCATTGATTTATCCTTTATCTTTTGAGCCTGAAGTTTTATACTCACAAAAGGGATATAGCGCCAACACACCTGATGGACATTTTACTTCGCGTGAAGATTTTATTGACGTGCCATTGTTAGCTAAATTTAAATTAGCACCTGGATTTAATTTCCTGATAGGCCCTCAATTATCGTTTTTAACTAACACCACCAATACTTATAGCAGCGGCTTTACCGTTACTGAGCAAGATCATCAAAACAACAATAATGGTAATAATACTTTCCTTGATGGTGTAATTGGCGTTAGTTTTGACCTTAATCAAAATGTTGAATTACGTGCTCGTTATACTATTGACTTTAACCAGGGAGATGGTTATGGCGATTCGTATGTACCAGATTACCGCAACCAGGTGTTTCAAATTGGCTTAGGTATTAAGTTTGACTAAAATTAAATTAGCCGTTAGGTTGATGTTGTGTGATAAGAGCATTAATTCTAATGGCATATTATTTATAGAGATTAGAGGTTAGGGTTTTATATTTAAAGGCTGGTGTAACTGAATTGTGTTGGTGATAGCCTTTATTTTATAACCCGATCTCTAATCTCCATTTTTATTATAGTTAACCATTATTCTACTGAATGCTATATTTGAAGGCTAAACGCCCTTAAATGATCTCCATAATTATATCTTCAGCTAATAGCGATCAATTACAGCAGGTTACTCAAAATATAACTACGACTATTGGCGTACCGTTTGAGATAATCGCTGTGGATAACAGCAAGGGGCAACAAGGGATTTGTACCATCTATAATAAAGGTATAGCCCAAGCTAAGTATGACATTTTATGCTTTCTGCACGAGGATATTATTATAAAAACTAATAACTGGGGCTCAATTCTAAAGAGCATTTTCGACAGTGATACAAAAATTGGTTTATTGGGTATTGTTGGTGGTGGTTATAAACCATTTACGCCATCTACCTGGGGAGGATTGGGCATAAAAAACACTTTTTCCAACGTTATTCAAAGCTATAAATACACGCAAAAAGAGCCATATCACGATTACAGAAACCCTGAAAACAGCTTATTAGAAAATGTAGCATGTGTTGATGGCGTGTGGTTAGCTACAACCAATAAAATAGCTTCGGAATTTAAATTTGACGAAGATACATTTAAAGGCTTTCATGCATATGACCTTGATTATTCGATAGCTGTTGGCTTGCATTACAAGATAGCGGTTACCTATGAAATACTTATAAATCACCTTTCCGAAGGTAAATACAGCCGGGAATGGATGGAAGACACTTTAAAGCTACATGAAAAATGGAAAGAGCAGTTACCTATAAATGCCCGTGAATTTACACCCAGGGAGTGTAGATATATGGAAAAAGTAACCTTTAAGGACTTTATTAAAAAGCTGGTTTTATTAAAATTCCCCTCTACCGTTGCCTATGAAGTATTGAAGAATAAATTCTATAAAAAATCGGGGCTTTATTGGAAACTAAAATTCTACGTGATTAAAGCATATTTATCAGGTAAATAACCGATCAAATATCAATGCCTATTTTTTTGAATACAGGCCTCCAAAAATCAACGTTTTTATCCCAGGCATGGCAGCCAAAAGGCAAATGATTATTATTCAATTTAAAAGCGCGTTGCGGATTAGTTTCAATTGAAAATTTAGCAGCTAATGTTAAACCAGGAATAGCAATATTCCTTTTTTTGCGGTTGAGGGCTATACTCCAAAATATATCCTCGTTAAACCAAGGATGCCTTAGAGCTATATAATGCTCAATTAATGGCTTGTATTGAATAGTGCATTGTAAAAATTTATCTACTTTTCTTAAAGACAAGCCGCCGTTACCCACCCTATCCTCAATTTGCTTACCTATTTTCGGCAGTCCATCTTTATACTTGGCATTATAACGCATGTATAAATAGTTTTTTAGTTTAGTAAAGGCTTTATCAAAACCATTTTTATAACCTTTTAACCGCAGCCAAGGCGCACCTATGTAATCATAACCTAAATCGCACCAATAATCCAATTGATCTGAAAATACAAATGCATCTAATTGATAAATCAATATAAATTCATACTCAACAAAGCTTTTGTAAAACACTTCGGCCATTAAAAGTTCATTGTAGCCATGTACGCTTTTAAAATAATGGTCATCGAATGATATTACCGAAAAACCTGTATCAGCTACAAATGCATCTATATTTAAAGAGTGGGGCTTAACAAATATTACGGGATGTTTACTCAGAACGGCCCGGCATTGTTTTAATGCAATAATTTCATAGTCAGACAGCCGCGTTTGATAAATAGGTATTACAACTGCTGCCTTATTTTTTTTATCCATACCGTATTATTAACCCTTTGCAAAACT
Organism: Mucilaginibacter tundrae; assembly: GCF_013408825.1. Classification (GTDB taxonomy): domain Bacteria; phylum Bacteroidota; class Bacteroidia; order Sphingobacteriales; family Sphingobacteriaceae; genus Mucilaginibacter. The sequence goes on from NZ_JACCBZ010000001.1 coordinate 255,269, forward strand.
AAGAAGCGAAAAGCCAATAGCAATTATCGTTATTATTATTTGTTATAAATGAGTGATTACTGCTAATGTTGTTTATACTAACTTAGCCAACATAATTATTACAATGAAATATGGCTGTTACGCAAGTAAAACCTTCAATAAGCAATGGCGACACCAATATGCGTATATCGGTAATTATTGTAACCTATAATGCTGTTGAATATTTACAAAATTGTTTAAACAGCATATATGAACAACAATACCCTGCAATAGATATTGTTGTTATAGACGGTAAAAGCACCGATGGCACAGTAGAAGTGTTGCAAAACAATACTGATCGTATCCATTTTTGGTTAAGCGAGCAGGATAAGGGCATATATGACGCCATGAATAAGGCCCTGCCGCATATTACAGGGCAGTGGGTTTATTTTTTAGGGGCAGACGATACCCTGTTGCCTGCGTTCTCAGAGATGGTTTTGCATTTAACTAATCCTGGGAATATCTACTACGGTAATGTTTTAGCTGATGGGGTTAAACGCTCAGGGCTTATATCCGCATATTATATGGCTAAGGGCGGTATTTATCATCAGGCTATTATCTATCCTAAATCGGTATTTGATAAATATACTTACAATACCAATTATAAAATTGCAGCCGATTATGCGCTTAACATGCAGCTTTACAAAGACAAGAATTACAAATTTACTTACGTAGATATTGTCATCGCTAACTATAACCACACAGGTATATCATCGCGTATTGTTGACGAAGCGTTTGAAAAAGATAAAACCAAACTAATATTATCCAATTTTGAAGCCAAAATTGGGTTTAGATATCTATTCAGATTGTTTAAAGCGAAACTCTCTAAATAAATTAAGTATATCAGTCACCATTAAAGGTTTGCATGTTGATGAGCCTTTTGTACAAGCCATCCTGATTTAATAATTCCTGGTGTGTGCCTTGCTGCACAACCTTACCGCTCTCTAACACAATAATCGAATCCGCGTTTTGTATGGTGCTTAAACGGTGTGCGATAATCAATGAGGTACGATTTTTCATCAGGTTATTTAAAGCATCCTGCACTAATTTTTCTGATTCAGTATCCAATGCTGAGGTAGCTTCGTCCAATAACATGATCGGTGGATTAGCCAGCACCGCGCGGGCAATACAAATACGTTGTTTTTGTCCGCCCGATAACTTGGTACCACGATCACCGATATTAGTTTCGTAGCCTTTTTCTGTTTCGATAATGAAATTATGCGCGTTGGCAATTTTGGCGGCTGCAATTACCTCCTCCATCGTAGCATCGGTTTTACCGAAGGCAATATTGCCAAAAATAGAATCGTTAAATAATATTGATTCCTGGTTTACTATACCCAACAAATTCCTTACTGAATCTACGGTTGCTGTTTCGATATCAACCCCATCAATTAATACTTGCCCCGATTGCGGCACAATGAAACGCGGTATCAGATCAATCAAAGTAGACTTACCACCACCCGATGGGCCAACCAACGCGATAGTTTTTCCTTTCGGAACGGTTATATTAATATTTTGCAATACTTTTCTATCGCCATAGGCGAAAGAAACATCTTTAAACTGTATTGACTCTTTAAATTCGCCGATAGGCTTGGCATTGGCTGCATCAACAATTGCCGGTTTTTCATCCAAAAGAGCTAAAACCCGCTCGCCAGCTGCAATACCGGAATGTATACCGCTAAATGAATCGGAAATGGCTTTAGCCGGGCGCATTATTTGTGAAAATATAGCGATGTAGGCAATAAATTGCCCCGCGTTAAGATCAGATTTATGGTTGAGGATAAGGTAACCGCCATATAACACAATACAGGAAATCATGGTGACTGACAACGCTTCGGACACCGGTGAGGCCGACTGCTGTCGCCTGGCCATTGAACGCATTATTTTTGAATATTTGACGTTCTCGTTATCAAAACGATTCTTGATAAAATTGGTGGCATTAAATGCTTTAATAATCCTAACGCCTGACAATGCCTCATCAAGATAACTTATCATATTACCATAAGTTTGCTGTGCAGCTATAGCTTGCGATTTAAGCTTTTTAACTATTTTAGAGATAATAAAAGCTGAAATTGGCACGACCATTAATGAATAAAAGGTAAGCTTAGCCGAATAAATAAACAGCATCACCATAAATGCGATCAGTGTAATTGGCTCCTTAAATATTACCTGTAATGTACCAGTAACCGAGTATTGTACCACCTGTACATCTGACGCGATTTTTGATATAATGTCTCCTTTACGCTCATTATTAAAAAAGCCCAGGTGCATATCCATTACGTTGTTAAAAACTCTGCGCCGCAGATTTAACAGGGTATGTACTCGCAGATTTTCCATGGTGCGGGCAGACAGGTATCTAAAAAAATTGCCTAAAAATATGGTTATTATTAGCGTTATACATACAAACTGCAATGCGCCCCACGCACCATGTGTACGTATAAAGTAGTCCATGTAATAATTAAACCAGCCGGTAACATCAAAACTACTTTTTGGCAAAGCATGTACAACGTGTTTCGCAGTGCTATCTGCAGAAAAAAGCGTGTTCATAAGCGGTGTTAATAAGGTAAACACCGTTGTGCTGAAAACTACATAAAGCAGGGTAAATATAACGTATGGAATGGCGTACTTCTCGATGGGTTTTGCAAAAGAGAGCAGCCTGAAATATGTCTTCATCAATAATTAAATAAAAGAATGCAAATCTAACGTAATTAGCTAATTAACGTTATAATTAATTTGTCATTATAAACCGAGGCACTCATCATACAACTTCAAATATTGGCGGGCGGTTTCCTGCCAATCAAATTGCATGGCATGGGCAATAACTTTTTGCTGCATATTATTGGTTTTAAACGTTTCCATGCCTTTTACGAAAGCGCTTTGCATGGCCTCGGGTTCAAAACTATCAAAATAGAAAGCGGCATCGCCACCAATCTCGGGTAAGGAGGTATGGGTTGACAGGAAAACCGGCTTGCCAAAATGCATGGCCTCAATAACCGGTAAACCAAATCCTTCGGCTATGGATGGGAAAACAAAAGCTTCACAATTTTTATAATACCAGGCTTTATCTTCCTCGCTTATCGGCCCGGTGATCTTCACCCTATCCGCAACGCCAAATTTTTTAGCTTCTGCCATTATCACACTTTTATAAGGTGTCTCTACCCCTGCTATAATCAGTTCATAATCGTTACCGACCAATAGAGGCGGCAATACATGGAAATTCTTTTTGGGAGCGACAAAGCCTATAGTATATAAAAAGGCCTTTTTAGGTTGATATTTTGGCGTATGGCCTTCAACAACCTGTAATTGATCGGCACCATTATATATCACGTTAACTTTACCTTCAGCCTCCGGGAAATATTTTAAAATATCCTTAGCTACAAAATGAGATATGGTTACAATCTTATCGCAAGCATTTATATAACCCCTTAATTTCTTAAGATGTTTTTCTATTTTTTGCGGCGATTTGCTTTGCTCATGTACCGGATTAATATCGTGTATGGTTAATATTTTTTTTCCTTTTACCTTTTGCGGCTTTAACCTGCAATATTGATCTGTAAAATGGATCAGTTCAAACCGATTCGGTTCCGGAAAAAATAGTTTATGAAGTTTTGACAGGTATACCAGGCTTACTTTCCGGTTAAATAAATAAGTCGACCTTTTATGTACATAGTAATACAGTTTATAACGTGCCTTATTTTGAGTCAATATCGCGTCGCCCAGGCTTTTCCCGAAAGAGAAAAAACCCGAGTTTGGATATTTCATGGAATCGAACGTGAGCAGTATTGATGGTTTTGACACTATATAATATGTATTGATGCTGTAAATATTCGCTTTTTTATCTAAACAAATAATTTTCGGGCAAATAATAAATATCTTGTGGTAATTTATTTTCATTTGTACTGCAATGGCATTAAAAACCGCTCCTGATATTTTATCAACTTTAAACAGCGACAACTTTAAATCGGTTGCGAGGGCTTTAACCATTGTTGAAAATGACCTTCAGGGTGCCGATGAGCTTTTAAAAGGCCTGCACTTTAACAACACAACTCCTATTATAGGTATAACCGGGCCACCAGGCGCGGGCAAAAGCACCTTGGTTAATGCACTTATTGGTGAGCTTATTGCAAAAGATAACAAGGTGGCTGTTTTAGCTATCGATCCCACCTCTCCTTTTAACTTCGGATCTTTATTGGGCGATAGGATACGGATGTCGGCCTATTTTAATAACCCTAAAGTTTATATCCGTTCGCTGGCTACACGTGGATCATTAGGCGGCCTGTCGGCAAAGACCATTGAGATGACTGATGTGCTGCGTGCCGCCGGGTTTGATTATATTTTTGTAGAGACAGTCGGCGTTGGCCAAAGCGAGGTGGAGATTGCCGGCCTTGCTGATGTTACTTTAGTAATATTAGTACCTGAAAGTGGCGATGAGATACAAAACATTAAATCGGGCCTGATGGAGATTGCCGATGCCTTTATTGTTAATAAGGCGGATCGTGAGGGTGCAGACGTTTTTGCTAACAACCTTAAAAAACTAACTGATCAGGTTCCGGTTTTTAAAAGTGTAGCATCACAGGCAGATGGAGTTGGCGCAATCATCAATTTCATTACCTCTTTAACAAATAAAAAACATCAACGTAAGGAAATGTTACTTGCTGATAAAGCCTACAAATTGATTCAGCAGAAGCGAATGGCTGATGTTGACAAAAAAAAGCTTCAGCAAAACATTGCCAAAGCTTTAGTTGATCCTGAATTTAATCTGTATAAGTTTTTGGAAACGTATTATTAATTGTCATTTCGACCAGCGGGAGAAATCTTCTAAAACCTGCGAAGCAGATATGCCTAGTGTAGAAGATCTCTCCCTCCGGTCGAGATGACAAAAACTATGAATTCATAATTGATTCAATTTCATCGCCATCAATCGGGATATCCGCCATTAGGTCGATATTACCGCCTTGAGTAATTAAGATGTTGTTTTCCAACCTGATACCCAGGTTTTCTTGCGGTATATAAATTCCTGGTTCACAGGTTAAAATGTTTCCAACTTCAAAAGGTTTGTATCTGCTGGCAAAATCATGCACATCTAAGCCTAAATGATGCGATGTACCATGCATAAAGTACTTTTTGTACGCAGGAATTTCAGGATCCTGCTTTTCAACATCGTGTTTATCCAGTAAACCAAGGCCGATTAGCTCACTGGTCATTATTTTACCAACCTCATCATGGTAATCATTCCATACGGTACCGGCTACAATTAACTTTGTCGCTTCGCGCATTACCTTTAATACCGCATCGTAAACATCGCGTTGGCGCTTTGTAAAACGGCCGCTTACCGGTATAGAGCGGCTCATGTCGGCATTATAGTTAGCATACTCGGCGCCAAAATCGAACAATATAACATCGCCATCGTTACAAACCTGGTTATTTTCAATATAATGCAGCACTATGGCATTTTTTCCGGATGCTATTATAGGCGTGTATGCATGCCCTGTCGCACGTTGCCTTAAAAATTCATGCGTTACTTCAGCCTCAATTTCATATTCGGTAACGCCGGGTTTTACAAATTTAAGTGTACGGATAAAAGCGTCACGAGTAATAGCGCAAGCTTTCTTAGTCAGCTCGATCTCAATTTCCGATTTCACTACCCGTAGGTCCCGCATGATCGGCGCTGATCTCAGATATTGATGTAACGGATATTTTACGCGTAATTTATCCAGCATACGGAGGTCGCGATATGGTACTTCAAAGCTAAAACGATCATTTTCGTTTGTATTGATGTAAATATTCTCCGCATAGTTTATAATACTATGTAAAATAGCATCAAACTCACTCAACCAAAATACACTTTCAATGCCCGATGCCTGTTTTGCCTCTTCTTTAGTGTACTTGTGTCCTTCCCAAACAGCAATATGTTCACTGGTTTGTCTTAAAAATAGTACTTCTCTGTATAGTGTATTAGGACAATCCGGAAATAAAATCAATATACTTTGTTCTTGATCGATACCAGTCAGATAAAAAAAATCTGCATTTTGTTTAAACACAAAAGTTTGGTCCCCGCTACGCGGAAACTCATCATTTGCGTTGAAAATTGCTATAGATGAGGGTTTTAGTCTCGAAACGAAATTTTTTCTATTATAAAGAAAAAGCTGCTGATTTACAGGTAGATATTTCATATTATGCGTATTTATAAACTTTACTTAAACAATCTTTTTACTTTATTTGTATAAGTAATATGATTTTTGGAACAAAATTTGGTAATCGTTTCAAACATAATTACTAATTTTGAAAAAAAATCACAATTAAATTGTTTAATCTTAAAACTATGAACTATTCTACATTAAAGAAAACAGTAGCATTGTCGGTTGTAGGTTTGATGGCTGTAGGAATCGCTAGCGCGCAGACTACAACTACAGATACAACTAAGATGTCTTCTGACATGTCTTCTGCCAAGGTATTTGGTGGGGCAAAACAGTACAGAACATTTAGTATTGGTGTTAACGGTGGTGTTACCGGTGACGCGCTTTTAACTGGTAGCCGCAATGACGGTTTTTCAAAAGCTGTTGTATCTTACGGTTACGGCATTTTCTTGAAACAACAGTGGGCTCAATCATGGTCAACTCAATTAGATTTGACTGGTGGCCAGGTTAAGGGTAACAACGGAAGTGACAACCCAGGTAACTTTAAAACCAATTTTTACCAAGAAACTTTAAACGGTAGCTATAACTTTGCAAGCATTGATATGGACTACTTACACCGCCAAAGAACTGTAAACTTTTACTTAAAAGGTGGTGCAGGTTTAGCACAATACCGCCCTACAGGTACACTTGCTAACGGAACAGCAATTGATTTTGACAATGCTGACGGAAGCAAACATTACATCAGCAACTTAGTACTTGATGCAGGTGCAGGTGTTAATTTCCGCCTATCTAATGTTGTTGCATTAAACTTAGGTTACACTGAGAACTTTATTGATGCTAACAACTTTGACGGAACTAACTCAGGTTATCCTCAAAAAGACCACTATGCTTACGGTTACGCAGGTTTAGAGTTCACTTTAGGTGCTAAATCAAAACCAGCTTTAGCTTGGGCTAACCCAGTTGCAATGATGTATGATGAATTATATGATGCAGCATTACGCCAGGAAGTTGAAGCATTAAAAGGCCGTGTAACCAACGTTGAAACTGCAGTTGCTGACTTGAAGAAAGATTCTGACGGTGACGGTGTATCTGATCAATTCGACAAATGCCCTAACACTCCAGCAGGAAGCGTAGTTGATGGTTCTGGTTGCGTTATTGTATTCCCTAAGGATACAGTTAAAATGGATTCAGTTAAAGCGTCTCCTTTCTCTAACATCCAGTTTGAATTTGATAGCTCAGTATTAAGAACTTCATCTTACCCAGCGTTAGATGCTTCTTCAGCCGATCTACGTGCTTCTGGTAAAACTATCACTTTAGCTGGTTACGCTTCATCTGAAGGTACTGCTGCTCACAACATGCGTCTATCTAAAGACCGTGCTGAATCAGTAAAAACTTACTTGGTTAACTCAGGTGTTGAAGCTAAGCATTTAAAAATCAAAGCTTACGGTGAAACTCACCCAATAGCTGATAACTCAACCGAAGAAGGCCGCGTTGCTAACCGTCGTGTTGAATTCCACCAATAATTATTAGATAAAATAATATATTGAAAAAAGCCTTCCGAAATTCGGAAGGCTTTTTTTATTGCGCTGCATTTGACAATGAGCGCATTTTTATTTGCATAAATCTTTTTGCTTCTGCTTATATTTGTATATGTACTTTTTCAGAAAAAAAGATCCTAACCGGCCAACCAGTTTTAACCTTAAAGTGATGCATACCATTAATGCCATCGCTATCACAGTTTTTGTGCTGGGCATCATCTGGAAACTTATCGATATGTTTATCTTAAAGCATTAGCATAGCGCTAACCACAATCTATTTTACGTCGTAACTTAAACACCTGAATGAAAACCGTAATTAATACCGTTAATGCCCCTGCCCCCATAGGCCCTTACAGCCAGGCTATTGTTGCCGGCGATTTTATTTTTGTATCAGGCCAGGTGGCAATTGATGCTGCTACCGGTGAACTAATTCTGGATGATATTAAAACCGAAACTTTTAAAGTGATGGAAAACATCAAAGCCATATTAACCGAAGCTGGCGTCGGGTTTGATCATATTGTAAAAACCACCATCTTTTTAAAAGATATGCAAAGTTTTGCCCAGGTGAACGAAGTGTATAGTGGCTATTTTACAGAGAAGTTCCCGGCGCGCGAAACTGTGGCTGTAGCCGGTTTACCTAAAAATGTAAACGTGGAAATTTCCGTTACGGCATTAAAATCCTGATATTTAGTTTAACCATCACAGCTAAACTGATTTTTATTGAATCCTTTTCAAACCCCCATTGAGTATTTAAAAGGCGTAGGCCTTTCCCGCGCGGGTGTTTTGAAGAAAGAATTAGGGCTGGCTACCTTTGAGGACTTGCTACGTCATTTCCCGTATAAGTATATTGATCGTACCCGTTTTTACAAGATACGCGACATTGAGCCTGAGTTGCCCTACGTACAGGTAATTGCCCGCATCAGCAGTAAGGAACTGTTAGGTGATAAACGTACCAAACGACTGGTGATTCAGGCTCAGGACGATACTGGTGTAATGGAATTGGTATGGTTTCAGGGCATTAAGTGGATGGAGAAGACGCTGATACCAGGCAAAGCATACGTGATATTTGGTAAACCGGGATTTTTTAATGGTAAAGCTCAAATGGCTCATCCCGAAATGGAGCTCTACTCGCCGGCTAACCTGGCACGAAATGGCAACCTAACTTTACAGCCCGCTTATAGCTCTACAGAAAAGCTAAAGCAATTTATGCTGGATAGTAAAGGCTTACAAAAGCTGGTTGCGACACTGTTAGACCAATGTGCTAAGGATATACATGAAAGCCTGCCGCAATACATCATCAATAAATATCGGTTAGTTGATAAGGCTACCGCATACCGTAACATTCATTTCCCGGGCGATGCCGCCGCTTTAAATGAAGCCCAGCACCGTCTAAAATTTGAAGAGCTGTTTTTATTGCAATTGCGGATGCTGAAAAGCAAGATGCATCGCACCTTAAAATTCAAGGGGAATATATTCGGTACGGTTGGTACTATATTTAATGATTTTTATGAGCATAAACTCCCATTTCCGCTAACTAATGCGCAGAAACGGGTATTAAAAGAGATACGACAAGACACCCAGCGTGGCGTACAAATGAACCGGCTTTTACAAGGCGATGTAGGCAGCGGCAAAACCGTAGTAGCTTTAATGAGCATGCTGATCGCTATTGATAACGGCTTCCAAACCTGTATTATGGCGCCGACGGAAATATTGGCCAATCAGCATTATCAAACTATCAAGGACCTGGTGGGTGATGATTTTGTTGAAGTGGCCCTGCTTACCGGCTCTACATCCCAAAAAGCACGCAAAGTTTTGCATCAACGGTTAGAGAACGGTGAACTAAAAATACTGATAGGTACCCACGCGCTCATCGAAGATAAAGTTCAGTATAAAAATCTGGGGCTTGTTGTAATTGATGAGCAGCACCGCTTTGGTGTGGAACAACGCGCCAAACTGTGGCGGAAGAATGTTATTCCACCACATATTTTAGTGATGACAGCTACGCCCATCCCGCGAACTTTAGCCATGACTTTGTATGGCGATCTGGATATATCAGTAATTGATGAACTACCCGCAGGGCGCAAGCCGATAAAAACAGTACATTTTTACGAGAACCAGCGGTTGCGGATGTTCGGTTTTATGAAACAGGAGATTGCTCTGGGTAGGCAGATCTACGTGGTGTATCCGTTGATAAAAGAGAGCGAGAAACTCGACCTGAAAAATTTGGAAGATGGCATTAATGTAATGAGCCATGAATTTCCGAAACCTGATTATCAGCTTAGCATTGTGCACGGTAAATTAAAAGCTGCCGAAAAGGATTATGAGATGCAACGTTTTATTAAAGGCGAAACTCATATTATGGTAGCTACCACCGTAATTGAGGTAGGTGTTAATGTGCCTAATGCCTCGGTAATGATCATCGAGAATGCCGAACGCTTCGGCCTGTCGCAGTTGCACCAGCTACGAGGCCGAGTAGGGCGCGGTGCCGAACAATCATATTGCATACTTATGAGCAATCATAAACTCAGCCACGATGGCCGTAAAAGGCTTAATACTATGGTTAAAACCAATAATGGGTTCGAGATAGCGGAAATAGATTTGGAGTTGCGTGGCCCGGGAAACATTGAAGGTACTGAGCAAAGCGGTGTGCTTGATTTAAAAATGGCAAACCTGGCAACCGACCAGCAATTATTGATACAAGTACGCAAAATTGTGGAAGGTATTTTTGAAACCGACCCACAACTGGCAAATCCGGAGCACCAGATTTTGCACCATTCGTTGCATGCAAAAGAGCAAGGTTTGAGCTGGGATAAAATATCCTAAATGTAATTTTACGGTGATAATCTCTATTCACCCACTATAAATTGCTGTATAAATAGTAATTTTACGGCACATCAACCCATATAGTATAGTGCCCGACCCAGTCAGTCAACCCAAAAAAGATTCATTTGCAGCTTTACGATACAAGGACTTTCGTTCCTACCTTGGAATGCGCTTCTTTTTCACACTTGCATATCAAATGCAAACTACAGTTTTAGGATTTTATATTTACCAGATGACGCATAGCAAAGTTGCTATCGCCTTTATTGGTTTAAGTGAAGCCTTACCGGCAGTTGGCATAGCGCTATATGGCGGTTACATTGCCGATAAATACGAGAAGCGTAAAATGCTCCTGATGATATATACCGGCGTTTTAATTTCATCGCTGGTTATATTTAGCGTTACACTTAAAGATGTTGCCAGTTATATTTCCACTAGCTGGATAATTCCTACCATGTATGCCATGATATTTTGTAACGGTGTTGCACGGGCTTTTTACGGGCCTGCCACATTCATCGTTTATACTAATAGCGTACCACGCGAGGTTTATCCAAATGCAAGTACCTGGAGCAGCACCGGCTGGCAGATCGCATCGATATTTGGCCCTATGCTTGCCGGTTTTACATACGCTTTTGCAGGTAAAATTATTCCCGGCCTTAGCGGGGTGACTGCAACCTTTAGCATCATTCTTATTTCGCTGGTTATAGCTTTAGTATTAGTTTACCGACTTAAAAAATATCCAGCAGTTTTTGTTGCTAAGGAAAGCATCAAAAAGAGTCTTTCGGCCGGGTTGCATTTTGTTTTCAATAATAAAATGTTGTTGTACGCCATGAGTCTGGATCTTTTCTCCGTATTTTTTGGCGGCGTAGTGGCCCTGTTGCCTGTATTTGCGCTCGATATTTTAAAAGTAGGTGCTGAAGGCTTAGGTGTGATGCGTATGGCATCATCATTAGGTGCAGCGCTTACCATGATCGTTATGGTAAAGTTTTCGCCAATGGGAAAACCATGGCGAAACCTGCTGATAGCAGTAACCGGATTTGGTTGTAGTATTATCGCTTTTGGTTTGTCCACCAGTTTCTACTTATCCTTAATATGTTTATTTGCACAAGGGGCATTTGATAGTGTAAGCGTGATCATCCGCGGTACTTTAATGCAATTATTAGTACCTGATGAAATGCGGGGAAGGGTATCGGCAGTGAGTTCGATGTTTATCGGCTCATCAAACGAAATAGGCGATTTTGAATCGGGAATGGCGGCTAAGCTTTTGAATACTATCCCTGCCGTATTGTTTGGCGGAAGCATGACGCTAATGATTGTAACGTTTACCTATTTTAAAACGAAAAGCTTGTTGCCTTTAAAATTAGAGGATATACACGTGCCAAAAGAAAACACGGACCAAAAAGAAGAAGAGGTAGCGGCTACCTAATTGGGCATTGCCTCCGGCCCGGGCTGTACACTCATACCGCGCGGGCATTAGGCTCGAAAGCCGGTATCCGCTCCATCCCTAATGCGGATATATTTCTATAAACAAAATTATCATTCTGAGCGCAGCGAAGAATCTTCTGCATCAAGCATAGTTCGCTTGCATGTTGGCGAAGATTCTTCGCCGCGCTCAGAATGACAACTTGCAAAAGTATAGCTTGTGTGTTACGCTTCTACCACATCCTTCTCACCTATCTGTTGCCTCCACATAGCATAGTAAAGGCCTTTTTGGGCAAGCAGGTCGGCATGTTTGCCGGATTCGATGATATTGCCTTTCTCCAGCACATACACTCTGTCAGCGTGCATAATGGTTGATAAGCGGTGAGCTATCAATATGGTGATATGATCGCCAAATACAGATACATCTTTAATGGTTTCGGTAATCTCCTCTTCGGTTAATGAATCGAGCGAAGAGGTTGCTTCATCAAACACCAAAATATCAGGCCTGCGCAGCAAAGCACGGGCTATGGATAGACGTTGTTTTTCGCCACCAGATACTTTTACACCACCCTCACCTATTACCGTATCTAAACCACGGTCTGCACGGGCTAATAACGTTTGGCAAGCAGCTTTTTCTAAAGCTTGCATACATTCGGCATCCGTAGCATTCGGACGTACAAACAATAGATTCTCACGTATAGTACCCGAGAACAATTGGGTATCCTGTGTTACGAAACCAATTTTTTCACGCAATTGATCAAGGTCAATATCCTTGCTTAATACGTTGTTATATAAAATATCCCCCTCTAACGGCTGATATAAGCCTACCAACAATTTCACCAAAGTTGTTTTACCCGAACCTGATGGCCCAACAAAAGCTATGGTTTCGCCAATATTAGTTTCAAAACTGATGTGGTTAAGCGCATTGCGATTGGCAGTTAGGTGTTTAAAGCTTACATTATCAAAAGCTAGCTTATTAACGGTTTCTAAAAGAACCGGTTTTTCAGGTTTTTCATCAACCGGTGTATTCAATATCTTTTCGAAATTACCTAAAGAAACTTCAGCCTCGCGCCAGGCAACAATCACATTACCAAGTTCCTGTAAGGGGTTAAACAAAAAGAAAGAGTAGAATAATAAGCTGATATATTGACCGGGAGTGATCGTTTGTCCGAAGATCAACAACAACAAAACCACTACCATAGTACTCCTTACAAAGTTCACGGTTGTACCCTGCACAAAGCTCATGCTGCGTACGTATTTCACTTTTTTAAGTTCGAGGCCTAATATTTTATAGGTGGTATTGTTTAAGCGGTTAATTTCCTGCTTAACCAAACCTAAGCTTTTTACCAGTTCGATATTTCTTAATGATTCGGTTGTTGAACCCGCCAAAGCGGTTGTTTCAGAAAGAATACTGCGTTGAATCTTTTTGATCCTACGGCTAAGCGCAACGCTCACAAATGTGATAATTGGAATAGCGGCAACGTATACCAATGTTACCTTGTAACTCACAAACAGCGAGTACACAATAACAAACGTCATACCGGTAATACTCACAAAAAGCACTCCGATAAATGAAGTAATAAATGCTTCACAATCTAAACGTACTTTTTGCAGGATACCCAAGGTTTCGCCGCTGCGCTGATCTTCAAAAACCTGGTAAGGTAATTCAAGCGAGCGTTTTAGGCCATCAGCATACATTTCTGCACCTGTTTTTTGGGTGATGATATTGGTAAAATAATCCTGGAAGTTTTTTGCTATACGCGATACCATAGCAACGCCAATAGCTAAACCCACCAATTTAAGCGCCCTAAAAAGGTACACGTGGTAATCGAGTTTATTATGCTGGTTGATCACTGTGTCGAAAATTCGACCGGAAATATATGGATCAAGTAAAGAAAAACCGATGTTAATCGCTGCAAATAACAATGCGGAAGCTACTATCCAACGATGTTTTTTAAGATATGATAAGAGTATTTTCATGATTTCCACAAAAATAAAAAAAGGGAATGGCTAAGTAGCTCATTCCCTTTAATTTGACATTAAGTTGGTATTTACACCGTCATGATGTCTTTTTCCTTAGCCTCAGAATGCTGATCGACCTTAATAATATAGGCGTCAGTAAGCTTCTGAATCTCGGCTTCGCCTGCTTTCATCTCATCTTCTGATACACCTTCAGCTTTTAATTTTCTTATTTTTTCGTTTGCGTCCTTACGTAAGTTACGGATAGCGATCTTGCCTGTTTCTGCCTCACCTTTAGCCCTTTTAACCAAATCGCGGCGGCGCTCTTCGGTCAATGGCGGAACGTTTAAGCGGATAATTATACCATCGTTCTGAGGGTTTAAACCCAGATTGGCTTCCATTATCGCCTTTTCAATCGGGCCTAACATATTTTTTTCCCATGGCTGTACCACAATGGTACGGGCATCGGGCGTGTTTACGTTACCGATCTGGCTTAATGGCGTGGAGGTTCCGTAATAATCAACATAAACATCATCCAGCATAGCAGGGCTTGCTTTACCGGCACGTATTTTTTGCAATTCGTTTTCGCAATGGTCAATGGCTTTATCCATTAAAGCCTTTGTTTCAGTCACCTGTTTTTTAATGAGTTCGCTCATCGATATAGATTTTTGACAAAAATAGTAAAAAGTATGATTTTAGGGTTATCTAATCTCAACTCTACAAAGCGGATAAAGGGGAAATTGTTTTTGAGGCTTCGCAGCGTCATCTTCGAGAAACCCTGCAGGACAGAAAATTGATTTTTATGATTATTAAAAAAGATATTTTTTCTTTAATTTTTAACAATATGCATACAAATGCAGGAAATATTAGATATGAGTGTGGCTGAACGCATTTTGATGATAGAGAAGATTTGGGATAGTATTGATCCTAATTCTATCCCCATGCTCTCAACTCATGAACAGGAACTGGATAATAGATTAAACCGCTATGCAAAAGGTGAAACCACCTTTGTTAGTTGGGAAGATATTAAAAACGAGTTAAATTCTGCCAAGTAAATCCCAAATAAGAAGATAGATAACGAATATTTATTATCTATTTTACTAAAGTGCCTATTGGTTCGCCTTTGGCTATCTTCATAAAGTTACCTTCCTTGTTCATATCAAAAACGATGATAGGCAGGTTGTTTTCCTGGCAAAGGGTAATAGCGGTCATATCCATTACATTTAATCCTTTATCGTATACTTCCTGGAAAGAAATTTCATCATAACGTGTAGCAGATGGTTCTTTCTCCGGGTCGGCGGTATAGATACCGTCAACACGGGTGCCTTTCAATACCACGTCGGCTTTAATTTCGATTGCGCGCAGGGAAGCGGCTGTATCGGTCGTAAAATATGGGTTACCTGTACCGGCGCCAAAAATCACGATCTTGTTTTCTTCCAGATGATGCATGGCACGGCGGCGGATGTAAGGCTCGCAGATCTGCTCCATTTTAATGGCAGATTGCAGTCGGGTTTCCACACCAATACTTTCCAATGCATTTTGAAGGGCCATGCAATTAATAACGGTGGCCAGCATTCCCATATAATCAGCCTGGGCGCGTTCCATGCCCGATTTTTCGGCACTTAGCCCTCTGAAAATGTTACCGCCTCCTACAACAACCGCGATTTCGATACCTTCATCAAAAACGCTTTTTATATCTTTTGCATACTGCAATACCTGGTTATTATCAATACCGTATTGCCTGTCGCCCATAAGGGATTCGCCGCTAAGTTTTAGTAGGATTCTTTTATATTGCATGAGGAGAGTTTGTCAAAATTATAGAAATAAATCTATTGTTAAAATTATATATCTACTTTGTTAAGTACTTGCCTTTAAACAGGGTTCCCTGTACTTCAAAAGCATTGTTAAAAACAATCATGTCGGCATCATATCCGGCTGTTATTTTTCCTTTTGTTGGTAACGATGCTAATTGAGCGGGGTATAGTGAAGCCATGTTAATAGCCTCAGCCAAAGTTATGCCAACGTGCTCTACACCATTTTGAACGGCTTTAAGCATAGTTAAACACGAACCTGACAGCGTGCCATCGGGCATGGTATAACGATCGCCTGAGAATTGGTGCTGGTATGTTCCTTCGGTGGCTGCGGTAACGGCATCAGTAATAAAAAACAGTTTATCACCTAACTCACGTTTAGCTAAACGAACCATCACGAAATCAACATGAACGCCATCATTTACAATGCTGGTATATGGTTTTTCTTCGAAGATGGCAGGAATGTAGCCCGGCTCGCGGTGATGCATTAGTGGCATGGCATTAAATAAATGCGTTACCGCTTTTATTGGGTTATTTATAAATGTTTTGCCTTGCTGGTAGGTGGCGTTGCTGTGCCCGGAGGATAATAACACGCCATGATCGTTTAGATAATTTATCACTTCCTGATCTTGTAGTTCAGGTGCGACGGTCATCATTTTGATAACGCCATCGGCGCTTTCCACCCAACGTTTCACTAATTCAAGCGTGCCTTTTTTAATATACTTTTCGGGATGCGCACCACGTTTTATTGGATTAAGGAACGGGCCTTCGAGATGCAACCCTAAAAAGTTGCCTTTGGCTTTTTCACGATAAGCTTTAGCTGATTCGATGCCTTGTTCAACAATAGCATCACTATTGGTGCCGATGCAGGCAAAGAAACCTGTTGTCCCCTGGCTGAGTAGGTCATCCTCCATCCTTTCTAATGCTGATTCCTCGGGTTTACCGGCGAAGAGCTTGCCGCCACTGCCGTAGATCTGCAAGTCGATTAATCCGGGAGCTACATTGGCTCCGTTTAGATCAATTACATGAAGATCTGTTGGAATTGCAGATTCATCGATGATATCGATGATCTTTTCGCCATTAATTAAAATGGCTTTGCCCCTGGTGATCACACCATCGGAGATGAGTTGGAGGTTGTGGAGTGTGGTTATCATATAAGCCCCCTCTAAATCTCCCCCGGCAGGGGAGACTTTAAAATTAAGTCTTTTTGCCCTCCCTGCCGGGGAGGGTTGGGTGGGGCTTGCAAAAAAAATCCCCCTCGTTAATAAACGAGGGGGATATATATTTAAGCTCCTAAAGCTACCCGCTTAAAGGCGGTTACTGTTAGTCCCTTATCAACGGTGCTTAAAAACTGGGCAACGTTTTTAGATGGATCCTTTACAAACTCCTGGTTTAGTAAAGTGGAGTCTTTGTAGAATTTGTTTAATTTACCTGCAGCAATCTTTTCAATCATTTCTTCAGGTTTGCCTTCCGCGCGGATCTGATCTTTAGCGATCTCTAATTCACGCTCGATAACTGTAGCATCAACACCGTCTTTATCCAAAGCAACAGGGTTCATAGCAGCAATTTGCATTGCAACGTCTTTACCTGCTTCATCAACACCGGCAGCGTTAGCGCTAAGTGCTACTAATACACCTAAACGGTAGTTACCGTGGATGTAAGCAACAACTCTTTCGCCTTCAACAACTTCGTATTTAGATACACCGATTTTTTCGCCGATTGTACCTGTACGACTAATAATTGCTTCAGCAATAGTAACACGGTTAACTTCGGTATCAATTGATAGTTGGCTTAATGCCTCGATAGAAGCAGGGTTGTTTTGAACGGCCTCGTTCGCTATCGCATTAGCAAAAGCAATAAACTCAGCATTTTTAGCTACGAAATCAGTTTCGCAGTTTAGTTCGATGATCACACCACGTTTGCCATCGGCAGATGTACGTGCGATAACAACACCTTCGTTAGACTCGCGATCCTGACGGCTGGCAGCAACTTTAGCGCCTTTTTTTCTTAAAAAATCAATAGCAGCTTCAAAATCGCCATTGGTTTCAGTTAAAGCTTTTTTGCAATCCATCATGCCTGCACCAGTTTGTTGGCGCAATTTGTTCACATCAGCTGCAGATATTTGTACTGTTGACATTGTTTTTCCTTTTGTTATTGGTGATTATTTAACAAAGTTAAAGGTTGTATATTGGGCGATAAGAAAAATCCTACAACTCAACGTACAACCTTTAAACTAAATATTATTGTTCTGATTCAGCTGGCTCAGTACCGGTTTCAGCAGCAACTTCTGCTACATCAGCAGTTGTTGCTTTAGTACGGCTTCTTTTGCCACCTTCGTTTGCTGATCTGTCTGGTGTTACTGCTTCAGGAGCATCTGCTTTAGCTTTCGCTGCTGCTGCTTCTTTTTCAGCTTCTGCATCTTTCTCATGTTTGCGTTCTTCCAAACCTTCTTCTATAGCTTTGATGATGATACCGGTGATCAATGAAATTGATTTGGTAGCGTCGTCATTCGCAGGGATAGGGAAGTCGATGTTTGAAGGATCAGAGTTAGTATCAACCATCGCGAAAGTCGGGATGTTTAATTTTAATGCTTCAGATACCGCGATGTGCTCTTTTTTAACGTCGATCAGGAACAATGCAGCAGGTAAACGGTTTAAGTCCGATATACCACCTAACAAAGTTTCTAATTTGATACGCTCACGCTGGATCATCAGTCTTTCTTTTTTAGAAAGGTTGCTGTAAGTACCGTCTTTAGTCAATTTATCGATGTTGGACATCTTTTTGATCGACTTGCGTACAGTTGCAAAATTGGTTAACATACCACCTAACCATCTTTCGGTGATGAAAGGCATGTTTACATTTTTCGCGTATTCAGCTACGATATCTTTCGCTTGTTTCTTTGTAGCTACGAATAATACCTTACGGCCTGATTTTACAATTTGTTTTATAGCTGCAGCAGCTTCTTCAACCTTAGTTAAGGTTTTATTTAAATCGATAATGTGGATACCATTACGCTCCATGAAAATGTATTGTGACATTTTCGGATCCCATTTGCGGGTAAGGTGACCAAAGTGTACACCAGCGTCCAGTAACTCGTCGTATGTTGTTCTTGCCATTTTGTTGTCCTCCTTTGTTGATTAGCGTTTACTGAATTGGAATTTCTTACGTGCTTTCTTGCGTCCTGGTTTTTTACGCTCAACCATACGGTCATCACGTGTCATAATACCTTTAGCTCGTAGTGAAGGTTTCTTTTCAGGATCAAGTTCAACAATGGCTTTCGCGATAGCTAAACGAACGGCCTCAGCCTGTCCTTTTACACCACCACCTGCAACATTTACTTTAACATCGAACAAACCAGTTGAGCCAGAAACTTCTGTTGACTGTGTAACGATGTATTGTAAAGGCAATGTAGGGAAGTACTCTTTGTAATCTTTACCGTTTACGATAATTGCGCCGCTTCCATCTGTTAGGTAGATGCGTGCAACTGCTGTTTTTCTTCTGCCCGAAGTGTTAGTTGTTGTTGGCATTTCTTTTCTCCTTTAAAAATTAAATGGTTGTTGGGTTTTGTGCTGCATGAGGATGCTCAGCGCCTGCATATACATGCAAATTGCCAAACAATGCTTTGCCCAAACGACTTTTAGGTAACATACCACGCACCGCTTTTTCAATTACGCGTGTTGGATGTTTTGCCATTAACTCCTTAGGAGAAATGAATCGCTGACCACCTGGATAACCAGTGTAAGAAACATATTGCTTTTCGCTGAATTTGTTTCCGGTCAGTTTAACCTTGTCTGCGTTGATAACTATTACATTATCACCACAGTCTACGTTTGGGGTAAAATCTGGCTTGGTTTTTCCGCGGATGATCATTGCGATCTTAGTGGACAAGCGCCCCAAAATCTCGCCTTGTGCGTCAACAACAACCCATTGTTTGTTAACGGTTTTTTTGTTGGCTGAGACAGTTTTGTAACTTAACGTATTCACTTGCTTTAAATTAAATTAATTAAACGTTTATTATACCCCGCATTTTCGGGACTGCAAAGATAGATGTTTTTGTGTGATTTACAAATGGATTGTGCGATTTTTTGCGGGAGCGGGAATTAATGGATTGTCGGAACCTGGATTAAACGGATTTGGGGGATTTTCAGGATGATTATTTGAATTGTGATTTGCGGGATTTTGGGGTGACTGTAGTTGCAAAAAAACAGTCATAGTAGTTCGAAGTTAGAGACTTCGAATAGCGGGGATTGTGGTTAACTGAGTTAAAACATCAATAGATTTAAATATCTTAGCATGCTAAGATGTATAAAAAGAATTCCTTGAACGAACTTTATGATTGCCTGAAAAAATTTCATCTTTCAGACTCTCTTTATGTAATAGGCGCTGTGAATGCTGCTCTGAAGTTTGGCTCTGTGAAAGCTGATACTAAAAATATCCCTCCGTGGATTACAGACTGGCTCCAACGTAGAGGAAGAAGTGAAACGGAACGTCGCTCAATCTCAGTAATGCTTACAAGGATGGCACGATACCTATTATTATCTTCTGCGAACGATCATAAAGGGATATTTTTGGATTTAAATAGTGACGCTTTTAATAAAGCTTATAACCTTGTTCGTGACTTACATGATACTGATGTTGAAGGTGATGGTGTAATAGATTTTTCTATTTTTTTTGGCCGCACGGCTCAATGGCAATTTCCTTTACAGACTAGTAGAAAAACAATAATCGGCCGTGGTTATTTACTTTTTATTGAATTAATGCAATCCGTACAAACCGATTATGATTTTGCTGGAAAATTTAAAGCATATTTCAATTTGTCATTAGAGGAATTTATGATGACTGGATATGCGATGTGGTTAATTTCCAATGGAACATTAGATTACGAGATAAAGATTGAACGGCCTTTTTTGAATGGCTTGATTACGATTGAGAACCAGCAAAAATTCTTAAATCTTTCATCAGGAATAGCAAAAGATTATCGGATAGCCGTTAGAGGAAATGAATGGCAAAAAATAGATAAACTAAAAGAAATATACGGTTTAGATCCATTTGTTAAAATGCCAGCAATTGCAGTTGAACGATCTACAAAATTGTCATCAACAACATACGTAGTACCTCAAGCTAAATATTTTTTGGATCGTGGGAGTTCTGGCATTTTTTATCTTTTAAGTGATAAAGAAATGTTATTAGCTAATCCAAAAGGAAATCCATTTCGGATCGCTTTTGGAAAAGTTTATCGCGCATATGTAGGTAAGCACTTAAGTCAATCCGGTAAACATGTTTTTATTGATCTGGATTATGACTTCCCTTATACCTGGACGAAAATGATGCCAGATTTTGCATTGGTTTTTGATGAACTATGTCTTCTTATAGAGGTCAAAACTACGTTATTAAATGTGGATTCGCGTACCTATCAGGAGCCGTTAACTTTGCGCAAAGAAGCAGCTAATGGTAGTTTAGTAAAAGCGGTAAACCAGTTAGACACCTTTCGCCGAGCAATTTTAAACAATGAGTTACCTGATCCGAGATTTACGAAAGTTTCAAAAGTTTTAAATATTATTGTTGGTTATGAAGATGTTTATAGTTTAAATAACACACTGCTACCTCTTCTTGAGGAAATACATGGCGACCCTGCCAAAAATCTTCAATTGGGGTGTATAACTGATATTGATGCTATTGGAACTGCTATTAGTAATAATGACGATATCATTACAACGCTTTTTGAAAAAGCAAACGATGTGGCAAAACGTTCTTGGGGTATTGCTACAATATGGAGTGGGAATGAGAATCATCCAAATCCAATTTTGGATGATGCCTTTTCTGCTTTTCAAAGTAAAATAGTGGATGATGTAAAAGGCAATGCAAATTAATTCGCATTAAATACACAAAATTCGTTTTAAACGAGCGTAATAATTTTCCCTCATTTGATTTTCAATATTTCAAAGAACGTTCTTTGCTCTTCTCGCAAGAGCTGTTGACCGGTATATACAAATTTCGGGAAATGGTTTGGGATAAGTGCTGACACTGTTTTGTCAGTACTTTTGGTTATGCGAGAGGGTTTGGGGTAGTGATATGATTTCGTTAGGAAGTCGGAGACTTCCCTTGATCCTTGGATTTAAGAGCGCTGCGCTAACTCTTAAACCAGTGATGGTATTTTAATTCTCGCAGTGTCCCTCTTAGAGAAACCTTGCGGGAATTAAAAAATATTGGCGATGTGCATCTTATACCGGCAGGTATTTATTGAGCACTTTGCCATGTTTGTAGGCGGTTGAGCTTTCTAATTTCAGCGCTTTTTTCTCTTTAAAAATTGAAAGCCCTTCGCCGATGGCGGCCGGGCATACAAAAAGATAATATTCATCAATCAGGTTTAGCTTAATGAGCGAGCTTACAAAACCCGCGCCACCATAAACCAAAATATCCTTACCGGGCTGGCTTTTCAGTGCTTGAATGGCAGTGGCAAGGTCGCCGTTTTCCACTTCCAGGTTTCTTCCCTTGATGTCGGTTTGTGTGCGGCTGAAAGCAATTTTGCGCGTATTTACCATCAGTTGCGCCAAAGGTTGTGCCGGGCTATCGGGTTGGTTGTCTACCATATTTTCCCAGTGCCCGATGAATTCCCGGGTCATTTTGCGTCCCAGCAAAATAGTATCGCTGCTCTCCGCCAGCTCAATTACCTTTTTAAAACCGGCTTCATCAGGGCCACCGGCCCACATCCAATCCTGCTCGCCATTTGGCCCGGCTACAAAACCATCAATGGTTATTTGTACCTGTAATTTTAATTTTCGCATGATATTTTTTTTTAAAATGACCGTATTAATTTGTCATAATTGTTAAGTTTTATATTTCATTTAATAGGTTATCTAACTGGTCAAAACGGGTTTCCCACATCTTGCGGAAAGCTTCCATCCAATAGTCTATCTCTTTCATCTTATCAATATTTAGCTGATAAAAAATTTCACGGCCGCTTTGGCGTTGGTCGACAGCGCCGCATTCGGCCAGTATCTGTATGTGTTTTGAAACCGCCTGCCTGCTGCTGCCAAAATGCCCGGCGATGGCATTGGGCGTCATGGCGCCCACGGTAAGCAGTGTAAGTATGGCCCGGCGTGTGGGGTCGGCAATGGCCTGGTAAATATCTCTTCTCATGTTAATTTGCAATCATTTGATTGCAAATATATGTGCAATTAATTAATTGCGCAATGTTTTTGAAAAATAATTGAACCTCGATATGATTTACGCCAATGAAGTACGGTCATCGCTCATATTTGAGTACCTCGGCGTTACAACCTATGCGCATGTTGTCTGAACTCGAATTTATAGAATTAAAGAATGGCAGAATGAAATTAAAATTCGAGTGATTCATTAATTCTACAAGATTCGAGTTCAAGCTATCTTACAAAAACGCACCTCATCTCTTTGCAATCTCCCGCACTTTGCTATTTTTACAGCATTATCAATTATAAGCGCTTACGACCATGATCATCATCAATACCCATGCTGAATTTGAATCCTATTTAGGTAAAGAATTAGGTACATCAGGCTGGCATACCATTACCCAGGAACAGATAAACAAGTTCGCTGACGCGACCATCGATCATCAATGGATACATACCGACGAGGAAAGGGCCAAGAGTGAAGGGCCGTTTGGGGGCACCATAGCACATGGCTACTTAACGGTATCGTTGCTGCCTTACTTCTGGCACCAGATAGCTGACGTACAAAACCTTAAAATGGAAATAAATTACGGTATTGAGAGCATGCGGTTTGCACAGCCGGTATTGGTAAACAGCAACGTAAGGCTTATAGCAAAGCTTGCAGGTATAGTTAACCTGAGGGGCGTTACCAAAGCCAACATAGGTGTAACCATGGAGATTGAGGGCCAGAAAAAACCAGCCTACGTTGGCGAAGTGGTTTTTCTGTACCATTTTTTGGATTAAATTTAGGGCTTAAATAATATTTATGGCCCGCATTTACTTTAACCGCTACAGGATCTTCCTTTTACTGATTATCGCGCTTTGTGTTAATAAGCTAGCGTATGCGCAATCGTCTATTCCGTTTACCATTACAGCGCAGGGCCACATCATGGTAAAGGCTAGTATAAACGGCGTTGAGGGTAATTTTATATTTGATACCGGCGCGGGATTAACAGCTATTACTAAAACATTTGCCTCGAAAATTAATGGGGTGACCAAAGAGGATGGTGATCTGACATCCTTCCGCGCAACGGGTGAGAAAATGAGCGTCGACCTTTATAAAGCGGTTTCGTTGTCGCTGGGTAGTTTTGTAGAGCAAAAGCCGCAACTCACTATTGTTGACGCCAATCTTGGCGAAATAGATGGTTTGGTATCCCTAATGAGTTTCAGGAACCAGCCCTTCACCATCGACTACAATAAAAAACAGATCATATTTGAAACCACCAAAACACTTGCCGCTATAAAAAAACAAGGATGGGTAGTACCCTTACAAATGGACATCTCGCGCGATAAAACGCTTGATGTGTTTGTTTACGTAGTGGTTAACAATAAGCTCACCCTGCAATTTTGTATTGATAGCGGAGCGGGTGCCAATATTTATCGCATCAATGGCAAATATGTTTCGGCTTTGGGGGTTGATACCGCGGCTGCCGTTAAAACCTACCATCCCAGTGAATTTAACCCTCAAATTAAAACGGTTATTTACAGCGCTAATTTACAATCATTGGCTATTAAGGGTTTCCCCACTATTAACGTCCAGAATGTTAAAACCCAATTTATTGATGGTTTAATTTATGATGGCATTGTATGGTTAAGTTGGATGGGCAAACAAGTTACTTTTGATTTACCGCATAGCGAGATGGTGGTGAGGTAGGTGTGATCTCAAAAATCACTAATTTCGCATATGGAAAATCAACTGATCGTTTTTCTAAAAAGTTTTGAGCAATTTCGGAATGAAGATGCTGCGCTGATCGTGGCGGCAACCGAAAATCGCGTTTACCATGAAGGTGATTACCTTTTTAAAGCTGAAAAAATTTGCCAGGAACTATTTTTTGTTTGCAAAGGGGTACTGCGTATTATGGTGATTAATGAGCAGGGCAATGAGGTAACGCACTTTTTTTTGAAGAAAAACCAGTTTTGCTGCATATTAAATAGTTTTAACAATAAAGTTGTAGCGCATGAAAGTATACAGGCAGCCTGCGATGTTGAAGTGCTGGCAATAAGCCGCAAAAACCTGGATCATCTGTATACTCAAATCCCCTATTTAAAAGAACTCATCACCCAGATCACCCACCAGGGCCTGCTGGATAAGATCGCCTTGAGGAACAGTTACCTGGGGCATGATTCCACAGCGCGTTATAAACTGTTCCTGTCGCAGCAAGCGCTTGTTGCTTCGCAGGTGCAATTGGGTGATATCGCTTCCTACCTGGGTATCACTCCGCAATCGTTGAGCCGCATTCGAAAAAATATCCGCTAAAATCGCTTTTTACCATTTGTTAAGTGTATCGGGAAATAACTTTCGGAAATTTGCTTCATCTAAAAAGGAGTATAATTATGAAAGAGCAAACATCGGAACAAAAGGGATTTTTAACCGGCAAAAAAGTAGTAGTACTTGGCGGCAGTTCGGGTATAGGGCTGGCCACTGCTGTAGCAGCTTCGCAGGAAGGGGCTGAGTTAACCATCGTCTCCAGCAATCAGCAACGGATTGATAAGGCACTTCAGCATTTGCCACAAGGCAGCAAGGGATTAGCCATTAATCTTACTGATGAAAAGCAGGTGCAGGAATTGTTCACTAAAATAGGTGCGTTTGACCATTTGGTGTATACTGCCGGCGAATCATTGGTATTAAAAAACATAGAAGATGTAATTTTACAGGATGCGAAAGGTTTTTTTGATTTGCGCTATTGGGGGGCTTTTACAGCCGTGAAATACGCGGCATCACATCTCAACGCGGGCGGATCGATAACCTTAACAGGTGGCGTTGCCAGCGCGAGGCCGGGCAAGGGATGGTCATTAGGTGCAAGCATTTGCGCGGCGATGGAAGGGTTTACCCGGGCCATGGCTATTGAGCTGGCGCCACTAAGGGTTAACCTGGTATCGCCGGGTGTGATCAGGACAAATTTATGGTCGGGCATGACGGATGCGGACCGGGACGCGATGTATGAAACAGTGGCCAATGGTTTACCATTAAAACGCGTAGGGGAAGCGGAAGATATTGCCCAGACTTATATCTACCTGATGCGGCAACAATTTAGTACCGGTCAGATTATAATTGCGGACGGCGGGTACGTTTTGGTGTAATAATCCCCTATTTTATTGTAAAAACATATGTTTTTTTGAGTGAAATCGGGCAAAAAATGATGTTTTTTAGTCATTTTTCAGGCTAAAATGTGCTTTTTTCGCCAAAAAATCGCGGTAAAATGTATCTAAAAACGTCCTTTTTACCCCTGAAAAGGACGTTTTTGGGCACAAAAGTGTACCATTTGTACCAAGTGTTTCATTTGTGCAGTGAAACAATCAGCAATTAATTTAACAATTTAATTACCTCTGTTTTCCGTCTTTTTTTTACGTTTGCCGCCAATGGAACACGTATTAGATAACCCGGGCTGGAACGCGCTGATCTCGGGTAATAAACATCTCGCTCACGGTAATGATCAGGTTAGGTATTTCGCTCCCGATGTTTCGCCCTTCATGGGCTTGAGGGATAAATCTGACAAGCAGTTCCAGATGCTGTATGATATGATAGCGCATGACGGCCCTGTAGGTTTTATCACCAATATAGAAACAGAAATCCCGCCAATGTGGAAGCTGGTGCAACCCAATAAAGCATTCCAGATGATATATAACCAACCAGCTGACCCGCCAGCGGTTGAGATTGACATTGTGCCCTTAACAGAAGAACATGTGCCCCAAATGCTGGCATTAACTAAGCTTACCAACCCTGGTCCGTTTGCTGAACATACTATAAATTTCGGCCACTACTACGGTGTTTTTGATGGTGATAAGCTGGTAGCCATGGCTGGGCAACGCCTGCACATTGGTGAGTATGCTGAGATCAGTGCTGTTTGTACCCATCCCGATTACCTGGGCAGGGGTTACGCAAAGCAGTTGCTATTGAGCCATATCCATCGCATCCGGGCAGCGAAAAATATTCCTATACTGCATGTTCGCACTGATAATCACCGGGCCTTACGGGTTTATGAAAGCCTGGGTTTTAAAGCACGGGCTATCATTCATTTTAATATTTTGATGAAAAATAAGTAGGCGACACAGCCTTTTTGTTAATATTATTATTTTTGAGTTAAAATATCAATACTGGCAAGATACTTGCATGGTTTCCATAAAACATATTAATATACTATTATGGAAACCATAGAAAAATCAGTTGAAGTATTGAATGATCTGATCGAGATCAATAATGACCGTATCGCGGGCTTTGAACACGCGGGCAAAGACTTAGGCGAAGGCGATGCCGACTTAAAAGCTATCTTCGAAAAATTCAGCAGTGATAGCCGCAAAAATGTTGAAGAACTTACGGCTGCTGTAAACCAGATTGGCGGCGATGCAGAAGCAGGCCATAGCGCAAGCGGTACTATTCACCGTGCATGGCTTGACGTTAAAGCTACCTTTACCGGCCACGACCGTAAAAGTGTTTTGGCAGAATGCGAGCGCGGCGAAGACGCTATCAAAAAAGCATATAAGGATGCCTTAACACCTGAAAATGGTTTATCTACCGAAAATGAACGAATTATTGCCCGCCAGCAGGAGGGTGTGATTGCGGCGCACGATCAAATTAAATTTCTGCGAGATAGGCAAGTTTAATTAATCAAATTATCTATAATTAAAGCCATGTCTTATTAAGGGCATGGTTTTTTGTTTCAATCAATATTCATTAACAATATGTTAATATAACAGGGTTATATTTGAGGACATTCTACCTTAGGCTCACGCATAAAAAATTGAATGTAAAATGAATACTCCCAATAGAATGTGCCCTTGCGGGCACACAGAAAGGTCAAATCTGGAAAGGATAAAGCGTACTCCCTTCATGAAGTTTTTTTTATTTTGGCTGCCTTTAAAACGCTACAAATGCTATAAGTGCCAACAAAATAAATGGATTTTCCAATCTAACTAAATTGTCATAAAATTGGTATATATACTTTCGTTATAATCGTGCGTAGTTTCAAAAAACTTTTTAATATATTAAATCGTATCTTTGTCAACTATATTTTATTTCTATCAATACCAATTTCGTGATTATATTAATTTTCTTTTTGGCTCACTGGTTTCTTTCCCTGTTCTTCCAAACATTCTTTCTTCATAGGTACGTATCGCACAAAATGTTCTCTACAAACAAATTTAATGAGCGTATTTTTTACCTGTTAACATTTGTTTTTCAAGGATCATCATTCTTAAACCCACGTGCATATGCAATTATGCACCGCGAGCACCACGCTTTTAGCGATACTGAAAAAGACCCGCATTCACCACATTTTTTTAAGGATGTGTTCCAGATGATGATGTACACCGCAACCAGCTACAAGGCTTACGAAAGCCGTTTAAAAGAGCCCGATGCGCAATTTGGTGGTCATTATCCTGAATGGAAATTTATCGATACTGTGGGCTCAAGCCTGGCAACCCGCATAGGCTTTGGTGTATTATATGTTAGCTTCTATGTAGCATTCGCTACACATTGGTGGATGTTTTTATTATTGCCGGTACACTTTTTAATGGGCCCTATACAGGGTGCCATAGTTAACTGGTGCGGCCATAAATACGGCTACTCGAATTTCGACAATAACGATAAATCAAAAAACACAACCCCTTTTGATTTTCTTTTGTTAGGCGAGTTATTCCAGAACAATCACCACAAACGCCCGAACAACGCCAACTTTGGTGCCCGCTGGTTCGAGGTTGATCCGGTTTATCCGATCATGAAATTTATGCACTGGATACGCCTCATCAAATTAAAACCCGCAACTTTAAACAGGTAAAATTCGTCGAAATCACTTTTGACTTTTTACTTTTGACTTTTACTTTTCAGAATGACTGTATCTAAATTAGCGCAAGGCCTTCGTGGCTCCGAGATCATCAAAATAGCTGGCGAAATAAACGAATTAAAACGCCAGGGACAAAACATTGCCAACCTAACTATTGGTGATTTCGATTCCAATATTTACCCGATACCTGCAGAACTAAAGGAAGGTATTATTGCTGCTTATAACGATAATCAAACCAATTATCCTCCTGCCGATGGGATGCTAAACCTGCGCGAAAGTGTTTCCTCATTTTTAAAAAACAGGTACGATTTAGATTATACTCCTACACAGATTCTAATTTCAGGCGGGTCACGACCTTTAATATATTCTATATTTCTGGCCGTGGTTGATCCCGGTGATAAGGTGGTTTTCCCTACACCGTCATGGAATAACAACCACTATTGCGATTTACTTGGTGCGAAATCAGTAATGATCGCCACCCGCCCCGAAAACAACTTTATGCCTACGGCGGATGAGATCCGTCCGCATTTAAAGGGAGCCGCATTGTTAGCGTTGTGCTCGCCATTGAATCCAACGGGTACTATGTTTGCTAAAAAAGACCTGGAAGAAATTTGCGACCTGGTTATCGCCGAAAACAAAACCCGTGCAGCAGGCGAAAAGCCGTTGTACTTACTGTACGATCAGATCTATTCACAACTAACCTTTGGTGCTCACGAGCATTTTAACCCGGTTAGTCTGCGCCCCGAATTAAAAGACTACACCATCTTTGTTGATGGCTCATCCAAATGCTTTGCAGCTACCGGCGTACGTGTAGGCTGGGGTTTTGGCCCTGCCAACGTGGTAAACAACATGAAAGCCATTGTAGGCCACATGGGGGCCTGGGCACCAAAAGCGGAGCAGGTTGCCATGTCTAAATTTTTAGCTAACGACACCTACGTAAACAACTATTTGGCCCAATTAAAAACTAATATCCAGGCCAGCTTAAACACCCTGCACGAAGGTTTCCAACAGCTAAAAGCCGAGAGCTTTAATGTTGATTCTATCGAGCCGATGGGCGCCATTTACTTAACCGTTAAGGTTGACTATACCGGCAAAACCACACCTGATGGCGTAGTATTAAATAACCCTGCCGATATCAACTTCTACCTCATCAAAGAAGCAAAGGTGGCATTGGTACCATTCTCCGCTTTCGGTACCGATGATGACTTAGCCTGGTTCCGCGTATCAGTAGGCGCTATCACCTTGCAGGATATCCAATTGATGATCCCAAGGATTAAAGAAGCGTTGGGTAAATTGAAATAATATCATTCGTCTGAACTGAAATTTCATGGAAATTAGAGATTTATCGAATTTAAATTCATTCTGCTCATTCTTAAATTCCATGAAATTTCAGTTCAGACAATCAACATTCATACAATCTCTCCATTAATCCCCTTCAACCGCTCCATAAATTTTTCCTTATCTTCGGGTGATATCAGCACACTATCATATTGATTATAAAATATCTCCAGTCTGTCCATCGAAAGCGCGGGCGCACTCCGCATATCCTTAATGGGCACTATCTTTTTAATACTGCCGATATCAATCTTCTTATTGATCACAAAGCTGTTTTTAACCAGTAGCCAATTGCCCGAAATAGTATAGTAAGTATTAAAACACATATGCACCATCACTAAAGTGAGCACACCCGTAACCGCGACCGCCGGCCACGCCCTGGTAATGATCATGGCGATAAAGCTCCCCGCAACAGTACACAGCGGAAACATGATCGGCGGCCCGATCTTAGATTTATAAACGTCTTTCATAATTGGCTAAGGTATTCTATTTGAGGGAGAGTTGAATGCGGTTAAGCAGCCATAATATATTTCACCAAACTCCTTTTAGCCACCGGCAATAAAGTTTGTTCCAGCGGGAAACTGATATCGCTTTGCACATAAAACACTGCCGGGTTGGGCAAATGCCTGCGCTGGTTGATGAGGTTTAGTTTGATAGATTCGGGTGTGTTGCTGATGCTTTGTTCATAAGTATCCACAAACTGCACATTAATGCCGCGGTATTTATCATCCTTATTCTCGAAGATAGATAACTGGTATTCGTATATCCAATTAGTGCTGCCACTACCATTCCGTAACGAAAAATAACCCGAGTATGGCAAAAGCGGCACCAACCCAACCGGGTCAATATTCAGGCGGCTCTCTACAAAATCATAAATTTCCTTACCAATTTGTATGGCCGGATCCATTTTCCCCAAAGCATAAGTAATTATCCGCTCTATCTCCTGCATTGAGCTGTCGTCCTCCACAATCTTTTTGTAGGTAAGCTTCACAGCCTCGATATCCGCCTTGGTTAAACGTTGAGGAAAGGCTTGTTGCAGGGTTGTTTTGTGTTGTTTAAAATCGAGCAGGTTATTGTAATGAAACACCAGGTCGGTGAGGTTTGGATAGAGTTTACTTTTATCAAAATGGCGGTTTATTTCCTGCAGATAATTTAAAAGCACGTACTTTTTGTGCTCAAAATCAAGCGAACCTTCAATAAACCAATTTAATCCTAATGAATTCAATAGTTTAGCCTCCTTTTCAATAGCTTAAATTAAATAAAAAAAGCCAATTTTGCAATATGCCTTACGGAACACTTTATTTAATCCCCGTCCCCCTTGCCGAAAACGCGGCCGCCAAATCATTTACGCCTTATTTGGTTGATACCATTAACAGTATTAAGGAATATATTGTAGAGAATGAAAAAACCGCCCGCAGGTTTCTGAAAGAAGCCGGGCTAACAACCCCGCAAAGCGAACTGGTAATCCACGATTACGGTAAACATAACCGCGAAGCTAGTGGTGGCGAATTTTTCAAAGGCCTGCAAGCAGGCAACGATGTCGGCCTGATGAGCGAAGCAGGTTGCCCCGGTATTGCCGATCCCGGCGCTGATATTGTGGATAAAGCGCATCGCATGGGTATAAAGGTTGTCCCTTTAGTTGGCCCAAGCTCTATTTTGCTGGCGCTGATGGCATCAGGCTTTAACGGACAAAGTTTTACCTTCCATGGCTATTTACCAATTGATAAGGTTGAACGCGCCCGCAGTATTAAAGAGCTGGAAGCAGCAGCCATTAAAAACAACCAAACACAGTTGTTTATTGAAACACCATTCCGCAATAATCCGATGTTGGAAGAGATACTACGGTCATGCAGCCCAAAAACACGTTTGTGCATAGCCTGTGATCTGACTTCGGAAACAGAACTGGTGCAAACCAAAACCATCGCCGAATGGCAAAAGAAAGTACCCGAATTACATAAACGCCCAACTATTTTCCTGTTGTTCCGTTAGTATTAAATGCTAATAATACCCCAACATACCAACGTACTCATCATTGGCGCCGGGCCATCCGGGTTGATGATGGCGGCACAGTTATTACGATATGGGGTACAGCCAATTATTATCGATAGCAAGGAGGGCCCAACCAACCATTCCAAAGCATTAGCTGTGCAGGCCCGCTCGCTGGAGATTTACCGGCAAATGGGTATAGTTGACAAAGTAGTTCACAACGGAAAACCCGCTCGTGGCATCACATTTAATCAGGATGGCAAAAAAGGCCCGTCGCTCGCGTTAACCGATATAGGCAAAGGGCAAACGCAATTCCCTTACCTGCTAATGTACCAGCAAAGCAAAAACGAACGTTTATTGCTTGATTACCTTACCCAAAATTGCTGCCCGGTTTATTGGAATACTACATTATCATCTCTAAGCCAAAAAGTCAACGGTGTTGAGATCCAACTCCAAAACGTTGAGGGCAACCACACCCTAACCTGCGATTGGGCGATTGGTGCCGATGGCGCGCACAGCCTTGTCCGCAAGGAATTACAGTTACCTTTTAAGGGTAATACCTATCCCCATCTTTTTTATTTGCTGGATGCGGAAATGGACAACATCGACCTGAAAGCCGATTACATGAACATGTTCCTCAGCAAAAACAACTTCGCCGGTTTTTTTCCCATGCCCGAAGAAAACAGCTTCCGTGTAATAGGAAATCTGCCTGAAGAGTTTACAGATAAGGAAGATGTTAATGTAGATGATATCCTTCCCTACATCAACCAACTCACTAAATCAAACATCAGTATCACTCAAAATAACTGGTTTACTACTTATAAGCTGCATCACCGCATGGCGGATAAATTCCGCGTGCAGCGTTGTTTTTTAATTGGCGATGCCGCGCATATCCACTCGCCTGTTGGTGGGCAGGGAATGAACACAGGTTTGCAGGATGCTTATAACCTCGCCTGGAAATTAGCGGCGGTAATAAACAATCAAATTAAACCCGACATACTTGATACCTATGCCGCCGAGCGTATGCCCATAGCTAAAGACCTGCTAAAAACTACCGACAGGGTATTTAACATCATCATGTCGAAGAACTTTTTTATCGGCTTGTTTAAAAAATGGGCGTTGTTTAAATTATTGAATAAGCTTTGGAAAGGCGATAAGATCAGGCTGTTGTTTTTCAGAAAAGTTTCGCAAATTGATATTTGTTATACCAATAGCGACATCAGCCTGCATTTAAGCAAGGACATCAAAATAAAAGCCGGCGACAGGCTGCCCTATTTAAAGGTTTTCGACGAGAAAAAACACGAAGAGACCGATATACACGAATGGTGCAGCAAACCAGGCTTTACGCTTATTATTTTAGGCAAATTCGACGAGTTGTATTTGTTCACCATCGCCAAATGGATCACCCAAAAATATCCGGGAGTATTAAACTTTTTCTATCTGCCACCGTCAGGAAAAAACGTATCTGTTTTTGATGGTTTACAAGCCAATCCACATGGTCAAAAAGCATTCATCATCCGGCCCGACATGTACATCGGCTACATTAATGATGTGGTTGATATTAATATGATGGATAATTACCTGCAAAACGTAGTGGGAATAACACCGATTTAAAAAGTCTCCCCTCCCGGGGGAGATTTAGAGGGGGTTGGTTATTACCCGTGTATCCGCTCGATCTTCCCGTAATTCTGTATCACTATGGCCTCATGTGCCAGGTATTCCTTCCAGCGCGCATCCACATCAATATCGCCGCAATACTTTTTAGCCAAACGGATAAACATGGCATAATGCGTAGCCTCGCTAACCATTAGTTCATGGTAAAACGCGGCAAGTTCCGCATCATCAATATTTTCTGAAAGCACTTTAAACCGTTCACAACTCCGCGCCTCAATCATCGCCGAAAAAAGCAACCTGTCAACTAATTGCGTGGTACGCCCACCCCCTTTTACTATAAACTTCTGAAGCTCTCCCACATAATTATCTTTCCGCTCTCTGCCTAATAAAAACCCACGTTGTACAATTAACTCATGCACCCGTTTAAAATGATCCATTTCCTCCTGCGCCAAAGCGATCATCTCCTGCACCAGGTCAGATAAATTAGGGTTTTGAACAATAAGCGTAATGGCATTGCTGGCGGCCTTCTGCTCGCAAAAAGCATGGTCAGTTAACAGTTCCTCAATGTTGCTTTCCACAACATTCTTTACCCAGGTCGGGTCGGTAGGTAATTGAAGTTTAAGTATTGTTTTCTCGCTCACAAAGGCAAAGGTAAGCGTTAAGGCTGATACTTAAAATGCCTGTTGGTTATGAGAAGCTATCATAAAAATTAATCTTTTAGATAAACACAAAGATCTCATTCTGAGTGCAGCGAAGAATCTGTACAATATGCCTCTCCATTATGTCACTGCTGTAAAGGTTTAGTAATTCGAGGACAGATTATTTAATTTTCCCGTACAAATTCTTACTCTCGATAAATTCCAATACCGAATCAGGCACAAAATAACGTACGTCCTTTTTTTCAGCAATGGATTTTCGGATGAAGGTAGCGGATAGCTCCATCTGCGGCGTCATGGTAATAGTTACCGATGGGTGCGAAGCATACTCAGCGTTCTCATACCCCGGTCGCGGATAAACATATATTTTATAATCGCGTAGTATCAGCTTAAAGTTTTTCCATTTAGGCAACGATACAAGGTTGTCCGAGCCCATAATCAGCGCGAATTCATGCTGTGGATATTTTTCTTTTAAATGGACAAGTGTATCAATTGTATAAGATGGCTGCGGAAGTTTCAATTCCACATCACTAACAGCAAGGTTTTTGGCGTTATCTGTGGCTAGTTTGGCCATCTCTAATCTATCGTAAGTATTGATCAGGTCGCCGTACTTTTTTAGTGGATTTTGGGGCGATACAACCAACCAAACCTTATCAAGGTCGGTGTAGTTGGCCATGTAATTGGCAATAATTAAATGGCCTACATGAATGGGATTAAATGAACCGAATAGTAAACCTATTTTCATCAGCTACTTATAGTTGATCAGTGTAATACGTTAGTAAGATAGCTAAATTTTATTGTTCTAAAAAATTCTTTACTAACAGCTCTGCTTCTTTGCAAGCAACATCCAACTCATAGTTTTTAAGGATAACATCAAACTGCGGTGCATAGTTCAGCTCCTTTTCAGCCTTAGCAAAACGCTCTTTCAATTTTTCAGCGCTATCAGTTCCACGGCCGCTTAAACGCTCCTTTAAAACCTCAAGTGATGGTGGCTGAACAAAAATAGCCAGTGCCTGCCCGTCATATTTGCGCTTCAAGTGTAATCCACCTTCCACATCAATATCAAATATCACAGTCTTGCCTTTTGCCCAAATGCGTTCTATTTCTTTACGTAGCGTGCCGTAAAATGTACCCGAATATACTTCTTCAAACTCCACAAATTCCTTTTTGGCGATGCGATGCAAAAAGCTTTCCTTGCTGATGAAATAATAGTCTTTGCTATCCACTTCATCTCCACGGGCTTCACGTGTAGTTGCCGAAATAGAGAATTCCAGCTCAGGTATTTTACCCAACAAATGATGCACTATAGTAGTTTTACCAGCTCCTGATGGTGCAGAAAAAATAATTAATTTACCTTCTTTGGCCATCTACTATAATACGTTTAAAAGTTGCTCCTTCATCTTTTCCAGCTCTTCTTTCATGCCCACTACCAGTTTCTGCATGTTAGCATCGTTGGATTTTGATCCCAAAGTATTGATCTCCCTGCCGATCTCCTGGGTAATAAAACCTAATTTTTTACCGTTGGCATCGCTGTTTTTAAGCGTCTCTAAAAAATAATCGCAATGTGCTTTTAATCTTACTTTTTCTTCGGTGATATCCAGCCTGTCAATAAAATAGATCAGCTCCTGCTCAAAACGATTTTGATCGATGCCTTCCTTATTAGTGGCTTCTTCTAAAAATGAATTTAAGCGTTCGCGAATAATGGGCACACGTTTAGGTTCTTCAATTTCAACCAGTTTAAGGTTTTCAAGGATGATGTTGATACGGTATTTCAAATCCTGCTCTAACACATTACCCTCATCCGCACGAAATTTTTGAAATGCTGCTACAGCCTGGTTAAAAGTTTTTTCAACCAATTTCCACTCATCTTCTGATACAGTTTCCTCATCGTATTTAACAACCTCGGGTAAACCTAGCGCTAACTGTAGTAAATTATTGGTAGGTTCACCTAATTCCATACTTACCGAGCGTAATTGTTCGTAGTAATTTTTAAGCAAAACGGTATCAATACCTGCTGCTTTTACTACTCCGTTTTGTTGCTCAACAGTGATGGAAAGGTTAACCTTTCCGCGTTCTATTTGCTTGTTGCAATCGTTACGTAACTGAAACTCTTTATCTGAGAATATTTTTGGCAATCTTAACGATAGCTCAAGAAACTTACTATTCAGGGATTTTATCTCAACGGTATATTTTGTGGTGCCCGAGTCGGCAGCAGCAATTCCATACCCTGTCATGGATTTTATCATGTGCAAATTTAGTAATTAGTGATTGGAGTTTAGAGTTTAGGCTAAAATAATCATATTTTCTAACCAAATCCTAATCTCTAAACTTTAATTACTAATCCCTCAAAGCCCCGTTAACACTTTTTTACATTTAATGCGATATACAATGAATAAGTTTGCGTTATTATTTAAATGAACATCCGTTACTTCATAATATACCCTGCGCTAATCGCTTTTTTTTGCCTGCCGGTACTCGCGCAAGCGCAACAGGCATTTACGATAAATGGCATTTTTTTCAAAAAAAGCACTGATGAACGTATTGCTTCAGCTACCGTTACCAATTTAAAAAGCCAGCAAATTATGATGAGCGATGAACTGGGCGGCTTTAGCATCCCGGCATCCAAAGGTGATACCCTCCTCTTCAAAAAAACCGGCTATACCGAACAAACGCAAGTGGTAACCGGCGCAAATGATATAGTGGTTTATATGCAACCCATCATAGTGCTGCAACAGGTTACCATACAAGGCCAAAGTACCAAGCAGGAATTAAACAGCGTAATGAACGATTACCGTAGCAAAGGTTTATATTTTGACGGTCATCCACCACTAATGGCTTTTATAGCATCGCCCATTACCGCTTTTTACGAGTTATTTAGTGCCGATGCTACCAATGAGCGCCATTTCGCTAAATTCTCTAAAAACGAGTTGGAAGCGATTGAGGTGAGCAAACGCTATACCCCGCAGTTGGTAAAACAGGTAACCCATTTGCCGGATGACGATGTAGTGAAATTTATGCAGCAGTACACCCCATCATACGAAGATATGCGGGGTTGGAATGATTACGAACTCATCAGCCACATCAAACATTACCTGGAATATTATAAAAGGCATAAAGATGGAGCGGATTTGCAAAAACTGTATTAGAATTTAGAAGCTGTCTGACCTCGAATTTTGGGAATTTGTTGAATTTTTAGAATTCGGGTAATCTTTAATTCAATAAACTGCTTTAGCATTCTTGAACACCATTAAAAATTATCAACAGTGAAAAATTCAGGTTCAGAAAATGACAGTAGATTTTAGATTCCTAACGATTCACAAGCTTTCTCAGCGGCTAGCTTTTCCGCGTTCTTTTTACTGAATTCCTTCCCTAAACCTACTATTTCGCCGTCAACGCTGGCTTGTACCGAGAACAATTTAATATTCTCGCCTTCGTGGTTACTCACCAAATCAAAGCTAATATCTTTACCATGGCGCTGGCACCACTCTATCAGCTTACTCTTAAAGTTAGTTTCGGTTTGTTCCAGTTTGTGGATGTCGATATGCGATTTGATAATGTGGTTTATCAAAAAGTTTTTGGTGAAGTCGTAGCCTTTATCCAAATAAACCGCGCCGATCAGCGCCTCAAAAGCATCACCCAAAAGTGAACCCTGTCTTTGTGAATTCAATGCGCGGTTATCAAACTCTATTAGTTTATCAAAACCAAGTTTCTTACCTAACTGGTTAAGGTTAACGCGACTTACAATTTTCGATCGTAATTCGGTCAAAAACCCTTCATCCTCGTAAGGATAAAGTTTAAACAGCACTTCGGCAACAACGCTGCCTAAAACAGCATCACCCAAAAACTCCAGGCGTTCATTGCTGTTCTTAACACCCTTTTTTACATTTTGTGCTGCCGATTTATGGCGAAATGCCAACCGGTATAACGACAAATTGCCCGGAACAAATCCGAGCAAATTCTTTAAAACTTTAACATATTTTCTGTTAGGAGATATATATAGCTTGTAGAAACGGCTTATAGGCATTTATTACAATTAATCTTCTAACTTCCTAAATATTACCGATGCATTGTGGCCACCAAACCCAAAGCCATTGCTTTGTGCAGTTCTCACTTCTCTTTTTTGAGCCTTGTTAAACGTAAAGTTTATCCTCGGATCAAAAGCAGGGTCATCAGTAAAATGGTTAATAGTTGGGGGGATAATACCATTTTTAATGGCCAATATGGTAGCAATCGCTTCCACAGCACCCGCGGCACCTAACAAGTGCCCGGTCATGGATTTGGTTGAGCTTATATTAATATTATATGCATGGTCGCCAAATACAGTCTGTATAGCTTTTATTTCCTGCGGGTCACCAATCGGGGTTGATGTACCGTGCACATTCACATAATCAATTTCGGATGCTTCAATACCAGCGTCGCGTAATGCCTCTTTCATTACTAAAGCCGCGCCAAGCCCTTCGGGGTGTGGGGCAGTCATGTGGTAAGCGTCGGCACTCATGCCACCGCCTATCATTTCAGCATAAATTTTAGCTCCACGTGCTTTCGCATGCTCATACTCTTCCAAAATAATTGTTCCTGCACCTTCGCCTGCCACAAAACCATCACGGTCAAGGTCAAACGGGCGCGAGGCCGTTGCCGGGTCATCATTTCGGGTTGATAACGCATGCATCGCATTGAAACCGCCAATACCTGCTTCGTTTATAATAGCTTCTGACCCGCCGGTAACAAACATATTAGCTTTACCCATACGTATATAGTTAAAAGCGTCAATTAATGCGTTGTTTGATGAGGCACATGCAGAAACCGTAGTAAAGTTCGGCCCGCGTAAACCATATTTAATAGAAATATGGCCCGGCGCGATGTCGGCTATCATCCTTGGGATAAAAAATGGGTTAATGTGTGGCGTACCATCACCTTTGGCGAAATTTACAATCTCATCCAAAAATGTTTTTAAGCCCCCAATACCCGATCCCCAGATAACGCCAATACGGCTGGTATCCAATTTATCGAAATCCAAACCTGCATCCGCAACCGCTTCAGCAGTGGAATATAACGCGTACTGAACAAAAGGATCGAGCTTGCGCGCGTCTTTTCTGCCCAAAAATGCATCCGCGTCAAAGCCTTTCACTTCGCACGCAAATTTAGTCTTGAATTTTGACGTATCAAAACTCTTAATAGGCGCGGCGCCACTTACCCCATTTATCAAAGCTTCCCAATATTCAGGAACGCTGTTGCCAATTGGAGTAAGTGCTCCAAGCCCGGTTATTACAACTCTCTTAAACTCCATTTAAAGGGTTTTGCGAGTTATTTAACGTTTTTTTCAAGGTAAGCAATGGCCTGTCCTACAGTACCAATTGTTTCAGCCTGATCGTCAGGGATAGCCACATTGAATTCTTTTTCGAATTCCATGATCAGTTCCACGGTGTCTAAAGAATCAGCACCAAGGTCATTGGTGAAGCTTGCTTCCGGGGTTACTTCGTTTTCGTCAACACCCAATTTTTCTACGATTATAGCTTTTACTCTTGAAGCGATATCAGACATAGTCTTATAGTTTAATGATTAATAATTTCAGTGCAAAGAAAAATAAATTCTGTTAAATATCAAATCTAAAAACTTTTGCGCATTTAACTCAACAAAAATTTACTTGCAAAGGTTTTCAAATTGTATTTTTACCGGCGCAAATGTAATGATTTTGAACAGAAAAATATTAAAGTTTGAGATCGATCTTGATTTTGTATTAATTGCAGTAACAACACCGCTTAAAGATTACCGTATTTGTTACCTTATTAACAAATATTTAAACTTTAATTTGGCTAAAACTGCCGATCTTGCGGTCGAGATCCTTCCCAATACCGAACCGGTGTACTTCTCTAAGTATACCCACCATTGGGAAGCTAGTGATACTGATTTTTATTTTATAGCCAATAAAGGTTCTGACGGCTATTTGATACCCGAAATGCGCAAAACAGATTATTTTTTAATGATCAAAAATTATATTGATGATTATGACCTCGACAACCTGGTATCATCCCTTAATCGCATACCCGAAATAGTGGCCGCGGTAAAGATTGATCCAAAAAAAATAAAATCACGGGAAAATCTACTATTTTAGCGCAAAATTTAGAATGTGTCCGTTTTACACTTTGTATACTCGGTAAGCCAGATTTAAACTTATAATTTATGAAATTGTATTATAACCGTACCAAAATAGTTGCTACAATGGGCCCTGCCTCGGCCCCTAAAGAAACCCTTTTAGCCATGATAAAGGCCGGCGTAAACGTTTGCCGCCTTAATTTTTCGCACGGAAAAGCTGAAGATCACAAAAAAGTTATCGACACAATCCGCGAAATAAACGAGCAATATAAAACCAACGTTGGCATACTTGCCGATTTACAGGGACCTAAAATCCGCATTGGTTTAGTAAAAGATGGTGGTATACATTTAATAAACGGCACACGTATTAATATAACTACCCATGAATGTATTGGTGATGACAACCAGATATACATTACTTATGATACATTCCCGCAGGATGTACAGGCCAATGAAATTATTTTATTAGACGATGGAAAGATCCAGATGCGTGTTATTGAAACAAACCGCCTTGATACCGTAGTTTGCGAAATCGTACATGGCGGTATCCTTACTTCACGTAAGGGCGTTAACTTACCAAACACCAAAGTATCTATCCCAAGCTTAACGGAAGAAGATTTAATAAACCTAAAATTTGTGCTGCAATTTGATGTAGAGTGGATAGGTTTATCATTCGTTCGTAACGCGCAGGATATTGTAGAGTTAAAACATATCATCGCGGAGCATGGCAGTTCGGCCCGTGTAATAGCGAAAATTGAGAAACCTGAGGCTATCGATAACATCGACGAAATTATCGCCGTAACGGACGGTGTAATGGTTGCCCGTGGTGACCTTGGTGTTGAAATGCCGATGGAAGAAGTTCCGTTATTGCAAAAAATGATCGCCCGTAAATGTCGCGCGGCATCAAAACCGGTTATTGTTGCTACTCAGATGCTGGAATCAATGATCACCACCCCGCGCCCAACACGTGCCGAAGTGAATGATGTTGCAAACTCCGTATTAGATGGTGCCGACGCGGTAATGCTTAGTGGTGAAACTTCAGTTGGCGAGTTCCCTGTGATCGTAATTGAAACAATGGCTAAGATCGTTCGTAACGTCGAAGAATTAGGCTACCCATACAATGCCAAAGAAGAACCGGTTAGGGCACAAGATCTAACAACTAACTTAAGCGATGCGGTTTGCGGATCAGCAGTGTATTTAGCTGAACATACAAACGCTGTCGGGATCGTTTCTATGACTGGATCTGGTTATACCGCTTTTGAAATATCAAGCTACCGCCCTAAAGCAAGTACTTACATTTTCACACCAAACAAACAGTTATTAAACGCCTTAAGTTTAGTTTGGGGTGTACGTTCATTCTACTATGATAAAACTGAAAGTACCGATCAAACTATAGAGGATGTAAACAACACATTAAAAGCAGATGGCTTAGTACAAGTAGGCGATGTGGTAATTAATACTGCTTCTGTTCCTTTAGTTAAAAAAGGCAAAACCAATATGCTTAAAGTAAGCGTTATTGAATAATAATAATTAATAACCCAATAATATTAAGAGCCATCCGTTAGCTAACGGATGGCTCTTTTGTTCATACTGGCACGAAGAATCTATCCGCTGATTGCAAGTGGTGAGCCTATCGGATAGATTCTTCACTCCGTTCAGAATGATAAAGGGTAACCTACACCGTGCTCCCAGCACTCCATTCCCCGCTCAACCACCTCACAACAAAATCATGATCCCGCTGTAACATTTTTCGCCCCCGATTGTCTTATTTTCCTAAGCAAATCCTATTTTCGTCCTATAACTGAATATCATACTCATTATCATGAAAAAAAACCTTTCTGCGGGCTTGTTATGCAGCCTTTTTGTGGCTGTTGCCGCGCTTAATACAGCGCAGGCGCAAATAGAGCCGCCAATCCCTCACAATGTACCGGTAATGGATATTTACCGGGCTACTCCTGCCAGAGTAAACGATTTGATCAACACTAAGTTAGATGTCCGCTTTGATTATCAAAAGTGTTTTATGTACGGCAAAGAATGGGTTACCTTAAAACCGCACTTTTATCCAACCGATACTTTAAGGCTCGATGCGAAGGGCATGGATATCCATAATATATCCATCGTTCAAAACGGCAAAAACATCCCGCTTAAATATGTATATCAGGATAGTCTTTCACTGGCAATCCGTTTGGATAGGGTTTACCATAACAACGAAAATTATACGGTTTATATCTCTTATACTTCCAAACCCAACCTGTTAAAGGTACATGGCAGCGCAGCTATAAATGATGCAAAAGGATTGTATTTTATAAACCCTGATGGTAAAGATCCGGATAAACCTATCCAAATCTGGACACAAGGCGAAACTGAAAGCTCATCAGCCTGGTTCCCTACCATCGATCAACCTCAACAAAAAACTACTGACGAGATCACCATGACCGTTCCGGCTAAATATGTGACCTTATCAAACGGTAAATTAACCACACAAAAAATAAATGGCGACGGCACCCGTACCGATACCTGGAAGATGGATTTACCGCACTCGCCGTACCTGTTTATGATGGCTGTAGGCGACTTTAAGATTTACCACGACAAATGGCGCGGTAAAGATGTAGATTACTACCTGGAGCCTAAATATGCCCCGTATGCCAAACAAATTTTCGGTATGACGCCGGAGCTAATGGAATTTTACTCCAAAACTTTAGGCGTTGATTATCCATGGAACAAATACGCGCAGATTGTAGTGCGCGATTACGTAAGTGGGGCCATGGAAAATACCACTGCTACCCTACATGGCGAACAAGTTCAATTAACCGACCGCCAGTTATTAGATGCTTATTACAACGATAGCCGTGTGGACATAGCGCATGAGCTATTCCACCAATGGTTTGGCGATTATGTGACCTGCGAAAACTGGACTAACATCACCATGAATGAATCATTTGCTGATTTCAGCGAAATGCTTTGGGCCGAACATAAATATGGTAAGGATGAAGCCGGTTATCAGAATTATGTCGATATGAACGAATATCTGCAAGACCCTGCTAATCAAAGTAAAGATCTGGTTCGTTTCCATTATAATGATAAGGAAGATGTATTTGACCTGGTGAGCTACCAAAAGGGTGGCCGCATTTTAAATATGCTGCGCACTTATTTAGGTGACGCCGCCTTCTTTAAAGGCTTAAAGATTTACCTTACCACAAATGCCTTCAAAGCCGGCGAAGCACAACAGCTACGTTTAGCTTTAGAAGAAGCCAGTGGGCTTGACCTTAACTGGTACTTTAAC
Source organism: Mucilaginibacter tundrae (assembly GCF_013408825.1). Lineage (GTDB taxonomy): Bacteria > Bacteroidota > Bacteroidia > Sphingobacteriales > Sphingobacteriaceae > Mucilaginibacter. The sequence continues at coordinate 298,908 of NZ_JACCBZ010000001.1, forward strand.
CAATGGTATTATGGTGCAGGCAATCCTAATTTGAGCATTAGCTACAAATGGGATAATGCATCAAAAACCGAAACTATTTACCTGCAACAAACCCAGGATGGCAAGCCATTTATTTTGCCTTTCGCGATTGATATTTACGCGGGTGGCAAAAAAGTACGCCACAACGTATGGATGCAAGACAAAGCCGATACACTTACCTTTAACAGTGAGTTTAAACCTGATTTAGTTAACGTTGATGGCGACAAAGTACTGTTAGTTAAAAAAACAGATGATAAACCGTTGGACCAGTTCGTGTTCCAATATTTTAATGCACCGTTATATGTCGACCGAACAGAAGCGATAACCGCCGCAACCAAACATCAGGATGATAAAGGAGGGCAAAAGATACTGATCTCCGCACTGCACGATAAATACTATCGCCTGCAACTTAAAGCGATCAAGGCTTTGGACATGAAAAATGATGCTATTCGTAATGCTGCAATGCCAATCTTAGCTTCATTAGCGCAAACTGACCCTAATACATTGGTACGTGCTGCCGCGATTGCCGCCTTAGGTGATTTAAAAGCATCTGGCAATATGGATATATTCACCGCGGCATTATCAAGCCGCTCATATGCCATACAGGGCGCTGCTTTAACTGCTATCAGCAAGCTTGATAGCGCAAAAGCATTAACTTTAGCTAAAAGCTTTGAAGCTGATAACATGGACGACTTAACCACCGCTATGGTTGGCGTTTATGCTACCAGCGGTAACGCTGCCGAATGGCCTTTTGTATTCAAACAATTCCATGAAGCACACATCCAGATGAAATTTAACCTGGTAAGGGAATTTGCCGCTATGACAGCACGGGTTGATAATTCTGCAGATGCGCAACAAGGAATTTTAGAATTAAAAGCTACAGCTATCCAATACAAAATGTATGGCGCCGATCAATTTATTATTGGCCTCTTTAACAACATAATAAAACCAGGCCGTATAGCACTACATGATGATGCATCGGTTAAATTAATTGATACAACTATTCAGGAAATACAGGCTGCGAAATAACAGCCTGTTAAATAGATATAGTCCTTGGCAGGTAATACTGTCAAGGACTTTTTTGTTTGAAGGCAACGCCATAATCGAACTTACTACACTGCTGTTCTTCTCTTGTTTTTTCAATATAAGTCAATATGGATGTCAACTTATTTCAGGACGGGACACATAAAACAAAAAGGCCTGCATAAATGCAAGCCTCTAAATATTGTCTGAAATCCAAATTGCCTTATGACATTTTCAATTTCTTCTGAATATCTGCAACGTAGCCTTTAAATTTCTTATCAGTATCAATCAAATCTTCAACAGTTTGGCAGGCATATATTACTGTTGAGTGATCGCGGCCGCCGAAGAAACTGCCGATTGATTTTAATGAGCTTTTGGTATGTGCTTTAGCTAAATACATAGATATCTGCCTTGCCTGAACGATCTCGCGTTTACGGGTTTGCGATTTCACCATATCAATGGGCACTTCAAAATATTCGCAAACCAGGTTTTGTATGTACTCCATCGAGATTTCTTTCGATGAGTTTTTTACAAAATTCTTCAGCATTTGCTTAGCCAGGTTCAAATCTATCTCCTTACGATTCAGGGTTGATTGCGCTAATAAGGATACCATGGCGCCTTCCAGCTCACGTACATTGTTATCAATGTTGTGGGCAACATATTCAACTACATCGTTTGAAAGTTCAATACCGTCCTGATAGATCTTATTTTTTAAGATTGCCATACGGGTTTCCAAGTCAGGTATTTGTAAATCAGCTGAAAGCCCCCATTTGAATCTTGAAAGCAAACGTTCTTCCAAACCAGCTAAATCCTTAGGCGCTTTATCTGATGTGATGATCAGCTGCTTGCCTGATTGATGCAGGTGGTTAAATATATGGAAGAAGAAATCCTGTGTTTTTTCTTTACCGGCAAAGTTGTGCACATCATCCATGATCAGCACATCAATAGCCTGGTAAAAATTCACAAAATCATTAATGTTATTGTGTTTAAGGGCATCAACAAACTGCTGGGTGAATTTTTCGCATGATACATAAAGTACTAGCTTATCCGGCAATGTTTGTTTTATCTGGTTACCTATGGCTTGCGCTAAGTGTGTTTTACCTAAACCAACGCCTCCATATATCATTAAAGGGTTAAATGAGGTGCCGCCCGGTTTTGCTGCAACAGCATAACCTGCCGAACGGGCCAAACGGTTGCAATCACCTTCGATAAAGTTTTCAAAGGTATAATTACGGTTCAACTGTGGGTCAACATTCAATTTCTTTAAACCGGGTATTACGAACGGGTTCTTAATATCCTTATTTATAGAAATCGGTATCGGCATCGACTGGTTTTTAGATTCCGCTCCGTTTCCGTTTGAGGGCATATTTGTTGTATATGGTTTGCTTGCAGACGACTGTTCAACTACAATATTATACTCTAAACGCCCTTCATCGCCTAATTGTTTCTTTATAGTTTTACGTAGTAGCCCTACATAATGTTCTTCAAGCCATTCGTAAAAGAATAAACTTGGTACCTGTATGGTTAATACACTACCTTCCATCCTTAAAGCTTTTATCGGCTCGAACCAAGTTTTAAAACTTTGAGCCGGTATGTTATCTTTTATGATCTGGAGACAGCTATTCCAAACGTTAGTACAAGTTTTTTCCATATATATTATTATAAAAAGTTGATTTCCAACCCCCAGTGAAACATCCTTTGAGGCTGCTACGGAACATCGAATATTCTAAAAAAAAGCGGATAAAAAAATTATATTTTCACTTTTTTAGCAAATATTTTCACTGTTTATTAACCCTATTTTTATTGTAAATTCAACTTAAATTAGTATACTTCGTAACCAATATCAGTAAAAAAAACTTTCAAGAAATTTTTTTGCGTTTGATTACTCGTGATAATTAATTCGGTTAAAAACCTTGCGTTTCCGTAACCTTACTACGTTTTAAAACTCCGATAGTTTGGCTAAAACTCCGACTAAATTTTAAAGGGATGTTACTGAGATAAATAAAATAGAAATTATTCCGGCATAGGTTAGTACTCCCCAAAAACAGCGCGAAGCGTATCCGAAATTTCACCTAAGGTGGCATAACACTCTACCGCTGTTAATATATAAGGCATCAGGTTTTGTTTGCCTTTAGCTGCTTGTTGCAGTTTTTGTAGTGCCAGGGCAACCGCATTGCCATCCCGCTCGACTTTCAGACGGTCTAATTTTTCGATCTGATGTATGCGGATAGAATCATCTACCCTGAAAACATTGGTTGCTGAGGGTTCCTCTTGTGTGAATTTATTAACGCCGACGATTATCCTGTCGCCGCTTTCAATATCATTCTGGTATTGATAAGCCGATGATGCTATCTCCTGTTGCATATAATCCTGTTCAATCGCTTTTACTGATCCGCCCATGGCATCTATCTTATCAATGTAAACCTGAGCCGCTTTCTCTATTTCGTCTGTTAATGCCTCTATAAAGTATGATCCCGCCAAGGGATCAACTGTATCAATGGCGCCACTTTCAAAAGCTATGATCTGCTGGGTGCGCAAGGCAATTTTAGCTGCTGCTTCTGTTGGTAATGATAATGCCTCATCGTAGCCATTGGTATGCAGGGATTGTGTGCCACCTAATACTGCCGCTAGTGCCTGGTTACTCACCCGCACAATGTTATTCATAGGTTGTTGCGCTGTTAGCGTGGAACCACCCGTTTGGGTATGAAACCGCAATTTTTGCGCACCTGTATCTGTAGCGCCCAGTTGCTCGGTAATATGGGCCCACATCCTCCTTGCCGCCCTAAACTTTGCGATCTCCTCAAAAAAGTTATTATGGCAGTTGAAAAAAAACGATAAGCGCTTAGCAAATACATTTATATCAAGCCCTTTGTCAAGTGCCGCTTTTAAATAGGTTTTGCCATTGGCGAGGGTAAATGCCAGCTCCTGCACCGCGGTAGATCCCGCTTCGCGGATATGATAGCCGGATATTGATATGGTGTTCCATTTAGGTACTTCCTTACTGCAATATTCAAACACATCGGTTATTAACCGCATAGACGGTTGCGGCGGGTATATATAAGTACCTCGAGCGGCATACTCCTTTAATATATCGTTTTGTATTGTTCCCGAAATCTGCTTCAGGTCAGCGCCCTGTTTTTTTGCTAACGCGATGTACATGGCTAATAATATAGCCGCGGTAGCGTTAATGGTCATGCTGGTGGTTATATTTTTCAGTTCGATGCCATCAAATAAAATCTCAATATCCTTTAATGAATCTATCGCCACACCAACCTTACCCACCTCACCCTCGGCCAATTCATGGTCTGAGTCATATCCTATCTGCGTCGGCAGGTCAAAAGCAACCGACAAACCCATGGTTCCCTGGCCAAGTAAATAATGATAACGTTTGTTTGATTCCTCGGCGGTGGAGAAACCCGCGTATTGCCGCATGGTCCATGGCCTGCCACGATACATATCTTTTTGAATACCGCGTGTGTAGGGAAACTCGCCCGGCAATTCATTCATTTCAGATGGCCCGGTATATACCTCCTTGATCTCAATTCCGGAAGTGGTGGTAAATTTTTTATCGGGCATCTTTAATTAAAATAATTGTTCCAGGTCTTTTCTTAACAATTCTGCGCCCAATTCATACGGGTCATTTTCCATCTGACTTAATTGTACCAATATAACTTTACCCAAATCCAGGCCGCTTGCATTTTCAGGCAAACTTTTAACGGCATTGGTTACAATATTTAAGGTATCGTCCTTAACGCGTTTGGTTACACCCCAGGCACGGCTGGTTACATAAATTTGTTGAGTGATGTTATGCTGATACTCGCTACGAATCTCAGCTATAATAATACTGTGCAATTCAGTTGCGCTATGGCTGCCTGCGTTTAATCGCACCAGCATATTCTGCGGGTTAATGCGCTCCATAAATAATACAATACGTTCGTAAGCCTGTAAGCGCAATGGCAGCGTATGATTGGCCACCGATTTCTTAAATTCAAGCATATGGATGCGTTCTGATTTATCGAGATAAGGTTTGATCAGATAAAAAGCTATCCAAACCACGCCAAGGCCCGAAATGGTATATTTTACTATATCTAATAAATACGGATACATTTCCATAATAATTGAATGTTATACAGAGGTCATAAATAATTGGCTCTGCAACAAAAATCTGCATTTTACATTATATTTGTGTAGTTAATTAAAAATAAGATGAGTACTGTTGTTGAAACCGCACCGGTTACCTTTACTGAAGGCGCCGTTAAAGAACTTATAAAGCTGAAAGATCAGCAGGAATTAGGTGATGATTTTGGCTTGCGCATTGGCGTTGAAGGCGGCGGTTGCTCAGGCATGAGCTACGTTTTAGGCTTCGACCAACCAAAAGATGGCGACCATACCTATTATATTAACGATATTAAGGTTTACATGCACAAAGCCCACGGCTTATACCTTGCAGGCATGCAAATTGATTTTTCTGACGGATTAAACGCCCGTGGATTTACCTTTAATAACCCGAATGCTGCCAGCACTTGCGGTTGCGGTACATCTTTCTCAGTATAAAATATTATCATATTTAGCCATCAGGCTGATCATCCCTTCCCGAAAAGAGGGGATTTTTTATGCTTTGGTATTTTTATCTACCTCATCCGCCGCAGGCAAACTCAAATAAAATGTAGTGCCAACGCCTTGTATGGTTTCAAACCAAACTTTACCGCCTGCATTTTCAATAGAGTTTTTAACAAAGGCCAACCCTAAACCCGTACCCGAACTTTTTGTAGTAAAATTAGGTTCAAATATTTTTTCGCGCATATTCTCTGGTATACCATTACCATTATCCTTTAGGCTAAGTAGGATGCTTTTACTGCTTATCAGGTAACTAATGTCAATAATACCCAGCTTATCCTGCTGTGAGGCCTCAATAGCATTTTTTAATAAGTTATTAAAGCAGCGCAATATCTGGTCACGGTCGGCATTGATATAAAACGGATCTGACGGAGCCTGATAATTTATTTTAATGTTATCCATCTGGTTAAAAATGGTAACTGCCTGATTGAGCATACCAAATACATTTACGCGTTCCAAATGCGTATCAGGCATTTTAGCGAACGAGGAGAACTCTGATGCGATAGAGGATAAACTTTCTATCTGCTCCACAAATGATTTGCTGAAACGCTCAAACTTCGCGTCAAATTTAGGGTCTTTATCACGCCATGATTTTTCCAACAATTGTAAACCAAGTTTAAGCGGTGTTAACGGGTTTTTTATCTCGTGGGCAACTTGCTTAGCCATTTCGCGCCAGGCACTTTCACGTTCAGACTGGGCAAGTTTTTGGGCACTGTTTTCTAAGGCCGCTATCATTTTGTTATATTCGTTCACCAACGCGCCAATTTCATCATCGCGTTCCCATTTGATGGGCTCGTTCTTTTTGCCGTAAATAATATTGCTTAAGCTAAGCTGAATAAAACTAAGCGGAGCTGTTATCTGCCGGGCAATAATTACCGCGAATAAGCCCACAACAATGAATATTAAGGCATAAACATTAATCATTATATTTAATAATGATATGATGCGTGCGTTATAGTCGGCCTGGTTTGAAAAATAAGGCAATTGCAAGTAAGCTATAGTTTCGTTTTTTGAATTGATTAAAGGGGCATAAGCGGCCTTATAGTGCAACTCGCCAATAGTTTCATCATTCACGAACTCCGATTTTTTAAACTTACTCAGGTAAATAAACGCGCGCGAATTCATTCTACGAAATTGCAAGCCATCATCATAAATCTTTGGCTGGGTAGTAATTAACGGCACGCCGTGCTGATCATATAAAACCAAATCAGTTGAATAGGTGTCAGCCAGTTCATCAAAATCGGTTTGGCTTTCTTCATTGATGTTGCCAAGGTACTTATCAAACAAACCACTTTCAAATGCCGTAGTAATATGGCTTATTTTATCGCGTATCATGTTTTCCTGCTGCTCATTATATTGAGTGCTTAGTGAAAGGAATGTAATAAAGCCAACAAATATTAATGTAACCACAACAGCCGCGATAATGGAAAACTGAATGCGTGTTTTATAAAGTATCTTCTCGAAATTTATTTTAAATATCCATTTAAAGCTATTGTCGCTAATACTTAAGATCTTAATCCGCAGCCACAACAGCCGTACAACAATAGCCATAAGGCTAAACAAAAGCAGCAGTATAAAAAAGAAGGTAAGCGATGATATGTTATAAAAAAGGGTGTTTTCTTCCTTACTTACAACTATCAGCGTGCGTTCACTCGGTTGATAGATTAAGTGACTATAAGTTATTAAGTTTTTATACCAGTCGGGATGGCTGCTTTGTGTTATTATGGACGAATACCTTTTATGCAAGCCTTTAAAGATAGTATTCACTAAATCGTAACTATAGCTGCCACTTTTACTTACCAGTTTATTATCGCTATAAAAAGCAAATGAATAATCTTTAAACCTGTTGTCAGCCTGTATATTGTCATCTTTCAATAAATCAGGGAACGAGCCGGAAGGCTGCAATGGTTTTGATTTTAGTTCAACAACTATAGTTCCTGCAATTTTGTTGTCTTTTGTAACCGGTAGGATTGCAAAATAATTTTGAAAGCCAAAAGATTCATTTTCCCTGTAGAAATAGTTGGATACTTTAAATGAGCTGTAAAGCACCATGTCTTTAAATACATTTAACGTATAATTTTTGTCGCCGGCTACAGGCTGCCCGGCTTCATTAAATTCGTGTATATTATATGTGTATTTTGATAAGTATCCATCGAAATATAGCTTTTGAAAACGACTTTTTATATTGCTATAATGCAGGCTGTCATTAAAATAATTAACAATTATTGGATCATTTATGATTTGTTTTTCTATCCTGTTAAAAATTACATCCGCTGTTACATCATCCGGAACCTCTAATTTTTGAATTAGCGCAACACGGGTTTCCGCTTCCTTAACTGCTTCTACATGCTGATATTTCAAAAAGGATATCAATGCGAAAACAAAAACAATAATGATAAAGCTTGTAGAATCTATTTTGCCGGAATTGTATTTATAAGCATAAGCCCTGATGAAAACAGCAATGGCCAGCAAAATATAAAACAGATTAAATTCCTGGTAGAAAGCAGTAACGGCGGTCGCTATCACAATACCCGATAAAAAAATAATAATCTTATGCTTTTCTGGTATCCGTAGCTTATCGATCAGGTATAAAAATGTGTCATTTACTAAAAACAGTATCAGGAAACAGAAGCATAGCATCAACAAGCCTAATAAACTAAAGCGAGACAAGTTGAAAACGTTGTATACATCAAAACTTATTTTGGCATTTGCTATCAGCCCATAAAAAAGATCAAGTAATATGGTTGATGTTACAATAAGTATAATAGTACCGGCAATAGTAATTAAATAGCTTATTGTTTTGCTTGTTGGTGTTGTTAAAAGTGATCGGCGCTGGTTATAAATAAACGCCACAAACCACGAAGTGAATAATATGTTCAGGCAAAAATCGCCCAGCGAAAGATGCGAATGCCCGGGTGTATATATAGACGACTCAAAAATGCTTAAACTGTAAATAAAATCGGGCCAGTTATAATGTAATGATACATAGCGTACTATTATTATAAATACCCCCAAAATTATTAATGAGAGATAAATTTTACCCTTAGCTACAAAGTATTTGCAAATAGCATGAATTAATACGCACAGGATTAAAAAGGTTAGTAGCCAGGCTATTAGCTCAAAATAAAAAAACCGGTGATTAACTTCGTTATGGGTTAATTTAACTGAGAAAAGATATTGGTTATTAATACAGCTGTGTATACCATAAACGTTATTGTCGGTAAAATCAGCTATTTCAATATTATTATCATTCAGCAAGTTTTTGGCAAACTTGTTTTGAAGGTACTCGTTTTGAAACGGGTAGTTTACCTTTACGCCAATGTAAAATATGGCTGAGAAATTCCCCTCGCTTTTTTTAATAGCTTCATAATAGCCATTAGGCCCTAATATAAATGAAACACCTTCTTTTATACGGTTGTTTTCCTGCGGGATAACCTTTATACCACTCCAAAAGCTAACCGTATCATTGGTATAAGTTATAAGCCATATGCTTTTATCTACCGTATAATCATTTATAAATTTTAAAGCCTCGTCAGGGTGGTTTTGAATATTTTTTAAGCTATTAAAGGATGCATTGCTATTAACTAATGCGGTTATGTCCTTTTCCTTTGAATGAAGGTTGTTTTCAAGGATTGCGGCCGTTTGATCCAAGTTATTTACAGGCGTGTATGTGCTTTGAACTATTGTTGCAGTAAATAATAAACTGACAAACAATAAAGCTAGCAGTAAGCGTATTTTCCCGGATGTACTCAAAGTGCCTGTGTTTTCAATTAGGTAAAATTACATTAACAAACACCTGTATTGCGCAGATGTTTGTAATATTATTGCGGCAATTCAGCGCTCTCTGTAGGAATTTGCCTGTTTACCTTTTTTACAAGGCCTTGCAGCACGCTACCCGGACCAACTTCAGTAAATGAGGTTGCGCCATCTTCCAGCATTCGCACTACAGTCTGCGTCCACCTAACCGGGCCGGTTAACTGGGCAATAAGGTTATGTTTTATCTTTTCAGGATCGGTATATGGTTTGGCATCAATGTTTTGATAGATGGGACATATTGGCGCTTTAATTTCGGTGTGTACAATTGCATGCTCCAATTCAACCCTTGCAGCTTCCATTAACGGCGAGTGGAATGCGCCACCTACATTAAGTTTTAATGCACGTTTAGCGCCAGCGGCGGTCATCAATTCACAAGCCTCATCAACTCCTGCTATAGTGCCGGAGATAACTAATTGTCCCGGGCAGTTATAATTCGCGGGCACAACCACGTTGCTTATGCGGTGGCAAATATCCTCTACCGTAAAATCATCCAAACCTAAAATAGCGGCCATCGTTGATGGTTGTATTTCGCAGGCTTTTTGCATGGCATTGGCACGTGCCGCAACCAAACGCAATCCATCCTCAAATGATAGTGCTCCCGCAGATACCAAAGCTGAAAATTCGCCTAAAGAGTGACCGGCAACCATCTCCGGTTTAAAATCATCACCCAAAACTTTGGCTAAAATAACCGAATGTAAAAATATGGCAGGCTGGGTAACATTGGTTTGTTTAAGGCCCTCGTCGGTGCCATCAAACATAATATCGGTTATCCTGAAACCTAAAATTTCGTTAGCTTTTTCAAATAGTTCACGGGCTTCGGCCGACTTTTCGTACAAGTCTTTACCCATTCCAACAAACTGGGCACCTTGTCCCGGAAAAATATATGCTTTCATTTTTTTGGTTATATTGGTTGATTATGTTAATTAAGTTTATTGCGGTGATCAAGTTGAATGGTTGATTAAGTTGAATGAGTTAAAAACTACTCACCAAATCAACCATTCAACTTAATCAACCATTCAACTCAACTTAGCTGATATCAAATTTAGAAATTCTGTTCTGGTTTTTTCGTTTAAAAATGCACCGGTAAATGCCGATGTAGTAGTAACCGAGTTTTGTTTTTGTACGCCGCGCATGCTCATGCAAAGGTGACGACATTCAATTACTATACCTACACCAAGTGGGTTCAAAGTTTCCTGAATGCAATCCCTGATCTCATTAGTTAAACGCTCTTGTACCTGTAAACGGCGGGCAAAAACATCAACTACACGTGGTATTTTGCTAAGTCCTACTACATGCCCGTTAGGTATATAAGCAACATGTGCTTTGCCAAAGAAAGGTAACATATGGTGCTCACACATTGAATATACCTCAATATCCTTTACAATTACCATCTGGCTATATTCCTCTTTAAACATAGCCGACTCTAAAATTTCTTTGGCATCAAGGTCATAACCCTGTGTTAGGTATAACATGGCTTTAGCCATACGCTCGGGGGTTTTTAACAAACCCTCGCGTTCAGGTTTTTCGCCAATGTGTTTTAAAACATTCAGATAATTTTCTGATAAGCTGTTGATCAGTTCAGGATTATACCTGTCAATTTTTACATATCCTTCGATATCGTCTTCGCGATCAGGAATATTGTTTTCGTTAATCATTCCAATAAATTAGTCGCCGAAATATTCAGCGGAATTGTTTTCGGTTTCGTACAATTTAACGGAGTGCAAAAACACACCTTCATAAGCTTCAATGGGCGTTTTCAACTGATTAAAGATCTCAATACAAAGTAACTCTGTCGAAGCCATTTTGCCAGCCATAAAGTCAACATCCTTATTAATGTTTTTATGATCGAGTTTTTCGATCACGTAATCATTAATAATCACTTTAAGCTCCTTCAGGTCAATTAAATAGCCTGTAGCATGAGTAATTTCGCCTTTAACCGTTACAAACAGGTTGTAATTGTGGCCATGCCAGTTTGGATTGGCACATTTGCCAAAAATTTCTTCGTTTTTTTCGGCGCTCCATTCCTCGCGGTACATCCTGTGGGCCGCATTAAAATGTTCTTTGCGCGTTATATGTATCATCATAACAATTGTGGCTGCAAATATACAAAACAAAAACAAGGCATATGTTTTATCTTAGCTGTCAAAAAATATTTGACAATGCGGATATTAATAGTGGCAGCCACTTCTTTCGAAGTCGATAGTCTTAAGTCTTTAGTCGAAGACCAAACTCAAGACTCACAACGGGGGACTACAGACTTTTTAATCACCGGCGCGGGCATGGTAGCCACTTCCTTCGCTTTAGGCAAACATTTAGCTACCAATCAGTATGATCTGGCAATAAACTTAGGTATTGCGGGTAGTTTTGACCGAGGTATTGCCCTGGGTAATGTAGTTGAAATTACGGAAGATACTCTTATTGAATTAGGTGCGGAGGACGATGAGGACTTTATCACTATTGATAAATTAGGCTTTGGCGAGAGTAATTTTACGTCAACTTATGCTTTGCCTGCTCAATTTAACCTAAGAAAGGCAAATGCGATTACCGTAAATACTGTTCATGGGAACGAAGCATCCATTTACAAATTAGGCAGCCGAATTAACGCGCAAATAGAGAGTATGGAAGGCGCTGCGTTTTTCCATGCTTGCCGACAGATGGGTGTGCCCTGCATGCAAATCAGGGCAGTGTCAAATTATGTAGAAAAACGTAATCGCGATGCCTGGCAAATAGGGCTAGCCATAAAAAATCTGAATACATTTGCTGCTGAATTTTTGGATTGGGAGCGAGGTGCGAAGAGCCAGTAATCTGAATTGTTAATATTTTCTGGCTCCTCGCCCCCGCTCCTCAACACTATTAAAGCTATGACACTCTCGCTCGGTTTTTCTCCCTGCCCAAACGATACCTTTATTTTTGATGCGCTTATCCATCATAAAATTGATACGGAGGGTTTAGATTTTGAAGTTTCTTATGATGATGTGGAAACCCTCAACCAAAAAGCATTTCGGGGTGAACTGGATATTACCAAACTAAGTTACCATGCCTTTGCATATGTGGCCGATAGTTACGTGTTGCTAGATTCAGGCAGTGCGTTAGGTTTTGGCGTAGGCCCGATGTTGATTTGCAAGGATGATCCGGAAAAGTTACGCGCGGAATTGGAAAAGCCGGATACACAACTTAAAATTGGTATCCCCGGCAAATACACTACCGCTAATTTCCTTTTAGGATTGGCTTTCCCAAATGCGTTGAATAAACAAGAACTGGTTTTTTCAGACATTGAAAATGCAGTGATAGATGGCCGCGTAGATATTGGCCTCATCATCCACGAAAACCGCTTTACCTATCAGGATAAAGGCCTTAAAAAGATCATCGATTTAGGCGATTTCTGGGAAAAGGAAACAGGCTTAGCCATCCCGCTTGGCGGAATCGTAGCCAACCGTAGTTTACCCGAAGATGTTCAGCATAAAATTAACCGTGTATTGCGCCGCTCTGTAGAGTTTGCTTTCTCCAATCCAAAATCCGGACTGGAATACATTCGCTCACACGCCCAGGAAATGAGCGAAGAAGTGATGTACAAACACATCGATCTGTATGTAAACAAATATTCTGTTGAGTTAGGTGATGAAGGTAAAAAAGCAATCAAACTATTATTTGATACCGCTACCGAGAAAAATGTAATCCCGGAGATTAAGGATGAGTTATTTTTGACAAATTAAAATGAATGATATTCTATTATGTATATTAGTAGATATAGTCATAAATAATGATAGAGTATTTAGCCCATAAGTTTGGTGTTGAAAATAAAGATATACTTAGCTTCATAATACCTATAAGTATATTTCTGAGTGGTATATTAATAAATATTTTTGTAAAAGGATTAAATAATCATAATCAGCGAAAATTAACCAGAAGTCTATTTAAAATTAATTTAATTAAATTGATACGTGGAGTAAATAAACAAGCGATTAGTTATGATTATTTACAAAAACAGATAGTTATCGATAACGACAATCCTCGGTCTTTTTCATCTGTATCTATAGCCGCTATTAGTATTTTCCAAGAAATTAGATATGAAGATTTATACAAGGCATACTTTAAAGGCATTGGTAACTACTTTGCTTTCAATAAAAAAAATCGATTAAAAGCTTTCAGTAATTTCTATTCAGCACTTGATTTTTTAATTTTAAATCACCGTAAATCATTCGATGAAATAAAAGTATTTGAAGATCAACTGCATGTTTTACAAGATAAAAGGAATGAGGCTTTAGGCGAGGTAAGCAGAATTATTGAGGATTTTAGATTTGAAATTCATGGCGAAAAAGTAGCAAAAGAAATAGGTGAGTATTTTGAAAAAATTGAAAGCCTTATTGAAGATTATCAAGATAAACAAGATTACACTAATCCAACTAATACGGAAGATTATGTTCAAGCACTTTTGTTTCTAAATAGAAATAGCATTGATACATTGAAAATGCTTGAAAATAAAAAGCATTCGGTGTTATTAAATGCTGCATTATTAGAGTCCTCGTTAAGATTTATCAATCTTCAGAACTATTTTAATTCATATAATAGTACAATCAAAACGTTATCAGAAATGTTTTTTAGCCAACGTAATGTTTTGATAAAATCTTACAGAGTATTATTTACTTCAAGAATTTGTTTTAGGGGTACTGCATGTTATAATTAAGAAAACTACAATTAATACAACAAATGATCATACGGATACCTATCCGAATGTATCTCCACCACCATATCATACAACAGTTTCCTAAACTCGTCAATATTCTCCCGCTGAGTAGCTGAGATAAATATTGCAGGGCTGTTGTTCTTCGCCATCCAGCTGTGTTTAAAATCGTCAAGGGTTAGTGGCTCAACTTCTTCGTCCGCGTGATTTTTTATCGGTTGGTAAGCGTCAATTTTATTAAATAGTGTAATGGTCGGTTTATCGATCACTCCCAAATCTTTCAAGGTTTCATTAACCGTCCTGATCTGATCCTCAAAGTTCGGATGCGAAACATCCACCACGTGGATCAAAATATCAGCCTCGCGTACTTCATCCAGTGTAGATTTAAAGCACTCTATTAAATCATGAGGTAATTTGCGAATGAATCCAACCGTATCCGAAAGCAGGAAAGGCACATTCTCAATCACTACTTTCCTAACGGTGGTATCCAAAGTAGCGAACAACTTATTCTCCGCGAAAACATCCGATTTAGAGATCATATTCATGGTGGTGGATTTACCCACGTTGGTATAACCCACCAACGCCACCCGAACCATCGACACGCGGTTTTTGCGCTGGGTTTCGTTTTGCCGGTCTATTAGTTTTAGTCTTTCTTTTAACAACGAGATCTTTTCCAGGATCAAGCGTCTGTCCGTTTCAATCTGCGACTCACCCGGCCCACGCATACCGATACCACCTTTCTGGCGCTCTAAGTGAGTCCAAAGGCGTGTTAATCGTGGCAATAAATATTGTAATTGCGCAAGCTCAACCTGGCTTTTAGCCTGCGCTGTTTGCGCACGACCGGCAAAAATATCCAGTATCAGGTTATTGCGGTCAAGTATCTTTACACCCAATACATTCTCAATATTACGTAATTGCGATGGCGTAAGCTCATCATCAAAAACTACAATATCAATTTCTTCTTCGGTAACAAAGGCTCTGATATCTTCTAATCTGCCCGCGCCTACAAAAGTAGACCGATCCGGCTTTTGAAGTTTCTGCGTGAAAATTTTAATAGTCTCCGCCCCGGCGGTATCCACCAAAAATTGTAATTCCTCTAAATATTCTTTCGACTGTTCAGCAGTTTCATATTGGGTAATCACACCAACCAGCACAGCTCTTTCCTGCTTCACAGCAGTATCGTAAAATTTTTGCTTCATTAAATACTGTATATCAAAACAATTGCCAAGTTAAATTTAGGTAAAATAATAACCTAAAATGTCATTAACGCCTAACTATTCCTGACAGATTGTGCTTATTTCAAACCTTCCACAAATTCCCGCATTGCCATTCCGGGATCTGCTTGCTTCATAAAATTTTCACCAATTAAAAATCCGTTAAAGCCTGCTTTTTTCAACTCTTTTATAACATCCGTATTGCTTATGGCACTTTCCGAGATCTTCAAAAACTCCTTCGGAATATGTTCGCCCAATTTGAATGAGGTTTCTACCGAAACAGTAAAATCGGCCAAATTGCGGTTGTTTACGCCGATGGCATCCACATTTGGGTTGATACTGCGTTCCAGTTCTTCCAGGTTGTGAACTTCCAGCAACACATTTAAACCCAAGCTTTTTGCAAGCGAGCCTAATTGCTGAATTTGTGCAGGGGTAAGTATCGCCGCGATGAGCAAAATAATATCAGCGCCTAAAGCTTTAGCTTCAATCACCTGATATTCATCAATCATAAAATCCTTACGCAATACCGGTATGGTATTAGCCTGCCTTGCCCTGATCAGATCTGCTTTGCGGCCCATGAAAAACTGTTTATCAGTTAAAACCGATAGAGCAGACGCGCCAGCCTCGGCATAAGCATTTGTTACCGCCGCAACTTTTACCTTATCGTTGATGATACCTTTTGAGGGCGACTTACGCTTAAACTCAGCTATAATACCAGTGCGTTCCGGATCTAACAAGAAATCCCTGAACGAATAAGTATCTCTTGCGAAAAATTCTGATTCCTCCAACTGAGTAAAAGATGTTTTATTCTTAGCCGATGCAACTTCCTTAAGTTTATTGGCAACTATTTTATCTAAAATGTTCATGCGCCTATCCAGTTAGCCATCATTTCTTTACCAAATTCTGTTAATATCGATTCCGGGTGAAATTGTACACCGCGTACATCGTACTCCTTATGCCTTAATGCCATAACCGAATTATCTTCTTCATCAATCGCGGTAACAGTTAATATGTCAGGTATAGACTTTTCATCTACCACCCACGAGTGGTACCTGCCTACTTTAAAGCTTTCCGGCAAACCAATAAAAAGTTTTTCGGTTTGGTCGGTTACTTTTATTGGTGTGGCGATACCGTGCATGGGTTGTTTTAAATTGTACAATGCGCCGCCAAACACCTCGGCAATAGCCTGTTGACCTAAGCAAACGCCAAAAATACTTTTAGTAGGTGAATATTTTTTGATCACATCCAAAAGCAAACCGGCCTCAGAAGGTATTCCCGGGCCTGGTGATAAGATGATCTTGTCATAAGCATCCACATCCTCGATCTTAAATTTATCATTCCTCCAAACTTCGCATTGCAGGCCAATCTCGTTAACCAGATGCACCAAATTGTAGGTGAAGGAATCGTAATTATCTATTATTAATATATTTTTCATCTTATAATTCCTCCGCTAATTCAATGGCTTTTCTTAATGCCGCTATTTTGTTATCCACTTCTTTTAATTCACTTTCGGCTATAGAACCAGCAACAATTCCTGCTCCCGCCTGGTAATGCAATGTGTTGTTCTTGCTTAAAAATGAGCGGATCATGATAGCATGGTTAAAGTCGCCGTTAAAGCCCAGGTAGCCAATGGCGCCACTGTAAAAACTACGTTTAGTTTTTTCGTTTTCGTCGATGATCTCCATAGCGCGGTATTTTGGCGCTCCGCTTAATGTACCGGCGGGGAAGGTATCAGCAACAATCTTAAATGAAGCGACACCCGGTAAAAGCTTGCCGCTTACATGCGATACCAAGTGGATGAGGTGCGAATAATATTGTACTTCTTTAAATGCTTTAACTTCTACCTGTTCGCAATGCCTGCTCAGGTCATTGCGGGCTAAATCAACCAGCATCACGTGCTCGGCCGACTCTTTTGGGTCTTCGATAAGTTTTTGCGCTAATTCGGCATCCTTAATATCATCACCTGTACGTTTGAATGTTCCGGCTATTGGGAAAATACTGGCGATCCTATTTTTAATAGTGATCTGTGCCTCCGGCGATGAACCGAAGATCCTGAAATTGCCATAATCGAAATAAAATAAATAGGGCGACGGGTTGATAGAACGTAAAGCCCGGTAAACGTTAAACTCATCACCCAAAAACTTTTTAGAGAAAGCACGTGACGGCACGATCTGGAAAACATCGCCGCGGTAAATGTGCTGCTTCATCTTTTCAACTATAGCCATAAAGCCTTCGTTGGTTAAGTTGGATTGTTCAGCCTCATCGCTTTTGAAGGTATATTCCGGGAAGTTTTTATTCTTGATCAGGTATTCTATTTTCTCGATCCCTTTGGCCGCGTTTTGTCCCTCGGGTTGATTGTAGGAGATGTACAGCTCGTTTTTAAAGTGATCGATGGCGATAACGTAACGATACATGTTGTACTGCATCTCCGGAATCTTTTTGCTATCGTCATCAGTCTTTTTTAGTTTGATGGTTTCAAAATGCTCAACTGCTTCGTGAGTGAAGTAGCCGAACAAGCCATTCGAAATAATCTTCAAACCGGTTTCATTAGTTTCGAAACTGCTTAAAAAAGAATTGATCTGGTCTATCAGTTCAAATTCTCCAGACTTATAGGCTTCGATGGCACCATCGGGATATTTCTTTTTTAGTTCGCCATCGTTCAATAGTAATCCGGCAATAGGTTCGCAGCAGATGTAACTAGTACTGTTTTCACGACTGTGATAGTCGGAGCTTTCCAGTAAAAGCGAATTTGGGAATACATCCCGCAGGCGTAAATATATGCTTACGGGCGTAGTAGTATCGGCAAGTAGTTTTTTATGTGTGGTAATTATTTTAAACTTTTTCATTCTTTATATGGCCTTAAAACAAAAAAACCCGGTGAATTATATTCGCCGGGTTCCAAATAGGTTTACAATTGGTTAATCTATAAGATCAAATAGTATCCGGCTGCCAATTTTGTTGGTGCCACCACAGGTTAGTTTGGTAGATTTTGATCATAGCGGGAGCAAATTTATAAAGAAAATTGAATTTGCAAACTTTTTCTCAATTTATTTTAATGGCTAACCCCAAAAAACGGGCGCATGCTTTGTACAATAGCTAATACTATGACTAACAGCGCCAATAAATAAAATATAGCGATGGTGCGATGTTTAGCTGTAGGTGCCAATACTTTTTTAGAACGGATATGACCAACTGTTATTAGCGCGATGGCAAATATCATCATGGTGATATGCTCAACGGTCCAGTAACGGGTAGTATTATCCTGCATGGCCGTTTTGCTGAATTGTACCAGCGGACTAACAAAATACAAGCCCAGGCCTAACAGCAATTGGATATGTGCCGATATCATGGTGAACATGTTTATTTTGCGGTTGGTATTTGTATATGGGCGGTTACCAAACCAGCCTGCCAATGATTGCAGGATAGCCAGTAATAGCAGCGCCATTACAATAAACCTGAAACCCGAATGCGCTTGTAGTAAAATTGAATATAAGTTCATGTTGTTAAATTATTATTCGAATATACATTTTATTGGATTTATGAACCAAGTAATTCAATCAGCGGACTGTTAAAAAAGAAAGACCTCCTCTATTTAAGAGAAAGTCTTCTGTTATCGGTGTAATCACACCTTAAAGCTGTGAAATCAAAAGAAACTAAACTTCGGCTAAATGTTCGCCGGTTACTACTTCTTTTATTTTATTTTCTAATTCTTCCATTAGCTCAATATTGTCAAGCAATAGAGTTTTAACGGCATCACGGCCCTGGCCTAATCGGGTTTCGCCGTAGCTAAACCATGAGCCTGCTTTTTTGATGATGTTATGTTCAACACCTAAGTCGATGATCTCACCAACTTTAGAGATGCCTTCACCAAACATAATGTCAAACTCCGCGATACGGAACGGCGGTGCCACTTTATTTTTAACAATTTTAACTTTTACACGGTTACCTGATACTTCATCAGAATCTTTGATCTGTGATATACGGCGTACATCTAAACGTACAGAAGCATAGAATTTCAAGGCGTTACCACCGGTAGTTGTTTCCGGGTTACCGAACATTACACCGATCTTCTCGCGTAATTGGTTAATGAATATACAGCAACATCCTGTTTTGCTGATAGTGCCGGTTAATTTACGCAATGCCTGCGACATCAACCTGGCCTGCAAGCCCATTTTTGAATCGCCCATTTCGCCTTCAATCTCGCTTTTTGGCACCAATGCCGCAACCGAGTCAATTACCAGAATATCAATAGCGCCTGAACGGATCAGGTTATCAGCAATTTCCAAAGCCTGCTCGCCGTTATCCGGTTGAGAAATTAAAAGATTTTCTACGTCGACGCCTAATTTCTTAGCATAAAAACGGTCGAATGCATGCTCCGCGTCAATAAATGCGGCGATGCCCCCTTTTTTCTGCGATTCAGCAATAGCGTGGATAGCCAAAGTTGTTTTACCTGATGATTCCGGGCCGTATATTTCAACCACACGGCCTTTAGGCAAACCACCAACACCCAAAGCTATATCCAACCCTAATGAACCGGTTGATATTACTTCAGTAGCTTCAATGGCAGTATCACCCAATTTCATGATGGTACCTTTTCCGTATGATTTTTCCAGCTTATCTAGTGTAAGCTGTAATGCTTTTAATTTTTCTGCGTTTGCGTTCATCTTTGTAATAATTCAAAACAAATGTAAATATAATTATTTATAAATGCTAATTTATTTAGCATTTATAATATTTTTGTCATTCTGAACGCAGTGAAGAATCTGTACGGTGCAAATTATTTTACAGATTCTTCACTGCGTTCAGAATGACAACAGCACACAAGTAAATGTAAAAGATTTACCGAAACCGTTATTAACATTTCACAATATTAAAGTCCTTTTTTCCTAACAATTCCTGGCTTTCTGCTGCGCCTATTTTCTATGTCGGCAACACCTTCGGCTCCGTAGCGGCGCGCCATTTTGGATATACGCTCTTCCAGTGATTCGGTGGTGAACTTTTCACGGCCTAAGCTATCCACCATAATGGGGAAAGCGAACGGCGTAGGCCGCTCAATGGTTTTTAGGATGATGCTTTGTTTTTCTATACGCTGCAAGGCCATGCGCAAACGGAATTCCTCTAACTGAAAGGCCAAGGCCTCATTATAAGCTTGTCTCACCAATAAGTTATCCGGCTCGTACTCGCTGAATACTTCAAACAGTAATGAAGTTGATGCCTGCAGATGTTTGTTTTTCACCTGCTGGCCGGGATAGCCTGTAAATACCAGACCACCAATGTGCGCGATATCCCTAAATCGCCTGCGTGCCATTTCATTAGCGTTTAAGCTGTGTTGAATGTCTTCCAACAAATTATCAATTGAAAAAAAACTGGCATCTTCTAAAATCTCTTCAATAGGTACGTCGTCGTCAGTGAGCAGCTCGAAACCATAATCATTCATCGCTATAGAAAAACTGGCGCTTATGAACTTACTGATGCGATAAGCCAGCAATGATGCCATCCCTTCATGTACCAACCGCCCTTCAAAGGGATAAAATAATAAGTGATGCCCCTCGCGTGATTTAAAAGATTCGATCAAAAACTCATGGCTTTGTGGCAGATGCGAGAGCTTTTCCTGCAATTTAAACAGTGGCCTTAAGGCAATCACTTCTTCATCTTTTTCAATGCCATGTGCCACCTCATCCAGTTTATCGCGGAATACTGCCGCCAATTGAGATGATAAAGGCATACGTCCGCCATTCCAGCTTGGGATGATTCCTTTGGTTGAATTTGATTTCCGTACATAGGCGGTCATTTCCTTCACCCGCACAAATTCCAGACTTCTACCCGCAAACCAAAATGTGTTGCCGGGCTTTAACTTGGATACAAAGCTTTCTTCGATAGTGCCCAAGCTGCCACCGCTTAACCATTTTACACGGATGTTTAATTCACTGGTTATGGTGCCGATACTCAACCTATGGCGCATAGCTACACGTCGGCTGTTTACTTTATATAACCCATTCTCTACCTCTACCTTTAAAAATTCATCGTATTGGGCAAGGGTTTTACCTCCATTGGTGATAAAATCTAAAAGCTGGTTAAATTCATTACGCGTTATATCTGCGAAAGCAAAAGTGGTTTTCACCTCTTTAAACAATTCATCAGCCCTAAATCCTTCCGATACTGCCAGTGTAACCATAAACTGTATCAGTACATCCATCGTGAGCAGCATCGGGTCTCGGCTTTCAAAAATTCCTTTTTTAATGCCTTCCTTTAGTGCTGCGCCCTCTAATAGCTCTAACGAATGCGTCGGCACAAAGTAAGCCCTTGATACAGCCCCGGGATGGTGGCCGCTTCTCCCGGCCCGCTGCATAAAACGGGCAACGCCCTTGGGGCTGCCCACTTGTATAACCGTATCTACGGGTCGGAAATCTACGCCTAAATCCAAACTCGAGGTACAAACCACAACCTTCAATGCTTCGGCATGCAAGGCAGCTTCTACCCAGTTACGCAACTCGTTATCTAATGACCCATGGTGCATAGCCATAACGCCGGCATATTCAGGGTAGTTATCTAGAATAGCGTGATACCAAATCTCCGATTGTGAACGGGTATTGGTAAATATCAGTGTGGTTTTACTTTGGGCGACTATCTCCATAACCTGCGGCAGCAACTTTATACCAATGTGGCCCGACCACGAATAGCTCTCAATATTTTCAGGAATGATCGATTTTATCAGCAGTTTCTTTTCAATATTTGCCCGAATCATCGTTATACGATCTGCCGGGAAATCATTACCTAATAAAACCTCGCCGGCTTGTTCCAGGTTACCAATGGTTGCAGAGATACCCCATATGCGGAGCGAGGTATAAGAAGCGGAGCGCTCAGTTTTCAGTGATTGACCATTATCGGCACTTCGCACTTCACTCCCCGCCACCCTCTTCAATCTCGATAACCCCAACTCCACCTGCACACCTCTTTTGGTGCCCAACAATTCATGCCATTCATCAATTACTACCACTTGCAATCCATTGAATATTTTGGGATATTCTTTTTGGGCGAGCATCAGGTGCAGGCTTTCGGGCGTTGTTAAAAGTACTTCCGGCAGTTTCTTTTTTAGTGCTGCTTTTTCGGCGGCGGAGGTATCGCCGGTGCGGGTAGCTATTTTCCAGGGGATGCCGATCTCGTCACACACCTCCTGCATAGCCTTTTTAATATCATTAGTTAGGGCGCGCAATGGGGTTATCCAAAGCATCAGTAAACCATTGTTTTTATTTTTCGTATAACTATCCGGATGTTTGTTGATGTAATCGGCTAAAAAAGGTAAAAACAAGGCGAATGTTTTACCGCTGCCGGTTGGGGCATTTAACAGGCCTGAGAATCCGCTCAAATATGCTGCTTCCATCTCTCGCTGAAAGGCGAATTGTTTCCAGTTTTTTTGTTTGTACCAATCTCGGATAACTTGCTGCCCAACAGAAATCATATTACAAATAACAAAATTCAATCGAATTAGTTATAGTATTAATTATTTAATAAAGTCATGTTCAAATACCTCTTTATCCCAGCCGTTTCCATATTGATGTTTGGCTGCGAGTCAATGTCGACACATAAAAGTTTAGCCGATAGCATCCACGCTGTAGATACCCCTTTGAAAACCATTGCCCCTGCCAAATTAATAGTGCCGGGTAAGCGCATTGGCGATATATGTATCAATGAGGATGCGGATAGCGTAGTTGCAAGATTGGGCAGGCCTGATTCAAGTGATGCAGCAATGGGGGCGTCAATAATGGTTTGGCTTGATAAAACCGGTAAAAATACACATCAAACTAGTGTTTATGCCCATCGTAATATGGGTGCGGCAAATGAAAAGATAAACTATATAAAAGAAATACGTGAGACATCGCCCAGCTTTAAAACTGCCGATTATGGTGGAGCAGGTTCGGAAATTAAAGATGTCCTGAAATTATATAAGCTGAAAAAACATCCCGCCCCCGGTAATAAAAAACTTTGGTTGTATGATAATTATCAAGAGGGTATAGGTTTTGAGGTTGACTCAACCGGAAAATGTTTAGCAGTATATATACACGCCCCAAACGATAGTTCGGCAACGTATTTAAATGTTCATTGATAAAAACGGCCATCAGTAAGTAAACTGATGGCCGTTTGTTTATTTAGTTAAGTTTATTTTTTCTCAGGTAACAATATAAATTTTATAAGGTTATCACCACTTAAGTATTTGTTAGCGGCATCCTTAGTACTTTGTACGGTTACCGTATTTAAGTTTTTAACATAGTTTATAATACGGTGTGGGTTTTCCTGGTTTTGGCTACCGCTTGCTAAATATCCTGTCCAAAAAACATTCTGCCTTATTTGTACTTCGGTTGAGCGCATATCCTCGGATGTGAATTTTTGGATGTCTGTTTGCTGGGCACCGTTTTGTTTAATTTTGTTGATCTCGTCAAGGGTGGCGGCAATCAGCTTGTCAACATTTGCCGGGGCACAGGTAAAATATATGGTAAAACTATAACGGCCGTCAGGTATTTTTACATAACTAGCCCTAACTCCCGGCGAATAAACACCGCTTTCTTCCTGGCGCAGGCGGTCAATCAGCTTAAGTTGTATTATGGCCTCAAGCGCATCCATTTGCACATTGTTAAGCTCTTTATAGTCATAATTACCACTAAATACCAATTGTACGGTGGCTTTATCGCCAATGCCTTTATAAACTGTTTTAGTTATTTGCCCCGCAGGCGGGTGAATATTTAAATTCTTATAAGTTTCTTTACTGTTGGTTGATGGCAATCCGCCTAAATAGGTTTCTAATAATGGTTTGATGGTAGGGATATCAAAATTACCTACAATAGTGAATGTGAACCCGCTTGCATCAGCAAACCTGTCTTTGTAAAAATTGTAAGCTTTATCAAGCGACGCGGCATTCAGTCTGCCGGGGGTAGTTGTCATGCCACGGAAATTGTAATTACTTAAAACAGCGGCAACAGTATCCCTATAAACATTATTAGGGTCGAGGTTGCGATTGTTTAAGAACGCGTTTGCCTGGCTAATTGTTGATTGCCAAATGTCCGGATCTTTACGTGGCTGTGTGAAATAAAGGTAAAGCAATTGCAAAGCAGTTTCAAAATCCTGCGGAGATGAGTTTCCGTTTATACCTTGCGAATTGTCGCTGATATAAGGTGTTATGCTAACGTTTTTACCTGCCAACATTTTTCCTAACTCTATTTGGTTGAAGTTGCCCACACCACTGTTACTAATAATATCACCTGCAAGGTTGGCTGATGTAAAGTCATCGTCGTTCGCTAGCGAGGTGCCACCAAAGCTGTAACCGCTGATCAATATCTGATCATTTTTAAAATCGGTTGGTTTCAGTATGATTTTTACACCGTTGCTTAATGTAAGCGTTGCCGTAGCAATTGAGTCATCGCTTACAGCCCTAACAGTTGCACTTGGTATTGGCCTTTTATCCAATAAAGGCTTGGTGCTAACCTTATCAACATAAGGTGTTAAATTATTATCGGCGGCGCTTAACCAACTGAGTATAGTTGCCTGTGTAGGCAGCTTGGCTTTTTCTTTATCAGGCGCTTCAATTACAATTACCCTATTTTGGTCGCTGATAAACTTACCTGCCATCGCGTTTATTTCGGTAAGGGTAATTTTGCCAATGTTGTTTACATAAAAATTGTATTCAAAGTCAATCCCGGGTATGGCCTCACCCTTTAAAAAGTGTTGTTCATACTCTTCAACATATTCTGATGACGCGGTTTTGTCCCTCTCTTTATAGGCGTTTTGTAATTGCTGCAGGGCATTCTGTTTCGCACGCTCTAATTCGGTTATAGTAAAACCGAACCTGCGCGCACGTTCAGTTTCAGTTGCCACGGCCTTAACAGCGGTTTCCAGATCGCTATCCGACTTTGACACAGCTACAGTTATAAAAGCATCCTGCCTGCCTAAAAACGGGCCGTAAGAGGCCTGCCCAAATAAGAAAGGCGGATTACGTTTTTGGCTAAGTTCGCCGATGCGGGCATTTAGCATCTGGTTAAATAATGATACCCTAACGTTTTGTAAATATTGTGAACCTGTTTTAACAATTGTTTCAGGGTGTTTAACTATTATCTCAGCCAAAGTATACGGAAACTCCTTATCAGTTGCTACAATAGAACTAGTTCCAAGGCTTGGTGGGTCATTATATATGATCCTTGGTTTTTCGACAGGCGGATTTTTAAGCGAAGAGAAGTTTTGTTTGATCAATTCTTCTACACGTTTCGGATCAAAATCGCCAACAACTATTACCGCCTGCAAATCCGGGCGATACCAATCATGGTAGAAATTCCTGATCGCATCGGCACTTATTGTTTTTATAATTTCTTCTTTACCAATTGGTAAACGGGTGGCATACCTGGAATTGTTAAACAACACCGGGTAAATTTGTTGCTGCAGGCGTTCCTGAGCATTTTTACCTCGCAGGCGTGCTTCCTCTAAAATAACGCCGCGTTCCCTGTCCAGTTCTGCCGGGTCAAACGTATCGTATCCTGCCCAATTTGCTAATATGTTAAAGCCTTTTTCAAAAACGGCAACGCTATCGGTTGGTAGCGGTAATTCATAAACTGTTTCATCAAAAGTTGTGGCCGCATTTAAATCCGCGCCAAATTTTACGCCTGATTTTTGCAGATAATCAACCAATTGGTTTTTAGGGAAGTCGCGTGTGCCATCAAATGACATGTGCTCGGTAAAGTGGGCCAGGCCTTGCTGCGCGTCGGTTTCTAATACAGAGCCAACTTTGTTAACTAAATATAACTGGGCCCTGTTTTTAGGTTCGGCATTAGCACGTATATAATAGGTTAAGCCGTTTGGTAATTTACCGATAATAACATTATGATCGACGGGCAAAAGGTCACCATCATTTGTTGATGCAACCGTAGCCGGTTTATGAGCAAGAGGCTTTTTCTTTACCTGGGCAAATGCTCCGCCCGAAGCCATCAGCAAAGCCAAAGCCGCTACGGAGATGTTCTTGTTAAAATTCATTAGTTTAAATTAGGAATATATTTTAGTGCTAAAGTGCAAAACGTATTTTTTAGTTACAAAGTATTAGGTTTAAAAATGCGCATGTTACTTATACAAGCTTACACTTTTATAATTATTTTACGCTTATACAATGCCCAAACCATTAGGTATATCAGCAATGTAAATGCTATCCCACCAGCTAAAGAAGCATTAACCGGGCTAAAGTGCGGTACAAATACTGTTTGATAAATGTAACTGTAAGCATCTATACTTTTTCCGCCGGAGTTTATTTTTATGAGTGCTATAGTGCCCGGCACAATATCCGACAAGATATAAGCTGTTATTGCATTAATACCAAAGGCCACAAAAAACGAAGTGTATTTTTTATAACCTTGAACATCTATCAGCCAATATAGCGTAGCTAATGTCATGGTAGCTAAACCGCCTGTATATAATACAAAAGAACTTGTCCATAACGATTTGTTGATTGGGAAAAACAAATCCCATATCAGCGAAGCGGTAACGGCTAAAAGGCCATAAATAAACATCCAGGTAACTTTAGTCGGATCATCACGATCTCTGCGTTTTAGCCAGCTGCCCACCATCATCCCAAACAATCCGGTGCCTAATGAAGGTATTACACCTAATAATCCCTCGGGGTCCCAGGTGTGGGCTTCGTTCCAAAGGTGGTTGGTGGTAAATACAAGCCTGTCTATAAACGCCCCCATGTTTGTCTCAGGGTTAAGGTTGGCATAGCCAACTCCCGGAACAGGGATAAAACACATAATTATCCAGTACCCTATCAAAGAGCCAATAAATACCCGTTTGATGGTTTTGGCTGGTGTTTTAAGGTAGAGTAAAGTGCCTATAAAGTAAACTACAGCAATACGTTGCAATACACCCGGAATACGCAGTGTTACCATTTGTGTATGATAGAATAACCAAGCTAATATGCTTATTACAACTAAGGTGAGCGCCCATATTAGCGTTTTTTGAGTGGTATTAACGTATAATAACAATCCTATTAATACAATTATGCCAATACATTGAATGGTGCCCGGAAACGGATGATAAAAAAGCTGCACCAGCAGTGTAATAAAAATAAGGGTTACCATACGCCTGAAAGCATGCAGGATAATTTGCCCGTGGTTTTCTACAACCGCTTTTTTGCTTTCCATGGCATAAACAATGGATACGCCTACCATAAACAGGAAGAATGGAAAGATCAGGTCGGTTGGTGTGCAGCCGTTCCATTTGGAATGTTCAAGCGGTGGGTAGATATGTCCCCAATCTCCCGGATCATTTACTAAAACCATCGCGGCCATTGCGGCTCCCCTAAATACATCAAGCGAGAGTAAACGTGGCTGTTTGGCTTTGACTTCAGTTTCCATTATAATAGTTTAATTATTAAAGCGATTAAATTTATAATTATTAATAAACTTATGACATGTTATCGCAAAAAAAATACACCAATAATGGAAAAAAGCGTAGGAGTTAAACTAATTTAGGCCTATGTTACCACTTAACCACAACCTGCAAAAGCTTTTTGATACCGCATCGAAAGATGAGCGGTTAGGCGTAGGCTTAATGTCGGGTACATCGCTTGATGGGTTAGATATAGCTTTATGTCGGTTTAAGGGTAACGGACTTGCAACTACATTTAAGCTGGAAAATTTTGTAACGATACCTTATCCTATCGATTTTAAAAAAGAGATACAACAAGTATTCGCGCAAAAAACGGTCGATTTGGAAAAAGTTGTTTTGTTAAATGAATATATTGGCACCTATCATGCTGAATTAGTTTTAAAGGCTCTTGCCGACTGGAATATAAAGCCCGAAGATGTTGATTTTATAGCCAGCCATGGGCAAACAATTTATCATGCCCCAAAAAGACTGCATCAAAAAGCAGGTTATCCGAACGCTACCCTTCAAATTGGTGATGGCGACCATATCGCGGTTAAAACCGGAATATTAACGATCAGTGATTTCAGGCAAAAGCATCTCGCGACAGGCGGCGAGGGAGCACCCTTAGCATTATATGGCGACGTGATATTAGGTAGCAAAAAAGGTGAGAATAGAATATTGTTAAATATTGGTGGTATCGCGAA
Organism: Mucilaginibacter tundrae; assembly: GCF_013408825.1. Classification (GTDB taxonomy): domain Bacteria; phylum Bacteroidota; class Bacteroidia; order Sphingobacteriales; family Sphingobacteriaceae; genus Mucilaginibacter. Next base: position 327,377 of record NZ_JACCBZ010000001.1, read on the forward strand.
TTTAACCTACTTGCCGGCCGATGGCAATTATCAAAATATATTATGTACCGATATTGGCCCGGGTAATACACTGATTGATGCTGCCTGCCGCAAATATTTTGATAAGCCTTATGACGAGGATTCAAAAATCGCTTACTCAGGTAAAGTAAATAATTCACTGCTTAATGCATTATTGAGCAATTCATTTTTTAAAGAAGCATCACCCAAAACAACAGGTCCGGAATTTTTCAACCTGAATTTTGTGGCAGATGCGCAAAAACGATCGGATACATTAACTATTAGTCCCGAAGATTTAATAAGTACATTAAGTGCGCTTACGGCAACATCAATTGCTCAATTTATTGAAGCTAATCTTAAGGTTGATGCCCTGCAAGTTTTCCTCAGCGGGGGCGGTGCCCGGAATCCTTTTATCGCAGCGCAACTAAAAAAAGATCTGCCGCATGCAGCTATTAAAAATACCGATGCTTTAGGGATTGATCCTGATGCTAAAGAAGCGATACTATTTGCATTATTAGGCAACGAAGCTTTATGTGGCGAGCCCATAAAAATTGGCAATAACCCAGCGGTTTTGATGGGGAAGTTTAGTTTCCCGGGCTGAGGTCACTTTTACAATACAAAAGCTAAATGCATATAGTTTTCCTTATATATTTGTGTTTTAACTGACACCCACTTTGCCCTGATGAAAAAAACGCTGACCGTACTTTTCGCCTGCGCTGCTTTAATGGCTAATGCGCAAAAAAAATCTGATAATAACTTAGTTCAATATGTAAAACCGATCATCGGCACTGAACGCATGGGGCATACTTTCCCGGGTGCTACAGTGCCTTTTGGGATGGTGCAGCTTAGTCCGGAAACAGATACTGCAAGTTATGATCTGAATGGGCATTACAATCCCGATGTATACAAATATTGCGCAGGTTATCAGTATGAGGATAAAACTATTGTAGGCTTTAGTCATACCCACTTTAGTGGTACAGGCCACTCTGATTTAGGTGACTTTTTAGTGATGCCAATGGTTGGGGAACTGAAGCTAAATCCCGGTACGGCAGATAAGCCCGGTAGTGGCTATCGCTCGGCATACTCACACACCAATGAAGTAAGCGAAGCCAACTATTACAAAGTAAAGCTGGATGCCAGCGGTATTATTGCCGAAATGACTACCAGCGCAAGGGTTGGTTTCCATCAATATACTTTCCCGAAATCAGATAACGCACATATTATCCTCGACCTGATGGCGGGCATCTATAATTATCCTGACAAAAACGTGTGGACTTATGTAAGAATGGTTAACGATAGCACTATTGTAGGTTATCGCCAAACAAACGGTTGGGCACGTACGCGTACCTTATACTTCGCCATGACGTTTAATAAGCCGTTCATCCAAATGGGTTATAAGAATTTTTCAAAACACGAAGTATATGGCGGGTTCTGGGGCAAGTTTAACCACGTGAAAAATTTCCCGGAAACAGCAGCAAGACAATTAAAACTTTGGTTCGACTTTAAAACTGAAGAAGGAGAGAAGATCAAAATAAAAATGGCGCTATCACCGGTTAGTATGGATGGCGCGTTGAACAATATGCAGGCCGAAATACCGGGCTGGGATTTTGATAAGGTAAAGAATGACGGGCAGGAACTATGGGAAAAAGAACTGCATAAAATTGTGATCAACGCGAGTTATGATGATAAGGTGAATTTTTATACCTCGATGTATCATGCCATGATCAACCCGACCATTTATATGGATGAGGATGGCCAGTACAAAGGCCTCGATCAAAACATACATAAGGCAGACGGTTTTACCAATTATACCACTTTTAGTTTATGGGACACCCACCGCGCCTTACACCCGCTATTTAATATTATTGAGCCTGACCGCAATGCGGATATGGTAAAATCAATGCTGGCCCATTACGACCAAAGCCCTGAGCATATGCTGCCGGTTTGGAGTAACTCTGCCAATGAAAACTGGTGTATGAGCGGCTTTCATAGCGTATCGGTAATTGCTGACGCAGTTATAAAGGGTAATGCGCCTTTTGATGCAAATAAAGCGCTGGATGCCTGTATAGCGACCGCTACGCATCGCGATTACCAAAGCACAGGGTTATTTATGGATATGGGTTATATCCCGGATGAAAAGGACGACAACTCCGTTTCATTGACCCTGGAATATGCTTATGATGATTGGTGTATAGCCCAAATGGCTAAGAAGCTTAACCGGATGGGTGTGTACGATCGTTTTATCAAATACTCTGAAAACTGGAAGAATGTATTTGATCCGCAAGCAGGTTTTATGCACCCTAAAGAAGCTGATGGTACATGGAGAAAAACAAAATTCGATCCGTTTACAACAATAGGCATGGGTTTTATTGAGGGTAATGCCTGGAATTATACACTTTACGTCCCTCAAGATCCCAAAGGATTGATAAAAGCCATGGGCGGCGATAAGCGTTTTATTATTTATGAAGACAGCTTGTTCAGTTATAACCTGCCTGATAAATATTTTGCGGAAACAGAAGATATAACCAAAGATGGTATCATCGGAAACTATGTGCATGGCAACGAGCCGTCGCACCATGATGCTTACTTATATGATTGGACAAATGAACCCTGGAAAACACAGGATAAGATACGCATGATCCTGCCAAAAATGTACAAGCCCACACCGGATGGTTTAGGAGGCAATGATGATACCGGCCAAATGAGCGCCTGGTATATATTCAGCGCCATGGGCTTTTATCCAGTTGCCCCAGGGTCGGATCAATATGCCATTGGCAGCCCGGCGGTTGATAGGGCAGTAATTAATTTGGAGGACGGTAAAACGTTTACCATCAATGTGAAAAATCAAAGCCCTAAAAATGTTTATATCCAAAAGATATTGTTAAACGGCAAACCGCTTAATGGTTATTTTATCAGCCATGCTGATATTATGAATGGCGGCGAGATTACTTTCTTTATGGGAAGCAGGCATATATAATCTTTTAAAAAACCATACTATAAAACGAGAGTTAAAATAGTATGGTTTTTGACAATAAACTCGACAGATTTTTAGATGCGCAAAAAACAGATTATGCAATTGCGCTGTCCGAAATAAGAAATGGCAGAAAGTATAACCATTGGATGTGGTATATTTTTCCGCAAATACATGGCTTGGGTTTTAGTGAAACATCGAAGTATTACGCGATAAAGGATATTGCAGAAGCAGAAGCATTTCTTAGTCACCCAATTTTGGGTGAAAGGTTGGTTGCCATTAGCAAAGCACTGCTTAATCTTAAAGAAACCGATGCTAATAAAATATTTGGTAGCCCTGATGATGTAAAGCTCAAATCATCCATGACATTATTTGCGACTTTATCCAGAACTGATCCTGTATTTCAGTTAGTTTTGGATAAGTTTTTTGATGGTGAAAAGGACAGAACCACCCTACAAATTATTTCTAAAAATTAACTTTCTTGATAAATGATTACATTTATCGTTTAAGAATTTTATATGCTTGATTTCCGCTTACAGGTATTTTATACGGTTGCCAAAAGGCTTAATTTTACCAAGGCCTCGGCCGAGCTTTATATCAGCCAGCCAGCCGTAACCAAGCATATAAAAGAACTGGAAGCACAGTTTAAAGTTTCGTTATTTGAGCGCAGCGGGAACAAAAGAATACTGTTAACCCCTGCCGGCGAAATGCTGCTGCAATATGCAGAGCGTCTGTTAGAGATTTACCGCGAACTGGATTATGATATGAACCTGCTGGTTAAACAGCACAGCGGCGTGTTGCGTATAGGTGCCAGTACAACGGTAGCACAGTATATTATTCCACCCATATTGGCGCAGTTTCATAAAAAGTTTAAAGATATACGGGTTTTGCTGATCACCGGGAATACGGAAGAAATAGAGCTGGCTTTATTAAATAAGGAAATTGAATTTGGTATTATAGAAGGGATCTCCCGTAATCCGCAAATCAGGTACGAGGAGTATTTAAATGATGAACTGGTATTGGTTAGTGCCCTTAACAATCCGATCATTAAGAAGGATGTTATTAAACCTGAGGAGTTACCAAATTATCCGCTGTTATTACGCGAACCGGGGTCGGGTACACTTGATGTGATCGCTCATGCATTAAAACCTCACAACTTAAAATTGTCCGACCTTCAGATTGAAATGCAATTGGGTGGTACTGAAAGTATAAAATCATATTTACTACACAGCAAATGCCTGGCATTTCTATCGATCCATTCTATACTAAAAGAATTAAAAAACAACGAATGCCGTATAATTGATATAAAAGGCCTTAGTATTGAACGCCCTTTTAAGTTTATACAGCATTACGGGCAACCCTCATCCTTAACTGAATTGTTTATTCGTTTTGCCAGGAGCTATAAGTTGTGAAAACTTCGTTAAAATCAGCGTCAAATTACATCCGAAAGATGTTTGTAGTTTGATTTAATAATATCCAATACTTCATCCATCCTGCCGCCCAATATTAATTTGCCCATGGTTATGGCATATCCTTTTGTCTGTTCCCATTCTATTTTAGGCGGCATTGCCAGCGCATTTGGGTTGGTTAATATATTTAACAGTACTGGCCCGTCTTGTTTTATCGCTTCTGCCATTGCGTCTTTAACTTGTTCCTGATGATGGACCGTGATACCCTTAAATCCCATTGCCTGGGCCACAAGAGCGAAATCGGGATTGATCATATCTGTTTCATTGTCGGGCAACCCGTCAACTTCCATTTCCAGTTTTACCATCCCAAGGGCGCGGTTATTAAATACAATTAGTTTTATTGGTAAGTTATATTGCTTAATGGTGGCCAGATCCCCAAGTAACATAGACAGGCCTCCATCACCGCATAAAGCAAAAACCTGCCTGTTCGGATAGCATAAAGCGGCACCAATTGCCATAGGCATGGCGTTAGCCATTGAGCCATGATTAAATGAACCCAGGAATTTTCGCTGCCCTGTGGCATTTATATACCGGGAGCCCCATACGCAACTCATACCCGTATCAAGAGTGAAGATGGCATCTTTTGCGGCCAGCTTATCTATTACTGATGCCACGTATTCGGGCTGGATCATATCCTCCTCGCCGACGTTATCCACGTAGGTTTGCAGGTGACCTTTTACTTTATCATACAGGTCAAGCTGCGCTTTCAAAAAACTGTCGTCTTCTTTCTTTTTGATCAACGGTAATAATGCTTTGACTGTATCTTTGATCTTTCCGCATAAACCTAATTCCAATTTTGCCCGCCTGCCCAGTCTTTCGGGTTTTTCATCAACTTGAATAATCTTGTTATCAGTTGGCATGAAAGGGACATAAGGAAAATCGGTACCAAGCAATAAAACAACATCAGCTTCGTGCATACTATGATATGCAGAGGGTAAGCCCAATAAGCCGGTCATACCCACTTCATAGGGATTATCATATTGTATGCCCATTTTGCCTCGAAAAGAATAACCAACAGGCGCTTGCATCGCGGCAGCAAGCTGTACAATTTCGTCATGCGCTTCACGTGCGCCGTATCCACAAAATATGGTAACCTTTGGATATTTGTTGAGTATATCAGCCAAGCCTTGTAATTCATGGTCGGCTGGCCTTAAAATCGTTTCACAAGTAAAATTTTGCCGGGATGCAATGCTTTCTTCTGCAGGCATGGCCGATACATCTCCCGGGAGGCCAAACACAGCTACGCCTTTATGATGAATGGCATGTTGAATAGCCGCCTGAAACATACGCGGAGCTTGCGCAGGGGTGGTTGCCACCTGGTTGTAGCAACTGCAATCGTCAAACAATTTTATGGTATTGGTGCCCTGGAAATAATCCTGCCCGAATTCGGGTGTATTTATAGTTGACGCGATAGCAATTACTGGTACCCCGGTCCGGTGCGCATCATAAAGCCCGTTAATGAGATGTATATGACCCGGGCCGCAGCTGCCCGCGCAGCAGGCGAGCCCTTCCAGTTCAGCTTCAGCCGCTGCCGCGTATGCGCCAACCTCCTCATGCCTTACATGTATCCATTTTATTTTGCCATTTCGCCTTACCGCGTCATTCAGATGATTTAAGCTATCCCCGGTAACAGCGTAAATTCTTTTTACTCCATTTTCTACCAGCATTTCCACCAGTTGATCCGCTACTTGTTTGCTCATGGCGTATAGTTTTAAGTTAATAAAATGAGGTGTAATTAATTATAAATGTAACCAGATTATGAATAGCTTGTTTGAAAAAAAACCTACACAATAGGGATGATGCTTCAAGTTTATTGTTCATCATAACCTAATTGTTAACTTGCGGTATCTTAATCTAATTTGTATTAAAGTGATTGTAAATTTATCAAAAAAGATCCTTGCTCTAATTTCGCTGCTGCTTGTAATCGGGTTTTCTCAAACTGCTTTTAGCCAAACTATAAACATTATCCCCTACCCCAATGCTATTAAAGTGATGCCCGAAGAGTTTGTTATAACAAGGGCCACGCGTATTATTTATAATCAGCAGGATAAAGATTTAGCCGTAGCTATCACCCCCTTGATTTTAAAGCTTCAAAAAGCTGCGGGAATCAAACTAAAAACTACTAACACATTACGCAGCCATGATATTCTTATCAGGTTAACAGATAATATAACCCAGCCGGAAGGTTATCATCTGGAAATAAGTCCGGATAATATAAAAATTGAAGCCGGAACACCTGCCGGGGTATTTTATGCAGTTCAATCGTTATTGCAATTGCTCCCAACAGAAATAGAGAGTCCAACATTGGCAAAAAATTTACAATGGAAGGTGCCTGCAGTGGTGATAGATGATGCCCCGGCTTTTGCTTATCGTGGCTTAATGCTTGATGTGGCACGGCATTTTATGCCATACAGTTTCTTGGAAAAGATGGTTGACCTAATGGCCATGCAAAAAATGAATACCCTGCACCTACATTTAACCGATAGCCAGGGCTGGCGTTTTGAGAGTAAAAAATACCCTAAACTAACTACAATAGGCGCTTATCGTAAAGGATCGGCTTTCAATACAACGTATGATTATGCTTCACGACCCAATGATACACTTTACGGTGGGTTCTACACACAGGATCAGTTGCGCAAGCTGGTTGCGTACGCACAGTCAAAGTTTATTACCATTATTCCGGAAATTGAAATGCCCGCGCATTCAGAGGCTGCGCTTGCCGCTTATCCTCAATTTGCTTGTTTAGATAGTACGGGCAAGGCATTTCCATATCCATCGCAAATACAGAATGAATTTTGTACTAAAGATTCGACCTTTATTTTTTTAACGGATATACTAACCGAGGTGATGGATGTTTTTCCATCAAAATATATCCATATAGCCGGTGACGAGGCAAGTAAGGTGAACTGGCGCAAATGCCCGATATGCCTTCAACGGATGAAAGATGAACATTTAAACTCCGTAGATGAACTGCAAAGCTATTTTATAAAAAGGATCGAAACGTTTGTCAATCAAAAAGGGAGAAGGATTATTGGATGGGATGAAATTTTAGAAGGAGGCCTGGCTCCCAACGCGACCGTTATGAGCTGGCGCGGGGAACAGGGTGGCGTTGATGCTGCAAAATTAGGCCACCAGGTAATAATGACACCCGGCGAATATTGTTACTTTGATCATTATCAGTCGCTCGATAGCTCAGAACCTCCCGCGTTTGAGGGCTTAACTACTTTGGCCACGGTATATGGTTATCATCCTGTGCCGGACGGTTTAACGCCAGAACAAGCAAAGCTAATAATCGGCACCCAAGGTAATTTATGGACTGAATCTGTACCAACGCCGCAGCATGCCGAATATATGTATTTCCCGAGGGCCATTGCACTGGCTGAAGTAGCATGGACTATCAATAAACAACCTTATAATCAATTTTTGAGCAGGCTTTTATCTTATATCAATAGGTTGGATTATTATCACGTTAACTATTCACGTCATATGTTCGATATTCAAATGACTACTTCAGTCGATTCGGTAACCAAATTGGTGCAGGCACGGGTAGCTGGCGTTCCGAATGGTTACTATGTATATTATACTACAGACGGATCACATCCAACGGTTAATTCATTAAAATATACAGGCCCGATTATTATAACGAAAGATGCTGAAGTAAATGCCGGCGTAATTTATAAGGGTATACTAGTTGACGAGGTGAACAAAACATTTACCATAAACAAGGCTACAGGTCGTACATCTACATTAGTAACTCCGCCGAGTAAGTCTTACAATAAAGGTGGAGAACATGCCTGGAATAATGGAATTTTGGGCAACGACAACAGGTTTAACGACGGTGAGTGGCTGGGTTGGAGTGGACAGGATTTTGATGGAACAATTGATTTGGGTACATCGCAATATATGGATACCGTTACGACAAGATTTTTTAATAAACCATCCGACTGGGTTTATATGCCGCAATGGGTCAGTATTTCGGTTTCTGATAATGGGACAGACTTCAAGGAAGTAGCCAGGCAAGCCGACCTACAAACAAATACAGATGGATCCCATAATTTAAAAATTGGGTTGGGACACATAAGCGCGAGATACGTAAGGATAGTTGCCAAATGCGATGGGATTATTCCAAAAGGTTTGCCGGGAGAAGGTAATCAAGCATGGCTTTTTGTTGACGAGGTTGAGGTTGAATAATTAAAACTTGTTAATCATTGGCAATAACACTAATTGCTACCTCGTTTTTATTAGGTTTCGCTTTTTAAGGCAATAATATTTAACGAAAAATATAAAATTGAAAAAGCAACAAAAACAGCGGGGGGAGGATTTTTTCAAGACATTCACAAACAATATAATGGCAATGGAAACAAACAAAAGTGAAAACAAACCAAACGAACCAATTCACCGCCCTTTTTACAGACGTTCTTTCACGGTACAAAGGCTGACCTGAAGATTGGCGACCTTATCAAAATTGGTATTAACTCAAACTATGGAAAAAGAGTAAAGCGAAATATATTTATCTCACTGCCACACTTGATGCTGCTGTTTGGGGGTGCTGAACTTGCATTACAGCAATAATAGCAGGTTTAATACCATAAACAAAAGGTTGCACCTGCGGCAGTTGCCCGTACAACTTATACAGCCACGCAAAACAAAACGTAATTAAAACCGCTGGCATTATAAAGCAAGTGCCGCCGATGATTAATCCACGCCAACCTGCACGTTCCTGCCCAATGTGGATGGCCATCTCGGTACTGTTAGGGCCGGGAATAAGATTGGTTGCACCTACAAGATCAAGGAAGTGCTGCTCGCTCATCCATTTTCGTCTCACTACGGCTTCGTAGCGCATCATGTCGATGTGAACCGCGGGGCCGCCAAATGCTGTAAATCCCAATCGCAAAAAGAACCTGGCAACTTCTTTTAAATGCTGCTTGCTATACATAATCAAACAGGGCCATAAAACCAAAATCCATGTGGAGCTGCATATGACAATGAAATAAGGTTAATCCCGGATTATCTGCTACAAAATCAACTTCCATTTCCTGAAAACCGCCGAGCATCACTACATCTTTCATGATACCCGACGTATTCTTGCCGCCAATTTTGGTGATCTCAAAACTATGGCGGTGCAAGTGCATAGGGTGAATGTCATCAGATGCGTTATACATTTGCAGGCGGTACCGTTTGCCTTTTTTTAAGTGAAACATGGGTTTCATTTGCCCCATATTAAAAGCAACGCCATTTATCGTCCACCGGTTAAAGCCTTTATCCGCGGCATTTTGTTTTGCAAAAATCATTTTGATCGTTTCATCAGGCTGCGGCACGTAACCATTTTTTTTACCGAAAATGGTGTAATCCCATAGATAAGGTTTGGGTTTTACCCATTGTGGTTTTCCTTTTTGCCCTGTGTATTGAATGATCGTGCCCATTCCATTGCCACGATCATCATCTGCAAGGTCGCCCATGATCCATACACCCGGATGTTTCATTTCTACTATTGCCGAAATGCGTTCTGCCGTGCCTATCCATAAAATAGGTACTTCAATCGGGTTAGGTACCGTGAAACCGTCCAACGCGATTATTTTAAAGGTATGCCCTGGCAATGCCAGGCTGCGGATCTCGGATCCGCTCCCGTTAACAATATGGAACAATATGCGCTCGCCGTACTTAACTTGGATGGGTTTACCATGGCCCAGTTGACGGCCATTAATGGTAAATACCTTATATCCTACTTCGTATCCTTTAGTTTTGTTGGGCGATTCCTTTTCTCTTTTATCCTGAATCGCCTTAAGCTCAGGTATTACGGGCCCGCTCAAAAAATCGCTCGACATATCGCCGCCGCGCATAAAGTAAGGTTCAAATTCCTTCAACATCAGGAACTCTTCACGGTCATAGCCTGTAGGTTTAACTTTTGGTTCGATATAAACCGGGCCCACCTGGCCTGAATACTGGCCGGCGCTTAAGTCGCCACGTGCAACGGTATGCGTATGATAAAAACGCAAACCGGCAGGCTTAGGTACAAAAACTTCCCTGCGCATACCATGCGCGGGTATACATGGCGTTCCCTCCTCGGTTGAACCATCAACACTTACCGGGATGAACTGCCCGTGCCAGTGAAATTGTTCCGGGCTATCGGTATCGTTGTAAATATCCACTATAGTTTGTTCGCCTTCTCTAAATCGTAGCAATGGCCCTGGGAATTGCCCGTTGTAGCAAACAGTAGAAATAATATGTTGCGGGCCAACTTCAACTAAACCTATGCCTATACGGATGGTGTAATCAGCTTTTGCTTTTTGTTCGTGTGGCCCATTGTTCTCTTCGCTTGGTTTGGTTTTGTCGGGCCGGGCAAAACTCAAAGCGCTTGCCGGCAATGCGCCCGCAAGCGGCAATACTAAACTTGCTGTTGTGATAAATTTTCTACGATCCATTTTGTTAGCTGCTTTAGCCTGTGGCTGGTGATTTTACCGTACTATAAATATAGGCAGTTATTATTCGAATTGTATTAATAATGAGAAGAATGAAAGGGTTTAACAAAGTGTAGATTATAAGAGATCCTACGGAATTTTAGCTTATGGCAAATATTCCTTATGGTTCTCAATGTAATATCTTTATAGACAATATAAAGTATCTTTTTTGATGTACACTATGGACAAAAATGAAATTATTGCAGACTGGCTGGATGCCTGGAACTGCCATGACATTGACAGGATAATGGCTCACTACGCGGAAGAAATTGAGTTTACTGCTCAAACAGTTGTTGCAAGGTGGGGTAAAGCTGATGGAAAGCTTGTAGGCAAAGCCGAATTAAGAAAACATTTTGAAAAAGGCTTGGAACTGGCACCGAAAATTCATTTTGAAGCGGATCAAATTTTATGGTCGCCGATCGGTTACGCCGTGCTTTATCGCCGGGAAAATAATAACGAAGTATTGGATGCTGTTGAGTTAAATGCTGAAGGATTAGCTGTTAAAGTAACGGCATATTATTTGGACGTGCAGCCCTGAGTAATATAGCAAATTTATTGCGTCCGAAGTTGTAAATGTGACACAGCTATGCAAATAAAGGGAATGCCTGAATGATAAAGCTTTCAAATTTTTGGGGCAAAATCAATTAGTGGTCAACTACGCCGGTAGTGTATAATTGGCCGATATATATCCATAATTTTACAGGATGAATCAAACAGCCAGATATCTTATCTTTGATTAAAATCGAACCAAAAAAATGAAAATTACAGGTAATAAAATATTGATAACCGGCGGAGCCAGTGGAATTGGTTTAGGATTGACCGAACGTTTTATAAAAGAAAATAATACTGTTATTATTTGCGGCAGGCGCGAAGCTGTATTGAACGAAGTGCGGGAGAAATTCGCAGCTGTTATTACCCGCGTATGCGATATTGCTAATGAAGCAGACCGCATTGATCTTTTTAATTGGGTGGCTGCCAATCACCCGGATCTGAATGTACTTGTAAATAACGCCGGTATCCAAAACTGGATGAACGTTACCGACAAGGATTTTTACGAAAAAGCTAATAACGAAATAGCGATCAATATAACAGCGCCTATTCATTTAAGCAGCCTGTTTTTGAATTTGAAGGGATTAAATACCATTATGAACGTCACTTCTGGTTTGGCTTTTGTACCGCTTTCAAAAGTTCCGGTGTATTGTGCTACAAAAGCATTTATGCGTTCGTTTACGCTATCATTAAGGCATCAACTCAAGGCAACCAATACCGAAGTGATTGAAATTATCCCCCCGGCATTAAATACCGACCTTGGCGGAAAGGGCATTCATGATGAACACCCGGCGGTTAGTGATTTTGTGGAATCGATATTTAAGCAATTGCAGGAAAGTAAAATTGAATTGACGTTTGGTACCAGTGAATCAAGAGCGGCGGCTAATAATGAAACCATAGCCGACTATTTTAACAGAATGAATCCATAATATTTTATGGTGCGATGTTTTCGATAAAAGATGACCCCCTGCTACAACATAGCAGGGAATCATCTGAAGCTTTAATTCAATAACTTTATTTTGATACCAGCATTTACAACAACTCCATCCAATGGTGCATAAATGTCATTAAAGTCAGGATGAGTGATGGTGCCGGTATATATTGATCCCCAGCGGGTTTGCCTTAGGTCTGTTAAGTCTTCTGAATTGATAAACAAGTCGAAATGTTTCCAGCTTTTCTCAATCAATGCACCAAAGGTAATAAAGCCATGCCCGGTTGTTCCGCTGCTTAATAACTGCGGGCTGGTATAAAAACTCTCAATACCGACCCTGAAATCATCTTCCATTTCGTATGCCGAATCAAAACTAACCCGGTTTTTCGGCGTAAGGGGCTGCTCGGTAATGTTACCGGCATTATTCAATTTCGCATCTGTATAGGTGTAACCTATATAAAAGCTCAACTCATCCATTTCCAATTTGAGGTTAGTCTCCGTACCCTGCGAACTAACAAAACCCGGAGTATTTACAAAAGCATTGTTTTCCAATATCAGGGCGTGGTTTACCCTTGTATAAAAAAATAACTGGTTAACTGTAAAAAAAGCATCGCCCAGCGCGGTGCGGTAATTAACGTCGCCGTTTAAACCATAAGATTGCTCGGCTTTGGTATTGCCGATATTAAGGGGCTGAATATTCTGGTATCCATCTTCTTCACTTTGGTCGTTGAACAGATTGGGCATTTTATAGCCAAATCCACCGCCTATACGGCTGGTAAGCTCCTTGCTAATTTTAAATAAAGCGTTTATTCTTGGTAAAATAAAAAGTCCATTTGCGGGCTGACTAGGGGGCGGGGTATTATCATCAATACGCAAGCCGCTTTCAACAGAAAACCAATTTGCCGCCCTCCAGGTATTTTGCACAAAAGCACCGAATGTAGCCTGGTGATAGCTAAGGTCGCTTTGCGGTGGTAGGGCAGTAAAGTTGTCGGTGATGGCATTCAGGCCTGCAACCCATGAGGTTGTTTTACCATTCTGCACATAATTTAACTCAGTGAAAGAAGAGAGTTGCTGGCCTTTGAATAAAAAGCCCGGCTCGCCTAAGTCCCTATTGAAATAGCCCACCGTGTTTTTAATATTGAATTGCTGTGCGCTATCGATCTTATGCGTAAAAACAAATTCGGTGGAAAAACGTAATGTGCGGTTGCGTTCATAATATTGGTGCAGGCTGTCGGCATGCCCGGCAATAACCTGCATATCGCCGCCAAGCCGGTTCTCATAAGTAAGGTTCACGCCCAACCAGCCCGAATTGTGGGCGTCGCCATAAAAGAATATTTTGGGGTTAATGGTGAAACGGTGTGTGAGTGGTATAGCACTAAACCCATCATGCGAAGGATCATAAGCACCATTATAATCATATGAACCGAACAGCGTTGTGCCAAAGTGCGTCCATTTTCGTGAATAATATACGCTTGCATCGGTGCCATTGGCGCTGGTCTGATTTAACAGTATATTAAATTCCGGATCTTTGTCGGGTGTGCGGCTGATGAGATTTACGAGGCCTGCTATCGCACCGCCCCCGTAAAGTGTAGAAGCCGAGCCTTTGAGAAACTCCACCTGTTTCAAGTCGAGCGGACTTACCTGTAATAAACTTAAGCTGCCCGAAAAACCGGCGTAAAGAGGCATGCCGTCCTGTAATAGCTGGGTATAGCGGCTGTCGAGCCCTTGTATGCGAAAGCTGGCCGAGCCGCTTACGGCTGATGTTGCCTGCGTCATTATTCCGGTTGTTTCGCCCAACAGCATTTTAATATCGCCGGGGCTCTCGGTGCTTTTTTCATCAAGCTCTTCCAGGGGCAGGGCTTCTATACGGGTAGGGATATCCTGAATTTTTTGGTTGGTTCGGGTACTTTGTATAGTTACTTCGGCAAGTTCGCCTTCTTGCGGTTCCAAATCAAATTCAAACGTATCCGCATTGTGTTTTAGCGGGAAAGTCAAAGTTTTTTCCTGTTTATTGAGGCCGATGTAGGTTACCTCTATAGTAAATTTTCCATTGGGTATATTTTTAAAAATGATGTGCCCGGTTGAATCGGATGTTGTTGTAAGTTGTAATACCGGGATAGTTGCGGTTGCACCTGCAAGTGTTTGTTTATTTTGATCGTTACGGATGATGGCATTAAAGGTGTTTTGGGCAATAACGATGTGCACTGATAATACAGCGCATATTAAAATAAATAATGATTTCATTGAAAATGAATGATATATACCCGGTTAACCTATACAACAAAGCATAAGTTAACAGGCATGTTTAAAATGCTGTAAATTATTAATGGAAATAGAATTGAAGGGATTAGGCAAGCGGTGGCCTAAAAAGAGAATTTTTGAAACCGGTGGTAGCAGCTGCTTTAAAACAAGTAGTTTGTTTTTGTAAGGACTGCGACGCATTAATAGCATTAAAACACATATGAAACAAAACAACCATTAAAGGATTAACCGGATGCTGAAATTGTACACTGTTTGTGGCTGTTTGCGGTTTGTCGTGACTGTTGTGGTCAAATATTTCTTTTCCGTGAAGTAAATAATCGCCGATAAAATCAACCACTCCGGCATCGTCGTCGGTAACTATTTTTTTATAGTTATGGTACATACCGGGGATATCGCGCATTAAGGAAAAATCGCCTAGCGGTAAAACCATGCCTCCAACCAAAAAGTAGAAGGCCATCCCTAAAGTGATCAGGCGCTTAATCATTAGTTCAAAGATAATCAATCTAATTTGAGATTGTCACAATTGGAATCTTTGTTAAACTAATGGTATAAAAATAGAAAAGGCTGAACCCTTCCCAACAACGCTGGTAAATTCTATCCTCCCGTTCTGCCGATCAATAAATTCTTTACATAAGAGCAGCCCCAAACCCGTACCTCTTTCGTTATTGGTGCCATAGTCAGGTTCGGTATTAATTGAAAATATTTTTTCCTGTACATGTTGTTCAATACCTTTTCCGCTATCCTTAACGGTTATTCTGCATTCGTGCCCCTCCAACCGGGCGTCTATATTAATGATACCAGCTTGTGGCGTAAATTTAACAGCATTGCTAATAAGATTTCGCACAACTAATTGCAGCATATCCGCATCGGCAATAACATTTATGTTAGGCCCGATGTGATAGCTGAAGATTATGGCTTTTTTTTCGGCTTGTATTTTCCCCAATTCCAATGTGCTTTTCAGGGTTGAAAGCAGGTCTAATGGTAATAAGTTAACGCTAGGCCCCTGCATTTGAGATTTAGACCACTGCAGCAGATTGGATAACATATCCATTGTGCTGTTGGTGGCGGTAAGCAAATCCCTTTCTAATGCCGGGCGTTGCAGGCTATCCAGTTCATCTTCATTCAGCAATTCCAGGTAATTTTGTATATTGATGAGCGGAGTACGCAGGTCATGCGATATAATAGACATCAGCTTGTTTTTTTCGGCATTGCTTTTTTCGAGCTGGTCTTTTTGCAATAATATTAGTTGGTTTCGCGCTTCAATAGCTTCAGCCTTTTCTTCAACGCTGTTTTTTTCTTTGTCATAACTTTTCCTAATGAACTTAATGATAATATATATTGCTATTACCGGTATAGGGAATGCGGTAACTCTATCTATTAGTTCGCCCCTGCCCGCGCTAAAAGGATGTTTTACTAAAAAAGGATAATAATAAGCTACCAGGTGAAGTATCAAGAAGTATAATATATAGGTTATTAGCCACATCATATGCTGACGGTATGGCGAAATGGCAAATAACAGCAATAGATAGGCAGGCCAAATTAAATCGGTAGAGCCGTTAATGCCAGAATTTGCAAAATAATTTACTGAAAAAATGAAGATGCCAGTTAAGCCAAATAAAAAATTACTGTGCGCCTTAGCCCGAAAGCGGGAATTATAATATTGGTAAAAGAAGAATACGGCTACAAGAAAGCTTGATAAAGAGGCAATATAAAGCCCGGCGAAAAAGTTGTAAGGGACATAGATAATGCCAAGGGTAATTAAACCTATGCTAATAGAGTGAAATATCCTGCTTTCTAAAGAGAAAATGGATGGACTGCCTATTAGCCTAACCATAGACCGCTTGTATTTTTTAAAACAGAATAACAGTGTGTAGCAAACGTTGATTTTGGCATAAATTAAAAGCCATTGCGGCTTACGCGGGAAGTTAACTGATAATTAATACAAATATTGCTTTAATTATTTAAACTTGATAAGCTAGAGTATAATAAACTGTGTGACTGGCAATGTGTCGTTTCGAGAGAGACTGTTAACGAAGCAATCTCTCTGGTTGACAGAGTCGTAGAGAACTAAAAAAGCATATTTTACTATCAGGCTCATCTGCAATAAAACCGTGATTCTAAATTTAATAAATTTGGCACATGAAAAACATCCTGCTTGCCAGCACCTCTGCCATGTCTGGTGAGGACTACCTGGCTTATCTTAAGCCATCTATAGCCAATCTGTTCAGTGGAGTTGACGAAATTATTTTTATTCCGTTTGCGCGCCCGGGTGGCATCTCGCATGATGATTATACTAAAAAGGTTGCGGGCGCTTTTTCTGTTTGGGATATTCGCGTAACCGGGCTTCATACATTCGAAGACTCCGCGGCTGCTGTTCTCAAAGCAAAAGGATTTTTTACCGGAGGTGGTAATACATTTCTATTGGTAAAAACCTTGCATGAACTGGATTTGATGAATGTATTGAAGGAGACTGTGGAAAAAGGCGCGCCGTACCTCGGTACAAGTGCGGGTAGCAATATAGGCGGATTAACCATGCATACTACCAATGATATGCCCATTGTTTTGCCGCCAAGCTTAAACACTATGGGGCTTGTTCCGTTTAACCTCAACCCGCATTATCTTGATCCCGATCCTGATTCGAAGCATAATGGCGAAACAAGGGAAACGCGAATTAATGAATTTCATACACAGCATGCCATACCGGTAATTGGATTACGGGAAGGCAGCTGGATCAGGGTACAAGGTGAAACCGTCACCACCGAAGGTTTATTTACCTCAAGGATATTTGAACAGGGTAGGGATGCCTATGAAGTTGCTCCTGGCAACCAGTTATTATTCTAAAGTAGGGTGCGCGATGATAACTCTTAAATGAAGTGGGTTGTTGCTGTAAGAAACGAAGCAATCTCTATGGTATACAGAGCAGTTGGATTGGACGCAGGGTACTCTTCGAGAGACCCTGGGGGAACTAAAAGATCTCTGACTTCTTTTGCTGGCTCACGCGTACCGCGTGTGTCTATTAAGATAAAACATTTCGACTACTCAGAGCCTCCCGCGTTATGGATTGCAGCGGATACCGGCCTATGGCTAACGCCTGTGTAGTATTAGCGAAAAGCCAGGCCCGCTTCTACCGGCGGGAAACGCCCAAACCATTTAAGGCATTACCGAGGCCCGCTCACTCAAAATAAATTTAGTCATTGCCGTATTTCCTGCTGTATTTGCTTTTTCATCAAAAAACAGATATTTTTTAGTAAAAAACAGGTGAAAATGACGTTTTTTGCCCTGTTTTGAGACTAAAGCGGACGTTTTTGAGCTATAAAATGCATTTAAAAACCGCCTTTTCGAGTAGTTTTTGGGCGTTTTTTGTTGGTTTTTTGTACCAAGTGTACAACTGTTCATGGCACGGTACGGGTGAGAAATGTACTAAACAAAAAGGCAACACCTAAGTGTTGCCTTGTAGCGGGGAGGCGCAATCGGTCGACATTTATTACTGATGTAGAGGTAATTATAAATGCAAAAAATATAATTGATAGAATTAATGGGGTTTGATGATTTTTTGGGAAGTGCGGAGGAAGCAAAGTTAAACCCTTTAATTATTAGAGCTGTATTAAAGATTTGAATTAAATTCAAGGCTCATAACCCGAAGGACGTAGGTTCGAGTCCTGCTCCTTTCCTGTATCTACATAGTCCGATAATACCGCCACCTAATCACTCAGTAATTATGAGTTGTTTTAAGAACTTTTATGAAGTAAGATAAGTTAACATAAGAGAAACGTATATTCTGAGGCTAGCTGCCCATTTTATAGAGTATGCCCAGTTATAACTAAAAAAGAGTAATTAATATAAAAGCCCCCCTTCCCGGAAGGGGGGCTGTAGGTAACAACACCTTTCACTAAACTAATTCAATGATTTAGTATAATAAATAATCTTCCAGCTAGAAAAATTGCCTACACGATTAGGAAATTATTAGTTTAACAGCTGATCATGTTATCTTTAATTAGTAAACACCGTGCTTTTGCCGTACAATTTATTTGATACGCTGGACAAATACGTGTGAGAGTCGGCATCGGATAAATTATAATACAGATAAACTCCATAGCCATTATTCACCGTTTGGGTAGCCAAAGAAGCAGCTGTGGAAGAAGATGTATTTTGTACATCAATAGCGGCAGGTGCCAGGGCGCTTTTTGCCAAACCAGGAACATTTGGTACTGAATAAGTACCATAAATGGCATTCCAGCTATAATTTATTTTTGAGCCTACAGTTACACCGTTATATGATAAATACGATGCGGCTGGTCCATAATCATAAAAAGAAATGATCTTATTTGGCATCAATTGACGAAGAGCGGTAACCAAATAAACAAATGATGATGAGTTTACCTGACCGCTGCCACTGGTTGGATAATCGGCATATTCATCATCGAAATCGATACCATCCAGCCCATAAGTCGTAACTGCATTACTTAACTGCTGCGCGAAAGCTTGTGCATCCGCCTGACTTTGAAAGTTACATATGCCCACTCCTTCATGATTCCCCAAAATGGATAACAATACTTTGATCCCTTTTGCCTGAACCGGCTGGATATAGGTTGATGCATTACTTAATACATTAGTAACTTGTGTATTGTAATATAATACTGCTTTACCGGTTGAAGGATTAAGATTGATATTAGCAGCAAAAATAATCCCAATATCGAATAATTGTTGCCCGGTAGACAGGGTATACTTACCCACATCCCTGAAATCATAGTTATTTACCTCCATGTAACAAACACTCTTTGGGCCGCTCACACCGATAGCAAAGGCCGATGAAGAAGCAGTAGAAGAAACTTTTAAACTTTCCGGTATAGGGTTTGAACTTGATTTTTTATCACATGATGACAAAAAAGCAACGGCTGCTATAACTATTCCAGTTGCAGCATTTTTTAAATTAAATGTTTTCATAATTTTTGGTTTAAGTAATTGGTAATTTTTAAACATAATAAGGCTGGTTCTTTTCATTTCTTGTTTCTTCATAGGCATTGTGATTGGTTAGGTATTCGGTTAATTATCTTCAGTGATTATAATTTAGGTTTAGGCCCCATCATAAATTCCAGCACGCCTCCGTTCAGCAGATCTATATGGGTTACATAATCTTTAGTATATGGCTTACCGTTTAAGGTCACTGCCTGGATATATACATTTTCGGCGCTGTTATTTTTCGCCTTTACAGTAAACTTTCCATTAGCCGTTCTTATGGTAATTTCATCGGCAGCGGGGCTTCCAAACATATATCGTCCGCTGGCCGGATTTACCGGATACAGGCCGGCAATACTCCATATTGCCCACGCGCTCATTTGTCCGCAATCTTCATTACCGGCATAACCATCAGGTTGATCATGGTATAAAGAATCGATGATCATTCTTACCCTGGATTGGGTTTTCCATGGCGTTCCAGCATAATCATACAAATAGGCCACATGATGACTTGGCTCATTGCCATGTGCATATTGTCCTATCATCCCGCTGATATCCGGCGATTGATCCTCGCCATGCATAACAGAGGTAACCGAGAAAAGCGAATCCAGCCTCCTTACAAAGCGTTGTTTACCACCATAATGCGCAATAAGCCCGTCAACATCCTGCGGAACAAAAAAAGAATACTGCCAGGCATCGCCTTCCATAAACATGGCCTTATCCGGATCATGTTCTGAATAAAAAGGATCAAATGGTGTTACCCACGTTCCATTACTGTTTTTAGCGCGCATAAACCCGATACTTGGGTCAAATACTTCTTTCCAGCTGGCTGAGCGTTTCATGAAATACTTATAATCGTTTTTGCTTCCTATTTTCTTGGCAACTTGCGCTATACACCAGTCGTCATAGGCATATTCAAGTGTGTTGGTTACGCTTGCTCCATATTTATCCTGCGGTACATAACCATACTGCCGGTAATAATTACAACCCCTTATATTTTCCATCGCGCTTGCCTTCATAGCCTGGTAAGCAAGATTAATATCAACTCCTTTTATTCCTTTGAGTACAGCATCAGCCAATACCGGCACCGCGTGGTATCCTGTCATGCAATTCGTTTCATTGGTACTCAGATCCCATACCGGTAGCAAACCGTTCTCTTTGTAAAATGCAAGCATGGAATTGACGATGCCTGTATACCGTTCTGTTTGAATAACTGTATAAAGCGGATCCAATGCGCGAAAGGTATCCCATAAGGAATAAGCGGTATAGCGCTGCTGTCCCGCAGGCATTTGATGAATTTCCCCTTTTGCATTTTGGTAAGTCCCATCAGCATCTGAATATAGCGATGGTGCAATGCAGGTATGATAGAGCCCGGTATAAAAAACACGTTTTAAATGAATGTTATTAGTTTTAATTTGCATTTTAGAGAGCTCATGTTCCCATTTATTTTCTGCATTAACTTTAACAGTATTAAAATCCCAACCCTTGATCTCATTTAATGCAATAAGAGCTTTGTCTTCATTTACTGTTGAAAGTGCGATCTTAAGTTTTACGTGATTATATTTTTCTGTATTGAATACTAACTGTCCAACAACTCCTTCAGCCTTTGCCTCATTACCCAACATCGGTAAGCCATTTGCAGTAAGGTATAGTTTGTTAAAAGGTTTAGAGGATCGCAGCGCAAAATATACGCGTTGTACCTGCGCCCACCCGGTTGAGTAACGGTAGCCGATAAGCGTTGAATCATTAAGTCGTTTAATATAGGTGCCTGTTGGTTTATCCCAGTTTTGATGGTAACCAAGGTCTAGCTTGATGACAGGTGAAACACCTGTAGGATAGGCATAATCATGGAAGCCACAATGCTCGGTAGCCGACAATTTCGCTTCGATGCCGTTATCCATCTTTACACGATAATATCCCGGACTTGCCTGTTCATTTGCATGACTAAAAGTAGTTCGCCCATGGTCTGCTGTATCTGTAATTAGTTTATTTTCAGGCATGACTGATATGTCACACCAATCGCCTATCCCGGTACCGCTTAAGTGCATATGGCTGAACCCGGCGATCACTGAGTCGCCATAATAATAGCCACCGCACCAATCCCAGCCTCCATGCCCGTTATCGGGGCTCAATTGAATCATCCCAAATGGCACAGTAGCGCCCGGAAAAGTATGCCCATGACCACCAGTGCCAATAAAAGGATCGACATAGGATATTAATTTATGCTGAGCTTGAGTATTTATTTTAAATAGTGATATAAAAATGAGGGATAGTATGATCTTTTGTTTCACGTAGGTATTTATTATTGATTAATGAGCAAGATTGGCTGAAATAAGCGCTCCGGGTTTTACACCAGAGCGCTCTCATTAACACTAATCAAAACTCAATTGTGGTAGTATGCAGGATCAGAATTGTATTAAAAATTTGCCTTATTAACGTCCCACCATAAACGGGTACCACCGTTATCGGGGCCGCCTAAAAGTGCAATACCATGAGCTAACGCAGCTTTATTGCTTGTTGCTTCGGTAGAAGGGTAAGGCAAGCGACGAACCTGTGTTTGCGTATTGATAAGGCCGCCGCTGAAATTGTTGGCGACGGTGAACAGTTTCGGATAACCCGTACGGCGGAAATCTGCCCATGCTTCCTGCCCGTCAGGGAATATAGCAAGCCATTTTTGGGTAATAATACGTTCCAATTGTTGTTCCTGCGTAGCAGTATTATCCCATTTAATGGTGACGGTTGACACTGCGGCAACATTATTGGCCGAATTAAGAGGATCGGTAAAATTAGCTTCGGTGCTGGTAGCATCGTTTAGGTAATTACCCGCTGTAGCACCCCATTGCGTCATAGAAGTGGTGATACCGGTTTCATAATCAGTTTGCACACTTTCGGCAGACCATCCACGCAAGGCGGCCTCTGCCCTCAGGAACCAAACTTCGGCCGCGGTCATGATTAATTGCGGTGTAGTGAATTGGAAAGTCTGAGTAGTGTTCAAGTTGGCAAAATACTCGTAAGTACCCTGGTTGGCCCCGATAACCGTACCTGTACGGATACCTAAGAATTGGCCAGCATATGTTGTACCAGCGCCTGCTTGGGCAGGTTGAAAATAGATTGAAAAGCGCGGATCATTATACCCAACCATGAATGATTCGATAGCAGCATCCATGTTGGTATTGTTCCAGTCATGCGATAATTGATACAGATCGTTTTCCCTGCCGCCTGTTTGCGCTACAGCAGCATCGTCTGACGGTACAGTTAGCAAGCCCCCTGAATCGGTCAGCGCTTCTTTTGCTTGAGTTTCTGCCGTTGCCGGGTCAATCTTCACAATACGCATAGCCAGGCGCAAACGCAGGGAATTGGCCAATTTTAACCATTGTGCATAATTTCCCGCATATATATAATCATTGGCGCCTAAATAATTGACAGTCCCTGGAGCAGCGATATAAGCCTTCAGATTGGTTACAGCTGTATCAAGTTGTTTAAAAAATGTAGTATAAACCGTTTGTTGATCGTCATACGGTGCAGTGGTTAACGATGTAGCTACTTGCGTATACGGTATAGGTCCAAACCTGTCGGTTACTCTATCCATAGCCTCAACCTGAATTATCAACGCCACAGCCCAGGCTTCGGGGTGTGCTGTTTTTATAGGGGTTGTTGTACCCATTGCATGTACAGTTGCCATAACCTGGTTGTACTGATCGGTAAAACCAGTTTGGTTCCATCCGTCAACCATGGCATAGGTTAAATTATTCTGATCACCACTAAATGATATACCAGGCTGCAAATAACCACTATACCCATCGGCACTTAAATTTTGCGCGCGCTGGTAATCTGCGAAAATCGCCTGCTCCAATGGGCCAAATGCCGTTGGTGTAGACACTAAACTTTGCGCCCCTGTTAAGTTGTTGGGATTGGTATTGTATTTTTCAAAATTTTTGGTACATGCCGACAGGGCTAAAACCATGACGGTACTCAAAACAAACTTTAGCTTGTTTTGGGTAATATATTTTTTGTTATTATTATCTCTTTTCATTTTGTACTGTTTTAATGGTCGTATTAAAAAGCTACGTTCAGGTCTAAGCCTATGTTACGGGTAGCGGGTTGATTAAACAGGTCTACACCGGAAAGCCCATTACCAGTTGAACTGGCTATTTCGGGATCAAATGGCGCTTTCTTATAGAAATAAATCAGGTTCCTGCCAATCAGTGAAAGCTTAACATCTTTAATTGCACTGTTTTGAATTGGCCAATTATAACCTAAAGCTGCTTGGCGCAAGCGTACAACTGTTGCACTATATACATACTGGTCTGCTATTGCATTACGCCCACCAATAGCCTGGTACCATGTTTGTGGGTTGACTGAAGTTACCGCGGTACCTGCGGCGTTTACGCCGTTAATTGTAACACCGCCTGCCGCGCGTGCATTGCCCGAAGCTTGTGAAACCCCATAGCTATCCATCATGGCCTGCGTTAAAGAAAGCACCTGGCCACCAAATTTTCCATCAACAAGGAATTCCAGGGTAATATTCCCGAAATTAAAATTGTTATCCCATCCTAACAGAAATTTAGGATTAGGGTTGCCTATATAATTCAAGGTGGAACTTCTTTGCGGTAAATAAGGACTGGTACTGGTACCTGCGCCTGAAAGCACTATCTGTCCTGATGAATTGCGGACAATAGTATTTCCGTATATATCACCAAATGAGCCGCCTTTAGTAATTATGGATTCGTAACCAAAGCTCCCTCCGGCTGTATTGGTTAATACGGCTTGATTCAATCCGTCTGCCGGGTCAACTTCTATTATTTTATTATTATTGGCAGAAGCATTGAATGAAGTATTCCAGGTGAATGCTTTGCTGCGCACGATATCAGCGCCCAACGTAACCTCAAAACCTTTATTCTGTATTTCACCCGCATTAACGTAAGCCGAGGATATTAACGTTGACGATGGTGGTGTTACAGTAAATAATTGATTATAAGTACGTGTATTATAATAAGTAAAACTGAAGTTGATACGGTTATTGATGAATTTCCAGTCGGTACCAAACTCATAAGAGTGGGTAGTTTCAGGTTTTAGGGTGTGAAAAGGTTCGGCGAAATTGAATAACAGCGACCCTCCTGCTGTTTCTGTATTTTGTGTGTTTGATACATACGGAGACACCCCATTTCCAACATCAGCGTAGCTTCCACGTACTTTTGCATATGAAATTGCCTGTGGTAATGAAAGCGCTTGCGATAAAATAGCACTTAAGCCTACTGACGGATAAGTATAATAATCTTTGTTGGTGAAAGCCAGTGTCGAATTCCAGTCGGTACGGTTTGTTAGCGCCAGGTACAACCAATCGTTATAGGAAAGGTTTGCAGCTTCGAAAATGGATTGAATTTGCGTATGATAGCCAAAACCCATAGGGGCAACATGGCCACTTACAATATTATACGGATCAAATAGATCGGTCAAAGACAAATCACCGTTTGCGCCAAGGCCATTAACCTGCGTATCATTTATAGCCGCTCCAACTAAGCCATCAAATTTAAATTTACCAAATTTAGAAGGGGTGAAATTCGCGATAGCGTCAGCATACTTTTGTTCAGTAAGCTGGTTGCTATACGAATAATTACCATTGCCGTTGCTATTAAACGTTGCGATAGTGCCTGAATACAGGTCCTGGGTATAACTGTCATTGGTACGGTCTAAGCTTCCCCTTACTTGTATATTAAACCAGCTGGTAACATCATATTTCGCGCTTCCGTTAAATATAATGCGCCCACGCTGTAAGTTATTGGGGTTTTCGTTGGTTACCCACCATGGATTTTGTTGCTGGCTGTCATCCGACTTTAAAAACCAGTTTTGACGGGCCGCACCCACCTGGTCGGCTAGCAGATACTGGTTTTTATAGGGCGTGATGTTTAATCCGCGAGGAAAAAGGTACAGACCTACAAGAGGGTTAACATATAAGCCCGACAATGGAGTGTTTTTCACATCCTGGTCTATATAATTAACACTCCCGTCAATGGTAAGCCTATTGTTTAAAAAATGACCCGTTTCGCGCAGGTTAAAGTTGTTCCTTCTCAGCTTATTGCCGGGTTCAATACCGTTGGCGGTTGTATTGGCATATGAAAAGTAAGTTTGTGCCATTTCGTTACCTGAACTAAGATCAATAGCGTTTGTCCAGTTAGTACCAGTCTGGAAAAAATCTTTCAGATTATTTTGGGAGCCCGATATGGCCGTACCCCAGCTAAATGGTGAATTTCCCGCACTTGATGAACTTTGGCCGTACTGATTTTGAAACTTTGGTTCAGCAACTGCGTTTGAAGCCTGGAAACTGGATGTGTAGTGTATCGATGTTTTACCAGCCTTACCTTTCTTAGTTGTAATTAATATAACTCCATTAGCTGCCTGGCTGCCATATAAAGCTGATGCCGAAGCACCTTCCAGCACGGTCATGCTTTCTATATCATCAGGGTTAAGATTTGATATACCGTCGCCACCATCCGGGGCACCTCCGTAATTACTATTTGGCTGCCCCGCGTTAGCTATTGATGTTCCACTATAATTAGTAGGAGCGGCCATAGGCACACCATCAATTACATACAAAGGCTGGTTGCTGCCGGCAAAGGAACGTGAACCGCGTAACAGCACTTTTGCTGAGCCGCCAACACCGGAGGCGCTCGGTGAAATGTCCACACCGGCAACTTTGCCATTCAGCGAATTCATTAGGTTGTCGGTCTTTACATCGTTCAGCTCATTCCCGCCAATTTGCTGTGCAGAATAAGTCAACGATTTTTGTGACCTTTTGATACCCAAAGCTGTTACCACAACCTGGTCAAGCTGGCCTGAATTAGCTCCAAGCGTTACAATTATATTCTTTTCTGTTCCAACAACAACTTGCCTGGTATTATAACCCACATAGCTGAAAACAAGTATATCGCCTGGATTGGCTGATAAAGAAAATTTTCCATTCACATCGGTTTGCGTGCCTTTGGTGCTCCCTTTGATTACGACTGAAACGCCCGCGAGCGTTGTTCCTGTACTATCACGTACGGTTCCCGTGATTGTTTCATCAGCATACAAACGCCCGGTTAATTTGGCGGGGTTCGGTAAATGGTGATTGATTGTGCTTCCTGATGTAATTGTACTCCCGGCAGCAAAAGCCCCCGCGGAACTACAAACAATCAAGCATGTAAGTAAGCTTTTTTTCATACTCATGTCTAGATTAATTAAACTGTTAATAAATTGGTTTCAGAGCTTGTAGCCGAATAAATGCGGCCATTAATTGTTTTTAGCGCGCTTACTATCCGTTACTAAGGTTATATCCCTTTTTGTTAAAGAATTGCCTACAGGATTTTTTATATTTTTTATAACCGCTGCATTTGTTAAATTGAAACAGGCTGCGCCCTAAGGATTATAGGGGGAAACGCCATCATTTATTTTATCATAAAGATGTCAACAAGGCACCGGACTAGCACTTAAATTATTCTATTATAATCAGAATTAGTACATTGCGTTTACTTTCATCTGATTATTAAGCCATAGAAGAGATTGAAACCTGATTTACTGGAACTCTGGAAAAAAATCTGTTTAACGGATGATGTTAAAGCTTTTGAGCAGCTTTATTATACGTTATTCGGCAAACTGATTAAATTCAGTATCTATTATGTTCATCAGCGGGAAGCGGCTGAGGAAATTGTATCAGAGGTTTTTGTTAAATGCTGGAGTAACAGGAATAGCTTGGGTCATATTGAATATCCGGAAAGCTATTTGTTTATCGCTGTTAAAAATCAATCGTTAAAATATCATAAAAAATATTCCAATATACACCTGGTTGAATTAGAGGATCATCAGTTTCATTTGGTTGATTTGGCTGATCCATCCAAAAAGCTGGAAATAAAAGAGTTACATCACCGCCTCGATAGTGCCATAGAAACCTTGCCTATGCAGGCGCGCATGGTCTTCCGGCTAATTAAAGAAAACGGTTTAAAGTACAAAGAGGTTGCCCAGATACTGGAGATTTC
This sequence comes from Mucilaginibacter tundrae, assembly GCF_013408825.1. Classification (GTDB taxonomy): domain Bacteria; phylum Bacteroidota; class Bacteroidia; order Sphingobacteriales; family Sphingobacteriaceae; genus Mucilaginibacter. The sequence continues at coordinate 354,982 of NZ_JACCBZ010000001.1, forward strand.
GCCAAGAACGGTTCAAACGCAGCTTTTCAGGGCAATAGATAAACTAAGACGGGCTTTGAAATCATTGCCGGAAAATGACCATAACTTTGGGATAAAGGGTAAAATCCTGAGCATTTTAATCTTGTTTTTTTATTCGATAAATTATTTAATCAACTTGTAGGCATCTTTTATTAAAAAGAGATTATCATATTGTACAAAATACACTAATGGAAGAAGAGAGATTTACTGAACTACTTGCAAAAAAATTATCCGGAGATATTACTCCTGATGAGCTTGCTGAGTTTAACCGGCTTATTGCGGGAAATACCTCTTTTCAAAAGGAATATGAATTGATAAGATCTTACTGGATGCAGGATGACGAGCCTTATGATAACATGGTCGGCATTCTTGAAAAAATCAAACAGCGTGCAGGAATTACTGACATCGACGAAAATACAGTCAGCGTAATTGAAATACACAGTCCAAAAAATAGCCGGCTATGGTTGCGCAACATTGCCGCAGCCGCTATCGCGATTATTGCGCTATCTGCCTGTTTCTATTTTTTCAGAATATATTCCCCGGGACATCCCGTCTCTGCGCGCTTAACCGAGCTGAAAACAAATAATGGCTCAATCGCTAAAATCAGGCTAGCTGATGGTACTTTGGTTACTTTGAATACTTTGTCGACCCTAACCTATCCCAAAAACTTCACTGGTAAAACAAGAGAAGTTTTTTTAAACGGTGAAGCTTTTTTTGATGTGGCTAAAGATCATAGTCACCCGTTTATTGTGCATACAAACCAATCAGATATACAGGTATTGGGGACTGCATTTGATATTAAGAGCTATAAAAATGACCCGCAATTCGAAGCAACTCTTTTTAGAGGAAGCATCCAGGCTACATTAAAAGATAATCCTACTATAAAAGTTATACTAAAGCCAACAGACAAGCTACTTATTCAGCATACATCTTATTCTTTAACCAAGGAAACTTATTTTGATGATTCGAATACGTTAAATATCGAAACAGCCTGGATGAATAATAAGCTCGTATTTAAAAACGAACCCTTTGAGCAACTTGCCAATAGCCTGGAAAGAAAATATGGAAATAACATAATTTTCAAGAATGATTTGCTAAAATCCATTAAATTTACCGGTGAGTTTGAAAAAGAAGATATAAACCAGATTTTACTATCGTTACAGATAGTTACCCGATTCAATTACAAAATCTCGGGTAATAACATTTATATTTTTTAGCCAATTATTTGTTCTTTTTCAAAAATGTCCTGTATAGACCAATCAGGATTAGGGCTGATATGCAAAATGTTTTACAGGTTAATTCATGAAATTAATCAGGTTACTATTATTGGTTCTCATTTTTTGGAGCTCAAAACAAGGGTACTGCCAAACAAAAGTTACACTCAATTTGCGGCATGCAACCTTTGAAGATGTAATAAATGATATTAAAAGTCAAACGATCTACCATTTTATATATCGCCCCGATCAATTGCCCGGATGGCCCATCAAGCTGCATATAAAAAACCAGGAAGCGCTGACTCTTCTACATAATATTTTGATGGGAACAGGCTATTCCTTCCATGTAGTTTCAGATAATTTAATAGCGATCGGTGCTCAAAGAGATACGGCTCAAAGATTACCGATTACCGGATTTGTAACAGATGAAAATGGCAATCCGCTCAACAAGCTGTCTGTCAGGATAACAAATAATCCTTATGGAACAGAAACAGATGAGAATGGGAAGTTTACTATTAACGCTATTAAGGATAGTAGCCTTAAAATATCCGGCATTGGATTCATCACCCAAGAAGTAAAGGCACGCATTACCGGGGAAGCCTTAAAGATAGTTATGCTACCTGCTGCTAATAACCTTGATGAGGTAGTGGTAACTGCCCTAAATATAAAGAAAGCGGACAGAAAAGTAGGCTACTCCGTTTCAACCATACAGGGAATAGACCTGACCGAGGCCCGGGAGTCGAACGTGGCTATGTCGCTTGAGGGGCAGGTGGCTGGATTAAATGTTAGCGGCGTTAACGGTGGGCCGGCATCATCGTCAAGGTTACTGCTTAGGGGTGCTGCCAGCATGAGTGCCGGCTCCCCTTTGCTCATATTGGATGGTATACCAATAGACAATACCCAGCGCGGCGCGGCAAATGAATATGGAGGAGCGGATTACGGTGACGGATTCAGCAATATAAATCCGGATGATATAGAAAGTATTACCGTTTTAAAAGGATCTGCTGCCTCGGCATTGTATGGCGCAAGGGCGGCAAATGGCGTAATACTGATTACAACGAAAACCGGAAAAAAGAATTCAAAAACATTAATCGAATATAACCTTAATCTTGCCTATAGCCAGGCTGTAAATAATACCGATTTTCAGTATGTATATGGCCAAGGCTCGCAAAACCAAAGGCCTACGGATGTAGCGAGTGCAATAGCATCCGGATTGCTGAGCTGGGGGCAAAAGCTGGACGGAAAACCAACGATTCAATTTGATGGTAATTTATACCCGTATTCAGCTGTTAAAAATAACATTGACCAGTTTTACCGGATAGCGCCATCGCTTACCAATACCATTGAAGTAAGTGGTGGTAGTTCCAAAGCTACTTTCCGGGCATCTGCTTCTGATCTTCAGGATGAGTCGATCGTCCCTAATAGCGGGCTGAATAGAAAAACCTTCAACCTAAACACCTCCTACGACATTACCGACCGACTGGAATTCAGTTTTAATGGCAATTATATTTATGAGTTTGATAAAAACAGGTCGTACTTAAGTGACGGCCCAATGAATCCTAATTATGGTATTGAATTATTGGCGACAAGTGCAAATCAGGCTAGCCTTAAGCCTGGTTACAATCCATCAAACGGTAATGAATCACAGTGGAACAGCAATGTATATATTACCAATCCGTACTTTGCTGTATCTAAACAGGTAGATAATTCTACACGGAACCGCTTTATAACCGCCGGAATTTTAAAGTACAAATTCTCTGACCATATGTACCTCCAGGGCAGGGTTGGATACGATATTAGTAATGATGGATTATTAAACGTTTTGCCTACGGGAACAGCGTTCACCGTGAATGAACAGGGTGGACTGAATGGATTGAGTAAATCACAAACAGCTGAACTGAACACTGACCTGCTCTTTGTCGCTGAAAAAGAACTGGCATCAAACCTCGATTTTGATTTTTCGGCCGGAGGTAATTTCCGTAAACGGCAATATAACCTGACAGAGATTAGCGGCTCTCAATTTATAACCCCTTATTTATATACTCCTGCAAACCTGGTAAGTATAGCTACAAATTATGACGTATCGGAAATTGTAACGGAGTCTGCTTATTATTCGGCAGATGTTGATTTTTTGCATCTGCTGGACATAACTGCTACCGGCAGGTATGACGTTTTTTCAACATTACCTGCCGATAACAGGGGGATTTTTGTTCCGGGTATTTCGGCCAGTTTTTTATTTTCAGATCTTTTGCACCTGCCGCAACTGAATTCAGGAAAATTCAGGATTAGCTATGCCAAAACAAGTGGGGAGCCCTCGCAACCGTATACTACACAATTGTATTTCACATCCAATAACACGGTAAATGGTATTCCTTTAGGCAGTTTTTCTGCAGAACTACCCAATTACAACCTGAAACCGTTCACACTTAACGAATTTGAGACTGGTGTTAACCTAAATTTCTTCCAGAACCGTTTGGGTGTAGATGCCACTTATTTCAACCGGATTACCCATAACGAAATAGCGAATGCCCAACAGTCGGTTGCAACCGGGTTTACATCTGCCTACGTTAATGTGGGTAAAACTAAGAATACAGGCATTGAGTTATTGCTAACCGGGACACTCATAAAAACAGCTTCATTTTACTGGAAGACAAGCATTAACTTCAGCCAGGTTCATAATGTACTGTTATCGATCGATGGTTCAAGTCAGTATCTGCTAACCGGTACTTATCGGCCGTTAAATGCAAATACAGCCTTGGTTGTAGGCAAATCCATCACGCAAATAATGGCTTACGATTACAAAAGAAATGCGGCAGGGCAAATAGTTATAGGAAGCGACGGCATACCCGAACGAGGAAATCTAGAAGCAATGGGCGGCACGTTGCCAACGTCGTACGGCGGTTTTACCAATTCATTCCAATATAAAAGGTTTAACCTGTCTTTTTTAATCGATTATAAGTTCGGTAATAAGATACTTTCGGCTACAGAAGATTACTCCTACGTTTATGGATTAAACAAAGCAACTTTACCCGGACGCGAAACAGGTATTGTTGCTAATGGGGTAAATGATAATGGCCAGCGTAATACGATCAATGTACCGGCTTACACCTACTATCCCGACTTAGCTACAAATATTTCTGCGTTATCTGTTTTAAACGGCAGCTTTATTAAATTTAGGCAGCTTGTTTTTGGATACGAATTTCCTGCGCAGTCTTTACATAGTTTATTCCAAGCGGTATCTGTTAGCCTTGTTGGCCGAAACTTGTTTACTATTCTAAAATACACTAAGAATATCGATCCCGAATCAGAATTCGCTCCAACTTTGGCTTATGCGGGAATAGAAGGTGAATCGTTACCGGGAACAAGAACGATCGGGTTAAATTTTAATTTTAAATTCAGGTAAAGCATGCGAATAATTCTTTTTATCTCACTTATCGGACTTGTTTTTTTAACGGGCTGTACCAAAGCACAGTTAAACAATATCAATACAGATCCTACAAAGTCAACCGCCACTAATTTTGATCCTAACGATCTGCTTTCAACTGCTCAGTTAAATTATGCTAATACAGGTTACTACCAATTAGTATATGAAAGTACGATGATGCAGGTGCTGGCTTCTACCTATTTTTATTATAACAATGGGGATAAATACATAAATGAAGGCAATTTTACCGATTACCAGGGTGCTATATTCAGCCAGGGTTATACCGAAGCAGGCGACATCAGGCAAATGCAGCAGCTTTGTATTCAAAGGGATTCAGCAAGCTATTCCAATCTCATTAATATTGGCAATATTATGTTTGTGCTGATCCTACAAAGAATTACCGATATGTATGGCGATTGCCCCTACTCACAGGCTGACATGGCGGAACAAGGAATAAAATATCCGGTTTATGATCACCAGCAGGACATTTATAACGCCATGCTATCTGATTTGAATAACGCGATTTCCAAACTTGATGTGAATAAGCCCAAACCTACCGCGGACCTTTTCTATAATGGTGATATCAGCAAATGGAAAAAATTTGGTTACTCATTAATGTTAAGAATAGCCATGCGCCTTACAAAAGTTGACCCGGCCGCAGCTCAGAAATGGGCACAAACGGCATCCGCAGGTGGTACGTTTGCCGATATAAGCGATAATGCGATCGTGCAGACAGATGGATCTAACGCAAGCAGCCAGAATGGCTCCTCGATCGCTCTAAGAACACTTACCGATTATGAACAGGTGAGATGGAGTAAAACATTGATTGATTATTTACGGCTAAATAATGACCCGCGATTAAGCGTTATTGGCGAGATCCCTCCTGCGGGCCTTTCAAATAATGGTAATGAAAACGTTGCAGGCAATTCGGATTCATCTCTGCAAAAAGGATTGCCAAATGGCTATGATCTGCTTGGCGGTTCAACAGACATCAGTAATTCGCCCGCTTATCCCGGCGGTACAGGCTCAGGCGCTGATTTCGCACCACTTGGAAATTATTCTCGCCCCAGAACAAGCGTTTACCTGAACCTTGGAGGTCCAATTTTTGTGCTGACCTATGCAGAAACAGAACTTTTACTGGCAGAGGCAAGCGCAAGGGGATGGAATATAAACGGGTCGGCCCAGCAACATTACGCTAACGGAGTTGCCGGCGCTTTTCAATCACTTACTCAGTTAAATGCGCAAACGGAAGTAAGCCAAGCTTCGATTACTAATTATTTAAATTCACATCCTTTAGATATGTCTTCAGAAACCAACTCGCTTCAAATGATCAATATGCAGTATTGGGTAGCAACCGGAACGGATTTTAATTTTATTGAAAACTGGTTTAATTGGAGAAGATCCGGATATCCTAACCTTATCCCTATAAATTATCCCGGAAATATAACCATGGGAACAATCCCCAGAAGAATGATCTACCTGTCTACTGAAATATTGACAAACCCAGTGAATTACAAAGCAGCTGTTGCACGATTACAAGGTGGTGATGTTTTGACAGCACGAGTATGGTGGGATCCCAATAATTAATCATTAAAAAGTAGTTGAATGCATTTAGTTCGCAGGCAAATCTGTTAAAAGCGATGGCGGTTTTCAGTTTTGCCTGTGTGCAATGACCGCTGTTACCAATGATGAAGATTTAAGTATCTTGACCAGTTTATGGAAAAGCAATAACCACATATAATTTGTCAACCCTGCTTTATAACTAAACACGACAGCCCTGAATCATCTAGTAAACAATTCATTTAAAGCTAAATAACGTCACAGATATTCTGTTCCTATGTAAATAATTGCGCTCCACAATAACCTCACCGATCTTCCTAACTTCCGGTAATGGCACATAAATATCGATCTTTTTTAGCACCGGCTGGTCATTGATTACCTTTCAGTAAAAAGCTTTAAGCTCTATCTTACAATCTAGGTTATCGACTGCCAACATATTTACCCTAAATGTAGCGGGAAATCGCTATAATAAAATGGATTTGTTTATAAACTTCGAAGTTTACATTCTTGGTTAATGCGCTTTTTCAATTTCGCTATTTAACGATTAAAAGATGTAACACTAATTGAGTTATGAAAAAAAACGATAAATATAGATCCAAAACGAAAGCATGATATTACAATGGAAGAAGTAAGATTATGTCTTTGATTTGCTCATTTTTCAAACAAGCAAGCAGCCGAAGTAACACGCACAATCAAAGAATTAACCAAGATAGCATATCACGAATACGTAAGAGACAAAGAATGGTTGATTATTATATTAATTGATAAAAAGATTGGTCGAACCTTTAATTATATTGGTTATCAGTATATTATGTAATAATATGCCGATTCAATTAATCGAAAAAAGGATCGAACTGGTAAATGTCTATAGATCAATTATTTAATAAGCTTTTTACAATTTAAGATCAATTGTAAAAAAACAACAAAGCCTTGAAAGTGCTTAATTCTCAATAGAGAAGTTCGACTTTCAAGGCTTTTGCCGGTTCAAAGTAGCGGGGAGCAGGATCGAACTGCCGACCTTAGGGTTATGAATCCTACGCTCTAACCATCTGAGCTACCCCGCCTTGTGTTTGTGTTATTATGGCCGGTATGGTACTGCCGGTTGTTGTATTGTTAATAACCCATCCTAAAAAGGTTTGCAAATATAGCAGAAATTCGTTTTCTTTAGAAAAAATGTTAACATTTACTCCTAATAGCTTTATTCTATTGTAAACCTGGTATGTCTGAAAAGAAAAAATTCACTATGGAGTATGAGATTAAATCATCTCCGCGCATTCTATATAGCTTTTTAAGCGAATCAAACGGCTTAACACAGTGGTTTGCTGATGACGTGACCGTTCGCGATCAGGTGTATACTTTTACCTGGGATGATGAGCAGCAAAAGGCCAAATTGCTTTTGCTTAAAGAAAATAAACTAGTTAAATTTCGCTGGGTTGATGATGAGCCGCAGTATTATTTCGAGATGGAAATTTTGCAGGATGAGTTAACTAACGATGTGGCCTTGGGTATCACAGATTTTGCTACTGAAGATACTATTGATGAGCGTAAACTCATCTGGGATAATCAAATTGAATACCTCATTAGCGTATTAGGTGCCTGAGCTAATACAATTTTCCTTAATTTTACGTTTTTAAATGTGCATTATGCTTAATTAGGCAGTGCATTTTATTCCCAAAACGCTGATATATCCTGATGAAAAAAATTCATCTTTTAATACTTAAATCATTTATAAGGCCTTTTCTATCAACCTTCATTATAGTGATGTTTGTGTTATTGATGCTATTTTTATTCAAATACATCGACGATCTTATTGGTAAGGGGTTTGCCTGGTATGTTATTCTGGAGTTGATGATGTACTCTTCGGCAACCAATGTGGCTATGGCGCTGCCCTTATCTGTACTGCTCTCTACCATCATGACCTACGGCAGCCTTGGCGAAAACTATGAGCTTGTAGCTATAAAAGCGGCCGGTATATCGCTAAGCAGGGCAATGTATCCAATGATCATCATTGTATCCATCCTCAGTATCTCAGCGTTTATTTTCTCCGATTATATGCTGCCGGTGGCTAACTTAAAGTATTTTTCCCTTTTGTATGATGTAAGGCAGCAGCGTTCGGCAACGTTATTGCCCGAAGGCGTGTTTAGTAACAGCTTCCCCGGCTATACCATCAGGGTTGAAAAAAAGGGTGCTGATGGCCAGGGGTTATACGGTGTTATGATCTATCAAAAGGATCAGGCTTCGGAAAACACCTCGGTACTGTTTGCCAAAGAAGGTAGGATGTACCGGACACCCGGCGATAAGTATTTGGTATTAAAACTTAAGGATGGCGTCCGCTATGAAGAATCAGCAGGAGATGTTGGTTATAACAGTCGCCAGCGACTAATGCGGGAGCGTTTTAAGGATATGGAACAAAAGTTTGACCTTTCAGGCTTTAAACTTTCCCGTACAGACGAAAATGAGTTTAAGTCTGCATTCCAGATGATGAACATTAAACAACTCCGCGAGTACAAAAAAACCACGCAACATGCTATTGATAGTGCGGTACAGGCCAGTTATCATATAATGACAGCTTACTTGCGGTATTTTAATATCGCAAAAAAACCGACTGTAAAAACGGCCGCGCCCGGCACTGTCAATAAAACTTTAACAATCAGCGAGCAACTTGCGGCGGTATCTAACGGTTCCAGCGAAGCCCGTTCTATCCAGGGTTTGATAAAAGACAATGATGCCCGTAATCATGACAATGCACAGAATATCCGGAAGTCCCTGGTTGAATACCAAAAGAAATATACCTTGTCTGCAGTTTGCTTGGTGCTGTTTCTGATTGGCGCCCCACTCGGAGCTATTATTCGTAAGGGCGGGTTAGGCCTGCCGGTCGTTGTGTCGGTAGCGTTTTTCCTGATATACTACATTATATCAACCATAGGTGAAAAATCAGTAAAAGACGGTAACGTATCGCCAATACTGGGTATGTGGATATCCATCATTATTCTCACGCCCATCGGACTTTTCCTATCATATAAAGCCATAACAGATTCGGCTATATTTGACGCTGATTCTTATAAAAAGTTTTTTAGGCGAATATTCCGCCGGGCAGAGGCTTAATATATTTTACAAAGCACCGACCCTATTAGCTTTATTATCCTGTAACTTTGTTCAAATTTAATACAAAGGCAACCTTTACAGCTTGCCGATACGTAACAGTACAACCATGTTGAATACAATACCTGAGGCAATAGAGGCTATTAAAGCCGGCAAAACTATAATAGTTGTTGATGATGAAAATAGGGAAAACGAAGGCGATTTTTTAACCGCCGCGCATAATGCAACTCCCGAAACTATAAACTTTATGGTGAAGTATGGTCGTGGCTTGGTTTGCGCGCCCATTACCCGTCAACGTGCCCGTGAGCTTGATCTGGAACCAATGGTAAGCCATAATACTACATCGCACGAAACTAATTTTACTGTTTCGGTTGATGTGCTGGAGGGATGTACTACTGGTATTTCTGCTTCTGACCGTTCAAAAACAGTGTTAGCTTTGATCGATCCCGCTGTTAAGCCTGAAGATTTAGGCCGTCCGGGTCATATATTCCCATTAATTGCGAAAGATGGTGGTGTGTTGCGACGTACAGGACATACCGAAGCGGCTATTGACCTGGCAGTTTTAGCCGGATTTGAGCCAGCCGGTGTAATATGCGAAATTATGAAGGAGGATGGTGAAATGGCCCGCCTGCCTGAATTATTAGTTATAGCTAAGGAACATGATCTTAAAATAGTATCAATAAAGGACCTGATAGAATACCGCTTGGCTACAGAATCAATGGTTACCCGAGAGGTAGCTGTGAAAATGCCAACTGAGTGGGGTGATTTTGATATGATAGCCTATACCCAAATTGATAGCGGCGAAAATCACCTGGCGCTTGTTAAAGGTACTTGGGAGCCTGATGAGCCAATCTTGGTGCGCGTACATAGTTCATGTGTTACAGGAGATATTTTCGGCTCATGCAGATGCGATTGTGGCCCTCAGCTGCATAAGGCGATGGAGATCATCCAAAAAGAAGGTAAAGGCGTTATTGTATACATGAATCAGGAAGGCCGTGGTATTGGTCTTATAAACAAATTAAAAGCATATCATTTACAGGAAAACGGTTTTGATACCGTTGATGCCAATATAAAATTAGGCTTTAAAATGGATGAGCGCGATTATGGTATCGGTGCGCAAATATTACGCAGCTTAGGTGTATCAAAAATGCGTTTGCTATCAAACAACCCTAAAAAGCGCGCTGGTTTAATTGGTTATGGTTTAGAGGTGGTTGAGAATTTACCAATAGAGATTGCACCTAACCCACATAACGAAGTTTACCTGTTAACCAAAAGAGATAAAATGAATCACACTATACTACGCGATCATTAATTATCATCCCCGTCGGATTTTTCGTTGGTATTTGAGCCTGAGCTTGGTTCTGTTAAGGTGGGAGTATCTGTAGTAGGCGGGATTGGAGTTGGTATTTTGCTTTTGGCTTTGCTGCCGATATTTTTTCTAAACAGATTCCTGAAAAATTCACCGAAAGTATCAAAATCCCGTTGATAGGTAAGGCCTACGCCATTTACATATTGACTGCTCAATTGGTCAATAGTATTTAAAGTGGTGGTATTTAATACCCGGTAGGAGTACTTGGCAGTAAGGTCTCCGCTTTTGCGCAACAAGTATTGTGCTTCAAAATCCTTGGTTAAACTATTAAAATTTGAGCTGAATAAACTGTTTTGTGTAGTGTTGTTAAACAGGTCATTACTGCCGGTGGTAGTAAATAAGCTTCCGTTAAATACCAGCCGGTTGTCAAATAATCTTAATGATGCACTCGCGTCATTAAATGAACGCAGGTTTAAGTCGAAATTCTTAATGTTTGATTGTGAAATAAAGGAGTTTAATTTATTAAATGCAAACTCGCTCACCGCTTCGCCGGCTGTACTAAATACCTGGTTAGTTAAACTATTTGGTGTTCCTGATGCAAAATTCCTGCGCACAATAATACTTAGCGCCTGCTGGCTACGGTTATTATAATCAGTTAAATAGGTTCCCAAATCATCTTTAATTGATGGATCAGTAGGGAAGTTAAAATCAAAGTCGATAGTTGGGTGTAATAATGATTTGGTGATGATCAGCTCAGCCTGTACCAGCACGTTTTCCGCTCCTTTTGGTGATGCCAAGCCCGCTGCCTGGTAAAGCGGTGATATATCTGTACGCACCTCGTAAATAGCATTCAGGTTGATGTCGGCATTTGCAGGGTCGCCTGTCCAGCGTATAGTACCGCCCTGGTTTACGGTAAAGTTTTTACTGATGAAGTTTTTAGCGGTAAACTCAAACTTACCTGTCGATATTAAAAAGTCGCCATACATGTTAAAATCACCCAAACTGTTAATATTAAGGTTTAGGTTATTGGTTGTACCACTTCCCTCTAAAACACCATAATCCGTAGTTATTTTAACTATGGTTTTTTCATCAACGGTAAGGTCAAGGTTTAATGTTACCCCATCAAAAGCATTTTTTGGAACCACAACTTTTGTACTGTCTTTATGGCTTACAAATCTTATAAAATCATAATCTCCAGCCGTGGACGAAGTGTTAAGTGGTATGTTAAACACTGTACCCTCAAGTGTGTGGGCCTTAATATTAATATTCATGGTGTTAACCGGGCCGTTGAATGAGAATGTACCTGTTCCGTAAGCCTTACCATAGTAAATGTGGTTATCTTTAAACGTAGTGTTTAAAGCCAGTAAGTTTTTAGTGGTTACAGTTGCTTCTATATCCGGGTTATTTAGGTTGTTTAGGTCCACTTTGCCTTTTACCTCTCCCGTACCTCCATGTGCATCCTTCAAAGTCATGCCATCAACATCAATAACACTATTGGTTACGGTTAGTTTATCATTAACGGTATAAGCGGTTTTAAGATAGTTAACCGTAACGCCGGTATTCTCCAAGGTAACAGTACCATTCATTTGTGGCTTAGACGCCGGTCCCGTAAGCGATAGATCACTAGATACGGTACCTTTAGGGTCTGATACCAGGTCGCGGATAAAAGGGTCAAATATTACTGTTTGCGCATGATCCATTTTTACTTTGAAGTTAAGCGCGTTAGCTTCGGCCTCTTTGGTAAGATTGTAAGCCCCGGTAATATTCATGGTCTCGGTACCATTATTATTGATGCTCATTTTAACATCAGCTTGTTTCCTGTCATTACCAAGTGTTGATTCAATTTTTACATCGCCAACAAGTGTTTTATTCATATTTAACGAATCGATATTCAAATGAGCATCTATACCAGGCGTGTTAGTGATTGAGCTGAATGTGACATTCCCATTAAGTGACCCTTTTAACGCCACCCCCGAAACTTTGGTCAGCTGGTCAAATGTATTCATGTTAAATTTCTCAAACTCCAGTTTTAGCTTATCTTCCGGGTTGCTGGATATAAATCCGTTTATTTTAACTTTTTGCGCGCCGTTTGATAGCTGAAAACCATCAATTTCAGTTTTGCCACCTAGGAATTTTATCCTCACCTGGTCAGTTAGTTTCCAGTCTTGATGCTCCAAAATAACATCTGATGGAAGTAGCTTTAATTTGGCCGTAGTATCGCGCCCAAATTCAACCAAACCGTAAAGGTCTAACTGGTTGGTCGCGTCTTTGTCAGCAAGTTTTATGTTGAAATTCAGACTGTCGTTTCTTAGCGCGTTTGATATGTCAATATTTTTGATGAACAGACTGTCTGTGATATTGATCTTGCTTAAAGAAATGTTCAGGCCTAATTGCCCATTGGTTGTACTTTCGTCCAAAATAAGGTCATGAAAAACAGTTGTACCGTATTGGATGGTTTTAACATAACCATTCAAAGTAGCTGTTTCGTTTGATGAATTAAACTCACCCACAAAAGTCCCCTGGTCAGGTATTTTCATATCCGGATCAAAAAGCGCCAGAAGCGGACTCATATTTTTAAGCGCCAGGTTAAACTCAAAGTGCTGTGGTTTAGGAGTAACTGCGTTTATTTTTAACGATGGGATATATTTTTTAACGATCTGTTTAAAGTACGATGGAAGCGTTGCAAGATCAAACGAGCCATGGATATTAGCGTCCGCGATGTCTGATTTCAGCGCCAATATGCGGGTATCGCCCTTGCCATGCGCCGAAAGATCAATAGAATCAACCAAGTAATTATTTCTTGGATCAATTATCCTGATAGGGGTAAGTTCAATATGCCCCTGTAAATTTTCAAGGCTATTCCCGCTGAATTTGGTTTTAAGTACCGTTGTTAGGGTGATGGTATCCTTCAGTAATTTAAGCGTATGTAGGCGTGCATCCTTAATATCAGCGGCAAAATTATAAGCGGTTAGTGCGGGGTTCAAGTCGACTGTTCCTGCCATGTTAAGTTTAACATTGGTGTCATTAATGCTGATTTTGGCATCGGCTATTTTCTTTATAAAAGTGCCTTTTACATTCAGGTTATGGTAATCATAACCATTATAGTTTATATAACCAATCTGCGCGTCTAAGTTTTCGTTTAAGTTTTTAAGCGCGTCGCCGCTTCCTTTAACGTTAGCGGATAATGTTGCCCTGCCAATGGCATCGTTATCAAGCAAGCCTCCCAAATCAAAGTTAGAGGTGCTTATTTTGCCGCTATATGCGGGCATACCTTTTTTGTCGATCTTTAGGTTAATATCCGGATCGAAACGGCCCAACTTGGTTTTAAAAGTACCGAATGCTACAAAGTCATTCTGCAAACCTGTAAATCTCCCGGTAAAATTAATGTTGCCGAACTTGCCTATAATATCAGGCACCTTTGCATTCCTGGTTCCGGTGAAGTTACTATACAAGTAATCGAGGTCTTTTTTGTTGGTTGATAACTGGTCGAATTTCAGTTCCAAAAAGGTATTGTCCCAATCTGGTAGGCCTCTCAAACTAAAATCCCCGCGAATGTAAGTGGCTTGTCCACCGGTGATTAGTAAATTTTTAGCCGTAAGGTGGCGTACCATGCCATGTATTTTACCATCTACACCTAGATCAAATCTTACCTTTTCCAACCCACTTGTAAAAAATGCAATGTCTTTTGATGATACGCGTGATGATTTAAAATCGGCATCCATCATCACCTTATCCTCAATGTCAGCAAAATCATCGAAGGACTTAAATTTCATCCTGAAATAATCCTTAACCATGGAATTAGGTGTTTGCAGGAATAAATGCTTGGTCAGGATCATGTTGGTGTCAACCGTAGCATCAGCGGTTAAGTTTTTGATAATAGCGCCACTTTTTTCGTGCAGGGTAAGGTTGTGTACATAGCCTTTAAACAGGTGGTGAATAACATCCATGCTATCAATCACCGTGCTGAATTTCTGAACATCAACATCATCAAAGTTCACCCCGTTTATCAGGGTATCAACTAAATAATTTTTATAGCGGAAATGCAGATTGTTAACAGCAATTTTCCCGAAAATTACATTCCAGGGTTTGCCGGTTGATTTTGAGGTATCTGGCGAACTAAAGTAGTCTTCGATAAATTTAACGTTGCTGGTACTGTCTTTATATTCTTTTAAATAAACAGAACTGTTGTCAAGTTTTACCAGGCTTAAATCAATAGTGCGTTGTTTTATGCTGCGGAATATTGAAAATGCGTTAATGTTTACGGTTAATTTCGACATATTAACCAGCGTGTCTTTTTTCTGGTCAAGCACATAAAAATCTTCAAGTACAATGGATGAGAAGGGTTCAAGGTAAAGGCTGCCTATACTAACTTTGGTATGCAGTTTTTTCGACAAATAGGCTGCACCCTTCCTGGCGGCCCAGGTTTGTACAGGTTTATATTGAAAAATAAGTAACAGTATGCTCAGCGTCAAAAAAACGATCAACACCAATCCTAACGCTATTTTGAGTACTTTTTTAATAACTTTGTAGCTTAATATAATAATGAATTATTGATTCAGCGATCGAACGTTAAACACAATTTTCGCAACATAGTTTAACAATAAAATAATCACTCAATCAAAACTCACTCAATCACTAATTAATAAAATGCCCGTAATACTTGCCATTGAATCCTCTTGCGACGATACCTCTGCATCCATTTGTGCCGATGGTGTGATATTAAGCAATGTGATTGCTAATCAAACCATTCACCAGGCTTACGGTGGCGTTGTGCCCGAACTTGCTTCGCGTGTTCATCAGCAAAACATTGTTCCCGCTGTCCAGCAAGCATTACTTGCCGCAAAAGTAAGTAAAAATGATGTGACTGCGGTAGCTTTCACCCGTGGACCGGGACTTTTAGGCTCACTTTTGGTAGGAGTGTCATTTGCTAAGGCTTTCGCGCTGGCTAAAACCCTGCCATTGATAGAGGTTAACCACATGCAGGCCCATGTTTTAGCGCACTTTATCGGTGATCCAAAACCATCATTTCCTTTTTTATGTCTGACGGTTTCAGGCGGCCACACCCAGATCGTTTTGGTAAAGGATTATTTCGATATGACAGTTATCGGCCAAACTACCGATGACGCGGCGGGCGAAGCCATGGATAAAACCAGCAAAATTTTAGGCCTGCCATATCCCGGTGGCCCGCTGATCGATAAGCACGCACGCTTAGGTAATCCTGATGCTTATAAATTCCCTGAGCCGCAAATCCCGGGCTTGGATTTTAGCTTTAGTGGATTAAAAACATCGATCCTATATTTTATCCAGAACAACGTTAAGCTTAACCCCAATTTTATTGAGGGAAACCTGAACGACATCTGCGCCTCGGTTGAAAAACGCATTGCCACCATATTACTCAACAAGCTTAAAAAAGCAGCTGATGAATATGGTATTAAAGATATTGCCCTTGCGGGAGGTGTATCAGCCAACACAGGACTGCGTGAAGGCTTGCTGGCAATGGGAAATAAAAATGGATGGAATTGTTTTATCCCCAAAATGGAGTATTGCACCGATAACGCCGCCATGATAGCCATCGCTGGTTACCATAAATACCTGAAAGGCGAATTTGTGGGACAAGATGTAGCACCATTGGCAAGGATGCCACTTTAATAACAGCCTTGAAGCTTTTCTACTTACACACTAAAAAACTACCTTTGTAGCCATGAACGCAGCCGCCTACATATTTTGGATAATTTTCGTAATTCCTTTGATAGCCTTTTTGGTATGGCTTGTTCGCCAGGACAAAAGTAAAGGCAAAATTGGCCTTGCCGTAGTAATAGGTTTGGTGATTATGGTTGTCATTTACATGTATTATAAACACATGTTCGCGCCTTATACCAAGGTGTACGATTTTTAAGATTTCTCAGCATCTCATTGCTGTGAGGAACGAAGCAATAGCGAACTATACAAATCAGTTCCCCTCTTGAGGGGTTAGGGGTGTGTTTCTGCTCCCTGCAAACAATTGACTAATCACCGATTAACTAATCTCTGATAATGACCTACTGACAAAACACTGTCAGCACAAATCCCATTCTAATTCCCGAAATTTGATGTGCCGGTAGTGATACTGATAGCCTGTTAATCAATCCGTTTAACTATATTTATCCGGCAAACCAATTAATACCTTGCCAATATGGCATTTAGCCGCCAAATTGTAACAACGGTATACGTTTTGTACTCTAAAACCAAACAACAATTAACCAATCTACAAAAACAATGAAAAAGCTATTCACAGCAATATTATTAGTAATGTCTGTTATGGGGTTAAGCTCATGCAGCTACAATAGCATGGTGCAAATGGACGAGAACGTTAAAGCCAAATGGGGCGCCGTTGAAAGCCAGTACCAACGCCGTGCCGATTTGATCCCTAACTTAGTAAACACCGTTAAAGGCGTGGCCAATTTCGAAAAAAGCACTTTGGTTGATGTAACCAATGCGCGTGCAAGAGCAACATCAATACAAGTTGACCCAACCAAGCTTACTCCGGAAACTATTCAAAAATACCAGGCAGCACAAGGTCAGTTAAGCACCGCTTTAGGCCGTTTATTAGTAGCATCAGAAAACTATCCCCAGTTAAAAGCTAATGATAATTTCACTGCTTTACAGGCACAGCTAGAAGGTACTGAAAACCGCATTAACATAGCCCGTTTAGATTTTAACAGCGCTGTACAGGAATATAATAGCAAGATCCGCTCGTTCCCGGCAAACATAACGGCTAAAATGTTCGGCTTTACCGAAAAAGGTTACTTTCAGGCAGAGGCCGGTGCAAGTAAAGTGCCTACTGTACAGTTCTAATTTAGAGATTAGAGGTTAGCGATGGGAGATTAGGAACTTCAGTCGCTAACTTTATCCTCAAGCAATAACTAATCTCTAACCTCCAATCTCTAATCAACTAACCATGGCTTTATTTACCGAAGAAGAGCAACACCGCATCCGCATCGCGATTGAAGACGCTGAAAAGCACACTTCAGGGCAGATACGGGTTTGCATCGAAAAGACCTGCAGCGAAAATGTACTCGATCGCGCAGCTAAATATTTTCATAAGCTGGATATGCACAAAACGAAGCACCGTAACGGGGTATTGGTATATGTGGCTACAGTCGACCGTAAATTTGCAATTATAGGCGATGCCGGCATAAACAAAGTGGTGCCTGCCGATTTTTGGGATAGCACCAAAGAAGATATGCTGGAGCATTTTAAATTGGGCGATTTGGTTGAGGGCATTGTTACCGGACTTAAAATAGCCGGCGATCACTTGCAGAAATTTTTCCCGCATAATGCTGATGATACTAACGAATTATCCGATGACATTGCCTTTATGGACGGCGAATAAAAACAAACATCATGTTTAAAAAACTCATACTATTTTTCGTTCTGCTGGCTAGTGGTTTTACTGCTTTCTCACAAAACTTCCCCCCCAAGCCGGCTGCGCTAATCACCGATTATACCAATACTTTATCTCCCGGGGATCAGCAAAAGCTGGAGGATAAACTGGTTGCTTATGACGATACTTCGTCTACACAGATAGCTATCGTGTTGATGAAATCGGTAGGTGATTATGATATTGATCAATACGCCGCTGCGTTGGGCCGCAAATGGGGTATTGGTCAAAAAGGCAACAACAATGGCTTGCTGATATTAGCAGCTATGGATCAGCATAAAGTAACCATTCAGGTTGGTTATGGGTTGGAAGGTGCTGTTCCGGATGTGATTACGCATGTAATCATTCAAAACGATATAACCCCGCGCTTTAAACAAGGCGATTATTACGGTGGATTAGATGCGGCGGTAGATGATATCATCAAATACACCAAAGGTGAATTTAAGGCAACCAAAAAGCCTCAGCACGACAATAACAATGGCAATGCCGCAGGTATCATTATAGTGATCATTATTTTTATCCTGATCATGATTTTCCGTAACCGTGGTGGTGGCGGCCAGATAATCGGCGGCAGAGGCGGTGCAAGTCCGTTCTGGTGGTTTTTAGCTGGCGATATGTTAGGCGGTGCTGGTCGTGGTGGCGGCGGATGGGGCGGAGGCGGTGGCTTCGGCGGAGGAGATTCCGGCGGTGGTGGCGGCTTTGGCGGTTTCGGTGGCGGCGATTTCGGCGGCGGCGGCAGCAGCGGTAGTTGGTAATTGCGTAGCCATGTTCCAAAAAGATTTCATGCTGAACGAAGCCCGCAAATTTGCCGAGCTTCTGGCTAAACTAATGGGCTTAAAGGTCGAAAGCAATTACGCGGAGTTTGATCGACAGCTAAGCGACATCCTGCAAAAGGAATATGATGCCAATCTGGAAAACTTATTAGCTTTAAGTGAATCTGAATTTATTAAACGTATTCAATCTGAAACTTACAGCGTTGAAAAATTGAATGCGCTTAGCCAGCTATTGTATATGTTTGCCGAACCTTTTAATCAAGATGAGGAAACACAACTTTTGCTTAAAAAAGTGCTGACAATTTTCGATCTTTTAGAACAAAAACATCATTACGAGTCTTTTGAAAATTTTGATAAACGAAAGACGATATATAAATACTACGAACAACAATGAGCGATCTTACCTGGAAAACCTGTCATTCCGAATATATACACAAAGGCCCATGGGCAACCCTGCGAACTGATAAATGCGAAATGCCCGACGGCAGACTAGTAGATGAATACTACGTGCTCGAATACCCAAACTGGGTAAACGCCGTAGCGATTACCGAAGATAACAAGGTACTAATGGTGCGCCAATACCGTCATGCGGCAGGAATAGTTTCTTTAGAAATACCCGGCGGTGTAATTGATGGCGATGAAAAACCTGAAGCAGCCATGCTTCGTGAATTATTGGAAGAAACAGGTTACCAATTTGATGATATTGAATTGATAGCCACTGTGTATGCTAACCCATCTACCGCTAATAACCATACCTATTGCTACCTGGCCAAAGGCGGAAAAAAAGTACAGGAACAAAACCTGGATGAGCACGAAGAGTTAGTAGTTGAAGAGTACACGATCACCGAAGTAAAACAACTCCTTGCCGATAATAAAATAGCCCAGGCCCTGCATTGCACCGGCTTGTTTTATGCGTTAATGAAGTTGAGTGAGATTAAATAATATCACTTCCACTGGCTTCAGTTTTTTAGCGGTTTTGTGGTGGATGGTATCAAGCATATCATTGTCTTTTCATCACCGAAATTTGCATCTACCTTTTCAGACGATACGTTTTTATAATTATGAAGGTTAAAGTTTTTGCACATAGTTTTCTACCAACTTTTCAGCTTTTTGCTGCCTGGTATACCCACAAGAGGCAAGTGAACAAAGTATGATGAATGATATTTTTTTCATAAATCAATCATTGGGCGTTTGCCCTTTAATTTAATCACTTTCCAATAATCTTTTATGTAAAAAATATTTAACACTTTTTTACAGTACAATACTTTAATTTAGTGCTAACAACTAACCGGTTATGAAAAAGATACTAGTTTTTTTATTGCTGATAGCAGCATCAACACAATTAAAAGCGCAAAGCCTGCAAACATCACCCGACCTTAAATTAAACGACGGCCTGCAAAATGCTTTCAAACCGAAAGCCGATCCCTTGCCGCAATTATTGTTAAGCCAGCCAAAGGGTGATCTGACAAATAATACCGCGAATGTTTACAGCTATATGCCTGTAGCAAAGTTATCAAGCACAGATAAGATGCCGGTTGCGACCCTCGCCCGAAATGGGGTAAGCTATACCATGCTGGTAAAAAGAGAAAAAGTAATTAACCCTGCTGAACAGCCCTTGATCCAGCCGTTGCCTTAACTGGTTTTTGCTTGTTTCTTTTAGCCCAAACTTTTTTGTTGAGTCTGGACAGTTTTTCTTTATCACGGCGGTCAACTACTTCTTCAAAATGTTTTTCGTACTCGGGGTGATTGGTACCCATTAGCCTGTCCCAAATATTGAAATAAAGCCCGTAGTTATATTTAACCAGGCGATGGTGCATATTGTGGTGGGTTGAGGTATTATGCCATTTAAACACCCAGTGGCGCACAAATCCTTTAGGCACAGTTTCATAACCCATGTGGCCGCCTATATTTACCAGCAATGAATACACAAATACAATTTGCATAGCCAGCGGATAATGCGGGATGGTAAACGCCACCAATGGTACCACCAATATCTCGCTCAAAGCTTCCATCGGATGAAAGGCCAGTGCTGCAAAAGGTGTAGGATTGATAGATAAGTGGTGTTTTATATGCACCGTTTTAAATAACGGCTTCCAGTGCAATAAACGATGGGCCCAATAGAAATAAGCATCGTGTATAAACAACATAATTATGATGCTTAACGCAAAATACCAATAGCCGTGTTTGTTAATCGGATTGTAAGCTTGTGTATAACCACGGTAATTGGCCCAAGCCACAAATAATAGCACCACACCAAAAATAACAAGGGTGCTTATGGATAGCCATATCTCGCGCATAATATGTTTACGCTCCGGGTAATACTGCTGTATCTTATGTTCCCAATAAAACTTACCGCGCCATTTGTATAAAAACAGGTAAGCAAAACCTGCGAAAATAGCATACATCACGGCCAGGCCTAAAAATATATAACCTATTACATACCATAATGTGTTCCCCTCTCCCATGCTGCAAATTTAACTCAAATACATTAAAAATCCTTATTCAGCAGCTTCTCCAGTTCAGCAAAGCTGATGTTCATTTTTACGCGGCCCTGTTTGGCGTACGATATTTCCCCTGTTTCCTCAGATACAATGATGGCGGTAGCCTCGTTCGCTTCCGTTACCCCGATACCCGCCCGGTGGCGCAAACCAAATTGAGGCGGCAGGTCGGTTTTATCAGTCAGTGGTAAAATACAACTGGCCGATTTTATTTTATTTTCAGATATTACCACCGCGCCATCATGCAGCGGACTAGTCTTCTGAAATATACTCTCCAATAAACGTTTCGAAATCTTTGCTTCAATCACCTCGCAGCTGTTTTGGTAAAACTGTTCGTCGTAATACTTTGTAAATACTATTAACGCACCCGTGCGCGATTGTTTTAAACTTTTGCAAGCATCGATGATCGGCTTAATCCGCGCGAAGTTATTCTTCTCCGCCTCGGCCTTGCCAAAAAAGTATTGCCACCAGGCTTTATTTCGTTGTAGCGAAGCATTTTTACCCACCAAAAGCAGGAACCGCCTGATCTCCTGCCAGAATATCACAATGAGCGCTATTGGCCCCACATCCACAAACTTGCCCAGTATTACCGTAAGCAATTGCATTTGCAATGCCTTTACCACAAAATAGGCCAGGTAAATAATCACAAAACCAATAAAAATATTGGCCGCTATGGTACCGCGTATCAGGTTATATAACTGGTAGATGATGAACGCCACCAGTATTATATCCAACACGTTTAGCGGTGTAACTTTAAGGAAGCTAAAATTGAGGGACTGCATTTTACTAAGGTAAGATTTTCCTGTTAAAGCAGTAATTGATAAAAAATAATGATATTATTCAGACGGTTTTCCGTTTGAATATTGCATCTCCACCTTGTCATTCTGAGCATCGCGAAGAATCTTCTAAAAGCGAAAAACCGAACTTTGCAAGTCGAAGAAGATTCTTCGTTCCTCAGAATGACAAAAAAGTAAAGCGCTTAGCCCAATTTTTCTTTTAAAACTTCACAAACAGCCGTGTAGTCACTATCACCCAACTCTTTTTTACTAAGCGTAAAAAGAACAGTCGATGTTTCTTTTAAAATAATCAATATCGTAGCGTCGATTATAACAAACCGACCAAATAGCGACCAGCTATGTTTATATAGTTTTTCGGCATCAGAATATTCAATACCATAATCAGAAAATATAAAACTACAGCCGCTCGCATTAACTGCGCTATTATTGGCTAAATTCTTTACTCTTTTAAAAAATTTGGTACGCCTTTCATAAAACCCCATCCAACTGGAAAGCATATAAAAAAGATACCCGCCAGCAAATGATATAAATAGAGGAAACCTTTCCCGATTTATAGGTTCTAAAGCAACTATTAAGCATAGTATAGCAACAATTACATATATGGTATTATTTTTAATAAACCCCTTACTCATAAATCCCCAAACGAGCTTCTGGCTTTTGATAAAATCTTGATAATCGAACGGAATTTGTATAGTGATTTCTTGCATTATGTGATTTTGGGTTTGATTATCTAAGATATAAAATTGATTGGTATTTTGCAGAATGATTATTATACTTCTACAACCTTCTTCGGAAACAACAACGAAGCCCCAATACTCACCACCAATATCCCCAATATAATAAACAGCGAGATGGTGGTGGTTAAACCGATTTGTTCTACATACTTACCCGCCAGCATTTTCGACCCGATAAAAGTAAGCAGCGCCGCCAAACCAACTTTCAGATAATGAAACTTATCAATAATATTCACCAGCAAAAAGAACATGGAGCGCAGCCCCAAAATGGCGAAGATATTAGAAAAGAAAACAATATAAGGGTCTTTAGTGATCGAGAAAACCGCCGGTATTGAGTCCACCGCGAAAACAAGGTCGGTAACTTCGATGATCATCAGCACTAATAATAATGGGGTGATGAGGCTTTTGCCATCTATCTTTACAAAAAACTTACCTTTTTCAAACTTCGGATGTACAGCGAAATATTTGGATGCGAATTTCACCACCGGGTGGTTATCAGGGTCTATCGCCTCCTCTTTATTGCGGGTAACAAACATATTTATACCCGTATACACCAAAAACGCTCCGAACAGGTACAATATCCAATGGAACTTAATAATCAATGCCGAACCCACAAATATGAAGGTGAAGCGCATCAGTACCGCACCTATTATTCCCCATAATAATACTTTGTGATAATACTTAGGTTCTACCGCGAAGGCGGTAAAAATCAGCACCATAATAAAAATATTATCTACCGATAGGGCATATTCTACTGTGTAACCCGTAATAAACTCCAGCCCGAGGTTTTTGCGATATAGCTCTAACCCTCCCGCAAAATCATTTGGGTTTAATTTAAGCTGATGGAAATTTTCGATGTTGACTCGCTGTAGCGCTGCAAAACTGTCAACGTGATGCAGTAAATCGCCGTAGCGTAAAAGCAATAAGTAAAATGAAATGGCCAGCGCTATCCAAACGGAACTCATAATAGCTGCGCGCGTTAAACTCACCGGACGGTCTGATTTGGAAAACAGCCCCAGATCTATCGACAGCATCACAACAATAAAAACTAAAAAGCCTAATATAAATATCAGCTCGTTTGGCATTATTTGTTTCGTTCAGTGGTAAAGCGCACCAGTTGCTCTAATCCTATTCTCGCTTCACCTTCGGGGAAGGTGTTCAATATCTCGAAGGCTTCATCCTGGTACTTTTTCATCTGGGTTTCGGCATATTCCAGGCCGCCGGTATCCTTAACAAACTTAATGATCTGGCCTATCTTCTCTGCTTCGTCATTATGGTTCTTCACCAGGTTTATCATTCGTTTTTTATCGGCCTTGCTGCAATTGCTCAGCGAGTAAATTAATGGCAGGGTTACCTTTTTTTCTTTTATATCGATTCCCAGCGGTTTACCTACATCATCTGTGCCAAAATCAAACATATCATCCTTGATCTGGAAGGCAATGCCGATCTTCTCACCAAATAAGCGCATTTTTTCGATCACCTCATCACTCGCCCCGGCACTTGCCGCTCCGCATGCACAGCAGGACGCAATAAGCGATGCCGTTTTTTGCCTGATAACATCGTAATAGATTGGTTCATCAATATCCATGCGGCGCACCTTCTCAATCTGTAATAATTCCCCCTCACTCATTTGGCGAACGGCTTCGCTTACAATACGCAGCAATTTAAAGTCATTATTTTCGATGGAAAGCAGCAAGCCTTTTGAGAGCAGGTAATCGCCCACCAAAACAGCTATTTTATTTTTCCATAAAGCATTTATAGAGAAAAACCCACGGCGCTGGTACGAATTATCTACCACATCATCATGCACCAAAGTAGCTGTATGCAAAAGTTCCACCAAGGCGGCGCCACGGTGGGTAGACTCATTAATGCCGCCACAAATGCTCGCCGAAAAAAACACGAACATAGGGCGTATCTGCTTGCCTTTACGCTTTACAATGTAATGGGTAATACGGTCAAGCAGAGGTACTGAGCTATACATGGAATTTTTGAAGGTATCTTCAAAAACATCAATCTCCGCGGCAATGGGTTTCTTAATCTCGTTAATGCTCAGCATCTAAAACTAAACAGCTTTTATAAGTAAATGTCGCCTTATTGGCAATAGGAAACAAACATAAGCTAAAAATAGCTATCACGGTTATCCGCTTAAATATTTTGACGAATATTAAACCATTAATGATATATATCATCTATTACTATAACAAACTATAATAATATACAAAATGAAAATTAACATATTCGGAGGCCTACTGGTAGCCGCTTTAGCTATCACCTCAATTGCAAACGCCCAAGACAGGACACCGGTAATTAACGCCCGCCAACACAACCAGGAACGCCGCATTAATAATGGCGTAAGAAGCGGACAACTGACCCATAACGAGACCCGCCATTTACGTAATGACGAAAGACGTATATCTGCCGAAAAAAGAATAGCGAAAGCCAGTGGCCATGTAACACCGAGGCAGCGTGCAATGCTTCGGCACCAGGAAAATCGTACAAGCCGTGCTATTTACCGCGACAAACATAATAATAGAGTAAGAGGATAGTTTTGATTTCAGTGTTTCTTAATTTCAAAAAACGGCCCGGTAACACGAGCCGTTTTTTTTTCATTATGGGCTTATAGATAGCCTATTTGCAAATGATAGCAATTACATTAATTTTGACATCATAACTGACCCTAAAAAAATGAAATTTAAACACATTGCATTAATGCTGGCTATCTCCGTGGCTGCATTTACTTCAAAAGCCCAGGACAGCCTGGTAAACTCATTAAAAAATAATAAAAGTGTAAACAGCAAATCAGGTTTTACGTTTACTACTATTATTGATCTGGCCAACACTTCCATAAAAAACCAGGGCTCATCAGGCACTTGTTGGAGCTATTCAACCAACTCATTTTTGGAATCAGAAATGATCCGCGAAGGTAAAAAACCACTTGACCTTTCTCAACTATATTCCGCCCGCTGCGCTTATATCGAAAAAGGAATAAACTATGTGCGCATGCACGGTGCAGTAAGCCTTGGCGATGGCGGCGAACCACATGATGTGATCAACATGTTCCGTAAATATGGCGCTATGCCGCAGATAAATTATACCGGCTTAACCTACGGCTCTACCTACAATAACTTTGGCGAACTGGATGCTATGATGGAAGCCATGTTAAAAGTAGTTGTATCAAACCCAAATGGTCAGCTTTCAAAAAACTGGTTGCCCGCATACACCGCGGCTATTGATGCCTACTTAGGTCAGGTGCCAACCAGCTTTGATTATATGGGTAAAAGCTACACTCCGCAAACTTTCGCTAAGGAAGTGGTAGGCATCAATCCCGATGACTATGCAGAGTTTTCATCAGAAACCGATCATCCTTTCTATGAAAAATACACTTTATTAGTGCCTGATAACTGGGAATACGCGCAGGTTTACAACATAAAAGTTAATGATATAACTGACATTATTGATAACGCCCTAAAGAATGGTTATACCGTGGCATGGGGTGCAGATGTATCAGAAAAGTACTTTAGCTGGACTAATGGAGTTGCTTATGTGCCCGAAAAAGAAGTAAAGGATATGACCAAAGATGAGCGCGACCAAATGTTCAACGGCCCCAAACCTGAGCTTGATATTACTCCTGAAGTTAGACAAGCAGCTTTCGATAACTATAACACTACCGACGACCACGGCATGCATATTGTAGGCCTTGCAAAAGATCAGAATGGCAAAGAATATTATATCGTTAAAAACTCATGGGGCCAAAGCAACGATTACAAGGGTTATTTGTATGTTACCAAAGCTTATGTTAAATATAAAACCACAGCTATATTGCTAAACAAAAACGGCGTGTTAAAAGATATCCGCCAAAAAACAGGCATTTAATAATTACTAGTTAATAAAAAGCCCAGTGCAATCACATGCATTGGGCTTTTTTGCCGTTACGTGATCTTAATTCTGCTTACTGATCTCAACACGGCGGTTTAATATCCTTCCCTCTTCGGTTGTATTATCAGCAACGGGGTTACTTTCGCCATAACCTTGTGCTGTAATATTATCACCATTTACGCCTGAATTAATTAAATAAGCTTTTACCGCATTAGCTCTATCAACTGATAGCTCCATATTATGGGCATCTGTTCCTTCTGCCGAAGCATAACCTTTTAATATAAACTTAGCTGATGGATCTATTTTCATTTGCGCAGCCGCATTATCTAACGCTGGATATGAACTTGTTTTTAACACACCCGAATTGAATTCAAATTGAATATTGGTGAAATTATAATTTGGTTGCGCGGGTACCGGGGCGGGTGCCGAAGGCGCAGGAACAGGCTGCGGAGTTGGTGCTATCGGCGCTGGCTTATCGGGCTCAGTAACTGCAGGTGTGGGTTTTTGTACTAGTTTTTTTGCTTTACAGGCCTGTAAGGTGATTAACGCGGCTAAAATAAGTAACAAGGGGAAACTGGATCTGATATATTTCATGTGTGTGGTTTTAGATTAAACGCCGAATATATGCGCCTATTGTATTAGCTTTTAAGTTGACTTAAGGTATGGAAAATTATTTTACCTTTGCAATCCTTAATTTCCCGGAGAGGTGTCTGAGTGGTCGAAAGAGCACGCCTGGAAAGTGTGTATACGCCAAAAGTGTATCGAGGGTTCGAATCCCTCCCTCTCCGCAAATCCATCGTTAAATGGCCCAAAACCCACTTAAAATTATGTTTAAGTGGGTTTTAATTTGGCAGACATCGATATTTTGATAAACTGTCAGTTGAAAACTTGAATTGAAGATTGAAAACCATTTGCCGAGGTTTTAAAGGAAGAGATTGAAGACCATAAAAATTTAAATAACCTCACAGAAAAACAGAAAGAACCTTATTCTCTATTTTCCGTTAAGAATATAACACTTGCTTCTTCAACTGTCATACTTATTCAAGTCTATTTATGCAAACCTACTTAGCCCTTTACGAAAAAGTAACAACCCTCGCGCATTTAGGATTATGGGAACGAAACCTGAACACCGGAGAAATTTACTGGAATCAAGTAGCGCAGGAAATTTATGAAACAGAAGCAGACTTTCAGCCCACCCTTGATAAAACTTTTGCGTTTTATGTGGATCGGGAAGCACTTAAATTCTTATTCGAGAAAACGATTGAAACAGGAAACCCGGAGAGCGGCGAGTTCCAGCTCCGCACATTCACGGGGAGGTTAAAATGGGTCAAGCTCCGGATGCAGATGGAGGCTAAAGCGGGGAATGATGCTATTATTTACGGTTCGATAAAAGACATTTCCGATCAAAGGCACCTGCTGGACACACTCGCGGAACGGGAACAACAATTCCATCACGCTTTTGACTTCGCCCCCATAGGAATGGCACTGGTGTCACTTACCGGCGCCTGGATCAGGGTGAACCGTATGCTATGTGAAATGCTAGGTTACGAAATGAAAGACTTTTTAAATAAAACATTTCAGGATATCACCTATCCGGACGATCTTGACCTTGACCTTAGTCAGATGAATATGCTACTTGAAGGAAAAATCCCAGCTTATAGTATGGAAAAACGATACTATCGTATTGATAAACAGGTTATCTGGGTGCTTTTGAGCGTGACACTTGTAAGGGATCAACAAAATGTGCCACTTTATTTTGTTTCCCAGATCAAGGATATTAATGAACGAAAAAATATGGAACTTGAAAGGGATAAAGCCCTGGAGATTATCCAGACACAGAATGGCCGTTTGTTAAATTTTGCGCATATCGTTTCACATAACCTTCGTTCACACGCGGCAAACATCCAGATGATCACCAGTATGATTGGAGAAGAAGAAGATTTAGCAGAACAGGAAAATCTAATCAGCCTGCTGGGTGTAAATGCCTTAAATTTACAAGAAACGCTGGAGCATCTTAATGAGGTTGTGGATGTGGGCAGCGATGGGGCCGAAAACCAGAAAACATTAAATCTGCTCAACGAGATTAATAAAGTAAAAAATGTTTTGTTGCCATCCCTTCAGCAAGTTAATGCCAAGCTGGTCATTCAGGTAGCACCTGAAATAGTGATAGCTACCGATCAGGCATACCTGGAGAGCATCTTGTTGAATTTATTAACCAACAGCATCAAATATCGGAAACCGAATCGCAACTTACAGATCAACGTTTTAGCAAAGCTGGAAAAAAACAAGTTAGTACTTAAAATTAAAGACAATGGCTTGGGCATAGATCTGGGCGTAAATGGCAGCAAAATATTTGGAATGTACAATACTTTTCACGGGAACAAAGATGCACGGGGCATAGGTCTTTTTTTGGTAAAAAATCAAGTAGAAGGCATGAGAGGAACAATCAGCGTCAAAAGTAAACCAGCGGTGGGAACGACATTCGAGATCGTCTTGCCAATTAATGAAAAAGATTAAATACAGGACCGGCGTTTGTAACCCAAAGTCTTTCAAAACGAGATAGATCATAAGTAATAAATCACGGCTGTTCATTTAATTTAATGCACTCAGGCTTTCTATTTTATTTCAGTTTGTTTCTTCACCGTATCAAAAAGTCCTTAAATTCTATTAATCACCGATTGTAGGCCTGTTGCAAAGCCGCAACATCTACTTTTTTCATGGTCATAAAAGTCTGCGTGACGCGCGCAACCTGTTCAGGGTTACCATTTTTAAGCGCGTCAAACATTACGGTTGAAGTCACCTGCCAGGATGCGCCGTATTTATCCTTCAACCAGCCGCACTGCCTTGGTTCGCCGTCAGTTGATAAGGCTGACCAGTAGTAATCTATCTCTTCCTGTGTTTCGCAGGCTATCAGCAATGAAACCGCATCGTTAAAAGCGAACCCGTGCGGGTGCGCACTATCCATTGCCGCCAACCAGGTATGGTTTACGTAAAAATCAGCGTACAACAGCGTACCTGCATTGTCGGGACCCACGTCTTCAGGACGCGGAGCGGTGGCGCCACGTTTACCATCTCTAAATATTGAACAGTAAAAGTCGATAGCTTCATTTGCTTTACCAGCTACGTCGCCGGTATATAGCAGCGATGGAACGATCACTGGCCTTTCTTCACTGGTTGAATTCGCCAGGATTTGTAACTGGGTTTCACTCTTTTGCAGTGAAAAATGTCCAATAGCCTTTCTTCAACAGAAAGTCTTTCCACACTGTAAAATTATGGATATATCATACCCCTCTTATACATTACCGGCATAACTGGCCGTTAGTTGTATTTTACCCAAGCAATTTGAAAGCTTTATCATTCCTGGTATTTACTTTATTCATCCTTACTTCGTGCAGCAGCATAAAACCCGCCGCGCCTGATTTACCACTATCTCCGCTGATCGAAACTGCGTTGCCTGAATCGAGAATTGATATACCGATTAGCATCAATCTTCAAAATGTCCTGAATGATTACAGCGCTAAAATTCCATTACAAATTTCGGGGGAAGGTAAGCTTGGCCCGGGTAAATATACATGGCAGGCAAACAGGCGGCCTTTTGAATTAAATTTTTTAGGCGACACCCTGCGTATTTTGGACGATGCCGGATTTAACATCAACGGTTTTTTAAAAAATCCATTTAACGGGCAATGGAAAAATGTAGGCTCCTGCAATGCCGCGCTGAATATTGGCTTAAGCACCAGCTTCGGTATTTCCGCGGATTATAGATTGTTTAAAAACACGCATTTAACCCGGTTTGACCTGAATGCCTGTAATCTGATCGCGGGAATAAATATCACACCAGCCATAAAGCCCCAAGCGCAAGAAGTGCTTGGCAAGATACTTGATACTTTAGGCAGAAGAATAGATAATTATAACTACAAACAGTTGCTCCAGCCGGTTTGGTCATCGTTTAACAAACCGGTGAAGATTGGCGACATTGGCTACATCAACATTAATCCTTCGGCAATCAGAGTTTGGCAGTTGACAACCTCTGGCGATATCTTAAGTTTAGTGGCGGGAATAACTGCAAAACCCATTTTTTCGCTTGCTGAACCGGCTAAAAATACAAGCATGCCTTTACCTGATCTCCTTACAACTGACACCGGTGGCAATGGGTTTAACTTACATATTGATATTCACTTAGATTATCAACCCCTGAACCAATTACTTAAGAACGCAATAGCGAACAAAGAGATAACTGTTGGTGCCAAAGGCCATCTTTTGATAAAATCAATAGGGGTCTATGGAACTGGTAATGAGCATTTATTGATAAAAGTAAACTTTACCGGCCACCAGGATGGAATACCCTATCACGGTCTGTTCTATTTTACCTGCCTGCCCGCCTATAATCCCGAAACAGGTGACCTTTATGTAGAGAATATCGACTTTGATGCCAATACAATTACCCGGCTAAAAGAGGGGCCGACGGTATGGCTGCTGGATGCCGCAATAAAAAAATATTTTCATGATCAGCTCCATTTCAACATCTCTGGACAAATAAACAGCTTGAAAACTAAACTTAATCAGGCTTTAAATCAACTTGTTAATAATAAGTTAGTACTAAATGGGCATATAGATACCATTAAGGCTGATGCGCTGTTACCATTGAAAGACTATATATTATTGAGAGTAAGCACTGTTGGCAAATTATCAGTCAACGTTAATTAAATCTACTTTCTCATTTTGGCTACAAAATCCCTCAATTAGGCTACAAGTGGTCAGCGCCGTCTGTCGACCTTTGTTGCGTTATTAATTTAAATATAAAATCATGACACATCAAAGTGATAATTCAAGTACAAACAAAGTTTGGTTCATTACGGGCGCTTCCCGAGGTTTCGGTCGCGTTTGGGCGGATGCAGCGCTAAAACGTGGCGATAAAGTTGCCGCTACCGCGCGCAAGCTGGAAAGCATTGCAGATCTCAAAGAAAAATATGGCGAAAGTGTGTTGACTTTGGAACTCGACGTAACCAAACCCGATCAAGCGAAGGCTGCGGTGGAACAAGCCCACGAGCATTTCGGAAAGCTCGATATCGTTCTTAACAATGCCGGTTATTCGCTTGTAGGTACGATAGAGGAAGCCAGCGCCGACGATGTACGCGCGCTGTATGAAACAAATATTTTAGGCCCAATTGCCGTTATACAGGCGGCGTTGCCATTGTTGCGGGCACAAGGCTACGGCCACATCCTCGGCACATCGAGCGGCCTTGGGCATGTAACGCTGCCGGTTATCGGTTATTATTGTTCTTCAAAATGGGCTTTCGAAGCGATACACGAGAGCCTGGCTAAAGAGGTTGAAGCTTTTGGCATTAAAGTAACGATCATCGAACCCGGCGCCTATGCTACCGAGTTTGGGAGCCAGGAATCATTGAAGTTTGCACCAGGGCTCGACATATATGAAGATTTTAAAACACAGTTTTTTGGACGGTTAAGGGGTATGGAAAGAGGCGATCCAAATGCAACGCCGGACGCCCTGTTTAAAGTTGTAGATGCAGAGAACCCGCCACTAAGGTTTAATCTTGGGAGCCATAATTTGCCATGGGTACGTGCCGCTTATGCCGACCGGTTAGCAACCTGGGAAGCGTGGGATGCCGTATCAAGCGCGGCGCAGGGAGATGCAGAGTAATTGCTTAGAAAGAATTAATTATAACCGGTAATTAAAATCATTATCGGTTATAATCGCATTAACTTAACAATATGAAAAAGGAAGAAAATATTGATCGCACTTTTGATTCTTTATCGGCTATACACCAGGCTTTCGGTTTACCAAAACCTCAGCATCCGTTAATAGCGTTAATTAATGGTAGTAAAGGCAATGTTGAAATAAGGCCACCATCTGGTTCTCATGTGCTTAAATTTTATAAAATATCTTACAAACTAAAACTTAGCGGGAAATTAAAATATGGCCAGGATTATTATGATTTTGATGAGGGTGGTTTATTATTCGCCGCTCCTAACCAAGTAATTGGCGGTAATGCGGAAGATACCAGGGATTGCTCACAATATACCTTACTGATACATCCGGATTTTTTGCTTACTTATCCTTTAGCAAAAAAAATTAAGCAATACGGCTTCTTTTCTTATTCAGCCAATGAAGCATTGCATCTATCTGATAAAGAAAAAGAAACTATTATTTCCATCTTCGAGATAATTGAAGAGGAGTTGAACAGCCGGATTGATGATTTTAGCCAGGATGTTATCATTTCTCAGATAGAGTTACTACTGAATTATGCTAATCGTTTTTACAGGCGCCAATTTATTACCCGCAAAGCAATAAGCAACGATCTATTGCAAAAACTGGAAGAAATTTTAGACAAATATTTCAATAATGAGACATCCTTAAACCGGGGAATCCCTACTGTCCAATACCTTTCTGAAAAACTGAATATATCACCAAGCTATTTGAGTGATATGTTGCGTTCGCTTACAGGGCAAAACGCGCAGCAACACATACACAATAAATTAATTGAAAAAGCGAAGGAAAAATTATCTGCAACCAACTTATCGGTAAGTGAAGTTGCTTACGAGTTGGGGTTTGAACACCCACAATCATTTAGTAAATTATTCAAGACAAAAACTAATCTTTCGCCATTAGAATTTAGACGGTCTTTTAACTAATATTCACCTGCGTGCGCCGTAAAGTGCGGGCAACTGTCCCGTGCAGATAAATAAATTTGGTTGTGATCACATAAACCATCCTGATCCCGCACAGAAGCAAATCCCGAACTCATGATCGTGAGTCCGGCATAAGTTGATTCTATAATAGCAGGGTCGTTTTGAAAATGTGCGCATAGTCCGCACATCGCCTCCGATTTTCCTGATTGTATGAAATTAAAAATCTTCATTCGTTAATGTGTCACAATAGCTGACCAGTAATGACCGAATACTACAACCGATAGGAAGTACCCCAAAGCCACGTTTACTACTACCCCAAACGTGAATGCCAGGAATGGTTTAAAACCCGTACTGGCCAGATCGCGGAAACGTGTGGTAAGCCCGATACTCAGGAAGCTAAAGGTAAATGCCCAGGTGCGTAACGATGTAATAGGCAGAATGAGGGATGGTTTTACCAACTTGGTATAATCAGCCAGCGAATTTCCATGAACGATCAATGTAGTCAATATCGAAGCTATCAGGAACCCGATCACGAATTTAGGAAAACGCCACCAGATCTGCCCTACCTGCACTTTTGAGTTAGTTTCATTGCGTTCCCAAAGGGTGACCGAAATAAGCGCCAACACAAATGACCAGATACCTATCCAAATATCACGGCCAATAACTTTGATCAGTGTATAAGATGCAAGCGCCTGATCTGCCGTGCCAGCAATACCCAGGTGATGACCGGCTAAATTACCATATGATTGGGCAGCAGCTAACCCCGCAGCATCCGCGAATTCCGATGTACCGATCCAGGCACCGGCTACGCCTGTTGGCAAGCCAAGCGCGCGGCAAACCAGCGGCAACAGGAAAATAAGCACAATAGCCCACAATACCACCAGGCTTATGGCTATTGGTGGATGCTCCTTCTTGGCACGTACGGCACCTGCAACTGCTATCGATGCGGAAACGCCGCAAACAGCGCCACCCGCGCCTAATACCGCCGCCAGGCGATGATCTAATCCCAATTTACGCGCAGTGAGGAAAATAACAAAGAAGGTAACCAGCGAAACAATAGAAGCCTGTAAAATAGCCACCGACCCAGCCCAGATAATTAAGGTAAAAGGCAAGGTTGCGCCGAGGAGTACGATGCCCAGTTTAATATAAAATTCAACCCTAAAGCCGGCATCCAGCCAGCGGGGCAAACCGATTACGTTGGAAATGATCAGCCCTAAAAGCAATGCCACCAAAGGCGGTTCCAAATTATATTTATTAGCCTGATCCCATGCACCGATCACGTAAATGATAGTAGATAATACAAATATGAAAATGAACGACGGTATAAACTCCTTAGCTTTTTGCCCGATAAACGTGATCACGATAGAAAACAGCACCAGGAAAGCTGCGAGCAAAGCGAGGTACTTAATGCCATTCTTTGAGAATTGCGTGCCAAGTTGCGACAGCGTCGACCATTTTCCCGGCGCTACCGCGATCCATGATATACTGGAGCCGGACAGATAAAAAATATAAGCCAGCGCCACAATGCCCAGCCCCAGCCAAACCGCCCACCAGTCTTCCTTCGCCCAGAATTCCTGCCAGCCAGAGGCTTTGACACCTGTTGTTTCTGTAGTAGTAGTTGCCATACGAGTTTTGTTTATTAATTATGTAAGGTTGATTGTTAAAGAAAATTGACGGCATATTCATAACGCCATTAAAAAAAGCCGGGAATATTAGTGAATTGTTATTTATTACAACAACATGTAAAACATGCGCCTTGAAAAAGCGCTGTTGAATAAGTAGTAAAAAATCCTCTTTCTTGAGTAAAAGAAGTATTCATCGCATTAATTTTTAAGTTGTTGTAAATATATATAAATATATTATATAATTCCTATAGATATTATAGTATTTATCATGCCCCAATTACGATTTATAGCATCATTTAAGTTTTACCACTCATCCCGCTAAAAAATTTATAAAAAAAAGTGCTGCCTCGATAGGCAGCACTTTCATTCTGTAGTTTTCTTATGATAGCCTAAGCTATTGTTAAAATCCTCAAATTAACTTAATTTCCACTCTGGCCTTTCAAAGTGGCAGGTATATCCGTATGGATTTTTTTGCAGATAATCCTGATGTTCAGCTTCGGCATTCCAAAAATTAGTAACAGGTACCACCTCAGTAACTATTTTTCCGGGCCATTTACCTGATGCTTCCATCTCAGCAATTAAAGCTTTGGCTGTTTCCTGTTGTGTTTCATCAGCATAAAAAATAGCTGAACGGTAAGACGCGCCAATATCATTGCCCTGCCTGTTTCTTGTTGTTGGGTCATGTATCTGGAAAAAATACTCCAACAGTTTACGGTAAGATAATCGCGACGGATCAAATACAATCTCAATGCCTTCCGCATGTGTGCCATGGTTTCTGTAGGTCGCGTTAGGCACATCACCACCTGTATAACCAACCACGGTTGAAATAACACCCGGCAATTGCCTGATCAATTCTTCCACGCCCCAAAAACATCCGCCAGCCAAAATAGCTTTTTCAGTATTCATAATTTATTTCTTTATTGTTAACGCTTTATTCTCTCGAAAAGTTTTTGCTCATATATTGCGATCAACCCCCAAAGTCGTTTATCATATTAAATGTCGGTACAAAAAACAATGTACCGGTTTTAGCCGTGCTAAAATCTAATATCCTGTCATAATTTCCTTCGGGAGAACCAATAAACATGTTATTCAACATTTTTTGTACTGTAGTAAATGTGCTTGCATAAGCTATAAAATACGTCCCCATTTCATTGGTAGACATATTGCCAAACGGCATATTATCACGAACAATTTTAAAGTCATCGCCCACGTTGGCCAAAGCTATGTGCGAATTTGAAGGCTTTACATCATCCGGCATTTCTATGTCGTTGGCCTTATACCTCCCTATTACCTTTTCCTGATCTTCGGTACTAAGGCCTTTCCAGGCCGATAGATTATGGATGTATTTCTGCGTAAAAAGATAACTTCCACCTTTATAAGCGGCGTCATCATCCCCAACCATACTAAAAAGCGCCCTATCCTGCCCATGAGGATTTTCAGTACCATCCACAAAACCTAAAATGGAACGGCTGTCCCAATACCTGAACCCATGGATCTCTTCAGTACTAATAGCTATCGGGTCTAAAACATCCGAAATAGCCTCGGCCATATCATAACATATACTGGTATTATCCGCCCTGATATGAAAATGCAGATCGCCCTTGGTGGCTACCGCGGTATGTTTCTCCCCAACTATCGGGGCGAAATCTACCAGTTCTTTAGGTAGTGGTACAGGGAGTTTCAGTTTAAGCCATGCATCATGCCCAATCCCCATTACGCAGCTTGCCCGGGAAACCGGGAAACGTACATTTGCCGAATTATTAAGGTTAATAATCAATTTGCAAAGCTTACTAAAAACATCACTAAGCCCCAGGTTATCCTTAAAACTCAAAACCATAAATATGGTATTGTTATTGGTATAATCTGTTACATTTTGCGAATCCGGATTCATAAGTTTATTTAATATGTATTGCCGTGAAGTAGAAAGCTTATCCAAAAATAAGTTTTAATATAGAATATGTCGACGGATACCGACGATTAGTTGCTATCAGTAATTTAAAAAATGAACAATAATCTTATTTAAAAAAGTAGATTAGCTACCTATTATGATTAAACCCAAGCCTTCTCTAATACTCGGCTGCATAGTTTTAGCTTTATTTATGATGTGGATCGGTTCCTCCATCAACCTTACTAATACAATTAAAATTCCACTAATATTCGGAGGCGCTTTATTATTGATGGCAGCCTGCGGATATTGCGGGTATCAACTTTACAAAATCATTTCAGATAAATTTTAATCGCCTAAAATATTGCTTCCGCTATCCTTTTAGTCGGCCCGGGATTACTCATGGTATAAAAGTGAAGTACCGGCACTCCAAAGGCCATTAGCTGTTTACATTGGTTTATCATCCATTCAATACCTACATCTTTAACATCTTTTTCGGTTTTACAAGCGTGCACCGCATCGCTTAAATCCTCCGGCATATCTATATGGAAAGTTTTAGCTAAACCCGTTAATTGTTTCGAGCCTGTTATCGGTTTTAATCCCGGGATAATTGGCACATTAATACCATTAGCCCTGCAATTATTTACAAAGTCAAAGTATTTTTGATTGTCGAAGAACATCTGGGTCACAATAAAATTCGCACCCATATCAACCTTTTGTTTTAGGTATTTAAAGTCGGTTTTAAGATTTGGCGCCTCAAAGTGTTTTTCTGGATAACCCGCAATACCAATACAGAAATCAGTTTTTAAATTTTCGTCAGTATGTTCATGCAGGTAAACACCATTGTTCATATTTACGACCTGTTGTAACAGGTCGGTAGCGTAATTATGCCCGTTAGGCGTAGGCACAAACGAGGCATCACCACGGCGAGCATCGCCACGCAATACCAACACATTTTCAATACCTAAAAACTGCAAATCAACCAAACCATTCTCCGTCTCATCCTTGGTAAACCCACCGCACAACAAATGCGGAACGGTATCTACCTTATATTTATTCATGATCGCAGCGCAAATAGCAATAGTGCCCGGGCGTTTACGATAGCTCAGTTTCTCCAGCAAACCATTCGGATGCTCTTTATAAATAAAGTCCTCCCGCAAAGAAGTCACATCAATAAACGGCGGTTTGAATTCCATTAAAGGGTCAATAGCATCATAAATCCCTTGGATGCTGTGCCCCTTTAGTGGAGGTATCAGCTCAAAGGAGAATAGTGTTTTGCCGTTAGCGTTTTTGATGTGTTCGGTGATTTTCATTTTGTGATATCAGTTCTATTCTATATATGCTTTTTACTTTTGTCATCGCGAGCGATAGCGCTGCAACCTCGTAGTATACAGAGAGAATAAGCACAACTACGAGTTTGCTTCGTCGCTCCTTCTCACAATGACATTTATTTTAATAATTTAGGTTAGGCCCTAACCATCGCTCCACTTCTTCCAAGTCCATCTTTTTCCTTTTTGCATAATCCTCTACCTGATCCTTACTTATTTTACCCAACCCAAAATAACGTGACTGAGGATGAGCGAAGTAAAACCCACTTACCGATGCAGCCGGTGTCATGGCCAAGCTTTCAGTTAAATGCATATGGGCGTTATCTTCAGCCTTTAACAACTCAAATAAAGTTGTTTTTTCGGTATGATCCGGACAGGCAGGATAACCCGGTGCCGGGCGAATCCCCTGGTATTCTTCTTTGATCAGTTCAACGGTATCTAATTGCTCTGTTTTAGCATAACCCCAGTAATCCTTGCGGACCAGTTCGTGCATTTTTTCGGCAAAAGCTTCCGCCAAACGATCTGCAAGGGCTTTAGCCATAATACTATTGTAATCGTCATGGTCGCGCTCAAACTCAGCAACTATTTCATCACAACCTATTCCGGTAGTTACCGCGAACCCACCCCAATAATCAGGAATCCCACTTTCTTTCGGAGCAATGAAATCCGATAAAGCATAATAGGGTTCACCTTTCACTTTTTCCGCCTGCTGGCGAAGGGTGTAGATCGTAGTTAATACTTCTGTACGGGTATCGTCTGTATATAATTCAATATCATCACCTACACTATTTGCCGGCCAAAAACCAATTACGCCATTCGCCTGTAAAAGCTTTTCGTCAACTATTTTTTTCAATAGTTCCTGCGCATCATCATAAAGCTTTTTAGCCTCGTCGCCCACAAACTTATCATCAAATATCTTAGGGAAACTGCCGCGCAATTCCCACGTATGGAAAAACGGGGTCCAATCAATATAAGGCACCAGGTCTTCCAGCGGGTAAGCCTCCAAAACCTTAGTACCGGTAAATGTCGGTTTAGGTGGCACCATACCATTCAGGTTGATCTCAAACTTCTGCTTGCGGGCCTGATCGATGCTCACAAAACGTTTATCCGACTTTTTATTCAGGTGCGCCTCACGTGCTTTGGCGTATTCGTCTTTTATGCCTTGTATATATTCATCGCGCCCGGTTTCGCTCATTAAATTACTGCAAACCGTTACGCTACGCGATGCATCCAAAACGTGTATAGCGGGCCCGGAGTAATTAGGCGCTACCTTTACTGCCGCATGAATGCGGGAGGTTGTTGCCCCACCGATAATTAACGGAATAGTAAAGTTTTGACGTTCCATCTCTTTGGCGAAATGCACCATTTCGTC
Organism: Mucilaginibacter tundrae; assembly: GCF_013408825.1. GTDB lineage: Bacteria > Bacteroidota > Bacteroidia > Sphingobacteriales > Sphingobacteriaceae > Mucilaginibacter. Next base: position 394,568 of record NZ_JACCBZ010000001.1, read on the forward strand.
TAATGACGGGGTAATCAATCCGCTTAGTCCAATGATATCAACTTCCTGCTTAATGGCTTCCTCGATAATTCTTTGAGCAGGAACCATCACCCCCAAATCAATCACCTCAAAATTATTACAGGCTAAAACAACACCTACAATATTTTTACCAATATCGTGTACATCACCCTTAACTGTCGCCATTAATATTTTCCCGGCATTGGCACGCGAATCTGCAGCAGTGTCTTCACCAGATGCTAAAACACGTTGTTTTTCCAGTTCGATAAACGGCAATAGGTAAGCAACGGCTTTCTTCATCACACGGGCTGATTTTACAACCTGTGGCAGGAACATTTTACCCGAGCCAAACAAGTCGCCCACGATGTTCATGCCATCCATCAACGGGCCTTCAATCACTTCAAGCGGACGCGCATATTTTTGGCGTGCTTCCTCCACATCTTCATCCAAATATTCAATAATGCCTTTTACCAAAGCATGTGATAATCTTTTTTCAACCGGATCCTTGCGCCATTCTTCATCACGAACGATCACTTTGCCCTTGCTCTTGATGTTATCAGCAAACTCAACCAAGCGCTCGGTAGCGTCTGGTCGACGGTTTAAAAGTACGTCTTCAACCAATTCTAATAGGTCTTTGGGGATCTCCTGGTAAACTTCGAGCATACCGGCATTTACAATGCCCATATCCATACCCGCTTTAATAGCATGGTACAAAAACGCCGAATGCATCGCCTCGCGCACCACGTTATTACCACGGAAAGAGAACGAAATATTACTCACCCCCCCACTCACTTTAGCATAAGGCAGGTTTTCTTTTATCCAGCGTGTCGCATCTATAAAATCAACCGCATAATTATTGTGTTCTTCTAAACCGGTCGCAACGGTTAATATGTTTGGATCGAAAATAATGTCCTGCGGCGGGAAACCAACTTCGTTAACCAATATATCATATGACCGCTGACAAATTTCCTTACGCCTTTCCAATGAATCGGCCTGACCAGTTTCATCAAATGCCATAACAACTGTGGCAGCGCCATAGCTCATTATTTTGCGGGCGTATTCTTTAAATTTCTCTTCACCTTCTTTTAGCGAGATAGAGTTAACAATGCCCTTTCCCTGCAAACATTTCAACCCCGCCTCGATGACGGTCCATTTGGATGAATCCACCATGATGGGCAGCTTGGCAATATCAGGTTCCGAAGCAACCAGGTTCAGGAATTTCACCATCACCGCTTCGGAGTCGATCATACCCTCATCCATGTTAATGTCGATCACCTGCGCACCACCTTCTACCTGTTGCAAAGCAACCGCCAGGGCGGCTTCATAATCCTCCCCCAAAATCAATTTAGAAAATTTTGGTGAACCTGTAATATTGGTACGTTCACCCACATTCATAAACACGCTTTCTGGTGTCAGCGTTACCGCTTCCAAACCGCTTAAGCGCATGTAAGGCTGTATTTCAGGTATTTTCCTTGCGGGATATTGGGCAGCTTTATCGGCAATGCATTTAATGTGCTCGGGCGTGGTGCCGCAACAACCACCTACAATATTTACCAAACCAGCTTGCATAAAATCATCTACCTGGTGGGCGGTTTCATGCGCGGTTTCATCGTACTGGCCAAACTCATTTGGTAATCCAGCATTTGGATAAGCCGAGATAAATACATCAGCAATTGTCGATAATTCCTCTAAGTGCGGGCGCATCTCCTTTGCCCCTAATGCGCAATTCAACCCAACCGACAACAAATTAGCGTGACGAATAGAATTCCAAAATGCTTCAACTGTTTGCCCGGATAAGGTACGCCCTGAAGCATCAGTAATGGTACCGGAGATCATGATCGGCAAATGCTTGCCGGATTCCTCTGCATACCTATTGATCGCGAATAATGCCGCTTTGGCATTCAACGTATCAAAAATGGTTTCCACCAAAAGCACATCCGAACCGCCATCAACCAAACCCCTAACCTGGTCGTAATAGGCTTCAGCCAGGTCATCAAAAGTAACGGCACGGTAACCCGGATCGTTAACATCGGGTGATAAAGATGCTGTTCTATTAGTAGGCCCGACGGCACCTGCTACAAAGCGTGGTTTATCAGGATTATTTTTAGTGTACTCACTTGCAACCTCTTTCGCTATACGTGCTCCTTCATAGCTTAGTTCATAAGCCAGTTCTTCCAGGTGATAATCAGCTAATGAAATTACCTGCGTACTAAAAGTATTGGTCTCGATAATATCAGCGCCGGCATCTAAATACTCGGCATGTATTTCTTTTATAATATCGGGGCGCGTAATATTCAGCAGGTCGTTATTTCCCTGTAGGTCTGATATATGATCACGAAACCGTTCTCCACGAAAATCCGCCTCGGTCAATTGGTACCGCTGTATCATGGTGCCCATTGCCCCGTCAATTACGAGTATGCGTTTTTCTAATTCTTTTCTGATATCCATTTTAATGAGATGTGAGATTTTAGATATGAGATGCGAGACAAATTCGACTCGCATTTATATCAGAACCTCAAATTACGATGCTTAATAAAAGCTATAAGTATAGGATGCAACTGGCATCTCATATCTCATATCTAAAATCTCACATCTAAAAACAGCTTATGTCGAAAAGTCGGGCGGTAACTGACTTTCGCTTATCTTTCCTAACCCTTTGTAGTTGAGTTAAGTAGAATGTAGCACCTTGTGAAGCACAGGTTGCTAAGACATCGCAGGGTCTAATCCCTCCGTCTTTCTCTATAAGCAGTGCAAATGTGCGTAATTAAGTTGTAAAATGCAAGTAGGTTATATTCCCTATCACATACACCATTCTACCTCTTGTCATTTCGACCGCAGGGAGAAATCTTCTTCGCCCTGCATAGCCGCGGCATATTGTAGAAGATCTCTCCCTGCGGTCGAGATGACAGGTGGAGATAAAAAAAAGCCGTCCCTTTTGAAGACGGCTTTCAAATAAATATTTTTAATGATTAGCGTCTCCTACCAAAAATACGCATCATTGACATAAACAGATTTATGAATGTAGTGTATAATACAAATGCACCGATGATCACTAATTTTTTTGATTGTTCGTTACCATATTCAATACCTGCACCAATGCGTTTCAGCATTTGCATGTAGTAAGCGGTTAAACCAACCATAATAGCTACAAATAAGAAGCTGATGATGTAATCTAGTTGAGCGCTTCTGAAAAGGAAGTTAACTAAACTAGCTACAAATACACCGATAAATACCATGAACAAGATAGAACCAAATTTGCTCAGGTCCATTGAAGTTCTGTAACCTGCAATGGCCATAATACCAAACACAAGCGATGCGCTTAAAAATACACTAAATATGGAACCTGAGGTATAAATTAAGCCAAAGATACTAAGCGTTATGCCTATAGTAACCGAGTAAGCAAGGTATAAAACTACCATTGCCACATACGACAAGCGGTTAAAACCAAAATTTATCACCAGCGAAAAAGCAAGCGGGGCAAATATGGCCACATAACCTAAACCTGTAAAACCACCGGCAACCGGATCAATAATCAGGCTTAATAAACTTGGTGTCAGGAAAAATTCAAATGCGGTAAAAGCTGAAACACCTAAAGCCACAAACATCCAGGCAAAAACTTTTGCTAAATACTTGCGCGATGCGGTTTCGCTGTCATCTAATTGTACTACGCTATTATAAGTGTAGTTAGGATTATTACTTTCCATTTTTAAAATTCTATTTTCTTTTTTGGGTTATACAATTATAGCTAATAGATATTAAATCTACTATATGGTTTAATCAAATGTTATACCGTAGTATTAATTAAGCCGTTTTGTCAGTTGTTCTTCAATTAATTTGAATACTTGCAGTGGTTTTAACCCACGCCAATTCAATTCGTCAAGCGCACCGCCGAAATTTATATAATAATCAATGTTATTGCGTTTAAATTCCTCGATCACATGTTCGCGGAAATTGATACCCGCTATCCATCCATCCTCAACCTCCTGAAACCATTCCTCATAATAACAATCATCTGATGAGTGGAAATTCAACACATTTTCACCAATGAGTATAAAATGCACAATTCCCTGGTCAACCATCAGGTCTATCAGTTCTCGCTTCATCAGCATAATATCATTGTTTATCGCATCATTCCATTCACCAATAAATTCGATAATGGAGTATCCACGCTCATAATCAACAAACAACACCTTTAAATACAACGTATTTGAGCCGAAAGAATCCCATTGCGGGTGCAGCAAATAGTTGTATACCTGCTTATCAAATTCAAACTCACTGTACTGTGTAGCATAAAAAGGCGAAAACTCATCCTCCGATGCTACGTAGTCATCTCTCCAACGGTAATATGGTTCTATTTCGTGCATTCTTCTTAATTCAAAATTCTAAAGTCAAAATTCAAAAGAACATTTTAAATTTTACTTGTCTTATAGGCATCAATAGATAATCTCACGCTGCCATGCTGCTTTAACAAACCTGCGGCAGTTGTTTCATCAACACCTGTTTCAGTCATGATCATCCGGGTACCGCGATCTACCAGTTTATTATTGGTGAGTTGCATATCCACCATTTTATTCCCCTTTACCCTACCCAGCTGTATCATTACCGCGGTGCTTAGCATATTCAAAACCAACTTTTGCGCAGTACCGGCCTTCATCCGGGTTGATCCCGTTAAAAACTCCGGGCCGGTTACCACCTCTACCGGGTATTGTGCCTCTGCAGCAACCGGACTGCCACTATTACATACGATACAACCCGTTACAATATTGTTTTGGTTAGCCATATTTAATCCGCCGATGACATAAGGTGTAGTACCCGATGCCGCGATCCCAACCAAAACATCCTTTTCATTAATATTATATTCCTGCAGATCCTTCCATGCCTGCTGGGTATCGTCCTCGGCAAATTCAACCGCTTTGCGTATGGCACTATCACCACCGGCAATAATCCCAACCACCATATCAAAAGGTACGCCGAAAGTCGGCGGGCATTCCGAGGCATCAACCACACCTAATCGGCCGCTGGTACCCGCGCCAATGTAAAACAAGCGCCCCCCTGCTTTCATCCGTTCAGCGGTAACGCTCACCAATTTTTCTATTTGTGGCAAAGCTTTAGCTACTGCAAAAGGCACGGTCTGATCCTGGTCGTTTATATTTTGGAGGATTTCCGCAATAGGCATCTTCTCCAAATTGTTATATAGGGAACTTTTCTCGGTAGTAGATTCCATTTCGGGCGGTGTTTTTACAAAATTGGTTAAAAATGAAACAGGATTATAATTTTTTTAGTCTGCATCGATTAATAAAACGCAGAGAGTAGCCATTCCACAAAACATTAAAAAAATTTACCGAAAGTTAATTTTATAATTTTTCTCATCGCGGCAATTGGCTAACTTTGTGTGTGACAATTTAGTATGAAAAAGGGCGCGGGCATCATCTTCAGGTCGGTTATTTTAATTTTAATAGGTGTAGCTATTGGTCTTCTTGTTGGTGATAATAGTTTTTCTTCAAGGTATCTTGATGGGCCTACTGTAAGAAACGACAAATTGGCTAAAGTACTGCAACTGGTGCGCCAAAATTATGTCGACTCAGTAAACGTTGATAGCGTTGAAGGCGTAACCGCCAATAATTTATTGCAGAATCTCGACCCACACTCGGTCTACCTCCCTCCAAAACAGGCGCAAGCGATTAATGAGAAACTGGAAGGCGGCTTTAACGGTTTCGGCATCGAATACCAGCTTTTGCGTGACACACTATTCATCACCCAGGTTTATCCAAACGGACCTGCACAAAAAGCTGGCTTGGTTAGTGGTGACGCGATCATTGACATTAATAATAAAAAATTCTCGGGCACTGATCTTACTACCGAGAAGGTTGACAACGTGTTTACCGATGAAAATAATAAACAGCTAGTACTTAACGTAATAACTCCTATTGACCAACATAGTAAATCTTTAACAGTAAAGCGCGGCTATGTTGACCTGAGCAGCATTGATGCTTATTATATGGCAACACCAACCATAGGCTATGTTAAAATAAGCAAGTTTGCCTCCACTACTGACAATGATTTCAGGCACGCCCTTGTTGATTTGAAGCAAAAGGGGATGAAAAAACTGATATTGGACATCAGGGGCAATGGAGGGGGCTATTTAAACACCGCTACCGCTATGGCCAACGAGTTTTTGACCAAAGGCCAACTAATAGTTTACACCAAAGGATCGCACGAACAGCGTACAGATTATTTCGCTACCGATTCCGGCGTGTTTCAACAAGGTAAGATGGCTGTTTTGATAGATGAGTATTCGGCTTCAGCAAGCGAAATATTGGCAGGTGCTTTACAGGATCTCGACCGTGCCGTAATCATTGGCCGTCGCTCCTTTGGTAAGGGTTTGGTACAACAGCAATTTCCTTTTGATGATGGCTCGGCAGTTAACTTAACGGTAGCCAGGTATTACACCCCCTCAGGTAGATCAATCCAAAAATCATATTCAAGCGGGATTGATAATTACCATAACGAGCTGTCAAACCGAATGAAAAAAGGCGAACTATTTTCGGCTCGAAGTAATATGGATGATAGTCTTTTTAAACAGCGGTCGCCTTATCATACACTCAGCGGAAAACAAGTATACAGCCATGGCGGTATTATGCCCGATATTTTTATACCTGCGGATAGCTCCGAGGATACTCAGCTAATACAGGAATTAGACGACAACCAACTTTTTTCTGCTTACGTACTTGACAGGATGCAGCCGACGTTAAGTAAATATAGTTCAGCAGAAGATTTTGTAAATCATTTTTCAGTAAATGGAAACATGTTTGATGATTTTATCATCTACGCCTCGGGCACTATAAAAGAAATGGATCCGGGCGATATCATCGTATCCAAATCAACCATAAAATTGTTATTGAAAGCTTATGCCGCACGCTTTAAATGGGGCGATGAAGCTTATTTTGAAACTGTGAACAACGAAGATCCGGGATTCAAAAAAGCTGTGGAAGCAATTAAATAATTTGAACCAGAATTAAACGGATTAGACAGATTTACAGGATAATAAAGTATCATCCTGTAAATCTGTCTAATCAAATAAATCTTGGTTCACCTATTTCTGCCTGAACCAAATTTGAACAGGTGCGCCATTAAAATCGAAATTCTCTCTTAATTTATTTTCCACAAAGCGGTAGTATGGTTCTTTAACATACTGCGGCAGGTTGCAAAAAAACGCGAACATGGGCGATGAGCCTGCTATTTGGGTGATGTATTTTATTTTTACGTATTTACCTTTGATAGATGGTGGCGGCATGGCCTCGATGATCGGCAGTAATACTTCGTTTAATTTTGATGTAGGGATGCGTTTAGCACGGTTTGCATAAACTTGGTTAGCAACCTCAATAACCTTTAACACACGTTGTTTTTCGGTAACCGAAGTAAACACAATAGGCACATCGGTAAACGGCGCTATCTTCTCGCGGATCATTTCTTCAAATACTTTAATGGTTTTGTTATTCTTCTCGATCAAATCCCATTTGTTCACTACAATAACAACACCTTTTTTATTCTTTTCAGCAAGGTGGAATATATTGATGTCCTGCGACTCGATACCTTCAACAGCATCAAGCATCAGGATGATCACGTCCGCCTCTTCAATCGCCTTAATGGTACGCATTACCGAGTAAAATTCGATATTCTCCTTTACCTTGGTTTTTTTACGCATCCCTGCAGTATCGATAAGCATAAAATCATGCCCGTACTGGTTGTAGTGGATATGGATAGAATCGCGCGTAGTACCGGCAATCGGGGTAACTATATTACGGTCCTTACCAATCAACGAATTAATGATAGACGATTTACCCACATTTGGCCGACCAACAATGGCATACTTCGGCAAAGTATTAGCTTCAGTAGGCTCATCATCAAAATGTTTGACTACGTCGTCCAACAATTCACCTGTGCCAGAACCTGTCATTGATGAGATGTTATATAACTCGCCTAAACCAAGGCTATAAAACACCATCGAGTCAGATAATAACGAGGTATTATCCATTTTATTAACCACCACAAATACCGGTTTTTTGCCTTTGCGAAGCAATGCCGCTATTTCATCATCCAGATCGGTAATCCCGGTAGTAACATCAACCACAAACAGGATCACACTTGCTTCCTCAATAGCGATGATCACCTGCTCACGAATGGCAGCCTCAAATACATCCTCGGAATTTGCTACGTAACCACCAGTATCAATTACGGTAAAGCTATGGTGCGTCCATTCAGAGATACCGTAATGCCTGTCGCGGGTTACGCCGCTCACGTCATCAACAATCGCCTTGCGGCTCTCGGTTAAACGGTTATATAATGTTGATTTGCCTACGTTGGGCCTGCCCACTATGGCTACTATATTGCTCATGTTATTTTAGAATCAAGAATCGAGAGTCAAGAATCAAGATAATGCAAAATTGCGATATTCCTGATAATCCTCTGATTCTATTGTGTAATTTATTAAATCTCCGCCAATTATCCTGGCTCTTGATTCTTGTATCTTGCTTCTTTCTATTCGTACCCAAATTTTTTCAGGTAATTTTTTTTGCTGCGCCAGTCGGGGATCACCTTAACAAACATTTCGAGGAATACCTTCTTCTGGAAAAATTCTTCCATATCCCGGCGGGCATATGTGCCTACAATTTTAAGCATGCCGCCATCCTTGCCTATCAATATGTTTTTCTGCGAATCGCGTTCCACAATAATCTCCGCACTGATGCGGTGTAATTTTTCTCCTTCAACAAAAGCGGTAACAATTACTTCGCTGCTGTATGGGATTTCTTTTTTATATTGTTTAAAGATCTGCGCGCGAATCATCTCCGAAGCAAAAAACCTGTCGTTACGATCGGTCAGCGCGTCCTTTTCATAATATGGCGGGTGCTCCGGCAAATGCTCAATAACAAAATTCATTACCGCCAACACATTATAATCTTTTAACGCTGATATGGCAAAGATCACTTTTGGATTTAATTTCTCTTTCCAAAATTCAACCTTAGCTTTTACCGTATCTTCATCGGATTGATCGACCTTATTGATCAAAACCGCAACCGGCGCTTCTGTGCCTGCTAATTTTTTCAACACGTCCTCTTCATCATATTCCTCATAGATATCGGTAACCAGTAAGATAAGATCGGCATCAACAATAGAACCATCAACCTGGTGCATCATGCTTTCATGTAAAGCATAATGTGGTTTAATAACGCCGGGCGTATCAGAAAACACGATCTGGTAATCCTCTTCGTTAACAATACCTAAAATACGGTGACGTGTAGTTTGCGCTTTAGGGGTGATGATTGACATTTTTTCGCCCACAAGCGCATTCATTAGGGTTGATTTACCTGCGTTTGGCTTACCTATTATACTTACAAATCCTGCTCTGTGGGCCATAAAAAAATAAATGAAATATTATTTGGACTGCAAAGAAACGAATTATATCTTTGCAGTCCAATTTAAAGCGAATGTAAATTGCATTTTGATTTAACTGGAACACTTTTAGTAGTTATGAACTAAGAGTTATAATAACAAAAACAGTGCGGGATGGAGCAGTTGGTAGCTCGTCGGGCTCATAACCCGAAGGTCGTAGGTTCGAGTCCTGCTCCCGCTACCTCAAATCCTCATAGTAAATTGATATACAATTTATTATGAGGATTTTTTATTTTCAATCGGTGCAATCTGCAGTGCAATTTCATTATGCAAACCTTGAGAGACAGACCGCCTTCCAGCAGACTAAAACTTATCCATAAGATTACTACTTTGTCAAACGGTACAGAATGTGCAATAAATGTATGTTGTGCAGCGCTTTGTAGTGCGGGCATATTTTTTATATTTGTTTATGCCAGGCCCAACAGAATTAATTGACCGCATCAAAAGCAACTTTACCCGGGAAGAATTTCCCGCCAAAACGCTGCTGGTTAAAGAAGGCGCATTGGCTAAAAAGTTGCTCTATGTCGCTAAAGTTACCAGAAAGCTGCCGGTAAAAACTTATATTCTATTAAGCGCGGTAAGAACTTAATTTGCTGTAGTTTGTTCAATTATCTGTCATTTATCAAGATTAACCTGACGCTTCATGAGCAGGCTGGAAGCAATTTTAACCAGCAGCATACGTACATTCAGTAAACTCTTCAAGTAGTCGTCTTCTGTCGGGGTTGTCAGTTCGATGGCCGCCATCACCTACGGAATCCCGCTACCGCTGGCATACGTATCAACCTGTTTTACAAATAGCCACGCAAGCAAAAAACCCGCGGGGGCCAAATAAAGATAAGACCTTTATGAGCTTGATATAACGACATTCCCAACTTTTCCGCCCATTCAAAAAGTTTAGTATATAAAACAGCTATCACACCTGTTACCAGTGAAGCAATCCAAAAGGACAAAGCCTGTAAAACACTCGTTCTGACTTTATTTCCTTTGATTTATTTGCAGAAAAAACAAACTGGTCAGCGCATAAAACAGGTAAGCGCCCGATAACACCAGCGTTATTGATCTAAAGGACATATGTGATTTTAACCTGTTCATTAATGCAAAGCAGCTGCGGCTGTTTGTATAAACACTTTCATCATGGAAATATTCTGACGATCAAAGAGTTTAAGCGCTTTAACTTAAAAGCAGTTCCGGTTATTTATTTGGGGCCGATATTGAATGCGCTGCATCTGTAGTGATAATCTGCCGGGAATTATTGGATTGGCAAACGTCTGGGGAAATCATTACCTTGTTATTAATCCTGATGCCTGTGTGAAAATTACACTGCTCCTTAATGCCCTTTTTGATCAGCCATTAGTTTTATTGGATAGGTGTCAAAAAACCGAACTGATACGCTAAACAAATACGACTTATGTGGAATGTTTTGTACTAAGCTTTCCCAGAAAGAAAAATACAACAGATGACGGGATGAAAATTAAGTTCAGCCAGGCTTGCCAATCCCACTGAAAGGAATTATTCATAGCCTGCATGCCTCCGGTTTGCAGTTTGGGCAGCCAGTGCAGGGTCGCAAAACTGTAATCCACCATAAGGGCGGTGAGAAATATACAAAAAGTCAGCGTGACCAGCAGGAACCACATGGTTTTTAGCCCATAATAGCTGCGGAATACCAGCAGCATTGGGATGGTTACTAAATCTGAAAGGATGAAGGCGATAACACCCCCGAAAGAGATCCCGCCATGCCACAATACGGCTGCCATAACGATATTGCCTACCGAACAAACGAAAGCAAAAATGGCAATCAGGATACCAGCCAGTGCGTTCCAGGCCAGTATGAACAAATGCGGGAGGTGGTTACTGTTCGTTAAGAAAATGCTTTTCCAAAAACTATCCGGCACCAGCACCATTAATACGGAGGCGATTGCCACACCGACCAGGATGTCTTTGCCAACCATCATTACATCCATGTAAAAATAACCGGATGCGGCGTTCAGCTTCGCCTTCAGGCCTTTGGCAGCAGGCATGGCCATGTCGTGGTCATGTTCATGCGATACATGCTCTTTAGCTTCAGCTTTTACTTTTGGCGGGTATACCCAGGCGATGAGCAGGGCAGAAAGTAAAATAAAAATAATACCGCCAATGACCTCACCTGCAAAAAAAGGCCAGCCCAGCAGGGTGACTATCACAATGAATATTTCGAATACGAGATTGGTGCTGGCGACCATAAAAACCACGGCATTTGACCACGTAGAACCCTTGATCAGCAGCGTGCGCGCCATAGAGGCTGCTGCATACGAACAGGAAGACGAAATAGCGCCAAAAAAAGAAGAAAGGCCAACTGCGGCAATGGTGTTCTTTCCCAATTTGGTACTTATAGTTTCCGTTGAAATAAAAGCCCGGATCAGTGCGGACAATATAAAACCAAACGCCAGACCCCAGTAGATGGCCCAGCCCATATGCAGAAATTCGACCGGAATACGGGTTAGCTTTTGTAACATTTAAAACTGAAACAGGCCGTGCGGTTTTTAGTTTTAAAAGCTTAAGTAATTAAAATGTAACGGTTTATTCTTATATATTAATTTATCGTAGATGTTCTATTTTTACTTGACAAATAAGATATAACCTTGTATAATAGATATCCGGGAAAGCTTTTATTATTAATACCATGCCGCATAAGGCGAATTTGGGGCAGCTCCCATCGGAAACTGATACCATCAAGTATGGCGCTTATCTTGTTAACGCAGCGGCTTGTATGGATTGTCATAGTAAAAGATCTCACGGGGATATAATCCCTGGGACAGAATTTGGCGGTGGGATGGAATTTAAACAACAAGGCGGTGTTGTATGTTCTGCGAATATCACACCGGATAAAACTAACTGGCATAGGATCATGGAGTAAAGATATATTCATCCAACGATTTAAAAGCTTTGAAGGTAAAGAAAAGCAGGCGGCTAAACTTAGTCCCGGCGACCCACAAATACCAATGCCATGGTATATGTATGCCGGAATGAAGGCCAACGATCTTGCAGCAATCTATGCTTATTTAAGAACTGTTAAACCGATCAAAAACCAGGTTATTGCATTTCAGAAGTTTCGAGCTTGGCAAAAGCTGTATTTGGCTTTCAATTAGGCCAAGATAGATTTCGAATCATAGATAATGCAGACAAAACCCGCATTTCTTCCATAAAGCGGTTCCAGTTTAGTCCTGTTGGGCTACCCAAGTATCCCGTTTTTCCAATAAAGAGGTACACAATTCGGCACACTGTTAAAATGGAATCGCTACACTATTTAGGCGATCCCATTTAAGCCGGTTATTAGCTGCTTATTATTATGTTTATTCTTTAATCATTCCTTACTTGAATGCACCCAAACCTGCTTTCAAATATGATGAATAAGCTGCGGCATCATAATCGGCTCCTTGTGGTGGCAACAACAATGTTTCGTTATCATTAAGAAGCACATAATCTGGCTGAGAATTACTATTGAAACGGGATGCTTGTATATCACTGTTAAGCGCCCCTATCGTTGTGATTTGTTTATGACTGAAATTGCTTACATATTGCTCACTATCAGCCAACATCGTCTTGTCATCAACGTAAAGTTGGATCAATACATATTTATCTCGTATTAAAGGCAATACTGAGCGATCCGGCCATATAGTAGCTTCCATTTTACGGCAATTCACGCAGGCATGTCCCGTAAAATCAATTAATACCGGTTTGTGTACTTTTTGTGCGTAGGCCATTCCTTCTTTGTAGTCAAAAAAAGCATCCAATTTTAACGGGGCGTGAAAGAGCGCCGAATATTTATGGGGCATCGAATTATTCGTATTAGTACTTAATGAAGACGCACCTGTTAAAGAAGCGGTATACAAATCAAAATCCTGCGTATCCTGCGGTGGTAAAAACGCGGCTATGGATTTCAGCGGGGCACCCCATAAACCCGGCACCATGTAAACAGTAAATGACAACACGATAATCGCCAAAAATAACCTCGGTACAGAAACATAAGCTAGCCCGCTATCATGGCTTAATTTAAGTTTGCCCAGCAGATAAAAGCCCATCAAAGCAAAAATAACGATCCATAATACCAGGAAAACTTCACGGTCAAACCAATGCCAATGGTAAGTTAGATCAACATTACTCAAAAATTTTAGTGCAAGCGCCAGTTCCAAAAAACCTAAAACAACCTTTACACTATTTAACCATCCGCCCGATTTTGGCAGCGACTTCATTAATCCCGGAAACAGTGCAAAAAGTGCAAAGGGAATGGCAAGTGCCACAGAGAATCCAAACATGCCGATCGCAGGCCCCATTAAAGCACCGGTGGTGGCAGCCTGTACCAATAAGGTCCCGATAATTGGACCGGTGCAACTAAACGAAACCAGTGAGAGCGTAGCAGCCATAAAGAATAGAGCTGCAATTCCGCCTTTATCTGAGTTTTGATCCATTTTATTTACCCATGAACTGGGAAGCGTTAGCTCGAATGCTCCTAAAAAAGAAGCTGCAAATGCAACCAGCAAAAGGAAAAAGAAAAAATTGAATACCCCATTTGTTGAAAGGTTGTTTAATGCATCTGCCCCAAAAATAATAGTTACCGCAAGCCCAAGTATTACATAAATGAGGATAATAAATAAGCCGTATAATAACGCCCTTGATACAGCACCCTTACCACTTTTAGTAAAATAACTTACAGTAAGTGGTAACATTGGGAAGATACAAGGCATTAGTAGCGCTGCAAAGCCACCTAGTAAGCCCGCAATAAATATTGACCAAAGTGTTTGTGGTCTTTCAGCGTTTTTTACGGGGACTGATGTTGTTTTAAACGTTTGCTGTTGACCTGTTATTTTTTTCAGCGGCGCAGATGGTGCAGGCGCATCTGCAAACTGTACATCGGCAGAAGAAACAGTATCCTGGGCCATTAGCCGCTGCCCCGATACCAGGCTAAGAAAAATCAATAAGGTTAATACAGCTAATGTTTTGGCTTGGCCGGATAGCAGTTTTACAGCGAATTTGCTCATATGATCTGATTATAGGAAGGTTATATTATTTTACTACGACTTCAAAATCCAAATCTTCCGGAGGAAGGCATTGTTTATCGTTGCAGGTCATATATTCCAGTTGGCCTTTTACAGTAACCTGGTCTGCATTTAATTTAATCTTTTGCTGAAAGATCACCGAATTTTCAAAATAGCTGACATCCATGCCAAATACTTTTTCAAAATGAGTAACCGGTTTTGGTTCAGCAGTATTTCCGATCAAACTATATCCTCTTGCGGGCGTAAAGGTAAATGCGGTTTTGATTGGACCACCGTCCTTAACTGTTTGCGAGTAAATGTGCCAGCCATTATCAATGATCGCTTTCATAAATAAAACAGCTTCGGTTTTACTTATTCTTTTGGCGCCGTAGCTCCAGTGTACCGGAGTAAGAATTTGTGCTTTTAAAGCATTAGCCGAAAGTAAAATGAGCAAGAATAATATTCCAATTTTGATCTTTTTCATATGATTTGATTTGTTATTAAGTGATTATTTAGTGTGGCCGGCATTAGGCTGCCAGCCCAATAATTCGCCATTCATCGTTACTTTCCAATAGCGGCGTATCACCAACGCTACCAGTTTGTGCAAAACCTAGCAGGTATTTACCCTCCAGCTTACAATACAATTCGTTAATTACTTTTTCATTTCCTGATTTGCTGATCACAAATGAATCCGGGTAAATATTAACGATCTGGGCACCATATTTATGAATCGCATCTCCTTGTGGAATCTGCAAGATGGTATTTGAAAGTTTATAAAAGGCAAGTTTCTGCATCAGAATGGTGTCGCACAACCTTACATCAGCAGTTAAAACTTCAATAATTTTCTCTAGCTGTAATTGCAAATTTGTTATATCCCCTGTAGCGATGATCAACTCAATAGAAATGAGTACTACGGTATTGACATCCGTTTTTGCCATGGTTGCACTCTCAATAACCAGTCTTCGCCTGGTTAACATAGCCAGTATGCGCCCCATTAAACTGGGAACGTAATCTGCTTTAATCGTTAATAAATACTTTTCTTTCATATTCGTAGTAGTTGTACTATAATTTATCGCGGTAAGCGGGCAATTGGGCTATATCCGGTAAACACAGTATCTGTAGATATATAACCATCCTTTACCGGTTCCTCTTTTACCAGGTCTGTACTCAAGTATTTTTTATTGCTGTCGCAGAGTAAGGTTACCACTACAGCGTCATCACCTAATTGCTGGTGAACTTTGATAGCCCCAATCACATTTGCTCCCGAAGATATCCCCACAGCAAGGCCGAGCTGGCTTGCCAGCATTTGAGCCATAATAATGGCGTCACCATCATTGGCTTGTATTACTTCATCCAACTCGTCAAGCTTCACAATAGCGGGAATAAACTCATCCGAAATACCCTGGATACGATGGCTGCCAACTTTATATCCTGTTGTTAAAGTTGGGCTTTCAGCCGGTTCTAATGGATGCACCTTTATTGCAGGATTCCTGGATTTAAGATACTTGCCCGTTCCGGTAACAGTCCCCCCGGTACCAACCCCTGCAATAAATGCATCCGGCACTAACGACTTACTTGCAAGCTGCTGCCAAATTTCTGGCCCTGTAGTGATTTCGTGGGCGCCGGCATTGTATTCATTCTCGAACTGCTTAGGCAGAAAAAATCGATCCGACGCATTAGCCAATTGTTCTGATAATAAAATACTTCCTAAAAATCCCCCTTCAGCTTTGCTAACCAAATGTATTTTGGCACCCATGCTGGTGATAATATCTTTTCTTTCCTTACTTAGCCAGTCAGGCATCATAATGATCACCTCGTGACCCAATGCCTTACCAATGGCTGAAAAAGAGATTCCCGTATTACCCGATGTTGCCTCTACAATTGTATCAGTCGGTTTAATTTGCCCATTTTGATACGCTTGGTAAAGAATGTATAGAGCCATCCGGTCTTTAACACTGCCGGTCAGATTATAATTCTCGCACTTTACAAATACCCTTCCGGGTTTACCCTTATAAGTAAAATTAAGTTCAAGCATTGGCGTATTACCTACAAGATGCCATAGGTTTGCAAATTTTTCTTCTGTTATCTGATCAAGTGCCTGAGCAATCATTTTCTATAATTTATTCGGATAAATTTCCATCTATTATATTTTAATAACAACAAATCATCGCAAATCCATATATTATACGGATTTAAAATAATTTCATATAACTTTGTTCAGTTTTACGACTGCTTTTATGCCTCATATTGTTATTTTTTTCAGCTCATCAATCCAACAACCATGTCAATTACTACTTTAGACTCAACCGATGTAGCCATTTTAGATCTGCTGCAGCATAATGCAGAGCTATCAAACAAAGAGCTTTCCTATAAACTGAATAAAGCTATTGCCACCATTCATGAGCGCGTTAAGCGGTTAAAGGAGCAGGGCTACATAAAGCGCATAGTAGCAATTTTGGACAATAAGAAAATAGACAGGAGCCTTATTGCTTTTAGTCATGTGCTATTAAACGACCATACCGCTACCACGTTAGATGCGTTTGAGCTGGAGGTTTCTAAATTTCCTGAAGTAATGGAGTGCCTGCAAATGACCGGCACTTTCGACTTCATCCTACGTATAGCAACACGCGACATGGAAGCTTATCGCCTTTTCTATCGCAATAAATTGGCAGCGTTGCCCAACATTACCACAGTTCAAAGCTTTTTTGTGCTATCTGAAACAAAAAGTGAGACAGCATATCCGTTATTCTAAATTCTGTTCCCAATGGGAACTACTTTATTCGGGAAATAACTCCATAAGCTTTTTATTCAAATCATCGCCTTTAATGTTTACCGCGATGATCTTACCATCCTTATCAAGCAAAAAGTTTTGCGGGATGGCTTTAATGCCATATAAAACGGCGGCAACATTATTCCAAAATTGTAGATCAGAAACCTGGGACCAGGTTAAACCATCATGATGGACCGCGTTTAACCAGTTAGTTTTTTTGCCGGGCTGATCCAGCGAAACGCTTAGAACCGTAAAGCCTTTACTATGAAATTTTTGGTATGCTTTTACCACATTTGGGTTTTCTTCCCGGCATGGCCCGCACCAGCTCGCCCAAAAATCAAGCAATACATATTGCCCTCTAAAATCGGATAGCTTTACCATTTTTCCTGACGTATCCGGCTCTTCAAAATCCGGGGCGGTTTTCCCAATCGCGGTAGTCTTTTTGGCATCTATTGTTTTTTGAATAGATGTAGCGTAACTGGTATTTTTATAAGCCGAGGTTAGTTCATCATAGTACAGTTGTGCCTTGTCAGCCGGGATAATAGTGATCATGGTATTTAGAATATACATGGGCGCGAAGGCAGTAGGGTGCATTTTGATCAATAAGCCCAACCGTTCTATCTGCTCTTCATTATAATCCTTATCCAGTTCATTATAGTAAGCAGAAATAGCCGAGTATTGGGGATCTTTAGGCGTTAGATTACTGATTACATCAGCGCCAAATTTTGCATTTAGTTTATCCTGAATCTGTTGCCTGGCCGGTGCACCCTCCTTTATAAATGCGGTATAAAGGTCATTTTCAGGGTCATCTTCCACTATCGAATTTCCCAGCGTTTCCATATCAGCTTTCACATCAACAGTTCCCGGCCTAGTTACCAAGATGCCATATGGTGTGTAGCCGCCTTTCTTTTTCATTTCATATTTGCTATAAAACATGTATCGCCCTGGCTCTTTAAAAAGCGCGCTGATCTCAAATTTTCCGTTCACAACAGTAGCGGAATCATGAAGCCCGATGGCATGGTTGTAAATAACCATTTGTTGCCCATCATAGGCGGTATCAGTTGTACCGTCAAATACAACCATCTGTTTGCCATCATTCTGCGCAAAAAGTTTCACATTGGCAGTAAAGCAAAGTATAATACTTGCTAAAATTCTTCTTTTCATTTTTGTTGATTTTATTCAGTCAATAATTTATCTAATGTTTGATCCAGATCGTAGCGGTATAAATTCTCCGCCAATATTTTTCCGTATAGGCCAGATTTAGCATCTGCGGCTATTTTCTTATGCTTTGATTTAAGTAATTTATTATAAGCATATTATAGGTTATATCATCTCCATATTATATCAAATTTTTAAAAAAATGACTCCTTAAATGACGTACACCATTTTAATTTTTTCAATAAATTGAGGCTACTAGTGAAAGATTGATCAAATAAAAAGCCCGGCCGAAGCCGGACTGATTAAATTAACTAAACACTAAGTTATTCATTGTAGATTTCCTTAAGCTTTGCATCAATTTTTGTTTCATCGTTGGTATAAACCAGGATCTTTCCTTCTTTATCCAGCAAAACATAAAAAGGTATTGCGGTAGTCATGTATAAGCTGCCTACATCCGCAGGCATATTTTTTTTAGAAAAACGATCATCTACCTGTGTCCATGGCATTTTTTCGATATCCATAGCTTTTGTCCAGTTGCTCCATTTATTATCGTCGGATACACTTACGATGTCAAATCCTTTGGAGTGATATTTTTGATAAACTTCTTTCCAATGCGGTATAGCCTGCCTGCAGGGGTGGCACCAGCTTGCCCAAAAATCTATCATTGTGTATTTTCCTTTGGTAAAGGACGACAAGGTAAATTTGGAACTATCGCGCTTTAACAAAGTAAAATCAGGCGCTAAACTACCAGGTTGAATAGCTCTTAGCCTTTTTCTTGACGCTACCAAACTATCATAATATGGAGATTGGGTCGCTTGGCCGGTAAATTTGTTCAGCATAGCGTCAAGATCCGAATAAGACATCCTGCCGCTTATAAACTGGTATAATTGATCGAACATGTATATACCCGCAACCGATGATGGTTTTTGCGCCACATATTGGTCAATCTTTTGTTTTTGCCAGGCTTGTTTCAGCTTTTCTACCGAATCTAGCTCATCACGAACCCTGTATTGGGCATCTATGTCATTACCAACAGCTTTAAACTTTTTATCAAGATCAGCAAATTTACCGTCAAACTGTTTCTGGCCCGGGTCATTTTCGTAAGCCATCCAATCATCATAGTTTTGTGATCCGGTTTCAGTAAATTGAGTGATTAGAGCCCCTTTATCCATTCCGTATTTGGTATAGTCATAATGTTTCGCACCTGCCGTATCGGCTGTTACCACATCCGGACCATCAACAAACACCTTAAAGCCATAATTGCCGGGTTCAATAATAATAGACATTAATTGAGGAACAATTTTTCCTTTAAATTCAAATGAGCCATTGCTGATAATAGTACTGTCAACCGTTATTTGCGTGCGGTCGTCTTCATGGTAAGCTGCAAGCTTAACTGTTCCTGATTGCACGCCTTTTATTGTACCTTTAAGATCATAAGCGTTCTGAGCGTATGATTCACCGACAGAAATCGATATTAACAATATCGACAAATATTTTAAAACGTTAATTTTCATGATTGATTGATTTAATTAATATCCGGGATTTTGTATAACCTGATTATTGATAGAAGTTTCGGTATATGGTATTGGCAAGGTTAGTTGATTAACCGACTTAAGACCAGGCAATAAGGCCTGCGCTGTCGCGAAAGGCAGCCTCCGAACCGCAAACCAGTCAGCACCGTTTTCTGAAAAGAAGTTCTTCATCTCTTCCTTTACAATCAGTAACTGGAGCGCGGCGGATGTATTAGCATTCGTAATAGCTGTAAAATCCTTAACACCAGCGTGGCTTTCAACAGTTTCCAACAACGATTTTGCTGTGGCTAAATTCCCATTTGACAACGTGATGGCTTCCGCCTCCAGTAAGTAAGCTTCAGTTAATCGAAAAGCATAACAATACTCGCTCAACGGGGTTTGCGCGATATTAACCGGATCGCCTGAATAGAATTTATCCAATCGTGGTATTATGCCATAATATGATGTATTTACCTGGTGATAATACCACTGATTTCGCGAATCATTACTCAATGCGTTAACCAATGAATCAGATAAGGGATACTGATCATAAAATTGATTATTAAGATATTTATAAGTTTCCGTAGGATAAGGCTGTACTCCAAGAATAACTTCTTTACTGGCAAAACCCTTCGACAGAAAAACGTCCTTAACGCTATCTTCCAAAGCAAAAGGCCCACTGGTAATAATATCATTTGTTAAACTGATTACCGATGCATAATCGCCAGGTGCGCCCCTATTGATCAAAACACGAGCTTTCAGCAATTTCGCTGCAGAAGCATTAGCATAGTATATGGCTGTATTTTGAACAGGCAGGCTTATAACAGCAGTGTCAAGGTCATTAATAATCGAAGTGTATACAGCCGCCACTCCTGAACGAGGCAGGTTAATATTGTTTGAATTAACAAATTCGTCCCGTAATATAATTCCATATTTACTGCTTGGGTCATAATATTGGCCGTAATATAGTAAAAGTTCGGCGTTGCCGAACGCACGCAGGAATCTGGCCTCGGCAAGCATTTCCGTTTTTGTGGCCCCGGGGATTTTAGTAACCGGTGTGGCATTCTTAATAAAACCATTAGCTGCATTTACCAATGCATAACCGTAGTTCCAGATCATCGGAACCGAGTTTGACTTTGAATTAAAACTTAGAGAATATATGCCATCATCACCGCTACTATTGTAACAAGAGTTGGCCAGCTCGGACGGTATGATCTCATTTACCTGCGACCACAATACCGTTGGAACGTTATTATTATCCACCCCGCTATTTGCAAACCTGTAATAAACTCCATTTAATACGGTTGTGGCGCTTTTTGTATCTACAATTACATTTCCATCCACTTCGGAGGTAGTCGGGAATACATTCAATTCTTTTTTGCAAGACCAGAAAAGAGAACTGGTTAAGACAATAACCAAGTACTTTATATGTTGATGTTTCATTTTAAAGATCGTTAATGGTGAAAAACTAGAACCCTGCCTTAATTCCTAATGAAAATGTTCTTACTGTTGGATAATTACTTACGTCTAAGTACCCACCGCTAACACTATAGGCATCATCGGATGTTTCCGGATCATTCCCCGGATATTTGGTTATCGTAAACAGGTTAGTAGCTGACATAAATAATTCAGCGGTTTTCATACCTGCCTTTTTCATCCAGTCCGTTTTGTCGAAATGATAATTCAACGTTAGCGTGCGCAGCTTTAAATAAGACGAATTATAAACATCCAGATTGGAGCGATAATAAAATCCATCATTCAGCAACAGTCTTGGATCAGTGGCATTTGTGTTCGTTGGCGTATAACGGTTCAGCATAGCCACATTGGCATTTGACGTCCCCACAAACTCAACACTGGACACATGGTCTCCCCAAAGCAATTTTCCACCTTCTGAGAACGAAAAATAAAACTGAAGGTCGAATTTCTTATAAGTAAACCCTTGCGTGATGCCGCCATAGTATTTAGGGGCAGCATTGGCTATAATCGTATTTTCGTCCGGCAGTTCGTACCCACTGGCAGCAGTACTCGGGTCAAGTTTGTACATAGGGTCGCCTATACCCAGGTATGGGAAAATATAGGGCTGTAAGAAACCAAGCTCCTTTTTATAAGTGGCTAGTTGTTCAGGTGTCTTAATGAGGCCGGTAACGGTAAGGCCGGTAATCAACCCTAATGGCTTACCCTGTATCAGGGTAGTATTACCAACTTCTAAACCGGTAAGGTTACCGATTTGCGTCAGATTAGCATTCGAGTTTAGTTTTGTTACGATCGAGTTTGTCCAAGTAACGTTAAAACCCGCGTTCCATTTAAAATCTTTAGTGCGGACGATGTCGCCCTCAACGGTTACTTCAACGCCTGTATTTTTAATGCCCACCGCGTTGGTGAGGATAGAGGAATAAGAACTGCTTGGCGCAACCGGCACATTTAACAGGTCATCACTGCTTTGCTTGTTATAATAATCCACTGTTGCAGAAAGGCGATTCCCAAACAATGAAATGTCAATACCTGCATCTGCTTCCCGGGTGCTTTCCCATCTTAGGCTGTTATCCCCAACCTGAGTGGGTATTAACGCGCTTGAACCTGCATAAGAATAAGGACTATACAAAGTGCGGTACATTTGGTTCCCGATATTCTGGTTACCGGTTAAACCGTAGCTGCCCCTTAGTTTAATATCATCGATCCATTTAACATTTTTCAGGAAATCTTCCTGTGATATTCGCCAGGCGACAGCACCAGAAGGGAAATATCCGAATTTGTTGTTCGGTCCGAATTTCGAAGAGCCATCTGTACGACCAGTAAATGTAAATAGATACTTATCCATTAAACTGTAATTCGCCCTTACATAAAAGGATAACAAATAAGCTTGTGGTTGGGTAGGATCATCGCCCTTTACAATTAATGGTGTAACCGCTGATGAAAGACTGGTAAGTACGTTATCATTAGGATAACCGGTGCCAGTTGCACTAAAGTAACTAAGTTTATCAGTTTCGTATGACTGGCCAGCTAAAACATCAATCTTGTTATTTTTATCGAAAGCCTTGGTATACGTCAGGTTATTTTCTAAAAACCAGTTTGTTAACCTGCTGTTTGAGTTACTGCCAATACCTCCACCGCTACTGATATTACCATCAAAACTACCAATGGCCACATAGCTTGGCAAATAGTTTCTCTGGTTGTAGTCCTGCATATTCAGTGATACCCTGCTGGTAAATTTCAAGTCAGGCGTAATATCATAGATACCTGATATCGAACCCAGCAAACTTACAGTCTTAGCGTTGTTTGTAGCACTTAGTAAAGCAACCGGATTTTGAAAGCCCTGGTATGGCGCACCTACCTGTGTAAAGTCGGTATAATTTCCGGAGGCATCATAAGGCGAATAGTCCGGACGGGCAACCAGCGCCTGGTCATAAGCACCATCGCCTATGTCCTGGTTGGTATATCCTAAGATGACATTAGTAATAAATTTGAATTTGGGGGTAATATCATTTTCTAAGTTGATTTTACCCGAAATTCTTTGATAATCAGTCGCGTCAACTACACCAGGTGTGCTATTGTAAGATATTGAACTAAAATATTTAGACGAATTCCCACCGCCCTGAACCGTTAGTTCCGCATCGTTAGAAACCGTGGTTCGGGTAACTTCCTTTATCCAGTTCGTATTCGCAGTTCCGAAAAACGAGGAGGGATTATCTAATATGGCGGTTGTATTTGCAGCCTGCGCTGCTCCTGCAGCATTTCGCTCATTATAATCATTTTGAGCTGCCTCTGTTAGTAATGAGCGATATTGGCTCGCGTTTAGCACTTGTGGTGTGACAGGTGATGTTACGGTACTGTAGTAACTTGCTGTTATCACTGGCACCATATTCGCTTTTCCTTTTTTAGTAGTGATAATCACTACGCCATTAGCAGCTTTTGAACCATAAATCGCCGTAGAAGAGGCATCCTTAAGAATTGTAATCGATTCAATATCATCAGGATTTAACCCACCTAAGCTATTAAGCCCGTTGACAAAAGCTGTAGATAATCCGGCACTAACACCGCCCAAACTGGAAACGTTATTACCTACAGGGCTGGTTACATCGTATCCAGGGTTAATGTAATTGCTTTCCACCGATACAGGCACCCCGTCAATTACATATAATGGATCATTGCCGCCAAGTATAGAGCTTGAACCACGGATCCTGATTCTGACAGCGCCGCCTGGCGACCCATCCGTTTTAGTCACTTCAACACCGGCTGCCTTACCAGCCATTGCATTATCAACGGTACCATAAGGTACATCTTGTATATCTTCCGCTGAAATTGTTGAAACAGAACCGGTAAGATCCTTCTTTTGGGTGCTTCCATAACCGATTACAACAACCTGGTCAAGCCCTGCCACGTTACTTTCCAATTTGATATGAAAAGTGGTAACATCTTTAACAATCACTTCCTGCGTTTTGTGCCCTACGTAGGTAAATACAAGTATGTCGTTTTCGTTTGCCTTTAATGAGAACTCGCCTTTTGAATTTGTAGTGGTTACTTTGCTTGTGCCCTTTACCATAATTGTAACTCCAACTAAAGGTCCTTCTTCATCAGTTACCACACCACTTATAGTGACGGGCAAAGAGATCATATCCATTATCTTTGATAAAACGGATTGGTCTTTCTCTTTTAATACTACGTTGTTTTGGATCACTTTAAAGGTGATCGGCAAATCTCTGAAGCAAATAGATAAGACCTGATCCAGCGATGCATCATTAACCTGTATATCTACTTTGGTATCCTTAACATCTTTAATATCATAAAAAAAAGTGAAGCCAGTTTGCTTGTTAATAGATTTAAGCACTTTTTCTAACGGAGCATTTCTTTCATTCAGATTTATCTGGCTATATCCCTTTGCACTCGCATGTACCAGGGCTATCATCAATAGAAATGTAGTTATTTTCATTGCCAGTATTACTTTAGGAGGAAGCAGCCAGCTCAAAGAGCGGCCTGCTTTAGTAAAAGCATTTATTTTCATTACTTTTGTAAAGTTTTGGGTTAATACATCTAATAGTTTGTCCAAATTGTTTTTCTATTCCGGTTTTACCGGGACAGAAGGGTTAACCCAGCTATTTCCCGCAGAAGTAGGTCGAAGCACTTCTGCGGTTTTTTTATGGTATAACCCTAAGCGGAGGATTACTGTCTTTTTTGTAGTCTTATTTTCATACCTTTCTCGTTTAGTGTTAGCGTTAATTATAGTTTAGTTTTAATTATTTGATACGGTGATAGTTTTACCATCAATGCTAAAATGTACGTTCGCATAGTTTAACAATTCCAGTGCTTGTGCCGCATTTAAGTTCCGGTGGATCTGACCGGAAAATAGCCGACCATCAGTTTGGTCTTCATAAATAACTTTTACATCATACCATCTTGAAAACTGGCGCATAATAGTTTGAAGATTTGCGTTTTCGAATTGAAAATAGCCGTTTTTCCAGGCTACAGCTTCGTCCAGATTAGCGTGCTCAAGTACATTTATCCGTGTATCTGAATTACTACTTTGAACAACTTGTGACTGCTGCCCCGGAATTAAGAATGCGGTTTTGCCTGATGCAGTCACCTTTACACTCCCTTCCAACAAGGTGGTTTTTATGGCACCCTCATCGGCATAAGCGTTAACATCAAAATGCGTTCCCAGCACCTCAACAGTTTGGCCTGCCGACGTTACCATAAATGGTTTGTTTTTATTATGCGCTACTTCAAAATAAGCCTCACCTGTTAATGTCACCATTCTGTTTTTACCAGCAAATGCGGTTGGGAAGTGAAGAGAGGATGCCGCGTTAAGATATACTTTAGTACTATCCGGTAAAATAACCATGTATTGCCCGCCACGCGGAGTGCTGATGGTATTATAGGTTACTACGCTGCCGCTGGCTGCACTCGCGTCATAAACAAGTTGCCCATTTGCGGTTTTCTTAATTACAGTTCCGTTTTGTAATGTCAAAACTCCATTTTTAACGCTGCTTAATATAATTTGGGCACCATTGGCAAGCGTTAAAACAGCCTTGTTCCCCCCCGGGGGAATAATATTTTTAGCATAATTACTGCTCCTGAAAAAATCACTCTTAACTAAATAAAAAGTAACACCCGCGCCGAGTACTATAAATAAAATAGCGGCCGCCGCAATTTGACGAAGGAATAAACGCGGTTTTGCAGTTTTTTGCTTTTGTGCTATTTTAAAATCAATCCCGGCTTTGATCTGATTTTTTAGCAAACCTTTCTTGTCCGGACTAAGCATTTCAGTAATGTTTGACTTTGCTTCAAACAAATTATAGTAAGCCGACAAGAAGGATTTTTCCTCTTCTGAGGCAAATCCCATGTTAAATTTTCTTAAAATCTTTAAAAACGCTTGCTTTTTCATTAACTATTGACTGCCCTTTAACTACATGACAGTTAAAACCAAAAAAGTCCCATAGCTTTTTAAAATATTTTCACCTATTTATATAAATACATGAAAAAACAATATTAAAAGATGGAAAAATGGATAAAAATCACAATGCGGCGCCTCTATCGAATGAAAATGCCTTAAAAATCAGTATGGAAATGAGTTTAATGATGGCTAAATAAAAGAACCACAGATATAAGGGTTAACGAGGCTCGTAATTGGGTAACTGCCCTATTTAATTGATTTTGGACAGTTTTTCGGGAAATATCCAATAGTTCAGCAATTGCAGCTGTAGAAAGATCTTGCTGGTAACGCATACGAAATATAACCTGTTGTGATGGAGTTAAGGTTAATATCAATGCCTCATAAGCTTCCATAAATTCCTTTAGAAGTATTGCAGAATCAGCCTGATCCATTGAAACTTTTAATTGAAGCAAGAGATCAGGCACTGGGGTAAATTTCCGCTCTCGCTCCATCCAATTAAAAATCATGTTTCTTACAGAAGTATGTAAGTAGGCCGGAAGATTGAGGATATTACTCTCTGCCCTCTTTAACCACAATTGCAAAAAAACATCCTGGGTCATGTCTTTTGCCAGATCCGGATTTTGCAGTCTTTTAAAAGCCGCTGCATATACGTTTTGCCAGTGTTTTTCGTAAAGTACGTCAAATGCCTCACTACTGCCTTCTTTTAATCTTAGCAGCAACAATTTATCCTCTACCTCGGCACCATCATTAAGCATCTGATCGTATTTTCCAACCAAATTTAACAAAAACTAAACATAAATTATATAATACCTGGGCTGACAGTTAATCGCACGCCGTTTTGCATTAAGTTTGTCCAACAGTTATTATACAGTTAAGGATGAAGTAATTTGCCACAAAGATTACAGCTATCATGACCGATGAGCCAATCAAGGCGTAGGCCACACAAATTATAATAAAAAAAATTACTTTCAACAAAACCGGTTTAGCAAATTATTTATAACTTGCCCCAACCTTTGGCCTAATAGGCTGCATACCAATTTTACCAAAAATGAAAAACAAAAAAGGACAACTGATTTTATTATTGGTCGCTGTAATACAGGCGACTACAATTTTTACCGCTAATGCTCAAATCACTAAAATTCCACATGGAATATTGGTTAAAATCGGCGGGCAGCAAGTAGGTCTATTAGCTGTTAAAGATGCAGCATTTTGCCTAAGCTTAAACGACTCCATAGCTCCGTCAGCAATTAAAAGTGTTTTTATTGACGAAAGCAACAAGGCTATCACGCCTTATACAGTAATTTCCGCGCCTCCTTTTTACGGGATTAAAACCTCGTACGGAAAATTAATGATTAATACTGATACCCGGGTATGGTTATTATATGATGCAGAAGGCCGGTCACTTATCCGGGACGGAGCCTACTCATCTACAGGCACATCCATACAAATTACCCATAATGCGGGGGGCCTATTATATGGCTCCGGGAATAGATCATCAAAAGATCTGGAAAAAAATCAGTCCAGTTCGGCTGTGGGCAACGGCGTGGTTGGCATTCCATATTTATGGAATACCGTGGGTTATAGCGCGTTTGGCGTATCGGCAAATGATAATAACCCAGCAACCTGGAACCGTGCCAATAAGAAAACAGCTTTAACCTGGACATTTCCCGGAAAGGCTGCAAATTTATATTTGTGGCCTGCAAAAACCATTTATGATGGTGCAAGCGGCTATGTGAAGCTTACGGGAAGGCCCAAACTGCCGCCAAGGTGGGCATTTGGTTACCTACAAAGCCAATGGGGATGGGCAGATAGCGCTTATATAGCCAATGTTTTAACTAAATTCCGCACGCATAAATTGCCGGTAGATGCTTTCATTTTCGACTTTGAATGGTATACCACTTTACCGGATTATTCTGTAAAAAAGGAGGGACTGGCAGGATTTAGTGATTTTACATTTAATCCCAAATTGTTCCCTCACCCTGCAAAACAAATAGCTGAATTAAAAAGCCAGGGCGTTAAGTTTATTGGTATCCGTAAGCCGAGGCTAGGTAATGCAGCGGCATTGGACACGACCAGAAAAAACGGCTGGCTAATCAGCCCAAATACGGATAGCCGTGATCTAAACTTTAGCAACGCCGCTCTTAGAAAATGGTTTGAAGAAAAGACCAAGCCGCTACTTAATGCCGGAGTTGATGCCTGGTGGGATGACGAAGGCGAATCCTATTATACCTGTTATTATTGGTGGAATACCGCGCAACGCGATCTGTTGGCGTCTGCCCGGCCGAATTACCGTCATTTTACCATAAACAGGGCCTTCAGCCCCGGCGACCAGCGTTTTGGCTATTGCACCTGGAGTGGCGATATTCCTTCCACCTGGTCGTCCTTAGCTGATGTTCCTAAAGATCTGCTTAATTTTAGTCTTGCAGGAATGTACTACAGCGCATGCGATATAGGTGGTTTTCAGGGTACTCCAACAAAAGAAATGCTGGTACGCTGGTTTCAGGCAGGTGTATTTTTACCTATTATGCGTTCGCATTCCAACATTGGCACAACTGCACGGTTTCCATTCCTTTGGGGTGATGACGGTGAAGCTGCCATGCGTAAAGCGCTTGACCTGAAGTATCAATTGCTTCCTTATATTTATAGTTTAGGGCACGAAGCTTATAACACCGGCGCACCTATTATGCGCCCATTGGTTATGGAGTTTCCGGCAGATACTGCCGCTGCCAATATAACGGATGAATGGCTGGTTGGAAAAGGGTTGTTGGCTGCACCGATATTGAATGCGGGAGGTAAGCGAAAAATCTACTTCCCTGCAGACACCTGGTACGATTATCATACCGGCGACGTAATTCAAGGCCCAAGAACTATATCAGTTGATAAGGC
Organism: Mucilaginibacter tundrae; assembly: GCF_013408825.1. Classification (GTDB taxonomy): domain Bacteria; phylum Bacteroidota; class Bacteroidia; order Sphingobacteriales; family Sphingobacteriaceae; genus Mucilaginibacter. The sequence continues at coordinate 423,740 of NZ_JACCBZ010000001.1, forward strand.
GCTCGATGAAATACCTTTATATGTGCGTGCAGGTACTATACTCCCGGTTGGCCCTGTAATTCAATATTCAGAACAAATTTCCAATAGCCCCCTTGAGATCCATATCTACCCAGGAAAAAACGGCAGTTTTAAAATGGTTGAAGATGATGGGGTATCCTACAATTATACCAAAGGCAATACAAGAACTACAGCCTATTATTGGAACGATAAAACTAAAACATTAACATGGACGGTAACCGGATCTTATTCCGGTAAAAACACTTACAAAACCATTAAAGCAGTATTAGGCAAGAAAGAAAAAGTTATAGCTATAGGCCAAAAAGGAAGTTTGGTTTTTAAGTGATAAGACCATGATCATTTGATAAGATGAGCGTAAAACAAAAAGCCTTTAATCGAAAGATTAAGGGCTTTCCCATTTCATAATTTTAAACCTCATAGTGTATTTTTTTGCTGTACTGTTTCACGGAACAAGTGGTACACTTGGTACACAAAATCGTCAAAATAAGCCCAAAACAGTCTCAAAAAAGCTGTTTTTACCGCTATTTTAGGGCGATTTTTAGCCCTAAAAAGACTATTTTAGTGATTAAAACGACTTAAAAACGCGACTTTTTTGTCGTTTGTTACCTGTTTTTAATCGAAAATGTTAACTTTTTCATCAAAAATGGCGCGCTTTTTCCATAAACCGAAATTGCATTTATGATAACATCGTATAGATTATGGCAAAAATATCAAACGAGTGCTGCCTGTTTTTAAAATAGCTTTGTCATAAACTAATTCCTAATCTTCATTTATAAATGACGCCAATTCCGACGAAGGAATGGCCGTTATTGAATGATGAGAAATTATGAAAAGCCTTCCAATACTCGACCTGTGCGTTATCGCGCTTTACATTATTGGGATGATTGCGGTTGGGATTTATTTTTCGAGAAAAAATAAAAACGCCGAACAATATTCCAGCGCATCAGGATCAATACCCGGTTGGGCAATCGGGATATCGATATACGCTACCTTTTTAAGCAGTAATACATTTCTGGGTGTTCCGGGTAAAGCTTTCGGCGGCAATTGGAATGCTTTCGTATTTAGTATCTCCATGCCATTTGCAGCATGGGTGGCGGCAAAATATTTTGTTCCTTTTTATCGTAGCACCGGGCATGTTTCGGCTTACACCAATCTGGAGGAGCGTTTCGGCCCCTGGGCACGCACCTATGCCGTAGTTTGTTTTCTGCTAACGCAATTGGCCCGGATGGGGTCTATATTTTTTGGCATCTCGCTAACCCTGCAAGCGCTAACCGGTTACAGCATGGAAACAATAATGTTAATTACCGGCACCTGTATTATTATTTACACAGTGCTTGGGGGGATTGAAGCTGTAATCTGGACGGAAGTTGTACAGGGAATATTAAAAACTCTGGGCGCTATACTTATTATTTACCTGGTGATCATAAATATGCCGGGGGGCATTACCAAGATCATTGAAATTGGGCAGAGAGACCATAAATTCAGCCTCGGTAGCTTTGCACCTAACTTTACGCAAGCTGGTTTTTGGGTTGTAATCCTGTATGGCTTCTTTATCAACTTAAATAATTTTGGTATCGATCAAAATTATGTGCAGCGGTATCATACCGCTACCTCTGTAAAGGAGGCCGCTAAATCAGTGTGGCTTTGCGTTTGGATATATGTGCCGGCTTCGTTCTTGTTTTTTATTATCGGCACTTGCTTATATGCCTACTACCAGGTTAACCCAGGCATGATCGATCCGGTTAAACTTCAGGTCGCGGCTGAACGGTTAGGGGCCGGGGCATCAGCTGTTAATATCAGGCATCTCGCATCTACCCTGCAACCTGCCGACTATGGCGACAAGGTAATGCCGCACTTCATGGTTACCACTATCCCAACCGGTTTGGTTGGATTAATCGTTTCGGCCATTCTTTCAGCCGCCATGAGTACGATTAGCTCCGGCATGAACTCCTCAGCAACTGTTTTCTCAGAAGATATTTACAAAAGGTATTTTAAATCCGGCAACAGTTCAAAACAAACGCTGCGGTCGCTGCATATACTTACCGTTATTTTCGGATTGGCAGGAATGGGATGCGGCATAGCCATGATAGGCGTAAAAAGCATACTGGATGTTTGGTGGCAACTATCAGGCGTGTTCGCGGGCGGCATGCTCGGGCTATTTCTATTGAGCATCATAAGTAAGAAAACCGGTAATATGGAAGCATTCGCGGCTACCGTTATAGGCATCCTGGTTATTGTCTGGATGTCGCTGTCTTACTTAATTCCAAATCAATATTCCTATCTCAAAAATCCACTAAATGCCAATATGGTTATTGTAGTAGGAACATTGACCATCTTTCTATCGGGAACCCTGTTCTCGAGATTAAAAAATAAACGCTTGAACATTACAACTTAAAAATTAATTAAAATGACAAATAGATCAGCTAAGGGGTTTATACCGGTAATGCTTACCCCATTTAAAGACAATGGTGCTATAGACTTTTACGGATTAGCAAAATTAACAGAGTTATACATTGAATCGGGCGCCGCCGGTTTATTTGCCAATTGTTTGTCGAGTGAGATGTTCGAACTTTCTGAAACAGAACGGATCCAGGTAATTGAAGAAGTTATAAAAGTAGCGGATGGGCAAATTCCTTTAGTAGCTACCGGAACCTTCGGCACAGATCTGCAAAAACAGGCCGATTTTATAAAAAAGGTTTATGCTACAGGGGTAAAAGCGGTTATCGGCATTACCGGGTTATTGGCTCAGGAAACAGATAAAGATGAGGTATTTGAGGCAAATATATTTAAGCTGCTGGAATTAACCGGAAACATTCCTATGGGTTTTTATGAGTGCCCCGTACCTTACAAAAGATTGATCAATCCGGATCTGTTAGGCCGCATAGTGGCTACAGGAAGAGTAACCTACCATAAAGATACCTGCCTGGATATTAACCAGATCAAAGCAAAGATTGCCGCGACTCAAGGTCATGAATTTGGCTTATATGATGCCTATATGGCGCATGCTGTGGAATCATTAAAAGCAGGCGCGGCAGGCTTGTCTTGTATTCAAGGAAATTTCTTCCCCGAGTTGGTTGTTTGGCTTTGTGAGAATTACAATAATGAAAATTTGAAAAATGAAGTGGATGCGGTGCAACAGTTTTTTATTGATAATATGAATGTTATGCACAACGTATATCCAACCATATCAAAATACTACCTTCAAAAGCGTGGCTTAGCCATATCCACTTTCACACGCCGCAACGATATTGGTACTTTTGATGCAAATATTGAAAGAGGTATTGATGCATTACATAACAGATATAACATATTATGCAATGAAATTGAGATCAAGCACGTTTCCATCTAGAAAAAATCGCTATCACGTTACACCCCATGCATTATAAGGAAAAGCAATTAACATTCGGCAATAAAGGGCATTTCTTAAATACAACACAATGTTTTTCACACGATGGGCAATGGGTTGTTTACGATACTCGTAATGATGATACCCAGATTGGCAGTACAGGTAGCATTGAAATGGTGAATGTTAATACAGGCGAGATTAAAGAACTGTATCACACACGAAACCAAACCGGGCACGGGCCGGGAGTTGGAGCGGCCACATTTTCACCGGTAAAAAACAGGGTTATTTTTATTCATGGGATTGGCAACGCTAATCAGCAAAAACCATATAGCTTTACCCGCCGCACAGGGGTTGCCATTGATGTCGACCAACCAAATGTCCCGCATTTTATGGATGCCCGGTGTATTACTGAACCATTTATTCCGGGGGCTTTACGCGGAGGGACGCATGCGCACATATGGAGTGCCGATGGGCGATGGCTAAGTTTTACTTATAACGATTACGTTATTGAACAATTAAGCAACATAAACCCGGCAGTTAAAGATCTAAGAACTGTTGGGGTGATGTTTCCGAGCCCGGTTTTTGTACCTGAAGATAAAAACGGTGAAAATCATAGCGGAGAAATGTTCGCGGTGGCTATCGCCAAAGTAATCGAACACCCAAGGCTCGGTTCCGACGATATTGATAAGGCTTTTGATGAAGCTTGGATAGGAAAAAATGGCTATCTAAAAACAGACGGTAGCTGGCAAAAACGGGCTATCGCATTTCAAGGAAATGTAACAGACGAACAGGGTGAGACTAAAACAGAAGTATTTGTTGCTGATCTACCCGATGATTTAACACAAGAGCAAGATGGGCAGCCCATTGAGGGCACAGCCACTTCCAGGCCCGGCGTCCCATTGGGTATAAAACAGCGAAGGATCACGTTTACCACCACGGGCATTGCAGGCCCACGGCATTGGCTTAAAACAACGCCGGATGGGGATTTAATATGCTTCCTATCAAAAGATGATCTCGGCTTTATCAATATTTTCGGAGTCCATCCGAATGGCGGCCCGATCAAACAATTAACCTTCAATAAATTTGATGCACAATCCGGCTTTAATATAAGCCCTGACGGAAAATTGTTAGCTTATATTGCTGATGATAGTATTATTATAAGTGATATTTTATCAGGCAAATCAAACAAAATATCAACCCAGGAAAAACCAGTCGGCAAAGTTGTTTGGTCTCCTGATGGCCAGATGCTTGCATTCAACAGCTATATCCAAAAAGATAATAAAAGTTATTTTCAAATTATGTTGCTTATCCAACGTTAACGGGCATCAATCGAGGGGAAATCCTTTTAAAATTTTGACTATTCCAAACAAGTCATTATCCGCGATAGCGTTTTTTTGGGCTAAAGCTAATGCCGTTTTTTTTTCCAGTCCGTCACATAAATTTGACGGCAATGATAACAAAATGGCTTTTTCATTGCCGTTGGCTTTAGCCAACGGATTAAGATTGCAATTCCAAACGGGCTTTAGCCCAAAACCAACTTTCCCATTCTAGGGCAATTTCTATGGCATCAATCGAGGCTGTCGGTGAATTAATGATAATATATTGTATAAAATGGCAAAAAAGGTATGGTTTTTTAAAGGTTAAGGCATCCATCTTTGTGTTTAATATATTTTTCTCTACCAATTAGATAACCTCATGATACAAACAGAAAAGCAAGTATACCTGGTATGCAGCGGCGACTTACGTTTATCGGCAAACCAAAGCTGTTGGGCTGCGCAGGAAGAAATGGAAGCCCTGCTTACCAAAGCGATAGCGCAGGAGGGCTGGACAGTAAAACGTGCCCATGAATATAATCCGGAAAAGAAACATGGTTTTATAGATTCGCAGCGAATGGGCATTGAGGTATTTAAAAACGTACCTGTTGATGCCCCTTTAATAGTTGCCGAAAGTGTTTGGCAATATACACACCATGTTTTAGCGGGCTTAACAACACATACAGGCCCCATTTTAACAGTGGCTAACTGGAGCGGCCAGTGGCCGGGTTTAGTGGGTATGTTAAACATTAATGGCTCACTAACTAAAGCAAATGTGCTTTACAGTACTTTATGGAGTGAAACTTTTACAGATAGCTTTTTTAAAGAAGGCCTGAAAAAATGGTTAAGCACCGGCAATTTAAAACATGACCAAAGCCATGTTAAAGATTACAGCTTGATTAAAATACCAATTAACGATCAAAAGACCGGTGCTGATTTTGCTGCCGAATTTAAGGCTAATAAAGCGATTATGGGTGTGTTTGATGAGGGCTGCATGGGTATGTATAATGCCATTGTACCCGATAATTTATTACACGCCACAGGTATATTTAAAGAACGCTTAAGCCAATCAAGCCTATATGCCCGAATGCTGCAGGTAAAGGATGAGGAAGCAGAAAAGGTTTTACAATGGTTACTGCAAAAAGGGATGACGTTTAATTGGGGCACCGATGAAGCGACCCAATTAACCCGCCAGCAAACGCTTGAACAATGTAAAATGTACATAGCCGCTATGCGAATGGCCGACGATTTTGGGTGCGATACAATTGGCATTCAATATCAGCAAGGTTTAAAAGATCTTACCGCCGCCAGCGATCTGGTTGAAGGTTTATTAAATAATACAGAACGGCCTCCCGTTTACTCAGAAAGCGGTAAAGAACTATACCCCGGCAAAGCATTACCTCATTTTAACGAGGTTGATGAGTGCGCGGGTATTGATGCCTTGCTAACCTACCAGCTTTGGAACAAACTTGGGCTATCCGGGGAGAATACACTGCATGACATCAGGTGGGGTGAACATTATACCGGCGAGGGAATTGATGATTTTGTTTGGGTTTTCCTGATATCAGGCGCTGTGCCTGCCGCGCATTTTGCTAACGGGTACAAAGATGCCAGCAGCGACCGCCAGCCAGCCATGTACTTTAAATTGGGTGGTGGTACCTTAAAGGGCGTAAGCAAACCGGGCAGTTTGGTTTGGAGCAGGGTATATATTATGAATGATAAGCTTCATTGCGATCTTGGCGTTGGAAAAGCGGTTGAACTTAGTGAAGCAGAAACCAAGCGGCGCTGGGAGTTAACAACCCCACAATGGCCAATTATGCATGCGGTATTAAATGGCGTGTCCCGAGATCAACTGATGGCCAGGCACCAGGCCAATCACATTCATGTAGTTTACACAGATAGCGAAGAACAAGCACACCGGGCTTGCCGTATCAAGGCAGCGGCTATGGCCGGTTTAGGTATCGATGTTCATTTTTGTGGCGACGTTGATGTAAAGGAATAATAAACCCAAATACAAGAACAAAGATAAAAACCTCTCAGATTGCGCTGAGAGGTTTTTTATAATAAAGATCAATGATGATAACTTTCGGGTGGACCGAGATATGCTGTCTGCTCTCCTCCTGCATCGATCACTATCTTTTGCAATACAACCGCGGGATTAACCATCCAGTATTTTAAAACATGCGTTCCGCTTTTGGTTAGGTGAAATTTGGATTCTAATATCTTAATATTGTCACTCACGTCCCTACCCCATGCCTTGGTTGATTCATCGACATTAATATTAATTATTTGCGGCTTTTCATTATCGATGGAGATAGCGAAATGCAACCCGGTTGAATTTGTAAAATCAAGCGTTGGCGACACATAAACTTTCACATTTACCCACCCTGTATCAATCATATTAACCACATATTCCAAATGCGGACTATTACCTCCCGGTACCTGAGCTTTTGCAGTGACAGGCGCGGGCATTACCCCTGATAGTGTGCGCCCATAATCAGGAATTACCTGCCATTTAATATTATCAGAGTTGATTGCTTTGCTGTAATGAGCAGCTTCAATACTTACATAGCCATTGTTTTCGTTAAAGCCAGTACCGTTCAATGGCAGCATATTATTGATGATTGCATGCACGATAACTTTACTGTTATCCGATCCGGTAATGGTAATGGGTGCATCCCTCACCCCTTTATGTACTTTTGCCCAGTTCACATTTACCCATACACGTTGCTGTAGGCTAACATTTCCCTTTTGCGTTGCGATAGTGATGTATGGCGATAAACTTGTCGCTGTAAAATTAAAATTTCCTTGTCCACGGTTAAACACTTCTATATAATGGCCGCCACAACCGGGATAAAACCCCGGTAAAACAGCTTTGGCTTGCTCCTGCGGCCACCAAGCTTCAGCACCTTCAATAGCCACCCCCGTTTGAGGCTGGCCAGAAAGTTGGATATTTTGCACCGCCGGCATCTTATTAACCCGTGGCTCCTGCCAGTAGGTATACCCAATATGCGTCTGATCCATCATATGATCCCATTTACCATTCGCCATTATCTTATCATAATAATGCGATATGGCAGAATCCTTCTTAAACAGCTCTTTTACATCAGTAGCCATTAAATTAGTTGCTGCCCTGCCTTGCGCTGCATATAATTTATTTTTGGCTGCATCAAAATACATCTCATTCAAATTGGCACACGCCTCAACCGGATGAAGCACCAACTGATAATATGCATCCTTATACTGTTGCGGCAAGGCATCATATAATCGTCTTGCCTTTACTTCTAATTGATTATAATCATTTACCACCGTTTCAAATTCCCGGTAATTAGTTAAACTATAAGTGTTTTGATCAAGTTGTTCAGGCTTGCGGCGGCCATTATACCTGGTATATGCCGTTAAAATATCCGCTATCTCAGCAGCGTGAGTGTTTCCAAATTGCTGGGCGGCCCATTGGCGGGTGTATTCATCCAAACGGTTTGCAGGCCATTTATCCGGCGACCACGCATAATCCAGGAAGAAACTGATCGGAAACTCCATCGGCTTCAAATCTCCTACATTCACTATCCAAACCTGCTTAGCGCCATATTCATAGGCCAGGTGCATTTGTTCCCATGTTTTACTAATGGGATTTGTATTCAGCCATTTATAATTCCGCGGATCACCTACATAATCAAAATGATAATAAATACCATAGCCACCTTTGCGGGCTGACTCGTTCAGCTTAGGTAGTTTGCGGATATTGCCCCAGTTATCATCGCATAATAATAAAGTCACATCATCAGGCACACGCATGCCCTTATCATAATAATCCTGAACCTCTTTATACAAAGCCCACATTTGCGGCGTTTGCGAAGCATCTTTATGGGTCACATCGGCAATTATCGCGCGCTGATCGGCTACAATTTTTTCCAACAGTGCGATGTTACTACCCTCGGTCATGGGTTTATCACCATCGCCACGCATACCAACAGTTACAATAGTTTCCTTGTTAGCCATATGTTCAATCCCTTTTCTCCAGAAACTACGCAGGGTATCAGCATTAGTCTCATAATTCCACGGGCCTGAGCCATATCGTTTCCATTCCTGCTGCGCCCTATCCATTGGTTCGTGGTGCGAAGTTCCCATCACCACTCCATATTCATCAGCCAGTACAGGGTCGAGCTTATCATCATCATTAAAGGCATTCCCCCACATGGCTGGCCACAAGTAATTGCCTTTTAATCTTAAAATAAGCTCAAACATTTTAGTGTACACCAAATGGTTAACCCCACCAAATTTTTCTTTGGCCCAGCCCGAGAACGACGGTGCCTCATCATTAATAAAAATACCGCGGTACTTTACAGCTGGCCCGCCATCCACATATCTTCCGGGGATTACATATAAGTTTTGCTGTTGTTTTACTGGCACATCGGCCCACCAATACCACGGCGATACACCTATTTGCGCCGAGAGATCATATATACCATAAATAGTCCCCCGCTTATCGCTTCCCACAATTACAAGCGCCTGCTTAACCCCTGGAAACGGATTATTCACCACTTGCGTGATATGCGCCTCCCATTTTCCCTGAATATTGCTAACGTTTAGTTTCTTTTCCCTAACAAGCCGATCGATCATTTCATTCTTACCAAGAGTACCAATAAGAATAAGGCTTTTTTCTTGCGCGATATTCCCTATCAACAATAAACTTGAATCAGTAGTAACTTTCTTAATATCTGATTGCAGGCTTTTCGTGGCAATTATCACACCGGGATAATCGGTGGTGGCGGTATATATAGGTACAACTTTACTTTTTACCGCTAACGGAAAATAACCTTTGCCGTTATTTACAGATATATAGGTTTTATTACCTGGCGTCTGTGCAAAACTGGTACACGGCATTATTAATAAGCTCAATATTACCACAAGCACGCGGAAAGAAGTTCTTATATTATTATGGTTCATATGATTGTACATTATTGCTTAAAGTCGACAACACTCCAATAAGCTTTCTTACGCTGAAGTTGCTGATCGAATAATAACGGATAGTTTTTGCGGCCCTCAACCGGGTAATCATCAAGCCAGGTACGCTTGTCGGAGATATTCCAGAAAGTAACGCCGGAGATCACATTTTTATAATCCCTGAAAACTCTAAATACCTCCGCATACTTTTCATCTTGTTTTTTCTCCAGTTCAGGTGTATAAGCATCAGTTTCGCCCGGCCTTAAAATTCTTTTGCTTTTTTCCCATGGGTAGATGGAAATATCTAACTCAGTTACCTGCACCTTTAAACCTAATGATGAGAATTTCTTTATTGTAGCGATCAGATCCTGCTGCGATGGTTCATCTAATGACCAATGCGCCTGGATTCCCACCGCGTTTATAGGCACGCCGGCGTCAACAAGCTTTTTTAGTAAACGGTAAACACGTTCACGCTTTTCGGGGCGCTCGGTATTATAGTCGTTATAAAATAAAACAGCCTTAGGGTCGGCCTCGTGCGCGTATTCAAATGCTTTGGCAATAAAATCTTCCCCGCATATCTGGTACCATAATGAGTTACGTAAAAACTTGGTGCTATCGTCGTCAATAGCTTCGTTTACTACATCCCATGCATATATTTTTCCTTTATACCTGTTAACTACTGTAGTAATATGATCCTTCAATCTTTTAAGCAAAACATCTTTAGTCACCAACTTGCCGTCTGCATCCTTAAATAGCCATGCAGGTGTTTGTTCATGCCAGCAAAGATTATGCCCCCTCACCCGCAAACCATTTGCCTGGGCAAACGCTACAATAGCATCGGCATCTTTCCAGTAATACCTGTTTTCTTCGGGGTGTATAGGTCCCATCTTCATGGCATTTTCCGGTGTAAGGCTATTAAACTCATGTAATATAAGTTTAGCTTCGGCAGTATCCTTAATATCCCGCGCCGAAACGGCTACACCAATGGGGAAATAGTTTTTATAATAATCTTTCAAACCTTTGGCCTGTTTTGATTGCGCTTTTAACTGGATAATACCGCATAACTGCAGTATTAAAAAAAACCATAATTGTTTCTTTAACATATTAATGTTTAAATAAATTGATAACAAGCGGTATTATAATGGTAACTAAAATTGAACAATCCAATTTCAGCAATCGATTACAAATATATGAGAATATTTTTTTAAATATTTTGCTAAAGATGACGCGTATCACATATTTTACTATTCAATTAAAGTAGTAAAATCACCGGTATTTACTCAGATCATCCACTAATTATTCATCTATTATAAAAAAAAACCTATCGCATATAGACTTATAAATACAATATTATCAAATATTTGCATATTTTTTTAAGAAATAGGACAGCAAAACATTATTATAAATAAAAATTATGTAAACCCTTAAATACACTGAAATATTTTTATTGAAAAAATTAAAAAAATCATTGCAATCGATTGCATTTATAATTTTTTGTTTCTACTTTTATTCCAAGTTAATAACCAATTATAACTTATAACCTGCCCAATAAATTAATTACCTGGCCGTACTGGTGTTTGCCAATACCCCCCGGACGTTTTTTTTGAGTGCAAAAAAACTTACAATCAATTCATAACCCATAAAACCAATCAAACTTAAATGAAAAATTATGATGAAAACTCGACTTAACCAACCGCCTGGATTTCTACCGGGCCACCACAGCTTATCGAACTAGAATAAGCTAACCATTGCAATAACATCAATTAATAAAAACCTATTACACCAATTAAATTATGGAAATACTTAAACCTATTAAATATTGGAAGACTATGCTTTTACTATTAAGTATTAGTATACTTTCTGTATCGGCTTTCGCGCAAAGCTCAACCGTTACCGGTAGGGTGTTTGATGAAAAAGGCGAACCGATCCCTGGCGCGACAATAAAATTAAAGTCGCATGAGGGTGCTACATCAACTGATGTAAAAGGCAAATTCAGTATAAATGTGCCGGCAAATGAAAACACAATAGTTATATCATTTGTTGGCTACAACACACAAGAGGTGCATGTAACTGCAAAAAGCACCAACATTAGGGTCGCCCTAACAGTAAATAATAACAACTTAAATGAAGTAATCGTAGTGGGCTACGGTACACAGCGTAAGCGGGATGTTACCGGGGCAATTGCAACCATTAGTGAAGAATCCTTAGCAGTAGTACCGTCTGATAACGTTGTTGATCAGTTAAAAGGCCGCCTTGCGGGTGTTGATATTGTAAGTAACAGTACACAACCAGGCGCCAGCAACCAGATCAGGATTAGAGGCGAACGCTCATTAGGTCAATCACAATCGCAAAATGACTCTCAAAACCAACCTTTAATTATTTTGGATGGCGTGCCTTTTGTTGGCGGTAGTATTAATGATTTGAACCCTGACGACATTGCCAGCCTTGATGTTTTAAAAGACGCGTCAGCAACTGCAATTTACGGTTCAAGGGCATCAGGTGGTGTGATCTTAATTACCACCAAAAGAGGAAAAGCCGGAAAAGCGGTAACTACTTATAATGCTTATTATGGCATCAGCCACATCACCAGCGAATATCCAGTATTTAACGGCACTGAGTATGCTGCCTTTAAAGCGCAAGCAGCAGCCGGTAATACGGTGAATCCGAATACCAGCGCATACGGCCTTACTACAGCAGAAACAGCGGGCCTTGCAAACGGAACCAACACTAATTGGCAAAACTTGATCTTCAGGCCGGGATACACAACCGATCAATTATTGGGAGTTTCTGGCGGAACAGAAGACACACAATATGGCATAAGTGCAGGTTATCACAAGGATCAGGGTACGGTTTATGGACAGGACTTTGAAAGGTATACCTTACGAACCACTATCGACCACAAAATAAACAGTCGATTAAGAATCGGATTAAATAGCCTTGAGAACGTAACGACTACCAACGGCGGGGATTTATATCCTTTATATAATACCATCAGCCTTAGCCCGCTTACTTCGCCATATAATGCGGATGGATCTATAAATTTATTGCCTTTAGCCGGATCGATAGACGCTGCAAAAGTTAACCCTTTAACTATCCGCAACCCTGCTATACAGGACTTAAACAGAAGGTTGAATACTTTTAATAGTCTTTACGGAGAGGTCAACATTTTAGACGGATTAAAATATCGCGCTAATGTTGGTTTAACCTATGGCCAAACACAAGGAAATCAATATACCCCTGTAAGTAATTTTTATAATACGGCGACTGCTACTTCTCAAACAAGCGAACAAGTAGCCAACTCTCAGGATTATAGCTACTTGGTTGAAAACTTATTAACTTATGATAAAACCTACGGCAAAAACCACCTAACCTTAACTGGTTTATATAGTATTGAAAAGGATCATACCGACGGATCGACTTTTAATGGTGTTGGTTTGCCTGCGGATTACATTCAAAGCTATAACCTTAACCTCGCGAATTCGATAAGCGCGGCTAACGGAACTTTCTCTGAAAAGGGGTTGATCTCTTATATGGCCCGCGCGAATTATTCATTTGATGATAAATACCTCTTAACCGCTACTGTTAGGCGAGACGGATCATCTGTACTTACCTCAGGTCACCAATATTTAACTTATCCAGCTTTCGCTTTCGGATGGAATGCAGACAGAGAGGACTTTCTTAAGGATGTTTCATGGGTATCAAATTTAAAATTAAGAGCTGGTTATGGCATAACTTCCAATCAATCGGTAGCCCCTTATTCAACCTTAGGTAACTTAACTATCAATGCCTATAATTTCGCCACCAATGGTTATAACGGTTATTTAGTTACTAGTGTACCTGCTAACTTAAAATTTGAAACTACAGATAATTACAACCTCGGTTTAGATTTTGGTTTTCTGCACAATCGCATAAGCGGTAGTGTTGATGTATATGATCAAAGAACCAACAACATTTTACAAACCATCAGCTTACCGCCAAGTAATGGAGCGGGATCAACATTAATTAATGCAGGTAAAACCAAAGGAACAGGCTTAGAAATAAGCTTAAGCACTATTAATGTTAAAACCGCGAGCGGCTTTACCTGGAACTCCGACTTTAACATTAGTTTTTATCGCGACGCGATTGTCGCGTTACATAATGGCTTACAACAAGACGTGGGTAACGGCTGGTTTGTTGGGCAACCTTTTGACGTGATCTATGACTACAAAAAGATAGGCATCTGGCAAACAAGCCAAGCCACGGAAGCCGCTAAATACGGCGAAAAACCAGGTGAGATTGAGGTTCAGGATGTAAACCATGATGGTGTAATTAACGCAAGTGACAGGCAGATATTAGGCACCTATCAACCAAAATTTGAAAGCGGTTTAACTAACCGGTTTTCCTACATGGGTGTTGATGTTACGTTTGTCGCATTCGCACGCATTGGGCAAATGGTGGCAGTGCCTTATTTGGGTAGTGACAGTGGCGCGTCAGGATATCCATTTTTTAACGTTGGCCGTGTTAACCAATACAAAGTTGATTACTGGACACCAACCAACCCTACTAATGAATTCCCCCGCCCGGATGCAAGTGGTACATTCCCTTATGCTTCAACATTACAATACCGCGATGGTTCATTCATTAAAATGCGTAGTATTAACTTAGGTTATACTATCCCATCTTCGTCGCTTAAAAATTCAGGGATATCTTCTATAAGGGTATTTGCAACCTGCTCAAATCCATTTATTATCTGGTCTCCGCTTACTAAAAGTGGCTTAGGTATTGATCCTGAAGGAAATGGTTATGGAGGTACATTGGTAGGTGCATCAGGTTACTCGTCTAATGCAATTGGCCGTGCTATTACTGTTGGTTTGAATGACCCGCTAACCCGTACATTCCAGTTAGGCGTAAACGTAAAGTTTTAAATTTTTAAAGAAACTGACATGAAACTATTTAAGAAAATATCGATTTTGACTATATCACTTATATCAATTAGTGCTGTAAGTTGTAAAAAGCTACTGGTAGAAAATCCCAGGGCGAACATAACCCCGCAGTTTTTTACAACTCCGGGTGGTGTTTTAGGTGGTATAATTGGTATATACGGCGATATGCGTAATTTATGGGGAACCGAAGGGTTCACCAATATTACGCTTGCTGGTACCGATGAATACCTGGCTGGTGGTAGTGCTACCTCCTCTACAATACCATTTTTTACTTATACCAATTTGGTCGGTAACGTAACGGCCTACAATGCTGTATCTATTTTTGGTGTTGCTTATCAGGATATTAATACCGCGAACGGTGTATTACAATATGGCCCATCTGCTTTCCCGGATGCACAAACCCGGACAGAATACCTGGCACAGGCTAAGTTTTTACGCGCCTTATATTACTTCTACCTTGTTCAAACCTTTGGGCCGGTACCTTTACATACTACATTTATCAGCACGCCAACCACTTCTGACTCACGCGCACCAATTGCAGATGTATATGCCCAGATCATTACCGATTTAACCCAGGCATCAACTGAACTGCAAACTATACCTGGCGAAACTATACCATCAACCGGAGCAACTTCTCCATTTGCCGGTAAAGCCGCTACAAGAGCGACAGCCTTATACCTGTTAGCAAAGGTTTACTTAACACGGGGATGGTCAACCGCTGCACAGCCTACCGATTTTGCCATGGCGCTTAGTACGGCGCAAACCTTAATAAGCAATGCATCAACCTACAAAATTGGATTATGGCCAGATTTTGCATCGGCTAACGCACCTGGCAACGAGTATGGGCAGGAAACACTTTTTGTGGTTGATGAAAGCAACAGCACCAAATATGGCAATTACGTTGCAGGCGGGGCAGGTGGCTCTTATAACATCACAAGTAACCTATTCAGGCCAAATTATCCTACCGTAAATGCTAATTATCCTGCGGCAGGAGGGTCAAGCGTAATGACGAGGGATATTGCCAACGGGCGCCCTTTCATCCGCATCAGGCCAAACCCTGCTTACGTAATTGAACAGGCTTTTGCTGAAAAAGTGAACGATTCCCGCTATTACAAAACATTCCAAACTACCTGGATAGCTAATACTGCAGGCGTAACCACACCAAGAGGCACACTTACCGTCGGTGCTGATACCGCCATCTGGATGCCGCCTTTTGATCCGGGAGCCACTAAAAGAGCTAAATTCAAGGGGATAATATTAACCCCTCCAGAAGATAATGCGCCGAACCCTTACACCACCGTGTTTTTCCCATCCATGAAAAAATATGATGACCCTAACAGGACCGGTGTAAATGACCCATCGACCAGGCCATTTATTTTATTCAGATATGCCGATGTTTACATGGTTGCTGCCGAAGCAGCATTTAAAACAGGTGATTTAACAACAGCTGCCGCCATGATAAACGTGATCAGAACCAGGGCTGCATACCAGGCAACAAATTCCGGCCCTCAAAACACTGCTGCTGCTGCTGCAATGCAAATAACTCCGGCACAAGTTACGCTTGATTTTATATTAGATGAGCGCAGCAGGGAGTTTTATGGCGAGTGCCAGCGCTGGTACGACCTTGTGCGTACACAGTCACTAATCCGCAGGACACAGCAATATAATGCTGAAGGCGGGCCGAATATCCAACCTTTTGAAGATCTGAGGCCTATCCCACAAACAGAAATTGATTTGGTGACAACAGGTCCAAAATTCCCGCAAAATCCGGGATATTAAGAACTTCTCGTTAATAAATTGGTTAATTTACCAGGGGGCCGCGATCGCGGCCCCTTTTGCTTTGATTAGTTTAAATATAATATGAAAAATCTGATCATTTTTTTCCTCGTGGCATTCGCCATCTTCCCTGCCTTCGGGCAGAACAATACTGGTAACTATCCCGCGCCAGTAAATTTCACGGCAGAACAAGACCATCAAAACATGATGGATCAACTGCATATTAAATCCCTGCGCCCGGGTGCAGACGGCAATAACCCAAATGCACCAAATGCCGCTAATTATGATGAAGCCAAGGCAAATCCTTACCCTATTCTTCCCGATCCATTAATTATGAATAACGGCAAACGGATAACCACCGCTAAACAATGGTGGAAAAAGCGCCGTCCTGAAATTATGGAAGATTTTGACCGGGAAATATATGGCAGGGTGCCTGCAAACACGCCTAAAGTTACCTGGGAAGTCACCGCTGTTATCAATGAAAAAATTGGCGACATACCGGTTATTACCAAAAAACTGGTTGGGCATGTAGATAATTCATCCTATCCTTTAGATACTGTTAATATACAACTCACCTTATCAATACCAGCGGATGCCGCCAAACCTGTACCCGTTATTATGCAATTCGGCTTTGTATTCCCGCCGGGATTTCATTTTCCAAAACGGCCTGATGGAAAAGCCTCGGCTACGCCACCCGCGCCCACCGGACCAAGCTGGCAACAGCAAGTCTTGACTAAAGGATGGGGGGTCGCTATTTTATCACCAAAAAGCGTGCAGGCTGATAATGGTGCAGGGTTAACCAAAGGCATAATCGGTTTAATGAACAAGGGACAGCCGCGCAAACCCGATGATTGGGGTGCATTACGCGCGTGGGCCTGGGGTGCAAGCCGGGCCATGGATTATTTTGAAACAGATAAGGCGGTAAACGCTAAGAAAGTAGGACTTGAAGGCCATTCCCGTTATGGCAAAGCAGCTTTGGTTACGATGGCTTATGATCAGCGGTTTGCGGTTGCCTATGTAAGTTCCTCAGGTGAGGGCGGTGCTAAACTGTCCCGCCGTAATGCCGGCGAATTGGTGGAAAATGTAGCAGGTACAGGCGAATATCATTGGATGGCCGGTAACTTTCTGAAATACGCAGGACCTTTGCACTGGAATGACATGCCAGTTGACGCGCACGAATTAATAGCACTTTGCGCGCCAAGGCCGGTATTCATAAGCGGAGGCCAAAAAGGCGATGGCTGGGTTGATGCCAGGGGCATGTTTATGGCAACCGTTGCTGCAGCGCCGGTTTACAACCTGTTGGGTAAAAAAGACTTAGGCACAACCGATTTTCCACCGGTTGAAACCTCACTTACTGATGGTGATCTTGCTTTTAGGCAGCATAGCAGTGGGCATACCGATGTACCAAACTGGCCTTTCTTTATTGATTTTGCATCCAGATATTTTAACTAATAAAGCTACCGTTATTGCATGGCACCAAGCAATCTCTACATAAACAGGCGACGCCGAAAGATTGCTTCGTACTAAGCAATAACGCTTTGTTGCTATATAATACTTCTTTTAATTCCCATCTCTAATCCTCTCAATTCGGCAAGTCCCTTTAAGCGCCCCGCTACAGAATAGCCAGGATAGGTGTCGTAATTAAAATCATCCAAGATCTTATGTCCATGATCCGGACGCATGGGGATCGCGATATCTTCACGACCATTAACCAAGCGCTTTTGTTGTTCTAATATTACGTTTTTCATGATAGCGTACATATCGTTGCTACCGCCTAAATGATCCGCTTCGTAAAAACTGCCGTCAGCTTCCCGTTGCACATTGCGCAAATGCAGAAAATGGATATGCTCACCCATCCGGCTTACAATGCCCGGCAAATCATTATCAGCCCTTGCTCCTAAAGATCCCGTACAAAAAGTGATGCCATTATTTGCCGATGGGCAAAATTCAACAACATCCTTTAAATCTTTCTCTGTACTCACAACCCGGGGCAAACCCAATATCGGGAACGGCGGATCATCCGGATGGATACACATCTTTACGCCTGCTTCTTCAGCGTGCGGGATAATTGCCTTTAAAAAATAAGCAAGATTGTCCTTTAGCTTATTCGCGTCAGTATCCTGGTATTTTTTAAGATGTTCTTTAAATTCATCTATCGTGAATACTTCATCGGTACCGGGTAAACCCGCCATTATGGTATTAGTTAACAGATCTTTTTCTGCTGCGCTGATACTATCCAAAAAAGCTTTCGCGGCTTGCTGTTGTTGTTCGTTAAAATCGGCATAAGCACCCTCACGCTCCAAAATATAAAGATCAAAAGCCGCAACTGCCGGAGCATGATACCTAAGCGCCGATGCGTTATTAGGCAACCTAAAATCAAGATTGGTACGTGTCCAATCGAGCACAGGCATAAAGTTATAGCAAATTACCTTGATACCTGCGGCGGCTAAATTGTTAATAGTAGCTATATAGTTTTCTATGTAGTGATCCCTTAAGCTCCCGGCTGTCTTTATACTTTCATGAATATTAACGCTTTCCACAACCGACCAGTTAAAACCTGCCGATTTAATAATGGCATTACGTTGTTTAATTTCATTTGTGCTCCACACATCACCGCAAGGGATATGGTGCAGGGCGTTTACAATACCAGTCGCACCTGTTTGTTTTATAGCAGCTAAGGTTACGGTGTCATCCGGGCCAAACCAACGAAAGGTTTGTTCTAAATTATTGAACATATACTTTGAATTAATCTTTCTTAAGCTAAAATAACCAGCATTCGCATGTTGAGAATATTCTTTTTAACTCACTATTCTACTAAGTTACCGCAACTGCGATTTATATCATGTACCACTATCAGGCACTATTCTTCTATCCTAAAATGACAAGTTTTTTTGTGTTTATTTAACTTTTAATATTTTACTTAATTGGAAGATAGATATAAAAAATATATCTTAGCAATCGATTGCATAAATTTAAAAAGAAACTTATCCAATCAAAATATAAATGTTAATTTTAATAGTTTTTATAACCTATAATACTGCATATTGAGCATTAAACACGCTGTAACCGATTGTAAATTATTTTAATCAACTGTAATAATGAGTAACCCCGAAAAAGAAGTTACCATATATGATATTGCCCAAAAGCTGAATATATCTGCTGCTACAGTGAGCAGGGGGCTAAAGGATCATCCCGGAATCAATAAAAACACCAAAAAGAAAATATTAGAGGCTGCAAATGAAATGGGTTATCGCTCTAATTCGTTTGCCAGCAGCCTGCGCACCAAGCGGGGTAATGTGATCGGTGTCATTGTGCCAAGGCTGAATAGCAATTTCATGTCTGACGTAATCGCGGGGATTGAAAAGATAGTTAATGATTCTGGATATAACCTGTTCATCAGTCAGTCGTTAGAAACCATGGATAAAGAGGTGAGCAACGCCAAAGCTATGTTTAATAATCGAGTTGACGGCCTGTTGGTTTCGCTGGCTTACAATACCACCAACATAGACCATTTTGAGACATTCATAAAAAGGGATATCCCGGTGATATTTTTTGACCGCGTAGTGGAACATGAGCATTGCCCGAGTATTTTTATTGACAACTATAAGGCCGCCTATAATATCACTACACATCTAATTGACCAGGGTTGTAAGCGTATTGTGCATATTGCCGGCAACCAGCTGCGCAATGTTTACAGGGATCGGCTTAACGGCTATAAAAAAGCATTGGAAGATCATCAGATAGTTTTTGACAACGACTTACTTATTATCAATGACCTGAGTGCCCATGCGGGGATGCAGGCCGCCCAACAAATACTAGAAATGGCAGTGATGCCTGATGGAGTATTTTCATCGAATGATCTATGCGCGATCAGTTGTATGCAGGTTTTAAAATCCGAGGGAATAAAAATACCGCAGGACATTGCCTTTGCAGGTTTTAATAATGACCCTACCTCTTGCGTGATAGAACCTAATTTAACCACCATTGATTACAAAGGATATGAAATGGGCGAAGTGGCCGCGAAAGTGTTAATTGGCCACCTTGATCATAATAATGATCTGCAACAAACGCACAGCTTGATATTACGCTCGGAATTAATTGTTCGTGATTCATCAAGAAAAAAAGGATAGTATATTAAATATTTAAATGGATACTGAATTAAAAACAGCCATCGTAACTGGTGGCGCATCTGGATTGGGACTTGCAACAGCCACCAAATTGGTTAAAAGCAATATCAGAACGATTATTATAGGCAGGAATGAACAGAATTTAAAAGACGTTGCCGCAAACCTGGGCGAACTTTGCAGCTACAAAGTTTGTGATCTGAGTAACTTAAAAACAATACCCGCACTGGTAAATGAAATAGTAACTGAATATGGTAAAATTGATATACTGGTAAACAATGCAGGCATCAACCAAAAAAAGGTATTTACCGAAGTAACCGATGAAGAATTTGAATTGGTCATTAAAACTAACTTAACCTCGGTTTTTGCTTTAAGCAGAGAGGTGGCTAAAGCCATGTTAAAGGGAAAATCAGGGTGCATTATCAACATCAGCTCCATGGCGGCTCAGTATGGTATACCTTACGTAATTGCTTACACTGCCGCTAAAACGGGCATTGAGGGAATGACCAAAGCTATGGCAGTTGAGTTATCGCCTGAAGGCATAAGAGTAAATTGTGTGGCCCCTGGTTTTATTGCCACCAACATGTCGGCAAAAGCTTTGGATAATGATCCGCAGCGCAAGCAAAAAGTTTTATCAAGAACCCCAATGGGTAAATTAGGTTTGCCCGAAGATGTAGCCGAGGCTATTGTCTACCTATCATCTGACGCTGCTAAATATGTAACAGGTGTTATTTTGCCGGTTGACGGAGGGAACTCTATCGGGTTTTAATTATTATTATTAATTGGATCTAAACAAAAAAAGCGATGAGTTAAAAACTCATCGCTTTTTTGTTTAAGTTATTTCTACTACCAGAATATAGTGTAAAGAGCTGTCAAGATTACGCAAATAACGA
The DNA here is from genome assembly GCF_013408825.1 of Mucilaginibacter tundrae. Taxonomy (GTDB): domain Bacteria; phylum Bacteroidota; class Bacteroidia; order Sphingobacteriales; family Sphingobacteriaceae; genus Mucilaginibacter. The sequence goes on from NZ_JACCBZ010000001.1 coordinate 445,076, forward strand.
TAGCGCCAATTGCAAAACTTTTATTGGGTTTGAACATAGAAGCATCAACTTCCAAACCATTTGTGCGTAAGCCCCTGGCGTTTTCAATCATTGATATGATATACATGCCAACTATACAGATCACAAACACAAATCCCATCCTATCCATAAAAGGAATTTCATATACGCCATCGGCGTTTAGTTTTGAAAAGCCAAAAGGCGACAGGAAGGAAAGGTTAGTCCAGTAAGGTAAAAACTTAAATACTATGGCAAATATCAAACCACCTACAGTTGCAAATAGAGCGGCATTTGAAGTCGCCTTTTTCCAGAAGAACCCAAGAATGAACATGGCAAATATACCAGGTGACACAAAGCCTGTATATTCCTGTATATATTGGAAACCCTGTTTGCCTTCGCCCATTAGCATATCGCCAATAACAAAAGATAATAAAACGCCTAACACCATGGCAATTACTACTGCCACCTTGCCTGTATTTACCAGGTTTTTTTCTGTTGCATCTACCTTTATCGCCTTTTTGTATATATCCAATGTAAATATGGTGGCTATACTATTAGCTTTGCCTGCCAGTGATGCCACAATTGCAGCTGTTAATGCCGCGAATGAAAGGCCTTTAAGATAATTTGGCAACAAATTAAGGACCGCTGGGTAAGCTTTATTTACATCTAAAACCCCTTTAGTGCTCAGCATTTCCTGGTGAAACATTCCTTTTTGATAAAGTACATATGCCGCTATACCTGGCAGTACTACAATTACCGGCATCAATAATTTCAGAAAAGCCGCGAATAATAAACCACCGCGGGCAGTTGGTAAATCGGCTCCAAGTGCCCTTTGAGTAATATATTGGTTACAACCCCAATAATTCAGGTTAACAATCCACATACCGCCAATAAGTACGCTAAGCCCGGGCAGATCCAGATAATTGGGATTATTCTTTTTAAATATCATCTGGAAGTGATCCCCGGCATCTGCCCGTAACAGTTTAAAGCCATTCCAAAGGCCGGTAGTACCCGATTTTTCGCTTATTAAATGCAATGCGATATAACTGGCTGCCAATCCTCCTAATATCAGGAAGAACACCTGTACAACATCTGTATAACCGATAACCTTCATACCACCGAGTGTGATAATTATGGAGAAAACAGCTAACATTACAATTACCAGGTTCAGATTCAACCCTGAAATACCAGCTATTGCCACTCCACCTAAATAAAGTATCGACATTAGGTTTACAACTATATACAACATTAACCAGAATATAGCCATTATCATAGCTACCGTGCCATTATAGCGCTGGTGCAAGAACTGCGGCATGGTTGCTATTTTATTTTTCAGATAAACTGGAATGAAAAATATAGCTACAATAATCAGCGTTAGCGATGCCATCCACTCGTAAGTTGATATGGCCAATCCCATTTTAAAGCCGGAACCACTCATGCCTACCATTTGTTCGGCAGAGATATTTGAAGCAATTAATGACGCGCCTATCGCCCACCATGTTAATGAACCTTCGGCTAAAAAATAACCTTTAGATGTTGCATCGCTTTTGTTTTTGCGCTTGAATACCCACCAACCATAAAAAGAAACTATGATAAAGTAGATGAAAAATATGGCCCAGTCACCATAGCTTAGTGTTTTAGTCATAATCAGGGTTAAATCGTTTTAAAAATAAGATGTTATTTCGACGGTTATTATTGGTGCCTGCAATAATAAACTATATAAATCTATTTATCAAATTTTCGATATATTCCTGTTTACCACTGATTAAAGCAGGTTCGCCATTGTCAATCGCATAGGCTTTCAAATCTTCCAGCGTTAATATGCCGTTCTCAAAATCTCTCCCCTTACCAGCATCAAATGATGCATACCGGTCTGCGCGTATTTTTTTATAATCAGATTTTTTCAGGATGTTATCAGCTGTGATTAGTGCACGGGCAAAAAGATCCATACCACCAATGTGGGCATAAAATAAATCTGCAGGATCGGTTGAGTTACGACGGATCTTAGCATCAAAGTTTATACCGCCACCTGCAAATCCACCAGCTTCTAATATGATCAGCATAGCTTCGGTAACCTCATTAATATCATTAGGGAACTGGTCGGTATCCCATCCGTTTTGATTATCACCACGGTTCGCGTCTATAGATCCCAACAAACCAGAGTCAACCGCCACCTGTAATTCATGCTGAAAAGTATGGCCTGCTAAAGTAGCGTGGTTTACTTCCAGGTTAAGTTTAAAATCGTTTAACAAATCGTATTTCTGTAAAAAACCAAGCACTGTAGCGGCATCATAGTCGTACTGGTGCTTGGTTGGTTCACAAGGTTTAGGTTCAATAAAGAAGTTGCCTTTAAAGCCTTGTTTACGGGCGTAATCTTTAGCGGTATGTAAAAAACGTGCAAAATGCTCTTGCTCACGTTTCATATCGGTATTAAGCAGTGTCATATAGCCTTCGCGTCCACCCCAAAAAACATAATTTTCGCCACCAAGTGCTATTGTAGCATCTATTGCCGCTTTTACCTGGGCAGCTGCATGGGTTAGCACATGAAAATCAGGATTGGTTGAAGCACCGTTCATGTATCTTTTGTTGCTGAACAAGTTAGCAGTACCCCACAGCAATTTCACACCGCTTGCTGCCTGTTTTTGTTTAGCATAGTCAACTAAAGCCTCTAGGCGCCTGTCGTTTTCTTTTACATCATTGGTGTAATCAACCACATCAACATCATGGAAACAATAATATTCCATGCCCATTTTAGTGATGAATTCAAATGCCGCATCCATTTTGTCTTTGGCACGTTCAATAGCATCAGCTTTTGCATCCCATGGATGAATGTGAGTAGGCTCGCCAAAAGGATCAGCGCCGTTACCTACAAATGAATGCCAATAAGCGCATGCAAAGCGCAAATGATCTTTCATTGATTTGCCACCAACCATTTTATTTGCATCATACCACCTGAATGCTAACGGATTATCCGATTGCAAACCTTCGTATTTGATCTGTCCGATCTGTTTAAAAAATTCTTTGTCACCTGTTACTATACTTGCCATTTCAATTATATTTATTTATTATTAATTATTTAAGAGTTGTGTTTTTAGCAGAGCCTGCCATTCCTGGTAAAAAGGCTCCAGGTGTTGCGATTTTGATGGTTCAATAAGCTGTACAGGGTGCATATTTTTAAATGCTTCGGCAGCAGTTGAAAAAACAGATGCCCCAATACCCGCGCCAAGTGCTGCACCAACACTACCGTCATTTTTATAAAGTTCTACGGGGACGTCGGTAGCATTTACAAAGGTTTCGGTAAATAGCTCGCTTAAAAATAAATTGTTTTTGCCTGCGCGGATGACAGTTGGCATCATTCCGTTTTCGCGCATAATATCCAGCCCGTATCTGAACGCGAAGGCAATCCCCTCCTGTACAGCCCTGAACAAGTGAGCTTGTGTATGTAAATTCAGATCGATATTGTGTAAATGCGCGCCCACCTGTTTATTATTCAGCATACGCTCTGCACCATTACCAAAGGGCAACACCCGCAAACCATCAGAACCTGCCGGGGCATTAACTGCATCAATATTCATTTGCAGGTAACTTAAGCCTAAACCAAAGCTATTTTTAGCCCACCTGTACATACTACCTGTACCATTTATACATAGCAAAACGCCTAAGCGTTTTTGTTCCTCGGTATAATTAACGTGCGCGAATGTATTTACACGCGATTGTTTATCATAAGTTAATTGATCGCTTACACCGTATATTACACCTGACGTGCCTGCCGTAGCGGCTACTTCGCCAGGGTTTAATACGTTTAATGATAGCGCGTTATTCGGCTGGTCACCGGCTTTATAACTTACCGGGATACCGGTTTTTAAGCTTAGTTTTTGGGCGATTGATGCCTGCAAGTTGCCATGTACTGAAAATACGGGCTTTATTTTAGGGAAGAAGGATTCATCAAAACCAAAATAATCCACAACTGCTTTAGACAATCGATTGCCTAAAAAATCAAAAAAAATGCCTTCGGATAGTGCCGATACCGAAGTGGTGATTTCCCCGGTAAGTTTCATCGCTATAAAATCGCCCGGAAGCATGATCTTATCTATTTGCGCATATATTTCCGGCTCATTCTCTTCAACCCAGGCCAGTTTTGCTGCGGTAAAATTACCGGGAGAATTTAAAAGGTGGCTAAGGCAATTGTCTTCGCCGATAGCATGGAAAGCTTTTTCACCGATCTCAACAGCGCGGCTGTCACACCAAATAATGCTGTTTCTTAACGCTTTCTGATTTTTATCAACCAAAACCAAACCATGCATTTGATACGCGATGCCAATTGCACCAATATCCGCGGAATTATATTTCCCGGTGTTATGGCAAATGGCCAGGGCTTGTTGAACCTGATCCCACCACATCTCGGGCGATTGCTCCGCCCAGCCGGATTTAAGGGCCAGTATAGGCGCTTCAATAACGGGATATTGCGCGGAGGCTACGGTTTTTTGCGTAGTTGCATCAATAACGCTTACTTTTGTTGACGATGTGCCTATATCTATACCTAATAATAACATATACGCTGTATATAACGGTTTGTTTTAAATGAATAATATAGTTTATATCTTGGTGAAGATTTCTAAAACGAAATTATATAAAATTTTGCATTATGCAATCGATTGCCGAAATTATTTTTATTATCTTACCTAAAGATGAAAATCAAGAAGAGAACGACAATTTACGACATAGCTGAAAAGCTGAATATCACTGCCTCATCCGTTTCAAGAGCGTTAAATAACAGCAATTATGTAAACGAAAACACTAAAAAGCTTATTTTAAAAACAGCCGAAGAGCTGAATTACAAACGAAATACGCTTGCCTCCAATTTGCGCAAAGGGCATTCAAAAACCATTGGCATTGTGGTACCGCGCATTAACCAGAATTTCTTTTCGAATGTAATAGCGGGAATCGAAGAAGCTACTTATCAAAAGGATTATAATTTGATCATCTGCCAATCCAGCGAATCGCAGAGCAAAGAGATTAAATGCGTAAACACGCTGATTAACCAACATGTGGATTGTATTGTAATATCTGTATCGGTTGACGGAACGGATTATCAGCATTTGCAAAATGTACTGGACCATGGCATCCAACTAATACAATTTGACCGTGTGACAGATGAGTTGGAAACACTTAAAGTTATTAATGATAACGAACAAGCCTCATTTGAAGCGGTTTCGCATATGATTGAGCAGGGGTACAAGCGGATCAGTTTGCTGGAAGGCCCGCAAAACCTGCAAATTTTCAGGCAACGTAAAACCGGTTATTTAAATGCCTTGAAAAAATATGATCTCCCAATAATTGATGAACTTATTGTTGAAAATGCGTGGACCAAAGAACTGGGTGCCGAAGCAACAAGAAAACTGTTAAGCCTTAACGAACCACCTGATGCTATATTTGCGTCTACATCAGATTTTTCGGCACTGGGTGTTTTGGAGGTAGCTACGGCAATGGGCTTTAAAGTACCCGGCCAATTAGGTATTTGCGGCTATTCAAACGAGGCATTTACCGAATTAACCAGCCCATCAATTACGACTATTGATCAGTTTAGCAGCTACATGGGTAAAACCATTGCTAATCTTTATTTTCAGGAGATGGAAAATAAAGAAGACGTTGAAGTTGTACCCAAGATCATCAGTATTAAACCAAAACTGATCATTCGCTCATCAACAAAAAAGAACGGCGACTAATTAATTTGGTTTAATACAGTTAGTTTATTGATCAGGGTCGGTAGAGAATGGGGATGCCGGCAACCCATCAGCATTGTATAAGTTAGCACCTTCGGGGTTATCAGCCCAGGCATATCGTACGTAAAACGGATGGCTAACGGTATCGTTCCAAACAACTACCTGGTTGTTTTTGATGATGGCATCTGCCCAAACATATTTTTTATCAGCTCCCGCAATGGCAAATTGTGTCAATTCATTGCTATTGTTGATTTTTAGTCCGTGGCCAACACCGGTAAAGCTGACGATGATTTTATTGCCTTCAATTTTAGCAGATTTATAAATCGGCCCTGAACTTACTATAGCTGTATCGTCGTAGGCTAAATGCTCCGCAGCTAATGCTAGCCTATCACCTACATCTTTTTTATCTAAAGGATGTATATCGTTCCATTCACCAAGCCCTATGTTAACCGTCATCGCGGTATTAGGCATTGATAATGCATTTAGTTGGGCTTGCCTTAATTCAGCCCAATGGCTCTCTGACGGCGAATATTGCACTTCCATAAAGTTTGGTAGCTGAACATATATGAACGGAATAGTACCTTCATTCCATTTATTGCGCCAATCAGTTATAAGGGCGGGCAATAATTTCTTATAATCATTGGGCTTATCGGTATTTGACTCGCCTTGATACCATACTATACCTTTTATTTTATAGGGAATAACCGGCGCAACCATGGTATTGTAAAGGCCTGCAGGTTCATTTTGCGCTACAAAAGGTTCATGTACGAATGAGCCTTTAGTAATTTCAAATACCTCACCCACCTGATATTGCCAATCGCCACGAAGATCAATAGTATCTTTCCCAACACTTATAAAATAGGGCTTATCCGGCACAAAGCCACCTTTTCCAGCAGTATTACTTATTTTTATAACGATGATGTTTTTGCCTGCTTTTAATATGCCGGAAGGTATCGTATATCTACGGGGAGGGTACTGATAAGTTGTTGAACCTACTAATACACTATTTACATAGGCGTCATCCGCGTCAACAATACGCCCCATAAAAAGCTTTGCTGGTTTTCCGGCCATGCATGCCGGGAGATTAAATTCCTTGCGGAACCATACAATACCGTTCAGGCCTTTTACGCCCTGATCCGCCCAATAGCCCGGCAGCCAGAAATGATGCCAGTTTAACGCTTTATAGGTAGTATCAAACCAGGTTTTTTCTCCGTTTAGTCCTTTGTCGTGTAAATTTATTTGTTTGTTCTCTTCGGCATAGTTTACTGCGGGTTGAAGCTGATGCAGATAGGCGGTATCCTGTAATTGAATAACACGGTTATGGTAAGTTGGCAAACTATCAAACCCATTCTCGCTTATCCATGCTTGTATCGGGGTGCCGCCAACGCTGGAATTGATGATGCCGATTGGAACGTGATATTTATCAAACAATCGCTTCGCGAAAAAATAACTCGCTGCGCCAAATTGAAGTACGTTATTGGAATCGCAAGCCATCCATTTGCTTTTAGGGAGATCCTCAGCAATCTGGTTAACATTGGAGATTGTAGGAATAAAAAAGTTCCTGATCTCGGGATAATTAGCTTTTGCTATTTCCTGCGGATATTTCTCTTTAACCCGTTCTATGGGTAGCACCATGTTTGATTGTCCGCTGCAAAACCATACGTCGCCAATTAAAATATCATTAATGATGATATGGTTGGAGGCGTTGATGTCCATAGTGTAAGGGCCGCCACTTTTCATAGCGCCAATAAGTACCGACCATTTGCCATTGGGTAACGTGGTGGTCTTATAATTTTTTTGATGGAATTTAACGTTGACCTTTTCGCCCGGTGATGCCCATCCCCAGATATTTAGTTTGGTATCCCGTTGCAAAACCATGCCATCACTCACTAATTGCGGCAAACGCGCCTGCGCCATTGATAATTGGTTAACGCATAAAACTATGCCTACTAAAAACAGTTGTTTAAAATCAATTTTCATTAAGAGTAATTTATGACGGATGCCCGCTTTGGTTATAATGGTATACCCGACAAATATCAATAAAAATATTAGAATTGCAATCGATTGCAAATTACAATCTATCTGATAATCATCAGATAGTTAAAAATAATAGTAATTCAACTAAAAACAATAAACGCGAATATTTCTTGATTAGGAATGATAACAGTGATAGGAATATTTAAAGACTTTGATTTGGCCGAAGATGCAAGTTTGTACCTTTTAGCCAACGATTTTGAAAATGAGAATATAGATCTGCATTTAGTTGGTGAAGATGAAAGAGTGGCAGTTTTTTTCAATCACCTTTTTGAAGACATAGCAGAAGCCAAGGCACATGTTGCTGCTGCACAAAATGGCACTATCCTTACCGTTCATGCGCTCTCCATTCGAGAAGCACAGGAAGCCGCGGATGTGCTAAATAATTACGGCGCTATTGATGTAAGCATCCCGGGCAATAAAGAAACCCTAAGCAGAATTGTGGAACAAGCCGTAAATAAAAACGTAAGATTGAGAGGATAATATTTCTCTTGACCAATGTTTAATCACCAATATTATTGGTCTGTAATTATATATTTTGGTTGATTATCCCCCTAAAAATAAAAGTAAAATAAATTTTGAGTTAATGATTTAATCTCTACATTTGCAATGTCTACAAAATTAGTAGACATTAATTAAATGGCTCAACAAAACAAAATAAACACCACGATCTCAATCCGAATATCTTTTAGTCCGAAGGGTATGTATAGCTGTTGTTGTTGCTAAATTCCTGCACAATTAATTAACTTTTGCTGTAAGTAGTATTTATTAGGTCAGATGGCCGAGCGGTTAGGCACAGGTCTGCAAAACCTGGGACAGCGGTTCAAATCCGCTTCTGACCTCAATTATCTAAGTGGAAATAGATAATTAGTTGATTTATAGTTTTTTTTAGTTTGGTTATTCAGTAAGAACAAAGGGAAGGGCATAAATTGCTGCTGCCGTTTACAGCTCCTCCCTTGTTTTTCTGAATCATTTTTAATAAAACCCTAAACTTTTTAAACAATAAGGCGGAGTGGCCGAGTGGTTAGGCGGGAGTCTGCAAAACTTCTTACAACGGTTCGAACCCGTTCTCACGCCTCATGCGGCAATAATATTATAAATACCTGCAAGTATTTCATAAGTATAATCGATCTCTTGTAGTGTATTAAATTTACTGAATGAAAACCGGATAGTGTCTTTCGATCTATCACTTTTGATAGCCTGAAGCACATGCGATGCAGAGCCGGTTGAGCATGCGCTGCCACCTGATACTGAAATATTATTTTGATCAAGCAGAGCCAAAAGATCAATACCAGATGAAGGGAAATTAACACTTAATACCGTGTAAAGGCTATCTTCAGTTGCCGATGTGCTGTTAAAGGTGATACCGGGTAACACTTCCAATTTGGCAACAAGCCTACTTTTAAGGCCTTGTATATGACGCTTGTGCTCTTCCACATCCCTGCAGGCAATTTCAAAAGCTTTAGCAAGGCCTATAATACCCGCGATATTTTCAGTCCCGGCGCGCAACTTACGCTCCTGCGAACCGCCATGTAATAGTTGTGACAGGTTTGTACCCTTGCGACAATACAAAAATCCCACTCCCTTTGGGCCATGAAATTTATGAGCTGAACAGGTAATATAATTTGCCCTTAATTTTTGCAAATCGTGGCGGTAATGGCCAATGGTTTGTACTGTATCGCTGTGAAAGATCGCACCGCAGCTTTCACACAATTTACCGATAGCTTCAATATCATTAACAACTCCAATTTCGTTATTAGCATGCATAATGGAAACAAAAGTCGGCACACCATCGCTAAGTAAAAGCTCTAATTCCGCCAGGTCTATCTCGCCTTTATTATTTACGGATAAGTAATGTGGTTTATTTAATGCATGCAATACCGCATGATGTTCCAAAGGTGTTGTGATAACTCTTCTGCCTTTCGCAGATAGTAAAGCGGTATTATCTGCTTCCGTACCCCCGCCGGTAAAAATAATTTCTGACGGATCGGCATTGATCAGGCTTGCTATAGTATTTCTAGCTTGCTCAATGGCCTGTTTGGCCGCGCGGCCATGGGCATGATGTGAAGAGGCATTGCCATAATGCTCCAACAAATATGGCGTCATTGCGCTAAATACTTCAGGGTCTAGTTGTGTAGTTGCTGCGTTGTCTAAATAAATTTTCATATTGCCGTGCTTTAAATTAAATAAAATACTTACCACAGCGAAGCAGGAGAAATACCCATTACAGGATATTAAATCTATCATCATCTTATCTTTCTTCGCAAGCGAAGCAGGATTTAGCACCTTGTAAGGTTACAGGTTGCTAAGACGTCATCGGGCCTTTCCCTCTGTCTTTCTGGATAAGTATTAAAGAACTATTATGATACAAATATATAAATAAACTACTAATTCCATAGAATTTATATTTATTTTTTGAAAACATGGGTTACCTTTTTAATTTTAAAGTATTAATCAGTGAAGTTGGCCTAATTAACAATGAAACAAAGGGCATACAATGGGAGTTTTTAAATGCCAACAGCGATAAATAAGAAATAATTAATCACAATTTATACACACACAAAACAACAAAACATGAAAAATTCAATCAAAGTTAGCGTTTTAGCTATCGCTATCGCTTGTTCATTTGCAGCTTGCAAAAGCAAATCATCAACCGGAGCTGCAGATTCATTAAAAGCTGCTGACTCAGCTAAAGCTGCAGATTCAGCTAAATTAGCAACTGATAGCTCTAAAGTAAAAGCTGACAGCGCTAAAGTTGATACTGCAAAGAAAGACACTACTAAAAAGAAATAATATTTTTAGTGATCCTTAGTTTTTTAAAAGGCTCAAAGGTCAATCATTATTTAAAAAAATCGTGACTTGACTTTTGGGTTTTTTGTTTTTAAGCGATAAAATTACGGCGCATTTCTTTATGCATTTTATTGCAAGATACATCCCTTCCAATTATTTCTTGTCACTTTTTAAGTCTTTATAGCAACCCGATTCAACCAGATCGTTGGTTTACATTTGGAATTCTGATAAAAACAATCTATTATCGCTTCAAATTGAAGCAATATCAATTCCATTCAATAAAACCATTGTACCGCATATTTATTTAAGATGAAAACGTTTCGCTACCTGTTTGCTGCCGCGACTGCTATTATTTTGGTTTCATTTAAAAAACCAGATCCTTTACCATTATATAAAAATAAATCGGCATCGATCGAAAGTCGGGTAAATGACCTTTTAAAAAGGATGACTTTAGATGAAAAGGTTATGCAGTTGTCGCAATACACGTTAGGGTTAAATGATAATGAGAATAATATTAACGATTTATCCAAGGGTTTCGACCCACATGCTGGCTCGCTAATTTATTTCGGCAGCGACCCTTTATTTCGCAACGCGGTTCAAAAAAAGGCTGTTGAAGAAACACGTTTAGGTATCCCAATCCTTTTTGGGTTTGATATTATTCATGGTTGTAAAACATTATACCCAATCCCATTGGCAGTAGGCTGTTCATGGAATACAGAATTAAACAGGGAGGCTTGTTCCAACTCAGCAAAAGAAACTTATCTATCCGGTATTAACTGGACATTCTCTCCAATGGTTGACGTAGCCCGTGATCCGCGCTGGGGCCGTGTAGCTGAAGGTTATGGCGAAGACCCATATACCGGCGCTCAGTTTGGCGCATCTGCTGTAAGAGGCTACCAGGGGCAAAGCTTATCGGCACCAAATAATATAGCAGCATGTTTAAAACATTATTTAGCCTATGGTTTGGTTGAGGGCGGCAGGGATTATTCTTTTACAGATGTTTCGCAACAGCTTTTGCAGGATACTTACCTGGTATCATTTAAAGCAGGCGTTAAGGCGGGTGCATCAACTGTAATGAGTTCATTTAATGACATCAGCGGGACACCATCAACCATAAACAAATACTTATTAACCGATATATTAAAAACCCAGTGGGGCTTTAAGGGCTTTGTAGTGGCTGATTGGGATGCTATAGCGCAATTAATGAACCAGGGAGTGGCCAAAGATCCGGAACAGGCAGGCGAAAGGGCATTAAATGCGGGATTGGATATGGATATGTTGAGCGACATCTATCGCAAATACATCCCTGATTTATTGAAACAGAAGAAAATAACCATGGCAACTGTTGATGAGGCTGTAAGGCGTGTATTAACTTTGAAATTCAAATTAGGCTTGTTTGATAATCCTTATACTCCAGTTGTAGCCGAAAGCCAGCGATATCTGCAACCCGAAACTAAAAAAACAGCTAATCAACTGGCTGCCGAATCGATGGTGTTATTAAAAAACAAGGATAACATATTGCCTATTTCGGGCTCCATAAAATCGCTGGCGATAATTGGTCCGATGGTCAACGACTCTACGGATTTAATGGGATCATGGACCGGGCGTGCAAATGCCAAAGATGTTGAATCGATTAATTCAGCATTGCGTGGTGAATTTTCCGGTAAGCTGCAGCTTAACTATGCGCATGGATGCGACTTTGACGGTAAAGATGATAGTGGTTTTGATGTGGCTATAAATGCAGCCAAAAACTCAGATGAAGTAGTATTGTTTTTAGGAGAGAAAAATAGCTGGAGTGGCGAAAATACGTCACGTTCAACAATCGCGTTGCCTGAAATTCAGGAACGCCTGGTGGCTGCTATTAAAAAAACAGGCAAGCCTATAATTATTGTTTTAATTAATGGCCGCCCATTAGCGCTAAAAAATATTGAACCTGATGCGGACGCTATTTTAGAAGCATGGCAACCCGGCACTGTTGGCGCGACGGCTATTACCGGTATACTTTCGGGTAGAATAAATCCATCGGGTAAATTAGATATTACCTTCCCGCTCACCACAGGGCAGATCCCGGTTTATTATGATATGCACCCGCGCGCAAGGCCATATCTGGGCAATTATCAGGATATCCCAACCGAACCATTATATTGGTTTGGGTATGGCCTTAGTTATACAACTTATAATTACAGCGATGTAAAGCTATCATCCACAAAAATCAAAAAAACTGAACACCTGATAGCTAAAGTGGAAGTTGATAATACCGGTAAAATTGATGGTAAAGAAGCTGTGCTGTGGTACATTGCTCATCCGGAAGCGACTATATCACGCCCAAGAAAAGAACTTAAGTTTTTTGAAAAGAAACTGATTAAAAAAGGTGAAAAGATAGTATACACATTTGACCTGGACCCAGAAAGGGATTTGAGTTATCCTGATGCAAGCGGAAAACAGATATTGGAAAGCGGCGACTACTACTTAATGGTCGGCTCACAGAAAGTAAAGTTTGAAGTAACAGATTAATAAATCTGCTATAAGCCTGAGCCTGTAATCGAAAGATTAGAGGCTTTTTGCTACATTCTTAAACGCAATGAAACGGACCGGCCCAAAGCTTGTATCAGTTCTGAATCCAATTCATGGACTCCGTCTTTCTGCTTCCAAACCAGTTTTATATCCCTTACAATACCGATTTTCTCGCCGTTGAGTAATAGCTCAATTTCGGTAGTATTATGATTTATCTGTTTACTATCAATTATTTGGTAAACGTAATCATTGTCTTTAAAAGTTATTCTTAACGGTAATCCCATTCGCGTAATCCTCCGCCGTAAAGATATAAGTTCAAAGCTTATGGCAGTAAAGTATTTAAAATATATTCTATTTATTTCGGTCAACCACCTCCATATATTTCAACGTGCGAAATATTTAATCTATACTATATTTTCATTTGCTTGTTGATTTTTATCATTCTGACAATTAACAATATTATGATGCCTAATTTGAGATCAATAACCTAAATCAAATCATAAGCTAACTAGCGGCTATTACCAATTAAACCATAACCTAAAAAATTACCATTATGAAAACCAACAAAAAATTGAATCAGACTAAATTTCCTGCGTTGTTATTTATGTTAATTGCTTTTGTAATTAATTTTAGTGCGACAAACGTTTACGCAACCTCAAGTAAATCTATGCTTGATCATACAAAATTTACCACAATAGTCCCGGCCCCGTTAGTGGGTAATATGCAAACCTATCTTCCTTATGCCCCTTTTATTGTAAATACAACTACCTACACATTTGGTTGTTCATCTGATCATTCAGGCTATACTTATTTCAATGTATCAGTAAATGGCGTAAGTATTTCAGGGACAGAAGCGATTACAACAGGTTCGCCGGTATCGGTGTATGATACTAATCCAGTTTCAAATAGTTCAACCGTAGTTGTTGAAATAACCGGGGGATATATGCCAACATCATCTGTGCTGGAAGGCCCATTCCCCGTTATTTGGGGTACAATTACTGGCAGTACTATTACATTTACAGATGTACCGCTTGACAACGGATATGTTTGGTGTGGCTTGCTCCTAAACTAGAACAGTGCTAAACGCCATTTAATAAAAGTGCTTAAGCGGCGATATAAACCTTTATTTCACTGGCTTCAAAATATTTCGTTACACTCATTTATGGTAATAGCTAATCGTATTAATTCAAAAAACCTAAAATTAATCCATTATGAAAACCAACAAAAAAATAAATTCAACTCATTTCCTGGCCTTTGTAGTTATTCTACTTGCGTTAATGTTTGATATCAGTTCAGCAAGCACCAGCGTAAAATCAAGCAATAGTGTCGTAGTAAAAACGGTAGTAACTTATGCCAATTCGCCTACCACATCGAGGGGTAATAACCCATTGTGGTATATTCCTTTTACTGCTACCCCTATTACTTATACATTTGAAGTTTCGGCTGAACGCTGGGCCACAACGCTGTTTACTTTGTCTGTAAATGGTGTAAGCATCTCGGGTACCGAAAGTGTGATATCTGGCTCTCCTGTTTATGTATATGATTATAATGCTGTTTCAAATGGTTCAACAGTGGTAGTAAATGTAACCGGTGGATCAATGCCACAACAACCCATTGTGATAGAAGGCCCATTCGCGGCAATAGAAGGAGTTGTTAGCGGTAGTACCATCACGTTTTCAAATGTGCCATTAAATAATGGCTACGACTCCTGCGGTATTATTTTCAATTAAGTAACCGATAAACATAAGCCGCTTGAGTAATAAAACGCCTTTAATGAAAATTAAGGGCGTTTTATTGCCGATAAGCGGTATTGGAAAGATTAAATAATGTGGATGCTTAAAACGCCTCATTCAAATTCAGGAAAAAGCCCCTGTTGCCAAAACTGCCGAAAGCATAGTCAAGCGCCAAATTTGTTCGTGTTGCTTTGTTAAACAATACTCTCAAACCGGCTCCATAACCTGGTTGAAATACCTGGAAAATTTTTGTTCCATGCTCATCGTTACCAGTTTGCGCGCTAACAAAGGTAACGCCACTTATAAATTTGTTCGCTAAAATAGGAAATCGATATTCTAATTCGGTATCATTAAACTGAGTGCCTTTAAAGTATTGGGTGGTATATCCTCTCCCACTTCTGAAAGTACCATCCCTTGCGGTACCGGGCAACTCCAGGTAAGGAATATTGCCACTCAAAAGGTATGAGCCCCAGTTCCAAAAAGCAAGTACTTCTTCAGGGTTGCTATCAGAAAGACTAAAGTATTTTCTGAAATCTGAGTTTAATTGTACCGAATTTTTGGTACTACCTATCCATGTTTGGTTAACACGCAAGCCCAAATCCGCATAAATACCTTTATAGGCACGATTAGGGTTATCTCTGGTGATGTATTCCGCATCAAACAAAAATCCATCAGATGAATAATGATCTTGCGGGAATCCATGCTGATTATTGTATACGCTGGATGGCGTAGCATTATTTACGGTATCCTTATTGGTGATATTACGCCTAAGGGCAAAATCAAGTCCCGCACCAAAAAACAAATCTTTTGCCACCTCTTTATACGCCTTTTCCCTAATATCATAATACATGGAGTGTATGGAGTAAACTTTATGCTCCGGATCGGCAAGTATATTGTCTGCCGCGCTACCACCTGTAATATCTCGCCCTATCCCTAAGCCATAATCGGGGGTTACCGTTTTTGAAACGACCAGGTTACCCTGGAAATTCCATTTATTGCCGGGGGTAAATATGTTGTGATTTACGTAGAAATAAATGATCCCTTTACTGGTAATTGAAGCTGATGTAGCGGCAACCGACAAATAGGTATTCGGGTCGCCACCTAATCTTCGGCCTGCTACCGCTTTAATGCCAAGCTGTTCACCAATGGTGGGGTTAGCTGCAATATTTGGCACTACTATAATACCTGATCTTTTTTTAACAGTATCCGCCTTTCTATGCGGATGTAAAATATTACGTGCCAAATCACCAAAATCATATTGCTTATTTATGTCGTTGGCTATTTGCTGTTTTTTGATACTCTTAGCATGGGTAGAGTCGATTTTGAGTGAATCCCTTGATTCCCTGATCTGACCATAAGCCAGGCCCTGCATACTGACAAACAGTACTAAGAAAACAAGTTTCAATAAAGAAAATTTTCTATAAGACAGACAATGCTGTAATATTTTTGTATAAAAGTTCAAATTCAAATAATATTAGCTGTAATAAATCACCAGTTAAACTCACAGAACAGTTAAATGTTTGCCTGTTAATTATTATATACATCAACAGGTTTTCTGAAAGTCAGATTATAATAAAATTGGAGGCGAGGACTTTTTAGCCACGGGCAACTGTACAGTATATTTTTTTACCAGCGAAAAAAATTGTTTGGGATGAAATGGTTTGGAGATGCAATCCTTGAAACCAACATCAATCAGCCTGGCGAGCATCTGCCCGTCTATTAATGAAGCTGTAAATGCCACTACCGGAATATAAGGGTATAGCTTTTTTATTTCTGTTATTGTTTCATAACCATTCATAACCGGCATTTCAAGATCAAGCAGTATAATACTAAAATCGTTATTTTTCTCCAGTACCTCTAACGCCTCTTTACCATTATAAGCAGGTGTACAAGTTGCTTTGTAACCTGTGAGCATTTTGCGCGCAATAGTCATGTTAATTTGGTTATCCTCAACAACCAATATATTCAAGCCAGCTAAGCCTTCATTTTCAGTATACCTGCGTTCAACCTTATGGGTGCGCTTTTCAACTTTATTAAAAATTAATGAAAAGGAGAAAGTAGTGCCCATCCCTTTTTCGCTGGTTAATACCAGTGTGCTGTCCATCAAATTTAATAACCTTAAACAAATATTTAATCCTAAGCCGGTACCTGTGTGCTTTCGGGTGCTTTCGCTATATACCTGTTCAAATCCGGTAAATATCCGTCCCTGATCTTCCTTGTCAATGCCTATACCGGTATCTTCCACAATAAACTTTGCTTTAATTGCAGTTTCTGTAACATCTTCGCAGCTAACATTTAAGCGGATATATCCTTCGTTGGTAAATTTTAGCGCATTTGAAAGCAAATTATTAATGATCTGAATAATTCTTACATCATCCGCCAAAACAACGGCATCAAGTTGCGGGTCGAGTTCAACCTTTAATTGTAAATTCTTCTTTTCGATATTGTTATAAAATGGCAGCGTAGAGTTTGCTAATAACTCGTTTAAATTCACTTCGACTAAATGGATGTTTAATTTCCCTGCCTCTATCTTATTAAAATCAAGTATATCATTAACCAACTGCTGCATATGGTTTGAGCAGTATTTAAGTATCTGAAAATATTCGTTTGTTGCAAATTGTGGCTGTTCGTCAGTAAAAATACTCAAAGCGCCTATAATGCCGTTTAATGGGGTCCTTAGTTCATGCCCCATTGTTGAAAGAAACTTTGTACGTTCAGCTATAGCGCGATTTTTTTCCGCAACCAAAGCCCTGATATATTTTCTTTCATAATAAATATAAGCCAGGGCAAAACATAGCGTTAACAAAATGGCGCAACTTGCATTAGTAAACATCATTCGGTGTGCAACAGTTGCTGGTATATTTTCAATGGGAGCTATATTATGGCCCACATAAAAGTTGACAAAAAACGCCACGATGCCCATTAAAAAATAAGTGCCTAGTTCAATAAAAGAAGATTCTTTATAATTTACCACTATAGGCACTACTACAATTACAGGGAAGAAATAAAAGTACTGCCCCGTTACCGAACCCTCTACAAAGGAGCTAACAATAAGCAGGATACATATGGCTGTCAGCATTAACGGCTGGACGTTTTCCATGACATGATATAACTGCAGTAAAAGAATTATTAGTACGCAAAAGCTAAAGCAGCCAACCATTAAGCTTGAAACTTTTAGCCCTAAGGCAAGATAGTATGCTGCAATGCCAAGGCTAAGCAATAACACAATAAAGCTTAATTGGGTTGTCCGCTTGGCAACTCCTTTAAACTTAAAGGACTCGTTATTAGTTGGTTCGTGGTAAATCACTTTATGCTTTTACGAAAATTCGCAAATATAGTTTTCATGGTAATAAGGTTAATAGTAGCAACACTACTATCCTGTTTTTATATTAACACTAGAATATCCAAACAGGTAGGTATATATCAAAATTTACTCCAAAAAGATTAAAGAAGATATACGATGTGAAATTAATAAAAATTTCGAACCAAATTGCCTCATAAGAAAATAATTTTCTCTTAATCCGTATTTCCTCAAACTAATTAGAATGCGATTGGTTATTTAGGATATCTAAAGGGCAACAACTATGAATACAGAGAATAACATAAAAGAATTGCAGGATCCTACAACAAAATATCCTAAACCGCCATTTAACGGGCAATCACAGCCATGGCCCGGTTTGGCGAGTAAAATGGATCCACGCCCTGATCACGGCGAAACCACTTATAAAGGATCGGCACGTTTAGAGGGCCGGAAAGCATTGATAACCGGCGGTGACTCAGGCATGGGACGAGCTGCAGCCATTGCCTATGCCCGCGAAGGCGCAGATGTGGTCATCAATTATTTTCCGTCAGAAGAACCTGATGCTCAGGAAGTAATTGAACTAATAAAGGCGGAAGGACGAAAAGGGATAGCCATTCCCGGAGATCTTCGCGATGAAACATTTTGCAAACATTTGGTGGCTAAAGCGGTGGAAGAACTTGGCGGACTTGATATTATAGTAAGCAATGCAGGTCGCCAACAAGCTCATGCCTCTATACTGGATATATCTGATGAGCAATTTGACTGGACTATGAAAACTAATATATATGCGCCGTTTTGGATAATAAAAGCCGCATTGCCGCATATGAAACCTGGATCTGCTATCGTTGCAACCACGTCTGAACAAGCCTATGACCCAACACCTGATCTTTATGATTACGCGCAAACCAAGGCAGCTACCATGAACTTTGTGAAATCCCTTGCTAAACAGCTCGGCCCAAAAGGAATTAGGGTTAATGGTGTGGCGCCCGGCCCAATATGGACACCGCTACAAGTAAGTGGTGGCGCATCTCAGGAAAAATTAAAAGAGTTTGGCGGTCAAACACCAATGGGTAGGCCCGGCCAACCCGCGGAATTGGCTTCAATCTACGTACAGCTAGCTGCCGAGGACGCGAGTTATGCTACCGGCCAAGTTTACGGTTCAGCAGGAGGAAGCGGACAACCATAAATAAAAAAGACAAAAAATTAAACGCTTCAACCCAAAAGTTGAAGCGTTTTTTATTAGCTATAAATACCTTAAAAGTCACAAAAAACAGCAAAAAACAGTCGGTTTTTAACCGTTTTTTCTCTCATTTAGGCCAATTTAACCAGATAATAGATGATTTTTATTGAGTCTATCCTAAAAATGCCTAGTAAAATGATATAATTTAACCCAAAAAGTCAAAACTAAATTTAAAACGCATCTTTTATTTAGATATACGTTAATAATACGGTTATTAAGAAAAATGATTGTAAAATTTTAGTGAATTTTCGTTATAAGAAAAATGCAACTTTCTCTCTTACAATTAATTACAAACAACAAAATGACAATTCTAATGTTTTTCTAATTTCATTTTTCAAAAATATCATGTAAATTTGCAGCTTCATACAGCAGATGTTCTTATCTGCTTATTGTGATAAGGTTTAGGTTTAGGCCCCCAAACAGCGAGTGTGAGGGGGCCTTATTTTTTACAGGATTTTATACCTCAGCCAATTCTATCCATACTGGTGCATGGTCGCTGGTTTTTTCCCATCCTCTTACATTCTTGTCAACACCGCCGGAAACTAATCGCTTGTCTAATTCTGGGCTCAGCAAAAAATGGTCTATTCGTAAACCCGCATCGCGCCCATAGGCATTGCGGAAGTAATCATAAAAGGTATATATTTTCTGATCAGGATAAAGTTTTCGGATAGCATCCGTCCATCCCTGGCCAACTAAGGAGTAAAATGCTTCCCTGGTTTCTGGGCGGAATAACGCATCCTCAACCCAACGTTCCGGTTTGTAAACGTCCAGATCGGTTGGCATTACATTATAATCCCCGGTAATTACCACAGGTTTGCCAGATGCCAGCAGATCGGCGGCATGTAACTTTAATCGTTCAAACCAGCGTAATTTATAATCAAATTTCGGCCCGGGTGCGGGGTTACCATTGGGCAAATAAAGGCAGCCAATAGTAATACCATTAACCACGGCCTCAATATAGCGGCTATGTTCATCATCCGGATCACCGGGAAGAACTCGCCTTACTTCCTCAATATCTGCATTCCGGGCAAGTATAGCTACGCCGTTCCAGCTTTTTTGTCCGTGCCATATGGCTTTATAGCCCGCATCTTTAATGGCTTGTTCAGGGAATTTTTCCTGTGGCGCTTTCAATTCCTGTAGGCAGGCAACATCCGGTTGTGTTTCTTCTAACCAGCGGAGTAATACCGGTAATCGGCCATTTACGCCGTTTACATTGTAAGTGGCTATTTTCATATTATATAAATACCTTTTTTTACAAATTGTGTGGTGTTATTCGCCTTTAAATTTAAGCCCTATGATTTCCCGAACGTCATCCAGCATTGCAATCATTTTTTTTGAGATTTCGTGGGTGATGACTGGGCTCTCCATAGCACCGGATTTAATCAATTCACAAAAATGTTCTGTTTCATAATTTAATCCACCTGCGGTAAATGGTTCGTCAAGTTCAACAATATGTCCATCTAAATAATTGATAGTAACACGGGCCGGGTTCCACCAGTTTTTGTGTATAGTGATATTGCCTAAAGTACCGCAAATTAAGGCATCGCCTTTACCGTGCAGATCAAACCCGCAATAAAACTGCCCGTAACCCTGTTCATGCTCGGTTTGAAAGATGGAAACATATCGATCTTGTTATCGCCAAACCTACCCATTGCCTGCACCTTTTTAGTGGCGCCAAGCCATTCAATCGCCAGATAAGCCTCATAAATACCTATCCCCATAGTTGCACCGCCAGCCAGGTCATAACTAAAATTAGGATGATCCAGACTAATATCCGCGACTGATGATCCCGCCCGTACATAACCAACATCGCCTATAGGATCAGTAAGCAGATGTTTTTTTAAGCGTCTATATAAAGGGAAGAATGGTGGTTTCATGCCTTCCATAAATAACAGTTTCTTTGCTTTGGCTACTTTAAGTATAGTTTCCAAAATATGCAGGTTGATAGCAGCAGGTTTTTCACATAACACATGCTTACCAGCATTTAAGGCAGCAATACTATATCCGGCATGGCTATCAGGTAAGGTGGCTATATAAACGGCATTAATATCGCTGGCAAGCAATTCCTCAATACTTTCGCAGGCTATGCCACCGTATTGCTCAACAAAAGCAGTTACGGTTTCCGGCCGCCTTGACCATGAGGCTACCAAAGCGCAATCCGGCAACACGTTTAAACCCTGCATAAACCGGTGCGCGATACGCCCGCAACCTATTATCCCCCAACGGATCATATATTATTTTTTGGTAGACGAAAAGTAGTAAAATACAACAGCCGGTTATTAAAAAACCAGCCATCTAATATCCTAATTGATTTGCATTAATTCAATCCAAACTCAATTAAAACCAAAACGGCCCCATAAGGAGCCGATTGGTAAAACAACAAAAACCAAGACTATTCAACAGCGTCACCCTGCTTAATTTCATCAGATGCATGTACCAATATCTTATCATTTGGCTTAAGGTTACCGAAAACTTCGGTAGAATCATTTCCGACCAATCCTTCTTTTATATTCACCAGGTTGGCTTTACCTGAATTATCCTGAATCACATATTCATGTTCTGTTGAGCGAATGATAGCCGCGTTAGGCACAAGCATAGATTTTGCACCCGAAAGCAATGGTATATTCACCTCGGCATACATACCTGGTTTTAATTGTCCATTTTTGTTTTCTACATCAATTTCTATCGCCTCTTGCTGCATGGTTCCTAATGAATTTGCAGAACGACTGATCTTAGCAGTTTGCGTTTGACCCGGCATCGCGTTAAATACAAAGGATACCGGTTGTGAAAGATCAACCTTGTCAACATAGTCTTCAGGAATAGCTACTGTAAGCCTCATTTTATGTATGTCCTGCAAAACTAACATCGGTTGATCAGTTGCTTTTCCCGGTGCTACCAAAGCGCCCGGCGAAACGTTACGATCAATGATCATACCATCAAAGGGCGCCGAGATCCGCAAATAAGAATTCATGGTTCTAACAGATTGCACGTTTGATGCCTGTGCTTGTACCATAGACTGATCGGCTTTCATTTTGGATTGAGCATCATCCAAATCCAATGGCGAAACAGAGCCCGGCTCTTTAGCAGCCTCTTTCAAACGTTCATATTTTTCCTTGCTGGCTTCCGCGTTTTCTTTAGCTTGATCGTATTGTGAAGTTGCAGCCGCCAACTGTGACTCCATTTCAGGTGCTTCCAAAATCACCAATAGCTGGCCTTTTTTTACTATCGAGCCACGGTCGACAAATAGTTGCTTCACAAACCCGTTAACTTTTGGAAATATATTAACCTCATTGAATGGTATTAATTGCCCGGGTAATTGCGCCGAGGTTGACAGCACCTTTTCAGATACTGTAGCATATTGATATTTATTGGCTTTTTTTGGTGATTGCGCTGTAAGATCAACCGGCTTTTGGTTGCCGCTACAGGCTGCAAAAAACAGGCATATGGTTATTAAACAAATTAGGTATTTCATGATATTGTTGTATTTAAGTTTTCAGTATCGTTAGCTGCCCCGGGCATTAGTGATGGCTCGAGGTAGGTGGTTTTTTCCTGTATCCAGGCAAACATTAATGGTAAAATGAACAAGGCGGCAAGCGTTGAGGCTGCTAATCCACCTATAACTGCGCGGCCTAGTGGTGCAGACTGCTCACCAGCCTCCCCCATACCTGATGCCATCGGGATCATACCGGCTATCATGGCAAAGCTTGTCATGAGTATTGGCCTTAACCTGATGGATGCACTGGTAACAGCGGCCCGGGTAGCATCTTTAAATTCCAATCTTAGGTTTTCGCCATTCGTTACAATTAATATCGCGTTAGCAACAGATACCCCAGTTGACATGATCATACCCATATAGGATTGTAAATTGAGTGTTGACCCTGTAAGCAACAAGGCTGTAATGGAGCCTAATATTACTGCCGGGATAGTTACCAAAACGGTTAGCGACAATTTGAAGGACTGATAATTAGCTGCCAGCAATAAGAAAATAACCAGAATGGCAAATCCCAAACCGTTTTGCAAACTGGTTAACGTATCCGTTAATAAATTCGACATACCTTCTATGGTTGCCACCAATCCTTTTGGCGGTGTACCTAACGAGTTTACGGCTTTTTGCACTGCGCTGGTTGCTGTGCCCAAATCCATTTTGCTGATGTTGGCACTTATCGTTATAAATCGGCGCGGCCCGGTGCGGTCATACTCTGCAGGGGTATAACTCTGCTTAAAGGTCGCCACATCTGCAAGCGTTGGGCTGCTTTGGCCTTTTACCAACGGAATTTCCTTTAACGCACTCATCGAGTTCATCACATATTCCGGTATCTCGGCCTGTACCTGGTAGGTATAAGAGTTGTTTTCATCCAACCACAAGTTTTTAGTGGTAAAACGACTTGACGAAGTACTTGCTGTAACAGATCTCGCTATATCGCTTACATTCAATCCTAGCTGTGAAACTTTTAGGCGGTCTAACGTAATAGCGATCACCGGGTAATCCAAAGGTTGGTTGATCTGCACATCACGCAAATATGGGATCTGCTTCAGCTTGGTTAACACCTTATCTCCATAAGTTTTTATTTGTTGCAAATCCTTACCCGCAACCTGAACTTCAATTGGTGTATTTGCCCCTTGGCTCATGATCTTTTCTGTCATGTCGATAGGCTCAAAGCTGATAGTCATCTCGGGGATTGCTGCCGCGATATTTTTGCGTAGCGCATCCTTTAAATCATCCATGTTTACATGGTATTTCTCATCTAAATTCACCTGCAAAACGGCCTCGTGCGTACCCGTATTAAACACATACAGGTTACTACTACCAAAACTACTTGGCACTAAACCAATATAGCCCGAAGTGATCTCTACGTGATGGTTCACCGTTTTATCGATGATTTGCAAAACCTGCTTAAACTTATCTTCAGTTACCTCAAGTCTTGTACCTTCTGGTTCATCAATCCTCATCTGGAACTGCCCGTTATTGAGTTTCGGCATCATATCCTTACCAATAATCACAAATCCCACAGCGGCCAAACCAACAACTACAACCAGGTATACTAAAATAATCAACTTTTTATTGGGCATCAACTTGTCCAATATCAATATAAAGCGAAGTTTAACCCTTTCAAAAAAGTCGTTCTTTTCTGGTTCAGCTTCTTCTTTTTCCAGATGCTCATTTACCTGTTCCTCTTCCGATACATCAAAATCTTCGCCGGCATGGGCATGGGGTTTACCATGGTGATATTGGTAACGTTCGGCTTTTATCATCCAGTTACTTAAAATTGGCACCAGTGTTTGCGCAAGGATGTATGACACGATCATGGTTAAACCAATCGACATCGAAAGCGGTAAAAACATTGCTTTGGGTACGCCATTCATCATAAACGATGGCGCGAATACTGCCAGGATACATAACAAGATTAGTAACAACGGGAACGAGATCTCTTCGCAGGCGTCATAAATGGCTAACCGCTTGGGCTTGCCCATCTCCAAATGCTGGTGGATATTCTCGATAGTTACCGTAGCCTGGTCCACGAGGATACCGATAGCTAGTGCCAACCCACTCAGGGTCATGATATTGATAGTTTGTCCAAACAAGCTCAACAGTAAAACACCTATTAATATAGATACCGGGATAGTGATCACTACAATCAAGCTGCTTCGCCAATCGCGCAGGAAAAGCAATACCATTAAGCCGGTAAGCAAAGCGCCTAAACCACCTTCGGTCATCAAACTTTTTACCGAGTTTATCACGGCAACCGATTGATCAAACTCGTATGAGATTTTCACATCATTGGGCAACAGGTTCTGCATCTCCGGCAGTTTGCTTTTTAAATCCTTTACCACCGACCAGGTAGATGCTGAAGCTGTTTTAACAACCGGGAGATAAACCGAACGTTTACCATTGATCAATGCGTAATCTACCGTAATATCGGCAGCATCGGTAACGCGGGCTATATCTTTTATGTAGATAGGTATACCATTTTTGGTGAGGACCGGGATATTACCAAAGTTGGCTGAATTATTAACCAACGAATTCATCGTAGTTAAAAACATGGTATTATCTATTCTTATATTACCTGATGGCGCCATCACATTATACTTGGCTAATGCATCAACAACCTGGTCAGGTGTAAGATCAAAACTCCGTAATTTATCAGGGTCGATGCTAAGGATAATTGACCTTGCGTTTGAACCAAATGGCGGCGGGGCCGATAACCCAGGGATGGTCGCAAACATTGGCCTGATGCGTGTTGCCGCCAAATCATAAATATCTTTCAGGTTTTCTGTTTTACTATCCAGCACCAACTCCCCAACGGGTAATGATGAGGCATCATAACGGATCACCTGCGGCGGCAAGGCGCCCGGCGGGAAAAAACTCTGAGCCCTGTTTACCTGCAATGCCACTTCGGCAGAAGCCTCTGCCATGTTGGTGCTTTCGTAAAAGGATATTTTAACAATTGTTAAGCCTTGTATGCTTTTGCTGCTGATATTTTTTACACCATCAACATATAAAAATTGGTTTTGCAAACCGGTGGCAAAAAAACCTTCCATTTGCTGCGGCGACATACCGCCGTAAGATTCGATAACATATATTGTAGGAAGATTAAGCTTCGGAAAAATATCTATCGGTATATTGATTGCACTGAGCACTGCAAAAATCAAAAGGCTCATGGTTATCACCACTACGGTGATAGGCCTTTTCAGTGCGGATGTGACCATTGACATAATTAGTTATTTTAATAAGTTTAAAACTGTATTTACCTGATTCTCGGTGATGGCTTTCTGGAAAAGCGCATTCGAGTAATCGTATTTGGCCTGCATATAGTCTGTTTCGGCACGATAAAGGATGTTTAAAGAAGCATCCAACGTTATAATATCTGACAATCCATTTTTATAAAGAGATAGATTTTGTCTATAACCATCGTTCGCGGCCTTCAACTGCTTCGGGATCTCCCTCAAGCGATTGATCGCGGTTTCCATTTCCACATCGGCCTGATTGGCGCTTACATCTAACAATTGCTGTTGTTCCTGTAGCTTTTTTAAGGAATAATCTGTAGTCGCTTTTTGTGTGCGGAGTTTGAGTTGCTTTCTGCGCAAATCGAATAGATTATAGGATATCCCTATCCCCACCAAATAATTACCCCGTTGAAAGCCATACCCCGTTGAAAGGCTATTATACTGCCCGGCACCATCAATACTTGAACCTCTATCCCAGGCTGCAGCCTCCAATGATATTTTGGGATTATATTGCTTTTTTACCAGATCTTCCCGTTGTAAGTTATTTTGATAAACAGACCGGTAATAATTGATAAGGGGATGATTTGTGGTATCCGCCGGAAACAAATAAGCAGTAGGCTGATCGATCAATGTCATTTCCACCGTAGTATCGGGCATTATTGACTGATATGGGAACCCGCTAACCGCCGACAGCTGCAATTGCACCTGTTTAAGTTGATTACCAACTTCGATATAATTTAACCTTGCTTTTGATAATTCTGCTTCAGCTATACTGGTATCTACCCCTGCCCGTACACCACTTTTTGCCAGCGACATGATTGAATTCAAAATCTGCTGCGTACGGGTGATGTTTCGGTACTGAATACCCAAAAGATCCTGTAAACGCAATAATTGCAGGTAATTACCTATAGTATATGCCCGCAAATCATATTTTGATTGGGCATATTGGTTTTGCTGAACTGTAATGTCAGAATTGGCAACCTTATTTTCGGCGTGGTATTTACCAAAGTTATAAACCTCCCAATTAAGGGCAGCTATACCCAGATTATCTGACACCGCGCTGGTTACATTAGTTGTATGGATACCACCTGAACTTGATGGAACAATTCCGAACCCGAAATACGGCCCGGTAGTATTGTTGCTGGTACCTATATCGGCTTGATAGTTTAAATCCAGGTCAGGCAGCCAGTTACTGCGAACCTCGGCAGCCTGATCTTGTTTTATTTTGATGATGGATGAGTCGGTAAGCAACTGTGGGGCTTTCTGATCAACGCTATTTAATAATTGCTTAAGTGTAATGGCAGATTGTTGCGCATTTGCTGTTATTGCAAAACATAACAATAAAACAGCACCAAAGCATTGTTTTATAATATACATGATGATTTTATAAGTTCATTTACATCAGTTACCCTATCGAAAGGCAACCTATTTGAAAGAAAAAATCCAATAAATTAATTGCACTTATTTAGTGAATTAACGTTAATGGTGATTGATTGAGCCAGCTATGAATACTGCTATGGCAAATGAACTTAGATCAGATGCGGAAGGTACAGAGCGATAAATACGCGTATTGATGGCTAAAAAAAGAATAGGAATTAGTAAAAACTAATTTTCGTTTTTTTCTTAAAGCTTCGAAGAAAGAAATTAAAAAAAGAAACGAAATAAATAACGGAAAGAAAACTGTATTAAAGCTTATCGTTTTATCATTGATAATAACCTTATCCATGCGCTGAAGCACAAAACCAGTTGACGTTGGCGCGATTTCCTTACGTTTAAAAATAGAATTATGTGATCGGTTTATGGAAAAATTTTGACTGTTGTAAGATGGGAGCAGTACAATGTGTGTTACAGTTATAAAAGCATAAATAAATAGGACTAATATTATATTCCAATTTATTTTTTTTATACTGTTTTGATTCATCACAATAATATGTGCTATTTATAATAATATATAACGCAATAACTGTGCAAATGTGCTAACAAATCAGCGACTTATCCAAATGTAACACAAAAGTTGCATCTCATTAAACAAAAAACTCCCGGTAATAATACCGGGAGTTTTATAAACAGCTACTATGCTGTTACTATCTGTGCGTTAAATCTGTCATTCTTTTATCGTTTCCTTTTACAACAAACTCAATGCGCCTGTTTAACTGTCTGCCATCGGGATTGTCTTGTCCGTTAGGTAAAGAGTTAGGTGCAATTGGTTTACTTCTGCCGTAACCTACCGCTGAAATTCTTGTCGCGATGATCCCTTTGCTTATCATATAATCAACACATGATTGCGCTCTGTCTTGAGATAATTTCAGATTATAAGCATCGCTACCTACTGAATCTGTATGCGCGCTTAACTCAACCATGATTCTTGGGTTATCTACCATTGTTTTAACCAAACCATCAAGTACAGTGATTGATTCAGGCCTTAACGTTGCATAACCATAATCATATAATATGTTATTAACTATTATTGGTTTGTTAACAGAATAAGCTTGTAAGCGTATGGCAGGGCTAACAAATTTACCATCTGTTATTTTGCCGCTTACCGCTAATGCTTGTGATGAAGTTCCATTACCTGCACTTGAGCCACCAGTTGAAAATGATCCATTGATTGAAGCATTTCCAGAATCGCCATTCGACGAAGAAATATTTGATCCCGCTGGTGCAAAACCTGATGACGAACCACCAGTAAATGTCCCAGTTGCTGACCCGCCAGTTGTGGCTCCTGTAGATGAAGATCCTGTTACCGGGCCACCTGCTAATAATCCTGATGTACCTGCTGCATCTGAAGCCGCTTTTTCTCTGGCTAGCTCACGTTCATGCTGCATATGCTCTTTATAATATATCGAATGCTTGTAACGATATGAGTGTATGTACCTCATATATTTAGCTGATAAATGATTACCTGTTGAACCTAAACCAGTTGTTCCATTTGCTGCAGCCAATGAAACAGTTGATGAGCCTTGGTTCGCTGCACTGATTGCACCGTTACCGTTAGCAGATCCACCGGCTATTAAACCGCCAGTACTATTAGCTGAATTTAGGTTTGACGAATTGTTCTTACCTGAGCCATTTGAGCCGTTAGCTGTTAAGCTTGCGGAACCTGTTGCTGATGGGTCACCACTCGCTACTCCCGTTGAAGCACTACCATTAAATGTTGAACCGGAACCATTTAATGAGTTACCAGCAAATGACTTGCCCGCTGAAGCTGCCTCACCTGTTAAGTTTTGAGTGAAGAAACCATTCTTTTCAACTTTAATACCGAATGGGCGTTTGTCAGTTACGTAAAATGAATAACCACCTGTTGAATCTGACGCTGTTACTTTAACAACTTGTTGAGTTGCAGAGTCAATATAGCTTACCGATGCACCGGTTACACCTTTATGTGTATCATTATCAATTACAGCACCTTTAAACCAGTATGGTTTAAACAGGTCTGCAATAGCCTGGGCAGGAGTTGGCGCAGGTGTTTCAATTTTAGGCGCATACACTTTGTTATAGTCATTAAATGCCGCTATAATACCATTTGTTTCTGCATGAGAGGTGAATATCGTCCTGTTACAAATTTCTGACAGCCTCGTAAATATTGATCCGTCAACATCTGGTTGATTACCATATGCGCCGGTTGAGTATTTTTGTAATATTTGAGGGGTATCTTTAAAATATTTTTCTAAACCATAGGTGTAGGCATTAACAAAATGCTTGGCATTGTCTTTTTTAAAGATGATCCTATATTTTATCATCGCATTGTCGTTTCCAGCAGGCTCTGTTTGATCGCCTTTGGGATCAGCGAAAAAGTAATCAAAAAATTCAGGAGGAGATGAATAAAACAGGTAAGCTACAAAACGGCCATTTGATACTCTTTCCAGCATCCATGAGTTTGAATAAAGGTTTCTTAACTTAATAAATGCCTGATCAAAATACGAGACCTTAACAAACTGGCGTGTACCGGCCTGATAAAATTTCATATCACTGGCATAAAGCTTTTTGGGCTTTACATTTGGATTTGCTGCAACAGCTGCAGAATCTTTAAACCAAATATATCGCTGATTTTTCCAGGGGGCGTGTTTATATAGCTTGATTTGGCCGCCTATGCGTTTGCCGTTTTTAAGAATAACGAAGCCTTGCTGAT
This sequence comes from Mucilaginibacter tundrae, assembly GCF_013408825.1. Classification (GTDB taxonomy): domain Bacteria; phylum Bacteroidota; class Bacteroidia; order Sphingobacteriales; family Sphingobacteriaceae; genus Mucilaginibacter. The sequence goes on from NZ_JACCBZ010000001.1 coordinate 475,263, forward strand.
AACCATCTGCCCTGCAGATAGTTAAAGAGATCGTTAATAATAAAAGCGCTAATAAGTAAATTTTTTTCATGTTAATGTTTTGGTTGGTCACAATTATTTGCCTGATTTATTTATCAAGTATTAATTATTATGCGTTTTCTACGTGCAACCCAACTTAAAAGTTACTAACACCAAAGGCATGATGTTAATATCTCCGAATAAAATAGCTGTATTTTTAACTTTTGGGAAATATATTTTACAGGATATATGTTGATAACATAGACATATCCGATGCTTTATTCTTTATAGTTAATACTTAAAAATTAAAAAAATATTTAATCCATTAATCATTTTCAAGCAAATAATATTATTTATTTATATGGCTATTGATCGCAATGAATGCGCTTTACAAAAAGCATCCTACATAAAAGCTCATTTAATTTTACCCTAACAATAAAAAACCGCATTTGCTGGTAGCAACGCGGTTGATATATTTTAATTTAACTAATTTGAACGGTCTATTTGATTCCAGTTGTTAAGGGGACACCTAAACGGCGAAAAATAAATTAAAAATTACCGGTGATTCGTTGGATACTGCTAATCTTCAATATCCGTGGGCACATATACTTATATAACAAAATAACGGTTAATAGCATCTCTTCACAATTATAATTCCTTCACTAACAAACTTAATATAGCTATTAAAGAGTCGGCTAAGCCAAATCTTTGAATAACAAATTATCTCTAAGTATTTAAACGAACCCTGTAACAGGTTAGTTACATAAAGGAACGCTATTTACCGCAAATACTGTTGATTAAATTAATTTTAAGAGAGATGGGTCATATACTGACAAATACCTAAAGGCTTATCTAACTTTTTTACTCGTTGCCGTGGCATAATCCATTGCCTGCTGAAAAGTGGCTACCCAAATCTCTTTCCGATGTTTTTTGAGATAGTTTATCAATTGTTGGTGCGCTTTTACAGAAGTGTTAATATAGTCGCCACCAACACCATGAAACATAATAACGCCCATCCCGCCGGTTTTCTCGGCCAGTTTTACAAAAGCTATCAGTTTAGCGCCCGGGGTATTATCATCCAAACCATAGGATGGTACTTGCAATGGGTCAAGACTTTTAAAATCTGTTACCACAGCATCTACATCACCACCGACGCGGGCATATTTAACAAGGCCATATTTTCTAAGCGTATCTACATAATCCTTACTATTACCTACAGTAGTTTCGGTACATGGGTACGCGTAGGTACGGGTAATTTTGCCATCAACAGCGAATAAAAAATGGTTCATTACATCTATTTCCTTAATTATGCCATACGGGGTATAATCTTCAGAATGTGTAGGATTGTCGTCGGTACTTAAACAGGGGTGGTATATGGTATGGTTCCCCAATTCGAAGCCTTTTTTACTCAATGCCCTCCATTTTGGGATCGTTTCACTATTAATATCCCCTGTTAAAAAAAATGTCGCCGGGAAATGAGCAGCTTCTAATTGTGGAACCGCATTATTTAGTTGCGATACAAGCGCGTCATCATAAGTTAATACGATAACCGCTTTTTTATGATGCGGCCAGCTAATTTTTTGTTGTGCCTGAGCGGTAAAACCTGAAGTTATTAAGAGAAAAATGGTAAGATATTTCATAGGGGTATTCGTTGGTATTTGCTTTTACTTTAATCTAATGTACTTTTCAATTATCACCCTATCTATGTTTTCATTCTCAACCTTTTCAACTCCTTTTTGTATCAGGGTATCACCTTTTATTTGCACGGTAAAATTAAACGCTTTGTTTTCCCAATTCTTATCAGCGTAAAAATCTAAATATTCAGTGTATTGATTTCCTTTAAGTGTATATCTGCCGCCGCCTGCATCAAAATGATTGGTTGAATCTTTTTTACTATTCGTATCGTGCTTAAAAAAACCGAAATGGGTACCATTCATAATTTTTATCATCTGCTGACCTTTGGTATAATCGGTAACCGTACTTACCCCTTTTGTTATAGTTGTACCCGATAGTAATATCCATGTGCCATTTAGTTTAATGGCAGACCTCTGCTGAGCTTTTACCACTGTAAATGATAATAATAACCCTGTAGTCAGCACTGCGATGATAAGTTTAAATTTCATGATAAGTTTTTTACTAAAATAGCACTAGTGAGCTTATTAATACATTGTTACAATAATTTATATCGTTTTTCAGTTATAAATGTTCAACTACACCTAATGACGATTCCTGGTAAAAATCAGCTTAAACTACTTTTAATATTTTACAAAAGCACATTACTTTTTAGCATAGCCTGCGGCGTAATGTTAGCTGCAATTAACTTTCAGCTATTCTTTGTGGCATTTGGATTTGGGTTTTTATCCGCCGGTACGGTAATTAGCCTGCTATATAAAGAAATCTCAAAGCAGCACGAATATTATTTTTACTACAACAAGGGCATCTCTAAGCAAACATTGATTTTAACCTGTGTACTTGCCAATTTGGTTATTGGGATATTGCTCATTATAATTGGCAGCTATGCAAAGCATTCTTGAGATTGATAGTGTGATGAAATCTTTTGATGGAAGGCGGATACTGTCTGACATCTACCTGAAATGCGAAACCGGCGACATTTTAGGAATGCTGGGCCGTAACGGCAGCGGGAAATCAACCTTACTAAAAATATTGTTTGGCGCCATGAAAGGAGATCATAAATTCATTAGGATAGATGGAGAAATTTATGATAAGCCATTTAAAACGCCTGGCTTGGTTTGTTACCTGCCGCAACACAACTTTTTGTTAGGACATTTATCCGTTATCACTACGGTAGATCTGTATTTAGAGGGCATGGGGGTTGATACTTTTTTGGATGATGAACTCCTTGGCAAGCTTCGGGATAATAAAATAAACTCACTATCGGGTGGTGAATCGCGGTATCTCGAAATTAAGCTATTACTAAGCATGCCATCAAAGTTTGTTTTGCTTGATGAACCTTTTAATGGCGTTGCGCCGGTAATGATAGAGCAGCTTAAAACAATGATCGTCCAGCATTCAACAACCAAAGGTATTATACTTACTGATCACGATTATAACAATGTGCTTGATGTAGCTAACAAATATTGCCTGGTTTACGATGGCGGAATTAAGCACATTGAAACCAAGAATGATTTAGTTAAATGGCAATATTTAAAATTGAATAGTTTGGATTAACTATTCAATGCGAGTTCTGCAACTTCCTCACCAACCAAACTACCCATGGCAACCCCCATACCATTGCACCTAACGGCGCAGAATACGTTTGGTTCAACTTGCTTCACAATTGGACTAATATCATCGCCAAAGCCCATAATACCGCTCCACCAATAATCGATCTCGGCATTTTGATTGGGTAAAATAACTTCGTTTAAATAAGTAATTAATTGTTGTTTCACTTTCTTGGTATGCCCAAAATCCCAGGTGGCTTCGGCCTCAAAATCCAGATTGCGTCCTCCGCCAAAGAGGATGCGATTATTAATGTTTCTGAAATAATAATAGCCCTGATTAAAATGATAAGTACCCTTAAGCTTTAACCCTTCAATCGGTTTGGTTACTAATACTTGCCCCCGACCGGGAACTACCTTCAGATCCGGAAACAACTGATTGGCAAAGGCATTAGTGGCTAAAATTACTTTACTTGCTTTAAAGTTACCCTGAGAAGTTATTAATTGGATTTCGTTAGGCTGATTTTCAATACCGGTTACTGAGCAGGAATTTAGAACCAAAATACCAGCATCATAAACTTTATTCAACAGTACCCGCATCATTTTACCGGTGTCTATCTGTCCTTCAAAAGGGTTATAGATCATCCAGCTAATTTTATCAAAACGGAAATTAGCAATTTTGTTACTTGCAACTGAATAAATATTATCTGTGCCGATAGCTTGCTTTAATAAATTATTCAGGTAAGGTATTTTTTCGATTTGATCGTCGGCATAAGCTTTTTCATCAGCCATAAACAATTCATAACCGCCATGCTGCTGATAATCGATATTGCTATCACCCAGGTTTTGCCTTAAACGCTGTAAACCTCTCCACTTGTAATTTACCAACCGGGCTACCTCTTCTTCGGATGAATGTTGTAAGCATTCCAATTGTTCAGACACAGTGCCAAAGCAAGCAAAGCCTGCATTTTTAGTACTAGCCCCCGATGGCAGAAAACCCCGTTCCAATACCAATACTTTTAAGGATGGTTCGCTTTTTTTTAAATGAAGCGCCGCACTTAAGCCAACTAAACCACTACCGATGATGATTACATCGGGATTATCAATAAATGAACTGCGCTCCCAGTATGAAAATTGTGGTTCCAAACCCAAATGTAAATAATAGGATCTTAAAAATCGCGACTACTCTATACTGACAAAACAGTGTCAGCACTTATCCCAATTCAATTCCCGAAATTTGAATGTACAGGTAATGCTCTTGTGAAAGAGAAAAACCTGTTCTTTGAAATTTTAATACTATGGTAAAAATCTGCTCTTTGGGTTGCGGTATGCTAATTCATCCTATACGGAGTGATCAAATAAAATTCGGGGATTTTTACGTTGAAGATGGAGTTATCCATCAGGCGCATCATCTGGTATTCGCCTTTCATGCTGCCCATGTCAGTTTTAAGGTTACAACCTGACACATATTCATGCGACTGGCCTGGCTCTATCATCGGCTGCTGACCAACTACACCTTCGCCTTCCACTTCACGTTTAGCGCCGTTGGAGTCAAAAATATACCAGTGACGTGCTAAAAGTTGAACAGCATAATCGCCCATGTTTTCAATTTTTACCCGGTATGCAAACATGAAATGATCATTACCCGGATTGGAGTATTCGGGTTGATAGATCGTTTCTACTGAAACTTTTACACCATCGGTAATAGTTGTAACCATTTTGAGGACTGTTGTTATTAATCAAATATAAATACATATAGCAAATTTTACGCCATTGTAAAGGCATAATTTTCATTTATTTGCGATAAGATTTCATATAATTCTTCCTGTGTGCCCGCTTTAACTAAATTCATGCGGTATTCCTTAAAATTCTCTATTCCTTTAAAGTAATTCGAGTAATGCCTGCGCATTTCAAAAACACCCGTTTTAGGGCCTTTCCATTCAATAGATTTATCTAAATGGGTTTTACAGGCGTCAATTCTTTCAGCTATAGTGGGTTTCTCTAAATGTTCCCCGGTTTTAAAGTAGTGCTTTATTTCTCTGAAGATCCAGGGGTAACCAATAGCCGCCCTACCTATCATCATCCCATCCACCCCAAACTCCATACGCCAATCGGCAGCCTTTTCAGGCGAGTCGATATCGCCATTACCAAAAATGGGGATTTTAATACGCGGATTTTTTTTGATATCACGTATTAATGCCCAATCGGCAACGCCTTTATACATTTGCGCACGGGTACGGCCATGTATAGTTAATGCTTTTATCCCTACATCTTGCAGGCGTTCAGCCACTTCATAAACGTTCTTAGTGTTATCGTCCCAGCCTAAACGGGTTTTAACGGTAACGGGCAAATGGGTGGCCTCAACAACAGCCTTTGTCATGGCTACCATCTTGTCGATGTCCTGCAATAAACTCGCGCCAGCGCCGCGGCAAGCCACTTGTTTAACCGGGCAACCGTAGTTAATATCCATCAGGTCAGGCCCAGCTAATGATGCTATCTCGGTAGCCTCACGCATGTGATCAATATCGCTACCAAAAATCTGGATTCCGATAGGGCGTTCATATTCAAAAATATCAAGCTTTTGGCGGCTTTTGGCAGCATCACGAATTAAACCTTCGCTGCTGATAAATTCGGTATACATCATATCGGCGCCGTGCTGTTTGCACACGTAACGGAACGGCGGATCACTCACGTCCTCCATCGGTGCTAACAACAGCGGAAATTCGCCTAAATCAATATTTCCTATTTGTACACTCATGCCTTATCTTCGTTGCAAAAATACAAAAAATTATACCGGATGATAAATACGCCTGAGAAACATGACATTAAGCAGAATGTAGGCATACACCCGTTTTTTCAGTTCCTTATACTATTCTCGCTGTTAATAGGTTTGGTTATTGTAGGTTTTGCTATTGCACAAGCTATAATAACAGCAAAGTATGGCGCTAATACCATGACTGATGTACTCGCTTACACCGTTAGCTCCCCCAATGCGCTAAATGGCTTGTGGATATTGCAGATAGTAAGCACAACCATTCCTTTGTTTATTACACCTATATTTTTTGCGTGGATAATTGTTCGCGAACCGCATGAATATTTAAGGGATACACCAAAATTTCCACTTGTTTTATTGGGTATAGCGTTTATCATTATGTTTTTTTCGATGCCGTTGATAGAGCTGTTAAGCAATATCAACCAAAACATGGTGCTGCCTCATTTTTTAAAGGCGGTAGATGACTGGATGCGTAGTACCGAAGCTGCCGCGCAACAAGCGCAGGATGCGATGTTGAAGATGAATACCATTGGTGATTTGTTCTTCGCACTAGCGGTAGTGGCCTTTTTAACCGCCATTGCCGAGGAATTTATGTTTAGGGGATGCCTGCAAACCATTTTTTTACGATGGACCAAAAACCAGCATGCCGCCGTATGGATAACGGCTATACTATTCAGTGCGTTTCATATGGAGTTTTTTGGCTTTTTGCCAAGGATGATGCTTGGAGTATTGTTTGGTTATTTTGTAGTTTATAGCGGCAGCATTTGGCCGGCGGTAGTAGGCCATTTTGTAAATAATGGTACCGACGTAGTGATAACCTACCTATCGCAACACAAAAAAATAAACATCAACCCTGATGACCAGCATGTATTTAATTACGCTGGTTATATCATTAGCTTTATAATTATATTATTTTTGTTTTGGGTATACCGCAACGTTGCATTAGGCAAAAAGCAGGTGCTGCTATAAATGGAAAAAAACTGGGTCAAAATTTACAAGTCAACCAATTTTTATCAGTCGGAGATTGTGAAGCAAATGCTTTTACAGCATAACATACCAGCCGTTTTGCTTAACAAACAAGATTCATCATACCGTAGCTTCGGCAATATAGAGGTTTACGTTCACCAGGAGGATTTTGATCATGCCATTGAGCTGCTTATCCTCAATCAAATCGAATTATGAAAACACGCGCTATAACAGGCTTCTTTTTTATTATTGTGATGCTGGCATCTGTCCTATTAGGGCATTGGGTGTTCGGTGGCTTCTTTTTAGTATTAAGTCTGCTTTGCTTAAATGAGTTTTACTCGCTCATTAAACAAACCGGTATCAGCCCAAATCAATCAACCGGGGTGCTTAGTGGCCTTGTTATTTATACGGTATTCGCGCTTTTTAGCGCCGATAGCTATAACCTGCTATATCAAAAACTAATTTTTTTAATTGTTATTGCAATCACGGCTGTATTTGCACAGGAACTTTTCAAAAAAAAGCCTGCTCCTTTCACCAACTTGGCTTATACTTTTTTAGGCTTGATATTAACTGTTGTCCCGTTCACTTTTTTCCATGCATTGGCTTACATCCAGCTTGGTTTTAATTTCCATTTCCCGTTAGCCTTTTTGCTGATGCTTTGGGCTAACGATACCGGCGCTTACCTTAGCGGTATGGCCATCGGCAAGCACAAACTATTCGAGCGTCATTCACCTAAAAAAACATGGGAAGGCTTTATTGGCGGGGTTGCTATTAGCGCCAGTGTCGCTTTTATCATCAGCAGGTTTTTTGTTGAACTGCAATGGCCGCAATGGGTAATCATGGCAATTTTGATAAGCACCATAGGCACCATGGGCGATCTAGTGGAATCAATGTTTAAACGCAGCATTAATGTTAAGGATAGCGGCGGCATACTTCCTGGCCACGGCGGATTGCTTGATAGGTTCGACGGGTTGTTTTTAGCAGCCCCAATTGTATATAGTTACCTGTACTTAATTTCAAAATAATAAATTTGCATAATTATTGCTCTCATAACTTATCTTTAAAACAAAAAAACTGACTAATGACCATCCATAAAGAAGGATATACCTCCCTTGCCATCTGCATCCTGTTCATATTTGTACTGAATGCGGTAATACAGTTTTACTATCCCGAAGCGCATGCTTTAAAATGGTTTGTATACGTTTTATCGTTCCTGCTTTTTGTTATCATTCTGCAGTTTTTTCGCAGCCCATCAATCAGCATCGCTCAAAACGAAACACATGTACTTTGCCCTGCCGACGGTAAGGTTGTGGTGATTGAAGAAACTACCGAAACTGAATATTTAAAAGACAAACGCATACAGGTATCGGTATTTATGTCGCCGGTTAATGTGCATATTAACCGCAATCCAATTAGTGGTGTAATTAAATATTTTAAATACCATCCTGGTAAATATTTGGTAGCCTGGCACCCGAAATCATCAACGGAAAATGAGCGTACTACAGTAGTAACAGAAAACAGCGCGGGCACACAAATACTTTTCCGCCAAATTGCAGGTGCTTTGGCCCGCAGGATTGTTTGGTACGTAAAAGAAGGTGATAAAGTACAGCAAGGCGATCAGTTTGGTTTTATTAAATTTGGATCAAGGGTTGATGTATATCTACCGTTGGGCACCGAAGTTAAAGTTGCCATTGGCGATGTTGTAAAAGGCGGCAGTACCGTTTTGGCTGAATTAGCAGCTGCGCCAGCAAAAGCAGTTAAAATTGAAACAGCAAATATTAATCTGGTTACTGATGAAACTTCTGCTGAACCTACAATGGTTATTGAGCATGACGATATAAAACCAACTGCTAAAAAAACAACGAAGAAAAATATTTCTTAAAGTCGATAAGCTTTCAAAGCTATTGATCCCGGTTATGCCGGGATTTTTTTTGCCTTTGTATTTAATTTGTATCAAAAAAAATACATTCCTGGCGATTTATACCCTGCTCATTATTTGCTGAGAATGTTACAGTTAACGCTTTTACTCCCTTTTGGAATAGTGTTTGGAGATCATGCTTTATTATAAATATAATTTCTATTACTATGAAAACACAAATTAACAAGCCGTTGCTTAAATTTTTACCCGTGGCGTTTATAGCTGCCGGGTCTTTATTCGCATCGTGCAACAAAAACAATGATGCAAGTGTTAACGGATCATTGAGTGCTAAAGTGAAGGTTGTAAATACCGTAGATGGCTCTTCTGCTCAGGATTTTTATCTGGACAATGTGAAACTGGATGCATCAGCCGTGGCTTACGAACAAAGCTCTGATTATTTAGCTGCCAAATCAGGTAGCCATACTGCTAAATTCACCAATTCCGGCAGTACAACTGCAAATGTTTCGTTTAATGTATCGTTACAAACTGATAGTAACTATACCATTTATTATACCAGCAATGGCAGTGCAAGCAGTAGTGTTGTAACTACAGATAACCTTACAGCACCTGCTGCTAACATGGCAAAGGTTAGATTTATAAACCTGAGTAATGCTGTTACCACCAATGTAGACTTCGGTGTATCCGCGACTTCAAAATTAATAACCAATTTGGCTGCAAGAGCGGTGTCGGCTTATAGCCAGGTTACTGCAGGTACAACGTTTTACTTGTATTCCGCAGGGTCAATAAATGCTATGTTGACAATCCCGGCGACTACCATACAAGCTGGTAAAATTTATACTATTTATATTTCAGGATCAACCACACTCGACTTGACTTATAATATTGTTGCTGAAAACTAACCGAGAGGAGATCGCAAGCAAAAAGCCTTTACAGAAAATCTGTAAAGGCTTTTTATATTTTATACGTATTCCCTTTGGCGGGGAATAGTGGTAATTAAACTCTTTTTGATTTAATACGAGCTGCTTTACCGGTAAGGGCACGCAGGTAGTAAAGTTTAGCACGACGTACTTTACCGTGGCTGTTAACTTCTACTTTATCAATATTAGGAGAGTTTACAGGAAAAATACGCTCAACGCCAATTCCGTTTGAAACTTTACGAACAGTGAATGTTTCGTTATTACCAGTACTGTTACGTTGTATAACAACACCTTGATAAAGTTGGATACGTTCTTTGTTTCCTTCTCTGATTTTATAATGAACGCTCACAGTATCACCTGCCTTAAATGAAGGAAATTGTGTTGCTACTACTGATTGCTCTTCTACAAATTTTACTAAATCCATGATTTTAAGCTCTTAAAGCGATTTTTAACCCGTAAAAATCGGATTGCAATTATAGGGATTTTATTTTAGAATTAAAAATGGATTTTGAAAATAATATTTATTCCTCAAATCCAAAAAACAAACAACATACTTTATTTAATAAATATACTGCTGGCGTTAGTGCCGACAGGCCCAAGGTTTGTAATTGTTCCATTTTTCCAGTACACAGCGCTTTCTGCCCCATTGGCATCAGTTAAACTACCGGCCACATAAACATCCCCATTATATACAAATATCGAATTGGCCGCTGAGGTTTGTGTTGACAAATGGGTGGCTACTCCGTTTTTCCAAACTGTTGCTACACCATTGCCTCCGGTGGTCAATGATTCAAACCCGCTTACATACACGTCGTTTTGATAAACAAAAACACTCTGCGCATAACTATCGACTTGTTTACTTAGCATAGTAACTGTGCCATTTACCCATAGGGTGGCGTAATTAAAAATTCCCTGGCTATCATAACCGTAGCCTGCCGCGTAAACATTGCTGCCTGCAACATATAATGATAGCACAACACCACCAACATTGCCGGTACTGATATTTACAACCGAGTTATTCTTTTCATACATAGCATCCGAAATCGCGCCAATGCCGTTATAATTGCTATTGATGGTATAACCTGCAAGGTACACATCAGCCCCTGAAACAAACCCGGTAATGGCCACACTAGCAGCATTTACATATCCATTTTGCTGTCCGTTTTTCCAGTAAACAGCATGCGGGTCATTATTTCCTTTTTCAATTAAGCCTGCAATATATACGTCGCTACCGGAAACCGATATAAAGTTAGCTACTACATACGCGCCACTATCCGTCAAAAAATTAGGCCGGCCGTTTTTCCAGTAAGTGGCTAAAGAATTACCTGACGTTGCTTCCGAACCGGCTACATATACATCATTATTAGATGTTACAAAAATTGAGCTGGTAGATGCACCCTGGGCATTATTAGTTAAGTGCACTTCTGTACCGTTCTTCCAATAAACAGCATCCTTATTGTCTAAACCGGAAATATATACATTGGCAACAGGCGATACCTTGCCTGTTATTCCGTTTTTTTTGCAGGATGACAGTATGAATAAAAATGAAAGAAGAATTAGCGTATTTTTTAAGATCGGTCGCATCAGTTCAGGATTTTAATTACGGCTAATATAAAAAAATATTGCCATCGAACTATTCTCCTTCCAACAAATCAGGCCTGCGTTGTTTGGTTCGCTCTACAGCCTGCTCAAAGCGCCATTTTTCTATTTCGGGTGTATTACCACTTAACAATATTGGGGGCACTGTGTGGCCGTTCCAATCTGCCGGGCGGGTATAAACCGGGGCATCAAGCAAACCGTCCTGGAAAGAATCTGACAGCGCAGATGTTTCATCCGATAAAACTCCCGGAATCAATCTCACCACCGCATCTACCACAATAGCAGCAGGCAACTCGCCGCCTGATAGCACATAATCGCCGATAGAGATTTCTTTGGTTACAAAAATATCGCGTATACGCTGGTCAATACCTTTATAGTGACCACAAAGTATTATAAAATTTTGTTTGATAGATAGCTGGTTGGCCATTGCCTGGTTCAACGTTTCCCCATCCGGCGACATGAAGATGATCTCATCATACTCCCGCTCGGCTTTCAGCTTCTCAATACAAGCCGCAAAGGGCTCAATCGTCATCACCATGCCGCTGCCACCGCCATAAGGGTAGTCGTCGACACTTTTTTGTTTACTTGTGGAGTAATCGCGCAGGTTATGCACATGTATTTCGGCAATACCTTTTTTTTGCGCACGCTGTAAAATAGAATGAGCAAAAGGGCTTTCTAATAAACCGGGCAATACTGTGATGATATCGAAACGCATGCGGCAAAGATAGGTTTTTTGGAGAATCAAGATATAAGAGTTAAGTCAGGATATCGCTTTTATCTTAATCTAAACTCTTGGCTCTTAAATCTATTCTTTAGTCCTCTTCGCTTAACATGAATATCTCTTCGACAGGTTTATCAAATACCTTCGCAATTTTCAATGCCAATACCGTTGAAGGCACATACCGGTTACTCTCAATAGTATTGATGGTTTGTCGCGATACGCCTATCAATTCGGCAAGCTCGGCTTGTGTGATATTTTTTATGGCGCGTTCAATACGAATATTATTTTTCATGAGGGGTTTTCATCCTTCCTTAGCAACCTGTTATTCTGGAATATTTTCCATTGAAAACGAATAATAAAAAACACCAGCGGCACTAATAAATTTAAAAACAATATATGTTGGGTATCGGTGGAAAAAATAAGGCTGACTATCAATAGTACATAGTTAACATAAATTGCCCATTGTAATGAATCGAGCCTTAATTGCAATATCTGCTCATCTTCAACTTTTTCTTTTGAAAATGCAGCCAGGAACAAGCCTATTGCCATTAACAGCGTTGTCGTCATAAAAAACAAGTGGTGAGGGCTAAGCAAGCTATTGTTTATCGGTGAACCGGACGTATCAAAACCAATCATTTTTCTGAGTAACATAACCGGTATGTGCGCAATGACGAGCACATAGCCTACATAACGACACCAATGCGGAAATAAAAAGCGTGATTTCATATTTGTAAAGTTTGATTTACCAAATGTAAAACAAACTTTACAAGTGTCAAATAAATTTGACAAAATTATTTTTACTCTAAATAGATATCCAACAATCCATCGGGCAGATCAATGAACACTTCGTTCTTCACAACATCGATTCCTTTAATAATACTTTCATTTAATGGGAAAAGCACATCACAATCTTTATAATTCACCGTAGCGATCAATTGCTGCGGGAATTCATTTATCTCGGTAATAATGCCTAATTCGCCTTCATTTTCATCAATCGCTATAAAACCCAACAGATCTTTTAGCGTAAACTCGCTTTTTTTCTTTTTAGGCTTGAGTTTGTTTGGCAGATAGGCGTCCTTTTTTACCAGCGGAGTAGCTTTTTCAATTGTATCGATATCCTCTACATAAATATAAGCAATGCCTTTTTGCGGATATTTTATCGATTCAACAAAATAAGGCACAAGCTTGCCAGCCATATCAATAAAAATAGCTTCGATGTTTATATCATGCAGGTTTTCAAAGTCAATATACAGTTGCAGTTCACCTTTTAGGCCTCTGCTTTTCAATATGGTACCGATCCTGAAACAATCTTCGATTTTCATAAAATGTTATTAAAGCAAAAGGCGAAGAACCTTAAACAGATCTTCGCCTTTTGCATAAAAAATTAAAAAAATTATTCAGCGCTTTCTGCTTCTGCTGAAGTTTCTTCAGTAGCTTCTGCTGCCGGAGCTTCTTCTTCTGGAGTTTCTTCAACTACAGGAGCACTTTTAGCTGCGATAGCTGCTGCTTTTTCTTCTTTCTTAATAGCTTCTGCTGCTAACGCTGCTTTGCGGGCTTCGTCTTTTGCTGAAACTAAACTTGTTTTTTTACCAGTGATCTTACCTTCTTTGTGATCTAACCACTCCTGGAACTTAGTAGCAACTTGTTCTTCGGTTAAAGCACCTTTCTTTAAACCACCTTCTAAGTGTTTTTTGTACAATACGCCTTTGTATGAAAGTATTGCGCGACAAGTGTCAGTAGGTTGTGCACCGTTATTAACCCAATCAAGAGTTTTGTCGAAGTTAATGTCGATAGTTGCTGGGTTAGTGTTTGGGTTGTATGAACCTAAACGCTCAATAAAACGTCCGTCTCTTGGAGCACGTGCGTCTGCCACTACGATGTAGTAAAAAGGTTTTCCTTTTTTACCGTGTCTTTGCAATCTGATTTTAGTTGCCATTCTTTAATTTTTATGTGTTCAACATTATCCCCGGAGTTAACTTTCAGCGGGGCTGCAAAGGTATAAAAAATTATAATAAGTAAAAAGGTTTTGCAACAAAAGTTTGATAATCAATTATCCATCCAACAAAAATACAAACAGCTCTTTGGGGCCATGGGCACCTAAAACCAGTGTTTTCTCAATATCCGATGTACGGCTTGGGCCCGTTACATTCGTTATCATGGACGGTAATTGGTGTCCATATTTAGTTTTAAGGAGTTTAAAGCCGTCCTTTAAATCGGTAACTAATTGCGAGGTATACGCCAAAACAATATGCACCGGCGGATAAATGCTTAACCTGCGACCTGCCATATTAGCGTTAGACAGTAAAATACTGCCATTCCGTGCAATTAATGCCTCGCAAAGGGTAAAGCCTACCTGCGCTTGCTCAAAGTCTTTATCGGTTTCAAAATAAGGATATTCGTATTTAGTTAGTATTTCCTGCAATGATGATTCCCAGCAGTATATTTTATGCCATTTGCGTTCTTCGGCAAGAGTAAGCAGGTTTTCTATAAACTGGATCTCATCCTCGCAAAAAACAAACTGGCCAGCTATAGCGGTGAACTGTTCAGCAAACAGCACTTCCAGCATTTCCTCATTCGGGGTATACATTGGCAGGTCCTCTAAATTAGGATACGGATTGTCCCGCTTTTCGAGCAGGGCCTTTCGTATCTTTTTTAGTAGCTTTTCCTTAGATGTAGTTATATCCCTCATGATAGAAAGTTAAAACTCGAAAGTCCAAAATCAGGGTATGACTTCGGACTTTCGACTTAAGACTATTGACTTAATTATTCCGTACCAGAACTTGCTTCTTTCTCTTCCGGGTTCCTTTCAAATGTTCCAGAATGATCGCCAACACCTTCATGCACAAAACTTTGAGCAGCAGGCTCCTGATTTGATTCGGTAGTACCGTTTACAAATTCATCGTAAGTTGTACGATTATCAAACGGACGCTTGCCTAATATTTCTTCAAGATCTGACTGGAAAAGAATTTCCTTTTCAATCAGTTTGTTAGCTAAAGCTTCTAAACCTTCACGTTTATCATTCAACAATTGTTTTGTACGCTGATAAACGGTATTGATCTGGTTACGAACTTCAGAGTCAATTAACTCAGATGTTTTTTCAGAGTATGGTTTGTTAAATTGGTATTCGCCTTGCTGATCGTTAAATGATACGTTACCAACTTTCTCGTTCATACCATATATAGTAACCATGGCATAAGCTAGTTTGGTTATACGTTCCAAATCATTTTGCGCACCGGTTGATATTTTACCGAAAACAATATCTTCAGCAACACGGCCACCTAAAGTCATACACATGCCATCTTCCAACTGTTCAATAGTGTATAAGAATTGTTCTTTAGGCAGATATTGGGCATAACCCAAAGCCGCAACACCACGAGGAACAATAGATACTTTAACCAAAGGATCGGCATGCTCCAGAAACCAGCCTGCTATCGCGTGGCCAGCTTCGTGATACGCTACGATGCGCTTTTCCTCAGGAGAGATGATCTTGTTCTTCTTTTCTAAACCACCAATCACACGATCAATCGCATCTTGAAAATCTTGCATATCAACCGCTTCTTTGTTTTTACGGGCAGCTATCAAAGCGGCTTCGTTACAAACATTGGCAATTTCTGCACCAGCAAAACCAGGAGTTTGTGCTGATAATTTTTTTGCATCTACACCTTCTGCCAGTTTAACCGGTTTTAAGTGTACTTTAAATATCTGCTCACGGCCAATCAAATCCGGTTTATCGATAGATACCTGCCTATCGAAACGTCCCGGGCGCAATAAAGCAGAATCCAGTACGTCAGGACGATTAGTTGCCGCTAAGATGATAATACCCGAATCAGTACCGAAACCATCCATCTCTACCAATAACTGGTTCAATGTATTTTCGCGCTCATCATTACCACCTACAATATTGTTTTTGCCACGGGCACGGCCTATCGCGTCAATCTCATCAATAAAAATGATACATGGCGCTTTATCTTTGGCCTGGCGGAACAAATCACGAACACGTGATGCACCTACCCCCACAAACATCTCCACAAAGTCAGAACCTGACAGCGAGAAGAATGGCACCTGTGCTTCGCCTGCAACAGCTTTAGCCAATAAGGTTTTACCAGTACCTGGCGAACCTACTAATAAAGCTCCCTTAGGTATTTTACCACCCAGGTTGGTATATTTCTTTGGATTTTTCAGGAAATCAACAATTTCCATCACTTCCTGTTTTGCTTCTTCAAGTCCAGCTACATCATTAAATGTTACTGATACCTGGGCTTCTTTATCAAACAAGGTAGCTTTTGATTTACCAATGTTGAATATCTGCCCACCCGGGCCACCTCCTGAACCGCCCGACATGCGGCGCATTACAAACAACCATAAGCCAACCACCAAAATAACCATCAGTACAATTTGCACCAGTGGATTTGAGAAAAGGCTTTCGTTTTGTTTGTACTCGATACCTATTTTCTGCGCATCAGGCATGCCTGCTTCAGCAGTTAAGATAGCTTGGTTTAAGCTTTCTAAGCTAGGGTAGGTAAATTCATATTGCGGGCTAGCACCCGACATGTTCAAACTGCCCTGATCTTTAGCTACATCAGCATACTGCGATTTTTTTAACGCAGCTTTTGTCAGATAAATATCAGCCGTAATAAAGTCACCTGTTTTGGAGGCTGCAACCTTATCTACATCACCAGCCTTAAGCATAGTGGTAAATTGCTGAAAAGTAATTGTTTTGCCAGGTACATCATTCATCATGTATACAAAGGCAAACATTGCAGCTAAAATAATCCCGTAAATCCACATGAAATTGAACTTAGGTGGCTTCACAGACTTTTTATTCGATATTTTCCGTATTGGTTTGGGTTTTTCCAACTTATTATCTTTAGTATCTTTCATTTCTTTACAACAGCAAACTTAC
The DNA here is from genome assembly GCF_013408825.1 of Mucilaginibacter tundrae. Lineage (GTDB taxonomy): Bacteria > Bacteroidota > Bacteroidia > Sphingobacteriales > Sphingobacteriaceae > Mucilaginibacter. The sequence goes on from NZ_JACCBZ010000001.1 coordinate 492,197, forward strand.
TATTTACATTTTAACATTTAAGGGGGCATTAAATGCTATTCTATCAGGCACTTTTATAAAATTTGATTTCCGCATCGCCCCACAAATCCTCTACACCATAAAATTCGCGTTTATCGGTCCTGAAAATGTGTACAACAACATCTATATAATCCAGTAAGATCCATTCGCTATACTCCAAGCCTTCCTTGCGCCAAGGGTCCTGTTGTGTAGCTTTAAAAATCTCTTCCTCAACACTGTTTGCTATTGCTCTTACTTGTGTAGCCGAATCGGCGTGACATATCACAAAGTAATCAGATACTGAACTGAAAATATTACGGAGGTCTAACCTTACAATTTCATTTCCCTTTTTTTCCTGCATGCCATGTATGGCAAGTTCAGAAAGATAAGCGGATTCCTTTAACGTTTTACTTTTTACCATCAAAAAGAGTTAGTTTTGAACGATTTTGATTTACAAATATTATACACTAATATACTTTGCAAAATAACATTATTTCAGGATTATTTGTTGGACAAAATTTAATCATCCTCAAAGAAGTTGATTCCACCAACAATTTCCTTAAGAATACCTTGTCAAATTCCAAGCCATTGCCTGAGGGAACAGTCATTATGGCAGAAAGCCAATATGCAGGCCGCGGGCAGCAACAAAACCGCTGGCATAGCGATGACGGAAAGAATTTAACTTTCAGTTTACTCCTAAAGCCCTCTTTTTTAGCCATATCCGATCAATTCGATCTAACCCGCGCCATAAGCTTGGGGGTGTACGATGCTCTTTTTCCACTGCTTGGGAAGAATCTAAAAATAAAATGGCCAAATGATATTTATTACAATGATATGAAACTTGGGGGGATGCTGATTGAAAATTCCATACAAGGCAGCCAAATAAAACACGCTATAATTGGCATTGGTTTAAATATAAACCAGGACAGTTTCCCTGAAAGTGTACCAAATGCAGCATCAATTAAGCAAATCTTACAACGGGATTACGATTTAAGGCAGATATTATCAGACCTTTGCAGGCATATTGAAGCCTGGTACCTTAAACTAAAGGCTGGGCAGGTTAACATTGTAAGGAAAGAATATTTGTCCCGACTATATTGGTTAGGAGAAAATAAACGTTTCAGAAGCGCGACGGGTGATTTTGAGGGAATTGTTAAAGATGTGTTAAATAACGGCCTTTTGGTTGTTAAAAACAGTTTTGAAACAGAATTGAGTTTCAACTTTAAAGAAATTGAGTTTTTAAATAAATAAACATATAATGAAAAGGTTATTATTAATTATAGCTGTGTTTGCAATAAGCAAAAGCGCATTTGCACAAATTGAGGCACCTGTAAAATGGGCTTATGCCGCAAAAAGGATCAGTCCTACCGAAGCGGTAGTTTTTATTAGAGCGACTATCGAGCCTGAATGGCACATTTACTCAATAAATCAAAAGGATGGTGGCCCCGTTAAAACGTCGTTTACCTTCCCGGCATCTAAGGATTATGTACTGATTGGTAAAGCATCAGAACCAACTCCTGCTACCAAGTTTGAAAAAGCTTTTGGTATTGATGTAAGCTATTTTGAAAAGACCGTAACCTTTCAGCAAAAAATAAAATTAAAAACACCGGGAGCAACTGTTGTTAAAGGCAGTTTAGAATACATGACCTGCAACGACCGCAAATGCCTTCCTCCGGATGATGTTGATTTCTCTATTCCAATCAACGCTAAGTAATTATATCCGGCTAAAAGATGAAATTTTCCAAAAACAGATTTGTGATAAGGTTTATATTGATGGCTTGCCTGGCTGTCGCGTTTTTTATAACCGCACCGGCTAACGTTTACGCTAAAACCGCCGATACCGCATCATCAAGCGGCGTACAGTTTACCAGCATAACAACTGCTGCTGATAGCATGGCTGCCAGAAAATTGGCACAAGCTAAATTAGCAAAAGCCAAAAAACCCGCTATAAACAAAACCGTAAAAGCAGCAAAGCCCAAAACACTTTGGGCCATTTTTTTAGCCGGGCTTTTGGGTGGATTCACCGCGGTGTTAATGCCTTGTATCTATCCGCTTTTGCCGTTGACGGTTAGTTTTTTCACTAAAAAGGCAGGATCGAGAGCAAAGGGGATTTTACAATCCTTTATATATGGTCTATCGATTATTATAATTTATGTGGCCTTGGGAATGATCATATCGATTGCATTCGGGTCAGATGCATTGAACGAGTTGGCTACCAATGGCATATTTAACCTGTTTTTCTTTTTGCTGCTGGTTGTTTTTGGCATATCCTTTTTGGGTGCTTTCGAGATCACGCTACCAAGCTCATTAGGCAATAAGCTCGATGCCAATGCCGATAAAGGCGGATCTGCCGGTATATTTTTCATGGCTGCTACATTAGTCGTGGTATCATTTTCATGCACCGGGCCAATTATTGGAACACTATTGGTTGATGCCGCGTCAAAAGGCGACCGCCTTGGACCAGCAGTTGGCATGCTTGGTTTCTCGGTGGCATTAGCATTGCCGTTTACTGTATTTGCCCTGTTTCCATCAGCAATGAAGAGCCTGCCAAAATCGGGCGGCTGGCTGAATAGCGTTAAAGTGATGCTTGGCTTTTTGGAATTGGCTTTCGCGCTTAAATTCCTTTCAAATGTAGACCTGGCGTACCATTGGAATTGGTTTGACCGTGAGATATTCCTATCGTTATGGATAGCCATTGGCTTAATGATGGGGCTTTATTTAATTGGAAAAATAAAATTTTCGCATGATAGTGACACGCATTACTTATCCGTACCGCGTGCCTTCTTAGCTATAATAGTATTCGCGTTTGTTATTTATATGATACCAGGCCTATGGGGTGCGCCATTAAAATCTATCAGCGCGTTTTTACCTCCGATAGCAACACAGGATTTTGACCTTTCACAATCGCCGGGTGGTGGATATGGGGGCGTAGCCGATACAGCATCTGTAAAAAACAGGAAATATGCCGGCAATTATGATCGGATTAAAACACGCGGGCTTGACGCCTGGTACGATTATGACCAGGCTTTGCAGGAATCAAAAAAGATACATAAACCCATTTTAATAGATTTTACCGGCTTCAATTGCGTTAACTGCCGTAAAATGGAAGCTAACGTTTGGAGTAACCCGCAAGTATTTAATCATTTAAAAAATGATTTTGTGCTACTGCAATTAGTGGTTGATGATAAAGCCGCATTACCCGCAAACGAACAATTTGTATCAATATACAGTGGTAAAACTATCACCAATCTGGGTGGCAAATGGAGTGATCTGGAAGCGAGTCGCTTCAACTCAAATTCGCAACCATTTTATGTGATGCTGGATAGCGATGGCAATCTGCTTACTGACAAGAATGGCGTTACAATTAATCCATCTCCTGCGGATTATGATATAGCTGATTATAATAAATTTTTAGAATCAGGTATTGCCGCTTATAAAAAATAAAGCGGCCCAAACTCACGTTAAGTTTAAAAAACAAAACGCGCTCACAAAAAATTAATGTAAATTCGCCCGACTTTTACGTGGTAATAACAAATGTTATTACCACGTAAAAGCGTTATTAGCAGATTTATAATTTCACACGCTTAACAGCGCCTTTTTAAAATGACGCAGATTAAAAATATAGGATTATACACATCGGGCGGAGATGCGCCAGGCATGAATGCTGCCATTAGGGCAGTTGTCCGTTCAGCATTATACTATGATATTGAAGTGACGGGCATATTACGTGGCTACGAAGGAATGGTTAGGAACGATATGTACAAGATGAACCGTAAATCTGTTTCAAACATTGTACAGCGGGGCGGTACTATTTTAAAAACTGCGCGCTGCGACGCGTTCAGAACTCCAGAAGGCCGTAAAATCGCTTATGATAATTTAAAGAAAAATAACGTAGACGCCCTTGTTGCCATTGGCGGCGATGGTACATTTACCGGTGCTAAAATCTTCGGGCACGAGTATGATATACCTATTGTTGGTTTGCCGGGAACGATTGACAATGATTTAATGGGCACTGATTTTACCATTGGTTATGATACCGCTATAAACACAGTGGTTAATGCGGTTGATAAGATCAGAGATACTGCAGAATCACACGACAGGTTATTTATTGTGGAGGTTATGGGCCGTGATTCAGGGCTGATCGCTTTGAGAACAGGTATTGCTGCCGGTGCAGAAGCTATATTGATCCCTGAAAATAAAAACGGAATGGCAGGTTTGCTCGATCGATTGGAGAATGGCCGTAAAGACAAAACATCAAGAATTGTTATAGCGGCCGAAGGTGATGATGCAGGTGGTGCTTTTGAAATAGGAAGAATAGTTACCGAACGTTTCCCGCATTATGATACCAGGGTCTCAATACTTGGGCATATACAACGTGGTGGCAAACCTACTTGTATGGACCGTGTATTGGCAAGCCGCGTAGGTGTAGCCGCTGTTGAAGCATTAAGGGATGGACACCGTAACGAAATGATTGGCGTTATCCATAACGAAATTTCATATACTCCGTTTGAGCATGCCATTAAACATGATCACGAGATCAGCAATAATTTCCTAAAGATTGTAGAGATTCTATCGTTATAAACGATACTATTCTTTACCGATAAAGGTTTTGTTAACTATAAGGCGTATAACATCATCTATTTCGTTGCCTACAATCAGCAGGTGATTAATTATTTCAATATTCTCTGGATTGTTAAAGTTTTCCCTGTCAATAATATTGATGAGGCCTAACATGGTTGCCACGGGCCTACGCAACTCATGCGAGCTTAATGAGGCAATATTTCGCAAACGCTCATTTTGATCAATTATTGATTTGCTGGTATTAATCCGCTCAGTAATATTTCGGGAGAAACACCCCATACCTGTTATTTTGCCTTCAGCGTCAAATATTGGGTTAAAACTGGTTTCAAAAAAAAACGAATTGCCTGTATTCGAATCTAAGAATTCATCTTCAACAATATAAGCCTCACCCATAAACCCCCTGGCGTAATATTCTTTCCACTTTGTTAAAACCTCATCACCAAAAACAACATGCATTGAGCTATCGCCGGGCTGTGGCTCCACTCCTGTTTGCGCTCTAATTGTATTTTTATACGCCTGATTTAAATATAAATAGCCAAAGTCACGATCTATGGACCAGATTAAGTCCTCGGTATTATTGATGATAGCCTCCAGGCTCTTTTTCGTCCAACTTATTTCTTTTTGGCTGTTTATCTTATCGGTTATGTCCTGCCCCACTCCTTGTATGCCGGTAACTTCTTTACTATCATTAGTAACCGCTATAAATTCCCATTCAATATCATGCAAATTACCATTAACATCAGGTTTTTTATGGCTGAGGTGAATTATCTTGCCTGGGTTATTAGTGCAGTTATAAAATGCCTCTTCACATAAATAAATTTCTTCAGGTAAGGCTGTAGTCCTAAAATGTCTACCTATAATATCAGCTTTATTGTATCCAAGAATTTTCATAAAACGCTTATTAATAAACGTATATTCCCCTGACATATTTATTCGCACCAAAAAATTTGTTTGCGAATCTATAAGTGAGTTAAGGAATTGCTCGCGTATTTTTGCTTCTTCCTGGTAATAAAGCCTCTCGGTAATATTGGTGGCTACTGTTAAACGGCAGTCATAATGTTTGTATTGAATGGTATCGCCATACATTTCAGCGTGTATCATTTCGCCATTTTTGGTTAAATGACGCCAGATGCCTGAGTTACTATAACCTATAAATTTAGCTTCAGTAATTCCCCTGTCGTGTAAAAAATCGTTTAGGCTATTTTGGTCGGCCATGGGGCGAATATCCTGAATCGTCATGGTTAAAAATTCCGCTTCGGTATAACCATAGGTTTTTATGGCCGCAGCGTTTACTTTTAAAAACCTAAGCGAAGACACCTCGTATATCCACATTGGGTTTGGGTTGGTGTCAAACAATATACCATAACCGCTTATTGCTTCTTCCTTATTGTAGCGTTCCTCATCTTCACGTTCCAGATCCTTAACTATGCTCAATAGAATGTGTTCTCCATTTTCCTCTGTATATAAACACCTCTTGTCGTTTATCCACTTTGTTTTTCCTTCAGCTGTTGTAATTCGGTAAGTTATACTTGTTGACTTATCACTTTCAAGCGGCTTGTCATACATATTTTCAACCTTCTTAATATCCCGGTTATCAATAAGGCTAAACCATAAACAGGTATTATCTTTAAATTCAGCAGGTTCGTAACCGGCCAAATCGGCTATATTACCACTTATATACGTGTAGTTACCTTCATCCTGATTAAAGGCAAAAGCATAATCATTTAAAGCAGCAAGTATATGATTGAGCATAAATAGCGCTAGCGTGAATTATAAAGTTAGAGTTTTTTAATAATAAGGAGACATACCTAACTACGTAATTTTCAGAACGTCAAGTTTGCTTTCTTCTAAAATAATCTTTTCGCTTTCTTTTTCGTGTTTATATCGCCATTTAATTAGCCTGATATAGCCATCGGCAATTTCTATCCCGGTAATATCACCATCATCAAAACAACAACAGCCACTATTAAAATACTTATCTAAATAACCTGTGAAATCGGGCAGTTTATCCCCCTTGCTTTCCCGTTTTCCAATTTGCTTTTGCAGGTCGGCTTCAGCATTTTTATTACCTGATTTTTTAGCTATCTCCAACTCATCATATAGTTTTTCGATATGCGTAAATGATTTAAAAACGGGTTGATGCGTATGCCCGGTTATCAACAAGGTATTTTTACGCTTCGAGCTCCATTGATACATCATTCGATTATGTGCAGTTTTTAAATCATCGTTATTGGCAGGTGTATTTGGGTTGATGCGAAGATAAGATTGGAATGGGCCCCATATATCAGATACAAACCATTTGCTGAACCAATTACCATCGCTTTGAAGGTCGCCTTGGTGGCCATGGGTCATGTAGATGGAGAGGGTTTTGTTTTTTATCTTGGTTTGAAGGATGGCGCCCTCATAAATTTTTATCCGTTCGCCGTATATCTGTATTAAACTTAATGGAGCAAGCGGGTCATTAGCCCAATACAGATCATGATTACCAAATATTTTAATGAATTTTTTGCGATGAAGAAAAAGTTTTTCTTTCTCAAACGTGGCCTTGTTATGCCTTTTTACAGTGATGAATAAGTTCTCCCAAAGCTCTTCGCTATCGCCCAAATTGATGTAGAAAAATTCATTTTTATGATAATGATCCAGCGCGGTTAAATAATTTTTAGCCGCTTTGGCGAAAACATCCATACCGTCGCGTGCGCCTTTGTGCTGATCGGAAAAGATAATATATTTATCTTTTTCAGGATCAAAATTGATGATTTCACCTTTATCGCCGGGATGATCGATAATATTTTTATAAAGATCACTTAGCGCGGCATCTACACGTTTTCTATCCGGCCTTGATGATAAGGTATTTGCCAAATTAACAACTGGCTTGGTTAATAAACGTTGCAGGAATTTGCGCATGCTGTTGATAACATTAAACATCGCTTTGTGTTTTGATCCACATTCTACATCAAAAAATCTTGATAAATATTTATCAATTCAATATTGCATTTTGCTAATATTATTAGCAATTTTGATAAATGTCGCACGAGGATAATGATGAGTTTTTTAAGGGGCGGGGTGCCCAGGTTAATACGCATAATAAGTTTAATAAGAACAAATATGTGCGCGAGCATATTGAGGGATTAGATGAACCACTCCTTGAAAATACCGCGACACAACTTTTTGAGGAGAATCCGAAAAAGATAGTCAGTGAATCAAAAAGCCCTGACCTGAGCCATATGTTCTCTATTAATCCCTACCAGGGGTGCGAACACGGCTGTATTTATTGTTATGCCCGTAACTCACATGAATATTATGGCTTTAGCGCCGGGCTTGATTTTGAGCGGAAAATCATTGTAAAACGTAATGCCGCCGAATTATTAGAACAGTACTTTAACAAGAAGAATTATAAGCCGATTTGCATATTACTATCAGGCAATACAGATTGCTATCAACCGATAGAGCGGAAACTGAAAATCACCCGGTCCTTATTACGGGTGTTTTTAAAGTACCGAAACCCGGTTAGCATCATCACCAAAAACAATGTGATATTACGTGATCTGGATATTTTAACCGAATTGGCTGCGATGAACCTGGTGCATGTAAATATGTCCATCACTTCGCTAAATGAATCACTACGGCAGAAATTAGAACCTCGTACGGTAACTGCGACAGGGAGGTTGGCAGTAATTCAAAAGTTAACTGAAATTGGTGTGCCGGTAAGGGTGATGGCAGCGCCCATTATCCCCGGATTGAACAGCGAGGAGGTACCGAACATTATTAAAGCAGCAGCCGACAGAGGCGCTCTAGCTGCAGGCTTTACAATTGTTAGGCTAAACGGTAGCATAGCGGATATATTTAACGACTGGATATATAAGGCATTTCCTGATCGCGCGGAGAAGGTGCTGAATATGATCAAATCCTGCCATGACGGTAAATTAAACGACAGCGAGTTTGGCCGCAGGATGAGCGGCGAGGGCCCGGTGGCAGAATCTATACATCAATTGTACCGGATGGCTTGTATTCGCTTTTTAGCAGAACGGGACATGCCACCGTTTGATTATACTTTGTTTACGCCAAAAGGTGGGAAGCAAATGGATTTGTTCTAACTATTCATTTTCTTCATTGTCATTTCTCCCTGCGGTGGAAATGACAATTGGAGTGCATCACAAGGGGTTTATTAATACATTTGCAGTATGCATTCATCTATCCTTTGGCCGATATTAAATGGCTCTGTTGCGATAATTGGCCTTGTACTGATCTATTTTTTCCTGATAAAACCGTTGTTGAAGAAATAGCGATTACCTGGTTTTATAGACCATTATTATTGAATCTTTTCCGCCTTTGCTGCTATCGCTTTTGAAGAGCGTATATAGTTCTAATTCGTTACCGGTTAATTTGATGATCTTGTAGGCTGCCTTATTGTTTGCAAAAACGGTATCGTGTGCAATACGATAAGAATAGGCTGTAGCTATGCCTTTTATGGATTGGTAGCTAAAATGCAGGGTATCATTTTTAGTGAGGTCAAGCAGGTGTTTGCCGATCACGCCTGGGTTATTTGAGCTCGACCTGACATTATCATATTGCCACACTTTGTGGATGGAAACGGTATCAGTGCTGGCGATAACAGGCTTTTTGTTGTTGGAGCAAGCTGCTATTATTATGAGTATCAGAAGTAAACTTAGCCTGTAATTCATTTATCCAAGTTAGGTTTTTTTGACAACATATAGGAACAGACACATCTTTTTGTCATTATGAGGAACGAAGAATCTTCTTCAATTTGCAAACTCAGCTATGGTTGGCGAAGAAGATTCTTCGCTGCGCTCGGAATGACAAAAGAAGAAAATCATTCAACAAAAAAGGCGCTCAGTGAGCGCCTTTAAATTTCATATAGCTTTCTTAGGGGAAAGGGTTAAACTGTTTCGGCCTCCAATGCCATTTGCTCGTCAACCAAAATACGGCCGCAGTGCTCGCAAACAATAATTTTTTTACGCTGACGGATATCCGACTGACGTTGTGGGGGTATCTGGTTAAAGCAGCCAGAGCATGAATCACGTTGGATAGTTACTACTGCCAAACCATTTTTAGCGTTGCCGCGTAAACGAGTGTAAGCAATTAATAAACGCTCATCAATTCCTGCTTTTGCTTTTTCAGCTTGTGCAGTCAGTTCGTTTTCTTCTTTTTCAGTTTCAGCAGTAATAGTACCTAGTTCAGCTTTTTTAGCATCAAGGTCGCTTTTACGTGCTTCTAAATCAGCAAGCGCTTTTTCGTAAACCTGTGTTTTGGTTACAATTTCGAAACCAAACTCACGAATTTTTTTCTCACTTACCTGTATATCCAAACCTTGAATCTCAACTTCTTTCGAAATTGCATCATACTCACGGTTGTTTTTAACCTCGTTAAGTTGCGTTTCGTACTTTTTAATGTTCGATTGCGCTTCTTTTATTAGGTTTTTACGGGTAACTATATCATCTTCCAAATCATCCAGCTCAGATTTGATTTTCTGAATACGGGTCTCAAGACCTGCAACATCATCTTCAAGATCTGCCACTTCCATAGGTAATTCACCTCTTACCTGGCGAATTTTATCAACTTTGGTGTGGATGGTTTGTAGCTCGTATAAAGCCTTTAGCTTTTGTTCTACGGTTTGTTCCATTAAATAAAATATTTGACGGGGTTTGTATTAATCTCTGTTAAACGGACGGCAAAGGTAGTAAATTTTTTTCTAATTATTTCATACAATAATTGTTGCGTAAATTGCTCACTTTCAAAGTGCCCAATATCCGCTATCAGTATCTTTCCCTCGGCATCAAAAAACTCGTGATATTTGTAGTCAGCTGTGATAAAAATATCTGCTCCAGCGGCTATAGCTTGTTTCAATAAAAAGCCACCGGCACCACCGCAAACCGCCACTTTTCGGATATGTTTACCGGTGAAAGCCGTATGCCTGATGACGTGCGCTTTCATCTTTTCCTTCACCTCGAATAAAAAGGCTTCTTCGGTTATCGGATATTCCAGTTCGCCTATCATGCCTGAGCCAACCTGCTGATTTTGGTTGGTAAGGTTAAACAGATCATAGGCCACTTCCTCGTAAGGGTGCGCTAATATGAGCGCCATTAATATCTTACTTTCCAAATTGGCGGGGTAAACAACTTCTACCCTAACTTCATCTTCTGTATGCCTTACACCTATTTCTCCAACATAGGGGTCGGCATTTTCATTGGCTTTGAAGGTACCTTTGCCCTCGGCATTAAAACTGGCTTCGCTATAATTGCCAATATTGCCCGCCCCCGCATGAAACAGCGCGTTGCGCACCTGCTCTGCCTGAGCAAGCGGCACGTAAGTAACAAGTTTTTTGATGGTGTTGTGTTTTGGGGCGAGGATACGAGTATTAGTTAAGCCTAAAGTTTCGCAAATGCGGGAATTAACGCCCGTATGCATATTATCAAGGTTGGTATGGATGGCGTAAAGCGCGATATTATTTCGGATAGCCTTTTCAACCACCCGCTCCACATAGGTTTTACTATTGAACTTTTTGAGCCCTTTAAAAACAATAGGATGGTGCGATATAATCACCTGGCAATTATTGGCGATGGCATCATCAACCACCGCCTCGGTACAATCCAATGACACCATCGCCTGGAAAACTTCCTGATCAGGCTTGCCAACTATCAACCCACAATTATCATAATCTTCCTGGTAAGATAAAGGCGCCAGGCTTTCGAGGTAATCGGTTAAGAGCGATAATTTCATGAGCAGCAAATTAGTAAATTCATCTTACTTTTTATCGATAATTAAATGAAGTGTTTTATCAAGCACAACATCCCTGCCAGTCACACGATCTTCAATTGAGGGAATAATGGTAATATCAGGAATTACGCCGTGGCCCGTATTCTCATTTCGGGTAGTTGTTTGCATCCAAAACTGCGGTAGCCTTAATAAAAGACCGGTATTAGGAAATTTCACCATTGAAAACCCACTACCATCCGTGCCAGCCTCGCCGCCACCGGTTTCATCGCCCAAAATAGTTACATTACCCTGAGCCCTTAGGTTTGCAGCAAAAATAGCTGCATCTGAAAAAGTACCTTTATCTACCAATAAATAAACATTTTTGGTAAATAAATAGCCAGATGAAATGTAGTGGAATTGATAATCATTCACTGCGGCGTATTCACGCTTGCCCGTTTTTATGAGCACGTTTTTTCTCAACGTATCGCTACCCGGATAAACTATATACTTGCCAAAACTGTATTCATTGGTTACTGCGGTTATCATATTAGCCGGCACAACAGCATTTCTAACCATATATCGCATCATATCAATACCAATACCAAGATAGCCACCGCCGTCACCTCGTAAATCAATAATTAGATTTTTTATTTTTTCATCCTGCAGCCGTTTAAAAAACGCGACATCAAATGTTTTATAATCTTTTAAATAAGAGAATGTTTTTATTCTTAATTCTACAGTTCCCGGTACATCTTTAAAATAGTTTATATCAACCGCTTTTGCTACTTCACTTTTTTTCTGCTCGTGTATCAGCTTGCTTTGATTTGTTGGGGCATGATAGTTCGTTTTGTACGATCTTACTGTAGCATGTTGAATTTTACCGCTGCTATCAATAAATGCAACATCATATTCGCGCTTGAAACCAAACACACGGCCGTATAAATCAGGAAAAGACGTTTCAATATTATAATTGACAAATTGATCGCTATATCCTTCAGAAGAAACAAACGGCTTTAGGCTTGCGAAGACTACTGTACCCGGATTGTCGTCAATAGCGGTTATTCTTGCTCCGCGAAATAACTTGCCGCAATCTTCAGGGAACCATGCCGCATACAAATGCCCATTTAATACATAAACCGACAATGGTATTCTACTAAGTCCGTGTTTATTCCACCATTCAACATAGTTAGCCGATGGATAAACAACCGTATGCCCCGACCGGATGGCGGCTACAACCGACTCAACTATCTTCCAAAATTCAATATCGGTTAGTGGCTGGTTGAGTTGCTGGTCGGCAGCGGCGAAACGTGCATCAAGGCTGTCTTTAGATGTATATCGATATAAACTTGGATGCGCTTCTTCCAGTACACTTTTTAAAAAAGCAAGGTCATCGTGTAGCTGTTTTGGCTGGTATAAGTATTCAGGCCTATAAGTAGTATCGGTTTGTGCTTTAACAATTGCACTAAAGCACATCATCAACACAAAAAGGAAGAAAAATTTTTGAGGTTTAGTTAATTGCACAATATGATGGTAAACAGCAGCAAATTAGCGGAATATTTTCTTCAGCGAAAATATATTTAAATTTATCCGCTGAAGAAAGAATTTATACCCCTTTATTACGCCTGCGCCTGGCCACCCATCTGCGCTATCTGGTAACTTTCGTATGCTACTTTTTTATTGTACTCCAATGCCAATGACCTGTGGTTAACCAGATCTATAATAGATCCTATTAAACATAAACCGCCCGTAAACAAGTACAAAATACCCATGCCTATTTGCCCTACAATAAAGCGCTGCAAGCCAGGGACTAAAAACGTTCCGATAAGGCAGAATATCAGCATGTCCTGTGGGTTTTTCCTTTTATTGGCATATACCATGTAAAAGTATTTTTGCTGGTTTTCATCCTTCAGTGTTGCGGTTGCTTGTTGTAAAAAGCCAATTTCTTCGGGTGAAATGCCGGGAAGGCTCATGTAAGGGTTTTGGAAAGGGTCCATAGCGGTTATTAGTTTGGTTATTGTTTTATTTTAATTGCGATGTAAAACTAAGATAGCATTAAAATTTTAACAATTCAAAACTGGCAGAAACTTGTAATAAGTCGGTAGATGGCGCAATAACAACGGTGAATTACAGCTGGTTGCCAAATATCAATGATGGTTCGTATATCCTTTGCCTGATCAAATCAAAGATACGACGGGTAATAATAATTAGGGCGGGTAACCCCAACCAATGAGCATGAAAAGAGCTACGCAGATCGCCGTGAAGTAAAAAGGCAACAGCGTGCCCCAAGCCGCAGCCGGGGCACCAGGTTATGCCCATTAGTTTTAATGGGCATAAGGTAAAGTGTGTTGCTTGTGTTGGTTGGCTTAACCCCAATGCTATCAGCGCGGCTATCCAAAAGGCTAATTCAAAATATTTTAAGAAAAAAGCTCTAATCAACTTTGTTCGACTTGGTGGTGAGTATCAATGACACAGCTAATGCGCTTAATACACCAATTAATAATGCGGCAAACATACGGCCCGAAAAATCGCGTGCATTATTGCCGGCATCTACATAGCTAATATACAATATCCCGGCAAAAATAGCGATAATACCAGCCAGTATTAATATTTTAAAACATTGTATTAAAGCTTCTAAAAAGCCCATATTGCCGCCGAGGTCGTTATCGCGGTAGCTTTTCAATCCAAAAAACAATCCGGCAATAGGGATAATTACAGATACATATTCGAAAGGGGAAACCTGGTCTTTAGTTAGATCATACCCGGCAATGTGCATAATGAATAGCCACAAGCCGCTTAAAACTCCGATGATAACTCCGGTTATAAATGCGTTTTTCATTGTAATATAATTTGGTTAAATAATTTTAGGTTTAATACCAATTTGGTGTATTAAATCTATGATTAAAAAGTAAAAACCCTGTATATTGTTTTATTATTTGTCATAATTTGCGTTGCCGTGGGTAAAAGTGCTTTTTTGCGTATCTTCGCAACGTTTTGAACATCCGTGATATATTAGAAAAGTATAAAGCTGATGACAGGATTAAAGCGCTGGCGCAAGCCTTAAATGCTTCAAAAAATCCGAGGATTCAGTTACGTGGGCTAGTGGGGTCGGGCGATTCTGCTATGGCGGTAGCTTTGTATTTTTTACAGCACCAGCACATGATATTTGTGTTGCCCGAACGAGAAGAAGCCGGTTATTTCCAGGCAGATCTGGAAAACCTCACCGGTAAAGAAGTTTTACTTTTCCCATCCTCATACCGCAAACCATTTGAATTTACCCAGCCTGATAGCAGCAATGTGCTTGCCCGCGCCGAGGTATTGAACGAGCTTAACCACTCTACCGAGTTTGGTCAGCTGATTGTTACTTACCCCGAGGCTTTGGCTGAAAAGGTGATCGACCGCGCATCGCTCGAAAAAAACACATTGGAGATTTCTGTAAACAATAAACTCAGCATTGATTTTATCACCGAGTTTTTAGTGGAGTACGATTTTGACCGGGTTGATTTTGTGTATGAACCGGGGCAATTTTCTGTTCGTGGCGGAATTGTGGATATTTTCTCCTTCTCGCATGAACTGCCTTACCGTGTTGAATTTTTCGGTGATCTGATAGAATCTATAAGAACTTTTGAGATCGAAAGCCAGCTTTCGGTTGAGCAGGTGAAGAGCATTACTATAGTGCCGAATGTTCAATCTAAATTTTTGACGGAAAGCAATATTTCTTTATTGGAATATGTTGATGCCGGCACGCAAATTTGGATTAAGGATGTGCAATTCACTTTGGATATTATCCAGAGCGGCTATAAAAAGGCAACGGCTTTGTGGAAAGCATTATCCCCGGAGGAAAAAAATCAAAACCAGGATTGGATAGACCCGAAATTTGGTTTTACCGATGAAAAGCTGATTGCCGACCAATTAGCGGATTTCCCTGTAGTAGAATTTGGCAAGCAGTTTTTTTATATGCCTAACGAAACCATCAATTTCGATATGCGCCCGCAGCCATCCTTCAACAAGGATTTTAGCTTGCTGATACATAACTTTAAAAACAACGAGGCAGAGAAGATTGAGAACTTTATTCTTACTGATTCTGCCCGCCAGGTTGAGCGGCTGTATGCCATTTTGGAGGATTTGGATAAAACGGTAAAATTCACCCCGATAAGTGTTTCTATCCGCGAGGGGTTTGTGGATAGGGAGCAGAAGGTCGCCTGTTATACCGATCATCAGATATTTGACCGTTATTATAAATACAAACTTAAAAAGGGCTACCAGCGTTCGCAAGCTATCACCCTGAAAGAATTGCGCGAGCTGAAACCCGGCGATTATGTTACCCATATCGATCACGGTATTGGCAAATACATGGGCCTTGAAAAGGTTGAGGTTAATAGCAAAATGCAGGAAATGATCAGGCTCACTTACGCCGATAACGACCTGCTTTATGTGAACATCAACTCGCTTAACCGCATATCCAAATACAGCGGCAAGGAAGGCGCCATACCAAAGATGAACAAATTAGGCACCGATACCTGGGAGCGCCTGAAGAAAACAACAAAAAAAAAAGTTAAAGACATAGCCCGCGATCTGATCAAGCTTTATGCCGTGCGTAAATCGCAGCAGGGTAATGCTTTTTCGCCGGATAGTTACTTGCAGACCGAACTGGAAGCATCCTTTATTTACGAGGACACCCCGGACCAAGAAAAAGCCACCACCGATTTTAAAAAGGACATGGAATCGCCGCACCCGATGGACAGGCTGATATGCGGCGATGTGGGTTTTGGCAAAACAGAGGTGGCTATTCGTGCCGCGTTTAAAGCTGTGGCTGATAGTAAACAGGTGGCCATTTTGGTGCCTACGACCATTTTGGCGGCACAGCATTATAAAACTTTCTCGGAACGATTGAAAGGCTTCCCATGTAACATTGATTACGTGAACCGCTTTAAATCGAGCAAACAGATCAAGGATACTTTAGAGAGACTTAAAGAGGGTAAAGTTGATATTATTATCGGTACGCATCGTTTGGTGAGCAAGGATGTTAAGTTTAAAGATTTGGGGCTGATGATCATCGACGAAGAACAAAAATTCGGTGTATCAACCAAAGAAAAGCTAAAACAAATGCGTGCCAATGTGGATACGCTGACACTGACGGCTACGCCTATCCCTCGTACTTTGCATTTTTCGCTGATGGGTGCAAGGGATTTATCTATCATATCCACTCCACCTCCAAATCGCCAGCCGGTTGTTACAGAGCTGCATGTGTTTAATGATAAGCTGATTAAAGAAGCTGTTGAGTTCGAGATAAATCGTGATGGCCAGGTGTTCTTTATCCATAACCGGGTGAATGACCTACCGCAGCTAGGTGGAATGATACACAAACTGGTGCCAAAAGCAAGGATAGGTATCGCACACGGTCAGTTAGAGGGTGATGCTTTGGAAGATGTGATGCTGAAGTTTGTGAACCATGAGTATGATGTATTGGTAGCGACAACCATTATTGAGGCCGGTTTGGATATTCCGAATGCCAATACCATCATCATCAATCATGCGCATATGTTTGGTTTGAGCGATTTGCACCAGATGCGTGGTCGTGTAGGGCGAAGCAATAAAAAGGCTTATTGTTATTTGCTGAGTCCGCCATTATCAACGCTGACCAATGAGGCTCGAAAACGTTTGAGCGCGATTGAAGAATTCAGCGATTTGGGCAGCGGCTTTAACGTAGCCATGCGTGACCTGGACATCCGCGGCAGCGGTAACCTTTTAGGCGCCGAACAAAGCGGTTTTATTGCCGAGATTGGTTTCGAGATGTACCACAAGATTTTGGATGAGGCGATACAGGAATTAAAAGAAGACGAATTTAAAGGCGTTTTCCCTGATGATAAACCACGGCCGTTCATCGCGTTTACGCAAATAGATACCGATTTGGAGATATTGATACCGAATGAATATGTCACCAGTTTATCTGAGCGGTATAATTTATACTCGGAGTTATCTAAATTGGAAAATGAAGTTGAACTGGATGCATTCCAGCAACAACTGCATGACCGGTTTGGCCCTATCCCACCGCAGGTAAATGATCTGCTGAATACCATGCGCCTGCAATGGCTGGGTAAAAGCATCGGTTTTGAAAAGATCTCGTTGAAAAAAGGCGTACTACGCGGTTACTTTATCACCAACCAGCAATCCAAATATTTTGAAACGGAGATGTTCCGCCAGGTGCTTGGTTTTGTGCAGGCTAACCCGCGCCGTACTAATTTAAAGGAGGTGAAAAGTACGCTTCGGTTAAGTATTGAGGGCGTTAGGGGGATTGATGAGGCTATTGAGTTATTGGGTGGGATTATTGAGGTGGTTACTGCATAACTTATATCCATTGCCTGTGTCCCCACGGGCAATTATTGCTGTTGTGAGGGCACAAACAGCGGGTGTTAAAGAGTAATTTCTATAGGTCATACTGTAAGGAACGAAGCAAATCGCATGCTATACAGCGCAGCCTTGTTTCTTCACATCCATTGCCTGTGTTCCCGCAGGCAACTTACGTCGATTATGCTGTGAGGGGGCACAAACAGCATGTGGGAGTTGATCTAAAATAAAGCTCTTCAATTTAGATTATACTTTTTAATTATTTCGTTTCGGATTTTGTCGTCAGCCACTTTAATTTGAGATCCCTGGCTACCAAAAATTTGGTAATTATATTTAAGCCAATATATTCTATCAATAAGCATCTTTAACGGGACTTCCTCTAATTGTTTTTGATTGACGGCAGCAACAATTATAGGTAAATATCTTTCCATCATTTCTAAAGGCGCATGTTGCACCACCAGCCACATAGTTGCTTCAAATTGTTTACCTACCAATGATTTGCCGATGTAAGTTTGATAAACATTAAATAAAGAGTCTATCAACTGTTGATTCCGTTCATCCAATGGTCTCTGTTTAGTCCAATCCACTGGTTGAACCATCCTAAATTGAACATCATTTAACTGAATTGTGTTAATGACACTTACTAAGCTGGGATTCAGCTTGTTGTTCCCGGCATAATCAGTTATGTTAAACTTTGAGCTTTCTACAGTTGATGATTGTGCACAATTGGAATAGAAGGGCAAGAATGATTCAGGGATAAGTTTGTCTAGTCCCGATGTTCCCATCGCTTTGATATATGAACAGATAGTAGCGCCATCTAAATGAATAGCTTTATCAAATGCAGCCTGAATGTGGCTTTTGGGTTCCTTTAGAATAACAAATGCAGTTGTGATATTCCAATAATCAGCAGCAATTAAATTTTGAACATCATTTTTAGAAGCAGATTTGGTGTCATTAAGTATTTGTTGCGCATAATGAAACCGCTGTTCGGTAACCCCTTCCCTTTGAACCGGAACAAAAGTTAATATTGCACTTCCTATTGATTGTTCGTTGGCCAATTGGTCGGTATTGGACTGGCTATAACCTTTTATAATTGCCATTAGTAAAACACAAAAAAATGCAACTGATTTTTTCATATCGAAATACATAGAAGATTTTATATTCTTAACAATTTATTAGACCTTCTGCCCCTATCTTATAATAACAAATATATTTAATTAGTTATACTTAGCCTGTATAACTTTAATGATTACACCTTTTTATAAATATCCTTCAAATTTCTGCCCATTTCTTTGTAATCCAAACCATAACCTACCACAAAGTGGTTCTCAATCTCAAAGCCTACGTATTTTAGCTCGTCAATTTGGGTTAGCAGGGATGCGGGCTTTAGCAGCAGGGAGCATAATTTGATAGAGGCGGGCTCTTTCAGCTTCAGCTTTTCTATCAGGTAATGGGCGGTGTTGCCCGTATCTACAATATCTTCTATCACCACAATATCGCGGCCTTTCAGGTCGACGCTGATGTCGATATCATCGCGGATCTTCATGGTGCTTTTGGTGCCACCGTAGTAACTGGCCAGTTTGGTAAAGGTAATTTCGCAGGGGATGTCGACGTGCTTGATCAGGTCGGCGATGAAGAGGAAGCTGCCGTTGAGCACACCGATAAACAGTGGTTTGGTGTCTTTATAATCCTCACTAAGCTGCGCGCCGATGGCTTTAACGCGTTTCTCAATGGCATCAGCATTTATTAGCGGTTCAAAATCAAGGTCAGCAATTTTCATGTGTTAAATATATGCAGAATGCTTAAAAGTTTTATGTCCGATAAATTTTATTACTTTTAATCGATGTTATTACCGATAGAATCAAGACTTAAGTACATTGCTACTACCAGAACTAACGAAGAGCTTATCGAGCGTATTGAAAACCGGCAGAATTATATGCCCGAAACAGTGGAAGCATCTATTGCTGAACTGCAATCGCGCGGACATGAATTTCCCGATGAGGAATTAAAGGTAATCAGTGAAGATTTGCAGGCAATGCGTGAAAATGCCGCTTTGGCTGGTAATTCACAAGGCTTTTTTAATAAAGAATATAAGAACGTAATTGTAGAAGATCCTGATGCACCTTTGATGTATTCGAGGCGGGTGATTTACTTCTTCTCTGTGTTTTTCGGGGCTTTATTTGGGTCAATTATGTTGGCCATGAATATCGGCAAATTGGGCAAAAGAACTGAAGCCTTGTATACGGTTTTATTTGGTATCGCTTTTACAATCATACAGATTTTTATCGGTATGCGTGCGGCCCCGGGTTCAAGCACATCCTATGGTATTTTATTTGGATTTGCGGCGGCTTATTGCCTGGATTTCTTTTTTTGGAAACGCGTTATTGGATATTCTACTTTTTACAGGAAAAGGCAAGTCTGGGTTCCATTAATTATTGGGATCGTATTGGCATCGCTTATAATAGCTTCTATTATTATGGCGCCGCAGCCGTAATTTAAGATCAAAATATATCATTATTAAATAACGGGTAATTAACATAACCTTACACCTACCAAATGAAACGTTTTTTGATTATAATTCTATTATTGCCAGCATTAGCCTTTGGGCAAAATACAAGTACTAATCCGGCAAATAAATTAGGTCCTAATCCTTTAAAAATATTAGATAGCGTTATAATCAGCAATGAAGTGTTTGGGGACTTAGCCGCTTATAATATCGCAAGCTTAACCATATTAACAGATACAGATGCGACCAACAAATATGGTGAAGCGGCAAAAGACGGGGCTGTAATAATCACAACAAAAGCTTTCGCTAAAAAGCATTACATAGCATATTTTAGAAAAGTATCAGCCCAATATAATAGTATCTATGCGACCGCTAAATCTGACAGTAGTTTTCAATATATCATAAATGATAAGATCAAAACGCCGAAAGATGAAGGGGATCTATCATTAATTAATGACGAAATATTTATTTCTTTAGAAATTTTATCGGCAGGCGATTTAAAAAGCAAATACGGTATTGATAACAAGCAATACGGCATTCTCATTCACTGCAAAATCCCCAAAAATCTTACTCATGCTGATGAAAAATTTTAACATTCGCCTGTTTTTATAAAGAGTTATTTAAGGTAGTTAAACACTATCTTTGCGCCTCATGATCGACTACCAGGTTCATACTTTAGCTAACGGCATCCGTATACTTTTTAAGCATTCACCGTCAACCATTACGCATTGCTGCTTTGTGGTAAATGCAGGCTCGCGCGATGAGCCTGAGCAAAAAGAGGGATTGGCGCATTTTATTGAGCACCTTGTTTTTAAGGAAACTGAAAAACGCAGCACCAGCCAAATACTTAACCGGCTTGAATTAGTGGGTGCCGACCTGAACGCCTATACCACCAAAGAATACACCTGCATACATGCCTCGCTATTAAAACAGCACCTGGAACGCACTATTGATCTGTTTGAGGATATATTATTTCATTCTACTTTCCCAGAGGATGAAATGGAAAAAGAACGTGGTGTAATTTTGGATGAGATAGCATCGTACCTCGATCAGCCTGAAGAAGCTATACAGGATGATTACGAAGAACTGTTATTTAAAGATCACCCGATAGGGAAAAACATATTGGGCACGCCTGAAACGGTAAGCGCCTTTAATAAGGCGGATATTAAGAAATTCATGGCTGCCACATACAATACATCCGAAATGGTGTTTGGGGTATTTGGCGATTATGATCTGAATAAGCTCATCAAACTTTTTGAAAAGTATTTCGGTTGGATACCTGCTAATAACGTTGTTAAAACCAGGATAGCGCCGATGGCAAATGCCGGGAAAGAACTCATCCTGCATAAACCTATCTCGCAAACGCACTGCATAACCGGCAGTAGCGCCTATCCATCAAAACACGAAAAAAGATATGGCTTATTGTTATTAAATAACCTGCTAGGCGGCATGGGTATGAGCAGTCGCCTGAATTTAGAGATCCGCGAAAAGCATGGCATCGCTTATACTATCGAGTCCAATTATACTTCGTTTTCCGATACAGGGATTTTCTCTATTTACTTTGGTACCGATACCGAAAAGGCAGAAAAAGCTATACGCCTGGTAAATAAGGAATTGAAGAAGTTACGTGATAATAAACTTGGCACTTTGCAATTGCAGCAAGCTAAGCAGAAATTTATTGGGCAGATAGCGTTAGCTGAAGAGAACAGGATGAGCCTGATCATCGGGATGAGTAAAAGCTTGCTCGATTTTGGCGAGGTGGATAGTTTGGAGCAGATTTTCGCAAAAATAAACGCGGTTACCTCCGATGAATTGCTTGATATCAGCAATGAAATTTTTGATATTAATAGTATGACAACCTTGCTATTTGAGCCTAAAGAATAAACCTGTATTTTTGTAGTTATGAAGTACCCGATTATAGCTTACGGCGACCCGGTTTTACGCAGAAGAGCGACGTCAATTAAGCCGGATGAATATCCAAATATTCAACAGATCATTAACGATATGTACGAGACTATGTACGGCGCGCGTGGCGTTGGACTGGCAGCTCCACAGGTGGGCTTATCCATGCGTTTGTTTGTGATTGACGCTTCTGTGTTCGCTGATGAAGAACCGGAGTTAGAAGGCTTTAAAAAGGCATTTATTAATGCTACTATTTTAGAGGAAACCGGCGAAGAGTGGGCTTTTAACGAAGGTTGCCTGAGTATACCTGATATAAGGGAAGATGTATACCGCAAGCCAGTAGTTAAGATTTCATATTACGACGAGAACTGGAAGCACCATGAAGCTACATTCAAGGGGTTAGCTGCACGTGTTATTCAACATGAATATGACCACATTGAAGGTAAACTATTTACCGACAAATTAAGCCCTATACGCAAACGCCTGATTGAAAAAAGGCTTAACAACATATCAAAAGGTGAAGTGGATGTGGAGTATAAAATGAAATTTCCTGCTATTAAAAAGGGCCGCTAATTATCGTAGTTAGTGGCATTAGCATTTGCCCGGGCTTTATCGCCCTGGGTTATCTCATTTATAAAGCTACCCCATGCAAGCGGGTTTAATAACGGGTTTGGTGTTAGTGAATGAGAGTTTTCTATAGAAGTATTCAGGCCTTGGAAATACCCATCCTGTATTTCTTGGCCGTCGCGTGGTAAAGTGGCTACCAAAGCCATTAAAGTTGTGCGGCTTACATTCTTTTTGGCTATCTCTAAATCATCGTCAGCAACTTTAAGTGCTAAAAAATCCTTTTTAAACTCATCGGTTGTAGCCCAGGGGAATACATGAAAAGTTGGCAGGTTAATAATGATCGGTTGTATCATTACCGGTATGGTGTAGCTCTTATTTTTCACATCCGCAGGTATAACCACGCGGGTTGTTGCGTAACCAACACAGGTAAATATTAAGGTATCCTGTTCGTGCGCCACAAAAGAGAAATAACCTTCGTAGTTGGATGCTGTAATCGTTTTATGTGTAGCTGCATTAGTAATATTCACATACGGCACTATAATTTTGGCGCTATCGGCATTATGCACAATACCCGAAAATTGCACCAATGCCTTCTCTTGCTGGGGTTGTTGTGCAAAAGCTACTGTGCTTATCAATAAAAAAAATATGCCAATTAAGTATTTCATCCTGCTCTAAAGCCTTTCTGTTTTTCTATATATCAAAATCTATTCCGAAAAACAAAGCAAAAATAGTTTATTCATATTGCTATGTATGTAACTTTAACAATACTTAACACTATCGTAAATTTTCAGGGAGTACGGCGTTCGGATCGTCGATATCCGTTAGGTTTATTGCCTCAATACTTGTAATCTCAGGGACGGCCTTCATTATAGCCTGCTCGATGCCAGCTTTTAAGGTCATGATGCTCATTGGACATGAACCGCATGAGCCCAGCAATTTTAATCTTACAACATTATCAGGAGTGATCTCCTCGATAGAAACATTCCCCCCATCAGCTTCCAAATACGGACGAATACTGTCCAAAGCTGCTTCTACCTGATCTAATAAACTCATTTTTACTAATTTATATAAGTAAAGTTATTAATTATTTACAACAATTATAATTGTTAATAGTGTTTTTACACGGCAATGAAATTATTATAAATCAAATTACTGACTAAAAACCGGCCTGTTCAACACTTTTGCATTGGATATAGATACCTGCTGTGCCACTCTTTTAGCCATGTCAATAAACGCTTTTGATTGTATCGAATCTTCATCTAAAACAATCGGAGTACCGGCGTCGCCTGAATCGCTAATACTTTTCACTAACGGAATTTCGCCCAGGAATGGTACATCCAGCAGGTTAGCTAATTTTTCGCCGCCGCCTTGTCCGAAGATGTAATATTTATTTTCAGGCAATTCAGCCGGGGTGAAGTAGGACATATTTTCCACAATTCCTAAAATAGGTACATTTATAGCATCCATCATGAACATGCCAATTCCCTTTTTTGCATCAGCTAAGGCAACATTTTGCGGTGTAGTGACAATCACAGCCCCCGTAACCGGGAAGGTTTGTGTGATAGTGATATGGATATCGCCTGTACCCGGAGGTAAATCTATCACCAGATAATCCAGTTCGCCCCAATCAGCATCATTGAATAGTTGTTTTACGGCAGTCGAAACCATTGGCCCACGCCATGGCACGGGTTGGTTAGGGTCGGTAAAGAACCCGATGGATAACAGTTTTACACCAAATTTTTCGATAGGCTCGATACGGGTTTTGCCGTTCTCTAACTTGCTGGCCTGCGGCCGTGCATTCTCCAAGCCGAACATGATCGGGATGGATGGCCCGTAGATATCTGCATCGATCAAACCAACTTTAGCACCTGTTTTCACCAAGCCTAAGGCTAAATTTACCGCTACAGTTGATTTGCCCACACCACCTTTACCCGAGGCAACGGCTATAATATTTTTAACACCCGGCACGCCGGTATTCTTCTGCGTGGTAACGTGCGAGGTCATGTTGATATGGATGTCCGCCTCCTTGCTGATAAAGTGCAGGATAGCATTTCGGCATGCATTTTCAATCATCGCTTTTAACGGGCAAGCCGGTGTAGTTAGTATTACCGAGAAACTAACGCGGTTGCCGTCGATATGTATATCCTGGATCATGTTCAGGGTAACCAGGTCCTTTTTCAGGTCCGGTTCCTCAACATTACTTAAGGCTGCTAATACTTGTTCTTTAGTGATAGTCATAAATTAAAGCAAATTTACTAAAACACGGGGGATTAGTGTCATGTGAATGATAAAATGAGGACAGCCATCCCAAGTGGCACACGCTCAATTCATGATACTGTACCACGAAACATGTGAAACAAGTGGTACATTTGGAACACTTTTAACCTAAAAAACGCTGTTTTTGATCGTAAAAACGCCGTTTTTACATCACTTTTAACGCCATTTTCAGGCCAAAAACAGCGATTTTAGCCCAAAAAACAGTCAAAATATTCATTTTTTTGCGCTTTTTTGATCAAAAAACACATGTTTTTAACGCATTTTAGCGCTGAAAATCAATAAATTTAAGCATTCATGGAACAGACTCACCATCTCACTTGCATCAGTCTGTAACTGAAGCTAAATGCTGCTCCCGAATCGTAAAAAAGTGATTATAATGTGTTATTCATCTGTAACACAAGAAACATTTTCCGAATCTTCACGTTTGTCTCCTATAAGATTTAGTTTAGTTTTGGATAAAAAATTTTAGATGCAGCGCCTCAAGCCTAAATATATACGTATTGCCGGTATTGTTATTGTTTTATTAGTTATTCTGATTTTAATTGGTGGTTATATCGCTTATACCAAGCGCGAAGCCATACTGGAAAAGGAGCTTACCAAAGCTGAGTTAAAAGCGAAAAGGGATTACAACCTCGACATAAAAATAGGTTCGGCCAGTTTTACCGGGCTTAGTACGGTAGCTTTCTCCAATATTACCATCGTACCTGATGGGCGCGATAGCTTGCTAAAAATCGATAAACTATCCATCACCGTAAAACTAATGCCACTAATTTTGGGCGAGGTGAAATTATCGGATGTAGCCCTTGAGAATGGACATCTAAATCTCACCGATAGCAACAAGGTTAAGAATTTTGATTTCCTGTTCAAAAGGAAAAAGGACACTACCGCTACAACTTCAAAAACAAACCTTGCTGACCTGGCTAATAACCTCATCAACCAGTTTTTATATAAGATACCAGATAATCTCGACCTTAAAAATTTCCTTATAATATTTAAGGGCGACAGCAGCCGCATGAGCTTGCTAACCACTGCCGCTGCTATTAAGAATGGCCTTTTAACTTCAAACATTAATGTTGATAATGGCATTGCGACATGGCACCTTACAGGTAAAATGCATCCATCAGATAAAGAAATTGATATCAAGCTTTATGCTGATGGTAAGAAAATAGAGTTGCCGGCAATTGAAAAAAAGTTTAAAACCACCTTTAGTTTTGATACTGTAAGTACTAAGTTAACTAAGGTTAAGCGAGATGGCGACGAGACCCAGATCTACGGCTCATGGTCGGTGAGTAATTTGCTGGTCAATAACCCGCGCTTGTCTGAAAATGATATTATAGTGCCCTCTGCATCCATTGATGCCAATGTATTTGTGGGGCCGAATTACGTATCGTTGGATAGTTCATCCCTTATTCATTTAAAAAATGTAACCGCAACCCCCTACATCAAATACACCCTTAGCCCGGTTAAGATATACGAATTTAAGGTAAATACCGGCTGGCTAAAAGCACAGGACTTATTCGACTCCTTTCCAAAAGGCACGTTTGAGACTTTCCAGGGAATAAAGGTTTCCGGTAAATTAAATTACAGCCTTAATTTTTTCCTGAATACTGCCGATCCTGATAACGTGCAGTTCAACTCTTCATTAACTAAAGACAAAGATTTCCGCATTCTCCAATTTGGCAAAACAGATTTAACCAAGCTCAACCGCCCATTTTTACAGCAGCCATACGAAGTAAAATCACAGCCACCGCCGTTTATGGTCGGTCCGCAAAATCCTGATTTTACACCGCTGAATGACATACCCGTAGATACCCGCAACGCGGTAATGACTTCTGAAGACCCATCGTTTTACACCAATAATGGTTTTGTAGAAGAATCTATCCGTAAATCCATCGCTACCGACTTTAAAAAGAAAAAATTCAGTCGCGGTGGCAGTACCATATCCATGCAATTGATCAGGAACACATTTCTTGACCGTAATAAGAACCTTGCCCGTAAAGCCGAGGAAATTTTAATTGTATGGATGATAGAGAACAATAACCTGATGAGCAAGGACCGAATGCTGGAGGTTTACTTTAACATTGTGGAGTTTGGCTATCATATTTATGGTATTGGCCAGGCAGCCCGCTATTATTTCGGCAAAACGCCATCGCAACTTACTTTGGGCGAAAGCATATTTTTAGCCAGTATTTTACCCAACCCTAAAGCCGGCTTATACGCCTTTCAACCTGATGGTACCTTGCGGCCCGGCCTGCACGGTTACTTTAACTTAATTGGCAATTTAATGGCGGGACATGGCAAAGCCCAGCGCGACAGTAATGCTTATGGCTTTTACGACGTACGGCTTAAAGAAAGCCTGCGCAGGGGAGTTGCCAATATTGATACCGCGAAGGTTGATAGCCTGATGCAGCAGAACGATGATGATAATGGTGCTGTGCCGGTAATAGAGCCTGAAAAAAAACTAACCTTCTTTCAGCGGTTATTTGGGAAAAAAGATACTACCGAGAACAAAAAGGTTATTAAAAAGGAAAAGCACTCAACGGTGGTTGATTATGGCAATGGCATACAGATTGACACTGCCGGGAAAACAAAAAAAGAGATAAGACAGGAGAAACGCGCGCTTAAAAAGCAGCAGCAAGAGCTTGAAAAAGAAAATAATCCGGGTGGTTGATATTTTATATCCATTTAGCAATTATTTTTTTGGTGTAAATAAAATAAAACGAACAATAGTTGCATATTACACTAATAATAAAACAACTTTATTATATTTGGTGTATAAACAAAATACAGGGCAGAATAATTTTGCCGTTTAAATTAAAGATTGATGAACATATTTGTAGGAAGTCTTCCTTTTAAGTTAGAGGAAGCTGATTTAAAAGAACTTTTTGAAGCGTATGGCGAAGTAAGCTCCGTTAAGTTAATTAATGACAGAGAAACCGGCAGAAGCAAAGGTTTCGGATTTGTAGAAATGCCTGACGATGAAAGTGCACAAACAGCTATTACAGCTTTAAATGGCAGCGAAATTGGCGGCAGAACTATAGCTGTAAGCCAGGCTGAAGAAAGAAAACCTAATGATCGCAAAAGCTTCGGCGGCGGTGGAAACCGTGGCGGCGGTGGCGGTTACGGCGGCGGCGGCAACCGTGGCGGTGGCGGCGGTGGCTACTCTAAAGACAGCAGAGGCGGCGGCGGTGGCGGAAGCCGTTGGTAATCTTTTAAATAAGATTTCTTATATATAAAAATGAACGCCAGAAGTTTTTCAGGCGTTCATTTTTCTGTACTTGTATTTTCTTAATCCTTATTGGCTGTATTTGCCTCTGGTTTATACGGATGCAATCGATATAATCCTGCTTCACAAGCAAAATCAATCAAGGTATAAACAGAAAAGCCCATCAAAAATTGACGGGCTTAAATCATGCCGATTTTTAATGATTTACAGAACTGGGTGATGATCATCCTTATTTGTTCTCAAATACTCCAGTAAACCATCTTCGTTTACATATAAGTTGCTTTTTTCAGCAGCAGTTTTTTTGGCTTTAGTGTTTTTGGGGCCGGCTAGTGGTAGTACTATAACTGTCAGTAGCGCACATATCTCAAACACCAGGTAAAAGGTTGACATTGCTTTAGTATTAAATTATTGAAAATATATTTAATACCTATACGCTAAATACATGCCAAATATTTCAATTCCTAAAAAATTGCTTTCGCAAAGGCATAACAAGGCAAAACTTAACAATTCAATTACTAAAGCGGCACTTGTATTATAATTTTTGCAGCACTCGTATTATCAATATGAAAAGGTATGTATGCAATAATTTCCAATTTGATAGTCTTCTCCTGGGCTAAACATTAGTTCTTCAAGGCCTCCAGGTTTTCGGTCAAACGTCAATTAATAATTTAAACCAGCCATAATACATCTATTTAAGTTAAACTGTAGCGTTTATATTATTTGTTTCGTAATGCCTTATATAAACCTGTTTTAACAATGAAACATAAAATTTTACTACTTATAACAAGCGGTGTATTATTATGTATGATTTATTGTAGAAAATCAAACACTAACAACAGCGATGCCTTGATCGGAAAATGGCAGGAAGTAAAGTTAAGAACATATATTTTAGATAGCGGCAAAATAACCTACGATACAACATACGTGCGCCCCTTTACCAGTTTGGACTATGCGCAATTTAACATCAGGGGTACTTGTGAACTTTCTACCGATCATTATTATTATGTTAATGCACCAGGTGACCCCAAAAATCCGCAATCAATTCCTCAAAGTATTGATACCACCAACTACACAGCCATAGGTAATGGTAAATTTACTTTAAATACCCAAAGCACGCTTACTACACCTGGTGGCTTTATAACAGCAGACACCGTCTCCTGGATAAATGGTAACAGTATATTAATCCACAACGTATTTTATTCACATATACCAGATTATGAATCTATAACCGATGCCTATTATCAAAAATAATTATGCCCTTGTAGAGGTAGAATATTAATACAAACTTCTATATAACAAATCATCCGGGTGGTTTGAATAAGATTTATGAAAACTTATTTTTAATATTAAAAAATAAAGCCTCCTCGCACTCGCTGCTTGGAGGCTTAAACCTAAACCTTATCACAATAAGCAGGCAGAGTGCCTGCTATTTTGAAGCTATAAATATAGCTATTTTGGAATTAATATTTTGTTTAGTAACAGTATTTTTAACTTAGCTCATTTACATGTGCTAAAAGCTTTTCATACGCACCCGTTTCATGGCTATAATCACCGTTATTAATCGAGGAAATAATATTATTATTTTCAAAATCGAAATTAATATCTGCAGCATATATATATGACGCATTACCTATCATCCTGCCACTCAAATCATTATTTACCAAACATTTAGTATAACCACCTTTATTAAATAAGGTAACCCATTCGCCTTTTTTTACATGGCCATTGTTCACGGCAGATAGCGTAGTAGCGAACATACCTGTTCCACATGAGTAAGTTAACCCAACACCACGTTCGTAGGTAGCAACATATATACTATTATCACTTATTATTTTCCCGAAATTAACATTAACACCATGCGGTAATATCTGCGGCGATGAATTAGCTTTTTCGCCAAGCGCACGCAAGTCTTCCTCAACAATATCATCTACAAAAGCAACAATATGCGGGTTGGGTAATGATAATGCCGTAAACTTTATGGTTGATGATAATTCAGGTATCAATCCATCTATTAATTCAGTACCGTTATTTTGAATAAGAAAATTACTTGAATCAAAATTAGCTTTAGGGAATGTTAACTCAAAGGCGGTAAGCTCCGGGTAAAAATCTTCAACCAAATTAAGCGGGTAAGGGATGCCCGTTTTATTTTCAATAATAACCTGTGGCTTTTCCAATAACTCCGATACGTAGCGGGCTACAATTCTTATCCCGTTACCGCACATTTCAGCTTCGGAGCCATCAGCATTAAATATTACCATTTTACCGTCACCAACCGTGCTGTTATCCACGTATAATATGCCATCGGCCCCAAAATCGGAGTTTCGGTTACACAAGTATATGGCAAGTTGCTTTTTCATGGAATCGGTTACAGCGCCATTATAATGCCTGATATCGATCAGGAAAAAATCATTACCAGATCCCTGGCTTTTTAAAAGTGAAAATTGCATATCAATCGTTTCAAAAGCAATGCATTACATTGCCGTGGCTACAAATTTACGTTTCTACCCTCAAATATCGGGCACAGCGTATTATTTAATGTCATTCATAAACAACATTAAATATAATTAATACATTTATGGTATAAACCTAACCAGGTATGAACAAGAAACTTAAACTTACTTTATCTGCGATCGTTATACTAGCGAGCGCTGTTTTTAATGGCTTACCACGGATACCAGTTTGGGCAATGGCTTAGGGTAAAGTAAATAAGATTAATTATTCTTTTCGCACAATCTGGCTGTTTACCTCAATCTCATTTAACAATCCCGGCGATTTTACCGTGCTGCTAAAGCTTTTATCAGGATTGGTTTGTGATATTTTTTCCAGATCGATATTGGTTTGATCGAGTTGCTTAAACAGGGTATTGATCTCTTTTAAATGCGAGTTAAAAAATTTCACTTTATTGTTATAAGTATCAATTTTATAATTGCTGGCTGTAGCCGACGCTTGCTTTGAAGTATCAGGTGTCATATAACCGTAGGGCGACAGATTATTTATAGTGGTTTCAATAGGGACGAGTGACGGTGTAGCATCTTTCGGATCGATAGCCTGCAAACTAAGCCTCACCGGATCGGGATTATAGGCTACAAGACTCTTATACTCATCAACAATAGCATCCGTTATCTTGTGCTGATTGGCGTAGGTTTCAGCAATTATTTTATTTTTTACATTGTTTTTAAAGCCGTTAAATAGCAGCGAAGTTAAATCATAGGCTTTCGTTCGCAACACAGCCCCTTGTATGGAGTAATAATTACTAAGCGTTTTACTTTTGGCATACATTACGCCCAAATTAGTACTGATAAATTGTGTAGGCGTGCTTAAGCCCACGTCGGCCTCGTTACCATAGTTATAATACTGCCGGCCATAAATCTCCAGATCATCTATCCTTTCATAGGACGACAGAAAATATAACCGGTAGCGTTGATATTCTACATCCGGATTGTCTATCTGGGCATAGCAATTCTGCAAAAAGTCGTCTACTGCCTTATCATTAAAAATCTGGTATATATCGGCACTTGCCGTTGGTTTCCAGCGGATGAGCGAAAGTTTCCCCTTAAATTCAAGTTCAGCGGTATTATTTACATGCAGCGAATCGAACATTTTGGCCACAAAATAGGCTACCTGTGCATTAGCCATTCCCCGTTTATCTTTATCAACCATCGCATATAAACTATCCTGAATGGTGAGATAATTTTCGCTGTTATTCCAGAATGATGGCTCTAAAGGCGGCAACAAAAGCCGGTTGGTTTTGGTATCCACAAAAATAAAAGTGCCCAGCGGATAAACATTCTGAAAATTATTCTCGATCATGGACAAACTGCTCATCGAAGTTGAATCCATCTTCAATAAAAAATTAAGCACTTTGTTATGCTCCAGCTTAACACTTAAGCTTTCAAGCGATTCAAAGTTCGAAGCTTGTTTTTCGGGGATGATGATCGGTATGTAGTATACCGTTTTCTTATTCTGAGATAACTGGGTGAAATCCTTTTTTACCATAACCGAGGTTTCGTCCTCAGCATCCTGGCCGTAAAAAGCGATCGTATCGCCTTTATCAACTGAAATATCTTTAATTTTTTCTTCGTCAGGCTTAAGGTTTAATAACGCTTTTAGCTTAAACCCACCAGACTTTTTATTGATACGATAAAAAACCGCGACGTTAGTTTTAGCGGTATTTTTTATTTTGAATTTAAAGTTTGCGGCATAACCAGGTAGTGCTAAACAGCAAAAACAAATGAAAAGGAATAATAACTTGGTAATAATTTGTTTGTGGTTTGCAGTCGGCATTTCAGATATTTTCATTTCGGGGTAAATAACAATAACGCCCTAATCCTTGCTTTAGTTTGTATTGATTGATAAAACAATACTTATTTGCTATCCAACGGCAAGGTAAACCAAAAGGTGCTGCCCTCGCCTAAAATACTGTCAACCCCAATTTTCCCGTCATGTTTACGAATGATCTCAGCACTTATATACAGGCCTAAACCCAACCCCGAATTATTAAACCCTCCGGATTGTGCCTGATAATAACGATCAAAAAGAAAAGGGATTTTTTCGGATTCAATCCCAGGGCCCGTGTCTTTTACAGACACTTTTACTGAATCGCCGGTTTTTTTAATCTCCATAATAATCACCAGTGAATCAGGCGCGTATTTCACAGCATTATTAACCAGGTTCACCACCACCTGTTCAATAGCATGCTCATCAGCATTAACTTTTAAGCGCAGATCGCCTTGTACTTTAAATTCATATTTGCCGCTGGCTCTAACATGGCTGCAACAATTATTAAGCAAATCGGCTATCAAAAACTCTGTTTTGTTTAGTGTAAGCTGGCTTTGTTGCGATCGGCTAACATTAAGCAGATCCTCAACCAAAGTGCTTATTTTCCGCATGCTTTTTAATGATTGGTCAATAAGCTTGGGCACTACTGGTGCAGTTGGGTTAGTCCTAAGCTTATCCAGCAATTGTAACGATGCTTTAAGGCTGGTAATGGGTGTTTTAAGTTCGTGGCTGGCAATACTTATAAAGTCGTCCTTTTGTTGTTCAAGGCGTTTAAACTGGGTAATGTCAAGCAGTGTCCCCAAAATTCTTTTGGGCTTTCCTGCCTTATCGTAGTATACATTACCTTGTACCCTTACCCAATGTATTGATTGATCGGCATAAATTACCCTTGCCTCATAAAATAATTTACCGTTAACCAATGCGCTTTTATGTGCGGCTTCCCTATCTGCCCGATCATCTGGATGTATCGCATTGGTATACATTAACCAGTCCACATGTCTATCGAACCCAAAAATGGTATCAAACCTATCAGACGTAAGCATTGTACCATTTATTAAATCCAGATCAAACGTACCGATCTCAGCAGCCTCCACAGCTAATCTTATGCGCTCTTCTACATCCTCAATACTGCGCCGGGCAATAACTTTGTCTGAAACCTCAATAGCCAATACCATTATCACCTGTACCTCGTTATCGATAAAAATCGGCTCGTACACAAAATCAACAAAAACTTTTTCTGCAACACTATTCCTTATTAATTCCAGTTCATGTTCCTTTGCAATAAAAGCTTCTCCTGTTGTAATAACTTTGTTCATTATAGGAGCGTAAACTTCGGCGGCTTCTGGCACGGCGTTCCAAATAGTACGATTTTCCAGTTCCTCTCGCTTTTTACCAACCAATTCAAGATAAGCAATATTTGCATCCTGAATAAAAAGATCATTGGCCCTTATGATACAAATGCCTATTGGCGCCTGTTTAACCATGCTCCTGAAGTAATTGTCGCTTTCAGAAAGATCCTGGTATAACTCCATCAGTTGTTGCCTGGATTGACTCAATTCTTCGTTCGAAGCGGTGATCTCTTCATTCGCGGCACGTATCTCCTCATTAGCAGCTGTAAGTTCTTCGTTAACAGCTGCCATTTCCACATTTGCTTCACGTATCTCCTCATTGGCTGATAGCAGCTCCTCATTAACGGTTCTTAACTCTTCAATCAAATCCTGCTCTCTTTTCCTGCCTAATACAACTTCGGTAACATCCTTGGCCATATGCAAAATGCAATATGTTTTGTCATTAGCATTTTTTATGGCGCGGTATTCGAAATTAAAATAAAAGGTTTGCAGTTTGTCGTCTACAACCAGGTCTGCCGGGGTTTCGGTCCCTTTAATGGTAAGCCCTTCGTTCCAAACCTGTTTAAATAAATCAATAAACGGTTGGCCTTTAAGTTCCGGCAGGGCATCTTCCAATGATTTACCAATAACACTTTTTCCCTTACCCCAAACCGCAAGCATGGCGTCATTCGCATATTGGATAACCGCGTCTTCGGTAACGTGAATAGCAGTTGCATCTGTAGAGAAAGCTAAAACTTCTAATAATTGCTTGTCGCTTAAAAGGTAGTCCGTATAACTCATTTATGGGTTTTATCAGGGATAAAAGTAAAATATAATAACTTATTAGGATAAAAAATGTTTGGCGGGTTAACCGGTAATTATATGCGATAATACTATTTAATTTTCAACAACACGACTGATATTTGGTTGTTGGTATTATGAAAGAAGAGAAAAATCAAACCGCAGCCAATCCGTCTGATCATTTGGCTAACGAGCGTACTTTTTTGGCCTGGATACGTACCAGCATCGCCATAATGGGTTTCGGATTTGTGGTGGTAAAGTTCGCGTTGTTTATTAAACAGATCTCTTTGGTGCTAACTACTAAACAAACGGTTTTACCGGGTAAAGGCTACTCCACGCAAATAGGCATATTACTGGTTGCGGTTGGTGCTTTTATGGCCATGTATTCCTATTTAAGATACCGTACAACTGAAAAGCAGCTGATGATTAAAGCTTACAAACCATCGGTATTACCGGCCTTGATTTTAACGATAGGTATTGTGATCGTTGGCACTTTGCTGGTGATCTATTTGATACCGGGGTTATAAACCGCTAAAGCCATAAATCAATTACTCCAGTTATCCGTTCTGAATGGTTCCATGGGTAAACCTGCTGAGTTTTGCAGGTTAGTTACCGGAGCATCGGTAAAGGCATATCGTATTGCTACTATAGGGGCTGTAAAACCGGCGGGAGCTGTAAGCACAATTTGGTCATTAACAATTTGCGCGTTGGCTTTTACAAAATTTTGATCGCTATCAGCCACAAAAAAATACTGCTTTAGCGGTTGGTTATTAATGGTATTAAGCCCCGGGCCATTTTTTAAGCTGATAGTTGCAGTAGTGTTATTGATGCTGTATGACGAAAACTGCGGGCCATAACATTGCACATTCTGGTTATAGGTATTCTTCTCCGCCAGTAATGCTAAGCGCTCGCCAACTGGCTTTTTGTCCGGAGGATGCTGATTGGCAGGGTCGCCGACATCCATAGTGATAGCCATACCTGTATTTAAAACATTAAGCACGTTGGCTTGTGCTTCTCTAAACTTGGCATAACTATCTTTTGTTGGGTCGCCGCCAACAGGGGTGGTGGTGAAGTAATCCTGAGCGAAAGGTGGCATCTGCACCAAATAAAAAGGCAGGTTTCCCTGGTTAAATATCGCACGCCAGCCTACAATCAGCGCCGAATTAAGCTTGGTATAATCACTAACCGGGTTGTTAGTTTTATTGTTTTCACCCTGATACCAGATAAAGCCGGTGATTGACAGATCTTTTAGCGGGCTGATCATCCCATTATATAGCTGGGTAGCATTGTTTATACCAGCATAACTAACAAGATATGGATTTGCCTGGAATGCAGCCTCATTTGTCCAGGCCTCGCAGGATGTTCCATCTACCGCTGAAACAATGATCCCGATAGGAACATTCAGATCAGTATTCAATTTCCGGGCAAAGTAATAGGCTACGCCACTTATATCGCCTGCGGTTTGCGGTGAACATACCGTCCAAAATGCAGGATGGGATAACGTATCTACAGGATTGGTTTCATAATCGGTCTGAGGTGTTAATACGCGAATATTTGGATAATTGGCTGCCGCGATCTCCGACTTATAATTAGTTACTCCTTGAAAAGGCGCGATAGAATCAACCTGCATCACCATGTTCGATTGCCCGGAGCAGATCCACACATCGCCGATTAAAATATTTTTAAGGCTGATGGATTTGCTACCACTAGCCGATGCGGTAATTGTTTGGGCAGATGTATTTGCACTGCCTACATTAATGTTTGCAGTCCACACCCCGGATGTATTGGCTGTGGTAGTTACCGAATTGCTGAACCAGCTTGCATTTATTGTAATTGAAGATGCTGCTTTAGCAGTACCCCAAACCGTTAATGGCTTATTACGCTGAATAACCATATTACTTTGCAAAGTATTGGCTATGGTAAAACTAACAGAACTTGGTGGCGGGTTATTTATTACAGGCAGCGGAAAATGGTTGTCTTTTTTACAACTCCCCAAAACAAACAATAAAGTGATAATGGCTAAGGTTAACTTTAATCTCATATAAAATATGGACTAAAGATAAAAATTAAGGCGTGAATTTCTAAACCAAGATCAAGTTACCATTCCCCTATACTGGTTTAAGAGTTAGCGCAGCGCTCTTAAATCATAGACCAAGGGAAGTCTCCGACTTCCTAACGAAATTACTTCCAAAACACCTAACTACTTCCCTTACCGACAAAACAGTGTCAGTACTTATCCCAACCCATTTTCCGAAATTTGTATGTACCGGTAATGCTCTTGTGAAAGAGCGAATTTTGTTCTTTGAAATATTATATATGCTACTCTGCCTATGTTGATGTTGTCTCCAACATAGCATCAAAGACTAATACATGTTGGTGCAACACCGACGTAGGCATAATTTAATAGTCTTTGTATTTAAAAAATATTAATTGCTTTTTTTTAATATCAACCTTAACATATCCTCCGTTCATACCGGCATAAACCGTATGTGAATTGTATACGGCAATAGAATTTGGATAGAAGCCATACCAGAAAAGGCTATCTAAAATTAATTGCTTCTTCCATCTATTGATTATATAAAAGCGATTATATGTTGCTACAAATAATCGCTTTTTATAAACTGCAACTGACATTGGCGCATTGTCGAAATCAAGTTTTTTAGAAATTTTGAAATTGTCGCCCTCTAATTCAAGTTTATAAATAGATCCGCGATTAGTCCCCATGTGAGCTATCCCTGTCATAAAAAACAGGCTATCTTTATAGGAAAAAATAGCGTTTATATTTCCGCCTGTTATAAGTATGTGTGGTGTGTCTGCCAGCTTTTTTATTAGTTCCTTCCGAATTCCAATAGCGAAAATCTTTTTAACCAAAGGTGCTTTTTCACCATCAACATATATAGTTTGGGATGTGTCTTTAGGTAAAAAATATAAGTTGCCTCCAAATTCCCCGGCATCGTAAGAAAAAAGCTGCCCACGTTTTAAGTTATATGACGTAGTATCTGTACTGGAACTTTCTACTTTACTAACCTGCACTTTGCCATTAACTATGGACACTGAAAATCTTTGATATGCTTCAAGATTTAATTTGCGCCAATCCTTAGAATCCGATTGCGGTGGAGGCAATTTTGTAAAATCACTTAGCGGGCATATTTGAGAATAGGCGCTGAGGCTAAAAAATAAAAAAGCAAGGAAAATAAGTTTCTTCATACAGGTAGGTTTATTTGATAAAGATAGAAAAAGCCAACAAAAAAGCCTCCCCAAAAATGGAGAGGCTCTAATAAATCCGAAATCAAAATTCCGCAATCCGAAATTAAGAAGCCATTTGCTTCCTGATGATATTTAAAGCGCCGCCTGCTTTAAACCACTCAATCTGCTGTGCATTGTAAGTATGGTTTACCGGGAATGATTCGGTTGAACCATCTTTATGGTGCAATACAACGGTTAATTGTTTGCCCGGGGCAAAAGTGGTTAAACCCGTGATATCAAACGTATCGTCTTCCTGTATTTTATCGTAATCGGCAGTATCGGCGAAGGTGATGCCTAACATACCTTGTTTTTTAAGGTTGGTTTCGTGGATACGGGCAAATGATTTTACCAGTATGGCACGTACACCTAAGTGGCGGGGCTCCATAGCCGCGTGCTCGCGCGATGAACCTTCGCCATAGTTCTCATCACCCACAACGATTGAACCGATGCCATGCGCTTTATAATCACGCTGCGTAGCCGGAACCGGACCATATTCGCCGGTCAATTCATTTTTAACGCTATCGGCAGTGTTATTAAAGTAGTTAATCGCGCCGATAAGCATGTTGTTAGAGATGTTATCCAGGTGACCACGGAATTTTAACCATGGACCAGCCATAGAGATGTGATCCGTAGTACATTTGCCTTTTGCTTTGATCAGCAATTTCAGGCCGGTAATGTCAGTGCCTTCCCATGCGGTAAATGGCTCTAACAATTGCAGGCGTGATGATTTTGGATCAACAATAACGCTAACCGCGCTGCCATCCTCTGCCGGTGCCTGGTAACCTGCATCTTCAACAGCGTAACCTTTTATCGGCATTTCAATACCTTGCGGCTCGTCAAATTTAACCTGCTCACCTTTGTCGTTGGTTAACGAGTCAGTCAACGGGTTAAAAGTCAGATCACCGGCGATAACAAATGCGGTAACAATCTCAGGGGAAGCTACGAACGCGTGCGTATTCGGGTTACCATCCTGGCGTTTAGCAAAGTTACGGTTGAATGAAGTAATGATAGAGTTTTTGCGGGTAGGGTCATCAGTATGACGAGCCCACTGACCGATACAAGGGCCACAAGCATTAGCCAAAACAACGCCACCCATATCTTCAAAGGTACCTAAGTAGCCATCACGCTCAACAGTATAACGTACCAGCTCCGAACCCGGTGTAATGGTAAATTCCGCTTTAGTTTTTAAGTGTTTATCAGTAGCCTGTTTAGCGATAGAAGCCGAACGGGTAATATCCTCGTAAGATGAGTTAGTACATGAACCGATCAAACCAACTTCTAATTTGGTAGGCCAGCCGTTCTCTTTAACAGCAGCAGCGAATTTAGAGATAGGCCATGCCAAATCCGGGGTGAATGGTCCGTTAACGTGTGGTTCCAATTCATCAAGGTTGATCTCGATAACCTGGTCAAAATATTGCTCAGGGTTAGCGTAAACCTCGTCATCACCGGTTAAGTGCTCGGCAATAGCGTCAGCCATAACAGCAATTTCGCCACGTTTGGTACCTTTCAGGTAAGTAGCAGCTTTCTCGTCGTAACCAAAGATAGAAGTGGTCGCGCCGATCTCAGCACCCATATTACAAATGGTACCTTTACCCGTTGCAGAAAGTGAGCGTGCACCTTCGCCAAAATATTCAACAATAGCGCCTGTACCACCTTTTACGGTTAGGATACCTGCAACTTTCAAAATAACGTCTTTAGCTGATGTCCAGCCTGATAATTTACCGGTTAATTTAACCCCGATCAGTTTAGGGAATTTTAGCTCCCATGGTAAACCAGCCATTACATCGCAGGCATCAGCTCCGCCAACACCAATAGCCACCATACCTAAACCACCAGCGTTAGGCGTGTGTGAGTCGGTACCGATCATCATACCACCCGGGAAAGCGTAGTTCTCCAACACTACCTGGTGAATAATACCTGCACCCGGTTTCCAAAAACCGATGCCATATTTATCTGATACCGAAGCAAGGAAATCATAAACCTCTAAATTCACATCCTTAGCCGTTTGCAAATCCACATCAGCCCCAATTTTAGCTTGTATCAGGTGATCGCAATGTACAGTTGAAGGTACAGCAACCTGCGGACGGCCAGCCTGCATAAACTGCAATAAAGCCATTTGCGCGGTAGCATCCTGCATCGCAACACGGTCCGGTGCGAAATCAACATAGTCAACGCCACGACCAAATGCTTTGTCAGCATCCCCTTCGGAAAGGTGGGCGTATAATATTTTTTCAGTTAAAGTAAGGTGTTTACCGGTCGCTTTACGGGCAGCAGCCACACGGGTGCTGTAGCGATCGTAAACCTTTTTGATCATATCTAAATCAAAAGCCATGGTATCTGATCTTTTTAGGTAAAATAATATTGCAAAACACAGCAAATCAACCAATCGGCTGCCG
Source organism: Mucilaginibacter tundrae (assembly GCF_013408825.1). Classification (GTDB taxonomy): domain Bacteria; phylum Bacteroidota; class Bacteroidia; order Sphingobacteriales; family Sphingobacteriaceae; genus Mucilaginibacter. Next base: position 532,361 of record NZ_JACCBZ010000001.1, read on the forward strand.
CTGAGCGGCGAATTTACAAAAATTGCAGGGAATATGCTGTCAGCCAAATATGTAAATGTTATTTGGATAGGTTCTAAATAGGAGTTGGCTTGTTGGGTTGACTGAGTTAGTTAGGTTGATTTGGTTAGAGTTTGTTTATGTGGGCTAATCTAATTCGTTGTTCTTTTTCTTTTTGATGAAGAGAATGTATCCGTTCAACAGTTTGAGGCAACGGTCATACTCCGATTCAAAGTTTTTAAATATTTCCTCAGAAATTATATTTTCGTCTTTGGCAATGATCATATGATCTAACGTTTCAGACAACGAGCCTCTTGCTATAACACAAAATCGAATATTATCCCGATAATGATATCGTCCATGTCCTTCCGCAATATTATTTCCTATCGATCTTGAGCATCTAACTATTTGATCTACTAACCTGAATCTTTCATCTGGAGGAAAACTCTTAACCATGTCAGCTATGAGCATTCTGATTTTTCTTGCCTGCTTCCATGTTTCTAACTCTGTAAAAGATGCCATTTATTATATCTTAAAATTAATCAACCTATTCAACCCACTCCAACCAAATCAACCTAATCTAACTCAGTCAACCCAATAAACCAAACCCAAACCCCTTCCCACTCCACACTTCCATAGCCCTTGGCAAAACATACTCCAACCTGTCAAATGCCTTCAAACTATCATGAAAAACGATAATCGATCCGCTTTCGGTATGCTTCAAAACATTCTGCAAACATTTCTCAGGCGAGAGGTTAATGTCGAAGTCGCCGCTGAGCACATCCCACATAATAATTTTAATATCGGGCTTAACACTTTTTAACAACTTTATTTGCGACCTTTTGATGCGCCCATACGGTGGCCGAAAAAGATTAGTTTTGAGCTGTTCATCAGCCTTTAGCGTATTTTCGAGGTAGATATTATCGGCTGTTTTCCAGCCTTTAAGGTGGTTATAAGTGTGGTTGCCGATGGCATGGCCGTCGTTTTTTACCTGGTTGAAAATGTCGGGGTGTTTGCTTACATTGTCGCCAATACAAAAAAAAGTAGCTTTGGCATTGTACTGCTTTAAAATATTTAATACAAAGGGTGTAACAATGGGGATAGGTCCATCGTCAAAAGTGAGATAAATGCAAGGCTTATCGGGTTTTACATCCCATATTAACGAAGAATAATATTTTTTTAACAGCCGGGGTGATTTAACCAGGTACATACAACAAATATAACCTTATGACTTTATATATATTAAACTTTAAACGGCTAAGCCTGCTCGGTATACTACTTGCGGCAACACTGGGCTTTACTACCCAGGCGCAGGAGGTTATCACCCTGCAAAAAGCGATAGACTTAACACTGCAACGCAACCTTACCATTAAACAAGCACAGATCACCGAATCTCTTGCTAAAGCTGATGTCGATCAGAGTAAATTCAACTTATATCCTACTTTAAGCGCAAATCCATCGGCCGGATATGGTTTTGGTCGCAGCCCGGTGGCTGGTGCATATGCTTATGCCAATCAAACTATTTTTAACGTAAACGCGCAGGCTACCGTACAGGAAGTAATTTTCCAGGGAGGCCAATTGCGTAACCAAATCATCGAAAATAAAATTTTGCTCGATGCCGATAAAACCAGCACCGCCAAAGTTAAAAATGACCTGATTTTAAATGTGGTAGTTGATTATTTGCAGATATTAACCAACCAGGACTTGGTGACCGCGGCGAAGCAACAGATCGAAATTTCAAAAATAACACTCGACAGATCGCAAAAGAATTTTGACGCGGGCAATCAAACCCTTGCCGATTTGTCGCAGGCCAAAGCAGGCCTTTCAACCGCCGACCTAAACCTGACTACAGCCGAAAATCAATATGCATCAACCATACTTACTTTAAAACAGTATATGGAAATGCCCCCTGATTCAGACATCGTGGTAGAAAAACCGGACATCAGCAAAATGGATAATATCCAAACCTTGTTCAATGCGAATGATGTAATTAAAACGGCTATGGGTGTTAACCCTGATGTTAAGTTAGCGGAGCTGCAGCAAAAAAGTTATGAGCAACAAATTAAAATAGCTAAAGGCAATTATTACCCCACGCTAGCTTTGTATGGCGGCCTGGCCTCATATTACTCAAGTGCTAACAGTAAATACAGGATAGTAGGCAGTACGCCGCTTGCTTACCAAACTATAGGTACGGTTACCGGCACTACGCAAACCGTGCAGAGTATCGAGCAGGTTTCTCAACCAATTTATGGCCCTTATTCTTTTACACGCCAGTTTGATGATAACTTTAACCAAAGCGTAGGCCTTACTTTACAAATCCCGATCTTTAATCATTTTACAGCCCACACCGCTGTAAGAAAAGCTAAGTTGAATTATGAATACGCGCAGGTGAGCACAGATTTGGCCCGTAACAACCTAAGCAAAACTATTTTACAGGCATTGCTTGATGTACAATCTGCACAAAAAAGCTATATATCGGCACAGCAAACTTACCAGGCAAATAAGGATGCCTTTAATGTGGTGCAGCAACGTTACAACGTTGGGCTGGTAAACTCATTGGATTACAATACATCATTAACCAATTATAATAAAGCTGAAAATGATATGATACAAGCTAAGTACACACTTATTTTCCGCAGTAAAGTAATCGACTATTATTTGGGCAACCCTATAACACTATAATTTATCATAATTGAATATCGAACAATCGCAATAACAAAGGATCATGGGAAAAACTACTAAATATATACTGATAACGCTTGGCGTTTTTATACTGCTTTTAATAGTGCTGAAAGTTACCGGGGTAATAGGCGGACCCGGTAAAACGCAGGTAGCTACTGAAAAAGCCGCCGAACGCCAGATTACCGAAACGGTTACCGCCAGCGGAAAGATAAAACCGCACCTGGAAGTGAAGATCACAGCCGAGGTTTCAGGTGAAATTGTTGACCTGCCCGTAAAAGAAGGTGATGTGGTTAAAAAAGGCCAATTACTTTGTAAGATCAGGCCGGATGTTTTGAAATCAGGCTTTGATCGCGCGGTGGCATCATACAACTCACAAAAAGCAAGCGTAGGCAATTCAAAACAAATGCTGGCACAGGCTCAAGCCACTTTCGAGAATCAGGAATCTATTTACAAACGTGATAAAGCACTGTTGGATAATAAAGTATTAACAGTTGCCGAGTTTGAGGCTGCTAAAGCCAGTTACGAAGGCGCTAAAGCCGCTTTAGAAGCTGCAAGGCAAAATGTAATAGGCTCAAACTTCGGATTGGCACAGTCGTCTGCATCAGTGCAGGAAGCACAGGCTGATCTGGATAAAACCAGTATCTATTCTCCTATTGATGGTGTGGTTTCAAAACTATCAGTAGAAAAAGGCGATCGCGTTTTAGGAACTATACAATTTGCCGGTACCGATATTATGACGGTATCTGACCTGAGCAAATTAGATGTGAATGTTGATGTGAACGAAAACGATATTAACCGAATTGAACTTGGCGATTCATCAAATATTGATGTAGATGCTTTTGCCGATAAAAAATTCGCAGGCGCGGTATCAGAGATAGGCAGCTCGGCTAACGTAGTTGGTACTAATGCCGACCAGGTGACCAATTTTACTGTTAAGGTAAGGATAAACCCTGAATCATACATCAACTTATTAAAGAAAACAGCCGCAAACCCATCACCTTTCCGTCCGGGATTAACCGCTACGGTTGATATCAGAACCAATGATGTAAAAGGATTATCGGTACCAATCCAGTCGGTTACTACTCGTGAGGAAAAAAAGACTACCGGAAAACCTCAAACCGATGATGATTCGCAAACTGTAAAAATGAACGCGCCTGTAAAAGAATATGTATTTGTTTACAATGCTGGTAAAATCAAACAAGTATTGGTAACTACAGGTATACAGGATGATACTTATATTGAGATATTATCAGGCTTAAAAGCCGGTGATGAAGTAGTATCGGCGCCTTATTCAGCAATATCAAAGGATTTGAAAGATGGCATGCTGGTTGAAAAGGTAGATAAATCGAAGTTGTTTGATAAGCCAGCGAATTAAGTAACAACTATTATGCACGCATAATATTACATAGCATTTTGCGACGCGATTAATATTTCATTAATTTGTCCCGCTACTAAAGAACATTTTTTAGTAGCGGGACTTTTTATTTGGAATGGATACGCAAAAAAAAAGAATAGCGGTTGTTGGTGGCGGTAGCTGGGCTACAGCCAACGTTAAAATGCTTACTGACAATATTACCCCTAAAGAAGTATTTTGGTGGATGCGAAATACGCATGCCGTTGAGCATATCCGCAAATTTGGGCATAACCCCAATTATTTGAGTTCAGTGGATATTAAACTGCCTGCACACCATATCTCAACCGATCTTAAGCACATCATCAATAATGCCGGCTTTATTTTATTGAATGTACCGGCCGCGTTTTTAAAACAAGCTTTAGAAGGTATTACACCCGAGGACTTTGCCGGTAAAAAAATAATCTCAGCAATTAAGGGCATCGTTCCTGATGAAAACCAGATCATCGGTGAGTTCCTGAATCAGCATTACAATATATCATTTGATGATTTTATCGTGATTAGCGGCCCTTGCCATGCGGAGGAAGTAGCATTGGAGAAATTATCCTACCTAACCATTGCTTCCCGCGATATTGAACTGGCAACTGAATTTGCCGGGATGATCAACACCCGCTATATCAAAACCAATGTTTCCGATGATATTTATGGTACCGAATACGGCGCGGTGCTTAAAAATGTTTACGCCATCGCCGGTGGCATTTGCCATGGTGTGGGTTATGGCGATAACTTTCAGGCGGTACTGATATCGAACGCTATCCGCGAGTTGGAGCGTTTTGTAGATACCGTACATCCTATCGATCGTGATATTAAAGAATCGGCCTACCTGGGCGATTTGATGGTTACCGCTTACTCGCAATTTAGTCGTAACCGTACTTTTGGTAATATGATCGGCAAGGGCTACACCGTAAAATCGGCACAGTTAGAAATGAATATGGTTGCCGAAGGTTATTATGCGGTAAATTGCCTGCACGAAGTGAATAAAAACTACCATGTACATATGCCTATTTGCGATGCCGTATACAACATTCTCTATCAAAAGCATTCTCCGGCACTTGAAATGAAACATTTAGCAGAGCATTTGAGTTAATATTTATACAAACTCAAAACACCATGAACAATACATTTAAAGTTGCTTTGTTAGCAACAGGATTATTCGCCTTTACGCAAGGCCATGCGCAAACTGTTAAACATGACGCCAAGGATGTTGGCCATAAAACATCAGAAATTGCCGCAAAAAGCAAAGCCACCATTGTAGACAGAAAATATGATGGTAAAAAAGGGCCGGGCGGTCAAACTATTTATATCGATAAATATTCGCATTACTACTACGTGAATTCAAAAGGCCATAAATACTACTTGAAAAAATCTCAATTAAGGGATAAATAATATCAATAGTTTTTAAGTAAATTCAGCTTTTACATTGCCTGGATATGAAAATAATCACCTTTTTAATTATCGGCATGGCCTGCCTCATGATGCTTTTATCTGTCGCCTGTTCGCCAAAGCAAAAAAGAGATCCAAACCTTATAGGCGAGTGGAAATCAACAGCCGATGGCAGTAAGCTTAACATCACCGATAAAGGTTTTATGATGATGAAAGATTCGCCAGAGCCGGAGGATTATTTTGTTAAGGGCGATACCATTTACACTTCATTTGAAGGCAACCTGCCCTATACCAAGTACGCTATTAAGCATTTGGACGCGCATCAGTTGAAGCTATTTACCCCTGATTCAACTTTGGTTGAATTTACTAAATAAAAAAAGCTCCCGGTAAACTACTCCGGGAGCTTAACTAAACTAACTAAACTAATTGCATCTGATTAGGATGCGGTATGAAAACTAAAAAAAACTAAAATCTTTTGCGGCGTTCCGGGCGATCTTCTCGGCGTTTGCCAGAGAAATCACGGAAACCACCACCGCCGCCTTCACGCCTTTCGCCACCAGTGCTGCTGCGTTCGCGGTTAAAGCCACCTTCGCGTCTTTCACCACCACCGCTGCTACGGTCGCGGTTGTAACCGCCGCCACCAGATCGGCCACCGCCGCTATAACCACCGCCACCTTGACGTCTTTCGCCTTCAGGACGGGTTGTGCTTGTGCCTTCGCCAGATACTTCAATCCTAACCTCACGGCCTTTAAAGTCGATGCCTTTAAAGCCTGTCATTACTTTTTCAACATCAGCATTAGCTACTTCAAAGAAAGAGTAAACACCCTTAACATCGATCTTACCAACAGTACGGCCGCTTATTTTGGTGTTGTTGCAAATGTAGCCCAGCAAATCGCCGCGGTTAAATTCATCAACAGAACCTAAGTTTATAAACAAACGTGTAAACTCTGCCGAACCTGAACGAGGGGCACGCTCACCGCGTTCGCCACGCTCGCCTCTTTCACCACGCTCACCTTCAAACCTTACCCGGTCATCAGCAGGCGCGTTCAAATCAGGCGCGTTTTTATAATATTCTAAAAAGCGGTTAAACTCAAGCGATGCAAAGCGTTTAATGATATCCTCTTTGCTCAGCTCTTTAAACTCTTCCATTATACGTGGAATGTATTGTTCAATTTGCTGCTCGTTAACCTCAACATTATGTACTTTATGTACCAGGGCAAAAAGTTGTTTTTCAACAACATCAAATCCTGTTGGTATTTCTGCTTTAATAAATTTCTTGCCGATAACACGCTCTAACTGGCGTATTTTACCAAGTTCTTTACCATTGATGATAGAGATAGATACACCGGTTTTACCTGCACGGGCTGTACGGCCGCTACGGTGGGTGTAATTTTCCATTTCATCAGGTAACGAGTAGTTAATAACGTGTGTTACATCATTAACATCAATACCACGTGCGGCAACGTCAGTAGCAATAAGCAACTGTAAGCTGCGGTCGCGGTAACGCTTCATTACCTTATCGCGCTGTTGTTGCGATAGATCGCCGTGTAAAGCATCAGCATTGTAACCATCTTTAATTAAAGATTCGGCTATATCCTGCGTTTCTATTTTAGTACGGCAAAATACGATACCGAAAATTTCAGGGTTGAAATCAACGATACGTTTAAATGAGGCATACTTGTCACGTGCACGGATCACATAATATTCGTGCTCAATGTTAGCATTACCTGTGTTTTTTGTGCCCATAGTAAGCTCATGCGGATCGGTCATGTATTTTTTCGCGATCCTGCGAACTTCGGCAGGCATGGTGGCTGAAAACAGCCATGTTTTTTTCTCGTCGGGAGTAGTAGATAAAATACTGTCAATGTCTTCCTGAAAGCCCATATTGAGCATTTCATCAGCTTCGTCTAAAACTACAAATCTCACCTGCGAAAAGTCAATCGCTTTACGATTGATAATATCAAGCATACGGCCAGGGGTTGCAACAACAATTTGCACTCCACGTTTGATCTGGCGTAATTGATCAGAAATACTAGCACCGCCATATACAGCTACAACGTGTACCTGTGGCATATTTTTGGCGTAGTTATTCAGATCGTTAGTAATCTGTAAACAAAGTTCGCGCGTTGGGCACAAAATAAGTGCCTGCGGATAATTTTCTTCGAAATCCAGCAGTTCTAATAATGGTAGGCCAAAGGCAGCAGTCTTACCGGTCCCGGTTTGGGCTAATCCGACAAAATCGTTGCTGCCTGTTAACAATACCGGAATTGACTGTTCCTGGATTGGCGTAGGGTTTTCGAACCCTAACTCAGAGATGGCATTAACAATATCATGACGGATTCCCAGTTGAATAAATGGGTTCATGAATTTAAATAACGAATTTGACAACATCGTCAAATCGGGCGCAAAGGTAGCGTTAATAATTCACAATTCAAAGGGCGAATTTATACTTAAAAATAAAGCTGGTTTTTAACCGATGATTAATGAGTATCAAGCTTTATTACATTAACACCAAATTCATTTAAACTTAACCGAAATTTATTGTTATTCACGAGCGGTTTGCTGCCCATTAGGGCCGTGATGGGTGTTTTATTGTCCGCATTTATATCAACCGCTACATCCTGTTTTTCCGCTGATAGGTTTACTACCACAATAAACTTTTCATGCCCATTATATCGCATAAATGAAAAAACATGGTCGTTGTTATTCACCAGGTTGGTATAAGTACCGGTTGTAATTATTGTATTATTTTTTCTAACGTTGATGATTTTACGGTAAAAATTCCAAAGGGATTTAGAGTCGTTTTTTTCTTCTTCCAGCGATATGCCATCATTAGGAATATCGGTATTATTCTTCGTCCACCACGGACCGTTTTTATACCAGTAGGCCATGCCCGGGCCTTCATCGCCCTTGTACCATTCAAATGCCTGCCGGTCGGGGATGTCATTTCCATCAGTCATACCAAAGTTTCCTTTATTGCCTTTCATGCCCAACTCCTGTCCGTAGTAGATTGACGGAACACCACCTATTAATAAATTCAAGGCACAGCCAACTCTTAATTTACCGGGATCGCCTTTTACAGCATCGGCAAAGCGCTGCATATCATGATTTTCGATAAATACCACCTGCTGTTTATTGGCCGGGGTTTGCAGCAAGGTTGAATCAGCCACCAGCATCAGTTCTTTTTTGTTAAAGTTTCGGATAGCAAATGCCAGGCGAAACGCGAACACCCTGTCAACGCTACCTGCTTTTAAATTATCAATACCAAATGAACCCCACTCCGCCTGCTCGGCTACAATTTTTATTTTAGGGTTGATGGCACGGAGTTTAGTTAATAGCGGCCGCCAGAATGTTGTGAACAGATGCGGCAGACGATTGGCATTATCCAGGTTATCCATCATATGATCTAACCGAAATCCATCTACCCCATCATCAAACTTACCATCATGGTTTGGATCTATCCAAAACTTAAACAGGTCATAGTTAAATTGTTGCACCTGTTTATTATCCAGGTTAACCATTACCAGTTTACGGGTAACACCATCATAACCTGTGAAATCCGTTATACCCGCCACTATTGATACGGGTTTTGTATTGCCTTTATCAGTATAAAAAATATAATCGCTGTACTTTGATGCAGGTTTTTTATAGGAATCCCTGAACCATATGTTATCGCTGGCTACATATTGGGTTTCCATGTCCATATAAAACTTCATGTGCCTGCGGTGGAGTTCTTTTATCAGCCTTAAATAGTCGGCCATGGTGCCGTAGCGTCGGTCTATCTTATAAAAATCGGTAGCGAAATAATTGTGGTAGTACATGGATTCGTACAACGGCGTTAGCAAAATCGCGGTAACGCCCAGTTGCTGCAAGTAATTGATTTTTTGATAGATGCCGTTCAGGTCGCCATGTGAATCACCATTGCTATCAAAAAAACTGCGTTGGAAAACATGGTAAATTATCTCGGTGTTATTTTTTGGACCAGCAGATCTATTATGCTGTGTTGCCTGCCCTTGCACAAATTGCAAGCACAATGAAAATGCGATAAATAGTAATTTGAGCTGTTTCACAGGCTTAAATTGGTTTACCAAAGTACAAAATATTATATCAAATTAAACCATTAGATAATAAACAAGCGTGTTATTAACTCAGCATTATCATATAACTGTCAGTTTGAAATTTTTTTAACAGCACATATATCCAAAAGCACAATTATTTCGTTTATAAAAGAGTATGTGATTCTTACATACATTGTGATAAGGTTTAGGTTGAAAGCCCCCAAGCAGCGAGTGCAAGGGGGCTTTTATTTTTGATACCTTCGCAAATCAATATTCAGCATATAAATGTCCAATATAAAACAAGAACTTTATAATAAATGCATTGCCTACGTGCAAAGCCGTATGGATGCCGCCGAACAAGCCTTCAAAGCGGCGGAGCAGGCATCAAACGATGATACTAAAAGCAGCGCGGGTGATAAATATGAAACCGGCCGTGCCATGATGCAGCAGGAAAAGGATCGCAACACCATACAATTAAATGAGGCAAATAAGTTGATGGTCGCTTTAAATTCAATAAGCACTAAAGGTAGCTCGGAAGTTATTGAGACAGGCAGTTTAGTGCTCACTAACGGCGGCATATTCTACATCGCCATTAGCGCAGGGACTTTAGTGGTTGATAACGAAAGCTATTTCGCCGTTTCGGCGGCAGCACCTATTTGTATGCAGATGATGGGAAAAAAGGTTGGTGATGAATTTGTGGTGAATGGGAAGAAGTATATGATTGAGGGAGTGATGTAGCCTATACCCCACTTTGTCATTCTGAGGTACGAAGAATCTGTAAGTGGTTTACAGTTTACAGATTCTTCGTACCTCAGAATGACAAGGGAAAAAGCCGGATTGATAAAAGCAAATATTTACTCTTCCACCATTTCACTATGCGGGCTACTCACTTCAGGCACTTCATGCTTGAAGTAGCGCTTTTGGAATATTAGGATGGCAATAACGCCTACAGAGATCGCGGAATCGGCGAAATTAAATACCGGGCGGAAGAATATATAGTCTTGTCCACCCCATATTGGCACCCATTGTGGGAAATTACCTGATAATAACGGAAAATAAAACATATCCACCACGCGACCATAAAACAACTTACCATGCTGGTATAATACCCCATAAATGGTAGAGTCAACAATATTGCCTAATGCCCCGGCTAAAATAAGCGCTACGCACATGATCAAACCACGGTGATATTTGTGTTTGATTAAATATACCAGGCCATATCCGATAGCGACAACAGCCGCGATACGGAACATGGTTAAAACCAGTTTACCAAAATCGCCGCCTAGCTCCATACCAAAGGCCATACCGTTATTTTCGGTATAGTGCAGCATCCCGTGGTCGCCTAGAAAGTGGATATCTTGGCCGAGGTACATGTTTGTACGAACCCAGGTTTTGATAATCTGGTCGATTAATACAATAAAAACAACAATTAAAAACGGTTTTAAATACGCCGGCTTCATTATTGTTTAAGCTTGGCCTCCATGCTCAGAGTAGTATGTGGCACAGCGCGTAAACGCTCCTTTGGTATCAATTTGCCTGTTTCGCGGCAAATGCCATAAGTTTTATTTTCAATACGTACTACCGCGGCTTCTAATTGCTCAATAAATTTCTTTTGGCGGGCAGCTAACTGGTTTATTTGTTCTTTCTCCAATGTTGCTGATCCATCCTCTAAGGTCTTGTAAGTACCAGCGGTATCGTCAGTGCCGTTAGCATTAGGTGAACTTAATGATGTGGCAAGCGCGTTCAATTCTTCGCGTGCAATACGCAGTTTATCTAATAAAAGGTCTTTAAATTCTTTTAGTTCGTTGTCTGAATATCTGGTTTTAACAGTTTCGTTTTCCATTATACTTTACTTATAGCAATAAAAATTTCAATTTCGTCAATCAGTGTTTTCTCGCCTTCATTTAACTGGTTATCAAGCAATACGCTATCAGCCAAAATTTCGGCGCAAATATATGTTAAATTATTTTTCACAGCACCGTTAATTAGCGGGTGGTCGCTTAACCTTACATTTATCCTGTCGGTAACTTCAAATCCTTTTCCCTTACGCAGATTCTGTATGCGGTTGATCAACTCCCGTGATATACCTTCCTGTTTCAGCTCGTTGGTAATCGTAACATCTAAAGCCACGGTTAGTTTTCCTAAATTTGCAACTTGCCATCCCGGAACGTCTTCGGCGATTATCTCAACCTCGTTAGGGAGTATCGAGTATTTAGTATCAAGTATCGAGATACTGCCTTCGGCTTCTAACTTAGCGATCTCGTCCTGACCAAAATTTGTGATGGTTTCGGCTACAGCTTTCATATCTTTCCCCACTTTCGCACCCAGCGCTTTAAAGTTTGGTTTTACCTTTTTCTTGATAAAACCGGCCGCATCGGTAATGTACTCTATATCCTTAATGTTAGTTTCGGATAAAATCAAATCTTTTACCTGCTCAACCTGTTGTTTAAAGCCTTTATCTAATATAGGCAATAATATTTTACTTAATGGCTGCCTTACGTTAATTCCTACCTTTTTACGCAGTGATAACACTAAGGAAGAAATATCCTGGGCCATTTGCATACGCTCTTCCAGCTCTTTGTTAACTAATGCAACCGCGGTAGCAGGAAAATCAGCTAAATGCACTGATTCAAAAGTCTCTTTTCCGCTTACTTTATTTAGATCATTATATAAGCTATCCGCGAAGAATGGCGCGATTGGCGACATTAATTTAGATACCGTTATTAAACAAGTATAAAGTGTTTGGTATGCCGATAACTTATCATCCGAGTTATCTGATTTCCAAAAACGGCGGCGACTTAAACGCACGTACCAGTTGCTTAAATGCGCATCCACAAAATCCTGGATAGCACGGGCAGCTTTGGTCGGCTCAAAATCGGCATAGAAAGCATCAACTTCCTTGCTTAAGGTATTTAATAGCGAGATGATCCATTGGTCAATTTCCGGGCGGTCGCTTAGTTTAATTTCCGCTTCGCTGTAGTTAAAGCCATCAATGTTGGCATACATGGCGAAGAAATTATAGGTATTATACAGCGTACCGAAGAATTTACGGCGCACCTCGTCAATACCATCTAAATTAAATTTAAGGTTATCCCACGGCGATGCATTGCTGATCATGTACCAGCGGGCAGCATCAGCGCCATATTGTTCGATAGTAGCGAAAGGATCAACGGTATTGCCTAAACGTTTAGACATTTTGTTACCGTTTTTATCCAGCACCAAACCGTTTGATACTACGTTTTTAAACGCGATGCCTTTATTACCTATTTTATCGTTAATAGCTTTTACTTCGTCGCTTGCTTCACTCAACAATACCGCGATGGCATGCAAAGTAAAGAACCAGCCGCGGGTTTGATCTACGCCTTCGGCGATGAAATCTGCCGGGTAAGCATTAGCAAACGCTTCTTTGTTTTCAAAAGGGAAATGCCATTGCGCGTAAGGCATGGCACCGCTATCAAACCAAACGTCGATCAAATCAGGCTCGCGTACCATCGCTTTACCGTTTGACGACATCAGGATCACATCATCCACATAAGGGCGGTGCATATCGATCAGCTCAAATGCTTCAGGCATTAACCCTGCCGCTTTAGATATGGCGATCTCAGCTTCTAATTCTTTGATTGAACCGATACATTTTTCTTCGTTACCATCCAATTCACGCCAGATAGGTAATGGTGTGCCCCAGTAACGTGAACGGGAAAGATTCCAGTCCACCAAATTTTCCAGCCAGTTACCAAAACGGCCGGTACCTGTTGACTCGGGTTTCCAATTGATGGTTTTGTTAAGCTCCACCATTTTATCCTTAACGGCAGTGGTTTTTACAAACCAGCTATCCAAAGGATAATACAATATCGGCTCGTCCGAACGCCATGAGTGTGGGTAGCTGTGCTCATATTTTTTTACGTCGAACGCTTTATTTTCTGTTTTTAGTTTGATAGAAATGAGTACATCTGTGGCCTTAAAACCGGGTTCTGCACGTTCTTCATCGCTGTAATATTCTTCTTTAACGTAACGACTAGCGTAATCAGTAACCTCATCAACAAACTTACCTTGCTTATCAACCAAAGGCACATCCTTACCGGTTTCGTCCTTCACCATTACCGATGGCACATTGTTTTCCTTACATGCCCTAAAGTCATCCGCCCCAAAAACAGATGCGGTATGTACTATACCTGTACCATCTTCAGTAGTAACGAAATCAGCGGGGATTACACGGAACGCATTTTTCTCTAAATCGGCATTAGTCACATACGGCATTAATTGCTCATAGTGTAAGCCCACCAAGTCTTTTCCTTTTAGGGTTGAGGCAATGGTATAAGGGATGATTTTATCGCCGCCAACATAATCACTGAAAGAAGCATTTTCGCCTTCAGCCTTAAAGTATTTACCAACCAAATCTTTGGCTAAAATAACCGTTACAGGTTCATAGGTATAAGGATTGAAAGTGCTAACCTTAACGTAAGTAATATTTTCGCCCACGGCTAAAGCACAGTTTGATGGCAAGGTCCACGGGGTGGTTGTCCAGGCTAAAATGAACACATCGGTATTTACACCATCAAATAAAAATGCCGAATCAGCATCTTTTTTAACCTTAAATTGGGCGGTGATGGTGGTATCCTTCACCATTTTGTAGGTGCCGGGCTGGTTCAGCTCATGCGAGCTTAAACCGGTACCTGATTTTGGCGAATAAGGCTGTACAGTGTAGCCTTTGTATAAATAACCTTTATTATAAAATTGCTTCAGTATCCACCAAAGCGACTCGATGTATTCGTTTTTGTAGGTGATGTACGGATCTTCCAGGTCAACCCAATAGCCCATTTTTTCGGTCAGGTCATTCCAAACATCGGTATAGCGCATTACCTCTTTGCGGCAGGCGGCATTGTAATCTTCGATAGAGATCTTTTTGCCGATGTCGTCCTTGGTGATACCCAAAGCTTTTTCAACGGCTAATTCGATAGGCAAGCCATGGGTATCCCATCCGCCTTTGCGTTTTACCTGGTAACCTTTAAGGGTTTTGTAACGGCAAAAAATATCCTTTATGGCACGTGCCATTACGTGGTGGATGCCAGGCATACCATTAGCGCTCGGCGGACCTTCGTAAAAAGTATAAGGGTTGTTAGCCGGGCGGCTGCTAATACTTTTTTCAAAGATATTTTGCTTTTTCCAGAACTCCAATACTTCCTTACCGGTATCCGATAGATTTAACTGCTTATATTCCTTGTATTTCAATTTTTTACACCTAAATTTTAGAGGTTGCAAAAATACGAATTTTAACCTTAAAAAATTATATGGAATATTGAAATTAAAGCGCAAATATTGTCTGAACCTAAATTTTTAGAATTAGAGAAATTAGCAGAATTCTAAAAATTCCCCCTAATTCTAAAAATTCGAGTTCAGACATTGGCTTGTCACTAATAATTAATATCTTACAGCCTGTAACAAACCTGCACAAGTCAAAGTCTTATACAGGCAACCATAGCTTATAGCATGCCGGTAAAAACCACGTATAAAGAAAATTTAGCCATAGCCCTAACCTCCATAAAGGGGAACAGGTTGCGCACGTCGCTTACCGCGCTCATTATTGCTATCGGTATAATGGCATTAGTGGGTATTTTAACGGCGATAGATGGCATCCGGCAGCAAACCAACAGTGCTTTTGCCGGTTTAGGCGCAAATTCCTTCACCATAGCGAATACCGCCGACCTGGGTTTCGGCAACGGCGGGCACCGGAAGGTTTATCCGCCGATAAGTTATGAGCAGGCCGTAAGCTTTAAACAAAAGTTTAGCCTCCCAACCGTTGTTACCATTAACCTGAATGTAACGGGCACGGGCATTGTAAAATACGGCAGTGTTAAAACCAACCCAAACATATCGGTAGCTGGCACTACCGATGGTTACATGCAAACTACAGGACATAAAATGGCTTATGGCCGTTTTTTCTCTTCGGATGAATTACTGCATGGGGAAAACGTAGTAGTTATTGGCGATGAGATAAAAGACAAGCTTTTTAAAAAGGACGATCCGGTTAATAAATCGATATTAATAGGTAACAACCGTTTTAAGGTTGTGGGTGTTTTTGAGAAAAAAGGATCGAGCATGGGCGCGGGCGATAAATTTTGCGTGATACCCGTTTTAAAGGCTAAGCAAATTGATACGATTAGCAACCCTACTTTTAACGTTACGGTGATGGTTACCAGTCCGGAAGCGTTGGATGCTACCATTGGCGAAGCCACATCATTATTCAGAAATGTACGCGACCTGCATATCGGCAAGGAAGATAATTTTAATATCCAGCGGAGTGATTCTATTCAGAAACAATTGGCTGGCCAGTTAGATGGCATTACCGCGGGTGGCGTTGCCATTGGCGTTATTACCCTTGTTGGCGCCGCTATTGCATTAATGAATATTATGTTGGTATCGGTTACAGAACGCACACGAGAAATAGGCTTGCGAAAAGCCATAGGCGCTACACCATCCATCATTCGTAAACAATTTTTAATTGAGGCAATAGTAATATGCCTGATCGGTGGTGTCTTGGGGATATTTTTAGGGATGTTGATCGGCAACGTGGTAATTATACTAACTCAGGGAAGTTTTGTAGTGCCTTATTTGTGGATAGGAATTGCTTTAGTAGTATGCACAGGTATAGGGTTGTTGTCGGGATTTTATCCGGCCAATAAAGCATCGAGATTAGATCCGGTTGAATCGTTGAGATACGAATAAAAAGATTTAAGAGGACAGAACCAGGAATCAAGAATTTGGATTTCGATAAAAAAGATTTGTCGTTCTGAGCATTGCGAAGAATCTTCTTCAATTGCAAAGTTCGCATACAGGGTGAAGAAGATTCTTCATTACATTCAGAATGACAAGGTGAAAACGTTTCGCTCTGACTACCGGCTCTAACTACCCGACTTCTTTAACAGCATTATATTCTTCAAAGGGTATTCAAAAAGCAACTTTTCTACATAAGCGGTTCTTAACGCGTCATGAAATGCAGCGGCATGTTTTAAATGGTGCATATCGCTTGAGATGTAATCGATGAGTTGATTATCGATCAGACTTTCAGCAGTTACTTTTGCTTCTTTGCCATAATAGCCGGTCAGCGATATGGTGTTTAATTGAAAATCGCATCCCCATGAGTGCATCATTTTATATTGATCCATAGTTAAATATGGGTACCGCTCGGGGTGGGCTAAAATTGGTTTATAACCCAGGGTAACCAACTTTTGTATTACCTGTAAATAGTTTGGCGGCAGGTTTATAAACGAGAATTCAAAAAGCACGTGGTTATCGCCAAATACCATCAACTCTTTCTTATCGATGCGGGGCTCAAACGTTTCGTCGAAGTAATGTTCGGCGGCCGCCTCAATTTCAATATCAATTTGTTGCTTTTTCAGCTCAGCTTTAAGTATTTCGAGGGCGTTACCGATTGTTTGGGCGTTGTTGCGGTAAAAATCGACCATGATGTGCGGGGTAGCGATAATTTTTTTGATACCCACAGCCATCATCTTTCTTACAAGGATAACTGAGTCCTCTACATTTTGCGCGCCATCATCAATCCCTGGCAAAACATGGGAGTGCATATCTACAGCAATCGATTCGTAATTAAAAGTTACTTCCTTTTTATTACTGTTCTTCTTTTTAAATAACCCAAACATGCTGCTTATACTTTATACCATTACAACCATTAATTAGTTTAATGGGTTTTGGTTTATATATTTTTCCCATTCCCAGGCAGACTGCATCATATCGCCTATACCTAATGTTGCCGCCCAACCTAATTTTTTTGTTGATTTGGTTACATCGCCCCAAACCTGCTCTACATCACCTTCACGGCGGGGGCCGATGCTATAATTCAACTTAACACCCGTAGCGCTTTCAAACGCGTTGATGATCTGTAATACAGTAGTCCCCTGCCCTGTGCCAATGTTAAATACATCGTACCCGGCAAAATCAGGCTGTTCCATTAATTTTAACGCGGCAACATGTGCTTTAGCCAGATCAACTACATGAATGTAATCCCTAACGCAACTGCCGTCAGGTGTATTGTAATCATTGCCGAATACCGTAATTTTTTCGCGCTTGCCTATGGCTGTTTGCGTGATGAATGGCACTAAGTTTTGCGGTACACCAATTGGCAACTCGCCAATTAAAGCGGACTCATGCGCCCCAACCGGGTTAAAATAGCGCAATGCAACTACCTTATAGTTACTGCCCGATGCGATCATGTCTTTCAAAATCTCTTCAGCAACCTGTTTAGTATTGCCGTAGGGCGATTGCGCCGCTTTTACGGGTGCATTTTCGGTAACAGGCAATTCATCGGGCTGGCCGTAAACAGTGCAGCTTGATGAAAACACAAAATTCAGCGGTTTGCCATAATAGGCTTCCAACAAATTAAGCATTGACGAAAAATTGTTACGATAGTATTTTAACGGCTCACGAACAGATTCCCCAACAGCTTTATAAGCAGCGAAATGGATAATACCGGTAACATCAGACTCTTTTTCAGCTAATTCCTTTATTGCTATTTCATCGCGAAGATCAAGCTGATAAAAGGATGGTTTGTAGCCGATAATCTTAGTAAGCTGATCTAATATTTTAATATCAGAATTAGACAAGTTATCAATGATAACTGGCTCGTAGCCCGAATTTACAAGCTCTACAACGGTATGTGAGCCGATAAATCCAAGCCCGCCGGTAACTAATATTTTAGCCATTATTTGTTATAATAGGTAAAGTCTTTATGCAGAATTTCCTTTTCAGGCAATGATTTAAAGTACTCATAGGTAATTTTTAAACCTTCGCTGCGCGATACTTTTGGCTCCCAGCCTAAAATGGCCCTTGCCTTGGTAATATCCGGGCGGCGTTGTTTGGGGTCATCCGTAGGTAAAGGCAAGCTTATCATTTCCTGGTCGGTACCGGTTAATTTGATGATCTCATCGCCAAATTGCTTAATGGTGATCTCATCAGGGTTACCAATGTTCATTGGCTGCGCGTAGTCGCTATGCAACAAACGGTAGATACCTTCTATCAGGTCATCTACATAACAAAATGAACGGGTTTGCGAGCCATCACCAAACATGGTTAACGGCTCGCCACGCAAAGCCTGGCCAATGAAAGCTGGCAACACACGCCCGTCATTTAGGCGCATCCGAGGACCATAAGTATTGAAAATACGTACGATGCGGGTTTCTAAACCATGGAAGGTATGGTAAGCCATGGTGATAGCCTCCTGGAAACGTTTAGCCTCGTCATATACCCCGCGCGGGCCAACAGGGTTTACGTTGCCCCAGTATTCTTCAGGTTGTGGGTTTACATTCGGGTCACCATAAACTTCGGATGTTGAAGCAATCAGCATACGTGCATTTTTAGCACGGGCCAAACCCAACAGGTTGTGAGTACCTAATGAACCAACTTTTAAAGTTTGGATTGGGATTTTCAGATAGTCAATAGGGCTTGCAGGCGACGCGAAATGCAATATATAATCCAACTCACCGGGTACGTATACAAATTTGGAAACATCGTGGTTATAAAACTCGAAATTTTCCAGTTTGAAAAGGTGCTCAATATTACGCAGGTCGCCTGTTATCAGGTTATCCATCGCGATTACTTTATAGTCTTCCTTTATAAACCTATCGCATAAATGCGAGCCTAAAAAGCCGGCCGCACCGGTAATTAATATTGTTTTACGTGCCATTTAGCTAACTACTTTTCTGCCTATACTGTTATAATAAAACCCACATTCTTTTACCCTGTCCAAATCGTACAAGTTACGACCGTCAAAAATAACCGGTGCTTTTAATTTTTCTTTCATGAATTCGAAATCCGGGGTACGGAAAACAGACCATTCAGTGATGATCAATAACGCATCTGCACCATCAAGCGCATCGTAACGGTTGGTTGCATAGCTAATTTTATCGCCTAATATTTTTTTAACGTTTGGCATACCTTCAGGGTCAAAAGCAATCACTTCGGCGCCATCTTTTAACAATTCATCAATGATGTACAAAGCAGGGGCTTCACGTATATCATCTGTTTCCGGTTTAAAGGCCAGACCCCAAAGCGCGAATTTTTTTCCTTTTAAACCATCTTTATAATAATCCCTTAGTTTTTCAACCAGTATTTTTTTCTGGATCTCGTTAACATCCATTACGGCGTTCAGGATCTTGAAATCGTACTTTTTTTCTTCGGCTGATTTTGCCAGCGCTTGCACATCCTTAGGGAAGCAACTGCCGCCATAACCAATACCCGAGAATAAGAAACGCTTGCCAATGCGCTCATCGGCACCAATACCGCGTCTTACCATATCCACATCGGCACCAACCAGTTCGCACAGGTTGGCAACCTCGTTCATAAACGATATTTTGGTAGCCAGGAAAGAGTTGGCAGCATATTTAGTAAGTTCCGAAGAACGCTCGTCCATAAAAATAACCGGGTTGCCCTGGCGTACATAAGGCGCGTAAAGTTCCGCCATTAATTTACGTGCGCGTTCGTCCATAGTACCAACTACTACGCGGTCGGGTTTCATGAAATCTTCAACGGCAACCCCTTCGCGTAAAAATTCAGGATTTGATACTACCGCGCATTCAACAGTTGTGTTTTCATTTAAAACCGCTTTAACTTTATCGGCAGTGCCAACCGGTACGGTTGATTTGGTTACGATAACTTTATAATCCTTAACCAGTTTAGCAATATCCTTAGCCGCGCCTAATACATAACTTAAGTCGGCAGAGCCATCTCCACCCGGAGGGGTTGGCAAAGCCAGGAAAATGATCTTAGCGTCAGCTATCGCATCGGCCAGGTTTGTGGTAAACTGCAGCCTGTTTTCGGATATATTACGATGGAAAAGAATTTCAAGCCCTGGCTCATAAATCGGCAGCTGGCCTTCTTTCATCATTTTAACTTTTTGTTCGTTAATATCAACACAAGTTACCTGGTTGCCTGTTTCTGCTAAACAAGTACCTGTAACCAGCCCAACGTAACCTGTTCCTACAACAGCTATTTTCATAAAGATGTATTGTAATAATGTTATACTTTTATAGCGACGAAGATAATCAAATCAAAATAATGCTGCTAATATATAATATAGGTATCAATTTATATTTCTGCGCTATATATGTTGCCTCTTTTTTCAATAAGAAAGCCAAGCTTTGGCTCACAGGGCGCAACAACATTGCTTACAAAAAGTTTGAAAAAAGCACCTGGTTTCACTTTGCCTCGTTAGGCGAGTTTGAGCAGGGCAGGTCTTTGCTGGAACATGTAAGAAAACATCAGCCTGAAACAAAGATAGTGGTAACGTTCTTTTCACCATCGGGTTATGAGATCAGGAAGAATACGCCCCTGGCAGATGCGGTTTACTATTTACCACTTGATACCGCAGCCAATGCCCGTGCATTTATAGAAGTCATAAATCCGTCTGTAGCTGTATTTACTAAATATGAGTATTGGTATCATTATTTTAATCAGCTGCATAAAAAACAGGTACCGCTATATGTTATTTCAGGGATATTCAGGTCTGGGCAGGTGTTTTTTAAATGGTATGGTGGTTTGCATCGCAGGATGCTTGGCTTTGTAACTTACTTTTTTGTGCAGGATACAGCCTCTAAGGAATTGCTGCAAGCCGTTGGCGTAAGTAACGTGGAGGTCAGTGGCGATACCCGTTTCGACAGGGTTTGGGCGAACGCACAGCACCCTACCGAGCTGCCCCTAATCGATCAATTTAAAAACGACCATAAACTATTTATAGCCGGCAGTACCTGGCCTGAGGATGAGGCGTTAGTAGCTGCATTGGTAAAAGACTACGCGGATTGGAAATTCATTTTCGCGCCGCATGAAATTGGCGAGGAAAAAATTGCAAAACTGATTGATTTACTGCCCTTAAATTCAGTGATCAGGTATTCGCGGATCGCGGATAACCAATTATCGCTTAATAATTATCAAACACTCATCATTGATAATATAGGAATGCTATCATCATTATATCAATATGCCGATGTGGCTTTTATTGGCGGAGGCTTTGGCGTGGGGATACATAACACATTGGAGGCGGCGGCTTTTGGTTTGCCGGTGATATTCGGGCCAAAGTATGATAAATTTAAGGAGGCTAAGGATCTGATCAGCATTAAAGGCGGCTATTGTATTAATGACGAACCCGAACTAAAAGCTACAGTAGCTTATATTACAGAAGATATACAGCGCTATAATACGGTTTGCCAAGTAGTGAGGGATTATGTAAAGGAAAATACCGGGGCTACGAAAACAATCGCGGATCATATTCATTTATAATCGGTTATGATCTATCCAAAGCAAAACGGCATCCTATTTTGGTTTTTTAAATGGTATGTGAAACGGATAGCTAGAAGGCATTTTGATAAAATAATTTTTGACGAAATTAGTCTTGATGCTTCAAAACCCATCCTTTTAATAGCCAACCACTTTAGTTTTTGGGATTCGCTGATCATATTTTGTGTGAATGAACGCCTGTTTAAAAAAAAGGCATATGTAATGGTTTTGGAGGAGACTATGCGCAAGGATCGTTTTTTAAAATACGGCGGTGCGTTTTCGGTGGGCAAAAAGCCAAGAGATGTAATTGAATCATTAAACTATGCCGCGGGGTTATTAAATGATCCCGGTAATTTAGTGTTGATGTTTCCGCAAGGCAAATTGTACCCCAACTTTGTGGAGCAAGTGCATTTTAAGAGGGGGGTGTTAAACATCATCCAAAAAACAAATCCGAATGTGCAACTGGTGTTTGCAGCTACATTTGTTCAGTACTTTAAACACAAAAAACCCACCGCGACCGTTAATTTAAAACAAGAAACTGTAAATTATGCCGATAAAACCATTAATGATTTACAACAGGCCTACCAGCAACATTACACCGCGTCAAAGCTGCTGCAAACCGAAATAGATATTGAACAGTGATCATAGCCATTTTTATAACATTCATTTTTATTGTATTGCGGTTTACGGTTACGCTGTTCAATTTTATATCGAACCCAAAATTGCCGCATATTAAAAGCCCGTATAGGCAATTGGTATCTGTTTTAATACCGGTACGTAACGAACAGGATAATATTTTAGCGCTGTTGGAATCCATCTATGATCAGGATTATACCGAATACGAGGTAATCATTTTAGATGATGGTTCGGATGACAATACTTACAATATCTGTGAAGTGTTCGCGTCAAAGCATCACCAATTCAGGGTAATGAAAGGTAAAAAACTACCGCATGACTGGCTGGGTAAAAATTATGCCTGCTATCAGCTTGCTAAAGAGGCAAAAGGAGATTATTTTTTATTTTTAGATGCTGATGAAAAAGTTAATGATAGCTTATTAAACAGCGCTGTTCATCGTATGCGGCTATATAACCTTGGTTTGCTGAGCCTGTTTACCAACCAGCAAATGGACACGTTTGGCGAAAAAGCAGTTGTGCCGTTAATGCATTATATTTTATTGAACCTGTTACCGCTTAGGCTGGTTTACCTGGTTAAAAACAGCACCGTCGCAGCAGCAAGCGGGCAATTTATGCTGTTTGATGCGGCGATATACCGAAAAAACGAATGGCACAAACAAGTTAAGGACCGGGTGGTTGAGGATGTGGAAATTATGCGTATCGTAAAATCGTCAGGCTATAATGGCGAGGCCTTACTGGCTAATGGCATGATCAGCTGCCGCATGTACAAAAGTTATACCGAGGCGGTGAATGGTTTCAGTAAGAATTTTTTGGCGGGGTTTAATTATAGCATTATAACGTTGCTCATTTACCTGGTTATTATTATTGGCGGGCCGATGATTGTTATGATGACCCTTAATTTACAACTGATCGTGTTTATGATCGGCTTAATTATACTTACCCGTATTATGATATCATTATCCGCAAGCCAAAATGCCTGGCTAAACGTGTTGCTACATCCGCTGCAAATGATCAACCTAACTATTATTGCTTTTATGGCGATACAGAAACATCTAACCAAAACAACGGTGTGGAAAGGTCGCCAGGTTTGAAACTAAACCCTCACGAATCTACCCGAAGGGAGCAAGCCCTGCTTATTTTGGTTATTATAATATTCCATGTAGTTGGGCTAATTGGTTTCGCGGTTCCAACCATGCGCCCGCTTTTTTTACAGATAGTGCCCTGGCATATATTACTGATGCTAATAGTGATTGTTTGCAGCCACCGCCCAACGGAGGGGAAATTTATTTTATTTGCCCTGCTTATATTTGTGAGCAGTATTATTTTGGAGTGGATAGGTGTGCATAGGGGTTGGATTTTCGGTAATTATAGCTACGGGCAAACTTTAGGCGTTAAAGCAGATGAAATCCCTTTAATTATTGGTGTGAATTGGTTTCTGCTGATCTACTCGGCAGGTGTATTAATGCAGCGCACAAGGATCAGGAGTACATTAATAAGGGTAATTGTTGGCGCTATTATTTTAGTGCTGCTGGATTTGATCATTGAACCTGTAGCGCAACACTTTGATTACTGGCATTGGAGCGATAATACTGTCCCGCTTAAAAATTATCTCGACTGGTTTTTGATGAGCGGCGTAATGCTTTTTGTTTTTGAGAAGGCTGGTTTTAAAAAGCAAGGTGTTGTTGCACCGGTATTTTTGTTAGTGCAGTTTGTGTTTTTTTTGATGCTACTGTTGATTTAATAATTGTCATTGCCTTTAAAGCATTATACCAATTGATTTTTTTTAATGTAATTTTGTACAATAATGGGAGCATATAATTTACAGGTAACTATCGACCAGGATTCCGGCTTTTGCTTTGGCGTGGTTTACGCCATTGATATGGCGGAAGAAATATTGGAAGAAGAAGGCTACCTGTATTGCCTGGGTGATATTGTACATAATGACGAGGAGGTTGAACGCTTAAAAGCCAAAGGACTGCGTATTATTGAGCATGATGCGCTGAAAGACTTGCGTAACGAAAAAGTACTCATCCGCGCACATGGTGAAGCACCTGACACCTATCGTACAGCGTTGGAGAATAATATCACCTTAATTGACGCATCCTGCCCGGTGGTGTTGAAATTACAAAACCGGATAAAATCTTCCTTCGATCAAAACGAAAAGATATTAATATTCGGCAAGCATGGCCACGCCGAAGTTATCGGTTTGGAAGGGCAAACCAACAATGAGGCTTTAGTTTTTCAGGATATTGCTGAGCTGGATAATGTTGAACTTCCGCATAACATCACGCTTTACAGCCAGACCACCAAAAGCATGGACAAGTTTTATGGTGTAAAGGATGAATTGCTTGCCCGTGGCTATAATTTGAAGGCTAATGATACTATTTGTCGCCAGGTAAGTAACCGCGATAAGGACCTGCCTAAGTTTGCCAAAAAGTTTGATAAGGTTGTATTTGTATCGGGCCGCAAATCGTCAAATGGCAAGGTACTTTATGAAGTATGCTTAAGGAATAATCCTAAAACATATTTTATCTCATCATCCAGCGAACTAGATGTCAATTTGTTTACTCCCGGAGATAGTGTAGGTATAGCTGGCGCTACATCAACCCCTATGTGGCTAATGCAAGACGTTAAGGCCGCACTGGAAGCATTTTAGGTGTTTTTGTAGCATACTTATTGCTATCCTGTCATTATGCAAAAATCACCATCTAACATTGGTTTATTAATTGCCTCAATAGTGCTGGGAAGCTGGACGACATCTATCATTCTGCTTATGCAGTGGCGGGTTAATTTCGCCAACCCATTGCTTTACCTTTTTATTTTGGTGCAGATGCATTTGTATACCGGTTTATTCATTACCGCGCACGATGCCATGCACGGCACGGTGTCACCCAACAAAACATTGAATAATTTAGTAGGATATACTTGCACCTTGCTTTACGCATCATTTTGGTACCCTAAGTTATATGCTAAGCACCACCAGCATCATAACCATGTGCATACTGCAGAAGATCCGGATTATCATGATGGAAATTTTGTGCAATGGTATGTGCGATTCATCCGCAATTATTTGTCGGTTTGGCAAATAGTGGTGATGGCGGTGTTGTTTAATGTATTAAAGCTTTGGATCCCGCAGGCTAATTTGCTGCTATTTTGGGTGATGCCATCGTTATTAAGCACATTGCAGTTATTTTATTTTGGCACATACCTACCCCACAAGGGCGAACATGATAATAAGCACCAATCGCGCAGCCAGGCTAAGAACCATGTGCTGGCATTTTTTTCCTGTTATTTTTTCGGCTACCACTATGAGCATCATGATGCGCCATGGCTGCCGTGGTGGAAATTGTGGCGAGCTACCTCATCCACAACCACCTAACAGTATTGTTTAGTGCCTTAACCTGTTTGGGTTATAAGCAATTAAATATTGTAAGCCGCTTTCGGTTACATTGTGAGTACCCGCTCTTTCGGCATTGTATTTTACGTGTACCAACTTTGATTTAACCTGATGAAATAACTCTGATAAAAATTCAGGCAATACCTTGGCAGATATAGTTGGGAAATATTTCTTTTCAATAGCTATCTTTTCCAGATCAGTTGCCAGGCTAAACTCCCAGGTTTCATCGGGTTTAAATCCATTTTCAGTTGCGCAGTTGTTCAAATCGTATACATACATCTTCGCTTTGCGTTCAATCGTTTCGTTTATCATTATTTTTTCTTTTTTGTCGGGGGTGCAGTTTCAATTTTAGTCGTCGAGGTTTTGCCTGACTGGTAGTCGGATGGCCCTTTTTTTCCTACCGGATTGGGCATATTCTTTTTGTCTTTACTCATGATTTTCAATTAGCATAAAGCTTAAATATTACCGTAGCAGATTAATGGCAATGCCTAAGTGGAGAGGGTTTTTAAACTACAATTATGGGGTTTTTCTAAGTTAGTTAATATAACTGGCTTAACAGCAGGTATTGGTTATTATGACAGTTGCTGGTTTTAACAAACCGGAAGCAAATATTAACCTAGCTGACAAAAAATTTATTTTGAACACTTTTTTGCCATAAACAATCAAAAAAAAATGCATTTTTTCAATTTTTATAATGATAAAGGTCATTTTCGGTCATTTTTAATAAAAATAGCCCTTTATTGGATTAAATAGTGATAAATATTATATTTTTTTGAGTGACTTATACCCAAAAACTGGCTTATTTTGTGGTTTTTTATGGACTTTTTTGTTAAAAAATGTAAAAAAATTATACAGGTATTGTTTCAAATTATATATTTGTGCTATTGTTATTATCGGTCTAACAAGCTTGTTCTTTATGATATAATAATGAGGTCAGTTAAAATGAAAAAAAGAGATAGCCTGAAAGCTTTCTCTTTTTTTTTGCCCAAAATTCGGGATCAGCTCAAAATCTCTTCAAGCACGGCCTGGGAACGGACATTCCCGAAGCTTTCAATATGCATAGCATAGTATTCTAACAACTTATTCAGCAAGTAGCGGCGCTCGTCATTAGTTAATTTTAATTGTGTGGTATTCTCAAAGCTGCATTCCAATAAATTATAAAAATTACGCGTATGCGGCGGCGATAAATAGGAGAAGCTATCAGGCTTGTAACGTGTAAATACGCCGTTCTTCATGTCAAAATATTCGGCGTTTGATGCAAAAGTAGTATCCGGATAAAAACCAAGGTATCGCGTAAGCCGGATTAAAAATAACAAGTGAAAGTTAGCAAGTCCTTCCTGCTGATGATCCAGCCATTCTATCGAACTAAAAACAAATTCAAACAAACTTTCATCAGTGCCTTGCTGCTTTACGGCTTTGTACAGCACTTCGTTCAGGAATATAGCGATGCAGCTTTTTATAACATCATAAGGAAGTGACAATAATACCGGTGAGTTCTTTAACTCAGAAATACGCTGTATGCTGTTGTTATTTTTATGATAGACTACCACATCCAGCAGATGCAGTGGCTGCAGCATATTGCCGGTTATTTTGGCGCGGGGCTTTTTTACACCATTAATAATGTAGGACTGCAAACCAAATTTTTCGGTAAAAAGCTGTACGATGACGCTGCTTTCCCCATAATCTGTGGTTTTGAATACGATTGCCCGCGTTTTATGCAGCATGATGAAAAACGAGAATTATTTTGGGTAGAAATATAACGATACCCGTAATCAATGCGAATGTTGCGGCTACCACTACCGCCCCGGCACAGATATCCTTTACATGCCCTGCTTTTTCGTTATAATCGGGAGATACCAGGTCGGTTAGTGTTTCAATACCAGTATTGGTGAGCTCAGTTAATAAAACGATAGCTATGCTGAGGGCTATCCAAAGCCATTCGCCTGTTGTTATGTTTAGGGCAAAGCCTAAAGCGATGGCTATAACTGACGCGAATAAATGTATCCTGAAGTTGAGCTGGCTTTTAGTGGCGTACGCTAAACCTTTAAATGCATAACCAAAGCTGAGGATCAGTTTTTTAATCATTGAAACAAATTTAGTTAAAATTTAGAATCAAGAGCCAAGATTCAGGAGTCATGACGAACTTCGCAAGCTTATATTTTATTAATCGAACAAAATCGGATGCATCTTGGTTCTTGTATCTTTACTCTTGATTCTAAATAAAAAAATGGACTTAAAACTCACCAACAAAGTAGCAATTGTATTGGCCGCCAGTAAAGGTTTAGGCAGGGCGATAGCCACCATGCTATCCGCCGAGGGCGCAAAGGTTATTATTGGCTCGCGCGACGAAACGGCGTTAAACAAAACCGCGGAGGAAATAAAACAACAAACCGGAAACGAGGTAGTGGCCATCCCGATTGACGTGAGCAAGAGTGAGGATATTAAAGCTTTTGTTAAAAAGGCCGCGGCTGCTTTTGGGCGGATAGATATTTTATTGAACAATGCTGGTGGCCCACCATTTGATAAGTTTGAAAACTTTGATGAAAGCGCCTGGCAAAAGGCTTTTGAATTAAATTTATTGAGCGTAGCGCATATGAGCAGGTTAGTGCTGCCTTATTTGAAAGAATCGGGCAGTGGGCGTATTATTAATATTGTGAGTGGATCGGTGAAGTCGGTGTTGGCTAATTCGGTGTTATCAACCAGTATGCGAATGGGGATTGTGGGCATGGCCAAGCTAATGGCTGATGAATTTGGGCCATACAATATTACCGTAAACAATATAGCACCGGGATTAATACTAACTGACAGGATAAAGGACACCGTACCAAAAGGCGCTGACCCGGAAGCAGCATTAAAAGAGAAGGCTAAAAACATCCCACTGGGAAGAATTGGGAAGCCAGAGGAATTAGCGGCCGTTGTGGTGTTTTTAGCTTCGGAACAGGCATCCTATGTTTCGGGCACTACTATACAGGTTGATGGTGGGGCGAATAGGAGTATATTTTAAATGATGATAGTTGGCAAAGTGATTTCATGCTGATATATTAAACTAATTATATGCCTTATTACTATTACCATGTATTTTAAATCTTGTTTATCTTTTATCATTTTAACCGTGTTTATTGTATCCTGTAAGCATAGTACAAAAACGAATAAAACCGCAGTACAGCATAAACCAACATTATTAACTCGCAAAGTTGATTCCGTAGTTAACGTGAAGAACGATACTACTATTGATTATCCTTGTGCTATTGTGATATACCCAAGTGTTAAAGCCATCAGCAAATTAAAAAAAACATATTCAGAAGATGACTATAACACTATTGTCGACGATAATCAGAATTATATGGATGAGTCCTTGACCTATTTGGATTCTGTAAAAACAAAGAAAATTCAACGGGAATCAATGGGTACGGTATCTTTTAAAACAGCATCTGGTAACATATTCGAAATGAAATTAGACACCCTTGGCTGGGCGGTATTGTTATTTAATGGAAAAAACAAGCCAATACAAGCGGACATGACTGTTTTTGCAGATAATTATAAAACATACATGAAATAAAATTTCAACTTTCAAAACAAACTCACGCTATAAATTATTAATTTAGCAGCGTTATTAGCAAATAAAAATAAAAAGCAGAATGAAACCATTCATTTCACTATCAACTTACGGAGTTATCAACTGGTTAGCGGTTGTTTTATTATTAGGTAGCCCATGGGTATCGTTTTCGGGCCAACCGGGTTTTTATACAGTAGGCGGCGCAGCTTTATTTTTGCCTTTGCTATTTGGATGGATAGAATTTATTATGGCTGTTTTCAGCGATAACAAGCATGGCTTTATTAAACAAATGCCAATGGAAATGCATTTATTTTTAGATGTGATCATCGGTTCGTTCTTACTTATGTCACCGTTTATCTTCCATTTTTCCAACAAAGTAGTTTGGCCGCAAGTTTTAATCGGTGGGTTGGTATTTATTGCCGGTGCATTTACGCACAAATCACCTTTTACTGATAAGTATCGCCATCATTTACCTGAAGGACAACTACAGTCTGTAGATTCAGAATAATATTATTAGATCTCACCGATTTTGCGGTGATTTCACAGACATATAGAAAAAGGCAATTGGAGATGATCCAGTTGCCTTTTTTGTTTGGTTATATTTTTTACCCGGGGTTTCACAGAGATCAACAGCTCATTTTGTTTACACGGTTGGCATGGCGGCCACCTTCAAAATCGGTGTTCAGGAACGTGCTTACTATTTCATTGGCTTCGTAGATAGAAAGAAACCGGGCCGGGATACAAACGATGTTCGCGTTATTATGCTGGCGTGCAAGGGAAGCTAATTCGGTATTCCAGCAGATGGCGGCGCGGATGCCCTGGTGTTTGTTGGCGGTTATGGCTACGCCATTTGCGCTGCCGCAAACCAATATACCTAAGTCGTATTCGCCGCTTTCGACAGCAAGCGCTACAGGATGGGCAAAGTCGGGATAATCAACAGAATCGCCGGAGTAGGTGCCAAAATCTCTTATTTCGGTAGCGGTAGTTAATGCCGCCGCTAAAGCTTGTTTATACTCAAATCCGGCGTGATCTGCACCTATGGCAATTCTTAGTCCCTCTTTCATTTTGGTTTTGCAATGATTAAGGGGCTAAGATAAATATTTTGCGAAAATTAGTGGCTTATGATTCCATTATCTCTTCGTGCTTTTTCAAGCGGCGTTTTTCAACAACAGAGGCAACTACTATACCTACTTCATACAAAGCAAACAATGGCACAGTGGCGATCATGGTAGTTAAAAAATCCGGAGATGGAGATATGATCGCACCAACGATCAGCAATATAACAACCGAGTACCTGCGTGTTTTACGCATGAATGTACCGGTTAATATGCCGATTGAAGCCAAGATATAAATTAAGATAGGAAGCTCGAACACAATACCTATAATTAAGGTAATTGTAGCCACCATAGATAGGTATGAACTAACGGTGAACTGATTTTTAATGGTATCACTTACAGTATAGCCGGCTAAAAATGAGATCGACTCTGGCGCGATAACATAATAGCCGAATAAAATACCGATAATAAAAAGTATTGAAGCGTAAAACACAAAACCGCTGGCAGCTTTGCGCTCTTTATCCAACAAAGCTGGTTTTATAAAACGCCATATCTCCCATAAAATGTAAGGAACAGCTGCTATAACACCCATTAGTATTGATGAGTTCAGCTTCAGCATAAACTGGCCGGCCATCTCTGTATTGATAATGGTACCGTTAATGTGGGTGATGCAAAACCCATCACCAAACTTACACATCATACGATAAGTCCAGAAATCACCATAGAACGGGGCCATGACGATTTTCTTGAATATAAAATCGGAATAATACCAAGCGAAACCTGTACAAACAACTACGCCAATTGCTGCGCGCATCAGGTGCCATCTTAGTGCTTCCAGATGGTCGAAGAAAGACATTTCGGATTCCAATGTCTTTCCTTTATCCTTTATTGCTTGCACTATATTTTTCTCGCTCATCTGATTTTTTGAATACCTTGTAGTAAACGTTAAACGCTATTTACGTTTTAACTTATCGCCTCAGTTTTAATTATTCTGAATATTCAAAAGTTTCCATGAATTTGGTAGTGAAGTTACCGGCACGGAAGTTAGGGTCCTGTAGTAATTTCAGGTGAAAAGGAATGGTAGTTTTTACACCCTCGATCACAAATTCGCTTAATGCGCGCTCCATGGTGCTCAGGGCTTCTTCGCGTGTTTGAGCTACGCAGATTACCTTAGCTATCATGGAATCGTAGTTAGGTGGGATAACGTAACCACTATACACATGAGTATCAATACGCACACCGTGACCACCAGGTGAATGGAAATTAGTGATCTTTCCTGGTGACGGGCGGAAATTATTAAATGGATCTTCGGCGTTGATACGGCACTCTATGGCATGCATAGTTGGCTCGTAATTTTTGCCTGATATCGGTATGCCTGCGGCAACCTTTATTTGTTCTTTTATCAGATCGAAGTTGATTACTTCTTCCGTTACGGGATGCTCTACCTGTATACGGGTGTTCATCTCCATAAAATAGAAGTTGCGATCCTTATCAACCAAAAACTCAACGGTACCTGCTCCTTCGTATTTAACAGCTTTAGCGCCTTTGATGGCAGCCTCGCCCATTTTTTTACGGAGTTTTTCGGTCATGAATGGCGAAGGGGATTCCTCAACCAATTTTTGGTGACGGCGCTGGATAGAGCAATCGCGCTCCGATAAATGGCAAACTTTGCCATACTGGTCGCCTACTACCTGGATCTCGATGTGGCGCGGATCCTGAACATATTTTTCCAGGTACATGCCATCGTTTCCGAAAGCGGCGCCTGATTCTGCTTTGGCTGAATCCCAGGCACCTTCAAACTCTTCATCTTTCCAAACAATACGCATACCACGGCCACCACCACCGGCAGTTGCCTTTAATATTACGGGATAGCCTATTTTTTTGGCGATAGCAATACCTTCTTTTACGCTTTGCAACAATCCTTTGGAGCCTGGTACTATAGGTACACCAGCTTTTTCCATAGTTTCCTTAGCCGAAGCTTTATCGCCCATGGAGTTGATCTGCGCAGCGGTAGCGCCTATAAATTTGATGCCGTATTCGGCACAAATAGCGGAGAATTTAGCATTTTCAGACAAGAAACCATAGCCAGGATGGATCGCATCGGCATTGGTTAATTCAGCGGCTGAAATGATATTCGGGATATTTAAGTAAGAATCGCGGCTTGGCGGCGGGCCAATACATACTGCCTCATCGGCAAAACGTACGTGCAGGCTATCGCGGTCGGCAGTAGAATAAACAGCTACGGTTTTAATGCCCATCTCTTTGCAGGTACGAATAATACGCAGGGCAATTTCACCACGGTTAGCTATTAATATTTTTTTAAACATAGTATGATCTTTATTGCCTTCACCGATTGTAATTGACGTCACAGTTTTTGTGTTTAAGAACTAATGAAATTAATTGTCAACAATAGGTGTAGTGCACCTATTATTAATATTATTTAGGCTCAACCAAAAATAATGGCTGGTCGTACTCAACAGGCGATGCGTTATCAACCAATATTTTAACAATACGACCTGATACTTCAGATTCGATCTCGTTAAATAATTTCATCGCTTCGATGATACATAATACACTTCCAGTGCTTATCTCATCGCCAACATTAACCAGCATTGGTTTATCAGGGCTTGATGAGCGGTAAAAAGTACCGATCATTGGTGATTTAACGGTTATGTATTTTGAGGAATCATCAACGGCAACAGGCGCAGGAGCAGCAACATGAGCAATAGGATCAACAGGTGCGGGCGCGGCAGCAACAGCCAAAGGTTGGCCAACAGGTACAGTCGCGTTAACATAAGTTGGCGCCTGGTTTGTTTTGATGGTTATTTTAAACTCATTCTGCTCAATAGCAACTTCGTTTACTCCTGATTTGGCAACAAAGCGAATTAGGTCTTGTATTTGTTTAATATCCATGCTGAGGAATTGAATTGGTTTTAGTTTTATTAATGTGCAAATGTGCGGATATGCAAATGTGCAGATTTTTAATTAGTTAGATTTAATTAAGTTAGTGAGTTAGTACAAACAAATAAACAAAAGATTTTCAATAAAGTTTATTTTTCAGTTTCAATTTGCACATCTGCATATACACGCATCTGCACATCTCAGAAACTATGAATCATAAGCCCATTTTAATAATAAGGAACCCCAGGTAAAGCCACCGCCAAAGGCAGCGAATAACAGGTTATCGCCTTTTTTAAATTTATTTTCCCACTCCCATAAACATAAAGGAATGGTTGCATTGGTTGTATTACCGTATTTTTCAATATTTATGATCACCTTATCGGGAGTTACGCCGGTACGGTTAGCGGTTGCATCAATAATACGTTTGTTGGCTTGGTGGGGCACTAACCAGGCGATGTCATCAGCTACAAGGTTATTGCGTTCCATTACTTCGGCGGCAACATCGGCCATATTGGTAACCGCGAATTTGAATACTGCCTGACCTTCCTGGTAAGCAAAGTGTTCGCGGGCATCAACAGTTTCGTGGCTGGCAGGTTTTATTGATCCGCCTGCTTTTTGGTGCAGGTAAGGGATACCGGCGCCATCACTTTTTAATACAGAATCGATCAAACCATAACCATCAGTATTTGGCTCAAGCAGGGCACAACCCGCGCCATCGCCAAAAATAATGCAGGTAGCACGATCCTGATAATCTATCATGGCCGACATTTTATCGGCACCTACTACTAATACTTTTTTGTGCTTTCCATTTTCGATAAACTGGGCGCCGGTTGTAAGGCCAAATAAAAAGCCTGAACATGCTGCCTGTAAATCAAATCCCCACGCGTTTTTAGCGCCAATTTTATGGCCCAAAATATTAGCGGTAGCAGGGAAAGGCATATCGGGTGTTGTGGTGCAAAAGATGATCAGGTCGATCTCTTCGGCGCTGATGCCACGTTTTTTTAGTAAACCTTCAACAGCAGGAACTGCCATATCCGATGTACCCAGGCCCTCGCCTTTTAATATGCGGCGCTCTTTGATGCCTGTGCGGCTTATGATCCACTCGTCGTTGGTATCTACCATTGTGGCGAGCTCGTCGTTAGTTAGAATATATTCAGGAACGTAACCGTTAACAGCAGTAATTGCCGCATGAATTTTACTCATATATATTTTTTTTATTGAAAAGCCTGGGTGATCTTATCGACCACACCACTTTCAAATACTGTTTTAGACAAAAGTACCATGTTTTTGATAGCCTCGGGCGGAGAAATTCCGTGGCCTACAACCACCGCGCCGTTAACACCCAAAATCGGGCTGCCACCATATTGCTCGTAATTAAACATATCAAAGAAATGATCATTGATACCTTTTTGGCGGGCAATCTCATAAAACGATTCTGATAATTTGATGATGGTGTTGCCGGTAAAACCGTCGCAAACCATCACATCGGCCACATCACCAAAAAGGTGGCGGCTCTCCACATTACCCACAAAGTTAAGATGACTGGCTGCCTTTAACAATGGGAATGTAGCTTGGGTGAGGATGTTGCCTTTTTCTTCTTCCTCGCCGATATTTACCAACCCAACCCTGGGGTTAGCAATTTTGTAAACATACTCCGCGTATAAAGAGCCCAACAGGGCAAACTGGACGAGCATATCGGGCTTGCAATCGGCATTAGCGCCAACATCAAGCAGGATACCTAAGCCGCCTTTAACCTGCGGAACGATAGAAGTAATAGACGGGCGCAACACACCCGGTATAGCTTTTATGCTAAACATGGAACCAACAAGCATGGCACCAGTATTACCAGCAGAAGAGAAAGCCTGAATGGCGCCCTCTTTCAATAGTTTAAACCCAACACTAATGCTAGAGTCGGGTTTTTGAACAATGGCTTTTGTGGGATGCTCGCCCATGCCAATAACCTCGGTTGTGTGTACAAACTCGAAATTATCGGGGCTATAGTTGTTTTCCTGAAGAATTTTTATGGCGCTGTCCTTATCACCTATAAGCACAAGCTTTGGGCCGGATAAAGCTTTATGGGCCAAAATCGCGCCTAAAACGGCTGCTTCGGGGGCAAAATCACCCCCCATAATATCTAAGCCGATCTTCATTTGCAGAAAATTACTTAGGCTACAGCTGCTTTCTCAATCAGTAATTTACCGTTGTAGTAAACGTTACCATCAACAGTATATGCTCTGTGTGGCAAGTGTACTGCGCCGGTAGTGCTACAAGTTGTTAAAGTAGGCGCTACAGCTTTGTAATGAGTCCTGCGTTTATCTCTTCTTGATTTGGATATTTTGCGCTTTGGATGTGGCATAACTTAATTTATTATTATTTAATTTTTTTGAGCGCGTCCCACCGTGGGTCCACTATCTCGTCTTCTGGTTCATTATTTACTGCAAGCTTGTTAAGGCTGTCCAGCATTTCTTTATCGCAATACTCGGTGTTACCCTCGTTACCGCAGGTAGCCACAAAAGGCACCGCGACGTTAATATATTCATAAATCAGCGGGGCAATGTTGATCTCGTGATCGCTTTTACCCAACGTGATGATCTCATCGTCCTCATCAATTTCCTCTTCACTAAACTTCGCTATCTGCTGCTCGCTTATATCAAGCGGCTGCGGATATGCGGCCAGGCAACGATCGCAGGTTAAGTCGATGTGACCGGTGATATGGAAGTTCAGGATAATTAATGTTTCCTGTTTTTCCAGCTCAACCGAGCATTTCAGATTGGCCTTTTTCACGATTGAGTAATCAAACTCATCAAAAAAACTATCTGTAACATCAAACTCAAACTGATGCTTGCCTAACTTTAAACCTGTAAAAGGAATAGCATATATCCTAAGCGATTTCACTGAGCGACAATTAGCCCGCAAATGTAAGGGAAAAAATGGATATGTGGAAAGGGTTTTTAAAAATAGTGTTGATAAGTGTTAACAATCATTGCTTACATGCTAATTTCTGTTTCAACCGCCCGGCTCAACAATAACTTAATATCTCTTATCCTCAACATATTGTAATCTATCCGTGGCGTGTATTAACTTGATTTTTTTGCCATTCATCAAGTATTTTACCGCGTACATGTAAAAAATTATAGACGATGGCGTGCTTTAAGTTGTTTAGCGGAACATTAATCAATAAAAAATGAAAAATCACGATCACATTGAAGACAACTTAAACCCGGAATCTAATAATGATGGTGTTGACCGTCGCGGATTCCTGGAGTGTATGGCCTGGGCGGGTACGGGAGTAATTTGGATGATGTCGGGCGGCATATTAAAATCATATGGCATGAGCCAGATTATTGATAAAGCTACCGGCGGTATTAAAAAAGGGTTGGTAATGCCAAAATCCGATTTTAGCTTTGTGCAAATCAGCGATAGTCATATCGGGTTTAACAAGGCCGCTAACCCTGATGTTGTTAGTACCCTAAATGCCGCTATTGCTAAAATCAATAATATGCCGGTAATACCTTCATTTGTATTACATACCGGCGATTTAACCCACCTTGCACAAGCAGACGAATTTGATACGCTTGAACAAACATTGAAAAGTGTTAAAACAGAAAAAATATTTTATGTACCCGGTGAACATGATGTAACCGACAACGGTAAGCTTTATTTAGAGCGTTATGGTAAAGGTACATTGGGCGATGGCTGGTATAGCTTTGATTCAAATGGCGTACATTTTATCGGGCTTAATAATGTTACCAACCATGTTGATGGTGGCCTTGGCTATATTGGTGCCGAACAATTAAAATGGATGGAAAATGATTTAAAAGGCCTATCAAGCAGCACGCCGATTGTTGTTTTTGCACACATACCGCTTTGGGCTATTTACCCGCAATGGGGTTGGGCAACTGATGATAGCGCACAAGCATTAGCGCTACTTAAGCGTTTCGGATCGGTTTCGGTTTTAAACGGGCACATTCATCAAACTATACAAAAAATAGAAGGAAACATTACTTTTCACACGGCAAATTCTACAGCATTCCCGCAGCCGGCTCCCGGAACGGCACCCGCTCCCGGCCCAATGAAAGTACCAGCCGAGAAATTACGCACCCTATTGGGATTAACCAGTGTAAATTACCATGAACATGACCATACCCTGGCTATAACCGATACCCCTTTAATTGCGACTACCGATGTTTCTGAACAAAAATAAACATCAATGAAAAGAGCAATATTATTTTTACTGATCATTTGCGCTGCAAAGATCAGTAATGCACAATTTAAACCGGTAGAGCAAGCTTCAAATTTAAAGTTTACTATAAAAAACCTTGGGTTTGGTACCGATGGTTCTTTCAGCGGATTTGATGGTACTATTAATTTCAACCCACAAAACCTTGCTACCAGTAATTTTGATGTCAGCATAAATGCAGCTTCGGTAAATACAGACAATAGCCTTCGTGATGAGCATTTGAAAGGCGACGGCTTTTTCGATGTAAAGAATTTTCCGCTCATCCGGTTAACATCAGTTAAAATAACTCCCGGTGGTAAAAGTAACTCCTACCAGTTCAACGGGCAATTAACCATTAAAGGCAAAACCAACCCGGTATCGTTTCCTTTTACCGCAATTCCTTCAGCATATGGCTTCGTGTTTAAGGGCTCGTTTAAAATAAAACGTGAGGATTTTGGCGTAGGGGGCACAAGTACTGTATCAAACGATCTGGAAGTACAAATTAATGTAACCGCCAAAAAGGCTAGTTAATTATCAAATGAAAATAAAGAGAAGTTTTACTATAATTACGGTCCTCGCCGCGGCTGTTACCATAATTGTGCTGGCATCATTTAATGAACCGGAACCGCCGCTATATACTAATTTAAAGGTGTTGCCAAAAAACATCAGCTCAAAAGATCTGCAAAGTATTATGGCCGATGATTTTGAAGACGGTATAGGTGTTAGCTGCGGCTTTTGCCACGCCAATAACAAGGACGGCCACGGACTTGATTTTGCCAGTGATGCTAAACCCGAAAAGGAAATAGCTCGCAGCATGATGCGCATGACTTTAAACATCAATGAAAAATATCTGAAACTAAAGCATCCCAAAATTGGCGATGCTGCGTTAATTATATCATGCACCACATGCCATAAAGGGCAACCATTCCCTGATGGGGCTGACCCAAAATGAGTATATTAGTTGTTTATTAATCATTCTTTTTTGAAAAATAATAAAGCAGTATATCACCTGGCTTTTTGGCTGTTAGCATACATTTTCTGGATATTTATATTTAGGAATAGTACGCTGGTACTAACACATTCCATTACCATTCAATTTTGTTATTTGATATTTATAGCAGGTAATTACTATTATAATTCATTTTTTACGGTACCCTATCTTCTTAATAAAAAACGATACCTGCTATTTGGAATCTTTTTTTTTACGGGCATTTTATTGGGGGCGTTATTAAGGGTCCCGGTATCATTCTTAATCAGCAAGTATTTATTCCGGGTAAATACTGCTGCATTTAATCCCTATAGCGTATTTTTTGATTCGTTCATCAATATCCTTTTTTGGGTTGTGATTATTCTCGCATTGAAATTAATAATCGAAAAGAGGAACTCTCAGCGGTATATTGAGAAAATTGAAAGAGAAAAAGCGGAAAATGAACTTAATTTTTTAAAGGCGCAGTTTAACCCTCATTTTTTGTTTAACTCTATCAATTCGATATACGCCCACATCAACAAATCGAACAAAACCGCACGTGATATGTTGCTTGTTTTCTCGGAGATGTTAAGATATCAATTATATGAATGTAATGTAGAAAGGATAGAACTTGATCGGGAAATTAATTACATACGCAATTATATATCGCTTCAAAAAAGCAGGATCGATGAACGGATAACGGTTTCCTTTTGTGTAGATGGCTCAAATGGAAATATTCAAATAGCTCCGCTTATATTGATTACTTTTATAGAAAATGCATTTAAGTACGTTGGTTTTAACGAGGCCAAAAAGAATGTTATAGAGATTAAGCTTCAATGCGAAAATGGTTTTTTAAGATTCTCGATTTATAATACCAAAGACCTGTTTGTTAACCCTGCCGAAAAGTCATCAGGCCTGGGAATAGCCAATGTAAAAAGAAGACTGGAACTGCTATACCCTGACAAGCATTTATTAGCGATAAAAGAAACAGAAACCGATTATTCAATCACCTTAGAATGTTTAACTTTTTAGTTTATGGTATTAAACTGTATTATAATAGATGATGAACCAATTGCCCGTAAACTTTTACAGGAATATATTGAAGAAACTGATTTTTTAAAATTAGTTGGTGTTGCTGAAAACCCGGTTAAAGCAATAAGTGTAATCAGCAGCGTACAGGCGGATTTGATTTTCCTCGATATTAACATGCCTAAAATGAGTGGGATTGAATTTCTAAAATCCTCCAATAATCTTCCGATGGTGATTATGACCACTGCTTATGGACAATACGCGCTTGAAGGATTTGAAATGGCGGTGATAGATTACCTTGTAAAACCATTTTCATTAGAAAGATTTATTAAAGCGAGCCGTAAAGCGTTGCAATTAGCTGTTTTAAAGCAAAATACCATTAAACCCGAAGAAGAAAATACAGAATACTTTTATGTAAAATGCGATGGAAAAATTGAACGGGTATTATATAATGAATTAATTTATGTTGAAGCCATGGCCAATTATATTACGCTTTATACCATTGATGATAAATTGGTTGTTTACTTAACTATTAAAGGGATTTTGGAAAAGCTTCCACCGGAAAAATTTATGCAGGTACATAAAAGTTATCTGGTAAATAAAGATAAGATAAATACTATTGAAGGTAACATGCTTTATTTAGGCAACACCAAAATCAATATTGGGTCGAGCTATAATGATGTAGTTATGAGTTTTCTTTTAAAAAATAAACTCATAAAAAGGTAAGGCATTGTTTTACTCTTCGGCTTGTTTGCCGATAGCAAAATGGTGTTCAATAATTAGTTTAGAAATATTATAGCTTAATTCTTGTTAAGGCTTCCTGATTGCTCCTCATCAATGGTTTGATGAATTTGTTTTACATCCGTCATCTCCTTCATTTCTTCCAGCTCTTTGTCCTCTTCTGTTTTCAGGCCGAGCTTCTGATGGATCTCGTGCAGCATGTTCAGCACCATGGTGATTTCATTTTCGGCCCGAACATTTACTTCAAAGTCAACCTGCTGGCGTACTTTATCCATGTGGCCCTGGCGGTTTTGGTTAATAAGGACTGTTACGGACAGGATAATAGCGAACAGGGATACTACCATTTCTAACACCGGGAAAGGAAAACGATCGAACGGGTTTGGCGTGAATAGGTTCCAAATGATCCATGCCGCAAAAAAAGCCAGGCTCCCCAATAGAAAAGCCATACTTCCTAATACATTAGTGGTAAAAATAGCAAACTTATCGGTAGGTGTTTTAGTAAACTCCAACGATGATTTAAGCTGACTGTCAGATGGTGGGGTATGTTTTGCCATATAGGCTAAACAAAAATTAACCATTAAAGTTGTACCTAATAATACCGCGCTTACGTATTACTTATAATATTGTGACATAGCAATTAAACTAATTGCGCTAATAATCGTTATATTTATATGTGTATGCCTGTTAAGTATAGCATTTTGCTTTTTACATTGATGATTTTTGCCGCGGGTAATACAAAGGCACAAACCTTAAAAGAAGAGGAAAGAATTTGTGGCAAATGGGAGTCGACGGATAAGGAGCTGGCTATAAAGGTTTACATGCATGATAATGAGTTTAGGGCAGAAATAATTTGGTTTAGTGACACGGACGGCAAGCCATTGGATTACTGGAAAGATGTACATAACCCCGACCCGGCATTACGCGACCGTAAAATTTTAGGCATGAGTGTTTTAAGCGGCCTTAAATATGATGCTGATACCAATACCTGGGAAGACGGTATGGTTTATGACTCGCGGCATGGAAAGGAATGGAATGCGTCGGCAACTATTGATAAAAAGGGGATGTTGCATGTTAGGGGTTACTGGCATTTTAAATTTATTGGCAGAACCATGAATTTTGTAAGAATTTGATTATGAACAAATTGCAATTACTTTGTTTATAACTATTAAAATGTGACAAAAAACCCGCGGCTAATTGTTAATTATCTGCGCAAAAAAACGTACAACGCGTACATTTTGTGTAACTTTTAAGCATTATTAAAAACGAATGATACAAGGAAATTTAGAAAAAATACGCACAAAGTGAATAGATAGACCCTCAAAACAAACAAAAACACCTTAAAAAGCCTGTTTTTACAAATAATATTCGGATAGCCTAAGCACTCATTTAATTACGTTCAATCCACATAACTTTAATTACCTTTGCAGCAATAATATGAGACAACTAAAGATAACCCAATCGATTACCAACCGCGAATCACAATCACTTGATAAATACCTGAGTGAGATTGCAAAGGTAGATTTGATAACTGCGCAGGAAGAAGTGATACTGGCCCAAAAGATACGTGAAGGTGACCAGGCTGCTTTAGAACGCCTTACCAAAACGAATTTGCGTTTTGTGGTGTCGGTAGCCAAACAATATCAGAACCAGGGCTTAACCCTTGGCGACCTTATTAACGAAGGCAACTTAGGATTAATTAAAGCGGCAAGGCGTTTTGATGAAACTAAAGGATTTAAATTTATATCATACGCTGTATGGTGGATACGCCAATCAATACTTTCTGCGGTTGCAGAGCAATCAAGAATTGTGCGTTTGCCATTGAACCAGGTAGGATCATTAAGCAAAATACGTAAATCGCACTCTAAATTAGAGCAGCAATTTGAGCGGGAACCAACGCCCGAAGAAATGGCTGAGGATTTGGAAACCACTGCTGATAAAATTTCGGACGCGTTATCAAACGCAGGCCGTCACGTATCGGTAGATGCGCCTTTTATCACCGGCGAGGAAAACACTTTATTAGATGTTTTGCAAAGCGGCGATGCGGGTACAGACAGCGACCTGATCACGGATTCATTATCACAGGAAATCAAACGCTCGTTAGGTATTTTAGCTGAACGCGAAAAACAAGTTTTAGTATTGTTCTTCGGTTTAAACAGCACCGCGCCGCATTCATTAGAAGAAATTGGCGAGAAATTTAACTTAACCCGCGAACGTGTTCGCCAGATAAAAGATAAAGCGTTACTGCGCTTAAGGCAAAATTCAAAATCAAGATTATTGCAATCTTATTTGTAAGCTTTGATTTGCGGGGTGTAGTACACATCCCTTCCCCCTCTCGAGAGGGGAACTTGAAAGAACAAAAAAGCCCATGCAAATTGCATGGGCTTTTTTATTGGTAGCCTTTCGGCTTATTTCATATTATCTTTAATTTTATTGATGGCATCAAGGTGCATTTGTACAACTGGTGCAGTTTGAGCGGCGAAAGCTTTTAAGGTACTGTCTTTACCATTTTTGGCTTCGTTATTCATCAGGTCTAAAGTTTTCTTGTGGCCGTCGATCATCGCGCTAACGTATTGTTTGTCGAAATCAGCCTCGCTCAATTTGCTTAGCCCATCCGCTTTTTTAAGGTGCGCGCTATCCGGTTCAGCAGGCAGTGTAATGTTTTTTGTTTGAGCAATAGCCGCTAATGCAGCATTTGCTTTACCGTGATCGGTCACCATCATGTTGGCAAAATCCTTAATAGCCTGATTGGTGGTTTTGGTAAGCGCTAGTTTACCTAATGCCACTTCGGCAAGGCCGCCGTTAGCTGCTGCTGTAGCAAATTTAGCGTCGTCGCTGCTTACCGCTATACCGCCTGTTGCTGCTACGTTAGTGGTAGTATCTTTTGTTTTGTTAAGGCTGTCGGCGCTATCTTTAGCGTCTTTTGCGGCGTGGTTACATGATTGGAAGGCTAATGCAGCCGCGGCAATCATGAATAGATAACTTAGTTTTTTCATGGTTTGGATATATTTGGTTTGTTGTAAGTTAACATATTATTTAATAATAAGTTTTATTGTATGTACTGATGAATTTTTGTTTCGGTTGCCCGGGGCCATTAATTAACAGGCTTAATATCAATATCAGACATGGTGTAATGAATCCCGTTTGCCGAGCTAACATAATAACCCATTGCTGAGCCATAACTATTCGGGCTTATGCTGTCAATTGAAAAAGGGTTTTCGGGAGTTTTTCCGGATTGTACCAGATCGCTTAACGGACCGGCGGCATAATTAAACTTGGTGCCTACCGGGTAAATTTTATCGTAATTTGTTTTAGTGCAAGATGCCATCAATGTACATACTGTGATAGCCAATAATAATTTTTTCATCAGGTTTAGTTTTAAAGAAGCTTTTGTTTTTTTTTGAATAGCTTCAAGAACGAAATTAAAATTGCACCCGGGATTTTTTAATTGATCATTATCGGTATTTGATACAGATGTTGAAACGGCGGTTAATAATTGATTTTCCATTGCTATCATTTTTTCAAGATGAACGCCTTGGAGTATTTTACCGCGACCTAAACTATATTGTTATATAATTATTCATTTTGTTTATATATAACCAATTAATAATCAATTAGTTTTATATTTAAATTATAGGGTTGATAAAACATTTTCGATTATTAATCATTATGGATTAATCAATACCCCAAAAAAACATGAAATCAACCTTTACTATTATTATACTATTATTTTGCAGTTGTAGCTTGTTAGCGCAAAATGCTGTTTCAACCACAATGGGCAAAGCAATTTTATCGCACGGGTCAAATTCAAAAATCAAAGCCGGGAAAGACACTGTTATTGAATCGGACACTACGAAAGAGAATAAAGAACCGCAATATTTTTATCTATCGGTAAATACGGATGTGTTTGTGAACACCAAAGGAGGTGTTGCCAAACGTTTTTCGCCCGCCTTAGAATTTGGGCGTACTTATGGCATATTTGATATCGGGATGGCTACAGGCACCACCAATTCGTTAAGCCGCGGCAATGATACCGCGCATTATATTGAATTTAGGCCGACGATCAACATATTTAGCAAGGGGCGCTTTAATGAAGGACTATGTTTGGGCGGCGGATACGTATTTAATGCCAAGCAAGGGCTTATGACCGAGATATGTAACAGTATTAACTTTAACGTTACCACTACGGTAAGCGTAGCTGTAACCCAGGGTTACTACTTTTTTGATGGCACCAATAGTAGCAGAAGTACGCAATACATGGGATTTTCTCTCACCTATAACTTCCTAAGGGCACACAGTACCAACAACAGGCGCAAAAAGGCAGCGATAGTTAGCGATAATTGATAACACGTTTTAA
This sequence comes from Mucilaginibacter tundrae, assembly GCF_013408825.1. Taxonomy (GTDB): domain Bacteria; phylum Bacteroidota; class Bacteroidia; order Sphingobacteriales; family Sphingobacteriaceae; genus Mucilaginibacter. The sequence continues at coordinate 577,029 of NZ_JACCBZ010000001.1, forward strand.
AAGGTAACAATTTGTTACAATTAGCTATACACTCTGTGTTTATCTTAGCACCCATTTTAATTTGATCATGAAAAAATATTTGTTGCTAAGCTTTGCTGTTTGTTTATCTGTTGGGCTACTATCATGGGGTGTTACAGGGCACCGTACTGTTGGCGAGATAGCCGAACGCCACCTATCGCCGGAGGCAAAAACCGCTGTTGACAAAATACTGGGCCATGAAACTATGGCTGAAGCCAGTACGTGGGCCGATGAGATCCGGAGCGCCAACCCTGAAACCGGCGCATGGCATTTTATAAATGTACCTTTGGGTTTATCCTTCACTGATTTTGAAACACAGGTAAAAAACGCTGCTGGTACCAACGTTTATAGAGCATTGCTTAATGCTGAATATACGTTAAAAGATAGCCATTCTGTACAGCGGCAAAAAGTTGAAGCACTTAAATTTATTATACATTTTGTGGGTGACATGCACCAACCGATGCACGTAAGCCGCGCTGAAGATAAAGGCGGCAATACCATACAACTTAGCTTTAACGGCGAAGACACCAACCTGCATTCACTTTGGGACAGCAAACTACTGGACCATGAAGGCCTGAGCTATGATAAACTGGCAGACAAGTTTGACCATGCCACACCCCAACAAATTGCCAAATGGCAAAGCGACCCGGTTATCATCTGGGCATGGGAAAGCTACCAGGTCAGCTCGGTATTATATGGCGAGGTTAACGAGGATGGCAGCACCAAATTGGGTAAGGATTATTATGACACGCATATCCCTGTTGTAGAATCGCGGATTGAGAAGGCGGGTATACGTTTGGCTGGTTTGCTCAATGCGATATATAAGCTGCCAACCACTATCAAAACACAATAAACAGATAACACAGACTTAACAACTAAAGGTTAATATTTGTCTATAAAATAAAAAACATAACCTTTATGAAATTAAGACATTTACTTGCACCTATCGCAATCGTGTTAATGCTGGCTTCGTGTCAGAAAAATGAAACTACACCTTCCGCGGAAAAACTTAATCTTAACACTGCAAACACAACCGGCGGCAGCTATGCCAGTACTCAAACCTTTGATGAAGGCTTTGAATCGGCAGGTAAAACAGCTTATGCTGATGCCGATGTAACCTTTACCAGCGGGTCATGGGATCTGAACTCTGCTCTGGTGGGTACCAGCGCATCAGATGCAAAAGTTGGGAGTCACTCTATTCGTATTGAAAATACCGGTACACTGGGAATGAACTTTGATGTAACAACAGGCGCATCTACCGTTACCATGGAATACGCTGTTTATGGTAGTGACGGCTCATCGGCATTCCAGTTATGGGAATCAACAAATGGCGGCAGCACTTATACACAGGTGGGTACAACATCCATCACCGCAAGCAGTACTACCCTGGCGACGGCTACTTTTACGGTTAATGTGGCGGGTACTATCCGTTTCCAGTTGCGTAAAACAACAGGAGGCACTAACCGCATTAACATTGACGAATTTACCATTAACAGTTACAGCGGTAAAAGTGGTGGCGGTACCGGCGGTGGCAGCTCTACAGCGGATAATACTAATTTAATGCTGGGCAACCCAAGCAATGCTACTGCCGACATCAGTAATTTTGATAACTATTTATATGATCATACTTATTATGTAGAATCATACAATCGTGATAGAAACGAACCAAACTGGGTGAGCTGGTATGTAGGTTCAACCAGCCTGGGCTCGCAGGACAGGGCAAATGATTTCCGCCCGGATCCTAATTTGCCAACAGGATGGTATGAAGTTCCTGCTACAGCTTATAGCGGCAGCGGCTTTGATCGCGGGCATAATTGTCCATCGGGCGACCGCACATCTACCGTAGCGGCTAATGAGGAAACTTTTTTAATGGATAACATGGTTCCGCAGGCACCGCAGAATAACGAGCAAACCTGGGCTAACCTGGAAGAATATGGCCGCTCATTAGTTGCCGCAGGCGACGAGATCTACGTGATCATGGGTAGTTACGGTTCAGGTGGTACAGGCTCAAGCGGATCGGCTACTACAGTTGACGGCGGTTTGGTGGTTGTACCATCCAACATCTGGAAAGTGATCGTAGTGTTGCCAAATGGCAATAACGATTTAAGCCGTATTACCAGCACCACCCGCGTTATAGCGGTAAATACGCCTAACATCAATACCATCAGCTCCGACTGGACACAATATATCACCACCGTTAAATCTATCGAAACAGCAACAGGCTATAGCTTGTTGACCAATGTACCGGCTAGCATCCGCACGGTATTGGAGAATGAAAAAGATTCGGGTACAGGAAATTAAGTACTAACCTTTTAAATGGAAACGCCGGATTTTGTAGTTCGGCGTTTTTATTTGGTGAAGTCGCAGAAGTCATCATCCGTAGGTTTAAGAGCGCTGTGCTGAATTCTTAAACCGGTGGCGGGAGAGAAGAGTGCATCACTTCAACTCAAAAGGCCTGAATTCTTGTTGAGTTGCCCAGTAGGCTATGGTTTTGCGGAAATAGCTATTAAAATCGCTTTTTTTCAGGTTAAGCTCTGTTTCCATTGCTTTGTATAGATCTTTATCGCCTCGGCCGCAGTTAAATAGCATTTGCAGCTTTTTTATCCCACCTTGCTTTAATGCCATGTCGCATACCAGGGCGCCAATAACATATTGCGGGTTGGTTTGCGCGTCCATCCGGTAAAAACCTGCCGGATCGGACAGGTCAATTTCGGGGTGACTTAACAGGTATTGGTTTACCCGTTTAATGTGGTATATGAGTGGTTTGCCTAAAGATGCCTTATCCTTACTCCAATAAGCAGCTATTCCTGCTAATAACAGCCCATTAGCATTTGGATAGTATTTATTGATCACATGGGTTAATTCGTGATAATGGCTTTCGCCACCGGTTGCCGTGGCATATATTATACTATTAGTTTGATCATAAAACCCGCAATCTACATCGCTACCCATGGTCATCACATAATCAAATCCCTGCAAACGGAACACATCATCACAATCCGGGGCTATGTAATAATCCAGGCTGTCAGGCCTGATGCTGAATGCCTTGCAAATTTTAAGTAGGAATACATTGGCTTCATCCGCCTTTGTTTTTTGAAAACTAAATGAGGGGTAGTAGTGATATTTAATTAACCCAACGGTTTTATCAATCCAGCCTTTAGCGTAATAAGGCAAATAATTGTACAGCAAAAATTTACCGTTTATTTGTTTAGCCACCACGTTAGTTATAGCCCAGATATTGATGCTTTTTTTATCATCCAGATAAAAGAGCGATCGAATTACATAATAATCGTTGTTTTGGGTGATGGATAGTACTTGCGTCGACAGCTTGAAATAATACAATGATGGATTGATAAAACCCTCGCTATTTAAAAGGTCGAAGCTAGTGTATCGCTTTTTTTCGGTGTCGTTCCAGTAAGGGTTATTGTATGAACTGTCTGGCCGGGCATGCAAGTAATTTCGCCATAAATTAAAAACCTCTTTTTTATCGGCGCTTAGCGTGTCTAGCCCTATAGCTCCGATAACTTCTTGCGCCAGAGTTACTTTTACAATCAGCAGAAACAGGATAATAACTAATTTTTTCATTCAAGGCTTTGGTTGCTTTTACTAATATAGGGCGGTTAAATTTTATAGCCAATATTGGTATTGTAATTTAACATTAATTAACGCCGCGGTTTGGTATATACAAATTTCAGCAATTGAGGCGGGATAAATGCTGACAGTGTTTTGTCAGTAGTGCCGGGGGGGGGGTGAAATTAAAAGAGCCGGGTAACCCGGCTCTTTTGTTTATTTACAAGTTTTGTCGCATTCGCCTGATGCTTTGCATGGCTTGCTGCAATAATCGGTACAGGTTGGTTTTGTACACGATTTTGCGCATTTGCCGCAATGGTTCATTTTGCTGTTGCAGCATGGTGTATTAGCGAAGGAAATTGTATTTACAGATAATAAGATCATCGTAACGATGAAAAGAAATTTTTTCATGATTTGAATTTTTAAAAATGTTTAATAATAATTTGCCCTTGTAACAAGGTGGCTGATTGGTATTATTAAACTTTCGGTGGGTTCCAATTGGAAGGAGAATAGTCGGCCAAACTACCCATATCATAACGCGGAAGTACTGATTCTTTTATAACCGGAACCATGGCCTTAATTGTAATGAGCTCGGTTTTTAAGTAGCCGCAGGCAGAACAGGATACCATGTTACTACAGGTTCCCTGGCCGCAATTATTAGCTTGCTTAGGTTTGCAGGGCGACTGCGTTGCCATGTGGCAATGGCTTTTGCTTGCTATCTGCAACACAGTTTGGGCCTTTCCCGGAAACAGGGAAAGAAAAACCAGACAAAACATCATTACAAAAGCTACCACCTTCATTGCGGGTAAATATCGGTATTAGTTTGTCATTAGGAAGTTATTTTTGGTGAACGAAATTTTGAGGTACTGGATGCAGGGGTGTTTAGTGTATAATATCAATGCTGGCGCAAGCCGAAACCCCGGCAATTATTCCGATTTATTTTCTATTTTCGTGCCACAATCTAAATCAGTTACATGAAAAAATATTTACTTCTATTACTTATCGCGACAATGGCTTATAGCTGTAAAAAAGACGGACTAAATCCCGCAAAAAAACAGCTGATCTCGACAGAAACCGTAACCGATTATTATCCGGCAGATTCTACTTTTAATTATGTAGTAACCATGCAATATGATAATAACAACCGGCTTACCGGCGTTATTCGTAACTATGGCCCACGGTATTATCTTAACACAAGTACTTATAGCTATGATAGCAATGGCAATATTGTGCAAATAAGCTACTTTCAGGGTAACAACCCTAATGGAACTTATACTACCAGCTACCAGAACGGTGTGCCTGTAAGTACCTCATACCAGGCGCCAAACTCAAACAGCGCCGTTGTTGAAGCTAATTATACCGTAGAGGGTAGCAAAATTATCGGGATGACGTTCCCCCTCTCGCCTAGCTTGATGGAAACGCTAACTTATAACGGCAATAATTATAATGTATTAAGCTATAGCGACGGCTCTACTTATACGTATACATACGGCAATCATACAAGTCCCTTTTTATATACAGGCTTAAAATATTGCCTGTATGGATTGGATTATGTTATAAATGACAATGAGATACTGGAAATGAAGGAGGTTAATAGCAACGGCGGATTAACGGATTTAAAAAATACATTTACCTATACAACTGAGGGTTATCCTTTAAAAGAACAAAGCTATACCAATGGCGCACTTACTGAAACAGTAATTTTCAGTTATACAGAAGTTAAGGAGTAGGTAAGGGGAGGCCGGTTGCGGAAGGATTGAGAAAAATACCGTCTATTTACTTATAGGCTTTGATTATTGGGGCGAACTTTTACCGTTCCTAAGACGACATGTGGTGAAACGCAGGGTCTTTTTTACGAAAGACCCTGAGGGAACTAAAACTTAACCGGTGAATACGGACGTTAGCTAAAGTAGGTTTAACGCGGCAGTAACTTTGGCTGCATTTTTATCCTTAATATCCTGGTCGATATAACCGTCACCTGTGTAAACCCGTACTTTTACAACTTTGCCGGCTTTTAATTTTTCAACTTGTTCTTTAGTAATAGGATAACGCACATCAATGCCTTCTGCCTGGCTTCCAACAAATCCGGTTGCTCCGCAACCGTTACAAGTAACTGTATATTCAAGGTTATTAAGTGTTACAATATCGCCGTTATCTAGTTTAAACATTATCTGCATGTCTTTATCAATAGAGAAAACCTTATCAAGCATCAGCCTGAAATCGAAGGTTTCACTATCATTAACTAATGAAAAACGAAAATGGGCGTTTCCGTTTAGTGTAGAATAAAGCGATTCCCATGAAGTACGTTTAATAGCGCTTTTAGTAAAATCATCTACTTTGTTTTCTTCCAATTTTTGGCCGAAAGATTTAGCGGACATACAAAATAAAATAGCAAGGAGTAATAAGGTTTGTTTTTTCATTATTTATAATTTTACCAGTAAAAATATAAAATAAAATGATTTGTAAATAACCTGTTACTTTAAAATTGGAAAATTATAAGTAACAGATTGATGTCCAAAAACCTATAATTTCCAGACTAAAAACTACAAAAAACAAGCAAAAACAACTCTTTTCGGGTGCTTTTTGAGCGAAATTCGGCCTTTTTCAGGGTAAAAAATAACAAAATAAGCATGTAAAAACCGCTATTTCTGGCGTTTTTGGGGTGTTTTTGACCTTAAAAGTGTACCAATTGTACCACATTGTTCCATATGTACCGTGGTACAGTTCGGGTTAATCCCGGTCGCGGCTTAGCTTGGTGAAGGCCAGTGGGTGCTCATTCAGTTCGGCGGTTTCGCGGCGGTGCTTAACAATGTGTATAGCTGCAAACAGCGCCTCGCGGAAGGATATTTCGGAAGCTTTATTCTTGCCCGCGATATCAAACGCGGTACCATGATCAGGCGAAGTACGCACAAAGCTCAACCCTGCCGTAAAGTTCACGCCTGATTCAAAGGCTATCTGCTTAAACGGTATAAGGCCCTGATCGTGATACATGGCTAACACGGCATCAAACTGCAGGTAAGTTCCGTTGGCAAAAAAGCCGTCGGCGGCATAAGGGCCCATGGCCAAGATATCATTGGAGCGTGCTTCTTCAATTGCAGGGGTAATAGTATCGGCTTCTTCGTTGCCAATCAGGCCGTTGTCGCTGGCATGCGGGTTAAGGCCCAGCACCGCAATTTTGGGTTTACGTACACAGAAATCGGTGCGCAGGCTGGCGTCCATCAGGCGCAGCTTGGACAGGATTTTCTCGGTAGTAATGCTCTCGGATACCTTAGCAATCGGGATATGCCCGGTTACCACACCTACACGCAGGGTATCGCTTACCAGAAACATCAGGGAATCAGCGGCATTGCCACGATGCTGTAAATACTCGGTATGGCCGGGGAAGTTAAATTCCTCACTTTGTATGGTGTCTTTGTTGATGGGGGCTGTAACCAATGCGTCTATGTTACCTGCAAGCAGATCGTTGGTGGCGCGCTCAAGGGATAGGAAAGCGTACTTACCTATTTCTTTGTTGAATACGCCGGGTTCTATCTTCACATCCTCATTCCAGCAGTTAATCATGTTGGCGCGTTTGGGTAATGCCTGTGAGGCTTCGTTAATCACGTTAAAGTTAAGTTCATTAACCTCTGTAGCACGGCGGTAGAACGATGCTACCTTGGTATGTCCGTAAACTATTGGTGTGCAATAGTCGAATATCTTGCTGTCGGCCAGGGTTTTGATGATGATCTCGAGGCCGATGCCATTTACATCACCGATGCTTATCCCTATTTTCAATTTTTCCATCATTCTATATGTTGATTACACTGATAAATTGGTAAAATCGCCGATTTTCAGGTAAGATTATAATTGTGTTATGTGCTAATAAACACAAATAAAAAGATTTGTTCCTTAATAAAGCGCAAATTATGATTTAATTTGCTTAAATAATCGATTATAATGACATTGGTAAGAGCAAAAAAACATCTGGGTCAGCATTTTCTTACTGATAAAAATATAGCAGTCAAAATAGTCGAAAGTCTGCGCCCTGAGGGCAAATACAAACAAGTGCTTGAAGTAGGGCCCGGAATGGGGATATTATCCGATTCCCTGTTACAAAAAACTGAGTACGAAGTTAGTTTGGTTGACATCGATACAGAATCATACCAATTCCTGCAAAAAAAATACCCGCAATTGGGCAGCAAATTACTGAATGCTGATTTTTTGGAGATGGATTTCGCTGCAACCTTTACCGGACCATTGGGTATTATCGGGAATTTCCCTTATAATATCTCTTCGCAAATATTATTCAAAGTGCTGGATAACCGGGCACAGGTTGTGGAGGTAGTGGGTATGTTTCAAAAGGAAGTAGCCGAGCGCTGTGCCGCCAAAGCGGGCAGTAAGGAGTATGGGATATTAAGCGTTTTTCTGCAAGCGTATTATAAAGTCGAATATTTGTTTACGGTGAAAGCTGGGGTGTTTAATCCACCGCCGAAGGTATTATCGGCGGTGATAAGATTGACACGCAATGAAACCGCTGAGTTGGGTTGCGATGAAAAGCTTTTTTGGCAAGTAGTGAAAGCAGGCTTTAATCAACGACGGAAAACTTTACGCAATGCTATATCATCCCTCATCAATAAAGAAAAAATGACGGAGGAGCCGTTGCTGGATCTGCGCGCGGAGCGATTGACCGTAGCGGATTTTGTGAGGTTGACTAATTTGATATCAGCTAATAGATAATATATGTAAAATGATTTGTTATTTTTTACTTATTCTCATCATACCGTCATAAGTTGATACGTATATATCTCCTTTAGAATCTTGCGACATGTCGTAAATATACGTACTTGGAACCTTTGAGTTATCATTATTATAATTTTCCCAGCCATCCTTCAAATCAAATCGAACCAAACCTGCTTCGTTGGTACCAATCCATAAGACTTTTTCGAACCGATCATACATTAATGAGTTGATGCGATTTGCCGGAAGCCCCGAATTTTTATCATTGTAGTGTGTCCATTTGTTATCAACCGATAATTTAACTAATCCTTCACTGTCCCTGTCTCGCTCTGCCGATTTTGAATATGTGTAAATTGAGAAATACATATCTCCTTGCTCATCTTCAACTACTCCTGTAACACAATTGCCATTTATTGGTGAATCACCTTTGTTAAACTCAGTTATGTGATTTTCTGCATCTATCATAATAGTTCCGCTAAAAGTACCTATCCACAACCTGTTTAGTTTGTCACGATAAGCGTAATCAACACTATTTGAAGGCAACTGCGGTAAAGTTTTAGTATTTATTATACGATAATTACCGTCTTTATAAATAACTAAGCCATAACTCGTACTAAAAATTACTTCTCTATTATTTGTGCAGGTAATATGATACGCGCTATTAGTCCCAATTTTAGAAGAATCTAATTTTATCCAAGAATTATCAGTGTATTCATAAATTTTACCAGCCGTACTCAACCACAAGTCTCCACTTTTATCAATCGCCATTGCATTTACATCTGCATTTGCCTTAAATGGTGAATTCAATTGATTAAACCCATAAAACCCTTTACCATCAAACTTTGTAAATCCATATAAAGTGGCATACCATACTATATCATTTGCATCTATAACATTATTTTGACTCATATCTTGTGGTAAATCAGAATTTTCCTTTTGCCATACCTTTATTTTATAGTTGTTTAACAACTGATTTTTATACTGATATGTTTTATTATACACATTCGGTTTTCCTGGGTTTTTCATGTTTTCCAACATATTTACGTTATCGATACGCTGAATCTCTGATGTTATTTTCCCGTTTATTATCTGGAATTTAATATTGATAGACGAAATTGCTGGTTTTCCACCAACGGCAGGTATCCATTTTGCACTATTTAAGTATTTAACAATATCTTGTACAAGTGGGCTATTTGATTTGTCAGTATGGCTTAATACACATCCGTTTCCTAAAGAATCAACTAATACCTGTAACAGCACCATTCCGCGAATACCAGACAAACTGTATGATTGTGCAATTTTTGTATTTATTGAAACGAGTTGTTCTGTATCAATACCAGCTTGGGGGTCACCGCAATCGAGACAAAATCCTGACGATAAGTTACAATGACCTACAACTTGTGGAAAAATGTTTTGCGCATTAGCCCCTGTGCTTACAAGGCATCCAACAATTGCAAAAAAAAGGAATAGTTTTTTAGTTTTGATCATGACAAGGCATTTGATCAAAACTAAAGAAACTTATTTAAAATATCTGTATCACCGCCGGTTCTAACTGCATTTTCTTCACCATTTTAGCCATGCGCCTTATGAACAGATAATTGGTTGTACCGCCAATGGCAGCGCCAACTATCGGAATTAAACGTTCGGCTGTGCGAGTACCGAATATCATCAGCATTTTTTCAGCTACACTTTCCATCATGGTTTTGGTGATGGCTACACTGGCTTCAACCTTAAGCGAAGCAGCAACCAAACCCATAAATTCATCAAAGCTGATATGACAGGTACCTCTATTGTGGTACATGATGGCCATAGTTACCCTAAATTGCTGGGTGATCAGGTTCATAAAATCCAATGGGATGCCAATTACCATGGTAAACAAACCGCCACTGCCGGATATTACACCCGATCCTGCTGCCAGGTAAGCGCATTGGTCGATAAATTTATCAAGGCCAAGCCTGTCAACGCTTTCTTTGATCTTAAACTGGTCTATATGGTTAAATATTTGATGAAAACCGTCTTCTGACAAGCTTTTAGCATAGTCTTTTATATTGGATGTTATATTTTTTAGCGGTTGCATAATCTTCGTATTTAATATTACTACAATTAAAACGGACTTAGGTTTATGAATATTACATCATACAATATATTACGGCAAAGTGTTACAATTTTCCCACCGTATCAATATGTTTGTAATTGATATGAAAAAGAACATCCTTATTGTTGATGATATACATCCAATATTTATTGAACAGGCTGAAGCGCTGGGTTATACTTGCGATTATCAGCCCTTAATAAAGGCTGCTGAAGCATTGGAAATTATCGGCCAATATGCAGGCCTGGTTATCCGTTCAAAATTTAACGTTGACCGCAAAGTTATTGACGCGGCCACACAATTACGCTTCGTTTGCCGTGCAGGTGCCGGGATGGATAACATAGACGAGGTTTATGCGGCTGAAAAGAAACTATTCTTAATAAATGCGCCCGAAGGCAATATGGATGCCGTTGGCGAGCATGCGGTTGGGTTATTGCTATCGTTGATGAATAACTTCCGTAATTCGGATATGCAGATCCGCGATGGCATTTGGGATCGTGAAGGTAATCGCGGTTACGAGTTAAAAGGCAAAACCGTTGGCATTATTGGCTATGGCTTTATGGGCAGCAGTTTCGCGCATAAACTTTCTGGCTTTGGGGTGAATGTAATTGCTTATGATAAATATAAAACCGGCTTCAGTGACCAATTTGCACGTGAGGTAAGTATGGAGGAGATTGTTAAACACAGCGATGTGTTAAGTATCCATGTGCCTTTAACTAAGGAGACTGATGGTTTTATAAATGAGGAGTATTTCTTCCACTTTAAAAAACCTATATTCTTCATCAACACATCCCGAGGCAAAACAGCTAAAGTAAAAGCTGTGCTAGATGCCGTTAAAAAAGGCAAGATATTAGGTGCTGGTTTAGATGTGTTGGAGGTTGAAAAATTCCCGGCGCTTGCAGAACAGGAATGGTTTAATGACTTAAAACAATCAGGCAAAGTATTGCTTACGCCACATGTTGCGGGATGGACGTTTGATTCGTACCGCAAAATTAGCGAGGTAATGGCCGAGAAATTGGGTAAATTGGTTTATTAGCTGGATTAGGTTGATTTAGTTGATTCCGACATTTCAGCACCTCTTCTACCCAACATTATCAATGATTTAAGTTTGGGACAACAAAAATTTGGATATTAAAATTTAAATCACTTATCTTCGTTTTAGACAAAACAAGACTATGTAGGCAATAGCCAATATGGTCTTGTTTGTTTTTACGGTAACTGCGTCCTTCTGTGAACGGGAGGGCGGTTTTTTTTGGTGACCATTATAAATTAAAAGTTTTAAAATTAATTCGTGCGTTATGGCAGAGGTATCATACTATACCAAGGAAGGTTTAGAAAAATTAAAGGAAGAATTACAATATTTAAAAACAACGGTTCGCGCAAGCATATCAAAACAAATTGCCGAAGCCCGCGACAAGGGTGATCTGTCGGAAAATGCTGAATATGATGCAGCGAAGGAAGCACAAGGCTTGCACGAGGCTAAAATAGCCCAAATGCAGGAGGCGGTAGCCAATGCAAGGTTGCTTGATGAATCAAAAATTGACACATCGAAAGTGCTTGCATTGTCGATTGTAAAAATTAAGAATATTAAGAATGGCGCTACCATGAGCTACCAGTTAGTATCAGAAACAGAAGCCGATTTAAAAACGGGTAAAATATCGGTGGCATCACCCATTGCAAAAGGCCTTTTAGGCAAAAAAGTTGGCGATACAACCGAGATCATGGTTCCTGCAGGTAAAATGGAATTTGAGATATTGGAGATCACAAGATAGTTGAATGGTTGATTGAGTGAGTAGTTGATTAGGTTAACCTTTTTAACTACCCACCCAATCAACTTAATAAAACCACTCACCAAACAATGAGCATTTTTTCAAAGATAATATCAGGCGAGATCCCGGCACATAAAGTAGCTGAAAGCATTGACTTTTTGGCATTTTTAGATATTGCCCCTCTGGCTGAAGGACACGTGCTGGTAATCCCTAAAAAAGAGGTTGATTATATCTTTGATCTGGATGATGAAACTTATGTGGGCCTGCAACTTTTTGCTAAAATTGTTGCTGCGGGATTAAAGCAGGCTGTCTCATGTAAACGAGTGGGCGTAGCTGTTATCGGGCTCGAAGTGCCCTATGCGCATATCCACTTAATACCAATGAACCGGGTTGACGACATGAATTTTGCACGTCCCAAATTGAGTTTTACTGCTGAAGAACTGGAAGCTACGGCTGAAAAGATAAGAGTTGCTTTAAGGGGATAGCTGCAATACCAGGAGAGCATTGGCTGTTATACTGAGCGTAGTCGAAGTATGTGCGTAAAGGCCCGCCCACATGCTTCGACTACACTCAGCAGGACACCAACACCACCCTACACATCTACTTTTTCGCTTTCGTTATCCCTGCCACCCTGCTTGTATTCTCCTTCACAAAAGTTTCCCAGCCCGAATAAGATTTTTTACTTCCGCTGCTATTAGTTTTGCTACCCGCCGGTTTACTCACATTGATTTTTTGGAACGAGTGACAAACAGCAACCGCCAAACCATCTGTAGCATCTAAAAATTCAGGCGTTTCGGTAAAATTGAGCAGTGTTTTCAACATAGCGGCTACCTGCTCTTTGGTGGCATTGCCATTGCCTGTGATGGATTGTTTTATTTTACGAGGGGCATACTCCGTTATTTCGATACTGCGTGATAACGCTGCGGCCATCACTACCCCTTGTGCCCTGCCTAATTTGAGCATCACCTGGATGTTCTTACCATAAAACGGCGCTTCGATAGACAAGCAATCAGGTTTGTAATTATCAATCAAACCAACAGTTTTCTCAAATATGCGTTGCAGTTTCAGCATATGGTCGTCCAGGTTATCCATTTTAATAATACCTAAACTGATCAGTTCTATTTTTGAGCCAACCTCCTTAACAAGTCCATAACCCATCACCGCGGTTCCGGGGTCAATGCCTAAAATAATACGTTCTTTATGGATGATTTGCTGCACGGTATAAAGTTAATATTCATTAATCATTATCTCGCAGCATCAACATATATTCTTCGCGGCTTATCATTTGCGCGCCCATTGACTCCAAATGTTCGGTATGTACCTGGCAATCTATTAAATGGCACAAACCTGACTGACATAACCATACCAATGCCGTTTTAGATGCATTGCTTACTTTACTGAACATACTTTCGCCGCAAAAAACCGAACCGATCTGCACGCCATAAAAGCCGCCAACCAATTCGCCATTTTCCCAAACTTCAACAGAATGCGCATAGCCTCTTTTGTGAAGTTGCTCATAAGCGTTTTTCATTTCATCGGTGATCCAGGTACCATCCTGCCCGGGCCGATCAACTACAGAGCAAGCCTCCATAACAGCAGCAAAGCATTGGTTTTGGGTGATGATAAACTTACCCGAGCGTAAAACCGCGCGCATGCTTTTGGACACTTTCAGCTTGACAGGAAAAAGCACAAACCGCTCATGAGGTGAATACCATAAAATAGGCGAATCATCGCTATACCAGGGAAATATACCGTTTTGATACGCAAGTACTAAACGTTCGGTTGACAGATCGCCGTCAATTGCCAGTAAACCGTCCGGCTCTGCCAGTTCGGGATCAGGAAATATTAAACGTTCATCAAGCCTGAAAATCATCAGGGCAAATTTACGCCTTATGGCGTATTACCAGTTTTTTATTTTGCGCTTTTGCAACAGCATCCAGGTATTGCTGCATCTCATTATATTTCGCCGCAGGAATAACATGATTTAACAAGTTAAATTTGGCTGTGCTGATTACCTGGTTTTTAGCCGCATCATATATATAATTTACTTCGTAATTACCATAAGTAAACTTTAAACTTTGATTTGCCGGCAATGCTTCTACTTCATAATTTGCGGGCAGATCAATAGTAGTTACACAAGTTTTTTTCATGGGCGATTGGAAATAATAATCGCTATTACGTTTTTCCAAAACAGGTACGGTAAATGCGCACAAGTCAAAAACCCTCGGCCTGTAAAACTGCTTACTGCCCGCCATTATATCACAAAACTTGTCATACTCTAAATTTACATTAACCTCTTTTACGCCATTTTCATCTTTACCTTGTGTAAAATCAAATACAGAAGCCTGTTTTATATTTAACGCATGCATTAAAAATTCCTTTTGGTCATCTGTTTTTGCGTAAGACAAGCCAATATAGTCATCACGATAAACTCCTGTACCTAAAATTTTCACCTGAGCTTTCGCGCTTCCATCAGAGTCAATGGCTAAATGTACTTCACTGGTAAAAACATTATCATCTGCGACACTTTTAGGGGTGTTAACTAATTTGCCTCCGTCAGGTGTAATAAGCAACGCATTACGATTTTCTGTAAATGAGCCTAATTTACCAAAAGGCTGGGTGCTACTCGTACATTCCAGCCAGGTTGTATCATTTTTAAAAGGTATACATACAATTATATGGTTGGTTATATCAAAAGGAAATGTTGGGTCAAGCGGTTCTTCATTAGGCTCTGCATGTACTATTGAATAATACGCCGGAATATTTACCGCCTTTAATAAGGCACACATGTAATTGGAGAAAGCCTTGCAATCACCATATTTTTTTTGATCAACAAATGTTGCCGCAAACGGCTTTAAACCACCAATGCCTAAAGCAACAGCAACATATCGCATATCCCTCTGCATATATTCATACAAAAACTTTG
Source organism: Mucilaginibacter tundrae (assembly GCF_013408825.1). Taxonomy (GTDB): domain Bacteria; phylum Bacteroidota; class Bacteroidia; order Sphingobacteriales; family Sphingobacteriaceae; genus Mucilaginibacter. The sequence goes on from NZ_JACCBZ010000001.1 coordinate 592,120, forward strand.
CTTTTGCCTTATCGGTTTTAATGGTATCTGTCATTTTTTGTATCTCAGCAACACGTTGCGGGCTAAGGTTACAAACATCAGCGTTTAATGCTTGTTGCCATTTGCCAAAATTTTGCCATGTACTAAAATCACCGTTAAACCCATAATATTCAAACTTGTTAACGCCAATTTTCAATTCAGGCAATACCCGCCATGGCATTGCGCCATCTTCTACTTTGATTGCTTTCTTATTCGCTATATTCCAAGTATAAGTATCCTTTCCGTTTGCACTTATTTTATTGGCCGTTAAACTAATATTTCTGGCCTGATATCTAAGCCCTATTAACGGGTCTGCTGTTATTGAATACTTTGCGGATTGTATAGATTGGTCTTCGCCCTGAATATCCCATCGAAATTGGATAAAGCTTGTTTGATTCTCTTCATATTCAACCTCAATAGTTGTTGGATAGGCCGACACCACATGCCTTACGCCCAGTAACCGGTCATCGCTAATTAAAATTTCATCATTTAATGCAGCAACATCATCCATATCGCTCTTATGATATTTTTTTATTAAAGTACCGGCGGCATCATAAACATGTATGCTAATATCACTAACTGTATAAAATTTTTTATTATAGGGCAATATTACTATCGCTTGTCTATCTGCTTTTTCATTTAATATGGTAACAATTAAATGGTGTTTAACTATAGCCTTTCCAGGGCCATCAATAAACACCTCATCATTGGAATATCGTACAACCGAATTTGCATCTTCCTTTAAGGAATCAGGTATCCCGACAGCACTATAGAGTTCTTTTGGAACTTCTTGTGCATATGTTTTAGAGCTCCCAATAGCCATTGTAGCAATAATTAATAAGCAACATAAATATCTTCGCATAATTAAGATTTTTTTAAGGCTATGGGTTCATTCAGCATTTGGAACAACTGCTTGAAAAATTCGTGAAAATCAGCATAATCTTCCTTAAAATATATGCTTTTGTTATACGTAACAACATAACGTATTACAATACTCCCATCCTGCTCCCCTATTATGCGTTTAAAAGTAATGCCTTTGTCAGGCATAGTCATATTAATGTTTTTAGGTAAAGCGTCAACCTTGTACCCTGCAGGCTCCTTGTATATGCCGTTTATTGTTAAAGTTGATGGATAACCAAAATCAATATCGCTACTGCGTGTTTCGCTTAAAAATGGATTGGTATGTAATGAGCTAAACAAATTTGAATTAAAGTAAATATAGTTATCATCCGAACCTGTAAGATCAAGATTAAACTTTATGTTTTGCACTAAAGGCAATGAATCCACATCCATATTTTCAATTTTAAGAGAAGATATTTTCAGGTTATTATCGTTCTCTCTTAAATTGTCGATGTATTTTTTTTCGCCATCTGTATTATAATCATTTATATTGCTCATCCTGTTATAGCTTAAGCTACTGATCTCGGCATTACCGTCAATTTTTCCTTCCGGTTTTATTTCAGCAGTTATAAAAATAGATTGCCTGATCGGGTTTTGTTTTTGCAGAAAAATAAGATTTTCTGTTTTATTGTCCATGTCAACATACAAGGCGGATGAATTAAGCAGTTCATAAGGAATCTCGTTATACATATTATATTTATTCGAGGCATCAAGAACATACATTTTCGTACTGTCAACAGGTATGTACACCACGGCGCGGTTAAACTGGCCCAAATAAGGGAATGACGGATTCACCTTGCCATGTTCACGCGTGCTAACTATCATTGGCATAGCTACCACTCCTGCTTTTTTAAGTAAATGATACAAAATAAGGTTAATCTCCGTTGCGTTCCCCGTTTTGGTATCCCAGGCGCTGCTGGTTCCAACATTTGTATACCATCTATCTTCATCATTCCATTTCATGGTTGTTTTAACTTTATTGAAAAGGAAAGCTATCTTTTCATCATCCGTCTTTAGCGCTTTTGCCTGGTTAATAATAACATCTTCGCCAGCTAATTTCCTCTTAAGCTGATGCCCAAAGTCCTCGTCATCAGCCAAAACACCTCCAATTTTGGCCCAAGTATCAGCGCGACTTTTTACAAACCCGTTTATAGGCCTGATAGAAGTAAGTATAAAAGATATAGAAGCCTGGTTATCTACTTTTGAACTCATGTATGGCTCATCATTTAATGATGGTATATTGTCCATTTCGCGTTTGGCGCATTCATTGGTATAAGGTATTGCATCCTGACCGATACCTATGCTGCCCGATTCTTGAGATGTAGCGTATTTCGTTAAGCGCAATAATGATTTTACACGTGTATTGAAGTATAATAAATCCGGAAATTTAGTATCCAACTCGCAATAGCGTACAGGTATACTCTCCTGGTATGACCATGTAGGTATATATCCGTAATCTTCACCATTCCAGATATATTTATATTCGATTATTGATCCCGATTTTACATTCGGAAATGTAAATACCATCTCCGATCTAATTTTGTCAATACTTTTAATGTAGATCTGCTTTTTATCAAGCTTGGTTATTTCAACTTTACCATCAACAAGATTCACTGTTTCTGCCTGTAACCCGGTAATAAATTCCGACCGGTCTCCGCCATCAAAAGGAATAACAATGTCGGCATTGCTTTTACCATCGTCATTAAAAATTTTTATCCGGCGGTGCACTTCTAAAACCACGTTAAATGTTTGGTCATAATATAAATCGCCTTTATCAATCAATACTTCAGCATTAGCATCTTTTTCAAAATCACAGGCTTTCATTTCAAGGTCAGCCTGGTCAATTTTTCCATATTCTCGATCGAGTGAAACAGGTTGTTGCGCTCTTACAGCTGTTGTAATGAGGCATAAAGTCAAAATACTAAGAAATTTGTTCATTGTGTGAGGTTTAATCGGTACTAATATATAATTAGCTTTTCTTTAATACGATTTGTTCATTCAATAATTCAAACATTTTTTTATAAAAAGCATAAAACTCCGGATAGTCGCTTTTAAAATAAAGGCTTTTTTTATGATTGATCACATATCTTACCGTTACAACGCCGTCTTGCTCATTTACCACCCGCTTAAATGTGATGCTTGAGTCCGGCATCATTAAGTTTATATTTTTTGGTAAAACGTCAATTTTATAATTCGATGGTATTTTAAAAATCCCATTAATTATCGCGTTATCGCGCCATCCAAAATCTATATCGGAACTCCTCGTTGTATTTAGGAAAGGATTAGTATGTGGGGATATAAATAAATTAGGATTAAAGTAAATATAACCAGCCTCAGAGTCATCCAACCTTTGTACAAAATTAATATCTTGTACAAGGGGTAGGGTATCATCTTCCATATTTTCCATTTTGATAGACGAAATTTGCAGATTATTATCGCCACTGGTTAAATAATCTTCATACTTTTTCTCACCAATAGTTTTATATTTTTCAACGCTATTTACACGATCATAACTACCACTATTTATTTGCGCGGTGCCTTCCAGTGTACCACCGGGTTTTATTTCGGCATTTAAAAACACAGATTGTATAGCGGGCTGTGTGTCCTCTATAAAAAAAGTATGATGATTTACGTCATCAACGCCTCCGTAAGTATCTACTTCAAAACCAAAAGTATTTAGTACATTTTGCGGAAGCACATTGAACTGGTTATACTTACTAGTGGCATCTAATATATAATACCTAATGCTATCTATGGGTATATATACCTGCATACTTTTAAAGTAAAAAATATTGGGGTTAACCGGGTTTATTTTAGGAAATTTCCTGTCAGCAACTACTAATGGGTAAACTTTTATACCGGCCTTTTTAAGCAAACGATAAAGTATTAAGTTAATTTCTGCCGAATTACCTGTTTTTGTATCCCATGCCCTCGATATTCCTTGTGTTGATGCAAAGTTTAAATAATCGTTCCAGGTCATGGTATTTTTTACCTGGTCAAATATGTATGCTATTTTGTCATCGTCCGTTTTTAAACTTTTGGCCTGCTTAACAATTTTATCTTCTCCGGTAACGCTAATATCAAACTGGCTGCTGAAACCAGGGAAGTGCAATAAATCATAGCCTATTCTATCCCAGGTACTTATCTCTTCCTTCCAAATTATATAATCTACTCTTTGCAAACTATTTAACCTGGAACTCATATATGGATCATCTGTAAATGAAGGGATATTAGCCAGGGCTTTCGTTTGCTGGTAGTCACTTACTTCACCAATGTTTTTTACATAAGGAAGATCAACGTGTGGAATATATCTAAATTTTGTATAATCATTAAAATCTACATGTATTTCGCTATATCGGGTTGGCAAATTACTTTGAAAATACCATGTATCGGGGCAGAACTCTGTAAATTTATATTCAATTATAGATCCTGCTTTTACATTTGGAAAGGTGAATATTACAGCCGAGGAAAAATCATCAACTTTAACTGTATATATAAGTTTTTTATCAATAGGTGTTATTACAATTTGGTTGTTTTCAATATTAATTGTTTCAGCTTCAAGGTTAGTTATTTTACGAATAACGTCTAAATTAGCCGGGATTAATAATCGAACATTTGCCTCATTTTTGCCCCGATCATTGAAAATCTTTACTCTGACATGGCGTTTAAGAAAAATTCCTGAAAAAGGCGGCATTTTTCCTACGTCAAATAGAACCTCTGCATTTGCATCCTTTTCAAAATCACAAGCCGTCATTTCAAGATCGCTCTTATCAACTTTTCCATAGTCCTGATAAGTGGGCGGGGCTTGCTGCGCTTTTACATCGATTGTAATTAGGCTAGCAATAATTAGCAAGAGAAACTTGTGCATTGTGTAGGGTTTAATCGCAACTAAAGTACTAAAAATAACTAATTAGTAACTAACGTTAAACCTCTTGTGAATCAGGATGTCCTATGAGCAGCATGAAAGATATCAATCAGATAAAACACTTGTTATCAAGGGCCGGGTTCGGGATGCGCTTTGAAGATTTAAAGAAGTATAAAAACGCTTCAATAAATAAAGCAGTGAGAGAATTATTTGAAAACAGCGAAACCGACGAATCAATGGCGCTTGTTACAGAAACTGTTGATGTGATGATGCTAGCCAAAGCCGACGCCGACACCAAAAAGAAACTTTTCCAAATGGAGCGCGAGCAGGAAAAAAATCTTAACGTGGGTTGGATAACCAAGATGAGCACTACAGATGCTGCGCTGCGTGAGAAAATGACATTGTTTTGGAGCAATCACTTTTCGTGCCGAAATGCTAAAGCAACTTACATACAGCAATTAAATAATATACAACGCGCAAATGCTTTGGGCAGTTTTCGTACATTGCTTATACAGGTTTCGCAATCGCCGGCTATGCTATTGTTTTTAAATAATCAGCAAAATCACAAAGGGCATCCTAATGAAAACTTTGCACGAGAGCTGATGGAATTATTTACCATTGGTCGCGGTAATTATACAGAACAAGATGTAAAAGAATCGGCGCGAGCATTTACAGGATGGGGCCTTGATAAAGATGGTACATTTAAAATGAGGCCATTTTTTCATGATACCGGCATAAAAATTTTTATGGATAAAACGGGTAATTTTCAGGGCGATGATATTATTGACATCTTATTATCTAAAAAACAAACAGCCAGGTTTATCAGCACCAAACTATACAAATACATGGTTAATGAAACTCCGGACGACGCGCACATTAACGCGATGGCAGATGTGTTCTTTAACGCCAATTATGAGATAAAACCACTGCTTGAATTTATTTTTCACGCCGATTGGTTTTATGATGATAAAAATACCGGCAACCTTATTAAATCGCCAATTGATTTTATAGTGGGGTTAAACAGGCAGTTTTATGTCACCTATCAAAAACCCGATGTTTTGCTATTATTTCAGCGGGCATTAGGGCAGGTATTATTTTATCCGCCAAATGTAGCGGGATGGCCCGGTGGCAGAAACTGGATTGATAGTTCATCCCTCATGTATCGCCTTAAAATCGCTTCAACCGTTTTAGACCAAGGATTAATTGACTTTACCGGCAAATCCGATCCGGAAGATGAGGCTTTTTTAGCTACAGTCCGAAATCAACAACATGTGGTAAATACCCGGGTACAAGCCGAAGCTGATTGGGATAAGTTTTTTAGTGATATCCCAAAGGATATGTCGAAAGTTGAAATAGCACAATTTTTACTGGAACCCCCATTAAATGGCATTATACAAAATACAGTTAACGAAGATAATGATTTAAAAACAATGGTAGTTGAATTGGTTTCAACTCCTGAATATCAACTTTATTAAATATCTGGATCATGAGGAGAAGGGATTTTATAAGAAACACAGCTCTGGCATCAGGTGCATTTATGATACCTGCGTTTCTGAAACCGCTTGAAGCCATGGCCATGGGCGGTTTAACCGGGCATAAAAACTTAGTAATTATACAGCTTTCGGGTGGTAATGATGGTTTAAATACCATAGTGCCTTATCGCAACGATATTTACTTCCAAAAACGTAGCAGTATCGCCATTAAAGGTACTGACGTTATCCCATTGAATGATATGCAGGGCCTTAACCATAACCTATCAGCATTGAAAGAAATTTACGACCAGGGTTATATGAGTATTATTAATTCGGTGGGTTATCCAAATCCCGATCGCTCCCATTTTAGGTCGATGGATATATGGCAAACCGCCAGCGATTCTAATCAATTCTTAACCAATGGCTGGATCGGGCGTTATCTTGATGCTAATTGTCAAAATAACAAAAGTCAAAACCCATACACCGCGATAGAAGTTGATGATACCCTTTCTTTAGCCATGAAAGGCGCTAAAATGAAAGCCGTAGCCGTACAAGACCCTTACAAGCTATTCCAAACCACAAGGGAGCCATTTTTTAAAGATTTGGTGCACAGTCAAAATTCCGAACATTTAAACGAAGACAATTTGGGCTATCTGTACAAAACCATGATAGAAACATATTCTTCGGCAGATTATATTCAAAATACCTCAAAAACTTATAATACAACCGCAGAATACCCTACTACGCAATTTGCCAATCAATTAAAAACGGTATCAAAGTTTATAAACTCAGGCCTGCAAACCAGGGTTTATTATGTATCACTTAGCGGGTTTGATACACACGTTGGCCAGCAAGAACAACAAGGCAGGCAACTAAAAATTTATGGCGATGCAGTGGCCGCATTCATAAAAGATTTAAAGCAAACCAATAAACTAGATGATACGCTGGTAATGACCTTCTCTGAATTTGGCCGCCGTGTAGAACAAAACGCCAGCAATGGAACCGACCACGGCACCGCCAACAACATTATGATATATGGGGGTAAGCTCAAAAAAGCAGGCATCTATAACGCAGCGCCTGATCTTGCTACTTTAGATAATGGCGATCTTAAATACCAGGTAGATTTTAGAGATGTTTATGCTACTGTACTTGACAAATGGCTAAATGTGAATAACAAACTGGTGCTCAATAAAAATTTCGCAGGCTTACAGTTTATTTAAACAATAAAGTGGTGATGAGTCGTTTTGTAAAGCTTTTGTTAATCGGGCATTTAATTTGTAACTTTAATGCAACCAATTTGCATTGCTTTATAATACGTTAAACTATTCTTATACTTGTTCGTCTATCTGTTATACATCAAATAGATGCACAACTATATAAATCTTACTCATCATGAAAAACATCATTAAATCACTATCAGGCGCGGCATTAGCCGGAGTGATAGGTTTGTGTTTAAGTTTACCCGCCAACGCTCAACATAGGGATGGTAACGGCGGTGGCTCAAGCCCTGCGCCCCAACGATCTGCTCCTCAAAGCGCGCCCGCAAGGAGTTTCACTCCTCGTGCCGGCACAGCTAGTCCACAACGAAGTAATGCGGGTCAACGCACATATAATAACAACCGCCAAACTACTACACAAAGAAGCACAACCGGCATAACACAAACAAGGCAATACAATGGCGCTACAAGATCGACAGTACAAACCTATCGCCCGAATGCCGGGGCAACCCAAGGTTCGTACTATGGCCACAACCACACGGGTGGTTTTTCCGGTGGTGTAAGTGTACGCCCGGGCTTTACAGCGCATGGCAACACTTATTATCATTATAACCATGGTTATTACGGCTCATATTATGCACCGCGCCTTGGTTTTAGCATAGGTGTTTTGCCTTATGGTTATTATCCATTTTATTATGGCGATTACCAATATTTTTACAGCGGTGGTTTATTTTATCAATACGATAATGATCAATATACAGTGGTAGAGCCACCTGTTGGCGCTCAGGTAAATACATTGCCATCAAACGCGCAATCAATTGTAATCAATGGTCAGCAATATTATGAGGCCGATGGTGTTTATTATGTGCCAATAACTAAAGATGATGGCACATTGGCCTACCAGGTTGCAGGCAAAGATGGTGAATTAAACACGGCCGACGATCAATCGGTTGATAATACGCCTCCTGCTCCCCAAATTGGCGACGTAGTTACGCAATTGCCACCTAATTGCAGAAAGATCAGTGTTAATGGCACTAAATTATATCTTTCTCCTGATGGCATTTACTATCAGGCACAGGTTGACCAAAACGGCACCAAAACTTATAAGATTGTTGGTTTGCCCGAAGATGATAATCAGAATCAACCGGATCAAACAAGTAACTAATCTCACGATCAATAATATTTTAGGCGGTACCGATTAGTATCGCCTTTTTTGTTTCTGCTGAATTAAACATAAATGCTTTTGATGGGTTGATAATAAAAACCGAAAACATGAAAGCACTGGTGTTAAATTGTACCTTAAAACCATCCCCGCAGGAATCAAATACCGAAGCATTGGTAAACATCGTGATCAAAGAATTGGAAAAGCTTGGCGTAAAAACTACGCTCATCCGCATAGCTGACCGAAATGTGATGACGGGCACCAAATCTGCCAGTCAGGGTGACGGCGATGGGTGGCCTGCGATATTGGAGGAACTTTTATCCTCAAATATATTAATTCTGGCCAGCCCAACTTGGGTAGGCACGCTATCCAGTATTGCCATGCGCGTTTTGGAGCGGATCAATGGGCTGTATTCTGCATTTGATGAACACGGCCGCCCGGTAACCTATAATAAAGTGGCTGGCTTTGTAGTAACCGGCGAAGAAGACGGTGCACGCCATGTAGTAACCGAAATGGCTGGCGCCCTAATGGATGTTGGTTTCACCATTGCACCGCAATGTTACACTTATTGGAATAATGGCCCCGGTCCAGGGAAAGCCTACCTAAAATCCGATTTCAGAAAGGAGTGGTCATCCGAAACCGGCAAGCTTGCTGCGGCTAATGTGGTAGCTATCGCGAAAGCGTTAAAACATACGCCTATGCCACCAATGAAATAACTCCAAAACAAAAACCCATTTATTATGAGTACCTTTAGAAAAATCCGGTACTTATATGATTTTGTTCTCAAAAAGAAACTTGCATTATTCCGATTACAAATGGAGCGCTTATCCCCATAACGATCCGCATGTATACGGAAAACCGGATGCAACACCTTTTGATAAAGAAGAAGGCAATGAAATGGTTTACCTCATAAACCGTTTAATGATACTTTGGGATTATCGCTTCGCCAATACAGGTAACAAGATCGAAAAATTGATTCATGACCAGCTACCGGCAGATATTAGCGCGCAGGAAGACGTTCAAACCTGGGTTAAAACTAACCTTAAGTTTTAAACAATAATCGTACAAAATACAATCATTATTTCTATTTTCGCCCGGACATAGCTGATCCGCGCTCGCGTTTTTGCAATTCCATTGTAAAAAACCTGTGCAAACTTATTGTTATCAAACAATTATAATCCTATTGTTATTCATATATTGTTTATTTGCCAGTGGCATTAAAATAATATTTTAATAACATGATTTATTATTAAAAATGTGATATTTGATTATCTGATCACATCTTCCTTAATAAATCTGATCAACCTGTTCTAATGAAAAACACTTCTTCCCTAGCAAAAATCCTTTCAATCGATATTGGAGGCTCACACATCAAAGCAACTATCCTGAACACAAAAGGCGAATTGCAAAAAGCTTACGATAAAGTAGTAACTCCAACACCCGCCAATCCTGCAAATGTTGTTGCTTCTATTAAAAAGCTCGTGTCTGCTTTTCCTGATTATGATCACGTATCTGTTGGTTTCCCCGGATATGTGCGTGATGGTGTAATAAAAACCGCCCCAAACCTGGGAACAGAAGATTGGAAAGATGTTGATTTTGCCGAACGTTTAACCCAGGAACTTGGTAAACCCACCAAAGTGGTTAACGATGCAGATATGCAAGGCTTAGGCGTTGTTAGCGGCAAAGGTTTCGAGATGGTGCTTACCTTAGGTACCGGCTTTGGTACGGCCTTACTAATGAACGGTCATTTACTACCACATTTAGAGGTAGCACACCATCCCATTTCAAAAAAAGAAACCTATGACGAATACATAGGCGAAAAAGCGCTGGAAAGGGACGGCAAAAAGAAGTGGAACAAACGCATGGAAAAAGTTTTTGAAGTTTTGAAAACAGTATTCAATTACGACACTTTATATATAGGTGGCGGTAATGCTGATAAGCTAAATTTCAAGCTGGACGATAACATGAAAATTGTAACAAACGAGGATGGAATAAAGGGAGGATCAAGGTTATGGACGGTTGAACATGACCCGCAAACAGCTAACCCTTCGGCATAAAGCATTTAAGCACCTAACATTACACTATTATATTTTTTAAAAATGGATACTATAGCAATCCCAAGCATTGAAGAAAAAGGCATAAATACAGTCCGTATTTTAGCGGCCGATATGGTTCAAAAGGCTAATTCAGGCCACCCGGGTACCGCAATGGCGCTTTCGCCGATTGGCCACGTACTTTGGAAAGAAACTTTAAATTATAACCCAAAGAATCCACATTGGGCAAACCGCGATAGGTTTATCCTGTCATGCGGTCACGCTTGCGTGCTACAATATAGCTATTTGCATTTAACCGGGTATGATGTAACACTGGATGATCTTAAAAACTTCCGCCAGTTGAACAGTAAAACCGCAGGTCACCCTGAATATGGTTTGTGCCCTGGTATTGATGTAACAACCGGACCGTTGGGTCAGGGTTTTGCAAATGGTGTAGGCTTCGCTATCGCGCAAAAACACTTAGCGTCTCGTTACAACAAACCGGGTTTTGACATTTTCAATTACCACATCTACGCTATCTGTAGCGATGGTGATATGATGGAAGGTGTTACTTCTGAAGCAGCTTCATTAGCAGGTCACCTGGAGTTAGGTAATATCATTTATTTATATGATGATAACCACATCTCTATTGAAGGTGCAACCGACATTACCTTTAACGAAGATGTTAGCGAACGTTTCCGCGCATACGGCTGGCACGTACAGGAAATTGCTGATGCTAACGATGTTCACGCGATTGAATTAGCCATCACCAACGCTAAGGCTGAAGCGCAAAAACCATCATTGATCCGTGTTCGTTCACTGATCGCTTACGGTAGCCCGAACAAATCAGGTACCGCAGGCTCACACGGTGCGCCGCTTGGCGCCGATGAAGTGAAGTTGGTTAAAGAATTCTTTGGGTTCGATCCAAATAAATCGTTCGATATTCCTACGGACGTAGCCGAATATTATAGAAAAGTTGGCGCGAGAGGTGAAGATACCGAAGCAAAATGGAATAAATTATTTGCTGACTATAAAGCACAATTCCCTGAATTAGCTGAAGAGTACGAAACAGCTGTTAAAGGCGAATTACCTAAAGGCTGGGACGCCGACCTGCCAACATTTAAAGCATCTGATCCTAAGGTTGCAACCCGTGTTGCATCCGGTAAAGCGTTAAATGCGCTTGCTGCAAAAATCCCTTACCTAATTGGTGGTGCTGCGGATTTGGCTCCGTCAACCGAAACTAACTTAAAAAACTTCGATTCATTTACCTCTGAAAACAGGGCAGGCCGTAACTTCCACTTTGGTATCCGCGAGCATGCAATGGGTTCAGCAATGAATGGCATGTCGTTAACACCAGGCGTTATTCCTTTCGGCGCAACATTCCTGATGTTCTCTGAATATATGCGCCCGCCTATCCGCTTGGCCTCCATCATGAAAATAAGCCCGATCTTCGTTTACACACACGATAGTATTGGCTTAGGCGAAGATGGTACTACCCACCAACCGGTTGAGCAATTGGCGTCATTACGTTCTATACCACGTATTACCGTTATCCGCCCTGCTGATGCAAACGAAACTGTAGAGGCATGGAAAGTAGCAGTTACACATAAGGATGGCCCGGTTGTATTGGTATTCACCCGCCAGGGCTTACCTATCCTCGATCAGGATAAATACGGTAAAGCATCAAACCTTGCAAAAGGCGCTTACATATTATCAGAAGCCAGCAAAAACCCTGATTTGATCTTAATAGCAACAGGTTCTGAGGTTGCTTTAATCATGGAAGCACAAGCTAAACTGGAGGCTGAAGGTATTTCAACCCGCGTGGTAAGCATGCCATCATGGGAATTATTTGAAAAACAAGATGCTGCTTACAAAGAGTCGGTATTCCCTAAAGCATACCGCAAACGTTTAGCAGTAGAGATGGCATCACCAATGGGCTGGATCAAATACACTACCGACGAAGGCGATATGTTAGGCATGGAAACTTTCGGCGAATCAGCACCGGCAGAGGACTTGTACAAACATTTCGGCTTTACTGTTGATAACGTAGTTAAAAGAGCGAAAGCGATATTATAATATAGATGTGAGATTGGAGATATGAGTATTGAGATTCTTTCAATACTCATATCTCTATCTCATTTAAAGATTTGAGGTAAACTACTATCTGTCTCAATTCTCATATCTCACGTCTCAAATCTAAAATAATGAATTGGCAGAGCGACATACTTACAAATCTGGGATGGTCTGGAACCATCATCAACCTTGAAGGAAAACAAAAGGTTGCTGATGAGATTGCCGCCAAAGTTAAGGATGGCGATATATTGGGTGTCGGTTCGGGCTCGACGGTTTATGTGGCTTTACTGGCTATCGCTAAAAGAATAAAAGAAGAAGGGTTAAAGGTGAAAGCCATTCCAACATCTATCGAAATTTCGCTTTTTTGCGCTAAGCTTGGTATACCGTTAACCACGCTTTACGAATACAAACCCGATTGGCTGTTTGACGGTGCCGATGAAGTAGATCCCGACAAAAGTTTAATTAAAGGCCGCGGCGGGGCAATGTTTAAAGAGAAACTGCTCATCAGCTCAAGCCCTAAAAATTATATTATTGTTGATGACAGCAAGCTGGTAAAAAAGCTTGGCACTAATTTCCCGATACCTATTGAGGTTTTTCCGCCTGCTTTATTACATGTAGAAGAGGAATTGAAAAAGCTGGGCGTAACGGAACTATTATTAAGGCCGGCAAAAGGTAAAGACGGACCTGTAATTACCGAAAATGGTAATTTGATTTTGGATGCCCGTTTTAATGATATTGGCAAAAGCATGGAGCGCGATATTATTGCCATAACCGGCGTAATAGAAAGCGGCTTATTTATAAATTACAACGTAGAGATTTTAATGGCATAGAATTATGACATTAACCTACAAAACGCAAAAATAGGTGGTACACTTATTGACGCTAAATAAACTAAAAGCACTAATTAATACATATACTCACAATGGAAACTAACAAAGTAAAACAAATACACAGCTTCGGACAAAGCATCTGGCTGGACTTTATTGACCGCGAAATCATTGCGTCAGGTAAATTAAAAAAACTGATCGACGAAGAAGGCATCAGGGGTGTAACCTCTAACCCGGCAATTTTCGAGAAAGCGATCACCAGCGGATCTGATTATGACAAGGACATTGTTGAGTTAGCAAAAACCACTTCGGATAACGAAGAATTATTTTTCAAATTAGCCATAAAGGATATTCAAAATGCTACGGCGTTATTTGAAGATGTATACAACGAAGGTATTGTAGGCGCAGATGGTTATGTTAGCCTGGAAGTTTCTCCGTTTTTGGCATTAAAAACAGAAGAAACTGCTGCACAGGCAGAAAAACTGTGGAAAGAAGTTGACCGCAAAAACGTAATGATCAAAATTCCGGGCACACAACCTGGTTTAGCGGCTATCCGCCAGTCAATCGGTAAAGGCATCAACATTAACGTTACTTTATTATTTGGTTTAGACCGTTACCGCGCGGTAACTGATGCTTATATTTCAGGTTTAGAAGACCATTTGGCAGCAGGACACAAAATTGGCCACATTTCATCAGTAGCAAGCTTTTTCTTAAGCCGTATTGATGTTTTGGTTGATCCATTGTTGGACGAAAAAGGCTTAGGCGATTTAAAAGGCGAAGTTGCTATCGCGTCAGCTAAAAAAGCGTACGAAATTTACAAAGAAGTATTCAGCAGCGAGCGCTGGAAAAAACTGGAAGCTCAAGGCGCTAAACCACAACGTTTGTTATGGGCAAGTACCAGCAGCAAAAACCCTGCATTTAAAGATACCAAATACGTTGAAGCGTTGATCGGTAAAGATACCGTTGATACTGTTCCATTGGAAACTATCGAAGCATTTGCCGATCATGGTGTTGCTGCGGATACTTTAGAGCAAGGCCAGGATAAAGCAACTGAAACTTTAGACAGGTTGAAAAAAGCCGGTATTGATATCGACAAACTGACTCAACAATTAGAAGACGAGGGTATTGATAAATTTAACAAGCCTTTCGAAAAATTATTGCAAGCAATCGAAGATCAAAAAAACAAAAAATAAGCGTGGAAACATTAGCTGTGAAATTCCTGTTTTTTGATATCGGTGGTATATTACTTACCAATGGCTGGGGTCATGAATCCCGCGAGGAAGCGGCACGTAAATTCGGGCTCGATTACAGCGAGGTTAAAGAGCTGCACACCTTTATTTTTAATGTATACGAAGCGTCAGGTGTTGACCTTGACGAATACCTGGACACGGTAGTTTTTAACCACCCGCGCGATTTTACCCGCGAAGATTTTAAGAACTTCATGTTTGAGCAATCGGTTGAACTGCCTGATATGCTGGCCTGGTTAAAAGAATGGAAAAAGGATTGTGGTTTCAGGATAATTGCCATCAACAATGAGGGTAAGGAACTAAACGATTATCGCATCAAAAAATTCAAACTGCACGATGTATTCGACGCGTTCGTTTCTTCGTGCGAAGTAAAGATCCGCAAGCCCGATCCCGCTATATTTAAACTGGCAATGGGCATAGCTATGGCTCAACCACAGGAATGTGTGTATTTTGACGATAGGAAAATGTTTGCACTTGCTGCCAAGAAATTAGGCATGCGCGCATATCAGCATACCGACTTTAAGATCACGAAAAAAATACTGGAAGATTTAAAAAAAGAACAAACTCAAACAAAATGAGCGACACAACAGATAAATACGATTTTGGCATGATAGGCCTTGGTACCATGGGCCGTAACCTGCTATTAAACATGGGCGACCATGGTGTTAAAGGTGCCGGTTTTGATAAGGATGTCTCAAAAGGCCAATTATTAGAGCAGGAAAGCACGCATAAAAACCTTAAAGGTTTTAGCGAAGTTGAACCTTTTGTTAAAAGTCTTAAAAGTCCGCGCGCTATAATGATGCTGGTTCCGGCTGGTAAAATTGTGGATGATGTAATTGCTGAGCTATTGCCTTTGCTTGATAAAGGTGATATTTTGATAGATGGCGGCAACTCGCATTTTACGGATACAAACCGCCGTGTTGATGAATTGGAAGCAAAAGGTTTCCACTTCTTCGGTATGGGTATTTCAGGTGGTGAAGAAGGTGCTCGCCGCGGCCCGAGCATGATGCCGGGTGGCGATAAAGATGCCTACAATGTAATGAAACCGATATTGGAATCTATCGCTGCTAAAGTTGATGGCGCTCCATGTGTAACCTACATTGGCCCTGGTGCATCAGGCCACTTTGTTAAGATGGTTCACAACGGTATTGAGTACGGTATTATGCAATTAATTGCTGAAACCTACGAAGTGCTCAAAACCGGTTTAAAAATGGATAACGAAGCCATCAAAAACGTATTTACCAAATGGAATGATGGCCGTTTAAGTTCATTTCTTTTGGAGATCACAAAAGACATATTTAATTACAAAGCTCCGGGAACGGATCACTTATTATTGGATGATATCAAGGACGAGGCCAAAGCAAAAGGTACCGGTAAATGGACATCGCAGGTGGCTATGGACCTGCAGGCACCTATCCCAAGTATCGATACAGCAGTATCCATGCGCGATCTTTCTAAATACAAAGAAATGCGTTTAGAAGCAGCAAAAGTTTACAGCCAAAATTCACCGAAATTGAATATTGGCAATACTGAAGAGTTTTTAGAAGCTTTAGAGCAAGCATATTATTTCAGCATGGTGATTACTTATGCGCAAGGCATGTTCATGTTGTCGAATGCCTCTAAAGAGTATAGCTATGATCTTCATTTAGATGAGATCGCTAAGATCTGGCGTGGTGGTTGTATCATCCGTTCAACATTCCTGAACGATATTTATAATGCATTCAAAGGAAACGCGAAATTATCACACTTATTACTGGATGCCAACGTTGAGAAATTAGTTAGCGCGGCATTACCGGGTGCAAGAAAAGTAATCTCTTCTGCAATTACCGCAGGTATTGCTGTTCCTTCTTATGCTGCTTCGTTAAGCTATTTTGACAACTTCCGTACCGGAAGGATGCCATCAAACCTTACACAAGCACAACGCGACTACTTTGGCGCGCACACTTATGAATTGGTTGGTAAAGAGGGCGTTTTTCACACACAATGGGTACCAAAAAGCGATCATTAATTAATTTTTAATTAGCCGATAGAAATATATTACCATGGATTCAACTAAAAATCAACCTACAATATTTATCATTTTTGGAGGTACAGGAGATTTAAATGCCCGTAAACTGGCGCCTGCACTTTATAACCTGTTTTTGGACAATTGGTTGCCAAAACAGTTTGCCATAATCGGTACAGGCCGCACCAAACTTACTGATGATGATTTCAAAAAGAAATTATTAGATGATATCAACCAGTTTTCGCGTAGCGGTAAAGCTGATAAGAAAAAATGGGACGAGTTCTCCAAAAACTTGTATTACCAGGTATCAGACATTAATGATTCTGAAACTTATAAAGAGTTTGGCAAGCAGGTAGAAACCCGCAACGCGGAGTGGAAAACCAAAGCCAATGTAATTTATTACATGGCGGTGTCACCTAACTTTTTCCCAATCATCGCGTCCAATATTTCAAAAGCAGGTTTGGCCGAGGACAAAGAGAAAACAAGAATCGTTATCGAAAAACCTTTCGGGCATGACTTGGAGACTGCTAAAGAGTTAAACACTTTACTATCGAGCATTTTCGATGAAAAACAGATCTACCGTATAGACCACTATTTGGGGAAAGAAACGGTTCAAAATATTATGGCATTCCGTTTCGCCAACTCTATTTTGGAGCCGATATGGAACCGTAACTATATTGAGCACGTACAGATTTCCGTTACCGAACAATTGGGCGTTGAAGAACGTGGCGATTACTACGATGGCGCCGGCGCTTTACGCGATATGATCCAGAATCACCTGTTACAATTATTGTGCTTAGTGGCGATGGAAACGCCGGTTAATTTTAGCGCCGATGAGATACGCAACCGCAAAGTTGATGTATTGCATGCAATGCGTAAATTCTCGCCTGATGACGTACGTAATTCAGCTGTACGTGGCCAATATGGTAAGGGATGGATGGAAGGTAAAGAAGTCACCGGTTACCGTGACGAGCCTAAGGTTGATCCGGATTCAAACACCGAAACTTTTGCTGCTGTTAAATTTTTTGTAGATAACTGGCGCTGGCAAGGTATTCCTTTCTACTTGCGTACAGGTAAAAGGCTGCACCAATCATCATCGGTAATCACTATTCAGTTTAAGGATGTACCACATAAGGTATTCCCTACGGAAGCTGCTGAAAGCTGGCAACAGAACAGGCTGATCATCAGCATACAGCCGGAAATGAGCATCCGCTTGCAGGTACAGGCTAAACGCCCGGGATTGGATATGATTTTAAATACCGTTGATATGGTATTTGATTATAAGGGCACTTACACCAGTCAGGCACCTGAAGCTTACGAAACCCTATTGTTAGATACCATGCTGGGCGACCAAA
Source organism: Mucilaginibacter tundrae (assembly GCF_013408825.1). GTDB lineage: Bacteria > Bacteroidota > Bacteroidia > Sphingobacteriales > Sphingobacteriaceae > Mucilaginibacter. The sequence goes on from NZ_JACCBZ010000001.1 coordinate 610,294, forward strand.
CCCTGTTTATGCGTGGCGACCAGGTAGAGGCTGCATGGGATCTGATCATGCCGATACTGAGTACATGGACAAACAAGAAGAGTTTAAACTTCCCTAACTATTCTGCCAACTCATGGGGGCCTGAAAGTGCTGAAGCATTAATAGCACGCGATGGTTTTACATGGTTCTCACTGCCCTTAAAGGACAAAAAATAATTTATGAAACTGAATATTTTCAATACACCTGAAAATGTGCTGGTTAATCTGGCTACTTATTTTGTAACGCTGGCTGAACAGGCCATCGCGAACCATGGTAATTTTTCGGTTGCCTTATCTGGCGGGAGCTCTCCAAAAAAACTGTATGAGTTATTAGCATCAAACGACTTTAAAAATAAGGTAGATTGGGAAAACGTATATTTCTTTTTTGGGGACGAGCGTAATGTGCCGCAGGATGATAAAGACAGCAATTATTTAATGGCAAAAACAGCTTTGTTTGATCCCTTGAATATTGATGACTCCAACATTTTCGCGGTTGATACATCCCTTAGTCCGGCGGAAGCAGCCGCAGAGTATATAAAAGCAATTGAGTTGTTTTTTGATGAAAATCCTTTACAGTTTGATCTGATCTTGTTAGGTTTAGGTGATAATTCGCATACTGCTTCACTATTCCCGCATACACCGGTTCTGCATGAAAAGACAGCCATAGTAAAGGAAGTATTTTTAGAAGACCAGCAAGTTTACCGCATTACGTTTACTGCACCATTAATTAACCAGGCCCATAACATAGCCTTTTTAGTTTATGGCGAAGGTAAGGCAATAGCTGTTCATCATGTATTAGAAGACGCTAAGGATATTGAAAACTATCCAGCGCAATTAATCACACCTATTCACGGTAAGATACGCTGGTACCTAGATGAACCGGCAGCAGCCGATCTGAAAAATAAATAGATTATACAATTCGATATTTATTTTAAAGGCGATAAGATATCTTATCGCCTTTTTATTTAACTGTTAAACAGAAGGATAAATCAAATTAGCCGATATAGATTTTATCTATATAATATAGAAACTATATATCTAACGGCTATATAGTTATTTGTATATTTGTATCAAATAAAAACAAAAACTATAAATATGATTACTATAGGACAGGAATTCCCTAAATTTTCTAAAACTGCGGTTGTTAGTATCGAAAAAGGAAAAGAGTTTGAAACTATCAACTCTGATTATTTCACTAACGAGGATAATGTTTGGACTGTAATGTTTTGGTGGCCAAAGGATTTCACTTTTGTTTGCCCTACTGAAATTGCAGAATTTAACAAAGCTTATGGCGAATTCCGCGATCGTGATGCTCGTTTAATTGGTGCTTCAACTGATTCTGAATTTGTACACGCTGCATGGAGAAGAGATCATGATGATTTGCGTGATTTGAAATTCCCAATGTTAGCCGATACTTCAAAATCATTAGCTGAAGAGTTAGGTATATTAGAGCCTAATGAAAAAGTTGCTTATCGTGCTACTTTCATTATCGATCCTACCGGTATTGTACGTTGGGTTTGTGTTAACGACTTAAGCGTTGGCCGTAACGTTAAAGAAGTATTACGTGTACTTGATGGGTTACAAACTGATGAGCTTTGCCCTTGCAACTGGGAAAAAGGTCAGGAAACATTAACTGTATAATTTGTTTGAATATTGATAGTCCCCGTGCCTTTGGCGCGGGGATTTTTTATGCATCACTAAACACAAAAAATGAGCGAAGTTACCGAAACTATAAACGAGCTATTGCAAAGCGTTGGCTTGGATACCGATTACCGTACCGAAAGCCTTTCCATACTTGAAAAAGGCGAATCGCGCTATATACGCGACTTTAAGTTGAATTTCAACAGTACATTAACCTCTGAACATTTAAACGCCAAGGAATGTGCCTTATTAGGCCTAAGTGTCGCCATAAACAATAACAATAAGCCACTTACCCAATATTACACTAAATATGCTGAAGAGCAAGGTGCAACGACAGCAGATATTGCTGAAGCCGCCGCATGTGCATCATTATTGGCATCTAACAACGTATTTTACCGTTTCAGGCATTTTACCAAAAAAGACAAATACAATCAGATCCCGGCACGTATCAGAATGCAGATTATGATGAAGCCTGTAACAGGCAAAGAATTTTTTGAATTGATGAGTTTAGCTATCTCGGCTGTTAATGGCTGTGAATTATGTGTAAATGCTCATGAAGATTCACTAATAAAAATGGGGACTACCGAGGAGAGAATTTTTGATGCCATACGAATAACCTCATTAGTTACAGCAAGTGGGAAGGTTATTTATTGATTTTAACGTAAAAAAGCTCTCACACAATAAAATTTCATAATTTTTTCATTAAGTGTCTTTTATTGCGTTACAAACTTGTTATTTACAATTAAAAACTATTAATTTTATAGCAAGATTAAACACCCCCCGCTTCCCATATATATTTAGTAATAAGCATTGTGATTTTGTGGGGCTTATAACACCAAATTTAATTGTTAATTTTTTTGAGAAAGCCGCCCCATTTACTAATAGGGCGGCTTTATCTTTTAGTGCGCGTCTACCGCTGCCTTTTGGCCTTTTTTGAATGGCTGCAAGTATAATAATGGTATTGAGAATAGCATTACTAAACCCGATATCCAATAAGCATCAGCATAAGTTAATAATAAAGTTTGCTTAATTACCATACCTTCAATAGCCTGATAAGCCATTTGCGTGGCATCGCTCAATGATTTGCCTTTGGCTTCAAAATTTTGTATTAAATTATTAAAGCGCAATGTAAATGCATTGTTATAAGGGTTAATATTAACTAAAAGATTGTTGCGATGTACACCTTGGCGTATATGGATTATAGTAGTTAATGTAGCTATACCAAAAGCACCACCAAGCTGGCGCATCATATTATTTAAACCCGTACCCTGTCCAATCTCCGGTCCCTTAAGGTCGGCAATTGCTAAAGTGGTTAATGGTACGAATAATAATGCCATACCTACCCCCCTTATTACCAAAGGCCAAAAGAAATCCCCTGTACCAGAGTTAAGCGTTGATTTACTCAACATAGTGGTAAATACAAAGAACAGGAACATACCTATGGTAGCCATAAATTGTGCAGGAATACCCTTATTGAGCATCTTGCCAATAAATGGCATCAATATAATGGTGCACAAACCACCAGGGAACAAAATTTCACCCGTTTGCTGCGCGGAGAATCCTAATAAACTTTGACAAAAAATAGGGAATACGAAAACCGAACCATACAAACCAAACCCGAGCACAAAGGATGTAAACATCCCCACCGCGAAACTTCGATGCCGCATAATGGCAAAGTTTACTATCGGGTGGTCAGTACTTAATTCTCGCCAAATAAACAGCAATGTTCCTAAAATGGCGGTTATGGTAAGTATAAGTATGTATGTTTTTGAAAACCAATCTTCCGATTCGCCTTTTTCCAATATGGTTTGTAAACTACCTACTGCAAGAGCAAGTAATCCAATTCCCCACCAGTCTATAGGTTTGTTTCGCCCATCTCGCGGCGTTGTTCGCACAAAGGTATAGGTTAGGAAAAATGCCAGCATACCAACAGGTATGTTCACATAAAATATCCATGGCCATGAGTAATTATCAGTGATCCAGCCACCAATTGTTGGCCCTACCGTTGGCCCTACAACCGCCCCTAAACCAAACAAGGCTGTAGCTGTTCCTATTTCTTCACGCGGCCAGGTTTCAATTAATATAGCTTGTGATGTTGATATCAAACCACCACCGGCAACACCTTGTATTATACGGAATAGTACTAGTTCATCTAAACTATGTGCATTACCGCATAAAAATGATGCGATAGTGAACAAAAGGATAGATGCCATGTAGTAATTTTTACGCCCGAAGAAACTACCTAACCAACCCGACATTGGCAGTACAATTACGTTTGCCACAGCATAACCGGTAGTTACCCATGCAACGTCTTCAAGCGTGGCCCCCAGGTTACCCTGTATTTGGGGCAGGGATACGTTTACTATCGTAGTATCAATAAGCTCCAACAATGAAGCCATAATCACCGTGATAGTAATGATCCACTTTCTAAAACCTTGTTCAGCCATTAGTAATTAATTAGTCTTTGTAGATTACTGAAACATTTACGCTCATACCTGGGCGTAATTTTTCCATAGTCGCTTTATCAGCTTTTATTAAGATTTTAACCGGCACGCGTTGTACTACTTTTACATAGTTACCTGTAGCGTTATCAGGTGGCAGTAAAGAGAACTTTGCACCTGTAGCTGGTGAAAAGTTAAATACAGTTCCCTCTAATTTCATTTCAGGATAAGCATCAACCTCGATGTCAACTTTTTGGCCTGAGCGGATTTTATCTAACTGTGTTTCTTTAAAGTTGGCAGTTATATAAATGCTATTATCATTAACAATAGAGAATAGTGTTTGCCCGGCTTGCACCAATTGGCCTAATTGAATGTTCTTTTTAGAAACCAAACCGCTTGCAGGCGCAGTAATTGAAGCGTATGATAATTGTAGTTTCGCAAAGTCAACGTCAACCTGGCGTTGTGTTACGCCTGTATTGGTCACAGTCAATTGGTTTTTTGTAGTTCCTATTTGTTGTTCCGCGGCCTGGTATTGATCCTGGGCTGCTTTATAATTTGCCTGTGCAACTTCAAGGTCGGCTTTTGCCTGATCAAATTGTTGTTGCGTTACTGATCCGTCTTTTACCAGGTTAGCATAGCGTTGATAGTCTTTTGATACCTGATCAAGCTTTGCTCCTGCTGATACTACGCCAGCTTTTGCAACAGCTGAGTTTGAAGAAACAGTATAGATTTGTGACTGACTAACACCTACGCCTGCGCTTGCGCCTTTTTGCGCGGCTAATGCCTGCTCAAGTTTTACTTTATAATCGCGGTCATCCAGTTTAACCAATAATTGGCCTTGGTTAACATGTTCGTTTTCCTGAAAATATATACTGTCAACATAACCACCCACACGGGCAACAACAGGGCTAATGTCACCATCAATCTGCGCGTCGTCAGTATCTACGTGTTTGCTGTAATATATATATTCTTTTATACCGAAAATGATACCGCCTAACAGTACAATTCCTAATATAATCGGAAGTACCCTATTCGGTTTCTTTTTTGGTTCTTCTTCTTCTGAGTTGTGTTTTTGTGCCATTGTAATTTCTGTTTGTATTATTTGTTAAGTTTTCCGGTTGATTTTAATAATGTGTAATAAGCAAGTCCCGCATCAGCCTTAGCAAGTTCCAGGTTTATCTGGGCTTGATAAAGTAGTGTTTCAGCATCAGCACGATCTGTAGCTGAAGCTATATTGCTTGCATATTTGTTTTGCAAAATGGTGTTGTTCTCACCGGCTTGTTCAATCGATGTTTGTAAAAGTTGTATTTTGTTTAAGGCTGTAATGTAGTTCTGGTAATCCTGGTTTACTTCATTCCTTACATTATCAGAAGTTATACCTTTATTGATCTCTACTTCAGCTTGCTGAATTTTTGCCTGTGCCACTTTGTTTTTGTTAGTCCAAAGCGCTGAAAAATCCCATGATAAAGTTAACCCAACCGTTATAGGGGTAATGTCATTACCAACTTTAGGTATTGGGTTACCGGCAATGCCTACATAATATCCCGCTGCTGATGCTGCAAGTGTCGGGCTCAAATTAGCCTGTATACTTTTAATATTAGTTTGGGCAACACGGTTACGCAAATCCAGTTCTTGTAATTCCTGGCGGGCTGTTAAAGCGGTATCTATATAATCGCTTAACGGGCCAACAGGTTTAGCGGCATCAGTAATCTCATCAATATTTAAATTGGTAGTTTCAGGCAAGCCTAATAAAATGTCCAAATTGTAGTTGATGATCTTGCGGTTGCTTTCAAGGTCGATACCGTTTAATTGTATGTTAGCTTTTTGTAATTCAAAACGCAATACATCATTTTTAGTAACCAAACCCTGATCAAAAAAGCGCTGTGATTGATGTATCTGTGCATCAATAGTAGCTATGTTTTGGTTTACAACTTTTATACTTTGTAACACTTTGTACAGGTTGTAATATGCACTAATGATATCATAAGTTATCTGATCTTTATCAGAAGATGCATCTAATCGGGAAACCTGCGTTAACAGGTCAGTTGATTGGCGTGCATATCTCAATTTGTTACCCCCGAATATCGTTTCGTTAATTGATGCTATGCCCAGGTAAGCATTGGCACTTGTTGGTAAACCGATGGTTTCGCCGCCGAAATTCAATACGTGTTCAGGAATCTGCGCACGGTCATAAGTAGCACTTACAGAACCTGTTGGCAGCGATTTGTCTTTTGCCTGATTGTATTCAGATACAGCTTCATCAATTTTCGCCTGCGAATATTTTAACGTTTTGCTGGTTTGTAAACCAAGTGAAATTGCCTCGGGCAAAGTAATGGTCCTGTCTTGTGCACTGGCTGTATTTACTAGCACGCCAACTATAACGGCTGTAATGCCGTACAATTTAAGGGGTTTTATTAATTTATTTAACATATGCAGGATAGGTGTTTTGTGTTTTGTCATTTTCCTTAACTAAGTAGGACTTTAGTAATTTTTTTTGATAGGCTTTAATGCGCGGCTTAAACTTTTCTTCCAGGTTTTTTTCATCCAGGATATCGTAGCCAAGCATCATCGATGTTAATTGCGGGGCATTAATGATGAAATTTTTTGTACCATAGATTGTTGCTGTAACCAACTCCATATCTACATCTTCATTAAATTCACCCTTATCTATACCTTCCTTAAGTATCTTATGAAACTCATTAACATTTTCCATTAGGATACGGGTAAGATTTTCAGAAAGTTCCCCCCTTTTATTCATTGACATTTCCTGGTAGAGCATTTTTTGGAAACAATTATTGTTTACTACACGCTCGGCATACATATCAATGTAAGTTGAAACTTTATCCCATGCACTCAAATGCTCATCATTACCGAGGTCCTGTAAAAGATCTTTGAACGAATTGATTTTCCTATTAAAAACTGCCAGGAATAACCCTTCTTTTGAACCGAAGTAATAGTTCAGCATAGCCATGTTAACTCCAGCCTCGCCTGATATAGAACGGGTTGAAGCGCCATCAAATCCCTGGTCCGAGAATACCTTCTCAGCTACATCAAGTATATGATCTTTCTTATCTATTTTATCTTTGTCCATTTTTAACGGCGCAAAATTAATCAAACGATTGATTAATGTAAAATATTTTTTGTAATCTTATTGTAATATGCTCGTGTTTAGATATAAATATTCAATCAAAAGATAACCATCTATACTAAACAGATAATCATTTAATTGTTTTTTTATTGATACAATAAATATGCCTGATTATCTTTCAATTATATTTGTTTCTATGAAGCGTATTATATTCTTTAACTTATTCCTGTTTGCCTTTACTTGTGCATTTTCACAAACCTCCCCGCCATCCGATCTTATTACCATTAAACAGAGCTTTAAAAAGCTCGATGTATTAGGTAGTGTGCTGTATGTTGCCGCGCATCCTGATGACGAGAACACAAGGTTACTGGCATACTTGGCACAGGAAAAACATTATCGCACCGGTTACTTATCCTTAACCCGTGGCGATGGTGGGCAGAACCTGATAGGAAATGAACAAGGCGAACAATTAGGGTTAATACGCACCCAAGAATTATTAGCGGCCCGAAGAATGGACGGCGCTGAACAATTTTTTAGCCGTGCGAATGATTTTGGCTTTAGCAAAGGGCCCGGTGAAACACTAAAAATCTGGGACAAGGAAAAGGTATTGAGTGATGTGGTTTGGGTGATCAGGAAATTCAGGCCAGATGTGATCATTTGTCGTTTCCCTACAACCGGCGAAGGTGGCCACGGACACCATACAGCATCAGCTATTTTAGCACAGGAGGCGTTTACAGCAGCAGCCGATCCTAATCGCTTTCCTGAGCAATTGAAGTATGTAAAGGTTTGGCAAGCAAAACGCTTACTATGGAACACTTTTAATTTCGGTAGCGTAAATACTACAAACCCTGACCAATTTAAACTAGATGTTGGTGTATACAATCCTATTATTGGTAAAGGATATGGCGAAATTGCTGCCGAAAGCCGATCCAACCATAAAACACAGGGTTTTGGATCAGCTAAGCAACGGGGCGAAGCTGTTGAATACTTTAAGACGATTTTAGGTGATGCACCAAAAACTAGCCTGATGGACGGTGTTAACGCTACCTGGAGTAGGGTTGGCGCTCCAGACATTTCACTCTCTTTATCAGCAATCACAAAAAGTTTTAATGCAGATCGCCCGGATAAGTCGGTACCGGCATTAGTTAATTTGCTAGATAAAGTTGAAAAAATAAAAGATGATTATTGGCGCACCCAAAAAACAAAAGATCTGGATGATCTTATTGCCGCCTGCGCAGGACTGTGGTTTGAAAGCTATTCGGCAGAACCTGTTTATGCAGTTGGTGATAACATTGCAGTTGAGACACAGTTCTTATTAAAATACAATGTTGATGTGAGGGTATCAGATGTTTATTATACATATTACAATGATCGCTCTTTGCAAAAAATATTCGGAACAATTCCTTCCCAGGATATGTCGAAGTTCGTATTGAATAAATCAATAAATAGTATACAGAATTTTAATTCAAAATTTCAAGCAGGTGCACTTACCCAACCTTATTGGCTTAATTACAAACACAACATCGGCACTTACAATATTGATTATTTGGATAAATACAGTAATAGCGTCACACCAAAAACACTTCCGGAAAATATACCATATACAACACATATCGTTTTTAAAATCCTAAACAAACAAATTGAATTTGAAAGACCAATTAAATATAAACACGTTGATCCGGCCCGCGGAGAACTTTATGATCCTTTGGTTATAGCCCCGCCGGTAACCGCCAACATTGAAAACAAGGATTATATTTTTAACGGTGATAAACCACAAAACATCCAGATAAAGCTAAAAAGCTTTACCAAGACCAGTGGCAGAATCAATATAAGACCTGTTGACGGCTGGAATATTACCCCTAACAAAATAGATTTTGATAATAAGACTAAAGGTGACGAATGGTTGGTGACATTTACCGTTACACCAACTGACAATAAGCCGAAGACAAGTATTTTTGAAGCCATAATAACAGCAAACGGTGCTGCTTTTTCTTTAGGGATAAAGACGATCAGTTATAATCATATCCCATCCATAACTTTATTTCCGCCCGCACAGGCAAACCTTATAAATGTTGATTTAAAAACCGCAGGTAAAAAAATAGGTTATATAGCCGGTGCCGGGGATTTAGTACCTGATGCCCTAAGACAGGTTGGCTATGATGTGCACATGCTTACTGAAGCTGAAATTATGAATAGCGACCTATCAGTTTATGATGCTATCATCACCGGTGTACGGGCATTTAACGTAAATGAGCGCATAGCATTTGAGCAACCTAAGTTAATGGAGTATGTACAAAAAGGCGGTAATTTATTGGTACAATATAATAACAATGCAGGCATATTAGTGCCTCAAATTGGCCCATACCCATTCCGCCCGGTTAACCAGCGCGTTACCGATGAAACGGCTAAAGTTACTTTTCTTGATCCCGATAACGCGGTACTTAACTATCCGAATAAAATTACCGCTGCGGATTTTGATGGATGGATACAGGAGCGGGGCTTATATTTTGTTAGCGGTATAGATTCGCAATATCAAACACCCCTGGAGATGAGCGACCCGGGCGAAGAGCCAAACAAAGGATCATTAATTGTTGCAAACTATGGTAACGGACGGTTCGTATATACTTCACTGGCTTTCTTCAGACAATTGCCTGCGGGGGTGCCTGGAGCTTATCGATTATTTGTTAATTTATTAAGCAACCCTAAAAAGTAAGATGCCAACATTGTAATGTCTGCGTCTTATTTTTATTAATTGAATAATTTTTTTGATACATATATTGTTATACATCATTTAATCACATACTTTTGCGCTCTGCAATAATAAGATTATGAAACATCAGCAAGAAGAAGAAAAAAGCTACGACTTTGTATATTACCTGTTAGGCCTGGTTACAGGTGTTTTTACTGGTGCTATATTAGACGTAGGAATGATATGGGCGTTAGTAGGTGGCGTTTTAGGCTTACTTTCAGCTGGCTTATTCCTTAATGTATTAGTTAAAGGTCGCGAAGAGGCATAACCTCTACTAAGCGCTTACATATTTAAACCAGTGTACGGGCATGCCGTACACTGGTTTTTTGTTTTAATACTATTTATGTTGTAACTGCTTGTGTAACCTTCGGTGAGCAACAGCTTTTGCGGGTTTGGGCTTCTTTTTTTTACCTAACCATATAATAAATCCCGTTACAGGTAAACTCGCACAGATCAGGCTGGCTAAAAAGGCTGTTAACTTTCCAAATAAACCTAGGGCCTGGCCTACATGTATGTCGTAGTTCAGGTCATTCAATTTCATCCCGAGACTTTTCTTTGTATTTGGCAGATATTGCATCAACTTACCGCTATACTTATCGAAAATAAAAAAATCACTATTTCCAAAATGCAGACTTTGGCTATATGCGGTAATATTTATAACTCCCGCAGCGGTATTATCCTCACCAATTAAAAACATCTGTGCCTGCGGCGATTGCTTTTCTGCAATCAAAAACGCCCGGTCAACAACCGGTTTATCTTTTATGGCCAATTTAAATAACGAGTCGGATTTAAATATCCGGGTTTCGCTGGCGTAGGTTTGTCCCAGGTTGGCAACCTTGTAAATCCCTTTATCCATCCAATTAAAATCAATCCCTAAACCCGTGATCGCCAAAATAATTACAATTGAGGTGGCATAAAAGCCAAGCACGTTATGCAGGTCATAATTCACCCGTCGCCAACGGCCGTTCCATTTTATGGTAAAACTACGCTTACGATCTGTTTTGCGCTTTGGCCACCACAAGATGATCCCCGTTATCATAATTAGTACAAACAAAATAACAGCTATACCCACAACCAAACTGCCAATTTTATCAGGCAGCAACAGGTAAAGGTGTATATCTTCTATCACCATGAAAAAATTATCTTTTATCCCTTCGATATGCAAGACCTGCCCGGTATAAGGGTTAAGATAGATATAGGTAAAACCCTTTTGGGGCACATATGCTATAACCGAGGCTGGACGATCTATCCCAAAGTAATACGTATAATTGGCCGAAGCTCCGGGATATTTACTTAGCGCGATGCTTTTTAAAACCGATGGTTCAAGGTAAGGCCGTTCTACCGGCGCAACCTTGCGCCAGGAATGCACAGCATCCTGTATCTCATCCTGAAAACAAAAAATGCAGCCTGTAGTACTTACTATGAACACCACCAGCCCGGTTATAAAACCGAGCCAGCGATGAATAAAAAGTATGACTTTTTTAAAAGACATGTTAGAATTTAAATGTAACACTGCCAAGTATTTGCCTAAGCATTTGTGGGTTTACGGTAGTATAACCTGTATAATATTCTTTATTGGTTATGTTATTTACGTTTAATGCCAGGCGGTACCTTTCCTTGTTATAATATATGCCGCTATTTAATAAAGTATATGACGGCAAGAAGAATTTACCGCTGTAAGTATCATTTATTACATAGTTGTTGCTGGCATAATTCCCCCCAAAGCCAATACCTAAGCCCCTTACATCGCCAGTAGTAACGGTATAGCTTAACCACAAATTAGCTTGATTTGGCGGACCAGCTGTTTCGGGCCTAAGACCGTTATTGTAAGATGAACCATTAGTAATTAAGCTATTGTTGTGTGAGTAACCTATTAAAGCATTAAACCCGGTAAAAGGATTTGCATTTAGTTGTACCTCAACACCTTTGCTTGTTTGTGTTCCTGATTGTATAGAGGCATTAGCATGTGCCGGGTCGCCGTATACTTCATTGCTCACACGAATATCATAATAGCTTATCGTTCCGCTCAATTTACCATTGAATGCATTTGCTTTAATACCACCCTCTAGCTGGTTGGCTTGTTCTGTTTTAAATAACGTTTCTGTTAAGCCATTGGTAGTATTGGGTGTATGTACCTCTCCATATCCCGGATTTATGAAACCATTGGTATAATTTCCAAAGAAAGATAACTGGCTGTTGAATAATTTGTAAACCAGTCCAAATTTTGGCGATAGAGTGGTTTGATTAAATGCCGCGGCTACTACTGAATTTGATGTAGGATCGGTAATAGGTTTAGTATCATAATTATCAATCCTTAAGCTTGCCATAGCCAACAAATTATCGGTTATATTTAACACATCTGATGCATAAGCGCTATAAGTATAGGTGTTATAGCGGCTATAAGAAGTTTGTAATGTTGTATTGGTAAATAATGAATCCACTTTAGATTTATTGAAGTTATAATAACTCGGTATAGCGCCTTTAGTATTAATTACGTCGAATGAGTCACTACCGCCATTTGGATTTATATATTTAATATCTTCCTGTTGGTTCAGGAAATCAACGCCAGCTACCAGCCTGTTTCTTAAGCCTCCTATTTTAAAATCGCCTACAAAGTTTTGTTGTATCTGTAAAGTATTGCTTCCACCAGTAACATCCCAAACATCGCGGGCTATCTGGCTATTGGGCTCCAAATAAAAGAAGGGAGCGTAACCACCACCGTTATTACTGGTTGTGCTAATATTGGTTTGTGATTTCCAGTTGTCAGAAATTTTGTATTCAGCCATAGCAAAAAAGTTCGCAACGTTCGAAGTTGTGGTCAGATCACCGCCCTGATATGAATCTTTATAATTTATACTTAACTGATTTGCATTAGTAACACCCAAGGCACTAGCGCTTGTGCCAAAATAATATATAGATGGTGTAGGCGACGCGATATGGCTAATCTCCAGATCAAATGATAAGGTTAAGCGGTCGTTTACAATATATTTAAAACTTGGATCGAATACGAAAGTACTGGTTTTGCCATTATCCTGAAAACTGCCGCTATTGGTATAAGCAGAATTGATACGTAGCAATGCCTTTTTCGCGGTATCAATCGGCGTGTTATAATCAACGCTCACCCTATTAAAATCATAACTACCGGTTGAGTAGGTAATTTCACCGCTTTCGGTATCGAAAGGTTTTTTGGTAACCCTGTTTATCAAACCCCCGAATGAAACTAAACTGCTGCCGTATAAAGTGCCCTCCGGGCCTTTAATAACTTCAAGAGATTCCAAATTAGCGGCATCAATAGTACTTGCTACGTTTCCTGCAAGGCCATTTCTTAATTCCGTCTGAACGGGGAATCCTCTTAAAGTAAAATAAGAACCGCCGTCTCCAACACGGTTTGTGGCTGTCCATAACTGGCTAAGGCCTGGTACGTTTTGAATGGCGGCATCAGCGGTGAATAAACCTTGCTCCTGTAGCAATTCTTTGCTTACAGTGCTGTAGGACTGCGCATTTTCAATATTATCCAATGGCATTTTGTTTACATAATCACTTTTTTTAATCGCCAGTTTATTGGCTTTGTTAGCATTGATAGCAACCTGTTGTAAGGTGCTGCCTGTGATGTTTATGGTTATAACAGGTATTTGTGTAACCTCGTTTGTTTGGACCGTAACTGGTAATTCCTCCAGTTTCGCGCCAACATGTGTGAAGATCAACGTATAAGATCCGGCATGTATCCTTAACTTAAATTTCCCTTCTTCGTTGGTTTGAGTACCGTAGGTTGTGCCTTTTACAGCTACTGACACATTCGCTGCCGGTTTATTATTACCGGTAATTACAGCTCCTGTAATAGTGCCTTTATTGGTTTGTGCCGATGACCAGTTATAATTGAAAATAGCTGCTGCAAATAGCAGTATAGAACAGAATGTTTTGTAAGGAAGTTTGATGTACATATCTTATTTAGACTAATTAAAAATTAGGCAAATATAGACACGAAATTGGAATTGTTTAGAATTATTATAAATAAGGTTGTAATTAACTATATATCAATAACTTCTTTTTTCTTTTTAGTACGCATTCGTTTAGGTACGAGCTCCAATATTTCATTTCTAAGGGCATCGATCATTCTCCTTTTTAGAAAATTGTTTTGTACAACGATACTTACTTCGCGGGCAGGCTCGGGTGAGCGGAAGTATCTAACCTTATCTAATTGCTTGTCATTAAGGTCAGACAAAGCTAATTCAGGCAATATTGTAGCGCCGTTGTTTTGGTCAACCATCCGTTTCAATGTTTCAACACTACCCGTATTATATTCAAAATGCTGAAATCCTTTAGTAGCCTTACGTCGCTGGCAAATATTTAACACCTGTTCACGCATGCAGTGACCCTCATTTAGTACCCATATCTCCTCCATGTCTATATCTTCAGGGCATATGTTTTTCTTTTTGGATAGCTTACTGTTTTTGGATACATAAGCCACAAAATTTTCATAAAAAACAGGGATCTCTTTTAAATTGCCCTCATGCAATGGGGTCGACAGGATACCACAATCAATAGTGCCGTTCTTTAATTGCAGGATAATTTGTTCGGTGGTTTGTTCCCAAACGATCAATTTTACCTGGGGGTATTTTTCAACGAAGCCCCGCAGTATTTTGGGTAAAATGTATGGTGATACTGTTGGGATGATAGCCACTTTTAACTCGCCTGATAATTCTTTCTGCCTATCGGTGATAATTTCTTTTATCTTTTCGCTTTCGGCAAGCAGCGTACGTGCTTGTGCTATAATGTCAATACCTATCTCAGTAGGAGTAACAGGTTGCTTACTGCGATCAAAAAGCTTTACGCCAAGTGTGTCTTCCAGCTTTTGCACCTGCATGCTTAAGGTGGGTTGTGTAACAAAACATTTCTCAGCAGCTACTACAAAACTTCGGTAAGTATCAACAGCTACTATGTATTCAAGTTGTACAATGGTCATATATAGATAAAATCTATACAAAGATAGTAATTATTGATTTTTTCTATTGAACTATTATAATGAAGTTTGTTATACAAATACCGGAAATATTTATGGAGAATAATAAGAAAAAACTAACTACGGCATCAGGTATACCGTATGCAGAAAACGAAAATTCCATGACTCTAGGCCCTCGGGGGCCAATTCTGTTACAGGATTTTATTTTACATGAAAAAATGGCCCATTTTAACCGTGAACGTATACCTGAAAGGGTTGTACATGCTAAAGGATCGGGAGCATACGGTACTTTTACAGTAACACACGACATATCAAAATACACCAGGGCTAAGTTATTTAACACAATAGGTAAAGAAACAAAGGTTTTTCTTCGCTTCTCCACAGTAGGCGGCGAAAAGGGCTCTGCAGATACAGAACGCGATCCACGTGGTTTCGCTGTTAAATTTTATACCGAAGAGGGTAACTGGGATTTGGTTGGCAACAACACCCCGGTGTTTTTTATTAAAGACCCTAAAAAATTCGGAGATTTTATCCATACCCAAAAACGCGATCCTTATACCAACAGTAAAAGCGCTACCATGATGTGGGATTTTTGGTCGTTGAACCCGGAAAGCTTACACCAGGTAACTATCCTCATGTCAGACAGGGGAACGCCATACGGTTATCGACACATGGATGGTTTCGGAAGCCATACTTTCTCCATGATCAATGCACACAATGAAAGGTTTTGGGTGAAGTTCCACTTTAAAACGCAACAGGGCATCAAAAATTTTACCGATGCGGAAGCCGCAGAAATGCGAGGCAAAGCGCCTGATTTTGCACAACATGATTTGCTATCATCCATTGATAACGGTGATTTTCCTAAATGGAGCTTAAAAATTCAGGTGATGCCTGAAACTGATGCTAAAACATACCATATCAATCCATTTGATTTAACTAAAGTTTGGCCTCACGGCGATTATCCTCTGATTGATGTGGGCACGTTAGAATTAAATGAAAACCCCGACAATTATTTTGCCCACGTGGAGCAAGCTGCCTTTGCACCAGCACATGTAGTTGACGGCGTTGGTTATTCACCCGATAAGATGCTACAAGGCCGCATTTTATCCTATCCTGATGCACATAGGCATCGTTTAGGCGCTAACTATGAACAGATCCCGGTAAACCGTTGTCCGTTTGAAGTTAACAACTACCAGCGCGACGGCCAGATGAGGGTTGATGGCAACCATGGCAGCAAGCCGAATTATTTCCCTAATAGCTTTGACGATATACAATCCGACCCTGCTTATAAAGAGCCAGCATGGGATTTAGGTAATGTTACAGCTGATTGGTATAACCGCAATGCTGAAGGCGAAAACGATCATTATACGCAACCAGGTAATCTTTACCGTTTAATGGGTGAAGAACAAAAGCATGATTTAATTGCCAACATCACTAACTCGATGAAAGGCATTGACGGACCGAAACGCGATTTAATTGTTAACCGGCAATTATGCCACTGGTTCAGGGCTGATATGGGCCTTGGAATGGCTATAGCTAAAGGTTTAGAGTTGGATTTGAACGAAACAATGAAGCAAATGCCACAAACGGTATAAATACGGTTTTTATTAATTTCATAAAAGAAAGCCATGTAGAAATTTACATGGCTTCTTTTTTAAATTACTATTACTAATCGTTTACCGCCAGGTATTTCTTTATGCCATACGGCTTCAATATCATTTAGGTTTGCGGTTTCTGTATCTATCTTTAATTTCCCATCAGCGGCTAATTGCAGCATCTCCGGCAACAGTTCAGTAAAAAGTTTATTCATAGCATCCGCATCTAAACTACCGAGGCCGGAACCCGAAATTTCAATATCAGAACTTCTTAATATGCCTGATGATAATTGGATTTTATCGCCTGCCATACCACCCACCGTAACATATTTGACTTTGTGGGTTGTACCGCCACTTCCACCTAAAGCGGAAAGAATCAGCTCTGCAGGATGCCCCCATATATAATCTACTACCGAATCAATCGGTGTGATTTTATGGATGTCCTTGATTTTATTTACGATCTGCTCATCCTCTTGCTTAAGCGAGATCGCTTCATCTGCCCCTACACTAAGTAAATGGTTTAAAGCATCTGCATTTCTACCGGTAACTATCACTCTTTTAGCGCCGTAATGTTTGGCTATTTGTACCGCTACTAACCCGGTAACGCCAGTAGCACCGTTAATCAATACCACATCACCATTTTTTACTTTGGCCCTGAAATGAAGCGCAGCTCCTGCCCCCATCACCGCATTTGGCAACGCCGCAGCGGTTATATCATCTATCCCATCAGGGAGTTTAACCATTTTGTTTTTGTCGATTATCGCTTTTTCGGCTATCATGCCTGATGCTCCAAAACCATAAACCCTTGTGCCATTAGCCAATATTCCTACCCCGTCAACGCCCGCTACTTTAGGTTCTGTACTGCCGCCACTGGAATAGTGGTGACCGCTAACAATACCTTTATCCAAATTTTTAACCGCAGCCGCTTTTACTGTGATCAATATTTGATTTTCATTTTGTGGGATAGGTTCTGCAAAATCTAAATATTTAGGTGTTTGGCCGGAGATATATACTGCTGCTTTCATGAGTTTATATTTAATGATACTTCAACAATCAAAGAAAAACAATTGTTATCATTTCTATTTAAAATAAGCAATAAAAAAGCGAGGAGTATTACTACCCTTCGCTTTTTTATTGGCTATTCTAGTCTAATATATTTGATTACAAATATTTTGTAAGCTCCGGAGACATTGGAGTTACTGGTGAACGGAAACGGTGGATTAATTTGCCATTTTCGTCAATCAGGAATTTTTCGAAGTTCCATTTTATTTCGCCTGTAAAATCAGGGTTTGGCGCTTCGGTTAAATATTTAAATAGCGGGGCGATGTCGTCACCTTTAACACTTACTTTTTCGCTAAGCGGGAAAGTTACGCCAAATCGTTTTTCGCAAAAGGTTTTGATCTCTGAATTTGTCCCCGGATCTTGATTGGCAAAGTTATTTGCCGGGAAACCCACAACTACAACTTTATCTTTATATGTATCGGCTAACTTTTGTAGCTCAGCATATTGTGGGGTGTAACCACATTTTGAAGCAGTGTTAACGATCAAAATCTTTTTGCCTTTATATTGGGCTAAAGAAAAGTTTTGTCCGTCAATGTCTTTTAATTTGAAGGTGTACAATTCGCTGCTGCTGCTAATAAACATAAAAGCGAATATGAATGCTAATGTTTTCATGATAATAATGCGTTTTTGAGAGATTTACGCAGTAAAATTAGCTAATAAAAACCCGCTTGCTTAAATAGAAGTCCTCTTTTTGTGTCATTTTTTGCTTGTCGGCAGGTGATTTATCCTTGTAGCCTAACAAATGCAACGCACCATGAATTATTACGCGATGAAGTTCGTTGATTTCAGTAACATTAAATTTGGCTGCGTTTTCGCGAATGCGTTCTATCGAAATAAAAATATCGCTTACGATCTTGCCTTCTTCTTCGGAATTGTCGAAGGTTACGATATCAGTATAAGTATCATGATCGAGGTATTGCCGATTGATTTCCAGCAAGTAAGCGTCGGAACAAAAAATATAATTAAGCTCTTTTAATTTATAGCCTTCGGCAATAATAGTATCGGTTATCCACTGCCTTACCTTAGCTTTATCTTTTAGCTTGAAATTAATGTCTTCTTCAAAAAAACTAATTGTGGGCATTATATTTTAAAATGCAGTTCAACTTCGTTGCCTGATGTATTAAATATGCACTGATCGGCAAGATGTTTCATAATAAACACACCGCGACCTGTCAGGCTTTCCAAATTTTCTGGCGCGGTTGGATCGGCCAAATGAACGTAGTCGAAACCTTGTCCTTCATCAGTTACCGTCCAAATAATACGTTTGCCGTTAACTTCAGCATTTATGATAACTTTTTTAGCCGGATCCATTTTGTTACCGTGCTTAATAGCGTTAATTAACGCTTCGTTAAGGCAGGTCATCATATTGGCAAATGTATCCTCGCCTACATTGTAAGCATCAGATAAATTTTCTATCAATAACTCTAATTGCGTTATACTTTCCTCTTTTGAAGGTAGTTGTAACGTATAAAGTTTTGCTTCCTGAACATTTGCCTCTTCCATACTATTTGGCATTGATTTGATCAAAGTAAATATTGATTTTCTGTTTGTAATATAAATTAAGCGCCGGGGATTCCGTTTTGATCTGCTCTGTTTGTTTAACCTTGACCTGCTGGTAATCCTGCAATGCTTTAATATATCCGGGAGGCATATCCCTGCCAGTATTACTTTCCCTTTTCTGATCCTGATCACGTTGTTGTTCAGCTTTTTCAGCTTCTAACAAACGGGTCTGGATCTGCTCCTGCCTTTTTAATGCCTCATCGGTAATATGCTTGTTTACGAGATCCCGCTCGTTTTGTTCCATTTGTTGCGAAATTTTATCAAGATTTCCCAAACCATGGGTTCCATCCTTATTATCTTCCTGGTTAATTTGCTGTAAAGTTTCACGTATCATTTGCTGTTCACGGGCCATACGAGCCAATTGTTCGCTCATCGAGCTACCTTGACCTTGTTTTTGACCAGATTGCTCCTGTTTACCTTCTTTTTGCATTTGCTCACGAGCTTTTTGCATATTTTGGTTAAGCTGCTGTTGCATTTTGGCTAATTCGCCCAGTGTTTGCTGTTTCGATTTGCCTTTACCCGAACCATTTTTAGCTTTTTGCAATTGCTCGAGTGCTTCACTCAACATTAGTGCCAAATTATTCATGGCAGTCATTGCATATTGTTGGTTGCTACCGGCCTCCGCAATTTGCCTGTCGCCTAAATTTTGCAGCGCCTGGTCTATGTGATCGTTAATGCCACCGATCTCTTTATTAACCGTAGATTGTATCTGCGGCACACGGCGACTTATCGCATACAAACTGTCCTCGGCGGTTTTTAAATTGTCTTTTATATCTTTTTGCTTTTGGGCCAGGGCAATATAAATAGGATCAGTTGTGTTGGTTGTTTTTAACGTTTGCATTACCGATTCCTGCTCAAAAGAGCTATTTATGAGATTTTTCAGCAATTGACGCAACTGCTGAATGTCAATTGTGCTCTGGTTGTCTTCGCCTTCCTGATTTTGCTGTTGCATTTTATCAGCCATTTGCTGCAATTGTTTGGCGGCCTGCTGTTGCGATTGTGATGCTTTTTGGCTGTTATTCTTTTTCAAATCATCACTGCTTTGCTGCATTTCCTGGTCTATATTTTTTTCCTCTTTCGCCGGGTTTTCAAAATCCATTTTCAGGTCGTTTTGTTCGTTTTCCTTATTTAATTCATCAAGAGATTTTTTCAATTCCTGAAAATCATCATTCAACTTTTGCTGTTGTTGTTGTGCTGATTTTGGGTCAGTGCCCGGCTGTTTTGTTTGACCAGCCAACTTTTGTTGTTCCTGCGCCAATTGGTTCAACTGTTTAATATTCTGATCCAGTTTTTGGTTGAAAGCCAATTTTTTGTAAAGCTCCAACATTCTATCTAACTCTTTTTTAAGCGATTTGTTATCTGATTGCATTTTTGAGAGATCGTCGCGGGTGGCATCTTTCTGATCTTGCTGCAACAGTTGTTGCAGATTTTGAAGCAGTTGCTGTGTTTTTGGATCTAGCACATTGTTAAATAATTTTTCCATCTCCTTTTGCTTTTCGGTTATAGATGGGTCTTGCTGTAGATTTTCCTGACGATTAAATTCATTTTTGTGGTTTTCGTCCTGTATCTGCTTTACGAGGTCGTCCAAGTCCTTCTTCTTCTGCATCAAGTCTGCTATCTGTTTCTTTTCATCAAAAGAGAGATTGTTTTTATTTAGCAACAGCTCATTCAATTTTTGCGATTCACGCTCCACCTGCCCGGCAAGTTTTATTGCCGATTGCATTTTTTGCTTTACCGCTTCGGTGCCGTTGTTTAATTGTTTAGTGATCTCGGCTGCATCGGGCACATTAAGGGTATGTTCGGCAGAGCGTACTTTTTGGGGGCCGTTTACCGCATCGTTATCAGCCACCTCAAAACAATAGGATACCTGTTGCCCTGGTTTAATACCTATCTCTTTTAAATTCCAGTAGTAGAAAAAACCCGATTGCGTTTGGTTCAGATCGGCCTTTACCGGCTTTGAAAATGTGCGGGCATTTTTATCCGTACCTATCTTATAATAAAACACCAATGATGAAAAGCCGTGATCGTCCTGTATCTTCCCATTAAAATAAATAGCTTTGGTACTCACTGAATCCGGTTTTTCATCCACATTGATGGTCGGCGGTTCATCGGCTATAACGCCAATACGGTAGCTTGCCGAATCAGCGTTTTTTACTACTGTGTTTAACGGATTTATTTTATACCTGGTATTTTCAATTATTCGTTCGGTATGCTCAAAAACGTCATTTTTAGCGGGGTTGAGCAATTGTGTTTTATCACCCAAAGAAAAATATAAACCAGTAGCATTTTGTGTATGAAAAGCCCAGCTTACCGTTGTACCCGCAGGAATAGTTAAATCGCCCGCATTGGCTATGGCCTCATTTTTTTTGTGGAGATAGGCGGGATATTTCAATTCCACATCAAAATGTAATAGTGATGGCCGCAGGTTAACTATTATTTGATATGGCGCAGATGTAAAACCATTCGCCGTTAATTTGAAAACCTGGTTTTGCTGAAGGTTAGAGAAGATGTAATGAAACCTGGCAATATTCTCCTTGTCCAGTTTAAAGGTGTTACCGGCGGTTTCTATATAAACATCGGCGGGGAATTTATCGCCGGTTAGCTTTAGATCAAGCTTAAAATCCTGCCCTTGGACAACCGACAAGGAGTGGTTTTGAACCTCGAACTGAAATGGTGACACGGGTGCAAAATATTCATTATGCCTGATGAGCCGTTTGGTACTTTCAGTTAGGATTGATGGGGCAGCAAGCGCAAGCACACAAATTATAGCAACCGGGGTAATGATCCATTTTAAATACCTGTTATTTTCGCGAATGTTGATTGCTGAAGGGAAACTAACCGGCTTTAACAATTCTATTTTTTGGTCGATGCTAGCTTCGATCAGGGCTCTGTGTTTTTCATCGACCAAAGCTTGTTTCTTTAATTGGAGGGTATTTAGCAATTTATCATTTACATGGCCAAAATGTTTGCCGATTATCGCGGCGGCTTCGTCATGTGTAAGGTTCTTACTCAACTTAAGCCAGGCAAAAAGGGAAGGTATTACTAACCAAACAATAAGCCCTAAGTTCAGCAGGATAAAAGCGTAAAAAAGAATGGTGCGAAAGGCTGTATTGAAGTTGCCAAAATATTCGCTTAACGTGATTACTACATATGCCGAAAACAAGCCTGCGCCTAAAAATATCAATCCCCGTAAAAGATTATTTAAATAATACTTGCGGATGAAGGTATTTATCTTGCTGATTAAAAGCTCGTAGTTTTCAGTAGAGTTCATTTTGGCAGCATTTGTTTCCTGATGTCCTAATTAACGCATATTAACGATATATCGGGGTGTTCAAGATAAAGAAATAATATTTACACTTAAAAACATTTTGAATTTATATAACATTAAGATGATACGTGATTATTGCGCAGGTGGCAAAATCAACGTATATTTGTAAGGTAAACTTATTAGTTTAGTTAATCAAAATGAGCGTCAAAGATCTTCAATTTGCATCGGACCTGCGTACAGTTGTTACCCGGCTGGTGAAAAAGTTGCGTAAAAAGTCAATTACCGGGCAACAACTTTCACTTACAGAGCGCTCTACATTATCATTATTATTATCCAGCGAAAATGGCATGTTACCCAGTGAGCTTGCTTCTTTAGAAAAAATAACCAATCAATCCATGTCGCAAATATTGAGTGGCTTTTTGGAGAAGGGATATATCATACGCACCGGTTCGGAAACAGATAAACGCAAAGTGATCATTTCCATTACTGAAAAAGGTAAGGGGATAATTATGCAAGTGCTTAGTGAGCGGGACGAGTGGCTGAATGAGGCCTTGCGCGAGACGTGTACAGAAGAGGAAAGAGAACTCATTAAAAAAGCGCTGGCGCCATTAACCAAATTGGTGGATTTTGAGTAGAGAACAGATTTAATAATTTAAGAAGAGGATGATAGATGAACATTAGCACATTCAGGGCATTTAAAAGCAGGAACTATAGGTTATATTTTAGCGGACAATCCGTATCGTTAATAGGCACATGGATGCAGAAAACAGCAGTAAGCTGGGTTATTTATACGCTTACTCACTCTACCCTGATGTTAGGGGTTACACTTTTTGCCAGTCAATTTCCTTCATTTTTATTTTCACTGTATGGCGGTGTGGTATCCGACAGGTATAACCGATATAAGGTTTTACTTACAACACAAGTACTATCATTAGTCCAGGCCGTTTTATTGGCGGTTTTAATATTAATGAAGCATTACGAAGTGTGGGAGATTCTTTCGCTGAGCGTGTTTTTAGGTGTTATCAATGCGTTTGATGTGCCGGCCAGGCAATCGCTAGTGTATGAAATGATTGATGATAAGGATGATTTACCGAACGCACTCGCATTAAACTCATCCATGGTAAATCTCTCCAGGTTGATCGGACCAGGCATCGCGGGTATTGTATTAGAAAAAATTGGCGACGGTGCCTGTTTCTTATTAAATGCCTTAAGCTTTGTCGCGGTAATAACATCATTATTAATGATGAGGTTACCAGAATATATAAGCAAACCACATACAAAAAATGCATTTGGCGAACTTAAAGAAGGCTACAGTTACATCAAACGCACGCCGGAAATATTATTTGTAATTATTATGTTGATGTTCATCAGCTTATTTGTGTTGCCATACAGTACGCTTATTCCTTTTTATGCAAGGGACGTATTTCACGGCACGGCATCAACTTTTGGTATAATTGACAGCTTTATAGGCCTTGGAGCTTTTTCGGGTGCGATATTTTTAGCCTCAATACGACCGGGGCATGATCTTAAGAAGATACTCGCTATAAACACACTGGTATTTGGGGCCGGACTTGTGTTGTTCTCACACGAAAATCATTACGTACTCGCGTTACTATTTTCAGCATTAGCCGGATTTGGCATGATGTCACAAATCACTATCAGCAACACCTTACTGCAAACCACAGCAGATGTAAAAATGCGTGGTAGGGTTATCAGTTTTTATGCGATGGCTTTTTTCGGAATGCAACCATTAGGCGGCCTGCTAATTGGTTGGATATCCAAATGGATCGGCACGAAAGACACTATGTTAGGCGAAGGAGTTATTGCTTTGTTAATTGGCGTGGTACATTTTATTTTTTTACGCAGGGCGCGATTAAAAACAAAGCGAAATCCGGTTATTCAACCATCGGCAGTAGATTCAGCACATATCCCCGCCTAAGTTTGTTTAGGCCATTTTTCTTTTGTGATATATTCTTACTTACAATTCTTGGCCTATGTCACCAAAATTTTAGCCTACCACAAGGATTGACCAATGATTAATTATAATCAAATAGTTAATCATGTATTAATAAATTAAGACTAAAATGTTCTTAGTAGTAAAGTTTTACAACCTTTTGCTCTATTTTTTAAAACAAATCATTTACTGAATTTGTCTAATTAAAAAAGCCGCAACAATGTAGCGGCTACAGTTATCACAATGAAAGTATCTTCAATGTCAGTATTTTTTTTGCACCGAACGTGGTATAGATATTTAGAGGAGTAGCGACATGCTTCCATCTGAAGAATCACCTGTTTATTGTTAACCTAAGCTAAAATTTGCAAAAAAAATGAAACCGTTAATTTTGAGTATTATTTTGTTTTTATGCGCATGCAAAAAACAAAACGACCTGACCATATATGCACCAGGAACACACTTTACATATACTACATCAAATAATATCTCTGGATTAAAACAGTTACATAACGGCACATGGATTGTGCCCGATAACCCATTTACAATTGATAGCCTTAGCCCACAATCCGTTTATCCAGATGATATGTTTTATTACTGCCACAGCAGTAACGGCAATCAATATCAAATGCCAGAGAGCGACATGAAAATTATTAAATAGGGCTGTCTAATTACCTGATATTTTAAACTGGTAAAAATGCTGATGTATAGCATTGAATGATGCTAACAATATTTATATTGCGTAACAATTATAGACGATTATAATCAGTCTGAAATAAAACCTGTTATGCAAAACATTAAAACAAGTAAACTATTTGTTGCCAGTTGCCTGTCGTTATTAGTAACATCTTTGTCATTTGGCATCAGGGCCGGTATTATGGGTCAGCTGGGTACGCAATTTGATTTGAACGCGGGCGAATTATCAACTATCACCGCCACCGCATTTTGGGGATTTCCGCTGGCTGTAGTAATTGGTGGTTTTATTGTTGATTTGATCGGCATGAAACGGTTGCTGGTAATGGCATTCATCTTTCACCTGTTGGGTATCGTACTCACCATTTTTGCACAAGGATATTGGACGCTTTTTTTCTCGACATTGTTAATTGGGATTGCTAATGGAACGGTTGAAGCCGCATGCAATCCATTGGTAACAGCGTTATATCCTCAAAATAAAACCACACGACTTAATTATTTTCACCTTTGGTTTCCGGGCGGCATTGTTTTAGGCTCGTTGCTGGTTCTGTTATTTAGCCACATCGGTTTAAACTGGCAGGTACAAGTTGGTGTAATGCTGATACCTACGGTTATTTATGGCTATCTTTTCTCGAAATTGGATTTCCCGGTCACTGAGCGTGTTGCTGCCGGGTTTACTACTGCCGATATGTATAAGGGCGTACTTACGCCACTATATCTTTTTATGCTGGTATGCATGTTTGGCACCGCTATTACTGAGTTGTTTACCAACCAGTGGACTGGTGTACTATTCAAAACTGTTACCGATAACGCGCTTTTAATACTCACCTTTGTAGCTACTATACAGGTAATATGCCGTGCATTTGCAGGGCCTATAGTACATAGGTTGGCGCCGCAGGGCGTTTTGCTCATATCAACCATATTATCAGCATTAGGCATTTACTTATTGATAAACCTGCATGGCGAGTCCATATTTTTTGCCGCTGTAGTATTTGGGCTGGGTGTAGCATTCTTTTGGCCATGCATGATTGGTTTTGTGGCTGAAAATATCCCGCAATCGGGCGCATTGGGTATAAACTTATTAGGTGGCGGCGGAATGCTGGCGGTATCCTTTTACACCATTTACATGGGTGGCTTTTATGATACCCACACAATACAACATTTGGCAACAGGGGCGATATTGGATAATTATCAAAAGGCGGCTACTGGCACACCAATGGCCAACGAGCTTGCGCATGCCCAAAGCCTGGCTGGGTTTGATGTATTACATATTACCTTGATTATTCCGGCGGTACTGATTATTGCTTTTGCTGGATTGGTTTTTTATATGAGGACATATCGCAAGAAAGTAGTAGTAGCTAATTAAGTTTCTAAGAATAAATACTCAAATGAACTAATTCTAGCAATTATAAATTGGTTTGTAATATTTTTGTTAGATGGAGTTAAAAGCCATAAAGAATATTTCGCTTTGCAATAAATCTATAATTTACATAAAACAAGGGCGTTATATTATTGGTTATTTATCTAGATTCCTAAGAAAAGTTGTTTCTTAGAAAAGTTATCTATAAATTCACATACTACTTGTGTAAAATGAATAAATCTGCTAAAAAGATCGTTATTTTTGATGACGACGAGGACATCCTTTCCATTTGTGTTTATATTTTGGAAGAGCAAGGATGGGAGGTGTACACCTACACAAATTGCAATAATATTGTTGAGCGAATTAGCGAAATAAAGCCAGATGTTATTTTGATGGATAACTGGATACCAGACGAAGGAGGAATTATTGCTACGCAGACGTTAAAGAAAGAAGGGTTATTGCAACAAATACCGGTAATCTATTTTTCCGCCAATAGCGATATACAGTTGCTGGCTGAACATGCCGGCGCTGATGGTTACCTGGCAAAGCCCTTTGACCTTGAAGAGCTTGACCGTGTAATTGGCGATGTACTGGTAAAATAGAGATAAACATAACATAATAACAAAAGAGGCTCAACTAAGTTAGTTGAGCCTCTTTTGTTAAATGATATTAAAATCCTGGACCACCACCCGGTCCGCCGCCACCAGGGCCACCTCCACCGGGACCGCCGCCTGGACCATTACCATTGTGCCTAAAATTATGCATTGATGGATCTTGATTGGGGGCTTTACCTGCAAATTTCTGCAAACGCAATGTGAAAGTTCCAAGGTAATAACGAGCAAGCCTGTTTACACGGGTTTCGGTAATAGAACTTGCCGTTTGAGAGCTGGAAAACCCTGTATTTTGGTTGAACAAGTCAAATACCGAGAAACGTATTGTAGCGGCGTTGTTTTTCAGGAACCGACGCTCAAGATAAACGTTTAAAATATTGGGGTTAGTTACATTTAACGAGCTGGCATAGCCATAGTTAATAGCCTTTGTGTAATCATAGCTAAATGTCCAGTCATTAAAATAATTTTTTCCATTTACACCTATATTCCAGGTGCGAATATTTGAAGTACCGGTAGTTAATGAATCTACAACACTATTGCTTGTACGGTTGATGGCGTAGTTTGTTAAAAACTGGGCATCGATCACTTCGGGAATATCAACCCTAAATTTCAATCCCGGTGTAATTTGCAGGTTTTTAGAAATATTTTTTTGTGTAAGCGAATCGGTATTGGTAACGTCCGTTAAATAACCTACTGTTGAGGTATACGCGATAGCTGTAGTAAGCGATAATGTAAACTTACGCTGTTCCCAGGGCTTTGAGTAAACAAAGTTACCAGACAAACTAGTGTACCCAATACCTGGAGTATTTAAATACTTAGTTAAAATGGTATTTTGAAACCGTTTTTCGCGCTTAAATGAATCGGGATAAGAAATAGTATTGGTGGTTATATAATTGCTTATTTGTTGAAAAGCTAAATTGGTAAACAAAATATTACCTGAAGCAAAATCAAATGAGTTATACCTCATAGACAAATTGTTAGTAAACTGAGGTTTAAGATCAGGGTTACCTTCAACAGGATACAAGGCGTTTGAAAAATCCACCACCGGCTGTAATTGTGTAAAGCTTGGCGAGCTGCTTGATCCATTATAATTTAAACTAAAAGCATGGCTCCTAGAAAAGTTATATACAAAACGAGCGGTAGGAATAACATCAAAAGTATTTATATGCGTTTGAATGCCTGTTACCAGCGAATTACCATCTAATTCAGCGGGTTGAACAGCAAGCCCTAATGTGTAATTATACTTTTTCTGTATAAAACGATAATTTAATCCGATTCTGTTAGTTAAAAAGGAAAAATCATACCGATTACTTAAAGCACTATCAGGCAAAAGCAATGCATTTGGCGGTATGGTTAAACTAGTGTCGGTTTGTTTATTATTTGTTGTTGAAGCGTAGTTAACCGCATAGTTTAATTCCAGGTATGAGTATGTACCTACAGGTTGAAGATAAGATAATGTTGCGCCTACCGTGTTGGTTCGACTATATGTTGTTATAATTTGATCGGCAGCCGTTGTTGGTGCGCCCAAAATATAATCATTTATTGGATTTTGGTATTGATTGCTAACCGACGAGCTCAAAGTAATATATGCGCTAAAATTATGCCTATGCGGGAATTTATGGTTATATAAAATATTTAAACCATAAGTAGGCGCCGACGAGGTTGCATATGAATTTGATAGATATTTGGAAACAGTTGAGTCCACAACGTTTGTTGATGGCCGGTTTCTTAGCAATATATTTGTTTCATTATCTGTAGTGTTTACACTCGCATATGAAAATGTTGGGGTAATTTTCAGATAGTTTATAGTATCTGGAGTGTATTCCATATTCCATGTAAACCGGTGGTTAACATCCCTATCTGTTTCATTGCTTAATTGATTATTTATGCTTGGGTTAGCTGGCGAAAGGTTTTGTTGATTGTTTGTACTGTTAGTAGTAACTGTATTATCGGCGAAACTATAGCTACCATATACCGCGAGGTGTTTGCCCCACTGGTCGCGAAAATTTGCACCCAAAGAATGTGCATCGGTTATACCATTTTGGGTAGTAGTTAAACTGCCCGAATTTTGTGAGCCCCTTGCCGCGTTACCACGGCCACCGCCGCCGCCACCACCACCACCAAATCCACTGCCACCGCCAGTTGAGCTTGAACCAAAAGAAAAGGTATTAACATTGGTGTTATTTATACTTCCTAATACCGCTATTTGCTGATCGCCATTGAAAATAAAACTATTTAAGGTGGTCAGATAACGGTTTTCATCTGGTATTCCCTGGCTTTGAGGTATGGCATCTTCGCCATCACCGGCCGTGCCCTGTAACGAATAGCCGTAGTTTTTATCTTTTCTGATCGTGATATTTAATATTTTATCCGGCTCGCCTGTTTTAACCCCTGTTAAATTGGCCTGATCGCCATAATCATCAATTATCTGAATGTTATCAGCAACGTCAGCAGGCAAGTTTTTGGTAATGGATTGCACATCGCCGCCCATAAAATCTTTACCATTAATACGCACTTTGGTAATTTGCTTGCCCTGGGTTGTAATATTACCATTTACGTCTACATCAACGCCGGGCAGTTTTTTTATTACATCTTCAATCGGTGCATTATCGCGCACCTTATATTCGCTCACTTTATATTCTGTCGTATCTTCTTTAAAAACAACCGGTTCGGTGGCCACAATATTAACCGTCGCAAGCGTATTTGTCTCCGCTTTTAAAATAATTGGTGCAAGCACCACAGGTTTAGTACCGGCATCAAAAGTATAATGCCTGCGTATTGCCTGGTAGCCAATAGATGTAATGCTAAGTGTAAATTTTGTGCCACCAACAGCCGGGAAATCAAACTTCCCGTTAGGGTCGGTTGACGTTAGTGAGCTATCGCCTTTGTCAGAAACAACCTTAACAATTGCTCCGGGAACGGATAGTTTGGTAGAATCTATAATTGTACCACCTAATTCGCGCCCGTTTTGCGCGCGCGCGTTGATACATAAGAAGAAAAGGAGTAATAAAGTTAGTAAAGGTGACTTCATAAGTTAAATAATATTCATTGAGTTGTATTAATACAACTGTAAGCCGCAAAGGTTGTATTTAAATATTATAATTGATTAATAATCATAGCATTGTTACATATAAAAACAAAAAGGGGCAGGATATTATCCTGCCCCTGAAATAAATATTATTGAATATTAGTTACTTAAATGTAAGTATGATGTTACGCTTGATATACTATTAACATCCATGCCCGGGTGTGTCATCTCCAAATCTGTAAGCGATGTGCCGGGTATAACAATTACTCTCAAATCCGCAGTGTTGATAATATTATTACTGCTCTCTACGGTTATAGAACCAACCTGATAAGAGAAAAGGCTTATTGTAAGACCTGCGTTGTTGTTGAATGGCAATGGATAGTAAGCGCCCGAACTGCCTGTTGGCCTGTAATACACCAATACTACGCCCTCATCAACAATTGATTGAGTGATTGCAGCAATACTAAAGTTGGTTGGTGTTGAGAAGATGCTCTGACCAGTTAACACAAAACTTGATGCGCCAGGGCCAGTTGCTCCGGTTGCACCTGTCGCACCTGCAGAACCTGCTGCGCCGGTTGCACCCGCTGCACCGTTAGCGCCAGTAGCTCCTGCTGCGCCATTAGCACCAGTAGCGCCGTTACTTCCGTTAGCACCGTTGCTTCCATTGGCACCTGTAGCGCCGGTTGCTCCATTGCTTCCATTAGCGCCGGTTGCTCCAGTAGCGCCATTGCTTCCATTAGCGCCTGTTGCTCCAGTAGCGCCATTGGCACCCGTAGCACCGGTAGCACCGGTATTTCCAGTAGCACCTGTTAAACCTGCGCCTGTTGCGCCAGTAGCGCCAGTAGCACCGGTATTTCCGGTTACGCCTTGTGCGCCTACACCTGGGCCCGTAGCACCTGTTGCGCCGGTAGCACCGGTATCTCCCTGTGGGCCGGGAGTTTTGTCTTTACGACATGCACTTATTGTGAATGCAATTACAAATAAGATTGATAAAGTAAGTTTTAGTTTTTTCATAGCTCTAATTATGGCTTAATGTCCTGTTCTACGGGAAACAGTTGAATTAGTTACAATTTTTTAATATAGATTAAAAAATCGCTAAAGTTTTCCACAAAAACCCCAACAATTGTTTGAAATAGATTTACTATTAGTTGAAACACTTTGCTGTGTTTTTCGTTAGTGTAAATAAAACATTAACCTATGAACAACATGAGTGTAAATCTGCATTCCCGTGTGCATAACTGGATAGACAGCATTGGTTTCAGACTAAACACCTCACAAACCAATAAAAAAAGCAATATTACCACCAACCATTATTTTTTTGAGACCTTCAATTTTGTTGAACGCGCCAAAAATAATGACCTACAGCATTCCAAATTTTTATGCTTTGATATGTATGGCGAAAAGATAAATGTGCGTTCGTTGCTGGATTTGCAAACCGCTTTTTTTGAAAATATAAGCCAATTAAAGTAGACGGCGGAACATATATATTCCTTATTTAGCCTAAATTCTTCTTTTTAAAGTAATTATAACGTTATCATACTTATTGTCATGATATATTTCAAGCAATAAACTTCGCCCGTTTTTTGATTTAAAAATACTATCAATATCTTCCAAACTCATTTTTGTAACAGGCGTGAGGTTAATTGATACAATTTCGTCACCCTTTTCCAATCCAACCTCGTCTGCGGGCGATCCTTGTTCAACTCTACTTATAATAACATGTTTATAGCCCTCACCATCTGAATAATACTCCAACCCACTCATATCATGTTCAAAGGGTTCTTTATACAAAGGCCCAGGCTTTAAGTACATAACATTGTCGGGATAATCAAAAATCACCTTAAATTTTTTAAGCATTCCAATGCCAAGGTTTCCGTCCCTTGGCACCGCAGATTCAACTTGTTTCTTTGTATCATCCGGGAACGACGCTAATACATCTTCAATTTTATATTTTCCAATCTGTATTTCATCTATGCGGCTTAAATAGCCATCAATAGGGCCATTTAAACCAATGCCTAAATTGGCCGCTATGAATGATTTGGGTAAGCCGCTGTTTTTAACCATGTTTTCAATTGATACTGGGTGGCCCGCTCCTATATCTATAACCAATTTATCATTTGTTTTTTTTCCGTTAGGATATGTTATAATAGCGTACAGATATGGTTTTCGGTCTTCAATGGTTATAGGAATTTTATTTCCTTTCCTAAACGGATGTAAATCAGCCGGCCGGCATATATTAAGCGTACTGTCACTAAAGTTAATGCCAATTGCCAGGTTGTCAAAAAACTCGTATCCCAATAAACCATCAATGGGCATACCTGCATAATTTGAAAGGTTAAAATGATCTTTTTTTAATATCGCCGCGTTTACATCACGGCTTACCAAACCAGAGACCTGAACGTTAAGAGCTGATGTTATATACGCCTCCGCATCGTCCCCATCCCCCAACCCTACTATTTTTACAATTCTTTTTGATTTTAGATTGATCGAGTCGACCAAACTTGGCTCTGTAATTATCATCAGGCCAACGCCGGTATCTAAAACAAAATTAAATGGGCCCTTATCAT
Source organism: Mucilaginibacter tundrae (assembly GCF_013408825.1). Classification (GTDB taxonomy): domain Bacteria; phylum Bacteroidota; class Bacteroidia; order Sphingobacteriales; family Sphingobacteriaceae; genus Mucilaginibacter. Next base: position 642,885 of record NZ_JACCBZ010000001.1, read on the forward strand.
TTATGTTCAGCTTTATAACAATCATATTTCTTATAAGCCGAAATGGGATTTTTATACGCTTCCGATTGGCGGGCAAATCAAAATATTGGGCATGTGCGGACGAGAAGCAAAAAACAAAAATAAATAGGGGCATTAAAAAATGCACCAGTTTTAATTTATTTAAGAGATTACGCGGCATGTAATATAATTGGTTGATTAAATCTACATAAAATAGACCGTTAACACAATGATGTTACACTCAACCTATTGAATAACCCAATAACCGATGACAATTATTACTTACTCGGGCTTTTTCAAATTGTCCTTTATTTCAGGATGTTGAGCGGGCAACTTGGCAACATCCATTTCAATTTCTGTTTGTTTTACAGCTACGGCATACTCTGCCGGTTCAATTTTGCTGCCTATAGCTTCTGCATAAACCTGCGTAAACTCTGCGCCTATATATAATATAGCCGATGTATAATATATCCATGTAAGTATTACTATGATGGAACCAGCGGCCCCATAAGCCGAGCTATTAGCGAAATATTGAATATAAAGACCAATTAAGTATTGACCCAACATAAATAGTAAGGCGGTAAATATTGCTCCTGATCTTACGTCTTTCCATGAAATTTTAACATCGGGAAGCACCTTGAATATGATGGCAAAAAGTGTAGAGATTACTATAAAGGTTATGGCAAGGTTAATAACATATATTATAATATGTATCCCCGGGAAAAAATGCTGTATTTTATTGCTCAACGCAGAAATTAGTATATTAACGATAAGCGATACAACTAATAAAAAGCCGAGGCTACCGATAAGAGAGAACGATAAAAACCTATTTTGAATTAATTTTAACCACCCCTTCTTAGGTTTAGCTTTAACCCGCCATATGATGTTTAATGAATCTTGTATTTCGACGAACATGCTGCTAGCACCAATCAGTAATACAATAATACCTGAAACCAGCGCGGGCCCGCTTTTATTATGCATGGCATAACCTTTAATAATATCTTTTATTTGAGCGGATGCTTGCAACCCCATATAATGTTGCACTTGTACATATAATAGATCACGGTTTACCGGGTCTCTTAAAAATATCCCGATGAGCGCTAGTACCAATACTAATAAAGGCGCAATAGAGAATATAGTATAATATGCCAGCGAAGCACTTAGTTTAAGCCCGTTATCATTTATAAAACCCATAAATGTGGCCATAGTTATTTTCCACAATCGCTTTAGGTATACTTTTCTTAAAATCTTCATTCGTATCAAATATATTTGTAATAAAGGGTATATACGCTTTATTATGATAGCTTTATGTAATTAAAGCTGTCCGTTTATAATAACCACACTTAGTAATAAACTTTAAATCATAATTCCATGATAAAAAAAGTGCCTTTTTTGAGCAAATTATTAATAGTTATATCTTTTGTTTTATTCCTCAGCAATTTTAATGCCTTAGCACAAAAAACTAACGTTTGGATAGTAAACAACGCGGAAAAGGCTAAAGGTATAGATGCATTATCAGACACGGGTAAAGAACGGGCAGTGGCCCTTTTTAAAGCGCTTAAGCATGATGACGTGCACGTTATTTATATTACGCCTAAAAACATATCGGCACAAACCGTGGAACCATTGGCCACACATAATAAAATTTTGCCTCGTGTATATAGTGATAGCGTACAAAAATTCGCACAAATTATAAGATTGAACTTTATTGGCAAAAATGTGCTAATTGTAGCTAATTACAATACAATTATTCCATTAATATCGGCACTGGGTGGTGAAACACCTTTTGACGAGCTGGATAAAGGTGATCACGATCAACTATTTTGTTTAACCATAAAAAGCACGGGCGATGTTGACTGTATGGTGCGTTATTATGGCAAAAAACACCACGTGAACGAGATACCTCAAAGTGCTATTTTAGAGAATTATTCGCAGGGAATACCTGGGAGATGATGACTAGAGATCGGAAAAAGGAACGTCAAGCAATTCATAATTTTTCCATCCGTTAAAATCAAAGTGCCACCACTCGGTCGGTAATTCGGTAAACCCATGTGCTACCATAACCTTTTTTAGTAACGCACGATTCGCGATCTCCTGTTTTGGTAAATCGGTATTGGTTGATGCGGCTTTTTTGCTGAAGCTGTCAAATCCTGTTGGCATATCCAGCTCTTTCCCTGTTTTTAGGTCGATCAAACCCAAATCAATGGCGCAACCACGATTATGTTTAGAGCCCTTTGCCGGATCCGCAACAAAATCGGTATCGCGTATTAAATCATAAAATTTTACAGTAACCGCATAAGGGCGGTAAGCATCATAAATTTTAAGCCCAAGGCCCTGCAATTTGAGAGCAGCCTCAACATGTTTTAAAGCCATTACCACAGGCAACCTCGCAAAGGCTTTTGCTTCGGGATACATTTTGTGATGGGCGAAATTATTAGTTGTGGCATAACGAATATCCAATACAATACCGGGGATATATTTTTTTATTTCGACGAGCTTTTTGTCAGGGTCGAGTTTTACTTGTTGGCGATAAGCTGCTGTTTTACTTACGGATAAAGGTTCGCCATTATTTTGTCCGTTAATATTTACCAACAAAACGAAAGCGGAAATTAACGCGATACGAAGCATATTACCTGTGAGAAACGATGAGCAAGTCTAAATCTTTGGTGGGGATAGAGAACCGCTCGCCAATATATTTACTGGTTAAATGTCCCTGGTAAATGTATACCGCGTTACGCACGCCAGCATTTTGCCATATCACGTTTTTAAGGCCGCCGTGTTCGCCAATATCTAACAAAATAGGGGCGAAAATATTGGTTAATGCATAGGTAGCAGTACGGGCAACACGCGAAGCTATATTGGGTACACAATAATGAATTACATCATACTTGCGGAAAACAGGATGAGTATGATTTGTGATCTCAGATGTTTCGAAACAGCCACCCTGATCAATACTTACATCAATAATTACAGAATCGCGCTTCATTTTGCTAACTGTTGTTTCTGATATAATACAGGGGCTGCGGCCATCTTCGGCTCGCATGGCGCCTATGGCTACATCGCAGGTTGTAATGGCTTTTTCTAAAACAATAGGTTGCACTACCGATGTAAAAACCCGTGAGCCGATATTATTTTGCAAGCGGCGGAGTTTATAAATTGATGGATCAAAAACTTTCACCTCGGCGCCTAAGGATATGGCCGTTCGCGCGGCGTATTCGCCAACTGTACCGGCACCTAATATTACAATTTCAGTTGGTGGCACGCCGGTGATACCGCCGAGCATCAAACCCTTACCTTCAAAAACATTACTTAAATATTCGGCGGCTATTAATATTGATGTTGCGCCAACAATCTCGCTCATGGCACGCACAACAGTTAATGAGCCCCCTTCGTCCTGTAAATGCTCAAAGCAAAGCGCTGTAATTTTTTTATTAAGCAGGGCCTGTAAACAGTCGGATTTTAGTGTCGAGATTTGCAGGGCGGATATTAAAATTTGCCCGGGTTTCATCATTTCAATTTCACTTAGCGTTGGCGGGGCTATTTTGATGATGATATCTGCTTCGTATATTTTTTGAGTGTCGTAAACAATTAAGGCGCCCTGCTCGCTATAATCCTTATCCGAAAAATTAGCAGCCTGCCCGGCGTTGCTTTCCAGCATTACATTATGCCCATTGTTTACCAACAGCGCAACTGATAAAGGAGTAAGCGGAATACGATTTTCCTGGAAGGAAACTTCTTTTGGAATACCTATATATAATTGATTTTTTTGAGCCTTAACCTCCAGCATCGACTCCTGCGGCTGCATCATTGCCTGCTTGGCAATATCAGAAAACCCACTGTATTTCCCTGAACTCATTTTGGTCTAATTTCTGGATGTTGAAGATAGGAAAAAAAAGGATTATTGTTAAACTAAATATGCTTAACAGTTATATACCTGGCTCCATCCGCAACAACCTGAATGTTTATGCTGATGTAATTTTCGGGTAACAGCTCCGGTATTTTTTCCGGCCATTCAATAAAGCAATAATTACCAGAGTACAGGTATTCTTCAAAACCCATATCCATGGCCTCTATTTCTGTTTTGAGGCGATAAAAGTCAAAATGGTAAATGGTGTTGTTTACAGCCCGATACTCATTTACAATGGCAAATGTTGGGCTAGAGATATTATCAGTAACTCCCAACGCTTTACATAAAGATTTTATGAGCGTGGTTTTGCCGGCTCCCATATCACCATAAAAAAGAAAAACGCGATTATTTGGTTCGAAAGATAAAATAGCCGCGGCTGTTGCATCCAATTCGCTAAGGCTGTTTACGAGCAGTTCCATGAGGCAAAAATAACGAAACTTAACTAATTGTCATTCTGAGCGGAGCGAAGAATCTGTAAAGTAGTTTACACCGTACAGATTCTTCGCTCCGCTCAGAATGACAAAAGGGGCTATTTAGGCCCATAAGTTGCGATAGGTATAATCATTTCTTCTAATGAGATACCGCCATGCTGAAAAGTTTCATTATAAAAGTTAACAAAATGATTGTAGTTGTTTGGGTAAACAAAATAACCATCCTCTTTAGCAAATACAAAGCTAGAGCTTACGTGCAGCTTAGGCAGCATGGCATCGTGCGGGTTGCGGATATGGAATACCTCTTTAGGGTTGAAATTTAAATTACGGCCCTGTTTGTAACGCAGGTTGGTATTGGTATTCCTGTCGCCGATTATTTTACTTGGTTTTTTTACGCGGATGGTACCATGATCGGTAGTTATTACCACACGAACTTGTTTTGATGCCAAAAATTTAAGCAACTCAAACAACGGCGAGTGTTCAAACCACGACAATGTTAATGAACGATAAGCAGAGTCGTCGCTTGCCAGCTCGCGGATCATTTGCATATCGGTACGCGCGTGTGACAACATATCCACAAAGTTGTAAACCACTACATTCAGATCATTACCCATTAAATTACTTACTGACTCGTTCAAGGCGCGGCCTTCATCAATATTTAATATTTTATGGTAGGATTGTTTGATATCCTTACGAACTACGCGTTTTACCTGATCAACAATAAAGTCTGCTTCAAATAAATTTTTACCGCCTTCGTCCTCATCATTTTGCCACATTTGCGGGTAACGGCGCTCCATTTCCAACGGCATCAAGCCCGAGAAAATCGCATTACGCGCGTATTGTGTAGCAGTCGGTAAAATACTGTAATAGGTGTCTTCTTCCTCTAACCTGAAATATTCGCATATAATAGGATTGATGATCTTGAACTGATCATATCGTAAATTATCAATCAAAATAAAAAATACGGGGCCTTTACCATCCAGTTTAGGAAAAACCTTCTTTTTAAACAACTGCGGCGAGCTTGTTGGCGCAGTATCCGGGTTTTTAATCCAATCCAGGTAATTGCGTTCTACAAATTTGCAGAACTGGGTATTAGCCTCGGCTTTTTGCAGTGTTAATATTTCGTGCATTCCGCTATCCTGCAATTGTTGCAGCTCAAGCTCCCAATATATTAGCTTCTTATATACATCAACCCACTCTTGGTGGCTTAAGTTATCATTAAGCGTCATACCCAGATTACGGAACTCTTGCTGATAGGCCATGGTTGTTTTTTCGGTTACCAGGCGCTTGTTATCTGTAAGTTTTTTTATGGTAAGCAATATTTGCTTTGGGTGTACGGGCTTTATCAGGTAGTCATCAATTTTGGAGCCGATAGCATCCTCCATTAAGTACTCCTCTTCATTTTTAGTAATGAGCACAATCGGTACATCATTATTAATATTTTTTATTTGCGATAAGGTTTCCAACCCCGTTAAGCCCGGCATATTCTCATCTAAAAAAACAAGGTCGAAAAAATTGTTTTTAAAGGACTCAACAGCATCCATACCGTTGGTTACGGTGGTTACTTTGTATCCTTTTTCGTTTAAAAATAAAATGTGGGGTCTCAACAAATCGATCTCATCATCCGCCCACAATATGGTTGTATCTTGCATGGTATATAATTAATGTCTGAACCGGAATTATCCGAATCCAAGAATTTTCAGAATATTGTTAATTCAGTAATCCTGCAAACTCTGCTCTTATAACCTTTAAGCAGGTTAATTGTTGTTGCTATAAAAGGGATTAACAAAATTTTAACAAATATAAGACAACGTTGTACCTTTACTTCACATTTTTGCAGGATATATAAATACATTGAACAAAAAGAAAATTATAAACGATCCGGTTTACGGGTTTATCAGTATCCCGACAGACCTGGTATTCGACCTGATAGAACATCCTTATTTTCAGCGCTTAAGATATATTAAGCAATTGGGCATGACGCATTTGGTTTATCCCGGCGCTTTGCATACCCGTTTCCATCATGCCATAGGCGCTTTGCACCTGATGAGCCTTGCAGTTGAAACACTGCGCTATAAAGGCCAAATAATAACCGAAGCCGAGGAAGAAGCCGTTAGTGTTGCTATATTGTTACACGATATTGGACATGGTCCGTTTTCTCATGCATTAGAGCAGCTTATTGTTGAAGGCGTTTGGCACGAGGATATATCGAAGCTATTGATGAATGAGTTAAATAAGCAATTCAATGGCCGCTTAACTATGGCTATTGAGATATTCAACGGCACCTATTCAAAAAACTTTTTGCACCAGTTAGTATCCAGTCAGTTGGATATGGACCGGATGGATTATTTGAACCGGGATAGCTTTTTTACCGGTGTATCAGAAGGCGTGATCAGCTCCGACCGCATTATCAAAATGCTGAATGTGGTTAATGACCATGTGGTGGTAGAAGAAAAAGGCATTTATTCGATAGAGAAATTCCTGATTGCCCGCAGGCTGATGTACTGGCAGGTGTATCTGCACAAAACAGTTATAGCCGCAGAGGTGCAGCTAACCAAAATATTAAAACGCGCCCGTGAGGTGATCCAAAATGGTGATGAATTAAATTGCACACCTGCATTAAACCATTTCCTGTCAAACCGCATCAATAGTGAGGTATTTATTTTGGAGGATAGCAACCTGCAAACTTTTGCCGGATTGGATGATACGGATATTATGGCAGCAGTTAAGGTTTGGGAACGCAGTAAGGATTTTGTTTTATCGAAATTGTGCCGCGATCTGATCCAGCGAAACCTATATCATGTTGATATAACGAACGAACTGCCGGACCAGAAAAAAGTGGATGATTTGATTGCTAAAGTTGTAGAAATATATGGGATTAGCATTCATGAAGCATCCTACTTTGTTTTCACAGATGATGTACGCAACAATGCTTATAAAACAGAAGACGGGAGCATCCTTATTTTGATGAAAGATGGCAGTGTAAAAGATATTACCGCTGCCAGCGATAACTCCAACCTTCAGGCTTTGGCAAAAACAGTAAAAAAATATATTTTATGCTATCCTAAGGATTTGATTTAATGATAGTTAGGCGCAATCCTGATCAACCAATTATAAATTTGCCACTTTAGTTTTAACCCTTAAATTTGCCGGATGCAATTTACTGCGCAACAGATAGCTGCTTTGCTTAACGGAACAGTTGAAGGTAACCCTTCAGCTGCTGTTAGTCAGCTGGCTAAAATAGAAGAAGCTACCGAAGGCTCGCTTTCGTTTTTGGCTAACCCAAAGTATGAGCAGTACCTGTATACTACAGATGCCTCAATTGTTATTGTTAACAATAATCAGCAATTGGATGAAAAGGTTAAGGCAACGCTTATTCGTGTTGAAAATGCCTATACGGCTATATCGGTGTTATTAGAGATCTATAACAAATTTAAGCTCGACAAATCGGGTGTTGAAGATCCTCATTTTATTCACCCAACCGCAAAAATCGGCAAGGATGTATATATAGGTGCGTTTAGTTATATCGGGCCAAATGTAAAAGTTGGAGATAATTGCAAAATCTATCCTAACAGCTATATAGGTGATGATGCAATATTGGGTGATAACGTTACACTTTTTTCGGGCGTAAAAGTTTACTTTGACACAAAATTGGGTAACAACGTGATTATACACTCGGGAGCAGTAATAGGGAGCGATGGGTTTGGTTTTGCACCTACTGCTGACGGATCATACAAAAAAATTAGTCAGATAGGCAATGTAGTTATAGAAGATGACGTTGAAGTAGGCTCAAATACGACAATCGATAGGGCAACCATGGGCTCAACCATTATACGCAAGGGCGTAAAGTTGGATAACCTGGTACAGATAGCACATAATGTTGAAATTGGCATAAATACCGTTATTGCTGCACAAACAGGTGTATCGGGCAGCACTAAGATTGGTGAGCATGTTATTTTGGGTGGGCAGGTTGGTATTGTTGGTCACATCAATGTACCTAACGGCACACAGATGCAGGCACAGTCTGGCTTGAGCCGCTCAATAAAGGAAGAAAATCAAAAATGGGCTGGTTCACCGGCCTCAACATATAGCTCGCACATGCGATCACAGGTTGCGTTAACCCGTTTGCCGGAGCTGGAAAAAAGGGTTTCAGAGTTAGAGAAAATTATTGCAGAACTGCAAAAAAGCAAAGACTGATTACTGTTATGAATGTAAAACAAAGAACTATTAAAGCGCCTGTTTCAGTTTCGGGCACAGGATTACATACCGGCGAAAAAGTAACAATGACTTTTAATCCTGCGGAGGAAAATCATGGCTACAAATTCAGGAGGGTTGATCTGCCTGGCCAACCGGTTATTGATGCTGATGTAGACAATGTTACTGATACTTCTCGTGGAACAACCATTACTGAAAACGGCGCCAGTGTAAGTACTGTTGAGCACGTATTAGCGGCTTTGGTTGGTTTGGAGATTGATAACGTAATGATCGACCTGGACGGACCGGAAACGCCGATCATGGACGGCAGCTCTATCAAATTTATCGACGCTATAAATGCAACTGGCTTTGTGGAGCAAGAGGCTGATCGTGAATATTACCACATCCCATACAATATTCATTATACCGAAGCTGACCGTAAGGTAGAGATGGTAGCCATGCCCTTAGACGATGACTATCGTTTTACCTGTATGGTTGATTATAACTCGCATGTTCTGGGTAGCCAGCATGCCAGTATCTCTACCATATCGGAGTTTGTTAAGGAGATCGCATCATGCCGTACTTTTTGCTTTTTGCATGAGCTCGAAATGCTGTTAAAGCATGATCTTATCAAAGGCGGTGATTTAAATAATGCTATTGTTGTAGTTGACAAAGAAGTTGACGAAGCAGAATTAGCACACTTAGCCAAAATATTTAACCGCAAGGATATCAAAGTTGCGCCACAAGGCATACTTAATAATATCGATCTGCGTTATCAGAACGAACCGGCCCGCCATAAATTGCTGGACATGATAGGTGATCTTGCTTTAGTGGGTACACCATTAAAAGGCCACATCATGGCTGCAAGGCCCGGCCATGCGGCAAACGTAGCCTTCGCTAAAAAAATAAAAGCGCTGATCAAAAAAGACAAAAGCAAAAAACGCTTGAAAGCTTATGACCCTAATGCCAAACCTGTTTATGACACGGTAGATATTATGGCCAAACTGCCGCACAGGCAGCCATTTTTGATGATCGACAAGATTATGGAGATCTCAAAAACGCATGTGGTTGGGGTAAAGAATGTGACGATGAATGAGGATCTGTTCCGCGGGCATTTCCCGGGCGCGCCGATATTTCCGGGTGTTTTGCAGATAGAAGGCATGGTACAAACCGGCGGGATTTTAGTATTGAATACCGTTCCTGATCCGGAAAATTACCTTACCTTGTTCCTGAAGATTGAGAACGCCCGGTTTAAAAGTAAAGTGGTACCCGGCGATACCATCATTTATTATTGCGACCTTACCTCGCCAATTCGCCGTGGTATAGCGCAAATGAAAGGAGTGGGCATGGTTGGTGACAGGATTGTGGTAGAGGCCGAGCTAATGGCGCAAATAGTTAAAGTAAAAGAAACAGAAGCATAGCATGATACAACCGTTAGCATACATACATCCTCAGGCTAAAATAGCCGACAATGTAGTGATTGAGCCATTTGTTACTATACATAAGGATGTAGAAATTGGTGAGGGTACCTGGATCGGCTCGAATTCTGTTATTATGGATGGTGCCAGAATAGGCAAAAACTGCCGGATTTTTCCGGGGGCTGTAGTATCTGCACCACCACAAGATTTGAAATATCGGGGCGAACCGAGTACGGTTACCATTGGCGATAATACTGTTATACGTGAATGCGTTACCCTAAACCGTGGCACCGCGCTTGATAAAAACACCACTACTATTGGTAACAATTGTTTACTAATGGCTTATGTACACGTAGCGCATGATTGTGTTATTGGCGATAACGTTATTATAGCCAACTCAGTACAACTTGCAGGGCACATTAATGTATATGACTACGCATTCATAGGTGGTACATCAGCAGTGCATCAATTTGTTGAAATTGGTGCGCATTGTATGGTATCCGGCGGTTCGCTGGTTCGTAAGGATGTTCCACCGTTTACTAAGGCTGGTCGTGAGCCATTATCTTACATAGGTATAAACTCTGTTGGCTTACGCCGCAGGGGATACTCTGCAGAAACAATTAACGAGATACAGGAAATTTACCGCATCATCTTCCTGAAAAAATACAATATCACTAAAGCATTGGATATCATAGAAGCCGAATTTAACCCAACCGTTGAGCGCGACGAGATTATCAATTTCGTATCCAACTCGCAAAGGGGTATTATGAAAGGCTTTGGGAATAGTTAATCTGAACCATGATTTTAGGGATTAAATAGATTTTCATGATGCTTTCTCTCATATTTCATAAATCCTGTTAATCCTGTAAATCCGTTTAATCCAAGTTCAGACACATGAATATCACCCTCCAGAACATAGGTCGCCGTTTTAACCGGGAGTGGATATTCAGAGGAGTGGAATACACCTTTAAGGCTGGCGAAAGCTACGCCATTTTGGGCTCGAATGGTTCGGGTAAATCCACCCTGTTACAAGTTTTGAATGGCAGCTTGTCCCCCTCCGCAGGGATATTAAGCTACGAAAAGAACGGAAAAGAAGTACCAGTTGAAGACGTATTCCAATACCTTAGCCTAGCTGCGCCATATTTGGAACTAATCGAAGAGTTTACCCTCTCTGAAATGATCGATCTTCATTTCAAGTTCAAAAGCTATAAATCTGGCATGGATAACAAAGCGGTTATTGATGTGTTGGCTATGGATGCTAATAAAAATAAGCTAATTAAATACTTCTCATCCGGTATGAAGCAACGGCTTAAACTGGCGCTTGCCTTCTGTTCCGATACACCTATACTAATGCTGGACGAACCCACCAGTAACCTCGACGCCCAGGGCGTCGACTGGTACCTCGGCCTCGTAGAAAAATTCGCGCAGGGCAGGCTCACCATTATCTGCTCCAACCAACCGCATGAGTACGGCTTTTGTGGCCATCAGCTGAATATTTCGGATTATAAAAGTTAGGTACTGTACCACCGAAACAGGTGGAACACATTGGTACATTTGGTACACTTTTAGATCAAAAAACGCCGTTTTTTAGACTAAAAATAGCGTTTTTACATCTGTTTTGAAGCGATTTTTGGTTGAAAAAGAGTGTTTTTTGATGAAAAAATGCCTAAAAATCATGATTTTTTATCTGTTTTTGAATTATTTTCAAGCACTTTTTACTTGTTTTTGCACCAAAAAGCTATCTGTTTTGTTTCATCGTGGAACACTTCCTTTTGTTATTATGAGGACCGAAGAATCTATCCGCCAATGCTTATCGAATATCCAAATCGAAGAAGATTTTTCGCTATCGCTCAAGAGAGAGTTCTTTACCCTGTTCAGAATGACATGTAAAAGCAAATGAGCGCAAAGGCCCGACAGAAAACCGGGCCGGGAGTTGGCCTCGTGGGCTGCAGGTTTTTTCTGTCTTGATTTTTTGCTACTTTTTTATCAAGAAAAAAGTAGTAGCCCCGCGGCAATGAGCGGAACAGAACATCTCGGTTAAACGGAAATATCTCTGCTGAGGAACTAAGCATTTATACGGTGTAACCACTCTACAGATGCTTCGCTACGAATGACAAAGAGCCTAAAACTCCAGCTCCACCAACATCGGGCAATGATCAGAGTGCTTAGCCTCACATAATATGGAAGCCCGTTTAATATTGCCTTCCAACTCTTTACTGGCCATAGCATAATCAATACGCCAGCCTAAGTTCTTAGCACGGGCATTGGCACGATAGCTCCACCAGGTATAGTTGTGCGGTTCTTTATTTACATGACGGAAGGTATCCACAAAACCAGATTCGATAAATTCCTCCATCCAGGCACGCTCTTCAGGTAAAAAGCCGGATGAGTTGGCATTTGATTTTGGGTTGTGAATATCAATCGGCCTATGACAAATATTGTAATCACCACAGATCACCAAATTAGGATGCTCCACCTTCAACAGGGTAAGGTATTTGCCAAACTCATCCAAAAAGCGGTATTTAAATATCTGGCGCTCATCGCCGCTGGAGCCTGATGGAAAATAAGCGCTCATTACCGATATTTCATCAAAGTCAACCCTTATGCACCGGCCTTCGCGGTCAAAATCAGCTGTACCGCAGCCATACTCTACATGTTTAGGGGTTTGCTTGCAGAAGATGGCCGTGCCGCTATAACCTTTCTTTTCAGCCGGGAACCAATAGTGCTGGTAGCCTAATTGCTCTACCAATAGCAATTCTTTTATGTCATTTTGAGTTGCCTTTATTTCCTGCAAACAAACCACATCGGCATCAGTAGCCTGTAACCAGGCCAGCCAGTCTTTATTTATCGCAGCTCTTAGTCCGTTAACGTTATAGGTAATTATTTTCATGTGTTCTTTTCAAGATGTATTCTATTAACAAATTGTCATTCTAAGCGCAGCGAAGAATCTTCTTCGATTTGCGTAGCGAATAGCCATGGAGCAGAAGATTCTTCACTCCGTTCAGAATGACAAGGGGTATATTTATAGTTCAAGCAATTTATCCATCTGCTTACATTCCTTCTTACTAAGCACTTCCACCGTCATCGGTACATCAACTAACGGTCGATCATTTGCATCCTTTTTTACAGCAGCTATTAAATCCACCATATCCAAACCGGCCACTACTTCGCCATAAACAGTATAGTTGCCATCTAAGTGCGGTACACCACCAACAGTCCGGTAATATTGGCGTTGCCATTCCGGTATTTTACGCCCGCTTCTTTTCTCTTGCTTGTTGATCATACTATCCGTCAACCGCTTACCCTGCACAATATAAAACTGGCACCCACTTGATGCTTTCTTAGGATTATCGTCCCGCGCAGCGGCTAAAACTCCTTTTTTATGAAACAGGCTGTCGCGAAACTCTGCCGGGATGGTATACCCAACATCACCATTTCCTAATTCAACATTAGGCTTTGCATTTTTCGAATCCGGGTCGCCGCCCTGTATCATAAAATCCTGTATAACCCTATGGAACAGCGTGCCATTATAAAAGCCCTTTTTAGCCAGCTTTATAAAGTTATCACGATGCTGCGGCGTTTCGTTATATAAGCGGATGATGCACTCACCGTAACTGGTTTTAATACGCAAATATTGATTTTTTGGTGGCTTGGCAAAAGCCGCCGTTACTGTGATCAGTAAAATGAATAGCGTAAAAAGTTTTTTCATGTTATAGAATTTATCAGTTAAAATAGTTTCCGAACGTCCCCACACCGGGGGTGTCATTCTGAGCATAGCGAAGAGCCTGTAAAGTTAGTTTACGCTTGTACAGGTTCTTCGCTATGCTCAGAATGAGAAATTATTCTTTTTAAGATCCATTATAAAAATCTCATCTTCGAACATCCATGCTCTATACAGCTCCTAACGGCAGAAATCATACAGGGTTAATTTTCCGAGATTTAGTTATTTTCCATCCCCTCAAAATAGTCGACCATCAGTGATTTTAATACCATTTCCTGCTCCAACAAAGTATAATTCGGTATAACACCAACACGTTTCCAGTGTGGCCAGCCATCCTGATCCAGGCCCTCCAATTCATAAAAACCCATCATGCTAAATAGCTTGCAATTGGCTATATGCATCAGTTCCTCCTTTTGGCGCTTGCTGAATTTTCTTGGGCCCTGCCCCAGTTCTTGTACGCCAATAAGGAACAGCATCACTTTAAGGTCTGGCTTTTCGTTGTCAAAATCCTCAGCAATGCGTTGCTGAAGCATACTCCATTTCAAATTAATTTCGGCAGGTGTCATACTACAAAGATATGAGCAGTTGACTGTTTGTGGTGTTCAGTTTGCATTTTTTTATCCGAAACTTGCTGCAAACTGTAAACTGCCAACTGATTATTTCTTAACATGAATTTAATTGCAACTTAATTGCAATTGATGCTTGTTTAAAGATTTTTTTATCTACTTTTGCGCTAAGCCGCTAAATGGCCTGCTGATTTGAAAAAAAACATATCCCATATAATCCTTACCTGGATGCTGATGCTTTGCTTTGTTGCAGGGCAGTATATGGTATATTCGCACACCCATGCGGTTAATATAACAAGTAATAAAGCGGCCTATCACAGCCCCGATACCCAGCCCAAACAAACCGTTACCGAAAACTGCCAATTGTGCGATGCTATGCATCATAACGCTATGGAGGTGTTTAGTTCGGTATATTTTGCACCGGTTACGGTAAGCGGTTATTATTACAAGGCTGTTAAGCACCATTTTATAAGCATCGCCCTCATCCTATCCGCCGGGCGTTCTCCTCCTGTAGTTTAATTTCCTACTTAAGTATTCTTTTATTATTTATTCCGTTTAGTTTTTGAACTGATAGCAGCTATGGGAATAAATTTTGTTGATAACAATTGGCCCATGGTCATTTACCGAATTTTTACTCGTTCAATTTTGTTTATGAAACTTATAAAAAGACTCCCATCCATATTTTACATATTGTTTTTTCTCTCGACGGCAGCACATGCCACTGATAAATTACCACCCATAACTAAAGGTACAGGCACACTAACCGGCATCGTAACCGATAAGGCATCAGGAACCACAATTCCGGGTGCTACCGTTTCTATACCGGATTTACACACCGCCACATCCACCAACGCAAGTGGTAAATATACTTTAAGCCACTTGCCAAAAGGGGTATACCTGGTATCGGTTACTTTTGTTGGATATGCCGCATATACCCAAAAGGTTGATCTTTCAACAACAACAACCTTAAATGTCGCTTTATCAGTATCATCAATAGAAGTAGCCGAGGTTGTTGTTACCGGGGTAAGCCGGGCTACTGAATTAAAAAGAGACCCTGTGCCGATGGTTGCCGTAGGTAAAACTTATATCGACCAGCACTCGGCATCAGGCAACGTAATTGATGAAATCGCGAACTTGCCGGGCATTAGCGCCGTAACTACAGGGCCTAATATTTCTAAACCATTTATACATGGCCTTGGCTACAACAGGGTAGTGACTTCGGTTGATGGTATACGCCAGGAAGGACAACAATGGGGCGACGAACATGGTATTGAGGTTGACCAAAATGCAGTTGACCGTGTAGAAATTATAAAAGGCCCGGCCAGCTTAAGTTATGGTTCTGACGCGATTGGCGGGGTTGTTAACTTAATATCGCCGCCTCCGGTTGCCGAAGGACAGATCCTGGGATCGGTGCAGGAAATATATGGCACCAATAATGGGCTCTTTAATGAATCTTTCAGATTACAGGGCAATAATAATGGTATTGTATGGGGTACCATATTATCAGATAAAATGGCCAAGGATTATCAGAATCAGCACGATGGCCGTGTATATGCCACTAATTTTAAGGAAAAAGATGCGAGGGCCATGGTTGGCTTAAACAAAGCATGGGGATATTCTTACTTGAACTTCTCCCTGTTTGATGATGAGCAAGCTATCCCTGATGGTAGCCGTGATTCTGCCACCCGCCAGTTTACCAAACAAATATCTGAGGCTGATACCTATAGGCCAATTGTACCCGAATCCGAGTTAAATTCATATGCCTTGCCTACATTACACCAACACGTACAATTATATCGTATTTATGATAACAGTAATTTTATTATAGGCAGCGGCAACTTAATTGTTAATCTGGGCTATCAATACAGCCATCGCCGGGAATATACACACCCCGATAGCGCAAGCGTACCCGGACTAAATTTGCAATTAACCACTTGGACATACGATGTTAAGTACGACTTTAACATTGGCAAAGGCTATGAAACTACCGTTGGCGTTAATGGCATGTATCAAGTCAACTCCCTGGGGTTTAGTACAGATTTTCCTATACCTGCATATAACCAGTTTGATATCGGGTCGTTCTTTATCATGAAAAAAAGTTTCGGCAAGTTGGATCTTTCGGGCGGTGCAAGGTATGATACACGGTCTTTTAGTGGTAAAGCAGCCTATGTAGATAATACGGTACAATACTTCCCTACACTTTATACCGGACCTAATCCAACAACAACACCTAATGTAACACAGCAATTTAGCGCGTTAAATAAAAGCTTCTCAGGTGCTTCAGGTAGCTTTGGCGCAGCCTATAATTTCTCCGACCAATTTTTATTGAAAGCCAATATAGCCCGCGGCTTTAGGGCGCCGAGCATTGCCGAGTTATCAGCAAACGGCCCCGATCCCGGTTCACAAATATACCACGTAGGGAACAGCGACTTTAAGCCGGAATTTAGTGTTCAGGAAGATTTAGGAGCTTTCTTAACCCTGCCTAATGTTTCCATGAGTGCCGAGGTTTTCGATAACCATATCCAAAACTATATTTTCCAGGAGCAGGTACAGGGTGCCGACGGACTACCCGTACGCGTTGCTGCTAACGGCACACCTGAACAGGACGGACAATACAGCGAATTTACTTACGTACAAAGCAAGGCACGCATCAGTGGCGGCGAATTTAGCCTGGATATCCATCCGGTATCATGGTTGCATTTTGAAAATTCGGCTACCTTAACTTACGGTACTAACTTAGGCACAGGTGGTAAAGTGCCTGATAGCTTAAAGTACCTACCATTCATCCCGCCATTGCATACCCACTCTGAATTGCGTGGTACTTTTGCTAAAGGCCTGGGAAAAACGTTTAAAAATCTGTATGCTTTTGGTGGGTTTGATCACTACTCCGCGCAAAACCGTTTCTTCGCGGCCTACGGAACAGAAACCTATACCGCGGGATATAACCTGTTAAGCGCGGGCATAGGTGGTAACGTTGTAAATGCAAAAGGCAACAAGGTACTTGAGTTATTTATAGAAGGAACCAACCTGGCCAATGTGAACTACCAATCAAATATGAGCAGATTGAAGTATTTTGATAACGCAACAGTACCTCCGGGCGTACAGCCTGGTATATTCAACATGGGCCGTAATATCAGCTTTAAAGTTGTAATACCTTTTGACCTGTCGCCAAAAGAGAAGGCTATATAAATTACGCCCCCTAATGTCATTTCGACCGGAGGGAGAAATCTTCTAAAATAAGCCAAGCGAACATGCATAGCGAAGAAGATTTCTCCCTCCGGTCGAAATGACAATCAAACAAAAAACCCGGCCATAAGCCGGGTTTTTTGTTTGAAATCACTAATCACATTTATTATTGAACCTGGAAGGTATTGCTAAACGCCGTACCATCAGGATACAAACCCGAGATCACCAATAAACCATTACGAGTATTGGTTATCGCATTGTCCATATCAGCAATATTTGCGATAGCATGCCTGTTGATGCTGGTGATCACCGAACCTACAGGTATTTCAGTATCATCAAACAAACGGCCCGGACGAACCTGCGTAACCACAACACCAGATTGTATATGGAACTTCGCTTTTTGTTCCTTAGATACCGGCATAAAGCTTGCACCCAATTTGTTGAACAGCTCAGCTGCCGATTTGGTAACCGCTGCTGTGCGTGTAGCCGCAGGCAAATCGCCTTTTAGGGTCACTGTAAATGTTTTTTCAGATCCATCGCGCAATACAGTTAAATGTATCTTATCACCCGGCTGTAATTCGCCAACGCGTTCCTGTAAATCTGATGATTCGTAAACAGGTGTATTTTCAACCTTAACAATTACGTCGCCAGCTTTAATACCTGCTTCCTGGGCACCTCCGCCCGGTACAATATCCCTAACATATAAACCATTGGTTACGCTTGTTTTTAATTGCTCTGCAACGTCGGGGTTAAGTTCGGTAAAGCTCACACCAACAAAACCGCGTTTAACAGCCCCATATCTTTCAATATCATTCAACACCTTTTTTGCAAGGTTGATAGGAATAGCGAAACCATAACCCTCATATGAGCCGGTTTGTGACGCGATAGCCGAGTTAATACCGATCAATTCGCCTTTAGTATTTACTAACGCGCCTCCGCTGTTACCCGGGTTAATAGCCGCGTCAGTTTGGATAAATGACTCGATAGATTTATTAGTTCTCGGGCCATCATTGCTCGTACGGCCAAATGGATTTTGATCCTGGTTGTCTTCACTGCCGATAATACCAATGTTACGGCCTTTGGCGCTAACAATACCTGCTGTAACGGTAGATGTCAAATTAAATGGATTACCAACTGCCAGTACCCACTCGCCTACTTTAGCATCGTCAGAGTTACCTAATTTAACAATAGGCAGATCAGTCGCGCTGATCTTGATCAAAGCCAGGTCAGTATTAGGGTCAGTACCGATAACTTTAGCCTGGAAGGTACGGTGATCATTAGTATTTACGGTGATCTTGTCGGCTTTTTCAACCACATGGTTGTTGGTTACGATATAACCATCAGGCGAAATAATAACACCCGAACCCGATGCCTGTTCCACACCCTGTGGGCGCATCTGCTGGCCAAACATGTTACCAAACATTTGTTGTAATTCGCTTTGTTTATCGTCGCCGGCATCATTTTGATAGGTAACGCGGATATAAACTACCGCGGGAGTTACGGCAGCGGCCGCTTGTGTAAAATCAACCTCACCGGCCGAAGATGTAATAGGTGCAGAAGGATTGCTGGTGAAATAAACTTTCTGCTTTTGCTCGAAAGTCATGTTATCCGCATACTTGTTTTCGATCACCTTGTAAGTACCCAGCGCCATGGCGCCGCCAATAAAGGCTGTTAATAGTGTTAAACCAAACTTTTTCATTTTCTCTAATCTGTTTTTTAATGGTAATGAAGCTATTATGAGATTGTTATTTTAAAGGAAGCTCATAACGGTTTCATATTATTATTCACTTTTCTTTTGCGTTATTTATTTTAACAATTCAAATATAATACCATATAGACTGCAATGTCAATAAGATGTTTTTTACTGTTTTGTTAAAAATTGTTAAATCCAACCCTCCCCGGATGGGAGGACCCTAAAGTTAAAGTCTCCCCTACCGGGGGAGATTTAGAGGGGGCTAAGTACCACATAAAAACGCCAAATTTACTTACGTAGTATATTGTCAACCTGTCAAAATTTCAGTTATTAAATGTCGGTTATCTTAATATCTGTATCCACATCTCACACTTAACAAATATTTAATATTAAATACTTTCAATTGCTGTAAATTCTGTTTACGTTTGAATTTTTTCTTGGTGTAGCTTCTATAAATTTTTTATAGAAACGAATGCTACGAGTTGACAGTACAAAACCTTGCCAGATAATTTATGCTATAGCCCGGCATGAGTACTTGTCGTTCGTCATCGAGCCGCACATCGTTCAGCTTAACCCTAACGGCGAGTTTTCCCTAACATATCAGCGCTTATTTTCAAACACCGCGAAAGAGTTTATTAACTGTTTAGATGATACCGATCTCAAGCTCATCAAAATGCTGGAGGAGATTGAGCAGGGCAACATCATCAAAAAATACTATAAAAAGCCCATCCGCCCGTTCGAGTTTTTTACCAAGATATTTAATGATCAGCTTTTTGATACCATCCGCCCCAAAATGGAGAAACGGATTGGCGAAGCACTAATATTACTTGCCAGCAAGCCCATTTATTTAATGAGCAAGGAGGGCTATCCCGCGGAGCGGAAACTGCAAATAGCCACCGAGCCCGCGACGGTATTATTCCATTTCAGGCGCGATGCTGAGGAGATCAGGTATTTCCCTACCATCAAATACCAGGGCATGCGTATCGAGTTCATGTTCAAAAACGCCGAGATCATCAGCAATCACCCCGCCTGGATGTTGTTGGAAGATACCCTGTATTATTTTGAAAAGGAAATAGAAGGTAAAAAGCTGCTCCCATTTTTAAATAAACGATACATTGCCATACCCCGTTCTTCCGAGCAGTCATATTTTGAGAAGTTTGTCATCCCACTGATAGAAAAACACAGCGTTTATGCTGAAGGCTTTACCATCAACACGGAGAAGCATGAGGCGCAGCCGATCATAAAACCTATTTATGTAGAGAACGGCACTTCACAATTACAGCTCTATTTTAAATATTCCGGTTATATTTTCCCGTACGGGGATGGACGGCACGTTTCAGTCAGGATGGAGAAGAATGGTGATAATTATATTTTTCACCGCATTAAACGCTCCCTCGCCTGGGAAAAAAACAAAATGGGTGAGTTGGAAAAGATGGGACTTAGAACAGCATCCTCACTCTTCCAAAACCTGGAGGTTGATATTAAGGATGAAGATGCGGATCATTCATTTTCTATATTTGAGTGGCTTAACCAGCATCACGAAGAACTGTCGCAACTTGGCTTTGAAATAGAACAACCCGAGGGCCAGAAACGCTATGTTTTCGGCACCAGTAAAATTGACCTGGAGGTAAAAGAGAATAACGACTGGTTCGATATTTACGCGGTGGTATATTTTGGCCCGTACCGAATCCCGTTCATCCAGTTAAAAAACCATATCCTCAACCATAAAAAGGAATTCACGCTGCCGTCCGGTGAGATCGCGGTTATCCCTGAAAAATGGTTTTCGCAATATGGCAATTTGCTGCATTTCAGTGAAGGCAATGGCGAACTGAAACTCCTCCGTCAGCACATAGGCTTGGTAAATGAACTGGCTGAGGGAGAACTGGCCAATATCACCATGACGCGCAAGCTGCAAAAGCTCACCGATTTTGAAACCCTTGAGGACATTGATTTACCTAAGCACTTTAAAGGCGATTTGCGCCCCTATCAAAAGGCTGGCTATAATTGGTTCCATTTTTTAAAAAGCTATCATTTCGGCGGCTGTTTGGCCGATGATATGGGTTTGGGTAAAACCATACAGGCGTTGGCCTTATTGCAAAAGCACAAAGAAGATACCGAAGCAGGAGGCACCAAAAGCACATCGCTGGTAATCATGCCAACTTCACTCATCTATAACTGGTTGAATGAGGCAAAAAAGTTTACCCCAAAGCTGCGGCTAATGGTGCATACCGGCACTATGCGTTATAAATCGCCGGAAGTGTTTAGCAATTATGATGTGGTAATAACCACTTATGGTATCAGCCGGATAGACATCGACCTGTTTAAAGAGTTCTTTTTTGATTATGTGATTTTGGACGAAAGTCAGAACATCAAAAACCCATCGTCAAAGTCATTCCAAAGTGTTCGGCAGCTTAAATCAAGGTTTAAGCTGATATTGAGCGGTACACCGGTAGAAAATTCGGTTAATGATCTGTGGACGCAGATGTCGTTCATCAACCCCGGCTTGTTAGGCATCCAGCAATACTTCCAAAACGAGTTTGTTACGCCGATAGAAAAGAAAAAAGACGAGGACAAGGCCCGCAAGTTGCAGGCATTAATAAAACCCTTTGTTTTACGCCGAACCAAAGAGCAGGTAGCTACCGAGTTACCGCCAAAAACGGAAACGCTGCTTTATTGCCCAATGACCGAGGAGCAATCAACGGTTTATGAGAAAATAAAATCAGAATATCGTAACGAGTTATTGAAAAGCCTGGAAGATGGCACCTATGCCAAAACACAGATACAGGTTTTGCAGGGCTTAATAAAATTAAGGCAAATAGCGAACCACCCATCCATGGTTGATGCTGAATACGAGGGCGACTCCGGCAAGTTTGAAAACGTGGTACATACATTAGCCAACGTACTTGAAGGTGGCCATAAAGTGCTTATATTTTCGCAGTTTGTTAAGCAGCTGACCATTTACCGCAATTATTTCGACGAGCAGCGAATCCCCTACGATTACCTGGATGGCAGCACCCAAAACCGCGGCGATATTGTAAAGCATTTTCAGGAGGATAAAAACACCCAGGTATTTTTAATATCGATAAAAGCAGGTGGCGTTGGTTTAAATTTAACCGAGGCGGATTATGTATTTATCCTCGACCCATGGTGGAACCCGGCTGTTGAGCAACAGGCCATTGACCGCACGCACCGCATCGGCCAAACCAAAAATGTATTTATCTATAAATTCATCACCAAAGATTCTGTTGAAGAAAAGATATTGGCATTGCAGCAACGCAAATTAAGCGTAGCCCGGGCATTAATAACTACTGAGGATAGCTTTATTAAATCGCTATCAGCCGAGGATATTAAAGAGATACTACGTTAAGCTGTAGAATTATTAACAGGCTTTACAAACCGCGACACGATATAGGCAAACAGCCCCTGTAACAACCCAAAAGCAGCTCCGAAAATCGGCGTAAATAATAACATAACGACACGCGGATGAGACGGGAACGGGTTCATGTTATTGTAGTTCCCATTTTGAGAGAGTAATATATTTATTTACACGATTATTTCTTTTGGTAAGTGGTATCGCCAGTTTTATGAGTGGGATAGGTTGGTTGTTTCATTGGTTTCATTTGTCTATCTACTGGCAATATTTGAATTGTCGGTTGAGGCTCGTATGGTTTTAAACATAGTGAAATCACACTTATAATAATTGCTATCCCCGAAGCTATTAAAGTGGAAATACTAATTATTCTTTGGTTTTTAAAAGATTTAATAGTTGCCTTACTAAGTAAATGTTCATAATAACAATCCCAACCCTCTTTAGTTATTGAAGTTAAATATTCTCCACCTTTATAAAAGAGGGACGTTAATGAGCTTGAGTCTGTATTCCCTGAATATTTGATAAACTTACTTCTCTCTAAAAGATTTAAAATAGAAACAATCTTATCAACCTCTTTTGAATAAATCATTATATCGGTTGTTTTCATATTAGGAAAGTATCCCTGAACCAAATCAGCGATATCTACATCAACATTAATTCCATACTCTGATAAATACTCTAATATTTTGAAATAAAACCCTGATAAATCCTGTCCCATACAGCCAATATAATCATTTACCGTCTATATATTTTTATATTAACAAGTCTTCGCAGCGGTCTCTCGCAGAGGACCCTGCGCGGTTGTGGGTAGGGCTAACACCTTGTATGCGTACGCAGGGTCCTCTGCGAGAGACCGCTGCGGGAACAAAAAAATAATATTATACCACCAACCTGCCATATAATGGGCTATTACCCTCTTGAGGGTGGAACCGCCCCCGCCTTGAATTTGATTTTTCTGTACTTTTTCAACAGGAACAAATTACCGCAACAAGTTTTTTAAACAGCCGGAGGCATTGCTTTTACAAACCTCGAAATAAGAAAAGCGAACACTCCCTGTAACACCCCAAAAGCAGCTCCGAATATCGGGCAAAATATCAGTACTAATAACCTGGGGTGACTTGCTAAGAAATTCATATTTGTACCCATCGACGCAATATCAGGGTGTTTAGCGGCGTAGGTATGATAAAAGTAAATGTGAGCAAATGTTATCCAAACACTGTTTACCATGCTCAACCAGAAGCCATGCCAAAACTGTTTATGCGCGCACTGTTTGGCGATCACAAAAGCGCAAAAAACAAATATTACTATCCAATAAATAAATTCGGTTCTTTCAGGAATTAGCGATACGGTTCCAAACGCCATAATCAACCCGAAGAGGGACATTTGGAAGATAAGTTTCCAGTTCATGATTTAATTGGTTATGTAAATAAATATAAACAATTATTCACATAACCAATTAACAAAGCTTACTTAATGTTTATAGTTACAGGTGGCACTGGCCCGGGTGGCAATTGTCCTTTGTAAGCTTTTGTATATATTACAATTACGCCATTTTTCCCTTTTGAGCCATATTTCGCTACAGCAGCTTTATTTTGTAAAACATATATAGCATTTATGTCACTGGGGTTTACTGTTTTAAAATCTGCCGTTTTAATTTCCTTTCCGTCAATAACGTAAAGTGGCTCAGCCTTACCCGGAGGCACCAGTACAACATCAATTGGTTTTTTACCGGTATCCGCATTGGCTACGGCGTTGGTGGTTGTATCTGCCAAACTAAATATTAGCGACGTTGTGAATTGCACCCGTACAGCCCTTCCGTTTTGATTGCCGTGCGTCCATCTTGGCGACAAAGAAACAACTCTTACAGCCTCTTCATTGGCGCCATAACCCGGCCCTTTAAGTGTGCGTACATTACTCAGTGAACCATCTTTCTCTACAACAAAAGTTACAATAACTTTTCCTTGTATATTATTAGCCCTCATTTCCGCAGGATAGATCGTGTTCCTCGCTAAAAATTTATAAAAAGCATCCGTCCCACCCGGGAAACTCGGCGCTTGCTCAACAGCAGCGAAAACCTGAGAATTGTCCTTATTTAATGTATCTGTTGCACTAACTGTGAGATCCTTCTTTATATCCTGAGCATTGGTTTTTACTATCGCCGATGGTTCAGCATATGCCGGGGTTCGATTAAGTGAATCAGCCGGCTTATTAGTCATATTTCCTGTTATTGCAGGTGTCGCCAAAACTTGTTCCGCCTTCAAATTTATAACCTTAACAGCCTTGCTATTATTTACTGTAGCTGATGACAATATCAGCATCAAAACAAATAGTGGTGCCGACAGGCCATATTTTAATAATTTAACCCGTTGTGATTTGTTTTTTTGTAACATGATAATACGTTGTTTTAAAAGGCTATGGTTGAAAAAATGACTAACCAAATTATGGGTCGGCACTTCAAAAGTTTGGGTTAGTAATAGCATAGCATAATCTGCTTTATTATCAGCGGATTTAATAGCCTTATCATCGGCTATAAACTCATGCACATGCTTTATTGCCCTGCGATAAAAATAAACCACCGGGTTAAACCAGTTGATGATCATTACCGCTTCAATTATAAATACATCTGCCGAATGCCATTGCTGGGCGTGCACCTGCTCATGCGCGTTGATGATTAAATTGTTATCTGCATGCTGGTCAACCTTTATTCTTTTAAAAAACGAATAGGCAACACCCTGCTGATCGCTTTTGATGATCTTATTTAAAACAACCAACTGCCAAATGAGCCTTCCCACCAAAAATAAAACACCAATAAAATACAAGTAGGCTAATATCTGGCCAATGCTAACCGGCACATCTGCTACCGGCTTTAATTGCGAAATAGTTATTTGGCTACCATACACCGCATAGTGTACTTCCTGGGTTATAAACAAGTTTTGCACCCAACCAGCCTGTATCGCCGGGATACAAAAGGATAGGGCCGCGGCGCTAACCAAATAAACCCGGTTAAGCTGAAAAAAGGTTTCTTTGCGCAATAGCAAAGCATAAAAACCGTAAAACAGCACGAGGTAGATATTTACCAGTAACAAGTATTGCCAGCCGTTCATAACTATTTATTTTTAAGCTTTTCAATCAGTTTCATTATCTCGTCGGCTTCCTTCAAGTCTATCTTCTCCTTTTTCACGAAATAGGAAAACATGTGCTTTACCGAGTTATCAAAATAGCCGTTCATCAATTTGTCAGTAGCAAAGTTCTGATACTCCTCTTTGCTGATGATCGGGAAATACTCATGGGTTTTGCCATAAGCTATATGATCAACAAAGCCCTTGGTCTCCAATATCCTGATGATAGTGGAGACCGTGTTGTAAGCCGGTTTTGGTTCAGGTAATTCCTCTATAATATCTTTTACATATCCTTTTTCCAATTGCCACAATATTTGCATCAATTGTTCTTCAGCGCGGGTTAACTCTTTTATTTCCATGATTAATTGGATCAGCTATAAAATCAACTATTTGTTTAGTTATATAAAGTGAAGGTATAACTAATATTTTAGTTACACAAATAATATTTTAAAAATCGAACATTTTACAATAGGTTGCGGTTATAAAAGCCTATATCTAAATTATGAATATAACCTTTCATGGCGCCGCGCGTAACGTTACCGGCAGCAAACACCTGCTTCAATTAAATGACGGAACTTCTGTATTGTTGGATTGTGGAATGTTCCAGGGTTTGGGTGAGCAAACCGAAGACTTAAATGAACATTTTGGTTTCAACCCCAAAAAGATCGGCCACATGATACTGTCGCACGCGCATATTGATCACTGCGGTTTAATCCCTCGCCTGGTTGCGGAGGGCTTTGCCGGGCAGATCTATTGTACATCCGCTACGATGGACCTGGCAAGGATTTTACTATTAGATTCTGCCAAAATTCAAATGCAGGATACAGAATACAGCAATAAACATCGCGCTAAAAAAGGCTTGCCGCTTTTAACATCGTTATATACAGAAGATGATGTAACAGCCGCATTACACCTGTTTAAAATAGTTGATTACCACACTGAATTTGAGATTACTCCCCGCGTAAAATTTCAGTTTACCGATGCCGGGCACATCTTAGGCAGTGCTGCAATTCACCTAACCGTTTTGGAGGATGGCAAGGAAACTCATATAACTTTTAGTGGCGATGTTGGCCGCTACGGCGATATGCTACTTAAAAACCCACAACCCTTCCCACAAGCCGATTACATTTTGCTGGAATCGACTTATGGAGATTCTCTTCACAAGGAGTTGGCACCAATTGAGGATGAATTATTAGAGATTATAAAACAGACCTGCGTAGTTAAACAGGGTAAGGTTATCATTCCGGCATTTAGCGTCGGACGCACACAGGAATTGCTTTACGCATTAAACGCGCTTGAATTAAAAGGTATTTTACCTGACGTTCCTTATTATGTAGATAGCCCACTATCAGAAAAAGCCACCCGTATCTTAATGGACCATCCCGAAGAGTACAATAAAAAGGTTACCGAAGTTTTAAAAACAGACCCCAACCCTTTTGGATTTAAGGGATTGCGCTTCATAGAATCAACAGAGGAGTCAATCGCCCTCAATGACGATCCAAGGCCTTGTGTTATTATTTCATCATCAGGCATGGCCGAGGCTGGAAGGGTTAAACATCACATTAAAAACAACATCGGCAACCATAAAAACACTATTTTGATGGTGGGTTACTGCGAGCCAAGCTCATTAGGCGGCCATCTCATAAAAGGCGACCATGAGGTTTATATTTTCGGCGATATGTACGAGGTAAAAGCCGAAGTACATTCCATCAAATCAATGAGCGCGCATGGCGATTATGAAGATCTGCTACATTTTCTGGCTTGCCAGGACCCCAAGAAAGTTAAAAAGTTATTTTTAGTTCACGGCGAATATCAGGTACAACAACATTTTGCCCAAACCCTAAAAAATAAAGGCTTTGAAAATATTGAGATACCCTATCAGCACCAAAGGATAGAGTTGGAATAATTTGCGACATACATTCAATATGATATTGCTTATATTTGAAATATGAGTTCGTACAGGTTAGATAGAACAGCATTTAAGGCAAAACAGCAACAGAAGCTGCAGATCATGCTACATATTATCGTCACTTAACCTGGCAAGAGCGCCTGCGTATTGCAAATTACTTAATAGTATTGCCTACAATTATCCCGAAAACGAACCACCGAAAATGGATAAAACCGTTTTTAGCATGAGGGTGCGAAAATAGTACGGGTAATAATTTAATTGCTGCAAAAAAAGCATCTGGCCGTCATAAGGACATGGATGATTTAAAGAACCTCAAGCCTAAAACCGACTCCTAATTCACCAACAACTTATACCCCCTGCCATGCACATTTATGATCTCAACGCAAGGGTCATCCTTTAAATATTTGCGGATCTTACTTAAAAAAACATCCATGCTTCGGCCGTTGAAGTAATTATCATCGTGCCAGATGTTCAATAATGCCTCTTCACGGGTCAACACCTCGTTTTTACGCAGGCAAAGCAGGCGCAATAATTCCGCCTCTTTGGTTGATAGTTTTTGATGATTATCATCAATAGATATAGTTTGGCCGGTATAGTCAAAATCATAGCGGCCAACTTTAAAATGCGATTGTTTTTCTTCTTCCTTTTTTTCCGAATTT
Source organism: Mucilaginibacter tundrae (assembly GCF_013408825.1). GTDB lineage: Bacteria > Bacteroidota > Bacteroidia > Sphingobacteriales > Sphingobacteriaceae > Mucilaginibacter. The sequence goes on from NZ_JACCBZ010000001.1 coordinate 671,055, forward strand.
TCAGTCCGCTTTAACAGGGCATTTATCCGCAGCAGCAATTCCTCAATACGAAATGGTTTGGTAATATAGTCATCGCCGCCCAAATTAAATGCCTGCATTTTATCTTCGATCATACCTTTCGCGGTGGCGAAGATGATAGGTACATGAGCGTTTATTTTTCTGATTTCCTTACCTAATGTAAACCCATCCTTTTTGGGCATCATCACATCCAGAATCAGCAGGTCAAAAATTTGTTTGGTAAAAGCCCGTAGGCCTTCTTCCCCATCCTTACATAAAACAACATCAAATTTTCCTTTTAACTGCAGGTAGTCCTGCAGTAGTAAGCCAAGATTGGGGTCGTCCTCAACTAATAATATTTTTTTCATGTTGTTTAGTTATGCCAGGGGAAATTTCAATTCAAAATCCGACCCTTTGTCTTTTTCAGAGCGTACGCTTATTACGCCATTAAGGCGTTTTACAATAGTATTTACATAGCTTAATCCTAACCCAAATCCCTTAACATCATGCAGGTTTCCGGTTGGTATGCGATAAAACTGTTCAAATATTTTGGTTTGCTGGTCGCGGCTCATACCTATACCCTTATCAGCTACCTTTATTACTATTTGGTCGCCTTTATTATCGGTGCTGATGGTAATTTCAGGCGTTGAGGTACTGTATTTTATAGCGTTATCAATCAAATTATATATTAGGTTACTAAAATGCAGCTCATCGGCCAAAACAATTGCGTTTATGGCATCAAGCTTAAGCGTTAATTTCACATCATGCTTTTGTAATTTAAGCGACATGCTATCAATCACAATATTGATCATTTCATTTACATCAAGCGGCTTTTTCTCCAGCTTAAAGTCGTTCTTTTCAATCCGTGCAACATTCAACACCCGCTCTATGTGGCTACCTAAACGCGCGTTCTCTTCATAAATTATATTAGCAAGCCTTGTAATCCGCACCCTATCGGCAACAATCTCCTGATCCCTTAATGCCTCACTTGCTATCATTATGGTTGATACCGGAGTTTTAAATTCATGGGTCATGTTGTTGATGAAATCGTTTTTCATCTCCGATACCTTTTTTTGTTTGATAATGGAAAAGATGGTATACCCGAGGCAAAAAACCAGTATAAGCAATAAACCACCGGTAGTTGCCATCGTGGCTGTCATCTTACTCAATATCTGCGAATTTTTTTCTGGAAATGAGATCTTGATCTTACCCGGATCCCTAATCACATCCTTACTAAAAATGGCTGTTTCATAGGTATTAGCGGGTATAAAAACAGGCTTTACCCCTGCAATATCCATAGCTTTAGAAAAAATCAAAGAATCATTATTCGCGGTTAATACTTCAAAGCTATAAGGCAGGTCTATTCCCTGGTTATGCAATTCAAACCTTAACAAAGTATCAATAAAAATGGGGTTCAAGCGGCCCTTTAATGGCTCGCTAAACGTTTGATATTCCTGGGCCAGGTTTTCAATAACCGTGGTATTGCCGGTTTTAACATTTACGTTTTGTAATGAGTCGGTAGCCAAAAATTTCTCAACAAGTTTAACTTGCCGTTCACGTGCTTTACGTGCCTGTTCCTGCTGCCACAGCGGATTTATTTGTGGCACTGATATAATTTGTTTTCCAAACTGTGGGTCGCTATATACATAATGCAGTGTATCATATTTATGAAGCACCAGTGGTCTTTTTATTTTAACGTTTTTTTGACTGCCTCTAACAATTTCGGGGGTAAACTGCCCTCTCACTACCCCAAACTCATCTGTATATTCGTCAATCCTTATCTGGAACTTGATCGAGCCATTCTGAAGCATTCCTTCCAGTTCATCATCCATTTTTTTGTTGGCGATCATTCTTTTCAGGCTGTCACGCAATAAGGCAATGCGCTTTTCCCTCAGTGTGAGTTTTTTACTTTTTTTTCTGGTTGGTTTAAATAACACGCTCGCAGTGGTATCGGCATTTTTAAGCATGTTGTAATGCACCTGCTTTTGCTGACTAATTTTAGCCTTATCATTCAAAAAATTAACGGCATCCTGTTTAGAAACTTTATTAACTACATTGTTAAGCGCTTCGTTAACAGAGCGGTCAAAAAGCTCGGATTGCATGAGGTACGACTGCCGTAAAAAATATAATTGCATGGCCACCACGCCCAACAGCGCAATAGTCATCAATCCTATGATAAGCCTGATACTTCTCTTTTTCATTTTCCAAAACAAAAATATTTTAAATAAACCGACAATGAGCCCTTTTAACAATTTTTAACACAATATATACCTTTATAACGTTGTTGTTACAAGTTGAGAAACAACAACTTACTACCTTTGCTATTAATTAACTAAACACATTATGAAAAAGCGATCATTTAAACCCGGTTATGAATTCATATTCTCACTTTGTATACTGGCAATTTTAGGATTACCCCCGCTGGTTTCTGCGCAAAGCACCAATAAAGATATGGATATTACCATTGCCAATGGCGATACAATAGTAAACGGAAAAAACATTAAGGATCTTTCAGGAAAAGACCGCCGCGAAGCCCTAAAGGATATTGGTAACATTTCATCGGTGAGAACAAAAAGTGTCACTATAGATGCACCTATGGCTAATAATGGCGACATGATGCACAAGCATAAAAAAAGCGACTCCACTTTTGCTTTCCACTATAAAATGCACATTGATGATAAGAACCATGTTGAAATGCATGAATTTCATCCAATGGAAAACGGGGAGCGCGATAGGGGCGACCGTATGGGTTTTGAACGTAAGAACACACAGAATTTCATATTCACCAGTACCGATAACGAAGGCGTTAGCACTCATGTAATCTTCCATGTATCAGACCATTTTGGCCGATTGGATGCCGATGCGACCAATCATGAAAACATACAAATGGAGATGCTTGATTTGATGGATTTGACACTGGCCCCCGAGTTTTCAACCGGTAAAGTATTATTGATGTTCGATCTGCCATCGAAAGCAGCAGCGGAAGTAAAATTAAAAGATAGCAAAGGCACTATACTTTGGAGTGCGAAAGCTACTAATGGCAAATTCAGCACCACATTTGCAATGGGCTTAAACGGCACTTATTATCTGCAAGTAAAACAGGCCGGTAAAGTAACCGTGAAGAAAATAGTTAAAGAATAGGTTGGTGATTAGAGACCAGAGATTAGCATATAAAAAAAGAGCTTTGCAAGTTTTGCAAGGCTCTTTTTTTATAACGAAGCTGATAGATAGCAAGGCAAACCTAATTACCCAATCAACCACTTAACTAATCAACTAATTAGAAAGGCAAATCATCATCATCCGGCTGTGAGCTGATATCAGCAGGCGGGGCATAAGCAGGTGTACCGGCGGCTGAAGCACCAGCGCCCGACAATACATTTACTTTCCACAGCTGTAATGAGTTGAAGTATGTTTTCTTACCCATTTTGTCAGTCCACGGGCGGCCTTTCAGGTTGAAGAAAACTTCAACATCATCACCAACTTTAGTATTATCCAATAAGTTGCAACGATCCTGTATCGCTTCAAACTTTAAATATTCAGGATATTGAGGGTTCTCAATATATTCTAGGATCAATTCTCTTTTCTTAAGTGAGTCCGTAACCTGCACGGTTGGAGACACTTCATGTACCTTACCTTTAATTTCCATAGCTTTAAAAAGTATTAAAATGTAAAGTTAATGGTATCAAATTAAATTGGGCAGTATTTAATTCATAAATTCGCAACAATATCATGCAAGTTTTCCACACCGATAGTAAAATCATAATAACCTGTAATAAAAGGCTGTCGCCATATCTTCAACAAGAAGTTGAGGCGCTGGGCTTTACGCCCGACCGTGTTTTTCAAACCGGTATCGAACTTACAGGAACCGTAAACGATTGTATACCGTTAAATCTTAACCTGCGCTGCGCAAGCCAGGTGCTTTATTTAATAAAGAGCTTTACCGCTGCCGATCCGAAAGAGTTATACGATGGCCTTGTTGAAATTGAATGGGAGAAACTCATCGATTTCACCGGTTACTTTTCTATAACCTCCAACGTTAATAACGAGCATATTTTAACCCCTTTGTTTGCCAACGTAAAAGTTAAGGATGCTATTGTTGACCGTATCCGGTCGGTAAAAGGTGTACGCCCTAACTCCGGTGCCGAATCAAACAAAACCGTTATTCACCTTTATTGGCAGGATGATAAGGCTGAGATATTTCTGGATACCTCTGGCGAAACACTAGCCAAGCACAGTTATCGTAAAATACCCGGCAAAGCGCCAATGTTAGAGGCCTTAGCGGCATCAACTATTATAGCAACCAATTGGGATAAGGTAAGCACCTTTATTAACCCGATGTGCGGCTCCGGTACATTAGCTATCGAAGCGGCTTTATTAGCAACTGACAAACATCCCGGCTTATTCCGTATGAATTATGCGTTTATGCACATTATGGGCTATGATGAGCAGGTGTTTTTTGTGGAAAGACGCAAGCTAAAAGATAAAGCTAAAAAGGAAATTAAGTTCAAGATCATAGCGACCGACATATCGCAAGATGCGATTGACATCTCACAAAAAAATGCAAATACCGCGGGGGTAGAACATTTGATAGAGTTTGCTGTTTGTGATTTTGAAGACACCGAAGTACCTGCCGAGCCAGGCATAGTAATGTTTAACCCTGAATATGGCGAACGCCTGGGTGTACACACTAAACTGGAGATTACTTATAAACGCATTGGCGATTTTTTAAAGAAAAAATGCCTGGGCTACAGGGGTTACGTTTTTACCGGCAACCCCGATCTGGCAAAGAAGATAGGACTACGGGCTTCAAGAAAAATTGAGTTTTACAACGGCAAGCTTGATTGCCGCTTATTTGAATACGAGCTTTATGAAGGCACAAAAAGAGACCCAAGGGAATAAATTATTTATAAAAAGCAGCCTTATCGTTGCGCTATTTCTGTTAACATCCATTTGCGCCAAGGCGCAGGACCAACTGATCTTCCCATTCCAGGGTGGTGTTACCATCATGAACCGGTTTTTTAAGGATAGCTTAACTGTATCTCCTGAGATTATGCAGAAAAGGGCTACCGGCACGGTAGTTTTAAAGTTCACTGCCGATCCCAATGGAAACATAAAAAAGATTATTATTTATTATGCCGATGATTATGTGCTAACCATGCCTGTAATTGAAGCATTAAAAAAATCCAACCATAAATGGATAATCCCAGATCATGAAAAACTGCATGATTTTATTATCTCGTTCACAATTAACTTCAGCCCTCCTGCCATTGAAACACCGGCGCTGGCAAAAGAAGTGTACAACTATTACAAACAACGCCACCCAATTGTATCTGTAAACCAGGTTCCGATTGATGACGTTACCTTGCTGCCGACCATACAGGTTGATTATAATCTGCCGCAATAGGAAAAGAAAAAACACCATTTGTAACGTCCTAAAATAGGTTGACTATTATTGATAATACAAAAGTTGTTAAAAACTCAAACATCAATCAAAGATGTTTGAGTTTTTTTATAGGTT
>NZ_JACCBZ010000002.1 GCF_013408825.1 Mucilaginibacter tundrae
AACCTATAAAAAAACTCAAACATCTTTGATTGATGTTTGAGTTTTTAACAACTTTTGTATTATCAATAATAGTCAACCTATTTTAGGACGTTACAGCCTTATAACAAAGTAGCAGAATGCTACCAGTATGATAAATCTAAATACTCTCGCTGAATCTTGAAACGCCTTGGGAGCATTTTTGCAATAAAGTTTTAACATTATAACGTATCCTGTAGTTCAAGCATTGCGCTTTCATAAGCAAAATCAATTTTATCGTCAAGCTCTTTTTGTAAAATTGGACTTAATGGCTTCAATTTAGGTAGCGATTCAAGATATCTTTTAATTGCACCTCTTACAAACTTTGGCATTTTGATGTGTTTTAAGCCGCCCATTAAAACTTCAATACCTCCTATGGTATTTATACCTATTTTTAAAAGTGATTCTTTAAAGGCGCTTAATGAGGTATAATTTAATTGTGATGCATAAGGCAAAGTCAATTTGGGTATCAATTTATATCCCTCGTACCACTCTTTAAGCAAAGCTTTATAAAACTGGGGTGAATACAAGCAGTCGAAAGTCGTTATGCCATCACTCAAGGTTCTGAAAGTATAACTCTTACATCTATATTCGTATTTTAAAATGTTATGGCCTTTGAATTTATTATACGCTGCTCGTTGGTATCTGTCTATCCTTAGCTGTTCAACCTTGTCATAAATGCATATAACTGTTGCATGATGCTTAAATGTCTTAGTTGTTCTTTTGTTATCAGCTTCAAAACCGCTTGGTGCTTGTAAAATATCTATATAAAGCTTCGGCAGTTGATCCATTAACATACTTGAAGCAATATCAACCCTTGTAACAATAGCTTTATCAAAAGGTATCCCGAATAAAGTCTCAAATTCGGTTAAGGCTTCTTGCACCTGGCTGAAATTTAGATTTTGCAGGTTATCGTCATAATATAGCTTTGTTAAACTACCTTTAGCAATCAAGTGATGTTGAGTTAAAGTAAAACTATAATTCTTGTAATTGAATGTTAAGGCTGATCCATTTGGATAAGTAGAATTAACTTTAAACTGCATTTTTCCTTCGAAGATTTGTTTTATACTGTTGTAATCATAATAAGTATTATATAAAGAAAACTCTAATGTGTCAATCATGGTAATTAAGGTATATGGTAACTGTTTTAGTTACCTTTTTAGATTATTATAATAAGAGCTGCAGCCGCCATCGCGGTCTGCAGCTCTATTGACCTTATTTTGAAGTTCCGCCCGGCATATGTTCTACATGATATAGGCCGTGGTTATTGTAAAGGTTGATGCTTTGTGTTTTTAACCTTTTACAACGTCGGGCGTATTGCCATTTTGCAGCCTCATCAACGCTTACAAGTTTGTCGGTTTTGGGGTTGTCAAATAGCATCTCTTCACCTATAGTTAAATCCAACCAGATTGTTTCATCATCAGTTGTAGGTAGTTCGCCGCTTATTTTACCTAATACCTTTTCTCCAGAATACAAAAACTGACCAAATAATTCCTTGCGGTTGACAAACCAAAATGCAATTTCTGATTGAGGGATTTTGAGATCATTCTTATCAATACTGAAAAGTCTCCAAATAGGTGTTTTAGTTCTGAGAAATAAATTTGAACTATATGATGAGCCTAATATTTTTAGCGACTTATCATCGGGTTCTGTTAAGGGTAACAAGTCCATTGGATAATTACCGCAATCATTTTCGTTATATATTAAAAAACTATAATTACTATACATAATGTATTAAAATTTGTTAGTGTATTTATTACTACTAACCAAGCAATTAAAATAGCGCTCGGTTAGTAGCGAATTAAGTATATAAATTACGCGGCAATGTGATTAGATAGTCTCCATTTGGTTGAGAGAGCAGCTTCCCAATCTTTTGCATCGAAGGCTGTGGGATAATTGAAGAGATTTATATTATTAAACCTCACCTGACTCACTCGCAAACCTAGTATTACTGATTTACTTATACTGTTTTCGTCAAGGGAGCCATATATTTTACCTAAGATCGCACGATTAGTTACAATATCCTCCCCGTATAGCATGTCTCCACGCTGTACGTAAAAGATTTGTTCCGATACACGATCCTCGTTTTCAGGCGCACCCAAGATTTCATTTGTCTGAGTTGTAAATTGTAAACTAGGCCAACTTGTTAACCTTAGTATTTCGGGTGGGACTCGCTCTACTTGGCCAATTTTGAATTCGTTAGGGTTGAAGCCGATAAGCTTTAATTCAAATATCTCAGCATAATTCTCGCAATGAGTTGCTACAAAATAATATTCAGGGGTCAACGTCAATTTTTTCATGTGTTTAGTTAATTAGGGGTTGTAATTCTGTTTCCGACATTATCCTATGATTATTCAACCATTGATCGATGTCGCTTTTTTTAAACCATACACGACCATTGGTCGGACGGTATTTTGGTATTGTGTTCCTGTGCGATAACTTGTATGCAAGGCTACGAGAGATCCCTAGATAAGTACATAACTCAGCCAGGGTCAGAAAACGGTCTGTTTCTGCCATGTGTTTAATGTTTTAGTTAAAAAATATTTGCTGAGTGGGGTTGTGTTGAGTTGTTTGGTCTAATGACCGACCTGCGTTTCGTCCCCACTGGAGGTTAGGGCAATGGTATCGTTGCTAATGCAGAAGTCCCTCCAGGTACCTCGGTAGTAGTTAACTTCACCGTCGAATTACAGGTTGTATATGAAAGAGCGAGTAACCGCCTCTATTAGCGATTAATGTAAAGATATATCAGCCGAATTATTTTAAAAAATTTATTTGCAAATATAGTTTCAAATAAATTTTTTAGTTTAAAAGCCATTACAGGTTGAAGTCCAGTACTTTCACAGCATCGTTCTTTCGCTGATCAATTACTTTGGCGTATATTTGGGTAGTTTTGATCTCTCTATGACCAAGTAATTTTGACACGGTATAAATATCAACACCTTTGGTTAAGAGCCATACCGAAAATGTATGACGAGCTGAATGGAAAGTGATGTGTTTTCTAATGCCAGCCAACATAACCCACTCTAACAGTTTGACGTTATTCCAAGCACTATATTTCAAGCCCTTAAATACCCGTTGATCATCAGCCATCCTATCACCAAGCTGGGCGATTGAATTTTTGTTTAAGTCTACTGTTTCTGAGTAACCAGTTTTCTGCTGCCGATAACGGATGAAAGTCCTTTCTCCAGTCGTTTGAACATCGCCGAACTTAACAGCCACTACGTCCGACCACCTCAACCCGGAGAATACGCTAAACAGAAACGCGCGTTTAAGCAATGGAAAACAACATGGCGTATTCATCAGTAGTTTTACTTCTTCTTCGGTAAGGAATTCACGTTTAGTATCTTCAGGTTTAAGGCCTTTCACCCTTGAAGCGATCCTTACATCTATAAGCTTTTCATCAAATGCAGCATTAAGCGCCGCCTTAACTTTATTGAAATAAGAAGATGCTGCATTTCGAGATAACTGTTGGTTCGACTTGGTTCGATATTTTTCACTTATAAACTTCTTTATTGCGGCTAAATCTGCTTCTGTAATATCAACCAATTTTTTAGACCGATTGCCAAAATACTGATTTAACACCTTGTGCGTACTATCCCAATTGGCGAAAGTACCGTCAGAACTACGGCGTTCTTGAGTCAGTTTAGCGAAGTAGTCCAAAAATGAAATATCGGTCTGCTTACTGCCGAATTTACTGTAGTTAGAATTAGTAAGTTCTACTTCCATGTTAAGTCTTATTTTCTCTGCAAGGCGCTTCACTTCTGCATTGCGAATTCTTTCAGCCTCTGTTTTTGGTTTTACAATCGTATAAAGCTTAAGTGATTTAGAATATCTTTTACCTTCATGATAGATGTCTAAATTCCAGCTATACCTTCCGGTGTTTGTTGCTTTTTGTCTTAATGTAACGCTCATTTATTTTATTTATCTGTGTGATTATAAAAATATACACGTTAGGTGAAAGTAAAAAATTTATTTTCAATTAAATATTTGATTTACAGATAATTATGAAAATAAATAGATAGATATACAACGATATGAAAAGGAATGAAAAGCTGTATAGAGGACACATCCATTTAATTTTGTTTCAAATTTGTAACTCGTTTACTTGTGTTACAAATTTGAAACAAAATTATGCAAAATGGATGGGGAGGCATGAATAAGAATGAAACATAACTAATTGTAATCCAACAAGAAATGAATAAGAATGATAAGCTGTGAAAGGCAACCTATTTACCGATACAGAAAGTCAAATTAAATTGTATGTCAATGAGTTACGCCTTTTGAGGTACAATATGGGTACAAATTTAAGATAATCATAAACAATTAAAAATCAAAGGTTTTTCTTTGCTTTTTTTTAGAAAATAAATCATACTGATATACAGTAACTTATACATCAACGCGGTACAAAAAGTTGCAAAAAATACAAAAGCCAACTGTCAAGCGATCCTTAGCCAGCTTATAAAAGAGATATTTATACGGTTCTCTGCTTTCGTTGTCAGCGCCCTGACTGCTTGAAGCATAGCCACTATGATCCCCCATGCTGGCAGATTGGTTTTTTTTTGGTTCCTGCGCTGTCGACGAAGAAACGATGCAGAACAATTAATTGCTGATCACCGCAATCTGCGCGTCCGAAGACACCTCTCGCAAACTATCATAATATGCACCATTGTAAAAGTCCCTAGAACACCCCCCCGAACTGGATCATCCTTTGCGATTGCTCCAGCGAAATCGAATTGTTAAACAAATTCAACACCGCCGCAGGAGAATAAATTGCGGGACCTTGCGCTGCTGCTTCCATTACCGTAAAATTATCAATTCAATTTATAATTTAAAAATACCGTGAAAACACGGTATTGCGGATTAGAGTTAATTAAATTAGCTTTGTTAAACAATTGATTTAAAAACAATTGTAACAAGAACCCAAACCCTTATTTAATGAAAACAATACCCCTATCCCCCTTCTTACAACGGCGCAATATTGTCATCTTACTCATTCTTTTTCAAATTTTTTCTTGCAATAAAAATGACATAATTTTCATCAATCCGCATGGTAACTTTGGAAAAGATCCAGGTGAATTTTCAACTAAACGGACAATCGCACCGCTAAAAATCACTTATTTTTCGAAGAGTTCTGTCCGTGCTTCGGTTGTTATTAATGTGGACGGAATCCCCGTTGATGTTCTTTTCGATACCGGATCATGGGGCTTAAGGGTACTGGCAGGGGCAATCAAAGGCGCGCCTATTGATACAGATTCGGAATGGGTAAGCTATCCTTACTCCGGAGGAACCAATCTTTATGGCAAGGTAGCCGGCGCAAATTTGTCCATAGCCAATCTTCGCAGTTCAACGCCAATTAAAATTATGCGTATAGACAGCATTAGCGCTGGTAGTGCCAAATACCATGCAACCGGTGACTCAACTATGGTCAATAATGGTCTATTGCATGGTTTTAATGGGATTGTTGGTGTTGGCCTCAGAGTTTCATCTGGCAGCGATGGCGTGGCTAATCCTTTGCCGCAATTGCCGGGTGCGGGAAGTTTCATTGTACATTTTCCCAAATTCAACGACACCGATGGGGCGTTGATCCTGAACCCGTCGGAACAAGATCTTAAAGGATTTACGTTTATTAATTTACAGCCAGGAACCGTATTACTACCCAATGGCTATAATAGCTGGATGGATAATCAATTAAAAGATACCTTATCGGTAGGTGGCGTACCTTATACCAGCAATGTTCTTTTAGATTCCGGGAACCCGGTAAGTTTTTATTATAAAAATGCAACTAGTGATACCGCGAAAGTTTCGATAGGCACCCTTGTTAAGTTTTCCTTGGGCCCTCCATTTGCCGCCAGTACAACGTTCACGGTATCAGAACAGCAATCTGGATTGGATCTTGTTGAAACAAGCAATTACGAAGTCCGAAATGTATTTGGAATTCAGTTCTTTTTTGATTTTGATGTATGTTATGATCAAAAAAACGGAAGAATTGGGATCAGAAAAAAATAATTGAACTTTAACTCTAAAACATTTTCTTAAATAGTTGAAAATCAAATACATTACTATTATTTTTATAGCTAAAACCTACTAATTTAAATTATCTGGTGTCGAAAGCCACCTAAACCTTTGACATATGGATAAACTGATCAACAAGTCGCTGTCTTTAGCATTTTTCATTGGAATAACCACCATTTTAAATTGCGCTGCACAAGTTCCAGAATTTAGCTACACAACACCCAATGCCTTCGACGCGGGAAAAACCATTTCACCCCTCAAACCGACAATTAGCAAGGGTCCTGCTACTTCCTTCAGCATCAGACCAGACGCACCGGATGGCTTGACCTTTGATCTCAAAACCGGTATCCTAAGTGGGAAACCGCTAAAACCCTCGAATGATAGATATTGTATAGCAGCATCAAATGCAAACGGGATTGGAAAAGCTTTTCAATTGGAAATTGTTGTTATCGGGAGCTCAGTTAACGCTGGCTCAAGTCATCAATTGACCAGTGGGGAATGGTTTCTTGTTTTTCTCCCACCCATAGCTTTTATAGGGGGGCTGATATTATTGCTCATTTATACCTGGATTATCCGGCTTATCGATAAAAAGTCTGGGCCGCCATTTAGCTTACGATTGGCTTTATCGGAAAGCACTTATCCTCAAAAAATTGACAGAAATACAGAATATAATGCTACCAATATCGCAGCATTAGTGGCTATACAGCAAATAAATACAGCCACCACTGCGCTTCCGGTTATCACACTTTTTCCAACCACCATAACTACCACTGACAATATATACCGTCCAAGCATTAGCCGTTTGATCGCTTTTTTAACAACTATGGTTTCATTACTTATTGGGATTTGCCTGAGCAGCTTTTTTATTTATTGTTACTTAAAAGATGGTACTGTACCTGATGTTACCAAGCTTTCCGGCATTTTAATTTCAATGGGTATCGGGGTAGTACCTTATGCCTTTAATAAAATTTCCACAATGGCCAATGGAGGTCAGCCAAGCACCCCGCCTCCGACGAAATAAATGTAGATTATTGAAAATTCATTCACCATAACCCCTTAAAACCATGAACCCAACTGTCATTACTATCACATTTACCGGTGCAACCGGCGGATCGGTTACGGTATTTATTACCGGAACTGGCCGCGCTTACAATTATCTCGCAGGCCCAACCACTCCACCTGATCCATTTAACTTGCCTCCTGGTAATTATTCGATCCAGGTACATGGCTATTCAGGGGGCACCGTTAATTTATCTGTAGACCAGGCTGGTACAAACCTGGTAACCGATTCTTGCGCTGGAACCAACATTTATATGCTTGATAATTTCAATGTTGTTTAATGGAAAAGAAGATGAAAAACAAACTTGTTATTTTAAGCCTAGGTGTGGTTCTATTCCTCTCAACAACCACGCGCCTTTACGGCCAACAAAAAGCGCCTGAGGATTCTACAATAAAAAAGGTCCAGGCAGCCAAATCCCTTACTGGCTGGGATATCTTAAGCAACCTTTACCAATTATCGTTAAACGATGTCACAGCTACCAGTAAGTCCGTTAGCTTTAAAAGCACCATTTTTGGTTTAATCAAAAACAATAATCAAAAGGTAAACGCAGTGGATTATCAGCATTATTCGATAGAAAGGTACCTTCAACCATATTTAAATTTTGATTATAAAAATAATTTTAATCCTTCAAATTTATCTCTTGGTATTACCTGGTCATTTATCAACGCGAATGATGTTACAAGATCGAAGGTATTCAACAGCTATAACAAAGATTTATCAGATAGACAAGCGGAGATAGATGCTTTTGTCGATCCAATTATTACAAAACTTACGAATAACCAACCGCCAAATTTTCAGACGATTATCAAACATTTGGCAACATTCGAAAAATCAATGGATTCATCCGATTTGACAGATGATTTGAAAAAAATTCTCCCTCAAGAAGCCATTACTAAAATTGAAGCGATGAAGAATAAGTTTGATGATGCTAACCGCAATGTTGCTAATCGGTTTAATGTCACATTTACGCCCGAAATTTCTTATGCTTTCAACCGCAGCGGCGTACAGGGCGCATCATTTCTGTTAAATGCCATCAAAGGTTTTACTATCTTCGCAAAGCTAAGCACCCAATTTACTTTAAAAACCGGTTATGTACTAGGGGATGATACGGTCATAAAAGCAATTGATATGAATAAGCATCTATTTGAAAACCAGTTAAGTTTGAACCAAGTCATTGCCAACAAGATGATCAAAGGAAGTGACGGCAAGTCGAACTTATCGCCTTGTGTTGAATTAGCCATAAATTATGGGTATAATTATTTGACAAGCGGTTACACGGCCGGTCAGCAACGCGACGAATCGAGTCTAGGAGCAAAATTTGGTATTCTTGTTGGGAGTAGTAGTTGGGTGGTTCTCCCTGTTACTTACAACTATGCTACCAAAAAAACAGTTACATCTATATCTCTAAAAGTTAACCTTGGCGATCCTCCTTTTAAGTCGTCCACAAAATAATTTTTTCAAAGTATTGAATTTTAACATTTCAACTCATTGATAAATAGGTAACATAAAAATATTAATTTAGATGACGAAACTAACCATTTCAATTTAAACCTATGTCCATAGAAACCGCGATCATCCACAAAGAGCTCGACCTTATCCAAGACGTTGTCAAACGCCAGGCTACCAATTCTTTCCAAGTGAAAACTTGGATGATGGGTATCGTAACAGCCATTCTTGCTTTTAAAAACGACGAGATATTTAGCGCGGGAAAAACACCGGGGCATCACGGATTATGGATCAGCCTGGTACTATTATTGCCAATTATTTGTTTTTGGTACTTAGACGCTTTCTATTTACAGACGGAAAAGATATACCGGGAGCTGTATAAATGGGTGGTAGTAAACCGTCCGGATAAAACAGAATTACTTTACGACTTGAATACTTTTAAGCGGAAAAATTATCAGACGAACGGAGAGCCTGTCGAAGACCTAAAAGCCAAAGCGGGTAGTGTTTGGAAAGTGATGTTCTCTGTAACTTTGAGAACATTCTACCTGATACCATTGATCTTCGTGCTTGCACTAGCCGCCTACAACTTAATTTTGAAGTAGTTACTCCAGCCGATCAATAATAAGCTGTGCGACTTCTTCGGGCGAACGATCACCGATAGAAAGTGGCCCATCCAGATTAAGCATGCCAGGTATCGCAACATCATCAAATTTTAATGGCATAACAATATTTGTTAAATCTGAACTGAAAAGTATATCGCGTATATATCGCCATTCTAATTTACACCATTTTTGGGTAGCGTAGTCTTTGGAAAAAAAGACGACGACGAGGTCGCATTCTTTTCTATATATATTGCCAAGATATAGATCTAAGGCCATACGGGTGAGCTTACCCTGAAAGTTATGATCGTAAAAGACGTTATCTACCCCATATTTTTTTACAAGAATATCGCTTACGAGTTTTACAAATGGCCGCTTGCTTCCCGGAAATGAAAGACCTATTTTAAATTTTTTTTCGAAAGCTTGTAATTCACCCTTTTTATCATCCTGATAGAATTGACCATTGGTTCTTAATTCTTTTCTCAATTTGACAGATGACGAACTATCCAAATAGGCTGAATTACATGCATTTATGGTTATTTCATTAGCCAGGTACTGCCTGATTTTTTCGTTTGAAAACCACTTCGCCTTAGATATTTTCATTGGCTCAGGAAACAAAACCACTTTCGACAACTTTAATTCTGCGACTCTTTCTTCATCGCTATAAGTTTGGTAAAAGGCCAGGTCTTCTTTGCTTAAGGCGCTGTCTTCGGGGAAGGGATCCTTCAACAATTTCTTGAAGGGCGGTTGCCGCATTTCGGTAATAATACTCATGCCGACAATCCCTGCGCCCT
Organism: Mucilaginibacter tundrae; assembly: GCF_013408825.1. Classification (GTDB taxonomy): domain Bacteria; phylum Bacteroidota; class Bacteroidia; order Sphingobacteriales; family Sphingobacteriaceae; genus Mucilaginibacter. The sequence continues at coordinate 9,927 of NZ_JACCBZ010000002.1, forward strand.
GATTAAACCAATTCGGACAATAAATAGCCAGAATCAATACGTCGTCTAGCTCTTCGTCTCCTTTATTACCTTCCGGTACATTTAGGCCATTGTGTAATCCACTTAATAAATAATAAGTGAGCGATTCTTTTTTGGCATATTCAATAACTTGTTCCTGTTCCAAGACGGTCACTATACCACCAATGTCATCGGTCGTAATAGGAATATTTAATGATGATTTTTCCCGACCGGCTATCTCAAACAGGTCATTTTTATCAAAATAAATAATCCTTTTCACCGAAAGATCCGCTTTCAATGCTGAAGACAAAACAAAGTCGGTAAGTATTATGGTTAGTGGCTGGATGTGGTTGTCACCTAATATGGTTTGGATATCCTCGTCGGCACCATCTTCGTCTTGTAATACCCATAAATTACCCTGCAAAAGTTTTTTATGTGCAATGGATTCTTTGTCAGCAAACGCTTTCGTTAGCGGTTTTCCAATAAAATTAATTTTTATGATCAAGTCATTGACCATTTTCGTGGAAACAATTTGGCACGGAATGTAACAGCGCAAAAACCAATAGGCTAATTTTTGCAGATCATACGGATCGCCATAATAAATTTCTCCGATCGTTCTTTCGAGCGTGCATACCAAATTTCCCCGGGTATAACGCTCTCGTAAAGCAACGATTTTAAAATTGAGGCTTAAGAATAATGAAATTAGCTGGTGTTCTTCCTGCGGTAATTCGATTTCGATTTTAAGTATATTCCTGACCTCGCAAAATTTGATCGAATTTTCAATCAGCTTTCTGGTGTTTTTTAAAACCTCAGGATCATTGTCGAAATCGTAAGATGGCAGAATAAGATTTTTAAATTCGATAGAATTATCAAATTTGGAAAGCTTGAGAAACAGGCAAGCGACAAGGGAGTTGGTGTAACTGTCTCCATCTACCTTATGGTCAAAAGCCCCAAAGACAACCCTGTCTTTAGAAGACACATCCAAAAGTGCTTTTTCCAACCAAGCCAGATGTTCACTGAAATATCTTTGCCAATAGGCATCAGCCTCGCACAAAGATGCCAGTTCTTCCCGTTCGCTCTTTCGTATGCGCCTGAATATCATTTTTTTTAATCTCTATCGTGGTTTCGCTCCCTTCGACATTCCGTAATGTCTACATCGGGAAACATAAGGAACACGGTAGTCTTTAAGCGATTAATCCCGCGCCGTCCAGTTGAGTTACACCAGAAGCGCAACTTGGCTGAGCAATCACCTGCTTCGACCACTTCAAAAGTTAACAACTTCCTGTACCCAGTAATTTGTAGTTTTAAATATTCATGAAAGTCGCTACACTCGGTTGTTTCGTCAGGTATAGGTCTTTCGAATTTTAAATTATAAATCAATAATTTGCCAGGGTTAGTACTCATTATAAATCAATAACAGGTTATTTGATGAAAGCTGCAATTTAAAAATGACCCGGTCGATTTGAAAATGAACACTGCTGAAATAGACGCCGATATTCTTGCACAAATATAAAAATAATAATAGTTCAGGTCCTTGTTCATTAAACTGTGTAAAGATTAGGTTAATTCATTATGCACTAAAAATAATCTAAAAATCAAGGTAACAATAGTTTTCTGTAAATATATTATTTTTAGTCACTTAACCTAAGCAAATAACAACAATCAACGGATAACTATCCTATGTTTACTGACCGCCAAACTTGAAAAGAGTTAAATGCGGCACCTTGTGGCTGATGTCGTTGTAAAAGACCATCAAGTTCTGTTTATTATAAACAAACAACATTGATCCATATAATTTGACATTCCTTTTTTTAACAGGGTTCTTGTAATCGATATACTTATCCTTTTCACAAATCCCTATGTTGATCATGTTCTTTATTCAAGTATTTAGAGCAACCATTAACGAATCATTCTTAAACTCGATTTGATGCCCTGGGACACAATCGACCTGATTAAAGCATAACAAGCTTACGGTTCCGCCAACTTGTGCCTGGAGACTTGTTTTTGAACCAGGCTTCTTTACATTTTTTTAATTAACGTAGCTCCGCTTCTAAGGCGTTGTAGCGCACAAGGAGATTACTATGCGTGTTTGTTTCGGTTTGTAAACTTTTGTTTACCACCTTAACCGAATCGCGAACAATACTGATTTGATAAGTGAACCGGACAATTTCATTTTTCGCAGTGCTAACCTCAAACACAATTCATTAAAGAACGGCTAAAACTAAAATACATTGATGTCTTTCTCGATACCGTAAATCTCCACTAATTGAATATTTATTTCCGCCATTTATTTTATTACTGCGGTTTCGTTCAAGGTCTGGTCATCGGCCCACGGATTTCGTTGTTCTTAGCCCTTAGGGGAGAAATAATGCTTAGTTTTGTGTTATGTTCAGAGGTTTTCAAATACAATTAGATACTCTTGATCTTTCGAGCCTTTCGGAAGATGGTCAAGGGGTTTACGATATATTCAAAACAGGGATGAAACCTTTTTTGGATAAGTATATCATGCCCGGAGGGGCGTTGGATGGATCAAAAATACAAGACGACTGGTTCCCTACAGACAACACTGAGCTGCAAATCGATTGTTTTATATCCCACGCGCATCCTGATCAAAAACTTGCCATAGCGTTCGCCGCCTGGCTTTATGATAAATTCGACATCGTAGCCTTCATAGACTCCTGTATTTGGGGCCATGCTGACGAGCTGTTAAAGCAGATCGACAACGAATACTGCCGAAATGAGTCAGCGGATACCTATAATTATGCCAAAAGAAATCAGTCCACCGCCCATGTACACCTGATGTTGAATAATGCGCTTGCCAAAATGATGGACAATTGCGAGTGCGTGTTCTTTTTACGGACGCCACAGTCGACATTGAAGGATATTGTAGGAACCAAGACAGGATCGCCCTGGATCTATTCCGAAATATCGACGAGCCAGATAATCCGTAAGAAAGTACCGCCGAGAACAACAACGACCCGGCTCGTGGAAAACTTTGCGGCTACCCGGCTTATGAGTGAGAAAGAGAAGAAAGAATTGAAGGTCGAATATTTTCTGGAACTCGATCATCTCGCCGCATTGAGTGATCAGGACTTAGAAAAATGGGCGAAACTCTGGAGCTATATGCAGTTGCCCAAGGTCGGGCACCCCCTCGATAAATTATACGAGATCAAACCCGTTCATAGAAAATCAACTTGATTTTTTTAACTTTAAACACTTAAACCCTTTTTTCAATAATAATGGACGACCATATATCTTTTGAGCAGATCCTGTTCGGCTCGGATGACTTTGCCAATAATCCCGAAAATGATGGAGCCGAACCAAGAATACCCGGAAATAGCACTTGACCGGAACGTGGAGGAGTTGCTGGCGCTTTATTTGAAACTTAAACCATCATTGCTGCTCAAAAAAAGCCTTTCGGAATGTTTTCAGCAACGCTTGTTAAAACTGGAGGAATTAAAAGAAATTTATTTACCGCAGTTAGGGAATGTAAAATTTTTAAGTGCCGCCTATTTCGATGACCATCATTCATTTCAACGCTACCAGGATATTCCGGAAAGATATTTTATAAAAGGCTGCAACAATTTTTATTTCCTCTCCCATGAATGGGAAACGATTTTCGATCCGGACCCATCGGGAAAGCAGTTCAAAAGATTTAAAGCCTACCTGGCCAAATCAGAGATCGAAGATGTTCCGCGTACGGGCTATTGGTATGATTTCAGCTGCAGCCCGCAGCGGGACACTGATGGAAATCGTACGCCGGAAGAAGAAATTGAGTTTACCTCGATATTGAAAATCATGCACATACTGACGACCTTATCGCTGGTCGTGGTTATTTACAGTGAAAATTATCTTAGCCGGACCTGGTGCTGTGCGGAATGGATCATGGCGACCAGTATCTCGCCGGTGTTCGACCCCGCCGAACTGCCTTTCCCATTTGGTAACCTAATCAAATTCAGCCAGTTGGCGATACTGATCACTTATCTGAAACTTAACGAAGATTTCGCGCGAGAATTTATGGAGGGACAGGACCTGGCAGTGATGGCGTTCATCAATTCGGCTTTAGCGTCCGTTGTGGCAACGACAACAGCCACTTATGAGGATGATAAACGATTTTTACAGGATGTTTTGCACCGGCATTTTTGGTACCATACCCGGTTCATCGGTTTACGAACAGAATTTCTGATGGCACTCCGGCTATTTGAAAAATACCCGGAAGATCTCATCCGTTCCTTGTTTGCGCAATTTCTTTATTATACCCGGGACCCCTATCTCCACTGGACGCAGACAGCGAGTTTCGCTTATGAAACCATGATCAGGAGTGAACCAGATCCTTTTAATGAATTGACTTTTCATGGCCGGTGGATCGAAGTGACTTCGTTTAGCGATCCCTCCGCTCTGCGAGATCCGCAATAATCTTTGCCGTTAAATAAGCATATGGAATCAGCTCAAAACGCTCATCGGTTTTCTCCTTATTCTGCTTGATGTTCTGATCGATCACTCTAACCATTTCCTTATTCGCTGCATTCTCTGCAAGGATGCGGCTGGCCCCTCCCGTGGATTCTAAAATGTAAACCGGTTTTCGCGGATGCATAGTTCTAAACAGTTCGAATTCGCGCTCAACGCCTTTCATGCCACCCATACAGACCAACGCATCGACGTCTTCCATCATCATTTGTTCCCGCATCAAGGCGAGGCTTTGCAGACATTGTTCTTGTCCTTTTAGCGCCGGGTTAAATTCTTCGCCATCTGCCGCATCCGTCCAAACTACGGTAGAATCGGCCTGGTTAAGCAGGGCGGTCGTATCTGCCGGAATAACTTTTTGAAAAGCCCTGGACTGGAAGATCATGATCGGTTTTTGTTCCTGCTGATTGCGAGATAGATTTTCGGCGCCTTTTTTTCGTCCGCCAAACTCGCCGGCTACCATCGCTACCAGTGGCGAGATAGAGGGGTGCCCGCCAAAAATGATGCGGCCGTTTTTTTGAAAAATATTTCTTGACAAACCAATGATCGCTTCCTCGATCTGAACTTGCGCATTTTTGATCTTAACGAAGTCTTGCTCGTATGACTCGCCCCTTTCGCCACTGGGAACACTGGCTGAAAGTACGATGGTAAAAGGAAAGTAACTCATGGTCTGCAAAATTAAGGATAAATCTGGTTACATAGTTCAAGGATTTCGCCTTCATTGTAAAAGTGAACAGCTGTTTTGCCGCATAGCCAAGCATTAACTATCTCCCGTTTTTGTTCCATAAACTCCGGGCCGACCATGACCATCGTCCGACCCGCCTGATTGGAGGTATCCGAATGGTGATAATCATTGACCACTGGTGGTCTGGGTGTTGCCCAAATACTGTATTCGTTTGTGCCTGCTCTGTCCGCAACGACAATAAATCCATTCGGGTCGGTTTGCGGCGCGCCACCTTTATCGAATAAAGCAGTGGTGATGTTCGTAGACAGGTAGTTGCGCATACGGTAAATGGCTACCGCATGTTGCTGACGGATCAATAAGACCAACTCATCGAGCGCTACGGGATCCAGTTCCCTGGCCGTGTTTAAGGTGACTGGATGCCGAAATTCATCATCCAGCGACTTTACTTTTGGCGCATTGTCTATGTTTACAACATACAGACCCAGCCGGTACTTTTTAGCGAAGTCTATCTCTTTCTGCACCCACCCCGATTCCATATACTCAGGAGTTTCAACGAAGAGCACCATCGCCTTATCGGCAAGTTCCTGGTACAGTCTAGTTTGAAAATTGACTCCTGGATTGATACTGAACCGGTCAAGGAAAACTTCAAAACCTTCCTGTCCCAGCCGGTTAAAAAGCTGGATGGCGAATTCGGAAGCGTCACTCCTGCGGTAGCTGATAAAAATCCTTTGTTCGATGTCGCTGATACCGGTCAGTCCAAATAGCGTCGGCACTATTTCATCTATTGCACCTTTCCAGAAAACCGCATTTATTTCTTCGAAAGGTGTTGGTAAAGTCACTGGGATTCCGGCCTTTACTACCGGCAGCTTATCATAGGTCCAGCCGAGGATGGCCGGTTCGGCAAAATCATTACTCAGACCATCGGTCACGACTACCAATAGCTTGGTATTGTCGTTAACTGAGAGGGCGCGACAACGATCAAATCCAACGGATGAGCTGCCACAGGAAGGCATCGAGCGAACGCTGCCAAGGTTTTGAATGGCGTTGATAAAACTTACTTTCAGCTCTTCCGCTAATTGAGCCGCCTGCGCCGTATTGGTAAAGCAGATCGCAACATAGGCAGATTTAGGGGCAGGGAAATTATCAAATTTCTCACAAATGAAATCGCCGTTAGGCTGTTGTAATTGAATTATCAGTTCTGAAGGCATAGGTTTCTGGTTTATCACTCAAATATAAGTAAGCTTGAAAGTTTTCAAATGAACGCTTCTTCCGGTTGTCCGATTTCAAAACCGGCACCGGAGCGGGTGATGACTTGCCTATACAAGTCCTTGTCTTCGTTACGGAATAAGATCTCCCCTATCAGGCGCGGCGTAGGCTGATAATCGCGAAGGATACTAAACTCGCCGCTGATCATACCATTAAAGGCAATGGTCTCATTGGTACCGATGGATTTGCCTTTTGGCATTTGGGGACTAAGGGTTATGCCGGATCTGGGGTCGTTGTTATAGGTTTCAAAATAGGCGACGTTTTTAACCAATTGCAATTGCATATTGACGTTGATATTCATGTGACTGAATCCGCCCATTTTGAACCTGGGCAATATTTCGTTCTTGCGTTCGGCTTTTTTGATCTGGATCATTTTCGACTGGTGGGCTTTGTTATCGGCCATGGTTTCGCCCAGTACCTCCAAATGTCTTTTATAGAGGCTGTTGCTTTTCTGCATTTCACCGGTTTGAATAATAAATTCCATGGTTTGTTTTTGGGATTCTTTAAGCAGTGACTGGACTTTCTTCAAATTACTTTCCTGTGCAGCAGCGATCTGGGTCAAAGAGCTGATCTCTTTCTCATGCTGCCTGTCTTTAATGAACAATTTCACAAAACCTATGATGGCAGCGATAATGGCAATGATGGTACCGCCGGCCTGGATCCAGTCGGTGAGTTTCGGCGGCGTGCTATCAATCATAAACCAGTTGCTGTACATTTCCGGTTATTTAAGGTAAGGTCAACGTTTTTAAATCCCGGTAGCTGCCATTGAACTGGTTGAGGTCGACGTTCGCACCATTGTTGGTGATACCATCAATGGTTCCTTCGGTCGTAAATTGCCAGAACGTCCATTTGGTCCAGGCACCAGGAAGATGCGGTTTGGTCAGTACACTGGTATAAGTATTTTTGTTGTTTTGTCCATACGTCCCAAGCCAGAGATCATACATGGTGACATTTCGACTATAACTCAACAATTTCGCAACATCATAAGTACAAAAGATGATCGGGCTGGTTTTATAATGGAGCGATAATTTCCGTAAGATTGTATCGATCCTTAAAAAAGTATTGTTAAGGGTGCTACCAGCAGTCATTCCGGAAAGCTCGTTAAGGTCCAACACCGGCGGCAGATCGCCACTATCCAATCGCACATTAGCAATAAAAGCTTCCGCCTGCGCACCCGCAGAAGAATGCGTAGAATAATACAGGTATGCCCCCCTTATCATTCGGTTATCTTTTGCCGCTAACCAGTTTGCGTTAAATGTTGCATCAACATAATCAACGCCGTCAGTCGCCTTCAGAAAAACAAATGATATACCCGCTGACCGAACGCGGCCCCAATCATTCACCAGGTTTTTTCGTGACAGGTCAATACCTATTGGTTTTCCGGCTTTGGCTATGGAATCGAATCTGGCTGGTAAGGCGATAGTGAGCGCTGTAGAGTCGACCGACCCGAGGGAGTCGATTTTCTTTTGCACGTTTATTAGGGAATCGGTTATTTGTTCCTTCGAATGATCGACGGCTAAAACAGCTGTTGATTTTCTGAGGTAAAAATATGATCCACAAATGATCGCTATGATCAGGGTGATCACCACGGCGCTTAAGTATTTCCAGAATTTTTGTTGCTGCGTCTTTTTAATGAGTTCCACCTCGACCAACGTATCGGACAGCTTTTGTTCCCTGTTCCGCAGGGTTTCTTGTGCTTCCCGATAGGCTTGCTTGGTGTCGAGCGTATCTACATCCAGTTCTGTCACGGCACTTTGAATAAAATCGTCACGGTTGGTGAGGAGTAAACCGGCATGCTGTAACTGCTTGGCGACCAGGGCCGCAAGCGGCTCGTAAGCATAGCCCATCTTCTGCGGATCCTTGGTACCCTCTTCTACGACCGGTAATCCTTCGCCAAAGCTGTAAAAGGAACTATACGGAACTTTTGTGCTCAGCAGGAAATCAGCGCGGTCCACATCTTTGGATAGCCAGGGTGCGTAGAGCTCCTTCAAACCATCTTCAAATTTTGTGAACCAGTTCTCGCTGACCACCTTTTCCGTAGCATCAATACGCGTGGGAACAGGTAAGCAGTCCAATTGGATGCGTGTATCCGGCAGCACTTTTCTTCCTGCGGAAGCTTTGTCAGCGATTGAGCGTATGCCATCGAATCCTTGGTCGGTCGGCGTAAACAACAAGACCAGCATATCCGGTAGCTGGATGGTGCAGACGCCGCCAATGTCAGTGACCCCTGTCCGGCTGTCTATCAACACAAAATCATAGGCCGCTTTCCATTCGTAACGAAATTTTTCGATCACGTTTCCGCCATCGTGCTCTGAGTAGAACTTACCAAAATCGAAACTTCTGACACGCTCGTTATAATCGTTGTTATAGTTTCCGGAGGTGATCAAGTGAAGCTTATCCTTGAAATTGACACCTTTCTTATTAGCGTTAATGTCGATCTTGATTAAACAGTCTTTCCATTGGACCTTATTTTCGGCGCCATCCATTTCATCTTTCAACAGGTCGATCAGGCCTTTTTTCCGCTTTGCTGCGGGGATGTTAATATATTGCTTGTAAAAGTTCTCTAGGCCGGGCGCTTCCAAGTCCCAATCGATGATCAGCGTTTTATAGCCCCAGTTTGCGAGTAGCACGGCAATGTTCGCCAATGCCATAGATCTGCCGACGCCCCCTTTATAAGAGTAAAAAGTAACGATGCGGCCAATTTCTTCAGTACGTTTTTTCATAGTTTAGGCAACGCAAAGCGAACGGTTTGGCTAACGGGCGCATTAAATTTGGAGTTGAAATAATGATCATTCGCCCATTCTTTGTTCCATGACGGCGTTTTTTTCAAGCGGTCCTTGATGCTCTCCCTGACCCATTTTTTTACCAGCAACCGCAGGTCATCAAAGCCGTTGGTATCCTTGAAGCCTGCTGAGATCCTAAAGAATTTATCTTCGTCTAATTCTAATGGCTGAATTTTGGTCAGGAAATTTTTCGGGCCTGGAAGACCATAAACTGGGTTTCTGTCGGCCAAACGAGTTTTTGACATATCAACAAAAAGGACGGGGAACACTAGTCCTACATGTTTGGGAGGCTGACGAATGGCAGTTACTTTTTCCCGCTCAAGCATAGCGGATAGTTCTGCCGGGCACCAGGCCGATTTGGTAAAATAGGGATAAGTGATCACACAGACCATGCATTTGGAACGCGCGACGCCGTCACGCAATACCAACGGTATCGAACCGCCTGGCTTGTTTTCTTCCGCATCATGAAAAATGATACTGTCTTCCGCACTGTCGGTCGTGTCATACAGGGCATCTTTTAGGATGGGAATAAATACTTTATCGACCCATATTTTAAGGTCATTGCCCCATTTGTAACTTACAAAGACATCATGCTCGTAGGCCATATTGAAAAAAGTTCAGGTTAATAATTCGGGTGTAAGTTACTGAATATTATGATATTCGGCAATAAACATTAATTATTTCGGCGGCTACCGAAGCGACAGCATCGCGCCCTTTTTGCACTAACGAGGGTTGTACATTATCGACCATTGGCAGGATGCAAGAGAAAGTCGCCCCCATTTTACAAGCTCTTCTTCAATCCGTTTTTCCAGCGCCCTTTGGGGCTATCTTTTAAGGAGAACGTAAGTCCCGGCATAAGGCCAATAGACAGGAACCTATTTTTCCCAGCCACAAAGTGTCAGACCCATTTTTTGTGCCTGTGCTAGGGTCATTTTAATTATTTTGTGCTGGCAGCTACTCAAACCGCGACAATCAGCCCGGAGGTGATACTTTTTACCCTTAGCACCACTACAAACATAAACCGTGGTGGTGGGAACTTGCGCCACAGTAACAATCAGCAACAGGATTAATAAGGATGTTTTCATGTCCAATAGTAAGTACTGAGTTTATAGTTGATCAAAAAGTATAACAAGTATAGTTAGATTAGTCCCATTTCTTTACAAAAGATGACCAATTGTTCATTTTTGGTAAAACCCATAGCTCCTTTGATCAGATTAAGCCGTTTTTCCATACTGCTTAAACTAAACGGCCGCATGTCGTTGCTTTCCAACCACGTAGGAATGTCTTTTTGAGCATAACCCTGAGCAAGCAGTCGGACGATAGTCTTATCATATTCTGTAAAATCATGTTGATTTTCCTGGGCCACGAGTGAGCGAAATTCGCGGGGATAATACTTACGATTCTTTGCCAAATTTTCTAAGGCACTTTTTAATTCATGGGCATCGCCGCGCGCTTTTCGGACATACCCATCAATATTGAATTCATCATATAAACGCCGGATGACCACCTGGCGACTTTCAGCGGAAAAAACCAGTACTTTCAAGCCTGGCTGCAGATGTCTGGCGGCTTTAATAAGTTCCACCCCGTCAGGTTCTTGTTTGGTGCTGCCATCAACTTCAAAATAAAGATCGGTAACTAAAAGGTCATATGGCCTTTGGTCATGACAAGCTTTTTTGATCATTGCCAAAGCGGTTTCGCAATAATAAGCGTGTTGTGGACGTGCGAGCTGCAGATCTTCCAGCGTTATTCTGAGCGACAAATTTGCGACCTCGTGATCTTCTGCGACAAGGATATTTTCGAACTTCATTTTTCTATCGGTACCTGGATTTCAATGTGGAGACCTTTTTCATTTTGATTTTCAAATTTAATGCTGCCATTTAATGCTTTAATACGGGAAACCGTATTTTGAAGCCCCTTTCCCTTTTTTCCTTGATTCGACATACCTATTCCATTGTCACGATAGTCAATTTTCAGGCTATCTTCTTCCAAAGTAAATTCAATATATGCCTGAGTGGCCCGGCTGTGCTTACTCATATTGACCATCAATTCCTGCAAGACAAGTTCAAGCTGTTCCCTGGCAAAGGCGCTCACCGGCTGCCATAAGCCGGGTTCGTTTCCGGATACAGCAAGCCTGATAGCGGTTTTTTTGAAAGCATTTAATAAAGTACTCACTCGTTCTGTAAAATCTCCATCGGAACCGGTTTCATCATGGGCAATATTCCTGGACATTTCGTATACGCTGTCCAATTGGTCAAGCAAGTGTGATTTGTCAAAATCCGAATTGTGCTCAACTTCGCTCATGATACGATAAACACCGTTGGCTACCTGGTCATGGACTTTTTGCGACAATTGTAGTTTACTTTCTCGTATCTTATTTTCTGTTTCAAGTTGTAATCGTTGCTTTCGCTTCCGGTACCACCATATCGTCCAGATCAGAGCTAAACTGGAAACTGCCGAAACAGTGATCAATTGATACCTCCGCTCTTCATTTTTCTTTTGCAACTGCAAATTCTCCGCTTTTGATTGCGCGACATTATAACGGATCACAGCAAATTGGTTTTTTGCTGCCGCGCGCCTGGTTTGCAAGCTATCTTCCAGATGCTGGTACCGCTGAAAAAAGAGTTTTGCTTGTTTAGGAACGAGCAAAATCAATTTGCGCAAAGCATATAATTCATCATCCGGGCTCTTTAACCGCCTGGCCGTATTAAACATCTTTTGCGCATACCATAAAGCAGAATCCGGTTGACGATCGATATAAAACTCTGACAGGTGTGCATAGCTTGAATTTTCACCCCAAACGTCTTTTTCCTGTAGCCGGATTGAAAGGGATCGCAAAAGTTCCGGCGCAGCATTATAGCGGGGATTCTGTAACCATTTGGTGATGGCGAGGTTTGTAAGAACTCTTGCATATGCAATGCCTTTCCTGCCAACTATACTAATCACCGCATTATAACTGGACAGCGCTTTGGTGTAAGCTTTCATATCTTTATAAGCATTACCCTGGTTGTTCAGAAAATAAGATTTCAGCTGCGGATCATCGGCATACTGAAGGGCAAGTCCATAATAAGTAATAGCCTGGGCATTATCGCTTAAGTTGGAAAAGGTTATTGCCATTTGGTTGTAATCCTCCGCAAGGTGCCCACGGTTTTTAGGATCATTTTCGTCTAACGATTTTAACGCTAATGTCAGGCTTTCCTGCGCCCCATAATTATCGCCTGCATCAGATTGGATCAAGGCCATATTTTGATAAGCCAGCGCGACTTGTGCTTTATCGGATGAATTAGTTGCCGACCTGTTGAAGTAATAAAAGGCTGAATCCTTATTTTTATTTAAAAAATTGTAGGCTTTCCGGTAATCAGCCCACTGACCTGTAGCTGTGGTCGGCGCAGTCTTATGGCAAGCCGTTAAAGCCAGCGATAGCAGGATCCATATGAGTGATAATTTATTCAAGGTTCTTGCCACTAAAGTACAATTAATTGCAAAAAATAAGGCAAGCGTAAACTTGCCTTATTTAAAACTTAACTTCCAGGAGGAGGCGGTGGCGGCGGCGGATGCCCGTTATCGCCGCCCGGGTCGCTGTCGGCGGTTACTGTTGTGGTATGACCGTTATTATTATTACACGAATGATGGTGCGCAGGGCTTACACAAGCCAAAAAAAGCGCCAAAAAAAGCTGATACATTTTAAAAAAATTAAAAGGTGAATAAATCCTGCAGGGCGCTCCGGGACCATCCCGAAGCGTAGCTGCAGACCGCGTAAGAGGCGCCTCTTACATTTTTTGGGAAGTGTGAGCGTTGATAGCGGAAGGAGGTAACCGCTTCCCAAGCCGGGTATCCACTACCGCTATCTTGCTCACCGAAACCGTTCGAATCGATTTCTGAAGCAAATGTATATCGGCATAATCAGCTTATTATCAACCGATTCAGGTATTTCCGGTAATTCCGATGCGATTCCGGAAAAGCGGATGGAATTCCAAAAAATCTGTTAGCTTTATCCTTAAATTTTTGAGAAAATGTCTGAGACTGAGTATAAAGAATTGGTATTAGCGTATTATGACGAACAAGTGAAAATCGGCGCTTTGTCATCAGAGCTATTGTCGCCTACGCCTGGTAATATCAAAGCTAAAGTGTTAAGGACTTGTGGCGAGGGATTTGATTCGAAAGATGAAAAGACGCTCCAATCGTTTGTCGGGCGTAAAGCGGATGTTGGAGAATATTATAAGGTTGTAGAGATATCAAGCGCGGATTTATACAGGCCACTTGTCAAAGTGCTCAAAGAGAGGTCTGTCAATACCAATCTAAGAAATATAGACCTTTTAGCCTGGTTGATCGATTATAAGCCCCGTCCATATCACCCCAGCCTGAAAATCAATATTGAACCTACCGCTTTAGTAACACCCCCTGTTTCAGAATTGACTGATGATTCGCCCGGGGTAGGTATTATCACTCCCCCTCAACCACCAGTAAAACCCAAAAATCGAATCATCCTGTATAGCATATTACTGATATTAATTTCTATCGCAATTTATTTTGCTGTTAAAAAGGATACACATCAGCTGACCGGAACTGAGGGCTGCATGATCTGGAGCGACGACCATTATAACCCCGTAGATTGTAGTGACAAAACATCAGGAATAAAACCACCACCTATTAACCGCCAGTTAGTACAAAATTTTAAACGAATTACAAAGCCCGACACGTTAACCTTATATTCGGTTGGAAAAGTTTGGTATGCAAAATACAATGGCCGTGTTGAATTTTTTACAGCTGGCGGCGCTTACCCCCTGGATACAAACCGGCGTTTATTACCGATGACCATCCACATATTGCAGAAATTTGTTCTTCATACTGTCAATTGATCAATTAACCAAAACCTTAACCACTTGAAAAAAAACCTCCTCGCCTGTATCATGCTGGCCATCAGCAGTATGGTTATTGCTCAAATAGCGCCACCATCTACTGCAAAATATGCACACGAGCTACAAGCCCGATTCCCATTAAAGCCCAGTCATTTACGTGCTAACTGCGTTAAGTGGGACAATCTTTATTTCTCTGCAATTATTGACACCAGTCTACGGGAGTCCGTGGTAACCTATGCATATTATACTACAGATCGGGAAGACTCTGTCGTATCACTACATGTCGACCGCAGCCGTTATGGCGCATGGCATGCTTACATTGGAATGAAAAGTGAAACTAAATTTTACACAGACATCAACCGCGGTATTATTAATACCTTATTAAAATATGACAAGGGGCATTACGCGGCATTTGAATTATGCGCCTGGAGTTACGACGGAGCCATATTATCCTGCACATATGACCTGAATGAAGGAATTGAGTTACAAGGGCAAAACGAAGGTACTGAAGCGGAGGTGGAGTCGCTTACTCGTTTATTGGTAGGCAGCACAGCAAGAGAGCCACATTCGAAAGTGCATTATACCGGACCTACTTTTCGGCGGGTAGATTATTGGAAGGGGTCCTGGGGATCAAAGGAGGTATTTAATGTAGATGGTATCGTTAAAAACTATGCTGCCGTTTATTGGAATTTATTGCAATACGGCGGTGCGTCCCACGCCTACTGGTTCCCAAATGATATAAGTGCACAAACAGGATATGCCCAATTTGAAATACCTGTTGAGGAACTTGTCAGCAGACTCGGTTTCGATCCCAAGAAGGTTATACCTGCGCAATAATAATAAAGCCACAGTTTACGGTTTCCCGTAAAAACCACGCCTGCTATTGCTATAATTTTGAGGTATTAAAAACAATTAATATTAAAGATTATGGCATCACGACGCAAAGTTAGCTGCATTAACAAAAGAGGGGGCGACCATGAAGCCCATGAAAGGATCTCCCATATTGGCGGCATTAACGCCGATGGCAACAGATGGAGAGAACATGAAGACGACGCAATAGCTGGGATTGAAAACAAGACCAAGGAGTTTTATGTATCAGTGGGCGGAAAGAACGTGGAGATTATTGTTGCAAAACACAATGGTCGCAAATATCTAAAAACCGAAGCGGACGGTTACAGCCCGGATAATTTATTAAGTCTGCCAGAGTGCCCTTAATCTGAATTGAACTCTACTAAACCTTATCACAATTAATGGAACTGATTGACCAACAAGTTATCAATGATAACAAAGAGATCTACGCCAAGATTCAAAGTGAACTCTTAAAGGCCGAATTTGAGATCCTGATAGCTACAGCCTGGTTTACGGACGAGGAGCTATTTAACATTTTGCTGACCAAATTGGCCGAAGGCATTTATATGGAAGTCATCGTTGCTGATAATCAGGAAAACGAAAAGCTGGATTTTGAATTATTGAGATCAAAAGGAGCCGCTGTTTATAAGATCAAAAGCAATGGTTATGGTGGCATGAATCAAAAGTTCTGCGTGATCGATAAGCGTATTGCGCTCCATGGATCTTATAATTGGTCGGTTAATGCGAAAAAGAACAACCAGGAAAGCATCATCAGCACGGACCACAAGGAAACCGTGGCTGCGCTGATCGATACTTTCAACGAAACTAAGAACCGCATACTTGCACAAAAGGAAAATCACGAAATCGTGCATACGGCACCAAGACCGGAACGGCCTAAAGCGATCCCGGTGGAAATTCCTTTAAAAATAGAAGACGAATTTCGTCATATACTGGATTCAATGATCGCTGCTGAAGTTGGGAGCTTTGACCGGGAAATGTTACGAGATCACGGTTTCGAGCGATGCAAAGCTACCAATGGAGATCACCAGGTACTCGACATGGCTTTAGATACCCTGTATTCCGTTTTTTTGAACGACATCGATGTTATTGAGGACAAGAAGAAACGCCTGATGACCAAGATTGAAGAGCATCGTATTAAAAATCTGGATAACATCGCGAAAAACGGCGAAATTCAAATCAATTTCCTCGAACGGGAAACCGAACTTAGCCAAGCTGATCTGGAAACAAGGAAAACTAACCTGGAAGCGGAGATCGACGTCACTTCAAAAAACATTGATGAATTAAAGAATACCAAAATACCATTTATAGCTGATAAAAATAGCGAACTGGACCGTCAGATAAAGTCAGCAGAAAGGGAATTCATTCGTCCCAAATTCAAATGGTTTGACTTCATTCCAACCGCAATCTTTAATGCGGCTTTACTGGTTTACTTGTTCTTCTTCTATTCTTCGGCAGCTTACATCCTTTTATTCAGTGTAGCCGATGCAAAAGCAGCTGAAGCGCAGGGGATGCCCATAGCTTCCGCACAAATATTTAATCCGGAAGCCGTGACAAAAGCCCTGCATAAAAGTGGGACTGCTCCCTATTTTATATTTCTATTTGTGTTCATTCCTCTCGCCTTTGCGGTGATGGACCGCTTTGTAACCGGGCGTTGGGTAGGCCCTTTTAGCTTTATTTTTGGAATTTTTGTACTCGATAGTGCCGTGGCTTTTAAAGTGACACAGGCTGTTTACGATGTCAACTATTCCCGGGGGAATGTAAACGAACCCTGGCATGCCAGCATGGCTTTTACAGACACCAATTTTTACCTGGTATTTGTTTTTGGTGCAGCAGGCCTGTTTTTGTTCAAGTATGCATTCAAAAAGCTGATGCACATTTTTGAGGACCGTGACCCGGACATCGCAACACAGCGCAACCAATTGTTGATCAAACAGCTACGCGGCGAAATAAATGAAAATGCAGATAAGATCATGGGACTGAAAGAAGAAGCGGCGACTTTGGAAAAAGCAATCATACAGCTAAAAGCCGACATCAAATTGATAGCCCAGGATTTGGCAACATTACCATTAGCATTGAATCAAAACCTTCAAAAGAAACGCAGCATGATACTGGCAGACTCCAAAATGATAGATGAAGTTGCCGCGATCTATTCCCAGCATATTCAGTCTGACAACTTACCGATCTCCATTAACGCATTAAAGGACAGGATCAATGTCTTTTTAGAAGGATGGGACGATTTCCTCCATCAGCAATATGCAGTTGTCCTGGCGACGCTTAAAGCCTCCCAGGCCGCAGAAACAGCTAACGCATGGCAAAACGAAAAGATCAATACAAACAAAGTTGATAAACGTGTAAAAGTGATTTAAATGAATAAGCTAATCATCCTGGGACTGCTCGCACTGCTTCCCGTAGTGCCCCCCCCCTCAAAAAAAATGACGATCACGCACTTCAACATTACTTTTGCGCCCGATCTGTCAAATCGCGTAAACCCGAATTTATATAAACGGCCGCTGAATGATGTGGATATTCTGAAAATTATAACTGCTGATCTGTATCCATCTATACTGCGTTACAGGCGTTCTGAAAATCAAAAGGATAAATTGCTTATTGATTTCATCAATAAAGGCCTGATCAATCAATACCAGGTTAATACAGATAAGCTACTAATCGACTTCGGCAGGTTTAAAAATCAAAACGAGCGTATCAATTATATCATGGACAGAGATCATGTGCAGCGAACCCTGAAACAGGATGAAAACGCGATGGTGAATGAATTCAATCATATCAATGCCAAGGCGGCTTGCCAGAATTTCGGTGCGGATGTTTGGACCTATTTTAACCAGGGCGTTGACGACCGAATTGTGCTGCAGCCTGAACAACCCATCAGTGACGATGGTGAAACTTATGTCAATGCCTACCGGAACGTATTGATCTTAACCACTGACGGTTACATCGAAGCGGGTATATATGATAAAGGCTTTGACTTGAGTAAAAAGCGGATTGATAACTTTCGTACTGCATTTCTGGCATCCGGGCAGACAGATCTCAAGGAGTTTTTCCAAAAGAATAAACAGTTCCGCATTAATCCGATTCATAATGATCACTTGAAAAACCTGGAAGTATTGGTCATGGAACTCTATGACCGTTCATTATCAAAAGCAGGTTCCGCAACTGTCCAGCCAACTGATATGGAGATTATGAAACTCTTCTGGACGGACTGGTTACAGCAGTTGAAGGTAAAACGCTTCGAATTGCATGCTTGTGCAAATTCAAAAGATGAAGCGGAAAAAGTCATTCTAAATTTCTTAGGCGTCAATAAATCCCAATAACCTTTAAATATTACAGCAATGGGCTGGTCTTATCGCAAATCATTCGGTTCCGGTCCTTTCCGGGTCAACTTTTCTAAAAGTGGCATTAGTTATTCCTTTGGTGTCAAAGGTGCTAGGATCAACACCGGTCCCAGAGGAACTTATGTTAATTTAAGTTCACATGGTATCAACTATCGGCGTAAAATTCAAGGCGGAGGCCAGCATCCATCTTTTAGCCCCTCGCACTTCACTCCTCACAATTTCCCAATAGCAGCTGAAGAACATCACAATATTGCCTCAGCCGACATTTACCAGCTTTCGGACACGGACTCTAAAGACTTTATCCGGGAACTGACAGAAAAAGCAGGTAAATCATCCTATGTCTTTTCATTAGGTATTTTTCCGCTGATCGTTTTTCTGCTGGTATTGGCATTCACTTCCTTCAGCAACAAAACGGTGGTCACCCAACCAGCAAGCGATAGCACACTGGTCAAAGTGACCTCTCCTATTGGGGCATATATCAGGAGAGCTTCTGATGCGAAATCTACGGTTGTAAGAACTACGACAGTAGATCAAACTTTTATGCTGGCAGACTCGACAAACCGTAAGTGGCTGAAGGTTGCTTTTCATGATTCAGTGGGCTATATCAACCGGCGCTTTGCAGATATTCAACATGTGCATCACGATCAGGTTACCGAAAATCAGGCCGTTACGGCTAATCCATATGCGGGTTATCTATTGATTATAGGACTAGTCGTCTTTATTATATGGATCAGGTGGCTGAAGAAATTGGATAAACGGCGGTTCGAAATGGAGTTGCATTATGAGATGGACGAGCAATTCAAGCAGGTCTATCGGCAGTTTGCTAACCATTTTGCAACATTCTCCCGTTCTGCAAGGATATGGCAATACTTGAATACGCAGCGGACCGGCGATTTAAAACGTAATGGGGGTGCGGGTAATCTGATCAAAAGGGTTGCTTTGCAGGGTATTTCGGGTAACCAGGTACCGCTACGACATTTTATAACGAATGTATCCATCCCCTACCTGAAGCTGAGTAACCTGGAGTTTTATTTTTTGCCGGAGCGATTGCTGGTAAAACGCGGCGGCACTTTTGCAGCAGTATTTTATAAGAATTTGAGAATTGGTAGTTCAGTTACCCGGTTTATCGAAGAAGAAAGTGTCGCAGGAGATGCCACAGTGGTGGGGAATACATGGAAGTATATAAATAAAAACGGTGGCCCGGACCGAAGGTTCAATGATAACAGACAGATCCCGATATGCGCCTATTCCGAGTATACACTGACTTCCGATACAGGGGTTTATGAAGTAATAACAACCTCGAAACAAGGAGCTATGGACGCATTCGCAGGTTTTCTTGTGCAAATTGGAGATTTGCAAGCAAAAATGGCCATTGACAACTGACAATAAGAAAATCACAATATCTACATGCTGATTTTTCAGACAATAGCTTCTGAATAAAATAAACACATTACGGTTTCCCGTAAGAAACTGGAATTGTAAACTACAACATTTGTATTATTATTCTAAAACAAATGTTAAACCTAAAAAAACTATTATTATGAGAAAAATCCAAGCTATTAAACCAGGTCCAAAACCAAAGAAAGAAGATGGATCGGATGATAGAAGAAGGCGAGTTGACCCACCGAACCAGCCAAAGTATCCGGATCTAAAACCTCATATACCTAAGCCAAAGGATCGATAAACTTCAAATGGACGACTTTGATTTAGGGAAAACCAAGGTTAACTAAATGCTATAACCGGACACTATCATGGATTTTAAAGACCAAATATTACAACTCGCAACACGCGTCGAGAAATTATTACCACAACTCCAAACTGAGGAAGCAACTAAAAATGCGCTCATTATGCCTTTCATTCAGGCGCTGGGTTATGATGTATTTAACCCTTTTGAAGTAAATCCAGAATTTATTGCCGACATCGGCATAAAAAAAGGAGAAAAAGTGGATTATGCCATCATAAAAGAGGGTGACCCCACCATTCTCATCGAATGTAAGCATCACCTGGAGAAACTGGACCCGCACAATTCACAATTGTTCCGTTATTTCCATACTACCAAGGCGAAGTTCGGCTTATTGACCAATGGGCTAAACTATCGTTTTTATACTGATCTGGAAGAAAAGAACAAGATGGACAGCACGCCATTTTTTGAGTTCAATATTACTGAAATCAAGGAAACTGAGGTTGCAGAACTGAAAAAGTTTCATAAATCCTACTTTGATGTTGAAAGCATCACCAACACCGCAAGTGAATTGAAATACCTCAATGAGCTAAAAAATCTATTAAATAAAGAGTTAATCGCTCCATCCGATGCATTCATTTCCTTTTTTACAAAGCAGGTTTATCCCGGCGTATTTACCGCAAAGATCAAAGAACAGTTCGGGCCGATCATCAAACGTTCTTTTAACCTGTTTATCAGCGATGCCATTAATGACAGACTGAAATCTGCACTTAAGCAGGAAAAGCAGATCGATGCTGCTGAAGCCGGCAAACAGGAAGAAACCATCGTTGCAGAAACTGCAACAGGCTCCGCCCCTCCTACCGAGGAGGAATTGGAAAGTTTCTATATTGTGAAATCTTTGCTGCGTCAACATGTTACCTCCAAAAGAATCAATTACCGCAACTCGCAATCCTATTTTGCGATATTACTAGACGATAACAATCGCAAAACGATATGTCGTCTTTATTTAGGAGGATCACGAAATCATATGACCATTCCCGATGAAGCAAAAAAAGAAGTGCGTTATGAAATTCCATCCTTGGATGAGATTTACCTATATGGAGAAGCTTTATTCGGCGCTGTTACACGTTTAGAAAAAAAAGAGAAAGTTTCAAATGAACACTAAATCATTAGACGTCATTTAAGCAGCTTTTGTTGTTTGGGGAAACACATAAAGTCCTAACTAACCCCTACTTAAAGCAGATATTATCATTTTTTAACAATATTATGAATTTAACTACATAATTATCAGTAGTTTATTTAAGCATAATCTTTAATCTGATGGCAGACAAAATTCAAAACAGTTTTTACCTACTCAAAGAGCGGGTCATAGAATTCAGGGAAGCAAGTGGCAAACATATCGAAAAACAACTCGACCTTGCCTATCTCAAAAAACGTTTCAAAACCAAGGGCTACAAAGAGCAGAAGCTGAAACTAATTACGTTCAAGGATTATGATATCAATCTGTTCTACAGACGCAAACGCTCCGCTGTCAAATGGAAAGATTTTATAGCCACAATCGCCGACCCGTACGCCGAAATTCTCAAATACCCCGACGCAGTAGCAGAAAGTTTCATCCTAATTCTAATCAGCAAAGCCACACAAAAGTTTTTCGCAGTTACCGGAGGCTTCGGACACCTCGATATCCAGGAAATAGCAACAAACGACCTTGGCATTGAAATACTTTCACGTATTGTCAAAAAAGAAGATAAAGCCTTGCGGGCAACAAAGGAGCAAAGCTTTACCGGCGGCATACAAGGCGCCATTAAATTTTTCAGAAATGATTACAATCTCAACGACAATGAAAATTTTGGGGTCATCTATAATGAGCTTACGGCTTCCATAGATAAATCCAAACTCGTCAATATGTTCGGTTTCTCGATACAAGACCTGCGGTCGAGCAGCACTTGCATCGCTAAGAATTCGTTCTCGTTGAAAAAGTCATTGGATTTTAACGAACTCCTTCGTGTAATTGCTGCCTGTGAAAAAATTCTAAAAAACAAACCTATCGTGCAGATCAACGCTGTAACGAAAGTCAACAAAACCAACACCGCGTTGATCAGTAGTTTAAATGTCAAACTGGATAAGAACGTGTTCGACATTTATCAAAAACCTGCAGCAGCACATAGTATCGAAATAGGGCATAAGGACTTTGAAAAATACTTCCAGGCACAGCGGACGACACTCTCGTTCTGGCATAGCCGAAAATCACATAACGAATCCTTTGACGAACCCATTCGCGATATTCAAGCATTAATAGTAGCCATCCGTAACAAGTTCCCCAACTTAACAAAAGAAGAATTTGATAAGGTGATCGATCGGGGAATTATCCAAACTGAAGATACCGACGGTAATTCTTTAACCCACGATCCTATCCGTGACCATTACTGTACTGAAATAAAACATGGCGGCAAAAGCTATTTCCTGATCGAGAAAGATTGGTACGAGATCAGCGTCACCATGATCGATAGCATCAACGAAACCTGTGCTGCTTTTGCAAAAGATAGAGCTTACATAGGGCCGCAAGTGAACAAATGGCTCGCTACTTATACCGACGAAAATAAATATAACGCCTCCTATATCGGACAAGCGAATACACTGGTGTTTGATAAAATCACCCCAGCTAATATCGAAGTTTGCGATATTGTAAGGTGGGACAATGACAACATCTATCTCTATCACGTCAAGAAAGGATTCGATAACTCGATGCGCGACCTTTGCAACCAGGTCCTTATCTCCGCGCGAAAAGTCGTGGAGGATTCGAAGATTAAATATGAATTTATCGGCCAGCTATATGACAAGTTAGCCAATAATAACGGTAATTCAACCTACATCAAAAACGCAAAAAAACAACTCAATAAAATCACCCGCAAACAATTTATCGATTTATTTTCCGAGCGAAAGATTGTCTTCATTTTGGCGGTCATGGACACTTCCCGATCGGGCACGCGTACGCTCGTCGATCATATAACCGACTTTGATTCAAATATTGCCAAGTTTTCGCTTAATGAATTAGCTAAAAGTATGCGAAATCTCGATGCGGCGTTCCAGGTGGTGCAGTTAACGAAGTAGATTCCCAATCAAAATATATTTCGGACTTATAATTAGCCACTTCCATAAGCGTACAAGCCACACAGCGGCCGGATGACACTCTCCGCCCGTCCCGGAACACATGATATACTGTGCTTAATCCCGGCCATCTCTTCACCGACCGCTGGCGATGCCCTTGCTTTTGCTCTAAGACATAATAAAGATTGTTTTCAAATATTCCCCGCCCTGCGATTTGCCAAAATCATTTTAACGTCCGCATTAATTTTGGAAGACTGGTCCAAATGGTTCGCCTTTTTATCAACACAAAACCCGATGCCGCCCATTAGATTGATGCTTTTCCTAGTGATTTATTAACCTTTACATAAACAATACCGACATCCTCGTTTAAAGACTTAGACAGGAAAAATTTTCAAAAAAATAGCCTATGCTTTCAACACGAGGCCATTTGTTATTTTAAATATGAAGTTAAACCGCAAACAATAAATCTACCGCCAGTTTAAATTTACTGTTCTCACTTTTGCCCTCCGCATATTTTATAATACGGTCATTTACAAATAGGACGGTGTAGTCAAAGGAATGAAACAACTGCTCTGAAAATACCTTACTGCTTCTTACCATATTGGTGCGATGCTTATTGATTAGCTTATCGGCTTGTTCTGCGAGGTTTAACCACATATCAAAAGTCATTAACCCAAAGTCCCACGTCTTGGCATAAGCTTCTCTGTTGGCTTTAAAATGGGCGCAAACGGCCTGTATATCTTCTAATAGTGCTGGTATTTCATCGGGAAAAAGCTCATGTAATAACTTGGCTTTATCGGTATTGGTTAGCTGATTTATTGCTTTCATGATTTTAAGTTTTAAAAGGGCAACCCGTTAAGATTGCCCTGTGTGATTAATTTAATGCCTCGATGCCATGCTTTGAAAACTCTTTACACAAGTCAAATGCGGTTTGGCTTCTCTGTAATCCTGTGCCGTACATAATGGATTTAAATTTGCTTTCATCATCCTTGTAATTACGCACATTCTGAAAGTAGCCTGTAACCGCGTTGTAAGCCCCAAACAAAGTTCCTTTGGTGGTTACCTCCTGTTGCGTTGGGTTAGTTAAAGCGTACTCCATTACACTACTGACCATGTTATTATAATTGGTTGATAGTTCGTCTAACTTCCCGCTTTGCAGGTTCTGCAACACTTCTTTGTTCGGTGCCATTGCTACCTGTATTAAGCGTTTAACGCCATTATCAGTTATGCGTATTTTTGACCAGTTATTAAACACTTCCTCTAATTCGTTGGCTAACAAGTTCGTTACGCCTAATAATTGGTGAGCCTGTTTCAGCCTATCTACCGCACTGGCGGTATGACGTATTTTAATAGAATGGCTGTGATTGCGTAAAGCTGCATTAAGGGTATTTTGGCAAACTATCCTGATGGGTGTAAACGCTGCGGTGATACTGCCATAACCATCGTGCGAGGTGGTTAAAAACAAATACTGTTCTATTAAATCGTCCCTACCAATACGGATATAATCAGGCAGTTTTGCCGTGATAAAAATGCGCTCCCCTTTACCTAATGCTCCTGCGGTTTCATACAAAATGCCGTCCTTACCGCCTACAATGGCATCAAAAAAATCAAAAGCGTTTTCGTTTTGTACCACTTCGTAATCATTACCCACCACGCCTAATACTTCGTCTGTATCGGTGCGGATGGTGGCGTAAAAGTCGGGCACTTCAATTTCAGGGATAATAATATCCGTGTCGGGGTCACCCGTGTAGTTTTCAGTATCATAGGTAAAAAGCGGGCGTTTTTCTACATGGTAGTTTAACCCTGCATGTTTTATCGCCTCTGCGCTGGTCGGGTAATCGCTGATGATCTGCCCTAAATTGTGCCACGCCTTTTTTTTCACGCTGAAAAAGCTATGCTTTTGCGTTTGCCCGTTATAATTAATGTTGTGTGCCATAACCGTTTCTGTTTAATGCGTCCTTATTCAGTTCAATAATCTCAGTTTCCAATACTTCTACATTGGCCGTACTGCCAATGGTGTATTGACTTTCGGTTTCCAGTTCTTTCATTGCATCCTGTATATTGCGGTGCTTTGTTTGGATAACCACTTTGATAAATAGAAAAATGGTGTCTTTCATTGCCTTAGCTATTATAGGAGTTCATAAATTCTGCTAATTCCATTTGAAACCCTGCGGGGTTTTCCTGCGCCAACTGGTGGGCGTAACCATCCCAAAAAAGCTGGTTGGTTAATTCAATAAATAATTCTAACATTGTCGTAGATTTTAAGATTAGGAAAGTCTTAAATAACGCCCCCTGTTAGTGTTTTGGGAACAGGGGGCGTTTCCATTTGATTATCTATTGAGGCAGTATGATACCCGCCTCGATTTCTGACAGCTTGTTTACGCACATGCTGTTTACCTGCTGTGCAACCGTCCAGATGATT
Source organism: Mucilaginibacter tundrae (assembly GCF_013408825.1). Taxonomy (GTDB): domain Bacteria; phylum Bacteroidota; class Bacteroidia; order Sphingobacteriales; family Sphingobacteriaceae; genus Mucilaginibacter. The sequence goes on from NZ_JACCBZ010000002.1 coordinate 35,409, forward strand.
ACCGGGTTCTTGGTGGTGAACTTCCTGCGGTTATCGTCCTCAATGGTCAAAACGCAACCCTGATAGATATTGCCATCTGTTTCGTCCGCATCCTCTTTGATGTCGATTTCAAAGGCCTCCAAATTATCAATGGTTTCCATTAACTTATCCCTTTGAATTTTACGGCGATTTAACTCTGCTACTAATTTTAAAGTTTCCTCTAAATTTAAAGCGGGTTTAAAAGATTGGGGCTTCGGCTCTGCTTTAAGCTCGGGTTTAGCTTCTTCTGCCTTTGGCTGTTCGTTAACTTGTGCCTTTGGTGCTTCGGTTTCTTTACCTTGCTCTGCCTGCGGTTTGATTTGCTCGGCTTTTACTGCCCCCGCTTGTTCCTTTGGCTGTTCCGCTTCGGGCTGTGGTTTTGCCACTTCCTTGCTTTCTTTATTTACAGGATTGCCGTTTACAAATGCGGTTGCTTTATCGGTTTTTGCGTTATTAACAGCTTTGCTGTTATCTTTTACTTTAGTTTCCATGATTATATTTTTTAATATTTTTTATTCATTTTATTGTGCGGGTGATAGGTCTGCGGTTTGTGCGTTTCCTGCGGTGGTGGGCCTCTGCCATTTGCTGTTTTCATGGTGTGTCTTTTTTATGCTTAATTTTTTAGGTCAGCTCGCATAGCGCTCGCTGGCTTTTTATTAAGCACCGCACCTGAAAAAGCCGGGCATAACGGCAAGGCTTTTGGAAAAAAAATACGCTCTCCAACATCCACCGCGATAGCGGCAGCCGATGAAAGAATGAGAGGAAGATTTTTTTTACAAAACCCGCAGGGCTTGGCCTTGACGGTATGTCCCGGCTTATCAGAAATTTGCTGTATATAAAAGGCCAGCACGCACTAAAAAACGGATTTAATCAAGCGAAGCCGTAAAAGAAAAAAAGGGGTGTGGAATACACTCCCCGCGCTTTTAGGAGAAGCGGTTGAGGGAATGAGCAGGGCGAAATGAGCGAAACGGCTTCTCCTAAGTTTTATGCCGCATCAATAGAAGTGGTAAAAAATGGCCGCAATATTAAGCGCACTGAAGTGCTTATATATTAAAACCGTTTTAGATACTATTGAGAAGCAGGAATGATGGCAATAGCAGCGCTATTCAGGTAGGTAATTCCCATACTTTGTTTTAAATTGCTGTTCTAAAAGGATAATACCATCGTGCATTTTAAGCAGGATGTCCATACTTCCAAAATAAGTATCAATAGCCTTTTCCGTCAGGCCGGTATATTTACAGATATTTTCAGAGGTCAGCGCCTCATAGCCTTTTTCCATAATCAGCTTATCCATAGCGCTAACGCATTTCAGCCAGACTGTTTGAAATTCGAGAAAATCAATCGGTGGTTGTTGCTTTTTCATATAGTGGATACCTTTAACACAAAAATACCGGACGGCAATAAAAAAACCGCCCCGATTAGAGGGGCGGCCTGAATACAATAAATTAAAAAAAGGAATGGAAATTTATTTGGCTTTGTTTTTCAATGAAGTAACTTCTTTACGGATGTCTGTAGCGGCACCTTTAATTTGTTGTAACCCGTTGCGCAGACGTGTGCCAGCAGCCTTATTGCCTTTTTCGTAGAATGCAGCAGCATCTTTTTCAATTGTAGTTACCAGGTCTTTTAATTCTTGAAATTTTTTCATGATGTAATTATTAATATTTATGAATTTAGTTAATTAAAATTGAAACGATATCGGGCTTTAACGGATGCCCATGCTTTTGGTTTCTTCCAGATCTTTATCTTTCGATTTACCCTGGCTTTTACCTTTTGATTGTTCGGCAACATCCGGTTTTTTATACTGCTCCCGTTTTTCCCTTGTTCCTTTATCATTATAAAAATCAAGCGTTTTGTATTGCGGAACAGCTTCGGCCTTAATTTTAACTTCCTTGTTTTCCCTGTTGGTTGTTGTTAATTCCACACGGTCGCCATTTTTCATAGAAGTTATAATAGCCGCTTTTTGAGCTGGATCTGCCAATTCCTTAATTTTAAAACCGTTTAGCGCTTTCTCCAGGTCAAAGCCAAAATTAGGATCGTTCATTTGTTTCAGTTTGAAATTGCCATAGTCATCCTTTTTCTGCTCAAAGTCCAATTTAACCCAGGCATTGTAGGCCTCGCCTTTATTGGGATTGATCAAATTTTCCCGATGTACGGTGCGCCCCTGTACCATGTTGGCTGCCTGGCTTGCAGTAAAGCCCGCACCATCCTTAACATAAAATGTTTGTTTGATTGCCGGGCTGAAATATGCACCCCGGAAATTGTCATTTACATAATTGACGTTACCGTTTACCTTGCTGGCCAATAGCTGTTTGCTTTCCGGGCTTTCACCCAATGCCAGTTCACTGGTGCCTTTTTGCTTTTTGAAAAATTCAATGGCCTCGTTTGGGCTTTCAAATGTTTTAACTAATGGCTTTTCTTTATTGTCCTTATTTTCGGTTAGTACCATATAGGATTGATTATCAGGCGAGGGCGGCACCTTTCCTGCTGTTGCTTCATATTTGCCAAAGCTGAATGTGTCTGAAACGCCTGATTTGTGAAAATGAAGGGTCAGATCGACCTGGCCTCTATCGCCTGGCAGCTGGTCCTTAATGACGAAATGCTGTGGCAGTGGCTTCATGTTTTTTTCAAGCTCATCGGCTACTTTAGCACTAAATCCTAATTCATTGACCTCTCTTTTGAGGTCTTGCAGATTGTTTAAATTCATATTTTTTAGTTTAATATTTATGGTTAATGGCTTTTAAGTTGATTATTGCGCAATAAAATGCGTTGTCCGCTTTTCAATTTAACCTTGATGCGTTTAACTTTTTTGTTCAGCAAGCCTTTGGCGGCATCAATCCCGGCACCAGCCGCCTGCACACCTAATGATTCATCCATCCCCAAAAACTGCATACTTTGTACGCCGTTTCCTACGCCGTCCCCCGCAGCTTCGCCAAATTCAGCTTCCGGCGCATTGATGCCTAATAGCCCGTCAAGGGAAAATACAGAGAGGTCAACGGGGATAATAGCATTTCCTAAGCGGATATTTTTAATATCCAATAGCAAACGCTGGTTGGTGATGTTACAGGAGCCAAATAATAGCTGTCCTTTTGGAATGGTCACATTTTTAAGTACAATGGTGTCAAGCAACCGTAATTTGACAACGCCGCCTTGCGCTACTTTCTGGTTGCCCTCGATCACTGCCGGTATCGCTTTAAAGGCGCTATCCGGCTTGGCTGGCTGTCCGGTTTTAACCTTTTGTTGTACCAATCCGGGGTTTTGGATAGCCACGATCTTATCCAGCATTCCGTTCAACTGCTTCATTTCCGGGTCGTCGGCATTTTTGCCGTTCATAGATTTGAGCAATTTTTCCAGCTTTTCAGTTTCCGGGCTATTTTGCGCATAACTATTTTCCTGGACAGCCTTAAAAGCAGGTTCGGGTTTGTTGATCTCCCGGCCAATTTGAGCCAGTTTTTGATTAATCTTCGCCGCGTTGGCATCAGCGGAAGTACCATAACCCGGATGCTTAGCATTGCTGTCGGGTTTGTCCAGGGGAAATAAAGGGTTAGCGGCATTATTCCTTGATCGTGCCGAGTCGCGCGCTGCCTGGTCGTACAAACTCCATTTGTCCTGCGGTTCTTCTTTGCCAAACTTTGCTTCCGGCAGTTCGGTGTTGATGCCCTTAATACTTGCTTCATGGTTACTGGACTGGCCTTTGCCGCCGCCTAACGCGACAAATACCAGTGCAGCGCAAAACAGGATGATAATAGGGAGCACCAGTAAAAACTTGCGCAACCTGGCCTGTTGTTCTTCAGTTTGTCCTTTCATATTCTTTAATCTTAAAATGGTTTGATAATCGTTTAATAAATCGCCCGGATAAGCAACCAAAGGCTGGCCCCTCCGAATAGCAGGAAGATCAGCAGCAGAAGTATCAGCTTAGATGACCTGTTCCAGTACTGCGTATTCCGGTTCAGGTGGTCGGCGATCTGTCTTTGCCTATGGCTGATTACCTGCCCCAGATAACCAGTTACCCGGTTCTGTCGGGTAACACGTTGTTTACTTTTAAATAGCCGCATATCACTTGTTTTGAGGTAAGTCGTTGTTTTCCAATATTTCCCATCCCTGTATCAAAAAGCCATGCGGATTGTTATCCGTTTCTGTTTTCAAATCCCTGATCTCTCCCTTGGTGACAAGCTTACGGGTAACGGTACTGCTTGACCTGACCAGCTTTTCAGTGGCAAAGCAGGTAAAGCCATAAGGTTCCTGTTTCAAATCAAGCCGGATACTGTCAACCTGTATTTGCTGGCTGATATTGCCGGAAACCAAGTTGTTGTAATAACCCGCCTCTTTCAAATTATCATAGGCGGTTTTGGCGGTGCCATCTGCCAAATACAAAGCCTGGGTAATCGTAGCTTGAATTTGTTTATCATCCGGTACCAGGTTAAAGAAATCCTCATGAAAAGTCTTGATATGATCACGAAGCTCTACAGGTAGATTGGCTTTACGGTCAGTTGCAATGGCGGCCAATACTTTGCCGTTATACAGGATATGCACCCGGTTCTGCGCACGGTCTGCGAACTCGTAGCTTTTATAGATCCCAAAGCACAATACGATTCCGTTCACCACCATCAGTACGATATTGAACATCCTTTGAAGTTTGGCAACCGTGTCTATATTTTTGAGTTGTTGAAACATTTTTAATTCTCCGATTAATGTGTGATTACACTGATTCATAATTGCCCATTAGGCGTTAGGGGTTTGTTTACCGGACAGCCGGTCTTTCTGGTGGCTGTTGCTATCACCCGAACCTGCGCTGTTATATCCTTTCATAAAGTCGGATGGTGCATTGATCACGTTGCTTCGTGCCTGTTCACCGCGTGCACCTATGGCTGCGGCAGCCGATGAGGCCGTACTGATCGTAGTTGCTGTAACGCTGTTTATTCTTTGCAACATTCCGTTACCGCCATGCGCATGTACAATGAAATTTGCTACGGTGGGTACGGAAAAGTAGCCGACTATTCCGATAAGCAGAAAAATGATGTAAGCACTGTCGGTGGAATTAAAAAAAGTATTCCCCTGGCTTTGTATCTGCGCAATATCGAGTTTGAGCATATTTTGTTGCACCTGCCCGATGATGCTACCGAAGATATTGGCGATGGGCAACCACATAAATATGTTGACATAGCGGGCCAGCCATTGCTGCAAGCTATGCTGGAAACCGTCAAAGACGGACAGTCCGAAAACAAGCGGCCCGAGTATAGCCAGAACAATAAGGAAAAAGGTTCGGATCGTGTTGATACAAAGCGAAGCTGCCGAATAAACTACTTCCAGCACCTCGGACATCCACTTGCGGATGCTGTTGCTGAAGTTGTATTGCTGTTTGGCCATCCAAAACTGAATATCGCTGCCAATACCGGATAACCCGCTATTGTTATTACCGTTAGGGTCATCAGGATGTGAGTACTTATACCATTTATCTTCGTCGCCGTTCCCATTATCACCTACATACATTTGGTAGGCCGATGTTTGCGATTCGGCGGCTTCCTTTTGCTGCAATAGCTGTGCTATGGCGGTATTAGAATTTTGTACCATTGTCCCGGTTGCGCTTACTACCGGCTGCAACACACCATTCATCAGGCTGATCACTGCCGGGAACAAAAGGATAGCAATACCCAATGCGAAAGGCCGGAGCAAAGGATAAAAGTCAATAGGCTCCGCGCTGGCGATCTGCCGCCATACCCGCGAAGCGATATACCACAAGGCCGCAAACCCGGCGATGCCCTGCGCCGCGCCGATGAGCTGGCTGCAAAGGGGCATCATTTGGTTGTACACGTTGTCAAGCACCGGCTGCATCCCCTGCAAGTCGCTGGCCAGCCCGTCCGCTTTGGATAGGCCCGGCAGGAACAACATAAGCAAAACCGCAATTGGTCCCACCCAAACCCTCCCCGGCTGGGAGGGCTTTTTTAATTGTTTTAATTTCATACTGATAAAGGTTTTTAAGTGTCTGAATATCATTCTGCGCTTTTTGCCGCTGAAGCGAAAGAATGGCTACCTCGCTGTCAAAGTGCCGCAGGAAAACCAGCTTGTTTTGCGTGTCCGAATAGATATGGTCAATAGCCTGTAAGCGTTCGGCATCACTCATGCGCAGGGTTCCGGCAGTAATGACATTGGTTAAATTGGTCAGGTTGTTGATGCTTTGCGTAAGCAACCCGCTAAATACGCTGTTCATGTACACCAGTTCCTGGGCGCTGAAATGACCGCTGGCGTTAGCCTGCTGCCAGGCCTCCTTATACTCGGAAACGATACTGGCCTGGTTAGCGATAATATCCGCTATCCGCCCATATTTTCGCACTTCCGGGCTTATGGCCATTAGGCTGTTTAAAAAAGCCGAATGCAGGTTAAAATTCCCCTCGGAAATATCCTTAACTTCTCCGTAACCCTGTGTCAGGATGGTGTAGCCGGTCTGCATGTCGGAAAGGATAGCCTTAAACTGAGTCAGTTTTTCAAGATCTAACGCCAGTTGCTGAACATCCTGCGCGGTTGAAGCCTGTGCATTTGCATTAATGGTTATTCCACTTAGTAATAACACTAATGCAAAACTGAAAAAGCTAATCATGCCGTTCAGCTTTCGCTTTTTATCCCGTAACTTAATTATCCGTTCCATACAGTTGATTTAAAGTGTTGATATTTTCGGTTTCCTCGCTGCGTTGCAGGGTTAACAGCCGGACCTGGTTAGCAAAAGAGCAGGTAAAAACATATTTATCCTTAATAGCCGCCGTCAGCTTATTAATGCATTTGATGCGCTCATCGTCCGACATAACTAATTGGCCCTGTGTTAATACCGTTTGCAGATCACTAAGGTCTTTAGCGCATTGTGTGATCACATTTTGCTGTACGCTTTGGATATATGTTTGTTCCTGAGCGGTCAAACCAGCCAAATTGTTTATCACGTTGAACTGGCTGATAATGCTTTGCTGTTCTGCCTGGATAGTGGTTAGATCGGTGCTGTTTTTAACCAGCGGTTTAACTGCCGACAAGGAACTGTAGTAAGACTGATGCAGCATAAACTCGCCATTTTTAAAATTTCCGATAGCGCCCCATTCGTTTTTTGCGATGTTATAACCTTGCCGGATACCTGTTTCGCAGGCGTTTAATGCTGCGATTTGTGCAGTCATGTTTTTAATCAGTGTTTTCCCCTGTTTAAACCAGTCGTCAAACGTTTGCGCCTGAACATTAGCCGTATTGAGCAATAACAGCAGAAGCCCCCCTAACCACCTGAAAGGGAAACTTTTGATTAACTTATTGAATACCATAGTATTGTTTTAAAGTAAGCACCTCGTTATTGTCATTCGCCCGTTGCAGGCTGAGCATTTCATTCTCCGTATTGAATTGCTGCAGGTCGTTGTAATTAGTATCCATGTGGTCTGCCGCCTTGTTGACAATATCCATCCGTTTGGCATCGGGCATTTGCGTCTTGTTGGCGTTGATCACCAACAAGATCTGATCAAGGTCTTTTACGCTGGCCTGCAAGATCCCGGAATATACCTGGGTCATATAGGTCAGTTCAGTTGCGGTAAAATGTTTGTCTGCTTTGAGCAGGTTCCACGCCTGGTTATAGGAATTAACTAAAGCAACCTGTTTTTCAGTCAGCTCGCTGATCTTTGAATAATAAGCGATGGCCGATTTAATGTTCCAAAGTTCCTGGTAGTACTCGCTGAACAGGTCTTTTTGCTTGGATGACCATGAGGAGATTTCGGTTAGTTTCAATTTGGATAGTTGGTTTTCAAGCGTCTTCTGTGCGTTTTGCAGCCATATGGTTTGGTTCTGCATACTCTGTACTTTCAGATCGATGGCACGGATCACCCGGCCAACAGTCGAGGAAATGACCGATCCGACAACTGCTTGTGCATCTGCACCCTTTGGTATAGATACAAAGACGGTTATTGCTGAAATAGGCAGGATAACCATATACTTTTTAATTGCGTTCATATCGTTATCTGTGTTTTCTTCGGAGTTTTTCATATAAAGCCCCCTTACCCCCCGAAAAGGGGTGTATTTTTAATGATTAAATAATTAGGTTAATTTATCTGGCTTTACAACTTCCAATACTCGCTGCTGCCGTTGAGCAGGCTGCCCTTATCGGGCTGGAATAACAGGAAGTTCCCGGTCTGCATGATCTGTAAGATTTGTTTCTGCTCATCCCATTCTCCCGACCAGTGTTTGACCTGGTGTTGTAAAGGCTGAAGCTTGCCGTCGCTAATACGCCTGTATCCGGTCTTCCTGGTAATGAGATAGATATTTTCAGTGTTCTTACCTGGTGTAATTTCCAGCGTATCATTGGCAATACTGTAATCGCTCCGGGCCTGACTGACATACGTGCCCGGTATAAAATCCTTGATGTTGCCGCTGCTTTCACTGTGGCAAGCGGTTAATCCTAAAATCGCCAGCGCCATTAAAAAAATGTGATTTTTCATATTGTTGATTTTTCAATTATTGTTTTGACCCATTGCCGCAATACCTTTTTCCATGCTTCCATACTGTTCGGCATATTCAAGTACTTTAGCTTTTTCCGATGCTTCGGTGGTATAGGCATAATATTCCGATGGTGATACTTCGGTGCGGTACACTTTGGAACTTTGCCCGCCCAGGCTGATGAATACTTCTTTGTATTTATAAGCCGGGTCATTGGCTTTGTTCATAGACAGAATAAGCGCCTTTTCTTTTTCGGTGAGGCCCAATAGTTCCTGCACATCGTCAAACTTGTTCTGGTATTTACTTTGGTCAAGCAGGATTTTACAGTCGCTGTTATTGACAATAGCCTGCTTGATGATCGGGCTGCTTAAAATGTCCTCGACTTCCTGTGTTACCACGATAGCTTCCCCAAAGAACTTTCTAACCGTTTTGAAGAGATATTTGATGTACTCGGCCATGCCGTCCTTAGCGATTGCTTTCCACGCTTCCTCTATTAAAATCACTTTTCGAACGCTTTTAGGCAGCTTTCGCATCTTGGAAATGAAAACCTCCATGATGATGATCGTAACCACAGGGAACAAAATTTCGTGCGACTTTATATTATCCAGTTCAAATACTATAAAGCGTTCATTCAGCAGATCAAGGTTTGCCGTAGCATTTAGCAGGTAGTCAAATTCACCGCCTTTGTAATAAGGATTTAGTACATAGAGAAAATTAGCGATGTCGAAATCCTTTTCTTTTACCTTTCCGTTTTCCAGTACCTGCAAATATTCTTTCATTAGAAAGTCATAGAAAGAATTAAAGCCCGGAAATATATTCGGGTGCATGGCTAAATGCTGGTAATAGAGCGTGATGGCATTGGAGATGGCTACATATTCAGATCGTGCAAAATTTTCATTCTCTTTTTTCCAGAGCGCCAATAGCAAGGTTTTCAGGCTTTCCTTTTTCTCGATGTCTAGCACCTCGCCTTTACCGATATAGAAAGGATTGAATTTGATCGGGTTGTTTTCCTCGTAAGTGAAGTAATAGCCGCCTACCAAGTCGCAAAGCCCTTTATAGCTATGGCCCACATCCACCAATACGATATGCGAACCTTGTTCATAGTAGGAATTGACCATGTGGTTGGTGAAGAAAGACTTACCAGAACCTGATGGACCTAAGATCATCTTGTTTCTATTAGTGATAAAACCTTTCTTCATTGGCTCGTCGGATATGTCCGCTCTGACCGGCCTGCCGGATAGCCTGTCGCCCAGGCGAATACCAAAACCGCTTTGTGAAGTCCGATAATTACTTTCGAGATTAAGAAAGCAGGTCGCTTGTTCTAAGAAAGTATCAAATGTGTCGTTCATCGGGAAGTCGGCAGCATTTCCGGGCAAGCCTGCCCACCAGATCTGCGGCGCACCGTCGGTTTCCTGTTTGCCGGAAGCATCCATTTGCGCCATAGCGGACCCTACCTTATTCCTGATCTCCTGAATTTGATCGGGGTGATTCGTCCAGGTCATCACATTGAAATGCGCTTTGACAGGCAGCCTTTGTTCGGCAATCGCTTCGTTCAGGAAGTCCGAAGTAGCATCCCTTGCAATAGCATTTTCTCTGCTATAGGCAGACAAGGATTGTAAACGTAGTCTTTTCTTTTCCAGCCCTTTGAGTGTTTTTTGTGCATCTCCGATGAAAATGAACTGGTTGAAAATGTGGTTACAATCTAACAGCAGCCCTAATGGCGAAGCAAACCCGACACTGAATTTGGTTTTATCCGTGCTGTAACGGTCGTAATTAACCCGGCTTCCGCAAAGCGACGGTAAGTCTTCCACATCGGATAAGGTGAACAATTGGCAATGCTTATCGCCAATCCTGATCTCGTCTTTTAAATGAACGTCTTTTATAACCGTCCTTTCGTTTTCACCTTGCAAAAAACAGTATTGCTCAATGATACCGGCCTTGTTTTTTGTTCCGGCCAGTTCATCATCGGTGAGGCGCTTCATGCTCACAAATCCGCTGTCCGTTAATATGCGTTCAAAGGCCCCGGCCTTTTCCATAAAGTCGCGAAACATTCGCTCGTTTAGCACCTGTGCGGGTACCGGTGATTTGCGCATCAGTCCGGAATATCCGCTGCTGGCTGCTTTCCGGTTACCGGGCTGCTTGGTGAGCAGGATATAGCAGCTATGCTCCAGGTAAGGACGGCCCTTGAAATAGTGTTCGCTGGCTTCTGCTAAGAAACTGGCCGATTGTCCCGGTTTGCTATCATAACCTGCTCTGGTAAAAATATCCTGCTTGTGGACGATGCTGTGTTGCGGTAGTATTTTGATCGCTTTGAGCCACGCATGGTGCAAAGCTTCGTATTCCTGGCCGGACAGGGTGAAAATGTCCGGCAGCTCCAGTTTGTAAGCGATAGTGATATCGCCTTGTCTGGACAAAATGCAGTTATTTTCAACCTTATATACCGGCAATATGTCTTCAATATTTACCATGAGCTTGTTTCGTTAAATGAATAAATGGTTTCCTTGACCTGAACTTTAAGTAATCCGGCAGGCTGCGTTTCGCGTTCCGTTTGAGCAGGCCATGCTGGCCATATTTGTGGCTTAGACGGAAAACTGTCGTGATCAGGCCGGTGCCTGCGCCGCCGATCAGGATGAGGCAAACCCAGGTATTAACCCCGCAGATATACAGGATGGCGAACAGCAGCAGTAAGGCGACTAAACCTCCGGCTAAATAGCCGATGTATTGGGCTTTGACCCCCTTAAACTCAATAGCCTTATTGATGCCTTTATTGACCTGATACACGCTGCTCATAACCCGAAGAAGCTTTTGATGACGGTGGCAACTACCACTAAGAAAATACAGGAGCCGAACCAGGCGGCAGCTACCTTATTGGTATCAGGTTCGCCCTCATTCCATTTTCTAAACACTTTGATGGCGCCGACAATGCCCAATATGGCACCGATGGCGTACATCAGGTTGCAGCCTGCATCGAAATAGCCCTTGACCATGGTGGTGGCCTGTGTGATTCCTGCCGAACCATCCTGCGCGAAACAAATGTTGACCGTAAGCAGGCCGGCCAGGAACATCAAAGTTCTAGTGAACGCGATGCGTTTCTTTTCTGACGATAATTCTCGGTAAGCGTCGATCCCGTTTTTAAAATATTGATAAACTGATTTAAATGATGATTTCATGGTTTTTAATAATTAGGAGATTAATTCCAAAGGTTAGCTAACTGATCGTCGGAGATGCCAAAAGGCAGGTTCTCGCGGATATAATCATTGATGGCGGCTTCGTTCGGGGTGTTTCTGATGCCGGGGTATTTGGCCTTGACCATTCCAAACAGCGATACGAAATCTTCTGCTGTACCGCCCTCGTTTTCGAGGATGTGGAAAATGGTTTTCAGTTCTTCCAACACATCGGGCACTACACCCAATTGCGTTTCCCTGTCGTCTACATCGTCATGTTCCCTTACTTTCGGCGAGAAACCGAGCAGGTGCGCTTCCACTTCGCTGATACCTTCGGGCAATGCCTGCTTAACAATCAGGTCGTCTTCCTCATCGGGATAACCTGCCAGTTCTTCTTCCCATTCCTGCCTGAGTTTTTCGGGCTGTTTGGTCTTGATGTGTAGCTTTGCTGTGAGCTTACCCCTGAAAAACAGGAAGAAGATCATCGTATACCACGCTACGGTAAAAATGACTGCGGCAACTAAAAATTGTTGCCAGGTGAAAAAATGTAATATCATAAAATTGCTTTTGTCCTGCCGCTCCATTGCGGCAGGAATTACAAAAGCAAAGGTTGGGAGATGGCAAGACCGGCTTGGACAAGTAGCCTAAAACTCTTATTATTAATCTTAATATCAACAAGTTACCTATTGTCCTTTTTGATTTTCACGTTTGGATTTAAGTTTTTCAGGATTAAATTCCTCATCTTCCTCGATCTTTTTATTGACTGAATCGCGCAGGTTATCCAAAAAACGGGTACGGCTTAGTCGTTTGCGCCGTTTGATCTCGACAAAACGCCTGGCAGGGATGCCAATGGATACATTGAAATGATCTTCCAGCCATTTGAAAATATCGTTAACGCCGGCCTGCCCGTTATTAAGTTGCCTGCTGTCGAGCAGTCCATAGCCTAGTTCGACGAGGTTGATGCTCTCGCCAGTCCAGTGTAATGCCTTAGACTGGTAAGTGTTTGGTAAGGTTAATTGTGAAGCTAATGTGCCTAACCTAAGTTGTTCGAGGATATATTCCTGTAAGTCTTCATAGGCTTTGAACTTAGCAAAGAGGTAATCGCCGCAGGTAGAAAATTCAGGATCGGGTTCTCCAAGTTCTGGTACCAACACAGAGGGCACCTCTGCGCGGCGTATAAAATACAGTTCATCCATTTCTGTCAGCCCGGCACGGTAATACTGGTACAGGTAAGCATGCTGCGTAAAAAAACGCTGAATGATGTCCAGTTCACTTTCATAATAAGCGCGTAACTTTTCCAACGTTCCTACAGGCTTATTCTGTTCCAGTGTATACCGTTCCAGCTCAAATATTTTGGCAGTAAGAAAAGTGGATTTTACATTTTTGAAAAAGTGGATTTCTTCATCTTTATCCTTAAATGAATTGGCCAGAACTTGTTCGCGTAAAAGTAACAGCAGCCTACGAATGAGTTGAAGTGCCTTAGATAGGCGTTTTTCTGGGGATTGTTTTTCGCTCGCAATATCCGCAAGTCCCTCTGTAAGCTGTGTTGACAGCTTTCCGATAAATTTTGATAACATATTACAGATTTATTTAATTAATCCTGCTTGCCTGTTCACTGGCAACAACTTTTCACTATACAGGAGGCGTAGATGTGTAATCATGCGGTATCATTAGATTTTGCAAACCAAATTATTTACAGCACAAAGTTGAGTGTAAAATGAGCGGTGGAAAATAGGGATTTAACCTCATTTTAAGTTTAGGGGATTTACCCTATAATAATTTAAATAACTTGACAATCAATATATTATCTTAGTTATACAATTTATGAATGAGAGATACTTTATTAGTTACAGCGGTTTTCTCATAAATGTTTTGAACGTGATTGTCAACCGTCTTGCCTGAAATAAAAAGGATGGCAGAGATTTCCTTGTAGGTAAGTCCTTTTTTCAACAGCAGGACAATCTCTTTTTCCCTAGTGGTAAGGTTGAAGATTTTGCAATTATCATCAAATGACGCGGGCAAATAACCGTTTTTTCCAAATTCCTGAAGCTGGTCATATTCCATCCTAGCATCTTTTATGGATTTGGACATGAAAAGCACTGTTATGCAAATGATGCCTGTATTGGTACACAATACTTCAAGTAGCTGGCTCTCTTCCACAAAACCAAAAAAAGCAAGTGCTGCCCACGGCGTAATGGCGCAATACATCGCGATCTCCTCCATATATTTATTTTTATTTCGCTTCTCCTCGTATTTTTCCCTAATCGCTTTGAACAGTACCCAAAGCAATACCATTGCATAAATAAAAGGCAAAATCATACCATATTTGATATCGACGTTTAGCTCGCCATTAATCGCATATACGACTACAAAAAACACGATATAAGGTAAAATGAGAAAGAGCGGCACACCGTAAAGGGCATGCCACCGCACGCTGGGTAATTCGCAGGCCTTATAAAAATAAAAAGGGAAATAGGATGCCATCAGGAAACCCGTTCCGTAGGCGATCATCTCCTGGGTCGGTAATGGTATATTAATTTTAGGGTCGGGAAAAAGACCGCCGGTTATATTATAAAGCAGCATTAAAAATAACAAGATGAGATAAAGCATCCTGTTTTTTTCCTGCGGACGAAACAGATAAATAGCCAGCTGAAAAATAAACATGCCAATTTCCAACAGGATAAATATAAACGTCACAATGTGAATCTGCGTTCCAAATACAAGCATTGCTTATATATTTTCAGGATCTCTTTTAAAGAAAAACAGCTCGTATCCCAAATCAAGTTTATTGTAAATACTAAATCCCATTCGTTCATACCAAGGAATATTCCGGTGTGTGGAAGTTTCCAGAAATACAGGTAATTTTTCCCGGTTAGCCGATTCAATAATTTCTAATAATAAACTCGTACCTGCACCTTGTTGCTGATATAAAGGGTCAACACCAATAAACCACAAATAGACCATTGCCACTTTAGGCTGCAATTTTTTAATCAGGGATTCCCGCTTTAGGGCTTTAGAAATACCTGAAAAACCTATAGTCTGATAAATCAGCTTGATGTCCAACCAGATAGTATAGAGCGTAGATTTCTTTTGCTGTGAAAATAAGGTCAGGGCACAGGCTCGCCTGTCATCGGACAGCCATACATTTCCGTAAAGAAAACACAATTCAAAAGAATAGTCCATCAACCCCAAAATCCTTTTTAATTTGTATTTATCCTGAAGTACAATATAGTTCACACTCAGGTTATCCTTGAAAGACTGAACCAACATGTTAACTACATGTTCCTTGTCCCCCCTGTTAGCGATAGTCATGATAGATAATATTAAAATGTAGAAAAAAGATATGGCTATTTTGAAATATGCAGCTGGCTGTCAATATCGGCAAAAGCATTAAGGGCTTTATCAAGATGCACGGTGGTATGAGTTGCCATCACATTCATACGGATCCTGGCGTTTTTCTTAGATACCGCCGGATACATGATCGGATTGGTATATACCCCGGCCCGTAATAAAAGCCTTCCTGCTTCAAGGGTTTTTGGGATGTCGCCAACTTTTACCGGAATCACTGCGGAGGCAGACGTTCCCACGTCAAAACCTAAGGTAACAAGCCCGCTTTTAAGATAATTAATGTTTTCCCAAAGTTTAGTCCTCCACTGCGGTTCCTCATCTACCAAATCAATAGCTTTTAAAATTCCCATTATTGCAGGCGTTGCGGTAGTTGAAAATAAGTGTTGCTTGGATTGAAATTTCAGGTAGGTAATCAAGTGCGGTTCTGCGACGACATAACCGCCGATATTACCCAGGGCCTTACTGAAGGTACCGGTAATAATATCAACCTTGTCGAAAGCATTGAAAAGCTCAATAACTCCACGTCCAGTGTCGCCAATCACCCCAATACCATGGGCATCATCCACAACTAATAGCGCACCGTATTTATGCGTGATATCCGCAATTTGACCCAAATGTGCCAAATCCCCATCCTGGCTGTAAACACCATCGATAATAACCATTTTTGTCCTGTAGGTATTTTGGGCATTTTTCAGAATCTGCTCCAATTGTTCAACATTGTTATGAAGAAATGTTTTGACATTGGTTGTGATGCAGCCTTCGTACACGCTGGCATGAACAGCCATATCCAAAATGGCGATATCCTGTTTATGAAGTAAGCATTGCAAGGTAGCGCTGTTCGCGGTATACCCGGTTGTATATAAGATCGCCTCCCGTTTTTTATAAAACGCGGCGATTTTCTTTTCAAGTTGCTGATGGTAAATAAAATGGCCCCCAATCGCAGGGGACGCGCCCGACCCGGTGCCAAACATTTCCGTACCTCTTACCACGGCGGCTTTAACTTTGGGATGCTGGCTAAATCCGAGGTAGTCATTCGAAACTAAACATACTGACCAGGTAGGACTACTGTCGCCAGGAAGCATTAAGTTCATCTCAGGACCAACAGGTGTTAACGATTCTATCCGATAGTTCAGGTGTCCGTTAGTTTTTAAAAAGTTCAGGTATTCAACAAATTTGTAGGCGGTGGTATTTAGGTCTTGTCCGTCAATGTTTTCAAAATCTTTAAAACTGGCTTTTTCGAAGTCTATTTTCATAAATATGATATTTCCTTCTAAAATATGTCCCAAAAAAATTAAAAGTTGGGACATGTATCTATTTTATATAAAAAAATTAATTCTTAAGAAAAACCGCACCATGTCCCAGAATATCAAAAGTTGTCCTTTTAATTTTGCAGGCCTAAACTTTAAATTACTTTTTGATCTGGGCTGAAGAAGTCAAAAAGCAGATTAGATAATAATAATAAACATGGAAGCTGAACAACTAATAAAAATTTTAGCGGGATTTGCCGACCTATCGAATGGGTTTGTCGATGTCTTAAAGCAGGAATTACGAACAGAAAAATACAAACCTCACCAGATTTTACATGCAGCCGGTCAGATGGAAAATAGGGTATTTTTTATTATATCAGGATTTGCAAGAAATTACTATTTTGATCATCACGGGAACGAGCATACTGTTAGATTTTTGGGAAACCGGCGATATATTTTTTTCATATGAGGGTTATAATGGCGTGCCTTCTTATTATTACACTGAAATATTAGAGGATTCAGCGGTTATTACGTTGAGTTATTCAAATCTGCATGCCATAGATAGCAAATTCCCGGAAGTTTCTATTCTCATAAAAAACCTTTTGCTCAGGTATCAGCAAGAGGAATACAAAAGGCAAAACCTAATTTCATTATCTTCTGAAGAACGCTATCAACTTTTAAGGACATCAAAACCCGGCCTGTTTAAGAAAGTCCCTATTAGGATGATCGCGTCCTATTTAAACCTGACAAGAGAAACGCTTACCCGTTTAATGGGGAAAAGGTCATAACCGGACTTAAAAACAGATAATTCACCTATTGAGCTGTGAAATTTCTCGATAATAATTGATGGCTTTCTTTAAGGAATTTGTGATTTCCGTCACCTTTTTAAAAATGTAACCTGCCTAATTTAGTACTGGTAATTATATCTACAGACTAAGTTTATGCAAAAGGCAATTGTTGTTCAATTAGTGTCATTCGCGCCACTGTTAAATGGTGAAGGGATAAGGTATAGGGAGGACAAGACATGTCTGACTATTGGAGATATGAGCAATTATACCGGTTGGGTAATTTTTCTATCCTGTAGAACACTGGAAACTATTTATGTTATAAAAACGGTTTTGCCATTGCTCAAAAATGCCAAAGCATCCTACCGCCTGATAAAAAACCAGGAACAACAATATAGGCTTAACTCGGGTGCATTTGGCGAAACAGAGGTTGGCAAAGTTATCACGATATTTCCTTGTTCCGAACAATCTGCAATTGATCTATCGGTCACATTGACCCGGGCAACCAATCGATATAAAGGGCCCGTTGTTCCTGATGCGCTACGTATTGGCAGCGTAGTTTTTTTACAGGTGGCAAGGGCAATCCCTAACGAATCAGGGGTTAACATTCAATTGTCACATCCCGGAAAAATGAAAATCCCTTTTACAGTCCCAAAGGAATATCAAATTAAAAAGAAACGAAAAATTATAATTGGCAAATATTTTATTCCGGTTGAACTTCTCCGGGCTTCTCCCAAAGGTGATATATATAAAGCCATTAATTTAAAGAATCTCGCTTTTACCTGGTGCCTGATCAAACAGGGTAAGCCGGTTGCTTTAGATGACCATTTTAACCGGGAAATGAAAGATCGGCTATTATGGCAAAAAGAAGTTCTTCAATTACTATCCCCGCACATTTATACGCCATCTGTTTTGGATTTTTTCGAGGAAGATGGTTCGAGTTACCTGATTCTTGATTTTGCCGAGGGAGAATCAATAAGCAAATTAATTCATGATAAATTGAAAGGGCTAACCTGGAAGGAAATTAACTTTTTAGATAAAGATCTTATTCTTGGATGGTTTTTAAAATCATTAGAAATCGTACAAAAGGTACATGCTGCGGGCTACGTTCATCGAGACATTTCTGACAGCAATTTTTTAGTTATGGAGGATGGTAATATTTGTATCATTGATTTTGAATTGTCTTATTCGCTTGAAAAACAAGAACCCAACCCGCCTTTTTTGTTAGGGACTTTTGGCTATGCGGCTCCTGAACAATTACAAATGTATGTCGCCGATCCAAAGGAAGATATTTATTCTTTCGGCGCGCTGTTAGCATTTATGATAACTGGAATTCATCCCATTGAACTTATTGAAGAAAATATAAACAATACCAAAGCCAAATTATACCGGCTGACAGGAAGCCCTGAACTGGTAAAAATAATTCTGAACTGTCTTGAAGTAAGCAGGAAAGACCGGCCTGAATTAATCACCATTCATCAAACTATAAAGAGACATACCGAAACCCTAAAACGACAAAAATCATGAAACTGAAATATTGGCTATATGAATCGTTTACAGCACTTCTCGCATTACTGTTTCTATTTACTGCCTTAAGTAAATTAATGGACTTTCGCATTTACCTGCATGAAATGAAAAGTCAACCCTTTGACAAAGTATTTACTGCAATTTTAATTTATTGCCTTCCAGTAGTTGAGATCCTGACAGCATTATTGCTTGTTGTCCCTAAAACAAGATTCAAGGGATTAATACTTTCTTTTGTTTTAATGATGGCGTTTACCATATACGTCTCGTTAATTACATTTCATTTTTTTAGGCAAGTTCCATGTTCCTGTGCGGGAGTCTTTCACCATATGACCTGGTTGCAACACCTCCTGTTTAATCTTTTTTTTACTGCTATTGCAGTTTGGGGAGTTTACTTACATAATTTGATCAATGCCCAAAAGACTCTTGCATCAACAAACGGGCAATAAAAATATTCTTTGCGCAATGAATCAGGGGAAAGCCGAAAACCTGTGAAAAGAGTAGGCAGTCTATTTGAAAACTAATACATAAAACAATGTTAAACAACAAAAAAAACCTCTTTCAAAGAGTACGTATCGCGATGGTAGCCATCGTGACGATCATGAGTGTTGGTGGCGCATTTGCCATGAAAGTACCTCATCACAAAGCATCTGTTTCCTGGGGTGTAGTTAGCACCGATGCGAATTTTTATCATGTTACAGCGGCTTCCACTGGCGACTGTTTACAAGGCGCTAAAGCTTGCATTGTAACGTCAACTGTTATGCCGGATTCGCAGGGTAGGATTCCAAAAAGTGAAGCCACTGTGCAGCAAAATGGCACATTTACACCAAACAATTAAAATAAACGGGGAGCTTTAGCTCCCCGTTTATTTTAATTGTGTTGACTTAAAGATTTAATTTTATTTCGAAGCGTGGACATTTGAAAGAATTCATCGCCTCCAAAAGAAAGAAGCTTTTGGTCTTTGGTTACAATAATAGGTTGGGGATATTCACGTACATTATAAAATTTTATTACATCGTCATCAATTCCCTTTCCGTTCGTAAATAAATTTAGAACATCTGGGGATGTATATTTGCCTGAATGGATACTTTTAATCCATTGTTTCTTATTTTTATCAATACATATAGTAATGAAAACAATAGTGGAATCTTCCTTAAATTCCTGCTCAACTTTGGAAAGCTGGTCCTGATAAAAATGTGAACAGCCAGCGCAGCCGGTATACCAAAAATCTATAAAAACTGTCTTCCCCTTAAAGTTTGACAATTTCACTAATTTACCATTGGTGTCCGGCAGCATAAAATCATAGGCTAAATTACCACCCAGCCTGTTTTTGTAGGCCATAATATATTTTAAATACAGCGGTGACCTGACATACTTTATGGCATTCTCATATATATGGTTGAAATCAGATATATTATACGTGTATTTATAAAAATATCCTACGATAATTCTTTCTAACAAATCGCCTTGATATTTCCGCTTTAATAAGTAATATAAATTCGCAGTAGAAGTGTCCCCCACCAATAGCTCTTTAAATCTCTCCGTTGCCAGCAATCCCTCTGTGTAATTTATAGAAAAAGAAAGTATATTTATTGGAATATCTTCTTTTCCACTATACAGTTGGGGAGTATAACTTTTAAGAAATTTTATTTTGGCAGCCTCGTCATGATTGATGCGTTCCCGTTTTAATTGGCCAGACAATAATTTTACTTCGATTACCGTTCTTTCGGAAATAAAATCAAGCTTCAACAACTCATAGGCTGATTTGCTCAATAATCTTTTGTTTTTTTCAATGAACTTTAATCCCGCTTTGATATGCGAGGCTTCAAAGTTTGTGTTATTATAAAGTTTATCAATGGTTAAAACAGCGGTGGTATCCGGGTCATAATAACTCGCTGAGTCAGCGCCATATTTTACCATAAATTTGGAAGAGCCTTTTCCGGAAAATTGGAAATATAAACCACGGGGAGCTTCTCTTCGACTAAAGTTCTGTTGTTTAGCTAATTTGATCTTAATATGATCGCCCTTTTCAATGAAATAAAATGGCAGAATAGTATAGTCTCTGTTGGAGTGCCCATCCAATGGATCACCGGGGAGCAGTTTATCAATGAACACATAGCTTATATTTGACGTATAAAAGCTAAACTTGAAAATACCGCCTTCCTGCCTTTTCGCGATGATGGTCGCGTAATTTTTATTCAAATCTTCGGTAACCAAACTGGCGGTTGAATACCTAAGCATTAATTGGTCACCAGCTTTGCTATCTGCAAAATAGACTGTAATGCTAACGTTATTTTTATAGGGGTAATTAGAGTAAGTATTTTTTCTATCTCTCGCGTAAATTGAAGCTATCAATGTAAGCGGTAAGAATATGGTTAAAAAAAATGTTTTCATAATTAATTTATCTTGGATTTTGTGTTAACTGTTCTTCCTGGACCTCCTGGTCTGGAATAGGAAAAATATAGCGGTTAGCGTTAGCTGCCAGTGAATAATTTACCCCGTTTGATATGCGTGATAAAGTAATTGAAAAGTTGGGGTCTTGGTTTAACCTGCGTAAATCCTCCCACCTGATGTTGCCGGTAAATGGCATTTCTTTTCGCCGTTCCAATAAAACTCTGGCAAGCAAGGTATTTTGGTCTGTTGTATTATAGGATTGAAAGCCTGAAGTGAGATAACGATTTTTGAGCAGATTATTAAGGTCGGACAATGCACCAGTCAGGTTTCCATTCCTGGCGAGGCATTCTGCATGAATTAAATATATTTCGTCCGTTGCTATACCATTAAACTCATAACCATTATCAGTATAACTACCCTTGAATTTAAATAACCCGGTTGTACCGTCAGCCGTAAATAAATTAGATTTTCGTAAGTCACTTTGTTCGTAAGTCTTAATCAGCGAAGTATCTATCCTGCCTTTTCCGCTGGAGCCAACAAGGGTGGCTATCAACCCATAAGTTTGGGAATAATAAATCACCTCCGGGTTACCTTTCGCAAATGACGGAAAAGGATTTGCGGTACCAATCTTGAGCGTGTTGTAATTGATTAGCGTATTGAAATTGTTAAGCACTTTATCTGAAAAATTATAGGCGTTTGTGTAATCACTCATCGATAAATATACTTTTGCCAATAAGGCATTTGCTGCTACCGATGATGGCCTTGTTTTATATAGCGGTGTTTGTGGTAATAATGTAGCTCCAAGCTGGAGGTCATTTATGATTTGATCATAAGTTTGCTGAACTGTTGCCCTGGTCGATTTAGAACTAATAGCCGAGGAAAGACGTAAGGGAATCCCAAGGTCGGTTGTAGCTGTCGCCTTGATATAGGGTTTGCAAAATAATTGACTTAATAAATAAAATGCAAAGCTTCGGTAAAAAAGCGCAGACCCTTTTACATTATTATAGGAAGGGGAATTGGTTTCAGCAGCGGGAAGATTTGATAAGCCATCTAAAACAATATTTGCATATTCGATTGTTTGATAAGGATTTGACCAATCCGGTGAAGGGCTTCCCTGAAATAAATCTTTTGCCCATAGATAGGAGTTTTTGGATGTCGCGTCTACAGCGTTTAGGTTTACATCTGTAAAATAGATATTGTCAGTTCCAATTAACCCCTCAATCGGGCCATTTTCATTCATTTCCACCGTATTATCAAGAACCGCTTGAAAATCTGTAAGCGTCGCCGGTGTAACATTGCTTTTTACGCTTTTGACATTTAGGAAATCGTTTTGTTTTTTACAGGAAGGTGAAAATCCTATTAAAAGGAATCCACCGAAAAGCAGCCTGCTTATGATTCTTTTTTTTAATGTTTTCATGATTAATATTAAAAGCTGGCGTTAAAACCAAGTGATAAAGAAAAGGGATTAGGATAAGAATGGGAATCGACAGAAGGGACGTCGGGATCTATGCCAAATTTATTGGCCCTCCAAATTATTCCCAGATTGCTGGCATATCCATAAATTTGGAGCGATTTAAAAGGCATGTTGTGCCATTCTTTTTTGGTTAAGTTATAGCTGACCCTAATGTCTTGCAACCGAATGTTGTCAGCATTGTCGACCAATATTGAGGAGTACTGGTAAAACTCATTTCTGTTCGGATCTGAGGGATAAATTACCGATGGTACATTAGTATGTAACTCATCGCCCGTCTTTTGCCAGCGCTGACTGTAATCAATATTTTGACCAAAAGGACTGGAAATAATATCAGCCTCATTAAGGCTTGTCGAAGCCCTTCTGAAAACATATCCTAATTCATAGGCTATATTTAATGATAATGAAAAATTCTGGTAGGAGAAATCATTCCTGAATGCGCCATAAACCGTAGGCCTGGCAGAACCACTATATTTTAAACTATCAGGATTATAGTTTGCAATGATGTTCGTATAATCTTTACTAACCTTGCCATTCAAATAGCCTTCCGGATCACCATCGATCGGGTCAAGGCCCGCCCATTTATAGCTATAAATACCAAAAAGTGATTTTCCGACCGATGGTATTCCGCCTAATTGCTGAATGCTTGTGTTCGTAAACTGAGCATTATATTTTGTGACTTTATCATTTAATGTACTGAATAATAGCGTAGTGCCCCATTTGAGTTTACCATTCAGATTTTGACTATTTAAGGTAATATCAACCCCTTTTGTACTAGTAGAAGCGGAATTACCGTAGTAAGATGTAAAGCCGGAAGATGGAAAAAGCGGGATATTGTCAATTAAATTCTCTCCATCTTTATGGTAGAATTCAATGGTCCCGGATAGCCACCCGCCTTTTGTCGAGAAGTCGATGCCGGCATTTATATTTTTAACTTTTTCCCAACTTAAGTTTGGATTTGGGGCTGTCAAATTTAATATCGCTGGTGCACCAGTTAAAGGGGCTGTTGTATAATTCCCGGTAACATAAGCAGAGCCGTTATATACATTACCATTAAACCCATAAGAAAGACGGCCTTTAAGAAACGGCAACCACGAAACCTTATAAAAATCCTCATTGCTTACATTCCAACCGATACCTGTGGACCATAATGGCGTAACTTTATCATTTGTGTTTACCCCGAATATATTGGAACCATCTTTTCTCCCGCTAATGGAAAACGTATACCGGTTATCATAGCTATAAGCTGCATTTGAAAAGTAAGATATATAGCGATTTGTCGTTCCGGTTACTGATTCATTGGGGGACGGAATTTGGGCAGCACCCGAAGGATTGGTATTTAAATAATCCGCATAATCAATATTGCTGATAGCGGTACCAAACTGGCTATTATAACCATAGGAATTCCTTATATATCCGGTATTTGTAAGTTGCCTAACCTCGGAACCGGCAATAGCTGTAATATTATTTTTCGTGTTAAAAGTCTGGTTAAAATTCAATTGCGCCCTTACATCGTTTGATACCAGGTCGTAACTTCCCAAGCCCAAAATATCACCCTGAGGGAACTGGTACGTTGCCGCGCCGGTAGCAGGATTAATTTCAGTAAATTCATTTACCAAATTTCTGACGTAATATGATTGACTGCTTTGATCATTTTGGCTGCTTACAATTTGCCTTTCATTTTGATATTGTATTTCCGCATTTAAATAAGGGGTAAATTTATATTTGACCCCAGCTTTTAAAACCAGGTCATTTACCTTTGTATTGTTATTTGCCAAATTCAATTCATCCAGAGGAACATAGTTCCAGTCGAGGAAACCATTCGCTATAGCACTATTTGCAAAAGCAGCCCTAAAATCTTTAATAATCGAAAGCGGATTGCCATTTGCATCGGCAAATTGAGCATAGGGATATATTCCGCTTATTGGGCCGCCGACTGAAATTCCTGAACCATAATAAAGTTGATTATTTTGAAAAGTGGTATTTTCACTATAATTAATTCCTGTTGTTATCTCTAGGTTTTTTAAAGGTGTGTAAGTGTTAGAAGCGTTTACTGTAATGCGATTAAAACCGTTACGGACCAAATTGTCCTGGTTATTGTCATAACCTTCTGAAAAATTATACGCATTTTGTGTACTCCCGCCCCGTAACGTAATTGAATATTGCTGGTTTACGGCTTTCTGATAAATATATTTTTCATAGTCTTTTCGCACATCATTGTTTCGTAATGCATTAATCTGTGAGGTTGCATCGGAAGAGGAGAGCGTGCCATTTCGCAGGTTATTGAGAATATCGACAACCGGAGACACCGGGGATTGATCGTAGGTATCAAAGAGGTAAGAGTCAAAATATCCCTGCTTAAACAAATTGGATTCTACATCAATATAATCAGAAGCATTCAAAAAATTCCGGTCATAATACAGGTTTGGCTTATTTTGAATAGTGACATTGCTATTTACCTCGACGCTAAGCGGCTGATTTTTCCGCCCTTTTTTTGAAGTTAAAACGATCACACCATTGCCTGAACGCGCCCCCCATATACTGGCTGCAGCAGCATCCTTAAGAATAGTAATACTTTCAATATCATTCGGATTAATGTTATTGATGTTACCTTCATAAGGAAAGTTATCCAAAACGATAAGCGGGTCGGTACTTACGTTATCTGACAAAGTGCTTGTTCCCCGAATATTGATTCCTAATAGCCTGTTTGATGGATCAGTTGACACAGTTGTACTTGCCAAACCATTAAATCTTAACCCGCTAGTGACATCATTTAGCCTATCCAAAATATTCACGCCAGTGCTTCTGTTAATTAAAGTATTGTCAATCTGGTCAACGGATCCTGTGACCTGTTGCTTGGATATATCTTGGTAACCCGTTGAAATTTTTACCTCCTGTAATTGAGATATATCTTCTGTTAAGGCAATAGAAAGGACAATATGGTGAGACCTATTAAACGGAATTTCTATTAATTTATAACCTAATAAATTAACTCTTAAATACCCGCTTGTATCCGTTGAACTCAGGCTAAACCGGCCATCAATGTCAGATGCCGTTTTAATTCCTTTGTTTATAATAGTAATAGTTGCGCCACTTAAGGGCTTACTATCTACAGCGTTTTTTATAGTTCCGCTGATGATAAAATTGGGGGGCTTGTTATTATACCCTTGTCCAAGGGATTTAAAAATAGGGCATAGCACAGCCACTACGATATAAAGTATTATTTTTTTCATCGTTTTAAAATTGAATTGAATTGGAAATTGATAAGATGTGCAGATAATGGCAGCCTGGATGTTTAACTATTAACTGAACAGGCTGCCATTATCCCAGGTCATTCCGGGGGACTAATGACTAAAAGCCAAACCTTACATTTAATCGCTCTCATTTTTCTGTTCTAATTGAAGAATCAGTTAACGTATTAAGTAATTCGGCGTTGTGATAGATCCGTGAAACCAGATCTGATAAAGAAGATAAGTTGGGAATACCTGAATTTTTTAAATCAGCGAAAGACACGCCTTTTTCGGCCAGACTTTTTTTAAACCAATTTTCCAATTCCTGCTGAAATTGCTCATAGGGAACACTTTGGAATCGTTCCATTATTTCAGTAAGTGAACTGAAATCAACAGGGCTTTTGTCTGACTTTAATTCTTCCATTTTTAATGTTTTTTAAACACATTATATGGAGTCTTTAAGAAGAAGATGCTTTGTCAATGCCACAAGCATGGGTCCCAACTTACTACATCGGAAGGGTTGACACGCCCATGAACGTAAATAAGAAGGGATACCCATACGTGTAGCATGGGCATTCCAGCTTCTCACCTTGCGTTCATTTGAAAGTGTCAATTTTCCGATGCAAGACTCAAAGCGAATGCTTCAATATTTTAATGAAGATTCGCAAAAATAACATAAGCGCGTAAAAGCGCCTAAATTTTTACATTTTATTTTGTTTATCAAAGATAATTAATCAATATTAAAATACGTAAAATTTTACCTAATTTTTGAATATAATTCCATATCTCTTTGATGGCATGGGCAGCCAATATAGAGATCAAAAATTTATCGAAAATATTTGTCGGAAAATTATTGAAATCCGAAAACGGAAAGGCATTGTTCAAGAAGATTTAGTTGACAGAACTGGATTTAACTTGAAGCAAATCGGCAATATAGAAAGGGGTGTAAGTAATACTTCGGTAAGTAATATAGCTGCAATTGCTCGCGCCTTAGAAATTCATCCAAGAGAACTTTTAGATTTCGATTTTGAGATTCCCAAAAACATCCCAATTCGTAAAGAGCGAAAAAGCAAATAGAGAATTTTTAATTATTGTGCTCCTATATATGCCCAGTGAACAATTTGTTCAATTGCAACAAGAATGCTTTGTCTTCCTTCCTCAGAATTAATATCCATATCAGTAAATGAACTGCCATTAAAGATAGTATGCAAAATAGTGTAATAAATCCCGCCAACCAATAAAGCTGCAATAGGCCGGAAGTTAACCTTACTTTCTTTAAAATGACTATCGGTCATTTCCAAAAATTTTTGCCCCATTGATTCTCTTGCATTGTGAATGCTCCGCATCATAGGACTATCGGCTGAAAGTTCCCATAATATGAGCCTTTGCATCTCCTTTTGTGATACAAAGAAACTGAATTGGTTTTGAAGAATGGCAGTGATAATTTGTTCACTTCCTGTAAACTCCTTTTGCTCTAACATCGTTTTCATTTTTTCTGAAAACAATAACCAATAATCGTTTTCTACAATGTAAGCTTCTATTAAATGATTAAGCCCACCAAAATATCTATATATTAATTTTCTATCTACTTCAGCAACTTTTGCTATAGTGCTAATCTTTAAAGTCGAAAATCCATCTCTCTTTATAATCACCCCAACGGCGTCGATCAATTTTCTTTTAGTTGCTTCTTTATCTTTCATATTTGTTATAGGGATAGGATTTCAACAATGTCAATTATTTACTTTGAGATATGTTTTTTGAGATAAATGATAAAATACCGAAACTACCCTGTTTACTTGTAGCTCTCTTTACTATTTAGCCTAAAGAATTAAAAACACTGATGAATACTGGCCGATTGTTGGTTTGCATCGTTTTCTCAATACTTCAGTTTCATGAACAAAATGGATATTTGTTTATACAGTCAGCAGTCAGAATTATTATAGAAAAATTCAGCGAATTAATTCAAAAAACACTAAATGGACATCTTTTTACTCGCAAAACAGATTAATAAGGCACTATTAGGCAATTAGTGAAAGTTAAATTAATGGTTATATATGAAACAATTAACTGGCAATGGCTATTTTCAGTGTATTAATGAAAGTATTAAATAGTTACCTCGACTTATTTTATATGCCTTATAAAAATGTTTCCACAACTGTACACATAGCGTAATCAAATTTTGCAAACTCAAAATGCTTGTTGTAAGTATGTGGAGGCGGCAGTATTATTTATGAATTATTTTAATACCAATTGGCACCATCAAAATCATATTACCCGGGTATGGAATTGATAAATACTTCGTTGATATCCGAACTAGAATTGTTTATAACAAAAATTAAACTTTGGTTGGTGCGGTTCCATACTCTTTTTTAAATGCAAAAGAAAAATGAGAAAGGTCATTAAACCCTACATCCATATAAACATCAGATACTTTATGACCTTTCTCTTTGATCAGCACATACGCGTCCTTAAGGCGTTGTTTTTGTATCCAGCGGTTAGGTGAACTATTGAAAATGCGTTCAAAATCACGCTTGAAAGAAGCAAGGCTTCTACCTGACAGGTAAGCAAACTGACTAATATTAGCATTGAATTTATAATTCCTGTTCATAAATGTTTCCAGATCAATCTTGCCTGGATCGCTAAAATCGAAAAGCAAATTTTTTAATTCGGGATTGGTTTGTAAAAGTATCATTATAGCTTCGTTAACCTTAAGCTCAGTAAGCATATCATTTGAACATCCTGCCCCATCAATATAAGGGGATAACGAATCAAAATATTTATTAAG
The DNA here is from genome assembly GCF_013408825.1 of Mucilaginibacter tundrae. Taxonomy (GTDB): domain Bacteria; phylum Bacteroidota; class Bacteroidia; order Sphingobacteriales; family Sphingobacteriaceae; genus Mucilaginibacter. The sequence goes on from NZ_JACCBZ010000002.1 coordinate 63,823, forward strand.
CAGTTCATTCGGACGCAGCAGTAATAAATTTTCACCTTTATAACTACTATCCATATACAGTTTATGATTGATACTAAACTGTTGCAAAGTTTCCTTATCCATCTGGACGGTAAGCGATTTAAATTCACCATCTGGTAGGCTAAGCTTAATGAATTTTGAGAGTTGATTTTTTCTGAAAAACCGAATATCTCCGGCGTTAAACTCATAAGTTTTATCACCAAGGTAAACTATTTGACTACCAGTAAGTATAATACTCAATACATGATCCCTTATAAGACGTTCACCTTCTTTATTTATATTCGAAAAGCAGGAATATAAAATACGCGACTGTTCATTATTATTTTCCAAAGCAATATGATTAGAATTTAACGGTTATACGGCAGTAAGCACGATTCTCTGTTTAAGCACTTATTTTATATCAAATGACTGGCCATCGTGGAATTTAAAACCTTCAGTGGCCTCCTTATGATCGGTTGACAGTGTGACAGATAGCCATTTGTCGTACTCTTCCTGCCTGTCAGCAAAGTATTGCTTTAGCATACCGGCGCTCTCACTGCCCAAAATTAAATGAACTGGTGGGTTGGGCTCATCAGCTAAGTCAATCATTACTTTAGCCGCCTTTTCCGGGTCGCCCAGAGGCGTATAATGATTTTTAATATAGTCGACCATGGAATCAACTGTTTTATCATAACCTCCCACATGTTCTGCATAGGTCATGGATGCACCTCCCCAGTCGGTACGAAAACCTCCCGGCTCAATACTGGTAATATAAATACCGAGCGGAGCAACTTCTTTTGCCACGGCTTCGCTGAAGCCAGATAAACCAAATTTTGCTGCCATATATATGCTAAGTCCGGGATTACCAATTCGACCTCCTATGGAGCTGATTTGCAGTATTCGGCCTGAACGTTGTTTACGCATGTACGGAAGTATCGCCCTGGTGATTGCTATAGGAGCGTAAAGATTCGTTTCCAGTTGGCTTTGCACCTGTTCTTCTGTAAATGCTTCAGTTGCACCTGTTACACCAAACCCTGCATTGTTCACCAATACATCAATCCTTCCGAAATGCTCAATGGTTCCCGAAATCGCTTTAATGATTTCTGCATTATCGGTTACATCCAACTTTAACGGCAGGATATGATCCTTATATTTTTCAACAAGATCATTTAATTCTTCAGGCTTTCTTGCTGTTGCTGCAACCTGCTCTCCCCTTGCTAATGCAGCTTCAGTGACGCTTCGTCCTAATCCTCTGGAACTTCCTGTAATAAACCAAACTTTTTTCATTTTTCTTTTATTTAGTTATACAAAGTTAAGTGTGCCGGGCATTGCCCGCTTTATTAAAAAGCTCAATTTGCTTTGTTAAAAAGCTCACAAATCCTTTTAAAACAATCCAAACTCATTATTTTGCCTTAACTCTGTATTTGAGATTTTCATCTTATTTATCATTTGCAAAATTTATCCACTATAGTAACTTGATAAAATTATTCCATTTTAAAAACGATAATATCTTAGATTAAAAAAGCGGAGTGAAAATGTAGGATTTTAATAAAAGCATAACGTATAAGATTAACGATAGGTGCTATATACCTATCGTTATAACTATTGTTTATTTAATTTCTATGAGCATTTGCTTTATAGCTGCCTCCAGTTGTTGATCATGACCATTTAAAATCTGTTCATAATCGTTTTGAATTTTTATATCTGGCTCCAGTTGGTGATTTTCCATTATGCTTGTCTCCCCGGCCCAGGATAGGCTGATCATTGGAAGCCCTATTTCAAGTGTTTCATCTATTTGCCGTTCCCAAAAAACGCCTGTTCCCGTTCCTGCTACAGGCATGCCGATTAACTTTCCTATCTTCAAACGCTTATATTCATATGGGAAATTAAATGCGTCTGAATAATTACCTTCGCTTACAAGTAAGCAAGTAGGTTTAGCAGATCCGTCTTCAGGGGAAGTGGGTTTGAGGATGTGACCCTGTGGTCTTCCGTGTAGGGTTACTTTTTCAGTAAATAAATCGATCAACTGCTCATGCAGGTTGCCACCAGCATTAAATCTCGTATCTATAATCAATGCTTTTTTTGTTGAATTCCTGCCTTCAACCTGATCTATAGTTAAACGGTAATTAGCCTCATCCATTCCTGCAATATGAACGTATCCAATTTTACCACCTGATAGGCTATCAGTTAAATGCTCCATTAAGTTTGTCCATCGCTTATACAAAAGAGAGTTTTCTTCATTTTTGTTTATCGGCCTTATACTTTCTTCAAAAGTGGCCTTTGTTTTGGGATCATGAAAATTAATTAACGTTTGTATTCTTTGCTGGTGATTTAGCAATTTTGCGGGATCGATTTCTGTCGTAAGCGAGGTTCCGTTGATTTCATCAATGATAAATCCTTTCTTCATTTTGGAATCAGCCAAATCAAATGGTCCTCCTGGTAGAACCTCCATTACTTTTAAGCCAGAACCTTCATATTTTTGATCAAATAGCAGGCCCAAAGTAGCGGTTTGATCACCGTTATCGAAACTTGGGTAATAACTGCCACCGGTATGTGAGGAGTTTAATTCACCTAATAATTCACTGATCAGGACGTTAAAATCATAATTATTATTGATGTAGGGAAGAAATTTCCTGTAAAAATTACCATAATAAGTCCAATCCACGCCTTGAAGGTTAGGATCAAAAAACCTTTTAGGTATTTCTTTAACAATATGTTCATATATATACGCCCGTTCCGCTTCACTATGAAGTTCCATAGTTGAATTGATATTGATTGCCGTCTTGTTGCCGGTTTCAGTGTCAATCTGAGAAAGATATCCATCTGTTTCCAAATACAATGTTTTTCCATCAGGGCTTATTTCAAGGGATCCGCTGCCTGCGTCGAGTTGGGTTAACTTTTTATTATCGTGGGTTCGGGGAGTGGTCATCCATAAATCGACGCGGTTATCATATCTGGCCAGATAATATAATTTCTCTCCGTCGGGTGACATTTTAAAATCGCCGATTTGCGCGGAGCTTAAACTTAGTCTCAGTGTTCTATCATCCAAATGATCAAAATCTAAAACTATTTGCTGTTTTTCATGGCTCAAACTATCATTTTTCGAAATCTTTTTAGAAACGTTAGCTAACGAGTCAATTTGTTTCATTTCGTCAAATAGCTTAAGGTCATTTTTACTAAGCAGGAAACGATCAAACTTGGCTTTATTCAAAAAGACGCCATATATATCGGTTTGCTTTGGACCTGTAGGAGAGCTTTTTAAACCAAGTTTGCCGGATTTAAAATAGATCATCTGCCCTCCCATTGTCCATTGTGGATTACTTATATTAAATCCACTGTGAGTAAGTTGCACCGGTTTACTGCCATCAGCATTTAAAAGGACGACATTGTCACTGCTTTCAAGTCCCAGGGATGAGGCGATGAGAAGATGCTTACTGTCAGGAGACCAGCAAAAATCCTGATCGCCGTCCAAAAAGGAAAATATATTACCTTCGGGTAATACAGTAACTGTCGAGCCATTATCAAGATTACGAACTTTTAAAATATTTCTTTCTTCCAGGTAGGCTATCTTTTTTCCGTCGGGCGAATATTTGCCCTCGAATTCATCCTTTGCCGATTCAATAACAGGAGTTTGTGAAATAATTGTTGCAGAAAAAAAATAAGGTTCGTTTTTCTTTACAATTGATGCCTTATAAATATCCCAGGATTGCTCATGTTCAACTGAATAGAGCAAATCTCTCCCGTCCGGGCTAAATTGAAGCATCCCTTCCTGATAAGGAGTATTAGTAATTCTTTTCGTACCCGCGCCATTGGTAGAAGACACATATATTTCCCCGCGGATTACATAAGCTATTTCTTTTCCATTAGGCGAAACCGCTATTTGGCCGGCACCATCCTTTACGGTAATATTTTTAACTTCATTATTATTAAAGTCAGCTGACAGTTCAATGTTAATTTTTCTAAGTGATTGCCCCTCCTGTAAAGTATACAATTCTCCACCCTGCGTAAAGGCAATCGTCCCCGTCTCTGATCTGGATAGATTCCGAACCGGATTCTTCTCAAAGAATGTTAGTTGTGTTAGCGCAGATGGGTTGACAATGTTTGATTTATATAAGTTTTGGTCTCCGTTTCGCTCGCTGAGGTAATAAAAATCATTTCCATTGCCCCAAACAGGTTCCCGGTCTTCTCCAGCATAATCGGATAACTTCTTATAAGCTTTGGTTTGAAGATCAAATAGCCATATGTCACGGGTAACTGCAGATTGATGGTGTTTGCGATAAGGATCTTCATAACCTTTTCGGTCCTGAAATAAAAACATTGTCCCTTCCTTGTTAAAATGGACATATTCCGTTCCGGCTGAATTGATCATAATATTACTACCTCCATTTATTGAAACACGAAATAGTTTGGTAAATAAAGAGGGACTGGGAAAACGAACGGACGTGTATATATCACCTGCTTCTGTTCCATAATATACCTGGCTGTTATCAGGCGAAAAGTCATAAGGAATGTCTTTTGCTGAATTGAAGGTAAGCCGCCGCGCTTCCCCACCGGAGGCAGGCATGATAAATACGTCGAAATTTCCAAAACGGTCAGAAGCGAAAGCGATTTCTTTTCCGTCATGGCTCCAGACAGGATAGCCATTGTAGGCCCCATTTATAGTTAAAGGCGTAGCGTTTCCCCCAACTGATGAAACTTTATAAAGATTTCCTTTGAATTCAAATGCTATCCATTGGCCATCGGGAGATAAAGCAGGTTGCTGGATCCATAGCAAAGGGGTTGACTGGGCATAAAGGTTTTGTCCCCATAATATTGCGAAAAGAAAAAGAAGTTTTCTCATTTTAGTTATTTAATTTTTTGAATATGCTTGTATTTATTTTTTCTGATGACATACATCCTGGCTAGTCTTTGACAATATCACTGTTCAATTTTTATCATATAATCTTATAAGTAAACGGCACAGATTAGTATCAACAATAATAATATCAAACGATGGCTGTGACACAGCCATTTAATACATACAGTCTTATGTTTATAAAAACTTCAACAATCAAATCGGGTGATTATAATGTCACCTTCTTTTCACCTGCATCTATCCCCTTTATAAACTTAATTAAGCCGTTCATATAAGTTTGCTGATCATCATACATGGCTAAGTGGCTGCCATTAGGACAATACAGAAAGCTTCCATTGGGGAACTGAGTAGCCATCCACTTCATATGAGCAGGATCCATCGTATCATATTTTGCGCCGATAGTTAAGGTGGGAACTGAAATGCCAGGCAGGTCGGCTTTACGGTTCCAGTGAGCTAATTTACCTGCAATACCAAACTCGCTCGGCCCCTGCATCGTAACATATAGTGACTCATTTAATTTAGCAAAAGACCGGAGAAAGGGTTCGGGCCATCGGGTAAACGGAAAACGACATATATGCTTTTCATAATAATTGGGTATCAGCAACTTCAGATATTCGGGGTTTTGATAATCGCCTTTAGCTTCAAGTTCTCTAATTCGTGCCAAAACTTTTGGGTCAAACTGTTTAGCGAGCACCTCATTGGCATATTTACCATAGTCCGGACAGCTTGACATCATATTCGAAATGATAAGCCCTTTTATATGCTGTTGGTACTTTATTGCATATTCCATTGCCAGTATGCCTCCCCAAGATTGCCCAAGCAGGTAAAAATTATTTTTATCTAACTTAAGAGCCTGCCTCACCTGCTCTAACTCATCTACATAGCGCGGCAGGCTCCACATGGCAGTGTCCTTTGGATTGTCAGAGTTACCGGTGCCTAACTGATCATAATAGATAAATTCAATGCCTTCAGCCGGTAAAAAGCTTTCCATACATTCAAAATATTCATGCGAAGCTCCAGGGCCACCATTAAGCAGCAGCACTTTGATTTTAGGATTGTTTCCAATCTTTTTTGTCCAAATATTAAATTTCCCTTTTGGCGTATTAATAGAAACAACCTGGACCCCACCATTTTGTACTTTCGTTGTGCTATCCTTTAAAAAGGCTTTAAGATCGATTCGCGCTGTTGACTGGCCCAACGGATTTTTACAAGCACTGAACCAGGTAACTGCGAGCAGTGCGATAATTTTAATTTTATTCACTATAAATATATTTGCGTGTATACCTAATCATAGCAACATACAAAGGCGATAGTTGCCTTAAAATGCGATACTTGATTTTAAATTGTCTCTTTGATTGTAATAATACCATGAACTTTAACTGATTGTTCAATGCAGATTTATATATTTACCCTCATCTTTATCTGACTGCACAAACATACCCCGAACTTATGTAATTGAAAGTTAAGCTAAGTTAAATAGAGTTAAATCGTATGGTCTATAAATGAGCTCCATTTTTAAAACACTTGTTGTATGACTTTCCTTTTATAAATGCTGTAATTGAACATACATGTTTCATAACGATAGTCCTTTGCAACCAGGCTATCAATATACAACCTAAGGTCAGCATCGACATACTGTTTATATTCAGAAAACACAGGCACCAATATCATGTCGGGTTTGTTTTTCTTCATATCGTTATAAAATCTTTTTTTAGCGACCGCGGTTTGGGTGACATTAAAGTAGATGCTTGGTGATATTCTTTCGGAATATGCCTGTACCTGCGATCCATAACCAGCGACGAATATTTTTTGCGTAGCGTTAGTATTTGCTTTTATCCAAAATCCGAGCTGCCTGCCGGCACTTTCATCGGGTAATACATATGGCTCGTGGCCATATTTTTCGTTTTTTTGATCTTCGCCTGTAAATATTTTCTTAAAATTCACTAATGGTTCCAATAATTTTGGCAGGAAGCATACCCATGTTATCAACATGATTTGCCGCATTGACAAGTCATATGTTTTAATCAAGTGTGCAACAGCAAACGCGGCAATAAGCGATAAAGACGGTAACAGATCTTTCAGATCGACTCTCGCATAATTTCCGACGATATTAATCCCGATAAAAGCCAATATCGACCATAAGACCAGCCAGTCTACTTTTTTATTAATAAATAAGTAAATAAATATTAACGGGTAAAACAGTATAATTTCGGAATAGAAAAACATGTTATAAAACTGCTCCATGCGCCATAAAAAGGTATGATCAGTAGTGCTTCCTGCTCCAAAATTATCAGCCAACATATACATATAGGTATCATGAAGATTTATACCTGCATAAAATATTAATCCTATTAATAAAATTGCCCCCGAAATTAATCCAATGCAAAACGTAAGTGTATATTCTTTCTTTTTATATAGAGAAAGCCCCAATAAAATTAAAATGCCAAATCCGGCTGAAAGCCTAAAACTCAATCCAATCATTGCTAAAAGGCCACTAACGAAAAATCCCTTTTTACTTTTTGCACTTAAAAAAATGTAGAAGGCTATAATTGTAAACATCACATCGTAGGTTTCGGTATAAGAAGTGTATCTGCCGTCTGCACCGTGCCACATAATGGATAAACCATAAAATGACATAGCTAATATTGCTGCATTAAGATCAGCTATTTTTAAAGCTATTCTATATATATAGTATATCCCAACTGCTTCACAGGCGGTCCCCAATACTCTCGGAAACCAATAGTTTACGCCGAAAAATGTATCGGACAATCCAAAAAGCGCATAGAAAACGGGAGATTTATTATCCACCCCGCCAGTATAGGGAACAAGTCCGTTTCTAAACCAGTTTCGACCTATATAGTGCCACATTGCTTCGTCCTGTGATAAAGCGAAGCCGTTGGTAAGTAAAGTTATAAATAACTGGATAAGCACTAATATTATGATGATATACAGCGGCCTTATCATACATTTATTAAAAGACTTTTTTATAAGGTTAATTACATGTGACTTAATCATTGGCGATGGTGTTGTCATTGAATGTTGACTAACGATATCTAAGCATTAAAAATATACTTTAAGCGATACCTTAGTTTTATATTTAAGCGGATGAATATTATTAAGAATTGAAACAGCAAGTTTCACTACAGTTTTAATTATACAAGTTATTAAAGCGCTGCTTCCCTCTGAAATCTATTGCAACATATCAAATAATGTTGCCTTATTAAAGAATACATATTTACCATTACAAAGTGACTGTAAGAAATCGATTAATTTTTCCAGCCTTCTTTGAGTTAATTAGATAAATGCATCCTATAATTAGAGCGGACAATAAAACTAAAATCAAATAGCTGTAGCTAAGGTTTTTTTCATCTTTAGCAGGAATAATGGAGACAATATAATAGCTTAAAAACGATACGATAATATACATTATACCACCAGTTAAACCACCTGCAATTCCAGCATTTTGGGGGAATTTGCCCATGCTGTAAGTGAAGTAAGTAGTATATGTAAAACCTGCTGTCACATGAATTGCAAATGCGAAACCTAATAAAGTGTAAATATTTGCAATTAAGCTGAGGCTGCCTATCATTAGTGTAATCAGCATCAGCTGAATGCCAACATTGTTTATTAATTTTTTATAAAAAGGACGATTTATTGCCGCTTTAGCAATAAATCCGCCGGACATCCAGGCAAGGCCGAGAAATAAAGCGCAATAACCAGCAGTTACCGGCGATAAGTTTAAATGATGCTCAATAATAAATGGAGTCGTCATATTACATACCATAACCATTGAAAAGGACAGACCCAGTAATATCAAGCCAAGTGTGAAGCTGAATGTTGTGATCATGTTTTTATAAATTAATATAATGTTCCTTAAATTGAACTTTGTAAAATTCTTAATGGTCTCACCTCCAAAAATAAATTCCAATAAAGTAAAGACTGCCGCAAATGAAGCTAAAAAATAAAAATTTGATTGCCATCCAAATTTACTCTGCAAATATCCTCCTATAAATGGGGCGATAATAGGTCCTGTAGACCATATGATTGTGAATAGGCTTAAAATGTGTTTTAGCCGATCACCATAATAAACATCTACAAAATACGCTCTTTTGCCTACGATAATCACTGCTACGGTTATGCCATGAATTACCCGCATCAGATAAATAAGGTTAATATTTTGTGTTCGCGCAATGACAAGGCTGGCCATTGTAAATATCATTAAAGCTACAAGACTTAATCGGTACCTTCCGAAACTGTCTAATATGCTGCCGATAAAAAGCTGTGACAAACCATAACTGATCAGAAAAAATGTCAGGGTAAGTTCTATCTGTATACCGCTTACGTGCATTACGGCCCCCATTTTTGGTAAGGATGGAATATATATATCGGTTGCAAAACCAGATAGGGGTATTAAGGCAAAAGCGATGAGCGTTGCAACACGCTGTTTTCTGTCCTTTACATTTGGAATAATCATTTCCATGAAATTCAGTATTTATGCTCCTTGTTGATTTTATTTGAATAAAACCTTTATCCAATGATTAAGAATAAGAATAGAGATAATAATTAAACTCCATCTTAGATAAGATGGACGGGATTTCTAACCGTCCATCTTTGAGAAAATAATTTGTGCGTTTCTAAACACGCACCGGATAAATTAATTCTTGGACCCTTCTGCCAGAAATGCCGTAACTTCTTTAAGAAAAAGTGCAGGGTACTGGAAAATGGATCCGTGATTTGCATCCGGGTACAAAACTAGCCTTGCATCAGGGAAGGCCTGATACATATTGTAAGAATTGATAGTAGGCACCAATATGTCATTATTGCCGTTGACAATCAGCACCGGCTTATTTAATGTTTTAAGCCTTTCTAAAGCTTCAGCATCCGGCTGCGCCCAGGCAAGAATTGATTTGAGTTGTAACATAATTGATTCATTACTTGCTTCAGGGTCACGGTTAATTGTGCGCTTGTGTATTCTTGCCAGAGATTCTTTCCCTAATGCCCTACTACGGGCCGATGGTGAATAAAAAAGGAAGAGTTTAACATCTTCAGGAGACATTTTAGCAGATTCAGTTAATGGCTTAACAATATCTGACAAGCCTATACTACCCTGTGGCCCGGTCCCTGCTAATATTATTTTGTTGACCAATTGCGGTTGATCTAAGGCGACCTGCTGCGCAATAAATCCACCCATTGAAAATCCTAAAAGATTTACCTTGGCATAGCCAAGTGCATTAATGAAGTCAATGGCATCCAGGGCCATTTGCTGAATATTATCGGGCGTACTACCGCTTGTAGCCCCAACTCCCTTATTATCAAATAGGATTACCTGATAATTGTGAGCAAGTCCATTAACAACCAACGGATCCCAATAATCCATTGTTCCGGTAAAGTGCTGAAAAAGTACGAGCGGGATTCCGCTGTTTTTACCCAGCACGCGGTAAGCATAACGGGTTCCGTTTGCTTCTATAAATTTTGTTGGTGCAGTATGGTGATAATCAACTATTATTGAATTGGACTGTGCCAAAGCTGATGTTTGGGTGCTTATAACCGAAAGAAGGATTATAGCTAAAAAAAGATATTTCATGATTAAAAAAACTAGGAGTTAAGTAAAAAAGCATTCGTATCAGCTACAAATTCCTGTGGATATTGAAAAAGAAATCCATGTCCCGAATCCGGGTAAAGAATAAGTTTGCTGTTTTTGATATTTTGGAACATGATATAAGAATTAATGGTAGGTACCATGATATCATTGTTTCCGTTTGCGATCAGTACAGGTTGTTCAATCTGGTTTAACTTTGGGTAAAACTTAGCCGGTATTCCCCATTTTCCTATCGCATTAGCTTGTGCAGCCATTACCTGCATCGAACTCGCCGGTTCGATATTGGTATTACGCAGATGCCTGCGTTCCCAAAACGCGTTTCCGGCATTTTGACCTGCTTCACTCGGTGAAAAGAAGAGCAAAAGAAAGTCCTCAAGGGCAGGCTTTTCGTTAGTTGCCGCTACAGTTACTTCAGGTATATATTCTTGCATATCCTTGCCACCCTCTGGACCCGTTCCAGCCAAGACAAGTTTTCTGACCAGGTCAGGCCGGTCAATTGTGATTTGTTGAGCCACAAAGCCACCAAGAGAGAATCCCAAAAGGTCTACCTGTTGGAATCCAAGTGCCTCAATAAACAGGATGGCGTCATTCGCCATTTGTTTTACCGTATCCGGTGTTTCTCCGTTGGTTAAACCAATTCCAGTGTTAGAAAATAGGATAACTTCCCGGTCTGCTGCCAGCCCGTCGGTCACAGCAGGGTCCCAATTCTCCATGTTGGCCCTGAAATGCCCCAACAATATAATAGGCGTACCCTTAGCTTTTCCAAACCTGCGGTAAACAAAGCTTATACCTCCTGCTTCAATAAACTGGTTGATTGCAGTAATGTGTGTGTTTGACATGTTATGATTTTTATAGTTTTTGGGTGTGAGATTCCAAAGAAGCAGTTCAGAATTAAAGAGCTGCTCCTATACCGTACATTGATTAAATAATTCCCAATGCGTTTTGTACACTTTTACTAAATTCCCCGATAGATTCATTAATTCCGTCAACAGCCGGTTGTCCAGCCCCGATGCCTATTGCAGTCCATTGTTTTCTCTCTCCACGCGGCGTATTAACGATTTCAGCTAAAAGATCAGCCACGTCTTGAGGATCGGGACTTTCTGGTGTTGCAGCGAATAAATAGCCTATTCCCTGTTTTATTTTTTCACCGTACTCTCCATATCCTTTTACCGCTGCTTCATTTTCAGGCAATAGCTGGTTTGAGAAAATATCTGTTGTGGGATAAGCTCCCGGTTGAACAACAATGGATTCAATCCCACTTTTTAGTAATTCATAGTGATAGATTTCTGCTAATGCATCAATAGCTACTTTTGCTGCAGTATAAGCGCCAAGGTACGGTAGATGTAGCCGGGACAGTCCAGAAGAAATTTGGATTAACAAACCAGATTTTTGAGCATGCATATATGGAAGCACAGCTTTAATCATTCGATCTGCGCCCAACACATTAACCTGAAATAACTGGTCAACTTGTTTATTGCTCAAAGATTCAGAAAGCCCCATAATAAACAATCCGGCATTATTTATTAGCACGTCAATTGTTCCTTCAGCATCCTCTGCTATTTTTTTAATAGCGCTGTTGACAGAAGTGTCACTAGTTACATCCAGTTCTACGATACGGACGTCTGCATTATTTTCTTCTGCCCATTGTTTAATGCTTTTCGCATTATCTTCATTTCTTGAATTGGTATTACGCATAGTTGCGTAAACGGTGTGTCCTTGTTTTGCCAATGTCTTTACGGTCAATAAGCCAAATCCACTGCCACTGCCTGTTACGATGATTTTTTTCATGTTTTTAATAATTAATATATTTAGTAACTATCTACATGTAGGTAGATATTAATTGCAAATTTTTTTATGCTTCTTTTAATGATTTTTTTAAACGGCTAATGATCTGATCAAAGTAGTCAACACCATGCATCCTGCCTACTGACAAAGATCCTGGTAATGCCGATACCCATATGGCCGTCATATCTTCCGGGCTATCTTTAAATGAAAACTCATTAGATTCCAGACCCTCTTTAAAAATATCTGTGAGCCATTTTATAACCAGCGCTATGTATTCACTTGCCGATCTTTGAATGTTTTTAGAAATATCGTTAAATGATGTTCCGAAAGTGCTTATTACGCACAGCTTCTGACCATCTTTAAAATACTGGGTGTAATTATTCAACAGTGCCTCTGCCCTTGCCGTCGGAGATTCAGCTTTTATACTTTCAACCATGAACTTAAAATCATGCTTATCTTTTTCGATTACTGCTAAGGCTAAATCCTCCTTAAACGGGAAATAATGATGAATGGAAGAATTTTTGATACCCAATTCAATGGCAATTTGTTTATAGGTAAATGAGTGATAACCGATAGTCTGCATATAGCTTCTTCCCAGTTCAATAATTGCATCTCTTGTTGTATTATTTCTCATTAAAAATTTATTAACAATACAAATCTACCTACTTATAGCTAGATACCATTATTTTTCATTACTCTTTACCTTTTAATGACTATTCTTTTTTTTAATATAAAAATGTATAAGGAAAGAATAACACTTAATCAACGGATAGAAAATTGCGATTATTTAAAGCAAAGCTTATAATAAAGGATATGTTACATTTATTACAAACTTTGCTTTGTGGTTATATAATATTTTAGATAGCGAAATGCATTAACTATACGCCACTAAATCCGTGTTCGTTCTGCGAGTAAAAAATCTTCATACATTTAATCCGGCTTTTTCCCAATTTTGATTTCATCGGTTCGTACACGAATACTTCCTTTTCTTTGTCATGAATAATGATCCTGAAAGGCAGTTGTAGTTTTTGTGTAAAATGATAAATCGTAAGGTATTCGGCAAGATCCTCATGTTGGCTGCTGGTACCATAAAGAGACGCGAACGGGGTTTTCTCGAGTGCCTTATAAACAGCCTCGGCCCGATTAATTGAAAGCACCTTGCCGCCTTGTCGGAATCTGGTGCTATCCAGCATTGTATTCCGGTATGGTTTTGCGAAAATTGTGGGTTCGTTCCAAACGCCGCGGATGAAAGAATTGGCAGTTGAACTTTCAGAAAGTTTCCGGCCAGGTTCATTCACTGGTAACAGGCTAAGCGCTCCGTCAACGACATGCGTCCCTTCATGCATCAAAACATAAACGATTGCATCCAGTGTTCCGGCCTCTACGGATATGCTTAAAGATGAACCCTGGGTTTTAAAACAGCCCCGTTCTTTTCCGGTCAGCCATTCCGAAGCATTTTGATGTAATATTTCGGCCCGCACCGTGATGTCGTAAAGCCGGTAGGAATCCTTACCGTTCACCGTTGAAGTCAGTGCCGTGTTAGGCATATTATCAAGGAAGGTGATGCTCCGCAAATGTTCTTTTAATACGCGTTGATGCAAAGGGGGAAGAGCTGCAAATGCTTTTTCAACTGTAAGACGTTCTTCTTCAGTAAGTACATGGTTTTTAGGGGACATACCAGCATCCCTAAACATATTGAGTACGCTGTCAGGCGTTTCACGTACACGGCTTATAAATGGGCTGGCCGGATTGAGTCCATAGGTATGAAGGATTTGAGTTACCTGGCGCGAAGAATCTATTTTACCAGTTGTCTGTGCCATGCTATTAAAGCAAACCGACATTAAGCAAATAAACAAAAGAATTGATGAAATAATTAGTCGTAGAAAATTTTGGCGTTGCATAAAATTATTAATTGTGTTGTGAAGAATTTATTCCTTAGAATTTGAAAAGCTAATAAGTCTAAAAAAAACGACTTTTCATATACGAATGATTAACTATGGTAAAAATGTTACATTTTCTAAATTGATAAACATTAGGATGAAACGGAAAATCTAATGCTTTATGATATTGCATGTGTAGCCCTATGTGCTTTTTAGCGCCGCTTCAATGGCGATCGTGAGGTTTTTACCAATATTTGGCCCACCGATTTGAACGAAGGAAATAATTCCCTTTGCATCGATCACCATAGATACCGGATAGGCATTTAACTTATATTTTTTATGCTCCTCGGATGCACCAGGAAGCAGCGTATAATAAAATTGATGATTCTTTAAAAATGAATTGACAGCCTCTTTACTGTCCAATGATAATGCAAGGAAAATTACTTTTTTAGGTTCATAAATATTTTTAATCTCATTTAATACCGGCATTTCATTAACACAAGGCTTACAGGCAATAAACCAAAAATTTAATACAACTATTTTCCCTTTGAAGTCTTTAAGGGAATAAATTTTACCGTCTAGGCCAACCAATTCAAATTCAGGCGCCGGTTTATTTAACAGTTCGCTGTCGTCTTTATTTGTAAGACGTTCGGTGGTACCCCAGAATCCCGGCCTTGGGTTTATTTTATTAATAGGTTTACAAAGGGCTCCGGTGGATAAATATGCGACGGTACTGATCATAACGCAGATCAGTAAAATAAGAGAATATTTTTTCATTTATCTGAATATTGTGATCCGGTGAAGTTAGTCCTCCCACTTTAAAAAAGTGTTAACAGATTAAAATCTATTGTTAACTAGTGTTAAAATGCCGTTATAGATACATATCTGTATAATTGTCGCGAATTAACATTAATTAACACTTTTTAAAGAGCCATTAACACAAGTCTGAACAGTTACCTATAGCTTTGCTCCATAAAAAATCAACAGCTGCCATTAAATAATTAAAGCACATTTATCATACAGGCCATGCTGGTTAATAGAAAAGGCAAATACCCTTATTAATAGATATACCATTTCAACAATTAATTAAGTTCATGTAACTAAAAATTAAAATCTCAAATGAAGGCTTACATTTTTATGGCTGCTTTATGCATTTGCAGCATCAGCGTTAAAGCGCAGAGCACTTCCGGCAATTCCACTGTTCCAAAAGATTCCTCATCCATCAAACTCCCGGCTACTACTTATATGATGCCGGATGGCTCTTTAATCTCACAAGATAAAATCGACAGGGTAAGGAAAGCGTGGAATGGCGCACTGTTTATTGGACATTTATCAACGGATAAGACAAAGGGCATTTTACACCTGATTAAGTTAACTGATTCCGATATGAAGCAAATGGATGAAAAAAATACCAAAGATGAACTGGTTGTAAAGGCGGTGGTTAATAAGCCCGCCCCTGATTTTTATCTAACAGATAGCATGGAAAGAAATGGTCATTATCCGCGCTCAGGGGTAAAGTTGTCGTACTTAATTTCTGGTACACCTCCTGCCCGCCATGTTTGGAGGAAATGCCACAACTAAATGAACTGGCTAAAATGTACACACTTGATAAAGTAGTTTTTTTAGCGCTAACTTTTGACGATGCAGCTAAGGTTCAGTCATTCCTTCAGGCATATGAATTTATGTATACCATACTGCCAGGCTCTAAAGCAATTGATCAGCAATATATGGTTAGCGGCTGGCCAACCAGCCTGGTTTTCGATAAAAAAGGTATAATCACATTTGCTTCCAATATAAATCCCGATATTAAAAATGTCTTGTCGCCTGCAATCAACGCAAATCTGTAAGCGGTAACAAATAACTTATCTTTGATTAAATTAATAAATGACGCCACCGGCATGAAAAAGAGACTTACCTTTTTACTCCTTATTGCTGCGCTTACTGCCGGTGGCATCATCCTATTCCAATGTTATTGGGTGTATAATAACTATAAAACCGCTGAGCAAAACCTTAGCAAACAATTGGCAGATGCGCTTCAAAAAAGTATTGATAACTATCAGATACAACAAAGTCAACTTCCCGCCACATTAGAATATCCTTTCCCGTATGTATCTGTTTTAGAAACCACACCGGGGGATACTGATAAGCGTTTAAAGTTAATTTATGGAAATATTAAACGTTTGCCATCCTTAGTAAAAATCCAGCAGGTACAGGTAAATCCGGCTAGCCTACATTCAGTTAAAGTAATTCTGGCAGGAGCCCAGTTTATGTCGGCTACCCTGACAAATTCAATTCGGTTAAATAAATTAAAAAATATTTTCAAAAGCGAATTGAATAGAAATAATATTGAATTACCTTTTACTTTAGTGATTTTAAAACCTCAGCAAAAACTTCCTCTGGGTAAGATAGCGGCTTATATAAGCTATTCTAAAAATAGCCCAATTATTGAAGCAAGGTTTAGTAATGTAAATCAGATTCTTCTTATCCAAAACATCTTGCCATCTATTATTTCCTTCATCCTCATCATGCTTTCGGCGGGCAGTCTCTGCTATATGTGGATAATCATCCGGCGGCAGATGCAATTGGATCATATTAAAAATGATTTTATAAGCAATATAACGCACGAACTCCGTACCCCAATCTCAATTTTGAAATCAACGCATGAAGCGCTGTTTAAATACGGTGGTATTTATGAACCCGAAAAAGCAGATCGATATCTGAAAATCAATACAGATATTTTGGATAAACTGGATCATAATGTTGATCGTATTTTAGATATTACCAGGTATGAGAGCGGCGACAAACTTGCCAAACCGAATTGGATCGATATCAATGAAGTTATCATGGTGGTTATGGAAAGGTTCATTCTGGATACAGGTGCGACAATTGATTTTTTTAACAACACGGATTTAAAAGCATTTTTAACTGATAGCTATATAATAGACACGATCATTTCTAACCTGGTGGATAATGCCATCAAATACGGTGGTGAACATATTAAAGTATCTATAACCGTCGAATCCTTTGAAAAAGGCTGGCAATTAAATATACAGGATAATGGCAGGGGTATAGATCATCAGTATTTACCATTTATCTTTGATAAATTTTACCGGGTCCCATCGGGTAATTTGCATGAGGTTAAAGGCTATGGACTTGGCTTAAGTTATGTTAAACAATTAGTGACAAGTTTAAATGGAGTTATATCTGTTAAAAGCAAATTAAACTCCGGCACTATTTTCACCATTCAATTCCCTTAAAATGAATAAGATTAAAGTGTTGTTAGTAGAAGATGAAGCCGTTTTAGCTGCGGTAGTTAAAGAAACTCTGGATGCCAGAGGTTTTGAACTAACCATTGCTGCAAATGGTGTAGAGGGTTGGAGCTTTTTTAACGAAAGCAAGCCTGATGTA
Source organism: Mucilaginibacter tundrae (assembly GCF_013408825.1). Classification (GTDB taxonomy): domain Bacteria; phylum Bacteroidota; class Bacteroidia; order Sphingobacteriales; family Sphingobacteriaceae; genus Mucilaginibacter. Next base: position 81,347 of record NZ_JACCBZ010000002.1, read on the forward strand.
TGTGTCGTAGACGTAATGATGCCACGTAAGGATGGGTACTCATTGGTGGAAGACATCCGTAGAGTGGATCAATTAGTTCCAATTATCTTTTTGACTGCCAAAACACAAACGGCAGATGTTATTAAAGGGTTTGAAACAGGTGCAGATGATTACATGAAAAAACCTTTTAGTATGGAGGAATTAATATTGCGGTTGAAAAGTTTAAATCGCAGGAAAGGTTTTCAGGAACCTGGTGATCGTTCTTCTTTTACAGATAAGATTGATAGTGTAGGTCAACTTCAGTTTGATTATCAGCGATTGGAACTCATAAGTAATAAAATAGTAATCAGCCTTTCCCAGCGGGAAGCCGATTTGCTTCAATTGCTGATCAGCAATAAAAACAATTTGCTTGACCGCAAAACGGCATTACTAAAAATCTGGGGCGATGATAATTCATTTAATGCGCGAAGCATGGATGTTTATATCACCCGGCTTCGCAAGTATTTGGTGGCGGATCCATCGTTGCAAATCTTAAATGTTCGTGGTTTTGGCTATAAATTGATTGATTAGCTATTTACGAAATTGCAATGTAGTAAAGCCAATCAAGATTAGTTCAAGCAAGGAATTAGTGTAAATATCGCTATGGCAACCGCCCTAAAGAACTCTCACTAAGTTATTCTTATTTTTAATATGTTCATCAGTGGTTTATTCAGTATTTTTTTAAGAATAACACATCATTGTGTGGTATCTATAAACGTTTATACTAACACTCTTTAATTGCCAATATTATTTCCGCTACAAGTTGGTTTAAAATATAACCATTTGGTTGGTTAATTTAATCCGCGCGCTGGACAAAATAGATTTAGATGTGGCGATATCTATAGCTAGCATTTTCGATATATCGTCATGTGAATAGCCATCAACAACATGAAGGTTGAATACCATACGACACGCTGGTGACAGCTTTTGAACCATTATTAATAATTCGTGGTAATTTAATTCTCTTTCTAAATTTATATCTTTTATAGATGCTTTAACATCGAAAGAGTCATCAAATTCTGTTATTTTTAAGTTACTACGATAATGATTAATTGATGTACAAATCATAATTTTTTTTAACCAAAGCCTAAATGGGTATTGACGATTATATTTGTACAAATTGATAAAAACTTTCCAAAATCCTTTATTTATGATTTGGGTTCCCTCATGACTATTACTTGAATAACGAAGGCAAATGCTTATTGCAAACCCATAGAAATACTTATACAAGTCTTTCTGAGCATTGCGGTCTCGCTTTATGCACTGGTCAATAAACTGTTCAATGTTTGATTCGTTTGTATTAAAAGGATTCATTGAGTCTTATCTTTTTAGACTTGAAAGCTATAATTAAACAGTATAAAGGTCAATAAACATTACCTAACAATTATATCGGATTTCTGCGTCAATATCTTTTTTGTTTGATTCTCTATAATTTACCTCATAATGGACAGAACATCATAATTAAGTCATTGTATTAAAGATAGTATGACATTGATAATACAATGCCATTATATTTAAGCCACTTTTAGAAATTATCTGTAGATATCCATATGATCATACTAAAAATCTTGAGTTTTATTTATTGACAAAGATAAAACGGCCTTGGCAGTATTATGTTAAGAAATAATTAAGTGCTGCATCATGCTGTATTGTTTTTGTTATAACATTGTATTTAATGTCTTCCAATCAAAACGTCATTTTATATCCGACGTTCCGAACGTTAATAATTTTAATACCTTGTTCATCTTTTAGGAGTTTGCGAATGTGTGTCATAAATACGTCCATGCTTCTGGTGTTGTAAAAACTATCATCTCCCCATATTTTAAGAAGAACAGTTTTTCTTTCTAATACTTTATTTTGATTTAGAATCAGCATCTCCAGCAATGCCGTCTCCTTAAATGACAAATGATGCTGTCCGGTTGTTGTTTTCAATACCTGATGGATGGTATCCAGAGAACAAGTGCTGAAATTAAAAAGTTCAGTTATAACATTTGTCGCAGGCTTTTTTTTATACCTGAACAGCAGAGCCTCCATCCTGACCAATAATTCATCCATGCTAAAAGGCTTTTTTAAATAGTCATTTCCACCGCTTTTAAATCCCTTCACAATATCCTCAGTCAGGGATTTTGCACTCAAAAATATTATTGGCATATCCGGGCTTTTCGCTCTAATTTCTTCAGCTATGGAATATCCGTCTTTTGAAGGCAACATAATGTCAAGGATACATAAATCAGGTTCAAGCGAATCAAATGCTTTAAGCACCTGGCCGCCGTCATCTACCCAGGTGACCTCATAGTTGCTACTTTTTAATCCGTCGCTGACAATACGGGCTAAAAAGGGTTCATCTTCAATATACAAAACTTTGTAACTCATGTTGCTGCAGGTAAGTTAATTATAAAGTCACTTCCTTTGTTTAAATCGCTTTTAAGAGAAATTGTGCCATTGTGTTTTAAAACTATTTGTTGCACATAGTAAAGGCCCAGGCCAGTCCCTTTAACATTATGAATATTTTCATTATTCTGAACACGGAAAAAACGCTCAAATATTCTTTTTTGATAAATTAGCGCAATGCCTGGACCATTATCTTTAAAACTAATGATGATTCTATCCTGAACACATTTACACCTGACGAATAACTTAACCCCTCTCCCTCCATATTTTAATGCATTTTCAATCAAATTATAAAAAACATTAGTCAGGTGTACCGGATCGCCATTTACAAAACATGGTATTTCAGACGCTTCAAAACTAACATCTGAACCGTTTTGCCTGAGCTGTAGCTGCAAGGATGATATAACCTGGTCAATACCGGTTTGTACATCATACAGCTCTTCGATTAAAGGTAATTCACCATGTTCGGTTTGATCAAGATTAAGCACTTTGTCAATCATCAGATTTAATCGCTGAAGTTCATGTTGACTAATTTCCAAATAGTCATTTAGCTTCACCGGTTCGTCGGTAAGTTTATATTTAACAATTGATTCAAGGGCCAAAGCAACAGTAGCTACAGGGGTTTTAAGTTCATGTGTCATATTACTTGTAAAAGCAATTCTCGCATTTGCATATAAAAGCTGACTTTTTAGCAATTTTAAAATAAAATAAAATGTAGCACTTGTAAGCAGAATCATTAGTGATGAAGAAATCAGATAAAACCGCATCCGGTATAATACCGCTCCCGCCAGGCTGGGTACCAAAAGTTGATATTTACGCAAATGTTGCAAGTTATATGAATAAAGACCGCTGTAATAAGAAAGTTTATCTGCTTTTGACGGATAAGTAGAACTGACCAATAGATTGTTGCTATAATGATAAATCCGATAATAATGAAGACTGTATATATGAAATGAATACAGCATAGAATCTACAGCGTGATTCATATACTTTAGGGAATAAGCCGCATAAGATTGCATCTTGGGAGTGATAGGAAAATTGTCAGGGTTATTTTTCTTGTCCTTAATCTGCAATTTGTGGTTAAATTGGAGCGTAAGAGATATCATCGCGCTGTCCTCACTAACGTCGTAAGAAAATATTTTTGTCAGCCCTTTCGCTCCAGCATTATCCAAAGCGAGCTTCAGGTTTAGCCATTCAGGGGATAAAAAAAACTCCTTGTACTTGCTTAAGGGATTAGTTTCTTCGATCAGACTAGCATAAATGGCATGTTTCGCTGCGTTTCCCATTCCCATATCCAAATCCTCTTTGAGCTTTATTTGCTGTGCATTAAAAATTTGGAATAACCAGATCACTTGCAGGAAAGTGCTTATAACTAAGCAAAAAGCAGCAAGCGGATAAGCAAATCTGGATTTCAAAAATTTCATGCAACAAATGTCTTAAAAAATGTTGGAGCTCATTTATAGACTATACGATTTAACTCTATTTAACTTAGCTTAACTTTCATTTACATAAGTCCAGGGTATGTTTGTGGCACCAGATAAAAATGAGATGAGAACAAAAAATCGAACACTTTTCGAAATAAGAAATAACTAAGCGACTAACCGCCAAGCCAACATCATTAATCAACCCATTTAAATAAAGAAAATAAGTCTTGTAACGGCATAGCCCTACCTCGATTTATAGCAATTATGAAAACAAGCATTATTAAAAACACCATACTTCTTTTACTGTTTATTTTCTCATCCCCTGAATTATACGCACAAAATCCGATTTCTGGTATAAAAATTTTCGGCTCGTTATCCGATGAAAAAAACAAACCAATGGATTATGCTACTGTTAGTTTATTGCGTGCTAAAGATTCCTCCATTGTTAAGGGAACATTGAGCATGGAAACAGGCGCTTACATCTTTGATCATATCCTTCCTGGAAGTTATATAGTTAAAGCAACTGAAATTGGATATGACGACGTCATTAGCCATATTTTTGGGGTAGCAGATAGTTCAGCAAATTTTACTATCCCTGTTTTAAAACTTCAAACCTCGAGCAAGACTTTGGGCACGGTAACCATTACTGCTGCAAAGCCAGTTATTGAAAGAAAATCGGACCGAACAGTATTGAATGTGGAAAACAGCGTTTTGGCTGCCGGCAATTCTGCTTTGGAAATATTAGCAAGAGCACCGGGAGTTACAATTGACCAAAACGGCAATATAAGTTTGAATGGAAAACAAGGGGTCACTGTAATGATAAACGACAAATTGACCTACTTGTCAGCGGAGCAACTTACCACATTACTGCGGTCAACCGATGGTAGTACTATTCATTCCATTGAGTTGCTGACTAATCCTTCTTCAAAATATGATGCCGCCGGAAGCTCAGGCATTATCAACATTCAGCTTAAAACCAATAAGAAAACAGGAACAAATGGCAGCATAACACTTGGTGCCGGTTATGGAAATTACGGTAAAGACAGGAATACGCTAACGCTGAATCATGAAGAAGGGCGTCTGAACGTTTTCAGTACATTCAGTCATGATGACAACAAAAGTCAAATCAACGCCAATCTTAAACGTATTGTAACGGACTCAACCGGCGTTAAAACCTATTTTAATCAGTTATCGTCTGTAATACCGATTGATCATAACAACAGCTATCGGCTTGGGGCAGATTATGATCTAACCGCTCAAAACACCATTGGTTTTATAATAAACGGCTATTTTAATAATGAAAAGGATCCAAGTAATGACTTAACCTATATCGGAAGCCAGCCAAATGTTACCAGCAGTTATCAAAACACCTTATCAGAAATTAACCAAACCAATAAAAACTTTGCACTCAACCTTAACGATAGGATAAAACTGGATACCAATGGACAGCAGTTAAATGTAGACCTTGATTATTCCCGGTTTAACAATAACTCCAATTCCCAATACAATACTTACTTTTACCTGCCTGATGGTAGCAGTATAATATCACCAGCCTTTTTAAAGGAGCAAACACCTTCGGTCATCGACATCCGTACAGCAAAAGCTGATTACATGCTGTCCATTAACAACATATTAAAACTGGAAACTGGTGTAAAGTTCAGCGATGTCAAAACTGACAATAACCTTGAGGCACAACAACAAGTAAATGGCAGCTATGAGAATGACGCCACGTTAACCAATCGTTTTATTTACGACGAAAAGATTGACGCCGGTTACATAAATTTATCCAAAACTTATAAAAACACAACTATTCAAGCTGGCCTTCGTGCTGAATACACCAACTCTTCCGGTGATCTTATCAATACAAATCAAGAAGTTATCCGCCATTATCTTGATTTATTTCCAAACGTTGTTATTAATCATACTTTGAATGATCAAAATCAAATTAGTTTTTCTTATAGCCGCCGCATCGACAGGCCTGGTTACGATGACCTGAACCCATTCATCTACTACATCGATCAATACACTTATACCAAAGGCAATCCATTTTTAAATCCCCAATACACCAATAAATTTGAACTTAACTATACCTTTGATAAGATAATTAACTTGAGCCTTGGCTATAGTCGCACCAATGATGCGATTACAGCGGTGCTGTTAACTGATGCTGAAAGTAATATTACCGACCAAACTAAAGTTAATCTTCAACAACAAAACTATTATGACCTTAATGCAAATTCTCCTTATACAATTTCGAAATGGTGGACCGGTAACATCAGCGCAACGGTATTTTATACAGGTTTTAAATCTGATTCACTTTTGGGGGGCACTTTAAACAGAGGTCAACTTTCTTATTTATTTAATACTACACAAATCTTCGATATTGCTAAAGGCTATAAAGCCGAATTAATAAGCATTTATGAGTCGGCATTAACGTATGGTATTTATAGCGTTAGACCTCATTATTCAAATGACATTGGTATGAATCATTCTTTTGATAACAGCAAAGCCAATGTTAAATTTTCGGTAAGCGATATATTCAATACCAATCGTGATCGCGTATCCAGTAATTACCAGACAGATAATATTAACATTAATCAAAAACTGGAAAGCAGGATTATCCGATTGACCTTCACCTATAACTTTGGAAGCAATAAGTTAAAGACCATCCAACACGAAAGCGGGGCTGACGATTTAAAAGAGAGGGTAAAAGGATCAAATTAATTAAATCTGAAATTAAGAAATACATCCTTAAAACTATAGGTATTATTTTTAAGCTTATTATTTCAAACAACTAACTATTTGAACTCGCTAAAGCTGAGAATATAACTCTTTATCAAAAAAAGACAGTACGAATCTTAAACTGCAAAAGCATTTGAAAAAAGGAGACTATCGAAGCAGCAATAGCATCCATAAAATAGCTTAGCATATTTTTCTACAGTTCTTTTGTTCGCAAGCCATGGATAAATACGCACTTTTTATACCAGCATTTTATTTAACATCAATAAAATCACTGACTGTTTTTATCTTATCATTTTTTACAGGTACATAACTAATTTATGTTAAAAACATCCTATACTTTATTTTTTATATTTGCTTACTCGTTGGTTGCATATGCGCAAGATACTCATTCAGCTGTCAAAATTTCAGGCTCATTAACCAATGATCAAAATAAGCCCGTTGACTACGCCTCGGTTAGTTTATTGCGCGTGCCTGATTCAACTTTTGTTAAAGGCACGTTAAGCAATGAAAGCGGTTTATATTTTTTTGAGAATGTTAAACCCGGTAATTACCTGGTAAAAGCGACCAGCGTGGGATATAGTAAAGACTTAAGCAAACCATTTTACGTCGCTGACGTGGCCTATACTATTATAGTTCCCGAGTTGAGAATGCATAAGGGAAGCAGCAGCCTGCAAACGGTGATGCGCTATGGCTAAAAGTTCCAAATACATTTAGATTTCCTTCTTTATGGTTCAGATTGACAATGACTTTCTTTTGGCTGATGGCGGCACACAACATCCCGAACAAGTGCTAAATAACAGCACTCCATCAAACATTGATATTCGTACAGCAAAAATTGATTATGTAAAACCTTTAGATAAAACTTTAAAAACTGGAAGTCGGGATTAAATACAGCAATGTAAAAACCGACAATAACCTGCAGGCACAAGTACTAAATAATGGTAATTTCATAAACGATACAACACAAAGCAATCACTTTATTTATACAGAAAAAATAACTGCCGGTTATCTTAATCTGAATAAGCAAATGGTCAACACCCTTGCAGCTGATCAACTTGTGGAATGGCCTGTTTGTTACCCGGCGTATGTACCCGGACAAAGGAAAAATGAGTCACGTGATCACAAGCGGGCTGGAGATACTGCATTAAATCCGAATTGCCGCCGGTCTGATACAGTTCGTCGAGATCCCCTTTCCTAACATCTTCTTAACTTTATTGGGATTTGGCCTGACCGATTCAGGTAAGCGTAAATCGCGTTAATCTCGCTATACATAGCAGGTCAAATTTAGGCATGGGTACCTTTAACTTTCTATCCGGTACGACACCGTCTTTCAATGCTTTAAAAATTCCGCCTCCGTATAATTCCCGATGCCGGCACTTTGTCCGATAATTAAAAAGATTAAACTTTTGGGATTTCAGGCCCGTTGTAAGGATGTTCCAGCGCATTCCTGATCTCCGTCAGTCTGTGCCTGGCATGCATGTTTTTGGGGTCGCTACGCATCGCATCCAGGTTTCGGCTTACCGCCTCTTTTACACTAAATTGAGTAATTGCCCGGTTAATTCTAAGCGTTTCGGGCAACGTTGCGGTTTCAAAGTATACGGTCAACTCCTGATCTGTCATGTCGCGAAATTAGGAAAGTATTTCTTAGAAGTGGCTATGAATTGCAATTCGACTAACGCTATTCGTCCCTTTTGAGCTTATCAATGACGTGCTGATCATCCTCGGGAAATTGTATGTAGTCGGATAGATCCTTAACCATATTCCTGGCGAAAACAGCGCCTGCTGAATTACTTTTCATTACATCATCGTCGCCCAGATCTGCATGTTCTCCATAAATGGCCTTCTTTAAGGTCGTCCTTTGCTTAACTTCCGCGAGTTTTCCCCGTAATTTTTCGACCATCGAGAAGTCCGGAACCCCGTTTTGAAGCAGGTCCGGGAAATCTTTGAATGGTTTAAAATTAACCTTGATCACCTTTTGCATTACTTCTCCCCATTGCAGCACCTCATGTACCGCATACTCCGGGTTGTTTTGCGACTGCATTTCCACGACCATCGCCAGGAAAATTTCCGGCGTGCCGTTCCAGCCGGGTTTAAACTTGAAAAGTTTCAATAAATAAGAAATTAGTCCCATCGCCTTTAATTTCAAAATCCATATCCGTTGAGTAAATTTAAAGATTGCTTTAATCGATGTCAAATCTTTTCCTATCAAATACCGATTATGGCATCCCCTTCGGGCCGGGCTATTCGCTGTATCTGCTTCGCAGGATGCCGCTGCTATCCCATGATGCGAAATGCGCTTAGCTCAGGTAAAGCGAAATGAGAGACCCCCGTAATAGATGGCATCAGGGTACCCGCCGGCCAGCAGTTTTGATCCGCAGATCATATCCCGGAAAAATTTACCGCACAATAAATTACCGCGAAACCAACGACGGTCAATACCGAAGTTAACAGCCCGGGAGATTTTTTATGGCTGTCCGGAATAAAATCACTTGCGCCGATGTAGATAAAGAAACCCGCCACAAAGGCTAATAATATACCCAGCGTCTCTTGCGGGAGATGATAAAAAAAGGTAGAACAGGCACCAGCGACCGGCGCAATCCCATTAAGCAGCAACCACCTGACAGCGAAACGCCGCTGGCCATTTTCTTTTAGCACCACGTTGATCGTATTGATCCCGTCAGCAAAATCGTGTACCAGCACCGCAAGCGCGACAAAAGCGCCCACCGAAGTAGAGATTTGAAAGGCAAGCCCAATGGTAATGCCGTCGAGCAGGCTGTGCATTGTCAGACTGAATGCCGCTACGCTTCCGCGCAGGGTCAGCTTTCCATCTTTGCTTTTCAGGCTTTCCCTGGAAACCAATCTGTCGACAATCATATAGAATAAAAAGCCTACGGCTACCAACGAGGATATCATCCTGATCCCATATTTACCGGCTGACAATTCAAAAGCAGTTGGAAGGAGGTCAAAAAAGGCGACCCCCATAACCGTCCCGGCACTGAATCCTAAAATAAGGAAAAGTTTGTTCTTGAATTTTAAGGCGAAAAGTCCCCCTGCAATAGTGGTGATGAAGGTGCCAATAGCGATGAGCGTTATCAATATTTTTTCGGGTGAGGTTAATTATCTAATTTCTGTCCAGTGCAAAGATATACTAATGCAACTTAGTAGCCTTTCTATTTTTAGATTAAAATGTTGTTTCCAATTATGGTGGCATGTAATTTCCAGGGAAATGCCCTGAGAAAATGATGGGAAAGGTATAAAGTTGTTGAAATTCTTGCCTTTCGGCAGCTATAAAAAACTAAGGGATGCAGGGCCATAATGACCGCTCTGGGATATGGGCACTTATACTTCGGCGACCTGCTCGGCCTTTTTGCCGCATTTCGGACATATTCCGGTCGCTGACAACGAAAGGTTGAGGGATTGGAATCCGGTAGGCAGCTTTAAGTCAGGTAAATCCAGATCGTTAAGGCAATATACGTTATTACAGACTACGCAGTTAAAATGCAAATGTTCGTCATGATGGTGGTTCTCCTCGCAACTGGAACTGCACAACGCGAAATTAGCGGTTCCATTGAGGTCAAAAACCTTATGTATAATGCCCTTTTCCTCAAAGACGTTCAGGATGCGGTAAAGGGTACCCCGGTCAACGTCTATCATCACCTCTTCCAGGTCAGGCTGCGAAGTGGCGAAATTTTTGGAAGCCAACATAGAAAGCACCCGCAACCGTGGCTCCGTCTTTTTGAGATGGTGCTTTGCGAGCAGATCCTCGAACTGATATTTATTCTTCTTAGCGTTCATTAGCATTCTATGCTATACAAATTTAACAAAGAAAACCCATATACCGAAAGAATGACACCAGCCATTTTTTTGATGTCAGCGATAGTTAACAAGTTTTTTACAATACAAATGCTACAATGTTGCATATTTATTACATCTTTGTCGCATTAACTATTCGTACTGTGCTAAACAAATATACGCTATTATTGATTTTCATTCCTTTTTTTATTGTATTCGCTCATGGGCAAGGCAACACTACAATGCCGCAAGTACATCTTAGTGGCAAAATCGTTGATGCTTTTTCGAACGTCCCTTTGGCCGCCGCGTCTGTTTCCATAACAGGAACTCCGGGCCAGGTGCTGAGTGATAAAAACGGGCTTTATGCGCTCAGGGCCCATCCGGGCGCTGTCCGTCTGCATTGTCAGTACATCGGTTACGCTTCCGTTGACACTTTGATAACTGTCAGCAAAGAAATCCAGGTTAATTTCTCCCTCAGCCCCACGACGCAATCCTTAAGTCAGGTGAATATTGTGTCGACAGCCGCTCCGCATCAGGAGATCGCTACCCAAAATTTAACTATATTGCAGGGCAATGACCTCGACAGGACACGTGGTCTTAGCCTCGGCGATGCCTTGAAATCAATTACCGGGGTGACCACTTTTCAAACCGGGCCATCTATCGCCAAACCAGTTATTCATGGCTTAACCGGTGCAAGGGTGCTGATCTTGAATAATGGCGTCACCCTGCAGGCACAACAATGGGGGCAGGAGCACGCGCCGGAAATCGATCCCTTTATTGCCAACCAGATAGAAGTCATTAAAGGGGCAGCGGGAATCCGTTACGGATCAGATGCCATCGCCGGGGTGATCTCTGTAAAACCCAAACCTTTACCGACGGATACCGGAACCATGAACGGCGAAGCGAACGCCGTAGCGATGACCAATAGCAGGCTCGGCGCGTTTTCAGCGATGCTCGAAGGCGCGTTAGGAAAAAAGCTGGCTGGCTTCAGTTACCGCCTGCAAGGCACCTTTAAACGTGGAGGTGATGTAAGTACCCCGAATTATCTGCTGGGAAACACCGGGCTGATGGAAACTGATTTTTCAGCTGCGTTACAGTATTACCATAAAAATTATGGCATAGAAGGTTATTACAGCGACTTCGATACCAAACTGGGTATTGAGTATGATACCGATGTGGGGTCGCTTAGCGACCTGGAGATGCGAATTGCAGAAGGCGGACCGGTAACCTTATATAATTTCAGCTATTTCATTGACCGGCCTTATCAACAGGTTAATCACTCAACAGCTAAAGTGAGGAGTTTTTACAATTTTAGTGACAGCAGCAAACTGGAATTACAATATGCCTACCAGGTAAACACAAGAAAAGAATACGAGGAATTGTCCTATTCCCCAAGCCTCAATCCTGCTTTATATCTGCAGATTCATACGACGACGCTCGAACTGAACTGGGAACATAAGGACGGCAGCGGTTTTTCCGGTTCGGCAGGCCTGAGCGGGATGAACCAGGGCAATGTCCGGATGTACGAATACCTCATCCCTAATTTTATAGATTATGATGGTGCTGCTTACGCGATAGAAAAATATACCCATAAGAACTGGTTATTTGAAGCAGGCGCGCGATACGATTACCGCTGGCTGCGGGCATTTGCCTTTGATGCCAATGCCGCTAAAATTGATGTAACGACTACAAACTATTCCGGCGTGAGTGGAACCTTGGGTAGTACTTATAACTTTTCTGATAACTTTAAGGTTACCGCAAACTATAGCGCAACTTTCCGCCCGCCGTCCATTAATGAGCTTTATATAGATGGAGAACATGCTTCATTAGCGGAATTTGAGATCGGCGATGCCAACCTGAAAACGGAGCATGCAAACGATTTTAGCTTAACTTTTAATTATACTTCCAGCTGGCTGGCGATCAATGCCGAGGGGTATTATAACCAAATCAACGATTTTATTTTCGAGGAACCAACGGGCACCTTCTATCATGCGCCAGGGGGTGAGCTGCTGGAATTTCAATATACACAAGCAAATGTGTACTTCAGGGGGCTTGACCTGGGCATCACGCTTAAACCAGTGGGAGGCCTCGAAATTAATTCCAAGTCTTCGCTCATTTACGCCTGGAATGAAACCATCAACAATTACCTCATTTATACGCCGCCACTGCGCTTACAAAACGGTGTCGCCTATCATTTTGGAAAGATAGGTTCATTTAAGGACCTGGTGGTTGGGGGCGAGGATATCTATGTAGCTAAGCAGAAGGACGTGCCCGCCGGTTATGATTTTGCGCCGCCGCCAAATGCATATAACCTGATCAACGTGCATGTCGGGTTTAAACTCCTGATCAACAAAACGGACGCTGATTTCGATATCGCGGCGAATAACCTGATGAACGTGGCGTACAAAGATTACCTGGACCGTTTTCGCTATTTCGCGGACGAGCCGGGGCGTAATATCATCTTCAGGCTCAGGGTTCCTTTTAAAATCTTAACAAATAATAACAGATCAATTAACAATTAAATTTTACAAAACAACATGATTAAATTAAAACACACGGTATATGTGCTGTTGGGAACAGCCTTATTCTACGCGAGCTGCAGTAATAAATCTGAAGAAGCTGTCCAGCCGAACATCGCCAATGAAACCATTACGCAGGCCACATTAAAATTTACTAACCAGGCCAATTCTGCGGATACGACTTCGTGTACGTACACCTTTCACCTGGACAATAACGATAACGTAACCTCTGTAGACTCGACAACGCTGGTGTTAAAGGCGAACTCAAAATATAATGGAGTCGTTTATATGCTGGATCAAACCCAAACACCGGTTTTTGTGGTCTCCAATGAAATTAAACAAAGGGAGAATTATCACCTGTTCTTTTATCAGCCAACGCCAATCGCCAGCGCCCCTGTGATCAGCAATACTTCGCCGTATATCCCGGGAACTCCTGTTAGCGCATCGGTGCCGCCTTTAAACCTTTCAATTGTCAGGACAGATCAAGACACGAACAATCCGCCATTGCAGATCGGGTTGTCTATGGTATTCACCACCGGCGCTGCCAGTACCGGTAAATTGCGTTGGGTACTCCGTCACCAGCCAAATGCCAAAAATGGAACTTATGCCCCCGGCTCATCAGATCTCGACGTTAATTTCATCACTATCATTCAATAATAACCGCACAAGCTAAACACATGAAAAAATTTATAATTATTGCAGCTGTAATACTGACAACGTTTTCCGCATTTACCGCTAACGCCCAGGTACAGCGGGGCAGCTATTGGGGCATTTTTGGCGGTGCTTCAGTCCCGACAGGTGAATTCGCCAAATCAAATTACGGCGATTTTCTTGACGGAACGATCAACAATAAGGCAGGTTTTGCCAAAACCGGCTATACCATCGGGCTTGATGGCGCATGGTATATTCACAAAAGCAACTGGGCATTTGCCGCTACCGTTTCTTACCAGGACCAGGGGCAGTTGAGTGCGAAAGACGCCCATACCTTGGCAGCCGGATACCAGGACGCCTTCGGTGTGGATACGGGCGCCGCTGCTACCAGCAAGCGATACCGTAATCTCAATATCCTTGTCGGTCCGCAATATTCTTTCTTCTTCAGCAAATTCGCGGTTGACCTTCGGGCTAATGTGGGTATAATAAAAAGCTTCTCTACACCTGAAATGGACATAACAATTACTGATGCAGACATACCTTATCAATTTTCGCAATTAAGTTCTACCAAAACCGCCTTCGCTTATGGCGGCAGCGCAGATCTTCGTTATCAGTTAGGCAAAAAGCTCGGCCTGGTGTTGAAAGAAAACTTCGTCGCCTCGCCCGGCGTTGCGATCACCAATACTAACCGGGTAAATTACGCTGGAAGATTGGACACCAAGCAGTCTATTTCAGAAGCGCAGACTACGCTGGGACTGAATTTCGGATTTTAAAAAAAAACAGGATAATAGGCTGCCTTTCGGCAGCTTATTATTTAATCAATAATATCATGAGAGATCTTGCCAAACTCCGCGATAAAAGATATTTTCTGGTTTTTTTGCTTTTCGTGAGCATGTTAAGCCCATCGTGTAGTTCAGACCGCAAAGCGAAAAATTCAACACGTTTTTATTCCGTTAAAATTAGATTAAAAAAGGGTGAATAATTCAGCCGAACGTTTTATGGATATCAAAGAAATTAAGAAGTTGCTTAAACCTTATGGCCTGAAATTGACATTGCCCAGATTGAAAGTGATTGAGATATTTCTCTCCAACGACCGTGCTGTTACTACAGGAGAACTTTTACGCATAATGGAAGAGACTTTCGACCGCGTGACCGTTTACCAAACCCTGAAATCATTTGAGGACATGGGCATCATTCACCGGATCGTCGGCGCGGCCAACGCTTCAAACTTTGCCCTGTCGAGCATTTTTAAGAAAAATCCGGAATTACTCTTTAAGCAGCACCTGCATTTCAGCTGTATTAAATGCCAGGGGGTATTTTGCCTTGATGACAAGTCCATACCAACCGTGACGCTACCAAGTATTTATGAGGTGCACTCCTTAAATATGGTTATTGTTGGCATATGCGATCGTTGCAAAAAGTAAATGGCGGTTTCTCCTTGATCGCTTCCAATGTCTTTGTATTTATTTAAATAAACATTTGATTGGCAAATGTTTAGGGTCAAATTCAGGAGTGCAAAAACTTTGAATAAATTTACATTTTTATTCGTTCGCATTTAAAAAAAATGTAAATTTATTTAAATCCAAAACCTTATGGTAAATCCAACATCAATCTTCCTTTGGGAAGGAAAAGTGCAGCTCGGGGACGAACCCGGTATCTATGGCGATGCTGCCTATTCCGGTATTGGGGTGAAATTCCCAATAACACTCGCTAATATTAATCCGGCAGCGCCGCAGGACGATGTCCTTAAAATTACACTCAAAACAAGCGATGTGAATGTTTACACCGGTTACCCGGGACATAAAATCGTGATTTATGACTATAGCCCTGATCCGAACACGCAATATCGTTGGGTGGAAACCATCCTGCAAGATTCGGCAAGGATCACGAGAAGCAGGAAAACAATATTTGAGGTACCCATTAAGCTTTTTCAGGGGAGTTTTTACATAGCCCTGGGCATCGAAGTGGATACTACCGTTAAGCCTGGCCTATATGACGATTTCCTGCTGCTTGGCATTGATTACTTCGCTGATAAGGAATCTGTTTATGCGAAGTTTGGTTTCCAATAGGTTGGATAAGCAAAGGATTTAATATTTCATAATTTTGAATATTTGTCATAACTTACAAAATACTTAAGAAGAAATGCTGGAAGTAGATAATAGTAAAGATACCGCGTACGAGACCATAATTTTTGCCGGGCAAAGAGACAGGGAAGACCATATAACAACAGTCGAAATACCGATGGTCGGTGCTGACAATAATGTAGTGGTCGTTTTTGATGCAAAATATCCTTCCCCAAATAAATTGCGATCACGCGAACATTTCCAAAAACGTTTAACCGCTTTGAAAAGAGCGATTTCCGTAAATAATAACCCTGGTTTTGCTACTTACATTAAATTTCCTTTGCGTCCGCATAATTCAGGTAGTGACTTAAAGGTCATGCTACTAAAGGAATCTGGCAGAAAATTTAACGCGCTTATTCAAAAAATGCACGAGGATCAAAATCAAGTTCGCACAAGATCTTCTGTAATGATTGAATTTCGAAATGGTTTGAAATTCAATGTGGGAAAAAACCTGGTGTAACACCACTGTTCAATTAGGTATGCGTTCGGAATATACACAGTCAAGTGGCAATCTTATCGGCCGTAATTCTGTAAACAAGGATTATATTAATTTTTTCCCTAATGTGTTTATCAACCAAACGCTTAACAGTAAAAATGAAATCAGCTTATCCTATAGCAGGCGTATAGATCGGCCCGATTATAATGATCTGAATCCTTTTATATACTATTTTGATCCCTATTGTAGTGCCAGAATATGTTGATTATTCAATTTAAATAATCAACATATTCATAAAACAATTTATTAATCTCCTACCTGCCTCATTTGACCAGGCCGGGATTTTTTGCCAACTGAATCATGTTAGATACTTCGCCAACTAATTCGTCAGATGAACCGTTATATCCAGCAATTTTAAACCGGATATTGCCATTCTTATCAATAATGATTTTAGTGGGGACTCCATCAACTCCATACAATGCCCTTATCTTTGACAATTTTCCATCATTTCCTTTTTCATCAAATAGCACGTTAAATTCATATTTATTTGCAGCTATAAATCTTCTTACATCGGAGACGTAATCGATACCGTTTTCCCAAGTATCTATAAAAAGAAATATCACATCCGGGTCGCTTTTATATTTATTTACAACTTCCTGCATACCAGGGAAAGATGCTTTACACGGTGCACACCAAGTGGCCCAAAAATCAAGAACGATGATCTTATTTTTGAGGCTATCCAGATTAACCGTATTTCCTTTTAGATCCTTCAATATAAATTGGGGAGCTTTTAATTTGATCATAGTTTTAGATAATTCCGCTTGTTGATGATGTTGCGATTTGTCGTTTAAACCGTCAAGGTATGCTGTAAAGCCGTTGTTACTCCCGTGAATGCTACGATATATTTCGGAAAGCGTTTTGTTCAGATCAACTGAAGAAACAGATGATGAAATCACATTTTCGATAATATCTTGGGCTGTTTTATAGTCTTTGTTTGCCATCAGTATAGTCGCATAGCGTTCAACCATATCAGTATCATGCTGTCCGATTTGTGCGTAAGCTTGTTGTTCATATTTTAGGGCGTCCTCATTATGATGTTCCATATAAAGGATAAATGCATAGTTACTAAGACTACGGTAGTAAAAATCCCTACGCTGTTTCTGGGCTTGCTTTGGTGACTGGAATGCAAACGGCTTTACCTTTTCTGACTTAATTATTTCCAAAGCCTCTCCAATTAATTTCTCGGCATTGGAAAGATGTTCATTATTATTTGCCCATTGCATCGCAACGTCGTTTACCCCATACAATAACCTGGTTTTACCGGTTGTTAAAGACGAAAGATGTTCGAACCCCGTAATATCATTTCGCTTGAGATGTGCAACCGCTAGTTCTTGAAGTAAACCATCATTGTCTTTTTGGTCGGCTGGATACTTGTCCTGTATAATGTGGTATAAGGAATCTTTCATCATCGTACTTGTTGCCTCCCTGAAACTAATGACCAGGTCATTTTTAGCTTGTTCGCCATTAGGAAAGATGGATTTAATAATGTTTAGTATTGAATCTGCTTTTTGAACTTTACCTGCGTGACGATAAAATTCATAAGCAAACAATAAGTCCTTTTCATTTTTTGAGGCAGACAATTTTGCTGCTCGTCTTTCGGCAATTTTTCCATCCTCCACATTGGAATAAGGCAAAGTAAGCAGGTACATTCCTTCGTAATCTCTTTCTACATCCGGGTGTAACCTAAACTCATCTTTATATAAAGACGATGATTTTTGCAGGTCTTTCCTGATACCAGCCAAATCTGCGCCGAGTCCTTCCATATACGCCTCACTGGCCAGCGCTCCCGCTACAGGAATTCCAGCTTTGTATACGGGATATAAATATCCGTTGCCATAATTATTGTCAATTGTTTTGCCATCATCAAATATCAGATAAAAAGCTTTAGCCGTTTGCGGAATCGTGAATGTACCCCGTAGCGCAACCCCGTCCCTTTTTAATGGGATGTCCGCGACAGGGAAGTTATCGTTATCCAAAAAGCAAACTGCTCCGCTTTGCTCTTTGCTGTTCTGAAACGCCCCAGTCGGCTCGTAAATAAAGCTGATCGCTTTTCCGCCTTCTGGAAATTTTTCCGATAATTTCAAAGAGCTAACATTTTGTGCCATCGCGCTTTGTAAAAAAATAGTGGAAACTGCAAAGTATTTTAAAACATGGTTCTTCATAATAATCTGATTTTGAATTCAAAAATAGAGCAAACAATACCCGCAAGTGTTAAACACTAAAAGATTAGTGTTAATGAGTGTTAAACCTTAGAAAGTAATTGGTAAACAAAAAAGACTTTAATCTTCTGGTTCCGGCATAGACTAGTAATAATATCACAGAAAGCAGTGTAAAACACCAGTGATTGTTTTTTAGATAAATTGCCAGCTGACCGTTGTTACAGCTTTCCGCGATTCCTATCTATTCATTATCCAAGGTCTGACCACTAACACCTAAAGGGGTGCTATATAGTGCAATCACTAATCATAATAAACGGACTATATACGCCAGAACTCTGCATTGTCCCGTTTTTGGTATCCCATGAATTATGAATTAAAGCGTGAACGCGGAGTTACCATTATGTGTCGGTGAAGTTTTAAACAATGATGAAGCGGCAAATTAGGTATTATCTTGCAAATCAGTGACGGGTGCAGATGTTTCATCTTTAACCGCAGATAATGTTATGGAAACCAACTGACAGGACTTTATCAGCGCATGGCTATTCGTACTATACAATGTACTGGATTTAATATATTATTGACGGGAATGATAGATTTCAATGGAAGTAGGTATTATCAGTATTTTTTGCGGTCAGGAAAGAACTTTATATCATTGGATTAAACATAATCGATTACAAATGAAATGGCCTTTAACCGGTAATAAAGGAGGCCAATGCGGGTATAGACTTATATTAATATTCACCAACAATTTTCTTTCTATGCAACACACCCCAGTTTCTCAAGGCCACCATTACTTCATACAAAGTATGAGCATGTTCGGTTATAGTATATTCTACAGTCGGTGGAAATGTGTTGTGGACGGTACGTTTTATGAAATGATTAGATTCCAAATTCTTTAATTCTTTGGACAGCATTTTATCACTTATACCTTCTACCTCTTTAGCGATTTGTCTAAAGCGCTTCGTACCAATAGTTAATGAAAGCAGAATAGGTAATTTCCAACTTCCACCTAAGGTTTCCAACGCATCATGGATAGCTCTAAATGTAGTAGCATCACATTTTAAGGTATCATTGTTTGTATTCTTCATTTACATAAAACGTTACTAACTCCAAGTAAAGCACTAACCATTGGGTTAGTACTTTACTCTGGTTAGCTAATATAGGTAAGTTTGTATTGTACCTACGAATTTCAAAATGAACAAAAGAAGAATAGTATTAATTACCGGCGCAACAGGAGGCATTGGAAAGGCTGCAGCCACAGCAATGGCCAAAAGGGATTATATCGTGATTATTCATGGCAGAAACGAAGAAAAAACGCGACAAGTAGCAATAGAAATACAAAAAATATCCGGGAATAAAAACGTGGACTGGATCATCGGTGATTTATTCCTCCTTGCCGAAGTGAGAAAAATTGCGACAAATTTTAAAAAAAAGTATGATAGACTTGATATACTCATTAATAACGCCGGAGGAATTATGGGAAAGAAAAGGGAAAACACCAGTGAGGGGATTGAAAAAACTATTGCCATTAACCTTTTAGCCCCATTTTTATTAACTGGATTGCTACTGGATTTGCTGGAAAAAAGCGACGAAGGACGAATAATCAATGTATCCTCCAATTCTCATCAACTTAATGCAAATCCAGATTTTAAAGATTTGGAATTAAAAAACAACTACACGCCACTTCGAGCTTATGGAAACGTCAAATTATTCTTAATTTGGATAAGCCAAACCCTATCCGAGAAGTTAATACTATTAAATACGAATAACCCGACCGTAAATACATTACATCCAGGGGCAATATCAACAAACTTTGGGGTAAATAGTGATTTAGGTATATTATTAAATATAATTGGAAAAATAGCCCGGCCATTTTTAAAGACACCTGAGCAGGGCACTGAAACAATTATATATTTAGCTACTTCGAGTGAAGTCAAAAATATTAGTGGCAAATACTTTGTTAAAAATAAACTCGCGAATGTTTCAGACAAATATTATAGTAAGCAAAACAAAGAACTAATTTGGGATTACTGTTTAGAAAAAACAAAAATCCAATAACTATTAATGCTTATAGTAGTAATTCAGTAATTTCAAAACAAACGATATTCATCCCTTCAAATCGAGTTGGATTTACTTTGGCCGAATTAAAGCATGTATGCAGGAATATTACGTGGGAAGAAAGGAATGATCGGATTATTTATAGGCTGCAATTAAAAGACAGAACAACCTAACAATCGTTTGCTGCAACTGCCTTCACTTCAAAACGCATTGAAAAACTCAATTTCAAGCGTTCTTTTTGCATTTTCAATTGCTATTGAAAGTTCATCAGCTACTTGATCCTGACTTTTAGCCGTGTTAAATCCGAGGTCTACAAAGAAGATCATTCCGTTTGAATCGATTACATATTTGGTAGGTATTCTGGAGTTTTGTATCGTGCCAAGATTAAGCTCTTTGTGCCGTTTGGATCAGGCTGATCAAATGCAATATGGAATTGGTATCATTATCTGCCATAATTGCCTTAACCTTGCTTACATTTGGCTTTTCCTGTGTGTCAATGAAAAGGAATTTTACACCGGGATTATTTTTGAATTTGCCAATAACCATTTTCATGATTGGAAAGGACTCTCTTCACGGTTTATGCCAGGTTGCCCAAAAGCCCAGAATTAGAATTTTGCACTTATAGTCAGATAATGATACCATATTTCTGTCTAAATCTTTCAACTTAAAGAAACTATTGAGAACTTAATATTACATTGACATTACTTGCCCCGATGCGTCGTTATTTTCAGGACTGGCAGGTTTTTCGGGTGTATCAGCAGTCTTTCTTTCTTTTAAAATACTGATCTCTGTATTAATCAAATTTTGAATATCCGATTTGATCATCAGATAATTTTCTTGTACATCTTTTAAGGTTACCTGATCAATTATGGGAACAGGCAAATACCCATCTTCCTCGACTTTAATGGTGGCATGATCGTTCTGAATTTCACTGTGAAATACCTTTAATTGGATTTTCTCATCGGGATTGTCCGCAACCATCCCTACAAATGTACCGGAAGATAATGCTGATATTTTTGAGGCGGGTACGGCATAGTCCAGTTGGGTTGATTTACTGATGGAAGTATCATTGCTGTTTATACTCACGCTGTTGCGTTCCTGCATAATTTTGCCGATACGTTCGGATAGCTGCTTTGCGGTATCGCCCGTAACCTGTCCGCTGATGATATTACCGACAATATTCATAATCACTTCGGCTTGTTCACGCCCGTAATCTTTTTTTAACTGGCTGTAATCCTGTATGCCTAACGTGGTGGCTACTTTATTTGAACGTGCCGTTGCGATCAGGCTGTCAATATTATTAAAGTAAATGGTCGGAAACTCATCAAAGATCAAACTGCTTTTCAACTGATTTTTCCGGTTAGCCAGTTTAATCACCCTGGAAATGAACAGCGATAACACCGCCCCGTAGGTTTGCAGCTTCTGCGGGTTGTTGCCCATGCAAACGATCTTCGGTTCTTTGGGATTGTTAATGTCCAATGTAAAATCATTGCCGGATAAAACGTAATAGAGCTGCGGTGAAGATAGCCGGGCCAGGCTGATCTTGGCGCTGGCAACCTGCCCCTCTAATTGTTCCTTAGCCTTGTTCTGAAAAGCCGATACAAAGGGATTGATCAATACCTTAATTTCTTCCTGCTCTTTTAAGATCGGGAATAGTTCCTCGTAATCAGCCTGCATCAGTTCAATAACATGGGGCAGGGTGCAATACCTGCCGTTCTCATATTTGCGCAGATACCAAATGATAGCGGTTAAAAAGTTGATCGGACTTTCCACAAAGAAATCACCTTGTTTTTTGATCCACTCGCGGTTCAAACCTAATAAGATAGTGCGAGATGCTTCGGTAGCATCGGTAATATCCTCCATTGATTGCGGGTCAAGTGGGTTACAGCGGTGCGTTCTTGACAGGTCGTCAAAATTGATCAGGTAGAATTTCGGTTTGACTTTATAGTTACGCTGATATTTCTTCAGTTTGTTATAGGCAATCTTGGTTAAATCGTCAAACTTAAAATCATAGATGAACATACTAAAGCCTTTTTTCAAGTGCTGGTCGATCACATGCCGGATAACAAAATAAGATTTACCTGCACCAGGCGTACCTACGACTAACAGGCCGCGAAAGGGATTGATAAAATTTATCCAGCTATTGCGTGTTTTGCCTTTTAGGTTGTATTTGGCAGGCAGGTTGATGGAATATTCATTTTCTAATAATCGTTCCTCTTGGGGAAAAGTTTCATTTTCAGTATTGAAAATATCTTTTTGCAGGTTTAGCTTTAATAAACGGGATAGTCGGCCACCGCCTGTTAAAATGAGCAGATAGCCTAAGCTGGTCATACCTATATAACTTATTGCTATGATTGTTGCAGTGGTATTAAGATAAAAACATAGCACACTGATAAAGTATAAAAGCAGCCCGGCACCTATGTAGATGATAATCGTATCTTTCCTGATCTTCTCGTCCTTTTTGCCTTTGGCACCGATAAGCGTAATAAGTAATAGTAGCAAAGCGGCCAACTTAGGTTTGAGTAATCCTGTAAAGAGGCCGGTCTTGCTGATATTCATTGCCATACGGTTAGTTATTTCCGCTGTCCAGTGCCAATGCTGAAAAGCTGAAAAGCAACTGATATAGAAATGAATGCATAAAATAGATAAGCTGATTAGCCGGGTAAAATCAATAATTTTTCTTAATCCCTGTATATCTTCGCCAGTTTGCATAGTCGTATTTTTAATGTATTAAATAATGAATTAAAGGCCCATGCCTTTGCGTCTTTTGCCCTTTTTGCGTGGTAATAAAGGGGCGCTGTCGCTTTTGTTCGGATTACCCAAAAGAGATTGTAACAGGTTATCCGATGCCTGGGATAATAAGTCTGACAGGTTTATTTTCGGCTCCCTTTCCAATAGGCTGACTGACGGATTGGTTTTGTCTAAAAGTGATGCGGGCTGCTGCTTGGTATTTGTTTTATTGGCCCGGCTTTGTGCCGGTCTTGATTGTTGTCTTGTTTCCCAGTCCCGCTTTTCTGCGTGTAGCGCGATCCTTTGCTCCAAACCGCCTTTTTTCTGCGCATTGGCGTACCTGAAAGTTTCGGTTAGGCCACGTTCAAAATCAAACTTTTCATCAAAAAGCCTTTCGCCGGATGCTTTAAAGGCGGAACGGTCAAACTGCCCCATCTTTTTAGAATGTTCGGTGTTCCTCCCTTTGGATTTATTAATGGGACTTAATTTGATCTTGTTGGTGATGTCCTTCCGGCTTACAATGACTTGTAGGTGCATTTGTTCGCCGTCCTTGCGTTCGCCACGTTTTTTCATGCCTTGTTTTACTTCGGGGTCTCTATGGCTGTAATAGCGGTAATTTTCAAGCTTGCCGAACCAAAGCAGGTCTTTACTACTTTCAATGCCCGGCCTTTTAAAGTTGCGGGCGTATTCGTCCATAACAGATGCGGCATAGGCTTTTAACTGTGCTTTGGCGCCATCCTCTCCGTATTGCTCCTTGAAATAGATAATCTCTTTCTGGCTTGGGCTGATATTGACGAGGAAAAATTTAGCATCAGTTTTACTTAATTTGGCGATGTTATTATCAATGGCCGGTCTTACTTCATCAGAAAGGATGTTGCTTCGTTCCTGGTTAAACCAGTATTCCGGTTGTTTAGTAATATCGGTTCTATTCTCTTTATCTAAATAGTGAACCAGGCCGCTGCTGCCTCCTTTATTATCCGCCGTTTCGCTGTCTGTAATATTGATATACATAATTTAAAGTTTTGCGATCTGCTGCCGTGCCTGTTGTACCAGTTCTTCTTTATCCTTTGAGGAAGTCGTGAAACTGAAGCTTTCCCTTGTCTTGCTATAATTATTCAAAATGTAAAGGAATTTAAGTTTGAGGCTTTCTTTGGTTTCCAATTTCTCGGTAATGGTTTTGAGCAGCTTATCGGTTGCTGTGAATTGTTCTACCTGTGCTTGCTGATTACTTAATAAATCCTTGTTTGCTTTTAATACATGGTTATTAAAGAAATCCAATATTTTGATCTGCGACTGGATCATCCGGTCAACTTCAACTTTAACAGGTATTAATACTTTTTCTTCCTGCGACCGGATAAAGCGGATATAGGTATCGTGGTTTTTGACCAATGTCTTTTTTAACAGTTCGTCATTAATGTCCTTTGGATCCTTCTTAGTCCTGTGAAAATATTCTACCATTTGGATGAAAAACTCCCGCTTGGTACGGCCTGCCTGGTCTGCCAGCTTCTGTAATTTTTCGTCAGTTTCCTCGGTGTACTTGACGGTCTTTTTATAATCGTTCGGTGTTGGCATGGCAATGAATTTTTGTTTGTAGTAATTCCTTGGGGAATGCTAAAAACGGCCTTTAATTTATCCTGAACAGCATATAGCATTCCCGGAGAATGCTAACAACCTCGTTTGCAGCGCAAACGGCAAGCGAATAGGGCCACTGCCCAATTCCCGCTTGCTCCATTTTTTTTTTGCAAAAAATGGACGCTTTTAAAACGGAAACCGGGCTGCCTGCGGCCCCGGTTTTTATAAGATTTGCTGATTGGGTTTGGGCCTGCGGCATGAAATTTCGAGTGGAACAAAGGAACGCAACAACTGCCGTATTCGCTGTCGCGGCTCGGTGCGGATGCGTTTGATTTTGATTTTGACAAGGCGGCCATTGAACTTACGGCCTTTAAGATCGTGTACGACTTCATTGTTTTTCATGATTATCTGAATTGATAATCAAATGTCGGGAGGAGGATTTTGGGCATTGGGCAAGTTGCCTAAAATTTAGTGGGCCGTTGAATATGCTTGTTTGCTTGTAAACGCGATGGTGAATTTATTTAGGGCTACTTGCCCTAACGCCAGATTTCACTATCCGATACTTGCAATATGCAAGAAACAGAGAAACTTACTTTCGAGCTACTACCCATAGCCATTAGCGAATTATTGGAAAGGGTAAGAAGAATAGAGGCGGTGTTATCAGGCGAAAAAATCGCATTGGATATCCAGGATGAAATGCTGGATATTAAAGAAGCGTCGGCATTTTTAAAATTGGCGGTCGCTACGATATACAGTAAGGTTTGCCGGGGTGAAATCCCTGCCACCAAACCAGGACGGCAATTGTATTTCAACAAAGCTGAACTGATAGAGTGGTTAAAACAAAAAAGGAAAAAGACCACCCAGGAATTAATTGCCGACTTTCAAGGCCAGCGGGGGCGCATTCCTTTTCAGCGAAAGAGAAAAGCCCTACGCTCTTATTAAGACCAGGTAATTTTGATACGGTTGGCTGCTTCCTTTTTCTTTGAATCAATTACTTTGGTATAGATCTGTGTCGTCTTAACATTGCGATGCCCCAACAATTTAGAGATCGTAAAAATATCTGTCCCTGATGTTAACTGTAATGTGGCATACGTATGTCTAAAACTGTGAAAGGTGATGTTTTTACGTATTCCTGCATCGGCCACCCACTTGAGCAGAAAAGTTTTAACCTGTGCATACTTGATACCACTGAACACTTTACGCGCTTCGTCTCCTTTTTCACCCAAAAGCGAATAGGCTATATCTGAAATGGGCAAAACCTCTACCCCTGCCGTTTTCTCTTGCCGGAACTGGATATAATAGTTTTCAGGCTCACCCCTTACTTCAGACCATAATAAAGACTGGACATCAGAAAATCGCAGGCCGGTTAAGCCGGAAAATAATGCCGCGCGTTTTAACAAGTCATTCTTTACCTTAGTTTCGGCCAGCTTTTGAAATTCTTCTATCACTAAAAATTCCCGGTGTGTTTCCTCATCCTTAATCGAATCAATCAACTCGTTAATGTTTTGCGTCAACAATCCCGCCTTATAAGCAGCCTTTAAAACCGCCTTAAATTTATTGAAATAACTTACTGCGGTATTCACTGCAATTTTTTGCCTGCGCGGGCCTAATGCGGGGCCAGTAAGCAAATAAGAGCGATATTCTTCACAAAACAATACGTTTAGATCAATGAAGCGCAGATCAGGCCCCGCAAAGTCTGTAAAATAACGTAAGCCCATATACCAGTTATCTGAATTGCTCCCCACCTTTTTGATGGCTATTGATTTAAAATATTCGACAAAACTGGCGGTTTTCCGCTCCGCATTAAGAAATCCAAACTGCTGATTTTGTATTTCGATCTGCCGGGTAGCGCGGGTGTGTTCTGCAAGTTTCATCGTTTCCCTATTGTGATGACGCTCTACGCTGTCTTTTGGCTTATCAAATAAATGTATGCCTAAAAATTCCCGGCGCGTTAACTTCCCGGTATCAGGGTGTAGTAAGGGCGGGTAAAAGTCCAGATATAGTGAAGTTCGTCCCGACGTTAATGCTTTCTTCCTCAATGTCACTTTCATAATCTGCGATATTAGGGTTATTTAATTTTCGGATTTAACAACTGGTCAACTTTAGATTTAAGCACATACACAAATTTGCCGCGTTGTGTCTTCTGAATGTTGTTACGTTTGAGCATATCGTAAAGCGCCTTTTCGGAGACATTGTATTTCAGCTGAATTTCTCCCATGTGGTAGCACTGCTTAATATCTAATGGTTTTTCCGGCCTTGGAGGCAATGGCTGTAAGGCGTTATCAAAAAAGCGTTCTATATCTGAACGACGTAACAACGTTTTCCTTTCCGAAAACTTAATGCCATTTAAAGTGCCATTGTTAATCAGATTATAAACTGTCCTGGTCGAACAGGTCAGCAATTTGGCTACATCCGAAACAGTTAAGATTTCCTTTGATTTAATTTCCTCTAAAGAGCGTTGGCGAACGACTTTGGTATGGTCATGGCTTGCCTTTACTTTCTCGACTCGCTTTCTGGCTTTGTAATTATGTTTAGCGCACCGGTCGCTGCAAAACTGCGTTACGGTAGTTTTGGCTTCAAACTCCGACCCGCATTGCTGACAAATTCTGTTTATCCTGATATTAGAACTCATAAAACTAAGTTTATACAGGGGCTTAGTTTACTTACGTGAATTTAAGTGTAAATAAGCGCAATAATTTCGCCCCACTTTTTCGCATAAGGTACAAATCCCCTTTTGAGGTACAATTCAGGTACAAATATAGGCATAACAGCGCAAAAAAACCAAAAATGTTAGCAATATATTTTTGCTTAATTTGTTGATTTTTATCATTTTAACTCGAAAAAGTTTGTGGAAATTTGGCTAATTACTTTCCGATACAAAATTTACTAAAAATATTTTCTAACAAGTCATCGGTTGTGACTGTCCCGGTTATTTCACCAAGATAATGCAGCGCTTGTTTGATGTCCGTGGCTAAAAAGTCTGAAGTAATATCACTATCTATACCATTTAATACCTTTATTAGTGATTCTTCAGTTTTTTGAAGGGCTTCCAGATGGCGAATATTGGTTACCAAGGTTTCGTTACCGGTCAATTGGTCTTTTATCGCGGTATTGTAAATCTTATTTTTCAGGTCGTCGATATGAAATTTTTCTTTGGCAGAGATTACTACCGCTCGCTGGGTATGAGGTAAGTTATCAATCTCCTCCTGCGATAAAAGGTCAATTTTGTTGGCTACCACCAACATTACTATCCCCGGTTTTTGCAGGCTTTCCAGGTCTTGATTAAGTTCGGCCAGACTAATTTGTTGTGTATCATACACATAAATTAACAGTGCCGACTGGCTAATCTTTTCCATTGTACGCTTAACACCTATTTGCTCAATAGCATCCGTTGCTTCGCGAATACCGGCGGTATCTATCAGCCTGAAGTTGATACCATGAATGTTAAGCACTTCTTCGATGGTATCTCGTGTAGTGCCCGGCAAGTGACTTACGATAGCCCTTTCCTCGTTTAACAAAGCGTTTAGCAGCGTAGATTTACCTGCATTCGGACGGCCAGCGATTACGGTATTTACTCCCATCTTAATGGCATTACCCAATTCAAATGATTGTATTAGTGAGCTAATTATACGGGTAATATCATGCGTCAATTTTTTAAGTTGATCGCGGTTAGCGAATTCGACATCTTCTTCGGCAAAATCCAATTCCAATTCAACTAGAGAAGCAAAATTTACCAATTGCTCACGCAAGGCTTTTAGCTGATTACTAAAGCCGCCACGTAATTGGTTTAAGGCTACCTGTTGGGATGCTTTTGAATTAGATGCAATCAGATCAGCAACCGCCTCAGCCTGAGAAAGGTCCATTTGGCCGTTGAGGAAAGCGCGCAGGGTAAACTCGCCTGCTTTAGCAGACCTAGCCCCTTTTTTGATAAGCAGTTTAATGATCGACTCAATAATATACGCAGACCCGTGGCAGGAGATTTCCACCACATTTTCGCGGGTATATGATCGCGGAGCAACAAATAAAGAAATTAAAACCTCATCTAAAACTAAGTCACCATCGGCAATACTGCCGAAGTGAATAGTATGCGATTTTTGTTTGGTCAGATCCTTGCCTTTAAATACGCTTTGCGCAATGTTAATAGCCTCGGGGCCGGATAAACGTATTACGCCAATAGCTCCGCTTCCGGAGGGTGTGGCAAGGGCAACGATGGTTTCTTCTGTATTGGTCATAGTTCATGGTTCATAGTTCATAGCAGTCATGAATTATGAACCATCATCCATGAGCTATTACAAAAGTCGTTATTTACACGCAATGTTCCTGCCATAATTTTGTAAGTATAAAATCAGCCGCCGTTGGCAAAAAAGGCTAAATTCGCAATTAATATGGTAACTTTTTTTGAAGCTTCGCTCGATACTATTTCCGTTCATCACGTTGGTAATCCATCGCATAATGAATTTTATGCTTTATCCGACAAACCGTTGGAGCTTAAGGACGAGGTCATCCCTACCCTGCTGATGCAGTATTTTTTAAAACCTTTTGAAAAAGCTAATGAGGTTTATCACCTGATGCATACTAGTGGCGATTTGAATTTAAACGAGCTCCATCATTTTGCGACGCAGGTTTTTGAGGATAAGGAAAAGTTTCATGAAGTATCGGAACAAATAACCAAATATCTGCACAAGGTATCTAATCACCCTAATATAAAAACTGGTGAGTTATATGTGGTTTACTTTAATAAGGTACAGATTGAAGGCAATCCGCTGGATGCGATTGGGATTTTTAAGTCTGAAAATAAAGAAACTTATCTAAAAGTATATCCTGAAGATGGCGGCTTCGGGGTTGACTACGAGGAGAATGCGATCAATATTAATAAACTGGATAAAGGCGTGCTGATCTTCAACATTGAAAAAGAAAATGGTTATAAAGTTGTGGTGATTGACAAAAGCAACAGTAACCAGGAAGCTGCTGTTTATTGGAAAGATGACTTTCTGCAATTGAAGATCCGTAACGACAGTTTTAACCAGACCAATAATACTTTAGGCATCTATAAAAACTTTGTAACACAGAAACTGGATGACGAGTTCGAGATGAGTAAGGCTGATAAGATTGACTTATTGAACCGCTCCATGAAATATTTTAAGGAAAAGGAAACCTTTGATATGGACGAATTCGCGGGCGAGGTGATCGGCAACGAAAAAGCTATTGAATCGTTCAAAAACTTTAAGAGCCAGTATGAGCAAGAGTTTGATTCGCCGATCGCGGATACTTTTGAGATCTCCGGTAACGCGGTTAAAAAACAGGCAAGGGATTATAAAAGTGTGTTAAAACTGGATAAAAACTTCCATATTTATATTCATGGTGATAAGGAGTTGATTGAAAGAGGCTTTGATGATGGCAGGGCGATGAATTATTATAAGGTTTATTTTAAGGAAGAAGCGTAATTACTTTTTCCGGGTGTCATGCTGAGGCTACTCTAAGCATGAGGGCGGGCCTTTACGCTTATGCTTCGAGTACCTCAGCATGACCTCTGCTTTTATTTATCCTCAAAAGCCATCCTCATAAACTCCAAAACTTCTTCATTTACATCTTCTACATTAAACATCCTGAAATGGTGGTTAAACTGTTGGCTATCGACGGGCACTTGTGCTATTTTTTGGAAGCATAGGTTATCGGTATATTCCTGTTTGAATGGGAATACCACATGGATAAAGTTTTTACCTAATTGGGTTATCCAGGCAATTCTTCGGTGTGAGTTGGCAATACCGATCATCGTTTTGGCTGGATGAATGGTTATTGGTACAAGTTTTTGGTATTCGCTGACAAAATGGTTGAAGAGCGATAGGGTTTGCTCGGATTTACCGGAGAGGAAAGCGGAAATGTCGTTATCTAGTTCCATAATCTTTAAATATTATTAAAGATAACAACCAAACTTCCAAATAGTAGAAGATTTCTCATCGTACCTCGTCGAAATGACAAGGGGGCTAAAACTTCTCTTCTATCCCCAAACCAAACAAAGCGAAATCATATTTAACCGGGTCGGTTGGGTCGAATTCTCTTAGGCGTTGGGTGAGTTCGACGGCGGTTTGCCAGTCGGTTTGTTTGCGGGTGATGAGGTTGAGTTTGCGGGCCACACGGTCTACGTGCAGATCGCAGGGCATGATAAGGTCGGCGGGTTTTAGTTGGTTCCAGATGCCGAAATCTACGCCGCAATCGTCTTTGCGCACCATCCATCGCAGGAACATGTTCAGCCTCTTGCATGTTGATTTTTGCGAGGGTGAGGACACGTGCTTTTTGGTACGATGCGGAAAATCGGGCAAGGAAAAGAAATAGGAACGGAAGTGATTTAATGCCGTTTCAACCGGCGATTGCAAGTTTACAGATTCTTCGCTGCCGCTCAGAATGACAATTTTATTAGGAATAAACGCATCCTCTAATGATTCATGATTTTCATAATGATACCGAAAGAAAGCTATAAAATACAGCGTATCGATATCATTAAAAGTACGGTGCTTAAAATGAAGCAGCTTTTTAAGATCGGTTTCGTGGTGATTGATGATAAAATCATAGGGTGAGCCATCCATTAACTCAATTAACTCTTTGCATTTGTTGATGATGGTAACGCGCTGTCCCCAGGCTAAAGTTGCAGCCCAAAAACCCACAATCTCTATGTCCTGCTTTTTGGTGAACAGATGCGGGATGGAAACCGGATCATTTTTGATGAAATCAGGCTGATTGTATTGGGCAACTTTGGAATCGAGGAAAGCTTTGAGGTTTTCTATCATTATTTAGTATCGAGTAGCTAGTATCAAGTAGCAAGACAAGATTGTTTACTTGATACTAACTACTTGATACTAATGCACTAAGCCAATGCTTGTTTCAAATCCTCTAACAAATCTTCCACATCTTCTACCCCAACACTCAGGCGTAATAAGTTGTCAACTACGCCTGCTTTATCACGTTCAGCTTTGGGGATGGAGCCATGGGTCATACTTACGGGGTGGTTGATTAGTGATTCTACGCCGCCTAATGATTCGGCAAGTGTAAATACTTTAAAAGATGATGCTACGCGGAATGTTTCTTTTAGATCAGCACCCTTTAATACGATAGAGATCATGCCACCAAAATCCTTCATTTGCTTTTTGGCAACATCATGATTAGGATGATCGGTAAAGCCCGGCCAGTATATTTTTTCAACTTTAGGATGCGTTTTTAAGAATTCGGCTATAACCCTGCCGTTCTCGCAATGCGCCTTCATACGCAGGTGCAAGGTTTTTATGCCCCGAAGTACCAGGAAACTATCCATAGGGCCGGGAGTGGCTCCGCAGGCGTTATAAATGAACCATAGTTTCTTATAGGTTTCGTCGTCGTTCAACATTAAAGCGCCCATTACCACATCGGAGTGACCACCAATGTATTTGGTAACTGAGTGCATCACAATATCAGCGCCCAGATCAATCGGGTTTTGCAGGTACGGCGAAGCGAAGGTATTATCAACCACCAATTTCAGGTTTTTGGCTTTGGAGATTTTAGCCACCGCTTCAATATCCACAATACGCATGGTTGGGTTGGTTGGCGTTTCTATCCAGATCAATTTGGTATTTTCATTTACGTACTGGTTGATCAATTCCGGATGAGCCAAATCAATAAAATGAAATTTGATGCCGTAATTAGCGTAGATCTTAGTGAAGATACGGTATGAGCCGCCGTAAAGATCATTACCTGTTATTACTTCATCACCTGGCGCTAATAATTTCATTACGGCATCGGTCGCACCCATTCCGCTTGAAAAGGCTAAGCCGTATTTGGCATTTTCTAATGCCGCTAAACAGTTTTCTAACGCATGGCGGGTTGGGTTGGTACCGCGGGAATATTCATAACCCTGGTTATCGCCCGGCGACTTTTGCCAGTAAGTAGATGTTTGGTATATCGGCGTCATTACCGCGCCGGTTGACGGATCGGGCTCCTGCCCTGCGTGTATTGCTTTAGTTGCGAATTTCATGACCTCTCCCAACCCTCTCCAGAGGAGAGGGCTATTTAAATGTGTGTATAATTAAATCCCATTAAAGGACTAATATGCTCTCGCGAAAAGAACTCTTTGGGTTGATGGCTTACCGGTTAGGATACATTTGCCTTCTTCCTGTTTATTATCCAAAGGTATGCAACGGATCGTTGCCTTAGTTTCATCTTTTATCTTTTGCTCGGTTTCAGGTGTGCCATCCCAATGTGCTGAAAGGAAGCCCGGTTTTTCATCTAACAGGCGTTTAAATTCTTCGTAAGTATCAACCTCGGTGGTATTTTCCGTACGGAAGGTTGATGCTTTTTGGTAGATGTTGGTTTGGATATCTTCCAACAAAGCTTCAATATGTGCTGCTAAACCTTCCTGGTTAACGGTTTCTTTGGTTTTGGTATCACGACGGGCCAGTTCAACTGTTCCGTTTTGCATGTCGCGGCTGCCGATGGCAACACGAACCGGTACACCTTTTAACTCGTATTCAGCGAATTTTGCGCCAGGGCGGTGGGTATCGCGTTTGTCGAATTTTACGGAGATATCTTTTGCTTTTAACTCTTTGGTTAAAGCTGCTACAAATGCTGAGATATTTTCCAACTCTTCATCATGTTTGTAAATAGGTACAATTACAACCTGTATCGGCGCTAATTTTGGCGGTAATACCAAGCCTGCATCATCAGAGTGTGCCATGATCAGCGCGCCTATCAAACGGGTTGAAACACCCCATGAGGTTGCCCATACATAATCCAGCTTGTTATCTTTTCCGGTGAATTTTACATCGAAGGCCTTGGCAAAGTTCTGACCTAAAAAGTGCGAGGTACCAGCCTGTAGGGCTTTACCATCCTGCATTAAGGCTTCGATACAGTAGGTATCTAAAGCACCAGCAAAACGTTCATTTGCGGTTTTACGACCTTTTACAACAGGAAGTGCCATCCAGTTTTCAGCAAATTCAGCGTATACTTCCAGCATTTGTTCTGTTTCGGCAACGGCTTCATCAGATGTGGCATGGGCGGTGTGGCCTTCCTGCCATAAAAATTCGCTGGTACGCAGGAATAAACGGGTACGCATTTCCCAGCGCATTACGTTAGCCCATTGGTTTACTAATATTGGCAGGTCGCGGTAAGATTGGATCCAGCCGCGGTAGGTATTCCAAATAATGGTTTCGGATGTTGGGCGGATGATCAATTCTTCTTCCAGTTTGGCATCTTCATCAACAATGATGTTACCATTGCCATCATCTTTAAGACGATAGTGGGTTACTACGGCACATTCCTTAGCAAAGCCTTGTACGTGGCTTGCTTCTTTTGAGAAAAATGATTTTGGGATAAGCAGCGGAAAATAGGCGTTACTGTGGCCGGTGTCTTTAAACATCTTATCCAAAACAGCCTGCATTTTTTCCCAAATAGAATAGCCGTAAGGCTTAATGATCATGCAGCCACGAACGGGTGAATATTCAGCCATGTCGGCTTTTATTACCAGGTCATTATACCATTGCGAGTAATCTTCTTCTTTACTTATAACCCCTTTGCTCATTATCTTAAAATAGAATTGTGAAAACGTATGAACGCCAAATTTAGAAATTTAAACGGATGTTTATGAAAAGCATTTCACATTGACTTGCTTGGTCTTTGCTTAATTTCACAGCAGAAGTAATTTTCGTTTTAATGAGTAATTCTGTACCGCTCATTGCCGCGGGGGCTACTACTTTTGGCTTGATCCAAAAGTAGCAAAAGATCAAGACAGAAAAAACCTTCCACCCGCTAGGCCAACTCCCGGCCCGGTTTTCTGTCAGGCGTTTGCGCGCTTTTCTTAGAATTGGCTTTATCTTATTTCAAATTCATAACTACCTGAGTTGATCTTATACCGCTGAGTTTGTAGGATCGAGTTGCCGTGTAAATAAACCTTTTTATCTGCTGGGAAAGTGATGGTTGCGCTGGAATTTGCAGGGATGGTTACGTTGTATTTTACAGTTTTCCCTTCACGTTTCCACGATGATACTATTTTGCCGTAGGGGCCTGTATGGGTGGCTTCGAAATGACTTAACCCTTCGACAAAGTTGGGTGTGAGGATCACATTTTTGAAGCCGGGCTGGCTTTCGTCAACTTTTATGCCAGCTATGCCTTTGTACATCCACGCCCCTATTTCGCCGAACATGATGTGGTTTAGGGAGAGGTCTCGTGGGGCATTGATGTTCCAGTTTTCGTACAGGGTGGTTGCGCCATTCACTATCCACCATCCCCATGACGGTGCCGTATCCTGCGATGCTAATCTATAAGCGGTTTGGGCTTGTCCGTTATCACTTAAAGCACTTAAAATTGCTTTGGCGCCTAAGATACCTACGTCTAAATGGAAGTTATTAGCGGCTACTGAATCGGCAAGGTTGGTGGCTACCTTAGTTTTCAGGTTATCGGGTACAATACCCCAGTAAAGAGGTACAGCTTGTGCAGTTTGATTGCCTTTGGCGTAGATGCCGGTTTTAGGATTTAGATATTTGGCGTTGATAGCATCCTTGATCTTTTTGGCTAAAGCTGAGTAAGTAAGATAGTCGTCATTCTTTCCTAAAAGTTTAGCTGTTTTTGCGAGGATGTTTACATCGGTATAGTAGTAGGCTGATGAGGTAAACTCAACTGGTGTGGTTGATTTTACCGGCGCCCAATCCCCGAGTCCCCAGGTAGTGAGGCCGGTTGGGTACAGGTAATTGATGTGATCCACATAACGTTTAATATTGCTGTAGTTATCGCTCAGTATTTTGGTGTCGCCATAAAATAAATAAACATTCCAGGGGATGATGGCGATGGTGCTCGTCCAGTCAGGGCCGTTACCCCATTCGTAGCCCCAGCCATCGGTTGGGATTATGGAAGGTAACACACCGTTGGGTTGCTGCTCGTCGCGGTGATCGGCGAGCCATTTTTCGTAGATGGTGATGCCGTCAAAATTATACAGCCCGGTTTCGCTGGCAATTTGGGCATCGCCTGTCCATCCGTTTTTTTCGCGTTGCGGGCAATCGGTTGGGTATCCTTGCAGGTTTGACAGGTAGGAAGCGTTTGTAGCTGCCCAAATTTTATTGATCAGGTCGCTTGAGGAATTGATGCTGCCAACAGGCGTAACATCGCTATGCATAAAATAGCCGACCAGGCTTTCTTTGGTCAACTTGATAGCTTTATTGCTTTTAACCTCGACATATTGGAAACCTTTGTAGTTGAAATGCGGCATAAAAGTTTCTTCGCCCTTGCCGTTTAGTTTGTAAATGTCGGTCGCGTAAGGATCATAAGTCTTGCTTGCCGAATCAAGGAAGTAATCGACGTTGGATTGATCGGGATAGCCGTTCTTGTATAATCTTTCGCCGTGGATAAGTCGTGCTACCGTATTTGAATCGCCGTTAAGGGTAATTTGGCTTACGCCTGAAATGTTTCTGCCTAAATCAAATACATAGGTTGAATCATTGATCTTATTCATGCTTTTTGCGGCAATCTTTTCGACATTGCGGATAGGCTGCATGGCTTGGGATACAATGTTTGCTGATGGCGCCTGGCGGTTGGTTACGCCGCCCCATTTGCTGTCATCATAATCAGGCATATCCCAACCTGCTTTTTCTAAACGGGCATCATAATGTTCGCCGGTGTATATGCTATTGAAGATGATCGGGCCTGTTGACGTTTTCCAACTTTTATCAGAGGTAATGGTTTCTACAGAACCATCGGTATAAGTAACCCGAATATCCATGCAGAAAGTTGGCCTTGCACGCCATGGGGCACGTTCGTAATCCCACACACCTATGGATTGGAAGTTATACCAGCCGTTACCTAAAATTACACCGATGGCATTTTTACCGTTTTGCAGTTGATTGGTAACATCGTAAGAAACATACAATGTGCGTCGGTCGAAACGGGTAAACATGGGATCGAGCCGGTGGTTGCCTATTTTTTGGCCGTTGATATACAATTCGTATAAACCTGCTGCCGCAATATATGCACGTGCTGATTTAATTTGCTTAATTGCTTTAAATGTTTTTCGGAAATACGCGGCAGGTTTTGTGTGGACGTTATTATCGTCGCTTATCCAGGTACCTTTCCAGTTTTGCGTACCCATCATGCCAGTTTCAAAAGTGGCTATTGGTGAACCAATCGATTTTCCATTTTTATCCCATAATTGTACGAACCAGTAATATTTGGTGAAAGGTTGCAGCGCCTTTCCCTGATAAATAATTAAATTGATCGATGAGCTAATCTTAGCAGTTTGCCAGTAATTACCTATTCCATTTTTTAGTTGAAGAGAATCAGTGCTTACTGCCAACTGATAGGCGGTTTGATCGGCGCCTTGGCGGGCATCAACAAGATGCCAGGTAAAACGTGGATGCGGCGCATCGATACCGATGGGATTAACGAGGTATTCACATTTCAGGCCGACTGCTGTTTGAGCAAAGAGCCTGATCGGCAATAATAGTACATAAAGCAGGAGCAGTTTAAAGGAGAATCGCATGGCAGATAAATAGGTAATTGCCCGGTTAAAGGGTGACATCCAAATATCGTAAATTAAAATAAAAAAAGTGCTGGCAGGGTTTTGTCAGCACTTCTATTAAATCCTCTCCAAAGGAGAGGACTTGGAAAAACTTGATGAAGGTTTACTCCCAGGGCTTAGTTTACTTGGCTGCGCGACAAAGAGGCACTGGGGAATTTATTTAGTATTCCATTTGAAGTTTTTGATGCCTATGGTGGCGAAAACTAGCGTATAACCTAAAGTTGCCAGTAGCGCGTAGGTGGAATCCATTGTCCATGAGCTGGGAACCATGCCTGCGGCGAGTATCGTTTTTACTGTACCATATGGCGACCATTGAGTTATCTCCTGAATTTGTTTACCCAACATACCCATGCCGCCAAATATGCCGACTATGACGAAACTAAAGTAAACTAACCGAGAGGTTGAGTTAACTGTTTCCGGGTTTTTAATAAGGCCGACGATGATTTGCCCTAATGCAAGATATACCGCGCCACCTACTATTGCTGTAAGGTAGGTTAACGCATAGCCTGCCGGGGTTAAGGTTATTTTATCATAATCATAGCCTACAATAAAAATGGCAGTGGTTACCAGTGCGATCATGCTCAACTGTACAACTATGCGGCTTATCATGATCGTCCAATTTGGGCCAGGGGCAACACGCAGGCGTTGGAAGATGCCTTTGTCCCTATCGCGGGCTATGGAGTTGGTGTAACCCATCAGCCCTATGGCTATTAGTCCATAAGTTAAACTGTTTGATAAAGCGAATGCTGCACCCATTTTTGCTACCAGGTCTTTCCATGATACTAATATCACTATTGGCACAAGAAAAACCATGACTACTGCCCGGCGGTTGCGCCATAATGTCGTAAAATCAGCCCTTAGCAAGGCTGTAAGTACAGTGGATGTTTTGGGTATGATCGTTTCTTCCATGTTGTTTAATTTTTAAGCGCGAACTGTTTTACCTGTTAATGCGATGAACACATCCTCGAGCGTTACCCTGCCTTTGCGGGATACTGCGATAACTTCGGGATCATTTCGGTGTTTTTCTATGAGTGCCTGCGGGGTATCGATTGTAATCACTTTGCCGTGGTCGATTATGCCGATACGGTCGCATACGGATTCGGCTTCTTCCATGGAGTGGGTAGTTAAGACTACGGCATGTCCGCGTTCGCGGATGGCTTCAATGCGTTCCCAAAGCTGTCGGCGGGATTGCGGGTCGAGGCCTGTTGTTGGCTCATCCAGCAAAACCAATCTTGGATTATGGATGGTTGAAATTACCAGCGAAACCCGTTGCTGTTGTCCGCCTGAAAGCTGACCAAAACGTTTGCCTGCGGCATCTTCCAAACTGATGTCTTTCAGGATAGCGCTTAGTTTTTCATTAGTAAGCTTAATACCATATATCCCCGCAAAAAGTTGTAATATCTCACTAACTTTTAATTCCGCCTGAAAGCTGGTTGATTGCAATTGCACCCCCATTGCTGCACGGGCGTATAAAGGTTTTTCTTTGGCATCATGGCCATCAACAATAACGGTACCCGACTGGTATTTTATCAAACCCTCTATTGCGCTAAGAGTACTGGTTTTGCCTGCGCCATTCGGACCAAGCAAGCCGAATATTTCGCCTTTGCGAACATCGAAGGAAACCTCCTTAACTGCTTTAAATGTGCCGTATTGCACACACAGGTCGCTTACTTTTAAAATACTTTCCGGTTGATTATTATCCATTTAGAATGCTTTTGTTTTTAGATACCGCGATAACCATAATATTACAGTTCAATAATAATTAAAATTTAAATGATTTAACGAGCTTATAAATCTTCATTATTTGTCTATTTTGGCAGCCACAAATTTTCAGATACAGCATGACGTATTGTTTAGGCATAAAGGTTAAAGAAGGCTTGTTGGCATTGGCTGATACCCGTATTACTTCCGGAACGGATACCACCGTAAAAAAGAAAATATCCATAGAACAAAAAGACGGATTTTCCCTTTTTATTATGACCAGCGGGTTAAGATCAACAAGGGATAAGGCGATAGTTTACTTTAACGAGTTACTTGAAACGACAGAATATAATAAGCTTTACAAAGCGGTAAATGCCTTTGGGGAGCAGGTGAAGCGTGTAGCAAACGAAGACAAAGCATCACTGGAAAAAGCGGGTTTCAACTTCGATTTGAACACTATAATTGGCGGCCAACTGAAGGATGATGACGAGCATAAGCTTTTCCTGTTATACCCGGAAGGTAACTGGGTGGAACTGGGACAAGGTGCACCATATGTGATCATCGGAAATTCGGGACATGGCAAGGCTATATTGAACCGTACGCTGAATGAGAATTCGAGTTTAAAACTTGCTTTGAAGACCGGGTTTTTATCCTTTGATTCGACAAGGGTGAGTTCGAATAATGTTGATTTCCCGATTGATATTGTGCTGTACAAGAAGGACAGTTTTCATATTGTGGAGCAGCGCTATGAAAAAAAAGATTTGGAAAATATATCGATACAATGGGCGGAAGAATTGAAGGCCGCGCTGGAACATATATCCGAAGACTGGATGGATGTTGCATTTAATAAATTAGATAAGGAAACTACTTAAAAGAAAACAGAAGATGAAATTTGATGTGTTCACCGAAATGCAATACACCGCCAACTCGCCGGGCACATTAATTTTGAATATCCATGCTTTACGCACACCGAACCAAACGGTGTTGAAGGAAGAATTTAGCATTGAACCTTACATCAAGGTTGAAGAACTGGTTTTAGGTAATAGTGAGAACCGCCTGGTACGATTTGAAATATTAGAGCCGGGCAATGTTAAATTAAGTTATAACGCTACCGTTGATAACTGTTATTCCATTAATGACCATTCGCAAAAGGAAGAGGTAATGATAGCGCACATGGATAGTACAATACTACCTTATTTGTACCCAAGCCGTTATTGCCAGTCAGATAAACTATATCGTTTAGCCAATAACTTGTTTGGGCATATTGGCCATCAGTTTGACCAAGTGATAGCGCTTACCACCTGGATCAACAAAAATGTACAGTATATGAGCGGTTTTTCAAACGCGCAAACTTCGGCTTATGATACCGTTACCCAGCAAGCCGGTGTATGTCGTGATTTCGCGCATTTGGGTATAGCGCTTTGCAGGGCACTCACTATACCGGCCCGTTACTTTACAGGTTATGCCTATCATTTAAAACCCGCTGATTTTCACGCTTGTTTTGAAGCTTATTTGGGTGGCGAATGGGTTTTGTTTGATGCGACCCACCTTGTTCCGCTTAATGGGTTGGTTAAAATCGCTATCGGGCGTGACGCCGCGGATACGGCTATCGCCAATATTTTCGGTGATATTATTTTTACAACCATGCAGGTGACTTGTGAGTTAACTGAGGGGGAGAATTTTGACCCTTTCTTTTATGAGGATTCAGCTTACAAGGGATTGTCTTATTTATAAATATTTTTTTCCTTTTTGCTCACCCGGCTATGCCTCGCGGCAAAAAGGGGTTATTGAAAACCATTCTGAGCGTTTTCGCTTGATTGTAAATCCTTCGATATAAAACTTAAGTTTATATATTTGGTTGATAGCAATGTATATGAAACCAAAATCTTTAAACAGAAATTTTCAGCCCCTGCCGTTTATTATCAGTTTGGCTATTACGCTTGCTATTGGGTTTGTTGCTTCTATATTTACCCGCCCGGAGATTGACGGTTGGTACGCTACATTGAAAAAGCCATCCTTTAACCCACCAAATCTGGCGTTTCCGTTGGCGTGGACCGTTCTTTATATCTTAATAGCAATAGCAGCTTATTTGGTTTGGAAACAACGAAACAGGTCGGTAACTTATCGCACAACTGCAAGCATATACGTTATTCAATTACTGTTGAATTTTTCCTGGTCGATTGTGTTTTTTGGGATGCACCAGATATTTGGGGCATTAGTTATTATTGGATTGCTTTGGATCAGCATTACTTTTAACATCCGTTGGTTTGGCAAATTCAGTAAAACCGCTGCCTGGCTATTATTGCCCTATATACTTTGGGTAAGTTTTGCCGGGCTTTTGAATCTTAATATTTATTTACTTAACCGCTAACAAAAACGGCACTTTTATTAAGCATATCACAACCAAAATATACAATGAAGAAACTGATTTTACTTTTTTGCCTGATTATAACTGCAAGCAGCTTTACGTTTGCCGATACCCTTACCGTTAGCATTAAACACTTTAAAATAACGGAAAACCCATACGAGCAAAACCAGGTATCATTGGTTGCGACTGATTCGCTTAACAATACACAGGATAATGTTAACGGGGATTTTGTGTTTACTATAAACGGCTTTGAGGATACCTTGAAATTTACCAGCGGTGTAGCATTTTACAAACACAAAATTGATCGTTCAACTTTTTTGTATGCCCGCCATGTGGATGACAATGGTGGCGCTACCCTATCATCGCTTTACTACGTTTACAAAAGCGAAAGCAAATTAGTGCCCATACATATTAGCTGGATGTGGTTGCTGATAATACCTATAGTGCTTGTTTTACTGGCTTATATGTTTAAAAGGTTTATTATTATAGCAGCGGTTATTTTTATACTCTTCGCGTATTTCAACTATCATAATAACCTGAGTATCCCAATATTCTTTCAGAGTATTTTTGATGGGTTGAAACACATTTTCTAAAACTTCTGAAGACAATTAATTCCTAACTAGAAAGGCATCCCTATGCCAAAGTTCAACTGTAAAAAGTTGTACGTATTGGGATAATTGGTATATGCATAGTTAGTTTTGAATGGCCCCGAATGGAATAATTCATCAAAGTGCTTTATGAGTACCCATTGATCCGATCCGTTAAATTCAGGATCCTTAAACTTAAGGGCGGCATCGAGCCTGAAAACAAAAAAGCCCAAATCAAGCCGTAATCCTGTGCCAATGTCCATCGCGGTGGATTGTAACAGCGTGTTAAATTTAAATTGCCCGTTTGGATTTTCCACGGTTGAGTGTAGTGGGTCGCTGGGATTTTCTTCAATATCGTGAAGTGTCCATACGTTTCCGGCATCCACAAACAATGCACCTCTTAATATTGAGCCGAAAAAGTTATCAGACAACTTATATCGGTATTCTAAATTGGAAACGATCTTTATTTCGCCAAATTGGTCTAAATACTCCAATTTTTCCCTTGTATTAGAAGCAGCACTTGTATCGCCACCCGGCCCATAGCTTGCTCTATTAAACTGGCCTGGGCCTAAAGTACGCGGCAACCAGCCCCTCATATCATTCGACCCGCCTGCATAAAAGTTTTTCTCAAATATTAATTGATTACTGTTACCGTAAGGCAGGCCAAGCCCTGCATCAACCCTAAATATCAATTGCCTTTCGCCACCTAAACTTTTGTAAAACCGCAAATCAACTTCGGTCTTGCTGTATTGAGCAAAAGTATAACCAAACAATGTCCGCTCGCCTAAAGTGTCTTTAGGTGTATTTAATAGCTTGCTTACAAGTGCCAATGTATTACCACCTACATCAACATTCCCCCTGAAATAAATAAAATCCCTATAGGTATTAAGTTTGTTAGCATTTAACACATAGCTATATTGGCTGCCTGTTGTAAAAATTGTACGGCCAATAAGATACACGTACGAATACCTGTTTTGCTTTAATAATGAATCCTGCGCAATAGGATCAATAGTACCTTTTGAAAACTCAACATCAATCGGCGTTATAATATGTTCTTTATCGGGGGTTTCAAAGAAATCATAAGTAATGGAATTTATAAAACTTTGACGTTTAACTAATTGACTTTGATAAAACAGCGAGTAATTAGTTGAAAAAGTAGTGTGCGGTACGCCATACTTACCTGGTTTAGCAAAATTAAATGGGGATATGATACCAGGGAAGATCAAGCTCACACCCGAGCTAAAATCCTGGTTTTCAATTGCACCATTTGCTGCAGCATTAGCGCCTGTATTAAATAAAATACTCTCGTTAAGTTTTATCTGTAATATGGCTGCGCTTTTAAAAATATTTCTACTGGTGAAAGTATTGCCAATATTGTAACCATATTCCCCGGCGTTGAACAAGAACTCCCCTTCCACGCGGTCTGACATCTTTTTAAGCGGTACAATATCTATTTTGGTATCCAGCCTGTTAGTGCTATCCGCCAGTTTAGTATAAGTTGGGTTGGGTACATTTCTGAAAACATTTAACTCTGATAACCGCGTAGTGGTTAGTGTTTGATTATCGATATTATATAGTTGTCCTTTTTTCTGAAAAATATAGTCGGTAACAACATGTGGTTTAAACCTATGAGAAAAATCCACGAATCTGAATTGGGAATCAACCTGTATAGTATCGGCCTTACCCGCAGTTTTACCATTAGTGGTTGAAATAGTTATCAGTGTGTTATTGATCTTATAGATAGGATGTGCCGATTTACCTGCCGGGTTATCTATAATCATGGTTAAGTCCACTACACCTTTATTGAAGGTAGAATCATAATTAAAGCTCATGTACTGACGGTAAAAATCGTAATAGCCGTTACGCTTCATCACGAGGTAAAACGCATCCCTATCAGCCGACAAGCTATCAGTATCAAAGCGTTTTCCGGGGGCTACATTGGCAAATATTTCAGACGATCTTTTAACAAGGTTTGCCACTTTTGGGTCGGCTATGCTATCAGTAAATTTTCTGATCCTGAACATCGGCCCTTCAACAGCAGTAAATATTAACTCGGCCTTTTTCTTTTTTATGTGGATAGAATCGGTGACCCTGGCTTTCAGATATCCTTTGTTTTGGATGTACTTTTCTATCTGAACACGTGAAAATTCTACCAGCGCGCTGTCTAATATAGCAGGAGGTTCACCAATATCCTTTTTACCATTTTTACTGAAGAGATAATAAATCTGCAGGTTGATAACATTGTTAGGTTGCTGTTCCTTATCTACATAATTTACCGCGTTAAGGGCAAACTCCTTATCCATGCCTTTAATGGTAATTTTACGCACGAGCGCTTGGTTAGGCTTTAATCTGCGGGTAAGGCTACAGTTTGAAAGCGTAAAAACCAGGAATATGCTTAATATTGTAAGGCGAAAATTATACCCGGTTAACAATGCTTTCAAAATCGACTATCAGTTTATTAAAATCTTTACAACAAAAAAAGTTTCGCATTGAGCA
Source organism: Mucilaginibacter tundrae (assembly GCF_013408825.1). Lineage (GTDB taxonomy): Bacteria > Bacteroidota > Bacteroidia > Sphingobacteriales > Sphingobacteriaceae > Mucilaginibacter. The sequence continues at coordinate 125,703 of NZ_JACCBZ010000002.1, forward strand.
TGGCTTGTTTTTGGTTGAAGGCTACAAATCTGTAATCGATTTCGCGAATTCAGCCTATCAAATTGTAACAATTTACTATACAAATGCAATCGACCCAAAATTGCTGAATTTATCGGGAAAAATAAACTTTAATGAAATTTCATTAAGCGATTTAGAGAAAATAAGTTCATTAAGGTCGCCTCAGGAAATTATCGCATTGATTAAGATGCCTGAATGGCCCATATTGAAGGCTGAGGAATTAAAGGGAAAATTCGCCATCGCACTTGATGGAATACAAGACCCAGGCAATATGGGCACAATCATACGTACGGCAGACTGGTTTGGCATACAGCATATAATTTGTTCGGCCGACACTGTAGATGTTTATAACCCAAAAGTGGTGCAAGCTACCATGGGCTCGCTGGCACATATTAGCATTTATTATGTTGAGCTGGCCGAGTTTTTAGAAACTATAAACACGCCGTTATTTGGGGCATTACTTGATGGATCAAATATTTATAAAACAAATTTCGGCACTGAGGGACTGGTAATTATGGGTAACGAGGGCAATGGCCTGCGGCCTGAAATTATTAAACTTGTGCAAAAGGCGGTTACTATTCCACGTGGTGGTAATGCTGAATCATTAAATGTTGGGATAGCTACGGCCATATTTTGTTCAGAAATAAAGAGGAATTCCTACAAATAAAACTTGGCAGCCAAATAATTATTACTATTTTTGCAGCCTTGAAAAAAAGGTCGGGTGGCCGAGTGGCTAGGCAGAGGTCTGCAAAACCTTTTACAGCGGTTCGAATCCGCTCCCGACCTCAAGGTAAAAAACATTAAAAATACAAGATCATGGGCGTTACACGTTTAAAAAGAAAAGATAGAAAAAACAAAACTACTTCACGTTTAGAAGTTCAGTTTTTAAAGAATGCTACTAACCTTGAGTCGGGAAGCCGCTCAAAAGAGCCAAAACACAGCCAAATTGCTAAAAACAATGCTGCTTTGTTAATAGCTGCTGGTAAATAATTTAGCATTTATATAAGGGAACTAAATCCTGTTGGTAATAACCGGCAGGATTTTTTGCGTTTTATAGTTTCCCTTCGTCATTCTGAACGTAGTGAAAAATCTATCGATGGGCATTTACGCCACGTATAGCGGATAGATTCTTCACTACGTTCAGAATGATAGTAAGAGGAATTCTAAGAGTGTTTATTAAGATTTCAAGACAGCTTTATTAATCCTGCTTATCAATCCTGGGCCTTCATAAATAAAGCCAGTGTAAAGTTGTACAAGTGATGCACCAGCCGCTAATTTCTCTAAAGCATTTTGGGGTGAGTGTATACCCCCTACCCCAATTATTGGGAATGCGCCTTTTGATTTTCCGGAAAGATATTTAATCACTTCGGTCGAACGTTTGGTTACGGGCTTACCGCTTAGTCCGCCGGCTTCGTTTTTTAATTTATCTGCGGAGATCAAGCCTTCTCTACTAATAGTGGTGTTTGTAGCGATCACGCCCGCTATGCCGCTTTGTTGTACGATCTCTACAATATCATCTAGTTGTGTATTGGTTAAATCGGGTGCTATTTTTAGCAATATCGGTCTACTTATGCCGTCTTTTGAATTCCGTTGCTGTAAGGTGCTTAGTAAATTCATTAGCGGTTCTTTTTCCTGTAATTCACGTAATCCGGGAGTGTTGGGCGAGCTGACGTTCACTACGAAATAATCCACCAGATCAAATAACCTGTCGAAGCATTTGATATAATCGTTTACCGCTTCTTCGTTAGGAGTAACTTTATTTTTGCCAATATTACCACCGATGATAATTCCTTTTTGAGATGCAGGGGCATTTTTGCGGTAGGCCGCGATATGCTCGGCCACTACATCCATCCCCATGTTATTAAAGCCCATACGGTTGATCAAACCACCATCGGCAGGCAACCTGAACATGCGTGGCTTGGGGTTGCCATCCTGTGATAGTGGTGTAACCGTACCTACTTCGATAAAGCCGAAACCAAGGTTTGCCATTTCGCTGATCACGTCGGCATTTTTATCAAAGCCGGCAGCTAAACCAACGGGGTTTTTAAATTTCAGTCCAAAAACTTCCTTTTCCAAACGTGGGTCATTCAGCATCCATATGGCTCTGCTCAGGGCAGCGCCGCCGGGTATGCGGTTGAAACGTTTTAGGTTACGGGTTACAAAATAATGTACCTTCTCTGGGTCGAACTTAAATAGTATGGGTTTGAGCAAAAAATACATGCCGCGAAGTTAGTGGTTTTTGTTAGTTGATGGTTCATGATTGGTGGTTCATAGTAATACTTTTTTGTCTTTTTATTTTTGTATTGTGTAAATACACATCGCTAATTGAAAGAATAATTATATTAGCTGAACCAATTCGCGGCGCAACCGCGTTCGCGAAATGAATTATAACATCTGTCATGATACTAAAAAACAACCGCCGCAATTTTGTTAAAAACGCCGCAATTGGCGCTGTAGCCGCTTTGGCTATTCCTGATATTATTTCATCGGCCTATGCTAAAGAGAACAGCAAAAAGGCGGTTATTAATGAGAACGATATTGTGCTTTTCCAGGGAGATTCCATCACCGAATGGGGACGCGATAAAAACAAACATATGGCGAATGATTTTGGTTCGTTAGGTTCGGGATATGTATTGTTGACCGCGACTGAAGTTTTGCGGGATTACGCGACTAAAAATCTGAAGATATACAATACAGGCGTAAGCGGTAATAAGGTATTTCAACTGGCGGACAGGTGGGATACGGATACTATCGCTATAAAACCAAACGTATTAAGCATAATGGTTGGGGTGAATGATTACTGGCACACGATTACATCAGGCTACAAAGGCACTCTTGATACATATAGAACGGATTATAAAAAATTATTAAAACGCACGCAACAGGCTTTACCCGGCGTAAAATTAATCATTGGTGAATCCTTCGCAATGAAGAACGTGAAAGCGGTTGATGATTCGTGGTATCCGGCTTTTGATGGTTACCGCCAGGTGGCCCGTGAAATGGCAGATGAATTTGGCGCGGCATTTATCCCTTATCAAAGTGTGATGGATGAGGCTTTGAAACTGGCGCCGGCGACGTACTGGTCGATTGACGGGGTGCATCCTACTCCTGCTGGTGCGAGTTTGATGGCGCAGGCATGGCTGAAGGCTGTGAAAGGGTAAAAGCGATTTGTCATTCTGGCACGAGAATCTATTGCAAACGTTGAGCAAAGTTCTGAGATTCTTCACTTCGTTCAGAATGATAAACTGGATATCTTAACCGTCATTCTTAACTCATCATCGCAACTGTATTATGACTTTGTGTTGAGTACTTTTACCTTTGTTGCGGAAAAACATCTGCCATGACAAAAAAATTGCTCAAAACGCTTTTCACAACGTTTATTATATCAACCGTATTAAATATTGCCATCACTTGCATTTACTATTCGGCAACACAAAAAAACAGCGGGTACGACTATAAAACCATGCTACAGATGATTGCATCCGGCGCGTTTTTATTAAATATTATATTATTGCTGATGGTGCTGCCAGTATTGTTTTTCTCGCTGCCCCACATTCGCAGCAGCATGCCAATGCGAATACTGTTGTATTTTGCTGGGCCAGTCGTTTTTTTGATCACGGCTTCGCTTATGCACCTAGGGCCGATTAACAAGTTGTTCTATTTAGAAACCGGGCTAATATTTATGTTAATTCATTCTATTCTTTATTTCAGATCAATCAAAAAGATAGTTTAAGCTGCTTTACACATTGATTTAGGCTTTTTGAAAGATTTAGGGTAAACTTGCATTATAAATGAAAACATTTTACGGAGACTTAAAACTCGGCATTTTAGGCGGTGGTCAGCTTGGCCGTATGCTGATACAACAGGCTATCAATTACAATATTACCGTAAAGGTACTTGATCCGGATCGCGAAGCACCCTGCAAAAAATTGTGTGACGAATTTGTAGTTGGCTCGCTGAGTGATTACGAAACTGTTTACAATTTCGGCAAAAAGGTGGATATGCTTACCATCGAAATTGAAAAGGTAAACGTAGAAGCTATGGAGCAGCTGGAAAAAGAAGGCGTATTGGTTTACCCGCAATCACGCATTATCAGGCTGATACAGGATAAAGGTTTACAGAAACAGTTTTTTAAAGAAAATGGTATCCCGACGGCTGATTTCAAGATCATATCCTCACCGCAGGAATTAAAAGAAAGCCACATCCCTTTTCCATACATACAAAAATTGCGCAGGGATGGTTATGATGGCAGGGGCGTTTACAAAGTTGTAAATGAATCATACCTTGATAAAGCATTCACCGAACCAAGCCTGATTGAGCGCCTGATTGATTTTGAAAAAGAAATTGCCGTAATAGTTGCCCGTAATGAGAATGGCGAAGTAAAAACTTTCCCGATGGTGGAGATGGAATTTAATTCTGAAGCCAATTTGGTGGAGTTCCTTATCCAGCCTTCTACCCTGCCTTTTGAAATCCACCAGGAGGCTGAAAACATCGCTAAAAACATCGCGGAAACGCTTAAGATTGTGGGTATACTGGCAGTAGAAATGTTTTTAGATAAGCATGGCAAAATATTGGTGAATGAGTTGGCTCCCCGTCCACATAATAGCGGGCACCAAAGTATTGAAGGTAACGTGGTTTCTCAATTTGAACAACATTTACGTGCTATTTTTAACCAGCCTTTGGGCGATACGGCTTGCCTTAACAATGCCATTATGGTTAACGTTTTAGGCGAAGTAGGTTACGAAGGTCCTGCGGTTTACAAAGGCATCGAAAAAATATTGAAATGCGCAGGCGTGTATGTACATTTATATGGCAAGGCGTTAACCAAACCCTTCCGCAAAATGGGGCATGTGACTATTGTTGATGCGGATAGGGAAAAGGCTATTGAGAAGGCGAAGTATGTCCAGGAGACGTTAAAAGTAATTAGTTAAACTTTACCACATGTCATTGCGAGCGATAGCGTGGCAAACTCATCGCTTTCAATATGCGAGCGACGAGTTTGCTTCGTCGTTCCTCCTCGCAATGACATAATGAAATAATATATAATGCTTGAACTTAAATTTTACAAATCACCCTGGAAAGCAATTAAATTAATTTTGTTGTCTTTGCCATTTGTACTATTTAGTTTATATGATATTATTAGTCATAATCAAACAATGCCTTCCTCATTAAGTTGGTTTTGCCTTTGCTTCTTTGGGCTTGGAATTCCTTTAGGATTATTTAATCTGTTTGATCGTCGTCCTGAAATAATTGTTAGTGAAGTTGGGATATTTGACAGGAGAACTAATAAAGACTTTATTAATTGGGATGTAATTGAAGATGCATACATTAGAGACTTACATATAAGCCGAATATCAAGTCAAAAGTTCCTTTGTTTAGTACTTAATCCCGATGCTCCTATACTTTTTAAGGCTAATAAAACCTTAATTAGATTTTCAGAAAATTTAGGATTTCAGGGTATTTCTATCGAATATAAGTCAATTAAAAAAAAATGATTGGGGGAAATTTGGTGATTTTATAAAAGCTATGGCTCACGCCAACACCCTTACAAGAAAAAATCTATTATTAACCACTGAATTATGAGCTCTACTCAACCAAAAATAGGAATTATAATGGGCAGCAAATCTGACTTGCATATTATGCAGGATGCTGCCGATGTTTTAAAAGAACTGGGTGTTGATTACGAAATTACCGTAGTATCAGCTCACCGTACCCCTGACCGTATGTTCAGTTATGCACGTGCGGCGGCTGACCGTGGATTGAAGGTGATTATTGCTGGTGCGGGCGGTGCGGCACATTTACCGGGTATGGTGGCTTCGTTAACGCATTTACCGGTTATTGGCGTTCCTGTAAAATCAAGCAATTCCATTGATGGCTGGGATTCTATCTTGTCTATCCTGCAAATGCCCAATGGTATCCCGGTTGCTACTGTAGCGTTAAATGCCGCTAAAAACGCGGGTATTTTAGCCGCGCAGATCTTATCTACAGGCGATGAAACATTGGTTGCGAATTTGATCTTCTATAAAGAAGAATTGAAACGGAAAGTTGAGGAATCGGCAGCTGAGTTAGAAGATTAGAGTTTCGAGATTAGTAAAATCAACACTCACTCAATGCTCATTCACTAAATCACTCATTAATTTAGCGCAGGGTTTTCCGGGAAATTTGCAATGTGCGCGTAGCGTGTCCCCATACCTATTACTACGTCACGCCAAAGCGTATTTTCGTCATGCGTAAATAATGTATCCAGGCTGAATTTATTTGATACGATCCATACGTTTTCGCGCAACTCAGCATCTAATTGCCCTATTGTCCAACCAGAGTATCCGGTAAAAAATTTGATCTCGCTTTCTTTCAGTTGATATTGAGAGATCAAATCCTTTACCACTTCAAAATCACCACCCCAAAAAACGCCGTCCCAAATTTCGATACCATTAGGAATAATGTCCGGGCGGTTGTGGAGGAAGTGCAGCGTATTTTTTCCTACCGGGCCGCCTACATATACTGGCATTTCTGAGTAGGAAGTGTCGGGTAAGATATCGCCTAACAAATACTCACTTTGGTGGTTCAATACAAAACCTACAGCGCCGGATTCAGAATATTCTGTCAGGATAATAACAGAGCGCTTAAAATTAGGGTCCATCATAAATGGCTCTGATATTAATAAATGCCCAACCGCGGCTGATATTGAACTAAGCATATTTGTATAATTATAATGTTATAACAATCATCGTGAAAATATGTTCATTTTCCCAAAAATGAAACATATATCATATATACGGTTCATTTAATTAGTAAGTTTGCATTAATGGACCAAAACGAGTTACAAAACATGAGGCAGGACTATAGTGCTGCCGAATTATCAGAAGACGCAACCAAAGGCGACCCGATTAAACAATTTGAAAAATGGTTTAACGAAGCCGTGGAAGCTCAAGAACACGAGCCTAATGCCATGACCCTGGCAACAGCGACTTACGATGGCCGTCCATCAGCCAGGATAGTTTTGTTAAAGGGATTTGATCCATCGGGATTTGTGTTTTATACCAACTATTTAAGCCGTAAGGGAAAAGAGATCACCAAAAATCCTTTGGGTGCATTGACTTTCTTTTGGGGATCGCTGGAAAGACAGGTTCGGATTGAAGGCACTATTGAAAAGTTAAGCAAAGAGGATTCTGAAAAATACTTTAAAGTCCGTCCGCGCAATAGCCAGTTAGGTGCTGTTGCTTCGCCACAAAGCCAGGAAATTGCGAGTCGCGATGTTTTGGAAAAGAAATTGGAAGAACTGATTGAAGAATATGGCGAGGAGAAAGAAATACCCAAACCATCTTTTTGGGGTGGATATGTATTGAAACCACGTTATGTTGAGTTTTGGCAAGGCCGACGCAGCCGCCTGCATGATCGTATCGTTTACAAAAAGATCGATAACAAAAACTGGAAAAAAGTTCGTTTGGCACCATGAGTTTTGAGGGTATTAAAACATTATTGGCCACTAAATTTGGTACTGACGTAATTGTTGGTGAAGAAACCAGCGGCTTGCAATCGGCGTTGCTTATTAATGCTGATCGTATTACAGATGTATGCCTTGAATTGCGCAATAACCCAGATACTTATTTTGATTTTCTTTCATGCTTGAGTGGAGTTGATTATGGCACTGAGATCAATCGTTTTGGTGTGGTTTACCATTTGGCATCCATCCCCTACAAAACACAATTGACGTTAAAAATCAGCACAGAGAATAATCGGGACTTAGCCGATTTGCCGACGTTCCCAAGTATTATTTCTGTTTACAAATCTGCAGATTGGCACGAGCGTGAGGCTTATGATATGCTGGGGATATTTTTTGAAGGACACCCCGATTTAAGGCGTATTTTGATGCCGGATGATTGGGAAGGGTTTCCGTTGAGGAAAGACTATAAAAATGCGGAGTATTATAAGGGGATAAAAATAGATTAGTCTAAATTTTTGTCATTCTGAGCGCAGCGAAGAATCTTCTACAAGAGCAAAGTTCGCTATGCAGACCGAAGAAGATTCTTCGCTGCGCTCAGAATGACAAAAGGCGCAGAATGACAAAAGGAAAAAGAATAACAGAAATTGAACGAGGCATTACAACGATATACTGAAAAAATAGCCAACGCTGCTGTTGAGGATATGGTGCTTAATATGGGGCCGCAGCATCCGTCAACGCATGGGGTTTTGCGGTTGGAACTGATTACCGATGGCGAAATTGTTAAAGAGGTTATCCCCCACCTTGGCTATTTGCACCGTTGTTTTGAAAAACATGCTGAATCGCTGACATATCAGCAAACTATCCCATTCACCGACCGAATGGATTATCTGGCATCAATGAATAACAGTCACGCTTTTGTGATGGGTGTTGAGCGGATGATGGGAATTGATAAAGACATCCCGAAACGTATTGAATACATCCGCGTGCTGGTTTGCGAGTTAAACCGCATCGCATCGCACCTGATAGCTATTGGCACTTATGGTATTGATATTGGCGCTTTTACTCCATTTTTGTGGTGTTTTAGGGATCGTGAACATATTATGGGTATGCTGGAATGGGCTTCGGGCTCGCGCATGCTGTATAACTATATTTGGGTTGGTGGTTTGTTTTATGACCTGCCCGTTGGATTTGAAGAACGCTGCCGCGAGTTTGTGGACTACTTTAAGCCCAAAATGGTTGAGCTAAATCAACTTTTAACCGATAACCAAGTATTTATCAGTCGCACAGCTAATGTGGGCGTGTTGCCGCTGGATGTAGCTATAAACTATGGCTGTTCAGGGCCTATGCTGCGTGGTTCAGGATTGAAATGGGATCTACGCAGGATTGATGGTTATTCTATATACCCGGAATTGGAATTTGATATACCCGTAGGTACGGGACTGATGGGTACTGTTGGTGATTGCTGGGACAGGTATAAAGTTAGGATTGATGAGATAGAACAATCATTAAAAATGGTTGAGCAATGCCTGGATCGTTTACAAAAAGAATTAAAACGTACACCTGAGTTTGACCCGCGGGCTAAAATGCCACGTAAGATAATACCCAAAGCCCAGGATTATTATGTGCGTTGCGAAGGCGCCAAAGGCGAATTAGGCTTTTATTTTATGTGTGACGGAAAATCGGAAATACCAACCCGTGTAAAATCCAGGGGGCCGAGCTTTAGTAATTTATCGGTATTGCCTGAAATATCTAAGGGTGTAATGATCGCCGATCTGATAGCCATTGTAGGTTCGATTGATTTTGTGCTGGGCGAAGTAGACAGATAAAGATAATCATCCCAACAAAAAAGGCTTCATTTAGAAGCCTTTCTCATTTATATATATTGTTAATTTATAGGGCTTATTGATAAACCTTAACGATAAACACATAGTTGTTCAGCTTTTTAACTTGCTGAACTCTTGTTAATCCTGCTAAAGTATTTTTAGTATTCAGATTGATTCTTTTAGTTAATGAATCGGCGGGGATGTTATGAATAGCACTTAGCAAATAGCTTGATTTTACCGCGAAGTGAACTCCTTCCAACTGGGTTTGTTTTGCCTGTATAATACCTACAACGTTTCCTCTGCTATCCATTAGTGGGCTACCGCTGTTACCGGCATTAATCGGGATAGAGATCTGATAATCTAAACTATCGCCATTTAAACCAACAGCTGATGTTACCTTGCCTTCGTCAAAGTGAGGTGCATCCTGCGGATAACCGTAGGTGTAAACACTTTCAGCCAAATCGCTCTCAGCCTTTTTAATGGTATAAGGGATAGTCCCCAAGTTTCTGAATGAGGTATCAACAATTTTTAAGATAGCGATATCATTTTGAGGTTCGGTATATAAAACTTTCGCTTTAAATGATTTACCGGCGCCATTTTGCACATAAACAGAATCAGCGCCATTAATTACGTGGTAATTTGTAGCAATTAACCCGTTTGAGGTAATGGCGAATCCTGTGCCTCTAAACCTTTCGGTATTATTAAACCTTTCAGCCCTGCCGTTTTGTGTAAGCTTTTGATTTATTTTATCTGTTTTATTTTTAAGATTTCCTACTTCACGGCGCAACTGGATGTATTGCGAATCCTGGTCGGTCATTTTACCGGTTAGAAACATTACACTTAAAAAAGCAAATATGGCAACCGATGCAGCTACTGATATTTTTGAATGATGGTTACGCCATAACTGTACAATCCACGATGGGTGAACCATCAGTTCATCCGTAAGGGTATGCACATCAATCTCATCGTGAATAGCATTCAAACGATTCTCCAACGCCAGGCGGTCGCTATATTGTTTCAATAGCCTGGTAAAATCCTGGTGCTCGTTAATTTTAGCATCGATAGCAGTATTTTCCTTACGAAGCAATTCAAACTGCTTTATCTCTTCCGGGCTCATTTCGCCGTTCAGGTAACGTTCAATCTCTTCTTGTAATTTATACTCGTTCATTTCGCCTCTCCTATTTCTGCTGAAAAAATAATTTTTTCAGCCTTTGCAAACATTTATATTTTTGCGTTTTCGCATTATCAGCATTGGTGTAACCAAACCTTTCGCATATATCCTGCATGGATAGGTTGTGGATATAAAAATCCTCCATTATAGTTTTGCAGGGTTCGCCTAATAATTGGAGCGCACTCTCCATTTTACTAAACTGTATATCCATGTCGCCTTGTTTTTCCAAATCATCCTCAACATGCATATGCTCCTGAAAATCCCTTATATCCCCTCCAAACCTACTCATATGGCTCAACCTTTTAAGCCAAAGCCTCCTGCAGATGGAATAAATAAAGGTTTTAAGCTTACTGCTCAGCTCAAAATCACCGGCCTTAATTTTATTATACAGTATAATAACGGCCTCCTGGTAAATATCCTTGGCATCATCAGTGGTGCCGTTATTGTTTATTATTAGCTGTAAAATCATCGGGAAGTAAGCAAGGTACATGCGCTTTAAAACACTTTCCGAGTTATTAAGTATGCCTAATATAACTTCACTATCCGTTGGTATTGAATCTTTTAATTCCTTATTCACCTGATATTACTACTTAATACAATTTATATGAAATGGTAACCCTGTTTTTAAAAAAAAACTAATTTATTAAAATAAGGTTACCTTTTTGAAAAATGGGCATTAATGCAAAGTAACACTTAAAAATAAACATCATGAAAAACATTCTTAAAACAACATTAGTAGCTGTAACTGTATTAACATTTGCTGCTTGCGGTACTAAAAAAGCAGGTTCAGGTGTTGATTCAACTACTGTAAAAGTTGATTCAACCAGCAAAACAACTGTTGACAGCACTAAAAAAGACACTGTGAAAGTTGATACAACTAAAAAGGATACAACTAAAAAAATGTAATTATTTAATCAGGCAGTGTAATACAAATTACACTGCCTGATTGCTTATTTAACTGCCTTTCAGATATTTATTCAGGCTGATGGGTTACTTTTTATCAATTACTGTATTAAGATTATAAATCTATAAAAACATAACCATGAAAAACTCATTTAAAATCGCGGCATTAGCATTAGTAGTTTCAATTTCAGTAGCAGCGTGCGGCGGTGCTAAAAAATCTGACGGAAGCGACAGTTCAAAAACTGACAGCGCTAAGGTAGACTCAACAAAAATTGTTAAGGATACTCTTAAAAACGATACTACCATTAAAAACGACAGCACCCATAAAGATACTACCGTTAAAACTGTTACTAAAACAACAGAAACTAAAAAGAAATAATAACACCCTGATTATTAGTTTTTTTATAATTTAAAAAGGTGATCCATGTTTTTTTTTCAAAAACATGGGTTACCTTTTGTCATTTTAGGTATTAATCAGCAAAACTATTAATCACTTAAAAAAATTAACATGAAAAATTCAATCAAAGTTAGCGTATTAGCTTTAGCTATCGCTTGTTCTTTCGCAGCTTGCAAAAGCAAATCTTCTTCAGCTTCAGCTGATTCTACTAAAATGGCTGATTCAGCTAAAGCAGCAGATTCAACTAAAATGGCTGATTCTTCTAAAATGAAAGCTGACACTGGTAAAATGAAAGCTGATTCATCTAAAATGACTAAAGACACAACTAAAAAAATGTAATTATTTTTTTAGACAAACAAAAAAGCTCCTGATAATTATCGGGAGCTTTTTTGTTTTTAGTAGATTTTTGTTCTTTATGATTTTCCGCCTCTGAACAGTGATATTATCCAAATAATAATCGCGATAACTATAACTACTGCAATAACACCTACTACGGCGCCTGCTTTAAAAATACCACCAATTACGGCGCAGCTGCTCATGGTCATTACAACAAGGGCCAACATTAGTAAACTTAGATTTTTCATGATAAATAGTTTTATGATTGATTTTATAAATTTATACAATAACTATACCTGTTTATAAAACAGATAAGTATTTTTACCGCCTACTTATTTACCATGAGCACTATCCTACTATCTATACAGCACGCCAGCGTCCGTTATTTAAACAACCACATATTTAAAAGCCTGAATTTCAATATAAACAAAGGCGAAAACTGGGCTTTGATTGGAAAAAGCGGATCGGGAAAGAGCGCTTTGCTGCAAACCATTACAGGCAGGTTTAACGTTACCGGCGGTGAAGTAAATTATACCTTTTTTGAAGAGTTTTTAGCACACCACCCCAATCATGACCCAACGCTAACGCATCACAAACTGATCGCTTTGGTGGAATCGAAACATCATTTCAGGAATCTATCAAACACTACTGAGTTTTATTATCAGCAACGCTATAATTCATCGGACTCGGAAGATGCGCAGACTGTTGAAGAATATCTGCATGACATAAAACATGTTGATGGCGGTAATAACTATTGGACTTTTGATAAAGTTATTGAAACATTAAGGTTAGAACCACTACGAAGTAAACAGCTTATCAAACTATCCAACGGGGAAACCAAACGGCTATTGATAGCGGCAGCGTTGATCAAAAACCCGGTTTTACTGTTGCTGGATACGCCTTTAACCGGCCTTGATGTACAAACGCGTGCTTTGTTTAATGTGATACTAAGTGAGATTACCGCCTCAGGTATCTCGGTAGTGATAGCTACTTCGCCGCGCGAAATACCTGACGCGATAACCCACATTGCCGTTTTGGATGATGGTAAAATAGTTGAGACCATAGAAAAGGCTAATTTTAATCCTGATCTGTTTAAAGACGAAGTAAAAACCAATGTGGATGTGGAGAAGTTGAAAAACTTGCTCAACAATATTGAAAAGCCCCCATATACCTACATGGTAAAAATGAATGATGTACATATAAAATATGGCGAAAAAGTGATTCTTGATAAGGTTAACTGGCAAATATTGCCCGGTGAGCGGTGGGCATTACTCGGGCCGAATGGGGCCGGAAAATCGACTTTATTGAGCTTGGTTAATGGCGATAATCCGCAGGCTTATGCCAATGATATTGTTTTGTTTGATGTGAAGCGCGGCAGCGGCGAAAGTATATGGGATATTAAAAAGAAAATAGGTTTTGTATCTCCGGAGTTACATCAATATTTCCCGACGGATAATAGTTGTTTGCAGGTAATAGAATCTGGTTTTTATGATACTTTGGGCTTATTCAGACCGAGTCAGAAAGTTAAAGCTGATACGGCTTTAGCATGGATGCAGGCTTTAGAGATTGATAAATATGCGCGTACGTTGTTGAAAAACATCCCGGCCAGCGCACAACGTTTGTGTTTGCTTGCACGGGCACTTATTAAAAACCCAGACCTATTGATATTTGATGAACCTTGCCAGGGAATGGATGAACATCAGCAACTAAACTTTAAGCAGATTGTAAATACCATTTGCGAGATAAGTGATGTGACGCTGATCTATGTAACCCATTACCAACATGAGATACCGGATAGCGTTACGAAGGTTTTGAGGTTGGATAAGGGGATGGTGGTGAGTTAAATTATCTATTTCTAAACTTTTACATTTCGCTAACAGCAAACTGCTTACTTCAAACTGAAACTACTTATATTTGTATATGAATACAGCCGATCTGTTACAGCGCGCTTTAGATTTTGATTTCCTGAGCCAGGAGGAGGGTGTTTTTTTATATAATAATGCCTCTACGCCTGATTTGATGTACGTTGCTAACGAGCTGCGTAAAAAGCAGGTTCCGCATGGCAAGGTTACGTGGCAGATTGATAGGAATGTAAATACGACCAACGTTTGTATCGCAAACTGTAAGTTTTGTAATTTCTTCCGTCGCCCCGGGCATGAGGATAGTTATATAACGGATATCGAAACCTACAAAAAGAAGATCGAGGAAACTTTCCGTTATGGCGGCGACCAGTTGCTGTTACAAGGCGGGCACCACCCAGATCTGGGCTTATCTTTTTATACCGATCTGTTTAAACAGCTAAAAGAATTATATCCAACCTTAAAATTACACTCATTAGGTCCGCCGGAGATTGCCCACGTAGCGAAACTGGAGAACATGAGCCATATTGATGTGTTGAGAGCCATGAAAGAATCAGGTTTGGATTCGTTACCGGGTGCAGGTGCCGAGATATTGAACGACCGGGTACGAAGATTGATCTCTAAAGGAAAATGCGGCGGCAAAGAATGGCTGGATGTGATGCGCGCGGCGCATCAGCTTAATTTACCAAGTTCGGCCACGATGATGTTCGGGCATGTGGAAACCATTGAAGAACGCTTTGAGCATTTGGTTTGGATCCGCGAGGTACAATCGGAAAAACCTGAAGGGCATTATGGCTTCGTGGCGTTTATTCCGTGGCCTTTCCAGGATGACGGCACGCTGTTGCGTAAAGTTCGTGGAATTACTAATAACGTAACCGGCGATGAATATATCCGCATGATAGCTTTAAGCCGTATCATGCTGCCAAATATTAAAAACATACAGGCATCATGGCTTACCGTTGGTAAACAAGTAGCCCAAATATGTTTACAGGCAGGTGCTAATGATTTTGGATCGATCATGATCGAAGAAAATGTGGTATCGGCAGCAGGCGCACCGCATAGGTTTACTGCAAAAGGTATACAGGATTCTATTGCCGAAGCTGGTTTTGAACCTCAGCTGCGCAATCAAAAATATGAATGGCGAGATGTACCCGTACAAATTGAAGAGCAGGTTATTAATTATTAAAATATAAACTCCATAAAAAAACGCCGTGCATTATACACGGCGTTTTTTTATGGAGTTTATTATTGATTAGCTAGTTGGTTTTGTAAATGCCGGCACTAATATAGCAAGTACTTCAGCCATTGTTAACGGCTCATCAAATGCAGCGGTTGCAGCAGCCACTGTTGTTGTACTACTTGTTGCGCTTGGCAAATTAAGAATATTAACACCGCCCTGTACGGTAGTATTCTCCGGAGTAGCACCACCGTAGTTTGCATTTACTGCTGCAACGCCGGTATCATTACTTGCAGCGCCAGAAGTATCGGTACTTCCTGATGCGGCACTGGTAATCCAAGGCAATACAGTTGCACCATATTTGCTTGAACGTAAATAACGAATGGCAGATGCGTGCCTTGCTTCTACCGCGTGTATATCAAGCGCTGCAGTTAAGTAAGTTTGGTTACCTAATAAATTAGGGGCTTGGCCTTTGTATGCACGCACACCTGTGTCTTCAAATGTTTCGGCAACAGCTAAAAATGTTTGATAGTTTGTAAAAACACCGGTAAATGGACCAGCCATTGAACCTGAGCCACCAGTAAAATCCAAGTACACAAAGTCAGACGCGGTAACTGGGGTACCACCGGCAGCACTGATCGCACTTGTTAAAAACGCAACGTGTTTGTTTTCGTCAGCTTGAATTTGAGCGATGTATGAGGTATCGGTTACTAATCCAGAGGCATTCATGCCGTTATTATAAAATGTCGCTTCTAATAATTCAAGTGTCAAAGCAAAGTTTAATACACTAATTACACTTGCTGATGCTGTTTGTCCGTAGGCTTTTTTAAATAAATTACCTAAAGCGAATGGTATTGCAGCCACGGCTACTTTAGAGCCAAAGCTTGTAATATTCTTTATCGCGTCGCGACGAGGACTGATCCGGTCATTAAATTCCGGGTCGATTTTCTCTATTTCTTCTACTATACTAAATAAATTCATGATCGTAATTGTTAAAAGTGATTAACTGAAACTGTTAGCTGAAACTTTGGTTTTTAAATAAGCATTGGCTCCTGCTAATACTACGCTTGGTTTATTGCTGATATTTAAACCATTGGTATCAACCTGATCAGATGATACGAAGTTACCCTGGGTTATCAGATTGCCGATCAAAGCCGCGTGCCTTGCCTCTACCGAAACGATACTACCCGCAATAGATAAATAGGCAGCATTTTGGATGTTATAGGCAATACCATCATAAGCAGTTACACCTAAGTCTTCAAAAGCTTTAGCAACTCCTAATACTGATGTTCTGCTTGTGAAATCAATTTTACTAAAATCAGGGGTTAATCCTTTTATGGCGCTGGTGCCTAACGCTGCTTTAAAAAATTCACGGTGGCATACCTCATGGTCACGGATATCGGTCAAATATGCTAATTCTATTGACGGCATATTGGCGTAAGGGGTTGCGATTACCTGTAAATAAAATGCAGCTTCCAATTGTTCAAGTGCATAGGCAAAATTTAATATACCTATATCACCGCTGCCCACATCCGTCACACCCGCTGTAGGGGCAACATTATGATCTTTATGGCATGAGGATGCAACTGATAGCAAGCCAATGCCGGCCACTCCTGCACCTGCATAACGTAAAAACGACCTGCGGGCCATGTTTACATTAACATTAGTTAAATCTGTTTCTGTTTTCATAATAGATGATTAATTTTATAAGTTTATATTGGTAAGTACGTCCAATAGTCGTTACCAGTTTTTTACTTTCAGGTTATTAATCACAACGTGAGGGAATACAACTTTAAGCTATAGTTAAAAATGTCAAATACAGATCTTTATATTGAAGCGCTTATATTTTCATCGGAGCAAAGTTTGCGAGTTGAGGAGATAGCCTATTGTTTACAGGCAGCACTGGAACAGGACATCAGTATTGAGCAAATAAATAAGAGCATCGATAGTATAAAAGAAAAATACCAAGACGAAAATTTAGCAATTGAGTTGATAAAAGTAAATAATGGCTATCAGTTCCTAACCAAGAAGAATTTTCATCAGGTTATCAGTTTGCTACAATCGCAACGCTCAAAAAAGAAACTGAGCCAGGCAGCGCTGGAGACATTAGCGGTAATTGCCTACCGGCAACCGACCACCAAAACAGATATTGAACAAATACGTGGGGTAAATTGCGATTACTCGATACAAAAACTACTCGAAAAGGAGTTAATAGCCATTGTAGGTAAATCTGAAGCGGTTGGTAAACCGATACTTTATGGTACGAGCAGCCTGTTTATGGATTATTTTGGTATAAATAGCATGAAAGATTTACCTCATATAAAAGAACTTATAACGGATGAAAGTTCCATTGGCGAGGCTACGGAATAATTTTTAAATGATATTTTCAATAAAAATGGATTTTAATTATTTTTACTAATAAATAGCTCGCTATTTGGTAATAGGCAATTTTATATTTTATTTGATTTAAATTTACATAGAATTAGTTTTAAACTAAAAATTCGACAATGGGAACGCCAAAAAAACCTTTAAAGAAAAAGCCGGGTTCAAAAAGCGCAGGCGCGAAGAAAACAGCTTCGGAATCTGTTGATCCGAAAGCTAAGAAGAGGATTATTGATGATGAGGACGACGAGGACTTTGATATGCCGCTTGAGGAAATTGGTGGTTACGAAAGCTTTGAGGAATTCGACGAGGAAGACGATTTTTAAGACATTTAGATATATTTTTTATTAAAGCATTCAGAATATGCCTCTGGATGCTTTTTTTATATTTGGGCATTTATAATACAACATGGTCATAACCGAGGTTAAAGATAAGGCAGCAAAAAAAGCATTTTTAGATGTAGCGAGGGTAATTTACCAAAACGACGACATTTGGGTATGTCCGCTTGATAATGATGTTGAGGCTATATTCGACCCCGCTAAGAACAGCTTTTATAATCATGGCAAATGTATACGCTGGATACTTACAGGCAGCGATGGCCAACTTATTGGCCGTATTGCCGCTTTTATTAATAACGAAAAGGCTTATAATTACGAACAGCCAACCGGCGGTGTAGGTTTTTTTGAGTGTATTGATGATGAAAAAGCCGCTTTTTTATTGTTTAATACCGCCAAAAACTGGTTGAAAGAAAATAGCATGCAAGCCATGGATGGCCCCATTAACTTTGGTGAAAACGATACTTTTTGGGGTTTATTGAGTGAAGGTTTTACCTCGCCGCCATCTTATGGGATGAATTATAACCCGGAATATTATAAAGCTTTTTTTGAAAATTATGGCTTTAAAACACAATACGAGCAGATCACCAATTACCTAAATGTGCTTAAGCCGTTTCCTGAAAGATTCAGGAGGATTGCTAATTGGGTGATACAAAAACCCGGGTATACGTTTAAGCATCTGAAAGCAAGTGAAATAGAACAGTTCGCGGCTGATTTTATTGAAATTTATAATGACGCATGGAAAGGCTTTGAGAATTTTGTGCCGATAACACATGCCACTATATTAGAAAGTTTTAGGAAAATGAAGCCGTTGATGGATGAAAACCTGATATGGTTTGCTTACTTTAACGGCGAACCGGCATCATTTAACATTGTGTTACCGGATGCCAACCCAATGATCAAACCGCTAAAAGGTAAACTCGACCTAAAAGGAAAACTCACCTTTTTATATCTGAAATGGAAGGGTGTTAACCGTATGCGGGCTATTGTGATGGGTACGAAGCAAAAATTCCAGAACCATGGTTTGGAATCAGCATTGTTTATAAAACTTGGCGAATATGTGCTACCCCTAAGCCAATATGAAGAAATGGAACTATCCTGGGTTGGTGATTTTAATGAAAAAATGATCGCTCTGCACGCTGCAATGGGTAGTGTATTTGGCAAAAAGCATTTAACAATGCGTTATATTTTCGCATAAAAAAAGAGCTTAGTGTCATTAAGCTCTTTTTTTATATGAAGTGTGTATCTTAAGCTATTTCGCGTCTGTGCCTTAATTCTTCAAAAAGCTCAATAACTTTTTTCTGCAATTCAATAACCTCGTTTTCACGATCGTTTAAACGTTTGTGTACATTTTCGAGCTCGGTAATAAATTTTTGATCCTGATCGGTTTCGTTAAAGGTAAGTAGTTGCACAACGCCCATTTCAAATAATGTGGCTATCTGCTCAAGGCGCGATAAATTAATGTCGGTAATTCCGGTTTCGATTTTAGAAAACGCTGGTATCGAGATATCTAAACGCTTAGCCACATCTTCCTGGCTCCAGCCTTGTTGATGTCGAAGTAACCTTATTTTTTTACCAAGTGTTTTCATATAAAAAATTAAATTATGAGTAGGTTGCGCAATAGTTAATAAAGTTATGATTATTTTTTAATAACCTAATAAATTATTAAAAAATAATTTTAATAATTTATTTCTTACTACTTCATTATCACTAAATTACGACACGTTATACGTAATAAGCTACCAAAAAGTTACTTGATAAATTTTGCGGCAACCCAATCGCTATTTTTTTTGTGAATGATGTATTTTAAACCATATTTACGAGCCTGATCCATAATAATATCCAAATCTGGCTGCTCATAAAATCCACTTAAATAAAGCTCTCCATCGGCTTTTAATACCTCACTGTAACGTTGCATTTGATCGAGCAATATGTTGCGGTTAATGTTGGCTAATATGGTATCATATTGCTCATCAGGTATTACTTCCTTCGATCCGCAGACGGCGGTAATATTTTCTATATTATTCAATTGCGCGTTTTCGAGCGTACTTTCATAACAAATAATATCATAATCGATGGCAGTAATTTTCGCTGCACTTAATTTTGATGCCATGATAGCCAGGATGCCGGTTCCGCAACCCATGTCTAGTACATTCTTGCTTGCAAATTCGTTCTCCAACATCAGTTCCAACATCATAGATGTAGTTTGGTGGTGCCCGGTGCCGAAAGCCATTTTAGGATCGATGACGATCTCATACTCGATCTCTGGCATCGGCTCATGAAAGGTTGCGCGCACAAATATTTTATCCTGAATATTTATCGGCTCAAAATTACTTTCCCATACTTCGTTCCAATTTTTTTGCGGGATCAGCGTAACCTCGTAGCTAAATGTAAATAGATCCAGGTAAGGCGTTATTGCTTCGATAAGCTTAGCCTCATCAAAATCATCCACAGGGATATAGGCCTTAAAGCCAAATTCCAGCTCTTCAAAAGTATCAAAGCCGACTTCGCCAAGCGTATTGATCAACATATCCTGCTGATAATCCTCCGTGGTAATAACGGTAAAAAGTAATTCGTAGTAATTCATTTTAGGTAGATATTATTCGGTAGCGGGTTTGGCCTTGGGCTTCAATGTTATTTTATGCGTTGTTATAAACGACAAGACAAAAAAATTGATAACCCAATAGGTTAGCTGGATCAGTAACATTAATGTAGCCATATTGGCCAGATGAAGCCAGCCGGTTTGTTTGTCCCAAATGATATAGGAGATACCACCGGCAAAAAGCGCGCATAACAAAGCGGTGGCAGTAACAGCAGCGTCCTTGCCCACCATCGACCATGAATGCGCGGCTACCCATATTGGTAACACAATTAGGTATTGAGTTAATAATGCTGTGATGAAATATAAAGGCCAGCAATAATAAAAACAAGCCATAAAAGCATGTAAATTCCCTTTTCCCATGTCGCCTAAGTGTATTGGAAAAACAATAGATTGCAGTAATACTATTAAAGCAAATACTACAAAACCGGCAAATGGAGGGAGAAAAACTTTCATTTGTTTAGACTATGAGATTTGAGATTCACTATTTTCTTTAATCAACAACAATAGATGCAAGATAGTTTTTGGTACCTATCTCACATCTATATCTCTAAAATCTAAGCGTTGAACACTTTCAATATATCAACAAAATCTCTTGATTTTAATGAAGCACCACCTATCAATCCACCATCAATATCTGGTTGGGCGAATAATTCAGGGGCATTTTTAGGGTTACAGCTACCGCCATATAAAATAGTGGTATCATTGGCAATTTGCTGATCATATTTAGCTGCGATCTCGGCACGAATAAAAGCATGGATTTCTTGCGCCTGATCGGCTGTGGCGGTTAATCCTGTACCGATGGCCCAAACCGGTTCGTAAGCGATAACTATTTTAGTAAATTGCTCTGCAGATAAATGGAACAGTCCCTCAACCAATTGATCTTTGATCACCTGGAAATGAATTTCGGAGTTACGTTCTTCTAAAGTTTCGCCTATACAGAAAATCGGTTTTAATCCATTTGCTAAAGCAGTATCTGTTTTTTTAGCCAACAATTCATTGCTTTCATGAAAATATTGGCGACGCTCAGAGTGGCCTAAAATCACATACTCCACACCTATTGATTTCAGCATTTTGGCTGAAACTTCGCCGGTGTAAGCACCTGATTCTGCCTGGTGGGCGTTTTGAGCGCCAACTGAAACTTTATCATAGCCTTTGGCCATTTGCACTAAGCTGTGCAGGTGTATAAACGGACTGCAAACCACTGCCTGTTGCTTACCGGTAACTTCATCCTTAACCATATTGGTTATTTCTGAAAATAAGGCTAATCCCTCGCTATAATCAAGGTTCATTTTCCAGTTTCCGGCAACTATTTTTTTTCTCATTTTGTGTTGTGTAATAATTTCTAAATGTAAAGTTCTCTATATGCTTTGGTCAGTTTAAATACTTCTTTCAGGATGCTTTGTTCGGCATCATTAAATTCGCGGTGCTCACGGCGCTCAAATACCTTTGCGGTAGTTTCCAGCATTTTATGTAATGAATACTCCTCAAAACCAAACTGCGCGCCACCCCAGGCAAAATCAGGGATGTTATTAGGCGGAAAACCAGCTCCAAAAACATTGGAGCCCACGCCAACCACAGTACCTGTATTGAACATGGTATTTATACCGCACTTAACATGGTCGGCCATAATCATACCGCAAAATTGCAGCCCGGTTTTTCGGTAGCTTTGGATAGTGTAATCCCACAGCTTTACTTCGGCGTAGTTATTTTTCAGGTTGGAATTGTTGCTATCTGCGCCGATGTTACACCACTCACCTAATACCGAGTTACCTAAATAGCCCGCGTGGCCTTTATTGGAATATCCCCAGATTACCGCATTGTTCACCTCGCCCCCAACACGACAACATGGACCGATGGTAGTTGCTCCGTAAATCTTACTTCCCATTTTAACCTGCGAATCGCTGCAAATAGCAAATGCGCCGCGGATGTTGGTTCCTTCCCAGATCTCTGTATTTTTACTTAAATAGATCGGGCCGTTTATGGTACTGAAGGTATTGCATTCGGTCTTTACATCATCTTCGGCAAAAAAATCATTACCGATGATGGTGTTGGTGCTGCTGATGGTGGCGCTTGTGCGGCCATTGGTTACCAGTTTAAAATCTTTTCGTAGTTCGATATCATTCTTGCGGAAAATATCTTCGGGGTATTTGATGGTTACCGCAAAATTCTCATAGGCGATAGCCTGACCGTAATCAACATTGGTGGTAAAATGCTTCGCATCTGATTCGTTTAAACGAACTGCCAGCAATTGATCTTTATATTTTAAAGCATCGCCGATATGCAGTTTATCGATAGCTTCCACCAAATCAGCATCCGGACAAAAAGCGCCGTTGATAAATATATTATCGGCTGTAATATTTATGGGGAACTTACCCTGCAAATAGGCCCGGGTATGAAACGAGAAATTGGTTTTTAAATGCTTAGCCCACTTTTCAGCAATGGTAAAAATACCTATGCGTAAATCGGCAACAGGGCGAGTGTAGGTTAGCGGGAGCAGGGATTGGTGCGCGTTATCTTCAAAAAGAATAATTGCCATGGCGCAAAAATAAAAAAGTCTCCCGATGTATCGGGAGACTCTGACTATTATTTATGAACAAATAATTATTTCTTGTTGTAACGGGTACGGAATTTATCGATACGACCAGCGGTATCAACCAATTTCATTTTACCAGTGTAGAACGGGTGTGACATGTGTGAAATTTCTAATTTCACCAATGGATACTCGTTACCATCTTCCCATTTTACAGTTTCACGGGTATCGATGCATGATTTAGTGATGAAAGAATAGTCGTTAGACATATCTTTAAATACAACTAATCTATAATTTGATGGGTGCAGATCTTTTTTCATTATGTTTACTTCTTATAAAAGAGGTGCAAATGTAGTAAATAAATTTAAAATTTAAAAGTGGAAAGTGAAAAAATGAGAAATAGTGTGTAATTATTAAACAAGATGTTATTTCACCATTTAACTCTTATTCAATATTCATGCTATAAAGCAAGTTATCCCTAATAACATACACGTGTTTTACGTTTCCATCAAATAAAATATTGCCTTCTAAATCCTTCACCAATTGGTCAACTCCAACCTCAACTTTTCCATCGGGGCGTTCAGTGATTGTTATAGGCTCTACTTTTGGGTTTATCTCGCTCCATTGCCTTGTCCAATAATCCCTTACAGCTTCGTGGCCGATCACATACCCGCCTTCAAATGCTTTGGGCCAATTGATATCCTGGTGCATTACAGAGAATACGGCATCAATATCTCTGCTATTGAATCCTGTATAGGCTTTGTTAATGATGTCGGTGTATTTCGAATTCATAATGGATTAATGCTTTTTAAAGACATTGGCGATGCGCTGCATAAACCCGCGATGTTTTGGCGCGGTGGCTAATTGTTGTTGCACAGCAATGATCTCATCCTTTATTTTTTGGCGACCGTATTGCCGGATCATTGTATAGGTGTTTTGCTGATGATAGACATTGTCTTTCAAATCATTATTCAGCAATAAATTTGCCTCAAATAAAAGTTTATCGCCGGGGAGTATGTGGCCCAACAGATAATCGTCGATAGCTTTGATATTATTCAATGAAGTCCGCATAGCTTAATGATTTTTGTTTGACGGTTTCCCTTACTTTCTCCAGGCATTTATACTTTGCTACACTTACGGAATGTGTGCCAGTGTAACCAAACAGCGTTGCGACATCACTTATCGGCAAATGATCGTAATAATAAGCTTTAAGCAATTCCATGCATTTTTTCCCAGCTGTACTCAGGTAATGCAGTAACTTGTTAGCGGCGAGGTGTTCATCGGGAACAACCGCCATGTCAAAATTATTTAAGGGTTCGTTCTTACTGATTGTTTTATAATGTTGTAGCCATAATCTTTTCGCAATACCTAGTAGATAGGCTTTCTCGTTTACGATGATTTGAGGCTGCGCCGACGACATTTTTTCGTAATATATAACCAGTGTATCCTGAAAAACATCCTGTGCTTCTTCAAGACTGCCGCCCATGCGGGCTACATAACGCGCAAAGCCAGGAAATGACTTTTTGTAAAGCGCCAGGAAGGATGCTTCACGTTGTTCAATTGTTGATAATTTGTTCTTTTCCATCATTATCAGTTGTATTTATTATCAGGTGTAATATATGGACGAAATATCACCCATGAAATTGCATTTTTTTAGTTAAAAAGTAAAACTATTAGGGTTAGCTGTGATTTTTGACGAATGCTATTGTATAAACTGACGTTCGATAAACGCTCCTTTCTGTATTAATCACTATTTTTGTCATAGATAAAAACATTAAGAATGTCTATAACTACCGAAGACGAAAAAATTGGCATGCAGCAGGCTAGTGATGCTGTCGCTATCACGCTTAAAAAGATGCGCGAGTTTGCCAAACCGGGCATTTCAGCAAAGGAACTTGACGAGTATGGCGGCGAATTGCTGGCACAGATGGGCGCCAAATCCGCACCTAAGCTAACTTATGATTTCCCCGGGTATACCTGTATTAGTATTAATGAGGAAACAGCGCACGGCATACCATCGTCGGATAAGATCCTGAAAGACGGTGACCTGGTAAATATTGATGTATCGGCAGAGCTAAATGGCTATTGGGCCGACAATGGTGGCTCATTTGTATTGGGCGAAGACATCTACGGCCATAGTAAACTGGTAGAAGCATCGAAAGAGATATTGAGAAAGGCGATCAGCAATATTAAAGGTGGCGTTAGAATATCCGAAATAGGCAAATTGATCGAAACTGAAGCTAAAAAAGCAGGCTACACGGTGATAAAAAACCTGACCGGGCATGGTGTTGGCCGTAGCTTGCATGAGGAACCTAGCGAAATTGCTAATTACTGCGACCGATATAACACTACACGTTTTAAAAAGAATGCGGTGGTGGCTATAGAAACATTTATTTCAACACGGTCGACAATTGCTGAAACACAAGCCGATGGCTGGACATTAAAGGGTAATAAAGGCGGCTATGTTGCACAGCATGAGCATACCATTATGGTAACTGGTGGCGAACCAGTGATATTTACAGCGCAGAACGGCATTTGGGATTAATGCGGTGCATTGATGGGGTGTCTAAACCTTAATTTTCACAGGTTGTTATTTGCGGTGTGTTTGACAGAGCTCCGCGGTTTATGGGATTTGAGAATTGAAAGATTTGGTTTGAGGGTGCCGTTACAAACAGCGATCATAGGCTGAATAATTTGCGCCCAACATACATTTGGGAATATTTTATAATAGTTATAAATTTACGGTGAAACCCTAACCTTTATGCATTCCAAAATTGAACAACACCACAACACTGCCGCACGACACGGCGATGCTGCCGGTTCTCGGGGTAAGACCCTCCCCGCTGTACCTGCGTTAGCTGTGCAGCGTAAGCAATTGATAGTGCAGATGGCCCCCCTGCCGGGCGAAATGAACGCTAAAGCCGGAGAACTAAAAGAAAATTATGATCGCAAGCTATTGGCAGACAGGATTTACGCGCGTATCAAAAATGAGGACGGCCAATGGAATTTTACCAATGTGGTAAATGGCAAACGGTTTTTGAACGCACAAACTCAGGGTGCACCTTATGTATCATTCAACGCCGAGGGTGCCGGTGAGCAAACCGCTATTACAAAAGAACTGTGCGCGCGTGTTTACCACGATCAAACCGCGTCGGGCGAGATCACAGGCGAAATGCGCACTAAGTTAGGCAAAGGCTTAGAGCTTGATGAAGAAGATGGCCCTGCTAAAAGCCCGGATATTACTGCCTCCAGCGTAAAACCTGAAGAAATAAAAAGTAACATGACGACCGCTAAGGCCTGTGTTATAACGGCCCTTATGTTTGCCGAAGGCGGAGGCGTGCTTGGTGCCCGCAGTGTTGAAGAATTACACTTTATTTTATCAACACGTTTTAACACCACCTGGAGGCATTACAGCGAAGACGCGGTATTCAAATCATTATATGAGCATTTGGGTTATACTAAAACCGTACCCCCGGTAGAAAGAAGTTTAGAAAACTTAGGCACTACTATAGGCGGCATCAGAACAGGCATGGCATCAATTGGCGGGCATATGGTAGGCTTTAAGAAAGACGGGGCAGACATGTATATACGTGACAATGATGAGGGCCTGAAAAAGGCAGATGAGCATAGCCGCAAAACCGAAATGGTTGTTGATTACTGGCACAAATAGTACTCATTTAAGTTCCGCATACTCATTAAATTAGGCAAAGAATTTTCATGAAATCACTTAAAGATCAGGTTGTATGGATAACGGGCGCATCTTCGGGTATTGGTGAAGCGCTGGCGCGCGAGCTGTCGGCACAGGGCGCTAAACTCATCCTGTCAAGCCGACGAATAGCTGAACTGGAAAGGGTAAAGAGTCTCTGTGCCCATCCTAACCAAGTCCATATACTGCCGCTCGACCTTACTGACAGTGACAGTCTTGAAGCGAAAGCTGCTACCGCCATAGCTTTATTTGGTCATATTGATATGATGGTACATAATGGGGGCATGTCACAACGTGCGCTTGTTGCGGAAACTGATATTGCTGTTCACCGCGAAGTGATGGAACTTAACTATTTTAGTTACATCATATTAACCAAAGCGTTATTGCCGCATTTTATTGAGCGGCGTTCCGGTTATTTTGTGGTAACCAGCAGCGTAATGGGCAAAATAGGGACGCCAATGCGCGCGGCTTACGCGGCTTCAAAACACGCGCTGCACGGTTACTTTGATTCGCTACGTGCTGAGGTACATCAATACGGAATAAAGGTGACCATACTTACACCCGGTTATATCCACACGCCGATTGCTGTAATATCCGGCGATGGCAGTTTTCTAAGCAGTAAATCTGAACAGATAAATGGCGGTTTGCCGGCTGATATAGCTGCGGGACAAATTATAAAGGCAATCCAAAATGAAACTTACGAGCTGTATATTGGTAAATTTATAGGCGAAGAAAGGTTGGCGCTTTTTGTTAAACGCTTTCTACCGGGACTGTTTACCAGGCTGATACCTAAATTCGGGACGCCGAAATAAATCTATTTCAATATCAACGCCGGGCCTTCGAAAGAAATTCCTTCCCAGCCGTGAATCATAAATTGCCTTATATTTTGATGGTCGCTTGCATCCGGGTGAGCCAATACCGATTGATAATGCTCTGCAAACAGGTAAAGCGTATCTTCCTTACTCAGGTTGTTTTGTTGAGCGAAAGAGAAAACTTTAGCGCTGCCTTGATTTTGTGTTGCTTCGTTGTACAGATTACCGTTTTTGAACGCTGCCGGCTGGTATTGGTAGTAGGTTTCTATAAAAGCTAAAACCTGGCTGAATGATATTGAATTTTCTTTTAGACTTTTAATTAGAGTTGTTAGTTGCTCAGTCATTGGGCTGTATTTCGGGTTCGAAATTACAATAAAAAGGTTATGTAGTATACGGGGTTTAATATTTCTCTACGAGAGACCCTGCGAAGACTGGATAGCTTTACAGGGAGATTTTCATATATAGATAATTTCAACTATTGATTTATATGAGAAGGATTTATCCCGAAATGCTTTTTAAAAATAAAAGAAAAATGTGAAAGGTCTTCAAATCCTACTTCGGTGTATACCTCTGTAGTTTTCAGGTTCTTTTCTTTTAATAGGTAATAAGCTTCGTCTAATCGCCTTTGCTGCAACCATTTCGCAGGGGTTTTTGTAAACTCCTTTTCAAAATCACGTTTAAAAGCCGAAATACTTCGACCTGTAAGATAGGCGAACCGGGATAAGCTTAAATTAAACCGGAAACTCTTTTCCATAAAAGCTTTCAGATTTATCTTTCCGGGAGTTTGAAAATCAAACAAAATATTTTTTAGTTCCGGTTGTACTTTAAGTAACACAATTAATGCTTCTTTTAATTTGAGCTTCACCAGTTCACTATTTCCATCGCTAAAATAAGGCAACGAGTGCTGTAGCGAGTCGACAAAGTTTTGAAGAAGCGGGTGATTTTTTAGTTTGAATGAAGGCGGTGAATTTGGATTTCCCTCAGCAAATAAATGATGTTCATTGGCAAACTCCCGTAAAGTTTCCACGTCAAACTGGAGCGAAAGCGAACGAAAAGCATCGTTTTCAGCAGGTTGTTTAACAAACTTCGCTAATTTGTTACGCACATTAAAGCGAAAATCGCCGGGCTGAAAGATTACCTTCTCCCGTCCGTCCTGAACGATCAGGCTGCCAGAAATCTGGTAAGCAAAAGCATGCCGGTTAACAATATTTTCGCCTTTAACCGACTTTTTGTAATAACAGGAAATCAATATTTTCGGTTGTTCTGCCCTAGGTTTCATCATAACAAATTTCGCAAAAACAAAGGTTGAAATATTATTATTTATCTAAACATTTATTAAACCAGTTTAAATTTCACGAGGCTTTCTGCCGTTTCAATTATGGTTGTTTCTTTCGGGTGCGGGTTCCAGTTTAACAGGGATTTAGCTTTTGCATTTGATAATGTTTTTACTACGCCCAGCTGCGGCACAATTTGCTTTAACTCGGGTTTAAACCACGATGTAACTCTTACCAGCCAATTAGGCAAAACTTTAGATGGTACTTTATCAACCGGCAGATTTTTATCAGCCTTCAATAATTGGGCAATACCCGGGAACGACATAGCACCATCAGATGCTGCAAGAAAGCGCTGACCGTTAGCCGATTGGTTTTTCATCGCTTTGATATGAATATCCGCCACGTCGCGAACATCAACAACACCGAAAGATATTTGTGGTATACCGGGCATCTTGCCTGAAAGTAAGTTTTGGATTAGGGCGATAGAGCTACTGAATTTTTTTCCCAAAACAGGCCCGAAAATGCCGACCGGGTTAATAACAACCAGTTCCATATCACCGCCTTCTTTTTCCATAAAATCCCATGCGGCACGCTCTGCAATGGTTTTAGATTTTATGTAAGCAGGAATTTTAGCGTTTGGGTCTGTCCAGTCAGTCTCTGTAAAAACGTGATTCTTAGGATTGATAGAATAACCGATTGCCGCAAAAGATGAAGTTAAGACTACCCTTTTAACTTTTGCATCCTTTGATGCACGTAATACTCTTAAAGCGCCATCGCGTGCAGGTTTTATAATTTCCCCCTCATCTTTTGGCTCGCCAGAGGGAAATGGCGATGCCACATGAAGCACATAATCACAACCGGCGACAGCCTCTTTCCAGCCATTGTCGCTCGTCAGATCTGCTTCTGCAAAAGTGAGATTCTGCAAATTTCCAGCCTTGCCAGCCAAAAGCATTTCTGTAACATCGTCACTTTTATCTAATGACCGGATAGTAGTTTTAACTGTATAGCCTTCATTTAACAATTGTATAATACAATAACTGCCTACAAACCCCGACCCGCCGGTAACCAGTACTGTTTCTTTTTTTGATTGTTCCATTATATTTGAATTAATGAAGCAAATCTCAGTATTACTTATTGATCTCATTTTGTTGTGAGGCCCAGATTTTGTTTGTTGTAGTGTTCATA
Organism: Mucilaginibacter tundrae; assembly: GCF_013408825.1. GTDB lineage: Bacteria > Bacteroidota > Bacteroidia > Sphingobacteriales > Sphingobacteriaceae > Mucilaginibacter. Next base: position 155,657 of record NZ_JACCBZ010000002.1, read on the forward strand.
CGTTTCAGGCATACACTAATATCCCTCACTGATTTCAGTTTTAAACTGAAACTTTTGGGTGGTGTCAGTTTTAAACTGACTGATCTGTGAGACTTCAGTTATAAACTGAAGCCAGTAGCGTTACTTAGTTCTTCACACAATTCCACCAAAACTCCATTCGTCCCTTTTGGGTGCACAAAGCAAACCAGTTTATTATCAGCGCCGCGCTTGGGTTCATCATTCAATAAAATAAAGCCCTCGTTTTTGAGGCGCTGCATTTCGGCGCGGATGTCGGTTACTTCGAAGGCAATGTGGTGGATGCCCTCTCCTTTTTTGGCTATAAATCTGGCTATGGGGCTGCCTTCCGATGTTGCTTCTAATAGTTCAATCTTATTGGGGCCACATTGCAGGAAGGCGGTGAGCACATTTTCGGAGGCTACTTCTTCGGTTTTGTAAATCGTGGTGTTCAGCAGCTTTTCATATATGTTACCGGCTGATTGTATGCTGTTTACAGCTATGCCGATGTGCTCGATTTTTTCCATTCCCAAATATTGCAAATTAATGACGGCTGACACTTATTTGTCCTTGTTTTGAATGATTTTAAATAAAAAGTTTATATATCTTTGTATGTTTAATTGAAAGATATGAATATCCCCGTTTATTTGGATAATAATGCTACCACTCCCATGGACCCAAGGGTACTGGAAGCCATGCTACCTTATTTTGTTGAGAAATTTGGAAACGCGGCAAGCCGTAACCACCCTTTTGGCTGGGTAGCTGAAGAAGCTGTTGACTATGCCCGCGAGCAAGTGGCTAAATTAATAGGCGCAAGCGAGAAAGAGATCATCTTTACCTCGGGCGCTACAGAATCGGACAACCTGGCTATTAAAGGCGTGTTCGAGATGTATAAAGAAAAAGGTAACCACATTATAACTACTGTTACTGAACATAAAGCTGTGCTTGACGCTTGTAAACACGTAGAAAAAATGGGAGGCCGTGTTACTTATCTTCCGGTTAAGGAGGATGGTTTGGTTGACCTTGATCTGTTAGAAAGCAGCATGACGCCTGAGACTATTTTAGTTTCGATCATGTATGGTAACAACGAGATCGGTGTTATTCAGCCTATAAGGGCGATAGCAGATATTGCCCACAAACATGGCGCTTTAATGATGACCGATGCTGTACAGGCGGTTGGTAAAATACCGGTTGATGTTAATCGTGATGGTATTGACTTGTTAGCGCTATCTGCTCATAAATTTTACGGGCCTAAAGGTGTTGGCGCTTTATACGTTCGCCGTAAGGGACCACGTGTTAAAGTTACCGCCCAAATGGACGGTGGCGGCCACGAGCGCGGTATGCGTAGTGGTACTTTAAATGTACCGGGCATTGTTGGTTTAGGTAAAGCCTGCGAACTTTGCATTGCCGAAATGGAAAGCGAAGCAAAACGTTTATCAGGCTTACGCGATAAATTACAGGCGGGTTTGACTGTACTTGAAGAAAGCTATGTGAATGGCAACCAGGAACATCGTTTACCGCATGTAGCTAACATCAGCTTCAAATATGTTGAGGGTGAAGGCTTAATGATGGCGATGAAAGACCTGGCTGTATCATCAGGTTCAGCTTGTACATCAGCTTCGTTAGAACCATCTTACGTGTTGAAAAGTTTAGGCTTGTCGGATGATTTGGCGCACTCTTCTATCCGTTTTGGTTTAGGCCGTTTCACTACCGAAGAGGAAGTTGATTACGCAGTTGAAGTAACTAAAAAAGCGGTTACCCACCTGCGCGAACTTTCACCGCTTTGGGAAATGTTTAAAGAAGGTATAGACCTTGACTCGATTGAGTGGGCGGAACATTAAGATATCGGATTTGAGAATTTCGATTTCGAATCTATTGATCCGTTTGAGAATTGGAGAATCATAATAATTTAGGCAATAATTAACAAAAAAGTTAACCCGATATCGAAAATTCGAAATTGAAAATCCGATATCCGAAATAAAAAATAAAATGGCTTATTCAGAAAAAGTAATTGATCACTATACTAACCCCCGCAATGTTGGCACTTTAGATAAAGCCAGCCACAAAGTAGGTACCGGTTTAGTTGGTGCCCCTGAGTGCGGCGACGTTATGCGCCTGCAGATACAGGTTGATGATAACAACGTTATAACCGACGCTAAATTTAAAACATTCGGCTGCGGATCAGCAATCGCGTCATCATCATTAGCAACCGAATGGCTTAAAGGCAAAAGCATCGATGATGCCATGAAAATTGACAACATGGACATTGTTGAAGAACTTGCGCTTCCGCCGGTAAAAATTCACTGCTCGGTTTTGGCAGAGGATGCTATCAAGGCAGCAATTAATGACTATCGCGTTAAAAACGGCATGGAGCCGATAGCAAGCGAAAAAGTACATCACTAAGAAAAAGACAAGAATCAAGAGTAAAAAATCAAGAAATTGGTTTGACTTTTGAGATGTACACAAGAACCGGGTTAAGTCTTGGTTCTTGATTCTAAAATCTTGAATCTACAATAAAATGGTAACAGTAACAGATAAAGCGAAAGATAAAATAGATCACCTGGTGAAGGATTCCGGCTTGGATGAGTCGTATTTCCTAAGGGTATCTGTTCAGGGTGGTGGCTGCTCAGGCCTGTCCTACAATCTCGACTTTGATAACGAAATAAAAAAGGGCGACCAGTTTTTTGAAGATAAAGGTGTACGCCTTGCTTTGGATATGAAGTCGTTCCTATACCTTGCCGGTACCGAGCTTGATTTTAGCGATGGTTTGAATGGCAAAGGTTTTAACTTTCATAACCCGAATGCGACAAGAACTTGTGGTTGCGGGGAGAGTTTTTCGGTTTAATCTTTCTTAAGATATATTTAAAAGGCGCTTAATAGCGCCTTTTTTGTTTTATTCCTTTTTCAAAGCGTTATTGCGAGCGGAGCATGGCAATCCATTACTTACAGAGCGAATGCAAAGCGTTTTACTTTCTTTGATATCGCTGCGCTAAGCGTCACTTTTCTTTTGACCGCCAAAAGAAAAGTAACCAAAAGAAAAACTCTCGGCTACGTTCTGATCCTACTTTGGGTTGTGTTCTTAGTTGGGCCTGTGGTTGCCGGATCAGCCCTGATGCCGATTGGGAACGGTGAACTGGTGGTTGTGCTTTTGCATTAGCGGCTTTATTTGCGTTAGGGATTGGAGCGGATACCGGCCCCGCGCCTAATGCCTTGTGACGTATGAGTGGAAAGCCCGACCGAAGGGAACGCCCAAATTTTGCTTGCAATGTTCTCGTTGGCTTCATGTGCTGCAATGAGATATGGTTTTAAAATCAACACAATCAATATTTTCCAAAATTTATTAGATTTGTTTTCTGATTAATATTTTAATTCTGATTATTCCTGATGAACATATCAACTGACATAAACACAGTTCCTAAATTTATACGTAATACTGTTGCTAACATCCATCCTGATACTGCTACTTTTTTAAAGCACAAGGTTGGCGATGCCTGGGTGGAGATCAGCTATAAACAGGCTTTAGAGAAGATCGACGCGGTATCTGCATGGTTTTTGAGCATTGGTGTACAAAAAGGTGATAGACTGGCCTTGATTATTGAGAACGGCCCCGACTATGTGTATTACGACCAGGCTTTGCAACAGATTGGCGCGGTGAATACGTCGATCTACCCTACCCTTAGCGAGGCGGAGATCGAATATATCTTGAATGATTCAGGTGCTAAGACGCTACTTGTTGGCAATCCTTTCCTGCTGCGTAAAGTCGCTAAGGTCGCTAATAACTGCCCCGAGCTGATCCGCATTATTCCGGCGTTTGATGATTATGAAAAGAACTTGGGCAAGGCGCCGTTAAATGCTGGTGTTATCGGCTTTAAAAAACTGATTGAGGAAGGTTTAACTTTGGTTGAGCAATATACATCAGCCATAAACATAGCCCGAGAGGCGATTTTACCATCTGATCTTTCTTGTTTGATCTATACCTCGGGCACTACAGGTACGCCAAAGGGTGTGATGCTTACGCATCATAACCTTTGTGAGAATGTGCGTGTTTGTTTGATACAGATCCCGGTTATTGAATCGAGCGATTTGTTTTTATCGTTCCTTCCACTATCTCATGTGTTTGAACGTACGGCGACTTACCATATCTGTTTGGCTGCTGGTTGTCAGATAGCTTTCGCGCAAAGTTTGGAATTGTTAGCCAAGAATATGGGCGAGGTTAGGCCAACCGTAATGAATTGCGTGCCGCGTTTGTTAGAACGTATCCACGATAAAGCCATTAAAGGCGGCACCGAAGCAGGTGGCATAAAAGCCAAGATATTTTTATGGGCGTTGAAGATCGGCAAGCAATACCGAGAGGTAAATGAATCCGGCAAAAAAACCGGGGCGATATTGAGTTACGAATATAAACTGGCTGATAAATTGGTTTTCAGCAAGATAAAAGAGAAAACAGGCGGCAGGCTGAAGTTTATGATTTCGGGCGGTGGCGCTTTGCCTAAGAATATTGGTGAGTTTTTTGGTGACCTGGGGATTAAGGTATTGGAGGGTTTTGGGTTGACGGAGACTTCGCCGGTGATGTCGGTTACGGAGAATGACAGGCAGGTTTATGGTACGGTTGGCCGCATTATCCCGGGAATTGAAGTGGCGATACAGAATTATGAGACCCGCCAGATCCATACCATACAAACTTATGAGAGTTTTAACCCGGAATATGAGTCGCCGGAGGGTGAGATCATCGTTCGCGGGCATTGCGTGATGAAGGGCTACTGGAACAAACCTGAGGAAACTGCGGCAGCTATTGATTCGGACGGCTGGTTCCATACCGGGGATATTGGCCGCTACTATAAGGGCAACCTGCAAATTACCGACCGATTGAAGAACATGCTGGTGAATGCTTACGGTAAGAACATTTACCCTACCCCGGTGGAGAATACGTATTTAAAGAGTCCGCGGATTGAGGGCGTGTTTTTGGTGGGTGATAAACGCGAGTATGTTACCGCTATCATTATCCCCGCTAAGGAAACCTTACAGGAAACTTTTAATTTAAAGGATGAGTTTTTCGCGGATCAGGATGTATTTATTAAGGACAAGGAGATCGTAGACTGGATAGGTCAGGATGTACGCCGCTTGTCGAACGAATTAGCCAAGTTTGAGCGAATTAAGAACTTTAAGATCAAGCGCAACCCGTTTAGTATGGATGAGGGTGAGATAACGCCGACCATGAAGGCTAAGCGTAAGGTGATTGAGAAGAAGTATGCTGATTATATTGATGAGATGTATTTGACTGAAGTGGATGCGGAGTAGGCTAACCGCAGGGTCCTCTTCGAGAGACTCGGAGACTGAAAGATTAATAATAATTATTCTTATTTAAGAAATCCTCAAAACTGTCTATAAGCGAATTATTTTCTAATGGATAAATATTGGGGTAATCATCAAATGATTTTGGTTTTAACGGAAATACCATATAGAAATATTTTCTAAATAAAGGTTCTATTTTATTGGCTTCTTGGGTAGCAGTAAAACCTACTTTTAAGTATACTAAAACCGTATCTGGATATACGTTTATAACCGGAACATCAAAAGGGAAGCTCATAAAGGTTTCTATGCCCTTAAAAGACTTTATAACTCCATTTTTTCCTTTTATCTTTCCACCAAAGTAAAAAGTATTATTAAATTTTTTAAAAACAAAAACTTCTGAATTAATATTAAATGCTATACCATCATTAATTGGAGCAAAATAAACTGTAAAGTAAGGTTCTGAGCCATGTTTTATAAAAACAGGATTTTTGAAGTTTTCTTTATAAACCATATCCATTACTGGATGAATAACCGCACTTTTAGTCGTATCAAATGTTCTAATAGTATCAGTTTTTTCTATAGTTTTTTGAATGATTTTGGTAATTGGATTAAATGATGCATTATGCTTCTTAAACGCATCATTTACATAACTTAAGATTTCTTTTTTATCTGATTGTCTCACTTTTGCTGCTACGCTATCAGCATCAGCCTTTTCACTATTAGATACATAAATTGTATAAGCAGATAATACACCAGCTATTACGGCGAAAATCAACATTATCCAACCCAACTTAGTTATTTTATTTAATCCTGTTTTTTCGCTATCTCTAATTAAATCCCAACACGGGATAATAAAAAAAGCCAAAGGAATAATAATGCTTATATAATTAAGATTTAGGGATGTCATTTTTTTTCTACTGAATATAAAGCAGATATCAAACATCCACAAAATATTCCAAAGCAAAAAAGAAAGATGAGATTTTTCGCACTTCAGTCCCATTCTGGCGCGAGTATGCAGCGCAGGTAAAAGCGTGGCGTACTCGTGCTTTAAATAATGTTCCTGAATTTGTATTTTTACGCTCATTAAATAAAAAAGTCACGAGTACCCTGCCCACAGGCCTGTACTACATACTCGCGCCAAAGTGGGACTAAAAAGATGTCAGCATGACTAAAAAGAAATAAATGAAATTCATTTTAACCTTAGTATTCTTGTCATTTCCAGTCTCCGCAGGGTCTCTCGCAGAGGACCCTGCGCTGCCCAAATTTTGTGATGTGTAAAACGCTTACTCTATTTCACGAATGATCCGAACCCAACATGACCTAAAATCTTACACCACAATTAAACCGTACACCGCAGGGTCCTCTTTGAGAGACCCTGCGGAGACTAAAGTATTTATAATGCTTTTCTAATTTTTAATATTTCAAAGAACTTTCGTTGCTCTTTCACAAGAGCGGGTGACCGGTATATACAAATTTCGGGAAATGGTTTTCCAGTCTCCGCAGGGTCTCTCGGAGAGGACCCTGCGCTGCCCCAATTTGTGAATTATAAAAACCAATAGTATATTTCACAAATGATCCGAACCCAACACGACTTAACCGATAAAACTTGGTTCATCACCTTCACCTGCTATCAATGGATACCGTTATTTGAGCTAACTGATTCTTATGACTTGGTATATAACTGGCTAAATCTTATCGTAGAGAAATATCAGATACAATGCTTTGGTTTTGTTATTATGCCTAACCATGTGCATTTGCTTTTGAATCTTCCTGATAGTGTAAAAAGCCTTAATACAGTTATCAGCAACGGCAAACGCTTTATGGCATATGAATTAATAAGTCGACTGCAACAACGGAACCAAGGTGAAATACTGAGCAGCCTTTCAGCAGGATGTTCGGAAAAAGAAAAAGCGAAGGCACAGAAGCATAAAGTTTTTGAACCATCCTTTGATGCAAAGCCTGTTTACACGCTTGATTTTCTAAATCAGAAATTGATTTATATGCATAATAATCCGGTGAATGGTAAATGGAATTTATGTAGTGAGTTTAGCGATTATGTGCATAGTAGCGCTGCTTTTTACTTGGATGAAAAATCGCATCCTTTTGTAAATATCGATGATTATCGCTTATATTGGTTCGAGAATTAAATCGTACATCGCAGGGTCCTCTCCGAGAGACCCTGCGGAAACTAAAAGTTTAGCGATTATGCGCATAGTAGCGCTGCTTTTTACCTGGATGAAAAACCACACCCTTTTGTAAATATCGATGATTATCGCTTATCTTGGTTCGAGAATTAAATCGTACACCGCAGGGTCCTCTTCGAGAGACCCTGCGGAAACTAAAAAGATTTGTCATTCTGAGGAATGAAGAATCTTCTTTGATATGTATAGTAGTCTTGCATGGCTACACTCGCTTTTAGAAGATTCTTCACTCCGTTCAGAATGACAAGCGTGGAGGGAAATTACTTAGCCGCTGTGATTTTTTCCAGTATCTGCTTAATACAGCCATCAACAGCTTTACCCGGATCTTTACTAAACTGCTGTATGCTGCGGTTAGCAAGGATGATATTGAACGAGATAGCCTTGTGACCTAATACGTTAGCGAGTCCATAAATACATGCCGTTTCCATTTCAATATTGCTTATCCTTTTGCCCGAATGCTCAAAACCGGAAAATGCAGAGATCAGGTCAGTACTTACCGGGTCGAACCTTAATGTCCTTCCTTGCGCGGCGTAAAAGCCTGGCGCGGTTAGGGTAATTCCGAGTGTTATATCATTCGCAAGCTTTGTTAAAAGCGCATTGTCGGCATTAGCTAAATATGGGGCACAATCCAATTCTTTTGGCAACACTGATTTAAATGCCGCAAGCAATTGCTCATCAGCCTGGCTCATTGAACTTTGATTATAAAAATGCATAGCAGAATCAAGCCCAAAAGCTGTTGTCGAGACCAATAGACTATCCACAGGAATATCAGCCTGTATAACCCCGGAAGTGCCGATACGGATGATATTCAAACTTTTAAGATTTGGCTTTGGCGTGCGGGTGTTTAGGTCAATATTAACCAGCGTGTCCAGATCATTTAGCACTATATCAATATTACCGGCACCAATTCCTGTGGATATAACGGTGAGGCGTTGCCGGCCAATTGTGCCCGTATGCGTAACAAACTCGCGCTTACTTTTCTTTAGCTCAACTCCGTCAAAATATTTGCTTATTTGCGCTACCCTGTCAGGATCGCCTACCGTGATTATTGTATCTGCAATATCTTCCGGTAGCAGGTTGATATGATAAGCGCTGCCATCGGGGTTTAAAATAAGATCGGTTTCGCTAATAATGGGCATTGTAATTATAATTGGTCGCCCAATATAAAAAACAACTTTGAGTTAAGTGCACTGGCTTGTTATAAAATAATTTATCATTTCGACCAGCAGGAGAAATCTTCTTTGAATGCATATTCGCCCGCAAATTATAGAAGATTTCTCTCTCCGGTCGAAATGACAACGGTAAGATAACCCGGTTCAGACTACCAAGGACTAACGCCGGTTTCCGGGTTATTGTCATCGCTGAAGAAACCGCCGGTTGGGCCGTTTTGGTTGATGGTGGCATATTTTACTACCCGTGCCGCTGCATCTTCAACAGTACCGGGGCCGCTGTGGTGGTTGAGTCGGTTGCTGTATAGCCAGGGTCGACAGCATTTACTTTGAAGGCGGTATCCTGCAGCTCATACGCTAGTACAATGGTATAGGCATTCAAGGCCGATTTTGATGGGCCGTAGGCAGCGCTTTTTACTTTGTAGTATTTCCAGTTCGGGTCGGCGTGCAGGGTAAGCGAGCCTAAGCCAGAGGTTACGTTTACGATCCTTGGCTCTGATGATTTCTTCAGCGTATCTAAAAAAGCTTTTGTCACGTTGATGACACCGAAGAAGTTGGTATCAAATACCTCGCGGATGGTATCGGTAGTGGTATCTAACGCGGTTTGCGGTATACCACCGCTGATGCCTGCGTTGTTGATCAGTACATCTAAAGATTCGATCTGCTTGCTGGCGGATTCAATAGATGCCTGGTTTGTTACGTCTATCTGGACAGCCTCTACATTGGTTAATCCTTCGGCCTTTAATTTGGCAACGGCCTCATCGCCTTTGGCTTTATCTCGGGCACCTAAATAAACAAAATATCCTTGGTTTAATAGTTGGCGGGTTGCTTCAAAACCAATGCTTTTGTTGGCTCCTGTTATCAGTACTTTTTTCATGTTTGTTGTATGATGTTTTATTACAACACAAAAGTAGCGGGTATGTTAGTGCCTGGATTGTACTCTTGAGGGTTTCACTGGTACATTTCACGGGTAGTGGTGCGATACTTCACCGGCGTATCATTCACCAGGCGCTTAAAGAACCGGTTAAAATAGGATGCATCCTCAAAACCCAATTGAAAAGCGATCTCCTTAATGGAATGCTCGGTATGAAAAAGCAATCGTTTAGCCTCGAGGATCAAACGCTCATGAATGTGGGCGATGGCGGGCTTGCCGCTTTGCTCTTTGACCACCTCGCTTAAGTGCCCGGCAGAGATGTTAAGCATATCGGCATAAGCGGTTACCTCGTGCGTTTGCGTGTAGGATCCTTCTATTTTGGAGAGATATTTTTTTAGCATCAGCCTGTCAGGCGTTTCCTTTGCGCTGCTATATTGTTCGGAGTAGAGCCTGCTTAGGCAAATCATCAATACCTGTACGTAGGCGGTCACCATGCCGTGTTGCCAGTTGTTTTTGACGATGTATTCGGCGTACATTTTCTCAAGGATATCTTCGATAAAGATTACGTCAGCAGGCGTTAAACTCAAATCGTGCCCGTTATGCTTGTTTTGGATGATGGGCAATTGCTTTAATGAACTATTTCCCTCCAAAGCCAGGAATTCCTCGGTAAACGCTAATATCATATCAGTGAGCGGTTCCGCTTCTTCCTTTAACTGCACCTGGTTGGGTACAGTAAAGTAAAAGGTATCAGCCTTTAGGGTGTAGGGCATCATGTCAATCCAATGGCGACTGCTCCCCTGCTTTACCAGGCAAAAAAAGTAATAGTCCTTACGGTGGGGCCGTAGAAAATCCGAACGCATCATGCTCATGCTGCAATCCGACTTTTCCATCCGCAACATTTTATTGCCGGTGCGGGTATCAGGTTCGAGCTGAAATTTGGGGATGACTGTTTCGGTATCGGAATAATACATGGTACAAATAACGGGAAAAGACGCTGAAATGTGTTTCGCTTTTGATTTAAACACGTATAAAAACAGTCATTTTTTACGCTTTTTGGGGCAAATTTCGATGAAAAACAAGTGCTTTTGAGGTGTTTTTTGACGAAAAATAGGCAAACAACATGATTTTAAGGGTCGTTTTTCCTTCTAATAACCGTGTTTTTGAGTACTTTTAGCTCATTTTTAGGGTCTAAATTGTTCCAACTGTACCAACTGTTTCACCTGTTTCGTGGTACAGTTAGGTAGTCGGGGTGCCTTCGCTGGACGCAGTTAGCACCTGCTCTTTTCCGGCTTCAACAATAGGCGTATATCCAAATAACTGGCGATCCTTGATCATGGCGGCTACATCAGTGGGTACATATTGCTCCCAGCCTTCAACACCTTGCTTGATCAACTGCAACACAATATCGGTTTGCACATGCAGGTTATTCTCATTATAGTGGTGAATATCCTCTATTTTATTGTTAGCGATGAGGTAGCGATACAGGTCGATCAAATGCGCGGGCGGGTTAAAGCGAAGACAATTCCAAATCACGCCATCGCGCAGGGTTGGGTATATGAACAGCTTCACCTTTCGGCTAAACAGCGTGGCGAAGGACTCTAAAATGCCGCCTGGTAGATCTTTATAATGTTCTTCGGAGAAGATGTATTCTAAGTTAGGATAGCCTAATACCACGCCTAATTTAAGTATGGTGATTTTGGATAAGTACGATACCAGTTTATAATACTCATGGAAATTAGAGATCAAAACCGTTTGCCCAAGCGAGCAGAGGATATCCACCCTATCCAGGAAATCCTTTTCGTCTATTTCTGCGGATTCATCAGCATTCCGCTCCTTAAGGGATTGAAGGGTAAGCTCGGTAATCACCACTACATTTTTGGCATCTACATCGGGTTCCTGCATAAACTGCTTTACACCGGTGTTGAGCATATCCAAATGCACATTGATGATCGGGCGGAAGCGACCACGGATAACCACAATATGTTTCTTATATAACACTTCTGATGGCTGCTGGTTCTTGCCATCCGGACCAAATACCGCGGCATCGGAGAAGCCGTATTTAACCAGATGAAGGCTCATTAGCCTGTTATCCACCTTTTTAAAGTTAGGCCCTTCAAAGCGGATCATATCTATCTGTAAACGATCTTTGGAAAGCTCGTCCATCAGCGACAGCAAAAATAACGGTGGGTTCTCGTGATAATAGAAACAGGCATAAATCAGGTTTACACCCAAAGTGCCTACCGCTTGCTGTTGTAAATTATTGTCGTTATCCAATAACTTTACGTGTAATACAACGTCATTAAACTCACCGTTCGGCTCCAATTGAAAACGCACCCCCATCCAACCATGACCATCATTTGTTTTATGATAGTTAAGCGCAGACATGGTATCCGAGAACGCGAAAAAGGTGGTTGTATTACCGCGTTGCTCGGCAAGGCGTTCAATTAACAAGCCGTATTCGCGCTCCAGCATGGCTATCAAACGGGGCTCACTTACATATCGGCGGGTTTGTTGCACCCCGTAAATAGCGTCAGAAAAAGTCATGTCGTAAGCCGACATGGTTTTAGCTACTGTTCCCGCCGCGGCACCTGCTTTAAAAAAGTTGGCCGCAACATCCTGTCCTGCACCTATTTCGGCAAATGACCCGTAAATCTGGGGGTCGAGATTTATAGCTAAAGCTTTTTGTTTTGTGCCGATGTCCGTATTCTGAATGGGAGTCATACGTTTTGTATTTAGTATTCCGGGAGCAATATCCTACGTTGGATAAGATGCGTAAAAATACAGTTTTTTAATTAATCGTGATATAAAAATTTAGCACTAAGTGTACATTTTACACCCATTTGAATTTACTCATTTGTTAATAAACAGCTTGTTTACAAACACATCGCAGCATATATAAAAAAACGCTATTTTTGCAGCTTTGATAAAAATATGAGTATTGCACTATCCGAACAGGAAATTTTACGCCGCGAATCATTACAACAGCTTCGCGATTTAGGCATCAATCCCTACCCTGCCGAAGCATTTGATGTTACCGCATGGGCACAAGATATAACTGATAATTTTGAAGCCAATCCTGATATTTACCAGCATGTAACCCTTGCTGGCCGTATCATGACGCGCCGCATTATGGGCAGCGCTTCCTTTGCCGAGCTGCAGGATTCTACAGGTCGCATCCAGATCTACTTGAAACGCGATGATATTTGCCCTGACGAGGATAAAACCCTGTATAATACAGTATTCAAGAAATTATTGGACATCGGCGATTTCATCGGCGTTAAAGGATATGTATTCTTAACTCAAACAGGCGAAATTTCTGTACACGTACAACAGTTATTCGTATTGTCTAAATCACTAAAACCGCTTCCGGTTGTAAAACGTGATGAGGAAGGCAATATTCATGATGGTTTTACCGATCCTGAGCAACGCTACCGCCAGCGTTATGTGGATCTGACCGTCAACCCGGATTTTAAACAGATCTTCGTCAACCGCTCTAAAGTGATCAGCAGCATGCGTGAGTATTTTAATAGCGAAGGCTGGATGGAAGTGGAAACCCCGATACTGCAACCGGTACATGGGGGTGCGGCAGCAAGACCTTTTGCCACGCATCATAATACGCTGGATATGCCACTTTTTTTACGCATAGCCAACGAACTTTACCTAAAACGACTGATCGTTGCCGGATTTGATGGCGTATATGAATTTGGTAAGATGTTCCGTAACGAGGGCATGGATCGCACACATAACCCGGAATTTACCTCGGTAGAAATATATGTGGCTTATAAGGACTATATATGGATGATGGAAATGGTAGAAAAATGCCTGGAGCATGTTGCCCGCGCGGTGCATGGTATCCCAGTGGTTCAGTATGGCGCTAACGAGATCAATTTCGCGGGGCCTTATGAAAAACTATCTATGTATGATTCTATCCTGAAATATACTGGTATTGATGTATCGGCAATGGATGAGGCAGGCTTACGTAAAACTTGTGCCGATTTGGGTATTGAAACCAATGAGAGCATGGGTAAAGGTAAGTTGGTGGATGAGATCTTCGGTGCTAAGGTTGAGGCTAATCTAATACAACCAACCTACATAACCGACTACCCTATCGAAATGACACCGCTTGCTAAAAAGCACCGCAGCAAAGAAGGCCTTGTAGAGCGCTTTGAGCTGTTTGTAAACGGCAAGGAGATAGCTAACGCCTATTCGGAATTAAACGACCCTATAGATCAGCGTGAGCGCTTTGAGGACCAGCTATTATTAGCAGGCCGTGGTGATGATGAGGCAATGGCTATGGATGACGACTTTTTACGTGCATTGGAATATGGGATGCCGCCAACATCAGGCTTGGGTATTGGTATTGATCGTTTAGTGATGATGATGACCAATCAAAGCACCATACAGGAAGTATTATTCTTCCCGCAGATGCGCCCCGAGAAAAAATCAAAAATTGCTACGCTTGATGATTTTGTAAACATTGGTGTCCCTCCTGAATGGGTGCCCGTACTCAATAAAATGGGCTTCAACACCGTTGAAGAACTGAAAGCTGCCAATCCCAACAAAGTATTTAATGACCTTGGCGGGATGCGTAAGAAATTGAAATTGAATATAGATATGCCTGTAAAAGAGGTTGTAATGGCGTGGTTTGAAGGATAGAGCCTTTTTGTCATTCTGAACGCAGCGAAGAATCTTCTTCGACCTGGAAAGCGAACATTGCAAGTTTTAGAAGATTCTTCGCTACGCTCAGAATGACAATCTTATTAAGATTAAGCTTATTACTCTTTAAAAACAATCTCTCAACTAATTTCAAATTCCGCTTTTAACTTTTAACTTTAATTACTACATTTGCGCTCTTGTTTTAAAAAACAACGATAGAATAAACAATCATGAAAAGAACGTTCCAGCCTTCGCAAAGAAAAAGAAGAAATAAACACGGTTTCCGTGAGCGCATGTCATCTGCTAACGGCAGAAGAATATTAGCAGCAAGAAGAGCTAAAGGTAGAAAAAGACTGTCAGTATCTGACGAAGGTCGCCATAAAGCATAAGCTGGCTGCAATTTCCTTTACAGGATTTGAGCCGTTATTTGCTTAATTTTCGGTTCCGCATCAGCAAAATATGTATACTTTTAAAAAAGAAGAACGGTTATGTAATAAAAAGCTCATTGACGAGCTTTTTCATAAAGGTTCTTCTTTTTTGTGCTACCCCTTCAAGGCATCATGGCTTTTGGTTGATGATGCTGTACAAACAGTCCCTGTACAACTATTAATTTCTGTTTCCAAACGGCGGTATAAACATGCAGTCGACCGGAACTTGGTGAAACGCCGTCTGCGCGAAGCCTATCGCCTCAACAAACAGCAGCATTTGTACGACTTACTTGCTGGTTCTAATAAAAAAATTATCATCTCCATTGGTTACATCGGTAAGCAGATAGAATCTTATGAGCTTTTCGAAAAAAAAATGCTCAAGTTATTAAAACAGTTAAGCGAGGAGTTGGCTAAATGATGCTCATCTACAATATATTTAAAGTTATTGTAGGTGGTATTTTTTTAATACTGATCAAAATATACCAATATTTTATTTCGCCAATGACAGGTGCTTCTTGCCGCTACACTCCTACTTGTTCGCAATATGGTGTAGAAGCCATCAAAAAACATGGCGCTTTTAAGGGCGGATGGTTAACTTTGAAGCGCATTGCTAGTTGCAATCCATGGGGTGGCCATGGGCATGATCCGGTACCGGATTAAAGTCAAAAGGAAAAATTAAAAAGTCAAAATATCAGGTTGATTTTTTTTGTCTTAACACTTGATACTAACTACTCGATACTAAAAAAAATGATCTTACAAATAGAAACCGCCACAACCGTTTGCTCCGTTGCTTTGTCAAAGGACGGCGAAGTATTGGCCGTTAAACAGATGGATCGACGTAATATTCACGCTGAGGTTATCACTTTGTATATTGAAGAGTTGCTTACCACAACCGACACCAAATACAGTGATTTGGATGCCATTGCCGTAAGCTGCGGCCCGGGTTCATACACAGGCTTACGTATTGGCATATCGACCGCTAAAGGTTTGTGTTACGCTTTAGACAAACCATTGATCGCTATTGAAACATTACAAGCAATGGCCAGCGGTGTGGTAATGGAAAGCGAACTGGCTACTGGCGATACTTTGCTTGTCCCAATGATCGACGCCCGGCGTATGGAAGTATATACAGCAATATTTAATACAAAGGGAGAGCGAATTAAACCCACCGCTGCGGAGATTATCGACGAAAACAGCTTTGCGAAATTGCTAAATAACAATAAGGTTTTATTTTTTGGCGACGGGGCCGAGAAATGCAGAGAAACACTGCACAATCCTAATTCTCAATTTTTAGAAGGCTTTACCAATTCTGCAGCTTACCTAACTAAACGAGCTACAGAAAAACTTGCTATGAAAGATTTTGAAGATGTAGCTTACTTTGAACCTTTTTATTTAAAAGATTTCATCGCCGGAAAAAAGAAGGCTTAATTTATTCAGACATAGCTTTATCATCGCTCGGTTTAAATAATTTATCCCATAGTCTGCCTAAAAATCCTTTTTCACCCATTGGTATATGGCTAGCGTTCATTGGGTGTTCTATTACCGGGCCGAATTTCATAGAGAAACCAATTGATATATCGGTACCTGTAAAAGAACCATTTTTGGCTACGTCACTTCTCACCTTGCCTGCTACATCAGCCAGGGTAACACTTTGCGGCAACTGATTACTTGCTATAAAAAATTCTCCGTTTTTAGACTTGATCATGAACTGAGTACCAAATCTGAATATTTTACGATCATCATAACTTGTAACCAAACTAACCGAGTAGTTATTATATTGTATAGGGCTAACCAGGGCGGCTGTAAACCCAGTGTAAAACAATTCTTTAGATAAGATCAGCGTAGGCACATAATGCAGGTCTGTCATATCATCGGCCAATAAAAAGGATTTTGATCCGCTTAATTCAAAAGTACCATCCAGTGGCGTATTATACGATTCTCTTATTTCCTTCCCCCCTGATGTGACACCATTATTGGCGGCATTAAGAACAGCGGTTTCACGATTGGACGATGTCAGATCGTAAATGCCGGTTTCGCTATCGAAGTCATATGTTTTTGCATACTTATTCCAGTGTATAAAACCCAGATCTTTTAAATTCGCCTGAATGATAAATGCATCCAGGGTACGATAGGTAGTTCCCATGCTGAAATCCAAACCGGGGTTACTTAACGGCAACTTGCTGAATCCTGCTTTTCTATCCGTCCCTTGTAGCCTTAAACCCGCGGTATCTGCTGTTTTATCAAAGGTGATACTCGATTTAGTGATATTCACATTTTCAGCGCTCATGCCTGATACAATACCAACTTTAAAACCTAATGCTAATTGCTTGGTCACCTGCTCCCGATAAGTAAATCCGGCTTCGTTATATAACTGATAATTGAATCTCGAATTAAAAATATTGTTATATGAATTTTTCGGAAAATCAGCCGAACCATTAAGCAAAGCTATGCTCTCATCTGTAAATGCCCCGCGCCCGTCCAATTTAGTTTGCGTGTAAAAACCCAACTCCACATTTCCATCAAGACTGCTGAACGCTTTAAACATAATAGAATAAGCATTAGCGTTGGTGGTAACGTAATTATATTTATTACCCTGGCCAATTTGCAAAGCCGAATTGTTATATGCATTGTAAGCATAGCGATTTTTCAACGTTTGCTGTGCATCGCCGGATAAAGAAAAGTTAACGTCGAAATTTGGTACCAGGAAGTTAAAAGCATAAGTGCGGCTGGTATCTGGTGTAAACGTTTTTTGAGAGGGATTTTCAAATGAATCGTAAAGAGTACCTGTATTATATTGCGAAAACTCCTGGGCGAACGCCCCTGAAGCAGAAAACAGCAAGAAAAAAATTATTAGAAATCTCTTCATATACTAACCCTAAATCAATTCTCACTAAAGATAAATCATGCTTGCTAACAAATTGCATTAGAAAGCTAAAAATATAGCAAACCTGTTATTATCTTTTTGTTAACTACAGGCCCTACTGGAATTCATTGTTTACGGCTGCAGTATCAACATTGTTTAGCCGCATGCAAAAATTAGTATAAAAATTTTCGTCAGAAGATGACAATTGATACGACGCCCCATAAAAGCTCTTCCATCCGGGGTTATCGTTTTCAAAAGAGCTGTAAACATCAGCGCTCATATCCTTTTTTAATATTGGTTGGGAATTTTTAAAGTTGATGAAAAATGCCACATTGCTCCTTTCAGACAGCAAGTCATAAAACTGGTTATACGCCTCGGTTTTACTTAAAAATTTCCGGTTGAGGTAAGTATCAGAATAACTGGTTAATTCCTTTTGGCTTGTCGCTAGTATCAGGTAATTATCCAATATCATAAAATAAGGTTTTTTCAAAATCCCAAAAGCATCTCCCAATAAAAAGAAAGGTAATTTACTATACTTGAATTGCCCGATATTATCAGTAACCATGTTGCTGATGTTCGTCATAAAAGGCAACAGTTTTGACCCATCCTTAACTGATATGATAGCGTATTTTTCTTCGTAACGTGTGGTTACAATGGCAAACTCGTTTCCTAATAAATTATTAAATTCTGTTCTTAAATTGATCCCGGCTTCGGCTTTTATCTTTTTAAAAAGTGAATCCTGTTCTTTTTGTATCCCGGCTTTTACGTGATATTGGTAAAGGTCTGTCCCAAATTTTAACGGATCTGAAACTGACAAATTAGTACTGTAAGCCGTAGTTGCCGGGAATATATCTTTTAAATGGTTCACAACCGGCTGCTGACCGGCGAAAATATCAAGGTAAGTGAAAGAGCCTTTTTGTAATGTTGAGATACCGCTGAACATGAGCGCATCACTCTTATAATTCATACTCAGGACTGCTTTGGCGGATAACAGTTTAAAACTCCTGAAAATATCAGTGCTATTTACAAAGAGCTTGCCGAACAATGTCGTTAGCTGGCCATAATTCACATACAGATTAGCCAGCGAATTGGAATTTTGCTGTTCGGATAACAGCACAAAATCCTGCTTATCACCTTTAAATTTAGTTTGCGCACTCAACTTTGCCAACTCTTGCGAAAAGCTTCCTGCAAAAATACCCGCTCCTTTATCAACCACATAAAACCGCTTTTTAATTGAATTAAAGTAAATGCTGTAACCCTTAGCCCCCTGTATATGTAAAGGATTAACAATAAATCCGCTATTTTTTTCTACAGATAGTTGCCCAATCCTTTCATCATCAAAACCTTTACCGGCAGAGAGTGTAAGTAACATACCAACTCCATCGTTTTTCAGCGGATGTAACGAAATAAATAAACTTTGTTCGTTAAAATATTTGGAAATTAATGGATTACCCAGCAACACATCGCGTATAGTATCAATATCAGCTAACTGGTCTTTCCCGGTTACAGATTCCAGTAAAGTATTACCATTAAAAATATCGTAAAAACTTTTCTCGTTAGTAAATTGAAATATAATCGAAGCATCATCAGGTATGGAGGCCATTACCCTGCTGGTGTTTGATCCCGGTGGGTTCAGATTTTTAAAATAAGCCACCGTGATAGCCGCGGTGGCTATCAATAAAATTATAGTGGTTATTATCTGTTTCTTCATAATAGTTTATAGGTGCAATTTATGATTTTTACCAACGGTCAATAAACTAATCCTATCAATTGGTTAACTTAGCCTTTTATCACCATGATGAATAAACGAATAATTATTACCGCTTCAATTTTTGGTTTACTTGCCGTTATAGCAGGGGCATTTGGCGCCCATGGCTTAAAACCTTATCTTGATGCCGATAAACTCGAAGTTTGGCATACAGCGGTACAATACCAGTTTTACCATGTTTTCGCGCTATTGTTCCTGGCAACCTTTGCACGTACCAAAAATAGCTTAATTACTGCCAGTTATTACTTTTTTACTTTCGGTATTGTATTTTTTTCGGGTTCGTTATACCTTTTGGCTTGTCGCGACCTTATAGGTTATAGCTGGCTGGTTTACTTTGGCCCTGTTACACCCTTAGGCGGATTACTGTTTATCATAGGCTGGATAACCCTTGCCGTAGCTGCATATAAAACAAAGGCTGCCTAATGTTAGAATTTGCCGAAGCCGGACATACCGACCGCCAAACGCTTTTTGTTGAGGTGATACTACCTTTAGCTATAGCTAAAAACTATACCTATCGCGTACCATTTGAACTGAACGACAATGTAGCTATAGGCAAACGGGCCGTGGTGCAATTCGGTAAAAGCAAATTATATACAGCCATAATCGCCGGGATTGGCACACAACCTCCAGAAAAGTATGAGGCCAAGTATTTGGTTGAGTTATTAGATGACAAACCCGTTGTAACCCATGAGCAACTCCACTTTTGGCAATGGATAGCCGACTATTACATGTGCAACCTGGGAGAAGTAATGAATGCCGCCCTCCCATCTGCCCTAAAATTAGCTAGTGAAACCAAGATCGTTTTGAATAAGGATTTTGAGATCGATAAATCAGCTTTACACGATAAGGAGTTCTTAATTATTGAGGCCCTTGAAATTCAACCCGAATTAACAGTAAGTGACATTGTAAAACTCCTCGGTCAAAAGCAGGTAATGCCTTTGCTCAAGATCCTTTTTGAAAAGAATATCATCAACATATCCGAAGAAGTTAACGAACGTTACAAACCTCGCCGCCGAACCTTCATCACACTTAATCCTATTTACAACAATCCCGATCAGCGACAGGAATTATTCGCCATACTGGAGAAAAGGGCACCTAAACAAGCTGATGCAGTATTGGCTTTTCTAAAGCTATCCCGCCAGCAAAAATGCGTTTCAAAAAGTGAACTGATCGAGGAAAGTGGCGCGGGTGATGCCAGTATAAAAAGCCTTATTGAAAAAGAGATCTTCATCCCGGAATATAAAAATGTTAGTCGCTTATATTACGAGGAAGAGGAAGCTATAGGAAACTTTGAACTAAGCGTGCAACAACAACTCGGCTTGCAAAGTATAAGCGATCAATTTGGTGAAAAAGATGTGGTTTTATTGCATGGTGTAACATCATCCGGCAAAACGCAGCTTTATATTAGGTTGATTGAGGAGATGATCAACTCAGGCAGGCAGGTGCTTTATTTATTACCAGAAATTGCACTAACTACACATATTATCGAACGGCTGCGCATATATTTCGGCGCTGATATTGGCGTATACCACTCCCGGTTTAATGATGCGGAACGGGTTGAAGTTTGGCAAAAAGTACTAAATCATGAGTATAAAGTGGTGTTAGGTGCACGTTCATCTGTATTTCTTCCTTTCAATGATCTGGGATTGATTATTGTTGATGAGGAGCATGAAACATCATATAAACAATATGATCCTGCGCCACGATATAATGCCCGCGATGCTGCTATATTTCTAGCGAATATGCATGCTGGTAAGGTATTATTGGGATCGGCTACGCCATCGTTTGAGAGCTATTACAATGCCCGCACACACAAATATGGTTTTGTTGAACTGACTGAGCGTTTTGGAGGTGTAGAAATGCCCTTGGTTGAAATTGTAAGCATCGCCGAAGAAACCAAAAAGAAAACCATACAATCGCACTTTACCAGCGTGTTGATTGCAGATATACAGCAAGCTTTAGCCAACAAGGAACAGGTGATACTTTTTCAAAATCGCCGTGGTTATGCGCCGGTTTTAATGTGTAAAACTTGTGCCTATACGCCTAAATGCATCAACTGTGACGTCAGCCTCACCTACCACAAAAGTAGTGGTAAACTGCATTGTCACTATTGTGGTTATAGAGAAGATTCACCATCCATTTGTCCCGCCTGCGGATCAACGCATTTGGAATATAAGGGTTTTGGCACCGAAAAGATAGAAGATGAATTAAGCTTAATATTGCCTGACGCTCGTATAGCCCGAATGGATCTGGATACCACACGTTCTAAAAATTCGCTTCAACTTATTCTCAATAATCTGGAGGAAAAGAAGATCGATATTTTAGTGGGCACCCAAATGGTAGCTAAAGGATTGGATTTTGCTGATGTGACCGTTATCGGCATTATTAATGCAGATAGTTTACTTAAATTTCCGGATTACCGGGCCAACGAACGCAGCTTTCAAATGCTGGCACAGGTAAGTGGCAGGGCAGGCAGGCGCGGTAAGCAGGGCAAGGTAGTTATTCAAACTTACAACCCTAACCATCGCGTGATAAAACAAGTAATCGAAAACGATTACGCCGATCTCTATTTTACAGAGATGAGCGAGCGTAAAAGCTTTGGTTATCCGCCATTTTCACGTATTATTAACTTAGATATTAAGCATAAAGAGCCCGAAATATTATACAATCAGGCACAATACCTAGGTAACGAGCTCCGCAAGCATTTCGGCGAGAGAGTTATCGGACCGCAGCCGCCTTTAGTTAGCCGGATAAGGAATTATTATATCCAATCCATACTGTTAAAGTTCGAGAAAGATAGCGTTTCTATCAATAAAGCCAAGGCTATTATCAGGGATGTAATTACCCAATTTCAAACTACAAAATTGAGTAAGGGCAGTATAGTTCAACCTGATGTAGATCCGTATTAAAGACATTAAACCAATTCAATATGAACCACTTTTATAAAGCTACTATCAACTGGACAGGCAACTTGGGTAAAGGCACAAGTCAGTATAAAGCGTACAGCCGTAATCACGAAATAAGCAGCGAGGATAAACCAACAATTTATGCTTCATCAGACCCAAGCTTCCGTGGCGAAGCCACAAGGTATAACCCTGAAGAATTGTTTGTGGCATCGCTTTCATCATGCCACATGTTGTGGTACCTGCATTTATGTTCTGAAGCTGGTGTTATTGTTATTGACTATATAGATAATGCGACAGGCACAATGACCGAAACTGAAGACGGAAGTGGCCACTTTACAGAAGTTACCCTGCATCCTGTGGTGATAGTTACCGATGCAAGTATGATTGATAAAGCCAATGAGCTGCATTATGAAGCACATAAGTTTTGCTTTGTGGCAAATTCATGTAATTTCCCCGTACATCATAACCCCAGTTGTCAGGTGCTATAAAAGTAGCGTAAAACGTGAATAAATATCTCGTCTGTATATCAGCTACATGAAATTATACAGCGGGGCATCGTATTGAACAACGCTTATAATCTTTAAAAACGTGGTATATTAGCCATGCAATGGCATATAAATACATCGACAATTACAGAGAACAGGGCGCACGCAAAAAACTGGTTGAGGTTTTAAGGAAGAAGGGTATTGCGGATGAAAATGTATTAGCCGCAATAGGTTCGATGCAACGCCATTACTTTTTTGATGAAACCTTCTGGAACCAGGCTTATAAGGATATTGCCTTCCCGATCGGTGCCGGGCAAACTATATCGCAGCCTTATACTGTTGCTTATCAAACTGAACTATTGCATATACGTAAAGGCGATAAAGTATTAGAAATTGGTACAGGCTGCGGTTATCAAACCTGTATATTAATGAAACTTGGCGCAAAAGTATATACCATTGAGCGTCAGGAAACTTTATACGAGCATACTAAACAGGTTTTACCATATTTAGGCTATAAACCCCATTTCTTTTTGGGTGATGGATCAAGAGGCATAGCAGAACATGCAGCCTACAACAAAATTATTGTAACTGCAGGTGCACCTACTGTGCCTGAAGAATTATTAAAGCAATTGGCTATAGGAGGAATAATCGTTATCCCTGTCGGCGATGAGGCGCAGCAGAAGATGGTTACGATATTAAAAACCGGTGAGCATGATTATGAGAAACATGTATTAGATACTTTCAGGTTTGTGCCTCTAAAGGGTGAGAATGCTTGGTAATTTACCATTTGAGATAGAATAATATTAACTATCTTTTCATCGCTCTGTCCATCTCCACCTTAACATCACGCTCTTTCATCGTTTCGCGTTTATCGAAGGTCTTTTTACCCTGGGCTAGGCCTATTTCAAGCTTGGCAAAACCACGCTCGCTAATAAACAAAGCTAATGGTACTATGGTTAGGCCTTTTTCTTCGCCGCGAGTTAGCAGTTTCTTTAATTCCTTTTTATTAAGCAATAAAACGCGGTCGCGTTTGGCTTCGTGATTATAGAATGAGCCAAATGAATATTCGGCAATATGCAGGTTACGCACATAAAGCTGACCGCCAATAAAAGTGCAAAAAGCGTCATTCACATTGGCTTTACCATCACGTATTGATTTTATTTCGGTACCCAATAATTTTATACCGGCAACATATTTATCCAGTATTGTATACTCAAAATAGGCTTTCTTATTCTTTATGTAGATCTTATCGTCACTCATTACACTGCAAATATGCGAATTTTATTTTCCTCCTGCCTTAACTATCAGTACTGGTACCTTAACCATATGCCGCACTTTGTTAACAGTTGTACCGAAAAGCAGATCTTTAATAGCCTTATGCCCATGCGAACCCATCACTATAAAATCAACACCTTCCTTTTTTACAATATCAGCAATGGCAGTCGCTGGTGATCCGTAGCCAATCTGTGCATTAGCATCGTACTGCAGCTTCTTCATGGCATCTACATATCGCTGCAAATTATCAACGTCGCTTTGTGTTTCCTGGTCTAATACCTCATTACCATAGTATCTTGCTCCCGCGGTTTCAACTACGTGTATCAGCGTATAAACCGCGTGCTTACCACCCTGCATTATGGCATGGCGAATGGATTCGGTATCATTTTTTGAAAAATCAATACTCACCGCGATATGGTGGTATTTAATAGCATCAAGCTCGTCAATAACAGTTGCCAATCCATGCGGTATATAAGTTGGCAGGTCTGAATGTTTAAATAACAGAGGTCTTAAAAACACATATAACATCAGTAATGCTATTGCCAACACAAATGGCTCAACCAAAAAATGCATCCACACGGCTGATGAATGTGAAGCATGTATCCATTCGCCTAATTGCTGTACGACCAGTTGAGCATTTAATCCTATAATTAGTATCGCGCAGCCCCAAGCCATTATTTTTGTTTTTAGGTCGATAGTAAATTTGCCCATCTTCTTTTTATCGGATACAAAATGGATCAAGGGCACTACTGCAAATCCAAGCTGCAAGCTTAATACTACCTGACTCAATATAATTAAATTACCTAATCCTTCTTCACCAGAATAAAGTATAGTAAACACGGCGGGCACAATAGCCATCAATCGTGTAAGCAAACGCCGTAACCAAGGCTCAATACGCAAATTAATATGCCCCTCCATAATAATTTGCCCTGCCAGCGTACCTGTAATGGTTGAACTTTGCCCTGAAGCAATTAACGCCACCGCGAATAAAACCGGCGCCATCGACCCGAAAATGTGCCCAAGTAGCTTATAAGCATCCTGTATTTCGGCAACCTTAAAAAAACCGTTGGTAAAAAACGCGCTGGCAGCTAATATCAAAATTGCCGCATTAACCACGAAAGCTACGTTAAGCGCTATAACGGTATCAAAAACGTTAAATTTTATTGCCGACCTTATGCCCTCTTCTGTACGGGTTATTTTGCGGGTTTGCACCAATGACGAATGCAGGTACAAATTATGCGGCATCACGGTTGCACCAATTATACCAATGGCCAGGTATAAAGCATCACCACTTAGCATGTTTGGTATAAAGCCTTTGGCTATTGCCACCACATCGGGCTTCACAATGAACATCTCAATCAAGAACGATAACCCGATGATGAATATCATGGAAACAATAAAACCCTCTAACTTGCGCATGCCTTTGTTCATTAGAAAAAGCATCAACACGGTATCGGTTATGGTAAGCGACACCCCCCATATCAATGGTAGATGGAATAGCAGGTTTAAGCCTATCGCCATACCAATGATTTCGGCCAGGTCACAAGCGATGATAGCTATTTGGGCCAATATGTACAGGCAAAAGTTTATAAAGCGATTGTAAGTATGTTTTGACGCCTGGGCAAGATCCATACCACGTACTATACCCAACCTGGCGCTTAATGATTGTAGTAGCAAAGCAATCAAGTTAGATGCGAACAATATCCATATCAACCGGTAACCGAATGCGCTACCACCAGCTATATCGGTAGCCCAGTTGCCCGGGTCCATATAACCAACACTTATTAAATAAGCGGGGCCAATAAAAGCCAAAAATTTGCGCCAACCGGTTTTATTTTCGGTTGATACAGAGCTATGCACATTAGCTAATGATTCGTTATGGTTATCGCTCATATTACAATTAATAAATTGTTGGCTACCTCACGGCTAATATGTATCTGCTTGTCGTTAGCTTGTAATATCATGGAGTTATCGTATCCAATAATTTCTGTCACTTTAATTTTTTTACCTATAGTAAGCTGTTGTTTTTCGAGGTATTGCAAAAATCCTGCTGAATGGTCGCGCACACCCGAAATAATCCCGCTTTCATTAACGCCGATAGTGGCTATTGGTTTAAGTTCATGTGTATTAAAATTTCCGTCGCTATCGGGTATTGGGTCGCCATGCGGATCATATTTGGGGAAATTCATAAATTTATCCAAGCGATCAACCAACTCCTTTGATGATATGTGCTCCATCTCTTCGGCCATTTCGTGTACCTCATCCCATTTAAAGTGTAGTTTTTCCACCAAAAAGTACTCCCACAAACGATGCTTGCGAACAATTTGTAAGGCTATCTTTTCGCCAGAAGCAGACAAGCTCACACCCTGGTAACGGGCATAGTTTATCAGCTGTTTATCAGCTAGTTTTTTAACCATATCTGTTACCGAAGCAGCCTTGGTATTTAACAATGCGGCCAACTGATTTGTGCTTACATTTTGAGTGGTAAGCGACAAATGGTAAATAGACTTTAAGTAGTTTTCTTCGGCTAAAGTATTCATTTTAAACAAATCTAATAATAAATTTAGACAAGTCTAAATTTCCATCAATGAAAAATATGCTTTTGTAAAAACCTTTTTTCAAAAAATTTTATTTTGTGAGATAACTAAAATCTATATTTGCACCCATTATGGCAGCTGAACTCGATAAAATAGATTTGCAAATCCTTAAGATTTTGCAGGAGAATGGACGTATTACAAATCTTCAACTTTCCAACGAAATAGGGCTATCTCCCGCCCCCACTTTGGAACGTGTGCGCAAACTGGAAAATGCCGAATATATTAAAAGCTACCATGCTTTAGTAGATGAAGAAAAACTTGGTCTGGGTATTAAAACTTTCATCCAGATCTCGCTGGATTTTCACCAAAAAAACACCATACAAACTTTTATTGATGAGATACAGAACATCCCGGAAGTAACTGAGTGTCACCACGTAACCGGGCAATGTGATTTTCTGTTAAAAGTATATGTACGCGACATTAAATCATACGAACAACTGATCATGGAAAAAATTAGCCGCATTAGTGTGGTTAAAACCTTCCAAACTATGATGATCATGTCAACCAGCAAAAAGGAACCGATAGTTCCGTTGGAATACTAATTTTTTAGAATCAAGATTCAAGACTAACGCAACCGTCCTATCTTGATTCTTGATTCTCTCCTAATGTATTTGCCAATCAATCGGCTTTTTACCTTCTTTAATTAAAATTTCATTTGTTTTCGAGAATGGCTTCGATCCAAAGAAGCCACGGTCGGCAGAAAATGGTGAAGGGTGCGGTGATTTGATTATGAAATGTTTTTTTTGATCAATTAATTCAGCTTTAGCCTGCGCAAATGCTCCCCAAAGTATAAATACAATACCTTCTTTTTTGTCCGAGATCGTTTTGATCACCGTATCTGTAAAAGTTTCCCAGCCTTGCTTTTGATGAGAGCCTGGTGTTGCAGCCCGTACTGTTAAACTTGCGTTCAATAGTAATACTCCTTGCTCGGCCCATTCGGATAAATTACCATGCGACGGAATCTGGAAGCCGGGAATATCAGTTGTTAATTCCTTGTAGATATTTGATAAAGACCTTGGTATAGGAATGCCCTTTTGAACGGAAAAAGAAAGCCCATGTGCCTGGTTTGGACCATGATAAGGGTCTTGCCCCAGGATTACAACCTCCACTTTATCAAAAGGCGTTTTATTAAAGGCCGCGAAAATATCGGCATTCCTTGGGTAAACTATTTGACCCGATTCCTTTTCTTGTTTAAGAAATTGCCTTAGTTTAATCATGTAATCTTTATCAAATTCACCTGCTAAAACTTTAAGCCATGAAGGTTCCATATCTATCGCCATAAATATTAATTATGTTGTTGATTTAACGTGCAAATAAACGGATATTTGCACTCAATTTATTGTATTACAAATTATGTCAAATATTTTTAGGTTAATAATATCCTGTGTGTTTTTTGGCGGAGCAGTAGCACTTTGCGCAACAGGCTCGTGGTGGTGGGGTATCCTGATATTGCTTTTAGGCGGCATTGTGTTGCTTAGCTTTTTCTTTAATGAAAACATGATTATATCGCAATGGTTTTTGCGTAAAGAACAAAGCGACAAAGCTGAGCTATGGCTTTTAAAAATTAAAGATTACGAAAAAGAATTAAATAAAAATCAATGGGGTTACTATAACCTGCTAATCGGCTTGGTTGAATCGCGTAAAGCGCCTTTGAAATCTGAAAAATATTTCAAAAAATCATTACAATTGGGTATGAAAATGTCGCACAATATCGCGTTAGCTAAAATAAGCTTGGCCGGTATATCAATGGCTAAACGCAACAAGCGCGAAGCTCAGATGTATTTATCAGAAGCAACCAAGGACGATAAAAACAAATTGCTTACCGAGCAGATAAAAATGATGAAAGCCCAAATGGCCCAAATGGATAAGCAACAAGTAGTAAGAGGCGGATTTAGGCAATTTTAAATATACCAAACAAAAAAATAGACGTTCCGAAAACCGGGGCGTCTTTTTTGTTTGTGGCGATCTTTTAAGCGGTTAGAATTACTTCTCTTCCAACGAACTGAAGTAATCAGGCTCAGATGAATGGTTCTGATTAACGGACAAATGCCTTTCAGGGATAACAAAATCTTCTTGTTCTGAAGGATTTGCCACCTCTACCATTTTCAATAAACTTCTTATAAACGAGAGGTTAAAATTGCCCCTGTTAAGTTTGATTAAATATTCGTTTTCCGTTATTTCTAAGATTGAATTAGTCATATCTTTATTTTTTAAAATATCAGTTCATAAAATTAAACAACCTTATTTGTACAAAAGTGTTATTCCTTTTAAGGTTTCATTAACAAATTGTTACCAATTTCAATTTAATGGCTCGTTTAACTCCCTCAATAAAAATCCTAATCATCTTTCTTTTAACATTTTCACCTCTATTTGGCGTCAGCCAGAATAGCTTATCTACTCACTATAAAATATTCAATACCAAAACACAGAAGTTAGCTTCACTTGATGATATTGTTCGCGATATGAACAAGGCCGGCGTACTATTTTTCGGCGAAGAACATAATGACTCAACCGGCCATCAATTGGAATATATCTTATTAAAAAAAATGACGGAGCGCTATCCAGACAAAACTGCACTTTCTATGGAAATGTTTGAAACAGACTGCCAAACGGTTTTGAATGAATATCTGGCCGGGCTCATCCGCGATAAAAGCTTTGAAACTGATGCCCGTGTTTGGCCGAACTATGATGATTACCGCCAACTGATAGAATTCGCCAAAGAAAATAAATTACCTGTTATTGCTGCCAATGCGCCCTCTCGTTACGCTAATATGGTTAATCGGTTAGGGCTAAGTAGTTTGCAGCAGTTAGGTGTAACAGGCAAATCATATCTCCCACCCTTGCCTATTGATACCGCTACTGGGCTGTATCTCGAAAAATTCGATCAGATTATGGGTGGGCACAGTGCCATGCCTGGGATGCAAATGTACCAGGCGCAAAATTTATGGGACGCTACAATGGGGTGGTCAATAGCCAAGTTCATTAAAACTCACAGGGATTATAAAATAATACAAATAAACGGAGGTTTCCACAGCGAAGAAAAGTTGGGCGCAGCGGCCCAGCTATTGCATTATGATCCGAAAATACGAATAATTAATATCGCGGTTTATTCTGACGATAATTTTATTAACCCTGATTGGAGTAAATTCAACAAGATGGGTGATTATATTATTTTAACCGATCCGAAGTTACCCAAGACTTTCTAAGAAAAGAATCAAGATAGAAAGATCTACCTGAGCTTAAAAACTATTTTTTCGCAAGTAAATCACGTATTTCAGTTAACAATAGTTCTTCCTTAGTGGGTTCCGGATCGGCAGCTGGTGCAGGTTCTTCTTCCTTCTTCATTGAGTTAACTCCTTTTACAATTAGAAATATGCAAAATGCAACTATTAAAAAATCGATGATATTATTTATAAATAACCCATAGTTAATAGTTACGGCAGGCGTTTTTCCTACAGCATCTTTTAAAGTATAATGCAGATCTTTAAAATCTATGCCATGAAGCAGCATACCAAGTGGCGGCATAATTATATCGGCTACTAACGAGCTAACAATTTTACCAAAGGCAGCTCCAATTATAACACCCACAGCTAAATCGACAACGCTACCGCGATTTATAAAGTCTTTAAATTCCTTAACTATTGACATAAGCAATAAATTATTTCAATAAATATATTAATAAAAAAATCTCAAATGCAAACAAATAGCCATTTTTCGTCTTTTTAAACATTAACCAAATACCATAATTAATTGTTTAAAGTTATAGGTAATTTGATGTATTTTTGCGTCGTCTATATATATGTTAAAACAAAATCTTCAACAAAAACTTTTACAAAAGCTCTCGCCTCAGCAAATACAATTTATTAAATTGTTGCAGGTGCCTACAGTTTCATTAGATACCCGTATTAAAGAAGAATTAGAGGAAAATCCCGCCCTTGAAGATCTTAGTTTAACTAACTTAAACGAACCGGAAGAGCAATACCCTGACCGCGACCCTGATGAAGACACTTACAACGGCGACGAGGAAAAGGGAGAGATGGATGAGTTTAACATCGACGATTACTTACAGGAAGACACTGTAAGCGATTACGGTTCGCGTTACGATCAGAATGGTGATGATGAAGACGAACGCAAGGAGATACCTATAGCGGTGCAAAGCTCATTTTTCGAGAGTTTGCAAATGCAACTTGATTTACTCCCATTATCAGATAAAGACTTCCAAATTGGCAAACAGATCATAGGCAGTTTGGATGATGATGGTTATTTGCGCAGGCCTATTATGTCTTTAACCGACGATCTTGCTTTTTCACAAAATGTAATGGCTGAGGATGAAGAAGTAGAGGAAATGCTGGCAGTTATTCAAAGTTTTGACCCGCCGGGTGTGGGCGCCCGCAGCTTGCAGGAATGTTTACTGATACAATTACGCCGTAAAGACCCGAACGACCCGATTATAAAAAAAGCCATGAATGTGGTTGAACATTATTTAGATGAATTTACCCGCAAGCATTATGACAAGCTGGAAAAATCGCTAAATATGTCATCAATGGAGTTGCGCGGTGTGGTAAATGAGATATTAAAGCTTAACCCAAAACCCGGTGATAGTAACGAGGTAAATACCAAGCAAATGCAGGTAATACCCGACTTTCATATCATTAATAGCGATGGTGTACTTATACTAACTCTCAATTCAAAAAATGCACCTGAACTTAGGGTGAGCCGCTCTTACCAGGAGATGTTTCAGCATTATGATAAAGCTTCCCAAAAAGACAGGAAACTTAAAGAGGCGGTACAGTTTGTAAAGCAAAAGCTTGATTCGGCTAAATGGTTTATTGATGCCATTAAACAGCGCCAGCAAACATTGTTAAAAACAATGAACGCCATTATGCAATATCAATACGATTTCTTTTTAACAGGTGATGATAAAAATCTGAAACCGATGATATTAAAAGATATCGCCGATAAAATCGCGATGGATATTTCTACGGTTTCGCGTGTGGCCAACTCTAAATATGTGCAAACTGAGCACGGCACCTACCTCTTAAAATCATTCTTCTCTGAAGCAATTCAGACTGAAAGCGGTGAAGAAGTATCAAACAAAGAGGTTAAAAAAATATTGGAAGAGCATATTGGCAAGGAAGACAAACGCCATCCATTAGCTGATGAAAAACTAACTGATATTTTAAAGGAAAGCGGTTACAATATAGCCCGCCGTACCGTAGCCAAATATCGTGAACAAATGAATATCCCGGTTGCAAGACTGAGGAAGGAGTTATAGATAGAAATTAGCGGCTGGAGATCAGTGATTAGGCTTAATACTAGCCTTTAAGCTCATGTGTCTGATTACTAACTTAAAACGTATGTTGCGGGCAGGTAACCTGATATTTGTTGTTTAGTAATATACCCAATACAATTTCGTGTGTGCCGTTACTTACGGTATTAAGCGCTGAGGTAGTCATATCGTACGAGTAACCCACGTTTATAGTTGAGTTAATATTAAAACCGGCTAATATCCCAAACGAATCGTCCTTACGATATGACCCTCCTAACCAAAACACATCTCTGAAAGAAATTTTGGCATTAATATCAAATGTAAAGGGAACAGGGTTGATCTCTTTTAGCATAATTGATGGCATTACAGAAACATCATCAGATATAAAGAACTTGTAACCAGCCGTAAAAAAATATTGAGGTACTGTTTTATTTTGATAAACAGTATTCCGGGAATCAGCATAAAGCTTTTCGGGTAGCACTTGCTGTACAGAAGCTCCGAGGTAATAATTTGATGAGTATGCCCAAACACCCACACTTAAATCAGGGCTCCAAACACCTCCGCTGGCATCATCAATTGCAGGATCATCAGGTGTTGTGGTAGTCAATATGGATGTATTTAAACTTGTATGAGCAACACCCGCAGCTACTCCCAACGCCAAATTAAGCGTACTGGTTAAACCAATATGATAGGCATAAGTAGCATCAATGTTAGTAGCAGTTATGGGGCCAGCTACATCGTTCACTAAAGTAAACCCGATCCCATGGTGTGGCTCCGCGGCTTCATAGTTTTGCAAATAAGACCTGCTTCCAGGATACTCGCCCCCTGCTGTTGGTAGTTCACTGGCATCGCCATTAATAAAATTACTACCTATCGGGGTATTTATGGTAAAGAAAGTTGTAACTGGCGCACCTTGTAAGCCTGTCCACTGGCTGCGGTAACCCAATTTAACGTCGGTATAGTTTTCGATACCGCTAAGCGCTGGGTTTAGTAAAAAATTATTAAAAACATACTGCGTGTATTGCGGCTTTTGCTGCGCCGATACCCTTGTCAAAACTGAAATTAATAAAATTAATACGAGTAAAGTTCTTCTCATTTATACATAAAATAGCTACCCCTTTAAAACATAACTGTCATTTAAAAGGAATCAAATAACAAAACAAGCGTTCAGGAAGGTAGATAATTGATTAAAATCCTTGTAACAAAAAGAACAAGCAATTCAATAAACGAATATAGGCTTTCCCCGTGTTTATTGTATAGTTAAACTAATTAAAATGAAACTTTTAGCCTATTTTAACGAACTAAGTAATAATCATATCAATTTTGTACCTAACTGTTTACATCACCGTATTACAGCAACCCATCCCGAACGTGGTTTACTTCCGTTCCTGGTATCGATAATATAATAATAAGTACCTGCCGGCACATTAACTCCTTTATATGTCCCATCCCAGGGCACACCATAGCCAATTGAGGTTAATATTTTTTCGCCATATCTGTTAAAAATATTCACAGTAGCATTGGGGTAATATTCAATATAATTAATGATCCATGTATCATTAATGCCATCGCCATTTGGAGTAAATGTGTTAGGTATAACCAATTGGGCGTTAGTTGGTATTACGGTTAGTGTACCGGGCACATAAGTAATATCATAATTTGGCGCTTCGGCGCTACCAACAATTATGGGATATTTCCCTATTGGTGATGCCGTATTAGCAGTTGTATTGATTATTGGCTGTATAGACAATACTGATACATCTTCATTATTTACAAAGCCTGAATATGAAATAGTTAATTCGGGGTCATCCGCTCCATAAGTTTTGGTTTGATTATTAGCTGTAATTATTAAAGGGGCTGGGTCGATAATAATATCTCCGGGTATATACGTTACGTTATAATTATTTGCATTAAAGGAGCCACCAATTGGCACAGATGGCGTTACAGATGAACTATAGGTATTTACAATAGCATTAGCCTGGCTACCTGCGCCATAATTCACAGTAACACTACCTATAGTTTCATTATTTTGTAAGCCTATTGAAGTAAATGCCGTTGATCCTGAACTGACTGTTAACGTTGTCCCATATTTTTTATGTACCGTATTAGCCGTAATATTTAAAGTAGCGGGTGTAACCACACTATTAGGTATATTAATATTTACGTTATTGGCATTTGATGAGCTAAGTACCACGTTACCCGAATAATTATTAACCGGGGTTGTAGCCGCCAATCGAATATATACAGTGGCAGAAGAAACTGCACCAGCAGAACCTACTGTTATTGTATTGCTAAAATTAACACCATCAATACTTACCTCAAAACCTACAGGTGGTGTAACTAATATACCCGCAGTTAAATTATTTCCTGATACAGTAAAAGTAGATGATGACGAAGGTATACCATAAACTGTGTTAAGCCCAGTAACAACACCAGAGGTTGTTATGGTAGCAGGGATTGCCGCACCTACTGTAATAGTAAAAGTTACAGGCATGCCTGTACAAGTCGTTGCCGAAGGTTGCGGTGTAACTGTAATAGTTGCCATAATAGGATTAAGGGTATTATTCACAGCTTTAAATGCGCCGATATTACCTGTTCCACTTGCTGCAAGCCCAATCGCGGGTGTATTATTAATCCAGGTATAGCTGGCCCCTGTACCCATAAAGTTTACAGCAGTTGTTACCTGTCCGTTATTAACCGCTTGATTTGGAATTGCATTTACTGTTGGCAATGCATTTATAACACCATTTACGGCTACATATAGCGTGGTTGCACCTGTTGACGTAAGCTCAACATTCCCTGAAATATTTCCTGCTGCTGCTGTGGCTGATGATCGGACATATACTTCCTGGTTTGTTACAGTACCACCATTATTTGTTGTAATAGCATGTATTAATACCTGATTAGAATAACCACTATTTGGTGATAAAGATACTTCGAAACCTGCCGGTGCTGTTGCAAAAATATCAGCTGATAATGTGCTGCCCGATACCGTAAACTGTTGCGTATTTGTACTTGGCGTGCCCTGACAAGATGATATACCGCCAGTTGCTAATGTTGATGTTATGGTAGCGAATATTGGCAAAACTGTAATAGTAAACTTTTGCGGAACACCACTGCAACCGGCTCCAGGAGAAACAAAACTTCCATATGAAATAGGATAATTACCAACGGCAATCGTGTTTATAACAGTGTTATCTGTAGTGTTTATCACTGAAACCGTATTCGAATTTGAATCAGTTACATACAGAGATCCGCCATCGGGACTTATCGAAACGCCTGAAGGGTATTGACCAACTGGAATGGAGGTTATTAATTGATAATTAGACGTGTTATACACCATAACGGAGTTATTACCAATATCCCCTATGTATACCTTACTGCCATCACGGCTAACACAAATTGCAGCAAAATTATTTGTACTACTAAAAGATCCAATGAACGTATTAGTTACGGTACTAATTACTGATCCCCCGCCCGAGTCATCCGCGGTATATATGCGGCTTCCATCAGGGCTTATAGCTATAGCTGACAGGAGTGCGCCTGGTATAGCTATGTTCGTAATTAAACTGTTTGTTGCGGTGCTTACAACCGAAACATTAGATGAGCCGCCATTTGCCACATATACCATGCTACCATCAGGACTTATACATATACCGTAAGGGAAAGTACCAACAGTTACGGTAGCTATAGTACTGCCTGTGATTGTGCTGATCACAGATATTGAATTTTGATCAGTATTTGACATATATAATGTTTTACCATCTGGGCTGATGCATATTCCGCCCGAAACATTATTACTTTGTATAGTTGACACAACTTTATTGGTTGCTGCATTTATAACCGAAATCGTATTTGACCCATAGTTTGCCACATAAACTGTCCTACTATCTTGACTGATTGCACTACCAAGAGGTTTTGTACCAACCGGTATCAATGCAACTACCTTGTTTGTTGTTGTATTGATTACTGAAACAGTATTGTCGTTATTATTATTTATATAAGCAAAACCAGATGGCGATGGCGTAACAGTAATGGTTGCCGTTACCGCTACATTAGTATTATTTACAGCAGTAAAGGAAGGTATATTACCGGATCCGCTAGCGGCTAACCCAATTCCAGGTGTATCATTAACCCAGCTATAAGTACCTGCAGTACCTGTAAAGTTAATGGCATTTGTAGCAGAGCCTTGCGTTACCGTTTGCGGTGATACAACATTTACGGTTGGCAATGCATTTACAACACCCGTTACCGCTACGTTTTGGTTTACAGCGCCTGGTGAAGACAATACAACGTTCCCCGATATATTGCCCACCGGTGCGGATGCCGCAGAACGAATGTAAACTGTTACCATTCCTGCAATTCCATTTACACCAGGTGGGGAGTTAAAATTAACGGAATTACCATAGCCACTATCTTCAGTTAAAGACACCTCAAAACCAGCAGGTGCGGTAGCTACAACATTAGAAGTTAAGTTACTGCCCGAAACTGAGAATTGCTGCAGATTAGGATCGACAGATGGCGCACCCGCGCAGGATGTGATTGTGCCTGTTACTGATGTTGCGGTAATAGCCGGAGGGACTGCTGTTGGATTTACCGTGATAGTGAATGTGACTGGATGACAGCTTACATTGCCTGAAACAAAACTTCCAAATGAATAAGGATTTACCCCTACACTAAGCGTGGTATCTAAAGTATTGCTTGAAGTATTTATAACAGAAACATTATTTGAGTTTGAATTTGTAACATAAATTTCACTGCCATTGGGCGTTATTGATATTCCGTAAGGATTGGTACCAACAGCGATTGTTGATATTAACGAATTTGTTATTGCATTAATAATTGATACATTGTTGGAACCGTTGTTTGCCGAATAAAGTATACTGCCATCCGGACTTAAACATATACTAAGAGGACCTGACAAATAACCGGTATTTATTGTTGCGCTGATAGTATTTGTTGCTGTATTAATGACATTAATATTATTTGAAGATGAATTTGCTACATATAACAAGCTTCCATCCGGACTTATACATATACCCCATGGAACAATGCCAACAGATATAATTTTCACCACTGTATTTGTTGATGTGTTAATTACAGATACGTTATCAGTACCTTCATTTGTTACATATAAGGATTTTCCGTCTGGGGTTAAGCATAAGCCATAAGCATTTGAAACTATAGGTATTGTTGCAATTAATGCATGTGTTGATGTATTTATGATCGATATTTTGCTTTCACCAAGGTTCGACACATATAATCGGCTATCATCAGCGCTTATTGCTGCCCCGTAAGGATTATCAACATTTATTGTAGATGTTATTGTATTTGTTTTTGTGTTAATTACAGAAATGTTTCCTGAAGCGAAATTTGATATATACGCCTTACTGCCGTCGTGGCTTACAATAACCGCGCTCGGATTTTCATTAACCGGTATTGTTGAAACAACCGTGTTTATTGCTGTATTTATTACTGAAACAGTATTAGAACTACGGTTTGTTATATAGGCATACCCATTAGCTAATGTAGACACTGGCGTAGCCGTGATAGTGGCCGTAATTGGCGTTTTCCCGATATTTATCGCTGTAAAAGAGGATATATTTCCTGCACCGCTTGAAGGCAAACCAATACCTGGTGTATCATTTACCCAATTGTAAGTACAACCGGAGCCTGAAAAACTTACGGCGCCTGTAGCGCTACCATTAGTTACAGTTTGGTTGGATTGAGCATGAGAACTTATCGTAAATCCGAAGAAGAAAATCACATAAAAAATAATCAGTAAAAATCTCTTCATGTGCGTTTAGGGTACGGTGACAAATTTCAAGGAAAGATAAATATACCAACCGAATATTTATCTTTTTTAAGAATTTATTTAGCTGATATCTTATCGTATAATGGCTACAAAACCAGATACGGGTTTACGACCATTCTTAGGATCAATGATGTAATAATAAGTACCTGATGGCAAGGTGCTGCCTTTATATTTACCATCCCACGGAGTAGGGTAGCCTACTGAATAATAAAGCTTCTCGCCATACCTGTTAAATATTTGTACAGTACAATTAGGGTAGCTATCCAAGTGCTGAATTTCCCAAAAATCGTTTATACCATCGCCGTTTGGCGTAAAAGCATTTGGCACCACTATATTGAGTAATACATTAACCGTTACATGTGCAACAGCCGAACAACTATCTGCCGCTGTAACGGTTAGCATATACTGTGTGTTATCAGACGGGCTGGCAACCGGATCTAATACGTTAGAATTGCTTAAGCCCGTTGATGGTGACCATTTATAAGTAAACCCTTCACCGGGGGCGGTTGCATTAAGATTTACCTGCCCTCCTTGTAACATGGTAAAAACGGAATCAACTGTAATTATCGGGGTTTCCTGAACATTGATTTGTTGTGACGTTGAATAGGTGCAACCATTAGTCGCGGTAAAAACATAGTTAATAGTATGGCTACCCAAACCAGCAACACCCGGACTAAATAGACCAGTTGATGATACGCCCGGACCACTAAACACACCGGTACCCATATAAACGCCTGCATTAACCTGTATTTGTACCGGATCGGCATCTTGACATATATTACCTATGTTTGAAACAGCAACGGAAGGATTACCATTTACAGTTATTGTGGCATCTACCTGGTTGGAGCATGATTGGCTTGACCCCGAATATACTACCATCCTTACATCATAACTTTGTGGGTTTACTGAATTAGATAGTGGGTATTGGTGATGGTATTTTTTATCCGCAGGCATGGTAGCAAGGGTATAAACCGCTGTATCCGCAGGGTTATTATTATAATCAAAATACCATATTATTTGGGTGATATTACCAAAACCAACCGATGATTTATCATCAAATATAACATCGTTACTACTGCACAAATCATTGTTGTTCTCAACCGAAAAGGCTGCTACCGGGTTTGATCCGTTAACTGTAAATTGTTGGGTTTTTGACACCGAACATCCATATTTTGAGGTAACCGTTAGCGTAACATTGTAATAC
Source organism: Mucilaginibacter tundrae (assembly GCF_013408825.1). GTDB lineage: Bacteria > Bacteroidota > Bacteroidia > Sphingobacteriales > Sphingobacteriaceae > Mucilaginibacter. The sequence goes on from NZ_JACCBZ010000002.1 coordinate 194,453, forward strand.
GCAGCAGCGGTGTATGTATGCGTTGGATTTTGTAAGATAGATGTATTTGGATTTGAGGAATTGGCATTAGGATCCCCAAAATTCCAGAGATAAGTAAATCCTGAGGCTGTAGAATCAGCAATGGTACTTTGCTCAGTAAATGTAGCGGAACCCTGTGCCAGGCAAACATCCGGCATGGCAAAATTAACAATAGGTAACGGATGAATCGCTACTGGCTGCACGAAAACATTGCTTGAGCAACCATCACTATTAGTTACAATCAGCTTTACAGTATCAGTTCCTGTAACTGCATAAGTGTGGCTAATTACAGCATTCTTCGCGGTTACAGTATCTTTTATCCCATCTCCAAAATCCCATACCCAGGTAGCTAAAGTGCCATCTGTTGTTGTTGATTTATCAGTGAACGTAATTGTTTGATTTAAGCAATCGGGTGTTGAAGTTGTAAATGAGGCAACAGGCTTTGCATCGATATGAAGGGCAGGTATATCATATAATGAGGTACAGCTATCCACATCCATCACGGTTAAGCTTACATTATAATTGCCCGGGTTTAAATATTTATGTACAGGGTTTTGCAGTGTTGATGTTTGGTTATCGCCAAAATTCCATAACCAGCTTTTCAGTATGCTAACGCCGGTACTCTCGTCAGTAAACTGAGTAGAATCGCCTAAGCAGGCCAAACTAACAGCAAACTTAGCCACAGGCGGATCAGTTATTGAAAAATCCAGCTCAATATCTTCAGTTGACCCGCATACATCTGCACTTGGGTCAAAAACCGTTGCAATTACAGAATAGCTTCCGCTGGTATATACAACCGGATTTTTAGGATATTTATAAATGTAAACCGTTTGGCCGTTTTGAACCACAGAGTCGGCAATTACTGGGTTGTTATCAGTATAGGGTGTGGCACCGTTTTCAAAATTCCACTGTATGTTAGTTGTTTTATATGGCAATGTAAGTTGTAAATTATAATCAACCCCACTACAACCGTTGTTCTGCATGCTCCCTGTTTGTGGATTCTCCAAGGCGATAAACTCATTCAAGTTTTGCAGATTGGCCCCGGCTGCATATCCATAAGACTCATGTATACCAAACCCATAAGCTATCGCGTTAAACCCGTCACTTGCACTTATGGTATGCGGGCCATTAACAACCGGTATTTGTGTATATGCATATGTGCTATCATTTGGCACAGGTTTAAAGCTGGTATAAGCAGCCCCATCAAGCATAAAAGAAGATACAGCATTAGCTTTTATTAATACATTGATGTAACTATTCAATATCTTGTAATTACTGGCAGAGAATAAGGTTACATGATCTAAGGTTTGTTCGAGCGGTGTAATGAAGATCATTTCCGGATCTCCAACATCATTAGGGAGATTACCGCAACTTGGTGTGTTACCCTGGGAAACGGCATACTGCGCTACTTGTATAGGCTGGTCTGACGTGATGATGTTAGGAACAGATGAATTGAATGTATAATAAAACCCATTAGTGAACTGACTTGGGCTAATAAGCTGTCCATTTATAGTTACATTAGTATTTGGTGTACTTAATATCACCCTGAACACATCGTAATCTCGATTACTAAGTGGTACCGTTATATAGTTTTTACCCCACGATGCCGTAGGATATACCTGTTGAAATAGGTTATCCGACGAATTGTCTTTTTCGTTACATCCTATTTGTATCCTGGTACTACCGGCAAAAACGGCTATCTTTTTACAGGTGTTTAAACCTGAACTTACAGATTGGATACGGCTGCCCGTTAAATCATTATTTGCCAATCCTTGGTAAACATCACCTTTGTTTAGGGTAACCGAAAAAGCCGCATTGGCGGCCGAACCATCAAGCAATGTTGCTGCCGGCGTAATTTCGACAGTGGTACTGTCTTCCGTTGCAATAACCATAAATGCAGAATAAGCTGTTTCATCTGCCATTTGCGTGTAGTTTATGGAGTAATAATCTTTTCCTAAAGTATTTACCGGCAATAATAGTGTTGCTCCCGAGGAACTATTAGCAAATATGTGGGCATAGATTGCCACCGGTTTTAATGAGGTAATGTGTATGCCATAATGAGATATACCTTGGTTTGCAATGTAAGTTGAGGTAGGCATAGTCAAAATAGTTACCTGATTGGCGGTAACTGTAAAATTGACGGACGGGCTTCCATTCTCAAATACAACTGTACCCGAGGTATTTACATCTGATGTAATATATAGGTCCATCACGCTTGGCGTACTGCCAGTTGGCGGATTAGAATTGGCCATGTAGGCCGTCCAAAACTCGGTGCCTTTACTTGTGCTTCCCTGTGCATTTACATACAGGCAAGCAAAAATAAAAATCACAGTTACAGCTATTGAGCGTAAAATTCTCACCTAATATAATGGGGGTATTAATTACTTAAAACTAGTCAGTATCAAGATTATTCAAAAGCCTATAAAGCTATTAAAGAAAGTATTACAACACAATTAATTACAGAAATTAGCCATTAATAAATGTAACCAACCTATTACATTACACATTGAAAAACTTATCGGGATTTGGCACAAGGTTTAAGAAGGATTCAAATTTATCCTCATAATGTGATTGATCCAGCTTGTAATAAAAAGCACCTTTTTTTGAAGATTGTTTATCCTTTTCAGGTTGCTTTACCAACAAACCTGTTGACAATAATTTACGGCTGAAATTACGGTCGTCAAATTTATTTTGATAAACACCTTCGTACAGCGCTTGTAACTGAGGGATAGTAAACTTATCGGGCAATAGCTGAAATAATATTGGGTGTAAAGCGGCCTTGTACATGAGTTGTTTTTTGGCGAGCCTAACCATCTCGTTATGGTCAAATATCAGGTCGGGCATTTCGTCTAACAAAAACCATTCGGCATGGTATTCATCACTTAACTGCTTTTCGTATTGGCTAATGTCAATCAGGGCGAAATAGGCTATAGATAATACTCGATCAACCGGATCGCGATCTGGTTTGCCAAATACCTGAAATTGTTCCAGGTAAACATTGTTTAAACCTGTGCGTTGTTCCAACACCCGGTTAGCAGCATCATCAGGGCTTTCGGTTGGTTTAACAAAACCACCCATCAGGCTCCATCTATCTTTTTCGGGTTCAATGCTGCGCTGTACCAGTAATAATTTCAGGTTCCAGCCATCAAAACCAAATACAATACAATCAGTAGCTACTAAAATTCCTTTTTCGCCGGAATATCTCAACATACGAGCTTAAGTTTTTACAAGTGTACTATATTTCCCTTAATTTTTAACTAACTCTTTTGCCCTGTAACAACATATTCATCGCGTCATCCAAAGACCCTGCCCGTGTTACTTCGCCTGAATTTACGAAGAAAATCTCATCAGCATTACGAATGGTATTTAACCTGTGAGCTATAATAACACGCGTAGTAGTTTCGGGTAGTTTATTTAAAATGTCTTCCAAAAGTTTTTCGGTAATGGTATCAATATTGGCAGTAGCTTCATCCAAAATCAAAATATCCGGGTTTCGTAGTACGGCGCGCATAAAGGCTATTAACTGCTTTTGTCCTAAACTCACGCTATCGCCACTTGATACAACCTTTGTTTCCAGCCCTTGCTCAAAAAGTGCCAGCAGGCTTTCTAAATTAGCATCGGTTATAACCTTTTCTAATTGGTCATTGGTATAATCACGGTATAAAGCATTACCATAAAGTATGTTTTCCTTAACGGTACCTGTGAACAGGAATGGCTCCTGCAAAATAAAGCCGATTTTATTGGTTTTATCTACAGGATCATATGAGCGTAGATCCTTACCATTCAACAAAATTGTTCCCGCTGTTGGGTCGTACAAACGTGCTATTAATGATGCGGTTGTAGTTTTACCACCGCCTGTTGGCCCAACCAGCGCATAAGTTTTCCCTTTTTCGAGTTTAACGCTAATGTTGTGCAATATCTCGTGCCCTTCAACATAACCGAAATGTACATTTCTGAATTCTAACAACGGTGCGGATGGTTCAATTACAGTACTATCAAGTTTAACCAGGTTGGTTTCTAATGATAATATCTGCGAGATCCTGTCCCAACCAGCCATTGCCAATTGAAAGTTGGCCCATAACGTTGCCAGTTGCCTTAGTGGATTATAAAAAAGTGTGGCATAGGATAAATAAGCGATTAACCCCCCGATGCCTAAATCACCAATACTTATCAGGTAAATACCAAAGGCCAGCACCATTAATTGCGCCATGCTGGAGAAAAAGCTATAAACCGGCAGCAAAACGTTATTTGCCAGGCCTGCCCCTATTGCAGTACGATAATTATCCTGATTTGCCTCATCAAAACGTTTACGGAAGTAATCGCGGCGGTTGAAGGCGATGATCACCCTGAAATTGTTCAGACTTTCCTGGATCTCGGCGCTCATGCCACCAACACTTTTTAAGTTGACAGCATTTTTACGCTTTACCCACGCCGATGTAATCAAAGTAAATATCACTATAAAAATACCGGGCGATAATGCAGCAGCACCTAATTTTATATTGATAACCAATAGAAACACTCCCGCGCCAACCATAGTAGCGATGTTGCCTATAAATTGCATAAGCGATTGCGAAAAGAACTGGTTAAGTTTATCCGTATCGTTATTTACACGGGAAATTAGATCGCCGGCTTTATTTTGGTTGAAAAAATCAACCGGTAGCTGTTGTAATTTGTTGAAGATGGCATTACGCAAAGTATATAGCATACGTTGGCCAACGCTACCCATTAATTTAGTTTGAAAGTAACTGGTTACTAACGCCACCAGGTACATGCAAAGTAAAATGCCACCATAAAACAGCACCCCGTTAAAATCCTTATGCGACACATATTTATCAATGGTGTAACCAATAATAAATGGCCCCAATAAGTTTAAGGTAGCATTGGTTAGGATAGCGCCTAATGCTATTAATAAATTCTTTCGCTCATGCTCAATTAGTTGCAGCAGTTTTTTCAGCCCGGCTAATGTTGATGTTTTTTGCTGTTTGCCCGAAAGACTGTTAAGATTATAGTTCATTTTTATTTTTTCCTTCGGGATAATTATTTAGCTGTATTAATTTCGTAGGCATTTGTGCTTTGTTGCGAGTCGAATATCTGCACATACTCAGGGCTGTTATGCATCAATTCCTCATGTGTGCCCGAGGCGACAATTTCACCTTGTGTAAGTACGATTATCTGATCATAATGCTCCACAGCGCCTATTTTTTGGGTTACTGACACCAGTGTGAGGCCTGGATAGTTCTTTTGTACATTGGCGAGTATTTTTTTCTCGGTATTGTTATCCACACGAGCGGTAAAATCATCCAGCAATAAAACCTTTGGATTAACAGCCAGCGCCCTTGCCAGCATAATTCGTTGCTTTTGGCCACCTGAAAGACTTGATCCGCGTTCGGAAACTATTGTACTTAATCCTTCGGGCAGACCATCAATAAAACCTCTTAATTCAGCAGTATCAATCGCCTTTTCCAATGATTCATCAGTCACCGTATCGCTGAAAGCAATATTCTCCCGGATACTCATATTGAAGATGATACTATCCTGAAAAACAAAGCCAACCTGGCTGTGGAAGGATTCGTTATCATATTCGTCTATCGTTCTGCCATCATACTCAACCAGTCCGCTTGTGGCATTTATTAAACCGGTTAATAAATACAGCAATTGAGATTTACCCGCAGCCGTGGGGCCGATGATGGCGATTTTTGATCCTGCTTTTATTGATAAGGATATATTTTTTAACGCGGGCTTTTGTCCGTACAAAACGGATATATCTTTTAGTTCGATATTGCCATGCAATGTTTCTTTAAGCGTTCCTTTACGTTGGGTATCTACGCTATCCAAAACAATGCTTATACGATCAAATGAGGCGGTAGCCTGGGCAATAATGTTACTCATAAAACCAATAACCAATATCGGGAATATCAATAAGGACAAATAGCTGTTGAACGCCGCGAAATTACCCAAACTCATACTGCCGGCAATTACATAATGGCCACCAAGTATCAATATACTTAAAGCCGCCATATTAGCCGTAAACGTAATAACCGGTACCAAGCTGGCAAACAGGCGTAAAATGCTTAAACCGTATTCTTTTGCCTTAGTGTTTGCTTGTAAAAACTTATCGTACTCCAGTTGTTGTGAGTTAATGACGCGAATAAGCGCTGAACCTAATATACTCTCGTTAATAATTTTGTTTAACCAATCAATAACCGCACGACTCTCTTTAAATAATGCTCTTACTTTTTTCAGTATATAGAAAAACGTACCGCCGATAATGGGAATTATCGCGATAACGCATAATGCTAACCGCCAGTTGATTGTTAACAACAAAATACTCGCTCCTATAATGGTAAATAAAGATGACGCGATAGATACGATGGCCTGCGAAACAAACATCTTAATAGAATCCACATCGGCAGTAAGGTTGGTAAGTAATTTTGATGGGTTTACCGCTTCGATGAAAGCATAACTCTGCTGTGATATTTTTTCGGAAAGTTTACTGCGCAAATCTCGGGCAACCCGTTCAGATGCATAAGTTTGTATAACACTTTGCATATAGGTAAAAATAAAAATACCTATAACCGCAATTGTAAACTCAATTATTATTGGTTTATATGCAAAATGTTTGTGGGTATAGGCATCAATACCGTTAGCTACTATTTTAGGGAGCAGCAAGGTAATACCATTACTAAAAAGCGCGAAAACTATCAGGAATATTACCAGGCCCATGTAAGGTTTAAGCAGGCTGAAAATCCCTGGCTTTTTGGGGGCTTGAGTTTTAGACTGACCGGGGTGTTTTTCCATCCTTAGTTAAATAAGTGCAAGGCACATGTTCATAATTTCCGGTAAAAATAGCAAAGCTTTATTACGACTGCGATAAATGTTTAATTTAATGAATGAAAGCATCGTTTTGTTCAAGTTATTTACACCCGTTTAACCATACAGACGATTTGGGAATGAAAAGATTTTAAAATACTTTTACTAAATACATACCTTGTTAATTTATAACATCAATCATGGCTACCACATTTGATCCGCATGCACAATACAGATTAGAAGATGAGCGCGTGCTTTTACGCCCGCTTAATGTTACTGATGATGAGCACTTATTACCATTTGCTTTGCATGAGCAGGAAACCTGGCAATACTCGCATCAGGCTGCATTTGGTGCAGATGGATTGAGCGAATATATAAGTAGCGCACTGGCGGGAAGGGTTACAGGGAAAGAATATCCATTTATCGTATACGATAAAAAGACAGGTAAATATGCGGGAAGCACTCGTTTTTATGATATTCAACCACAAAATTCATCATTGCAATTAGGATACACCTGGTATGGTAAAGATTTCAGAGGTACAGGATTAAATAAGCACTGTAAATTCTTACTGCTACAATTTGCCTTTGAAGAACTGGGTATGGAACGTGTTGAATTTAGGGCTGATGCCAGGAATGAACGCAGCATAGCCGCTATGAAAAGCATTGGCTGTACGGTTGAAGGCATTATGCGAAGCAATGTACCTACCCGTGATGGTGGCAGGTGCGACTCTATTATATTAAGTATATTAAAAAGTGAGTGGGAAAACGGCGTTAAACAACGTTTAAAAGACCGCCTATAAACTCAAATCTACTTTACTGCCGATAACTTAGCATTAACTTGTGACGAACCCCTGTATATCAAGTCATTTTGCAGGGTTACTTTTTTCTGATCGATATTAGAGGTTGATGAATCCAATTTACTTAATAATATGTTTATGGTATTGGCGGCAATCTCTTCAACAGGTTGCGCGATAGCGGTGATTGATGGCGAGTACAATTCAAAAACATCATGATCATCAAAAGATATTATCGCGACATCATCAGGTATACGAATATCCAAATTCTGAATTACTTTTAAGCCACAAGTACCAATACGGTTCGTGCCGAATATTATAGCATCCAGGTCTTTATTATTTTTAAGGAAATCGGCAATTGGTTCCGACATATATTTAACGTCTTGATTGAACGCCACCTCTTTAATGTAAGGATTAAGGTTGTTTTGTTCTAAAGCTTTTTTATATCCATCCAATCGTGCCTGCATTTGGGTTTGGTGCGATTCTAAAGTAATAAAAGCTATTTTTTTATAGCCTTGCTCCACTAAATATTCTGTAGCGGTATAGGTGCTATCCAAATTATCCGTAACCACATAGCTGCAATCAATTCCCGGAAAATACCTGTCGAATAAAACAACCGGTAGGTCGTCCTTTAATAGTTCAGCAATATCTTCTTCTACCCCAACTGGCGGGGCTATAATGTAGCCATCAACATGCCTGTCGCGAAACATCGCGATCAAATCGCGTGTTTTATCAGCGTCATTATCGGTACTGCAATAAATTATCCTGTAGCCGTTTTTATAAGCCCGATCTTCAATATAGCGGGCAATGTTTGCAAAAAATGGATCGGCAATATTTTCAACCATTAAACCGATGATATGCGATTTGCCGGTGCGCAAGCTCTTTGCCAAAGAGTTAGGCTTATAACCAACTTCTTTTACAAATTTCAATACCCGCTCAACCAACTCTTCGCTTATCCGTTTTTCCCTGGCTCGGCCATTCAAAATAAAGGATACCGTAGTTTTTGATATATTGAGCTTATTGGCAATATCAACTATTGACAGCTTCTTCTTAATCATCAGGATGTGGTATATAATTTAAGGTTATAAAGAATAATAAGCTAATATAGAATCAATTTATCGATTTACCAATAATTCAACAGCCTATTAGCACTTTATAATCCGTTAAATTAAAACTATTTATAGTGCGCGAAATCAATTTGCAATGGTTTGGTGATTCGGTGGTATTTATAACCCATTTAGAATTAATCCGGATTGCAATTTAATATTTGAGTATTATACAAGTTGATTACCTTCGGGCACAAATAAAAAACATACAATGGCAACAACAAAACTTACCATAAACAACAACGGATCAGTTAAAATAGACGGCGATTTTGAGATAGTAGATATGCAGGGCAACAATTATGGCTTACAAGGCAGAACTGTTGTAAGCATTTGCCGTTGTGGCTTATCTGCAAACAAACCATTTTGTGATGGCTCGCACAAAGGTCATTTTGAACACAATGCTATCGCATTTGATTTGCCTCCAAAGAAAGTATAACACATTAAGTATTTGAGGTATTTTTTTCATATTGGTTACTACGGCACTAATTATTGCGGATGGCAAAAACATCCGGAAGCGCTAAGTGTGCAGCAGGTTTTAGAAACCAACCTAAGCAAACTGTTAAAAGTACCCATTTACATTTCCGGTTGCGGGCGAACTGACGCGCAGGTACATGCGAGTCAGTTTTTTTTTCATGCTGATATCGAGCCGGAATGGGATTTTGATCTCTTCTTCCGCCTGAATAAAATATTGCCGGATGATATTGCCGTTTTTGACATCATCCCGATGGAGGGCCTGCCCCATGCCCGGTTTGACACCATACAACGCAGCTACGATTACTTTATCCATACTTATAAAGACCCTTTTTTGAGTAGGTTCAGCTCTTTTTATGCAAAACGAAATCTTGATCTGCATAAAATGAAAGATGCCGTGGCGTTGCTACCTCAATACAGCGACTACCGTGCCTTCTGCAAAATGCCCGACCGCATTGATCATACCATTTGCCATGTAAGCACAGCAAACTTGTTTACAGATAAGAATGGCGACAGGATTCGTTTCTATATCTCGGCTAACCGCTTTTTAAGTAAGATGATCCGCATTATTGTGGGGCGTTTGCTGGAAATTGGCAAAGGCGAGATGAGTGTTGACGAATTTGAACATTATTTGGCTGAGAAGATCACGCCGCAAATTATAATCCCGGCTTATCCACAGGGCTTATATCTTTCAAAAGTTACTTATCCTTATTTGAATTTGCCGGTTAGAAGTACATTTTCAACGACGATGACTGAGGGAACTGATTGGCTTAAGTTGTAAAGTTTCCTCTTATCATTCTGAATGCAATAAAGAGTCTTCTTCGATTTCAAAACATACTATGCCTGTTGCAGAGGATTCTTCGCTCCGCTCAGAATGACAAGTAGAGTGTTTACCAGATGACAGGCAAGGGTTTAATTTAAAATAGGTAAATTCGCGGCTTAATATATTTTTTTGATGGTGTGGTTAGATAAATTTAAGCTGAACAAGGGCTTAGCGCGTACAATAACAGAAGCAGGATATTTGAGTCCGAAAGAGATACAGCAAAAAACTTTGTCGCGGATTATTGGCGGGCAGGATGTTATCGCTATCGCCCCCGAAGGCGCCGGTAAAACCAGCACCTACATCATTACTGTATTAAACCGCATCAGGCAAGGATTTGACGATGCGCCAAGAGTGTTGGTATTGGTACCCGATAAGGAAAAAGTATTCAGCGTAATTGAGCAGTTTGATGCGCTTAACAAAAATCCATCAGTAAAAATTGTAGGCTTGTATGTTGCCCCCGGCATTGAAGCGCAAATGGATGCTTTGGCTGATGGCGCTGACATTGTAGTCGCTACACCTGACAGGGCACGTGCTATCTACCTAAAATTAGGGCTTAACCTAAATAAAATAGATTTATTTATTGTTGATGATGCCGAGCTGATTGTTAAACAAGGGCTGCAATTACCCGTTGCTGAATTAGCTAACAGCATTACTAAATGCCAGCACCTGGTATTTACCGAGGTACTACATGATAAGTTGCAGAAAATGATAGCCCCGTTTATGAAGCAACCGGCTATTGTGGAGGTAGAAGAATTGAGCGATACGCCTTTAGATACTTACCAGCAAATATTGTATAACCTGCCCAACTTTAGGTCTAAACTAAACTTACTGAGCCTGTTTATGCAGGATGATGAGTTATTTACAAAAGTTGTAGTGTTTGTAAATAACCGCATTACGGCTAATACCGTTTATAAAAACCTCAAGCCCCAGCTGCGTGATTCGGTAGTGATTTTAAACCCGATGTTTAGTGAGGACAAGGGTATATCGGATATTAATATTTTTAAGAGCGATGACAAGCTGCGGGTTTTAGTGATCGCAAATGAGAATACTGAAGAAGTTGATATTTCGACTATCCCATTCTTTATTCATCTTGATCTACCTGAAGAAAAAGAGTTGTTTATTAACCGTGTAATCAAAAAAACCGGGGAAGAAGATACACTGGCTATAACTTTTGCAACTGATATTGAATTGGTGCAGGTTAAAAAGATAGAGCAGATCATCGGCAGAAAAATGGCACTATCTGAATTGCCGGATAATTTAGTTATAGATAAAGAGCGTAAGGAAAAGGAAGAATCAACTGAAAAGAAACCTGCCAAGGTCGACAAAAACGCGCCTGTTGTTGGTGAAGCATTCCATGAAAAAAAAGCAGCAAACGCCAAAACTTACAATTACAGCTCGGGCACTAAAGCTAAAATGAATAACAAACGGAAGCATTCGTAATACTATATGCCTTTACCGGCAAAAGTTTCGATATATAAATCTTCTACCTTCTTACGAGCCCAGGGCGTTTTGCGCAGGAATTTGAGGCTTGATTTAATACTGGGATCGTCTAAAAAACAATTGATTCGGATGCGGTAACCTAACTCGGGCCAGCCGTGGCGGGCTACCAACTCGTTAAGTACCATCTCGAGGGTTTTGCCGTGTAATATATTGTTGGGTTGTTCCATTAGTTCCAGTTATGAAAGGGTTTAGTAAAAAACTCATCCACCTTTTTATTGAATTCGTCGGCATGAGCCTTCAAGGTATGATGTGGCGAATCAGGCAATATCCACAAATAAGCATGCGGAATATTTTGATAAATAAGCACCGTATGTTGCAAAACGATCAAATCATGATCTCCGCTTATAATTAATGACGGGCAATTAATTTGTTTTAACGCCGAAAGTGGCACATTGGGCTGCAACCAATCCAACATAAATATTTTCCAGTCGTTTTTTTCTTTGGCTGTGGTGAAGGTTTTATTTTTATTAGCATCATAATAATCGCGTTCACCTTTCCATTCAGATGGAATCAATGCTGTTGAATCCGGCCAAAGGTTGGCGCCTGTTGAGGCAAGTCTGACAACTTTTTCAGGGTGACGCATAGCCAATAATAATGCATTGATACCACCATCGCTCCAACCGATCACATAGCTTGATTTGATATGCATCGCATCCAGCAAAGCGGCAAAATCATCTGCCATCATTTCAAAGCTTAAGGAATCTCTGCCGTCTACCGATTTGCCTTGCGCCCTGCTATCCGCTACGATAACCATATATTTTTTGGAGAAATAGGGAATATTTTTAGTAAAGGCTGATATATCGCCACCATTGCCATGTATCATTAATAATGGTTTGCCCGTTCCGTAAACCTCGCAATACATTTTAAATCCACGTATATCGTAGTACCTGCCAACGGCAGGATTATTACCATAAGGAATAGGTTTTTCCTGACCTAAAGCCAGTAAAACGACTAATTGTAAGGCGAAAAGTATAATTAGATGTTTTTTCAAATTGCTTAAAAAAAACTAAATTAAGCTTAAATTGGTAATGCATATGAATAAATGATTTATTTTTATGCCATCCAATTTTACTGCCTAAAATAAATACAGATGATAAATATAACCCGACTTAGGTTACTTTCATTACTATTACCAGCCTTATTGGTTGCCACCAATCTTAAAGCGCAGGACGATGGCTTTAACGCTTCAGTAAATGCTATTTTAAAAAATGTTCATCCACCACAATTTAAGGATGCTGTATATAATATAACCAGTTATGGCGCTGTCGCGGATGGGCAAACTGATACCAAAGCCATTTTTGATAAAGTAATAGACCTATGCAGTGTGAGCGGCGGCGGCGAGGTATTGGTACCGAAAGGGACATTTTATATTGCAGGACCTGTAGTTTTAAAAAGCCATGTGAATCTACATTTTGAGGATGGTGCCGAACTTGTTTTCTCCGGCGACCCAAAGGATTATTTACCACCCGTATTAAGCTTGTGGGAAGGCACAGAAGTGTTTAATTATTGCCCACTGCTGTATGCTTACCAATGCTCGGATATCGCGGTTACGGGGCATGGTATTGTTGATGGATCGGCAAGCAAGGCATTTGCCACCTGGCGGCCGCAAGGATCTGCAAATCAATTAAAATTAAGGCAGATGGGCGGGCATAATGTGCCGGTTTATGAGCGGGTATTTGGCGATGGTTATCAGTTGCCGCCGGATATGATCCAATTTTTTGGCTGTAAAAATATATTGATCGATGGTATTACTATCAAAGATTCGCCTTATTGGGTGATCCACCCGGTGTTGTGCGATAACGTTACGGTACAAAATGTAACTATCAACAGCCACAATTTAAATAATGACGGCTGCGACCCGGAATCAACCACAAATGTATTAGTGCAAAATTGCAAGTTTGATACAGGTGACGACGGTATAGCTATAAAAGCAGGCCGTGACCAGGATGCCTGGCGCATTGGGCAGCCTACGGAGAATGTAATTGTGCGTAATTCTGTATTTACCTCAAAAGCTAATGGTCTTTGTATCGGCAGTGAAATGTCCGCAGGGGTTAGGAATATTTATATGTATAATGTTTACATCCACCATTGCCTAAGTGCCATTTATTTTAAATCAAATCTCGACCGTGGCGGGTTTATACAAAATGTGCATGTGCAAAATGTGCAATGTGATACAGCCTTCGCCGCATTTATTCGGTTCGAAAACAACTATTCAGGTTCACGGGGCGGGCACTACCCTACCGAATTCAGCAATTTTACAATTGAAAAAGTTAACTGCAATTTTGCCGGCGAAACCGGGATATATGCCGTTGGAGTTGATAGACATCCGCTTAAAAATATCAGTTTAAATAAGGTTAGCATAGTTAAAACACCAAAGGATGAAGTGATCACTAACACTGAAAACCTGGTTTTTAAAAATGTATCGGTTAACGGGCATACACTGGATAAGCCAATAAATACTCCTGTAATACAATTGCACACGGATTAAAAAACATTTACTATTATTGCCCCAACCCAAACTTTTAAATCAGTAATGAAAAAAACAATTCAGCTAACGCTATTTCTAACATTCTCCTTTTTATGCCTTAAAGCGCAAACCCGGCTTTTAAATGACCCGGACAGCGTACACTTTATTACCAGCGATATTGATAATTTTTGGAAAGCATTCGATCACTTTAAACGCGATACCACTACAAATCCATTTGGCCCGGAATATATTGACATTGGTAGCAAGGGAGTTAAAGGATTTATTCACCGGAGGATACAAAGCGCCGATCACCTGCTTGCTGTTGTAAAAAAACACCGGGCCGATTATGAAAAAGTACGGAGCGGTACGCTGCTCATTAGTCAAAAGGGAAAACAATGCCGCAGCACATTTTATGCGCTTAAATATTTGTATCCGCAGGCAAAATTTCCGGATGTATACTTTTTAATAGGTGCCTATAATACCGGCGGTACCGAGGGTGATGACGGGTTATACATCGGCTCGGAAATTTACCCTGATGTTAATAGTATCCCGGTTATTGTGGCGCACGAACTGATCCATTATCAACAAGTATTCCCTTTTGATAAACCTACCCTATTGCAGCAAAGTATACTGGAAGGCAGCGCTGATTTTTTAGGCGAAATGATATCAGGTGCACATATTAATAATGTAGCACATAAATATGGTCAAGAACATTTTGACGCGCTTTGCAGAGAATTTGTAGCGAGAATGAATAATACAGATTTTAACGACTGGCTATACGGAACTTCAAAAAAAGATGACCGACCTAATGATCTTGCCTATTGGATGGGATATGAAATAGTAGCCGATTATTATGCTAAAGCAAAGGACAAAAAACAGGCTATTGTTGATATTTTGCACATTAAGGATTATAATGCGTTTTTGAAACAAAGCGGCTACCTGGATAATTATTTAACCCGATAATATTTGAGATATTATTTATTTTTAATGCACAAAGCCCATTTGCTATGCAAACGGGCTTTGTGCTAATTTGTGAGTTATTTAATTACATATAACCACGTTGATTCTTTCCTTCCATCCAGTTGGCAAAAGCGCGATTTACTACCTTGTTGCCGCCCGGGGTTGGGAAATCGCCGCTGAAATACCAATCGCCTGTATGATCAGGGCAGGCAATGTGCAGGTTATCCAATGTTTGGTATAAAACCTTTATTTCCGCTTTTATTTCTTTTGGAGTGATGATCTTAGCTATACGGTCAGATATTTCCTGGTCGGTAAAAGGAGCATAGATAGCTTTTACATAGTTTACCACTTCTTCTTTAGGCAGCGATGCGCTGTCTTTACATTGCTGGTAAACTTTTAATATCACATCATCCATACCGGCATCTTTCAGTAAGCTTATTGCTGCTTCAAAAGCGACAAATTCGCCCATGCGCGACATATCGATACCATAGCAATCAGGATAACGAATTTGCGGTGCAGACGAAACCACTACTATCTTTTTGGGACCTAAACGATCCAGAATTTTTAAGATGCTTTGTTTAAGTGTTGTACCACGAACAATTGAATCATCCAAAACCACTAAGGTATCGGTTCCGTTTTTAATCAAACCATAAGTAGTATCATAAACGTGGGCCACCATCTCACTACGATCTGCATCCTGGGTGATAAATGTGCGGAGCTTAACGTCTTTTATCGCTATTTTCTCCACACGTGGGGCCATGCTCAAAACCTCCGTCAATTCCTCGTCAGTTATTTTGTCGGTACGGTTAAGTAGTGTATCGCGTTGGTATTTCTTGATATATTTGTGCACGCCCTCAACCATACCATAAAATGCCACTTCGGCGGTGTTTGGTATGTAGGAAAATACAGTGTTTTTTACATCGTGGTTTATCTCATTTAATATTTGCGGACAAAGCAAACGGCCTAACTGTTTACGTTCACGGTAAATCGAGGCATCACTTCCACGTGAAAAATAAATACGTTCAAATGAACAAGCTTTTTTCTCGCGAGGCTCGCTAATCATGTCCTCGGTTATTTTACCATTCTTTTTAACGATAAGTGCATGGCCGGGTTGTATCTCCTTAACATCACCAATGGGGATATTGAAGGCGGTTTGAATTGCAGGGCGCTCCGAAGCAGCAACTACGATCTCATCATTATAATAATAATAAGCCGGGCGGATACCAGCCGGGTCGCGCATTACAAATGCATCACCGTGGCCTAATATACCCGCGATAGTGTAACCACCATCCCAGTTTTTGGCTGACTTACGCAGAATTTTGGCAACGTCCATATCATTGGCTATCAACTTGCTGATCTCCATGTTATCGTCGTGGCCTTCGCGTTTGTATTGGTCAAATAACCCCTGGTTCTCCGTATCGATAAAGTGACCGATCTTTTCCAAAACAGTAACCGTATCGGCTTTTTCTTTTGGATGCTGGCCTAAATCGTAAAGTTGTTGCAACAGCTCATCAACGTTAGTCATGTTGAAGTTACCTGCAATAACCAGGTTACGGGTCATCCAATTGTTCTGCCTTAAAAAGGGGTGACAGTTTTCGATGCTGTTTTTACCGTGGGTACCATAACGCAAATGGCCTAATAGCACTTCGCCGGTAAAGCTTATGTGTTCTTTGAGCCAATCGGCATCTTGCATACGTTCAGGAGTTTCCTTTTGTATGTCGGCAAATTTTTTCTGGATGTACTCAAAAATATCAGCAACGGCGTTTGAGGCCATTGAGCGGTGCCTGCTTATGTAACGTTTACCAGGCTCAATATCCAATTTAATGGTTGCAACACCGGCGCCATCCTGGCCGCGATTATGTTGTTTCTCCATTAAAAGATAAAGCTTGTTAAGGCCGTACAGTGCAGTACCGTACTTTTTTTGATAGAAAGAAAGTGGCTTTAAAAGGCGGATAAATGCCACACCGCATTCATGTTTAATCTGATCGCTCATGATTGAGAATGAGGTGGCAAAGGTAAAAGTTTATTTAGATTTTAGCTTATCCAATTTGTCATTAATTCGTATTAATATGAAGTAATTATGAACAATTTGTTAACTATTTTATGGTAATCTAAAAAGGCAATATGTAAAACATTGCCTTTTTAGATGGAGTTAACGTATTATTTTATTAGTGTTCCCACTTTAAACCGGCTGTATTAAATTCCATGTCCTGCATACCTTCCTGGTAAAACTCAGCTTCAACAATCATCTTCTTTGCTATTTTAGCATGAGCGATGAATTTTGGCTCCGGATGAATAAATAAGGGTGGTACTGCTATAATCAGATGGTTCGCTACCTTCAAATGAAATTGCCGGGTCGCTATCAAACCTAACCTTAATGGCGCAACCATCGCTAACATCGCAAATGAACTGGCCTTTATCTATTGCTAAGATAATTTCATTCTTTTTTGCTTTGTTTCTGATCGTGATTGTTGCTGTTGAGCCGCCTTCGTACGGCGCGCCAAACTGCAATTTGTTGGTTGAATTGATTGCTGCAAAATAAGACAGTTTAGATGTCATCTTGTCTCTATCAGTTTGATAATTCCACGATGTCGGGTCGGCTTCTGTTTTCTTTTCGGTAGTTGTAGTGGATGTGGTTGTTTTGGTGGTATCCGTTTTCGATGAGTCGGTACTACCAGATGATTTTTGATTTGAATTACAAGACACCATAGCGGTGGCCGCTAATAATAGTAAGATTTTTTCATTGTGATAATAAGATTTATTCCTCTGAGATAAGACAGTCTTTTAAAAAAGCAAAGAAAAAGTTCAAAATATTAGCAAAATCTATAATCTGAATAAAATCTACAATCTTTCGCCGTGCTGGCTTATATCCAAACCAATACGTTCCTCCTCGTCAGATACTTGCAGGGGAGATATCATATCAGTGATCTTAAGCAATAACAATGATCCAAAAAATGAGAATATTGATACCACCACTAAGGCTATACATTGTACAAAAAATAAGTGTGTATGGCCAAAGAATAAACCATCACCTGTAGTATTGTTTGGGTTGATATCTTGATTGGCAAAAACGCCGGTAAGCACCATACCTACCATACCGCCCACACCGTGACACGGGAATACATCAAGTGTATCGTCAATAGTGGTACGTGTACGCCACTCCACCACTAAATTACTTATTACCGCCGATATGATACCAATAGCTAATGAATGCGGTATAGATACATATCCTGCAGCTGGCGTGATAGCGACTAAACCAACAACAGCGCCTATGCAGGTACCCATAGCCGATGGTTTACGGCCACGCAGCATATCAAAAAATATCCAGGTTAAGCCACCAGCAGCTGATGCTGTAGTACTGGTTGCCAATGCAAGTACCGCCAGGTGATTTGCCCCAAATGCCGAACCGGCGTTAAAACCGAACCAGCCAAACCACAACAGCCCCGTACCTATGATTACATAGGTTATACGAGCCGGGGTATGGTCAACTTCATTACGGCGTTTTAGATATAATGCTGAGGCCAGCGCCGCCCAACCCGCAGACATGTGTACAACGGTACCGCCCGCAAAATCAAGTACGCCAAGCTTATTTAATAAACCATCGGGATGCCATGTGCAATGTGCTAATGGTGAGAATATAAATATGGTGAACAAGCATACAAATATGATATATGAATTAAAACGGATACGCCCAGCAAAAGCGCCGGTAATAAGTGCCGGTGTTATAATAGCGAATTTTAGCTGATACATGGCGAAAAGCAATAACGGGATAGTTGGCGCCAGTTTCCAAGTTGCGTTTCCAAGCATTCCTTTCATCATAAAATACGTACCGGGATTACCTATAACCCCATGAACATCATCACCAAATGCTAAACTAAAACCAAATATTCCCCACATTATGGTTACGATCACCATACATATGATGCTTTGTAACATGGTTGATATTACATTCTTTTTGGTTACCATCCCCCCATAAAAAAACGCAAGTCCGGGTGTCATGATCAACACCAGGGCTGTTGACATCAGCATCCAGGCGATATCACCTGTATTAAATTTGGGATCTGTAAGGGAATTTACTTCGACTGAGGGAAAAATAAAAGTTAAAACCAGTATAAAAACAATAATCGAAAATGGAAGATAGCGTTTCATTAGGAATTAATTGGTTAAAAAACGGCTGAAATTATGATTTATTCCTATCAAAAGAGTAAAAAAGTCGTGTTTTATTGGCATTTAAAACAGAAATACCTCTTTTATAGATGATTAATTATAAAATCAGGGAAAACCCCCAATAAAATTAACAGGACTGATATAATCGCTGCCAAAATCAATAAATTATAAGATTTACTTACCGGTTCTTTAACAATTTCTAACCTTTTTATAAAAAGATTGAGGGGGATTTTAAGATAATAGAACAGCGACACTACGGTAGTTAAAGCACCTGTTACCATCAGCAGTAAAAGCCACAGATCATGATTTTGCTGGTATACACCATAAACCGCGGAGAATACAAACACTTTACCCGTAAACCCGGCAGTTATAGGCAAACCGGTTAACGATATGAGTATAATTACAAAACATACCGAAGCGGTAGTATAACGCAAGCCTAATCCCTTATAGCCTTCCATATCTTCGGCGCCGGTTACGTTGGCAAAGTAACTGGCTAGTACCAGCGCGCCAATATTGGCTATGCTATACACCAGTAAATACCAGGTAAGCGCTGTAATACCTTGCTGATTAAACGTTACTATCGCCATTAAAACAAATCCCGTATGCCCAATGCTTGAATAAGCCAACATGCGTTTCACGTTAGTTTGCAGTACCGCGGCAAAGTTACCTGCTATCATGGTGGCGATGCCGACAATAGACAGGAACAGCTTAAAATCAAAGGCCGACCATCTGACAGAAAAGATAAACGGGGTAAGGAAATTAATCAATAAGGCAAATCCTGCTATTTTAGGCAAAGTTGACAAATAGGCTGTAACCGGGGTTGAGGCACCTTCATAAACATCGGGCACCCAAAAATGCATTGGGATAAATGATAATTTAAACCCTATTCCTAACAATACCAGTACTAGGGCAAAAGAAACCGCCATACCGTTTGCTTGCGTTAAGCCTTGCAGGAAGTTACCGTCGAACAGATCTAACGACCCTGTAAAGCCATATAATAACGAAATTCCATACAGCATAATAGCCGAAGCAGCCGCCCCAAACAATACGTACTTTAAACCTGCTTCGGTACTGAAAGCATTTTCTGAACGATAGGCAACTAATAGGTAAGATGCCAGGGAAACCATCTCGATTGACAGGTAAATGGATAGCAGGTTGACCGCCATGGTCATTAAATGTAATCCGAATATGGAAGCAATGATGATGGTATACAGATCGGACAAGCCTTTTTTGTGGGCACGTAGCTTGTGATCCCAATCGGCATAAATAAGTAGCACAAATGCCAGCAGATCAATAATGAATTTAAAGTTGACGGCCGCGCGGGTGAGTAATAAAGAGTTATTAAAAAGAAATAACGGGATGTTTTCCTCTACACTTTGTTTTACAAAATCCCGCTGTCCTAGGTCTAAAATACAAATCAACAATATCCCCACGCAAGCAACAGTTTTGCAAAGTTTTTGGGAGTTTTTACCGAAAAGCAAGTCGGTTATCAGCACAATAATAAATAAGGCGCTAAGCCAAACTTCGGGCATAAAAAATTGAATGCTACCCAATAAATTAGATAGTGAGCCGTGTATATATGGTAGCAGATCGTGCATTTTAGCGAATGAATGTTTTTGTAAAGCTTACCAAGGCTAATACCGAATCATTTATCTTATCAAATACCAGCGATGGCATTACGCCCAAAGCCAATGCTGTTAATGCCAGAGGTATCAAAGCGATGATCTCACGGGGTTTCAGGTCGACTAATGCTGCGCGCCAGGTATCGCCACCTTTTAGGGAAACGGATCCGAAGAACATGCGTTGTAGAGTCCACAGGAAGTAACAGGCGCTAAATAATATACCAACCGCACCGCAGATAGCCAACCAATTTGGTAATAGTGCCGATTTAAATGCGCCTGTTAGCGAGAACGCTTCGGCTATGAAAGTTGAGAACCCCGGCAAGCCTAATGACGCGAAGAAGGCGATCATGATGAACACCATGTATTTCGGCATCAATGTACCTAAACCGCGGAAGTTGTAAATATCTCTATCATGCACACGATTGTATACCACCCCTACCAGGAAGAATAGCATGGCCGATAAAAAGCCGTGGCTCACCATTTGGAACACTGCTCCGCTAATCCCTTCTGTGGTTTGCGAGGCAATGCCTAACAACACGAAGCCCATTTGTGATACGGATGAATAAGCGATGATCCGTTTGAAATCGCGCTGAGCCAGGGCATTGAACGCACCGTATAGAATGGATATGACACCTAATAAACCCAACCAGAAAGCGCCGGATGTGGCAACCTCCGGGAAAATGCCAATGCAAATACGGATAATACCATAACCACCTATTTTTAGCAGGATACCTGCCAGTATAATAGATACAGGGGTTGGGGCTTCGACGTGCGCGTCGGGTAGCCAGGTATGCAATGGCACTACCGGAACCTTGATGGCGAAAGCGACAAATAACACAACAAAGCCAACTGTACGTGCCGATATACCGAAGATAGTTTGATGGCTTAATATATTAAATATAGAACCGGGCGTATAGTTTGCCGGGTTCATCATCTGGATCATGTTGAAGGTGTGGTTGCCGGTGGCAGGATCTTTTACAGATAAGTAAAGGCCAATCATCACCAAAAGCATAAACACCGAACCGAATAATGTATACAGGAAAAACTTGATAGCCGCATATTCGCGCCTTGCTCCACCCCACATCCCTATGAGGAAATATAGTGGCAGCAACATCAACTCATAAAATATGTAGAACAAAAAGAAATCGAGCGAGCAGAATACGCCGATCAGTGCCATATCCAGCAATAAAAACAATGCGAAGAAGCCTTTTAGGTTGCTGGTGATCTCCCATGATGATAGTGCCGCGACTACCATTACTATGGAAGTCATGAGTAATAGGGTTACCGATATACCATCTATCCCCACAAAATAATCAATCTGCATAGTACCGAGGCTGCCAAGGTTTAGATGGATCCACGGTAGTTTTTGAAGGAACTGGAACTGTGTTTCATGATCGATACCGCCGAAAGCTACTCCTGTTTTAAAGTTGAGGTAGATATATATGCTGATAGCCAACTGCAATAAGGTAGCCAGCAGGGTAATGTATTTAAAACTGGCGCGCATGCTTGATGGCAGCACTACAATGATAAAGCCAAACAGGATGGGTAAAAATATGAGCAGGGTTAGCATTGTGAGATCTGGGATTTGAGATTTGAGATTTGAGATTTTTTTATGGCGCATAGACACACCCCTGCAGCCGCGCTGGCTTGCGCTCCCCCTCTCGAGAGGGGAATTTGTTTGGCGTGTATGTATGCTCTAAATCTCATAACTAAATCAACGTTTTTAAAATAAACAGCGCCAGTATTACAGCCAGCATGCTGAACAAATAGTACTGTATTTTACCGCTTTGAAAATTACGTGCAAAGTTGCCAATTAGCTGCACTATTGCCGTGAGTAAATGTAAAAAACCATCAATGATATATTTATCTATCCACGCGGTAATTTTTGAAATGGATAGGACTATATTTTTTAACAGGTTGATAAAACCATCAATGATGTTTTTATCAACCCAGGATGAGGCGTTGCTCAATGATAATATCGGTTTTACGATAGCGGAATTGTAAAATCTATCGATATACCATTCGTTGTACGACAGGCGGAAGAAAAAGCCGGTTTGATCGAAGGTAAATGTATTGCGTTTTACGTAGATACTGTAAGCTAAATAGATCACTAAAATGTTTACCAGGTTTGCTCCTGCCGGGATAATAGTGTGGTAGATATTAATCCGCTCTAAAAAGCCGGGGCCTGAAAAAGCGCTGAAAATCCAGGCATGTTCGTATACCAGTGGGTTCCACGAGAACAGCGGGAATAAGCAGCAAATGGTTAAAAATAGTAGCGGCAGCTTGAATTGCCAGCCGCCATCGTTACAATGGATGTGGATATGCGGATTGATCTTTTGCAGACGGAACTCTCCGAAAAATACTTTTACAATTAGTCGGCCTATATAAAACGCGGTTAATATGCTGGCTATTATAGCGCCAACAGGTATCATGCGGTAATAACAGCTTTTACCATCCGACCACTCAAAGGCCTGGATCAGGATACCATCTTTGGAGAGATAGCCCGAAGTGAGTGGCAAACCAATTAATGCCAATGAAGCAACAATTGCGGTTATAAAAGTGAAGGGCAGTTTTTTACGCAAGCCACCCATGTACAGGATATTTTGCGGATCTATGTCGAGGTTGTTTTCCTCTTTGATGTGCTGCATTTGATGAATTACGATACCAGCAACAAGGAACAACAGGCATTTAAAGAATGCATGAGTAACCAAATGGAACAATGATGAAGCGTAAGCGCCAATGCCCATCGCCATGATCATAAAACCTAATTGGGATATGGTGGAGTAGGCCAGTATACGTTTCAAATCGTTTTGGGTGAGGGCAATAGTTGCCGCCATAAATGCTGTAAAGCATCCGATGACAGCAAGTGCGTTTAACTCCGCGGTATTAAAGATCGGGTAAACTCTACCTAATAAAAAAACACCAGCAGCCACCATTGTAGCGGCATGGATAAGCGCTGAAACTGATGTCGGGCCTTCCATCGCATCTGGCAGCCACGTATGCAATGGAAACTGCGCCGACTTAGCGGCTACCGCCAGCATGATACCAGCGCAGGCTATATATTGGTAAACAGCAGGCAGTTGTGATGCGGGTGCTATCCATATTCCATTTTTAATGAATGATTGAGCAACTAAACCGTTATCGCCAAAAAGTTGCACAATATCGGCAGTATGGAATTGGGTGAAGAGGATGATAATGGCGACTAATAGACCAATATCGCCAATGCGGTTTATGATGAAAGCTTTTTTGTTGGCGTAAACTGCTTTGTCTTTCGTAAACCAAAAACCTATTAATAAGTATGATGAAAAGCCAACTAATTCCCAGAAAGCATAAAACAGGTACATGCTATCCACCACAACCAATGCCAGCATACTGAAACAAAAGAAGCTGAGGTAAGTAAAATAACGTTTGTAGCCGGCATCATGGCTCATGTAAGCGGTAGAATAGATGTGTACCGGCAAGGCTATCAAATTAACCAACAGCAGCAATATAACCGATAGATTATTTAATAAAACACCCGCGTACAATTTACTTGCGCCAATGGTGAACCACAGTTGTTGTATATGCAAAGGCTGTTGTCCCCATATTTTGGCGAATACCAACGCCGACAATACCGCACTTGTGAATATACCCAAGGTTGACATCCAACCACTCACCTTATTGGTTTTACCGGGCAGGCATACGTTTATTAAAAAAGCAATAAGCGGCATAGCTACTGCCGCGAGTGCATAGTAAACGACGGATATGTCCTGATATGGTATGGATGTATTCAAATTATTTTTTAATGGCTTGTTTTAATGTATCTGTTTTGGCTTGTTTGGTTGTTATGATAATAACTCCATTGTCACCCGCAGAACCGTATTTGGCTGTAGTGGAATCGCCTTTTAACACACTGATGCTTAATATATCATTTGGATTAAGTTTGTCAATGTTCCCTTTCACAATTTTACCGTCAATTATATACAATGGCGGTTTTTTAGTTGTATCAGGGGGAGCACATATGCATATGCTGTTGGTTGATCCTGATTTATTAACCGAATCTTTGGTTTGTGCTAAAGCACTAACGGACAAGAACAAGAAAAATATAAGTATCAATTTCTTCATTGGTCATCGTTGTTAGTGGTAATTACTACGGTAGCGTCGGTTTTAAATTGGCGGACGGTCTTAAATTCCACTTTTTTAATATTGGCCGGATCTAGTTCAGATAACTCTTCAACGGTATGTTTCGTGCGTGCTATCAGCATTGTATTGTTGATGACGTAGGACAGGTTGTCGTCGTTTCCTTTCTTTTCTAAGTAGTTCTTGTATTTTTCAGAGAACGGGATCAGCTTTTTTTGATAGATAACAGCCTGGCCTTTCATAGTAGTTACTACCATGGCCCCGTTTGTAGCTTGTTTACCGTAAATGCCTATCGCTGTTGAATCTGACAAAAGAACCGTTTCATAAATATCATGGGATTTAAGGTCCTTGATTGATGGGACTATTTTTCCATCAACAATGTACAATGGTTCGTTACCGGTAGTTTGCGCTAAGGCGTTTACCGATATAAACAAGCAAAATATGATGGTTAAAACTCTCATTATTCATCCCTCAGTTTGTCGACTTTATTAGGGTCGATGGTTTTATAGCGGCGGTAAACGTTTAGTATGATAGCTAATGCTACGGCTGTTGTAGCGGCGGCCAATACGATAGCGAATAAAGCGAATAGTTGTCCGCCGTTGTTTAGGCGATCGTATTTGCCGAAGGCTACCAGGTTTAGGATGGCTGCGTTCAGCATTAGTTCGACGCCAATCAATATCTGGATGGCATTGCTTTTGGATACCACCATAAACAATCCTATACAAAACAGCGCGGCACTTACTATCAGGAAATCAGTTAGTGGAATCATAGCGTTTGCTCCTTTCGTGATAAGTGGGCAGCGCCTACCAGTGCCATCATTAATAGAATTGAAATCGCCTCGAAAGGCAGCAGGTAACGTGTCATTAAATTAATGCCGATGTTATCTGTGGTGACGTTGATTGGCGCGATGACATTTTTAGTTTGGATCGCGTTAGTTATCCATGGTAGATGATCAGCATCGACTTTAAGAACCATGTTTAGCAATACAATAAAAAATATCGCTGCCAAAAATAATGCGCCTGTTTTGTTGACGCTGATGAATTGTTTTTTTTGTTTTTGCAACGCCTCCAATGTTTCGCGACCGGAAAGCATGAAGGCAAATAGTATCAGTACTAAAATGCCGCCGACGTATATTACAATTTGGGTTATCGCCACAAAATCAGCCAAAGCCAAAACATATAAGCCGGCCAATGCAAACAGGGTGATGAAGAACATGAAGATAGACCTTACCAAGGTTTTACTAGCCGCAACAAATATGGCAGAAGCTAAAGTGATAAATGCCATTATGTAGAAGAGTATCTGCACTAAACTCATACGCCTCCCTCCTTTTGTTTCATGGCCGCTAATTTAGCGGCTTGTTTTTCGGCTAATTGTTTATCTAACAAGGCTTGCTTTTCGGCAGCTTCTTCGGCGGTCATATCCGAGAATTTGTAGGTAAGATCACTTAGCTCGAAAACGGTTCTATCGTATTGATTGGTCATTACGATGCATTCGGTTGGGCAAACTATGGTGCAAAGTCCGCAATACATGCATTTGGCCATGTCGATATCGAACTTGGCTGCATAAAGCATTTTTTTGGAACCATCTGATGTTTGGCCAATTACTTCTGTGGCTTTGATTGATTCAATGTCAATGCAATTTACAGGGCATATTTTGGCGCAAAGGTCGCATACAATGCAATCGTCCATTTCCACATCTAACTGGTAACGGCCGACTTCGGGTATAGGTAATGATTGTTTGGGGTATTGTATGGTGTTGGTGCCTTCGAGCTGTTTAAAGTAATTATTATCGCTGGCGGGGACCACTTTTCTTTTAGCGTTTGAGGCAAAAAGATGCCTGATGGTAAGGCTAAGGCCTTTCCATGCAGTGGTAAATCCGTTGATTACTTTATTATTCATAGCCCCCTCTAAATCTCCCCCTGTAGGGGAGACTTCATTAGTTTCATTATTTATCTACATTAAAAATATTCGCCAAACGCCTGATATTAACATGCAGGCAAACGCGAGTGGTGTTAGTACTTTCCAACACAGGCTCATTAGCTGATCTACACGGAGGCGGGGTAGTGTCCACCGGATCCACATTTGGATGCCTACCAGGGCTAAACTTTTTATTAGTATCCAGATGATACCCCAGCCGTTGCCTGTTGTCCAGTCGGCTAAGTGTAATGCGCCGATATTTGGCAGCGGGGTGTTCCATGCGCCTAAGAAAAGCACTACGCTGATCATCGACACTAAAAACATCATCGAATATTCTGAGAAAAACACGAATGCAAAACGCATCCCGGTATATTCGGTATGAAA
Source organism: Mucilaginibacter tundrae (assembly GCF_013408825.1). Classification (GTDB taxonomy): domain Bacteria; phylum Bacteroidota; class Bacteroidia; order Sphingobacteriales; family Sphingobacteriaceae; genus Mucilaginibacter. The sequence continues at coordinate 221,610 of NZ_JACCBZ010000002.1, forward strand.
ACCTGCTACAAGTTCAGATTCTGCTTCGGGGATATCAAATGGGGCACGGTTACTTTCAGCCAATGAGGCGATAAAGTAAATCACAAAGGCTATAAGCAAATGCGGTGCCCTGAAGATATTCCAGGCGAATATGCCGCCTATTTTTGATACATCCCAAAAGCCAAAAAACTTCACGCCTTCGGTTGACAGGATGCCTTGCTGGGTTGCGATAGTTTGCATATTTAATGATTGTGCGATCATCACTACGGATATGATAGCAAAACCGGCTGGTATCTCGTAAGAGATGATCTGCGCTACGGAACGCATCGACCCTAAAATGGAGTATTTATTATTTGATCCCCAGCCTGCCATTAGTATACCTAAAGTTTCGATGGAGATGATGGCGAATATGTAGAACAAGCCTAAATTTAAACTGGTTGGTACTAATCCAGGCCCCCAGGGCATGGCGGCGAAACCCATGTATACGGCTATAAAAATAATAGCCGGCGCCATGATGAATAATAATTTATCCGCAGCAGCAGGTACGATCAACTCTTTTTGGATGAGTTTTAAGCCGTCGGCCAGGGTTTGCAACATACCGAACTTACCGGTTTCGGTTGGGCCTAAACGATCCTGTATGAATGCGGACACCTTACGCTCGGCATATACACCAACAAGAGCAAATACGGCTGAAAACGCGAACAGCCCGATACCAATTGCGAAATATGTAAGGTAAAAACTCAATGTATTTTTATGGTAGCTGCAAACTTAATAAATTATGTTGAAGAGGTGTTTAAATCTATTGTGAAAGGGTAGACTTTTTTGAAATTTGGGTATGACCCAAATTTCGGCAATTATTGTGGCATTGATGGTGACAGTGTTTTGTCAGTAGGCTTAATTGACCGAATATCGTAAACTAATGTACAGATTCTTCGCTTTGCAGAATGACAAACAAGAGCATAAAGATTATTTACCCTTTGGTCATCACCGATTGTGATTTTACCGGCGCCCCGAAAAAACTGGTGGCGTGCAGATCAAAATCGGCAGTATCATCTGTTGTGGTGTAGAACTGCTGGGTGCCGTTTTTGGTAATGGATTGTTCCATTTCGGGATGGCGCTGCAGGTAATTAATCAGGCTTTTGGCTACGATATCACCTTGTGCAACGGTTTGGATGTGTTTGGGCAGATAGGCTTGAATTTTATCCTGCATTAGCGGGTAATGGGTACAAGCCAGTAAAATGGTATCGATATCCGGCGATTGTGCTAATATTTGATCAAGGTATTCTTTTACAAAGTAGTCGGCGCCCGGTTTGTCGTGTTCACCGTTTTCAATAAGCGGCACCCATAACGGGCATGCTTGCTGGTAAACTTTAAGTTCAGGCGAAAATTTTTCGATCTCTAGGAGGTATGAGCCTGATTGTACAGTGCCTTTGGTACCCAGAACGCCTATTTCATTTGTTTTAGTATAATTACCTATCACTTCGGCGGTGGGGCGTATAACGCCTAATACACGCTTTGAAGGGTCTTCATTTTTAAGATCCTGTTGCTGGATAGTGCGTAATGCTTTGGCAGATGCTGTATTACAGGCTAAAATAACCAATGGGCACCCCATTTTGAATAATTGCTGTACGCATTCCCACGTATATTGATGTATGGCGCTGAATGAACGGTTACCGTATGGTGCGCGGGCGGTATCGCCTAAATACACGTAATCATACTGGGGCAATTGATCAGCAATGGACCGGAATACGGTTAAGCCACCGTAGCCGGAATCAAAAATACCTATGGGTTTATTATTTAGCACTTGATACAAAAATAAAAAAAGCGTTCCGGATTATCGGAACGCTTTAAATAAAATGATTTTATAATGTGATTATTGTAAGCCTAATTTAGCTTTTACAGCAGGGCCTAAATCATCACCTGCAGGAGATACGATCAATTCGATTTGTGAAGAATCTAATACATAAGCATAACCTTTTGTAGCTGCTACAGCCTGAATAGCTGCACGAAGTTTATCAGTAAGTGGCTTTAACAACTCATTGCTTTTTGCTTCGATTTGTTTTTGCGCGTTATCACGGAAAGTAGTGATACGTGTTTGCATATCTTGTAATTCAGACTCAGTTGCAGTACGTGAAGCATCAGTCATCGTGCTTCTTTTAGCTTCGTAATCCTGACCTTTGCTCTGCAGTTCAGTACTCATGGTTGCCAACTGATCAGAGAAAGTTTTTTGGTATGCCTGCATTTGTGTTTGCAAAGTTTTCATTTCAGGAAGCTGTTCCATTATCTGATTAGTATTGATGTAACCGATTTTAGATTGTGCTTTGGCAAAGTTGCCCGCGACTACCATGCATACTGCAACTAAAGCAACTTTTAATAATTTTTTCATTGTTTTTGTTCTGTGTTTAATTAATTAGTGCGATTATATATATAAATAATTTATTTAGCAAGACCTCCGGGCTTTAAACCCAATTTTGTTATCACTTCGGCGCTTTTATCATATCGCGGGTTAGCATACAGCATAATAACCTCGCTGTTTTTATCAAATATCATATCCAAGTCGTCGCCTTCGGCAACTTCCTGAACTGCTTTTGCTATACGATCCTGTATTGGTTTTATCAATGCATTACTTCGTTGTACCAGATCACCATCAGGACCAAACTTTTGGCGTTGAAAATCTTTAGCGGCTTTTTCCTTATCATCAATTTCCTGTTCACGCTTCTTTTTCATATCAGGTGTCATTAAAACCTGGTCGGCCTGATAGGCTTTATACAAGCGGTCAACTTCCTGAAACTTATTATCAACATCGCGTTGCCATTGATCTGATAATGCATTTAATTGCTTTTGTACGGATATATAATCCGGCATATGTTTTAAAATGTAATCAGAATCAACAAAGGCAAGGCGTTGTGCAAATGCCCCGGTGCATGCTGTTAACGTTAAAAACAATACAAAAATTATTCTCTTCATAAATTTTCCCGGATTTAGTTAAATCCGCCGCTTAGACTCTGTGAAATTGAGAAGCTGAACTGCCCCTTGTTGGCATCAGGTATACCCGGTATCTTATCAAAACCGTAACCATAATCAAGCCCAAGTAAACCAAATATAGGTAAAAATACTCTTGCACCAACACCAACTGAACGCCTAATGTTAAATGGATCGTAAGCGCTAAAGCTATCCCAAACGTTACCACCTTCGGCAAATGCAAGCATAAATATAGTTGCAGACTCACTAGCGATGATCGGGTGGCGCAATTCAAGTGTGTATTTGGTATATATCGGGCTACCTACGTTGTTATCAACTGTGTAGTTATCACCAACCGGTATAACAGAGAAGTTTTGGTAACCACGTAAGCCGATGATATCACTACCCTGTAAAAACTGGTAACTCTGCATACCATCACCACCTAATTTAAATCGCTCAAACGGTGATTGCGGAACGTTAGAATTGTACTCACCAAGGAAGCCGAAACGTACTTGTGACATCAATACAAATTTACCTACAATCTTAGTAAACCATTGTGCATCAAATTTAAGTTTGTAATACTCAACAAAATGGTAAATCTGTTCAGGAGTTGCGATGCTATAGTTAATATTATTAAATAATGAGTATGGCGGCGTACCCTGCGCGGTGAATTTGATATTTGAACCAGTTGTTGGGAAGATAGGTGAATCAGTAGAGTTACGGCTAAGTTCCTGCGTTAACTTAATGTTGTATGATGTACCATTCTGAAACAAATAACCTGTATAGTTATCCAGGTTATAGTGGTCAACGTTTAATGAGTAGTTTAACTGGAAGTAGTTATCAGGCCAGTTTAAACGTTTACCCAAGGTAACACCCACACCGTTAATACGTAATTTGTTATAGTTAGGATCTGTTACGGCAACCTCGCCCTCAGTTGAACTTAACTGCGTATAAGCTGACACCGCGAAGTAAATAGGTTTTTTACCACCCAACCACGGCTCAGAAAACGTTAGCGAGTAATTTTGGTATGTTGAACCGCTTGACTGACCTCTGATGCTCAACTTCTCACCATCGCCTTTTGGCAAAGGTTTATAATCCTTAAGGTGGAAGATATTTTTAATAGAGAAGTTATTGAACGTTAAACCTAAAGTACCTACCAATTGGCCACCACCAAAACCACCTGAAAGCTCAATCTGGTCAGAAGGTTTTTCAACCACGTTGAAGATAATGTCAACTGTACCATCCTGAGGGTTAATATTTGTTGGCTTCGGTTCTGTTTTCTGCTCATCAAAGTTACCTAATTGCGAAATTTCACGCGTACTGCGGATCAGCAGATCCTTATTAAATTTTTGACCCGGTTTGGTACGGATCTCGCGCATAACCACTTTATCATTGGTTACATCGTTACCTTTTAATATAACACGGTTAATAGTGTATTGCGGGCCTTCAAATACCCTCAAATCCAAATCAACAGTATCATTATAGATCCTTGTCTGAACAGGATCAGGGCTGAAGGTTAAGTAACCATCATTCAAATACAATGATGAAACGTCATCACTATTAGGTGTTGGACCAGAAAGGCGTTTGTTTAGTTCATCCTCGCTAAATACATCGCCTTTTTTAATGCGTAATATTTTGTTTAACAGATCGCTTGTGTATTTGGCATTGCCCGACCATTTAATATTACCAAAGTAATATTTAGGACCTTCGTGTACCTTGATGTGAATATCTACCGTTTGATAATCATGTTTATAAACAGTATCACTCAAGATGGCAGCATCGCGGTAACCTTTATCCTGCATTTGCTCAACCAAATTATCCTTGTCGTCCTGATATTGATCTGATTTGAATTTTTTAGAACCAAAAAGATTATACCATCTTCTTTGGCGTGTTTTACTAAGGTAGCTGCGTAGCTTTTTATCAGATATCGCTTTATTACCTTCAAAGGTGACGCTGTTGATCATCACTTTGGTTTTTTTATCAATAACCACATCTAATATGATACTGTTAGCATCGCCCGGATCAACTCGTTGTGTTATGGCTACCGTGGTATTTAAAAAGCCTTTTTCATTAAAATGTTTTTTAATGATAGCTGTACTGGTATTCAGTAAATTTTGATTAACAATTTTGCCTGTTTTATCACTTAGCTTTTTCTGTACATCTTCAATTTCGCCTTTACGAATCCCTGTAATATGGAATTTTGATAAACGAGGCAACTCGTGCACCGCTATCTCCAGATATACGGTATCGCCCACCATTCTGGTAATGTTTAACTGCACATCATCAAAAAGGCCTTGATTGTATAAGTTTTTTATAACGCTTGCATTGGCTTCGCCGGGCAAGTTAATACGATCACCTTTGGTCAGTTTTGATATGGTTATCAATACATCCTTATCCAGGTTTTTTGTGCCGGTAACAGAAATGCCACCGATAATGTAATCCTTAGGGTTAAGGTAACTTAAACTATCAGCCGGTATTGACGATTTGAACAACGACTGCCTGGCTTGGGGGACCTGCGCCATGGCAGCAGTACTCACTACAGAGAAAAGAATAGCAAAAAGGTATTTATTCATTCGAATATTTAAGTGGCTAAAAATAATTTATACAGTTGTTAAAAAGTGTTAAAAGCAAAAATTTAATTAACCTGCTCACTGATCAGGCCGAAACGGCGTTCCCGTTTCTGATAATCAAGAATGGCTTCGAACAAATCCTCCTTGCGGAAGTCGGGCCATAATTTTGTTGTAAAATACAATTCGGCATAAGCTATTTGCCAAAGCAAGTAGTTACTTATGCGGTTTTCGCCACTGGTACGTATCAGTAACTCAGGGTCGGGCATGCCATTTGTATATAAGTTATTTTCAAATACATCTTCGTCAATATCATCAACACTTAATGTGCCTGCCTGCACTTTGCCTGCAATTTGTTTTACGGCATTAATAATTTCGCGCCTTGAACTGTAGCTTAACGCTAACGTAAGTACAAGGCCGGTATTGCCAGCGGTTTTATCAATAGCGTTTTTAAGTTCTTTAAAACATCTTTCGGGCAGCATGGTTAAATCGCCAATGGCATTAAGGCGTACATTTTTTTTCATAAAGTTATCAATCTCTTTATGAATGGTACTTACCATTAACTCCATAATGGCCATAACTTCCAGTTTGGGGCGGTTCCAGTTTTCGGATGAAAAGGTATATAATGTAAGATATTTTAAACCTACATCGCAGCTACCCTCTACCACGTCCCTTACCGACAATACGCCGTTATGATGGCCGAATATTCTTAATTTGCCCTTTTCTTTAGCCCAACGACCATTACCATCCATGATGATGGCGATGTGCTGCGGTAACTTTGACAAATCAATCTGATCCTTATATCCCATTTTATGTCAATTATTAAAAGCCGCAGATCTGGTTACAAAAACATGCTTTTAGTAAAAACTTGCTCAAAAGTATGATAATTAATAAATGCCGTTAGTTAATATATGTTAAAAATGATTTGCGCGGGCATATTTTATAACGACCATTGCCCATTTTTTCAGGGTACAAAGGTAAAACTTAATTGCGCTTTTTTTAGTATGAGGGGGAAAAGATTTTGTTACAGTGGATATTGAGTGATTGAGTGAGTGGCGATTGAGTGATTTTTGAAAAATTTAAACAATGGTTTAAAATGATAGAATCATCGTTATTGCTGTAAGGAACGACGATAGTTATGAATGTGTCACTTACTGCTCGAAATAACACTTTTCGGTAACGAAAGTATAGGATATGGTGAACTGGGCGAACATATAAGTATCGTGTGAACGCATGTCGCCACGTTGCGTGCCAGGGGTGCCTATATAAGATCCTGTTTTCTCACCGGATGGGTCAGATAATGCGCGCGCGATGGCACTGTTAAGTTTAGCCGGATTAGGATAAGTGCCGCTCACATCATCCAGATAATCGGTATTTGGCTGGCGATAACCAATATCAGCGATTAGGTTCCAACTCCCAGTAATGTTGTATTTTATGCCCACACCATACGGAATAGATATAGCGCTGTTTGGATAAGGCTTTGATTCACCTTCGGTTTGCAGGGGACGTAAATCATATTTTGTACCCTGGTAAATAGCTGTTGGGTTGTAGTTCACCGTAGCCACGCCTAAATAAACAAACGGGGTGTATCGGTTATGACTTACGCCGGCAATGTAATTCATAAAATTAAATTCGCCAATAAGGCTTATTTCATTCAAATGATCGGTAAAACTGAGGTTACGCTGGCGGGTTAGCGGATCACTTGATGTACTATCGGCCGCGCTGATGGAACCATAGGTATAAGTTAAACGAGCAGACAGGTATGGGTTAAAATTGCGTTTTACAAATATACTCCCTGCCCCACCACTAAATTTAAGGGGGTTAGTTTGGTTAAGATCGCCCATATATGCCGCACCTCCGCCACCCAGGCCTACTTCCCAGGTTTGCGCCTGTAAATTAAACGAGATGAAGGTTAAAAGTATAGCTGTGACAAATTTGAGCATTAAACAAATTTAATAATTGCGGGCATCAAGCCCCCACAATAATTTGTTTCTTAACGTTGATAAGTAGCTTTCATTATTCAGCCTGACCAAATTTAACACAAACCCAGCCTTGTGAACTTTAAAACGAACCACTTTATCAACTGTTTCGGTGCGCGAATCGCAGGTAACCAGGTAATTGTTGCTACGCGATTCGACCTCAAATGAGAGCATGCAGCTGTCGGGCAATACAATCGGCCTCACATTAAGGTTATGTGGCGATACGGGGGTTAATACGATACTGTTTGATTGCGGAAAGATGATTGGGCCACCACAACTAAGTGAATAAGCCGTAGAGCCTGTTGCTGTTGATATAATGATACCATCGCCCCAGTAGGAGTTTAAAAATTCACCGTCCAGATATACGCGGGTAATGATCATTGCAGCGTCATCGCGTTTGTGAATGGTAATATCATTCAAAGCAAAGTTATCATCGCCAAAAATTTCCTGATCGGAATCAATACTGATGAGTTCGCGGCTATCCAGTGTAAATTCGTTATTTACCACCGCGTGTATGGCGGCAGCGATGTCGCTTTTATTGATGCTGGCCAAAAAGCCAAGCCTGCCAAAGTTTATACCAATGACAGGCACACCTGTATCACGGATAACATTCACCATATCCAGCAGGGTACCATCCCCGCCGAGGGTTAAAAAAATATCAATGAAGCCTTTTATGGTATCACCATTTTTTAGAACATGGTATGGCGGCGTATTTATTTTGTCGGTGATGTAATCGTTAAGCTGGTGATGAACGTAGATCTCGACCTGGTGCTGGGCAAGGTTATCAAACACCTCCTGCACCAAAGGTAAAGCCTCGTTACTAAATTGCCTGCCGTATATTGCTATATTCATTTTTGGGTAGTAGTTGATAGTTCATGATTCATAGTTTGCGTTGTAATAGTTTTTTGTATTTCTATGACCAATGAACCATTACCTATGAACCAATAATCACACTATAAGTTTAAGTAATTCATCAAAGAATCGTAACGATCCCTTGAGTTATCATTATCGCCGGTATGGTTAAAGGTTGCTTTAATATCATATTCATAGCGTAAAAAGGTAGCGATTATGGCGGAGATATCCTGCTTGTTAACTTTTAAGGTAACTTCCATCCTGGTTGAATCAGGATGCTGATAAACGTATGAACTTAAGATCTGCGCATTGTCAGATTCTACTATCTGGGCCATATGGGCCAGGGAGTTGTTTTTATTATTGATCTCCAACACAATGATGCCGCCCGGTTGTGACACCGATGTAAGGCGCGCAAAGTACTCATTCATGGAATTGATAGAGATCACGCCTAAATAATTCTTCTTGATATCAAGTACAGGTACAACAGTTAGCTGGCGCTCGTAAAACAACCGGATCACATCATAAATATGCTGATCCTCCAATACGTATGGGTTCACCAGCGATAATGCCAGCGCACCGATCTCTGTTTGATAGTCGTTGATACCGATCAGGTCATCCTCGCTTACTAAGCCTAAAAACTGTTCTTCGTTTACAATTGGCATGTGCCTGATGCGAAATTCCACCATACGGTCATACACCTTCTGAACAGTATCAGAGGTGTGAACCGGGGGAAGCGCATCGGCAATTAACTCAATTGCAATCATAATTATATTCCTGTTCTTTCTAAAAAGCCTTTTAAAGCTTTATTAAACGCTTCGGGTTGCTCCATCATTGGGGCGTGCCCGCATTCATCTATCCAAATCAACTCGGATTTAGGCAGATACTGATGAAACTCTTCTGCCACCTCCGGAGGTGTTACTTTATCGTTCTTTCCCCATATTAAACCAACAGGGATATGAATTTTGTGCAAATCCTTTTGCATGTTGTGGCGTATAGCCGAACGTGCCATGGCTAATATCCTAACTACGGAATGGCGGTCATTAACGATTCGAAAAACATCATCAACCAACTCTTTTGTAGCCGTTTTAGGATCGTAGAATGTGAACTCTACTTTCTCCTTTATAAAATCATAACTCTCGCGGCGCGGAAATGTTCCACCAAATGCATTTTCATATAAGCCTGAACTGCCGGTTAACACCAATGCCCTTGCAAAAGTGGGATGCGCTAACACGTATATTAACCCTGCATGCCCGCCCAGCGAGTTACCTATAATGGTAAAATCTTTTAACTTTTTATATTTAACAAACTTATGAATGTACTTAGAGATGGTTTTTACCCCGGTGGTTAACAAAGGCAGGTCATATATAGGCAGCATAGGGATGATTACGCGGTATTGAGATTTAAACTCATGTACCACCTCTTCCCAATTGCTTAATGCACCCATTAAGCCATGCAACAACAACAACACCTCACCTTCACCCTCATCAATAAAACTAAACCCGTTTTGCTCTTTAAGTACCAAACTCATATAAATGTATACGTTAAAATAAACTAAGCATCGGCTAAAAAAATAAAATTAAGTAGCAGCCCATTTATTATGCTATAAAAATAGCTTATTGAAGTTGAGTTGCAAGGATTTTATGAATAAATAAAAGCCCCCTCTAAATCTCCCCCTGTAGGGGAGACTTTTTAGCCCTCCCTTCCGGGGAAGTTTTGGGTGGGGCTTACCCCAACAATTGCTTTACAAGCTCCGATATGGTACGGCCATCGGCTTTGCCTGCAAGCTCTTTGTTTGCAGCGCCCATTACTTTGCCCATATCTTTTACTGATGTTGCGTCAACACGTGCTATCAGGCCCTTTAAATATGTTTCCACTTCTTCATGGCTCATTTGTTTTGGCAGGTAGGCTTCAATAACTTCCAGCTCTTCCACTTCGATCTGATATAGGTCATCGCGGTTTTGCGTTTTGTAGATCTCGGCTGATTCCTTGCGCTGTTTTACCAGTTTTTGCAAAACTTTGATTTCTGTTTCGGGGGTAACTTCTTCGGCAGCTCCTTTTTCTGTTTGAGCCAGTAATAATGCTGATTTTATAGCGCGCAAGCCACGTAATTTGTCAGCGTCCTTCGCTAACATGGCTTGCTTTATATCCTGATTTATTTGTGTGATTAGGGACATTTGATTTGGGATTTTAGATTTACGATTTTGGATCTATTAAAAATGGTAAATCTTATATTTAATGTTTTACTTTCTAAAAATAGTACCGGCGTTGGCCTGGGCGGTTGGCATTACTACCAGCTCATTTATATTTACGTGCGCCGGGCGCGATACCGCGAACCAAATAGTTTCAGCAATATCTTCAGCGGCTAAGGCATCAAAACCTTCGTATACCTTTTTCGCGCGTTTTTCATCACCTTTAAAGCGCACTACCGAAAATTCGGTTTCCACAGCGCCTGGGTGTACCGCGGTAACTTTTATCCCGTGAGGTAAAAGATCAATCCGCATAGCTTTATTTAGCGCGTCAACGGCATGTTTTGAGGCACAGTATACGTTGCCGTTGGCATAAACCTCTTTACCGGCTATAGACCCTAAATTAACAATATGGCCGTGACCATTTGTGATCATCCAATTGGAGACGACCTTTGTTACGTATAGTAAGCCTTTAACGTTAGTATCGATCATGCGATCCCAATCATCCATATCGCCTTTGTCAATCGGATCGAGGCCCTGACTAAGACCGGCATTGTTTATCAGCACGTTAACCCTTTTCCATTTGGCGGGTAAGCCTTCCAGGTTTTCCAAAACCTCTTCGCGGTTACGCACATCGAATGATGATACAGCAACTTCCACGTTATATTTTTTGTTGAGATGCCCAGCAAGTTTATCAAGCCTGTCGGTACGGCGGCCTGTTAATATCAAATTATATCCTTCGCGGGCAAACAGCTCCGCTGTTGCTTCGCCTATCCCGGCGGTCGCGCCGGTTATTAATGCAATTTTAGCCATAGGTAATACTAACTATTGGGCACGAAATTAGTTTTTTTTAACTAACTATTCGAAGTAAAGGTTGATCATCAGCGAATGAAGGAATAATTTACTGATGGGTGACGAATAGGGTTGTGCCTCCGGAAGCAACACATTGCCAAAGGAATTTGATATTTTTATTTCGGGCGATAGCTTGAAATATTCAAAATAAATGTCGCAACCAATGCCCGCTTCGTAGGATTCATAGCTGCCTACGTTCTTCACTGTTCGATCAACTAATGCGGCAGTGTTATCGCTATTGGCTTTGGCACCAATTGAGTAAGAATATTTTAAACCAGCAATAAAGTAGCCACGAAAATCGCCATGCCTGTCGGATTTTATTTTTATAGCTAAAGGGAGATCGATAGTGGTTGATTGGACGATTTTTTTGACGTTATCTGTGGTGTCGGCATAGGTATAACTCAGACTACGATCTGCAAAAATAAGCGAGGGGGTTAAGCGAACTTCAAAATGTTCGGTAAAATCATACCGGGTAAGAAAGCCAACCGCGAAACCGGGTGTATTTGGCGAACTGATGCTGGTGCCCGCGCTTGTTACAGGTTGATTACCGTTTTGAGGATCGAGAAATGGGGTTTGCCAGTTTGGCTTTTTTAGTATTTTGTAATAGTTATCTACGTATGAAAAAGAGAAACCAAAGCTAAGATCGCGCTGATCGGCACCACCTGCCCAGGCGGGTGGGTTATCCTGTGCAAGTAAAATGTTACTGCAAAATAATAAGGCAATAATAGCTAAGTAGCATTTTATCATTTAACGCCCGTATAAATTGAACAGATACCAAACGTTAACGGCCTGTGTTTGGTATTTTTAAAGCCTGCTTTCTGCAGTAAACCTATAAATTTTTCGCCATCGGGAAAAGCGGCAACTGACTCCGGCAAATAGCTGTACGCCCTTGCATCCTTGGAGAACAGCTTGCCAATGCCCGGCGTTACGTAGCTGAAATAGAAATTATATAACTGTTTTACAGGGAATGCCTTGGGTTTAGAGAACTCCAAAATCACAGCCTTGCCGCCTGATTTTAACACACGGTGAATATCAGCTAAACCAACTTCCAGGTTCTCGAAATTACGAACACCGTAGGCAATAGTTACCGCATCAAATTCATTAGCTTCGAAAGGTAATTTTTCGGAGTCGCCTAATTTGATCTCGAATTTATCACTTAGGTGGCGTTTGGTTATTTTTTGCTGCGCGATGTCGAGCATACCTTGCGAAATATCAACACCAACAATTTTCTTTGGGTTGAGGATCTTCAAGGCTTCGAAAGCGAAATCGCCGGTGCCGGTGGCAACATCCAATATTTGCTGGGGATTATCCTTTTTCAACTCGTTAATGGCTTTTTTACGCCAGATGATATCGATGCCCAGTGATAAAAAATGGTTCAGGAAATCGTAGGTTTTGGATATATTGTTGAACATATCGGCTACCTGTGTTTTTTTAGCAACCTCGTTATCCTGATAGGGTGTTATTATTTCGCTCATATTTTTAGATGGGCAAAGATAGGTATTTATGGTATATAGTTAATGGTTAATGGTTCATGGTCTTAGCGCTTTTATGAAAGAGAGCTATGAACTATGAACCATTAACTATATACTATTTAGCCAATTCAAGCAAGCCTTTTGCATCCAGCGCACGGGTATACATAGTTAATTTACCCTCGGCGTCTAATGGCCAATCTTCTTTGGGGCGATCCCAATATAGTTCTACGCCATTTTTATCGGGATCATTAAATAGATGGCTTCGGATACGCCGTGGTCGGATGCGCCGGTGATTGGGTATTTGGCATCAATTAAGCGTTGGAGAATTACCGCCAGATCTTTTCTTTCGGGGTAAAGGATGGCGGTATGGTATAGGCCGGGTGCATATTCAGGCGCGGGTGACGCGCCTTTGCTATGCCAAGTATTTAGGCCGATATGATGATGATATCCTCCTGCCGAAATGAAAGCAGCCTGATCGCCGTACATAGTCATCACTTCGAAGCCTAATAGTCCGCAGTAAAAGTCGAGTGACTTTTGGATGTCGCTTACCTTTAGGTGTACGTGGCCGATGCGGGTTTGAGCTGGTATGGTGTAGTTTTCCATTTTCTTATACTTTTTGGTTCGACTAAAGCTGGTCTTTATTAATTTATTTCGCCCTTTTAAAATGGGTGGCTATGAATTAGCAATTATAATGTACCATAATAAATCCATACACAAATATACATGTTTAAACACGTATATTTGTAATTGTTTAGTAAGGATACTAAGATGAATTAAACAAGCGAAACCCAACTAATCTCTAACCTCTAATTAACTAATCTCTAATTGCTATCTTTGCCCAATGATCGTTAAAACCGCCGAGTTTATTTGCAGCAACACTCAAATTTCCAAACTGCCGCCGCCGGTTAAAGCTGAATATGCCTTTATCGGGCGGTCGAACGTTGGAAAATCCAGCCTTATTAATATGCTTGTGCAGAAAAAAGGATTGGCTAAGACTTCGCAAACGCCGGGAAAAACTCAGCTGATCAACCATTTTTTGGTTAATGATAGCTGGTATATTGTCGATTTGCCGGGCTATGGTTATGCCCGTGCCTCTAAAAGTAAGAAAGCGGATTGGGATAAGTTTATCCACTCCTACCTTGATAAACGTGAAAGTTTGCAATGTGTAATGGTTTTGATCGACAGCCGATTGGAGCCGCAAAAGATAGATCTGGAGTTTTGCAATTGGCTGGGCGAAAAGGGCTTGTCGTTTGTTTTGGTGTTTACCAAGGCTGATAAACAGTCGAGTATTAAAACTGACCAAAATGTGGCGAGGTTTAAGAAGGCTTTATTAGAAACTTTTGAGGAAGCGCCGGGATATTATATTACATCGGCGGAAACGATGATGGGGAGGGATGAGATTTTGGGGTTTATTGGTGGGATTAATAGTGGGTTTGTGGTACCGAAAGTTTGGGGATCAGAGGAGTAAAACTTTAAACTATATCATTTCGCCCTCCGGTCGAAATCTTCTGCGGTTGGCAAAGTGGAAATGCAAGCCGGGATTGGCTTGGCGAAGAAGATTTCTCCCGATGGCTGAAATGATAGGGTGGAGAGAATCAAATAATAAGTATTGTCATTTCGACTGGAAGGAAAAATCTTCTGCGATTGGCAAAGTGGAATGCAGGGCGGAATTGCAAGGTGAAGAAGATTTCTCCCGATGGTCGAAATGACAGGGTGGAGAGAATCAAATAATATGTATTGTCATTTCGACTGGAAGGAGGAATCTTCTACGATTGGCAAGATGGAAATGCAAGCCGGGATTACCTTGGCGAAGAAGATTTCTCTCTGCGGTCGAAATGACAGGATGGAGAAGTCGCAATGACAATAAAAAGAATAATACAGAAATGAAAAAATATCTATCATTAGTAACATTTACGCATACCATTTTTGCTATGCCTTTTGCTTTTATTGGCTTTTTTTTGGCGGTGACCACTACGGAATATCGCTTTGACTGGCTGAAATTGGTGATGATGGTTTTTTGTATGGTTTTCGCACGAAACTCGGCGATGGCATTTAACCGTTATTTGGACAGGGACATCGATGCTAAAAACCCGCGGACTAAACAGCGGGATATCCCTTCGGGCAGGATCAGCGCGAGATCGGCTTTGACATTTACTATTGTGAATTGTTTGTTGTTTATTGCTACGACTTACTTTATTAATACGCTTTGCTTTTTCCTATCGCCGGTAGCGTTGTTTGTGGTGCTGGGGTATAGCGCTACAAAGCGTTTTACAGCGCTTTGTCATTTGGTTTTAGGGTTGGGGTTGGCTTTGGCCCCTATCGGCGCTTATTTGGTGGTTACGGGGCATTTCGCGGCTACTCCGGTGTTCTTCTCATTATCAGTTTTGTGCTGGGTTAGCGGGTTTGATATTATTTATGCTTTGCAGGATATTGATTTTGACGTGCATGAGCATTTGCACTCTATCCCTGCTTATTTGGGCAAGGTGAATGCGTTGCGCTTATCGACCTTTTTGCATGTACTGTCAGCTTTATTTGTGATTATGCCGGTATTCTATACACCCGTTGGCATCCCCTATTTTATCGGGATCGCTTTCTTCTGCTCAATGCTGATATACCAGCATTTGCTAGTTAAACCTAACGACCTGAGCCGTGTTAACTTTGCTTTTATGACCACCAATGGTATTGCCAGTGTTGTTTTCGCTGTGTTTTTTATGCTGGATAGACTTTGGATCCGGTAGTCATTGGGTCATTCGCTGCACTGTTATTGGGCTTTGTAGTTTGACAGTTACAAACCCTCATGATCCGCGGTTTCAGTTTAAAACTGAAACCAGTTAAGGGAAAGTCAAAAGTCAAAAAACCTCCAATCCTCTCTTACATTAATTCCTGGTCTTTTTTCTCGTGGTAAGTTTTATAGCAGAGGTATAAAAACAGAATGATAGGGCCGACATCCAGGGCCCATCTGCCTGTTGTCATTTTGGCGGCGGTGATGGTTACGAGATCAAAAATGAAGACGCCAATGGCGATCATTCCGCCGATAAAATATAGATAAACGTATTGTTTGCTCATGGTTGTGTTGCTGTCATTGGTTATTGCCTTTGTCATTTTGAGGGACGAAGAATCTTCTTCGATTTGCAAAGCAGAAATGCATGTTGCAGAAGATTCTTCGCTGCGCTCAGAATGACAATTGGGGATTATTTTAACTCATACTTTTTAGGCGAATCTTTTACTTTTTTTCTTTTAAATACCGATGCGCCAAGCGGCGGTATGGTGATATTTATTGAATTTTCACGACCATGCCAGCTGATGGCTTCGCTATTTATAGCGTTGTAATTTATGATGCCACTGCCCCATAGGTTTTCGGCATCGGAGTTGAAGATTTCTTTCCACTCTCCTGCCTGCGTTACACCTACGCGGAAATCATGGCGGATAACCGGGGTCATGTTTAGTACTACCACCAGGTCATCATCGGGGTTGTAGCCTTTGCGGGCATATACCAGGATGGAATCATTGGCATTACCGCCGTCGATCCATTCAAAACCAGTATAATCGAATCCTTTTTCGTAAAGCGCAGGTTCCGATCTGTACAGTCTATTCAGGGCTTTAACAGTTTCTTTTATACCATTGTGGTTAGGGTATTGCAGTACATACCACTCTAATGATCTTTCAAAATTCCACTCTGTCCCCTGGCCGAACTCGGCACCCATGAATAGCAGTTTTGTACCCGGGTGGGTAAACATAAAGCTATACAACAAGCGCAGGTTGGCAAATTGCTGCCACTCATCGCCGGGCATTTTGCGCAGCATGGAGCCTTTGCCGTAAACCACTTCATCATGCGAGAACGGCAGCATAAAGTTTTCGGTAAAGGCATAGATCAAACTGAAGGTGATCACGTTGTGGTGATATTTTCGGTTGATCGGATCTTCCTCAAAATAATTGATGGAATCGTGCATCCAGCCCATCATCCATTTCATACCGAAACCTAAACCGCCTGTATAAACCGGGCGACTAACGCCTGTGAATGAAGTTGATTCCTCAGCAATTGTTTGTGTGTCGGGGAAGTGACTGTAAACCGCTTCGTTAAATTCTTTGAGGAATGATATAGCTTCTAAATTCTCGTTTCCGCCGTAAATATTGGCTTCCCATTCACCGTGCTTACGGGAATAATCAAGGTACAGCATGGATGCTACCGCATCAACACGCAAACCATCAACATGATAACGATCAAGCCAAAACAACGCGTTACTAATTAAAAACGCACGCACCTCGTTACGGCCGTAGTTGAATATGTATGATTTCCAATCGGGGTGAAACCCTTTACGCATATCGGCATGCTCGTAAAGATGCGTGCCGTCGAAATTATACAGCGCGTGCGCGTCGCCGGGGAAATGTGAGGGAACCCAGTCCAAAATTACGCCGATGCCAGCTTTGTGGAGTTCTTCTACCAAAAACATCAGATCCTGCGGAGAACCATAGCGGCAAGATGCCGCGTAGAAACCACTGATCTGATAGCCCCAGCTTGGATAATATGGGTGCTCCATTATCGGCATGAACTCTACATGGGTAAAGCCCATCTCGGTGATATATGGCACTAACTTTTCCGCTAATTCGCGATAGGTCAAAAATTCATCGGGGCTCTCTGGGTTGCGTGCCCATGAGCCTACGTGCATTTCGTAAACAGAATATGGTTTATCTAAAGCATTGTGCTGGTAACGGGTAGCCATCCAGTCCTGATCTTTCCATTCGTAAAAGGTATCCACAACTATAGATGCGGTGCTCGGCGGTAGTTCCCAACGCAGGGCGAATGGATCGCTTTTCTCCAGTTCCTCACCGCTTGAAGACTTTATAAAGTATTTGTAAACTTCGCCAACACCAATATGCGGGATAAAGCCTTCCCAAATACCTGAAGAATCCCAGCGTGGGTTTAGTTTGTGTGTGCCCCTATCCCAATAATTAAAGTTACCGGTAACCGCCACATATTGTGCATTCGGCGCCCAAACAGCGAAATAAGTGCCAACCACGCCTTTATACTCAACTACATGTGAGCCGAATTTTTCATAAAGCTTGTAGTGCTTACCCGATTGAAACAGGCTAACATCAAATTCAGTAAAACGGCTATATGGCTCAACCCGCTCTAAAGTTGTAGTTTCAACAGTTGCTGGTCCGGTTACTTTTTTTGCAGATGCCTTTTTTACAGGCTTTTCGGTTGTGGTTTGGGCTTTAGCTATAACAGGCTTTTTAGGAACTGCTTTTTTTACTGCTTCTTCGCTTGATGGTTCAACTTTCTTTTTGGCCATATTGGTATTGCCTTGCGGCTTAGTTTAAGTAGATATTTACATATTGCGTTTGCAGGCAATTGTAATGCAATGTATGATTTAATTGGTAATAACAACAAAAACAGAAGGGTGTGTTATTTATTTCAAAAACACACCCTTTTAAGCTGAATAATCTTTTAGGTCGATTAACTTCGCTTGTTTGGCGAAGAAACACACCCCTGCTGCCGCACTTTCCGGCGCGCCCCCTCTCAAGGGTAACTATATACAAGTTGGGACAGGACAAAGTTAAAAATATTTAAGATACAGCCTATGACCCCATACTATCGGACTTTGGTTCGTAGTGTGGGGGGCGTAGGACTACAACACGAGATTGCGTCATCCTTATTATGACCGTACTGCATTTTTTAATTGTCATTAGAATTGAATTAATTTTTTCCTCATCATACCATTCAATCCGAGAGTTGGCACTAAACTTTTGTAATCCAATATGGGTTGTTGCTCGGTCTATAGCGTCTTGATTTGTGCAAACTAAGTTGTGGGCGAAGCTATTCCTTTCATACATTACAGTATTCATATCTTTTTTAAAACTACGATGTACTTTTTTGCCAAATTCTGGTCGCTGAATTTTTATTAGTACATCAAATAGTTTTCTTTTACCGTCCAAGCTAATCCTATTAGCGCCCAAAATAATATTTGAGAATTCTTTGACTTTATCTAAACTATCACAAAAGTAAGTCGCTATATAAATATCTAAAAGCCTATCCAAAGAAGAAACAGCATCAATAATTTTTCCGCGATATACAATAGACGTTGCTTTAATATTTTCTATTGTCGGGGCTTGTCGTTCGTGTCGTGCAATTTCGTTTTGTAAATACTCCAATTGCTTTTCTAATTCATCCTTTGTCATTGTGATTTTAGTTTAGTCCCGCAATCTAATTAATTATTTTAAAATAAATTAGTAAGCTATTGGGACAAGTCTTATATTTGTATAACAAAACGGTAAGACGATGACAACTCAATTTAAAAGCCTATTACAAGTGTTAGATTATTTCAGAGATGAAAAGACTTGCACTACATACTTAGCTAACTCACGCTGGTGTAATACACCGTCTTGTCCTCATTGTGGTAACGTTGGTGCTTATGTAACTAACAGAGGCTTTAAATGTAAAGCAAAAGAGTGCCATAAAAAATTTACCGTTACAACTGGTACTGTATTTGAAAACACTAAAATTGAATTGCGTTACTGGTTTGCCGCTATCTACTTAGCAACTGCACACAAAAAAGGTATTAGCAGCCTGCAATTAAGCCGTGATCTAAACATAACCCAAAAAACTGCATGGTTTTTATTACACCGCATACGTGAAATGCTGACTAACAACGCTCCGCAAATGTTAGAGGGTACAGTTGAGGTTGACGAGACTTATATCGGTGGCAAACACCGTAACAAGCATTCTAAGGCACGTAAATTATTGAATGAAAAAGGTACAGGCGCAATAAACAAAACGCCCGTAGTGGCAATGTTACAGAGAGATGGAAACATCGTAACAATTGTAACGCCATTGGCTAACGGCGAAAGTATCAAACCTTTCATCTACGCTAATGTAAAACCTGGAACTACGGTAATAACTGACGGGTTCGGTGCTTATAAAGGCTTAAATAAAGATTACACACACGAAGTTGTTATGCACTCTGAAAACGAGTATGTAAGACCGGGAAACATTCACACCAATTCAATCGAGGGCTTTTGGTCACAATTGAAAAGAGGTATCATTGGCACATTTCACCAAGTTAGCCCGAAACACTTACACCGCTATTGCCACGAATTCGGCTACAAATACAATACACGTAAAGTATTAGATACTGTACGTTTTGAGGATGCTATTAAAAATGTTAACGGTAAACGTTTGACTTATGCTAAACTAATTGCTTAATTTTGAATATGGCAAAGAAAAAAACAGAACCAAAGCCACGTGCTGAAAAGTATGAAACTAAATTGGCTATTAATGGAACGTTAGAAGATGTGTTAAAGGTTTCTTTTTTGGGAAAACCAAATCAAATTAAAAGCAACGACTCTAAAAAAAGTTAATTCAGTAAGCAATGTTAACAAACTTAATTTAATCTGATTTTTTTAATAGCTAAACTTTTATATCTTTGCGACCCGCAAAATTTTACAAAAATATTTGTATTTTTAATTTTACAATTTGTATGTTTGTTGCGTTGAAACTATAAATATTGTATACAAAGATATTTTTGCTCATATGAAAAATTACACTCACATTGCGAAAATATACGGGTTCAAATGTTATTTTAACGAAAACACTGGAGAAATTGAAGGTGTAAATTGGATTGAAAATAAACTTATTGAATTGTTTGTATGGATTGATGTAACCTTCACATCAAATGATGCGTTTAAAATTGAAATACTTGAAAAACTTTAATTTTATTGGATTGTAGTTGTAAAAGGAGGGTTGGAGAGACTAAATCCCCAACCGACCTTATAGTGATTAAAAAAACTCAGCCCGACCGCTTATTTTTTAATTACTATCTTAAAGGGTTTGCCGTTTGCCCTTCTTATGACTTTACCGTTTTTCAACGTAATAGTCATTCGGAAAATGACAGTTCTTTCGTCTTTTTTGCTTATGTCTGACATATAGAAACTTTTACATGCATCCTTTGGTACATGTTTTCAGATTTCACGCTCCCAATCTGATTAGTAGGGATTACTTAACACTTTTAGTCTAAATTTTTGTCCCGACCAGTTAAGCGGTCGGGACAATGGCTTTACATTCACAATTTTTCATTGAAACAAAATAGGTGTCAACAAAAAGGACGTTCATATTAGCCGACATAAGCGTTGTAAATATATAAAATCTCTTTTAAAATCAAAAATATTTTTTTCTTGTATCCCATACTACCTAACTATTATCATTCGTCACAGGGCTTAAAAATGGGTATTAATGGGGTGTAGATATTTTTCCACACTATTATGACTTTTATTCTTATATTAACTCATTGGCGAAAAAAGCTACATTTTCAACCGAAAATTACGGCTTGCTTTAATTCTATACATTAAATCGTAAATTCCTTACATTCGCTTAAACCTTTTCAAGATGAAAAAACTACTGCTTGCCTTATTGCTATTGCCTATATTATGCCATGCTCAAAAGTTTATCGGCATGGATAAAGCTACTTTGATGAATTACCAAACTAATGATGGTGCTTATTTTGACGGTGTAAAATATACAACTGATGGGATAGCATTTTTAGAATATAGTTACTCATTAAAAAAAATGGAAACTAATGACATATCTCTTGAGGCATTCTATTTAAATGACCAAAATATTTGTACATCCTATAAGATAGCATTTAGAAGTCAAAACTCTTTAGAATACGTAGTAAACCATTACAAGACAGATACAAACTTTGTTAAAATACCTGAAAAGTTTGGATGGTACAATGTTAAGATAGATTGTACGGTTCAAATAGAACTTAAAGATAGTGGGGGCTATATTTTATCGTGCGCTAAACGCTAATTTTTAAATTAACTTTGTCCCAACTCCTATATAGTTACCCTCTCAAGAGGGGAACTGGCTTCGTTTATCCTTTTAGAATTTCGATATGTTTAAAATTTTTGCTGAAGTTAAACTCGAGGTTTTTGTTTTTGTCGATGGAGTATTCGGTTATCTCTTTGCCGTCGGCTACAATTTTATAGGGTTTGAACGGCAGGCCCGCGATATTGAAGTGATAACCGTCGTAACGTGGGGTATATAAACCTTCCATACTTTGTTCAATGGTCATTTTCTTCTCATCGCCGCTTACAACAAACTTTTTCTCCAAGTAGATATCCTGTTCGTAAGCGAAGGTTTCGCCGTAATCTTCAAACAGGAAGGAATTCACCTCGTAGTCGCTGTAATAAATATTCAGTTTCACCTCGGTTATTTCTTTTTCGCCAACGTATTGCATTACGGGGTATTCGGGGATAACGGAACCAGCTTTTACAAAAATAGGGATAGTTTCCAGCGGTGTTAGCACGTTTACTTCTTTTCCGCCTTCGGCACTTTCGTTTGTCCAGAAGTTGTACCATTTACCTTTTGGCAAGTATACATTACGGTTGGTTTGTCCGGGCTCTAATACCGGGCAAACTAATATTTTATCGCCATAGGTAAACTCATCCTGGCGGAAATGATTCAGCAACACATCCTGCTCCTGCATTACTATCGGCCTTAATATAGGGAAGCCATAACGGTGATGCTCCCAGAATGTGGAGTATAGGTATGGGATGAGCCTATAACGCAGCTCGATAAACTTGCGGTTGATGGCGGTGAATGGCTCGCCGAAGCTCCATGGCTCGCGTTCCTTGGTATCACCGGCAGAGTGCGC
The DNA here is from genome assembly GCF_013408825.1 of Mucilaginibacter tundrae. Lineage (GTDB taxonomy): Bacteria > Bacteroidota > Bacteroidia > Sphingobacteriales > Sphingobacteriaceae > Mucilaginibacter. The sequence goes on from NZ_JACCBZ010000002.1 coordinate 244,111, forward strand.
GCGCATAAATGGGGAAAACGTTCCCATCTGAATCCAGCGGGTAAACAGCTCGCCATCAGGCTCGCCGCTAAAGCCACCGATATCTGTTCCGCAGAAAGAGATACCTGAAATGGATAAGCGCTGGCATTGGATGTTACCTAATTTTAGGTGTTCCCAGCTGGCTACGTTGTCACCCGTCCACACGGACGAAAAGCGTTGCACACCCGAGTAACCCGCCCGGGTAATGGTGAAAGGGCGTTTATTTTTCATGATAGCGCGCAAGCCCTCGTAGGTAGCGCGCACCATTTGCATTCCATAAATATTGTGAGCCTTACGGTGCGATCCGCGATGCCCGTCATACTGGTGGCGAACATCGTCAGGGAAAGTGCCTGCACCAAAAACGGCCGGCTCGTTCATATCGTTCCAAACACCGGCAACGCCTATTTTCACCAATTCATCAAACAAACCACCCCACCAGGTACGAACCTCCGGGTTAGTAAAATCAGGAAACTGACAACGGCCCGGCCACACATGGCCTTCCATAAAATAATCATCGCTACGGCGGCAGAAATAATGGTTCTTTTTACCCTCTTTAAATACTTCGTAGTTATCGTCCACACGGATACCGGGGTCAATAATTACGACGGTTTTAAAACCATCAGCCGCTAATTCGGCTATCATTTTTTTAGGGTTAGGGAAATATTTGTTATTCCAGGTAAAACAGCGATAACCATCCATGTAATCAATATCTAAATAGATACCATCGCATGGGATTTTATTTTCGCGGAAGCCATTGGTGATCTTTTTAACCTTTGCCTCGGGGTAATAGCTCCAGCGGCATTGGTGATAGCCCAGTGCCCAAAGTGGTGGCATTGGGTGAGTACCGGTTAACAAATGATAGCTTTTTACCACATCCATCATATGCGGACCGTGGATATAATAGTATTGCAACTCTCCGCCATCTGCCCAAAAACTGGTTTTGGTTTTATCCTCGGCACCGAAATCAAACTGAGCCTTGAAGGTATTGTCAAAGAAAATACCGTGTGCTATATCCTCATTCAAACTGATATAGAACGGGATGCTGCGGTACAGCGGATCCTGGTTCCAGGCAAATGAATAGGCGTCGGTGTTCCAGTTTTTTAAGCGTTTACCCCGAAGGTTAAATTCGGTTGGTTTATCACCCAAGCCGAAAAAGCTTTCTTCCGCCTGGCAAGTTTTTGTGCAGAACACGTAATACCCACCAAACTTTACGTTTTCTTCCCAATGCATCGGCACTGCATCGGCACTGGTGACATGGTTATTTTTATCAGAGAATGAAATAAAGAAATCTTTTTTGCGGATGTGGCAGTTTACTACCCTTGTTGCCACTAAAAATTCAGATTCTGTTTCTAACAGTTCAAATTCAGGTGCCCTGTGCTCTAATTTAGGAACGGCATAGGAAAACTCCTCTAAGAAAACGCCATGTGGCGCCAGGCGAACCCGGATGATCTCATCGGTAACAACGGTTACTTCAACTTTTGCATCGCCATCACTAAAGTAGATTTTATTCCCCGTTTTTTCGGCATTATTGGGTATGCCGAGGTATTTTTTTATAACAGGCTTTATATCGGCAGCAGGATTATTTACGTGATGAAATGGTTCATCCTCTTCAACTAACCTGTTGATTAACAAATCTGTATTAAGTATATTTTCTTCCATTTAAATCAATTAGCTACAATAAACACGTTTTAGCATATAAGTTATACGCAATATACGAATTATCTGTTTTAAATGGTAGGGCTATAATTGTGCCAAGGGGTGGTGAGTGCGTGGATTTAGATTTGCCTATTGTATAACTTGTCTATGGGTATCGCTAACGCTATGTTTTTCTTTCTTTTGGCCGTCAAAAGAAAGAAACAAAGAAAACTCTCGGCTACGTTCTGATCCTACTTTGGGTTGTGCTTGTACTTTGACTTGTGGTTGCCGGATCAGCCCTGATGCCGATTGGGAACGGTGAACTTCAGGTTGTGCTTTATCTTTTTGGAACGTCATTGCTGTAAGGACGGTAAAGTTTTAGATGAAAGAGAGTTGCTTTTGCGCGCTTCGTTGACTCACCCGACTTTCTCCGTTGGCCAACGGATGGTCGACCCTCTCTCCGCCTGCGGCGCATAGGGGGTGAGCTGCATTAAATAAATAAAGCCGCTTTTGGCGGCTTTAAGGTTGTGAAATTGTATAAAACTTAGGTTGGGTTATTCGTGCAGTACAAGGATAGCCTTTACTGTTTTGTTCATGATCTGGTTTACGGTGCTGCGGTTAAACAGGCGATAAACAATGTTGTGGTGGTGTTTTACCAGGCACAAAATATCGGTATTATTATCCTCCACAAACTTCATAATACCATTTAATGGGCGGCTATCAGTTATATAATTAAAATCCAGTTTAGCATTTTTAATTAAGTCCCGTAGCTTACTTTCGCCGGCTTCAATGTATTTTGAGTCCTTTCTTTCGGCAACATACAATACTTTCATGTTTTTCGATCCGAAAGCTTCAACCATCTCATTCAAAGCATTTACATCATCGGCAGAAAGCCTGGTTTCATAATCGGTTGCCAGTGTAATTACCGGCACTCCTGAAAACTTACTTTCCAGCGGGATGATAAGTGTCGGTATTTTTACTGCCGAAACAATGGTGCTTACGTTACTGCCTACAATGCCCGCAATGCCGGTTGACCCCGTAAGACCTAAAGTTAGTACCTCCACGTGGTGCTGGTCAATATACTTGTTTATCACATTCTTCAGGAATCCTACGCCGCAAACGGTGGTTACTTCAATATCTTTAAACTCATCGTGGTCGGTAAATTTTGCTACCCAATCTTTTAGCGCCTGGCGTTTATTGTTGTAGTAGTCATCGATAAAGATCGCGTTGTAGGTGTTATTGTTGATTCCTTCGGTGGGCCCGATGGCATGTATGGCGCATACTTCCATGTTTAATACTTTAGCCAAGTGCATAGCATATTCCATGGCATTGGCCGCGCTGTTTGAAAAATCTGTAGCAACAAGTATTTGTTTCATTTTTTCAATATTTTTAAGTGAATTTGCTTTAAAGCATTAAATAAATAAGTGGAAGAACAGGAATAATAAAAATGCTAAAATTATAGCAACCGGCAAAGTTAATACCCATGCTAAAGCTATATTTTTTAACGTTTTACTATTTAGATTGCCCGCTCCACCTGATGCCAGCATAGAGCCGGCAATACCGCTTGATAGTACGTGTGTGGTACTTACCGGTAAACCAAAGCTACTGCTTAAGCCGATGGTTGCCGCGGCCACCAGTTCAGAACTTGCGCCCTGAGCATAGTTCAAATGCTGGTTACCTATTTTTTCGCCGATGGTTACTACGATACGTTTCCAGCCTACCATGGTACCAATACCTAGTGAGATAGAGATGGTAGCGATAACCCAGATTGGCGCGAAATCGGTAAGGCCGATAATATCTTTTGATGCGGAAGTTACCGTGGCCCTGTCTTTATTAACCCATTTGATGTCTTTTGCGGCTAACAGCGCGGTTATGCCGCTGCTTACGGTCTTGATTTGCTTGCGGAACTTGTAGGTTTTATTCGTATCCGTTTTGCTGGCTAATTGTATTTTGGTTTTTTCGATAGCGCTATCGGTTTTAAGCAATAAGGCTTTGCTTGCCGCGCCGGTAGCGTTGGTATGCATAAATACCTGCTCGGTTTTATTTAATGAAGCAAGTATTTTATCATTATGGATCGCATGGTTCACTGCGAATTTAGCGGGAAGGAACGCGATCAGGATCAGCATTAACAGGCCAACACCTTTTTGTCCGTCGTTACTGCCGTGGAAGAAGCTTACCAGCGTACAGGTGGTGATCAGTAATAAACGGATGAGTATTGGCGGGGTATCTTCGTCACCTTGCGGAATGTGGAACAGGGCCTTCCATTTAATCACGTGGATCAGCAAATACATTAATCCCGCTGCAGCGCCGAAACCAATCAGTGGTGAAAGGATCAGCGATAAACCAATTTCTTTTGCTTTATCCCAGTTTACACCGGCACCGCCGTAGTACCAGGTAAAGGCTATACTGGCACCGATCATGGCGCCAATTAAGGTATGTGAACTTGAACACGGGATACCTAAGTACCATGTACCTAAATTCCATACTATAGAGGCAAGCAATACTGACAATACCATGCAGGCACCGACACTCACGGGCAACTTCATTAATTCATCTAAGGGTAATAGCTTTAAGATACCCATGGCTACTGCTACGCCACCTAAAAATACGCCGAGGAAATTCCAGGTACCCGACCACGGAATTGCATAAATCGGTTTTAATGCTTTGGTGTAAATAACCGTAGCCACAGCGTTTGCAGTATCGTGAAAACCATTAACAAACTCAAAGCCGACAACCGCCAGTAAACAAATTGCAAAAACAATTAGCAGCGATGTGCTTAGGTTAACCTCGCCAAGTAATGGTAGGGTAATAGCACTTAATACATGGAGCATAATTTGATTTTTTGGGTGAGCAATAGTGATTGATTAGTTTATTAATCAAAGAAATCGATATCAGGCTTATTTCACGAAAAAATCAGATTATCAAATTGTTACGTTATTCTGTAGTGTATGTTAATGGTGGGTTTGGATTTGCTTGTTGTATACTTGTCTCGGGTATCGCTGCGCTAAGCGTTACTTTCTTTTGACCGTCAAAAGAAAGTAACCAAAGAAAACTCCCGGCTGCGTTCTGATCCTACTTTGGCTTGTGCTTTTAATTGGGCCTGTGGTTGCCGGATCAGCCCTAATGCCGATTTGGAACGGTGAACGGTTGGTTTGTGCTTTACTTGGTTGCTTTTCTTTTTGTCATTGCAATGCGGTAGGTGGTGACTGGTGCATACCTCGCTCCGGCACCCGCCACCCCGCTCCTACTTATAAACTAACCGTTGAACAATCCCACCGAATCAATATTTGTAAATTAACTTAGACGGGGTTATGAAAAAACGTTACCTTAGTGTCAATTGTACATATAGATAAATGACGACTATAAAAGCTTGCATATTTGATTTGGATGGTGTTATTGTTGACACCGCTGTTTACCATTATAAGGCCTGGAAACGCCTGGCCAACCAACTTGGCTTTGATTTTACCGAGGAACAAAACGAGAAACTGAAGGGTGTTAGCCGCACACGCAGTTTAGAACTGATATTGCAATGGGGCGGCATCAGTAAATCGCCTGCCGAGCAGGAGGAACTGGCTACGCTTAAAAATACCTGGTATGTGGAGATGATAAGCCACATGACGCCAAGCGAAATATTGCCGGGCGCGAAGGAGTTTTTGGTAGCTTGTCGTGCCGCTGGATTGAAGACGGCATTGGGTTCGGCGAGTAAAAACTCGATGATGATATTGGAGAAGGTGGATATTGTAAACCTGTTTGATGCCGTTATTGATGGCAACAAGGTTACCAAAGCCAAACCCGACCCGGAAGTGTTTTTGAAAGGCGCTGAGGCTGTTGGTGTTTCGCCGGCGGAATGCGTGGTTTTTGAAGATGCCATCGCGGGTGTTGAGGCTGCTATTACAGGCGGGATGAAGGCTGTGGGAATTGGTTCGCCGGAGGTTTTGGGCGAGGCTGATTTGGTGGTGAGCGGGTTGAATGAGATGAGTTTGGAGAAGTTGAACGCATTAGCCCCACCCAACCCTCCCCGGTAGGGAGGGCTTTATGCCATGGCTTATATAACAGAGTATAAATAGATTAACATGCCAAATCAAAAGTCTCCCCTACCGGGGGAGATTTAGAGGGGGCTTATAGGGTTATGAAAGATTACATTAAAATAGACGAGTGGAAAATTATTGAAGAGGGTTTTGATCCTAATCATAATAAGGTATCCGAAAGTATATTTAGTCTGGGCAATGGCCGGATGGGTCAGCGGGCTAATTTTGAGGAAGCTTATAGCGGCGAAACCCTGCAGGGTAATTACGTGGCCGGCGTTTATTATAACGATAAAACCCGCGTGGGCTGGTGGAAAAATGGTTACCCGGAGTACTTTAGTAAAGTAATTAACGCTGCCAACTGGATAGGTATTGATGTGGTGATAGACGGCGTACAATTGGATCTGGCTAAATGCGAGATCAGCAGTTTCCGCAGGGAATTGAACATGCAGGAGGGTTATTTGAAACGTAACTTCACGGCAAAGAACACTGCGGGCAAAGAGGTTGAGGTTGAATCGATACGTTTTTGCAGCATGGTTGATGACGAAGCTGGTGCTATAAAATATACCATCACCCCAAAAAACTTTAGCGGCAGCATTACGGCAACGCCTTTTATTGATGGCGATGTGGTAAACCAGGATGCTAATTATGATGAAAAGTTTTGGGACGAGATCGGCAAAGAAAGCTTTACAAACGGCGGCCTAGTTCATCTTAAAACCAAAAAAACAGGTTTTGATGTGGTTACAGGGATGTTGTATAGCATTACACAAAATGACTCGATAGTAACGGCATCCGCAGAATCTATAGAAAAAGAAAAATACATAGGCGCTAAGGTTGTATTGCAGGCCCAACAAGGTGAGGCAATCACGGTTTATAAATACGCCGCTAACTTGTCGTCGCAAAACCACCCGGTTGAGCAATTGGCTGCTAAGCTGAAGGAAACATTGGATCGCGTGAGCAAAAAAGGTTTCGATACCATGTTGAGCGAACAAGCTAATGCCTGGGCAGCCAAATGGAAACACAACGATATTATTATTGAGGGTGATGCATCGGCACAGCAAGGCATCAGGTTCAACATATTCCAGTTGAACCAAACCTATACCGGCCAGGATGATCGTTTGAACATTGGCCCGAAAGGGTTTACCGGCGAGAAATACGGCGGTGTTACTTATTGGGATACCGAAGCGTATTGTGTGCCTTTCTACCTATCGACCGCCGAGCAGCAGGTGACTAAAAACCTCTTATTATATCGATATAAACAACTTCCGCAGGCTTATGAAAATGCGGCTATGCTGGGTTTTGGGAATGGCGCGGCACTGTACCCTATGGTGAGCATCAACGGGTTGGAATGCCATAACGAGTGGGAAATTACCTTTGAGGAATTGCACCGTAACGGGGCAATGGCTTACGCGATATATAATTATGTTAGATATACTGCTGACGAAAGCTATTTGGTTGATTTCGGGTTGGAAGTACTGATAGGGATCGCGCGGTTTTGGTCGCAACGGGTTAGCTGGTCAGAAGCTAAACAACAGTATGTGATGCTGGGTATTACCGGGCCTAATGAGTATGAGAATAACGTAAATAACAACTGGTATACCAATACTTTGGCTTGCTGGTGCATGCAATACACCACAGAGGTTATTGAGAAAGTTAAAGGTTTGGACGAAGCGAAATATAAGGCGCTGATTGCCAAGCTTAACTTTAACGAACAGGACGAAACCAATAAATTTATCCACATCATCGAGAATATGTATTTCCCGTATGACGAAAAGCACAGGGTGTTTATGCAGCAGGATGGTTATTTGGATAAGGAACAGATATTAGTTAAAGATCTGCCGGCATCTGATCGTCCGCTGAACCAGAAATGGAGCTGGGACAGGATCTTGAGGTCGTGTTTTATTAAACAGGCTGATGTTTTGCAGGGAATCTATTTCTTCGAGGATCAATATGATATTGAAACCATCCGCAGGAATTATGATTTTTATGAGCCGAGGACGGTGCATGAGTCGTCGTTGTCACCATGTCTGCACGCTATTATAGCCGCTAAATTGGGTGATGAGGCAAGGGCTTACGAGTTTTACCTGCGTACCGCCCGTTTGGACCTGGATGATTACAATAACGATACCGAGGATGGCTGTCACATCACCTCGATGGCGGGTACCTGGATGACGGTTGTGGAAGGTTTTGCGGGGATGCGTGTGCATGACGGGAAGTTATCGTTCAGGCCGTTTTTGCCGGGTAAATGGCAATCGTTCTCGTTCAATATTGGGTTCCGTGGGGCTTTGCTGAATATTAAGGTGAGTAAAAAAGGCGTATTAGTTAAAAATCTGTCGGATACTGAAGCTACTATTTTGGTGGATGATAAGCAGTCGCCGGTAAAGGCGAATAGCGAGGTATATATTTAAAATAAGCTTGTATTTGAGAGAGGTTTTAGCATAGAACACACCCCTCCCAATGCACTGGCTCATGCGCCCCCTCTCGAGAGGGGAACTAAAACCAACTGAATGGCTTTTCCCGATCATAAACTTATTATTTACCAATTATTGCCGCGTTTGTTTGGCAATGCGAATACTACTAACAAATACTACGGCTCGGTTGAAGAAAACGGCTCTGGCAAGTTTAATGATATTAATGAAAAGGCCTTAGCCGGAATTAAATCTTTAGGCATTACCCATATTTTTTATACCGGGATTATCGAGCACGCTACCATGACAGATCATTCCCAATTCGGGATCAAAATTGATGACCCGGATGTGGTGAAGGGTCGGGCGGGATCGCCGTATGCGGTGAAGGATTATTATGATGTTGACCCTGACCTGGCGGTTAATGTTGCTAACCGCATGGCAGAGTTTGAGGCCATGGTGAAGCGTACGCATGATGCCGGGCTGAAAGTAATTATCGATTTTATCCCGAATCATGTATCACGTACTTATGCTTCGGATGTTAAGCCGGATGGTGTTAAGGATATTGGCGAGGGTGATGACGTGAGTAAATCTTTCGACCCCAAAAATGATTTTTATTACATAGCCGGGCAGGCTTTTCAAGTTCCTCAGGGTTATAATCCCGGTGGGGATGAGTTTAAAAGTACGCTGAAGGACGGGCTTTTTGAGGAGAACCCCGCAAAGGCCACTGGTAATGATGTCTTCAGCGCCTCGCCTTCTATTAATGACTGGTTCGAGACTGTTAAACTAAACTACGGCGTTGATTATTTATCTAATCACAGAACGTACTTCGACCCGGTACCGCCGCTTTGGGAGAAGCTGTTTGAAATATTAGATTATTGGGCGAAGAAAGGTGTGGATGGGTTCCGTTGCGACATGATCGAAATGGTGCCGGTGGAGTTTTGGGGTTGGCTGATACCGAAATTGAAAGCTGTTTATCCTGATTTGATCTTTATTGGCGAGGCTTACCAGGTTTGGCAGTACGGCCGTTATATTTTTGACGGTAAGTTTGATTACCTGTACGATAAAGTTGGTTTGTATGATGGATTGAAAAAGCTCATCCGCAACGAGGACAATGCTACTACATGGGATATTAACAGCGTTTGGAACCACCAATGCGTTAACATGGATGCCAATATGCTGCGCTTTTTGGAGAACCATGATGAAGAACGCATTGCCAACCCGGTGTTCGCGGGGAATGCCTGGCTGGCTGTGCCGGGGATGATCGTTACGGCTACTTTAAATGTGGGGCCGGTGATGGTTTATTCGGGGCAGGAAGTTGGGGAGCCTGCGGGGCATTCGATGGGGTTTAGTAGCGATACACGCACCAGTATATTTGACTATTGCGGCGTACCTGAGCATCAAAAATGGCTGAGTAATGGTAATTATGATGGCGGGCTTTTATCCGAAGATCAAAGACACCTGCGTAGTTTCTATTCTAAATTATTAAATGTTACCCGAAGCAGCGATGCTTTGCGCATTGGTAAGTTTTACGAGTTGATGGTGGCTAATGAGCATCAGCCCGGCTTTAATACGCGGCTGTATATTTATTTGCGGTATACGGATAGCCAGCGGGTGTTGGTGGTTGCTAATTTTAACCGGAACGAGCAAAATATTACCATAAAACTGCCTGATGACCTGCTTAATCAATTAACTATCAGCGGATCTGTACAATTTACCGACTTACTAAGCGATACAAAATACACCTCTAACAACATCGTCGAAGGTGTTAGTATTTCGTTACCGGCTACGAGCGGATTATTGTTGGAATTTTAAGATATATTAGTTTAATTGCTCCCACCAATTAGTGATCAAACTATTGAACCAATAAATTATGGCAACTCGCATTATCGTTCCTAAGCCAAGGCTTTCGTTTTGGCAAATTTGGAACATGAGCTTCGGCTTTTTAGGTATACAATTTGGTTTCGCCCTGCAAACGGGATATGCCAGTCGTATACTCGAAACCTTTGGTGCCGATGTGGGTAATATCTCCCTTTTTTGGCTCGCCGCGCCACTTACGGGCATGATCATTCAGCCGATCATCGGGCATTATAGCGACCGTACCTGGAACCGCCTTGGCCGTCGCCGACCATATTTTTTAACAGGGGCTTTGCTTTCGGGCGTGGCTTTATGCTTTTTGCCCAACTCGTCAGGCTTGGCGTTTTTGATCCCTCCTATTATTGTGGGTGCGGGCATGCTGATGCTGATGGATGCCTCGTTCAACGTGGCGATGGAGCCGTTCAGGGCTTTGGTTGCGGATAATTTGCCGGATAGTCAGCATAATATTGGCTTCTCCTTACAAACCTGTTTAATTGGCGTGGGCGCTATAGTGGGTTCGGCTTTGCCATCTGTTTTGGTGGATTGGTTCCATGTGCCCTCGGTTGCGGCTAAGGGTATCGTACCGGATAATTTATTATATTCTTTCTACTTCGGCGGGATCGTTCTCATAGCTTGTATTGTGTGGACTGTAGTTAAAACCAAGGAATACCCGCCTGAAGTTTATGCCACTTTCCACGAAGACGAACCTGTGGAAACCGTTAAAAAAAGCGGCATCTCCGAATTTATATACGACCTGAAAAACATGCCTAAAACCATGAAACAGCTGGGCGTGGTGCAGTTTTTCTCGTGGTTCGCATTGTTCTCTATGTGGGTGTTTACCACCCCGGCTATCGCGGCGCATGTGTACCATATTGCCGAAGGCGACACCTCATCCAAAGGTTTTAACGATGCCGGTAACTGGGTGGGCACCATGTTTGGCGTGTATAACGCGGTTTCGGCTATTTACGCTTTGTCGTTGCCGTGGATAGTGAAACGGATCAACCGTAAACGTACGCACGCGTTCTCGCTGGCTATGGGGGGTATCGGGTTGATCTCGATATTCTTTATCCACAACCACTATTTATTATTACTGCCGATGGTAGGCGTAGGTTTAGCCTGGGGAAGTATTTTGGCTATGCCTTATGCTATCCTTTCCAGTTCTATTCCCGCTAAAAAGATCGGCATCTATATGGGTCTGTTCAATTTCTTCATCACCTTTCCGCAGATCGTTAACAGCTTAACAGGCAGTTTGATTATCAAGTATGTGTTTAACAGTCAGGCCATTTATGGTTTGGTTATGGCCGGGGTGTTTATGTTTTTGGCTGCGCTTTCAGTATTGTTTGTAGAGGATAGTAAGAAGATCAATATCATTGAAACCGGGCTTGAACCGGAGAGTAAGACTTTAGTATAGTTCCAGGTGGGTTGGGTGTCACACTCAGCATAGTCGAAGTGCGTGCGTCGGGTTTTGGGAAGATATTTTCGTTTTAATGAAATGTTTCTCGCCGCTCATTGCCGCGGCAGGGCTAGTCCTTTTGTCTTGAAACAAAAGGACCAAAAATTCAAGACAGTCCGAAGGCTTCTTTGCGCACGGGGCCTTTGCCCTGCAAAACGGTCAGAACCGGGGCTGGAATCTTTTTACGCCTTTGCTTCGCCGCGCTTTGCCTGCGCTTCAGTAAAAATTTCCTATGCCCTGCTGCCGCACCGGCCGGCATTGTTCTGCCCGTTTTTGGCTGAAGCTGTCGGACTGACTGGGGTTGGGGGTTCATAAATCACTCCATGGGCCTGCTCGTTTTCCCTGATTTAGGCTGAAACTTCCTGCTGTCGGGGTTGTGGGTTGGGTGCGGTTTTTCGTTGGGTGTTTGCGGGCTTCTTTTCTTTTTGTCATTGCGAGGAGGAACGACGTGGCAATCTCGTAGCTGTGTAGGGCGGACTCAAAAGCGGGACGCTTGCGGTAGCTGGGGAATTGAAAAATTATAAATTTACTATAACATTTTTTTGCTCTTGATTAAAAAGTACATATGATTTTAACGAAGCAATTCCATTAACTACATGTAAATCTTTGACATGTTGCAAACTTGGAGTCGATTCATATTCCTCTTTACTGTCAAACCTCACATATCCGTTGTAATCAAATAAAATACCAGGAAAGTGTTTTAAATGATGATACCATAACCCGTCTTTCCTATACAAACTATGCCTCACTTTGAAATTTAGACCTTCATTTATTTTTTTTCCTGTAATCATACTTAGCTTAATATTGTAAGTTTTAATCTTAGAAAATGATCTTTAATTAATTTAATAGTACTTGGATCGAGATTCTCTACAATAAAATAAGCTTTCCACTCGGCTATGCCATCATAAATACAATTTAACAAGAAATCAAATGAAGATGACTCGTCAAGTTCGTTCCAATAAGTGTGATTTTGATTAACAACTATAGTCAATTTATCCCTTTCTGACCTTGCCTGAACGACCAAATAAGGATCATATATTGAGCTTTCATCACTTAGCAAAACTTGTATTTCCAAGTTACCCACCTTCGCTGTTAAGCTTTTGTGGCTAATTCTGGAAATTCTCGTTATCGTCTCATTATTGCTTGATTCAATTACTTCTTCAGGCAAAACTTCTTTTTCAAATAAAGTATATTCGAAATCCGATGTCTTAACATTTTTAAGCACCTTATCTACAGCCAATTCTATATTAAAATTTATCTTTTCTTCGATATCAGTCACTCTTAATTTTGAAGCTAATCTTTTGAAATCACCTATTTCTCTAATTAAGTTTTCTTCAAGTGAAACCTCTTCTTCTTCATCAAATAATATTTGATCTTTAGTATGGCTTACTTCAAATCCGTCTAAGTTTAACTCGCCAATTAATCTTTGATTTATTAAATCGTTTCTCCCGCCATCCTCACCGAAAATAGACTTAGGTTTATATGCCATTGGAAACCCTGTAATAACTCTATCCGCTTGTAGCAAAGAAAATCCGGCCCATTTTCTACCTCCATTTTTTAGAACACCCGCCCAGCCATGAACATGCTTCTCTGCTATATTAAATGAGAATCTTCTAAACAGCCTATTACCATCACTTCCTGTTGCTAATTTTGACATTATGTCTTCTATTGACCAGGTCAATTGCTCGCCTTGAAAAATTAGTTCCAGAATTTGAGTTTCTAAATCTTTCCTATAGATGGATGCTAAATATTCTTTAGTTGTACTTACAGTAGATGCTATGAATTTCCTGTATAAGTTTGATATTGATACTGTTGTACCGTGTTCTTCTTCTGTACAAGGCTCCATACGAATTACAAGTTCTGGTTTAAATTGAACTAGATCATCATTATCTGGATTTTCTTCTTTTTGAAGTTTGTAAAATTCTTCTTCGTCTTTTAATATTTTGCTCAGGTTTACTTCGACAATATATTTGTTAGGATTTCCATATTTAGTAGTCTCAATTTTCCATTCCTTTCCGAACCAAAAAGCCGCCGTCTTTAGCCCAAGTCCATACTTAGATCGTTCTGTATTTATTTCAGGTTTTCTACCTAATATTAAAGCTTGCTGTAATTGAATTTCATCCATTCCCCAAGCATTATCCTGTATTTTAATAAAGCCCAAACTTGTATTACTTTTATTTTCATAGTCAATTTGTACAAGTAGTGACTTACCCTCCTTTCTTAATATATCCACAAGTTCTGGATGGTTACGGTAAGACTGAGTGCTATTGTCGATAAATTCAGCTAATGCATACCATGTTTTATAAGGAAGTCTTTGATACGATTCTAAAATTTCATATCCTAATATTAATTCCATAACTACAGTGTTTGAATGATTAATTTATTATCAACATCGAGAACCAATTGAAGGCTATCTTTTTTATCAAAATTATGATCAACAATTTTTATCATGCACTTACTGTTTTTTCGTTTTGGTTTAGTCAGCACTGCATTAAATGGCATCATATCAAATAGTATTTCTATATCTCCATCAGTTAAATGATCCACTAATTCTTTTTTTTCAACTATAAAATGACTTTCATCAAAATAAGAAATCTTAGTCGAATTAGTAACATCATAAGGATATTTCCCCCCTATCCGATAAGCGTCAAAATGATTGCCAGACTCTCTATATACTTCCAAAACACAAACCTTTAAATTAGGGTATCTTGCATTTATTTTTTCAAAAACCAATTTATTGTAGTCGTCGAAAATTACCAGAAGTTCAGGACTTTTATTTTTTATTAAAGAATTAACCTCCGATTTTTTCGAGTTCAATACAGGGTTGTGCTTAAATAAAAATCTTAATACGTCATCTGGATTAAAATATGGATCTAAAAAACAATCAATCTGTCTAAAAGTATGTCCTAAATCGGGTTTACACAATTCAACTTCTACAAAAATCCAACGATTAAAATTTTTTGATATCAGGATTAAATCAGGTTCGTATGATTCTGTGATATCTGATTTTTTTTTAATCGAATACTTGAAAGTAAATACATAATAATTTGAAAACAATTCATTAGAAAACTTGTGAAGTTTTGCTTCAAGATCGCTCTCTTTATAATCTCTAATGCTTGCTATCGGTTGATAAAAATGCCTTTCTTTTGCGTTAATCACTAACAATTGCGCCATATTGTATTTCAGTAAAACGTCCTTCGGACCCTTTTATATATTCAATATTTAATTCAGTAGTAATCCATTTTCGATTTAATTCATCGGCAACTTTACCAGTAGTATTTGAACCTCCAAAAGGATCGAAAATAATGTCACCTTCCTCTGTCAACATCTTAATAAAAAACTCTGGTATTTCTCTTGGCATACGAGCTGGATGAAGGGTTAGGTCATGCAATTTACAAAAATTTTGATAATTAACAGCCCATCCTGTATTTGCCGCCATTAAAACATTGCTTGGTATTGCGCCGCCATGCTCTTTTAGAAAACTTGTTTCATTTATTACATGTTCACTTGGTCTTGTGCCTGCGTTATATTTTTGATCTTTTAGTAGCTTCTTCATTGAACTACTATATTCTTTTAAGACCTTGCGATTATCGGCTTTTGGGTTTGGCGTTTTTGATAACCACCATATATGCGTAAAACTATCTTTTACACGAATTCTTTTTACGTTAACCCACTCAGCAGGACCCGGTAACTTAGCAGTATTGTACCATACAAAGCTTTGGCATAAATGCAAGTTACATTGGTTTTTTATCGCTAATAGTGCTTCAAGAGGTAAGGTAGACATTTCGGGCAAACCGGGTTCCCATGCATTTCCAACTTCTATTACTAAAGACCCGTCTTCTTTTAGAAATTGCATATGGTATCTAACTACGCCTACTAACCAATCAATATATTCCTGACCGTTTTTATTACCATACTTTTTTTTTCTCTTCAGCGGAAATGGCGGCGAGGTAAATATTAGGCTCACTAAGTCATCTGATAGTTTTTTAACATCCTCTATTGTTAAATCAGTTGTATCCCCGTGAAAAAAAATACCGTTTTCGGTTTTGTAAGCAATATCCATCAATGATTGTAATACTTGTTTAGATCTAACTTGTGCGTAATCTATGCGTAATTCGTGCGTAAATGTATGTAGAATTTATGTTTATTATATGTGAAATTTCAGTAAAAAGTAAGTGGATTTTCAGTAAAATATTTTCCCGCGTTAGCGATTGCAGCGGATACCGGCCTTCGTGGCTAAGGCCTCGCGGCGTATGAGCGAAAAGCGCGGCCCGCTTCTACCGGTGGGAAACGCTCCCCACTGGTTTAAGAGTTAGCGTAGCGCTCTTAAATCAAAATAGAAAATGTAGGACTCCGCCCGGGTATAGCACGACAACTTTTTGGTTTACTAAATTCTTTCGATTGCTCACAGGCCATTCTCCTCAGTATAATAATCTATAGCGCTACTGTATTTATAATGCTGTGGTTCCCAAACTATGCCTGCTTTTACGGGATTGGTATGCAGGTAGCCTATCCGCTCATCCATCATTTGGTTGGTGCTTAATTCTATCGGATGGTTGTCTTGCTGCCAAAACTGGTAGGTATCATTATTTTTATTTTTCGCTCCTGCCCTTTTAAACATCCATAGCAGCCAGTCTTTTCGGCTTTCCTGTTGGTTTTCTTCAATTGCCGCAATTATTCGCTGACTGGTAAACTTTTTCATATCCCGCATAATATCAGCCAGTTTCAGCCCTTCTTGTGCCGATGCAATTAAATGGACATGATTACTCATTATTGCCCAGGCATGGAGTTTAAGGCCTTTCTTTTCAATGCAAAATTTCAGGCTATCGAGCAGGATTTGAACATAGACTTCCCTGGTAAAAACGCCTATCCAGTTGACTACTGCAAATGTTATAAAGTGTGGTTTCTCATTGTCGCCGAAATGGTAGCGGGTGGCCATAGATTTAGATTTGTAAGGCTAAGATATAAAATTACGGGTTTTGGGAGGGCTTTTCGTTTCAGATGCCAGATGGAGTCTTGGTTTTCATGGGTGGATTTAAGAGCGCTGCGCTAACTCTTAAACCAGTTGACGTATGGTTTGTGCGGTTGGCCGCGTTAGCGATTGCAGCGGATACCGGCCTTCGCGGCTAAGGCCTCGCGGCGTATGAGCGGAAAGCGCGGCCCGCTTCTACCGGCGGGAAACGCCCACATCATTGTATCAGCGGGTATCTCAGTTTGGAACAGTTTGGGTACTTTATGGGTGCAAAAAGTGGTGTTTTCCGTGCAAAAATGGGGTAAAAAACGGCAAAAAACAGTCGTTTTTGGGCAAAATTTGGCTAAAAAACGTGATTTTTGGGGCTAAAATGGGTGTAAAACAGGGTTAAAACGGGTGTAATAACCGCGTTTTCGGGGGTATTTTGGGCGTTTTTGGGGCGAAAAGTGTACCAGATGTACCAACTGTTCCACTTGTATCATGGTACAGTACAAAAACAAAAGCCCCGCTTTGCAGCAGGGCTTTGTTGGATTTAAAACTTAAAACTAACATGCCTCTACAAGTGGCTGATAGCTTCTTTAAGCCCTACCACACCTTCGGTAGTACTGGCGCCGGTTTCAAATATCTCTTGTGAGCTTAAGTCGTGACCGTAAAACCTGTGATCGGCAGATTTGTCGATAGCCAGGTTTGAGCCATGCAGGGTGATGCCTGCAAACAGGCCACGGCTGCGTGAGTACGAGTAAACTTCGGCTTCCAGTTTATAATCGGTACTGGCAGATGAACTGCGGCCAACCGGGCCTGCTGCTACAGATACGTCGCCACCAAGGGTGAAGTCGCCATTTTTAACCTTAGCCAAAGCACCACGGTGGCGGAAAACCAACACCAAATCGGTTGATTGTACGCCTATTTGCAAGCCGATGCTGCCGCCTGTAAGGGTAACAAACACTGGGTCGCTCCATTTGCCGTCGGGCAGTTTCACCATAGCTACGCCTTTACCGCGTAAACCGCCGATGCCTAAACCTGCGTTGATCAGGTGTGGGATAATGACGATACCGCTGTATTGGGCGATTAATGCGTGCGGGATGCTTTCGCGCATCTTGCCGAAATCACGGATGACGTTGGCTGAGGCGTGGATGCGCTCGGTTTCTTTACTTGCGTCGGTTGCTGATGCCATTACTATAAATATGCTCATTAGCAGGGGCATGCATAATAATTTTAATGTTTTCATAGCGATTGTATTCTAATTTATTGTTGTTTAATAGATGTATTGAATTAAACCACTAAACATTAAGGTTGTTTGCATAAATCAGTATAAATTAAATCGGCAGTGGTATATTTGCAGCGATATGGCCATCAATAAGCAGCAGATATTCGGAATTAAGAACAATGAGCAATTTGCTGATGCGGCTTTGCAGGTATTCCGCCACCAGGCGCAAAACTGCGTTGTTTACCAGGAGTTTATTAAAGGCATGCGGATTGATGTGACTGCAGTAAAGAAGTTTGAACAGATCCCTTTTTTACCTATAGAGTTTTTTAAGTCGCACACGGCAGTGAGCAATACCGATGCTATTGAGGTTACCTTTACCAGCTCGGGCACTACCGGTGTGATCACGAGCGGGCACTCTGTTACAGATGTGAGCTGGTATGTGGAGAGTTTCCGTAAGGCATTTGAGCTTTTTTATGGCGATATTAAGCATTATACGATATTGGCGCTGCTCCCGGCTTATTTGGAGCGCGAGGGATCATCGCTGATCTATATGGCGGAGGATTTGATCAAGCAATCAGCTAATCCCGATAGCGGCTTTTATTTGTATAACCACGAGGAGTTGTATCATCAGCTTAAAAAGCAACAAAAAAATAATAAGCCTACGCTATTGTTGGGTGTGACCTTCGCCTTGTTGGATTTTGTAGAGGCTTATCAGGTTGATTTCCCGGAGCTGATCGTGATGGAAACAGGCGGCATGAAAGGCAGGCGCAAGGAAATGATACGCGAGGAGCTGCACGATATACTCACCAAAGGTTTTGGGGTGGATGCCATACATTCAGAATATGGGATGACGGAGCTGTTATCGCAAGCCTACTCCAAAGGCGATGGGATATTCAATTGCCCGCCGTGGATGCGTATTATCACCCGTGATACCAACGACCCGGTAACTTTGATGCACAATGGCAAAGCGGGCGGTATAAATATTATCGACCTGGCAAATATAAACTCGTGCTCGTTTTTAGCTACGCAGGATTTGGGGAAAGTTTATGCTGATGGCAGCTTTGAAGTGCTTGGCCGCTTTGATAATGCAGATATTCGTGGCTGTAATTTGCTGATAGCATAAAACTTAACCTGTAAATAATATATAATTATTAAATTTGCCCCTAATAAACAACCATACATATGATTGAGAAATTTTTGAACGACGAGCAGGACCCGAAAACCGTAGAGAAAGTATACTCGCGCCTAAACGACCTGCTTAACTCCGGCGAAGAAATATTGTATATCGCCGTTCAAAAAAAACCATTGGTAAATATTTTACCCGATTGCATCGCGATCACTAACAAACGCATATTGTTTTTCACCCCGGCAAATCTGGGCCTGTCTATCAAATTTGTTGATTTTGTTTGGAAGGATATTGTAGATGTATTCACTAAAGAAGAAATAATTGGCGCTATATTTAGTGTAAAAACCACCAACGGTGCCGAAATGGGTGTTGATTACCTACCTAAAGTGCAAGCCCGTAAACTATACCAATACGCGCAGGAACGCAAGGAAGAAGAGCGTGAAGCACGCCGCCTACGTGATTTGGAAGAGAAACGCGCGGAATCAGGCGCTATGCAATTTGAAGCTCCGGCAGCGTTTACTTCACCGTTTCAACAACATCCGGTAGCACAGCCTACACCTATAGTTGAAGCGCCTCCGGCTTCTGTAATTCATGAAGAACCCGTAGCGGCAGCACCAAAACCTGATGAGCTAACCGAGAAATTGAAGAAGCTAAGAATGCTGTTTGATAATGGCCTGATCTCTCAGGAAGAATACAATGCCAAGAAATTGGATCTGTTAAGCGATTTATAAATAAAAAAACCTCCTGATTTAGGAGGCTTTTTTATTAGCTAATATTATTTATTCAGCAATGATCAGGAAATAGTTCTTCTTTCCTTTTTGAGTTACCAGGAATTTCCCGTTGATCAAGGATTCAGCATTATATACATCCTCAGCAGTTCCTATCTTTTGTTTGTTGATAGCTACACCACCACCCTGAATCATCTTTTTAGCTTCACCTTTGGAGGCAAATACGGCCGTTTTACCGGCTAATAATTCAGTAGCATTTATACCGACTTCAAATTCAGTGGCAGCAATAGTAAAGTTAGGCACACCTTCAAATATGCCGATCACTTCATCGTTACTCAATTCGTTTAAAAACTCGATCCCGGTATTACCAAAAAGGAAGTCGGATGATTTGATTGCTTTCTCATATTCAGCTTCACCGTGTACACGTACGGTAATGTCTTTAGCTAAAGCCTTTTGTAGCGTACGTAAATGCGGTGCTGCATCCTGTTCAACTTCTAAAGCTTTGATTGTTTCCTCATCAAACAAGGTAAATATCCTGATGTAAGTCTTGGCATCAGCATCACTTGTATTCAGCCAAAACTGGTAGAATTTGTATGGCGATGTTTTAGCAGGATCCAACCAAATGTTACCGCCTTCAGTTTTACCGAATTTAGTACCGTCAGATTTTTTAATCAGTTGGGTAGTTAAGGCATAAGCCTCACCCGCGTCTTTACGGCGGATCAGTTCAGTACCGGTAACAATATTACCCCACTGGTCGCTGCCACCCATTTGCAGCACACAGTTCTTATTCTTCCACAAGTAGTAAAAATCGTAACCCTGTACCAGTTGGTAAGTAAACTCAGTGAACGACATACCGGTATCTCCATTGATACGATTCTTAACCGAATCTTTAGCCATCATGTAGTTTACGGTAATATGTTTGCCTACATCACGTATAAAATTCAGGAAAGAAAATTCTTTGAACCAGTCGTAATTATTAACCATCTCGGCACTATTAGCACCGCTGTTAAAATCCAGAAACTTCTCTAATTGCCTTTGGATCCCCGCTAAGTTGATTTGCAACACATCTTCCGATAGCAAATTACGCTCGGCTGATTTACCCGAAGGATCGCCTACCATTCCCGTAGCGCCGCCAACCAAAGCAAATGGCTTATGGCCTGCACGTTGAAAGTGTATCATGGTCATGATCTGTGCCAGGCTGCCTACATGCAGCGAATCTGCAGTTGGATCAAAACCTATGTAGCCGGCAACCATACCTTTATTCAATAGTTCTTCGGTTCCGGGCATAATATCATGCAGCATGCCTCGCCAGCGTAATTCTTCAACAAAGTTCATCGTGTATTTTCTATCCTTTTAAACGGTTGCAAATATAACAGAATAGTGTAAAATCTATTTTTTTGAGGGCTTTAACTCTCAGGTAATATTATTTTTCGTATATTGAGCTATTAGCATATATGAATTTTCTATCTCATTTTTACTTCGACCGCAACACTACAAACTGCTACCACATACTGGGAATAGTACTGCCCGACTTGCTCAAAAATGCCGATAAAACCATTGTGCTGCATCCGGAAAAACTTCATCATACTAATGAAAATATCAATTGCATCATAAAAGGTTGGAATAAACATTTAGAAGTTGACAGATATTTCCATTCGTCTGATTTCTTCCTTCAGCATTCACATCAGCTTAAAAATCAACTGACACCGGTTATAGCAGGTTCGCCTGTGAAACCATTCTTTTTAGGGCATATTGCGTTAGAGTTGATATTGGATAACCTGCTCATCACTACTAATAAACTCGATGTACATAACTTTTATGATCATATGGCAGGATGCGATCACGAAGTGATAGAAGACTTCTTAACCTTTGCGGGATTAAAGGATAGCAGCAAATTCTTTCGCTTTTTTGATGGCTTTAAGCGTGATGGCTATTTACACACCTACTCCGAAACACCTAAAATATCCTATGCCTTAAAACGTATCTGCATGCGGGTGTGGAAAGACCCTTTTACGGATAAACATGAACTTGCGATGAATGATGTTGTAGTAGCTTATCGTGAGCAGATTTATGATAGTTTTATGCAAATATTTGACACAATTGATAATCAGTTAAGCCCCAACTGATCAACTGTTCAGCTTACTGTCAACCAAATACCAACTCAAAACGCTCTTTTCCTATTAAAAACACCTAAAAATCAGCATTTAACAGTTAAATTATTTTTTTGTAATTAAATTATATCCGTACCTTTGCAGTCCCAATTAGAAAATTGGGAAAAGGAGAAAAATTAATTAATGGCAAAAAAACAAGAAGCAGAAAAAGAATTAAAAGCAAAAGAGGCTGAACTGGGAACAGTTACCGCTACTGCAGAAAAAGAGACTATTGAATCAGAGGCTGATTCAATCTCTATCGAAGACATCAAGTCACAAATTGCAACTACGCCCGATGCAGATTTCGATTGGGATGCAGATGACAAGAAATTTGGCAATTACAGCGACAGCGATCGTGAAAAAATGGAAAAACTTTATGATGGAACTTTCAGCTCTATCACTAAAGGTGAAATTATTACCGGTACAGTTGTAAATGTTAACAGTAAAGATGTGGTATTAAACGTAGGATTTAAATCTGACGGTTTAGTATCAGTTTCTGAATTCCGTGATACACCTGATCTTAAAGTAGGTGATACAGTTGAAGTTTTCGTTGAATCGCAGGAAGATGCTAACGGTCAGTTAGTCCTTTCACGCAAACGCGCAAAAACTCAAAAATCATGGGAGCGCATTAATTCAGCTTTAGATAACGATGAGATCATCACAGGTTTTGTTAAGAGCAGAACTAAAGGTGGTTTAATTGTAGATATTATGGGCGTTGAAGCCTTCTTACCAGGTTCACAAATCGATATCAAACCTATCAGGGATTACGATGTGTACGTTGGTAAAACAATGGAGTTCAAAGTTGTTAAGATCAACCACGAGTTTAAAAACGTAGTGGTATCGCACAAAGTGTTGATCGAGGACGATTTGGAAAACCAAAAAACTGAAATTGTTGCCCGCCTTGAAAAAGGACAGGTATTGGAAGGTACTGTTAAAAACATTACAGATTTCGGTGTATTCATCGACTTAGGTGGTGTTGACGGTTTACTGCACATTACTGATATATCTTGGGGCCGCATAGAGCATCCACGCGAAATCTTATCATTAGATCAAAAAATCAACGTTGTTGTGCTTGATTTTGATGACGAGAAAAAACGTATCGCTTTAGGCTTAAAACAATTAACTCCTCACCCTTGGCAGTCATTAACTGAAGATATTCAGGTTGGCTCTAAAGTAAAAGGTAAAATTGTTACTGTTGCTGATTACGGCGCGTTCTTAGAAATAATCCCGGGTGTTGAAGGTTTGATTCACGTGTCAGAAATGTCATGGTCTCAAAACTTACGCAATCCACAGGAATTCCTTAAAGTTGGCGACGAGATCGAAGCACAAGTATTAACACTTGACCGCGACGAGCGCAAAATGTCATTAGGTGTTAAACAATTAACTCCTGATCCTTGGCAAAATGCTGCTGAACGTTATGCTGTTGGCACACAACACGTAGCTACAGTTAAAAACATGACCAACTTTGGTGTGTTTGTTGAGCTTGAAGATGGTATTGACGGATTGATCCACATCTCTGACCTTTCATGGTCTAAGAAAGTTAATCACCCTAACGAATTCACTAAAGTTGGTGAAAAATTAGACGTGGTTGTATTGGAACTTGATGTTGAAAACCGCAAATTGAGCTTAGGCCACAAACAGCTTGAAGAAAATCCTTGGGATACTTTTGAAACCATCTTCACTATTGATTCAATACATGAAGGTACTGTGTTAAAAGTAACTGAAAAAGGCGCTATCGTAGCTTTACCTTACGGTGTTGAAGGCTTCTGCCCTACCAAACACCTGGTTAAAGAAGACGGAAAAAGCATCAAAGCTGATGAAGTTGCTGAATTCAAGATCATTGAATTTAACAAAGAAAACAAACGTATAGTTATTTCACACTCACGTATTTGGGAAGAAGCTCGCGCTGATGCTCGTGTACAGGAATTTGAAAACCGTAAAAAAGAAGCAAAATCTGCAACTAACGCGGTGAAAAAAGTGAAAGACTCAGTTGAAAAATCAACTTTAGGCGATCTTAGCGTATTAGCTCAATTAAAAGAGCAAATGGAAGGTGCAGAAAGCAAAGCCCGTAAGGCAGCTCCTGCTCCAGCAGCTAAAAAAGCAGAATCTGAAGAAGAAGAAGCTAAATAAGCTTTCAACCAATAAATTACAAGCCCTCATGATGATCATGAGGGCTTTTTTTATGCATTTAACTCTGATCTGCTAAACTCTAATCTTAGTTATCTTCTATTTAATAGTACATTGTGATATTATTCAATAATTATCGATATTATTGAATAGTAAATATTAATCAAGGAATGAAAAAAATTGTACTCTATCTAAAACTGTTAAGAGTTCACCAATGGGTTAAAAATCTATTTATTTTTCTTCCTCCCTTTTTTGCACTCAAACTTAAAAGTGAATTTGTGCTGGAAAAAGGCATAATAGCTTTTTTCGCCTTCTCCATGATAGCCAGTGCTACCTATATATTTAACGATATGTTAGATATTAGCGCCGACAGGCTACACCCAACCAAGTGCAAACGCCCACTAGCCAGTAAGGAAGTTTCATTCGTTGAAGGAATTGTTTTAATGGTGATCTTACTACTTGCAAGTACATATTTATTTGTGTTTGTTATCAAAAGTCCCGTCGGTACTTTTATTGCAGGCTTTTACTTGCTACAAAACATATTATATACTATCAAGCTTAAGCACATCTCCATATTGGATGTTGTGATAATTTCCGTGGGGTTTGTGTTGCGCATTTTACTCGGCGGGGCAGTAACAAATACACAATTATCACACTGGATAATTTTAATGACATTTGTTTTTGCATTATTTCTCGCGCTTGCAAAACGGAGGGATGATGTGTCTAACTTTATCCAAACGGGTAACAAAAGCAGGAAAAATATACAGGGCTACAACCTCGAATTCTTAAACGTGTCTATTACGGTAATGGCAACGGTTGTTGTAGTATGCTACATCATGTATTGCACATCAGCCGAAGTAATTGCCCGCTTTGGCGATAACGTTTACCTTACTTCATTCTTTGTAATATTAGGTATACTCAGATATCTGCAGCTTACCTTTGTTTGGCTAATCAGCGGCAGCCCTACACTTGTTTTATTAAAAAACAGGTTTTTGCAGGTTATTATTTTGGGTTGGATATTATCATTCGCTGCCATTATATACATTAAACTATGACACCGACACCAGTAAAAAACGGAAATATATTTTTACTTACCGGCTTTTTTATAGTTAATATGATAGCATGCATTCTGCTGCTGTCATCTATTACGTTTTTTTGCAAAGGCTCAATATCATTCTGGCAATTTCCGGTAGCAATAATTTTATCCGTAATAGCAAATATCTATGCTTGTAGATATTTAAAAGCTGGTAGTGCCATATTGGTGAGATCATTGATAAGTATTGCTGTAGTTATTATTGGCACATTGCTGGTGGCATGCTATTTTTATGATGTATCTTACGATGGGCAGGCTTACCATCAGGAAACGATATATCAGCTTAAAAACGGATGGAATCCTTATTTTACCATGTTGCCTGATTCTGTAAACCAGGTATTATATATCAATCATTATTCAAAAGAAGCCGAGCTTTCGCAAAGCGCTATTTATAGCACACTTCATCATATCGAGGCCGGTAAAGCCACTAATATAATGTTGCTGATCGCATCTTTTTGCTTAACTCTTTCTTATCTGTATACGTTAAATAAGCTATCGACCACAAAAAACGTGTTGCTAAGTTTACTTATTACCTTAAACCCTATTGCGGTAAATCAACTATTAACTTATTATGTTGATGGGCAGCTGGCTACAATGATATTATGCCTGACGATCGCGCTGCTAATGGTTATTCGCGATCCTAACAGTTATAATTTAACATTGCTGGCTGCCATAATTATAATCGCTGTAAATATAAAGTTTACAGCGGTGGTTTATGTGGTACTAGTTTTAACAGCAGCTTTCGCTTGGTTAATTTTTAATAAAAAACTCATTGCCGCTAAAAAAATATTTTCCGCTGCTATGGTGTCGGGTGTGATTGGTATTGTGATGGTTGGCTATAATCCATATGTGGTTAATACAGTAAAATATCAGCATCCCTTTTACCCGCTTATGGGTAAAAATAAAATTGATATCATCAGTTATAATCTACCCGCAGGGTTTGAAAATAAGAATGGTGCTGATAAACTCTTTATCTCCATTTTTTCACATACAGGTAATATAACCCCTGTTAATGGGCAGATAGTGAGTTTAAAGATCCCCTTAACTTTTAATAAAAGCGATGTATTAAACGCAGCTAAAGTTGATACCCGTATTGCTGGCTTTGGCCCATTGTTTAGCGGTATATTGATACTTTCATGTATTTTACTGGTTTTTTTAGCTATTAATCCTAATAAGCCGCCACAATTCAAAGCCATTTTATATTTACTTGCTGTTATAGTTATAGCCATTTGTATCATACCTGAATCATGGTGGGCAAGATACATCCCACAATTATGGTTCATCCCGATAATTATTCTATTAGCTTCGGAGTTGAGCGAAAAAAGCATGTGGATCAAAATATTAAAACCGCTAATTTATATTTTGATAGCTTTTAATATCAGCTTTTGCTTTATAGGTATAGGATGGAACTTTTTAATGACAAACCTTGTTAATTATCAGATAGCGGAACTGAAAGCATCCGGAAAAACTATACTTGTGCAATGGGGAAGTGCCAAAAGTAACCGGATACGTTTTGAAGAAAATCATATCCCCTATTTAGAAACCAACCTCGACAATAAAAAAACAGAGAATTTCGCGCACTCGGATTCAAAATTTTTATTGCCAGATAACCAACCGGTTACTCCGGAACCAACTTTAGTAAAATGGGCGAGAAAATTTCAGGGACAGGAAGGAAAGTAATTGCCGCGTTTGATTTTGACGGGACGATCATAAAGCACGATAGCCTCTTTGTGTTCATTTGGTATGCAGTATCTTTAAAGCGTATAATACTAAGCACCGTTAAAGTAATGCCTTACCTGGTATTATACAAACTAAAAGTGATTCCCAATTTTAAAGCGAAAGAAAAATTATTTACAGCCTTGTTTAAAGGTGTAACTATAACTGATTTCAATATGCTATGCAAAGATTTTGCTGTAGTGATACAAAAAATGGTTAAACCCGAAGCTTTGGAAAAAATTGAGTGGCACCGGCAAAACGGCCACGAAATTATCATCATAAGCGCATCAGTTGAAAACTGGATAATACCATGGGCTAAGTCGAATGGGATTGATGCTGTGTTGGCAACGCAAATAGAAGTAAGTGATGGGCTTATTACCGGAAAGTTTCTTTCGAAAAACTGCCATGGCGCCGAAAAAGTAAATAGATTATTACAACATCTGCCAAATCGGGACAGCTATGTACTATACGCTTATGGTGATAGCAATGGCGACAAGGACTTACTCCAATTCGCCGACCACAAGTTCTACCGCGTGTTTGTTTAATCCGATAAATTTAAGTAGTACGGCAAAACCCCGAGCATAGATTTAAATCTCCTAAAAAAATATATATGACCTTAACTAACATCTAACAAGCTATATTCCTATTATCGCTGTGATAGTAGCTATGGGTGCAATTTATTATACCAATAAAAATAGCAAACAGCAAATTCTCGTTGGTAAATATGAGGAGCTTTTCGAGGTAGTGCAATTACTTGGAAGCTATTATGATGTGTTTATGCATCTTAGTTCTAAAATAGCAATTATAAAAGATATAAATAACGATAAAATACAGACTATAGCCCAATACAATATTGAACGTGATAAGTATCTACCAGCAACAGAGAAAAATCAAATAATAACTTATTTGTCAAGACTTGAAGTTCTAACAAATTGCTATACTAAAAAGTCATTACATCAAAAAGCATCCGAATACAATGATCTTATGTTAGTTTTTTATGAATATGTCTTTACTACAGGTAGTTTAAATAAAGAAATTCGTTATAAAAATGGACTCCCTAATTATGATGTATTTCCACTTATGATTGAAGATTTAAAAAAGGAAATAATTTCACAAATAAAATTACTGTAAAGTTCTTATCCTGCCAGCTTAATGTTTGTAAGTCCTAATTTCCTGTCGGGCTAATCTCTAATCGCTATTTACCAATCACATTTTTTTCCTACCTTTGCCAAAATCCACCCAAACGATGCAAAATCTTACGCTGCTCGACGGTCAAAAATTTCAAATTACAATACAGCGTTTGTGCCGCCAGTTAATTGAAAATCATGATGATTTTTCAAACTCGGTACTTATTGGCATACAGCCCCGTGGCATTTATTTAGCCAAACGTGTTGCTGAAGAATTGCGTAAAATATTACCCGAAAGCACTATACAACAAGGCGATTTGGATATAACCTTCTACCGTGATGATTTCCGTCGCCGTGGTGAGCAACTGGTACCTAATCAAACTAAAATAGATTTTATTATAGAAGGCAAAAAGGTTATCATGATGGACGACGTATTGTGGACCGGCCGTACCATCCGTGCAGCAATGGATGCTATGCTTGCTTTTGGTCGTCCCGAAAAAATAGAACTACTTGCCTTAGTTGACCGCAGATATTCAAGACATATACCCGTAGCGGCAGATTATGTAGGCATTGAGGTTGATTCCATCGCATCACAAAAAGTAGTGGTAAGCTGGAAAGAAACAGATGGTGAAGACAGGATAGTTTTGCTATCTGAAGTAAAATAAATTAATATCAGATTTCGAATTTTCGATTTCGGACTTAGTTAAAAACGTGGAGTATTTCCACTTGATGGAATAACGATAACGTAAAGAGTATTGAATTAAAAATAAATTTCGAAATCGAACATCCGAAATCCGAAATCAAAAACATATGGCAGGACTGAGCACAAGGCATTTATTAGGAATTAAGGACTTAAACCCGGCAGATATTCAATTAATATTTGAAACGGCCGATACTTTTAAATCGGTATTAAACCGCCCCATTAAAAAAGTCCCTTCGCTTCGCGATGTAACCATTGCTAATATTTTTTTTGAAAACTCTACCCGCACCCGTTTGTCATTTGAACTGGCGGAGAAACGTTTATCTGCCGATGTAGTGAACTTCGCGGCATCTTCATCATCCGTAAGCAAAGGTGAAACGCTGATAGATACTGTAAACAATATTTTAGCAATGAAGGTAGATATGGTAGTTATGCGCCATCCATACGCCGGTGCAGGCATCTTCCTATCTAAACATGTAAAAGCTCAAATAGTAAATGCTGGCGATGGTGCGCACGAACACCCTACACAAGCTTTACTTGATGCGTTTTCTATCCGCGAACGTTACGGTGATGTAGCAGGTAAAAAGGTGGTTATCGTGGGTGACATTTTGCACTCGCGCGTTGCATTGTCAAATATACTTTGCCTTAAACATTTAGGCGCTGAGGTAATGGTTTGCGGGCCTACCACGCTAATCCCTAAGTATATTGGCTCGTTAGGCGTTAAAGTGGAACACAATCTCTTGAAAGCACTAAATTGGTGCGATGTCGCCAATATGCTGCGCATCCAACTGGAACGTCAGGATATTAAATATTTCCCTTCCTTACGTGAGTATACGATGCTTTACGGCTTGAATAAACAAATACTGGATTCACTGGACAAAGAAATCACCGTAATGCACCCGGGGCCCATCAATCGTGGCGTGGAGATCACTAGTGATGTAGCCGACAGCAAGCAATCCATCATCCTGGATCAGGTTGAGAATGGTGTGGCTATACGTATGGCTGTGCTGTATTTGCTGGCCGGGCAAACTCCATAGCCAATAAATTATTCGCATATTCGTTAATAATGCGATGTTTATGATAGCCAAATCTTTTTACCATAGTGTACTTGTTATTTTATTAAGCTTTGCCTCGCTAAATACCATAGCCCAAAGTGTTGAACAACGTAAAACCGATTCCGTATTTCAATTGGTTAAAGTTCAGTTCAATGCAAAAAATGCTGACCAGCTTTATGAACTTACAGGATCCAGGTTAAAGCAGGATCTCATCATTGAAACCTTCCGGAATATCTGCAATAACCAGCTTTTTACTTTAGGCGAGATCAAAGAATCATCATTAATCAGTTTTGAGAATAACAAGGTAGCTACATACAAATTGACTTTCAGTACGGGGCAGATATTACAATTATTAATGAGCCTTGATAGGAATGATAAATTGGAAGTCTTTCTGTTCCAACCTTACAAAAAGGCTGAGGGAGTGAAAAAATCATTAGCCTTAACATCAAATCCGTTAAAAACTATTGAGGACAAGCAAATTGATTCTGTCGCACGTACTTACATTCAAAAAGCCAATACCGTTGGTTTAAGCATAGGGATATTAAAAGATAATAAAATCAGCTACTATGAATATGGCGAAACCGACCGTGGCAATGGAAAGCTGCCAACAGGAAGCACTTTGTTCGAGATCGGTTCAATAACCAAAACTTTTACCGCTACCCTACTGGCTTTATATATTAACGAGGGTAAAGTAAAACTGAGCGACCCAATCGTTAAATATTTGCCGGACTCTGTGGCCGCAAATCCGGCGCTACATGGTATTACTTTGGAGGATTTGAGCAATCATACCTCCGGCTTACCAAGCCTCCCTCCTGACTTCTTTGCACATGTTACAGACACACTCAATCCATACAAAAATTATACAAAGCGTTTGCTGTATGCTTATCTTAAAACATGTACACTAAACAGCAAACCCGGTGAGAAATATGCCTACTCTAATATGGCAGTAGGTCTATTAGGCGATATTTTAGAACGCATCAGCGGGAAACCATTTGAACAAATGGTAATGGACAACATCACCCAACCATTACAAATGACCAGCACTGTGCAGCATATTACACCGTTACTTAAACCGCGCTTTGTAAGCGTTTATAATGACGGCGGCAAACCAACCGAAGCTTGGGACTTTAGCGCGCTCGCACCGTGTGGCTCTTTAAAATCAACAGTAAATAACCTATTGGTGTACGCAAAAGCCAATATGATAAAAAGCAATACCAGGCTTTCAAAAGCATTTGAACTAACTCACCAGGTAACCTTTGACAAGGACGTTAAAATTGGCCTTGCCTGGCATATTATTAAGGTTGATGGCGTGGAATATTATTTTCATAATGGCGGCACTTATGGCAGCAGCAGCTTTTTAGCCTTTAATCCGGAAAAGAATATAGCCATAGTAATATTATCAAATTGCGGTGAAGGCGTTGATCTTGTTGGGGTGGGTATTTTAAAGAGATTGCAGTAACTACAAAAAAAACCGATTTGAAATTAATCAAACCGGCCTCAAAAAAAACAATAAACTAACCTGTGGAATTATTTTTTAGTTTTTGAGCTATCTGTTTTCTCAGGCTTAACATTTCCTGTCGGGCCATTCATCACTTTACCGTTGCTTTCATTAGAATCGTCACCTGGCCCTTGTTTACCTGAACCTATTTTAATTGGCGATCCATCTCTGATCTCTTCTGTTGCGGCTTTAACTATCTGGTCACCCGGATTAATTTTACCGTAGATCTCTATGTTATCTCCCGCTTCAAGTCCTTTTTGCACATTAACCCATTCCGCTTTTCCATCTTTTATTCTAATAACAAAAACTTTTTCTGTTGATGTTACCACTGCTGTTTTAGGAACAATAAAGGCACTGTCAGTTTGTGGCAACGGAACATTAACATCCGCATACATATTTGGCAGCAATTTTTTGTTGGTGTTGTAAACGTCCATTTCCAAACGTTCAGATCTTAAGGTATTATCTAAGGCACCAGCTAAACGAACAACTTTAGCTTTAAATTTTTCGCCCGGTAATTCACGTATGTTAAAACTAACTTCATCCTGATTATTTAAGCCACCTGTAAAGTTTTCAGGCACCGATATAACCAAACGCAACCTGTTGTGATCCTCTAACCTAAATAAGGCTTGGTTTGATGCCGCACCACCCGGGCCAACATAAGCGCCAAGGTTTACATTACGTAAAGTGATAACACCATCAAAAGGTGCCCTTATTTGCAGATAAGCTAAGTTAGCCGCAAATGATTTGTAAGAAGATTTAGCAGCCTCAACACTTGCAGAATCTGATGATTTTTTTGCCTGAGCCTGTTCCAGATCATTTTCAGAAACTGTACCCGGGGTTTTACTGGTGCTGTATAATCTGTCAAAGGTTGCTTTGCTAGCAAAGTATACCGCTTTTGCCTGTTGAATTCTTGATTTCGCTTCTTCTAATTGCGAATTCAGCTCGGGTGCCTCAAGGGTAGCTAATAATTGCCCCTGGTGTACTTGTGAACCTATATCAACTAAAAGCGTTTTCACATAGCTATTAACTTTGGCATATAGATCAGTTTGTTGATAGGCCTCCAATTCACCCGGTACGGTAATGTTTGAAGTTAATTTTCCTTTACTGATAGTAACCAGGTTTACAGTAGGCGTGTCCAATGCATTTTCCTGCTGCACGGTTAAATCCTGCTCTTCTTTGTCCTTTTTACTTTCGCCGCATGAGCTAAAAAGTGCCGTACCAATAACTAAAGCGGTTACTACAATTATTAATTTATTTTTTTGGATGTTCATGATTGTGGTGCAATGGGATATAAAATTTACTTTCCTTATCTTCAGGGTCTAATGAAACAGAATCTGTTGTAGCGTTACCTTGTACCCAGGCAAATACCAGTGGTAAAATAAATAACGCGGCAAATGTTGAGGCTAACAATCCGCCGATTACCGCGCGGCCTAATGGTGATGTTTGATCGCCACCTTCGCCTAAGCCCGATGCCATCGGTATCATACCTACAATCATGGCCAAACTGGTCATTAATATAGGGCGTACACGCAAGGCAACCGCTTCACGGGCCGATCGTAACGCATCGCCGTTATGCTTTCTTAACTCCTCGGCATTGGTTACGAGCAATACCGCATTGGATATAGACACACCGACCGACATGATCATACCCATATAGGATTGCAGGTTAAGCGTGGCGCCTGTTATTTTCACCAGGAACAACGAACCAAATAACACCGCGGGGACTGTTGATAATACTACCAGCGATACTTTAAACGATTGGAAATTGGCCGCAAGCATTAAATATATTACCAAAATAGCCACTAGCAACCCGGTTTGCAAACTGCTTAACGTATCGGTAAGCGTTTGGCTCATACCCCGTAGTTCAACAGTTAAGCCATGTGGTAATTTACCTAATGATTTTATTGCCTTTTGCACATCATCAGTAGCTGTGCCCAAATCTTTTTTATTAATGTTGGCCGTAACCGATAATGTTGGTACAGCACCTATATCATCATCTTCTCCGTACGTAGTATCTACCTTAACATCAGCCACATCACTTAATACGGGCCTTGGTTGATTAGCTAAAACAGGTATCTCGCGGATATCATTCAAGTTAGACATTTCGTACTCCGGAACTTCAACTTGTACTTGGTAGCTTAATCCTGCTTTTTCATCAATCCAAACATTCTTTTCGGTAAGGCGCGATGATGAGGTTGACGCGGTTAATGTACGTGATATGTCATTTACACTAACGCCCAATTCGGCTGCACGGGTTCTGTCAATATTAATATCGATAGATGGATAGCGATAAGATTGTGCAATTTGGACATCGCGGAGATACTTAATACTATCTAGTTTTTTCACCAGGGTTAAAGCGAAATTAACATTCTGCTTTTTATTCTTGCCGGTAAAAGCCACTTCGATTGGAGTAGGCGATCCCTGACTCAAAATTTTATCAGTAAGCTCGATTGGCTCGAATGACATTTGTACATCCGGTAAGGCTATTTTCATTGAGTCCCTGAAACGATCTTTTAACTCGTCCAAATTTACTTTATAGCTCTCCGCAAGTTGTACTTGCATAACAGCTTCCTGCGGGCCGGCCATAAATAAGTAAATAGGATTTGTTGAGAACGATGACGGGTGTGTACCAACTACCGTTGAGGTAATAGCTATATTATTTTTACCAACCAAACCCTCAAGTACATGTAACGCTGTTAAAGTAGATGTTTCAGTACGTTCAAGTCTGGTACCGTCCGCGCCACGTAAACGAACCTGGAAGGTACCTGAGTTAACTTTAGGCAATACATCTCGTCCAATTATTGAGAATAGCAAGAAAGCTAACCCAAAAGCTACCACTAAATAAATACCGACAATTAACTTACGGCGAGGCATCATTCCATCGATTACTTTAAGGAACCATATTCTGAACTTATCGAACTTAGTTTCATCCTTACCATGGTGTTCGGTAGCATGCTTAACTGCTTCCTCTTTCTGAGCCCACTGGTCGCCTTCATCATCCATTGCGTAACCATCTTTATGGCTTTTATCTTCATGCTCATTTTTCATTAACCAGTTTGCCATAATAGGTACAAAGGTTTGCGCAAGCAGGTAAGATATGATCATGGCGAAACCAATAGCCAGTGATAAAGGCAGGAATAATGCTCCCGGGATACCCGTCATGGTAAAAGCTGGTGCAAACACCGCCAGAATACAAAACAAGATTAGCAACTTTGGGAACGCGATCTCTTTACAGGCATCCCATATAGCTAATGCTTTGGGTTTACCCATATCAAAATGCTGGTGAATATTCTCAATGGTTACCGTCGACTCATCCACCAGGATACCAATTGCAAGCGAAAGACCGCTCAGCGTCATGATATTTATTGTTTGATGGAATAAGTATAGGAAGAACACGCTGGAAATAACGCAGGTAGGAATAGTCATGATAACGATGAGTGCGCCGCGCCTATCGCCCAAAAACAACAATACCATTAGGCCGGTAAGAATAGCACCTATGGCACCCTCTTCGGCTAAACTTTTTACCGCATTTATTACATATATAGATTGGTCAAATACGAAAGACAGTTTAACATCCGGTGGTACCAAACCCTGAAAACGGGGCAGCGCTTTCTTTAAGTTCTGTACAACATCCCATGTTGACGCCGATGCCGATTTAGTAATCGGTAAGTAAACCGACCGTTTTCCATTTATTAAGGCATAGCCTTGCGTAACGTCTGCACCATCTTCAACAGTAGCCACATCCTTTAGAAAAACAGTTTGAACACCATTTTTATACAGAGGAATATCACCAAAATCACTGATGTTTTTAATAGTGGTATTTGCAGGCGTTAAGTAATTAAAATCGCCTATACGTACGTTACCTGCTGGCGTATTTTGATTGTTATCACGCAGAGCAAGCACCAGTTGATCGGGCGTTAAATTATGCTGGCGTAACAATTGCGGATCGGCTTTAATAACTACGGTACGTTGGTTACCACCAAACGGTGCTGGTGCAACCAGGCCTGGTACAGTTGTAAATGCCGAACGTACGTAAACCAATGCAAAGTCAAGCAACTCGTTATTGGTACGTGTAGGGCTACTTAATACAAGCTGACCTACGGGTAAAGTCGAGGCATCAAAACGCAAAATAAATGGCGGCTGAGATCCCTGCGGGAACCCGGCCTGCGCCCTGTTAGTATACGCCGTGACCTCCGCCGCGGCCTGGGCCATATTAGTACCTTCGTAAAATGTTACTTTAATCAGTGTTAAGCCCTGTATGTTTTTTGATTCGATGCTTTTTACACCAGATACAAATAGTAGTAAGTTAACATATGATTTGGCAAAATATGCCTCCATTTGGTTTGGTGTAAAACCGCCATAAGGGTGCGATACATAAATAACCGGCAAATTAAGGTCGGGGAATATATCTATCTTAATGCTTCGTGTAGCATTAATGCCAAAGAAAAACAATGCTGCTACTATAACCAGTATGGTGATTGGCCTTTGAAGGGCCCCTTTTATCATTCCCATTAGTGTATATTATGTATGTTAAAAGTTATTTAAAAATACTCCGAAATCGCCGGTTGCAGCCGCCTTGTACAGCAAAGCCTGCCAAACATTATTCGATGTAATATCCTGGTCAACTTCTGCACGGTTCAGCGTATAAAGTGCCTCCGTAAAGTCAACTATATTTGCAAGGCCATTTTTGTATAATGCAAATTTTTGGATGTAAGCGCTGTTTGCTGCCTTTACTTCCACCGGAGCTTCGGCATAATTCTTTAGCGCATTATTTATTCTGATGACTGATAAGGCTACCTGGTCATTAATTTGCTGATCAGCCAAATTGTATTCATCACGATATTGATCAGATGTGAATTTTTGTGATTTTACCTGATAATGTACACGGAAAGGGTTGGTAAGGTTCCAAATAAAACCTATGCCTAATAAATAATTATACCGGGTTGGATCAGCGCCTGCGCCATAGCTGCTGTTATAATCATCTTCATTTGATGCAATGTCAGACTTAAAGCCTGACCCCCTGCCCTGGTATGTACCAAAAAGGCTGAATGTGGGATAAGCAAATGTTTGCAGGTATTTAGCCTGCTCATCACTCACACCTACTCTATCACGGTAGTATTTTAAAACCGGGTGATTTTCAGTACCGTTTGCCGGTTCTGCATAAATGTTTGATGGTATCTTGGTAACAAAAGTACTGTCTAATAAAAACTCCTGCGGAGGTATCCCTAAGTATTGGGCTAATTGATTAGCCTGATCAGAAACTGTTTGCTGCGCATTGGTTAATGCTATCCTGGCGTTTGATACCTGGGCGTTTGCCAATGAGGAATCCACCCCCGGATTTAACCCGTTTTTAACACGTGCGATAACAACCCTCTGCAGATCAATACTGCGGTTAAGGTTATCTTGCTCTGCCTTGCTTAGCTGTTGGGCAACCAGTAAGTTAAGATAGGTGCTTGCCACCCTAACTTCATGTTCAAATTGCTCCTGCGCTAAATCGCTTTCATCAAGTGTTACCACAGAGCGTTGAACTTTAACTTTTTCCTTTGCCCTGCCGAAGGCGAAAAAATTCCAATTAACATTAGCCACATAAAGTGAACCGAATGCGGCGTTCCAGTTTTGGCTAGGTAGTGCAGGGCCGGAAGATGCTACAGCTAAGCCACCATAAGAACTAATAGGGCCATTAATTCCATCGGCGGTGCCGTAAGCTTGCTGTGCTGATACGTTAAGATCAGGCAAATATTCTGTTTTGGTTTCTGTTAACGAGGCTTTTGAAGCATTTAATTGATTTGCTTTAGCTTTAATAGTACCATAGTTTGAAAGCGCTATTTGTTCGGCTTCCTTTATCCCAAGTACTTTTTGCTGGGCCTGTACATTTACTAAAATTAAAATACCTGATAAACTTAAGAATAGACGTTTAGAAATTGTAACTAACATATTCGGTATTTTGATGCCGCAAAATTAAAACTATATTTTATATGAAAAAAATGAATTAATTTTGTGTTAATCATTAATTAAAGTAATAATGAATATCGCGATACATCATTTTAGATTGATAGATACCATATCAAAAGAAGGGACTCTTACTAAAGCAGCCGCTACATTGCATCTAACACAGTCGGCGTTAAGTCACCAGTTAAAGGAGCTGGAAAAGGAATTAGGAATAGATGTATTCAACCGTAATGGCAAAAAATTACATTTATCTGAACAAGGCTATCGTTTTTTGCGTAGCTCAGAGAAAATATTAGCTGAATTAAAGTCGCTTGAAGAGGATATCAACAACTATAAAAACGGGCAAACGAGTAAGTTAACTATCAGTATGCAGTGTTATACAGCTTACCATTGGTTGCCCGGCATTATAAAATACTATAAATCCCGCTGGCCTGATATTAATATTCAAATACTATCAGAAGCCACCAGCCGTCCATTAGAATATTTAATGAACGGAGATTTAGATATAGGCATTATCCGCACGCAAATGGTGAATACCAAAATACGCTATGAACCTATTTTTAACGACAGGCTTACGGCAATCATCAGCAAAGATCATCCGCTTGCCAAAAAAGACGTTATAGAAATAGCTGATTTCCAAGACCAGGAATTGATTTTGCCTTTGTATGATCCGTCATATCAGGATACGCCGATGATTGAATCATTAATACAAGCACAACAAGTTAGACCAAAAACATTACATCGTATTCATTATACTGATGCAACAATTGAAATGGTAAACGCTAATTTGGGTATAAGTGTGATGGCCGACTGGATTGTTGAACCTTATTTAAAAAATAAAGACATTGTTTCCAAACCTATGCACCATAGTGTTGCCAGCCGCTCATGGTTTGCGGCTACCTGTAAACAAACCCCTGCTATACAGAACTTTTTGGAGTGCCTGAAAATGTACTTTTCGGGTGCTGACATGAGTATTAATGAAATTGAGAAGAAACAAATAGTTAAGGAACATACGGTAAGGAAACAACCTTTGTTACCGCCTATCCCGGCATCAGCTGTTTTCACACGACCATCTGTAGCAGCCAGCCTAACACAGGAATTTAAAAATTACCAATATTAATTTCATTAGCCCCTCTTTGCCCGGAGGGGTTAATAAATACCTGCAGATGAAGCTTTGGGGTTTGATATATGTTTTGATATTTTTCTATCTTACGGGCAATGCTCAATCGGCTTATCACCCCTTCCCTCAACATGTATATTATACAAATGGGACTATAAAACCCAACAAATTTTCCCAATCCAAATTGGATCAAACGGTAGAATCTTTCTATAACCAATGGGAAGCCGGGTACATCAAAACCATCCCCAACAAACAGGAAAGTTACATTTGGTTTGAAGACAAGGATGATAAACAATGCGTTTCCGAAGGGCAGGGTTATGGCATGGTCATAGTAGCCTTAATGGCCGGATTTGATCCATCGGCCAAAAATACATTTGATAATTTGTACCGATATTACCATGCGCATCCCAGCAACCGCGGCCGCCATTTAATGGCATGGGCACAAAATATACATGATAAAGACATTGACGAAACATCGGCAAGTGACGGCGATATAGACATTGCTTACTCACTATTATTAGCCAATGCGCAATGGGGAAGCAAAGGCTCTATTAATTATTTACAGGAAGCGAAAAGCGCGATTGCTGATATTATGCGATATGACATCAACCGTAAAACATGGTCGGTTTTATTGAGTAATGGAATTGAGGCTGACAGCAGGGACTATTTTGATACCCGGTCATCCGATTTTATGCCTGCTAATTTTAAAGCTTTTGAGCAGGTTACTGGTGATGCGCGTTGGAAAAATATTATAGATAATGAGTACAAACTTTTTAGCTATATGCAAAAGCAATATAGCCCGGACGCAGGATTAGTGCCTGACTTTATAATACGTTTAAACAAAAGAGCAAAACCCGCCCCGGCGCATTACCTGGAATCGGTTTATGACGGTGATTATAATTATAATGCCTGTCGTGTTCCCTGGCGTATAGCTACCGATTATTTATTATCCGGCGATCAGCGTTCGAAAGCATTTGTTCAAAAGATAAATCATTGGATCAGGGAGACAACCAGCAACAGTACTTATAACCTATCTGCAGGGTACACCTTAGCAGGTGATGATATTAAGGATAGCCATTTTGAAGCTTTAAGTTTTATAGCACCTTTCGCTGTATCGGCCATGGTTGATAAAAGTAACCAACAATGGCTAAACAGCGTATGGGATTATACCGTGCAGTTTAAACTGAAAGATTTTGATTACTACGACAACACTGTCAAAATGCTAAATATGCTTATCATATCAGGCAATTACTGGAAACCTTAAATTACTGATTATTTAAAATTCCTTTCGCCACATTTTGGCCACTTGTCAACGCTGCCTCTACTGTACCCATAGCCGGGCCTTCGTATAAATATTCACCTGCAAAAAACAGGGTATTCTCAACACCTCCATCTAATACTTTTCGGGCTTCGGGTGCGGCAACAGTATCATAACTATAAGAACCGCGTGTAAACGGCTCCGCTGTCCAGTTCATAATGCTTGACGCTATCAACTTTGCCCTTAGATCATCAACAGATAGTTTAAATAGGTTGCTTAGCGATTGGAGCGCCTGCTGTAAAAGTTCGTCATTGGTATTACTTATTTTTTCCTTAGCCCTCGGCCCGGCTAACCAGCCGGTAAGCAATGTGGAATGTTTAGGATATTGCGTCCACCAGGTTGGAATATTTTCATCCGATATCAGGAAAGCCATATCCTTAAGGCTTTTACCTGCCAGCTTTTTGGTGTCGTTGTTTTCCCAAAATGCATCCTTAAATTCCAATAAAAATTTAATTATCGCGCCAAAGCCTAAGTTATTAATTGCCTGCGACTGTTCTTTTATGGGCGGATGAAATTCTATCGCCCCTTTTTCATTTCTATCGGCTTGTAATACGCCTAACGGTAAAGCTATAATTACTTTTTCTGCGGTATAAACTTCGCCAGTTACGATTGTAACTTTTACAAGCGCCTGTTTCCAGTCGATTTGCGTAACGGCTGAATTCAAATAAACACTGCCACCATTCTCCTTGCATTTGTTAGCGAGGTAAGTGATCATGCTACAATAACCATCATCTAAACGATGTTGCGCATTATCATCTTCGTTATTCCATTCGTTTCTTAAGGCGAAAGCGCTCGCCTTGTTAGGGTCAGCAGTGTCATAACCTGCTACATATTTTGATACACCATCCCTTAAACCAATATATTCCTCACCCGGAAAATGTGTTTGCAAAAAATTGGCAATATCTGTATCCTGCTCTAGTTCATTCAATTTTTTCAATAGCAGGTCCCAGTTCTCAATAAAACCTTCATGATTAATGAACTTACCTTTATCATACCGCACCATTTCTCCGCTGGCAGCACTGTATTTAATATTGGCCTCTTTTAGTAAATTCAAGGTCACTGGTAAGTTGCCGTGGATAAACTCGGCACCTAACTCAGCATGTTTAAAAAAAGATTCGTGGCTTATAGTATGGATCCTACCGCCTGTACGGTTACGGGCTTCCAATACGATCACCTTCTTTCCCGATTCCGAAAGCCTGTAAGCAGCCATTAAACCTGCGGCGCCTGCACCTATTATTAATACATCTGTCGTCTGCATAAATTACCCATATTAGCAAAAAACCGAATTTCCACAAATAACCAGCCATTTTTCAATAAAAAGACTATTTTATTGAAATAACGTTGCTTTTAACCGTTGAATAATGTTAATACCAAACAATCATTGGCTTAATTTTTGCATTTCCTTCATAAACCAATGATATGCCCGAAGGCCCGATTATAGTGATTTTAAAAGAAGAGCTACACCCGTTTAAACATCAAAAAGTAATTGCAGCTAAAGGATACACCACTAAATTTGATCCGCATTTACTTAACGGGCAAACACTCATAAACATTAAAAGCTGGGGCAAACATTTATTGCTATGTTTTAGTGATTTTACCGTTCGGGTTCATTTAATGCTGTTTGGCTCTTATCGCATCAACAGCCGGGGTAAACACAATGCCTCATTAAGCATACAATTTGAAAATGGCGAGATTAATTTCTATATCAGCTCCGTAATTTTAATTGATAAGCCCTTAAAGCAGGTTTATGATTGGTCGGCCGATGTAATGAGTAAGAAATGGGATACCCAAAAGGCAATCGATAAGCTAAAAGCCAAGCCCAAAGCGTTAGCCGGCGATGTGTTATTAGACCAAAAGATTTTTTCCGGTGTAGGCAATATCATCCGTAACGAAGCACTGTTCAGGGCACGCATTCATCCCAACAGCATTATTGGCGGTATCCCCGATGAAAAGCTAAACGAGCTTATTCAGCAAACCATCAATTACACCTTCGAATTTTTGAAATGGAAAAAGAAAGGCGTATTACGCAGGCACTTTGAAGCTTATGAACAGGATATTTGCCCCCGTGATCACATCCCCTTTCAAAAAGCAGACCTCGGTAAAACCAAACGACACACCTATTACTGCAATGTTTGTGAGCAATTATACACCGAAAAAGACCAGTAAATGCACTTTTTAAAAAGCCGGTTTAGCTATACTGTACCGCGGAACAAGTGAAACAAACGGTACACCTGGAACACTTTTCGCCCAAAAAACATCCTTAAAGTGCCCAAAAAGCAGGTTATTAGATCGTTTTTTATTGATTTTTAAGCTAAAAAACAGTCATTTTAGGTAAAAAAACGGCCAAAAAACGTGCAATTTTCGCTGTTTTTACCTCATTTTTGATCAAAAAATAATAGTTTTTATACTTGTTAGAATCAGTTTTGCAACAGTTTTATACCTATTTGAAACAATTTTGGAACACCGTATCCATGCGTGTAAAGACCCGCTGGAAAACCGGGCCGGGGGCTGGCCTAGTGGATGAGGAGTTAATTTTATTAAATCTTCAACTTACTCTTCACTCAACGCCTCAGCAATCTCCATAAACCCTTTTTCGCGGGCAAGATCGGCAGGTAACTTGCCACCTTCCATGCGGATATTGATATCAGCATTATTTTCCAATAACAATATCAAAAGATCAAGATTTCCATTTTGCGCCGCAGAGTGGATTGGTGTAACACCAGCCTGTTGCCTTACGTTAATATTGGCTCCGCTCTCAATTAATAATGCCGCGATATCGGCATGATTACCTGCCGCGGCAGAATGTATAGGGTATACATTATACCCATTGTTTGATGACATATTAACATCGGCGCCTTTTAAAATCAGGAAACGGGCGATTTCATATTGGCCAAAGTAACAAGCCAAACCGAGCGGTGTAAACCCGTCTTCGGCATAATAATTTATAGCATCCGGATAGGTGTAAACCAGGTGGGCAACAACATCAAATTTTCCGGCAGCAACGGCTTCAAACAAATTCACCTCGTCAATATACTTCATCAAAAAAGCGGTAACCTCCGGCTTTTTATAGTAGCACGAAAGCATAATTGGCGATACATGATGACTGGTTGCTGTTTTCGCGAGCGTGGGGTTTTGAGTTAATAAATTGTTTAACCCCGCTAAATCGCCTGTTGTAATGTATTGTTCAAGTTGATTCTGATTCATCCTTATTCTGATCTTTTTGTTATCAATACAATTAATATTTATTGCATTTAGAATCTATATCCGTTGTACGCAGAATAAACATCTTAGTTCCAAATAAGTAAAAATTAAAAATTTAGCGCCAAATAAGTTTAATCTATTAACTTTATATTTGTAAGCTAAACGCTGTATACAGGGATGCCGGTAAAAGGAAATCAGTTCAAATCAAATAGTTTTAAAGAAGATAACGAGCCTCGCCAAAGCGCAAAAAGCGAGAAGGAAAAGTATGCAAGGCCTAAAGCGGCTAAGATGCCAACCTTCGACCTTAATAATGGGCGATTGGTAAAAATTGTGGGCTTGTTTTTTCTTATTCTAACTATCTTTTTCCTGGTTGCATTCACCTCTTATCTTTTCACCTGGCAACAGGATCAAAGCTACGTTTCACCTGCCAATGGCGGCTGGCATAACCTGCTTAAAACCACACAAGAGCTGCAGGACAATGGCATAAAAAGCCCTGTAGTAGAAAACTGGATGGGCAAATTCGGCGCATTACTATCCGATCAGTTTATTTACGAGTGGTTTGGCATTGCATCCTTTATTTTTGTATTTGTATTTTTTGTGATAGGTTACCGCATGCTATTTAAGGTAAAGCTTTTCTCTATCCCTAAAACACTTGCTTATTCATTTTTCTGCATTATTTTTCTTTCAGTTTTCATTGGGTTCATTCATGCTTTTATCGGCGATTACCCCCACATGTTGGAAGGTGGCTTTGGTTACTGGACAAACATTTTACTGGATGCGCAAATCGGGCAAACAGGCACTGGCGGTATTTTGATATTTGCCGCGCTAACTGTATTGATCATCGCCTACAACATTGATTTTAAATTCCCTGAAAGAAAAATAAAAGTCTCCCCAACCGTGGGAGATTTAGAGGGGGCTGCTGTGGACGTCCTCCCGGCTGACCCTATTGAATTATTAGAAGAAGAAGAACCGTCACTACCTGTGGAATGGCCACGAAATACAAATCGCGCCACCAATATTGCTAAGGCGGTTGAACCAATGGTTCAAAATCCGATATTTCATGAACCCGTTATATTAACGCCCGATCCGGCAAATGCTCATGAACCGGAGTTTGAAAGCGAGATACCGTTAACCGTAGCGGTTGACAGGCCAATGCCCATACTCAACATCGAAAAAAGTGATGATGATAAGGCAAAAGATCTGGTAGCCCAGTTTGGCGCGTATGATCCAAAACTTGATCTGGCTAAATACAAATACCCAACGCTCGATCTATTAGAAAACTACGGTTCAAACAAGATCTCTGTAAACTCCGATGAACTGGAAGCCAACAAAAATAAAATTGTTGAAACACTGAATCATTACAACATTGAAATTGATAAGATCAAAGCGACCATTGGGCCAACAGTTACTTTGTATGAGATCATCCCCGC
This sequence comes from Mucilaginibacter tundrae, assembly GCF_013408825.1. Classification (GTDB taxonomy): domain Bacteria; phylum Bacteroidota; class Bacteroidia; order Sphingobacteriales; family Sphingobacteriaceae; genus Mucilaginibacter. Next base: position 288,021 of record NZ_JACCBZ010000002.1, read on the forward strand.
TCCCGGTGTGCGCATTTCCAAGATCAAAAATCTCGAAGATGATATCGCTCTGAGTCTTGCCGCTTTAGGTATCCGTATCATTGCCCCTATGCCGGGTAAAGGAACTATTGGTATCGAAGTGCCTAATCAAAACCCCGAAATGGTTTCCATGCGTTCCGTTTTGTCAACTGAAAAGTGGCAGAATAATACCATGGATCTACCTATCGCTTTAGGCAAAACTATATCTAATGAGGTGTTTATTGCTGATTTGGCAAAGATGCCTCACTTACTTGTTGCAGGCGCTACCGGTCAGGGTAAATCGGTGGGTATCAATGCCATCCTGGTTTCACTACTTTACAAAAAACACCCCGCAGAGTTAAAGTTTGTTTTGGTCGATCCTAAAAAGGTGGAGTTAACCCTGTTCCGCAAAATAGAAAGGCATTTCCTGGCAAAATTGCCGGATGAAGCTGATGCGATCATCACCGATACCAAAAAAGTGGTAAATACGCTTAATTCTTTATGTATCGAGATGGATCAGCGATATGACCTGTTAAAAGATGCACAGGTACGTAATCTGAAAGAATACAACGCTAAATATGTAAGCCGTAAAATTAGCGACCCGGAAAAGCATCGTTACCTGCCATTCATCGTACTAATTATTGATGAGTTTGCCGATTTAATGATGACTGCGGGTAAAGAGGTAGAAATGCCGATTGCCCGTATAGCGCAGTTAGCCCGTGCGGTGGGTATTCACTTGGTTATTGCCACACAAAGGCCATCAGTAAACGTAATTACCGGTACTATTAAGGCTAACTTCCCTGCACGTCTGGCATTTAGGGTATTGTCTAAGATAGATTCACGTACAATATTAGATGCTGGTGGTGCCGACCAATTGATTGGCCGGGGTGACATGCTGATGTCTACCGGCAGCGACTTGATACGCCTGCAGTGCGCATTTGTGGATACACCGGAAGTAGAGCGGATCTCCGACTTTATTGGTAGCCAGCAAGGCTACCCAAGTGCCATGCACCTGCCTGAGTATGTTGGCGAAGGCGAAGCAAGCAGCAGCTCCAAAGAATATGACCCGGATAACCGCGATCCCATGTTTGAAGATGCTGCCAGGTTGATCGTGATGCATCAGCAGGGTTCAACATCACTCATCCAACGTAAAATGAAACTGGGTTATAATCGTGCCGGCCGTATCATTGATCAACTGGAAGCCGCAGGCATAGTTGGCCCATTTGAAGGAAGCAAAGCACGCGAGGTGTTATACCCTGATGAGTATAGTTTGGAAAGATATTTGGAGACGTTAGACAAACCGAAAGTGTAAGATTTCCCCAGTTTGTCATTCTGAGCGCAGCGAAGAATCTGTAAAGTAGTTTACGTGAGTACAGATTCTTCGCTACGCTCAGAATGACAAAGGACATTAAACCTTACAAACATCTAACCCTCTAAACTGTATATTTAGCAAATACATCCACCCAAAAATGAAAAGAATCACTTTATACTTATTATTAGTTCTAGGAATAAATGCTACTGCATTTGCCCAAAAAGACGCCGAAGCGAAAGTTATTTTAAACCAGGTTAGCGCTAAATACAAAGCCTATAATATTGTAAAGAGTGATTTTACTTTTGTGATTGATAACCCACAGTCACAAACAACCATTACACAAGAAGGAACTATTGTTGTTCAATCCAAAACAAACAAATACAAGCTAAGCCTTTACAGTCAGGATCCTACTGCCAAAAATCTGGTTGAACAGGAGATCATAACCGATGGCAAAAACCAGTGGACTTACACCAAAAAAGATAAAGAAGTTCAATTAAACAAGGTTGACAACGCAGGCGAGAGCTTTAATCCGGCACAGATCTTTACCATGTACGAGAAGGGCTACAAATACATTTACACCGGTAGCGAAACCTTAAAAGGCCGCGTTTACCAAATCATCGACCTTACGCCTGAAGACATCGACAAGTCTTTTTTCAAGATCAGGCTGATGATCGACAAAACAAAGAAACAAATTTATAGCGCGCTAATTTTCGATAAATCAGGTAATAAATACAGCTATACCATCAAAACATTTATACCTAATGTACAAGTTCCTGAAAGCACCTTTACTTTCGATACTAAGGCACATCCCGGTGTTGAAGTGGTTGATTTGAGGTAGTAAATTTTATTTTTAGATTAGTTTGGGCATAGTTAAATTCAATCCCGAATCGTAAATTTGAATAATGCTATCCCTCACCAACCATACTCTTGAAAAACTGGAAATGCTGTTAAAAACAGCAGGCTATAAGGTAAGGTATGAGAAGGGAAATTTTAAAACCAATGCCTGCCTGCTGCAAAACAGTAAGGTAATTGTGATCAATAAATTCTCTAACCTCGAAAGCAGGATAAACTCCATAACCGAACTGGCACGCGAACTGGAAATTGATTATAAACTTTTAGATGAAAAACAGGTTGCATTTTTGCAGCAACTAAAACAAACTAACCTGCAACTGTGACCATTACTTTTTTAGGCACCGGCACTTCACAGGGCGTACCTGTTATTGCATGCGATTGCGAGGTTTGTACCTCAGCTGATCCGCATGATAAACGCCTGCGTTCTTCAATCTTAATCGAGACTGGTGATAAAACGGTGGTTATTGATTCGGGGCCGGATTTTCGTTATCAGATGCTGCGCGAAAACGTTAAGAAACTTGATGCCATAGTTTTTACCCATGAGCATAAAGACCATGTAGCCGGCATGGATGATATTCGTGCCTTTAATTACCGCCAAAATACGTCAATAGATGTTTATGCTACCGGCCGTGTGCAAGAGGCTTTAAAACGTGAATTCTCATACATTTTCGCCGAATTCAAATATCCGGGTATCCCGCAGATCAATATGCATACAATTGATTTAACGCCGTTTGATATTGGATCATTGCATTTGATACCTGTTGAGGTGATGCATTATAAGCTACCGGTACTCGGCTTCCGCATAAATGATTTTACTTATATAACCGATGCTAAAACAGTAGCTGAAAGTGAAATAGAAAAAATAAAGGGCACCAAAACCCTGGTAATAAACGCGCTGCAAACACAAAGCCATATTTCGCACTTTACACTGGATGAAGCCATCACTTTTGCACAATTAATAGGTGCTGAAAAAACGTATTTGACACACATCAGCCACCGGCTTGGCTTGCATAAAACAATGTCGGCTGATTTACCTTATGGTATTGAGTTTGCTTATGATGGCTTAAAGCTTGATCTGCTCCAAAATATCAAAGGCTAACATAACTAATATGCTCAATTGTACCTTTATAAGCATTTAGATGGCCTTTATTACGACAATTTATCTTCCCTCTAATAATTATCGTTTTATTATTAACAGGAGTAAGCTGCCCGTTATTAGCATCATAATCAAAAAAACCGGTTCTGGTTGCTTTTAAAAATAAAGGGCAATCCTGGCTAAAATCCACCAAGATCACTCTTTTATTTCCTTTACTTACTAGGCTATCATCAATTAATACCGATATATCCTTTTCCTGCTCATACTTGCCTTTTACCTGCACGTACTGATTATCGTAGTTTGCAAAGCTGTCAACTAAATTCTTAAAGCTTATCTGTTTAAACGTGCGATCATCATCGCAACTGCTTTCATAAACCTTCTTTGGATGGCTACAGGCTTGAAGTGTTAGTATTGTCGCCAAAAAAGCGAAAACTTTAACATCAAATATGGCTTTTAGGGGTATCATAATATGAAGGTAAATATATTTATTATATGCACCACCCTTATGACTATCTAATTTATGTAAAAGTTTAATCACATAACCACTTAATATTCACTAAGCAATTTTATATTTATACTATAATTGAGCTTTAAAGTTTTAATATTTATTAAGCAACCTACAATATATGAATAAGAAATTTTTACTTCCATTATTTCTATTAGTTGCATTTGTTGCCAATGCTCAGCAAAAGATAATTCAACTATATAATGGTGCAGCTCCGGGTTCCGAAAATTGGACGTGGAACCAATCTGAAAGCGCGGATAATGTATACCATAGCAACGTAGTTTACAACGTAAGCCACCCTACCCTTACTGTTTATCTGCCTGATAGTACAGTCGCGAATACAGGTACCGCTGTAATCATTTGCCCCGGCGGTGGTTTACAAACCTTATCTATAAACCACGAAGGTTATGAAGTTGGCAAATGGCTACAAAAACATGGTATAACCGCATTTTTATTAGAATACAGATTAATGCACACATTAGGCCCCGATCCTTACAAAGAAATGCTGGCTAAAATGAAAGCTAACACCGTATTGCAGGAACAAGCACCAGTTGCACCATTAGCTGTAGCTGATGGCCGTGCGGCAATAGCTTATGTACGCAGCCATGCTGCCGAATACGGGATTTCACCAGATCGTATTGGCATAATAGGCTTTTCCGCCGGCGGTACTATTGCTGCTTCAACCGCGTACGGTTTTACCCCGCAAAACCGGCCTGATTTTGTCGCTCCGATATACGCTTATTTTCCACCCCAAATGCAGGTTAACGTTCCTGCCGATGCACCGCCAATGTTTTTAGCGGCTGCCAGCGATGATGGCTCATCTGTATATAGTGTTCAGCTTTATAGCACGTGGATAGCAGCCAAACATCCTGCCGAGTTGCACCTATTTTTAAACGGCGGCCACGGTTTCGGCATGAAAAAACAAAACCTGGCAAGCGATAGCTGGACAGGTCTGTTTCAAACTTGGTTAAAACTAAGCGGCTTTTAAAGCCATATTATTTATTCAAGGCCCTTAATAATTTCCGTACGTAAACACCATCCGGCGTTAGCTCATCTGCTGTCCAGCCGCCATTGGGTGATGCTCCGGGTTTCAGCAATGCGGTAGTTTCATCTTTGTCGGTGATATTCCAGTTTACCCAGCTTAATTTGTGCGCTCCCATCCACTTTATCCAGGTTTCGTTCTCAGCAATATCAAATACACCGTTGCCACTTGCTTCGCCAACACCCCACTCCGTAATTAACAATGGTAAACCTAGTTGTATAGCCTTGTCTCCTTTGGCCCTTAATTGATCCTGGTGATTTGGGTCACTTGCATAAAAATGAAAAGAATAAGCAATGTTCTTAAATCCTGTAATAGGATTTGCTGCTGCAACATCTACATCCTGATCCCAATGCGGACTGCCTACAACAATTAAATTATCCGGATCATATTTGCGTATTTCAGCGATCACTTGTACCGCATAATTTTTCACCGTATCCCAGCTTACACGTTCCGGTTCGTTCCAAATTTCATAAATTACATTCGGTACGCCTCTATATTTTTGTGCCATCTCCGCGAAAAATGCTTTTGATTGAGGCACATGTAGATAACCGTTGTGGTCATGCCAATCTATCAATACATAAATTCCTTTCTTAATGGCTTCATTAACCACATTTACAATAAGTTGTTTTTGCGAATCAGGCTCTTCCAGATAGCCGTGTTCGGGTTGTACCGCCATGGCTGCTCTAATAAGCGATACTTTAAAGTCTTTACTTATCCAGTCAACAACATCGGTATTATAATATTTTCTGCCCTGCCAAATGCTCCAGGAAAAACTAAGCCCCCGCAATTCTGGTGGTAAACCATATTGATTAACTACCTGGCCATTTTTTACACTTAACTCGCCATTTCGCGCTACGGGACTTTGTGCCGATAGTAAACTGTTTGCACAAATAACTATCAGGAAAATAAATGCTGCTCGTTTCATAATTGGTAAAACAAGATAGGGTATTTTCTGGAGCGAAGATCGATGTTGTAAAAATACTATCACATAAAGTTAAAATCACACAAAGTTCACATGGTTTAACAGTTCCATAATCTTATTTATATAAATTTGGATTGTTAACTGAACGCTCATGAAATATTTTTTATCATTTTTGTTTTTCTGTTTAATCGGCTTAACCAGCTTTGGCCAGGTCGACACCTCACAAAAGATTATTGCCGGACGCACAAATGACCCTGAGCAAGAACAAAAACCTTATGTAATATTAATTTCAGCGGATGGATTCCGCTGGGACTACGCGCAAAAATATCATGCGGAGCATTTACTCGCTTTAGCAAAATCAGGCGTTCAGGCAGAATCAATGTTACCATCCTATCCTTCAGTAACTTTTCCTAATCACTATTCTATTGTAACGGGCCTATATCCTTCGCACGAGGGCTTGGTAAATAATTCTTTTTACGATGCCGATACCAAATCATTCTTTTCTTATAAAGGCAAAACCGGTACTGATGCCATCTGGTACAATGGCGGGACACCTATTTGGGTATTAGCGGAGCAGCAAAAAATGTTATCTGCAAGCTTTTATTGGGTTGGATCAGAAGCTGAGGTGCAGGGTGTACGCCCAACTTATTACTACAAGTATAATGAGAAAATAGAAATGCATGATCGTATACAAACCGTAGTGAACTGGTTAGATATGCCGGCTGATAAACGCCCGCATATCATCACCTTCTATTTTCCGCAGGTCGATCACGAAGGGCATAAACATGGCCCGGATTCGCGCGAAGTTGCCGACGCTGTACGTTTGATTGATTCATCGGTATATGAGTTAACCAAGGCTGTTAAAACCAGCGGGTTAAACGTAAACTACGTATTTGTATCGGATCACGGCATGACTAAAGCCGATACCGAACACCCGATAGAGACACCCGCGGGTATTGACACTTCAAAGTTTATTGTTTCGGGCGATGGGTTATTAGTTGAGTTATATGCAAAAGACCCTAAATATATTCAAGCTACTTACGACGACCTTTTAAGGAACAAAACGGCTGATTATGCCGTCTACTTAAAAACAAATGTACCCGAAAAACTGCACTACGGCGCAAAAGACGACTGGCATAACCGCATAGGCGATATTTTACTGATACCAAATTGGCCAAAAGTATTCGACCTGTATCACAGGAAAATGGATCCGGGCTGGCATGGTTATGACGCTACTGTAGTTAAAGATATGCACGCCACTTTTTATGCCTGGGGACCAGCATTTAAAAACGGTTTAATTATCCCGGCTTTTAACAACGTGGATATTTTCCCAATGATTAACCAGATATTAGGCTTAACCTACACCAACAAAGTTGACGGCACAAAGAAATTAGCTAACGAGATTTTAAAATAGTGAGATATTTTTTTCACCTCTTTGTCGCACAGCGATAGAGAGGTCGATCAGCGCAGCGTAGTCGGGTGAGTAAACGACGTACAAAGTAAACTTACAAATGCTTACTTATTTCTGTCAACACAGCTCGTATATCTGTCAATATCTGCCTATTCTCAAACCTTAAGATGGTTAGTCCCAACAAGCCTAATACCTCGTCACGATTTTTATCGTATTCTTTTTTTAATTGATGAATCGAGCCATCGGCTTCAATAACCAATTTAGCTTTAGCACAATAGAAATCAGGGATAAAATATAAATCTTCATCAAATGTTGATTTTGCACTAATCGGATATTGCCGTAAAAATTTATGATCGAATAATTTACGGTTCCTGATATGGTACCAAAGAATTTTTTCAGCAGGAGTTTCCCGCTGCCTTAATTCGCGGCATAATTCAGTTATAGATTGCACAGCTAAAAATAATAAAATATTTTTTCAGCTCTTTGTGTCGAAGCATAAAGGAAAATTGGATTTAAAGTTTTCCACCTCTTTGTTGCGCAGCAATAGAGAGGTCAGCGAGCGTAGCGTAGCTGGGTGAGTCGATGTCGCAGAGTACTCACCCGGTCTTGCTGCGCTCGACCACCCTCTCCACCGCAAGCGGCAAAGAGGGAAATTTGGATTTGCATTTTTACCTCTTTGTGCCAGGTCAAAAGAGAATTGAATTATTGCTTTCACCTCTTTGTCGCACAGCGATAGAGAGGTCGACTAGCGAAGCGTCGTCGGGTGAGTTAACTATTTATATTTTTTCAACAACTGATTATCATATACCGCCTTTGCAATTTTTGCGATAACCAAATCGCGAGTGGCTTCATCAGCGGTTGAATTGGTTATGAATATAGCGATAGCTACATGTTTACCATTCGGTAAAGTAATAACACCAACATCGTTTGTACCAAGTGCCAGGCCGGCATCATTAGTTCCCGACGTCCCGGTTTTATGCGCGACAACTGTCCCGACTGGCAATAAGCCTTTAATTCGTTTGGGGCCTGTTGTAGTTTCAACCATTAATTTATTTAAATAATCCCTGCTGGCAGGTTTTAAAACATTTCCGGTATATAACGTATCTAAAACATGTATAATGGCTTTAGGTCTGCACCAATCAGTGTATTGAGCTTCTGGTGTTTTAGCCATGTCTTCTTCCGATGCTTCAATATTAATGCCTCTAACCTTAATCATGTGCAAGTAATCCTCAACCTGATCAGTGCCGCCTAACTTCTTAATTAAAATATCGCAAGCATCGTTATCACTTTGCGATACCATGTAACCCAGTAAATCATTTATCGAAACATCAACATCGCCGTCCGGATATTTGTCACGTAGCGGGCTATATGTTTTAGGCAGGTCCTTCTTTTTGATACGGATTGTTTGATTCAGTGTTAACACCCCCGAATCAACCAAATGCAATACCGCCATAGCTACCGGGAGCTTAATCACGCTTTCCATCACTAAACGGGCATTGCCATTATAGTTTACCGTGTCGCGGTCTTCCAACCCTAAAACAGATACCCCCACAATACCTTTAGCCGACTTAGCGATTTCCGCTATCTGCGGCCTGAGAACGCTTGACTGTCCGAACGAAAGATTAATACTTAAAACAAGGATAAAGGTGAAGGCGGTTTTATATATTTTATTCATGATTTTGATAGATGTTTAGTTGAGTAAACGTTACAAAAATCAACAAATTACATGAGTATATGTTTATTTAGGCTGATGCTTTTTAAAATAGATATAAGAATATGCAATCGGCACAATTACCATAATACCAAGGCCGATAAAAAATATGCATATGCCAGCCGCTAATGGTAAAGCTAACCTGGCAATTGTTATTATAATCCCACCTGCAACAAATAATTTACCTGCCAGGTGATGAGTGGCACGCCAGTTATCCGGGTTTTCCAGCGTCCATGGGGTACGTATACCTACAAAATAACTAGGCTTAATATTATACATCAGGTTGCCCATAAATATAAACAACAACCCCGCTAATACAAATATTACGTTACCTGCATTAAAGTGTTTTTGGCCGGCTGCACAGGTAATCACTACAGCTATTATCGCGCAAAATATGACTATAATAATTCCCAATTTATTATACCTGCTTTGGTTAAACTCGGCATATCTTTTAGGGTCTATCGCCGACATAAACTTCATTAATAAATATACTAAAAACGATATGCCAATAAGAACACATTCAATTACTATTAATTGGCTTTTAGGGTCGAAGCTATCTGGCTTACCATTAATACCAAAGTGCGTAGGTACTATGGCCGGCAATGCCGGATACATATAAAACAAATAACCTATCGGTAATAAACCAACTATTAATGCTACTAAATCCACTAAGGAAAACTTTTTCATATTTTTTATTTTAAAGTTTTAAACTGCATAATCCACTTTATCATCTCGTCCATTACCGTAGTACTTAAGGAGTAATAGATAAACTGCCCCTCTTTTACTGATTCAACTAACCCTGCTTGTCTCAACAGATCAAGATGATGCGATATACTTGGCTTTGATATACTGAATTTATCGGCGATCTCTCCCGCTGTTAAGTCTTTCTCTTTTAACAGTTCCAATATCTCCCGTCGCGTAGGATCGTTAAGTGCTTTAAAAATAGAGTTCAAAATGATTATTTATATATTTAGACAAATATCTAAATACTTTTTACATTATCAAATAAATTCGCATTATTTTTATAAAGTAAACCCATATTACGTTAAAAATTTTGTTTCTTGTAGTTCAATTCACCGACTTTATTATGCACAGAAGAAATTTCCTTAAAACAGGCTCTATAGCCGGGATCACTTTATCCGCTTTAAGTATCAACGGATGTACCGCAGTACCCGAAAAAAAGCCGGTGGACACACCCGAAGCATATAATTTTGAATTGAATGAGGCAACAATTGATGAGTTGCAACAGAAAATGAAAGATGGGAAATATACATCGCGCGCTATAACGCAACTGTATTTGGATCGCATACATAATATTGATAAAAATGGCCCAAAACTAAACGCCGTTATTGAGTTAAATCCCGATGTCTTATCCATAGCCGATGCAATGGATAATGAGCGTAAATCAGGCAAAATTCGCGGGCCACTACATGGTATACCCGTGCTTTTAAAAGACAATATCAACACTAAAGATAAAATTGCCACCACTGCAGGCTCGCTTGCTTTAGTTGACAACTATATTGGTAAAGATGCCTTTATCATCAATCGTCTGCGTGAAGCCGGTGCTGTAATTCTAGGTAAAACTAACTTAAGCGAATGGGCAAATTTCCGTTCCACCCGTGCATGCAGCGGTTGGAGCAGTAAAGGTGGACAAACTAAATGCCCTTATATTTTAGATCGTAACCCTAGCGGATCAAGTGCGGGTACAGGATCAGCAGTGTCAGCAAATTTATGTGTGATAGGGATCGGAACCGAAACCGATGGCTCGGTAGTTTCACCATCCTCAGTAAATGGCATTGTAGGTATTAAACCTACAGTAGGTTTATTGAGCCGTTCAGGTATCATCCCCATATCAAAAACACAGGATACTGCCGGGCCTATGGCTCGTACCGTTACCGACGCGGCGATTTTATTAGGGATATTAGCCGGTATTGATCCTGAAGATGCTTATGCACCAAAAGATAATAGTAAAATACAACCTGATTACGCCAAATTTTTAGATGCGAACGGCCTGCAAGGCAAACGTTTAGGCATCGAGAAAACCGCCTTTACTGGAAACCCTGATATGGAAGCTTTATTGCAAAATGCCATCACTGTTTTAAAAAGTAAAGGCGCAACAATTATTGATGTAGAACTCGTGAAGGAGCTAAAGCCAATAGGCACTGATGAATTTACTGTATTGCTTTACGAATTTAAAGATGGGCTAAACAAGTATCTGGGCACTGCCAACTCAAAAGTAAAATCATTGGCTGATGTAATGGCCTTTAATAAAGCCAATGAGGCCAAAGCAATGCCTTTCTTTAAACAGGAGATAATGGACCAGGCGCAGGCAAAAGGGGATTTAAACAGTAAAGAATATATAGATGCCGTTGCTAAAACAACCGGCATTACACGCAAAGCGATCGACAAGATCATGGGCGACAATAAACTTGATGCCATCATCGCACCAACAAATGGCTTTGCCTGCACTATCGACCTGGTAAACGGCGATTATGATAACGGTTTTGGTTTTTCTACCCCGGCCGCAATGGCAGGTTACCCGCATATCACAGTACCTATGGGCGCGGCACATGGCTTGCCAATTGGTTTATCATTTGTTAGTACCGCCTATAAGGAAGCTGATATTATTAAATTAGCTTATGCCTATGAGCAGGCATCTAAAAAAAGAGTTATTCCAGAGTTTAAAATTGATTTACTTTCGTAAAAAATAAATATGGAATTTGGCAGAGTAACACCGGGAGAATTAGAGGAAGCAGATTTTACTTTACCATCTAACCCCGAGCTAACGATAAAAACGCTTAATGCCTCAAAAAGTGATAAACCATTTCAGGTTCATGTGGGCTGCGCTAAATGGGGCCGCAAGGAATGGGTTGGTAAAATATATCCACCCAAAACAAAGGATGCCAATTTTTTAGACGAATATGTAAAGCATTTTGATTGCATTGAGCTAAATGCCACATTCTATAATGTATATCCGCCAGCCACCATCAACAAATGGAAAGAAAAGGCTGACAGTAATCCTAATTTCAAATTCTGCCCTAAATTCTCGCAAAGTATCAGCCATATCCGTCGCCTAAAAAACGCGGATGATATAACCACAATTTATTATGAAGGCATTATGGCCTTCGGCGATAAGTTAGGGCCATTATTTTTGCAGCTAAGTGATAACTATACCCCTAAAAGTTTCCCCGAGTTAAAAGCATATTTGGAAAGCCTGCCAAAAGATGTACCTGTATTTGTAGAATTAAGGCATAAAGAATGGTTTGCCGATACAACGGTGCGCGCGCAAGTATTTGAATTGTTCCATCAATTAAATATAGGCGCGGTAATAACCGATGCTACCGGGCGAAGAGATGTTGTACACATGGAATTACCTACCCCACATGCCTTCATCCGTTTTGTGGGTAACAGTCTGCACCGTTCCGATTATGCCCGTTGCGATGAATGGGTAGAACGCATAAAACAATGGCGGGATATGGGCCTGCAATCCGCCTGGTTTTTTATGCACCAGCATGATGAGCGATATTCGCCTGAATTAGCAGATTACGTAGTCGAAAAATTAAACCAGGAATTGGGTATGCTATTGCCAAGGCCTAAGTTTATTGACAGGGATAAACCAGCACCTGGATTATTTGATTAATTGCCCGAACCTTGATTTATTGGATTAACAGATTCCTTGATTAAAAGACCGGCATCCTGCTAATCAAATAAATCCGTTTAATCCTGGTTCACTATTGCGTTATCAAACCCGATATCACATTAATACTTAGCGCTACTATAGCAGTATTAAAAGCGAAGGAGATAATCCCGTGAAGTAAACAAAGACGACGAATATATCTATCGGTGATCTGCACATCAGATACCTGGAAAGTCATCCCAACAACAAATCCGAAATAAATAAAATCAAGAAAATCAGGCTCCTTGGTATCAGGAAAATCAAGTCCTCCACCCTTTTTAGTTCCTCCGTCGTCGGTATCAGTATCATAAAATAAATGGGCATATCTTAGGGAAAAAACGGTGTGAACCAGCCACCATGACACCGCAACCGCCCCAATAGCCAATAAAATATGTTTATTTTTACTTATTTCTGAAATACCTTTAGGTGATTTTAACAAGAATATAATTGCAATCAGGCTTATTATTGACGCGGTTATTATAAAAGCGAACAAAAATGTCCGACTAGAATCCTGCAACTTAGCAATTTTTCTCGCTTCTCTGGGGTGAGAAGTTAGGATGATGATCCAATTTAGAATAATGATGGTAGATGCACAAGCTATCCAAGTAACCAAGGCCAGTTCTGGAATAGTAAGTCTGTTTAAAAAAACAGAGAAGACGATCGCGCTAACTGCCAACGCTATCATTAAGCGATAGTGCGCATCAATTTTGTAAAAAAAACGTTTATCAGTTACTATTGTATTTGCCATTGTTTATTAATCTTCTTCGATGATCTCAATAACCCGGCCAACCTGCCCATCCTCCAACCTTACCTTAATACCTCTTGAATGATGCGAAGAACTCGTTAGCAGATCCTTCACAAACCCACGGGTACGCTTTCCTGAACGCTGATCCTTTTTCAGGATGATATCAACTTCCAATCCCGGATAAATATCTGCTCTGTTTTGACCGTTCATGTTATTTCACTAATTCTTCAACCGCTTGTTTCACCTTTACAAAATCAAAGCTATCTACAAGCTTGTTAAATGCTAGCTCAATATATTCGTTACCCAAGTTGCCAATGCTGCCTTCGTGGGTATGGTTAACTTTTTTGTCAGGATTAAATTCACCTTTTTCAATTGCTAAGCCTACTTGCTTGTAAGCATCCCGGAATGGTGTACCGCTTAATGTAAGGCGGTTCACTTCTTCCACACTAAACAGGTAAGCATATTTAGGGTCATTCAATATATCCGTTTTTACCGTGATGTTCTGCAGCATAAAAGTCGCCATGTGCAGGCAACTTTTCAACTCCGTAAAAGCAGGAAATAGTAATTCCTTAAGCAACTGCAATTCGCGATGATAACCTGATGGTAGATTGGTAGTCATCATAGCTACATCATTCGGCAGCGCCTGTATACGGTTACATTTGCCGCGCATAATTTCCCAAACATCCGGGTTTTTTTTATGTGGCATAATACTGCTGCCGGTAGTTAAAGTATCAGGATAACTAACAAAAGCAAAATTCTGACTCAAATACAAAGCTTGATCCATAGCCATTTTAGCCAATGTAGCCGCGATGGATGACAAAGCTTGCGCAATGATCCGCTCAGTTTTACCACGGCCCATTTGCGCGTAAACCACGTTATAATTCAGGCTGTCAAAACCTAACAGTTTGGTGGTCAAAGTACGGTTTAAAGGGAACGAGGAACCATAACCCGCAGCCGAACCTAACGGATTTTTATTGGTAATCTTATAAGCGGCAAGAACCAGTTCTAGATCGTCGCCCAAACTTTCAGCATAAGCACCAAACCATAAGCCGAATGATGATGGCATTGCTACCTGTAAATGGGTATAACCCGGCAAAAGAACATCTTTATATTTTTCGCTCAGTTCAATTAACTGGCGAAACAGAATTTGGGTTTCCTCAACTACCTGTTGCAGTTCATTCCTGAAAAATAATTTGAGGTCAACCAAAACCTGGTCGTTACGTGAGCGGCCGCTGTGTATTTTTTTACCTGCATCCCCAATACGCTGGGTAAGCAGCATCTCCACTTGCGAGTGCACATCCTCAACTCCAGCCTCTATGGTAAAATTACCTTGCGCAATATCTTTATAAATAGCTTTTAATTCTCGCTGAACTAATTGTAGATCATCGCTGCTCATCAAACCAATGCTTTCCAGCATTTGGGTATGCGCCAGCGATCCCAGCACATCAAAAGCCGCCATTTGGTGGTCGAATTCCGTGTCACGGCCAACGGTAAAACTTTCTACCAGTTCATTAACATTTGTAGTTTTTTGCCACAATTTACTCATGCTACAAATATGCTATAAATATTTTATTGATTTGAAAAAGCTATTCAGTATCCAATTAAACTATGCGCTCCAGCATTTTCACATACAATTCAATCCCTTCCCTAATCTCATTTACATAAACAAACTCATCAGCAGTGTGAGAGCGTGCAGAGTCGCCCGGTCCAACTTTAATGGATTGAATATCAAGTAACGATTGATCTGATGTAGTTGGCGAACCATAAATTGTTCGGCCTAAAGCTATGCCCGCCTGCACTATCGGATGCTCTTTATCTATTGATGATGGTTTTAAACGGATCGACCTCGGTTTAACATCGCATTTTACATGCTGACGGATAATTTCTAATACTTCTTCATTGCGATAAGCATCCGTTACCCTCACATCAACGGTAAACACACAGCTTGCTGGCACCACGTTGTGTTGCGAACCCGCATTAATAATAGTAACCGACATCTTTATGGGCCCAAAAACTTCTGATTCTTTAGGAAATTTGAATGTTCTAAACCATTCAATATCTGCTAAGGCATTGTAAATAGCATTCTCACCTTCCTCACGCGCGGCATGCCCAGCTTTGCCGTGCGCAGTGCAATCCAACACCATTAAACCGCGTTCGGCAATGGCTAACTGCATAAGGGTTGGTTCGCCAACTATGCCAAAATCAAGCTGACCTAATTCTGGAATAATCAGTTCCAAACCATTTACGCCGGAGATTTCCTCTTCTGCAGTCGTAGCTAAACAGAAATTATATTTTAGATCTTCTTTATCATAAAAATAAAGAAAAGTAGCTATTAACGATACCAAGCATCCACCGGCATCATTGCTGCCTAAGCCATAAAGTTTACCATCTTCAACCTTAGCATCATATGGATCACGGGTATAACCTGAATTTGGTTTTACCGTATCATGATGCGAATTCAATAAAATTGTAGGCTTCGCCGGATCGAAGTGTTTATTCCAGGCCCAAAGATTATTTAATTTACGATTCATGCTAATACCACGGTCTTGCATAAATTCCTGAATAGCATCGGCTGTTTTATCTTCTTCTTTGCTGAATGATGGTATCGAGATCAGTTTTTGTAACAACGCTACTGCCTGATCAAAAAGTTTTTCTGTATCGGTCATAAATGTAAGTGCGCAAAAATAATGTTTTTATGAAGATAGCAGCTATAATGTATAGCCATTATAATATTACAGAGCAAAAAACACTATTTAAACTATAATTTTTAAATTGCCTCCATGAAAACTGCCTCCATTATACTTATGCTCTTCTTATGCTTTGTTATCAACGCAAACGCCCAAAAAACTACGGTTTATAATAATCATGGCTATAAACTTATTTTTATAAATTATGATGCCACGCTTGATAGTGCCGAACAGGCCCGCATGGTAAATACTTTTTACATTGTATATCCTGAACTTGCAAAAGTTTATAATAAAAAAACGCTCAAGGCTGTTACGATGGTGATTGACACCACCTACAAAGGTGTAGCCGAAACGGATAACGGAAAGGTTACCATAAGCAATATTTGGATGCACAAACATCCGGAAGATATTGATGTGATAACCCACGAGGTTATGCACATTGTACAGGATTATGGCAATAATAACGGCCCAGGCTGGTTAACTGAAGGCATTGCCGATTATGCCCGCTATAAATTCGGCATTAACAACAAAGCGGCTAACTGGAAATTACCTGATTACAAACCAACTCAAAATTACACCGATGCATACCGCGTAACTGCCCGCTTTTTGGTTTGGATAGAGAAGAACTATAACCCCAACACAGTAAAATCTTTAGATGATCAAATGCGCAAGCATATTTATACAGATGCTTCATGGCAACAGCTAACCGGTAAATCGCTGGATGATTTATGGAAAACTTATATCGCTAGCCCGATCCTATAGTTTATTCACCTTCAATCTTTGAATGCTTTTGCGTATCAAGCATACTCACATAAACAATTAGCGATACCAATATACAACCAGCCACATACCAGTAAAACCATCCCTGGTGACCTTCATTCTTAAACAACAGGGCTATATATTCAGCAGTACCGCCAAATAGCGATACCGCGATGGCATAAGGAAAACCCACTCCCAATGCCCTTACATTTGCAGGGAAAAGCTCAGCTTTTACTACCGCGTTTATACTGGTATAAGCACTGACAATAAGCAATGCCAGCATAATTAAAGCAAAAGCTACCCACACATTACGGGTATCTGCCAAAAAATAAAGAATTGGTACCGTAGTAATTGCACCTAAAATGCCGAAAGCTATCAATAAAGGTTTACGCCCAATTTTATCTGATAACAAACCAAACACAGGTTGTATCAGCATAAAAATCACCAATGTAAGGGTTGATATTAATGTAGCGCTGCTTTTTGAAAACCCGGAAGTATTCACTAAAAACTTTTGCATATAGGTGGTGAATGTGTAAAAAGCCACCGTACCACCTAATGTTAAACCTATAACGGTTAATACTGCTTTAGGATGCTTTAATAACTCGCTCAAAGTTCCGCGTTTGGCGATAGAGCGCTCATCTTTTGTTATCTCCACCGACTCCTGCAAGCTCCTTCTTAAATACATTGTAATGATTGCCAGGAAAGCACCAATGCCAAAAGGTATTCTCCAACCCCAGGCATGCAATTGCGCTTCGGTTAAAAATACCCTTTGCAATAAAACCAACACACCTAAGGCTATTAACTGCCCCATAATAAGCGTTACATATTGAAAGCTGGAATAAAATCCCCGATGTTTTTTGGTGGCGATTTCGCTTAAATAAGTGGCGCTGGTGCCATACTCCCCCCCAACACTTATGCCTTGAATAACTCTTGCTAAAACCAATATAATCGGCGCGGCTATACCGATTTGTTTATAACCGGGAATCACCGCTATTATTAATGAACCTAAACTCATTAACAATACTGAATAGGTTAAAGCTGTTTTTCGTCCCCGTTTATCGGCAAAAGTCCCCATTAACCAACCACCAATAGGCCGCATTAAAAAGCCTATGGCAAATACACCGGCAGTATCTAATAATTCGGCGGTTTGATTGCCGGATGGAAAAAATGCATGGGCAAAGTACAGCGAAAATGCAGAATACACATACCAGTCGTACCACTCAACCAGGTTGCCTAACGATCCGCCGATGATTGATTTTATTCGGCCTGCGGTTGTTTGCTGCATAATGCGTGATGGAGAAAAGAGGTTTTCAATTTTTAAAAATACATTTATAAATCATATATTTATTACAACAAACTTAAACTTAAGACTTATCATCAATTCACTGAAATAGAATGCTTTTCACCGAAGACTTTTTACACTACCTATGGAAATTCAGGTTATTTGATAACACAGACCTGAAAACTGTTGATGGTGAAGTTATACATATTTACTCCGCCGGTATCCATAATACACATTCAGGCCCTGATTTCAGTAATGCCCGGATACGTATTGGCGATACCACCTGGGCGGGTAATGTGGAGATACATGTACCCTCATCCGACTGGCGAAAGCATAACCACGCCAACGACGAAGCTTACAAAAACGTAATACTGCATGTAGTTTACCGGGATGATGAACCGGTAATAACAGCCGATGGCAATAAACTGCCAACTTTAGAACTGGAAAACCGCATATCACCTGATTTATATAATCGCTTTCACTCTTTGGTTTATGGCAATCAAACTATCATTCCTTGCGAAGGCAGTATTGGACTTATTGATGATATGACCTTAGGCACATGGCTTACACGCGTGCTGGTAGAGCGTTTAGAAAAACGCGCTGAAACTGTGATAAAAGCCCTGGACCAAAATCGTGGCGACTGGGAGGAAACTTTTTACCAGTTTTTGGCGGCTAACTTCGGTTTTAAAACGAATGCCCTGCCTTTTGAAATGCTGGCAAAATCATTACCTCAAAACATCCTCGCGAAGCATAAAAACAACCCACTGCAAATTGAAGCGCTGATATTTGGGCAGGCTGGTTTTTTGCAGGGGGATGTTGTAGATGAATACCCGAAGAAGCTAAAAACCGAATATGATTTTCTACGCAAAAAATATAACCTTACCCCTATCGAAAACCACTTATGGAAATTTTTGCGCATGCGGCCACAGAATTTCCCGACTATAAGGCTGGCGCAATTTGCTGCGCTAATCATAAAATCAAATCACCTGTTTTCTAAAATTTTAGATATTCGTGAAGTAAAAGGGTTACGTGATCTGTTTACTGAAATACAAGTAGACCCCTATTGGGAAGAACATTATCGCTTTGATGCATCATCCAAACCATCATCAAAAAACTTAGGCCAATCATCAGTTGATGTATTGTTATTAAACACTTTAGCCGTTTTCCTGTTTAGTTATGGAAAGCATTTGCAATTGGAATATTATATAAGCCGAAGCATGAAACTTTTAGAGAGTTTGCCCAAGGAAGAAAACAATATTATTAACGATTTTGACGTTTTAGGGGTGAAAGTAAAAAACGCCTTTGAGTCGCAGGCTTTATTGGAGTTAAAGAATAATTATTGTAACTTTAAAAAGTGCCTGCAATGCGGTATAGGTAACAAAATATTGAAATTGGCCTGATATGTTACAGCGAATACTTACATTTTTTGAACGATATTCTTTTGGGGTTTGCACTTATTTAGGGCAACGCTTTAATATATCTATCAATAAAATCAGGCTTTTCTTCATCTACTCGTCATTCCTGGCAGTAGGTTTCCCGCTGATATTCTACATATTCGCCGGTATAGTGCTTGATATTCGCAACTATGTGAAACGTGTACATACACGCGTTACTGATCTTTAAAAAGGGATACGCCGCGCACTATAAATTGCAGAACGTTGAAAGCTGCCCGCGTATTTACAATCCGCTTTGTATCCCAATATCTAAGCTCCCTCTAAATCTCCCCCGCTGGTTAGCAGAGAGACTGTAGCTTCGTTTTTTTTTAAAGCCTTCCCTTCCGGGGAGGGTTGGGTGGGGCTTTTACAATATTCGACTGATATGTGATAAGACTCATATTTTCACACTTAGTTGCATTGTATTTTTCACAGCAATAAGTGCTACCTTTATTTATCTGTTAATAAACATTTACTGTTAAAACTAAGCCGCGCTTTTTGCGGTTTATATACCAACCACTACTTATATAGCTATATGGCTTTTATTGATTATTATAAAATTTTAGGGCTGGATAAAAAAGCATCAGACAAAGACATTAAAAGTGCTTACCGTAAACTGGCTCGTAAATATCACCCTGATCTTAATCCCAACGATACTGAGGCACACAAAAAATTCCAGCAACTTAATGAAGCTAATGAAGTATTGAGTGATCCCGAAAAGCGTAAAAAATACGATCAGTATGGTGAGAACTGGCAACATGGCGAAGCTTATGAACAACAACGCCAGCAGCAACAAAGCCGCCAGCAAAGTTATGGCGGCGCGCAAGGTTTTGGCGGATTTGGCGGCGGTAGCGGAGGCGAAGATTTTTCCGATTTTTTCAATTCGATGTTTGGTGGTGCAGCCGGTGGTGGCCGCAGCGGCAGGCAGGCTAAATACCGAGGGCCGGATTATAATGCTGAACTAAATTTGAGCTTGCGCGATGTAAGCGAAACTCAAAAACAAACCATTACCGTTAACGGCAAAAATCTGCGTATAACTATTCCGGCAGGTGTAGAAAATGGCCAAACCATAAAAATTACCGGCCATGGCGGACCGGGTGTTAACGGCGGCCCGGCAGGTGATTTATTTATAGCATTTTCAGTGAGCAACGATCCAAGATTTAAAAGAAGCGGAAACGACCTTTATAATACCATTAAACTTAATTTATATACAGCGGTGTTGGGCGGAGAAATAACTGCTGAAACACTTACCGGTAAAGTAAAATTAAAAGTTCCTGCCGAAACTCAAAACGGAACAAAAGTAAAGCTGAAAGGTAAAGGTATGCCAGTATACAAAAAAGAAGGCCAGTTTGGCGATTTATATTTGACCTACGAAATAGAGATACCCACCAATCTTACCGATAAACAAAAAGAATTATTTGAAGAGTTAGCGAAATCTTAATAATCAAAGCACATGGCAACAGAAAATTTAATAGCAGCAAATGATTTTTGTGTGTATTATGATGTTGAATACACTTTTATTAACTCGTTACAGGAAGCGGGGTTGGTTCAAATTACAACGGTTAACGAAACTACCTATATACCAGAAACAGAACTACAAAAACTGGAACGCATGATACACCTTCATCATGACCTGCAAATAAACGTCGCGGGGATTGAAGCCATCACCCATCTGCTTGATCGGGTTGAACAAATGCAGCAAAATGTGCTTGGTTTAAGAAACCGGCTACGCCTGTACGAGGACGAATAATTATAATTGATACTTTTCTCTCAATTGTTCGCTTACCTTACCAGCATCATCAACTACCGATTGCGGATAGCCTAAAGATTGGAGTATGGCTATACCGTTTTTATTCTTAAGCAAACCTTCTTTTATTTTATAGTCGAATACCAGGCGTTTATCATTCACTAATTCTTCGAAGGAATATATCGCATATTCATCCCCCAACAATTCGGCAAGCTCTAAGTCGTGAGTTGATACAAAGACAAAGTTTCGGTTAGTTGTAAGATATGATAATACCGATTTTGCAGCAGCAATACGCTCAATGGTATTTGTCCCGCGGAATATCTCATCAATGATCACCAGGCTCCTGAAAGGCTCATTGATCCCACATTTGTTTACAATATCCAGCACAGCCAAAGCCTCCGCCTGGAAATAACTTTTATGCTCTTCAATATCATCGCTAACCCGTATGCTTGTATGTATAGCCAGCAAAGGCGCATGGTATTCCTTTGCACAGCAAGTGTAAATAGTTTGGGCCAATAAAGTATTTAATGCAACCGCACGTATAAAAGTGGTTTTACCAGACATGTTCGACCCAGTGATCAAGCCTCCCTTATCTACACTACTGAATATGGAATTGGCCACACAATTCTCAACTAATGGATGATATAATTCTGTGATCTTTAGATCACTGTCGCTGGCAGAAAATTCAGGCTTAGCATAATAAGGCAAGCCTATTCTCACCGAATCAATCGAGATCAGTATATCAATTTCGGCAACGTATTTATAAATGATCTCAATTTCTTTACGGGATTTGTTTACCCTTTTAATAGAGGTAATAAACATTAATGATTCCAGCAAAAAGATAGTTTTTATAAACTCGAATATCGCGGCAAAAACATCAATGGGATCGCCGCTTATATTATTCTGAAAGTTTACAAAAAGTAAGGAACGCTTTAACTTATCAAGCTTGTTCAAGCTATGTAAAATATTTTCATTTCCACGTTGGGCAACATTCATTATCAGCCACCGGCCAACTTTGTTAAGTATCAATAGTTGCGGTAACGAATGTGTGTACTGTGCAATTTTACCCTTATTTTTATAGTGGAGGGCGGTATTTACAAGCGCCAAACCAATTAAAGCCAAAAAATAAACCTGACTGGTTATCAAACATAACATCACAATTAAGCAAATCATCACTATCCACGAGATTTGAATATATGATGTTTGTAAGGGGGTGAACAATGGTTGCTGTTCCTTTACAAACAATTCGGGTAAATAGTAAGCATTTTTAGAGTTGAGTTTGGATAGTTGCAGCTCTATCTTTTCTTGCTTAACACGGTCTTTTCCTAATGATATTACATCTTTATCTAACTGTTTAAGCACATCAATATCCAGCTCAGGGTCATGTAATTTTTTATATAGATATTGCTGCCCCGGTTTTGAATTTGTGCGGTCGATAAAAGCGAAAATATTATCAAGATCGAGGTCATTTGCTGTATCGCCGGTAATTTTATTGTTTTCAACATCGGAGTCCAGGTATAATCTGGCCAAATTAAAGTTCAAGTCGTTATAATAAGGGTTACCCCATTTTTCTCTTATCGCGGCTATTCTTTTTTTTGTTTCGAGTTGCCTTTTATAAATAGCCAACGAAACGATAAGCCCAATAATTAGTATGATCCCCAGTACCCAATAAATCATTTGTGATAGGTGTCTAAATATTCAGATTGATTTATTAGCGTTTACCGCTTAAAAAGCCATGCAAAGCCTGTTGTGTAAATTCAGATAATACCAGTTCCCCGCTAATGGCAGCACGTTGGGTTAACAGCTCATCCCAGTTTTCGGTGCCTTCCCATAAAATTTGTTTTAACCCGCTTAATGCTTCCGGGTGATAAGATGACAGTTTCTCAGCAAGCTCATTAACCGCTCCATCCAGGCTGGCAATATCTGCATAAACCTCGTTAAACAAACCTTTATCTTTAGCCCATTGTGCTGTTTGAAAATCACTTGCGCGGATAGTCAACTGAGAAAATGCCGGTAAGCCAATTTTACGGGTAACTGCCGGTGATATTACAAACGGACCGATACCAATAGCCAATTCACTCAATTTTATCGATGCCGCTTCAGTTGCCAGGCAATAATCCGCACCGGCAGCTAACCCTACCCCACCACCTACAGATTTACCCTGCACACGGGCAATAACAATTTTGGGTGATTTACGACAAGCATTTATAACCCTCGCGAAGCCTGAGAAAAATTTGGCCCCGCTTTCTTTATCTTTTATCTGCAACAACTCATCAAAACTGGCACCTGCACAAAATGTACGCTCGCCTTCGCTTTTCAATAAAATAACACGTGTTTTTGGATCACTGCCTGCGCTTTCAACTTTCGTCGTAAGTTCATCCAAAAGCGCCGAAGGCAGTGAGTTTTGTGCAGGATGATAAAAGCTAATGGTAGCAACGCCACTACTACTAATATTAGAGGACACGTCTCCGTTACTGATTGATGACATATTTAGATAATAAATGGATATATAAAGATTTATAAAATTACTTAAATTACAGCTTAATAATTTAAAGATAATAGCATGTTCACCTTCCAGCACCCGTACTTGTTTTTTATTGCCTCACTATTGCTTAACCTCACACCCGGCAACGACATGCTGTATGTAGCATCCAGAAGTATATCACAGGGTACAAGGGCCGGGATAGTTTCCGCACTAGGTATATCAGTTGGTTGTTTTGTGCATATTTTAGCAGCCGTACTGGGTATATCTATTATCATTGCAAAATCAGCCTACGCATTTGAAATTATTAAATTTGCAGGTGCCGGCTATCTGATATATTTGGGCGTAAAATCAATCATCACAAAGCCAAATGTCGACACGAAAAACGAAAACCCTTCTAAATCAGATTATTGGAAATTATTTAAGCAAGGAATAATTACCAATGCGCTTAATCCTAAAGTAGCTATATTTTTTCTATCATTTTTACCGCAATTTATTGATACCGCTTCGCCCTATTTTAAAATTCAGCTATTTACTTTAGGCGTTTGGTTTGATCTTCAGGGATCGCTTTTACTTATTATTGTAGTATTCATTTTAGGTAAGGCCAAGAATTTCTTTAAACAAAAACCCAAATTATGGCTGATACAGGAAAAAATAACCGGATTTATATTAATTGGGTTAGGAGTTAGAATAGCGCTACTGACTAAGAAGTAAGCTAGCTGACTAATGGTAAATCAAAATAAAAAGTTGATCCTTTACCGGGCTCGCTTTCAACACCAATTTTACCATTATGAGCATTAATAATCTCTGTTGATATATATAGCCCCATGCCTAAACCGCTGGTCATAAATTTTTTATCCTCAACTCTGTAAAAACGTTCAAAAATACGTTCTATCTGCTCGCTGGACAAACCTATCCCAAAATCAGTTACAGCCACCCTGACGGTATTTTCTATTTGAGTTGTTTTAATAATAATTTTTTCACTTTGTGGAGAATACTTTACAGCATTATTAATAAGGTTCATTAATACCTGCTCTAGCCGTTCGGGGTTGCCATTTATTATATAGCTATTATTGGCATTATTTTGAAATGATATGGCCGGATAAATATGAGCAGCGTTTTCAACTGAAGAACCTATAAGACCAGCAAGATCAATTTTATCAAGTCTGTATTCCAATCGACCAGCTTGTATTTTGCTCACATCTAACAAATCATTAACTAAATGCTGTAATTTATTAATGGCAATATTTGCTTTATTAATGTATGCTTTAACGGTATCAGGCAATTCTTCTTTCTTATAGGATGCTATTAATTGTAAATATCCTTTTAAACTGGTTAATGGTGTTTTTAACTCGTGGCTCGCTATGCCAATAAACTCGTCTTTACGTTCCATTTCCTTTTTCTGGTCTTCAATATCTGTGGCAGTTCCAACCCACAATACTATTTCGCCAGCATCATTTTTCAGAGGAATGGCCCGGTTTAAATGCCAACGGTAAATACCATCGCCATTTCTATACCGGTTTTCTACTTCAAATATTTGTCCGTTAGATAATGCATAATTATATTTTTCGATAGTTAAAGGCAAATCATCCGGATGAACGACCGATTTCCAACCCCAATCTTTAGTTTGTTCAAAATCAAGCTTAGTATATTCAAACCATTGTTGGTTGTAGAAGTTTATTTGGCCGTTTGGTAAACTTGTCCACGTCATTTGAGGGATATTATCCGCCAATAACCTGAAATGTTCGCGGCTTATTAGTAGTTCATTTGTTCGTTCCTTTACAGTATCTTCTAACTCATCATTTAATTTCCTGGTTGCATTTTGAGCCACCTCTAATTGATCATTTTTATGCTTAAGTTGTTTCTCGTTATACTTCTGAATAGTAAGATCAGTTAATATTAAGCTTAATGCTACACCTTCATCCAGTTCAAGAGTATTACAAGATATAAGGCAGGGAATCTCACCATTATTGGTCAGCAGACATATTTCTTCTTTATAATCCTCTTCCCATCCGTTATTAATAACCTCGGTATATTTTTCTTCGTATTCCTTAGGGATAAAACTTTCAAAAGCCAGTCCAAGTACTTTTTCCAACGGCATGCCAATCATAGCTGCAAATCTCGAATTGCTATACAAGATAAGCCCCTCACGATTGAGGGTAACCGCCCCCTCATTCATTTTTTCAATGAATACTCTATAAGTTTGATCGGCCGTTTTAAGTGTGTATAACTGATGCCCATTTTCACCTTGAACAATAAACGCATCAACCTGGCCTGTACGAATTGCATGTATAGTATCATTAGCTTCATTCAGCTGAATGTGGAGCTCATTATTCTGGTTTAAAAGTTCGTCGTATGTGTATTTAGCCCGTTCCATTATCAATATTTCTTAAGGCCAAGCCCGATCAATACTTTCTCAGTGTCCGATAAATCACCCATTAACCTACGTTCAGGCGACGGGGAAACTTTTAAAAGCATGGGCAGCACTATAATCTGTTCTCTTTCAGCAATCATGGGTTGCTGGTAAACATCTATTATTTCCAGTTCATAATTGTCTTTTAAATAAGTTTCGCATATCTGTTTTAAATTAGATATAGCGCGTGAAGAGTTTGGAGATGCGCCGGTTACAAATAATCGTAAAATGTAACTTTGCTGCTCGTCTAAATTGTCATAATCCGGATCTTGCTCTACCATTTTTTTATTTTATGCTGGCCTAATATTTAGCCCAACCAGTACTTTTTCTTCATTTGACAGATCGCCAATAATTTTTCTTATTGGTTCAGGTACTTTTCTTACCAGGGTTGGTATAGCAAATATTTGATCACCTTCGGCAAGTTGAGGCTGTACTAACAGGTCTATTACCTCAATTTTATATTGCCCTTTTAAATGCTCTTCACAGTATTTTTTAAGATTTTGTAAAGCGGCAACAGATTTTGCTGTTTTACCTGCTATATATAACCTTAACTCATATTTTTTTTCTTCAGCCATTTACTCAGATCGTTATAATTAACCTTTTTCGCCACGTCTTTGTGTAATTTCTGCACGTGTTTTTGCAGCAACTTGTTTTACTAGTTCTTCTTCCTGCGATACTTTATTTAACTCTTCTTCTATTGATTCAAATTCAGTCTGCAGACTTGATATTTTTGCCTCAAGTACTTTACGCTTACGCGATATTTCACGGTCTTTACGGCCAAAAGCATAATCACGTAGTACTTCTCCTGTTTGTTCCTGTAGTATTTGTGCTTCTCTTGCTGATCCGGTTAAAACTCCTTCCGGCCCAAGATAAACATCCACCAAATCAAGGCCTTTATCTGTAATTACAAACTCGCGTACCTGATTAGAGTGTTTCATGCCACGCGATTTCATGATATACATGCCCCGGTTACGTTCCCCATTATATTCAATATCTCTTACCAACAACCAGGCATCAACTAAGGAAGAAACGCCCTCGTCAGTTTGATCGCTAATAATTGTATTTAAAGTCAAAG
The DNA here is from genome assembly GCF_013408825.1 of Mucilaginibacter tundrae. GTDB lineage: Bacteria > Bacteroidota > Bacteroidia > Sphingobacteriales > Sphingobacteriaceae > Mucilaginibacter. Next base: position 315,168 of record NZ_JACCBZ010000002.1, read on the forward strand.
CGGTAAACATTACAGTAATTTGTTCCTCCTGTAAAAAATCAATCAGACGGATGAGCATTGATTTAACCTCACTTACGGAGCCTACTGTTATCAAATTAGTTATTGGATCAAGTACTATTGATTGAGGCTTAAACTTTTTGATTACTTTATACATTGCCACTAGGTGCATCTCAAGCCCATATAAAGTTGGCCTTGATGCAAAAAACTTTAGCAAGCCTTTATCAACATACTGCTGAAGGTTTACTCCGATGGAATGCATATTACGAATGATTTGGTTGGGCGACTCTTCAAACGCGAAGTAAATACATTTTTTACCCTCGCTACAAGTTTGATTAGCAAAATAAGCGGCTATACTGGTTTTACCAGTACCTGCAGTGCCTGAAACTAAAATGCTACTGCCTTTAAAAAATCCCCTTCCATCTAACATCTTATCTAATGCGGGAATTCCTGATGTTATTCTTTCTGACGAGACCGGTTTCTCCAGTTTTAACGAGGTCACAGGTAATACCGAGATTCCTTCCTCATCAATTAAAAAAGGATATTCATTGGTGCCATGCAAAGAGCCACGGTATTTCACAATTCTTAACCGCCGTGTTGATATTTGATTAATAACCCGGTGGTCAAGCAGTATTACACAATCGGATACATATTCTTCTAAGCCCTGTCTTGTTAACTTTCCATCACCACGTTCACCGGTTATTATTGCTGTAACACCTTTATCTTTTAACCAATGGAATAACCTTCGCAATTCAGAACGTAATACAGTCTCGTTAGATAAGCCCGAAAATAAGTTTTCCAATGTATCCAATACTACTCTTTTGGCACCTATGCTATCAATGGCATAACTTAATCTTATAAATAAACCCTCAAGATCATACTCACCGGTTTCTTCGATCTCACTACGATCAATATGAACATGGTCAAGCTTTATTTTCTTTTGTTTTTGTAGTTTATCTAAATCAAATCCTAACGATGCCACATTCATGGCTAACTCTTCAGTTTTTTCTTCAAAAGCCATAAACACGCCGGGCTCATCAAAATCAATAGCTCCTCTGATTATAAACTCAAGCGACATTAAGGTTTTCCCACAACCGGCATCGCCACAAACTAATGTAGGCCTACCTTTAGGTATCCCACCACCTGTAATTTCATCAAGCCCAATTATACCTGTAGGTGTTTTAGGTAATGTTGGATATTTTTCATTCATCTTTTGTTCTTTGGCTTTACTCATTGTGGAATAAACTTTAATAAACGTGGTACCTGTTAATAAATAATATAAGATCCAAAGCCCTTAATACTAAGTGCTAATAATTGTTATATGCGTTAAATTGTTTTAATGAGCTTTTAATTACTTGTAAAATATTTGTAATTAGTTTATTACAGATACCTTTTTTGTATTGCTGAATTACAAACTAATTAAAAAATCTATATTATAAAACATATGGCTTCATGACATTATGCATATTGGCAATTTAGAATATTAATTCAATTATAATAAATTATCCTATAACTATAATTTATAATTATCACACTTGTTCATTTTCCTCAATTGTGGTGTGAGTAGAAACATGTGCAAAAAGTTAATGCAACAACCACTTGAACAAATATCTATCCATAGCTTTTAACTATATCATTGGATGTAAAAAACCATGCAACTTTTAGTTAAACATTTTAGGTATGTAAACTGTATATTTATTAACCATATATTATACATTTTATACCCCAAAATGACTGCAAAATCTTCACAAAAACATCCTCGCAAAAAAATTTGGAAGTTTCTTACCCTATTAGGCCCTGGCTTAACTACCGGTGCGGCCGATGATGATCCATCAGGCATCGCCACTTATTCACAAACTGGTGCACAATTTGGTTACGGGCAATTATGGACAGCCTTGTACATGCTGCCATTCATGACTGCTGTACAGGAAGCCTGTGCGCGTATTGGTTTAGTTACCGGCAAAGGAATAGCTGCAGTTGTTAAACAACATTATAGCCGTAAAGTATTATTTGCCGTAGTTGGCCTGGTGGTAATCGCAAACACCATAAATATAGGTGCTGATATTGGCGCTATGGCATCTGCCGCGCAATTATTGATACCCGCAATTCCATTTGTCATCCTCACTTTGTTTTTCACAGCGACGATATTAATCCTGGAGATTTTCACAAATTATAAAGTTTATTCTAAAATACTTAAATGGCTTGCTTTGGCATTGTTAGCCTACCCTATTACTGTATTCATTGTACATCAGCCGTGGTTAACGGTGTTAAAAGCAACAGTTACACCTCATTTCGAATTCAGTTTTGCATTTCTGTTTATTATTACCGGTGTTTTAGGTACCACAATTTCTCCATATATGTTTTTTTGGGAGGCGTCTCAGGAGGTTGAAGAAGTAAAAGAAGAAGATAGAATGATAGTAGGGAAACCTGTTATGAGTTGGCAACGCATAAAACGTATGAGGCTTGACAATAATGCCGGTATGATCATTTCAGAAATCACCACTTGGTGCATACTAGTAGTTGCAGCAACCGTTTTACATAATAGTGGCGTGCATAATATTAATACTGCGGCAGATGCCGCGAAAGCCTTAGAACCCTTGGTTCATTCATTTCCAAATTCGGGTTTTCTATCAAAATTGATCTTTTCTATTGGTATAATAGGTCTAGGTTTGCTGGCGGTGCCTGTACTATCAGGTTCGGCAGCTTATGCAGTTTCGGAAGCAGTTAACTGGAAAGCCAGCTTAAACTTTAAATTAAAGCAAGCGCATGGTTTTTATGGCATTATTACCATTGCCACCCTTATTGGGCTAATGATAAACTTTGTGGGGATAGATCCTGTTAAAGCACTGGTATATGCTGCAGTATTAAACGGTGTAGCAGCCGTGCCATTGCTATTTTTGATCGCTAAAATTGGCAGTAACGAAAAGATAATGGGTGAATATAAAAGCGGCCCGTTATCAAATAGTTTAATATGGTTTACGTTTGTTGCTATGGGTGCGGCAGCCATTGCCATGTTCTTTACATTGTAACCTTTGTTTAAGCTTAATAGCAATTCCCTACCAATAACGTCAATCGCCAAAACAATTGATTATCGTGTACTGTTATTTATATAACTAAACAATACGGCCATGGGAATTTTGCAACATATTGAACATCAAATATCAGCATTGAATGATCTGATAAAAATAAATAATGATCGGGTAACGGGTTATCAGAAAGCTATTGAGGGCACTGAAGAACAAAAGTTAAAAAAACTATTCGCGGATTACATAGAAGACAGCAAAAAATATATAGGCGACTTAAGTGAACATTTGCATGTTTTAGGCGGCGACCCTGCCAGCGGAACAACGATCGCAGGTAAATTTTATCACACTTGGATTGATGTTAAAGCTAAATTCGCTAAAAAGGACACCGTTTCTATACTATCTGACTGTGAATATGGAGAAGATGTGGCTAATGCAGCTTATCGGAATGCGTTAGATGATAAAGAACTTATATGGAAAGATGAGCGTATAGTAAGTATATTAAGCCGCCATTTAAAGGAACTAAAAGCCTCTCACGATCACATTAAAGAGTTGCGTGATAACGCTATCGCATTAGCGTTAGAAAGTAAAAAGTTAGATAAGCCGATCGTGAAATCCGCAGATACAAAAATCAGTCACTAATTTGTTATAAACAATATACTACGTAAATGCGCTTCAAATATTGGGCGCATTTTTTTTATAAATTATTTCGTAATATTAATTTCACCGAAACAATAGTGTAATACAGATTTTGTAACTTAGGTGATAACAATACCCCTACCCAAAATAAAATGACCGCTGAATCACAGCATATTTTACCCAAAGATATTTTTCAGACCATATTTGAAAAATCACCCGGCTCATTGTTAATTAAGGCTGATATTCCGCGCTTTACCATACTTGCCGCCAGTGACAGTTATTTAGAATTTACAGATACCACTCGTGACGCTATATTAGGCCGTGGTTTTAGCGAGGTATTTCCAGATAGTGGAAATGTAGATGAGCATATTAAAGCACACAATGTATTTATCCGTGTAGTTAATACCGGCGAAAAGATTGATATCCCACGTTACAGATATGACATTTTTAATCAACAAAACAACTGTTACGAAGAACATCATTGGTCGTGCAGCAACGTACCGATAAAAGGAGATGATGGCGAAATAGCTTACATTTTAAATACTGTAGTAGATATTACCGCGGAGGTAAAAGCCAAGGAAATAGCTTTAGAAAATGAAAAACGCTTAAATCTTGCTCTGGAAGCAACGGGCTTGGCAACATGGGAGCTCAACCTGATCGATAGTACTTTTTCTTATTCCGCAGGCATGGCAGAATTATTTGGATTGAGCCCACGTACATTACCTACAATTGACATATTGCGTAGCCAGATAACAGAAGAAGACATGAGAAATATTATTCTGCCATCATATCATCAAGCATTAATTTCTGGTGAATATTTATATGAAGTAAAAGTGGTATGGCCAGATAAATCGCAACATTGGATAAGAACGCAGGGAGCAATTATTTTTGATGATCATAATAATCCTGAAACCATGCTGGGAACTATATTGGATATCACCGAAAGCAAACGTGACGAGATCAGAAAGAATGACTTTATTGCAATGGCAAGTCATGAATTAAAAACCCCACTTACCTCTCTCAAAGCATATATTCAGCTACTTGCAAAAAAATTAAATAACAATGATGATGAGTTTATTGCCAATGCCCTTACAAAAGCAGGTAACCAGGTAAACAAAATGGCCAATCTTATATATGGTTTTCTGGATCTTTCACGCCTGGAGTCCGGAAAGCTGCAAATTAAGATGCAGGATTTTGATATTAACAAACTAATTGCAGAAAACATTATCGAAACCCAACTGACTAACAATAGTCATAAAATTATATTTAATGCAGATGGTGCAATTATGGTTTATGCTGACCGGGAAAGAATTGGACAAGTGCTCAATAATTTTTTAAGCAACGCCGTAAAGTATTCGCCAAAAGATAGTACAATTAGCATAACTACTAAAACCTGTGATAACGAAATTAAGGTTTCTGTTTCTGATAATGGTATAGGTATTAAGCTCAAAGATCAGGAAAAACTATTTCAACGCTTTTATAGGGTTGATAACGATGAGATTAAAAACATTTCGGGTTTTGGCATTGGCTTATACCTGGCAAGTGAAATTATACAGCGCCACAAGGGCAAAATATGGGTTAACAGCGAAGAAAATAAAGGGTCGACATTTAGCTTTAGCTTACCAATTGAATAATTTATATTTTAGCAGGCACCGTTAAAATAAGAAAGGCCAATCAAATTGATTGGCCTTTTTGGTAGCATTTGTTATTTAACTTATTGTTGCCTGCTTAAAACATTAACAAACTTAGCCTGGTAATCTTTATACTGCGCATTTAATTTGTTGTATAAAGCTGTTTGGTGTGCATCTTTAGTAAAATCAGTTAAAGCACCAATTAACTGCACGCCGATATTTACAGTACGAGGATCTAATTGATCGCCGTTATTTTGCAGTTGGTAGTAATTGTAATCCAACTGATCGGTAAGGTAATCGTCAATATCCTCGGTAAGCTTGTTTCCCACTACTATGTTATTCACTTTGTAGCTGGCTTGGGCCAAATATAGCTTACGTACGTTTACATCAATAAATGGGTTAATATCGGGCAATACTGCATTTAGTTTATCCAAAACCTTTAATGCAAGATCAGGGCGTTTTTGAGCTATTAAATCATTGGTCAAATCCAGGAATGTCTCTAACAAAACCGGATAAAACATATTAGTTGATTCATGATCCAGGTATTTGGCCGTTTTAAAATTGCCCCATTTAAACTTGTTCATTACGTTGTTATACATTACCATCGCGTTCGTTTTACCCATCTGATCTTTATTGGCAGTATCAGGAGTGAAAGGAATAAGATGGAAAACAAAGCCCTCCCTATATAAATAAGGTTGCAAACCTACAAGGTTTTCAGGCCCAACAGTTACGGTGAAGCATATAGGGCGTTTCCAATGGTTATGCGCCAACACATCAAACATGGCCAAATTATCCTTCATCACGTAGTTAGAAGTGTATTTAAACTTCATGGTATCAGTCAACTTGCTTCTGTCGCTATCAGGTACTACACCATCCTTTATAACTTCATCTTTATTGATCGTGATTTTGAAATTTTTAGTTGGCAAATAGTTTGCATTATCACCATTTTGGTATTGTACCATTGTAGCCGGATTGTCTGATGTAATAAAATCAAACACTTCACTTAATTCGGTAAAACCAGGGATTTTTCTATCATCAAAATAAATAACATCGCGTACGCCATCTTCATATTTTTCAAAAGGCATAGTAATAGGCAATGCATCGGCATCATTCATCTTGCGGGTCATCTGCTTAATATTCCAGTCGGCAGAGAATAAGCTAAGATTAACAATACGCACATCCGGCCTGATGCCTTCAACCTCCTGATCATACCATAATGAATAAGTATCATTATCACCATAAGTAAACAAGATAGCGTTTGGCGGGCACGATATGAGATAATCATAAGCCATATCATGTGGAGTCAATTTGGTTGAACGGTCATGATCTTTCCATTCTTCTTTAGCCAGCACTATGGGGCCTGCTAATAAACAAATTGCTGTCGCCGTAAAAGCAGCTGTTTTAGCACTTATAAATTTGCGTATCAATTCCGCGATACAAATTACCCCCAATCCTATCCAGATAGCAAAGGCATAAAACGAGCCTACATAACTGTAATCGCGCTCACGCGGTTGTATAGATGGTTGGTTAACGTATAATACAATTGCAATGCCGGTGAAAAACCACAGTAGGGTAACAACAAGTGCATCTTCTTTACGACGATTAAAATGAAATATTAAACCAAATAAGCCAATAATTAAAGGAAGCGCGAATAATGGCGTGTATGTAACACCCGCTAACGGATCCCTGGTATCGCCTCCTATAACAGATTTCGGTAAATGTCTGCCGCCATCAAATATTCCGGTAGTCCAGTTACCATCAATACCCGCCATATTTGCTTGTCCGTCAGCATCATTATAACGCCCTGCAAAGTTCCACAAAAAGTAACGCCAGTACATCTGGTATATTTGCCAGCTAAACATAAACTTGATATTATCAGCAAAATTAGGTGCTTGCCCATCAGGTATCCTCAACCATTCTTTATAGAACTGCGGATCCTGGCCTTCGCTGCTATACATACGTGGCAGAATGGTTGTATGGTCATAAACGGTATTTAATTTTTTACCGGATATCTCATATTTTGTTTTTCCTTTACGGTAGATGTTTCCACCTTCAGTTTGATCGATAGGTTTAGCATCAAAATAAGGCCCGTATAGTAAAGGTGTTTCACCGTATTGCTCACGGTTTAAATAACTGTTTAACGTAAAAGCATTATCTGGGTGTGCATTATCCAAATTGGTATTTGCCGTTGCCCTGATTGGAATATAAGCGAATGAGCTGTAACCTAAATAAATAAATGTACAACATAAAAATGCCAGGTTTAACATTGGCTTTTTGTATTTAATACTGTAATATATACCGGCTACCAACACTGCTATTAACAATATAAGGAATACTGCTGCGCCGCTTCCGAAACCGAAGCCCAGTGTATTTACAAAAAACAGATCAAAATAAGCTGCACCTACAACGGTGTAATTCCTGATACCGTATTGAATAAATACTAATATTACTATGCCTGCTAAAATGGCTAAAATGCTGCTTTTTAGGTTGATCTTTTTAGTCCTGCGCAGGTAATAAACCAATGCTAACGCAGGTATGGTTAACAAGTTAAGTAAGTGTATACCTATTGATAGGCCTATTACATAGGCGATAAATATGATCCATTTATCGGCACCCGGTTCATCAGCATGGGCATCCCATTTTAAAATGGCCCAAAACACTAATGCTGTACAGAATGATGACCATGCAAACACGATGGTTTCAACAGCAGAGAACCAAAAAGTATCGGTATAAGCGAATGCTAAGGCACCCACCAAACCAGCTCCCATGATCATGTAGAATTTTGATTTATCCGTGTCTTCGCTTTCCTTGTAAGCAAGTAGTTTTTTTGCTAATGCGGTTATCGTCCAAAACAACAGCATTATAGTCGCGCCGCTTGCTAATGCCGAACCCATATTGGTAAAAAATGGCACTTTAGCATTATTTCCCATTGATAATAAGGAGAACGCTTTACCAAGCATAGCAAACACCGGGTAACCCGGCTGGTGTGCTACCTGTAAGCGATATGCGCAGGAAATAAACTCGCCGCAATCCCAAAAGCTTACTGAGGGTTCCAGCGTCATGATATAACTAATTGAGGCGATCGCAAAACATAACCAGCCTAATAAATTATTAATTTTTTTGTATTGCATGTATAAGGATTTTAAAAGCAGGGGTAAATATCAGAATTTTTATAGGTTATTTTAAAAAAACGGTATTACAATAACACAATTTAACAGAAATTAACTTTTCGATTTGAATAAAGTGCGAATATCATAATTTTTTTAAGGCTTCATGAATTTATCTCTCAACACTATAGTATGTCTTTATAGATATGATAGCCCCGTTATGCTTACAATCTAGATTTATATATAAATCCTTCTTATTGAGCAGATAAGAGTTTACCCCTTACCTTAAAAGTATTATCAAAGCTGGATATAATGATTTTAATTAAGGATACTGTTCGGTACCATTCTAAAATTTTAAAGATAATCCTGTTTCGAAATAAAACACAGAAGTGTTATTCGATAAACCCACTGCTTTAGCTACCGCTGCAGATTTAAATCCATTTTGTACAATGGCATAGGTAGGTATAAATTCAAGCATTAAGTGCCCTATTTTATATTCTAACGGTACCGAAAATTCGTAATCCAACGTTTCAAATTTGCTTAAATTAGCTTCGAAAGTAGCTACGGCAGTACCCACTTTTTTACTTTTGAATACTTTTTTCTTGATGTAAGCATCATAAAAATTTTGCGTGCCTAGGTTGACGGTTGCAGTTGGCGAAATGATAAAATCGTCATTATTAGCAAATGGTTTTATCAAAATAAAATCATGTGAGATACCCGCATTTATAAAAATATCGGCATTGGCGCCGCTGTTTAAACTGTAATTGGCACTTACGCTTGGTGTAACTATATCACCTATTTCATAATCAAAATCAGCACTGAATGTATTTGTAATTGATGAGCCTATTAAAGTGCTGTTAGGGTTATAGAACATTTTGCTGTATGATAATCCGCCAGAAAAATCATCGGTAATATCAAAATCATAACCAGCTGTTAAATTTCCTCCATCAAGTTTATTTTTCTTATTATCCGGCAGAATATCCATATCACCTGATATATATATTCCTGGTTTAAAAGTGTATTTAATATCAGGACTTATAAGCGGTGTGGTGGTAAGGCCTGTTCGGCCCATAAAAACATTATTATTTAAATAATCGGCTCCTATTTTAAATGAGGACTTTTTAGTTGATGATGTCTTAACTGTATCTACTGTAGCAGAATCGGTTGCTTTTTGACAATAAGCATTAACACTTATACCTAGAAGTAAAAAAATAATAGATTTTTTGTAAAATAAGTTATGCATAAGGGGTATTTTAAGTTGATAATTAGTATCGACAGCAATTATATACAATAGTTTAACCAAAAAATATTTTTTAATATTATTAAACTATTTATTTAATATATAGTCTGTAGGTTTAAATAATATATCAATCATTATAAACTTTAAGCAAAATGAAGAAAATTGGATTATTAGCCTTTGCCGTAATGTTTTCGGCAGCTGCTTTTGCACAAACAACAACTCTGGCCACAACTACTGCGGCTACCACTACCCCAACAGAAAAAGCACAGATGAAAGATCTGCGTAAAGACGTTCGCGCTTATGACAACAAAAAAGCAGAGGCTAAAGCAGAAATTAAGAAAGGCAATTTAACAGCTGCCCAAACCGACCTTGCCGCTGCAAAAACCGACAAGGCAGACATTAAAACAGATGCCAAAACCTTAAAAAGCGAAGGTGTAGCTCATCCTGTAAAATTAGCTACAAAAGAAGTTAAGAAAGCCGACGTAAAAAAGGTTGAGGTAACTAAAACTGATTTGAAAGCAGCTAAAGCTACAGAACAGGCTGATGTTAAAGCCGGTAACATTACAGGTGCACAGGCTGCCCAAGCTGCCGCTGCAACCGACAAAAAGGATTTGAAGAAAGATATACGCGAAGCACATCGTGATGGCGTTAAACGCCACTTGCATAAAGCATAAGTTGTAAAAAAGAGAGTGTTGAAAATCAACACTCTCTTTTTGCTTTACGCCTTCTACCATTTTATTGTAAAGTGTTTGTTGTAACTATGAAGCGAGGCAATCACGGGTACAATAATTCGTTATAAAGCCATACCCTTACCTAATTATTTATGCAGAAGCGAATCTTATTGCTTGATGATAACCAAGACATTTTGGATATAATGCAGGAAGCCTTATCCTACCAGGAATACGAAGTTAAGGTAGCTTTGGATAGTAGTAACATAATCAATTTAACACTTGATTACCAACCGGACCTGATCATATTGGACTACCATTTAACCGGACGAAACGGATTCGAAATTTGCCGACAGTTAAAAACACATCCTGAGCTTGGGCATATACCTGTTATCATCTGTTCGGCTTATGTTAATAAGGGCGAGAATTTATCTGCCTGGGGCTGTGATGATGTGATAGCAAAACCTTTTGGTTTGGAAGAGCTTACGGAGAAGGTAAACAATTTGATATTGGATTAAACTCAATATTTGATCTTAAATCGCTTTATTACCAAATGCACCAGAAACAAAGGCGCTATTAGTATATTTTTGTATCGATACTCAAAAGAAAGCTTTTTACCCTCCTTTTTATATCCACCAAATAACGCGGCACATGATATTACAAATATCAGCCCACACAAAACTCCCAGTTGCAGCCCTCCGGCCTTTTGCCATTGCACCAGCAGGGTGATGATGTAGTAATAGGCCAGCATAATAAACAGCATAAAATAGCTTAAAATGGGCGAAAGCTTTAAGTAATAATAAATACTGAACGCCAATAAAAACGACGACCAGTTAAAATCAGCATTATACTGCCCAAGAAATTTTATGTAAGGAAAAGGGATCGCCCATAATAATCCAAATAAGCTAAAAAGCAATAACGGAATAAATACAATGTGGATAACAATATTTGCAGGGTCTTGGTGCGTGGCAGCAAATTTGTCAAAATAGAATTCTACACTGCCGGGTTTTACTTCGGGTTCGGATTGTTTTTTTTCAACTTTCTTTTTACTCACAACTGCGGAATAGATTAATTATTGAATGATGAACGCCGAAGTTTTTACACTCCGGCGTTCAGTATTTTAAGATCAAATGACGCTTTGTTACTTAGCGAAAGCTACTGACCTGGTTTCCCTGATCACCGTAACTTTAATTTGACCAGGATAAGTCATTTCAGTTTGGATACGGTTAGAGATATCAGCCGCTAACACTTCTGATTCAGCATCGCTTATCTTCTCGCTTTCAACCACTACACGTAACTCACGACCCGCCTGTATAGCGAATGTTTTTTCAACACCCGGATACGACATAGCAAGCTCCTCAAGCTCCTTTAAGCGTTTAATGTAACCTTCAACAACTTCGCGCCTTGCACCCGGCCTTGCGCCTGAAATGGCGTCACAAACCTGTATGATCGGCGATATCATCGACGTCATTTCTATTTCGTCATGGTGAGCGCCAATAGCGTTACAAACTTCAGGGTGTTCCTTATATTTTTCAGCTAATTGCATACCTAAAATAGCGTGCGGCAATTCCGGGTTATCATCAGGCACTTTACCAATATCATGTAGTAAACCTGCACGTTTAGCCAGTTTAACATTAAGGCCTAATTCTGCAGCCATTGTAGCGCAGAAGTTAGCAACCTCGCGTGAGTGCTGCAATAGGTTTTGCCCGTAAGACGAACGGTAACGCATACGGCCAACCATACGGATCAATTCCGGATGTAAGCCTGTGATACCTAAGTCTATTACGGTACGCTCACCTATCTCTACAATTTCCTCTTCAATTTGCTTTTTAGTTTTGGCAACAACCTCTTCAATACGTGCCGGGTGTATACGACCATCGGTTACCAAACGGTGCATCGCCAAACGGGCAATCTCGCGCCTAACCGGATCAAATCCTGAAAGAATAATAGCTTCCGGGGTATCATCCACAATGATCTCAATACCGGTAGCTGCTTCCAGCGCACGGATGTTACGGCCTTCACGACCAATAATCCTACCTTTGATCTCATCATTCTCAATATTAAAAATTGAAACGGTATTCTCGATCGCAGCCTCAGTAGCGGTACGCTGGATAGTTTGGATAACTATCTTTTTAGCTTCTTTAGTTGCTGTAAGTTTAGCTTCGTCAACAATATCTTTAATTTGCGCCATTGCTTTGCTACGGGCTTCTTCGCGCAAATTGTCAACCAATTGGTTACGTGCTTCTTCGGCAGATACGCCTGCAATAGTTTCCAATTGCTGTACGTGCTGATTTTTTAAAACTTCAACTTCTTCCTGTTTTTTAACAGCGATATCGGTTTGTTTTTCCAGGTTCTTGCGCACATTATCTAACTCATTTTCCTTACGGGTAAGATTTTCTAAACGAGAATTTAACGATTGCTCTTTTTGTTTAAAATTGTTTTCGCGTTGGTTATAGGCGTTGTTTTTGGCGTTTAACTCCTGCTCATGCTCCGCTTTTAATTGTAAAAAGCGCTCTTTTGCTTCCAGCAGTTTGTTCTTTTTAAGAATTTCCGCGTTGTTTTCAGCGTCTTTTAAAATAAGTTTCGCTTTGTTTTGGGCCTGATTTTCCTGCGATTTAAAAAGTTTACGCAACAGGAAACGGCCAACGATGATGCCCACACCGACCCCGATCAGGAGCCCGATGATAACATATAATGATGAATTCATTCTTCTTTTAGGTTATATAAATAAAAAAACCGCAACTAACTTTTAAGTATCATGTATTGAAAAACTTCGTCACAGATATTGGGACCATGGGTTACCGTTAATGTTCGACGAATAACGCATGCCTCTTGATCCGCTGAATATTGAAGCGTTAAGTTTTTAATAGTGAAACCTAAAATTTAACTGCGGTTAAATCTTAAATGCTCTGTTTTATGTAAAGAACGTTTATTACTTCGAGAAAAACTCAGTCAGTAAATGATCTAACTGATAAACTTTTTCGGCTACATCTGTATCATCTACAGTAACCTTTTTCTCTGCTTTTAATGATGATGTTGCAAAATGCAGCACACTCATTGCAAGCAAATCCTGTTTATCCCTAACCGCATAATTCTCCTGATATTCCTTTATGCGGTCGTTGATCAGCTTAGCTGCCCTACGTATTATTTCTTCCTCCTCCATGTTCACCTTTAAGGGGTAAACTCTGTCAGCAATATTTATTTTTATAGAGATTTCTCCCATTGAGCTTTTTCACTATTTATACTACTTTTTCAGCAATACAATGCACTTATCTATTTCCTGCACAAATTCGTTAATTTTTTGCTTAATATCAACACTTTTTTCATTTGTTTCTGAAAAAGATTTTGCCAACTTCAATACACGAAGCTTTTCTTCCAATTCCTTCGTCTTATTTTTGCTGGCATTAAGCGCTGCCGTAAAGCTATCATTCTCCAATTTCAGCAGGTCATTCTCTTCCTGCAAGGCAGCACAAAGTTCAATCAACCTCTCGGTTTTATCAATAACTTTATTTAATTGTTCTGCTACCTGGCTCATTTTGTTGGTTGATTAGTTGATTTGGGTTGGATTAAGTTGATTGAGTTTAACTACTCACCTATTCAACATAATGAACCACCCACCAAACTATTTTCTTATCTCCGCTCCCGCTTCTTTTTCTAAATTATAAATTAATTTCTGCATTATCGCATCAATTGTTTTATCGGTAAGGGTTTTCTCTATATCCTCGATGATAAAGCTTAACGCGTATGATTTTTTGCCTGCAGGTAATTTATCACCCTGGTAAACATCGAATACATTCACCTCTTTCAACAACTTACGTTCAGATTTTTGGGCGATTTGTTTTAATGTACCGAATGAAACATTTTGATCTATCAGCATGGAAAGATCGCGCCTAACTGCCGGGTATTTTGAGATCTCCTGATACACTATCTTGTTTTTGCGGGCAAGATTAATAATCAGGTCGAAATTAAAGTCGGCATAGAAAACTTCCTTGCTTACGTCGGCTTTCTTAAGCGATGATTGCGCTACCGAACCAAATTTAACCAATTGCTTATTACCGCGCATGTATTGCAAACCATAAGCAAGCTTTTTACAAGTTGAATCTTCAACAGTAACATCCTTAACATTCAATTTTTCAATGATACCATCAACAATTGCCTTCAGGTTATAAAAAGAAACCGGTTTGGCTTTTTCGTTCCAGGCTTCAGCAGTATCTGCACCTGTAATAAATATACTGAAGCGTTGGGTTTCAATATATTTTTCCTCCTGCACACTGTAAACTTTACCAAACTCGTAAAGTTTCAGATCGGCAGCGCGCCTGTTTTGGTTGTAGGCAACAGCCTCCAAACCCGAATACAGCATAGTTTGACGCATTACATCCAAATCGCTGCTTAACGGATTCAGTATTTTAACCGCGGCATCCAAATTATCAGAATAATCAGACTTGGTTAATGAGTTCGACATGATCTCATTAAAACCATTAGCCGTTAACAAATCTGACAATTGGTTTTGTACAGCATCCTTATCCGGCCTGATAGAGGTATTTAGCGACGCCCTGATTTGTGTTGGGATGTGGATATTATTATAACCATATATGCGTAATATCTCTTCAACAATATCAACATCACGGGTAACATCCACACGGTAAGGTGGCACTTTTAATGACAGTCCTTCGGCAGTTTCATTTACAATTTCGATATCCAAGCCAACTAAAATGGCTTTAATTTCTTCGTGAGTGATCGTCTGTCCTATTAACCTATCGATATTGCGGTAAGTTACTTCAACTTCAAATGGCGCAACCGGTGCAGGATAGTTATCAAAAATATCGGATGAGATAGTTCCGCCTGCGATTTCCTGTATCAACAATGCCGCACGCTTTAAAGCGAATACTGGCATGTTTGGATCAGTGCCACGCTCAAACCTGAACGATGCATCGGTTTTTAAACCGTGGCGTTTAGCAGTTTTACGAACTGATACGGAATTGAAGTAAGCACTCTCTAAAAATATATTTTTGGTTGATGCGCTAACACCTGAATCCGCACCGCCAAATACACCGGCAATACACATCGGTTTTTCAGCGTCGCATATCATCAAGTCATCGGCAGAAAGTTTGCGCTCTACATCATCCAATGTTTTAAACAAGGTTCCTTCAGCACAATTTTTAACGATCACTTTGCTGCCTGCAATTTTATCAGCATCAAAAGCATGTAACGGCTGACCTAAATCATGCAGCACATAATTGGTAGCATCTACAATATTGTTGATAGCGCGTACGCCGATAACGGCCAAACGTTCCCTTAACCATTTTGGTGATTCTTTTACCTCAACACCTGAAATGGTTATACCAGCATAACGCGGAGCTGCCTGTTCGTTCTCTACAATAACTTCTACCTTAAGCTTGTTATTATCTACCTTGAAAGCAGAAACATCAGGCTTTTTAATATTAATTTTTAGGAATGCAGCAATATCACGTGCCGTACCTAAATGCGAAACAGCATCAGCACGGTTAGGCGTTAAACCCATTTCGTACAAATAATCATCCTTAACTTTAAAAAAGTGTTTTGCTAAAGTACCAGGAATAGCATCATCGGCCAAAACCATAATACCTTCGTGTGATGTACCCAGGCTTATTTCATCCTCGGCGCAGATCATACCTTCGGAAACCTCGCCACGTATTTTTGATTTGTTGATCTTGAATTTCTCACCTTCCATCGGGTGTACGTAGGCACCAACAACAGCAACAACTACTTTTTGCCCGGCTGCAACGTTAGCCGCGCCGCAAACAATTTGCAGGTCTTCGCCTGTGCCAACATCAACTTTGGTAATATGCAGATGATCGGAATTGGGATGATCGGCGCATTCTTTCACATGTCCGATAACCAAACCCTCAAGTCCGCCGGGGATGGCCTGTACTTTTTCCAAACTCTCCACTTCTAACCCTGTACCAGTTAAAATAGTCGAAATTTCTTCGGGAGTTTTATCCGTATCAATAAATTCTTTGAGCCAATTATAAGATATCTTCATTATATCGAAATGATAATCGGCAAAGATAGGATTTAAGGTGAAAGGTTGAAAGGATAAAGGCGAAAGGTTATTGTGAAATTCAAACTACTTTGTCATTCTAAACGAGTGAAGAATCTGTACGGTGTAAACTACTTTACAAATTCTTCACTCGTTCAGAATTACAAATGGTGTGATGAATTAGTCGTCCAGATCATCTTCATCATCAAAATCAAGCGTATAAGATGGTTCTGATGCATCATAAGCTTGTTTCAATTCAGCGGGATCTACGTCATCATCCATATTAGCGTAATCAGGCTCATCTTCTTCATCAAAACCGTTGGAATGGATATCTTCCTGGCTTTGCTGATCTTCCGAATCATTATCGTATGAATCGTCTAATGGTATTTCGTCTCCTGGAGTTATCATGATCGTTTTGTTTTAGTTTTATAAAGGTAACGATATAGTTTGAGCGTTGTTTATGAAATTTTAATTTGATTAAATCACTCCCTCATCGGCAAAACTATAATAACTGCTATCGGTAATAATCAAATGATCTAACACTTTTATATCCAGCAACCTGCCTGCGGCAGAAATCTTTTTGGTGAGCTCAATATCCTGCTGACTGGGTTTCAGGTTTCCTGATGGATGGTTATGGGTCAGCATGATGTTTACCGCCGAATATCTTAGCGCTGCCGAGAAAATAGTTTTTGGGTCGGCTACGGTGGCGTTGATGCCGCCTTTACTAATTAATTCCTTGCCCAATATTTTGCAGTTTTGGCTTAACATGAGCACCCAAAATTCCTCATGCGGCAAATCAACTAAAAATCGCTTTAAAAAATTATAGGCGTCCTTGCTACAAGTCACTAACTCGGGCGTTTTTTCTTCGGTATCATTACGGCGGCGGCCAATCTCGAGCGCCGCGATGATGGAAATTGCTTTGGCTTCGCCGATGCCTTTAAATTTGGAAAGTTCTTCTATGGAGGCGCGGCCCAGCACATTCAGGTCGTTATCATAATGGCGCAGGATGCGTTTGCTTAACTCAACCGCCGATTCGTCACGGTTGCCGGAACCGATGAGTATGGCGATCAGTTCGGCATCAGTTAAGGCACGGCGGCCTTGTCCGCTAAGTTTTTCCCTTGGGCGGTCTTCTTCGGCCCAGGATTTTATACTGATTTTATTTTCGTAAGAATTAGTGACAGGCATGGTTCGGAGAATTCGATTTAATCACGGTGAATATAGTTGATTAAGAGAATTTAAAAAAACCGTGAAATTATTTATCGGTAAGAATTGGGGAATTTGAGCTATCTCCAGCCTCAAAAAAACCTTTATTCCGCTGCATGATCCCTTTAAAAAGTTTGTTAGAACTATCGCGTGCTTCTTTAAAAGCTTGAAACCCTAACAACCAACTAAGAACATCCAGGATGTAAACTACAGGCCATAAAATAATAGCGGTAAATTTCGTCATGATAGAGGCTGGTTTATTTTAGCAAAAAGCTGAACTTTAAATATACAACTTTTCAAGTTCACATTATCACCAAGCTTAAATTATAACAACAAAAAAAGCGATAAGTTTAAACTTATCGCTTTTTTAATATAAAAGTAAATAAATTCCTTACTTTAAGGTATTTACAAACTTAGTAAGCTTTGATTTATTGTTTGAAGCCTTATTCTTGTGAATAACATTCTTTTTAGCTAAACGATCAAGCATTGAGATTACTTTTGATAAAAGTTCACTTGCTTCAACTTTTGTAGTTGTGCCTCTTAATTTTTTGATGGCATTCCTAGTGGTTTTTGCCTGATACCTGTTACGTAAGCGCTTCGCAGCGTTAGAGCGGATCCTTTTTAATGATGATTTATGATTTGCCATTGTATAGCCTTATTATTCTACTTTTATTTAAGGACTGCAAATATAGGACGATAAATTTAATTATGCAAACGTTTTTTAACAAAAAACTTCGGGGTTATTAACATGCTTTTAACTTAAAGCCAACTTAATATTCATCACTTAAAGCAAACTTACTTACCCGCTCCTTCCATTTGCCCTTCGTAAAGTCGGGGAATTGTTGTGGCATATTACCTTCAGCGATGGATTTTTCAGAAAGCGGGGTAATTACACTCATGGTTACTGAATCATAAACATCAATTGGCGTTTGTACTCTGCGTTTAACTGATTCAACAAAAGAGTTGAATACAAACCAATCCATACCGCCATGACCAGCACCTTCAGCGTATTTATTATATTTTTTCCAAAGTGGATGGTCGTACTTATCTAACCATTCATCAGCTTTATCCCAGTCGTCGTCCTGTTTTGATTTACCTTCAATATAAATGGAATTGTTTACATCCATCCATAAACCTTTGGTGCCCTGCACCCTAAAACCTAACGAATAAGGTCTCGGCAAATGTGTATCGTGCGATAGCATTACGGTTTCGCCATTGGCGCAGTTGATTATCGTGGTGATCACATCGCCATTCTTATAATTTATTTTAGCATTTGGGTTGCCGGGCGATATTTCTTCTACATAGGCTGCCAAACCCCGCGCTTTTGATGAGAACGAAACCAGACTAGTAAACCTATTACCGTAATTAATATTAGCATAGTGCATTAACGGCCCTACACCATGTGTCGGATAGATATCAGCATTGCGATCAATATTAAACTGCGTACGCCATTGCGCCTCGCTGATAGCTTTTGGACCAAATTCGGCACCGTGACCGTAGTAATGTTGTCCATCATTAAATAACACCGTGCGAAGGTTGTGCTGATAACCACCTTCCAGATGGATCATTTCACCAAAAAGGTGTTGACGTTGCATATTTAGAATAGCCATTACATCCCGGCGGTAGCAAACATTTTCCAAGGTCATGTAAGGCATCCCGGTTTCTTCATGTACTTTTACAATGTCCCAGTGATCTTCCGCAGTTATACCGGCAATCACCTCGCAACCTACATATTTACCTGAGCGCATGGCATCAATAGCCATTTGCTTATGAAACTGCCATGGAGTGGCAATAATAACAGCATCAATATCTTTACGGTCGAGTAATCGTTTATATGCATCAACACTGCCGGTATACTCTTGCGGCATCTTTTTGCCTGATTTAATAAACTGGGCGCGACATTCTTTAAGCGATTGTTCCTGGGTATCGCAGATGGCTACAATATCCACATCATCGCGCAACAAACCTTCATCAATATGGTTGCGCCCGCGAAGGCCGACCCCAATATAACCTAATCTAACCTTTTGCATATTTCTACCAAACACAACGCTGGATGGTAAAATGCTGACTCCCGCGACAAGCACTGTGCCTGAGCTGATAAATTTTCTTCTATCCATATTTTAGTGAAGTTATAAAGGCTAATTTGAGTAAATTATCTAAGTAATTAATCATAATTTTACAATTCAGATCGTTAACAGCTACCAACACTTATGAAACAGCAGTTCCACTACGCCACCGTTACCGAAGCTATTGAGCAATTAAGAGAACAAGGCTTCACGTTTGATTTCAATCTAAAAGAAAACCAGTTTATAGTAGGCGACAAAGCTTATACAGCAAATGAGTTTGAAATAGTTGATGTTTATCGCTACGAAGGCCCATCAGACCCTGGGGATGAGGCTACTGTTTACGCCCTTGCGAATAAAGAAGGTGTAAAAGGCATCCTGGTAGCAGGCTATGGCGCATCATCTGACGAAGCATCCGAAGAAGCGCTTAAACAATTGCATTATAAATATCAGCAATCGCAAAAATAACAAACCGGCAATGAGACAAGCCGGCAGGTTATTAAGCGGATTGATGTTGGTTGTGTTGTGTTCCTCGTGGGGTTTCTTTGCGCATTACCGCATTAACAGACTGGCCATTTTTACGCTACCTAAAGGTATGTCGGGCTTTTACAAGGCGAATATTGAATACATTACAGAACATGCTGTAAGCGCCGATAAACGCCGCTATGTAGACTCCACCGAAGCGCCACGGCATTTTTTAGATGCCGACCACTACGGCAAAAATCCATTCAGCCACATTCCGCAAAACTGGGGCGACGCCGTCCATAAATATACGGCTGATACATTGGATAAATATGGCACTGTTCCATGGGCTATTCAATACAACTATTATAAGCTGGTGAAGGCCTTTAAAGCACATGACACTACCGAAATACTAAATGCTTCGGCTAATCTCGGGCATTATGTAGCTGACGCGCACGTACCTTTACATCTCACTTTAAATTATAACGGACAACTGACTAATCAAACCGGGATACATGCCTTATGGGAGAGCCGTCTGCCTGAGTTATTTGGCGACCGTTACAACTACTTTTTACGCAAGGCCAATTATATCGACGATCCGCTTAAAGAGGCATTCAGGATATGCCGCAGTTCGTTTGCGGAGGTTGATTCTGTTTTGCGTTTTGAGCGAATGCTGAGCAAAAGCTTCCCGACTGGTAAAAAGTATGTACTTACAAAACACGGTCGCAAACAAGTGCAGGACTATTCGCCGGAATATAGCCTGGCTTATCAAAAAATGCTGAATGGAATGGTGCAGCGGCGGTTCCAGTCTTCGATACAGTCAGTAGGTAGTTATTGGTATTCCGCTTGGGTTGATGCCGGGCAACCGGATCTGACAAAACTAATAGCAATACCGCTTACCATCGGTCAAAAGAAAGAAATACAGCAGGAAGAGACTATGTTTAAAGCGGGCAAAGTGTTAGCTGTTACTAAATAAGTTATACAGAAGTCTTTTTATTCCTGCTTTTTATAGCCGCGAATATTGGCGGAACAATAGAAAGTAAAATAATAATCACGCCAATAAGTGAAATATGTTCTTTCAGAAAAGGCGCATTTCCCAATTCATAACCTGCGAACAGGAATAATATGATCCATGAGGTGCCGCCAATAATATTGTAAAGGGTGTAGCGTAAAAATGGCATGCCACTAACCCCTGCAACAAATGGCGCTATGGTACGAATAATTGGCATAAACCTGCTGAATATTACAGCTTTGCCACCATGTTTATCAAAAAAGGCTTTAGTACGTGTATAGTATTCTAATTTAAGTATTTTATTTTCGGGTTTAAACACTTTGGGGCCGAAGTAGCCTCCAAGTAAATAATTTAGTGTATTGCCTGCAAAAGCAGCAACAATTAAAATTATACCCATATAGAAAATATCCAATCCTGATTTGCCGCTTGCGATTAAAGCGCCAGCAGCAAATAAAAGCGAGTCGCCTGGTAAAAATGGCGTAACAACGAAACCAGTTTCAGCAAATATTATAGCGAAAATAAACAGATAAGTCCAGCCATTGTACAAGCTGCTGATGTGTTCAAGATGCTTATCAATATGTAATATAAAGTCGATAGCGCTTTTTATGAGTTCCAATATTTTTAATTTTCAGCAAAAATATAAATATATATTATAATAGCGCTTACCTGTTTGTAATGAAACCGGTATTGAATGCAGATGAATCAGTACGAAGCGGGATACCATAAGAATATAATGTATACAAATGCCCATCCTGAATAGTGGTTGAACCTAAGCCTGTACTAAGGACGGTACCTGGTATACCTGTTTGCGTTACCTGAAAAATATAGTTACCTGCCGGTAATATTACATATGGCGAAACCGCAGCAAATTTAACGGCAGAAAAAGCAAGGGTACCATTTGCTGTAACATCCAAAGTACTTTGTATAGCGGCGTTAACAAACCTTATTTTACCAAAACCCACCGGAGGAATACTTGCCGTATCATCTGTTGTTAATATGGTGGTTAGAGTACTTTGGGAAGTGTCTGATATATTATTAAGGCCGGTAATAAATAAAGAATATTTATGATTGGCCTGGAAGCCAAGGTGATTTATAGTGAAAAAGTTACTACTCGCAAGCGTAGTTGCTGATGACCTGATCTGCAGGGGGGTGTCAATAGAGTTAAGGTAGAAATATCCGGAAGAAAATGGATAGGAATAGGAATTAGTATTCTGTTTTATAAATCCAAGATATAAGTCAACCGGTTGAATATTGGGGCTAAGGTTTAATACTTCAAATTGTACATTTAATCCCACACTGCTTGCATTACCCGATTTGCCGCAAGACGATAAATATGGGGTTAAAAATACTGCTGCTATAATCAACAATAAAATGCCGTTTAAAGTATTGTTTTTGCTGCCGATCATTGATTTAAGGGGATGTATTGATTAGTGGTTATACCTATGCCAAAAGCGGAGTTGCCCGTACCTGTTGGTGAGCCCTTAGTATATATTGTATAAATTGATCCTGATTGAAAAGCTATAGTGGTATCAAGCTGGGCTATGGTACTGTTAGACAAATAAATTTTCACCTCCTGATTTTGAGATGCATTAAACTTCATAAATGGCGTAGTTGTACCAAAAGCCAGGCTTTTGATATTAATATTAACCGTATCGTTTGTACTCATAGTTACATTAAGTGGTCCCGAATTATAAGAAGCATTCACCATTCTTATTAGGCCAATAAAAACACTACCATTATTCTCAAGAGTATCAAATGCAGCTGTTATTGGATCAACCGTTGTAAAAAACTTATCGGCGGTTGTGCCTGCTACAAAAAAGGTATAATTAGTTGCTGAATCAAGTGCTACAGCCTTGGTGAATAGTACGTCCGTAGTACCGGTACGCCTGATCTGGAAATTCTGTGTTCCGCGTAAAAAGGGTAAATAGCCTGTTGCACCATCGGGATAAATACTTGAAGTGTTATTTTGCCTTACGTTGTTTTGGTAGATATTTACAGTATCGGTGGTGGTATTAACTACAATTACTTCAGGCGGGTTTTTATCGGATGGAGGAACCGTGTCTTTCCCCTTACATGCAGAAAAGCCTATCATAACAATGATCAATAATATTGGTATCCTGAAATTCATATAAGTAAATGCTATATAACTGCTATTACTGTGTATTTGTTATCTTAATGAACAAAAAAGTCCGGTTTTTATGCCGGACTCATTCTTGGATTTATAATTTAAGTTTACAACTTAAGCGTAACTATTAAGCATTACCGGCATTACCAACATCAATACATCCTCGTTTTCATCTCCGCCTTGCGGTAATAATAAGCCGGCACGGTTAGGTGTCGACATTTCCAATGATACTTCTTCACAGGCAAGATTTTTTAACATTTCTATTAAAAATCTCGCATTAAAACCAATCTCCATATCCTCGCCTTCATATTGACAGCTTAAACGCTCATGCGCCTCGTTTGCAAAGTCAATATCTTCTGATGATATGTTTAACTCGCTACCATTAATTTTAAGTCGTACCTGGTGCGTAGTTTTATTGGCGTAAATAGCAACACGGCTCAGTGAACCTAAAAAGGACTGGCGGTCAATACTTAGTTTATTCGGGTTATTTAAAGGTATTACAGCTTCGTAATCAGGGTAGCGCTCATCAATTAAACGGCAAACCATATTGATGTTACCAAATTTAAAGAAAGCGCTGGTATTGTTATATTCAACCGATACGTTTATATCATCAGTTGGTAACGCTGATTTTAAAAGCGTTAAAGCTTTTTTAGGCAATATGAATGATGCTGTGCTTGCAGCCTTAGCATCTTTACGGCGGTAACGGACTAACTTATGCGCATCTGTAGCTACAAAGGTTAATGAATCCGTTGTTAGCTGGCAAAAAACTCCTGTCATAGCAGGGCGTAATTCATCATTACTTACTGCGAAAATTGTTTTATTGATCGCCTCAGCTAATACGGATGCCGGAAGATTTACGGATGAAGCATTTTCAACAGTAGGTATTTTAGGGAAATCCTCACCATTCTCGCCACTTAGTTTGTATTTACCATCGCCCGCACTTATTTCGATAGCAAAGGTACTGTCATCAACTGAAAAAGTAACCGGTTGCTCGGGCAGTGACTTAAGCGTTTCTAATAAAATACGTGATGGTATAGCAATACGGCCGTTCTCTTTAGCTTCAACGCTTAATGACGTGGTCATGCTGGTTTGCAGGTCGGTAGCCGAAATGGTTAAGTTTCCATCTTTTATCTCAAACAAAAAGTTCTCTAATATAGGCAATACGGTACTGTTGCTTAACGCGCCACTAACCGACTGTAATTGCTTGAGTAATGTTGAAGTAGAAACAATGAATCTCATATATAAATTATAATTTATCACTCAAAAGTATAAAATTTAACGAGCATACTTCCGCTTACGAATATAATGTTGAAAAATAGCAAATATTAACACTAAACACAAAGGCAAAATGGTATTAATTAATTGCCATTTCAATTTTTCGGCACGTATACGGGCGCGGTCAAGCAAACGGATCTGTATCTCCTTTGTACGCAGGGCGATAAGGCCTGAATCATCGGTCATGTAATCAGCAATATTCAGCAATAGATTTTTGTTGCCAAAGGTTTGTTGGGTATAGTGATCATAGCCTAAAGGATATGGCGAACCATCCGCCCCTATCTGGTTTTTAAATACATCTCCATCACTAATGACAATCATTTTGGTGGGTTCGCTTACCGGCACTTGCGGGATGTTTTCGTTCAAACCTTCTGGAATTGGCCTGTTGAGGAAGTCGGATGGAAATGAACCTTCTAATAATACCGCAACTGTTTTTGGCGTGCTTTGGAACTCTTTAGGATCAGGTTCTTGCTCAACCGCTTGTAAAGAAAGCAATTTAGGCGTGCTTAGTTTTTTGTTATATGGCGAAGATGTTAACAATATTGTTTTGTTAACGCCTTTAACCGTTAACGTATCAATAGTGCTGATAAATTGACTAAGAATACCATCCAGGTTTTTAACGATCGGATGTTTTGATGTGGGTATTAACACCGGGTAAAATAACCAGGGCACCATTTGTATTTGCGCCTGGCCGCCAACGTTACCGGTGGTTAACGGAATCTGGGCGCTATTTAAATCGGCTATCAGATCATAATTCAGGCGAACGCCGTAGGTAAATAACTGATCATCCAAGTTTAATTGCTTAGGAAAGGCCATTTCTTCGCCGCCATGACCACGGAGACTATCCAATTCGGCACTTACCGGATCTATCGTCCATAATACACGACCGCCGCGCATAATGTATTGGTCGAGCTTATATTTTTCCTGTTCTGTGAAAGGCTTGTCGGGTTTTGGGATCACCAATAATTTGATGGTCATTAAGCCGGCAAACGGGATGGTTTTTAAGTCGACCCGGCCTACATCAAAACCATCGGATAGTGATTTCATTCCGTCTTCCAGTTGAAGGTCGGTTAGCTCATTATGGCCTTCGGTAAAACCAATTTCGGGTTTGCCGCCGCTGGTAAGTTTTTTTATGGCTGAGGAGAAAGCATACTCTAAATTTTGAATGGAGTTATTGATCACTTCATCATCAGATAAACCAATGCGTGACTGCATCAGGTTTACTACGATCTGTTTGCCCTGGTATTGCACCAAAGCCTCGGGAAATAATAGCAATTGCGATACGCCGTTATCCGTTTTGACGCTGTAACCCTGCCCTACTATGCCTTTGGCTTCTAAAGAGTCATACACGGCCTTTTGGGCAGTATCGGGTAAGTTTTTAATATCAGCTATGGGGTCGACAATATCATACGTAAGGTTGCCATGGGTGTAGGCTTGCAGGTCGCTTAGCATATCACGCGTAGAGTGCTGCAGGCGTTTGGCCCATGAGGGAAAGTTATCTCCTTTTAGGTAGACCGTTACCTTGATAGGTTGAGTTAAACCACCCATGATCTGCCTGCTAATGGGCGAAATGGTGTAGCGTTTTTCTTTGGTAAAATCGAAACGGGTAAAAACTACGGCTGATATGATACCTAACACAATTAATACACCTATCCAGCCAAAAGTAAACTTATTGAATACTGTTTTTTGGCGTTGTTTAAGTAACACGAACAGCGTCAACCATAAAAATATTCCCGCAAGGATGATAAAATAGGCCAGGTCGCGGGTATCTAAAACACCACGACTAACGGATTGATAATGTTCGGTAATACCAAAATTTTCGAGCGTTAGGTTTTGAAGGGATAGTATCTGGCTCATGGAGTCGAATCCACTGTAGAAAAAGAAGCATAAGAATACTGCAATTGTAAAGGCAATGATCTGATTTTTGCTGATGGATGAGGCAAATAAACCGATTGCCGCAAATGATGCACCTAATAAAAACAAACCGATATATGAGCCGATAACCGCACCTGTATCAATATTACCTATCGGATTGCCTAATGTGTAAACCGAGTAATAATAAACCAGTGTGGGTACTAAAGAGAATAAAATAATTAGTAACGATGCTAAGTATTTGCCGACGACAATTTGCCAGTCGGTTAACGGGCGGGTTAGTAATAGTTCAAAAGTACCTTCGCGCCGTTCCTCGGC
This sequence comes from Mucilaginibacter tundrae, assembly GCF_013408825.1. Lineage (GTDB taxonomy): Bacteria > Bacteroidota > Bacteroidia > Sphingobacteriales > Sphingobacteriaceae > Mucilaginibacter. The sequence continues at coordinate 341,822 of NZ_JACCBZ010000002.1, forward strand.
CAGTGAGCGCATAGTAATGGCCGGTACGAGGAACATGAACAGGAATGGCGCGGTACTGAATAAACTATCTAAACCGGCGTAGCCATAATCCAGTATGCTTGAATCGGGAAATACCCATAAAAAAAGACCGAGTACTACCAAAAAAACGCCAATGGTAACATAAGCCACTAATGAGCTGAGGTAGGATGAAATTTCTTTTTTTAGGATACTGTACATTGATTATTTAAATTGATACCTGTATGCAAATCTAAAAGCTATTCCGATTGTTGGGAAATCATAATTAGTATTTGTTTTATAGCCGTGTTCATAAAGTGCGCTTAAATCAAAAGAGCTCATCCCACCTAAAGGTACAATTAAACCAGCCCCGCCAGAATATATGAAGGATGATGGCGCCGGGCTATTTGCAACGAAAGACTTACCAGCTTCACCCTCTACATAAACAAACCTTAGTGATTTTGGCAAATAGTAACGCAGCCCACCTTTCACCGGGAAATAATGATAATTTGTGATGACATCTCCATTCCGAGAAGTTTTGAGATTATTATCCGCGTAATCTAAATACCCTGCTGTTATTGTTAAATGTAATGCCGGTAAAACAGGCAGTTCCAATTTCATATTTAAACCAGCATCAAGATTAAAAATATTATCTTGATTGCGGTTATCGCCAAAAGGCGATGTTCCTACTTCAAATCCCGCGCTTAGGCTAACTTTACTTCCTGTTTGTGCAGTTGCTGTTTGCTTAATGAGGAATGACGTGATTGTTAAGATTATACAAATAATAATTTTCCGCATGGAATTAATTGTTGGTTAGGTTGATAAAGATATTTTCTAAAGATATATCCTTATTTTTATTCCTCAAACCTTGCAAACTGTCGTTTGCAACAATTTTTCCTTTATTTATGATAATTACGTTATCACACACGGCCTCAACCTCCTGCATAATGTGAGTGCTTAGTACAATGGTTTTGGTTTTACCCAGTTCGGTTATTAGCTGGCGGATGCCAATTAATTGGTTTGGATCGAGCCCGGATGTTGGTTCATCCAAAATTAATACTTCAGGATCATGCAGAATAGCCTGCGCCAACCCTACCCTTTGGCGATACCCTTTAGATAATTGACCCACTTTTTTATGCTGTTCAGGGCCTAAACCAGTTTGCTCAATAACCTGGGCTATGCGTTTTTCAGGTGATGATATTTTGTGGATGCCCGCGATAAATCCTAAAGATTCCTTTACGTACATGTCCAGATAAAGCGAATTACTCTCGGGCAAGTAGCCGATGTGCTTACGAACATCAAGTGATTGCTTTTCTATATCAAAACCGCAAACGCTGGCAGTGCCGGAGGTTTGGGGGATGAAACAGGTAAGTATCTTCATGGTGGTTGATTTACCTGCTCCATTTGGGCCTAAAAAGCCAAGTACGCCCGGCTGCGCCGAAAAAGAGATGCCGTCAACTGCTTTTTGTTTACCGTAAATTTTGGTTAAGGATTCAACACGGATACTCATGGGGTAAAAATAGATTTTAGATTTGAGATATGAGACAGGAGAATGAAGATTTTATCATCATGCTCCCGGTTTCATCAAATCGGCACCCCAAAATTTACGAAGGAAAATTTAATTAAGTGCTGACAGTGTTTTGTCAGCACCCATAGTTATCTCTCAAAAACAACTGAATCAGCCTTAGCTCCTAATATTTCGAGTGTTTCAGAAATTTCTTTGACCATTGGATCTGGGCCGCAAACGTAGAAGTGCTTTTTGAAGTCGTCAACCTCTGATTTCAGGAAATCGGCATCGATGCGGCGGTGGTCGCCGGGTTTATTTTTGTCATCGGTGGTGGTGAAAATGGCTTTATCGCCTAACATCAGTTTAAGTTCATCAGCCAAAATAATATCCTCGCTGGTTTTGTTGCTGAAGAAAACCTTGTTATCGCCAATCTTGCCATCCTTATACAATTGTCTTAAGATAGCTATGAATGGCGTTATCCCGGCACCGCCGGCAATAAAATAACCTTCGCCTTTGTATTCTATGGCGCCCCAGGCATCGCTGATGATGAATTCATCGCCGGGTTTAAGTTGGCTTAGGTGGTTGGTAACGCCTTCTTCACTGTCAGCATAGCTTTTTATAGTGAATTCGAGGTATGGATCAGTGTTTAGGCTTGTGAAGGTAAATGGGTTCTTTTTATCCTTCCAATCGGGCTGATTGATGGAGAGATCGGTCGCCTGGCCGGGTGCGAAAGTGAATCCTTTAGGTTTTTCGACGCGGTAACGGTTAACATTGTGGGTAACGGGAGATATCGAGATGATTTTTACGGTGTGCGGCATGATAAATTACTTTTATAGGTAATTTGTTTTGTGGGGATTTTGTTTGAGTGGGATGGCGGTTAAAATAAAGCCGATGTTCGGCTAAAGCCATTTTGCTTCCTTATAAATCCGCCCCATAAATGGGACGGCAATGATTTGATCGGCATAAATCATTGCCGTTGGCTTCAGCCAACGGATAAGTTAATTTTCTATAAATGGCTTTAGCCTAATGAATACTGAAAAGCTATTTGCCGATGTTTTTAAATAAGCTGTTCCGCACTTCCGTAGTAAAAACTATATTTGCCCCTATTATGAGCAATGCACCTGAAGATCTTTTTAAAAATGTAATAGCGCACGCTAAGGAATACGGCTTTGTATTCCCATCGAGCGAGATATATGACGGCTTGAGCGCGGTTTACGACTACGGGCAGATGGGCGCCGAGTTGAAAAACAACATCAAGACGTATTGGTGGAAAGCCATGGTGCAAATGAATGATAACATTGTCGGGATTGACAGTGCCATATTTATGCACCCGAAAATTTGGAAAGCGAGCGGCCACGTGGATGGTTTCAGCGATCCGATGATCGATAACAAGGACTCAAACAAACGCTATCGTGCCGACCAGCTTTTGGAAGATAAGATAGCTAAATATGATGCAGACGGTCAAACTGATAAAGCAGAAACTTTACAGCACGACATGGACGAGGCGCTTAAAAATGAAGACCTGCCACGCCTGAAAGAACTGATCATCGAACATAAAATTGCTTGCCCTGTAAGCGGTACGGTTAACTGGACCGATGTTCGCCAGTTTAACCTGATGTTCAGCACCCAGATGGGCGCTGTAGCTGATGATGCTGATGTGGTTTACCTTCGCCCGGAAACCGCGCAGGGTATATTTGTAAATTACCTGAACGTGCAAAAATCAGGCAGGATGAAGATCCCGTTTGGTATAGCGCAGATAGGTAAAGCATTCCGTAATGAGGTTATCGCGAGGCAATTCATTATCCGTATGCGCGAGTTTGAACAAATGGAGATGCAATTTTTTGTTCGCCCCGGCACACAAGCTGCATGGTTTGATAAATGGAAACAAGCACGTCTCGACTGGCATTTGGCATTAGGTACCGATGTAAATAAATACCGTTTTCATGAGCATGTGAAACTGGCGCATTATGCTGATGCTGCTTTTGATATTGAGTTTGAATTCCCGTTTGGCTTTAAAGAAGTTGAGGGCATCCATAGCCGTACTGATTTTGATTTGAGTCAGCATCAGAAATTCTCAGGCAAGAAAATGCAATATTTCGATCCGGAGCTGGATGAGAACGGCAAGCCTTATGGCAATTATGTGCCTTATGTGATTGAAACTTCGATAGGTTTAGACCGTATGTTTTTATTGACGATGATCAACGCTTTTGAGGAAGAAGACCTGAGTACCGAAGAAAGACAGGATAGCCGTACCGTATTAAGGTTACATCCTTGCCTTGCACCGGTAAAAGCCGCTATATTCCCGTTAACTAAAAAAGACGGTCTGCCTGAAAAGGCTCGTGAGATAATGGATAGCCTGAAAACGGATTTCAACCTGCAATATGAGGAGAAAGACGCTATTGGTAAACGTTACCGCCGCCAGGATGCCATTGGCACACCTTTCTGTATCACGGTAGATCATCAAACTTTAGAAGATAACACCGTTACCATCCGCTACCGCGATAAAATGGACCAGGAACGCGTTGCCGCTGATGACTTGCGTAAAATAATCGGCGATATGGTGAGCTGGAGAAATTTGTTGGGATAAAACCTAAAACACATCAAACAAAAAAGGAGGCTAATTAGCCAGTTATGGTCAGAAGAAATTCTAACCATAACTGGTATAATCGCTTATTTATTTAATTGATGTAAAATACGTATTTCGTTAAAATAGCCAACTCCATTGATAGAGTTAGTATATCTCTTAAAACGAGTAGCCCACCGATACCCCAAACACACGAGTTTTTATATCCGCATCGCTAGCAGGCGCTATATTAGCTAAACCCAGATCGTAATACGCGCTGATCAAAAACCCGTTGTTAAATTTAAATCCAATTATAGCACTAACTCCATAATCAACGCGTTTTACATCACTGGTGTCGCTGTCGCCAAAGCTTACTTTGTCATCTATCGCACTAGTTCGGGTTACAGTGGTTTCTTCATTTGGGGGAACTGGCTGCTCGAACGTCTCCGTTGCTGAACCTTTTTCTTTTCCGCTAAGCCCATACGCAATAAATGGGCCAGCGCCGATAAAAAAGTCGTTATTGCCTACAGGTTTATGATAAAGTGCATAAATAGGTAATTGTAAATAGTTAAGGGTTAACTTAACATTCGAACTCTCGCTAAAACCCTCAGAGGATACATTTTCTTTATCGGTAGCGCCTTTTCCTGTATAAAGCAATGATGGCTGTACTGAAAATGAATCGCCGAATTTAAAGTCCGCAAATATACCAGCTTGAAAAGATGCTAACGAGCTCGACGAAATTGAGTTGGAAGAACCCTCCTCGGTTTGTAGCAGGGACGCAAAGTTAATCCCACCTTTTATACCAAAAGCAACGGTCGATTTCTGGCTGCTTTGTGCAAAAGAGGTTATTGTAGCTATGATTAGGCAAATAGTTAGTAGTTTTTTTTTCATACTGTTACATAGTTTTAGTTTTGAAAAACTAAAACATTAAACTTTAATGGTGGCTCCTAAAGCCACTTTTGCTTATTTTGATAATATTACCCCGGTTAATTATTCACCGGGTTATCGCCCTGGTGTAAAGTACCATTTTTGTATAATGTAGGATCAACCTTTTTGGTATCGCCCTGGTAAACCCAAACTATGTTGCCAATATATTTTACAAATGCATTATTGATATCAGCAAGAGTAACTTTTTTAACGTTATCTATCAGCGTTAATGATTTCCTCCAATCGTTATATAAAACTTCGTTGGCTACTATTGATGAGGCTTGCGCTGCATTGGTTTCGTTTTTATAGTAGAATCCCGTAAGGTAGGTTACCTTCATATCAGCTAATTCAGCTGGTGTAAAACCATTACGTTTGGTGCTGTCAACAAGCTTATCAAACACAGCTATGTATTTATTAGGCTGTGTGGTTGATACCGAAAATTTAGCTACTGATATAGAACCTGAGCTAAACCATGCCTGTGGTGCATATGATAATCCGTTATTGGTGCGAACATCAAGAAAATGTCTGTCGGCGAAAATGCGCATCGCTATTTGGAAAGCATAATAATCAGGCGAGCTTAATTGCGGGCCGCTGGTTACACCTTCAACATAATTAGTCGCAAGTTCTTTTGATTCATCGTTAAAGGAGTTGTTATACACCCTAAAAAATGATTCAGGCATATTGTAAGGCGCCCCTTTTTTTAATGGCGCTAGCAAGGCTCTAACCTTTGCCTCTACTGTAGCTTGGTCAATATCACCCACCACTACTATAAACATGCGTGATTTGGTTAATATAGTGTTATAGTAAGCCTTGGTTTCCGCAGCAGTAAGATGATTAATAATATCAGGCGTTCCCTGTGGCTCCTCAGCATATTTGCGACCAGCAAAAGCTACCTTGTTCGCCATTTTATCTATAGATGCATCTGGAGAGGATTCATTTTGATGCAGATCATTAATAGCATCCTGTTTAATTCGCGAAAATTCGGTGGTATCAAATTTAGGCTCATCAATTGCTTCGGCGTACAAAGGCCAAACCGCGTCGAAATCCGGCTTTACACAGCTCATTCTGATGACAGAACAATCCTTTGAGGTGTATGCTTCAACCGTCGCGCTTACTTTATCCAACGCATTTTTAAAACTATTTTTATCGTGCTTAGCAGTACCGCATTCTGTTAAGGCACGCATTGCTATCGCTTCAATACCCATTTTTTCAGCCGGGTAGTTTTGCACGCCCCCTTTTATTACGGTTTGTATTTCTACAATATCATTCCCACTTGGTTGTACCACTACCTTTACCCCGTCAACCATAAAATCATAAGCTTTTTTTTGGGCCAACGCTGGTGTCGTGTTTGCTATTACCGCTATTGCAAGTAAACTATATATATATTTCTTCATGTGTGATAAAGTTTAAATTATTGCGCCGCGAAAAACGAAGCAGCGTTAACTGTTTTATTCAATTCAGGATTGATGATGAGACCGCCAACAAATGGTTTACCTACAACATAAGTATCCAAATATCTTTTAATGTCTTCGCGGGTTACTTTCTGGTAATCGTCAGTATTATCAGTATAATAATTTAATGATGTACTTGCCCACGAATAGCTTAACTGTCCTGGCAACGACGATGGCTTTTCTTTAGCATACTCATCATTACGCAATAATATCGCCTTAGCATCTTTTAACTGTTCATCTGTATAATAATCTGCCTGCCCCCACATGTTTATTTGTTTGTTCAGCTCATAATAGCATTCTTTAACCTTGTTTGGGTTTGGAACAACACTTATTGAAATAGGGCCAACGTACCTGCTGGTTGAATAATCAACGCTTACGCTGCTGGCCAGGCCTTTATCAACTAAAGCTTGTTGTAATTTTGATGAATTTAAACCCACAATAGTTGAAAACACATCAGCGGCGATGGTTGATGCCGAATCAGTTTCGTAAGATGGGCCCTGCCACTCATACATCACAAATGGTACACGCGCCAGGCTTGATTCTTTAACAAATAAGTCCGTTTTTAAAATAGGCTTAAATTTCGGTATCGGGAATTTGGTTATCGGATCGAAACCGCTGCTTTCCCAATCGCCAAATATTTTCTCCGCCATGGCAAAAGCCTGCTCATGCTTAACATCACCGCAAATGGTAAGTAAACTGTTGTTAGGAAAGTAATATTTGTTTTTTATCACCATCATTTTTTCAGGTGTGGCGGTGTTAATTATTTCATGGATACCAATAGGATTTTTACGGGTAAACAGATCACCCCAAACCTTTTGGTTAACTGCTATGTATAGTTGCGAAAATGGATTGCTTTCCATACGCTGAAATTCACCATCAACCACTACCCTTTCCTTCTTCATGTCTTCGACACGGTATATCGGAAAACGGATGGCAGCATTCAGGAATTTCAGACCCTGGTAAAGGCTATCGGTATCAAACGTAAAAAAATAATTTACTCGTTCCGATCCTGTGGTCCCATTCCATATCGCGCCTAGCTCCTGGGTACGCTTTAAAAATTGCGCCTGGGTAGGATAATCCTTATTCGCTTTAAAAAACATGTGCTCAAATAGGTGCGAAAGGCCGTTATAAACCGAATCCTCGGTAAACGATCCGTTCTTCACTGCTATCTCTACAGTTGCCAGTGGTACTTTACTGTTTTCTATTACAACTACCTGCAACCCGTTTGGTAGTTTTTTGTAGTAATAGCCGGCGGGTAGCCGCAACTGAGCAAATGAACCGGCCGCAATAAACAGCAAAGCCATACTTAAAGTAATGCTTTTAATAAGTCTTGGGGTCATATAAGTAAGATTTAGTTTTAGTTTGATAAATATATCAGTAATTATTAAAATGCGTATATGTTTAACATAAATTAAGACAAGTAATTGAACGATCCGTTACAATTTTCGGTAAATAAAAAAGGCAGGCGTATTAAACCGCCTGCCTTTTCTAAAAATTAATTTATTATTTATTTGTATTGAATATCTAAAGTAATTGGCACACTCAAAGCCTTTGATATGATACAATTTGCTTTAGCGCCTTCAGCAATTTCCTTAAATTTATCTTCAGATACGCCATCGATCGTTGAACCTACCAATGATAAATGGATGCCGGTAATGCTTAACGCCTGCATGTCCAGATCTAAGACTGCTTCGGTATTTAAATCACCCGGAGTAAAACCGGCTTGGGTTAACGCCGCGCCAACCGCCATAGTAAAGCAACCTGCGTGCGCCGCAGCGATCAGTTCTTCAGGGTTGGTACCTATACCATCCTGAAAACGGGTTTTAAACGAATACTGGGTATTATTAAGTGTAGTGCTTTGGGTAGTTATTTCACCTTTACCATCGGTTAAGGTACCATTCCAATGTGCTTTTGCTGTGCGTTTCATAGTAGTGTTTTTTTAGTTTTTGTTGATGTAAAATTACGGTTTTGTTTGATAGTTGTATATCGATAATATCTATGTGATATAGCTTATTTATGCCATTTGGCACGCTCATATTGTACCGGCCATTTCACTTCGTGGTTAAGCTCATGTGCCGCACGTAACGGAAAATATGGGTCGCGCAGAAACTCCCTGGCAATAATTATCATATCGGCGTGACCACTCCTGATGATACTATCGGCCTGTAGTGGTTCGGTTATCATACCTACCGCACCCGTTAATATATCGGCCTTGCGTACCTGCTCCGAAAATGGTACCTGGTAACCCGGGCCAACCGGGATTTTGGCGTCGGCTACGTTACCGCCTGTTGAGCAATCGATCAAATCAACACCTTTTGTTTTTAAAACCTTGGCTAATGCCGCAGAATCATCACCCGTCCACCCGCCTTCTGTCCAGTCAGTTGCGGAGATCCTTAAAAACAATGGCAGATCATCGGGCCAAACTTCCTGAACTGATGTGATAACTTCCAGTAATAATCGGATACGGTTTTCAAATGAGCCGCCATACTCGTCTGTACGCTTGTTGCTTAACGGCGAAAGAAATTCATGTAATAAATATCCATGCGCGCCATGTAATTCTATTACTTTAAAACCTGCTTTAATTGCTCTTGCAGCTGCCGCTTTAAAATCAGCTTTTACTTTTTCAATTCCGACTTTATCCATCTCCAGTGGAGCGTCTTCGCTATCGGTAAATGCAACCGCACTTGGGCCGATTGATTCCCAACCACCGGGCTGATCGGCTTTTATTTGCGTGCCACCCTCCCAAGGGATCTGGTGACTAGCTTTACGGCCAGCGTGTGCCAGTTGTGTTCCGGCTATAGCGCCATGGGCATGTATAAAATCAGTTATCTGTTTAAGCTTTTCAATATGCTCATCTTTGTAAATACCTAAATCTCCCGCGGTAATACGGCCCTCTGCGGATATTGCCGTAGCTTCGGTAATGATTAATCCGGCTCCGCCAACCGCCCTACTACCCAAATGCACCAGATGCCAATCGTTAGCAAAACCATCTTTGCTAGAATATTCACACATCGGCGATACTACAATGCGGTTTTTAAATTCAATGCTTTTTATTTTTAAAGGGGAAAACAAATGTGCCATATATTCTTTTTGTACAAATATGAGGAGTAACATCTACTGCAATCTCACCGCTTTGTAAAATACAATTTACACAGCAGGCTAAATTGATAAATGTTTAAACCCATATATTTGTTTTATACAAACACTACAATATGACAAACGAAAAAAACTATGTTGACCTGGCTATAAACGATGGCTCGGAGATGGCTGCTTATATTGCCTTGCCCGACAATTTACAAACCGGTACACCAGCTATTATTTTAATACAGGAGGCTTTTGGCGTAAACTACCACATACGCAATGTAGCTAACCATTTTGCTAAGGATGGTTACGTGGTGATAGCCCCGGAGATATTCCATCGCACCGCACCCAAATATTATGAAGGCCCTTATGATAACTTTCAGGCGGTTATGCCTCATTACTCAGCAATAACTAACGAAGGCCTTGAAGCTGATCTTAAAGCTTGCTACGAATGGCTAACCAAACAAGGCAGTGTTGATACCGGCAGAGTATTTAGTATTGGGTATTGTTTAGGCGGCAGGGTAGCGTTTTTAGCGAATGCGGTATTGCCATTAAAAGCAGCAGTGTCATATTACGGCGGCGGTATTGATCAGATTGCAGACAAAGCGAAAGACTTGCACGGCAGGCATTTATTCTTTTGGGGTGGAAAGGATGACCACATTCCTGATGAAACTATAAACAAAACTTTAAAAGCTTTGGATGAAGCAGGTAAGGATTATATGAACGTGAAAATTTCATTTGTTGGCCATGCATTTAGCTGCGATGAAAGACCTTCGTTCAACGAAATGGCTTCGAAAGATGCCTTGGCACTTACTTTAGCTTTTATGAAAAATAGCTAAGGGATAGAATCAAGATACAAGAGTCAAGAACCAAGATAGGTATAATAATCCTCGTCTCGGTTCTTGACTCTTGATTCCTTAATCTCAATTCCTATCTTTACTAAGAACAATACTGCTGAATATGACATCGTATACCACCTTAATCATATTAAGCGGACTGGTAATATTTTCTTATCTGTTTGATCTGATTAGCGGGAAGACCAAAATCCCTTCGGTTATTTTATTGATGTGCCTGGGTATTGGGATAAAACAGGTGCTGTATTATTTTAGCTTTACTGCGATAAATTTCACCAATATTTTACCTACGCTGGGCACGCTCGGGCTTGTGCTTATTGTTTTTGAGGGGGCGCTTGAACTGAGGTATAGTAAGGACAAAAACAGTATCATTAAAAAGTCGTTTTTTTCGGCATTAATTATTTTACTGGTCACCTCGGTGGTTATCACCTTAATTATCCAATACATAAGTGGCCAGGATTTTTACCGTTGCTTTATAAACTCAATTCCGTTTTGTGTTATTAGTTCAGCAGTGGCCATACCTGCGGCGGCTAACATGAGTAAGGAAAAAAAGGAGTTTATAGTTTATGAATCATCTTTTTCCGACATCCTTACGGTTGTATTATTCAACTTTATGGTGAATAACCGGCAGATCAGCTTCTCATCATTCACTAAACTTGGCGCTGAATTAGGCATTATCTCTGTGGTGGTTATTTGTTCATGTTTGTTATTACTTTACCTTATCGGCAGGTTAACACATCATGTAAAATCGTTCTTGGTAATATCTATTTTGATATTGGTTTATTCAATCGGGCAGCTATTTCATCTATCGTCACTTATAATAGTTTTGGCATTGGGTTTATTCCTGAATAACGCGAGCCAAATCAAACTTCCGATCTTCAGGAAGTACTTTATCTACCCCAAATTAAGGTATGACATTAAACAGCTGTTCCAATTATCAGCAGAAAGCGCGTTTTTAATGCGGACTTTCTTTTTCATCATGTTTGGCTATACTATGGATATTTACCAATTACAAAACTGGTCGGTTTTGATTTCGGGCGCCGCGATTTTAGTTGGCATATACCTAGTGCGGTTTCTTTACATCAAATTGGTATCAAAAACCGACCTGATGCCTGAGCTGGTATTGATACCACGCGGGTTAATAAGCGTGTTGTTGTTTTACAGCCTCCCTGCTGAACTAAAAATTAAAGGGATTGAAACAGGTTTACTTTTTGTGGTGATATTAGGCACCAGCTTGGTACTGAGTTTAGGTTTATTGGTTACAAAACGACAAGCGTTAAACACCAAACAGGGTAATACTGATTTTGAAAGCTAGTTTAATTTTCTTCTCAAATTGAGATAATCAAGGGCTTCCGGAATATTAAAATAATGGAAAGCGTTCAGTATCACTATTACATCGCTCTCATTATCAATAAGGGAAAGTTTACCGGTTACCGGATTAATTTTAAACTTAGTTATAAAGGCTTCAATAAACGTTTCCTTTCGGGTGATGATGTTTTTTAGTTTGATGGTAGTCTGACTGAATTCAACCTCATAAAATTCAAAAAATACCATCTTACCTAAGCTGATCAACATATAGATCAATAACAAGGCGATAAATACCATTGTTACAATATCCCTGTTTGATGAGAAATTAATTTTCGGTAAAAACAAAAATGGTGCTACCAAACAGGATAAATCTACAGCGAGTACGGCAATTACTTTATAATATTTAAGCCTTAATTTCATAGGATATAATAACTTTTTTAAGTTATTATCTTATTTTTAACTCTATACAACCGATTATCACATAAATATAAATAACAATGTATTTTGCCCTTCTATTCCTACCGCTTATTATTGCTTTTATTGGTGCTTATTTTGTTTCATTCGCAATTCGCGATTATTTTTCAAAAAAAGGAAACAAGCGGGCAAGGCTAATAAGTATAGGTGCATTTATACTTAGCCTTCTATTAATTACTTTTATCGGCTATGTTATATTTTTCTATATAATGCCTTTTGAAAGATAAGGGAGGCTTTTTAGATTTACGTTTTCTCCTTATCAACCATTCAGCAAACAACAAATTAGGCACAAAACCCATCCATGCATCAATCATATATAAATGTAATGGGCCTATATAAATAACGCTCAGTATAATTATTTTCCAGCTCCTTAATGTTACAGCAGACAAGGTAAGCGCAAAGCTCCTGATCATATATTCCTTATGCAGGGTAATGTTTCGATGCTTAATTTCTGATACTGCTTTATACGTAAAATAAAACCACAGACAATCTAAAACAACAAAAGCGGTTTTTGCAGGTAGCAACCCGTTTGCATACACGGCCATTATCATAGTAGCAGGAAAATTCACAATTAAAATATCATAAGCATATACCCTACCCATAATGCGATGAATGCTTTTATGATTTTGCAGTATATAGTTAGAGAATTGTGTGAACCCGGCCCCCAATGCAAATATGATGGAAAACACATGTGTATAAAAGGCAATTTTCCAGGGAAGTATATGTAAGTAGTCTTTTTTATATTGTAAAAAGCCAATATTATCCTGCATTGGGATATAGCGCACAATTCCTTTCAGCATTAAAAATGTTGCTATACATAGCAGCAGGTAAATGATCAGGTTTTTTAGAATATAGGTTAGCGTTTCCAGTAGTTTAAATTGAATATTGCCCATTTAAAGCTGCGATTTATTATTCACTTCTATCTTCCCGCTTAACTAATAACAATTCATCATTATCTAAAGGCAAGTATGCATATTCATAACAAAAATGGTATCGTTTATCATTTTTGGTTTGGTAGATGCTGGTAAAATAATCAAAGTCGAATCCTTTAACCAGCATCTTTTCTCGAGTAGTTTTTGTTTTACCGGATGGATTAAGCTCTTCCATAATACGACGGTTGCGGCGTAATATGTTGTTGATATTGCGGATTAAATTATAACTGCTGCTGTTTAACTGGTTATTATAATTATTGCGGCACATATCGTTACAAAACTTCTTATCTGCCCGACCGTGTATTATTTCGCCGCAATCCAAACAATGTTTTTCGGTATTCATAATGCTAATATAGGCAATTCATTACCCGTTTGCAAACGCTTGCAAATGGGAATTGTCGACTATAAGCATTTAGTACCCGACTAATTTTCATCAGCACCCTCACCTTTGTATCAAGCAATAACAAACGAAAAAATAAAAGTTAGCAATATGAATACGTTAAAAAACAGTGTGCGCCTTGTAGGCAACCTGGGTATGGACCCTGATGTGAAAAACTTTGACAATAACAAAAAACTAACCCGCCTATCAATCGCTATTAATGAAAGCTATAAAAATGACAAAGGCGAAAAAGTAGTTGACACACAATGGCATTCGCTGATATTTTGGGGTGCACAAGCCAAGCTTGCCGAGGATTATTTAAAGAAAGGCGATGAAGTAGCGATTGAAGGTAAACTAGCCAGCCGAAATTACACCGACAAAGAGGGCAACAAACGCTATGTAACTGAAATTGTGGTGAATGAGTTTTTAAAGATGAATAAGCAAGCCTAAATATTTATACCTATCCTTATCGCAAACAGGGGAGCGCGTAAGCGTTCTTCTGTTATTTGCTTTTAGAGCATAAAAAACTCAATGACCCTTTATAAGAGTTTTAAGAAATACTTTTTGCCGTAAGTTTAGTCGAGTAATTTCTTACCACGTAAAACTATTGTTCTGATGATCATAAACACCGGAGCAGCTACCAGTAGTGCTTCGATAATAAATGTGCTGTTCATGGCTTTAATAATTAATACAAATTGCGATTGTGATATATTTATACACCAAATATTATTCCCGTTTTATGATATACGGTAACACAATAGCGTATGACCTTATTTATTTAATTTTAGCATAAAAAGAATAAAACATATGTATATTACTCCCCAAAAAGAGTACTATTATACACGATATGAGAATTAAAATCTACAACTAGAATGGATATTATTAGATTTGAGTTAGCGGTTTAATATTTATGGTGTAGACAATGCTACAGGCAATACCTTTCCATTAAAAAACTGATGGCCTGTCAACGCAAAATCAGCTATATATTTACCCATTTCGAAAGCCATAACCGGCGACTGATAACCAGGAAAAGCTTTTTCTAGCATCTCAGTTTGCGCTGAACCTAAAGCAAGGCAATTTACTTTTACGCCTTGCTCCATAAATTCTTGCGCCAAACATTCTGTGAGCGTATGTAAAGCGGCTTTGCTTGCTGAATAGGCAGACAGCCCCGGAAATTTAGCACTTCCCTGGTAACCACCCATACTGCCAATATTTACAATATGAGACCCTGAAGGCATTAATGGCAATACCCCCTGTATCATGCGCACATGGCCTATAAAATTACTTTGCAGCATTTCCACAAAATCTGTTTCAAGTAATTGCGCGAAAGGTTTGTTGATTAACACACCTGCATTATTAATTAAGGCATCTATCCGATTATCAAAATTAGCGGCAATAAATTGTTGCAGGCTGTCATAATCATCATGCACAATATCAAAGGCAATCGCATACAAATTACATTCGGGATTTAGGTTATTGGCAATTTCCAACAAGCGCTCCAACTTGTCTTGCGACCGTGCGAGCGCAATAACCTTATGTTTGCCTGATAATATTAGCTCGATAACTGCTTCAAAACCAACGCCGCTACTGGCACCTGTTATTATAATATTCATAAGCGCGCTCCTTGCTAAAGGAAGAATAATTTTTAATAATGCTAAAATATCAAATTTTGCTCAATGGGATGCTTTATTAAATATAATCCATCATTAATAAGTTTGGTAAACTCAGGCTCTTGAGCGGCTTTTTGTTCAAGAAACCCCTTGATCTCAAGAGCCAATTGCGTCTCGGCATTTTCATGATCTAATAATTCCAATATTTCAAGGGCACAAAGCCAATCGTCATGATGATTAGCTTGCAACTTGCGCCAAACATTACCTAAAAATCCGTAATCGCCACCAGTATGCCTACGATTGCGTACTTGCTGATACAATTGATGTAACTCAAGTGTGCTGCTATCGTATTGAACATGGTGAGTACCCGTTGCAGACTTATGTGGGATTTCAATAAATTCTTCCTTATCGGCAGCGCCACAAAAAACGGAAACTATTTTCTCACCTACAGCCATGTCATAAATACCCCAGGCTGGATCGAATAATATATTACTGTCTTTGTCCTTAACTGTACAATCAGTAAACGTGATCAGCTGAACCTTTTCGTTGTTTATTAAAATTGATTTTACAAGTCCGCTTACCGTTATACCACTCTCAAAATTGAGTACAGCCGTTTCATTTTCTTTTATGCCGATGGCAGATAGTTCTTCCTCCGAAAAATCCTCCAAGGGTTTTTGATATCCTTTCAGCTTCCCTACCGGCGAACTGAAACCGTCTTTATGATAATTTTTACCATGCCCGTACAATTGCTTATTATTTACCGATAAAGCACTTGGACCTGACGTTTTTACAAAATAAGGCTCATTACTTTTATTTACTTTAAACTCAGCAATAGTGCCTGTAACCTGCAACCCAGAGCTATACATCGCTGTACAGGTATTTTTGCTATCGAGCGCTTTTTTTAATCCAATAGTGCCACCGACTCTAAAAGCCATGGTATCAGCATATTGCTCAAGAACATCTATTAGATTTTGAAACGTTGGGGTTACAAATAGGTGGGGTTGCGGTTTAGTAATATCGTAAGAGTATTTTATCGCGTCAATTGTATACCAAAGCTTTTCAACATCCGGGTTCATGCAACTTGCGCTTTCCCCAATAGATGAAAGTAAGCCCGCTCCATATATTTTAGGATTCTCTAAAGTACCTATCAGGCCATATTCAACCGTCCACCAATGTAAGCGGCTTAGTAATGCCATCTCTGAGGGCTCACCCATATTTTCCTGTTGCCAGGCAACCAGATCTTCGGCTTTTTTGAGCTCCTTTTCATCAGCATTAGGCATTTCTTTAAGAATTGATAACGCCCTAATTGCCTCATAAAGATCAAAATCCTGCGCAGAGAACATTGCTTTGGCTCCTATGGAACCAAAATAACTGAGGTATTGATGATAATCATGGTCTGCAATTATGGGCGCATGGCCGGCAGACTCATGGATAATATCAGGTGCTGGCGTGTATTCGATATGGTTTAACTGGCGAATATCGGCGGCAATCACCAAAACACGATAAGCCTGGTATTCCATAAACGCAGCCGGTGGAATAAACCCATCAACGGTAACAGCACCCCAGCCTATTTTGGCAAGGGCATCGTTCATTTCTTGCAGATTCGGAATTTTCTCGATTGAAAGCCCGGCTTTGTTTAACCCGGGAATGTAGGGATAGTAAGCTATATCTTTTAAATAGCTATAATTCTGGCGCATTACATACCGCCAAACAGCATGATCTACCGGGGTATAATGATCATAGTTTTGCTCAACAATAAATTGTTTTAAATGCGCGGGCAATGCGGCAACCTGTGAGTTACCGAAATCATTAAAAGAAGCCATTGGTCAGTCAGTTTATAAAAAGCGCAAATTAAGAAAATAGCTTTACTATTCCTTAATTTCTTCTGCTTTTGGCAGGCCTTCTTGCAAACGGCTTGGACGTATGAGGTAATAAATACCACTTAAAGCTACTAACAGCGATATTAAAAAGAATGAAATGCTAAGATAAATACCCAAACTGGCATCGATATGGAAGAAACCGGCGGCTTTTTGAAAAACAAGTTCACGTGCCCCCGCACCGCCTATATTTATAGGCACTACAGCAGCAAGCGCCGAAACTAAAAATGCTAACAGATACGGTGCAAATTTACCTGTAAAATCCTGCCCTAAAAGTATCATAATGATAGTTAATACCTGAAAAGTTTGAACTACCACAGCTTTTGCGTGCCCCTTAAAAAAGTGCTTGCCAAATTCTTTAAAAAAGATTCGTACAACTACATAGTAGACGATGCTGCCCACAACAAAAATGCTTGCAGGAATGGCAAAATTAATTGGTATTTGCGGGACAAATATTTTTAGACATACTATAATTAATCCTATTGCCCATAAGCCGCTAAGCCTGTCAAAAAGAATCGCCCAGAATACTTTTTTTGCAGATAATTTATAAGTTTTATTTAGCAAATATATCTTGTAACCATCACCACCTATCCCCCCGGGAAGTAAAAAATTATAGAAAATACCTAAAAGATACAGCCTGAAATT
This sequence comes from Mucilaginibacter tundrae, assembly GCF_013408825.1. Taxonomy (GTDB): domain Bacteria; phylum Bacteroidota; class Bacteroidia; order Sphingobacteriales; family Sphingobacteriaceae; genus Mucilaginibacter. The sequence continues at coordinate 359,424 of NZ_JACCBZ010000002.1, forward strand.
GAACCTTGAATCAAGCCGTAAGTTTATCGATTTAAAAAAACTCAACAAACGCCATGAAGAAGCCACCATTGAAGCAAAATAAAACGCGACACCTGCAAGCATCCACCAGTAATTTGCATGTACAAATCGGGTAGTTACTGAACCAAACGGTACTTTTTTAAATACATAGTATAAAAGCGCAGCGGTGATAACAATTTTTAATACTGTTTTGGTGATATTCCAGAGCTTTTGTTTCCAGGTTTTGGGTTTTATATCTTCTTCAACTCCTTCAACTATGGATTCTTCGATATGTGTCATGCTGTTACAAAACTAAGTATTTTTTAATTGAGCGTTTCACCAAAATTTCATAAAGCAAAAAGCCCCGGATTACTCCGGGGCTTTAGTTATTTTATAGTTTATTATGACATCACCAATTCGCCTAATGCTGCGGGAGAAAAGCCTTTTAGTTCATCTGTTCGGCCTTCGTGTATTTTTTTAGGCCAGAAAGGATCGGCTAATATTGGGCGGCCAACACCTACCAGATCAAAATCACCACGATCAAAACGCTTTAATAACTCGTCCAATGAGCTTGCTTGTGAGCTTTCGCCAGCGAATGAGCCAAAGAAGTCTCCCGACAAACCGACCGAACCAACGGTAATAGTAGCCTTACCGCTTACTTTTTTAACCCAACCTGCAAAGTTCAAGTCAGCACCTTCAAACTCTGGTTCCCAGAAACGACGTTGTGAGCAATGGAAAATATCTACACCAGCGTCAGCCAATGGATTGATCCACGCTTCCAACTCTTGCGGTGATTTGGCTAACTGATTGGTGTAAGCAGCAGGTTTAAATTGAGACAAACGAATAATCACAGCGAAATCTTCCCCAACACGTTTGCGTACTTCTTTGATGACCTCTATTGCGAACCGGCTGCGTTCAGGTAATGTTTTTCCGCCGTAAATGTCGGTGCGCTCATTAGTACCTTCCCAAAAGAATTGGTCGATCAGATAACCGTGTGCGCCGTGTATTTCTACACAATCAAAACCTAATTCTTTAGCATCTGCAGCTGCCTGGCCGTAAGCTTTGATAGTATCGGCGATATCACTTTCTGTCATAGTGTTTCCATTGTTGAAACCCGGCCTGTTTAGGCCTGAAGGACCCTCGAATGGTTGTGACGGAACCCAACCTGAAGCATGATTATCCATTATACCCATATGCCATATTTGTGGACCCATCGCACCACCTTCTGCATGTACACCATCAATTACATTTTTCCATCCTGCCAAAGCCTCAGCACCGTAAAAATGCGGGATGTTGGCATCATTTGATGAAGACACTCGGTTTATTACTGTTCCTTCTGAAAGGATCAAACCGGCCTCGCCTTCTGCACGTTTGCGGTAATAACTAGCAACATCCGCAGTGGGTATACCATTCGGCGAGAATGAACGCGTCATCGGTGCCATTACGATGCGGTTTTTTATGTTTAATGATTTTAGGCTAAATGGCCGGAATAAGCTATCGGTATTCATATGTAGTATTTAATTTAAATTTCTGATTGAATGATCTGGTTTAGTAGGGCAAAACCTTCTTCGTTGCGTTGGTAATAAGTCCACTGCCCTACCCGGTTTGATTTAACCAGGCCAGCACGTTGCAGCGTTGACAAATACTCAGACACGGTTGATTGCGTTAGCCCGGTTTTCATTTGTATCTGACCAACACAAACGCCGTTGGCATAACCATACTCAGCCTGATCGGGGAAATTGGTTTCCGGCTCTTTAAGCCAGTTAAGTATTTGCAGGCGCGACTTGTTAGATAGTGCTTTGAATAATTCTACCTGATCCATATCACAAAGGTATATCGACTTTTCCCGATATGCCTATAATAAGTTCCGATATGACAATTGGTTGATAAAGAAGAAAGCCCCCGGAATATTTTCGGGGGCTTTCTCATATTTTTTGTCATTTCGACCGGAGGGAGAAATCTTCTTCGATCTGCATAGTCCGCATTTCAAGTTTTAGAAGATTTCTCCCTCCGGTCGAAATGACAGGGGGTAGAAATCATTTTACTTGCCTTTATACTCATCAATAGCCACTTCAGGTTTTAGTACGTTGTGATCTTTTTCAACCACAATAGTTTTTGAAACACTAAAGTTTGCTGTTTGTCTGATATCACGTGATGAAGCACCTGCTTTCAGCAAATAATTACCTGCATCGGATATCCATGCAGATGCATCGGTGTGGAATGATGCTAAGTCAGCCGCATTTATTTTGAAAGTTAATATTTGCGATTCGCCCGGTTGTAATAAACGGGTTTTACCAAATGCTTTTAACTCCTGCGCAGGCTTGTCGATAGTTTTGGTTGGCGCGCTGATGTATACCTGCACAACCTCTTTACCGGCCAAATTACCTGTATTTTTTATGGTGACAGTGGCGGTTAATAAACCTGTAAACACAGGTGAGCTTATTTTTAAGTTATTGATGGAGAAACTGGTGTACGATAAGCCGTAACCAAACTCATACATCGGTTTAACTTTGTAAGTATCATAGTAACGGTAACCCACATAAATGCCTTCCTGATAAACTACATGATCGGGATTGCCTGCCGGTAGACCTGGGAAGTTTTTAGCTGAAGGTACATCTTCATATTTAACAGGGAAAGTGGTTGCCAATTTACCTGATGGGTTTACTTTACCGGTTAATATATCGGCAATGGCGTTACCAGCCTCTTCACCGGGCTGCCATGCTAATAAAATAGCATCAGCATCATCCTTCCAGCCATTCATATCAATTACACCACCTATGTTTAACACAATTACAACTTTCTTGCCTTTGGCGTGGAAGCTATCAGCGATTTTTTTAATCTGCTGTTGTTCTTTTTGAGTAAGGTTATAATTGCTTTCCAGATTGCGATCTGAACCCTCACCAGCATTTCTGCCGATAGTAATCAAAGCCAAGTCGCTGTTGTCAGCTTTTTGGTTGATAATTTGATCGTCAGCCATCATTTCAGGCACAGGGCCTGGCCAGTGATGTTCTGCTCTTGCTTTTGCCCGTAGTTTTTCGGTGGTATCAGTAATGAAAGCGGTATAGCTTGTTTCTAAATTAGCATCCAAAGTATACCCTGCATTCGCCAGACCTTTAGCTACCGAAATTACATAAGCCTTGTTTACATCACCGCTACCTGTTCCGCCTGCTATTGTAAAATATGATGCATTACCAAAAGCAGCGATTGATTTTACATTTTTGCTAATAGGCAGTGTATGGTCTTCATTTTTTAACAGGATCATACCCTCAGTAGCCGCTTTGCGGGATACAATAGCATGCGCCTTTAGATCAGGTCTATCTGAGTATGCATATTTTTTGAATGATGGAGATTTTAGGATGATATTTAAAATATGCGCCACATTTTCATCCAAAACTTTCATACTTAATGAATCGTGTTGAACCGCACTCATTAAATCTTCAATCTGATCGGGACGTCCCGGCATAATCAGGTCATTACCGGCACGTTGTTCCGCCACAGCGCTGTAGCCACCGCCCCAATCTGTCATTACAAAACCTTTGAATTTCCATTCATCGCGCAAAACCGTGGTAATCAAATCGTGTCTTTCGGCAGTATATGTACCATTTAGTTTGTTGTAGGATGACATTACGGTCCACGGTTGTGATTCAGTAATGGCAATACGGAAATTCCGCAAATATAATTCTCTTAATGCACGCTGACTGATAATCGCGTTAACAGAATTACGATTCGTCTCCTGGTTATTCGCGTCAAAGTGTTTAATAGATGTGCCTACACCGTTTGATTGTACGCCATTTATCAGGGCTGCTGCCATTTTACCGGCAACTAGCGGATCTTCCGAATAATACTCAAAGTTGCGGCCATTTAAAGGATTACGGTGAATATTTACACCGGGTGCCAATAAAATATCAATACCATATTCTTTAACCTCATTTCCAAAAGCACGTCCTACTCCTTCTACTACAGATGGATCCCAAGTCGATGCCAATAGCGTTCCTACCGGGAAAGCAGTTGCAAAATAAGTATGAGTGCTATCTCCTTTACGATGTGGATCAATTCTAACTCCCGCAGGGCCATCACTTAATACTAATGACGGGATACCTAACCTTGGAATAGCGGTGGTATTACCTGCTGCACCCTGAACTTTACGTTCTGTTTTACCGATCATGGGCGGTGGGGCTACAAAGCCGCTGCTAACACCGGCTTTCATTTTGGGTCTGGGGGCTTTGCCTGAACCTACCACAAGACTGCATTTCTCTTGTAACGTCATAGCGGCAATAACTTCTTGTATGGAATTTTTACCCAACTGGGGTACAGGTTTTGTTTGCGCTTTTACTGTGATGGAACTCGCAGTAAGCATAGCCAGCATGATACCGGCTGCATAGTTTTTACAAAGGCTCATAATGTAGGATTTGTTGAGATTGTAAATATATAATTTAAAACAATATCATTGCTTCATAATCAAACAATGTATTAAAAAGATTACTTATCCAACAAATTTAAAGCCTGCGGTCACTTTCATTTATGGCTAAATCATTAATACTGGCAAAGCGCTTTCTCATTAAGCCATTTTCATCAAACTCCCAATTTTCGTTACCATAAGCACGGAACCATTGCCCGGCATGATCATGATATTCATATTCAAACCTAACGGCTATTTTGTTTTCGGTAAATGCCCACAATTCTTTTTTTAATTTATAGCTGAGTTCCTTTTGCCATTTTTCGGTTAAGAATTTGATCACTTCATCCCTACCATTTATAAAAGCTGAACGGTTGCGCCATTCGGTATCAACAGTGTAAGCAAGCGCGATGCGATGCGGATCCTGACTGTTCCAGCCATCTTCGGCTAATTGAACTTTTTGGGTGGCAGTTTCAAAGGTAAAAGGCGGTAAAGGTAATTTCTGTTCCATATTGCAAGGTAAAGTAATTTCACAGATACATTATGGTAATATTCATAGCTTGTATGGTATTAAACTTACAAAGTTCAGGCGTCAACCATAAATTAAAACCTGTAATTTAGGGCGATAATATATTTTGATGCAGGCATACTTATTAGGTATTGATATTGGCACCGGCAGCACTAAGGCAGTGGCTGTTGACCTGGAGGGAAGATCAGTTGGCAGTTCACAACATTATTACCCGGTGCATAGTCCGCAGCCTGGTTATAGCGAGCAAGATCCAGAAATTATTTTTAAAGCCTTTGTTAATTGTATTACCGATGTAGTGAAAGCAATCAGCAATTCGCCCATAGCCATAAGTTTAAGCAGCGCCATGCACAGTGTTATCCCGGTTAATAAAAATGGTGTTGCGCTGGCACCAATGATCACCTGGGCAGATTCCAGAAGTGAGGACATAGCGGATCGTATAAAAAATTCAGAACAAGGCGCTGATATTTATAAAACATCCGGCACGCCAATACATGCTATGACTCCGCTTTGCAAGATCATCTGGATAAAAGAAAACCAACCAGAATTATTTGCAGCTACTTATAAATTTATCTCGATAAAAGAGTTTATATGGCACAAATTGTTCAACGCTTTTGAGGTTGATTACGCTATTGCCTCTGCAACGGGATTGTTTGATATTATAAAACTTGACTGGAACCCTATTGCATGTAATTTGGCGGGGATAATAAGAGATCAACTTTCGGCACCCGTAAATACAACTTATAAAAGAACAACTGTAGATACTTTGATAGCTGAATTGTTAACCATTGAGTCCAACACCCAATTTATTATTGGCGCCAGTGATGGTTGCTGCGCCAACCTGGGTAGTTATGTTACAGAACCCGACGTAGCATCACTAACAATTGGTACAAGTGGCGCGGTGCGCATCACCAGCAAACAGCCTGTTTACGACTATCAAAGCATGATATTTAACTATCTGTTGAATGAGAACACATTTATTTGTGGTGGGGCAATTAACAATGGGGGTATCGTAATGGATTGGTTGCTGAAAACTTTTTCGGGGAAAAGTTCATTAGCGCAAACTGATTATGAATTGCTGTTTGAGGATATGGCAAATATACCTGCGGGTAGTGAAGGGTTAATATTCTTACCTTATTTATATGGCGAACGAGCACCAATTTGGGACACAAAAAGTTGTGGTATATTCTTCAACATTAAACCTCAACATACACAAACTCATTTTTTACGCGCTGGTTTAGAGGGCATTTGCTTTGCCCTGCATAATGTGATAGAATCAGTTGAAAAATCATCGTCAGCTATTGAACGAATTCACATTAGTGGCGGATTTATCAATTCAGCTATTTGGGTACAAATTCTGGCTGATATCACCCAAAAACAATTGATCGCCATTCAACAAGAGGACGCATCGGCATTAGGCGCTATATTCTTAGCTGACAAAGCACTGGCATTAAACAAGCTTGGTGATCGGCCAAACAGTAACCACGATATAAGTGCATTACCCAATAAAAACAATAAGCAAGTATATGCAAACAACTTTCAGGTATTTAAAAAATTGTATACAGATTTAAAGGAAACGATACATTGGATGCATGAGAATATAGAATAACCCCGCGGTTATAATTTTGATAATACTCCTAAGCCCGAACAGGCGTCCCAACCCGTTCCGGCGGTATATCCCGTACCAGCAGAAGTAGTTTTATTATTTCCGCTGGTTATATCACGACATAGATTGGGAGTGCCATAAATTTGCGAATGAATAAACCCTGATGGCTTTCCATTTTGCTGATTGAGTAGCGCTATTAACCCTGCCATTAGCGGTGCGACTGCACTTGTACCTCCTATAACTAATTGTTGTCCATCAACTAACACTTTGTAGCCTGTATCCGGATCAGCATCCGCAGCTACATCGGGCACACCGCGACCTTTAAATTGAGTATCAATTTCTAAAGGCACGTTGGCACTGGCCTGATAATCTGGCAATGGAAAATAACTACTTACTCCTCCACCCGAGGCTGAAGTGTTTGAATCATGCCAAACTACTTCTGAAGTAATAACATTATTGGTAACCGTTAGGCTGGTACCTCCACATGCTAACGCATAGGGGCTTGATGCAGGGAAATCTACATGTACTTTGCCATCAGTTTCACCATCGCTTGAACCGCTATCGCCGGCGGCAATACAAATACTAACACCCAATGATGCGGCTGTTTTAAAAGCTTCATTAAAGTTATCCATTGCTTGTTGTGTCCAATTAACTTCTGCCGATCCCCAACTGATGGAAATAACGGATGGCTTATTAGTGGTATCGTGAATGGCTGTTGTTATGGCATCCAAAAAACCTTGATCGGTGTTAGGGGTAAAGTATACCACAATATTTGCTCCTGATGCAACCGCACCAGCAACTTCAATATCCAGCATTACTTCGCCATCGGCACCATCAGCTGTGGTTGGGCTGTTTTTTCCGCCATCAACAGCTATCGCTTTAACTTTTGGCGCAGTAATATTTAAGTTTTTAAAATAGTTAGCAATATCGGCAGTTCTAAATCCGCCACCAAGTTCAATTATTGCTATACATTCTCCGCTACCATTAACATTTTGAGGGAAACCATAAATTTTGGATAATTGATCGGGCGTAAATGCCTGTGGCGCCTGGGCATGCGAAATAGATTTACCGTTTTTTTTAGCTACCTGAAACATGGGGCGCGCTATGGGTTTATTTTGCAATCCGAATATGCCAACGATAATATCTTTTAGTTCATCCGGGATTTGCACATCAGGACTAAATGTGCGGTAGTTATTTTGATTTTGGAATTTTATATTAAACGCTGTTTCAAAATCACTAAGCTTACCTGTAAGCATTATACTTCGGCGTGCCAGATTAATTTCAGCGGTACTTAACAGGTTTTGATGGGCGAAGGATTCAACCTTTTCCGCATCTTCCTGTGCCGAGGAATAATCATTCAGATATTGCTCGCGTGTAAGTAATTCGCCGGTTGTTGGTAGATCTTTTTTTCTGCGCAGGCGTATCGTTACTGTGATATTTTCATCCTGTAAATCCATATAAATACAATACAGTTAAACAAGAAAAGTTTGAATATTTTTTAAATATCTTAGAAAGATATACCTACAAGGACAAATTGCTTACACTTTCATTTATAGTGTTGTGTATTATAGCAATCATATTATTTACAGCTTTATCCAATTTAAAATGCTTTTTGAACGAGTCCTTGGCTCTTTCACCCATTTCTAATTTTTCGTCGGCAGTTAAACTCAACCATTGCTTTAACATATTTTCCGTGCCAATTAAATTGTCATCTTCAATTATCCCCGCCCCTTCATTACTTATTTCACGCCATATATTTACCTGGTTAGATATTAAAACGGGTTTCCCACAAGCCAGTGCCTCAACTACTGCTATCCCAAAATTTTCCTGATGACTAGGTAACACAAACGATTCGCAACCATACAGTGCTCCCCATTTGCTATCGCCTCTTAACATACCGGGGAAGTAAATATTATTTTTTATCTCAGGATGCCTGGCAATAGCTGCTAATATTTTTTTAGCGAAAAAGGAATCTAAACCTGGCCCGGCTATCACCAGTTTAGGCAGTTGCTGTTGTTTAACCTTTGCCAGCAATTGCAGCTTTATATAAGACTTAACTAACAAATCGACACCTTTTTTTAAATCAATACGCCCTAAAAACAAAATATAAGGGTTACCTTTTAAACCCGGACACGATCGGTTGAAGGCATCGCACATATTTTCGTTAAATACAGGCGGGGTATTAATACCATAACCCACATTGTATTCCTTTTTAGGATAGTATGATTTAAATGTTTCACGGGCTAACTGCAATTCCGTTTCAGAAGTAAATAGTAAACCATCGGCACAGTTTATAATCCTTTTTTCAATTAATGCCCAATATAATGTATTCCTTATAGCCTTAAAGCGCCGCTCTTTAGCCCGTTGAAAATAAGGATCAAGCATTCCATGAGGCATAACAAAAACACTTGGGAATTTTATTATAGAACCCTTTTTTTGAAGCCTATGTATTACTTTCCATGCAGCATAGCTGTGGAACCCCCATAAGCCATTAATAATAACGGCATCAAAACGCTCAATATTTTCGGTTAACCAAGGTATTAATTCTTTCGTAAAGTTTAAAAAGCCATACTTTGAGCCGAGTGAATGACAAACTGTAATGTCGGATTGTAAGTAATCGATCCCCCGGGGATCTAAAGAAACAACCTCATTAAAAATCGACTGCTGTTCGGATATTAGGATAAAAGATTTTACAGCTTCAGCAACCCCACCAGTAACGGGGTTAAGAGAGGAAGTAATATGTAGAATTTTCACTTTTTAATAGGGGTATATTTACAAAAGTATTTAATTATTAGTAATTTAATATAAATTATATGTTATTAAATAATATAAATGAGTAAGATATAGGTATTATTGAATAGTATTACTAATACTATATACTATTATTGAATTATTGAACACTTAGATACAAAAAAAGGCACCTAAACTCAACCTGGGAGGTTAAAAGAATTATAGTTTGATCAGGTTCCTTTTTAATGCAGAAATCACAAGGCCTGTTCTTGATTTTGTTTCAAACTTCTCAAAAAGTGCCTCCCTGTAATTATTAATGGTGAACGGGCTTAAATTCATTATATCTGCTATCTCTTTGTATGTAAGATCAGAGCAACACAGTTCCAAAAACTTCAATTCATTTGCACTAACCTGTATCTTAGATTGTTTTACAGGTAGGTTATTTTGAATATTATTCAGCAATTTACCAGAAACAAGATCATTAATAAAGAATGTTTGTTTCTCAATAGTTTTAATAGCGTTAATTAGATCTGCTGCTTTCGCCTGTTTAAGCATATACCCCCCTGCGCCGCTTTTTAACATGTTAATAATGGGCGTATCTTCTTCAAACATGCTTAGGGCTAACACTTTAATTTGCGGGTAGTTTTGCTTTATCCATCGGGTACTTTCGTACCCATCCATTACCGGCATGGTAATATCCATAAGTATAACGTCGGGTAATGCCTGCATAGGCAGTTTCCGTGTCATTTCCGCGCCATCACCCGCATCAAAAACCACCTCAATCTCGTTTGACTCGGTAAGTAGATAAGCTAAACCCTGCCTAAATAAAGTATGATCATCAACTATTGCTATTGCTATTTTTTGTGTTTGCATTATTAGTTACAAGGTACTGTAATTGTAATAACAGATCCGTTACCGGGTATTGAGGTGATAGTGGCTGTCCCATTTATCATTGCCGCGCGCCTTTTTATATTGTAAAGGCCCATTCCCATCTTAAGGTTTAACTTCTCATCAGCATTAAATCCAATCCCATTATCACTAATAGTTAGTTTAAAGGAGCTGTTATCCTGCTCTAAAATAATAACTATTTTTGATGCTTTAGCATGTTGTATTATATTATTTATACACTCCTGAAATAAGCGAAAAACCATAGTTTCTTTAGCGCTATCAGCAATTGATTCAAAATTATTTTTTTCGAAGCTTATTTGGTATCGATCAGATCTTTTTAACCATTCCAGTTCAAACTCAATAGCTGCGGCAAGCCCTTTGCTAATCAATTCTTCGCCATGTAATAAACGGGATAGTGCTTTTAGTTCATTTATGGAACGCCTGGTAAGATCGTCCGTAAGGGTTATTTTACTAGCTATTTTACTATTTTCTTCTAAATCAATAGTACTTAATGTAATTGTTATCAGGCTTAATAACTGGCCAATATTATCGTGAAGATCATTAGCAACAGTTTTTAGGGTTTGTTCCTGAACCTCCATTTGAGTTTTCAGCAATTCATTTTCAAATGTCGTTTTCAGCAAAACTTTTTCTTCCAGGTGTTTTTTTTTCCTTCGATTGTAAGAAAGCACATACAAGATCAAAAAACATGGGGCTATTAAAAAGATGATAGAAGTTAGGCCTATCAGGAATATGATTTCCTCTGAAGATATCTGCATATAAAAGCGTAAGACCAAAAGGAGTACAGAATTACATCTAATATACAAAAAATGATATACCTAACAGAGAATTCGTAACTAATTGAAGGATATTTAATGAGGTAATCAAAAAACAAATTGCATGCTGTGCTCCCGAAATAAAAGAATAGTGTGCCGCTTACCCACCAAAAAGGGGCATAGAACAGCAATCTTTCGAAATGCTCATCTTTTAATTTTAAGTAATAATAATAAAGACTGGCTAATACAAATACAACCGACATAACAGAAGCTGTTATAGATACGAAGCCGCTAAAGTGATTAAGGATAAGTTCAGCAAAATACATGATGAGGAAAACGCTGAGCCAAATTATTAACCATTTGATTTTAGGATGGTATGCTTTGTATAGGCTGTAAAAAAAGTAACTGGTAACAAAACACTCCGGCAAAACAGATAAGTTATAAAGCGGGATGTTTGATACGTGCAATGATGTACGGATATATATACCAGCCAGTTCAACCATACAGGTTAATAACAAATACCATATCAGCAGCCTCCAGGCCGGATCTTTATCTTTAAATAAAAATATTAATCCGGCCAGAAAGCATGCAACTTCTGATACTGTATTAAATGTTATATATATCATTGAGTAACTAAAGTAGCTCCAATTGTGGCGCAGTTACTTGGTGGCGGGCACATTTCTCCTCGATTTTCAGGATTTATACCTACACCGAGTATAAATCCTTTTGAACCGGATTTTGAGTTGGATGATGGATCAATACTATTGCCATAATAATCACGGTGAAATTGAAGACTATCTTTTGTAGATACCATTACCAGCGTGTTATGCCCCCAATATTTATGATCAGGTATATGGCCGTATTTATCGTTTGGATTATAAACAGAGTCATAGGTTGCCAAATAAAAACGTACACCATCACCACCTTCGGCTTTTATTTTATCTACCATCGCCTGCAACCTGGCTATACCAAACCATATAGTACGGCTATTAGGTAGTTTTTTCACTTTGTTTAATTGGGCTTCAGTATAAATAGAATCAACAAAGCCTGCATGTTTTGCATAATTGCTTACATATTGTTTTGCCACAGCTACACTCACCGTGTCAGAATCTAGTGAAGTGACTTTAGTAGTTAAGTCGGCGTGTTGGTTTTGCTGGCAAGAGCTAAAGCTAAATACAGCTAAACCCAGGTAAATTAATGTACTTTTAATTGTCATGATAGTTATGAATTAAGGTTTACCGAAAATGATTATTTATATGTGGATAAACAATGGGTTTAAAACTTTTTTTATCCTTAAAAACAACCTGATAAAAAGGCAATTCTACCCTTTTTGAGGACGTGCTACATTCCTAAATTTACATAACAATCCATAAGGGATAACCTAAACCTTTTCAAACAAACAGAGCGTACCGGTTTATGCCGGTGCGCTCGTTTGCTTTATAGGTTATCACACAATCATTATTTCTCTACTGACGTTACTATAGCTGGCATTACTGCAGGAACGGCACTAATTTTCAATCTGCTTTCTTTCAATCCTGGTGATGTTGATGTTAGAATAATCTGCCCGGGTTCGCCGGTTGATTGTATAATGACCTGAGCCAGACCATTGAATAGTTTCCGCTTCCATTGCGCGGGCGGTATGATGATTTGCACGGTACCGGGGTTAGTGTTATTATAATCCCAACTGTTTTTGTTGATGAACGGTCTCGTAACTATAGCTATACTATTTTTACCTGGATGGATGATAGTTTTAGTGAGCTTAATCTTCTTACGTGCCGCTGAACTATCATTGCTTTGAATAAGCTGCCCATTAATATATATAGATTGTGTTTTGCCGATGTTGTTATAAAACAATGTAAGCGTAGCATCGCCTATATTATCAGGCATTTGGATGGTGCCACGATAAACCGCCGCTTTAGCCGTTTCAGGAAAACGGATGCTTTTAAAAGCAGGCTGCCACTCTGCATCGTCAAAATCTGTGGCTACTTCAGGCCGATTTTCAGTATTTTCAACTAATTTTTCCTTTAGATTTTCAATATTAACAGGGATCACTTGCTCTAAATATTGCTCAGGTTCCAGTGATGTTTGGCTGCCATTGCCTACCCCAATAATCTTGCCGGGGCCTTGTATAGTAAACGCTATTTGATTATCGGCTGTAGGTACAGGCAAACCATTTTTATCATTTACCTGAATTTTTATCACAGATATATCTGCCCTGTTCGCTTTTATCACTGAGCGATCAGGCATAGCTAATAATGCTGCCGGTTCATCAGTAGTTTGTACTATATCATTAGTCACTTTTTTGCCTGCCTTATAACCAATTGCTTTTAATTTGCCGGGTTGATAGGCTACCGACCATTCCAGATGCCCGTTCCGTGGCATTGTTTTTTTGCCAAGGCTTTTTTTGTTCAGGAACAGTTCCACTTCATCGCTATTACTGTAAACCCAAACAGGTATATCCTGGCCCTCTTTTCCTTTCCAGTTCCAATGCGGTAAAATATGTACTACATCTTTATCCATCCACCATGATTTTAAGTACCAAACATCATCTTTAGGGAATCCACAGGCATCTAACATGCCATGGTACGAATAAACAGAAGGCCAACCGAACGGAGTCGGCTCGCCACGGTAATCAAAACCTGTCCAAATAAACATGCCGGCCAGATATGGACGTGTCGCGTAATGTTTCCAGCCTTGCTCAATGCTGAAAGATTCATTATTGCGCGGACGGTCATAGGCTGCCAATTGATGTTTATCCTTATTGTCAACATAAATTCCACGGGATGATGTTGTAGCCCCTTCTTCAGTGCCCCAGCTAAGTTGGTTAGGGAATTTTTGATGCTGTTCGTCTGTATTTTTGTTGACCACATAGTTATAACCCAACAAATCAATAACAGTTGTAATACCATTAGTACCAATGCCACCGCTATATGCAGCTGTTATATACCGACTTGAATCAATTGTTTTCGCGTAGGTTTGCATAGTGGCTGCTACCCGTGCGCCGGTAACCGTTCCTTCCATATTCCATTCCTCATTACCTATCGACCAGGCTATTATACATGGGTGATTCCTGTCTTGGAGTATCATTTGTTTTAACTCATTCAAATGATAATCGGTTACGCCCATTAAACGATTTTCATCTATTACCAACATTCCCAACCTATCGCAAGCATCCAAAAACTCGGGTGTAGGCGGATTATGCGAGCAGCGGATAGCATTACATCCGAAAGCTTTCTGGGCTTTGATCCTAAAATCTTGTAAAGCATCGGGCATGGCTACCCCTACGCCTGCATGATCCTGATGATTGTCGGCTCCGGTAATTTCCAGATGCTTTCCGTTTAAAAAGAAGCCCTGATTTGCATCAAACCGAATGGTACGTATACCAAAAGTGGTTTCATATTGATCTACAATAGCGCCATCCTTGCTTACCGTAGTTATCAGCTTATGCAGATAAGGTGTATCTATTGACCAAAGTTTAGGATTTGTTATTTTGAGATTACTTGAAAAATCTTTCTTCTCCAATACATTAATTTTCAAACCATTTTGCTCATCAGATGCGATGATTTTGCCATCAGCATCAAGAATTGCTTGTTTAATACTGAAGTCAGATACACTGGTATCGGCATCATTATTTATCGTTACATGGGTTGAAACGACAGCCTCACCATCTTTTAATTTAGTGGTTACAAACGTACCATTACGCGCTACATGCAATTGGTTTGTTTTATTTAACCATACATGGCGATAGATTCCCGCGCCTTCATAAAACCAGCCTTCCTCCATGGTGGCATCAACTCGCACTGCTACCACATTAGTGCCGCCGTAATTGAGGTATTCGGAAATATTATATTCAAAACTACTGTACCCGCTTTGCTCATTACCTAAATAATGTCCGTTTACCCAAACAATAGAATTTCGGAAAACCCCATCAAAGGCAATACTGATATGCTTACCTAAATTGGAAGCAGGAATAAAAAAAGTTTTACGGTACCAGCCTACACTTGCATCAGGAAAATTACGGCCAATGGCCTTGAACCCGTGGCTAAAACTTCCTTTGGGAGAGAATGGTTGTTCCACAGCCCAGTCATGCGGTAAGTTAACTTTTCGCCAGGCACGGTCATCAAATCGTGGATCTGCCGCTCCATCCCCATAGCCAGCCTTCGCGAAATAGGAAAAATAGCTTGTGCCGTTGTTAAAATCCTTATTTGTATCGTACGGGTGGCCAAATGCAAAATGCCAGTCGTAATCCATCAACAAGTGCTCACGCGGTGATGGTTGTGTTTGACCAAATGTACATTTAGTGGTTATTATCGCAAGCAACAAGAACAATACTTTCTTATACTGAATCATATTTTATGGGTATGGCGAGAAATCAAGACAATAGCTTTAAGCTTATAAATGTATTGCTGACAATTAAGTTTATGAGGCTAAGCTAATTAACATTTTCTTTTCATCCAAGAAACATTTAGTGGTTATGTTCGGATCAATAAAGAGTGCATCAGTTTGTAATAAATTATTTAATGATAGTATTGCAATTATAAATGAATTATAATAAATTTATATTCAGGTAATTAATTCAAATCTAAACCATGTCAAGTATTCTCGCTGAAAAAAATTCAGATAGTTCCTCAAGATCCATTGCCAGCCAAAACACCGGCACTGCTGGCAGTAGTATGGTGTCGGTACCCGCATTGCAAAGAAAAGAAGCGCCACAGGAAGAATTGCAAATGAAAGCAGTTCAGCTAAAAAGTGACACCGTGCAAAGACAAGGCGCCGGCAGCGAAGAAGAATTACCCATGCAAGGCAAATTTACTATTCAAAAACGAAGTGAACTTGAAGAAGACCCATTGCAAAAAAAGCCTTTTCAGTTAAAGACAGATCCAATTCAAAAGGCGGCCTTGCCCGAGGAAGATCTAATACAAAAAAAGCCTTTTCAGCTAAAAACATATCCTGTTCAAAAGGCGGCTGCGCCCGAAGAAGAATTACCCGTACAGGGCAAATTTCAACCTGTTCAAAAAAAAGAGAATAATACCGGATTACCTGATAATTTAAAATCGGGTGTAGAAAACCTATCGGGCTTTAGTATGGATGATGTTAAGGTACATTATAACTCATCCCAACCTTCGCAATTAAACGCACTGGCATATGCGCAAGGTACCGATATACATGTTGCACCCGGGCAGGAGCAGCATTTGCCCCACGAAGCATGGCACATAGCCCAGCAAAAACAAGGCCGTGTACAACCTACTATGCAAATGAAAGCCGGAGTTGCCGTTAACGATGATCCTGGATTGGAGAGTGAAGCTGATGTGATGGGTGCGAAAGCAGTGCAAATGAAAAGGTTGAGTTCAACCACTATATATTCAAAAAACAATATTACCAATAATACAGTTCAACGTTATCCAACTGCCAAGGTAAGTGCTACACAGGTTGCAGCTATACAAGGCAGGCCCAACGCTAAAAGTAACAAGTCAACTATTCAAGATATAATTGGCAGAATATACCAGGTAGGACCAATGAACAGTCTCGAAACGATATTAAAAAGTCTTAATAGTAAATCCAAAGCAGTTGACGAAGTATATTCAAACAATTTTTTAAGTAAAAACGGCGCTGCAATTTGTCATAAACATGCAGTGAGTGCGTTTGAAAACCAATTTATTGAGTATGCGAATCTGGTATTAAGCAATAATAATTCAAGCTCACATGATCTGCAAGCCATTCAGTTGGTTCAAGATTTGACCCAGTTAGATGGTTCAAGGCAAAGCACCTGTCTTAGTTATTTACAAAACATCACGGATATTCATACTAATTCCGGGCCGTTTACTGATAAGGCAACGACTGTTTGTACTTATCTTGATTATCTAATTCTTGACCTTGATGGAAGCCATAGTAATTTATACATAGGGCATTCACGCACAAACTCATCGATAGGTGATCATTTTGATGGCCATTATGATGTATACAGTGCCACCGATCCAAGCGCAACACCCATCAGCACCTCTATTTATTATTCCCAAAAGGCGTTTGGCGATGGTTTGGGGACAGGGCATTCTTCTCCCAGAAGATCAGATGATGGTACCGATTTATGGAATGAAACATCCAGCGTTCCGGATAAGGGATATATAGCTTACAATCATTCTAAAGATAAATACCTTTAGTCTAATGGCTTAAATTCCACCCTTACTTATACATCCAAACCGTAAAATCATCATCAAAATATCCTTGGTGTAATATCACATTATTACTTAAAGTACGGCAAAATTCCACAATCTTTTCCGGATCATAAGCCATTAAAATACCGCCGGGTTCGTCTACCCTGCTTAATAAATTAAAACCTAGTGCAATTCGGCAAGTTTTAAATAACTTCGTGATCATCTGCTCAATAAAACCTGCATCGCTATTACGGTAGCTCAGGCTGCCGGATGCCAGCACATAATCCATACATAGTAGTTCCGCCGAGTAGCAATCGCCATGATAAAACGCGGTATTGGGTAAGTGTGCATACCGGTCTATCGCAATGTCCAAAAAGCTTTCCATCTGATCGATGCCCGCGTAGCGCAGCCTGGGATATTTATCTTCAAGATAAGCGCGCAGATCGCCATGGCCGCAGCCAATATCCAGCACAGAGCAATCATTCATATCGCCAATGCCTTCCAGCATGGCAAACCGGGCTTGCTGACTGTAAAAATTTTTCCAGCCTAGGGCTTGCATGGTACCTTCGCCATGTTGATCAACTCGTATTTCGTGAAAGCGTCGAACGGTGAGCCTGTCAACTATTGTCATACTGTTTTACCATCCTTTCGATATTCTTTACGGATACCTTCCAATACATCATCATACCTGATTATGTTATTGTCGCGCTTTAATGCCATTAATGATGCATACCGAACCACATTAATAATCGCGCCACCAGCCATTTCATATTTGTCGGCTATTTCGTCAAACTTTTGAATAAGCCTGGGTTCAAATTGTGTTTTATCTGAGAAAGCTGTTTGCCAGAGTTGCTTACGCTGTGTGGGACCGGGCATGGCAAAATAGATCATGGATTGAAAGCGACGACTAAAAGCATCATCAAGGTTAGCCCTGATATTGGTAGCCAATATAACCACGCCCGGAAAATCTTCCACCCGTTGTAACAGGTATGCTACTTCCTGGTTGGCATGCCTGTCATTAGAACTGCTGGTTTGTGTGCGCTTGCCAAATAAAGCATCGGCCTCATCAAAAAACAAGATCCAGTTTTTGCTTTCGGCCTGATCAAAAATATTGGCCATATTCTTTTCGGTTTCGCCAATAAACTTTGATACCACCATTGATAGATCGATGCGGTAAACATCGAGCCCTGTTGCCTTACCCAGCAGGCTTGCCGTTAAGGTTTTACCCGTACCCGGCGGCCCATAAAACAAAGTGCGGAAACCCGGTTTTATTTTGCCTCCCATCCCCCAATCATCAATAAGGGTTTTACCATGCATTATCCAATCCTGAATTTCGCTTACTTCGTTTAGCACCGCGTCATCTAATACCAGGTCTTCCCAGCCAAGCAGTGTGGTAATACGCTTAGCCGGAAAATTAGCGCTATATTCGGGCCTGCGATTTTCGCCTGTAGTAAAAAGACTTAGATATTCAGTTGAAATACGGAGGATACCGCTTAAAAGCGGTTCACCGGGATAATGGTTTTCGAGCTTTAGTATATTGAACTTACTGAAAAAATGATCGGCACTAAAAATATTAAACAACGCGAACCGCAGGTTCAGGTCATTAGGATCGAGTATAAAAGCGATAGTTTCGCCGGTAGGAATAAACCCATTGTGATTTTGCCCTTTAACACCCCCAAATTCTGTAAAAACCCGGTCGTAATCAGCATTCTTCTTAAAAAAGACATCCAATAAATGCGGCTGAACATGTGGAGCGAGTGCCATTAATAAGATCAGGCGTTCTGCGAAATCCATTTGATAGTGCTCTATAACACGCCCAAAAATCGAGCTATCATCAGCTAAAACAGGAACCGGAACTTCGGATATAGCATCGTATTCGCATGGTAATTGCCAATACAAAAGCATACGGGTATCAATTACCTGTGCCAGCCACTGCATCTGAGCACTAAGTGCAGACGCGTTATCTTCTATTGGGTTTACGTCCATTCAACGTATAAAAAATTATCCATCCACGGTGTTTTTATCATCCCTATTGTCCAGGGCAATGTTTGCAGTAGTACATCATATCCCCGCTGCTCAACCTTGAGGTGCCAGGCGTCATCTTTAAAAATAAGCGCGCCATCACGTTGTAAAAACGATTCCTGTAAACCTCCGATACTTGTGTTTTTCAGCTTATCCCAGTTACCAATCACGGCCATTAATAATTGCTCGGATATTTCTTTCTCTCTACCTGTAAGGATTATTTCAGCGGGAACAGGCTCTTCAACCAGCACGTTACAAAACACCTTGTTTAAAACTAAAAAATGCTCGGGATTGTTGCTTTTGCCGTTAACAAGGTATTGAAGTAAATGCACTGCACGTAATTGCGCATCAGCATTGATAAACTTACCACCTACCATCATATCCAGGCGTACAAAATACGTGGCTAAAAAAGGATTTAATAAAACCAAGCCTGCATTATTAATGTAAATTGTATCCTTAGAATTAATTAATAACTGTTTATTCTCATCTTTCATTATTTCTTCTGTTATATGCAGGTTTTTTTTAATCTCTTCTTTAAGTTGTTTGGCCTCAATACCTTTTTTATCCGCACTTATACCTGTAGCACTTTGTAAGGCACTATCATCGGCTTTAATTAGTTGCTGTTTTATGCGTTGCTCTGTTTTATAACTGGCATTATAAAAATGCATCTCCGTTAATACTAACGACAATTTTGCTGTAAATACCGGTGATAAGCCGGAAGTTGAACCAGCCTTAATCAGCACATTAGATAAAGCAGTAAAAAGTAAATAATTAGCAGATGAAATAAAGTTAAGAAGTTGTTTTAAATAAGCCTCAAAAGAATTTATAGTGATATGCCTGCCCAATATAAGCAGGTTAAACTCGCGCAATAAAGTAACCAATCGTTCACGTTGCAGAGTATCGGTAAGGTTGTTGGCGATAAGTAATTGCAAATCATTTATCCATTTTAAATTTTCGGACCCGCCAATTAAACTTATGTTATTACTTAACAAACTATTCACCTGCACATCGTTATAGTGCCTGGCTATGTACCGGGCTGTAGCTTGATTTTTTAACAAGGGCATAATTAAGTTATGCTGACCCTGGGATTGCTTAATATATTGATCAAGTATTACAGCAATAGTTTCATCACTATCAAAAATAAAACCGGGCTGCTGTTCCATATATCTGATCATATCCCTTTCGAGATATTCTTTTAGGGTACGGCTAACATTCCTTTCGGCAGTATTTGCTATTGTAGCGAATAAATTATGCAGTAGCATACGGGCATCAACAAGATGACCATCGCGCTGTAAAACGTTTTTAAGTGCTGCCGGTCGCCCATAATTAAGCAGTAGCAATAATTGCTTTAATATTTGCAGTGTGTTGGCATTTGCAAATGGCCAGGGTAAGTTGCCTTCAGTTAAAAAATGCTCCAATACACTTAATGCCTCATTTAATATATCTTCTTTGTTAGGTTGATGATCGTGAATTAAATAATCGCTTATTAATTGTTCAATACTTCCATCAATCACAATTGTGGTACCGGTATCAGCATTTTCTTTTATATATGTTTTAAACTCTTTATTATTTAGTAGGAGCAGTTTATAAGCTTTATTGTCGGCTTTTTTTAATAATTGCAGCAATTGTTCAACAACCGCTTTAACATAGGCTGGGTTTGTGCCCTTAAATTGTGATGGCAATTTATTGTTGTTGTTGACAAAATATTTCAGGATAAGTAATACTTCGTCAATAATGGACTGTTGGCCTGGCGCTTTAACCGAGAGGTAACGTGTGAGAGATTGCCGAACATCTACATCAGTAAAAGATTCTGCTAATATCATATCAACCGTTGTATCTGTATTCAGAACAATACCATCCAGGATTTTTAAATAAGCTGTTTCGTTAGCCGCGTTAAATATATTTTTGAGTGGTCCAATAATGGATTGATAATGAATCTCACTCTGATCATTTTTTTTCCGTTCAATCTCTTTCTGATCAATACTTTGTTGTTTTATTAAACCGTAAATACCTTTTTTGATAAACGAAACAGTATCAAATTTTTTGTATTCCACGGCAATATATACATCCCAAAAGATGAGTAATAATTTGTTGGATGAACCAGACGAATTATTATTGCCATTGACCTTGTTAAAAGCCTGCAATAAATATTGATAGAGTTTAACCGCACTCTCGCCACCAGGCTGTTTACCCAACAGCTTAATAATCAAATGTTCCGGGATCTGATAAATTACACGTTTACGGATATTGGGTATAGTACCGGCATACTTTAATAACAAGAATGCTTCGGCAGGGGCAGTTGTAAACAAAGTTTGAAACATTGCTGCCGGCCCTTGTTCAAAATATTTGCTGCCCCACCAGGGGATACTGCCGTATACAAGCCAGTGTAACAACACATCTTTTAACACAACTGTGCGGGACGTCTCGGCATAGGTACTTAATCCAATGTTATTTTCTTGCTCTACAAAATCAGTTACTTGTTGATTCAGGTCGTTAAGCAAAACCGCGAGCAATTTAAACAATGGAGCATGCTCGATGCTAGCCTGATGTACCTGCCCAATACTTTGCACAAGGTATAATAGCATATCGGCATATTGTACATTATAGCTATTAGCCAGCTTACGGATATTACTCTCTAGAAAAATCCGCTCATTAAATACCGAGCCTCTTTCAACCAATAAAAAATCAAATATGAATTTCCAGACTGCTTTTTTAAAATCTTCGCCATCGGAATATACAACAGGTTTTTTTGTGTGGATAACCTGCACTTCAACAACATAATTAATAATAAAAGTGGCGTCGGCGGGTTCGAGTAGCCTTACGATTGCAGTGATAACTTCGTCATCAAATACAGTAGCTATTCTTTTGCGTACCTCTTCGTTTTGGCCAACCGTTATAATCAATTTTGAAAAAGATTTGGGAACTACCTTAATCAAATCCAGTATTATGTTAGCCAAACTACTCTCGGAATAAGGTTCGGACCACCATGGCAAGCTACCAAAAACAAGATAATACCTAATTAGTTCGATGTTTTGCAGTACCGCCTCTTCTTCACCCGTACCCGTATTTGTGATATTTAATGCCGGTGTTTTCCTATCATCAAACTCATCAACCGATAGCTCGCTAATTATCAGGGTTAGATTACTGTTTTGTACATCAGTTAAATTATGTAAGGCCAGTGCTTTTGACAATAAAGCTAATATTTGGGCATAACTAAGGTTATAATGACGTGCCATTTGCCCGAGTGTTGACTTTACGAATATTTTCTGATTGAAAATAGAGCCTCTATCGACCAAGATGTAGGTTAAAATAAATAACCACAATGCCTTATCAAACTCGGTATTGGTGGCGCCCTCAATTAATTTTTCCTGATGATGGGTATGAACCACCGATGTATGGTACCCGAATATAAATGAGGACTGTCCCGGTTCCAAAATAGATATAATGCTGCGGATCACCTGCTCAGAAAACTGGTAAACCAAGCGTTGCCGCACATAATTATGCTGGCCTACATTTATAATTAACTGCTTTATTGTGGCCACATCTTTAGCAATAAAGTGCTCCATAATAGTTACCGGATCGTTTAGTAGCTCGCCGGTGGCCCACCACGGGATAGCGCCGGTTAGCAAAAAATATTCAAGCAAATTCGCGTAGCCCGATTCAATCTTTTTTAATTGCTGCCCACTATCTTCATCTCCGTTTTTTGAAGGTATTAAGGCCAGCCTATAGTTAATTTCGCGCTCGAGCTCATCCAATATATGATCAACAAGATCATACTCTATTAAATTGTAGGATATGTTGCCTATGTCAATATCTACATCGCCCAATGTAAGTAGGCTGTCATCAGGCACCAAGCGATTAAAAAGCTGCTCCATACCGTCCATCAACTGATTATGAAAAATATCGCTTATTCTATTTTGCAGTTCATATGATCTGCCGGCATTGGCAAAAGCCACATCAAACACCTGGTATTGAACTATATGATGCTGCATATCACAATAATTAATGAGGATGACTGCTATCAGACCGATCGTTTAAAAGTGATATGAGTTCGAGGGCATCATTATTACTTTTATTAGTAGCAAGGCTTTGTTTCCATTTCAAAAAAACCGGCTCAAATTTTACCATCTTATTTACATTGAACCATTGGATATGAAGTTTAAGATGCGCGGGAGCATGATACTTAAACAGCCCTTCAAGACAGGACCTAAAGTTCAAATTTTGGAAACGGGCAGGCCAATCCGGTAAAACAACACTCATATTAAAGCTAAAAAAGTCTTCATTTATAAGCTTATTATCCTTTACATTAACCACCATTTTTAACCTCGGGTACGATTGATCGCCGTAGGCTTTAATCTTGTTAAATAAAGTATCCAAAGCGGTAAAAGTATCATCCGAAGAAATAAGTTTACCTACATTTGCCAACCTGCTTAAAACTTCGTTATTTAAATTCTCTGCCTGCCTTTTCGCATTCTGCTCCTGTTGCGCGGCTTGTTTGAGGATATTGTCTACATCAGCACGATATTTAGTATTCAGGCTTTCCAATTCATCTTCGTTCTTTCTTTTTTCTTTTTGAGATGGCACAGTTCCCGAATCGCTCCTCCTTTTATTAGTTATTGTTAAAAATTGATCAGCTATATTGCTATTGGTTGTGGCAATCGCCATATTTTGTTCAGCAACATCTTTGTTTTTATTTGCTGCCGCGATATTTTGGGGCGTTGCTTTTTCTGTTAGCGCTACCGCTATATTGAAGATATTAATCGACTGTTTTAACTGCTGCTCGGCAAGGTGTACAAATTGCTCACTGCGGTCAGTCCATTTTTTATTGTTGATTTGTGTATTGGCCTGGGCCATATCAATATTTTGCTGGGCAAGGTAAAACTCTTCGCCCGGCTTAAAATTCAACAGTTTGGTAACAGCATCTTCGCGTTCATAAAAAGTAAGCAATCGCCCATGTTCAAAAATAATATGATGCTCATCTTTATAAAACTTAAACCCATAGGCTTTAGCATTTAAATCAGGCCTGAGCAGAACATGCTCTACCAAATAAAACCCTTCTGACCGGGTACTGATTTTGACTAAATTGTTAACCAGTTTTTTAAGCGTAATTACAGCTGGTTCTTTTTTATTTGAATATCTGCTGATAATGCTCCAATATTCATCTGCCGGGGTTTTATAAAGCACCAGGTTATCGCCATCCTGATAAGGATCGGGGCCTATACGGTAATTGTTGATGTTGATGGCATACTTGAGTACGGATATATCCTGGTTTCTGAAAACGAAAGCTTGCTTATGCCTGCTTTCGGCACCAGCCAATAGGTTATTTTCTATCAAATCATTTACATCCTTTTTACTCAGGATGATATTCTGAAACTCGGGGCTCCAATCTGTTTCGTCGTTAGTATCGGTAATACTATCCTTCTCATGTTTCTTTTTGCCTGCATTTTCCAATGTCACTTTAGCAGGATCAAAAACAGCGGTTAGCTGCCTGTCTTTATGATTGATGATATACAGCAGTTTACGCATCTTAGCTTCAAAATTATATTCACCGTCGTCAGCATTTAAATAATTAAATGCACGGGCCCTGTTATAATTCAGCTTAGTAAAGTCTTTTAAGATGGATGACTTCCACTTGATCTCCGGCGAAACACGATGCTTTTTTTGATTGGCCCGATATAGTAGATTGTATAGTTTAACCGGGTATGTAACACCTGTTTCGTTAAACCTGGCCAACAAATGATCGAGCATTTGATTTTTCCGCGTATCGAAAGAGTTATCAGACTCTATTGAATTATTTAAGGCGGTTACATAACCATTTGATCTATCATTTTTAAACTTCTCCCATCCAGCATCATTATCAACATTATTGCCGGCTGTATATGCACCGATGATGTCCTGCCCTCCAGGTATATTATACAAAGGATTGGCAAAATAGGTCTTGTTATCAATTATGGATACATCGTTTGAAAAAAATGCATCCAAATGATGTAGTTGAGCAAGGTAATTTGACAGCACTTGCTCAAACAACATCAGGTAAGCTTTTAATTGTTTGGCCTGAGCCTTACGCTCATCAGTTGCAGATTTCAGCAAACCCTCTTCGCCAATACCATAAACCAGGGGAAAGTAATTTTGGATTGAATAATATACGGAGTTATCATGATAAGCGCCGGTAAGCTGATTGCCCGACCTGTAAAATGATTTTACATAATCGCGGTATGAATTTTCAATAACGTTTTGCAATAGATCAGCAAACATTGTTTTCCGGATGGGCGGAACACGATATTTATCGATAAATAAATTAATGTTTAATGACGACGCGGCTTCAATATCCAAAAAGGCAAATTCCGAATCATCAAGTACCAGCATTTTTGATGGTTCGCCGTCGGCGCCTCGGGCTATGGATAATTTTTTAACCAAAACAACACCCGGAACATTTGATATACTTTGAATGATATTTACAGCTTCGATATTTTGCTGTTTATCTTTTAATTCTGAATCAGGAATGAGGCCATTTTTAAGGAGCGGCCCGCAATAGATCTGATCGATCGTGTAACCTTTTTTTAACATCTCCGTTTCGGTAAGGTATTTTACCGGCCGGTTTATTGCATCGCGCAAAGCCATGTATATGTGCGTAAGTACATTTTCCGGCACCTGGCCCGGCTCAATCTGTATATCTGCATGTATGGCTACCTCTACCGGTTTAAGTACAACTATTTCATCAAAAATATCTTCACACAAATTGCGTTTGGAGTGATAAGCAGCACGAATTCTGTCTTTAATAAACTGTTCGTTCTTTGTGTGTACAAGCAGCTCTTTTGCAAACGCGATTTTTACCTGCACCATTACTTTATACAGCCCCTGCATAACGTTAGCACCAGAGGCCGACGTTACCGGTGTAAACCATATATTATCTATCTCGCTAACTTCATCAATAATAGCCTTGCGATAATCTGTTACGGTTACCGGGTTGCTGGTAAGTATATTTTGCTTAGGGAAGAAAGAATTGGATCTATAATCAATATTACCGTCTTTATCCGACAAGAGATCGGTTATGTCAAAATCAGTTTGATAAGCCAGATCGGTTATCGCATAGCATAACTGCTCTAAGATGGTTACACCAGGATCGTGAAGGTTAAAATCTGTCCAGATATTGCCGGCCATTTTTTGGATAAGTTCAATCCCATGGCTCCGGAGTGTTTCGAAGTCAAGAGGAATGTTCTGATCCTTGTTATCATTAAAAATGGCATCAATCATCTGTTAAACCTTATCGCTGTAATAACTGTCTTTACTCAAAAAAAGCTCATCGTCCCAAAGCTGTGTAACGGTATAATAAATATCTACACCATCCCCATAATTTGAATTTGATTTAATTTCGAGCATATAATTTTTTGAATTACCTGTCCAGCGCAAGTTAAGTTTATTCCAAAAAAAACCGTAATGCGCATTAGTCCGTCGTATTTTACCTCCTTTTGGGCCAAATACACATAATGCGGTGGCATGCATAATGGCGAACTTACCGGTTCCTATTTTACCTGCTCGGGCAACAATCTCGAATGCTTGTCCATTTTTTAAATTAAGTATTATTGGATGCCAGATTCCGTCGGCAGCTACACTGTCGCTTTTAAATGTACCTATACGGCCTCGCATACCCACAAAGCCATCAATGTCAACCTTATATTTGTCGCAGGTTTTGCCGATACCTATTTTACCGTTCGTATGAAAAAAAGTCGCTGTCGAGTTATCGTCCTGACCATCTCCTAATTCATCAAAAGGCTGCAGTTTTAAACAATCAGGATCGGTTTTATCCTTTGATATTATGTAAAATGGATCTATAGAATTAATATCCTTGTAAAATGAAACCAAACTATTGGATGAATCGTCTGAATAGATCTTAAGACCGTTCTCCTTATCCTTTGAGAACCCATCATCATCCTTATGCACCATGGAGTTGATCAGATCAGAATAATGCTCTTCCGTTGGTATTTTACCGTTCCTGAAATATGTCAGCAGCCTTTGCCTGCCCGAAATTTTAATTGATTTATTTTCCATCTCGCTTAATCTAAATTATGAGGTATTATCAGGTCAAAAAGGTTTTTTGTAGTGTTGGCTTGATTGCCTTCATCCTCTTTTTCCCTGATTAGCTCACTTTTATCATATTTGTTCACCAAAAGTTCATCCATTATAGCCAGCTCACTAATACCCGATTTTTTTGCTTTAACATGCTTAACATCATCCTCAACGGTAATTAAATGGATAGTGCTGGGTATTAATACGGTTTCGGGTAGTGTGCCTTTTATATACGCGTCATTATTATTGGCATAGTCAACAATCCTGGCTTTTTTATCGTCTTCGGCCATCGCGTTGTTATAATAAAAATGGACTAGTGAGAAACCGGTAATGTATTTTATATAAGGCAGCTTTTTTAAATAGTTAAGCATTTCGCCTATATATATGCTGGTACCTATTTTAAATACCGATGCGCCATCATACAACCAGGGGCATAAATAACGCTTGATATCATCATTAAATTTACGAATGTACATGCCGGTATCAGTAAGGCCATCGGTGTTAAACTTTATTGTGCATATTACTTTAACACGTTCGTAAACAGTATTTTCCACATCTATTTTCACAAAAGATGATACAGATTTCTCCAGAAATTTTTTTACCTGGTAACGGATGGAAAGATTAACCTTTGGCTCATCGCTTAAAAACAAGCCATTAACCTGTTCTTTCGGTATTAATACAACCCTGGGATTAGGCCTGTATTCCTCAATATAAGCCTGGGTATATTCTTGCGGGCTAATGCATTTAACCAGCAATATTTCGGGGAAACGATCTAATATGGCCTGCTCAATATCGCGGCTGGTAAGTAATTTTTGGTTGTGGCGCAACCGTTCGCTTACCCGGATATAGAATTGCTCATCTGATTCGGCTTTTTTGCCGCCGAATGATTGAAATGGCTGTGTTATACTCTGTATACCAATAACTTTATTCTTTAATGTTTTTATAGCACCCGGGGGTATGTGCGCCGCATGGGGGTTATTAGAAACCACCCTGGTTGCCACAACCGCCTGAGGGTAAATGCCAATGATTTTGGATTTAACGTTTGCATTTCCTTTAGCCGAAGCCCTAATCCAATACAGTTGTGGCGATAATATCGCATTACCTGTTTTCAGATCGACGGGCAGTTTGATTTTAATAATCCCTGTATTTATAAAATTGTTGGTATTATCAACCAAAACATCTTTCCCGGTGAGGTAAACCCAATTATCATCATCAAGATAACTCCATATTACAGGCTCTGTTTTTTTGGCGAGGTTTGTGAAATTATTCTCCTCTAATTGAAACAACAACGACAAGATTTGGCCTGGTTTTATGCCGATAAGGCCTATATACAGGTTGTTCCCCTGATCAAAATCAGGAATCAAACTATACGGTGAATTTCGTTTATCCGGATAGAGCTCCTTGGCTCCAAAGGGATAAACATGAAATACTTTCAAGTCGATATCGTCAGCATTTTTAGCGTTCCCGGCGCTGAGCGTTTCAGAGTGCTCAAGCAAGTAATCAACTGTTAGGGACCGGATCAATGCGATGTATGGCGGATTTGGCAATGGAAGCTTTTTAGACTTTTTGGCATTATGAAGCACCACCTCGGGAAATATTATTTGATAAAGTCGCTGTCCAAACCCATCTTTTGGTGAAATCAATTCCAGCCGTACCGCGCCTTCAGCAAAATTTTTATCCTTTACCGTATCTTCCTTATCCAATAGCGGCTTTTTAACAAGGTCCAGCCTTTTAACATCAATATTTTTTAATTGAGTTGTATTGCTCAAAATCCCCATGCCGCTATCATCGGTTTCAAATAAGCTAAAATCCTGCTGTAACTCTTCTTTAGGGACAAATTTCCCATCGTTAAGCATGCTTATATTTACGCGGAAAGACCCGTTAGTAATATTATTATTGTAAGCCTTGTAATAAGTTTCCCATCCGCCGGGTTCTTTTGGCAAATCGGCCCAATCAAGCCGGATACAAAATGTCCTTGTATAGCGATTAAAAATATTGGAATTTTTAATATCAAGATATGACCCTACCGCAGGCAGAGGGCCAAATATCTGACTGGGGCTTGAGGCATTTAATGGGCCGACATTATTTTGAAGTTTAACAGCCCTGCTGCCTTTTACCTCCGCGGCAATGCTTATGCGGATTATTTTAATGGTTCGTAAAAAAGTAAACGCGTTGTTTGCAGCATAATTTTTCAATAAAAACCTAAAGAGTGGCCAGGTAGTATCAAAATTACCACCATGAATTTCGGGTTTGTAAACATCAACAACCTGCTCGGCTTTGTTAATTTGCACCTCAAATTCCAACCTCTTTTCATCTTCATTTAAACTAGCGGTGTATTTTGGGATTGTAACCCAACCCAGTGTATCGGTATAGTCAATAACAAAAGCGTCAGATAATAACTGATAGCTAACGGCTGCTAAATCTTTACCAGTCACCTTAGCATAATTTACAAAATAAGCTATGAGGCTGCTAAAGGAGGCATCATCAATATAAATATGAAAAGTGATGATGCGACGGCCTTCAGTTTGATATAGTACCGGCGAAGCCATCATCAAACCAATATTGGTGATATCCATTGACTTGTCGGCCTCAGCCAGTCCGTCCTGATCTTCGCCCAACACCGGCCATGTTTGTACCGGTAATTTATTTTTCAGGAAGTTAGCAGCCGTGCTGCAAGGGTAGTTACCACTATAAACCTGAACTTCTTTTACTGTACCGTTGTCTGTTTTTACCTGTATATGCTCGGCAAGGTACAATGTTTTCAATTCGGCGATTTGGGCACCAGTTATCAGTAGTGATTCATTCAGCGTAAAAAAAGCAGGGATTTGCTGGCCAGCCATTTGTGCAACTACTTCTTCACCTACCGTTAATGGCACTTGGGTGGCAACAGCATCTTTTTCAAAAACAACATGCACGCTATCGGGTAAAGCGTTATTAGGGTGTAAGCCTAATATTCGTTTATAATATAAATCGAGGTGGTCTTTAGTAGTTAAATTCAGCTTTTGTTGCAAGTGCTCATATAAATGCAAAAATGCAATATAAAGGGCTAAATGAGGTGCATATTCCTGGTTAAGCAGATCGTGATTTTTGAGATAGAATTTAGTGAAACCAAGAAGATGATTGCATTTTTTGGACATCTCATTAAAAATATCCTTTATAGCAGGCAGCGCATTGATAATACGCTCTTTGGTTGACGAGCCTGTAAATACAGCTTCGTTGGCCGATAGGCTCGTATTGATTTTTATAAAATAGTGGGGTAAGCTAAGTTGTAATTTTTCACCGAATAGCGTAGCCGCTTCTTGTGTATACCTATTCAGTTTGAGCAGTTCATCATCAAAACTATCTACAATATTCAACAGTTCGTCAGACATTTTGCTGCTGTTAGCCATGGTGAGCAACCTGTCACGCAGGTTTTTCAATAAATCAAACACATGCACCACAAAATTAAACAGATTTTTTAAGCCGTTTAAAAGTTCCTGTTCATTTTCGGCAATGTATAATTCATCACGGTATTTTGAAAACAGGTTGGTGTAGTTAGACATATCAAATTTTGATATGTTGATCAATAAAATATTAGGATCTGATCTGAAAAAATCTTCCCAATTGCCCTCTATTTTATTATTGATATTATAGTAATTAAACTGGGCGGATAATTCCGTAGCGAAACGGAGCATATCGGAAATATCGCGTTCATCAATTTTAATAAAGTCGGGCATTAGCGCTGCCATGCGCCTTTCATCTTGCGTTATGCCATCATTTAAAAGTGATTGATCGATATACATGTTATGCTATATTGCTAAATAGAAACATTGGTACCCTCGCCCTGAAGATAAAATGGGAATACAATATTATGCCGGGTATTGGTTGTTATGATCTCGAAATTTACCTGCACCTGCAATACGCCATCAAGCTCATCACGGTTGATAATTATGGCTTCAATAAAATTAACCCGTGGTTCGAAATTGAGTAAAGCGTGATATATTATATGATTAAAATTGGCAATGAGGGTAGAATCGTTTATCTCAAACACCAAACGCTTTAAATCGCAACCAAATTCGGGGCGCATCAAGCGTTCGCCGGGGATGGTGCTTAAAATGATCAGCAAGCTTTGTTCAATATCCTGCACATTAGAAACCATTTGAACCATATCTGTAGATTTGGTAAATGTTGGCGGAAAACTCCAGCCTGTACCTAAAAACGATTGCAGTTCATCAGCCATAAATTTATCCTCCTATCAATACTGTTGGATAACCTAATACAATAGACCCACCATGTGCTGTGCTATCGCCCATGCGCGCGGCGGGCTTGTTACAGATTAATACCGTTGCCGATCCCTTAATAATTGAATCGGGCGGGCCAACACAAACCGCATTATCGCCCATTACAGCAGCAGGCAGACCGCCAATTAAAACTGTTGGCGCGCCGGGGCCAATTATAGGCCCACCAACATGCGGTATTGGCGGTACACCTGGTGTTACCATTGGGCAAACATGCATATCCGTTAACCTAGCAGCCATCATTCCCATATTTCAATATTGTTAATTAATCATTACTATACCGCCTTTTACGGTTGTTTGTCCTGCTGCCGAAATTTCGGCAGTAGCGTTTCCTTTGGCTGTGAAACCCATTTGTGCGGTATTGGTGATATTCATACCCGAGATAGCCGCATCCTGTGTGGCGGTTACGGCAATTTTACCCGTTGCTTTAAGTGTGATGTTGCCTGTCGCATCCAGGGTTATATCTTTACCGCTTTTCAGGACGATTCCATCTGAAGTCATTTTGATGGAGTTACCGTTTTGATCAACAATCTCAATAGATTTGGCGTCATCGCTCAACATAATTGAATTAGCTCCGGGTGTTTCAATTTTTGTAATCTTTTTTTCATCATCAAAACTGATTTTGAGCTTGCTTTTTGTTGTTAACGATTTGATGTAATTGTTGTTATCGGCTGCCGGGCAAGGTGATTGTTTGGCATTGCTGTATAACGAACCCAATATCACCGGATACCGAGGGTTGCTTTCCAAAAAACCGATAACCACTTCATCACCAACTTCGGGCATAAAGCCCGCACCGGAACTTGATGTGGCGTAAAAGTTAGCCATACGCGCCCACACGCCATCCTGTGTGGTAGCATTTGATATAAGATTCACCAATACCCTATATTGCCCTTCGGGATCATCAAACAATTTTTTTACTGTACCTACCTGTAACCCATTAATAGCGGGTAACTGACCTGCCGCGGCAGGATATGAGAAATCTGAAAATTCCGATACCGCAATATTATCAAGGCCAAATTTGATGTATGTTGTCCATTCGCCATCTTCAATGATATGGTTAACCGAGGTTACAAATGCATTACCGTTAAAACGTTTGCCTACATTGGCAAGTTCAATAATGTTGCCGGGCAAAACTAATTCACTTCCCAGAAAACTAACGTCGCCTTTTATAGCGCTTAAGCGCATGCGACTTAAAGTACCATTCGCCCAGGCCTTTAACTCATCTTCAGCCATAGGGGTACACGAATTGAGGGTAAGCGTTTTTTGTCCAAGTTTACCCGAGAGTGTTTTAGCGGTTAAATTACCTTGCTCATTTACTGCAGGCTCGGTGGCGGTGGTTGAAAGCAACACCTGGTTTTTAATATCCCATGCCGTAGCGCTAATATCAGGCGCTTGTTTTTCGGCATTGACATCTGCGTTAAATGTAAGTATTGAATCGCCGGCGGCGATGTATAATACCGCGGCAGCGCTCGTTTTGGGGGCACCGATTGTTATATCATCACCATTAAAAGTGATAATATAGCCGTAAAGCTGCGCACGGGACAAGATGAAATCCCAATCGGTAGCCAGTTTTTGAAATACGGTTTCCTGCGTTACCGATGTGGCGTCAACAGTAGCGCTTAACCCGTAAGTGCCGACAATTGAGGATATGATGTCGCTATCGGTTTTACCGGAAAACTCAGCTTCCGTTTTATTATAGGTAAGGGCCACCGCTTTATGCTTGCATATAACCACTACATTGTTAGGTGATGATGGGTTTATGCGGATGCCCTGCTTAACAATATACCCTTTGAATACTGAAGCGGGCACACTTGTAAAACTTGCCTTAATTTCAATCAAATTACCTGGTACAAAATCTGTGCTATCACTTATTGGGAAAGCGCCATCATCCAGCTTACCATCGGCATACACCAATTCGGCGTAAGGTATGCGATTAACCTCGTGTATAATATTTACCGATAACAATGGGTAAATATCACTAACCGCCGTACCGTTTACTGAAACAGTAACAGATAGTATAGGATCACTAATATCAACAGGCGATTTGGCAGGCATAGATTTATTTATTGATTAAGGGATGAAAATACAATACATCCCCAGGTTTTATAGCGTTAAAACTGCTTAAATTATTCCGTTTGGCAACTTCTACATAGTATGAGCTGTCGCCATAAATACTATAAGTCATTAATGGTAGGGTGTCCCCCGCCTTAACAACCCGCATATGGGTTAAATCGGGCGATGATTTGGCGGCTTCCTTAGCTTTGGTTTTGTAATCGATGCTTTCAGTTAATACAACATCAATGGTTGCCCTTAAGGCTTTACCGTCAGGTGTGAACAAGTTGTAGGTAACATCCAGGCTGCTACATATCCCGGTAAACTTGAGGGCACCCCAGGTTACCAGCAGATAATATGGCCGGTGTATATTGCCTTTAAAGCTATATACCAAATCGGTAAATGTGGCAATGTAGGCATCAACATCGGCATACCGTTTTCCTAATGGTACCACGCCTGTACCATCAACAAAAAAGCTCAGATTAAGGTCACTTTCGCCAATACGTTTAAATATTTGCGTTGACTTATTGGTACCAACCTCGGTACTTTTTTCATAAATAGTTTTAAAATTGCGCTTGTAAGTTGATGGGTTTATAAAAGCTATTATCTCACCTTTTTTTTTGGCTACGCAGGCAGGATCTTCAAAGCCTTCAATTTTTAATTTAACTAAACTTGGCATATCATCTTTCAGTTAAATTATTCAATTTCGCCATCACCTTATCAACACACTCCTTAACAATTTTATTTTTTAGCGCGTCAATATCTTTAATGTCGGCAACGTTTCTTTTTTGAGCATTATCATCAACCGTTACCTTTATCTTAAGCTCCCTTATCTCTATCGGCATAATTACTTTACTTTATCAAAATAATCAAAACTTAACTCCAGCGATTCAACTACTATCGCATTCTCCTGACCTTTAAAATCGGATACTTTTAGCCCAACGGGGTAAGCATTAATTAATTTCCAGGATGCTATGGGTGTAGATTTTTCATCCATCAAGCTAATAACAACAGTTACCGGCTTAAAGGTAAACTGCCCTATACTGGTTTGCGCCCAGGTAATAAGGGGGGAGCCGATCAGCATCCCCCGCTTTAAAACCAGGTTTTCATATTTGGCAGGTACCGGAAATTTGTGTATAAACCGGTTTTCTCCACCTTCGGGTACTTCTTTAACACCAAATTTAAAGTTGAGCCCGCTAACTTCCTGAAAATTACTTTCGCTGCCACCCGTCATATTGCCTACATCTACCCTAAAATAAAAACCAACGGGCGGATAGTATGATACAAAAGGCATAGCTAATTATAATTACTTCTTAATAGTTAAGCCTTCGTGGGCTACTTCCATACTTTCAACAGCAACCTCATTTGAGTCTGATTTCATATCAGTTACTGTAATTTTGCATGGGAAAGCGTTTAAAAGGCTCCAGCTCATGGCTACCGCATTGCTTTCATCCAGCAAACTGATTAAAATCGTCGACCGTTTTATGGTATTCATTTTAATCAGATCGTAGTTATCCCATAATGCAGTGTCACCTTTAAAAATGCCTTTTTTGAAGGTTATATTTCCAAATTTTTGGATACCCGGCATTTTTACGGTGGAGTAAACTTTACTGCTGCCGCCACGGTATTCTATAACCTGTGTTTCAGAAGATAAGCCTGTCACTTCCTGAAAAATCAATTCCTTATCGTCCCATTTAACCTGAAATGAGAACTTTACTAAAGGCCACGTTGCCGCTGATTGGGCTGATCCATCATCTGCCATAATTGTATGTTTTAAGATTTAGTTTAAAAAATAAGTTAATTGTGATTTATTATGATTGTTGCATTTGTTGCTGGAACGTAATAACGATAAACTCTGCCGGGCGAACGATGGCCACTTTTACGGTGATCAACATTTTACCGTCAAGTATATCATTTCCTGTCATTGTTGATCCCAAGCCTATCTGCACATCAAAAGCCTGCTCCGGAGCCGCACCCGCAAGCGCGCCTTGTTTCCATAAATTAACCAGGAAATTATCGAACATGCTTTTTACAGTGATCCAGGTGTTAGCATCATTTGGCTCGAAAACATAAGCGCGTGCAGCCAATTTAAGTGATTGCTCAATCATAATCAGCGTACGGCGAACGTTGATATAACGCCAATCCTGGCTGTTTCCATCAAGGGTACGGCCACCCCACACCAAAGTACCAACGCCTGGGAACGACCTGATAACGTTTATAGATTTACCAGCCATAACATCCACATTAAGGCTTTGCTGGCCTTCATTTGATATATTTACCGATGGAGCGTTAACCATGCTTACCGATACGTTGGCAGGGGCTTTCCAAACACCACGGCTATTATCAACAGCGGTATATAAACCTGCCATGGCACCGCTTGGTGGCAACTCGTTTAATTGGGCACGTACTTTTTCCAGCACGGCGCTATAAGTTGGGCTTACTGCTTTTAATGATTGCAGGTAGCTTTGTTTGATGTTAGCAAGCTGGGTTTGCAAATCATTAATAAGTACGGTAGATGAAGCAATGTCCGCAGCGGTGTTAGTGGATTGCGCGGTGGCTAAAGCAGCCTTTGCAGTGGCTAAATCAGCTGTTGGCCCTGCAGTATCAGTAGCATATTTGGTAATAACTTTTTGAGCTATCGGCTCAGGTAAAAAGTCGGTTAAGGTAATTGAGCCCAGATCTAGATTATCCAGATCAACTTCGCCTGGTTGTACCAGGGCCGACTTTAACCATGGATAATAAGCGGCACCATAATTTAAGTTATTTACGCCAATATCATCTCTAAATTCACCAACAACATCATCAGTTGAATCTGTTGATACCTGTTTTTTAAGATCGAGTATGGCAAAGCGGCTTTGCATATCACTGCAATGCTGTAATACCGTTGTATACACTGTATTATACGCAGCAGCACCTAAAGCAATAGCATCAGGCACAACAACTAATGTAGGCTCATTTTCCTTTTTCAGCGCTTCAAAAGGATTAGGAGTAGTATCAGATCCTAAAAAATCCGATCCCGAAACTGGTAAACTGGTTTTACCGGCGTAAGTCCCTACTGATAAAATGTAACAGTTTGCACCGCCATTTGCATAAAACATGCGTACACTATTATATAAATATAATGTGTTATCTGTAGCTACCTCAATATACCATTTAGCGTTATTGGCAATAATGGTATTTTCAACAAGGCTTGCTGCTTTGGTTTGGGTGGCTTTCGCAGCCTCCTGCTGGGTAGCATCGGTAATGGCAGTTACATCAGCATCCGACAATACTTTGGTAACGGTATACTTTGCTTTAAAACCGGCGCCAAATCTTTCAAGGTACTCCGCAAACGAGGTAATGCGAACGGGTTGGTTTAGTAATGAATTGCTGTTAAATTCTGCTGTTTCGGTATAACCGATAAATACGGGCACTGCGGTTTCTACCGCTACGGCCGAATTAGGGAAGGCGTTTTTCTCTTCAATGTAAACGCCCGGAGTCATGTAAGTTGATGCCATGGTTTTAAGGTTTAGTTAATAAATAAAAATATCTGAAAAATTTGATGAACTGTTAGGTAACCTGGATATAGCACTAATATCAGGATAAGGTAGCGATCGTATCACTACCCTATATTTTGATGAACTCGTTTCATAATTTTCGGCCAATTGAAATGCTTTTGCCGGGCGTTGGCTTAACGGCAAGGCATCGCCAGATGTAAAGGCATTAACCTGGAGGTTACCAGGCAAATTAACTTTTGCAGGTATACCAAAAGCATTCGTGCTATCGGCATCAATTATTGCAGGGTTATTTAGTTCCTGCAAATAATTGCTCATTAGTATATACCGCCAATAGGTTGACTTCGCGTTAAACTTTATAGTATATTCATTTTGCAACCCACTGTTTAAAGCCAGAATGAGTTTTGCAAATGGCTTAACAAAAAACTGCTCGGTAAAATAGGTTAGGGGCTGCACATCGTTTTCAGAAACAAAGTCATCGGTATGAAGCGAGCCGGCCAGATTTAAGCTGTTATTAAAGAAATAAATGGATTGATCAATTTGTACCGGAGCATCCGCCGTATAATTGTAAAATAAGGGATCGGTTAATATCAGCGTAAAATCGAGTGTGAGCGTTTCATTTAAAACATCTTCCCTTGTACGTGTTGTACCTGCAAAATTTTGATCGTACAGGATATAAAATCCTCCGTTAAATGGCCTCATGATCAAATCATGATTTTGGAGGATCTTGTTAGTACCATCAGTTACCTTTATAGAAAACCCACTAAATATCCCGTCATAAAAATAGCTGTGGCTACAATTTACTTTTACGAGGATATCAAATGCAGATTGCATAATTTATTTTATTGAATTATCACTATTAATACCAGACACAACTGGCCTGAACTCTTTAATTATCGACTCGTCAAACGTGAGCATGCGCATTTTATAAATTACAGATGGCATATACTTAGCCCCTATTGATCCCCATATATTATTTAACTGTTCGGGGGTAATGGATGCTATTTCAAAAACCAATTTATCTATACCATTATCAAGCCTTGGCGTATTTGCCGGGGTGAAAACGTTTTTATATTGAAAATAAGCCATAATAAACGAGAGGAACCTAAGCGCCTCGGGATAATTATTGCTACTGAAATAAGCTGAAAAAAGCACGTATAAGTTGATATTCATGCTTGGCGATTTGTTTGCCATTGAACCGCCGGATATACCGCCTGCATTACTTTTACCTGTTATTTCTTTCTCAATATTTACCAATGTTATTACTATTTTATTTTCACCTTGTATGGCAATTGTCCCATCCTGATTAATAATTCCGGACAGAATTGCTTTATCTTCATTAATTCGAAGCTTGTTTCTGAAATACTCATTAATCTCGTCTGTTAAGCACGACAATGCCTCATAAACCATAAATGTTTTATCTAAAAAAATTACAATAAGTCTTAATACGAATCAGGTTAATAGAAAAAAATCTAAAAACTTGTGTATAAGGTTTGGTTAAAAAGACCCCCTTGTGGGGTCCATTTTTAATTAAAAAAACGGATTTTTTATACTATGAATTTTTGTATTGCTGATAAGGCTAAATTCAACAGTAACATTACGAAAAAAAGATTTAAAAAAAGTAAAATCTAAATATTTTTTTTTAATCTTTAGATAGTTTTATACGCAACACTAAACCATGCTAAAGCCTTATCACCTAATTGTTTTATTTTGTGTATTTATTGGTGCTCAAAAATCGTATGCCGATAGCTTTGCCAATAATAATTGTAGCGGCGGCTATCATAGTTTCCAACACATAAGCGTTAACGTTCAGCAAGACTCGTTAGCTAAAAAAAAGATAGACTCCCTTACAAAAGCCCTCGCTACGCAAAAAGCCAAAGCGAAAACCATTTTACAAAAACTGGTTCAGCCTTTTAAGTTTAAGGTTAACAGGAAAGCATATGTCAGCACCTCCATACACGACTATATTGTTACAGATTCGATACAAACGGTAAAGCAACTTGCCAACCTAACCACATCAGTATCCAGGATACAAAATGGCTTTGTTAATTCAAATGCCGATACGAAGCAACAGTTTGCGGTGCTTCAACAAAAAATTAATGATGTAAAGGCACAATTGTTACAACAAATAGCAAGTATATCAAAAGCTACCCAACCCGGAAATATCCCTGCCCCAATTGATACCCCGGTAAAAGAAAAAAACCAGGCTCCTGTTATAGCTTCCCAGAATACGAGCCAAATACCTAAACCCCAAGATGCAAAAGCCCAACAAAAGAAATTAAATACGATCAGGCTTTTATACAACGGCCCGATAACAATAACCGATACATCAAAAAACAAGGATACCATACTGATTAAAAGCTTAAGCTTATCTCATAAGGTAAAAATACTGGGCTTTTATGCAGATACATCGCATGCCAGCCTTAATAGATTTAATTTTAAACTGATAAGTAACTTTGTTTATGCTATTAACTTACTAGACGGTAGTGGCGAGGATGCCTCCTTAATTACTAATAAATATATAATTGACAGCGCGCTGCGAGCGAAATGCGATATAACCTTGTCAGTATATAATAACAGGCCCGAAAGCATTGCTTCGCTTTTGAGTAGTACAGAGGCAATGAATAGCCTGATAAAGAAAACATTAAGGTTATTAGCTGAAGCAAGGGCGACGGGCCTCAACATCAATTTTAATGGAATGGACTCGCATTTAAATGGATATTTTGTGCGTTTTATTGCCACCTTGTATAACGCCTGCCAGGCTACGCCGCAAAAGTATAACATAAGCATTACCATACCTGCTGATGATAAAGGAGTAGCTTATGACCTTAATGCGCTTAACCATTATACCACAAACTTTATAATTGACTTTAGTAAGCGATCATGGAAACCCGGGGCGCTGGCACCTTTAAATAATGGCGGCAATAACAGCATTGAAACTTGCTTATCGTTATATCTTGATGAAGGAATAGATGCTTCGAAATTTATTTTAGGTGTATCGTACAACGGCGTGGTGTGGCAAAATACACCTCGGAGTTTTTTACATTATATAGCTTACAATAGTGTACGTGCCAATTATTCAGACGCTACTATAATTTATAATAAGGGAGAATCAGCGGCGCATATCGAAACACCATATAACCACACTTATTTGGATATATGGTATGATGATGAAGTGACGCTGGGCGAGAAGTATGATTATGCCTTAAAAAACGACCTTGGCGGTATAGCCATTAAATCACTAGGAGATGATAACGGCTATGCTGAACTACAAAAGGAGTTGGCCTATAAATTGTTAAAAATTGACACTTGTGTTGTGGGTAGCATTGTACTTAAACACAGTTTTATTATAACCGTATCCACTATTATTGATTTATTGACTAAAAATCCATGTGATCAAGATGTCCCGCCTGCTTACAGTAGGGTTTTATTTATAATTAACCTGGGGTTTATATTATTGCTATTAGTGAGCGCTGGAATATTGTATTACAATGTTAAAAAATACAGTGAATCGTGGAAATGGCGAAAGCAATTTACTTACCTGTTATTGGGTTTGTTTATTGTTTGGAGTTTCTTTTTATTAATGTGGCTATTTTTCTCATCTAACTTTCCATATTTTGGGCCTAATCCCAAAAACAAAGCCGACTGTGTAACTGTACCATTTATAATATTGTATCTTGTTTTAGCAACAGGTATTGGCCTCGGTATCCTTACCTGGTGGCTTTACAAGTTAAATAATGAAGAGGATGTTCCTTAAAAACGTGATTATTTTTAGCGTTTTTTCTTAAAATTTAACAAAAAACGGGCTAAAAATGATCATTTCAGGTTTGATTAAAGTGCTTTTTAGGCTTATTTAATCCAAATTTTCAATCTAAAAACACGTTTTTTTGTACTTTTTAGGGCGTTTTTGGGGTAAAAAGTGTACCAAATGTACCAGAGTGTTTCACTTGTATCGTGGTACAGTACAGAACCAATTTCGTGTTAAATTAAAAATCCGGATTAAAACTTAGCTTAACTCCGTATTCGGCTATACCGGGATGATCTAAGTAATTAAACCTCTTTATCAGGTCAACGCGTATAATTTTATAAATATTGCCTATGCCTACCCCACCCTCTATATAAGGCACATTGCCTAACGCATAAGTGCCATTTGTCCCATTACCCCCTACCGGGAATTTGTATAATCCTGAGGAATAGGCCGGGTTATTCTCGTTACGCAAGCCGCCATATAAAACCTTGAACGAAAAATATTCACGCCATTTGAGGTGATCTATCAAAGGTATTTTATTCAGAAAAAACCCATTAAAGCTTTGTGTGAAGTTTAATCCTACGTAGTGATCACTTACAAATTCGAGATACCCCATCTGGTTGTAGGCGTTAGGATCATAGGCTATGGACCTGTTTGCCGGGCTTATATCCAGTAATGGAAATGGAACTTTCCCGGTAATATAACCGCCCAATAAGGCAACATCTGAATATCCTAGTTGCGAAAAATAAAACCGCTTGGCAATATTAGCGGTAATGTTATTATAGTTGTAAGAACCGCCCATAAACCCAGCAATACCATGATTGATCTGTAGGCTAATAATTGGGTATTTACTATAAATACTAAACCTAACCATACTCCCCTGTATAATTTGTTCATGAGGGGCATAGCGCAAGCCTAGATCAATTTCGCTTGTTGTTAAGTTATGTATAACGGTATTATCGGCATCGTTAAGCTGGTATAATAATGTACCGGCAGCTTGCTGGTTCCAGTTTTGAAAGCCCAGATTGTAAGAGAAATGATTTTCAAAATCCTTTACATATACTAAATTTAGAATTTTATTATACAACCAATAATCATTTTTACCGGTGGAAAAAGAGGTAAGTGCAGCTTGCGTATTCACTGCGGCAAGGTCTTGTCCGGGTAAACTGATATCATACATATACCCAATCTTAAAGTAATCATTCGGGAAACGGTATGGAGCAGTTTTATTTAATGAGAAATAAGTATTTAAATCATATTTAGCAATACCATCCTTAGTGCCATAGGCTGCATATCCATCTAAATAAACAGTTTTATTAAACTCAGGTGTTGTTCTGGCTCCCCCCTGAAAGCGAAAACCTTCCTGGTTGTTAAATGCGAATGTCGATCCTATTTGACCGATTTGCACCGGCCCAAGATCAGCAAACCCGTTAGTAAGCGTAGAAGCTATCCAACTCGTCCTCTTAAACGAGCGCATATTTTCAAGCTTATTTATATGGTCATAAATTAGTTCTTGTTGCTTGCTTAGGGTGTCCGTTCTGTGGCGCAACCAGAATGTAGTATCGGGTTGATTTACGTTATCGGCAATTTGTAAATCCTTTCCTTTATAAAACGCATCTGATAATCGTGAATTTAATTTATAATTAGATCGGAAAACCGTTCTCTCACCTATAACACCAAGCCCCTTGTTTTTAAAAATACCAAAATCGGCCTTCACATCGCTCTTATTCATGTAATAGCGCCCGTCGTCATGTTTCTGAAAATCAAGTACAATTTTCAAGCTGCGCATAAAGTTGATATTGATCTGGCTATTCACATCTAACTCGCATGACTTAACCGCGTATCTTCCATCCATCGTAACCAATAACTTGCCTTCAAATAAAAGGTCGCCTTTGTTACGGGGAGTAAAATTCACTTCAATAAATTTCTCGTTTCCTATTTTGATCGTATCAGCTATAAAAAATTTATAAAAATCCGGCGCATGATCAGCTATCGGACTCAAGAATTGGTTAGTAATAATGAAAATATTATTCTCATAGATGTCAATATTATCGCCGTAGATCCGGTTGATATAAATATTGACCCCTACCGTATCCACAAACTTTATAATATTGAGCTCTTTTTGGGCTTGTAAAATCTTAATTGATTTCGAAGGCTTTTTGCGGAAGTAATTTTGAGATAGCTTTTCGCTAAAAAACACAGGTAACGATGTTTGGGTTTCGCCATCGATAACCTCTGTGGTGTCTAACATAAATTTGTATTTACTAAAGAAGCTACCGTTTATAAATTTGGGGGATAAGTGAAAAAAAGACAGGCCTATACGTTCATATTGATCATATTGCAAATAATCGGCGCTCTGCATCCGGTTAATATTTTTGTGATCAATAATTTCCTGTATAAGCTCAACAGCAGGATTACCTTTATTACGATACTTTTTTCGTTTACCGGCGGAAATTCTAACTTCCTGAAGTTGCCGCTGCGATGATTTTAGGTGTATTTGTAATTCGTTAACTCGATTAGGTTTTATTTCTCTATTTAATGGTTGTGCACCGATAGATGAAAAAGAAACCTTTTTATATGACCCC
This sequence comes from Mucilaginibacter tundrae, assembly GCF_013408825.1. Classification (GTDB taxonomy): domain Bacteria; phylum Bacteroidota; class Bacteroidia; order Sphingobacteriales; family Sphingobacteriaceae; genus Mucilaginibacter. The sequence continues at coordinate 402,737 of NZ_JACCBZ010000002.1, forward strand.
TGTGCGCTCAAAAAAAACTTACCCTGGCTATCTGAACTTGTAGCATATGCGCTTTGAGCAAATTTAACCGTAACATTTGGTATTGCCTGGCCGGTTAACGCATCAGTTATTCGCCCGCTTACTGTAGTGGTTTCTAAAACAGAGTTATTACCTTTCTTGATCGTGTCCTGTAGTTTTAAACTGTCTTTTGTTTGCTTTAAACTATCAGTATGTTGTGCTGATGCATTAAAAGAAAAAATCAGTAAATAAAGAAAGAACCAGCTTCCTATAAGGTTACTATTTTTAAAGTTTAGGGGTAGAAGTTTTTTATGCCACCAACCAGTGACTTTGTTGTGGATATAATCCCGATAAATAAGTACCAAACTGATTAATAATTAAAATTTAAACCGGACAAAGCAAAGTATCTTTAATAAAAGAGGTTTAAATTGAAAAGTATTCTTCTAATATAGCGATCAATTCTGTATTGTTTCTGAATTTTTGCATTATTCTGCTATCATTTATAGTAGCTAACAACCTCACGCGCCAAATGTGCGAATATTACGTCAAAATATACTATACTCACCAAAAGCAAGACAACACTGTACCACAAGTACAAGTGGAACAAGTGGTACATTTGGTACACTTTTCGCCCAAAAAACGCCCAAAATAACCCCAAAAAGACGGTTTTTACCTGATTTTTGAAGCGATTTTTGACTCAAAAACACCCCTTTTAGGTCTAAAAATGGCTAAAAAACATCGTTTTTTAGCCATTTTTTGCTAATTTTTGATAAAAAATTGAAGGTTTTTATAGCTTTTACTTAGAGAATATGCTACAAATTAAGCACTATATTACTAAATATGGTACAGTGTAAACACAGACATTAGGTCTCCAAGAGCTAAGTTTAAGAATAACGACAGTATTAAGAGAGCTTTTTTCATGTGAGTTTGGTTTGATTAAAGATATTGATTTAAAGTTATAGTACATATCGCATTAAATCATATATTAGTCTTACCAAAACTTATCACATTGAAAAAGAACCAACAAACAACGCATCTGTTTATCTTGGCATTGCTACTACTTTCAAACGTAGGCTTATGTAAGAGTCTTAAGGATACTTGTTACACCGGATTATACCTCAAGAACATCTATGACATGCGCCCAGACGAGTATGCTTGCACCGCTGATTATTGGATTTGGTTTAACTACAAGGACAGTGTTCAAGATCCTCTGGAAAATGTTGAAATCATCAACGCAAAACAAACAGCATATACAGATCAATACCACACTAAAGACCTGAAAGGTATGTTAGTAGCCAATGAATCTGGCAGGGTGACTTTGACCCACAACTGGGAACTTGAAAACTATCCATTCGATAAACAATCATTCAACATCCAAGTAGAAGCCGGACTAGACACAAGTAAAATGGTTTTAGTGCCTTGTGAACGTCCTTTCAGAATTTATAAAGATTTGAACATGCCTGGCTGGACTATCTTATCATCCAAGATTAATCAACGATTGGTTACGTATGATTCCGACTTCGGAGAAAGTAGATTACATGGCCGTAGCACATTCTCAAGAATCATCTATGTAGTTAATGCAAAACGTAACGGTTGGGGATTATTCTTTAAGCTCATATTAGGTGTATATGTGTCGTTCTTTGTTGCTTACCTTGTATTCTTTCTACCACCGGCTAACGAACAGAGGTTTAGTTTAAGTTTAGGTGCCTTATTCGCTGCTGTTGCAAACAAATATGTTACTGACAGTAACATCCCTACATCGATTTCATTCTCGTTCATTGATCAAGTGCATGTGTTTACGTTTGTTTTCATCTTAGCAACGTTAGTGTTATCTGTCATTTCACTAAGGATAGACAAGAGTGGTAAGCACAAAAAAAGCAAAGACTTCAATCGTCTATGTATCTGGATTGTTCCAGCCGCATACTTCATGTTAAATGCAGTACTCATTTTATTAGCTGATAACGGATAACCTCCCGCCCGGTCAAGAGCCTTCACTTGACTGTAAACAATTTTGAGCGTCCACGCTCCATACAAAGGTTGAAGCGACCGAATCATTAGATTTCTATGCAAATAAATATGCGAATACGGTTCCTAACTTGACCTTCTTAGAGGTTGATAATCCTCCACATATAGATGAATTTTTGAAATATATACATGATAATCCATTTCTTAATAAAGTCTTTGGTGGGAAGGATAATTTACGTTCATACATTTCAAAAGATACGATGATTTACCATTTTAAATTGAAGTCTAAAGAAATAATAATGATTGCCCCGGTTTGTTGCTGACAATACCTTCAAAGGCAAAGAGTTGTCGGAATAATTTTTTTATGAAAATCCAATAATTATCTTAGTTTTGTTTTAAGAAAGTTTGATATGCTGCTTAGTGAATATTAAACTTAAACGATGAACCGGGAGTATCTGCCGCAATGGTGATCTTATCGCCGGGCAACAATGATAATGTGGAAGATAGACTGTGTGGCTGGAGCGATATTGACGATGAGGGTTTTGAGGATATAACGGCAGACGAAGACGATTACCACGAAATGTAGTTAGAAAATGATTTGACGACCCTGAGGACGACGATCATTTACCTGACGACGAATACTAATATATTTTTATCATACATACTTAATAAACCTTATCATTATGGATCCTTTTATAGGCGATATTAAATTATTTGCGGGCAATTATGCTCCCGAAGGTTGGTTGCTTTGCAATGGCGCAGCTATGCCATTAACACAATATGAAGCTTTATACGCAGTTATAGGCAATACTTACGGTGCTAATATACCGGAATCATTTAACTTACCCAAGTTGGATGGGGCCGCCGTTGACGGGCAAGGGGATGTGAAAATAAATTATATTATTGCTATCACGGGAGAGTTCCCACAGAAGCCATAAACCAAAATAATTTAAGCAGAATTTTTGGAGGCTGAGCAAAATGGCATGGGATAATATCCGTGATTGGGAGGATATGGTTAATTTTTCAGCATTTGTTGGAGTTTGAACTCATCGCTATGTTTCATCTATTTTCGTTTTCCGAAATAGGGAAATTGTACAGCACATCCGCAGCGTATCGTTATAATCTTAAAAGCTTCCCTCGTCTCTAGTTTATTAGCCGCCATAATAATCTTAAAGTAATGCTTCTCAAATTGTCCGAATAAACAGAAACCACGCCTGGTCAAGCGTCATTCGCTTGACTGTAAACAATTTTGAGCGTCCACGCTCCATATGAGCGCAGGGTTTCTTCGGAGACTCTGCTGGAACGGAAAATCCCGACCAACGAGGCATTAGGAATAAAATTTAATTAAACAGGTAAGTTGTTATTTCTTTGATCTATAACTATATTTAACTTACCCCTAATAGCGGTAGTTACGTTGCTGATATTCAATTCATAGTTAATCGAAAAATTGACCATCTCTGAAACAGAATTGAACTTTGCCATAATTGTCCTTAAGATTTTTGTTTGTAGGTGTTTTAATTGATCCTGGTGAAAGGTTATCATTATTTCTTTACCAATTTGGATATTAGCACCGTCAAGGTCATGGGCTTCCCTGCTCGTTTTAATCATTTCAGTTATTGTTACAATTCGAAAGTCGGGCAGCGCAGCGAACGAAGAGGAAAACACATCCCCTTGTTTTGGTGCCAATGGCTCTTTTGGCGGTACTGGGGTATTTTTTTCCACAGAAACTTCGAGAAAGCTTGGAAAATAAAGCTTAATATCTATATCTTTTGCTGGTGTATTGCCATCGTTAATCACGTGAAGTTGAATGAGAATTGAACGTTGGTTATCGTTTTCGAAAGTGTATAATTCATGGATATATTTTTCATAATCTTTATAGAATTTATCCAATGATTTATTGTGCTGGTCGATCGTATAATCAGTAATACCCCCCATTGCCCGTTGATATTCCCGCATCCCTGCCAAAGGATTCTTATATAAGTCTTTTTCGTTTTTAGCCATGTAGGGGTTCATTTTTCGGATCAAAAGCATTTTTGATTTCTGAAAAGTTTCAAAATCCGGTGGCTGTAAAGGAGCAATAAATTTTCGCACGTTGGCCTTATTCTGAAAATATAAATCGACTTTAGGAATCAGGTTCTTCAGGTTCTGTAGTTCCTTCTGAACCTTAATCAATTCCTTTTCATTTTCATCAGGTTCTTGAGGCAGTTTTTCAGAATCCGATAATATTAAAATAGCGATCCCAACTGTTTTAGCCTTCAACTTAGGCCCGAGATCATTAGTCACCAAAAACACTTTATCTTCTGGGTGTTGTTCTGAAAATTCAATGATACTCAGCATAAGTGTATCATCCTGTTGTTTCGGATCAAACTGAAATCTGTCGAAACTGGATCGTTGAGGTCTTGTTACGAGGATATTTATTTTATTTTCATTTTCATCGTCCATTATTTTTTCAAGATCGGAGAGCACTTGTTTTGCTTTTTTTGCAAGTTTGGCCTTTGGATTATATTTATGCTTATCGAGTTCATCGATAACAATAGGCGCTAATACGATCCGAAAATCAGCTTTTGTATAATTTCCCCATTTGATCTCTTTGAATGGCTTACAATGTATTAAAATATTGGTATCTAAAAAGAGGTAAACCATCAGGTTGCAAATTGATATGCGAACTTAAGCATTGCAGAGAAATAAACGGCTATCTTTGTTATACGGAAGGAATTATTATGGCAGTTAGTGATAAATTGCAACAATAGAAATTGGAAGCAAAAGATTAGTGCCCCACCCTGTCCAGCCCCCTTCGCTTTACCATAAATAATTTCAGCGTCCACGCACAAAAAAGCCCTCAGAAATTAATCTGAAGGCTTTTGCTTTTGTGGTACCACCTGGATTCGAACCAGGGACACAAGGATTTTCAGTCTTTTTCTTGCACTGTCAGAACCGTCACAAAAACCGCTCTGATTGCTTTTAATAAGTGATTTTACGACTTTTTTTTGGGATACGCAAATCTTTTGTGCCCTTTCTGTGCCCTTTTTTTGGTAATTTCTTCCTTGTGTCCTGTGTGATTTATACACCATTTAAAGCCGCGAAATTTTTATTGCTAAACCATTTCCAATTCGCCTCTGTGCATCCCTTATATGATATTGGAAATAAATTGCTTTTTTTCCGTTTCGCCTAAAAAAATATTAATGAATCATATCCAAGGGGGGAAATTATGCAGCTCAAAAAAATAAATATTAATAAACTGATTACAAGTGATTTAAATAAGCATTATATTTAAGCAACCTTATTTAACAATTTATGAAATCAACTTACCTAACCTATTTTTTTGCGTTGCTGGTAGGTGGCGCATCTGCTCAAACAGTGAATCTGACTTACAAGGCCGCTGAAAATAAGATCATGCCTGATTTAGGCACGGATCTCAATAAAGGGTCGTATAATTTCCAGGTTAATGGCCTGAACAGCGCCTATTATGTTGTTAAATTTAATCCTGAATATCTGGACAGGATAAACTCTGCGCCGAGTGGCTTGCCGACTCTTTTTTTAGGCACAACGGTTACTCCAGCCGCGAGCCATTATTCTTTAAATATGTCTATGAAAATGACAACGAAGGCATTTGCGGCCGATCCTAATATAAGTGGGTTGTTAGATGAAATCGAAAAGCATTATGATTACATTCAGACAGTTGTAAATACCACCAAGACATTATATCAAAACTTTCCAAGTACGACGCTCAAAGCAGCCGATTATATTTCGAAAGCAGGTGACGCATTAACAGCAATCGATACAAAGGCTGGTGCGGATAACATCGCCACAACAACAAAGCCCGGCGACCTCGAAGAAATACTTAACCGGACAGTCGGAGAATTTATGGGAGACATTCAAACACTCCATGATAATTCTGACTGGGCTACGCAAGTTGTACCGGCAACAGATTTGGGCGTTATTTACGCCAGAGAAAAGTTGGTAAACGATAAATTAACAGAAATTAAGAATTGCCCGACAATTATTGTCGCGATGAGTACGTGTGTGGATCAAATAGTCACACAGAAACCTTTTACGTTGGAAAGTGATTTCTTCCGTTTAAACATTGTCGTGTTGCAAAACAAGTTTAATACCAAGCCTGATACTCTTTTACAACAAAAATTAGTGTTCTATCGAAAAAACTACCTCAAATTCCTTGACATCAGTACCGGTTTCTTTTACAACGACCTGTATAGCCGTTCTTATTACTATAAAGACACGCTGGGACACACCGGCACGGAATCCAAATCAAAAGCAGACGTATCTATCGGTGCTTTGATCCATGGATATTATGTGGTTAGCAGTTCGTTCAAAGCTGGTGTTGGACTCGGGGCATCTGTATCGCTGCTTGATGGAAAAACAAAGTACCTTGGCGGTGGAAGCATTGTAATTGGCAGGAAACAGGAACTTGTTTTATCGGGTGGTTTGGCTGTAGCAAGTTTACCAATACCCTCAAATGTATTAACGAATGGACAGAAATTTACAGCTTCCAATACCGGTGGTGCAGTTCCGACTTTTAACGCAATAACATGGGGTTACTTTTTTGGGATATCCTATAGCCTCATTAAATTGTAATTCCAAGGTGCTTTTAAGTGCTTTTCGTTTCCCTTCGTGCCAGATGATTCTCTTTCAGTGCCCTAAAGGATACCTTTGGCTATCTTAGTAAGTATTTTCACCAATAAAAAAACATGGTCACAAGAAATGCTATCATCCTAAGCTGCCCCGATAAAAAGGGCAATTACCTGCCTGGCGCTGTAAGCGACGCGCAAAGTTTTCGAAACTTCCTGCTTTCACCCAAAGGCGGTAGCTGGCGTAAAGAAGTAATATTGACCTTCGAAAATGCACGTTGGGAAAGCTGCGAAACCTATATCAGCAATGTCGTAGCCGATTACCAGGTGATTTATTTTACGGGACACGGGGCAAGCAGCGAAAATGAAAGACTGCTACAATTGGAAGATTACCTCGTACCTGATACTTTTCTGTTAAACAATAATCTAAGACAGCTGATTATTGTCGATGCCTGTAGAAATTACCTTCCGACAATAAGCGGAATTTCTGAGGCAGATGATGTTTATGCCAGTTTTTCAGGGGAATCTATAGCCAGAAATATTTTCGACAATTACATACTTACCTCACCTAAAGGGAAATTGTTTGTCCATGCGACCCAGGACGGAGAATTAGCTATTGATGCACCTCTTGGCAGAGGCGGCGTTTTTACAATAGCATTGCTGACATCAGCCTTGCTCCATAAAACGAAGCAAGTTGGATGCTGACCAAATCGAAAAACCCAAATCGGCAATTAAAATCAAGCAGTCGTCTTTTGGGAATTTGGTTGGAATTGGCTTATTGGCTTTTGGTATATATCAAATGTTAAAAGATTAATTTATTGAATTGGCTGATATCGGTGATATTTGTTAATTAACGATAATTTAACGCCAAGTGTCTAAACTAAAAGCCTTCAAACCTATATTGTCATGGAGATCACCAAAGCTTGTCGGAAGTATCTTATGGAAAGGCAGGGATAAATTGTTAAATTACAAGTTTCGATAAGAGCAGAAAATTATGAGTCCCCGGCAGAGGGTGAAACGCGAAATATTTTTAAGGGCAGAAAACTTCGTTTCTGACTTACTTAGGCCAATTTACAACAAAATTTTGGTAATTCCAAGGCTTTAAAAAAAATCATTCTGACGAAATCCCGACACTTTTTGCGTTCAATTCAGCAGTAAAAGTTGCATTGTTTCACATTCCCAATAAAGTGTTCGATGAAAACATACAATTGAGATTATTCTGATCCAGGGACAAATTCAATTACTTTACAAAGTCCATTAAAAATGTCTGCTTCTACTTTTTTATACTTTACTCCTGCAACCATGGTTCCATTAGTATACTCAACGCTCACCTTATCATTGCGACCGTATTTAGCTTTATGCGACTTTGGCCTGTCATCAACGTATGGCTTTGGTGCCGGTTTATGGTCTGGAGGTGCAAGATTAAAGGCAATGTTCTTCGGAATGTCAGGACCATTGTCTATCCTTACCTGTTTTGCGGAGCCGGTCTGTATGTTCCTGAATATCCTAAACAGCTCATCCGCTTTTGCAGTATACAAGAATTTCCCGTTTTCAAAATCAAACGCGGTGGTGCCAAATGATCCGATTACGCAATCCGTTGTGGGTTCTGCAATACTGGGGTCAAGGTTTTCAAATTCATCCAATATAAATTTAGTCTCAACACTATACAGGTCATATTTCTTTAATAGTAATTCATTTTTTATGGCAAAATTACCGCCCATCTTTTTACGCTGTACGCTCGGGTATATTATGGCCTCCAGATCGCCGTCACTTTTTACCGGATAAAACATTTGGTCGGACGACAGTAAGGCGCTAAACAAATAGTCTTTGGGTCGATCCCTTTCTACGGGGTAGGCATAAACATCAATAAAAAATTCATCCAGTAAGTAGAAAACCTCCTGCAATTCATGTGCAATATGAGGGTTGTTCTCTTTATCATTTTTTATTACGCTACATACCCCTCGCGCACCGGGTTTCAACAGAAATCTCGATATGGTAATCACATCACCGTTTTGCGGTTTGGTTTCCCAATAAGCAGAAGCTTCATCCAGGGCGCAATAAGTCACCTGCTGGCCAGGGATGTTGCAGCGGCCATAATTACAAAATTGAACCGGAGGCGCTAAAAGCTGATCAATATCGGTTAAATAACTCAGTTCGCGCCCTTGAGCCTTAAGAATACGATTGTTGTTTGAAATTCTTACGAGGAATTTCGGAAGTTGGGCTGCGGTGGAGACAGGCTTTATATTAAAAAATGTGGTGATATTTTGTTTAAGCTTTTCAAATTCTGTGTCGGTAAGATCCTGTATTTTTCCAAATAGCGTCCTATAGTAATCCAATTTCTTCTTGATTTCGGGAATTGGATTCAGGTTCATCACCTCCCGGTTAGTCAGGTTATTAGCGATTTTCTCAACTAAACCAAATTCGTCAAAAATCGGCGGTAACTTCATGCTAACTATTATAAATGGTTGTGGTTTTAGATTCTTTAGAAGCAGTGTTTACTAAATTTATTACAGCAACATTTGCTAAGTTTATCACAACCATATTTACTAAATTTCCATCTACCTACTAATGCAAGATCGAGAATTTATTGAGTAGCGACTACCATTTAATTTCAGGAAAGCCACCAAATTCCAAGTTGAGGATTTTACATTCCTTTTCTGCGGCGCTGTTTTCCAGACCCCGTAACATATCCTTGTATTCCTTTGAGTTTTCGTCAAAATAATTGTGAAACAAATCAGCAATTTTTCGAAACCTACCTTTACCTGGGTTCAAGCGGAGATAGTCAAGGGCAATAGCCTGGCTGATGAGATAAACATACGGGTGGCTAATGTTAATCCATTTACCAATAAATTCCTGTAAATATAACCCGTCTTTGGCATCGAAACTGGTCAGTGCGTTACGCAGTTGTGCTTCCAATAAATATAAGCAACTCTGGTCGAGTGGTTCAGTAGCCAAGTAACCAGCTTCGTTACGCAATACATTAAAAGCAATAATCAGGTCTGACCAAAGAAAATTAAAACCCTGATAGGTTACCTTAAAGTGCCCGTCAAGCGTTAATACTTCATCGTAACGCTGGCCAGAGTACGCTTTTCTGATCTCATAGGCCAGTGCCATCAGCAATTCTGATTTTCCTTTGGTGCGCTCGCCCTCCGGGTCAAGCCGTTCTGCCAGTTTATGAATGGTACTATACAGTGTACGCAAGTCCGCATAGTCGCCGAGTATTTGGACACCTGTTCCTTTTTTTGTGGGATAGATTTGCAGCATATTTAAATCTATAAAATTACAATAATCGTCATCAATGCCAAATAAGGTTCGTGAAATTATGGAAACTCAGCTATGTTACAGCCGTAATTAATTATTTGATAACAACTCCTTAAGCCTGTTATGTAGATGAAAATGTATGTTAGGAGCTAAGAAAATAATGTCATCTGCTCGCTGCTAATGACATTCCACTTGGTGATTTCCGGAAGATAGGCCTCGTTTTTAAAATCGCAAACAATCGCTACACTAAACCTTGCTCTTGTTAACGCAACATAGAACTTCGCCAGATTAAATGCCGGCTGCTCTTTACCCTTGACCGTTTTAGTAAGTCTGCCATCTTTAAGAAATTTAACAATAGCGGCCGTTGGATATATCAGTACTCTGTCGAAACCAAGTCCTTTTGACATTCCAAAATTGAATTCTTGCTCATTCGCATTGTTATAGCGCAAAACTGTCGGAACGTAAATTTTTGAATATGCGATAACATCTGTCGCCCGAACCAGAAATATTCCGGAATGCCCCGGAGGTTCGGCGCGGCAGGCCGTGTCCTGGCAAGGCATACTTGCCGGCAAATTGGGAAATAAACGGGAGGAAAAATTGCAAATTATTTGATTGTTCCGGTGCGATTTTTGAAGCGTGGTTTCGTCGATCAGGCAATCGAGTTTCTTGTCCGAAATGAATTTTTTGATCGCACCGTTTTTATAACCGGAATGGAGTTTTTCATGATGGGTGAGGTAAGTGACCTGACGCGGATCGCCTACAAGCAAAATTTCTGCGTCAGTGGAAAACAAAAGCTTCAGCACTTCAAGGTCATAACCGGCCAGGTCCTGGACTTCATCGACAAAAATGTGGGTATATATCCGTTTTAACCGATTGATGACTGCACCGTTGCTTTTTTCGTTGGTCCTGACCACAAATTTGCTCAGCTTATCAGAAAAAATCTTTTGGCTGCCGGTAAAATAATGCCGGCTAAATTGGCCGGACTCACTGAAATAGACCTTGCCCTTATCAGTAATGGTATAGCCGGATTGCTCGTTTACTAAAAGTAGGCCTCTTATTTTACCGTTGAACAGACTGCCCTGGTATGGCTTTACCCCATGTTGAAGCAAAAAGGAAAACCATGGCTGAACAGTGATGTATGGCGGGAACGCCCGGTTAAACAAAACAATTTTTTTTATGATTTCTTCCGCATTGGCTTGGGTGTAGGTAGTGATCAGCACGTTGCCCGAGCACTGCGCTAAAGCCTTATTGACAATGAGCGTGGTTTTACCGGAACCGGCAGCAGCAATCATTAGTTTATTGCTCATCTATCGCCCTGTTGATATACGCCGGGAATTTAAGTACTTCAGTAGTATCGAATATTTTCAGCGCGCATTCCGTCTTCTTTTCCCGCATGTACCGGTGCAAGGCTTCTTCGGTGCGAACTTTTCCCAATATCTTATTGACTACTTCGACTCCGTTCACCTGAATAAATTTCGGCTCCAGCGTATTATAATTATAATCCTCTATCGGTAGCACACCGGTATCCACGTTTTCATCGTAACAAATGCGAATACCTGCTTTCGCGTTAGGGGCTAAATAATCTTCGTATTTCTTTGTTAACCCTTCGATATTACCATCGTTATCAGTAACGACTGCCACCGATTTCTTTATCGCCACCGCAATGGCCAGGAAGCGCGTGAACGTAAGTCCTACCGAGATCACGTCGATCTCATCGTCGATCGGCAGACGCCCTTGGTGCCCCTGCATATAGGCTTTCTGTACGACTAGTTCATCCGAGTCCCCCTCAACGAGAATGGCCCGTTTACACAAGATCAGCCGAAGCGTGTCATACCCCGGAATTTTTTGAAAGAACTGATAAGTGTCTTTATTCAGGTCATTAAGCCTCAATGTCTTTTTTCCATTCAGCAGGATCAGGTTCTTCAACGCGAGTTTATTGGCTACGAAACTGCTATGGGTAGAGATCAGTATCTGTTTGTCTTTTCCTTTGTCCTGTATCGTCCGTATCAGTTGGTTGAGTTTAGCATGAGACAGGTGATTTTCCGGTTCTTCAAGCAAGATAATGCTGGCTTCTTTTGTTTTTTTATGTTCCAGGGCCAGCTTGGTCTTAATGATTGCCTGTTCACCTTTTCCAATATGGTGAAAAGGTACATCCTGAACGTAGGTTAAAAAACTGTGTTCCCAGGCGTTCTTGGATGACAGGTCAATCGATAGTTTTACCTCTTTATCCTTTTCGTCCTTTTTAGAAGCTTTGGCGATCACCTGGTTAACGTTCATTACTTCGCGATCATTTATAAACGTGCCTTGCAGTCTGCGATGGGCCTGTGCAAGGCTGTTCTTTTGCTTTTCATCAAGCAGCGTTTTAATAATGTGGGATATGTAGACATCTGAACCATTCTGGTAACGATTGCTGCTGGAATCTATCAAGGCCGACTTGATCGGGATGCGCCGGGGGGTAATTGGCTCCCTGGCACAAGATGTCCAGCTAACCTCATAGAATTCAATTGGCAATGAGGTGACCTCTCCCGCGTGTACAAAATCGTCATAATCTGCTTTGTGCTTTTCGTCAACGGCGATCTTTAAGCAGATGCCACATTCGCTGACCTGGTCACTATTGCCGTCCCCTTCGAAAAACGGCAGATCTTCACCGGCGATAAAAACCTCGATGCTTATTTCAGGCGCAGCAACCGGTTTGTTTGTGTTTAAAGCCGTTTTAAACTCCTCTACAGCTTCATTGTTAAAGAAGTATTCCGAAAGTTCGTTACGCGCGTAGCGGCCATTATAAAGCCCCGTAAGCGTAAGATGAATGGCTTCCAGTATTGTGGACTTTCCACTTTCATTATTACCCACAAGGATATTCATACCGGGGCTAAGTTCTATGGTGAACGCTTCTTTAAAGCATTTGAAGTTTTTGATTTTTACCCGGCTGATGTGCATCGTGGTGAGGTTTAAGTGAAGGGGTTAATTTAGCATATTCGGTTTAACCTTATTTAATGATGTTATTAGTTAAGTTTCAGTTTTCTAAAGTGTTTATTCAATTCGCGAATGACCTTGTCAAACTGCGGCAGGTCCTTAATCTGATGATTCAGCGAACCGGCCCATCTTCCCTTAAAGCTGTTAAGTTTGGAATTGAGCTTGTTTAGAAAATCGGCTGGCAGATGGCCCTTATTTTTCGCTTTGCGCTCAAACTCCGGCCAACAATAAACAATATCCATTTTTTCATATTCCAACAAATACCATAGGTCGTAAAGGTCTCGTGGCTGGGTCCTGCCCATTAAAGCGCACATTTTTTCTATGATCACCTCGTTGAGCTGGTAACTGAGCACTTTAAAATCCGGCAGGTCGGAATAGTGTATAAATACCTGCATGTCTTTCGGGTCAAATTCCAATACTTCTTTTCGGGTGATATCAACTTTCACTTCCTTTGCTCCGACCTTACCGCCCAGCGGCCCGCTGTAAGTGATATAAAAATTAATACTGCCGCTTTCATGTTCGTCCCCCTCCCGAAGTGCAAGCGTGATATTTGCTTCTTCCTTAACGAAATCAAAAACCTTTTGCAGATCGCTAAAAATGTCATTGTTGGTCAGGGAATCGTCCAGTAAAGAAAAATCGAGATCTTCTGAATAACGGTAGTCTTCAATATAAACCTTTTTTAATACCGTCCCTCCTTTAAATGCCAGCTGTTTGGATAGACGCGGGTGCTTTGAAATACCATATAATATCCAGGACAATATATAATCCTTTTCAATCTGGGTATCCCTAACACCCGCCTGTCGTGCAAATTGTTGTATTTCAGCTGGTCTGATCATGTGGTTTGTGCGCTTATTATAGTTTCAGTATCGATATTTTCCTGTACCCTCCATTTTTTGTTTACGGGGCCAGCGGCGGGTAGCTCTGTATCCAACGTGATCACCGATTCTGTGCGGAGTTCCAAAAGAGCCGGAATAATTTCTTGCCCGGTATCAAAAAGCTCAAGGAGATAACCGAGTCGTTTAGTGACCGAGTGGGCACTGAATTTTTGGCAATAATCCAGTAGTTTGGACCATTTTAATTTTTGTTTTGAAGCGTATATTGCTTTAGCAATCTCTACAATCCCGCCTGCATATTCCGGTTTGTACAGACAGTCAATAATTGTTTTTTCAAGGTCGGAACAGTTAACACGATTAAAATCATCGATCCACGTAGGGGCGCCCCCAAAGTAATGCTGTTCGTTGTAATAGATAAACTGGAAAGTAATGTCCCGAACGTTGACCATTGCGGGCCTCACTTGTTTTTTGGTAATTACATACTCATTTAAGGAAGGCTGTGTGATCAGGCCGTGTATTTGTAACGCTGAAAAATAACCGATATAATAATCAGGACTGCCCACTAATGGCTCGGCCAGCAAATGCCAATCGGGCAGGTATTGTTCCGGGCGCTCGTGGTAAGGGATAAGGTAGTACGTTCCCTGTTTAACCTTCATCAGCAGGCCACGCTTAACCATGTCACTCAATAACTGGCGTAATGCGCCGCCCTTCATGTCCGTCATCAGGCCAGCCGCATCTGCTACCGTAAACCAGTCTCTTTTTAGTTGATCCTGGATGCGAAATAATAAATTACCGGATTGGTAAGAAATGTTTTTATTCATAGCTGATTTGTCAGCATTAAGCTGATATTTATACTACAAAGATATAAAATTATAATTTACATATACAAATTGTCAGTTCCAAGCTGACAAAACAACTACAAGAATAGAGTTATCTACGTTAATTTAAAGTGTATCTTCTTAATTTTAATTAGCTTTATACCTTATATACTATATAACTTAATAAGTATATCGTAAGAAATAAAAATAATATAAGAGCAGTGTGACAAAACCAACTAAACCCGGCAGCCCGGAGCAGTATCTTACTGAACTTTTCGAAAAGCATGACCGGGCCTTCCTGGGTGACGAATTAAAAGAGAAACTCGTAAAGAAATTTGGCAAAAGCGACCAGGCGGCGCGACAGGTAGTCACCCGCTTTGCAGGCAAAGGTATTATCCAAAGTTCTAAGCCCGTATCTTTTGGCAAAGGAACCTATGCCTATTATCCATTAAACAAGGTAATCACACTCGACGACCTCCTGGGACTGACACGATTGAAAAGACCGCCGCTATTCAGACTGCTTTCTGCTATCAAAAAATGCGGGGGGATCATTTCCTACTACGAGGCCCTGAAGATCACTTCGACACCGTTGAAAGCCTCGCGAAGCAAGACCCTCCTGCTGGACGAACTGCTGGCGGAGCTAAAACACTTCGGTGTTATCAATATCAAACTGGATAATCATAAAACCAAATATATCGTGGCCACCTATCTCGATGACGCAATCGTTGACAGCGTGGTCGCACGCCACTATGCATTAATGATCGTAGATGCCATGTTCCTGTACGATATCCTGGCGAGCCTCGGCAAGCTCAACTTAATCGACAACAAATTCAACGTCTACCGGAACCGGAAATTCCCATCGATAGGTGCCCGTCACAATAATTTTGTATGGGACGCATTTTCCTATACGCGCACAACAGGAATTAATACTGTTTATGGCAAGCAAAAACTGGTATCTACCAAGCAGGCATTAGTAGTTTTGGACGTTGTCGTCAGCCGAAACTATGAGCTTTTTGACTTTGAGGGATTTTTTGCAAGGGTGCAGGTATTGCTAAACCAGACCCGTAAGGAACGAAAAATCATTCCCATTATCGTTTACAAAGACATATCCCGCGAAGCCCTGAACAAGGCCAGGTCCCTGGGGCTGCTGACCTATAATATGTCGGCATTTTTTGGCAACAGTGTTTATGAAGTGATCAACAATATCGTAGATATCAAACTTCAAGAATATACAGAACAACCGATGCTGATTGACCCTGTACAGGTAATCAGCGACACATTGGAATTAATTGATATCACGGGTAATGGCATCAATTTACAAAACGTCACCGGTGATTTTTTCCAGTCACTCATGTATCAGCTGTTTCACCAGCTATATTCGGGATGCACTATTATACAGTCCGAAAAATTACCTGCGATGGATACGATTGACAAAAAAAACCGATCTTATGAATATGATTTTGTAATCTTTTCAAGGAACACCTGGGAGATTGTCGTGGTCGAATTAAAGGGATCAATGAAAAACTATACTATTCGAAAAGGTGACTATAAAAAGAAAAATACCTTGAAATGGTTTTTTGGAAGGACGCTGCCTTCCATCATGCAGCACTATACGACCGGGGCAATGGATAGGTACCAGGTAAAAGGCTGTTTTATCACAACAGGAAAATTCGACACGGAAGGAGAGCTTTACCTCGGTGAATTAAATGTCAGTAAACTTAAGCCAAATGCACTGGAAATCGGCTATAACGGCAAACAGGTAGTGTCTTTGGCCGGCTACAACAATTTAGGATTACTCAAAGAAACATTAGAGAAGTATTTTGTACAGGACTAAATGCGATTTTTAAGCACCGTGCCTATGCTATATTATATTATCAAATTGGCCACTCAATCCTTTGAAATAATTCAAAATATTTACTTCCCAAATTCTGTTCTATGGAATTTACAAAACAAATTGATCCCAGTAACCAATCTTTAAAATTCCTTTTTTTAAGACCGGATTTAAGAATATGAAGGTGGACTCCGTTTTTTAAACAGTGGTAAAGGTGATGTTCAATTTCTTTTTTCTGTTTTTTAGGTACTTTGACCGCATTGTTATGAACCGACAGGCCAGTTACAAAATATTTATTTCCCCGAACAAGCATCTTTGTTTTTCCGTAATTGATAAAAAAACCTTCTTTTTCGACAATTGAATATATGATTTTTTGAATTTTTGCCAAGGTTGCTTTGTCACCTGAAAACGTTAAATCATCAGCATATCTTGAATAATTAACGTCATGCTTATCGCATAAACCTTGAAGCCGCTTATCCAAGCTTCTCGCAATTAGGTTAGATAATTTGGGACTCGTTGGCGCACCTTGCGGAAGAACTCCGTCGTCCCTTTTTTCAATTACCTGCTTTAGTAGAAGTTCATTCTTTTTGAATGCAATGAAGAAAGTGTTATCAGGTTTAATTGTACACGCTTTAGCAAGGTAGACCGCTAAATTAGCATGATAGCCGATGCTTTTAAAAATGCCATAAATTCTTTTTTCATTAATTGAATCATAAAATCGAAGAAGGTCAATTTTTAATATTGCTTGTTTATTTAAATGAATTTCGGCATTACCTTTTATTGAGGTCCCGGGATCAAAACCTTTGCAAGCCGCATTTGAGGTGATTTTATTTAGTATGTTAATCAATAACCATTTTTGTAAGTATTTGAGATCGCTATTTGGAATTTGAATAGTTCGAAAACCACCATTTCTCTTTTTTAGCTTGAATTTATTATAGTAAAATGTTCTATCAGACCTGACGATCATACCCAACCGTCCAATATTTACCTGGGCTTCCAGCGCAAAATGCTCCAGGGAAAATAATACCGGTAAGTTATCTTTGCTGAGTTTATGAATATACGCTGTTGTTTCAGCGATAAATTTATCCGAATGTCCGGCTGCCTGCGCCTTTATTAAAAAATCATCCAATGGAAAGGTCATAATGGCAACTCTGTTATGAAATAAATGCGAAGCATTTAACACACAAGTGGCGAACACTTGCAGACATGTTGTGTGTTAAAAGTTGAAAAGTTGCTTCAGCCACACTTGAACAACTGTTCAGGTTATCTTGCTTTCGTAACATCAAGATTGGACATTGCTGGCCAACTCGAAAATAAACGCTATTTGCGTAATTAAACAAGATATAGCTTGCCTTACGACCCTCCATTGAATGATTTCGGAATATAGACAATATTTTTCGCTTCATAATTAACTTTGTCTTCATAATAAACCTTAACATTCTTGCTAATGCATTTTTTAGCATCCTCGTAAAGTTCCAACCCCTTGAGCGTTATTTTAAACTTGCTGTCAAAAATGCCCTTGGCTTTGCCATCCTTTAGATAATTTAAATAATCTCCGAAAGTGATACCCAACCGCTGACATATGCTAAATTCAGAAAAGCCTTCCCTGGTTAGTTTTAGAATTCCATATAGAGAAAAATCTATGTGATTTACAGCGCTAAATCTTTTGCTTCCCTTGCGTATCGACAGTGTAGAAAAAGTTGCTTGCAGCCCCGCCGAGCCAAATTCTTTGAATAAACTTAGTTCAAAGGATAGTTTTTTGCGAAACTCCTTAGCCTGCTGTATTTTATGATGATTAAATCTTGGAATCAGCGGAAACCAATTGATTTTATCATTACCCCCCTGCCAGAAGATAGGCAGGCTATTATTGGGGCTACCATAAAAAAATGCTACAAGCGCCTGTGAATTTTTATAACCCAAAGCATGATTATATTTGGCAATGCCTGACTTTAGAAATTCAGGTTTGGTGAGCTGTTTACCATATTCGTATGCTGTTTCCCGATGTGTTTTGTATTTTCGATATCCAAAATAACTTGCATCATTAGAAAATGCTTTTCTATAGATATTACTTTTAGGAATTTCAATATGATCAAAAAATGGTTTGATTTTTTCAAGTCCGTTTTCCATAGCGGCGACTCCTAAAAAACACCTTTTGTTGAAGTGACCTAAATGAGGGACTATGTCACTATTAAAATAAGTTTCGACAGAACCGCCAGTTCCCACGAAATCATCCAGCAATACCAAACACTTATATTCACTGTCTAATGATGGCAGGTTTATACTATTTGAACACAATATAATTCTTGAAGGGTTTTTTATGAAGATATCCGTCTTTCTCAGCAAATAGGCCATCATGCTTCCGCTTTTGCCAAATAGACCTATAGGATGCACAACAATCTTTTCATCATTTGGGATACTTTTTAAAATCTTATTGAGGCCATTATGATAAATTTCTTCAATCTCATTAGAAGTAAATACAGTTAAATTGTTTAAAAAATCAACAGCATAACTAAGTTCATCATCCTTAAAATTTGCTATCCATTTTAAAATATCTAAATGAGAAACAACGCCCTTCAACCTTGTAGCGATTACATCTAATGTGATGCTGTCTATATTTACTTTAAATGACAACTGATATTTTATTTGAGTAAATGAATGGTAACCATGTGAAATTTAACATTAATAAATCAAGTTACCACATTTCTGTGGATATACCGCTGATATGAGAGTGCACTGACTAATTTCGGCAAGAAAAAAAAGCACGAGGGTATTGGTGGCAACCTATTTGCTTATGCTTGTAATAGGTAGTGGGTTAACTTAACGCTTTTAATTTTTTCTTTAGCAAATAATCGGTGGTATTTACCATCTCGTGCCTTATATATTTTTTAAAGATGTCTTTATCACTGGCAACGTGACTGTAAGTAGTTAATATGATTTGAAAAGGCGTATCTGGCAGCGCCTCGACCATGTAAGGCACTATCTATTATTTTCTCCTATTCCTGATTTCCTTGACGAAATTTTCTAATAAAGTTATATCATCTTGGAATTCCGAAGAAGGCGGTGGTTGCTGCATCAATGCTCCTGCACTATCATGACCTAAAAAATAGGTCGAACATTTTCCCATATTATCATCCACCTTTTTGTAATCCGCATCAGTAAGGTCGGTTAGCTTGGATAACCGCTGCGTTTGAATTTCCCTGCCAAATCTTTGGACAGCACCATTCAAAAACACCTCTTCAATAAACCGTTCCCAGGTTTCCCGAAGTTTACCATATAAGTGCTGAACATTGATTTTATACTTTTCTTCTGTATCTGTTCTCTCAATTTTTTCCAGTTTTTGATAATTGTCTTTAAGTATACCTAAACGCTTATTTACTGGCAAGGCGTCCCATGGTGGATTGCTTGCAATAATGCCGGTTTCTTCCCTTTTCCTCGTTAAGCTTTTTATTTCTAACCCACAGTTACTTTTTTCACAATGTTCCTGAAGCATCAAAAGGAAGGTAATATCGTGGGTGAATACGATGACTTGCCTTACATTGGCCTCCTCGGCTACACGCTTTGCAATTTTATCTCTCCATTTATGGTCTAATGAACTAACCGGGTCATCAAATACGATTGCGCTTTTGTGATCTGAAAGTGCAAGCTCTGACATGAAGGTTGATAAAGCAATACACCTATGTTCGCCTTCGCTTAAAATATCCTTTAAGGCGATATTTTGTCCATGAGGCTCATTCAGTCGTAAATAGTGATATTGTTTTCCTTTAACGCCTTTGGTTTCTGTTTCAATTTTAATGCTTCTAAATCCTAGCTTGTTCAGTTCATCCTGAAATTGTTGCCGCAAATTAGTTGTCACATAAGTTGATGCCAATTGGTTACTAAACGTCGTAACCGTTCTGGTACCGCACTGTGTAACGCAGGTGTTTAGCAGGCTTGCTTTTTTTTGACGGTAAATTTCTCTTGCCAGCTTCGGCTTGAAATCAAAAATTGTTTTTTCATTTTTTAGATCAAGCAATTCATTTTCATGTAATACCAATACATCAGTAATTGATTGTGTCTTTAAAACTTCGTTGGCAGCTTCTAATTTTATGATCTCATTATCAATTATAGTTTTACAATTTTTTGTAAGTGATGGTGGAAGCACGCTATCTACTGCCTTGCCTAATGCCAGCAAGTCCACTAAAGCGGTACGCTGTGTTTTAAGTTCATTTAAGTACAAAACCTGGTCGTCTTGGTAACCTGTAACATGTGTTTCCAATTCAAGGCAGGTGGGTGCCTGATCTTCAAAGTCCATCACTAACGCGTTAAGCGTTCCCTTTAATTCCTCATGTGCGATTTTTGCTTTGTCGTGGCTCTGTTGCGTGTCATGTTTTACAAAATCCTCGAAATTTTTGAAACGTGTTTTTGCCTCCGGACTTAAATCCTGTAGGCACAAAGGGCAACTACTATCGTAGCCTGTTTCGGGAAATACCGCTTCTTCATGTCCTTCATCATAAAATTTCCGGGCACTTTCCCAAAGTTGTTTCCAAGACTGCCCACCAATATTCGCAATTGGTAATCCGGTAAAAATAGATTCCGACGCTGCTTTTAGTGTATCGAAGGTGGTTACATATTCATTAAGTGTCGTCACTAAATATTTTAAGGATATTTCACCAATCAGCTTATTTTCAAGGCCATCAAATTTGTTTCTTAAAATTTTAAATCTGTTGATTTTAGCAAGATTCGTCCTTAATGTTTGCTGTGGATCTGCTCCTTTAAGCTCGGATATTATTTTTTCAAGTTCTATAATCCTGCTGGTTTTTATTAGGCTCCATTGTGCCTGTGCCCGTAATTGATCCAGCGTAGTGTTTTTATTTAGTGAAGCCAAAAATCTACCCGCTTTGGTGGCAGGAATAATATTAAGTAATGCAACATCGAACTTGGTGCGGTTCAAATTAGCGATCTCTATATTTAATTCCTTCTCGATCTGCTGCAAGGTATTTGCCAATCGCTCAATATATGAGAGTCCCTGTGGAATAAAAGCAATCTCATCTTCACCGTCAATATAATGATGGGCACTTGAGGTATCAAAAACATCTACGCCCTTTAACGCAGAACTGTCGATAGTGCCATTCAAAAGTGAAATATTTGAAAAGGTATTTTTATCAGCCGAAAATTCTACGCTTGCTTTCTTATCCTTTCCACGGCTGGCAGGATTAAAAATATTGTCATGTATAGATGGCTTTTGCCCTCTCGTATTGCAGACGTGTTTCAAGATACTGACGTAACTTGATTTACCGGCACCATTATCACCATATACAACGGTCATTCCTGTTTGCGCGAAGTCCAAAACGCCGGTTGCAGATAACGCATTTATATTTTCAACATTGTAAATTTTGGAAATTAGAACATCACTGTTTCCTGCCGAATGACTCACAAAAGTTTTTAACGCTTTGAAATCTACAGATGGTATTAATTGCCTGGACAAACCCGCCTCAGCCCGACACGCGTTTTTTAAATCCTCGATATCGGCTGTCGTCAAGTCATTGTTTCGAATTAATCTATCAATGCCCATTTGCCAAAATTTTGATTTTGTCTCGGCCCAAGTGATAATGTCGGTTAAAATATTCATGGTACAGGTTTTGGTTTATAATCTATAAAATTAACCCCCTGTTACATTGGGTAGCAAGAGCTGAATTTAACGTATTCTCCGCTAAAATACTAATTGCAGCCTGAATACGCATCCAAATCCTCACTATAGCTAAAATTCTTTTGATTGAAGGTTCGATTTAAAACAGCGTTAATAAGCCAAGCGGGACTATTGCACCGGGGACTCCCAAATATGATATTTACAACGTACTGTCTAAATGATAATATCTACAAACAAAAAAGCATTAATTTATAGTCCTAGAAAAGCACGCTTTTAAATAAAATACTATAGATATAAATAAACCTTAATCGACCAGCTCATACCCGTCTTTTTCAATAAAGTCTTTTAATAGTTGGTCTATTCTAATGCTGATTTTAAAATTTGGCAATACTTTACCTTCTATTTTTTCAAAATAAGCTTTTGCTTTATCTCTGTCCACTGTAGCTTTTAGTTCATCGAAGCGACCGTATTCATTAATATTCAGCTCTGTAATGTTGTCCCGCATTAAATTCTGAAGCTTATCTTTATCTAAGCCTAAAAGACTGGAAAGTTTTAAGATCTGCCCATATTTAGCCCGATATAAATACTCGGTAATATAGTCTCTTAACGTTTTATCTGCGGCTAACTTTGCATTACCGCTCATCACATCGTTCAAAAATATATTAGCAAATTTTTGCTCTTCTTGGGTTAGTGTCGCAAAGGATTTATGCAGTTCATCTAGAATTAATTTACGCTGTTCTTCTGAAATGTCGGTTTGATCTAAAGACTTGATGTACTTTACAAAGCGTGAATTCATGTAATCAGCATCAATCTTACCGGTGTCAATCTCCACAATGTAAGGTTCTATTTCAAAGGGGACATCGGGTAAACTATTACCGCCTGCGCCCTCGATGAACATTTCTTTGTAACGTGCTAGCAGGCTATTATAATTAGTCTCATCAACCAACATTTCAATAACAAGCTTCGGCTTCAGATCTTTGAACTGATAGATGGATTTGCTCCATTGAAAACCTTGTACTTTTCCTGCTTCAAGGTACTGATTAAAGACTTTAAACAGCTTGGCAAACTGTCCCCGTACAGCTAAATCATCGGGCAATTTTTCAAAATTTTCAACTCCTGTATTGGCGAACAATTCCGCTATTTGTAGATAGGTAGCATTCATGTTTTCCAATTGTTTGTCCAAACGTTCAACAAACAAACCATAAGGTCTATCGCCTGAATATAGTTTTACGGCTCTATCAACGTTTTGATGCATGGTATGCGGAAACCGGTAATATTTTACTACGCCAAAAGGCTTTTCTGGTCCGAATAAACGGTTTGTACGGGAAAAGGCTTGTATAATATTTTCATAGCGCAATACCTTATCGAGATATAAAGTATTCACCCATTTTGAATCGAAGCCTGTAAGCATCTGGTCTACTACAATGAGCAGATCAATTTGCTTTTCAGGTGATTTCTCTATTCTCTCATAAGGTCTTTTGTGCGCCAAACGATTGGATATATCTTTCTTGAACCTGGCATGAGTAGCGAAAGTAAAATCTTGTTGATATTGCTGGTTATAGTCTTGTATCAATTCCAGTAAACCCTCTTCTTTAAATACAAACCCTTCATTATTGTCGATATTCGGATCAAACAATGCGGTAGTCTTTAGTGTAGGGAAATCAGCTTTTAGCAGTCGATAATATTTTATGGCTTCTGTAATACTGCTTGTGGCAAGTATGGAATGGAATTTTCCATTATGGCTTAAACGCAACCAATTATCTTTAATATCAGCGACTACAGTGCTTTGGTGTTCTATACGCACATACTGCGACCGGTTTAAGTAATCTTCTATTCCTTTTACATATTGACCAGCCCCATTGATTCCACCGGCCATAAATACTCTAGCCGAATCCATAAAATGGTAATAGACCTCACTTTTATCCGGATTGGCTATGGCATCAGCCTCGGTTGTGGCTTTAGCTTCTTGCAGGGCAACTGCTTTTCTGATGTCCTTGTCTCTATAGGTGAGTACTTTATAAGGATCAAAACCCAGTACATTTTTATCACGAATGCCATCTGCTAAACTATAGCGGTGCAACTCATCACCAAAGATGGTTGATGTAGTGGCTTCTTTGCGTTGGTTTTCTTCCTGTATGGGCGTGCCAGTAAATCCAAAAAAAACGGCACGGGGAAATGTTTCTCTAATAGCGGGCAACATATTTTCTCCAAAAACGGTACGGTGCGCTTCATCTATAATGATGACTATCCTTTTGCTACGCATCAGTTCCAGATCTTTGGCGTTGAGACCATCTTCCTCAGCACCGATATTGCTCATTTTTTGGATAGAGGTTACTATCAAGGTATCGGCCGGATCGTTGCTTTTGAGCTTGGAGACCAAAACATAAGTATCCTCAGTGGCCTGTACAGATTGATTGTCGTCTGCAAAACCTCTATATTCTCTCAAGGATTGCGTACCCAATTCAATCCTATCCATCAGGAATACTACTTTATCAGCATCTTTAGAATTGGCGATGAGTTGAGCTGATTTAAAGCTGGTCATGGTTTTACCCGAACCGGTAGTATGCCATATATAACCGCCGCGCACATCTGGATTTTTCCAGTCGGTTTTGGCCACTCGGTCAGAAATAGCGTTTGCTGCATAGTATTGATAGCTTCGCATTACTTTTAGGAAGCCATCAGAGTTGTCGGCGACAGTATAAAAACCAATCAACTGGTGGGCCATAGGGATGGAGATCAGCGAGCTGGCTATCTGACGCCAATCGTTGATAGGTTCGTTATTGAAATCGGCCCAATGGAAAAAGTAATCTTTGTTGAATTTTCCTTCGGGACCGGGATTGGCAAAGTACAGGGTTTCTTCAGGCGTTATGGCCACAAAGATTTGTATCAGGGAAAAGATACCTGAGAAAATGCCTTCGTAAGCATATTTTTCTATTTGGGTGCTGGCCTGGCTAATGTGTATGCCCGATCTTTTCAATTCCAAATGAATGACCGGCATGCCATTGATTAGCAATACCAGATCGCCGCGGCGGTCATTCAGTATTTTAGATTTGCTTTTGTATTTGGGTTGCTGTACAATTTGATAGCGACTTTGCCCGGCGGCAATCTCTAACCTATCATATATTTTTAAACTTATTTCTTTGCCAAAATGTGGCGTATCCGCAGGGTTATCGCGTGTAATAGCTACGCTTTTACCATTAATAAAGCCATTTAATTTAAGCGGGGTACGCAAGGCCGCCATCTGCTCTAATATCTGTTGCATCTCGCCCTGAGTGAGTGGGGTATCATTAAGGCGATCAATTTCCCTGTTGTTTTGGAAAAGGATACCCGCCCAGTTGTTTAGTAAATCCTCCTCGGTAGGGTTTTTCAGCACCTCCGTTTCCCACCCTTTGGTAGCCAGGAGCTGTATCAACGCATTCTCAAAAGCTGCTTCACCTGTAAAAGTAGTCATGGGTTGGGTTGTTTTTAGATAAACATTTTTTGGAGTAAGGCTTGTTTAAGATGCGTTAACTGCGCTATTTTTTTCTGGGATTGGCTGATTAGATAGTCCAGTTTTTGCAGATAAGCTGCAATTTTATCTTGTTCTGCAATTTCAGGAAGCATTACTTCAAATTCTTTCATTTCTGATGACAATATATGTTTAATCGTATTACCAGTAGTAATTTCATCAATATTCTTCTTATTGTTACTCGTCTGAAATTGATAATTTATAAAATGAGAATTAAATTTTCTTTTTGGATTAGAAAACATTATGAGAGCGTGAGCTGCTGAATTGTTTAATTCTTCAGGAATTACTGCAGAATGCCCTACATGACCCGATTGAACCATTACAATATCTCCGGTTCTCAACCAACTGTCTTTTTGTTTTTCATAAAAATAATCATTTATAAAAATCTCAGACTTTCTATTTATCTGACCGTTTTTAATATTGTTAGATTCCAAATAAAAGTGCCCCTTTTTGACATAATAAGGGGTAGCTGTACCTACAAAAGCATTTCTTATTTTTCCAAAAAGCACTTCCAACTTGTTATTTCCCCATTTCCCGGTAAATCCTTTAAAGCGTAATTCCGGCATATCTGCATTTTTTTTCGGAAACATTTTTTCAAGCATTGCTTTTTTTAGATTTTTTATCTTTTCCAGCTTTTGCTCTTGTAGTTGGATTAAAACATCCAGTTCTTTGAAGTAATTTCCAACTTGTGATTGTTCTTGTATAGAAGGCTTTGAAATATAGATTTCCGAAACTTTATTTTTTGAAATATTATAGCGAGAAATCCCTTGACCTAAAAATGTTACTTTCCTTCTAAAAGAAGGAGATCGTAGACTATAGGCTAAGTAGTAACTGTCTAATTTTGAAATAGGTCTGTAACCAAAGCAAAAGCTATTTAGGTATACATTTTCATCTGTTCCAAGCCAAACAGATGACATGCCAACTTCTTGGGGTGTTTCTGAAGATGTTGTAAAAAAAACATCTCCATACTTTATAGAGTTTTGCGAATTATCAATTTCGATTGGTTCAATTTGTTTTAAATTAGATATTGGATTGGAAAAAACATTCATGTACGTAACAAACCTACCTTCGCCGTGCCCAAAATCATTTTTGGTTTTGCCTGAAAGACCTGTAAATGTTTCTCCAATTTCGCCTAACTTCTTTTCCTTCCAGCCTTCTTCAAAACCCTTAAAGCGAATAGCAGGCACCGTTTTAATTGCTGCCATCATCATCGTCTTTTAAAAGTTTTTGCCATTCGTTCAGCCCCAACATATCGTGCTCGCTACCGGTTAACTCACCCATCATTTTTGCCAATACCTGCTCTGTATCATATAGTTGGTTGCTCACCTCTTGTAAGGTAGTGCTGTACTTCCCTGCCAAATAATTTACCTTTTGTATAAGGTTAGCAATACTACTGGTAGGCAAGCTATGTAAAGCATCTACCAAAGGGCTAATCCATTTGCGTTCAAGCAAATAATTTACCTGTTTATCTGTCAGTGTTTCAATGGTTTTTTTGGTATGTATATGCAAGGCATACGCTTCCTCACTAATTTCTTTTTTAAGAATTTTTTCCTCGGCTATCAGGGCATTTACCTTCAAAATTTTCGTTTCATCGTCGTCTTCTCCATATTTAATCCCTTTCTTTTTATCAGCGGCAATTTCTTTAGCGGCCTTTACTATTTCTGAATTTACAAAAGCGTCTTTGCTTTCGTTGGTGATGCCGCTGTCTTTAGCTTCTTCTGATAAAGCTTCTAATATTTCTTCATTTTGGGCAGTGATTTCTGCCAAACGGTTTTCTTTATCTAAAAGGCTTTGCAGTTTGTCGGCCAAATACAATTGTTGTACGAGTTCAAAGGGTAATATATGCCCCTTCCAACCATCCTGAACCTCGGTGTCTTTGCCTTTTACTTTTTTTATAATCATGTTGGCATCTACCTGTTTAGCTGCTTCAAAGCCTTCGGTTTGCAACATCTCCAAGTCTCCGGAAATACCTTGCCAGCTATCATCTAGTAATTGGTAGGCCGCGTATTTATCAATTAGGGCTATCGGTGCCAAACGGCCAAAGATAACGACACTCAATATGCTTTTTTCTTTAGCAATGCTCAAGGTCAACATGCCTTCAATCAGCCGGCTTTTAAGGGTTGCATCAAAATCGGAAAAGGCACCCGAGAAAGTTTTCACAAAAGCCGTTATATCTGCATGGGTGTTAATGCTTGTATCCAGGTCTTCTGTTTTTAACGCTGCTATTTCGTCGGAGATGAAGGTAAACAGGCTTTCTTTCAGCCCCGGAAAGGCATCCCAATAAACCGATAGTTCGTCAATTTCGTTTACCGGGATACCGCCAAACATGGTGGCATAGATATCCCAGCTTTCGGCCGCCTCGCCACTATCAACATAACGTGGAATGTTGAGATTGTACTCATTCTTCCTGATTTCGTCGCGGCTTACCAGGGCGGCTAATTTGGGGATGCTTTGGCGTCCTATCACAGCGTCTGCAATGCGCCTGATGTCGGATGCGCGAAGCTTATTGTTTTTTCCTTCTTTGATAAAACCCTTCGATGCATCAATGATCAATATATCGGTTTCCGCACGCTTTTGCTTCAACACCATTACTGTGGTGGGAATGCCGGTACCAAAAAATATATTGGCGGGCAAACCTATAATAGCATCGATATGATTTTGTTCAATCAGGTTTTTACGAATCGCCCCTTCTTCGCCACCTCTGAACAATACGCCATGTGGCAATACAATGGTCATGATACCATCGGGCTTTAAATGGAATAAGTCGTGCAATAAAAAGGCAAAATCAGCCTTTGATTTAGGTGCCATGCCGAAACGGGCATAACGCGGATCGGTCTCCTTATCAGAAGGCTCCCATTTTTGCGAATAGGGCGGGTTCGAAACTACAGCATCCAGATATAACGGATTGTAAGAGTTTACCGGGTCATTTTCATTAAAGTAAGGCCAGTCTTCTTCTAAAGTATCACCGTTTCTGGTCTCTATATTATCTATGTTGATACCCCGCATAATAAGGTTCATACGGGTTAGGTTGTAGGTATTTTGTTTAAGCTCCTGCGCGTAATATTTAATTTTATTTTGGCTATCCATGTGTTTGGCTACACTTTTACCGATATTAATAAGTAGGGAACCTGATCCGCTGGTAGGGTCGTAAATCTGTATTTCAGAGCGATCTTTAAGGTGATGTGCTATAATCTCTGACATTAATACGGAAACCTCATGTGGGGTATAAAATTCCCCGGCTTTTTTTCCTGCATTAGCTGCAAATTTTTCAATCAGATATTCGTAAATGAAACCGAGCACATCGTAATCCTGTCTGCCATCCATCGGGATGTCTTTAATCAGCTGTATCAGTTCGCTTATTGCCTTAGTTTGTAGTGCAGCGGTATCACCCAACTTGCTCAACCCCGTTTCCAGGGTTTTAAAAATGCCATCAAACAGTTTCTTATAAGCTGGGTTAAACAAGCGACTAAAGGCTGACAATGCATCGCGTACATCCGATACTTCAAAGTCGCTTCCTTTATCTATCCAGGTAGAAAAAAGATCCTTGTACGCAATAAAATATCCAATATTTTCTTTGAGGTAGTCAACAGTTTCGGGCTCTTCTTCAGACAGTTGCTTAATGTCTTCGTCCGTAAATTTTTCCCTTTTAGCGAATTTTATTTCGTACTCTGATAGGTATTTATAGAAAATAAATCCTAATATGTAATCTTTATATTCATTCGCTTCAATTTTGGAACGCATTTGATTTGCTGATTCCCAAATTTTGGCGGCTAGTTGTTGTTTATTCATATATTCTTTTTATTCGAAACTAATAGGTCTTTAATATCAACGTCCAGTGTGATGGCAATTTCATTTAATACTTCTAATCTGGGTTGCTGTCTATTTTGTACATAAGCATTCACCATATTATAGCTTTTGTCAATCTGAGCAGCAAGCCATTTCTGACTTCGGCCTTGTTTTTCCAATACTTCCTTGATGCAATTCATAACGGTACGTTTAGAAGGCTACAATATAAGATATATGTTAGAATTACCACTATAATTCGAGATGATATATCACTATCATTTGAGATAGAGCAATATAATCTAATATGGCTATATTTGAATCTATTCTGCTTGGACGCAATATTAACCTGTAAACCTTTGCCATTATGCCTGTTATTAAAAATCCTTATATTTCAAAAGTAACCATAGAAAATTTCCGGAATTTTTTGTTTACTGAAGTTGAACTTGATCACAAACAGGTCATCATCGGGGAAAATAATGTGGGTAAGACCAATTTCTTACGGGCCATCCAATTAATTCTCGATCAAAGCTTTTCTGACAACGACCGAACGCTAATGGAAAGCGATTTTCATGACAGTTTAGATGAGCCGATGATCAATGGCGAAGAAATCAAAATCGAACTGGAGATCAAGGGTTACGAGCATAATTCCAAGCTGGTGGCACAGTTCGCTGACGCCGTAGTGGCTACTATGCCACCTACGCTCAGGCTAACCTATTTGTACCGCCCGACCAAAGACGAGAAAGGGAATATCCTTCGCTATGATTATGTGATTTTTAAAGGCACGAAGGAGGATTTTCAATTTAGGAATGAAGATCGCGGTTATATCAATATTTACGTGATCAAGGCCTTACGAGACGTCGAGCGCGAACTAAAGGCCAACAGGCAGTCGCCGCTCTACAAGCTGGTCAAAAAATATGAGATTGCGCAAGAAAAACTGGAAGACATCTCGGAAGCCTTGAAACTGGCTGCTGAGGATATATTGGAATTGGACGAAATTGTTCATATCCGGAAAACCCTGCAGGAACGCTTTAACAGTCTTTCTGGCTTGCAGAAGGACAACCAGATCACCTTAAGAACATTTGATATTGATACCGAACGTCTGTTATATAACCTCCAGGTTTATATGGGGCTGAAAGAAAGACCAGTAGCTGAACTAAGTCTTGGCCTGGCCAATATTTTGTTTGTTTCCTTGATGCTTATTTTGATCAAAGACAATACGGTTCTGCCTATTATCAAACCGGAAAAATTCAAGGAATTATCACATCTCGATACCCGCGGAATATTGAAGGAACTATACGAGGAAAGTAAAAATGGTAACTATGTTTTGAGGAGTGATCATTCATCGCAGAAGGCAAAGGTACTTTATGAATTCATGGACGAATATAATTACAGCCCGCAGTCCTTTACGATCCTAGCGGTGGAAGAGCCGGAAGCACATTTGCACCCGGTTTTACAAAGGTTATTGTACCGGGAAATACTGCACAAAAGTACCACTTCTGTGATCTTCACTTCGCATTCAACCTTTATCGCTTCGGTCGCGCCTTTAAATACCATTGTTCATATCCGTCCGATCGACGAGGCAAGCGAGGTTTTTTCGACGGTAGAAATAGCGTTAACAAAACGGGAGCGAAAGGATATTGAACGATATATCGACGCTAAAAGGGGAGAGATCTATTTCGGCAAAGGCATCATTTTAACAGAAGGTATAACCGAAGAATACATTGTTCCGGCGGCTGCAGAATTGCTGGGATCGTCTTTGGATGATTACGGGATCGTGGTGTGTAATATCAACTCGACGAATTTTGAACCCTATGTTCAGCTACTGGACGCTCTTAGCATTCCCTGGGCTATATTTACCGATGGTGATTATTATGAATTGGAGGACGGCGAAAGAGTATATCACGTCATGGCTTCCGGCGCTGAAAGCGGTTATCGTGGGTATGATAATATCAGTAATTTACTGATCAATCTTGATTTCTTGGAAGAAGATGAGATAACAGAAGACGACGCAGATATCGATGAGCTGCTCCGGGAAAATGGATGTTTCGTGGGAACTTATACGCTGGAAGTGGATATGATGGATTCGGGTGATGAAGATGTCATAGCAGCTTTTAAAACAACCTACGGGGAACTCATCACGGGTGGGGATAAGATGAAAGAAAACTTCGAGACAGTGATCGACGCGGGGGACTATTGGGCCGCCTTAAAAAAGATCGAAGGTAATGTCAGTAAGGGGAGATTTGCGCAACGCTTGGTGAGCCACCTCGGTACCGGCATGATCCCCAATTATATCAGCGAAGGCATCCAATACATTGTCGATAAAGTGAAAGGTGATGAATGATCAGTTTTTTCACGACCTGGCGCTAATCCAAACAGATTCCTCACAATGGGCGGCCTATCAATCAATGGAGAGCACCGCCGTCATCGCCGGACCTGGCAGCGGCAAAACACAGGTACTCAGCCTGAAGGCGGTAACACTCGCACGCACCATGCATGCCCCGGCCGGGCTGGCCTGTATAAGCTATAGCCGGGAGACTGTTCGTGAATTGAAAAAGCGTCTGAAGCTATATGGCTTCATACCCGGTCCGCATGATTTCATCGGGACCATCCATAGTTTTAGTCTTTTGCACGTCCTACGGCCGTTCGGCGAGTTGTTTCCGGAATACGGCATACCATTCCCTATAAAAATCATTCCCGGTGAAACTGCCAGGGAGATTTACCAAGGTGTTCTGGCCGAACTTGGCGTGGAGGAACCCCGCGATCTTCCGTCTATCGACATTAACTGTTACCGGTCGCTTGCCATCCAGGGTTTGAGCACGATCACCAAACCCACAACGCCACTGATAAAAAAGGCGGCAAAGTTATACGAGGAGCGGCTTTTCAAAACTCCTTACCTTGATTTTACCAGCATTATTAATATTTCTGCGCAGATGATCCATGAACAGGAATATGTCCGGAAAACGCTGCAAAGTAAGTTCCCCTGGCTGCTGATCGATGAATACCAGGACTTAGGCAAAGCATTGCATGAAATGGTGTTGGAGCTGCTTTACAATGCCGGCATAAAAATCTACGCGGTCGGCGATATGAACCAATCCATTTACGGCTTTAATGGCGGATATCCCGAGTTTTTGGAAGAATTACTGGAAAAGGACGATATCAAAGGCATCAGGCTGGATGCAAATTACCGCAGTACCCAACATATCATAGATGCGTCAATGGAAACCCTATTGCCCGCTCCGCCCATCCCAAAATATTTCGCCCAGGCGCGAAAGGACGAAGCCGCTGATTTCGCGTTCATCACTTGTGAAGAGGAATTGGAGCCGCAGTACGACATCACCGTAAAAAAGGTCATACCCTATTTATTGAAAAATGGTCTAACCTATAACGAGATTGCCGTGATCGCGGCTGCTAATAGCCATGTTAAACGACTCAGCGAGCACCTGAAAAATGCAGGCATCCCGTTTTATGTGGCCAAATGGGATTTTGAAAACAGCAATCTTGTTGTCTGGCTGCAGGATTGCGCGGAATGGTGTATAAATCCCTCCTCGCAGTCCTTTGATGACATATTCAGGACCTGGTACAATTTATTATTGCAGCATAGCGATGAACGGGCATTATGGGAAAGGATTCGTTTGAAGGTCTTGTTTTATAAGATACTGACGAGGGCTAAAGCAATGCCTATTATGCTCGATTGGCTGACCTATTTGATCGATGAACTGCAATTAAAGAAAACACTAAAGGATTCCGAACAATTTCCGAATGAGGTCGAAAATCTTGATATTTTGACCGATGAGGCCAAATTACATAATCTGAAAGGGGCAAGCCTTGAACGGTTCGCAAAGTTGGGGTTCCCGGATAATGAAGTCACCATCACCACCAGGCATAGTGTCAAGGGCCTGGAATTCGAATCGGTGGTCTTATTAGGCATGGAGGAGGGTAACTTCCCGAATTACCGGTATGCGAATAACAGTCCGCAAATGGAAGAAGAACAGCGCCTTTGTTATGTTTGCGTCAGCCGCGCTAAGAAGACCTGTGTGCTGATCCGCTCCAAGTTTTATACGATACCGACCAGGGACGGCCGGCTGTGGCGAAAGGAATCACAGGCTTCCCGGTTCTGGCTGGCGCTGCACCATCGTTTTGGCGATAAAAAGAATACTTTTGACGATAAAGATTTCCCTGGTTAAATCAATAATGACATGAAAGTTCTACACACAGCGGACTGGCATATTGGCCAGCTTTTTCACACGTATGACCGCACCTTTGAACACCGACAATTCCTGCAATGGCTGGTCGGCATAATTGTAAGCGAATCGGTGGACGTACTATTGATATCGGGGGATATTTTTGACCTATCTAACCCTTCGGCCTCGTCGGTACAGTTGTTTTATACCTTCCTAAATCAAGCTACGAAAGCCAATCCCGACTTGCAAATCATTGTTACCGCCGGAAACCATGATTCACCTTCACGGCTTGAAGCGCCCAAACCGTTGCTCGAATCATCCAAAATTCATATTATTGGTTTGGTCGAACGTGATGCCGACGGTGCGCTTGACTATGAAAAACTGATCATCCCTTTAAAAAATAAAAATGAAGAGGTAGAGGCCTGGTGCCTGGCCGTGCCATTCCTTCGCACCGGCGAATATCCGTCATTGGCAGATTGTAGTGATCCCTATGCTGAAGGCGTGGCTGCGATGTACGGTGCGGTTTATGCAGCC
Source organism: Mucilaginibacter tundrae (assembly GCF_013408825.1). Taxonomy (GTDB): domain Bacteria; phylum Bacteroidota; class Bacteroidia; order Sphingobacteriales; family Sphingobacteriaceae; genus Mucilaginibacter. The sequence goes on from NZ_JACCBZ010000002.1 coordinate 436,636, forward strand.
GCATTAGCACATCAACAGGATGGACAGGCGATCATTGCCACGGGCCATTTGACCGCCGCCGGTTCAGAACGCACCTCAGCAGATGAAGATGAACGGCCAATCATGGGCGGGGTGGAATGTATCGCCGCTGATGCATTCCCGGCAGGCCTTAACTATGTCGCGCTTGGGCACATCCATAAAGCCCAGAAAGTTGGCGGCAAGGAACATATCCGCTATTGCGGTAGCCCCATACCGATGTCTTTCACCGAAGCGAATTATAAACACCAGGTATTGAGTTTTGAACTGAATAAAGGCAAGTTAACTGATCTGAAATCCATTGAAATTCCGATCGCGGTTTCGCTAAAAAGGATCCCGGATATGCATCAGCCCTTAACCAATGTGCTCGCTGAATTGCTTGCCTTGCCTGATGAGCAGCCCACAGGGCCGACACCTTACCTGGAAGTCCGCGTATTGCTGGATGCGCCCGAACCCGGATTGCGCCACAAGATCGAGACGGCTTTACAGGGAAAGCCTTACCGCTTAGCCAAAATAGATGCGCGGCACCCCGTGCAAACTGAAGACGCGGCCGCAGAATTGATTTCCGGCCGGAAATTAACCGATATCAAACCGGAAGAGATTTTTCAAACGATGTACCAGGCTAAATATAACGCCATGCCGCCGGAGATACTGGTCAGTCTTTTTAACCAGGTAAGCACCGAAATTTCACAAAGGGAGGCCGTATGAAAATTTTAGCGATTGGTATCAAAAATTTAGCTTCACTGGAAGGGGCCTCCACCATAGACTTTACACAGGAGCCGCTTTGTTCTGCCGGCATCTTTGCGATTACCGGGCCTACGGGCGCCGGGAAATCGACCATTCTTGATGCGATATGTTTGGCGTTATACGGCAAGACACCGCGTTACTTGCAAGGAAAGGAAACGGGCATCGATGTTTTCGACACCTCCGGCTCAACGATCGCGCAGGGAGATGTGAGGGGAATATTGCGTGACGGTACGGCGGATGGTTATGCTGAAGTGGATTTTGTGGGCACTGATAATGAGCGATACAGGGCATCCTGGAAAGTTAAACGAGCTTATAATAGGGTCGATGGCGCTTTGCAGGGGGAAACACTTTCATTGACTAATTTAAATACCGGACTGCCGTTCCCGGGCCGGAAAACAGAAATATTAAAAGAACTGGAGCGCCTAGTCGGGCTCAATTTTGAGCAGTTCACCCGGTCGGTACTATTGGCCCAGGGTGACTTCACGGCTTTCCTGAAAGCCAGCAAAGATGAAAAGGCATCCCTGTTGGAAAAACTGACAGGTAATTATATTTATACCGAGATCTCCAAGCTTGTTTTTGAAAAGTTTAGGGCAGCAGAACACGCATTAAGGGATCTCCTACTGCAAAAAGAAGCTTTCGCCTTTTTGGACGACGAGCAACGGGAGTTGCTGGAGCTACAACAAGGGCTGCTGGATCAGCAGATAGCTGAGTTTACCATCGTTGTTGCCGGGCTGGAGCAGGAACATACCTGGCACCTACGCAAGTTGGAGTTGGATCAGGCGGTAACCGCCGCCGCCGCGACGCTGTCAGCGGCATCTGATCAAAAGGAAAACGCTGCGCCCCGCTTTATTCAGCTTCAGCGTATCAACGAGGTGCAGCAATGCCGGACTTGGGTAGAAGCCCGTGACCAGGCAGCTACCCAACAAAACCATAAAGCAACCGCGCTCGCGACGTTAAAAGAAAAAGCGGGATTACTAACCGGCGAAGAGGGCACAGCGCAAACGGCACTAGATCTGCGGCGTGCTGCGGCCTTGCAAAGCAAAATGGACAGGTCAGCGGCCAGCCCCATTTTGGAGCAGGCAAAACGATTAGACGTACTGATCAATGAAAGGCGTGAACAGGCAGATAAAGCGGAAATCACGTTCAAAGAGGCCTCTGGTAAAAAAGTATTGCATGACCTAAAGGAAACCGGCAAAAGCCAGCAAATTAGTCAGCTTCAACTGCAAATTGATAAGCTAGAAGACTGGAAGGAATCCAATAAGCACCGCGAGCCATTATCGGTGCATTTTACGCTGATCTCCTCTAAATTAAGGGACGCTGGCAACCTGCTTTCTAACCGGGTACAGCTGGCGGCGGATTTGGAGACAAATGAAGGATTGCTGGAAACTACGATCGGCAGCATTGCCACTGCAACAGATGCGCTCGCTGAAAAAAACACCGCTTTAGGTAATAAAAAGACTGCGCACGATTTAAGGTATACCGCACTCAAAGCCATCGCTATTGACGAACTGAACCAGCGCAAGGCTACAACAGATGCCGCGGTCGAAGATATCATCCTGGCTACGGCACAATGGCGATTGCTGGCGCGTGAATTAGGCGAGCAAAAATTGATCGAAGAACGACTGACGAACAATAGGTCAGCTGCTGAAACTAAGGATGGCCTGTTAATTTCCAGCCGGGAAAATTTGGCAGCTGTCAAGATTCAAAAGGAAACTTCGGCTAAAATATTAGAAACGGCCAGATTGAAAGTCGCAGATAATGTCGTGAGTTTACGCGGCACCTTAAAAATGGAGGAGGCCTGCCCCGTTTGCGGGAGCCTGGAACATCCTTATGCCAGTCATGAGCCGATGCTCGACAGTGTGCTAACGGCGATAGAAGCGGAATGTAAACAACAAGAGCAGGCCTATGAAGAACATTTTCGGGTGGTGTCTAAATTATCAAATGAGCTTTTGGCATTAACAGGCCAGAATTCCGGGGATGAACATTTATTGAGCGAAAAAGCAATAGTAATCAGCACGCACAATGACAAATGGCAAACGTTCCTGGTATATGCGGCTTGCAACGCGATCGCAGACGCGGACAAAGAGGCTTGGTTGCTTAAAAAAACCCTAGAAACTAAAAAGGAGCAGCAAACGCTGGCCGGACAGATCAATGGCTTTAACCAGGAGCAGCAATCCCTTGAAACGCTGGGAAAAGAAATTAGCGCTGAAGAATTACTGATCGCGGGAATCAGCAAAAACCTTGACATTAAAGCGCACGAACGACAAACGCTAAGCGAAGCTATCGGGCGTTTGAAGCGGGAATTGACCAAAAGCAATGCCGATCTGGGCGCATTACAAACTGAACTGAACCCGCATTTCAACCAAAGCGACTGGTTTGCCAAATGGGAGGAAGAACCAGAAGTTTTCCTCCAGCAACTTAGCCATTTTGCTGAGCTATGGCGTAAACAAATCACGCAATTGGAAACGGACAAAGGTGCAATCAAAATCTCCCGTGCGGAATTACAGGGGCTACAGCAACAAACTGGGGAATTGCAGACCGCAGTGGATAAAACCGCTGCTCTCTTTGAACAGATCAAAGATGCACTAAGTAAAGAGACCGATCAACGTGCGGGACTCTTTGCTGGAAGACCAACGCTTGACGTTGAGCAAGAACTTGATGGCAAAATCAATACAGCGGAGGAACAAGTGAAATTGGGTGAAAATGCGCTGCAAGTGATCAAGGATAAAATCACCCAAAATAAGGCAGAAAGTGAACAAGCTTCAAAAGAACTGATCGCCCTTGCCAAAACAATTGAACAGAATGCAGGTAAAACCGATGCCTGGCTCAACGCTTATAATTTAAAACATTCCGCGAATAGCATTACAGTTGGCCAACTGGAAGAATTGCTTTCTTATTCCTTCGAATGGCGGGAAAATGAAAGCGGCCTGTTGAAAAAAATCGATGAAGAATTGACGGCGGCCAAGTCCGTGTCTAAAGAACGGGCTGAAAATCTTACCGGTCACCTCGAAAAACGAATATCAATAAAAGAGCCGGAAGAAGTCGATCTTTTATTAGCCGAAAAGAAAGCGGAAGTGGACGATCTTAAACATCAAAAAAGCGAAAATGCCTTTAAGCTGGAACATGACGAACAAAACAAAACGAAAGCCTGGCAACTGGCGCTGCAGATAACGGAAAAGCAGGAAGTGGCGGATAACTGGGGCAGGCTAAACGAGATGATTGGTTCGGCAGATGGCAAAAAGTTCCGGCAGATCGCCCAGGAATTTACGCTGGACGTGTTGTTAACCTTCGGCAACATACACCTCAAAATACTGAGTAAGCGTTACCATATTGGCCGCATACCGGGCACTTTGGGCTTGCAGGTAACCGACCGGGATATGGGCGATGAGCTCCGGACTATTTTTTCCTTATCCGGCGGAGAATCCTTCCTGGTTTCGCTCGCACTCGCCCTGGGTCTCGCCGAGCTGTCATCTAGTAAAATGAACGTCGAGTCCTTGTTTATCGATGAGGGTTTTGGCTCACTTGATCCTCAAACTCTAACTATCGCCATGGGGGCCTTAGAGGGACTGCACAACCAGGGCCGAAAAGTCGGTGTTATTTCACACGTACAGGAAATGACGGAAAGAATCCCTGCTCAAATCCAAGTAAATAAACTGGCAAATGGGAAAAGCGAAATTAAAATTGACTTAATATGATTACATGGTCAATAAGCAATAAAATGGTTTACCATTTCCGCCCTCTTAAAATAAATGACTGATCAAAGCCATGTTTTGGTCATACCAAAACGCTTGCCGGGACACCCGGACCCGGTATGCCGCACTTCGTTTAGCATAGGGTAAAACTAAATCATGATATAAAATCTCGCGGTATGATGTAGATTTTATCCCGGTATAAAGTACCCTGGTATAATAGGCTTGTTCCACGAGAACGCAGAGGAAACTTATTTTATATGAATGAACAGTATAATTTTCTTTTATGCTGCTTTATTGTGCGACTTACAGAAGTCAGTTTTGTTATTATATTTCAGTAATAGGTCAGAAGTAGATCGGATTGGCCTTTAAAATTCATAATACTATATTAGCGGCAAAACTTTAACATATTATGATAATGAAAAAGCTTCAGGGAAAAATCGCGCTTGTTACCGGATCTGAATCAGGTATTGGTCAGGGTATAGCAGTTGAGTTTGCCTTAAACGGAGCGAATGTTATTATCACTTATCTTAATGATGAAGCTGCCGCACAAAACACGCTTGTAAAGGTAAATCAAGCTGGTTGTGAGGGATTTGTTATACAAGCCGATGTAAGTAATGAGCAAGAAGTCGATTTCTTATTTGCAACTGCTTTTGAACATTTTTCGCATATAGACATTCTTGTCAATAGTGCAGGTGTCCGAAGCGTAGACAAATATATTCATCAGCTCAGCTTTGATGAATTTGATAAAACGATCAAAGCGAACTTGTATAGTACATTTCTCTGCTGCCGCAATTTTATTAAACATCGGTTGGATCAAGGCGGTTATGGAAGAATTATCAATATTACATCCATCCATGAAGAAATTGTAAGTCCTGGAAAGACTGATTATTGCGCATCTAAATCTGCAATACGAGGTTTATGCCGTTCCCTCGCTATGGAAGTTGCAGATAAACAAATCACGGTAAATAACATCGCCCCAGGTATGATACTTACTCCGATGAACCAAATGGCCATAGACGATCTCAGTTATCGTAAAAGTTTAGAAGCACGTATTCCGGCTAAAACTTCTGGAACTCCTGAAGACATTGCAAAAGCAGCCTTGTTTTTAGCTTCAGACGATGCGGCTTACATTACTGGAACCACTCAAATAGTAGATGGAGGATTGAATTTAAATCGAGCACAGGGAGCGCGATAGTTTATTTTTAGAGGAAACCTTATCACAATTGGCAAGCGAGGTGCTTACCAGTTATTTTGGCTGCCAATATAGTATTTTTATTATAAACAATGGCGTTCAGGTCAGTGTCATTAATGGATCAGTTACATGATTTCATCTGATCGTATTCTCGAAAAGCCATTTCCAATCCATCGGGCCTTGCAAATATTGAGATCATAGATTTCTCGCCCTTATACAATAAATTGTACCACTCATGTAAAATATTAGCGCGCGAAACAACTTCCAAATTCTCCAATTTACATTTCGGAAATTTTGGCTGAATTTTTTCGGCATACTCCCGGATACTGTCTTCAATGTCTTTCAGGCTATTAATACTATTCTGTTGTGGCTCAGACATTAGCATTCTGCAATGTTTTTGCAATGCTTCAACTAATAAGTTTGCGGGCTTATGATAAGTAATCTCAACAATCCTCATAAATACAAATTATAGGTTTGACTTGCTTGCGCCGAAATAGTGTGGTCTCATTCATCATAATCTCCATTGACTTCCTTAAACAAGTTTTATCTTAACAAAAATACTATTTATGCCCAATGATCTAAAATAATCGTAGTGTCTCGGTTTAAATTTTATCGAGTTTGAAAAATAAAGAATAAAACCAATATCCACCATTTATAAAAAAAACGACGACTGTTTCATTAGCTAAACCGATACTAAAACAGGCGGCGAAAGGGCCCCGGCATGGCCGGGGCCGCCGGGCATTTTGCACCCGGCGTTTGAATACCGTTTGAACTTATTACCGTTGCCTGTTGCGCATTTGTTCTCTCATATAATCCTCAAACAGCCTTTCCCGGTTGCGTCTTTCCGCATCCTTTTTGCTGCGCCTGTTATAACCCCACAGGAACAATATCCAAATACCAAAGGCCACCGCAAATGCGGCAAATGGGTTTTTAGCGTTTGTTGCGCCTAATAATGCACCCGTGGAAATGAAACAGGTGATGATAAAATATATTGCAGTTTTCATATTATGCTACTTTTAAAGGTTGTGTTTTAAATTCTTTGAGGTTGAGAAAGAAGCCCCGGTTGAACAGCATCCCCTCACGGAATAATTGCCATAAGAGGGATGCGCCGATATTGGCCAATGCAGAATTGATAAATAAATCCTGTTTGGTGAGTGCTTCGGCAAGCGAACAGCTTGGTGTATTATCGGTGGTTTCGGAAGCGGATAAGAGTTCGCCAAACTCGTCCATTACCATAGGTAAAATTTCTACTGTACGGTATTGTTTGGATGCGGGTTGGCTAATTTTATCAATGGTGGACAGGATAACCTGACCAGTATCTTTGCTGTTGCCAAAATCCATGTAATATAAAGGTTGGCTACGGTTATGGGTCATGGCCTTGTGGAGCGTTTTCAAAACGTGCGCAATGTCCTGTCTTGCCTGTACCGTATCAACGCAAGCGATGGTAATGGTCGCCCATGTACTTTCACCGCTACCACTATACTGTTTGTCGTATTTTTCGGGTACTGCTTTCCAGTTCGTGCCAAAAAAGCGGTTGATGCGGTTGATGAGTGCTACAGACTTATGCAAGCCAAGTTCGGCGGTGGTAAATAAAGTCCGTCCCAAATTCGCCCTGTTAACGGTATCATCATCAAATACCCGCACCATAAGGCCGGGATGGTTCAACGCTACTAAGGCCTGGTTCATTCTTGCCAAAGCGGTCAGCACCTGACCGCCTGTACCACCCGCACCGATTAAATTAACGGTAACGGGGTTATAGGGTTGTAATAATTCCTTGTTCACGATATGAACGGCTGTCCTTTTTTCGGTTAATGTTTTCTTTTTCATCGGATTAGGTCTTTTAAAGTCCTGCCATTTTTGATGAGTTCGTCTTGCGGGAAATCACGGCCTGTTGCCTGTTCTTTCCATAGTTCCACGATACCAGTTTTACAATGACGGTGATTGCCGAGCGTGTGGGTGAAATAGCTGTTAAAAAAATAGCTTTCCCATTGCGCCATAAAATCCTCTAAACAGGTCTGCCTGTCGATATTGATGTTCACCGTACCCATACATACCCTGCCGTCTTGGGAAAGATTGAAAAAAGGTGCATAGTATAACGGGGTTTTGACGGTCGGTTTTGCTTTGCCTTTGATGGCAAAAACCTGTACGCTTTCTTTGGTGGCTTTCCACAACATAGCGGGTATCTTCGCTTTGCCCGATGGGATGCCTAAACTATCTGTAAAAAACAAGCTGACTTCCTGTGGCGGGGTATGCCAAACGGCGTAACCATTGTTTTGGGTGTTAACGTAGATTAATTTCGTTGGCAACACGCCTTTGCATTGCAGGAAATTATTTTTGAGTTCCTGCGTGGCTTGCAATAATTCGCTTAGTGCTATCATTTCTTTGACAGATAATGGATGCGCATTAATGGGGTTGCCTTGCTTGCCAATGTCGTAGCTTTCTACATAAACTTCTGTCGGCTGACGCTCGTAGTTTTCGCTCTCCTGTTCCACCGACTGGTAAATCAGCAGGGCTTTGACAGGCAGGTATTGTTGGTTAAAGGTCTGGCTCACGTTCTTCATAATCGTAATCGCTTAATAATTTGCTTAGTTTGTTAATGAGGTCAAACAAGCGGCTCTCAAAATCAAAATCGGGTGTTGTATTTTCCGGCAGGTGGTCAAATAATTGCAGGTGCATGGGTTCGTCCATGTAGGCGATTTCCTGAAAATGACAATTCACCATATCAAACAGGCACTCCGCCAAACAATCATCCCCGCTCCAGTAAAAGCTGATATACTGGTCGGCAGTAATACGATCCTCGTCAGACGGGTAGAGCAAACCCGAATGGATATGGTCGAAGATGTTACGGTTGGGGTAAGACTGATATAGCTGTAAAAATTCAACCGCTACCAACTCCCAATCCAGTTCCCATGTGTCGGTGTGCCGGAAGTTCAGCACAGTTTGTTCAAAAGCTGCTAACCGTTCAGGTTTTTCGATTAACCGATGCAGTTTGATACCCGCATTTTTCAGGGTATAGATTTCATCCTGTTGTTTTTGCTTATAAGGTTCTTCGTCCTGTTCATCCTCTAACATCTGTTCGATATATTCGTATTCTGAAGCCAAATAACTGCCGGGGTCTGTAAAAAATGGAATGCCCACGACTTGGTGGAGATAAGCAAATATCCCTAACAGTAGTTCAGCAATGTGCTGCCCCTCGTTACTCTGCACCCAATGCCATACCGGGCGGACAGGAATATAATAGAGGGTCATCCCCGTATCGAATTGCTGTAGCGTTGCCAGTGTTGCGTTATGCCTGTCGTCCTGTAAAAGAATACCTTTTAGTTTGCCATCCCTGCTTTTGAGCTGTTCGCAAATAGCCTGATAGGTATGGTAAATACTTTGCGGAAAATTACCGTTGACAGATTCGGGTATCACTAATTCATAATGTTTACAAAGGTTGGAAAGGGAGCATAAAAACTCCCTTTCTGCCCTGTCCCTGTTCCCGCTATACGCCCAAAACGGTTTAAACTGTTGGCTTAAAAAACCATTTCGGTTAACCCTGTCGGTGCGCTTCTTTGCGGGTTGCACTGTACCTCGTTTGCATCGGGCAGACGGTTTAACCTGTCGGTCAATGCGCCGAAGTGCTGTTGTAGTTTCCATGCTTCGCTTTCTTTCCTGATTTTGATTGTCCGTTCTTGTTGTTGCTTTTTCATGGCTCATCCCTTATGCCCCATCGTGCTTTCAAAGCGGTACTGTACCTCATCGTCCTTAATTTCGGGGCCGATTATTTTGGCATTGGTCAGGATGGGATAAGTGGCTGAATAAAAATTCTGCACATCGCTTGCGCTGAACTCTGCGCCGGGGTCTGCCAAACGGACTTCCTGCCCGTTTTCCTTGTGCAGGAACACCCTTGTTAATTCGTTGACTATCATCGCTCAAATGGTTAAGGTTAAACATCCTGTTGTAAACTCGCATACATTTCCTGCCTTTTCAGCAGGGCTTCGCCCTTTTTCCTGATTTCTTCTACCTTTTCAGGATATTCTTCGGGGTCAGGCAGTTGGGCAATGGCTTCTGCATATTTCATCTGCCCGTTGAGCGTATTCACCCTTTGCATAGCCTCATCATACAGGCGTTGTTTGTCGGCAAGAATTTCGCTGTCGTCAGGTTGCTCCTCCGGCACTTCGTCCAAATCATCATCGTCAGGTTGTTCTTCCGGCTGTTGCGTAAACAGGTTGGTATTCGTTACGCTTTTAACCGTTTTATCCTTGCTATTATCTTTTTTACCTGCCTGCCCGGCTTTGTCCAGTTCCTTTTGATGGGCTTCCGCATTGGCAAATAGTTTTGACGTTTTTTTGACAGGTTCGCCTATTTGATTAAAAAACGCTTCATCCAGTTCCTGCGCAAGCCCTTTTAACAGCATTGGCGGAATGTTTTTACCAGTGGTGATTTTAGGATTGGTATTGGAAAGCAGCACCGATACGGTCAGCGTACCGCTTTCTTGCGGTTGGATAGTGATTTGCAGGGTGCCGTTAACGGCAAGTCCGGCTATTTGTTCAAAAAAGTTCGTTTTCATAATGCTTTAATTTTGTTAGTGTCGTACCCTTTCCTTTTTCATAATGGGCGGTAAATCCACCTGTTTCGATGATGCCCCGGATGATATTTTCCGCTTCCCGTGACTTAAATGCATCGGGAGCGGTCATATCCAGTTCTGCCGTTCCCTCAAAGAACCGCAGGGTATTTGCCAGTACTTTGAGGGCTTTTCGTTCGGTCTTTCCCGCTAAATTGCTCATAGTCAGTTAAAGCTTTGGCTTGGTTTGATGGCCTTGTTTTTATTACCTGCCTGTCCCGGTTTGCCTTGTTGTTTCCCGCCGTCATTTTTTGCCGATTTGCTTAACAGCGTGATTTCATTGGTGTGAAAGTTCAGGCTTGCCATCGGTTCACCGTCACTGTTCACCCACGGCCTTGCGGTCATGTGTCCATAGAGTTGCACCAATAAACCTTTAGTCAGGTAAGGCGCTAAAGCATCGGTGCGCCAGTAACCACAATCCACATAGGTGGTTTCTTCCTTTTTTTCGCCCCGCGATGTGTAACTGCGGTTAATCGCAATCCTGAAACTGGTTACATTTTTGTCGCCGTTTACTGCTCTTACGGTAGCATCTGCTACCAATCTTCCTGTGATTTCCATAACATTTTTAATTTTTTAATGAATAAGTTTTGTTCGTTGCTTCTTTCGCCCGTTTGCCTGTCATTGATATTTTTTAAAAGAAAAAGGGAAAAAAGAAAGCAAGTTTGAGAGCCCGCTCCAAGCCAAAAGGAAACGGAATAAGTGCCGGAGGCTGAAAACGCGAGGGACGAGCATTTTCATTATGCCGTAGTCTTTTTGCCCCTCCAAAGACAAAAACGGGATCGACCTTAGCTGCCCTTTTTACCCGTTTCGCTTAAAAAATCACCAACAAAAAAAATCCGCACCAGGGATTGTACCGGATATCCTTTTCGGCAGGAAAAGATTGAAGGATAAAGCCCGGCCCGCAGGGAGGTGCCCGACGCGGTTTACAGGAAATAGCTAACGCATCGCTTTATTTTTAAAAGAATTTATGGATAGTTTCAAGGTCTAAGCAAGAGGGATTGCCCATGAAGTAAAACCTGATCGTCGTATTATGGAAGGATATAAATTACGTATTACTATCTGGCCGGCAACTGAAACAAATTTATCTTTGCCGGATGATAAATAATTTCACGATAGATTTTGAAGGGGCAGCGTTTGAATTTTTAACGATGAACGCCACCCGACTGCACCTTTTCCAGGTCTATGTAAAGCACGAAGGTCAAAGAAAGCGTTTTCATATGCAGGTGAATGACCAGGGCACTTTTTATATCACGGATAAATTATCCTGCCCGGAAATTTATCTTAGCCTCGAAAGTACGCTAAGCGACGCCATCCTGAAACTTGGAGAGACAAAACCGACAAAAATTTAGCATCAACCGCCACTATCTGCAGTTCTATCGATACACCTATTTGAACGTTGGAATGATCGGCCATTCACCTACATAGCGGCGGTTAACCGGATCGCTCATAAGCGCTAAAAAAACAGTTATATTTTTATTAATTTTAACATATAATGGAGCTTGGCGACCGATTTGAGATTAAGCTACCTGACCTGACCATGCAGGTGGGTTATCATATCATTAATAATGATGAAGTATTCCATGTTGTGTTTTCAGATGGCCGTCCTGAACTGGTTTTACATGAAGCGTTGTCCGGGGGGCTGCCGTTCTGGACATCGATACCGGAGGCCAAGCACCGTTTAAAAGAGGTGGCGTATTTTGGTGCAAGAATTGCGGAGCATTTAAAAAATAAAAGCTATGTGTTACTATAACGGGCAAAAGGTATCAAGGGCAGAATTTATCAAACTGCTGCAACTGGAGAAAGCGGTAAAGAATTATGATTTTTTAAACCGTGCGGTACATAATGGATTTGCTTACAGCCCGGTTGCCGTACTTAAAAGGGACGCAACGGAAACAAATTTCGATATCGTACAAATGGAATGGGGGTTCCTGCCGCCTTACTTAAAGAACCGTGAAAAGGTAGCCCAATTCAGAAATGGTTATAAAGATGAGCAGGGTAAATGGCACATTGGTTACACCACCCTGAATGCGAAAGCCGAAAATTTATTTACCAATGAAAAAGGCAATCCTTCTATCTATGCCGATGCGTCAAGAAAGCACCGGTGCCTGGTTTTATCTACAGGTTTTTACGAATGGCGGCATGTATTCCCGCTGAATAAAAAGACGGGACAACCACTTAAAACATCAATCAAATATCCCTACTATATATCCGTGAAAGATCATGAATATTTCTACATGGCGGGGATCTGGCAGGAATGGACAGATAAAGATACGGGCGAAACTGTGGAAACATTGGCCATTACTACAGCAGAAGCAAATCCATTGATGCAACAGGTACACAATTCAAAAAAGCGAATGCCAACGATCCTCAACGATGAATTGGCTTACGAATGGATGTTCGGTGACCTGAGCGATGAGCGGATAACGGAGATCGCCCTATCTCAATTTCCTGCAAAACAGATGGATGCCTGTACTATTGCCAAAGAATTCCTGGCGACCTTGGAGCCTTCAACGCCGTTTGAGTATGAAGATTTGCCAGCTTTGGAATACGCTATATAATTATGAGGACCAAATAATAATTGATTTTGTTGCAGATCCGAAATTCTGGAATATTTCTTTGATCCCGTTTACACCTATTCGCCCGGTCTTGACAAAACGATTTTTCATAGTTATAAATGATACGATTCGATCTGGTCGATGATTTGGTGTATAGTTTCATCATCCAGTCCGCCAGGATTTTTACAGGATCGGAAGGTGTCGTCTTCCGGTTCGAGACTTAGTATTGATTTTCCCGCAAGGAAGACTTCAAATTTGCATTGGCCATCCTCAGATTTTTCATAATCTTTAACCATATAAGTTCGCAAGTCCTCGCCATGTCCTAAGCTTATCTCAAAAAAGTTTTCCGCTTCCATAGTTCTAATTTACTGATTAACAAGTAAACAAAACAATTGTGAAAATAATTTTGTAATTCCATTGCAAAATGCTAATATTTTTAGCATAATTTTGTAGCCCTCAATTTGACGTAGAAAATGGAAACCAACCGACACATCATCCACATGGATCAGGATGCTTTTTTTGTATCGGTAGAGGTACGGAAAGACCCGAGATTAATAGGCAAGCCTGTCATTATCGGCAGCCCTTCAGACCGTGGCGTAGTGGCCTCGTGCAGTTATGAAGCCCGAAAGTTTGGCGTTTACTCCGCCATGTCGTCCCGGATGGCCAAACTGTTGTGCCCCCATGGAATATGGATCAGGGGGAACATGGATGAATATTCTAAAGCTTCCCACGAGATCACCGATATTTTAAGGGAAAGGGTGCCACTTATTGAAAAGGCCAGTATCGACGAACATTATATCGATATGACGGGTATGGACCGTTTTCATGGGACTTTAAAATATGCCCATGAATTGAAGCAAAAGGTGATCCATGAAACCGGTTTGCCAATCTCGTTCGGCCTTTCCGTCAACAAAACCGTTTCCAAAATGGCGACCAATGAATGTAAACCCGATGGTGAGCTGAACATTGAGCAGACGGGGGTACAGCCTTTTTTAAACCCGCTGTCCATTCGCAAAATACCGGGGCTTGGTGAAAAAACATTTATCAAGTTAAGCGATATGGGTATCAAGCGTATTCATGCGCTGACCCTGGTACACCCGGATTATATGAAAAGTATATTGGGTAAAAACGGTTTATGGCTGCTCCAAAAAGCCAAAGGGATTGACCATTCGCCCGTCGTCCCTTACCAGGAACAAAAGAGTATTGGTACGCAATGCACCTTTAAAGCCGACAGCATCGATGTGGAAACGATTAATCACCTGCTGACCTCGATGGTGATGGACCTCGCTTTTGAACTGCGGCAAAAGCAAAAGCTATGTGCCTGTATTACCGTCACCATTCGCTATTCGACATTTGAAGATGTAACCAAACAAGCTACCATTCCTTATAGCTCGCTGGATGGCGTATTGATAAAAAAAACAAAGGAACTCTTTAAGGAACTTTACCAAAAACGGGTTTTACTGCGTTTGGTGGGTGTCAGGTTATCTAATCTGGTAAATGGCTTTGAACAGATCGACCTTTATACAGAATCAGAAGAACAATACAGTCTTTGCCAGGCACTGGATAAGATCAGGCGACGTTTTGGCCCGCAGGCAATCAAACTGGCATCCGGTATTGACTTAAATCTTTAATGTCATGTACCTAAACGTCCATTCCCATTATAGCCTCCGCTATGGCACCATGTCGATACCCAACGTAATCGATGAAGCCGTGTCGCGTGGTATCACGCAAATGGTGCTGACAGATATTAATAACTCGACGGGCATTATGGAGTTTATGCGGGAATGTGATGAAAACGGCATCAAACCCATTGCGGGATTGGAATTCCGTAAAGACAAAAAACTGCTCTATATCGGGATAGCCCAAAACAAGGAAGGCATGAGGGAACTCAATGAGTTCCTGACAGTGCATAACCTTGAGAAAAAGGAATTGCCGGAAACTGCGCCTGCGCTTAAAAAAGCTTTTATGGTTTATCCCTATGGGTACACCGGCGAATTAAAAGAAAATGAATATCTCGGTATCCGCTTTGACCAGTTACACCAACTGTATAAAAAAGACCTGTCCGCTATCAGGGAAAAGCTGCTGGCCTTACAGCCGGTGTTTGTTGCGGATAAAATTGAATACCGCCTTCACGAATACTTGCGAGCCATCGACCTGAACACTTTGCTGACCATGGTAGGTCCTGAAGATAAATGCCGGCCTACGGATATGTTCCTGGCATCGGGTAAGCTGGAAGCCAGTTATGCCAAATACGCGTTTATATTGGACAATACCCGCAACCTGATGAACCGCTGCGTGATGGATTATCCAAAAGGCCGGATCAATCTGAACAGGTTAACGTTTACCGGGAATAAAAAAAATGATAAAGAGCTACTGGAGAAACTGGCCCTCAGCGGCATGGACTACCGTTATGGCAAATACCATAAAGAGGCGCTGAAACAGGTAAAGCATGAACTGAAGGTCATCTATGAACTGGATTTTTGTGCTTATTTCCTGATCACCTGGGATATTATCCGCTTCTCGATGTCGCAGGGCTATTACCATGTAGGCCGTGGCTCCGGCGCAAACAGTATCGTGGCTTATTGCCTGCGGATCACCGATGTCGACCCGATAGAACTGGACCTGTATTTTGAGCGTTTTTTGAACGCCAAACGCACATCGCCGCCCGATTTTGATATTGATTATTCCTGGGACGAACGTGAAGAGGTTCAGGATTACATTTTCAAAAGGTACGGCAGTAAGCATGTGGCGCTGTTGGGCACCATGTCAACATTTAAGGACCGTAGCGTTATCCGGGAGATCGGTAAAGTCATGGGCCTGCCCAAATCAGAAATCGATGGCTTCACCGACCCAACCCGTGCGACGTTCAACCAGGATAATGTCGTTTTTAAAAAGATCACGACTATTCACCAAATGATGGCGAATATGCCCAACCAGCGTTCGATCCATGCAGGCGGTGTATTGATCTCGGAAGAACCCATTACTTATTACACCGCGCTTGACCTGCCGCCAAAGGGCATGGCTACCGTGCAATGGGATATGTATGAAGCGGAAAAGATAGGTTATGATAAATATGATATTTTAAGCCAGCGGGGGATCGGGCATATCAAGCAGGCAGTAAAACTGATCGAAGAAAACCAGGGGCGGCGGATCGATATTCACGATGTGAAAGCATTTATGAAGGACCCGAAGGTCAACGCGCAATTGAAATCGGGTAAAACCATTGGCTGTTTTTATACGGAATCGCCCGCCATGATACAATTGATCATCAAGCTGGGCTGCGATAATTACCTGACGTTGGTCGCGGCCAGTTCTATCATACGGCCTGGTGTGGCCAGTTCAGGAATGATGGGGACCTTTATCAAATACCATCATGCCCCCGACCAGGTGCAATACCTGCACCCGGTGATGGAGGAACAGCTAAAGGAAACTTACGGCGTGATGGTTTACCAGGAGGATGTGATTAAGGTTTGTATTCATTTTGCGGGGATGGACGGCACAGATGCCGATATTTTGCGGAGGGGCATGAGCGGCAAATATCGCTCAAAGATCGAGTTTGAAAGGTTGGTGGAACGATTCCATCAGGAAGCGATCAAATTAGGCCGTCCTGGAGAGGTCGTAAAGGAAGTATGGCGGCAGGTATCCTCTTTTGCAGGCTACAGTTTTTCCAAGGCACATTCCGCCAGCTTCGCGGTAGAAAGTTATCAGAGCCTGTTTTTAAAAACCTATTATCCCAGGGAATTTATGGTGGCCGTACTGAATAATTACGGGGGGTTTTACAACCGGTTTTTATATGTAATTGAACTGGTCAATTCGGGCGCGGTGGTTCATTTACCTTGTGTTAACCATAGTGACAGTACGGTTAATATTTCGGGTATCGATGCCTACCTCGGCTTTGTAGGTGTACACGGGCTGGATGGGACTTTTATCGAGCGCATTCCGGAGGAACGCAGGCAAAACGGGCCCTACCTCAATATGGAGGACCTGGTAAAACGGACAGGGCTTGGATTGGAACAAACGATAATCCTGATCCGCGTCGGTGCTTTACGGTTTACGGGCCAGAGTAAAAAGGAATTGCTTTGGAAAGTTCACCGTCTGATGGATACTTCCGTAAAGCCGACTAACGAATTGGCATTATTTAATGTAGAGGCAAAATGTTATCAGCTGCCGGAACTGATCAATACCAGGCTGGAAAACGCCTATCATGAATTGGAAATCCTTGGATTCCCGGTCAGCATGAGCATGTTTGATTTGTTGGAAACGGAATACCGGGGAGAAATTTATGCCGATGATCTGATTAATCATATCGGGCAAACGGTAAAGATGGTGGGTTTATTTGTATGCGAAAAGACAGTACCTACTAAAAATAACAAGCGGATGTGGTTCGGCGCTTTCCTGGACGTGGAAGGGAACTTTTTTCATACTACGCATTTTCCTAATACGACACCTGCCTATCCCTTCCGTGGAGCAGGGTGTTACCTGCTCCTGGGCAAGGTTGTTGAAGATTTCGGCTGTCCGAGTATAGAAGTAACGAAGATCGCGAAACTGCCGATATTAGGCAACCCGGTGATGGAATAGCGTGTCAATTAATTATAAATAGGTATTTATGATTTGCTTGAGCAAGGTTGTTTTAAGGAAGCTTATTCATTTTTCCCTGCAAATTAGATGCGGTTAAAATAGAAAGGTCCTAGCACTCGCTGCCCGGACCTTCCAAACCTAAACCTTATCACAATTAGATAAGCGAGATGCTTATCGTTGTAAGGCCGGCAAATTACTAAATTTCATGGGTTAACGGTTACGGCTACGCAGATGCGTCCACATATAATTCTCAAAAAGCTGTTCCCTGGAACGGCGTGCCGCTTCTTTTTTAGCCCGCTTGTGATAAAACCAAATAAAGAGAGCCCATATACCGAAAGCAACAGCAAAGAGCGGAAACGGATTCTTCATATTCATAGCACCCAACAGGGCACCTGCTGAAATGAGTAAGGTAAGAATAAAATACAAAGTGGTTTTCATAGCTTTAATACAGGAAAATACAAAAAAAAATATACTTGGAAAGCCTATTTTTAAAAAAGTTTAATTGAGTTCGTAAACCCGGTTATGCTGCCTGGCTTCGTTAACCCGCTCCCTTAAAGTGTCAACAATGTCAGAATAAGGAATGCCGCGCAGCCAGATGACAGGATTCTCCGGGTCGGTACCCTTCAGCGTTAGATCCATTAAGCAGAATATTTGCAGTAAAAAAGATTGCGTAATGACATAATCCTTTACGCGCCATAATTCTACCTGGTCAATTTTCCGAAAAAATATACCGCGCTGAATACGGATTATCCCTGGCGTGATGATATAGCGCACCCTTAAGATATAGGCAAAACGGTACCAGGCAAAGAGCATGATGGTGATGCTAACCCAGACCAGTACCGGAAAATAACGAGCGGCAAGAAAAAGGAAGCCGGTGGCGGCTATAAGTAGCGGGACTGTTTTTATAAAGGCAAAGATCGTCGCGGGCCTTATCGTAATGATCTCAGGCGGTGTGAATTCTTGTTCCATGACTAATTGGTTAAAAATTGGTGGCTTTGAGTTGGTCAAGCCAGCAATCAGTGTTTTTGGGTTTGTATGTTTTGATGTTAAAGCGGTACTTACTTATTTTTTCAAACGTGTTTAGGCTGAAGCGATCCTGTGGAATAGTATACTTCTCCTGGCGGAAACGGATGTGTACGAACTCACCGGTGAGGCTGACTGACACAGGCAAGCGGCGGATCGCGGCGGCAACTTTTAAATCGCGAATTCTGCCAAGAATATCCCGGTTAAAAACCAATGAATACGACTTTTGCGGCGGCAAGCAGCATTCCATCTCGCCTGCAAGGAACAATAACCGGTCAAAATAAGGGTAGGCTGAACTATTCAGGCTGAGAAAACTAATGGCTTCCATGGCGTTATCACAATAGAATACCTGCCGGATCATAGCCGTATTCGCGTTACCCGCCTGCCACAAACCCTTAACGGGAACCCGGTGAAAGGCGAAACCAAAATGTTCCGCCTCGTCACCATACCAAAAGATCATGTTCCCTATTTCATCCGTCGTATAATAGGGTTCAAAAAAATCCTGCACGGCAAGCGGCACACCCAGTTTTGTTAAAAAAGGATGCATCAGCGGGAACGGCCCGTGCGTGTATAACCACGTTCCTGCTCGTCCTTCGGCGAAGGCTGCCGGCCCTCTTTCGCCACGCGCTCATGCGCCTGCATGTTTTCAAAGGCCAGGTTATACCCTTTGCCGTTTTTGGCAGCATCCTTTTCGTCCCTTGTGCGGTTGAATAGGGCGTTCAGCCCTTTGTGTACCACATAAGATAAACCGCCATCCACCAAAAGCGACGCAATCAGCGCCAGTTTATTCGAGCGAATGCCATGGCGGTCGGTTGCAGTATACTGAAATGCAGTGCCATCGGCAAGCTCCACGGTTTTTCCTTTCCGGTAACGCTCTTTTTGTTCCAGAGATAAATACTCGCTGTTGATCATGTCCGGTACCAGAATTTTGGCGGTATCGGTAATAATGAATTCATTCGTATCCTTATCAAATTCGATCAGCAGGTCCTTTGGCTTGCCTTCTTCGTCAAAAAGAAAATGTTCAATATTAGCTACTTCACCTTTTTCCAGCTTTTCTACCTCGCTATCGGTTAAGAACGACGGAGATTCGGGCCGCCTGTAGATCGGGTGTACCAACAGGTCCAGCTTACCATCCTCTGTTTGTTTCAGCGATAATTTGGCATCCAGCGCCTCGATGTGCACACCGTCGGCTACCAGGTTTTCCAGGCGGAGCATACCAGTGCGATTGCCGGAAAGCAAGGCACGGATATCTTCTTCGTGCAGGTTGAGCCGGCCATTTTTAGTCAGCCCTATTTTCTCCAATTCCAATAAAGGAATTTCCTGCTCCTTAAATGTTTGCTGTGTCATAATTAATTAATTAGCGTTTCATTTTATAACCGGTGCTTTCTGCTTCAGCCAATTCCTGTTCCATTCCCTCGCTGAGATTTTGTTCCTGCTCCTGTGCCTGCGGGTTATTGCGCGCATTCAATAGGGAATTATAAAGGCCGTCTTTGGGACTCACCTTGGTTTTTTTGCCATCCTCGTCGGTCACCGAAGTTTTACCTTTGACCGTTTCGCCAACCGTATAGGTCTTATCATTATAGGGGATTACCTCCCCGGCATTCAGCGTCTTTAAGCTGACCTTTTCTGTGGCTTCTATTTGTTGTTCCCTTTTTTGCTCGAAGCCGATCACGAAATCGAAGATCTTCTGGGCATCTGCGGAGGCCTTGAAAACCTCGTTGGGCTCTTTTTGCAACACCTCTATCCAGTTATCGACATAGGCGGCATGCTGGCCGAAGTCATGACCGATATTGAGTTCGCTGCCGATCATCAGTGAGGCGATCTCGGCGCGAAGTTCCTCGCGCGCATAATCAGGCGTACCGAACCGGTCGTTCATTTTCCGGTCAAGCCGACTCTCATGTCCGCTCCAGTGGCCCAGTTCATGCAAAGCCGTTGCATAATATTTGGCGGCGGCGGCGAATTGCTCTTTTTTTGGTAACTGGATAAAATCCCCGGATGTCCGGTAAAAAGCTTCATTGCCGCCGTGCCTGATCTCTGCTTTGCTGTCGGCTAAAATCATTTCGGCACGCTCTATGGGTGTCCATTGCTGCGCAGCTATTTTCTCTCCATAGGCTTCCTTCCATTCCGGGATGCCCTTGATCTGCTGGCCGTTAAACACAAAGGCGGTGGTGATGATGGGCTTGTCCAGTTTGACGGTCTGGGTTTGCGGCTTGCCGTTCTCTTTTAGTACGGGCTGCCCCTTATCATCCAATACCGGGCGTATATCCGTTTGCTTGACAAAGTTGATCAGCGTGGCTTTGGCGCCTTTTTCTACGGTCCAATGGTTAAATGAAGCTTGTTTAAGCGTCATCCAGCGCGGATCGTCACGGCCCTGCATGGCCAGCCAAAGGGCGTTCATGCCCCGGTAATTTTTACCGGTGGTTGGGTTGAGCGGGGTAAAATAACCGGCTGAATTGTCGTTCGTCCAGGGTTTTTGAAAGGGCGATGTGCCGGCTTTCAGTTCGGCGATGAGCTTCTCTGCGATCTGCTCATGAAGGGGTTTAAAATTTGTAGGCATGATAAATGAAATTAGTTCAAGATGTTGATTAGAAATTTTAAGGGGTCGATATAGCATCCGTGGAATTGCACCGCAAAATGCAGATGCTCGCCGGTCGTCCGGCCAGTCAAGCCGCTTAGCCCAATAGGTGTTCCGGCTTTCACACTATCTTCCCGGAAAACAAAGATTTGGGAAAGGTGTCCATAAGTAGTGGTGAAATCCTCGTGTTCCAGTTTGATGTAAAGTCCCAGGAATGGATCAAAGGCTATTCGTTTCACCGTTCCCGGCAGTACGGCAAATACCGTATCACTGCGCGCACGCAGGTCGATGCCTGCATGGTAGCTATATTTACCAGTTATGGGATGGATACGGTACCCATAAGGCGATGTCAGGCAAATATGCTTTAAGGGTAGGCATGCGATGGCGCCTGCTGTTACCAAAAGTTTAACAAAGTGCATTGGATTTATTTTTTAATAACAGCCTTAGCCGTTTTTGGCGCTGTAGTGACAGTTTCGGGCGGTTTGCGGAATATCTTCACGATATTTTCCACCTCATTTGTAATTCGCGTAAAGTTTTGGCGGAGGATCTCGTCCTTTTTGCCGTTAAAGTCATAATAGACCGGCAATTCTTTATAGCCTGCTTCTTCTAACTGAATAGCTTTGCTATCCAAATTCACGCGGCAATGGATGGCCGAGGTGTCAAATTTGCCGGTATAATTTTCCTGTACATCGGCTGCGATCAACCCTACCATTTCCCCCGTATTGAGCGAGGCCATTTTCCCGGCGGGAATAAGCGCTTCCAGCTTTTCATTGAGCGAAGTCGAGGTTTTGTTACGGTCGATGGACAGGCTCTCGCCGATCTGCTTGGATTTGCCGAACAGCCGTTCGAGCCAGTCAAGCGTTTCCTTATTACGGACCGACCCTGCCAATACATTGCCCACGACCGAGGTAATGGTGGCTGCTGTCTCCTTACCGTAATTTTGATTAAGCTGTGGCAACTCCTGCAACCCTAATAATACGGCCACTTTATTTGAACGCGCTTCTGCTATAAGGTTTTCGATCTTATGCGTGTATAAAGTTGGCATTTCGTCAATGATGAGCGCCGATGGCAGGTTACCTTTGCTGTTGATGAGCTTGGTCAAGCGGTTCAGCACCACCGAATAGCAAGTGGCATTGATGGCCTGCGTATTAGGATCGTTAGCCATTATCAATATGCCAGGATGATCCTTATCCGATATTTTTAAATCGAAATCATCACCGGAAAACACCCAATAACTTTCCTTTGTCGCAACCCGGCTGATGAATATTTTCAGCGTACCGATCTGACCTTCTAACTGGTCATAGGCTTTCAGTGTATAGGCGCTTTTGAACGGCGACAATAAAGAAACCAGTTCCGGTTCGGTGAACAGCGTGTTGAAAATATCATCATAGGAATGATTCAGAAAGGCCAGCACATGCGGGAAACTGGAATATTTGCCACCGGCATAATGACTCCAGAAATAGATACAGGCTGAAAGAAAGTTAATCGCTGATTGCGTAAAGAACTGGTCGCTGCCGCCGGATTTATCGCCTTTTTTCATCGCTTCGACCAATCCCTCCGCAGTTTCCGAAGCATCCGCCAGCGTTCGCAAATAGTCGCTGCGCCAGGGGTTTATTTTGCGGCTGCGCTCCGGGTCATTCAAATTAATGACATGAAAGCTGTGCTTTTTCAGTTTACCCTGCTGCTTTGCCAGTAAATAATGATAATAGGCTACTTTACCCAAATCGCTGAACTTGTAATCATAAACGCAGGCACAAAATTCCTTGGCGATCAGTTGGCGGATAAAGGGATTGACCACGCCAAAACTCTTGCCCGAACCTGGGGTTCCAATAAGCAATGTGCCGCGAAAAGGATTAACGATATTGATCCAGCCGCTGCGGACCTTCCCGTCAAAATAAAACAGCATGGGGATATTGACCGAATAAGGTGTTACCACAGGTACGGTCTGCTGCATAAAGCTTTCCGCTTCGCTGTTCCATTTATCCTTGCCCAAACCCGACCTGATCATTTTGGACACATTATCCATCGCCACGCTGATCATCAACGCACCAATAAGGGAACAAACCATATAGCCTAAATTGAACCAGGTCGTATATTCAAATACCAGCGGTGAAGCCCTATTGTAGTAAAGGATGCTGCCAAAAAATAAAAACACGCCAAGTGTTAGTGGATAAATGATATGCTTTTTAGGATCGAGGTCGGTTTTCTTTTTGGCTAAAGTACCGATGCTGACCAGGCAGATCAGTAAAAACGTACACAATTTACTGTACACCAGTTCATGGTAAATGGCGATATGACTCAGCTTTTCCAAAGCATTACTGAAGAAGCCCCAGAATGGGGCTTTCAGATAAATGAATATGCTGGCTTCGAGCGCGATGGATATATAAATGGCGCATTGCATGAAGCCATGAAGCTTATGCTGTTCGTGTGTCTCCTCCATAATCCTATTGTATTGGTATCATGTCCGCTTCCAGTATATCCTTATAAGGAATAGACAATGTGATCACGCGGCCAGAAAGCTGCTTTTCATCCAGTTGGATATTGAGCAGCTTGTTTCCGGGAAAGGTGAATTTTTTGAATACGAAGATGTTCCGGTAATGCTTTTTGAACGAGGGGATGTCAAACAGCGTAAAGTCCGGCTTAATCTCCAGTGACTGTACATTGGTGGCTTTAGTTACTTTTTTGTCTTCGATCTTAAAGCGTAATTCATCGAGGTCATAGCTGAGGTTGGTGCTGTTTTCATAGCCAATGTCTAAAAATATATAGTCGTCTAATGTATAAACGTGGTTGAGCATTGCTTCCAAACCGTAAGCTTTTGTTTTTTGCAAGTGTTCCGGCCTTTTGTACAAAAGTCGTGTGGCGTAGGCTTTAAGCTCGGCCTGCGAGAGTCCGATGCCGATGTCCAGCGTTCGCATGTCGGATGGCAGGATGTCAATGTCGGTTTGTATGGCACCGCCATCCGGCGGCGAATGCACAATATGGTATTGCGCAATATATTTTTCGCCGACAATAGTCACTACGCCATCCGTACTTGCGGAATCCGTCCGGTACTTGATCCGCAGGATATTTTTTACCGGCAGGTCGCCGATAATGGTTTTGCTGGAAATATCGACGTACTGAATAGGTTCCGGCGATACGAAATGTACCGACAGGTTATCGGGCAGGTAAACTACTGGGAGGTCGGTTTTTTTGATACCGGTTGCGGTTTGCTGGGCAAAGGCATGGCAGGCCGTCATGAGGATGACGGTAAATGAGATAAAGAAAGATTTCATGATCAGTTGTTTTTTTGAGAGTCGATTAAATAGATATAGGAATTGTACTTGATCTTGGCTTTGTCCTTGCGGATTGCCCCCGCAATGGCGGAGGAAGTGGACTCGAATATTTTATCCGTGGTGCTCATCAGTAGCTGGCTGGCGGCGGAGCCGGTGCCATTGTCTTCGATACTGACGCCCTGGATCGTATTATTGCCCAAATCCTTGGTAAAGTCACGGAATTGGGATTCAGGCACATATAATCCCTTGAGCCCGTCGAGGTCGTAGACATCCAATTTGACGGGCAGTTCGTGGTTCTCATACAGGATAGTTTTTACCGACAGCGATACCCGCTGGCCGGAAAAGCCGCTGATCAGCGCATAGAGATAAGCGCCTTTTTTTATGAGCGTATTGCCCGCCATGATGTCCTCCAGCAAACGCAGCCTGATCCGTGAATCAGCATAACCGGTCACATTCTCATCGATAATGGCCATGATAAAGCGCTCATCTTTTTGCGGTTTGATGGTATTAAAGTCATCCGCCCCTGCTGCTGCCTTGCTCACAGCAAGCGGCTTGTCTTCCTGCTTTGTTTGAGCCGCTTTGGCTTTGGCCAGTTCTTTTTGCTTGGCCAGGTATGCCGGGTCCTCCGATTTACGGATGCTGTCCATATAGGCCATTTGCTGGCGGAATACCTGCATAGGGTCTTTTTCTACAGTTGGAGTTTGCGCTGAAGCTTCTTTTTGGGGCTGGTGGTTAATGTGGTTCAGTGCCTCCGCCATCGCACGATCCTGTTCTGAAATTCTTGCGGGTGGTGACGTTCCGAAGTTCATTTTCATCGCCCGGTTGATTGAATCCAATGTTCGCTTTTGCTGTTCGCTGTAGCTATTACTAAAGCGGGGATCGGCCGACTTTTCGGATGGTATAGCGTTCACCGCCGTGTTACCGTCCGCCTCTTTATAAGTATTTCGAAAGGCATCCAGTTTATCGGTTAGTTCCTTTTTTTTGATGTCAGGCGATACGTCGCCAACGGAAGTATTGAAACCAATGCTGGTCTTTACCTGTTTTTTGTTTTTAGCAACGCTGCTGTGATATGCATAAAAGAACAAACACAAAAACGGCAGCGCGACGAGCGGAAGTATGTATTTGGGTTGTCTAAAGTTAATGCTCATGATTTTTCTTTTTAAATTGTTGATTGATCTGACCCAGCCGGTTAAGGTCATTTAATAATGTAGTACTGTCAGCCTTATCCAGGTTCCTTTTTTTACTGATGCTGTCCACTTGTTTTTTCAGGGCGATGGTTTCCTTCAGCGCGGAACTTAGGCTGAGTATCTGGCCAATGCCGTCACTCACCGGGCTGACCATAATTTTAGTTGGAGGTGCCGGGTGCCTGCGGAGCGTGAACACTACCGAAATGGAAATAACGATACTAAAGATCATTAGACCAAACAGCAATTTCGGGTAGCGTTCGGTGAATGACCTGGTGCCACTACCCGCTTTACTGAAATATCCACCAAATTCTTTTTTGATCTCGCTGTACAGCGTATCGCTGGCGTCGCGTTTAGAATGTATTTTTTTGAACATTTTCCAAATCTTTATTTTCAAGTGTTTTCCAATTGGTGATCAATACCCCATGCGGGTTATTGTCACTACGCGGGATGTCTTTGAGATAACCTTCGGTAATGAGCGAACGCACCACCGTCGAGCTGCGCCGGTCGAT
This sequence comes from Mucilaginibacter tundrae, assembly GCF_013408825.1. GTDB lineage: Bacteria > Bacteroidota > Bacteroidia > Sphingobacteriales > Sphingobacteriaceae > Mucilaginibacter. Next base: position 462,587 of record NZ_JACCBZ010000002.1, read on the forward strand.
TTTCAGTTTGCCATAATAGCGAAAATAATGCCTCGGCATATCCAGCGCAATCGAATCGGTGGTCAGCGTCAGCACCGAACTGGAGGACAAAACGGAATTAAAAAAACCGTTCTCCTTTAAATTATCATATTGCTGTACACCCGATTCATCCACCAGGTACATGGCTTTCTTTAACTGGTATTCGATGTACTTGTCATCCGGCGTCAGCGAAAAAAAGAGCGAGTGGAACAGGTCCACATCCGCCCGGTATTCGGCGGGCCGGTTCATTTGCATATCCGTCTGGCTGGCCATGATCGGGATATTGTTATCCAGGATATAAATGCTGCGGCGCGCGGCGGCGACTTGGCTGTTCGCCAGCCATAATGCCGCTATGGCGATAACAATGGCTGAAAAAAAACTGCCAAAAGCCACCATGGTCGCCAGCCGTATTTTAGCTTCGATATTTTTAATGATCATAAAATTAAATTGAAGGTTAGATAAAACTTCCCGCGGCCCGGCGGGCAACGGTGACTACGGTTGCTGCTCCACGGGCGGCGCTGGAAGTAGCGGAACTGATACCGGAAGTGGAGATTATCCAGGTAGAAATGCTGGGCACGGTGAACATACAAATAGCGCCGATCAGGAAAACGCAGATCACCTCGCCGAAAGATAAGATGCCGTTACCGGCGAACCAGGCCAGTTTTTGCAAATCGGCTGCAGTCCCGTTCGCGCCCACCAATACCTGGTAACGGCTGATCTCCGATTGCATGGCATATTCCTGCATTAAAGCGCAGAGGTACATGATTAGGTAAGCGATACCTGAATAGAGGTTAACCGAAACAAAACGGGCGATCCAGGTTGAAAAGCTGTCACGGAAAGCCGGTAAAATACTGGCCGCTACGGAAAAAGGCCCTAAGATTACCAAGATACTTGAATAGATAATTTGGATCATAAATATTATGTAAACTGAGATCCGTAGAATCCATATCCCGAGCAGTTCCAAAAGCTGTGTAAACAGTAACTGCATCCCGACTGTTAGCCGATTCTTCAGTTCCAGCAATGGCGAAATGACCGTAGAAATACCTTCCTTGATGGTACTTGTCACCGAATCCCAGGCTTGCCCGTACCACGTATCGCTTTCCTTTTCGGCTACATCGGCCTGTGCCTGGAAAGTGATCAGCGAATTAGCCATGGCCAGCATCAAACTGGCGCGGTTGAGCCGCAAGGCGTTGACGTTGGCCTGCTCACTTTCAAACATTTGGTTGGTTTGGCTTTCCACTAAATCGGTGGGATAGGCAACGACCTGTGTAAAAGCGCTCCACCAAATAATGACCATCGCTAAGCCAAAGGGTCGCAATAAGGGCATAATCTCCATGCGCTTATCACCCACCATCATCTCATAACTCTTAATGGCAAAAAAGATAATCATAAAGATGGCGGCCAGCGCCTGCGCATCTCCGATAAACAGGTCGAAATGCGTCCAAATGGAAGCCTTTAGACCGCCCAAAAAGGTCATCATGCCTGATTCGTAAACGCCATCCCCCTGCAAAAACTGGAGGGTTTGGTTACTGCTGGCCGTATCAATGGCCGGGGTGGTGGTTTGCGCGAAGCCAGCCGTTCCTAAAAGCAGGAACAGCAGGCCAAAAAGAATGGTTTTGATTTTCATAGTCCTGCTTCGATTAAAACACGGTTTGCAATCTGTACATCGGTATTGGGCGTCCAGGCACCATAGCTCATTTTAGTGGCCTGGACTTGTTGTAATTGCCCGGTCATTGTAATATCTTTTGCCGCTACCGCTGTCCGGATGGCCCATACACCTGCCAATACCTGGTATTCCTTTAAGAGCCGGTAATAAGCTAAAATGCGGGAACCCCTGTCCATGTCGGTCGTTCTTGCGCCCTGCAATCTTTCCTTGAGCATACTCAACTGGTTGGTATACCAACTGTACAAACCTTCGGAAACCAGTTTGGCACTGACCTGCGTGCCAAGCGGCCCTAATATGGTTGCGGCCGAATAATTCAACAGCGGCACGAATTGCTGGTGATAATACAATAACCATAAGGGATCGGCATCGGACAACAAGCCGGAGGTTTGGGCAATATTCGAGAGCGCCGTGTTTCGTACCGTATCGGAGTGCAGTTTGTATTTATTATCAGTGCTGCTTTGCGCGGCTACCAAAGCGATCCTTTGTGTTTGCGGGCCGGTTGCGCTGAGCGGCCGCAGGTCTGTCTTGTGGTAATTGGGATCAAACAGTCCCCAGACCAACCAATAATAAGGGTTGAGGTCAAGGAAACCCGCTTTGGGGTCGAACTCGTTTTGGTTCCATTGCAGGAACACCATGCGCTGCTCCTGGTGGACAATGGCTTTATCGTAAACTTCTTCCTGTGAAAAAGCAAAAAGCGGAATGCAGAAAACTAAAAGGGTGATTAATTTTTTCATAACATTAAGGGTTTGATTTTAAGTATTTGGCCTGGCCAATGATTTGGGCGACGAATGTTTTATCATGGTTGATCCATGCGGCATAAGGATTGATCGAGGCGATCAGGCCCTGTTCCTTTGCCCAGTACATCGCCCGCCAGGCGCCATAGGCAAGCGCATTCAATATCTGTAGTTGCTGCGTGACTTTCGCCAATAACTGGTCTCGCGCATTATAATCGGCCAGCACGTTACCGCCTTCTTTAAGTACAAAATCCGATACCTCGCTGACCAAAGCTATCGCCCTGACCTGCATCTGGTTTTCAATACCGGTAGCAAACAGTAATAAGTAGGGCTGGGCTTTGGCCAATTCCAAACACTGATTCAGGTAACTGATCATATCGCTGGTCAGCACCGCCATGTTTTTGACCGCCATGCCATTTTTTAGTGCCGAATTCACATCCGACAAGGAATTATAAATAATGGTCTGCGCCAGTACCACCGAACTCATGTTAATATTGATGTTATCGAGATTGGTGTTTATTTTGGAGAGGTACTGGTTATGCGAAATTTCGGCGCTGTTGCGCGCCGCACCGTTTTCCATAACCGCCAAAAAATGCTGCGGGTCGAAGACAACTTCCTGTCCGAAAGAAGGTGAAAGGTAAAAGGCGAAAGGTAAAAGGATTAAAAATAGCTTCTTCATCATTTTAGGTATTTGGCGTTTTGAATAATGTCTTTGGCGATGGATTTGTCCTGGTCGATAAAGGTTTGGAAAGGGTTCAAAGCTTTGAGCACCGCGGCCAGGTTATTATACTGTAATAAATTGAGCATGTTCCCCGCCAGTTCCTGTAGGACACTTAGCTGCTGGATGACATAATCAAACAGCATTTTCCGGTCGGAAGCCTTCATCTGGTTAACATCACCGATGGACAGCGTAAGCCCTGTCACATAGCCAATCAGGCTTTCGGCCTTTTCGGCAAATTCGATCTCGGTTTGGTAACCCAAAGCGATAATAGCGGGGTTCTTTTCTGCCAGTGCCATGATCTGCCCGTGGTAGTTCACGATCTGTTTGACCATCGGCTCGCCTTCTAAACCAATATCGGCGACCGTAATCGCGGTGCCCAAGGTATTATAACGCTGCTGTAACGTCCGGTAAGTGTTTTTTAGCTTGGCAAGCAGGGTCATGTTAGCAGCTTCATTGGTTGTGTTAACGGCCTGCTGATTTTTAGCGGTGACTTGTTTGTCATGTTCTGATTTGGATTCATCGATCAATTGGTGCATCCCAATCACATCGATGGTGCTTTGCTGGGCGAAAGTAGAAAGCGCAAAGCATATGGCTAAGAGCGTCAGGATGATTTTCATTGCTTTAAATATTTGGCGTTGTTCAATACGCTGATGGCAATTTGCTTGTCTTCATTCTGCCAGGTGGCCCAGGGATTGAGCGATTGAAAAATGCCCCGCATTTTCGCCCAATACATCGCCCGTTGCATTCCATAAGAAATGCCGCGCAGTATCTGCAACTGGCTCTCGATATGGTTTAAGAGTTTAGCCCTTTCGCCGGAATCCATCAAATTATTTCCGCCGGATTGCATCACAAAAGCGGACACATAGGTGCCCAGGGCAACTGCACGGGTTTCAAATTCCCTTGCGCCCTGCTCGGCAAACAATAACAATACCGGGGCTGATTGGGCCAATTGCTCCGCCTGCTCCACATCGCTGATAATGTCGCTGCCGCAGGTGGCGATCTCTTTGATCGATTCGAGGTTATTGATGACAGAAGCCACCTGGCTCAAGCCTTTATAGATATCGTTTTGCAGCGTATTGGCAATGGTCAATTGCCCGGTTACGGCCAGTTGGCCCTTCTGGATCAGGCTCAGGTTGTTATTGGTGGTGTTCATTTGACTGTTAATGACACCGGCATTGACGGCGATAGCGGCGGAAGTGGTCGGGTCTACGACCAATTCCTGCGCGGTTGCCAACCTTACTAAAAAGCAAAGCAAGAATAGCAGATAATAGGTTTTCATGGGAATTAATTTAAATTAAGTGGTTTACCGGCTTTATTGACCCGGTTGACAAATTCGCCGAGGGTGCACTGGCTTTGTTGTAAATCGCCGGTGAAAGCGTCGAGCCCTTCGGGATAAGTGCCGAATGCCTGGGTGTATATTTCGACCGCAGATTTTTCCGGCTTTTCTGTGGTGTAGCATAAATATTGAGAAAGAGATACTTCCACACCGTATACCTCGCCCACTTGGCCCCGGCGCATATAAAATTCTTTAAAGGGCGAACGGTTCGTCTTATTATCAAGCTGGTTAATAGAGAATATTTTACGCTGCTCGGTAGCGGAGATCGACAGTAAGGCAGCAATTTCCTTGTAATTTTCCTTGAATTTGCTTTGATCGAGCAAGATTACGGTATCAGAGTTATTGATGATAGCGTCTTTTACAATAGGGTTTCCTAAAATATCCCCTAATTCCTGCGTGACTTCGATAATCTCCCCCCAGAATTTACGGACGGTTTTATTCAGATAAAGCAGAAAATTCGCCATGATCGGCGAGGCTAAAGCCTTCCACGCTTCCTCCAAGATGATCGCTTTCCGCTGGTGCTTGCGGTGGCGCATTTTCTGGATGAATATATCCATAATGATCAGCGTAACGATTGGTAGTAAAATTTTATTATTCGATACATTATCAATTTCATAGACAATGAACCGTTCGGAAAACAAGGATTGGTCGGCCGCTTCATTTAAGATGGCCTGGTATTCACCGCCTTTATAAAACTTCTTTAACACATAACGGAACTCGTCCAGGTCAAAGGGAATACTCTCCTCTTTTTTGATCTGCGGTATTTTTTCCAGCGCGAACTCATAAAAAGTATTGAAGTTCAGCTCCGGGTCTTCCCACTGGAAGTTTTTGACATAATAGGCGCTGACTACATTGGAAAGCACATCCCGTTCGACATTACTGAGCAACCCGTCTGCACCCTTCCATAGCAGTGCCACCAGCGTGATTAAAAAATCTTTTTTCTCTATATTGTACTCATTTGCCGGCATCGCGAAAGGGTTCATCGTAATGGGGTTTTCCTCGGTGTAAGTAATATACTTGCCTTTATAGTAAGCGCATAAACCGGAATAGGAATGGCCGACATCCACGATGATGACATCCATATTGTACAATAAATATTGCTCCAGGAGCGAATTCATACAAAAGGACTTACCCGTACCACTTCCGCCTAACAAAAATTTATTGCGATTATTGATCCGCCCTGTACGCATCGGCAAGTCGGAAACATCAATACCCACCGGAACACCTTGCCGGTCGGTAAAACGTACCAGGAAATCCGATGGCTCGTCTTTGGGCAAAGATTCCTTAAAGAAAAAGCAAAGCGCCGCGTCGCAGGTCGTCAGGAACCAGTCGTAATTTTTAAGTTCGACCGCGTTGCCCGGCAGGGCCGTGCGGAACAGTTCCAACTGATTGTAGGCATTTTTATTAGCGATGATGCCCAGGCCGAATAATGCGCTTTCCACAAAGTTGCAGGCTTTCTGGATTTGGCCGGCAGGCGCTGCGACGATGATATTAAAATGGCTGTTGACCAAAAGCTGGTTTTCCCTTGCTACATCGTTAAGCAATAAATCAATATCCTCCATGCACAGCGTATTGGCCGGGTCGGGAATGCCGGAATGCCGCTTTTTCTTCAACTCCAGCTTTTTCAGCGTCATGACCTGGTTCGGTATCTCGATGACCTGGTTGAACAGGATGGTATCAAAACCGGGTACTTTAAACAGGAAAGACAACACATCCGCCGGGAAACCTTTCAGACTGTCCTTTTCATTGAGTTCGACGTGGGTTCCCACTTCCTGCGGCAGGTCAATCGTGTCGATATTAACCAGATTCATACAGCGGATACTGCGTTCGCCCATGTTGATTTGGGTGTCATTCGGCGAAAGGTTGGTTAAGGCCAGGTGCTCACGGCTAAAATTCATGCTCAGTACCCGCAGCACCAGGCCGTCAATTTCGCTTTTGTTCAGGATGACCGGGCCGGTACGCCCTGTTTCCAGGATAGCCGTTACTTTCCCGATCACCTGCCGGAAATCGCCCAAAGCCTTCGCATCGAAAACATAAAAGGCACCCTTTTTAACCTGCATGGTAATGATTAGGTAAGTAGTCACTTCCAAATAATCGCGCCCTGCGAAATGGTCGTTGTATTTTTGCTGCAAGTATTCCTTTGCGATTTTGGCCGGGTATTTTTGCCTGGAAATAATGTCTTGCTTTTGTAGGATATAGCCGTCACCCAGTATTTTTACGATATTCAACAGCAAACCATGAAACTCGTCATAAGCATCCGCTGAGGCGGAATACTGTATCACCGGGTTGGTCAACTTTAGGATGACCGAACATTCGCCGCCCAATCCGAATAAAAGGTCATAGCCGCCGCTTTTATCCACCCCGGCATAAGGCATTTTAAAGGTGTTTTTTGCGCCCATAATGATTGATGTGATGAATGATGTAAATGCCTTTTGCCCTGGACTTATCGTGCAGGCCCTTTTTCTGTTTGCCTGCGATATAGAGCAGCCCGCCTACAATGCTACCGATGAGCACGACCGCGCCGAGCCACATATTGACGAGTGACATGGTCAATGCACCAAAGACCAGCCCGGCCAACAGGGAGCCCAGGCCCCAGTAGATGAATTTTCCTCGGAACCCCCTAAATATAAGGGGCTTTTGGAGCCCCTTATATACTGCAAACCGTTTCGCCATTAGGTCAGGCCAAAGAAGGCTTTAATGATCAGCGCGGAAACCACGAGAAACACGCAGCTACCGCCCCAGCCCATCAATTCCTTGTTGATGTCGTTATCACCTGAATTCCATTTGGAATACACGCGGATCGCGCCGACGATTCCCACGATACCACCGATCACTAAGGCGATATTGGTTACCGGGTCAACATAAGTTTTTAAGGTAGTGGTCGCGGTGTTGATACCGGTTACACCATTTTGGGCGAAAGCAGAAGCCATGCCCAGGACCGACAGCATTGCTGTGGCCCAGATCCGTTTCATTTTGTTCATGAAAAATAGGGGTATTAAATTGTTGTTAAAAAAATGGCGGCGCCCCGCTACCAGCAGGACGACCGCCGGGGTTATTTGGGGTATTAAATTTGCAAGGTCAGATGCCGAAAATGGCCCGCAGAAAAGCACCGGCCAGCACCATGAATAAAGCGGCGAAGAACCACCCGGCTACTGCCTGGTCGATACGCGGATGCCCCATCTGCCAGTTATGATAAATGCGGACCGCGCCCAGAATGCCAAAGATGCCGGCAAGTACCAGCGAACAGTCAAGCGCCGAAAAAAAAGAAGAAGAAAGGTCACTTTGTGCCTGCTGCATTTCATTCAGCCCAGGTTGGGCCATTGCTGCTATAGCTGCCAGCAGAAAGCAGCCCGTCAGGAAATACCGCATGGCTAATAGCTGACGGATTTGGTATAGACGATCAGCTGCTGGCGGGCCAGACTGAACAGCTCTTTGATGGGGACCCCGCCCGAGGCGATAACCGCCGGGCCGTCTGCAGGCTGCTGGGTTTCCTCCGGCCGGTGTTCCAGCTTCTGGGTAGATATTTCTTCTGAAAATGTCAGTTCATTCGTTAATGCACCTGCCGGAACATTTTTGGTTCCGGCGAGGTCAATTAAAATCACGGCCAGGTAATACAGGGTATATATCCCGGCCACCCATATAAAAAAGTGTATCCAGTTCATGTTAGTTAATGGTTTCTAAAAAGTTCCTGATAATGGTTTTGAGTTCCGGGTGCTGCCGGAGCAGTTCGCTGATGGCGAAAGCGACGATCTTTTGAATTTCTACGCCGGTGGCCAGTTTCAACTGGCTCAGGTTGCCCGCGGTACGCTCGTCGAGCCGCGCATGGATGAGTGTTTTATGATCGCTGTTGTCATAAGCCTTTATCCGGTCCAGTATTTCATCATAGACCGGGTCGCGTTTGCCGCGAAAGAATTTCCAGCTCATAGGTCAAAATTTTCTAAGTGTTCTTTGATAATGATTTTGATTTCGGGGTGCCGTTCCAGCAATTGCGCCACGGAATAAGAGATCAGGCGGGTCACCTCGACGCCGGTTGCCATTTTAAAATGGTGGAGCAGCTGCGCCGTTTGCCGGTCAAACCGGACATGCACCATACTGTCATGTTCCTTAATGTCGTAGCCTCTTATCACCTCAACTATGGGCGGTGTGACGGTCATTTTGCCGGACTTTTTCTTTGTTTTGGTTTTTTCCGGCGTGTCGGGTTTGGCCATGCGGCTCCGCAACTGGTCAGCCAGCGTTTTGATCTCGTTCATGTGATGATGGGTTTTATATGTTCTTTGAAGATTTTTTCAAATAGCGAAATCACCAGGGGGTAAACCGATAGCGGCGTTTGCAGGGTGTTCACCCGCTGGAAGTCGATACGGTCAGGAATGGGTTCAGTTACCGTACCGAATTTGGTTAGCTGTTCGTCAACCTCTTTTTGCGTTTCATATTTGACATTGGCCTTGATCCGGTTAGGGATATAAGCTATCGGAACTTTCGGGCTGATCTGCCGTAATACGACTGAAAACAGGATGGTGGATTCAAAGCTGAACTCATCGTAAGCAAAAGGGCAAACAATCAGGTCGGCCGATTTGAATATCGGTATCAGCCCGTCATCATCGAGTTTGCCCGGCAAATCGATCAGCACGATCTCTTTTTTATTGACCGCGTAGACTTCATACATGACCGGGTAGTCTTCCAGGCTGGCGGCAATCACTTCATAGAGTTCGGGGTTTTCCAGCAGCTTCGCCTTTTCATATTTCTGCGAAAGCGATTGCTGGTAATCGCTGTCAACGACCGTGACCTTGCATTTTTTGGCCAGTGTTAAATAATTCGCCAGTAATAAGGTGAGCGTACTTTTTCCCGCGCCGCCTTTTTGGTTGCCGATGATGATGATCATAAATTTTAAATTGAAATTGAGTGTTAGCGTGTATTGGTGCGCGCTTTCTTTTGCCGCCTTCTGCGCATACCGTAGATTTGCTGGTCATCCACATCGTCTGCGATATTTACCATAATTTCTTCTGTGTATTGCTGCTTAACTTCCAGGTCGAGTTCCGTGAGTTGCTCGAATTGCCTGACCAGTTCCCGGTAACCTTCATCGTCCAGCAGTTCCCCGGCGTTAGTATAAAAAGTTCCGTCCTTGTCGGTTAAAAAGAATGCTTCACCATCCAATAACAGGTCCAGCCCTTGATGCCGCAGCCCTTGCGCCAAATCAGGGTAGTTATATAAAGCGGCTTTTAACAGCGCGGCATAGTAAGTTTTGATAGCTTCGCTATGATCCTGTTCCTGCCAGATTTTTTCTTCAGTTGGTATTTCTGCTGTGGAACGGATGCTGAGTAATTCTTTTAAGGCTATGATCTCGCTGCCCTTAAAAACCGCTTTGCCGGAATGGTCAATCACTGAATAACCGTAAGGCGGCTTATCGGCGGAGGCATGAAATAATAAAATGAGCCCATGTTTTTCTTTGAGATATTCGGCAAAAGCCGAAGTATAGCCATTCGGTTTTAGCTGCAAACTGGTATCATATACCAACGCGTATCTGTGAAAAATGGCCTTTAGCTGGCTGAACCGTTCCGGCTTGGCTACCGAAAATCTCAATTGACCTAAATCTATTTCGCCCTGTTTATGGCCGAATTTGATTACCTCAAGTTTGCCATCTGCTTCCTTTATTGTATAGCCCTGGCTTTCCAGGATCATCATCAATTGCGCCTTGGTGGAATAAGTAAAAGACAAGGCTTTCGCGATGTCCTGTCTGGCGCTGTGCTTTTCATCAATGCCTAAAATCTGATTCAGGTGCTTTATCGCCCGTATGTTTTCAAAGGAATCGTTGATCTTTTTACCCTGTTTATCTACCCGAGTGGTGACGATATGGATATGATTGTTCTGTGTATCCTTGTGAAACACCAACAGGTAAGGTTGGTTGCCGTAGCCCATTGCCGTCAGCCATTGTGCGGCGATTTCGGTAAGTTGCTGTTTGTCATGGCTTTTTCCGCCAGCTGAAATCACAGCATGGAACTGTGGCTTTTGAACCGCTTTATTGGTAGCGGAAACCGCCTTTAAATAATTCCGGTAATCTTCGGGCCGCCAGTGCTGCAAACCTTCCAAAGGGCCAAAGCCCGACACCTTCATCAATTCTCCTTTGTTCTTGTCCAACTTACCTGTGTTATAGCCAACGGCTGGAAATGAGGCTGACCGCTTGGTAGCCGGGATGATCTTTACAATCATAATGGCGGTATATTGTATCGTGAGCTATTATTCCACGGTATTTTACAGCGGGGGACTTTCTCTCCCGATACTTTGTTCCCCGGTATTTTGTACCGGGATAGTTTAGTAATTCCGCTCCCGAGATAATATTCCCCGGTATTTTCTCGCGGGAGACTTTGTATCGTGAGCGTTTAGTAATTGCGCTCCCGGTACACTATGCCGGGAGATTTTCTCGCGGGAGATTTTGTATCGCGGTATCTTATATCTTGCGCAGATCGTTTTCTAAATCCTTGTAACCCTTGATCCATTTCAGCACTGCCTTATCCTCGCAGCATTCTTCTAAATGATATTTGTGAATGATCTTCGCCTGGCCCTGTTCAAATCCCCTTTGCCAGTCCAGCCAGGAACTTGTCCGGTAATTATACCGGGGATCAAAGGGCCGCTGGTGACCGGAACGGTATTTCAGGAACGAAAAATAGGCGTAACGGCCCGTGTAATAGGCCAGTATGATAACGGCCAGTGTCGGCAATGTAATCGTAAATTCCATAGCTGTTTTTTTGATTTAATGCCCCATAGCACGGACTATCCTGCGCAGGGCGATTTCCAATATTTTTTGGTTGGCGATATATTGTTCAAATAAGGTATTAAACCGTTCCATAACCACTGGTGACAGGACTTTCTTATTGTTTAAGATATTGCCATAACGGGCCAGTTGATTGATGTTATTACCTGAGCGGCCCAATTCTGCGCCGATACTGTCTAATGACCGTATCAGTTCTTTAGCGTTAATTACAACAGCCGGTGCATTTGCCAATAGCCTTGATCTGACCAGGTCCGTCTTGCGGACACCCAGTTCCTTTTCCATCGCCAGGATGATCGTGTATTCCGCTTCCGTAAAGCGTGCATCTATTTTTTTAGTGCGGTTCTCTTTTTTCATGGAGGATAGGAGTTGCGACGATCCGTTACCCCTTAATCCTTAGCGCAGGTACGGAGCGAAGGTTTAAGGCAAGATGCCGGGGGCCGGAAAAACAACGGATACGGCGTTTTGTCGGACAACGGCACATCTTGCAAGGATAAAAACCAAAAGGTAACCCGGTATATTGTATCAAGGAATAGGTTCATTTCTCGGCTCTTAGCTTATCATTATAGTCGTTATAATTTAAGTAATGATGCGAACCATCCTTCGCGCCTGGTATTGCCTTTTTTAAATCGATGGAGGCTCCTTGTCCCCCCAGATCATGATCGAAAAAAAAGCATACCTCGGTATATTCCTTGGCTTTACGAATAGCTGTTTCGAGTAGCGAAATTGAATTGAGTATGAGCACAGTGCTGGTTTCCAGGGGATGCTCGGTCAGCCAGCTGAGGTAATTGATGTAACCTTCAAATAGGACTAAGCTATGTTCGTCTCCGGGAATAAGAGAGATCGCTTTATGGCCCAAACAGCCTTTGAAATACAGGTTGCGTACTTCCCAAGAGCCGAGTTCGTTCTGCCAGCCGGCGGCGAAGAAATATTTTCTCAATTTCTTTTGGTCTTCCACAAAATAGTAAACCTCTTTCATGCGGCCCTGGGAAGCCCTCCATACCTTACGTGACTGCAGGTATTCCGTTATCGCTGGGTTTCCGCCCAATTCTTTGACCTCCTGGATTTCATAGTGCGGGATCTTTACCGGGCTTCGTTTACGGTGTTTAGTTTCCGGTAAATAATCTTTAACGGGCAGCTGATTACCGATAATCTCCGTGATCTTTTGCAATACTTCCCGGAAAGATAAGGGATACCAGTAAGCCAGGGCAAGGTCAATAATATTACCGCCTTTGATCCCGGAAGGATTCGCACCTCCGTGATCATACCAAACTCCGAGTTGGTTATCGACGCAAAACGAGGCTGTTCTTTCTTCCCTTAGCATACTGTTATAAAATAATTCCTTACCGGATTTATAGGCGGGGTGATGGCCTAACCGTGCTAAAAAATCGGCCGGGGAAACCTGATCGCGGATATCCTGCGCATTGTAGTTAATTAATGTATTCATTTGGTTTGCAATTTGTAAATGGGTCATATCCTACAGATAGCGTAAAAGTTCAATGGATTTGGCTATCGCCGCTACTTCAAGCCGGTCAATGCGCCAAACGGCGGAATGATCTCCGTCTTTGCGTATGGTGAGTATTCCTTTTTCAGCCCATTTTTCGATATTGGCCCGCCCGTATTTTCGGAATGCTTCCGACTTTTTGAGGTAGGGTTTCAGTTTTCCTACTTTGGTTAGCGCCTGGATCGCGCCCATTTCGGCAGCTTCCCGGATAATAAGTTTAAGCTGCTGCGTTGATAGGGTTAAATCCATCGCCAGACGATTTAATGAGCGTTATTTGTTCCTGGTCGAAGCATACCGTTACTGAGTTGAACTTGAGCGCTCTCATTTTGGCTGCACTTAAAAACTCAGGGTAATTCAGGATCAGGATGTTGGGGTAATACTGCTTATGAAAATACCGCCAGTAGAGGTAAGCGGTAAAGTCCTCGAAAATAATGAGGTGACCGGGTTCACCGGGAATAAAGGTCATTCCTTTGGGGCCGAGACAACCTGTGAAATTAGGATGTCTGATTTCCCATCCACCATTTTCGTTTGGCCATCCAATGGCACAAAACTCCTTACGCTTTTTATTTTGGTCTACTTTGTAATAGTAAACTTCCCGAAGGTCAGCGGTTACCAATTCCCATAGCCCCTCAGTTCGCAGGCTTGCGCGAACATCTGGTGTTTCGCCTAACGGAAGCGTTTGTTGAACATGATAATAAGGCAGTTTAATCGCTTTTCTTTTACGATAATGTCTGTTTTGCTGGTTAGTTGTATTCATCATATTATTATCTAAATGAGAACCGGCAATGGGTAACGAACCCAAACAATTCACTTTACCGGTTGATAAAAATCCGGGATTACGTGCGTTGGCCTGTACAGACCATGCCCAAACGGGCTGCCCAGGGTTCGCTGTTTTCCAGTCCCGCCTGTGCTTTTGCATAGCACGGGTTGCTGTAGCTGCTTCCTGATTCCTGGCGCAATGCCAGGTAATGCTTCATCCCATGATGTCAAAAAACGTTCGTTAACCTGCCCGCCGAAGCGGGCGAAAGTTTATCTGTCCGAAACTGGCAGATAGGTTCGGCGATTACTGTCCGCTGCAATAGCTTCCAGTTTTTCCCGGTCAATCCCCAATTTTGAGATGTAGATTTGGCCCTTAAAAGGCTTGAATAAGCCTTCGGAAATCCAGCGGTCAACTTGTGAGCGGCCATACTGCCGGTAAGCTTCCGCTTTGCTCATCCGCTTTGGCTGAATTGCGTTTTCGGACAGTACTTTTGCAGTGCCATCGGTAACCGATTCGAGTAAGATGCGGGCCAGTTCAATTGTCATCCCATTGGTGATCATGGGAGCAAAGCAACTTTAATGAGGGACGGAAAAACAGGAAGTAAAATTTGGAAAACACTTCACCCAGGCTGGAAATACCTTTAAAGCGAGGTTTCTGAATAAATTTTTAAAAAAAATATTTTAAAAAAAGTATGGAGAAGAAATATGCTCAGATCAAATTGAGAAAATAGGCGGTGGGAAATTATAAGGTCGACCGATTTTCCTGTCAAGGAAACCATCAGAAAATGGAGAATAAATAATACTAAAATTGGTTGGGGGAACTTTTATCTTTGCCGGAGAAAAACACTATAGACCGAATAGGTCTATTTAAAATTATATAAGCGATAGTTATCGTCCTGGCATTTGGAAAACCGCGAAATTTTCAGAGATGTACTGTGGAGGGTAGACTTCGCTCACGTAAAAGCGTGGGCCTGTTTATCTGCGTACATCCGGGTCTTCGCGGTCCCTCCAAATGCGCAATAAATAGTGCCTACGCTTTTATTTTAAAATGGAAAGCGTTCTAATAAGCTATTATCAGTAAACGATAGAACTACATAAATCATAAATTCGTTTATTAAATAAGCGTTATGAACAATTCCTCAAATTCTTTAAAGAGCTTATTGGAACTTGGTGTAAGCGATGATTTCAGGCAATGTGCTGCCACTATGAATATACATTGTTTGCAGGACGTGCTCGACCAAGACTTAAGCGAAATAAAAGCTCACCCAGCCTTTAATTATATTTGGTATACAGACCTGCTCAGTTTACTAAAAAAAGAAGGTCTTTTAGACGAATTCCAGGATAGGTTACTATAGTGAACGCCTATAATTGCGTATGCTAAATTTTTCATCGAGCCAGTTCTGCATATCAATGAGCATATCCCATAATTTCAGAACGGTTGCAAACTCAACGTCGGTAGAACGTTTCAGTAAATTACTGGAAGAAATAAACAGTGATTTGTCTGTATAAAAATGCATTGCAAAGAAAGTGCAAACCTCTGTTATTCCGGTCTTCAGGATAATTTGCGTTTCTTTCAAAACCCTTATAAACAGTGCGAATTGAGGAACAGTCATGTCAAGCAATAAACGTAGCGCCTTTTCGGCATCTATTTTATCCTGCATTGCCAGGCGTCTATGATTTAAAAGCTTTTCTAAATAGGCTGCTTTGGCTTCGAAAAAGTTTTGAAGCTCTAACTTTAATGAACAATCATTTGAATTAAAGCTGCATTGATTTTGAATCAGCACGCCATTCATTTCATTACTTTGCTGAATTATATATTCAAGCTGCTCATGAAGACCATCGATATTTTGAAGCTTCAAATTTGTAATATTAGTAAGGTACAAGTAGAATTCCGGGCGGTTAAAATCGAGGCTAATCAGTGTTTTTATAAGGGTATGCTGATTTAAACTATTTAAGGATTTAACCTGAGAAATCATGTTCATCACATATTTCAAACTTGCATAGGATAACTTGCCCGGAATCGATATTGCGTTAATTCCCTTTATAATTAGGCCCCCCAACTCGCCGTCAATTTTAGCATTTTGAAGCAAAAGCTGAAGATCATTTGTTTCTTTTCTTAATTCGGGCAGAATCTTTTTAAGCCGAAAATCGCTAATTTTAATAGTCATATCACAGAACTCCGAAAAGTATTTTTCTGCATAGCTTAATAAGTCCTCAAAAATATTTAACACCGAAACGTATAGTTTTTTGATCATGCCCGCCTGTGGACTGATATACCAAATCCGTTTTCTTTTAAAAAGGTATTGATTTACCTGGTTAATCAGCGATACCAATTGTTGTTGTTGGGCTTTCAGAAATTGTTTCTTATCCTCTGTTGCTGCCTGGCTTAGCATGTAGGACGATATATTAATTTTCCATTTGGCACTTTTATTTACTGAATAGGCCGTCCAGTTTTTAAAATCCTCAGGACTCAGTTCTTGATTCATTAATGCTGATGGAGATAGGGCTTCATCAACCCACACCAGCAGTTTCGGGAAGGTATAATTCATATTTAGCGTAAATTATATTTTTAAGAAGTTCCTTTAGCTGTTTTTCTATTGGATAAGGTTAAGGCCTCTTTTATTGGCTACATTTATGCTTTTAGGTATTTTACATTTATTTGCTATTATTAAATATTGTTTTCCGTTCAAGTGTTATTTATTCCGCGATGTCTTCGCTAAATTATTCGTTACATAATTATGGAATTCCGATTTGAATCGATCTCCAACAGGAAAAGTGAGATTGTTACTCATTTTTATTACACCGGAAGCTATATAGCTGATGTGATCTACAGCGATGACATACGAACGGTGAAACTGTTTAAATTCACCGCGCGAGCCTAACAGTTCCAGTATGTCCTGAATGGTCAGATACGATGTAATGGTTCGGTTATTTGCCAAATAAATTTTTATGTAATTATTCAGACTTTCAAAGGCAACAACCTCCGCAAACAACACATGCTCTATGCGGAGGTCTTCATCCTTGTTTTTTACCAGAAAGTAATCCTTACCATTAAATTTATGCTGAACTTCAGACGATTCAGACGATTCAGGCGGGAATAAGCGGTTTAGCATAGCCATGAAATCGCCAAAAGTAAAAGGCTTAAGCAGATAAGCATCACCCTCGACCTGATAAGCTTCAAAAGCATATTGGGTATGAGAGGTAGTAAAAACCAGTTTCTTTACAAGGGGCCTTAAAGTTTTTGCCAATTCAATCCCTGAAACATCAGGCATATTAATGTCCATAAACAAAACGTCAATATTCTTAAAGACTTCAATCTTTTCAATGGCTTGCTTAGGGTCAAGAAACACCTCTTTAACTTTTATTCGCTTAGTCAGCTCGATATAGGTGATGATTACATCAACTGAAAACTGTTCGTCATCTATTACAATACAATTTACCATATTTCAACCCTGGATTTGCAAGCAGATCAATATCTTCTCGATTAACAATCATTCATTTTTCATAATACGTCATAATCAACGTGTCCGTTGTTCGATATACTTTCAAATAGCCATATATATATAATCATCCTTTTTCCAAAGATTGTCAATTGAGTAGCAACCTCGCAGAAGGATAATTAAGATCGGACCCATGAAGATTTAAGATTCATTTTTAAGCTTGAGCCAGCAATCGTCTAAATTCCTCCTTGTCCTCCTGGGTCTTAAAAATCAATATGGAATATTTCCATATATGACGCCTATAATCGAGTAATCCTACTTAACTATTAAGCTAAAATACGGCTATTAATTAACATCATTAAAGCTACTTGGGTATAAAGGGTGATTTTCTACGTAAACGCCAAGGTTTTCTATATATCAGTTCATATTATTACGAAAATTGGTGATAAACATTAATTTTAATGAAATATTTTCATCAATGACTGATATTTTATTCCTTAATTTACTTTTTACAAGGTTTTCCGTATTAAAGAGTATTTAAAATGCATAAGCTAAGGGTTAATTAAACATTAATTCCTTAAGCATGAAAAAATATAATTGTATTATTATTGATGATGAACCTTACGCAGTAGCAAGGCTGGAGAACTATGTAAAATCGATACCTTATCTTAATCACATGAAATCCTACACCGAACCGATGCAAGCCATAGCAGATTTGACAATAGCTGATCCGCTTGATTTAGTTTTGGTGGATATCAGGATGCCGTTAATTACAGGTCTTGACGTATCGCGTAAAATCAGGTCAAAAGTAGACAAATTGATTTTCACGACCGCTTACTCTGAGTACGGTTATGAAGCCTTCGAGCTCGAAGCGGATGCATATCTACTTAAGCCATACACACTTTCCAAATTTGCGGCTACGATTGCAAAAGTATTTCCTAATGAAAAAACAAACTATCAGTTTAATATGGAGGCTGATTATTTTTTCACCAAAAATAATGATGACGGATACAAAATTGTAAAGATTAAATACAGTGAAATTATAGCTGTGGAAAGTAAGCAGAACTACGTGATCATTCATACGCCTGTTCAGAAAATAAAAACGCATTTATCATTAACGGAGATGGCAAAAATATTAGAGCCTTTTCCTTCGTTTGCCCAACTGCAACGAAGCTTTATCGTTGGGCTTGATCATATCGTTTTTGTTTATGGGAATACGGTAAGGATGACTACGGGACTCGAAATAACAGTAGGTGATTATTATCGTAAGAATTTTAATGATTTTTTGGCAAATAAAATGATAAAAGGCAGGACAACGTAAAATACGTGTCCTGTCTTTTGGTGATCATCCTTTTTTACCGCTATGGAATACTCCTGTAACAGTAGTGGTGATCATGGTGGTTGTCGGGTCTGTATCCGCTGTGGTGGTGTCGCCCGATTTTGAAGCTTGGAAAACAAACAGTGTTTCCCGGCTGATTTTGAAATGTTTTTGTTTCATGATATTTTTTTTAGGAAAATTAGGGACCATGAAAGCTGCGCTGAAATAATTGGGACGGAAGGATGGAAAGGTGATTTATAAAACTCCAAAATGACGATGGAAAAATTTACAAGCAAACTTAAAAAGTACCGTATCCATATAATTGCCTGGGCTGTATTCATGACTTACGAAACGGTCGTAATTGGCTTTTATTCGGGAACATTCGGTCATCCCCTTACTTATGCAGCGCATTACCTGGTCATTATTTTATTTTTTTACCTGCACGCCTGCCGTTCTTTACCGTGGGGCCTAAAACAACCAAAACAAATATTGTGGAGAATGCCTACGGTTATGATTTTAGAGATCCTGTTGTTTATAGCTGCGAACTACGTTGTGGATTTTGTACTCGTAAAAATTCATACGCTCAGCGGTCCTGTAAAAACCATTCATGATTTACAATATATCATGAAAACACTATACAGGTGTCTTTATTTCATCTTATTTGCAACAGGCTATTATTTGCTCGAAACTTATCTAAGAGAACGGAAACGAACGAACGAACTTGAAAAAAGGCAGTTACAAGATACCATAGAACGGCAGCAGATCTTACAGGAAATGGCTAAAGCACAAAATGCCTTTCTTTTAGCGCAGATCAATCCGCATTTCTTTTTTAATACCCTTGATTTTTTATACCATCTCGTAGAATTTACCACACCTGTTGCTGCAAAGGCTGTCAGTACGCTAAGTGCGATGATGCGATTCGCTATCGATGCTGATAAAGTCGGCAATTTTATTTTAGTTGGTCAGGAAGTTGAACAAATTGATAATCTGCTTTATTTAAACCAATTAAGGCAGAAGTTAGATATTCAGTTTAATGTATCAGATGATGTAATGTCTTTACACTTGATCCCACTTGTGTTACTTACGTTTGCCGAAAACATATTTAAACATGGAAATCTTAAACCTGGTAATAAGGCTACCATAAACATTTACCTCAGTGACGAATTTTTCGTCACTGAAACGGATAATGCAATTGATCCGGCAGCCCACGTTACCGGAACGAAGACAGGGTTAATAAATACCGCCAGGAGGTTAGAATATGCTTATGGAGATAAGTCGATTTTTAATTATGGTGCGGATGCCGATGGCAGATTTAAAGTAAGGCTTCAGTTGCCTTTGGTTCTTTTAAAAACTGCTGTCTCTTCAAAAGCTTAAAAAGGTGTTGATATAGTATCGCTTCCTGCTCCCGCTGATCGGAAATAAAGAGCCGGTTAACATGCATGTGTATCAGGTCGGCAGCAAGCATATATTTATCGTTCCTGTCGGAGGCTCTTGTTAATAGCTGAGCAAAACGGGAGGCCAATTTTTGAATGTCAACGATGTTGAAATGTGACTTGCCTTCCGTGAAATTACGTTGTAACTGCTCTGTTTGCTGGTTTATCAATTTAAAATCGTCCGGCCCCATTGCAAATTCCTTGCTATAACTTAAGGCCATATAGTTTAAAAAATCAAGCCTTTCAGTCACAATTGGAAAGCCGGAAGTAACTAAAAGCCTTATAGTCATTAGCGTTATCTGATAAAATGTATCGTTATCGATTTTTTTCTTTAAAACTTGTATCGCATAGCGACTGTCATAATAGAAAAAATCTTCAATATAGCTAAGGCGGTCAATACCGTAGCGTGTAATTTCAGGGAAATAACTTTTAATCTGCATATCTGCAATCATACCTGTTTGGATTTCCTTGTTTAGCACTTGCTGTAAACCCTCGATAAGTAGGAATGTGTGCTCACTTTTTTTCAATAATATTCTTAAGCGCAAATGTGGCCCATGGTCGTCATATCGAATGAAAAACCATTTTTCTATATATTTTCGATGAGTTTTAAGAAACCGGGCAATTGGATTTTGAAGTAAATCATTAAATCGGCCTGGATGACTATATATGGCAAAGTAAAGCCATTTATTACCGGGAGGAATCATCGTATGCTCACTGTGATATTTAATTCCTCTTACAGTTTCGTCCACGGTTGAATAAACCCTTTGAGTATGGGTATAGTTCAGTATGATTTGTGCGGCTAAGGGCTTACCTGATTTAGTAGTAATCATATGATCATCCGTTACAAAAGCTTCCGACAGATAGATGGGCCTCCCTGCATTTTTAAGAAAATAGGTGGTTAATTTTGATATATCGTCATCCTTGAAAGGGAATATGAGCAGGGTTTGATCGCCTTCCCCTACGGTAAAGGGGACTTCTAAATTAATTTGGTGCAGCCATCTTTGGATAATATTATTGCAGTTTTTTTTGTCATTGATAAGTTCGTTAACCAAATCGCCCGGTACGCGCCAGGATTCCGGTGAAATGACCAGATCTTTATATATGACTCTTGAATAATGATCCAATTCCGGCAAAAGTTCTTTAAGCTTGAAACTTAATTTTGTTCTAATGTTTTGATGTTGCAGATCACATAAGAATCTAAATAGCGGAAGATCGGAACGATGATAATTGTACGCGGAGGGTATCCGTGGAACCATTCTTTTACCATATTTTTTAGAATAAAGAATAATTTCATTTTCAAGAACTCCCACAAGAATATCATCAATATGTAACGGTTCGTCAAAGCAAGACCATGATAATATGGGTAATTCATAATTATAAAAAGACTTTCGCCTGTTTACGTTATCAATGTGCCGCTCGGCCTGATAAGCAACATCGAAAAACAAAATATCAGCGTTTGCCTCCTGTTCAATCGCCGCAAGCCGTTTCCCCATGGTTTCAATAGCAGGAACACCTAACGAAAAACGTCCTATCAGAGAATTCGCAGTTGCGCCCCCGATGTGTTCAATAATGCCTAACGATTCGAAGTGGTGCAGTATCACCGAAAATGAATTTGGCAAAGACATCGTTGTACAAGGTTGTTCAGAATTGAAATCTTCCAAATTGATAATAGGACCTTGCATTGATCTGTTAAGCAGGAATACAAGAAAAGGGTCATAGTTTATTTGAGGCAACTGAGCGCCATTCTTGTACTTAATACGATCAGTTAAGGCAGCATTATGAAGTTGGTTACTTTCAAGATTGGCATACCCTATACCTAATTCCGGATCAAGTGCCAATGCAAGCGGAATAAATCTTAATTCAAATTTTCTTTTAAATCCTTTAATAAAAGCCTGAAAATTACTATTAATACTTTCAGGAAGGTGATTATTTAAAAAATTGACCAGTTCAGTTAGGTGCTTGTTCAAGCTATTGTTATAGCCCCCGTTGATTACTTTCCGTTCAGCTATGATATAAGGTATTTCGTAGTTATTCACCTTGTTGTACACCTTACGCAAAAAGAAATCTTCACCGGTAATATTGGGTGTGCAATCCGAAATCAATACCTGCAATGAAATCAGCTGCGTTAACAGTTGATCAATCGATGCTTTGTCTAAATCCATTGCTTTAAACAGTTCCTCAGAAAGGTCGGATTTATTCCGCTTTTTGTTGCAAAAATTCACGATCAACCGTAATTCCGGGAATTCGGGAATTACTGCAATCTCAAACCGCCCTTTGTCCAAATAGATATATCGGTATTGATGGCCAACTTTATACAATGATGCATTTAAAAGATATTCATTAGAGGATTTAAAATGAGCAACGGTGTTAGCTAATTGAACGGAAGTTGCCTGCCAGTCAATGAAATGCAGAAGAGTAAGGTTGTCATTAAGCACTATTAGGCCCTGTTTCTGCTGTGGCACTACACTGATGCCTGAAAATCTTCCGAAAGGGGTGGCACGATGCCGCGCCCGGTTGAAATACTTCCAAAGTGTATAGGCTACTTTATCGTCTTGATTGATTAGATCTTCTTTTTTTAGATCGCAAATTATTTGAAAAAAAGATGGAGATGCTTCTTTTATCATTCCTTTCAATTCTTCAAGATTATCAGCTATTTCATCATAAATCGAAAAAGCGGGAGTTCTGCAAATGATTTCGGTGTCTAAAGAAAGTTTATAATCCAATGGCCGCATAAATGCTATTTTTCAGTAAAAAAAAAGCATTTTAATGCCACAGGTTAATTTCTATTACAGAAGGGCTCTTTTTGGGGACATAATTTGTAATAATAGTTAGTGATCGAAAAGTGGGTCACCTGATTACGATTTAGATCGGTTAGTTTTTAGCAACCTACTTGAAAGAAATTGGCGGAATTCTTGTTTGTACTTTTCGTCAACAGGAAAACTAAAATCGTTATTCAATGTAATCGTATCATTGCTGATGTATTTAATTTGGCAAACTGAAAGTACGTATGCCCGGTGAAATTGTAAAAAATCATCGCGATTATTCAATAGCTGCAATATATCTTTAATAGTCAGGTAGGCTGTAACGATGCGCTGGTCGTTTAAATGAATTCGAACGTGGTTATGACAACTTTCAAAATAAATAACATCTTTAAAAGCAATAAATACGACTTTTAAGCCATCGTCCTTGTTTTTAACCAGGAAATAATCTTTTTCCGAAACCCCATGCGGATAATCATTTTTCCGCCCAAAAGTAAATAAACGATGGATGGTGGTCAGGAACTTCGCATAAGTTAATGGTTTGAGTAAAAAGGCATCGGCCTCAACTTCGAATGCGTCAAACGCATAGGATGAGTGTGAAGTGGTAAAAATGATCTTTTTGACCCTCGGCCTGAATATTTTTGCCAGTTCAATTCCGGTGAGATTTGGCATATTAATATCCAGAAATAGAATATCTAAATTCTCGAAATTATTTGCGTTATTGAGCGCCTCCGTAGGATCGAGATAGATTTTAATTACGTCTATCTTTCCCGTTAAATCAATATATTTTAACAGCGCGTCGATTGAAAATTGCTCATCATCTACGATTATACATTTTAACAT
Source organism: Mucilaginibacter tundrae (assembly GCF_013408825.1). Taxonomy (GTDB): domain Bacteria; phylum Bacteroidota; class Bacteroidia; order Sphingobacteriales; family Sphingobacteriaceae; genus Mucilaginibacter. The sequence goes on from NZ_JACCBZ010000002.1 coordinate 485,881, forward strand.
ATAGTGATAATTATTGGCTCATGTAATTGAGTAGTGACCGATGAAGCCCAAGCGCTATGTTTATAGGGATTTAACCGCAGCTTTTACAATATACACATCTTAGAGTTTCATATAAAAAATAAAAGCCTACTAACACCCGCTGCCAGCAAACTTTTGACCTATCTTATCAACTTATACGTGGCCGGTGAGTTCAACGTCCACATTTATAGCTATTCAAATCTAAATTTAAAATCTTTTTGGCAAAGCCAAATTAAAAAAATGTTGGTGAATTCCCTAACACTTTATGGAATTAATCCTCGTATTTATTGGTTTTAATGCATCGACCTAAAAAAGCCCGCTTTGACAAGGTTCATCTGTAAATACCGTTTTGAATCTATATGCCTCAACTGTAACAAAAAGCTAATAAAGATAAAAAAATAAAAGCCGCCCGACAATCGCTGTCCGGCGGCTTTAACCTAAACCTTATCACAATAGCGCTGTAAGAATTACATTCGCTAAATAATAAACAAATCTACTTTTTAATTTCGCAAATCCTAAATTTTCAAAAAAATGTTTGATAATTCCCCAACGCTATAACTGGTTTTGATTAGTTTGGGAATAACTTTCCTTTTTAGCTTCAATTATAATAAGGAAAAATCATTACAATTTTTTTTCAAATCCCGCAGTATTAAATCAGTTAATTTTATCTCATTGTCAATCCAGAAATATTGTTTCCAATATTTGTAACCATCCCTTTTTTGATATTCACTTAATGAAACCTTAATAATTTGCTTTTTGTAATATAGGGTTGCTTCTTCATATCCACCATCTGTAGGTATAGGGGGAAAGAATTCTGCCTTTCTGTGCATTTCGGCATATACCAAGTCTCTTTTCTGCAGCAACTTATCAATGGATAGAAAATAGGCGATAGATTTATTAGACTTCAGCTTTGTTATAATTGGGGCATTACGATAATTAAATTTAAGCGAGTAGGCAATTCCAGCTTCTCTATATATTAAATAGCTATCAACTAAAGTCCAACTATTGTCAATTACTTCACAATCTTTATTTTCAATCCTTGATTTTACGGAACATTCACCGCAATATTGGTGAAAGTAAATAATTGTATCAATACCATTTTTTATGAGCGAATCCTTTTTATTTTTGACCCACTTTTCAAGATTAATTTTTTGAGCATGGGTATTCGTTTGAAATAAAAAACTTAAAACGAAAAAGTAAACTATTCTTAAATTTTTCAATACTACCGCTTTTCCTCAACCGTTTTGAAATTCATTTTTTCGTCGTACTCGTAGGTTTTTCCAATCTCATTCAAGCAATTTAGAATCTGTTGCTGTGAATATAGATTACGTTTAAAGAAAGCTACGATTAATTGAATTTCAGTTGGAAGATTTTTCGTTTCCAGCAGGTTTATACCTGTGTTATCGTCTAAAGCGATAAAGCGCTTGCCATGCGGCGACATTGCGCCGAATATGTAAACCGCACTTGGATTTCCTTTATTTTTAGAAGCTATATTACGGGTGTACATGACATCTAAATTAGATAGAACTGTGTCGCTTTCATCCGTTAATTCTTTTTTGACCAATAAGAATTTAATAATTTCAACCTGTTTTCTTTTATTGGGAGCAGTCTGTGCATTAACCTTGCAAAAAGAAAAGATAATTAGGATTGTTAATGATATTACATGGTATTTCATAATTTTCCGGGTATTGGTAAAGGAATACTTTTTAGTACATCTTTTATTATGGCGTTCTGTAATATTTGAACTTCATGTGCTATTGGAGCTGCTTCGGTGTCGAAATTAGTACCTTGCTTTAAATTTGAATTCACTTGTGTTTGATTCGTTTGATCAGTAGCATGAATTCTTTCGTGTCCCGCTACCGCAGCTACCACAGCGTTTTTATCGCCTAATTGTAATGCTGTTGTTTGCAAAGCGCCCTTTGTGCCAGCACCTGAATAGGTAGACCCGTTATCCACTTTATTTTGCATTTCATCGATGGCTCCGCCATAAACTGTAACAGTTGACTTTACAACCTGATCTGTGCCATGAATATAAGAGTTGTCAGTATGTCCTAATTCTTTATCGTTGTTGTCAGATGAATAAACCAAGGTTACCGCTACTTTGGAATCCCTAAATGCATTTAAATCGCCCATTGCACCACTTGAGGCTAAGGCGTTGCCAATTGTTTGAGCTCCAGCAGACGCATTTTTCGACCAAGCTAAAGAGCCATCTTTATTAACGCTATAAGTAACGGGCTTACCATCCGTACCAACTATCTCCATACCATTCGGGTCTATGTTTTTTATCGGATTATCATTAACATAGTTATAAGGCGACAGCTGCGGGTATTTTTCAGCTTTTTGGTCAATCGAAACCCACCGTAATAAATCTTCGTCAGTGTATGTTATCGCCTTAATTAAACTGTCTTTACTGTTTAACAAACGTATGGTTTTATTTTGCCTATCAAAAACGAGATAACGAACATCCGAGTTTTTGTCAGCGTTATTAACTTTATAAATATCTAAAGGATTGTCTTTGTATTCAGTTTTTGGCTTATAACCAAAAATTTTGTAAGGGTTATCCTGTGCGTGGACAAGAGAAGCAGTAAGCCATAATATGACGAACAATAGTGATCTTTTCATTTATATATTGTGATTAGTTTTTGGCGTTTTTGTTTAAGTTTCTTTTTTGTTTTTCCTTTTCCACTGATTCAACCCATTCCTTATACAATTCGATAGGCATATCCTTATATCCTAACTCATTTACACTTGCCATCATTCGTTTGTGCATAGCAATATCAGCCAGAATGACTGCTGTATCCGGCCTGCTCTTCTTTTTTTCAGACTGTATCATAGAAAGCAAGCAATTAGCTTTAAGCTGCACCAGTGGAACACATTTAGGATAATACCTAAGTGCAGTACTCGCTGTATATAATACAAACCTGTCGTAACCGTAATAAGATTTATAACCGCATGCAAGATCAAACATAGCCATAGCAACGCTTTCTTTTTGGGTTAGTGGCATCATATAAATATTTTTTCTAATTGCTTCAACTGTTATCGCCATTTCTTTGATGATCCACTGGTCACGGGGAAACCCAGGATTAGTCAATTCAACATTTGTCCACTGGCCTTTTTCATCCTGATGCTTAATGTAAACATGATTGGGTGCAAGAGCAAGATATGCCTTTGTGCCTATTTCTTCACAAAGTATCTTGTAAAGGAAAGGTAGTGAATGACAGTTCCCACTGTGTGTCTTCAATAATTTAGTTACAAACTGTTTAGACCAGTCCTTAGAACCCGTAAAATCGTCAAAATCATAAGTAAATGGCTTAAAGTTATTGGCAGCGATTGTGTCAGTCATGAACGTGAATGCCGCCCAATTTCCTGCTGTTTTATATTTTGCGATGCCTCGTTGGTTGATCATTGCACGTAGTTGAACGGAAATGTTTGATATATCCCGGCAAAAAGACTGGTAGTTCAATTTGTCCCCATAAAATGCATTTTCGGTTAAAAAGACCGAACGCTTAAAGCTTATTGGCTTTTTACCTGACAGCATAGCCGATTGCTCCTGAAAAGCGGAAAAATAGGATTGTTTAGTACCCTGGGAAAGTGCATGGTTTCCCAACAATAGTACTAAAAAAAGGATTAGGTATCGAGGTTGCATAAAGTGTGACTGTTTAGGACAGTTAAAAATAAAACATTATTGAATTGCTTGTATCTGTTTTTGAAAATATTAAGCCGGAAAATTGTGGTTCGGATTCAAATCCGGTCATAACAGTTAATTTAAAGGTCAAAGGTTAAGTTATTTCCCTCAAAGCTAATGATTTGTTGGGTAATTCACCAACACATTTGCCTGATTAATATTTCATCTTTCCTGTTCATTTACCGGCACTAATGATCAGCGATATAGACAAAGAAGTACTTATTTTATTTGGAAAACACCTTAAATCGTTACGACTTGCTAAAAAGCTGACTTATCGTAAAATGGCGCTGCGTTGTAATATCGACTACGGCGATATTCAAAAAATTGAAAGCGGAAAAGTAAACATCACAATCCTTACCCTTAAAGAGCTTGCCAAAGCCCTTGAACTTCCTCCTAATAAGCTGCTTGATTTTGACGGCATTAACTTATCTGAAATTCGTTAACCGAAAAAGACAAATTATTTAGATCGGAATTAGTCTCCTGATCCCTGCTTGCTGCGAAGGAACCGTAATCCCTTTGATCAGGTAGGTAATGCGCGTTAAGAAAACTCAGGGTCATAACTGGCCACCTGACTTTTTAGCTCCCTAGAGATCTTTTCTAGTTCGTCCATTGATCAGGCAGTGCTACGTACTATTGAAATAAATCTTTGAAATTAATTTTAATCGCCCGTCCTAATAATTCGATATGCGAGTCCAGCATAGGAACCCTCGGTCTGAAGCCAGGTATCATAAGACGTATATACAATGACCCTATCAGGGCGGTTATCATTCAGGTTAACTGAAAACTGTTGATTTTCGTTATCCGCTTTGGGGATATCCGTAACCCCAAAATACATGCCCGACGCTATAAACAGATTTTGTGTTGCCATTCGTAATGAATTATTTACTACATATTTACGAAGATAATATCACTTGCTCGTTCCCATTTCCTAATTTTACATTAACCAACATTTACACGTATGGGATTTCTGTCTTTTATAAGCAAGCTGCTCGGCTTAGGCCGCAAGTTTGCCGGTACGCCGGAACAATATTTAGCTATGGTGCAATACATGGCGAAGAAGAATAACCCTGATTACAGTATGGAAGAACTGCTGCAATGGGAAGAGGTCATGCAAAAGGTGATGAAGGTTAATCTGCAACCTTTTCATGATTTTAAAGACCTGGCTGAAAACGGGATACCTGACGATTCGATGGTTGAAAAGGTTGACGGCAAGGTAAAAGAAATGGAGCAACGGCGCGACCTGAAGCAGGCTATTTATGGGCCTAATGCTGATCTAGGCGATGATGATGTAATGAAAAGCGATGATCCAGGCGCGGTCTTTGCCCGTAACATGGTTAAGGATTTATCCGAGCATGTGAAATTTTCGGACGATGAACATAGTAAGCTGGACGAATTATAGCCGATGGTCATAACTGAGTTGCAATTTTAAAATGAAAACATTAACGGAATTTCAAGGGTCCTTAAATTCCAAAGAACCGGATCGCGGTTTGGCGGTGCAATAAAAAAGCCTTTGGTATGATGCAAAAGGCAACTGGAATCTTGCCCATAACCAGGTCGATCATCTAAACGACCAAAAATCAGCCTGGGTTCATGCTTACCTGTACTTTAAGGGGGGTGATACCGGGAACGCTGATTACTGGTACCTGAGGGCTGGCAAAGTTCGACCGGATATTACCTTGGTACAGGAATGGTTAACCTTGGTACAACACTTCCTGAAATGAGTAAACTTCTTTAGCTCCCGCTGGCTTCGGAAAAAATTTGTGGTAAGAAAAGAATAAAAATAATAGTGTTGAATTTCGAGGTGTTATCAATCCAGCCCTTCTTCTATGATTTCAATAATTTTTTCATTATTTAATATCAACATCCCCAGTCGTTCCTTGGTTACACCTTTTTCTAATTTATAATTGTAAACAGGAAGCTCGTCGTTGATCTCGGTTTTGAAACATAAATAATCTACATTATTATTAGATTTTAACTCGTCGGCTATTTCTACAATATGAGTTGATATTATAAAGAAGCTATTTTTAACCTTTGAAAATGCATTAATTATTGATAACGAAGCATCAAATGCATCTTTTACATTAGTTCCCCGAAATAATTCATCAAAAATAACAACTAAGTTTTTTTGGCTTCTTAGTTTTTCGGCCACAGTTTTCACTCGTCTCACTTCACTATAAAAATGGCTAAATCCGACATTGAGATTGTCTTGTATATTTATAGTCGTAAAAAGCCCATTAAATACACTAGTTTTCATCAATTTGGCAGGTACAGGAAATCCTAAATGTGCTAAATAAATTGACAGACCAAATGATTTTAAAAATGTTGATTTTCCGGCCATATTTGCACCAGAAAGAAAAAAAACATTTTTAGTTCGGCTAAAAAAAACATCATTTGATATCGGGTTATTGATAAATGGATGAAATAATCCTTGCAATTCAATTTCCTTTTCTGTGTTATTATCAAAGACAGGAAAAGTAAAGTTTAAAGCCTTGGAAGTTTTTGCAACAGATATGAAACATTCATATTCATACAACATATCAAATAAAACAACCAAAGAATGATGGTCAGAGTACCGAAATGAATAATCCAAATCTTCTATTTCAAGAGAACTAAATTTAAGTTTGCTCTTAAATTTTAATATTTTCTTGAAAAAATCCTTGTCAAATATATCGCGCATTACCTTATTATTTTCATTTACCAAATAAGGAACACTCAATTTTTGAACTTGCAAATAAAATTCATGAAGCTTGTTCATAATATCAATAATAGAAACTATGCCTTTTTCTATCACATACTTTTCATTTGCGGATTTCATTTTATTTCGCAATATTCTTCCCAATGCATAAGATTTGGAACTTCCTACAAGGTAATCCTTTTGGGTGAGATAGAAGTCCGCGAAAGAAGATAGGTTTTTATCGAGACCTAAAGTCAGATCTGTTGATTGAAAAAATTTTATCAAGTCGTTCCTTTGAACAATAATATGGTAATCATTGCTTGGATTTGAAAAAATATCAGTCAACTTGAGCTTCCCGTTTTCTGTAACAACCTCATTAAACAAGTTGAATAACGACTTAATTCTACCCGGCTCTGCAAACACTTCTAAATCACTAAATGTCTGTCTATCAACCTCAAACTTCATATTCATTAGTATTAATTTAATAATAGATTTGATCAAGTACCCTTTCGTCGCAATATTATAAAGTATTTCTTTTTCTCCAAATAATCTCTCGGCAATGATATTCCTGCTCTTACATTCTTCCAGCAGCAAATTCGACTGTACTATTGGATTAGATTCAGGCGTGGATGAGGCGATTGGAAACAAAAATACAAGGTATTAGCCAATAACCATTACCTTATTACCGCTATGAAGCTTGGTCTGCAAATAAAAATGTGTGATTGAATTAAATCAACGGAAGATTGAAGGTGCAATAAAATTATTAAATGATTATTCTAAAACTTATCTGTAGAAATTTACTAAGCTATATAAGTTGGGTACGACAAGTAAAAAACTATTTGTCCTTTTTATTTAGAAGTTCAAAATACTTAACCTGCAAGTCACTATATCGCTCTTGAAGTTCCTTATGGGCTTCAAGTAGTTTGGTATATTTATCTTTAAGTTGAATATGTTCTTTTTCTGTTGGTGTCTTGGCGTTATTATTTAAATTATGAGGAAAGTACTCATCCATTTCCGGATAGTCAATAGAAAAATCATGGTTTATTGCTATACCATATTTAGCCAATATAACATAACTCAAATTTTCTTTTTTTACATGCGTATAATAAGTATTCTCCTTAAACCCGGCCCTTTCGGCAGCTTCTTTATTACTGAATTTACTCGCTTTTACTGTTAAATATAAAGTTCGTCCTCTACCTTTTAATTTTTTTTCGTCTATCAATTTATATTTTTTTAAGTACATCTAAATTTATGTCTCTGACATTTTATATTTAATTGATAAAAGATTTGATTTTAATTGAATTATATTTAAATTGCTTGATATATTAATTGATTACAGGTTTAAAAACCTAATCGTGGCAAAATTTGCAACGATTGAACAAAATTTGATAGTTTAGCGATTATATCGAAATATAGGATCGCTTACGAGCCTTGCACCGAAATCTGACAATTTTACCATGCAAGTGAAGTAAGACGGCCCGGCCCTATTTTACAATAGGGTCGGCACTTGCTTATTCATTTGTATGGTACCAGCCCCATGGGGCTGGATGGCTTTGTCAGAGCCACGGTACAATATGATTGGCAGTGTCGGCCCTATTGTAATTTAAAATTACTTTTGACCTCATTGCCAGCAAAGGCTTGTTATATATAGTAACAGCATTTGATGGGCACCGAAAATTTAGATATAACTTTACTTCTTCAGCGGCTACAGCTCGGCAGCGAACAAGCATTTTCCAAAATTTACGATCTTTATAGTAAGCCCCTTTACCGCAACATTCTTTATTTGGTTAAGGATGAGGATATAGCTCAAGAGATTTTACAAGACCTATTTTTAAAGCTATGGCTTAAGCGGGAACGTATTGACCCTGAAAAAAAGTGGCTTTCCTATCTATACGAGAGTGCAAACCGCATGGTAATAGATCATTTCAGGAAAATAGCTAAAGACCAGCGTATGATCAATCATCTAATTTTAACCGCAGTCGATCATGTAACGAACGCTGAAGATAAATTAATTGACCAGGAAACTCACGCGCTATTAGCCAAGGCCATAGAACATTTGCCACCACAACGTAAATTGGTGTTCAAGCTATGTAAAATGGAGGGCAAAAGTCACAAAGAAGTAGCAGAACTGCTGGGAATTTCAACCCATACCATTAGTAACCAAATCAAGGCTGCCAACAAATCGCTAAAAGAATTTTTTCTTTTAGACAACAGTTTAGCAGTGTTATTTATTGCATCAGTCCTAATTGCGCTTATTGCAGAAAGTAGCCCTACCTTATTATGATTCAAACAGATCATAGTTTTAAAATAATTATTAGCCAACTAAACAGTGCTCAGGATAGTATTAGTTCATTCTTTGATTCCGGTTTACCTAACGAGCATCGTAAAGATTTAAAGAAATGGCGTCATTTCGTAATAAATGATGAACAATATAATGGTCGCCATGGTGCGGCGCATGTTGTTACTCAATATGAGGAAAACGTCCAATTGATTGAAGCAGCCCATACTTTATTAAAATATCAGCAAGCCCTATCAACTTTTGTTATTGTAAATGAAGCTGATATTATTCGGGAAAAAACCGAATGGGATTTTTTTCCAACCAATCTCTCAAAACATACGCTCCTTAATCCATTCCAGGTTATGAAAAAAGTCTTTAAAAAGATAACCATTAAACAATACAAAGACCTTTTGCATGAATGGCTTTACATGGCATTGTCTAACAAGGCCGCAGGAGAAACGCTAACACCAAAAGATGTAATAGTCGTGTACGACAATTTAAGATTACTGTATGCTGCGACCTGGCTAATTCATCAACGGCAAATAAATTTTAAAATAAATTTAGATAACCAATAGCTAATCATATAGGCTACTACGTAATGTTGGTAAATTCCCCAACAAAGTGGCAGATCAAATCCATATAGAAAACTTATTCAGAAAATATCTCATTAGGCAATGCACACCGGATGAGATTAAAGAATTGTTCAAGTTATTCCGCAAAAAAGAAAATGAGGAAATCTTTACTTCCTTAATTGCTGAAGAACTTTCTAAAAATGCACCTGAGCCGCTTCAAATAGAACATGAAAATAGGGCTATTAGCAAGGTGAAATCTATTCTATTAAGCGAAATTCGCTTACAAATCCCCGCAAAGTCTGCCTCATTCAAATCCCGCTATAATATTCCCAATACCTGGCTGAAGATCGCTGCCCTTTGGTTGGTCATCGGTTCTGCTACAATGTTTATGCTATTCAGACATTCTTCCGATAAATACAACGCTCAAATCAAACTGCATACCCAACAGTTAGTTACCAAAAACGGCCAGAGAAAATTTATCCAATTATTTGATGGTACTAAAATATGGCTTAGCCCGTCCAGCACGATAAAATATAATGATCAGTTAGTTAATAATTATCGGGAAGTTACGCTGGACGGCGAAGCCTTTTTTGAAGTGGCAAAGGATAAAAAACACCCCTTTATTATACATAGCGGGCGGATGCAGACAGAAGTAGTTGGTACATCATTTAATGTAAAATCTTACAGCAAACAGAATATTTATAATGTTACCGTGGTTACGGGCATAGTAAGGGTGTCCATGTTATCGGCCAAAAAGGAAAAATTGTCCGAGGTCGTCCTAAAGCCGAAGCAACAGGCCATCTATGACAATGGCCAAGCAACATTAGTCGACAAATCAGTTATGACGCTTGATCCCGTAATAAAAAGGAAGGATGGCATTTTGAGTTACGATGGTACAGCAGTGCCGGAAGTAGTCGCAGACTTAAGGCGCTATTACAATCAATCCATTGAACTGGAAGACAAGTCGGCAACCTGCCTTTGCTATGGCGAATTTGATACGACAAAGCCAATAGATATTGTATTACGACAATTGGCCGGGGCGATAGGTGCTACTATTAAGCTAACTGATAAAGGATATATAATAGAGGGGGGATGTAATGACAGATAGCATAATATAAAGAAAATAGACTGCCGTTTCCGGCAGTTGCCTAACCAAATTTTAACGAATAAACTTAACTGCAAAAAAATGAAAAATTGCTTTACAGGATTCCTTTTGCCCTTTTTGTGGCTCATTGAGCAGTCACCACCGCTAATTAATCCATTGAAATCAAGCATTATTTTATCCCTTAACCCCAATTAATTAAACACTATGCTCAAAAATTTACGCTCCCGATTCAGGTACAAGTACTTTGTATTAACCGTTGCCACGACCTGTTTCATCAACTGCGCCCTGGCAACGGTAATAGCTAAATCACAAGATTTAGACAAGCGGATTTCTATAGATGTAGAAAAGAAAACATTAAAAGAAACGCTCGACCAAATTTCCAAACAGGCGCACATAGGTATTATATACAGCAATGCCAAAGGAATATTAAAAAAATCAGTAACGATCCATGCAAAAGATCAGCCGGTCAGTATAGTGCTTACTGAATTATTGTCACCGCTTACCCTGACCTATGAAATTATCGGGGATCAGATTGTGATAAAATTAGATGATACAAGTGTGCGGCCTCCTTCGAAAGTGGTACCACAAAAACAAAAATTCCCAATAAAGGGAAAGGTTACCGACGTAAATGGTTTGGCTTTGCCTGGTGCAACTATTAAAATTAAAGATGGCGCGGCGTTGGCGACCACTGACAGTAATGGTGAGTTTCAAATAAGCAATGTCGCTGATAGTACGATTTTACAAATATCTTTTGTTGGGTATCTAACAAAGGAGATTGTAATAAAAAATACCAATTATATAACTATTTCTCTCGAAAATGGGAGTAATCAACTTAATGAGGTAGCTGTCGTATCTACGGGTTATCAGACTATACCGAAAGAAAGAGCGACTGGATCTTTCACAATAATCGACAGCACCTTACTTAATCGCGCACCCTCATCTGATTTGATTTCAAGATTAAATGGTGTAACAAACGGCCTTTTGGTTTCCAGCTCTACCGCAAATAATTCCGGAAATCCATTGGGAATTAGCATTCGCGGAAGAAGTACGCTATTTTCCAATACCCAACCTTTAATCGTTATTGACAATTTTCCTTTTGAAGGAGACATAAATACGATCAATCCGAATGATATTCAGACGGTTACTTTATTAAAAGATGCAGCGGCGGCATCTATATGGGGTGTAAGAGCAGGAAACGGAGTAATTGTAATAACAACAAAAAAAGGAAAGGTAAACAAGAAGCCGACCATCACTTTTAACACGAATCTAACAATTGGCAGTAAGCCTGATCTTTATTATCAACCTCAATTGTCATCAAGTGATTACATCGACTTAGAAAAATATCTGTATAAACAGGGTTATTATGATGCTGAGTCATATGATGATTATTCGCTAATATCTCCAGTGGTTGCCATATTACAAAAGGAAGGTGCAAACCAAATAACGGATGCACAGGCAAATCAGCAAATTAACGCGTTAAAAAATATAGATGTAAGAAAACAGGAAAGCGAATATTTTTATAGAAAAAGTGAACAGCAAGAATATCATTTAGATGTTAGCGGTGGTGGAACGAATAATACCTATTTCTTTTCCGGTGGCTACGACAAAAATATCGCAAATATTGTAGGAAACAGTGGATCAAGGATTACGCTCAAGGCGAGTAATACTTATTCTTTCCTTGATAATAGGTTAAAATTAAGTTCAGACATTAATTTTTCAAGGTCAGAAACCGATAATACCAATGCGTATGGATACACACCTCTTTACCCATATGAACAAATAGCCGACTCAAAAGGAAACCCCTTACCTACCCTGGTTGCCGGCGGCCTGCGCTCATCGTACACGGATACAGTCGGGAACGGGAATTTGCTGGATTGGAAATATCGACCGTTGGAAGAACTTAGAAATCAAAATAGCACGAGTAAATCTGATCTAACTGATTACCGGATATTGTTAGGTCTTAACTATAAAATTTTCAAACCCCTGACGGCTTCGCTTACTTATCAATATTACAATTCAAATCAGAACGGACAAATTGATTATAACCAGCAGTCATTTTACACCAGGAACCTGATAAATACGGTCACCCAGATTGATCCGACGACAGGAGCGATTACAAGGCCGATCCCTATTGGAGATGTTTATAGTCCATCATTTAATAATGGCCAGACGAATTATGGACGAGGTCAGCTCAATTTTAACCAGGCTTATGGTAAAAACGATATTAATGCTATAGCAGGCTATGAAGTAAGATCGGAAAGTTATCAAAATAATTCATCTACACTCTATGGGTATTTTCCGGCGACAGAAACCAATTCTCTTGTAGATTATATTACCGCTTTCCCAAGTTATTATGGGCCTGGAGCAACGACGATACAATTAGGGAATAACACCTTTCAAAGCTCAACAACGAACAGATATATCTCGTATTATGCGAACGCATCGGATATGTATGATGAAAAATATATTATTTCCGCGAGCTACCGGAAGGATGAATCAAATCTGTTTGGAGTAAAGGCCAACCAAAAAGGAGTGCCTTTGTGGTCTACGGGTTTCGCATGGAATGTAAACAAGGAAAGCTTTTTTAATTTCGATTGGCTTTCTCTTTTGCAATTAAAAGCTACTTATGGTTATAATGGGAATGTTAACCAAACTGTATCTGCCTATACGACTGCAAACGAATCGTCACGACCGAGCCCTTTATATGGCTCAAGCTATGCAACCATCATCAATCCTCCGAATGACGCCTTAAGATGGGAACGCGTAAAAAATATTAACCTGGGTATAAATTTTGATACTAAGAATGACCGCCTTTCAGGAAGCATTGAATATTATATCAAGAATGGCCTTGATCTTATTGCTACCAGCCCGATTGCACCACAAACTGGTGTATCTACATTTACCGGAAATTCAGCCGATACCCACACTAATGGTATCGACCTGCAAATTAATTCGAAAAATTTGACAGGACAATTCAGGTGGTCTACTACAGGAATATTAGATTGGGTTAAAGATAAGGTAACTGACTATAAGGCTCCCAGAGGCACCAATGAGGATATGCTGTCAGGTTATCTCGGTTTAACGCCGCTTGCAGATTACCCGATCAATTCGCTATTTGGCTTTAAATGGGCTGGGCTTGATAATACAGGCGCCCCCCAAGGGTACTTAAATGGTGTAGTTAGTAAGGACTACACATCAATTCTCAATTCTGAGAACACATCTGATCTTAAGTTCTTAGGTTCGGCCGTCCCGACGTTTTTTGGAAGTGTTATAAATACTTTTTCTTATAAGAATTTCGAGTTGTCTTTTAACATCATTTACAAGTTCGGCTATTATTTTAGACGAACATCTGTGAACTATACGCAGTTGTTTGCAGGGAATTATATGCAGGCTGACTATTCAGAGCGCTGGCAAAAGCCAGGTGACGAACTGAAAACTAATGTGCCTGCTATAGTCTACCCGGCTGATGCAAACAGTGATGAGTTTTATCGTCTCTCTTCCGTGCTTGTGGACAAAGGAGATAACATAAGGTTCCAGGATTTTAAATTAGGTTATACATTCCAAAAAAGTAGCTTTCAACATTTTCCCTTTAATAGCTTGAGTATTTACTTCTATGCGAGTAACCTCGGCCTTATTTGGCGCGCGAACAAAGATCATTTAGACCCGGACGCGATATCGGGCTATCCTACACCCAAAACTATTGAATTCGGTTTAAGTAGTAATTTCTAATTTATAAATAAAATGAAATCAAAAAATTATATCCTCTGCTTACTGTCGCTTTTAGTTATGACAGCAGTAAGTTGTAAAAAGGGATTTTTGGACGCAAAACCAAGTTCAACAATCCTACAACCCCAAACCCTTGACGATTTTCAAAGCCTGCTCGAAAATAATAATATTACCTATAGCCCCGCTTTGCCAACATTAGCCGGAGATGAATATGTCTACATAAGTTACCCGATATGGCAAAGCGCCAGGACCGCAACTGAAAGGAACTCTTATGTATGGGCTGTAAATCTGTTCAACGGAGAAACGTCAGGTGGAGATTGGAGCATTCCTTACCAGGCGATATTTTATTCGAACAATGTATTAGCCGGTCTTGATAAATTTCAGTCAGAAGGAAATGATTTATCACGGATAAAATTCATTAAGGGTTGGGCATTGTTTGCCAGAGCGTTTGCTTATTTTGAACTCGTAAATAATTTCTCAACTGCCTACGACCCAAGCACGGCAAATGCAGATTTGGGGGTTCCAATTAAGCTAAACCCTTCCGTAGATGACATCCAGCCAAGGTCTTCGGTTCAGCATACCTACGATCAGATTTTATCGGACTTAAATGCGGCCACGCCATTATTGAGTGCCACGCTGCCATTAAATAACAGGGAACAGCCCTCACAAATCGCTGTACACGCATTGCTTGCACGCGTATACCTTAACATGAGGAAATATGATCTGGCAGAATCACAGGCTGACAGTACATTACATCTATATAACACTTTAATTGACTACAATGCGGTAAGTACCACAAGCATCCAGCCTTTTTTAAAAACTAACGATGAATTGATATTTTACAAGTCGGCAAATACGAGCTATGCCTCTGCTACAGTCTTCCATAACAGTTATACCAGGGTCAACCCCGCTCTTATTAATCTATATGATCACAATGATTTACGATTACAAATTTTTTATTCCTTACAACCTGACAGTTCAAACATTATGAAAGTTCAGTATGATGGGCTTACTACCTTGTATCCTTTTACAGGATTGGCCACGGATGAAGTTTACCTTATCAAAGCTGAATGTGCCGCAAGACGTAATGATGTCGGAACCGCCATGACCTATCTAAACGATTTGCTCATTAATAGGTACAGCACAAACACTTTTACAAGTGTGACAGCTTCAACTTCTACTGATGCTTTAAATAAAATATTGATTGAAAGACGAAAAGAGTTAGTTTGGAGAAACCTCCGGTGGTATGATATTAAGAGATTGAATAAGGAAGGTGAAAATATTACACTGACTCGTTTGCTTAACGGCCAGGTATATATGCTACCGCCTAATGATCCAAGGGATGTCTTTCCTATTCCCGATAATGAAATATCTTCAAGCGGTATACAACAAAATGTCAGGTAGGATGAAGAATTTTATAGCGATAACCATATTCCTATTGCTGATGTGCAATAGAATATTTAGTCAGAGTCGAGGTAATAATACAAAATTCCAAGATGATAGGGTCGTAATCCAAGGCAAAGTGGCCGATTCTCTGATAAGACAGTTGCCTGAGGGTATCAGCACAGTAACACTCTTGATCTCAAAATATCCTTTACCATCTGTAAACATGGTTGGGGTCGCCTATAAAAGATACGAGATGAAAGTTCATTATAACGAACAATTTAAGTTAACTATCCATCCTCCAGCAGATAGGTTTTATATGTCATTATATTATGATTTAGAACCGGTCAGTTCCCATTTTTTTTGGTCTGATATTGACAACATTTATATACTTGAAAAAGGTGATAGTGTAAATGTGAGTTTGAAAAAGGATTTTTTCTTGTTTTCCGGAAAGGGGGCGGCAAAACTCAATTGCGAAAGTGAAATTTATAAAAGGAATTATGATAGTTCTGAATTGTTTGTAAACGCTGTAAATAATCGTGATTATAAATATTTTTTTAATACAGTAAGCCATAAAATAGATTCCTGTTTTAAACTTCAACTTGCTATTATTAAACAATTTAAAAATGAATTAAGTGTCAAGGATCAAGATATTTTAATCGCTAACTCCTACGGGCTCAGATATTATTCCCTTTTAAGGGAAATCAGACAAAGTATGGGAATGAATGGTGATACGGCCATTTTTAAACCTGTAATAAATAGCGATGATTATAAACAGATTGATTTTACTATTGGTAAAAATGTCGATCCGGAAAATTTAGCTCAATCACCAATTTATGTAAGTGCCATATTTGAAAAAATACGTCTTGATAATTTTTTAATGGTTAATGGTATTGTTCAATTACCGGCCTCGATTCAAAAAACCTTTAAAACGATCAAGAACCAGTTCCATGGTTCAATTAGAGATAAGTTACTATGCCTATTTTTTATAAATTATTCAAGGACACCTACATCTTTCGATTATTTGGAAGATGCGATTAATATCTGCAACGATGGGATATATAAACTGTATTTACTTGATTTACAAGAAAGGTCATCGGTAGGTTCACTCTTTTATAATTTTCATCTACCTGATCCAAGTGGAAAAATTATAAATCTATCTGATTTTGGCAATAAAGTTGTAATCGTGGATTTTTGGTATACTGGATGTGAAAATTGCATTAATTTGCATCAGGCAATGAAAAAAGTGGTTGCATTTTACAAAGACAATCCAAACTTTATTTTTTTATCAATTTCAATAGATCGAGATAAGCAACGGTGGATAAGCAGTATAAGGAGCGGAAGATATGTTGATCCGAACGGGGTTAATCTTTTTACTGAAGGAAGCGGTGATGAACATCCTTTAATTAAGGCGGCGAAAATTATAGGATACCCAACCACAATTATATTAAAATCCGGAAAAGTAGTTAGTTCTAACCCACCTTTTCCGAATGGGAAAACTATTTTTGATGGAGGCACGAAGCAACTAATTAATTTAATTGATAATGCGTTAAAATAAAAAAAGGAGGGGATTAAAGCCCCCTCCAATTGTTATTTAATCACCATCATAAACGCCTTTATCAGCATCTATAGGTGTTATCCAACCATTGCTTTGGAAAGTCGATGCTTGCGCAGCTGTAAAGTTGGAGGAAGTAACATGGGTTGCACCTGCAGTAGTTACTTCATAGCCGCAGGGAACAGATTTTGTATTTTCGCAAAGCGAAGGATTATAAGCACTACTTAGTTTTTGATAAGATCCGTTAGCCTGGTTGCCATATTGATCACCAGCAGCTTTTTTTGCATTTGTGAATGAACTAAAACCGAGTGCCAATGCGCCCACTAATAGGCCAAAAGCGATTTGCTTGAAATTTTTCATGATTTTGATTTTTTTAAAAATTTATTGAAATTAATGAGTCGGACAGCCATTACGGCTATTATAATAAAAGCAAGGTTAAACCATATGTGCTGTGACCAACTAAGTTTTTCGATGGCACCTCCACAATGGCATGGTAATTTTTTCTCCCAAATCAACGCGCTAATAATGTAGAGGGTAAACCCGCACATAACTACCATAAAACAGTACAATCCAATTTTGGCCGTTTGGGGGATAAGTAATAATGTCGCAGTTATTATTTCAAATATGGGAACTGCAAAAGAAACAAATACTGCAAATCCACTAATGAGGTGTACTCTTGTCAGACCCTTTAAAAAGCGGTCATGATCGACTATTTTGGCATTGGCAGTATAAATAAATAGGGCCATACATAACCATCGTATAGCTATTACTATTCTTTGTCTGGTAAGTTGAGAAAATTGAAATATTGAATTGTTAATTATTACGCTTTCCATGAGTAGGTATAATTGTCCATCGTTAAATTAATCGATAACGTCAGTTATCAGCAGGTTCGTAACCTGCATTTTAATTTGATCCTGTTTGTCACCAAGCTCCTTTCTCTTTGTATTACTTAAATATTTAAGTAAGCGGTTAATCGTTCTTGAAATTCGGAGACTATATCAACGAAATGATGCCGTTAAGTAGATTTGACCAACTATTTTCAAGAATTAATGATATAAAGTTAGATGGCGAATGACTTCACTCCAAATCGTTGTATGGTGCAAAAAGGTTGATTATCAGTAATACTTTGCGAATGGTTAAAATACCTATCTACATAGTATTTTATACTATGTATAAATTCATGTTTAAGACGGATTAATCCCCATCAAAAAGTAGAAGAAATGGCGTAGCAGTTATTTAATGTAATAATTGATTGGCAATTATTACATTAAATAAGCATGTGATGACAAAGGTTAGTTTATCTCCGGTTTCGGTTCGCCAAGTAAATAAAAAATAGTATCCATACGCCGAATCCAATTAAAAAGGCCGGTAATTTATTTGCACAGAGGTCGCTGCAAGAAATGCTATTGTTCCGATAATGGAAGTGAGGCATAAATGAATGTTCTCATAAGCTTTAAAATTATTATGCGCTTACTAAACGCATGGTTCTCCTTTGTTCAATTGGGTTTATTAATCTTTTTGTTTTTGGCTCGTTCCGGTCAACTAATAATTCAACAACATTTGCTTGTACTTCATCAACGATGCTCCAGTCTTTTTCGATATAAATATCGGTCACTTTGTTCCCGTGATCCATATGATTAAGCGCCAGCGCTACGTCATCCTTGCTCATCCGGCATTTGTTTCTTGCGAGGTTACCAAAGCTGTGTCGCGCCCAATAATAAGTTATGCCAGATAATCCAGCGTTCTTATTAACCACATCCATTCCCTCCTTAATAGCCCGGTCTAAAGCATGTGAACGGCAATATCGGGTATGAAGTTTACCGAGGTATTTTTCTAAAAGAGGTTTTGCTTCCTTTACTAACTTAATGCTGATAAATGCTTTATCCTTTCTGCGCTTGGTTTTTCTTCTATTGTATTCAATACGCCCTTTTTTAATGTTGTCGCTGGTTAAATAATAAAGGTCGACTGCGTTGGTTCCGCATAAGTAAAACGATAACATAAAAAGGTCGCGCGCCATTTCGGCACGGCTTCCAGGCTCAACATTACAATCTCTGATTAGCTTTATTCTTTCTATATCTAAATTGCGTTTCCTTGTTTCCGGGGTATCTACAATCTTATAATTATCGAATGGGCAATAAGGGATTCGTATTTGCCCGATTTGCGGTTTATTAAAATGCTTCATTGCCGCCTTGAACAGAATACGCAGATCACGGAAATGATTATGCACGGCTCCGTCTGTCATTCCTTTTACGATCCGTTTACGCAATTCGCCCTGGTTCATCCGCTTTATCTCACGTTTTCCACGCAGGTACTTTTCATAAGAAGATAGCATCCATTCATTAATTTCAAGCGGGGATAAAGCATTCTGATTGAAATAGTCTTTGAGGCTAAATAATACCGTTTTTAGCGTACCAGCTGATCCGGAACGCTTTTCCTTTTCTAATTCTTCTATATGATTCTGACAGAATTTAAAAAAATCCATCGGTTCGTCCTTATCCCTTAAATGGTTCCTTAAAGTTTCCGCATTAAAGAATTCAAGTTTGGGGCCGAGTGTACTGATCGTTACCCGATAGTCATCGAGCGTTTTATTCAATATCTGTTTTAAGGTAGCATCCTTGAGGACGCATTTGGCAGTGAGTTGCTTGTCGACAACAAAGTGGGGGGTATCGAGGTATTTTTTCTCCCCTTTGTGTGCAACCCTGATTTTTACGTTGTAAGTTCCGTCTGCTTTTTTGTGGTGTTTGTGGATTTTAATACCTACAGTAGCCATGACATAATCTGTTTTGGCGAAAGAGGTCAAATAGTTTTGTGCCCTATTTGTGCCCTTTTTTCGCGGGGTTAAACAAAAAATTATGTAAAAGCTATCAGAACGGATCGTTCCTGACAGTTGGCATTTGCCATTGAAAAGTGCCCAAATATACGAAAAAAGGCCTTTTTCGCTTGAAAAAGACCTTTTTTAATTTTGTGGTACCACCTGGATTCGAACCAGGGACACAAGGATTTTCAGTCCTTTGCTCTACCGACTGAGCTATGGTACCTCCCTTTGAGGAGTGCAAATGTAGCTTGTTTTTTTATTTATCGAAACTTTTTTATAAAAAAGGTTTTAAATAGCTGATTTTCATTACCAATAATTTAAATTCACGCAACTATTTGCCAAATCAACCAATTAACTATATTTGAAAAATACTATGCACGCATAATGATTGGCCAATTAATCTTTATTATCATACTGGTAGCCGCTATTTACTTATTCAGTAAAAATGTGGCCAAAATACGACGTAATATTTTGTTGGGAAAAGACACTGACCGATCAGATCAGCCTGCGAAACGCTGGAGGATTATGGCTAAGGTGGCTTTAGGTCAAACCAAAATGGTTAAGCGCCCTGTTGCGGCGGTAATGCACTTTTTCATCTACGTGGGTTTCGTTATCATCAACCTGGAGGTAATGGAGATCATGATTGATGGCATCTTTGGTTCGCACAGGGTATTTTCAAAACCATTGGGTAGTTTATATGGCTTATTAATCGGGAGTTTTGAAATTTTGGCCGTTTTGGTACTTACCTCATGCGTTGTTTTCCTTATCCGCAGAAACATCATCCATCTAAAACGCTTTAGCGGCGTGGAAATGACCGAATGGCCGAAATCTGACGCTAACTATATTCTTTGTATTGAGATATTGCTGATGTCGGCATTTTTAACCATGAATGCGGCTGATTATAAATTACAGGCACTCCATTTCGGCGAATATATTAAAGCAGGCAATTTTCCGGTTAGCAGCCTGATTGCTCCGCTATTGCCAGGCAGTGCACATGCGCTGGTAATTACCGAGCGGGTTTGCTGGTGGTTCCACATTTGTGGCATCCTGGCTTTTTTAAACTACCTACCGTACTCTAAGCATTTTCATATCCTGTTGGCTTTCCCTAACGTGTATTATTCAAATCTTAATCTTAAAGGTAAGTTTACCAATATGCCATCTGTTACTAACGAAGTAAAGGCGATGCTCGATCCTTCATTTACGCCTCCTGCCCCGGCAGACGGCGAAGTAAGCCGTTTTGGTGCCAAAGATGTGACCGATCTTACCTGGAAAAACCTGATGGAAGCATATACATGCACCGAATGTGGGCGTTGTACATCGGTTTGCCCGGCAAATATTACCGGCAAGCTATTATCGCCCCGCAAGATCATGATGGATACGCGCGACCGCATTACCGAGGTTGGTAAAAATATCGATCTGAATGGGAAAGATCATGATGATGGCAAAACGCTTTTAGATACTTACATTACCCGTGAAGAGATTTGGGCCTGCACTACCTGCAACGCTTGCGTTGAGGCTTGCCCCGTAAATATAAACCCATTAGAAATTATTACTGAATTACGTCGTTATGCCGTAATGGAAGAGGCGCAATCACCTGCCAGCTTAAACAACATGTTTGGCAATATGGAAAACAATGGCGCACCCTGGAAATATTCGCAGGCGGACAGGTTTAATTGGGCAGAGAACAAATAAAGTGCAGATATGCTGATGTGCAAATATGCAGATGATAGAGAAATTATAAAATGGAAGAGATAAATCCTGAAGTGAGCGGTAAATCCGAAATTGAAAAATCGAAATCCGAAATCTTTAAAGTGCCTACCATGGCCGAACTTATTGCCGAAGGGAAAGAACCTGAAATATTATTTTGGGTTGGATGTGCCGGGAGCTTTGATGAACGGGCACAAAAAATAACACGCGACATCTGTAAAATATTACAGCATGTGGGCATAAGCTATGCCGTTTTAGGTACAGAAGAAAGTTGTACCGGCGACCCGGCTAAACGGGCGGGCAACGAGTTTTTGTTCCAGATGCAGGCCATGACTAATATTGAAGTGCTTAATGGCTATAACATCAAAAAAATAGTTACCGGTTGCCCGCATTGCTTCAACACGATAAAAAATGAATACCCAGGTTTGGGTGGTACTTACGAGGTGATACACCACACCCAACTAATACAGCAACTTATTGACGAAGGCAAGCTAAAAGCCGAAGGTGGAGAAAGTTTTAAAGGCAAACGCATCACTTACCATGATCCCTGCTATTTAGGCCGTGGCAATAATGTTTACGAAGCTCCACGCAAAGCATTGGAAATTCTGGACACGGAGTTGATTGAAATGAAACGCTGCAAATCAAACGGTTTATGCTGTGGTGCAGGCGGTGCGCAAATGTTTAAAGAAGCTGAAAAAGGCAACAAAGAAATAAACGACGAACGTATTGATGAAGTAATCTCCATCAACGCGACAGTTGTGGCTGCGGCTTGTCCGTTTTGCATGACTATGCTGACTGATGGCGTTAAACATCGAGATAAAGAGGACGAGATTAAAGTATTAGATATTGCCGAGATTACGGTGAGGGCGAATGGGTTGTAATATATACTGCCCTTGTCATTTCGACCAGAGGGAGAAATCTTCTGCGACTAGCATGGCGGAAATGCAAGGCGGAGTAGCAGGGTTAAGAAGATTTCTCTCTCGTTCCTCGTTCGAAATGACATTGAAGAACTACAAACCCTTATTCTTAAAATAATTCAATACCATCTGTAAGCTATCCAACCGCTCCGGTTCCATGTTTTTAACCGGGATATTTAGTTGGGTTGCCATGGTATCGATGTCCTCGCGTGGATCATTATAAGTTTGCACGATAATGTCATCAGCAACGGCTTTTAATTGTAAAGTGCCGTTAACGGTGCTGCCCATGTAATCCATATCTGTAAAGCGATGCAGTTGGAAAGAAAAATATTCCTGTTTGCCGTTGGTATAAGTTTTACGCAAGCGGATGAAAGCATCATCAGTCAACACCAGTTCCCATTTTTTTAGTTTGACCTGGCCGGATGGATCATAGGATTCCGTTAGGCACTTATTGCTCCAAGTAAGCATTTCCTGCTCAGTCATGGCCGGTTTAAAGCTAAAATGCACTATAGCCAGTAATACTATCGCACCTAAAAAATAAAGTTTTTTTGTTTTTTGCAGAACTGATTTTATCATGACATCCCCACTCTTTCCAAAGTTAATAAAATACTAAATTTGCGCATGCAATTTTCACAAAACTCACGGGTTTGGGTATACCAATCGGATAAACAGCTAAACGATGCAGATGTAATTAAGTTGCAAATTTTGCTGGATAATTTTACCACCGGCTGGACAGCGCACAATAACCAGCTTAAAGCTAAAGCGGAAATTAGATACAACCGCTTTATTATTTTAATTGTGGACGAAAGCCAGGCAGGTGCCAGCGGTTGCTCGATTGATAAATCGGTGCGTTTTATGAAAGATATTGAAGAGCAATTCGGCATTAATTTATTCGACAGGTTTAATTTGGCTTATCGCAGCGACGAACAGATATTGTCTGTTCCACGTCATACCTTTGAAGAGTTAATATCAAACAAAACCATTGATGCCAATACCATAGTATTCAATAACATGGTGCAAAATTTAACCGAACTGGAGAATAAATGGGAAGTACCTTTTAAAGATAGCTGGCATATCCAGTTATTCAGCTCATTGCTTGCCCAATAATCCTATCTGCCATGGATTACGCCGAAACTTTGCAATACCTGTATACGCAACTACCCATGTTTACCCGCGTGGGATCATCAGCATATAAGGAAGATCTGACCAATACCATCGAGTTGTGCAAAAGGCTTGATAACCCGCAGGACAAATTTAAAAGTGTGCATATTGGTGGCACAAATGGTAAAGGTTCAACCTCGCATATGCTGGCGGCAGTTTTGCAAACGGCAGGCTACAAAACCGGATTGTATACCTCGCCGCACCTGCGCGATTTTAGGGAGCGCATCCGTATTAATGGCGAGATGATCAGCAAGCAGCAGGTAATTAATTTTGTAGCCGATCATCAAAAAGATTTTGAAGCTATCAGTCCATCATTTTTTGAGATGACGGTTGGATTAGCCTTTGACATTTTCGCGAAGGAAAAAGTTGATATAGCCGTTATTGAAGTTGGATTAGGTGGACGGTTGGATTCTACCAATATTATTACCCCGCTCCTATCGGTAATCACCAATATCGGTTGGGATCATATGAATATTTTGGGTGATACCTTGCAACTTATCGCAGGTGAAAAGGCCGGAATTATTAAACACGGTGTACCTGTTATTATTGGCGAATATCAGCCGGATATAGCTAACATCTTCTTACAAAAAGCGGCTAAGGAAGAGGCGGATATTTCTTTTGCTTCGGACGATTTTGAGGTTAAAGGCGAAAGGATAAAGGATAATGGTCTTTCAGAGCTATTAAACATAGAGATCAAGAACAACAACTCACAACTTTCAACTCACAACCTACAACTCGATCTAACCGGGAGCTATCAGCTTAAGAATATAAAAACTGTTCTTTCCGCAGTTGAACAATTGCGCGAACAGGGATTTGTGATTACTGATGAGCATTTACAAATAGCCTTACGCCAGGTTAAAACCCTGACCGGATTACATGGGCGATGGGAAGTTTTAAATACTAACCCTTTAACTATTTGCGATACCGGGCATAACCCTGAAGGAATAAAAGAAGTACTAAAAAACATTGCTGCAACCCCTTACCAACACTTGCATTTTGTGATTGGCATGGTGAATGATAAAGACATCAGTAAAGTATTAAGCATGTTACCCACAGATGCCACTTATTATTTTTGCAGACCCGAGATCCCAAGAGGCTTGGAAGCAGAAAATTTAAAACAACAGGCAGCAGATTTTGGGTTGCATGGTGAGATCTACTCTGATGTGAAATCAGCTTATCAATGGGCACAAAAAAATGCAGAAAAGGATGATTTGGTGTTTGTTGGCGGAAGTACTTTTGTAGTGGCTGAGGTGGTATAATCTTATCCCACATTGTCATTCTGAACGGAGTGAAGAATCTATAAACTTTGCTTGACGTTTTGCATTATGGATAGACGCTTCGTTCAGAATGACAAGAGGTTAAAATAATCTATTGACAAGAAGTAACTCCCTCTTTCTGTTTTCTCTTCATTAAAACAATCCCTGCTATTTCAAATACAAGTCCTGCACCGCCTAAAAATCCGCGAAAAAAATCTGGTATACAAATATATTCTTTCAATAAGAACGGCATAGTTACCATTAACAAACCGCCTGCAATAAGCAGCCTGATGTATACGGGTTGTTTTTTCATATTATTCATTTATTTGTTTTGATATGGTGTGGAGCTTTTCTATTTGTTCGTTTATTTTTCTTTCTTCTTTTTTGAACACCCTCGGCCTGACTATAAACCATATAACTACAAGATAAAGTATAGTCGCCGCGTAAACACTGAGGAACAATGTGGTGTTTTTATAAACACCTTCGTACAAATACAGGATTAAACCCGTAGCACAGATCATCATGGCTATTACCTGTGTATATTTATGATAAAAATGTTGGCGCAAGCGGGTCTGTTCCAAAAATTGGAGAAACTCTTTATTACTGCACTCTTTAAGTTTATAAAACCTGTTTAATGAATTCAGGTTCGTGGCCACAAGTATAATGCCCGCGATTATGATAAGCGCTTCGCCTAAACGCGTAGTGAACATGGTCGATTTGTAGATGAACATTACCCAAATCATCGCCATTATCAACAAAATAGTTGCAACTACAAGCGCGGCAATTTTCAGTATTTTTTTGTTCCGGAACTTGCGGACGATCTGCACCATTTCGTGCGAATCGGGCAGGCTATCGGTTTTCGCGGTTAGCCATATCGCTTTTAAATCATTCAAATTGTCCATGTTCTTTAAATTTAATGGCCAGTTTTTCTTTTATCCGGTGGACCTTTATCCTGATATTACCATGGCTTAAGCCGACAATGCCTGCAATCTCGGCCTGCGGCAAATCTTCCAGCATTAGCGAAATAATGATCCTGTCTATTTCTTCGAGTTCCGCAATACAGTTATATAAGAAAGTTAATCTATCTTCCTGGGTTTCTTCTGGTATGTCTGGCAGCTGAAATGGCAGCTCTACCTTAGTTACCCGCTTGTTCTTTTCTATCGCCCTTAAACAATTGTTCGTGGCTATGCGAAATATCCAGGTGCTAATTTTGGATTGATTTCTGAACGTGGACAGATTTCGCCATACCGAGATGAAAGTTTCCTGTGTAAGGTCTTTAGCTTGTTCAGGATCATTTATATAACCCATACATACCCGAAATATCTGGGGCGAGTACTGGTTATATATTTGCTCAAAATCCATTTATTATTTGCAGCTATGGTAATTTTTGACGGGTTAGATACAGTGATTTTTTAAATGTTACAAGATTAAATCGCTATTCATATAGTTCAATAAAAATTTCTGTTTTAAGGTAATTTAAAAATTCTATTTTTACCCAAACTAACACCTATTTTAAAAAGATGACATACGTACCCTCTCCCGATAGATACAAAAACATGCAATACCGCCGTTGCGGTAAAAGCGGCATCCTGTTACCGGCGGTTTCGCTGGGGCTATGGCATAACTTTGGCCATGTAGATGTGATGGAAAATTACCGCAAAATTTTGCATTTAGCATTTGACAGTGGTATTACCCATTTCGACCTGGCTAACAATTACGGGCCGCCCCCTGGATCGGCTGAAACCAATTTTGGAAAACTTTTAAAAGAAGATTTCAGCGCTTACCGTGATGAACTAATCATATCCAGTAAAGCAGGTTACAATATGTGGGAAGGCCCTTATGGCGAGTGGGGATCGAAGAAATACCTTGTGGCAAGTCTGGACCAGAGCCTTAAACGCATGGGGCTGGATTATGTAGATATTTTCTATCACCACAGACCAGATCCGGATACCCCGCTTGAAGAAACTATGGGCGCGTTAGACCTGATCGTTCGCCAGGGTAAGGCTTTGTATGTGGGTATATCCAATTATCAAAAGGAAGAAGCAAATCAAGCTATAGAAATATTAAAGCGATTAGGCACGCCATGCCTTATCCATCAACCTAAATACTCCATGTTTGAACGTTGGGTTGAGGGTGGCTTACTGGATGTTTTGGAGGCTGAAGGTGTTGGTTGTATACCATTTTCGCCATTAGCACAGGGGATGCTTACCAATAAATACCTGCATGGTATTCCTGAGGATTCACGCGCTGCAAAAGCAAGCGGCTTTCTGCAAACAAGCCAGATCACACCTGAGCGTTTGGAGGAGATTAAACAATTGAACGAATTAGCAAAACAACGCGGACAATCATTGGCGCAAATGGCTTTATCGTGGATATTGAAAGATCCGCGGGTAACGTCGGTCTTGATTGGCGCCAGCAAGCCTGAGCAATTGGCTGATTCGTTGAAATGTTTGGATAATATTGTTTTCTCGAAAGAGGAATTGGAAAAGATTGAGAGTATTCTAAAATAAACCTATTGTCATTTCGACCGGAAGGAGAAATCTCTGCTAAATGCAAGTAGAGTTGCTTGGCGAAGAAGATTTCTTCCTCCGGTCTAAATGGCATTTTCTACGTACTAAATCATGAGCGATATTAAGTGGGGAATAATTGGCTGCGGAGATGTTACCGAGAAAAAAAGCGGACCAGCATTTAACAAAGTACCGGGCAGTGAACTTATTGCCGTTATGCGCCGTGATGCCGAAAAAGCTGAAGATTATGCCCAACGACATCATGTCGGCAAATGGTATAGCGATGCGGATAAAATGATGGCAGAAGCCGGTGTAAACGCCATTTATATTGCAACACCACCATCATCACATCTGGATTATGCTTTATCAGCATTAAATAAAGGTTTTAATGTTTATGTAGAAAAGCCGGTGACCCGAAATGCTGCAGAGGCAGAGCAAATGGCCGAAGCTGTTAAAATGAGCGGACAAAAACTTACTGTAGCACATTATCGCAGGGCGGTGCCTATGTTTTTACATGTTAAAGCTTTGCTTGACAGCTATGCTATAGGGGATGTACGTACTGTGCAAATACGCATGTGGCAAGCGCGTAAACCAAAACTGGTTGCAGATGTAGCTACTAACTGGCGTGTGCAACCTGATGTATCTGGCGGTGGCTATTTTCATGACCTCGCCCCTCATCAGCTCGACCTGATGTTGTTTTATTTTGGCGAGCCTGAATTTTATAACGGATTTTCACTAAATCAATCAGAAGCAACTCTAGCTGATGATCATGTATGTGGGCAAATATTATTTAAAAACAAGGTGGTAGTTAATGGTTCGTGGTGTTTTAATGTAGCGGAAAGCGAAACTATTGACAGTTGTGAGATCATCGGTACAAAAGGAAAAATCACGTTTCCTTTTTTTGGAAACTTTGTAACCCTTAAAACCGGAGATGAAGAAAAGACCGCTGAGTTTATTCATCCGGAGCACATACAGCAACCTATGATAACCAAAATAGTAGCTTACTTTAAAGGTGAAGGCCCAAATCCATGCACTATTGAAGAGGCAGTTACTTTGATGAAAATTATGGATGCTTTTACCACTAAATAATAAAAACTGATCAAGGAAGATTCATTTGCCGTGTAATTGTAGTATCTTCAAAACATATACTACCCAACCATGTTACCCTAAAAATAATTTACACATATGGCAGTAAAAAAAGCTACCCATCCTTTTTACGAAAAACTTTCATTAGTACTTGTCGGACTCATCGCGTTGGGTTACCTCGTAATTCAGGCCAAAGATGTGCTTGACCCGTTAATGTTTGGCTTTTTGTTCGCCATCCTTTTACTGCCTGTATCCAATTTCTTTGAGAAGAAATGCCGCTTGCCGCGTAGCGCCTCTTCATTGTTATCTATTTTATTACTTATCGCATTTGTTTTTGGAATTGGCTATTTAGTTGGCTCCCAAATATCAAATCTGGCTGATGACTGGCCTCAATTAAAAAGTCAGGTTTCTGATTCAATTACTAATTTGCAAGGCTGGATATCAGGCGCATTCCATGTAAATGCTGCCAAACAAATGACTTACGTAAACAATACAACCAAAAAGATCATTGCCTCAGGCACCACTGTATTGGGTACAACTTTCGGGGCCATATCATCACTTATGTTGTTTTACGCATTCATGATGATATTCACTTTCTTTATCTTGTTTTATCGCAGGTTACTGTTCCGGTTTGTTGTATGGGTATTTGATGAAACTAACAAATCAATTGTGGTGGATATTGCCGAAAATATACAAAGCATTTTAAGGCAATATATATTAGGTTTATTATTGGAAATGGGTATTGTAGCAACAGTGGCTTGTACCATTTTTTGGATCATCGGTATTAAATACGCGGTACTACTGGGATTAATTGTAGGCCTGTTTAATATTATACCCTATCTGGGAATTTTTTCAGCCTTATTGTTAAGTTCTATTATCACATTTGCAACAGGATCTGTTAAAGACGCGGTGGAAGTGGCCGTAAGTGTCATAGCCATACATGCCATTGATTCAAACCTGTTATTGCCAACTATAGTAGGTTCAAAAGTACGCCTTAATGCGTTAATTACCTTTTTAGGGATTGTTTTTGGCGAGATGATTTGGGGATTATCTGGTATGTTTTTATCTATCCCAACCATCGCTATTTTTAAAATCATCTTCGACCGTATTGAAACCCTTAAACCGTGGGGCTTTTTAATGGGTGGCCGCTACGAGTATAAGGAATCGGCAGAAAAAGACATGAAAACTGAGTAGTTCTTAACTTATCTGCCTGTAAACTGCATAAGCTACCGTTAAAAAATAAGCCAGTAATACTAAAGTATTTATTACGAGTAGCCAGTTTAAGTCGACTTCCTTGTACTTTTTTATGGTACACAAAACCAATAGCGTCACAAACCCTACTATTAATATAGATGGAAATGCCAGCGTCCATTTTCGATGTACAACAAACTGGAAGTTTTGTAACTTTGGGTTGTTCCCCTCTAAAAAAGGAACGGTAGAGATAAGCAAAAGCAAAAGAAATACGCGTACAACAGCTTTTGCCGCAATTTGACTGATTTTCATAATCGGCCAAAATTAAATAAAAAATATTATTCAAATATGTTTCGTACCAAAACCGTCCTTGTAGTCGTTTTTTTATTTGTATTTGCAATTACCGCTCATGCGCAAATTAAACCAGCAGCATCATTTAAAATTGTCCCGCTTGGTGTAAAAGGTGGTATTGATGAAAGTAACCTATCGGCCTATATGGTAGCCGCAACGGGTACCAATAATTACATTTGCCTTGATGCCGGCACACTACACTACGGTATTGAAAAAGCCATAAGCAACGGTGTATTTAATATACCTGCCGAACAAGTGTTGCGCGGATATATTAAAGATTATTTTATATCTCATGCCCATTTAGATCATATAGCGGGACTAATTATCAATTCGCCTGATGATACGGCCAAAAATATTTATGCTTTGGCCAGTTGCATAAAAACCATTCAAAAGGATTATTTTACCTGGGAAAGTTGGGCCAATTTTGCAGATGAAGGCGAAGCGCCACAAATAAAGAAATATCATTATGAGGTGCTTATACCTGATAGCATTACCGCCATAAGAAACACGGCGATGACAGTGCGCGCATTTCCCTTAAGCCATTCTAACCTAACAAGTACTGCTTTTTTGATTGGAAGTAATGATGCCTACATTTTATATCTGGGCGATACCGGCCCCGATGAGATTGAGAAAAGCCACAACCTGCATAATTTGTGGTTGGCTATTGCTCCGCTTATCAAAGCAAATAAATTAAAGGCAATAATGATTGAAACATCCTTCCCGAATGAACAACCGGATAAAACATTATTTGGACATTTAACCCCTCATTGGTTAATGAATGAAATGAATAATTTGGCAGACTTAACAAGCAAAAACCAATTAAAAGGGCTTAACATCATTATTATACACGTTAAACCTCCACAATTAAACATAAACAAACTCAAAGCACAGCTTCAGGCTGAAAATAACCTTAAGTTAAATCTTATCTTCCCGGAGCAGGGCAAGCTTATTATGTTGTAAACAATTTTCATTTCTAAGCATTATATCTTTAATCGCTTAATAATTAACAGCTTTTATATTTCCTAATAGTTAATTAATTATTTAACGACAACTTATTCAATTCCATATTCGTAATAAGCGTTATGAAGGGCTATGTTAATATTCCAAAAAATATTTATGTAAAGCGTTGCAAAGAGTGTGGTGCGCGCCCGATTATTGCCTTAATAAATGAGGGTGCTTACATTGTAAAATGCCCAATTAGCGATAAACATTACCATACTCAGCCAGGATTAATAGACCTGGAAGATTGGAATCAGCACAATCCATCTTCAAACGATTACAACTTGAATAGTATGTCGACCATTTAAATAGATAACTGACCATTATTTAATAAATAATTGTAATTAATGCTTTTTGCTTATAATTACATTGCTAAACCTAATACTGATAAACCTAGTGAGTAATTAATGAACAAATTAAAGCTTTTAATAGGGTATGATGACCCGGAAATCACGTTAGAAAATAAACTTTTTAACGCTGTTGCTTTAATTATCAGCTTTTATATGCTGTTATCTTTTATCATCAATATTATATTAGGATACAGCATTTATTTAGATATCACAATTACATTAGTAGGAATATTATCCAGCTTTGCATACTACCGTAGCCGCTATGTGGGCTATCAGGAAAACACCGTCTTAGCCTATGTTACTGTAGGAATATTATTATTTATACCCGGTTGGTTTTTTAACGGCGGTGTAGAAGGGTCGACCCCACAGGAGGGTATTTTTTTAATTTCATTGATCATTATTCTGCTTCAACGCAAATACCATTTTTTTTTTATAGGTGTAATAATCGCGCTGTTTTTAGGTTGTTTTTTTACCGAAAAGCTTTACCCGCATTTAGTTTCCCTACCCTCAACACTTACCAAAAAAGAAACTGATATTATTACATCAGCAGTAATGGATATATTGATAATAGGCCTATTGCTGAGCGTATTGAAGAAAAGCCACGAAAATGACAAGTTTTTATTGGTTAAACAGCGCGAAGAATTGCGATCATCACAAATAGAATTATCAACTGCTAAAGATCAGGCCGAAGCTGCCACGTTTGCTAAATCAAACTTTCTGGCAAATATGAGCCATGAAATCCGCACACCTTTAAACGGAATAATTGGCACGGCGCAATTATTATCCAGTTCGGAATTATTGCCGGGTCAGCAGGAGTTACTCCAAACCTTAAATACAAGCAGCAGTTTATTACTTAATATCATTAGTGATATACTTGATCTATCAAAAATTGAGGCTGACAGGCTGGTAATTATACCCACAACGGTTGATATACGTGAATGTGTAAAAACAGTAATTGGCATTTGCCGGCCAGGGATAGCCAATAAAAATTTAATATTGGAATACGCCATTGATAACCGATTAGCTGATTTTGTAAATATAGATGAAAGCCGCTTGCAGCAAATTTTAGTAAACCTGATAGGTAATGCCATAAAATTTACCGATAAAGGATTTGTCGAGTTAAAAGTTATAGTAACCCGCAATCGCCTGGATATGCAGGAAGTTAAATTCCAGATAAGTGATAGTGGTATAGGTATTAGCGAAGAGGCGATCACGCAACTATTTAAACCATTTACGCAAGTTAATAGTACTGCTCTACGTAAATACGGTGGCACGGGGCTGGGTTTATCAATCTGTAAAAAAATTGTGGAAATGATGGGTGGCAGACTTTGGGTAGAAAGCAAGGAGTCACAAGGATCAATATTTAGTTTTAGTTTGCCACTTACCATTGCCGAGAGTGTGGCGAAAGATGTACCTGTTTATTATGAACAGGCTGATTTTGTAAAAAAACCTTTAGCTATTTTATTGGTAGAAGACAACAAAATGAACCAACTGGTAGCAGGTAGGATATTTGAAAAAATAGGTTATAAGATTGATTTTGCTGACAATGGACAAATAGCATTAGACATGGTTGCTGAAAAAAATTACGACCTTATATTTATGGATATACAAATGCCTGTAATGGACGGTTTACAGTCGACCAGACATATTATTGAGAAATATGGCGAAAATACCCCTCCTATTATTGCCATGACAGCCAACGTATTGAGTGAAAATGAAGCGGAATGCCGTGAAGCAGGAATGAAAGACTTTTTAAGCAAACCTTTTACAATTGACAGGCTAAAATCGATTATACATAAATGGAGCTTAATGCAGAATGAACTGCAGAATAATTAAAACGTATTGCTGCTACGGTTGTTATTATTATTGAGGAACAACAAAATGGCAAATTTTAAAGAGTTAATAACATCAGACAAACCAGTTTTGGTAGATTTTTCGGCAGAGTGGTGCGGGCCATGCAAAATGATGCCACCCATTTTGAAACAACTGAAAGATAATATGGGCGATAAAGTAACCATCTTAAAAATAGACGTAGACAAAAACCCTTCAGCTGCAAGCGAATATAAGGTTCAGGGAGTGCCAACACTTATTGTATTTAAAAACGGGCAAACCAAGTGGCGCCAGAGTGGCGTAGTACAGGCAAAGCAGTTACAGCAAATTATTGAGCAGTTTGTTTAATAATAATCACTAACGGTACCCCATTGCCTGTAGGTCGAATAGTTCAGCGTAGCGACCACCTTTAATGAGCAGTTCTTCGTGGCTGCCAATTTCTATTAATTCGCCTTTATCTAATACTAAAATCCTATCTGCCATGCGTACGGTGCTGAAACGATGCGAGATAAGTACTGCTGATTTTCCTTTAGTTAACTCTGCAAAGCGTTCAAAAACATTGTACTCCGCACGGGCATCTAAGGCTGATGTTGGCTCATCTAAAATCAATAATTGCGCGTCACGCATATAGGCGCGTGCTAATGCTACTTTTTGCCATTCACCACCGGATAATTCAACACCATCGGCAAAACGTTTGCCTAATTGCTGGTCGTAAGCGGCAGGTAATTTGGCAGCCAACACATCAGCAAGGCTTTGGCGGGCGGATGATTCAATTAATGGGCGATTTTCTTTTTCGTTGATATTCCCGACAGCGATATTTTGAGCGAAACTCATTTGGTAGCGTAGATAATCCTGGAAAATAATGCCGACGTTTAAGCGCAGATCGGCAAGATCATATTCTTTCAGGTCAATACCATCCAATAAGATTCTACCTTCCGATGGGTCATATAGGCGGGCCAATAGTTTTACCAGTGTGGTTTTGCCTGCACCATTCTCTCCTACCAATGCCAGTTTTTCGCCTGGATGCAGGGTGAAGGTTAAGTGCCTGTTTGCCCAACGTTCAGAATTGACGTAGCGAAAACCAACATTCTCAAAAGTAAAGCCTTGCTTAATAATTTTCGGAAACGGAATCGGGTTGTCAGGTAATTTTATTTTAGGCTGGATTTCAAAGAACTCAAAGAAATCACTCAAATAAATCGCGCCTTGTGATACAGCGGTAAAGCGGGTTAAAATCCCTTCTAACAAACTCCGTAACTGACGGAAAGACCCCGCAAGGAAAACTAAATTACCTATAGTAACAGTACCATCAATGGTTTTAATAATGATAATCACATAGGCTGCGTAGTACCCTATACTTCCCAGCATCGCGAAGAATGTGCCCCACAATGAACGTTTGATCGACAATCGTTTATTATCGAAGTAAAATTTATCCGAAAGCAGTTTAAAGCGTTCAATGATAAATCCTGAAAGGTCGAATATCTTAACTTCCTTGGCCGTTTCATCGCTGGCACCGAGGTAGCGGATATAGTCCAGTTCACGGCGTTCTGGCGTTTGACCACGGGTTAATGCATAGCTTTGATCGTTAAAATGAGATTCACCCAAAAAAGCGGGTATAATCGCGATCAGCAATAAAACAATCAACCATGGATTAAATGCCATTAAGCCTACCGCCAAAAAGCCCATCGTTATCAGATCCTGCACTTGGCTCATTACTTGTGAGAGTAATATAGTTCGTCCTACTGTCTGCTGTCTTGCACGTTCCAATTTATCATAAAAGATAGCGTCCTCAAATTGATCCAAATCAAGTGTAGCGGCATGCGCCATTAGCTTTACCGAGGTATGGTTATTAAACAGATCACCCAGCAAGCTATCCATCAAAGTAATAGCGCGGGATAATGCATCAGAGAAAATAGCCAATGCAAACTCAGCCGCAACCAATTTCCATAAATGATGGGTATCGGCACCATGCTTATGGGCAATGGAAATTACCTGATCAATGATTAGTTTGCCGATATATAATAAGCCTAAAGGCATAGCAGATTTCAAAATACGCAGTACGGAATTAACAACAGTCATCCACGGACTGGTTTGCCATACTAACTTGAAAAACGCAGGCAAGTTGCGCAATGCTTCAATGCGCTCCTTAAAGCTTGTGGGTTCTGGTTTTTTATTTTTTGGGGGGCGGGCGGTGTTCAATGGTGTTTCTTTCTTTTAGATGTCATTTCGAACGAGGTACGAGGAGAAATCTTCTTCGAGCTGTAAAGCGGCCTACGCATATCGAAGAAGATTTCTCACTAGCGTTCGAAATGACAAGTTGGATAGAATAAAATTACTCAAAATCAACGTACCAATCCAGTCGCTCCTATTATTGTGAGAACCCAATGACATCCAACAAAAAAAGAGGGATGCTTTTCAGCGTCCCTCTTCGATTTTGTTTAGGTTATTGCGATATTAAATTTTGTTTTTAACAACCGGTTTCGCGGGCATAACCATTGACTGGATATGAATTTCCCTTTGTAAACGAGGGCTGTGATTTAAGTCCTTATGTAAATGCGGAGCAATTACCAGCGATACGATCGACATTAATTTGATCAGAATGTTCATTGACGGGCCAGAAGTATCTTTAAACGGATCACCAACAGTATCACCTGTTACGGATGCTTTATGTGGTTCTGATTTTTTATAATACATCTCACCATTGATCTCTACGCCCTTTTCAAATGATTTTTTAGCGTTATCCCATGCACCACCTGCGTTACTCTGGAATATACCCATTAACACACCTGACACGGTAACACCTGCTAACATCCCACCCAAAACTTCAGGGCCGAAAATGAACCCTACAATGATCGGAGAGATCAAAGCGATCAAGCCAGGAGCAACCATTTCGCGAATAGAAGCTTTAGTTGATATGGCTACGCATTTTTCGTACTCAGGCTTGGCTTTGTATTCCATAATACCCGGGATCTCGCGGAACTGACGGCGAACCTCTTCTACCATCGCCATCGCCGCACGTCCTACTGCCGAAATACATAATGCCGAGAATATAAACGGGATCATGCCGCCAACAAATAAGCCGGCTAATACATCTGCTTTGTAAATATCAATATGTTCAATGCCTGCCACACCCACAAAGGCTGCAAATAAAGCCAGTGAAGTTAACGCCGCCGAAGCAATGGCAAAACCTTTACCTGTAGCCGCGGTAGTGTTACCTACGGCATCTAAATTATCTGTACGATGACGTACTTCTTCGGGGAGGCGACTCATTTCGGCAATACCACCCGCGTTATCAGCAATCGGACCAAAAGCATCAATAGCTAACTGCATGGCTGTAGTTGACATCATACCCGCTGCAGCAATAGCCACGCCATATAAACCCGCGAAATGGTATGAACCATAAATACCTGCAGCCAATACTAAAATTGGCAATACAGTTGATTCCATACCTACAGCCAAACCAGCGATTATGTTGGTAGCGTGCCCTGTTGACGACTGACGAATAATTCCTAATACCGGGCGTTTACCCATCGCGGTATAATATTCGGTTATCATCGACATTAAAGTTCCAACTACCAAACCAACCATTATAGAGTAGATAACACCGGTTTTGGTAAATTCTAATGATCCCTCTTTTAGACCACCGCCCGGAAGTTCATCTCTTAGCATGTGAAAAGTATCGTTTGGAAGCATCCAGTTTACCAAAAATATGGTTGCGATAGCTGTTAATATGATTGATGTCCAGTTACCTATGTTAAGGGCCTTTTGTACACTGGAAGTTTCACTTTTAATTTTTACAAAAGACGCGCCTACTATTGAAAATATCAAACCTAAGCCCGCGATCACCATGGGTAATAAAACCGGGGCTATGCCGCCAAAGCTATCATGCGATACAATTTCGCGACCCAAAACCATAGTTGCCAGCATGGTAGCTACGTACGACCCGAATAAATCGGCACCCATACCCGCTACGTCGCCTACGTTATCACCAACATTATCGGCAATAGTTGCAGGGTTACGTACATCATCCTCGGGGATACCAGCTTCAACCTTACCCACTAAATCCGCACCTACGTCGGCAGCCTTAGTATATATACCGCCACCTACACGGGCAAATAACGCGATTGACTCGGCACCTAACGAGAATCCTGCCAAAACATCTAATGCTTTAGCCATCGCCTCGCCATTTACATCGCCACCAGTGTTTTTAACATAGATGGTAAAGAAAACGATGAATAATGAACCCAAACCTATAATTGCTAAGCCGGCAACACCTAAACCCATAACAGTACCACCTGTAAACGATACTTTTAAAGCTTGAGCCAGACTTGTACGGGCCGCTTGCGTGGTACGTACATTAGCTTTGGTAGCTATACGCATCCCCAAAAATCCGGCAAACGCCGAAAGGAATGCCCCAACTATAAATGATATAGCGATAACCGGGCTTGATGTATGCACCGTTGTGCCCGAATACGCAAGTAATATACCTGCAACAATAACAAAATAGCTTAGCACTTTCCACTCAGCACGTAAAAAAGCCATCGCGCCATCGGCAATGTAGCCTGCCAGTTGCGCCATATCCCCATCGCCCGCATCCTGTTTAGTAACCCACGCGGCTTTAACAGCCATCACTGCAATCCCAATCAGCCCAAAAACGGGTATCAGGTAAATTAAATTAGTGTACAAAAAGTCCATGTTAGAATTTTAGTTTATTAAATGTATTTGGTTAGTACTGGTTTATATATTGGACTGCAAATTAGCAAATTAATTTATTTACAAAAGGAAAGCTCAATTGTTTTTATACTGATTTTAAGCGTTATATAGACAGTTATCGATTTTGTTATGGTAGATAAAACTAAATCTATTTGTTGTAATTTGTATAAACGAACAGTATCTTAATTTACGACTTTATCACTATCTTAACCCGCAAAACTAACCGCATTTTATGACCGAAAAATCTACTGAGCCCAAATTAAAACATTCCCTCGGACTGCTTGACGGCACCATGATCGTGGCAGGATCAATGATAGGCTCGGGCATATTTATTGTGAGTGCTGATATTATTCGCAATGTTGGTTCGGCCGGATGGTTAATTGTAGTTTGGGCGCTTACCGGTTTTATGACATTAACCGCAGCCTTAAGTTATGGCGAATTAAGTGCCATGTACCCAAAAGCAGGCGGCCAATATGTTTATTTAAAAGAAGCCTACAACAAGCTAATAGCCTTTTTATACGGCTGGAGTTTTTTCGCGGTGATACAAACCGGGACTATTGCGGCAGTGGGTGTGGCGTTTTCAAAATTTACGGCTTATTTGATACCAGCTTTTAGCGAAGACAACATTCTATGGAAATTACAAACCGGGGTTGATGATGCGGGCGCTGCTAAGTTCTTTACAATAAGCGCGGCTCAGGTAGTTTCAATCTTACTAATCATATTACTAACTTTTATTAATACCCGCGGTGTTAAAAGCGGTAAAATCATTCAGAATACATTCACGCTAACCAAATTATTTAGTCTGTTTGGGTTGATCATCTTCGGCTTTATTATGTTGAAAGGAGATGTATGGCATGCTAACTGGACTAATGCATGGCATCTGCAAAAACTAAATACTGACGGCACATTTTCACAATATACTGTAGGCGCGGCATTAGGTGCTGTGGCTGCCGCGATGGTAGGTTCTATATTCAGTAGCGACGCCTGGAATAACGTGACCTTTATAGCAGGCGAAATGCGCAACCCCAAAAGAAATATCGCGCTAAGTCTTTTTTTAGGTACGATGATCGTTACCATAATCTATGTATCGGCCAACTTTGTTTATACAGCAGTATTACCCTTGCACGATATTGCCACCGCTGCAAAAGATCGTGTTGCCGTATCTGCTTCGCACGCCATATTTGGTAATGTTGGTACTATAATAATCGCGCTGATGATTATGATCTCAACGTTTGGGTGTAATAACGGGTTGATATTGTCAGGCGCGCGTGTTTACTATACTATGGCTAAAGACGGCCTATTTTTTAAACGTACAGGTGAATTAAACAAATTTTCCGTGCCAGAATTTGGCTTGTGGTTGCAATGTATAGTTGCCGGAATATTATGCTTAAGCGGTAAATATGGCGATCTGCTTGATATGATTTCCTTTGTAGTTGTACTTTTTTACGTACTCACCATTATTGGCATTTATATATTAAGGGTTAAGCACCCTGATGCTGAGCGCCCATACAAAGCCTTCGGTTACCCGGTGCTGCCTGCTATTTATATTGTAATGGGATTAAGCTTTTGCGCGTTATTAATAAAATATAAGCCACAATTTACATGGCCTGGTTTGATTATTGTATTGATAGGCATTCCTATCTATTATATATCGCAACGCAACGTGAAGCATGAGGATACCACAATTACTAACGCTTAGTTTTTTTTTATTTATAGCGGGATATGCCCCCGCGCAATCCCTTCAGCAAAAATTACAGGCGGCCGTAAACAGGTTGCAGGCGGATAACCAGTGCCAATATGCTTCCATATCGTTAACGGTATTAGACGTAAACAGTGGTAAAGAAGTATTTTCTGCTAATCCCAGTATGGGTTTGGCTCCTGCTTCTACCATGAAAACCATTACCACCATTACAGCATTCAATGTTTTGGGGGCAGATTTCAAATATCAAACGACTTTTGGTTATAGTGGATCAATTACCGACGGTACATTGAACGGTGACATCATTATCAGAGGTTCCGGCGATCCAACCCTGGGCAGTTGGCGCTATGAAAGCAGCAAGGAAGAGCACATTTTAACTTTAATGGTTGATGCCATCCGCAAAGCGGGAATAAAAAAAATAAACGGAAGGGTTATTGGCGATGATTCAATATTCGGATCACAGTCTATCCCCGATGGCTGGATATATCAGGATATGGGCAACTACTACGGCGCAGGCACATCCGGCCTTTGCTGGCGCGAGAACCAGTACGATGTTAAACTGCATACCGGCGAGATTGGCACTCAAATCACCGTATCTCGCACCGTCCCTCCAATGCCTTATCTTAAGTTTAAAAGTGAGTTACTTAACGCTCCCGCCCATACCGGCGACCAATCCTATGCTTATCTGCCGTTAAATGGTAATGTAGTATACTTACGCGGTACTTATGCCGAAGATCAAACCAAAAAAAGCATCGCCCTGGCACTACCCGACCCTGCTTATGATGCGGCTTTTCGTTTGGCTGATACACTGAAACAATTGGGTATTTCCGTTTCAGGCGTAACCGAATCAACCTCTACCCTAATGGCCAAAGGAGAAGTTATACCAATAGCAAGCCAAAATATTTTAACCATATCCTCGCCCGAACTCAGCAAGATCATCTACTGGACCAACCAGAAGAGCATTAACTTATATGCCGAGCAATTACTCAGAACGATTGTTTGGAAAGCCGGTAAACAATCATCTACTTCAAATGGCGTTAAGATATTGCAGGATTTCTGGAAACAGCGCGGTATCGACCCAAACTCATTAAACGTATTTGATGGCTCGGGACTGTCCCCCGGTGATCGTGTAACCACCCGCACCATGGCTACTATATTGCTATCGGCTACTAAAGCGCCCTGGTATCATGATTTTTATGAGAGCCTACCCATCTACAACGATATACACATGAAAAGCGGCAGTATCAACAACGTGCTTAACTATGCAGGTTACCAAACACATGATGGCAAGCAACTATGCTTCTCTATCATGGTAAACAACTATAACGGATCAGGAAAAGATATCAAAGCCAAGATATTCAGGGTTTTGGATGAATTGAAATAGCGATTATATGAACACAAGTATCGAGGCCAAGGGAGTAAAAAAAGTAGGATTAGCGCTCTCAGGAGGTGGCGTGAGGGGTGTTGCGCATTTGGGTGTGATACAGGCTCTTACCGATCACGGTATACAATTCTCACATATCTCAGGCACCAGTGCCGGGGCGGTTGCCGGGGCTTTTTTCGCGGCGGGTATGCAACCGAGGGAAATACTCCAGGTTATTAAAGACGCTAAACTGCTTAAGCTGCTGCGCCCTGCGCTGGGCAGCACAGGTTTGGTTTCTATTATGAATGTAAGTTCATTGATCAAAAAATATATCCCGCATAATACCTTCAAGGAGCTTAATATAAAGGTAACTATCTCTTCCGTAGATTTAGGCGAGAGCCGACTCGTTTACTTTACCGAAGGCGAGCTGGATATAGCAATTTTAGCATCCTGTTGCCTGCCCGGCATATTTAAACCAATAATGATCAGTGATCACATGTATGTGGATGGTGGTATACTCAATAACTTCCCGGTTGACCCGCTGGTAGGCAACTGCGACTTCATCATTGGCTCGTCCTGCAACCATTTGCCAATCGTTACCGAGATCAAATCATTCGCCAATATGATAGACCGTGCGGCAATGATCTCCATTAATTCCAGCTTAAACACGCATAAGCTGCTGTGTGACGTAGTAATTGAACCCCAGGATCTCGGCGGCTACGGCATATTCGATACTGACGCTGCCGACGATATTTTTATGATCGGCTATGAAGAAGGCCTGAAAGCTGTTCGCGGAAATGAGAAAATTAAAGAGCTATTAGCGGCAAATAAAAGCTAGGTGTACCAGGAAACAAAGTGGAACACTTGGCACAGTTGATACACTTTTAACCCCAAAAAAGCCCTAAAACATACCAAAAGCAGGCTTTTTAGATTGATTTTCAGCCAAAAAAAGGCTCATTTTAAGCTAAAAAAGCGTCAAAATCGACCAAAAAACATCCAAAATCAACTAAAAAACGATCGAAAAACATCAAAAAAGCAACGAATTTCATCTGTTTTTACCCTATTTCATCGCATAGTGAAACAGCGCCAACCAGCAAAACGTTATTGGAGTGATTCAACATTTTTAGGTTCTTTATGAATGCCTAAATCTTATCATTGACAAAAAACTAAAATGAGCGCAAAGGCCCGACGGAAAACCGGGCCGGGAGCAGGCCTTGCGGGCAGAAGGTTTTTTCCGTCCTGACTTTTTGGTTCTTTTGTGTCAAGACAAAAGAACTAGCCCCCGCGGCAATGAGCGGACGGAACATCTCATTTAAACGAGAATTTGTCATTCTGAGGAACGAAGAATCTTCTTCGTTTTGCAAGCGAACAATGCAGGTTCAGAAGATTCTTCGTTCCTCAGAATGACAAATTATTTAGTCTGATCAAAGCAACACAATCAATTAAACGACGCTCTAAACTCCAAAGGTGATAACTCAGTTTTCGTTTTAAACAACTTGCTAAACGATTGCGGATGCTCAAACCCCAACTCATAAGCAATCTCGCTAACTGATAAACTGGTGGTAGATAACTTCTCTTTCGCTTTATCAATCAACTTATCGTGTATATGCTGTTGGGTGCTTTGGCCCGTCAGCATTTTAAGCGATCCACTTAAATAACTTGGCGATATATTTAATGTATCCGCGATGTATTGTACCGTAGGCAAACCTCTCTTCAATAAATTATCGCTGTTGAAATATTCGGTCAAAATTTGTTCCAGTCGATCAAGTATTTGATGATTAGCTATTTTGCGGGTGATGAATTGTCGCTGGTAAAAGCGCTCCGCATAAGAAAGGAGTAATTCCAACTGCGCGATGATGATCGTCTGGCTAAACTTATCAATGTTCGACTTATACTCCTGCTCCATACTCTGCATCATGCCAATAATCGTCGCCTCTTCTTTATCCGACAAAAACAAGGCCTCATGCACCGAATAGCTAAAAAACTCGTACTGTTTAATGGTTTTGGCAAACGGCGTATTCCACAAAAAATCAGGATGGATGAGCAGCAGCCACCCCGAATGCTTTAAATGTGTGCCTTTATCAATCTCCATCCCAAATACCTGCCCCGGCGAAATAAAGAACATGATCCCCTCATCAAAGTCATACACCTGCTGCCCATATTTCATTTTACCGTTAAAATTCCGCTTCAGCGAGATGGAATAAAAATCAAACATAATGTTGATCGATTCATCCATCGGCAATCGCTTGATCAGGTCAAAATCGATCACGCTGATCAGCGGGTGCTCCGGTTTCGGCAGCCCCATGATCTGGTGATATTCGCTGATGGTTTTGATCCGGAGAGGTTGCGTATTTGCCATGATCCAATATAGTTATTTTTGATGGTAGATAGTCGCGAATTCTTTCGCGTAATCCGCCATTTTCACTTTACCCATCACTTTAGGCCAATGGCGGTAAAAATCTTCAGCCAAAGTACCATTATGCTGAGCCGAAAACATCTCCACTAATCCATGCGCCATAGCTGTACTTAAACCAAAGGATTCCAGTTGTTGCTGCCTTTCCTCGTCCGATACCAATACCCATTTTAAATCAGGCTTACCGATCGCCTCACCCAAAATACGAGCGGTTTCATTACCTGTAAGTTCATCGCTTGCCACATAACGTACTTTGTGACCTGTAGCAGGCGTTTCCAGCTCCTCAGCCACAGCCGATGCGATATCGACAGGTGCAACCCAAATCAGCATATCGTCCGCGCCATAATTCGCCACAATTACACCGGCAGCCTTTATCCCCGGTATAAAACCCAGCAGGTTATAATAAAATCCCGACGGTCTCATATAAGTGATCGCTACATCCGGAAGCTCTTTTTCAAAAATATCTTCCACCTGTCTGTGCGCCAGGATCAATCCCGAACCTTTCTCCATATGGGCCCCGATGCTGCTCAAATGCACCACCCGCTTAACCCCCGATTTTTCAATTGCCTCGGCAAAGTTTTCACCCGTTTCACGACAGTAAGCCATCATATCCGGGGCCGCGTAATTAGGCGGCACCAAGGTATATACCGCATCCGCGCCGGTAAAGGTATCTGTCAAAAAATCAACATCGGCAAGCGTACCTATAGCTGCTTTGGCACCCAATGTCTCAATTTCTTTTTTCTTGTCGGGATTACTGCTAACAACCGTAACCGCATGCCCTTTAGCCAGTAATTTTTCTGTTAATGGCTTGCTAATGTGTCCTAATGAACCTGTTACTATGATCTTCATTTTTCTTTTGGTTTGATGACACAAAGTTGCACACAACCAAAAGGCCAAACGTAGCCGAATCGACTATTGTTGTAGCCAAAAACATTGCCATCGAAGCATACTTCTTTCTATTAGTGTGGCAGGTGAATGAGAAAACAATGTGCGCAAAAGCCTGACAGAAAACCGGGCCAGGTTCTGGGCAGTGGGCAGAAGGTTTTTTCTGTCTTGATTTTTTGCTACCTTTTTATCAAGAAAAAAGTAGTAGCCTCCGCGGCAATGAGCGGGACAGAATATCTTGGCTAACGAGAATTACTTTGCGAAGCAACCAATAGAAAATTTCTCTTATTGCCATTTATACATCTGCATTTGCATGCGGTAACCAACGTTTGTTAATAATCGATCTATTTTTTTGACGGTATGATATTTATATATCAACTTTTTATTTCCTAATTTTAGGTTTCCTCCCCTAAACTATTCGAAAGAAAAA
Organism: Mucilaginibacter tundrae; assembly: GCF_013408825.1. GTDB lineage: Bacteria > Bacteroidota > Bacteroidia > Sphingobacteriales > Sphingobacteriaceae > Mucilaginibacter. The sequence goes on from NZ_JACCBZ010000002.1 coordinate 530,547, forward strand.
TAAAAACACATTTATCATTCAAAAATCACACACCTATGAGCACAATTAAAGTAAAAGACGGAACAGAGATTTATTATAAAGACTGGGGAACCGGGCAACCAATTGTTTTCCATCACGGCTGGCCATTATCTGGTGACGACTGGGACGCGCAAATGATGTTTTTCCTGCAGCATGGTTACCGGGTTATCGCCCATGACCGCCGGGGACATGGAAGGTCGGGCCAGGCATCCGAAGGCCACGACATGGACACCTACGCGTCTGATGTTGCCGAGCTTACTACATTCCTTAATTTGAAAGATGCCATCCATATCGGCCACTCCACAGGCGGTGGCGAGGTTATCCATTATGCCGCTAAATACGGCAAAGGCCGTGTTGCTAAGGCGGTGCTGATTAGCGCAGTTACACCGATCATGGTGCAATCCGCTACTAATCCGGATGGTGTTCCAATGTCGGTTTTCGATGAGATCCGTGAGGGAACTTCCTTCAACAGGGCGCAATATTATGAGGATTTCACTATCCCTTTTTATGGCTATAACCGCGAGGGTGCAAAAATATCAGTAGGTATCAGAAAAAACTGGTGGCGCCAGGGAATGATGGGTGGTGTAAAAGCACATGTTGAAGGGATCAAGGCTTTTTCGGAAACAGATTTTACAGAAGACCTGAAAAGCTTAGATATCCCCGTACTTGTTTTACATGGCGAAGATGATCAGATTGTTCCATTCCCTATTTCGGGGGCAAAGTCAGTAAAACTACTAAAAAACGGCAAACTGATTTCCTATCCGGGTTTTCCTCACGGGATGCCCGCCACCGAGGCTGCAACCATAAATAAGGATCTACTAGAGTTTATTAAATCATAAAATCTTTCTCATAATACCTTTAAATAGAAAAGCTGTCGCTATGAATGAGCGGCAGCTTTTTTGTTTAGCTGTTATTCTCCTCTAATATTTGAAATGATACCGAGCGCAAACGTCCGACGGAAAACCGGGCCGGGAGCTGGCCCAGCGGGCAGAAGGTTTTTTCCGTCTTGATTTTTTGCTGCCTTTTTTATCAAGAAAAAAGTAGTAGCCCCCGCGGCAATGAGCGGAACAGAATAACTTATTAAAACAAGAATATTTCTGCTGAGGAACGAAGCATCTATCCGCAGTAAACCACCTTACATTCTCCGTTCTATTCAGAATAACAAGTATGAAAATTACGAATTCAACACCGGTTGCACATTCGTAATATTAAAAATATCAGCCATCAAATCATCACTCGGGTTAACCTTCAAGCTCTTAGAAATCGCTTCCAGCACAATCGTATCCTCCCTATCCTTCACTAAAAACCTTACCGAGCAATTTTTAACCGGGTACTTCTCTATATTCACATCAATCACCTGCTGAATGTTATTCATTAACTGCTCATTTAACAACTGTAGGTCAACACAAACCGTAAGCGATTTCGTCAGCTTATCGCGCATTTCTGATAACGGACTCATGTTCAAAATCTTCATGTCCCAGTTATCCTTCTGCCTGAATTTCTCTTCGATGATGCCTTTAATATGCAGGAAATAACCATCAACCAACAAATACCTGAATTTCATATAATCCTCGCCAAATAGCGCGAATTCATATGATTCCTTGTAATCCTCCAACACAAATGTCCCGAATGGCTTACCGTTTTTAGTCATTTTATGCTGAACACCTGATACCAGGCCCCCCACACGAATATCACCACGCTTGCGCAGTTCATTAAACGCGTTCATGATCTCCTCACCACCCTCACCGCTACGGGCTTTCTGCATATTTTTCAGATCGCTGATGTTGGTGTTGCAATAGCGCTCCATCTCCAGCTTAAAGTTATCCAGCGGGTGCCCGGTAAGGTAAATACCGATTACATCCTTCTCAAATTTCAGCTTCTCAATCAGCGGCCACTCATCCGCCTCCGGCATACTTGGCTCCGGAACATACGAAGCTACCGAACCACCAAATAAAGAAGATTGGTTACTGCTTTGCGTATTCTGGTAATCGTTGGCATATTTTATTAAACGCTCTACACCTGTTAAAATACCGTTCTCTGTTTTGGCGAAGAACTGCGCACGGTTCAATCCCATAGCATCAAAAGCACCGCCATAGATCAGGTTTTCATATGATTTCCGGTTAACGCTGCGGGTATTTGATCGCTGCGCGAAATCATAAACAGATTTATATGGCCCACGCTCGTTGCGCTCTTCAATAATACTTTCAACCGCTTTATCGCCTACGCCTTTCACGCCTGTCAAACCAAACCGAATTTCACCTTTGGAGTTCACCGCGAAAGCCAAATCCGATTCATTTACATCAGGTCCCAAAACATGCACACCCATTCGGCGGCACTCATCCATAAAAAAGGTTATCTTTTCCATGTTGTTCTGGTTGTTCAATACCGCGGCCATATATTCGCTAGGGTAATGGGCTTTTAAATAGGCGGTTTGATACGCCACAAAAGCATAACAGGTAGAGTGCGATTTATTGAACGCGTATTGCGCGAATGCTTTCCAATCGTTCCAAACCTTGGTCAGTTTATCTTTAGGGTGACCTTTAGCGGTAGCGCCACTCATAAACTGGGCCTCCATTTTATTCAGTACCTCAATTTGTTTTTTACCCATCGCCTTACGCAAAACGTCGGCATCGCCTTTACTAAAGCCAGCCAGCTTTTGCGATAAAAGCATCACCTGTTCCTGGTATACGGTAATACCGTAGGTTTCGCCCAGATATTCCTCCATATCAGGTAAATCAAAAGCTATCGGTTCATACCCATGTTTACGCTTAATAAACAGCGGGATATATTCAATCGGCCCCGGGCGGTAAAGCGCATTCATGGCAATCAGATCCTCAAACTTATCCGGCTTCAAGTCGCGCAGGTACATTTGCATCCCATCACTTTCAAACTGGAACGTGCCGTTTGTATCGCCTTTCTGGTAAAGCTCAAAAGTCTTGGCATCATCCAACGGAATGTAATCTATATCGATAACAACGCCATGGTTTTGTTTGATGAGCCTTAACGCATCCTTAATAATGGTCAGGGTTTTTAAACCCAAAAAGTCCATCTTAATAACGCCCGCATCCTCAATTACCCGCCCGTCGTATTGGGTAACCAACAGATCGGAGTCTTTAGCAACCGCTACCGGCACAATATCGGTTATGTCATAAGGGGCTATGATGATACCGGCGGCATGCACCCCCGTATTACGGATTGACCCTTCCAGTTTCCCCGCCTCGCGCAAAACGGTTGCCCGCAGGTCATTCCCTTTAACTATCGCTTGTAGTTCGGGTACCTGGTCTATCGCGCCTTGCAGCGTGATACCCAAGGTATCTGGCACCATTTTCTTCAGTAAGTTTACTTCAGATAACGGCATATCCAGCACACGCCCCACATCCTGTATACTGGTACGGGCCGCCATTGAACCATAAGTAATGATCTGCGCTACCTGGTTCTTACCGTATTTTTCAACTACATAGTCAATAACTTTTTGCCTGCCCGCATCGTCAAAATCCGTATCAATATCGGGCATCGACTTACGGTCAGGGTTCAAAAATCTTTCGAATAGCAAATTATATTTCAGCGGATCGATATTGGTGATCCCGATACAATACGCCACCACCGACCCCGCCGCCGAACCACGACCCGGGCCAATAAACACACCCATATCACGGCCAGCTTTGATGAAATCGGCTACAATTAAAAAGTAGCCGGCAAAGCCCATAGTACGGATGGTGAACAGCTCAAAATTGATACGTTCTTCTGCCTCCGGCGATATATCTACATAGCGGTCTTTAGCGCCTAAAAAGGTAAGGTGCTTCAGGTATTCCCATTGGTTTAGTGTATCCGAATCAGGGGTCAGGTCGCTGTGTATCTTAAACTCCGGCGGGATAACGAAGTTGGGCAGTAAAATATCCCTCTTCAGCTTTAATACATCTACCTTATCTACAATCTCATTGGTATTATCTAATGATTCCGGCAAATCATGGAACAGCTTGCCCATTTCCGATTGCGTTTTAAAATAAAACTGGTCGTTAGGGAAACCGAATCGATAGCCCTTACCGCCTTCTTCATCAGTAGCGATGGGCGTACTTTGCATATCGCCGGTATTCACGCACAACAAAATATCATGCGCGTTCGAGTCCTGCTGATCCACGTAGTGCGAATCATTTGAACATATCACTTTTACATTATATTTCTTGGCGTATTTAAGCAATACATTATTTACAGTGTGCTGCTCAGGTATATCGTGGCGTTGCAGCTCGATGTAATAATCTTCGCCAAACAGATCCAGCCACCATTTAAATTCCGCTTCGGCCTCATCTTCAGTTTTACGCAATATTGCTTGCGGTACCGATGCGCCTATACAGCAGGTAGTAGCAATTAAGCCTTTGTGGTATTTTAAAATCAGTTCCTTATCAACACGGGGCCATTTGCTGTAAAGGCCTTCCATATAGCCCAACGAACACAATTTTACCAGGTTCTTATAGCCCTCGGCATTTTTAGCAAGCAAAAGCTGGTGATGCCTTACGTCCTTTTTCTCCTTGGTGAATTGTTTTTTGTGCCGATCTTCAACCACATATAATTCGCAGCCTACTATGGGTTTTACATTGTGTTTACCCGCCTCGGCCACAAATTTAAATGCACCAAACATATTGCCGTGGTCGGTAATGGCCAGGGCTTTCATGCCATCGGCGGCGGCCTTTTTGTATAGTTTACCTATATCGGCGGCACCGTCGAGTAATGAAAATTGAGTATGTACGTGTAAGTGCGAAAAATCGGGCATAGTGGTAAACTAGTAAATTTTATGGCGAAATACAAAGTTATTAAAAAACAAATGCTCACCCCCCGGTGTTGAAAAAAGTATTAGCCCCTCCCAACCCTCCCCGGAAGGGAGGACTCAAATAATTTAAGTCTTCCCTACAGGGGAGAGATTTTGAGGGGGCTGGTGTATTTAGCACACTATTTGTATTACTTAGGCAACAACAATCTTCACCTTTGAAAATTTATACAATTTGAAACGATTTGGACTTATAGCGTTAAAAACTATTCTTTGGATAATTGCAAGCGTACTATTCCTGGTGCTGCTTGTAGCTATTTTAATACAGGTACCTGCCGTACAAAACTTCGCTAAAAATAAAGCTGTAACTTTTTTACAGAATAAAATTCACACCAAAGTTCGGATAGATCATATCAGCATCGGCCTGCCAAAGTCAATTGTTTTGCAAGGGGTTTATTTTGAGGATCAGAAACGCGATACCTTAATTGCCGGCGATAAACTGGAAGTAGATGTAAGCATGCTAAAACTGCTACACCACAAGTTAGAGATAAATGAAGTAAACCTGGATGGCATTACGGCCAAGGTAAGCCGCGGGCCGGATAGCCTTTTTAATTTTGACTATATTATGCGGGCTTTTGCAAGCCCGACAAAGGTTGCTCCCAAACCAACGGACACCGCTTCCGCAATGACGATATCGATTGAAACGGTTATTCTAAATAAGATCAACATCGCTTATAAAGATGCCATCACCGGCTATAACGTAAAGTTTTTACTGGGGCATTTTGATACCAAGATCACAACTTTCGATCTGGATAAAATGAAATTTACTATTCCGAAGGTTAACCTTTCGGGATTTAACGCGAAGATCATTCAAACTACAGTTCCTCCGCCAAAAGCGGCCCCCCCAGTTGTGCCAATAACTACAACGCACCCACAAGGCATGTTCCTTAATATAGGTACGGTTGATATATCCAAGATTAATGTTGACTACGGTTCGCCAACCATGACCGCCAAGGTAGATCTGGGCCGTTTGTTGGTTGATATGAAAAAGATCGACCTGAACAACCAGGTCATCGGCATCAAATCTATTGATTTAGATGACACCAAGGCAGTCCTAACCTTCGCGCAGCCGCAAAATGTTAAAAAAGAGGTGGTGAAAACTATCAAAAAACTGGATACCCTTGCAAAACCTGCTGCAAGCACTAAAGGCTGGGCAGCTACGCTGGACAGGATCACTTTTAGCAATGACAACATTAAATACGATAACAACGCTACAAAGGCCCTGCCTAAAGGACTTGATTTTTCGCACATGGATATCCATAATTTAAATGCGGATCTCGAAAGCTTATCATACAATCCTGATACAATTTCCGGCAAAATAAATTCGTTCACTTTCTCCGAAAAAAGCGGACTGGAGTTGAAGAAATTCCACACCGCGTTCTTCTATGGGCCGAAGAATGCTTATTTGAATGATCTGTATCTGGAAACTCCCCAAACCGTTATTCAAAAACAATTGCAGGTAAGCTACCCATCCATCGAGTCGTTAAGCACCAACTTAGGCGCATTAAACTTGAATGCTAATTTAGATGGCAGCCGCGTTTCACTAAAAGATGTTTTAATATTGATGCCGACGATGAGCAGCTCGATCGGTAAAGTATCGCCTAACGAAGTATTCAGGATAAACGGGCGCGTATTTGGTAAGGTAGACGATTTACACATTCCAAGTTTGGAAATCACCGGCTTACGCAATACGCATATAAAGGCATCTGCCAATATGCGTGGCTTGCCAAATGTAAATAAAGCCACCTTTGATGTTAACATAGCCGACTTTACTACCTCTCGCACCGATATATATACACTCGCCTCAAAAGGTATGATCCCGGCTAACGTTAGCATTCCGGAAAATATCAACCTGAAAGGGACTTTTAAAGGAGGCATCAGCAACTTCAACACCAAAATGAATTTACGTACCAGCTATGGCGCGGTAGATTTGACAGCCGCTATGAAAAACGGCAGTAATAAAAATAACGCGAGCTATTCGGCCAACATTAGGGCAAATAATTTAAATGTTGGCGCATTAACCAAGCAGCCGCAAACTGTAGGCAGTATCACGCTTTCGGCCAACATTTCAGGCACTGGGCTTAACCCAAAAACAGCGAGTTTGAAATTTAATGGCGATGTAGCGAGCGCCTATGTAAAAGGCTACACTTATCATAGCTTGAAACTGAGCGGAACAGCTCATAATGGTGCCTACGCGGCCAAAGTATTCATGACGGATCCGAACATTCACTTCAGCCTTGATGCGAAGGCCAATATGAACAAAAAATACCCTTCAGTTTATGCTACGTTGAACGCGGATAGCATAGATATGCAAAAACTGCATTTCTCAACTACCCCCATGCGTTTCCACGGTAAAATTGTAGCTAAAGTTCCAACCGCTGATCCGAATTATTTGAATGCTGATATCGAGGCGACTGATTTATTAGTGGTAAATGGCACCCAGCGCATAAAGCTTGATACTGTAAGCTTGTTATCTACCGCTAATGCTGACAGCAGCACTTTGAAATTAAAACTGCCAATGCTTACCGCCCACATGGCCGGTAAATACAAATTGCCCGAGATTGCTCCAGCCATGCAGGATTTGATCAACAAATATTATAACACCAGTTTAGCCACCGGCAAACATGTAGTAAAATACTCGCCTGAGAATTTTGAGTTTGACATACACGTTGTAAAAACCCCGCTGGTATCCCAATTCGCGCCTGATCTGAAACAGTTAGATCCTATCTTGATTAAGGGTAATTTTGATAGCCAGGCAGGTACGCTCGTAGTAAATGGCTCTATGCCGAAAGTTGTTTACGGCACTAATACCATCAATAACTTAAAGCTAAATATTAATACAGCCAACAATGCGCTTAACTATGCCATTACCGTTGATGATGTTAAAGCTGGCTCGTCTATTAACTTACTGTACACCAGCATCTCAGGCAATGCCCAAAATAACAAGCTAAACCTGAGCTTACAGGTACGCGATGCCACTAAAAAAGAACGTTACCGCATAGCAGGTGTGTTCAGTGCTTTACCTAATGAGTATCAGTTTAGCTTCCTGCAAAATGGCTTGCTGCTTGATTATACAGAGTGGGCAGTTGCCTCAGACAATGCATTACAATTCGGTACTAAAGGTATAATGGCTAAGGATTTTGTGATCAGCAATGCCGGCCAGTCTTTAGGCATCACCAGCAACCCACAAACTTTCAACGCGCCAATTACGGTCGACTTTAAAAACTTTAAAATTGAAACATTGACCCGCCTCGCCCAACAGGATTCGTTACAGGTTGGCGGTGTGCTTAATGGCGACGCGCATATCAGTAACTTCCAAAAATCACCGGTATTTACTGCAGTTTTAAATGTGGGTGACTTTAACTTTAAAGGTGATACCGTAGGCAACATCGCCCTAAAAGTAAATAACCAAACCGCTAACGCTTATGCTGCCGATGTAGATATTACTGGTAAAGGCAACCAGGTAACCCTCAAAGGAATTTACTATACCCAACCGAATAGTCGTTTTGATCTCGATCTGAATATCGTCACACTGAATATGAAGAGTGTTGAAGGCTTTAGCTTCGGCGCCATCCGCCGGGCTACGGGAGCTATTTCCGGGGATATGAAAATAACCGGCACTACTGCTGCGCCTGCTGTCCGGGGTGATATTAACTTTAATAAAGTGGGCTTTAACGTGTCTATGCTCAATTCCTACTTCAGTATTCCGAATGAAAGCCTCACGTTCAATAATGATGGCATTCGTTTTAACGATTTTACACTAGTCGATTCTACCGGTAATAAGGCGGTGGTAACCGGCTCTATCTATACCACTAACTACACCGACTTTAAATTTGGCATGAAGATACACATGGACAATTTCCGTGTGATCAACTCAACTCAGGCTGATAATAAAATGTACTATGGCAAGCTTTATTTGAATAGTGATGTAAGCATAACAGGTAATACAGATAAACCTATTGTTGATGCTACTTTAACCGTGAATGATAAAACAGATCTTACCATTGTTCTTCCGGAAAATGACCCGGGAGTTGAAGACCGTAAGGGTGTAGTGGAGGTGATTAATGAGAATGCGCCTAAGCTGGATTCTATTATGCTGGCAAAGAAACTCGATTCGCTGAAACAATCAAACCTGAAAGGACTTGATGTAAGCGCGACCGTAAACATTAGTAAGGCTGCTAAGTTCACCATCGTTGTTGACCCCTCTAACGGAGATGTGGTACACATACAAGGCGAAGCGCATCTGAACGGCGGTATCGACCCAAGCGGAAAAACTAATTTGACAGGCATATATACAGTCGAGGCAGGATCATATAACCTGGCTTACGCTACGGTAAAACGTACCTTCCTGTTCAAAAAAGGAAGTACCATAACATGGACGGGCGACCCCACCAGCGCCAATATTAACCTAACCGCGGTTTACGTAGCCAATGTGCCACCGATTGATTTGGTGCAGCAACAATTAGGTGGCGATAACACCTCTGTAAACGCTACCCAATACAAACAAAAGCTGCCATTCAATGTGAATTTGAATTTAAAAAATCAATTATTAAAGCCCGATATCAGTTTCGATATCATATTGCCTGATAGCAGCTACGAGGTATCGCCTACCGTTGTTCAAACTGTTAATGACCGTTTAGCGCAGGTTCGGCAGGACCCTAACGAGATGAATAAACAAGTACTGGGCGTGCTGGTTCTGGGTCACTTCATCGGTGATAACCCACTCCAAAGCGAAGGCGGAAGTACCGGCATAAACGGCGCTATCCGTAACAGCGTAAGCAGCTTGTTATCCGACCAGTTAAATAAACTTGCGGGCAACCTGATTGGTGGTGTACAATTAAGCTTTGGCCTTACGTCGGGTGCGGATTACTCCACAGGTGTTGAGCAAAACCGTACCGATTTAAATGTTGGCCTGTCCAAACAGTTTTTAAATGACCGTGTTACCGTAACCGTAGGTAACAACTTTAATCTGGAGGGGCAAAATCAACCGGGGCAAAAAACTACCGATATAGCGGGCAACCTATCCGTAAACTACAAATTAACCGAGGATGGGCGCTACATGATCCGCGCTTACCGTAAAGATGAATTTATTGTAATAGAGGGACAAGTAGTTGAAACAGGAGTAGGCTTCTCTATCACTTACGAGTACAATAAGTTTAAAGAACTTTTCGTCAAAAAATCAAAAGAAGACAAGGAACGCGCAAAGAAATATAAACAAGATCAAAAAGAGAAAAAGAAGGAACAAAAAGAAGCAGACAAAAAGCATGATGACGCGGTTGCGGATGTGCAACCTGCTGACCAGCCTACGCAAAACAAACAAACATCTAACTAACCTATGACAAAACTTAGCTACATATATATTCTTTTTATTGCTGTTTTTGTTAGCGCATGCAGTACTACTAAATTTTTACCCCCAGGCCAAAAGCTGTACACCGGTGGCGAAGTGAAAATTATTGATAGTGCCAACGCAATGAAAAAGAGTGATAAAAAAGAACTAAAAGGCGAGTTAGAAGGTTTGTTACGCCCAAAACCCAATTCAAATATCCTTGGGTTAAGGTATAAGTTGTATATCTACGAAAAAACAAAAACTAATAAGGTAAAAGGCCTCAGGCATTATTTAAATACTCATTTAGGAGAACCGCCCGTGCTGGCTAGCAGTGTCGATTTAGTTCATAACAGCACCATTTTGCAAACCACCCTTCAAAACGAAAGTTACTTTTTAGCACAAGTAAGTGGCGACACAATAGGAAAAAATCGCACAGCTAAAGCTGTGTACTCCGTTCAGCCGGGTCCGGCGTATCATTATCGCAAAATTGTGTTTCCGCAGGAAAAAGATGACCTTGATACCGCGGTTACCGGCACCTCGAAACAAACGCTGCTTAAAGTAGGCGACAAATACAACCTTGGTACAATCGTTAATGAACGCATACGCATTGATGCCAAATTAAAAGAAGAAGGTTACTATTATTTCGCTCCCGAAGACCTGATCATGAAATACGACAGTACCATCGCGGGCCATCAGGTTGATCTGTTTGTAAAAGTAAAAGAAACTACCCCCGATGAAGCAAGATGGGTTTATAAGATCAGGAACATATACGTTTACCCGCATTACAGCTTAAATGACACTTCATTAAAGTTAGATTCTGCAGTTAAATACCGCTGGTATAATGTTGTTGGCGGCAGAAAAACCGTTCGTCCATTCGTATTCAAAAATACAGTATTGTTGCACCCGGGCGATATCTATAACCGTACCGAACACAACAATTCCTTAAACCGTTTTATTGAACTTGGCCCCTTTACTTATGTAAAAAACAGGTTTGAAGATGTCACGCCCGATTCAGCTTTTCTGGATGTTTATTATTTCCTGACGCAGGCAAAACGAAAATCACTAACTGCTGAAATTTTGGCCCGGCAAACATCCGCTAATTATGATGGTACACAGCTTGATTTAACCTTCAGAAACAAAAATACTTTTAAAGGCGCCGAGTTGCTAACCGTTACATTTTTCACCAGTACCGATAAACAGTTCGGTAGTTATCAACATGGTTTTAATGTTTACCAGTTTGGTGTAACGCCGTCATTATCGTGGCCTAGGTTTATTAGTCCTTTTAACTTCACTACTAATAATGCCTTTATTCCACACACTGTTTTAACCACAGGTTATACACTGATCGACCGCTCACAACTATATAATTTAAACTCCTTTAACGCGTCATGGGGTTATCAATGGAAACCCAGCCTATACAAACAACACACGCTTGACCTGTTAGATTTTGCTTATGTAGATGCCAGCGGGGTTACACCGCTTTACCTGGATAGTATCCGCAAAACAGGCAACCCGGAGCTGAAACATGTTATCAACAACCAACTTACTTTTGGCCCGAGCTATAGTTATACTTATGATAACACAGGTGATAGCTTCAGGACCAATAGTTTTTATTACATGGGTAAGATCAGCACCTCGGCAGTTTTATTGGGGTTGATAACAGGCGCCGATACGCTAAATGGAAAGGTGAGAACAATAGATGGAACTCCATTCGATCAATATGTAAAACTAGAAAATGAGATCCGGTTTTTTCATAAATTAAGTCCGGATACCAAACTGGCCATGCGCTTGCTGGTTGATGTTGGTTTACCTTATGGCAACTCCACTATTTTACCATACACACAGCAATTTTTTATTGGTGGGCCAAATAGTTTGAGAGGTTTCCAGGCACGCACATTAGGGCCCGGTTCGTATGATTATCGTACAGCGGTAGGTTATGGCGGCACACAGTTTTTGCCTGATGAATCTGGTGATATAAAATTGGAGGGGAACGTTGAATACCGGGCCAAACTATTCAGTATTGTTGAAGGCGCGTTATTTGTTGATGCCGGAAATATATGGTTGCTTCATCCGGAAGACGGCCTCCCCGGTGCAGCATTTGGTAAAAACTTTTTGAGCCAGGTTGCCGCCGATGGTGGCTTTGGCTTACGCTTTAACCTTTCGGTGCTAATATTACGTACTGATTTGGGCTTCCCGTTGATCGATCCAACCAGGCCGGTAGGCCAGCGCGACCGTTTTAGTAGCATAAGCATTAATAATTCAGTGTTTAATCTCGCCATAGGCTATCCATTCTGATTTTCCAAATGGTTGATTGCGCGAATGTTATTTATATCATTTGCACAATCAACTATTTAATTCGACCCAACCTTCAAACCCAATAAATTCTTTTTTTCCGTATTTAATTTTAACTTTATTAGCATAATCGATATAAAACCTGATGTTTGGGCCATTGCTAAACATTTATTGATTTTAGCCGTATTATAGTTAAATGCCGATATCGCAAAAAAACATTATCATTTTGGTAAGCATGGTTACGCTAACTATGGGCGTTATCATCATGATCGGATGGATATTCCCGGGCACAGAACTTTTAGATTTTCTTCCCGGCGTTATAATTCGGTTTAATGCCGCGCTTTGTTTTGTGTTATTAAGCGGGGCCTTGCTGGTTTCGCAGTTACACTTTAAAGGTTGCCAAAATCCTTTTTTTTTAATTTTATCATTATTGGCAACGTTAATTGCCGTTATCACTATCAGCCAAGATATTTTCCATGTCAATACAGGCATTGATCAATTATTCGTTATCGATGATACACCCGTTTCAGCTAAATTTCCTGTCCCGGGTCGTATGGCATTTAATGCTTCGCTAAGTTTTTGTTTCTTAGGTTCGGGCTATCTTCTTTTCTGTACAAAAAACGTAAGGCTACACACAATTTCACAATATCTTTTTCATGCCGTTACCCTAATTGCCGGCACGGCATTAATTGGTTTTATGTACAACGTTGCTTTGTATAACTCATTATTTTACGTTACCTCAATGGCCTTTACTGCTGCCGTGTTGTTTTTAGTATTATCTATGGCGTCATCCCTTCTAAATCCCGACCTCGGACTTGCTGCTATTTTTACAGGCGACCGCGTAGGAAACCAGGTTGCACGCCGGCTATGTACACTCATTTTTTTAATGATCCTGATTTTCGGGGTATTAAAATTGGAAACCAGGAATTCAATATTATTTTCTTCTGTAGATATAGGTATGGCACTGTTGGTCATTTGTTTTTTACTGGCAATTATCGCGCTAATCTGGAATACCACCATTTGGTTAAATGGCATTGATGCTAAACGCGAACTTGCCGAACAGGAAGTTATCAATATGAATGTGGAGTTGGAAGAACGGGTAGAACAACGAAAGCAGGAGTATCATAAAAGCGAACAACGTTACCACTCACTCATTCAACAAGCTACTGATGCGATTTATGTGGTAGATAATGACCGGAATTTTACCGAAGTAAACGATAGCATGTGCGAGATGACCGGATATACACGGGAAGAACTATTGCACATGAATGTAAGAACGGTACTTGATCCCGAAGAGTTAAAAAGCAGACCGTTACCTCCGCTAGCTAGTTACATTGGGCAAGGGCCGGTTGAAAGAAGGTTTATTAGAAAGTCGGGGGAAAGGTTTACCGCGGAGGTAAATGTTAAAGTATTCCCGGATAACCGCATCATGGTGGTTGCCCGTGATGTTACCTACCGTAACAAAATGGCTTCGGAAGTGAGTGATGCCGAGCTCAAATTCAGAACCATCGCCGATAAATCAATGGTAGGTATCTACATGGTTCAGCACGGTAAATTTATTTATGTAAATCCGCGTTTTGCCGAGATTTTTGGTTACCAGCCAGAAGAATTAACCAATACCGTTCCTTTAGATACCATTATTTACGACACACATCGAGAGTATACTAACCAGCAGGTAAAACTGCGCATGGAGGGTAAAATTGATAGTGTCCGCTATGAAACAAAAGGCAAAAAGAAAGATGGCTCAAGCAATTGGGTTGAATTTTATGGCAGCCGGGCAATAATGAGTGGGGTTACTACCATTATTGGCTCCATGATGGATGTTACCGAACGACGAAAAGCCGAAGATGAGCTTAAAGCATCAGAACAAAAATACAAAGTTTTGTTTGAAAGTAACCCAATGCCAATGTGGATGATAGCAAAAGACAGCCTGAAGATAATTGCGGTGAACGATGCCGCTGCACGGCATTACGGCTACACCAAAGAAGAACTAAGTAACATGGATGTAACCGCGTTACGATTGCCCGAAGACCGTGAAATACAGTTACGGGGATATGAAGATGATAACGATAAGACAAGGATTGTACGCCATATTAAAAAAGATGGAACAATAATGTTTGTTAGGCTAACCACGCACGATATTATTATTGACGGAACACCAATTAGGCTATCCCAAACAAATGATATAACCGAACAGTTTAAAGCTGAAGAATCGCTCAAAAAATCAGAAGCTAATTTGAAAGCTATATTAAACACTACTGACACCGCTTATGGTTTGTTCGACAAAGACCTTAAAGCCCTGATGTTTAACCCCAAAGCTACCCAGTTTATTAAAGAGCAATATGGCCATAACCCCGAAAGTAACAGCCATCTCTCCGATTATTTTCCACCCGATAAGTTCCAGCAATTACATAAGTTTACCGGTAAAGTTTTAAATGGAGAAAACATAAATTTTGAAGTTAATTTTCTGCAAGAGGATGGTTCCACACTTTGGTATTATGTACGCCTGTTCCCTATAACCAGCGATCATACTGAGATATTGGGTATATTAATGGCCCTATATGATATTAGCGAACGAAAAAATTCAGAGCAAAACCTTAAAACAGCTTATAAACATATTCAAAGCCACATTAATAGCATAAAAGACATGGCATGGAAACAATCGCACCTCATCCGCAGCCCGCTGGCTAATCTAAAAGGATTGATAACAATGCTTAAAACCGATCCCGACCCGGAGATCCTCCAACACATAAAAACCGAACTTGACCGCATGGATTCCATCATTTTAGAAATGGCCGAAGATGCCAATACTAAAAATTAAGCGTATACCTTTATATCGTTTTATTTAACTGTCTAATTTCAAATGCGCGTATCGGCCCCACTCCAAATTATTGATCTTAATGGCGATGGTTTTCACCCCTTATTAAACATCAAAGTATATGGCAAAACATTTACAGTGGTTTTAGATACAGGTGCATCAAAAACGGCCTTTGATAAAGGACTGTTGCTTAAAGCCAATAAAAAAGCGCTGATAAACGATAGCGATATATTATCAACCGGCTTGGGTACAAACAACATGCAATCTTTCACCGCGACAATACATGATATGCGCATAGGCCGCTTGAAGATCCCCGAATTCCAGGTAGCCGTCCTTGATCTGTCCACCATTAACATCGCCTACACACAGCTGGGCCACCCGCAAGTTTTAGGTGTATTAGGCGGCGATATTTTGATGAAATATAAAGCGGTTATTGATTACGGCAAGCAGGTGATAAAATTTAAATTGTAGCGAAAAAATCAACCCCCAACACTGTTACTCTCAAATCCGGTTAAATCACAACACAACTTATCGTCCCATTGCCCGGTCTTCGCCGCGGCTTTATAAGTAGATCTCAAAAATTTCAGCAAAGTACCCTCTGGATCACTGGATCGCTGCACTACTTCGTACAATAAAAAATACTCACCCATTTCATTACTATAAAATGCTTCGTTAGGTTCAACCACCTGGCTGCCAAAATCCGCGGGGGTTGGGTAGCAATAACTATAAAATACCGGGTGCGGAAAACCCTCTCTCCCGCCCCAAAAACCAGCGCTGCTTACCTCGTGCGAATAAGCTTCCTGCATTACCTTAACCGGCATATTTGGCGCACCGCCCGGATGTAAAGGTGCTTCCCTGCCCGAAAACCTGGTAACCGCCAGATCAAATGCGCCCCAAAACAAATGTACCGGGCTGCACTTGCCGGTAAACTCAGCCCTAAAACGCAGGAATACCGCATTTATCCGCACCAAAGCCTGCCAGTACAAGTTCATCTGCACAGCATTATAAGTTTTATGCTGCTCATCTGTTGCAAATGGTATAGCAGGGTCAAGTTCATTTGGTTTTGGGTAGATTTTCGCTTCAATGCCCATTACGTTAAGCTTTTCAAACAATTCCTTATAAAAATCAGCTACCGAACGTGGCTTTAAAACCATGCTTTGCAAACCGCCATCGCTTGCAATGATCTTTAATTGGTGATCAACAAAATCAAAATCTATCTGGAAACTTCCGCCCTCATATGGTATATTTCCGGTAGTCAGTCCGCGCGGGTTTGCATACAAGGTAACGTGCCAGCTATGGTTTATCCAGGGTGTTTTCACCAGCCTGATCTTCCCCACAATTTGCGCCCAAAGTTGTACGGTTTCTAACGTATCCTTTAAATATTCAAAAGCCAGCTCGGGCCATGGGGTTGAAGTAGAGATTTGGGTTGCCATGTTTGTGTTGTGTTTTAAGATAAGATTTTTTTAACTTATTTGTTTACTTAAAAAGTATTGACGTATTAATGGAAACGTTATTTTTGAACAAACTAAAGCCAATGAAATTTAATATTATTTTAATATTATTAACCATCAGTAATTTAGTACTTGCTCAAAGTAATAACAAATACAAAATTAAAATTGAAGCCTCAGCTCCACTGATCGGCCAGGGACATTGGTTTGATATAATTAAAACAAATGATTCAGTTAAGATCATTTATTCAGTTTTAGATAGTATTCGATTCCGATCATTAATAAAAGACCCAGAATACGCCAAAATACAAGACACAATAAACAAAGTTCACAATAATCCCGATTATAGAATCAAAGAAAAGGCTTCTATGGCAAAATATAAGCTGACCGAAAAATATTATGTGTATGATAGTGACACGGTCGATATATCATTAAATGATTATCCTAGTTATAAAAAATTGCTAGATAGTATTTATACCGGTACAGATTTTAATGATGTAAAAAACAGGGGGGTACTTGATGGTGTATATTTTTCAGTAAATGTTATATCAACTACAGTAAATCGTGAATTTCACGCAGATAATCCGGATGAAAGTTCTAATCCAACTATTTTTCATTTAACGAACGACACTTTTAACATTTACCGTAGACTACGAAAACGCATACTTGTTCATCACAGAATTAGATGATAAAACTTGCAATATTTAAGCAGTTAACCCTCGGCGCATTTTTCCTATCTTTACAACAAGTTGTATGAAGTATTTGCGCTTGCTCCTGTTCCCATTTTCACTTATTTACGGCCTGGTGGTAAGCATCCGTAACTGGTGTTTTGATACGGGTATTTTTAAAAGCCGCAAGTTTTATACCCCCATAATATCAGTAGGCAACCTTGACGTTGGCGGTGCAGGAAAAAGCCCTATGACGGAGTACCTGGTACGGTTGCTAAAAGACAAATATAAACTAGCAACCCTTAGTCGCGGTTACGGCCGTAAAACCAAGGGGTATTTTGTAGCGTCAAAACATGCCCCACGCAGCCTTGCATCACTTGTTGGCGATGAGCCTGGCCAGTTTCACCAAAAATTTCCTGATATTACCGTAGCCGTTTGTGAAGACCGTGTAATTGGCATTAAAACACTTCAGGTTGATCATAGCCTCATTATTTTGGATGATGCCTACCAGCACCGCACGGTAAAACCCGGTTTCAGTTTATTGTTATTTGATTATAATCGTGTAAACGAACCGCACCTGCTTTTACCCGCAGGTAACCTTCGCGAACCTTTTAGCGGGCGCAAACGTGCTGATGTAATTATCATCACTAAATGCCCCGGCCAACTTTCAACCCAAGAGCAAACAATCGTTTTAGACCGGATAAAACCATTCACGCACCAACAGGTATTTTTTACATCGATCAATTACCAATCGCTGCAAACACTAAAAGGTGACATAGCTGATATTAAGTTAACAGCTGATACTACTGTTTTTTTATTAACCGGGATAGCTAATGCTAACCCGCTCGTACAGCATTTAAAACGTTTTACGCAGCAAATTATCCATCATAAATATCCCGATCATCATCGCTTTAGCTTAAAAAATATCAGTAAACTTGCTGATGATTTCGCGGCATGCGCCCAGTCTCATAAAGTGATCGTCACTACAGAGAAAGATGCGCAACGCCTGGCAACAAATGAATTGCTATCCGTAATAAAAGATTTGCCGGTTTTGGTACTGCCAATAGGCATCAGCTTTTTGAATAGCGGGCAGCAAGCGTTCGATCAACTTGTATTAAATTATGTTACAGAATATACAAAACACCACCAATTACATTAAAAGTCGCATTGCCGATTTTGAACCGGAAGTTGGTATAATTTTAGGCACCGGCCTTGGCGCATTGGTAAAGGAAATTGAAGTTGAAAAGCAACTAATGTATGGCAACATACCTGATTTTCCTATTTCAACATTGGAATTCCACTCGGGTAAATTAATCTTCGGTACACTTTCCGGTGTTAAGGTGGTTGCTATGCAGGGGCGCTTGCATTATTACGAAGGCTATAACATGCAACAGATAACCTTCCCGGTTAGGGTAATGAAGATGCTGGGCATTAAAAAACTGCTGGTATCAAATGCCAGCGGATCACTAAACCCTGATTTTAAAAAGGGCGATCTGATGATTATTGATGACCATATCAACCTGCAGCCGCAAAACCCTTTAGTTGGTCGTAACGAGGATGAGCTTGGGCCCCGTTTTCCGGATATGAGCACGCCTTACAACCCTGAGTTTATAAATAAAGCGCTTGATATTGCCAAGGCTAACAATATTACCTGCCATAAAGGAGTTTATGTTGCTGTAACCGGCCCAAACCTTGAAACCAGGGCCGAATATAAATACTTGCGAATAATTGGAGGCGATGCCGTAGGAATGAGTACAGTACCCGAAGTAATAGTGGCAAACCACATGGGCTTGCCGGTATTTGCCATATCGGTACTTACCGATGAAGGTTTCCCCGAAGTACTGCACCCTGTTTCTATAGAAGAAATACTTGCTATAGCCCAGGAAGCTGAGCCAAAAATGACCTTAATACTTAAAGAATTAATAGCTGGTTTTTAATGCCTCATAAATTAAAATACTTATTAATATTACTGATAGCATTAGTTGCGCAGGGAGCCTTTGCCCAAATACCAGGGCAACCCGGCTATGGGCAAACTGGCCAGCCAGGCTATAATAATGGTCAGCAGGTATCGCCTTTTGCTGATACTGCCCACAGGCAGGTTAAACAACTGACTGCCGACCAGGAGATTGATACCCTGCGTAAACAGGAAGAAGCCAAACGCGACAGCGTTATTTTTACCAATAAATTTGTTAAGGTAACTACTGAGCGCTTGTTACGGGATAGCACCCAGGTTTTTCCGCTGGATACCACTATCAATAATTTTGAAAATTATAACCCCTTATACCAACCCGGCGATCCTAAAATAAGCCTCGGTCACTTAGGTCTGGATGCCCGCGACTTACTGTATGAGCCTTCAAAAACCATTGGGTTTGATGTTGGGCTGCACACGCTTGATCTATATGTACTCCATCCCGAAGATCTGAATTACTATAACACACGGGTACCATATACTTTACTTAGTTATGTTAGCACAGATCAGGTATTTAAAGTAATACATACCCAAAACATTAAGCCCAACTGGAATATGGGCTTCAATCTTAACTTTTTGGGTTCGCATGGTGTTTATTCAACTAACGATGTGCTTGGGCAAAACGTAAGCAATATAAACGCGGCTTTATTTAGCTGGTATCAATCCAAAAACAGGCGCTATAACATGCTGGCCAATATAATGTTAAACAACGTTAAAGCTCCGGAAACAGGCGGCCTGTCAAAAAGCTATAATAATTTATTTACAGAATCTGTTTTAGATAAAACAACTATACCCGTAAACCTGCCAAACACCTATGAAAACTGGCGCGATAACGGCCTTTACATTAAACAGTTTTACTATATAGGCCACGTAGATACCGTTCAAAAAGGCGGCGATACCGCTAAGGTAATCCCTACTCAACGAATAGCTTATACCTTCCATTACAGTGTGCAAACCTATGAGTTTTTGCAAAATGATCAGGATACCGCGCACGTATTCCCCGACTATTATTACAGCTCAAACCGTTCACGCGATTCGTTAAGCGTTCATCATTTACAAAATGATTTTTCTTACAGCTTCTTGTTAAAAAGCAAAGCGGCCAAAAATGTAATTAAATTAGATGTTGGCCTAACGCAGGACTATTATCAGTACACACAATCTGTAAGTGATTCCGTTGTAAACCAATATGGTATACAGGTTGTCCATTCCGATCACGTACAAACAAATTCCTTCGAAGATCTGACCCTTAAGGGTCGGCTCGGCTATAGTTTTAGTAACCGAGCGGCCTTTGAGGCCAATATTAACCAGATAGTGCAGGGCCGCGATTTTGGCGACTTTTTATATGATTTCAAACTGATGCTGGCTGGCAATAATAAAGCAGGTAAAATTATATTAGATGCCTATACCCAAAGCAGCGCGCCGCCATTGGTATATACCGATTGGGTTTCCAATCATTACATCTTCCATAACTCGTTTGCCAATCAAAAAACTAATAGCGCGTCATTCAACTATATTAACAATGCCCTGCAACTTGATCTGAAAGCGGAATACTTTCTGTTAACCGATTACTTGTATTTCACAGCGGATGCTAATAGTAACGATGCCCACCCCGCGCAAGTAACCAGCCCTATAAACCTGCTTAAAGTAACGTTGTCAAAAAATATGCAGTGGAGAAGGTGGCATTTCAACAATACCATTGTTTATCAAAAAACCGACAACGAGGGCACGCTCCGTACACCCGATTTATATACCTACACCAGCCTGTATTATTCAAAGCTATTGTTTAATGTGCTTAACACCAGCATAGGCACCGATATACGCTACAATACCACCTACCTTGCCCCATCATACGCAGTAGGCCTGGGCCAGTTTTACAACGGGCCGGATGTTACATTTTCATCATATCCAAAAGCAGCAGTATTTATAAAAGCCACCCTAATGCGTACAAACCTGTTTGTAATGTATGATTACGCAAATCAGGGCTTGTTTAGTAAAGGCTCCTACAGCGTAAACCGCTATCCTAATGAGGATGCCCAACTAAAATTCGGCGTTTCGTGGACATTCTTTAATTAAAGGAATTCAGTAAGAAGACTGGATGGGGCATTGCCTCCGGCCCGCGCTTTTCGCTCATACAACACAGGCATTAGCCGCAGGCCGGTACCCGCTGCAATCGCTAATGCGGAAAGTAACACCAACCATTTTTGTAATTCTGAACGGAGTGAAGAATGACAAGGAGAATAAACTCTATGTCTTCTGTTTCTTCTTATGCGCCGCCGGGAACAACACATTATTCAATATCAACCTATATCCCGGTGAGTTGGGGTGCAAGTGTAGATCAGTAGGCGGGTCGCCAACCATGTGTTGATAATCTTCCGGGTCATGGCCGCTGTAAAAGGTCCATTGCCCTTTACCGTAATCACCGTGGATATAACGTGCTTCGTTACCAGTTTTCATTTCACCCATAATAATAACGCCGGGTTTAATTTTACTTTCGTCAAAAGCCGTTGTAAGGCCCATAAATCCTTTGATCACTTTCTCATGATCCTGCGTAAGCATGCTTGGCACCACATCCCATTTAGCCGAAAAATCAAACAGTGTAAAAAAATCATGCGCCTGGTCAACCTGGCGGGTTGGGGTAACATCAATATTGCTGAAGCTATGCGATAGCGGATTCATATCGATGGTAAAATTCTGGAAAGCGAAGGTTTCACTAAAATCCAGTTTTGATTGCGCGTTTGGGTCGGCAGCGTCCCCATCAAACATACTTTCACATATATCTGTATTGTGGGCGGCAAGGGCAATATCAAACGTATCCGTCCCCGAACACATCGCGAACAGGAAGCCGCCTCCGGCGCAAAAATTCTTAATATTCTCAGCGACGGCCAATTTCATCTGCGATACCTTTTTAAAGCCCAATTTATGCGCCATAGCCTCCTGGTTCCGTACATCATCATTATACCACTGCGCATAGCGGAAACCACCGTAAAACTTACTGTACTGGCCTGTAAAATCCTCGTGATGCAGGTGCAGCCAGTCATATTTAGGCAAATCACCACGAATCACCTCCTCATCATAAACTACATCATAAGGTATCTCGGCATATTTTAAAACCAATGTAACCGCATCATCCCAGGGCAATTTATCCTTAGGGGAGTAAACAGCCATTTTAGGCGCTTTCTCCAGCTTTACAATATCCATATTGACGGATGGGTCACTAACCTCGCTAATAATCTCGTTTACCTTGGCATCCGGCAAAACCTCGTAGCTCACACCACGTATATTGCACTCATCCTCAATCTTTTTATCATACTTCATCATAAAGCTGCCGCCGCGATAATTGAGCAGCCAATCCACTTCCTGGCTGTTCTTCAACACCCAAAAAGCAATGCCGTATGATTTCAAACAATCCTTTTGTTCATCGTCCATCGGGATAAGGATGGAAGATGCCCTGGTTAGAATAGGTAAAAGGAGAAAGGCAAAAGGTAAAAGGAACTTAAGGCGCATCATGCTCAAATTTAACGAATAATTGGGGAAGGTATTATTGCGAATATTAATTACCTTCATTCATTAACAACTCAGACCTTATATTACTTTATAAATGAATAAAACTGTAAGAAGATCAATAGTAATAAGCTGTTTTATAGTTGGGTTTATTGTATCTGCCATAGCATGGACAGTTCCGATAACTCCAAATTGGTTGAACACTTATTGATTTGTTTTTGGTGTAGTGTTAGAAACAGGAGCACTAATTTATATATTCATCAGGTTTATTCGCCGCATAACCCAATAGTAAAGTATATAACCAGTCCTGACATTGAATCCACCTAATTCTTCACTATCGTCATTGCAAGCGAAGCATGGCAATCCCCGACTTTGCAAATCCGCTCTGTATAATTGGGATTGCCACGCTTCGCTTGCAATGACGCCTTGAATAAATACATTGTAACTCCTTTATCCTTTCGCCTTTCCGCTCAATTTATTACATTTGCCAACTATATAAAAATTACAAATGAGTAAAGCGATTATTAAAACCGAAAAAGGCGACATGACTGTCGAGTTTTATGATAAGGATGCACCAAATACCGTTGCAAATTTTAAAAAACTGGCTAAATCAGGATTTTATGATAACGTAATTTTCCACAGGGTTATCCCTAACTTCATGGTACAAGGTGGCGACCCAACCGGTACAGGCGCTGGTGGCCCGGGCTACAAAATTGATTGTGAATTAACTGGCGATAACCAATACCATGACCGTGGTGTATTATCAATGGCTCATGCTGGCCGCAACACTGGTGGTTCACAATTTTTCATCTGCCATAGCCGTGAGAATACCGCGCATTTAGATCGTAACCATACTGTGTTTGGTAAAGTGATTGAGAATGTTGACGTAGTTGACGCTATCCGCCAAAACGATAAGATTTTAAGCATAGAAGTAATAGAAGATTAAGTGAACAGTTGATTAAGTTAGGTTAAGTTGATTGGTTTAACTACTCACTTAATCAACCTATTCAACCCAATCAACCAAACATGAACTTACAGGGAATAGTAGCAGTATCCGGCAAACCGGGATTGTGGAGAGCGCTTTCACAAAACAAAACAGGCTTTATATTGGAGAGCCTTGATGCGCAAAAAACTAAATTGGTGGCCAACCTTTCAACAGCTAAACTGGCTGCTTTAGACGAAATTACAATTTTTGGTTTTAACGATGATATTAAGCTTACCGATGTTTTTGTAAAGATGAAAACCGCGGCAAATGTCCCTGATTCTAAAACAGACGGTAAAAAACTACGGGAATTTTTCCTGGAAGTAGCCCCTGATCATGACGAGGAAAAGGTTTACGCATCTGATATGAAAAAGATCGTTAACTGGTTCCATATCCTTAAAGATATGCCTTTGTTTAATGAAGCACCTGTTACCGAAGCACCTGTTGCCGAAGAAGTTGATTCATCAACAGATACTGCAAAACCTGCTGTTGCTGTTAAAAAACCAGTTGCAACTACTGTACCTAAGGCTGTTACTAAACAACCTGCACCAAAGGCTACTGCCAAGCCAAAAGCTACTGCAAAACCCAGAAGAGCGGAATAATTCATTTCGTCTTCATATATCCCCATAGTTGTATTTACCAATATACAGCTATGGGTTATACAACATACCTAAAGCTTATCTCGTATACCTATGGTAAAAGCCACTATAAATTAGAATGTGGATAAATTTTTATGCCTATTAATCTGTACAAATAAATTATTAGGAAATTTTTTATAGTAATCGTATTTCTCAATAGTTAATTACAGATTTCTGTTTGGTTATATAAAATCCCCTATTCTAAACGTAGAAAGGCATCATATTTATTTTTAAAAAAAATAGTTAAAAAATTGCTTTAAAGTATATCTAGTTTAATTAACTATTGGTTACAATAATATAGCAATGTGAGTAAAATAAGACTTGTAAACAGCTTGTTTATAGCTATTTATATGGCATCATGTATTATATTTGCCGACCGTATTTTAATCTATATTATAAAATAACAACCTGAGGTTTTAAATAAACGAAATTGATATTAGTGGCACATATTTTACATGTGCATGTGCGTTATGAATGGACTAATTAATATATGAGTTTTACTGACGATCACGATTCAACAGATAGTGCATCCCAATTTACTCATGTAGTAAATAATACAAATGCAGGTATCTGGGAGTTTAACATCAATACTAATGAGGTTAAATGGTATGACGGGTTTTACCGGGTTTTAGGCTACGAACCAGGTGAAATTGAATCGTCGTATAATTATTTTTTTGAGCACTTACTCTACCACGGTGATAAGGCTGCTTATACCAAGTCTATTACTGAACGCAATCAAAACAACATATCAAGTGTACAAATAAGGCTGTTAACCACAACCGGTTATCAATGGTTTGAAAGCTCAAGCCGACGAAACAACGACCCTGCAAACCCTAAGGTTTATGGCTTTATTGTTAATATAAACGCTTATAAAATAACTGAACACCAAGCCGCGCAAAAAGACTTGTGGCTTAACGAAGCTGGCAAACTGGCAAAAATAGCTTTATGGGAGATAGAGGTAAGCTCCATGAATTTAACCCTTTCTAAAGAAGGGTATGATATATTTGAGATTAGTGACACAGTTAAACTTACTGTTGATGAAGCCATTAGCTTCTTTGAACCGAAATATCGGTCAGAGGTAAGTAGTGCTATAGAAAATATTCTAAGGTCATGCCGTGCCTTTGATTTGGAATTACCGTTTCGCACAGCCAAGAACAGGGTAATATGGGTTAGGTTTAAAGCCATGCCTATTATTGACAACCTGGGCAGATGCATCAGTATTCGAGGTATACTGCAGGACATTAACGAAAGCAAAAAAAGAGAGTTAACCACACAAAGCTCCCTTAGTTTATCTTACGACCAAAACAAAAGACTCCAGAATTTCGCCTATATGGTTTCGCATAATCTGCGGTCGCATACTGGCAATCTTGATTTTATGGTTAACCTGTATACTCAAACCGATTCAGCTGAGGAAAAACTGGAAGTATTTGAGCACATAAAAGCAATTAGCTCAAGTCTTAACACAACTGTAAAACATTTGGAAGAGATAGTACAGATACAGGCCGAAATAAATGATGATAAAACGGTAATTAAATTTGAAACAATATTTACACAGGTGATGGGTGCCCTGCAAAGTAATATTACGGACGCTGATGCGCAAATTGAGTTTGATTTTAGCAAAAGCCCTGAAATAAATTACATCCCCGCATACCTGGAAAGCATATTTCAAAACCTGTTGACCAACTCATTGAAATACAGGCAGAAAAACCATGCTCCGTTAATAAAATGCTATACCTTTCAAATGAATGGGCATATTTACATGATATTTGAAGATAATGGTATCGGTATTGACCTGGAACGATATGGCGACAAAGTGTTCGGAATGTATAAAACTTTCCACAAAAATACCGATGCAAAAGGTATAGGCCTGTTTATTACCCGCAGCCAGGTAGAATCATTAGGTGGTACTATTAAGATTGAAAGCACCGTGAATGTAGGTACCAAATTCACACTAAAACTCGCCTGATCCTAGCTCGGGTCGAACTTTAGTTCGATGATTTTTCTTTTACTATCACAAAAACATCCTCATTATCCTTCTTCATCAGGTACTTTTCACGTGCGAATTTCTCTAACTGGGCAGGGTTTGATGTCAATTCACTTAGGTCTTTAGCTACCTGGGCAGCTTGTTTAGTATAAAAATCGCGCTCGGTTTTCAGCTTGCTAACTTCCTGGTGGTATTGATATTGCGATAACAGATCGTTCTTATCAAAAAACAACATCCACACCAAAAAAGCCGCGGTCACCCAAAAAAACTTGTTTTTAAAAAGAAGAAAAAGGCGTTGCATACAACAGGCAATTAATTTATTTAAAATTAAAGCAAAACTTTGATTGCCGCAATAGAGATTATTAACTTATTAACAGTGATGGTTACTAAGTAAATTCCCCTCTTGAGAGGGGGCGCGATGGGCAAGTGTAGTAGCAGGGGTGTGTTATGCATCTCGCATAACACACCCCTAACCCCTCTCAAGAGGGGAACAACTTATCATTAATCTCTTCTACCCCTGTTACCACCGCTTCTAGCGCCACTCATACCGCTGCCACCACTTCCGGCACGGCCCCGGTCTTTGTTACCATAGCCACGGCCACGTTTAGGCGCGCCACCACGACCACCGCCGCCAGCGCTTTTTGCAGCTTCGGATTTAGCAACCATGCTTTGCGGGCTCATCGGGTAAGGATGTTCCTCGTTAACAGGAATTTGTTTGGCAATTAGTTTATGTATGTCTTTCAGGAACGGTAATTCTTCTGAATCGCAAAAAGAAAGTGCTATACCACTTGCCCCTGCCCTGCCTGTACGGCCAATACGGTGTACATAAGTTTCAGGCACATTAGGTAATTCGTAGTTTATTACGTGTGTAAGCTCGTCAATATCAATACCGCGGGCGGCAATATCGGTGGCAATTAACACACGTGTAGTACGGTTTTTAAAATTAGTTAACGCCCGCTGACGCGCATTTTGTGATTTATTACCATGAATAGCTTCGGCTGTGATACCAACCTTAACAAGGTCTTTAACTACTTTATCAGCACCATGTTTGGTACGGGTAAATACAAGTGCTGTTTTAATCTCTTTATCCTTTAAAATATGATTAAGCAACGCTCGTTTGTCATTCTTCTCCACATAAAAAAGCTCCTGCTGTATTGTGTCAGCAGTTGATGATACCGGGGTAACTTCAACCTTTTCGGGCCGGGTTAATATAGTATCAGCAAGCGTTTGTATTTCCTTAGGCATAGTAGCCGAAAAGAATAAAGTTTGCCTTTTAGCAGGTACTTTAGCTATGATTTTTTTAACATCATTAACAAAACCCATATCCAGCATACGGTCGGCTTCATCCAAAACCAACATTTTAATATGATCAAGGTGAACGATACGTTGTTGCATCAAGTCAAGCAAACGACCTGGGGTCGCTACCAAAATATCAACGCCACGGCGGATAGCATCAGCCTGTGGGTTTTGTGAAACACCGCCAAAAACAACTATTTGTTTTAAACCAGTATGCTTGCCATAAGCAGTAAAGCTTTCGCCAATTTGTATAGCCAGCTCGCGGGTCGGGGTTAAAATAAGCGCTTTTATTGTTTTCTGTTCCTTGTGCTGCAACCTGTCGTTATACAATAATTGTAAAATAGGTATAGCGAAGGCCGCGGTTTTACCGGTACCGGTTTGCGCGCAGCCAAGCAAATCGCGTTGTTGTAATATAATGGGGATGGATTGCTCCTGTATTGGCGTGGGTGTAGTATATCCCTCAGTTTTTAAAGCCCTGAGTATAGGCTCAATTAATTTTAAATTTTCGAATGACATGTAATGTTTTTAATGTATGTGCTAACGCGATTGCATAAGCGGATCTGAAGAGTTGTCAATGATCAAAACCGTAAGCGAACGGGTATTATTCCGCAAAGATACGCTTTTTTATTGGCTTGTAGATTTTTAGGTATTTAGTTGCACTTTGAAATAGATAAATTGCAACTATCCTGCAAGCCATTTTTGAATTTGACTTTTAGCAGTTGAAGCAAAAATGGAGTAATTTCCCTCGAACAGGCCATCAAATCTAAGTAAAAATTACTTCGAATTGTTAAACCATACCTGAAGATTAACTCTTCATCTTCTTCAACAAATTCTCCACTACTTTGGGAAAATGCTGGTGCTCCAGCTGCTGGCCTTTAAATTTTATCATTTCCAGGTTGTCGCCGGGCTCTATTTTAAAACGGGATTGATGGATGATCTCACCTTCATCAAAATTCTCGTCAACAAAATGTATAGTGATGCCTGATTCTTCTTCGTTATTGGCTAAAACGGCCTTGTGCACGTGGTCGCCATACATGCCCGCACCGCCGTACTTTGGTAACAAGGCAGGGTGCAGGTTGATGATTTTATTAGGAAAAGCTTTTAGTAATGATAACGGAACAAGCCAAAGAAAACCTGCCAGAACGATCAGGTCTACCTGTAGATTTTTAAGCAGTTTAATTACATCGTCGGATTTATAGAACTCGTCACGGGTAAAAATATGCGACGGCACCTCGAAGTTATCGGCACGTTGCAACACATACGCTTGTGGGTTATTAGTGAGGATAAGCACAACTTCCGCTTCGGAGCTACGCTTAAAGTGTTCCATGATCTTTTGAGCATTTGATCCGGAACCTGAAGCAAAAATGGCTATTCTTTTTTTCAAAATGGCAGATCAATTTTTTATATCCATCCAAATATAAAATTTTCGGATTAATAACCTGTGTTAAACAAGTTGTTTTTTAATTGAATGTTGAATAGGAGGTTTGATATAGCTATTGTGTACTTGTAATTTGATGTACAAAACCATATTGCACAATCCTGCGCTTGGTGGTTGATGTATAAAATGAGTTAACATCTCCCGTTTGCAAAACAAAGGAGTATTGACCAAGGTTAACGATTTTGGCGTTGATGAAGGGCTGTGCCTTTTTAGGATCTGGCGCCCCCCCTATCAGCGTATCTGCACAAAGCATATTCGATATTAAGGTCAACTGATCAGAGGATAAAGTCCAGTTACCCGAAGTTTTTTGCGGGATGCATTCAAAATTGGTATAGCCACAAGTATTGTTGGTATTAAATGTAAATATCTGCGTGCTATCGCAGTTGGTGTTCAATGTATCAGTAGTACCAACCTGGCTACTGCCTACAAAATTATAAACCATAACTGAGGCTAATTGCCATTTCCCCCTGGTTAATAGCGTTTCAACCGAATTTTGGTTGTCCTTTTTGCAAGAGTTTACCACAAGGCCCGCTATTGCCAGTACCGCTACGGTAAAGCAGAAAAGTATTTTTTTGTTTTTCATTGAATCTGTCAGCAAAAGTAAAAAAATGCGGCTATTGTAATTGCATATGGGTAATTATAACTGTTTTATGCCGCAAATATTACACTATTGATGATTATGAGATAAACAGGATAGGTAGCTTTGCGTTTATATTAAAAGCTACAATATGCGTATACCTTTTGCAAAACTCCAATCAGAATTTAAAAGGATATTACTTAACCTTGATTTTACCGATGCGAAAGCTGATAAATGCGCCACTGTTTTTGCCGAAAATAGCCGTGATGGTGTGTATACGCATGGCTTAAACCGTTTCCCGGTATTTGTTAATATGGTTAAGCAGGGTTTGGTTAAGCCTGATGCCGAAGCAACAAAAACAGGTGGCTTTGGCGCGATAGAGCAATGGGATGGTAATTTGGGGCCGGGTATATTAAATGCCGGCTTTTGCATGAGCCGGGCTATCGAGTTGGCAAAAACAAACGGAATAGGCTGCGTAGCCTTAAAAAACACCAACCACTGGATGCGTGCCGGAACTTACGGATGGCAAGCAGCAGATGCCGGCTTTATTGGAATTTGCTTTACCAATACCATTGCTAATTTGCCGCCCTGGGGTGGAATAGACCCACGGTTAGGGAATAATCCTTTAGTTATAGCAGTGCCACGTAATGATGGAAATGTGGTGTTAGATATGGCGATTTCGCAATATTCAGTAGGTAAGCTGCAGCAATATAAAATGAATAATGAGCAATTACCATTGCCTGGTGGATACGATAAAGATGGTAACTTAAGCACTGACCCAACTATTATTTTGGAAGCTAAACGGGCGTTGCCTATCGGCTTTTGGAAAGGCGCAGGATTGTCGTTAGTGCTTGATTTACTGGCCAGTATATTAAGCCAGGGGAATTCTACCGCTAGCATTACCCAAAAAGAAAAAGAAAGCGGTGTATCGCAGGTATTTATTTGTATTAAGCCGCAGGATAATAATTATACGGCCAATATTATTGAAGAG
Source organism: Mucilaginibacter tundrae (assembly GCF_013408825.1). GTDB lineage: Bacteria > Bacteroidota > Bacteroidia > Sphingobacteriales > Sphingobacteriaceae > Mucilaginibacter. The sequence continues at coordinate 561,315 of NZ_JACCBZ010000002.1, forward strand.
ATAATTAGTTACACCAAAAGTAGCAGACCGGAAAAGGAAGGTGCTTCTATTTCTTATCCCGGCGAGAATACATTAAGAACGCGCGAGAAAAGTTTGGCCGAGGGTGTTTTGGTGGATGAGCGGATTTGGGAAAAAGTGCAAGCTTTATAACTAATCCATCATCTCTTCAAACTTCTCCCAAAAGCCATCGCGGGGTACGGGTGCTGTAATCAGTATAGACTCTTTTTTTATAGGGTGCATGAACTGCAGGCGGCGGGCATGCAGGCAAATGCTTTTGCGCAGGCTGCCACGAGGATAGCCATATTTGTTATCGCCTACTATAGGGCAGCCAAGGGTAGACAACTGTACCCTGATCTGGTGCGGGCGACCGGTAATCGGGTCTACCTCTATTAAATAATAGCCATTTAGTTCGCCAACCAGTTTATAGTTTAATTCTGCGCGCTGGCTACCGGTTACTTCTCGGCCGTGGGCTTTGGTTACGTTTTTTTGTGGATTTTTGATCAGGTAATGTATCAGGTTACCTGAAATAGGATTTGGCCTGTTACGTACTACGGCATAATAGGTTTTATGCATCTCGCGGCTCTTGAACATTTGGTTGATGCGTTCCAGCGCCTTGCTGGTTTTGGCGAAGAGAATCACACCACTTACGGGCCTGTCCAGCCTGTGTACTACCCCTAAAAACGCGCCATTGGGTTTATTGTATTTTTTGGCGATGTACTTTTTTACCTTATCATCTAACGACTCATCGCCGGTATCATCAACCTGCACAATATCGCCCGCGCGTTTGTTAATGGCAATAAGGTGGTTGTCCTCGTACAGCACATCGTCGTCGGTAATATCGTAGTTGGTGTATTTAAATTCGGTCCTGGCCATTGGTTAGTACTGCTCCTTCTCGTTCGGAAAGCTTTTAGCTTTCACATCACTTACATAATTTTTGATAGCGCCATTCATTATGTCGTATAAGTCGGCATATTGGCGTAAAAACCTTGGTTTGAAACCTTTGTTGATACCCAACATATCGTGTATTACCAAAACCTGCCCGCTACAAGCTTGGCCCGCGCCAATGCCGATAGTAGGGATGCTGAGTATCTCGGTTACTTCGGCAGCTAGTTTAGCGGGGATCTTTTCCAATACTATACCGAAGCAACCTAATTCCTGCAATTTTAAAGCGTCTTCTTTAAGCTTTTGTGCTTCTGCTTCGTGTTTTGCGCGTACGGTATAAGTACCAAATTTATAAATGGATTGCGGCGTTAAACCTAAATGCCCCATTACAGGGATTCCAGCGGTTAAAATGCGACTAACGGATTCCGCTATTTCAACACCACCTTCTATTTTTACGCCATGCGCGCCGGATTCCTTCATAATGCGGATAGCAGAGCTCAGCGCCTCTTTTGAATTTCCCTGGTAGGTACCAAACGGAAGGTCAACTATTACCAAAGCACGTTTCACCCCACGTACTACCGATGACGCATGGTAGATCATCTGATCAAGCGTAATAGGCAAGGTAGTTTCGTGACCAGCCATTACATTGGAGGCCGAGTCGCCAACCAGTATAATATCCATGCCTGCATCATCAACAATGGAGGCCATCGAAAAATCATAAGCGGTAAGCATGGCGATCTTTTCGCCCGCGTTCCTCATTTCCTGCAAAGTATTGGTAGTAATACGCTTTACCTCTTTGTGTACCGACATGGTGTTTATTTTATGGAGAACAAAGGTGGGAATTATTTCGAATTTATTTCGGATTTCGCAATTTCGATTTGGGATATGACCATCGTACTGTTTCATAGAACAAGTGAAACACTTGGTACATTTGGTACAATTTCAGCCCCAAAAACGCCCAAAATGACCCTAAAAAGGCGGTTATTAGATGGTTTTTGAAGCGGTTTTTGAGCAAAAAAAGCCCATTTTAGCCCCAAAAACGGCCTAAAAACACTTGTTTTTGATGATTTTTTACTGTTTTTTGATGAAAAATTGCGTGATTTTTGTGGTTTTTACCACAGAGTTCACTGAGAAAACACAGAGTTGCGCAGAGTTTTGTTTCACTGGTGAAACACTATGAATGATAAGAGGAATTGTTTTTTAAATATTCGATTTCGGATTTATGTTTATATTCGATGCCATCTTATCATTATGCTTATCAAAATAATTTATTTGTTGGGTTTCGCAACTGTCGACATAATCGTCTATTTAAAACTTAACAAACCGGATAAATTGAGCGACGACAAGTTATGGGCTATTGGGTCAATATTTCTGATTTTTGTATTACTTAATACAGGTGTTGTTAGCTGGGACTTTTTGATGCCGCATCAATCTTTTTTTGGACTTATTGTTATGTCTTTTGTGCCGATACTTGTTTATGTATGGTTTAAATACATAGTTGTAAAAAGGGTAACGAAATTAACTATGCCACAAAAAAATAAGGATTTCGCACTTAAAGTTTTCTCGATTTTCTTTTTGAAGTGCTTTTCTGTAATGATTTTTTATAGTGCAATGCTTGGTTATCTTTAATAGTAAGTAACGGCTTCCCCCCGCATTAGGGATTGGCGCGGATACCGGCCCGCGCCCAATGCCTTGTGCAGTATGAGCAGAAAGCCCGGGCCGCAGGCAATGCCCAAATCGTATTAAGTCCTGATATTCCAATTACAATAAAATTCAAAATCGCACTTTCAATACCCAAAATAAAATTCTACTTTTGCAGCGTGAAAAAAGAAGTTTCTTACTTCATTTCTGCATCCTTAAAGGGCGCTTGTCATCCTGAGCTTGGTCGAAGGACTAACCAACCCATTAATCATTCTATTTTTTTAACAAATGACTTACTTCACCCAACTACCGGCGGTATTATTACTGGCTGACGGAACTGTGTTTTATGGCAAAGCTGCCGGAAAAATTGGTACTACTACCGGCGAAATATGCTTTAATACCGGCATGACCGGCTACCAGGAAATTTTTACTGACCCGTCGTATTTCGGTCAGATCATGGTGGCTACCAACGCGCATATCGGTAACTATGGTATTGCTGATGCGGAAGTTGAATCGGGCAATATCCAGATTGCCGGTTTGGTTTGTAAAAACTACAATATTAACTACAGCCGCAAACAGGCTAACGAAAGCATCCAGGATTATTTCCAGCAACAGAACATTGTTGGTATCAGCGATATTGATACCCGCCAGCTGGTTCGCCACATCCGTGATAAGGGAGCGATGAATGCCATCATCTCTTCAGAAATTACGGATATTGAGGAGCTGAAAGCGAAATTAGACCAGGTACCGTCAATGGATGGTTTGGAGCTGTCATCACAAGTATCAACCACCGAAAGCTATACTTTTGGCGATGAAAACGCTAAATACCGTGTTGCGGTGCTTGATTTAGGTGTAAAGAAAAACATCCTGCGCAATTTTGACGACCGGGATGTGTTTGCCAAGGTTTATCCTGCAAAAACATCGTTCGAAGAAATGGAAAAAGATTTTTCGCCGTCAGGTTACTTCATCTCCAACGGCCCCGGCGATCCGTCGGCTATGCCTTACGCGATTGATACGGTAAAAGACATATTAGCTGCAGATAAACCGATGTTCGGGATCTGTTTAGGTCACCAGTTGCTGGCTTTGGCTAACGATATACCTACCAAAAAAATGTTTAATGGTCACCGTGGGTTAAACCATCCGGTAAAAAACATCATTATCGATCATTGCGAGGTTACCTCACAAAACCACGGTTTTGGCGTAGTGCCTGAAGCGGTAAGGGCATCAGAAAAAGTAGAAATCACCCACGTAAACCTGAACGATCAATCTATCGAAGGGATCCGTGTGAAAGACAAAAAAGCATTCTCGGTACAATACCACCCGGAATCATCTCCCGGCCCGCATGATAGCAGGTATTTGTTTGATGATTTTATTAAGTTAATGAATTAAGATAATCATCAGTATATACAGGAAGGTCAGGATTAAATCCTGACCTTTTTTGTTTAAGATTCAATAAAAGCACAAACCCTCCGTTAAACGCAAATTCGACATCGGCTGGTTCGGCAACCACACCAGAAGCTAAAGCACTAAACTCTCAAAGAAGCAGGCGCAGTCGAGAGTTTTTCTTTGGTTACTTTCTTTTTTACGGCCAAAAAGAAAGTAATGCTTAGCGCAGCGATACCAGTAAAAGGTAGACGATATTGCAATACTGCGAAGGTTTTCGCTGTTGCTCAAAGAGATATTCTCTTTTAAATACTTACTCTGTCCCGCTCATTGCCGCGGAGGCTACTACTTTTGGCTTGATCCAAAAGGTAGCAAAAAATCAAGACGGAAAAAACCTTCAGCCCGCGAGGCCAGCTCCCGGCCCGGGTTTCTGTCGGGCCTTTGCCCGCTTGGTGTAGTCATCTTGAACTTGGAATTCAATATTGGCATTTTTTATGATATTTTTTTGTTTCTTTATAAAAAACCCATCACAATGAAACGCTCTTTAATCCTTTGTTGCTTAATTTCTCTATTAGCTTGCGGCTGTGCGCAATCGCAGGATTGCCCCGTAGGAATAAACAAGTTGCCCATGTATGGCAATGTAAAAAAGTGTAAAGAACAGATTGAAGATGACAATCAATTTATTGCTTTGTGCGAGAAATCGTCTACCCGTAAAGCAGCGGCTGAACACATGGTAATGCGTGGCTGGCAATATTTACGCTTCAATCATTTAGATACCTCCATGATGCGTTTTAACCAGGCATGGCTTTTAGACAGTCTGAATTCAGAAATCTATTGGGGATTTGGTGATAACTTAGGTATGCAGGGAAAGTATAAAGAGTCGTTGCCTTTTTTTGAAAGATCATTAAAAATGAACCCAAACAACGCACGTGTATGGCAGGATGCTTCAACCAGTTATGGAAACGTTTTTGGGCAAACTCAGGATAAGAAATATTTGGATGCTGCAATAGATGCACTCAAGCATGCCATTAAACTCGACCCTAATAACCCTCAATATTATGGTGCGTTAACTGTAGGATATTCCTATTATGTGCAAAAGGACAGTGCTAGGAAATACATGGCTATTACAGATAAGCTTAATCCGAATGCAGTAAACCCGCAGGTAAGGAAGATGCTTGAAGGGAAGCAAGTGTTAGCTAATTGTTAAAACACGAACCCTTCGTTAACCTTTTTAAATCGGCATCAGGGCTGATCCGGGTAGCACAAGCCCAACTAAAAGCACAACCTTTCATAGGATCAGAACGCAGCCGAGAGTTTTCTTTTGGTTACTTTTCTTTTGGCGGTCAAAAGAAAAGTGACGCTTAGCGCAGCGGTACCAGTAAAAGTTAAACGTTAATGCAATAATGGATCTGCCTATGTAGAGATTGCTTTGTTCCTTTACAGCAATGACGTGCATATTTGCAATTCCCCCTTGTCATTCTGAACGCAGCGAAGAATCTTCTGCTCCGGGCATAGTCCACTTTGCAAATCGAAGAAGATTCTTCGCTGCGCTCAGAATGACAAGGTAGGTAGCGAATCTTTCAACCGCCAAAATCCCCCCATTCACCGACGATTTTTCAACCCTCCCCAATTAACCCTAACGGCAAGGCCATGATGTGTGCATTTTTGAGCCATAAACAATCACATATTATGGAAAAGCTATTAACTATCCACCTGATAAACGCCGCTTTGCACGCTGCCGAGCAACTGCACTCGATATTACTAACTATGGGTCACCTAGTAAAATAGTCGCGCCATGGAACGGCTTATCAATCATTTATAATTTCCTGCAGATAAACCTTTTTCGAATTGCGGCAGCCTTTTTGCTTAACTGGTACTAAACATACTATTATGAAAAAGGGAGATAAAGTAGAATGGAACTGGGGCGCATCAAAAGCAGAAGGCACCATTGTAAAAGAATACGATAAGCCGGTTACCAAAACCATTAAAGGCACCAAGGTAAAACGCAACGCAAGCAAGGATGAGCCAGCCTACGAGATTGAGCAGGAGAAAGGTAATACAGTAATCAAAAGCGAAAGCGAGTTGAAAAAATAGCCCCATCCAACCCTCCCCGGGAGGGAGGGCTTTATAACTATAAAGTCAAAGTCTCCCCTACCGGGGGAGATTAGAGGGGGCTGGTTTGGTTATATCATTAATCTATCGCATTTTTGCGCCATGGCGAAACAACCCATTATTACCGTAAATAACCTGGTAAAAAATTACGGCGATTTTAATGCTGTAAAGGATATTAGTTTTGAAGTTTACGAGGGCGAGATATTCGGGCTGCTTGGCCCCAATGGCGCCGGGAAAACCACCACGTTAGAAATTATTGAAACCCTGCGCGATAAAACATCCGGTAACATAACCGTTGATGGGTTTGATATTGAAAAGGATGCCGCCAGTATCAAAAAACGTATCGGTGTACAGCTACAGGCAGCGGGATATTATCCCAATCTAAATCTTTCTGAATTGATCGAGTTGTTCTCCGGCTTATACGGCGTTAACAAAACGCCTACCGAAATGCTGGAAAAAGTAGCATTGACTGATAAAGCCAAAGCCAAATACAAAGAACTTTCCGGCGGACAAAAACAACGCTTCTCCATAGCTACTACTTTAATAAATGATCCGCGTATTATATTTTTGGATGAGCCGACTACAGGCCTTGACCCGCAGGCACGCCGCAATTTGTGGGATTTGATTAAAGAGATCCGCGATAGCGGGACTACCGTGGTGATTACCACCCACTACATGGACGAAGCCGAAATACTATGCGACCGTGTGGCTTTTGTAGACGGCGGCCACATAATAGATATTGATACACCTGATAATTTTATTGATAAACTGGTAGCATCCGGTTTCGAACGCAAGAAAGAAGTAAAGCTGGCCAACCTGGAAGATGTGTTTATTAATTTAACAGGTAAAGAGTGGAGAGAAGGGTAATAGCCCTCTCTAAATCTCCCCCGGTAAGGGAGACTTAATATTGAAATTTATAACTGATAATAATATTCCTTTAAAGCCCTCCCTTCCGGGGAGGGTTTGGGAGGGGCTGATAAGATGAGCAAACCATACAGTAATTTTAATGCTACTTTGGCCATAGCCAAGGCCAGTTTCCGATCAATATTGCGCAGCCCTTCGGCAGTGATATTTACGCTTTTGTTTCCGCTAATATTTATTTTGGTGTTCGGCTTTATTGGCGGCGGCGGTATAACTGTTGACGTTGGTGTGGCTAAAGGAAGCGATGTCAACAACCCTATCTACAAAGCATTGCAAAGTTCAAGCGTAATACATTTGGTTACTGATGAATCAGCCGATCAAATGAAAAAAGACCTGGCTAAAGGACATTTGGATGCGGTATTGGATATCACTAAAAATACCGCCACCTGGCCGGTTTATGCTCCGGTACAGGGTAAACAACAACAACCGCCTTTTACAGTAAACGTACAATATACCAGCGCTTCGCAGGAAAAAGGAAAGATCCTGAATTCACTGATCAGCGGAATGTTATTTAAAATGAATTCGGCCATGGCAGGCAACACACCGCCTGCCATGGCTGAACTAAAAGAAACCACCGTAACCGTCCGCGCCTATAAAACCATCGACTTTATTTTACCGGGACAGCTAGGTTTCTCATTACTAAGTACCGGTGTTTTTGGTACGGCATTCGTGTTTTTAAGTCTTCGACAAACATTGGTTATCAAGCGTTTCTTCGCTACCCCGGTTAAGCGTTATAGTATTGTAGTGGGCGAGGCCATTGCGAGGATTACCTTCGCGCTGATCGGCGCTTCATTTATCTTACTGATCGGGCGGTTTGCCTTTGGTTTTACGCTGATACACGGGGTTGTTACTTTTATAAATATGCTTATCCTGTCGTTTATTGGGGTGGTGGTATTTATGGGCTTCGGGTTCACGGTATCAGGCATCGCCAAAAATGAAAGTACCGTGCCGCCAATTGCCAATTTGGTTACGTTGCCGCAATTCTTATTGTCGGGCACATTTTTCTCCATCACCGTTTTCCCAACGTGGCTGCAGCCTATTTGTAAGATATTACCGCTAACTTTCCTCAACGATGCCATGCGCCAGGTAGCCTTCGAAGGCGCTAATTTGTGGGATGTTAGTCACCAGTTGTTTTACCTGTTGCTTTGGGGCATTGGTATTTACGCGGTGGCGGTTAAGGCGTTTAAGTGGGAGTAGACACGATTTTAAGATTTTGGGATTGGCAAGATGATTTAATATCTTAGAGCAAATATTAAAATGAAACCGATCTTTGTCACACTTTTTTTATTACATGCCTTAATCGGTTGTAATTATCCAGCTAAAATATCTAATCAAGTTAGTGATACTACTTCTAATAACAATAAGCCGATGTCTAAAGCTGCAAGTGCTTTAGACGATAAAGTAATTAAATTATTAAATGCAGGTAACACTCAGGCGGCAACCAAACTCATTGATAGTTCGATTATAAAAAATGATAAGGATGGATCTCTGTTCTACATAAAAGGATTCATCTATTCATACAATAAGCATTTTGAGGAAGCCATTTTATGTGATCAAAGAGCTGAAGTATTGGGATTTAACAAACGGTTATGTTTGAGAAATATTTCTTTCTGCAAGGAATGCCTTCGCATTCAGTCCCACTTTAATAAAAAAAATAACGTTTCCGCCCTTTAAATATATCTTAATTTAAAATCTCCTCAGGGTCTCTCGGAAAGGACCTTGAGCACGGTAAATTCGCAATGATGTTTACGTCTCCGCAGGGTCTATCGAAGAGGACCCTGAGTTCGACGTCGTTAAACACATCGCAGGGTCCTCTTCGAGAGACCCTGCGAGAACTAAGAATTCATTAATTCTATAAATTCAGGTTCAGACAATCTCGGTTCCAAAACCATCTTCCATATTAATTTACCGTTAATCTTTATTTATTTTCCCTGAGTTTTGTTTGAAAGTGTATATTTGAAAAGTATATAAACCTGGTGTATCATCTACACTATGTATTTATCAAATTAAATTACTGAAAATGAGCTTAATAATTGATGTCCATGCCCGCCAGATTTTAGATTCGCGCGGCAATCCTACCATCGAGGTAGATGTATTAACTGAAAATGGCGCCTTTGGCCGTGCTGCTGTACCATCAGGTGCATCAACGGGTGTGCACGAAGCGGTTGAACTTCGCGATAACGATAAAGCGGTTTACATGGGTAAAGGTGTATTAAAAGCCGTTGCCAACGTAAACGAAATTATAGCTAAAGAATTACAAGGTGTTGATGTATTCGACCAGGGTACTATCGACAAAATAATGATCGACCTTGATGGTACAGAAAATAAAGGCAACTTAGGTGCTAACGCTATTTTAGGTGTTTCACTGGCTGCCGCTAAAGCTGCTGCGCAGGAAAGCCGCCAGCCTTTATACCGCTACATTGGTGGTGTAAACGCTAACACTTTACCAATCCCGATGATGAACATCGTTAACGGTGGTTCACACTCTGACGCGCCTATCGCGTTCCAGGAGTTTATGATCATGCCGGTTGGCGCGCCATCATTTTCTGAAGCATTGCGTTGGGGTACTGAAGTATTCCACAACCTGAAAAAGATCTTACATGACCGCGGCCTTTCAACTGCAGTAGGTGACGAAGGTGGTTTCGCGCCAGCTTTTGATGGTACTGAAGATGGCGTTGAAACCATTTTGCAGGCGATCGAAAAAGCAGGTTACAAACCCGGTGTTGATATTTTCATTGCTTTCGATTGTGCTGCTTCCGAGTTTTACAAAGACGGAAAATACGATTACACTAAATTTGAAGGAGAAAAAGGTGCTATCCGCACCAGCGCTGAGCAGGTTGAATATCTTGCTGAATTAGTAGCTAAATATCCTGTTATCTCTATTGAAGATGGTATGCACGAGGATGATTGGGCCGGCTGGAAATTGTTAACCGAGAAATTGGGCGACAAAGTGCAGTTGGTAGGTGACGATTTATTTGTAACCAACACCAAACGTTTACAAAGAGGTATCGACGAAGATACGGCTAACTCTATCCTGGTTAAAGTAAACCAGATCGGTTCATTAACTGAAACTATCAACGCGGTTACTTTGGCACAAACTAACGGTTACACTTCAGTAATGAGCCACCGTTCAGGCGAGACTGAAGACAGCACCATTGCCGACCTTGCAGTAGCCTTGAATTGCGGTCAGATCAAAACCGGTTCTGCTTCACGTTCAGACAGGATCGCAAAATACAACCAATTACTTCGCATCGAAGAAGAATTAGGCGCTAACGCCCGTTTTATTGGTAAGGATTTTAAATTCTACAAAAAATAATAATAGACGATTGATTCGAATAGGAAAAAGCCGACCTTACGTCGGCTTTTTTTGTCTGAACCTGGATTCTAGAATTAATAGAATTCTGTAAATTCTTTAATTCTAAAATTCAGGTTCAGACAATCTGTTATCTTTGCCCCAATGAAATCAAACAAATTCATCAGAGCTTCTATCATCATCATTATACTGGCCTTTAATATCGGTTGCGACCAGGTTTCTAAAACCATTGCGCGTAAGGACCTGCCGGATAACAAGGTTATCGGATTTTTAGCCAACCATGTAACACTAGAGAAAACAGAAAATACCGGTGCTTTTTTAAGCATGGGCGATAGCCTTGGCGGCCCGGTTAAGTACATATTGCTAATGGCATTGCCTTTATTAGCGTTATTAGCAGCTCTGGTTTATATCATCATTAAAACTGATATTACTAAATACACTTTATTGGGTATTATTATGGTTATTGGCGGCGGTGTGGGTAATCTTTACGATCGTGTATTACATGGTTCGGTGACGGATTTTATGCATATTGATTTTATTATCTTCCAAACAGGCGTATTTAACGTTGCCGATATGTCTATTATGGCAGGGATGGGATTTATTTTGGTTGATTCCTATTTAAAGCGGAAAGAGGCAAAGGAAAATATTGCTATTGAAAGTTAATATCACCGTGCGTCATTAGCGAAGCATGGCGATCCTCCACGCAATAATCCGCTCATAAAGGCGCGGATTTGCTTTGTTCTTAATAATGGCATATGTGGAAATTAAATCTTATAAAGTAGAAAATTCCATATATACATTACTCCCTGACCACCAGTTAAAAAAATAAAAAAAAACTAACGGTTAAACCTTAAATCTCTAATCTCTAATACCTACCTTTGCGGCTCAAAAATTTATTGCAAATGAGCCAATCTGTTCAAATAAAAAACGCCTTAATTTCTGTTTATTACAAAGACAATCTTGAGCCGCTTATTTATGAGTTAAACCGCCTGGGTGTGAAAATTTATTCTACCGGCGGAACTGAAACTTTTATACGTAGCCTTGGGGTTGATGTAATTGCTGTTGAGGACCTTACCTCTTACCCCTCAATATTAGGCGGCCGTGTAAAAACGCTGCACCCAAAGGTATTTGGTGGTATTTTGGCCCGCAGAAATTTTGAAAGTGACGAGCAGCAACTAGCGCAATACGAGATCCCCGAAATAGATTTGGTTATTGTTGATCTTTACCCATTTGAAGAAACCGTAAAATCAGGCGCAGGCGCTGATGATGTGATCGAAAAGATCGACATCGGTGGTATTTCTTTGATCCGTGCTGCAGCTAAGAATTTTAAAGATGTGGTGATCTTAGCTTCTAAAGATGACTATACCGAATTAGAAGGCATGCTGAAAACACAGGAAGGTACCACTACTTTCGATCAGCGCCGTACATTCGCGCAAAAAGCATTCAACATATCATCAAACTATGATACTGCCATCTTCCAGTACTTTAACCAGGAAGAGCCGATGCCGGTATTTAAACAAAGCATCCAAACCAGCCAAACTTTACGTTATGGCGAAAACCCGCATCAAGAAGGTGTTTTCTACGGCAATTTAGATGCAATGTTCACCAAATTACACGGCAAGGAATTATCATACAACAATTTAGTTGATGTTGATGCCGCTGTAGCCTTAATTGATGAGTTTACCGAGCCTACTATCGCCATATTAAAACATACCAATGCTTGCGGTATTGCGTCACGCAACTTTATTAAAGAGGCTTGGATCGATGCTTTGGCCTGTGACCCGGTTTCTGCATTTGGCGGTGTGATCATTGCTAATGACGAGATCAATGCGGAAACAGCTACCGAGATCAGTAAAATATTTTACGAAGTATTGATCGCCCCTGCTTATACTGATGAAGCGGTGCAAATTCTACAATCTAAAAAGAACCGCATCATCCTTGTTCGCCAAACGGTTGAATTGCCAACCAAGCAATTTAAAACCTTATTAAACGGCGTTATCGAGCAGGACAAAGATTCAATTATTGAAGGCCCGGCTCAAATGACATCTGTTACCGATAAAAAAGCTACCGAGCACGAATTGAAAGATCTTTTCTTCGCCAATAAAGTAGTTAAGCATACTAAATCAAACACCATCGTATTCGCTAAAAACAACCAGTTAATGTCGAGCGGCGTGGGTCAAACTTCAAGGGTTGATTCATTAAAGCAAGCCATCATAAAAGCTGAAAGTTTTGGGTTTGATCTAAAAGGGGCGGTAATGGCATCCGATGCATTTTTTCCGTTCCCTGATTGTGTCGAAATTGCTGCCGATGCAGGAATAACTGCCGTATTACAACCAGGCGGATCTATTAAAGATCAGGATTCTATCGATATGTGCAACCAAAAAGGCATCGCTATGGTAACTACCGGCGTACGCCATTTTAAACATTAATAAAACAATACTTAATTACACGATTTGATACGAATTATTAAAAATCAGAGTTATATTTAACAATTCGCTTTTAACTGAATCGTGCTTTAATTCAAAAAAATACAAATGGGTTTATTTAATTTTTTCACGCAAGAAATTGCCATTGACTTAGGTACCGCAAATACCCTCATCATACATAATGATAAAGTTGTTGTAGACGAACCGTCTATCGTGGCTTTCGATCGCACAACAAACAAAGTGATCGCTATCGGTCGCCAGGCTATGCAAATGGAAGGCAAAACGCACGATAATATCCGTACCGTTCGCCCGCTTAAAGATGGTGTAATTGCCGACTTTAACGCTGCCGAGCACATGATACGCGGCATGATAAAAATGATTAACCCGGGCAAAGGATGGTTCTTCCCCTCATTGCGTATGGTTATCTGTATCCCATCCGGTATTACCGAGGTTGAAAAACGTGCCGTACGTGACAGCGCAGAAATTGCAGGAGCTAAAGAAGTTTACTTAATACACGAACCAATGGCGGCTGCCGTAGGTATCGGTATTGATGTGGAAGAGCCAATGGGCAACATGATCATCGATATTGGCGGGGGTACTACCGAGATCGCGGTTATCGCTTTATCAGGTATCGTTTGCGATCAATCTATCCGCGTTGCGGGTGATAACTTCGACTCAGATATCGTTCAATACATCCGCCGCCAGCACAACATCATGATCGGTGACCGTACTGCCGAGAAAATCAAAATTGAAGTTGGTGCAGCTTTGCCTGAACTGGCAGATCCGCCGGCTGATTTTGCCGTACAAGGCCGTGATTTAATGACGGGCGTACCAAAACAGATCATGGTATCATATACCGAGATCGCGCATTGCCTGGATAAATCTATCTCTAAAATAGAAGAAGCGATCCTTAAAGCATTAGAGATCACTCCACCAGAACTATCTGCTGATATTTACCAAACAGGTATCTACTTAACAGGTGGTGGCGCGTTATTACGTGGCTTAGATAAACGTGTGGCATCAAAAACAAAGCTACCCGTGCACGTTGCCGAAGATCCTCTTCGTGCCGTGGTACGTGGTACCGGTACAGCGCTAAAAAATATTGGTAATTTTAAATTCTTAATGCAATAACGTAGATTTAAGAGTCAAGAATCAAGAACCAAGATTAGCTGCGTTTCTTGACTCTTGACTCTTGACTCCTGACTCTTGACTCTATCTCAGCCTTATGCGTAACCTCTTGATATTTATCACTAAGTACAACGCATTTTTCTTATTCCTTATTTTCGAGATCAGTTCGATAATTATCTACGTTAAATACAATTCTTTCCAAAAAGCATCGGTAATAAATAGCGCTAACGAAGTTACCGGCAGGTTATACACGCAAATAAATGGCCTTTATGATTATCTATCGCTTAAAGAAGTAAACGATAGCCTGGCGCGCGAAAATGCACGTTTGCGTAACCAGCAAAAATCATCTTTTTATATTGATACCGTTGCCAAGCATAAAATAACCGATACCATTTACAAAACACAATACGAATATATTGATGCCAAGGTGATCAACAATTCCACCAACCATAGCTATAACTATATTACTATTAATCGTGGTAGTAAAGATGGTATCGCGGTAGGCATGGGTGTTATATCCGGGGCAGGCATTGTAGGCAAAGTGGTTAATGTTACCGAGCATTTGGCTAATGTTCAATCCTTGTTAAATAAGGATAGCAGGTTTAGCGTAATGCTGGCAAAAAACCGCGAAATCGGTTATATCCGTTGGGGCGATGACCTCGACCCTACCAAAGGTTTATTAATGGACGTGACTAACAATGCGCAGCCAAAACTGGGCGAATTGGTGGTAACATCAGGCTACTCGCTATTTCCAACGGGGATACCGGTTGGCCGGGTAACCAACCTGCACCCTAAAGGCGGCGGCATCTCCTTAAATATGGAAGTAACTTTTTCTGTTGATTTTAGTAAACTGCAATATGTTGATGTGGTAGACTATAAATTCGCGAAAGAACAAACGGGATTGGAGGCTCAGCAGAAAAAGGATGATTAGGACAATTATAATTAACGTATTACGATTTATAGTTTTGGTATTTATACAGGTTTTTTTATTAAAAAACATTACGCTGTATAACCTGTCCACACCGTACCTGTACATTTTATTTATCTTGCTGCTACCTTTTGAAACGCCTAACATTTTACTGTTTCCGCTGGCATTTTTAATGGGTTTAACAATTGATGCTTTTTATGATACGCCCGGCCTGCATGCCGCGGCTTGTGTGATATTAGCATTGGTGCGGGTAATGTTTATCAATATCACCGTACAAAAAGAAGGTTTTGATAACGAGCCAGAGCCTACGCTAAGCATCATGGGTTTCAGGTGGTTTTTTACTTACATAGTGGTGCTAACCTTATTCCATCATTTCTTCCTTTTCAACCTGGAGGTTTTTAACTTATCTGATATTCAATTTACCCTTAGCCGGGTAGTGCTGAGTACATTATTTACCGTATTTTTGATATTGATTTCGGGGTTGTTATTTTACAGGAGAAAAGAGCGTAAATGAATAGTTTCTTTGTACGGCGATACATCATCGCAGGAATTTTTACCACCATTATTTTACTGCTTGTCGCCAAATTATTTTACATACAAATAATTGACGACCACTATCGCCTTTACGCTACAAAAAACGTACTGCGCCCCATAAAACAATACCCCGCCCGTGGCCCAATTTTGGATCGTAACGGAAAAATCCTGGTACAAAACGAAGCTTTTTACGATATAATGGTTACCCCTAAACAGGTAAAACCATTCGATACTTTAGAATTTTGTAAGCTGCTGAACATTGATAAAACCGAGTTCGATCTCCGGTTTCAGAAAGCCATAAAATATTCACCAAGTTTACCCTCTATATTCGAAAAACAACTTTCTGCCGAAACCTATGCTTCGTTGCAGGAGAGGCTATCTGAGTTCCCGGGATTCTTCTCCACCACCCGCTATCTTCGTACATATCCTGATTCCACCGCCGCGCAATTCTTAGGCTATATTGGTGAAGTTACCGACAGGGATATCAAACGCTCCGGTGGCCGCTATCAACCCGGCGATTACATCGGCGTTAGTGGTGTTGAAAAAGCTTATGAAGATGTTTTACGTGGACAAGTGGGAGTAAAATACACCGTGGTAAACTCTCACGGCGTACCGCAGGGTAGTTATGAAAATGGCGCCTTTGATACCGTTGCCCGTCCCGGGGAACGGTTAAAATCATCGCTCGATCTTCGCATACAAAAACTGGGCGAAGAATTAATGAAGGGCAAAGTAGGCAGTATCGTGGCAATCGAACCATCAACCGGCGAAATATTGGCATTCGTAAGCAGCCCAACCTATGATCCTAATTTATTGGTAGGCCGCGAGCGTGGTAACAACGCCGCTAAAATGTATAAAGACCCTTACGACCCATTACTGATCCGGCCTATCCAGGCTTACTATCCGCCTGGTTCATCATTTAAACCATTGAGCGCATTAATAGCTTTGCAGCAGGGCATTATCACCCCACAATTGACATATGATTGCCCGGGCGTATATTGGGCAGGTAACCACCCCGTAAAATGTTTGGAAGTACACGGAGTAGTAAATTTGAGCGGAGCGGTAGCAGGTTCATGCAACGGTTATTTTTCGATGGTATTTCAAAAGATAATTGATTTAAACGGCTACAAAAAAGTTGATACAACCTTTTCTCAATGGAGAACTAACGTTGCTAAATTTGGTTTGGGATCAAGGCTCGGGCTTGATATGCCGAATGAAGGGAAAGGATTTTTACCTACCGCGCAACATTACGATAAGATATATCATTATGGCGCTTGGCGCTCAAGTACCGTAGTGTCGCTTGCTATTGGCCAGGGTGAGTTATTGGCTACCCCACTGCAATTAGCTAATATAGAGTGTACCATCGCCAATCACGGTTATTACTACACGCCGCATTTAATAAAGGCAATTGGTGATAAAGAAGTTACTACTGCTGAATTTACGTCAAAACACTACGTTGGTATTGATTCCCTTTATTTTGAACCATTAATAGATGGCATGCAGGCTGTGGTTGATCATGGTACAGCAGCGGCATCCAAAATACCGGGTATAGTGATGTGTGGTAAAACAGGTACAGCGCAAAATCATGGGGAAGACCACTCTATTTTCGTAGCCTTTGCACCACGTATACATCCTAAAATAGCCATCGCGGTAATTGTTGAAAACGGTGGACAGGGCGCACACTGGGCAGCCCCTATCGCCAGCTACATGGTTGAGAAATATCTGACCGACACTATCCGTAGGCCAATGGATGAATTTAACCGCATTAAAAATGCCAATCTTATGCCCGATTTGGCCAACTACTACTCATCAAGCAAAAGATCAATGTTGAGGGATAGTATTAAAAAAGCCAAGGCTGATAGTTTGCGCAAACTCCCCGCTAAAAAAAGTGTGTCAACCAAAAGCAAAAAAAACAACACTATTGCATATGTAACGCCTCAAAACAACAGGAGGAGATATGAATAACAACCCGCAACGCAGCCTCTTTTTTAATGTCGACTGGATTGCTGTAATTATTTTCCTGTGCCTGTGTACCATTGGTTGGTTTAACATTCATTCAGCAGCTTTCGATCCGAGATATCCCAGCGCGTTTGATATGCATACCGATTATGGTAAGCAATTAGTCTTTATAATAGTGGCGGTATCATTAGGCATCATTATTTTATTGTTGGAGAGCCGCTTTTTAGTAGCCCTTGCGCCAGCTATCTATGCAATAACCACCTTACTATTAATGGCTGTATTGGTCGTCGGTCGAAATGTTGGCGGTAACCAGGCATGGATATCTTTAGGTGGCGGATTCAGGCTGCAACCTTCGGAGCTGGCTAAGTTTAGTACCTGTTTGTTGCTTGCGCGATATTTAAATGGTACCAACGTTAAAATAACTGAACTTAAATCATTTTTAATTGCTGCGGGGATTATCCTTTTCCCAATGGCACTAATTATGCTTCAGCCGGATGCCGGTTCAACACTGGTATTTAGCGCATTGATATTGGTTTTATATCGCGAGGGCCTTTCCCCTTACTTTTTAATACTGGAAGGGCTGTTTATCACCCTATTTGTTTTAACGATAAAGGTTGATAATCACTTGTACGTTATTGGGCCACTGGTTGCCATTGCTGCAATTATAATGTTATTATTTAAACGGAACAAGAAGATTGTTTCAGCGGTTTTTCTGGGCTTATGCATGTGTATTGCCTTTATATTCAGCGTAAACTTTCTTTACAACCATGTTTTAAAACCGCATCAAAAAGTACGTATCGATATTGTTTTAGGCATAACATCCGACTTAAAAGGTAAAGGCTATAACGTAAATCAATCTAAAATTGCTATCGGCTCAGGCAAGCTATGGGGTCAAGGCTATATGCATGGCACACAAACCATTTACAAATTTGTGCCCGAGCAAAGCACCGACTTTATTTTTTGTACTGTAGGTGAAGAATGGGGATTTGCAGGTGCGGTTACCGTATTGGGTTTATACTTATTCCTGGTGTTAAGAATAATTCGTATTGCCGAGCGGCAACGGTCAACCTTTACACGCGTTTATGCTTATGGGGTGGCATCCGTCATATTCTTCCACGTAGTAATTAATGTGGGCATGACGATTGGGATAGTGCCATCAATCGGCATCCCATTACCATTTATCAGTTACGGCGGTTCATCACTTGTAAGCTTTACGCTGCTACTTTTCGTTCTGATCAAACTCGATTCAAACCGGATGGGTATTATTTACGCGTAACGGCGTTTTAGTAAAGCATAAAACTTTTCGCTTGTTTCCGGCTTGGTATCCCAGTGGTTTTTGGCCACATAGTTGTTCTTCAAAAACTGTTCCGCCTCGGCAAAACTTGTAAAGCGGTTTAATATCTCGATGGCTTCGCTATAAGCGAGGCTATAACCATTAAACAGATCCTTAACAAAAAGCAGTTTATCATTTAAATT
Source organism: Mucilaginibacter tundrae (assembly GCF_013408825.1). Taxonomy (GTDB): domain Bacteria; phylum Bacteroidota; class Bacteroidia; order Sphingobacteriales; family Sphingobacteriaceae; genus Mucilaginibacter. Next base: position 580,015 of record NZ_JACCBZ010000002.1, read on the forward strand.
AATAGCCTGCTTTAAATCGCTGATGCTTTGCGCGTGTAATTGATCTGCAACACCACTTTTAGCTGCCATTTGTGCGGAAATACGTTGATTAATGGTTAGCACCTCAGGTTTTGCGTGTTCTTTTTCCGGTTCAATAACGGATTTAACTGCAGCTCGCTCAGGATGTTCAATTTTAGGTTGTTCCGGCTCCGGGGCAGGTATATGCTCTGGCTTAACTACGTGACTAGCTGGTACAGGTGGAATCTCTATTTCCTCAGCGTCATCGTTTATCGCTTCCGTTGCATATGGCTCATCGTCATCCATATCTGCTTCATCCAAAACAAGTTCATGTCTTATCGTTTCGGGTTCATCTTCGTGCATAAATGAATAAGAGTCCTCATCAGTGCTATTTTTCAGATCTATTGATGGCGCAGGGTCATCATTTTTATCCGTCGTGATTTTATCTGATAAATTTTCTTCCGGTTTACTTTTAACTTCCGGATTTGCTATGCTCACTAAAGGTTCAAAATAATTTTGTGAGTGTTCCGGCATATCGATTTTAGGTTCACTTATTATAGGGGCAGATGTTACCTGACTAGCATTCTGCGCATTCAATTTACTCAGTATCAGCACATGATCTGTCAGGAAATTGGAATTAGCTAAAAACAGTTCGATCTCTAATTCATTTAAGGAGCCCTCTATTGTTTTCAAGTATTCGTATTGTTCATTAAGCTCCGCTATAATCCCGCCTACCTTTTTAAAAACTTCCTGTTGTTTCATGGCTTTTTATATTCAAAATGCTACCCAAAAATAAGATTAAATTCTGATATTAGGCTCTTCTAAAAGTTCAGGATGCAAGTACACGAAGAGATTTTTAAACGTAGAAGTGAAGGCGGTGGTAGTATTGAAGTTATATGCGGATCAATGTTCTCTGGCAAAACAGAAGAACTCATGCGCCGCTTAAAACGAGCCCGCATAGCCCGTTTAAGTGTGGAGATATTTAGCCCCAAGGCCGATACCCGCTATAGCGAAAATGCATTGGTATCGCACAATTCAAATTCAATACCCTCCATGCCGGTATCAAGGGCATCGGCAATATTGGCACCGGGTAACCAGGTACAGGTTGTAGGTATTGATGAGGCCCAGTTTTTTGATGATGAATTGCCCGATGTATGCAATGCACTTGCCAATAACGGTGTCCGTGTAATTGTTGCAGGGCTTGATATGGATTTTCAGGGCAAACCTTTTGGCCCCATGCCCGCGTTAATGGCCATAGCCGAGTCGGTTACCAAACTGCATGCGGTATGTGTAATTTGTGGCAATCCGGCGCTATATTCTTATCGCCTTGTTCATAACGACGGGCAGATATTATTAGGCGAAAAAGAAAGCTATGAACCCCGGTGTCGGTTGTGCTACGGCATATAGTACCCTTTTATTTTGTCACTATTAGCACATAAAAGTTTTCCTGTTAAAACAAAAGGTGTGGTTTAGATTGTTAATAGGAGTAAAAGATATTTTTATGCTATATTTATAGGTATAAGATATTTTATTAACAATAATTAAACTTAAAAAACAGTATCACAGGCTTTTTATGGAAGGTATAACTAAAAAAATATTGGTAATTGAGGATGATAAGGATATTAGGGATACCATCGTTTATATTTTGCAGGAAGAAAATTACGAAGTAATAGCATCGGAAGATTCAAAGATCCTGAAATCAATAAACGATCATAACCCTAACCTTGTATTACTTGATAACTGGTTAACCGACTGGAAAAGCGATGCGAACGGACAGCAATTAAGTAAAGAGCTAAAATCCAATCCCGCCACAAGCCATATCCCTGTGATCATTATCTCCGCCGTAAGTAATATTAAAGAAATTGCCGAGGCTGGCCTTGCCGATGGTTACCTTCGCAAACCATTCGATTTGAATGAACTTATAGAAATAGTTAGGCATCACCTAAAATAGTTCGCTTAAAACAACAATTCTGTTATAACACTATAGTTTATAATTGCTTATGTAAGTTTAAATTAATATTTTTACTGCATAAACTTAAAAACACCTATTTTATTGTTAATTATATAAATCACTTTATTTGGTTGATTTATACAATTTATTTAAAATAAACGTTTGACTTAGAACCAATTAACAAACCATAAATAAGAATTCATTATGACTAAGAACATGTACTTAGTACTGTTGGGGATACTGCTTATCAGTTTGGCCTCATGTAAAAAATCGCCCAATTCCGGGAACGATACCGGAAAGACTACTACAGTTACATCAACCACTATCCCTTCAGGTGCCGGTGATGGTGTAACATTTATTAATTCTGGCAAATCGGTAATATTCAACTTATATGCGCCCGGCAAAACATCAGTTGCTGTAATAGGTGATTTTAACAACTGGACGCCTACCGCTATGACTAAAACTACCGACGGCACACGTTGGTGGGTACAAATTGATAACCTGGATCCTAACACCGAATACAGTTACCAATATTATATTGACGGCTCACTAAAAGTAGCCGATCCATATAGTCACAAGGTACTTGATCCGGCTAATGATCCGAGTATACCAACCAGTGTATACCCTAATTTAAAAGCATACCCTACCGGTAAAACAACCGGCGAAGTTTCCGACTTTTATGCAAACGATCCGGCTTATAGCTGGCAGGTAACATCTTTCACTCCTCCAGCACAAAAAAACCTGGTTGTTTATGAATTACTTGTACGTGATTTTGTTGCTACGCATAGTTATCAAACGTTAACCGATACCCTTAATTACATAGCGAGGCTTGGAGTAAACGCTATTGAATTATTACCAGTAAACGAATTTGAGGGTAATGATTCATGGGGTTATAACTCCAATTTCATGTTTGCGCTTGATAAATATTATGGTACGCCAAATGCTTACAAAGCATTTATTGATGCCTGTCATCAACGGGGAATAGCGGTAATACAAGATATTGTGCTGGAAGACCAGTTCGGCTCATCACCCATGGTACAAATGTATGCAACCTCAACCGGTAGCCCTGCTGCAAACAGCCCATGGTTTGATCAAAATATTCTGCACCCTGATGCTGTAGGCTACCAATTAAATCATTCCTTGCCGGCGACCCAATATTTTACTGAAAATGTAATGAAATATTGGATGCAGGAATATCATATAGATGGATTTAGATTTGATGAAGCTAAAGGCTACACACAGGTAAACTCTGGCTCAACATCAACTGATGCTACAGAAGCTGCGTGGGCCGCTTATGATGCAACACGCGTTGCCTTATGGACTAAGTATAACGCTTACATGAAAAGCCTAAATCCTAATTTTTATGTGATACTAGAAATGTTTTCGGCTAATCAGGAAGAAGCTGCTTATGCTAGCCAAGGCATGATGTGCTGGACCAACTTAAGCACTCCTGGCGAGCAGGCTACTATGGGCTATCCAACTAATCCAAGTTGGGATATTTCGGGCTTGTTTTATGATCAGTATGGTTTCCCTGCTAATGGGACATCACCTTATGGGCTGGTTGCTTATTTTGAAAGCCATGATCAGGAACGCCTGCAATTTAAAAACGGCGCTTATGGCAACAGCTCCGGAAGCTATAATGTACAAACATTAACAACCGGTTTGCAACGTGATGCAATGGGTGCAGCGTTCATGTTCTCATCCCCCGGACCTAAAATGGTATGGCAATTTGGCGAATTAGGTTATGATATATCCATAAATCAAAATGGACGAACTGGCGATAAACCTATTTTATGGAACTATAATACAGATCCTAACCGTTTAGCACTGTATAGTGTTTATCAAAAAATGATAAATATGAAAATCAAAAACCCTGTTTTTGCAACCACTAACTTTAGTTATAGTTTAATCGGCGCCGTAAAAACCATACAATTGCTTGATCCAACCGCCGATGTTGAAGTAGTAGGTAATTTTGATGTTGTATCAAACACCGCGATAGTTTCCTTTCCTGCAACCGGAATCTGGATCGATAACCTTACTGGTACAACCTATAATGTTACATCAGCAAACATGACCATGACACTTGCCCCCGGCGAATATCATGTTTACAGTAATGTAGCGCTAAAACATTAGTTAAATAATAATAAAAAGGCCTATTTATTAAGTATAAAGAAGCCTTTTTAATTATTAAATTATTGTTTATAAAATAACACATTACTTTAAAGGTAAATTTAATATAATACTATATTTTATTTTATCTTAGCAATAAGACCCAGTAATTAAACAGTAATGAGGATCTATTTTTTTAGCAGAACCGATAATAATGGCAGGTTTGCTTTCCGGTCCTATTACACCCTTCAAAATTTACGAACAGTAAAAGCCATAACGGTAATATACTTCATTTTTGCACTGCTTATAAGGTTCTTATTCTCTTTTTATCACCTCTCTAATCAAAGCTTGAGTCATCAAAACCAATATAATAAGGCTAATTGGATAACGTTAATTGCAACACCCTGTATTTATTTAATAAGTGTGCAACTAATTAAGCGGTTTTCAACTAAAGAGCCTTACTTAAGGCTGGTGCAATTATTTGTATTTACGTTTGCCTTATTTTTAATTATTAATTCAGTACGGGTCACATTCTTCAGCATGTACAACCCCCGCAATACTATGTTGCCATACATGGTTGGGCTAGTAATTGTAGGAACATTTTATACGTTTGAATACCTTGATACTATACTAATTGTATTAATAACCGGGCTAATTTTTAGCTTTATGTTGCCATTTTATCAACCTGTTGTAAACGAGCTGGTTTTAAATAACCTGGCCTCAGTCCTTACGCTTACTGTTTTCTTTTGCATATCCAGATATATATTTTCATACCGGGCCGATAACTTTTTCAAAATAAAAGCTATCGAAGAAAAAAACATCGAAATAGAAAATGCCAGCAACGCTAAAAATGAAATATTGGGTGTAGTAGCCCATGATCTTAGAAATCCTTTAGCGATCATTAAATCGGTTACCATGTTAATGGAAATGGAGGACAGCACCGCCGATGATTATCGTGAAAATATTGAGATGATAAAAAATGCCTGCGACAAGGCTACGTCTATTATCCACGATTTACTTGAAACCGCGCAAAACGAGATACACAATCGTTTCGATCTGGAAAAAACTGAACTTGATGATTTTCTATCGATGATTATTGAGGAATGGTTAAAAAACAAAAAAGGGCAGGTAAATATTGTCTACCAAAATGCCGGCAAACCGCTGTATGCTAAAATTCATAAGGAAAAAATGCAGCGTGTAATGGATAACCTGATTATAAATGCCATTAAATTCTCTAAACCTGAAGGCAATATCGATGTATCCTTATCACAAATAAATGATAATATTTTTATTAAGGTACGCGATTATGGTATAGGGATTCCTGATGAAATGTTGCCCTATATCTTCGATCGCTTTTCAAAAGCACGCCGCAATGGTGTTCGTGGCGAAGCTTCTGTTGGCCTTGGCTTAAGCATAGTACAGCAAATTGTTAAAAAACACGATGGCAATATTGAAGTAAGCAGTGCGCCCGATTCCGGCACAACATTTACCATTAAGCTACCGCACATATAAATAATGCAGTTACTGCGTTATCATTTTATAGTTAACCCCCTTAATCGTTTTCAAACTATCTATTTTTACTGTTTTTGCAGTTTTAATACTCTGCAATCCGGCGTATGCTTTTTTCCACTGATCAGGATCTTCCTGAGCAACTTTCAAAGTATCATGCGGATTGTAGAAAGTGAGTATATTCTCTTTAAGCGGATAAGTGAGATCGCTAAACTTATTAGTTTGAAGATTGATCAGTAATTGATCGTAAGTTTCATCAGCAAGCGTATATTCACCTATAGTTGTGGGGTAACCCGTATCGTAGTCAACGTTAGGCAATTTAATATGCTCATAATGCAGTTTTTCCAACTCAGCGGAATAATGAAGCAAAACGGTATCAAAGCTTTTAATAAATAATTTTTCAGCTTCGGGCCCCGGGTCTTTAAACTTTAACGCTTTAAATGGGCCTATTTTAGGTACAACTCTAATAAATAGTGCTAACATATTTGCTTTGAAACCAGGCTTTTGACGCGTTTTTCCATATTCGAGATAATAATCTTTGCGTTTCATTTTATAATGAAACGAACGGCTGGTGGCTGTGGGGTTAAGTTTTTTAATATCTGATTTTTTAATTACCCAGGCCGCACGGGTTAAAGTGGGCAGCAAACTTTTCACCGACCACCTAAATGTAGAAATAGCCAGGTCAAGATCGCCGAATACAGAATTTATATCCTCGCCATAAGTTTTAATAAATGCTCGTTCAAGTACCGGCTTTGCAACATTAAAACCAATAAAATTATGATACTCTGCCGTAGCGTAATTGCCTCTTGCTATCTGTAGTACATCAAAAGATATCTCTGTACGGCTATGTGATATATGGTCCTCGCCGTAGGTAACTACATGACCGAATTTTTTTTCAATTTTAGGATAAATTAACGGAACAGCATGGTTGGTAGCTATTGAATGGCCATACTTATCAGCCATATAATGGCAAAGTGCCCCCAAAGCAAACGCATATTCATTTAAATTTTGCGATTCTGACAACAATGCCTCAACAAAATCTCCTGTGCGTACGTAATGGGCTAAATCGGTAAAATACTCACTACCAAATGGAAAATAGCCCATATCCGGTATTAAGCAACCTCCATAGGCATAGGAATGTGCTACAATTAAATCGCTATCCGTAGCCGACGGATATTTTTCTTTCAATAAAGGTTTTAAATATTTATCCCAACTCGCATCAATTACCGCCTCGTGCGTTAAAACTGAATATGCTTTTGATTTTATAGGGTTGAACAAAAAAACAAGGACCAATACTATAAGGCACTTATTTAAACTTGGCTGCTGCATGTAATAAGAGTTAAAACAATGGTATAATCATTTAAAACTCAAAATGTTTTCAGTTTTTATGATATCAATTTTGTTACAACTATATTTACTATTCTAACTTTACCGTATGCAATACGAATGTATCTTTTAGTCAAAACAATTTACGGTTGTAAATACTTTATTTCTTTTAAATATATTTTTTATACTTTTCGAAACAAATTTATTTTATCTGATGAGTTCCTACCAGGTTGATTTAACCAATTGCGATAAAGAGCCAATACACATACCGGGCAAAATTCAGTCCCATGGTTTTTTGGTCGCGGTAAATAGCACTACGCAATTAATCACATATATTAGCGAGAATATCCGCCATTTTATAAATGAAGATCCTAAGAATTACCTCGGCTTAAATATCAGCAAATTAGAGAGTAAGCTCCACATATCTATTCTTCAGTTGAGTTTAGGGCAGGTTTTAAAATTAGGGAATAACAATCAATACTTTGAATCTACTAACCCCTTTTATCTCGAAATAGATAAAAAGCCTTACAATCTCATCATTTCTGTTTCTGGCGATAACTATATTTTAGAATTTGAAACAGTAGAATCCGATCTCGACTTCGATATACAAAAAACTATCGGGCGTTCCGTTTCAGAGATCTTATCCGGTAAAAACATAAGTTCTCTATTGCAAAATGCCGCCCAGGAAATTAAGAATATCATTTTGTATGATAGGGTAATGATTTATCGGTTTGGCGAGGACGGCCATGGCGAAGTAGTTGCCGAAGTAAGAAACGATGACCTTGAACCATTTTTAGGTCTTCACTATCCGGCATCAGACATACCAAAGCAAGCACGAGAGCTTTACAAAATAAATTTAACCCGTATAATTGCTGATGTAAATAGCGAAAGCTCATCTATCATAACACATCAAACCGAAGGTGCTCAGCTTAACCTCACACATTCGGCATTGCGCGCTGTTTCACCTATCCATATTCAGTATTTAAAAAACATGGGGGTCGGGTCAAGCTTTAGTATCTCCCTTATCGCTCGCGGCGAACTTTGGGGATTGATAGCCTGTCACAACTATTCGCCGCGCTTCATCAATTATAAAGCACGCGATGCATCAAAATTAATAGGCCAGATCTTATCGTCTGCCCTCGAATACCGCCAGGATGAAGAAGATATTGAAAAAGCTGCTAAACTAAATGCCGCCGCGGTTGAGCTAGCCACTTATATTGAAAAAGACAACTATATAACCGATGCGCTTACGCGCCACAGCACAACCATTCAGGATATTACAACAGCAAGCGGAGCGGTTATAGTTTTTGATAACAATATTACCACCATCGGCATCACACCATCACTCGATCAGATAAACGATATAGTAAATTGGCTAAAGGTTAATATGCAGGATTCTGTTTATTATACCCATCGCTTTCCCGAAATATTTTTTCAGGCGCAGGCTTACAGCAGCGTTGCAAGTGGCATTTTAGCTTGTATGCTTTCAAAAGAGCTTTCAGAATTTATCATCTGGTTCAAACCTGAGCAATTAGTGAGTATTAACTGGGCCGGAAATCCAGAAAAACCTGTAGTAGATGATGGTGATGGTTTATTACAACTATCGCCGCGAAAATCGTTCGAAAGCTGGAACCAGATCGTAAAAAACACCTCGGAACGCTGGGCTAGTGGTGAAATTGGAGCAGTTATAAAGGTGCGCGAACAGGTGATGTACGCTATCAATCGTAAAGCTAATGACATCAGGTTGCTTAACGAGCGCCTTAACTTGGCTTATGAAGAGCTGGATACTTTTAGCTTTACTATTTCGCATGACTTACGTACACCTTTATCATCCATAAAAAGTTATTCGGAGCTTCTATTAGCTAACAATAAAAGTATCGATGATAGTGCCAAAAGAATATTGGCGCGGATAATTGTAGGTACGGATAAAATGAATTTCCTGATAAAGGAAATCCTGAACTACTCTCGTGTTGGCCGTGCCGAAATGGAATTTGCTCCGGTTAATATGGGTAGATTGATACATGAAATCAAAAATGAGGTGATCTCTGCGCTAAATCCAAAGAATATAGAATTTGAGATAGGTGAAACCCCAGATCTACAGGGAGACGCTACCATGCTTACCCAGGTATTCACCAATTTAATTAATAACGCCGTAAAATACTCATCACGCTCCAACCCCTCAAAAGTTAAGGTTGAGGGCAAAATAAATAATGATGAAATTATTTATTCGGTGAGTGATAATGGTGTTGGGATTGATGTAAATTATTACAGCCGCGTTTTTGAATTATTTAAACGTATGGACAATGTGAAAGATTTTGAAGGTACCGGCGTTGGTTTGGCTATAGTAAAACGCATTGTTGAAAAACATCAGGCACGTATATGGTTTGAAAGCACATTAGAAGTTGGCACAATATTTTATATATCTTTTAAAAATTTATAGATAGTGAGTAGTCCCGATATTTTTTATGTAGAAGACGATACGGATTTTGCGTTCATAATGGAGAATGCCGTGCAAGAAGTGAGTAATGGTTTATCCATTAAAATTATTGAAAATGGTAAGGATGCATTGGAAGCGTTAGAACAGTTAACCCAGGCTAAAGTGAAACCCAAACTAATTTTACTCGACTTAAATTTACCTGGCTTATCAGGGCTCGACCTGGTTAAAAGAATAAGGGAAATACCTTTTTTAAGATACACTCCCGTAATTTTCTTTTCAACATCTGACAACCCTAAAGATGTTAAAGCCTCTTTAGAATTTGGCGCGAATGCTTATTTAACTAAGCCTTCGGGCTATTTAAATTTAGTTTCGTGTTTACAATCCATGCATGATTTTTGGTTTACCAAAAACCTGAACTTAAATTAATATTTGTGAAAAGAATACTGGTAATTGAGGATGATCAGGATATAGCTGACATAGTTGAATATGCGCTTACAGAGAAATACATGGTGCAAACTCAAACAGATAATAATCTGATTTTAAATTCAATTGAGAATTTTACGCCCGATCTTATAATGCTAGATAATCAATTGGGCCAAAAAAACGCTCCTGAGATTATAAAACAAATAAAAAGCGTTGATGCTTATAAAAACATACCGTTTGTCCTTTTCTCAGGTCATCATGACATAAAACGTATTGCCATAGAAATTGATGCAGATGCATATTTAGCAAAACCTTTTTCACTAGTGGATCTTTATTCATGTATCGACTTGGTTTTAACTGACTGTGCCTAATACGCTTTAGCTATCTTAGCAAAAAACATCTATCCCAAAATGCTCCACGAAACATTAAAGCAAGCCACCAAAAATAACCACGACGAATTGGAGCAACTGATGTTTGTGAACGACATCATGAGTGGAACTTTATCGCTATCCCATTATAAGCAAATACTTACTACCAACTATTTAGTGCATAAAGATTTTGAAGATTTTTTATTTGATAATTTAAGTAGTAAAACCGCGGAGCAATTAAACGCCGCTAACCGTAAAAAACTACCTGCTTTAATTGCTGATATGCAGGCATTAAAAATGGATATCCCCTCGCCCTTTTATAATCAAAAACTAAATTTTGATAAAAATGACGCCTCACTTTTAGGAGCATTATACGTATTGGAAGGTGCAACATTAGGTGGCAGCGTAATTGTTAAAAGGTTAAAAACCAATCCATATTTAAGTACTTTGAACCTCGATTTTAACTACTACCAGGTTTATGGGAACGACCTTATTCCTTATTGGAAAACATTTTGCGCAGTATTAAACCAGCAAGGCGAAAATGGGTACGAAGGTGCAATAAACAGCGCTAAAAAAATGTTCGGTTATATTGCTTCTGTACAATTGCAAAACAATAATTGGGTAGCTTAGTTATTATTGTTGCTCCAAAAATGCTTTCATGAAAAATTACAGTTCTAAATTAAAAGCTCCTTTTTTTTGGTTTCCACTAATTACGCTGATATTTTCATGCAACCATCAGCAGCAAAAGCTAACACCCGACCAAGTTTCAAATGTAAAAACGAGTGTAACCAATTTAACAGTTAATATCGCTTCTGACGTTTCAACAAAAGGCCCTATCGCATGGCTAAACTATTTTGAAAACTCGCCCGATTTCTTTATGGCATCTGAGGGGCAGATAGTTTTTCACAACTACGCATCGGCGCAAACCTTTATACAAGACACCTTGACAAAAAACATCAGCAAAATACATTTGCAATGGAGCCATATCCGTGTTAATGCACTCTCAACTCAAACGGCATCAATTGGCAGTAACTTTCATGAGGATATGATAATGATAGCCGGCAATAAAACCATACCTGTTGATGGCTATTTTACAGCAACAGCAATACTTACTAATAATGGCTGGAAACTACGCAACTTGCACTGGTCTCTTAAAAAGCTTTAAGGTCAGCTAAAAATCATTATTATATACCAAATGGTATTATTTTATAAAAACCATTACCTTTACCTATTGTTATAGTATAATAAAAGGCAGGCATTATTATTTAGCCAATCACATTAATTATAATATTTTTGCCAAAATTAAAAATCAACTTATTGCCGATATTGCTACATGACTAAAAAGAAGATACTGATAACCGGGGCCAGCAGGGGTTTAGGACTGGCTATAGCAAAAAAGTTATCAGCTGATTATATGTTAATTTTACATGCCTCAAGCAAGGATAGTTTTACAGAAACCATCCCCAATAGTGAGTTTCTTTGTGCCGATTTTAACGACAGCGACCAGGTTACCGACTTTTGTAAACAATTAAAAAAACAACACGGCGATTCTCTGTATGGTATAATAAACAATGCAGGTATAACTTTTGACAAGCCATTAAATTATCAGCCTGACAAAGAAATAGATGCCATGCTGAATATAAATTTACGTGCACCTATCATGATTTGTAAAACCGCTATGAAGATTTTTGGTTTAAATCAAAGCGGCGTCATCATCAATATCAGTTCAGTAGTTGGCGAAACAGGCAATGCGTTCCAATCGGTTTACGCGGCTACAAAAGCAGGTTTGGCTGCACTTTCGCGCTCATTAGCACAGGAAGCAGCGGCATTGAACCAGGAACATACAATCAGGGTACTAAGTGTATCACCGGGTTTTATCCAAACGGATATGACGGATAGTATTCCTGAAACGATAAAAGATAAATACTTAAATATGATACCCGCCAAAAGGTTTGGTAAGGTTGATGATATAGCAGAGGCTGTTGCTTTTTTAGTTTCGGATAAAGCAACATATATAAATGGCACAAATATTCACATTAATGGTGGATTAATATAAATGGGAATAACTGATACTTCACAAATTAAGGATAACCTGGTAGGCGAATTGCCCGAAAACTGGTTGATACACGGCCCTAAAAAGCGTTTGGTAAGTGCCTTTCATTGGCATAAGCCTAAAGTTGGTGTGGTAGCCAGTTATACGCCTAATGAGAATGATGTTGAGGACCATTTTGATATATTCCGCGGAGTGGATATGATCGAATCATTCGCGCAGGCTACCGTTGTTGCGGCAGCTACATTTTTAGAGTCGAAGAAACAGGATATGGTGCCGGAGGAATTGTCAAAATTACTCATCCCTACATTCATCAGTTTGGGCAATGTGTTTTTCCACTCCTATTTGGAAAAGGGTCAAACATTTGTTAACATTGGATTTATCAAGTTTTACAAATGGCGCCAAATGGTTTGTGAAGGAAGAATTTACCGCGCGCCAAAAGGCCTTGACCTTGATGCATACTTTAAGGATTTTGACGAAGAGCGCTTAAAAAATTACGATATAGGAGAAGGATTTGTGCTGATTGCCGAACTATTTGACATCACCGGCAGGGGAATAAAAAAAGAGATGTTTGAAAAACTACAATAACACTATAATGGAAAGACAGGAAATAATTGATGGATTGGTTGAAGTATTAAGAACAGTGAGAACAGTTGACCCGGCTAAATTGGAGAACGTAACCGAAGAAACTGATTTTTTAACAGATATGAACACTCCATCAACTGAGTTAATAAACATCGCCGCTAAAGTTGAGCAAAAATTTAATGTCGAGTTTGAGGACGAAGACATTGATGAGTTAGGCTCAAAAGTAAAAGACATCGTAGATCTGATCATCAAAGCGAAAGAACGCGAAAATTCTTAAACCTTAAACTATGTCAGTAGCCGGCAGAAAAGTAGCAGTTGTAGGTATGGGTGGCGCTTTCCCAGATTGTGCCGACATCAATGTCTTTAACCAAAAAATATTTTCCGGTCAAAGCTTGATAAGAGAGTGGCCAAAAGCCGCTGAGCGCGACAAACAAATACGGTCAAAAGTATCAGGCTTTATCAATGATAACGATCTTGGAATCCAGCCCATATACCTTGTTGATGGCTATGAATGGCCCGAAACATTTGTAGATACAAGTGGTCGTATTCCCGATGTTAACATGTCCACTGCCGATCTGGGTTGCGTTTGGGCAATGATGGGCACCCTGGATTCTATTGAAATGGCTGGTTGGACGACGGAAGAAACCCAATCAGAAAAAACCGGTGTCGTAATTGCTTCAGGCGGGGGTGGCAACGTTATTATGCGTAACGCCTGGCATGCTTTTTTTGAATTAGGTAAAAAATCCCGTCACGCAGGCTCGCACATGGTTGATAGGGCTATGTCGTATCGCGAAGCTGCAAACGTTTCTTGCTTGATTAAAAACCGTGGCGTATGCGAATCTATTGTTTCGGCTTGTGCTACAGGTTTGGGCAATATTGGTTATGCGTACCGCTTAATAAAATTCGGCTTGCAGGATCGTGCTGTTGCCGGTGGCGTTGAAGGCACATCGCTGGAAACTTTTATCGGCTTTGATGCCATGCAGGTTTTAAGTAAAGGCTTTAGCCCTGCCGAAAGTTCGCGACCTTTTGATGTGAAACGAAACGGTTTTGTATGTTCATTCGGGGCTGGCATAGTAGCTTTGGAAGAGTATGAAATGGCAAAAGCACGAGGCGCTAATATTTTAGCCGTGATCGATGAGTATTTCAACAATTCCGATGGCGACGGCGATATGTTCTACCCGTCATATGGTGGGCAGAGAAGATTATGGAAAGGCTTGTCTGCAGAAGCAGTTATTAAACCTGATGTGGTTAAAGTACACGGCACCGCAACACCGGTAGGTGATATATTAGAGCTGATAAGTGTTGTGGATACGCTTGGTGAAAGCGGCTATCACGTTTCAGCACCTAAATCACAATTTGGGCACATGCTGGGCGCGGCAGGATCTGTGGAGTTTATCACAGCATTGCTAATGCTCAAAAATCAACAGGTGCCGGGTTGTATAAATTCTGAAAACTTAAATCCGGAGCTGGAAAACTTCCAGAAAAAAGAAGGATGGGAAGGCTCGATGAAACCTGCGGCGGCATACAGAGATTTGATCCCGCAGCAAACCATAAGCAAAGAGATAAACCAGATCGTTTGTTTAAACTATGGCTTCGGCGGCACTAACAGCGCCATGGCCATATCAAGAGATAATTAAAGTAGAGAACAGAGCTACGAAGTTTTTAAAACTTCGTAACTCTTAATGTCATTGCGAAGAACGAAGCAATCACCCGGAAGCAAGACGAAAATGCAAAGCTCGCAATTGCTTCGCCCCCGCAATGACATAGAGAATAATATCCATGATCGATAACAAAAACAAAGTTGCAGTAATATTCGGCGTCAGGAATGATAGCTCCATTGCTTATGATGTGGCCTTAAAGCTTAGTCAATCAGGCTGCAAAGTGGCCTTAAGTTATGTTGCCGATACTAAGGACAATGTTTTATACCTGATGGGAAAAATGGGTATGGAGCTGCAATACGCCGCCGAAGTTGATGTACGTAACGAAGAGCAAATCGCCAATTTCTTGCAAACTGTTTATGATGGCTTAGGCCCTATCGATTATTTATTGCATGGTGTGGCATTTGGCAACCAGGCGGTAATGTGTTACAGCATCCCGGGCAGCAAGGAAATTGCTTCCTCTTATATCGATATCCCCTTTGAGGATTTCATGGATTCCTTCAATATCAGCGCTTATTCACTATTGAGAGTAGCACGTGTTGCCGAAAATCTATTAGCGCCTAATGCATCTATACTAACGCTTACATACAATGCATCACAAAGGGTATTCCCGCAGTATGCAGGCATGGCTATTAATAAAGCGGCTTTAGAAAACATCATGATGTACTTGGCAAGCTATTTTCGCGATAAAAAAGTACGTGTTAACGCTATCTCTGCAGGCTTGGTCATGACTACTTCATCAGGTGTGATTTTCGGTGTTCGCAAATTGCGCAAAATGGGTAAATTCACTGCTCCGCTAGGTAATATCGAGGCCGGTGATGTAGGTGATACCGCATTATATTACTTTTCCGATCTTTCTAAAAAAGTTACCGGCAACATCCATTATGTTGATGGCGGGTTTAATATTATGGGCTTAGCAGTAGATGAACAATAAGCTGTTACAATCGATCAAAGATTTAGCGCTCGACCAAAAATTTGCCGTAGGCAACGACCTTGTTTTTCTGCCCGACTTTACCGCATCGTTCAACGAACTCTTTAAAAAGAAGATCTATACCCAAGAAGAAATCGAGTACTGCGATCAGTTTGATAATGCGATGCTCAGGTACGCATCAACCTGGGCTGCTAAAGAAGCCGTATATAAAGCCATTAAACAAATAGATGCATCTTCCATCCCATTCAAAAAAATAGAGATCGTGCGCGAAAAACCTCAAGGCCGTCCGCATGTTATCTTACACAAAAAGCCAAACGAGTTCAATATCAGCTTAACAATATCTCACGACGGAGAGTATATTTGGGCCCTGGCATTAATCGAAATCAACCACTAACACACATTGACCGACCACTACTTTGAAAACGACCTGGTTAAACTCCATTACTACAAATTTGGTAAAGGGGAAAAGACTATGCTTTGTTTTCACGGGTATGGTATGCACGGCAAACAGTTTTTAAAACTGGAGCCTGCATTGGGTAGCAAATACACTTTTATTGGGTTCGACCTCTTTTTCCACAAGGAAACCAAGCTACATCATCAAAGTCTTGATGATGTAAAACAGCCTATCAACAAAAAAGATTTTGGCAAGCTTATAGTTGAATTTTGCGCGCATGAGCGAATAGGCCGTTTTTCCGTATTAGGTTATTCGATGGGTTCTCATTATGCGACAACAGTAGTTGAGGAATTAGGAAACCGCATTGATGAATACATCATCGCCGCACCATCCAGCATTGAACCCGGCAAACTGGTTCGTTTCTTTGTGAAGAATAAGCTGGGTAACAGAATATTAGAGAAACTCACCCAAAGTCAGAAAGCATTAATAAACATGCTGAATGTGAGCAAGTGGCTGGGTTTGGTTGATGATGTAGGCCGCAATATTTTATACAAAGAGATCGACACGCCCGAACTGCGTTTTAACTTTTATGCCTGCTTTACCTACCTGCGTTTGCTGGAAACCGATGAAGATAAATTAATACAAACTTTAACTAAGCAAAACATCCGCAGCATATTTATATTTGGCAAACGCGATATTATGTATCCGCCAAAAATTGGCAATGCATTCTTCGCGAAGCTAAAAAGAGCTGAAATTGTAGTTCTCGATCAGGATCATGAAATGATCGGCGAAGAATTCATTGCAGCATTATCCGGTTTATTATTATGATCATTAAAGCCAAACCATTACCGCACTTTCTTTTCAGGATACTGGGATTGATCGCTGCCGCGGTATTCCGTAGCCGTACAAAGCGGTTGGAAATTAATGCTGTAAAACTAAAACCTGGCCATTCATATATACTCATGTGTAACCATTTCAGCTTTTGGGATGGTTTTTGGGCGTTTTACGTTTGCAACCGTTTCTATCTAAAAAAGGGTATGAACAAACTCTTCATCATGTCAGTAAAAAAACAGATGGAGAAAAATAAATGGCTGCAATATATAGGTAGTTTTTCAATAGATCCGGGCAAACGTTCCATTAAAGAAAGCTTCGAGTACGCCGCTGAGGTCTTATCCGAACCGGGAAACCTGCTCCTATTTTATCCGCAAGGCAACCTGGAAAGCTGCTACATCCGCTACATTAAATTTGACGAGGGTTTGTATGAGATCGTCCCTCAAATAAAAGGCGACTGCCAACTGATCTGGTCTACTACCATGGTGGAATATTTTGAGAGCCTAAATCCAACCATTACCACCACCATGCTGGATTGTGGAACAAATCACGATTTTGATTTTGATGAGCTAAAGCTGAAAGTAAACAAGTTTCACATTAAAACCATCGAAGATAATATTCGCTTTACCGACGAACCGATCAAATACGATCTTTAGCGGTGGATGCGGTCTAAACCCTCTTTAGCTTGCGTATCAATACTGTTTTGGTATTCATGATGCTTCATAGTTAAGGCCTGGTTGTAGTAATTAGCCGCAAGATTATAATCCTTAATATATTCATAAATATTGCCGATACATAATGCAGCATTAGCCGCGAAATAGTAATTTGATGATCGGCCAATGCTAATTGCCTTGTTATAGCTTGTGATGGCTTCGTTATATTTATTCAGCATTTGGTAAACGCGACCCAGGCGATAGTTTAATTCTATTTTATCACGTTGCAGCCTTAAATCAGCCTCTTTTTTATCCTGCAATTGTGCAAGAGCTTTGGCATAATATCCCCCATCAAAATAAAATCTTGCTTTCAATAAATCATTATCAGGCCTTGCATCATTTGCTTCTTTTAAAGCCTGTTGATCTTTCTCATCAACGGCATAACCCTTCGCTTTTACCAGTTTCAGGTAGTAGTTATATTTCGACTCATCGCCTTTTAACAAGTAGTAATAGGCTATTTTAAGATAAGAGTCCTTGATATAATTTACGCCCTTATACTCGCTGATGTATTTTAAAAAATATGTATAAGAGTCAGTGTCCATCCGGCACAACTTTGCGCAGCCTAACAAATAATCGGCAATGGGTAATTCAACGTATTGGCTCGATTTGGGCAACGCCTCCAGGTTTGCAATAGCATCATCATTATGCCCGGTTTTAGCGGCCACATAACCCTGCAAATAGATACGAAGTAAGCTTTTGCTATCCATATCACTCAGGTAAGCAGTAAGCTTGGCATAATTATCCTTTTTATGTAGTACGTCGGTATTCATGTAACATAAAAAGAAAACAATTTCCTCTTTATAAAAAGCATACCGGGTGCCTTGTACCTGGGTGCGGAGTTTTTCAAGCTCTCCAACGCCACCTTCAATATTACCCGCCATTCCTAAAAACCGGGCTACACTTTTTAAATTTGATGGCAAAGCACCAAATACTACGTTTATCAACGCCAGGCATTTTTGATTGGGTAAAAAATCGGGATACTTCGCAGCGTTATCTTCCAGCAGGCTACGGGCTTTCTTCAAATCGCTCGCCGACGACATGTAATCGCCAAACTTTCCTTTGATCAACCCCCATTGTAAATAAACCTCTGCCTGCGAATACAGGTAATAAGGCGAGTTATCCTCATTCGCTTCCAATGCATCCAACCTGCTCGATTTAAGGTCGACTAACCGTTTATAGTCCGCCTTGCTATCAGAAACTAACAGGCCCATGTAGTCCACATAATTATCCAATAAAATAGGGATCCCGTTTTGCGAGCTTTGCTGTTTTTCCTGTTGAATGAGCGCTCGGGCATCGTTTAATCTCAATTCAAAAATAGCCTTATAAGCCTGCATGCAGCGGGCATCAAAAATATAATTGGCGCTTGCTGTTAACCGGCAACTTAAAAGAGCTATAACTAATACAATATGTTTATAATTCATCAGGTTTTAGTCCGGACGATGCCTTGGTTTTAGTGAATTATTAATTTATTTTTATTCCTATTATATTTTGCCAAAGCGATAGGCGAGATTTATAGCTGCCCATTGGTCGCCAAGTGCGGTACTTTTAACTTCTCTGGTTTTAATGAACGCTACGTAACCAGCCGACCATCGTGCCGAGGCGTACTCCAACCCTATTTGCTGGATATAAACAATATGGTATATGCCAAAAGTTGGCCCTGTTTCATGCGTAAATAATCCGCCTTCTATGGTTGCGTTATAAGCTACGTAACTAAACTGCGGTTCGGTAAAAAGATAGAATTCATGTTTCTGTGGCCCCTTATCAATGCTCGATACCCGACTGTTAGTTATTTCCGATTCGAAAAACTTACCCAAATTTCCTAACCTCAATTGCATACCGGCATCAACATAGGTAAAGGTATTGCCCAGTTGCGCATCGGGGTCCATTGATACATCAAACCAACCACCATCATTACGGTATAAAAGCTTTTTATAATCCAAATTAAGGTTAAGGCCTAACTCACTTTTTTGTATGCCGTATTTATACCACGGTCCTACCGGGTATAATTTAAAAAATTTGTGGAACCACGTTTGTATAGGCTCTCCCAAAGAGTTTGGCCCGATAGTGCCCAACTGAGCGGTAAACTTAAAGGCGCTTTCGTCTTTATACAACCAATTAAAAGCAACGCTTCCAAATAAGTAGCCGGTAAATGGTCTGTCGAACAAACTGGGTTGGTAAATATGTGCCGTGCTGGGGTTATAAAGCTGCTGCCCTAGCTGATACTCCATTATCTTTTTTACCAGATTGCCGGTATCTGCATGATGCATGGCATGAGTAAAAGTTAATATAGTGCCATCGGTATAGTACCTGTCGTGATTAGGGTTGATGTATTGATCGTTATCTGTCTCAATACTAAATTGATTTTTATACTCCTGTGCATGCAGGGTTTCAAAACCTAAAAAACTAAATAATAAAATTAAAAGAACACGTAATTGTAGGGGTTTCATCATCTGTAAATATTATGCAATTATAATCAAACTATAATATTCAATAATGGCAATTTGTTTTACCCCTGTTGGCATATTTACAAAATGATGAAATATCTGATACTTATTTTAGCTCTATTACATGGTTTTAACAGTTAATACCAAAGGTCTTCCGTTCCAGTTAAAATCTACTTCTTTATCGCCACTGGCATTAACCGCCACAGTATAAGCCGTTTTATTTGAAAATGATACGGCTTCAAATTGCTTGTTAGCAATGATTAGTTTGAAGTTTTTTGTTCTGCCGATCGGATGCTTAGGAGTAATGTTTATGGTATGGATTTTCCCTTTTCCACTGGTTGTAAAATTAACGAGGTCGTACTTGCCATTTTTTAAAGAGTTGGGGTCTTTGCCATCATCATAAAACCATTGCGATGTTATTGTGGCCGATGATTTACCTATATAATATTTCAATGTAAGCGATTTGCCATCATATTGCCCGGTATAGGTATATGACCCCGCCATAGGTATGATACTTCCCGCTTTAACAAACAACGGCAGGCTATCAATAGGCGCGTAAACATCCGCAGAATCTCTATAAGATTTATGATCATTAAACCCTATCCATTCACCTCTTGGGAAAAGTACTTTTTTAGTGGTTTGCCCCTTTACAATAACCGGTGCAACCAGTATTTCATCGCCCCATAAATATTCATCATTAATATTTGACAGGCGCTGATTATCGGGCTCAAAATAGTTTACACTTAATACCAATGGCCTGCCTGTAGTAGTGTTTTTATACGCCAGGGTATAATTATAAGGCAGCATCGCATATCTGAGTTTAATAAATTTAGTTACCCGTAAACGTGTGGTATCATCCCAGTAAATAGGCTCGGGCGAATAATGTACTGCACCTGCATGTGTACGCATAACCGGCGTAAACGAGGCAAACTCCAGCCAACGCGAATATAATTCAGGATCCTTACTAGCCTTGTCGCCTCCGCCAGTAAAACCACCTGCATCCGAATGCATATAGCCAACGCCATTTAACCCCATGCTAATGATAATAGGGATTTGCGCTTTCAACCCGGCAAATGAACGATCAATATCTCCTGACCATGGGAAAGTGGAATACCGTTGCATCCCCGCAAAACCAGAACGGGGTAATAATAATATCCTGCTCTCAGGGAAGTCTTTCCGGTATCCGTCAAAGGCAAACTTGGCCCAGGTTAATGCATAAGCATTATGTACCTGTTTGTTGGTACCTGCTGTATAAATCAGACTATCGTTGTTCGACTCCGGTTCACCCAAATCGAACCACCATCCTGCTGTACCATCCTTTATGCGTGCTTTATAAAAGTTCCAGTAAAATTGTTGGGTTGATGGTTTAAAAACATCCAGCAAACCTGAAGGCCCTGCCCAAAATTTCTCGAAGATATAAGGAGAATCCTGGTTAGTAATATTTGTCGCGAATAAATGCTGATCTACCGCCGCTTTAAAATTTTCTGATTTTTTGGTGATATAGGTTTCGCTGATGGTAACCACCCTGATATGGTTCTTCAACAAATTAGCCAACATGCGTTTCGGATCAGGGAAACTATCAGGCGCCCAGTTATAATTACCCATATACTTGGCCGCTTTATACCAATACAAGTCGAAAACTACCGCGTCAATCGGAATGCCTGCCGCTCTGGTTTTATTAACTACATCAGTGACCTCACGCTCCGATTTATAGCCATATCTTGATGAAATATATCCCATCGACCAACGAGGTGGCAATGGCTGGCGACCAGTTAAAAAGGTATAATTATTCAACACAGCATCCATATTGCCACCACCTACAAAATAAAAGCTAACCAAACCAGATGTAGTTTTATAACCTAACACTTTGGCATCCGTTTTACAAACATCGAAACTACCTTCGGCGGCGTTATCCAAATACAAACCATAGCCGCGGTTTGATACCATAAACGGAATAGAGATATTTATATTCGTTTGCCCAAAATGATAATCATAATGTGCCTGGTTATTATTTTGAAGTATAGTTCCTCGTCTGTTTAAATAGATTGCCTTTGAGCCTCCTCCATAAAAAGCTTCTTCACCATCCGATTTAAAATTAACAGTCGAACTATCTCCAGTTTTAGCATAATTAAATGCCCTTGATAGTAAACGATTTTGATTGTCGATAAAACTAACCGATAGGTCACGCTTATCAACCAGTATTTTTAAAGCTGAAGTTTTGATACCCGTAAAATTCTTATCATTTATATAAATAACCTTAACATTGGTAGGCTTCCCGATGGTAGAATAGCTTTTTACCATATCATTCAGTTTATGTTTATAGGTAACATTAATCACATCGGCAGTGTAAGGCGTTATTTCGATATAACCACTATTTGTGCTGACAATCAGACATTTTCCATTGTAAGCACTTTTTCCGAAATCGTTCCCGGTTTGAGCGAAACAAAAAGCCGTTGGAAGTACTGATAAAATAAGCAGTATTAATGTTCTGCTGATAATTGTTTTGATAGATGGACGAGCTGATATCATAAAATCAATAGAGATATTAAACATTCAAACTGTTGGTTTATGTTTTAACAACTAAGAAACAAATGTATTATAAGATTTGTGAAGAACAATATTGCTTTGCAAAATTAAATCCATGTCATCAATCTGTGAAATCTAAAAACTAAAATCGGCTAATCCATTCAATAATATTAATTTTGCGCCATGAGTAATGTAAAAGTAGGCCTGGTGCAAATGAGCTGCACTGCCAACAAAGAGCAGAATTTACAAAAAGCAGTAAGCAAAGTTCGCGAAGCCGCACAACAAGGTGCGCAAATAGTTTGCTTACAGGAACTATTTACCTCGCTATACTTTTGCGACGAGGAAAATTACGACAACTTTGCATTAGCCGAGGCTATCCCCGGCCCATCAACTGATACACTTTCATCTTTAGCTGCCGAACTGAATGTGGTGATCATCGCATCATTATTTGAGAAACGCGCTAAAGGCGTATACCATAATACAACTGCGGTTTTAGATGCCGACGGTGCTTACTTAGGCAAATACCGCAAAATGCACATACCGGATGATCCGGGTTTTTACGAGAAATTTTACTTTACCCCTGGCGATTTAGGCTACAAGGTTTTCAAAACCAAATATGCCACAATAGGTGTATTAATCTGCTGGGATCAATGGTACCCGGAAGCTGCCCGCATCACCGCATTAATGGGTGCCGAAATATTATTTTATCCAACCGCTATAGGCTGGGCGACCACTCAGGACGAAGCCACCAACAAAGAGCAATACGACGCATGGCAAACCATACAACGCTCGCATGCCGTTGCTAATGGCGTACACGTAGTAAGCGTAAACCGTGTAGGTCACGAAGCCGGTGTTGATTTTTGGGGTGGATCATTTGTAGCCAATCCGTTCGGTAAATTACTTTACCAGGCATCACACGGTAATGAAGAGATTATCATACAGGATCTCGATCTTAACAAATCTGATTATTATCGCAGTCACTGGCCTTTTTTGCGCGACAGAAGGATCGATTCTTATCAGCCAATAACAAAAAGACTGATCGATGAAGATTAACACCGCTATTTTCCCAACTGCGCAAGGATTTTCGTTTCCTGCCGAATGGGCACCACATACTGCCACCTGGCTTAGCTGGCCGCACAAAGAAGAATCATGGCCGGGTAAGATCACTACGATCTATAAGCCATATGCTGAATTTATCAAAATAATATCTGAAGGCGAGTTAGTGCGCATCAACGTTAAAGATGAGGAAATGACAGCCTTTGCCAAAGAGCAACTGATTGCCATTGGTGCTGATCTAAGTAAAATCGAATTCTACGAATTCCCGACCAATGATGCCTGGTGCCGCGACCACGGGCCCGCGTTTTTGATCAATTCTGAAACCAAAGAAAAAGCGATCATCGACTGGGGCTATAATGCCTGGGGTGGTAAATACCCTCCTTATGATCTGGATGATGTGATCCCAACCAAAATTGGCGAACATTTCGGTCTGCCGGTATTTAACCCCGGTATTGTGATGGAAGGCGGCTCTGTTGATTTTAACGGTGCAGGAACTATCCTGACAACAACAGCATGTTTACTAAACGAAAACCGCAACCCGCATCTTACTAAAGAACAAATAGAAGATTACCTAAAAAACTACTATGGCGCCCAGCAGATCCTTTGGTTGGGCGATGGCATTATAGGTGATGATACCGATGGCCACATTGATGATATTACCCGTTTTGTTAACGAAGACACCGTAGTTACCGTTGTTGAAGATAACCCCGAAGACGAGAACTATCACATCCTACGGGAAAACCTGGGCAAGCTTAAACTAATGCGCCTGCTTAACGGCGAGCCATTAAATATAGTAGAGTTACCCATGCCAACGCCTGTTATCTATGATGGTCAGCGTTTACCGGCATCGTATGCTAACTTTTACATTGCGAATGCGGCTGTAGTTGTCCCAACCTTCCGTTGCGAAAATGATGCAAAGGCGCTCGAGATCCTGCAAAAATGCTTCCCGAATAGAAAAGTGGTGGGTATCGACTCTACAGATATTATTTGGGGATTAGGCAGTTTCCATTGTTTAAGCCAGCAGGAGCCGGCGGTTTAGGTTATTCTTTAATATAAATCCAGGGAGCACCTAACAAACCTGACTTTACAGCTATATGTACTGCCTGTAATGATTGAATTTTGTCATATAGGTCATCGCTTATGTGCAAATCTTTTGATGAGGTTAATGTGTACTCTGATGTTTCAATAACAACATGATAATATGCCCGGCCATTGTTATGGAAGATGTACCGATTGGATATCTTGGATACATAAATTTTTTCTGGGGATGGGTCGAGTTCACAATTGACCATCATTGCCAAAGGAATGGAATAAAGAAATGCAATTAGGATAAGCATTATTATTTGGCCTTTCACAGCATTCTCTGATCTGTCGTAACCATATTTCCATAATATTACAGTAAATATCAGGCCTGACATCAAAATAGGCAACCACAAATTATCATAAGCTACAAAGTCATAATGGCTAATCATTGCAATCATCCCAATAATTGTAGATGCGTACATTCCTGCAATTAGGCTTCCGTAAGCACTGCTTTTACTTGAAACCAGCTTTATCAAACCTTTACTAAATGCCAACAGTATTATTCCAAAAGCAGGATATAATAGAATGAATACTTTTATTATTTTATTGTCAAGAATAAACTCTGAAAAAAATAAGCATAGAATAAACATTCCTATCCCACCAATATTGTATACCAATGCAATACGTTTTACTTTTTTAAACGTCGACATTCTTTCTTCTTCGGTATTGCCAAGATTAGAATCATCAGCAATCGCTTTTAAATTATTTTGATAACTGACTAAGTCTAAATTTGTATATTTTTCGTTTAAATTTCTCTGTAATTCATCAAGGTTACTTATGCTTAAATAATCCCTTACGGCTACTTTCTTTCCTCCGTCAATTGAATAAATAGTTATACGTTTATCAAGTATCCGATAACCTTTTACATCTTTATTTATTATTTCTTTTGATCCCCAAATATTGGTATATGTTATAGAATAATCAGATATGGTTACTTTTCTTTTATATAGGTTTATCGTAATCAATGCTGATACTATTATTCCAACTATTGGTAATATAATTGTCCCATGATTTTTTGTAAAACCATCTTTAGCAGATAAAGCAACAAAAAATGTAAATCCTAACAAGGCAATAGCGGCTATGCCGTAAAATATTTTGTAACCGGTAGATGTTGTGTATTCGTATTCCATGTGATAAGTTAATCGCCCTAAAGTATAACTTATCCTGTACTAATCAATAATAAATATCCGTCCCAACTTTTTCACCGACTACTCTCCCCCATTCACCGACTTCTTCAAACACACCACCTATATACCATAGGCTAGTGTGTATTCCTGCTGTAAATTTGATCTAACATTTAAAACATACATATCATGGACAATCAAATTAATAACACTCAGCATACATACAATAAAAAAACAATAGCCGGTTTCGCTTTATTATTTATCGGTCTGGCAATTTTAACTAAGCATATCGGGTTCTTTTTATTCCCGCACTTTCTTTTCAGCTGGCCAATGATTATGATAATTGTCGGTTTAGCCATCGGTGCAAAGCATAATTTCAAAAAATCAAACTGGATTTTAATAACCGGCATTGGTGTTCTGTTTTTATTGCCTAATATTATACCTTCGTTAGGTGTAGCTGCGCTGTGGCCATTAGTATTGGTTGCAGTAGGTGTAAACATGCTTGCCAGGCACGACCAAAAATGGAACGGCCAGAAATGGGAAAAACGCAACGACACTGAATTTCATAGGTTTGACAACAATATTTAATAAGATATAGATCATGAGTATCGATATAGAAAATCAAAATCAAAAAAGCCCGGGCAATGGAAAAATGCTGGTTGGGCTGCTGTTACTGGTTTTGGGAATGGGCTTTTTGTTTCAGCAATTAGATTTCTTTTTTATTCCAAACTGGTTGTTCTCCTGGCCGTCATGGCTTATCATCTGGGGGCTCTATGCTGGTGCAAGGCACAACTTTCGTAACTCAGGTTGGTTCATAATGGTACTTATAGGCCTGGTATTTTTATCAGATGATATCTTCCCGGGACACAATATGCATCACCTGATATGGCCTTTGGCTCTGATAGCATTTGGTATATGGCTTATCACAAAGCGTAATCAAAGCTTTAACCAGGAAAAATGGGGACGTAAATGGGATGAAAAATGGGCCAGAAAACAAGGATATACTCAACCTTTTGAACCGGTAATTACACCAGTAACACCTGTTGAACAGGTAACTGCCGAAAATGCAGGCGCGCAAAGTTCAAGTTCAAGCACAACCATACCACCGGTTGTTGGCAGTTCAAGTTCAACCAATCAGGGCGCATATAGAGGCGATGATTACCTGGATGCGGTATCCATTTTTGGCGGGGTTAAAAAAACTATCCTTTCCAAAAATTTCAAAGGCGGCGAAATTGTGAACGTGTTCGGCGGCGCCGAACTGGATTTCACACAGGCTGACATACAGGGACGCGTAGTGATTGACATTACACAAATATTTGGCGGCACAAAAATTATCGTACCATCAAACTGGCAGGTAGTGTCAGATCTGGCAGCTGTTTTCGCCAGTGTTGATGATAAACGCATTAACAGGGGCGTACTCGATAGCGATAAAATATTAGTGTTAAAAGGCGTATCTATTTTCGCTGGGGTTGATGTTCGCAGTTATTAATTACTGATAAAAGAAACAAAGTTTTGGTTACACCACAATTATCACCATCTAAACTCTACAGTTTGTTTGTAGCCTGCGGCCTTATATGGGCCGGGCTACTAACTTACATTGTACATAGTTTTGGTTTTATATGGTACATAGCCTTAACTGACGGTATCGTAAATTCAATATTGCTTGCCGCTGCGTGTTGGCTCATCAATAACAACCTGCGCTATTACCAGCCCGGCAAAGGCAGCTACATGAATTTGCTGATGTGGTGCCTGGTTCTCGCCGGAATATGTACCGCTGGGTTCCGTGGGATCATCCCCTACCTCAGTTCCAGCCAGGCATACATGAATTTTATAGCAAACTCGCTCACCATACGTTTTTGCACTAATTTTTTAGCCATTGGCTGGATGGCAATGATCAGCATGCTATGGTATTCGCAACTGGATCATAAAGAAACCGAAAAACGCCGCTCCGAAGCTGAAAAGCTGGCCCGCGATGCGGAGTTGTATAATTTACGCCAACAATTACAACCGCACTTTTTATTCAATAGCCTAAACTCCATCAATGCGCTGATAGGTTTTAAACCTGATGAAGCCCGCAGGATGATCCATCAACTATCCGACTTTCTGCGTGGGACATTAAAAAAAGACGACCAATTGTTAGTACCATTAAGCGATGAACTGCAGCATTTGAATTTGTATTTAGATATTGAAAAAGTACGTTTCGGCCACCGTTTGGATACGGAGATAAGCTGCGACAAACATTGCGGCGAAGCCCTGCTACCCTCGATGCTATTACAGCCTTTGGTAGAGAACGCCATTAAATTTGGGTTGTATGATACCACCGAAAAAGTAACCGTAAGCATCCGTGGTGAAATTGATGGCAACAATCTGGTGGTGATGGTACAAAACCCTTACGACCCACAAACCTCGCGACCAAAAGGAACCGGCTTTGGCTTGCGTGGTGTACAACGCCGGTTATATTTATTATTTGCGAGAAACGATTTGATGGAAACACATCAAAATGATAATATATTTACAACTATTATTAAAATTCCGCAGGTAATATGAAACGCGCCTTACTGATCGACGACGAACCATTAGCACGTATGGTTGTGCTTGAATATTTGCAGCAATTCAGCGATCAGATTGAAGTGTTGCAGGAATGTAATGATGGCTTCGAGGGGCTAAAGGCTATCCAACAGCACCAACCCGATCTGATATTTCTGGACGTACAAATGCCCAAAATAAACGGCTTTGAAATGTTGGAATTAGTAGAGCAACCGCCCTCGGTAATTTTCACTACCGCGTTTGATGAATATGCCATCAAAGCTTTTGAGGCTCATGCCGTTGATTACCTGTTAAAACCATTCAGCAAGGATCGTTTCAACAAAGCTATCGAAAAATACCTGGCACAATCACCAGCCCCTGCGCAGCAAACCAAAAAAACAGAAGAATTACTGGATGCCGTTGCCTCATCCCCTGCCCAGCATGAGCGTATTGTAGTAAAAACCGGCACCAAGGTAAAAATCATCCCGGTACAGGATGTACAGTATTTGCAGGCAGACGACGACTATGTAAGCGTCTTCACCCAGGAAGGCTCCTACCTCAAAAACAAAACCATGAACTTTTTCGAGCAAATGCTCGACCCCCGCTATTTTGTACGCGTACACCGCTCCTACATTATCGCCATACAACAAATCACCCGCATCGATCCATACGAAAAAGACAGCCACCTCGCCATCCTAAAATCCGGCGCCAAAATCCCGGTAAGCAAATCAGGATATGTGAAGTTGAAGGGTGTATTGGGGATATAAACATTCCTCATCCTGTCATTGCAAGCGATAGCGCGGTAACTTTGTAGCATAATTATCATATATAAAATACATTGAACTATAACCTAAGCCATAGATGGAAATTGAATATCAAAACACCAAAAAAGATTTTGTCGATTACTTTAAAACGATCTTGAAAGAGAGATTTAAAAAGTCAATTCTTTTCATGTTATTAATGTTAGCATTTTTGCTGTATTTTCTTTATGATAGCAAATGCAATTGGTATGTATCTTTAATTATAATCGCTATCATTTTGATTTTCATATCGACACTTTCATATTTCCTCCCGTTATGGAAATTCACTAATAAGATAGATCGATCAATAAAAAGCAAACCAAATTACGCCGAACCGAGAATAGTAACTCTTACAGATGATGGCATAAAAACTGAAGGAAAAAAATCAGGAACATCAATATTAAGGACGTGGGACGACATAATATCTATAAAACTAACTGAACAATTTATATTTATTTCTACCAAAAGCAAAGAAAACCTACTCCTTTCGGAAAGATGGTTTTCCTCTAAAAATGAAGTTTCTAAATTTATAAATTCAGTCCAATCGAGAATCAACGTTGGCACTCCAAATTTTTTCGTCAATAAGACTACCCGTTCGTATAAAACAATCAAACCACGATATTTAATTGGTTTTTTATGTTTAATTCCATTGATTGGTGCTTTTGTAGGTATAGGAATGATGATATACGGACTTTTCGTATACAAAGATAAATGGGTTGTATTTATTGGAGCCGTTGGAATCCTTTTTACAGTTGCCATATTTAAATCGATGGATTATTCTGCTACTAACAACCCACAGTTCAAAAAGGCTTGGGCAGAAACTGATAAAGGGGAATTAAATAGTTTAGTAAAACAGATAGAGTTCTATAAAATACAAAATGGTACGTATCCCGACAGCCTGAAACAAATGGACTTCAAAGGCGAAATTGCTAATGAATCCGACCCTTTGCTGATATTTTCGGGTGACAAAAATGGCGTTTACAATTATCACAAAATTGGAAAGAAATACACTCTATTTTCATCCGGTATTGATAAGACACCAAACACCGCCGATGACATTTATCCCTCACTACAAATTGATACCAATAAAATCGGCTTAATAATTAACAGGAGATAATTACTCCCCATCCTTCACTACCTCCCAATAAACCGTCCCCACAAAAATATTATTCTTAATAGCTACCTGCGCCTTAACGTTATCCAGTTCTTCTTTTACTTTTTCTTCAGCCTTGTCACAATTCAGGGTGTGGTAGTGTATCACGTACCCGGTTTCGCTGTTGATGAATTTATATTGTTTTTCAGCAGGTTTCATTTCATGAATGCTTATAAATAAATAACATTTATACCTGTAAATGGTTTGCTATACAATGCATGAAAATTCCCCTCTTGAGAGGGGGTGCGAAAGACAGTGAGCTGGCAGGGGTGTGTTAACGAAGCGACTCACCCGGTTTTCGTTCGGCCACTTAATTTGCCCTCTCTTCTTAAGCGGGAAAGAGGGCAAAAAGTCCATTCTCCTACCCTCTATATCGCGCAGTGAAAGAGGGGGCCGACGAGCGTAGCGATGTCGTGAGTCAACCTGCTGACAAAATACTGTCAGCACCTCCAACCCATTAATTCCGTAACTTAGTACCCAATCTAACTACTTAAAAAATATCATCACAAACGTACCCGCCATAATCAACGTTGCAGCAATAATAGTTTTCGGCGTTAATGGTTCACCCAAAAATATAGCGGCCAAAACAATAGCTATGGCCACACTCAGTTTATCAACCGGCGCTACTTGCGATACTTCGCCTAATTGCAGCGCCTTAAAATAGCATATCCACGAAAAACCAGTGGCACAACCCGACAGAATCAAAAATATCCAGTTAACTTTTGTTAAACTGCCAATACCGTTTTGCGACCCTTTATAAAACACTAACAGCCAAGCTAATATTAAAATAATCACGGTACGTATACCCGTAGCAAGGTCAGTATCAACGCCCTTAATGCCTATTTTAGCAAAAATGGCTGTCAGCGCCGCAAATAGGGCCGACAGTAAAGCATATATCCACCACATAAAATTTATATTAAGTTTAAAGCTATACATTTAAACTACAGAATAAATACATATTTTAATTATAATTTTACTCACTAAAAACGCATATATTTATTGTTAATGAAATGGTTTTTCAGCATTTTAATATGCCTATTCTCTTACTCAGTTTGCCAGGCGCAAACCTATTCGCTCGACCATTATTTGCAATTGGCGCATACCAACAGTGCGCTGTTAAAAGATCTGCAAAATCAAATAGCGTCCAACCAGATAGATAGTTTACGCCTGCGCGCCGGTCTAAAGCCACAAGTAAATGTAAACAGCGGTGGCCTTTACGCGCCCATTGTAAACGGCTACGGCTATTCTGAAGCGATCACCAACGAGCACACGCTGAACGGTTTAATGCAGGTACAAAAAACCATTTTAGGCAGGAACAACGTCAACACACAAGTTGAAACCCTAAATTTGCAAACGCTATCGTTAAACAACCAGTCCAAAATATCCGAGCAGGATCTGCGCAAAGCCATCACTACTCAATACATCACTGCCTATGGCGATCTGCAACAGTACAAATTCAGCCAGGATGTAGTAAAGTTGCTTAGTACTGAAGAAGGTTTATTGAAAAAGTTAACCCGCTCAAACGTATACCGCCAAAGCGATTATCTTACGTTCTTAGTCACCCTAAAACAGCAGGAATTAACCCTAACCCAGGCACGCCTACTTTATAAAAACGACTTTGCCACCCTTAACTATTTAGCCGGGGTTGCCGATACCAGCATCCGCGATTTGGATGAACCAGCACTACAACGCAATATTAAACCTGATGTAACAAGCAGTATCTATTTTCAGCAATATAAGCTTGATAGCTTAAAACTCATCAACAGCAAACAACTGATTGATTATGCTTATAAACCCAAACTAAATGTACAAGCCGACGGTGGTTACAACAGTGATTTTATGGGGCAAGCCTGGAAAAACTTTGGCCTTAGTGCGGGCTTTGGTTTGGTGATACCTATTTATGATGGCGGCCAGCGCAAGTTGCAATACCGTAAGCTATCCCTTCAGGAAGAAACCCGCCAAAACTACAAGGCCTTTTTTGATGTACAGTACCGCCAGCAGGTAGCGCAGTTAAACCAGCAAA
The DNA here is from genome assembly GCF_013408825.1 of Mucilaginibacter tundrae. Classification (GTDB taxonomy): domain Bacteria; phylum Bacteroidota; class Bacteroidia; order Sphingobacteriales; family Sphingobacteriaceae; genus Mucilaginibacter. Next base: position 612,032 of record NZ_JACCBZ010000002.1, read on the forward strand.
TAACCGAGAACGAAACACTCATCGCGCAAATAAAAGATCAAACCAAATATACCGAGAGCTTAATTAAAGTAGATATGCAGCTAATGCAAACCGGCGATCTGCATATTTCCGACCTTGTGTTGGCGATAAACAATTATCTCACCATAAAAAATCTGATGACCCAAACCGTTATCAGCCGCCTGCAATTGATAAACCAGTTGAATTATTGGAATAAATAATAAGATGAAGACATCCTACATTAAATACATAATTAAACAACCCGCTTTAATGCTGATGATAGCACTTGGGTTACTATCATCTTGCGGAAGCAAAAAAGACGACAGTGGCGATGACGACAAAGCTGTAAATGCCCAGGTATCCGTAACGGTTACCGGCGTTAGCGATAGCGATATGGTGGATTATACTACGCTGAATGCTTCATCAGCCTTTCAGCAAAAGAACTACGTAAAGTCAAACACCAACGGCTACATCACCAAAGTAAATGCACAGTTGGGACAGTTTACAGATAAAGGACAAATCCTTTTCACGGTAAAAACCAAAGAATCTATGAGCATTGGCAACAGCGTAAATGTTTTAGATACCACTTTCAAATTCTCGGGTGTAAACAAAATTAAAGCACCCATGCATGGCTACATTACCCAGCTAAACCACCAACTTGGCGATTATGTGCAGGATGGCGAACAATTAGCCGTTATTAGTGACCGCAGTAGTTTTGCATTCATCATGCAGTTACCCTACGAGATGCGGACAACGGTAAAACTAAACCAAGATGTTCAACTAACGCTACCTGGTGGCGAAAAGGTAGATGGCAAAGTAACTTCATTTATGCCCGCTGTTGATACAGCATCACAAACACAGGGTGTCGTTATCAAAATAAATACCGACAAGCAAATCCCTGAAAATTTGGTTGCCAAAGCAAGGATAGTGCGTACGCAGATACAAAATGCCACATCGTTACCAAAAGCTGCCGTTTTAAGTAACGATACCCAAACCGATTTTTGGGTAATGAAAATAATAAACCCAACAACAGCCGTTAAAGTCCCTGTAAAAACAGGCTTGGAAGTTGGTGATCGTATCCAGATCATCTCTCCCAAATTCTCAAAGGATGACCGCATAGTAGTAACCGGGAATTACGGCTTAACAGATACCGCTAAAGTTAAAATTGTGCAATAATGGTACCTGTCAGAGATTACTTCATATCGCACAAAAAACCAATAGCGCTGGTTTTATTTCTTACGCTTTTGGGCGGGATGTATGCTTATTCAAAATTGCAAACTTCCTTATTTCCTGATGTAACCTTTCCTAAAATAAAGATCATTGCCGATGAGGGCTTGCAGCCTGTAAACAAAATGATGCTAACGGTAACCAAACCTTTGGAGAATGTAATTAAGCAAGTCCCCGATTTGCAAACCGTACGCAGCACAACCAGTCGCGGTAGTTGCGAAATATCTGCGTATATGAACTGGGGGGCAGATATTGATCTGAGCCAGCAACGTATCCAATCCAGCATCGACCAAATAAAAAATAATTTGCCGCCTGATGTAAATATTACTGTGGAAAAGATGAACCCATCTATCCTGCCGGTAAGTGGTTATACTTTGGAGAGCCATAACCGCTCTCCGATTGAGTTGCAGGAATTGGCTACTTACACCGTAAAACCATTCCTCTCACAAGTTGATGGTGTATCTGAAATAAGGGTCATTGGCGGAAAGATCAAAGAATATTGGTTGATCCTTAATGCGCAAAAGATGAGTTCTTTGGGTATTACACCTGATATGATCAGTGCCGCGCTGGCCCAAACAAACTTCGTAAAATCAGGCGGCTATCTGTCGGATTACAAACGGATGTATCTCACCATAACTGATGCTACCATCGGCACAAAAGAAGAACTGGAAAACATGGTGATCAGCAATGATCGCAAACGGATTACACAGTTGAAAGATATAGCCGATGTTCAAATTAGTGAGGGGGTTGATTATACCAAAATTAATGCAAACGGCCATGCCGGGGTACTGGTAGCGGTAATAAAGCAGCCCAATGCTAATCTGATATCTGTTTCTGCCGACATGGATCAAAAGGTTGAGGATCTTAAAAAGATATTACCGCCTGATGTTACCATTAAACCCTATTACGTACAAGCCGATTTTGTAAACGATGCTGTTAAAAGCGTAAGCGATAGTTTATGGGTTGGATTACTTCTGGCCATTATAGTAGCGGTCATTTTCCTGCGCTCGGCCAAAGCAAGTTTTACTATTTTAATTACTATACCGGTTACGCTAGCACTTACTTTAATAGTATTATATGCTTCCGGATATACCTTTAACATCATGACATTGGGTGCGCTTGCTGCGTCCATCGGTTTAATAATTGATGATGCCATTGTAGTTGTGGAGCAGATCCACCGCATGCACGAAGAATACCCGGATGAGCTTACCCGCAACTTATTAAAAAAAGCTATCGATTATCTTTTCCCGGCGATGGTTGGTTCATCAATAAGCACTATCGTAATATTTATACCTTTCCTGTTCATGACGGGTGTTGCAGGTGCTTACTTCAGCGTTCTTACCAATACCATGATCATTACACTGGTATGTTCGTTTTTTGTTACCTGGATAGGGCTGCCCGTTATTTATTTGTTGCTCACAAGGCACAAACCATCAGATGTATTTAAAGAGAAAAAACACAAAGCCGAACATGTAAAAAATCAGAAATGGGTATCGTACTTCATACTTCGCCCATGGCTTGCATTACTTATTATTGCCGGTTTAGTGTTGATTCTAGTGCTTGTACCGTCATTATTAAAAACAGGTTTTTTGCCTGATATGGACGAAGGCAGTATCGTGTTAGATTATAATTCCCCACCGGGAACTTCGTTAGAAGAAACAGATCGCATTTTACGTGAGGTAGAAAAAATCATTATAAAAGAACCTGATGTAGAGGCCTACTCGCGCCGCACCGGTACACAAATGGGTTTTTTTATTACAGAACCCAATACCGGTGATTACCTCATCCAACTTAAAAAGAATCACAAGCAAACTACCGAAGAAGTGATCAGCGATCTCCGCGCCAGGATCGCCTCCACTCAACCCGAGTTAACCATCGATTTTGGCCAGGTTATCACCGACATGCTTGGTGATCTGATGGAATCGGCACAGCCTATTGAAATAAAGGTTTATGGTGATGATAATCAAAAACTGCAACAGCTATCCAAACAAATAGCCGCCGCCGTAAGCACCGTAAAAGGAACCGCGGATGTATTCGATGGTATAGTTATCGCAGGCCCATCTATTTCTATAATTCCTAATTTTAATCAACTGGCGCAGTATAATATCAGTCCGCTAGAGCTGCAATCGCAAACTCAAGTGGCATTGGAAGGTAATGTAGTTGGCAGTATGATCGAAAAGCAAATGTTATCGCCAATTCGTATGGTTTACCCCGGCAGCCGGTCATTAAGCATAAACGATGTTAAGAATATGAACATCTTTTTAGGTAAAGGCCAGCTAATACCTATTAGCCAGGTAGCCACCGTTTCTATTGACTCCGGCAGCGCCGAGATCAACCGCGAAAACCTGCAATCCATGGGAATAATAACTGCTCGTATGGAAAACACTGATTTGGGTACAGTAATGAAAGGGATAAAAAGCAGCATCGCCCAAAAAGTTGTGTTACCCGAAGGTTACCACATAGAATATGGCGGCGATTATGCGCAACAGCAGCAAACATTTAAGGAGCTTTTATACATACTAATAACCGCTTGCTTACTGGTCTTCGCGGTAATATTATTCCTGTTTAAGCAATTCCGGATAGCCTTTTTGATATTAATTATATCCGTATTAGGTGCAGCCGGGGGATTACTTGCCTTATTTATTACCAACACGCCATTAAATGTTGGCAGCTATACAGGCCTGATTATGATTGTGGGTATAATAGGCGAAAACTCGATTTTCACATTCTTACAATTCAAGCAAAGCGCTTTGGAAAGCACGGTTGACGAAGCCATTATCTACTCCATATCAACCCGTTTAAGGCCAAAGTTAATGACTGCTTTGGGTGCAATTATAGCTTTAATGCCACTTGCTTTGGGCATAGGTGCGGGCGCACAATTGCATCAACCGCTGGCTATAGCGGTTATTGGTGGTTTTTTGGCAGCATTGCCGTTACTATTAATTGTGTTACCGAGTATGATACGCATTTTGTACCGAAACGGATTCGTCAGTCCTGATAACGCAACTATGCAAAACCCATAAACTACAAATTCTCTTCAGAATTAAATCTGACATTTATAACTTATAAAATTGCACCTAATATTTATGAAAAAAATATTTTTAATACCTTTTTTTGCAATGGGCTTAATGCCATTAGCATCCCGCGCGCAAACCTATACTTATGAAAAATCCATTGCCTTACCTGGCGATGCCGGCTGGGATTACCTGTCGATTGATAAGGTAAACGACCGTTTGTATGTATCGCATGGTAATGCTGTAAACGTTGTAAATCTAAAAACCGAGCAACCCGTAGGCGTTATTGGTGATTTGAAAGGCATCCATGGCATAGCTATTGATAATAAAGCCAATCGTGGGTTTATTAGTGACGGGAAGGCAAATGCTATCGTCGTATTCGACCTTAAAACACTGGCAACCATTGCAACCGTACCAATTGATGGTAAAGATCCCGATTGCATTATTTACGAACCTTACACCGACCGTGTTTATAGTTTTAATGGCGATAGCAACAGCTCATCCGTTGTTGATCCTAATACATTGAAACAAGTAGGTACAGTTGAACTGGGCGGCGGACCTGAATTCGCGGTATCTGACGGTAAAGGAAATATCTATAATAACCTCGAAGACAAAAACAGTTTAGATGTTATTAACGTAAAAAGCCTAAAAGTAAGTGCTAACTACCCATTGGCGCCGGGTGGCGGCCCTACAGGTATTGCAATGGATATTAAAAACGGTCGCACATTCAGCGGTTGCCGTGCGAATAAAGGGATGAGTGTAACAGATATAAAAACCGGCAAAGTGATAGCAACCCTCCCTATTGGAGCTGGTGTTGATGCCGTTGCTTTCGACCCTGAAACTAAGCTAATATTTTGCTCCTGCGGTGATGGTACAGTTACCATAATTAAAGAAGAAAATGCAGACAGTTATACTGTTGTGCAATCCCTTAAAACACAAAACCGCGCCCGTACAATGGCGTTAGATACAAAAACACATAAAATTTATTTGAGTGTTGCCGAAACTGAACCGAACAGCCGTAAAGCTTTGCCAGGCACTTTCAAAGTATTGGTATATGAGATGAAATAATATTTAGGTTTCATTAAATTATTCCAACTATTATATTTATTATTGAAACTAAACGTTAATATAAAAAGTAACAACCAAAAAACAACCCTCCCCTGTCACGGTTTTCTATATAAAAACCATTTAAAATTATATGATTAATAAGACCGATTTCGTTTACTCAGAGGCTTCAGAACCGCACCGTATTCGTACTAAAAAGATTTTAAAACAGTTTCCACAAATGAGAAACCTGATAGGCAAAAACCCTGCGACTATCTTTGCCATTATAGGCTTAGTGGCTTTACAGGTTGTTTTGGCCTGGGTTCTGCGCGACCAATCATGGTGGTGGGTTTTCGGAGCGGCATACGTTATCGGCGCTTTTGCTGATCATGCGTTATTTGTAATGATACACGAATGCGCGCACCAGTTGTTATTTAAAGGCCGTTCAGCTAACCGCTGGGCTGGTATATTTGCAAATTTGCCTCAGATTTTCCCAAGTTCTATATCGTTTGAACGTTACCACATTAAACACCACTCTTTTCAGGGCGTGCATGAGCTTGATGCTGATTTACCAAACCGTTGGGAAGCAAAATTGATCAACAATTCATTCTTCGGTAAAGCCATTTGGTTATTATTTTATCCGGTTTTCCAGGTATTTCGCTTATCAAGATTGCGTGAACTGCAAACATTTGACTGGTGGGTAGTAGCAAATCTTTTAGTACAGGTAGTATTTACCACCGCCATATATTATTTTATGGGCTGGCATGCACTTGCATTTTTATTGCTTAGCTTTTCTTTTTCAGTTGGTTTACACCCGCTGGGCGCACGTTGGGTACAGGAGCATTACCTCACACACAGTGTTGAACAAGAAACTTACAGCTATTACGGTAATTTTAATGCCGTTGCATTCAACGTAGGTTTCCATAACGAACACCATGATTTTCCTTCTATCCCATGGAACAAACTTCCGCAGATAAAGAAGACAGCACCCGAGTATTACGATACTTTATATTACCATACTTCATGGACAAAATTGTTTTTCCGTTTTCTGTTTGATCGGGAAATATCGCTATTCAACAGGATACTACGTAAAGAACGTGGTAAAGTAGCCCTAACCGACGTTTCGAAACCAGACGTTGAAATGGAGCCAGCAACGCTTTAAATTCAGCTCTTTTTCTTGCGGGATATTATCCTGTTAATAAAGACCAATATCAATTATCCGGCATCTGTGATAAACACTTTTGCCGGATAATTGCTTTATAGTCCATTGGTTATCCCCACTAAGCAAAACTTTTGTCTCCTTTTGGTATTTTTACATGATAATGAGTAACCAAACTAAGCTTAAAATATTAATTCCCATACTCGTGGTCGCGTTTTTTTGCGCACACGCATGGCATAAGCATGAGCAACGGGAAAGTGACATAACCGGTTCATTGCAAGGCAGAGAACTCGACGAAATATCGGGGATTGCCGCATCGGGTATTATTAACGATCTTTATTATATAGAAAACGACAGCGGCGATACTAGCCGCTTTTTTAGCATTGATCCCACCGGTAAAAATCACGCCACCATCTATTTCAAGGGCGATCCAAAAGAAGAATTTGGCGTAAATGATTGTGAAGACATTGCTGTAGGTCCCGGGCCTATTGCAGGCAAAAGTTATTTATATGACGGTGATATTGGCGACAATTATTCCCAGCATCCATATATTACAGTTTACAGGATGGAAGAACAAAAGGCATGGGCGGATACCGGCATTAAACACGCGGTTGCCGTACCTATACATCTAAAATATCCCGATGGACCGAAAGATGCAGAAACTTTAATGATTGACCCGATTGAGAAGCTGATCTACATTGTTTCTAAACGCCTGGATTCTGTTGGCATTTATGCAACGCCATTAATTTATAAACCAAACGACACGGTTATTTTATCCCTGCATGGCAAATTATCCTTTAAAGGTATCAAACCATTTAAATGGATAACAGCCGGTGATATTTCCAAAGACGGCACGCAAATTCTCCTTAAAAGCTATGATAAGGTTTACTACTGGCAACGCCCGTTAAACGAACCTGTTTGGAAGGTAATGCTTACTCAAAAACCACGGGAATTACCTTACACAATGGAAAAGCAAGGTGAAGCAATAGGCTTTACACCTGATGGTAAAGGTTATTATACCACCAGCGAGGGTGTTTACTCGCCGATCTATTATTATAAAATCCCGGGGAAATAAAAACTTAACCTTCATTGCCAATAACTTATGAAAATTTAACAGCCAGTTAATTTTCAAGTTTTATTGTGTTCCTAACTTTATATCGATAAAAAAAACACCATGAAAAAACTGTTTTTATTATCGATTTTGTTGTGCTTTGTGGCGGCAGGCCTTGCAGCAACAACAGCCCTGAACGGCCAATGGATCGGCACCTTAAAAACCGGCGATGGCAATGAATATCCGCTTCAATATAATTTCAAGGTGGATGGTGATAAACTCACCGGTACAGTACGCGGTCCGCATGGCGATCTGCCTATCAATGATGGTCAGATACACGGCTCGGTTTTTAGCTTTGATGTTTCTTTAGATAAAATGTTGCTGATCCACACTGGTAAGATCTATCCAGATTCTATCGGGCTGGATATAGAATGCGATGAAACTAAAGCGCATACTGTTTTAAAGCGAAATTAGCCTTGCTATCAACCTCTTTTTGTCATACCTAACTAACAATTCAATTTAAAACCGCGCATACCAAACTTTTGCGTAAAATATTCCGTTATTTTATAACAGAAAGGTACAATATGCGTGGTTTTGGATTTTCCAAGTTTCAACCCAATGAGATCCCTAAAGGGGGATTTGAAGAATTACTGAAGTTATTTCTTGAATTGCTTAATTATACGTCAGGCGATGCAGGCGAAGCTTTGGCCTGGCTTAACGAGCTCGATAAGCAATATAATATCACCAATGACGACTATGGCATGGGTGATTTTATTGACGAATTAAAGCAAAAAGGCTATTTAGACGAAGATAAACAAAACGGAGAATTCCGTATTACCGGCAAAACGGAGCAAAGCATCCGTCAGGCATCACTGGAGGAAATCTTCGGCAAGCTAAAAAAATCTGGTAAAGGCAACCACCGCTCACCGCAATCAGGTCAGGGTGATGAAAGGAATTCCGAGCGCCGCGAATTTGAGTTTGGCGATAGTCTGGATCAGATCGACATGACCCAATCTATTCACAATGCGCAGGTCAACCACGGCATAGGCGATTTTATGATGACCGAGCGCGACCTGGAAGTTGAGGAAATGGATTATAAAACCCTTACCTCAACCGTGCTGATGATTGATATATCACACTCCATGATACTTTATGGCGAGGACAGGATCACCCCGGCAAAAAAAGTCGCGATGGCTTTGGCTGAATTGATCCGCACCAAATACCCAAAGGATACTTTGGATATTGTGGTTTTTGGTAATGATGCCTGGCCTATTACGTTAAAAGATCTGCCTTATTTACAGGTTGGCCCTTTTCATACCAACACTTATGCTGGTTTGGAACTGGCTACCGATATACTTCGCCGCCGTAAAACGCAGAATAAGCAAATTTTCATGATTACGGATGGTAAGCCAACCTGCTTAAAAGAAGGCACCAAATATTATAAAAACAGTGTAGGCCTCGACCGTAAAGTTGTAAACAAAACGCTTAATATGGCGGCTCAATGCAAAAGATTAAAAATACCTATCACCACATTCATGATAGCTAAAGATCCTTACCTGCAGCAATTTGTACGTAAGTTTACCGAAACAAATGGTGGCAAAGCATTCTACAGTTCGTTAAACGGTTTGGGGGAATATATTTTTGAGGATTATATTAAAAACAGAAGAAGAACTGTTAGGTAATTTTAGAATGTGCAGATGTGCAAATAAAAAATGTCTTCACGCTCGTTCCGCCGAAGGCGAAGAGAGGGTAGACCAGCAAAGCCTAGTCGGGGTGAGTAATTATAAAAACGACGAATAACAATGACGAATTTCCCGGACTTATCTACTTCCGGACTAAAAAACAAGAATGAGCAAACTACTTGAAATAACAACCCTTGGTCAGCTAAAAAAGATTGAATACAAAAGCCGATCGGTTAAAGATGAATTAAGAGCAAACCTGATAGCACAATTGCAAAAAAGCGAAGGTGGCTTTGAGGGCATTATCGGTTTTGAGGATACGGTAATTCCTGACCTGCAAACCGCTATACTTTCTCGCCATAACATTTTACTGCTTGGTTTACGCGGGCAGGCAAAAACACGTATTGCCCGCTTGCTGGTAAATTTACTGGATGAGTATGTGCCATATATTGAAGGATCAGAATTATTTGATGATCCATTGGCGCCTATCTCCTGGTTCGGCCATAACGAAATTTTAGCCAAAGGCGATGCTACTCCTATTGCATGGCTGCATCGTTCGGACCGCTATACCGAAAAATTGGCTACTCCCGATGTTACCGTTGCCGATTTAATTGGCGATGTTGACCCAATAAAAGCTGCTACCATGAAGCTTACCTACAGCGACGAGCGTGTTATTCACTTTGGTTTAATACCACGCGCGCACAGGGGCATATTTGTAATTAATGAATTGCCCGATTTGCAGGCACGTATACAGGTGTCACTGTTTAATATTTTGCAAGAGAGGGATATCCAGATCCGTGGTTTTAAACTGCGTTTACCTTTAGATATCCAGTTTGTATTTACTGCAAACCCTGAAGATTATACCAATCGCGGTTCGATAGTAACACCGTTGAAAGACAGGATTGAGAGCCAGATATTAACGCATTATCCACGCTCAGTTGAGATCTCCCGCAAAATTACTCAACAGGAAGCCTTGTTATCACCTGAACAAAAAGTTGCTGTTGAAGCCGATAGTTTGGTAAAAAACATGGTGGAGCAAATCGCTTTTGAAGCAAGGAATTCTGAATATATTGATAAAAAATCGGGCGTATCAGCAAGGTTAACTATATCAGCCTATGAAAACCTGATCAGTAATGCTGAAAGGCGCATGATCATTAATCGTGAAGCAAGTACCTCTGTACGTATCAGCGACTTTTTAGGGGTTATCCCGGCCATTACCGGCAAAATAGAGCTAGTATACGAGGGTGAATTAGAAGGCCCTGCAAAGGTTGCCAATATGCTTATCGGCAAAGCCATTAAAACTATGCTGGTACAGTATTTCCCTGATCCGGAAAAAGCTAAAAAATCAAAAGCGCCAAACCCTTATGCTGAAATTATAGCATGGTTTAGCAATGGCAATAATTTGTCGTTAGTTGATGATCTATCACTGGTTGATTATAAAAAGGGATTGAATTCCGTAACAGGATTAAAAGACCTTGTTAAAAAATTGCATCCCCGCCTTAGCGAAAACCAACAGCTTTTATTGATGGAGTTTGTGTTGCATGGACTGGCTGAATTCTCACAATTAAGCAAAGGATTTTTAGATAACGGCTTCGCGTTTTCAGATATGTTCAACAGCTTGTTCAATTTGGAACCGGATGATGATGATTTGGATATAGATGATGATCGGTATTAAGAATCCATAGTCTTCTTCTTGTCGTTCTGAGCATAGCGAAGAATCTGTAAATTGGTTTACACTGTACAGATTCTTCGCTATGCTCAAAACGACATTTTTTTATCACTCCTAAATATTAACAAAGATTGTTGCGATATTTGAAAAAAAACGCATAAAACGCGTCCGCATTATTCAGCCAATCCATGAAAAAAATATTGCAATCTATTGTTGATTTTCTACTTTTCAGCAATGTTTTTATGGCGTTGTGCGCCGTGGCTCAGGGCTTGGTTACATTTTACCTGATAGGCGCGAAACCCTTACCCGCAGTACTATTTTTGCTATTCACCTCCACATTAGGCATATACAACTTCAGCATTTTTATCGGCAGACCTAAAAAGCTTTTAAAATCCGCAACCATCCGGGAGATTTGGTATTTTAAACATTACCGGTTAATGATCACCATGGCTATAGTTTCAATACTATCGCTTGCTCCATTGTTTTTCCAGATATCAATGGAATCTAAGATCATGCTGATATTTTTGGCTGTAATATCGTTTTGCTATAGTCTTCCATTGTTTACCCTGGGCGATAAAAAGTTTGGTCTTCGTAATATCCCTGGCTTAAAACAGTTCCTCATCACGCTGGTATGGGCTATGAGCACCGTTTTATTGCCTGTCATGGAATCACTTCACGCGCATACAACAAACGTATCCCTACGTGACATTACCATATTATTAGCGAAACGCTTTCTGTTCATCGGCGCGCTAACCATGCCTTTTGATATCCGCGATATATTCCACGATTATCAACTAGGTTTAAAAACTATACCGGTAATTTATGGCGAAAAAAAGGCATACTTATTCTGCCAGATAATACTTATCGGATATGTAGTATTGCTATTTCTATTCAGGAATAACGGTTTTAACAACGATTTCTTCGCGCTAACCATAACCGCGGTTTTAGCCGGTTGGCTTATCTTTCACTCCACTATCGAAAAGAATGATTACTATTACTTTTTCTGGGTCGATGGGGTTTTGATCCTGCAATATTTGCTTCTACTACTCTTCAATTCTTTCAGCTTTAAATTGTAATGGCCGCTAATTACAATAACTCCGCTTGGTTTTATGATAGCCTTGCGCGGTTAGTGTATGGCAACGCTTTAATAAATGCACAAGTTTATTTATTAAAGCGTATATCCTTAAACTCCAAAATACTTATAGTTGGTGGCGGTACAGGATGGATATTAGAAGAAATTACTCGCATACACCCATCAGGCTTACAAATCACTTATGTAGAGATCGCGCCGGATATGATGGCTCAATCAAAAAAAAGAAATGTCGGTAATAATCAGGTGACATTTATTAATGATGCTATTGAGAACGTTGATCTACCTAAGGATTTCGATATTGCCCTTACCCCTTTTTTACTGGATAATTTCATAGAAGAAAACCTAAATAAAATATTTAGCAGCATTGCCGCCTTACTTAAACCAAAGGCATTTTGGCTCAACACAAGTTTTCAATTAACGGGGAAATGGTGGCAGCAGGTGTTATTAAAAACGATGTTTATATTTTTTAAAGTAACCTGCGGGATTGAAGCTTCAAAGCTTCCGGGGATTGACAAATGCTTTGAAGAAAATGGCTTTAAGCTTATAGAACAACAAAGCTTTTTTGGAGATTTTATCGGAGCGAAGATCTTTAAAAAGTGACTAATTCTCATTTCGACCGGAGGGAGAAATCTTCTTCGACAAGCAAATCAAGCTTTGCAAATAGCAGAAGATTTCTCCTTGCGGTCGAAATGACAAAGTGAATTATTCTATATAACTCTCCAATATCTTAAACCCACCAGTAGTTTCCAATTCAACATGGTCAACCACCTTGGGCAATAAGATACACTCGCCCATTTTAACAGAATAGCTTTGATTATTATACTTTAAAGTATAAGTACCTTCCACACAAACATGTATCACAAACGAATCCAAGTTTGAATAATCTTTGGATACCCCTTTATCAAAATCCAATAAATTAGTGGTAAAGTAAGGGCAAGTTACCAAATGAACAGTTTTATCTTTCTCAGGTGTATATTTGGTTTTATATTCAGGATAATGTTTGTAATCAATTGCCGCTAAGGCTTCTTCTACGTGCAGTTCGCGTTTGTTGCCTTTATCATCCACACGGTCAAAATCATAAATACGGTAAGTAATATCCGATGTTTGTTGGATCTCAGCGATTAATAAACCTTTACCTATAGTATGTACCCTTCCCGCAGGTAAAAAGAAAACATCGCCTGCTTTTACATCTTCTTTGTTTAACACATCGGTTAAACGGCCGCTATTGAAAGTATCTAAGTATTCTTGTTGAGTAAGCTCTTTATTAAAACCAGCAATCAGAGTAGAACCTGGATCAGCTTCTATCACATACCACATTTCCGTTTTACCAAAAGAATTATGACGCTCTTTAGCCAACTTATCGTCCGGGTGAACCTGGATAGATAAGTCCTCATTAGCATCTATAAACTTTACTAATAAAGGGAAGATATTGCCAAAATGTTCATATACTTTTTTACCCACCAGTTCATCTTTATATTGCTCTAATAGATCAGCAAGTGATCGCCCTTCCAATTCACCATTATCCACAACAGACACATCAGACTTCACACCTGATATTTCCCAGGTTTCCCCGCAATTTGGCAGATCACCAAAATCTTTATGTAAATAGGTGTTGATTTTGTGACCGCCCCAGATCTTGTCTTTGTAAATGGTTTTAAATTTCAGAGGATATAATGCTGACATTGGTTTTGTGTTTATTGATGTAAAATATCGATTCAAAAATAGCTAAATCTGTTTACCATGCAACAAAAAAGTCCGCATATTGTGTATGCGGACTTTCATTTTATCATGTTGATAAATTACTTACCTAATTTCTTTTTCAGGTTTTCGTTTATCGCTTCTAAAAACTCTTCGGTATACAGGTAATCAGTACCATGTTCAACTTTAGGTTTTATAGTGATGGCCAAATCTTTGGTCATTTTGCCACTTTCAACAGTTTCAATACAAACTTCTTCCAAAGCTTTGCAGAAATCGATCAGTTCCTGGTTGTTATCCAATAAACCACGGAATTCTAAACCACGAGTCCATGCAAAAATAGACGCGATTGGGTTAGTGGATGTTGGCCTGCCTGCCTGGTGCTCACGATAGTGGCGGGTTACTGTACCGTGTGCCGCTTCAGCCTCCATCACAGTTCCATCAGGTGTAACCAAAGTCGAGGTCATCAAACCTAATGAACCAAAACCTTGTGCTACCGTGTCCGACTGTACGTCGCCATCATAGTTTTTACAAGCCCAAACAAAGTTACCGTTCCATTTTAATGCAGAAGCAACCATGTCGTCAATTAAACGGTGCTCATAGGTGATGCCTGCATCAGCAAATTTCTGTTTATAATCATTTTGGTAGATCTCTTCAAAAATATCTTTAAAACGGCCATCATATTTTTTAAGGATGGTGTTTTTAGTAGATAAATATAAAGGCCAGCCTTTCATCAATGCCTGGTTAAAGCAAGCATGCGCGAATCCTTTGATAGATTCATCCGTGTTATACATTGCCAAAGCAACACCATCACCTTTAAAGTTAAATACTTCAAATGATTGCTCAGGGCTGCCATCTTCAGGAGTGAATTTGATAGTTAATTTACCTTTTCCTTTAGTTAAGAAATCAGTAGCGCGGTACTGATCTCCAAAAGCGTGACGGCCAATGCATATAGGGGCAGTCCAGTTTGGCACCAAACGAGGCACATTATTCATCACGATTGGCTCGCGGAAAACAGTACCATCCAAAATATTACGGATAGTTCCGTTAGGTGATTTCCACATTTGTTTTAAGCCGAACTCTTCAACACGTGCTTCATCAGGGGTAATAGTAGCGCATTTAATACCTACACCGTATTGCTTTATCGCGTTAGCGGCATCAATAGTTACCTGGTCATTGGTTTCATCACGATACTCCAAACCCAGATCGTAGTATTTAATATCTACATCAAGATAAGGGATGATCAGTTTATCTTTAATGAATTTCCATATAATGCGGGTCATTTCGTCCCCATCCAGTTCAACTACCGGATTCGCTACTTTAATTTTTGACATTTTAGATGCTTTTTACTTATTATTTAAACGGATTCAAATATATAAAATTGAGTTTACCTGCATAATCAAATGGCTGTCAAGTTGCAATATATTTACATTTATTTTTGTTTTTTAGGCCAATGTTGTTTAAACAGACTATTTGGATAATATTAAACACACCATAACCATTTTTAAGTTTCTGTTTTTAGTTTGAATATACTTTGGCAAGGTTTTAGTACATTTATATACATTAACTAACAACCTATGATTAACGAAAATACAGATCCCGTTTTTGAAGACGATAGCGTGGATAGGGACAGAACCCTTAAAGACGAATTAGGCGAAACAATTGACAAAGAACAATTGAAATATAATGCCGACGACAATAGCTATGAGTATGATGTAAAAAGTGACAATCCTGATTACGACCATCCAGACCCATACAAAACAACCGCTAAAAATGGCGAGGATATGAACTCAACCTATGATGAGGCCAATCCTTATGATACAACCGACGAATATATTCCCAACGAATCGCTTGAAACCGATGTTGACCAGTTAGCAATGCACGTTGAAGGTAACGAAGCAGTAGAAGTTGACCCGATCGATGAGCTTTTATCGCACACACCTGAAGACGATCGTGATGATCTGGATGAAGAAGGTTATCCGAAAAACGACAGAAAATAAACAACCTTAACTATATAGAAAGCGCCCGTTTTGTTATAAAACGGGCGCTTTTACTTTATCGGTTTAATATCTTCAATTAATCAAAATCAAGGTTAAATCGTTTTTTCAACTCCGCCAATTGCGGGTTTTTGGCTACCATGTACTGATATTTGTCTTGATTAGTATAAGGGCGTTTTACAACTACTTTCTCGTCAATCCGGGTGTTAAGCTCAATGCTGAAGTTTTTTAACGTGCTACGTAAATAATTTAAAATATTTGGTCGCTCATTCCTAAAATCTTTTTCCTGCACTTTAGTGCCTACTGCTATCTCAAATTCATAAGGGCGCAGCATAATAGGTGCATCTCCCGTAAAAATACTAAGCGCATTATGTTTGCCTTCCGTTTTTAATTTGGCGGCATATTCACTCCAGCATTTTAAAAAGTCGGCTGTGGTGAAATCCTCTCTCGCATCACCTTTTATGTAAGGGTCTTCCTCTTCTTCAAGGATCGCGGCTTCCTGAATTTTACCCCAGTCTTTTAACGATGGGATTTTTATAGAAGTCGCGGCAGTGTGTTGATTAGGAATGAACACCTTTGGCTTCTCGGTAACAGGCACTTCATTAACAATAGCTGCAGCAGGCTTTGCCTCAACCTTATTTGCAGTATAATTTGTAGGCTCTTCGCTTAAAACAGGTATCGCAACAGGTGTAGGTTGCGGTGCTACAGATTCTGCTTTTACTGCGGAATCAGGTTTTTTTTTTAATTGCCCTTCGGGCGAAGGCATTGCATTGATTGGCGTTGTAGCCAAATTAAAGGCCGATACCAAGTGGCACATCTTAAGCAATGCAAGCTCAACCTGCAATCGCTGATTTTTGCTGAGCTTATAACTCAAATCGCATTGATTGGCAATATTCATCGCCGATAATAGGAACGATACTGTTGAGGCCTGGGATTGTTGCAGATATTTGGTTTTTATGCCCTCGCTAACCTCTAACAACTTAAGTGTAGCTGCATCTTTACCTACCAATAAATTACGTAAGTGTTCTGACAGGCCGGATATAAAATGCGCGCCATCAAAACCGTTATTTAGTATTTCATCAAATAAAAGCAGTGTATTGGCCGTATCTTCTTTTAACAGGCTATCGGTTACATTAAAATAGTAATCATAGTCTAATATATTTAGGTTGTCAATTACCGAACGGTAAGTAACATTGCCCCCCGAAAAACTTACGATCTGGTCAAACATCGACAAGGCATCCCTTAAACCTCCATCCGCTTTTTGGGCGATGATATGCAGGCCGTCGGGCTCATAGCTGATACTTTCTTTTTGGGCTATTGAAGCTAAATGATTAGCCATATCCTCCACCCTGATCCTGTTGAAATCAAAGATCTGGCAACGGGATAATATGGTAGGCAGTATTTTATGTTTCTCGGTAGTCGCTAAAATAAATATGGCGTAATGCGGCGGTTCTTCCAGCGTTTTCAGGAAAGCGTTAAACGCCGCCTGCGAGAGCATGTGCACCTCATCAATAATATAAACTTTATACCTGACACCTTGCGGTGGTATGCGCACCTGCTCAATCAGGCTGCGTATATCATCAACCGAATTGTTTGACGCGGCATCCAGTTCATGAACGTTAAAGGAATTGCCATTAAGGAATGAGCGGCAGGAATCACAGGTTCCGCAGGCTTCGCCATTGGGCTGTAGATTGGTGCAGTTTATTGTTTTTGCAAGGATACGGGCACAAGTAGTTTTACCCACACCACGCGGCCCGCAAAATAAAAATGCCTGCGCCAGTTGATTATTTTTAATAGCGTTTTTAAGCGTATTAGTTATATGCTGCTGCCCTACAACACTTTCAAATGTAGACGGACGGTATTTACGTGCCGAAACAATAAAATTCTCCACAAGTGCTAAGATAATGAGAAATTACCGATGTTAAAATAGCTGAATTTGATTGTTGAAAAAACAACGACAGTTAATATCAAGAGCTAAGAATATAAAACCAGAATAAATTTGGCAACGCTAACCACTTGGCTGTATAATTGCGTATAGATGTACTAAAAACCTTATTTTAGGAACCAAATACTATTATTTTGACCAAAAGAAGCGACTCAAATTATATTCCGGCGCTAACAGGGGTGCGGGCCATGGCCGCCTATCTTGTTTTTATATCCCACTATTGTTATGTTTTTGATGCCAATTTTCCCCATATTGTGCAACGCTTTTTCGGCGAGTTCCATATTGGTGTATCTATCTTCTTTGTGCTATCCGGTTTTTTGATCACGTTCAGATATTACGATAAATTTCATGGGCTTACAAAAGACTGGTTCCTGCAATATTTAAAAAATCGTGTCGCCCGTATCTACCCCATGTATTTCTTGCTTACGGTGGCCGCTTTCGTTTATTATTTCATCACTAAAGATC
This sequence comes from Mucilaginibacter tundrae, assembly GCF_013408825.1. Lineage (GTDB taxonomy): Bacteria > Bacteroidota > Bacteroidia > Sphingobacteriales > Sphingobacteriaceae > Mucilaginibacter. Next base: position 630,067 of record NZ_JACCBZ010000002.1, read on the forward strand.
CTATCGTTGTACAAAAAAGCACTATAAACCCGATTTTGTTAATGGTGTTGAATATTACTTTTTTACGTGGTTTCTTTTACCAATTCTGGGATACAGGCATAGCGCAAGGTTGGTCGTTAACCGTAGAAGAATGCTTTTACTTTTCGGCGCCGATCATCTTCTTGATCGCCAAACGTTATGGCAAATTTTATATCCAACCTGTGGTTATAACCTTATTCGCCTTAGTAATGGTGCTCATATTTAGCCATGTAAACTGGTATGGCTTTTTTAACAACTTCCCATTTGTAATGTTGTTTACCTTTTTTGGCAGGTGTTTTGAGTTTTTCGTGGGTGTGCAGCTAGCCAAAATCATGCTTAAAAAAGGCTTCGAACGTAAAACTCAAATTCCATTTACCTACGGTGGTTTTATATTGATATTTTTTTGTGTACTGGTTATGGCCTTTCAACCTATTCCCAAGGGATGGGCAGCAGGATTGGAGAGCCCGGTTGGCATCATCACTAATAACTATTGTCTATGTATCGCGGTATCATTGTTTTTTTATGGAATACTCACTGAAGGCACTGTTTTTAAAAGCTTCCTTGCCTTACCTTTTATCGAATTATTAGGCAAAAGCTCTTATATATTTTACCTGATTCATTTGGGTTGGATGGAAACGCTTATCCGTGATGGATTTGATAATTTGAACGACCATGTTTTCAATTTGTATGATAGATGGGGATTAAGCTGGCACTCACCGTTTGAGTATGACTGGCTTAATTTACTTTACGCTTTTATTATCCTTAATGTAATTTCAGTAACCTTATTTAAGCTGATAGAGGAACCTTTGAATCATTTTATACGTAAATCAGATTTTCTGATAAAAAATAAACTCAGGAACCCGGATAATATCGCTCAGAAAATTAAATCTTAATAAAGATATAAAGTGAAAAAATTAGTTAAGTACATAGGTTTCATTATTGTTTTTATAGCCATTACCGGCGTTACTCGGGCAATGGCACAGGTTATACCGCCCGACTTGATGAAGCGCGATACCAGCACCAAAGCCAATGATGATAATGACGATAGTGATGATGACAATAATGCGAATGAAGTATCCACCAGCCTTTTAGCTGGCAATAAAACCGCGACGTTTGACAATACAGCGAGATATACTTACATCGTAAAAAACCCGACCAATAACACGCAAGTTGGCAGGGTGAGCTACCAGGTTTTTACTGAAACGGGGGTTAAATTAAACCACCAGACCATCGCGGTAACTATTGACAAAAAAAGTTCGGGCAGGTATGATTTTGATATACCTGAAAACAAAGCTGGTTTTTACAAAGTGAGCTTTATAGTAAACGTTACCGATTATGATGATACCACCCGCCGCGCATTTGGAATAAGGCCAGAAGAATTGAGAGCCACCCATGATAAACCTGCTGATTTCGACCAATTTTGGAAGGAAACAAAAACGGAACTGGCCGAAGTAAAACCTGATTTTAAAGTTACTTACCTACCCGACTCAACAAAGGATAACCGCAATGTATATCTGTTTGAAATGAAATCCTTAGGTGGTTTAACCATTAGGGGTTATTTAACTGAACCTAAAACCAATAACAAACACAAAAAGTTCGCGGTATTATTAGGATTACCTGGTTATCAGGTTGGATTACCACCGATGTATGGTATGGATAATGATTTAGCAATAATCACACTTAACGTTCGTGGTCAGGGCAACAGCCGTGATATAATTCACACTCAACGCGATGAGTATATTTTTTATCATATAGAAGATAAATATAAGTACGTAATGCGAGGTGTAATTATGGATTGTTTGAGGGCTGTAGATTTTATTTACTCGCGGCCAGAGCTTAATCATGACCAGATTATCGTTTCAGGTGGTAGCATGGGGGGATTCTTGTCTATCGCGACCGCTTCTCTTGATAAGCGTATTGCTTTATGTTCTGCGCAAAACCCTATTTTGAGCGATGTTTATGACCTTAATGGCGAAGTAAACTGGCCTATTGATGATATTAGCCGGTATATAAAAACAAGACCCGGCTTAACACTGGATAAAGTACTGCAAAACCTAAGCTATTTTGATACTAAAAACTTTGCCTCTGAACTAAAATGCCCAACATTGTTAGGCATGGGTTTATTGGATCCTATTATACCGCCAAACAATGTGTATATTGATTACAATAACGTAACCGCTAAAAAACACCTTATCATTTTTAGGGACTTAGGGCACGAGGTAGGAGCAACTTATAAAAATTACGAAGGCCGTTGGATGCGTGATACTTTTGGATTGTTTTAAACAATTGATGATGACTAAACCTATAAAATCAAGCATGCGATATCTAAATAGAAATATAGTGTTAACCGCTATGTGCATGCTGTTTTTATTATTAGGATCGACAATAGCTAACGCAACTAATATTGCTGATGAAGTAACATTCACGGCAACGCCCGCCAGCAAAGGCGCCATTTTTAAAAGCGGTGAGCCTATTGAATATAACATCAGCATCATCAATTCACTACCTACTAAGGAGGATGGAAAAGTAACCTACCGCATTACTGATTTGCATGGTAAATTTTTATCGGAAGACTCTGTTAAAATAAGCATGGATGCCAATGGCACAAGGCAAATGCTATTGAGCATGCCAGCCCGCAAAGTAGGGTTCTACAAAATAAATCTGATGATCAATGTATCTGATTATGACGATACCATTCGCCGGGCTTTTGGTGTTGATCCTGATAAGATCAGATCAGCTTATACAAAACCTGCCGATTTTGACCAGTTTTGGAAGGAAACTAAAGCAGAACTTGCTACGGTAAAACCAAATTTTAAAATGACCGAGATGCCGGACTCAGGTAAGGATAACCGGAAGCTTTATTTGGTGGAGATGCAATCATTAGGCAATATTACCGTGAGGGCGTGGCTTACTATTCCTATCTCCAAAAATAAAAACAAAAAATGCACGGTACTGTTGGGCTTGCCTGGTTACCAGGTAGACTTAAAACCTGGCTTCGGCGATGATGAAGACGTGGCCGTAATGTACTTAAACGTACGCGGACAAGGCAACAGTCGCGATGTGATCCACACCGACCGCACGGGTTACATTACCTATAACATTGAGGATAGAAATAAATACGTGATGCGCGGCGTAATTATGGATTGCATCCGTGCTATTGATTTTATTTGCACCGTACCACAGTTGGATAAGGATAAAATAATCATTACCGGTGGTAGTATGGGTGGCTTTTTAGCGGCGGCAACTGCCGGATTGGATGATAGGGTAAAACTATTTTCGGCACAAAATCCCATCTTCAGCGATATCCGAAACCTACCAACGGATGAATGGCCAATGAACGATATTATCCGCTACAGTAAAATAAAGCCGGGGTTAACCATGGATAAAATTTACAGTAATCTGGATTATTTCGACACTAAAAACTTCGCCCCTACTATTAACAGCGACATATTAGTGGGTATTGGTTTGCTTGACCATTTAGCCCCACCTGAAAATGAATATGCTTTTTATAACAATATCCGCAAGAATAAAAAAATAATGGTATTTGAAAATCTAGGCCACGAAGTATCGCCTGAATATGTTTTATACCAAGGGCGGTGGATGCGTGATAGTTTTGGCCTATTCTGATACTGTATTAACCGAAACAAAAACCATAACGTATAACGATCACATAACAGCGATATGATACTTACAAAATACTTAAAACATATAACATTTATTGCCCTGATATCTGTACTTACTCAAAGTAAGTCGTATGCAGGTGGTTTCCCTATCAGGCCGGGCAAGTTAATACTTTCACCATCAGTAAGCTATTTTTTTGCCAGTAAACAATGGGATTCAACCGGGGTGAAAAAGCCTTTTGCTAATGATGGTAAGTTCACCTCTATTAGCATATCGCTTTATGCCGAATATGGTATTTCAAGGAGATTTAGCGCGGTGGCCTTAGTGCCTTATGTAATTAATGAGTTTAAACAAACAGGCTATGACCAAAAATATTCCGGCTTAACCGATGCGGAAACAGGTATAAAATATTACCTGGCAAATATTAACTATATTTATTACTTTTCGCTACAAGGTACTGCCATTACGCCTATGTATCGGAACCCTATAAATGGTGGCCCACTATTAGGTTATGGTGAAGAGGGCGCCGAACTTAAGCTGTCTTTTGCAGGCAGCGGAAATTTATTTAATAGGAGTTATTATTTTAATGTAGATAACGCCGTCAGGCAATACTTTGGCAATGATGGGCCAATACAGTATCGCTATAATGCCACATTCGGCATCACTTTAGACAGGAAGTTTAAGGAGCAGATATCCGCGTCATTCGGCGGATTTTATTCGGTAAGCAACTTTAAGCAATTTAATGATTTAAACCCTACCTTGACCAGAGACTTCAGATTTAACCAAGTATCTGTAAGCTACGGACATGCATTCAGTCATGATCTGTCATTATTCCTTACAGGTGGACAATTTATCACAGGAAGAAACACAGGTGATGGCACCAGTGCTTCTTTAGCTTTTGTATATAGGATTGGAAATTAAAATGAACGAAGAAATTATTTCTTCATCCATTTAAATACTGTAGTAAAAACAATGATAGTAGCGATACCTAAAATCACATCAGCAACTTCTGAGCTGTAACGGAAATCAGCAAAACGCAGGTAAATACCCACAAGTCCTATAACAACTGCCACAATAATAGTTGCAACATATGGTAATGATTTATCTTCGCTTTCGTCGATTAAGTTCATGTTATTATTTATTAAGTGAACAAAAATATAAATGTTTAACGTAAATGTCTAATCTCTATCAAAAGAAATTAGACATTATGCTATCAGCCCTTAAGCTGTGATTATATTTTTTGTATCAACAATTATTTTCTCCGCAATTAGTGGCATCTTTTAAAGTTCCACTTCAACGTATATCCTAATTTTCGACTCCTTGCTTTATCGGAAGCCATCGTTCAGCATTTTTAAGATATATTTTATCAATAACGCTTTTGGGTAATTTCACCCCTCTAAGGTTGCCATATCCTGGTAAATTTATTTTATCATCTGTAACATAAAATTTCCAGTCGCTTAACCAGGTTGCATGAGTTTCTTTTTCTAATTCTTCCGGAATCTTTGTATCGTTAATAGCCATATCAGTGCCGTAAAGCAGTCTGTCCTGATATTTTATAAAAAAATCACGAGTCTTTTGCCAATTTCTTAAAGCATGCAACTGTAGATAGGGCATCCTCGAAAGGTCTACACTCATATTCGGGAACTTGTCCAAACGCTTTGCCAGTTCATCAAGGCTCCATTCCAAAGTCCCCAAATGTGCTCCTACAAAATTTAAATCCGGATGCTTTGTCAGCATATTATCCCTTGCATCTATCTGGTCATTATAGGTGGGATAGTCTGGATGGAGGTACATGTGGTATTCAGGATGTTCCCCATAATAGTCTTTACCGAAAGCCATTTTATCCAATGGTTGCCAGCAATCCTTTGGCTCGCCATTATGCGCTATAACGGCGATATGACCTTTTTCGAGATAATCAAGTACTGGCTTTAACCCCGGATCATCAACCATAACAAACCTCCCATTCTTATCTCGTAACGACATGCCAATATTTTTCCAGATCTTAACAGCCCTGGCGCCATCTGAAAAGGATTGTTTTAAACTGGCAATAGTTTGTTCTGCCCAGTCCTTATCGCCCCAATTCTTTACCGAAAATGTAGTAGCAAAAACCATCGTTTTCGGGAAACGTTTGACATCATAAATGGCTATCTTTTGTTGCCCTTCCATAGGCAACCCAAATGGGCGATCATCAACAATATCCAGAAAACAAAAATTATCCCGCTGTGCCTGTTTTATGAAAATATCTTGATAAGTATTTAAATGGATATGCGTATCAAACTTTTTGACAGAATAAAAATCGTTTAGCGTGTAGTATTGCTGTGCCTTATTTTCAGCTAGATGTCGATCCTGACTTAGAGCAATAAATGGGAAACAAAACCTTAGTATGATAAAGCAAAGAAGAAACGCATTAACATTAATTTTTGGCTTTATCATCTCGAGTCAGTTTAAATCCCGGCAATTACTTTAATAGCTGAAATAATTTCCTGTGCCAACCCGTTAGCGTCTTCAGTTGTGGCTGCCTCGGCATATATCCTGATCACCGGCTCGGTATTTGATTTGCGCAGGTGCACCCATTGTTTATCAAATTCAATTTTCAAGCCGTCGATAGTACTATAAGGCTGGTGTTGATATTTAAGCTCCATCTTTTTCAACAAGCCATCAATATCCATACCTTCGGTAAGGGTAATTTTGTTTTTCGAGATGTAGTATGCAGGGTAGGTTGCTCTTAATGCCGATACCGTTTTACCGGTTTTAGCCAGATACGTTAAAAATAACGCGATACCAACCAAAGCATCGCGACCGTAATGCAATTCAGGATAAATGATACCGCCGTTACCCTCACCGCCTATAACCGCATTGGTTTCTTTCATTTTGGTAACCACATTAACCTCACCAACGGCGGAGGCATTGTAAACGCCGCCATTCAATTCAGTCACATCTCGCAAAGCACGGGTTGATGACAGGTTGGATACCGTATTGCCCGGATTATGCTGTATAATATAATCGGCAACAGTTACCAGCGTATATTCTTCGCCAAACATGGCACCGTTCTCATCTACAAAACATAGGCGGTCAACATCCGGGTCAACGGCAATGCCTAAGTTTGCTTTAGCCTCGGTTACTTTGCTTGATAAAGCCACCAGGTTCTCAGGCAGCGGTTCAGGATCATGCGGGAATTGGCCGTTTGGCGTACAGAATAACTCCTCTATTTGTGTAACGCCTAATGCACTCAATAAAGCGGGTATAAATATCCCGCCTGATGAGTTTACACAATCAATAACTACTTTAAAATTAGCTTTAGTGATAGCCTCAACATCAACCAATGGCAAAGCCAAAATTTTGTCGATGTGTTTTTGCAGGTAAGTATCATCTGTGGTTAGTTTGCCGATTGCGTCAACTTCAGCAAAATCAAGATCGCTGTCTTCTGCTATTGCTAAAACAGCTTGTCCTTCAGCATCATTTATAAACTCGCCATATGCATTTAATAATTTAAGCGCGTTCCACTGTTTAGGATTATGACTTGCCGTAATGATAATACCACCGCCTGCTTTTTCATCAGGCACGGCAACTTCAACTGTTGGCGTTGTTGACAGGCCGATATCAACCACATCAATACCAATGCTCATCAACGTACCTATAACCAGGTTTTTAACCATTTCGCCCGAGATGCGTGCATCGCGGCCTATCACTACTTTACTGATGCCTGTAGTTTGCAGTACCCAGCGGCCATAAGCTGCAGTGTATTTAACAATATCATTTGGAGTAAGGCTATTGCCGGGTTTACCACCTATGGTTCCCCTAATGCCGGAGATTGATTTAATTAAAGTCATTATGTTTTGTTGTTAGAACTTCCACCTCACAAATGCTTCCATGGCCTCATATTCTGCCAAACCAAGCTGGTTGTATATCCTTGCTGTTTCGCTTGTGCGGTCTTCAGCGCGTACCCAAAACTCGCGCGCATCATCACCCGGGAAAACCGGCCTGTCCTTTTGCGACTGATGTTTAAAAATAGCCAAACGTTTGCGTTCCACTTCTTCAGGGGATAATGGTACACACATTTCAATTTCGTGGGTCTCAAACTCAAACCAAGCACCACGATATAACCATAACCAGCAATCTTTAACCCACTCTTCGGTTTTACCCAGGCGTTTTAAAGCTTCCAGAATGATATTGAAACAGGTCTCATGCGTTCCATGAGGATCAGCAAAATCTCCAGCGGCATAAACCTGATGCGGTTTTACTTGTTGCAGCAAAGTCATGGTTTGTTGGATATCGTCCTCGTAGGATACATCTTTGCTTACCTTCCTCCTGTTGTAAAAGGGCAGGTTTTGAAAATGGATATGATCATCATCCAACCCAACAAAACGGGCACCGGCAATAGCTTCTCCTTTGCGGATCAAACCTTTAATGGTTTGCAATTCTTCCGGATCAGTTTGATTAGGCTGTTTTGCGCTGATGAATGAACGGGTGGCATCGTACAATTTCTCAATATCCCCATAATTCACGTTTTGCGATTTGGAAAAATCAAGCGAAAATTCAATATATCTTAAAGCGTCATCATCCCAAACGGCGGTATTGCCTGATGTTTGGTAGGCCACATGCACATCATGGCCCTGATCTGCTAAACGGATGAATGTGCCACCCATCGAGATCACGTCATCATCCGGGTGTGGTGAAAATACGATCACACGTTTTTTAGCAGGGTTTGCTCTTTCAGGGCGCTGACTGTCGTCAGCATTTGGTTTACCCCCCGGCCAACCGGTTATGGTATGCTGCAGCTTGTTAAATATATGTATATTGATGTTATAAACCGGGCCTTTTTCGGTAGCCAATTGGGCCATGCCGTGGTTATTATAATCATCCTCGGTTAACTTTAGAATCGGTTTATTTAACGTTTTGGATAGCCAGATAACCGCTTTTTTAATTAAAGATTCTGTCCAAACACAATCCTTCACCAACCATGGGGTATTGAAACGAGTTAGCTCTGAGGCGGCATCCGTATCAACAATAAATTCTACATGATCTGAAAGTTGTAAATAAGTGGCCGGTACATCTGCAGAAATTTCACCTTCAACTGCTTTCTTCAATATCGGAGCTTTTTTAGCGCTCCAGGCCATTAGGATAATTTCACGGGCTTTGAATATGGTACCAATACCCATGGTGATAGCTTTTGTTGGCACATTAACTTTTCCACCAAAATCATGCGCGGCATCGCTGCGGGTTAATTCATCCAACGACACTAAACGTGTACCTGAATTTGGTGCCGAGCCCGGCTCGTTAAAACCGATGTGGCCAGTACGCCCAATGCCTAATATTTGTATATCCAAGCCACCTAGTGCCGAGATCTTTTGCTCATAGGCCAGACAAAAAGCGGCAATATCCTCCTGCTTTAATGTACCATCAGGGATGTTTACATTATTTAGATCGATATCCACATGGCCAAACAAATGCTCTTTCATAAAAGCATTATAGCTTTGGGCGGCGGTTGGCGCCATCGGATAGTATTCGTCGAGATTAAATGTAACTACATTTTTAAAGCTCAAGCCGTCTTCTGTATGCAGGCGAACCAATTCACGATATACTGCAATGGGGGTTACACCTGTGGCAAGTCCTAAAACGGCTTTTTCACCTTTACTGGCTTTTTTTTTAATGACTTCGGCTATGCGTTTTGCAACTATTTTTGATGCGGTGAGCTTGTCGGGGTATACCGTTACCGGTAGTTTTTCAAATCTTGTTTCTTCTAAAAGATTTAAACGTGGCATATGTATTTAGTATTTGGGTATGATGTATCTTCACTCAGGCATCCTGCTTTATAACAGCTGGTGCTTCAATTACTGCACCGGATTTAACATTCTTCCATTCTGTTTGCACAATATTTTCCAGTTCCTTCCTATTTAATTCAAGCATTTTAAATAACTGCATTTGCGCGTGGGTACGTTGCAAATTATGTTCAGCAAAATGTGTTTTATAATACACATCTCCTTCCAAATAATCTGTTAAAAACCTGATGGATTGCATATAAGGCAACAGCAATACGCCCATTATCAACGATTTTAGTTCCGCTTCGGTAAGGAATGATTTGGTTTGGCTTAAATATCCTTTGGTAAACTCAGCAAACAAAGGAATATTTAGCTGAATGGCGTTTAAATCAGCTTCGTCTTCCACAGCAGTATTAATTATTGTACGGATGGCATCACCAAAATCAAAAGCGACATAGCCCGGCATTACAGTGTCCAAATCAATAACGCATTGGATATTATTATCCTTATCCAACAGGATATTGTTGAATTTGGTATCATTATGGGTGATGCGTACCGGCAATATACCTGCCTTTCCCATTTTAGGGATCTCGTTCATAGCGACGGCCCAACTATTCAGGAAATCAACTTCTGCTTGTACTTTTTTTAATCTGCCAGCAGCATTCTTTTTGATCGCATCCTTAAAATCAGCCAGGCGCTTTTCAATATTCAAAAAATCCGGTATCGTATCGATCAATACTTTTGGATCAAGATCCGATAATAAGTACTGGAACTTGCCGAATGCTACCCCACCCTGATGTGCTTGTTGTTCTGTAGTAACGAGGTCGTAACTTTTAGTATCCTGTAAAAACCAGGTCATACGCCAGTAATTGTCCTGCTCGTCTTTGTAATAATATTCTCCTGTTTTTGTGGGAATAAGCGTTAGTACTTCTTTATCAGGATTGCCACCTGCTTTGCTTACTTTTTCTTTCAGATGATTTACAACATGTAGCATGTTGTTCATTAAACCATCGATATTTTTAAACACAAAATTGTTTATTTTTTGCAATAGGTAGCCCGGATGAACCCCTGTTTTGCCTTTAACCAGGTATGTATCATTAATATGTCCCGATCCGAAATTTGAAATTTCGAAATTTCCACCTTCCGTACTAAAATGTGCAATGATATCGGTAAAATTATAAGGCATTGCGTTGTTATTCATATATGTTATGTAACCTGGTTTATTCTTGTTTTTGTGTTAATTAAAATACATAGTACAAATATAATACTTTATGCGTGTCCGTACACACATTTTATAAATTAACACACATTTTTTATTTATTTATTTTTTAATAATTTATAACTAATTAGTTTCCATCACCTTTACTTCAAATGGAGCCAATTTCACTACAAAAGTTTCGCCATTATACAATGGTGTTTTTGCATTTGATTTAGCATTATAGAAACTGTAGTTAGCGCTATAATCGGTAGGTATATCCAATACTTGCCTTACATGCACTGTAAATGTTTTTGTGTGCGATGTTGGGTTACGTAAGCTCAACACGCCTTTTTTATCAGCCCAGCCTGCATAGCCATAAACATCGCCTTTCAATGGGTCACCACCAACCCAATGGGTATCGGCTAATTGTTTTGCGTGCGCTTTTGACCAGTTTGATGCATCGCGAATACAATCCCAGTTGGTTGCATTTAACTTGTGGGGATCAACATACAATTCCTGCAAACTAGTTCCGCTACCAAAAAAGGCCCAGATCTCATCGCTGATATCTTTATTATCCATTTCCAGCGTACCCGGCAAGCCACGGTCCGCAATACAAATACCATGATACATCACAGAGTTTAAAGGATATAGCGGAGCACGTTTTACAATATTCTCGTAAGCCTGACCATCTTTGTAAGTGATCCATTGCTGGCGTTTCGGGCCTTCTCCGCCCAAACCGGTATCTTCACCAGCGCGCCAAATGGCATCGCCATATTTTAACCAGTAAACTGATGGCCATGTACCAACGGTTAAACTCAGATATAAATCAGGCTTATCGGTACGCAATTCGGTTATCAGCTTTAAAAAGGCTTCTATATCTTTTTGGTAAGTAATGCTGGCACCGCTTGCGCCGTTACCTGCACCTACCCCGTCAAATTTGAATATGCTGATATTGTAATCTTTAATAAAGGATGTGGTTACGCCCCTGAAACGTTTGTAGTAATTAGGACCAGTTAAGGAGAACCCATTTTCATTAGTTTCAAAAGGCGGGTTTTGCTTTGCGCCGTAAGCCAGGCGTTGTTTTTTGTGCTCATCATACCCTCCCCACGGTGAAACCCATACACCAAGTGTTGAATTGGCATTCTTAGCTGCCTTAGCAATTTTGGTGAACCCATTAGAAAAACCGGAGTTAAATTGCCACAAGGTTTTAGTATCATCCCAACCATCATCAAACAAAAACGCTTTTAGTTTTACATGGCGTTTATCTATAAGGCTGTCTTTAAACGCTTTTATACGATCAAGGCAAACAGAATCATTTAACTTGCTGTCATCCCAAGAAATATCAAACCAGGAGTTATAGTGCAAAAACTGGCGATATGGTACCGCTCTTTCACGCTCGATATAGTACAGGAAACCACGGCGTAATTGACCAACTGGCGTAGTACCCCAAACCGATGAGATAGTAAGCGGCGCTGAGTGATAAACCGGGTTTAAACGTGGCAGATAAATGGATATACTGCTCTTGTTAGTCAATGTCTGACTCATGGGGTGCTCCAGCGAGAAGAACATGTTGCTATGCACCAATGGCGAGCCATCAACAGTTCCTTCTTTCTTTATGCCGATGGCTGATGGTAACTGTATCAGTGTAATTTTCGAGATCTTAACCGAATCAGCGGTACTAAAGGTAAATACCTGACGAACGTAATTACCCTCATTTAACAAACTGGCTTCCCAGTGAACTTTAACGCTGATTTTAGCATCTTCCAGATCAGCACTTAATTTTTTGCCGGATAGTTTGTCGGCGTATTTAAGCGCGTTTTCATCCCCGGTTATGTCCGATATAGTTGCTGAACCTACCAGTGCAAATTCATTTGATGTAATGATTTTATCGCCAACTAACAATGAAAATAAAGGATTTTTGCCGATGGCTAAATGCTCATTAGTTTGCTTATCGCTAAAAGCGGAAATTGTTAATTTATCGCCATTAGTGGCAAAGCTCATCGCCAGTGCCTTATTTTCAAAAGTTATGGTTTTACCTGTTTTTTTGATCGATGCAAGGCCGGGTTTATTGCCCGGGTAACCAACCTGGGCAATAGAACCATTTAACCCGGCAATCAACCAAATCAAAAACAAAAAAAGTTTCTTGTGCATATTATTAGCTTTAAAAAGGATTGTTATTAATATATTTTTCCCAAGCCCACGCTGATGACAACATGCTGGTTAAATCGTTTTCGGCTTTCCAGTTTAGTTCTTTCTCGGCCAGGCTTACATCACCCCATATTTTTACAATATCACCATCTCGTGGCGGGCCAATACGATAATTCAATTGCTTACCGGCCACTTTTTCAAAAGTGTGGATAAGTTCCAATACCGAATATCCGTTACCTGTACCTACATTAAACACCTCGTAAGCAGCAGTCATTTGTTTAGCTTCCATACGCTTAATGGCGGCAACATGTGCCTTAGCCAAATCGACCACATGAATAAAATCGCGGATGCAACTACCGTCGGGCGTATCAAACTTATCGCCAAAAACAGTTAATTGTTCACGTTTGCCGATGGCTGTTTGAGTGATAAAGGGCACCAGATTTTGTGGCACGCCATTCGGCAACTCGCCAATTAAAGCTGATTGATGCGCGCCAACCGGGTTAAAGTATCTCAAAGCGATAACTTTTAGATCATCATTTGCATTAGCGGTTTCCTTTAGGATCTCCTCACCTATTTGTTTGGTGTTGCCGTAAGGTGATTCCGCTTTTTTTATCGGCGCCTGCTCGGTAACAGGCAGGGTATCCGGCTCGCCGTAAACGGTGCATGATGATGAGAATACAAAATTCAAAGGCTTACCCGCCAACGAGTTTAACAAGTTAACCAGCGTTGATATATTATTATCATAATACAATAGTGGATTTTTAACTGATTCGCTTACCGATTTTGAGGCAGCAAAATGTATTACGCCACTTATATCAGTATGCTCTTTTAAAAATTCAATTATCGACGATTTATCACGCAGATCGAGCTTTACAAAAGCAGGTTTTTTGCCTGTGATAGTTTCGATCTGTGTTAGTATCTTAATATCAGAGTTGGATAAATTATCTACGATAACAACTTCGTAGCCATTATTTTGTAATTCAACAACTGTGTGTGCACCTATGTAGCCCGTGCCCCCCGTAACCAATATCTTTTTCATTATTATTATTTAACCACTAAAGTTCCTTGTAATTTATTATAACCTGTGGTGGATTCCCAGGTATTGTCGTTAGCTAATTGTATACTGAAATTTGGATTTGTATTTAATGTCGCTGCGTTATCAGGCAGATTTAGCAATACATCATAATTGCCCGCTGTAATACCCGATGGCATAGTTAATGTTTGCTGCAGATTAATGGTTCCTGTGTACCATTTGCGGATATCGGTATTAAACGCCGCCACGAACGCCTTACCTGATGTTTGGTTGCGCAGAATTAACTGCACCGGCCTTGGATTGAAGGGTGAAGCATAACCAATATTGGCAATTGTTAGGTTGACGCTGATATTTCCGGTTGCACTTGCTGATGTTGGCAGTTCTGCCTTGCGCAACACGAAACGGTAACCCAATTTTTGTTTGATACTATCCATACAACCTCCGGAAACCCAGTTGTTATTTAAATCAAGATCGTAAACCGCGTTTAAAAAGCTGTAATGAAATTCAGCGAATTCTGTTTTCGCTATACCGCTTGGTTCGCACTCATTTTGTGGGGTGTAAGCATCGGTACAGGTTTCACCGCCAACAGCAGTGTACTTGGTATCGTATGCTTCGTAGTTTCTCAAAGCCGTGGTCGCGTCAGCTTCAGGGGTCGACGAGTTACCATAGTCGAAATAAGTACCCTCATCATTGGTGCTTGATAAAAAGCAATCGTTATGAAAGCCTATACGAGCCTTATCAGTTTCGGTAAATGCTTCGGCATCAGTCATGGCCGGGGAGTTTACGCTTGCCTGGATACCATAAACGTACCTTTCTTTAAATTGTGGTGTACGCACCTGCACCATACGATCTGTAGGTACAGCAGCTAACATCGCTTTTAACACATCAATACGGTCCTGCCAGTTTTGGTCTAGCAATTTTCCCTGACCGTTAGAAGATGCATCACCAAAATAATCGGTATAATAATTCTCGCCATAAATACCTATAAAGCCTAATTGCATAACCGCAATCACATCTTCATTTGCCTGTAAATGAGGCGCCAGTTGACTAATATGCTCTAATACTATCGCCTTAGTTGCATCACCATAAAGAGGGCAAACAGATTGCTCTGCGCAAGTACCTGAATGTGTAGTATTGGTATAAATAAAACGTGGGATCAACTTTACGCCAGCGGCTCTCGCGGTAGCGCAATCTTGATCGAATTTGGTTAAAAAATCGGCAGAGATAGGGGTGGTTACAAAGCTATCAAGCACGTATTCAACAAAAACCAAACTACAAGATACAGTGTACGTTGCGCCAGTGATACTTGTACTGTTACGATAACTGGCCAGTAAACTTTGGCTAAGTGGAATGTAATTGCTTGAATGGATCTCAGCATACTGAAAAAATCCTCTTTCAGGGTTTACAATATCCAGTGTACTCTCGGTATAAGTAGCAGTTGTTGCCGTATCCGTAGGAGTACTTTTAATGGCTAGTTCTTTTTTACTACACGACATTAAGAATAATGCTGATGCGGCCAGGAGTGCTAATGCTTTCATAGATTGTTTAAATAGTATTAATTAACATTTATAGTTTCTTAAAAACAGGCACATCGTCCAGTTCTACCTCAACAATCTTTACCGACGGCCCCTTGAATATTTTTCCATCTTCACTTTGCCATTTACCTTTCGGGAATATTATTTTGCGGCGATCACCTTTCTCTAAAACGGGTGCCACCATTATTGTCTTGCCTAGCATGAACTGGTCTTTAACCGTATCTAATCCTTCGCCGGGGAATTCGTACTCCATATTCCGCACAACAGGTTCTCCGGTTATGGCTGATTGCTTAACCGTTTTCATGATATATGCGGTATATTTTTGCCTAAGTGCGACAGCTTTTTTTACCGCTGCCAAGTGGCTTGCATCCAGTATGCGCCATGGCGCGACTGAAAACTGCATCATCGGCATTAAAGCGCTGCACTGTGCAGATCTCACCACCAAATCCTGATCAAAATGATTTAGGCCTATGAATGACCCATACTCTCCGCCGCCAATCATATCCGGGCAAGTAAACTGATAACCTAATAAGCCCGAGGCTGTGATATTTGGTATTAGTTTTTGCAGGTCGGTCCAGTTATGTTTTTTATCGCGAAGCCTTTCTGCCAATGGCTGACCTCCTCGTTTCCACATTGCCCTGTATTCATTGAGCGGATAGGATAAACCGATGCTTCCCCACAATTCCGATTGCTGGTTTGGTGTTGCTGGTTTAAAAGAGATGATGTTTGAAGGATAAAACTCCATATCTCCGGCATCAAACTTAAAGCCATCGAGGCCGTAATTGGTTACCATGTTTTGCAGCTGGCCTTTATACCATGCTACCGCATCGGGATTTGTAAAATCAAGTTCGGCGCTGTAGCCATTCCACCAGCTGACGATTGCAGGCTTGGATGCTTTATCCCACGTTAAGGTTTTATCTCCTTGATCGTCCAGTAAAAGCAGTTTTTTTGCTTCTAGATCCCTTGATATTTCACTATCAGATGATATGAACGGACAAACCCAAACCATTACTTTAAAACCCATTTGATGGAGTTCGACAATCATTTGTTTGGCATCCGTAAAACGATCCTTTCTAAAGGCGAACTTGCCATAGAAATCCATCCAGTTGTCATCAATCATCAATACACCCGGAGGGAATCCGTTATCAATAATTTGGTGGGCATATTTTAAAATATCCTGTTGATTTTGGTTATAAACCAGCTCGATCCAAGTATTATATTGCGGACGGGCGAATAGAAGGCTATCCGGCATTTGGCCACTTGCCGCGAATTTGCTTTTGCTTGCAGCTTTAAACGCGTCGGCTAAAGTTTTGCCTGCGGTTACAACTAAGACACTATCTGATGTTTTATCTATAATCAGTTGATTACCTTGAATGGTAAATTCAAACGGCTGATCGCTCCATATATAACGGCCTTTGGTTGATAACAAGAGTGGTGCAGACTGATTGTCCTTATTATCACCATACAAGTTGAAACTATAACCATTTTGAAAAGGCATTACGTGACCGTCATCAACAGTGCCCCCAAACCATTTCTCCCCGGCCTCAATCTGTATATTTTTTTTAACAGATTGATTTGTTTGGGCAGACGATACCCCGCATACCCATATTAAAAGGCAGGTTACAATTGTTAACTTATTCATCTTGCGGTTTATATTTTGATAAACACTTTATGCTTACTCAGGAAATAACACAGGCACCACTCAGCAAATAAGGTAACCAGTGAAGAAATTACAGCTATAATATTTACGGGTATAATGGTAAATCCTAAAAATCCTTTAACAAAAATGCCTATGGCACCATTGAACCATTGCGCGCCCACGGTTTCAAAAAACAAGTAAATAAATATGGAATTCATACCTACTACTATACAAACCCATGCATATTTATTTACTTGTTTAATATCAACCAGCCAATATAAGAAAGCCATAATGAGCAATACCCAACCACCGGATGCAAAAGTGAAAGAGCTAGTGCTTATGCGTTTTATAATTGGGGTAATATTGGTTATATCAAGGCCGAAACCCAATATCAACCCAATAACTCCTGCTATTACCAGGTAAAGTATTTTTTTATTAGCTGATTCTTTGGAGATCAATAATTTACCCGCTAAAACACCCCAAATGGTATGCGCGGCAGTCGGTATTATATTGATTGCAACCCAGCCATCGTTATTGATCTTACCCATCAACACGGTATCCATATAAGCGCCGAAATTGTGGAACTCTACATAGGGCTGAGTGAAGCCCGGCATTAATATATTGCGATATAATACATCGGTAATGATTAATAAAGCAACAGAGAAAGCTATCTGGAACCAAAATGACCTGTTAATAATCAAATAAGCGATAAGCGTTGTAAAAGCCAGTTGTGTTAACACGTTCCATAATTCGAACACTAATTTACCGGCATAAACACAATGCAGGCCTGTACCCAGTATAAACAGTTTTATCGACCGTATTGCAATGTGCTTAAAGTTTTGCTGCCATGTTACCCCTTTCTGTAATTTTGAATTGTAGGAGATATACATTGCCGCCCCGGCCATCAACATGAAGGCAGGCTGCACGCAATCCCAAAAGTGGAGACCATGCCATGGGTCATGGAAAAACTGGTTAATAAAACCGTCGGCTACACCTCCTAAATGCAGGGCATGCAAGTTTTCGTACACCAGGCAGCTTTCGCCGGCCAGCAGAATCATGATAAGCCCCCGCATTACATCTAAGGAGATGAGCCTGTTTGACGATTTTGGAATGATGTTATCCATTTAAACTAATTATAACTATAATTGATATTAATATTATTGGCTGATATCAAGTGTTATTGGTGCTAAGCCATTGCCCGGCATCCAACCTATATTGTTATAAGCATCATCACTTACAACAATAGCTATTTTCATTGCGGAACCAGTTAAACCGCTAATTTTACTGCGTGACAAAGCCATTTCGAAAGTAGTAACCCCGTTTACTTCCTGTACTGTACCTACCGTAAAAAATCCGGCGATACTTAGTGCATTGAATGAAAATGCATCCTGAGCACCGGTGTGCTGGTATTGAACAAGCGGTGTTCCCGTATTATCAAGCACTTGTCCTTCAAGCAAATAATCATAACCGCCACCGGGTATCGACCCGGTGATCAAACCTGTTGAGGCACTATTATCCGTATCCAGGTAAAAGTCGAATATATTTGCATCTGCAACATGTATAGCTGCTTTCATGTAGATGTAAATATTCTGGCTATCATAGTCAAACTTAGCTTCCTGCACTACACCACCAAGTGCTAATGACGGCGGTATTACCACATTTGATATTGTATCCCAATCAGCCAAACTATTGTCATTCAACAATATTGGTGAACTTTTTGAAACGTGTATAATGGTTGACCCGTTTATTACACTACCATTATTTAATGTGGCATATAAGGTAACTACGTGTTTACCTTTTGATTTGTAAGTATGAACCGGGCTGGTTTCAGTTGAACTGGTGCTGTCGCCAAAATCCCACCTGAATGATTTGGCATCGGTTGTGCTATTTTTAAACGTAACAGTATAGCTTTTTACTGAATCAGTAAAAACCACTTCCTTTACCAGTATTTCGGGGTTTTTCTTACAGGCCTGGAATCCGATCGCAAGGCTTCCTAATAAAAGACAGCCTAATATATATTTGAATTTTTTCATATCATTTTTATTAAAAAACAATTAAATATTTACTGTTAACTATGGATTTTGAGTAGCTGCTGTATTAGACAGTATCTCGGCCTCCGGTATATAATAAATGATCTTGGTACTGGTATATGGAATGATCATGTTAGGGTAGTTAGTAGGGGGAACACTTAAGTTAATATCCGCTGCTTGTAAACCTTGCAAGTGATAACCCCAATAAGTTTTATTCATACTTTGTTTGTTGCGGTATACAGTAAAGGTACGGTCAGCCTCAAACGCTAATTCTAATCTTCTTTCCTGTAATACCACGCCTAATGCAGTTTGGCCACCAGGTACAGTACCATTGTAAAGCGCTCCTGATAAACCTCTGTTCGACCGGATGAAATCCACATCGGTAAGTGCTGATGATGTTTGACCCAAATTTGCTTCGGCCTCTGCCCTGTTCAAATACATTTCTGACAGACGGAATATAATTGGCGAACTTAGTGTAGGGCTACCTCCCTGGCCAGAGAATTTAGTTACATAATAAATGGGAATGCCATTTTTGTATTGTTGCGCACCAGTTGAATCAACATCATCATCAATATATGAAGTACGTACATCTGATGGGTTTTGAGCATACAAATCGCGTAGTGGCTGCGAAGCATATTCCTCGCCCCAGCCAGAGTTACCGTTAGAATAGTATTGAGAAGCGATAGACCCTAATTTCCCATAATCATCTAAAGCATCAAATGCTATACAGAATATAGTTTCTTTGTCAGTTTGCGCATTCGCAAACATTGTTTTAAAATCTGAAGCAGTTGCTTCTGTAAACTTACCAGAATTGATCACTGCATTACTATAAGTGATAGTGCTTTGATAATCCCCTTCGTAAAGAGAAACACGTGATAATAAAGCTTCCGCTGCTTCTTTTGTTGCAAATGTAACGCCTCTTGATGCACCGTCAGTCATTAAAGTAGATGCTTTGATAGCATCGGCAATTACTTGTGTATACACATCTTTAACTGATGAACGTGCTTTTATGGCAGGATCGGTAGTCGAAGTCCTCAAAACTATGCCAGGGGCAGTTGGATTGATGGTGTATGGTTCTCCAAAAAAGCGAACTAAATTAAAGTGACAGAAAGCGCGTAAAAAATAGCACTCGCCAACTAGTTGCTGTTGAGCAGCTGTTGGGTTGCTTATTTTTGATCCTGCTTCAATAACGGTATTCGCGTCACTAATAATTTTGTAGGATATGTACCAGAAGTAACTGGCATTTTCCTGCGTTGGCGTAAAACCTAAAGAGAACGTCAGAAAAAATGGATCGGTTGTTACTTGTCCGCATACCACATCATCCGAAGCAAAATCAGACATCTGGAAATACTGGCGCAGGTACATATTGTTCAAATCGGTAGTACCTTCAAACACCTCGTGATCCTTGAACAGGGCATATGCACCATTTACCGCGTTTAATAAACCATCGGGTGTTGTTGCTAATGATGCAGTGGTTACCGAATTGGTAGGATTATCTTCAAGCTTACAGCCTGAGTATATAATGAGCATTGAAAATGCTGCTATAAGTAATAATTTATTTTTCATCACCTGATCTTTTAAAATTTAATATTAATGTTCAGTAAAAACTGGTGGTTATCCGGATACTTGAAATCGGCAACACCTGGAGTAACAAAATTACCCGGAGTGATAGTTGTTGCAGGATCCTGGCCCAGATAGCGGGTGAACGTGTAAACATTATCGGCGCTTAATGATAGATTAATATCACTTAATTTAAGACTTTGTGCAAAAGCTTTAGGTAATGAATAACCGAAAGCTATATTCCTTAAACTTAGGTAGCTGCCGTTTTTAAGATACCTTGTTGATACAGAAGTTGAGTTGGTATTGTTTTCAGGGCTTGGCTCAGTGGCTATATCACCTGGGTGAGTCCATACGCTGCTACCTTTAGGCAAAACTATCTGGTTTAACAAAGGCTCACTGCCATCATTTTCAACCTCAGCAAGGTTAGCATTGTAAACTTTATTACCGTACTCGAAGTAAGTATTAATCCTCAGGAAGAATTTCTTGTACTTGAACTCATTATTAAAACCTCCCTGGAATTTAGGCAATGCCGAACCTTGTTCCTGCAAAGTTGCAGAAGCGTAATTAGAGGTCACCGATGTTGATATTACCTTACCATTTGCATCTTTGTTTTCAACAAGCCACTGCGGCGCGCCTGTTTGCGGATTTACACCCTCCCATGTAGGCATGTAAAACTCATACAAGTTCCCCCCGGTACGGTATATTTGTGATACAGCATCTTCGCCGGTTGAAATAACCGTTGAAGGGAAATCCTGCAATTTATTATTGTTAAAGCTGATGTTAAAGTCTGTTGTCCATTGGAAATCTTTATTCTTGATGTTTTGGCTGCTGATCGCAAACTCCAAACCATTGTTAAGTACCTGTCCAGTGTTTTCCCACTTAGTTTCAAAACCAACTGATAATGGTTGAGCAACCTGCAACAGTAAGTTTTTAGTAACGTTGTGATAAGCATCAACAGTAATGTTAATACGATGAAACAAACCAATGTCAAAACCAGCATCTAACTGATGTTTGCTTTCCCATGTTAAGTTAGGGCTCTCTAATTGCAATGGCGTTGCCCCTACCGCTGAGTTGTATTGGCTGGTAAGCGAATACAAACCTAAATATCTGGATGCGCCAATATCCTGAGTACCTGTTATACCGTAGCTTAAACGTAGTTTTAAATTATCAACTGTATGGCTGTCCTTTAAAAAATCCTCGTTGCTTACTAACCAGCCACCTGATATAGACGGGAATGATCCATATTTATTACCCGGAGCAAATGCCGATGAACCATCAATCCTGTATGAACCGCTTAAAAAATAACGGTCTTCATAGCTATAGTTCACTTGTGATAAATAAGATAAAATTGATGGGCTGTCGGGTGAACCATTTACCGCCTGGCTATTTGCAACTACGTCTAAAGATTCAAGCCCGATCGGCAAGCCCTTACCTGAGGCACCAACAGTATTAGTTTGGCTGCCTTCAAACTCTACACCTGTTAAACCATTAATAGCACTCTTACCTAATTTGAAATCAAATTTCAACAAGTTCGTTGATATACCACCGTAGTCATATGCACTTTGATCATTTATATATCCTGTACCATGGTAAACACCTTCAACAGTTGGGCTATAAAAAGTAGAGTTATAGTTATAAGAAGCCGAACCACGGTTAGTAGTATTGAATGTTAACCATGATGTTATTGGCAGGTTTAAAGCCAGGTCATAATTGATATCGAAACCTTTAAACGGATGGTCCGAATTATCTACAGTATTCACCGGGTTTGTTTTATCCCTTGACCACCATGTGAACTTAGAGTTACCATCAACATAAATAGCATTATGATTTGCATCATAAGGGTTATCCCAAGGTAAATTTAAGTAGGCGTAATAAATATCATTATAATCATAGCTTTCACCTTCATTACCGCTAATGTTAATATTGTTGGTAAGGGTAATTTTATCGGTGATATGGTAAGTATTGTTAGACCTTAAGTTAACACGTTTATAATCCGTATTCATAAAAGTTCCACCTTCGTCGTAATAAGTAACGCCGAAATAGTAATCGTTTTTAGCGGTTTTACCCATTGCAGAGAAATAATAATTTTCTACAGGGGCCGGTTTAAACATGGTGGTTAACCAGTTGGTATTGGTATTTAATATAGAAGCAGGGCGCTCTGATTGAAACTGCACCAAATCAATCACATAACTGTTACCAGTTGCTCCCGGGATATAATCACGGAATAACTGCTTTTGATTTTCATAAAGTTCGCTGCTATTCATCATGGTCATGGTACCAAAATCCGGTGTTCTAAAGCCAGT
Source organism: Mucilaginibacter tundrae (assembly GCF_013408825.1). GTDB lineage: Bacteria > Bacteroidota > Bacteroidia > Sphingobacteriales > Sphingobacteriaceae > Mucilaginibacter. The sequence goes on from NZ_JACCBZ010000002.1 coordinate 652,911, forward strand.
TACTGCTTGAAACTCGTATTGAGTTTTATCGCCTTTAGCTTTCTTGGTAGTAATGATGATTACACCGCCGTTAGCTTGTGAACCATAAATGGCAGTCGCGCCTGCATCCTTTAATACAGTAACACTTTCTACATCATTCGGGTCATAATCACCACCGATGATACCATCTACTACAATTAGCGGGGCTTGTGCGGCGTTTACAGAAGATACACCCCTCAACCTGATCTCGGATACACTACCCGGAGCACCTGAAGAGTTTACTACCTGCAAGCCAGATACTTTACCTTGAAGCATTTCGCCGATATCGTCAGAAGTGACATCTTTTAACTTCTCTGCCGATACTACCGCGATTGCACTTGTTAAGTTACCTTTCTTTTGAGATGAATAACCGGTTACAACAACCTCCCCCAATTGCTTGTTATCTTCTTCCATCAAAATTGATATTTTGGATTGGTCGGCAGCAACCGGAATTACTTTAGTAGTATATCCAATTGAGTGGGCTTCAAGCGTAACAGCGCCCGAAGCAACGTTAATTGAGAAAAAGCCATCAGGGCCCGACGCTACCGCGCCTTTAGTAGTGCCTTGTAGTTGAATAACAACTCCTGGCAGAGCGGAGCCATCCTTCGCTGTAACCTTTCCTTTTATTGCCCTTTCCTGGGCATAAAGGTTACAATAGCTAACTACTAATAAAAGAAAGAGTAGGAGTTTTTTCAAATTAAACATAGTTGATTTGTTAATAGAACGTTAACGGATAGGGTCATTTTAGTTTGGTATTATATTAGGTGGAAAATAGATTAATCAGTAAATAAGTGTGTTCGCATACGCAGAATTTAATTGTGTATAATAGACAATATGTATTCATTACCATACCTATATTATCGTTAAACCAAATATATGTAAATTAATTGCGTGTTCGCACACATTATGTAAAAGTTTTTTTGAAAAAAATATACTTTTATGATTTTAACAATAAATCAATATAATAAATCAAAATATCGGCTGATTAAACAACAATTAATTAACAAATTAATAACGAATCAATAACCAACTACATGAAAAAAAATTAAATGGGGAATATGAGCGCCTTTACTTCGCTTAGGCGAACATAATTGTACCAAAAAACTGTGGTAAGTGAAAGTTTGGTTGAGAGTGGTTTATGGGATTCCAGCTGAGATAATGCGGCACGGGAAGATCGTCGCCACACTTAAAAAAATTAGCCTTGCAATGTTGTCCGACTAATGAACTTATGGCATTATGTATAAATAGAGCAAAAGGAATACTTAACGTAAGCTCCCACTCAGTATTTCCTTTATCATCCGGCGAAACACTAATGCTATATTGGCTTTTTATTTGGGAAATTATTATCTCACTTAACATTTTACGATCATTATTATCTGACCCGTAGCCGATTAGTGCAGTCCCAACAGGATTAAATTCCAAATTATAATAATTTTCATCATCGCCGAAGGCAATAAAAAACTCCACACAGCTATCTTTATAAACAGGGTCGTTTATTTGATGATAGTCGGCTTTAACGTACTTTTCAGTAACAAAATATTTCAGGAGGATATTATCTTCGGTATAAGCCATAGAGAATGATACTAACGGCTTATAGCCATTATCGCTCCATAATAAGTTATCGACGCTTTGCCTTGTGCTGTTGTTTAACAATGAAGAAACAACCGCCATATCATTATTAAGTTCATGATTGGAAATAAAGGCAATATGGAGGTTTTTCATGCGAAAATTGCGTGTACGGGCACAAAGATAATTTATAATTAATAAATCATCGTCAAGAATTAGATATTGGGGAATGAGGGATCTTTCTCGTCCAAAAAATAATTAAGGTTTTCCTTAGTAACAATATCCAGCGGAAGATATTTAAGTATAGGCACGTCTTTTTTGAACACCAGGTGCTCTGCTAATTGATAAATACCCCAGTACCCCTGCCCTTTCGGGTTTTGGTTGATGAGGAAACTAATATTGCCTTTCTCCAGATAATGCAGGTTTGGCGGTATTAAATCGTAGCCTATCAATTTAATGTGAGTGATGTGGCGCTGCTCTAAATACTTAGCTACATCGTAAGCCTGTGAAGTAGTTACAAATATTTGTTTAAGATCAAGGGTCTGTTCAAAAATCTCATCCAGTTTTTTGATAAAACCAGATTGACTTGATCTTTTCAACTCTACCCTTAATATGTTATATTGATGATCGAGGCTATTTTGGGCAAAATAGTTTTTAAAACCTTGCTCCTTCTTCACTAAGTGCTGGGCATTGCTTATTTCTTCGTCAATATGCGCTATTAATATAGAACAAGGCGAAGGTTGCCCATAGTGTACCAGTTTAGCGGCTACTTGCCCACTCTGGTAAGAATCCTGACCAATATAGCTCAACGGATCGTAGTCGGCTATTTGGGTATTGAAGAGGACAAACGGAATTCCGGCGGCGCTCCACTTTTCAAAAAAGGTTAGTGTTTCCTTATAATATATAGGTGATAGTAAAATGCCATCAGGATTTCTCTGGGTGATCTCGTTTGCCTTGGCAACATAGGCATCTACATCCTGCGGGTCAAATACGAATTGTTCTACGGTAACGCCGTATTGTTTCAGGTCTTGCTCTGCCTTTTCAATACCTGATTTTGGGGCCAGCCAAAAATTATCATAATTATGATCGGGAAGCAGGGCGGCAAAATAGTATTGTTTTTTTGATCCCAGCATACGAGCCATCATGTTTGGCTCATAGTTTAGTTCCTTGATGATTTTTAAAACACGCTCTTTTACGTCGTCGGCCACGCGGCCGCGGTTATGTATAACCCTATCAACGGTACCGGTTGACACATTAGCTTTGAGCGCGATATCTTTTATACGTATTACCGAACTTTGCGAAACAGGTTTATTCTTCATCACTGGATACAATATTACAAATATCAATATAAAAACTGCGTGCTTTTTTTAAACACATCAATATTATTATTTAATTTACAGAAACACTACACACAGTGCGTGATTACCTAATTAAGCATATCGTAGTGAAGACATCAAGCAAGGTAGCTTTTCAATTTGCAGTTGATACACTACTCACGGATTGAACTTAAGATATGTGCAAACAAAAACTACCTTTTCAAACGCCGTTTAATAATATTTAAACCTTAAAACCTTTGTTTGGTCAATCTGTTAGTTTATCATTATGGAAACTAACCGACTATCATCCACACTTGCAGCTGCGCTTAACGCGCAAATGACAAACGAGGCACATAACTCACAGATATATCTTGCCTATGCCGCTTGGGCAAGCGAAAAGGGCTACGGCGGCATCGCCAATTTTTTATTCAGGCACGCCAATGAAGAGCGTAATCATATGATGAAGTTTTTGGAATATATCCTTAAACGCGGTGCCAAAGTTACTATTACCGAAATACCCGGCCCTGGTGCTGACCCGGTAAGCGTTAATGATTGCTTTGAAAAAGTATTTAAATATGAGGTGCAAAATACCACCTCTATTTATGATATAGTAAATATGAGCATGGCCGAAAAAGACTGGGCAACCTGGAACTTTTTACAGTGGTTTGTGAAAGAACAAACCGAAGAAGAAACTATGGCAATGGATCTGTTGGATAAGATAAAAGTGGCCGGCGGGCCCGATGCTAAAGATGATGCCCTGTTTGCTTTGGACAACGAATTGGCTAAAACGCCCGATGACGCTATACTGGCGCAGGATGTTACCGTAGAAAAACCGTAATTCAATAAGTACATACATTCACTTAACTCCTGGCAATAAACCGTCAGGAGTTATTTTTTTGAAAATTTTACACGCTGATAACCAGCCGTTCGCACAAGACCACGATCTTGGTGCTCTATTACCAATCGGTTACTTATGTGTAAAAAGTTATTATTGTTTATCCTGTTATTTAAACTATTACCGGCCTCGGCACAAACAGACTGGAAGTTTAATAGTGAAAACGACGGGATAAAGATTTATACCAGCATTGTACCTAATTCAAAAATAAAAGCGATTAGGGTAGAATGTAATTATAAGGCTACACCTTCGCAATTTGTAGCTGTTTTACTTGATATTAAAAATTCGCCTGAGTGGCTTTATCATACCAAGTTTTGTAAAGTATTTAAAGAAGTTTCGCCACAAGAGCTTTATTATTATTCAGAAGTTACGCTACCCTGGCCTGCTGAAAACCGGGACTTTGTGTCGCACCTCGCGGTAAGCCAAAATCCAACCACGAAAGTAGTATTTGTTGATGGCCCGGCCGTCCCTGGCTTTGTCCCGGTAAAATCGAATATTGTGCGAGTTGACCATTCAGGCAGCCAATGGGAAATTATACCCTTGGCTAATAACGAAATCAGGGTGAAGTATACCCTGCATGTTGATCCGGGAGGCGCCTTGCCTGCATGGTTGATAAATATGTTTGCTACTGAAGCGCCAATCCAGATCTTCAAAAACCTGAAAACAGAATTACAGAAACCAGCCTATAAAAACACCTCACTTCCATTCATCCAAAACTGATCAGGATTCCAGCCACTCTTCAACAGCTTTAACGGTGTCGGTATAAAACAGTTTGTATGTATTTTCGGTAACATATCCAACATGCGATGTTGCCAGTAAATTATCTAACTTCCGGAAAGGATGATCTGCAGGCAATGGCTCTACATTAAATACATCAATTGCCGCTCCGGCAATTTTATGCTGTTGCAGCGTTTCTATCAATGCCGTTTCGTTCACTAAGGGGCCGCGGGATGTATTGATAAAGTAAGCTGTAGGCTTCATCAGAGCTAAATCTTCTTTACCAACTATCCCCCTTGAGCGATCACTTAGCACCATATGGATGGTAACAAAATCAGCTTGTTTGAATAATTCTTCCTTGCTCACTAATTGCGCGCCTGATTCGGCTGCTTTTTCTGCGGTAAGGTTCGGGCTCCAGGCAATTACGTTCATGTCAAAAGCTTTAGCATAAGCGGCAATTTTGCTCCCTACCCTGCCCATGCCTAATATACCCATGGTTTTTCCCTTAAAGTCGCCGCCAATGGTGGTTTGCCACCCTCCTGATTTAAAGTTATTGCTTTCTTGTGGGATATGCCTCGCTATAGCCATAATGAGTGCCCAGGTCATTTCGGGTGCGCCGCTTTCTAAATAACCTGTGTATTTTAGGGTAATGCCGAACTCTTCAACTGCTTTTATATCGATAGACGCGTTACGCATGCCGGTGGAAACGATCAGTTTTAAATTAGGAAGTTGGGAGAGTATGCTGCGGTTCAACGGTGTTCTTTCGCGCATTACGCATACTATATTAAAAGGCAACAAACGTTCAATCACCGCTTTTTCATCAGCTAGATGATCGGTAAATACTTTCACTTCTGCCTTAGTAGTAATAGCCGACCAGTCGGCAAATTTAAAGGCTACTTGCTGATAATCATCCAGCACGGCAATTTTAACAGTCGAATTATTCATTATATTATAGGCTTATACGGCGCTACAATATTACACGTTTTTTAACGGTATATGTTTCAATTAATAAAGATGCCGGAATAATTTACTCCACTTTATTGTGCATGCACCTCGTTGTCTACGTCTTCACGTTCAACCATTATTTTGCATTCGCCTACCAGTGCGGCTATAGCGCCTATAGCAGCCAGCATCGGCATAATTAAAACACCTATCAGGCCGAAGGTTAGCGGGAAGCTGGCCAGTTCCTTATCGTATTTATCGTAGATGGTGATCTTACGTACATTACCTTCCGCTATGAGTTCCTTAACCTTTTTTACCAGGTTCTCGCCGTTGATGTGAAATGATTCTTTTGTCATGATATTTGTTATTTATATAACAAAGGTACATCAGCCTAAAAAAAGGTTACTATATAAATCGGTGTGATGTAGCTTTTTATCGGTAAAATTGCGGATGATTCGGTGACAACGCCTTCTACTCAAAACATAATCGCCTAAATAAACTTATACCAACATGACTTCCGCAATTATCATTATCATCCTAGTTATTGTTGCCCTTTATTTTGTATTCCGCAAAAAAGGAAAGATCACACCGGCTGTAATTGATTTAGAACCTACTGAGTATAAAAAGCTATTAACTGAGCATGTTTCATTTTATCAAAAACTTACCGACACAGATAAAGACCGTTTTGAACAAATGATTGCTGATTTTTTAGCTGAAACCAATATTGAGGGAATCGGCACAGAAATAACTCCGCTTGACAGAACGCTGATCGCATCCAGCGCGGTGATACCTATTTTTGGTTTCCCGGAATGGAAATATAAAAACCTGACCAACATAATACTGTACCCGGATACCTTTGACAAGGATTTTCAGTTTGAGGGTGAGAACCGCAATATTATGGGGATGGTAGGCACTGGTTATATGAACGGGCAGATGTTGCTATCAAGGGCGGCCTTAACTAAAGGGTTTTCTAAAAATAGTGGCAAAGAAAATGCCGCCATACATGAGTTTGTACATCTTTTAGATAAAGCGGATGGCGATACTGATGGCGTGCCTGAAACTTTTATCCCGCACGAATATGCCGAACCCTGGCTTAAAATGATGCACCAGGAAATGCATAAAATTAGCGAGGGTCATTCAGATATTAACCCTTACGCTTTAACCAATGAAGCGGAATTTTTAGCGGTTGCTTCTGAATACTTTTTTGAAAAGCCAACTGAACTACAGCACAAACATCCGGAACTTTATGCTGAATTGAGCAGAATATTTGGGCAGAATTTGGCCGATTAATTCAGAAAAATCAAATTAAAACTTTGTTACATAATATTTTATCCCGGTATAAGTTTATAGGTTAGCAATTCTTTTAAGCGCAACCATGAACTTTGACACAGACAGGCAAACACTTGATGAGCTGGGCATTTTCCCGAATGCTAATAATCACAAATCAATATTTGCGCTTTTTGATAACACCAGAACAATTGGTGGCAAATACAAGCTCTCAGAAATTTTCAACAAGCCATTAACAGATGTAAGTGAGATTAAGAACAGGATTGAAACGATCCGCTATTTTTTAAATAGTGACACGTTATTATTACTTGATAAACAAACCTGCGATTTTGCAGAGTTCTATTTAAAAAAGCATTACCATATTCGGCCATTCCCGCATATCATCGGCTTTTTTGAGAAAATGATATATACTTTCAATAACAATAATGATTACTACGTTATTCAGCAAGGTATTGGTTATACCTTAAGTATTTTAAACACGCTACTTAATTTTTTCGAGGCTGGCGTAGAGTTTCCTCCCCTCTTGCTAGATCTTCGTACAATAGTTTTGGAAACCTTTGCCAGTGACGATTTCATTTTCATTAAGGGACTAATTAATAAGCCTAAAATCAATGCTATCGAACTAGCTAGGACAGATCGTATTTTACGACATTCGGCCGCTGACCAAGTTAAAATTTTACTGGATATTGTTTATCAGTTAGACCTATACGCCTCTGTTAGCCTACCAGCTAAACAGCTAGGATTTACCTTGCCGGTAATCAAAGACAACGGCCAATCAATATTAGGATTTGAAGGACTTTTTCATCCTTTTATTAACAACCCTGTGGTTAATGATGTGGCGTTTGATAATGACCATAACCTATGTTTTGTAACCGGCACTAATATGGCTGGCAAGTCAACTTTTTTAAAAGCCGTTGGTATATCTATATATCTGTCGCAGCTTGGCTTCCCGGTGCCGGCAAATTATATGGAAACCAGTGTTTTTGATGGCTTGATCACCACTATTAATATTGACGATAACATTGATAAAGGTCACAGTCATTTTTACAGCGAAGTATTACGAGTGAAACACGTTGCCAAAAAAATCAGTGAATCGAAAAATGTTTTCGTGATTTTTGATGAGCTGTTCAGGGGCACTAATGTAAAGGATGCTTATGATGCCTCGTTGGCAATCATCTCCGCCTTTGCCAAGGTTAGAAAGTGCTTTTTTATGGTGTCGACCCACATTGTTGAAGTGGCAAATGATCTGCAAAGTATCGATACTATCGATTTTCGATACATGGAAACCGTATTTGACAATGGCAATCCGACTTATAGCTATAAATTTAAAGAAGGCATTACCGAAGAACGTTTAGGTATGTGGATAGTTAAAAATGAAGGGATAGTGGAGATAATTGAGGGGGCGATAAATAGTTAAGTCGTGCTCGACTTAAGTGAGTTCCGCACAAATAATACCGCCATCAACGCACCTAAAAATCCCAATCCTGCCGCTATTCGCATAATATTGGCGTAGGCTTTAATAAAACTTTGATGGTAGGCTTGTTCAATTAACTTACCTTCGGCAATTCCTTGTGGTACTTTGGCATTCCCTAAATCCGCTGCTTGCGCCATTACTTCCTGCTTTTGTTTGGGGTTTAGTTTGATGGTTTTAATTTGTTGCTGCAATGCCCCCGTAAAAAACAGCACCGATAATGCCCCAAATATCGCGGTAGCAAAAACATTGGCAATACGCGACATGGCATTGTTCACCCCGGATGCGGTACCCGAAAAATGATCACTTACCGAACCCATTACGGCGGCTGTTAACGGCGCCACAGTGAATGAAATACCCAAGCCAAATACTATTATCCCCGGAAAAAATGTAACCCAATAATCACCCGGACCCGTTGTTTGTTTTACAAATGATAAGATCAATAAGCCTAAGCCCGCAGTCGCGGGGCCAAATATTAACAATAATCTTGGGCCATATTTATCTGCTAAAGCACCGGCATATCGTGCTACGGAGATCATCATCAATGTAAAAGGTAAAAACGTTAACCCGGATTGTAGTTGAGTATACCCCTGTACCTGCACCAGGTTAAGCGACATAAACAGCATTCCTGCCCCTAACCCAGCGTATAAAAAGAAGGTGAGCAGGTTTGTACCGCTGAAGGTCGCATTGGCAAACAGTTGTAATGGCATCATAGGATATTTACTTTTAGCTTCGATGATAATGAAAGCTATTAAAAATAATACTCCTGTGGTTAAAGCTCCCCATACCTGCCAGTTACTAAAACTCATGGCTGGCATCCGCAGGAAACCAAACGTTACCAGTGCCAGGCCTAAAGCAATGGTGATAGCTCCAGGAAAATCAAGCGTTTGTTGGTTATCTTCATCTTTGCTTTCCTTTACTTTAAGCCAAAGCATAATGAGCGCGGCCACGCCAATAGGCACGTTGATGAAGAAGATGTAACGCCATAAACCGGCGTCGGCTAAAGCACCGCCTAAAACCGGGCCTCCCATAGTTACTACCGTTGTAAAAGCCGACCATGTACCAATGGCTTTACCCCGCTCCTGCTGGTTGATGGATGAAGAGATCATAGAAAGGCTACCCGGAATCATTAAAGCGCCGCCAATGCCTTGTATCAATCTAAAAATAACCAAATATAGTACGTCGGGTGCAAAACCGCAGGCGGCAGATCCGCAGATAAAGATAAAGATTCCGGCCATGAATACTTTTTTACGGCCCAGTCTATCGCCCATGGATCCACCGATGAGGATGAGGGAGGCGAGCATAAGCAGATAAGCGTTAAGCACCCAGAAAAGATCGGCGCCGCTGGCTTGCAAACTTTTTTGCAGCGATGGCAAAACCACGTTTAGCGCCGTGCCGTCAATAAATCCCATTGACGAAGCAAGTATAGCCGAAACCATTATCCATTTACCGGCAGCGCTGCGTAAAGCTACTGTAGCCATAGTTTTGATTTAAGTGGTTTTAGTAAAGCTACAAAAAGCAAATGATATGGTACTGAAAATGAGATACCGTTAAGGAGCGTATACAATTGGCTAAACAACTGATGAGTAATCCATACAATAGTATATCAGAAGCTTCTTTTAAAGCTGGTTTTAACAACCTGAACCTACTTTAGTCGTGCATTAAAAAAACTGAGGCGTTACATTTATCTTATTTAATCACATTTGAAAATCAGGCACTTAAATTAAAAACAAGTTATTAATATTGCGACATCCCTAATCAATCGATTGATTTTTTGAGTAATTTACCATTTACGGCACTCAATTTGCTAAATACATAGCAAACAGGGCATATAATGAAAAATTTCAAAGAAAACGATGTAGTAATCTACACAGATAAAGAAGGCAACCGTTTTGACACCTTCGTAATTTTTGGCAATGATATTGATACCGGTTTAGTACATATTAATCACGAAAACTTAAAGGTTAGCCCCGCCTTTTTAGAATTACACCCGAACGCGTTTTCCGGTAATGCAATGCCTTTTGCCGATCCATACAGCTTTATGCTTTTTAATAAGCTGAAAGAGAAATATGAGCAAAAAGCAGAAGAAACAGCCGAAGCTGTTACTTTATACGATGAGCCTAAAAAACCTGTGTTAGCTAAAGCTTCGTAAACTCAATAATATTACAAAAAGCGCCATTGATTAATAGTCAATGGCGCTTTTGTTTGATTTAAGTTCTACTTACCAAAAGGTGGCCTGCCGGTTAACTGGTGATATATAGGCAGATCTTCGCGCGGCTTAGCCGGTACATGGAAACGGGTGCAGTAATAAACCTGTAAATGCAATTCGTCCCTGCCGCCACGGGTAATAATAACGTCCGGAAGTTGTTTCACGCTGTCGAAGAATGGTATTACATCATTCTTAACACTTACCGGGTTGCCCTGGTCTATCACAATGGCATCCTCTCCTACTAATTTATTAGGATTGATCAGGAAAGCGATATTGCGCGGGTCATCATTAAAACAAACAATATCTTTTTTTCCTTTCAATACCCAGTCTATTTTACCATTCAGCCACCAGCGGGTCGTACCAGCAAATATTTTAGGATTGTTTAACCAGCCTTCTTTTTCAAATCGTGGCAGGATGGCGTCATCGTCAACACCCTGTATGGTTGGGTCAATTTCCCTGGCTTTGGCTTCAGGCGTTTTGTCGTTTAAACTAACAAAATATTTAGGGCCGTACCACTGCCAAAAACCGGTAACCTCGTGCAGGTTAAGTACTGTGAGTGTGATCACCGTAAAGCAAGCTGAAAAAATTAACCAGCGGCGTGTACCGCGTGCCCTTGTGGGGTCAGATAAATGCTGATCGATGGCATGTCCTAAAGGCATAAACAACATCATATATCCGGGCGCTTGCCAGTGGAAATGATATTGCAAATCGGACCATAACGTTACAATCGTAAAAAACACCAATGGTAAAACCGACGTCCAAAATAAAAAGCTATAGGATTGTGATTGTATGCGTAGTTTGAATGATTTGATGAGCTGCCCAATCAACGGGAACCAAAACCATGGCAGCAGCCACAAGCATTGTCCACCAATGCTACGCAGTAACCATATTGGGTGCAAACCACCGCTTGAGCCTGCACGCGAGCCCTGGAAAACGAAAGACACCCAGTTGTTATGGGCGTTCCACCATAGTATAGGCCACGCAAATGCCAACGCGATAATCATGGCGATATATGGTCCAGGATGCCTTAACCAATGGCGTTGATTTTTGTTAACGCTCACAAATATCAGCACACCTAAGAATAAAAATATAGTATGATATTTACTCAATATAGCTAAGCCCATGCAAATCCCGATGATGATCCACAAGGAATATGCTTTGCCCGATTGTAGCTTTGTACGGCCTTGATTGCTGATGGATAAAACCTCGACAAAAAAGTAAGTGCTTAATAGCCAAAAGAACATCAGCGGTGCATCGGGTTGAAACCAAACCGCGATGGGTATGGTAAATACCGCGCTCAGGTTCATCACCAAGACGGCCCAAAAACCCGCTGCCGCATTAAAAAGCTTTTTGGTTACCAGAAATAGCAACCAGCTTGTGCCCGCAAATAAAAGCACAGCCGGGAACCTGATGCCTAAATTAGTTAAGCCTAAAACTTTAAGGCTTAAACCGCTCAGCCAAAAAAACAAAGGTGGTTGGTCAAAGTAGCTCAGATCCAGGTGTAAAGCACCGCGAAAATAGTAGGCCTCGCCAATGCCGAGCCCGGTGTAGGCGGCAATAAACAAGCGTATAACAAACGTAGTTATGATTAGAAAAACGGTATAGGATGCGGCGTTGCCTTGAGTTATTTTCTTCATTGATCAAAAAATAATGCCCGTAATTTTTGGGGTGAAAAATTTTTTAAAATTATTACATATTATTCAGCTTTTGTGCAAAGCGGGAAAATTTATCAGGATGAGGTTCAAACTCAACAATTATTTAACCTGCTTGTCATTTGTCACTCTGAGGAACGAAGAATAACAAGGCGAATATTAGAATTATAAGGCTCAGATTGCTATCCATTTACCAAAAGGCAATCTACTTAATAACCAAACCAATAATAAAGACAGACTGTAGCAAATTAAAGCGGTTAATGGTATGCTGATAAATGGCGTGCAAAACGTATAATCAATATTTAAATGATAGTCCGGATCGCCAAGGATGGTTAGGATAAGGGCGTGACTTAGGTAGATACCATAGGTATAGCCTCCGGCAAAATTGACTATCTGTTTTATTTTGGGTGATAATTTAAATGCGCTCAACCTGAAAACCACAAATATACTGGCGGATAAAATCACTATTGAAGGACTTATCGGTTCGTAAAATAGGGTACTTAAACCCTTGTAGGTTAAGGAAACAAAGTAAGTTCCGGCGACTATCACAATTAGGCTGATCAAAAACAACATACCAAACCATTTGGCATTAAGCCATGCTGGGAATTGTTTAGATGCCAGGTAGTAACCTAACACCAGATAGCCCAAATAACCAGTTACATTATGAAAATCGATCTGCGGATTATAACGTGATAAATAAGGCTGATTAATGATCATCACGCCCAGCCACAATAGCAGGAAATAGATGATCTGTGTTTCGGTAGCATTCCGCACAAATTTGCTGAGTATCGGGATGATAAAATAAAGCCCAATCAGCATATATACATACCATAAATGATAGGACGCGCCGAACTTCAACTGGTGTAAAACTATTTTAACATTTACCCAGGCGTCAGCAGTAAAGGTTATATCCTCATCGAACCAGGCGTAGGCTACATAAATCAAACTCCAGAACAAAAATGGCGGGATGATTCGCCAGAGCCGCCTTTTCAGAAAATCTCCCAGCTCATAATCCCGACTGAGCAGCAATGCCCCGGTTATCATCACAAACACAGGCACACCAAACCGTGATAAAGCATTGTAAAAATCTGCTATCAGCCAATAATTATTAGGCACTTTGCCGTAGGCCATCAGCATGGGCGATGTGGTGTGCAGTATCACCACCAAAAACATAGCCAGCACGCGCAGATTATTTATCCAATCGAGTTGCCGGGGTTTATTTGCTGAAGGAATTGGATCAGTAGTTGACATTAGTAACTTGTAAAAGTTTTTTAAAAGTAATAATATTCGGGTTAGTCGGCTTATTTTAGTGGCATGCAAGTCAAACTTTTCATGCTGATGTTGGGCGCAAAGCCCCAAGGCCGACATATCGAACAACACGACATCTTCTTTGTAATAGCTGAATCGATAAATGATGTTAAACCCAACATTCAGGCTTTTTGGCCCGACGCTGAAGATAAAATACATATTGATGCCTGGCGCGAAGTAACCTCGGTTGAAGGTTATCAAATCAGCGTAGTTGAAAAACAAGCAGGCATTGCAACACCATCTAAACACAAATTATTCTTTGTAAATCTGGGTGGATACCAAGCTAACAAGTTTGAGGAGCAGCATTATGTTGTGTTAACGGTGAAAGAAAACAAGTCGCTTGCATTTAGAGAAGCGAAGGATACCCTGTTTTACCAAAACAATCATATCCCCGGCGGGACTTCACACATTGACGACCGTTATGGTGTTGATGTAGATGATTTGTACGAGATAGAAGATATTTTATCTGCGGAGCAAAAGGGAAAATATAGAATTGAAATTGTGCCTGCGGAAGGGTTGGCAGAGGATGAGTTTCATTTGGGATATTTGAATTTGAGCAAGTTGAACTAAGTATTTCGTACCCGCCCCCTGTAATTCTGAGCAGCGAAGAATCTGTAAAGTGTAAACAAGCGTACAGATTCTTCGCGGTGCTCAGAATGACAAGGCGTTTTAGATTGAATCCCTCAACTCTTATCTTTGGTTTAGCAATGATGAAAGAGGGTCATTTTCAGTTTGATAGCATGTTTTTTGTATTTTAGCCTCAGGAATAAATTTATCCCATGCAAAAACCATCCTTCCTAATAACCCTGCTCCTATTTACCTTATCATTAAATGCCCAACAAAAGGCTCCATCGCCAGGCAACACCTTTAATAGTATGCTTGGCATTAATGCTTTTGAGTGGGATTTTTTGCAAGACCCGAAGAATCCGAATGACCCGAGTAAAATCTATGAACCTAAAATGGAGATCATTAAATCGTTTGGTGGTTTCCGTCATTATTTGGATTGGCAAAAAGTTGAACCGAAACGAGGAAGCTTTACTTTTAACCCCACTAATAATGGCAGCTGGAATTTGGATGTAATTTATCAGCGCTGTAAGCAGGAAAATATTGATGTGTTGGTTTGTTTAAAGGGTTGCCCAGATTGGCTGCTGGAAACATACCCGCCAAACTTGCGCGATGGCGAGAATATTCCGATGCCTTTTGGCGCTACGCGGGATGATCCGGCATCGTATATTGAGCAGGCTAAAATGGCGTTTCAGTTCGCGGCAAGATATGGCGGTAATAAAAATATAAATCCTGCTTTGGTAACAGTTGACAGCAGGCAGCGCTGGACAGATGACCCGATAAATGTAGCTAAGATCGGCTTGGGCTATATAAAATATATTGAATGCGATAATGAGCGGGACAAATGGTGGAAAGGCGACAAAGCGCACCAGACACCTGAGGAGTACGCGGCAAACCTATCGGCTTTTTATGATGGGGATAAAGGCAGGTTGGGTAAAAATGTTGGCGTAAGGAATGCCGACCCAAACATTAAAGTAGTTATGGCCGGCTTAGCCAAAGCTGACCCGAATTACGTTCGGGCGATGATCAACTGGTGCCGTGTGCATCGTGGTTATAAGGCTGATGGTTCAGTAAATTTGTGTTTTGATGTGATCAATTACCATTATTACTCCAGCAATGCTAAACCAAACTCAACAGATTTTGGTACTGAAGGGCTAGCCCCGGAGCTATCACAAACTGCGGCACTTGCAGATGCATTTGTAAGTTTAGGCAAGCAATATCATTTACCGGTTTGGGTAACAGAATCGGGATATGATATTAACCAGGGCAGCCCACAAAAAGCTATGCCTATCGGCAATAAATCAGCTTTGGTAACGCAGGCGGATTGGATCATCCGCACATCGTTGCTGTATGCACGCCATGGTGTTAGTAAGGTTTTTTATTATGAACTTTTCGATGATAACAGTGCCAACAGTACACAATTTGAAAGCAGTGGTTTTGCTGATAAAGAACCTTTGCATCGCCGGCCTGTCGCTAATTATTTTTACCAGGTTAAACATTTGTTAGGCGGATATAGCTACAAGGGCACCATTAATAATTTCCCGTTGGTAGATGTCTACCGCAATGGGAGTAAAACTATTTATGTATTGACTGTACCCGATGAACAAGGCAAAACAGGGGTATGTAATTTGAACTTGGGTAATACTATTAAGGCATTTGTTTATCATTTAAACCCTGATGGGATTGAGATGGGGCAAAGTACGATAAACTCCGCAAACCATAATGTAAAGATTAATGTGGGTGAAACGCCGGTGTTTGTGGAGAAGGTGGATTGAGGGTTATGGTTCCCCTCTTGAGAGGGGTTAGGGGTGTGTTACTTGGCGAGCAACACACCCCTGCCATCGCATTGTCTTTTGCGCCCCCTCTCGAGAGGGCACATGACCCATCTAGACAGTTGAGCGAAGATAGGAAAAATCGGACTGACATAGTAAAACATGTCAGTCCGTAGAT
>NZ_JACCBZ010000003.1 GCF_013408825.1 Mucilaginibacter tundrae
GGGTCAGTTTGCCCCGAAATGCCCTGGTCAGTTTGCCCCGAAACAGTGGGTCAGCTTGCGCCGAAATGGTGTGGTCTCATTCATCATAATCTCCAACATATATACAGAAGGGGTCGTTTTGGCGAGAAAATATAAGCTACTGAGGACTTCTTATAACATATTTATGTTTGGAATTATAATAGCAACAATAGCTTTTATAACCGCCTCTTTGATCCAGCCTCCGAAACTCACGCCGACACCGGCAAGTAATAACAATAAAGTATCACTTCATCATCCATAGTAAGCATTTAGTTATTGTAAATACGAACGATGAAAAGAAAAAAAATAATTCTTTCAGTAGCATTATCCGTTACCGTTATCTGTTCAGTTTACGGACAGGAAAGCAAATACGGAACAACATTTCCAGACAGTGTAACTATTAGTGTACATGAGTCTTACAATAAAGTGAACGGTTTTCATCGTTGGATTTTTGGAGAAAATTATCGAAAAGAATGGTCAATAAGTGTCAGGTTGCCTTTAATAAATGTTAACCAAATACGGGGTGGATTGTCGCCTGAAAAGTTTGGTGGCGGTATGGAAACCAAGTCGATCAGGATGATTGATAAAACCGGAAAAGAATGGGTAATCAGAAGCGTAGAGAAAGTGCCTGATAAAATTGTTCCCGAAAATCTACGCGGTACGTTCGTTTTGGATTGGGTTGGAGATGAGTACTCTGCACAACATCCTTATTCAGCGTTATGTGTGCCTCCCCTTGCGGATGCGGTCGGAGTACCGCATGCAAACCCGGTTATCGGAGTTTTAGTTGCCGATACGGCCCTGAGTACGTTTGGCAAAGGGTATGCAGGACGTGTAGTACTCCTGGAAGAGCGAGAGCCAAGCGGCCCTTCTGAAAATACAATAAAAGTTCTGAACGAGTTAGTTGCCAATAATGAAACCAGCATAGACAAAACGGAATTCTTAAAAGCAAGAATGCTTGATCTGCTGATCGGTGACTGGGATCGCCATGAAGATCAATGGCGATGGACGGTTGAAAAGGATGGCAAAAAACGGATTTATACTGCGGTCCCGAGAGACAGGGATCAGGTGATGCATTTGACCCAGGGCGTTATCCCTTCAATAGCAAGTGCAGAATGGCTAGACCCGATTCTTGATAACTTTGACGGACAAATTCCACGCGTAAGATATTCGCTTTTTAAAACCAGGTTTATACAACAATATCCTTCTTTCCAGTTCAGTTACGAGGAATGGATGCGCGTCACTAATCAATTTGTAAAATCGGAAACAGATGAAGTTTTGGATGCTGCAGTGAAACGACTTCCGAAAGCAATTTATAAGCTTCGTCATGATGAATTGCTGGCTAAACTCAAAAAACGCCGGGATAATATCCCTGAGGCCATGTCGGAGTATTATCATTTTATTAACCGTATTGTTGATATCAGGGCCAGTGATATGGATGAAAAGGTTAGTATTAGTGATGACAAAGCTGGGGGGTTGCGAATTATGATTCAGCGAAAGAATAAGAGCGGTGAAGTGAAGGAAACACTTATGAATACGGTATACGATCCTGAAATCACAAAGGAAATCAGGCTGTATGTATCAGGCGGAAACGATGAGGTAACAATTGATAATAAAACTTCGCCGATCAAACTTCGGTTAGTGGGAAGTACCGGTGAAAAATCGTATACAGTGACAAATACTCTTAAAACCATTCAGCTTTATGGGCGGAAGGATAGTGTAAAAATTTCAGGTGAAACAGACCGATTAACTGTTCATCTAAAGAACGATACCATTAATACTCATTTTGTTGTTACTAACCCATATAATGTTTGGATGCCTATGGCGACGGGTAGTATTAACCGGGACGACGGTTTTTTGCTTGGTCTTGGATTTCGCTACACCGCAAAAGACGGCTTTAGAAAATTACCTTATTCATCAATTCAGGAACTGATGGTCACCCACTCATTCGAGACGAATGCATTCAGGTTAAATTATGATGGCCAGTGGATACAGTCAGTTGGAAAAGCAGATATCGCATTATCTGTTATAATAGATGCCCCGGACAATACCATGAACTTTTTTGGCCAGGGTAATGAGACGGCACTTAATAAAATAGGGGATTATCACAAGTATTACCGTACCCGTTTTGATTATTACCAATTCGAGCCATCATTGCAGTGGCATACTGGCAAAAATAGCGCATTCAGCGCTGGCCCGTCACTGCAGTACTACCACTTTGATGTAAATGGGAATGTCGGTCGTTCCGTGATGCAACCAGGGTTAATCAAGTCTTATGATAGCACGAGCTACGCTGCGGATAAAGTTCACCTAGGTTTGGTTACAAAATTTATAAGTAATACTGAGGATAGTAAAATTCTACCTACAAAAGGTTATTATCTAAATTTAAAGCTGCAATATTATGATGGCTTGAATGATAACTCTAAATCTTATGCCCAACTTATTCCTGAATTCATGTACTTCCAAAAAATAGATACAGGTGCTTGCCTTGTTTTTTCCGATCGTGTAGGTGGCGGCGTTACTATAGGAAATCCAGCATTTTATCAATCATTATTTCTGGGTGGTCAGGGCAACTTACTTGGGTATTTCCAAAACAGGTTTTCGGGAAAACAAATGGTTTACAACAATCTGCAGGGAAGGCTCAGACTAGCCAATCTGGGGGGCTATATATTACCAGGGCAACTTGGGTTAACCGGATTTTATGATATTGGCCGGGTATGGATTGATAATGAGCATTCCGATACCTGGCATCAGGGAGTTGGCGGAGGGCTCTATTTCGCACCGGCATCTTTGACAGTAATCCAGGTGATGGGAGGACATTCCAGTGAAGGCTGGTATCCATTCGTTGCTTTTAATTTCAGGTTGTGATTAAGCTGCTTTCATTAGAATCGAAAAATAATTTTGATAAATATAGTCCAGGCCTTCAATTGACATTGAAGACAATACACCATGTTTTTACAATCATAATTTATAAAAAATTGATTCTTCTACTTCTTCTATCCTATTGGTGATTTGCTATTTATTGGCCTAATTCAAGCATAAATAAGTATGGGCAAATAAAAAGAATGATCTCCATGAAAACAGGCCTTTAACAAATGATAACAAAAAGCCAGACATTGCTCAGATGGTGGTTTTTCATAATCAGTTTTATAATTAATATTTAACAACCTTGTCGTAATTGATAACACAGGGGAGATACCAAAAAATCAAATCATAATAATCAGTAAAAAGCGAGAGAAGGGTTAATCCTTTCGTGAAATACCTTAAAAAGTTAATTTCCGGGTAAAAATTGTTTGGTTATTTCATCCCTATCATAGCTGAACAGAAATTATTCCGTAGCATTCGATAAACATATTATGGAAAAATTCAATTCGTTAAAACAATTTATAGCTTAAACTGAAAAAGATGCTGACGCGTTTTATAGCAAGAGTAATCACGCGGTCAAAACCCTGTTACGAAAAGCCTTGCAGCAAATAAAAAATATGGCATCAGAAATTAGAAAAGATGTTACCGAAACAAAAAATGCGAAGACACAATAATGTTTGGGCTTTCGGTGTCATAGCGATAAAGACACTTAAATTAATGTAATGCCGGGCTTGTAACGGGATTTTGTAAAGAATACCGTCTAAAACCAAAAATTTTTAATTGATCTCACAATCATAGTACAATTAACATAGCGGTCTTTCGAATGAAATTTACCTTAAACTTGCTTCGTCATTTATTTCATGAATTATGCCATCGAGTTTAGAAATTGTGTCCTTTAAAAATTCTAAAATTTCTTTGCTTTGCTGACTACTAACAGGCCTTTCCTCTATAAGTTCTATCAGCCCAATAATTGTCGCCACAGGACCCCTGATCAGGTGAGAATTTTTAAAAGATATAACCTTTAGCTGATTAACTTTTTCTTGAAGCGACTGTTGAAGTGCAATCATTTGGCTTACATCTTCAACTTCCCTGATAACAGTCAGTATATGATCGTTATCATTTCTCTCATACACCATTTGGCGGGAATAAACCCATGCGAACGATCCATCTGATCTGCGCAGCCGAACCGTCATCTCTACGATTTGGCCACTTTCTGCGTTTAAAATATGTTCAATTGTGTTTTGAACCTTTTCTATGTCATCAGGATGAATTATAGTTTGAGAGTAATGTTCACTCAATTGCAAATACTCCTGTTCCGAATAGCCTAAGAAGCGCTTCGCAACGCCGCTTGAGAAAATCAGTTTTTGATTAAACACGTCATAAGTTTGAAACTCAAGGTGTGCAATTTCCAACAGGGTATTTAAAAATTTAATGTCTGGTTTCATATTTTTTCTCGCCTAAGGTTTAAGCTTCAATCGCTAATATTTCAAAACTATCTCAGCTTAGGTGTTAATTTTAGCTAAAAGCAAACCAAATAATTAAAAACCTGTATAACAAATGGTTATAGATATTTAAAATAGCCTAAAGTCGTCATATTTCGCTAATCGTTGGAATTTAGCGATGAAGTAAATAAGTTTTTTTTGAATGCCTTATGAGCTATCACTATTTGTTGAACGTCGAAAAAGATTAGAGTGATAAAGAGATCATTCGCCTACTTTTTCAAGTCTATTGTCCCTTGCTTAGCTACTGAGGTTTATTCTATACTTATGTGTTTTCTTTTGTATGAATTTTTTATTGCTTTTAACGGTTATAGGAATCTCGATATAATCCCTAACGGTTAATATGATTGTTCAATTAAAATCTCAATTTTACTGCCTTCATGATAATTAAAAGAAGGAGCATAGCTAATATATTTAAGTTTCACTAAGTCAGATATACACCTGTGATAGGTAGATGAGGAATTTATTTTAGAAAGCTTCATTAATTCTTTTCTGGAAATCTTGAAGCATTTTTGATTGCCAGCTTTATTCCTCATTAATATTAGGGCGAAAAACATACTTATATGTGATGGAAGTAAAGTGTTATCATTCAAAATTCTGTGATAGCAGCTTTTAATGAACGTGGGGGAATTCATTTTAACTTTCCATCAAAAGTTCAATATCCAAGCGGCTATAATAAATTAAATGACCGACTTTGGTAAAACGTAATTTATCTTGGATTCTTAAGTTCTGCAAGGTACCGGGGGATACTTGAAGTAATTTTCTTGCTTGTCCGCTTCTTAACCACTCAAGTTTTTCTTTAGGGTGGTTAAGTCTAACAATAAGCAATTTAATTTCGTCTATCAACTCTCTTTTAAATTCCTGAAGATCTTCTTTTGTTATTATTTCCGCAGCCATAAATCTATTTATGCTGCGAAAATCCTTCTACAAATTCATATTTATTCAGGAGTATTAAGGTACTACCTGAATATAATTTTAGTGGGAACTTAATAAGTTGATGTACTTTTGTAGTCAACTTACAAACAATCAGCGTTAAAACACGTGTATTTCCATTCTACCTGTGTAGTAGATTTATGAATTCGGGACAATTTTGTGCTTTAGGGTCGCTTCAATCTGTTCTAAATTCAATGCTTTTTGAACGATAGAAGCCCAAAGTTCATATCCTTTTCTATTCAGATGAAGACCATCAGCAATGAAATAATCGGGATTAGGTTTTCCTTCGTCGTTTAACATCGGTGTGAAAATATCTATCCAATTCCAATTTGATTGATGGCTAATCTCGTTAGAGATAATTTCATTGGTGTATTTAAATTGATCGATAAGCGCCCACCGCGCAATACTTGGCTTTAAAGACATAAAATAACAGGGGATCGAACCATATCTCTTCGTTACAGCAACGATTAATTCTTTAAAAAAAAGACATACCTCCTGAGGATGCCGACCATCCGCCAGATCATTGTCGCCGGCATATATAATTATCCTGTCAGGCCGATATCCAGACATGATCCGGTCAAAGAACCAGGCACAGGCAGCCAGGGTAGAACCGCCAAATCCTAGGTTGACGGTACTAAAATTTTTAAAATCGTCAGCGAGGTTAGTCCACTGCCTTATAGATGAACTTCCATAGAATAAGGTATTCGGCGTGTAAGTTAGCGCGGCACGTTCTTTTTCTAAAAGTAGAATCTCATCTTCATACCAAAGCATATCATTTTTGTTTATGGTGTCAAACCTAATTAAATGATTTCGAATAAATTATTAAACCACTAATAATTATACCTGATAAGGTTTTAATGAGAGCTAACCGTCAGATAAAATTTTTGAAAAGTTTAGCGATTACTTAGTTATAAATGGGTAGAATTTATGCCTTGCTATATTTATAATTATTTTTTCTAAAACTTAGTAAAAAAATATTTTTTTTTCTATTTTAGAACTGTCAAAGATCCTTTGACAAAATTCAATGCTTTTCCTGGAATTCGTCAATTAGATATGATTGAAATATAATATCTAAGTTTTTATTGCAGAACCGCACTATGTAAAAAGCCTATAACTTGTGCCGTTCTCTCGATAAAATAAGTCTTATTAGTGAATAGTTCCGTGTTGACTTTGAAGAGGGAAGTCGTTAATAATTGGACTTAATGATTTTATGATTGGCTTAAATTAAGTGACTTATACTATTAAATTATAAAAGTTCTAAAGTAAACAATAATCAAATACGCATAAAATATCCGGGGAAGAATCAATGTATACGAAAGAGATGGCAGAGGCGGCAAACCTTAATTTTGAATTTGAAGTCAATCAGTATTTGCGTGATTGGATTTTTGAACATGAAGATGAAACACTACTTCAATTCGATCAATCTTTAGCGGAATATTTATCAAATAACGCGTTACGGGATTTTTTCCTGCACTCCTTTCATCCGTTGAAACATTTGTTACAACAAAGTGCTATTGCGTGCCATTTAGGAAGAGATGCAAGTGAAGTTTATTTTGACCCTACGTCGGGAGACCCTTTATTCTCTTTAATAGAACAGCGTATCTACAATCTTGCTCATAGAATGGATAGCGAAAAAATGCATATTCCATTTCGTTCCGTACAGCCATGTAAGCAAACCGAGGCAGGTGACAATTCCGATATTAGTACTTATCCGTTTGAATCAGAAGAAATACGTTACAATAGCGGTAATCATTTTACCAGTCGGCCGGCTAACCAAAATGTATTTGAAGAAAACAGTAAAAAGTGTTCTGCTAAGTCGGGCGGTAACTTATGTGTTATGTTCAAGCGTGGATTTCTGGAGGATCGTTTGCAAGAAATTAAAGAGCAGGTAATCATAACAAATGAAGCAGGTGAACAAGAGCTGCAATACTTTGTAGTATGCAGCCGGCATTCGCCTAGAGAGGGACATTTTGGAACATCTTTGGTCATTATGGATCCATTAAATCGTTATTTTCCAGTACGTGTATTAGTTTGCGATACTTTACTCAAAGAGCTCCCCAATCATCCGCGTTGGTGGCATCATTTTATTGCTGAATATTCTAATGTCTTTGGCAATGCGATAGGTGAAATCATTGAAGATCTTTCATTGCCTTTACAAAAAGTAAATATCAAAGGTGATGACCCCTTCAGGCATGATTGGGATTGTCCATATTATGTAACGAGTATGACCGATGCTTTGGCTGATCTGATTTTAAAAGATCCCGGGTTAATGTTAAACGGGGGCTTAGATGAAATCCATCATGAGATGAAAAAATTAATGCAAGATTATTACAACTCCGATCTAACAATTAAAGAAAGGCAGGATATTAGATCTATAAACAGTTTAAAGCGATGGAATAGCGGTCAAATATTAATTAAGGAACTGATGCCTTACGAAGCGCGGAACTCGTCCTACGAGGTTTAATAATGCTTTTCTGCGGGCTACATTGCGACTACGTTTGCCGTAATTTCGTTCCTAAGTTAATTTTTTCTACTTTCGCCGCCCTTCCAATTTTAAGGCATGAAGCAATACTTATACGGAATTGATTTTGGTACGACCAACTCGGCCCTGACTATTTATGACGAAGAAAGCCGCGAGATTACCCATACGATCATCTTTCCTTCGCTGATCTATTTTTACCAGGATGTTGCTAAAGGTTATGTAGTTGGTGAAGCGGCGATTCGGCTTACCTGAGCGATAATATGAAAGGGCGTTTCATCAAATCGGTAAAGCAGGTTCTATCCCGTAGCAGCTTTATTGAAACCCGGATTCATAATAAACGCTTCACTGCTTCAGACCTCGTAGCCATTATTCTGCAAGAACTTAAATCACGTGCTGATCAACTAACTGCCCAGGATTGTCGAAAAGCGGTGTTAGGTAGGCCTGTGTTTTTTGATGACGATGATGTACAAAAGGATACGTTAGCACAAACCCGCCTGCAGAAAGCAGCCACTCTTGCTGGTTTTACGGAAGTCCGGTTTCAGTTTGAGCCGATTGGTGCGGCTTTCGCTTATGAAAAAAGCCTTGTGAGAAAAGAAAATGTATTGGTTGCCGATCTGGGTGGCGGTACAACCGACTTTACCTACCTGATGCTCGATCCCAAAAAAGCAAACAATAAAGACCGTAAAAATGACATGATGGCCAATGGCGGTATTTATATAGGCGGCGACAGCTTTGATTCCGCTTTCATGTGGGAGAAAGGCACCCCTTACTTCGGTAAGAATACCAAATATGAAGCAACACACGGGAAGGTACTAACCGTACCTGTCTCACTTTTTTCCAATATTTGCTCCTGGGAACAGATGAATTTCTTTAATGGCCTGCGTATAAAAAAGGACATTGAGGACTATTATTATTTTTCGGGCAATGACCGGAAATTTAAAAACCTGATAACACTGATCGACAACAACCTGGGGTATTCCGTTTTTCAATCCATTGAACAAACAAAGATAACCCTAACCGATAAAGACGAAGCTGTATTTAGCTATCATCAAATAGGAATCGAGATCAATGAAGAAATTGGGCTTTCTAATTATAATAAGATTATTGCCAGGGATATTGAACGGATCGAAAACTACCTGAAAGATTTCCTACACAAAAACAAGATCGACCCTAAAGACATAGACAGCCTTTTTTTAACCGGAGGTACTTCTATGGTCGAAAGTATTCAAACACTTTTCGGAAGAACGTTGCCGGATGTCAAACTCTAATCGGGGGACAATTTTACAAGTGTCGCCAAAGGTTTAGCGCTAAGTGGTTACCTTTTCGAGAACTAAATGCCAGGTTTGATAACTTTAAATAATTAAAAAATTTGATTATTTAAACTAAAATTGTACCTTTAAATATAAACGATTAAGGGTCATTTTGTATTATTGAGTGATTCGTAGAGTATTAGAATTTACTATTTATAAATAGCTGATAGTGTGACGGTTTGGACTAAGGTTCGGGACCCTAGCTCTCCGCATCTTAATTATCAAAACAAACAAAAACCTGTAAATTATTGATTTACAGGTTTTTTTATTTCCCTTTAACTGCACAAATAACCGTTTGGTTGTGTAAAAATTGCAGAATAGTTTTATTTATTTTACCATAATGGTTTTGCTTTGTGTGGTATGCGCACTAAAATAACCAAGAGTCACCGGGCTGATATTTGTAGGTGGATTAGACGGCGTGACGCTGCCACCAGGCCCATTGGCCTGCTCCTGCATCAGGGTCTCCCAGTAGGTATAAATAGGCTGGTCAATGCATTGCATTTCTACCGTAACGGTATCGCCCGAAAAGATGCCTTTATCCACGCTGCTGCCGCCGGTATTCTCACGCAGGTCAATACCCACATAACGGCCGTTATTAAACTGGTCGTTGTACGCGTAAATATCATCCACCTGCACACTATTCACATAGAGTACAAACCGGTATTGATTTGTAACATCTGCCGGGTCCTGATAATAAACCGTAACAACTTTTTTATTGTCGCTGGTCTGGATCACATCATTCATTGAACTCAGCGAGTCTAGATTAACGACAGCAGGCATAACCGAGGTCGCGGTATAGGTCTTTCCACCAGAGGTAACGGTCATGGTGTACTTGTTTCCGGAGCTACCGGTCAGCTGACTGTTGGAATAAGTACCGGAAGGCCCTTCAGTAAAGGGATAGGTATTACCGTTCTGATCGCTTACGCTAACCGAGGCGCCGGTTACCGGCGGATAGGTATTCGTATTGGAAAAAGGCACGTTGGTGCTGAGTTTGATAATTTGCGGACCTGTCGCATTAGTAACATTACCCTCGATAACCAGTTCGCCAGTGTTGTTGCCAAGCTTTAATTCGATCACTTTGGTACAAGAAGTAATCGCGAATATGGAAAAAAGATATATAACTATTTTGAATGTTTTCATGTCTGATTAGAATTTAAAGTTCCAGGTAACGGAAGGGATCGGTGTCGCGAAAATGCTGGTCTCCAGCGCTTCGGTCGTATTCGGCACTGTTTTACTATTCTGGAAAGTAATACTGTAAGGATCACGGTGCCCGTACACATTATAGATACCGAACGTCCAGCTGGAATGATACTTCTTATGTTGCTTACCTTCCAGGGTAGCACCGATGTCAAGTCTGTTATTCGAGGGTTCCCGGTAACCGTTGCGTTCTGAATAAGAAAACGTGGTTAAACCGCCAACCTCATATTTACCCGTTGGGTAAGTAACCGCGTTCCCGGTTTGATAGATAAAGGTGCTTGACAATGACCAGCGTTTGGTTAACTGGTAGATGCCAACCACGGAAAGGTCATGGGTGCGGTCCTGTGTCGCTGGGAAATAATTACCATCATTAATAGCCGCGAACTTGTCCTCGGTACGTGACAACGTATAACCGATCCAACCATTGAAGCGGCCGTATTTTTTCTTCAGGAACAATTCCACCCCGTAAGCCCTGCCGGAGCCGTAAACCAGTTGCGATTCTACATCCTCATTAACCAGCAATTGGGCACCATCTCTATAATCGATCTGGTTCTGCAGCCATTTGTAATAGATCTCAGCAGAGAATTCAAAGATATTATCGTCAAAGTTCCGGAACCAACCAGTAGAAACCTGGTCAGCGATTTCGGGTTTGATATTGTTGCTACTCATTACATAAAGGTCAGTAGGTGAACTGGTAGTCGAATTGGTCAGCAGGTGAATGTTCTGGGTATTCCGGTTATAGGAAAGCTTGATAGAGCTTACGTCATTCAGTTGGTAGCTGGAGGACAGGCGCGGTTCCAGGTTGAGGTATGACTTAGCCACCTGCCCTGACCCGTAAGTCGAGGTCGATAACACATTACCCGCAGCATCATAGGTATTAAAAGAACCCGGGCCGAATAAAAAGAAACCGCTGAGCCGCAAACCGTATAATACAGTTAGTTTATCGCTGGCTTTCCAGTCGTCGCTTACATAAGCTGCCGTTTCAAACCCATAACGTTGCTGGACTGTAATATCATTAAAACTCGATGAAGAGTTAGAAGTAATATCACCCGGCGCTATTGTGTGATGCAGAACATTAACACCGAATTTCAGCGTATGCTTACTGCTCAGTGAATATTGCAGGTCTTCTTTTAAATTTATATCGTTTATTTTAGAGGTAGCTTTAAAATTATTATCGCTTAGAAAGCTTTGGATAACATAGTTGTAATTGCTGAAGATAAGCGAAGTATTGGAAAATAGCTTACTGTTAAAAATATGGTTATACCTGATGGTACCCGTTGCATTGCCCCAGTTCGTCCCGAATGTATTTTTCAGGCCGATGACATCTTTACCAAAATAGCCCGAAAGATAGATCGCATTGTTATCATCAAAATGATAATTGGCTTTGGCATTGATGTCATAAAAATAAAGCGAACTTCCTTTGATAGTGGAATCCTTGGAAGCTTTTAGGAAAACATCAATATAGGTCCGCCTGGCGCTGATCATAAAGGATCCCTTATCCTTTTCAATCGGCCCTTCCACCTTGATACGGGATGAGATTAGTCCCAAGCCACCCTGAACTGTAAAATCCTTATCATTACCATCCAGCATTTTCACATCAAGTACCGATGACAAACGGCCTCCATATTCCGCCGGCATACCGCCTTTGTAAATGCTCACGTCTTTGATCGCATCGGAATTAAAAGTCGAAAAGAAACCGAATAAATGGGAGGCATTATACACCGTGGCTTCGTCCAGCAGGATCAGGTTCTGGTCAGCCGCACCTCCGCGAACATAAAATCCTGTATTGCCCTCACCAGCTGATTTGACGCCCGGCATTAAGGTAATGGTTTTTAAGATATCCTTTTCACCCAGCACGACCGGCACCTGGTTAACTTGGGTCATGTTCAGTTTTTCTACCCCCATCTGCGGTGAAGTGATCTGATCGTTGTTAGGCCGGTTGGCACTGATCACTACTTCTGTTAGACTACCGCTGGAGTTCAATGCCATCGCTATCGTTTGATCCGCATGTAGTGAAACGGGTTTTTCGATGGTTTGATAACCCACATAAGAAAATAGCAAGGTATAATTGCCTGCCGGAGCGGTTAATGAATAAAAGCCATAGCTGTTGGTGGCTGTACCATTGGAGGGCATTTCTTTTATCCTGACCGTGGCGCCGATCAGCGTTTCACCTGTTGCCGAATCCTTGATGGTTCCGCTGATGGTATATTTTTTCTGCGCGAACGCAGAAAAACTAATTCCAATCAGGAAAAAAGTAAATAATAACCTCGTCATATGTTTACAAATTAAAACAAATTAGTTTGAATTTAAACTATTCAAATTTTAACTTTGGCTGATGTCTTACTTCACGGAACATCGCCTATCAAATGATGGATAATTCAGCTACTATACAGGCTACACTCCTCTCTAATATGGACGTTTTCATGCTGGTGGGCGTCGTTTTTGTTGTTTTCGTGCCGTTTGTACTTTTGTTCGTTAAAAGATCAAAAATCAAGGTTAGCCTGGCAGATGCGGCGCATTAAATTTAATTAGCTTTGTATATGGAACCTGATCAAAAATCCGAGCTTGTTATTGAATTTTGCCAGTCCATTTTTGAACTGCGTTATAAATTGCGTAAAATGTTCCAGGTAAAACTAAAAGAAGCCGGGATCAGCATCAGTTTCGAGGTACTGGAAATCATGAAACAATTGCGTAGTCATGCCGGCCTGAATCAACAGGAGCTGGCTGATATGCTTTTTAAGGATAAATCCAGCATGACCTATCTGATTGATAACATGGTAAAAGCGGGTTTGGTGAGCCGTACAGAAGATGCGGTCGACCGCCGTAATAAACGCATCATGCTGTCGGACAAGGCACATGACCTGATCAGGCAACTGGAACCCTTAGCAAACCACTGTTATTTTGCCTTAGCAGCGGAAGTTAATGGCCGGGATCTTCAGGCAGGCTTGGATATGGTAATCAAAATAAATGGTTCTCTGGATGCCTACATGGGTTAATAGCCTTGACTTTATGCATCTTTGTTGCAATGTTCAAGTCATTAACCATTCTGCTATTCTTTTTTTCCGTGCTTGCTGTAAGCGTATATCTCTTAATTTTTTAATATAAAGAGATTATGGTTTTTTGGAAACTTGAGCTTGGTTTTAGATAGTTCGATATATTAAGGACTAAGAAAACCTGGGTGTGTAGTGATTGATTAACCCACAATCAGCTATCATATTAATCTAATTATTTAATAGCATAAACAGCACCTTTCACTATAACCTTTCCGGCAGTAATATTAGTTGCTGTATGACCTTGGTGATCAGGCTGCGCACCGCCGATGAAAATTTGCGAAATACCCGCCCGTTCTGTTTGCTTATTATTTTTATCAACCAGTGAAAGACTTTCAGGACTTATATTGAAACTTATTGTTTTAATTTCCCCGGCCTTAAAATATATTCGCTTAAAGCCTTTAAGTGCAACTATAGGCTTCCGTATACCGTTATCCAAATGCTTTACGTACAGTTGCACAATTTCTTCGCCAGCTTTATTACCGGTATTTTGTATCTGTGTGGTAACTGTATAACTCTCGCCAGTAGTTAACCCTTGTGGAACTTTAATTTTGCTGTATTTAAAAGTAGTATAACTTAATCCGTAACCAAAGGGGTAAAGTGGTTCTCCGTTAAAATAACGATAGGTACGATTTCGCATACTATAATCATGAAAGTCAGGCAGATCATCTGTACTTTTATAAAAAGTAACAGGTAAGCGCCCGGCCGGATTATAATCGCCAAACAATACATCTGCAATAGCTGTACCGGCAGCCTGCCCACCATACCACGCATCTATTATAGCGGGTACGTTTTCAGCTTCCCAGTTAATTGCCAAAGCACTACCGTTTAATAATACCAACACCAATGGTTTATGTAAATTACTGATTGCTTTTATCAAATCTTCCTGAGGCTTTGGCAGATCGATAGTTTCACGATCGCCTCCGGAAAATCCTTTAGCCTGTACCTTCATTTCTTCACCTTCAAGGCGTGGTGATAATCCTAAAAACATAATCACCACATCAGATTTTGTGGCAACAGAAATAGCCTCATCAAAATTCTGTTTGACCTTCGCGCTATCAATTACTCCTGTGGTTTCTGCAAGCTCACAACCACGAGCATAAACAACATTTGCATCGGGTAATTTAGCTTTAATGCCCTGTAATGGCGTCACTGTTTCTGCTGGGATGCCATTATAATTACCCCATAACATTTTTTCATCATTGGCATTAGGGCCAATAATGGCTATATTTTTAATGCCTTTGCTTAACGGCAGCATTTGATTGGCATTTTTTAATAGTACGATAGATTTCCGTGCCGCTTCAAGCGCCAGTTGCTGATGAGCTTTTGAATTAACAATATTATAAGGTATTGATGCATACTTTACCATGTTATCCGGGTCGAACATACCGAGTTTAAAACGAGCCATTAATAAGCGTTTTACAGAAGTATTGATCCTATCCTCGCTAATTAGTCCGCTCTTAACAGCGTCAACCAATGCCCTATAGGTACTGCCGCAATTTAAATCGGTCCCGGCGGTAACAGCCATGGCCGAAGCCTCTTCTTTATTTGCAGCCTCTTTATGCCCCTCATAAATATCGGCTACTGCATCGCAGTCAGAAACTACATACCCGTTAAAGCCAAGCTCCTGTCTTAAAACCTTCGACAATAAAAAAATATTGGCCGATGCCGCTACACCATTATAACTATTATAGGCGCTCATGATAGAAAAGGCTTTGCCCTCCTGTACCGATTTCTTAAAAGCCGGCAAATAGGTATCCAGGAAATCATATTGATCTGTTGTAGCATTAAAACGGTGCCGTTCCGATTCGGGCCCACTGTGTACCATATAATGCTTGGCAGTTGCCACCAGTTTCAGATATTTGGGATCATTGCCCTGTAGTCCTTTTATAAAGTTCACGCCCATTACAGATGTGAGATAAGGATCCTCTCCATAAGTTTCCATACCCCTGCCCCATCTGGGATCACGAAATATATTAATGTTGGGCGACCAAAATGTCAATCCTTCATATCGCCCGTGCTTACCCTGACGAATGAAGTCGTTATATTTTGCCCGTGCTTCATCACTTGTAGCGTTTCCTATACGGCTTATCAGGTCAGCATCAAATGATGCAGCAGAACCAATTGGCTCCGGAAACACTGTTGCTAAACCGGCCCTGGCCACACCATGCAGACACTCATTCCACCAATTATATTCGGGTATGCCCAGACGTGGTATTGCGGGCGCTTCATCTACCATCTGGCTCACCTTCTCTTCTAGGGTCATCCGCGAAACCAAGTCGTTTACCCGTTGTTCAAAAGTCAACTTTACATTTTGATAGGGTAACATTTGAGCTTGTAATTGCGCTATGCCAAACAAGCTTAAAAACGCTGAAATAATTACTCTCTTTTTCATTATAACAATATTATAATAATAAATTGATATTAATGATAGATTCAATCATTTGCTTATATCCCTGTCTTATAACGAGTTTTTAATATTTTTCCACACCCCCAACTTTTATTTGGGTTCGACCCCATTTCTAATTCTGATGTCTCTCCACTTATCAATTGTTCACGTGTGAACCAAGGTGTGTTAAGCGGCTGTCCGTCCATTTCCGCGCTTTGGATATATTCATTAACAACCGAACAGGTGTTGGCGATCATTGTCAATTGTTCACCGTTTTTCGGTTAATAGTCACTTTACTAAATACCGGCCGCCGACAGTGTAAATTGGCAAACCTGGCGTTATAGGATAAAGCCGATTGAGAAGAATACAACAAAGGCTGACATACCGACAGCATCTTCATCCCGGGAATGACTAAATATTATCCTTAAACCATACATCTAAAAGGAGACGTATATGTTTTTGTGTTTTCCAGGGCGAATTAGTAAAGTTATACAAGTACGGAATATGGAAACTTGGTTCATTTCCATCGGAATATTGGCCAACCAAACCTGTTGCATCCGGAAACTTTGCCCAAAACTCGAACTTACTACGTCCTAATGGTTCGCGGAATAATTGGTCGAGTTTGTTTTCAAACATTATTTTCCCGCCCATTAGTTTAAAGTTTTTTGGCTATCAACCTCAAGAATTTGATATAGCTGGAAAGTTGACGAAATGATACCAGCGTCAAAGGATTTTCTTTCCTACTATGAACCAAATTGATGCTTAAATCGTTGCCTTATATATTACCTACCGTGAGTATAGTAAAATTAATTAAGAAAACACTTCGGTACTTACAGTCCTTCAATAAAAGCGATTTCTGCTTCTGCACGCATAAGAATAAAGGGATTACTGACCCTAATTTATCGTCCTTATGGAATACGCCGGGCGGAAGATATTTTTTTACTGCCTCCAATTAGTTAAAAAGCGAACTTGGTAACAATAATAATTTATGATAGATTTAAAATCAAAAAACAGAGTTAAAATCAGCAATTTATGACCGATAGCTTAAAAGATCAATTAAAAGTTTTACTAGAGACCTATCCTGAACTTAATGGATGCAAAATAAGTTTTGCTGGTACTGATAATTTCCTGATTGATAAGACTAACAGCAATGAAGTTGATGCAGGCGATGAAGAAATTATTGAGGAAATTTCCGGTCCGTTACCGGTAGAAGTAATTGTAGGAAATTCGCCAAAAATAGAGATCCGCAAATCGCCTGTACATGGATATGGTGTTTTCGCGAAAGAAGACTTAGCAGAAGGTGAGTTAATAGACCAATGCAGGTTATTAAAATTAGGACACAGGGCTAATTACAACCATGATCCTGTTTTAAAAGATTATATATGGGCCGATCGTGATAATAGCATTGAAAGTAAGGCACATGGAAACAATATATTTATAGCGCTCGGTTTTGGTTCTATGTATAATCATTCTGATAGCCCCAATACTAAACAGTGGGTGAATTACAATGCAGGAGTTATGACTGTTAATACCAATCGCGTAATTAAAAAAGATGAAGAGATTTTTGTCAATTACGGTAAAAAGTATTTTTTGATCAGAGATTTTTGGAAAGGCGTAAGAAAGAATCAAGCTTTTGAAAAAATACTGGAAAAACGGCAAAAATAGCCGTTATAGCTAAAGAGTACTATTCCCATTTAAATATCCATACAGATAAAGGGCCAATCAAGAGCGCCCATAATTCATACTCAATTTATTTTCCATTTCTTTAGCAATACGTTGTGCTGTTTCCGAACCAAGAGTTCTTAGCTGTACTATTATTTTCTCTAATTCTTCTATATCATCCTCCTGCCGGGCATATTTTTTTTCCGAACGTTCAAACAGTTCTATCAGCCAGTCATTTACCTTGCAATCAATGACCAAATGTATCCTGTCAGCGTTACCTTTATTAGCTACCCGGTGATTTAAATTAGCATTAATATACCAGCATTCGCTTTCGCGCATAATTACCGTTTCATTGTCAATGGCAAATTCCACATCAGTATTAGTGAATATAGGAAAGTGAAGCCTGGCCTCCCCTTTTTCAAAAGCAAGCTCCGCATCCCGGTGTTCTTTGATAACAGCCCCTTTTTTCAAATTTAATAACCTGACAGATAAAATCTCACAATGCATCCCATTAAGCAATTTTTTAATAGAATTGCATTGCTCCATTAAAGGTGTATCTGAATAACCATCATGCTGCATTAGGTCTGCAATAATGTTCGCGGTATTTCCCCCGGGCGAACGTAATGCAAGTACAGTCCATTCTCCCTGGTAATGTGCTGCATTTAAATGCGGCATCCAATAATTTAATTCAAGACTAGTAATTTCCTTTTGAGCGGCATCGACATCAAAAGGCAGGTTGATTTTAGCGTAGCTGATCATTTTAAATCAAAATGTGAAACCGGTTCTTTTTGTTTATCTATCCTATCCGTTGCCCTTTTAAAAAACCCCATAATTTCCCCTGGTAAGCGGGGATAAAGCAATTGTTGCAAAAAAGCATATTGATGCTTATCATATTGCCATCCTTGCAGCAAACAAACAGTTTTTCTTCGTCCTCAGCTATTACACCGGGCGATAATTGTTTATCAATTGGTTTAACTAATGGAACAACGACCCTTGCATCCATCACTTTCAGTTCCTGTCCATTGAGAAAAGTCAACGCACCCTTATTCCATGGGTTGCCGGCACGTACGAGGTTGCAAATTTCAAATGCACTCATTTGATGCCAATCAATCATTATGTCCTTTAATTCAGGTCGTTTGTAGTATCCCGGCTTTATGTTATTGCGGTTCATTACGGGTACTGGCATTTGATTCATCAGTAAACGAAGTATATAAATTACCCCTTCAACAGTTAGCTGACCAAGTAATTGGTTTACCAATTCGTAATTATAATGTGGCTGGTTTTCAACTTCTTTTATCCAGATTATAGGGCCTGCATCAAATTTTTCTGTTACCTCATGAATAGCTAACCCTATTTTTTCAATTCCTAGCTTTAATTGCCAGAATACCGGCACAGGGCCACGAAACTGGGGCAACACGCCAAAATGAATATTGTAAAATTTACCGTGGAAGCTTTTTAACCTTTCCAGGTTAATTAATGCACCATAACCCAGCATAAAACAAACGTCGAAATTACCGGCGGGTAACCATTTGTATAGGTCATTAGCATTTTTTTCTTCGGTCAGGCTTATATTTAATTGCTTAGTAAAGGATATTACCTTTTGGTTTACAAATTCATCGGGCGAAGCTGAAAAAAAAAGATGCACCTGCATCAGCGGATCGCCGCTGGATGCAAGTGCATATGCAAAAGGAATAAAAGTATCTGTATTGGATATAATAGCTATACGCACAATGTGTTTTTTATAATCCAAACATAACGTTTGCCAATCATTATACCACAATTAATTCCGTGAAGGGAATACCCCTACTAATGCAATAATATAATTGATGGTAAGGTAAGGCATTCTATTTTCATGTGACTGTCCGCCTCCTGTTGGCCCTACCGTTGTGGGATCAAGGGGAACAACTGTGATTGGTGAAAAAGTAGTTGGCAAATAAAGCAGCATGGTATCAACCGGGGTCGTGGTATCAACCGGTGCGGCCAGGTAATTATTAGTAGGCACGTTTGTATTAGCCGCGTTGGTAGAAACAACGGTAGTATGGTTATGCGAAGGCAGATTTGCGGTAACTAATGTTACAGATTCAACGCCAGCGGCCTGTCCTATTACACGGTTGGTTAGCCCGGGACGTTGCCCCTGGTTAACAATTAACCTGCCACGCAGGTCTGGCAATCCGAAGGTAGTTATACCATCGCCGCCATAAGTGGTACCGATTAATGCATATAAGGTGGTGTTTGACGCTATTTGTAATAATTGGCCATTGCAAAGTTGCCAGCCTGCCGGTGCGAAACTGCCTGCAAATGCCCTTATTTCTCCTATTGATGGAAACATGGTGATAATTTTTTAATTAGGTAATTGATAATTAATTTCTTGATGGAAAAATACCTGCAGTAGCAATACATATATTTAGCGGAAGGAAAGGCGGCATATTTTCATGCGCAGTACCTGACCCATTTGCACCTATGGTATTGCCGGTCAATGCCGTTAGCCCGGCATTACTGTTGCTGTACATATTTATAACATCCGGTACTAAGTTACGGGCGCCCGGGGCTAAAATTTCAGCAGGGGCAGCAGGGTTTAACTGAACTGTACCAGTTACAGTTTGTGCTTTAAGTAAGTGATTATGCGCCGGCATTGTAGCTATTGATAATGAAACAGTTTCCTGTCCTGAAAATTGTCCCATAACATAAGTGCCTCCGGGAGCATTACCTTGCCCTACAGGCACGGATCCTCTAAGATCAGGAAGGCCAAAGGTGGTGGTTCCATTTCCGCCGAATTGTGTTCCTATAAGTGCAAACAGAGCGCTATTTTGCGAAATGGAAAGTAAAGCGCCGTTGCAGGCCAGCCAGCCCCGCGGGACAAAGTTATATGAGAAAACTCTAAGTTCTCCTAAAAATGGTTGCATATAAATAAAGTTTAGTTTAGTTAAAAAAATAATTAATAAATCTTCATCCTAATTTCTTGTAGGAAAAACCCCTGTCACCGCTATACAATAATTAATGGTAAGATAAGGAGGCATATTACTATGAGCCTGATTACCCCCCGTAGGAGTAATAGAAGGAACTGCTAATTGTGTGTTTACAGGTGTGGTATGTGTATAACCGAAGCCAATTATATTAGCGCTCTGTGATGTTTTTCCAACAAAATTTGAAAGGTACGATATGCCTGTTGTCGCAGCTTTGTTGGTTTCATTCGCAACTTCGGGTGCAATGGTGCCCGCAGAACCAGCATTAAATGCATGGCTGTGCGATGGCATTTCAGTTTGCAAAACAGTTACAGTGGTTGAACCGCCCATTTCGCCCCAACTATAGTCAGAACCACCCGCCAACTGGCCGGCGCTTATCAATCCGGCCCCCTGAATGTTAGGAAGGCCAAAAGTGGAGACGCCATTACCCCCATAAGTAGTGCCAATGATAGAAAATAATGCTGTAAATTGATTGATTGGAAGCAATGCGCCGTTACATTGCATAAAGCCCTGCGGAGTAAAACCGAAGCCAAAAGGACGGATCTCTCCGATAAAATAATCTGCCATAATTTTAAAAAGTTTAGGTGGTGAAATAAGATTTAAGTGGTTATCAATAATTTAGAATGAAATTATGGGTTTGGTATCTAATTATCAAGCGTTTTGCATTTTTTTATTAAAAATTATTTAAAATATTATTTAATGTGGATTCAGGATAAATGGTGTCCCTTACAATGCCTCTTTGTGCTATTGAATTGAAAGTGGTTTTTTAGCTAAACAAAATGATTTACAGTTACAGGGAACTTGGTTTTATGTGGACGCTGGCAGTTAATACTGAGAATGTAAATATTGTGAGTAATTATGATTCTTTGATTTACAGCGAAAAACTTGCATAGACTTCAATCCCAGCTCTCCGCCTATATCAGCATCAAATACCAAAAGCCTGCAGTCATTAATGTAGGCTTTTAGGCTTAAATATCCTTCTAAATAAAGTATCTTTCTTTACAACTTCTTAGATAAATATTGATCTTTTTTTAATTCTATTAGGTGTTATCGTTAACCAATGGTATAACTTCTTTACCAATTAGTTCTATCGAACTCATTAATTGATTGTGTGTCAGTCCGGCATTATCCATTTGGAAAGTAAATCGGTCAACACCACCTAATGCTTCACTATGGAGTTTTAATTTTTTTGCAACCTGTTCGGGCCCGCCAACAACTAATACTCCTTTTGGCGCAGTTAATGAATCAAACTGGCCTTTAGTTACTGGTGGCCAGCCACGTTCTCGTCCCAACTTTGTCCAAAGCTCTGCATAACCCGGATAATAGTCAACTATCGCCTGTTCATTGGTTGCAGCAACATAGCCAGGTGAATGCAAACCTACCTTTAATTGTTCCGGTTTAAATCCTGCCCTCTGCCCGGCTTGACGATAAAGATCAACCAATGGGCGAAAGCGATGCGTTTCGCCACCAATAACAGCCACCATTAAAGGCAGCCCCAACGTTCCAGCTCTCGCAAATGATTCCGGTGTGCCGCCTACACCTAGCCAAATGGGTAATTTTTCTTGTAACGATCTTGGGTAAACCGGTTGGTTATCTAAAGTCGGCCTAAACTTGCCCGACCAGCTTACAAACTCATGGTCGCGTATTTTAAGCAACAAGTCAAGCTTTTCTCTAAACAATGCATCGTAATCATTCAGGCTAAAGCCAAACAATGGATAAGCTTCTATAGATGAACCGCGACCAACCACCAATTCTGCCCTACCTTTAGAAATAAGATCAAGTGTAGCAAAGCTTTGGTATACACGCACCGGGTCAGCGGCGCTTAATACCGTGACAGCGCTGGTTAAGCGGATACGTTTGGTTCGGGCAGCAGCTGCAGCCAGGATCACCGCCGTAGCCGAATCCAGGAACTCTTTTTTATGATGTTCACCTATCCCAAAAACATGAAGTCCCGCTTCGTCAGCAAACGCTATTCTGTCCAATAACTGTTCCATCGCATCAACACTACTTAACGAGTTACTGCCATACATCGCCGAGGCAAAGCTATCTACTCCAATTTCCATTATATTTAAATTTAGTTGTTACAACACTTAATTCAAAGTTCGGTTTTTTAAATGATTTAAATAACAGGATGATCTCATAAAAATTTAGTGTATAAAAAAGAAGGGCTATTGTTTAATAGCCTTTCTTTTTTTATACCAGTTACCCATACGAAAGGATAAAATCCTTTATTTATTTTTTAGCAGACATCTTTTCATCTAACATTTTCATAAAATATCCACCCACAACGCTCCTTGCCTGAAAACCAACTTGTTTACCATCGGTTGTCTCATGCCAGTCGCTTAGTGGTACGCGGGTTGGGGTCTCTGTAGCATATTTGTAAATTGGGTCGGTTAATTCCTCAAAATCTTTTCGGTTACTTGCCAAGGTTGCACTCCACATTATCCAATCAGATTTTGTGTAGGTTTTACGGCTGTCTAATGGCAATCCAAATTCATTTTGTTTGGTTAGATAGAATTTAATTTCCTTTTCATAAACCTCTTGCGGGAAAAGGTCAAGCCCTAGTACTTTATCCCAAACCATGTTATATTTTTGACTCCAGGTACCTGGGTTTTCAAATGTTAAAGTGGAATGGTCACCGTCGCCTGATAACTTTATCCATTTACTAACCATTCCTTTAGCTATCTCACGATATTTAGTCGCTGTTTCCTCCTCACCTAATTGATCGGCTAGTTGCGCATAGCAGGCAATACCAACTATGGCTTTAACTGATAAATTGGAGTTACGTGCAAGATGACCGGCAAAATCATCCGTACATAACTGATTTTTAGGGTCAAATCCTTCGTCAACTAAATAATTAACCCATTTGCTTAATGTTTTCCAATGTAATTTAGCATAGTCAGCATTGCCTTCCGCTTTTGCAATGGCCGCTATCAAAATAATCATATTACCCGATTCCTCAACCGGCATACCCTCCCCATATAATTGGCCATTGGCCAGTGGATATTCCCCCAAGTCATGTGCTGCATAATCCCTGTTAAATTTGCCGCTTTCACTAAAATATAAAATACCATTAAGCATTCCCTCCAGTAATTTAGGGTTGTAAATTAGATACAAGGGTGCCGATGGATACGTTACGTCAACTGTATTGATAAAGCCAC
Source organism: Mucilaginibacter tundrae (assembly GCF_013408825.1). Lineage (GTDB taxonomy): Bacteria > Bacteroidota > Bacteroidia > Sphingobacteriales > Sphingobacteriaceae > Mucilaginibacter. The sequence continues at coordinate 23,527 of NZ_JACCBZ010000003.1, forward strand.
CACTAAAGTTTTCCTTAGATAGCCATAGCAACTTGCCTTGCGGACTTTTTACCAGCATATGCGCTGCAATACTTTGGCGATATGCCAGCGCACATAATTTGGCGTATTTCTCTCCTCCTGCTTTAACAGCATCACTGTACATCGAAGTATTAAATGCCTGGCATCGTTTTATTACAGATGGATATTCCGTAGCCGAAGCTGTTAATACCTGTAGAAACGTTTTTTGCTGCGCGTTTTGCCACCACGGTTTTAAATTGGTATGAAAATATTGGATCGGGGTAATATCATCATAACCCATTTCTATAAATTTCTCTACCGGCGCCTTACCAACAACGCCAAATTGTATCACGGTATTTAAAACAATATCTGTACCTCGTTTAACCGTTGTTTTACTATCATTATTGACAAAAGAACCCACTGCCTCGATACTGCTGCTGGTATATTGCATGGCTCCATTATTTTTTGGTGAGGCTAAATACATATATCCCCAATCTATCCGTACATCATCGCCGCTTTTTTTCAAAATGGGTTGTTCAACTGTACCTGCTTTCAACATAGATAAGCCCGATGAAACAACTTTTTCGGCAATTACCTGCTGAGAAGGATTATTGCGGGCAATATCTGCTGACGCACTAAAAAACACTTTTACATGATGTGCCTTGCCATCATTTGATTTTACTTTATAGGAGATGTAAGATACCGGCCTGGATAATAACGCCAGGTCATTTAATAATAATGGCGAAGTAAATGTAAGCTGCAGATCTACATCGCCACATTTAAAATTGTATATGGTTTGTGTAGCATTAATATCAACATTGGTTTGTTTGGCCGGTTCTATCTGCCGCGATTTTTTCTTTACCATGTCAACCAGCCCGATATCCAGCCTGGAACCACCGCCCGTATTAATAACATGTATAGCTAAAATATTTTGGCCATTTTTTAATGTGTTAGTAATAGGCACCAGGCCATAATCGTTGGTAACACCAACTTTTTGATAGATCCTTTCCCCATTTAAATAAACATCTATATCATCATCGTGCGACAGCTTCAGGATCAGTTTATTAATATCACCAACATTTGATGCGGAAAATATGCGCCTAACCCAAATATCATGCGTTTTCCAAATGGTTTTATCTATGTTTTCATCGGTACCTATCGGTGCTAGGCCATCTTTCCATTCGGCGGCATTGTATTGCATCGCGGTCCAATCGCCTTTAGGTTCGGTTTCGGTATATTTTACATGATAATGGGTTTCATCAGCGGCCGGAAGGATTGTTTTAAAAACTTCAGGTTCTTTTCCCATAAAGCGGTACATTTTATTATCTACCTTAATAAAACCAAGCAACGATTGATCTTTCCCGGTCCAATGATGGGTGGTAGAGGTATTCAATGTATCGGAAAAAGACCATATACTGAAATAGGTATTATGCGTAATTAACGGATAGGCCGGCGCTTTTTCAATTTGTGCAAATACACTTGTACTTAAAAAAGTTAATAGGAGTAATAAACCTAACTTATTCATATAGTTATTGCACTTATAAATCGAGGTGATATTTTTCATTTGATAAAGAATAAGGAACATCTGCTGCTTTTATACCTCTTTGTTTATTGGGTTGAGCGGTCATATCCATATTAATAACAGCTCCTTGCATTAAAGCCAGGTGACCGACCCAATTTAAGTCGTAAGGTTTGCCATTGTAAGTCATACCATTTACATATTTATTATCCTCGCTATTTTTAGGGGAGTTGACAATAAGCTTTTTACCATTCTCTAAATTAACCGTTATTTTCTTAAACAATGGGGCACCTAATACATATTGGGTACTAACCGGGCACACCGGATAAAAGCCCATAGCGGAAAACACATACCATGCAGATGTTTGCCCGTTGTCTTCATCGCCGCAATAGCCGTCGGGTGTTGCTTTATACATTCTGTTCATCGTTTCACGAGCCCAATATTGAGTTTTCCATGGTTCACCTGCATATCCATATAAATAAATCATATGTTGTATAGGTTGGTTGCCGTGCGCGTATTGCCCCATATCAGCAACCTGCATTTCTCTAATCTCATGTATAGTATATCCGTAGTAGCTATCATCAAATATTGGTGGCAGGGTAAATACCGAATCAAGTTTGGCAACAAAATTTTGCTTGCCACCCATTAGATTGATTAACCCTTGAACATCCTGGAAAACGCCCCAGGTATAGTGCCAGCTGTTACCCTCAGTAAAGGCATCCCCCCATCTAAATGGATTGAAAGGTTTTTCAAATGAACCGTCCTTATTTTTACCACGCATTAATCTTGTGCTTGGGTCAAACAGATTTTTGTAGTTCATCGCTCGTTTTTTGTAAATGTCGATCTCGGAGGCGGGCTTGCCAAGCGCTTTGCCTAATGTGTATATTGAGAAATCGTCATAAGCATATTCTAGTGTACGGGCAGCATTTTCATGAATTTTTACGTCGTAAGGCACATAACCTAGTGTATTATAATAGTCAATACCGATGCGGCCAGTAGCGTTTGGCCCAGTATTGTTGGCTCCATGTATCAATGCTTTATATAAAGTTTCGATATCGTAACCGCGAAGCCCTTTTACATAAGCTTCAGCAACTACCGATGCTGAGTTGTTACCCACCATACAATCTGCATAACCCGGACTAGACCATTCAGGCAGCCAGCCACCCTCTTTATAATCGTTTACCAAACCCATCTGCATTTCTTTAACGATGGATGGATAAACGAGATTCAGGAATGGATATAAAGCCCTGAACGTATCCCAAAAACCCGTGCCGGCAAATAAGTAACCCGGCATTACTTTACCATTGTAAACGCTGTAATGCACAACCTGCTCTTTCCTATTAACTTCGTACATACGATTAGGGAAGAAAAGCATGCGGTACAGGCATGAATAAAAGGTGCGCATCTGGTCTATAGTACCGCCTGCAACCTGCACGTGGTTTAGGGTTTTATTCCATACAGCTTTGGCCTTTTGTTCCGTTATCTCAAAGCTGTCGGTTCCCAGTTCGCGTTTTAAATTCAGTTCAGCTTGCTCGATGCTAATAAAGGATGACGCAACATGCATGTGCACTTTCTCGCCATTAGTAGTTTTAAAGCTGATAACAGCGCCCGCATGATCACCTTTATATTCTAATGCATTTTCCTCAATATCTTTATCATGCCATATATCGCCGGTAAAATCCTTATCAATATAAATAACAAAATAATCTTTAAAATTATCCGGCACGGCGCCACTGTTCTTAGTGCTATAACCTATTATTTCATGCGTTTCAGGGATGATCTTTACATATGAACCTTTATCAAAAGCATCTATCAAAATATGTGAGCTATCACTTTTAGGAAACGTGAACCTGAAATTTGCCGCCCGTTCTGTAGGTGTAATTTCAGTGGTTACGTTATAATCTGCCAGGTAAACACTGTAATAATAAGGTTTAGCTATTTCGGCTTTGTGCGAGAACCAGCTGGCACGTTTATTCTCGTCGATGATCACTTTTCCAGTTTCAGGAAATACAGAAAACATACCATAATCATTCATCCATGGAGATGGCTGGTGCGTTTGTTTAAAGCCTCGTATTTTATCGGCATCATAGGTGTATTGCCAACCGTCGCCCATTTTTCCAGTTTGTGGCGTCCAAAAATTCATCCCCCAGGGAACAGCAATAGCAGGATAGGTATTCCCGTTTGACATGATGGGTTTAGATGCCGTTCCCATCAGCGGGTTTACATAATCGGTAAGATCAGCTTGTTTATTTGCCTGGGCTGATGTTATAAAAGGTAAAAAGGTTAATGCAATAAAGAATATTTTTTTCATCAAATAGTTTGTTTTCAGGCGATAGCCCATTTAGTATTGTTATATAGATTGGCGGAAATTTAGAACTTACCATTTTAAATTAACCTTTATGCCATCCGGGCTGTTATCAAATCCCAAATATAATGTATGCGTACCTACATCCCATAAAGATTTAACATCAATAATGATTTTTCCTGAGCTATCGGTAATTTTGGTATTTGTTGGTTGTGCGGGCAACAATATACGCATACTGTTTGCGGTATTTATTGGGCTTTTTGCTATAAAAGAATAACCATCAGCCTGTATTTGTTCATCGTATATTCTTGATGCTGAAGCTAACACTTTCGGTTGCTTTTTGTTGACTACACGGTTCAGGTCATACAATAATGACTGTTCACCGGGGGGTACCATTTTTTGGGCTAAAATCGGCAATTGCGGATCGAAAAGATCAATAACCGGCCCTTTTATCATATAGGGCTTGCTATCTGCATTTTCGTTCATCACTGAAACAATATCATAGGGTCCTCTTTCAAGATACAAACTATTTTTATAAGATATTTTACCTGCGTGAGCATCTTTTTCATAAGCCCGTTTTACCAATTTCACGTAATTATCATCATTATTTGCCTGCAGCACAAATTCTTTAGGGTTTTGCCTAACAACGTAAACTCTACCTTTACCAACCTTATAGCCATTTTTATTATCTGCAGTATCAATATTCAATAGTTTAAAAAGATGTTGTGATGGAGCAGTATATTTATTTCCCTTAGTATCCCACCATTCCATTACGCTTTGATACGGGTCATTATCCCTGCCGCAATAGATCAAAACACCACCCTGTTTTACCCAATTGGCTATATACTGGTGTACCTGTGGGCTATTAGGTTTCATATTTGAATAACTCATCACTAACACTTTGATATTTTTAAGCGTATTAGAATAAGCAAGGTTTTCCATATGTACGGTTTGCACCGGAATACCACGCTTTAAAAGCGGCAGGGTTTGACCGTAAAAGTTTGAGAACTGCGGATCTTCAAAACCATTGTGTGTTGGAAAACGTTGAAACATTAGTGAGTTACTCATCAGCACACCTATTCCATTTATTCCGCTCACTTTGTTTGGTGACAAAGGCATATCATTCAATACATTTATCATTACCTGCATTTGGGTTGAATAATATTTAGGTATCAGCACGCTTGAATCGCTATTAGCCAGTTTGTACGGATGAGTGTAGATACGTTCAGGCCACGGCATTACCTCGTAACTATTTACCATTGGGAATAATAATTCTGCTGTGAAGGTTGCCTGATAGTTTTGTTTATAATCTACCCAATTGCGCGGCCAGTCTTCTACCGGATCGGTTAAAAAGAATAATTTCCTGCCTGTGGGTGCGGTCATAGATACCATTGAGCCATATTCAAGAAAGGCATTTTCAAATACTCTTTCCTTTTCCAAGCCATTGTAATAAGTTGGCTCGCGCGATGTTCCTGTCCAAACCTGTGCTATATAGCCATCAATGCTGGGCAATGTTGCCAAGCTAGCCTCAGGGCTTACAATTTGCCATGAAGAATAGTTTACAAGCGAGTGTGTGGCTATATAAACTTTAACATTTTTACCTTTACTCTTGCCGTAAGCTTTGGCGTAGTTTGAAACCTGTTTTATGGCATTATAAAATAGTTGATATTTTAATTTGCTTGATAGATAAGTATTCTCAGCAGAGGCATCTTGCGGTCGCCAAGGGAAACCGTAATATTTTTGCCACTCATCCTTAAAAGGTTGGCTATAGCCTGACCTGGCCCAAAACTCTGGTTCTTCTAGAAAGATGTTAATTATGCCTGCATCAATAACTCTTTTAACTACGGCGGTTTTTATGTAATCAATAAATGATTGTACCGGCACCACATAAGGCATGTTTCTACCATGGAAAATAGTATCCCCTTTTTGCGTTACTTGGCCAATCCCCAAGTGATTTTTTCCATCCCATTTACCCAGAAAGTAATCATAGTATGATCCCCATGCAATACCCGTCATAAAAGCGGTTTGATAGCCGCGGTCGCGCCATGATTTTACACGTTGTTCAAATGTCTCACCTTTCCTATCATTCGTGCCATATACAATGGCGACGTCTGAGCGGACATCAATTTGTGGTATCCAACCGATGCTTGTTTGAAAAGCTGTTTTTTGTATCGGTTCATTAGTAACAGATGAGTTGTTTTGACCGAAACCGACACATGAGATAGTTATTAGTCCGCAAAAAAGGATAGTTTTTTTCATAGGTGTTTTTGTTATTTGATGATCGTTCTTTTATCAGGGAGGGCTGAAAACCCTCCCTGATAAAAGAAATTACGGATAAGTAAGGCCTACAGGAGTACTATAGTTATATTCATCATACACTGCGTTGATCCTCGCCCCAACCCGGAAAAATACATCCTGTGCTGGCAAAGCCCCGCCTGTGGTGGTTATTGTAATGACTTGACCTAAAATACTATTACCTGATGTACCGCTGTACGAGGTTAATGTTGAATACCTTGGATCATAATTGTTATTAGCATCGTAATGCGTATTACATACGTACAGGTTAACATCAGTTATTGGCTGCTGATAATTAGGATTATTGGTACCCCGTGTAATTTTAACTTGTACTGTAACAGTACTATCAGCATTAAATACCGGCTTGCCAACCCATTCCACCCTTAAAAAAGGTTGAACCTTGAAATTTAAAGTTGCCGTATTTTTCAAAACAATGGTTTTGCTGGAGTCTGTTAAAACATTACCCACGCTATCAGTTTGTATAAGTGGCACAAACGGACCCTGAACTGAAACTTTATAGGTTGCAGCGAATACTTTAGTGTTATTAAATGTACCATCCTGCATCGATTGAAAATAAATAGGCACGGGGTTGCTGCTGTAACTTGTTTCAAGCAATTCCACGCGGGTGCCTCCGCCCCCTACTTCTGTTTGTACTGTAGCACCTGTTACTTCATCAATCGTGCTCCCGTTTATAGTATCAGACGGGGCCGGATAATTATCAATCTTGCTGCATGAAGTGCCTGCAATCACTACCAGGCATAATGCGATATAATAAAATAGTCTTTTCATGTTTTAATACAATTAATAACCTGGGTTTTGAACTAAATTTGTGCTTTTTGATATTGCGCCTTGTGGTATTTGTTCATAATACCATCTTGGGTCATAAGTGTAAACATCGTTACGCTCATCAGTACGGGCATCAAAGAAATATTTGCCGGTCTGTGATGAATAAAATGGCATTAATATCCTGTAGATAGTTCCGTTTTGTTCCTTAGCAAATGTCCGCCATCTTTTCAAGTCCCAATAGGTTTTATTCTCAAATGCAAGTTCTTTTCTTCTTTCTATACGTATGCTATCAATGGTCATTGCACCAGCGTTAGATAATAAAGTTGCACCCGCTCTGGAGCGTATTTGGTTAATATCATCAAAGGCATCCTGCTGATAGTTGATAGTACCTGCTTGGCCAGCAGTATATAATTCGTAAGCAGCTTCGGCACGATTTAACAATACTTCGGCATAACGCATCTCTATCCAGGTTTGCGTTTCATTGTTTTCAAGCACTTGCGATGTTGGTAAATTAGGATTAAGCCATTTCCTGATGGAAAAACCCGAGATGGCACAGGTTTGGTCACCCGTAAAAATTCCGCTCAACCCAGCGGGATTCATCAAGGTTCCGCCAGGCAATGCGTAAGGTGTTTGTGATGCGGTTGAAGAAGTTACCAGATTGCCGGTTGGATATTGTGACCTTGAACCCGCAGGTAATAAAGGATTAATACCTGCAGAGGCGCTGCCGGTGTAAATACCACGGCGGATCTCAATACTTTGTGTTTTAAACACATCTCCCGGCAAAATAACTGTGGCCCTTAGCCTTGGCTCAACATTTGCAAACAGATCCATTGTATTTGTATATAAATTATATTGTCCGCTGGAGTTAAGATTTTGGATCGTACCATCCGCATTTTTAGGTATACCATCAAACATCTCCACAAAGTTTAATGTCGGGTTTACTTCTGATGAGTATCCGTTCGGCCCAATTAATTGGCGGGGCACATTATAAGCATCATAACCATGAACAGAATTTGGATATTGGTATTCCCTTACAAATACATTTTCTTTACTTGAGGCATCAGAAAACAGGTTTACAAAATTTTGGTATTGAGCATTTTTATCGGTAGCGCTCCATGCCGACAGATAAAGGCCATACACGCCATCGAGCATTACAGCAGTATTGTAACTTTTTTGAAAATAGCCGTTTGCCAGGCTAGCAGGCATTCCGCAAAGTTCATTATGATTCGCATCAAATAAGGTAGTGGTGTTATATTTAGCAGTAGTACCTGCATATAACATTGCTCTTGATTCAAACGCCGCGGCAACATATTTATTTGCCCTGCTGCCATCAGCATCATCAGTATTTACAGCAGGCAAATTAGCAATAGCGAAATCAAAATCGCTGGCTACCTGATCCCAAACAGCTTGTTCTGAAGAACGGGGTACCTTTAATTCATCAGTACTTGTACCTACAACATAGTTTAATGTTTTATTTACAATTGGCACCCCTCCAAAGCGTTTTACCAATCCAAAATAAGTCATGCCACGTACAAAATAGGCCTCACCTAACCAGGCATTTACCTGTGCAGTAGTGAAATTTTTTGCATACGATGGCAGTGTTTGAATAAAATAATCGCAATCATGTATTACAGTATAAGAGCCGCCCCATATATCCCAGCTCCAGCCTCCAAAATTTTCCTGCATAGAACTTGTTTGATCGCGGCTAAGGGCTTCACCTGTAGTAGCAGGGGTTGGGCTGATAATCCAAAAGAAGTTTAATCCTCTTTGTGGCGAGTATCTGAAATCTTCAATAGGCAACTCGCTATATAAGCGTGCCATATAAGCCTGGATGCCTGCCGAACTGGAAAACACATCCGCATCCTCAATTATGTTTTTTGGTGGTATATCGAGCTTTCTGCAAGCCGTTACACTCAAAATTAATAGTGTTAATAATATATATTTATATTTTTTCATGATTTTTTCAATTAGAATTTAACATTTAAACCAACGTTATATATTTTATCAAGTGGATATAGATACCCGTACGTGCCGGATGGGTGCTCCGGATCGACGTATTTAACATTGGTTATGGTAAACAAATTATAGCCATTTGTAAATATCCGCACCCCTTTAACCCCTATCTGTGATAAAAATTTCCCGGGTAATGTATAGCCTAGTTCAGCACTTTTAAGCCTCAAATAAGCTGCGTTCTGAAAATTAAATGTTGAATTGGTGTTGGCGGTAGTACCTGTGTACGCAAAATGGCCGGGCACCCAAATAGTATTTGGATTATACGGATCGGCATTAGGATTAGCCGGATGGTAATCATTTAAAAATTGTGTTAAAGCGCTACCCCCACCCCATAGCGGTATGTTTAATTGCTCAATGTAGGAAACGCTGTACATTGCAGTCCCCTGGAACAATAAATTAATATCAAATCCTTTATATGCGCCGCCAATAGTAAGGCCGTAAGTTACTTTAGGTATTAATGGTGTGCCATTAGGGTTACCGCCATAAGCAATTGGGTGATTATCATTTCCATCTATCTGACCATCGCCATTCCAATCCTGGTAAATATAATCGCCAACAACTGTGTTGCGATTAACAAAAGTAGGGCTGTTAAGTATTTGCCCATAATTTTGATATTGTCCTGCTCCACTTGTTCCCCATTGGATACCTTGATTCCTGTTTGCCAGATTATTTAACCAATCAAGATATGAATTACCCTGCTTTGATTCTGCATAGCTGGTATTCATAGTATTGGTGTACGAAAATGCACCTTTTACATTATAGCTGAACTTACCAATATGACTTCTGTGTGTTATCTCAAAATCAAAACCTTTGGTTCTGTCGCCATTAATATTTTCTTGTGGCAGAGGAGTACCAAGTACATCAGGCACCTGTAATATTGAGGTTGCCAATAAGCCTGTTCTATTACGTATAAAATAATCGAAAGTAATACCTAACAAGCCTTTCCACATATCAATGTCAGCACCAACATCAAAAGTATGTGAAGTTGACCATGTGATATTTGGATTTGGCAACCCTTTACTTTGCACAGAATTTAAAAATGTATTATTAAATACAGACCCAGTAGGCACTTGGTTATTTGAACCGGTTGCCGGATAATTATAACCGCTAAGGAATTGATAATATAATGGCCCATCATCCCCTAACGTACCATACGAAGCGCGGAATTTTAAATTATCAATAAACGATAATGTAGAAGAGTTTTTCCAGAAGTCCTCGTCGGATACACGCCATCCTAATGAAGCAGATGGGAAAAATCCCCATCCCTGATTTGGCGCGAACTTAGATGATTTATCATCCCTAAAGCTGAACTCGGCTAAATATTTACCTTTAAAATCATAAGTAGCCCGCCCCACAATAGAGTTGGTCGCATATTGATACAATCCGTTTGCATCCTGTGTTGCATTTTGATTAAGGCTATTACCTGCAATAATCTGATCAACGGGTATTGCAAGTTGCCTGTATGCGGCAAAGTTATCACCACTTTGCCCGTTACCTTCATAAAGCAATAATGCACTTACATTGTGTATGCCCCCAAAAGTATGCGCATAATTAAGTGATAACTGATCAGTGGTTTGCGTATAATCATAATACTGCCTTTGTACAAAGCCTGGCGAATTATACAGCGTCGGGTTATAAGCCTGTGTAGCACCATCATATGTGTAAAGATTATAAGCTATCTGGTATAGTTTATTGTCCTGTATCTGATCGTTATAGCTGTAAAGACCCTTCAAAGTTAGCCCATCAACAAAAGGCAGCTTATAATCAACACTAAGCGAACCGTTGTAAAATTTATTATTTTGTGTAGAGTAACCATTAATATCCGAGTTTTCGTAAGCTACCGGGTTTCCGCCATCAACTATACCATCACTTAAATACGAAGGATTATTGTTGGCATAAATTGTTTGGGTGGGTAATTCTCTCCAGGTTTCCCGGGTTGTGTACCAAAAAGATTGTGCCGGAGAATTTTTCTGATCCATTATAGCACTCATATTTAAGTTAACTGTAATGTTTTTACCTATTTTACTGGTAACATTTGAGCGCACATTATAACGTTTGTAATTAAGATCATTACTGGTTAAAATACCATCCTGATCAAGAAATCCTGCACTTAACAAATACGTTGTGTTTTCATTCCCACCGGTTGCTGTTAGGTTATGCTGCTCCTGCATTGCCGATTTTTTGAAAACCGCATCGTACCAATCTGTACTTTGTTTGCTGCCATCGGCATAAGCTGCAAAATCTGCCGGAGTATAGCTTAGTATCCCACCATTGGAATTATGCAGATCCTCTTGGTTAACAAGTGTCATATATTGAGTAGCGTTAACCGGTTTAGGCAAGCCTGAAGGTACCTGTGAACCAAACGTACCTGAATAAGTAAGTTGAAGCGAACCGGCTTTTCCTTTTTTGGTTGTAACCAAAATTACCCCATTAGCAGCTTTAACACCATAAATGGAAGCACCAGCATCTTTCAAAACCGAAATACTTTCAATATCATTTGGATCTAACCTTGATAATATATTGCTTGTGCCAACATTATTATCGCCATTACCACCAGTAACAGAAAAATCGGGCATTTCTACACCGTCAACTACAATTAATGGATTGCCCATTCCGCGTATCGAAATATTATTTGAAAAATCACCGGGTTCTGCAGTATTTTGTACCACTTGTAAGCCGGCAACTTTACCTGTCAGCATGTTTTCAACATTTTCGTTTTTGGTAGTGACTATATCCTGCCCGCTAATTGATGATACCGCGCTAGTAAGAGATACCTTTTTTTGTGTGCCGTAACCTACTACCACAACCTCATCTAGGTTTGAAGATGAAGGAATTAGCTTAATTGTTAAAGTTTTCTGTTCGCCAACAATAATTTCTTTTCTATTGTAACTAACGAAGCTAAAAACCAAGGTGCTTCCCTTATCTGCATTAATTGAAAAATTGCCAGAAACATCAGTAACGGTCCCGTAATTTGTTCCTTTGATAGCAACACTTACACCAGGCATCGAGTTACCTTTTTCATCTAAAACTGTGCCCTGTACTTTTGATCCCTGGGCAAAAACTGATGTGGAGAATATTAAAAGGCACACCAACAAAACAAGTCGTGGCGAGTTAATAATTTTTAGTTTCGCCGACCATAGTGTAACGACTCGATCATAACTAGTAAAAATTTTCTTCATAATAAGTTTGGTTATTGGTTTATAATTGTGACTACCTACCGAAAGCCAGAACGGCTATTTTCCGGGTTGATCACTTGGTTATTACACAATGATAGGTTGGATAGTATTAAAATAAGGGTTAAAAAATGGGTTAATAAGCAAATAATATTATTAATCCCCTTAAATTATTCACCCAATAAGTAATTTAAGCTGCTATACGATATAAAACGTGATAAAGTAAAGATTACATTAAATCCATTGTACACATTATGTACACATAGTGGAATTTTTAATGTAGTAGAGTAATTAAGATTACTATAAAGTACTTAGTGTAAGATTTTATCTAGGCTAACTGCATAATCAACGCCTAACGATTTTTTGTATTCGGTTACAAACTGTTCATATATTTTTTTGGTATAATCAATACCTTTTATTCTTCTGTAGCTTTTTAACTGGTATTTTAATGCAGTATCATTAAAAACAGCCACGTTTAATATCAGCCTGCTTATTTCTAATAATAGTTTGTAATTCTCTTCAGCGTATAATTTATCAAGTAGAGGCAATAGCTGATTCAACAATAGTTCTTCAAAATCTGATTTAAAACCGTCCAGCCACATATCAGTCATACTGCTTAAAAATGAACCACGGTTAATCATTTGTAAATAATTATCAATTGTCTGCTGCCCTTCACTGCCTTTTTTAAATATCTCCAAAACGATATAATAATCGCAGTAAAATGCCTCATCAGTACTAAAAAAGTAAATATCATTTAAAAGGGTAAGTTCAATACCATCAATATCGCACATTGCGCTTCTTAAGTGATTAAATGTGACCCCTTTAATGTTTTTAGTTTTAGCAACATCCTTATCGGGCCAGAGTAATTGTGATATTTTCTTGGAGGAAATGCCATTATTTTCTTTGCTATACAATAATATCAGGATAAATAACTTTTTAATTTTGGGACTAAACAGATATGTGACATCCCTGCCTTTTTTATCAAATACCATAAACTCACCCAATAAATAAACTGCATTTATTTTGCGTTCATCTATTTTTTTTCTATCTGGTAATTCATCTTCAAACTCATCAATAACCGGGATAATATTCCTCCGAATTTTCTTTTTATACAACCATATTAGCACAAATATTAATAATATAGCAGCTAATAATGGCACAATGTATATTAACTTGAACCAATGTTTAATTTGCCATTTATGAAATTGCGAATAGCTTGCGGCACTTACCGGCGGATACGAAAGTGAATATATTTTTATAATAGAATTATTGGGATCAATAAATTCCTGAATAGTACAAAGCAATTGATTGGTTTTGTTATTGAGAAACAAATTAATATCACTTTCAATCCGCTCTGAAACAACAGGTATTGGCGCACTTACAATTTGATATGAACCATCTTTAATTGAAAACTTATACAGTTTTATATTTGTTTTAAATATTTCGTGTGGATAGCATAATGCGTAAAAGTATTTGCCGTCACTTGATAATACAAGGTTATTTGCAGGCACGAAAACCTCATTCGGATGAATATTCCAGATCTTTTTTATTATATGTGTTTTTAGGTTGATACAATATAAATCATAATATTGCCTGCCCCCTACAACCTGGCTGCCAGATTCGTTCCCATAGCCGCCAAATAAATAAACCTCGTTATTATCGTTAACATTACTTACTGCCGAGAAAAACCGAGGCGTAATAGTGTCTCCTTTAAAAATAGTTTTTTGCCATTTATCATTATTCCGATTGTATTTAAAAAAATTATTATAATAAGTATAAAGGCCGTAACCACCAAAAAGATAAAGACTATCCTGAGTTTTGTTGTAAAAAATATTGTGATGATGTCTTTGCCCAATAAACTGTGCCTTGCCTATCGCTTCCCATGTCATTGATTTCATATCAAGGCTGGCTATACTGGGCGTGCCTGGTGGCACATTAAAGGCTTCGTAGATATAGCATTTATCCTCTCTGGCGTTAAATATACTTTTACCCAATAACATCGCTACCGGAGCCCGCTTTTTAAAGGCCGTAGAAACAGCGTTACTCTTTTCACTGTCATAAACAATTAACGAATCTCTAGTATATATGAATAGTTTTTGACCAACCGTGGTAAAATTCAATCCTGCTACTTGCTTAAAAGTATGTTCATAGTTAAGCTTCCAGTAGTATGAATCATTAATTAGCCATACCGGATTGTCGACTAATCCTATTTCTTCACCATTATTGTTATGAACTATATTTCCAACAGACTCATCTAGTGGGAACGTGAAGCTTTTTTGACTATTTTCAACTACCAAATTCTTGATAGCCATATCCGGCACTTCCATGTAATATTGGTTTTTGCCAAATATTAATTTTGCTGTAATAGTATCTTCTAACCATAAACCGCTAGCCTGATATAGTTGATTGTCAATATAAATCTTTACATTATCTGCTTTTAGGTCAAAATCTACCTTCACTTTTATCCATTTACGCTTATGCAGTTGTGATGTTTGAATAGGTATTTTCAGCTTATTGCTTTTTCTGTCGATATTAAAATTTAAATAAGCCGCCCCGTTAAAATATAAATAACTTAAACTATATGAATTATTTTTCCCGGTTAGATTAAATATATAGCCAAGATTTTTATTATCCCAAAGTGAAAGGTCAAAGTTAATTGATAAACGATCTTGAAATAATTGAGGGTGTATACTGAAGACATCGTAAGATGTTCGTTTGTTTAGCAGACTGTCGTTTGAGTTAAACATCAAGCCCTGGGCCTGCGCCCCTATTATATGAAAGAATAACAAAAATAAGCCGATTTTAAGAGCTATAAAACGGACATGTAAACAATTTAATAATTCTCGCATTAAAAGGTTTTCTTCAATAGAACGTATTTTAATATTAAGTTTATGCCGCTAAAGTAGAATTTTAAAGAGCGAAAAAATAATTATTAACTTGCTTTTATAATTTTCCCTAAAAAACATAAGAAATAATACATATAGATTAAAGTCTACACAAACTCAATTTATCAAAACTCAATTTCCTTTCTAATCTATTTTTAAATATCTTCGCCGCCCCTAAAATTTTTGTTGTCTAACACTCGATTTTATGAAAAGGTTTTTATACGGAATTGATTTTGGAACAACCAATTCGGCTTTGGCAATTTACGACGAAGAATCTAATGAAATCCATTATACTATCATTATTCCTTCGCTCATTTACTTCTACCATCAATTCAATGCAGGCAGTACCTCAAATTATGTTGTAGGCGAAGAAGCCATAGCTGCCTACCTACAGGATGATATGAAAGGACGTTTTATCAAATCTGTTAAGCAAATATTATCGAGAAGCAGTTTCTCAGAAACTCGTATACATAATAAAAAATATAGCGCTTCCGACCTTGTAGCTATCATTTTAAAGGAATTGAAAGATCGCGCAGATAAATTGATCGGACAAGATTGTAGAAAAGCAATAATAGGTAGACCGGTTTTTTTTGACGACAATAACGTGCAAAAAGATACGTTAGCTCAGACTAGGTTACATAAAGCCGCAGAAATTGCCGGCTTTGTTGACATACGCTTTCAATTTGAACCTATCGGAGCGGCTTTCGCCTATGAAAAAAGTCTCGTAAAAAAAGAAAATGTATTAGTAGCAGATCTTGGCGGAGGCACAACAGATTTCACTTATTTAGTGCTTGATCCCGAAAAAGTTGGAAGTAAAGACAGAAAGAATGATATGATAGCCAATGGCGGGATTTATATAGGTGGAGATAGTTTCGATTCAGCTTTTATGTGGGAGAAAGGTACACCCTACTTCGGTAAGAATACCCAATATGAAGCTACTCCGGGCAAGATATTGACAGTGCCCAAATCGCTTTTTGCAAACATTTGCTCCTGGGAGCACATGAACTTTTTTAATGGTTTACGTGTTAGAAAAGACATAGAAGATTATTATTATTTTTCGGGGAATAACTCTGAGTTCAAAAATCTAATAACGCTTATTGAAAATAATTTAGGTTATTCAGTGTTTCAATCTATCGAAAAAACAAAAATCACGCTTACAAATACAGATACTGCCATCTTTAAATATCGAAATATGGATATCAACATTAATGAGGAGATTTCGTTGCCTGATTACGAACAGATTATCGAGAAAGATGTGAATAGGATTGCAAATTATCTGGATGAATTTATGTTACAAAATGGTATCGATCCACAAAATATCGACAGTCTGTTTTTAACCGGAGGTACATCTATGGTGAGTAGTATTCAAAAACTATTTAAAACCAGGTTTCCACATGTTAACATAAATTCAGGAGATAATTTTAAAAGTGTAGCCAAAGGTTTAGCTTACAGTGGGTACCTGTTCGAAAATTAACAAGTCACCTTGTGAACGATAATATATGCTATCGAAATATTATATCAATACAACAATTAAATTTTCGCTTCTGTATTACGCTATATTTTCACTTTTTTTGTCCCTTAATATCTACAATGAAAAAAATTAGCGACTTTACTGTACTCAGGGCATTCCGCAGCGTTAATTACACGCTTTATTTTATTGGTAGAGCTGTGTCACAATTTGGCACATGGATGCAGCGCACTGCAGTTATATGGGTAGTGTATTCTATTACGCATTCAGCTTTTCTTTTAGGGGTAACCATATTTGCCGAACAATTCCCCTCGTTCCTATTCTCAATTTTCGGCGGTGGGGCGGCTGATCGCTATGATCGTTATAAGGTTATAAAAATCACGCAAATCACATCAATGATACAAGCCATATTGCTCGCGTTATTGGTAATTACTGGTCATACTATTGTGTGGGCAATACTTGTTTTAAGTGTGATATTAGGCATAATTAATGCTTTTGACGTTCCTGCAAGGCAGGCACTCGTACACGATGTTGTTGCAGACCAGGCCGACCTTCCAAATGCTTTATCGCTTACTACAGCCACCGCAAGCCTGGCACAGTTATTAGGGCCAGCTTTGGCGGGGATTGTTTTAGTGCATTTGGCGCAGGTGTTTGTTTTCTGCTCAATGCCGCAAGCTTTGGCGCGGTTATTATTTCGTTGCTTTTGATGAAGTTGCCTGTTCATCAACCAAAAAAATCAGAGAAAAAAATTACAAAAGAGTTTACTGAGGGTTTTAACTATCTTAAAAAAACACCGGATATTGGCCTGGTTATATTAATGCTCGCGATCATCAGTTTATTTGTACTGCCTTACAACACGGTTATACCCATATTCGCTAAAGTAATATTTAAAGGCAATGCATCAACTTTTGGATATATTACCAGCTTTATTGGCGTGGGTGCGGTATCAGGTACAATTTTTCTGGCTTCGCGAAAACCGGGCACACATTTAAAAAGGATACTATTTGTAAGTACCATAATGATGGGAATTGGGCTAATCGGTTTTTCTCAAATAATTAACTTTCCAATAGCTATGTTATTTGCAGTTTTAACCGGGTTTGGTGCAATTGCGCAGTTTACGGTCTCTAATATTATTGTTCAGTCTGAATCGGCACCACACATGCGTGGCAGAGTTATCAGTATTTTACTGATGGCTATCTTTGGTATGATGCCGCTTGGCAGCGTAGTAATTGGTGCTATATCAGAACGTATTGGCGCACCTACAACCGTATTAGTACAGGGTATTATATCGCTTGCTGTGGCGTTGGGATTCGCGAAATTTCTGACTAAAAAAAGGAAACAGTCATTCCCCGTTGAGGAAATAGCTGTGTAACCAAGCGGAGTTTCACACTATCTGAATAAAAATATTTATTATCTGCCTACTTTAAAAACTGTATTAAGCTACCCCATGGATTATTTCAAAAAGCTGCAGGAATTATTGAAAATTGAACGCAATGAAGATCGCGACGCTTATTTGAAACTTACTTCCTCTACTTCAATCACCGACCGTAGGGCGGCGGGGCTTTGTTGGTACCCTATCTCCATTACCGGCACTGAGCCGTCACGGGGTGACTATTTAAATGTAGAAATCGAGCGTAAGTCACACCAGGATATTCTATCCCAAATACGCTTTGGTAGCCCGGCGGTATTGTTTTCAAATCATGAACCATCGTATCGAGTAGAAGGGATTATATCTTATCAAAATGGCAATAGACTAAAAATAAATCTGTTTACTGAGGAGTTGCCTGATTGGAGCAGAGAGGGAAAACTTGGTGTAGAATTGCTATTCGACGATAATAGTTATGACGATATGCAGGCGGCCCTTAAACAAGCCTCGGCATTAAAAGATAACCGATTAGTTGACACATTAATTGGTGCACGCGAGCCCATCTTTGCTGTTTCTGATGTAATGATCCCCAATTTAAATCAAAGCCAAAATTTAGCAGTTAATAAAATATTAGGCGGGCAGGACCTGGCTATTGTCCATGGGCCTCCGGGAACCGGAAAAACTACAACACTTGTACAAGCAATTAAATTAACGGCAAAAACTGAACAGGTTTTAGTGGTGGCACCAAGCAATACGGCAGTAGATTTGTTAAGCGAAAAACTTGCGTTAGAAGGATTGAATGTTTTACGGATCGGTAATCCAGCCAGGGTCTCTGATAAGTTGATGTCCTTGACGTTGGACAGTCAAATGGCCAATCATCCGTATATGAAGGAAAGCAAAAAACTAAAAAAGCTAGCATCCGAATATAAAAATATGGGGCATAAGTATAAGCGCAATTTTGGCAAAGCGGAACGTGAACAACGTAAGGCTTTGTTTGATGAAGCGCACAAAATTATGCGGGAAGTTGCAAAAACAGAAGAATTTATAATTGATGATCTTGTAAACAAAGCCCAGATTATTACCGCTACCCTAGCCGGATCAAATCATTGGACGATTAGAAAACAAAAGTTTAAAACAGTATTTATTGATGAGGCCGGGCAGGCATTGGAACCTGCTTGCTGGATACCTATATTAAAATCGCAACGAGTAATATTGGCCGGTGATCATCAACAACTCCCCCCTACCATAAAATCTGGTAATGCAGCACGCGGTGGTTTGAATGTTACTCTTTTAGAAAAATGCGTCGCGCTACACCCAAATGCTGTGGTATTATTGGATGAGCAATATAGAATGCATCAAAACATTATGCAATTCTCATCACAAGAGTTCTATGGAGGTAAATTGCGGGCACATAGTAGCGTAGCTTCTGAGTTACTTTTTAATGATGACATTCCTTTTCTTTTTATTGACACAGCCGGTTGTGGCTTTACTGAAAAAAGCGAAGGAACCAGTATCGTTAATCCTGAAGAAGCAGCCTTTGTATTTAATTATACAACAAATTTCCTATCGGGCATTGAGCCATTTTCCGTTGCGGTGATCTCGCCATACCGTGGACAGATAAGATTGTTAAAAGAGTTGTTTTCAGAAATGTCAGCTAATATATCTGTAAATACTATCGACAGCTTTCAGGGTCAGGAACGTGATATGGTTATTATCAGCATGACGCGCAGCAATCCCGATGGAGAGATTGGCTTTCTTTCCGATATCCGAAGGATGAATGTGGCCATGACCAGGGCAAAGAAAAAATTGGTTATAGTTGGCGACAGCTCAACATTGGCACGTTTGCCAGTTTATACAGATTTAATCAGTTATTCAGAATCAATTGGAGGTTATCAAAGTGCCTGGGACTATTTAACAGTTTAAGTAAATAAATCTTGATAATTATTTACTAAGATTTATTCCTGTTTCATGTTTCGCTTGTGACATTACAAATAAGCTTTCCATGTTATCAACCTTTGGTAGCTTGGCCAGTTTGTTTCTGAGTAATTGATTGTATTCATCCATATCTCTTACAGCTATTTTTAATAAGAAATCAAATTTACCGGTTAAATGACTGCATTCTAGTACTTCATCCAATTTAGTTACTTCATCTAAAAATGCTATTAAGTTTTCCTCCGCATGTGGCTTAACCTGCACCTGTGTATAGGCGATTAAGCCACGATTAACTTTTTTATAGTCTATAATAGCTACATAACGTTTTATATAGCCCTCATCTTCCAACCGTTTTACTCTAACATGAACCGGAGTAGGTGAAATGTTTAATGTGTGCGCTATAGCCTTATGAGTAATTGTGGCATCTTTTTGAAGTAGATTCAGAATACCAATATCAATTTTATCAAGTTCTTTATTAATCATGACCGAAGTTAAATAGTTAAAGCTGGTATATCAGCGAATGATAACTTCCCGGCTTCTAACATAAATCGTTCGGCCGTCTCTACCATACTACGGGATCCTATAAATATCTGCGACCGTTGGTGCAGTGCTGTTACTTGCAGGTCGAGTATACGGCTTTTACCATTTGTAGCTTTCCCGCCAGCCTGTTCAATAATAAAAGCCATCGGGTTACATTCATAAACCAATCGCAATTTGCCATCAGGAGCAGATGCTGTCGCAGGATATATAAAAATGCCGCCTTTTATCAAATTACGATGCAAATCTGCCACCATAGAACCAATATAACGCGACGTGTACGGTCTTTGCGTTTGCTTGTCTTCTACCTGGCAATATTTAATATACTTTTTAACTCCCTGAGGAAAGTGAACATAATTACCTTCGTTAATTGAATAAATTGTGCCTGTTTCCGGGGTTTTCATATCTGGATGCGATAGGCAAAATTCACCAATCGAAGGATCAAGTGTAAAACCATTAACGCCTTTTCCGGTTGTATAAACTAACATGGTTGATGAACCGTAGATAATGTAACCTGCCGCTACTTGTTCCGTACCACTTTGCAATACATCAGCCAACGAAGCTGGTGTTTCAAAATTTTTACGTCTGTAGATGGAAAAGATTGTTCCAATAGGTACATTAACATCAATATTTGATGAACCATCAAGCGGGTCAATAGCAACAATATACTTTGCACCTTTAGAAACCGCCGAGTCAATACGAATTATTTCTTCGTTCTCTTCAGAAGCAACAATACAACACTCCCCTCCACTGCTAAGCGCACTTATAAATTGATCATTAGCATACACATCCAACTTTTGCTGCTGCTCACCTTGAATATTTGTACTACCAGCCTTACCCAAAATATCCATCAATCCTGCCTTGTTTACCTCCCGGTTAACAATTTTTGCAGCTATTCCTATGTCACGCAATAACCGAGATAATTCACCTTTGGCATAAGGGAAATCCGATTGCTTTTCAATAATAAATTGCCCTAAAGTTTTCAGTCCAAACATATACTTAGTGTAAATAATACAATACAATTCAATTAATGAAGCCAAACAAATAAACTACAAAAACAGCTATAAAACAATTTATTAAGGCAAAATAATAACATTTATTATTTAAAAATAAACAATGATAGTGTATTGGAATCTATATTTCAGATAAAATAAAGTTCAAAAAACCGAAACAACATCAAATCGTCATACTATAATTCACTTTAAAACTATTAAAATATCATTTTAAAGTTCTTTTAACCAAATTAGCCTAATCCTATGGTTTACACCTGCCAAACAACTCACCTTTGTAGTGTAAAAGGCTGAGATTATTTATGCCTTAATAAATTATAAACCAAAATAGCAACCACTATAAATATGTAGCTATTTACAATAAAATAATTGTATGAATAACCCACTTTTCACAACGCTTGTACAAGAGCAATTGCCTATTGATAAACTGGTTGAGCAAACTATTGCAAAGCGAGAAGGTACTTTGACGGATACTGGTGCATTATTGATAAAAACGGGAGAATTTACGGGGCGAAGTCCCGAAGATAAATTTTTAGTAAAGGATAATATCAGTACAAATAGCGTTGATTGGAACAAGTTTAATAATCCAATTGATGAAAGTAACTTTCTACAATTAAAAGATAAGCTCGTCTCATATCTTAATAAAAAATCGGAAATATGGGCTCGCAACCTGTTTGCCTGTGCGGATAGTCGCTATAAACTATCAGTACGTATTGTTAATGAAAGCCCTTGGTCAAATCATTTTGCAAGTAACATGTTAATTGAGCCCAGTGCGAATGACCTAAAGAACTTTAATGCCGAATGGTTGATTATGCACGCGCCTGGTTTTGAAGCAAACCCACTTACCGACGACACCCGGCAAAAAAATTTTACTATTCTTTCTCTCAAACACAAAACCATATTAATTGGCGGCAGCGGTTATACTGGCGAAATAAAAAAAGCCGTATTTACGGCTCTAAATTTTATACTTCCCTATGAGCATGATGTTTTAAGTATGCATTGTAGTGCCAATGAAGGAGCTAATGGAGATACGGCCTTATTTTTCGGGTTAAGCGGCACCGGCAAAACAACATTAAGCGCTGATAGCCAACGTAATTTAATAGGTGATGATGAGCATGGTTGGAGCAACAATGGGGTTTTTAATTTTGAAGGTGGTTGTTATGCAAAAATAATCAATCTATCTGCAGAATGCGAACCGGAAATATTCAACGCAATAAAACCAGGTGCATTGGTAGAGAATGCGGTGCTATTTAAAAACTCAAACCATATTGATTTTTCAGATAAAAGTATTACAGAAAACACTCGAACTAGCTATCCTCTTGAATATATTCCGAATGCAAAAATACCGTCTTTAAGTGGGCATCCTCAAAACATATTTTTCCTGGCTTGTGATGCCTATGGGGTGTTACCACCTATAAGTCTTTTAACCGAAGAACAGGCAATGTTTTATTTCATCAATGGCTATACTGCGAAAATAGCCGGCACCGAAGTTGGCATTACTGAACCAAAAGTAACTTTCAGCGCATGTTTTGGGGCACCCTTTTTACCACTGCACCCAGAATTTTACGCTGCCCTACTCGGTAAAAAACTAAAAGAGCATAAAGTAAAAGTATGGTTAGTGAATACCGGTTGGACGGCAGGCCCTTACGGACAGGGTTATCGTATTAGCATTAACAATACCAGAGCTATGGTTAATGCAGCGTTAAATGGCAAGTTGGACACTGTAGATTATCAGGAGCATTCAATCTTTCATTTGTCAGTACCACAAAGCTGTCCAGACATATCATCACAAGCATTATTAAATCCGCGCGAGATGTGGTTAGATAAAAACACATATGATGAAACTGCCAGGAAACTAGTTGAATTATTTAATAAAAATCATCAGCTATATAATCATCTTCAATTAAGCTAATAATTGTTTACTCTGCCTATTACTATTTATAGGGGAGGCATTAATACCAATATTATCGCTATCAATAGCATATTGATATTTGCTATCCTATTAATTAGATATAATATAGCATATATTATGTTTATTATATAATACTTCTAGGGGTATCAAGATTTACAGAGTATTAATATTGGGATGAAATAACTTAAATTGCTTTAGCAATATTTATTTCCAGATAGAAATTATAATAATTGTGATAAGGTTTAAGTTCTTGTTTAAATATATTTAGGCAGTAAAAATCAGTCAGGTACACCCTATATTGATATTCACTTATAAAATTCAATCAATTTCCTTTTGATAATATAAAGATACTCATCCTTATATTAAAAGAAAAATAATTACACCAATGCAGCTTTAATATACACCATTTAGGTTTTCAGGTATACAAAACGAAAAAAGCTTCTTTTTAATCCTATCTATTAAATATATCTTTTAGTATATTTAGCTGTGTCGAAATATTAATAATTTCAATACGAGATCTAAAGCCTCTGCCTATATTTTCATTTCAATTTCGCGAACATTTAAAAGATTTACATAAGCCCATTGATAGCCATGATTTAATAACAATTCACAAAATGATTAATGCTAGTTTCAGTTCATTTGTCTTTTTAAGAACTCCTAGGTTGAGCTATAATGATTACAATTCTAAACTGGAGAATATTATTAAACTGAATTTTTTTCAATTAGCAATATTTTTTGCCAGTGAAAGCCTTTATATGGAATTAAAGCGCCATGATTTTAATTACTATTTGCTAGATAAAAAAGTAAAATTCACTCTACAAAAATATTTCAATAGAATGTGTTTTCGTCCAACTCCATTTGGCATGTTTTCCGCATTTACCTCACTTGATTGGTGCAAACATGAAGATACGGCATATGTTTTACTGGAAGAAGATCGTCTATATATTAATCCGGATTTTCAATTATTAATTGATGTAGCCCGGGAGATTGAGGCATTGGATATCATTGGTAATCTAAAATATTATTCAAATAACTCTATTTATAGCATTAAAAATGAAAGGCGCTATTTAACACATAATTATGATATAAAAGAAGAAAAAGTCCTTTTCTTAATTTCCTCTTATAAGTCCGATCATCTACTTAATAAGATTATTGTTTTTTGTGAAAACGGAAAAACTAAGAGCCAATTAGCAACCTGGCTTAATGAATTGATTGGATTTGATGATGAGATTATAAGCTATATTAATGACCTTATAATTGCCGGCCTATTAGTTTCAGAGCTAAATCCGAATATGTCTGGTAAAAAATATTTTGAAAGAATAGCGGATATAATATCTGAAAGCTCAGCCAGCGGCCGGTTACTTGACAGTATTCTAAAGTACAAACATGTTATTGATAATATTAAGCATGAGAACGATGTAAGTATTAAAAGCTTAAGTGAAAGTAGCGAGTTGATCAATTGTAGCCGTGTATTAAAATCTAAATTTTATGTGGGTTACGAAAAAAGAACAAACTCTCTACTTAATATAAAATATCAACAATATATAAAAGAGGGATTAAGTTGTCTCGATATATTAACACTTGAGACTAAACCAAAATCACTTACAAATTTTAAAAATAAGTTTATAGCTCGATTTGAAAATCAAGAAATACCACTATTAATTGCGCTTGACCGCGAGGCGGGTCTAGGATATGAAGGATTGGAAAGTAGTTTAATTAGTAGTGGCTTATTAAACGGCATTAATTTAGATATTCGATCAAACAGCTTACATTTTAATTGGACACCTATTCATGAATTTTTTTTATCGAAGCTTTTAAAAGCCAAAGACGATCAAGTTATTATAATTTCAGATAAAGATCTTGAAAAACTCGAACATAAATCTGAATCTAAAATGCCACCTAGCTTTTCAGTGATATTCAGAATATATGATAATAAAATTTGGATAGAACAGGCTGGTGGCTGTACTGCTACTTCTTTATTAGGCAGGTTTACCCAATTTAACGCCGAAATATTGAATAAAAGCCAGGCAATTGATTTGCAAGAAAGTGAACTCAATAAAGATGTTATTTTTGCCGAGATTTCATGTTTTAACGACGAGCACTCGGCCAATATAAATTCTAATGCAGGTGTACGTCAATATGAAATTCCTATTGGCGTACATTCAACGTTAAACAGAAAGAACATAATAAACCTATCTGATCTTATGGTCTCTGTTGTTAACGATCAAATCGTTATAAGATCTAAAAAGCTTAATAAAGTTATAATACCCCGGTTAAGTTCGGCTTATAATTATACAAGAAGTGACCTTTCTATATATAGGTTCCTGTGTGACCTACAATACCAGGGATTAAAATCTGATTACAGTATTGACTTAAAATCTTTACTCCCAGGCCTTAATTTTTACCCTAGGATTGAATATAAAAATTGCATTCTTTTTCCCGCAACATGGATACTGAACGCAGATGAAATTACTGAATTAAAAAAAGAATTTGAAAATACAGCCGATAGGAATATTTTATATAAGAGCTTAAGGCTAAAAAAAAACTTCGCCCTAACAGAAGGTGATAATCAATTGTATTTTGATTGTGACGACGACGAATCAATACAAATGTTTATGCAGGTAATCAGCAATAAAACTTCTATAATATTGCAAGAAGTATTTCTTGATCCGGCTGCATTAGTGAAAAACATAGACAATCAGCCTCTTTGTGGGCAATTCATAACATCTGTTATAAGTAATAGTATTACATATAATCCGATACCAATGGAGCCTTTATCAGCAAAAAAAAGTAAAACAAAAAGGGCTTATCTTCCTGGTGACGAATGGTTGTATTTTAAATTATATAGTCACCCTTCCGTGTCAAATAATATCTTGTTAAAAAACATAAGTAAGATCATAAATGCATTAAGAAAACAAAACATATTAAAATGTTGGTATTTTATTAGATACATTGATACTGACAATCACTTAAGAGTGAGACTATTAATTAATCGGAATAATACTGTTGAAGTTATGCAATATTTTGAAAAATGCATACGTAGCGGTTTCGAAAAAGGAAGTATAAGTAACCTGTTATTAGATACTTACAAAAGAGAAATAGAAAGATACGGAGCTTATACTATTGAATATGCGGAAAGAATATTTGAAACCAGTAGTGATCTTGTTGTTAATTTTCTCAGGAAAAATTCAAAAGCACAGTTAGGCCATTCAGAATTACATTTAGCCTTGTTAACAGCTAATATTATACTCGAGATCTTTCTAAAATCTTCTGCGGAATATATTAATTTACTCAATCTTATTCATGAAAACATGAGACATGAGTTTGAAGATAGTAAATCCGTAAAGATTCAATTAGATAACAAGTATCGGGAATACTCAGCATTTATTAACAATATGGATGCCGACAAAAACAATATAATTACTATTGCAGGAAAAAAAGAGTTTAAGAGTTATGTAAAAGCTTTAAACTTATTAAAAGCTAAAACTGACAATTTTTCTAGCGACAAACTAAATAAGTTGGTAGGTGATCTGCTTCACATGCACTTAAACAGATTTTTTACAGAAAACCATCGTAAGCAAGAGTTTATTATTTACTATTTGCTTTGTAAGCATCATTTATCTTTGAAAGCCAGAAGAATAAAAACAGCATCATTACTTTCTGGAACTTCTCAGGGTTTTGGTGTTAATCATCTCAATAAAATTATCTTTAAATGATATACCTATTGGTAACTCGCTATTTTGCGACATAATAACATTATTACCATCTATTGATTTTATTTTATTTAAACTAACAATATAGGATTTATGTATTCGTATAAATCTATTTTGGGGAATGGCTTTTTCAACCTCCTTCATTGATAAATAAGTGATATATTTATTATCCGTTGTATATATTACAACATAATTTTTCAACCCTTCTATATACAATATATCTGAATAATTTAATTGAATCATTTTCCCTTTTACTCCCGGATTAATAAAGAAATATTGATCCTTTTCGGGGGGAATGGCTAAAGAGGATTTTGCTTTAATTAAATTTTGGACTTTTGTTACAGATTTAACAAATCGCTCAAACAATATAGGCTTTAATAAAAAATCGGAACCATTTTTCTCAAATGCTTGTAAGGCATAATTAGGAAATGCAGTAGTAAATATAACAGATGTAAAGGACGATATTATTTCTGCAACATCAATTCCCGAAAGTTCTGGCATATCTACATCCAGGAATACAATATCAACCTGTTCAGCATTTCTTATATCTTCTATACCCTGAAGTGGGCTAATAGAACTTCCTATCAAATTTAATCCTGGATACTTATTGATATATCCGATTATCGTATCAATAGCGTGTTCTTCATCGTCAATAACATAACAAGTACTCATAGTATTATAGGTTAACTTTTAAGGTTAATTTATATTCGGATTCATTATCATCAATTGTCAATTCATATTGATAATAAGTATTCAGCCGACTCTTAACGTTTTCAATGCCAATACCATGGCTATCAAATTGTACAGATTTACGTTTTAAATTATACGTAGAAAAAATTAAAATATTCTCTATTATTTGAATAGAAACTTTTGCCGGATTTGATGGATTTAACAAATCGGCATATTTAAAAACATTTTCCACAAATGTGATTAGCACCAACGGAATAATCCGCAACCCGTATGTATCGCCATCAATTTCATAATCAATGCACAATCGTTGATTAAAACGGGCTTGGTTTAATTTTAAAAAACTTTCAATATTATCAATTTCTTCATCTAACCTAACTTTTCCATCAGCATCTGTACTGGTTAAAGCATAACGCATTATATCTGATAATAACAATATACTATCAGCGGTTTTTTCGGAAAATTTAGCAATTGAATTGTATAAAAAGTTTAACGTATTTAATAAAAAATGAGGATTTATCTGCGATTTTAAATACGCATTTTCAGCTGTTAGTAAAGACTTTTCAAGGGCCTGATTTTGAAGTTCATTTTTTAGTTTTAGATTTTCAAGATCGGCTATTTTATCCCGGTTCCTGATAGTGGTTAAAGCAAACCAGTACCCTGTGCTTAAAAAAGTAAAATAAACTCCCCTCCATATGCTATCCATCAAAAAACGCTTGGGTTGTGTATAGGAAGGAATAATCAAAATATTGAAAATATGGTATAAATAATACAAACCCAATTTGAGTATTATATAAAGGGTAAATTCTCCTATTATAAAAAGCATTAACAAAAAATAATTCTTTCTTTTATCATTAAGCGCATACGAAAAAACAATGTGTGCGTTAAAATAAAATAAACTTATGTATAGGATATAGTGGCCCGCATAATCCCAAAAGCTTGAAAGTTTGCCCGCGTAGTAAGACCCTACAACTATCTCATAAGTAAGAAAGGCAGACCAAAAGAAAATGTGTGGTTTTATTGTTGCAATTTTTAAAACTTTCATTGATCGTTATTAAGGCCTGGCAGGGCTTAAGCAAACATACTTATTTTATTAAACTGGTTGGTTAGCCGATATTATTTTAAGCTCAATTATTGTAATTGATATATGTAATAATTGACTTGGTGTAATAACTTTCTTAAATCGGCAATGCCTTCTTAATTTTCTGATAATTAAAAAAATCGGACATGAAAGCAACAACACAAAAACTAAAAAAGTTAAAAACCAAACAAGTTTATGGTTTTAAAAAAAATGATTTTGACAAGTCGGGTTTTATTGCCGATACAACGGCTCTGACGACAACTACGCATGTAATTATTAACATATAAATTTATTTACACCTATCTACCTAAGAAAAACAAACACCTAAATCTTATTATTAAACTTTGTGATCGGGCTGCATTATTATAATTAAAATGGTGATGCTGCTCCGATTATAAAGTAAGCCAATCTATTCTATACACACAAGTATGGATTTTGCCAGCTATGATTTCACTGACGAGTTGGTATGTATTCCTTTTTTAAATCCCCAATTTCATGATCCAGTAAATAAATTTCACATAGTAAATTGTCAAATACTTTTATACACAAATTATTTTTAGCTATTTATACTTGTTGTGATTTTTTTATTAAATTTTAAAATTCAAACTTGTTGATGAATTACAGTATGAACTGAACGTTTCTTAAAATAAAGATATAACAACGGCTAATGGTATATAAGATGGATTTAAATAATTGGTATCCTATAAAGTTATACTCAGAAAATAACGAGCTTAAATGCAGATGGAAATATTTTAAGGGAATTGACTTTACCGATCCGTTTTTTAACGAAACTATTGTAAAAGCAAGTTGCCTGGAAATAAATTCACGCTACTATGGGTCTGTAAGTGATTTAAATATTTTAACGGAATGGGCAAACACAGATCATGCTATTGAACCTACTCTGTTTATATTTCATATTTCACGCTGCGGGTCTACTTTGCTCTCTCAGGCACTCGGGCTAAATGATGAACATATCACTTTATCTGAGGTTCCTTTTATCGATGATCTGTTAAAGCTATTTACCATAGATGAATGGTTAATCAATGTAAAATACCAGGCAATTTTAAAAGCAGCAATCCGATTATATGGTAGACGAATTAGCGAAAACAAAAAAAAGTTATTTATTAAGGCCGATAGCTGGCATATATATTATTTGCCGTTATTTAGGTTACTTTATCCATCTACCCCCTTCTTGCTGCTATTTAGAAAGCCTGATGAAGTTTTATACTCGCAGCAAAAGAAAAGAGGTATGCATGCGGTACCCGGACTAATCTCTGATAGTATATTGGGTATTCAATACAATAAAACAAATATTGTGAATTTTGATGAGCATATGATTAACGTACTTGAATCATATTACTCGTCATTTAATAAAATGACGCAAAATGATAATTTGTCATTCTTGGCAAATTATGCTGAAGGCATTAAGCAAATCATAAACAGGTTGGCGGGTTATATTAATATTGATATTGATGAAAATTACAGAAACCTAATTCATGAACGATGCCTATACAATGCTAAATTTCCTGATCAGTTATTTAAAGTAGAATCTTCTAATGAAGAGGCATTATTTGATCTTAAAAAAGCGTTTATTTTATATACTGAACTTGAGAAAATTAGAGTGTTGCAAGTTTTAAAAATCGACAGTAATATTGAGGCCAAAATTTAATTAAAAGCATGCATAAAATTACAGCCAAAATACTCTGCTTTCTGCAAGAGATCGGCTTAATTTATCACCTCGAAAAAATCGAAGAAACAACTCTTTTACCAGGACTTCAATTAAGGAACGGGAAATTAATAATTGATACTAAAAATTATTATACCCCAGTGATATTTTACACGAAGCTGGTCATTTGGCTTGCATGCCTTTTGATATCAGAAAAACCATGAACGGTGACCTTGAAGATATTGACTTACATCGAGGAGGAGAGTTGATGGCCATCGCATGGTCTTATGCGGCCTGCAGATACCTCAATATTAATCCGGAAATTGTATTTCATGAATATGGCTACCGAAATGCCTCACAAAATATTATTAACAATTTCGATAATGATTACACATTTGGCGTACCTATGTTACAATGGTGCGAAATGTGTTACGATGATAAAATTGCAGCCGAATTAGATGCAAAGCCTTTTCCTGAAATGATAAGTTGGTTGTGCTTAGTAAATAAATATGAAAAAAATATTTTGTAAGTGACAAAGTGTTAACCAACGCCAAATTTATAGTATGCTTTGTTTAACTACATAATTTTCATTATTTAGCTGTATATATTATAATTAGCCAATGACTAACCCAAACCGTAAAATTTTAATTTTAGGTATCATATTATTCGCGGTATTAATTGCTGCTTATGCCAATCATTTTAATAATGGATTTCATTTTGATGACTCGCATGCAGTTGTTGACAATGTTCATATACGTGATCTGAAAAATATACCTCAGTTCTTCACCGACCCTAAAATGTTTAGTGCAGATCCACTACATTGGGGTTTACGTCCTTTAGTTACCACCACTTTAGCTATTGACTATTGGATAGGCGGAGGATTATATCCATTCTATTTTCAGCTTTCTACATTTATTTGGTTTGTACTATTGGGGGTATTGTTGTATTTCATGTATAACAACTTACTTAAACGTTCAATTAATCATCCTTGGGTTAGTTATATTGCAATTGCGGCAACAGCGTGGTATGTTTTAAATACCGCAAATGCCGAAACTGTCAATTATATTATATCCCGCTCCGATGTATTATCAACCTTTTGCATCGTAGCATCATTTCTTATATATATAGCCTACCCTGCTAAACGTAAATGGGGGTTATATATCATCCCTGCTGTTATAGGTGTTTTTGCTAAAGAAACTGTATTAGTACTCGTAATCCTACTGTTCTTTTATATACTATTGTTCGAAAACGAGCTCTCGGTTGCTGATCTTTTTAAATCTAAAAACCTGAAAAAACTGGGCAAAACATTATGGATCCTTTTACCCATATTAACGGCAGTTTTATTTACACAGGTTTATACACTTTCTAAATCTGGCACCATTTCGGGTATATCAAATCCGCTAGTTCCGTATTTACTTACGCAAACGTGGATATGGCTGCACTATTTTATATCATTCTTTTTACCTGTAAATTTAAGTGCGGATACCGACTGGACGGTTTTAAGTAATCATTTTGATGAAAGAATAATTATTGGTTTGATATTCGTGATCGCATTAGTTTTAGTTATTTTTAAAACGTCTGCTAAAAAGGAAACTAAACCTATTGCCTTTGGTTTAATATGGTTTGCAGCCTCATTACTGCCTACATCATTAGCCCCTTTTGCCGAAGTAACCAATGACCATAGGATGTTTTTTCCGTTTATTGGCCTTTCACTCAGTGTGGTAACCTATATCAGTTTGTTTTTATTGAAAAAAGAAAAGCAAATAATCGCAAATGAAAAATACAGGATATTGATTGGCACCTGCATATTTTTAGCTTTAGGATTAAACGCCTATGGCATTCATCAACGTAATAAAGTATGGAATAACGATGAATCGTTATGGTATGATGTTACCGTTAAAAGCCCGTTAAACGGCCGTGGTTTAATGAACTACGGCTTAACACAAATGGGAAAAGGAAATTATGCTGTTGCTGACCAATATTTTGAAAAAGCTGCACTGTATCTTCCCTACTATAATACCTTATATATTAATGTGGGTATATTAAAAGGAGCTACAGGCCATCCTGTGGAGGCTGATGAGAACTTTAAAAAAGCAATTGCATACAGTCCTAATACTTATGATTCATATGCTTTTTATGCACGATATTTAAAAACAGTGAATCGTGATCCTGAAGCTATACAGATGGCTCAAAAAGCATTACAGATAAATCCATATTCCGTAATTGCATTACAGGCCTTAATGGGCGCTTATAATGATCTGGGACAATGGGATAATTTAAAACAAACAGCTCAAAAAACATTATCAGTTTTACCGGACGATCCTAATGCTGAAAGTTATTTACAAGCATCTATCAAACAAAAACCACTTGTAAGTGCTTCGAATATTACTAAGCCATTATCTGCGGAGGATTATGTTAACATAAGCGATTCCTATTATAATCAACAAGAATACCAACGTTGTATTGAAACTTGTAAGCTGGCAATTGCATTAAAACCTGATTGTGCAGATGCTTACAGCAATATGGGTGCAGCCTATAACCAGCTAAAAGAATGGAATAAAGGCATCGAAGCTTGTGAAATGGCATTAAAGATTAATCCTAACCATAAACTAGCCGCAGGCAATTTGCAATGGGCAAAAAAACAACTTAACAACAAGTAACCATGGCCGCTCCAAAAATTGCACAAGGAAAGCCAACTAATGAAGAAAATTACACAGATGGATTGTTGTACAGACAATCCGCATGGTGGAAGAAGTTTTTTAATGTTCAATATCCATATAAGTATAATATACAAAGGCTAAAACCAGGCTTTGTATTGGATATTGGCTGCGGAATTGGGCGAAACTTATTACATTTGAATGGTAATGGTGTTGGGGTAGATCATAATCCAACCTCAATAGAGGTATCAAAGAGCCGCGGTTTGAAAGCGTATACTGTAGGTGATTTCTTAAAATCATCTTATAACAGACCTGAAACATTTGATTCTATCTTATTAGCTCATGTTGCTGAACATATGACGGGAGATGATGTAACCAAACTATTAAAGCAATATCTACATCTTTTAAAAAACGACGGCAGAATTATTGTTATCACCCCTCAGGAAAAAGGATTTAAATCAGATGACACGCACGTCCAGTTTATGGATTTTGTAACTGTTAAAAATTTGCTGAAACAAATTAATGTTAATATAACCAGGCAGTATTCATTTCCCTTCCCCAGGATAATAGGCCATTTTTTTAAATTTAACGAGTTTATCAGCGTAGCAAAAAAATAAATTACAGATAAAAAAATATTGGTAGTTAATTAGCCTTACGGGTAGCCAGCTCTATACTATCCCACATTTCATCAGGAACCATTTCGAGCGCGCTAAACTGGCCTGCACCTTGCAACCATTCGCCCCCATCAATAGTTATAACCTCACCGTTAATATAGCCCGAAAAATCAGATACCAAAAAAGCTGCCAGGTTAGCAAGTTCCTGATGCTCTCCAACTCTTTTTAACGGTACACGATTTTTAAAATCGAACTTTTTAGCCATATCTCCCGGTAATAAACGCTCCCAGGCGCCTTTGGTTGGAAATGGCCCTGGGGCTATAGCATTGGTTCTAATGCCATGCCTACCCCACTCAACTGCCAGCGAGCGGGTCATAGCCAATACCCCACCTTTAGCGCAAGCTGATGGCACCACATAAGCCGAACCTGTGAAAGCATAGGTGGTCACGATATTTAAAATATTACCGGACATTTTCTCTCTTATCCAATATTTGCCTAAAGCGAGTGAGCAGTTAGCCGATCCTTTTAAAACAATATCAATTACCGCTGAAAACGCATTTGGAGATAACCTTTCTGTTGGAGAAATAAAATTGCCCGCCGCATTGTTTATCAGTGCATCTACCTTTCCAAAGGTTTCTATTGCTTGCGTAAGCATATTTTCTACTTCTTCATACTTACGCACGTCGCAAACCACCGCAATTACCTTTCCCTCTGTTTCTGCCGCCATTTCATCGGCAGCTTGTTTCAACACATCCAATTTGCGACTGGTAATAACCAAATTAGCACCAAGCTTTAGGAAGTAAGTACCCATTGAACGACCAAGGCCTGTACCGCCACCAGTTATAATTATCGTTTTACCTTTCAAGGCATCGTCTCTTAACATACCCTGATATGCCGTGGCTGTACTAGTATTCTCGCTCATTATTTGGATTTTAGTTTTTCAATCATCATTTGCAAGCCCTTCCTGGTTTCAGGCGCCCACCATTGTTCAAGCATTATATTTAATGTTGCTGACTGATCTTGTTTTAACCGATTTATTAATGCTGCCCGTAAATTTATTTTACTCGTACTCCAGGTAACAGCGTTAAACTGCATTAAGGCTCTTGCCTTTTTTTCAGCTACATATTGTAGATTTTCTGCAGTACAGATTTCATCAATCAATCCCGCGCTATGTGCTTCTGTTGGATTTAAAAGCTTACCTTCCAGTATATATTGGTAAGCTTTTCGTTCGCCTACACAAGCTGAATACAATTTAAAGATGCTATCAGGTACTATAATACCAACCGGTATTTCATTTAGGCCAATGATAAACTGTCCTTCAACCATCACCCTATAATCGCAACATAAAGCAATAACGCACCCACCTGCAGGGCTATGGCCATTTATAGCAGCTATCAACGGCTTTTTGAATGCAGATAATGCACCTGGTAGTGCTAAAAAATCCATCCAGAATTGTTTTATCTGCTCTTCATCATAATCATAAGCTTCGATGAGGTCTATACCCGATGAAAAAAAACCGGGTTTACCGGTGATAATTAATCCACCTACATTATCATCGTCATTTAATTGCGTGATGCAAGCAACCAGTTCCTTAACCATTTGATGATTAATAGGATTGGAACGACCTCTATCTAAAGTGAGCGTTGCTAATCTATTACTGATTGTAATTTGAAATGTACTCATAATATTAGTTAGATGTTATTAACGATGGATTTTCATTCGTTTCGCCAGCATACATCTTGTCGATTTCAGCCTCGTACTTTTCCATAATAACCTTGCGTTTCATTTTACCTGTAGGTGTAAGTTCTCCGCTATCTATTGACCACTCATTCGGTAATAATGTGATCTTTTTCACCTGTTCAACATGGTTAAATTCAGGGTTGAAAGCATCTATTGCCTTTTGGTACAAAGCGATTACCTTTTTATCTTTTATCAATTCTTCATGTGAGGTAAAAGTGATATCATTTTGCTTACACCATGGTAAAAGATTCGTATATGAAGGTACAATGAGTGCCGCTGTGAATTTTTTACCGGCTCCAACTACCATCATTTGCTCAATGAAATGGTTCTCTTTCATCTTATTCTCAATTGGCAATGGAGCTACGTATTTACCGCCGGATGTTTTGAAAATTTCCTTTTTACGATCCGTAATTTTAAGGAAGCCATTAGCATCAAGTTCCCCGATATCACCTGTATAAAACCATTCATCCTGTATAACCTCGGCAGTCAATTCCGGGTTTTTATAGTAGCCGAGCATAATGTTTGGACCTTTGCATAATATTTCCCCATCGCTGGCGATTTTAACTTCTACACTATTTAATAATATCCCTACAGTACCAAATTTTCTGCCTGATATATTGTAGTGATTTACTGTGATTACGGGCGATGTTTCAGTAAGTCCGTAGCCTTCTAAAACCACCATACCTGATGCTGTAAATATTTTTTCGAGTTTAATTTGTGTGGCCGAACTACCAACCACAATAGCTTTAACATTGCCCCCCATAGCTGCGCGCCATTTACTGTAAACCAGTTTGTCGGCAATTGCTAATTTAAGTTTGTACCAGGCGCTGTTGCCTGTTAATTCAAATTGCTCTGCCAATTTAACCGACCATAAGAATATCTTTTTCTTGGCGCCGCTAAGTTTTTGGCCTTCAGCCATAATTCGTTCAAATATCTTTTCGAGCAAACGTGGTACCGATGTAAAAATAGACGGCTTAACGTCGCGAATATTGGCACCGATCGTTTCTATACTTTCGGCATAAGAAATGGAAAAACCATAAAAAAGATAAATGTAGGTACACATTTTCTCGAAAATATGATTCAGTGGCAAAAAACTAAAAGCGCGTTTATCTGTGATTGGAACCTCTGCAAGTATATCGCCTGAATCAAAAACATTACTCAGGATATTTTTATGGCTTAACATTACTCCTTTTGGCCTACCTGTAGTACCGGAAGTATAGATTATGGTCGCTAAATCATTATCAGTAATTTTACTACTGATATCTTTTATTCTTTGCTGATGATTATCTGTTAGTGGTTTTAATAAAGTGCGCCAATTAGTACAACCCACCACCTGATCAAAGGAATAAACACCTTTTAACGAAGGTAAATTTGCTTTTACCTGCCCTATCTTGCCACATAGCTCATCATTACTAACAAACATTAGTTTTACTTCTGCTTCGCTTAGTATTTGTTCAATCTCTTTAGTACTGGTGTTTGGATACAGCGGAACTAAAACCGCACCCGTTAGTTGTACGGCTAAATCAACTATTACCCATTCAGGGCGACCGTTACCAATAAGGCCTACTTTGTCCCGCCCTTCGTTAGTACCATCACCGGCAGATATCCCCATGTCCATTAGCGCTATTGCTAACTGATAAATCATGGTGTGTACGTCTTGCGTACTATAGGTGTGCCAGTTGCCGTTTTCCTTAGCAATTAAAAAATCGGCACGTGGCTGATTGGCCTGTATCGCCATGCAATCAAATAATCTTGTCGCTTTTTCCATCTTGCTATCTTTTATCGGCTTAGAATTATAACATTTCAAATATTCCGGCTGCACCCTGGCCCGTACCCACGCACATGGTTACCATACCATATTTTTTATCGCGCTTTTTGAGTTCGTTAAATAGCTGAACAGAAAGCTTTGCACCGCTGCATCCGAGCGGATGGCCGAGTGCAATAGCGCCCCCATTTACGTTGATTAAATCAGGATTAAGATTTAAACCTTTTATTACAGCAAGCGATTGCGAGGCAAACGCTTCATTTAACTCAAAAAGATCGATATCTTCTTGTTTGATACCCGATTTTTCCAACACCTTGGGAATAGCATAAAGTGGCCCTATCCCCATAATACGCGGCGGTACGCCTACAACGGCATAATCAACTAAGCGAGCAATTGGAATAAGGTTATTTTGCGTCATAAAGCGCTCACTTACCACCATTACAAATGCAGCACCATCGCTGGTTTGTGATGAATTACCCGCGGTAACTACACCTTTTGCATCAAATACCGGCTTTAATTTAGCAAGGGCATCGATTGAAGTATCAGCACGTGGGCCTTCGTCTGTGTCCATTTTAAAATCACGTTGCTTTTTCTTGCCACTTTCGTCAACGTAAATTTCAGTTACGTTGACCGGCACTATTTCATCTTTAAATGTACCTGATGTTATGGCTTTGATGGCTTTTTGGTGCGAGTTGTATGCAAACTTATCCTGCTCTTCACGACTGATATTATATTCCTTCGCAACAGCTTCGGCTGTTAAGCCCATGCCCCAGTAATAATCGGGATGTGCCAATGCAACATCTGCATTCGGGACGATACGCCAACCACCCATAGGCAACAAACTCATACTTTCAACACCACCAGCAATAATACAATCGGCTATACCGGCATGTATTTTTGCTGACGCGATGGCAATGGTTTCCAGTCCAGAAGCACAGTATCTGTTCACCGTCATGCCGGGTACTTTATCAGTATCCAACGCCATTAATGATATTAAACGGGCAACATTTAAACCTTGCTCTGCTTCAGGCGTAGCATTACCTACAATAACATCCTCTATCTGGTCTTTATCCACATTAGGGACAGACGCTATCAAATGCTTAATAACCTCTGCGGCGAGCGTATCCGGTCGGGTAAATCTAAAACCACCACGAGTTGCCTTCCCTACTGCGCTGCGGCTTGCTGCCACTATATATGCGTTCATCTTAATTTCGTTTAATTAATCTTATTTAATAATCAACCCCCTCTAAATCTCCTCCTGTTGGGGAGACTTAATAGTCCTCCCTACCGGGGAGGATTTAGGTGGGGCTCAGTTTCTTAACACTTTACCACCCGTTAATATCGATTGTATACGTTCCAATGTTTTACGTTCAGTACAAAGCGATACAAAAGCTTCTCTTTCCAGTCCTAACAGGTAATCTTCACTTACAATGTTTGGTTGCGATAAATCGCCACCTGCCATTACATAAGCTAGTTTTTGCGAGATCTTCACATCATGTTCGCTGATATAATTACCACTGTACATGGTGTTTGCGCCTACATAGCCCAAGCCTAAAGCCTGTTTGCCTAACACCCTAATATCTTTGCGCGGGATAGGTTGTACATATCCCTCATCAGCTAATTGCAAACAATGTTGTTTGGCTTCAGCTAATAAACGGTTTTGCGATACGACAACTACATCGTGCCCTTTTTTAAGGTAACCATATTCAAAAGCTTCATAGGCTGATGTGGATACTTTAGCCTGACCAATAGTCAAGAACCGATCACGAAAATTATTCGTTTCGATATCGCCATCCTGTAGTTCGTCGGATAATCTCAAAGCAAACTCCTTAGTGCCGCCGCCGCCCGGAATCAGTCCAACACCAAACTCAACTAGACCCATATATAATTCAGCATGAGCAACTACCTTATCGGCATGTAAACATATTTCACAACCACCGCCTAAAGCCATTTGATGAGGCGCAACAACAACCGGAATAGATGAGTAACGAACGCGCATCATGGTATTTTGAAATGCCTTGATAACCATATTCAACTCATCAAACTCCTGATCAACTGCCAGCATGAATATCATGCCCACATTAGCGCCCGCACTAAAATTAGCGCCTTCGTTAGAGATCACTAAACCTTTATAGCTGGCTTCGGCAAGTGTGATGGCTTTGTTAACACCTTCGATTACCTCACCACCAATCGTATTCATTTTGGTATGGAATTCCAGGTTAATGATACCATCGCCAATATCGGTTATGGTAGTACCACTGTTTTTCCAGATGGTATGAGTTGGGCGAATATTATCCAGCAATATGAATTGCTCCGTACCCGGTATTATTTTGTAACTTTTTGATGGAATATCGTAATATAAACGTTTCCCATTCTCCACTTTATAAAAGCTTTGGATGCCTGCTGCAAGCATATCATAAACCCATTGCGCAGGTTTATTATTCAATGCATCCATCGCTTTTACGGTATCGGCAACGCCTAGTGCATCCCATTTTTCAAATGGCCCCATTTCCCAGCCGAAACCAGCATTCATGGCGGCGTCTATTTTATAAAGTTCATCTGAAATTTCAGGAATACGGTTACTCGAATATGCAAACAACTGGTAAAAAGTTGAGCGATAAAAGTCACCCGCTTTATCTTTTGCGGCAAATAATATTTTGAGGCGGTCTTTTAAATTATCAATTGTTTTTGTGGTTTCTAAAGATGCAAACTTTACTTTTTGTGAGGGTTTGTATTCCAGTGTCTTCAGATCAAGCGCGAAAAACTGGTTAGCTCCGTTCACTTTTTCCTTTTTGTAGAAACCCTGACCAGTTTTACTACCTAACCAATTATTTTTAACCATGCCGGTTACAAACTCAGGTATTTGGAATAGCTCTTTTGCTTCATCATTAGGTGCATTTTCTGCCAGACCATTGGCAACATGCACCATTGTGTCCAGTCCAACCACATCATTGGTACGGAAGGTTGCTGATTTTGGGTGGCCGATGACCGGGCCGGTGAGCTTATCTACTTCTTCAACCGTCATGCCTGTTTTATCAACATAGTGCAAAACACTCATGATGCTGAAAACACCAATGCGATTACCTATAAATGCTGGAGTATCTTTAGCTAATACCGTGGTTTTGCCCAGGTATTTTTCTCCATAAAGCATCAGGAAATCAACCACAACGCTTAATGTATCTTTTGTTGGGATGATCTCCAACAGTTTCAGATAGCGTGGCGGATTAAAAAAGTGTGTTCCGCAGAAATGCTTTTTGAAGTCTTCGCTTCTACCCTCCGTCATTAAATGAATTGGGATACCTGAAGTATTTGAAGTAATCAGCGTACCCGGTTTACGATATTTCTCAACCGTTTCGAATACTTTTTGTTTGATATCTAAACGTTCAACTACCACCTCTATAACCCAATCACAATCCGCAATTTTGGGCATATCATCATCGAAGTTGCCGGTGGTAATTCGCTTTGCAAATGATTTAAGATAGATTGGCGATGGATTCGATTTCAAAGCGAAAGCAAGTGCATCATCCACAATTTTATTCCTGGCTTTTTTATCACCTGCCGGTGCATCTTTGGGTACAATATCCATCAACAAAACTTGCAGACCTATATTAGCGAAATGGCATGCAATCCTACTGCCCATAACACCAGATCCAAGTACAGCAACCTTTTTTATAATTCGTTTAGCATCCATTCTATGTGCTTATTTATTTAATTAAAGTCTTTATTCAGCTCTTGACCAAGTAGTTGTCCTGCCGAAAAGTGAGATTCCTATATAGCCGCGTATGGCCAGTGTTTTACCTTTGTAAGTAATTGTACAAGAGTATGTTTTACCATTGTTCGGATCATAAATTGTTCCGTCGGTGTATTTATCATCGCCATCTTTCACAAAATCTGCCAAAACAGGCAAGCCTAATCTTGGTCGGCTGCGAAGTTTTTCATCCTGATTTAGTTCATCAACTTTGGGTTTGCCATTTTTTAGCGGTTCCCGAAGCCATACCACTTTACCATAAAACTTGCCATTTGGTTGTTTGTAGATAAGTATTTTACCACTTTTTACATCGTTATACCAAAGACCTTCAATCTTGTCGGTTTGCGCTTTGGCTGAAAGACTAATTGATGTAATGGCTAATACTAAAACCATTAGGCGAATGAGATACTTTTTGTGTACTGACATGTTTGTAAAGATTAATATCGGTTAATAAATTCGGTTAACAGGATACACCCACAAGGTATGCAAAACACACGCAAAATGGAATATTCCTGATTAAAGGCGAATAAAAATCAGTCGATAGTTAATAAGTTTAGTATTGGTTTACTGTTAACAAATATCCTTTTACAAAGCCAAATACAAAGGGCTAAATGGCGGAAAGATTTGTCAAAATTACGGATAGTGTGCCCTTAGCTTTTCAAACCGTCTACAACAGCAATATATTGATGCATTGCGTCATCGGCAGATGTACCTTTTAGCTTTGTCCAGGCATCATATTTTGCTTTGGCTACAAAGTCAAACATCCCCGGTGGATCACTATTGATATCACCTTCGGTAGCTTGCTTGTAAAGGCTGTATAATTGTAATAACGTTTCATTATCCGGTCGAGATGAAATTTGTTTGCTTTCAACTACCGCCTTATCAAAATTCTCTTTCAGTTCCATTGGTTAGTTTTTAGGTTTTGCCTGTTCCTCCATGTAATCATGGCCTTGGGGTGAATTCATGAAATGCTCCATTAATTCGGCAGGCAGGGCAGCCAATTTTCTTTTTTCAAGGTCGATCCAGGCACCTTCTACAATTATGGTGGCTGCTTTTACGCCGTCGCTACGAAATATCTCGTGGCGCATTGTCCATCTTGAACCATCCACTCTTGATTTTATCAGTTCGCAGGATACTTTGATGCGCTCATTGATACCCACTTCACGAGTGTAAAACAGCTCTTCCCTGAATAAAACCGGGCCAATGTTGTATTTTAATAATGCTTTAAGATCCAGTCCCAGACTTTCCATCATGGTTAACCTGGCCTGTGCACCAAAATCAGCATAGGCAGAATGGCGCATATGCTGGTTGGCATCAATCTGCGACCATAGAACCTGGCCCTCATAAAACACATTCATAACGTATTTTATTTATGTTGTTTGAATTTTTTAACAGCTTCGGTAAGCTTTGGTAGAATTTCCATCGCATCACCAACTACGCCATAATTTGCCGCTTTAAAAAACGGTGCTTCGGGATCTTTATTGATGACAACGATTACTTTAGAACCGTTAACACCCGCCAAATGCTGGATAGCACCCGATATACCTACGGCGATATATAAATTAGGACGAATAGTACCCCCTGTTTGGCCTACGTGCTCATGGTGTGGTCTCCATCCGGCATCCGCTACGGGGCGAGAACATGCCGTTGCAGCGCCTAATTCTTTAGCCAGATCTTCAATCAATCCCCAGTTTTCAGGGCCTTTCATACCACGACCGCCGGATACTACCAACTCTGCGTCAGCAAGTGATACTTCCCCGGTTACTTTATCTACTGATTTTACTTTTATGCCGAAATCTTTATCGCCAAAAGTCACATCCAATCTCTCAATTGATGCTTTTCCGCTACCGGGCGCTAATGGGAACGAATTTGCCATTAAAGTAATTACCTTAACATCACTGGTGATATTAACAAAAGCAAATGCTTTACCGGAGAATACTGCTTTTTTAAGCACAAAACCTTTATCCAGATCAGGGTAAGATAACGCACCTGATACCAAACCAGCTTTCAATTTTACAGCTACACGTGGGGCTACAGCTTTGCCATTGATATCGTGTAAAGCGATAATAATTTTGCTTCCCTCCTTTTGGGCCGCAGCTATCAATGCTGAAGCATAGGCACGGGCATGTAATTCATTTAGTTTCTCATCAGCTACATGTAATACTTTTTGTACGCCATGTGTACCAAGGTTTTCAAGTTCACTGTCAGCAATTGTTCCTAAAACTAAAGCGGTAGCGGTTGTATTTGTTTTTTTAGCTATCTCCGCGGCGTATTGCACTGCTTCAAAACTTTTCTTTTTTATGTTTCCATCGGTGTGCTCCACCAATACTAATACAGACATA
Organism: Mucilaginibacter tundrae; assembly: GCF_013408825.1. Lineage (GTDB taxonomy): Bacteria > Bacteroidota > Bacteroidia > Sphingobacteriales > Sphingobacteriaceae > Mucilaginibacter. The sequence continues at coordinate 66,738 of NZ_JACCBZ010000003.1, forward strand.
TTTTCAGGTTTTAATTAAATAACTTTTGCTTCGGAATGCAGTAACTCAACCAGTTCGTCCATATTATCCGGACTAACCATTTTAACACCTGCTTTTGCCGGAGGCATCTCGTAAGATAAAATAGTAGTTACAGCAGCACTTGCGGTTGGTGTAACCACATTTAATGGTTTGGTGCGTGCTGCCATAATTCCGCGCATATTTGGTATACGGGCTTCGGCAACGCCTTTTTGGCAAGCGATTACTACAGGGAAATTAACCACATCTGTTTCTTCACCACCTTCAATTTCACGTTTTACTGTTGCAATAGTTCCTTCAACCTGAATGTTTGTTGCAAAACCGATATAATCGGCGTCCAATAATTCAGCAATCATTACACCTACTGACCCATTATTGTAATCAATAGATTCCTTACCGCATAAAACCAAGTCGTAGCCTACGGTTTTAGCATATTCAGCTATATAATTAGCAGTTTGGTAGGGATCAATGCTATCAGCATCAATACGTAACGCCTGATCGCCACCTAAAGCTAATGCTTTGCGGATAACCGGTTCGGTGTCGGCTTTGCCAACGGTTATTAAATGCACATCGGTAGCTACTACACTTTCTTTTAATTCAAGCGCGCGAATTAAAGCGTACCATTCATCGTAAGGATTTATAATGTAAGTTGTACCCTGTGAATTTACAGCGGTATCGTTGTCTTTTAGCATAATTTTAGTGCTGGTATCCGGCACCTGGCTTATGCAAACTAGTATTTTCATGTTAGATGTATAATTATTGTCATTTCGAACGGAGAGAGAAATCTTCTTCAATTCGCATAAGCGCTATGCATATCTTATAAGATTTCTCTCTCCGTTCGAAATGACAAATTGGTTTATTATGGTATTAAAAACAATATTTATTCTCTTCAATTAATTTAGCTGCAATGTTTCTGCGGGCCTGGGTTGTATTAAAATCTTCGGTTTTGGTGAAGCGTTTTAAACCCATCATCATCATACGGCGTTCATCGCCGTCGGCAAACGAATTTATGGCTTCTTTACCAGATTTAAATATCTTTTCGGCCGCATCGTTAATATAAACACGCATAATATCCAATTGTTCTTTGCAGGCTTCTTCGCCACGCATGCCAACCAATTTTTCAACGCGTAATTGAGTCGACTCAGCTACATACAATTCAATCAACATATCAGCTAAGTTCATTAAAACTTCCTGTTCCTTACCCAACTGCTGCATTAGTTTTTGTACTGCCGAACCTGCAACCATTAAAACCGCCTTTTTGAATAAAGCAATGTATTTTTTCTCTTTCGAGAACAGTGTTTCCTCTTCCGATCCACCAAAATCAGGGATGCTCATTAACTCACCGGCAACTTTTTGTGCTGGCCCCATTAAATCAAGCTCGCCTTTCATGGCACGTTTAAGCATCATATCAACGGTTAACATACGGTTGATCTCGTTAGTGCCTTCAAATATTCTATTGATACGTGAATCGCGGTACGATCTATCCATAGGCGCTTCTGCGCTGTAACCCATACCTCCATATATTTGTACGCCTTCATCAACTACGTAATCTAATGTTTCGGATGCATTTACTTTGATTATCGCAGCCTCGATAGCATATTGCTCTGTACCTTTTAACTTAGCTTTGATTGGGTCCATACCGGTTTCAATTAAATGTTCGGTAGCCTGCTCCATGTTTTCGCTGGCACGATACGCAGCAGATTCTGACGCATAAGTTTTTATAGCCTGTTCAGCTATTTTATATCGGATTGCACCATATTTAGAAATCGGCCTGCCAAATTGTTCGCGCTCATTAGCATAATTTATAGCTGTGCTAATTACTTCCTTACTTGCGCCGATAGTACCACCACCTAATTTAATACGGCCGAGATTCAATATGTTAACGGCTATTTTAAAACCGTTCTGACGTTCAGATAACAGGTTTTCAACCGGTACTTTACAATCGTTAAAAAACACCTGGCGGGTAGAGCTGCCTTTGATGCCCATTTTATGTTCTTCAGGGTTTAAAGTAATCCCTTCAAAAGTTTTTTCCACAATAAAAGCGCTTAGGTTTTCATCGTTATCGATTTTAGCGAAAACCGTGAATATATCAGCAAACCCCGCGTTGGTGATCCACATTTTTTGTCCGTTAAGGATATAATGTTTGCCATCATCAGTAAGTTTTGCACGTGCCTTGCCTGAATTTGCATCGGATCCTGAACTTGGTTCGGTTAGGCAATAAGCGCCTTTCCACTCACCGCTGGCCAGTTTAGGGATGTATTTAGCCTTTTGTTCATCAGTGCCATAATATAATATAGGCAATGTACCGATGCCTGTGTGTGCCGAAAATGCTACTGAAAACGAATGTCCTGCGCCTAATTTTTCGGTTACCAGCATAGAGGTTTTAAAATCTTTACCAAAACCACCGTATTCTTCGGGTATGGATATACCTAATAAACCTAAAGCACCGGCTTCATCCATTAAATGTGGCATTAAGCCTTCTTCCTGTTCGTCAATACGCGCTAAATTCGGGGTTACGTGTTGTGCAAGAAAATTAGTGCATGTTTCAGCAATCATCAGTTGTTCTTCATTCCATTCCTCAGGAATAAAAACAGATTCTGCAGGGGTTTCCCTGATCAGGAACTCTCCACCTTTTATCGCCTTTACAGCTTCAGTATCATTCATAAAAAGTTAATTTTAATGATGTAATCGTATGTTTATAATTAAACAGTAGTGTAATTGACCACCACTATAACTTGGGGTTTATAATTAACGGTAAAATTATAAGGGTTGTTGTTTGATTAAAAGGTTTACAATGCGGAGATATTCGTCAAAAAGTCGGAAAGAGATGTAAGTCAAAAATCAAAATTAAAAAGTCAAAAGTGCAAACGATTTATTTTGACTTACAACGCAGTGGCTACGCGATAATCTGATGGTGACTGACCGGTATGATTTTTAAAATACTTACCGAACGAAGACTGGTCAGGGAAATTGATACCTTCGGCTACTCGGGCTATGCTGATGTCATGGTTTCTCAATAATACTTTTGCCTCTAATATTACAGCGTCATCTATCCACTCCCCGGCTGTACGGCCGGTAACCTCTTTTATAGTTTCAGTAAGATGTTTAGATGATACGAATAATGAATCGGCATAATATTGCACATTGCGGTGCTCTTTATAATGATGAAAAACCAATTCCTGGAATAAAACATTTAATTCCTGTTTTCGGGTTTGCTTACCTTTTACCATTACGTGGTGGCTGGTATAAATAGATTCCACCTCATATAATAATGATGTTAAAATACTTCTGGATATTTCCATCCGGTAAGGATGCTCTTCCCTATCCAGCTTTTTCTTCATCAACATATAAATATCCAACAACATGTTAATTTCGTCATGCGTGGGATAAATTACAGGCAGCGAAGCACTTTTAAAATAACTGAACGATTCCAGAAAATGGCTATTAACATTGTTCTCTGTCAGAAATGCTTTAGAGAACACAATAAAACGACATAAAAACTCCTCGCTGCTGTTATATATCCTTAAAATATGAAAGGGGGTTGCCAATAACATAGCGTCGGCTTTGGCCTCATATATCTGCAGGTTTACTTCAACCTGCGCAGTGCCACGTGTACAAATCCCTATAATATAACCATCAGAACGATAGGGATATTCGCTTAAACTAAGCAGTTGTTTTTCATCCGTAATAAAAAAATCAGGCCCCACCAGTTTGTCGGCATACAGATCTGCAAATTTGGATAAACTTAGGTGCGCGATTTTTTTATTCATGTACTGCAATATATGACTTTATAGCTATTTTTGTTAAAACCTCTTACCTAAAACTTAAACAATGCTGACTAAAATCTTTATCCGACTTTTTGACGAATATCTCCGCATTATAGCCCTTTTTTTACTATTAAACCAAGCTAAATTTATTTTTTTAAACCATGCGGCCTTTGCACCTAGCAAACTGCGTTTTATAAACCAATTATATCAATTATGAAGAAACTCTTACTATTAGTGTTCGCACTGATGCCTGTTATTTCGTTTGCACAGGGTTTCCAGGTAAATCTGGAAGGTGAAAAGCAAATAGGCATGGGCCATACAGGCACCGGCCTTGTCCAGGATGGAGCATCTGTATTTTTCAACCCGGGCGCGGTAGCCATGTTACCGCAAAATTATGTTCAGGGTGGTATAAGTCCCCTATTATTCAAATCAACCTTTAATCCACAAGGCACAAATGTAGAGGATCATACCGCAAATAAAATTGCCACTCCATTTACTTTTTATGCTGCATGGGGGCCAAAGGATTCATTTTGGAAACTTGGATTAGGTGTTTATACCCCATTTGGTGGCTTAGCAGACTGGGGTGATAACTGGCAAGGAAAGTATGTACTGGAAAGCCTAAACCTTAAAGCTATTTATATACAACCAACTTTAAGTATAAAATTAGCCGACTTTTTAAGCGTAGGCGGTGGCTTTGTATATAACAGAGGTAGCGTTGATTTGACGCAAGCAATTCCGTTGACAAATTCTGCAGGACAGGATGGGCAAGCAGAACTTAAAGGAACTGGTAAAGGTTATGGCTGGAACGCCGGTATATATATTGTTACCGAAGCAGGTATTACCGTAGGTATAACCCATCGTTCAGAAGTAAATACTACTATTAATAATGGTACCGCTTTATTCACAGTACCATCATCATTATCGGCACAATTCCCTCAGCCTAATACATTTTCATCAAGTATACCTTTGCCGGCTACTACTTCGATAGGTTTTGGCTTTTACCCTACAAAGCAATGGACTTTAGCGCTTGATGTAAACATGATCGGTTGGGATGTGTATAAGGTATTAGCCTTTAATTACGGTACAGTTGAACCTGCTGGCTTACAAAACACAGTAGAGCAACGAGACTACCAAGATGCATTTAGCTTTAGAGGCGGCGCACAATATAAAACCAACAAAAATTTGGCTATACGTTTTGGCGGAGGCTACGCGACTACTGCAGTTGAAGATGGTTTTGTATCGCCGGAAGCACCTGATGCCAACCGTGCATTTGTAACTGGTGGATTGGGATATACATTTGCCAATCATTTAGATCTTGATGTTTCATTTGAATACGAGCATGTTATGTCTCGCGATCAAACCAACATACAAACTCAGTTAGCAGGCACTTTTGAAACTAATGTTTATATCCCTGGTATATCACTGGCTTACCACTGGTAATTAAAAAATAACAGCATGAAGAACTTTAAATTATATATACTATCAGGCTTGCTATTTATAGCTGCCTGTAAACCCGAGATCCATACACCAACATTAAGCAAGGGTACTGCTAATTTTTCCCGCTTTATTGCTGTAGGAAATTCACTAACCGCTGGTTATTCAAATGGCGGCTTATATCTTGATGGGCAGTTGAACTCATACCCTTCAATTATGGCCAAACAAATGGCGCAGGTAGGTGGCGGAGCTTTTAACCAGCCTTTATTTACAACAGCGCAAGCGAATGGGTCTGGCTATTTAACTTTAACCGGATTTGATAAAAGTGGCAATCCGATAACTGCGCCAGTTACAACCGACCTTGCCGTTAGGGGTGAATACAATGCACCAGGATTTGGAACCGTTGTTTTATACACTAAATACACTGGCGATATTGAAAATTATGGTGTACCTGGAATAAAACTGTATAACATCACTACTCCTCAGTACGGTAATTACAATGGGTATTTTGAGCGTTTATTACCCGGTGACGGATCAACGACAGTATTAAATACTGATTACCTTGATTTTGTAACCGCTAAACCATTTACTTTTTTCACTGATTGGTTAGGCAATAACGATGCCTTAAGCTACGCGACCACAGGTGGTGCTGGCGATGTGCTTACTGATAAAACAACATTTGCACAGTTATATGAGTTATCGCTACAACAATTAACAGCAAGTGGAGCAAAAGGTGTAGTAGCTACTATACCGGATGTTACATCTATACCATACTTTAATACAGTTACTGTTGCTGCAATTAATGCTGAAGTAGCTTCAACTGGCCTTAAACTGTATGTTAATGCCTTAGTATCCGGCACCACTTATGCGCCAAGGCTCGCTACAAACAATGACCTGATCGTGCTCACATTTCCTACAAGTATGATAGGAACCATGGTAACTACACCATATGGCCCGTTGCCTTACGGTCTGACACCCGTTACCCCGGTCGATAATCAATATGTACTGGATGCGAATGAAGTCGCATTAACCCGAGATTATGTTCAATCTTACAATGCTACGATCACGACGCAAGCTGCAGCAAAAGGATTGGCTGTATTTGATGCTTATACCTATTTAAATAATGTAAAACTGCATGGTTTAGAGATTGATGGTATTTCTTTATCATCAGCGTACATTACCGGCGGTTTATTTTCATTGGATGGCGTTCACCTTACCCCTCGTGGGTATGCTATTATAGCTAACGAGTTTATAAAAGCTATTAATACAACATATAATGCAAATGTTCCGCTTGCGAATGTTGCAAGTTACCAGGGATTAAAATTCCCATAAATAATATTTATTGTTTAAAATGGTGCATAATTCCTATGCACTATTTTTTTTTCAAAACAAAATGAATACCAATTTGGTTTTTGGTATAAAAATACCTTATTTTTATGTAATGAAAAACTATTTTAATCATGAGCAGAGAACTAACAGAATTTTCAACACTGATTGATGAGCAATTTGAGATTATAATTGTTCAAAAAATAAATTTCTGGAATTATTTGTTAAGCTTATTTAATTAAAAACTTAAATCATCAAAGTTTAACCGGAATAGTATATCTGTTCCTAACCTGTTTTGTGCTTATATATTCACGGTCATTTCCCTATCACTATAACGATGTAGCAAATAATAAACGCCTATTATTTGAAAGCCTGTTACTACATTGATATTTTTGAATGGTATAAATGCTCTAATCATAATATATTTTTAGCGCTTTTACACACCAATTAAAACTTAAAATACATCTATTATTAAATAATAAAAAATTGGAAAATCAATTTTCGTTAGCAGGCAAAGTAATTGTTGTGACCGGTGGTACCGGGATATTAGGCAACTCATTTGTGAATGGCATAGTTGAGGCTGGCGGCGCGGTGGGCATTTTAGGCAGAAATGCCGAAGTTGCCGAAGAGCGTGCAACTGCTATCAATAAAAGTGGTGGTAAAGCAGTTGCTTTAGTTGCTGATGTTTTAGATGAAGCTGATCTTCAAAAAGCTAAAATAAAGCTGTTGGACACTTTTGGGCGATTAGACGGCTTAGTGAATGGCGCTGGCGGCAATATGCCGGAAGGCGTGCTGCAAAACGAAGAGGATATTTTTAAAATGAATATCGCCGGGATGAAAAAGGTAATGGAGGTAAATACCTGGGGAACAATAATACCTACACAGGTTTTTGGGGATGCTATTGCTAAAACAGGTAAGGGTAGCATTGTAAATATATCCTCCATGAATTCAAAACGGGCTATTACTAAAGTATTGGGATATAATATAGGCAAAGCGGCGGTAGATTGCTATAACCAATGGTTTGCCGTTGAATTGGCTAACCGATATGGTGATGCCATTCGTATGAATGCGCTTGCTCCTGGCTTTTTCCTTACTGAACAAAACCGCAACCTGCTTACGAAACCCGAAGGTGGTTACACACCTCGTGGTGAATTGGTTATTAACCAAACTCCGTTTAAACGCTTTGGCCATCCAGACGAACTGATAGGTGCTTTGATTTGGTTATTAAGCGATGCTTCGAAATTTGTTACCGGGTCAATGATCTGTGTGGATGGCGGTTTCTCCATATTTGGTGGAGTGTAATTACCTTTATAGTTAAATATTATATGATTCAATCTGCTCGGCCACAAGGTCGAGCAAATCTTCTTCCTCCACTCCTGCATTTTTACAAATATGTAAACGTTTGTGTGCACCCGGTTCAAAACTGGCTATAAATACTCCTTGTTTATAAAGCTCAAATTTACATTGCTCTCCCTCGTGATGCATATAGTCACGCACTTCAAAATGATGATTCTCGTTTTTGTAGCTCACTGATATTTCAAATAGTTCCATATTCCTGTATATTATAATATTCAAACCATATTATGGCCTTATTGTTGTAATTATAACCAACATATAAATACGATATGGAAAATAACTACACCGCATTAAGTCTTGATAATGGCATTATCAACATGCATGAATATTACGCGATTGAGTATTGGACAAATAAGTTTGGCATTAATCGTGAGGCATTGCAAAAAGCGGTAGATGCCGTTGGTAATTCTGTTGACGAAGTAAGAAAGTATTTAAAATAACAATTATGAGCCTGGTTAAATACGCACAGAAGCGAGATTTTAAAAAAACCGCTGAACCAAAAGCTGGAAGAAGTAAAGACAAAGCTCATTTAATGTTTGTTATTCAAAAGCATGATGCATCGCGTTTACACTATGATTTCAGGCTTGAGATGGATGGAGTGTTAAAAAGCTGGGCTGTACCAAAAGGCCCATCAACCGACCCAAAAACTAAACGCCTGGCCATGATGGTTGAAGATCACCCTTTCGACTATCGAAATTTTGAAGGCATTATCCCGCAAGGCCAATATGGCGGTGGGACTGTGATTGTTTGGGATGAAGGCACATACGAACCAATTGAAGAAATAAAAGGTAAGAAAGCACAGGAAAAACACTTGTTAGAGCAATTAAAAGCAGGCTCCTTAAAAATAAAACTTCATGGCGAAAAATTGCATGGTGAATACGCATTGGTGAAAACACACGGGATGGGCGAAAATGGATGGTTGCTCATTAAACATAATGATCAGTTTGCCAGTACCGATGATATTACAAAAGAAGATCAATCTGTTTTATCCGGCAAAACCATCGAAACGATGGAGAAATCAAGCGATAAAGTTTGGCAACATGGTCACGAAGAGGATTTAAAAGAATCACCGAAAAGCAGTAAAAAAAAAGCCCCGGCAAAACCGGCTGAGGAAGTGGTGGGTGAAAAGTTGGCTGAGAGACAAGTGGATACGGTTGTAGACGTAGCCGAACTAATCAAATCAGCCCCCAAAGCTACTATCCCCAAAAATATCCAACCAATGAAGGCCACATTGGTTGATGAACCTTTTGACGACCCAAACTGGGTATATGAAGTTAAATGGGATGGCTATCGTGCTATTGCTACGATCAACAAGGGCGAAGTGGAACTCATCTCACGCAACAATAAAACCTTTAACGATAAATTTTACTCCATCCATAAACTAATGCAGAAGTGGAAGTTCGATGCGGTGCTTGATGGCGAGATTTTGGTTTTGAATGATAAAGGTATATCGGACTTTGGCGCGCTACAAAATTGGCGCAGTGAGGCGGATGGTGAATTGGTATTTTACGTATTTGATATTCTTTGGTATGAGGGTAAAAACTTGATGGAATTGCCATTAATACAACGTCAAGCCATTTTAAAAGATATATTACCTACCGATGATGACCACATCCGTCAAAGTAAGGTATTTAATGCCGGGGGAATAGACTTTTTTAATGCCGCACAGCGAATGGGATTAGAAGGTATAATAGCCAAGAAGGCGGATAGCACATATACCTCGGATTTACGCTCAAAAGAGTGGCTCAAGATAAAAGTTCATCAACGCCAAGAGGTTATTATTGCCGGATTCACTAAAAACGACGGTACAAATAAATCATTTAGCGCATTGGTTTTAGCAGTCTATGACGGTGGCGAGTTGAGATATGTAGGCAAAGTTGGTACCGGCTTTAATGATAAAGTGCAAAAGGAAATGATGGAACAGTTTAAGCCGCTTATCACCAAAACAAGCCCGTTTGAAGTTGAGCCTGATGTAGATAAACCATCGAGGTTCCGCCCGAAACGTATGGGCGCCAAACCAACCTGGTTAAAGCCGGAATTAGTTTGTGAAGTTGCTTACGCCGAAGTTACGAGCGATGGCGTTTTCAGGCAAGCATCATTCAAGGGGATGCGCATTGACAAAAAAGCAAAAGATATTGTGTTGGAAACACCTAAAGGGACACATGAAACTGTAAAAGATGCTGAAATGGAAACAAAAATTGAAGCTAAAAATACTCATAACGATGCAGTGACGCCACCCAAAAGTAAAGACCGTAAAACGCTTTTAAACCCAACGGACGAGACGCAGGTACGAAATATATGCGGGCACGATATTAAGTTTACCCACTTAAGTAAGGTTTATTGGCCAGAAGATAATGTAACCAAACGTGATATGTTTAACTATTATTACCAGGTTGCAGATTATATTTTGCCCTATTTAAAGGATAGGCCAATGTCGCTTAATCGCTTCCCTAATGGGATTCACGGTTCAAGTTTTTATCAAAAAGATGTAAAAGGCAAAGCACCTGATTGGATCACTAAAACCTTCCCTTATACAACCAGCGATGGTGAGCATAAGGAATATTTGGTTGGCTCTGATGAATCCTATTTGTTGTGGATGGCTTCATTAGGTTGCATTGAAATGAACCCATGGTTTAGTCGTGTTAGAACTCCTGATAATCCAGATTATTGCGTGATTGACCTTGATCCTGATAAAAACACGTTCGATCAGGTAATAGCAGCTGCTTTGGAAGTTAAAAAAATGCTGGACGCTATTGATGTGCCATCCTACCCTAAAACTTCCGGCTCAACCGGAATGCACATTTATATTCCGTTAGGTGCTAAATATACATACGATCAATCGCAAATGTTCGCCAAAATTATAGTGCAATTAGTTCACAAACAGATCCCAGACTATACCAGTTTGGAGCGCATGGTAGCGAACCGTAAAGGAAAGATGTACCTTGATTTTTTACAAAATCGGCCAGGAGCAACCATTGCCGGTCCATACTCACTCCGCCCAAAAATTGGCGCAACTGTGTCAATGCCATTACTTTGGGACGAAGTAAAGCCGGGCTTAACAATGAAAGACTTTACCATATTTAATTCTATAAATAGATTAAAAGAAACCGGTGATTTGTTTAAAGGTGTGTTGGCTAAAGGCATCGACTTAGAAAAAACGATAGAAAAAGCGCAACGCATTTTTAAATAGGGCTTTTGGCAATATCAGCAAAACCATATAGCTGAAATTGCTGTTATGTTTTTATTTATTAATCTGCTGTTAATATTTGACTTTACACCTGATGAGCCACTCTTTTTCTTTAGATAAAGATCAAATATTGGAAGTTCTTTCTCTTTCTCAAAACGCCACGGCTATTTATGCCGGTGATGATATTTTTATACAAGCAGCCAATGATGCCATGATTGCTTTTTGGGGCAAAGACCGAAGCATTATAGGCAAACCGTTGGAAGAAGCGGTGCCAGAACTTAAAGAACAACCATTTAAACATTTGTTACAAGAAGTACTTAGAACCGGGGTTGATAACATAGGCATCGCTGTACCCGCGACATTATTGGTTAATGGCAAACTTCAAACATCATATTACGACTATAATTACCGCGCAATCAAAAATCAGTCGGGTGAAACTTACTGTATCCTGCATACAGCAATCGATGTAACAGAAAGAGAACTTAATAAAATAGCATTACAAAAAGCTAAGGAACAGGAAGAAGCTCAAAATAAAGCGCTATTGAAAAACGCCCGGAACCTTCGAAGGTTTATTCTACAAGCCCCTGTAGCTATCGCGCTTTTTAAAGGACCTGATTTTGTTGTTGAACTTGTTAACAACCGGGCATTAGAATTATGGGGACGAAACTTAGCGCAGGTGTTGAACAAGCCTATTTTGGATGCGATGCCCGAACTAAAAGCGCAAGGAATTAAAGAACTTTTAGATAATGTTTATACAACAGGAGAAACATTTTCGGCAACGGAACTGCCTGTAAAGATTATGCATGATAAGAAGCCGGTAACAGCGTACATCAATTTTATTTATGAAGCCCAATATGATGCTGATGGTAACATTAATGGTTTAATAACTATTGGTACTGAAGTTACAGAGCATGTTATTGCGCGAAAAAACATCGAACGGAGCAATGGAGAACAATTAGCGTTAAATGAAGAGCTTACCGCATCTAATGAAGAATTATCAGCAACCAATGAGGAACTTATTGAAACACAAGAGCAGCTTCAACAAATAGTAAATGCTCTGGAGGAAAGTGAATCGCGGTTTCGATACTTGGTACAACAGGCGCCTGTTGCTATATTTATTTTAAATGGCAAAAGCTTGCGCATTGAAACCATGAATGACCGGATGTTAAAAATGCTGGGTAAAACGGCGGATATTGTTGGTAAAACATATGTTGAAGCATTACCGGAATTTGCCGATCAACCATTTTTTAAATTATTAGATGACGTATTTGCTACTGGCGAAACATTTTATGGCAATGAGATCAAGGCTGTAATTGAATTTGATGGGATATTTAAAGAAGGTTATTACAATTTCACATACCAGCCAATTAAAGATAATAATGGTATAACAAACGGCATAATTTGCGTTTCGGTGGATGTAACCGAACAAGTAAATGCCCGCAAAAAAGTTGAGCGTGCCGAAGAAAGTTTGCGTATGGCTGTTGAGGCGGCCGAGCTTGGTTCTTATTATATTAACGTTGTGGACCGGATCTTCGTCCCATCTCCCCGCCTAAAAGAATTCTTTGGTTACGCTCCGGATGAAGAAGTGCCTTATGAAGCCGCTATAAATCAAATTCATCCTGATTACCGCCAGGCAGCGGCAGATATGGTTGAGGCTGCCATTACAAAGGGCATTAAGTTTGACATGGAATACCCGGTTATAGGACATAATGATGGAAAAATGCGTTGGGTAAGGGGTATAGGAACCGTACAACATGATAACAACGGTGTTGACAGTTATTTCACTGGTGTGCTACATGAGATAACTGAAAAGAAACAAGATGAAATGAGAAAGAGTGACTTCATTGGCATGGTTAGTCACGAACTTAAAACACCGTTAACCTCCTTAACTGCAATTGTACAAGTAATGAATGCCAAACTCAAAAACAGCGACGATGCATTTATAGCTAATGCAATGGGCAAGGCTAACATCCAGGTAAAAAAAATGGGTAATATGATCAATGGTTTCTTAAATATATCAAGGCTGGAATCAGGGAAAATGTTCATCGAAAAACACATCTTTGAAATTGATGCACTCATCCTTGAAGTTATTGATGAAATTCAGATGACGGCCTTTATGCACAGCATAGCTTTGGCCTCCTGTCCTCCTATTAAAGTAAATGCTGATCGTGATAAAATAGGTTCCGTAATTTCTAACCTTTTAACAAATGCAATAAAGTATTCGCCAAAGGCCCAGCAAATTATTGTGAACTGTGAGAAGATTGACACCTTTGTACAAATAAGTATTAAGGATGAGGGAATGGGTATTGATGCTGATGATTTGGATAAATTATTCGATCGCTACTATCGCGTAGAAAGCAAACATACTTCACATATTTCAGGATTTGGTATTGGGTTATATTTGAGTGCCGAAATTATTAAGCAGCATGGTGGTAGAATTTGGGCCGATAGTAAACCTGATGTTGGTTCAACGTTTTATTTTACTTTACCAATTGTCTAAAAACATGGAGGCATCAGCCAAATTTTATGGCGGTACCAGCGGATTGCAGTTACCAATGCCAAAGCGTGATTTCCCAACCGAATACGCTGATAAAAGCAGGATATATTTCTATTCAACAATATTAAACAGTTTGGAAGTAAACAGTTCTTTTTATAGAGTTCCTTTAGCCTCTACAGTAAAAAAATGGTCGGAAGATGTGTGCGGCGATTTTAAATTCACATTCAAACTTTGGCGGGATATTACACATAATAAGGGGCTGGAATTTAAAGTGGATGATGTTCAAAAATTCATGTCTGTTATTGATGCTGCAGGAAATCGAAAAGGATGTTTGCTTATCCAATTTCCTCCAGGCATTACAATTTTTAATAAAAATCAGTTACAAAATTTATTATCTGTAGTTAATAGTTATAATCAATGTGAATGGCCTGTAGCGGTAGAATTTCGCCATCGGTCATGGTATCAGGATGATGTTTATGAATTGATTGAAAAATATAAGGCCAGCTTAGTAATACATGATATGCCAGCCTCGGCATCTCCCCTGGATCCGATCAATAATAATTTTGTTTATCTGAGGTTTCATGGCCCTGATGGAAAATAGGGGTAGTTATTCCGACGCGTTTTTGTCAGAATATGCAAGTTATATTAATGATTGGCTGGATGAAGGGAAAACTGTTTACACCTATTTTAATAATACAATGGGTAATGCACTTCAAAATTTAATGACGTTAAAAACATTTATCAATGCATGATATTTATATAGAAAAAGCCGGGAATTCACCTCCCGGCTTTTTCTATATAAAAACAATTGCTTTTATCAATTAATGTCTCCCGGTTGAATTACCGCCTGTATGAGAGGCCTTTCCACCTTTACTTGCCATTTCTTTTTGCTTGTTTTCATCCATGTTAGCAAAATTTCCGGAATTATTGTTACCTGTTGACCTGTTATGGCTACCTTGGTTTGCCTTACTTCCGTTTCCTGAATGGTTTTTTTGAGTAGTTGCCATTTTAGTAATTTTAATGGTTTATAATCTATTAATTAGATAATAAATAACTAGAAATATGCCTACTGATTGCTATTATTTTAATAGACCTGATTTACAGAAGCTTACAAAAATTAATTTTTAATTAAACAAATGGGCAACATTTTAGTACTCGAAACCAATGTCCCCCAATCAACACATAAATGTATAGAATTTCCAATTAGCGTTTAAACAGCTATATATTCATTAATTACTCTCCATTTTAGGGTGTTCTATTTGTAATTAAACTATAACGCAATATTTTCTTATTTCCATCAACCTTTATGTAACTAATTCCGTACAAGCACGTAAATACATTTTAACATGACATTAATTAATAACTTATTTACCGCAATACTTAAAGCAGTTTGCGCACCTGCAAACAATGGTGGTCTATTTAAAAAAGTAAAAAAAGCCCCTTTTAATCCCAAAATTACTTTAGGATTTAATTTTTAATTCTGATCCTAATACTTCCCGGCGATAATTTTATATTGTAATTAGTACTTTTACCTGATGCTCCAGGTAAGCGAATTATACATTTATCCTATTAAATCATTGGGTGGCATTGCACTTAACAGTGCCGAAATAACCGATAGAGGTTTTAAGTACGACCGCCGTTGGTTATTGATTGATGAAAACAATCGTTTCTTATCGCAACGAGAATTACCCGCAATGGCCTTATTAAAGGTTACCATTATCACCAATGGGTTATTTGTAACACACAATCCTACATCCGACAATATTCTCATTCCATTTACTCCGCAAACGAGCGAACACTGTATGGTAACTATTTGGGACGATGTATGCACAGCTGTATATGTTAGTGATAGTACAGATAAATGGTTTGCTGAAAAACTTGGCGTAAAATGCCGGCTCGTATACATGCCGGATGATTACAAAAGACAAGTAGATGAAAAATATGCACCGAAAGGTTTTGTGACTTCTTTTTCTGACGCCTACCCTTTTCTTATCATTGGTCAGGCTTCGCTTGATGATCTAAATGACCGCCTTACAGATAAACTCCCCATAAACAGGTTTCGACCAAACATTGTATTTACAGATGGCAAACCTTTTGAAGAAGATATAATGGATCACTTTATTATCAATGATATCAATTTTCACGGTGTAAAATTATCCGCACGTTGCATACTTACTACTATTGATCAAATTACAATCGCAAAAACGAAAGAGCCGTTGAAAACATTGGCCAAATATCGGCGGCGTGGAAACGATGTTTTTTTCGGTCAAAACTTGATACATACAGGTAGCGGTTTTATATCTGTTGGCGATGAAATAAGCGTAAAAAAATATCATACCGAAGAACGATTCTTTTTAAAGGCTTAATACATTCTTATGTAAAAAATTGAAAATTTCATTAAAAAACTACTAGTTCTCTATACAATATGTATATTTGGCTAATGATACTCATTAATAACACTTGCTGCAATAAGGTAATTTGCTGTATATATAGCAAGTGGATCCAGCTATAAGAGGAATTAAACATTCATAATCACGACGCCTCTTTAGTTATAAGCCGAAGAGGCGTTTTTGTAATATATTAAAATTAAAACATGCAAAGTTTTAGAACGGAACTGGAGAACCCGGTAGTTGAACAGGATATAATAGATCTGGAAAAAAAGATCAGGGCATTTCGCGACGGCAAAATACATGATGAGAAATTCAGGAGTTTGCGCCTAGCCAGGGGTGTATATGGCCAGCGCCAACCCGGTGTGCAAATGGTGCGTATCAAACTACCATTTGGTAAAGTTACGTTTAAGCAATTGCTGCGTATTGCTGATGTATCAGACGAATATGCCAGCAGAAATTTGCATTTAACAACGCGCCAGGATATTCAGATACATTATGTGAGCCTTGACAGAACACCCCAACTATGGGCTGAGCTTGAGCGCGATGATATTACCTTACGTGAAGCTTGTGGTAACACCGTTCGTAACGTAACTGCATCACCAACCGCGGGTATTGATCCGTTGGAGCCTTTTGATGTATCACCTTATGCCTATGCTACTTTTGAATATTTTTTACGGAACCCAATCTGCCAAGATATGGGCCGCAAGTTTAAGATCTCATTTTCATCAAGTGACGCTGACACCGCGTTTTCTTATATACATGACATTGGCGCCATCCCAAAAGTAAATGAAAAGGGCGAACGTGGCTTTAAAATATTATTAGGTGGCGGCCTTGGCGCCCAACCCCTATTAGCAAGCCTGGTTGAAGAGTTTTTACCTGAAGACCAACTGATTCCATATATCGAATCTATTATTCGTGTATTTGACCGTTATGGTGAACGAAACAACCGGAATAAGGCCCGTTTAAAATATTTGATACAAAAATTTGGTTTGGATGAAGTTATCCGCCTGGCTAAAATAGAGCGTACTGCTAATAAGGTAAAATCATATACTGTAAATCGCAATACGGTTGATGCACCGGTTCTTCCACAAACCACTATGTATCCTGAAGTAACTATAACAAACCCTCTTCGCTATGAGCAGTGGCTTGCCACTAACGTTTTTGAGCAAAAGCAGGAAGGTTTTTATGGTGTTTATGTTAAAGTACCCGTTGGCGATATCCCGTCAGACACTGCACGTAAATTAGTTGCAGTATTAACACCATTGGTTGCTGATGAAATACGCATCACCCAAAACCAGGGCTTATTATTAAAATATGTGCGCAAAGAAGCTTTGCCCGCATTATACAACGGTTTAACTGAGCTGGATCTTTCAGCGCCAGGCTTTGATAGTTTGGCTGATGTAACCACCTGCCCTGGTACTGATACTTGTAATTTAGGCATATCCAATAGCATGACCCTATCTAAGGTTTTAGAGGATGTGATCTATAATGAATACGAAGATTTTATCTACAACCGAGAGATCAAAATCAAAATCAGCGGTTGTATGAATTCATGCGGTCAGCATGGTTTGGCGCATATTGGGTTTCATGGCAGTTCGTTAAAAGCCGGTACAAGAGTATTACCATCTGTGCAAGTATTACTAGGCGGTGGCACGGTTGGCGATGGCGTAGGCCGCGCTGCTGAGAAAGTAATTAAAGTACCGGCAAAAAGAGCTACCCATGTTTTAAGGGCGGTATTAAATGATTATAAAGCGAATTCTATACAAGATGAAACTTTCCATAATTACTATGATAGGCAGGGTAAAGATTATTTCTACCAGCTATTAAAGCCATTAGCTAACCTGGAAACACTTACTGAAGACGAATTTGTGGATTGGGGTCATCAGGAAACATTTGCTACCGCGATTGGTGTAGGCGAATGCGCGAGCGTAATTATTGATTTGGTAGCTACCTTATTATACGAATCTGAAGAAAAAATGGGTTGGGCAAACGGGGCTTTCGAAAAAGGCGCCTGGGCTGACGCGATATATCATTCATATAATGTAATGATAAGTTCTGCAAAAGCTTTATTGTTAGATAAAGGCGTAAGCAGCAGTACACAAGCGGGTATTATTAAAGAATATGACGCTCATTATGTATCAACAGGTGAAATGCCTTTGGATGGATCGTTCAGCGATTTAATATTGCAGATCAACAAAAATGAGCCTTCGCATGAGTTTGCGACAAAATATAAAGCAGCTGCCGAAGAATTCCTGGCTGCAAGTAAAGTAAAAAGAGAAACCCTGGCATAATGGAAACTCAAATAAAAAAGGAAGTTAAAGAACCACGCATAACCCTTGTTGGTGCAGGCCCGGGCGATGCTGATTTAATAACTATAAAAGGTATTAAGGCTTTAAAAACAGCTGATGTTGTTTTGTATGATGCTTTGGTAAATGAAGAAATATTAGAGTTCGCTCCTGAGGATGCGGTTAAAGTTTATGTAGGAAAACGCTCAGGAGATCATTCATTTTCTCAGGATACTATTAACAAACTAATGATTGATTATGCGCTGAATTATGGACATGTTGTTCGCCTTAAAGGTGGCGATCCGTTTGTTTTCGGTCGCGGTTATGAGGAGTTAGATCATGCTGCATCATTCAGTATACCAGCAACGGTAATCCCGGGTATCTCCAGTTCGATAGCAGTACCGGGCTTACAGCAAATACCCGTTACCCACCGTGGTTTAAGCGAAAGCTTTTGGGTAGTTACGGGTACTACAAGCAACGGTAAAATTTCCGCGGATATTTATACTGCCGCGCAAACTAATGCAACAATTGTAGTATTAATGGGTGTACATAAATTAGCTGAGATCACACAAATATTTAAAAACCAGGGCAAAAATCGTTTGCCGGTGGCCGTTATCCAAAGCGGGTCAACCGAAAACGAGAAGGTCGCCATTGGTACTATAGATACTATAGTAGAACAAGTAGAAGAAAAGAAAATATCTTCCCCTGCCCTGATTGTAATTGGCGAAGTGGTTTCTTTACATCCATCATTCCAGTCAATAAAAGAGTTTTATGACATTGTTGCCGAAGGATAGTAATTTAAATATCATACAGGATGATAAAACACCGGGTAACAACCAGTTATTCCCTGTATTTATCAAGCTGAATGAATTACATACCGTGCTTATTGGGGCGGGCAATATTGGTTTGGAAAAACTAACCGCTATTGTTAATAACAGCCCGCTTGCAACAGTAACAATTATTGCCCGTACACTTTCACCAGAAGTACATGCGCTTGCCTCCCAATTTAATGGCGTTAAAATTTTACAAAAAGCTTTTGAAGATACTGACCTCGATAATGCCAACCTGGTAATTGCAGCGACCAATGACAACGCGTTGAACGAATACATTGTTAAAGCTGCCCATGAGCGTAACTTATTAGTAAACATTGCAGATAAGCCCGCCCTATGTGATTTTTATTTAGGGTCGATAGTGCAAAAAGGTGATTTGAAACTGGCGATATCAACTAACGGAAAATCACCTACTGTAGCTAAAAGAATTAAAGAGGTTTTAAATGAAAGTATCCCCAATGAGATTGATGATACTTTACAGCAAATAGCCGCACTTAGGCAAACGCTTACGGGCGACTTTGCTTACAAGGTTAAAAAATTAAACGAAGTGACATCTGTATTAGTTAGTAAAAAAGAGCAAAACAGTAACAAGAGCATTATTTGGTTGATATGGGGCGCAATCATTTTAGCTCTAGGCGTTGCGATTGCATCCTTTTGGTTTAAGGAACCGGCTTTTAAAACTTATGTACAAAACATTAACCCGCTATTTTATTATTTTTTAGGGGCGGGGTTTCTATTCGCGTTGGTTGATGGCGCAATCGGTATGTCGTACGGTGTAACGTCAACTTCATTTTCACTTACAATGGGCATCCCTCCTGCTGTAGCAAGCTTGGGTGTGCATCTATCTGAGATATTAAGTAATGGTATTGCGGGCTGGATGCATTACCGGATGGGCAATATTAACTGGAAGTTATTTTGGATGCTGTTATGGACAGGTATTATAGGTGCGGTAACAGGGGCTTATATACTTTCTTCGTTAACACAATATAGCCAGTACACTAAACCATTTGTATCATTGTACACCTTGATTTTAGGGCTGGTTATCCTGTCGAAGGCATTTAACCTTAAACGTAAACGCAATACTGAAAAAATTAAACGAATCACTTTATTAGGTTTGGGTGGTGGCTTTATTGATGCTGTCGGCGGCGGCGGCTGGGGATCTATCGTACTTTCAACGCTGATAGCAGGTGGACGTAACCCACGGTTTAGTTTAGGTACTGTGAAATTATCCCGCTTTTTTATAGCGCTTACGAGCTCGGTTACTTTTATATATATGCTTCATGTCAATCACTGGGAAGCTGTTGGCGGATTAGTGATCGGTAGTGCGCTTGCATCTCCTATCGCGGCGAAAATTTCCAATAAAATATCAACAAAAGCTATCATGATCTCGGTTGCCGTTATTGTTATCCTGATAAGTGTAAACAGTATTTGGCACTTTTTAGTTAAAGTTATTTAAAATGAGTATCCAGGCAGAAAATATAAAACAACAATTAACCGGGCTTGATCCTGTTGGGGCGCTGGCACTACTGGCATCAGAACATCCTGGTAAAATCATTTTTTCAACCAGCTTTGGCTGGGAGGACCAGGTTATTACCCATATGATATTCAAGAATAACCTACCAATTAAAGTTTTCACATTGGAGACTGGGCGTTTATTCCCTGAAACGTATTATACATGGAACCGTACCATGGAAATGTATGAGAAACCCATACATGCTTATTATCCAAACAACCAGGCCTTAGAAGAAATGGTTAATGCGAAAGGGCCGAATAGTTTTTATGAATCGGTGGATAACCGTAAAGAGTGCTGCGGGATACGTAAGGTTGAACCATTAAAGCGTGCTTTGGCTGGTAACGATGTTTGGATCACAGGAATACGTGCCGAGCAATCTGCCAACCGCCACTCTATGGACGATGTGGAATGGGACGATCAAAATAATCTAACTAAATTTCATCCGATATTTCACTGGAGCCTTGAGGAAGTAAAGGAATACATCAGGTTAAACAATATCCCGTACAACCCATTACATGACAAGGGCTTCCCAAGTATAGGCTGCCTGCCCTGCACGCGCGCAGTACGTGAAGGCGAAGATTTTCGGGCTGGCCGATGGTGGTGGGAAGAACAAGATAAAAAGGAGTGCGGCTTACATAGTGCTTAGCAAACACTTAACCGAGAGTTATACTTAGGAATCCAATATTAACAAATCGTTAAAATTCAGCTTTAATTCACTTATTTTTTAAAAAAGACTTGCAAGCTCTGTTTTAATTTGTACTTTTACACTACTAAATCAATAGACATTATGGATTTAGTAGATTATACATGAATTTTTCAAAACCACACCATCTTTTACGCCCCATGTTATGCCACTACTCTATAGTGGATAAATACATCTGTTGTTGATTCCCTTCACAACTGTATTGCTAATTTTTCTATTTCAACTTAATCATTTAAACTATAACACATGAAAATTAATTACTTAAAGTATTTATTTATACTAGCACTAGTATTCCCCGCATTCGTATCTAAAGCGCAACAAAACGATGATCTTTTAAACGTACTTGTTAAAAAGAACGTCATTTCTGAACAAGAAGCTGATTCACTAAGATCAGATGAAGCTATTAAAGCTCAAAAGAAAAAAGACCAGGATGTAGCTAACCAACACAGCATAACTATTGGTACAAGGGCATTACAAATAAGTGGTTTGTTACAAACAGAATATGAAGGATTTGAACAAAGCACCAAAACAAACACTTTTTTATTGCATAGAGCAAGGCTTGATGTTAAAGGAAATATATCCGACGATTGGAGCTACGAAGTGTATACCGAATTTGCAGGTGTAACACCAAAATTGCTTGATGCTTATACCACTTACAAGATAACTGACTATTTGAAAGTAACAGCCGGACAATTTAAAGTGCCATTCTCTTATGAGAGTTTAGTATCCGATGCTGACCTGGAATTTATTGACCGCACGCAGGTTGTAAACGCGCTTTCAGGTAGATCAACTGATGTTATTGGTAACCAGAATGGCCGTGATATTGGCGGTGAATTGACCGGTAGCTTCGCTAAACTTAATGACCATTACCTGTTTGATTATTATTTTGCTGTGGTTAACGGAGCAGGTTATGATGTGACAACCGACAACAATAACCACAAGGATATCGCAGGTCGTTTGGCTATCCACCCTATTCAAAACCTGACTATCGCTGCTGATTTTTATCATGGTATTGATCTGTTTACCGTTGCCGCAGGTACAGCTAAAGCTAATACCTACAATTTGAGAAACCGCCAGGGGATTGATGGCCGTTACGTTTGGAAAAAACTGTCGTTAACTGCTGAGTATGACAAAGGTACTGATGCTCACCTTAACAGGAACGGCTGGTACGGGCAAGCTGCATACTTTGTATGGTCGAACAAATTACAATTGGCAGCAAGGTATGATACTTTTGATCCTACCCAAACAATTACAACTGACCGCACTACAGATTATACCGGTGGAGTAAATTACTTCTTTAACAAATGGGCAAAATTTACAGTTGATTACATTGATGCACGTGAGCAGACTGCAACACAGATCAAAAACAATTTATTCGAAGCTCAATTACAGCTAACATTCTAATTATTTAAACATGCCTATGAAAAAGCTCATTCTAAAAAATAAATTGTCACTGGTAATACTTACAACGGTGGGTATAGCTATAACGGCTTCGTCTTTTGTCAGTCCAAAACCAAAAACGACACCAGTTGCTGATGATTTGGAAGGTACGATAAGTATTTCGGGCGCATTTGCCTTATATCCTATCACCGTTAAATGGGCGAGCGAGTTTAAAAAACTTCATCCCAAAGTAACCTTTAACATATCGGCAGGTGGTGCCGGGAAGGGTATTACTGATGCGCTTTCGGGCTTAGTTGATATTGGTTTAGCTTCCCGCGATATCGATCCATCCGAAGTAAAAAAAGGCGCTTATACCGTTTATGTAACTAAAGACGCGGTTGTGCCAACCTTTAATACCGGCAATCCTGATGCTGCAGCATTGTTAGCAAAGGGTGTTAAAAGAGACCAGTTTTTAAGTGTATTTGTAACCGGTAGTATTACCAACTGGAAACAATTAGGCGGCAAAGTTTCGGTTCCTATTCACGTTTATACCCGCTCAGATGCTGCGGGTGCAGGTGAAACCTGGGCTAAATATTTCGGTAAAAAACAGGAAGATCTTTTAGGTGTTGGTGTTTACGGTGATCCCGGATTAGCACAGGCTGTTAAAAAGGACGTTACAGGAATAGGTTACAATAACTTAGCTTATTTATACGACCTAAAAACCCGCAAGCAAATACCTGGCATTAGTGTTTTACCTATCGATGTAAACGGAAACGGGAAAATTGATCCAAGCGAAAATTTCTACGGGACAATAGACCAGCTAACTGAGGCGATTGCTACGGGAAGATACCCTTCGCCACCGGCACGTAACCTTGGTTTTTTATTCAAAGGAAAACCAAAGAAAAAGGAATTGATCGAATTTGTAAAATACGTATTAACCAGCGGTCAAAAATTTGTTGACGAAAATGGTTATATCGCTCTATCGAATGCTAAACTGCAGGAAGAGCTTAAAAAGGTAAATTAAGATCTACAATTGGTTAATCGGGTTGATCGGGTAAGTGATTTCATCACCATCTGGTCAACCCATTAGCTATTATATATAGTTGATGCAAACAATACGTTTATTAAAAGATAAAATAATTTCCAAACTGATGCTGCTGTTTACAGTATTATCAGTTTCGTTAGTTTTCATAATTGGTATCGGGTTATACTACAAATCGATACCAGTACTTCAAAATTCCACATGGTGGCACCTCCTAACCTCCAGCGTTTGGAAACCGCTTAAAGGTTTATTTGGTTTTTATCCATATATTATGGGTACGCTTTGGGTAACGGGCATTGCTATTATTATCGCTTTACCATTATGTGTACTTACCTCACTTTATATTGTTGAATATGCGCACTCGCGTGTCAGGCGTATATTAATGCCATTTGTAAATTTACTTTCTGGCATCCCTCCTGTTATTTTTGGGGTATGGGGTGTGTTGTTTATCATTCCCTTAATTCAGGATCATATTGCGCCGCATTTTGTTGAATTTTCAACCGGGTATAGTGTTTTGGCAGGCGGTATTGTTTTGGCGGTGATGATATTCCCGTTGATCGTGAGCATTATCAACGAAGTGTTGCGCACTATGCCGCAGGAATTAAAGGATGCCTCGCTGGCATTGGGTGCTACTAAATGGGAAACCGTTAAAAAAGTAATATTACGCAAAGCATTGCCCGGTATAATCGCGGCAACAGTTTTGGCAATATCACGTGCCTTTGGGGAAACCATTGCCGTGCTAATGGTCTGCGGAAATAATGCAGTTGTGCCACACTCAGTTTTTGATGCAGGGTATCCCCTACCTGCTTTAATCGCGAATAATTATGGCGACATGATGTCGATACCGCTTTATGATTCGGCATTGATGTTCGCGGCATTATTATTATTTATCATTATTCTGTTGTTCAATATTATTTCAAGAATAATATTGACCCGTTTGGAAAGGAGAATATCAGCATGAGAAGGCGCAATTTAGAAGAACTCTTTTTTAAATTTCTGATGGTTTTAGCTACGCTGATTGTCGGCGGGAGCTTTTTCCTGATCGTGGGAACCATATTTTATAAAGGCGCGCCATATATGACCTTTGATATGCTTACCAAAATTCCAGGCGGTGGCTTTTACATTGGTAAGGAAGGCGGTATATTAAACGCCATTATCGGATCGATGTACGTGGCCGGCGGTGCAACTATATTGGGCCTGATCATCAGTATACCTGTTGCCATCTACATTAATATGTATATGGACGGCCAAAAGTTTTTAGCAAATACGCTACGGATGGTATTTGATGTGCTTTTTGGGATCCCATCTATTGTTTACGGCGCATTTGGCTTTTTGATCATGGTTTATTTTGGATTAAGGGCATCATTATTAGGTGGTATTATAGCCGTAACCCTGTTGGTTATCCCGATTTTGGTGCGCACGCTGGATGAAGTGATCAGAACTGTACCGTTGGAACTAAGAGATGCCGCACTATCGCTTGGCTCCACACGCTGGGAAACGGCAAAGGTTGTGTTAAGAGCAATCAGACCCGGAATTATCACAGCTATACTTATTTCATTTGGCAGGGCTATAGGCGATGTTGCAGCAGTGTTATTTACAGCCGGTTTTAGTGATAATATTCCTACCTCTTTACACGAGCCCGCCGCCACTTTGCCTTTGGCCATATTCTTCCAATTAGGCAGCCCGATTGAGGAAGTACAAGGACGGGGGTACGCCTCTGCTTTGATATTAACTATTGTAGTATTGATAATAACCATTTTATCAGAACTACTTGTGAAAAAATTTTACAAACATAAATCATAACATGACTAAAGATAAAGCGCATATCAGTGTACAGGATTTAAATGTGCATATAGGCGGCAACCATATATTAAAAGATATCAATATTGATATCCCTAACAAAAGTGTTACTTCTATTATAGGGCCATCCGGCTGTGGTAAAACTACGCTGTTAAAAACCTTTAATCGTTTGCATGATACTGCTGCTGATGTTAAGGTAACTGGTAAGGTTTTGGTTGATGGTGAAGATATTTACGATCCCAATACCGAAATTACCCACATCCGCAAAAAAATGGGTCTACTTTCGCAAAGGCCGTATCCATTGCCCATGTCTATTTATGACAATGTAGCTTACGGGCCACGTATACATGGTATCCGCAAAAAACAGGACCTGGATATTATTGTAGAAAAACAGCTAAAAGCAACTGCTTTATGGAACGAGGTTAAAGATCGTTTAAATTCTTCCGCTACACGTTTATCCATCGGCCAGCAACAACGCCTGTGTCTTGCACGCGGATTGGCTGTAGGCCCAGAGATCATCTTAGGCGACGAATCTACCTCAGCGCTTGATCCGGTCTCTACAAGTATTATTGAAGATCTGTTTGTCAAATTAAAGCAGGATTATTCTATTGTACTGGTTACGCACATTTTACGCCAGGCGGCGAGGGTTTCTGATTATATCATTTTTGTATACAATGGGCGCATAGTTGAATACGGTAAAACCGAACAAGTTTTAAGAGATCCGCATGAGGAGTTGACAAAAGAATACGTAAAAGGTTATATTGTATAGAGTAAAAAACGATAAATAAAGGGCATTTTATATCATAATATATACATTTTAACTATGTTTTAATATAAAAATATAGATTTTAACACATTATGCTATATTTTACCCCAACATATTTACACATAAAAACAATTTTTAATGTAAAAATCCATAAAAATCAATTTTTCATGGATTTTTTGCTTAATATTGATTGTTTTTTAGTAAAAAATGAGTCATAACTACCATAGAATAATTATTAAAATCGGGTCTAACGTTTTTACCAAAAGCGATGGATTGCCTGATATTGAACGCATTGGAAACATTGTAAAACAAATCGCGGCCATCAAAAAACAAGGTAAAGAGGTGATATTAGTATCATCAGGCGCTGTAGCTTCTGGTCGTAGTTTAATTACTGTTTCTGAAAAATATGATGCCATTGCGACCCGGCAATTATTAGCTTCTATTGGTCAGGTAAAGCTTATCAATACCTATTCCCATCTTTTTGAAAAATTCGGCATATTATGTTCACAGGTATTAGTCACTAAAGAGGATTTTCGCGACAGAATGCATTACCTGAATATGAAAACCTGCCTCGATCTTTTGTTGCAGCACGAAGTTATTCCTGTGGTTAACGAAAATGATGTAGTATCGGTAACAGAACTGATGTTTACGGATAATGATGAATTAGCCGGACTTATCGCATCTATGCTAAATGCGCAGGCATTAATTATCTTAACTAATGTAGATGGTATTTATAATGGCGATCCAAAACTGGCGTCGTCAGAAGTTATAGATAAGATCAATGGTAAAAGCCTCGACTTTTCATCATTCATTTCATCCGGGAAATCGCAATTTGGGCGTGGGGGAATGATCACAAAGTCGACCATGGCGCAAAAAGTGGCCGCATTAGGCATCGCGGTACATATTGCTAACGGAACTAAGGACGATGTACTTACTGACCTGCTTCAGAATGACGTTACCCACACTCATTTTCTACCCAATAAAAATGCGTCAGGTAAAAAGAAATGGCTTGCTCATTCAGAAAACTATGCCACGGGAATGGTTCAGGTTAACGATGGCGCAAAGACTGCCCTTACGTCCAAACGGGCCACCAGCTTATTACCTATAGGCCTGGTAAGTATACTTTCCGATTTTAAAAAAGGTGACATTATCAAATTAGTTGATGCCGATGAAAAGCTGATAGGCCTTGGTATAGCGGAATATAGCGCCGATAAGGCCAGGGAAAATATTGGCCTGAAAAATCAAAAACCATTGGTACATTATGATTATCTTTATTTACCATGATAGATACAGCAGATTATACCGCCTATTTTGAGAACGCGAGGCTGGCTGGCCGTAAAATGAACTTGTCGGCTGAAGTGATCAATTCAGTATTAGAAGATGTGGCTGAAGCAGCGGTTGCTGATACAAAGGAGCTTTTATTGGAGAATCAAAAGGATTTGGACAGGATGGATAGATCCGATCCCAAATATGATCGTTTAAAATTAACATCTGAACGCATAAAGGCCATAGCGAATGATATTAAGGATGTAGCCCGGTTGGAAAGCCCCCTAGGGAAAGTACTTTTGGAAGATACCCGCCCCAATGGCATGCGCCTCACAAAGGTAAGGGTACCATTAGGCGTTGTTGGTGTAATATATGAGGCAAGACCTAATGTTACCTTTGATGTATTCGCATTATGCTTTAAAACAGGCAATGTAGCCGTTTTAAAGGGCGGTAGCGACGCGGACTATAGTAACCGTGCCATCATCAAGATAATTCATCAAGTACTGTTAAAACACAACATTGATGTAAATACGGCAACTTTATTACCACCTGATCGAGAAGCAACTGAAGCATTACTAAATGCCCGTGATTACGTTGATGTACTAATTCCGCGAGGTAGCCAGGGGTTGATAAATTTTGTGCGTAACAATAGTAAGGTACCTGTAATTGAAACAGGCGCAGGCATTGTACATACCTACTTTGATGAATTTGCTGATTTAGATAAGGGTATTGAGATCATTTTTAATTCAAAAACCCGTAGGGTAAGCGTTTGTAATGCTTTGGACTGTTTGCTTATTCATAAAAATAGATTAAACGACTTGATAAAGATTGCCGAACGCCTGGCAGAAAAACAGGTTGAACTATTTGCTGATGAGCAGTCATATCACATGTTGAGAGGCCACTACCCTATCAGTTTATTAAGCAAAGCAGAACCAGCGCATTTTGGCACTGAGTTTTTATCCATGAAACTAGCTATTAAAACAGTTGATAGTTTAGATGCCGCATTGGATCATATTGCCCAATACAGCTCAAAACATAGCGAGGCAATAATATCAGAAGATAATATTAGCATAGAAAGATTTTTAAATGAAGTTGATGCAGCGGCAGTTTATGCCAATGCATCTACCGCTTTTACCGATGGTGCACAATTTGGTTTAGGTGCCGAAATTGGCATCAGCACACAAAAACTACACGCCCGTGGCCCCATGGGTTTAGATGAACTAACCAGTTATAAATGGATTGTTAAAGGCAATGGCCAAACACGCAATCCATAACCCTTAAAAACAGAAAAGGTGCTTATTAAAAATAAGCACCTTTTTGGGGGTTGTTTGCTATGATTATACCAGGTAATCAATAACAGCAACAAAACAAATCAAAACAAGAATAATTCCTTGTATTTTTTGTTCAATTGGCATTTTAGCAATAGTTTTCATTATTATATTTAATTAAGGGTATAACAAATATATATTGTAATGAGTATGTTACAATAGTCGATCACATTTTTACTAATATTTAAACAAAAAGCTTTTTAACCAATATTAAAATTACCGGTGCTGTTATTTTAATATAAAAACGGCAAAAAAAATGGTTTATTTTTAATTTTCCAGGGTACAAAACTACTATAAAAGCAGCTTTAGAGTGGTTTAAACCGCGATTTTTCAACCTATCGCAGCAAGCTCGAAATATTTCACCTGTATCAAATTGTACCAATACTGAAACAAAAATAGATCTTTACTATGACCTACTTGAATTTAACACGAATAAAAGGAGCAATTTTTAGCGTTTTTTAATGAAAATTTGATCAAAAACGGATTAAAACCGAGTGTTTTATGGTCAAATTTGATACTTCTTAGGTCTATTTTAGCTCAAAAAGTGATCTAATAATGCCCTTTTTGGATCGTATTGGGCATTTTTGGGGGTAAAAGTGTACCAAATGTACCAAGGTGTTTCACTTGTTTCATGGTACAGTTCGCTTTATAATAAATTGGGGTACGAATTCTTACCCTACCCTGACCTTTGGCGTTATCATCATAAATCACAATAATGTATCTTTGCAGCTAATATGAGTAAGCACGGCAGGATATTAGTGGCAATGAGCGGCGGAGTTGATAGTTCGGTAGCGGCAGTAATGCTGCATGAGCAGGGCTACGAAGTTATCGGCCTAACCATGAAAACCTGGGACTATGCTTCATCAGGCGGAAGTTCTAAGGAAACCGGCTGTTGCAGTTTAGATAGTATTAATGATGCGCGCGCTTTAGCCGTTGGCTATGGCTTCCCACATTACATATTAGATATCAGGAGTGAATTTGGCGATTTTGTGATCGACAATTTTGTTGACGAATACCTTGCGGGGCGTACGCCAAACCCATGTGTTTTATGTAATACCCACATTAAATGGGAAGCATTGCTTAAGCGTGCCGATAAACTGGATTGCGAGTTCATAGCTACCGGACATTATGCTAATATCAGGTTACAGGATAGTGGCAGATATGTAATTTCAAAAGGTAAGGACGAAAACAAAGACCAATCTTATGTGCTCTGGGGTGTATCACAAAAGAATTTGGCACGCACCCGTTTTCCGTTAGGTAGCTTCTCTAAGCCTGAAATCAGGCAAATGGCCTTAGATATGGGCCAGATTGAACTTGCCGGTAAAAGCGAAAGCTACGAAATATGCTTTGTGCCAGATAACGACTACAGATCGTTCCTGCGCCATAAAGTAGAGGGCTTGGAAGCACGTGTTGCTGGTGGCAATTTTGTTTTAGCAGATGGCACTATAGTAGGCAAGCATCAGGGCTATCCTTTTTACACCATCGGCCAGCGAAAAGGCCTAGGCATTGCTTTAGGGCAGCCAATGTTTGTTACCAATATCGACCCGGTTACCAATACTGTTGTTTTAGGTACCGCCGACCAGTTGGAACGTAAGCAAGCCTGGGTTAAAAACCTTAACCTGGTTAAATATGAGAGTATAACCGAACCTTTAGAGGCGGTCACTAAAATACGTTATAAGGATGCAGGTGCCCAAAGCACCATTTTACAAATGGGTGAACACATGAAGGTGGACTTTATGCACAATGTATCGGGCATTGCACCGGGGCAGTCGGCGGTGTTTTATGAAGGTAACGATTTACTTGGCGGTGGTTTCTTGATGTAGTGTACCAAAGTTACGAATGAAACAGTTGGTACATTTGGAACACTTTTCACCCCAAAAACACCCTAAAAAGCCTTAAAAAAGCGGTTTTTACATACTGATTTAGCTGCTTTTAAAGCCCAAAATGCTGAAATAACGGCTAAAAAAACGGAAATTATGCCTAAAAAAGCTCAAAAAACAGTCTTTTTAAACGTTTTTTACCCATCATTTCAACAAAAAACCTGTCAGTTTTACATCATTTCGATACACCATTGCTAAAAACAAGTTTGCGTTTCGCATTCTTTATGTTTTATTTGCAGAAAAAAATTGCTTAAATGGCTAAAAATCTATTAATAGTTGAATCACCGGCGAAAGCCAAAACCATAGAAGGTTACCTCGGTAAGGACTTTACAGTGAAATCGAGTTACGGCCATATACGTGATTTAATTAAGTCGGAAGATGCCATTGATATCGCCCATAACTTCGAACAAAAATATGAAGTACCTGCAGATAAGAAACAGGTAGTAAGCGACTTGAAGAAATTAGCTAAGGAAGCCGACATGGTGTGGCTGGCATC
Organism: Mucilaginibacter tundrae; assembly: GCF_013408825.1. GTDB lineage: Bacteria > Bacteroidota > Bacteroidia > Sphingobacteriales > Sphingobacteriaceae > Mucilaginibacter. Next base: position 97,999 of record NZ_JACCBZ010000003.1, read on the forward strand.
GGACGAGGACCGCGAGGGAGAAGCTATATCATGGCATTTATTTGAAACTTTAGGTTTAAAAGATGCCACTACCAAACGTATAGTATTCCACGAGATCACCAAGCCTGCTATTATGAAGGCTATTGAGAATCCGCGCAAAATAGATTACAATTTAGTGAATGCCCAGCAGGCACGCCGCGTTTTGGACCGTTTAGTTGGTTTTGAATTGTCGCCAGTGTTATGGAAAAAAGTAAAACCATCACTTTCTGCTGGCCGTGTACAATCGGTTGCTGTGAGATTGATTGTTGACCGCGAACGCGAGGTAAACAAGTTTACTTCAGAAGCCGCTTTTAAAATAGTAGCCATATTTGGCAAAGGGAAAGAAGCATTTAAAGCTGAATTATCTGAGCGCTGGGCTAAGCAAGATGATGCCGAAAAGTTTTTACAGGATTGTATCAATGCCGACTTTGATGTGAAATCGTTAGATACACGCCCGGCTAAACGTTCACCAGCAGCACCTTTTACTACCTCTACCCTACAACAGGAGGCTAGTCGTAAACTGGGTTTTTCGGTTTCGCGCACGATGACTGTAGCGCAAAAACTTTACGAATCAGGACATATCACTTATATGCGTACCGATTCAGTTAACTTATCTGATACTGCATTAAATGCTGCTGCCGACGAGATCACATCTGCCTACGGCGATAAATATTATCAGCACAGAAAATATAAAACCAAGAGTGCCGGTGCGCAGGAAGCTCACGAAGCTATACGTCCAACCTATTTTAATCATCATACTATCGATGGCGATAATTCTGAGAAAAGACTTTACGAACTGATCTGGAAACGTGCGATAGCTTCACAAATGAGCGAAGCTCAGTTTGAGAAAACCACTGCAAAAATAAGTATATCAACACGTAAAGAAGAATTAGTCGCCAACGGCGAAGTAATGAAGTTTGATGGTTTCTTAAAGGTTTACCTGGAATCAAACGACGACGAGGAAGAAACTGATACTTTAACAGATAGCGAAGATACCATACTCCCACCTTTAACAAAAGGCCAGCGGTTGGCTTTGCAGGAGATGACTGCTACTGAACGCTTCTCTCGCCCACCTGCGCGCTACACCGAGGCAAGTTTGGTTAAGAAACTGGAAGAATTAGGCATTGGCCGACCATCCACTTACGCCCCTACTATTTCAACCATACAAAACCGTGGCTATGTGGTTAAAGAGGAACGCGAGGGTAAGCAACGTGCATACCGTGTGTTAACGCTTAAAGGTGGAAATATTGTAAAAGAAGCGAAAACCGAAAATACAGGTGCCGAAAAAAACAAACTTTTCCCTACTGATATTGGCGCTGTTGTAAATGACTTTTTAGTTAGCCATTTTGAAGGTATTGTTGACTTTAACTTTACCGCCAGCGTTGAAAAACAGTTTGATGACATTGCACAGGGATTAACCGAGTGGACTAAAATGATCCGTACTTTTTATGATCCTTTTCACGAGAATGTAGAAAGCACTATAAAAACTGCCGATAAAGCTACCGGTGAACGCGATTTAGGTTTACACCCAATAAGTGGTAAAAAAGTTTCAGTACGCATAGGCCGTTACGGCCCTTTTGTACAGGTAGGTGATAATGCTACCGAAGAAGAGCCTGAAAAGCCTCTATACGCCAGCCTGCGCAACGGGCAAAGCATAGAGACGATCTCTATAGAAGATGCCTTAGAGCTATTTAAATTACCTAAAAAGGTAGGCATATTTGAGGATAAGGAAATGACTGTTGCCATTGGCAAATTTGGCCCTTACATCAGGCATAACAGCGTATTTGTTTCTTTGCCAAAAGGCATCGATCCGTTAGATGTTACCGAAGAAGGTGCTATAGATCTGATATTAGAGAAACGTAAAAAGGATGCCGAAAAGCTGATTAAAGCATTTGATGAAGACCCTACCGTTAAAATATTGAACGGTAGATGGGGCCCATATATAGAATTTGGCAAACAAAACGTTAAAATCCCTAAGGATAAAGAACCGCTTGATTTAACTTTTGATGAGTGTAAGGCATTAGCTGCCGCCGACGAAAAAGCTCCTAAAAAAGGCGGTAAAAAGTTTGCCAAAAAGAAGAAGTAGCGAGTAGTTGGATTAAGTTGATTGAGTTAAGTAGTTTGTAACCATTCACTTAATCAACTAATAAACCCAATCAACTAACAATGATTAAAGACCTTCCTGAAAATAGAGTTGAAGATATAGCCGTAGCTGTAGCGCTTGAAAAAGAAAGCGCTGAAACCAAGCTATGGTATGTATACCTGATCAACCTAAAAAAAGAAGCTATAGAGAATGTATTGATCACATCCAAAGGGTATGGTGAAAAGGATGGTGAGCCGGTAAAAACTTCTGTTTTACGCCACATGTTTCCTGTTGTGCCCAGCAATTCATTTGTATTGATTGAACCTATTGATGAGCAAACCTTTGGGTTAAATAATGAATATTGGATAAGCTATTACATCGGGAAAGAGATTTTCGATAAGAAATTCATCTTCCTGCCTGAAAGTATTGTGGAAATGCATTTTATCAAGCTACCGGTTGTCAATAAACCCGGGGTGATGATTAAGTAGATAATTCTATTTTTTGCTTATATTTATTTCCAATTGTCATTTCGACCAGAGGGAGAAATCTTCTTCGTCATGCATTCACGTTCTGCATATTGCAGAAGATTTCTCCCTCTGGTCGAAATGACAAGGTTAACTATTTTACCTCATGCTCGAACAATACGATCTGCATAACCTAATGGTACTTGATATTGAAACCGTGCCACAATATAGTAGCCATGATCAGGTGCCTGAGCATTTCCAGAAACTTTGGGATCGCAAAACACAATCTCAACGCAAGGAAGAAACCGCCGAAAACTTTTATGAGCGTGCAGGCATCTGGGCTGAGTTTGGTAAGATCATTTGTATATCCGTGGGGATATTCACTAATGGAAAAAGAACGGGATTACGTGTAAAATCTTTTGCATCGCACGATGAGAAAGAATTATTAGAAAGCTTTTCGGCTATGTTAGCTTCTCAACCCTCTAACCTCATATTATGCGCCCATAACGGTAAAGAGTTTGATTTTCCATATATCTGCCGCCGTATGCTGATTAATGGGATGCGGATGCCGGTTCAATTGGAAATAGCAGGTAAAAAGCCATGGGAGATAAATCATCTTGATACCATGGAACTATGGAAATTCGGAGATTATAAAAACTACACATCATTAAGCCTGCTTACTGCGATATTTAACATCCCTACCCCAAAGGATGATATTGATGGTAGCCAGGTTGGTAATGTATACTGGAATGAAAACGACTTACCCCGCATTTGCACTTATTGTCAAAAGGATGTAGTGGCCACCGCGCAATTGCTCAGGCGCTACCGTGGCGAAGAACTGATAACAGATGATTGCATAACCATTGTTAGCTAATGATGTTGCAGGTAAACCGGCTGGATGTTCAGTTTAAAACACAAAACGGTTTGTTTCACGCAGTTAAAGGTATTTCTTTCAATCTTAATAAAGGCGAAACCATTGGTATAGTCGGAGAATCAGGCTCTGGCAAATCGGTTACTTCATTAGCCTTAATGCGATTACTTAATGTTGATCAAACCAAAATTGGCGGACAGGTAATTCTAGATGAAACCGATCTTTTTCATTTAGCCGAAAAAGATATGCAAGCCGTTAGGGGCAATCGCATAGCGATGATATTTCAGGAACCAATGAGTTCTTTAAATCCGGTATTAATCTGTGGCTACCAGGTTACAGAATCCATACGCCTGCATTTAAAGCTTGATAAGGCTGATGCTAAAAAAAGGGCTATTGAGTTATTTAATGAGGTGCAATTACCAAGGCCGGAGGTTATTTTCGATAGTTACCCTTATCAACTATCTGGCGGCCAAAAGCAGCGGGTAATGATAGCCATGGCGCTAGCCTGTGATCCGGAAATACTAATAGCCGACGAGCCAACTACCGCCCTGGATGTAACGGTACAAAAAACTATTATCGAATTATTGCGACGCTTAAAAGCGGAGCGTAAAATGAGCCTTATTTTCATATCACATGATTTAGGTGTTGTGAGTGAAATAGCCGACCATGTGTTGGTAATGTACAAAGGCGAAATTGTTGAAGAGGGGTCAGTAAAAAATTTATTCAACAAACCTCAGCATCCATACACTAAAGGCTTGCTAGCTTGCCGCCCCTCTCCTGCTCATCACTTAAAGCAATTACCTGTTGTTAGTGATTTTATTAATGCTGATGGTACAGGAAAAAACATCAGCATTGATAGCATTCGTAAACAATATGAATACCCACAAAGCGAACTTGATGCACACAAAAAACAACTTTACAGTAAACCTCCAATTCTAACTATCAATAAACTCACTAAAGAATATCAAATTGGCTCCGGTTTATTTAGCCGGTCAAAAGGCGTGGTAAAAGCCGTTAACGACGTAAGTTTTGACGTCTACCAGGGGGAAACCCTGGGTTTGGTTGGAGAATCTGGTTGCGGGAAAACTACATTGGGCCGAAGCATATTGCGATTAATAGAACCTAACCTGGGTAGTATTAAATTTGAGGACGTTGATATTTTGTCGCTTAGCAAAAAAAACATGCGAAATATAAGGCGCGATATGCAAATTATTTTCCAGGATCCATATTCTTCTCTTAATCCTCGCCTAACTATTGGCAGTGCGATAATTGAACCGCTTCAGGTTCATAAATTTTATAATAATGATAAACAGCGCAAACAAAAAGTAATGGAACTATTAGAACGCGTGAACCTGATGCCTGAACATTTCAATCGCTATCCTCATGAATTTTCGGGTGGACAACGGCAACGCATAGCAATAGCCAGGGCGCTTGCCTTGCAGCCTAAATTTATTATTTGCGACGAGTCGGTTTCAGCACTTGACGTATCTGTACAAGCACAAGTACTTAATTTACTGAGAGAACTACAGCAGCAATTAAACCTAACCTATATCTTTATTTCTCATGACATGGCTGTTATAAAACATATAGCAGACCGTATTATGGTGATGAATAAAGGTGAAATAGTAGAAACAGGCTCTCCTGATGAAATATTTAAAAGTCCAAAACAAGACTATACTAAGAAATTGCTATCCTCTATTCCCGGATTTTAAATTTTATAATTTTAAAGCATGCAAACCAATCAAGTTATCCTTAAAAGAACAAGCAATACTGAAACTGATTTCAAAAAGCTGATAAGTAAATTAGATAAATATCTTTCTATTGTTAATGGAGAACAGGATGCATTTTATGCGCCTAACAATGTTTTAGATCCGTTAGATACAGCCGTAATAGCCTATTACAATAATAAGCCTGTTGGTTGCGGATGCTTTAAAAGATATGATGAAGACTCTGTTGAAATCAAAAGGATGTATGTAGATCCGGATTTACGAGGCCGGGGAATTGCATCAACCATTTTAAATGAGCTTGAAAAATGGGCAAAAGAAAATGGATTTAAATATACTGTATTAGAAACTGGGCTAAAGCTAGATGATGCTAACGCGTTATACCGTAAGCAAGGCTATGAAGTAATTGAAAATTATGGCCAATATGCGGGAATAACAAGCAGTGTATGCATGAAAAAAACATTATAGTAGTATAATCACAAAACGCAAAAAGGCCGCTTAATGCGGCCTTTTATACGTATTAGTAAATTTAGTTAGTTTTGCCAGGAGGTTTTCAAAAGCTTATATTTTTCCGTCTCTTCTAACGTTAAGCTAGATAAAATATTAAGAGATTTCCCGTCCTTACCTGTAAAGCCATAATTGCTTTTCTGGGCAGTTTCAAAAAATTGGATAGTATATTGATCTTTCAACTTTGAATTATTCTTTATAATTTCTGCAAATTTAATTTTGAAATTTTCCTTCTGAATTGCCGACGCTGTTGTTTTGGCCATCATATTTATTTCTTTTTTACTTTAATTGCAGATAGCCCTTTTTGCCCTTGTTCGGTTTCAAAAGTGACCATATTATTTTCTTTTAAAGGTTCAGTTAAAGCATTAATGTGTACAAAAATACTTTCCTGTGTTTGCATGTCTTTTATAAAGCCATACCCTTTTGATTCATTGAAAAAGCTTACTATACCAGTCCTCACCGTATCATAAGGAATATCTTCCTGTTTAGCTACAGCAATCTGAATATCTTCTGAATTGATCTTTATCTTCCTTGAAGGATCTGGTGGCGTTGATGTTATATTGCCATGTTCGTCAATATAAGCCATCATGTCTTCCAGGCTTTTGCCTTTTCCGGCATTAGCTTTCCGTTCCTCGGCCCTTTCCTTCTTTTCCTTAGACTTTTTTAGGCGAGCCTTTTCTTTTTCCTTTTTACTAAATGTTTCTGTCGATCTTGCCAAAAGCTTATGCTATTTTAACGTTAACCGCACTTGGGCCTTTTTTGCCTTCTTCTACATCGTAGCTAACCGCATCGTTTTCACGGATGTTGTCGATCAAGCCTGTTACGTGTACGAAAACTTCTTTGCCGCCACTTGTTGGTGTAATAAAGCCGAAGCCTTTTGATTCATTGAAAAATTTTACTGTTCCTGTTGCCATTATTTTATTGTGTAAGTTGGCAAGGTACATTTAATTATTGGTATAATTAGTTATTAATGAACTAAAAACAAATCAAATAGTATTTTTAGCATTGGAGATTACCGGAGATTTGAAAAAATAATGCTAATTTTTAAGCTAGAAAGAAAACTTAGGCTTAATGCATAAGCCACAAAGATAAATCCTGACTACAAGTAAATTATGGTAACTTAGATCGATTTGGATACCATATTTGACGAACTCATCGACACTTACCTAGCCACCAATGTGGGTACGGTTAAAAATTTCCTCAGCCCGTTATTATCGGCACATTTAGTGGATAATATAACTGCGCTTTATGCAGATGACAGATTACTACCTGCCGGTACAGGTAATAAACTCGTCATAAATCATAACAAACTTATAAGAAACTATGCACCGTTCATTACATTTACATGATGAGACGATTATCTGTTTTAATTTTAGGGTTTCTATTTACAATTACAGCCAATGCGCAATCTACTACTGTAAATTATCAACTGATTAAGAATGGCAGCGTACAGGCCAAGAATTTTTATCTGCTTACACTCTTACAAAATGATCCAACAATGAGCAGGGTAATTGAAACGGACCCCATACTCTCCCACATAGCGTTAAACCAAAAACAAACGATTGTAAATAATTTGAATACAAGTCTTGATTACCGACAAATAACAACAAATCTTAAACTAACATCACAACAAATTGAACAAATCGGTGCCGAGCTATCTAAAATTTACAATCAAAATAAGGATTTACAAAGCTTGGTAAAATACAAGCTAATTCCCTCAAAAGCATATATTCATTACGAAAATCTTAAACCCAGGGATCAGTTAATAAAAGCATGGCAGCAGGATGCAGAAGACATTAACCATACTATCGCTGTTTATGCTGACGGAGAAAAACCTAATTATCCTGATATAGATTCCGTTAGTTTTAATGTACACAACAAAAATTATATTAATATAATTAAACAAGCTACCCGACAAATCATCAAGAAAGTTGGGCGTTCAAACGCCTGCTTTATCCCATCCATGACAGCAGCACTTACTTTTTTGGATATAAACAACCGAAACGATGCCGGTATTTACGAGCCAATGGAAACTACAGTAAATAAAGCCGCACTACAAAAAGCGAACCGTACTAATTGGAAAAATTATAAATACACCGTTTTATTAGTGCCGGGAGAAGGCCCTGATGACAATAGTGTACAAATTAGCAAAGGAAGCATAGCACGCTGTAAACTTGCAGCTACTGCTTATATAAAAGGATTGGCACCATTTATCATGGTATCAGGCGGCAGGGTTCATCCATATAAAACACGTTATGTTGAGGCTGTGGAAATGAAAAAATATATGGTTGATAGTTTAATGATTCCCGCTAAAGCTATTATTATTGAACCACATGCACGACATACTACAACTAATCTGCGTAATGCATCAAGGTTGTTAATTCAATATCATTTCCCACTAAAGCGGCCTGCTTTAGTTATCACCGATGTGTCGCAGAGTATCTATATTAGTAATATGGCCGAACGATGTATACAGGAGTTGGGCGATGTACCTTATAGATTAGGTGAACGCGTTTCGCTTACCAGTCAGGAGTTTTATGCATTGCCCTCTGCTTTACAGATTAATCCATGGGAGCCACTTGATCCGTAGTTAAAAATGAAGGCACAATGCGGGGATAATTATTTCCAGTGTTTAAACTTTTTAGTGGCTGCCGCCATGGCATTATATTTTTGATTTAAATTAGGTCAAACCCCTACATACATTTTAAGGATACGTTATAGATGAAAGCTATAGGCATTAAAAACTATCGATTTTTTAGCATGCATCATATGCCTTAACTTTAACACATTAAACCAATAAAAATCATGGAAGACAATTCAAATGACATCAGCAAATGCCCTTTTCATAATGGCAGCACGAAACCCGCAACTGGTTTCGGCGGTGCCGGCACCAGGAATCGCGATTGGTGGCCAGATCAGCTTAGGCTTAACATACTTCGTCAGCATTCCCCGGTAACCAATCCAATGGATAAGGACTTTAATTATGCCGAAGCATTCAAAAGTCTTGACCTTGAATCGGTAAAAAAGGATCTTCATGCACTAATGACCGATTCGCAGGATTGGTGGCCGGCAGACTTTGGCCATTATGGTGGTTTGTTTATCCGTATGGCCTGGCATAGCGCAGGTACATATCGTATAACTGATGGCAGAGGCGGCGCTGGACAAGGCCAACAACGCTTTGCCCCTTTGAATAGTTGGCCGGACAATGTAAGCCTGGACAAAGCACGCAGGTTACTTTGGCCAATCAAACAAAAATATGGCAATAAAATTTCATGGGCCGATTTGATCATCTTAACAGGAAATATAGCACTGGAATCAATGGGCTTTAAAACTTTTGGTTTTGCCGGAGGGCGCGAAGATGTGTGGGAAGCTGATGAGGCTGTAGATTGGGGTGCAGAAAAAACCTGGCTGGGTGATGAGGTGCGTTATAAGCATGGTTCAGGTGGTGTGGTGGAAGACCATGGCGTTTTAGTGTCTGACGATGATGCCGATGGCGATACCCATTCACGTGATTTACACAAACCGCTTGCTGCCGTGCAAATGGGATTGATATATGTAAACCCGGAAGGGCCCGAAGGTAACCCCGACCCTATTGCATCAGCCAGGGATATCCGTGACACTTTTGGCCGCATGGCGATGAACGACGAGGAAACTGTTGCATTAATTGCAGGCGGACATAGTTTTGGCAAAACACACGGCGCCTCTTCATCGGATCATGTAGACAAGGAGCCTGAGGCTGCTGGTATTGAACACCAAGGTTTTGGCTGGAATAATAGCTATGGATCAGGCAAGGGCGCTGATACCATTACCAGCGGATTGGAAGTGACCTGGACTAAAACGCCTACCAAATGGAGTAATGACTTTTTTGAACATCTTTTTGCTTTTGAATGGGAATTGACAAAAAGCCCGGGCGGCGCGCAACAATGGGTAGCTAAAAATGCGGGTGATATCATACCTGACGCATTCGACCCAAACAAGAAACATGCACCTATGATGTTGACTACCGACTTGGCATTGCGCTTTGACCCGGAATATGAAAAGATCTCACGCCGTTTTTTGGAGAACCCCGATCAATTCGCGGATGCTTTTGCGCGTGCATGGTTTAAACTTACCCACCGTGATATGGGCCCGCGTGTACGTTACCTGGGCAATGATATACCTGCGGAAGAACTGATCTGGCAGGATCCAATTCCTGCGGTTGAGCATGTTTTGATTGATGACAATGATATTGCTGCCTTAAAAGCGAAAGTTTTGGCAGCCAGGCTTACTGTATCTGAATTGGTGAGTACGGCTTGGGCCTCTGCTTCCACCTTCCGTGGAGGCGATAAACGAGGTGGCGCCAATGGTGCGCGTATACGACTGACTCCGCAAAAAGACTGGGAAGCGAACAATCCTGCACAATTGAGTAAAGTATTGTATGCTTTGGAAGGGATTCAGCATGAATTCAATAATTCAGCAAGTGGTGGTAAAAAAGTTTCATTGGCCGACTTAATTGTACTGGCAGGCACTGCCGCGGTAGAAAAAGCAGCGAAAGACGCCGGTCAGGATATTTCCGTTGAATTTACTCCGGGCCGGACAGATGCTTCACAAGAACAAACAGATGTGGAATCATTCCATTATATGGAACCTGCAGCAGATGGTTTCCGTAATTACCGTAAAGCTACCAGCCGCGTACGTACCGAAGATCTGTTGATAGATAAAGCGCAATTACTAACGCTTACTGCACCCGAACTAACAGTTTTGGTTGGTGGCCTGCGTGCGCTGAATGCTAATTATGATGGATCAAAACATGGTATTTTCACTAAACGCCCCGGTCAGCTAACAAATGATTTTTTTGTGAACCTGCTGGACATGAGCACTGCTTGGAAAGCCACCGGCGACGATAAGGAAGTATTTGAAGGACGTGACCGCAAGACCGGCGAACTAAAATGGACAGCCACCCGTGCCGACCTGGTATTCGGATCACACGCGGAGTTACGTGCCATAGCCGAAATTTATGGTAGCACCGACGGTCAGCGTAAATTTGTAAAAGACTTTGTTGCGGCCTGGAACAAGGTAATGAACCTTGATCGCTTCGATCTGGCCTAATTCTAAGGCTATATTATTGATTAAAAGATAGACTGCTAGCAGTCTATCTTTTATATTTACCATCTCAAGTGATTCAGAGTCATTGTTCACTCCATTCTTGAATACCTTTAATTTATTCAAATAGAAATAATAAATTCGGGCAATCAATCTACTACAAGATGTCACAACAGCTTAATTCATTTATACATCTGGTTTTCCTGGGATTTGTAGCGCTCTTTCCTGTAGTTAATCCTATAGGAACGGCATTTATCATAAGCCCATATTTTTCAGAATTAACGAGAGCAGAGCGGCTTACAGTTGTAAAAAAGATTACATTTTATTCATTCATCATTTGTGCTGTAACCCTATTTGTAGGGCACTGGATTTTAGAAGTATTCGGACTATCAGTTCCAATTATCCAATTAGCCGGAGGGATCATGATATGTAAAATCGGTTGGGGTTTTCTTTCCTCAGATACTAATGATAAACCCGATGAAAAAACTTCCACTCAAATTGATTTGGATCGTATCCCTTTAATTCAAAACAAAATTTTCTATCCCATTACTTTCCCTATAACTACAGGCGCCGGCACAATTTCGGTTCTTTTTACGCTTAGCGCAAGTAGTGCTAATCAAGACATGTCTCTTTATCTGGTAAACGTTGGTGCTTTATTGGTTTCTGTTATTGGTATATGTGTTTTAATTTTCATATTCTATTTAAATACAAACCGCCTGATCAGCTATATCGGTTCACATAATGAAAAGATAATCAATAGTATAATGGCGTTTCTAATATTCTGTGTTGGCCTTCAAATAGCGATAGGCGGCATTTTTCATTTAATTAAAACTTATTCGTAACGAATAAGAGCCATTTCATTTATTAGTTTTTTGATTCCGGCTTATTATCCAACGATCAAATAAAATTCAAATGCTTAAAATTGCAGCATGAACGCCAAAGCGCAATTAGCACAAGATTATGTGGAATCTACCAATACCACGGTTTTTCTTACCGGGAAGGCAGGCACAGGTAAAACCACCTTATTGCAGCAGGTTAAGCAGGAAACCAAAAAGAAAATGGCGGTTGTAGCGCCAACCGGCGTAGCCGCGATTAATGCGGGCGGAATGACTATACATTCTTTCTTCCAGATTCCTTTCGGGCCGCTTATACCGGGCGGCAATGCCCGGCCGGAGATGCATTATAGTCCTGAAAAGAAAGAATTGCTTTACAATTTAGAATTATTGGTTATTGATGAAGTGAGCATGGTACGGCCAGACGTCCTGGACCATATCGACTTGATCCTGCGTAACGTAAAGGAATCAACGCATCCTTTTGGTGGAGTACAACTATTGCTGATCGGCGATCTTTCACAACTCAGCCCAATTATCCGGGAGGAAGAATGGGCTATGCTCGGCAAATATTACAGTAATCCGTATTTTTTCGCGAGCCAGGTGCTGCAAAAAATGGCTTATGTGCGCATTGAGCTCGACCATGTTTATCGCCAGAAAGAACAATCGTTTGTTGATCTGCTTAACGAAGTGCGCAACCAATCGATTAGCGCTCAAAACTTAATGATGCTCAATGACAGGCTCCAACCAGATTTCCGCCCAACCGCCGAAGATCCTTATATTACGCTTACCACACATAACAGCATAGCTAACAAAATCAATTCGGAGTACCTGGAAGCGCTATACGGTGAGGTATCAGAATTTAAAGCAATCATACGCGGCGATTTTCCAAAAGACGCCTACCCTACCGAAACGGATCTTGCATTAAAGGTTGGCGCACAGGTCATGTTCGTCAAAAATGACAGCTCTATTGAGAAGCTTTATTATAATGGCAAGATCGGAACGGTAACGCGCATAGAGGAAAATACAGTTTATGTGCAATGCGGTTTTGAGAACAAGGAACTGGCTGTAGAAGCGCAGGAATGGTCAAATATAAAATACAAGCTGGAAGACGAGCAGATCAGCGAAACTAATGCGGGCAGCTTCGCACAAATACCGCTAAAACTGGCATGGGCAATCACTATTCACAAAAGCCAGGGACTGACATTTGACAAAGCAATCATTGATGTCAGCGAAGCTTTTGCACACGGGCAGGCATATGTCGCGCTTAGCCGCTGCCGCACCCTTTCAGGAATTGTGCTCCGCAACCCGATAAGCGCTCAAAACATTATAGGAGATCCCGCTGTAATACGTTTTAATGAACAAGTACACAGGCTACAAACCGATGCTGACCGCCTAGAAATTGACCGTCAGCATTATGCAGCTTATTTGCTTTCCGAATTGTTCAATTTTAGCGGCCTGACTAATCGTATTGATGGCTTTGAAAAACTACTGCCTGGATTGGAGAGCAAAGTATTTTCCGTGGCACAAAAATCCATGCGCCAACTCAAGCTTAACGAACCTGAACGCGTCAAGAAAGCCGCGGTCTATTTTTTTATAGAATTAAAACAAGCCGCCGAAAGCCTGCACACACAGTTGCCACATTTGATCGGCACCTCCAAAGAAGGGGCGGCAAAAGCCGACCATCTGTTGCAATGGATCATGACACGGATCAGTTTAATGGAGTATTTTTCTAAAGAAGATTTCGACGTAAACGCTTATCTAAACGCTAAGAAAGATGCACTGGCTGCAAAATCATCATATTCATATGTAAAAGCACTTAACGCTAAACCCAACGAAAAGCTCTATGAACAAATATTAGAATGGCGAGAGCGTAAAGCCGGAAACGAAAAGCTAATGCCAAACGGAATCCTATCTGAAAGAGCTGCCGCCACTATTGCTGAGAAGCTGCCCGCTACCATCAAGGCTCTTGGTGCCATTAAAGGTGTAGGCTCACAAAAAGCTAATCAATATGGCCCCGAACTTATCTTGATGATCCGGACATACGGTAACGAACAATCAGGACTTGGAAAAGATCAAGTCAGCTTATTTTAAGATCGACCTACGCCGGTTGTCTATAGAAATTAACCCACTGCCTTATTTAGCGCGATAATAGCGGTTTTAAATTGCTCCCTCGCAATCAGAAATTGGATATTGACCTTGCCTTTAGCCAAGCCTGCACTAATAATATTGATATCATATTTAGCCAGGGCGGCCGCGGCATTCGCTAATAATCCGGGCTGGTCCATATTAGAGCCCAGAAGGCAAACCATGGCGACCGCTTCAGTGCTTACCCTTTCAAATTTTTGTTGCAGGTCAGCGATTAGTTCGGGCTTAAAATCGCTTTCCCAAATAACTATACTGATGCTATTGGCGCTGGTTACTTTAAAAGTATAACTTATACCATGCCCATAAAATATTTGCATGATGGCGAGGTCGGAACCAACGTTACCGGTCATGAGCGGGTCGTAAATATCAATAAGCAGCTGCTGATCGGTTCCGGTTATTACCTCTACCCTTTTTATTTTACTGATATAATTTTTGGTAATCAGTGTGCCGGGATGAGCTGGTTCAAAAGTATTTTTGATGCGCAGGTGGATACCAGCCATTTCCAGCGGCTTGGCAGCTTTGGGATGAATAGCTTCCATACCTACATCGGCCAGTTGGTCAGCAATATCGTAATTGGTATAGCCAACAGGTTTTACGTTTTCAATACCGACCAGGCCTGGATCTGCAGTGGACAGGTGATATTCTTTATGGATAATTGCTTCCTGCGGTTTCAGGATTTCCGCGATCTTGCTGAAGGTAACTTCGGAATAACCACGGTCGAATTCACGCATAATTCCTTCAGTTCCTTTGGCATAACCTGTGACAATGCAAACGCAATTCTCCAGTTCGATGTTCTTAAAGGAATCTGCGATTCGTTCACTGATAGTCAGTGGACGGCTATCCGCAAAACCAGCGAGGTCAATTAATTGCGTATTGATATTTTTTTGCTGCAAGATGGTGGCCAGTACATAAGCTGAATGACTTTCGCCTAGCGATGCAAGAATTTCCCTTGCAGCAAGCAGCACGCCTTCATTTAGATAACCTGATGCCAGCATAGTTACCGCGCTGTCCAGATAAGTTAACGCAATCCGGAGTTGATTATCCACAAAGTCATTCGCACCCGCAATATCCAGCCCGAGCGGTTCAAAGCTTTCATTTAATGATTTCAGTTGTGTGGCCACCTCAGCCAGTTTACCGTGAAAATCATCTCCATTAGCCAGTTGCTGATAAACGCCTGGTGCTTTGGTCTTTTTATTTTCAAGCAGCAGGTTGGTAACGCCAGAAAACGCGGAAACCACGAAAACACGGTTATAGAGTTCCTGCCCTGCCCTATTATAGCAAATAATATTATTGATTACTTCCGGCAGCGCGCTCATAGAGGTGCCACCAATCTTTTCCACGGTTAACATGCCGTCGAAAATACGGATTTCCGGATTTTTAAATAATTTTTATTTTATTCTGCCACCAAATCACCCAGCGAAATGTTGAGCAATTGACAAAATTCGCCGAGGCTTTCTGTAGTATGCATGTAGCTGTTACCCAACCATAGCCTTAAAGGCTGTATCTCCCGGCGCATTAAAATCGCGAAATGACGTCGTGACCAGCGGTTGTGCAGAATTATTTTTTCAATGCGTTCCGCAATCAACTGGCGGTTTTCTTTTAAGCTGATATCTGCAGGGTTGAACTTATTTAAAATTACAGATAGCAATGAGTTGCGGTCGTTTGTCATATCGTAAGTTTTAATGGTGGATTGATTAAAATTAAAAAAAAGATTTGGCAATTAAAAGGGCGATGGGTGGAATTAACATAACAATAATGTTACCGCCTTTCCCGTTCCGGATTATACGCAACAAGATATTCCCATCGATTTAGCTTGATATCTTTAATATCAGGCACTTCTGTTAAAGACTGTTTTAGACCGGTTTGAACTAATCCAAACATAGCCAATAGTACCTCTGGAATTGCCTTAGCGGCAATTGCTGCATGATAGTTTTTCTCAATAGCATTTTTTTCGGCTATGGTTGCCAAGCTGACGTGCCATTTTTCATCCGGCTTAAAGCCGCTTTCTCTTGCTTTGTTTTGCAGGTCGTAGAGATATTCTTTTGCCTGTCTTTCGGCTGATTGCATATTGCTCATACTATTTCTTTTTGCTACCAGTCGTGGAATCGCTAGATACAGACTTTTTTCCAGCCTGGTAATCAGAGTTCGTTTTCGTATGATCTGCCGCAGGTGCTTTTTTTACATTTTTACTGCCTTTGTCTTTACTCATGATATTTGTTTTAATAGTGAATTACGCCTGCTTTTTACGGCGGAGTGGGTGGTTATGCATTGGTTGTTCAATAGTACAATATTATGAACGTTTGATAGAAGGGATTGTTGTAATAATATTTTGTAATGTTATATCCAATTGATTCCAGCGATAGGAATACTGATATAATATAACGGATCATCATTATTTGTCTCTGTTAAATATCACTAGCATTTTTTCAAGCGCATCTTCCGAGTGCATTCGCTCACCATTTTCAAGCGATTGTTTTGCGGCCACAGCTGCTCTTTTGCGCATAGCTATTTCATAAGAAGAAATGGCTTCCTGTACGTTTTGATATTTATCAGATGTTAAACATTCACTCAATTCCAAAGAATCAAGCATGGCCATATTTGCTCCCTCACCTGCAAAAGGTGGCATCACATGAGCGGCATCGCCAATAACGGTTAAGTTGGGCAATGATTTCCAGGTTTGATCTAAAGGCATACAATAAATCGGACGAGGGAAAACAGGCATTGCTGCGGTTTCAAATAGTTTATGCCAAATGGCGCTCCATCCGGAATATTCTTTTTTAAACCATGCCAATAATTGCGCTCTATTAGAATAATCAAGACCATTACCTGTTACCCAGTTTTCATCTGCCTTAAAAGTTGCATAAAACCCAAGGTCGCCATTGGCTTTTTGTCCGCCCAAAATGTTCTTGCCATTTCCAAAAGCCATTACTTTTCCCCCATTCAGCAATATGTAAATTTCAGGTATTGCTTTTTGCGCATCATTAACATTGATTTCAAGCATGATAATACCGGTATAAAAAGCTTTGATGTCTGTAATGTATGGACGAATCTTAGAATTAGCTCCATCAGCTGCAACCACCATATCTGCGTAAGCAGATGTACCATTTTTAAAATACAATAACCAACCTTCATTCTGCTTTTCCATCGAAATAAACCAACTGTCCCATACAACCGTTTCCGGTTGTAAAGACTCCAGCAATATTTTTCGCAATTCTCCACGGCCTATTTCAGGGTTGGAAGGCTTACTGTCACCATCTTTATCTGGTTTAATTTCATGATCACTCAAAACTACTTCTGCGTATTTATTTACAACTATCCTTTTATCAGCACCGACGTAAACACTTTTATGAAACACTTCTAACAAGTTCGCTTTTTTTAGTGCTGCATATCCTGATTCTTCATGCATATCAAGCGGTGAACCTTGAACACGGGCATCTTTGTTAAGATCTCTTTCATATACTTTTACGTTTGCATCCTTTAGTTGTAAAAGTCGGGCCAAGGTTAGTCCGCTGGGGCCACCGCCAATAATGGCAATTTCTTTGTTCTTCAGTATCATGAATTTACATTTATTACAATGCAAATTTATTGAGTAAATTAGAAGCAAAATAACTACAATAGACACAAAAATAGTCGTAAAAGACTTTTTATGGAAAATCATAAACAGCAAACTATACCGAGTATTTTGAAAATACTTGCTCATTCTTTAGGTACTGAAGTAAAAAACGGGAGATTAGACATTCCATCAAAATTTGGAACTGGCTATTGTGCAGGTTTCGTTTTTAATAAGTATATCAGGATGTTGATACTCAATTATGATCTCAATGTGGATCTTATTATTGAAAATCCGGAAATCAATGCGGTTGATCGAATGATTCTATTTAAGTTCCAAAACATTTTCCCTCAAACAGATATATTATTAGCGGCGAAGCAGTTAAAGGCACCCCCCTCAGTTTTAATTGCCACCAGCAGTCTGAATACTGATGCCGCCATTCCAGTTCATACCAATATTGCGACTATTAATATAGAAGTAGACGCAAATTATTTGAGCGGACTATTTGACACATCAGAAAAAACGCCGGTTTTGCAAAGTCTGTTACAAAATTCTCAGCCGTTGCTATTCGAACAATTAATTTATCCTTCTTTACAGAAAACCGTAGATGAGATTGTTACAGAATCAGTTAATGAAACTTTTAAACTGTTTTTTTTAAGGGTAAAGGCGGAAGAATTAATTTGCAGGCTATTAATGGAACTGGAAAAACGGGAGGAGAAACATCTTTTCGCTTTAAATAATCATGATATACAGGCAATATATAAAGTAAAAGAGCGGATGCTTCAACACCTGGAAACCCCGCCCATAATAAAAGAGATAGCATTTTCTGCGAAAATGAGTCCAACCAAGTTGAAACGTTTATTTAAGCAAATATTTGGAAGTAGTATTTTTAATTATTATCAAAAATTCAGGATGAAAGAAGCTGCCATGTTACTAAAAGACAATAAGCTCTCTGTATCAGATGTAGGCTACAAGCTCGGCTTTACTAACTTAAGTCATTTTTCAAGAGTATTTACAGAACATATTGGTAGTAAACCTAAACAGTATAGTCGGTCTTAAATTTGGGTTGGATAATTTGAGCGGTTTATAAGAGGCTATCTTTTATCGGATTCTTAACCAATTCAGAACTTTTAATAATATAGATTAGATCCCTAATTTGATTTAATCGCTAATATTTTATTATAATCACTCTTAATTTTTTAATATTTCAAGGCAACGCATTCAATATTATTATTTAAATTATAAACATTACATTTCCTCAAATCAAAATCAGGAAAACACATAATTAAGCAGAGATTTTGCACGTTTTTTATAGGCTCAAAGTCCGGGTGGTCCTAAAATGCTGGACACCATCCGGACGGTCTCATAGCTGCAGGGCGCCAGTAAGGCTTCATCGAAATCGTTAAGGTCGAAATAGACGAGTTTATTATCGCCCTTATAGCTGCCAAAATTCTCAATATGCAGGTCGCCGCAAATCCACGCCAAAAGCGATAAAGGTAACGGCTCGGCCACTGCCAGGTCTTCATAAAATAAATGGCAGGTGCCGCGGAAGAAGCGAAAAGCGTTCTCGGCCATGGCCTCATATTTCAGTTGTACCATTTCGGGCAGCATCCCTTCATTGAAAGCGGTTATCCTCTCTTTTAACCCGCTTATTTTTCCTTCTTGTGGTATTGTGATTTCCGCTGTTGATTCTCTTCCACCGCGTCTATCGAACATGTTTTGGTCAGGTCGCTTTCTTTTTCGGCAAGGCTGGCCAGTTGCCGGTAAAATTTATATAAGTGATCGAGCTCTTCGTCGGTTAGGTCCTCAATGTTGACCATTCGGTTGCTGGT
This sequence comes from Mucilaginibacter tundrae, assembly GCF_013408825.1. GTDB lineage: Bacteria > Bacteroidota > Bacteroidia > Sphingobacteriales > Sphingobacteriaceae > Mucilaginibacter. The sequence continues at coordinate 117,108 of NZ_JACCBZ010000003.1, forward strand.
ACCTTCGTGCAAGGCCAGCAGTTCGTTCAGCTGTAAGTGGATCGCCCTGGAATCCTTACTTTGAGATTTTGGATCAGGAAAACCATCAGGAAGGTAATGATCGTGGTTCCGGTGTTTATGATAAGCTGCCAGGTTCCGAATAATTAAATACCGGCCCGGTGACCGCCCATATAAGAATGGTCAGGGTAGCGATGATAATGGCTGCCGGTCGCCGCAGTGGCCAAGTTCGAGAATCGTTCGAATGAATTCTTTTTCTTTCTCATGTTTTTCTCCAGTTGATATGAATTTCGCTGTCTCCAGGAACGGTAAATTCCAAATGCCCGTCTTTAGTTTTTTTGCCAGTCAAAGGCGTTTTGCTGCCGCCGATGGTTACTTTGAAGTCTGGCATTTTCCCCTTGTCCGTTTTGACCAGCATCAACCGGCTCGTGAGCCTACCATCGCCAGCGAGGCGAAATATTGCAGGACGATGTTTGTGTGAAGCAAAGCCGTAGGTTGGGTAGTCAGTATAAATCATAAACGGTTTGCCTTCCACTTGCATATAGTGCCGCGGCAGGATACCGAAGGCATTGCCGGCACCATAAACTTCCTGGCCCACGGCGCCGGATTTTTCCCAGCCATCGTGCAGGTCCTCCAGCGCGATCCATAAATTGGGGTCTACCTGGCCGACCTTGACCTCTTCGGAAAGCATCTCTCCAGGCAGCACCGTCGGATAATAATACACAGCGCGGTCCACTAAGAAACGAATGTATTCCGCCATTAGTAAGCGCAGCGATGGTAAAATGTCTTGTCCTTCCGCATGCCGCAGGTAATCGTGAAAGGCGCAGAAAACTTCCTGTTCCTCGTACACCGCGGTATAAGGCGCATCGTTCAGCGGGAACAGCGCAAAGAAAGTCGGGAAGTTTTGACCGTAGCCATAATTGCAGTCCCATAGCTTGACATTCTTGAAAACATTCGCCAGGCATAAATAACTCAGTTCCTTATAGACTTCTTTTTTAGTGATCTTGTACAGGCGGAGCATAGCGCCTGCCGAAAAAGAGGTGTTATTGGCCTGGTAAAATAATTCAAAGCCCAGGCCCTTTAATTTGAGCGCTGCTTTTTCTGCCTCGGCCAAATAGCGTTTGCTGCCGGTCAGTTCCCAGGCCTGTAGCATGACATGCGCGTATAGCCCCGGCACGTCCTTCTCACCGCCCTTGCCGGGTTGGGTTTCGGCTTTGACCACTTCCAGCGTATCCATTTTGTAGAATACCGGCCAGCTGTAATTAAAATGGTGCGCGACTTTGATGGCAAACTCGAGCGAATCAAGAAAAAGTTTTTCAGCAACCTGATCGCCTTTTAGCGCCAGGCGCGACAGGTTCAATAAAGGGTGTTGCAAATACCAGGAGTCCATAACTAGCGGCTTTTTCTGCTCCTCGTCAGCTTCCATCTTATCCGCGGCTTTTGGGTGCCAGCGCATGATGGTCCCAAACTTTTCATCGAAAAAGGCCGGCAGCCCCTCCTTGATCTTTTTCATGACCGCCAGCTGCGCGTCGTTCCATTCTACATAATCCAGCAAGGGCAATAGCACCGCCAGCTGTACCATGATCTCCGGAGGCGTCGCATAATCGCACACATAGGCATTAAAATACTGGTGGCCGGCCACCTGCGACCAGCAGGCGGGGCTTTCGATCAGGTCTTCGAGGCCCTTGCTAAGCACATCCGGCCAATGTTTATAGGTAGTGGCGGGTTTGGGTATGGCCAGGTAAACCGCGGCCAGCAGGTCAAGGTACTGGCGCACCATCGCGGGTTCTTCCGCCGGCACTTCGTCCGAGAAAGCCAGGAAAACGTCGCTTAGCACATAACTTTTACCGGCCTCAAGCGGCTTATTTTTTAAAGTCGGCGGCAGCGCAAACCCGATCTCTGGCCACTCTCCGCCGACAGTGTCGCCGGCTGAAGTTTCGGTCGCCTGGTTATAATCAGCAAGCGCAGTGAGGTTTTGCAAATACAATACTGCTCCGGCCTCCGGCCTGGTCAAACTGAAATACAGCTGCCCGGAGCGGGTACCGACCTGGCTGACTTTGATCTCACCCTCCGCCAGCTTTTTTCCGGGGGCGCCCAGCGGCACGATATCCCGCGGCCAGTAAGGGAATAATAAAGGTGCGGCAGCTTTCAATGTCGTGGTTAGCCTGCATACTGCATTTGCAGTGGATGGCAGGCTGAGCACGGATTCATAGTCGCCTAGTAGCGACCCTAACAGGAAGCTAACCTGCCCGTCCTGCTCTTCAATCTTTTTTAATTCCAGCTGGTCATCTGGCGAATAGGCCATCCGGAAGGCGATTCGGCTTCCGGATGGCCAGGAGACGGCCAGCCAGCAGGAATCCCCGGTCGGGAAAACTTTGTATAAATAACCGCCGGCCTGCTGCTCGTAGACAGCGGTCAGATCCGGGCTGTTTAACTTGATGTTGGCTGATAAGAGCCAGGCTGAAATTGCATTCATTGTAATAAAAATTTAATCGTTAAACAAAACTTTAATACGCCGTGAACGCTGCGGTTAGCGCCAATATAAAATGGTAAGACATTAACCGGACACCAATAATATTGTTTTAATATTTCTTATAAAATTATAATATTAATTTAAAACATAAAATAAGCCATATTAGTTATATAGGCAGACATTAACCATCAAAACTTAATATCATGTTTCACCATGTAAAAGACCTACAATTCAACGCCAGGGTCACCCGCCCTGACCCGCGTTTTCCAACTTATTGCTAGAGCAATTCGGCGGGGAGAACGGAGAGCTGGCTGCAGCCATGCAATACTTCACCCAGGCCTTTGGCGCCAAAGTGCCGCACCTGCTTTTCAATGTTAGTGTAGTTCCTTTAATATTTCTTTGATCGAAAAGTGTGCGCCGCAGACAAATTCATCCGCTGCGCCATAATAAATGGTCAGCCGGTCGCCATCCAGGATATGGCCATTGGTAAAAACCACATAGCCAAAAAAGCCGCTCAGTTCATAAGCTTCCGTGGGAACCATGATGGGGTATTTGGTGCGGGCAATGATTCTGGAAGGGTCATCAATATCCATCAAAAATGCGCCTAAGCAATATTGATGCTCGTCATTGGCCCCGTGATAAATCTCCAGCCAGCCTTTATTGGTCCGTATAGGCGCCGCGCCGGCACCAACGCGGGCGCTGTCCCACATTCCCGGCCTGCTCTTAATGAGGCATTGGTGGTTGCCCCATTGCAGGCCGTCGGATGATTCGGCCAGCCAGATATAATTGCCGCCGATCTCCTTACTGCTGGGACGGTGCAGGCAGTAATATTTCCCACCAATTTTTTCTTCGAAAATAGCGCAGTCCTTGTTATGTGGGGGCAGGATCATGCCGCCACGCTTAAAATCCTGCCAGTCTTTGGTAGTCTGCAGGCCGACGCCCGCGCCGCTGTCAGACACTGCCGTATAAGTCAGGTGATAGGTATCGCCGATCTGCGATACCCGGCAATCCTCGATGCCGAAGCGCTCCAAATATCCTTTCCCGAATAAAGGCAGATAGCCATCTTGTTCGCTAAAATGAATGCCATCGTCACTGGCCAGTAAACGCAAATGCGAAACAGTTGTGAGGTAATCCAGCCCTTTGTAATTGACCACGCGGGCATCGGTGGCAATAAGATCGGGGTCGTTTAACGGCACTTCAATGATCTCCATGTTACCCGTGGCATTCAGCGCCGGGAAAAACAAAACGCCTTCTTTTTGCATGACGCCTTCGGCCACCCGTACGATCAACCATATTTTCCCATTAAAACGAAACACGCCGGGGTTCAAAAGGCTGATGATCTGCAGGCCTTCGCGGCTTGGCGCAAGGTCCTTAGGCAAAAGCAATGGGTTTTCGGAAAACCTTTGGGCGATATCTTTCATGGTTGGCTTTCTGTGTTGATTTTGGCAAGGGATTTTGTAGCCGGGCCGGTAAGCACATTTCCGCTGGTGTCATAACGCGCGCCATGGCAGGGGCAGTCCCAGGATTTCTCTTCGCTATTCCAGTTCACGATACAAGCCGCATGGGTGCATACCGGGTCCAGGGCGTGGATGGTACCGTCCTGATCACGGTAAGCGGCTATTTTTTTACCATTCACTTCCACCAGTTTTCCCTGGCCTTTTTCCAGTCTTTTCAGCGAATCGGTTTTGTGCAGGCCGAAACGGTCGGCGACGAAATGATAGGCCACGTCGGCGTTTTCTTTTACAAATTCGCTAAAGCTATCGACAGGTTTAATGCGGCCCGGATCGAATAGTTTTTCATACGGGCTTTGCTTGCCCGCTGCCAGGTCAGCAAGTATCTGGCCTGCAATACTGCCCAGCATCATGCCATTACCATTATAGCCGGTTGCGCAGTAAATACCATCAGCAGCCATAGGCATTTTTCCGATATAGGGCAAGCCGTCTACCGGTACGTAATACTGGCTCGACCACCGGTATTTGACATCTGAAATATGATAATATTTGCGGATATATTTTTCCAGCTCTGCAAAAGCTTTTTCGGGATCTTCGTGGCCGGTTTTATGGTCCAGTCCGCCTACAAGCAGCAACTGTTCGCCGTCGATGTTATGTGTACGGACATAATGATAAGGTTCCTGGCTGTCGTAGATCAGCGCATCCGGGTATTTACCGCTTCTCAGCTTAACGCCCATTACATAGCTGCGGTAGGGTGCGCATTCAAAATTAAATACATTGATATTTGGCGGCGTATGGGTGGCATAGATCACCGCCCTGGCCCGGATATCCCCGGAAATATGCAGGCTTTCCTTTTGTTTTATCTTTTCAACCGTGGTATTTTCCCGGATCACGCCGCCAGCAGCTAAATACGCTTTTTGCAAACCCGTTAAATATTTGAGAGGGTGGAACTGCGCCTGTCCATGGAATAATAGGGCCTTTTTAAACGGCACCGGCGTCGGCACTTCACTGGTATATGCAGCCGCTACGCCGACCTTTATTGCGCCATTATAAATGTCGTCCAGTAATTTCGCTTCGTCTCCATTCTCTGCGTATAAATAGCCTGGCTTGCTTTCATAATCACAATCGATCTGATGATGGTCGATATTTTTCCTGATCAAGCCAAAAGCTTCGTTAATGGCATCAGCGAATAACTGCGCACCTTCTTCGCCAAAAGCGCTTTCAACTTCCTTATAGGTCGTATCGGCGAAGGTATTGATATGGGCGCTTGTCCCCCCGGTTGTGCCAAATCCAATACAATGAGCATCTGCAATGATGGTTTGCTTACCGGCTTTCTGCAGCAGCAGGGCCGCAGTCAGCCCAGTTATGCCGCCGCCGACAATTAAGCAATCATAGTCTCCCGTAAGGCTTGACGCGACGTGGGATATTAACGCTATTTCTTTTTGCCAGGGACTTTCCAGCGCCCCGTCCCTTGGAATGATATTTGTGTTTTTCATGGCTCGCTTACAGGTTTTTCAAGCCGTTTCCAGCTCGATTAGTTTTTTATTTTTTTTAAAACCCGCTTAACCGGGAATTGTTCAAAAAATATTAATATGATAATAAATTAATTAACAATTATAAAAAGACACTATTTATGAAAGCATCGGTATTTCACAAACCGGGCGATATCCGTTATGATACCATGCCGTTCCCGCGTATTTTACCTATTAGAAGCCAAGACCAAAATACCTAGCGATCTGCTAAGACTAACCTTGCCTTTATCGATCCCAATAATGAAGACTCTGTCAAAGTGGCGATAGTCGGTATCCGCAAACAAATTGCAAGTAAAGAAAAGACTTTTGATCTTGGTTTCCGCCATCTACCGCTTTGGCCAATGGCTACCTTGTTAATTTCGTGGAACGCACTGTGGAGCGACTACTGGAATCGCCCTCTACGGTTAATCTAATGTAAATAGGCGCAGTTCCATTGGCTAAAACCTTGCTTTTTTTGAGTGTAAAGTTTAAACAGGCTGAACTAATCATAACCTGATTATAAAGCATTTACCTTATTTTTTTTCAGTTCAGCGAGACCTAAATTTACGGCGACTCGATAGGTCTCGGTAAGTTTGAGAAATTTTGGTCTGTTTTGGATAGCATTATAGCAAAAAGGGCCTAAAATCGTTGATTTTAAGCCCTTTTAATCCTGTTTGTATAGTACTCAGCGGTGAGGGAGGGGATTGTATTCTTCCAGCACCGTATTGAATGTCAATATGTTATATGGTTTAGCAAAATAAATAACAATAAGCGACAAATAGACGATGAATCACGTTCTTGGTACTGTGAAGTTAAAAATGCTGCCCGTCCCTTCTTCAGATTCAACCCAAATTTCCCCACCCAAGTATTCAACTACTTTTTTGGTAATGCACAAACCCATACCTGTCCCTGCATATTCTTCCTTAGAATGTAATCTTCTGAAAATTATAAATATAGTGTCAAAATCCACTTTTTTTATACCAATACCATTGTCTTTGACGGAGAACACCCATTGTTTTTCTTCTTCTTTACAGGTTAGGGTAATTACTGGCATGTTACCGGGCTTTTGGTATTTCAATCCGTTAGCTATAAGGTTCTGAAACACCTGCCTTATGGGGCCTTTAACTGTTTGCATAACTGGCAGGTTATCATACAAGATTTGAGCACCCTGTTCTTGTAACTGTTTCTGGAAAGACTGCCTTATTTCTTTAACCAGCTGTTGCACATTTACCTCTTCGCGTTTGTCTTCTGCATTGCCCGCTCTAGAAAATTCAAGAAGGTCAATAATAATCTGCCGCATCCTATGTGCCCCATCTACCGCAAATTGGATATACTGTTTTCCCTTATCGTCAATATGGTCATTATATTTCTTTTCTAACAAATTCAGAAACGAGGTAATTGTCCGGAGCGGTTCCTGCAGATCATGCGAAGCTACATAAGCAAATTGCTGCAATTCAGAGTTAGAAAATGCCAGTTCTTTTGCCTGCAAAACAAGTGTTGTATTGAGCTTACGTAATTCATCAGCATGTTGTTTACGTTCATTTGATAACTGGGCATCTTTTTGCAATTCTGCCATTTGTATAGTTTGAACGATAAATATTTCGTTAAACCTTTTCAGGCGGTATGCCCACAGACCGCAGATAAAAAATATGACGGCGGTTAAGAAAATATGTATAATAAATGCCTGCAAATCAAAGTAATCCAACTGTGTAAAATACACGTTATGAAAACCCGAATTCTGCAGATAGCTAAAGAAGGCATGATGAATGAACACTAAGATCAGTATTGGAATTTGCAATTTCCATTTTTGATAGATGATCAGTACAGCGCTGCCGATAAAGGCAAAAAAATGCATTTCGAACAGGCCATGCATTTGGTAGATAAATTGGGCCATAAAAACACCCAAAACAACACTTAAAACATATTGATATAATGATGAGCCCGGTAGCAGTATTTTAGCGGAATAAAAGGCCAATAGCGAAAGTCCGCCAACGCCAAAAGCAATAAGCCATGTCTCGTAAAAAAAAGCGAATATTATTCCTAGCAAAAAATAACCGGCCAGAAAGTAATTCATTAACCTGTCCGACTTTTCTTTTATTTCTAAATGAAAAATGTCGGCCAGATCGCCAGGTTGTTCATGGGGATTGTTCATGTGGGTTTTATTTGGTGCAATTAGGTAAGCGGCAACCGTACGCCGTTAATGCCAGATTACCAAAAACAAGATGTGTGTTATGGGCAAGCAATCCATCGATCGCTGCTTTTGCATAATTGGTTTTTTCATCAGTACAATATCTCTCCCTGTTATAATTTCCGCGATAATACAATTTGTGCCCGGCATCCAGCAGCACAACCTGTGGCGTAGAGTATACGCCGCAGGAGATTGCTATCGCCGGGTCAAACAAAACAGGTAAGCTAAGATCAAATTTATCCTGGATATCTTTAACTGTAAAGGTTTTACTGCTCATAACCACAATAACAAAGTTTAGCCGCTTATTGTATTTTGCATAGATATGTTCAAAGTTTGAGATGTTAAACTTGGAGCAAGGGCAATCGGGGTTGAAGAAATGCAGGAATACCGGTTTATTAATATCCTTTACCGTCAAATCAATTTTAATTATTTCCCCGGGGTCGACTGCTTTGTAATTTGGGGGCACAGGGGTTGGTAAACTAAACACCCAATCATTATACCAAAACAAACCTCCTGCTATAAAAAGGAGGAGGAGAAGCCAAACGATAACAATTGTTTTTTTCATTTCCTATAGGTAGTTTGAATAACATAAAAGCATATCGCTTTTAAAGTCGTTGTTATCTTCTTCAATGTTTGTTTTTTCTGTTATGCCCTTTATAATTTCATCTAATTCATTTGCCGACAGCAATAAATAAGCGAGCATTTTTCCCTTCTCAATATCATCTATCTTTATATCGTTGATGAGACTGACCAAACCTAATATCCGGGCTACCGGTGCCCTCACCAGGTGCGATTGCACCCATGATATTTCTCTCAATTTTTCATTTTGCGTTTCAATTGCTTTTATATAATTCAATCGTTCGGTTACATCAGTCGCTATGGTAACTTTTGCATTTTTCCCCTTGTAATCAATAAAATTAGCTTGAATATCAACCTGGATGATATCACCGTTCTTTTTTTTATGTATATATATACCCAAGCTATGGTTTTTGTGTGCTTTGCTGTCCGTTAATATCCCGGCTTCAAGCACTTCAACCTCTTCGGGCGGCCTTATTTGTTTCAAATCCATATTAGAGAGCTCTCCCCGGGTGTACCCGTATTGTTTTATAAATGCATCATTTACATCTAAAAATTTCAACGTCGCCAGTTCAAAAACATACATAGGCTGCGGGCTTAAATGAAATAGCTCGCTGTACTGTTTCTCAGACCTTTCAAGTGCGACGATGGCCTTTTTACGTTCTGAACTATATACTATGCTTTTGTAAAGCATGTTGGGAGTTAAGTCGTCTTTTAAAAGGTAGTCTGTTATACCTTCCGAGAGTGATTTTACGCTGAATGAAACATCTGTGTATCCTGTTAAAATAATGATCGGAACGTTCAAACTCAGTGGTACTATTTCCTTTATTAGCGGCAGCCCGGTTTTATCAGGTAATGAAAGATCTAAAAGAATAACATCGAATTGTTGCGCACCCATTAACAATATTTTTTGTGCCTCAGCAAAACTTTTAGCTTGCACCAGGACAAAAATATCTACCTGCTCAGATAAAAATTCTTCTACCAGGATAAAATCTCCCTGGTTATCTTCAATTACTAAAATGCTGTATATTTTACTCGGGGTTGGCATTAAATTATCCGTTAAAGTTTATCAATGTTAAGGTTGGTTTATTAGAGTTATGAATGTTGCCACTATTATTTAGAGGTGGCGTATTCCTGTCGCTTTTCTTAAAAACATAATATTTTTTCGAACAGGCATAGCACTTATATCTTTTAACAGGCAGCCACGGCAGAAACAGTTTCACTAAAAAATTTCTGCGGGCCCTGTAAATAAGCTTTATATGACACTGGGGACAGTCATGGCTGGTGGACGATACTGAACCGGTATTACCTGCAAAGGGCAGTGTTAAATTCATGATAGCGCGATTATTGGTTAGTACTTGTCGTTAAAAGACTAATGAAGTGGCAGGGTAAAGGGCCTGGAAAAAAAGCGAACAAATAAGCAGCGCAAAATAAGTGTATACCAAGTAGTTATTAAGGCCTAGTAAGAAAATGGAAGTTTTTATATCGGCGTCCTTTTCATTTTGCTGCAATTGTGACCAAGCTCTTATTTCTATGAGTCGCAGTTTTCCGTTGATATGGACGGGAACGGGTATTTTCTGGTTTACCTTTTCCAGTAAAAAATGAGCAGCGGTTAGCGTATAACAATAACCAGCCAGGAAGATAAAACTGAGAACGAGGTCAAGGGATGTTTTCATGATTTAAATTAGTTTAGTTTGGGAATTTTGGGATAATTTGCTTGTAGCACCATATGTTTAATCTCGATATCCAATGCCGAAACTAAAGGCGTATTACAGCACGCGCACAAGTGCGTAGCGACAAGGTTCTCGGCATTTAATGGCATGCTAACCTCCAGGTTGAGATGGTACAAAGAAACTTTGCACTGTATATTTCTACAATACAAATAATAAAGTGAGAATGAACTTTTCATGTTTCGGTTGTTTAACAAAACAAAGTTGTTAAATAGCTCGTTCACAAAATATAGACCCAATTATGAAAGCTTTGTAGTTGTTTGGTTTACAAAAAGCAAGTCTTATACAAGCTTTTTTGTAATGGCATAAGTAGTCAGTGCCGCGTTGTTCTTCATCTTCATTTTTTCAAGTATCCGGGCACGATAGGTACTAATGGTAGGTGTGCTTAAGCAAAGAATACCGGCTATTTCAGAAACTGTTTTCCCTGAAGCAATAAGCAATAAGGTTTGATATTCCCTGTCCGATAAAAGTTCATGGGGTTCTTTATTGGAATTGTCATCAAGTAACGAAAGCAGTTTTTCTGACAAGGACTGGGAAATATATTTTTTACCCTGCATAATTTGATCAATAGCTTTCACTAATTCCAAATCGGCTGCGTCTTTTGAAAGATAGCCAGATGCACCAAGCTTCATAGCGCGTATTGCAATTTGTTCTTCGCTGTGAAAGCTGAACATTAGTACAGGTATTCTTAATTTTTCAGCCTTTATCTGTGTTAAAATATCCAACCCGTTCCTCCCGGGCAAATCAATATCCAATATCACTATATCCCAATCGTCCTCCTTCAACCGCTGAAAAACTTCGGCATAATTTACTGCTTCGCCAAATTGAACAAAAGGAAACTCAGTGGCACAAATTTGCTTAACGCCGATCCTAACTGCTGAGTGATCGTCCGCTATTAATATTTTTTTTGCCATTTATATTTAAGGTAAATTGGATAGTAGTACCCGTTTGAAATGAACTAGTTATATTTAATTCCGCGCCGATGAGGTTAGCACGCTGTTTCATATTTAGTAACCCCATAGACATAGGATTGTGTAAAGTGCCGGATTTGATGCCGCAGCCATTATCGATTATTTTGATCGATAATTGTTTATCTATGTTTTCGACCTTAATGATCACCAATGAAGCTTTGGCGTGTTTGGTTATGTTAGTTAAAGCTTCCTGGCAAATACGAAAGATATTTATTTCGAGTGTCTTGCTAATTTCTGGTTGATCCGTATCAGCATATAGATAGGCGGTGACGCCGGTCTTTTTTTCCAATTCTGTAACCAACCATTCTAACGCGGCAAATAAGCCGAGCTTATCCAATAGTACCGGGCGCAATTCATTAGCTATTTGCCTAACCGATTCTATACTGGTGTTTACATCGGCTATTAATGTATCCATTAGTACTTCCATATCGGTGTTATTACTATTAGATTTTTTTAATGAAGATAATGACATTTTAAGCCCTGACAATTGCTGCCCGAATTCATCGTGTATCTCGCGTGCAATACGTGAGCGTTCCTCTTCTAAAGCGTTGTTTAATTGATCTGCAAAACTTCTCACACGGCTTTCTGACGTTTTAAGGGCGGATATTATCCTTTTACGCTCGGTACTATATACAATACTTTTATAGAGGGACATGGAAGTTAGGTCATCCTTTAAAAGATAGTCGGCAACACCTATTGAAAGCGATCTCACGCCAAAGGCAAAGTCGGTGTAACCAGTTAGGACAACTACGGGGATATTTCCGCATAGTTCAACAATTTGGTGTATCAAAGGCTCGCCGGTATGGTCGGGTAGAGAAAGATCTAATAGAACAACGTTATATTTATGCCCATAGCTTGTTAATATACCTTTTGCTTCTTCAAATGTCTTTGCCTGAACAATTAGGGGCGAATTGATCCTTTCGAGTATAAAGTCCTCAACCAATACAAAGTCGCCGGGATTGTCTTCCACAACTAAAATGCGATATCCCCCATTGTCCCTGTCCATTTTTTTTCAGTCTTTTGGGATAGTTACAATATTGATCCAGAAATCCTTAATTTTTGCTATCGCATTCATAAACTCCAAAACATCAATAGGTTTGGTAATGTAACAATTGGCATAGTGCTTATAAGCCGACAGCACGTCGCGCTCAGAAGACGAGGTCGTCAACATGATCACTGGAAGTTGCGCGTACTTTTCGCTTTTCTTAATATATTGTAATACCTCATGCCCGCTTTTTTTTGGTAAATTAATATCAAGCATCACTAAGTCGGGCATTTCACTTTTATTTGTAGTCTTTTCAAAAAAATCTATAGCGGCCTCTCCATCTCGGAGCACACTTACCCTATTTGTTATTTTGCTGTCCTCCAGTCCTTCAAGTGTTAATAGAATATCCCCTTCGTTATCTTCAATGAGCAAAATGTGTATCGATTTCATGATTTGTTAATTCTTCAAAATTGTAAAACAAAAGGCACTACCTTTCCCTTCTTCCGACTTCACCCATATTTTTCCACCCAGGTTCTCGACAATTTTTTTTGTTAAGGCCAACCCCATGCCGGTTCCTGAATATTCATCCTTATTATGCAGCCGCTGAAATATGATAAATATTTTATCAAAATATTCCGGATTGATTCCTATACCGTTGTCTTCAACCCAAAACGCGTAATATGCAGGCTCTTCTTTAAATTCAATGCTGATCGATGGGCATACGCCGGGTTTCACATATTTTAAAGCATTACTGATCAGATTTTGAAAAACCTGCCTGATGGGAACTTTATGTGTATGCAAAATCGGAAGTACAGCGACGTTTATAATAGCTTTTTTTTCTTCTATCTGTTTGCGATATAGCGGCAGAATGTCGTTGACCAATTTATTAAGATCGACTTCTTCGGGGTTGTCCCCTGCACTACCTACTCTTGAAAATTCCAGTAAATCCAGTATGATCTGCCGCATACGTTTGGCACCGTCGACAGCGAAGTGTATATATTTCCTGCCTTTGTCGTCCAGTAAGTCACCGTACCTTTGTTCTATTTGGCTCAGAAAACTGGTGACCATCCGCAGCGGTTCCTGCAGGTCATGTGAAGCCACATAGGCAAACTGTTCCAGTTCTGCATTTGAAATGGCCAATTCACGGGCATGTTTCCTTAGATTTTCATTTAACTCATTTAAACGGCTGTCTGACATTTTACGGTCTGTGACATCTTTAAAATAAACCGAAAGCCCATTACCCGTAGGATAGGCGCTGATCTCATACCATTTATTTAAAGGTTCATAGTAATCCTCGAAATGCACTGCCTTGTTGGTTTTTATTGCCTGGTGATATTTTTTATAAGATTCCGAGGTTACTGAATCTGAAAATATTCCCCACAAGTCCTGATCTATCATTTCCTGCCTAGTCTTCCCTAAAACTTTTTCAGCGGTTTTGTTCCAGTAAGTAACTATCCATTTCTTGTCGACAGCAAAAAAAGCGTCCCCAATGCTTTCGAGTATGGTGTTTCTTTCTTCCAACGCGTTTTTGGCTGCTATTTCAGCTTTTTTACGGTCATCAATTTCCTGGAAACTGCCAACTATCCGAACACATTTATTTGCCAAAAATTCAGCTTCCCCAATCACCCGTACCCATTTGTCATTCCCTTTAGCGGTTACAATTTGTAGTTCTAAGTCCCAGGATTTACCTTTATTGATAGCTTCTTCTACCACTTGGTTAATCAATTTCCTGCTTTCTCCCTCTTTATAAAAATTGATGCCTTTTTCCATGTCCGGCTCAAATGTTACTGGAACCTCATGAATTTCTTTGGTCATTGCTGACCAGTATACTGTTCCTTTAACAAGGTCAATATTCCATGCTCCGATCATAGCAAGATCTGTCGCTTTACGAAGCAATACCTCCAATTCCTTTTTATCGGTAATATCCTTGGCCGAGCAATACAGAAGCCCCTCGTTAGACGCCCCCGTAGTGGTCCAGGCCAGCCATTTCAATTTCCCTGACTTAGTGATATAACGGTTCTCGATATAATAAGTTGGGTTGCCTGTGATGATATTTTGCAGCTCGGTAGTCGTTTGATCCCTGTCCTGCGGATAGACCATTTCCATAAAAGGTATTGCCAGCAGTTGCTCCTCTGAATATTCCAGTAACCGGGTCATGGCCGGGTTAACCTTTTTAAAATAGCCGTCGGTGCCTGCAATACAGAGAATATCCGGCGTAAAATTGAATATTTGGTTTAATTCATCTTCCACTTGTTTTCGCTGAGTAACATCGCGCTGGATAGCGATCATGTGCGTATGCTTACCATTTTCGTCAGTAACGGGGCTTACAGCAAAATTGATCCAAAACTCATCTCCGTTTTTATGATAATTAATGGTTGTAATTTCGCAGGGTAGATAATTTCGCATCGCATCGCTCAGTCGTTTTAATTCCCGTTTATCAGATTTCGCACCTTGCAGGATGCGGGGCGTTTTCCCGATAATTTCTTCAGCCGTGTACCCTGTCATTTTAGTGAAGGCATCGTTGACGTACAGGATGCGTGGGCCGGGTTCATCAAAAAGGCCGGCTTCTGTAATTAATACAGCGTCTGTTGTGTTGGTAATAACAGATTCCAACAGTTTTAATCGCTGTTCCTCTTCTTTACGCTGTGTAATATCCGAACGGATGGCAATATATTGATAAGGTTTTCCTCCTTCATTTAAAAAGGGCACAATGGTAGTGTCGACCCAGTAAAAGCTACCATCTTTGGCTTTGTTCTTTAGTTCACCCTTCCATATTTTACCATGGGAGATGGTGTTCCACAGATCGCGTATGAAGGCTTTATCATGATACCCCGAATTAATGATCCGATGATCTTGCCCTACCAGTTCTTCGCGGCTGTATTTAGATATTTTACAAAAATTATCGTTAACGTGAGTAATAACACCCTTTTGATTTGTAATGGCAACAATTGACGATTCATTAAGCGCGTGTTTATAGTCGGCATTTTCTTTGAGCGTTACGTTCAACTGCTCGGTAATGATGCTTTCAGTTTGGCGATGCAACCGTTCCACCTCATCACTAAGCTCTTTTTGCTTAGTCATATCCCGGGTTATCTTGACAAATCCACGCAGTTGGCCGTCAACAGTGTATAACGCGGTAATGACCACATCGCCCCAGAATGCTGATCCATCCTTTCTGACACGGAAACCCGATTTGGAAAAGCTGCCGTTAGCCGCCGCCATTTTTAAATTAATTTGTGGTTCGCCTCTTTTGATGTCATCCGGGGAATAAAACATGGAAAAGTTCTTCCCAATAGCGTTTTTGGCTGAATAACCCTTTATATTTTCGGCTCCTTTATTCCAGCTGGTTATGTTACCGGTAGTATCCAGCATAATTATGGCATAGTCCTGTACACTGTTAATAAGCAACAGCAGGTCGTCATAACTCAGGTCATGACCGGATAAAAGTGGTTCAAGGTTCATTTGCTGGGATTAGCAATAATTCCTTAAAGTTGTACATTAAATATCGTAACAGGAAATTAAATCGATGCCTTAATTAGCAGGTAAACTCATAGTTCATGGAATCTTAACAATGCTCTCTGGACTAAAATTTGTATTCTAGATCCCAACAAATTCCGACTTGAATATATTCAACTATTGCTAACCTCCGCCCAATTGCAATCTACGTTGCTGATGTTGTTGTTGTTCTATTTCCAGCTTTTGCTGCCGCCTTAGCATTTGCACTCTTTTTTCTTCTTCTTTAAGCTCCAATTTTTGGTCATAAGAGCCATGCTTTAAAGTATTGGCATATTCAAAGGTTTCCTTCAATTCCCGTTCATAACCGAAAGTCCAGTCAAATTGATTCTCTGCAGCTTGTTTGAACGCGCTACGGTCGAACTGGCCGACTTTAAGGCTGTGGGCTACATTCTTTCCCCTAGAATTATTTAAAGGGCTCAAACGGATGCTGTCACTAATATCCTTGCGGCTGACAATGATCTGTAAGTGCATTTGTTCCCCGGGCTTTTGTTCGCCGCGCTTAACGAGGCCTTGTTTTACTTCCTCATCCCTGTGTGTATAATAACGGTGATTTTCCAGCTTACCGAAATAAAGAATATCATGGTTACCTTTGACATGTTCCTTTTTAAAATTTTTAGCGTAGGCATCCATAATTGTATTAGCATATTCCTTTAATGCCTGTTTAGCGCCTTCATCGCCATAGGCTTCTTTTAGGAATAACAACTCGTTTTCACTGGGACTGATATTAATAAGGAAGAACTTAGCTTCATCCTTGGAGAGTTTAGCAATATTGTGGTCGATGCTGTACCTGACCTCGTAAGGCTGTATATCTAGCTTTTGCGAATTAAACCAGTATTCGGGTTCGTTTTTAAGGTGGTTAATTTGGCAGTTCTCTTTTTCCAAGTACCTGACCAGCGCGCTGCTGCTGCCTTTGTTGTTGCCCACCTCGCTTTTGGTGATGTTAATATGCATTCGCTTCTTGTTATAAATTATTCAATTGCTGCCTCACCTGTTTAGTTAGGTTGTCTTTGTCGATTTGCCTGGGTACAATGCCCATATTCTCCCGGCCTTTAATATAGCATTCCAGTATCTCGGAAAATTTGGTTTTTAGCTGGACTTTCTGCAAATGTGCTGTATCCAGTTTTTGCAGGTAGGTAACAATTTTTTCCACGCCGGCTGACTGGCTGACAAGCATATCCGTTTGCTGGTTGTTCTGCACACCCATAGAATTAAACTGGCTGATGATATTATTCTGTGCTTTAATAATTCTTTCCCCGTCCTTTTTTAATGGCCTTAGCAATTCTTCTTCCATCACTTTGATAAAAGCGATGATGGTGTCCGTCCTTTTGACCAGTTCCTTTTTTAATAATTCATCATTGAGGTCTCTGGGGTCTTTCTTGCTCTTATAGAAATAATCCACCATTGCTATAAAGAAAGCCAGCTTAGTGAGGCCGGTTTTTAAAGCCAGTTTTTGCAGTTTCTGGTCGCTGGCATCCGGGAAACGGATGGTTTTTATATTGAGGTCTTTCGATCTGTCTTACTTTAATAATCTTGGTCTATCTTATTTCACCTATCGCGTGTACAGCGAAGTATACTGTTTTCCTTATTTGCGGCAGCAAATCACTAACGAAGTATACCGCAGGTATACCAAAAACCGCCTTAGCCCCGCAGGAGCGAGCAGGAGTCATGGCGAAGCCTGACTCCCGCTCGCTCCTTTTGCTTTCGCAAAGAACATAAGCATATCTGTATAGCTTTATATCGGTATAATCTTATATATTGATATAGCGATAGCTCTCTTTGAAATATTTCTTTGTGAATAAATTCAAAATGAAATTCTTCGCTGAAAGCGCGTTCGCCGTGAACCTGTTTTGTTTTGGTAGTTATTACTGTTTTCATTTCCAATAGATCATGCTGCCTGTTTTGGGGTTATAACTTGGCTGGTATTTGATGTACCCCAGTTCGTCCAATTCTTTCATGCACTTATGGTAGGTGGCGACTGAGGCTATCTTGGAAAAAGCCATAAGCACTTTTCTGGTGATGGCAAATGGGCTTTCAAAGTCATGCTGCTGGTAGCAGGTAAACAGCGCTGTAAACAGACTGACATGGGTAGCCAGCAGGCGCTGGTCCTTTGCCATGCGCCTGATCTGTTTGCTAAAGCTGGTTAATTGATTGGTTGTCGCCTTTTGCATTAGCGCTCGTTCCCTTCCAGTATCTTGTTAATGTCTTCCAGCTTATAATACATGATACTCCCAACTTTACTAAACCTTAGCGTGCCGTTGACTCTTAAGTTTTGCAAAGTGCCCGGTGATATATTCAGCAGCTTCCTGACCTCTACGCTTTTTAGCCATTTTTTGCTTTGCCCCGGTCCCGGCTGCATAATGGCTTTGATCTCGGTAAGCAGGTCACTTTTAAATTCCTTTAGATCGTCTTTAGTGATTAATTCAACATTCATCTGTCTTTTCTCCTTTGTTTTAATTCGTTATGTTTCCCATCGTCAGCGTTTGTGATTAAATGAAAATTGCTGAATGGTTTGACCACAAATTTCAGGGTAAAGGCATAGCTTTAAATGACCAATGAGGGCGTTTGGTCAATGCTGTTAGCTGCTGGAAATGAATAGGATAGGGAAAGGGCTTACTTCTTTTCTCTCGGTTTGATGGAAAATAACTTGTCTTTTTCGGCGATCTCGATAAACTTGGCGGGCTTGTCCTGTTTTTGGGCGGCGAAATAATTACGGACGGTGTCGATTGGTAGATCGTTTTCGCCATGGCGAAAATATTTCGCGTTGAGTTTATGCCAGGGACTTTGGGTTTGTGAGCGGACAAACTTATGGCCGTTGGCCAGCGTCAGCTCCTGCACCTGTAATACCAAATCTATAAAGGCGGGCAGTTGCCCCTTAGCAATGACGATCTTTTCGCCTGCTTCATACTTTGACAGTTCCTTTAACTGTAACTCTATCTGTTTTACCTGCTCTTTTAGCCTGGCAATCAGCGCATCTTTTTCGTCGATCATGGTTTCCAGCGGGCCGCGTTTGCTCCATTGGTCGATGGTTTGCAGGTATTTATGAAAAATTTCCAGTTTAGTCGCACTCAACATACTTGGGGCGTACTTTCCCGAAATGGATCTGTCCTTTTGAAGTGTTTAATGCGGTTTACCGTGATGTCCTTTACGTGGGTAAAAAGGCTTCTTCCTGGTTGGGGCTGGTTTTTAAAAAGTGATCTAAATGAAATTGGTAAAAAGCCGGGTATTCGGCTTCCTGTAGACTTTACAGCTTCAGCAAAAAGAAATTATCTTCTACTTTTTTGTTTTGAAATATAGGCCTGCCAATTTCATAAGTATTAGATGAAAATTTAAAACGGCTGCGGTATTTAAAGTATGTAACAATCATAAGGCTTCACAGGGATAGTCCTGCAAAACTAAGACTTAAAGGCTGGTTTCAAAAATGCCGTCTTTTTGGATGAACCTTATTTTTATTGCCGCCAGTGCCGATGAACAGGACATGCCATATTCAACGGTTGAGCAACAACAAGCGCGAGCCGGGTAAAAAGTCAAGACCGGGCAAGCCGCTGAAAAACAAAACACAACTGCCCGCCTGTATAGTCTTTACTTTTTATCCCGGCGGAGGGCTATCTTCGCGGCGGCGGTGAATAGGGAATGTGTTTTATATACGGGAGAAGCCAAAAGCAAATCTGGTGCGGGCACTGTTTTACGTGTGTCGGCGAGGCTGTCGGCGCATGAAACCCGCCGGGACGTGCGTGGTGTCATGCGCCGCCTGCCGCAGCCAAAAGGCTTTACCAATCATCAGATTTATAGCCAATCCTTTTGCGGGGTGTCGGGTCTGGTTTAGCGTGGTCTATTTTATTTGACAGTTCATCCAGGTACTGAAACACCACTTCCATATTCTTGCCTTGATTACTGACTTCTTTTTTAATTTTCTCAATTTCGAGACGTATTTCCGCGTGGTCAGCAATCATATGTCGGATGCGGGCAAATATTCTTACGATCTGAATATTTACCTGAATAGCTATTGGACTGTTCAATACGCTACTAATCATTAAAATTCCGAACTCAGTAAAAACAACGGGTAATTTTCTCCTGCCGCCACGTCCTGTTTTTGATATCACAAATTGTGATATCAAAGATGACCATTCCTCTGTTGTCAGTGTAAATGAAAAATCGGAAGGAAATCGTTCCTGATTCCTGTTGACTGCCTGATTCAATACCCGTGTTTCCACCTGATAGAGTTCCGCCAGGTCACTATCGGGCATGACCTTGTGCCCCCTGATGAAATAAATCTTGTGAGTTATGAGTTCATCATCGATGGTTATAATTTCTGTCATAACAATTTTGTTGTTTTTGATTAAATATCCGGCAGGTTATCACAAATTATGATAGCCTGCTGCAATTCATTCTTAATTATCCTGCGTTATATTTCTGTTTCAGCAATGCCATATCCTGGCTTACTTTCATATCTAATATCTTTGCGTAATGCTGTGTTGTCTTAATATTCGTATGCCCAAGCATTTTGGAGACGCTTTCAATCGGTACCCCGTTGGATAAAGTAACCGTCGTGGCAAATGTGTGCCGAGCGGTATGATAGGTTAATTCCTTATTATACCACAAATGCCTGCTATTTCTTTCAGGTAGGCATTCATTTTTTGATTGGTAGAAACCGGCAATGCTTTGCCGCTGTTATCGCAAGCTGGGTGATATGCATATTTATTCAAAATGGCCAATGCGGAGGCTAACAAGGGTACACGGGTAGGTGTATCCGTTTTTTGCCGCTTAGTGAATATCCACATTTCCCCGTCTAGTCCCTTTACGATTTCTGTCTTTTTGAGCTTTTGCACGTCGGCATAAGCCAGCCCCGTTAGGCAACTGAATAAAAAAATATCCCGGACTTGGTTAAGCCGCATGGTTTCAAAAACCTTATTCGCAATAAGGTCTATTTCATCCTGGTTTAAAAACACGCGGTCTACAATCTTCAACTTTGATTTGAAATTTCTGAATGGGTCCTGGGCAAGCCACCCGCTAGCTAAACAAAACCGGATGATCTTTTTAAAATTCTTAAGGTATTTTAAAGCGGAATTGTTACCGCACTTTTTCTCTGAACGCAGGTAGAATTCAAAACTGGTGACAAATTCATGGTCGATCTTTTTTATATCGATGTCTGTGGCTTGATATTTCCATTTCAAGAAATCCTATGTGTGTTTAATCGTGGTTCCAAAGCAGGTCATTGTACCGAGAGCGTAACCATTTCCGATTAGTGCCCGCATTCTCTTGTTATGCTCGTTAAAAACTATTAACAGGAGAATGGATTTTTCATCCTTGCCTAATAATTTATTTTTAATGCTTTCTGCAGTTACAGGTATATCCCCTTCGGTTAACGCCCTGTGCGCATCGTAAACCTGGTGCTGCAAATTGTCGAGGTAAGCGTTAAACGACCTTACGTTTTCCGTCGTACCCTTTAAACGTCCGGAATAACTGTTCCATAGGCTCGGGTCGCATTCACGGCTCGAAGTGGTTTCTGAGCGTTCACCATTGACGGTAATACGCAAATAAACGGGCACAAGGCCTGATTCATAGTTTTTGGGCTTTTTTAGATAAAAAAGCAAGCTAAAATTAGTTTTCATGTTTTTACGCATTAAAAAGTGAAACAAAACTAAGCTTGCAATCAATTCCAAACAAGATGTTCAATTGCTGAACAAGTTGATTGTCAAATAAATAAGTCGATTTGGTGAGTAAGTATTTTTCAAAATTCAACTCACCGAATTACTCACCATTTTGGTGCGATTTGGTGAATAAAATGGTCTTTTGACCTAAAAACAAAAGCCTGCAATCATTTGATTTGCAGGCTTTTATCTGTTTTTGATATTGAATCCAGCGGTGAGGGAGGGATTCGAACCCTCGGTACAGTTTCCCGTACGTCAGTTTAGCAAACTGATCCTTTCGGCCTCTCAGGCACCTCACCATGTTTTAGCCTTATCGGCCGATATCTCAATAAATCCCCTTTTTTCGGGACTGCAAATATAGTAATTAGGCTATGCCGTCAAAAAAAAAAATAAAATCGTTAGTAATTAATTCGCACGTGATAAATGCTCATCAGCATTCGTTTAAAAATTGTTTTAATTGTTTCAATATCTTTAAGCGTTATGTCGCTGTCTTTCAGTTGCTCCTGATCTAATTTATATTTCACAATACGATCTACCAACTCGCTTATTGATTTTTCGTCGGGTTCCTTTAATGATCGGGATGCAGCTTCAACCGAGTCGGCAAGCATTAAAACTCCCCCTTCTTTTGTAAAAGGAATAGGGCCTGGGTATCTAAAAACCTTCTCATTGATCATCTTTTCAGGAAAATTCTTCAAGTAGGATTGATAAAAATAATCAACCCGCGTGTCACCATGGTGCGTCCTGATAAAATCGATCACTACTTCAGGTAAATTAGCACTCTCTGCCATCTCTACACCTTTACTAACATGCCTGATAATAATCTGCGCGCTTTCCTCGTAAGGCAATTTATCATGAGGGTTGAAACCTGAGCTTTGGTTCTCAATAAAGAACAGGGGGTTTTCCAGCTTACCAATATCATGATACAACGCACCTGCCCTTACCAATAAAGCGTTGCCACCGATGCTGTATATGGCATTCTCGGCCAGGTTAGCTACTTGCAGCGAGTGCTGGAATGTGCCAGGCGCTGTAAAAGCCAATTCGCGTAGCAAGGGCGCATTAGTATTGGTTAATTCAATTAAAGTTATATCTGATGTAATGGCGAATATCTTCTCGAAAATATAAATAAGCGGGTAAGCCAATAGGGTTAGCAAAACACTAACTACGAATGGTAAAAAGTCCATCCAGTTTATACTCAAAAAACTACCTTCCCTAATAAACGAAATACCAATAAAGGCCATGAAATAACTAAATGTGATAATCAATGCCGATATTAAGAATTGCTCACGCCTAATAAGGTTTTTAATACTGTAGATAGAAACCATACCGGCGGTAATTTCGAAATAGGCAAATTCAAAGCTATTAGGCACAAAAAAGCCTGCTATTAACACTACCAGCAAATGTATATTTAATGCCAAACGGGTATCGAACAGTATGCGGATGATAATAGGTACAATACAGTATGGTATATAATATAAATTTGGCGTTTGTAGCTTTATAGCCAGCGATAGTGTAGCCAGCATGGCTGTAATTACCAATAGTATTAAAGATACCAGCCTATTATCATCATATATATCACGGCGAAAAAGGTACAGGAATACCATAAGTAGCGCAATAGCAACAGCCACTAATATTACCTGCCCCAGCATTACCAGGCGGCGGTCGCCGTTTACGCGGGAACTGTCCTCAAATGCTTTTTTGTATGATATTAATTTCTGGTAAACCTCATCATTTACAACAGAACCTGTGGTTACCAAAATATCTTCCTTCTGCACCATACCTCGTGTAAGCGATAAATTTTCCAACGCTTCCTTTTGCAATCTGGAAGTTAGCAGATCATCATAGATTAGGTTGCTTTGCATTCGGTTTAATACCAAATCAAGCAAAAATGACTTGTCGATATCCTTTCGGGTGCTTAAAACCTGATTGAAATATTCAAGTGCTTTATCACGCGTAAAAAGGTCTGCTGTATTTTTATCTGTTCCAACATTTTTATCCAGAACAGTAATGATATAGTTTTGTGAATTTTGCTGATATTTAGGATCTAGCTTAAGTATACCTACATCATAAATATGCTTTAGTAAATTATAGCCGGTATTTATATAATCATCCTTAAACTTGTCATTTATACCGGCATTATGCCATCTTATCTCCAGGTCATTTTTAAAAGCATCCAGTTGCTGATCGCCAATATTTACATTTAACTGGTAAATGGGAGTTATGGTTGATAATATTACTTTTCGGTCGTTATCAAGTTCTTGCGGGGTTTTTAGTATGGCAAAATTATAGGGCGATATCAGGTCTTTTTGTGTCCATATTCTACCCTTTTGTATTTCGTATCTGAACTTAGCTTGCTTGGGTAAGGTCCACACAATAATGCCAATACTAACAAACATCATTAAAAACTTAAGCTTGCGGGCATATTTACGCAGGACAGCCTTTTGACGCGAAGAAGACAGATTTGCCATTGATATATTTAAGATATCAAAATTAAAATAAGTTTTTGGTATAGAGAGATTATTGAACGATTTAGTGATTATACATTGATTGAGGGAGTGAATTACTGATTGAGTGATTTATCATTTTGATATATTCACTCAATCACCAATTCAAAAATCGCTCAACATTATTATGCATGCATAGCTTTTTTAACGAATAAACACTAAATTTGCCAACCATTTTATAATAAAACCATATGAAAGAAGTAGTAATAGTTGCGGCAACCCGCACCGCTATAGGCAGTTTTGGCGGTAGCCTATCATCCTTTACCGCTACGCAATTGGGTAGCTTTGTAATCAAATCAGTTATTGAAAAATCAGGTTTAAAACCTGAGCATATACAGGAAGTTTATATGGGTAACGTGCTATCGGCTAATTTAGGCCAGGCGCCCGCTACCCAGGCAGCAATATTTGCCGGACTACCCTATTTACCCGCTACAACCGTGAATAAAGTTTGCGCTTCGGGTATGAAAGCTATTATGCTGGCAGCAACAAGCATTGCATCAGGCGAAAACGAAATTGTTTTAGCCGGTGGAATGGAGAGCATGAGCAATGTGCCTTATTACCTAGATAAAGCCCGTAATGGCTATCGTTTAGGTAATGGACAGATTATAGACGGATTGGTTAAAGATGGCCTTTGGGATGTATATAACGATTATCATATGGGTTCGGCAGCGGAACTTTGCGCTACAGATTGCCATATCAGTCGCGAAGAGCAGGACGCTTATGCGATTGAATCTTATAAAAGAGCACAAGCTGCACAAAGCGCAGGTAAATTCAGAGATGAGATTACACCTGTTGAGTTAAAAGATAAAAAGGGCGATATTACTTTATTTGAAGACGATGAAGAACCAAGAGCGGTAAAATTTGATAAGATACCATCGTTAAAGCCCGTTTTTAAAAAAGACGGCACTGTTACAGCCGCGAATGCATCTACCTTAAATGATGGCGCAGCCGCTGTGATTTTAATGAGCATGGAGAAAGCTAATGAGTTAGGTATAAAACCTATAGCCAGGGTTGTTGCTTATGCAGATGCCCAGCAAGCGCCAGAATGGTTTACCACAGCTCCGTCTAAAGCTATACCATTAGCATTACACAGAGCGGGTTTAAATGGTGATGATATTGATTATTATGAAATAAACGAGGCTTTCTCGGTTGTATCTATAGCTAATAACCAAAATTTAAAGCTTGATCCGGCAAAAGTAAATGTAAACGGCGGTGCTGTTGCTATGGGGCACCCGCTGGGTGCATCAGGTGCCAGAATTGTAGTTACTTTATTAAGTGTATTACGACAGAACGGCGGAAAATATGGCGCGGCTGGAATATGTAATGGTGGTGGCGGCGCAAGCGCAATTGTTATTGAAAATTTGCGTTAATTGTTCTAATATTGAACTTTAATACAGATCATACTGAAGAACAATGAAGCATTTGCTTGTTTTTATCCCGCTAATTTTATTTCTGAACCAATCGTTTGCTCAGCATACTGACGAAAGTAACAGTCTTAACCGGTTAAATATGTACCAGGACAGTTTAGCTGACCTTGGCAAGGTGATGATTAACAATGATAATGAGTTGGAACGGCAAAATGCAAATACCATGTTTGTTAAAACATTGGTTGCTGCCTTAAAAGTGCCCAATTCATTTTTGTTTCCATTTGATTCTGTAAAAACTGTTAGCATCTTAAATTCACCTGATAACCGTTTCCGCATATTAAGCTGGCATATTATGAATGATGATGGTAGCTACCGTTTTTATGGCGCTTTGCAATTAAATACCGGCGGACCTTTGAAACTGTTTCCTCTAGTAGATTATTCTCCGTTACTGGAACATCCTGAAGATTCGGTTACTGATAACCGCAAATGGTATGGTGCCCAGTATTATAAAATAATCAGGGTAACCGGTGATAAATCTTATTACGTGCTGCTTGGCTGGAAAGGCTACACCGTTAATTCCACAAAAAAGGTAATTGAGGTACTTTCATTTAAAAATGATAAACCTGTCTTCGGTATGGAAGTATTCGGTACATCAAAGCATACAAGAATCATATTTCAATACACACGCCAGGCATCTATGCTATTAAAGTACGTTCCCGAGCAGGATTTGATCGTGTTTGATCACCTTTCCCCTCCTGACGATAAGTCCAAGAAAAACCCGGAAACCTTTGGCCCTGATTTAAGCTATGACGGCTACAAGTTAATTAATGGCAGATGGAAATATGAGGACAATTTGGACATGCGAAATGTTCCGGACGAACATGACAATGAATTTACAGATCCCAAAAAACAAGCTATAGAGGATAGATCAAGCATCCAACATAATTAATTAAATAACCCCTAATAGTTCACAATCAAAATATTAACCGACTGTAGTGTAATACTTTCGATATTAAATTTTGATTTGACAGAATAATAGTATTTTAGTCGAAATTAACTGATCTCATGAGTGAATATGTACCTGTCTCGGAAGTAGTTCCGAAAAAATCAAAGTATCCCCGAAGCATACCATTTATTATTGGTAACGAAGCTGCTGAACGCTTTAGCTTTTATGGAATGCGTTCGATACTGGTAACCTTTTTGGTAGCCCAATTTTATAATCCCACACATAATCCGGCCCTAACTACAGTTGCAGAGGCAAGAGCTAATGAAAGCACCCACTTTTTTGTTGCCTTAGCTTACTCGTTGCCATTTGTTGGTGGTTTAGTGGCCGACTGGTTTACAGGTAAATACAAAATCATTTTGTATATCTCTATAGTTTATTGCTTAGGACATTTATTCCTGGCTTTATTTGATACTAATTTAAATGGTTTTACAATAGGACTTATATTGGTAGCCATTGGTGCCGGGGGTATCAAATCATGCGTATCAGCAAACGTCGGTGATCAATTCGATGCATCTAATCAGGATCTGTTAGATAAAGTTTATGGCTGGTTCTACTTCAGTATCAATGCAGGATCAATGATTGCGACTGTAATGATACCATGGACTTATGAAACTTATGGTGCAAAATGGGCATTCGGTATACCAGGCATATTAATGGGCTTAGCAACAATTATATTCTTTTCCGGCCGTAAAATGTATGTAAGGGTTCCACCATCAGGTGTAAACCGAAATAACTTCGTCTTTATATCTTTCTATGCTTTATTCAATCTCAGCAAAAAGAAAAAAGGCGAATCATGGCTTGATGTGGCTAAAACTAATTACGACCCGATTAAAGTTGAAGGCATTAAGGCGGTATACCGTGTTATGGCTGTATTCTTTTTCGCATTGGCATTTTGGGCTGTATGGGATCAAAATCTTTCGGAATGGGTATTGCAAGCCGCTAAAATGAACCGTACATTGTACATAGGATCTTTTCACTTCACCATGTTGCCAGGCCAGGTACAAACCTTTAATCCTGTGTTTTTATTAATATTTATTCCATTATTTAGTTATTGGTTATATCCTTATTTAGATAGCATCGGCCTGAAAACAACTCCGTTAAGAAGATTAGGCACGGGTTTAGTTTTAACCGCTTTATCTTTTGTAATTATAGCGTTAATTCAAACTAATATAGACAATGGCGGACATCCGACCATTTGGTGGCAAATATTCGCTTATGTTATATTATCAGCGGCAGAGGTATTAGTATCAATTACCGGATTAGAATATGCTTATACACATTCTCCAAAATCGATGAAAAGTACCATGACCGCTATTTGGTTATTGGTTGTTGCTTTGGGTAACACCATCACTGCAATGGTTAATGGCAATATATCAAGCGGAGGCTTTTTGTCTCACCGCTTACAGGGTGCTAATTATTATTGGTTCTTTGTATGGTTTATCACTGTATTTGTAGTCGTATTTATGTTCGTATCACCTCGTTTGAAAGAACGAAGCTATATTTTAGATCCTGACCAGGAACCAATTCCCGTAGAAAGAAGCAAAATTATTGCCGATACAAATAATTTATAATCAACATATAGTTGTAAGAAAACAGGAAGGTATAACGCTTTCCTGTTTTTTTATTTTTTATACAGTGTAAATTCCCCTATTTTTGGTGCTTTACCAAATTAGCCCCCATACTTGAGTGCCTGATAGTATAGTAATAATACCAACGTATAACGAAAAAGAAAATATTGAACGGATGATCCGTAAGGTATTTTCATTGCCCCATGATTTTCATTTGCTCATCATAGACGACGGATCGCCCGATGGTACCCAGAATATCATAAGAGCTATGCAACATGATTATCCTGATACACTTTTCTTAGAAGCCCGTGCAGGAAAACAAGGCCTCGGAACTGCTTACATTCATGGTTTTAAATGGGCCATTGAACGCCAGTACGATTATATTTTTGAGATGGATGCCGATTTCTCTCATAATCCTGACGACTTATTAAGATTGAGAGAAGCAGCCGTAAGCGGCGCGGACGCGGTTATCGGTTCAAGATATATTAATGGCGTAAATGTAGTTAACTGGCCTATGAGTAGGGTGCTGATGAGTTATTTCGCATCAGTATATGTTCGTTTTATAACGGGCATTAAAGTGCAGGACTCTACAGCCGGATTTATGTGTTATAAGCGCAAAGTTTTAGAAACCATTAAGCTTAACAAAATATCATTTGTAGGCTATGCCTTCCAAATAGAGATGAAATATACTGCCATTAAACATGGTTTTAAACTAGTTGAAGTACCTATCATCTTTACCGACAGAACTGCCGGTACATCCAAAATGTCGACCGGTATTTTTAAGGAAGCTTTTTGGGGGGTGATTCAAATGAAGATCAATAGCATATTCAGGAAATATCCCGAAGGGGAATAATTCAATTTTGGATTTCGGATGTTCGATTTCGGAATTGTCACCTTAAATTCTTCAATTTTGAAATTTGAAGAATCCAAAATTCGAATATAAATACTAAATTCGTTGGCAAATGAACGAGAATCTTGATCCTGAAAGCGAGCGCCTCTCTCCTGCCGAACGTGATATTGAAAAAGTTTTACGGCCGCAGGCTTTTGAGGATTTTACCGGTCAGCATAAAATATTAGCCAACTTACGCATATTTGTACAAGCTGCCCGCCAGCGTGGCGAAGCGCTTGACCACGTATTGCTGCATGGCCCTCCCGGATTAGGCAAAACTACCCTATCGCACATTATCGCCAATGAAATGGGCGTGGGTATTAAAATAACATCAGGCCCTGTACTGGACAAACCTGGCGATCTTGCCGGATTACTGACTAATCTTGAAACAGGTGACATTTTGTTTATTGATGAGATACACCGGCTAAGTCCGTTGGTTGAGGAATATTTATACTCAGCAATGGAAGATTTTAAAATAGATATTATGCTGGAGAGTGGCCCGAATGCGCGCTCGGTGCAAATATCATTAAATCCCTTTACATTGGTTGGCGCTACAACACGTTCAGGTTTGCTAACCTCACCCCTGCGTGCAAGGTTTGGCATCAATTCAAGGCTTGAATATTATGATGCCAAGTTATTAACTACTATAGTATTGCGATCATCGTCTATATTAAAAACACCTATTAGTGACGAAGGTGCCTATGAAATAGCCCGCCGTAGTCGTGGCACGCCGCGTATAGCCAATGCCTTATTGCGCCGAACGCGCGATTTCGCGCAAATTAAAGGTGACGGTACAATTGATACTGCTATTGCTAAATATGCGTTAAATGCATTGAATGTAGATGAGCACGGGTTGGATGAAATGGATAATAAAATATTGCTCACTATCATCGAGAAGTTTAAAGGTGGCCCTGTGGGCTTAAAGACCATATCCACTGCTGTAGGTGAAGAAGAAGGCACTATAGAAGAAGTTTACGAACCATTTTTAATACAGGAAGGTTTTTTAATGCGCACATCCCGTGGTCGTGAGGCTACAGAGGCTGCATATAAACATCTTGGTAAAATAAAACTGGGTGGTAATCCTTCGTTATTTTAAGATAAACCAATATTCCTACATATGAGAAATTTCAGAAAAACCATCGTAGTAATGGCCTTGTCGGCCTGCGTAGCGTTCCAAGCGAATGCTCAAAGGTTACGTTTAGCTGTTGCCGGGTTAAACCACAACCATGTTTATGGCATTTTAAGCAGGTACAAAGACGGCACCGCCAATATAGTTGGTATTGCCGAGCCTAATAAAGCTTTATGGATAAAATTTGGTAAAATATTTCATATCCCGGATTCGTTGTTTTATACGGACTTGAAAACAATGGTGCTAAAGACTAAACCAGATGCGGTTCTAGGTTACAATGAGGCTGCCGGCCATGTGAAAATTGTTGAGATTTGTGCCCCATTGCACATCCCGGTGATGGTTGAAAAACCGCTTGCTGCAACACTGGATCAAGCAAAAAGAATACAGGAATTAGCCAGTCAATACCAAATTCAAGTATTAACTAATTACGAAACCACTTGGTATCCATCAAATTGGGATGTTTACAATACGGTAAATGCAGGCACTATTGGTTCGGTTAAACGAATGGTAGCACATGACGGGCATCAAGGGCCAAAAGAAATTGGATGTAGTGATGAGTTTTTAGCCTGGCTAACCGATCCTGTTTTGAACGGTGCGGGTGCATTGAATGATTTTGGTTGCTATGGCGCCGATTTAATGACCTGGATGATGCATGGACAAAAACCTATCGCTGTTACTGCCGTTTTGAGGCATTATAAGCCAGCGGTTTATCCGAAAGTAGATGATGATGCTACCGTAATTGTTGAATACCCTGGTGCAACCGGCGAGATTGAAGGCTCATGGAATTGGCCGTTCTCGATTAAAGATTTTGAGGTGTTTGGCGAAACCGGGTATTTACATGCTTTAGATACCAGCCACATTGTTAGCCGCATGCGCGAAAAGATCATCGGATCGAAGAACGTTGAGCCTTTAGCAGCGCCGATAAATGACCCGATCGTTTATTTAACTGCAGTTCTACATCACCAGATATCAGGTACTGATGATCTATCATCATTAAATTATAATATGGTGGTTATGGAAATACTTGATGCAGCTAAAAGATCGGCACAAGAAGGAAAGCGAATTGTTTTATAATAAAGTTGATGTTAATTTGTTTATAAATTGAGATTTATTAAAATATAAATTATCTTAATTTCGCCATTGTTAAATTATTATATAACATCTACTATGTTAAAACAACTTTTTTCAGTATTATCATTAGGCTTAATAAGCACCATAAGTGTTCAAGCGCAATCAAACACCGCGGCTATCATGGCGCGCAAACAGGTTCCAGTAATTTGCTATCATCAAATACGCGATTGGAAACCGACAGATTCTAAAACATCCAAAGACTACATTATTCCACCTGCTGCATTTAGGGATCACATTAAAATGTTGGCTGATAGTGGTTACCATACTATTTCGCCAGATCAACTTTATAATTATTTAACTAAGGGCGCCCCACTGCCAAGTAAACCTATCCTGTTAACATTTGATGACACCGATGGTGACCAATGGGATGTGGCAAGGCCAACATTGAAAAAATATGGTTTTAAAGGTACATTCTTTATCATGACCGTATCATTAGGGAAAAAACATTATATGAGCTCGGCGCAGGTAAAACAATTATCTGATGAAGGCAACACAATTGGTGGCCATACCTGGAACCACAGCAATTTTAAGAAATTTGCAGGAAAAGACTGGCAGATACAATTAGACAAACCTGATGCAAAATTGCAGGAGATCACAGGTAAACAAATCACTTACTTTGCTTACCCGTTTGGTTTATGGAATGCACAAAACTTGCCTGAATTACATAAAAGAGGCATTAAACTGGCTTTCCAGTTAGCTGATAAACGTGACCCGCAAGACCCGCTGATGACTGTTAGAAGAATTTTAGACAGTGGTTATTGGACTACTAAAACGTTTAGCAATAACGTTAGGCATAGTTTCTAACCACCCAGACCCCTAAAGGGGGAGCTTATTAAGAAGAGGCTGTTTCATAAGCATGAAACAGCCTCTTCTTAATTATAATAAACCATGCAAATGCACACGATTTTAAAAGTTTGATTTGTATTATCTTTGCACAATGCAGCTTAAGAAACAAGCATATTCCGACATGATTAAAACCGAAGCCAAAAACCTTGGCTTTATGTTTTGTGGGATTGCCAAAGCTGAATTTTTAGAACAGGAAGCGCCACGCCTGGAGGATTGGCTAAAAAAAGGCATGCACGGCGAAATGCAATACATGGAAAACCATTTTGAAAAACGCCTTGACCCACGTTTATTGGTTGATGGTGCAAAATCTGTTATCTCCCTTGGATTAAATTATTATACTGATAATGACCAACAAGATCCTTTAGCGCCCAAAATATCGCGATACGCTTATGGCGCTGATTATCATCATGTGATAAAAGATAAGTTAAAACAGTTACTAAATACGATCAACGAAAAAATCGGCGAAGTCGGCGGCCGTGCATTTGTAGATTCGGCACCGGTTTTGGACAGGGCCTGGGCCAAAAAAGCAGGCATGGGCTGGATAGGTAAAAATGGCAACCTCATTAATAAAAAAGCGGGGTCATTTTTCTTTTTGGCTGAATTGATCATTGACCTTGAACTGGAATATGATATTGAACCGACTGCAGACCATTGCGGCAGTTGTACGCGTTGTATTGATGCCTGCCCTACTGAGGCTATTGTTGGGCCTTATATTGTTGATGGTAGCCGGTGTATCTCCTATCTTACTATCGAACTAAAAAATGAGATCCCTACCGAGTTTAAGGGCAAAATGGATAATTGGATATTCGGTTGTGATATTTGTCAGGACGTTTGTCCGTGGAATAAATTCTCGGTATTACATAGCGAACCTTCATTTGCACCGCATTCCGAATTGTTAGGCATGAAGAAAGCTGATTGGGAAGATATTACACACGAAACATTCCAAAAAATATTTAAAAATTCAGCTGTAAAACGCACTAAGTTTGATGGATTAAAAAGAAATATTGAGTTTTTAAGATCGGTTGATTAGTTTGAATTAGTTGATTAAGCGAGTAGTTTAACTCTATCAACCAATTCAACCTAATCAACTAGCTTAACTCAATCAACCAATTAATAACTTACCCCTTCTTAAACTTCAATGCCAGCTGTTGCAGCATATCATCATTAACCGGTTTGGCAGGCTCTTCCGGCTTTTTATAGGGTTTATTTTCGTGATGCGGATTGTTGCTCTTTTGGAAATCAGGTTTTTTAAACTCTTTTGGAGCAGCGGCTTCAGCCGGTTTGGGCTGCGCTGGCCTGGCAGCCTGTCTTTCTGCATTTTTCTTAGCCGTGAAACGATTGTATATTTCTTCAAGCTTACGCTTAGTGTATAGTGGAAAATCGCCCTG
This sequence comes from Mucilaginibacter tundrae, assembly GCF_013408825.1. Taxonomy (GTDB): domain Bacteria; phylum Bacteroidota; class Bacteroidia; order Sphingobacteriales; family Sphingobacteriaceae; genus Mucilaginibacter. Next base: position 149,979 of record NZ_JACCBZ010000003.1, read on the forward strand.
CATCATCCATGAATAATAACTTGGCTCAACAGCAAATACATCTTCAACCTTTTTGCCTTTATGTTTACCAAAGTTTATTAGTTCTTCACCTTGTTCATTGTATACCATACGGCCTGCGAAATCAACGGGTTTGTTTAGGTTGGTAAACTTGTGTAATGCCTCAACTTCATTAGTGACCGGGATGCTTTTGTTGCCTTTTTTATCCTCCCACTCTACATTCTCATATTTTTCTATCTGCGCGAGCAAAACCTCCATGGTAGCACGGGTATCAGCTTCAGCAGAGTGCGCATTGATGATATCGTTACCACAATAAAATTTATAAGCTGCCTTCAAAGTACGTTGCTCCATTTGGTGGAAAATATTCTGCACATCTACAAAATGGCGATTATCCAGGTCGAATACTACGCCCGCACGTAAAAACTCTTCCATCAGCATCGGGATATCAAATTTATTTGAGTTGAAGCCAGCCAGATCGCTGGTATGTATAAATTCGGCTACCTCTGTTGCTAATTGCTTAAAAGTACGTTCATCTTTAATGTCCTCATCGTAAATACCATGGATCAGTGATGATTCCAGCGGGATTGGCATCTCGGGATGTACGCGCCAGGTTTTAACATCCTCGCTTCCATCGGGGTTAAGTTTGATAACAGAAATTTCAACAATCCTGTCGGCGCCTATATTGGTACCGGTTGCTTCAAGGTCGAAAAATGCAAGCGGTCTTTTTAAATTCAGTTTCATTATATAACTATCAGTTTGCAAAGGTGCAAAAGTATACCAAACATTCGGTCACAATAATTTTAAATCTTTTAAAATATTGTTAATTTCATCCACCTAAATAGTTTAAACTAAATGAAAAAAACCTTATTACTTTTTTCAATACTTTTCTTTGTTACATTATTTGCTCAGGCTCAGGATTTCAACTACGGGACATTTACCCAGGAAGAAATAAACATGAAGAAGTATGACAAAGATACATCGGCTCATGCGGTAGTTTTATTGGAACATGGCCGCTCACAGATACAACCTATTGACGATGAAAATATAGACCTTGTTTATGAGTACCATGTTAAAATAAAAATTTTTGATAAGGGTGGTTACAGCCAGGGCAATATAGAAATACCATATTATAGTGAAGATGGCTCAACTTATGAGCAAGTACAAGATATAAAAGGTATTACTACCTACCAGGATGAAAATGGCTATATCAAAACTGCTGAATTAGACCCAAAGAAAGTATATAACCAGGTTGACAGCAAGCATTGGAGCAGGCTAAAGTTTGCTATGCCTGGCATACACGACGGGTGCATTATTGAATATAGTTATCGCTTAACATCACCTTGGTTCGAAGACTTCCACTCCTGGGAATTCCAAAGTGATATTCCAAAAGTTTACTCAGAATATGATGTACATATACCAGCTTACTGGAATTACAATATATCCAAGATAGGTGCTTTGCCTTTATCAAAAAATGTTGGCGTGGCCGAAAGTGATTGTTTTGAATTCCACGGTGCTAAAAGCGGCTGTTCACATTATACCTATGGTATGAAGGATATCCCGGCATTTGTAGTAGAGGATGATATGACATCGCCCAAAAACTATGTATCGGCCATTAATTTTGAATTATCTGATTATTACTCGTTAACCACCAGTAGTAACATAAAGGTTGCGAAAAACTGGAAAGATGTAGATTACGAATTAAAGCATGCTGAATATTTTGGCGCGCAGCTTAGACGCACTGGTTTACTGAAAGATAAAATAACTCCGGTTATTGCCGGTAAGACTGACGACCTTGAAAAAGCAAAAAGTATTTATAGCTACATCCAAAAAAGTATTAAGTGGAACGATGTGCGCGGACGCGGTAGTGTGGACGGTATACGCAAAGCGTTTAATGAACATACTGGCGATGTTGCAGATATCAACCTGGCGTTAACAACTGGTTTAAATGCTGCTGGATTAAATGCTGATGCCGTATTATTATCAACCAGGCAAAATGGACTAATAAACAGGCTATACCCAATAATTACAGGTTTTGATTATGTAGTTTGCCAATTAACCATCAGCGATAAAACGTATTTGCTGGATGCCACAGACCCGCTTATGCCCTTTGGTATGTTGCCTTTACGATGCATTAATGACCAGGGCCGTGTAATGAGCTTGGATAAACCATCTTACTGGGTCGATATGAGTACACCGCAGAGGAGAAACAGCACTTATCATTTCAACCTGACATTACATCCCGATGGCAAGATCAAAGGAACCATGACTCACTATTCCATTGGTTATGAGGCTTATTTAAAACGACAGGAAATCAAGAAGTTTAACAGCGTTGATGAGTATGTGGAGTACATGAATAGCAAATCAACCAAATTCAGAATATTAAAATCAAGCATTACAGGTGTTGATAGCCTTGAACAAGCAGTTTCCGAGACTTATGAAATAGAAATTAAAGAGTTCAAAAATCTTGATCATGACCGTTTGGCATTTGACCCTTATATAATTAACCGACTTGTTACGAACCCTTACAAACTGGCTGATCGCACTTACCCGGTTGATATCGGTATGCCATCAACAATTAGATATACCTTGACCATGCATCTGCCGGATGGTTACACCATTGAGAATGCACCTAAAAATACTAATTTAGGTTTACCGCTATCAGGAGGTAGTTTTATAACAGATTATCATCAGGATGATAATGGTAGCGGCTTTACTTTTGCGCATGTAATCCAATTGAATAAATCTGTTTATCAACCCGATGAGTACCCATATTTAAAGGAATTTTATAACCAAGTGATCTTATCAGAAAAAGACGAACTTATATTTAAAAAGAAATGATAAGAACTGGAGTATTTGCTTTACTTATAACAGTGTTGACGGTTAATGTTAAAGCACAGCAGGGATATGATGCAAGTTTAATACCTAAGGATTTACTGCCTTACGCAAGTTCGGTTGTGCGTTTGCAAGAGGTTAATATGTATGTTAAAGACCTCAACAATTCTACTTATCATATTAAACAAGCAATCACTATCCTCAATAAAAATGGAGACGATATGGCCGACATCGAGATATGGCATGATAAAACAAACGTTATAAAATATGTAAAGGGCACGGTTTATAATTCGTCAGGAGTGCTGATAAAGAAATTTTCGGAAAGCGATTTTGAAGACGTTAATGCGAACGATGGATTTTCCCTTTTTAATGACCTGAAAGTAAAGCATTATCAGCCATCGGTAACTGAATACCCTTACACGGTTGAATACGAATATGAAGAGCGCGAAAAACAATCTTTAGATTTTCCTGACTGGATGCCTAATCCCGGCACTGGTACAGCGGTAGAAAAAAGCACTTTCACGTTTTCCTGCAAGCCAGATTTTAATATCCGCTATAAAGAAATAAACCTGCCGTCTGCAGTAAGTATTGCTACCGATAAAGATGGAGTGAAAACATATACCTGGCAGGTAAGCAACTTGAAAGCTGTTAAAGATGAACCTTACAGCCCTAATCCGGAAAAGATTTTAACCCAGGTGAAAATAGCACCGGTAAAGTTCACATATGAAAGGCTCGATGGTTCGTTTTCTGACTGGAACGGATTGGGGAAATGGATATATGATAAGCTGCTCATCAATAGGCAACAACTTCCGGCTGCCACAGTACAACACGTAAAAGAATTAACGGCGGGTATTACTGATCCTAAACTTAAGGCGAAAAAAATATATGAATACATGCAGGGTAGAACGCATTATGTAAGCGTTCAAATTGGGATTGGTGGCTTACAGCCTTTTTTAGCCAGCGATGTTGACCAATTAAACTATGGCGATTGTAAAGCCTTAGTAAATTACACCAGGGCCCTGCTTAAAGCCGTTGATATTGATTCATGGTATTGCGTGGTAACGGGCGACCATTCGCGAAAAACAAGTATGCTTACCGATTTTGCCAGTTTGCAAGGTAACCACGCCATCTTATGTATCCCGTTTAAAAACGACACCACATGGATGGATTGCACCAGCCAAACTATCCCATTTGGTTATTTAGGCGATTTTACAGATGACCGGATCGCTTTGGCTTGTACTCCACAGGGGGGTATATTGCTACATACGCCCAAATATACTGCAGACGGTAACCTGTTAGAACATACGGGCAATTTTATACTTGACGATAATGGCGGATTATCGGGAAGCATGAAAAGCGTTTTTAAAGGCACCGAATATAACGACATGGACGATGTGATACAGGAATCGTTAAAAGAACAGATAAAGGATATGCAAAGAATATATCCGATAAATAATATGATTGTTCAGAAGCTGGCATTTACACAGGATAAAAGCCTTCACCCCACCACAACAGAAGATATTACTTTAAAAGCTCCGGAATATGCTTCGATAGCCAACGGAAAAGTGCATTTTTTATTAAACCCCATAAACAGAATGAACCGGGCTCCAAAACTAGTAATGAACCGCACAACGGATTTGTATATTAATGAGGGCTATACCAGTGAAGATGAAATTACTTATACCATACCTGCTGGTTACCGGCAATATAGTGAACCTTTAACGGTGAGCATTAAAAATGCATTCGGTACGTTTTTAGCTACCAGTACTTTGCAAGGAAACTGCCTAATTTATAAACGCAAATTGCAGGTTATTGATGGTACCTATCCTAAGGAAAGCTATCAGGACTTTGTGGACTTTTATCAGGCTGTGGTTGATGCTGATGACTACGAAATGACGCTGGTAAAAAATAATTAACTGAAGATGATTATCCCCAATATGATACCAACTATCATAATTACATAAAGCAATATTTCGGTACTAGCGAACCGTTTGTATTTCGTCCAGAACGAATATTGCTCTTTAGGCTTTTCCATACGGCAAAAATAACAATAATTATTGAGCCTGGGCGCTAGTAGTTAATGTATCAACAACAGAACCGCAGCGCGAGAAGTATTTATACATGCCACCATGCAATGGTACTATCATAACCCCTTTAGTTGAGCTGGCATGTACAATGTAACCATTTTGCAAGTACACACCAACATGACTAAATTGCTTACCATCGAAATCAAAAAATACCAGGTCGCCTTCTTTTAAGTCCTCTTCGTATTCGCGTTTAATAACTGTTACCTGCTGGCTGGTAACACGCGGCAGGGTTATACCATAAACCTGCTGTTCTAGCAATAGTACAAGTCCCGAGCAATCTATCCCATCCTTATCCAAGCCGCCAAATTTATATGGCGTACCGTACCATTGATCTATAAAAGCATATAACCTGCCATTTTGGATGTCACTTTTATTTACGGACATCATTTGTGAGTACTTATCGGCAATACTGGCCTGTGGTTGAACGATCTCGCCAGGCTCACCTTTCATCACCGCCTTACGGGAGTGGCAGGATGACAAAATCACCAAAAAACAAAAGGCTGAGCAGGTAAATTTAAAGCCGCGGTTAAACATCATGATATAAAGATAAAACAGCCTTTATCCTTATTTTTTCAGATATTTTAAACATATCAACATTTCAGCCTTACCCTTTTATCACTCGCTGTATCTCATCCAGCTTCATTAAGGCTTCAACAGGTGTTAGCGTATTTACATCGAGATTATTGAGTGTATCGCGTATTTTAACTAGCACAGGGTCATCAATGCTGAACATCTGCATTTGCACAGCCTGCTTTTGAACTTTACGGATGCTTTCCTTAATGTGTTCGCCGCCGGTGCGCTCGTTTTCGAGTTTTTTTAATATTTCGTTTGCGCGGCTCAGTACTTTTTGGGGCATGCCCGCTAGTTTAGCTACGTGGATACCAAAGCTATGCTCACTACCACCGGGAACCAGCTTGCGCAGGAAAATAATCTGATGCCCTACTTCTTTTACCGATACATTAAAGTTTTTGATCCGGTTAAAGGAATTGCTCAACTCATTTAATTCATGATAATGCGTGGCGAACAATGTTTTTGCTTTAGCCGTAGGATGATTATGCAGATACTCGGCAATGGCCCAAGCTATCGATATACCATCATAAGTTGACGTACCGCGACCTATCTCATCCAATAAGATCAAACTTCTGTCGGATATGTTGTTGAGGATGCTGGCGGTTTCGTTCATCTCCACCATAAAGGTTGACTCACCTGATGAAACGTTATCGGATGCGCCTACCCTGGTAAAGATCTTATCAACCAAACCAATAGATGCAGATTTAGCAGGCACGAAACAGCCCATTTGCGCCATTAATACTATCAGACCAGTTTGCCTTAGCAATGCTGATTTACCGGCCATGTTGGGGCCAGTTATTATGATGATTTGCTGTGAATCGGAATCAAGGTAAACATCATTGGTGATATAAGTATCGCCTAGTGGTAAATTCCTCTCAATAACAGGGTGGCGGCCACCTTTGATATCTATTAGTCTACTTTCGTTTATCTCTGGTTTAACGTAATAGTTTTTGATAGAGATGGTTGCAAAGTTTAACAACACGTCCAGCCTGGCAATCAGTTGGGCGTTAAGTTGTATAGGTTTAATATATTCTGCCAGTGAATAAAGCAATTCGTTATATAGCTTAGTTTCAAGCGTCAGGATTTTTTCCTCGGCGCCCAAGATCTGCTCTTCGTATTCTTTAAGTTCAGGGGTAATATAACGCTCGGCATTTACAAGCGTTTGTTTGCGGATCCAATCCGTTGGCACCTTATCCCGGTGACTGTGGGTAACCTCCAAATAATAGCCAAAAACGTTATTGAATGATACTTTTAGCGATGGTATTCCTGTTGATTCTGCTTCGCGCTTTTGGATCTCCAGCAAATAACCTTTTCCGCCGAAGGCAATCTTACGCAGACGGTCGAGCTCTTCGTTGATGCCTTCATTCATTACACCGCCTTTAACAATCATCACCGGTGGCTCAGGATTCAATTCCTGTTCAATTTTTTCGCTTATTGAAGTACAAGGATTCAATTGCTCACCAATAGCTTTTAATGGTAAGCTGATGGAATGCTCGCATAGTGTTTTTATACCTTCGATTGCTTTCAGTGCCTTTTTAAGCTGACAAACTTCGCGCGGGTTAGCTCTTTGTAGGCCAATTTTGGATATTAAACGCTCCAAATCGCCGATTTGCCTGATTGATTGCTGAAGAGTTTCCCGTAATTCTTCTTCGGCTATTAAATATTCAACAACACCCAGCCTATCTTTAATAGGTTTAATTTCTTTTAGGGGCATTACTATCCATCTGCGCAGCATCCTGGCTCCCATTGGTGAGCAGGTATGATCGAGCACATCAACTAAAGTCAGCGCGTTTTCGTTGGATGACCCAACCAACTCCAGGTTACGAATGCTGAAGCGGTCTATCCACAAATAACGATCTTCTTCAATCCGGGATATAGCTGAAATATGTTGGAGATTTCTGTGCTCAGTTTCATTAAGATAGTGCAATACCACACCAGCAGCTACAATACCTAAATTCAATTTATCAATACCGAAACCTTTCAATGATTTTACCCCGAAATGTTTTAGCAAGGTTTCGTTAGCATAATCACCGCTGTAAGGCCAATCATCAAGGGTGTAAGTATAAAAGCGGTCACCATAATTTTCTTTAAAGTCGGTTGAACGGCTTTTGGGATAGATAACTTCGCTAGGTGAATAGCTTTGCAATAATTTATCAATATAATCGCTGCTACCTTGCGCCGTTAAAAACTCTCCTGTTGAAATATCGATCAGCGCGATACCGATGCTGTTTTTTTCAAAGTACAGTGAGGCCAGATAGTTATTACTTTTTTGATGGAGAATATTATCGCTGATGGCTACACCGGGCGTAACCAGTTCGGTAACGCCCCGCTTTACAATGGTTTTGGTGGTTTTAGGATCTTCGAGCTGATCGCAAATAGCCACACGCTGCCCAGCCCTTACCAGTTTAGGCAAATAGGTATCTAGTGAATGATGCGGGAAGCCCGCTAATTCAATATGCGTTGCCGCGCCGTTTGCACGGCGGGTAAGTGTAATACCTAAAATACCTGCCGCTTTAATGGCATCCTGCCCAAACGTTTCGTAAAAATCACCCACGCGAAATAGCAGCAAAGCACCGGGGTACTTAGCCTTTATCACGTTATATTGCTGCATTAAGGGGGTTTCCTTAGTAGCTTCTTTTGCCAAACGTTTTACTCCTATTTATAGGTTGGTAAAGTTAATGGATTGCGTGGTGTTTAATGGCATTGTTGAAAAGTTGAAGAATTGTGGAATATCATATACCATCACCTCATATGCTCATTCTGAAAATATTGTTAAACAATACTAAAACTCCATTGTAATTATATAAAATCAAAAAACAATGAAAAATTCAATCTCTGTAATATGTGTTTGCATAGTATTAACCTTTACTGCTTGCAAAGGTAACCCAGGAACTCAAGCGGGTGACTCTACCGGTACAGGAGCATCAGGTGCGAGGGTGCCGGGAAATGTAGATGGTGACACTACTAAACACGATTCTACCAATACTTCACCTAAAAACGCTATTTATACGGATTCAACAAAAAGCAAGGCAGATACAATAAAAAAATAAATTGACACAGGGTATGCTAAATGCTTTTTACGATATTAAATTGATATTTTAATTTATATATTCGTGCAAAGCATTTGTTTTTATGCCCCAAGCCACATCGCGTTTTTTTATTTATTTATTGCTGATAACCCTATTTATCGCCTGTAAGCAAAAAGTAATTAAAACTACAGGGGATGTTCATGTTGACCAACATATTGATTCATTGATCCGTATAGGAAAAAAATATCCAAACAGTAATATAGATTCCTTACTCCGTGTTTCCAGAAAGTTAACTGCTATAGCTATTTCCACAAGCAATAAAAAGGCATTAGTTTATGGAGAAGTATATTTAGCGCAGTATTATTGGCTTTCCGGTGATCACAAAAAATCGATGGAAGAGGCTTTAAAATGCCTCAACAACGTGGAGAAATGGAATATAAAACAAGCCTACCCCTACATTTATACCATAATTGGTAATCTGCATAAAGAAAACGCCAACTATCAGCTTGCTTTTTCATGTGTGCAAAGCGGTTTGTATTGGGCACAGATGAATAAAGATACCAATGCCATTATTTCAATGATCAACCTTAAAGCGATGTTTATTCAAACCCGTTGCGAAGCATTGAAAATGCCATTGAATGATACATCTATCAATTTACAGCTTAATGCCTTAAAAATAGCGGAATCCAGTCCAAAATTTGAAGAATTACGGGTTGCTTTATTTGATAATATTGCCCAATATTATATTGACAATAAAAATTACAAAAACGCGATAAGCTATGGCAACCAGGGTGTTGCATTAGCATTAAAATATAACCGGCAACGATCACTTACTTATGGTTACAATTGGCTTGGCAAAGCATGGTACCAGTTAGGTGATAAGCAAAAAGGGCTTGACTATCTAAACAAAGCTTTAGAAATAGCCCGTAACCTGAAAGAGCCCTATCGTGAGATGGAAATAAATGAAGACCTGTATCATTTTTATTCTAAAAATGGCGATTATAAAACAGCGGTTGATTTTGATGCACGTTCACAGCAAATACTTGATTCCCTGCGTGTACATATGAATGAAAAGCAGATGAGCGAATTGCAATTGCAATATGAAACCGGGAAAAAGAACAAGGAAATAGCCCAAATGAGCCGCGCCAGGCAAATAGAAAACAAGCAAATACTAATCATATCGGGCATAAGTATATTACTTATAATCTTTTTCATTATTTTGATTTTGCAATACAGGATCATTTGGCATCACAACCATGCGATTAAAAAAAGCAATGAAAAAAAAGACCAGGCTTTGGGCGATATAGCTTTTATACAAGCACATGAATTAAGAAAGCCACTCGCCTCAATTATGGGTATGGTAAATGTGATTAAGGCGATGGATTATAGAGTTGACCCGGAATCCATCGCGAAACTGGATGAAGCAAGTAAGGAGCTTGACGCGAAAATACATGCTGTACTCACCCATATTAAAGAAGCAGAGTAAAATATCGCAATTCAATTAAAAGCACAAATAATATTCATTTAACGAAATTAAATTAATCTTATTGATATTTTAGGAACGGTTATTGCAATACATGCTTTGTAACTACCTAAAATAAAATATTATGAAAAAGTTAAAAATAATTGCGATTGCTTTAACTGCATCATGTGCATTTGAATATGCAGTAGCTAATACTGGTATAAATAGTTCGGTTCGTACTATATCTCATAGGGATTATGCCTTAAGAGATACGGTACCAAGTAGTTCAACAGGCAGTAGATCAAAAACACCTACTACTACCCCAATGCCCACCACCACACCAATGCCAACAACTACACCGACTCCAACAACCACACCGACTCCAACAAGTACACCGACTCCAATGCCAAGTCCAACGCAATCACCAAGTGTGCCGCCTGCTTCAACACCGGTAACGCCCACCCCTAGCCCAACATCAGTTCCAGCACCTACAGCTCCGCCGAGTAAATAATAAACCGGATTTATAAAACAAGACTATGTAGCCGTATCCTTAGATATGGCTACATATGTATTAAATTAGTTTGAGTCTGTAGAAGCGAAGAATAAGGCGTTTAACCACTTCTAACCTAAGAAAAGGTAAATTGTACACATATAGATAGCAAAAAAGCTGCATTAGGTGTTGTAACAATACTAATTTGGAGCAGTCTATTGTTTATATTTACACTAAAAATCTAAAACTATCAAAATTATGGATGCAGCATTAATTACTACCAGTACAGGTTTAGAAGGTTATAAAATTGTTAAACATTTAGGTGTTGTACGTGGCATAACCGTACGTAGCCGTAGCGCTTTAGGCAATATTGCCGGCGGGTTTCAATCTTTATTCGGCGGCAGACTTTCAATTTATGTTGAACTTTGTGAAAAATCGCGCGAGGAAGCATTTCAATTATTGGCGCAGCATGCCCAAACCCTGGGTGCAAATGCTATTGTAAATATGCGTTACGATGCCAATGAAATTATGCAAGGCATTACCGAAGTACTTGCTTACGGTACAGCGGTATTAGTTGAAAAAATATAAGCTATCGCATTATTTGAAATATGAGAGTGGAATTGTCTTCCACATGCCATGAGCAAGGTGGCCAATAAGTAATTCATACAGCAAGTATACCGGCCAAAAAATATAAGTTATAAGTAATATAATAAGGGAGTGGTTATAATACCAACTTACCATTAAAGCATACAGCCCTAAAATAAAGTACAATATACTTGAGTCTCTTTTGTCCATAGCAGATAACTAAATTTTATACTTAAACTAACAGCTAATGTAATAGTTTGAGCTAAAAATTAAAAAAACAATTAATAAGTCATTAGCCCTAATATGTCCCTATGATGCGAATCAGGCCAACAAAATGGTTATTGGGAATAGTTAACTGATTTTACAGCTAAAAAAATGTTAATTACCTATAATTTGTTAATAATTTTTAGGTTAAACAGTATACAACTTAAATACAATAAGCTATGTTTGTTAAAACAAACATCTCCTGTGGGGAGTTATTTCAAAAAAACAATTTAAACTAATTATGGCAACACCAACAAGCGGCGGTATTACCGCCTATTCTGTAAAAACAAAAACCAAAAACGTTCCGATGATTGATCCTGTTATCGACGTAAAATCAGGCAGGTACATTGCAACTGGTAAAGACAGCGCAGGCAATAAAATGGCTGCAATTATGAGCAAAGCTACAGCAGAAGGACACATCAGCAGCGGCGCCGCTACAAAAGGCTCTGGCTGGTAGAAACTACCGTTCTCAATTTATAAAAAATATCATTGTGATCCTGAAAAACGGATTATAATGATATTTTTTATTTATACCCTTCCGATCTTGCGATTATCCTCCTATAATATAATATTCTCAATATTTTCAATTGTAAAAAATATGTTAAAGCATGTTAAACTGCTTATGCTATTGTTTTAAATAGATATATTTATCGTCCGTATATTTCACTTTATTTAATGTTGATGATCCTCAAAAAAATCACGCTTGCAGCATGTCTTTTAATCGTTTTCACGTTATCGGCCTTTGCACAGGAAGATAGTATCCCGCTAAGAACCATAATTACAAAAACAAACCAGTATACCCAAAACTTCCCAGTGGAGAAAGTATATCTCCATTTTGACAAGCCCTATTATGCTGTAGGAGATACCATTTGGTTTAAAGCTTATGTAACACTTGAGCAAAATCAACTTTCGGCAATTAGTAAAATCGTATATGTTGATATGATCAACAACCGGGATTCCGTTGTAGCATCATTAAGGTTACCGGTAACTAATGGTACTGCCGATGGCAATATTGTTTTGCCGCAAGTCTCGTTTGTTGAGGGTAACTACCACGTTAGGGCTTATACTACCTGGATGCGTAATTTTGACCAAGGGTATTTCTTTAATAAAAACATCGCTGTGGGTAATATCGAAGATAGAGATACACCAATTGATACCCACATATCATTTGTAAACTCTGTTACCAGCAGTGCGGAAAAAATAACAGCACATATTATTTATAAAGATCAGGATGGTTCGCCGTTAACGAATAGAAGGGTATCATGGAAAGTTCAATCCGACGATGAAACAATTGATAAAGGAAAAGGCGTTACCGACCAGAATGGCGGTTTGGATATAACTTTTACCAGCAACAAAAAAGGCGTATTCGCGGCAGCAGACCTAACCGCTGTAATTGAACTGAATTACAAAAAGAGTATTACCAACACTTATCCTTTAAAAACCGCCGCTATAGAGAAAGATGTACAGTTTTTTCCGGAAGGTGGCAATATGCTGAGCGATGTACATGCGAAAATCGCATTTAAGGCTATTAACTCTAACGGAATGGGTATTGACATAAAAGGTTCTGTAATTGATGATGGTAATAATGAAGTTGCGCAATTTACATCTCAGCATTTAGGTATGGGCGAGTTTGTTTTCGAACCTCAATCGGGCAAAAGTTATAAGGCTAAGGTGTCGTTTTCAGATGGCACGCAAAATACTTATGATTTACCTAAAGTACTTGATGAGGGGATATATCTATCTGTAAATAACACAAATCCAGATAGTTTAACCATCAGACTGGCATCGAATCAGGCTTTTTTAGATAAGTTTAAAAACACCCTTTTTTATATTATAGCGCAAAGTGGTGGCACTGTATATTATGCCGCGCAAACCAACTTGCAAAATCTGCTCTACACATCAATCGTAGCTAAAAGCAAGTTCCCTACCGGTATTTTACAGTTTTCATTACTTACATCCGAAGGCGACCCATTAAGCGAAAGGCTTGTGTTTATACAGCACAATGATTTATTAAACGTTGCTATTAATACCGACAAACAACTGTATACCACCCGACAAAGGGTACATATGAATTTATCGGTTAAAAATAAAGATGTACCTGATGTTGGAACATTCTCTTTATCTGTTACTGATGAAAGTAAAGTACCCTATAATGAAGATAGTGAAACCACCATCCTTTCAACATTGCTTTTAACCTCAGATCTTAAAGGATATATTGAAAAACCTAATTACTACTTTAACCATGTAGATGCTAAGCGGGTTGATGACTTAGAGGTTTTAATGCTTACACAAGGTTACCGCCGTTTTGATTATGGCGATATCGTTGCAGGTAAAAATCCGCAATTGTCTTTTTTACCTGAGCAGGGCATAACTGTTAGTGGTAAGCTTCGCAGCTCTTCGGGTATAGAAGTTCCACACGCTAACATTCATTTAAATTTTAGTGACAGACTATCTCCAGAAGATGCTACTACGGATGAGTCGGGGAATTTTAGATTTTCTAATCTGAACTTTAAAGATTCTACTAAGATTGTTCTTAGTGCTAAAAACAATCCAAATTATAAGGATCTGGTTATCACAGCGAATAGCGATACCTGGCCTGCGCTAGTTAAAAATATTAATTCGCCGGATAACGTGCAAAATATCGATAGTACATTATCGGTTTATCTTAAAAATACTAAAAGGCAATATGCAGGTACGCGTATGCTTAAAGAGGTTGTAATTGTAGCAAAATCCGAAGTTAAGAAACCAAGCCATACAGATTATCCTGCATTAACTGGTTTAAGCCCGCAACCGGATCATGTCGTTTCTGGTGTTCAATTATCTGGTTGTAATTTTTTATTGGACTGTTTAAGAGGGGCGGCATTTGGCTTTACTTTTGACAATGATAACTTTTACCTAACAAGAGATTATAACCAGGGTAATAAATCAACACCAGCGGCTATTTATTATAATGGAATGCCAGTTGACGTTAATTACCTGTCAAACATTGATTCGAAGACAGTTGAATCGGTAGAATTATTTAATAATGATGGATTAAGTAGCATTAATAAAATGAGTAATACTAAAGGTGTGATAGTTATAAACGGTAAACCTGTTCCAAAGGGCGAAAAAATTTCACTTTCGCAATTACGGGATATGATGCCACAATATAACCTGATAACTATTAACCCTTTAGGCTATGTACGCGCAAAGGAATTTTATGTACCAAAGTTTAGCGTACCAAAAACCAACCTTGCCTATTCTGACCTTCGTACGACTATTTACTGGAACCCGAAAATAATTACCGACGCTACCGGAAAGGCCGCATTTGACTTTTTTAATGCTGATGGCAAAGGTTTATATCGCGCGGTGCTCGAAGGTATTGATGCTGATGGTAATATTGCACGCTATGTTTACCATTATAAGGTTGACTAAACAATCTCACCTAATTACAAAAAGGGAGCAAGTTTAAAACTTGCTCCCTTTTTGTTTAGAATATTTATTAGTATTTAGCTTCCTTTTCTATCCAATTCCAGCGATCTACCTATAGGGATAGGATTGAAAAATTGATTAGGCTAAAGTTCCCTTACCCAAATATTTCTGAAGCTTAGTGGCTCGCTTTTGTCGCCGTGAGCTTGCAGCTTTATTGGTGCCGGACCATGTGCTTTGTATGCCGGTTTGCCTATGTATAATGTAGGGCCTAATAACGATACATTGTTCTCAACTACCACACCGTTATAAATTACTGTTGCACGGGCTGGAGTATTTAGCGAACCATCGTTATTAAATGTTGGTGCTGTCCAGATCACATCATAGGTTTGCCATTCGCCCGGTGGCCTTGCCGGGTTTGCAAGCGGAATAAATTGTTTGTAAATGCTACCAGCCATGCCGTTAACGTAGGTTTTGTTTTTGTAAGAATCCAACACCTGCAGCTCATATCCGGCATCACCTTTACCTAATGAGGCTAAAAACACACCACTATTACCCCTTGCCTGACTTGTACCGGTAATATCAGCAGGAATGCGCCATTCGATATGTAATTGGTAATTAGTAAATAACTTTTTAGTTTCGATGTTGCCTGAATTTTTATTTACGGTAACGATGCCATCATGAACATGCCAATCCGCAGGTTGGGTTCTATCCTGTGCAGAAACCCATTGCTCAAGATTAGTCCCATCAAATAAAACAGTAGCATCCGATGGGGCATCGGCCATTGTTTTACCTGGAGTGACAAATTTAGGTTCAGGGCTCCAGATTTCTGTATCTTCAGGCTTGGCAGTTTGCTGCGCATTGGCCATCATGCTGCTCGCAGCCAATACAGTGGTTAATAATATTTTATATTTCATATCTATTTTAATTAATAGCAATTAAACATGTAAAACATTTTTACAGTATGCAGCACTTTGCGCTATGCTTACGTAAGGATCGATATTTGTATAATTCTCTTGTTCCACAATAAAGTGTTTTACACCAGCAAGTTTAGCGTAGGACATAATCGCCTTAAAATCAATAGTGCCGTTGCCTACTTCTGTATTTATATTATGGTTGGCTTTGTCCATATCCTTAATATGGAAAGCAAAGAACCTACCCGGGTGCCTTTTGATGATCTCGATAGGATCCTGACCAGTACGAACAACCCAATACAGATCCATTTCCATTTTTACCAGGTTCGGATCGGTACGTTCTAATATCGTATCGTAAAAAGTAGTGCCATCAACTTGTTTCCACTCAAAATTATGGTTGTGATAACCGAATTTCAAGCCTTGTTTTTTACATACTTCGGCAGCAGTGCTTATTTTATCGGCAATTTTTTTAAAGTCATCAACCGTTTTTATAAAATCGCCGTCAAGGTGCGGAACAATTATATACTCCATCCCGGTGGTATGAGCAGCATCAATATAGGTTTGTAATTGATCGGTATTGCCGGTAGCGAAAAAGTTATCAAACTCAAAATGCCCGCTTGGTGTACGCAAGCCGTTATCTTTTAAGGCATCACTAAACTGTGTGGCATCTAGCCCCCAAAAACCATCTTTTTTATTGTAGCCAAATGTTTCAACCTCTTTATAACCTGCTTTAGCAACTTTGGCTAATACTTCCTTTACATCGCCGCCTTTCAGCCGGTCGCGAAGGCTATATAACTGAAGTCCCACCCCATTATTGCTACCCTTTGCCATCACCAGCTTTGGAGCAATCATTATCCCGGCAGAAAGCATCCCCGCCTGGGCTAAAAACATTCTTCTATTTGTCATTGGTTTATATTGGTTTGTTGGTTTATTTTTTAAGTGACAAGATGTATTTCACCATATGCTGCGCATCTGTGATTGACAAATTTGGGTGCGGCGACATGGCGATATTACCCCAGTTACCTGAACCGCCTTTTATGATTTTATTAGCCAAAGTATCGATAACAGCTGGCGATGCGGTGTATTTGTTAGCCACATCGTTATAAGCAGGGCCAATAACCTTTTGATCAAGCTTATGGCAGGTAAGGCAGTCATTTTTTTGAATTAATGCCGCGCCTAAAGTATCTTTTACAGCTACAGATGTATTTTGTGATGATGATGTAGTTGTAGTGGTGGTAACTGTGGTATCGGTACCTGAATTGTTGTTTGATTTGTTGTTGCCGCAGGCAGATATTGCCAGCGCAAGCCCGAAAATAATGAATGACCTTTTCATAGATGTATTGTTATGTGTTTTATATTCCTAATATCTTTTTGTTGAACGCTTCATTGCCGCCTGATGACGCAAAGTCATCGAAAGCTTTATCGGTTACCTTAATGATATGATTTTTGATAAATTCGGCGCCTTCACGTGCTCCATCTTCTGAATTTTTAAGGGCACACTCCCACTCCAGTACTGCCCAGCCGCTAAAATCATATTGCGCGAGTTTGCTGAATATGCTTTTAAAATCAACCTGACCATCACCTAAAGAACGGAAGCGCCCCGCCCTATTTATCCAGCTTTGGTAACCGCCGTACACGCCCTGCCTGCCGGTTGGATTAAACTCGGCATCTTTTACATGGAACATTTTGATACGTTCGTGATAAATGTCGATATATTCCAGATAATCCAAACATTGCAAAACAAAGTGCGACGGATCATATAACAAGCAAGCGCGCGGATGGTTGTTTACTTTCTCCAAAAACATTTCGTAAGTAATGCCATCGTGCAAGTCTTCGCCGGGATGGATCTCATAACAGAGATCTATTCCACATTCATCGTATACATTCAGAATCGGTTCCCATCGTTTGGCAAGTTCAGAAAAGGCATCATCAACAATTCCGGCAGGGCGTTGTGGCCACGGGTACACCATTTGCCATATAAGCGCACCGCTAAAGGTAACGCTTGCATTCAAACCTAAATTTCGGGATGCTTTAGCAGCATACTGTAATTGTTGTACAGCCCATTCCTGCCTTGCTTTAGGGTTATTTCGATATACTTCGGGTGCAAAACCGTCAAATAATTGGTCGTAAGCAGGGTTAACCGCTACTAACTGCCCTTGTAGATGGGTCGATAGCTCGGTGATTTCTAATCCACATTCTTTCACCAGGCCATTCAATTCATCGGCATAGGTTTTACTTTCGGCAGCTTTTTTCAGGTCGATGAACCGATTATCGAGCGTTGGGAGTTGCACTCCTTTATAGCCTAACTCCTTCGCCCAATTACAAATGGACTTTAAATTATTAAAAGGTTCATCGGCACATATAAATTGCGCTAAAAATATTGCCGGGCCTTTAATGGTTTTCATATAGTTGTTTTTAACCGTAAGACTTACGAAGTTTTAAAAACTTCATAAGTCTATCTACTATTTTATATTTTAAAATCAGTCCATTTAGCATCTGATTTGCCAGATGCTATTACATTCTCCACAAAAGCCATTCCTCTGATACCATCTTCAATACCCGGATAATCTAACCATTCCTTTTCGGCTTGTTTGCCTTCTATATCCGCTTTAATACTTAAGGCAAAGTTCCGGTATAGATTGGCAAATGCTTCCAGGTAACCTTCCGGATGGCCTGCAGGAACACGGGTATTACTGGTAGCATAAGAACTTAAATATCCTGCGCCTGTGCGTAATATTTCAGCCGGTTTGTCTAACCATTTTAATAGTAAGGTGTTGGCATTGTCCTGCTGCCATTCGAGGCCGCCTTTCTCGCCGTGAACCCTTATTTTGATATTATTTTCGTCGCCAGCGGCAATTTGTGATGCTATCAATACCCCGCTTGCACCGTTATTGAATTTTAGCAGGGCAGCACCGTCATCATCTAGTTTGCGGCCTTTCACTACAGTATTAATATCGGCACATATTTTAGTTACAAGTAAACCACTTATATATTCAGCTAAGTTAAAGGCGTGGGTGCCTATATCACCCATGGCACCCGCTATACCACTTTTGGTAGGATCGGTACGCCAGGTTGCTTGTTTATTTTCCTCGCCTTCTAAAAAGGTACTTAACCAGCCTTGCGGGTATTCTACGTAAACTTTTCTAACCTTACCTAATTTACCATCTTTAACCAATTGTCGGGCTTCTTTAACCATGGGGTAACCAGTATAAGTATGCGTAAGGCAAAAGCGTTTGCCACTTGTTTTAACAACTTCTTCAAGCTCTTTAGCCTCCGCAAGCGAGAATGTCATAGGCTTATCCAATATTACATGGAAACCGTTCTCCAACGCTAGTTTGGCTGGAGCGAAATGAAGGTGATTTGGAGTTACGATGCTTATTACTTGTACACGCTTATCTTCAGGCAATTGCTTTTCTTTTTCAATAAGATCCTGATATGATGTGTACACCCTGTCGGGAGATAAGCCCAATAATAAACCGCTTGCTTTAGCCTTCTCCGCATCACTGCTGAAGGCGCCGCAAACCAGTTCATATTCGTTATCCATCCGGGCGGCAATGCGGTGCACAGCGCCTATAAATGCGCCCTGGCCGCCGCCGATCATTCCTAATTTTAACTTCATATATATTAACCTAGCGTTTTCCAGCCTTCACGATACTCACGTTTTATGTATTGGTTTACATCATCAAAATTAGTTACACGCATGGCATCATTATCCCAGATCAGTTTTATGTTTTGGCCCGGATAATCAAAGCCCCTGCCATCCGCACGTGCTTTTTGAATATCATGCCCACGGATAGAAAGGTTTGCCATCAGCAAAGCCTCTGTTAGCGGGCCAGCCAATTTAAACGGAGAACTTACCTCATCAGGTTTACCAGCGATAGCTGCATTTACCCATTGAGCGTAATGACCTTCTTGCCCGCCCGGCACACGCTTAATTGTTTGCGGTACGTTTACCTGGTTTGTGCGTGAAGTTGGCAATAGCTGAGGATTTAATGAGTATGTACTTGCCATCATTTTTCCTTTTGTGCCGATGAAGAGCATACCGTTGCCATTGTCGCCAAAATCTTCATTCGGGCCTAATTCAACAGGGCGTTCGGGTTGTATGCCGCCGTCCATCCAGTGTACGGTAACATCACCTTGAGTTTTTGCTGTTTTAGGGAAAGTCAATGTAATGTGACTTGATGGCGGGCAACTATCCGGGAAATATCCTTTTCTAAAGTTATCTACATAAACAGTCCCCACGCTTGATTGTACGTCTTTAACGTATTGCAGATCAAGTACACGGAATGGGGCTTCCATTATGTGGCAACCCATATCGCCAAGTGCACCGGTGCCATAATCCCACCAGCCACGCCAGTTAAATGGCACTAATTTCTCAACGTAATCTTTATATGGGGCGGTTCCTAACCATAAGTCCCAATCCAGTTCTTTTGGAATATCTGCTTTTGTAGCTGGCCACGGAATACCCTGTGGCCAAACCGGGCGGTCTGTCCAACAATAAACGGTGTGTACATCGCCTATTGTGCCTGCATCGTACCACTCACGTAAGCGCCTTACGCCATCGTTCGATGAGCCTTGATTACCCATTTGGGTTACTACATTATATTTTTTTGCCGCATGTGTTAAGGCACGAGCTTCAAATACATCGTGCGTTAGCGGTTTTTGTACATATACATGCTTGCCCATTTGCATGGCTGATAATGCGACGATAGCATGATTATGGTCTGGAATAGATACGGATACAGCATCAAAGTTTTTGTGATCCTTATCAAGCATCTCGCGCCAGTCTTTATAAAATTTAGCTTTAGGGAATTTAGCTACCGTTTTGGCAGCGCTGCGCGTATCAACATCACATAGATAGCCAATTTCAGCATTGCCGCTGGCGTAAAAATTGGCAATATCGCTTTGGCCTTTGCCACCTGCGCCAACAGATGCAATTACCAGTTTATCGCTTGGTGCAATAAAACCCTTTCCGCCTAAAACATAGCGCGGAACAATCATGATACCTGCAGCCGCTATAGAACTGCTTTTAATAAAACCTCTGCGCGAGGTATTTAAAGATGAGTCAATTGGTTTATCGGTCATTGGTTATAATTAGTTATAGGTAGTTATAAAATCAATTTAGCCCCGGTACATCAAACTTAGTAATTTATTTAAAAAAGATGCACCACGCCATAAATATGTTACTTAGTAACCCCAGCCCTGCATAACTTTCAGGTCTATCGCAGTACTGGCTACAGGATCCATACCCTGGTAATCTTCCTGCTCAATAATAAATTGTGAAGTACCTGTTTTTCGGGCTGTTTTTAATATTTCTTTTAATGGAAGTACGCCTTTGCCAAGCAAGGTATTCTCATATTTACCATTATCTTTTTTAATTACATCTTTTACATGCAGTAACTCAAACCTGCCAGGATATTTCTTGATATAATCTAATGGCATAGCGCCGGCTGAGTACATATTTCCAATATCCAACTGCTGTGTAACCAATCCAGGGTCGGTATTGGCTAATATTAAATCGTACATCTTCTCATTATCAAATATGGTTGAGAATTCGAAATCGTGGTTATGGTAACCGAATACCAAGCCTTTACTTTTACATAGTTCGCCGCATTTGTTAAATACATCTATAAAGGCTTTAAAGGCACTAAAATCATGTTTTAAATTATCATCCAGACCCGGGCTTATCAGATATTTTTGGTGTATATCGGATGCATCATCAAGTGTTTTTTTCCATTCGTCAGTAAAGTCATTTTTAGCGGAATCCCAGTGCTTTTGTTGTAACACGACATGTCCGCTGGTCATGTTCAGTGAGTTATCATCTAAAACCTTTTTAAAATCCTTGACGCTTAAGCCATAAAACATGCCGTCACTATAACCCGCGTGTTCCAAATGTTTGTAACCTACAGCAGCTAATTGTTTGAGCGTTCCCGTAGGGTCGGCGTGCATGGCATCACGTACAGTATAAAGCTGCAGGCCGAGGCGTTCAAGTTTTTTTGTTGGTGAGGGGAAAAGATCATTGGGTAAAAAAGCTGTGCCAGCTGCTAACACAGCACTTTTTATTAAAAAACTTCTACGGGATGTTTGCATATTTGATTATTGAGCTATCGGAAATACTGGAAACAATAATTGCGTATTACTCACAAATGCTAAACGTTTGCTATCAGGCGACCATGACGGTGTATTAATAGTTCCCTGGCCGCCATATAAGTAGGCAACTACTTTAATCGGGCCGCCGCCAACCGGCATCACCCTAAGATATACATGCTTATAAAATGGATGATCACCAGGGGCAACCTCATCTTTCATGAAAGATATGAATTCGATCATTTTGCCATCAGGCGAAACGTGCGGAAACCAATTATCATAATCATCATTGGTTACTTGTGTTTGGTTGCTGCCATCAGGATTCATACGCCAAACCTGCATCAGGCCGCTGCGGACCGAGCAGAAGTAGATATATTTTCCATCTGGAGTATATTCCGCACCGTCATCTAATCCCGGCGCATCGGTAAGTCTGATTTCCTTGCCTCCTTTTGATGGGACTTTATAAATATCATATTCGTTATTCCTATCGCCACAAAAAACAATATACTTACCATCAGGCGACCAGCCATGCATATATGATGGCCCAGTTGGTGTCAATTGCCTTGCCTCACCGCCTGTTGATGGAATAATATAGCCTATAGAGCCGTATTTTTCGCTGTTACTAATTGCCAGCCATTTACCATCAAAAGAAAGCACGTGATCATTGTTGTTATTTTTAGCAATCCCTGTGTTTAATACTTGGGGAATATTGGTTTTCAAATTATATTTATAGAGTAATCCGTTGCTATTATAGATAAGAGATTTACCATCTTTAGTCCAGTTTGGGGCCTGAAGCGATTGTGATGACTGGTAGATGATACGGCTGTTGCCACTTTCCAGGTTTAATATTTGAATATCGCTGCCGATATATTTTTGATAGCCATTAGCACCATTGGCAGGAACAACAATCCGCACATTATTAAATACAGCAGTTTCGGAAACATTTGGGTTGTGTGAGCATACAAACAGGCCCACATAAACTTCATCACCCAGATCAAGATCATCAACTTTTTCAGTAACAAAAGTTTCGCCGTTGCGCGCTACCGACATGGTGTAGGTATTGCCTTTTCTTTCGATCTGGATAACATCAGCATGCGTAATAGAAGATTTTATCTCCTCTGTTTGTGCACCGACTGTACGCCTGAATTGCAATGAGGTTAAACCATCGCCATGTACTACGGCGTTAACGTGTTTTGAATTGGAATCAAGCGATGTGCGGATCATCCAACCCAGTTTGCGATGCATCTCTACCCCTTTGCCTAAGAAAGCGGCGCTTGTGGTTAATATAAAATCGCCTTTTATGCGCTTATAAACGTAATGGAAAGCATCATGATCAAACCAGATATTATAGCCAGAACCAGTAACCTTATATTGCTGTGATCCGGGCTCATACAATGCAGAACCCGTAAGCTTTACATTGCCCACATCAGTTTGTGCATCAAATATTCCTAAATTTTGGGCTGAAACTGCTTGGTTGAAAAACACAGCACATAAAAAACAAATCAGTAGTGATGATTTTGCACTCATAATATAGGTAGTGTAATGGTTAATTGGTAAGCTAAAGATAATTAATCCTTACGGAAAAAAGATAGTGCTTTTTTACCGAAAAATTTTCTTTTTGGTATAGTATAAAAAAAACAAGCAACAAAAAAGGGAGATACAAATTGCATCTCCCTTAATTTCTTACCAAGGCTTATTATTTCCTAACCTTAGTTTTTACCTTGTAACCATTGTAACGTTTCTTTTTGTGAAAAGTGTTATGTACTTTTTGACCGAAAGTGCTGGTATGTTTTACCTTAACAGTTTTCTTTTCTACCCTGTGTTCTTGTGCAAATGATGAGAAGCCTATGGCTAAAATCATCAAGATTGATAAAATTATTTTTTTCATTGGTTGAGTTTTTATAAATCTTACAACTACTAAGTATAATAAAAGTTTTAATCGTTGGGATATTAATTAATAAAAACCTCTTCTGGCTCCCGATCGTAAACCTTAGGTACACCTTTATTAGCTAATATCGGGGCTTTAACAATTTTTTGACAATAAGCCAGCTTAAATTCTTTTTTAGAATCGCGGTAACTACTCACAGCACCTATCATGCTCAATAGTTTTATATAACACCAGGCCAAATCAAGCTGATATGCTTTAAAGCCTGAGCGTGCACTTTTAGGATACAAATGGTGGTTATTATGCCATTCGCCGGCTACATAGCCAGGCCACAACTGATTTATTGACATATCCTCGCGGTTATGATCAACACCATCGCGGCGCATATCTTTCCCTTTACCGTGGCCTTCGTAATTATAAGTACGCACACCTACAGCCCAAAAACCAGCCGCACCAAATACGGCGCATACCAAGCCAAAACCACCTATTAAATAAAACGCCGCAAACCAAAATGCCCAATTAAGCAACACGGCGGTAATGGTACGAATAGGTGCAGCTAGTGTACCCCATTTGTTATATTTAGCGTAGGAATTTGTTTTAACCCCCGTATGGCGCATTAAATTAACACATTTGTCATAATCTTTTTCAGATAGACTGCGTGATATAGGCTGATGATTTACATCTGCTAAAAAGCAATATAAAAAGCCACCCTGAGCGTTATAAGGATCACCGGGCTGATCAGAAAGCGCATGGTGAACGTGGTGTGATACTGCGTAGATCTCTTCCGGAATAATTTTTAAAGTAAGATTCTGAGTAAAAAATCGCCAAAAATTATTTTTGAATGTATAAGCGCCATGCGTACAGTAACGATGTAACCAAATGGTACCGTGCGTACCCATTACAATCATGCTATACACAAAGGCAACAATTAATAGTTTAATGGAGAAATATTTAAATACAAATATAAACAGGAACGGCGCAAGGCAGCATACCATAAACCAACTCATGAATGAGAGCCAGTTTTTTTTATTTTTAAATACATTTAAACGGGAAAAGAACTCTTTGAAAATTTGACCTGATTTAGGTTTTGAAAGCTCACCAAATTCATCTTTCCAACCATATGAGGGTGGTTCCAACACACTTTCTAAGAAAGCCATAGCACAAAAGTTAAGTTTATATAGTTTATATTTAATTGGGGACAGTGAATGAAAGGTATGGATAATATAATGAAACTAAGAATTATTCTTAGAGCCTCAGCGCATACAGTTTATAAACTACCGGATTTTGTTTTTAAAGAAATATCTTATCTAATTATAGATAGTGCCGCATGGCGCTATTGCCTGAGTTATAGGATAAATTTGATTAGCGTTTAATATTGAACGTTTGATGTTAAACAAAAGTGTACCAGATAAAACAATTATATATTTATACGTAATCAATCAATAATAGTTGGGCACACAGGCATATAAATGCATCAAAACAACAAATAATTGCTCGAAAATCGAGTTTTAAATTTCACTTAATCTCCTTTCTATTATCTAGTGAAAGGCATCCTATAAGCTATCCTCTTTAACAAAGTCATGTACAAAGTACTTAAAGGTTTCTTTCATCTATTGATAAAGTATTTATTTTTTTAAAATATGTATTATTGCAAACCCCTAAGCTGACTAGCATAATAATTGTTATAAATAATATTATTTAATACCACCGTGAAGAAAGTAATACTGCTTATTGCCATACATTTTTTTATAAGCCGTGCCTTGGCGCAAGATTCGGTATTGAGGAAAAACAGGCTGACCCAATTGGTTATTGAGCAGTTTTTTGTGTTGAAAAGCAACAAGGAAATAAAACAGGGTTTGTACCAGGCGATATACCGCCGCAGTATCGCGTTGGCGAGCGGTAATTATGCCAACAATAAAAGAGTTGGCATTTGGCATTTTTATGATAAATATGGTCGTTTAGTACAAAATTTTAATTACGATCGGAACAGCATCACCTGGGAAATAGCTGATGATACCCTTACGGCCACACATATCAGATATAGTTTTGATAATAAGTTCAAGGATTCGGACAGGGTAACCAAACCAATGAAGGCTGGTGGCATTTATTACGGTTATATTCCTTATTTAAAATTATTCAGGCTATCTAACGATTATATGGGGACAGATCTATCTCAGTTTACGGCTGTTCTAGAAATTTTGGTTAGCCCCGGCGGCAGACTGGCTGATTTTAAGGTACATATTAAATCGCCGGATGATGAACGTATCACTTCATTCAGCCCCGATTTGATTGATGAGGATGACAAGCTTTTTGTGCCGGCAACTATAAATTACAAACCGGTACTGTGCCGAATATTTGTGAAGTGCCGGATAACCGATGACGGGGAGCTGGATATTGACTAATTATGGTTCAGAACGAAAAACTCCGTTCTAAACCATAATTGATTATAATATTAGTGAGCGTGATGACCATCGGCGCCATGCGCATGGCCGTGTGATAATTCTTCTGGTGTTGCAGGACGAACATTCAGGATATTTCCTTTGAAATGTAATTCCTGACCAGCCATTGGGTGATTAAGATCAACAATTACTGCGTCCTCTGCGACAGAAACAACCTGTCCCTGGAAACGATTGCCATTGTTATCTTGCAAAGGCAAAATGCTGCCGATTTCAGGTACATCGGTACCGTTAAACATTTCTTTTGGCAGGTTAGCTACTGCTTCATCGTCATATTCTCCGTAGGCTTCTTGTGCCGACAACTGAAAATCATAGTTGTCACCAGTAGATAAAGTGCTTAAATGTTCCTCAAACTTAGGCAGCATCTGGCCTGCTCCGTATAAAAAGGTTAAAGGCTGCTCCTGTGTAGCGCTCTCAACTAATGTTTCTGTGCCGTTCTGATCAACATACAAATCGTAAGTTAATGAGACTACGTGTTGTGGTTCAATTTTCATTCTGAATTCTATTTCTTATAAAAGTATTTTGGAATTAATTTGTTTTACAGCGTCGATGGAATTGTAAACAGGCAGGCTACAGGTTTTATCCTTGCAGATAAAGATTTGTGTCTCGCTGGTGAATTTTTCCTGCAACAAAGGTAAACTTCCTTTTTTACCTCCCAATATTATTTTGTTAGGAATGTACTTGTTTTCGATTTCTACACGTAAAATATCATAATTTTCTCCGGTAATGGCAACTTCATAGGTACCAAACACTTCATCGAGCAATAGCATACACCATTTTGAATAAGATGAACCATATTTTGCTATATGAGGCATTACATTGCGTAATAGCTGCGCTGATATTTCCAGATATTCTCCATCATCAAATAACAAACCCAACTTTTTTAAGTTATGTGCCATTACGGAGTTGGATGATGGGATTACGCCATCCATAATTTCTGATTTTCGGGCGATCAGTTGTTCATTGCTATCGCCGGTAAAATAGAAGATACCGCTTGCCGGATCATAAAAATGCGCGATGGCATAATCGACAAGCCCACGGGCATGTTCCAGACAGTGTTCATCAAAGGTAACTTCGTATAAGGCAATTAAACCATTGGCGACGTTGGCATAGTCATCCAGAAAAGCTATGGAATCGTTATCCACGCCTTTGTATGTACGCGACAGACGGCCTTCTTCATTTACCATATAATTCACAATAAAATCGGCATTACGCAGGGCCATATCCAGATAATCGTGCTCATTAAAAGCACGATAAGCATCACATAGGCCTTTGAGCATTAATCCATTCCATGAGGCTAGTATTTTATTATCCAAACCGGGGCGGATACGCTGACTACGGGCATAGAAGACTTTCTTGCGACCATCTTCAATCTTTTCCATCATCGATTCCAATGGTAAGCCAAGTTTATTGGCCAGTTGCAGGTCTTTTTCTTGCCTGAAAAGTACGTTAGTTTGTTCTTCTTCCCAGTTGCCATCTTCGGTTATGTGGTAGTAGATGCAAAATAGCCCGGCATCATTGCCCAAAATAGCTTCGATATCGGCTTTGGTGAAAGTGTAGAATTTACCCTCTACGCCTTCGCTGTCGGCATCAAGGGCGCTGTAGAAACCTCCATCAGAAGATGAAAGCTCGCGCATGGTGAAGTTGATGACCTCATCAACCACCTGTTTATATAGCTGTGAGCTTTTCCAGGTATAAGCTTCTGAGTACAGGCTGATCAATTGTGCGTTATCATACAACATCTTTTCAAAATGCGGCACATGCCAGCGGCCGTCAACCGAATAACGGGCGAAACCACCACCAATATGATCGTATATACCACCAAAAGCCATCTTTTTTAATGTGAGCGTTACATTTTGGGCGATGTCGGTATCATTCATTAAATAGGCATAGCGCATCAGGAATTGCCAGTTATTAGGCATCGGAAATTTGGGTGATGAGCCCATACCGCCTTCTTCGGGGTCGAGGTATTTTTTCCAGTTCTCAACTATCAATTGCAGATCTTCTCTGGCATATTCCGGCTGTTCTTTGATAAAGCCGATGGTTTCAAAGTTTTGAATTCCTTCGGTAAGCTTTAAGGCATATTCTTCGGCTTCGACAGGCTTTTGTTTGTAGAAATCGGCGAGGTTGAAGAGTAATGAAGCCCAGTCGTTTTTGCGGAAGTAAGTACCGCCGTATATTGGCCTTTGATCGGGCAGGCAGATGCAATTTAATGGCCAGCCTCCCCTGCCGCTCATCAGCTGTACGGCGCTCATGTAGATCTGGTCGATATCCGGACGTTCTTCCCTGTCTACCTTAATACAAACAAAATATTGGTTCATTACGCCGGCAACGCTTTCGTCCTCAAAGCTTTCGTGCTCCATTACATGGCACCAGTGGCATGCAGAATAACCGATGCTCACGATGATGAGCTTGTTTTCGGCCTTAGCTTTTTGCAATGCTTCCGGCCCCCATGGGTACCAGTTAACAGGGTTATTGGCGTGCTGTAATAAATAGGGCGAAGTTGAATTGGCGAGGTGATTCATACGTTATTTATAGGCCGCTAAAATGCAATAATATAGCCGCTTATGTAAAAGCAATTGTGGGAAATAAAAGTTTGAGAGGATGGTGATTAAGATGTGACTATTGGATCTTGTCGATTATCCCAGAAGAAATCTATCTCAACGTAATTACCATGGATAGTGTAAAACATTGAACAGTTCTTATGAAGAACACATTTACGTAGTGTTCCGTTCTCTTTCGCTATTGGATAAATAAATGGTGTAGTCGAAATAATATCCAAACAATCAAGCACTTTCTTGTTAAATTTATTAACGAATTTTTCATCCCATCTTTGCTCGAGCTGGTCAACAACAGCTTCAAAAGTTTCTTCGGCTTTAACAGAGAATTTTACCTCAAAACTCATTTCTTCAAAAGATGCTTTTCCTTAAATTCTTGAAGAGATATCGTTTGTCCGTTTTGATGTTGCCTTCTGCTTTCTTCTATACCTTGTAAAACATGAGGCGGTAAAATCTCAGGTTGCGGTTCAAATTGCACTTTTAAAGCTTTCAAAACGGCTTTAACTGTTTTCAGTTGCTCAGCATTTTCAGGATGTACCAGGATTGATTCCATATATTCAAAAATACAAAAATCAATCTCAAAAATTAAAAAATATTATATACCGGCTATTCTTTTGTATCATCCTTAAAACAAACACTTTGTTAAAAAATTATTTTAGTTAATTTGCGCTCTTTAACTGACTATATGCAAACTAAACTAAAACACCTGCTGGGTGCGTGCGTGCTGTTCCTGACGGCGGCAAGTGCATCGGCACAAACTACTCCAGACTCCATTAAGTACGACCACAATGATGTGTTCGGCCCTGTTGTTTGGCCTACTACTACCGGCGACACCCGCTCGGCGAGCGGACAACCTGGTCAGAACTACTGGCAAAACCGTGCTAACTATTTAATCCACGCTACTTTAGACGAAGGTAAGCAGGATACTACCATTACCGGTGATGTAACTGTTGATTACACCAATAATAGCCCTGATAAACTGGACTATTTATGGTTCCAGCTTGACCAAAACTTATTTAAACCGGACTCACGCGGTGCGGCGGTTACCCCCATAAGTGGCGACCGCTTTGATGTGCGTGGCTTTAGTCGCGGTGGTTATCATATTGAATCGGTAACAGTAACGTACAAAGGCACAAGCTATAAGGTAATCCCGGTTATTACGGATGCCCGTATGCAGGTGCGTTTAACTACGCCGGTTGGCGCTAAAGGCGATAAGATCAGCGTTAGGGTAAACTACAATTTTTCTATCCCTTACTATGGCGCCGACCGTATGGGGCGTAAGCAATTTAAACAAGGCTGGGTTTACGAAATTGCCCAATGGTACCCACGCATGTGTGTGTATGATGATGTGGAAGGATGGAACACCCTACCTTACATGGGTTTAGGTGAGTTTTATTGTGATTACGGCGATTTTGATTACTACATAACCGCACCGGCAAACATGACCGTTGTTGGATCAGGTGATCTGCAAAACGGTGCGCAGGTATTAACCGCTACACAACAAAGCAGGTTAGCCGAAGCACGTAATAGCGACAAAACGGTTATGCTGATTAAACCGGACGAAGTTGGCCAGCCTGCAACTCATCCGCAACACGGCAACTTAACATGGCACTTTAAAATGGAAAACAGCCGCGACGTATCATGGGCTGCTTCAACAGCGTTTATCTGGGATGCGGCTAAGGTTAATTTCCCTTCGGGGCGTAAAGGTATAGCGCAATCGGCTTATCCTATCGAGAGCTCAGGTAACGATTCATGGAGCCGTTCGACTGAATATTTAAAGAACAGCATGGAGATCTACTCAAATGCTTATTTTGAATATCCGTGGAATTCGGCAGTAAGTGTATCGGGTGTTGCTTTGGGTATGGAATACCCGGGTATCATTTTTTGCTTAAGCAACTTGAAAAATGGCCAGCTTTGGGGCGATATTACGCATGAGATCGGCCACAACTGGTTCCCGATGATTGTTGGTACTAACGAACGTAAATACATGTGGATGGACGAGGGCTTTAACACCTTTATCAACATCTACGCTACAGATCATTTTAACAATGGCGAATACAAGGACACTGCTAAAATGGCGCAAAGAATTTTACGCCAGTACCGCCGCAGCAACGATCCGTTAATGACCCCTCCTGAAGCTATCGGCCTAAATGATTACGGCCAGTATTATGTTAAAACCTCGTTAGGTTTAGTAATGCTGCGTAGTGATGTATTAGGGCCTGAAAGGTTTGATTACGCTTTCCGCGAATACATTAAACATTGGGCTTTTAAACACCCGTTGCCTTATGATTTCTTTAGAGCGATGAATGATGCAGCTGGCGAAGACCTGAACTGGTTTTTTAAACCATGGTTCTTCACTACCTGGAAGTTGGATCAGGCTATACAATCCGTAACTTACGTTGAGAATGACCCTGAAAAAGGAGCTATCATCACTCTAGTAAATAAAGATAAATTGGCAATGCCTGTCGAATTACAAATTACACAAGCTAACGGTACTGTTGAGATTTTGCACATGCCGGTAAACATTTGGCAGCGCGGTGGTGTGTGGAAATTTAAATATCCGTCAACATCAGCTATCAAAAGTATAATACTCGATCCAAATCATGAATTACCTGATTCGGATTTGAAGAATAATACCTGGTACGCGAAGTAATTAGAATCAAGATTTAAGAACTAAGAGCCAAGACTTATGTTTTGGCTCTTTTATTTTCAGTTAATTTTTCTTTTTAAATCTTGATTCTTGCATCTTGATTCTTGACGCTATAACACTATATTAGCCTATCAAACAATACAACTATGAGGATCCCAATATTCCAGGCTGATGCATTTACAAGTAATCTTTTTGGCGGCAACCCGGCAGCTGTTTGTCCGCTAACGGAATGGCTGCCTGATGAGGTGATGCAAAAGATAGCAATTGAAAATAACCTGGCTGAAACCGCTTTTTTTGTAAAGACAGATGGCGGCTATAAATTAAGATGGTTTACACCTGAATATGAGATAGACCTTTGCGGGCATGCTACCTTAGCATCGGCACATATATTGTTTACCGAGCTGGCTTACGGTGGCGATGAGATCCATTTTGAAACGGTGAAAGCCGGTATACTGCATGTTAAACGCGATGGCGACAGGTACACGATGGATTTCCCTTCTCGCCCGCCGATACCTATTGACGCGCCGGTGGGGTTGACTGAGGCTTTAAGTGACAAGCAGCCGGTGGAAGTTTTGCGATCAAGGGATTATTTTATTGTTTATGAATCGGAGGATGAGATCAGGGATATTTCGCCTGACTTTTTCGCTTTGTCAAAAATGGACACGGTTGGGGTAATTGTAACAGCGCCGGGTAAGGATGTTGATTTTGTATCACGTTTTTTCGCGCCGGGGGCGGGTATCCCAGAGGATCCGGTTACGGGATCGGCACATTGTAATTTGATACCTTACTGGGCAAAGAAATTGGGTAAGGATAAACTGCACGCTTACCAGCTTTCATCCCGTAAGGGCGAACTTTGGTGCGAGTTAAAAGGCGACCGGGTTTTGATGAGCGGTAACGTGGTTACTTTTTTGAGCGGGGAAATAATCAGCCCCCTCTAAATCTCCCCCAGAAGGGGAGACTTTTAATTTGCTTTTTTAGCTCTCCCTTCCGGGGCGGGTTGGGTGGGGCACAGTTAATATCCTATCGTAAACACTTCCCTAATATGCATCGGGTTTTCGATCTCATCGATGATTCCGATAGCGTAATCTTCCATGGAAATGTGGCTTTTGCCGTTCGCATCTACTAATAATTTTGTATCGGTGCGGAATTTGCCGGTGCGTTCGCCGGGTATGATCTCCGCGGATGGGCAGGCGAATGTCCAGTCTAAATCTTTTTCTTTTTGGTAGAGTTTTAATGCGTCGCGGTGGGCTAAGGAAACGGCTTTGTACTCGGCGGGGAAATCGGGGGTATCAACTAATTGAACACCGGGCGAAACTTCCAGGCTTCCTGCTCCGCCTACTATAATGAGGCGTTTGGTATGCGCTTGTTTTAGTCCGTTGACAATCGGCACCACAACTTCCGTTAGCGTTGATGCGGGTGCGCCGTTTGTGGGGCTGTATGATACTACCACAGCATCCTGGTTAAAGGCGGCGGTTTCTACATCCTGCGAGTTGAACAGGTCGGCTTTGGCAACTTTCAGGTGCTCGTGGGTTTTGGTGTAATTTTCGGGGTGACGGACGGCGGCGGTAACATCATGCCCGCGGCGAAGCGCTTCATCAACTATGCGGCTGCCTATACGCCCGCCGGCTCCAAATATTGCAATTTTCATAAGGTGATTATTTGTTAATGGATAAAGGGAAAAGGCGGTGGAATTGTTTGCGGGAGTTGAAAGATTGTGGTGCTGTCTGCCTTAATGTCATTTCGACCGGAGGGAGAAATCTTTTACTACTTGCAAGTTCGGATACAGGGCGAAGAAGATTTCTCCCTCCGGTCGAAACGACAAGGAGTTATGACCGGTGCTGAGAAATATTTTCAAAAAACAATTTTTATAGCTACTTTGAAGGTCGGAATTTTTGCGTCCTGAATTAATTTAAATGCAGCTTACCAGTTTAGAAATCAAGGGGTTTAAAAGCTTTGGCGATAAGATCACCATTAATTTTAATGAGGGTGTTACGGCTATTGTGGGCCCTAATGGCTGCGGTAAATCAAATGTGGTGGATTCCATCCGCTGGGTACTCGGTGAACAAAGCACCCGGATGCTGCGCTCTGAGAAAATGGATAATATCATTTTCAATGGATCAAAGAGTCGCAAACCGGCAAATCTGGCCGAGGTCTCGCTTACTTTCGACAATACTAAAAATATCCTGCCTGTTGAGTTTTCGCAGGTTACCATCACCCGTAAATTATACCGCAGCGGAGATAGCGAATATCGTTTGAACGATGTGCAGTGCCGTTTAAAGGATATTACCGATCTGTTTTTAGATACGGGTATCGGTTCGGACTCTTACGCCATTATTGAGCTGAGGATGGTTGATGAGATCATCACCAACAAAGAAGGCTCTCGCCGGAATTTATTTGAGGAGGCATCGGGTATCTCCAAATACAAACTCCGAAAAAAACAAACTTTCAATAAGTTAAAAGATACCGAAGCGGATTTGGAGCGGGTAGAAGATTTGCTTTTCGAAATAGAAAAGAACCTGAAGACGCTTGAAAATCAAGCTAAAAAGACGGAGCGCTATTATCGCATCCGCGATCAATATAAATCGCTGAGTATTTTGCTAGCGTCGTTCAGGATAGCGCATTTTAGTGAATCGCTGGCAAAGATCGAGGAGAAAGAGCAGGTTCAGCAGGTTGAAAAGTCAGAAGTATCTGCTCAAATAGATACTTTGGAAGCGGCATTGCAGCAGCAAAAGCTGGATAGTTTGAATAAGGAAAAAAACCTTTCGATCCAACAAAAAACCACTAACGAGTATGTATCCAAAATAAGGGCCTACGAGAGTGAAAAGAAAATAAAAAATGAGCAACTGAAGTTTCAGCAGGATAAGGAAGCGCGGGTTAGCGATGAGCTGGAACGTGACCGTAACCAGTTGAACCACGTGCTATACAACATAAAGCGTTTAGCTGAGGAAAAGCTGCAGGAAGATGAGACGCTGCAAACTATACTGGAGCGGGTTACAGAATTGAAGGAGACCGTTGATGAATTAAAGGCTCAGCAAGCATCTGCAAGAAATGAACTGAACGACCTGACCGGCAATAACAACAAGCTACAAAACCAGGTTTATAAGGCTGAAAAGGACCTGGAGATATTACAGATCCAGCAACAAGCTTTGGAGCAGGAAAGTCAGCGGAATATGGAGGATGCTACCAATAAGGAGGTGGAACTTTCACATTTTAACGATGTGGTTGCTGAATTACAGGAACGTACCGAAACACTGAATAGCGAGCACCAAACACTGCTTGATTTCGATAAAAAATTACAGGAGCAGTTAATTGAGATAGATGCGGAGCTGACCACTGTTAAGGAAAGTATTGTTGCTGACAGCCGAAAATTGGACGCGAAGCAGAATGAATACAACCTTACCAAGAGTATGGTTGATAATTTGGAAGGCTTTCCGGAGTCGATACGTTTTCTGAAAAAGAACGCGGACTGGGCGAAGAATATCCCGCTGTTTAGTGATATTTTGTTTTGTAAGGAGGAATATCGCGTAGCCATTGAAAACTATTTGGAGCCGCTGATGAACCATTACGTGGTGAATAATTATGATGAGGCGATCAGCGCGATCAAGTTATTGAGTAATTCGGCTAAGGGCAGGGCACAGTTTTTTGTGCTGGATAGTTATAAAATAGCCCCACCCAAACCCTCCCCGGAAGGGAGGGCTTTAGAAAGTAAAGTCTCCCCTGCCGGGGTAGATTTAGAGGGGGCCGGGCTTATTGCGGCGTTGAATGTTGTTGATGTTGACATTTACTACCAAAGTCTGTGTAATTATTTATTGAAAGATGTTTATTTGATAGATGATCATAACGAGCAGGTTTTGAACAATGCGGAGTTGCCGGAAGGCGTTGTGCTTATTGGCAAGAGTGGCAAATTCAATAAATCAAAACACACTATGGCCGGTGGGTCGGTGGGTTTGTTTGAAGGTAAGCGGATCGGGCGGGCTAAGAATTTGGAGAACCTGGCTAAGGAGATCAAGCAGTTTGATACCCGGGTTAACTATTTTAAGGATCAGCAGCAGGATTTGCAGAACGGGCAGGCTGCATTAAAGGCATCTAACAAAACAGAAGAACTTAAGCAAAAGCAACTGGAGGTTAACCGTTTGAACACGGAACTGATCACCGTTAAAACGCGGCAGGAACAGTATCAAACGTTTATTGCCAACAGCCTTAACCGTAAGGATGATATTGCCAAAAAGATCAGCGGTATTATTGAGGAAACCGCGGTGCTGAAGCCGGAACTGGCCGAGTTAAAAACCCAAAAGCAGATACAGAATGACCTGCTGATTAGCAAGCAGGGTATTTTTAATGAGTTGAACGAGTTTGTTTCAGTACAATCCAATGCTTTTAACCAGGAAAATATCCGCTTTCATCAGCAGCAGAATAAGGTTTCAGGGCTATTTAAGGATCTTGACTATCGTAAAACGCAGAAAGAACAGTTAGAAGGCCGCATCAAAATAAACAGCATTGAACTTGAAAAAGTTAAAGCAGCTATACAGGAAAATCTGCAACTGGCCGATAACTCCGACGATGATCTGCTGGAAATGTACGCGCAAAAGGAGGCTTTAGAAAAAGCGACCCAACAAGCGGAACAGGAATATTATGAATGGCGCGGGAAAATAACGGAAGCCGAAGCTGAGGTGACCAATCTTCGTAAAAAGAAAGATAACGCCGTATTTATTGAGAACGAACTGCGTGATGAGCGCAATAACCTCAAACTGGAACTGAACGCGCTGAAGGAGCGGCTTTCGGTTGAGTTTAATGTGGATATACAGGAGCTGATCGATACCGATGTGCCGGTTGATGAAAGTGAAGAAGAACTGCGCGAGAAAACTGAAAAGCTGAAGAAGCAAATGGACGATTTCGGGGCGATAAACCCGATGGCGGTGGAGGCTTATAACGAGATGAATGAGCGCTACCAGTTTATCCAGGCGCAGAAGAAGGATTTGGCGGAGGCTAAAGCATCATTATTAGCTACAATACAGGAAATTGACGATACGGCGAAGGAGAAATTTATGTCGGCGTTTATTATGGTGCGGGAGAATTTTATCAAGGTGTTTAGGTCGCTGTTTAACGAGGAGGATTCCTGCGATCTGATCCTGACAGATCCGGATAGGCCATTGGAGTCGGATATTGATATTATCGCGAGGCCTAAGGGGAAACGGCCGTTGTCGATCAACCAGTTATCGGGCGGCGAGAAGACTTTGACGGCTACGGCTATCCTGTTTTCGCTTTACCTGTTGAAGCCTGCGCCGTTTTGTATTTTTGATGAGGTTGACGCGCCGCTGGATGATACGAATATTGATAAGTTTAATAATATCATCAGGGAGTTTTCTAAGGAATCGCAGTTCATCGTGGTATCGCATAACAAGCGGACGATTGCGAGTACGGATATTATTTACGGGGTGACGATGGTGGAACAGGGAATATCGCGCGTGGTGCCGGTGGATTTGCGGCAGCTGGCGGATTAGCAGTTTGTGAGCGTGGACGCTCATTAGAATTTGGATTTAACCGTGGACGCTTGAACCGGCGGTAGCATCTGTTTCTTCGGTCGAGCTGTCGAAACGAAAAGAATTATTTACTCTTTTCGGTCAAGACCATCCCTCTAAACCTATTAGTCAGAAATTTTCTGTTAATAGCTTTTTGTTGATAGATGGAAAGTTTTTGGCTTTGTGCAAAGCTTTGAATTTTTTGGATTGCAATACTGTAAGTGCCATTTTGAACGTAATTTAAGGCATGTGCCAATAGCATTTCTGTCGAGTCGCCAAAGTTTTTGGTTACATCATCACCGGCAAGTATGCCCGGATAAGTTGATGATCCAGGGGCCATACCATTATAATAGCCGCCCTGGCTGGCAGAATTTTCTACCGAAAACTGCGGCGAATATAAAACATAATGCCCTATGGGTATCGGCATCTCTCCTACCGGCTTGCCATAAGTGGTATCCCCTATCAACTGTACGTTCATTTCCGGGATAAGGTTATTAATAGTCAGCTCACTTGATGACGCTGTTTCACTGGTCACAATAAAAAATACGCGGCTTATATTTAAACTTAAAGCTTTTGCAAAATTAGTTTGATTATTAGCAACCGTGAACATACCCGGAGTTACAGCTATCTTTTTAGCCAACAAAGGGTAAATATCATTTTGCAAATTGCTATTAAAATAGGTAGTGTACATTAGCGTGTTGCTCTTATCCGCCGGAACGATCAGATCATCTAAATACGCGGCTGTTTTTTCTACTCCACCAGTATTATAGCGAAGATCGACCACCAAGTCATTAACGCCATTAGCTATAAAGTAGTTAAAGGCCGTAGTTAATTGCGGCTGGGCATTTGCCAGCGCGGTAAAGCTACCAAATACCATATAGCCAACTACATGCCCGCCGCCTAAATTGAATACTTTGTAAAGCAGTACAGGGTTTATGGTGTAAGAGGCCGTAGACAAGCTAACATTCTTTGTTGTACCATCAGGCAATTGAACCTGCATAGTGATGGAGCTGCTGTAATAAACGGCATTAATAATAAAGTTTGATGTGGTACCGTCGTAAGATAGGTCGGTATTACCGTTTATGCTTAAAATCTGGTAACCTCTTTGCAGTCCGGCTGCTGCCGCAGGCGAATTCGGGTTTACATACTTTATGCGCAGATCATTATCATTGGCATATAAAGGCTCAAAACCAAAATCGGTATTGGTACCATTAAGCGATGCCTGTTTGGTGCCGTCATCCAGAAAAGAATATTTCGCTGTCCCTGGTGCTAAGGGATAGTATTCATAAGGCTGCCCTGTCGCAGGATTTATTTTTAGCTGAGATATAGCGGTAAGCTCGTTGGTTAAAGCCCCTAAATTACTTGTGCCGCCATAAGAACGAGGGTTGAAAGCGTTATAATCTGGTATGGCATCAAACCATAAATAATCTTCTTTTTCGTAATAATAAATAGAATCCTGTACAAGGTTGAGCGCGGTAAATGTACTTTTATGATCTTTTTTGCAGGATGACAAAATACCTGATATTAAAATAACGGCTAAGTAAATTAATTTCTTCATCGGCTCGGGGCATTGTAATTAACCGGGTGTGTTCATCATTAGCTGGCTAAACACACCCCTTCCCCCTCTCAAGAGGGGAATCGCACTTTCCTGTGCTCATTTATCATAACGCAATTTACAAAAATTGCTCAACATTAATATAATCTACTCCACAGGCTTCGGAGCATAGTAGGTCGTTATCGCTGTTGCCTATCATAACGATTTCGCGGCGTTGCAAATTGTGATCTTGCAATATATTGTGTATCACATCCGGTTCAGGCTTTGCAACAACTTCATCGGCGAAATAGCATACCAGGTATTTTTCTAAGCCATGCCATTCTGTTTGCTTTATTTTATTTAGCTGTTGCTCGGGATTGCCGTTGGTTACGATGAAAAGTTTTTTCCTATCTACAATAATATCTTGCATCAGCTCCAGCATATTTTGATAAAGCAGGAGTTTTAAAGGCAATTTAGCCGTCGCCATTAAAAAATTAAAATGGATCTTGTAGTTCTCGTTTAAACTATATTTTTTTTGAACAGCGGCAAAAACACAGTCTTTGCCTTTTTCGTTGAAGGTGTCAACCATTAGGTTGACCGCTTCTTTCTCATCGATCAGGTCGAGGTATTCCAGGTATCCGGCAAATAGATAATAAGCCTGGAACAGGTAATCCTTTTCGGGATAGAGCACATTATCCAGTTCAAATATAAAAGCGGTTTTACGTGGATCGATGTCGGTGTATTTCATTGTGATATATTTTGAACTAAGCAAATCGACGATGCATGTAGCAGAAGATTCTTCTCTCCGTTCAGAATGACAAAAATGGTTATTATTGGTATACTATATTAATATCGTACTCTTTAAATAATTGGTCAGACTCTTTTAACAATATTGCTTCTTCTTCTCGCAGCGGATAAACGGTTTGTATACCTTTATCCAAACACAAAGTAAGCATTTGATGGCTGTATGATACTGATTTAGGGTTGGGTAGTTGTATCATCGCCCCAGATTTTAACATCAAAGCAGGTAATTCCTCGTAGTCGCCTAAAATAACCTGATCTGCGTTGAGTTTACTTTTAAGCTGATAAGCTGCCGCTGAATTGGCTGATGTAATTAATATGCTCACTATGGTATAATTAAGCCGTCTTTCATGGTTACTTTCCTGTCTGATAGGGCCGCCAAATCTTCGTTATGCGTTACGATCACAAAAGTTTGGTTAAACTCAGCCCTTAGCTGCAAAAACAACTCGTGCAATTCTCGCGCATTGGTTGAATCCAGGTTACCCGATGGTTCATCAGCAAAAATTAATGCCGGGTTATTCACTAAAGCGCGTGCAACGGCTACTCGTTGCTGTTCGCCGCCAGAAAGTTCATTAGGTTTATGTTTTAGCCTATCGCCCAAACCAAGCATCTGCAATAAACGGGTTGCTTTTTTTTCTGAATCATTACGGGACAAGCCTGCTATAAAAGCAGGGATACAAACATTTTCAAGTGCATCAAACTCGCCTAATAGGTGATGAAATTGAAAGATAAAACCAATTTTAAGGTTGCGGAAATTGCTCAGGTTTTTATTGCTCAGCTTGCTCAGCTCCTGGTTATCGATATATAGCTGACCAGAATCCGGCCTGTCCAAAGTACCTAATATATTCAGCAGTGAGCTTTTACCGGCACCGGATGCACCAACAATAGTTACTATTTCGCCTGTTGCAACCTCAAGGTCGACACCTTTTAAAATATGCAGCTGACCGTAGGATTTATGGATGGATTGCGCTTTGAGCATGGGGTAAAAATAGTGATTTGTTGGGAATAAGTGAATGGTTGATTGGGTTGAATTAGTTGATTGGGGTGGATTGGGTTGATTTGTTAGTTAAGTTAGAAGCTTAGAGCATTTTAGGTCGATGTTACGCTACGCTAAACTTCGACCAGTTTGGGGGCTACTTCTTTTGTCTTGACAGGAGACTATATACCTGTTAAACCATACTAATTTCATTTTTTAATCAGGCTTACTCAAATTTTTAAAATTAGACTCAATTATATATCTCATTATAGTTAAGACTAAAGTAATCGCTAAAACAGATGCCAATAACGTTATCCCTACCATAAAAGAGTTTGTTGCTACTGATAGCATTATGGTAACAGATGAACACAACGCTTATAACAAGCTTCACTTAGATTATACCCACAAAAGAGTTAACCACAGAGAGAAAGAATATGTTAGGCGTGAAGATATTGTTATTCATACAAACAGCATCGAGGGATTTTGGAATATCCTTAAAAAGCAAATTAACGGCATACATCACTCTGTTAGCCCTAAACACTTGCAACGCTATTGCGATGAAAGTGCATTCCGCTACAACCACCGTAAAGCGTTACAAGACGAACGTTTTGCTGA
The DNA here is from genome assembly GCF_013408825.1 of Mucilaginibacter tundrae. Lineage (GTDB taxonomy): Bacteria > Bacteroidota > Bacteroidia > Sphingobacteriales > Sphingobacteriaceae > Mucilaginibacter. The sequence goes on from NZ_JACCBZ010000003.1 coordinate 190,698, forward strand.
TGCTTTAGCTAACTGTGAGGGTTCATTAAAATGGAAAGAATTAACACGCAAAAATGGATAACAATACATTCCTAAAAGAAATGGGGCAGAAAATAAGGACTGCCCGTAAAGCGAAAAAGATACCAATTAACGAAATGGCTAAACTCGCTAAAATTGATATGTCTAACTTATCATTCTTAGAACGGGGTGAAAAGAATTGCCACTTACTTAGCTTAAAAAGTATAGCTGATGTTTTGGAAATGGATGTAAAAGATTTTCTATAACTTGAGAGGCTAAACTTAGCTTCTTTTTTATGGATAATCTTTATTTAAAGCTTTTACAGGAGTTTGAAGCAACTGGACTATCATCCACCAAATCAATATCAAAATTTATCGAACGCAATTTCAAAAAACCAAAGTCAATATTGCCAAGTATTTGGGATAAAGAAAATGAAGATGCGATGGCATTTTTGAATGATGCTATGAATACTGGACACCTTGATATTAAAGAATATGAAATTGGCAATATTGGATTTAATTTCAACACAAAGGAGTTTAGATGGTTTGATATAGTTGATATATATGCAAGATTAACAATTTCAGGACTTGAGTTTTTAGAAAAGAATAAATCTAACCGAAGAGTAATTACAAATTCAAACGCGCAAACTCTTGCTATACTTCTAACAGTACTATTAACAGGAGTTACATTAATAGTGACATTAAATAATTCTAATTCAGATGCAAAAGTAGATAAACTACAGATACATATAAGAGAGCAAACGCAACAGCTACACACATTACAGATACAACTATCAGAAGTAACGAATGAATTATATCTTGAGAAAGAGGCAAAGAAAAATCCGCCAAAAAAGCCTTAATTTTCTTCATGGTCTAACAGGTATATAATCTCCTCTTGACACAAAAGAAGCAAAAAGTCAAGACAGAAAAAACCTTCCGCCCCCTGGGCCACACTTCGAGTACCTCAGTGTGACACGGCCGGTTTTCTGTCGGGCGTTTGCGCTCTTTTTTTGGTTGTCATTCTGAAGCGAAGAACCTTCTTCAATTTGGATAGTTCGCTATGCATGGTTAGAAGATTCTTCGCTGCGCTCGGAATGACAAGGAGGAAGTTTTGCGTTAGGGATTGCAACGGATACCGGCCTTGTGGCTAAGGCCTGTGTAGTATGAGTGGAAAGCCCGACCGAAGGGAACGCCCAAACTTTTACGCGCTTCGTTTACTCACCCCGACTTTGCTTCGCCCGTCGGCCCTCTCTCCGCCTGTGGCGCATAGAAGGCAAACACATTAACTTCTTTTGATAAAAGGCAAACTCAATTAGATGTTCATACCACCTTTTTGTAAAAATTTTAAAATAACTAATGAGTAATTATAAGTGGCTTATCAGTATATCAAACAAAATTGTAGATTTACCGCAAATTCTACACAAAAGATGAATATTCACGAATACCAGGGTAAAGCCATACTAAAAAGCTTTGGCGTTAGAGTTCAGGAAGGTATTGTTGCTGATACCGTTGAACAGGCTGTTGAGGCTGCACAAAAAATGAAAGATGAATACAACTCGAGCTGGGTTGTTATCAAGGCGCAAATTCATGCAGGCGGTCGCGGTAAAGGCGGCGGCGTTAAATTAGCCAAGAATTTAGACGAGGTTAAACAACGTGCTACCGACATTTTAGGTATGCAATTGGTTACCCCACAAACAGGCCCCGAAGGTAAATTAGTTAGCAAGGTTTTGGTAGCGCAGGATGTTTACTATCCCGGCGAAAGCGAAACTAAAGAGTTTTATATCAGCGTATTGCTTGACCGTGCTAAAGGCCGTAACATCATTATGTACTCTACCGAAGGCGGTATGGATATTGAAGAAGTTGCACACTCAACCCCTGAGCTGATCTTTAAAGAAGAAATTGATCCTAAGGTTGGCTTACAAGGTTTCCAGGCACGTAAAATTGCCTTTAACTTAGGTTTATCAGGCGATGCATTTAAGGATATGGTAAAATTCATCACCGCCTTATATAAGGCGTATGATGCTACCGACTCTTCACAATTTGAAATTAACCCTGTGTTAAAAACATCAGACAATAAAATTTTAGCGGTTGACGCTAAAGTGAATATAGATGACAACGCTTTGTACCGTCACCCTGATTTTGCCGCTTTACGCGATACTGCAGAAGAGGACCCGATGGAGGTTGAAGCAAGCAAATCGAACCTTAACTATGTAAAGCTTGACGGTAACGTTGGCTGTATGGTTAACGGTGCAGGTTTAGCTATGGCAACTATGGACATTATTAAAATTGCCGGTGGCGAGCCTGCTAACTTTTTAGATGTTGGCGGAACGGCTAATGCTGAAACTGTTAAAGCTGCTTTCAACATTATTTTGAAAGATCCGCATGTTAAAGCTATTTTGATCAACATCTTCGGTGGTATTGTACGTTGCGACCGTGTAGCTCAGGGTGTTATTGATGCTTATAAAGAGATAGGTAATATACCTGTACCAATCATCGTCCGTTTACAGGGCACCAATGCTGTTGAAGCTAAGGAACTGATAGATAATTCGGGCTTAAAAGTATATTCAGCTATTTTGTTGAAGGATGCTGCGGACAGGGTTAAAGAGGTTTTGGCTTTATAATTTAACGAGTTAGAGAAATCAAATAAAAAGGGGAGCGATTGCTCCCCTTTTTATTTTTCCACAAATTGTAATTCTCTCTTTACAAATAATAAAAACTAATTATCTTAGCATCTTATCACAATTAAAAAAAGAACATTATGAGTTTTATTGAGAAAAATTTGGCTAACAATGAAAAGATCGTTTACAAAGGTAATCTCCATTGGTGGATTTACATGAAGAACATTTTACTTATTGTATTTGGTGTTATTATTATTAATACAGCCAAAAATAATTTGGGAAGTGGTGTTGGCGGTGTATTGGTAATGATTGCTTTAATTGGTTTGGTTGGCGCTTATATGCGTTCAAAGTCTTCGGAATTTGTTGTAACCAACAGGCGCATTATGCTGAAAACCGGTGTACTAAGAAGAAAATTAGTTGAACTTCAATTAAACCGTGCTGAAGGATTGAGTGTTGACCAAGGTATAATTGGCAGGATGTTTAATTTTGGAAGCATCATTGTAACATCAGGTGGTGTTAAGGAAGTATTTTCACCTATTGCAAAACCTTACGAATTTAAAAAACAGGTGAACAACGCTATTGAAGAATCTTTCGTGCCAATCAATAATCCGGTAATGGCATAGATCAGATAAATCAAACAAAAAAGGGAGCAAAACGGCTCCCTTTTTTGTTTGATTTTATCGTCAAAAAGTACATTTTACTGTAAAAAAGTAGCCCTTTTAATACTTTTAGTAGGTTAAAATGGCAAAAAAAAGCCAACTTTAAACGATTTTATTGATTTAATAATACCCTTTTTAGATAGTTTTGGTACATTTTTTACGTCAAAGATGTACCATTTGTACCAAGTGTTTCACTTGTATCGTGATACAGCAACTCACGTAGGTAGTGCCTCCTTAACCTGCGGCTAAAAAATACAACTATAAATCACTAGCCTGCATAAGCGCTTGCTTCGGTCGAATCTACCTGACTTACAAGATCGTAATTTGGCACGAATGTGGTTTCGCTGCTAATGGCCATATCTAACTCAAAATTAGATGGATATGGGGTGTTTAGCAAGCTGCCTTTAGGTATATAGGGGAATAGCTCGCCATAAGTTTGAATCTGGCTGCTGCTTACCCGGCGGTAGATGAACATGCGGTGAATATCAACAGGATGTTGCAGTCCTGCCGCTCCTATCATTTGTATGGCGCTTGCTACCGTTGCCTTGTGGAAATTGGCTACACGTTGTTTCTTTTCTTCAACTACCAGGCCTTTCATCAGGCTTTTATCCTGTGTAGCTACACCTGTCGGGCAGGTGTTGTTATTGCACTCTAAAGCCTGTATGCAGCCTAACGCGAACATCATGCCACGGGCACTGTTGCACATATCGGCGCCTAAAGCGAAGTTCTTTACCAAGTCGAATCCTGTTGCTACTTTACCAGAGGCAATGATCTTAATATGCTTTTTTAGGTTGAAGCCGGTTAGCGCGTCATACACAAACGCTAAAGCTTCACGAAGCGGCATACCTACAGAATTGGAGAATTCCAGAGGCGCTGCACCTGTGCCACCTTCCCCCCCATCAACGGTGATAAAATCTGGATAGATGCCAGTACTTATCATTGCTTTGCAAATAGCCAGAAACTCGCTTTTATGGCCTAAGCATAGCTTGAACCCAACGGGTTTACCTTCGGATAGGTCGCGTAGTTTTTTAATGAAAGCCATCATTTCCAAAGGATTGCTAAAAGCGGTATGGTATGGCGGAGAGATCACATCTTCGCCCATTTCAACTAAACGTATCTTAGCGATCTCTGGGGTCACCTTAGCAGCAGGAAGAATGCCTCCGTGGCCCGGTTTTGCGCCTTGTGATAGTTTGATCTCGATCATTTTTACCTGCGGCAATACAGCACGTTCGGAAAAAGCATCGTAATCAAAAGTGCCATCTTTGTGGCGGCAACTGAAATAGCCGGTGCCTATCTGCCAGATAATATCACCACCGGGCTGCAAGTGATAAAGGCTCAAGCCGCCTTCACCTGTATTGTGGGCAAAGCCGCCTATTTTAGCGCCACTATTTAAAGCGAGAATTGCATTCTCGCTTAATGAGCCGAAACTCATCGCCGAAATATTATACACACTTGCCGAATATGGCTTAAGGCAATCAGGGCCACCTACTGTTACGCGTGGGCTCATATTCAATTTGGTATGATCTATGGCCGCGATGCTGTGGTTGAGCCATTCGTAGCCGTTTTCATAAACATCCAGCTCGGTGCCGAACGGGCGGGTATCATCATCCATCTTCGCACGCTGATAAACAACACTGCGATATTGACGGTTGAATGGGGTTCCATTGGTATCGCTTTCAATAAAGTATTGGTAAATCTTCGGCCGGAGATCCTCCATCAAAAAGCGAAGGTGACCGAACACCGGGAAATTGCGGGTAATGGTGTGCTCGGTTTGGATCATGTCGTATATTCCCAAAACCACAAACGGTACAACTACTACAAGCGACCAAACAGCAGGATGCCAAATGATGCTCCAGGAAATCAGCATACTTAAAATTATTAAGGTAGATACGATGAATAGTTTTCTCATTTTATAGCAGAATTATACTTGTAAATCTAATTTTTAGCAGAACAATTGTACAAAAGAATGGTTAAAGACTTACGCCAATGTCGATAAATTGTCAATTTAAACATATAATAGATGTTTGAACACATATTTATTTATATTTGTTTAATTAATCAATCATAAGAAAACCATGGCAACAGCAACAAAATGGGTTTTAGACCCAATGCACTCAGAAGTACAGTTTAAAGTAAAACACTTAGTTATATCAACAGTAAGTGGCTTTTTTAAAAGTTTTGAAGGTGAGCTAGATACCGAAAACGATGATTTTACAGATGCTAAAATCTCTTTTTCTTTAGACATCAATAGTATTGATACCAACCAATCACAACGTGATGAGCATTTAAAATCTGCTGAGTTTTTTGATGCGGAAAAATATCCTAAAATCTCTTTCAAATCAACTTCATTCACTAAGGCAGGTGATGATGAGTATAAATTAGCAGGCGATCTGACTGTAAAAGGTGTTACTAAACCGGTTACTTTAGACGTTGAATTTGGTGGCGCAGCTGACGATTTTTATGGCAACACTAAAGCTGGGTTTGAAATTTCAGGCAAAATAAATCGTAAAGATTTTGGTTTAACCTGGAGTGGCGTAACTGAAGCAGGTGCGGTAGTTGTAGGCGAAGACATCAAATTACTGATCAACGTTCAGTTTGCTAAACAAAAGTAATTTAACCTGGTTATATACAAAGGCCATCCATAACCGGATGGCCTTTTCTGTTTTAAAGTATATTCGCAATTATGTTGATCAAGATCTATCCTGAAAACCCAAATCCAAAGGCAATCGAGCAAGTAGTTGAAGTTTTACGGAAAGGCGGACTCATCATCTACCCTACTGATACCGTATATGGTTTAGGCTGCGATATTACCAACCATAAAGCTATAGAGGCGATTTGCCGGATTAGAAATATAAAACCTGAAAAAGCTAATTTCTCCTTCATATGTTATGATTTGAGCCACATATCGGATTATATCAAACCAATTGACAATACAACCTTCAGAATTATAAAAAAAGCTCTACCGGGTCCGTTTACATTTATATTCAACGCAAGTCACGCTGTTCCTAAATTGCTTAGCTCCAATAAGAAAACAGTTGGTATCAGAGTACCCGACAATAATATCGCCCGCGAAATTGTAAAAGCGCTTGGTAATCCAATAGTATCTGCCTCTATCAAAGATGAGGATGAGATCATTGAATATTCGACCGACCCTGAATTGATCTATGAAAAATATCAGGATCAGGTTGATTTGGTGATAGATGGCGGGTACGGTGGAAATATCGCATCAACCGTTGTGGATTGCACAAACGGCGAATTTGAAGTTATCCGTGAAGGTAAGGGCGATTTGGAACAATTCCTTTAAAGTTTCGAAGTTTAAAAACTTCGAAAGTTTCTTACTATTTGATGGATTTGATAAACGCTGAGATCTTATCCAGATAACCATCTTCACCCAGTAGTTTCACAAAAGCGCTTCCTACAATTGCGCCATTAGCATACTCGCAAGCCTTATCAAAGTTAGTTTTGTTTGATATACCAAAACCTATGATCATCGGATTTTTCAATTTCATAGCCTGTACACGTTTGTAATAATCTTCGATACCTGTTGATACATCTAAACTACCACCAGTAATAGATGATGATGAAAGCAGGTAAATAAACGCATTACTTAACGCATCTATTTTGCGTATGCGATCTTCTGTGGTTTGAGGTGTAACCAAGAATATATTGCTTAAATTATTGTCAATAAAGTACTTTGAATATAAAGCTTCATACTCGTACATAGGTAGATCAGGAACGATCACGCCATCAACACCAACTTCGGTAGCCTTTTTACAGAAATTCTCAACTCCGTATTGCACTATTGGGTTTACATAACCCATTAGCAAAATTGGGATGCTTACTGTTTTACGCAGATTTTTCAATTGCTCAAATAGCACATTAAGCGTCATCCCATTTTCTAAAGCTATCTCTGAACTATGTTGTATGGTAGGCCCATCAGCAACGGGATCTGAATATGGAAAACCGATTTCCAAAAAATCCGCACCCGACTTTTCCAAAGCCTCAGCAATAGCTACAGTGCTGTTTAACTCCGGGTAACCAGCTGTAAAATAAATAGACAACAGGTTGTTAGTCTTATCCTTAAAAAGCTTTTGTAAACGGTTCATGCTGTTAAAATCCAAAATATTTTATGTAAGTATCCAAATCCTTATCCCCCCTGCCTGATATGCAGATCACCACGTTATCCTCCTTCTTAAATTGCATTTTTTCTAAATAAGCCAATGCATGGGATGTTTCAATTGCCGGAATAATGCCTTCTAACTGAGAACATAATAGACCTGCCTGTAAAGCCTCATCATCAGTAATACTTACATATTGGGCGCGATTTATTTTGTAAAGATGTGCATGTTGAGGGCCAATGCCCGGATAATCTAAACCTGCAGAAATAGAGTATGGTTCAATTACTTGTCCGTCGTCGGTTTGCATTAATATAGTACGGCTGCCATGCAGCACACCCTCTCGCCCTAAAAAAGTTGTAGCTGCAGAGTGCCCGCTATCTACACCTTTACCTGCTGCTTCAACAGCTATTAATTTCACATCTTCATCGTCCAAAAAATGGTAAAACATTCCCATGGCATTACTCCCACCGCCTACACAAGCCATTACATATTGCGGCAATTCATTACCTGTTTTCTCCAGTAATTGCTTTTTTGTTTCTGCCGATATAATGGATTGAAATCTTGCAACCATATCAGGATATGGATATGGCCCAACCACCGAGCCTATGATATAATGCGTATCGACAGGATTTGCTATCCAATCACGTAAAGCCTCATTAGTTGCATCTTTAAGCGTTTTACTACCCGATGTTGCAGGCACTACCTTGGCGCCCAGCATTTTCATGCGTGACACGTTCGGTGCTTGTCTTTTCATATCAATCTCACCCATATAAACAATGCATTCAAGACCCATTAAAGCACAAACCGTAGCTGTTGCCACGCCGTGCTGTCCTGCACCTGTTTCGGCTATGATGCGGTGTTTGCCTAAACGCTTAGCCAGCAATATTTGTCCGATCGCATTATTTATTTTGTGCGAGCCTGTGTGATTCAAATCCTCACGTTTAAAAAATATGTTTGCACCATATTTCTCAGTGTATCTTTTGGCATGATATAATGGCGAAGGGCGGCCAACATAGTTCTTCATCAAATCATCAAACTCCGCTTTAAAAGCCGGGTCTTCGATAATGTTTAAATATTGCTGCCTTAATTCTTCAACATTCGGATAAAGCATTTCAGGGATATACGCTCCCCCAAAATCACCGTAATACCCTAAATCGTTAACTCCGTACTTCATTGGTTATCGTTTTGTTTCAGCATTTCAAATGCTATATCTAATTTTTCAATATTCTTTAACGCGGGTGAGATCTCAAACTTGCTGTTCAGATCAACACCATAAAATTGCGGGTGATCAATGTTTTTAACTGACTCCAAATTCTCGGGACTTAATCCTCCGCTTAAAAAGAAAGGCACATCAAACTTATAATCGTTTAACAACCCCCAATCATAAGTTTCACCCGAACCCCCATGTATTTTTGTTTTGGTATCGAACAAGAAGTAATCAACATGATCAACATATGCATATAGGTCTTCAAAGTCAAACCCCTCGCTTATCCCAAAGGCTTTTATAACCTTTACACGACCTTTAAACGCCGCGCATATTTCAGGTCCTTCATTACCGTGTAATTGTATCGCATCGAATTTATATTTGTCGATGATCGCGTTGATATGTTCAACATTCTCATTAACAAATACCGCGGTTTTTATAATAGTTGACGGAACGGACTTTACAGTTTCAACCGCAAGATCACCTACAAAACGGGGTGTGCCGTTGTAAAATATAAAGCCCATATAATCCGACTTTAAAGCGATAACCGCTTTAACATTTTCCCGATCACGTAAACCACAAACCTTTATTTTCACCACTTAATTCGCTAATAAAAGTTTAAAACTATTCAATGCTTTTTTGCTCAATAACGCTTCTTCAGCCTCATAAAAGCAATCGGCAAAGCTTTTATTGGCGTTAATTGTTTTTATAGCTAATGCCGCATTACATAAAACCACATTGTTTTGGGCGATGGTCGCCTCATTATTCAACACCTTCATAAATATTTCTGCCGAGTCACTTACCGTATGCCCTCCTACTATTTCCGATGGCTTTAAAAGGTCGAAACCCAAATCGCCGATGCTGTATATTTTTTCACCTTCAGCGCTGAAAGTTTTAAAATCACAGGTGAGCGAAACTTCATCATAACCATCTAAAGCATTCAGAATAGTATAGTTTTTATTTGATTTTTGATAAAGATAAGCATAAACCCTTGCCAACTCTAGGTTAAAAACACCTACCAACTGGTTGGTTGGTTTTGCAGGATTAACTAAGGGGCCAAGCATATTAAAAAACGTCTTCACCCCTAATTCACGGCGAATTGGCGCTACGGTTTTCATTGCCGGATGAAACAGCGGCGCATGCAGAAAACAAATATTTGAACTTTCAATACTGCTTTTAAGTTTATCGGTATCACTTGTGAATTGATAGCCTAAAAACTCCATTACATTTGATGATCCGCAGCCCGATGAAACGCCATAGTTACCGTGTTTGGCAACTTTATAGCCTGCACCTGCAACAACAAATGAAGCAAGTGTTGAAATATTGAAGGTATCCTTACCATCGCCACCCGTACCGCATAGATCGATCAGGTTTTCGGTTTCCAGGTCGACTTCTAAACAAAGTTCCAGCATCGCATCGCGGAAACCTTCCAACTCATTAACAGTAATACTGCGCATGCAATAGGCCGTCATAAAGGCGGCTATTTGCGAGTTATTGTATTTACCAAGTGCCAGATCCGTCAAAATTTGTTTCGACTCCTCGCGACTAAATGTTTTGTGTTCAAATAAGTGATTTAATATCGCTTTCATAATATTGTATAACAAAAAAGGGTTACCACACGGCAACCCTTTTGTATATGTTAAAATAACAAATATGGAATTGCCTTACGATCTCTCGTTAAGCCACCACCAATTGTTATTTAATTTTATCGATTTCATTTCCGCAACAAATATGGAAATAGTTTTTCTAAAAACAAACAGAATAAAAAATTTGCGATATTAGTTGCTTAACTACCAACATGGCTTTACATCACAAAAGAAAAATAAACCCTGAAGACGATCTTGGCTTTGGTTACCAACCGGTAATGAAAAACCAGCCTCTGATTAACAAGGATGGCTCGCCAAATGTAAAGCGTAAGGGGCTTTCTTTTTTTAATACCGCGGATAATTACCACAAACTCATTACCATGAGTTTAGGGAAATTCTCGTTACTAGTTGTTATTACTTATTTTACCATAAACGTAGTATTTGCCTTAATTTATGTAATAATCGATCCTAATGGTTTATATGGAATAAAGGATGATAGCGGCTTAAATCATTTTTGGGAAGCATTCTTTTTCTCTGCACAAACCATCACTACTGTTGGATACGGACATATTTATCCCAAAGGAATGGCTACGAACAGCGTAGCTGCATTTGAGTCGATGCTGGGTTTATTATCCTTCGCTATGGCAACAGGTTTGTTATACGGACGCTTTTCAAAGCCATCCGCTAAAATTATTTATAGTAAAAATATAATTGTAGCACCTTATAACGACAATTGTCGCGGCTTGATGTTTCGATTGGCCAATGAGCGAATGAATATTTTAGTTGACCTGAGTATAGAGGTTGTTTTCTCCTATAACGAAGATATTGATGGCAAATTGGTTCGTCGTTTTTTTCCGTTGGAGTTGGAACGAAAATTAGTTAGCATATTGACTTTGAACTGGACAGTCGTTCACCCGCTCAACGAAAACAGCCCGTTAAAGGGAATGACACTTGAAGATCTGAAAAAATCGGAAGCGGGGTTCGCTATTTTGTTGAGATCTTTTGATGATGCATTTTCGCAAACTGTACATTCACGTACAGCTTATTTAAGTGAGGAAATTGTTTGGGGTGCTAAATTCAAGCCTGTGTTCGACAGGGCTGCTGACGGGCGAATTATATTAGATCTAAGCAAAATTAACCATTTTGATTTGGTTGACCTGCCGGATTCTCACATCATGTAGTTTAATATTATTTCAGCAAAGAATCCTTTTCCTTTTTGAATACATTATACACCAGTTTATCTAATATACCCGGTATAAATTTGCTTAGCGCAACAGTAAGCTTACCCTGGCCAGTCATTATTAAGGTTCTATCTCTATTCTCTACACCATCCAATATAATTTTGGCCACTTCATCGGCAGTCATCATTTTTTCTTCGTGGAGGGTGCTTTCACCTTGTTGGGTGCCATTTTTATTCAAAGCTGTATTACGGATGTTTGATGCGGTGAACCCCGGACAAGCAGTTAAAACATGCACACCAGTGTTTAAATTTTCAACCCTCAAAGCATCCAGAAAACCATTCATGGCGAATTTTGACGCGGAATAACCCGTACGGCCCGGCAATCCTTTATACCCTGCAATTGATGATACCCCAACTATGCTACCTTTGGTTTTAAGTATCTCGGGTAAAGCAAACTTTGTGCAATAAACTGTACCCCAAAAATTCACATCCATTAATTGTTTCAGCACTTTAACATCAACATCCTTAAATAACGCACGCATGGATATACCCGCATTATTAACCAGCACATCTATCTTCTTGAAAGTAAGCATCGCTTGTTTAATCAACAGATCACATTCTTCTTCAATAGCTACATCGCAATGCACCGCTACAGCTTTAATACCATAGGCTTTTTCCAGTTCAGCGGAAATCTCGCACAGCAAAACATACTGGCGCGCGCCTAAAACAAGATTGGCGCCGCGTTTGGCAAATTCATGAGCAAGTGATTTACCGATACCTGATGATGCACCGGTGATTATTACAACTTTATCTTTCAACTTCATAAGCAAGAGGCAATTGTTGCATGCCGTCTAACTTAATTTCAGGCATTCTGAACAAATATTTTATGGCGAAGATAATCATCGCGCCATAAAAGTTCTTAACGAATTGCCAGTTTAATTTATGGGTATTAGCCCAATTAAAATTGATGATATACGTTTTGGGAAAATAATAATTTTTGAAGCCAGCCAACCTCATTCTGTATGATAGATCGATATCATGACCATACATGGCAAATTGTTCATCGAAAAGGCCTATGTCATTCAATACTGATCTGCGTAGTAACATAAACGCGCTATTCACAAAATCAACTTCAGATGTTTGGAATTCCTCAACCCAATCCTTACGATTGCGGTCACCAATGCGTGATTTGGGGAAATATTTGGCTAAACCAGTGAGTTTAAAAAATGCTATCCATTGGCTTGATAAACCGCGATTTGATTCAGGCAGGAAACTTCCTTTAGGTGTTATCATTCTTACCCCAAGCGCTCCCGAATCGCTGTGCTCATCCATAAATTCAAGTGTGCGCTCCAAAGTTTTTTTGGAGCTAATAATATCCGGATTGACCAGTAAAATATACTGTCCGGTTGTTAGGTTGATCACCTCATTATAAGCTTTTGAGTAGCTAACTTCTTTTTGGCTGGATATGATATGGAACTGAGCAAACTCACTTTCAATCATTTTTACTGATCCGTCAGTAGATGCATTATCATATATAAAAACCTCATAATCAATGTTTTTACCGGCATCAACTAAAGAGGATAGTGTGTGGCGAAGCAATTCACACATATTGTGATTAACAATGACTACAGACAGTTTCATATTTACCTGGATAATGAATTTTCGTATGGAACACGCGTAGCAATGGACCGACCTAATGTTAGTTCATCTACGTACTCTAATTCACCTCCAAAAGCTATGCCACGGGCTATGGTTGAGATAGTTATATTGAAAGATTTTAATCTTTTATTTAAATAAAACAATGTAGTATCCCCTTCCATAGTGGCACTCAGAGCGAAAATGATCTCTTTAACTTCATCTTCTCTCAACCTTTCAATCAACGTATCTACTTCAAGGTCAGATGGGCCCACACCATCCATTGGCGAAATTAATCCGCCCAAAACATGATACTGTCCGTTATATTGATTGGTATTTTCAATGGCCATTACATCGCGGGTATCTTCAACCACGCAAATAGTTCCTTTGTCCCGTTTCGGTGCCGAGCAGATTTCACATATCAACTGATCGGATATATTATGACAGGTTTGGCAAAATTGTATCTCGTGTCGTAGTTTAGTTATAGCGCCACTAAACCGGTCAACTTCTTCACTCTCCTGCTTTAATAAATGCAAAACCAAACGCAGGGCGGTTTTTTGTCCAACACCCGGTAATTTCGCAAATTCAGCAACAGCATCTTCTAATAACTTTGATGAAAAGTTCATGCTGTAAAGTTAATTAATTATTGAGTGTGTAAACGATAGCTTAACATACAATGCGCAGGTTTTTTGTAATTTGCCGGTCAATATATAACCTATATGAAAAAGCTATGTGTTTACTGCGGCGCCAATTTCAATGGCGACCCTGTATTGAAACAATCCATTGAATTGTTAGCCGAAGTAATGGTAAACAACAACATCGATTTGGTATATGGCGGTGGCAAAGTTGGTGTAATGGGATTAATTGCCGATGCCATTTTAGCCAAAGGCGGCAAAGTAGAAGGTGTTATCCCTCAGTTTTTAATGGATAAAGAAGTTGGACATACCAATATAACAAAACTACATATAACGGAGAATATGCATGAGCGTAAACAACTCATGAGCGATTTGTGCGATGGGTATATAACCTTGTCCGGAGGTTTGGGTACAATGGAAGAGTTTTTTGAAGTACTAACCTGGCTACAATTAGGCCTGCATAATAAACCGATTGGCATATTGAATGTAAACGGTTATTACGATTTTTTACTTAAACAGTTGGATGTAATGGTTGAACAACGCTTCTTAAAACCCGTAAACCGCGAACTGGTACTATCATCTAACGACCCGATTGAGTTGATAAACCTAATGAATAACTTTAAACCGGAAGTCGATGAAGTTTGGTTTAGAGATAGAAATTTGATTTAGATTACGCTTCGGCTTGTGCTAAATTCAAACAAAATTATCCAATTTTACCTTTTCTTACCGTAATGTACCTACATTACGTTTTTCTGACTGACCAATTATTATGGATATTGAATTCAACAAAAACGAAGACATCAATAAACGCCTTGTTTATGAAGTTACTACCAAGCTGAAAAAGATTTATTTAGGCGGTGGCGAAAAAGCCGCAGCCAAACAAAAAGAAAAAGGCAAAATGCTTGCCCGTGAGCGTGTAGCCTACCTGATTGATAAAGATAAACCATGGTTAGAGATCGGTGCTTTTGCAGGTGATGGGTTATATGTAGAACATGGTGGCTGTCCATCCGGTGGCGTAATTTGTGGTATTGGGTATGTATCCGGCAGGCAATGCGTTATTGTTGCTAATGATGCCACGGTAAAAGCCGGGGCCTGGTTTCCCATCACCGCTAAAAAGAATCTTCGTGCCCAGGAAATCTCCATGGAGAATAAACTCCCTATAATTTATCTGGTTGATTCCGCTGGTGTTTATTTACCATTGCAGGATGAGATTTTTCCGGATAAAGAACATTTTGGTCGCATATTTCGCAACAATGCTATCATGAGCGGTATGGGGATCGTGCAGATTTCCGCTATCATGGGCTCGTGTGTTGCTGGTGGGGCTTACTTACCCATTATGAGCGATGAGGCGATGATAGTTGAAGGCACAGGTTCAGTTTTTCTAGCTGGATCGTATCTGGTAAAATCGGCTATTGGCGAAGATATCGATAACGAAAGCCTTGGTGGTGCTAAAATGCATTGCGAAATATCAGGCGTTACCGACTACAAACAGCCAAACGACCAAGCATGTTTAGACAGCATCAAAAACATTTTCAACAAAATTGGTGATTATAATAAGGCCGGCTTTGACCGTATAAAGCCTGCCCAACCAAAGCTTGATCCAAAAGATATTTACGGAATATTACCCGACACTCGGGATAAACCTTATGACATGAGGGATATTATTCTACGGTTATTGGATGATTCCGACTTTGAAGAATATAAAACGGATTATGGGCAATCGATCCTCTGTGGTTTAGGCCGTGTGGATGGTTGGGCAGTAGGTATTGTGGCTAATCAGCGCAAAGTTGTAAAATCCGGTAAAAAGGAAATGCAGTTTGGCGGTGTGATTTATTCAGACTCCGCCGATAAAGCAACCCGGTTTATTATGAACTGTAATCAAAAGAAAATTCCTTTAGTATTTTTGCAGGATGTTACCGGTTTTATGGTTGGCAGCCGATCAGAACAAGGCGGTATTATTAAGGATGGCGCAAAAATGGTAAATGCGGTTGCCAACTCTGTTGTACCTAAATTTACGATAGTTATAGGTAATTCCTACGGTGCTGGTAATTACGCTATGTGCGGTAAAGCCTACGACCCTAGGTTAATATATGCCTGGCCTTCAGCCAAAATTGCTGTAATGGGTGGCTCACAAGCGGCTAAAACTTTATTGCAAATACAAGCGGCAGCTTTAAAAGCAAAAGGCGAAGAAATCATCACTCCGGAAAGAGAAGCTGAATTATTAAAAGAAATAAGCGATAGATACGATGCGCAAACCACTCCATATTATGCAGCCGCAAGGCTTTGGGTTGATGGTATAATTGATCCGCTAGAAACCCGTAAGGTAATATCTATGGGTATTGAAGCGGCGAACCATGCTCCTATTGAAAAGGCTTTTAATGTGGGTATTATACAAACCTAGCTTAGCCAATTTGGTAAAAATCTTTTAAAAATAGTTTAAGTACAACGATTATAACAACCAATAAAATTACTATTAGTATAATAAATTGTTGTAATGCCTTTTTCTTATCCATTATCTATTGTTTACGTTGACCTCTGGTTTTTGTTATATCAAATAACTAACACCATTAATGTTTACCAACATCTGACTATCGAAATTGCCTTTTTTTGTAACTTCGTGCTTCAATTTAAAAAACAACAATGTCTCAAGATCTTGAACACGTTAAATGCCTGATCATAGGATCAGGGCCTGCGGGATATACCGCTGCTGTTTATGCTTCGCGCGCTGATTTAAAACCTGTATTATATACTGGTATGTTAGCCGGTGGCCAGCTTACACAAACTACTGAGGTTGAAAATTACCCTGGCTATCCTGAAGGTATTATGGGTCCGGAAATGATGGAAAACTTCCGCAAGCAGGCAGAACGTTTGGGTGCTGACATTCGTTATGGATATGTTAGCTCAGTAGATTTCTCAACCATGCCGCATAAAGTGGTTATAGATGAGGTAAAAACTATACTGGCTGATACAGTAATCATCTCAACCGGTGCATCTGCTAAATGGTTGGGGTTAGATTCTGAACAAAAATATAGTGGGTTTGGCGTTTCTGCCTGTGCAGTATGTGATGGATTCTTTTTCCGCGGACAAGACGTTGCCATTGTTGGTGCAGGTGATACCGCGGCTGAAGAAGCTACTTATTTAGCTAAAATGTGCCGTAAAGTAACCATGATCGTTCGTCGTGATGAATTCCGTGCATCCAAAGCTATGATGCACCGTGTATTACACACCCCTAACATAGAGATATTATATAATACCGAAACCAAAGAAATTGTAGGCGACGGACAAAGTGTTACCGGCGTAATTGTAGTTAACAACATAACTAATCAGGAAACAACATTGGATGTTACAGGTTTCTTTGTAGCTATCGGCCACAAACCAAACACCGATATATTCAAAGGTTGGATACACATGGATGAAACTGGCTATATTCTTACCAAGCCAGACTCAACCCAAACAAATATTGAAGGGGTATTTTGCTGTGGCGACGCGCAGGATCATATCTATCGTCAGGCAGTTACTGCTGCTGGTTCAGGATGTATGGCTGCCATTGAGGCTGAACGTTATTTAGCTGCTAAAGAGCATATTGTAACTGCGTAATAGAATTACTAAAACAAAATCCCAAATTGCAGCTTATAAACATATAAACTGTCAACATCATGGGAAAAGGAGATAAAAAAACTCGTAAAGGTAAAATAGCGATGGGCTCATATGGTAAAACCAGGCCACACAATGTAAAAGCTGCGCCCTCGATACCATCAGAAAAAGCAGAGAAACCTGCAGCTGCTGAAAAGCCTGAAAAAAGTAAAAAACCATCCGCTTAGGCGAATGGTTTTTTTTATTAAAACACATTTTTTACACAACAATTCCCTCAACGTTTTCAAATTCTACTATATTCACGGTTATTATACCAAAGCTGTTGATTTACTATGTATAAAAATATCGTCCCGCTGCTAATTGTTCTTATAACTTCTTTTTCAACTATCGCTAACGCCCAGGATACTGGGCCTAATATGGGGATCATCCCCGCTCCCGTTTCAATCAGAAAGAATCCTGGCACGTTTACATTAAGTCAGCAAACAGCATTTGTTGCCGATAGTCCGAATAATAAAGCAGTTCTCTTTTTAGCAGATTACCTTCACAGCAAAAAGATGCTGAACATTCAACCCAAAGCAAACAGCGGAAATGGTATTGCTAACAGCATTTTATTAACATCTGCCGGAACAGATGGGTTACCTGCCGAAGGCTACCGTTTAACCATTACGCCCGAAAGAATAACTATTGCCGGGAAAGGCGCAGGCTTATTTTACGGCATACAAACATTAATACAGCTAATCCCTGCCGAAGGTATGGCGAGCTTAAGCCTTCCCTGCGTACAAATAGAAGATTATCCACGTTTTGGTTACCGTGGTATGATGCTGGATGTTTGCCGTCACTTCTTCTCGGTAGAATTTGTAAAAAAATACATCGACCTATTAGCATCCTATAAATTCAACACCTTCCACTGGCATTTGACTGATGACCAGGGATGGCGAATTGAAATAAAGAAATATCCAAGGTTAACAACAATTGGCAGCCAGCGTGCGCAAACCGTGATTGGCAATTACCATGATCGTACCCCACAACAATATGACAATACGCCTTACGGTGGGTTTTATACACAAGATCAGATACGTGACGTAGTTAAATATGCCGCCGACAGATATATCACCATCATTCCTGAAATAGAGATGCCGGGCCACTCTGAAGCGGCGCTTGCGGCTTATCCTGAACTAAGTTGCGACCCGAGCAGAACTTATAAGGTATCAGAAACATGGGGTGT
Source organism: Mucilaginibacter tundrae (assembly GCF_013408825.1). GTDB lineage: Bacteria > Bacteroidota > Bacteroidia > Sphingobacteriales > Sphingobacteriaceae > Mucilaginibacter. The sequence goes on from NZ_JACCBZ010000003.1 coordinate 209,148, forward strand.
ATTTTACGATGTGTACTGTCCGTCTGAAAAAACTTTTGCCTTTTTGCAAGATGTATTAACTGAAGTAATGGATCTTTTCCCGAGCAAATATATTCATATCGGTGGTGACGAAGTACCTAAAAACGTTTGGAAGGAATCTCCATTTTGCCAAAAACTGATCAAAAAGCTCAAACTTAAAAATGAGGAAGGTTTGCAAAGTTATTTCATACAGCGCATGGAGAAATTTGTAAACTCTAAAGGTCGTAGTATTATTGGCTGGGATGAGATTTTGGAAGGTGGCCTATCACCAAATGCTACAGTAATGAGCTGGCGCGGTGAAGCTGGCGGTATAGCCGCGGCGCAACAAAATCACGATGTAATTATGACACCGGGAAGCGGCGGGTTATACCTTGATGCTGCCCAAGGCAAATTAAGCGATGAGCCGGTTGGTATAGGAGGATATTCACCCTTGCAAAAAACATACAGCTACAATCCTACCCCCGCATCCTTAACCCCAGATCAACAAAAACACATATTGGGCGCACAAGCAAATTTATGGACGGAATACATCCCTACTGAAGCAAAAGCTGATTATATGTTATTACCACGTTTACTTGCAGTTAGTGAGTTAAACTGGACGCCCTTGGCTAATAAAAACTTCAATGATTTTGCCAATGTTCGTCTTCCATATCATTTGGCTTGGTTAGATAAGAACAACTTTGATTATCGCGTGCCACCGGCAATTGGTGCAAAGGATACTATTGTTTTTGGATCGCAATTAAATGCCCAATTAAAACCATCGGTAGTTGGCGCCAAAATATTTTATACCATTGATAGTTATACCCCCCGCGAAACTGATTTAATCTACACCATGCCATTAAGTTATAATGTGCCGCAAGATCAATTTCGCGAATTGGAAACAATAGTAATTACACCATCAGGTAAGCGAAGTGTGGTTACACATACAATTATGTGGAATAAATCGCCTTTGCCGCCGGTAAATTACAACGGCACCACAAGTGGATTGAAATATGAGCTTTACTCTGGCACCTTTACCAGCACAGCTGACCTTGATAAATCTGTTGCTGTTGACACTGGTATCGTTAAGAGCTTTAACCAGGCAGCCATCAAAAAAAGTTCTTTGGCTTTTGGAGTAATATATAATGGTTTTATACGTATTGATAATGATGGTGTTTATAACTTCACAACACAATCAGATGATGGTTCAGTATTGTTGATTGATGATGTACCGGTTGTAAACAATGATGGAAAACATGGCTCATTAGAGCAGGGTGGATCAGTTCCTTTGCAAAAAGGTTTTCACCGCTTTACTTTAAAATATTATAATGTTGGTACAACCGCATCATTGCATGTATATTTAACCATTCCGGGTAAACCTAAAGGAGAACTATCGCCCGATGAGTTGTATTATTAATAACTTTATTAAATGAGTAGCAGGTTATATTTTTTAATATTTTTTGCAAGTATTCTAGCGGCAGGATGCGCCCAGGAATCTGGTAAACCAGCTTCTACTACAGCTACATCAACTATTCCACAGAAACCCGCTTTAATGGAACCTTTCCGTTATCATAAATTAATTGAAGTTTCTCCGGGTGATGATTTTGATATTTTGAGCTGGGGACGTGGTTCAACTGAAACAGGATCGTTTGAAATACTCCATTCCGATTCTGTGAATATGAAATATACCACTATCACAGGAGATTTGGACGGTTCGATCGTTGATGCTTTTAACACTGATATGGATATGGACGGCAATCCGGAAATCCTGATACAAGCGAAAACAACCGATAGTGTTTACAATACCGCGATTTACGCTTTTGAATTTAGCAACAGCAAGGCAAATAAACTTGATTTTCCTAAATTAACCTCTTCGCAAAAAAAAGGCTATCGTGGCAATGATTATTTTTACATACAGGATGGCAATTTAATGCGCCAATTTGCTATTTATGAAGGTAGTAGTAACAATGCCAAACCAACAGGGCAAAAACGCCTGTTTCAATATGGCTTACGTGACAACGAATTTACAATAAAGCAAATCGGCAAAGATTCAACCGAAACTAAGCAAACTGCAGCAGCGCCTCCTCCTGTTAAAACCTCAACCGGAGAAAAACACAATTCTTCTAAATCCTCTCAAAAAGGAAAACACACTTCTTCAAAAAAGAAAAAGCATAAAGAAGAAGAACATAAAAGCACCTCTCATAAAAAGAAAAAGAAGCATCATCATAGCGACTAAAAAACCGATTTTGTATTTATATATATACTAAACCATAGTATTTTGATAGATAATTTTATCTGCATAATAACTAATAAGTATATATTTGGAAATTGGATCAGCACTTTATATTGCTGAGTTTTATTTATATGACAGTTCTCGCAGACTCAATAAGTGATAAATACGAATTAGTTGTAGGATTAGAAGTTCACGCGCAATTATCTACTCAAAGTAAGTCTTTTTCGTCGGATTCAGCGGCTTTTGGCGCTAAACCCAATCATCACATCAGCCCTGTATCTTTAGGCCACCCCGGCACGCTGCCACGTATTAATAAGCGAATGGTTGAGTATGCTGTTAAAATGGGCATTGCGTGTAATTCTACCATCAATTTAAATAATACCTTCGCCCGTAAAAATTATTTTTATGCTGATCTGCCTAAAGGCTTCCAGACTACCCAGGATCAGCAGCCTATTTGCTTGCAGGGATTTGTACCTGTTAGGTTATCTGACGGCACAGTGAAGAACATAGCTATCCACCATATCCACATGGAAGACGATGCGGGTAAAAGCATGCACGACAATCATAATGAAGATTCATTGATCGACCTTAACCGTGCCGGTGTACCATTAATTGAAATAGTTACCGAGCCGGATATGCGCAGCAGTGAAGAAGCTGGTCATTTTTTAACCGAGACACGTAAGCTATTACGTTACCTTGATATTTGCGATGGTAATATGGAAGAAGGCAGCATGCGTTGTGATGCTAACATCTCCATAAGATTAAAAGGCGCCACCACTTATGGTAACCGTTGTGAAGTAAAGAATTTAAACTCTATACGTAATGTACAACGTGCTATAGAGCATGAGTTTGTAAGGCAGGTAAGTATTATTGAGGCAGGTGGCCGTATAGATCAAAATACATTAAATTTTAATGCTGATACCGGCGAAACATCTGTTTTACGTTCTAAAGAAATGGCTAATGATTACCGTTATTTTCCCGAGCCGGATTTGCAGCCTTTATATTTGGACGAGGCTTATTTATCGAATATAAAGAAAAATATGCCGGCCCTGCCTAACGAGCTTTATAAAAAATACATTGCTGAATTATCATTATCTGATTACGATGCATCAGTAATTACCGCGGACAGAGACCTGGCATTATTTTTTGAAGAGCTCATAAAACATACCAGCAACTTTAAATCAGCAGTACATTTATTGATGGGGCCTCTTAAGTCTCATTTAAATGAGCACGGAATTTCCATCAGTGAAATAAAAGTTAAACCTGAAAATTTGGCTGGCTTAATTCAATTAGTTGATTCCGGTAAAATAAATAACACAGTTGCCTCACATAAATTATTTCCGGCATTGTTAGCATCGCCAGAAAAAAATGCCACACAGCTAGCGACCGAATTAAATTTACTTATAAGCGACGATGGAGGCGATTTAAGCCGCTATATTAGCGACGCCATTGCCAAGTATCCTGATAAAGTAATTGAATACCGAAAAGGAAAAAAAGGCGTTTTAGGTTTGTTTATGGGCGAGATCATGAAAAGCTCAAAAGGTAAGATAGACCCACAGAAAACAAACCAGTTGTTAATTAAAGAATTAGAAGCAAAGTAGAAATGAAAAACCGTTTAGCGTTATACGCAGTCGCAATTGTATTATCCGTATTTATATTTTCATGCGCAGATAAAAATGCGTTCACCATTTCCGGAACTATCGCTAATCCCGGCAGCGTAAAAACTATTTATTTAATAGAGGCAGATAGCACAGCACTGAATGTTGTGGATTCGACCAAGTTAAGCGAGGATGGAAAGTTTAAGTTTAAACACAGTGCAGGCTATGCAGGTTTATATAAATTACGTGTTGGCGGGGTACAATTTGACCTGATCGCGAAAAACGGCGATGAAATAGATTTCAGCACAGATAACAACGATAACTCGCATGCTTACCATATAACAGGTTCTCAAGAATCAGAAAAATTAAAGACGTTTAACAAATTGACCAATGTTTATGCAGACGAGAATACTAAGCTGTATAACGACTACCAGGCAAAAGCGATGGCTTTGGGTAAGGAATCAGATTCTTTAAAAAACTTATATCTTCCTCAATTTGAAAAAATCAGCAACGAAGAAAGCGCTGTTGTATTGAAATTTGTAAATGATAACAAAAACTCACTAGCTGGCTTTTATGCGGCAACAATGCTTGATCCTGATAAATATGAATCGCAATTAGTGGCTTATGCTGATGCTATTAAAGGTAAATTTGATACAAACCCCGGTGTACAACAATTCATCAGGCAAATGATGGCTATAAAACCAGTATCTATAGGACAACCTGCGCCAGATTTTACAGTGATCAGCATTGATAACAAACCCATCAAACTATCTGATTATAAAGGTAAATATATAATGATAGATTTTTGGGCGTCATGGTGCGGTCCTTGTCGTATGGAGAACCCTAATGTAGTAAAACAGTATGCCGTCTATCACCCAAAGGGTCTTAACATTTTAGGCATATCACTTGATACTTCAAAAACTAATTGGCAACAGGCAATTACGCATGACCAATTAAGTTGGGCACATGCATCTGATTTAAAAAACTTCGAAGGCCCTACCGAGCGATTGTATCATATTGAGGCAATACCTTCAAATTTCATCATCGATCCCAGAGGAATTATCATAGCAAAGAACATGCGGAGTACCGATCTTGAAAGTTTTTTAAACAAAACATTTAATAAGCCTCAATAAATTGTTAACATTACGTAACATTTAACAATTTGTTAATATGTAATTAATCATTTGATTCTATTTAGGTTATACTTTTATACCAAAATTAAACCGTAATGAGTAACACATCTAAACAGAAAATATTAATTGTTGATGACGAACCGGATATTTTGGAGCTGATTGAATACAATCTAAAAAAAGAAGGATACCAAGTATTTTTAGCTCACAACGGACAGGAAGCTGTTACAGAAGCAAAAAGATCATTACCCGATCTTATTGTACTTGATATAATGATGCCAAAGATGGATGGCATCGAGGCCTGTCGCATTATGCGTACTATGCCCGAGTTTAAAAACACTTTTATGGTTTTTTTAACCGCCCGTAGCGAAGAATATTCTGAAATTGCAGGTTTTAACGTTGGTGCCGACGACTACATCGCGAAGCCAATTAAGCCCCGTGCTTTAGTAAGCCGTATTAATGCCATATTACGCCGCAACGCCCCTGCTGACGATATAACCGATAATAAGTTAGAGATTGGTGATTTAATTATTGACCGTGAAGCTTATTTGGTTTACCAAAAAGGCGTTAAGGTTGTATTGGCTAAAAAAGAATTTGAATTACTTTACCTCTTGGCATCAAAACCAGGTAAGGTTTACACTCGTGAAGTGATATTAAAAAATATTTGGGAAGATTCGGTAGTTGTTACCAATCGTACCATTGACGTACACATCCGTAAAGTAAGAGAAAAGTTAGGTGATGATGTAATTTCAACCGTTAAAGGTGTTGGCTATAAATTCGGCGCATAAGTATCAACGATATAATAACGCAAAAAGGCCTCGAAAATCGAGGCCTTTTTTGTCTTAAATATCTACTTAAGGTACAATCCTCCTATCGAATTACACTTATTAGTAATTAATTATCTTAAAAAGTAATTTTCAATCTTTATTGGAATGGAATTTGTATGTATTGGCATAATATAAGCCGCCATTAAAGGCGTCTTTTTAAACAATTTAAAATCTACCATTATGGCTACTAAAGCACACAAAACCAAAACAACAACAGTATCTCGCACACCTGAACATGAAGATGCGTTAAAAGAATTATTTTTTGATGAGCTAAAAGATATTTATTGGGCTGAACAGCACTTGGCAAAAGCGCTCCCAAAAATGATCAAAGGCGCAACATCTGAAGACTTAAAAAACACGATTGAAACTCACCTGGAAGAAACTAAAAATCACGTTACCAGATTAGAAAGTATTTTTGAATCAGTTGGCGAAAAGGCTAAAGCTGTTAAATGCGAAGCCATGGCTGGTTTATTAAAAGAAGCAGAGGAGCTTTTAACAGAAACAGACAAAGGCACTGAAGTTAGAGATGTAGCAATTATATCTGCTGCACAAAAAGTGGAGCATTATGAAATTGCCTCATATGGCACCATGCGTACCTTGGCTGGTGTATTAGGATTCAGCGAAGCGCAAAGCTTACTTGATGAAACATTGGCAGAAGAAAAAAATGCAGACTCTTTACTTACACAAGTAGCTGAGAACTATGTAAATGAAGCAGCCGCTGCTGAATAATTAATAATAAGCCGACTATGATTTATAGTCGGCTTATTATTAATTTTGGGCAAGTTTTAATTATTTTTCATCGTGCCTGAATTACCAGATCTTCAAGTATTTAGTCGCAACCTTACCAAAGCATTAAAAGGCAAAAAGCTGGAAAAGATAAAAGTTATAATCGCCCAAAAGCTTAATGTAACCGAAAAGGAGCTAAAAAATACTTTGGAAAGCCATAAAATATCTGATGTATATCGAGTTGGTAAGGAATTGCATTTTGAATTTGAAAACAAGCATGTACTTAGCTTGCATCTCATGCTGCACGGGCAATTATTTCTCTACAATAATACAAACGAAAACAAGTTTACCATCATTGAAATGTTGTTTGATGATGGCATAGGCTTAGCATTAACTGATTTTCAAAAGGCGGCCACTCCAACGCTCGATCCGGCTGATAATAGTACACCTGACGCATTGGATTTTGATGATAAATATTTTGAAAATAAACTAGCTGCAACTAGAACGCCTGTAAAAACGGTATTGATCGATCAGCATGTTTTACGCGGCATTGGTAATGCTTATGCCGATGAGATATTGTATGATGCAAAAATATCTCCATTCTCACCATCAAACAAAATACCGTCGGGTAAAGTAAAGCAATTGATCAAATCGATAAAAAGCGTCTTGGAAAACGCTGAAAAGCACATTCTGAAAAATCATCCGGATATTATTAGTGGTGAATTTCGTGGTTTTTTAAAAGTTCATCAACCTAAAAGAAAAGAAACCCCAAGCGGCGAAACAATTCATCAAAAACCTGTTGGCTCAAGAAAAACTTATTACACAGACGCGCAAGAATTGTACGATTAACCTTTCTTGAATTTACCGGCTTTATAATCAGTAACAAACTGTTTGTAGTATCGCTTAACTTTCTCAGCGTATTTGCGCGAATATTCAATGATAATGTCTTGCCATTGCTGGTCGGTACCCCAAGCTTCTAATTCATCAATAATAGCCGAACCGTGTATGCCACCGCTTCGCAATTGCGCTGAAGCTGTTAATGCCGCCATATCATCAATCACCTGGTAAATATCACGATACTCGTCTTTAAGCAATTTAAACTTTATTGTATCCTTAACAGGCTGCAGCTCTTGTATAACGTAAGAATCTTCGCGAAAAACTGTTGTGCTCAATAATGAGGATGACACGTTTTGCATACGTTTTTGAGTGGTGATAATCCGGTCAGCTTCTGTAGGCCATTGCAGTTGCTGTACGGTTGTGTATGGCAAAACTGACGATGGCCTAGCCTGCTTCATATCTACAAACAAATACTTATTTTTAGTATTGGTACTTTTCAACAAAAACAGATAACGCTTTACACCTATACTACCGGTGCCTGCTAATCTGAATATAATGCCCTTAACTTTATAATTGTAAGGCCCGTCGCTGCTGGTCGCTATCCATTCGTTAATGTGTGCCTTTAATTCGTGTTTTAATTTCTTATCTACCTTAAAATGCCGCTCATCTTCCAACGATAACATAATTTTATTTTTTTTGTAGACAGTACGTTTTTTAAGAATATCTTTTTCAGTTGAATCATCAGCCGCAGTCAAAAAGTCACATACAATACCTTTTGCCGTACGGGGCTCAATACTTATTGATTTTCCTTTAGCCAATGTAGCACAGTAAGTTTTCACAAAGAGCCGTGCCATTTTTAAGGCTTTCTCGGGTCCAATATCCAATGATTCAAATGCTATAAATATACTGGTTACCATTCTGGCCAGTTCATAACTTGCGGGCGCCAGTAATGCTTCATCGAAATCATTTAAATCGAAATAAACTAGTTTGTTATCACCTTTATAGCTACCAAAATTCTCTATATGCAGGTCCCCGCATATCCAAACCAATGGCGAAAGCGGTAAAGCCTCAGCATTTGCCAAATCCTGGTAAAACAGATGACACGTACCCCGGTAAAAACGAAAAGCATTTTCGGTCATAGCTTCATATTTAAGCTGTACCATATCAGGTAGAAGATCTTTATTGAAGGCTATTAACCGATCGGAAAGTTTTGACATAAATAGATTTTATTATCGCCATTCAAGATTTGAATAGACAATCTATAAAGCAACAGATTATTTAATTGTTTTGCCTATAGGGCTAATTCGCTACAGGCTCGATAAAAACCTGTTTCATCCTTGGGAATTCAGTCTGGATATTTTTAGTAATTCGTTCTATCGCATCTGTTATTTGTTTGGTAGTAAGCCCCTGTTTAAAAACTGTATTCAATTGTAGTAACACATCCTCAGGTGACATATATGTTGAAAAATGTTTTTTAACTTTCACTACCGCTTCATCAGCCTGTACCATAGCAATTACTTTTCTAAGTATTCTTTTTCCAGTAGGCTCGCCCATTAATAAGCTTTTACTTTCGCGTACTAAAAATGCCGATATAACTATTAATACCACACCAATTAACATTGAAGCTATACCATCATAATATGGATTGTGTAACAGCCTGCCCAAAAACACACCCAAAAAAGCGATAAACAATCCTATCAAGTCACCAAAATCACCTAGTAATACTATTATAGTTGATGGATCTTTAGTGCGTACAAGCGCATTCCAAAAAGTAATTCTACCACGCTGTACATTAAATGCTTTTAAAGCCGTTACCATTGACACCAGGTTAAACGCAAAAGCGATGGCCAAAACTACATAGTTCCAGGTGGGGCTTCCTTCAAATTGTGGCTTGCTAAAGCGCACCCATCCTTCATAAAAAGAGATGCATCCGCCTAAAATAAAAATGACCAAGGAAACAATAAACGACCAAAAATAGAGCTCTTTACCATATCCAAACGGCCTATCAGCATCAGCGACTCGCCTGCTGGTTTTAACACCCCATATTAACATTAATTGGCTTATAGCATCGATTACCGAATGGATGCCTTCTGAAACCATGGACGAACTACCCGTAAAGGCCGCTGCGATAAATTTAGAAATAGCAATGCTAAGGTCAACACCTAAAGAAACGTACAGGAAAAGCTTTGACTTCATGGGATCCGCAAAACAATGTTATAACAACTTTAATGCCGATAACCGGATAATAAGGTTTTAGTTTTGGGATATAAAGAAAATAATGCAGAAGCCGTTTACGCCTCTGCACTTGTTAAATATTATTCAACAGTTATCTCATCAGCAAATATATAAGATGGGCTACCTTTAAATGGGTGCCAGTCGGGCAATGGACCATATTGCTTAGCGATAACCTTAACATATCTTGTATGTGTATTTAAGTCGGCGGTAAATTCTTGTGTTTGTACAGTTAGATCCTTAACATCAACCTTTGTTTTTACGGTTGATAACAATTTGTAATCTTTACCATCATCTGATACCCAATACTGTACATACTGCGGAAAAACAATCCATACGTTACTATCCTGTAATGTACCTAAGCTGATTTTGTTAATTGGTTTTACGGAACCGAAATCGAGTATTGCAACCAGATCAACTCCCTGATAACCCTGCCAATTACCCAAGCGCCAATCTGTTTTACCACGAATGCCATTTATTAACGTTTCATTACCCTTATCAGCGTAATTGGGTAGATATGGATTAACAAGGGTCAATTTAATATCGCCTCTTATTTTTATAAAAGTTCCTTCATTTACAAAGCTCGATTTACCATTCCTTATGGCTATTGCTTTAATAGTAGTCTTTTTTATAACAGGTATTGGAGCTGTATACAATTTTGAATTTATTGTTGGCATAGTACCATCGAGCGTATAATATATTTTGGCGCCTTTATCACCACATTTAATTATTGCATTAAATGGTTTTTTAAATGTTTTTGAAGGTGCGATGATATATGGATTAGCAACGATTATATCATCTGTAATTTTTGATGTAGGTTTAATTAATGCTTTATCATATACCCTGTTTGGCACTTTTCCTGTTGTAACCTTTAGTTTGCCGCCGTTATAAACTGTATTATAATCCAGATAAATTTTATTGTAAGCTGCATTATTCAATTTCATTCCCTCTATGTAAATATTGGAGTTGCTTATGTCAGCATTCAGGTTTAATACAGTAAACTCTTTACCGTTCTCAAGGTGAATAATAGCTTTCCCAAAAAGCGGCATACCTATTTGAAATTGCTGTTGACCAGGCATAGTGTTATAAATACCTAGTGAACTAATTACATACCAAGCCGACATTTGTCCGCAATCCTCATTACCTGATAAACCATCAGGGTTTGGGCTATATTGCTCGTTTAATATTTTATTTACGTAGTACTGAGTTTTGTATGGTGCATCTGTGTAATTGTATAGGTAAGCCATGTGATGGCTTGGTTCATCGCCATGCGCGTATTGCCCTATTAAGCCGGTGACATCAGGTTGTTGGTTGCCGGTGAGTTTTGAATTTGTGGTAAATAATTCATCAAGTTTATGCTCAAAGTTAGCCTTTCCACCTATTCGGCTTATCAAGCCTTCAACATCCTGCGGAACTAAAAAAGAATACTGCCAAGAGTTTCCTTCTGTATAATTACTATTAACCTCGGTTGGATCGAAAGGCGTATACCAGGTACCATTTGTACGGGCTTGCATAAAGCCATTTTCGCTGTTATAAACATTTTTCCAATATTGTGCACGCTGAATAAATTCCTTATAATCATTTGGCTTGTTCATCATTTTCGACATTTGAGCTATACACCAATCATCTATCGCGTATTCCAGCGTTTTTGACACTGATTCCGCTTCATCATCTGATTGTACAGCACCTGTTTTGCGGTAACTTTCCAAACCAAATTGGTTTCGGTTAACGGCTGACTTCATGGCCCTTAAAGCCTCTTCGGCGTCAAAACCCCTTATTCCTTTCGCATAAGCATCAACAATAACCGGTATGGAGTGATTACCTACCATACAAAAGGTTTCATTAGAGGCTAATGGCCAAATCGGCAATAATCCTCCTTGCTCGTACATCGCTAAAAAAGATCTAACAAAGTCCTGTGTGCGTTTACGATCGATTAGATTAAACAATGGATCTTCAGCGCGATAAGTGTCCCATAAAGAGAATACAGTATAATAATTAAACCCTTTAGCGGTGTGAATCTTTTGATCCATTCCACGGTATTGTCCGTCAACATCATTATAAACATTAGGTGCCAGCATACAATGATATAAAGCAGTATAAAATGTAACCTGCTTATCATGTGCTTTTTCTGCAGATGGACTACCACCCGATACTTCAATTTTTGAAAGTTCTTTATTCCATGCGACCTTAGCATCCTTTTGAACTTTATTGAAATCAAATCCCGGTACTTCGGAATCCAAATTCTTTAAAGCCCCTTCAGCACTGACTGATGAAATACCAACTTTGGTAATTACTTCGCCTGGATTATCGAAACGGATAAACATTTTTACATTTTTACCCTGAACTTTAGTTTTTCCGCCTTGTAATTGGTCATCCGATGCTATTCCATAAGTTCTAAATGGTTTGGAGAATTTAGCATAGAAATAAACAGATTGATCATCTGCCCAGCTTTTTGAGCGACGATAACCACGAATTTCGTGATTGCTAACAACCTCTATCCATGAGTCTAAAACTTCATCACGGTCTTGCAGATCAATAATAACATTCCCATCTTTTGCAGAAGGTGGATAGGTATAACGATGAACGCCTACACGTGTAGTAGCAGTTAGTTCAACTCCAATATTGTATTTATCTAATAAGGTTTTATAATAGCCGGGGGTAGCGCTTTCATTTTTCTTTTTAAAACCGGATTCATAATCTTCTCTTTTGAATTTAGCCTCGCCAACAGTGGGCATAAATAATATATCGCAATAATCAGGGATACCGGTTCCACTTAAATGTGTATGCGAAAAGCCATAAACAACAGTATCTGTATAATAATATCCTGAACAACCATCCCAGCCATCATAACGTGTATCGGGGCTTAATTGAACCATGCCAAAAGGCATAACCGCACCCGGATAAGTATGACCATGACCTCCAGTACCTATAAATGGGTTAACTAATTTGGTATAATCTTTTGTTACTTGTGCTGATGCCGGTAAGATTAAAGCAACAGACAACCCTACGAGCAAGAAGCCGCGGAATAATGTTTTCATATATGAGATTAATAAATTCGGAGGGCAAGTTAACGTTTTAGCAAACTAAATTAAAAATCTTTTTAAAAAAATTTAAAAAGTTCTTCGACTTATTTAATCTGAAATTCATCTGCATCTTGTAAAAATGGAAGTGCACGACGTGTTTTTTCCGGATCATCTCCACTAATAGTGAAAGTGTACAAATCTTCCTCGTCTCGTTTGTAATAAATAACATCACCCATCGGGCTTATGCAAGTGGAGTCACCTGAGTGGTATACTTCGTTTCCGTCGTGCCCGACCCTATTTACACCGATAACATAAGCCTGATTTTCAACTGCGCGGGCAGGAATTAACGTACGCCAATGCAATGCGCGTCTTTCTGGCCAATTAGCTACAATAATTAACAAATCGTATTCCTCATTCACATTCCGCATCCAAACTGGGAAACGTAGATCGTAACAGATCATAGGGCATATTTTCCAGCCCTTCAACTCTACTATAAGCTTTTTATCGCCGGATGTGTATGTTTCATGTTCCTTACCTAAAGCAAATAAATGGCGCTTATCATAATGCTCATGCGTGCCGTCTGGTCGCATCCAAATCAGGCGATTATAATAATTGTTATTTTCTTTAATAATGATACTTCCTGTTACCACGCAATTGTACTGATTAGCAGTTTTTTGCATCCATTGCATGGTTTTACCACCCATTGACTCGGCAAGGCTTGCAGCATTCATACTAAACCCCGTATTAAACATTTCGGGAAGGATGATTAATTCAGTCTTTTCGCGGATGCCGGATAGGCGCAGTGATATATTTTGCAGATTTTTATCCGTATTTTCCCAAAAAAGGTATCCCTGAAAGATGGTAATTTTTAGATTATCCATTTAGTTTGTTTTCATGGCCTAAAGCCATTGTTTCAGCCAAAACAGTTCGGTAGATATACAAATATAAGTTTAGCCTTTTAATATTTATACTATTCGTTAAATAGTATAAACTAAAACTAAACGTTTATTAATCTATCAACGGCTTTATCAAGAGTTTCTTGCCTTTTTGCGAAACAAAACCTCAAAACATGATGATTTGTACCTTTATTATAAAACGCGGAAGTTGGTATAGCAGCTATACCAAACTCTTTTGCTAAACGTATAGAAAAGTCGGCATCACGCTCATCTGTAATGTGATTATAGGTTACAGATTGAAAGTATGAGCCATAACAAGGCAGCAATTTAAAACGGGTTTGTTCTATACCATTTCTAAAATGATCTCTTTTTTGCTGAAAGAATTCTGGTAAGCCTAAATAAACTTGTTCATTCTTTAAATATTCGGCAATACCATATTGTGCAGGTGTATTTACACTAAAAACCAAAAACTGATGTATTTTCCTGAACTCTTGCATAAGGTGTGCCGGGGCAAGGCAATAACCAATTTTCCATCCTGTGGCATGGCATAATTTACCGAATGAAGCCACAATAAAACTGCGCTGTTGTAATTCCGGGTAACGGGCCATGCTTTGGTGGGTTTTACCGTCATAAATCAAATGCTCATAAACCTCATCGCTCAAAATATAAATATCCTGATCTTTTACTAAAGCACTTAATTCCTCGATATCCTGTTGATGCAAAATGGTGGCTGTAGGATTATGCGGCGAATTAAGAATGATCATTTTAGTACGATTAGTGATCAGCTTTTTCACCATATCCCAGGCGATACGATAATTTGGCGGCTCCAATTCTAATGATTTCACCACGCCTCCCATTAATTTTATAGCGGGTGCATAACAGTCAAACGCCGGTTCAAAAATAATCACTTCATCATTAGGATGAATGATAGCGCTTATTGCAGTAAATATGGCTTGTGTACCACCTGCCGTTATAGTTATTTCTGTATCTGGATTGTAAATTGCGCCATATAGTTTCTCAGTTTTATAAGCTATCTGTTCTCGCAATGCCATCACCCCTGCCATTGGTGCATATTGGTTATGGCCACTTTTCATGGCATTATTAACCAGCTCAACCAAATATGGGTCACAATCGTAATCAGGAAATCCTTGCGACAAATTAATAGCACCAACTTCGGCTGCCAAAGCCGACATTGTAGTAAAAATAGTAGTTCCCGTTTGGGGGAGTTTAGATGTTAAGGGCCTCATATAAGGGGCTAAAATAATTAAAAACTAATAAAATTAGCCAAAAGGTTTTACACATGATGTGGAAAGGATTTTAAAACAATCATCAAAATATCACCTTTCGGCTTTAAACTTCCACCTTTCACCGCTATTAATTAACTTCGTAACATGAAGCTTGAAAAATACCTTTTTGCAATTGTTATCATCTGCTCCTTTTCATCATGCAAGCCTAAAACCAAAAACAATATACCTGTTGTTGGTTTTGTTGATGCTTTTGAAGATGCTACTATTTCTCAAGCACGTACAGGCTTTGTAGCAGCCTTAAAAGACAGCGGATTTAGCGAAGACAAGCAAAATATAAAAATTGAATATCGCAATGCGCAAGGTGATATCCCCACCCTAACGCAAATAGTAAACTATTTTGTATCGGAACCTGTAGATTTACTGGCCACCTGTACCACATTATCATCAGTTACAGCGGTTCAAAAAACAAAAACCATCCCGATTTTCGAAATGGTTTCGCCAACTCCCGCACGCATGAATGTTTTGGATGCCAATGGCAAAGCACCTGCAAACCTATTTGGGGCTGTTGAAGATCTGCAATATATTGATACTTCATTCTCTGTAATCCCAACAGTATTAAAGCCTAAAGGGCACAAATTGGTTATTGGTATGATCTATAATCAAAGTGAACCTCAATCGGCCGATGCAATGCAGTATATAAAAGCTTTGTCCCAAAAGTTTAATATTACACTTATCGCGCTACCGTTAAATTCATCTGCCGATGCGCAATTGGTAACGCAATCGCTGTTGAGTAAAGATATCGATGCTTTTTTTGCTAACCCGGATAATACAGTTTTCGCATCCTTCGAAACAATAAAAAAGAATTGCGATGAAAAAAATGTACCGATATTCACCAGTGAAGCTGGTTTAGTAAAGCGCGGTGCGGTAATGGCATTTGGCGCCGATATTTATCAATGGGGATACCAGGCGGGTGAGCAAGCTGCTCAATATCTAAAAACACACAGTACCGCTGGATTAAAACCAGAAATGGTTAAAATAAGAAAACGTGTCTACAACCCCGAAATGGTTAAAAAATACAATATTACTCTGCCCCCTAATTTTGAAGTAGTTAAATAAATGGATTTTTACCTTACCGCTTTATTACAAGGGCTTTGCTTTTCAGGAATTGCTTTGGGGATCTATATATCGATGAAGATATTTAATATACCCGATATCACAACCGATGGCAGCTATACCTTGGGCGGAGGTTTTACCGGGGTGTTATTACTAAATAACCAACCAAGTTATATCATTTTACCTGCGGTAATTTTAGCCGGTGCTATTGCAGGTGCTTTAACGGGCATCATCCATACCAAGCTTAAAATAAACGCGCTGCTTGCAGGCATTTTAGTAATGACGGCACTGTATTCAATCAATTTAACGTTGATGGGGCGTTCAAATTTACCATTGAATGCATTGCCAACGATATTTAGCTTAGTAAACCTGGCAAGTAATACAAATCAAAACACACTATTCATACTACTTCTTTTTGTGCTAATAATCACCCTGCTTATTGGCTACTTACTTAAAACCGACTTCGGTATTGCAATGCGGGCCACCGGAAACAGCGAAACCATGATAAGGGCGCTAGGTGTAAACACGGATCGTATGAAAATTACAGGGTTAGCCATTGCCAATGCTTTAACTGCCGTAAGTGGTTATTTAATGACACAATACCAGGGCTTTGCAGATATTAGTATGGGTATAGGTATAGTAATAATTGGTTTGGGCTCGGTAATTATAGCCGAAGCATTCATAAACTGGTTTAAGGTCACTTCTGTATGGATTAGTCTTTTGCTAGTGCTTTCAGGCGCTATTATATTCCAGTTTGTTTTGGCCTTTACGCTGAGTATTGGTATTGACGCCACGCTTTTAAAGCTCGTAACGGCCGTATTTGTGTTGCTGATCGTAAGTTTACCCCGTTTATCCTTTAACAGATCAGCATGATAGAGATAAACCAAATTCATAAAGTTTTTAATAAAGGCAAAGCCAATCAGGTTGATGCTATAAACGGTATTGACCTAAAAACAAACGATGGTGAGTTTTTAGTGATCGTAGGCTCAAACGGATCAGGCAAAACCACTTTGTTAAACCTTGTCGCAGGGAGCGTTCTTCCATCTTCGGGAACAATCAATATTGATGGCAACGATGTGACCAACCTACCCGATCATAAACGTAGCCAATGGATAGCGCGCGTTTTTCAGAACCCGGTAAGCGGTACAGCGTCCGATCTTAGTATAATAGATAACTTCCGTTTGGCGGCCATTCGCACCAAGCCAAAAGGCTTATCAGTCGGGGTTGATGATACTTTTAAAAAGCTGGTGAAAGATAAAATAGCAACTTTGGGAATGGGCCTGGAAAATAAGACAGAGCAACCAATAGGTACATTATCAGGCGGGCAACGACAGGCATTGACATTGTTGATGAGTATTATGGACAGTTGTAAGGTTCTATTACTAGACGAACCAACTGCTGCGCTTGATCCGCGTTCAGCAGAAATTGTGATGAAAACCGCGGATAAGCTCATTAAAGATTTTCAGCTAACCGCCATACTCATTACTCATAATCTAAAAGATGCTTATAATTATGGTAACCGGATTATACAGATGAGAGAAGGAATTATTGTTAAAGATCTTAATACCGAAAAGAAGGCTGAACTAAAGCAAAATGATCTTTATAATTGGTTTGGATAGCAGTCAACATCTTTTGGCAAAGTAATTGTATTCGGTATTGTACTATGAAGAACAATGAATTTCAATATATAACTGATGCCTATCAATTAGTGCAAGGCGCGAAAATAAAAGGCAAAAAACAAGAAGAGATTTTTGAACTCGGCGCATACGACCCAAACAAAAGAGGTTATACTGTATACCCATTTGAAGAAGGCGTTAAGTTTGACGATTTCAGCGTCTTAATGTCTGAAAAAGAGCTAATGAATAATTACCTGATAGAGAACCTTAAGGTAACCAATCCAATTGCAGCTTAGTACAGCCTTTTTTTATTTCGTCCATGCGGGCTTATAAATCTTTAGCATTGTAAGCCTAACCTCATGTTTCCTTGTGTTTTTTGTAGAATCACATTTTAAGTGTATTTTTGTAAAAAATAAAAGAAATGCTACTTCTAAATTCATTCTGCAAAAATTATAAGCGACCGATGATGGTATCGCTGCAGAAGAGGTATGTATTTGTTCAACCCTTCTCTAGTCCTGTTTAATACAATCATACAGCGACGATTTTCACGTTACACATTATTTAATACCCTGAGCAGCGCAATGCCGTCAGGAAATACATAAAAATCATGGACACATATTATACTATTGAAGAAAAATACCTACAAGCTGTTGATGAGATAAACTATGGCGAAAACCCTAAAGGCTTAAAATTACTGAATGAAATCATCAATAACGACCCTTTACATGCCCGCGCTCATTACCAACTAGGAAAAATATTTTATTACGAAATAAAGGATTACCAAGCCGCAGGCTATCATTTTAAAACTTGTGCAGAATTGGAACCATCATTTCCTGATGTATATCATCACTATCTGCATTTAATTGTTTTTTTAAATATGGATAAAAAGGTAAACGAAGTTGCAGCAAAAGCCTTAACTATTGCGGGAGTAAGTGCAGCATCTATACATAATCTTTTGGGCTTATATGCTGAGAAGAACAAAAACTGGGCGGTTGCTATAAATGAATACCAAAGTGCATTTATTGAAGTGATAGACAAAAAACACCAGGAAGATATTGAAACCAGCATTGAACGTGTGAAGCAAAAAATGCAACACAACAGCAGTTACCGGTATTATTTAGCTGATTAATTTAAAGCCACTGGTAATAACAGTGGCTTTTTTGTTTGTACCCTTAGTACTACGAAAGAAAATTATAGGACAATCAATAAAGTGATATAAATCAGTAATTAATACCATTAATAGCACTATTATTACCATTACAAACAGCACTTTTGATGTAAATTTGTATATGGTAAAAGATAGGTTTCCGGTTTATGATATTGGCCACATAGCCGAATTTAAGCAGGACGATATTCTGATCAGCCAATTTTTGCCTTACCTTAAAATTCATAAAAATTTACAGCAGGCACACAAGCATACATTTTATCATTTGGTATTTTTTACTGAAGGCTCAGGAAGTCAAACCATAGATTTTCAAAAATTCGAAGTAAAGCCTTACCAAATTTATTTTATGGTGCCGGGTCAGGTACATCATTGGGCTTTTGAGGGAAAGGTTGACGGCTATGTAGTAAACTTTTCACCTAAATTTTTTCAATCCTTTTTACTGAAACCAGATTACCTGGAACAATTCCCCTTTTTTAGTGGCAACGCAAATGAAGCAGTGATTAATGTTGAAGAAGATCTAAGAATAAAGCTAATTCGTCTTTTCGAGGACCTGTTAAGTGAGAATGTAGAAAATCAACGTGCAGCCCTTGATATGGTTAGGTTGCTTTTATTAGAGCTTTTTATTTTGATAGGTCGAACTGTTATCACGCCTCAATTAAAACAAGTAAACCCTTATAATTTAACCTTACTAAAAAGCTTCAGAAATCTCATTGAAACAAACTACATAAACAATAGGTTACCAAAAGATTACGCCGAACTACTTTACATTACTCCTAATCATTTAAATGCACTGTGTAATGATCTTTTAGGTATACCTGCAGGTGAAGTTATTCGTAACCGTGTAGTTTTAGAAGCCAAACGTTTGCTGGTCAACCCACAATTGGGTATTACAGAGGTTGCCAATCATTTAAATTTTGCTGACAACTCCTACTTTACAAAGTTTTTTAAAAAACAAGCCGGTATAACGCCGGAAGAATTCAGGAAACAATTTATAAAATAATTATGGAAACATTTCAAATGTCAGATCGAAAAATACCATCAGAATTTCAGGCAGCACTACGTGCTAAATGCCCAAAGTGTCGTACCGGCAATATGTTTTCCGGTGCCATGTATAGTTTCGGAACACAAAAAATGAACACTGCGTGTCCGCATTGCGGCTTTACCTTCGAGATCGAACCTGGTTATTTTTATGTAGCCATGTTTGTAAGCTATGCTATGAATGTTGCTGAGATGGTTACCGTGGCATTAGGATTACATATTTTAACTGGCAGTAATTCTCCGTGGTTGTATTTGGGCGTACTATTTGGGGTGGCTGTTGTATTATCTCCATTCCATTTCAGATATTCTAGGGTTGTTTTGCTCTACTGGCTTACACCAGGGGTTAATTTTGATCCCAAAAGAGCTGAAATAAAAAGCAAAGAGAATAATCAAGCTTAATTCATTTATTTCAAACAATAGCGGTACGATTTTATTTATAAGATTTTATCTCTGTTGAATGAAACATTCTTTTACGCTGATATTATTGATTCTTGCTTCGATTACCGCACGCGCACAGTTTAATGATACAACACACTATCATTTAAGGTAACAATATCGCAGTTGGGACAAGTTACTAATCAAATATAATCTCCAAATAAAAATTTTACAAGTCTATAAGTAGAATAACTGTATAGTAACGCATAGCTGTCTTTTCTTCGCTCCCAACTTATTAAGTTACCACTTACCTTTATTTTATGAATAAAGAAATTAAACCGGGGGATTATGTGAGACATAAAAACCTATTAGTAAGTGGTGGCTGTGATATTTATGTTTTAGAGGTAAGTGCTGATAAGCTTAGTGTCCGGTGTTGTTATTTATTAGGAACAGAACAAATTGATAAAACAGGTTGGTTGATGGTTTCAGATTTACAATAGTTACAAATTTTTATGCCCAATGAAAAATTCTTCTCAAAATTTCCCATATTAATAATCCAGTGCTTCCAAATCCAGCTAACCATGTGGCGTAACGAAGGGACTGTTCATTTCTTTTATTAGTAGATATTACATCTAATTTGAGTTGCTCATTTGTTATATTTATTTGAGCTTGTTTTGTGTATCCGTGAAAAAGGAATCCATCGAAGGTTATTCTATAAAATTTTTCCTCATAAATTTTAATAAAATCTAAATATCCATCTTTTTCCAATCGTCTAACTATCATTAATATTTCATCGGCTTTAGGCATTTTTCCAGAATTAGTAAGTTCAGTATATATCATCATACTTGAATATACGACATCCTCTTTTTCTCTGTAGAAATTTAAAACAAGGTCAAGTTTTTGTAATGGGTTAAGGTTTTGCATTTTTAAAAATACTGAAAATATGGGGCATAAAAAATGCCCGGTGATTAGTCGGGCATTATGTTATTTACAATTTTACTTTTATACTATAACTTTAAGCATAAATGATTAACTTATGCTTACTGATACAAAAATTTTAGAGATAGAATTTAAAGGCGATAATTATATGCGCCTAAGTAATATTGCATGGATGTTACTTCTTATTAATCAAATTGATAACGGTTATGATGCAGAATTTATTAACGAATGGTTGTTGAAAGAGGGATGTACGGAAACAGCTTTAAATAATGCCATAGCAATACGTAATTATGACCGAAAATTATTAATGCAATATGCGCAAGAAAACTCTATTAATACCAATTGGTTACTTGAATATAAAGAAATTGACCCGGAGGAGTACCATCACTTGGTAAAACCAATTCTTTAACAATCCTTTCATAAATCTTTTGCATTTCACCTGATTGAGGTGAATACCAAAAAGTGACTTTAGGTGATTTTTTTAAGGCACCATAAACTTGATTTGGCGAAGTCGTAATTGAAAATACTAATCCTTGAAGTCCATTGGTTTCCCTGATGTAATTGATTTCAGCTAAAGCTTGTTTATATATTTCTTCTACTTTCATATAAAAATGGATGATAAAGGTTAAGTTTTATTTATAAATGATATTGTTAATTATATTCTCAAATGCTTTTGTTGGGTACTCAATATAAGATTGAGTGGAAATATGGTGGTTCTCTTTTCTTAAACCATTACAATAGTGGGTCATTGCAGGTTCAGGGTTCAAGCATCATTTTGAAATCAATAGTTATTGAGTTATTAACTGAATTACTTCCTTATAAAGAAGTAATTGAAATGCAACTTAAATGTTATGAAGCTGACACAACCACAGATGAAGTATTAATTCAATTAAAACACATTTTACCTAATGCATATTCTTATTTAGGTGAAACGTTAATAGCCATTTTAAGCCCATCAATTGCATTAAAATCTTTAAGTATTAATCTGACGGATTACTCTGCTTTTGCTTTCCCCGTATTAAGAGGACTGGAGGGTTATCTAAAAAAGCTAATGTCTGATAATGGCATAACTATTGAAAGTAATGCCAATATGGGGAGCTTTATAGAAACGCAATCAGATAAAACTGTAAAGGTACATGAAAAAATTACACAACAAATAAACAATAAAGACGTAATAGATGCTGTAGAAGAATCATATCTTTATTATAAAGACAAACGACATGCATTATTCCATATTGATGGAACCATTAATACAACACAAATATTAACTAAGAAACAGCAAGCGGTAGAAATAATTGATGAGGTTTTTTCAATTATTGAAACTACTTATAGTAAAGTGCTACAAAATAAAAAGTGAATATACAAAAGCCATATTCAATAAAGAAAATTAATAGATTTTTCTACTTTGTTATCGGAAATGATTCAACAAGGTTCGATTGCTTGTTGCCATTTGTTAACGAAGAGTTAAAAGCCAAAAAATTTCAGGGTCAGATAGTTTTCGATTTATTACTAAGTAATGGAAATACAAATAGAAGGTATTTTCAATCAATTTTTAATGGTGAAAAAGTTGATATAGCGAATTTATCTAGATTGGAGCATGTTCCAGATGAATTTATTCAAATATCTAACAAATACCTTCGTGAACATCAGCAGATATTAAATTATGGCATTTTATCAAATGCTGAAATAAACAGAATAAAAAATACATTATTACTTACTCACTAACTGCTTAATCCTTTCAAAAGTTATATCTAATTGTTTTGGTTTAGATTCTACTAATACCGTTATTCATTTATAGTATATTTACCTAATACTCTAAACCTTAATAAATGAGCATGTTTCAATATCCTTTTCCGGCTGACGTATGGGGTACAGTATCCGATTGGGTAATGGTAATAGTTACCTTTTTTACAGCAATATTTCTTTATAGAACACTGCGGTCACAAAAAGATGTACAACATGCTCAGAATAGATTCTTAGAAATTGAGCAGATACGTTTAAGAGAACAATTTAAACCTGAAATTCAATATTGTTCTTTTAACGATGAAGATGAAAATAGGTTTTCACACAAGATGAAAAAGAACTCAGAAATACTTTCTGTGAGTGTAAAGAATTTAAGCGATAATGTTGCGATAAACTACAAGTTCCATCTCCCTGAAAATCCACAAGCAGAGATGCTGGATTGGTTTGCATCACAACCAAGTCTTATAAAGTATAATGGACATGGAGAAGTTCATTTTCTTATAAGGAATCCAAATTATGAAAATAGAATTCCATTTCTATTTCACTTTGTATTTACTTATAATGATTTAATCGGTACTAAATATGAACAAAGGGTTTATTGTGGAATGGAAAATGGTGTGATATCAATTAGAAGTCATATACCTGAAATTATTAATTAAATCAACTTGTCCCAACTGCGATATTGTTACCTCATTTAAACATTGCCTCAACAGGTTCTATAAATAAAACTGATGATAGTAAAGCTTATTTATTAAACAATGCGCTTAGTTTTGCCATAAAGCAAAAGGATTTTTCACTCAGCTCAACCAATAGTTGGATATATGGCAAACAAAATAATTTGCTTACCAATAATGATTACTCTTCTTCGTTGGTTTTCAACCTATACAAAACATTTCCTCACTTTTATTATTGGGGATTAGTTAACTACAATACAAGTTATTCCCTAAAAATCAACAATCAAATATTAGCTGGTGGAGGCATAGCCTATAGTTTTATAGATAAAAAAAATGCTTACGTAAATTTAAGTGATGGTGTACTTTATGATCAGAGTGATTTGGTTGTAATAAATAATTATCATACTTATAGAAATTCATTTCGTTTACAATTTCACTTTGCATCAGATTTATTTACGTTGGATGGCAGTAATTTTTTGCAAAACTCTTTTTCCCGTGGTAATGATTATATTATTCGTACAACCACAACACTAGGCATAAAACTACGAAAGTGGATAAGCCTTACTACGACGCTTAACTATAATAAAATGAGTATCACACAAAGCGATAACCTCATATTTACCTATGGCCTTACGCTTGACAAATACTTTTAATGCTAATATCTTAGTTAAAACTTATTGGAGAATTTAAATGTTTATCGACTAACGCAAGTCAACTTTAAGGTAATTTTTAAGTTACATACAAGTTGTATAAATATTGTGTAAACTAATTTAGTTGCGACTATAAAATTTACCTATTATAATTGCGTTCTTAATATTCATCAAAGCTGGCTATATTTAACGCCATAAACTACATCTTAGTAAATGTTCAATCGTATAAAAAACCGATTTCTCAGGTATTTTCTGATACTTATATATTTTATCATCATATTCTTTTGCGCTATAGAGGTTAACTTCCTTTGGTTATTTGGCTATTCGCCTGATATGAATGACATAAAAAATCCAAGCATGTCTGTAGGTTCACAGCTATACACTGCCGACGGTAAACTAATAGGGCAATATTATAAAGAAAACCGCTCGCCCGTGCTTTTCAAGGACATATCCCCCAACCTTATTAATGCGTTGATATGCACAGAAGATGTTAGATTTTACAGTCATCATGGTATCGATCTTTACTCGTTTCTTACGAGCATGCTATCAACAGCAAAAGGCGATAAACGCGGTGGAAGTACAATAACACAGCAGCTTGCAAAAAACCTTTTCGAAACACGTAAACGTAAATCGCAAGGGCTTATTAAACATGTACCTATATTAAGTACAGTCGTTTATAAATGTAAAGAGTGGCTAACTGCGCTTGAAATTGAACACGTTTATACTAAACAGGAAATATTGGAGCTTTACCTGAATACGGTGCCTTTCGGCAACAATACTTATGGTATAAAAACCGCCACATTAAAATATTTCGATAAAACGCCCGATAAAGTTAATCCCGCTGAAGCAGCAACGCTTATTGGTATGCTTAAAGCAACCTCTACTTATAACCCGATTAACAATCCTGATAAATCATTAGCAAGGCGTAATACGGTTTTAAGTCAAATGGAAAAATATGGCAAATTGACTAAACCTGAATACGAAGCCAATGTTAATCTTCCATTAAACCTTAATTTAAATTATGTTGATGATGAAGGTCAGGGTGATTCCTATCTGCGTGAAGCGGTCGAGAAATGGCTAAAAAAATGGTGCAAGGACAATGGATACGACCTTTACTCTGACGGATTAAAGATTTATACGACCATTGATTCAAAAATGCAGCAGTATGCTGAGGAAGCCGTTGCTGAAAAGATGAAAGTATTACAAAAACGCTTTGATCAGCTTTGGGGTAAGAAAAACCCTTGGCGCGATTTTGAAGGCAATGAGATCAAAGATTTTGTACTCAAAGGTGAACAAAGCTTACCGATTTATAAGCTACTACAGAAGAGATATAAAGGCGATACCACTGCTATTAATAAATATTTCACCACAAAAAAACGGATGACGGTATTTACCTGGAACGGTGAAAAAGACACTACGTTCTCCAGCGTCGACTCATTAAAATATTATGCCCGTATTTTAAATACCGGTATGATGACAATTGAGCCTTCAACCGGTTATATTAAGGACTGGGTTGGCGGTATAGATTATAAGTATTTTAATTATGACCACGTAAACCAGGCTAAACGCCAGGCGGGATCAACATTTAAACCGTTTGCATATGTAACAGCTATAGATAATGGCTTTACCCCTTGCGATAAGTTTACAGATAAACCGGTCACCATTAATTATATGGATAACGGAAAGCCCGAAGTTTGGCAACCAAACAATGCTGATTTCAAATTCACTTATCAGGAAATGTCATTGCGGTGGGCGATGGGCAAATCAGTAAACTCTATAACAGCGCAGTTAACCCAACAAGTTGGCTGGGATAAAATTGTAGAATATGCGCATAAATTAGGTATTGAAAGCCCGTTGAAGTCAGTTCCTTCCGTTTCATTAGGTTCGAATGATGTTTCGGTTTACGAGATGGTGCGTGCTTATAGTACCTTCTTGAATAAAGGGGTTAAGATAGATCCGCTATTAGTAACTAAAATCACTGATCAGGATGGAAATGTATTAGCTACATTCACTTTGAATAGCCAAAGAGTATTGAGTGAAGAAACAGCCTGGTTAATGCTTTATATGTTTCGTGGTGGTATGGAAGAACCAGGAGGCACATCTCAAGCTTTATGGGAATACCCTGGTTTATGGAAAAAGGACAACCAAATCGGCGGCAAAACAGGCACATCGTCACATTATGTTGATGGTTGGTATATGGGTATTACTAAAGACTTGGTTACCGGTGTTTGGGTAGGTGCCGATGACCGAAGCGTGCACTTCACAACTTCTGAAAATGGCGAGGGATCGCATACTGCTTTACCTATTTTTGCCCGTTTTATGGAAAAAGTCTATGCTGACCCTAAATCTGGTTACACCTGGGGGCCATATCCAAAGCCTTGGGTTAAAATAACTAAAGAGTACAATTGCCCATCGCCGCATATTTCTACAGATACTACATCTACCGATAGTACAGCTGTACCAGTTGATACAACGGGCGGTACAC
This sequence comes from Mucilaginibacter tundrae, assembly GCF_013408825.1. Lineage (GTDB taxonomy): Bacteria > Bacteroidota > Bacteroidia > Sphingobacteriales > Sphingobacteriaceae > Mucilaginibacter. The sequence continues at coordinate 235,692 of NZ_JACCBZ010000003.1, forward strand.
CGGCAGTTGTATCACCCGACGATTCAAAAGACAACCCTCAGCAGTAGAATTCCGTATCAGGGGTATCACAATTATTATGAGAAAGATACTTTTAGTAACAATCACAGTTTTAAGTTGCCTGGGCTTACATGCGCAAGCCCATATCGACACATTAACTTCGGCTTCAAAAAAAGACCTTTCAACTTTTATAAAAGTCATTAATGCAGCCGGACTGAACAATATTTTCGATGGACAACCACTTACCATATTTGCCCCGGATGATAAGGCGTTTGATAAATTTTCAGTACAAAAAATTGATAGCTTGTTAACTTCTTCAAATAAGTCCGTATTAATAACTACTTTAGATGCTCATATCATATCCGGAAAATTAACCGCGAAAGATATCGCGAAAGCCATACATGATGGAGGCGGTCAAGCTACATTCAGAACTCTTGCTGGAACTACTCTTATTGCCACTATAAATGTGAATCGTAACATTGTTTTGTCTGACAATAATGGCTGCGAAAGTACTATCAAGATATTTAATGTTAAAGAGGGTAATACTGATATGTTTGTAATAGATTCTGTTCTGCTACCAAAAAATAAATATCTACAGTTTACTTCTAATAAATAATATTAACTAAATTTCGTTAATAACAGTGTAAGGAAACATCTTGTCACCCGACTAAGTTGAAAATATCTGTAAATTATTATACGTTATATTGACAAACCGTTTAAGCCTTTTAAGCGTATTTTGTTTACAGATGAGTGGTGCATAATTAAATGCGTTTCTATATAAATATCCAAAAAATGAAAAAATCGATTTTAGCTGTAATGCTTGTAAGCATAGTAACATTGTTCGGTTGTCAAAATATTAATGCCCAGGACAACGCAAAAATTCTTCAGCACAGAAAGATAAGTAAAACTCCAGCGCAATGGAAAGCTATCCTTACGCCAAACCAATACGAGATAATGGTTAATCGAGGCACTGAACCACCTTTCCACAATGCTTATGACGAAAACCATCAAAAAGGCGTTTACAAAAGCGCTGCGACAGGCGAAGTATTATTTACTTCGGAGGATAAGTTTGATAGCGGAACAGGCTGGCCAAGTTTTGTTAAACCCGCCGATATGAGCAAAATTGAAATTGTAAAAGACGACAGCTACGGTATGGACCGTGATGAAGTTATTGAAAAAAGCACCGGCTTACATTTGGGTCACGTTTTCGATGACGGACCTGCTGATCGCGGTGGTAAACGTTATTGTATGAATTCAGGCGCACTTATATTCGTTAAAACGAAGTAACCGCTCTCCTGAAATTGCTAACTGAAGGACGGATTTGCGGCCTTGTACGCAACTTGCTTTCAAAGTTCAAGCCAATGGTCAGATCGACCCAATCAGGGTTAACAGGTCTGATCATTTTTTCTTTTTGGGGGCGTGTGTAAGTACTTACCTGTTTAAACCTTTCCATCGCCATTTCTTCGTTATTGATTTCTTCAAAATAAACTAAACGGTTAAGTTGCTGTGCGCTGTCAAAAAATAAAGTAGGCATATCACTGTAAAACTTTAAAGTTTTAACCAGATCTGAGCTTAAACCTACATGTAAATTGTTCCTGTTTCTGTCTGTGATAATATAGATAAACCGTTTCATTTGACAATAAATTTGGTGTTTGAAAAAATATTACTAACTTTATGAGCATAAAATTACTAATAAATTTAGCAATTCCAAATTTTATGTCAATTATTTCATCAAATATTAAATTTCTTCGAAAAAAGAAGGGTTTAACACAGCAACAGTTTGCAGATCAGGTAGGTATCAAACGTTCATTAGTAGGTGCCTACGAGGAAGAAAGAGCCGAACCCAAATACGAATTGCTAAAAACCATAGCAACATTTTTTGAAATTAGTATTGATGATTTTATAAAAGAAACCATAAATGATAAATGGGCGCCTGCACCAAAAGGCAATTTGCGCATTTTAAGCATATCTGTTGATAAAGATGACAATGAAAATATAGAATTGGTGCCTTTAAAAGCCAGTGCAGGCTATTTAAATGGTTATGCTGACCCCGAATATGTGGCCCAATTGCCAAAGTTTTATTTGCCAATGTTTAAGCAAGGCACATATCGTGCTTTTGAGATAAAGGGAGACTCCATGTTGCCATTAGTATCAGGCACTATTATTATAGGCGAATACGCGGAAAACTGGGGTGACGTAAAAAGCGGCGAAACATATGTTATCGTATCAAAAAGCGAAGGGGTGGTTTATAAACGTATGGGAAGCAAATTTAAGGCTGATAAAAAATTGAAACTAATATCAGACAATCCGGTATATGAGCCGTATGAAATAAGCGGCGAAGATGTTTTAGAGCTTTGGAAAGCTAAAGCCTATATCTCAACTCAAATGCCCCTACCCGCTCCTGAACCTACAATGGAAAGCCTTACTAGCATGATGGCGCAAATGCAGCGGTCAATATCCAACTTGCAACAAAAGAATTAATTGAGAGTATTCGGTAAAGCCCTTAACATAACAGTTGAGGGCTTTTTTATTATGCTTAATTTTTAGCAACAATTAAGTTACACGAGCGTTATTAAACCAATACCTGTTATCTTTATCATACTAACTATAAAACATAAAAACTAAAAATTAAGCGATGAAAAAATTTTTGTTAATGTGCTGCTTCGTTATAGGAATTTCAGCAGCGAGCCATGCACAGCAAGGCGGCGGAATGAGAATGAGTCCCGAGGATAGGGCTAAAGCAATGCAAACCCAGTTAAAACTATCTGATGATCAAACAACTCAAATCACAGCTATTTTAAAAACTTCTGCTGCGCAAAGAGACAGTGTAAAAAATGCTGGTGGCGACAGAGAAGCAATGCGCCCGATAATGATGGCAGCTAATCAAAAAATACAAGCCATACTTACTGATGACCAAAAAGTGGCTTACAAAAAAATGATGGATGACATGCGCGCCAAAATGCAAAATGGTGGCGGTGGTGGCAACTAAGTCTCCGAAGATTTAAATTAATAAAGAAAGCGCCCCGATAATATCGGGGCGCTTTCTTTATTTTAGCAGAAATTTTTACCAGTTGAAATCATTTGAAGCATTTATTGAACAACAATTGGCAGAGCGCAAGTTGGGTAGCTCCTACCGGACGCTCAAGCTGGAGAATTCACTTGTCGATTTTTGCTCGAATGATTATTTGGGCTTCGCCCGGTCATTAGAATTGAAAAATAATATTGACGATGAGTTAAATAACCTGCACTTGATTTTAAATGGATCTACTGGTTCGAGGCTGTTATCGGGTAACTTACAGTATACTGAAGAATTGGAGAGTGAAATAGCATGCTTTCATAATACCCCGGCAGGATTAGTCTTTAATTCGGGCTATGATGCTAATGTTGGATTATTTTCTTGTATCGCGCGACGTGGCGACACTATTATTACTGACGAACTGATACATGCCTCTATTATTGACGGTGCGCGCCTAAGTCATGCCAACCGGTATACCTTTAAGCATAATGATTTAGAGAGTCTGGAGATTAAGTTAAAGCAGGCTAAGGGCAATTGTTATGTGGCGATTGAAAGTGTGTATTCCATGGACGGTGATAATCCTCCTCTATTAGATATACTGCATCTTGCAGAAAAATACAATGCTGCTTTAATAGTTGATGAAGCTCATGCCATAGGCCTACATAAAAAAGGATTAATCAATGAGCTTGGGGTTGAAGACAGGATATTTGCACGGGTGATAACATTTGGTAAAGCATTAGGTTGCCATGGCGCTATTGTTTTGGGGAGTAATTCATTAAGGAATTACTTGATCAACTTTGCCAGGTCTTTTATCTATACTACCGCCGCATCGGTACACCAGATAGCTTCGATTAAAATGGCTTACCGGATGCTACAGTATTCGGATGAGATTATTGAAGCGCTGAAAAATAATATTGAGTTATTTAAGAATGGGTTGACCCAGCCATCTTCCCTGTTAAAAAGTAATAGCGCTATACAATGCCTATTGTTAAATGATAACGGACGGGCCAGAGAAGCCGCTGTATATTTACAAGCTAAAGGATTAGACGTACGCGCAATCCTAAGCCCCACTGTACCGGCAGGCACTGAGAGGTTACGAATTTGCCTACATGCATATAATACCATTGATGAAATTAATTTATTAACTAAAAACATAAACGAATTAATAAATGCCTGATAAGACGTTATTTATTACAGGAATAGGTACCGGGATAGGTAAGACTATTGTTTCGGCAGTATTGACAGAAAAACTAAAAAGCGATTACTGGAAGCCCATACAGTCGGGAGATTTAGATGATAGTGATACCTTAAAAGTAAAGAATTTGGTATCGAATGATAACTCTACTTTTCACACCGAAGCTTACAGGTTAACGCAGCCATATTCTCCGCATAAATCAGCGGCTATAGACGGGATTACCATCGACCTGAATAAAATCATCACCCCAGAAACTAATAACCGCTTGTTGATTGAGGGAGCAGGCGGCTTGATGGTGCCTTTGAATGATGATGATTTGATGATCGACCTAATAAAAAAGCTTGATGTGGAGGTAGTGCTAGTTTCGCAAAATTACCTGGGAAGTATTAATCACACTTTATTATCTGCGGCTATATTAAAACAATATGATATTAAAATAGCCGGAATTATATTTAACGGAAAGGTCGATGAAAACTCGGAAAGTTATATTTTAAATTACACCGGGTTAAAATTGCTGGGGCATTTGCCTGAATTTAAGACGGTAGATAAAGACCTCATAATAAAAGCAGGCGATTTTATCACATTGTAAATTACCAATAAAGTATTAGTTTCAAAACATTATAAGCCAATAAATAAATCATGAAGAATATTACAGTTATAGGTTCAGGGACTATGGGTAATGGCATTGCACACACATTCGCACAACACGGTTTTAATGTTTCTCTGGTAGATATCAACGAGGTTGCATTAAATCGCGCCCTGCAAACCATAACAAATAACCTTGACAGACAGATAAAGAAAGACACGATAGACGAGCAGGTAAAAAATGATACGTTAAGTCATATTAAAACATATACAGATTTAAAAGATGCAGTACAAAATGCTGACCTGGTTATTGAAGCGGCTACAGAAAATAGGGAAATAAAACTTGGTTTGTTCAAGCAGTTAGGTGAGTTATGTAGCGATAAGGTGATATTAGCCTCGAATACGTCATCTATATCCATTACACAAATTGCTTCGGTAACTAAGAACCCTGGGAATGTTATCGGCATGCACTTTATGAATCCGGTGCCGTTAATGAAACTGGTTGAAGTAATAAGGGGTTACGCCACTACGAATGAAGTGACCAGTACCATCATGCGATTATCTGAAACCCTGAATAAAGTACCGGTAGAAGTAAATGATTACCCCGGCTTTGTAGCTAACCGTATTTTAATGCCGATGATAAATGAAGCTATTTATACGCTTTACGAAGGCGTCGCAGGCGTTTATGAGATAGATACTGTAATGAAATTAGGAATGGCGCATCCTATGGGGCCGTTGCAACTTGCGGATTTTATAGGGTTGGATGTTTGTTTAGCCATATTAAATGTATTGCATAGCGGCTTTGGCAATCATAAATATGCGCCTTGTCCTCTTTTGGTAAATATGGTAGCGGCCGGCCACTTGGGCGTAAAATCGGGTAGCGGGTTTTATAAATACGCAACAGGTAGTAAAGAACTGATTGTTGCAGACAAGTTCAACAAATAGATTTTTAAACCTTTTTGGTAGTTATTTGTCCATACTTATTATTTACCAAAAAAATACTTATGAAAACATTACAAAAATTAGGGATCATGACAGCATTAGCTGGTTCTCTATTTATGTCAGCCTGTGCCGGTGAATATTATGTAAGTAGCCAACCAGCAGAAACTGTTTATGTGAGACCTGGTGCCCCATACCCGGGTGCAATTTGGATTGATGGTGACTGGGTTTGGAGCGGCGGCGTTTATGTACGCAGGCCAGGGCATTGGGCTCGCCCTCGTGCCGGAAGGGTTTGGGTGGCAGGCAGTTGGTATCATGGCCCACGAGGTTATGCATGGCATAGAGGATACTGGAGATAATTAATTCTCCCCTTCCCCTTAGGGAGGTCATTAAATTAAGAAGAGCTATTTCAATTAGGAATAGCTCTTCTTAATTTAGTTAACACCTACAACTATCCTTGCATAACACATAATATATCGCTCATTTCTGTCGCTTCCCGAACACACTATGTCTATTTGATTTCACTCCAACGTTTGCGTAGATATATACGCTAACTTACTTCAATTTAAAAGTAATACGTTGTAATATTGAAAAATAAACATTGCATTAATAATTCATACAGGAACACTAAGTCCTATTTAGCCCTTTATAATCATGAGAATAAAAAAAACTATCATCATAACCTTAATTTTTCTAAATTTCTTTGCAATGAAAAATATAGTATTGGCTCAAACTGATCAAAAAGCCGCTGAGCAATGGGTAAAAAGTAAAACCTGGAGCAATGGTTTGTTGATAGATGTAAGTCCTTCTGTTAATGCTATGGAATTTTACAAACAGTACAACACTAACAAAACCGTTTGGGACAAGGTATTCGCTTTCATGAAAAATCAGGATTTAAAAAATCTTGCTCCGGGAAATTATCCGATAGATGACAAAAATGCTTATGCAACTATTACCAATAATCCTTCTAAAACATTAGAAACTGCAAAATGGGAATCACATCAAAAATATGTCGACCTACAATATGTTATCAGTGGAGAGGAAAAGATTGGTGTAGCACCGGTAAGCACCGCTACTATAATTAAACCTTATAACCCAGCCAAAGACGCGGCTAATTACACCGCAGACGGAACTTACTATATAGCAACACCAAGTCAGTTTTTTTTATTTTTTCCACCTGATGCCCATCGCCCCAACATCAAAGTTGATGGATATGATACAGTAAAAAAATTGGTTATAAAAATTAAAGTGGTTAATTAATATCTAAATAAGCTATAAGCATCTTAATAAACAGTAAAGCATACTAAAATGATACAGAGCAATTTATTTCAATTTGAGCAAAAATCCGACTGGAAAACAGTTGGCGCTGGTGTACAGAGACAGGTATTGGGATATGACGAAAAAGTAATGCTTGTTAAGGTTAAATTTGAGAAAGATAGCTGTGGACAATTACATAACCATGCCCATTCACAAGTAACTTACGTGGAAAGCGGCACTTTTGAGATGACGATGGGCGATACGAAAAAGATCATCAGTAAAGGTGATGGATATTATGCGCCGCCCTATACTGTACATGGTTGCGTTTGCCTTGAGGAAGGTATGTTAGTGGATGCGTTCAGCCCTTTGAGATGGGAATTTATAGATACGGATCACAGCCAATATGCATTGTAATCGATTCAATAAGGTATTATTTATTCAATCAATATATCACTTAATCTTATTTAGTTTTTGTTAGGATCATTAGCACTTAAATGTATTTAGATTTACATTGAGCTATGAATGAAAATGTTAAATTTGCAGGTACATCCTTGATAAGATTAACCATTTAAATGATCAGATATTCTAAACAAAGTCGGTTTACACAGGCAGTAGATTGTATAATATTTGGATTTGACGGTGATAACTTAAAAATTTTATTGATACAACGGGGTTTTGAACCTGAAATGGGCAAGTGGAGCCTCATGGGAGGCTTTGTAGAAGCCGATGAAAGTCTCGATCAGGCGTCAAACCGGATACTTAAACAGTTGACAGGCTTAGATGGTATGTATTTGGAACAATTACACACTTTCGGCAATCCGCTTCGAGATCCTGTTGAAAGAACCGTATCTACAGCCTACTTTGCCCTAATAGACATTAACAAGTATCAAAAGCAAATAAGTACAGATTATCACCCTGAGTGGTTCTCGCTGAAACGCATACCCAAGCTTATATTTGATCAGCAGGAGATGGTTGAAATGGCCCAAAGGCGCATTCGTTATAAGGCGGCGCTACATCCTATACTTTTTGAGTTGCTGCCCAATAGGTTTACCATTCCACAGCTGCAAAGCCTGTACGAAAGTGTATACAACACTACTATTGATAAACGTAATTTCAGCAAACGAATATTGGCTACAGGGTTATTGATTAAACAAGCTGAGAAAGATAAAGCCGGATCAAGGAGAGGTGCATTTTATTATCAGCTGAATATGCAAAACTATTATGCCAAGTTCCAGGCATTTTTGAACTTGATCCCCAACCCTACCAACCTGATATTTTAATTTTAAGAACAAGTAGATTAAAACCTGCCTATGCTAAGTATCTAAACACATAGGCAGGCTTATAAAAGCTTTTACTTGTAAGCTGCGTCGTTCCAGCGCAACTCATTACGGAACTGATCCAGCTTAGTGTCTTTACCAATACGTACAAATTCAATTCCTGCTATATCAGCAAAGTCCTGTAAATGTTCAGCAGTTAAATTTTGGCTATATGCGGTATGATGCGCGCCACCCGCGTATATCCAAGCCGCGCAGCCTGTTTTCATATCCGGATATGGTTTCCATAGTACCCTTGCTACAGGCAGGTTTGGTAAATCATTTTGCGGCTCAACAGCTTTAACTTCGTTTATTAATAAGCGGAAACGGTTGCCCATATCAACAATAGATGCATTAAGTGCTTCGCCGCCAGCCACGTTAAATACCAGCCTTGCTGGGTCGGCCTTACCGCCAATACCTAAGGGATGTACCTCTAAAGCTGCCTTACCATTAGCCAATGAGGCATCAACTTCCAGCATGTGTGAACCTAAAACTAAGGCGTTATTCGGGTCGAAATGATAGGTATAGTCTTCCATAAAAGCGTTGCCACCAGGTAATCCACTACCCATCACTTTAAAGGCACGTACCAATGCTGCGGTTTTCCAATCGCCTTCACCAGCAAAGCCATAACCACCTTCCATTAAACGTTGTGATGCGATGCCTGGCAGCTGTGCCATACCGTGCAGGTCTTCAAATGTGTCTGAAAAGCCTTTAAAGCCGCCGTCTTTTAAAAACTTTCTCATTCCTAACTCAATCCTGGCAGCTTCATAAACTGAACTATGCCTGGCGCCACCTTTATGCAGATCCGCCTTCATGGTATATGTAGCTTCATATTCATTTATTAGCTGATCGATTTCCGTCGTGCTTATTCCATTTATTACAGCCACCAGATCACCTATCCCGTAAGTATTAACAGAGAACCCGAATTTTAATTCTGCTTCAACTTTATCGCCATCCGTAACCGCTACAAAACGCATGTTGTCCCCAAAACGGGCAAACTTGGCGCCTTGCCAATCATACCAGGCAGCGGCTGCACGTGTCCAAACGCTTATCTGGCTCAATACTTCGGTATCTTGCCAATGCCCAACCACTACCTTACGATTTTTACGCATCCGCGATACCATAAATCCAAACTCCCTGTCGCCATGCGCGCTTTGGTTCAGGTTCATAAAATCCATATCAATACTGCTCCACGGAATATCACGGTTATATTGGGTGTGTAAGTGCAACAACGGTTTTTGCAAAATACTTAAACCGCGTATCCACATCTTGGCAGGGGAAAAAGTATGCATCCATGTGATTATACCAATCACATTCTTTGCCAAATTTGCCTCCTGTATCGTGGCGTAAATTTCTTCTGATGATTTAACAATTGGCTTGAAAACTATACGTACAGGTATTTTACCTGAGGTATCTAGTCCTCTTACAATTTCTTGTGAATGCTCTGCTACTTTTTTTAAAGTTTCTTCTCCGTATAAATCCTGGCTTCCGGTTATAAACCAAACTTCAAATATTTTAAGATCGATCATATATAATTAATTATTGAATAGTAGTGATTTGAGTCAATTACTTATTGGCCATAATAGGAATCAGGGCCGTGTTTTCTTTCAAAATGTTTTTTTATTAGCGAATCCTGTAACCGCTTGGCCTGAGGATTGATTTGTTCGGTAAGATAAGCCATATGTGCTACTGCTTCCAGAACCGCACTATTGTATACAGCTTTTTCAGCAGATTTACCCCAGCTAAATGGCGCGTGGTTACCTACTAATACCATTTCAACTTCTTTATGGTCTAAACCCTTCTTTTCGAAGTGATCCATTATCTGAAAGCCCGTCTGATATTCGTAGTTCCCCTGGATCATTTCATCATTCATCGGTGGCGCACAGGGTACATCAACCGTTAAATAGTCGGCATGGGTTGTGCCAAAAATAGGTATGCAACGCTGCGATTGCGCCCAGGCAGTTGCATAGGTAGAATGTGTATGTACGATGCCATTAATATCGCTCCAATGTTTATAAAGCACCGCATGGGTTTTAGTATCGGATGATGGCCTCAAATCCCCCTCAATAGTATTGCCATCAAAATCAACGATCACCATTTTTTCGGGTGAAAGATATTCATATGGTACGCCGCTAGGCTTTATAGCAAAAACACCCAAATCATGATCAGCCGCGCTCACATTACCGAACGTAAAAAGCACTAGGTTTAATTTTGGCAATTGCATATTAGCTTCATATGCACTTTGTTTTATATACTGATATTTGCTCATATTGCTGATGATATTAATGATTATTTAGTTTACTCTGAAGAGCCACAAACTCACCTAGGCTATTATATTGCTTATACCTTCTTTTATAAACTTCCTGATATTGCGGATTTGGATAGTATTCCACATCAAAACCACGGCCCATGGCTGCCATTGCTTCTTCGACGGTTGGATAAATACCTGCAACTACTGCCGCGAACATAGCAGCGCCCAAAGCACAGGTATGTTTAAATTGATGGATACGGATAGGCATACCCAATACATCGGCCATCATTTGCATAACAAATGGTGATTTTTTTGCAACCCCACCTATCCCAATAAGCCCTTTTACAGGTATCCCTTCTGATATAAAGCGTTCAACTATGCTTTTTGCTCCGAAGCAGGTAGCTTCGGCCAATGCCTTAAACACTCGTGGTGCATCGCTGCCTAACCCTAAACCTGTGATAGCTCCTTTTAAAGATTGGTCGGCATCTGGTGTACGGCGACCGTTAAACCAGTCAATCGCCAATTCGCTATCTTCATCTATTGGCAATAACATAGCCTGTTTGCTAAGCTCGGGGATGATTAGTTCAGATAATTCATTCGTTAAAGCATTTGCGGTTTGCGCATCAATAATGGTAGATTGAGAGAGCAAGTTATCCATCGGCCATGAAACTAAATTCTTAAACCATGCATAAGTATCACCAAAAGCAGATTGTCCAGCTTCAAGGCCAATCATGCCCGGTATAACGGAACCATTTACCTGCCCACATATACCGCGCACCAGCGTATTTTTCATTTCATTAATTGGCGCTACCAATATATCGCAGGTGGACGTGCCCATTACCTTACTTAAATGGTACGGTTCTATTTGCCCACCTACCGCGCCCATGTGCGCGTCAAATGCACCCGTACCCACTATTACATCGGTTGATAGGCCAAGCCGCTCAGCCCATTCGCGGCTTAACTTACCTGCAGCTTGATCCGCTGTATAAGTTTCAGTAAACAATTTTGAAGTAAATCCTTTTAAAACAGGATCAAGTGCAGCAAAAAAATCGTCCGGTGGTAATCCTCCAAATTCCTCTGCCCATAATGCTTTATGGCCTGCGGAGCAACGCCCCCGTTTAATTTCGTTCGCGTTTTTGCCACCTGTTAGCAAGAATGGTATCCAATCGCAATGTTCAACCCATGAATGTGTGGCTTTTCTAACGTTTTCATCAACTCTTAAAACATGTAGCAGCTTGGCCCAAAACCATTCTGAAGAATAAATACCACCAACGTATTTAAGATAGTTAATACTAAATTTAGTGGCATGTTCATTAATTTCAGCAGCTTCTTTAACAGCAGTGTGATCTTTCCAAAGCACAAACATGGCATTGGGGTTTTCACTAAAAGCTTCTATTAAGGCAAGTGGCGTACCGGTTTGATCTACCGCTACAGGAGTTGAACCAGTGGTATCAACCGATAGGCCTTTTATATTATTGGCAACTGTGGCGCCGCCTGCTCTTTTGATGCAATCCTTTATGGTTATTTCGATTCCTTCGATGTAATCAAGCGGATGCTGTCTGAACTGGTTATTCGGTGCATCACAATATAATCCCTTTTGCCAACGCGGATAATTATATACAGATGAGGCTATTTCTTCGCCGTTGGTAGCATTGATAATAACGGAACGTACGGAATCAGAACCATAGTCCACTCCTATAACAAATTGGTCTTTACTCATATTGGTTTATAATACGTGTCGAAATAACACTAATTTATTTACAAATAAAAGTTTTTAGCGAAAAAGTTTATCTAAAAGAAAAAACAGAGTAATCTAGTTCAAAATAAAGTTTCAACTTATATTCTATAAATAGTATCAATCATGGGAATGTACGATTAATTATTAGTGTACAGTTTATACTTATAAAATGTGGGCGGTTATAACATATTTTTATATTTGTGATCTTATTGATGATATATATGCCCCCAAAAGCTTTGTTATTTGATTTAAATGGCACTATAATAGATGACATGAGCTATCATACCAAGGCATGGCTGGACTTGTTTAATAATAAGTTGGGCGCTAACCTTACCTGGGAAGATCTTAAAAAAGAAATGTATGGTAAGAATCCGGAAGTACTGGTTAGAGTATTTGGGCCAGATAGATTTACCCAAGCTGAGATGGATACACTTTCGATTGAAAAAGAAAAAAAATATCAACAGGAATTTTTGCCGCATTTAAAAATGTTACCAGGTTTGCATGAGCTCTTAGAAATTGCTCATCAAAAAAATATCCCTATGGCAATTGGATCGGCGGCCATTCCTTTTAACATTGACTTTGTGTTAGATAACCTAAATATTCGTCATTACTTTAAAGCAATTGTAAGTGCCGACGATGTTAAAATGAGCAAACCAGACCCGGAAACGTTTTTGATCGCAGCGAAATTATTAAAAGTTGAGCCGACTGATTGCATTGTTTTTGAAGATACACCTAAAGGCGCTGAAACCGCTTTTAATGCTGGCATGAAATGTATTGTTTTGACGACTACTCATCAGAAAGAAGAATTTGATCATCTTGATAATATTTTAAATTTTTCATCTGATTATGATAATGCTTATTTTAAAAATCTATTAATATAATAACCTACAATGAATGATGTGGAATAACGTTGATTTTGAAAATCGATCAACCAAATACTTTCAGGTTTAATTCGGATTTTGATTACTACATCGTTTGAGTAAATAATAACACTACAAAGTTTGAAAACGCAGCTTTTCACCATATTTTTGAAATTCACTTCAAGATGATGAACACGCTCTTTACAAAGTAGCGTTATTTTGGTCTGAAGTTGCCAATATATAAACAACTAATAAAAAAAGATTTGGGTAAGGTACTATGCTTTGGCGAATTATTGTTTAGGATCAGTCTTGATGCCGAAGGTAGTTGGCTTAAAAAAAACAACGTGCCATTTTATATGGGTGGCGCAGAGTTGAATGTTGCTACAGCATTGGCACTGTGGGATGTACCTGTGGAATATTTTACAGCTCTGCCGGATAATTACATGTCTGCACAGATCGGCTCGCATTTAAAAGACAAGAACATTGGTTCCGACAAGATCTATTATCATGGTGACCGTATTGGTTTATACATTTTAAGTAAAGGCGCCGATTTAAAGAATGATTCCTTAATATATGACCGTGCCTACTCTGCCTTTGCGGAACTAAGAACCGGCATGATCGATTGGGATAGGGTGCTTGATGGGGTTAGCTGGTTTCATTTCAGCGCGATTTGCCCTGCTATTAATCAAAATGTAGCTGATGTTTGTAAAGAGGCCTTAATCGCTGCATCTGCAAAAAATATTACTATATCCATTGATTTAAACTATCGCTCCAAATTATGGAAGTATGGTAAGAGCCCTGAACAGATTATCCCTGAATTGGTAAGCTATTGCGATCTGGTTATGGGTAATATATGGGCTGCAGAAACAATGCTGGGTATACCGGTTGAAGATGGCCTGCATAACATTGCACAAAGGGATAATTATTTACAGGCAGCTTTAAAAACTTCAAAATATATCACCCAAAATAATCCTAAATGCAAAACGGTTGCGAATACCTTTAGGTTTGATACGAATGGTGGCATTACCTATTACACATCGTTATATACGAATGGCGACTACTACAATACAACTGATTATGCTGCGGCTAAAATAGTAAACAAAGTTGGCAGCGGGGATTGCTTTATGGCAGGCCTTATTTATGGTTTTTATAACAAAAGATCGCCGGCTGAGGTGCTGGAATTTGCCACTGCGGCCGCTTTCGATAAATTGTTTTTAGAGGGCGATGCCACGAGCAGAACCAGTGAAGAAATTAAAAATACAATTGCGCAATGAGTACTAATCAAGATATAGTTAAAAGTATTATAACCCAGGGGATGCTCCCGCTGTTTTTTCATGCAGATGCGGAAGTTAGTTTGCAGGTTACCCGCTCGCTATATAAAGCAGGTGTAAGGGTAATTGAATACACCAACCGCGGGCCTGCCGCGCTGGAAAACTTTAAACTGTTAAAAAAAGCGCGGCAAAAGGAAATGCCTGAGTTGGCACTTGGCATCGGCACCATAAAAACGGAAGCTGAGGCTATTGACTTTATTGATGCCGGTGCGGATTTTATTGTAGCGCCTATAGTTAACCCTACAGTGGCGAAAGTAGCGCATGACAATGGCTTATTGTGGTGCCCCGGCTGCATGACCCCTACAGAGATATTTTTGGCACAACAACATGGCGCCGCGTTAATAAAACTATTCCCTGCTAACATTTTAGGACATTCTTTTTTAAGCTCGATTAAAGAACTATTCCCAGGTCAATTATTTATGCCGACCGGAGGAGTAGAATTAAATACAGAAAATATTAGTCAATGGTTTAAGGCTGGCGTTTGCGCAGTTGGTTTGGGCAGTAAACTGATAACCAAAAACGTTTTAGAACAGGGCCTATATGAACAACTTTTCACCGATACACAAAAAGCATTACACCTTGTGAAAATATCGAGGTAATTTATTTATAGACCATGCTAAACGAAACAAAGATCAGGAACTACAGATGGGTGATAGCTGCGCTCCTGCTTTTTTCTACGACCATTAACTACATGGACAGGCAGGTGTTAAGTTATGTGAAAGATTTCTTTTGCTTGCCTATTGCTAAAGGTGGTTTCGGATGGACAGATAACCAGTACTCATATGTGACAGCTTGCTTCACGGCATTTTATGCAGGGATAACCGTTGTAGCAGGGTTGGTTGTAGACAAAATCGGCACGAAATTGGGATTAGCGCTGTCACTCATCATCTGGTCGGTATTTGGTATAGCAAATGCTTTTGCTGGTAGTTCGGTGGTTACGCATACTATCATCAGGAGTTTATTCGGTATTGGCGAAGCTGGTAACTTTCCGGCATCAATAAAAACAGTGGCAGAGTGGTTTCCGAAAAAGGAACGTGCGCTGGCAACCGGTATATTTAACAGTGGTGCTAATATTGGTGCTATGGTCGCAGCGATTTTTGTGCCCTGGTGTCTGATCCATTGGGGCGAAGCTGAAGGCTGGAAAATGGCTTATATTATAACCGGGGCGGTAGGATTTTTATGGCTTATATTTTGGTTCGCTTTATACAATCCGCCGTCCAAATGCAAGTATATTACCAAAGAGGAATTTGAACTTATTCACGAGGATGAAGTAGCTGTACACGCAGCTCCATCGGAGGATGTTTCGCTGCATGAGAATATTTCATGGGGCAAATTGTTTAGATATCCGCAAACCTGGGCATTCTTTTGGGGAAAATTCTTAACAGATGGTATATGGTGGTTCTTGTTATTCTGGCTGCCCGATTACTTAAAGAAACAGTTCGGTATGGACGTTCACCACATAATGTGGCCAACATTCATCGTTTATTTTATTTCGATATTTGGCAGCACATTTGGTGGCAACCTACCGCGCATGATGATAAACCGTGGCACACCAGTATACAAAGCGCGTATGAGGGCAATGTTTCTTATCGCCCTATTTCCTTTATTTTTGTTGCTCACTCAATATTTTGGCGACAAAGAAATATTTGGTTCTTATGCGTCAACTTTAGCAATTGCCGTAATTTGTATCGGAGCGGCTGCGCATCAAGCCTGGTCAGCAAATTTATTCACAACCGTATCCGATATGTTCCCTAAAAAAGATATTGGCTCAGTAATTGGCATTGGCGGCATGGCTGGTGGTATAGGTGGTGTGGTTATTCAAAGGCTATCTGGTATATTAAATACCTCCTATCCTAAAGATGCTTATATGATCATGTTCAGCATATGCGCTTTCTCTTATATACTGGCATGGACAATTATTAGAGTATTGACGTTAAAGCCATCCAAAATAGCCCTTTAAAAGTGCTAAAATAATTATCAAGCTAAATAAATACCCGTGAGAGTAATACACAGCGTCCATCCGGAAGATTTTAAAACGTATCAAACAGGTTTAATACGTTCGCGTTTTTTGATCGATAAGCAGGTACAAGCCGATCAGTTAAATTGCACTTATACACATTACGATCGGATGATCGTAGGATTTGCGAACCCGGTAAATTCAAAACTGAAATTACCGGCTTACCCAAATTTGCGTGCTGAATATTTCCTGGAACGTCGCGAGATCGGCATTATCAATGTTGCGGGAGATGGTATTATTACAGTTGATGGAGCAACTTATGAACTTAATAAACTCGATTGTCTGTATATTGGCAAAGGGAATAAATCAGTAACTTTCGCAAGTAAAAACCCTCAAGCGCCGGCTGTATTTTATATGCTCTCTGCTCCCGCCCACGCGGTTTATCCGACAACGCTGTTAACTAATGAGAATGCAGTAAAAGTCACTCTGGGGTCAGCTTCGACAGCAAATCATCGCACTATAAACAAATACATACATTTGGAAGGAATACAAAGCTGCCAGTTAGTGATGGGCTTAACTATTTTGCATGATGGCAGCGTGTGGAACACCATGCCGCCGCATGTGCATGACCGCCGTATGGAAGCTTATTTTTATTTTGACGTTCCGCAAGGCCAAAAAATATTCCACTATATGGGCGAAGGCGACGAAACAAGGCATATTACCATGGATAATTACGATGCGGTAGTTTCTCCGCCATGGAGCATCCACTCAGGTAGCGGAACAGCAAGCTACAGCTTTATTTGGGGTATGGCCGGTGAGAATTTGGATTACACCGATATGGATGCTATCGCGATAACAGACATCAAGTAAAACAAGGATATATCGCAGTGATTTGATGTCCTTCAGATCATCCATGTTTAGCTACGTAACTCCGGTTTTACAATACGGATTAGCTTTATTGGCATTTATTTTCTTATGTTTACTTTAACGGGTTTTACCAATGGCCCGTAATCCTGTTATAATCGATTTTTAATATAGTATAATGAATTTTGAGGCTGTTACCATTAAAGATATCGCGAAGGAATTGGGTATATCCGCTTCTGCTGTTTCAAAAGCACTGAAAGACAGCCATGAGATTAGTGAAAAAACAAAAAAGCTGGTTTTAGAGTGCGCCAAAAAACACAACTATCAACCCAACCCAATGGCACAAAGCCTAAAACGGGGCAATAGTAAATCTTTGGGAATTGTTATTTCAACTATTGATAATCAGTTTTTCTCACAGGTTATCAGTGGTATCGAGTCTGTGGCGTACAGCAAAGGTTATAATGTCATCATCACACAAACACATGAATCTTATGATTTGGAGGTTTCCAACGTACAGCACCTTACTGTTAGGGCTATTGATGGGCTATTGATCTCCCTCTCTACTGAAACAAAAAATACTGATCATATCAGAAGACTACATGATAAAGGCCTACCTATTGTTTTTTTTGACCGTGTAACCGAAGATATTGAAACCCATAAAGTTATCGCCGATAATTTTGGCGGGGCTTATGAAGCCACCAAGAGTTTAATCGACTTAGGGTACCGTAAAATAGCGCATATTACCAATTCGGCGCATGTTTCTATTACTATTGCCCGCTTAAATGGTTATATCCGCGCATTAGAGGAAAGTAATATGCCTGTTGATGATAAGTATATTAAATATTGTGTACATGGTGGAAGAGACATTGCAGAGGTTGAAAAAGTATTAAATGAATTGCTTAATTCAGGAGATCGCCCGGATGCTGTTTTCGCTGCATCTGACAGGATAACAACAACAACACTAGGGCTTTTACATGATCTGGGTTTTAAAATACCGGATGATATCGCGCTGTTAGGCTTTTCGAACACGCATTTGGCTAAGGTACTCAACCCATCGTTAAGTACTGTTTGCCAGCCGGGATTTGAAATGGGTAAAATAGCCACAGAGATGATTATTAAGCTGATTGAAAGCAAACGCCCGGTTACTGAGTTTGAAACAGTAGTATTACCTACAGAAGTAATTATCCGCAACTCATCTCAACCGGCATCAATCGTCAAATAATCAATTTATTAAATTTACTGCAACGTTTGAGTAAATAATTATTGGCGATGTGTTGGCAGATACTTATATCAACTCTAATTTTGACCTTGGCGATAAACTAATGTGCCCATATTTATGAAACCTTTTTTAGATAAAAACTTTCTTTTACAAAGCAAAACCGCGGAACGTTTATACCATGAATATGCTGCGCATTTACCTATTATAGATTATCATTGCCATCTTGATCCTGTACAGATCGCGAATAATATAAATTTTGCTAATCTAACAGAGATCTGGCTTAAGGGTGATCATTATAAATGGCGCGCCATGCGGGCGAATGGCGTAAATGAGCAATATATTACCGGCAGCAAAACTGATCTTGAAAAGTTTGAGAAATGGGCCGAAACTGTTCCATATACCCTGCGCAATCCGTTATACCATTGGACGCACCTAGAATTGCAACGCTACTTTGATGTGCATGATGTAGTGTCACCCAAAACGGCTAAAGCAATATATGAAGAGTGTACCGCTAAACTGCAAACAGCAGAATACAGCGTACAAAGCATCATCACAAAAATGAATGTGGATGTTATTTGTACCACTGACGACCCTATCGACAATTTGGAATATCATCAGAAAATAAAACAAAGTGATTGGAAGGTTAAGGTTTATCCGGCGTTCAGGCCTGATAAAGCGATGAATGCAGATGATCCGAAGTCATTAAACGAATACATTAACAAACTTGAGGCGATTAACGCCAAACCTATTCAAAACTATAATGATTATCTGCTGGCATTAAAAAAGCGCCACGATTATTTTGCAGAAAACGGTTGTAGTGTATCCGATCATGGTTTAGAGCAAATATATGCCGAAGACTATAGCAATGATGAAATTGCTATCATATTCGCCAAAATACGTAAAGGCGAATCATTACAAGCCGTTGAATCGCTTAAATTCAAATCAGCAATGCTTTATGAATTTGCCATTTGGGATCATGAAAAAAACTGGGTACAACAATATCACCTAGGTGCGTTACGCAATAATAATGCCCGTGCTTATACTGAAATAGGTCCTGACACTGGCTATGATTCAATCGGTGATTTTACACAAGCACAGGCCTTGTCTCGCTTTTTAAATAAGCTGGATACAACCAATCAATTAGCTAAAACCATCCTTTATAATCTTAATCCGGCAGATAACGAACTGTTCGCGACAATGGCTGGTAATTATAATGATGGCACCGTTGCTGGTAAAATTCAGTTTGGCGCAGCCTGGTGGTTTTTAGATCAAAAGGATGGAATGACAAAGCAAATAAATGCTTTATCAAGTATGGGCTTATTGAGCAAACTGGTGGGTATGCTTACCGATTCGCGCAGCTTCTTGTCGTATCCAAGGCATGAGTATTTCCGTCGCTTACTTTGCAACTTACTGGCTAAAGATATTGAAAATGGCGAACTACCTGCAGATATAGAATGGACTGGCAAAATAGTACAGGACATTTGCTATTACAACGCTAAAAACTACTTCACATTCAAATAAATTATGCTGGATAACCAGCTTAATTCCCGCATTTTAATGGGCAACTAATTTACGCAAACGTTGAAGTTGTTTTAGTTGCCCATTTACTTCCTTATTGATTAATAGTGTCTTAATTTTGTTTTAATAGTCACATTGACATTATTAATTAATAAACCATTTGAGCTAATAGGTGCACTTGCATTAATCTCGAATAACAACCAATAATATGCTTATTATTAAAAGATTGCTTATTGCTACCTGGTTACTTATTAGCTGGTCATTTATAGCATCTGCACAAACAACACTATATTCATGGCAGCACTTGCCTGCTGTTGCTCACACCTCATTCAAAAAAGACACATTTAACATTGTAAAATATGGGGCTAAAGGCGATGGTATAACCCTTAATACTATAAACATTAACAAAGCTATTACCATTTGTAGTAACAAAGGCGGCGGTGTGGTACTAATACCACAAGGTTTATGGCTTACCGGGCCAATTGTAATGAAATCAAATGTGAACTTGCATGTTAGTCGTGCCGCATTATTACAATTTACAGATGATAAAACACAATACCCATTGGTGGAAGGTAATTACGAAGGCCATGCCGCTGTTCGCAACCAATCACCTATTTCAGGTACTGATTTAACGAACATTGCCGTAACCGGCGAGGGTATTATTGATGGACACGGTGAAGTATGGAGAGCTATAGGTAAAGATAGGCTAACTGAAAATGAATGGAACGCATTGGTAGCCACCGGCGGCATACTAAGCCAAAATGGCAAAGCATGGTATCCATCGCAAAGTTACTTAAACGGGTTAAGTACGCCAGATGCAGGTATAATAAAACCGGGTAAAAAGCTAGATGATTATCAATCGATGAAAGATTTTTTCAGGCCTAATATGCTGGTATTAACCAACTGTAAAAAGGTTTTATTGCAGGATGTAACTTTCCAAAACTCCCCGGCATGGTGCCTGCATACGTTAATTTGCGAAGACCTCACCCTTAAAGGTGTTCATGTACGCAACCCATGGAATGCGCAGAATGGTGACGGTATTGATGTAGAATCCTGTAAAAATGTATTAATTGAGGGCAGCACTTTTGAAACAGGCGATGACGGGATCTGTATTAAATCCGGCAGAGATGAAGAGGGACGAAAAAGAGGGAAACCTACTGAAAATGTAATAGTGCGGAACAATGTGGTTTACCGCGCGCATGGCGGCTTTGTCATAGGCAGTGAAATGTCGGGCGGGGCACGCAATATTTTTGTGTCCGATTGTACATTTATTGGTACCGATGTTGGCCTTAGGTTTAAAACTAATCGTGGCCGTGGCGGTATTGTAGAGAATATCTACATTAAAAATATCAGCATGCGCAATATTGTTACCGATGCTATACTGTTTGATATGTACTATATGGGCAAATCGCCGGGCGAGGCTGAATCAGGTGGCACAGAAACCGTTCCTCCTGTTACAGAAGCTACTCCGCAATTCAGAAATTTTTATGTAGACAATGTGGTATGCATAGGCGCTGAAAAAGGGCTACAGGTAAGAGGACTGCCTGAAATGAATATTAAAAATATTTATCTGAGTAACTTGATCTTAAAAACTAATAAAGGCGCTGATATTATTGAAGGCAGTAATATCAACCTAAAAAATGTTTATTTCGATTGTAAGGACACTTCTCCTCTGGTTAATATAGCGAACAGCAATAACATCAATTTTGATCATGTTACTTACTCAAATGCACAACTGTTATTTTCGGTAAGCGGTAAAAAAACAGCTCAGATAAAAGTATCAAATACAGATACAAGCAAAGCAGTTGAGGCAACCTCGTTCAAATCAGGAGCGGATAAAAACTCACTCGTAAAAGCTAATTAGTACCAGGATGAAAAAGTTCGCACCGCTTATTATTTTCTTTTTCGCTTCGATGGGCTTGTTTGCGCAAACCACCACCTACCCTACGCACTTTACTGTAGCACAGGACGGCAGTGGCAATTTTAAAACTATACAGGAAGCGGTAAATGCAGTACGGGATCTCTCGCAACAACAGGTCACTATCCTTATTAAAAATGGAATATACCACGAGAAATTAGTGATCCCCTCATGGAAAACCAAAATCTCTTTGGTCGGCGAGGATAAAGAGCACACCATAATTACTAATAGCGATTATTCAGGTAAAGCAAATCCAGGCGGTAACGATGCTTTTGGAAAGGATAAATTTACCACATACACTTCATATACGGTTTTAGTACAGGGCAATGATTTTGTTGCCAAAAATTTAACTATCGAAAATACGGCCGGAAAGGTTGGCCAGGCCGTTGCCCTGCATGTGGAAGGCGATAGGTGCATTGTTAAAAACTGCAACTTGTTAGGTAACCAAGATACTTTGTATGCAGCTACAGAAAATAGCAGGCAATACTATACCGACTGCTTTATACAAGGCACCACAGATTTTATTTTTGGCGAAGCAACAGCAGTTTTTAGTCATTGTGTTATTAAAAATTTAACCAACTCCTATATTACGGCTCCATCTACTACACCACGTCAGCAATTTGGGTACGTGTTTTTTGATTGTAAGCTGATAGCAGATTCATCAGCCAGAAAAGTATATCTCGGGCGCCCGTGGAGGCCTTATGCGCGGTCGGTTTATATACATACAGAAATGGGTGCGCAAATAACACCCGTAGGCTGGGATAACTGGAAAAATCCGGATAATGAAAAGACAGCGTTCTTTGCCGAGTATGAAAGTACCGGCCCCGGTGCGAACACCAAAGATCGCGCGGCATGGTCGCATCAATTAACATCAAAAGAACTCAAAACATATACTATAGCAAACATTCTTTCGGGTAAAGACGGCTGGAATGTCGAAGATGTTTTACAGCATTTAAATGATTCTAAATAATATGATCTTATCAAAAAACAATTTAAAAAACATTCACGTTTCCGGATTACAAATACCCGGCGAACAAATTTTTGACCTGCCTGAAAAGGTGCTTCAATTTGGAACTGGCGTTTTATTGAGAGGATTGCCTGACTACTTTATTGATAAGGCCAATAAACAAGGTATTTTTAACGGCCGTGTGGTAGTGATCAAATCAACCTATACAGGATCATCTTCGGATTTTGATAAGCAGGACGGATTATATACTATTTATTCCAAAGGAATAGAAAATGGAGTTGAGGTTGAAGAATCAACCATTTGCTCATCCATCAGCCGCGTATTGTCTGCAGCTAATGAATGGGAGGCAATACTTGATGTAGCTAAGAGCCCCGACCTTCAGGTAATTATATCTAACACCACCGAGGTTGGGATACAATTAGTTAAAGAGGAAATCACTGATAACACACCTGCCTCCTATCCGGGAAAGCTGCTTGCTATTTTACATGAGCGATATACTACCTTCAATGGCAGCGCCGAAAGTGGGCTGATTATTATTCCTACGGAGCTGATTGTTGACAACGGCAAAAAGTTAGAGGCAATTGTAATTGAACTGGCTCATTTAAACAATTTTGAATTTGAGTTTATAGATTGGCTTGAAAATCACAATACCTTTTGCAATTCATTAGTTGATAGGATTGTCCCGGGCAAACCGGCAAAAGAATTAGCTACTGATCTGGAAAATAAACGTGGCTATACCGATGATTTAAATATCATGTCTGAAACCTATAGTCTTTGGGCTATTGAAGGTGACGAAAAAGTAGCCGCAGTATTATCGTTCGCAAAGGTTGATAAAGGCGTAGTGATCACACCGGATATTCAATTATTCAGAGAATTGAAATTACGCCTGTTGAACGGTTCACATACATTGAGTTGTGCAGTAGCGTTTCTTTCAGGTTTTGATACCGTTAAGGAAGCTATGGATGATGATAAATTTTTACAATTTATTAATGGGTTGGCTTACGATGAAATAATTCAGTCCATTCCTTATGAGATAGCCCCTCAAATAGCTAAAGATTTCGCAGGAAAAGTATTGGACAGATTCCGTAATCCGCATATCAGGCACGAATGGTTGAGTATTTCCGTTCAATATTCAGCTAAATTAAAAATGCGAGTGGTACCTTTACTGTTAAACTATTATAAATTAAATAATTCGGTGCCAGCAAATATGGCGTTGGGTTTTGCAGCCTTTATCCGTTTTATGAAAGTGAAGCGCAAAACTGACGGAACTTATGTTGGGTCAATTAACGGCAGGGAATATAGCGTTACTGATACCCAGGCTTCTTATTTTTCAAAGGTATGGAAAGCACAGGACACCGATTTAATAGTCAATAACATTTTAAGTAACCAGCAGCTTTGGGATACCGATCTTACTGCTCTACCGGGTTTTAAACAAGCTGTTATAAACAATCTTAATACATTACTAACCTACGGCATTACAGAACTGACCGCAGTATAAGTTATCATCATGAAACAAAGAATAACAAAGGTTCATCCTAAAGATAATGTAATGGTAGCGCTCACCGATTTGCAAGCCGGTGAAGAACTAACCTATAAGGGCGAAACCTATAAACCTATTGAGTTTATCCCGGGCAAGCATAAATTTGCCATTAATGATCTGCCTACCGGAACTCAAATAATTATGTATGGGGTATTGGTTGGTGTTACACAAAATGACATCCCCGCTGGTGGATTATTAACAACAGCCAACATTAAACACGCGGCAAGCGGTTTTATAACCGGGAATAACCATGCTCATTGGGATAAACCCGATGCAACCAAATGGGAATTAGCCACATTTAATGGATATCACCGCGAAAATGGTGATGTGGGTACCGCCAATTATTGGTTGGTAATACCTATGGTATTTTGCGAGAACCGTAATATAGAGGTTTTGCAGGAGGCTTTGGTAAAACCATTAGGCTATGGCCGCAAAAAAACTTATGAGATAAAAGCCCAGCAACTTATAGACAAAATTGCTTCGGGTAGCGGTGTGGATGAGGTTTTATTTACTGAAATCGGCAGCGAAGACGCCAATGCACATCAGCATAAATTATTTCCTAATGTAGATGGTATTAAGTTTTTAACTCATACAGGAGGCTGCGGCGGTACCAGGCAGGATTCTACAACTTTATGTGGCTTGTTGGCCGGGTATATCACTCACTCAAATGTAGCGGGAGCGACCATATTGAGTTTAGGCTGTCAAAATGCAGAAGTTAAAACACTACAGGATGAAATTGCCAAGCGCGATCCTAACTTTAAAAAACCGCTTTACATCCTCGACCAGCAAAAAGTTGGATTGGAAACAGATTTGATTGAATTAGCCATACGCCAAACTTTAGCAGGGCTGATACAAGCTAACGAAAACACCCGCAAACCAGCATCTTTAAATAAACTGGTTATCGGTTTGGAATGTGGTGGTTCAGACGGATTCTCTGGCATTTCAGCTAATCCTGCGATAGGTTATACTTCAGATTTACTAGTATCGCTTGGCGGTTCGGTTATATTGGCGGAGTTCCCTGAGTTGTGTGGCGTTGAGCAAAATTTGATTGACCGTTGTGTTGATAAGGATAAGGCAGAACGTTTTTCATCATTAGTGCGTAGTTATAGTCAGCGGGCAGATGAGGCTGGATCAGGCTTTTACATGAATCCTTCACCGGGCAATATAAAAGATGGATTAATCACCGATGCAATTAAATCAGCAGGCGCGGCAAAAAAAGGCGGCACTTCACCAGTTACAGATGTATTGGATTATCCTGAAAAAGTAACCAAACCGGGCCTTAACTTGTTGTGTACGCCGGGTAATGATGTCGAATCAACAACTGCCGAAGTTGGTTCCGGGGCAAATGTGGTTTTATTTACTACAGGTTTAGGCACCCCTACCGGCAATCCTATTACACCCGTTATAAAAATTGCGACAAACACCAGTCTTTATAAACGCATGAATGATATTATTGATATTAATACAGGAACCATTGTTGAAGGTGATGAAACCATTGAACAAGCAGGCGAACGTATTTTAGATTATATTATTAAAGTAGCCAGCGGCGACATAGAAGTTAGCGCGGTGAGACACGGTCAAAACGACTTTATCCCCTGGAAAAGAGGCGTTTCGTTATAATTAGATAGACTTATTAGATATCGCCAATCATTACCATGAAAAAAATACTCTTTATAATAATTACTTTTTTTGCCGGAGTTAGTTTTGTTAATGCGCAGGATCAGCCATGGTCGCAGCGCATGGCGGGCACAGCAATGAAACTATGGGCTGACACAAGCAAAGCACACTGGACCTACGAACAGGGCGTCGTGCTTAAAGGCATGGAGGAAGTTTGGTTACAAACAGGCGATAAAAAATATTTTAAGTATATCCAAAATTACATGGATGCCTTAGTTGCAGACGATGGAACAATTAAAGGCTATAAAAAAGATGATTACACATTGGATAATGTTTTATGCGGACGGTCTGTTTTGCTATTGTATAACGTACTTCAAAAGGAAAAATATCGTAAAGCACTATTGCAAATCCGCGATCAGTTAAGCAACCAACCTCGTACTACCGATGGTGGTTTTTGGCATAAGAAGAGGTACACCAGCCAAATGTGGTTGGATGGCTTATATATGGCCGAACCATTTTATGCTGAATATGCCAGCACCTTTAAAGAGGACACTGATTTTAATGATATTGCCAGACAATTAATTTTGATAGATAAACATGCCCGCGATGCAAAAAGCGGCCTGTATTATCACGGATGGGATGAAAGCAAGTCAGAAAAATGGGCAAATCCACAAACAGGCTTATCCCAAAATATTTGGGGCCGTGCTGATGGATGGTACGCAATGGCTTTAGTTGATGTACTTGATAAATTTCCGGCTAACAACCCTCATAGGGTTGAATTACTGGCTATATTAAACCGCTTCGCGGCAGCAATTCAAAAGTATCAGGATCCTAAATTAGGTTTATGGTATCAAATAATGGATAAACAGCAAACTACCGGCAATTATCCCGAGGCTTCGGCATCATGCATGTTTGTTTATGCTTTGGCTAAAGGTGCTCGTGAGGGATATTTGCCTGCCAGCTATTTGGCAGTCGCAAAAAAAGGTTACGAAGGTATTTTAGCTAAATTTATAACAACCAATGCCGATGGAAAAGTAAATTTGAACGGTACTGTTAGCGTTGGCGGCTTAGGTGGTAAACCTTACCGCGATGGTAGCTATCAGTATTACCTGAGTGAGAAAGTTGTTCAGAACGATCCAAAAGGCATAGGCGCCTTTATACAAGCTAGTGTTGAGATGGAACGGTTAGCGCACATCAACGAGGGGGCAGGAAAAACAGTAATGCTTGATAGTTATTTTAACGACGAACATAGACATAACGGACTTGGCAAAATGGTGTCTTACCATTACAAATGGGATGAGATGGACAATGACGGCTTCTCCATGTTTGGGCATATTTTTGACAATTATGGGGTAAGAAAAGAAACGCTTTTCACCGCTCCTACTGCTCAAAACCTAAGTAAATCGAATATTTATATTATTGTCGATCCTGATATCCCGAAGGAAAACCCAAATACGAAATATATAAAAGACGATCACATTAAAGCGATCAGCGAATGGGTACATGCAGGTGGCGTATTATTAATTTTAAATAACGATACAGGCAATGCAGAGTTTAAACACTTAAATAACCTAATTGCAAAATTCGGGATTCAGTACAATGAAGACAGCCGCAATCATGTACAGGGTTACCAGTTTGAACAAGGCGCCATATATATACCCGCAGGCAATGAAATATTTAAAACAGCGAGGAAAGTTTACATCAAAGATATTAGTACGCTTACGGTAACGCCACCCGCTTATTCAGCTTTAACAGATAAGAACGATGTAATTGTAGCAGTAGCCAAATATGGCAAGGGTGCAGTATTTGCCGTAGGCGACCCATGGTTTTATAATGAGTATACCGATGGCCGTAAATTGCCTTATGATTTCCAGAATTTTGAAGCGGCTAATGATTTGGTTAAATGGGCTATCGATCAAACAAAAAACAATAGAAGTAAATAAATATTGGCTGATTGAGCATTGTATGTGATATTCGTGTAACCCATATAAACCAATAGATGAAATTAAGATGTTTGTTACTATGCTTATTCGTAACGTTTAGCTATTCATCTGTTAAGGCACAGTTAACAGAACTTAAATCGAACGATTTAACCTGGTATACTGAAAGCAAAAACTCAAGCGAGTCCATGCCTTGTGGCGGTGGGGACATCGGTTTGAATGTTTGGTGCGAAAACAATGAGATCTATTTCTACATTTCCAAAAGTGCCACGTTTGATGAAAATAACGCCTTTTTAAAATTAGGGCGCGTTAAAATCAGGCTGTCTCCTAACCCGTTCTCTGATACTAATTTTAAACAACATCTATCATTACAAGATGGCTCAGTAATCATCACCGGTAAAAATGGCAACCTAAGTACCCAGGTAAAGCTATGGGTTGATGTTCACAGGCCTGTAGTTCACATTGAGATCAATAGTAATCAACCTGTTAAGACTGAAGCTGATTATGAAAACTGGCGCTATCGCGATCGTGAATCGCATGGGCAAGAAAATAATCAAGGTTCGTGGAAATGGGATAATGCAGTACAAGTTAAAACTATTAAAGACAGCGTCGCTTTTATAAATAACGCTGTTCAATTCTATCATCAAAATAAAGATACCTCCGTTTTTGATGCGACCGTACGTGAGCAGGGATTAGAATCTGTAAAATCACAACTATTTAATCCGCTGCATAATTTAATTTTTGGCGGGATGCTATCTGGCGAGGGTATGATACCGGCAGGAACGTATTCAGGTAAATACATGAATACCGATTTTGAAGGTTGGATTTTAAAAAGCGATAAAGGGAAGAGCAAACAAGAACTGGAAGTCTGTTTAAATACAACTTATGCAAGTTCAGCTAAAATATGGCAGGACAGGCTGGATAGTATAACCCGTGATGCCAAAGCAAACCGATCCTCAGCATTAAAAGCAACTCAAAACTGGTGGAAGCAATTTTGGGAACGCAGCTATATATTTATCGATCCTGACAATATAGATACCAGTAATATCGCTTGGCAGGCGGGACGTAATTACCAACTATTTCGTTATATGCTGGGCTGTAATGCGTTTGGTAAATACCCTACCAAATTTAATGGGGGATTATTCACTTTTGATCCGGTATATGTAAATCCCAAATTTAACTTCACACCCGATTTCAGAAACTGGGGTGGCGGTTTGATGACGGCTCAAAACCAAAGACTTGTTTACTGGCCTATGCTTAAAAGTGGTGATTTTGACCTGATGAAACCGCAGTTTGATTTTTACCTCCGCTCATTACAGAATGCCGAATTACGAAGCAAAGTTTACTGGGGTCATGAGGGGGGATCATTTACCGAACAAAACGAGAGTTTCGGGCTGCCAAATATCGCGGAATATGGTTTAAAACGCCCCGCTGGGTTTGATAAGGGAGTTGAATACAACGCCTGGCTGGAATACACATGGGACACCGTATTGGAGTTTTGCCAGATGATGATGGAAACCAATCATTATTCAGATGCTGATATCAAACAATACATTCCGTTTATTGAGAGTTGCCTTACCTTTTTTAATGAACATTACCAATATTTGGCTAAACAACGGGGCATAAAAGCATTCGATGGTGATGGTCATCTGGTACTATTTCCGGGATCAGGGGCGGAAACCTATAAAATGGCTTATAATTCTACATCGACCATAGCCGGACTGCAAGCTGTTCTTAAAACTTTATTACAATTGCCTCCGCAGTATTTAACTGTTGAAGAACGCACAAAATGGGAAACCATGCTAAAACGCCTCCCTCCCCTTAATTTCCGTGAGTTTGATGGACATAAAACCATTTCACCTGCACAATCATGGGAACGAATTAACAATGTAGAAACAATGCAGCTTTACCCTGTTTTTCCATGGGGAATATATGGCATCGGCAAGCCGGATCTGGATGTAGCTATCAATACCTGGAAATATGATACACTTGCTATTAAATTCCGTAGCGGAATGGGCTGGAAGCAGGATAATATCTTCGCCGCAAGGATGGGATTGACAAAAGAAGCGGCAGACCTAACCACATATAAATTAAAAAATTCAGGCAGACGTTTTCCTGCATTCTGGGGGCCGGGTTTCGACTGGGCGCCTGACCATAATTGGGGCGGATCAGGGATGATCGGCCTACAGGAAATGCTGATGCAGGTAGATGATAAAAAGATCTACCTATTCCCGGCATGGCCTAAGGACTGGGATGTACACTTTAAGCTGCATGCGCCTTATAATACTACGGTTGAAGCTATAATTAAAAATGGAAAAGTAACTTCACTAATTGTGTTGCCGAAAGAGCGTGAAAAAGATGTGATCAGCATGCTTTAATTACCGTTCAAAAGGGATCCAGGTTTCCATATCTGCGTGTCCACGATTATCCCACGCATAATACGGTATCAAACGGATGCTATGTGTGGTGTTTGTATTGCTTAAGGAAACTTCTTTATATAGCTTATTCTTCCAGTTATTTTCATTCCGCACTTCCGCGATACCTGTTAAGCTCATAATATCACTATTGTCAATTTTTATAAGTTGGGGTTGAAGATTTGTTTTATAATTGAGTGCAATATCAACCACTTTTTCTCCCTTGGGTAGATCTTTTGATTCCAGGCAATAAACAATCGGGCCGCGCTTTACTGCTACCTGATTGCGGGCTTCTTCAACCAAGGGATTGGCTTCCATAAATTTAACCGGCATAGGTAGTTGCAACTCGATTTGATCACCAGCTTTCCATTTACGGGCTACTTCAGCATATTCACCAGGGGTTAGATTGATATTGGCAGACTTGCCATTAACTGTTAACAGTGCATTTCTACACCATCCTGGGATGCGAAGAAAAACAGAAAAATTCTTTCCTGATGTTTCATCAAACCGGATATTGATATTACCATTCCACGGATAAGCTGTAGTTTGGGTTAATTTTATAACTGAACCATCTTTTAATTTAGTTGACAATTTATTACCGCCATATAAGTTAAACCAAAGCCCTTTATCGGATATATTATAGGCATAATTACTCACCTCGGCAATGGTACGCACAACATTCGGCGGGCAACAATCTGAATAAGCAATGTAACCTACCCTATCCCGCGACCAACGATCCCGGAAAGGAAGATCGTCATTAACGCTTAATGGGTTGGTATAAAAGAAGCTTTTACCATCTAAACTAATGCCTGATAGCATGCCGTTGTATAATGTAAGCTCCATCACATCGGCATATTTAGCGTCACCTGTTAGTTGCAGCATACGCCAGTTCCATAACACGTTGCCTACGCTTGCGCAGGTTTCGTTATGGGCGGTAAGGCTGGGTAATTGATAGTCACGGCCATAAGCCTGATGTACTTCCTGCACATCTTTCAACAAATAAGAAGTTCCATCCGGCGAAACACCATCATACAAAGCTCCGCAACCACCTGTAATATACATTTTGCGGTTAACCACGTCATTCCAAACTA
Organism: Mucilaginibacter tundrae; assembly: GCF_013408825.1. Lineage (GTDB taxonomy): Bacteria > Bacteroidota > Bacteroidia > Sphingobacteriales > Sphingobacteriaceae > Mucilaginibacter. The sequence continues at coordinate 267,219 of NZ_JACCBZ010000003.1, forward strand.
AATTAAGGGTGTGCATTAGCGTGGTGTCACCAGTTTCGGCATAAACATCTGCGGCTCCCGCATATAAATAATTAGCTCGCACAGCGTGGCCTGTTGCCTGAGTTTGTTCCCTAAATGGTATTCGATCCTGGTTATCATCAGTACCTTCCTTCATTAACCCTCGAATATTGATCAGGTTTTTGGCTAATTCCAGGTATTTAGGATCATGTGTGGTACGATACATCTCAACCACGCCCATATAATGTGATGGACAAATAGCATTTCTGGCCAATTCAGGCGATGCTGTTTTATAGAACCTATACAGGTAATCAGTTGCTTTAATGGCTACGTTTAAAAAATTCCGTTTACCTGTTACCCGATAATGAATGCAGGCGGCAGTCATTAAGTGGCCCAGGTTGTAGGTTTCAAAATTCAGCCTATCTTCAAACGCTTTCGCTTTTTTCGGATTGTTTCGCTCTTCTATTAATGTTGGGGTATGGATATAGCCATCAGCACGTTGCGCTTTTGCTATCAGCGTGATCGTATTATCCATTAATTGATCTAATTTAGGATCACGGGTAGTCGCATACATACTGGCTACAGCTTCAAATAATTTATAGAAATCGCCATCCTGAAACGGCGGGCCAACATGCGAACCTGTATCTAGCCCTGCAGCAATCTCAAAATTCTGAATCGCATGGCCCATCTTTGGGTCGCTATATATTTTCCATAAGTTGGGGATCATCGTTTCCCTGCACACTTTAAAACGATCAGCCCAAAAACCTGTTGTCCAGGTTACATCGCCCATGTTAACGCTGTGCAGTTTGGCGTAGGGACTGGCAGAGGTATTTACCAGGGCTTTATCTTGCGCATATAAAAAATTTGTGCATAATGTTAATCCCATCAACATCACAATCCCTTTCAGCGTATTTTTCATCATCAAATCCTTATTAATATTCCAATTTCACAATCCTTACAGGGCCCAATAAGCCGGCCGACAATAAAGGTTTATCATCTAGTCTGTAAACTGCATTCGTCCAGGTGGTTCGTTTATTTTCCGGTAAAGCATGATCGCCAATTAAGCGATTCGCCCAGGTATTGCTTACCTCAATTCTGATTTTATTGTTCCCTTTTTTCAAAGCTTTACTAATACTAACCCGGTACGGATATGTCCATGCTGTTCCGCAATGTATGCCGTTTACATATATATCTGCCAAGTTATTTACCTTACCAAGATCAAGCCATATGTTGTTATTCACGTTACTTTGCCAATTGAAATTTTGAGTATAAGATGCTGTACCCGAGTAATACTTGATAGCATCATTTGCGTTCTGGCTCCAATCAGTTAGGCCATTAAAAGTCACCGATTTTTCTGGGCCGCCGAATGATTTATTAAATTGAACCAGCCAGTTTTCTTTAAGTGTTTGGGCGATGCTAACCGATGGAACATTTGAGTGCTTTTTCGCTACAGTAGTTGTAACCTGTTGCTTTAAAACAATAAATACAGAACCGCTGGCATCTAAACTTATTGTTAATATTGTTCTTCCCTTTTCAATTTTCCAATCCCCGGCAGTTCTTATATCACCTGTCAGCGGATCCCATAATTCAGGTACTTTCCCCGAGGTTCTTAATGATAAAGTTATGGTGCGCTGACGATTATCCTGATTAGATATAAAATAGATATCAAACCCCGCCCCTGCCCTATGATTCCAAGCGATATTTTTTGCAAAGTTGCCAGTTGAATCAGTAACGATCACATCCCTGGCTATTCCTATCCCATCAAATGTTGCATCTGTATAAGGAGCTTTCAGTATTTTTTTGTTTAGGACTGATGAATTGAAAAGCTCGTCAGCATTTTGTTTAACGATATTATCATCAGATAAACCGGGCGCTTGAGTTGGATGATCGCCTATGATAATTGTCGCGCCATTTTTAACTAATTGTCTAATTTTCTCAATTGCGGGTATCGACATCATAGTATTATCGGGTGACATCGGACGGCTACCAGGGATTACCAAAACACCGTAACTTGCTCCGCCGGGTAATATGATACGGCCATTCTTGCCTACCGTTGCTAATCTTAATAACGCATCCAGATTAAATGAATCATAAGCATAACCGCGCATTGGATTGATCCATTGCTGAGGTTCGGCCATGTTTGCAGAACTGTTTACCCCGTCGGGGATGGTTTGCATGGGTTCACCTTTGTTTTCAAGGCGCATTTTTTCAGATTTCACTCTTTCTTCGCCAAAAATTCCCGGCAGTGTAGTCACCAATCTTTCCGGTAAAATAGCACGGCGTGGGGTTTCCTCACCTGTAAATACAGCTACATCTACTACGGGATGGCCTAATTGCAACATAGCCTCGCAACGTTGTATGTATTGCACCCATGCTTTGCCGGGTTTCCACCATGTTTGATCCCGCTGAAAGAAAGAACCGATGCCATCCAAAGTCATCCCCGGTTTACGATCGAGCCATGGGTTATGTACATCTACATGAAAAGTAAACCGGTTAATACCAAGCGCGAATTCCCTGTCGGCTATGACTTTTAACATAGCGGGATGCTCGTCCCACATCAGGCGAAGCTCGGTAAACGCTTCCGCCTGAATTATATTCTTGCCATAAATATGCCCTCCGGAAATCGCGTCCAGTATATCGTTAGGTTTATCATGTGTAGGGCTGCGTAACCAAAATTCTCCCATTGGTAAATCAACTTTGCTATAATGCAGCATACCGTCGCTTTCCATGGTTGGCGCAACGCTCTCAGCGCTAAAGCTGCATCCCTGCGCATGCGCTAGTTTAGCCATCGTACCAAAAAAGTTGTCCGAAACTAACTCAGCAATGGTTTCTCTTACATCACTCAATACTTTCTCCGATACCGATGCGCTTTGTACCGGTACACCAGCCATTACGGGTAAATAAGGCAACAGATCGTATCCTCTACGTTTTTTAAATTCCGTAGCAAATACAGGCGACCAGTTTTGGCTGCCCGCCTCCCAACTATCTACATGAAATATTTTTAAAACGCGTTTGGCAGCTTGTTCACCAACTTGTTTAACGGCCTCGCCAAACCACTTATCATACTGTAGCTTTACTGCCGCAGGGTTAAATTTATCACACTCCAGACCCTTACCTGCACCACCTGTTGCATTGGTGTGCCCGGTTGAGGTGTAACCGACCCGTAATATTGTCCAATTTCCGGCCGGCACTTGCCAGTTTAATACGCCATTGGAATTCAGCTTCTCGGTGATATCAATGATCTTATCTTTTGGCACACATAAATCATCCGGCAATTGCTGGGTAGTGGTACGTTTGCTTATACGCCATACCTCCCCTGTTTTGCCTTCATACTGATGAATAGATGATTCGGCAGATAATTCAATACCGGATAATTTTAATGATGGTTTCCATTTGGCGAAATCCAAGTCTTCTGACCCGGGCTCTGAGCCTGCTTTATCATATACAAAACGAAAAAATTTCGCTGTAGTGGGAATAATGTCATTTGTAATTTGGGCATCGCCGTCCTGCCAGCCGTGGCGTGGCGGTTCTAATCGGGTTAGTGGTTTAAAGGTCTTACCATCATCGCTTATTTCAACCAGTAAACGTTCTGTTTCATAGTTGCTGGCATTGGTATGAATAATCAATGATCTGCACGTAAAAGGCTGTGCAAATTCAAGCTGGATCCAGCAGGACGTGCTGCTGGCAAAGTTGGTTTTATTGCCGGCTTCGGCAAGGTATTGTACATTCGCGCCGGTGCTGGCTGTTACGTTTGGCACTATTGTATAACTGGTAATACTGCTACCTGCGGGTGATGGGTAAGCCAAAATTTTTATATCCCGATAATACCCTTTGTAGCTTTGCGGTCTGGTTAAAGTATCATGAAATAGCTTACCACCATTTAGTAGGTTTTTTGTCCATACCACTTTTTGCATCGACAGTTCGGGCGTTATCCATGGGCCGCCTGCTACCGCGAAACCATCACAATCATGCAAAGCCAACTTTAAGCCTAACCTATCTGCTTCGCTAAAGGCAAATTTCACCATATCCCACCATGGTTTGCTCAATTGCTCGATTGGCGGGGTCATATAAGGCGGAGTTGCAGGACCTTTAATAGTCATTAAATAAGCACCTTCAAAGCCTTCAGATTTAATTGATTCCAGGTCGGCTGTTATGCCAGCGCGCGATACACTAGATTGCATCCAATACCAATAAACCCAGGGCTTAGCGTTTTCAGGTGGATGTAAAAAGCTTTGCTTAAGCACATCATAATTCTTCTTTTTAACCGCCTGTGAAAAACCAGACAGTGCAAACCAACTGCTGCCGCATGCACAAATAAGCAATAAAAGAATGAACTTTTTCATGTTAATTAGCGGCATTAAATTTAATTTCCCTTGATAATTTAACTGCTTTTTGAGCGTTGACTGTACCCGGTAACAGGTAAAAACTATAGCTATAACCCTTTGCAGGGATTTGATATTTCTCCAAAGGAGCACCCACATCCGACCAACTATCATTACCACCTACGCCCATTTGCAACAGATCAATATTTAGGGTGATATAACCAGCATCCTTCAATTTATTGGTATGCCTGGCTGCCTCTATATTTTTTTCGGTATAAGGCCAGGCGTTCATACTAAGCAAACTATCGGCCACTACCAACAGCCCGTTTGAACTAGCATCTGACAAATACATCCAGCGTACATCCGTTCGGTTACCTGTTTCCTGCGGCACCACGTAAGGCTCGTTAAATTCATTGATAGATTGTGAATAAATCCCGGCTTCAAAACCAGTACGGCGATCAACATAGTTTTCGTACAAACCTCTGCCATACCAATTGATGTTATCATAACTCCGTTTGATTCCGCACTGCATACCAACTTCGGGTATGTTAGGTAAACCCGGTTTGCAATTTAATGTGTAATTTACTTTTAGAACTCCGTCTCCGTTTATTAAATAAGTCACTCTCACCTTCGCGCTATCACTGATAAGCGTGTAGTTACTAGTTATCTCAATTAACCCATTTTCTATTTTCTTGGCTGCTACATTCTTCAGATTCAAACTATCCACATACCATGGTTTTAATTTTTTATTTGATTTCCATCCACGCTTGTCATTATCCGTAAGAGGTCGGGTAAAATGTGGTAATAACGGCGCAAACACTTGTTCCTGATTATTAATGATATAAGAACTTAGGGCACCATTGCTTTTATTTATGGTTACTTTAAAGTTTTTGCCGCTCATTATATAACCATTAGGAATATCCTGCAACTCAACGGAAGCGTAATGCTTAGCTGGAATACTAATAACCGGAACTTGTGTAAGTGCAAATTGATCGGCGGCTATTTCAAAGCCTTTAGACGCCCAAGGTTCGTCTTTTGGCAAAGTAAAATGAATATCAGTTAAATATTCGTGCCCAGCTTTCATGGCGGGTAAGTATTGTGCTATAGAAATTGAGGTATCTCCCATTGCCTGAACATTGATGGATGGGATTATTTTTTTGGTGATGATATTTCCATCTTCCCTAACCTGCAGTGTTAACGTATAATAACCTAATGACCTTACCGATGACCAATTTTTTATGTTGATGATTGCTTTAGCCGTGTCAATCAATTTGCACTCGGCCGATTGAAAAACATGTTTACACTCGTACATAGCGGGTTTTGGTCGTCCGTCTGGCGCTACCAAGCCTTTTATGGTAAAATCATCATAATACTTTTCGCCAAAGTCGCCGCCATAGGCATAATATGGAGTGCCGTCAGCATCTTTTTTAAGTAGTCCCTGATCTTTAAATTCCCAGATGGCACCACCAATAATACGTGGGGTATTGCGCCATATATCCCAAAACTCTTTTAAGTTGCCATTGGAATTACCCATTGCATGCGAGTATTCCACAAAGAATATAGGACGATGATCCCCATTTTTTTGATTAGCTAATAGATCCGCTGTAAACAATCCCGGGTACATCCTGCTGATAATATCTACATAAGGTTCGTCTATAGGATTTTGAAGCCTGTGAGAATGGTCATTAGCTTTTGGATATCTTGGGTCATCGGGTGGGATGTATCCTTCCGCTTGCGGGGTTCCTTGTGCTGGTTCATAATGTACGGGGCGGGTTATATCAAAATCATGCGTCCATCCAGCCATTGCCGCGTGGTTTGGACCCTCGCCGGCTTCATTACCTAAACTCCAGACGATAATACTTGGGTGATTTTTATCACGCATTACCATGCGGGTCATTCTATCCATATAAGCACCGGCCCAGGCCGGATCGTTACTTAATTTTGAACCGAGGCCATGTGTTTCGAGATTAGCCTCATCAATAACCATGATACCATATTGGTCGCACAAATCATAGAAATATGGATCTTTCGGATAATGGCTGGTGCGAATGCAATTAAAGTTGAACCGCTTAACCGTTTGTATGTCACGCAAAATATCCGCATGAGATAAGGCCTTACCTTTGATAGGGTCATGATCTGGCATGTTTACACCATATAGATAAGTAACTTTACCATTGATCAACAGCTTACTATCAGTTTTGGAAAACTCAATGCTCCGGAAACCAACTTTGCAACTTTTAACCTCCAAAATATGACCAGTAGTATCCTTTAAAGTAAGTGCCAGTGTATATAAATTTGGCTCGTCAGTATTCCATTTAGCCGGGTTCTTGATCTTTGCCTCCATTATACCAAATTTCACATTCCCTAATCGTGGATAAATCTCATTGATCAAGTTTTCAACGCTTTGCTGCATCGGCTTTTCAAGTACAGGCTTATTATTCTTGTCGTACAATTGAGCTTCCAATGTATAGCCATGAATTTCTTCGCCTGTGAGGTTTTCCATTCTCGGTCTTAACTCAAACATTGCATCCTTATAGTCTTTATCCAGTTTAGTTTGATAAAAGAAATCAGCAATGCGCAACTTGGGTTCGGCTAGAAGCATTACTTCGCGATGGATACCACTTAAGCGCCACTGATCCTGGTCTTCGAGAAAATAACCATCTGTCCAGCGGATAACCTGTACTGATAAGACATTTTCGCCCGGCTGTACGTAAGGTGTTATATTAAATTCTGATGTTAAAAAACTATCCTCGCTATAACCCAGGAATTTACCGTTTAACCAAACCTTAAACCCTGAACTTACTCCGCCAAAACTTAGCGTAATGTTCATATCCTTCCAGTCAGCAGGCATGGTGAATGTGCGCTGATAGTTACCTACACTATTGTCGGTTGTAGGCATGTGCGGAGGATTAACCGGACGGAATGGATATACCGCGCTTTTGTAGATCGGTTTACCATAACCCTGCATTTCCATACTTGATGGTACGATGATCTTTTTCCATCCCTGTACCCTACTCCTGTAAAACTCTTTTGGCGTATCGGCAGGCATAGGAGAATAGGAAAAATCCCAATAACCATTTAATGACATCATTCTGCCAGACTTGTCCCTATCGCCTATTAAGGCATCCTGTAAATTGCTGTACGAATATGCTGTGGCATGCGCAGCTTGCCTATTTATACCATCAACTGATGGATCCTCCCATGGGTCAAAGTGGTATACATCTGGTGCAACGGGAACGGGAGCCGGGGTTTTATCGACCAATTGGGCATAGGATGCAACAGGCAGCAGCCCAAGTATGAGCAGCGTATATTTCAGTAAAAATTTCATTTATTACAAGGCGTTATAATCGACTGTAAAATATGTTCCTTTTTGTACCTGTAGTTCAAATATGTTAGCACCTTTCGCTATAATCTTAGCCTGTTTACAGGTTGGTGTTGTTTTACTTTTAAAACGGAGTATTCCTAAGCCATCATCACTACTTACTTTAATTTGTTTAGTGCTCACATAAACCTTTATATCGCCATTAGGTGTAGGAACACTTCCTTGCATCCATTGTAAACCACCTAAATTAGGTTCAATTATGTAATCCCTATAACCAGGTGAGGTAGGTTTTACACCCAGATAGTATTTTCCCAACAAATAAATCGGACTTGCGCCCCAGGCATGGCATAAGCTTTTACCATAAGGCCTGCCATACATGGCATAAATATTAGCGCCCGTATCCGTTGGATTATATTCCTCCCAAAATGAAGTTGCCCCCAGTTTGAGCATACCTCCCCAATAATCCTTCATTTGCTTTAAAACATAACTTTGCTCGCCCATTGCGCATAGTGATTCCAGTTCGTAAAAGTGCATATAAGGTGTAGTGATCTTAGGCACCTCGTTATTTAACAATACATATTTTTTAACGTCCTGCTTTTTAGCATCGTCCAAATAATTAAAGAAGATAGAGAACATGTTGGCGTAACGGGTAACACTATCTGTTGGTTTACCATTAATTCGGCTATGAACAAGCGCATGTTTCTGCTCATTCCAATAATAGTTAAATATTTTGGACCGCAAATCGGCGGCTATCGTAGCGTACTTTTTAGCTCCGGCATCATCATGCGCTAGTTTGGCGCATTGTGCCATGGTTTCCAGGCTGCGGCAAAATAAGATCTGCTCGAAACTAACTTCGCCTTGTTTACTCAAACCATCGGCCCAATCAATAAATACCCAATCGCCTGTTAAACCCTGCATGAAGCCATCCTTATCCCGGCGGGAAAGGCAATAGTCCATCATGCTTTGCATACGCGGGTAATTTTGTTCGATGAATGTTTTATCGCCTGTGTATTGGTAATAATCATTGATGCCTAAAAACCAGTAAAACGTATAATCCATTATGGTATTGATGTGGCTGGTAACGGGGTCTTTACCGCGCAATGCAAGCAGTGTATGAGTTACTGTGGGTGAATCAAAGAACAGGTAATAATTCATTAAATAACTTTGATAGGCATCACCAGACCATACCCACCTGTCACGTTTGATACCATCGATGAAGAACTCACGGGTATTGAGATGTAGCGTGTAAGCGGACACATCCCATATTTTATTGACCTCCTCATCAGAACATTTGAAACTGCCACGCTGCTTAACCGGCGAATATTCGTAAAGCATTGACACATCGTTTATGCTAACGTTATCATCGTAATAAACGGTTACGTATCTGAAAGCCCTTGAGCCATTGAAGGTAAGATCACCGCTTTGCTGATCAACATCTATTTTGTCTGATAATTCACAACGCGCGGTATCCTTAGCCTCTTCGGGTGATTCACCAAAGTATAGCGAAACACGTCCTTTTCCTTTTAGTCCATTAAGCTTGATGTAACCAAAGGTCTCTTTCCCAAAATCCACAAATAATGAATGCAGTTTCCTGCTGATGGTGCCTGCCTTGTGCTCTTCAACAGGTAAGTGATAGGTTGACGGCAATACATTTGGATCAGTAAAATTCCAGCTTCCGGCGAGTAAATATTTTGTAGCTGATACATCAGAGGTTTTACCCGATGCATCAATCCACTCTTTATCTTCATAAGTCACCAACCACGAAGTATCTGAAACCAGATGAGTGCCCTGAATAAATATGGCCGGTACATTTGCCTGGTTATACACTTTTAGACTGAGGCGGTGTTTACCGGCTGGGATATGAATTACCTTAGGATAACCACGAATTGTCTTCCCATCTAAACTTACATTATATTGCCCTTCCACATATAATTTTGCGTCTTCAGGATTAGCTAATTCAAAATCCTTGTGGAAATTCATCAGCACGAAATGGTTGTCCAGTTTCCAGAATGGCGGCAAGAAGGTGCCACGTTCTGTACGCCTGGTTTGCATTTTGTTACTCAGCCAAACTTCATAATCACCGGGATACCATATCCATGATGCTTTTTGCGCTTTAGCGGCATCACTAAACAGCATTAAGCCGAGCAAAACAACTAAAACATATTTTAAGCTAACCGCTTTTTTATCTTTCATAAAATTAATGTCCGTTAAATATTAGGTACAGGCATATCATCACAATGATTAAAACGCCCCAGGCAATTTTCACCCGTTTGGTGGGTTTAATAATAGTTATTAACCTGTCCGGAATGTACATCACAGGGTTTGTGTCCAGTAATGATATCATAACTGCCAACGCCATCAGGAATGCGAAAATGTAGAAAGAGAGCAATAAGTAATGCGGCCAAATGGGGTATTTGTCAGGCGTAAAAACCCACAAATACAATATGCCGGTACCTAAACTGAATGCCGAGCCGGCAGATAAGACCGTATTAACCGCTTTACGACTGGTTTTTTTCCAAAATACCGTTAGCAGGAATACGACAGCCAACGGCGGCGCTATAAAGCCTAAAACGGATTGAAAAACATCAAACAGGTTAAGCCCTTTTATATTATCAATAGCCAAAGCGACAGCGACAGCGAATATGCAACCTGCTACTACGGCTATGCGGCCTACTTTTATTATTTGCTTATTAGTTGCATCCGGATTAAATTTTTTAACATAAACATCCATCGTAAACACGGTGCTTAGAGAGTTTAGTGATGAACCGATAGTGCCTACTAACACAGCTATCAATACCACAATCACCAATCCATTCAATCCCGGTGGAAACAGATGGGTAACCATAGTCATGTAAGCTTCAGCGGGATCTTTTAATCCCGGATAGAGGATAAAACACAATATCCCTGTAAGGATAAAAAGTGGTAGTGACAGTATTTTAAGCCATGCGATAAAGTTTACACCCAATTGCCCCTGTTCCAAATTTTTAGCACCTAAAACCGACTGCACCATTGCCTGATCGGTACAGAAGAAAGCAATAGCGGAGACTGGATAACCTAATAAAATGGCGTACCACGGATATTTCTTATCGCTGGCGGGATGTACCAGGTTCCAATAATCATGCGGTACTTTGTGGTATACTGCTGATAGACCGCCGACTTTTATGACGCCTATTACTGTCAATAATAATGATACCGCTATCAATAATATCATCTGGAAAAAATTGACCTTGGCTATGGTCTTTAATCCGCCTGCGAAAGTGAAAAGGCCTGCAAATGATACTAATACAATTACAGACTCCCACATAGGGATGCCCAATATCTGCCTTACTAGAAAGCCGCCTGCAAACAAACCTAATGATAACCACGAGATCAATATTTTGATCAAGGCATACCAGGCCAATATATTTTGAGTAGAATCGCCATAGCGTTTGCCCATGAACTCGGGCATGGTGCTTACTTTGGCTGCTAAATATTTTGGCGCAAAGACTATTGCCAGTAACAACAGGAAAACAAAAGCATACCAATCAAAATTTACGGCTACAATGCCTGTGGTATAGCCGATGCTTGCAAAGGCTAATAACATTGAAGGGCCAACATTAGTACCCCACATATTAAAGCCAATACTGGCCCACCCCAATGATTTATTGGCAAGGAAAAGCGTTTCATCTTTGTTTTTCTTCTTTGCAAAACTGGATCTATACCCAATAATCATCAGCACAACGATGTATACCGCTACAATGGCATAATCCAGCGGTGTTAAATTGGTAACCAAACTACCCATCGCTAATATCATGCGCTTAATATTTCAGGTGATAATTTATATTCAGAAAGTATATCAGCAATTTTTATCGGCTGCCCAGTTTTTAATGTCCTGTCCATCGCTTGTAATAATGCTACTGTACCTACCCCCTCTTGAATGTCAGGATAGGCAGTTTTGCCGCTTGTTAAACAATCAGCAAAGTATTCAAGGTAGTTTTGATATTCGCCGGCATGATGGCTTTGGCCTTCAAACCGAAAATAATATTTCAGCGTTTTATCGCCCCAGTAGACAATCTTTTCTTCGCCCGTTTTATCTGTCACAGCATAACGCAGCTCGTGGTAATCCGCTTGCGATGCACCTTCGGCGCATCTTAATATCACACTCATGCCGCTATCACGTTGGGTAGGTTGGGTATAACCAGTGTAGGCACCACTCACCCGGGCAATCCGCCCGTCGGTCGATTTAAAGATGAAGTGCATGGTGTCTTCATTCTTTAATCCGGCAGCTTTTCCGTTATTACTGATCATGCCGTATCCCATTACTTCCTCAACGTTTGGCAAATACCAGCGTATAAAATCTACGGGATGACTTAAACCACCATATAACCATTTGAAAGCATTTTCAAGCGCCCAGGGCTTTTCTAAAAACCATCGATGATCTGCATGATAATGACTTTCCACTGTAATCAGATCTCCAATTAGGCCTTCTTCATAATCTTTTCTTTGTCTTTTCGCAGGTTCGAAAAATCGGGAACTTTGGCCTACAAAAACCTTTTTACCGGTCCGCTTTGCCAAGTCAAGCAATTCCTGTGCTTTTGAAAGATCATCAATAAATGGTTTGGTGCAGATGACATGCTTGTTATGCAATAAAGCTTGTTTTACATGTTCAGCATGTAAATGATCGGGGGTATAAATAGCGATCACATCAATCTCTACATCATCCAACATTTGCTGGTAACTGGTTGTATATTGATGAAAATTGAACTCTTCCGCGCGTTGTTTACACATTTCAATGTTCCTATCGCATACCATTTTGAGCTCATATTTTGCGCTGTTTAATGCTGCCGACATGGTACTGCGGCCTTCTCCTAATCCTAATATACCTAATTTTAACATCGTTATCGGTTGTTACCCTTATCTGTTATTCAATAAATTTCTTTTCGTTAACATTTTTAAAAACTACCCAGGTTTCACCTCTTTTAGTACCGGCAACACCTTCCTGGTACTTTTTCATCATATTGTTCCAATCATCGACCCGTGGATTATTTTTGGTAGTCAGCGGGTTTAGTTTATCCAAACTTTCGCCTTTTGGTATGCTGATAACCAGCATCAATTGCCTGCCGGTTTTAAAAACCAGCAATTGCTGAAAATCAGCATTACAAAAACCCTGTGAAACTTCCGGCCACTTTTGAAACTGCGTAGCATGATAATTAAGATACTCCTGCTGCATCTTTGGGTTGTTTACTAAATTGGCGGTGAGGATGATATTATCCCATTGCTTAGCGACTGTTTTATTGTCGCAATATTTCCTGTTAAAATCGTAGAATGGATTCTGAAACAGGATAACCTGATCCGTGGGAAAATCTTTTACTATATGCATTTTTAATTGCTCGGGAGAAGTGGTATTCGCATAAACAATTACCAGATTATTCCATTGCTGGATGTTCTGTATTCCATAACCCTTCATATCCGCAAAAACACCGAATTTGAAAGCAGAGCCTTTGGGCGAAATAATTTCCACGATCACAGGTTTACCAAGCGTAGACTGTGCATTTGAATATCCAAAAGCAACGATTAAGAGGAATAAGATAACTAGTCGCTTCTGCATAATTAATGATTTATAGGTTGATTGCCCAGGTTAACTTTTATACCTTTTAACAGATATTTATAAGGCATCTGCAATCCTGCCGAATTCTTTATGCTTTCGGCTACCATTGGGCCGTTATTCTCCCAAACATTACCGGGGCCATTGGCATTTTTGAGGAATTTTTCTGACGGACACCAATTGTTCTTTATCGTAATATAGGATGAGCCTTCGTCAGTATACAAGTAAAACCAATGTTCCAGATCATGTGCATAAGAAACTCTGTAGATGCTATCTACATAATTGCTATCGATAACAGAATTTGGTTGTGCCGATAGCGTATAAATACCAGCCACATCATACATGTGTTTAGCATAATGATGTATCTTATTTGCACGAATGATATTGTCGCTCATTGCGTTGGCAGCTTTTGTCCAGCCCCAACCTACGCTTATGCCCGAATAGGATACATCACAGATCTCGTTATGTTCAATTTTTATCCCTTTTACATAACCGGCAGCTATGCCAAGGCATCCCCAATCTTCATTAGTAACATCCGCGACTAAGTTATTTTCAATATGCTCATTAGTACATATCTCACGTAAATCTGATGGATTATAGGGTAAATGCGCTTCAAAAGCTTCATCAGAATAAATGCCAATTTGTATAGCGGTGCCCCCTATGTCGGTAAATAGATTTCCTTTTATTTCGTCGTCACGCGTCCCTCTTGTGTAATCCAAGGCGGTTGACGCAAGGTGTGTAAAGGTGCAATTCTCAAACCCGGTGTGATTTGTATAGGATAATTCTACCGCGGCAGCGGGGCGACCCACCCATGCCTGATTTTCCAAGCCGCTCTTTTCAGGCGTACCTTTTATTTTTAATTTGTAAGCATCCAGCAAATACATACCAGCCTGCAATGGTACGTGGCCCTGTTGTGACGGACGAAGCCAGGTTGTATTTTCAAAAATGATCCCTTTAAACCATACAAAACTTACCGGTCTTTCTATAGTTCCGGTAACCTTTACTAGTGTTTCCAGCGATGGCGCGATTACTTTTGCATCGAGCATGTTTTCTCCTTTGCGTGGCCAGTAGTATAATTTATTGGTATGCATATCCTCATACCATTCACCCTGTCTATTTAAAAATGATAACGAGTTTGTTAAATAAAACGCCGAATTACCGTTCATTTTATGACCTTTATCTATCACAGGCGCAGGCCAGGGATGTTCAAATTCTATTTTACTTTCGGGCTGATAAAAGGTTAATCTCGCTTGATTCCCTTTAATGGTGATAGATTTAACCCGCAAATTAGCGCTGGCCCACATTTGGTGAATAACCATCTCCATCTGATCGGGGTATTTTGGCAAACCGCTTGCAGGCATGTGGATCCAAATCTCCTGGTTTTGTTTATCTACTGATAAAATGCGGTTCATTTCTCCATCAGTGTTACTTTCCCTTGCACGAATTGCTTTGATACCATTCACCCAAAGCTGCCTGAATAACAAAGTGTTGCCTCCAACTTGCGGTATGGTTGCAACCCAAACTTTACCCTGTGCTTTTTTTGGCAAACCGAAAATATTAGCTGGTACTCTTTTCCAATCTTTAACGTCCACGCCGCCGCTAATTACCGGCTTTGCACCGAGGGCATTTTCAATTACAGTTGGCGATGTAGCAGTACCTGAGTCTTCAGGACGAATAAATAAAGGTTCATCTAAAACGTACTCCCCACCTTGTAAAATAATGTTTATGCCATTGGTTATTGAAGGATCATTTAACCTGCGTAACTCCCGTGCTTGGCGCAGGGCTGCCGCTATGGTAAGTTTCGGTTGATCTTTTGTACCCGGATTATTATCATTGCCATTTACAGTCACCCATATATCGGCAGCATGGCTATTTACGCTTATAAAGCATAGCATGCAAATACCCAATAATATGGCATGAGCTGATTTCATATTACCGTTGGAAGATTGATTTTACGTAAGCTATATTGGCAGTGAAATTCTTCTTTACATTTTTAGGGTCACTGGCATCGCGCGAGCGTTCTATCACCAGCCAACCGCTCCAACCCATTTTGTCGAGCGTTTGTTTTATACTTTTCAGGTCGATCTTAGTATCATTTTGTAACCACACACCATCATCATCAGTACAATGGATTTGGATGATGTTGTTTTTACCCAGCGTTTTCAACTCCTGAACAATATCTCTGTTATTTTTTACCGCGTTAGCGAAATTGAAATAGCTTTTAACTGCTGGTGAGCTTACATCTTTTAATAATTGTAATTCATCTTTTGCACTCAATGATGTTTCGATGCCGATTGTTACGCCTGCTTGTTCAGCTATTTTACCTGCGGCTTTCAAGCGCTCAATAATAGCTGGCCTGAGTTCAGGATTCTTTACCAGATCGCCTTGTACGCCGAATGGAAGGAATATGACCTTAACATTCATCACTTTTGCCGTATTGATGCAATCCTGAACTGCTTTAACTGCAGTTGGCCTTTGCGCGAAGGACTGAGAATAGAAACCAGTCATTGCCAGGGAACTTATCTGTATATTTAACTCCTGTGATTTAGCCAGAAACTGCGTCCTATTAGAATCTATAGCAAGTTTGTTGTCGAATGTTTCCCTGTCGCCTAAGCCGCCCATATCCACTTCAACACCATCGGCACCTAATTCTTTTGTTAACGGAAATGCTCCTATTTTTTGCCTTTTTAATATCATAATATCGGCAACGGCAACTTTGTATCGCTTATCAATTTGCGCTATTGCTGATTTAGGGCATAAGTTTAATATCATCAAAAAACTGATGCCCACGAGAGTAAATTTGATTGTTTCTTTTTTCATATCGGCTTAATCAACAGGGTTCTTTTCTCTTGGAGCAGTTGCAAAAACATGTAGTAGGTTTTCGTAACCATGTATGGCATCTCTGGGTAAATACTGTCCATGATCGCCAAAAACATACATTAGTGGTTCTTTCTCAATAGTTACTTCGGATTCATCTATGTTGCCACTTTTATCTTCAATCTTATGTATATCGAGATTAAAGTTTTTAGCGACAAACTTATAAAGCGCATTACGCTTTGATGGGCCGTAGTCATGACCCTCATTTGGTAAATGCACGTTTTCAACCAAATTGGTTTTACCGTAATAGCCGTACATCTTTTGCAAATAAGGGAAATCGTGTTCAGGCATGTGGGCTGTCCAGTCTTTGCCATCTGTTATCAATAGCTGCGGATTTGGCGCTGCCATTGCGGCTAACTCTACATTATCTGTACCGCTGCAAACCATGTGTATAGGCATGCCGCTTTCGCATGGGCATCCACCATAAAAATAAGATGACACAGCTACTACCGGCGCGCTTAACTTAATGCGAGGATCTAATGCCGCCATTAAAACGGTATGACTTCCACCACCTGAACCGCCGCTGATGCCTAATCTGTTAGGATCGGTTTCTTTTAAGGTTAACAGATAATCAATAATGCGGATAGCGCCTAAAGTTTGCACCACCTGTGCTATACTTGTACGGTGGTCTTCGGATTTAAACTGCAACAAAGACTCGCCCCAGGCAAAAAGATCATAGCTGTATGCCATGCAACCCATACGGGCCAGCGTCGCGCAACGCAGCTGGCAATCGGCACGGTAACGCTGTTTGTCCCAATGCCCATCAGGACTTAACATTACCGGAATTTTGCCTTTATAATGCAATGGTTTATAAAGCGACCCATTGATATACAAACCGGGTAAAATTTCTATAGCTATATTTTCAACCGAGTAACCGTTGTAAATTCTTTTTTGGGTGATGATCGGTTTTGAACCAGGCTTAGCAGGCAGTGGGTATAGATCAAGCGCTTTATATAATGCCGGGCGCAGCAGTTCCTTTCTCTTTTCCCAGCTTGCTTCATCGTGATATAATTTGGCTATGCTATCCAGCTTTGCCCAACCATCGGCAACCGACCAAACATTGTATTCATAATCTTTTAATTTGTAGGATGTTGGCCCGGTTTTGTTAACCTTCATATCTACCGGTGCAAGTACATTATCCAGGGTTTCATCAACTGTGTTTCTGAACCGCCAGTCCGCATAGTTCACGTATTTATCCTTTACCTGATCTTCCGAATATTTGATTTTTACATGAAATCTTGCTTGTATCTCATCCAACACATCTTTTAATGATTTTCTGTAAAGATGATCAGTATCCTGTTGCGCCCAGATGAGCATCGGCAAAAAAGCCAAAGCAATTATCAGTGTATATGACTTGTACCTCATAGTTTCAATCTTTAAAGATCCTTTGTATCACCTGTTACTGCCGGCGCTGTATAACCATCAACTTTAGGCCATACACCGTCTTTTATTTCTTTCAACACTAACTTATTGGGATCGATAACCACATGCTTGATCCGCTGCCTGCGCCAAGTGTAAACGATATGCACCAAACCGTCCTTAGTTTGAATTACTGATGGATAAGAATATTGGCTAATTGGTGAATCTTCCAGTATTAACACAGCATACCAGGTCTTACCATCTTTTGAGATGGCTACATTTAAAGGTGTGCGTGCACCTTTGGCTAAGTTGCCCGGCGGCAAAACGTGGTTATAAACCAATAGCAAGCGGCCATCCTTTAATGATACCCCATCAATACCCGAATTGTTATTAGGCAGTGATGTTTGTGCAAGCGGAGACCAGGTAAGCCCATTATCTTTTGACCAAGTTTCAAATATCGCCCTATTCTGCGTGCGGCAAAGTGCTTGGATACTGCCATCTTGATGAACCAAAATAGTCGGTTGCAATGTTTTAATGGTTTTACCGTCACCTGATGGGCCGGTTATTGTCCAGGTTTTGCCTTGATCTTTTGATATTTCAAAATGGATCTTGGCACCACCGCTTTCAGTGCCTGATGGCGATAAAATATTTCCATTGCCCAGCATCACCGGTTTGTTTTTTACCGGGCCTAAAATACTGTCAGGCAAAGCTTGTTGTGCCGACCAGCTAATCCCGCCATCTTTAGAAATTCGTTCAAACCCTTTCCATTTAGCTGGTGATGGGCCTATTTTATAGTACAAAAATAAGTCTCCATTTGGAACCTGGTAAAGAACCGGGTTCCAGCAAGCATAACGCAGGGTATCATTTTGGATGCCGTTTGCAACGTTTACGGCCTCTGTCCATTTACCATTTACCAGGCGGCTTACCCAAATACAAACATCAGGGTTACGTTCTTTTGTGCCGCCAAACCAAGCGGCTACCAAGCCTTGATCAGTCTCAGCTATTGTGGCCGCGTGACATTCGGGATATGGCGCTTTTTCAAAGATGAATTCATCAGTTATCATCCCATGTTGCCATAGTTTTAGTTGAGCCTTTGTTGTTAAACCAAAGCCCAAACATATCATCGTTATTAAAAAACCTCTCTTGTATATCATCACTAATTACTCCTTATTCAAAATAATTACTCGCCGCAAAATGGTAATCGCCTGACCCTATTTCTATTTTCGCTTCGTCTCTATCCTGCCCTAAATATTTAAAACCACTTGCAACTGATATTCTTTTGCCACCTTCTCTGATACCGGAAATACTATTAACAGGGAGATAAACTATTGCTTTTGAATTCGCTGGTATGGTAATCGACCAGTCAAGTTGCTTGTCGTGTTTTTTCCAATTGCTTTTTACCAGGCCATAAGGCGTTTGGTAAGATGCATTTACGCTATCCAAACCAGCAACTTCAGCAGGTTTCATGATGATGGTTTTAAAACCGGGTTCATCAGCTTTAATTCCGCCCAAATCCTGGTAAAACCAGGCAATGAGATCGCCCAAAAGCATTACGTGGTTGCGCGAGTTCATTGCAGGAGCAGCGGTATCTCCGTTCCATAATTCCCATATAGTTGTTGCTCCGCGCTTAACCATGTAACCCCAGCTTGGGTAATCGTCGTTAGCGGCAATATGATAGGCAATGTCAGGACGGCCAAAATCTGTTAAGCCACGCATGAGCCATTGCGTACCTATTACCCCGGTACTAATATGACTATTGGCATCGATAGTTATTTTATTGACGATATTATTGAATACCGCCTTTTTATCAGCTTCTGGCACCATACCAAAATACAATGGCAGCAGGTTGGCGGTAACTGTATTGTTATCGTACCTCAAAGTCTTTTTGTCAAGAAACTTTTGATTGAACGCATTTTTTGCTTGCAAAGCCAAAGCTGAGAACGACCGTGCATCAGCCGGTTTATTTAGCAGCGTTGCAAAGTGTTGCATTAAATACAGCATGCGATAATAATAGGCCGTTGCGATCAATTCGCCACTGGTATTACGTGATGAATCCCTTGAATGGATCAATTCAGGTGATTCGGGCGGAACACACCAATCGCCGTATTTATCCTTGGTCATCAGGTTATTTTTATCGTATTTCTGGCGCATATAATCAAGCCATTTTTTCATGGATGCATAATGCTTTTCAATAGGCGCTTTATCAGCAAACTGATTGTATAGCATGTCCGCTATCAAAATATAGGTGCCTGGCCAGGTCATGTTATCGCTGTAATAGTTCCAATAAGCAGGCGCTACATCCGGGATAGATCCATCCGGTTTTTGTGATTGCTCAATATCATCCAGCCATTTGGCGTAAAGGTTTTCATTATTAAACACAAAACTCTCGCCTAAAGAACCTGTTGCACGGTCGCCCAGCCAGGGCATGCGTTCGTTGCGTTGGGGGCAATCCACCGGCATGCCTTTGTAGTCGCTCCGTATTCCCCAATAAGCGTTATGATAAATTTGATTGATCAAGGTATTAGATGTTTCAAACTGACCTGTGTTAGCCATATCATCATATACTACCTGACCGATAAAATCGCCAAGTGTTGGCATACCCGGATAACCAGTTATCTCCACATATCTAAAACCATGGTACACAAAAACCGGATGCCATATTTCTTCATCGCCACCTTTTAAAGTATATACATCGGTCGCTTTGGCATCACGAAGGTTAGCTGTATATAAATCACCCTCTGGCTTTAATGTTTCCGCATAGCGGAGGGTAACTTTGTCGCCACGGTTACCTTTTACTTTCATTTGAACCCAGCCGGCCATATCCTGACCCATATCCATTATCCAGGTACCTGGTTTTAGTTGGTTTATGCTGATCGGCTTAACCGTATCCATGATCTTGATGGGAGCATCCATTTGAGCCGCTACCTTCCCTCCCGGTGATCCCACTAACTCAGGTTTTAGCCAGTTGCTATCATCGTAACCTATTTTATTCCAACCTGTTAATTGTTTTGTGGCATCGTATTCCTCACCATCATATTCGTTATTGGTTCTAATCGGGCCATTAGCGGTAAATTTCCAGCTGTCATTACTGATAATTGTTTTTTTGCTGCCATCCTGATAAGTTATTTCCAGTTGTAATAGCAACCTCGGGAATCCGAATTCTTTTATCTTTTGGGGCTTATATTTTGGTCGCATGGTAAAAAAACGACCGTTTCCTAATACCGTGCCGATAACATTGTCGCCTTGTCGAATATCGTCAGTAACATCAAACGTATTATACAGCACCGATTGCGTATAATCTGTAGGCGCTTCTGCTAAAACCTGGTCGCCAATGGTTTTGCCATTGATATAAAGTTCGTAATGGCCTAAACCAACGATGTATACAGTAGCCTTTTTTATTGATTGTAGAGTTTGAAATTGTTTGCGATAATAACGAGCGGATAACCTCGAAAATTTGCTTACGCTATCCCGGGGGAAACCATGTTCGTAACCTATCCATTTAGCCTGCCAATCATTTGGATTCAATAACCCAACGCTCCAGTTTGCGGGTTGGTTGCTCCATTCGCCCGTGCCTTTGTTTGTCCATACCCGAACTTTCCAATAACATTGAGAGCGGCTGGTTAATGGTTTACCTGCATAACTAACCATAATGGATTTATCCGAGATTGTTTTGTGCGAATCCCACAAATCACCTTCATTAAGTGTCAGTTTCTGTTTTGATGAGGCTACTATAATTTCATAGGCGGTTTGAACTATATTACGCTGATCGCTAGTTATTTGCCAGCTTAAACGGGGATGTGTCGTACTAATACCTTGCGGATTATACAGCATTTCACAACGCAAATCGGTAACGCCGATGGCTGCGAAAGCGGCATTACTGATGCAACAGCTTAAGAAACCGACTAATATAAGGGCAATATAAATTGATCTTTTCATCATTATTATCTGCCAGAAAAATCAAAATATAAAGTGAGCGATAGCGCATCTTCGATATGCTTATCGTAATTAAAATATTGGTTTAGCTGGCCTTGTGGCCCTAGCTTTTCCGGTTTCTGCGATTTGGTACCGATGGGCGGGATGCCATGCATAAACGAGATATCGCCCGTTGGAAAAGCAGGGGCTATATTATTGCCGTAAGTAAGTTTTGGATATTGCGGCGTAAACAAGCGCATAAACACATCCCGGCTATCACAAATAATGGTGATTGGCTGGGTGCTGGTTTCAAGTTTCATCCAATACAGGTTGGAATAATAGCCCTTAAATTCAGGGTAGATGAGTTTAGTGCTGTCTTCACCGGTTATGGTGTTGTTATAGGTTTTATTCCAAACATTTAGCGTAACGCCTTTCATCCGATCTTTCCAAACCCGGTAAGGACCACCACCCATATACTCTACTCCTTTTACATCCTTTTCGGGATAGTTAAAGCTTACGCCCAGCAGGTTCGCTTCTTCGCCAATTGGCCAGTACTTCACATCTAACCGAATCAATCCCGAAGGAAATATCATCCATCTCAATTGAGCTTCAGTAGTTTTTTTAGCGAATTCTGCCTCAACAATCAGTGTATCAGCAGCATAGCGGTAACTTAATTTTTGGAACCCTGCCTTATCCTGGCCTTCGGCTAATATCGGGCCATTGATCAAAGGGATATCGCCTTTTTTATTGGTTACTTTTTTTAAGATGCCCGAATTACGATTTATCTCTAATTTAATCCCGTTAGCGCTTATTTTGTATAAGGAATCTGTTTCTTTTATTTCAGGTTTATTACTGCCTGCTGTGGCTATCATGCGTTTGGCTATTGCAGTATGACTTGCTATTGGCCAGCTCCAGGTAAACAGTTCATTTTTGTATGGGTCGAAAGCTGTAACGTATAATACATCATAATTTTGCCAGCCGGTAGGTAAATTGATGTTGAGCGAACCATATTGGCCTGGCACTACATCCGGCGAAACAATAGTACCACGTAATGTTGCAGCCTGCGTAGTTTGATAAGGATTACTTAATTTAACTAATTTATAAGTAAAGCTGCATTGCCTAAGGTTGGTATATAAATACCTGTTCTCCAGTTGTAATTTACCATCAAAAGCTGGCGTAATTTCTTTTGGTTCGAGATGTACCGGGTTCCAAACCTCTTTAATGGTATAATAGCTGCCTTCTTTTTCGTGATACGGGCCTAAAATACCGTCGGGGCCGTGGTCACCATCGGAATCGAGCAGACCTTTTTTGTCTGTACGAACGACTGCCTCATCAGCAAATACCCATATAAAACCACCTGCTGATATAGGGGTGTGCCACATCTGTTCCCAATAATCATCTAAACCTGCACCTGCGCCACCATCGTATATGCCATGCAAAAATTCAGTCGGGAAGAATACATCGTGACCGTGCATAGCGGTATTAATACCATAATCATAGTTGATATAATGCTGGGTATTAGTACCCAGGAAAACAGCCCAGGGATGGATCAATGGTCGTTTTTGGATGTCCAGATCATTAAACCAATGGTCGAGATCGAAATTGAAGCCCCCTTCGTTCCCGTTATCCCAGATGACTATGGACGGGTGATTTTCGTCCTTCGAGATCATTTCCTTAGCTAATTTTGAACCAACTTGGGTATCATAAGCATGGTGCCAGCCGGTTAGTTCATCCAATACGAACAAACCCAGCGAATCGCATACATCCAGGAAGTGATCATCCGGCGGGTAGTGCGACATACGCACAGCATTCATGTTCATATCCTTGATTAGTTTTACATCAGCAATGCTGATGTCCTTATTTAGCGCTCTGCCGGTTGTGGGCCAAAATGAATGGTGGTTTACACCTTTAAATTTCACTTTTACATTGTTTACATAGATACCATCGTGTAAACGCAACTCAACCGTGCGGAAGCCAAACCTTTGTTGTACAGCATGAATCGCCTTACCATTGGATTGAAGCGTGAAAACTACATTGTACAGATTAGGAGATTCCGGCGTCCATAGTTTTGGCGAAATAAAATGCGTTTTGATTAATGCCGATGTATCGCCAGCTTTTATGTTGACAGAAAAGGCGGCACCTGCTTTTTGTCCACCGGTAGTATAAAATTGCCCGCTTATTGTACCCGCATTTTTTATGTTAGATAGTTTAAGCTCAGCTTTAAAATTGCCATCGGCTTTACCATCAACAGCAACGTGGCTGATGTGCTCTTTGGGGAATGCCTCTAAAAACACAGGTCTGAAAATCCCACCAAAGACCCAAAAATCACCTTTACGCTCAGCTGCGTTAACAGATGCATTTGCAGAGTACTTGGATACCGTAACTTCTAATAAATTGCTTTGCCCGTATTTAAGCAATTTGGCAATATCGTACTTAAAACGATAGAAAGCCCCCTGGTGAATGTCGCCAGCCTGAACGCCGTTGATCATTACTTTAGTATCGGTCATAGAGCCATCAAATACGATATTGATATCCTTCCCCTGCCATGCTGCAGGTACGTTGAACTGATATTTATATAAGCCTTGTTCTTTGCCTTTCAAACTGTCCTTATCCAGGCCATAATTGTATTTGCCGAAGCCCTGCAGTTCCCAGTTTGATGGCACGGGGATAGTCGTCCACTTGCCAGAGTTTTGGCCCGCTGTGCAATAGAATTGCCAGTTTACGGTATGATCGCTACCTGTACCGGATAAGAACTGAATTTGTGTTTTTTGCGCATAGGTATTTACCGCCGGGATAATTAGCAACCAACAAATAAATATTTTAAGAGAGGCATATCTCATGCTCAGATTAATTAGCTGTTAATGTAAATTTTAGCGGATTATCGGTGCGGAAAGGAACCGCCGGCAATCCATTTTTATTATAGAAGTTTGGCTCTGCTACTTCAGTCCAGGCGAAACGTGCGGCTACAGGGTTCATTACTTCTGGTGAGGACACTAACACTTTATTACCTTCAATAACGGCTTTCGCTGCAACAAATTTGCCATCGCTGCCTGCTATCTCGAAATAATCAAGCGGTTTGCCATCATGGCTAACAAGGCCATCGCCTACATATTTAAAATCGAGGATGATCTTATTTCCCTTAACGTGCATGCTTTGGTACATCGGGCCAGAGAAAACCACATTCTTTTTACAATAGGTATTTGCCAGTGCCTGTAATTCCAAACGGCGGCCTACCACCCATTTAAATGCCGGGTGAATGTTAGTTAATGAATCATTCAAATCGGTAGTTACAATCATCCCTGTATGCGGAATTTTGAGGGCCATGGTTTGAGCCTCGCGAAATTCAGGCTCGGTATAGATGGTATAAGTTATATTGCTTTTGGCCCTCGAATAATAAAAAGGCGCGATCTGTACATAATAGAACGGCAGATTATTATCTCCCCAAATATGCCGCCACCAGTTGATGAGTGCTTCCATTTTGTAGGTATAGCTGATGGTTTCGCCTAAATAGGCGCCGCTTTCGCCCTGATACCATAGGAAACCGCGTAAAGCGTAAGGCGCTACGGGCGATATCATATTGACATAAAGCTTACCGGGATCACCATCCACTTTTACATTGTTTTGCTTGAAATAAGGGATGGCATCAAATGCTTCGGTTGGCATCCATGGTTCGATCCTGCTGCCACTTATCGCGGAGCAGATGATACCAACCGGAACATGCAGATCATGGTTCAGATTCTTCGCGAAGAAATATCCAGCTGCGGAGAAGTTGCGCAAAGCTGTTCCTTCGGCCACATCCCAGCCTGAATGGGTGGAATCAGGCGTTCTTAAATTATGTTGAGTAACCAGAAAGATCCTGATCTGTGGATTATGCGCCTTGTCGAGTTCATCAATCGGTGTATTAACTGTAGTGGTATCTGGCCTACGTACCTTGCTGTTCTTACGCATTTCGTACGACATGTTGGATTGGCCCGAGCATAGCCATACCTCGCCAACTAAAATGTTATCGAGTTTAATGGTATTGGTTCCGCTTATTTCTAATACCTGTGGCGTAGGTGATGCCTTCATAGGATCGAGCATTACTTCCCACTTACCCGTAGCATCAGCGATAGTTTTTTTAACCTGACTGTTGAATTTAACAGTAACGTTTTCTCCTGCGGTAGCGGTTCCCCAAATGGGTACTGGTTTATCGCGTTGCAGTACCATACCATTACCCAATATTTTGGGTATAACTACAGCCGCGAAACTATTTGAAGCTATCGCGCTACAGCTTATTAAGAAAACGATAACTATGTATTTCCTGAGTAGCATTAGTAGGTAGATGTTTTAAATGATTTGATATAAAAAGCAGCAGGCGGAGCCGGTTCGCCGGGATTAGGTTGATCATAATCCTGATCGGTTGGGGTATCAGCGGTTGGGAAACGCCTTACATCGCCGGTGCGGAAAACTATTCGCTCAACAGAAAGTACCGGGGCGAAAAACAGGTTGGTTAGCACATCTTTACCATTCACATTTACGGTATAGAAACGGGTATCGGTATTTAATTTTATGGTGATGTGATAAGCCTGATTAGCTACATACTTCAACATATTTTTTGAACGGTATCCGGTTTTAGCCCGAAAAACTCCGGTTGAATCAAAGGTTAAGCGTAAGGCCGCGTCACCTGCTGCATTCTGACACTCAATATCCAGCATACCTGTATTGTTTTGTGCGGGGATGATGGTAAAATCAGCGATCAGTTTTTTTGATTCAGGGATCACGCGTTCGGCTTTGGCGTAATCAAATTTATCCCAATCTTTCAGCGCAAGGGCGCGTGAACCATCGGGCGCTTTATCGATACTAACAGGTGCCCAAAGTGAGCTGTAGGTATTCCATTTTTCCAGTGTTTTACCGGTAGGAAGGATGTTAAAATCTTCGTCAGCTTGTGCTGTGGCAATTTCAGTTAGCGGTACGGGAATGGATGACACCCAGATGTCTTCCTTGTTCATACTGTAAGTAACCCACAGTTTACCATCAGGTGGTACACCATTACCTTCTTCGATACCACGGGTGTACTGCGGGCCGTATGATTTGTAATTGCCGCCATATCGCATAGTTGGGATCTCGCCATTAACCAATAAAAGATTGGTGTAATTTAGACCATCCTGACTAATCGAAGCTGCCAGCGGCCACCTAAATTCGGACGGATTATAAACTGTAACATATTTGCCATCTGAGGTACGTTGTCCCCATATTTTTGCGTTGCTGGTTACAAACCTTGGCGCACGACTTGCATTAGCTGGCCATGTTTTGCCATTATCGGTACTTATAGCGGTTAAGGCATATTTCCATAATCCTACCACTCTGCCATCGGGCAAATGATAAAAATTGAATGCTTTATAATCTTTGTGAAGCGGAATTAAAGGATCACCGCGATCTGTTTCTTCTTGCCATTGCATCATCATTAAGGGGTTGGCCATTAATTCGTCACATGCCTGAATAAATCCTTTATCCTTGCTGGTTTTGTAGAATGGGTATGACGTATTGCTTTCGTTCCATTTTGGGTTGTAATGGATAAAATATATAGGGCCAAATTTTCCATTTGGATAAACTTCACGTACTACCCTGCCTATTCCTTTGCCATCGTTAGGATCATCATGCGCATCTAAACAAATCCCGTAAAAACCAAGCACCAATAAACGTTTTGATTTAGCAGTGTAAAAACCCATGCGCTGATGCATAACCGCATACAGATCTTTAGCAACGCCGGGGTGACCTTCTTTGGTGGTACCATCCGGTATTTTGTATTGGGGGAAAATAACTGTTGGGTTTGACCAGGTTGCTCCGTCTTTAGATGTAATAAGCAATGTTTGACCAGGAGGAACGCTCTCTCCTACCTTATCACTTAAATACTCTACATAAAAAGTATTATTCCAATAGGCCAGCATGGGCTGGTGGTTATAGGTAAAACCAAAGCCATCGGCTTGCTCGGGATGTTCACGGTTTGCTCGGAATATCTGCATACTATGCACGCCTATTACAGGTGTCAGCCTGCCATTATGATAATCAACACTGGCAACAGTATTGCCTGTATATCTAACGGTGTCCTGTGCGAAAATATTGAGGTTAAATCCGGCAATTACGATCAGAATAATATATATTTTAACTTTCAGCATCATATGATATTAATTAGCCGTTGATGCGGCTGCTAACTTTAAGTTTTTAAGCGTCTTCTCGTTTACTTTAAAAATTGTCCCGTGTTTGTGGCCCTGGGGAACACTAATAGAATCGGCTATGTTGGTAAATGTTTTAAAATCGGGTGTACGCATACAGCCGAAT
Organism: Mucilaginibacter tundrae; assembly: GCF_013408825.1. Classification (GTDB taxonomy): domain Bacteria; phylum Bacteroidota; class Bacteroidia; order Sphingobacteriales; family Sphingobacteriaceae; genus Mucilaginibacter. The sequence continues at coordinate 294,910 of NZ_JACCBZ010000003.1, forward strand.
TTTTTGAGACGGTATGAATCGTAATAGATCAACCAATTTTTGCCTGTTTTTGTTATTGTCGGGCCTTCGGAATACATCTCTGTAAACCGTTTAGAATAGTTTGTATATGGTCCAAGCGGATTATCGCTAAAAGCTACCAAAATATTACGGTTTGGCCGCGTATTATCTTTCATCACCAAAACGTATTTACCATCAGCTATTTTTACGATCTCAGGATCTATCACGCTAAAACCGGGATCAAGAAATAGCTTGGCTGGTGTAAAGGTTTTAAAATCCTTAGTGATGGTATAATAAAGGCGGTGATTATTATTTTCATCTTCCTCGCCCTTGGCAAAACGAAATGGCACGGTTGACGCCCAGGTGATTATAAACTGTTTTTGGGTGCCGTCATAAAACAATTCCGGTGCCCAGGCATTAACGGCGGTTGGTTCATCATCCATAACATTTATGTGCTGCTCCGGCGACCAGTGGATCAGATCCGAAGATTCAGCGTAGCCAATGCCGGTATCATTTTTCCAGCCGGTTGTCCAAACTAAATGATAAATACCATCAGGGCCTTGTTCTATTGATGGATCACGGATTATTTTAGCATCACCTACTTCAGGTTTTATGAAGATATGGTTGAGATCGGTCCAGTGATAAGCATCATGGCTGTATAATAATCTCAACCCGGCACTTGCAGGCTCGTTAAAGGACGTAAAAAGGTATACGTCTTTCTTGCTTTTGCAGGAAAATAATAGCATCCCTGCTAACACAACTAGGTATATTTTTTTAGATCCTACCATCACTATTTTCATGTACGATTATATGGCATCTAGTATCAATACCCAATCATTGCCATTTGCAGGTTTACCGGGAGGATTAAATTTCGCTATTTTTTGTTTATTATAAATGCCTATAGCTGTAACAACTCCATTACGCGGATTATACCAGGATGCCTTAATTTTTTTACCGGGTAATTGCCCTGTATTTATATCCATACTACGGCCGGTGTAGGTATAAATAAAAGCGTAACCTTTACCCCTGGTGGCTATGAGTCTGTTATATTTTTCGCCCTGATTGGTTGCTATTAATGATTGAGCCGGCACACGCTCAAAATATGGGCGTGATAACATTAGCTTTTCTAAGTAGATCATTTGCTGTGCGCCAGGGTCATTAATGGATTTATACCAATAATCCTTTGAGCCATAGGCACTGCCTTTGTCTTTCGGGTTATGCATTTGCATTACATCGTTATTACCATAGGTATAACCGCATGCCCCTGCAAAAACCGACCAGTAACCGTAACGCCTTACATCGGCATCCGTCCACCGTGGTAAAGTTATATCATGTAATCCATAAGGTATTTTTTCGTACGATGGTTCGGCATCCAATGTGGGTTTAATTGGTATTTTGTTATAATCTGTTTGTACATAGCGCCAATTATCCTCGCCATAATGAAGATCATTTTTTGAGGTATCCTGACTGTAATTCCGGTGCCCGGATTGAATACTGTTAAAGCTTAACCAAGGTTCATTATGAAACCAGATTGATGATTCTGTTCTTCCACGGGGATGGAAAGTGATCAAATGATTCGGATCAATGGCGTGAATGGTATTGCCAATGGTATTCCAAACTTTTATGGAATCACTTCCCGGTATATCGCCTCCATTCATCCAAATCACATTACTGTATGATTTATAACGATTGGTCAGGAATGTCGCGTATGTTTTAGCCTGATTTTGATTGATATGTGCTGATTTTACCACCGAACCCCAAACCGGAACCAAAGCAATATAAATACCTTTCTCCTCGGCTTTTTTTAATACCCAGTCAATATTGTTCCAATAGTTATTGGGAGAATTGGCATCGGCGATTTTAGGATTGGTGATATTCCTGTTATTCAGAGCGGAATCGCCGTAAAAATCCGTTTCTGAAAGACTATGTAAAACCATCACCTGTATTACATTGAACCCTTGTTTACGGCGTATTTCAAGGTATTTCTCTGCATCTTCACGGTTTAGCTTGGAGAACAAAAGCCATCCGGTATCACCCATCCAAAAAAAAGGTTTACCATCAGCCTGAAAAAAACGGTGATTAGCCGAGATCTCCAGTTCTGGCAATACTCCGGCTTGCTGGCTTTTTATGGAAAGAAGCACACAAGAAATAAGACCGACAAGAACAATATTTTTAAACATATTATTTAAATACGGACAAGCCACAAAATAGCTTCTCCCGTTCCGGGATTTTTAATTTCGGTATTGCTACCGCCTTTTACCTGCTCTTCATCCGGCAAAACCTCACCTGTTTTTGGGTTGATCCATTTGGCTTTGTAGTTTGCGTTCGCGGCCAGATCAAGATGAATACTATTTATATTGCTGTAGACGATATAACCTTTCGCGGCATTACCCAAAGCCCATTGATCTTTTGGGCTGCCAGGCAGATCAACGCTATGCATTGTTGACGCAGCGGTTAAAAATTGTTTATCCGTAGTAGCAGGCAATGCGGGTAATGATCCCCCTGCTATAAAAACAGCCCAACCAAAATGATCGTAAGCATCGGCAGAATATAAAACCGCTTTAGCAGGATATCTTTCCTTGTACTCATGCACCGCATGGTAAACATCTTCGAAAGTTGGCGCTTTAGGTTTGTAAATGCGTTCTTGCTGGCGTGGTGCCAGGCTTTGGCCGCCCTGTGGAGCATAAAGCTTGCCATTACCCTCGTAATACCAGTAACGGATATCGATAGCATCAATAACTGAAGCTTTTGCGGGATCGGCAAGGATAGCATCCTGCACATCTTTTGTCGCACCAAGGCAGATGATCTCTTTCTTTTTATGGGTTAGTTCCCATTGTTTAATGGTTTCAACCCAAAACTGCATAAAATGCAGGGGTCCTGTAAATTCGGCACTTATTGACTGGATAACGCCATTGTTATCAGCAAAGTTGTCCATACATTTATTAATGTAGGCTATTAACAGTTTGCGCCTTGTAGGTTCAGTTTCATCATAAAACTGTTCCGCCATAAACTGGCGTTTGTCGCCTGCATAATTAACCGGTTCAGGGAAACCTGTACTGTTGATATTATTGGCCGTTCTCCATGGGAAATCAGCATAATGCGCGCCTGCTTCAATAATGTTATGCTGGAAGAAATTGTTATGGAAAAGTACTAAGCCTTTTTCATCTGCAATATTGGCAAACTGTTTAAGCCTACTCCAGTACCAGGTATTGTATTTGGTTAGATCATATTTGCTTAAACCGTCCCAAGCCAGTTCTTTGCCGCTACGCTGGAAAGGCAATTCATAAAACGGAGGCCAAACATCACCATCCATACGACGAATGCGCTCATGGTCATCACGCCGACGCTCATACCATAAGCCGTAATTGTGTTCAAGCACAACGATATTAGCTTTTTGCATCCATGCGGCTACATCATCCAGGTTATCAGTTAAACCTGTGCCTGTACGCCCAGGAACCCAACGTGTAATATCAGGTTTAGCTTCTTTTAAGTAATCAGGTTTAACAGTTCCGCTCCACCATGGTGCTTCAAAATGTCTGCCTTCTAAAACAGTTGTACCGCGTACTAACCACCCATTGGTAACAGTCATTTTAGGGGCCATTGCTGGTAAAGCAGGTTGCTTATAACCTATAACATCGATATTTTTTGCTCCTGATGACGCGATACTAATCGGATTTCTTTTTGGTGCTTCATCAACCCAATCAGCTATTGTAGTGGCAGGTTTGCGGGCAGCTGCCATAAGTGCGGCGGCTTCAGCAACGGTTGGGCTGCTTGATGGTTCTGTTTCAATGCGCAGTATACCTGCTTGCTTGCTAACATCTTTATCTAAACGATCGGCCAGTTGCGCATAATAAAAGCTACGCGGGCTAAGTATCTCATTTGATGCTTGCCAGTAGCCATCACCCCCAAATTGTGCCCATGTGCCGAAGGCCCAGTTTTGGGCAGTTGGTGGCTGGTAACAATCCACGTGTGCAGCGCTGCAATTCCATAATACGCTGTTTGCAATGTTCCAGCCTGCTCCCTGCTCATCCTGACCTTTGTTCATATAACTTAATGGCTCACCATCAATATTCGCTATATCAAACAAAACACCCGATGACCAGCTATCTATGCCGCCGCTGTAGCCTAAAGATTGCCATGCGCTACATTGCACAAAAGCAGTTGGGCCAGGTGTGCAATAACCGGTAGCAAAATCATGTATTCCATTTACAGAGTAAAGGCGCTGAAAAAGTGTTTGACCTCCAGTTGTCCAAAAAGTATAGCGGCGCTGCCCACCGATCTCGGATATTGGTGACAGCGATTTACAATCTTCAACAGTAACGCGGTTAGCTGTTTCCTGTACAAAAACAGCTGAACCCGCGAAATGCTCAAAAATTACCTGGCGAACCCAGGCATCTGAAACATTTTCCATTGTGATGGCCATCCAACGATGGGCTTCATCTTTAGGGTTGCTTACATCATAAGTTGATTGTAAACGAATATTTTCAATGCCGACCCGGTCAATTCTCCCCGGCCAGTCATATTTTGCTATCAGACCGCCTCCGTAGGCGCTATCTAATGCTGTAGTAATGGGCGCATCAATAGTAACAGTATTACCATTAATGGCTGTTATTTTTCTATCCCAATAAATATCACGCTCACCGGGTTTCCATGCTAAAGCGGTTAAATCGCCGCCGAAATGATCTGTGCCTAAGGCAGTGATCCAGGCTTGGGTACTTGGCCTGTGTATCACAATCATATCGCCAGCTTTTAGGCTTTCGGGATTAGCTATGTTAAATGTAAATGCATTTACAGGCACATAACCGTCTGTAATTTTAATTTCTTTTGATTTCTTTCTATCGTTTTTACCGGCTACCTGTATTAAGGTCGCACGATCTTTTCCGGCACCAAGCAATATAGTACCATCATTCCCCATGCCGCTGCCTCGAAGAATAACACCGGAGGCATTTATTTTCAGACTTCCGTAAACTTCATAAACACCTTTATTCAATAGTACCGCACCACGAAAACCGTTTGCATCTGCAGGTAAGGACGCTACATAATCTAATGCTGATTGGATACGTAAAGTAGCATCGCCTTTTTTATTGGGAACTACTACCTGTACCGGCACGAAAGGAATAGCCTGATTAGAAGCCATATATCCGCAATATGAAAAATCGGGTATCCTATCACCGTTAGCATCTGCCTTATAAACCAGTTTACCGTCCTTTGAGACGGTAACCGGTGCTTGTTCTTTTTGTGATTTCTTGTTTTTTTGCGCCATTGCGGGGGAACAAAATGTTCCCCCGATCAATAGCGACATCAATAAACCGACTGTACTATCTTTTAAAATTCTCATTTTTTAACTAACGGAATTAATTCAATTTACCTGAACCTGGCATCGGGTGCTCTCCACGGTTGGCCACTGTATTCAAATATACTTCGATATTGCTATAACCTCCGCCGTTTTTAGCAGGTTTGGCCGCATCACTTGGATCGTGTGGATTTAAACCATGCGCGATTTCCCATGAATCGGGAATACCGTCGTTATCACTATCCTTGTAAGGCGTTCCTTTATATTCAGGATAGCCCCCTACTTGCCAAGGCGCAGTTATAATGCCCAGCTTATAAGAATCTCTTGGTAATTTTCTTACTTTAAACTGAAAATCGGTATCAGTTCTCATTTCTTTGTAAGCGATTTTACCTGTTCTTACCTGTTCTGCGATACGTAAATCTACCGCGTCACGGTGAGGTAAAGTCGCCCCGGCATTGTTCACTACAAATTTGTAAGCATCCTGTGCCGACATGATAGTTACAGGCGCCATTGGGAACGGCTCATCAGATTTCATATAATCTTTATATTTACCAGCATCAGGTAATTCTTTACCACCGTCTTCTTCAACCTGGATGCCACCTTTCCACGGATCTTTAGTTATTTCAGGATAGCCCTCCATAATGTTACCGCTGGCATATACGCGACCAAAGTATTTTTCTTTGAGTTTGCTTCGGCCTGATTCCGGTTTTAATATACGGTGACCTACCGGTTCATTTTTAGGTGTTACCGGGCCTGGTTTGAAATAATTGTTGATGATATTAAAGTTAGTAGTGTAATCGCCACCATCCATTGAGCGGTGGTGCCAGTTAAATACTACGTTATTTACAAATGTGTAAATGCCATTCCAGCCAACTGATGGGTTACGACCAGTATTATCAGCCCACATATTGCGGATCAATGTACTGTTTTCGCCACCGGTAGTACTACCGAAGGAGTGATTCCAATAATCCAATGCTTCGGCATAGATACAGTTTTGTATAGTGATATTAACGGTACCTAATTTTTCGGCTATCATACCAGCGCCCGGATCAAACATGTGGCGGTACATGGAGAAATTCTCGTCCAAACCCCAGCTTGTAGAAGTATGGTCGACAATGATATTACCAACAGGATCACCACCTAAAGCATCGTCGCGGCGACCAACATTGGTTTCACCTCTTCTGAAACGCATGTAACGGATAATCACGTCATGTGTATTTACCCAAAATGATTCGCCTGCTACGCATACACCGTCGCCGGGAGCTGTTTGGCCTTCGATAGTGATGTAAGGGGCACGTACAATAATAGGTGACTTAATATGGATAATACCAGCTACGTTAAATACGATAATACGCGCGCCACCTTGTTCGCAAGCCCAGCGTAAAGTACCGGGTCCATCATCAGCAAGGCTGGTTACTACGTAAACTTTACCACCGCGACCACCAAAAGTAAATTTACCACCACCTTCGGCGCCGGGAAATGCAGGTATTTTAGCTTGCGGCAAATCTGTAGGCCTACCAGCCCATGGTACATAAACCTTTCCCCTGCGCTGATCTGCCTGCACAATAGGTAATGCAACTGCCCACGCCGAGTCTGAATGGCGCATTGCTTTGGCCATCATAGAATCACTCTCAGCCTGAACGTTTTTGGGAACGTGAGGGTATTGAGCAAATGCACAATTGGCTAAACCCATCATCGCCGCCAACAAAAATAAACCTGTCTTCTTTTTCATAGTTAATTATATGTAATCGTATTAAATCAAGGAGCAGGCGATACGCCTGCTCCTTGATGGTGTTATTATTTAGTAGGATCGAATGGACCGCCCCAGGTATTATTTTGCTGGAGATTCGGATCGCTGATAATCGCATTAGGTGTTATACCAAAAAAGTAATCTGCGGGCTGGAAAGCAATAGGCGTAGCATCCAAGTAAAATAATTCACCTAATTTACTACTTGAGCCAACTGACACAGGAGAGTAACTAAAATACTGTGTGTAAATAGCATCGAGTCCTGAGGTGGTTATTAAGCTATTGCGTGTAGCTGCAAGGTAGTCGGTATAGCTGCTGCTATTAGGCTTCAATACAATCGTTAATCCCTCCCTTTTTATCCCATTTAAGGTACTCTCCAATAATCTCCAACGTCTTAAATCCCAATAACGTTTGCCTTCATAGGCGAATTCTATTTGCCTTTCATACAATACAGCCATTGCGAGACTCGTACCTGTTAAACCCGTAGTAAGCCCATACATACCATCAGTGCCGGCTTCAATACCCGCCCTTTTGCGTATAGCTATCAGATCGTTATAAGCAACTGTTGAGTTACCGATCATAGCGGCAGCTTCAGCCTGGTTTAACAATACTTCTGCATACCTTATCTCTTGCCAATTAATGCCTGAATAAGGAAGATTTGCAAGTGACAGATTTGGATCAACGGCCTTACGGCAATAAAATCCTGTTGAACTTGCGCCGGAAGCTTCTGTTGTAGCAGTTTTTGTGCTTGATGTATAATAATAATAAGTCCATAACCGGTTAGTTGTGTTGCCTTGTAAGGGCCATAAGCAACCATTATAAGCTATAGTTTGCGCAAAACGAGGATCACGATTGTCATAAAAATGTACCGGATCCCAAGGATATTTAGTAGAAGCATTAGGTGTACTACCAGTTAAATTGGGTACTTTACCGTCTAACATAGGAAATGCTATTACTTCATTCCAAGTTGGCGCATTCGAACCAGCTCCACCCAACGATTTAGGCGTATTTGATTCTGTTAAGGTATTATTGAAACCGAGATTTTGATCGTTAAGCGTGTTATATTCTGTAACCATTACAGCTTCAGGGTTTACTGGCTTTGCAATTGCAGCACCAGTGCTTGTACCACCTTGTGTAGTCCACATAGTAACATCCCATGTTGGATAAAGGCCGTAACCGCTTGCAGTTAATGTAGTAATGGCATTAGTACTAGCGGTGTAGGCAGCCTGCCAGCGACTTGCGTCATTAGTAGTATTAAATTGCGGGCTTGCCCAGGTTAATAGCACCCTACCCAGGAATGCTTGCGCAGCGCCCCTTGTAATGCGGCCATAATCCTGTCCCGGCCAATTATTAGGAAGATATACGATTGCAGTATCAAGATCAGCAACTATTTGATTGAACGTTTGTGTTGTAGTATTACGGGGTAACTCGTCGGCCTGTTTTGCAGCGTTACCAACAACAGGCAACGGTGTTAAAACAAGTGGCACGCCACCATACAACCTAACTAAATCAAAATAGCGGTATGCTCTCCAGAACAACGCCTGGGCTTTAAACCTGTTTTTAGTAGGAACAGGTATCGGGCTTGCTGGCAAGTTTGATATAAAATCGTTTATGTTGCGAATTTTAGCATAGTTATTATTATTTGCATTAGCTGAACCCAAATCTCCAACCGTAGATGTAGTAACTGTACCAAGAGTAAATGTATTGCTTGAATAACTTTCTTCCGTTAAATTACCAGGACCAGTGGTACTGATGGTACTGAGCGAACCGCCGTTACCCGCCCATCCCGGTAGGTTGGCCGTGTAAATTGAGTTGATATACTGTACTGCTACTACTGAGTCACTAAACAAAAGCGTTGCTGTATAAGTAGATTCGGGTACTTTATCGTCAAGTACTTTTTTACAACTTGTTATATCTAGCAGTGCCATTGAAAACAGCCCCGCTAATGCTATGTAATATAATTTTTTCATTTTTTTAATTATTAAAAACTTGCATTTATACCTAATGTAATTGTTCTCTCCTGTGGATAAACATTCACTGCCGATCCCGGTGCCCTGTATGACTCTGGGTATGGGTTAACTAAATATGCAACGTTGGTACATTGTGTAAATAAACGTGCGCTTGCAAGACCTACATGCTTTATCCAATTTCCAGGTATTACATAAGATATATTAGCTTGTGAGATATTCCAGCTAAAACTGTTGATAAACCAGAAATTACTTGTTACTGAATAATCAGCATAATAATAAGGAGCAGGTAATTTAGCATTCGGCGTTTGAGGGGTCCAGTACCCTTCATTCCATAGCGCGGTCCTGTTTTCCTGCAAATCGCCATGAGCCGAATAATATGTACCATAATCATAACTGCCCAACTGGCCGGTACCTCCCCACGAAAGGCCGGTAACAACACTTATGCTAAGAGATTTGTATGTTATCCCATAATTAAATCCTACCCCATTATGGTTGTTTGCTTTATTACTCAGGTATTTTTCGTCGGCATATGCGTTTGTGGATGAGGGGCCTATTATACCGTTATGATCCAAGTCGGCATAGTTGATCATACCAGGTGCAGGTACTAAGCCAAATATTTTAACGTTGCTTGCACCACCGGCTTCTGCTGCGCGGGAGGCAATAATAGCGTTAGCTTGCGCTTGTGTGCGGATCAAACCTAAACTTTCATAACCAAATACACCACCATCATCAGATTTTCCGTCGCGATCCTGGGCAGTACCTATTATACCTGCAGCCTGCGGCACCAGGATATCTTTATCATCGCTCCAGTTGTAAAATGCTGTAATGTTATAGCTCCAATCCTGGTTTATATGGTCTCTCCATGTAATGGTAACTTCTGTACCAAAGTTATTTACGGAACCATAATTTTCTACCGGCGCTGTATTGCCGACAGTTAAAGGTGTAGCTGCGGAAGTAGCTGCAAGCATGTCATATGCGTGCGTCCAATAATAATCAGCGGTTACTGCCAAACGGTTCTTCAAAAATGCTGCATCCACACCATAATCCGTTTCAAATTTATGATCCCATGTAGCATCCGGGTTCGGAAGTGCAGCTGCAGTAATACCATTGCCCCGGCTTCCTTCAGCAAATACCGCGCCGCCACTGCTGCCTTGTCCTATATTGTATTGTTGAAAATACTCATAAGCAGATTTGTTTACAGAAGATGTTCCTAATAAACCCCAATCTCCCCGTACTTTTAACTGATCAACCCAAGGGGCTGCAGCTTTAAAAAATGGTTCATTCGAGATTACCCAACCTGCTGATACCTGCCCAAATCCTCCCCACCTTTTACCGGGTGCGAAGTATGTGGTACCATCTTCACGCCCAGTAAGCTGCAAAAGATAAGTTCCATCATAGTCATAATTTAAACGCTGTACAAATGATTCAAAGGCATACTCATACACAATACTGTTGGCCTGGTTTACGGTTTGAGCACCTGTGGCAAAATTATCATTTGGTAAGGCTCCAATAATTGGGCTTCCAACTGATGTAACTACCCCATCGCCGCTATTGCCTGTTTGCTCGTATAGTGCCAATGCAGATATGTTGTTTTTACCGAAACTGTGCTGGTAATTAAGCTTTGCGTCTAACTGATAGCTTTTTACCAGGTCGGGACTAAATGTAACATCATCTCCGTTAGAAATTGGTTTTGCAGTACCTATCGTTCCTCCTGGTATATGATCATTATCGCCTAATCCTGAATATGTGTAATAAGTAAATGCAGTTCCATATTGTGATGAGAAGGCAGTATTTATATTATCATTGAATGAAAAACCAGCCGACAAACCCTTAATGCCCGGTATTTCGTAATCAACATGGGCCAAAAAGTTGGTAACATAGTCAGGTTGTTGTTCAAAGTTATTTGAGCTTTGTAAAAGGGGGAAGTTTACAAGATCAATCGTGTTTGCAACACTACTGTTTCCAATCGAGTACACAGGATTCCCATTTATAGAATATGGCATCCATGGCAAGTGCTCACCAAGTATCAAAACGTCGTTATTAAGACTTTCTGATGGATATTTCATCCAAAATTCCTTTGCATATGAATAATCAAAACTAAGGTTAACGCCAATTGTCAGACCTTTTGCAGGTTTTGTTTCGACATTTGCGCGCAAGCCCCATTTGTAGTTTTCAAGGCCTGAAAAATTTGAGTTTTGATTTGTAAAATTACCTGATATAAAATAGGTCGCCTTATCAGTACCGCCTGATACATTTAAATTTTCGTGTTCAACATCGGCTGCATGAAAATAGTTTTTAAGCCAGTTCTGATTATTGGCCGGATTGGAAAAATAGGCCAATTCATCCGGCGTGTACCAACCAGTATTCAATTTATTATTTAATACATCATAGCCGTCAGCTTTAAGTGAATCACCTGTAAGTGCACCAGTCGGTGACATAACACTAGTTTGTGTGTAGGCATTGCTCCACTTGGCCATTTCTGCACCAGTAAGGTATTTGGGCAGTTGCATGGCATTTGAGGTACCAAATTGGCTTGAAAAACTAATTTTTGGCGCGCCTGCCCTTCCTTTTTTGGTACGCACTATAATGGCTCCATTGGCACCGTTCACACCATAAATGGCAGCTTCAGCATCCTTCAATATAGAGATACTTTCAATCTCACTCGCATCTAAAAGATCAAAATCTGCCTCACTACGCTGTACATCATCAATAATGAAAAGCGGAGTAGTAATGCCCCCATTTGAATTGAGCGTTACAGGATTACGGATTGTTACGCTCGATGTTGGCTGGCCTGGTCGGGCATTTTCACTTACACTCAGATTAGGAGTTTGCCCAACCAAAGTACCAAGAAAGTTAAGGCCAGGTATATCCTGAACATCTTTAGGACTTATGGTAGCTACCGAGCCTGTTAATGTTGATTTCTTTTGCGTACCGTAACCCACTACTACAACTTCATCAAGGTTGTTAGTAATAGGCACTAAATTAAAATCGGCATTCTTTTCGCCTACTTTTAACGTTTTGGATTGATAGGTATAGCCAACAAAGCTTACGCCTATTACAACATTTTGTAAATTAGTTACTTTTATGGCGTATTTGCCATTTACATCAGTAACAGTGGCTGCACTACTACCCTTAACCTGTACGGTTACACCGGGTAGCGGTTGGCTTTTTTCATCGAGCACTGTGCCTGAGACAGTCCGATTTTGTGCCTGTAGCACGTTGCTGATGCTGAGTAGCAGCAGCACTAAAAATAAAAGGTAAACTTTTCTCATAAAAATTAGGTTAATTTATAATTGGTATATATTTAGGGCTCACTTGATAATACTTCTCACTTTATTACCAAATTCTTTTATTATCCTTTTTGGTTCGATTTATCCTTAATGCGTTGCTGCCAATCAGCTGCTTCTTTTTTCATATCGTATCCCTGGGCTGATAGGTAATTATTAATCCTGCCCTTGTATTTGCCAAACCAGGCGTGTTTCTTTTCTGATGATTCTGCATCTATCGCATGTTCCCTTGCTTCTACCAGCCATGCTTTAATTTGCGTTTTTTGTACATCAGTTAAATTTGGTATCTCATCTGTGTAGGCATTATAAGTTAAAGGCAATATGCGGTAGGTCATTTGATCTTTAACCTCGTCAATCTGCTCGTTGTTTAATTCTGTGCCCAGTTTTGCTAAATAAACATTATGTAACTTATCAAGCTGCTTATCTACATTACTATCAATTGCCGCTATTTGTTTATCAGCCGAGGCTTTATCATCATCTTGTTTTGATTTTATATCTTTTACTTGTTCATTACGGGTGTCATGTATAGCGCTTAAGTTGCGGTATTGATCTACTATTATAGCAACTACACGTTTAAACTTCGCAGAATCTGTAATGTTAAGCGCATTAACAATTTTCTCTGATCTTTTGGTAATTACTTGTGTATAATTTGCCTGCTCATTGGCATCAGTACTCTGAGCATAAGTAAAGCTAAAACTGCACAATGTTAATCCGGCTATTAAAAGGTACTTCTTCATTATTATATAGTATATCAAAAATGGCTTATATAAATTCTTACTCTTATAATTCAATCATCAATAAGATAATTGTATTTAAAACACTCATTAATTATTCAACTAAACATCAAATACTTAATCCTGAAAAAAATAATATATATAGTTATTAACTGGTTTTATAATCTTGGAGACTTGCTATGCATTTGGACTGTCTACAATAACAAATATCATTTAAACGTAATTGTTATTACTACCCATATTTATCAACTTATTGTATCATCTTATCATAAGGATAATTAGCGTATATAGCAACATATTTACATAGTATTTTATAAGGATACTTGATTGGATAAATTATTTTTCAGTAAATTTAAAATCTCAACGCGGATAGCTAATTTTTTCCAAGCCAATTATCTGATTTTTATTTTATTAGATTTTAGTTCAAAATGAAACCACATTTTCTTAAAGTAGCTGTACAGCCACAAAATTCCTTTAGTATAAGGCATGATATTTTGCCTACCTTCAGGGGTATATGGCACTATCACCCGGAACTTGAACTGCACTATGTTATAAAAGGTGAAGGGGTACGTTTTATTGGTGATAATATCAGCAACTTTTCTTCGGGAGAAATATTACTATTAGGAGAAAAATTACCGCATTGCTGGCGTTGTAAAGAAGAATACTTCCAACCGGATTCCGGACTCAATGTAGAAGTGATCGTTATACATTTTTTACCTGATTGCCTGGGGCGCTATTTATTGAATTTACCGGAGGCTTATTTACTGCCTAAGCTTTTTGAAAAAGCTAAAAATGGCCTTATTATAAATGGCAAGGCTAAAGAAGAACTTAAACAACTAATGCACCGTGCGGTAAATGCCAATAACCTGGATAGGATTATTGTGCTGCTATCCATACTTAAGGTTTTAGCTGAAAATGAAGATTTTGAACCAATAACACTATCGCATAACGAGTTTCATCAATCAAACGAGTTAGATACTATACGCCTTAATAAAGTTTGCTCATACACACTGACTAACTATAAAAAGGAGATAAGCCTTAATGAGATCGCGGCTATTGGCAACTTAAGTGTTACCTCGTTTTGCAGGTACTTTAAGTTGATGACTAAGAAGACATTCTCTGACTTTTTGACGGAGATAAGGATAAGTCATGCCTGTCGTTTTTTGATCGAGGATAAATTGCCTACGGAAGTAATTTGTTTTGAGTGTGGTTTTAACAATATTTCCAACTTTTACCGGCACTTTAAGAAGGTAACGGGTATGACCCCATTAGAATATAAGCGGAGGTATTTGAAAGGACAAACCACCCATATAGTTGCCCAAAGCGCTTAAATTTACTTTGAATTTAAAACCGTAGTTGATGGCTTTAAACCAACTGAACTGGCTTCAACTAAAACTTTCCCCTTGGTTTTTTGCGAACGTACTATGAGCAGGCACATGCCATGGAACGCTTTGCGATGGTTCGCTTTAAATGGTTCCATACTTATTTGGGAGCCATTATCAACGCCCGCTATGCCGGCAGGGCCTTTTATTTTAAAATTAACGAGATTTTCGGCATCGGGTACTATGTTTCCATCTTTATCTAAAACTTTTACCTTTATAAATGACATGTCGTTGCCATCAGCATTGATAGATTTCCTATCGGCAATTAACTGGATTTTTGCTGGCGAACCTGCTGTATGAACTTCCTCCGATAATATGATCTTTCCATTTTTGCGGGATATTGCTTTTAATATACCCGGTTCAAATTTCACTTTCCATACCACATGCAGGTCATCCCCTTGTTTTTTCTTTATTCCTAATGATTTACCGTTTAAAAAAAGTTCCACCTCATCGGCCTGGCTATAGTATGCCCAAACATCAATTATTTGTCCGGGTTTCCAGTTCCAGTGAGGCAATAGATGCAGAACAGGTTTATTCGTCCACTCGCTTTGATACATATAATAAACATCTTTGGGGAAGCCTGCCAAATCAACAATACCAAAATATGAACTGCGGGAAGGCCATGGATATGGTGTCGGCTCGCCCAGGTAATCGAAGCCAGTCCATATAAAAAGGCCTGAAAGGAAATTATACTTTTTGATGATTTTCCAGGTTTCCTCGTGTGTTGAACCCCAGTAAGCGGCTACATTATCATAGGCGGTAACCGCGAATTGAGGATTACCCTGTGTAAATGGAATTTTTGAACTCTGAGGCCAATGGCGGGAAGTATCAGTTGGAGTATCATAAAATCCCCGGGTTTCCAGCGCCGACATAGTTTCCGTAGCGATAAATTTTTGATTGGGATAATTCTTTAAAAAGTCGGCATATACTTCCTGGTGATAGTTTAAACCAACCAAATCCAGGGCACCTGATTGATAGATGAAATTTTTATGCGGGTCAGATTCGCTTAATGCAGATGTAACCGGCCTGGTATCGTCAATATTCTTTACGATTTTAACCAGCTCCCGGGTTATTGAGATACCGGTGCTATCAAATTGTTCGCGGATCTCGTTACCTACACTCCATATAAAAACGCAGGGGTGGTTACGATCGCGGAGGATTTGGTCTGTCAGATCTTGTTTGTGCCATTGGGCCCAGTCTTCATGATAATCGTGTTTAGTTTTTTTCTTGGCCCACATATCAAATGCTTCATCCATTACTAAAAAGCCCATTTTATCGCAGAGGGTTAAAAACTCAGGAGCCGGCGGATTATGTGAAGTGCGAATAGCATTACAACCCATTTGCTTTAGAATTTGCAGCTGCCTTTCAATTGCACGGGTATTTACTGCTGCTCCTAACGCACCTAAATCGTGATGCATACAAACGCCTTTTATTTTCATTTGGATGCCGTTTAGAGAAAAACCCTTTTGACTATCGAACTTAAACGAGCGGATGCCTATGTTAACGTTATAATCATCCAATAATTCATTTCCCTTAAATAACTGCAAAACAACTTTATATAAATAAGGATGATCTGTAGACCACAAAATTGGGTTTTGGATAACTATGTCTCTATCAATGGCATCAACCTGGTTATTAATTGATGAAGTATTATCAGCAACAACTTTACTCTTTTCATCATAGATAACAGTTTTTAAATTCAGGTTTTTATCGGTAGATGATATGCCGGTTTTGATATTTACAGTTGCGCTATGATCACTGATTTGTGGCGTGGTTATAAAAGTGCCCCATTGTTTAAAATGGGATTTATTTACGGCAGTGAGCCATACATTGCGGTAAATGCCTGAACCGCTGTACCAGCGGGAGTTAGGCTGGTCGGAATTGTCAACCCTTACCGCAATAACGTTTGTTTGATTGCCGAATTTTAAATAACCGGTAAGGTCATAATTGAAAGAGATATAGCCGTTAGGCCTTTTGCCCAGGTAATGGCTGTTTATCCAAACTTCGCTGTTACGGTAAACGCCATCGAAATTGATGATGATGTTTTTGCTTTTTGACGATAATGGTAATGTGAATGTTTTGCGATACCAGCCAATCCCTGTTGGTAAACCACCCTCATTTGCTGTTGAAGGATTTCTTTGGCTGAAACTACCTTCTATGCTCCAATCATGCGGCAGATCGAGGGTGCGCCATTTGTTGTCGTTAAATGTATTGCTTTTGGCTAAACTGTCATCGCCAAGCATAAACTTCCAATTCCTATCGAAACTTTCGACTTTACGTGCCGATTGCGCAGATGCGGTAAACCATCCTGCGAAAACAAAACTGATAAAAACAAAAAACAGCTTCATATCAAACACTTAACAAACTTGTACAACATTTATATTAAGCAATTGCCCCAGCTTGCTGATTTTTGAAGCGATATGCCCCACGCCTACTGCACAGTGATGGGCAGGGCCGTAGCTATTCCAATCATTTACAAATTTTCGGGCACCTAAGCTAAATTTATACCGGCTATTGGTGTTGCCTATTTGCAATATCGGGCCTGGTACTGATTCGCCTTCGGCTACCAGCAATATTAATTTGCCACCCGCTTGCTCCACCACCGACAATAAAGTTACCGGGCCGGTTTTCACCGACATTTCAACAGATAAACCACGACCAACTTTGCCGTGAAATACTTTTAGCGGACGCACCTTAGTTTTGCCTTCGGCGATGGTAATATGACCGGGCCCATCATGCCCCATCAGTACTACATCAGCTGCGAAATCCATCGCGTAATATTCTGTAAAAGATCCTCCGGCGCCAAAAGTGTCCATTATCTTCATGGCCTGCGCGTTCTTTATCTCGTATTCCCCGGCAACCGGTATACCTCGTGCTGTTAGCATCGAATTACCCAAAATGATAGAGCTAATAGTATCCTCGTTATCAAAATTGCCTTCCCCTTTATAATAGTAGGCTATTGAACCCAGGTTATACCGCGCTACCAGCTTATCGAGAGCCACCGAAGTCTTCGCTGCTCTTTCTAATTCCTCAATCGTGCAATCTTCCTGCACATCAAATAACTGATCAAATTCATTTATTCTGACGGCTATTTCCTCGTGCGAAACTTCTTTTCTAAGACTAGCTAACTCGTCTACTTCTATCAGTTCGATATGACCGCCAAAGGTGGCATATTGCTGCGTAAGGTCAGTATAAATATCCAGCATACCGCTGTAATAATGGCCCATGCAACCTAAACGATTATAAGCCATGGTATGTGCTACTTTAGCGGCTTGTACCCATTCAGTTACTTCGTCCCAACATTCCGGGTCATCATTTAACATCCCGGTTATCTGGTGAAATTTAATGCCGGTGCGGTTAAATACGTTAGCAATTTCAGGAACCGGGCAGGCAGAGCAGAATGCCAGCCACTCACCAGTCATTTTGGTGCAGTCCGTCATCTGGTTAAACCTTTCGTAATCTATTGATGCTTCAGGCGACAGGTTTAGGATAATAACCGGCACCTTGGCCCGCTGTACTACGGGCAATACCGTTGATGAAAGCGCATAGGTGGTTACATATAAAAATATCAGATCAACGTCTTCTTTTCTGAAGCGGCTTCCGGCTTCAAAAGCTTTTTCGGCTGTATCTATCAGGCCAAGATTTATGATTTCCGGGTGAATAGCAGATAGTTTATTATTTACAGTGGTTAGATACCCTTCCAGCCGCTCCTTTAATCCGTCAAACTGCTGCCAGTAAGCATCAAGGCCAATACCAAATAATCCTATTTTTAATGTATTTGATTGCATGTTAACGGTGATTATTTTTTGATTTTTACCGGAGGCGCGATATAATTCAATGTGCTTTTGCCCATATCTTTTGATGTAGCTACCGCGATACCACGCTGCTGCGCTTTATTAACGGCACAGTAAAAATGATAAACTATACCTTTCCAGTATATCACCTCAGATTTATGCGCGAATTCATTATCAAAAGGCTCTGATGCCTGTATTAGTTTTGCACCCGTCCAATCTGTCCAATGTACTAAATCATATGAGCAGGCAAAGCGGTTAAACACGCCGCCGGGACCAGTCTTCCAGAATGCGCCAAAATAGAACATTACATAAACATCGCCTATCTTTTGAATATCAGGATCGCCGGTTATGCCGGGGCCATGGTTTAATACCGGGTCTTTACCATAACGTTTCCAGTGAATCATATCATCAGAAGTGGCCATGCCAATACGTTCGGCTCCGCGTTTTTTATCCACACTATCGCCGTTGGCATTGTAATACATCACAAAAGGGTGCCCGGTAAGTTTTGATTTATCCCAGATAACGGTTTCTTTATATTGGGTATGATTATCCCACCAACTAACATAGGCATCGGTTGGGGTTAATACCGGGTGATCTAAGCGATCCCATTGATGTACTGTTGTTGGATCCTGGCTGGTGTAAGCCATGCCTATGGAAAGCACACCTTTTTCATAACCACGATCATGCCCGCCAAAATACGACATCCAGTATTTGCCGTTGTATTTTTGAGGTTGATAGCTCCCACCCCATTTAGTATCTATGAGCGCCATGTAGCCTGCTTTTTGGTTGTTATCCCAATGAGTAGTATCCGAAAAAGACATGATACGGCCTATGGTATTCCAATGCAGCAGATCCATACTATTTGCCAGCCAGGTTTCGTAACCACGACCGTTAAAAATGATGTAGGTCATGAACCATTTTCCATTCTTTCGGAATACAGTAGGGCAATCTGTTTTTTTGATATTGCTATCGGTTACCATCACCAAACCATATTTGTAAGGCGTTTTTACCTGATCGTAAATTTGCTGCATTACCTTGTCGGGTACTTTGTTTATATCCGACTGCGCGTAGGTTTTATTTAAGCTAATTATGCTGATAAGAGTAATTAATAAATATTTAATTTTCATGTTGAATGATCTATTTCTTGTCTGCAATAAAATCATAGGTTCCCGAGCCAACCTGTATTAGTGCCTTATTATTTTTGTAACCTAATAACTTGATAGCCTTAACCGCGCTAATGGATTTCCCACTCTCTGTTATTACTGCCTTTTCGCTTGCTGGCAGGTAAACGGTAGCAGTAGTATTCACGGGTATTTGAACCGTTAGTTCAAATTTCCCATTAGTCTTTTTCCAATCTGTGGCGATGATACCATAAGTTGAATCATAAGATGCTTTAGCGCTGGTGACATCCCCAACCGGTTCTGGCCTTATTTCGATATTTTTCATAGCAACATCGCCCGGCGCAGAACGGATGCCTGCCAATCCTCCGTAAAACCATTCCATAATATGACCGAGCATCAAGTGATCATTAGAAACCTGCGGCAAAGCGCCCCAAGATTCTGTTAGCGAAGTTGCGCCATGTGCAAGTTGATAACCATAACCGGGAACATCTGACCGGCTATTCATATCGAATATAACATCTGAACGACCTGCATCATCCAAAACTTTTAACAGATAGCGGAACCCAATATCGCCTGCGGTTAAAGCATTTCCATGGTCGTGTAATTCTTTTACGATGTTATTGATTACAGCTTGCTTATTTTTTTGCTCCACCAAACCCATGTAAACGGATATGGCATTGGCGGCTTGACTGCCTGTACCATACTCCTGAGTTTTTGAATCGAAGAAGGTTTTATTATAAGCTTGTTTAACCGTGACTGCTAATTTTTCATAGGCGATTGCATCCTGTTTTTTGCCTAAAAGATTGGCAATATTGGATACAATACTCAAATCATAATAGTAAAAAGCAGTAGCTGTGATGCCTTTAGGTGTTTGCTGCGAATACCCCGGCGCTTTCGGGCCCTGATCGTACCAATCGCCTAACCCTTCTGTCAGGATATGCCCTTTAGCCTGTTTGCCCAAATAATCCAGATAGCGTTTCATCATATCATAATTCTGCGCAAGCACCTGATTATCCCCATACCATTCATGCACATACCAGGGCAGGATAATGGCATTGCTACCCCATTCAGGAGAATCACGGAAGGGATCACCGAACTTGGTATACTCAGGTGCAATCTCCGGTATTAAACCTTCAGGCGTTTGCGCCTGGCGCATATCATCAATGCATTTTAAGGCGAGGCGATGAATGTCGAAATTATAATGGAGAGCATTGCCCACCAGGTGAACTTCTTCCAGCCAGCCTAATTTTTCACGATGCGGGCAATCGGTAAATACGCTTGCCAAATTACTTTTCATCGCCCAGTCTATCAGCGTAAAAGTTTTGTTGAACAATTCATTTGAACAACTGAAAGAGCCTACTGTAGATGCTGAATTGCGAGTATGCAAGCCTTTTATATCTAACATTACCGGTGACGATCCGGGGTTAGATTCTCCTTGCGGCACAGCTCCGTTTACCTGCAAATACCTAAAACCGTAATAGGTAAACTGCGGGTGCCAGGTTTCGGGGCCATTGCCCTTTAAAATATAATCGTAATAATGCGGTTTACCTGAGCCTGTTTGGTTGGCGGTACCATCCTCGTGGATCAATTCAGCCGGAGTTATCCTAACGGTGTCGCCCTTTTTACCCTGTACTGTAATTTGCGGGATGCCCGATGCATTCTGACCTAAATCATACACCCACACGCCCGGACTTAATTGTTTTTTACTGATTGGTGTGAATTGCTGCATTACCCGCAACGGATCGGCAGCTTGGGCATTTAATTGCGGAGTACCATCTACAATTATAGCATTTTGCCATTTTGAATCATCAAAATTCACGGTATTCCAACCCAATTGCTCCAGGTTAGCATTATAATCTTCGCCGCCGTAAATGCTGGTGAAGGTTATTGGGCCGGGTGCTGCTTTCCAGCTTTCATCACTTACTAGACTGCCAGTTGTACCGTCCTTATATTCTAATACTAAACGACATATCATTTTCGGATAACCGTAAGCGCCGGTCATTTTGCGGTAGCGATGATCGCGGGGTATAAAGTAGAAACCATTGCCCAGCATTACTCCCAGGGTGTTATTGCCCTGCACCAACTTTTCTGTCAGATCGAAAGGAACATACAAAGCTTGCTTGTCATACTGTGTCCATCCCGGGTCGAGAAAATGATCGCCAACTTTAGTACTGTTCAGGCTCATATCAAAATGCCCTAAACCGGAAATGTACATGGTGGCTTTTTTAAGCGGTTTGCTGATGGTGAACGTTTTGCGTAATAATGGGAGCGCATCATTATTCGAGGGCAAACCTTTAGGCCCTTTACCTGCGGGAAACGGCACCATTCGCATGGAATCTGGCATTTTAGCATAGGCTATCCATTTTGCGCCTTGCCAATCGGCAGCAGTTAATAAGCCCATTTGCCATTTAGTGATGATGCTCCACGCTGAATTATGGTGGTTATCTGAAATCATTACTTTCCAGTAATAAGTTTTTGCTGCTGATAAAGATTTGCCTTTATAAGTAATTTGTATGGAAGCAGATGACAGGACCCGCTTTGAATCCCACATATTACCTATGTTGTTGATTAAGGCTTCCTTGTTATCGGCGACTAAAACATGATAAGCGATTTGCGTAGTATTTCTTTCATCAGATTGTAGTTCCCAACTTAATTTTGGTGAGGTGGATTCTATTCCTTTAGGATCGGATTTATATTCGCACATCAAATTGGTCACTTTTAAACCTTGTGCAAATACCTGTATCGGCAGCATTAAAAAAAGCATGTAGAATCTTTTGATCATCATTTTTATCATTTGTCAGCATTACTGCATCTCTAGTCCCGATATTATTAGTCCTTTTGCGTCAATAGCTGTTAATATCACCTTATAGTTTCCTGCGTTAATACTACCATTAGTTAATGTGCTTACTGTACCGGATTTACCTTTTGTTAGTGGTTTAAAGTTTAATACTTCGCTCTTCATAATGGTTCCATCGGCAGCCTCTAACTGCATTTTAACCGTAAAAGTTTGCGAGCTATTGTTATAATACTTAAAGTTTAAATTATAGCTATCGGCTACACCGGGCGTAATGATTAGCGTTGCTTTTGCATCCGACGATCCTGTGAACCGTAAAACTTTTTTCTTATTTAAAGTATCCTGGATTATTCCATCGCCTTGAATTGAAGCATTGGCAACATCGTACTTAATACTCCTTTTTAGGTCGATGGCAGGTTCGAGCGTGGTAACGGGTAGAACAGCCACGGTATATTTTCCGTTCTTGCCATACTCGCCTAATGGAATTACCGAGTTCGCGGCATATCTTTTTTTATAAAGCGAGAAATCACTACCCCCGTTTTCATCTGTTTGCAGGGATAATCCTGTTGGCTGATAATCTTTTAACCAGTATGGCCGATCTTCAGCCTTAACATTCATAGCTATGTAAACATCGGCCGCGGCTTTTACCGAGAAGCTTATAGGATGAGCTGCTTTTACTGAAGTTTTAATCCAGTCAGCGCCATATAAAGCAGGTGGCAATTGGCTGAAGCGTATATCTGCATCAGGATAAACTTGCTGACCAATATCCATCCATGACTGTACTGACCATTTATTTTGTTTATCGCCGTTAAGGTTTTTGATGGCTCCGCCTGACGATGCTGCCGGAATTGCTTTTTGGTTTAATGTACTTATAGCAATAGCTGAAATAATAGCTTCCCCAGCGGCGGTATGCGGAAAAGATATTTGCAGTTGGCCGCCTGTTATATGAACGGTAAACGTTTTTTTCAGCGCATTATCAAAACCTGCTTCTTTCCAAATATCAAGGTCTTTTAATACCGTTTTATTGTTTATAGCGATGTCGAACAAGCGCCAGCCGGTGCAGTCCATGCCACCGCCTATGCCGTACCAGGGCTCGGTAAAATAAAGTTCTACCTTATAATCGCCATCCGATACCGGGAATTGATATTTTAGTTTGTTCATCCCAAAGCGGTACGACTGGAGTAGCTGTTCATCGTTGGTAGAGTGGATTATATCAAAGCTTCTTTGCTGGCTTCCGAAGAAAGCGGGCATGCCAGGGTAATCGTCAGTCCATGACAGAGAACCCCAGGTTTTCGCGCTGGTTTTGTGTGCATCTGCCATCCATAAGTTGCCTTGCTTATCGGTATAATCGGGGCCACCGCAGTTTACGCGATAGAGGTATTTGTAGCCTTGAGCAGGTTTGATAATATCTGAATTTCCTGATGACAGTTGCTTTAAATTTGGTGCTACTGGCAAGTGGTTTAAAACAATATAATCCTTCGCTACGGCCTTACCATTTACATAACCTATGGCATATAGGATGTTGTATTTGATGTCGACATCATCCCATTGGAAATGGGTGCCAATGCCCTGCCGTGTCTTTTTGCCGAGCGAAATTTTTCCTGCATCGTTAAATAATTCAACTTCATCACAGTTGGAATAAACCGTAATACTATCTTTTTTAACCGGTTTAAGCCACCTGTTTGGCCAGGTGTGGGACACGATGTAAACCATTGGCTCTTTTGCCTTATCGGCATAATTGGCGCGGTACATGTAGAACGCATCGGTTGGCTGCCCCCAGATGGTGAATAACCCTTTGTAGTTGACCGGGCCTACACGATCAAGTTCGCGTTCTCCCTCGCCGCCTTGCACCCTGCCGGGGTTTTCGTGCGAGTAGAGCAGCCACATAAATTGACCCGCCGCTTTATCTTTTACAGATTCAGCCAGTTGGACTTTCTTTTCCAATAGCTGGGTCATACGATCTTCACTCAAAATGGAGGTTTGCGCGAATGGCCCGCTTGTGTGTAAATCAAGGCTGCGCCATGCGCCGTACTCGCCTACTAAAATGTCTTTTTGTAGATCGGAAGCATAATCTAATACGTTACCGCCATAGGTACCCGACCAGTTTTGTGGAACGTCCCAATCTGTTCCTCTGCCGCCATTACAGGTTGTTATTTTGCGTTGGGATGAGGCGGTTGGATCAAGGCTGCGGATGATTTCGGAACATTCTTTAGCAAAGTCCTCAGGTAAACGGCTTTCGTTTTGGAGTCCCCATAGGATTACTGACGGGCTGTTTCGGCGTTCGATTATCCAATCTCTTAATAGGGCTTTAAAGTTTTTCCTAAACTCTGGTGTATCATACCAAATATGCGCGGTGTACTGCGGCCACCAAAGTATGCCCAGCTTGTCCCAATATTTTTGATACTCCAGGTTATGTGGCTGGTGCGCATCGCGGAACGCGTTAAAACCGGCTGATCTTAGTTGCATCACCCTTGCCCTTATCTCCTGGTTACTGAAGGCGTGGCTATTGCCCATTAAATGCTCGTATTCGGCTATACCGTTGATGAATACAGGTTTGCCATTTAGGTAAAAACGGTTATCGCCATTGTTACGGCCGATGGGCCAACTAATCCAGCGGATGCCATAAGGAATGGATGTTTGGTCGACCATGTGGCCGTTGATTGTTACCAGTGCTTTAACAGTGTATAAATACGGATTGGTAAGCGACCATAGATGAACCTGTTTTACTTGCGGCATGATCTGCTTTGCAATGGCGGTTGCATTGGCATCGAGATTGATTACTGATTTTGTTTCGGCAACTACCTTTCCATTAGCATCAAATAGTTGGTTTGTAACCGTTGCTTCGCAAGGCTTATTACTATAATTTTTAACTGTTGTTTCTAGGTTTAGTGTGGCTGATCTTTCGGAAACTGTGGTATCATTCCAAACATGGATACCGAATGGTTCTACCCGAATAAGGTTGGTTATGATGAGGTGGACAGACCTGAAGATCCCGATCGGCTGCGAGCCTTCGGAAAACCCCGGATCATCAGAGTCGGCGCCGCATACCCAGGGAAGGTCTTTGATAAAAGCAGGATGATCAGCACGAACGCATAGGAGATTGGAGCCTTGTTTGATTGCATTGGTAACATCGAGCGTAAAAGTGGTACGACCACCGGCATGGTAACCCACCTGTTTGCCGTTAAGCCATACTGTAGCATATGAGCCAACTCCCTCGAACCACAAAAAATAACGTTTACCCGGCTGCTGTTTGGTAATTATAAAGGTTTTTCGGTACCAGGCGTAACCATGAAGATTGCCATGTTTTAAGCGGCGATAACCTCCGTAAGTATCCCAGTTATGTGGTACATCGACGGTTAGCCAGTTTTTATCAGCGAAACCGGCTTTTTCAAAACCTTTATGGGCGTTTATGTTATGTTCATCGGCAGTGGTGTGCCAATTGTTGTTTAATAATATTTCCTGGCGGATATTTTGCGCTAAAGCAGTTTGGCAAGCAGCCATCATAAAGAGCACAAAAGCCATGTGGCAAAGCCATCGGCAAATACATTTTATATACAGCTGCTTATTATTTAACACTTTCCATACGATTTAATAAGCCATCGAAATCATAACTCGCGCCTTTTTGAGTGATGATATTAACTATTTTGCCATGGTACATTAACTTACAATTACCGCCTGTTGTAGATGTTACCTTAATGTATTGCAATTGCCCATGAACCCAATTATAACTTAACACAAAGCCACCTCTTGCACAGATGCCAACAACTTTGCCAACGGGTAAAGTTGTCGGTAATGCCGGCAGAATCTCTATCGCATCGCCCTGACTTTGCAGCAGCATTTCGGCAAGTCCGGCGGCCCCGCCAAAGTTGCCATCTATCTGAAATGGTGGGTGGGCGTCAAATAAATTGTGGTATACGCCACCCTTTTCTTTTCCTGAGCTTACATCGGCAGGCGAAAGCAGCATATCAAACAGGCGCATGGCATGATCACCCTCTTTTAACCGGGCGTATAGGTTTACTTTCCAGGCTATGCTCCATCCTGTTCCTTCGTCGCCACGGTATTTGAGAGATCGTTCAGCGGCTTTCATTAAATCTGGCCTGTCCCAGGTAATATCCGTACCGGGATAAACGCCCCACATGTGCGATACATGGCGATGGGTATCGGCGGTATCGTCTTTATCCTCCATCCACTCTTGTAATTGACCATAGCGACCAATTTTATTAGGCGCGATTTGGCCGTACATGGATTTCAGTGTATCTATAAACTTATTATGGATGCCCAAAACACCGGCAGCAGCAATTGTATTTTTGAACAGATCACGAATGATCTGATGATCCATTGTCGGCCCGGCAACCAAGCCGCCATGCTCAGGTGAATTTGATGGTGTGCTGATGAGGTAGCCTGTTTTTGGATCTTTCGTTAAAAAATGGACGAAAAATTCAGCCGCACCTTTCATATCCGGATAAGCCCGGTATTTTAGGAACACCTGATCTTTGGTAAACAAATAATGCTCCCATAACTGGTGGCAAAGCCATGCGCCGCCACTTACCCAAATACCATGGGTTGAGGAATTTACGGGGGCGGTTCCGCGCCAAATATCAGTGTTATGGTGCAATACCCATCCGGGTGCATCGTAATGTACTTTAGCGGTGGCTTTGCCGGTTTGTGCCACATCATCAACCGCATTAAAAAACGGGGCACTACATACTGATAGATTTAATTCCTCGGCAGGCCAGTAATTCATTTCTAAATTGATATTGGTGGTAAATTTACTACCCCAAGGTGGCGTCAGCAGATCGTTCCAAAGTCCCTGCAAATTTGCAGGCTGACTGCTGCCGGGACGCGAAGATGAAATAAGCAAATAGCGGGCATATTGTACATATAGGGTGATCAAAGCCGGATCAGCCGTATTACTGAATTTCAGGATGCGCTCATCAGTTGGTAAGGTATCATTTGTAGTAGTGCCTAAATTAATAAAGAATTTATCGAAATAGGATTGATAATCTTTAATATGAGTGGCTCTTACAATCGCATAAATTCTACCTGAAAGTTTGCTAATAATATTTTTACAAATCGCATCAGGGTTGCCGGAAACATTTTTATAACTTTTAAAATTGGTTGCGGCGGTTAGGTATAGCGTAGCCTGGTTAGCGTTGCTAACAGTTATATCATTTGCATTTACCACTACTTTGCCACCTATCGCCTCAATATGTAAATAACTAACGCCCCGCAATACGCCATCGCTAATTTTAAGCGATAATGCCAATGTATGGGCATCTACTTTGTAAATATTGAAAGACTTGTGTAAGGTTTTAAGTAATGCGTTAAAGGTTATGCTGCCGGGCTGGCTTGCTGTTAGGTGTACCGCTATAACCTGATCGGGTGCGCTTGAAAAGTATTCGCGGGTATAGGTAGTACCGTTTGATTGGTAGGTAACATGCACGATGGCTTTGGTCAGATCAAGATCGCGGGTATAGTTTGACACCTGCTGTTTAGGGAATTGCAAGTAGAGATCGGCAAAGGGTTGGTATTCGGCATTATATGCAGGGTGAG
This sequence comes from Mucilaginibacter tundrae, assembly GCF_013408825.1. GTDB lineage: Bacteria > Bacteroidota > Bacteroidia > Sphingobacteriales > Sphingobacteriaceae > Mucilaginibacter. Next base: position 322,582 of record NZ_JACCBZ010000003.1, read on the forward strand.
CTGGCGGTGAATCATTTTGGATCACGTATTTCCAGCCTGTTTTTAGCGGGATAAAATTTGCGGGGGCATCTTTTTGGTAAACACCGAGTCTTTCTTTTACAGTAGTTAATCCACCCTTATCATAAAAATTGAGCACCTGTATGGCGATGGTATTTTTGCCGGGATGAAGCAAACCTGCCGGGATAGTGTAAGTACGATTTTTAGTATCATTGGCAGACCCAACCAAATGACCGTTCACATAGGTAAAATCCATATCACGAACCCTACCAATATTTAACACCATCGCTTTCCCAACCATGTCTGCTGGCAGATCGAAGCTATTGCGAAGCCAAACGGCACCATCTAAACCCTCAAAACCGGGAAGTACCTCCCAACCGTTTACTTGCGGCTGCGTAATAGTTTTCCAGTTACTGTCATTCAAATCAGTTGTAGCATACGATACATCCGAACGCATTTTTTTCACCCATGCTACAGAATCGGCATCATACGTAAATTCGTGGCTTTTCATCCCCATGAAATGTTCCTGGGCAATGGATTCCGCTTCGGCTTGTTTGCCTTCAGCGATCAAACGGCGGATAATGGGTAAATATTTTGCTGCACCTTTACGGGCGTATGCTCTGGGGCCACCGGTCCATAAAGTTTGTTCATTAAACTGAATGCGATCTTCATCTGCACCGCCAAATATCATCGCTCCTAAACGGCCGTTACCAATGGGCAGGGCATCGGTCCACTTTTGGGCGGGTTGTTTATACCAGAGCCTTAGGTTATTTTGTGAAAAGCTGTGCTCGGAATTTATCATCCCCAATAGCAAAACCGCTGCAATGAGTGTTATCCGACTTGAAAATATGTTGATTTTCCTGTTCATTTAAATTAGTTAAACAGCCACCTTAAATCTTTTATATTACCCTCGTTACTTAAGCCTGCATCATAAACCGGGATAGTAGCCGAATCATCCACAAAACCCAGCACTAAGCAAGCGCCCTTGCCTAAACTTAAGGTATTATTGCCTGCTTTAAAAGTGTAGGTATGCACATTCACCGGAGGAAAACCGTCGATTTGTATGGCGTTAGCAATCTTAATATCAGCCTGACCATAATCATTTGCGGTAGCGTCTGTTTCCAGTTGGGGTTCCTGTAAATACTTGCTTTCTTTACTTAAAAAGTAGCCTACCAAAACTTTAACAGGTTTGGTATTGGTAAAATTAATGGTAGTACCATCGGCAATTTGCATTGCCCTGTTCAATTTAATACCCTGTAAGCCTGTTAATTCAGAGGCAATGTTTTTGATTTGGGCGGAAGTATCCGTAAACACCTGACTGCCTGCTGATGCTTTGTAAAAATCAGCGTTAGTTAAAGTTACCGGGGCGTCAATCAATTGTATCTTTTGTTGCTTTTTGGCGATAGACTTCGGCATTTTAAGGGAATCGATGTTTCGCTTAAAATTATTTAATTCCTTTTGGTATAGTGGCAACAGCTCAACCCAGGTTTTATTTTTACCATCGTTACCCCCTACCGGTATTTTGCGCTGTTTGGTTTGCATACTGTTAGCATACAAATAGGTGTTTTTGGTAAGATCAACCAATTGCTGGTAATAATTCAGACTGATCTGCAATTCAGGCAAGGCCTTATCCAAATCGCTTATATCATCAGAATATTTATAACGCAATACCCATAATGCAGCCTTTACCTTATGCGCATAGGAATTAGCCATGGCGTTATAGCAGTACATATCATTTTTAAGGCGATCAAATTCCGCTTTATCAGTAGTTACACCTTTATCAGCTGCATCAATAGCTTTAACGGCATTGTTGCCTTCTTCTATTATGTCGTTAACTACCTTTACCGGGGTTTCGCCAACGTGTGGCTGGTGTTTCCATTCTTTGGCGGCATACTCACTTAACATTTCCCCTTCGGGGCCTTCAGAGTTATATAGTAATGAGAATAGTCCATATTTTTCAGGATCAACCAATTCGTTCATGGTCATCCCCAAGGTCATGGTTTGACGGTTACCATCGGTTATGCCGAAACGCCTTAATATCTTAGGTGAAATCTCGCCTGATTGTTCGTAAGCATCTAAGATATCTTTGCCGTGCTCAAAATCGCAACCGTATTTTGAGGATAATTGCTGTGACCAATACTTAACTTCTTCGCCCCTGTCGCGGTGACAATTCCATGCATAGCGCGACCATTCTTTATACCATATCCAGTCCCTGTCCATTTCTAGCTCTCGGGTCGAGGTGTTATCAGCGGTATATGGCCAATCCCAGTAAGACGCCTGCGGATAGATGTGGATACCGTTTGATTCATCAGGATTATGCATCGCCTGAACGCATTTTTGTATAAAATCATCTGATCCATACCTGAAAGGTTCAAGGTTAGCCAAAATGTGCACATTTTCGATTTCAACCGGGCCAAGCTTACTTAATGTTTGGTGCAGTTCGACCCAGGGGCCATGCGGTGTATAGGTAGTTAAAGCTTCGCCATTGTACTTGATCATGGTGTACAGGTTGCTGTATAATGGTTTGGCATATTTCATATCTGATGGCGCATCGGTATCATGCGCACGCAGTACGATCGGCGGTTCATCGGTACGGCCTAAAGCGTGCAGCCCATCTTTTACGCCCGGAATTATTGTTTTAGTGAACCAATCAATATCATCCTGCCCAACACCTTCCATTGCCTCGCCCAAGGTTACCAGCAAACCTACGTTAGGGTATTTTTGTACAAAAGCAGCAATAGATTTACGGGTATAATCAGCTATGATGGGTACAATATGCCGGTTGCGGTCTTGTGTTTTGAGGTGATTGTGTTCGGCAAAAGGTTTGGAAACGATGATGTTGTAAAAGCCCTGTATCACCCAGATACCGCGTTTATCCGCTTCATGGGTTAGGAAGTTGTATATATCTACATTCTTTTCGTAGGTGGCCTCATCTACCTCCAAAGCGTAAGGGTAATCTTTCACCTTAACAAGCGAAGCAAAGGGGTGACCGCTCCACAGGTAAAGCGAATTCATACGGTTTTGCGCCAATGAATCTAAATATTTAATCCATAAAGCCTTATCATAAAACCAGGGGAAATTTTGCGGGGTATAAGGATATTCATACGTTCCGCGACCGGGCAATAGCTCGGGTTTTTGGATACCAATACAGGCACCACGCAGTACCATTTCGGGCTGATCTGTTTTGTTGATGCTTGCAGGAAGCGAATGATTTAATTTTAACTCATCCGCCAATTCAAGGCAGCCATATAATGCGCCGGAGTTATCCGCGCCTGCAATAACTATATTGCCTGAGTTCCCATTTATGGCAAAACCCTCTTTACCGGGTAATTTGCTTAGGTGGATATGCCATTTAGTATAATACTTTTTAACCAAGGCATCATTTAACAACCCGACAATTATAGTACTGCCAATATTCTGAAGATTGGCTTTTTCCGTCACAACATAACCTTGTCCCTTTAACTGCTGCTCCAATTTTTGCACGCCATATTTAACACGTGCATGGGCCGAGCCGGAAAATATGACAGTAACACGTTTTGTTGATTTTACACCGATCGCATTACAGATCAATGCGCTAAACAAACAGGTGCAAAAAACAATATTAAATATGATCTTCATAGACTAACAGATACAAACACAATGAAAAGATTTGCAAATATTCGGGCAACAAAACATTGCAGGAAATTGGTGTTAAAATAAACTTAGGTTAAAATACTTTACGGTTATATAAACAGCCAAATCTATTAGTACAGAGGCATTAAATACTGCTTATTTTTTTCAAGCTATTGTACTATGTTATCATCAAAGAATGACTTAAATTTAAAACCAGTACAATTCAAGAATGTTTCATTAGTGGAACAACATGTGTTTCAATTTGAGGTTTTTTGCGATTAAATGCTTTAAATTATGCTAAAAAATGGGCAAAAAACGAACTTTTTTTGCCGTTTTCAAGGTCTATTTTGGCGTTTTTTAGATCTAAAAACGACTAAAACAAGCTTATTTGAGTCATTTTTACAATCTAAAAACGGCGTTTTCGGGTACTTTTCGGGCGTTTTTGGGGCTAAAAGTGTACCAACTGTATCACTTGTTCCATATGTGCCGTGGTACAATACGGTTATGAATTTAACTTAACAGTTACTTTTTTCAGCTCAGTTCCATGGTAGATAACTTTGCCATCAGCATACACAAAAAAGCCTGCTCCATGATGATATTTCGATCCTTTTTCGTCCCACAGTATGGTTAGAATATGGCCGTGGTACGCCACATTATCCAGGCAGAACCATGGCCATTGGCCTTTTGGTATCAACGGGGCGATTTCCAGCACATTATCGGCCCGTGGCCTTAATCCAACCAGATCACTGATAACCAGGTCGCAGAAGCCGGAGTGGTTATAGTAACTGCTTCGGGGGTTATCGCCTTTTAGCCAATAACCTGTTTTTTCGTCCTGATACTCACCCAGATAAGGCACCCCCCGCTTGATATGCGACATGGCGTATTTATGAAACTGATCATAAAAAACCTTCGCCGACATATCATCATGATTGGTATAATTGTCGATCAGGTTAGCTAATGCCTTTAATGTTTGGGTAGTAGCAAATGGCCATATCGCCCCATCCCACTCGCTGCCATGCCCACTACCATGTGTACGGAAAAGCGGGTGGCGCCTTTCGGCAGTAGTTATACCCCATGGGGCGTTGAACCCTTTGACATCAGGCAATTGTTCCCATTGCTCAGCAAATTTCGGCTTATCATCAGGCAGGTTAAAGTACCATGGGATAAAGCCTAACTCCTCGCGGGCATCAGCAAAATGGCCGTCTGGCTTTTTCACTTCGAAAAATTTGGCGCTGTCGTCCCACAAACTATCCTGTACCAATTGTTTAAGTTGCGCGGCTTTTTGCTGGTAAATGGTTTTCAGTGTATCGTTCCCTGTAATAGCTGCCATTTTAGCTAAGGCATTTGCATTACCAAACATGTAGCTGTTGATAGTTGGGCGTATATTCTTCACATGCCTGCCGCCACTGATAGATTCTTCCATGGCATCCCGCACGTCATATTGCCAAAACAGCTTGCCCGGTAATTGGTGCTCTGTCTCCCATTGGCGGTAATCATTGTCCAAAGCGGGAAGTGATTGCTTGATGAAAGCTTTATCCTGATTAGTTAAGTAGAAATTATAAACAGCATCATCTAACCAACTACTAAAGGCATGCAGATGCGGTTTAGCTTGCTTAGGATCATCGTATAACCAAAAATTGATATAATCCCTGATGTACTCCTGATCACGCAGCCAGCGGCCTTCATATATCTGATGCCCCAATGCACTGCTAATAGTATTGTATTCACCGGCCCAATTTACGTTGGTGATGAACTCTGTAAACACAAACCCATCAGGAGTTTTTACCAGGTGTTTTCGGAATGTCCACCAGCGATAATAGTAAATTTTCTCAATCGCTGAATCGGGGCATTCAAAAAGCGGGACATTATCTGACAGCCAAGTGAAAGCATGATCGTTGGTGATATAGTTTTTTACAGTTTCGGTATCGATAGAATTAAAATAACTCACATAGTTTCTTAATTTATCGGTAGTGAGTATATGCTTTTGCTGAGCCCCGCAGAAAAGGCTTGTAGTTAATATAATTACTGTGAAAATAATTGAGATCCGCTTCATTTTAGATATGCATTAATTGACATCCCGAAAAATTATAATTGGCTTATAATTAGTGTAAATTTATAGGTATTTATCATTATAAAACAAGCAGATAGGCCATACATGCTAATATTGTATATCAGCTAGAAAAAATCCTATACTAAAGCACTTTTTGTAGTTCGCATATTTGGGATGATAATTTTAACCTAATTATCGGGTAAATTGTATAAACTGTAACCGGTATTGATAACCAATGTGCCGGTTAACCATCACCAAATTATAATTAAAAAAATGAAGAGGAACATCCTTGCTTTGATTGCCTTAGTGGGCGCTGCTTGTACCTGCCAAACCGCTTTGGCGCAATATCCGCGTGTGCCACCGGCCATGCAGGCAAAAGCAGATTCTATTTACAATATTGAAAAACTACGCTCTGATAAAGCGTTTGAGAAAGCCATGCCAGCTATCGAGAAAGACGAAAAGAACGGCAAACCCTATATCCCATGGGCGGCAAAACCATCAGATTTACCACAAGCCAAAATACCTGCATTCCCGGGTGCTGAAGGCGGCGGAATGTACTCATTCGGTGGTCGCGGCGGCAGAGTGATTGAGGTTACCAACCTAAACGATTATGGGCCGGGCTCTCTTCGCGATGCCTGCGAACAAGGCGGCGCGCGAATAGTGATATTTAATGTTGCCGGTATAATTCATTTGAGCCAGCCAATCAGCATCAGGGCACCATACATAAGCATTGAAGGACAAAGCGCACCAGGCGATGGAATTTGTATTGCAGGTGAATCTGTTTGGGTTGATACGCATGATGTGGTGGTACGGTTTATGCGTTTTCGCAGGGGCGCTACTACTGTAACCAGCAGGGATGATGCTTTCGGTGGCAACCCTGTAGGTAATATTATGGTTGACCACGTTTCAGGAAGCTGGGGATTGGATGAAGTAATGTCGATGTACAGGCACGTTTATAATCGACAGGGTAAAAAAGGGGATAAATTACCAACTGTAAACATTACCATGCAAAACTGCATGTTTGCTGAGGGATTGGATACCTACAACCATGCATTCGGCAGTACGCTTGGCGGATTAAATAGTACTTTTATGCGTGATCTTTGGGCCAACAACATTAGCCGTAACCCCTCTGTGGGCATGTATGGCGATTTTGGTTTTGTAGATAACGTAATATTTAACTGGTGGGACAGAAGTGCTGATGGTGGCGATAACAATTCACTATTTAACTTCTTTAACAACTATTATAAGCCAGGGCCTATAACAGATATTAAGAAACCAGTTGGGCACAGGATATTAAAACCCGAATCTGGCAGATCTCCACAAAGCAAGGGCTTATTTGGCCGTGTATACGCCAATGGTAATATTATGGAAGGTGATGATAAAGTAACCAAGGATAACTGGGATGGCGGTATTCAAATTGGCGAAATGCCAGATGCGGGCAGATATACCGACAGCATCCGTGTTAATAAACCTTTCCCAATAGCCCCAATAACTGTTATTTCTGCAAAACAGGCATATGATTATGTTTTGACTAATGTAGGCTGTTTTTTACCAAGAAGAGATGCTGTTGATACACGTATTATTAACGACGTAAGAACCGGTAAAATAGCATATGTGGAAGGTACAGATAATAGCAACGGCAGCAAATGGGTTAAACACCGCCTGCCCGATTCATCATACAAAAAAGGAATTATAACCGATATTTCGCAGGTAGGTGGCTATCCTGAATACAAAGGTATGCCTTACAAGGATTCGGATCACGACGGTATACCAGATGCTTATGAGATTAAACACGGACTTAACCCGCATGATGCCAGCGATGCTGCATTACCTGCTAAAAATGGCGGCGGCTATACCAACATTGAAGTTTATCTAAATAGTTTGGTGCCATTAAATGCTGTAGTACCGATAGGCTATAAAAACTAAATACCCCTTCACCTAATCACAACAAAACCCCTGGTTTGCTGATGCTCACCAGGGGTTTACTTTTTATTATCTATTTTTATAGGGGTATAAGCTTAACTTGTTATTGTATTTCTACAGCACCTTCAAAGTTTTTTTTGGTTACCTGTGGAGAGAACGACGCCATGAATTCTTCTGCTTTCTTCACCATGTTTTCCGAGCCAATAAAAATTGGGGAGCGTTGATGCAGTTCTTTTACCTCCATCTCTAATGTCCTTTTATAACCATCAGATGCACGGCCACCTGCCTGTTCAATAATAAACGCCATTGGGTTACACTCGTAAATTAATCTAAGTTTTCCTTTGATTGAGCTTGCTGTACAAGGATAGATGAATATCCCGCCCTTTATCATATTGCGGTGTAGATCGGCAACCATAGAGCCTGTATAGCGCGAGGTATAAGGCCTTTTGGTAGCTTTATCTTCCACTTGGCAGTATTTGATGTATTTTTTTACACCATCAGGAAAATGGGTATAATATCCTTCATTAATTGAATAGATAACACCATCCTTTGGTATCGACATATCAGGATGTGACAAGCAAAACTCGCCGATTGACGGATCAAGCGTAAAGCCGTTAACTCCTTTACCTGTTGTATAAACCAACATAGTTGATGAACCGTAAATAATGTACCCGGCGGCAACCTGTTGCGTTCCTTTCTGTAAAACGTCATCTAACGTCGCTTTTCCATTAATTGATTTACGCCTATAAATCGAAAATATGGTACCAACCCCAACATTCACATCAATGTTTGATGAACCATCCAATGGGTCAATAGCAACGATATATTTCGCGTCTTTTGAAATTTCCGAATCAATATAAACATATTCGTCGTTTTCCTCAGATACTACTATACAACATTCCCCACCACTTTTCAATGCTGCTATAAATTGTTCGTTCGCGTATATATCCAGCTTTTTTTGTCCTTCACCCTGCACATTGGTAGTGCCGGCTTCGCCTAAAATATCAACCAGGCCAGCTTTATTAATTTCACGATTAACAATTTTCGCGGCGATTGCCAGATCACGTAGCAACCTTGATAATTCGCCTTTGGCATAAGGAAAGTCGGATTGTCGTTCAATTATAAATTGCCCTAAAGTTCTTACTACTGTCATATATTCGGTTATTTGGTTAAATCAAGAAATTTAACTGGTTTATTGTTGGATTACATTAGATATTATTTGTATTATAATATCTTAACTAAATACAAATGTATTGCCGAACTAACGTAACAACAAGCTTTAGGCCACCTATATTTACTTTAACGTTATCGTAAACAGCCACCTTTACAGTTATTTACAGCAAAACAGCCCCGATTTTTCACTTACAAAATTGCTATTTAACGCGTGATGCAGCTTTGTTATTTATACTCAAAAAAAACATCAGGCAAATTAATCCGGCAACAGAAATGACAATATCATACAATTACTTGAACAAATTATATAACATGTAAATAGGGTGCTTCAATACATTTGTTTTATTAAATCTAAGCCGTAACTAAAATGTTACCGGTTTACATTTTTGCAAATAACAAACGAATGCTGTACAGGGGGATAAAACACGGATCGAGTATTTCAGCAAACAATTTATTACTGTGAAGGTGTTTTTTCGGGACGCATGCGGAACCTAAATTTCTAAAATAAAATATGATAATTATATCAGATAATATTATCGCGATAAGTGGTAAAGTGAAATATTTATATCAATAATTTTAGAAAATATGCCTTTTAAAATTTTAACTAACCAATATATCGGATATAAAGACAGGAATAATATATGATTATAACTAATACCCCACCTCTTTCTGTTTATTTCCCTGGTAAGCTGGTTTTCGCAAATGGGTCACTGGGCGATTTACCTGCCGAAATCATCAATACCGGATGTAATAACGCTTTTATTTTAACTATAGAGCCGTTAATTGCTGTATTGCAACAATTTGTAAAACAACTAAAGTCAAATAATATCTCGGTATCAATAAATACCGGCATCCAACAAGAACCTTCATTTACCGATTTTGAAAACATCCTGTCGGAAGCAAAAAAAATCGCCCCTGATTTGATCATCGGTATTGGTGGTGGCAGTGTATTGGATGTTGCAAAATTAGTTGCCGCCCAATTGGACAACGACCAATCGATCAACGAAATTGTGGGTATAGGCTTTTTAAAAGGCCGAAACAAAAAGTTAATATGCGTACCTGCCACATCAGGTACAGGTAGCGAGGTTTCGCCAAATGCTATTTTAGTTGATGATAGCGATGGTCAGAAAAAAGGGATCATCAGCCCACATCTTGTACCTGATATTGTTTATGTAGATCCGCTTTTAACCATAAGCGTTCCGCCTGCTGTTACTGCAGCTACAGGGCTCGATGCTTTGACCCATTGCATGGAAGCTTATACCAATAAGTTTTCCCATCCTTTTATTGATGTATATGCATTGGAAGGTATGCGCCTTATCGCTGCTAATCTTGTGCAGGCCGTTAGGAACGGCGATGATGAAAATGCGCGTTATCAGGTTGCCATGGGCAGCTTATTAGGTGGGTTTTGCCTTGGGCCTGTGAATACTGCCGGGGTACATGCCCTATCTTACCCGTTGGGCAGCACCTTCCATTTAGCGCATGGGCTTTCGAACGCGCTTTTGTTGCCATATGTAATGGCATATAACATGGTGGAAACTCCTGAAAGGTATGCGAACGTGGCTGTAGCTTTGGGCTGTACAAAAGGCGCCAGCGACTGCGAAACCGCTAAAAAGGGTATTGAGAAAATAAAGGAATTGATAACAGAATGCAAGGTCATTGCACGATTAAGAGATCTTGATATTCCACAAAGTGCTATACCATCTATGGCTAAAGATGCCTTAAAAATACAACGACTGCTAAAAAATAATCCCCGCCATATAAGCGAAGAGGATGCGATAGATATTTACAACCAAGCGTATTAAAAACAGCATGACTAATAAACAAAAATATAAAGGAATTATAGTTCCGGCTGTTACGCCCTTAACTAAGAACCTGAAGCTGGATCATGGAGCGGTTGAAAAAATGTTTCATTATTTTCACAAAAACCATGTTATGCCTTTTATAAATGGCACAACTGGTGAATCCACCTCTTTATCTATCAGCCTAAAAAAAGAATATATAATTGCGGCATCAAAGTTAAAATCTACCGGAGACGTATTGTACGCTGGTATTAGCGCAAATTGCCTGGAAGAGTCTGTAACGATTGCAAAAATTGGCTTTGACAATGGTGTTGACGCCGTGGCTGCAACTTTACCTTCTTATTACAACTTATCTGATTATCAAATGCTTACTTATTTTGAGCAATTGGCAAACCAGGTGCCCGGTCCGGTAATTATATATAATATCCCGGTTACTACCCGGATGTCAATCCCTTTAAAAATAATTGATGAACTCAGTACCCATGAAAACATCATCGGCACAAAAGATTCGGAACGAAGTGATGAAAGGCTAAATGAATCTCTGATATTATGGGCAGATCGGGAAGATTTCTGTCATTTTTTAGGATGGGCACCCAAATCCGTAAAAGCGTTGATGAACGGAAGCGACGGACTTGTGCCAAGTACCGGCAATATTTGCCCCTATATCTATGATGAATTATATAAAGCTGTAAAAAGCGGAGATCATGATAAAGCATTGGAACTTCAAAAGCTATCAGATTTAATGGGCGATGTATACCAAAAAGGCAAACTACTAGGCGAATCATTATGGGCGCTGAAAGTTTGTATGCAGGAACTCGGATTGTGTGATGAATTCGTGATGCCACCTTTGTATCCATTGGCCGATGAGGAACGAAATAAAATACTTAAACACCTTCGCCATACTTTGGAAAAGGAAAACTTATTGATAAAAAACGGAACTAATGTTTGATAAACCAATTATTGGAATAACCATGGGCGATCCGGCAAGCATAGGCCCCGAGATCGCCATTAAAGCCTTACTTAACCAACACATATACGATATTTGCAGGCCACTATTGGTGGGCGATGCAGATGTGTTTAATGATATTATAAAACGCCTTAGCCTTGATGCAAAAATCAAACCGATCAATACCGTCAGCGATGCAAAATTTGAATTAGGGAACATAGATGTTTTTGATCTGCAAAATGTTAAATTAGATAAGTTGGTCTTCGGCGAGGTGTCAGCAATGGCGGGCAATGCAGCCTTTGGCGCGGTACAAAAGGTTATTGAACTGGCTATGGCTGGTAAAATTGATGCAACAGTTACCGGCCCTATCAATAAAAAATCGATAAATGAAGCCGGTCATCATTTTGCGGGCCATACCGAAATATATGCTCATTTTACCAACACCAGCAAATACGCAATGCTATTGGTTGAGGATAATTTGAAAGTAATACACGTTTCTACCCATGTTTCCCTAAGACAAGCCTGCGACCTCGTTAAAAAGGAAAGGATATTGGAAGTTGTTGAGCTTTTATTTAATGGCTTGATAAGCTTGGGCGAAACTAATCGTAAAATAGGGATAGCTGGTCTTAATCCACACGCTGGTGATAGCGGCCTATTCGGCACTGAAGATGCGGAAGAAATATTACCTGCCGTAGAAGAAGCCTTATTACGTGGTTACGATGTTGAAGGGCCCGTTCCACCCGATACTTTATTTGCCAAAGCAGCAACCGGCGCATATGGCGGCGTAGTTGCCATGTACCACGACCAGGGTCATATACCTTTTAAACTTTCAGGATTTAAATGGGATGCGGAGAAACAGCAAATGGCGAGTGTTAAGGGCGTAAATATCACCTTGGGCCTGCCCATCATACGCACATCAGTTGACCACGGTACAGCATTTGAAATAGCCGGCAAAGGCATAGCTAGCCCCGATGCCATGACATTAGCCATTGAATCGGCCGTTCGGTTAAGCACTTACAGGAAGCAAATTATAGTTTGATGATAGTTGTTATCGCGGATGATTTAACCGGTGCTGCAGAGTTAGGCGGCCTGGGGTTGAGGTATGATCTGACTATAGAAATTGTGACGGCGATTAATGTGTCCTCGAAAGCAGACCTATTAATTGTTGCTACGGACACACGCTCGATGGCCGAAGCTGACGCGTTAAAAGTGATGGAAAAAGTAACGGCACTGGTAAAAGGCATAAATCCTGAAATCATCTTTAAAAAAGTGGATTCGGTTATGCGGGGCTATGTAGTCAGCGAAATTAATGTGCATTTACAGCAATTAGGTTTAGAAAAAGCATTGTTGGTGCCCGCGAATCCTGCATTTGGGCGTACATTAACTAATGGAAAATATTTCATTAATAACGAGCTTATACATTTAACCAGTTTTGCGCATGATCCGGAATTCCCGGTAACCAGCAGCAACGTGCATCATATGCTTAGAGTTGATAAAGACGACTTATTTATAGGCAAATGTGACGCAGAAATACCCGAACAAGGCATAATCGTTGGTGAAAGTTTAACGCAGGACGATTTAAGGCAGTGGATTAAAAAAGCCGATAAAAGCACCTTGTTAGCAGGCGGAGCCGGGTTATTCATATCTTTACTGGAATCGCTTAAACAGAAGACCGAAGCAAGTAACTATTCGTCTGAAGTCGAAACACCTGCCCTATTTGTATGTGGAAGTACATACGACAAAAGCAGGAGATCCATTAAAAAAGTACTTGATAACGGCGGCCCAGTAAGCTACATGCCACTTGACATTGTACTTTCGGGTAGCCCAAGCGATATACTTTTTGATGAATGGGCAGATGAGATAATATCATTATTAAAAAAACATAAAAAAGCCATTATAGCCATTGATGTTAGTACTACCGAAGCGCATACAATAACTGCGGCAGGTTTGCGTATTAAAAAGGCTATAGTTGTTAAAAAGGTATTTAAGCGAATAGCGATAAAAGAACTATTGGTTGAGGGTGGTTCAACAGCAGCAGCGATTATAAACCGTTTAAATTTCGATAGGTTTTTCCCGATTGGGGAACTTGGTCCAGGCGTAATTAAGATGAAAGTTGATGCTGTTGATGATCTTTTTTTAACGCTTAAGCCAGGCAGCTATGATTGGCCTGCTCATATCTGGAATTTCTAAAATTCTTATCTTATATTCGATAAATGAATACCGCGCACTTGCATATTCCTGATTACATTATCATTATTAGTTTTTTATGCATTACTGTTTATTTCGGATTCAGGTTTTCAAAAAAACAAAAAACAACCCAAAGCTATTTTGCGGCTAATGGTAAAATACCATCGTGGGCCATAGGGTTCTCTATACTAGCAACGCTGATAAGCAGCATTACTTTTTTAGCCTATCCGGGCGAAGGCTATTCTTCTAATTGGATATTACTAGTACAAGGAATGATGGTACCAATTGTGCTGCTCAGCATGATATGGTTTATTGTACCTTTATACCGAAAAGTCATCGGTTTAAGCACTTATGAGTATTTTGAAAAGCGGTTTGGTGTTTTTGCAAGGTATTATAGCTCATTGGGCTTTGTGTTAACTCATTTCTCCAAAATGGGGACTGTATTTTTCCTTTTAGCGCTCGCTTTAGCCAACATGACCGGCGTAAACACACTGATCATCATCTCAATTATTGGAGTGGTTATTATCATTCTTGCTTTACTAGGCGGCATCGAGGCAGTAATATGGCTCGATGTGATACAGGGATTTATGCTATTTGGTTGCGGCATAGCTTGCTTGATCATAATTCTTTACTCGGTACATGGCGGCCCGGCTGAAGTGTGGCATATTGCCAAAGCAAATGGCCGAACCGGATTTGGGCCATATAATTTCGACCTAAAAAAGCTTACGTTTATTGTAATGGCCATAAATGGATTATTCTACGGCATACAAAAATATGGTACCGATCAAACCATAGTGCAACGATATTTAACAGCCAAGTCGGATAAATCAGCTATAAGAGCATCACTAATGGGTGTTTTTTTGCTGGTACCAGTATGGGCGCTTTTTATGTTTATCGGCACGGCGCTTTTTGTGTACTTTAAACAAAACCCGCTACCCGCAGGCATACGCGCTGATGCCATTTTCCCTTACTTTATTGTCAGTAAAATACCTACGGGTGTTGTTGGGCTTATCATTGCTTCGCTGGTTTCTGCTGGGGTTTGCAGTCTGGGTGCCGATTTGAATTGTCTTGCAGCGGTTGGAGTTGAAGATTATTATAAACGTTTTTATCCAAACCGTACCGATAAAGAATACCTTAAAGCGGGCAGATGGATAGTTTTATTTGCAGGAATTGGTTCTCTATTGATTGCCGCTTTATACCTTAATGCAGGTGAGGAAGGTGTACTGGGAATTGTATTTACCCTATACGCCATATTTTCGGGTGGGATTGCCGGGATATTTTTGTTAGGCTTATTTAGCGCACGAGCTAACCAACAAGGCGTTACCATTGGTATAATTGCCTGTATTATTTTCACCGCCTATGCCTTTTTAACGTCAACCAAAATAGGAACCGGTCACGAAAAGTTCCTGTTACTCGACCTGGGTAAATATAATTTCACCCATAACAAGTTAATGCTGGGCGTTTATAGCCACTTTGTGGTGATTATTGTTGGATACGTTGCTAGCCTGTTTTTTCCAAAACCTGTTATCGATAAAAATTTGTTATATAGCGGTTGGTATAACATTAAGAAAAATCAGCAATGAACATGAAATCGCTATCGTTTTTTGATTTTATAAAAATTGACGATTATTCGGCTACGCCTAAGTATTTACAGCTAGTCAACTCCATTTTAAGTGCCATCGAATCGGGAAAGATTACCAAAGACTACTTGCTCCCATCTATAAACGAACTAAGTTATCAATTTGAAATAGCCCGGGATACGGCTGAAAAAGGTTATAAGCATCTTAAAAAAATCGGTGTAATCAATTCCGTGCCCGGTAAGGGTTATTATGTATCAAACGTTAATTTCAGGCAAAAGCTTAAAATATTCTTACTTTTTAACAAATTAAGCGCTCATAAAAAGATCATTTATGATGCCATGGTTTCTGCCTTAGGTGAAGATGTGGCTATCGATTTTTACATTTATAATAACGATTTCAACCTGTTTAAAAAGCTTTTACTTAATAAAAATGAAGATTACTCACATTATGTAATTATTCCGCATTTTTTGGAGGGTGGTGAAAATGTGGTCGACATCATCAACACACTACCTAAAGGCAAGTTAATATTATTGGATAAAAAGTTACCAGGGATAAGCGGAGAATATTGTGCTGCCTATGAAAATTTTGAAAAAGATATTTATAACGCCCTTGAACAAGCGCGAGAGCAATTAAGTAAATACCATACATTAAAGATCATTTTCCCACAGCAAAGTTATTACCCCTTAGAAATCTTAAAGGGCTTTAAGCTCTTTTGCCAACAATATGCTTTTAATCATCAAATAATCAATGATATTACCGCAGAACCTATTGCCTGCGGTGAGGTATTCATCAACCTGATGGAAAACGACCTGGTGATATTATTGGAACGCATTATAGCGCTAAACCTAAAGGTTGGCGAAGATGTTGGCGTGATATCGTATAATGAAACCCCGTTAAAGAAGATTTTGCTGAACGGCATAACCACTATTTCTACCGATTTTAATTACATGGGCGTTATAGCAGCCAAAATGATAACCGAAAATTTAAAGAAACATATCGAAGTACCGTTTTATTATACACAGCGCTCCTCTTTATAGTTGATTAAAAAAGCTGTAACAAAGTAGATAAAAAGTGAAGTTACAATAGCAGCACATGACAGTACATGACAGCTAAGAATTACTTGTTATTTAACTTAGCAAACTATTATAAACGCATAAACCATTCAGATGCAAATTATTTTTGGTGTTATTTTTCACTTTATTGGCGGTTTCGCGTCGGGCAGTTTTTATATACCTTATAAAAAAATAAAGCGCTGGGCTTGGGAAAGCTACTGGATAGTTGGTGGTATATTTTCCTGGTTAATTGTTCCACCGCTGGCGGCATGGCTAACCATACCTCATTTTACCGAAATCATACATGACACCAGTGGTAATATTTTACTACTCACCTACTTTTTTGGCTTGCTTTGGGGTATTGGTGGCTTAACTTACGGTTTAGGGGTACGCTACTTAGGCGTATCATTAGGTAGCACTATCATATTAGGTTTATGCGCTGTATTTGGCTCGCTAATTCCTTCCGTTTATTATAACTTCTTCCCGCAAGCGGGTAAGGATACCATAGCCACTTTGGCAACCACACATTGGGGGCAACTAGTACTATTGGGTATTGGGCTTACCGTAGTTGGAATCGTTATTTGTGGCTGGGCGGGTACCATGAAAGAAAAAGAACTTTCAGCAGGCAAGGCTGATGTGGAAGATAACAAAGATTACCGTTTTGGATTAGGTATTGCGGTAGCTATCGTATCAGGCGTATTAAGCGCATGTTTTAATTTTGGTATTGAGGCAGGCAAAACCATGGCAGATTCAGCCAATACTATATGGATGGCAGCGCATCATGGGCAAGGAAATTTCCTGTTTCAAAACAACGTGGTTTATATCATCATTTTATGGGGAGGTTTAACTACCAACTTTATTTGGTGCATGGTACTAAATGCCCGTAATAAAACCTTCGCGGATTACACCGATCAAAAAGCACCGCTGCTAAAAAACTACATCTTTTGCGCTTTAGCGGGCACCACATGGTTTCTGCAATTCTTTTTTTATGGTATGGGTGAAAGCAGAATGGGTAACGGCGCCAGCTCGTGGATATTACACATGGCTTTTATTATTCTGATAGCAAACGCCTGGGGTTTAGTGTTAAAAGAATGGAAAGGTGTAAGCAAAAAAGCACTTACAACCGTTATTATCGGTATACTGGTTATTATTCTTTCGGTTTTAATAGTAGGAAAAGGTAACTCTATTAAAGATCAGGAGATTGCAGCAATTAATAGTAAATAATATCAAAAATATAAGTTCAACAATTCAATAGTAAAACATATGTCTACCAGCACAACACAATTTAAACATGTAAGTTATTTATGGGATGATGCCAAAGCAGCCGAATTAGCAGGAGATGAGGTAGCATTACTTATCTATCGGTCGAACCTTCTAGGTGCCGATTTGCGTCTAACCAATTATGGCGGCGGAAATACTTCATGTAAAGTAATGGATAAAGACCCATTAACAGGAAAAGAAGCAGAAGTAATGTGGATCAAAGGTTCGGGTGGTGATATTGGTACACTTAAAAAAAGCGGGTTAGCTGCTTTATACGTTGATCGTTTAAGAAGCCTGAAAAACGTTTACCGTGGTATTGAGTTTGAGGATGAGATGGTGGAATTATTTAATCACAGCATCTTCGATTTGAATTCAAAAGCACCATCAATTGATACACCGCTGCACGGCTTTTTACCATTTAAACATATTGACCACTTGCACCCTGACGCGGCTATTGCCATCGCGGCAGCAAAGGATGGCGAAAAGATCACTCAAGAATTATTTGAAGGAGCTATTGGTTGGGTCGACTGGCAACGCCCTGGCTTTGATTTAGGCTTACAACTCAAGGCTTGCTTAGATGCCAATCCAAACATTCGTGGTATTATGTTAGGCTCTCACGGCTTGTTTACCTGGGGTGATACTGCTTACGAAAGCTATATTAATACCCTTGAAGTAATTGAAAAATGCGCGGAATATTTAGAAGAAAACTACAAAAAGAAAGGCGCAGCATTCGGTGGTAAAAAAATTGACAGTTTGCCGGAAGCAGATCGTAAAAAACAAGCGGTAGCCCTAGCTCCTATATTACGCGGCTTCTGTTCATCAAAAACACAGATGATCGGTCATTTTACTGATGATGCGCGTGTGTTGGAATACATAAACTCTAATGACCTCGAGCGTCTGGCACCAATGGGAACGAGTTGTCCGGATCACTTTTTACGCACTAAGATCAGTCCATTGGCATTGGAAATAAAAGCAGGCGACGACCTGTCTAATGTTGATGCGATTAAAGCAAAACTAACTCCGGCATTTGAGGCTTACCGCAAAATGTATGAAGATTATTACAACACTTGTAAACATCCGAACAGCCCCGCTATACGTGATGCTAACCCGGTAGTTATTTTATATCCCGGTGTAGGTATGTTCACTTTCGCTAAAGACAAGCAAACCGCGCGCGTGGCTGCTGAATTTTATATCAATGCCATTAATGTAATGAAGGGCGCGGAAGCGATATCAGAATATACCTCACTCCCACGCCAGGAAGCCTTTGATATTGAATATTGGTTACTAGAGGAAGCGAAATTATCACGCATGCCTAAGCCAAAAGCATTATCAGGCCGTGTGGCTTTAATTACCGGTAGCGCAGGTGGAATTGGTAAAGCTATCGCCAAAAAGTTTGTAGAAGAAGGCGCTGTAGTAATCTTAAATGACATGAATGCTGAACGCCTACAAAGCGCAGGGGATGAATTTAAGCAAGCTTATGGCAAAGATGCCTACACTACTGCTACTTTAGATGTAACCAAAGCAGATGAGATACAGGAAGCCATAGCAACAGCTATTTTAGCTTTTGGTGGGGTGGATTTGATTGTAAATAATGCAGGCTTGTCTATCTCTAAAACTATCGCCGACCATACTGAGAAAGATTGGGATTTGTTGTATGATGTATTGGTAAAAGGCCAGTTCCTAGTTACGCAGGCTGCTGTAGCAGTAATGAAGAAACAAGCTATTGGCGGCGACATCATCAACATTGTAAGTAAGAACGCCTTAGTAAGCGGCCCTAATAACGCTGGCTATGGTAGCGCCAAAGCTGCACAACTACATTTAAGCAGGTTAAATGCTGCCGAACTTGGCCCGGATCATATCCGTGTCAATGTGATCAACCCGGATGCGGTGATTAGCGATAGCAATATATGGGCAGGCGGCTGGGCCGAAGGTCGTGCGAAAGCTTACGGTATAACTATTGCGGAGCTACCTGCTTATTACGCTAAAAGAACATTACTGAACGAGATTATTTTGCCTGTTGATATTGCCAACGCGTGTTTTGCTTTAACAGGTGGATTGTTAAACAAATCAACTGGGAATGTGATCAACGTTGATGGTGGTGTGGCCGCAGGATTTGTAAGGTAGTTAAGTGGCTACCCCCTCTAAATCTACCCCGGGAGGGGAGACTTTTTTGGAGTAGGCGATTATAATCATAAATAATTAAATATAATTTTTAAAGCCCTCCCTACCGGGGAGGGTTGGGAGGGGCATATGCAAATAGAAAAATATACTGTTGATGAGTTGAATCATCAGCAAGCTAAAAAACACCAACGCAGGTTTGAAGGCGTTGCCACTGACATAAACAACCTTGATGAGGTATTACAAAAATTAGGCATATTTAATATTGCCATACCAAGCTGGGCTTTGGGTACAGGCGGCACCCGCTTTGGCCGTTTCTCCGGCGGAGGTGAACCACGCAGCTTAGAGGAAAAAATTGAAGATGTAGGTGTAATTCATGCGCTGAATAAATCAAGCAATTCCATATCGTTACATATTCCTTGGGATATTCCTGATAATGCATCGGCTATCAAAGCATTAGCTTCGCAAAATGGGTTACACTTCGACGCGGTGAACTCCAATACTTTTCAAGATCAAAAGGATCAGAAACTAAGCTATAAATTTGGCTCACTGCATCATGTAGATAAAGCTATTCGTAAACAGGCTGTTGAGCATAATATCGAAGTTATCAAATACGGCAAACAATTGGACTCCAAAGCATTGTCGGTTTGGTTATCGGATGGATCAAACTTCCCGGGGCAACTTAACTTCCGCCAGGCATTCCAGAACACATTGGAAAGCTTACAGGAGATTTATGCGGCTTTGCCGGATGACTGGAAAATTTGGGTGGAATATAAGCCTTACGAACCTAATTTTTATTCTACCACTATTGGCGATTGGGGCCAATCCTATTTGTTAGCTTCTAAGTTAGGGGCTAAAGCAAGTACTTTAGTTGATTTAGGTCACCATTTGCAGGGCACCAATATTGAGCAGATCGTTTCATTGTTATTGATGGAAGGCAAACTAGCCGGTTTCCATTTCAATGATTCTAAATATGGCGATGATGATTTGACTGTAGGTAGTATCAATCCATACCAACTATTCCTGATCTTTAATGAACTGGTGGAAGGTATGGATGCCAGAGGTATGGATCATGCTACTTCCATTGGCTGGATGATCGATGCATCGCATAATGTGAAAGATCCTATCGAAGATTTACTGCAATCTGTACAGGCCATTAAAATAGCTTACGCCCAGGCCTTGTTAGTTGATAAAAAAGCATTAGTAGCTGCTCAAAACAATAACGATGTAGCATTAGCACAGGAAATATTGCAGCAGGCTTATCGTACTGATGTACGTTCGTTAGTCGCGGAAGCATCGCTTCGCAATGGTGGGGCCTTAGACCCTATTAACGCGTATCGAAAGCTGAATATAAGAGAACATCTGATAAAAGAACGTGGATTAAAAACTGTAGCCACAGGATTATAATTAAAATGAGCGCCATACCTGTAATAGCCATATTTGATGTAGGTAAAACCAACAAAAAGCTTTTCCTTTTTGATGAGAACTACCATATTGTTTATGAAAAATCAGCACGTTTTATTGAAACAGTTGATGAGGATGGCGATCCCTGCGAAAACCTGGAAAGCCTGGAGCTATCGGTATTTGAATCGCTTCGCGAAGTATTTAAATTAAAAGAATTTGAGATAAAGGCTATAAATTTCTCCACCTATGGGGCAAGTTTTGTACATATAAATGCAGCCGGTAAGCCGGTTGCACCTTTATATAATTACCTGAAAGAGTTTCCAGAGGATCTGAAAGAAAAATTCTATAAAACTTATGGCGGCGAAACCAAGCTTGCACTGGAAACCTGTTCACCCATATTGGGGAATTTGAACTCGGGGATGCAGTTGTATCGAATCAAATACAAAAAACTGCAACTATTTAACCAGATAAAATACAGTCTTCATCTTCCGCAATATTTGAGTTACCTGCTATCCAACATGCCTTGTACTGATATTACAAGCATAGGTTGCCATACAGGTTTATGGAACTTTGAAAAAAACGATTATCATGCTTGGGTTTATGCCGAGGGCCTTACCGAAAAATTTGCACCTATTATACCATCAAATGGCACATTTTCGGCAAATAAATTAGGAACCGGCGTACCAGTAGGTGTTGGTTTACATGATAGTTCTGCCGCGCTTATACCCTACCTGGTTAACTTTAGCGAGCCATTCATATTGATAAGCACAGGTACCTGGTGTATCAGCTTAAACCCCTTTAATCATTCGCCTATTACCGATGAAGAATTGGCGAATGATTGTCTTTGCTATATGCAATACAAAGGATCACCAGTAAAAGCTTCACGCTTATTCGCGGGAAATGAGCATGAGTTACAAATAAAACGCATCGCTTCACATTTCGACGTAAATACATCTTTGTTGAAAAATGTTGGGTATGACCCGGCTATTATACAAAGGTTAACAGATGGTGGTGATAACCGGATTCAAGGTTCAAGGCATCAATCAGCATTCGCCGCACGTGATTTGAGCGTATTTGAAAGCCATCAGGAAGCTTATCATCAGCTGATTGTTGATATTATGGAACAGCAATATCAATCAACCAAGCTTGCCTTAAAAGGTACAAAGGTAAGACGCATATTTGTAGATGGCGGTTTCAGCAAAAATTCTATTTATATGAATTTACTGGCCAAAGCCTTTCCTGAAATGGAAGTCTTCGCTGCATCAATGGCGCAGGCTACAGCAGTTGGAGCTGCCATAGCTATACACCGAAGCTGGAATAGTAAAACACTACCCGCTGATATTATTGAATTGAAATATTATTCAGCGCCGCAACATACTACCATATAATTATTCTTTGTCTGTAGCAGCCGGAGTTTGATCACCTGCCTTTTTTTTCGCAATTTGTTGATCAGCATATGCTTTGAACATCGCTTTCCAGTTTCTGCCATTATTGGTAAAATAATCCTCAATTTTTGTTTTGTAGATCTTGAAAACCAATGAAATCTCATCGATGTTTTTGTAGTCGATAGCCTGCTCGCGTGCCAGTTTAAGGTTGGTTAATACAAACGCTTCTTCTACCGGGTTGATATTTGGTACTATACTTTTATATCCATTCATAGTAAAAGCAACTTTTCCAATGGTGTATTTGTCGAGTATCAGTTCTATTTGTTCATCCGTTAAATATTGGTGCAGACCAGCCATTAATGTTTCGTGAACAGTTTTAGGAATTGTAGAATCGATGATGAACTGACGATCGAGTTTGCTAAATGCTTTGCCTGTAGTTGGATTAAGGCCTTCGGGTACTAATGTATAATCATGTGCATTATGCCAGTCCGTCACCGTGCTAAGATGCGCTTTGATCAGTTCTGTTACTTTGGCTGCTTTCGCGGTATCATCCAAATGAAGCGCTGCTACAAATTGCGTTGCTTTTGAAGTAGGATCTGATTTTGACTTCTGTTTCCCACCATCAGCGTTTTGCGCCATACAATTAACGGAAAACAGGAGTACAATAAGTCCTGTAAAAAGGGAATTGACTTTCATGAATTTAATTTAAAGGTTATAATGCTATTGGTTAACGGTTACCCGTGTTTATTATCGTAAAGTTATTTACAATTAACACCTTACATTAAAATAGATTATCCAATGAATGTACAATCTTATCTTGTTGTAAACCATTCCATCCGCAATCAAAAAAAGATAATTTATATTTGGATAAGGCAACAAAATTAAAGCATCTATGGGCATATAATTCGCGATAAGAATTGCCGAAAACCAATATAAATATTCAATCAAACAACAAATGAGGTCTCGATATTTAGTACTATCTGTTAGCGCGTTCTTATGTTTTATAACTTTATGTAATAAGTCGAATGCCCAGGTAAAGCTGGCCAACTTATTTACTGACGATATGGTATTACAGCAGCAAGATAATGTACCTATTTGGGGTTGGGACAAGGCCGGTAGCTATATTGCTGTGTCAACCACATGGGATAAGAAAATATATCATACTGTGACTGATGCATCGGGAAGATTCATGGTAAAAATTGCCACACCTGTTGCCGGTGGACCGTTTAAGGTAACTGTGAGCGATGGTAAACCGTTAACTTTAAACGACGTATTGATTGGTGAAGTTTGGGTTTGTGCCGGGCAGTCTAACATGGAAATACCCATGAAGGGTTATAAAAGTCAGCCAATATTAAACTCAAACGAAGCGATATTGAACTCATCCAATCCAAATATCCGTTTATTTACAGTACCAAGAGGGTCAAAAACAACCTTGCAGCAGGACGTTAAACAAAGCCATTGGTTAGCTGCATCACCGGAGAGTGTAGCTAAATTTAGTGCTACAGGTTATTATTTTGGCAGATTACTTAGTAAAATGTTAAATGTTCCAATCGGACTTATCAGTTGTAATTATGCCGGATCATCGATACAAGCCTGGATGGATCCAGAAACTTTAAAAGCATTTCCTGAGATAAAGACCCCTGCTCCGGCCGATTCAATTAAAGAAGTCAGCCGTACACCGACCACCCTTTACAACGCCATGCTGCAACCCATCATAGGATTTGGCATTAAGGGCACCATTTGGTACCAGGGCGAGTCAAACTATGATAACCCGGCTCAGTACGATTCGCTGTTTGTTACGTTTGTGAAAATATTGCGTACTAAATGGGGAATGGGTGATTTTCCATTTTATTATGCGCAGATAGCGCCTTATGATTATGCGCAATTGCCGCCTTACAATAAAGGAGGTAAATATAATTCCGCATTTTTGCGGGATGTGCAGCGTTTGGATGAGGATAAGATACCCAATACAGGTATGGCTGTATTGATGGATATAGGCGAACAGGCCACTATCCATCCGCCACGCAAGCAACAGGCTGGCGAACGATTAGCGTATTTGGCGCTGGGAAAAACCTATAACTTCAAAGGATTTGGCTATCAGAGTCCCGCTTATGATTCCTTTACTGCAAAAGGTAACTCAGCTGTCATCAAGTTTAAAAATGCCGCTAACGGCCTTACGTCTTTTTTAAAGGAGATAAATACTTTTGAAATCGCGGGTCCTGATAAACATTTTTATCCTGCAAAGGCACAGATAACCGGAGGCTCGGTAACAGTAACAAGCGATATGGTAAAAGAACCTGTAGCTGTAAGGTATGCCTTTAAAGATTTTGTTGTAGGCGATTTATTTGGTACCGATGGATTACCGGTATCATCATTCCGCACTGATGATTGGGATTATAATGTGCAATAAAGCATTATTAGTTTATTAAAAACACCGTCATGCTTCGGGCTCCGTGGGCGCCGAGCACCAACGATTGCTCAATATCAGCTGTTTTAGATGGCCCTGCTATAAATGTAGCGAAACCATAATCAGTCGAAGCTATTTTATTATAGGCGTAATGCATGGTCGGCACTATATCTTTTCTCTTTACGGTCACAGCCAAGTGCTGACTAATAAAAGGTAAAACTCGTGTATGTATTTTATCTTCTGTAATCCATATCGCGCCATTTTCAGCAACAGCCAAATCTGATCCTATTATGGTATAATCAACATTTTCTAGTGAGTGGGGAGCTAAGCTATCATCCTCTATATATTCTGCAATATCTCCAAGTTGTGAAATAGTTGTTATTTTGCGGGATGGCTGTTGAAAGTTTTCAGCTATAAAAGCTTTGATAGCAGCATAATCTTTAACTTCTATTACATGCCCACCGATTGCTGTTAACGCTGCGATAAACTTTTCAGGTACATCAACATCTTCCTGAAGCAAAAAATCAACATCGGGCATAGTTGTCAAATCCGGTTGATTAGTTTTAACATCTGATAATATTTTCTCCCTACTGGTCATAGTTCTAATTATTTCTGTTCTTTTTATACCATTCACCGAACGATTCTTTTGGTGGCTCGGGCATATCACGATGTTTATACCATGGGTTTAATTTATTGTTCACTATAACCGGCGCGTATTTTAAAACAAAGCGTCCGGCCTTTCCGGCGGTATGATAGGCTGTAGGCGATGATAAAGTCCAGTCCATGATTTTCATAGATACCGTTTTAGCCGCAGGTACATAACCATTCTTTACAATCACTTGTCGCCATTTATACAATTGTTGGTGGATATCAATTTTTACCGGGCAAACATTTGTGCAGGAACCACATAAGGTTGATGCAAACGGTAAGTCGGCATATTTTTCCATATCAAGGTTCGGAGCCAGGATGGATCCAATCGGCCCTGAGATAGCGTTATGATAGCTATGGCCGCCGCTACGACGATAAACAGGACAGGTATTCATACAAGCGCCGCATCGAATGCATTTTAAGGAGTTCCTAAAATCTTCGCGACCCAGTTGTATGCTACGGCCATTATCAACAATGATAATGTGCATCTCTTTACCTTTATTCGGCCTTTTAAAATGGCTGGAATAAGTTGTTATAGGTTGCCCTGTTGCACTGCGAGTAAGCAAGCGAAGGAAAACCCCAAGATGTTTTCTTTCAGGTATGATCTTTTCTATACCCATACTGGCAATGTGTACATTGGCCAGATGAGCGCCCATATCTGCATTACCTTCATTGGTACAAACCACGAATTCGCCAGTTTCGGCTATAGCGAAATTTACGCCAGTTAAAGCGGCCCTTCTGGTTAAAAAAGTATCTCTTAAATGCTGTCTTGCGGTTTCTGTTAAAAATTGTGGATCCGCATTACCGGCAGGTGTACCCAGATGCTGATGGAACAGCTCGCCTATCTCTTCCTTTTTCTTGTGGATACAGGGTAACACGATGTGACTTGGCATCTCTTTTGCCAATTGAACGATACGTTCACCCAAATCAGAATCGATCACATTGATTCCATTCTCCTCTAAAAAATCATTCAAATGGCATTCCTCGGTAAGCATCGATTTGCTTTTTACCATTTGATCGATCGAATGCTTTTTAAGTATATCCAATACGATCTGGTTATGCTCTTTAGCATCCACCGCCCAGTGTACTGTTATTCCATTTGTTAAGGCATTGCTTTCAAACTGCTGCAAATAACTGCTCAGGTTTGAAAGAACGTTATGCTTAATTTGCGAAGCAGTTTCACGCAGATCTTCCCAATTACTTATTTTATTAACCGCCACATCCCTTTTTGATCTTATCCACCATAGGGTTTCATCATGCCAGTCTACACGAGCCTCATCGTTGTTAAAAACTTCGGCTAAGTCCGCATGATTGGTTTTATTTTGAATTTCGCTCAATGTTTTATCGTTTTTATCGTTTCGATCTTACCTATTCGCCGTTAAGTATTTCAGCTATGTGCAACACCTTTACTTTGCTGCCCTGCCTATGCAAAATCCCTTCCATATGCATTAGGCACGACATATCAACGCCGGTAATGTATTCAGCGCCGTTATGCAGATGATCCTCTACCCTATCTTTTCCCATTTTTGACGATACAGCTTCTTCAGCAACGCAAAATGTACCGCCAAAGCCGCAACATTCGTCTTTACGGCTTAAGTGTACAAGTTCAATATCTTTTACCATATTTAGCAAGCTTCCCGGCTTTGAAAACTCCGGAGCAACCAGCTCAGTCATTTGCGATAAATGCAAACCGCGCTGGCCATGACAGCTTTGGTGTACACCCACTTTATGAGGAAACCGTGCGGGTAGCGTTTTAACTTTTAAAACGTCGGTCAAAAAGGATGTAAACTCATAAAGTTTATTACTAAGCGTGGTCGCGATCTCCGGATTATCATGATTATGAAGGTGCTCTTTTAAATGCAGAACACAACTGCCCGAGGGGCCAACAACATAATCAAACTCACTAAAATTTTTGATAAACAGATCATTACAACCGCCGGTTAGATGCTCAAACCCTGAATTTGCCATCGGTTGCCCGCAACAGGTTTGATTTTTGGGATAAACAACATCAACTCCTAATTTTTCCAGCAACTGAAGACATGCAATGGCTGCACCCGGATAAAATTGATCGACATAACAAGGAATAAACAGACCTACCTTCATATAATGCTCAATAGTACAAAAAACTTATTATAGGTTTATATATCATTGCAAGTACCGCATAATTTGGCTGGGAATATTATAGGTTCTTAGCTAAATAGTCGACGATTTTAGCAAACTATTTATCCATTGAAACCATCGCCTTTATTACACCAGTTTTCGGATTTAGCCAACTTTCAAAATCTTGCTCAACCTGATCAAAAGTAACCCTGTGCGTAATATAATTTAACGGATTTATAACTCCTTTTTTGATAGAACGAACCACTTGCTCAAAATCAACAATCGTCGCATTTCTGCTGCTCATTAACGTTGCTTCCCTCTTGTGAAATTCAGGGTGACTAAAACAGATCTCGCCTTTTTGTAACCCTATTAAAACGTAGCGGCCGCCATGCGCCATATACTGAAAAGCATTGTTAATAGCTTTAAGATTACCAGTAGCATCAATCACAACAGTTGGCATATCGCCATTGGTGATCTCTTTTAATTGTTGTAGAACATCATCCGATAATGCATTTACAGTATAGTCTACTTTAATTACATCGCGGCAAAAATTAAGGCGACCTTCATTAACATCTAAAGCAATTACTTTAGCGCCTGCAATCCGGGCAAACTCCATGGTACCCAATCCAATAGGGCCCGCACCAATTACCAGCACATATTCATCTGGTGCAATAGCAGCACGCCTTACCCCATGAGCACCTATCGCCAGAGGCTCAACCAATGCCAGTTCTTCAAAACCAAGCCCCTCACCATGTATTAACGTATGCGAAGGAACCATCAGGTATTCAGTCATTCCACCATCAACATGTACGCCGCATACTTGCATGTTAACACAGCAATTAGTGTTGCCCATACGGCAGGCTATACAATGTCCACAATTAAAATATGGGATAAAAGTCACCTTCTCATTAGTATAAAAACCAGGTGCATTATCAAATTCAACTAATTCACCCGATAATTCATGCCCCAATACGCGTGGATAATTGAAATAGGGTTGTGTTCCTTCAAACGCGTGTAGATCAGTACCGCAAATGCCTATCTTTTTAACTTTAATTATCGCATGGTCTGGTTTCAGAACCGGTTTTTCTCTCCCCACATAGCTGAACTTTCCCGGTTCAACACATACTAATGTTTGCATATTTTATATATTATAAAACTCAATAGCATTACCACCAAAAAAAGCGTGCTGCTCCGTTTGACTAAAAGCCGAAAAATAATCTTTAACAATATTGACCACCTGTCCATAGCCAGCTGCTACCTTGCAAACCGGCCAGTCAGATCCATACATCAACCGCTTAGTGCCAAAACTATTGGTGACTACCTCCAGGTAATTATTAAAATCAGCGGGTTGCCAATTTCGCCAATCAGCCTCTGTAACTAGGCCCGATACTTTGCAATGAACATTCTCAAATGCAGCAACAACTTTAATATCTTTTTCCCAATCTTTCAGTTCCTTTTGCTCAATGTTTGGCTTCGCGATGTGGTCAATTACAAAGCGTTGATCTGGGAATTGACTTACAAATTCTGTTGTATATTTAAGCTGATCTGGCAGAATCAAAATATCATAAGTATAGCTGTATTTTTTTAGCATACTTATACCCTTTAAAAAATCCGGCCGTAACATAAAATCACGCTGAGATTCTCCCTGCAAAACATGTCGGAAACCTTTTAGCTTTTCAAACTGCTGATAATACGCTAAACGCTCTTCTATTTTGGGTGATTGCAAATCAACCCAACCTACGACGCCTTTTATAAAATCATGCTCATCAGCATTAGCTAATTGAAATTCATTTTCCTGTTCCGACTGATGGGATTGAACGGTAATACAACCATCGAACCCATTTGCTTTTAAAATCGGGGCGAGATCTTCAGGCAAAAAATCTTTTTGGATAACCGACATGTTATCATCTATCCAATCATATCTAACCGGATCATATTTCCAAAAATGCTGATGCGAATCTATCCGTAACATAGGTCACTCATAAGTGTCACGAAATTGCCCGATCTAGATGAACATATCCGCCATCTACATAAACCAATTGCCCTGTTGTATGACTTGATACAGGAGACAACAGAAATGCCGCCATATTAGCGATTTCTTCGGATGTAGTCATTCGTTGCTCTAATGGTATTTTAGAGACTATGGATTGAAGTTTCTCTTCTGGATTAGGCAGTGTTTCAATCCATCTCTCATAAAGCGGCGTCCAGCATTCAGCAACTATAATCGCATTCACCCTGATGCCATATGGCAGTAGCTCAACCGCCCATTCGCGAGTCAAGGCATTGCGACCGCCATTTGATGCCGCGTAGGCAGATGTTCCGCCTTGCCCTGTTTCAGCCGTTTTTGAGCTTATGTTGACAATAGAGCCCTTTGATTTTTTAAGCCATGGCAAAGCATGATGTGCAATCAGGTAATAATGTACCAGGTTTTTGTGTAACGATGCCATAAACTTTTCATAATCCCCATTCTCTAATCCCACTCCATCATTTACACCAGCATTATTCACCAGGCCATCTATTTTGCCAAATTTATCCACAATAGCCTTTACCGCATTTGCACATGAAGCAGGATCGGTTAGTTCAGCCACCACATGATGTGCCGTCCCTCCCGCTGCTTCAATAGCTGATACTACTTTAAGATTATCCTGTTCATTACGTCCAAAAATTACCGGGATAGCACCCTCTTTAGCCAGCACTTGTACAATGCCCTCTCCAATGCCTTTGGCACCGCCGGTAACTATGATTAGCTTATCTTTCAGTTGCAGATCCATATTTTTATTTACTATATGCTACCAATTTTTGTGTAGAAGTACCTAATCCATCTATTCCCAATTCTATTACATCGCCAGGTTTCAGATATAATGGTGGCTTCATGCCTAAACCAACTCCTGCAGGTGTGCCTGTTGAGATTATATCACCTGGTAACAAAGTCATAAATTTGCTGGTATAAGCAATTACAAAAGGTATATTAAAAATAAAGTTGGCCGTTGTTCCATCCTGTATGGTTTCGCCATTCAGCTTAAGCCATAAATGCAAATTGCCCGGATCTTTAATTTCGTCGGTAGTAGCTACAAATGGGCCAATAGGTGCAAACGTATCGCAGCCTTTTCCTTTATCCCATGTTCCGCTGCGTTCTATTTGAAACTCACGTTCAGATACATCATTGTGCAGCACATAACCTGCTACATAATCCATCGCTTCGGCTTCATCAACATAACTTGCTTTTTTACCTATAACAATTGCTAGCTCCACTTCCCAATCCGTTTTAACCGAATATTTAGGGATCATGATGTTATCATTAGGTCCCACTATAGCCGTTGTCGACTTCATGAATATTACAGGCTCTGGCGGAGGGGTTGCATTGGTTTCTTTAGCGTGATCTACATAATTTAAACCGATGCATACGATTTTTGACGGGCGGCCAATCGGACTGCCAAGGCGTACATCTTCATTTACTTGCGCTAGATTGTTATTGTCTTTTAAAAAAGCTGATAAACGATTTAAACCGTCTGTTTCAAAAAATTGCTCATTATAGTCTTCTCCGAAAGCAGAAGTATCATAGCGCTTATCATTTATAATAACACCTGTTTTCTCTTTACCGGCTTCCCCAAAACGGATCAGTTTCATATTCTTATTATTTAATTATAGTTTAGTAACATTTATAGTTACTGTTTAATTTTATTTAATTATTCAAGGTTATAAATCCGCCATCAATCGGATAATCGCAACCCGTAACAAAACCCGCCTCATCTGAACATAAATACAATGCTAATGCGGCTACCTCGCTTGGTTTACCCATACGACCTATAGGCTGGCTTTTTGATAACTTTTCGAAGATCTCATCTTCTCGCCCTGGATAGTTTTTAGCTATAAAACCATCTACAAATGGTGTATGTATCCTGGCTGGTGAGATGCTGTTGCAACGGATGTTATCATTTAAATAATCACGGGCAACAGATAACGTCATGGCATGAATAGCCCCCTTACTGGTTGAGTAAGCAAAGCGATCTGCAAGACCAACACTAGCAGCAATAGATGCGGTATTTAGAATTACACCACCATGCTTCTGTTTCATTAATGGTACAGCGGCAAAAAGGCAATTGTAGGCTCCCTTAACATTTACATTCATTACCTGCTCAAAATCATCCTGGCCGGTAGTCTCTACGTTACCAATATGCGCGATACCGGCGTTGTTAATCAATATATCTATAACACCTATCGAATTAAAAAGAGCAACTACATATTGTTGTTTACTCACATCACAGGTATGACTTAAGGCTGATCCTCCAGCGGCTTTTATTTCATTAACGGTTGATGCCCCAGCTTCGTTATTGACTTCAATAATATGTACATGAGCACCTTGTTGCGCAAATAAAAGAGATATAGCCTTTCCTATGCCGCTTCCTCCACCCGTAATTACTGCCGATTTACTTTTTAGACTAAACATATATTTCGAACTTTCTTTTATTTTTATAACGTAAATATTTTATGCATCATCATCCATTTCTCTCCGGGTCTTGATCCAGGTAAACTTTGCTGATATTTCCACATTAATGTTTCCCAATCCTGCGCTTTTTGATTTGACTGATCAAGAGTAGCTTTCTTTTCAAAACTAAAATCATCTCTTGCCTCTATTACCATGAATAGCCTGGTGCTTAAGCAATATATTTCCATATGATCAATTCCTGATAATCTAATGCCTGATAATATTTCAGGCCATACATTTTTATGATATTCGATATATTCCTCAATTAATTGAGGATCGTCTTTTAGATCAAGTGTTAAACAAAATTTTTGCATGTATTAATGCCTGAATACTATTTTTAACGGTTCTTCTTCTTCGCTACTTGCGTTAACTTTATAACCCTTCCAACCATACCAGGCCACAATTAGAAAGCAAAACAATGGCACCACATATGAAATAGCGGTTGAGTATTTATCTGCAATTAGCCCCATCACAACTGGCATTATTGCCCCGCCAACTATCGACATAATTAAAAACGAAGATGCTTTTTTTGTATGATGCCCTAAATCCTTCAGACCCAAAGCGAATATCGTTGGGAACATGATCGATTCGAAAAAGAAAACGGCCAACAAAGCGTAAACAGAAAGCCACTGTCTATTTAATATAACTATTATACAAAGCACCACATTAATCAACGCGTAAGCAGTAAGCAATTTATTGGGAGCAAATACGCGCATTAAAGCAGTGCCGATAAATCTACCAACGGTAAATAACACCAAACCAACTGATAATAGTGTTGCCGCCTTGGCGTTTTGAATGCCGGTATTTGCTTCGGTACAATAATTTATAAAAAATGCTGCTATGCCAACCTGTGCTGCTACATAAAAAAATTGCGCAACTACTCCAAATTTGAAATTGTTGTGTTCAAATAATGGCTTTTTATCTAATTCTCGTGAAGAAACGATATCACTTTCTTTTATCTCCGGAAGTGGCGTTTTTAAAAAAAAACAGGCAATAAATAACACTACAATTCCAATTATAACGTATATAATCTTAACAGAATCAAGATTACCTTGATGGCCGTTACTCCCCCCAAAAAATAGAAAGGCAGCAATGATTGGCCCAAGAAAAGCCCCAACACCATTGAAACATTGAGCAAGGTTTAACCTTGTTTCTGAAGTTTCAGGGCTTCCTAAAATGGTTACATATGGATTGGCCGCTGTTTCAAGGCAAGCTAATCCTGAAGCCAATATAAATAACGCGACTAAAAAGAAATTAAAGCTTAACTGCTCCGCTGCGGGATAAAAAAGAAAAGCACCAACAGCATATAAACACAGACCCAGTATAATTCCTTTTCTATATCCATATTTATTCATGAATATTCCAGCAGGCAAGGCAATTAGAAAATAAGCCCCAAAATAAGCCCCTTGTAATAAAGTGGACCGGGTTTTTGAGATATTAAGCGTTTCCTGAAAATGTTTATTTAAAACATCAAGCAATCCGTAAGCAAAACCCCATAAAAAAAACAGAGATGTAACCAGAATTAAAGGTATAAGATACTTATTCTTTGACATATATCAGCCTGATAGTGTGTTAGAGTTTAATATTGGGTATACAAATAAAGCAATTGTTTTACTTTAAATACTCTACATAATTATCATATCGTTATGCAATATTGTACAACCAGGAATATTATTTTAGAACACGCTGCTACCTGCATTATATCTGGTTCATATTAATCTTTATAAATCAATTAATAACTGTTATTAAAAATAATTTCAAGATCCGCTTCAATGCTCATAATTTCCCATTGGTATCTGGTTGATAATGCGTACTGGTTCGGTAATCAAAGTCGTGTGTTTGATCACCTATCTGTACTTTAAATTTACCTGGTTCTGTTACTCGTTGACTCAGATCATTTATAAACGAAATATCCTTTGTATTAAGTTTAAACGTAACGGTTTTGGTTTCGCCGGGCTGTAAGGATATTTTATTAAAGGCTCTCAGCCGCTTGGTGTCAGGGGTAATGGAGGCATACAACTCGCTGGTATATAATAATACGGCTTCTTTACCTTTGCGGCTACCTATGTTAGTTACATCTACGGTTACAGTTAGCATTTCGTTATCCCTCATATCTGGTTTGCTCAAATGTAGATTGCTGTATTTGAAAGCAGTATAACTAAGGCCATAACCAAATTCATATAGCGGATTATACCCATGGGAATCATCCGGGTTACCATTCTCAATATTTTTACGGTAATAGTTTACCAGCGCGTTAGCGTGGCGCGGATAAGTAAAAGGCAGTTTACCTGAAGGGTTTACATCACCGAATAAAATATCGGCCAGAGCATTAGCACCCTCATTGCCCGGAATATAAGCCATAACCGTTGCTGCAGATAAATTCGCTATCGATGTAATTATCCTTGGGCGGCCTTCGGCCATAACTAAAATTACCGGCCTACCGGTTTTTACCATTTGTTTAGCCAGATCAATTTGCGCGGCAGGCAGGTCAAGGTCATCAATATTGCCTACATTTTCGGTATATGATGATTCACCAAGGCAAAGCACAACGGCATCAACTTTTTTAGCCGCTTCAACAGCCGTATTTACATCCTGTAAACTATCAAAACCTGATCCGGCTTCATACGTAACGTTTTCCTTACCTATCTTTTGCTGTATTGCTTTTAATATGGTATTCTTATCAGCAGCGTATTGGTCATCCTGGTCGCCTTGCCAAGTATAACTCCAACCACCATCTATGGATCGCATGGTATTTGCTGCCGGGCCGGTAACCAGTACCTTAATGTTCTTTTTTAGCGGCAATATGTTATTGTCATTTTTTAGCAGGGTGATGGCTTCGGCAGCAGCTTTATAGCTTACCGCTTTAAATTCATTACTACCAAATTTGGGATAATCATCGGGATTGCCTACCGGATGATCAAATAAGCCCAGTTCATATTTAACATGCAGTATCCGCCTTACCGACTCATTGATCCTCGACATAGGCACCTTACCTTCGCGTACAGATTGAATAAGATAATTGTAAAATGTATAATCATAAGGCACAATGCACATGTCAATTCCGGCATTAACGGCCAGCGCAACCGCATCTTTTTCCGTTGCAGCTACATGGTGCCGGGTATGCAGATAGCGAACATCCATCCAGTCAGAAATCACTATCCCGTTAAACTTTAATTCCTTACGCAGCACATCGGTTAGTAAATATTTGCTGGCATGTACAGGCACCCCATTAATTTCTGATGAGTTTACCATCAATGTGCGTGAGCCTGACTTTACCGCTTCGATAAATGGCGGCAAAAAGTATTCGCGCATGTAGCGGTCGGGTATCCAGGCGGGTGTGCGGTCTTTTCCGCTTAAGGGGTCACCGTAGCCTAAAAAGTGTTTCATGGTTGAAGTAACATGATACTTATCGCCCACATTATTTCCCTGGTAGCCCTTAATAATTGCAGCTCCCATCGTTTTAACTAAGTAAGGGTCTTCGCCAAAAGTTTCATATATCCGCGGCCATACCTGGTTCTTGGCTACGTCTAACACAGGCGAAAAATTCCAGGGTATATAACTGGCACGGGTTTCATAGGCAGAGATCTCCCCTTCCTGATAAGCAAGCGTGGGATTAAAAGTAGCAGCCATCGCAATTTCTTGCGGAAATAAAGTACTGCCAAGGGTATAGGTAACGCCGTGTATAGCGTCTATGCCATATAAGGCCGGGATCTTAAGCCTGTCTTGTAGGGCCACGCGCTGCATAGCCGATATGATTTGGTACCAATGCTCGCGACTATAAGCATGCCCCGCTACGTTTTGAAAAGAGCCGATATGATACTTTAATATTTTTTCTTTCAGTTTTTGCTCGTCTATCTCATGCGGCTCTAATATTTTTCCGGAAGCATCGGTTTTTGAAATAGCATCAAGGGTAAGGTTAGTCATTTGCCCAACTTTTTCTTCAAGTGTCATTTTACTCAGCAAAGTATTTACCTTTTCATCTATTGATTTTGATGACGAGATTTTTTTTGTTTGCGCGTTCGCGGATAATATACCCAACCCGGTTAATGCCAGGGTTAGCAACAATTGTTTTTTCATAAATATTGACGAGAGATAAGAATAATTGGTATTCAAAGGTAAATGTAGATTAAAAAAATGTGTTGGCATACGGGGTTGACATTTATACCCCTGTTATTCTACAAAATCTAATATATTCATGGTTGGCATTTATCGGTTAAGATAACTGGTTAACGTATATTTGTTTATACCAATTATCGTATTTTCCTTTTCTATGAGGTTCAACAAACTTATTGTGTTAGTCGCATTGCTATTCAGCAGCTTTATTGGAAAGGCGCAGCACGATCAGTTTCAATTTTCCCGGTTGGATATTAATAATGGCTTATCCAATAACCAGGTAACCTGTATTATTAAAGATAGTAAAGGCTTCATGTGGTTTGGTACGTTGTCAGGCCTTAATAAATATGATGGATATAAGTTTACCATATTTAAGCACTCACAAACTGATACCGCCTCATTAAACGATGATTTTATAGTAAGCATTGCCGAAGGGCCTGGCGGCAAAATATGGGTTGAAACCCGTAATGGTTTTAATATTTACGACCCTGCAAAGGAAAGTTTCGACCATGATATTGGCGGATATCTAAGATCAATCAATATTCCGGATTCCAATATTACATCTGTAAAAAAGGACAAATTGGGTGATTTTTGGTTTATACATGCGGTTTACGGCGTTTATAAATACGACCAGAACACAAACACAACAACACACATCGCGCGCATAACCGGCGATGCTGCCAGCATTTATTCTAATAATATAACGGATGTTACGCTGGACAATAATGGTAATGCCTGTTTTATTTACAGCAATGGTGTGATAGAACGCTTAAACAACCAATATAAAGTCACCTACCGTTCCGAAACCATCAGCAGGAATAATAATTTAACCAACCTGTCATTTAAGTTATTTATCGATGGAGATAATGATTTTTGGGCATTCGCGCCCACTTACGCTTCCGGTGTTTTTTATTATAGCCCGGCAAAAAATAGCTATAAACATTTTGACAAGGGCGAAGGCCCCAATAAGTTAAGTACAAACATTGTTTACAATATTATTCAGGATAGCAAGGGCCTTGTTTGGGTAGCTACAGATCACGGCGGTATAAATGTCATCAACAAAAGTACTTTCACCATTAAATTAATACTTAACCGCGAGGATGATAATAAGAGCCTGAGCCAAAACAGTACCATATCCATGTATAAGGATGATACTGGCATCATCTGGATAGGAACCTATAAAAGGGGGATTAGCTATTATAATGAAAACATTATCAAATTCCCGCTTTATACCCATCATCTTTCCGATCCGAACAGCTTGCCATTTAACGACATTAATAAGTTTATTGAGGATAAATATGGAAACCTTTGGTTGGGGGCTAATGGCGGGGGACTTATTTATTTCGACCGCAAAAAAAACACTTTTAAAAGCTATTTACATGACCCGGCAAACGCCAATAGCTTATGCAATAACATTATTGTAAACATGTACATGGATCACAACCAAAAGTTATGGATCGGAACCTATTTTGGTGGACTGGACTGTTTTGATGGTAAAACATTTACGCATTACAGGCATAGCGATACAAACCCTGGCAGTATCTCGGATGACCGTATATACTCCATATTTGAAGATGATGAACATAAGCTTTGGGTAGGTACTTTAGCCGGCGGCTTAAATGTTTTTGATCCTGCTACTCGGATATTTAGTCATTATAAGGCCGGCCAACATAATTCCATCCATTCAAATTATATTTCATCGATTC
The DNA here is from genome assembly GCF_013408825.1 of Mucilaginibacter tundrae. Lineage (GTDB taxonomy): Bacteria > Bacteroidota > Bacteroidia > Sphingobacteriales > Sphingobacteriaceae > Mucilaginibacter. The sequence goes on from NZ_JACCBZ010000003.1 coordinate 360,528, forward strand.
TTGAAGACTACGACAAAAACATATGGATAGGTACATCCTACGGCGTTGACGTGCTAATTAAAAATGCCCATCGCTTTATTCATTATCTCCATCGGGATAACGACCCTAACAGCTTGGTTAATAACAATACCAATAATATTTTGCAGGATAGCAGGGGATTTATATGGATACCAACACGCGAAGGGATCAGTATAATTAACCCGGCAACACAAAAAATTCAGAATATAACCAAGGCAAATGGACTGCCGGATAACACAGTGATGAACATTCTCGAAGATAACTCACACAACATGTGGGTCAGCACCGCGAATGGGTTATCCAACATTGTTGTTTCACAATCGGGTCAAAAACTAAACCTAAACTTTATCAACTACAATGAAACTGACGGATTGCAGGGGCGTGAGTTTACCGAAAATGCGGCCTGTAAAACGCGCGAAGGCGAACTGATATTTGGCGGTGCAAATGGTTTCAATATTTTCAATCCTTTAAACATCCACATCAACAATGCGCCATCTAACCTGGTTTTTACCAATTTTCAGCTCTTTAATCAAAGCCTGCAAGTTGGTGAAAAGATAAACGGACATGTTATTCTGCCTCAATCCATCGCAACTTCAAAATCAATAGAATTAAGGCACAATGAAAACGTATTTGCCATAGAATTCGCATCGCTGAATTATTTTAACCCTGATAAGATCAAGATGCAATATAAAATGGAGGGGTTTGATAATGATTGGATAACAACAGATAATCTGATCAGAAAAGCAACTTACACCAATCTTGATGCCGGGGATTACACGTTTAAGGTTCGAATACTAAATAATAAATCAGGTAAAAACGAAATATCGTTAAACATCCATATCCTCCCACCATTTTGGAAAACGCCTGCCGCTTACCTGCTTTATATGCTGATAATTTTTGGCGCATTATTCCTAATCAGGAAAAGGGGCATACAAAAACTACGGATGCAATTCGCCCTTGAAAAAGAACGGGAAGAAGCCAAGCGGATGCATGAGCTTGACTTGATGAAGATTAAATTCTTCACCAATATCAGCCATGAGTTCAGGACTCCGATATCATTGATAATGGCACCTGTGGATAAGGTACTTAAACAAATAAAAGAACCGGAAATAAAAAAGCAGCTTGAATTTGCCAACCGTAATGCCAGGCGGTTGCTCAATATGGTAAATCAATTACTGGATTTCAGAAAAATGGAATCGCAGGAGTTGAAACTGCATATCCAGGATGGCGAAATAATTTCTTTTATCCGCGAGATAGCTTATTCATTTAACGACATCGCGGAAAAGAAAAACATCAGTTTCATTTTCGATACCGGGATTGATGAATTTTATGGTGAGTTTGACCATGATAAAATTGAACGTATTTTATTCAATATCTTGTCAAATGCTTTTAAGTTTACGCAGATAGGCGGTCATGTAAGTCTGTTGCTTGACAATACACTCGTTGCCAAGCCATTTGATTTAGGTTTGCAGATTAAGGTGATTGATACTGGAATAGGTATTGCGCAGGAAAAGATAAACAGGATTTTTGACCCTTTCTTTCAGGATGATGTACCCGGATCGATAGTTAACAAGGGCACCGGTATTGGTCTTTCCATTACCAAAGAATTTGTAAACCTGCATAACGGAACAATAACGGCGCAAAGTGAACCTGGCGAGGGCAGTACATTTGCTATAGTGATTCCCCTTAAGGCAGCCGATACAAGAGTTTCATTGGTAAATGGAAATACCCCGGCCACCTTAACAGTTGAAGCTAACACCCCAAACAATATTAAGCATACCGATAGAAAAGCTACCGTATTAATCGTTGAAGACGATGCCGATTTTAGGTTTTATATAAAAGATAATTTAAAAGCAACCTTCAATATAATTGAAGCTACCGATGGTAAAGAGGGTTGGCAAAAGGCTCTGGCTTCCCATCCTAATATTGTTGTAAGTGACATCAGCATGCCTGAGATGGATGGCATTGAATTATGCCGGAAAATTAAGGTGGATACACGTACCACGCACATACCTGTTGTATTGTTAACTGCTTTAACCGGCGAAGGCGCGCAATTGAAAGGTTTGGAAACAGGCGCTACTGATTATATGACCAAGCCTTTTAATTTCGAGATATTATTATCAAAAATTAAAAATATTTTGGTGCAGCAGGAGAACATGCGCAAGACCTATCAAAAACAGGTAGAGGTAAAACCCACAGATATGGTAGTTGAATCGCCTGATGAAGTATTTCTGCAAAAACTATTACGTTTAATCGAAGAGAATATTGATAATTCTAATTTTTCCGTCGAGGAATTAAGCGGTGACATGTTTATAAGCAGGTATACACTCTATAAGAAAATATTAGCTTTAACAGGCAAGACGCCTAACGAATTCATCAGGCACATGCGCTTAAAACGCGCCGCTCAATTATTGGAAAACGGTTATCTCACCGTATCTCAAATATGTTATAAAGTTGGATTTAAAAGCCAGAAATACTTTGTAAAAGCATTTAAAGCTGAATTCAATGTCTCCCCATCGTCCTACATGGAAACGAAGGGAAAATCTGTGGTCTAACCCATTCAACATTCATTTCTGCTCAAATCTAAATATTCAATTATTTGATTAACAACGTTTTGGTTATGGTTGACATTAGTGTCCCTATTAATCCACAATTGCATACTTAAGCCGCTATACCTTTATTTCGGTAAACGTACAGGGCCTCATATCTGATAAGTTTCAACCACCAATTATCAAACCAATTGAATTAACCTGTAATAACTGTTAAGCAATATGAGAAGTAATGTAATGCACGAAATTACGCCACTAAATCCCGGGGATTGTTTTAATGTTTATTCAAGGATAAAGCCTCGGTTCGATGCTCCTCTGCACTATCATGAGGAATATGAGCTCAACCTAATTCTTAACGCGAACGGAGCCAAACGTATAATAGGTGGCCATATGGAAACTATCGGCGATTATGAATTGGTATTGGTAGGCCCAAATGTAACGCACACGTGGATCAGCCATAAATGCCAAAATCAATCCGTTACTGAAATTACCGTACAATTTCACAGAGATCTTTTTGACGATAAATTTTTAAGCCGCAATCAACTCAGTTTTGTAAAAAATATGATTGAGCGTTCACAAAGAGGGATACTTTTTTCACCCGATACCGTAGCTGCTATAAAAGATCGCATCATCGAGTTAAAAAATAAGAGCGGGTTCACTTCAGTGTTGGATTTGCTTTCCATTTTGCATGAGCTTTCTACCTCGAGAAACATGAAGACACTATCTGACGCCAGCTTTTCGAATGAATATTTCCATTATAACAGCAGGCGGTTAGAAAAAGTGTTTGAATACATTAACTCGCATTATAATAAACAAGTAAACCTGGGCGAAGTATCTAAAATAGCTAATATGCCCGAGTCTTCTTTCAGTCGTTTTATAAAACAACGGACAGGGAAAACGTTTATTGATAGTTTAAATGAAATCAGACTTGGCCATGCTGCACGCATGCTGATAGAAACCTCCAACACAGTGGCCGAAATTGCCTATCAATGTGGTTTTAATAATATTTCAAACTTTAACAGGATATTTAAACGTAAAAAACTATGCATTCCGAAGGATTTTAGAGAGACCTATGCGGGTTATAAGGCTTTTGATAGTATAACGAGGGGTTTTACTAATCAAAAATCACTTGATTAGCAAACCTTTTCCAGCTAATAATAACTCTTGTGTAATTGAGGTTGTATAAGTTCTGATTTCTGCCTGAAAACCATCTACCGAGGCACCAGAACGTATTTCTTCCAAGCGCTTTTCCCAATTTCCTGTAAGCTCTGCTTGTGCGATGCGATAATCTTTAACTACGTTGTAAACAGCGAGGCCGGTTTGCGTTGGTAAAAGGCTCTTCTTTTCACGCATTACATAATCTCTTTTTATTAATGTCTCAATTATCGCCGCCCTTGTGGCCGGCGTTCCTAACCCACTATCTTTCATAGCATACCGCAGCTCTTCATCATCTATATCCCTACCTGCCGTTTCCAATGATTTTAGTAAACTGGCCTCATTATATAATGGTTTGGGCTTGGTTTGTTTCTCTAGTAAGTTTTTTTCAGTAACAGGTAAATTTTCTCCCTGTTGTACCTTTGGTAAGGAGATATTTTCTTCCTCTTTCTTTTCTTCATCAGGCTCATTAAAAACAGCCCGCCAGCCTGCAACACTTATAACCGTTCCGCTTGCAAAGAACTTCGCTCCCGATTCTACTGTAATTTTGGTGATCTCTTTGATACAATCCTGATGAAAAGCTTCCAGCATACGCCCCGCTACTAAATCATAAATCGCCTGCTTATCAGGCGAAAGGTGGTAAGACAATTCGCCGGTAGGCAGTATCGCATGGTGATCTGTCACTTTTTTTGCATTAACACTGCGCTTATTCAGTTTGGCGTCACTCAATGCAGTTGCCTGTTTTCCAAATTCTGAATGATTTTTTAATTTTTCAATCAAATTTGGCACTCCCGCGAAAACATCGTCGCCAATATAGCGGCTACCTGTACGCGGATAGGTAACCAGCTTGCTTTCATATAAATTTTGCAGTAAGGTCAGTGTTTGGTCAGCAGTAAAACCTTTCTTTTTGTTTGCTTCCTGCTGCAGGCTGCTCAGATCATGTAAAAGCGGTGGCGGTTCTTTCCGGGGCTTGGCCTCTACATTTAGTATATTTCCAGTAGGCAGTACCTGATCAAGTATTAGTTGGGCTTCTTCTTTCGTTTTAAATTTCTCATCGGTAACTGCCTTAAACAATTGCCCATTTTTATCAAGTATAATACTAACCTGGTAAAACGGCTCTGGCACGAAATTTTTATTTTCGAGATAACGTGAACAGATCATCGCCAATGTAGGCGTTTGCACCCTACCTAGGGATAATACCGACCTTGTACCTGAAGATAGGCTAAGCGCCTGTGTTGCATTCATACCCACCAGCCAGTCGGATTGCGACCTGCAATGCGCTGAATTAAACAACGTATCATAATCAGATCCAGGCTTTAGATTCCTGAAGCCATCTTTAATGGCCTCATCAGTTTGCGATGATATCCAAAGCCGTTTAAATGGCTTTTTGCATTTTAAATAATAATAAATATATCGAAATATTAGTTCCCCTTCTCTCCCGGCATCCGTAGCTACTATAATCTCTGTGGCTTCGTCAAATAGGGTTTTAATAATATCTAACTGTTTCCTCACACCAGGATCTTCGATCATACCGTCCTTAGATTTTATCTTGCGGATAGATAGTTTGAATTTCTGTGGCAACATCGGTAGGTTTTGCACGTTCCAACCATGAAAACCGTATTCTTGAGGTGGTGCGAGTTGCAGTAGATGGCCAAACGCCCAGGTGAAAGTATATCCTTTTCCCTCCATATAACCATCCTTTTTAGTAGTTGCGCCAAATACTTTGGCAATTTCGCGGCCTACAGATGGTTTTTCGGCAATGATAACTTTCATATGCGCCGAAAGTAGCTATTTACAGAGCATGACACAACGGGTGTGGAAAAGTGGATTTGTAAATAAATATTCGTCCTCTATTATTTTACCTTATTAATAATTAAGTATCCCAGCAATTAAAGCGGTTCCGCTCCTACGGAACCGCTTTCGATTTAATTAACAATCTCACTATTAACAAATGAAAATATAAAGAACAAAGAGCACACTGTTTTTTTATACAGCGAATATTTTATAATGCCTTAAACTCACTGTAATTGTTTATTAAGTTCTTGCATATTCAATTATTTACTGTTCCCGTCAGCATCAAGTTCCACAATATGATATCCTAAATCCTGAAGACCTGGCACTATTTCGTCTTTATCTCCAACGATCAGTGTTACCATTTTATCGGTGTTTAGATATTCTTTAGCTAAGCCGTTAATTTCATTGACTGTTATTGTTGACAGTATTTTATTTTGAACATCTACAAAACCAGGTTTTAAATCATATAACTGAATGCGGTAGAGGAAGGCAGCTTTCTGTCCGTTTGTTTCATATTTCAGCGCGTCACTCTGCCCTATAGAACTTTTCGTAAAGGTTAGTTCCTCAGGAGTAATCCCATTGTCTGTGTAAGCTTTAATATCTTTAAAAATCTCTACAACAGCGCTATCTGTAGCAGCGGCCCTAACGCCGGTTCCGGCAATGAACACGCCGCCAAATTTACCGGAATTAAACCCGGAACTGGCGCCGTAGGTCCAGCCCTTCTCTTCACGCAAGTCGAGATTTAAACGGCTGTTAAAACCACCGCCCAATGTATAGTTAGTGAGACCCAAGCGATAAAATGTTCCGGTTGCATCATAATTAAGACCTGTTACATAACCAGTACGTATCTCCGACTGTGCCGCATGAGGTATATTAACGATATAAATTGTTTCTTTTTCAACCTCGCGTGTCGTAGTATCTGCTGTAGGAACGTCTACAGATTTTTCTTTCCAGTTATTCAGGAAAGCAAGTTTAATTTTAATTTGTTGCTCTGTGACATCGCCCACAGAAACAACGGATGTGATGTTAGGGGCAAAATAGTTATCATAATAAGCCTGCACATCCGCCAGCGTAATATTCGCTATTGTTTGTTCGTTGCCACCTAAACCATACGTACGAATATTATCCTTTCCATATAAAAGCTTACTGAATACATTGGACGCGATATTTGCTGGTTGAGTTTTAGCGATCTGTAGGTTTTGTATATCCTGCTTTTTGATCCTATCAAGCGCCTCTTGGGTAAATTTTGGATGAAACATACGTTCCTGCAATAATTGGAGTGTCAGATCCAGGTTTTTTGTAAGTGATGATACAGCGAAAGTGGTTTCTGTAGGTGTGGCACTTACGTATACCGAACTTCCTAATTTCTCCAGCAGCGCGTTCATTTGCTCTGCCGTATAATTTTGGGTATCGTCATTCAACAGCTGGGCTACAACATTTGGCAAACCAGCTTTTGCAGGGTCCTTAGCAGCGAGCAGTCCACCTCCTTTTATGGAAATCGACAATGTAACTTCTGGAATTTCATTGGTATAAGCGCCTATCATTTTTATGCTATTTGGTGTAGCTGCTGTCCAGTAAGGCGGTACTTTTATAACTGGATTTGCACCACTGCCAGGCATTTTATTTCGGTCAAAATGATCTTTTGCCATGTGGCAAACCAATTTATCATATCCGTAATCAGGGGCTTTATAATTAGTTTGTTTTACAGTATAGTTGTCAGGCGCAATTGATTGCTGATCATTCCCTTTAGGTAAAACACTCAAAAATACAGCATGCTTACCTTTTATATATTGATCATATACCCGCATAATATCAACTTTGGTAACCTGGCGAATGTCAGCCAGTTCCCTTCCGATCTGGTTGGGTTCGCCGGTAAAGGTTTGCGACATGGCCAATTCGCCAACTTTGCCGGATACGCTGGATAATGAATTCACAAAGTCGGCCTCAGCGCTACCCTTAAAACGAGCAAGGTCATCATCAGTAACACCGGTTTTCTCAAATTCGACGAATGATTGCTCAATCATTTTTTTCATATCACCAAGTGTTTGACCCGGGTAAGGTAATGCCTGTATGCCTATTTCGCCGGCAAGCTCAAAATTATCCGATTCCATGGAGGCCTCTGCCGCCTTCCGGGTTTTGATCAGGTTTTTATATAAGACGGAATTTTTGCCTTGCCCGATGATTAACGATAAAGCGTCTAGTGCAGCAGCATCTTTATCATACATTTTCACGCCGGGATAGACGATATACAGCAATGGGAGCCTGGCATAATTGTCTGTATAAGAAACATACCGATCATTGGTTAATACCGGTGCCGGCAATACTGTTTTTTCAACTTTAGGCACTTGCGGGATGGAGCCGAAATATTTCTCTATCCAAGCGAGTGTTTGTTTTGGGTCTATATCCCCGCCTATCGTAATAGTGGCGTTATTAGGGCCGTACCAGCGTAAGAAGAACTGTTTAAGATCATTTACATCCACTTTATTCAGATCTTCAATATAGCCGATAGTTAACCACGAATAGGGATGACCATAGGGATATAGATTTTTTGCTGCGGCTTCGCCGGCTAAACCATAAGGGCGGTTATCATAATTCTGCCCTCTTTCGTTTTTAACGGTAGCTCGCTGGATCTCGAATTTTTTCTGTGTTACCGCGTTCATTAAAAAGCCCATCCGGTCAGATTCCAACCAAAGCATTTTTTCCAGCTGATTATTTGGTACTGTTTCGAAATAGGTGGTCCTGTCACGTGTTGTATTACCATTAAGGGTTCCGCCCGCAGCAGTAATTATTTTAAAGTGATCGCCGCTTTTAACATGATCCGATCCTTCGAACATCATATGCTCATAAAAATGCGCAAAACCTGATTTACCGATCTCCTCTCGCGCCGATCCGACATGGTAAGTAACTTCCACATGTACTAATGGATCTGAGTGATCTTCGGTAAGTATTACTGTTAAGCCATTCGGCAGAACATATTTTTGAAAAGGTATAACCAGTTCGTCTCCTTTTTTATTGACTTCTTCAACCAGTTTAGCTTGTTGCTGGGCTATTGCATTATTAAATTGCAAACCCAATGCTATTAAAAAACAGCTTTTTAAAAGTACTTTTTTCATTAAACGTTGTTTGATGGGTATTTTATATAATAAATTAATTGACCGGAACGCAGAAAGTAACATCGTCCGGTGGAAACATTTTTTGTCATTGGCGGCTATGAATTCAAACGTACCTGTTACGATAGCAGTAGCCAATGCCAAAGTGATCGAGTTCTCCGCAAAAAAAGTTGCGATTTAGCTACCTTATTTAAAAATTTCAGCTAATTTTTTATTAAGAGATGCTCCTTGCAAATTGGTATTGGCTATAATTTTTCCATCACGGTCAATCAAAAAGAACGAGGGCACACCACCAATTCCGTATGATCTTACGGCTTCGCTTTTAAACGCTTTCAAATCTGACACTTGAATCCATGGAAGAGCATCATCTGAAATAGCTTTTAGCCAGCTTTTCCGATCGTTATCAACAGATACGGAAATTATTTCGAAACCTTTATCTTTATATAACTTGTACTGTATTTTCAAATTAGGGCTCTCGGCACGACAAGGTTCGCACCAGCTTGCCCAAAAATCAATTAATACAATTTTACCTTTTAAATCAGCCAATGATATGGGCTTGCCATTAGTATTATTTAGCGTAAATAACGGCGCCGGATCGCCCACACCTATAGCATGTGCGGCATTTATCCGCTGCGCGATATCTTTACCTAGGCTCGTCGCACGCAACTCCGGCGTAAATGCATTATAAATAGGTTCAACTATTGCCACGTTCATTTTTGAGCCAGCTGATTCTTCTATAGCAACCAATCCAAAAAATGAATCCGGATGGTCTTTGGCAAATTGAATTTGTTTTATTGTCCGGTCTGCTATCGCCTTTCGGAATTTAACGTCAAGGGCTTTAATAAAGTTGGTGTCTTTTCGCTGTTCCAGAGTTCCACTATTAAATTCATTATTAAAAATCCTGTCAATTTCCATAATCGATCCACCAATAGCTTTATTGTATGCAGCATATTCATTAAACGTTTTTGATCCGGTTACCCGGGCGTTTATTAAGGAATCTTTTGAAGTAATGATTATATTCTCATTTGAGAAGTATGGATAAATATTATCTCCGCCTTTATAAATAGATAAATGTTTTCCCTCTCCGTTATGCCCTAATGAAATACGTGCGGCCGTAATTTCTGAAACGTGACCCTCAAAATGAAAAGTTCCATTAACCAGCACTGTTGAATCTTCAGTACCATTCTCGTAGTCGAGGTAGATCATAGCCGGTTTATTCAAATTGCCGATCTTGCCAGATATGGTAAAATTAGGTGCTTGAGCTGCCGCAAATAAGGGCAGTATTGAAAGCAGTATTAGAATTTTAGTTTTCATATTTTTTGTGTGATTGGATACTAACTTGCTTGTTATCATATGTTTACGACTTCAACTCAATCATTTTCTTTTGCGGCTGAAGGCATTTTTTATCATTACAGGTTTGGTAGTACAGCCCGCACGTAATTGAAACACCAGGCTTTATATTTGATATGTTGATTTTAAAGGTGACTTTGTTCTCATAAATAAATATATTATCAAATCCAGGATATGGAAGCCCAGCCGAACTTTCCCAACCTTTCGTATCGCTTTTAGCACCTTCCGGTAATTCTAATAATGGTTCAGCTAATATATAGGGGCTATCATTGGGTAGGTAAGCATAAATGTGCCACCCTTCTAAAATGTTGGCCTCAATAACTACCTCCGCACTTTTTTTATCTATCCCATAAATCAGCTTTCCGGTAATACTAACAGGGTCATTCGCTGTTGGCGCATTACTTTTTTCTGGCTTAACGGATGCGGATGTGTCGGTTGCTTTAGGCAATTGTCCGTAAGTATTTATCATAAACTTAAACCCGCCTGCTTCGGTATAAAACAGGTTATCTTTGTTCTTTTCATACCAGTTTTTCCATTCCTGTGCAGTTGAAAATTTTTCGATGGTATAGCGCTCTAAAAGTCGGTGTGCCAGCGAATCATTTTCATCCTTTTCCAACATACTGATGCATTTTTTAAGCATCAATGGGCTTCTGTTTGAAATCCCCAGTTTCAGGGCATCGCTATCTAACTGCACGCTTTGGAAGCTAGCAGGATAAAAATATTCATAGTTATCTTTAAAATATTTATGATACAGTTTGGTATCGGTTCCGAATTTTTTAAAAAGCTCCGGCCCCTCCCACTCCTTTAAATAATCTTCAAAGCTTTGTACGTCATTGGATAAGCTCATTTTCAGAAACATTTCATTACCTCTACCAATATCCTGTCCCGCTGCTTTTTTATCTCTCAAATCCTGTTGCATTTTTTTCAACCTTTCGTTGCCTTCTTTTCTGGCTATAAGGCTTTTATTATATAATCCTTCATCAGCACGATATATTTTTTCGTCTACTTCTTCACGGGTTGCTTGTTGTATTTTTTTGACAATTGGTGGTTTTCTATCAAATTTTTTGATGTAACAAATTGTATTAACAAAAACAAGATTTGCCTCATCTGTCATAAAATCGGGCGAGGCAGCAAATCCCCACATAAAATAATTGCCATGACGGCCCAACGCCACTGCTTCCGCATTTTTAAGGCAATCACCGCCTGATATTACTTCCGCATCAGGTGAATCGTCAAATCCCTCGCCATGCGCAACCATTCCAATTAGATAAGGATTTTTTTCATCCATACCGTCAGCATTAACTACGCGCCACATCGGCATTGTTTTTGGCGTTTTAAGACCTTGGAACCCATTAAAAAAACCACCCGGGGTTGGACGGGTAACCATAGTTAAATTAACTTTATTGGGTGTATTAAATATTTCGTGACCGGCTTTGATATTTAGGGCGTCACTTTCAAGGCATTGACAATACCAATCAAATTTTAAGCCTAAAGGAATGCCAATATCAGGTGCAACCGCTGCCATTAAAATGGCAGGGCGGTCAAAATTCGCAGGTAATTTAACCGGGTAAGCGTCAAAAATAGTAACATCAACCGAGTCAGACATTTTCACATCGTAATCTCTGCCATCTACTGTTTTCACTATGGTAAAATTCTTCTCCAAAAAACCTTTAAAGGCCGGCATACGGCTTTTATAAAACTCCGCGTAGCGTTTTTCAGATGGCATATACCAAACTAGTTTGGTAGGCATAGGCTTCTGAGGATCGTAACCAACATATAAAACTCTCAGCGGAATTTTTGACGTCACCGTTACGGCTCTATTTATATTTGTTGCGAATGACGTGGCTGCAGCTAAAGCCATTATCATTATTGTCAGTATGTACTTTTTCATATTGATCTTTATAAATTTAATATTGAAAAATCGCGGAAAGTGCTTTATCCAGATCCTCATCCGTGGTATCATTATCGCCATAACGACCTATGATCTTTCCTGATGGATCTATCAAAATTTTAACAGGCAGCGATTGAATATTATACAAATGATGTAAATCATCGGGGTTGGTAACTCCTTGCTTATCCGCAGTAGCAGCTGCTCCCCGCAATACCTGGTGCCATAAATCGGTATTATCCTGCTTAACTGCGTTCTTCCATTGTAGTTGGCGCTGATCATCATCAGAAATACCAATAATGTCAAACCCTTTCGTATTATATTTATGATATAACGTAATTAAATGAGGGTTACTTTTACGGCACGGGATACACCAACTGGCCCAAAAATCAAGGAGTACATATTTGCCCCTAAAGCTTTTCAGATTCAATAATTTCCCATTAATATCGTTGGTTTCAAAATCTGATGCCATCGAGCCAATGGCTCCCATGGTTGTATCAGCCTTTGTTTGCATGTTGTTGGCGGGCATAAAAAAACTTTTTCCCTGAGTTGTATGCCATTGATAAACAATAAGAAATACAGCAAGAAAAGTTAAGCTCTTAATTTTCATACTTTCGTGATGTCGATAGATTTACCTCAGCGCATCACATAACACGCTGAGGATGATCTGTTATATAAATTGTTACTTACTGTAACCCGGGTTTTGTGGTCCAATATTTGGGTTACTCACAAACTCGGCATGAGGAATAGGTAAAATGTATTGAATAGTACTAGTTATAGTAGGCCGTATTTGTGTAACGATTGCAGGCGGCAGACGTAATAGAGCCATCCACTCTATACCATCTTCACCTACAAAGTTCCGGGCGTATTCATAGTATATTTGTTCTGATAACTCATCCGCGGTAGTTGCCGCAGTAACTGCGCTAAAATCAGTTACTCCTGCTTTACTCATTACTGTTTCCAACGTAGTTTTTGCTGCGCTGAGGCTTCCGCCCGAACGCACTGTGGCTTCGGCCAGCATCAGGTATACTTCTGAAAGACGGAAAGCGTATGCCACCTCTGAAAGCTGGGTTGAAACTTTTGCAGGCTGGATGTATTTAATGAAATAATAACTGCCAACGTTGTTGGTATCTGCCTGGCCAACTACCCAGCTATGGCGGGGATCGGTTTTTAACAAACTATCTAAAGCCGGTTTTGCCTCAAAAAATGATGACGCCCCTATAAATTCTAAACTTGAATTTGAATAGTACAGATATTGATTTGCCTGCGGCTGTATACCCAGCATAACTTCATTACTACTTAAACCTTTGGTATAAAAAATATCCTTTTCATTAGGCTCAAGGGTATATGGGCCGTTGCTAATAATAGTATTCGCCAAAGTAATAGCCTCTGCTAAATCGCCACTTTGGTTCCTGCTTAATAGCACACGCATTTTAAGCGCCATTGCTGTCCATTTATTGACGTAAACATTGCTACTGCTATCTGCCGCGTTGGCTATAGCATAGTCCAAATCGTTTAAAATAAATGTATAGCAAGCACTTACGGTACTGCGTGGCGAATTTATATTGCTTAAGTTGTTAAACTGACTCTCGATAATAATACCGTAAGGGCTGGTAATGTCAAACCATTGGCCAAAATAACTAAGCAGCTTAAAATGCCCGAAAGCTCTTAGAAACCTTGCTTCAGCCAAAATCTGTGTTTTACGGCCATTGGCAAATTTATTATCAGCCAACGCCTGCACATCCTGATTAACACCATTAGCGGCATTGATAAGTACGTAGTACCGTGCCCATTCTGATGAATTAAAAATGCTATTTCCAAAAATATCTGATTCATCTACGGTAGCTCCATTTCCAGACCCGATGTAACCAGCAAATAGAGACCCCATTATTTTATTGTTGTTCCAATTTGTTGAGGTATTATTGGCATTGGCAAAACAGTAATAAACACCGTTAAGCGCTACGTTGGCACTTGGCTCATCAACTATCGCATTACCATCCACTTCGGCATTCTGTGGAAGTGCGTTCAGTTCCTTTTTACAGGCGGATTGCGAAAACAAAGCCGTAACCAGTAAAATATATATTAACTTCTTCATTTTCTTATTATTTAAAATCCAATTCTAAAACCTATAATGTATTGTTTAACTGTTGGATAAGAACTTGCATCGCTATAGCCGCTTATTAAACTATAGGGATCATTACTTACCTCAGGATCAGGACCCGGATATTTTGTTATCGTAAACAGGTTGGTGGCAGACACATAAATAGAAGCTGATTGTATTTGCCATTTCTGCATCAGAAGTTTAGGTAACTGGTATGATAATGTAACAGATTTTAACTTGACAAATGATCCATTAAAAATGTCATTACTTGCTGTACCTATATTACCATTTTGCCCATAGATCACCTTCGGAATATCAGAGGAGGTATTTTGTGGCGTCCATCTTCCTAATATGCCAACTCCTTTATTTGATAGATTAGTTACACTATTATTATTGATATCATACAAATAAAGTATTTGGCCACCATATGAATAGTTGAATAAACTGGTTAGCGAAAAGTTTTTATAAGTGAACGTGTTGGTATAACCACCATAAAATTTAGGTTCTGCATTACCTATAACCAAACTACTGTTAGGAAAGCCATAAGGAGTTTGCTGATACATAGCATCACCAATACCCAAATATGGGGTAATATAAGGGTACAATGAGTACTTGGCTTTGTACGCAGTCAGCTGAGCTTGTGTATTAATTATCCCTTCATATTGCTGGCCATAAAATAAACCAAGTGGTTTTCCATTTTCAATAATCGTATTTCCAAGATATATGCCTGACTCATTGGGATCAGAAAAAGCCTGGTTGATATTGGAAACTAAACTACGGTTGAAAGAAATATTGAATTCACTATTCCAAGTAAAATGTTTGTTTTTGATTATAACACCTGTTAAGTCAATTTCCAACCCACGGTTTCTAATGTCGGCGATATTGGCAATAACGCTACCATAGGCAGAACTTGGTGCTAGTGTTTCATTAAATAACAAACCAGATGTTTTTTTCTCATACACCCCTATATCACCTGTAAGTCGTGATTTAAAGAAAGAGAAATCAATACCAGCATCTTTTTGCAAGGTTGATTCCCACTTAAGGTCATTATTGCCAAGTTGTGTAGGCACAACAGCATTGGTACTATTGTAAGTTGCAGGAGTATATAAAGTACGATAAAGATAATCACCAATATTTTGCGTACCCGTATAACCGGCACTTGCCCTAAGTTTCAGGTCGTCGAGCCAGCTAACATTTGCCAGG
Source organism: Mucilaginibacter tundrae (assembly GCF_013408825.1). Lineage (GTDB taxonomy): Bacteria > Bacteroidota > Bacteroidia > Sphingobacteriales > Sphingobacteriaceae > Mucilaginibacter. The sequence continues at coordinate 375,696 of NZ_JACCBZ010000003.1, forward strand.
AACTTCTCTTGTGATATACGCCAGGCTACACCGCCCGATGGGAACAAAGCTGTGCGGTTACCCTCAGGGAACTTTGATGATGCGTCAGATCGCCCGGTAAAAGTAAACAGGTAACGATCTTTATAAGAGTAATTGGCACGTGCATAAAAACTCAATAAAGAGTTTTGCGCTGATGATGCCGTCGAGGGTAAAGTAACAGCCGCTGATGAAAGGTCAGTTAAGGTAACATCATTGGGGTACGACTCGCCATTAGCGATAAATGAATTGCTTTTATACTCTTCCCATGAAGTACCAGCCACAACATCCAGACTATTATCAGCATTAAATTGCTTGTTGTATGTTAAGGTATTTTCGAAAAACAAATCAGTAGATTCTGTTTGTCCTTCTGTACCTAAACCATTATTAGACGAACCAGGCCCCGCATCTGTAGCGATCAATGCGGTGCTCGGAGTATAATCTATCTGATTGTACTGCTGATAATTTACGGAGGCCACACTTTTAAACTTCAGATTTTTGAGTATATCATATTCTAGCGATACTGAACCAAGCAATGATGCGTTTTTCCCGCGGTTAACTCCATTGTTAAGTAAAGACAATGGATTTTGAATTCCGCTTGATACCGAACCACCAAGTTCGGCGCCTGTAAAATTATTGACAGAACCATCAGCATTATAAGGAGCAAGTGTAGGCGGGGCGAGTAATGCTTGGGTATAAGCACCGTTAGTAATGTTGTTGGTCGTAAAACCGTAGTCAAGATTAGTAACCGTACGCAGCTTACTGGTTATATTATTATCTAAATTTACTTTACCCGAGATGCGCGTAAAATCTGTCCCCCTTATTACACCATCTTGGCCTGTATAAGAAAATGAGGTATAATACCTTGAATTTTCTCCACCACCTCGTACAGCAAAATCAGCATTTTGCTCAAAGCCATCCCGCAGTACCAGATTCATCCAATTTGTATTAGCGGTACCTAAGTAATTAGGCGTGTGCAAAATACTGTTCGCTACGCTATTAACAGGTTGCCCTGCGGCAGTCTGTGCATCGCTTAAATTTTGAGCTGCTTCAGTTAAGATCATTTTATACTGATCAGCATCAAGCACTTTTTGCGCTATTGGAGTAGAAAACCCGGTAAAATAATTAAATTCAATTGAAGGTTTTTGATTATACTTACCTTTTTTGGTAGTGATAATAACAACACCATTAGCTGCTTTTGATCCGTAAATGGCTGTTGCCGAAGCATCTTTTAATATATCAATTGATTCTATATCATTGATATTTAAACCACCCAGGCTGTTTAAACCACGGGAAAATGAACTACTTATTGAGCCGCCATTGCTATCGCTACCGGAAATCGGGTTGGGTACTTCACCCGCACCTTGCAAATATTGGTCAGATACAGTAAGCTGCACGCCATCAATAATATATAATGGATCATTTCCGCCCAAAATGGAGGTTCCACCACGGATACGGATTTTGGCCACACCACCTGGCGAACCATCACTTTGTACCACTTCTACGCCTGCAGCTTTACCTGACAAAGCTTGATCAACGCTTGTAAATGGCACGTCCTTTACCTCATTGATATCTACAGATGATACCGACCCTGTAAGATCCTTCCTTTTGGTTGTTCCGTAACCAACTACAACAACCTGATCTAAAACAGATGACTCGGGCTCGAGCGTAACATTTACTATTGTTTGTGCTGTTAATTCAACCTCCTTGGTTTTATATCCTATAAAACTAAAAACCAATATATCTCCGTTAGATGCGGCAATGGTAAAATTACCCTCCCCATTGGTTGATACGCTACGGTCTTCCTTATTTTTTATTTTTATGGTTACACCTTGTATGGGATCGCCTTTTTCGTTCAGTACCTTACCTTTAAAAACTACCGTCATATCTAAAGAAGACTTTATCTTATCCAAGAGTGTTTCTTCCTTTTTTTGTATAACTATGGTATTATTTATGATGGTATAGTTTAAAGGCTGATCGTCAAAACAAGTGCTTAAAACATCATCGAGTGTAGCGTTCTTAAAATTAACATCTACTTTATTGGCATATTGCAGGTCCTGATCGTTATAAAAAACAAGATAACCTGTTTGCTTTTTAATAAGTTTTAAAACCTTTTCAAGCGAAGCATTTTTTTCATTGATCGTTATTTGGCTAAAAGCAGCAGCACTTACATTTGTAAGCGTTATTATCAACAGAAAAGTAGTTATTTTCATAACCAGAATTAATTTGGGGGGTAGCCATACTTTAGGCATGGCTGCGGGGAAAGCATTAAATTTCATTACTTTTGTAAAAGTTTGGGTTAATGTTGTTAATCTGTGAATTGAAATAGTTTAAAATCCTGCTTTGTGCTGAAAACTAAAGGCAGGATAGGTTAACTCAGGCTATTGCCGGTTAAGTGTACCACCACTTTTCCGGCTTTTTTTATGAGTTCCTTTTTCGTTGAGGGTTAAAGCTGTTTTCGTAACTGTCTTATCATTTTTTTAATTTAAAAGGTGAATATTAGGGCTTTATATTTATTCTGTTATTACAATAATTTTTTTGCCGGCAATTTCAAAATGTAGGCCTGTATAACTCAATATCTCCAAAACCTGAGATGCGCTGCTATTCCTGGAAATACTACCAGTGAAGGTTTTAGACGGAATTTTATTGTTCATATAGCTGATCTCTACATCATACCAACGCGCTACCTGTCGCATAATTGATTCAATGCTCGCTTTATTAAATTGAAATAATCCATTTTTCCAGGCTGTGGCTTCATCTGTGTCCACATTGTTAAGCACTTTTATCTCATTATCAACCGTCCCTGGCTGCACCTGGGCTTGTTCACCCGGGGCAAGGGTTATCGTTTTCATATTATTTGTAACCTTTACACTACCTTCTAGCAGCGTCGTTTTAATAACCGGCTCATTCGTATAAGCATCAATATTAAAATGTGTGCCTAAAACTTCTACGGTTTGCCCCTGGGCCATTACCCGGAAAGGTTTGGCTGCATTATGAGCAACTTCAAAGTATGCTTCGCCTGTAATCACAACCCTTCGTTCATTCCCGGTAAATACAGTAGGGTATTTGATTGAAGATGCTGCATCGAGCCATACATTAGTACCATCTGACAACACAAGGTGATATTGACCACCATTAGGGATAGTAATCGTATTATAAGCTAACGATCCGTTGTCAGCAGCGGTTTCAGTGCTACTGTAAACAATCTCACCATTTGCCGTTTTATTTATAACCGCATTGCCTTCACTTCCAATAGTACCGATGCCTGCATTATTTAAAATAATTTTTTTACCATTTGAAAGTGTAAGTATAGCCTTATTGCTCCCCGGCAATAAATCTTTAGTATACTTTACTCCTAATTGTTTATGTCGCGGCGGAACAATAATAAAATATAAACCCGTTAATAAAAAAACCAGGATTGTTGCGGCGGCGGCTATGCGCGCCAATTGCAATCCTTTTATAATTTTTAATGATTGTTTAGGTAGACTTAACCAGATTTCCTTACTAATTTCTTGAATTCTTTCTTCAGGTAGATCAGAATTTTCGTTTTCGAATTGAAATAGCCATCTTTCCACCAATGCATTCTCGGCATCAGTACATTTCCCCTCTTTATATCTAACCAATAATGCCTTTGCGTCTTCGTATAACATGCTTTAAATAAATAATTGTCATTATTTATAAGTTATGACGAGCGAAACAGACATAATATGTAGATTGAAATGAAAAAAAAATAATTATTTTCACTTTTGCCTCTCAAAAAATCAAAAAAGATCAAAAATTAATGAAATAGGCGAAAAATATAACCAGCCCTAGCTTTGCCTTAAGTCTGAATAAAGCATTTGATATCTGCCGGTCAACTGTTTTTTCAGAAATGGAAAGCTTTTCCGCAATTTCTTTATGTGATAGATATTGTTGGCGGCTCAATTGAAATATTTCCCGCATTTTTGGCGGAAGTTGTTGTATTTCATTTTCAATTAATAACAATAATTGTTTTTCCCTAATCAGGTGATCAGCTTTTGTGTTATTGCTTGCTGCAAAACCAGCGAATGAAGCAATGTATTTCTTCTGAACATCCTTATGCAAGAAGTGATCGATGATTCGATTGTTAACTGAGGTAAAAAAATATCCAACCAAGCTAGTTTTTAGATATAAAGAAGATCGCTTGGTCCATAATGTCGCAAAAAATTCTTGCACAATATCTTTGGCTTGTTCTTCATCTTTAAGCCTTTTGTAAGCATGTACAAATAATAATTGATTGTAGCGATGGTAAAGTTCAGCATAAGCGGCATGATTACCTTCCCGTAATAAAGCGGTTAAATCATAATCATTAAGGGTCTTAAAGTTCACCATGCACTTTTACTTAACGCAATATAGCACTTTTTATACGCATATATGAGCACTACATTGACGTAAATTCGGCTAATTTAATAAGGACTGCGAAAATTTAATGCCAATACGGTACAAAAGTGTTAAGCGGCCCGCTTAATTACGTTATGATCGATTCAAATAACGAATAATCATTCCGGTTCTTGGAATAATGAAGTATACCGGTAACAATAAGCTTAAGTTGTTTGTTGTTATCTAGTCAGTGCCTTTATGATGGCTTTGACCAGCAATTAGAGCAAAGGCTGATCATCAGAAACTACCAATATTCTTTTCATTTTATTTTTAACACTTCATAACTACAATTTGTTTAGTGCTTTTAAATCGATGATAAATTTTTAATTAGAAAAACATTTTGCTGCTGATTTTATTTTTAGGGGTATGGATAAAAAAATATACCCTGGTAAACCTTATCCCTTGGGCGCAACATGGGATGGCAAAGGCGTTAACTTCGCGCTATATACCGATAACGCTACGGGCGTTGAGCTATGTTTGTTCAACAATAAGGACGACAAAACCGAATCACAAATTATACCTGTCACCGAAAGATCACACCAAGTGTGGCATGTTTATCTACCGGACTTAAAACCAGGCCAGCTTTATGGTTATCGTGTTGACGGCCCCTATGAGCCGGAAAATGGGCACCGCTTCAATCGGAATAAATTACTCATCGACCCCTATGCTAAAGCCGTCGCGGGCATTATAAATTGGGATGACGCGCTTTATGGCTATGAAATTGGCAACGAGCAACAGGACTTGAGCTTTAGTGAGGTTGACAGTGTGCCTTTTATTCCAAAGTCAGTAGTAATAGATCAAAATTTCAATTGGGAAGACGATCAGCCACTAAACATCCCTTATCACCAATCTATTATTTATGAAGCACATGTGAAGGGATTTACTAAGTTATGCACCGATATACCCGAAGAATTACGTGGTACTTACAGTGGTATAGGCCATCCAGCTACCATTGAATATTTGAAAAAACTGGGCATTACTGCTATTGAACTGATGCCTGTTCACCAGTTTATCAATGACCGTGGTTTAACGGAGAAAGGGCTGGTTAATTATTGGGGCTATAACAGTATCGGTTTTTTCGCACCCGACGTTCGTTACTCAGCCAAAGGTGTAATAGGTGAACAGGTTAGAGAATTCAAGGAGATGGTTAAAGAACTTCATAAAGCAGGTATTGAAGTAATATTGGATGTTGTTTACAACCACACCGGCGAAGGGAATCAGATGGGACCCACCTTATCGTTTAAAGGCGTCGATAATGCCTCCTACTATCGCCTGACTGCTGATAACCCGCGGTATTATATGGATTATACCGGTACAGGAAACACGCTTAATGCCATGCTACCTAACGTACTACGCTACATTATGGATAGCCTGCGTTATTGGATATTGGATATGCACGTTGACGGTTTCCGATTTGATTTGGCGGCCACATTAGCCCGGGAACTGCACGAGGTGAATAAATTAAGTTCATTTTTTGAAATAATTTACCAGGACCCAGTTATATCTCAGGTTAAACTGATAGCCGAACCATGGGACGTTGGTGAGGGAGGTTATCAAGTTGGTAAGTTTCCACCGGGATGGGGCGAATGGAATGGCAAATACCGCGATTGCATGCGCGATTACTGGCGTGGTGCTGATAGCGTTTTGGGCGAATTCGCGCAACGATTGACCGGGAGTCCTGATCTATATCAAGATGATAATAGAAGGCCAACGGCCAGTATTAATTTTATAACTGCTCATGATGGCTTTACGTTGAATGATTTGGTTTCATACAACGACAAGCATAACGAGGCGAACGGTGAAGACAACAACGATGGCGAAAGCAATAATCGATCATGGAATTGTGGCGCGGAAGGGCCCACTGACGATGAGGCCATTAACATATTACGCGAGCAACAAAAAAAGAACTTACTAACTACCTTGTTTTTATCGCAAGGCGTGCCGATGCTGGTAGCTGGTGATGAATTTGGCCGTACACAAAATGGAAACAATAACGCTTATTGCCAGGATAATGAAATTTCATGGTTAAACTGGGACGGTATGGATAAGGAACTGTTGGAGTTTACACAAAAACTAATTGCCTTACGTAAGGATCATCCGGCTTTCCGCAGGCGGCGATGGTTTAAGGGCCAACCAATTAAAGAAGGAATTGAAGATATCGCCTGGTTTTTGCCAGAAGGAACCGAAATGAGCGATGAAAATTGGACCAATGACTATGCGAAATCGCTTGCGGTATTTTTAAATGGCAAAGGCCTGCATTACCTCGATCCCAAAGGGCAGGATGTAATTGACGACAACTTCTATTTGGTATTTAACGCTCATCATGAACCGTTGGATTACATAATACCCGAAAAATTACGTGGCGAAGAATGGATCATGGTTTTAGATACGGGTGAGAAAGAACCTGATAACAAGGAATCATCAGCAAAAGAAAAAATCACTGTAAGTGGGCGTTCAATAATTCTATTACAACAAGCCGTTAAAAGATGATAGAACACAGATCGTTTGGGGTAAATTTTAATGAGCCGGGCGTAGCAAGCATCCGGCTTTGGGCACCTCATGCTAAACAGGTTGCATTACGGTTAGCCGATCGCAAAGCCGACTTACCGTTAGAAAAAGCAGCTTATGGTTACTGGGAACTTATCACCGGGCAGTTAAAGCCAGGTGATAAGTATCAATTCGTATTAGATGACAAGACCCTGCCTGATCCTGCTTCTCTATCGCAGCCTGAGGGTGTACACGGCCCATCAAAAGTCATCGATCTTAAAGATTTTAACTGGTATGATAGTGAATGGAAAAACCCCGCACAGGATAAGTACATTATTTATGAACTCCATACCGGCACTTTTACAGACGAAGGCACATTCTTAGGGATAGAAAGAAAGCTTGACCATTTAGTCAGCTTGGGTATCACAGCTATTGAAATTATGCCTGTTGCACAGTTCCCTGGCGAAAGAAACTGGGGCTATGATGGGGTATTCCCTTTCGCTGTACAAAATTCCTACGGTGGCGCGCTAGGTTTGATGAAATTGGTTAATACCTGTCATAATAAAGGGATTGCGGTAATACTAGATGTGGTTTATAATCATATTGGGCCAGAAGGGAATTATTTTACAGAATTCGGCGCTTATTTTACAGACAAATACAAAACTCCCTGGGGCAATGCAATTAATTATGACGATGCCAGGTGTGATGCCGTACGCGGGTATTTTATAGAGAACGCACTCATGTGGTTCAGGGACTTTCATATTGATGCGCTAAGAATGGATGCGGTGCATGCAATTAAGGATTTCAGTACCAAACATATTCTGCAGGAAATTAAAGAAGAAGTTAATAGGCTTATTGACCAAACAGGGAAACAGCACTACTTAATAGCGGAACTAGATTTAAATGACACTCGCTTCATTACCCCAATAGAGAAATGTGGTTATGGTATTGATGCGCAATGGATTGATGAATTTCATCACGCATTAAGGGTAACTGCAGGCGGAGAAAGAAACGGATATTATTCAGATTTCAATGGGATAAAAGATCTGGCAAAATCATACCGGGATGCTTATGTGTATGACGGTATTTACTCGCCGCAACGGTTAAAAACCTTTGGGAATAAGGTTAAGGATAATGAAGGACAGCAATTTGTCGTATTCTCACAAAACCATGATCAGGTTGGCAACCGCATGCTTGGCGAACGGAGCAGCCAGCTATTTAGTTTCGAAATGCAAAAACTGATGGCTGCCTCGGTTATGGTAAGCCCCTACCTTCCCCTGCTTTTTATGGGTGAAGAATGGAGCGCGCGATCGCCTTTCCAATATTTTGTAAGTCATAGTGACCCGGAATTAGTTGAAGCAATCCGCAAAGGCCGTAAGGAAGAATTCTCAGCATTCCACAGAAATGCTGAAGCGCCTGATCCGCAATCTGACGAAACATTTAAGCGTTCAAAACTAAACTGGGGTCAGATCAATGCTGTAATGCTGGATTATTATAAAACCTTGATACAACTCCGCAAGCAATTACCGGCGCTTAGTAATTTAAACCGAAACAACCTGACTGTAAGCTATAATGAAGGACATCAAACTTTGTTGTTGAAACGCTGGCAGGATGATCAACAAGTGTATTGCCTAATGAATTTTTCGAGTGACGAACATCTCATTGATTTTGATGGTAATGAAAATTTGAAACAAGTAATTAACTCTGCTGATAAAAAGTGGGATGGCCCGGGGGCTGCCAATAGTATCCAACCCCAATCAGTCATAATTTATACCAATTTACATGTATAACCCGGTCAGCACCTATCGAATCCAATTTCATAAAGGCTTTACATTTGCCGACTTCGAACAGGTTATTCCCTATCTTGAAAAGCTGGGTGTGAATACTATTTATGCGTCGCCAATATTTACTTCGGTGCCGGGTAGTATGCACGGTTATGATGGTGTTGATCCGCTTAGTATTAACCCGGAGATAGGAACTATTGAACAATTAAGAGTAATAGCTGAAAAGCTGAAAGCGAAAAAGATAGGTTGGATACAGGATATTGTGCCCAATCATATGGCTTACCATTATACGAATCGATGGTTAATGAATGTATTGGAGAAAGGTGACTCATCAGACTATAAATCTTTTTTTGACGACAGCCTAACTGATGAATTATTATTTAAAGGCCCGATAATGGTACCGTTTTTAGGGTCGTCTTTGGAAAAGGTAATTGAAAATGACGAATTAACTATAGAAAAGATTGATGATAAACTTTGGTTTAAATACGCAGACCAACGTTGGCCATTAAAACCGGAATCATATCTAAACATAACCCATTCAGAAAAAACCAGCAAGGATCAATTACTCCAAATTGCCAATGAGCAACATTACCGGCTTTGCAGTTATCAGGAAACTGATAGAATTATAAATTTCCGCCGTTTTTTTACAGTAAACAGTTTACTGTGCCTCAACATTCAAAATAATGAGGTATTTAATCAGTTTCATCAGCTTATAATTCAATTAGTTAAGGAAGACATTTTTCAGGGAATAAGAATAGATCATATTGATGGTTTATACGATCCATCTAAATATCTTAACCAACTGCGTGAAGTGGTGGGTAATGATGTTTATATAGTGGTTGAAAAAATATTAGAGGAAGGCGAACAAATGCCAATATGGCCAATTGAAGGCAATACGGGATACGACTTTTTAGCGCTTGTAAATAACTTACTTACCGGCGCTGCTAATAAAGATAAATTTAGTAGTTTTTATAAAACACTAATACCAGTTACAAATCCTGTTTCAGATCAGGTACACGATAAAAAAGCGTACATACTGAAAAATCAAATGGCTGGCGAACTTGATAATTTAACCAACCTTTTCCTAAAGTTAGATCTTGGGAAGCATAAGGAAATTAAAAATGAAGATATTAAGCAGGCTATAGCGCAATTTTTAATCAATTGCCCTGAGTACCGCTTTTATGGCAATAACTTTCCATTAAATAAAGAAGAAGAAAAACAAGTTAAAAAGATACTAAACAGCGTAAAAAAAAGCAACAAAAAATTATCTACCGCGGTTGAATTATTAAGTGCAGCTTTTTTTAATTCTAAACATAACCTCGAAGCGCTGCATTTCTACATGCGCTGTATGCAGTTTACCGGGCCATTAATGGCAAAAGGAGTTGAAGATACACTAATGTATACTTATAACCGTTTCATTGGCCATAATGAGGTTGGCGATGCTCCTGATGCTTTCAGTATAAGCCCGGTACAGTTTCATGCGGCTATGAAAACCCGCCAAGATAAGTGGCCGCTTAGTTTAAACGCTACCTCTACCCATGATACCAAACGTGGTGAAGATGTGCGTGCAAGGTTAAATGTATTGCCTGATATGGCGACCGAATGGCTGGAAACAATACGCAATTGGCAAGCTTTAAATCGCGATATTAAGCAAATTGGAGCGCCTGATGCTAATGACGAATATTTTATTTATCAAACATTAATAGGCGCCTACCCCATGCCCGGTGAGAATGAAGATAATTTTAAAGATCGCTTACAAGAGTATCTTCAAAAAACTATGCGAGAAGCTAAACTACATTCCAATTGGTCGGCACCAAACGCTGAATATGAAAATGCAGTTAAAGATTTTGCAATTAAGCTGCTAGATAAACGCAGACCCTTTTGGAAAAGCTTTACCGGTATACATCAAAAAATTTCACACCAAGGCATAATAAATTCATTAACGCAAGTTATACTGAAATTCACCTGCCCAGGCACGCCGGATATTTATCAGGGTTGTGAACATTGGGATTTGAGTTTGGTAGATCCAGACAATAGGCGGCCGGTCGACTATAAGGGCCGCGAAGGTTTATTAACGGACAATCCATCTTTAAAAAACCTGTGGGATAATAAGTTCAACGGACATATAAAAATTTGGCTGGTACAGCTATTACTACATGAACGGAAAGCTAATCCTTTGCTTTTTGCAGAAGGCGATTATCTTCCTTTGAAAATAACCGGAAAATATGCCGCTAATTTATTTGCTTTCGCAAGAAGTTATAAACGAACCTGGTACATAACAGTTGTGACGCTAAACCTAGCTGGAACCCCAATCACCGATTGGGAAGATTCTGCTATAATTATGCCGGAAAATGCACCGGAAAACTTCAGCAACCTGATAACAAAAACCACAGGAAAACAAACACATGGGATAAAGATTGGCACTATTTTCACTACCGTGCCTTTCGCGTTATTAAAGTTAGACCATCCCGATAGCGGACGAGGCTCGGGAATTTTAATGCATATCACCTCACTCTCATCAAAATTCGGCATAGGCGATTTAGGGCCTGAGGCTAAAGCTTTTGCTGATATACTACACTGTAGCAATCAAAAATATTGGCAGTTATTACCTTTAAGTCCCATTAATGAGCAAAACAAATATTCACCATACAGTTCCTACTCCTCTATGGCAGGGAATACCTTATTACTCAGTCCGGAGTTATTAGCTAGAGATTACCTATTTAATGTTCATGAATTCGTTTTGCATCAAACAGATAAGGTAGACTATGGCAAAGTCACTATAACTAAGCAATTAATATTTGATAAAGCGTGGATAAACTTCAAGGCTTTAAATAACGAAATTCAACAACATGAATTTATAAAGTTTTGTAAAAAGGAAGCACTCTGGTTGGAAGATTATACCGTGTATGTGGCTTTAAAACAAAAATTCAACTATAAACCTTGGTATAAATGGCCGGAAGAGTTCAAGTTTCGTGAAGAAAAGGCTTTAACTAATTTTGTTATTAACAACAGCGATATTATTCAAAAAGAAAAATGGCTACAGTATCAGTTTAACAGGCAATGGAGTAGCTTAAAAAGCTATTGTCAAAAACTGGATGTCAAATTATTTGGAGACTTGCCTTTTTACGTTAGTTATGATTCTGCCGATGTTTGGGCGCACCCGGAATTATTTAGTCTGGATACCGAAGGTAAAATGAGTAAGGTTGCCGGTGTACCACCCGATTATTTTGCCACGGATGGCCAACTTTGGGGAATGCCTGTTTTTTGCTGGGAGAAGCTTAAAGAACAAAACTATGACTGGTGGGTACAGCGAATCCGCAAAAATTTAGAACAATTTGATTTGTTACGGTTGGATCATTTTCGTGCTTTTTCCAATTATTGGGCGATACCGGCCGATAGTAAATCCGCTGTAAATGGGGAATGGGAATCAGGACCTGGCGCTGACCTGTTCCATGTTTTGAAAAAAGAATTTGGTAACCTCCCATTTGTGGCTGAGGATTTGGGGGATATTGATGACGCCGTTTATAACTTAAGAGATGAATTTGACTTGCCGGGAATGCGAGTATTGCAATTTGCCTTTGGCGGCGAAGCTTATTTATTATCGCCTCATCTTCCACAAAATTATACCGTTAACACTGTTGCGTATACAGGAACTCATGATAATAATACAACTAAAGGGTGGTATAGGAAAGATGCAAACCAAAAAGCCTTGAAGCAAGTAAAAAATTATACAGGCCGGACAGCGAAAGAAAGAAATATCAACAATATTTTTATCCGCACTGTGCTTGCATCAATAGCTAAAATAGCAATTATACCCATGCAGGACATACTTGACCTCGACGAAAGTTCGCGTATGAATGTACCGGCTAACACCACTGACAATTGGTCCTGGCGATATCAGTCATTTGCTATGAAAAACAAAACAATAAAACATATAGCTGAACTTGCCAAAATTTACAATCGTTGGTGATCTGGTTTAGTATAAGCGAATAGTAGTTGAGATTTAACTCTCTCGGTGGTCGTATAAAATGTTCAACGCTTCTTCGTTCCCTTGTTGAGCTGCAAGGTCCGCTGCTGTATACCCTTTATTCTCAGCTATTTCGGCAGCAGCACCTTTATCTATCAGTAACCTAACGAGGGAGTTACGGCCGAAAATGACCGCAAACATTAACGCTGTACCGCCATTACCATGTTGTGCATTTAAATCAGCACCACTGCTGATCAAAAGTTCAGCAATATCAGCATAACCTTTAAAAGCAACTCCCATTAAAGCAGTATTTCCGCCATTATCCACTAAATTCACATCAGCGCCGGCTTCAAGCAAAAGTTTAGCAGCGTTAAATTGATTATTATAACAAGCGATAATTAGCGGCGTGTATCCCTTTTCATCGCGGACGTTAAGATCCGCCTTTTGGTTGATCAATTCCTGCAGCACTTCCAGGTTACCCTTTCGTGCGGCAGGAATGACTAGTTCATTAATAGCTATCATGCTGGTACTTTGTCATTTTTTTCGCGCTCCCAGAAACGATGCTGGGCTATCGCCTGTATAAATTCTTTTGATTTATTCTTCCCTGTGATGATCCCTGCTGCTGCTCCTCCTCCTTTTTTAAATTTGGCGCCCACATAGGTTTCATCCAACAGACCAGTTTCATCCGTTGCAATCGCTTTACAATGGCGGTAGCTTTCATTGATAAAATGAATCGCATCTGCATTGCCCATAAGGCCTTTTTCCCCGGCTGGTACATATACTGCATCAAAAATAACCGACGCAGCGGTTAAGAAGCTCATGTCAACCGGGTTATCTGCACCTTTGTTATCTTTTATAAAACCACCGTGCGGAGCAATCAGTTTACACTGCGCGCCTGCCGTGGTAAGCGCGGCTTTCATAGCTTTTAATGATGCAGCATCTACACCATCGGCTACCAATATCGCGATCTGGCGGGTTTTGATACTATCTTTTGGTGTATTCGCCATGCTCAAAGCAGGAGATTTATCAATGCTTTGCTTTTGAGGTATATTCTGATAATCGGCAGGATTTGCATCTGCGCCATAGCTATGGTTTAGTGGTTCCTGTGGTTTGGGTACTGGTATGCCCAAGCCTTCTGCAACTTTTAAGGCCAGCGTATGATCAACCTGGGTGAGCAAGCCAACCATGCGCTCCCTTATAGCCGGTGTTTGTACTTTACCCAACTCGAATCTCAAGGCATCAACAATATGATTTTGCTCCGGTTCAGATTGACTGTTAAAGAATAAGGTGGCCTGACCAAAAAAATCCATAAAACTTTTACTGCGGGCACGTATTTTGCGTGCGTCAACGCGTTCCTCGTATGTACTAAAGCCGCCTTCGGCTATCGTTGCTTGTTTTGGAAAGCCGTCACCAGTTGAGTTGGGATGATAGCTGGATTTACCCACATTAATCTGCTGTCGCATATGCCCGTCACGCTGGTTGTTATGTACGGGATTAACGGAACGGTTTATAGGTATTTCGTGGAAGTTTGGACTACCTAAACGCGATAATTGAGTATCGGTATAAGAAAATAAACGCCCTTGTAAAAGCGGGTCATTGGTAAAGTCAATACCCGGCACTAAATGTCCCGGATGGAAGGCCACCTGCTCGGTTTCGGCAAAGAAATTATCCGGGTTACGATTCAACGTCATTTTACCAATACGCATTACCGGTACCAGTTCTTCGGGTATCAATTTCGTTGGGTCAAGTAAATCAAACGGATATTTATGTTCATCTTCTTCCGGCACAATCTGCACGCCAAATTCCCATTCCGGGAAAGCGCCGCTTTCAATAGCCTCCCACAAATCCTGACGGTGAAAATCAGAATTTTTACCGGAAATTTTTTGTGCCTCATCCCAGGCTACAGCATGCATCCCAAGTAATGGTTTCCAATGAAATTTAACAAAGCAGGACTTGCCCTGGGCATTAATAAAGCGAAAGGTATGTATGCCAAAGCCCTCCATCATGCGTAAGCTGCGTGGTATAGCCCGGTCAGACATAGCCCACATAATCATGTGCATTGATTCTGGTGTGAGTGATATAAAATCCCAAAAAGTATCATGTGCCGATGCCGCCTGCGGTATTTCGTTATGTGGCTCGGGTTTTACCGCATGGATCAGGTCGGGGAATTTAATAGCATCTTGTATAAAAAATACAGGCATATTATTGCCTACCAAATCATAGTTACCCTCTTCTGTATAAAATTTCACAGAAAATCCCCTCACGTCACGGGCAAGGTCAGTTGAACCCCTGAAACCCGCCACTGTCGAAAAACGCACAAAAACTGGCGTTTGAACCGATGGGTCTTGTAAAAAGCCGGCCTTGGTATATTTGGCCATCGACTCATAAACCTGAAAAACACCATGCGCTCCGGAACCACGAGCGTGCACAATTCTCTCAGGTATGCGCTCATGGTCAAAATGGGTAATCTTTTCGCGCAGGATAAAATCTTCCAGCAACGTAGCACCGCGCTCGCCTGCTTTTAATGAGTTATTGTCATCGTTAATTTTCAAACCTTGATCGGTTGTCATCAACTCGCCTGTGCCGGTCTCTTTATTGTAAGCAAGATCGTCATGCTTTTTATTTGTAGGGACAGTATTTTTCTTCGCCATAATTGGATTTATTATAACAGAAAGACAATCATAATCTAAATAAGTTTCCTTCTAATTAAAAAAATTAAATACATATATTAATCCTTTAAGCAAATTGCTATTGTTAAGGTTTAATAACATAACTGGTTTATAAAGAATTGATCAGAATAGGTTACCGCGCTCGAATTATTCTATTTCTGTAATATCAATAGCTGCACCTGTATGTTTTTGTAAACGCTGTATAGAAATTCCTACCAAAAAATAGTCGTATTAATTTCGCAGCAACTTAATTTCAATATCTACAGGCAATAAAGTAATCTATTTCTTATGATATAAATTATTGGAATAGTTTATGGTAAGAAAAAAATACAGTTATTAATCAATAATATTAATCCAAAATTAAAAACATATCTATAAAGGCGGTATTATGAAAAAGCCAGCGAGGTACTTAAACATATCAACCTATGAAAGACCAGAATAAAATCAGCAGGCGGCAGATAGTTGCCGGTTTGGGAACAACCATTGCTGCCGTTGCTATTTCCCCTGCATTGGCAATGGCTGGTGGAGCGGCCAAGCGTATTTCCGGTACTGCCATCAGTGACCCTACAAAACTCTACCCTAAACCGCCTTTTAAATTCCAGCCCCAGCCATGGCCTGGGCTGCAAAGTAAAATAGATCCTGTGCCTGATTGTGGCGAAACAAGCTATAAAGGTTCAGGACGTTTGATAGGTAGGAAGGCACTCATTACTGGTGGAGATTCAGGAATGGGCCGTGCAGCCGCTATTGCTTACGCCCGCGAAGGGGCTGACGTGGTAATTAATTATTACCCGACCGAAGAGCAAGATGCCCAGGAAGTAATTGCGCTGATACGGAAGGAAGGGCGCAAGGGAATTGCTATACCCGGAGATCTACGTGACGCCGCTTTTTGTAAACAACTTGTACATAAAGCACTGGACAGTTTAGGTGGCCTTGATATTATTGTGAGCAACGCCGGGCGGCAACAGGCTGCGGAATCTATACTGGATGTGAGCACCGAAGAATTCGATGCCATTATGAAGACAAATATTTACGCGCCTTTCTTTATCATCAGAGAAGCGCTGCCGCATTTGCCACCAGGCTCAGCTATCATCGGCACCACATCCGAACAGGCTTATAATCCTGATCCCTGGCTTTACGCTTATGGCCAAACCAAAGCGGCGACAATGAACTATGTGAAATCATTGGCAAAACAATTGGGGCCGAAGGGTATCCGTGTCAACGGTGTGGCACCAGGACCAGTATGGACCGCTTTACAGGTAAGTGGTGGTACGACGCCTGATAAGCAACAAACTTTTGGTGGATGGACTATGCTTGGAAGGCCGGGACAGCCTGCCGAGTTAGCATCTATTTATGTACAATTAGCGGCTGCAGATGCCAGTTTCGCCACCGGGCAGATTTACGGTTCATCTGGAGGTGTTGGACAACCATAATTTAAATTTATGAAAAAGATAATCTTATTTATATTTAGCACAGGCCTATTACTAAGTACGGCCTTTGCACAGGCCCCTGACCCTGATACAACAGCCCGGCACTTTATAATAATGGCTAGTATCGGCAATTTGCAGGAAATAAATTCCGGGAAACTAGCTACACAAAAAGCTATAAGAATGGATGTAAAATCCTTCGGCCAAATGATGGTTACTGATCACAGCGATGCTCAAAAAAAATTATTAGAGCTGGCAAAAACGGAAGGCATATCGATACCCACTGCCGCTACTGATACCCCGCCACCAGACCTGAATCTTTCTAAAGCTTCGGGTGATGATTTTGACCGTATGTATATTCATAACATGGTTTCAGGACACAGGAGTACCGTTAATATGTTTGAAAATTACGCCGTGAATGGCAAGAACTCAGATGTCAAAGCCTTCGCACAACAGATGTTACCAACGCTTAAAAATCATCTTTCAATGATCAAGGGCATTGATGAGAAATATAAAGATCTGGCAGCTAAATAAAAAAGGAGGAATTATGCCCTGGTACAATGGAGATTACCCACCATCTTACAAGAATCAACCGAAAAAGATTAGGGATAAAGCAACCGAGATTGCTAACGAAGTATTGCGTACAACCAGCAATGAAGGTGAAGCTATAGCCACCGGCCTGAAACAAGCCCGAGCACATTTTGCGAAGGAAAAAAAAAGATAACAGCAGCGCAATATGATATCGATTAATATAGATCTACCGTCATGACAAAAAAAACAACAAACAAATGGTCTGCTGATGTTACAGAACATAGCGACGCAATGGACTTGGAAAAGGATATTTTCAAATCAGGAGATCTGATAAGATCGCCGCATCGGTGAAGCATTCCGCAGAAATAAGTAAGCGAAGAAAATCTTCACCTTATCAAAGCGCAATGTCAATGTTAACCTTTTATGAGAATAGGGCTGGCAAAAATCTCAGTTCTGACGAAAAAGACACGCTGGAAAAAGCTAAAGACAAACTGAGGGAACTGTTTGGCAAAGAGGATAAAGATTAGTTAGCCATTTTAACTTTGAGTGATCAAAACTTCATTTTGCTCTCCGCAAAATCGCATAATCCGCCTAATAGTTCACTTAGTTCTTCACCTTTACTCGTTAAAGTATATTCCGTTCTGGGGGGATTACCTGGTATACAGGTTTTATTGACCAATTCTTGCTGTTCAAGGTGTTTCAACCGATCAGCAAGGATATGATCACTGATATGTTCCAGATCTTCTCTCAAATTGTTAAAGCGTGAGTTACCTTCCTCTATGCTGAAAAGCACCTCGGTCATCCATCGCTTACTCAGCAAATATAGGAGCTCATTAAGCGCGCACTTTTCTTCCAGGAATAATTGATTATAAAAATTCGTGGAACTTAACTTTCTTTCTGACATACTAACTTGTTAATGAGTTACTAATAAAGGGTTAGGCTATTGACCTCCCCAACCATTAATTGTTCCTTTGTGATTGTTAATGCCTTTTTAAAAGGTAGAGTATAACAAAGATGATAATTGCTGTGCTATAAACAAAGAGTGTAACTAAAATTAAACAAAATCATGAAATACCGAAAATTAGCAAATACAGATCTTTTACTTTCTGAAGTTACTTTTGGAGCGTGGGCTGCCGGGGGTTGGATGTGGGGTGGTACAGAGCGCAAAGATGCCATCGATGCGATCAGAGTTTCATACTCCCTTGGCGTAACTTCTATTGATACGGCTCCTATTTACGGACAGGGAAACAGCGAGGAAATTGTAGGCGAAGCGATCAAGGGGTTACCTCGCGACAGATTCCAACTTCTGACTAAATATGGCATGCGCTGGGATCTAAAAAAAGGCGATTTTGCATTTAGCAGTAAAAAAAACAGTGGCGAAAATATTGACATTTATAAGTATGCAGGAAAAGAAAGCATCATAAAAGAATGTGAAGATAGTTTAAAGCGCTTGGGAACTGACTACATCGACTTATACCAAATACATTGGCCAGATTCAACCACGCCGATAGAAGAAAGCATGAAGGCAGTTTCACGCTTAATTGAACAGGGCAAAGTAAGGTACGCCGGTGTTTGTAATTATGACGCGGCGCAAATGGCCGAAGCTGAAAAATATATTACTTTGGCATCCGACCAAGTTCCCTACAGCATGGTTAAGCGCGGCATAGAAGCAGAATTAGTTCCTTACTGCCTGAAAAATAATAAATCTATTCTGGCTTACAGTCCGTTGGAAAGAGGGCTTCTAACCGGCAAAATACGGCCGGGGCATATATTTGCATCTGGTGACCACCGCAAAGAGGTTTCATTTTTTAAAGAAGATAATCTACAAAGAACAGATAAGTTTCTTGATCTGCTGAAACCAATCGCTGCCGAAAAAGACTTAACGCTGGGACAATTGGTTATCCTGTGGACCTTACAACAACCAGGAATTACTATAACCTTGGTTGGTGCCAGAAACAGCGAACAGGCTATTGAAAATGCTAAGGCCATTGAAAAAACACTAACCGAATCGGAAGTAGCAACAATTACAGATTACCTTGAAGAACTGGAACTGGCTGTATAGCTTCAATTGTTAAATTAATATATTAATATTATGATAAACAAAAAATTATTTTTTGCTTTTTGCCTGTCTATGATTATGGCAATGGGGCTTTTGTCGTTCAAATTAATAAAGAATGATAATTCAGTTAAAAGTCATGAAACAGTTAGCGCAGGCCTTACACTTCCTGAAGGATTTCAGGCAGCTATTATTGCTGACGATTTGGGGAGTGCAAGGCACCTGGTAGCGACTCCGCAGGGTGATATTTATATCCATCTTGCCAGGGCTAAAAATGGTAAAGGCATATTAGTATTTCATGTAGATGGCGACAAAGCGACTTTAAAATCGAGCTTTGCCGATTTTGGTGGAACAGGTATTGCAATTAAAAATGGTTATTTGTATGCATCCAACAGCAGGGAAGTTTATCGCTATAAGCTGGATGACAAAAATGAAGTTATCAACCCGGATAAACCGGAAAGAATTGTTAAAGGTTTGATAGATAGAAGAACACATGCGCCAAAAGCTATCACGTTGGATAATGATGGGAATCTGTATGTGAACATCGGAGCCTATACCAATATTTGCAGTGAATATGACCCCAATAAAACAGGATGCCCTATTTTAGACTCCGCAGGTGGTATCTGGCAGTTCAAAGCTGACAAACCCGATCAAACCTATAAGGATGGGATAAGGTATGCAGCCGGTTTACGGAACGTGGTTGGACTGGCATGGAACCAGCAGGATAATCAGCTTTTTGTAATGCAGCATGGCCGCGATCAGCTACATAATCTTTTTCCGAATTTATATACCGTGCATCAATCTACCGAATTACCTGCAGAATGTATGTTTGCTCTGAAAGAAGGTGATAACGCAGGGTACCCTTATGTTTATTATGACTGGATTCAGCATAAAAATATGCTCGGCCCCGAATATGGTGGTGATGGAAAAAAGCTTGCAGACCCCAAATATATAAACCCGGTAGCGGCCTACCCGGGCCACTACGCCCCGGATGGTTTACTATTTTACACGGGTAATCAATTTCCCCAAAAATATAAAAATGGCGCATTCATAGCTTTTCATGGCTCATGGAACAGGGCGCCTGAACCTCAGGCCGGATATTGCGTAGTATTTCAACCGTTTAAAGATGGAAAACCAGATGGTAATTGGGAGGTTTTTGCTGACGGCTTTGCCGGGACAGAAGAACAAAAAGCATCCGGACATGCTGTTCATCGACCATGCGGACTCGCACAAGGCCCTGACGGTTCTTTATATGTAACCGATGATAACAAAGGAACAATTTATAAGATCACCTATAAAAAACAATAATGAATATTAAGTTAACAGGTATATTTCTGGCATCATTTATATTGTTGTTTAATGCCTTATACGCACAGAACAATAAACAACCAATACGCCAAACAACTACAGGAACTTCTATTGCGCGTGGAAAAGTTGTATATACTAATGTTTGTCTGCCTTGCCATATGGCAGATGCCGGCGGAGTACAGAACATGAACCCACCTTTAATTAAAACAACTTATGTACTGGGGAATAAAACAACCCTGATAAAGATAGTACTACGCGGATTTAACGAGGATGTGGAAATAAATGGACAAACTTATTCAAATACCATGGGTGCCCATGATGATTTGACTGATCGACAAATTGCAGATGTACTAACCTACGTTCGGCATAGCTTTGGTAATAAGGCAAGCACTATTAAAGCAACTGAGGTAGCAAAAGTGAGAGCAATCTATAAAAAATGACTTTAACGTAATAATTGCTTGTAAAAAAGAACAAAACGTAATAAAGCAAAAAGCCTTCTAATAAATAATTAGAAGGCTTTTTAATGGTGACCTGGGAGAGGATCGAACTCTCGACCCACTGATTAAGAGTCAGTTGCTCTACCGGCTGAGCTACCAAGTCGTTTTTTACTGGGGGTGCAAATAAACGATTTTTTTGTTAGTTATAAAAGCTAAATATCAAAATCCCCAGTTGGGTATAAAACAAATGAAATATCGACTACCAAAGCTTTACTGTTTAGTAACTAATTGATTCTTTCCTATATCTCATTTTATAATTTATAAATTTAATAAAATTTCAATCAGCGATTTATAAACCTTTGCGTAACCATATTTATCATAGCACCACAATGCCTTTACATCATTATTAACATTTCTTAAAAACATTAGGATAACTTTTAAAGTTGAATGAATAATCTATTTGCCTGATATGAAAACCTATCTTATTCCCGTTGATTTTTCAAAAGCATCTATTAATGCAGCAGAATATGCCACTGCGTTAAGCCATCAAACCAATGTTAGCCATATTATTTTATTGAATGCATACTATGTTTCAATTTATGAAACCAGCTTACCGAGCCCTGACATGGTTTTATTGCGTGAAGAGGATATTGAACAAAATGCGGCAGACAGGGTAGAAAAATTAACCTCATTAAAACACAGATTAATAAAGATGTTAGGCCTGGAGTTGAGATCAGTGTACATTTAAACCGATCACATTTATTACGTGCGGTAATTGAAAACTCAATCTCAAAAAACGTTGATTTGATTATATTAGGAAGCCGTGGAAACAGCAGTAATGAAGACACTCAAATTGGTAGCCATGTTATTAAAATAGCAAAAGCAAGCCCTATTCCTATTATTGTGGTACCACCAGCTTACAATTTTAAAAAAGCAAATAAAGTAGTGGTTGCTATTGATTTTAATAAAGTTAAAGATACCGTACCATTGGAGGCGTTAAAACGGCTACTTAACAAAAACAAAGTGGAATTAATGGTAGTGAATGTTGACAATAAAGGTAAACAGGTGCAGGGAGATGCAGAAAGAGTTGTTGAAGAAACTACCCTATATAAAATGTTAAAACAATACGATCCGAAATATTTTTTTCTTGAGGATACTGATATTATTAATGGAATTCTTCGGTTCGCAGCCAATAAAGATGCGCAATTGGTTATTGCATTGCCGCATAAATATAGTTTCTTTCAATCAATTATGCACACAAGTATTTCCCACCAACTGGCTGAGAGTTCGGCGGTACCCGTGTTGTTATTGAAATAACTAATTGGTAGGGAAAGTAATTATAAAGGATGTACCAACCCCGACGCTACTTTCAACATTAATAGTACCACGTAATGCTTCTACATGACTTTTTACTAGAAACAGACCTAATCCTTTGCCTTCTATCTCGGTTGCAAACCTCTTATACGGCTTAAATAAATCATCGCTATGCTTTATAAGATCAATACCTATGCCGTTATCAGATATACGAATTTTTGTTTCTATTGCTGATTGATCTATTTGTATTAATATTTCAGGTTTTTTATCAGATCGATACTTGATAGCGTTTCCTATTAAGTTGAATAAAGCACTATATAAATATGCTTTATGAGAATATAATATGCACGATCCTTGAGGCATTTGAACATCAGCTCCTGAATGTTTAATAGTGCTTTGAAGATCTGTTATTACATTATCTAATATCTCCTTTACATCAACCGTTTCCTTGCTCCACGCTGCTGACCCATCGGTTACTGATAATATTTTACTTAGGTCACGAATTACATCATCAAGCCTATTTATTGAGCTTTTCAGGTCTTTGATGCATTGAGTTACCGTTTCTGGGTCATCACTATCTAGTTCGAGTAAAGTTGTTGTCCCCATTATGTTTGCTACCGGAGAGCGTAAGTTATGCGATACTATATATCCAAATTCATGCAGCTCTTTATTCCGTTTATATAATTCATCTGCGAATGCCTTTAGTTCCTCTTCATCTTTCTTTCGTTTTGAAACATCCTGCATCGCCCCTACCATTCTTATTGCTTTTCCAAACTCGTCGCGTATAACAAAACCTTTATCAGCAACGTAGGCATAATGTCCATCCGCTTTTAAATAGCGGTATTCTTCCTCCCAATTGGTGCCGTTACTTAATATAAAATCATAAATGCTTTTAATTGCACGTTCCTGATCTGCCGGATGCAGGTGTTGGGTCCATGAGCTTATATCTGTCTGTAAATCCTTTAGCTCATACCCAAAAATATGCTGAAATCCTTCTCCCCAATATAATGCCCCGGTTGTGATGTCCCAATCCCATATTGCATCAAAGGTTGCTTTGGTAACATAATTATATCTGCGGTTACTTTCTTCGAGAGAAGATGAGAGTAGCTTTTGCTCCGTTATATCCTGGACCATTCCCTGGAAAATAATTGGATTTCCCGCTTCATCCTCTAACAAGGTACCCCGTTCACAGACCCATTTTATAGCTCCGTCGAGTAAAATAATTCTATATTCAAGATTAAAAGTTTTCTTCCAGCTATAAAAAGCCCTTTGTTCATTTAAAAAAGCTTCCCTGTCTTCAGGGTAAACGGTTTCTAAAAAACTATCAAACGTAACTGTAAATTCGTTCCTTCTTCTGCCCCATATTTCATATACCTCGTCCGACCAGTATCTATTAGTGCCATCTGCTTTCAATTGCCAATACCCTAAACGGGCTATTTTAGTTGCAGTACTTAATTTATCCTGGCTTTCTTTTAATTGGGCCAGCGCCTTTTCTTTCGCTGTAACATCAACTACTTGTGTAAATGAAAATGTTTTGTTTTTATAGTTCAGCAGGTGACTACTTACTTCCATAAATATTACCTCACCATTTTTTTTCCTTTGTCGCCAATGTTGCTTCTCTGCGAAGGTTCTTACAGCAAGTGAATCCAACAAAAGTAAATCTTCTGAAAACTGAAGATCGCTAACAGTAAGGCTTAGAAACTCCTGACGAGAGTAACCATATTTAAGAAGGGCTTCTTCATTACAATCAACAATACAAAAATTTTCAATATCCCATATATACATCGCGTTGGGATTATTTTCAAACAAGTATTTGTATCTGGTTTTCGCATCTTCCTGCGAATCCATAATCTGGCTGAAAGAAAAATCAGCCATTGGATTAAAATCTTTTAGGTCTGTTAAATTTTGCCCTGAAGTGATTGAGCCTGCCTCATTTTCGTTTCCGTAATTATTAATTTGGTTTAAGCTCAATTCATCTTTCATTTCAGCAACTTATTTTCATTAATTATACGGATTTAACCGAAAATAAGTTTTTTATCATACTTAGTGTAATGCCTTATTAGTAAGATTTTATTTTTTAGTTGATTTTTATCTATTATTATAATACCAAAACATTAAATTCAATTTAAATTATGAAATTCAAATAAGATTTATTAGTTATTGTATATCTAAATCACTCAAAAACTACTGTTTTGTTATTATAAACGAATACCCTATCCTCAAAAACCAACTTAAGTGCCTTGGCAAGTACCGAAGTTTCGATTTCTTTACCTGCTTGAACCATATCTGCCGCTGTAAAGGAATGGTTCACCGGAATAATTTGCTGTGCTATAATCGGCCCTTCGTCCAATTCATTAG
The DNA here is from genome assembly GCF_013408825.1 of Mucilaginibacter tundrae. GTDB lineage: Bacteria > Bacteroidota > Bacteroidia > Sphingobacteriales > Sphingobacteriaceae > Mucilaginibacter. The sequence goes on from NZ_JACCBZ010000003.1 coordinate 400,444, forward strand.
AAACAAAATGGGCGGTAGCGCCAATGAGCTTCACCCCTCTTTCAAAAGCCTGGCGATACGGATTAGCCCCAATAAAAGCTGGTAAGAATGAATGATGAATATTTATAATTCTCATCGGAAATTTAGCGACAACACATGGAGATAATATTCGCATAAACTTGGCAAGTACTATATAGTCTGTATCATACTGATCGGTTATCGCAGCAAATCTATCTTCAAACCCAGCTTTACTAATACCTTCGTGCGATACATGATAAAACGGCATATCAAATCGCTGGCATATTTCCTGCAAAATAGCATGATTGCCTATAACGCACTGCACAGTGGCTCCAAACGTTCCAAAATAATTACGTATCAATATATCTGCTAGGCAATGGTATTCTTTGCTAACCATTACAATAATCTTTTTACTTGGTTTAGGGTTAATCGATATAATGGCGCCTGCAGGCAACACCTCCCTTATATAACTTTCTAATAATATTTCGTCCTTAGAATCGTCAATATTAAGGCGCATAAAAAACAGATTTTCGGTTTTATCTACATGCTCGCGCATGGAAATAATATTAAGCTGGTTCTTTGCGAGTATTACTGATATAGAAGCCACCAGGCCAACCTGGTCCTTACATTGAATTACGATGATCATGAATTGCAGATAAAGATTCGGGTAAAGATATAAACCTATAGGTATTTAAACCCAAGTATTTGTATTTTCAGTGTTTAAATACGAATTGATGTTTTATTATACGAAAGTATGTTTCCGAACACCTGACTGTCCGAATTCGAACAGTTCTTCGATAAGTAAAAATACAAAAGACTAATAATCAGACAGTTAATTCAATGGCATGAAATTCACAAAGGAAATGGATATAAAACCTTAATCATCTCATCAATGATCAAAAATTACTTCAAAATAGCCTGGCGTAGTTTGCTTAAAAACAAAGCTTTTTCGTCAATAAATCTAATTGGATTAACTATTGGAATGGCCGGTGCCCTGCTCATATTTGCCTGGGTGCAAAATGAGTTAAGCTACGATCAGTTTCATACCAATAAAGCATCGTTATATAAGCTTTGGAATAAGTCATTAAAAAATGCCAATAATCCGATCAGTTGTTGGGACGTTACCACCGGAGCAGCTGGGCCTGCATTGCAACAACAATTCCCTGAAGTTAAAGCCTTTACCCGAGTATACTGGCCAACGAACAGGTTATTCAACTATGGGAATCAAGCAATTACAGCAGATGGTCTTGATGTAGACAAACCTTTTTTAACCATGTTCAGCTTCCCGCTACTAGAAGGCAACCCTAACCATGCATTAGATGGCATTGACGATGTAGTGTTAACTAAAAAGCTTGCGAAGAAGATATTTGGTGATGCTGATCCAATAAACAAAATGGTCAGGATTAACACAGACAAAAGCTACAAGGTTACAGGCGTGATGGCAGATCTGCCTAATAATACTCAATTTGATTTTGAATACCTGGTTTCGATAGAAGGCTTACAAGATTTTGAATACCAGGAAAAACAGTGGAATAACAATAGCTTTAATACCTATTTGCAACTACAACCAGGCACTAACATCGACAAGTTTAATTCAAAGATCAAAAATATCTTGCTTCAGCATGATACAAGCATCGCGGCACAAGTGTTCCTGTATCCGGTAAGTCGGTTACATTTATATGCCAATTTTGAAAATGGTAAAGAAGCTGGCGGCCACATTGAAACCGTACACCTAATGGAAGTAATTGCAGGCCTTATTTTGCTGATTGCTTGTATCAACTTTATGAACATGAGTACTGCGAGGAGTGAAAAAAGAGCCAAAGAAGTAGGCGTACGAAAGGTTATCGGAGCCAGCCGGTCGCTAATTATTAAACAATTTTTAATCGAATCGATATTAATTTCAGCTATTGCAGGGCTGCTCGCACTGATAATAGTTCAACTTTGTTTGCCTGCATTTAACCAACTTACCGATAAGAATCTCTTTATCGCTTTTAGTAATCCGAAATTATGGTTTTTCTTAATTGGCTTTGTATTCCTGACAGGTATTTTAGCAGGGAGTTATCCTGCTTTCTTTTTATCAGCATTCAGGCCTGTTCAAGTTTTAAAAGGTGGCTTTAAACCACACAACGGGCTTATCTCGCCGCGTAAATTATTGGTGGTTATTCAATTTACAGTCGCCATGGTTTTCATGGTTTCTACGCTCATTATTTACAAGCAAATAAAATATGCACAAGACAGGAATACCGGTTATGCGAAAAACGGGTTAGTTGAACAACCGATAAATGGTGACATCAACAAAAATTATGTAGCGTTAAAAAATGAATTAATAAACAGCGGTGTTGCGACGGCTGTTTGCAAAACTAGCTGGTCAATAACCATAGATGGAAGCCAAACAGCTGGTTTTAACTGGGGTAACATGGATCAAAGCCACACCCAAATACAATTTAGCCGTTACGGTACTACTGGCGACTTTGTTAAAACATTTCGCTTTAAACTGGTTGCCGGACGAGATATCGACGTGAACCAATACCCATCTGATACTGCCGCAATGTTGTTAAACGAAGCGTCTGTTAAAGCAATGGGGTTAAAAGATCCCATCGGACAAACGATCATCGCAGGAGGTAAAAAGGTGACAATTATCGGAATAATAGGCGATTTCATACTGAGGTCACCTTATGAACCTATTGTCCCTATGATGATTTTCGGCACAAAAACCTGGGCATATTCACTAGCTTTCAGGCTTAATCCCGCTAACTCGGTTTCAACAAATCTAGCGCTGGCAGCCAGCATCTTTAAAAAATATAACCCTGCCTATCCTTTTCAATATAAGTTTGTTGACGAAGAATATAATGAAAAATTTCAAGATGAAGTTAGGCAAGGCACCCTTGCTGCGTTATTTGCGGGCTTAACCATTGTCATTTCATGCCTGGGCTTATTCGGGTTGGCGGCTTATATGGCCGAAAGCCGCTCAAAAGAAATAGGGATACGGAAGGTTTTAGGTGCCAGCGTAAACAGCATAGTTCGGTTACTTACTAAAGAATTCGTTACATTAGTTATTATAGCCATTGTTATTGCAACGCCAATTGGCTGGTACGCCATGAATAAATGGTTGCAGGGATACTCGTACAGGATAAGTATAACATGGCTAACGTTTGCTGTTACTGCTGCAACAGCGATTTTTATAGCAGTATTAACGGTAAGCTCACAAGCCCTTAAAGCAGCGCTTACTAACCCCGTTAAAAGTATAAAAACAGAATAGCGAAGACAGTTTAAATACAAATGGCCTTTAATATTTTTAAAGGCCATTTGTTATCAATTATCTGTCAGTTACCGGATCTGGCATTGCCGGGTGCATTGGATCATACACCGCGACAGCTACCCTAGAATCAGCGCAGCCATAGTATAAAAACCATTTCTTTTTAAAATAGACCATGCCTTCAATAAACACGGTCCCGTTTATATACTGGCCGCTTTTTTCAAATGGCATCATCGGTCTTAGGAAAGGTAAATTTAAACGGGTTATTGGTTTGGAAGGATCGTTTTTATCAAACAATGCCTGCCCTGCACAGTAGGAGTTTGCATTAAACCTTGTGTCTCTGCCTTCACCAGCTTTGTTTTTGCCGTTATAAAAAAGGATGATACCGTTTTTAGTTTTTATAGCTGGTGGGCCACATTCGGTAAGATCACTATCAAAATAACCTATTCTTGGCGACATTAATTCTTTGAGTTCGCCATTGCTTGTTACAACAGGCGCCCAGTCGACTAAATTTGATGATGTCGCTGCGTACACATGTTGTTCGCCCCAATACATCCAGTATTTGCCTTTGTTTTTGATTATAACTTGCTTACCATTTACTACCCCTGTTAAAATGGAAGCTGATTTGCTGGCGATATTAAAGAACTTGCCATTGTAAGCTTTTTTGAATATCGGCCCGAACTTTTTCCAGTGGACAAGATCTGTTGATGTGGCAACTCCTAAACGCGGGATATCTCTATTCCATTCGGTGTAAAAAACAACATATTTTCCTTCCGGAGTAACAGCTACACGGGGATCTTCACAACCACCTGGCCACTCGTATTTTTTTCCTACGTCGTTGGCAGGATATAATACCGGTTGGGTTTTTCTTTTGTAATGAATACCATCAACGCTTTCTGCATATCCCAGGCGCGACGTGCGAAAGCCAATTCCTACTCCGTACATATCCTCTGCACGGTATAACACCACTATTTTACCGTTTTTAAGCCCGGCAGCAGGGTTAAAAGTATCATTAGCTTCCCATGCTACCTTTTTATTACTCATAGGATCAAAAAACCTGGCTGCGGTATCAGGAGAGATAATCGGATCGATGTTTTCTGATCGCACAAAACCGCCAAATGCCCAGTATGGCAATTTATTAACGGTAGATTGGGCAAAGGTATTGAATGACAATAAAGCCAATACCAAAACCCAACCGATATTCATTTTAATTTTCATATTGATTGATTTTTTTTAAGATTAAACGCTGGCATAAAGTTCTTCAATTTTTTCGAGCGGAACTCCTTTGGTTCAAACACGTATTTGCTTACAAACAACACTATGCTGATATTGGAATGCCATAGATGCCAAATGTTGCCATTGCACCTAGTTGCGCAAACATAACAGGAAAAGTTACAGCCTATTAAAGCAGTGGCTACAACTAATCTTAGTTCAGCATCATTAGATAAAAACAGGGTTTTAATACTACTGGGCGCCCGGAAATAACAGCCATATCAAACCCCAATAGTAGCCCTCTAAGGCGGCTACTATTAATATTAATTACTATTGATATTAATACTGCGTAACTTTTTATTATAGCCGGTCCATCTATCTAATGAGATGATGTAGTTCCCTGCATTAGTAACTGTTGGTTTTATTCACGATCTTATGGTAAAACTACTTGGTCTTAACACTGTGTTATAGGACCCTTCGATATAAGCACCGTTATTAAAGTAATAAGCTGCTTAGCCGTTTTATAGCGATCGTTGCTTAATATATCTGTTAAAACAGTAGAGAATTAACTGGCAATAGCCTTGTCTTGGCGTTTTAGAAAAGCTATTAATAACGCTTATCCTGTCCCCTTCTCGGCCGCTTTCCTTTTGCCGCTGGCCTTTGGGGTTGGTACACAGGCTTTGGAGGCTCCGGCTTGGTGTCAGCAACTCTAACGGTAATTTTCCTGTCGTCTATTTCAGCGCCGTTTAATGCGGCTATAGCCCTATCGGCACCCGCCTCATCATTCATATGAATAAAACCATAGCCCTGGCTTACACCGGTTTCTTTATCGGTAATTACGGTAACCAGATCAACCAAACCGTGCAAGCTGAACAACTCCAACAGCTCGGTTTTATCCATATCACGAGGAAATCCTACAACAAATAGTTTAGTCATATATTAAGCTACAACTGGTTTAACCAGGTTTACCTGACCAATATGGTAGGCTACGTGGTTAGCACGGTTTAATAACACACTCAACCTGTTTCTGGATGGATCATTTTCAAAATCCTCGTCCGTCATGGCATTATGGCGCTTAAACCATTCTGTTGCTGGTAAATTTACAAAAAGTTCATTTAATTCGGCATGCACTTTTTGCCAGAAAATTTTCAGCTCAACTAATGAAGGAAATTCAGCCTTCTCATTATCAGCATTTTTCAAGAAAATCTCATAAAGTTCAGGTCGAGATGCTTTTCCAAAACCCAAAGTTTCTTTTAAAGCATCATGATAAGCAGTTAAATGTCCGTATAAATAAATTATCCGGTTTTTACCAGGTGCTACTTCAGCATAAAATTGTTCATTGGTAAAAGCGTTAAACACTTTCTCAGCACGTGCAATTTGAGTATTCCAGCTCGCAAGTCCCATTTTAACAAAAAGCTGTTGTTGATCCATGCGCAAAGATGTATATACAGAATGTTATAATAGTATATTTAAAAGAACTTTACTCATTGCTGACGCTGTGCTGATCTTTAAGATTCCATACTTAATAAGGATGCACCAAGTGTTGATTCGCGGGCAATAATATCAGCAATAGTAGTTTCAGCAAGAATTTTTAGGGTTGCATCTCTAATATCAATAAACATCGCTCTTATACCGCAGGTAACTTCGTCCTTACATTCATCACATTTATGATAAAAATTAAGACTAGCGCATGGCACCATTGCTATAGGGCCATCAGTAAGACGTAAAATTTCTGAAAGATAAATCTCTTTAGGATCTTTATTGAGTGCATATCCCCCACCTGATCCTTTTTTACTATATAAAAAACCGTGGTTACGCATTTCGAGCAGAATAGATTCAAGAAATTTTTTGGGTATCCGCTCCTGCTCAGCAATTTGAGCGATTTGCATAGGTGGCTTATCGGTATTTTTACCCATAATAATAAGCGCTTTAATGGCGTATTTGGTTTTTTTGGACAGCATAAAACAAATTAACCCTCAAAAATAAGAATAATTCGGCAAACAATGAGGTATGTATTATCCGCCTGTTAAATATCTTGTAATAGTTATATAAGTGTAAATAAATACATTTATCGACAAACTTTCATATGAATTCTGTTGAAGTTAACCCTTTGTTATCACAATCCATCACATGGTTATTCAACTTTTATCATGTAAAAACCCGCTAGTGAAAGCAAATTATTCCTATAAATCAAAAATTTTAATTATAGCTACAGGCTATAATTAAAATAAAAAGTAGATCAGTCTTTGTTTTTCCGCGTTAACAAGTCTCTTATACATATATTTAGGCGGTTTTAAATTGCTTTTTGTTAGAATAAGTGCAAAACAGATGTTAATTATTAATTATTTAACATTAAACATTTTTGTTATTTTTCACGTACAAATCAACAACTTAACCTTCGGGGTTTTGACTGACCATATAGAGAGATAGCTTTAACATTGAAATTTTTTTTAATTTTTCTTTTTTCGTTTTTTTGCCTGCCTAGCTTTGCTAACATAGGGGTTGGTGAAATTGACAGTGTTAAAAATTTACTGGCAAACTCAGGCGCCACACCAGACACTTCAGTTATTAACAAACTGAATAAATTAGCTGAGGACTATTTCCGCACAAATACAGATAGCACTTATTATTATGGAAATAAAAGTATCCAGCTATCAAAAAAAATTAATTATGGCGAAGGTATAGCAGCCGGGCTATTACAAATAGGACATGTTACTTATTTTAAAGGCCACTCGGAACAGGCAATAATTGATTTTGATCAGGCTATTGCAATTTATAAAAAGTTAAACAATAAAAAAGGGCTTGCTGCAAGTTATGTTCTATATGGCCGCATGTATAACTTGCTGGCAAATTATAAACTTGCTCTTTATTATTTAAACCTGGCAGAGCAAATAAACCTTCAGATAAACAACCAGTTAGGCCTTACGGATACTTACAAAAATATAGGTATAGTTTATTATAGCGAGGGTATAATACCCAAAGCACTTGACTTTTACTATAAAGGCCTTTTTATAGCGCTGAAAAATCATTATAAAGCATTATCGGCAGAAATATATAATGACATTGGCGTAATATTACAAGGCACTGAGGTTTATCCGGATGCCCTTGAATATTTCAACAAATCAATCATCATTTCACGACAAATAAATGATGCACAGGACCTCGGCACTGTTGATGAGAATATTGGTGAAATTTTGCTTGCCCAGGGAAAATATACCGATGCGATTATTCACTTAAAATCGGCTTTAGTGATTGCCCGTAAACAGGATGATAAAGATGGCTTAGGACAAATATACACCGATCTGGGGTTGTGTTACGGGCACTTAAATGATATTAAAATATCTACAAAATATCTTGATGCGTCATTGCAGATAGCTTCGAATTACAAGTTTGTTAATAATGAAGCGATGGCTGTTATTGGGTTCGCTACTGTTTATAATCTACAAAAAGATTATAAACATGCTTATAAATATGCTATGCAGGGCCAGATGTATGCGCTTAAGCTAGGTGACTTATCCGTTCGGGCTAAAGCTACAGAGCAGTTGCATCAAACGCTTGCCGGTTTGGGTAATTATCTAGAGGCATATAAATATTTAAACGAGTATGTTAATCTGAAAGATCAATTGAAAGGCAATGAAAGTATGCAAAAGCAAGCTTCATATAACTTTGAATTGAACTTTGCAGCCAAAGAAAGCCAGCAACAGCAACAGCAACAAGAAAAAGACCTTCTTTACAAGCAAAAACTGCATAATCAACGTTTGTTAAATACTATATTTATTATAATAATTATAGGGATGATTGGTACTTTGGTTGTTTATTATAACCAAAAACGCAAGCAGCAAGCAATAAACTTAATGCTTGAGGAAAAGAACAATGAGGTACTAAGCCAAAAAGAGAATATTGACGAACAAGCCCATAAACTTAATGAACTCAACGTTTTAAAAGACAGGCTTATTTCTGTTCTCGCACATGATTTGCGTGCCCCTTTAAGTACTTTACGTGGCTTATTCAGTTTGTTGCAGGATGATACTATAACACACCAGGAATTGGTTGAAATGATACCCAATGTGTTAAAAAAGCTTGAATATACTTCGGATTTCCTGGATACGCTCCTGTTTTGGATAAATAGCCAGATGGAAAATTTTGAAAGCTCAGTAAAAAGTTTTTCAATAAAAGATATTGTTGAGTACGAGATGGAAAATTATCAGGAGCAAGCCTCATTAAAAGGCATAACATTGATAGATAATGTACCGGATAGTACTATGGCATCGGCAGATCCAAACTCAATCCGCATTGTAATACGCAACCTGATAACTAACGCCATAAAATTCTCGGGAGAAAAGGATACTATTGAGGTTGTTGCATGTACCAATGATGAAATGATTGAGATAAAAGTTAAGGATACAGGAACAGGCATCCCGCCCGAAAAACTTAAAAAACTTTTCAAAAGCAAAGTTGATAGTAGCACTGGCACCAATCAGGAATCAGGAACTGGGATGGGATTACTTTTTTGTAAAGACTTAGTTGAAAAATGTAATGGAAAAATATGGGTTACCAGCCAGGTAGACGTTGGAACTGAATTTTCATTTACTGTGCCAGCCTATGTTGCTTAACTTATTCTTTTTTGTCTGAGATTCTACGCTCAATTCTCCTATCAGGTATAAACCAGATACAGGCTACAACAAAGTATAAGCTAAAACTGATACAAGGATTTACCCACGCCAACAGAATAGCGATGGCATATATAATAATGGATAATTTGCCTTTACGATCATTGCCTATGGCCTGTGTAAAAAGCGAATCAGGGCCTTCATGCTTCTTTAAAATAATCACTAGTATCGCATAAGCAACCGCGCACATGATCAACGATATACCATAAAAAACAGTTGGCCATTTAGTAAAGCTATTCTCCCCCATCCATTCCGTTACCAATGGAACTATCGAGAGCCAAAACAACAGGTGTAGATTTGCCCAAAGTACTGTGCCGTTTACGGAAGTAACAGCTTGCATTAAATGGTGATGGTTATTCCAGTAAATCCCCACATAAATAAAACTGATCACGTAGCAAATGAATACCGGGTAAAGTGGAATAAGCGACTGAAGCGTATCATGGTGGGCGCCGGGCATTTTAATTTCTAAAACCATGATGGTGATGATGATCGCGATTACACCATCACTAAATGCTTCTAAACGTCCTTTTTCCATAGAACCGAAAATAATAAATTATTGTGGAAATAATTTGCGCGCTTTACCTGCTAAACATATCTTTAAGAACCCTTTTAGCGGCATTGTATCCGCACATACCATGCACACCCCCACCGGGTGGTGTTGACGCAGAGCAAATATAAATACCCTTAGCCGACGTTCTATAAGGTGACCAACACAATGCAGGCCTTGTAAATAGCTGACCTATATCGATAACCCCTCCATTTATATCACCACCAATATAGTTGGGGTTATACTCTTCCATCTGTGCAGGGCTCATGGTGTGTTTGGCCAATATGCGATCTTTAAAGCCAGGAGCGAAGCGTTCTATTTGATTTTCAATAGCGTTGGTCATATCCACTTTTGAGCCGTTTGGCACATGGCAATAAGCCCAGGCTGTGTGCTTACCATCAGGTGCTCTTGATGGATCAAAGACACCCTGTTGGGCTAATAACACAAATGGCCTTTCGGGATGCTGTCCATCCCAGGTCTGCTGTTCTGCATTGGTAATTTCTTGGATAGAATTACCGATATGTATAGTACCTGCCTTTTTGCATTCCTCTGCCATAAAAGGGATTGGGCCATCTAATGCCCAGTCGACTTTAAAAACCCCCATACCATACCGGTAGCGTTCTAACTGCCATTTATATAAAGAAGAAAATTTGTGTCCGGCTATCTGCAATAGTTGTTTCGGTGATACATCAAATAATACCGAATGAGCCGATGGTAATTGCCCAAGTGATTTTACATAGGTATTGGTTTCTATCTTCCCTCCTATCGATGTAAAATAAGAAGCTAGCGCATTTGCTATTCGGTTTGATCCACCTTTTGGAATCGGCCATCCTTTTAAATGTCCATTAATCATCAAAACTAAGGCAGCGGCAGAAGTTGTTATTTTAGATAAAGGCTGCATGGAGTGCGCTGCCATTCCTGCCAGTAACCCTTTTGCTTCTTCAGTTTTAAAAAGTTTGGATAAATGTGTGGCTGATGTTAGTGCCGATAAGCCAAATTTTGCCATAGCAAGCGGACGTTTAGGATAATGTAACGGGCCCAAAACATCAGTTGCAATGTTTGGCCAATCAGCAACAATTGGTTGCATTAACTTTAAATAAGCTTGTGCATCGCCGCCTAGTAATTTTGCTGTTTCCGTAACAGACTGTTTAAGTACCGCAGCAGTGCCATTGTCGAAAGGATGTGCGGCGGCTATTTCAGGATAGATATATTCCAAGCCATGATCTGCCAGCGGTAGTTGCTGAAAAAATGGAGAACCAACCGCCAACGGATGTATGGCTGAACAAATATCGTGTGTAAATCCGGGCAATGTTAATTCAGCTGAACGGAGCCCGCCGCCAATTTCGCTTTTGGCTTCTAGTATTAATACCGATAATCCATTTTGTTGCAAGTAGATAGCTGCTGCCAATCCATTTGGACCAGAGCCTACTACTATTGCATCAAAATCACGTTTTTCAAGCCTCATTAAATACTAATTCAAATATTATACCCTATGGTAATCACTTTTCCAGTTTTTGATTGATTTCTTAATATCGTCAGGTGATAGGTTTTCGGTAATCACACGTTCTACAAGGGGGATCAATTCATCATCAGGTGCAAAACGTAGGGCGGCGATCTGCCGGATAGTAATTCTGCTATCAATAGGTTTACGGGTAAGTATAAAATAACGCAGGCCCTCCTCTGCGCGAATCGCCCTATCCTGTGCTTTTAAAGGGAAGGTGCGTAGAAAGGCCCATATCAAAGATGCACATACAAACAATAACAAAATGAGTATCGAACTTACAAAACCACCATGGTAGGCTTGGTGTCGGAAGATATTTATAATAGAAATTATTAGCCCGATAATAAGCAGAGCGCTTAAAACATAATGATACCCTGCCGCATAACGACGATGATTGGCGTAATTCTGATCCTTCATAATCAATTTATTTGATGCAATATACATTATTAATGTTACCAGTTACGCCATCTAAAATGACATTGCCATTGTTTTAATACTGAACAAAACTGCTAAAATTGGGTTACTATCTAAAAAACAAATCATCATGGCTGACACAAAAATATCATTCAAAAAGACGTTCACCTTGGGTGACGATCTTACCATAAACCGTTTGGGTTATGGCGCTATGCGCATTACAGGCAAAGGCATTTGGGGCCCACCAAAGGATCACGATGAATCCTTACGTGTATTGAAACGCGCGGTTGAATTAGGGGTGAACTTTATTGATACCGCCGATAGTTATGGGCCGCATGTATCTGAAGAATTGATCGCGGAGGCATTATATCCATATAAATCAGACCTCGTTATCGGCACAAAAGGCGGCTTGCTTCGCACAGGACCAGACCAATGGCCAGTGGATTCTAGTCCGGAGCACCTTAAAGAAGCTTTGGAAGGTAGTTTAAAACGCCTTAAGCTAAATCAGATCGATCTTTATCAATTGCACCGCATCGACCCAAAAGTTCCGGCTGAAAAAACCTTTGAGTTTTTACAGAAAGCACAAAAAGAAGGTAAGGTTAAACATATAGGTCTATCAGAAGTAAGTGTGGACGATATTAAGAAAGCTAAACAGTTTTTTGAAGTAGTATCAGTACAAAATATGTACAGTGTTGATAATCGCAAATGGGAATCTGTATTAGATTATACTAAAGAAAATAATATTGCCTTTATCCCTTGGTTCCCACTAAACGCTGCCAATGTTGCCAGTCAGGAGAAACTGCAAAAAGTTGCTGATAAGTATAGCGCTACAGTGTATCAGGTTGCATTGAGCTGGTTGTTGCATCATTCAGATAATATACTGCTTATACCAGGTACGTCGAGTGTGAAACACCTGGAAGAAAACATGAAGGCGATAGATGTGCCACTTACAAATGAAGATATGCAAGCATTGGAAGGCATAAGCGCTTCATAAATGTAAATTTAAAGTGATGGTTAAACCTTTACAATATTGTTTCATCTAACCACGAAACAATATTGTAAACATTAACCATCGCTATTATGAAAACACTCAGATCATTCGCAGTTATAGGTTTGATTGCAGGTGCGCTAGTTTCTTGTAATAAGAATAACAGCAGTAAACCTAATACTAGCTCTACCGACGAAGCGGCAGATTTAGTTACAGCTTCAATATCAACAAATACAGAAGGTGGGGCTTTAAATTCCTTCTCGGATGTTACATTATCATCAGAAACCAAAGTAAATATCGACTCGCTGTGTGGTACAGTTTGGACGGACAGTGTAAATCGCAGCATTCCCGCAGTTCCGGGTGTGGCCAACAACTATTCTTACAAGGCCAATTACAGCTACGCCTTAAATTGCACCAATGGTGTATATAATCATAGCGCTACTATCAACTCGGCTTATAGTGGCTCTTTCAATAATGCTTCGTTGTCATCAACATTTGCGGGAAGCGCCGACTTTACTGTTAGTGGTTTAGGACGAACTTACCCTGCTTATATTATTAACGGAGAGTACAAACGCAGTGGATCATTCCAGTCGAAAGCCGATACCAGCTACCATGGTACTCAGAGTGTTGATATTGTATTTACCAACTTGACGCTAACCAAACCTCTAGAGGTTATTAAAGCAGGTGGCAGTGCCTCATTTACCATCAGTGGCAATATGCCATCAAAAGGAGGAGCTTTTAATTATACAGGTAATATTGTGTTTAATGGCAATGAAAATGCCACATTAACAGTAAATGGCACTGTTTACCTTATAAATCTGGCAACAGGGCAGAAAACAAAAAAATAATCTATTTATCAGCAAAAATCCCGCATTATTAGTGCGGGATTTTTTGTCAGCTATCAAACTTCTGCAACACGGTAAGGTTTTATATCAACCGTTTCCCATATTTTTTGGGTAATATAAATTTCACCTTGCTTCCATGCTTCAAGCCCTTCTTCGGTTTCAAATTGCAAGATCATTACTGATCCTATCATTTTGCCTTCATCATTTAATATGGCGCCACCAAAAACGTAGTTGCCGTTCTCTTTTAAATGCTTTGCGCCATCCAGATGATGCTGACGAACAGCCATTCGGCGATCAAACGCACCTTCATCTGTGTAATCGTATCCTGTAACAATGTACTGATTCATTTTAGGAAGTTTTAGTTATATGCTGAACAAGATAAAATATATTCTGTTTGCTTTTATAAAAGCGTTAATTAACGTGATAGAATTTACTTTATACTGAGATAATAATAACTGTAAATAAAACATTAAATAATGCGAATATTTACAATATTTGTGATTCATATCTCTTTATTACATTTATGAACGACCAATTAAAACAAGAATTTGCTAAAATTTATAATAAACCTGCTCAAAACGGATGGTTTTCTCCGGGAAGGGTAAACCTAATTGGCGAACATATTGATTACAATGGAGGCTTGGTAATGCCTTGCGCGATAACATTTGGCACTTACCTTTTAACATCGCCTAATGAGGATAATGTTTTCCGTTTCAGAAGTACGAATTTTGAGAGTTTCTTAGAGATCCCTGTTAAATCAGACTATAAAAAAGATGGCGACGGGTGGTATAATTACCCTTTAGGGGTTATTGAACATTTTGTAAAAGCCGGTTACCAATTAGGTGGTTTAGATATGCTTTTTTATGGTGACATCCCCATTGGTTCGGGTTTATCGTCATCTGCTTCGATAGAAGTGGTTACCGCTTTTGCCTTGAATAAAATTTTTAATACTACTTACTCAAAATTGGACATTGTTAAGATATCAAAGGCGGTAGAGAATAATTTCATAGGGGTTAATTGCGGTATAATGGATCAGTTCGCCGTTGCCTTCGGCGAAAAGGACAAAGCGTTGATGCTGAATTGTGATACACTAGAATACCAAGCAGTAGATAGTAATTTAGGTGACCATGTGTTGGCGATTATAAACACTAACAAACCACGTAAACTGGCAGAATCTAAATATAATGAACGTGTGCTGGAATGCGCGACAGCCTTAAAACAACTGCAACAACTACTGGATATTAACAATTTGTGTGATATTGATACAGGCACCTTTAAGCAATATGAGCATTTAATTGCTGACGAAACTGTTAAGAAACGCGCAACGCATGTGATTGAGGAAAATGATAGGGTTAAGTTAGCGGCGAAGGCATTAGCAGCTAACAACCTTGCTGAATTTGGAAGGTTAATGTATGCTTCGCACGATTCCTTACGTGATCTTTATGAGGTTAGCGGCAAGGAACTTGATGCGGTAGTTGAATATGCAAAGACAGATAAAAACGTTGCCGGTGCTAGAATGACAGGTGCCGGCTTTGGTGGCTGTGCCATAGCCCTGGTTAAAGCAAACGCGTTTGATGAATTTAATGCGGCAGTTGCTAAATATTATACTCAGAAAATCGGATATGCGCCATCGGTTTACAGTTCACAGATTGGTGATGGGGTAGGAATTTTATTTTAGGGGAGTCAGTAAGCAGGTGTTATATTTGCATCGATGACTGAGAACACCAACCACCGTAAGCTTAAACTGGATGAACTGAACCGTGCCTCGATAGACGAATTTAAGGCACAGGATAAATTACCGGTTGCGGTAGTTTTGGATAATGTGCGCAGTATGAACAATATTGGTTCTATTTTCCGCACTTCGGATGGTTTTGCGGTTGAACAGATTTGCCTTTGCGGGATAACCGCCAAGCCCCCGCATCGCGATATTGAAAAAACTGCTTTAGGCGCCACGCAATCAATAGCATGGACCTATTATGAAACGCCTATTGAAGCAATTGAACAGTTGCGTAAAGATGGGTACAAAATCATAGCGATAGAACAGGCTGAAAACAGCCTTATGCTCAACACTTTCATCCCGCAAAAAACCGAAAAATACGCGCTGATATTTGGCAACGAAGTAAATGGCGTAAGTGATGAAGCGATGGAATTGATTGACGCTTGTATCGAGATCCCACAGTTTGGTACTAAACACTCCTTTAATATTGTAGTTTCAGCGGGTATTGTGCTTTGGGACTTTTTTGTGAAGATGGTTGATTTATCATAACATATATAGTTATCACCATTAAAGAAAATCCAGCGAAAAAATAATCTCAAAAAAAACACTTGCGTAACCAAATGGTTACTTATACATTTGTAACCAAACGGTTACTCATATATACTATGCGCAGAGATGTATTCCAGGCAATTGCCGACCCTACCCGACGTGAGATCATAAACTGATTGCTCACCAATCATTAAATCTTAATGCTATTGCTGATAATTTCCCTGTGAGCAGGCCTGCCATATCCAAGCATATCAAAATTTTAACAGAATGCGGTTTAGTTACTATTACCCAGCAAGGGCGCGAGCATTATTGCGAAGCTAACTTTAAACAGTTTAAAGAAGTATCGGACTGGATAGAGCAGTACCGGGTATTCTGGACCGAAAAATTGGATGCATTAGGCGATTTTTTAGAAAAAGAAGAAAAACAAAATAAGATCAAACCTAAAAAATAAGATTATGGAAACACAACCATTTGTAATTGAAAGAACCTACAACGCGCCTATTGAGAAAGTATGGGCAGCCATTACCGACAATAACAAAATGAAGGAGTGGTATTTTCAATTGGAGGATTTTAAACCTGAAGTTGGTTTTACATTCACTTTTAACGGAGGATCGAAAGAGAAAACCTATGTTCATCTTTGCAAGGTAACGGAGGTTATCCCCGGCAAAAAGCTTACCCACAGCTGGAAATACGAAGGTTATCCGGGTGAATCATTCGTAACATGGGAGTTATTTGATGAGGGAGATAAAACACGCTTAAAACTAACCCATGCCGGTTTGGAAACCTTCCCTCAGGACACCAAAGATTTTTCAAAAGAGAGCTTTACAAAAGGCTGGACTCATATAATAGGAACGTCGTTAGCTAATTATCTGGAAAAAGCATAAAAAACAAAAGCCGGGCTACATATGTGGCCCGGCTAATTAGTTTATAATTGGTTAGTAAGGTTCTTATTAAAATACTTGCTCAAATTCGTTAACGGCGTCTTTGCTTTCCAGGGTAGAGTGCCCCATTAGGAACTCATCTACCTTGCGCGCTGCTTCACGGCCTTCGGATATGGCCCAAACTACTAAAGATTGTCCGCGGCGCATATCGCCGGCAGCAAATACTTTGCTTACGTTGGTGCGGTAAGTTTTGTCGTTGGCATTTACGTTTTTGCGTACATCCAGTTCAACACCTAGTTTTTTAAGCATCCCTTCGTGCTGTGGGTTAACGAAACCCATGGCAAGGAATACACGTTGACAAGCGATCTCACGCTCAGAGCCTTCAACCTCAGTAAATTTCATCGGTCGACCTAAAACGTCAACTTCCCAGCTTACGTCGGTTACTTTAATAGCTCTTAGCTCGCCATTTTCGTCTCCTAAAAACTCTTTAGTATTTATCCCCCAATAACGATCAGCGCCTTCCTCGTGCGAGCTGGTCACTTTTAAAACCATTGGGTAAGTTGGCCACGGCATATGCGCGGTACGCGCTTCAGGCGGGCGGAACATTACCTCAAACTGCTTAACTGAGGCAGCGCTCTGGCGGTTTGATGTACCCACACAATCGGATCCGGTATCGCCACCACCTATAACCACTACATCTTTACCAGTCGCGAAAATGTCTTCAGCATCAAATTTGGTATCGCTAACGCGTTTGTTTTGCTGTTTCAAGAAGTTCATGGCAAAGTGAATCCCTTTTAACTCTCTTCCCGGGATCGGCAAATCGCGTGGAATGGTTGAACCACCGCTTAGTATTACCGCGTCGTGGTTACGCACCACTTCATCGGCAGAAAGATCTTTACCTACTTCAACATTGTATTTAAACTCGACGCCATCTTCTTCCATTACCTTGATGCGGCGATCGACAACCCATTTTTCTAATTTAAAATCAGGGATGCCATAACGTAGTAAACCACCGGCCTTATCGTCACGCTCATAAACAGTAACCGAGTGACCGGCTTTGCTTAATTGCGCAGCAGCAGCTAATCCCGCAGGGCCGGAGCCAATTACAGCAACTTTTTTGCCTGTTTTTACCAACGGCGCTACTGGCTTAACCAGGTTTTTAGCGTATGCTATTTCGATAATATGTTTTTCGATCTCTTCAATGGCTACCGCAGGTTTATTGATACCTAATACGCATGCTGATTCGCATGGTGCTGGGCAAATTCTGCCTGTAAACTCAGGGAAGTTATTTGTCGACGATAATATCTGGTATGCTTCCTCCCAGTTTTTACGATAAACGGCATCGTTAAACTCAGGGATGATGTTACCCAGCGGGCAACCTGAATGGCAAAACGGTATGCCGCAATTCATGCAGCGTGCAGATTGCTGGTTCAGTTTATCATCAGAATACAAACCGACAAACTCATTATAATTTTTTACACGCTCAGCTACCGGTGCTTTTTGAGGGAGTTCCCTGCCAAATTCCTGAAATCCTGTTACTTTTCCCATATGATGATTAGCTTACAGCCTGATATTCTAATTTTTCTAATACTTTTTTATACTCTTTTGGATAAACCTTCACAAACTTGCCTGAAGCTTCTTTCCAGCCATTTAATAGCTCTTTGGCTACTTTACTGTCTGTTAATTGAATATGCTTGCGTAACAAAGTAACGATCTCCTCTTCGTCTTTTATTGACAGTGGATCAAGGTCAACCATTTCAGTGTTGCAGTTTTCGGCAAACGTACCGTTAGGGTTATAAACCCAGGCAATACCGCCGCTCATTCCTGCCGCGAAGTTTCTGCCTGTTTCACCAAGGATCAATGCACGGCCGCCGGTCATATATTCGCAACCGTGATCGCCAATACCTTCAACAACAGTGGTAGCACCAGAGTTACGAACCGCGAAACGTTCACCAGCCATACCGTGAATAAACACCTCGCCCGAAGTAGCTCCATAAAGCGCCACGTTACCTACAATGATGTTATCAGCGGCAGCGAAAGTCGCATTCTCAGCCGGGTAGATAGCCAATTGCGCACCTGATAAGCCTTTTCCAACGTAATCATTCGCTTCGCCTTCCAGTTCAAAAGAAATACCTTTTGTAGTGAAAGCGCCGAAACTTTGTCCGGCAGAGCCTTTGAATTTAATATTGATGGTATTATCAGGCAATGCTGCTGAACCGTAGATCTTTGATATTTCGTTTGATAACAAAGTACCAATAGTACGGTCGGTATTCTTCACATCGTAGCTTGCAAATACCGGGGTTTCATCCTCCAACGCAGCTTTTGACGCTTCTAATAACTTCCAGTCTAAAATCTCATCCATGCCGTGATCTTGTTTTTCGCTGTTGTAAAGCGTTAAACCTTTGGCATTGGTAACAGGATGTAATAAACCTGAAAGATCAACTTTCTTAGCTTTCCAGTTGGTTAAATTATCTTTTACTTTCAGGAATTGTACTCGGCCAACCATCTCGTTAATAGTACGGAAGCCCAATTCCGCCATGATCTCACGCAACTCCTCAGCCATAAACCTGAACAGGTTTACCACGTGCTCAGGTTTACCGCTAAACAATTTCCTTAATTCAGGGTCTTGCGTAGCTACACCTACCGGGCATGTATTTAAGTGGCATTTGCGCATCATGATACATCCACCTGCAACTAATGCCGCTGTGGCAACGCCCCATTCTTCGGCGCCCAATAAAGCCGCGATAGCTAAATCACGACCAGTTTTTAGCTGACCATCAGTTTGCAGTACTACACGGCTGCGTAGTTTATTACGAACCAGTGTTTGGTGTGCTTCTGACAGGCCAAGTTCCCAAGGTAAGCCTGCATGTTTAACAGAGCTTATTGGCGATGCACCTGTACCACCATCATAACCAGCAATCAGGATAACATCAGCGTGTGCTTTTGCAACACCAGCGGCTATGGTACCTACACCTGCTTTTGACACCAATTTAACATTGATACGAGCGGCGCGGTTGGCATTTTTAAGGTCGAATATTAGCTGTGCTAAATCTTCGATGGAATAAATATCGTGGTGTGGCGGCGGTGATATTAAGCCAACACCCGGTGTTGAGTGACGTGTCTTCGCGATCCAGTCGTCCACCTTATGGCCCGGTAACTGGCCACCTTCGCCCGGTTTTGCACCCTGAGCCATTTTGATTTGAAGCTCATCAGCGTTAGTTAAGTAGTTTGAAGTAACCCCAAAACGTGCTGATGCTACCTGTTTAATAGCTGAACGCATTGAGTCGCCATTTTCCATTATCTGGTAGCGCATTTCGTCTTCGCCACCTTCGCCGGTATTGCTTTTTCCGCCGATGCGGTTCATGGCGATAGCCATGGTGCTGTGCGCCTCGTGAGAAATGGAACCGAAAGACATGGCACCCGTCGCAAAGCGTTTCATAATGTTTTCAGCAGGTTCAACCTCATCTATGCTAATTGCCTCGCGGTGATGCGTGAAATCAAGCAAACCCCGAATGGTGAAATGCTTTTCGCCCTGCTCGTTAATTACTTTTGCGTATGTTTTGTAAACGTTATAGTCATTGCTGCGTGTAGCGTGCTGCAACAAGTGAACGGTAGTTGGGTTAAACAAGTGGGCCTCGCCGCGGCGTTTCCATTGGTAGATACCGCCTTCGGTTAGTAATTGGTTATCTGCATTTTTAGAGCTACCAAAACCAATTTTATGTTTACAAAGTGATTCGCGGGCAATTTCGTCAAGGCCTAAACCTTCGATACGGGTTACCGCGCCGCAGAAATACTTGCTAACTACAGCTTTATTTAAGCCTAAAATCTCGAAGATCTGTGATCCATGATAAGATTGCAAGGTTGATATACCCATTTTAGAGAATATCTTTAACAAGCCATCATTAACAGATTTTACATAGTTCTTTAATAAATATTTTTCGTCAAGACTGGTTTCCAGGCTACCATTCCGTTTAATGGTTTCAATGGTGGACATAGCCAGGTAAGGATTGATCGCGGTAGCGCCAAATGCCAGTAAACAAGCAAAGTGGTGTACTTCCCACACATCCCCTGCTTCAACAACCAAACCTACTGAACCACGGCGACCTTTTTTGATCAAGTGGTGATGTACAGCAGACACAGCCAATAATGATGGTATAGGCGCATGCTCAGAATCGATAGCACGATCCGAAAGGATCAACACTTCAAAGCCATCATCAACCGCATCCTCGGCATAACGACAAAGGCGCTCAATACCTCTTTGCAATGAACCAGGTAAGCCATCTGCCTTAAAGTAGGTTTGCAGCGTTTTAGCGTGGAACATACCGGTATCAATACTACGCAGTTTTTCTAACTGGTTGTTTTTTAATATCGGGTGTTTAAGCACTACGCAATGGCAATGCATTTTATCCTCGTCCAATAAATTACCGTTGTTACCAATGAAGGTGGCCAAACTCATTACCAAACGCTCGCGGATCGGGTCTATCGGTGGGTTGGTAACCTGCGCAAAATATTGTTTAAAGTAGCTTGATAAATGCTGCGGACGATCAGATAATATCGCCAAAGGCACATCAGTACCCATTGAGCCAATTGGTTCTTTACCATCAAGCGCCATTGGTTTGATGATGGTATCAATATCCTCCCGGCTGTAGCCGAACACCTGTTGGTAACGGAAAACTGAATTAGGCGAAAGACTGGCGAAAGCTAAACGTGGCTCAGCCAAATCCTCTAAACGGATCTTATAATTTTCCAGCCAGCGGCCATAAGGTTGGCGTGATGCTATCTGGTGTTTAATTTCATCATCAGTAATGATCTTACCTTTTTCGGTATCGATCAGTAACATTTTACCCGGCTGTAAGCGGCCTTTTTTAATAACTGTTGATTCATCAATAGTTAAAACACCGGCTTCTGATGCTGCTATTACACGGCCATCATTAGTAATTACGTAACGTAAAGGGCGTAGACCGTTTCTATCCAACAAAGCACCTACTAATTTACCATCGGTAAAAGTGATCGCGGCAGGGCCATCCCATGGCTCCATTAAGGTAGCATGGTACTCGTAAAATGCTTTCTTAATTGGATCCATCTGCTCGTTACCGTCCCATGCTTCAGGAACCAACATCATCATTACATGCGGTAATGAACGGCCAGAGTGAAGCAGGATTTCGATAATGTTGTCTAAACAGGCTGAATCCGACTGGTTGTTATCAATCACAGGCAAAAGCATATCCATTTCTTCAGCAGTGAAGTAAGAAGAAACATATGATTTTAAGCCGGAATAGAACCAGTTAAGGTTGCCTGTTAAGGTATTGATCTCGCCATTGTGGGCTATTAACCTGAACGGTTGAGCCAGCTTCCATGACGGGAAAGTATTAGTAGAGAAACGCGAGTGGATCATGGCAAAGCCTGAAGCGATACGCGGATCGGCAAGATCAGAAAAATACTTACGCAACTGGTAAGTAGTTACCTGGCCTTTGTAAATTATAGTTTTACAGGAAAAAGAGGTAAAATAAAAATGCTCCCCTGCTCCAGGTATAGTTTCAGTAATGGTTTTGTTGATGTACCTTCTTAGCACATAAAGTTTGCGCTCGAAATCATCAGCATTAGTAATATTGTGTGGCCTTGATACAAAGATCTGTTCGCAATCTGGCTCTGCCTGTCGTGCTGTTTCACCAATTACCGTCGAATCAACTACCAGTTTACGGTAGCCTAAGCTGTGTAAACCTAATTTTTCAATAGCATTTCCTATAACGGTACGGCAGGCTTTTTTTAACGTTGAATCTTTAGGAAAAAATATCATACCCACACCGTATTCACCGGGTTCAGGTAAGCTCATTTCAAGGTTTGAGCATTCTTCCATCAACAGTTCATGTGGCAGTTGGATCAAGATACCAGCGCCATCACCGCTATCCGGATCACATCCGCACGCACCTCTATGCTCCATGTTTTCTAACATGGTTAAAGCATTATCAATAATTTGGTTGGACTTGTGTCCGTTTATATTGGTTATAAATCCTGTCCCGCAGGAATCGTGTTCAAATTCTGGCCTGTAGAGACCCTGGTGGCTGTCATCTTGGTTCATCGTAAATCGCTCCTATTAACTCAGGTGTAACCACGAAGATACAAAAACTGAAAAAAATTTTATGATATTTTCTTAATTTTTGGGATAATATTAAAAAAACCGCTTTGAAAATTGGCTAAATTTAGAATTTCATAAATTTAAAGGTAAACTTATTAAAATTATCGCAATTAAAGATCAATCTTATAGACAAAATTAAATTTCAATAAGTGCTTATATAACCAAATTTGAAGGCTTTTAAATCGCTAAAAGAAGATATAACGTTATTTTATTTGTTTAGACGATGATTGAAACTTTGAATCAATAAAGGGTTTAAACAGTAAAAAAAGCCCAATTAAACAAAGTTACAGAAACAATAAGTTAATAATTGGAAGTTTAGTTATATACGGGTTGCACCATTTATTAAAGAATAAGATTTTATTATTAAATACTATTTTTGCGCAAATACAATAAAGCAGATGCCAGAGAAAAATAAAGCAGTTTTTTTAGATCGTGACGGAGTGTTAAACCAGGAAATGGGTGATTATATAAGGTATATGAAGGATTTTCATGTGCTTGATAATTTTGAGGCGCTTAAAACTTTACAGGATAAAGGATATAAACTGATCATCGCTACCAACCAGGGTGGCTTGGCTAAAGGCTGGTACACCGAAGAAGGCTTAGCCGAGATGCATAACAAGCTAAAAAAACAATACAAGGCACATGGTGTTGAATTTACTGACGTTTACTATTGCCCACATCACCCGGATTTTACCGGCCCATGCGAATGCCGCAAGCCAAAACCAGGGTTATTGCTGAGGGGTATAGCAGAGCATAATATTGACCCTGCGCAATCCTATTTTATTGGTGACCGGGAGCGTGATGTAGAAGCAGGAACGGCGGCAGGTGTAAAAGGTATTTTAATTGATAGCGACCAGCCTTTGAGCACTATTTTAGACCAGATAGCTTAATTAATGAAGCAAAACCTGTATTTAAAGAACCTTGATTCCTTAATTGCTGCCATAATTGGCTTTATCGCCATTCATATATTTACCAAATATAGCGGCGTAGGCATTTCGCCGGATTCTATTATGTATGCAAGTACTGCTAAGAGCATTTGCACACATGGCAACTTAATTACTTTTAATGGTACGCCGCTGGTTTTCTTCCCGGTGTTTTATCCCTTCTTTTTAAGTGTGATCCTTTTTATCTCGAGGGTTGATACAATTGCTGCCGCGCCGGTAATCAACGGATTGCTGTTTGCCGGGGTAATATTTATCACCGGGGTGATCATCTCAAAATTCAAATTCTTCTCCCCTGTTTATAAATGGCTGATATTGGTTGGCATTATATTGAGTCCGGGCTTGTTGGAGATCTACACTTATTTGTGGTCGGAAACGCTATTTATACTGGAGATAATGCTGTTTGTGCTGGCATATTATAATTATATGCAAAAGCACACAATAGGTAGTCTGTTATTAGTTAGCGTACTGGTTGCGATTAGCTGCATTACCCGTTATGCAGGGGTTACCCTGATTGGTGCTGGTGGATTGATGATGTTATTAGACAATCAATTGGTAATCCGTAAAAAGATAGGTCATGTTTTAATATTCGGGTTTATATCGATATCGTTATTGGTCTGCAACCTAATTTTAAATCGGCTGTCTACGGGATTAAGTACCGGTACGCGTGAGCCTGCGATTACGCCGTTAAGTAAAAACTTATATTATTCGGGCAATGTAATGTGTGATTGGCTGGGTTTACCGCATTCTGCTTATCCGTATTCTATATTGATTATTTGCTTTTTGCTGTTGTTTTTGGTGGCGATAATTGTTTGGCGGGCTTTTAACGGGAAGATCAATTCAATTGAAAATATTGTAATCATGTTCGCGGCGTTTTATGGGATATTTATACCTGTACTAGCCAGTGTATCGCGATTTGAGATGCTTAATAGCAGGCTATTATCGCCAATGTACATTTGCTTATTAATAGGGTTAACCTGCTGGGTTCCGGATATGTTAAAAGGGTTAAAGCTTAGCAAACAAATTGCTTTTGCTATTCCGTTTGTGGCTTTGATATTATTTTCGGAATATTCTTTGGCGATGACCGATTATCAACGTTATGATGATGAGAATGATTATGGTGTACCTGGTTACTCTGATGATGACTGGAATAAGTCCCAAATTGTGCCGTTTTTAAGATCGCATAAAACTATTTATAAAACCGGGGTGCCTATTTATACTGATGCCGATGAGGCAGTTTATTTTTTCACGGGTGCTACATCTAAATTACTTCCTCATCGCTATTTTAAAAATACCGTCGACCAGTTTTTTGGGGTGAAACATTACTATTTGATCTGGTTTAACAATTTGAATAATCCTGAGCTGATCGGCTTACAGGATATTGTTAAAAAGGAGAAATTGCACCTGCTTTACCAGTTTCCGGAAGGCAGGGTTTATGAATATACAGGCGATAACAAGTAATATTTTTGTCCGTTGGATATAATCAGCTACAATCCAGTAAACTAATTCAACCTACTGTATTTTCTCAACAAATGTGGCGAAACCTGAAAATTTTGTTACTTTTGTATCCCGTACACAAACAATTTGTTCCGGCACAAAACCGGGGCAAAATTTCACTCAGATCATGACTAAATATATATTTGTTACGGGCGGCGTTACATCGTCGTTAGGGAAAGGTATTATTTCAGCGTCGCTGGCTAAGCTTCTCCAATCTCGCGGTTATCGTGTAACCATTCAAAAATTCGACCCTTATATTAACATTGATCCGGGAACGCTTAACCCTTATGAGCATGGCGAATGCTATGTTACTGAAGATGGCGCGGAAACCGATCTTGATCTTGGCCACTACGAGCGTTTTTTAAACACCCCTACTTCAAAAGCTAACAATATTACTACTGGTCGTATTTATCAAAATGTGATCAATAAAGAACGTGAAGGTGCGTTTTTAGGTAAAACTGTGCAGGTAGTTCCGCACATTACGGATGAGATCAAAAGAAACATTAGGATTTTAGGTGAAAGCGGCGAATATGATATCGTGATCACTGAATTGGGTGGTACCGTGGGTGACATTGAATCATTACCATATATCGAGGCTGTGCGCCAGTTTAAGTGGGAAGTCGGCTCGGGTAATTCAATAGTTATTCACTTAACATTGATCCCTTTCCTTGCTGCTGCAGGTGAGTTAAAAACTAAACCAACGCAGCACTCAGTTAAGATGCTGTTAGAATACGGTATACAGCCAGATATTTTGGTTTGCCGTACCGAACATCACATCAATATGGATATCCGTAAAAAGATAGCGCAATTTTGTAATGTGAACATTAACGCGGTTATTGAATCGATAGACGCATCAACTATTTATGATGTGCCTTTGCTGATGCTGAAAGAGCAATTAGACAAAACCGTATTAACTAAATTAAAATTATCGCATAAACATGAGCCTGATCTGGAAAGCTGGAAAGACTTTTTAGGCAGGTTGAAAAACCCTACATCCGAAATAAAAATTGGCTTAGTAGGTAAATATGTGGAGTTACCTGATGCTTATAAATCGATCATCGAGGCATTTATACACGCAGGATCAAAAAATGAGTGTAAGGTAAAAGTTGACTTTATCCACTCCGAACAATTAACCCCCGAGAATGCTATTGAGCGCTTAAAAGGTTTACATGGCGTACTAGTAGCGCCAGGCTTTGGCCAGCGTGGTTTTGAGGGTAAAATTGAGGCGATCCGTTATGTTCGTGAGAATAATATTCCATTCTTCGGTATTTGTTTAGGTATGCAATGCGCGGTTGTTGAGTATGGCCGCAATGTTTTAGGCTTGAAAGATGCCAACAGCACCGAAATGAATCCTGATACCCCTAATCCGGTGATCAATATGATGGAGGATCAGAAAAAGATAGTTAACAAAGGTGGTACTATGCGTTTAGGCGCTTACCCATGCGACCTTAAAAAAGGAAGCAAGGCTTTGGCAATTTACGGCAAAGCACACATTAGCGAGCGCCACAGGCACCGTTTTGAGTTTAACAATGCCTACCTGAAAGATTACGAAAGTGCCGGGTTAACGCCATCAGGCATCAACCCGGAAAACAATCTGGTAGAGATAGTTGAGCTTAAAAACCACCCATTTTTTGTGGGCGCGCAATTTCACCCAGAATTAAAATCAACAGTTGCTAATCCGCATCCACTTTTTATTAACTTTGTCGCCGCTTCGCTGGCTTACGCCCGCAAGAACTAATTACGTTTAATAGATAATGGATAGAAATACATTTACAGGATTATTCCTGATCATGCTGATCGTTTTCGGATCGTTTTATTTAATGAAACCATCTGCGGAACAAATTAAAAAAGAGCAGTTAGCCCAGCACCAGGATTCAATAAAAAGGCACCAGATAAAAGATGCCGAGGTAGCCGCTGTTAAAAAGGCAGCAGATACTTCTAAAACTAGTGCGCAAGAAGCCGATACTTCACATTTAAAAGGTTTTGATGCCGCTACTATTGGCGCTCAAAAATTTGTGACTATAGAAAACGAGGACCTACGCATCCAGTTAAGTACACATGGTGGCAGGATATATTCAGTTCAATTAAAAAAGTTTAAAACTTTTAACGGGCAACCATTGGTGTTATTTACCGGCGATCAGAATCGTTTTGGATTAAGCTTTATTGCTGACAATAAAAGCATCAATACCAATAACCTTTATTTCACCTCAAGCGCGCCGCAATTAAGCGTTGCGGCTAAGGATTCAGGTTCGGTTACCATGCGTTTAAGCTACAGCCCGACGCAATATTTGGACTACGTTTACACGTTGAATGGTACAGGTTATAAAGTTGGTTTTACTGTTAAACAAACAGGATTGGCCAATGTAATACCTAATAGCAACACCATTAATATCGATTGGTCGGCAAGTTTACCTAATCAAGAAAAAGACATTGAGCAGGAACGCAGGTACACTGCAACTTACTACAAAACCGCAGATAATACGGTTGACTACTTAAGCTCGACCAAAGACGATAGTTTAACTATTGCTGATAAAAAAACACAATGGGTATCATTTAAAGCGCACTTTTTCTCGAGTGTACTTTTAGCTAAAGATCTATTCAGCAAAGCAAGTGTTACTTCGACTACTGACACCAGCGAGCATAATGTAGTTAAGGAAATGAAGACCAATGTTACGCTTGTGCAAAGCAGCAATGGTACTTTCCCGATGAATTTTTATTTTGAGCCGAACGAGTTTCACATGTTACAGGCAGAGGGTTACGGACTTGAAAAACAGATAGACTTGGGTTTTGGCCCATTAAAATACATCAACAGGTTTGCCACGTTGCCGGTATTTGATTTCTTAAAACAATTCAACTGGAATTATGGCCTTATCATTTTGGCTTTAACAGTGATATTGAAATTAGTTTTATCACCATTAACTTATAAGTCATACTTATCTATGGCTAAAATGAGGGTATTAAAGCCTGAGATGGATGAGATCAAAGCCAAAGTTGGTGAGGATAACCCTACTCTTTTACAGCAGGAATACCTGAAACTCTATAAAAAGGCAGGGGTAAATCCATTAGGTGGTTGTTTACCATTGCTGATACAAATGCCTATAGTATTTGCATTCTTCCGCTTCTTCCCTAGTTTGTTTGAATTGCGTGGGCAAAGCTTTTTATGGATGCATGATCTATCGACATATGATTCAGTCATCACTTTCTCGCACATCCCTGTATTGGGCGACCACATCAGCTTAATGTGTTTATTGATGACTATATCAACATTGATATATACTTACTTCAACAACCAGATATCGGGCGCTACAGGGCAAATGAAATATATAGGATACGTAACCCCTATCATATTCCTGGCTACGCTGAACAGTTACCCATCAGGTTTGAATTACTATTACTTTTTGGCCAACATGTTAACCTTCTTACAACAATACCTGATCAGGTTTATGGTTGATGATAAAAAGATACATGCCCAGATCCAGGAAAACAAAAAGAAACCTGAAGATACCAAAAAGAAAAAATCAGGTTTCCAGGCGCGTATGGATGAGATGATGAAACAAAAACAATTGGCTACTGCGCCTAAGAAAAAATAAGTTAGAGATTAGTGATTAGAGATTAGTTACCTTGATATTTAAAAAGCCACAACTTGCGTTGTGGCTTTTTTGTTGGTTAAAGGAATTTCTTCCTCTTGTCATTTCGACCGGAGGGAGAAATCTTCTATAATATGCATAGCGGATTTGCACATCGGACTTACTTGGCGAAGAGGATTTCTCCCTCCGGTCGAAATGACAAGAGTAAAAATCTTTAAATAATAACTAAATATATTAGCAAACATTTTCTACATTTACATCCATGTATGCAATTGTGGATATTGAGACGACCGGGGGGCATGCCAGCGCAAATGGCATTACAGAAATTGCTATTTGCATACACAATGGCAAAAAGGTAATTGAGCGATACGAAACCCTGGTTAATCCGCAACGTGATATTCCAATATACATTCGTGCCTTAACTGGTATTAGCAACGAAATGGTGAGCGATGCGCCGCTTTTTAAAGATGTAGCGCACGATATTTACCATTTGCTTCACGGCAAGATCTTCGTAGCCCACAACGTTAATTTCGACCATTCTTTTGTGCGCCATCATTTGGCTTCGGTTGGATATGATTTGCAATGTAATAAATTATGTACCGTAAGGCTTGGGCGTAAAATACTACCGGGTTTGCCATCGTATAGTTTGGGCAAATTGTGTCATCATTTAGGCATCGAAAATGGCAATCGCCACCGTGCAGGCGGAGATGCCGAGGCAACCGCAAAATTATTCACCTTATTGCTGCAAAGCGATAAAGAAAACCATATAATTAAAGCATTAAAGCAAAACTCAAAAGAGCAAGTATTGCCGCCAAACCTGCCAAAGGCCGATATTGAAAAATTGCCGATGCTGCCGGGCGTTTATTATTTTCATGACGAAAAGGGTAAGGTAATTTATGTTGGCAAGGCTAAGAATATCAAAAAACGGGTTTGCAGCCATTTTACGGGTAACAATACCGGGCAGCAAAGACAAGAGTTTATGCGGAATATTCATCATATTACTTTCCAGGAGTGTGGTACGGAGCTGATTGCCTTTGTGCTGGAGGCGGTGGAAATTAAGCGGCTTTGGCCTAAATACAACCGCTCCTTAAAGCGCTTTGAACAAAGCTATGCTTTGTATGATTATATAGATCAGCGTGGGTATGTACGGTTGGCCGTTGATAAACACCACAAATTTCAATTACCTGTTTATACCTGTAATACTTTGTTTGAAGGCTATAGTTTATTGAATAAGCTGATAGACACCTTTGAACTTTGCCCGAAGCTGTGCTTCATCCAAAAAAATAATGCTGAGTGCATTGGGGCACATAAAGAAAACTGTGCCTGTACAGGAAGCATGTCGCCTGATGAGTATAACCAGCGGGTTACTTTGGCTATTGAATCCTTAAATGAGGCGTTGCCTACGTTTGCTATCCGCGATGAGGGGCGTAATGCTGACGAACATAGCTGCATCTTGATTGAAAAAGGTCGTTTTTATGGAATGGGTTACGTATCTCATCATTTTAAAGTTGATGATATGCAGCAGCTTAAACAACACCTTACAGCTTATCCGGGTAACGATTACATTAGGAATATTGTAACGGGGTATGCGAGTAAGTTTCCGGAGCGGAAGGTGATGTTTGCGTAGACAATGTTCTTCCCTTTGTTATTTCGACCAGAGGGAGAAATCTTCTTCGCCCTGTATAGCCGCTTTGCTTGTTGTAGAAGATTTCTCCCTCTGGTCGAAATGACAAGGTGGATAGAGATTGCAATCTAATATTTACAATAAGTTATTATTCTATCAACAAAGTTAATAATATCATATCGTGGCATATTTATTGGTTAGTATTTAACATCTACCAATTAAAAATAACGTTATGGACAGTATTAATAAAGAACAACCCGAAGATAATTTCAAGAATTTAGAAGGCGCTGAGGCATGGGCCAAAGCAAAAGAAATAGCAGAAGATGCTAAAACCTGTTTTTTCTGCAGCGATATTAAAACCGGTCTGCCGTTTTCAGCAAGACCAATGTCGTTTCAGAAGTTTGATGACAACGGCAACATATGGTTTCTGAGCGCGGTTGACAGTCACAAGAACGAGGAAGTGAAGGAAGATCCATTGGTTCAGTTATTATTTCAAGCATCAGCTCATGCGGGCTTTTTAAGTTTGTATGGTACAACCGTTACAACCGCCGATAAGCAAAAAATTGAAGAGTTATGGAATCCGTTGGTTAAAACCTGGTTTACTGAAGGTAAAGATGATCCGCGTATACGTGTGATTAAATTCTCGCCTACTCAGGGTTACTATTGGGATAATAAACATGGCGCTGCCATTGCATTTGTTAAAATGGCGGCGGGGGCGGTATTAGGTAAAACTTTTGATGATTCTATTGAAGGTAAATTGGAGCCTACAGAGGAAGAAGATATCAATAGCTAATTCTCCGCTATCAAACTTACGAAGTTTAAAAAACTTCGTAAGTTAAACTCGTAGTTATATTATTCCAGCTTTTTCTAACTCTACTTGCATCTCCTGCTGAATTTTTAATGCTTCGGTACGCGCGGCATCAGCAAAGTCTTCTCCGTTACTTGCGTAGATGATGGAACGGGATGCATTTACAATTAAGCCACACTCTTTAGTCATTCCATATTGGCAAACCTCTTGTAAATTACCTCCTTGAGCACCAACTCCGGGCACCAATAAAAAGTTGTCCGGTGCGTACTTGCGAATATTGGTAAACTCGGTGCTTTTGGTTGCGCCTACTACATACATGATACGATCAGCACCTGCCCAGGTATTGGCTTTTTGAATCACCGATTCATACAGTGTGCCTTTCTCAGTAGTTAGGTACTGGAAATCTTTGCTGCCTATTGATGAGGTTAATGCAAGTATAATCACCCATTTTCCTTCAAACGCTAAAAATGGCGTTACACTATCGTTACCCATATATGGCGCAACGGTAATGGCATCAAAACTCATTCCGCTGGCTTCTTTATCAAAGAAAGCTTTAGCATACATGCCGGATGTATTGCCTATATCCCCTCTTTTCGCGTCAATAATATTTAATGTATCTGAAGGCAAATAGTTTTCAGTTGCTATCAGGCTTTGCAAACCTTTAATGCCGCGGCTCTCGTAAAAAGCAGCATTGGGTTTGTAGGATATGCATAGGTCTTTAGTGGCGTCGATTATCCGCTTATTGAACTCAAATACAGGATCAGGATAGCTTTTCAAGAAGGCCGGTATCTTATCGATATCAGTATCTAAGCCTACACATAAAAATGATTTCTTTTGTATTATCTGCTCTATTAGCTGCTGGCGGGAGATCATGAACGGGGAGATTATTTATTTAAACATCAAAAAAACTAAAAATTAGCTTAACAGTTATAGTTACAAGTAATATTTATTTAAAAAATTTGTAATCTGAAATAATTTGTCTACAATTGCATCGTTTTCCTTTGAATTTTTCTTGCGCTAAAGAAACAATTTAAAAATCCACGTGAAATATTTTAGTACATGGTTTTAGATGTTGCATAGCAAATTTGCATGATAAATTTCTCTCAGATAGATACTTCCGGGTTTAAACTTATAAAACACAGGAAATATTTATTGTTGCAAAACAAATAAACAATAACAATCTTTTTTGAACTATAATCCATCTCATGTCTGATACAATTGAATTGAACGACAAACTCGTTTCGGAGTTGCGCGAAATTGCAAAAAGTTTAGGTATTGCTGAAGCTGATGACCTTAGAAAGGCACAGCTGGTTACAGCCATAGTTGAGCAGCAAAATCTGATAGAAGCCGCCCGGGCTCAGCAAAGTACTGTTGCAAGTAACTACGCACCGAAACAGGATGAAACTACCGCACCAACCCCTGATAAAGCCGACAAGGCTGATAAAAACCGTAAAAGAGTACGCACTATAAAAAACTCCAACGAACCACGTGTTGAGGTTCCGTTAGATGATACCAACCTGTTTGATATGCAGGATGATGAGCCGCAGCAGGAAGATGAACCTGAATTAGATACTGCACCTGTTGCCGAGGTTGAGCCAGAGCAAGCTAATCAAAGCGACGAAACTCCTGCTAAAACAGAAGAAGCAGCGCCTGAAGCACGACCTCAAAAATTTGAACGTCGTATTAATCAAAATAATGTGCAGGCTAAAAATCAGGAGCCGGCTATCAATCTTGATTTTGATAATGTTATTATAAACGAAGGTGTGTTGGAAATTATGCCTGATGGCTATGGTTTCTTACGTTCATCTGACTATAATTACCTCACTTCTCCGGATGATATTTACGTATCACAATCGCAAATTAAATTATTCGGCCTTAAAACCGGTGATACTGTTCGCGGAAGCATCAGGCCGCCGAAAGAAGGCGAAAAATATTTTCCTTTGGTACGTGTGGAGGCAATTAACGGCCGTTTACCTGCCGAAGTACGTGATCGCGTTCCATTTGATCACTTAGTACCACTTTTCCCATCGGAAAAATTGAGCTTGTTTACTGATCCGGGTAATTATTCAACCCGTATAATGGACTTGTTCTCGCCAATTGGTAAAGGGCAGCGTGGTTTGATCGTGGCGCAGCCTAAAACAGGTAAAACCATGTTATTAAAGGATGTAGCGAACGCTATCGCGAAGAACCACCCTGAAGTCTACCTGATCATATTATTAATTGACGAACGCCCTGAGGAGGTTACCGATATGGCCCGCAGTGTACGCGCCGAAGTTGTTTCATCAACTTTTGATGAACCTGCTGAACGCCACGTTAAGATCGCTAATATCGTGTTAGAGAAAGCTAAACGTATGGTTGAATGCGGCCATGATGTGGTTATCCTGCTGGATTCTATCACCCGCCTTGCACGTGCTTATAATACTGTTGCTCCGGCATCAGGTAAAATATTATCGGGTGGTGTTGATGCTAACGCGTTGCACAAGCCTAAACGTTTCTTTGGTGCAGCACGTAATATTGAGGATGGCGGTTCATTAACTATTATCGCTACGGCTTTAACTGAAACCGGATCGAAAATGGACGAGGTTATTTTTGAAGAATTTAAAGGTACCGGTAATATGGAGTTACAGTTGGATCGTAAATTATCTAACAAACGGATATTCCCGGCTATTGATATTACTGCATCAAGCACCCGTCGTGATGACTTGTTGCTTGACCGCGAGACTTTACAGCGCATCTGGATACTACGTAACCACCTGGCTGACATGAATTCGCAAGAATCAATGGAGTTTTTACAGGCACAAATAAGGGGTACAAAAACTAACGAAGAGTTTTTGATATCTATGAATTCATAATATTTTTATATTTATGAAGTTATATTTTAATGATAAGTTAACTTATAACTTCATAAATATTTAAAATAATCCTGATACCTTCATACTAATAATGAAGAAGCGAGTGAAAAAGCATCTCCCCAACGCTATAACCTGTTGCAACCTCTTTAGCGGCTGTATAGGTATTGTTTTTACTTTTCAGGAAAATCTGATCTATGCCGCTTATGCCATATTCCTGGCTGCTATTTTTGACTTTTTTGATGGATTTGCCTCGCGGGTACTTCAATCATATTCGGGTATAGGTAAAGATCTGGATTCATTAGCTGATATGGTAAGCTTCGGCGTATTGCCATCGGCCATTATGTATGAATTGTTTTTACAGGCCCCTCCTGTTCATAATTTTAGCCCTTACTTAAATTTTATTGCCTTTTTAATACCGGTGTTCTCGGCGTTAAGGCTGGCTAAATTTAATGTGGATGCCCGGCAAGCTGAAAGCTTTATAGGCTTACCAACACCAGCTAACGCTATTTTAATTGCTTCATTCCCGCTTATTATGGAACAACACAGCAATTTGTCGAGGTATATACTTAACTCATACGGGCTTTCAATATTTACAGTGGTTATGTGCGGGCTCTTAGTGGCAGAATTACCGCTAATGTCGCTCAAATTTAAGAACCGCGATTTTCAGGAGAATATTTATCGTTATTTACTGCTGTTATTTTCGGCTATATTGATACTATTTTTTAAATTCGCGGCAGTTCCGGTGGTGATATTGTTTTACATCGGCCTATCAATAATTCAATTCAAAAAACTAACACATGACCAAATTCCAGGCTGAAATAGATGTAATGCCAAAGAAAGAAATTCTTGACCCGCAGGGTAAAGCTGTAACAGGGAGCATGAAAAACCTTGGCTTATCCGAAATTCAAAATATTCGTATCGGAAAACACATCTCACTTGAAATTGAGGCTGCAAATGCTGAGATAGCACATGCTAAGGTTGAAGAAGCTTGTAAAAATTTATTGGCTAACCTGATAATGGAAAGCTACAGCTTTAAAATAGAGCAGATTTAAAGATTAACTTCTTTTTCTGCTTTAATTTTCTCTAGTGTTAATAAGCTGGCATTTATAATTCCGCTTACTTCGTTAAATTTTGCTGTAATTTCTGCAGGGTTAGGATTTCCTGCTTTACAAGCATGTTCAATCTCCTGAATTATTGCCTGTGAATTAAGCATGCCGAAAAAACCAAGGTTTGCTTTTATTTTATGAGCTGCTGCTGCTGCTATAGCCCAATCTTGTGCTTTTAAGGCAACATCAATTTCCTGCATTATTTGCGGCGACTGATCTAAAAACATCGCGATTGATTCAACGATGAACTCATCGCTGCCATCAGCAATTTCATATAGAAAAGTCAGGTCGATATCGTTATTATTCTCTGACATAAAGGTTTACTAGTTCAAAAGTATATTTTTTTTACAATTAAATCATCTTTAAGCTCGTTTTTCAGGTCTGAAACAGTTTTTTCAAAACCCACATGTTTAAAACCGGGCGCAATCTCACTCAATGGCTCTAAAGTAAACCTCCTTTTATGCAATTCAGGATGAGGAACTTTCAGGTTAACCTCGTTAATTATTGCATCACCATAAAATAAAATATCAATATCAATAGTTCTTGAGCCCCACTTCTCTTCCCTTCTTCTGCCTAAAACATTTTCTATAGCTAATATTTTTTCAAGTATTAAGCAGGCCGGCATGTTTGTTTGCAGTAATATTACCTGGTTAAGGTAATCGGGAGCATCACTTTTACCCCACGACTGTGTTTCGTAAACCGACGACTTTTTGGTAATAGGAACAATTTGCCCCTCAATAAGTTTTATAGCTTGTTGCAAAAATAAATACCTATCGCCCAGGTTACTGCCTAATAGTAAATAAACATCATTCATGTTGTAACAAATATTATGGACAAAGCTCTTAATATTATACCATATTGAATTAGTAAATTTGCATAGATACTTACATTTATAATTTTTAATGAAACAATTTTTTAAATATGTACTGGCTACCATTGTTGGGCTTGTATTTACCTCAATTATAATAGTGATAATCGGCATTGCCATTATAGCCTCGGCAAGCAGTGATAAAGGTTCGCATGTAGATGCAAACTCGGTATTACATATTTCATTTAATGGGAACATTCCGGAGCGTACGCCCAATAACCCTTTAGCCGGGTTGTCATTTTTAGGGCTGGATGATAATAAGGATGTTGGTTTGAATGATATTTTAGCTGACATTAAAAAAGCTAAAACGGATGACAACATCAAGGGGATATTTTTGGATGAAAGCTATATAGAATCACAACAGGCTACTGTTGAAGAAATACGTAACGCGCTTATCGACTTTAAAAAATCGGGTAAATTTATTATTGCTTATGCTGAGGTTTATACCCAAAGCTTTTATTATTTAGCATCAGTAGCCGATAAAGTATATATAAACCCCAAAGGCATATTTGAGTTTAAAGGTTTCAGCTCGCAAATCACCTTTTTAAAAGGGGCCTTGGATAAATTAGGCATAGAAGCACAAATCATTAAAGTTGGTACTTATAAGAGCGCTGTTGAACCGCTTTTCCTTACCAAAATGAGTGATGCAAACCGTTTGCAGGTTACCTCCTATTTAGGTTCGCTTTACGACCATTTTTTAACCAATATTGGAAAAAGCCGTAATATCAGTAAGGACTCGCTGTTTAACTACGCTAACAATTTATCTATACAATTTCCCGAAGACGCGTTGAAATACAAGTTGGTTGACGGTTTGAAATATAAGGACGAAATTTTAGATGAATTGAAGGATCGCACAGGAACTGAAAAGAAATCAACCGTACCAAGCATAGAATTAAAAGATTATACCAAGAGCGATGCAGATAAAGATGATGACAGTAACGATAAAAACAGTTCATCGAAAAACAGGATCGCTATTATTTATGCATCAGGTGAAATAAACGGCGGCGACGGTGATGATAACACTATTGGTTCCGAAAGAATCTCAAAAGCTTTGCGCAAAGCAAGATTAGACAATAAAATTAAAGCAGTTGTATTACGTGTAAACTCACCGGGTGGCAGTTCACTCGCTTCGGATGTGATATGGCGTGAAGTAATGCTGACAAAAAAGGCAAAACCTATTATTGTTTCTATGGGTGATCTGGCTGCATCCGGTGGTTATTATATTTCATGTGCCGCGGATTCTATTTTTGCTGAGCCGAATACTATCACCGGGTCGATAGGTATATTTGCTATTCTGCCTAATATGCAGAAATTGTTTAACGATAAATTAGGTATCACGTTTGATGGTGTAACTACCGGTAAATACGCCGATCTGGGCGATATCAGCAAACCGCTCTCGCCTGATGAGCGTGCTATATTGCAAAACCAGGTAAACCATGGCTATGATGATTTCACCAAAGCGGTAGCGGCAGGCCGGCACAAAACACAGGCTTATATTAACAGTATTGGCCAGGGCCGTGTGTGGACAGGTGCGCAAGCTATAAAAATTGGTTTGGTAGATCGCCTTGGGAATATTAATGATGCGATAAACAGCGCGGCAAAAATGGCTAAGCTGAGTGATTATAAACTGATTGAATATCCGGAGCAAAAAAGCTTTCTGGATAAATTCGGATCGAACTTTAATGTAGAGATGAAAACCCGCGCTATCAAATCAGAATTAGGTGATAATTATAAATACTATGAGCAAATTAAAGGTGTAACCCAGATGATGCGGACACCGCAAACCAGGTTGCCTTATGATATTATGATTAATTAAGCTCCACAAGAATTATTTTAAAAAGCTGCTTTTACGAGCGGCTTTTTTTATTTTTACTGTTGTAAATCTACCATGGAAAATAAACCAATAGCCCGCAGACTTCGCCTTTTATCGCAACTCATGGAACTACATGAGGTCAATCCGTTTAAGATAAAATCGATAGCTAACGCGGCATTTAAGGTTGATAAACTCCCTTTTTCCGTTGCCGGAAAAACGTTGGCCGAACTGGAAAAGGTTGAAGGTATTGGTAAAAGTACAGCCGCCAAGATACATGAACTGGTAGAAACCGGCACCATGACCGATCTGGAAGATCTATTGGCCGCTACCCCGGAAGGCGTTGTGGAGATGATGGGTATAAAAGGTATCGGCCCAAAAAAAGTAGCTATTATTTGGAAAGAACTTGGCATTGAGAATACCGGCGAATTGTATTATGCGTGTAATGAAAACCGATTGATAGAAGCGAAAGGTTTTGGCTTGAAAACGCAGGAAGAGATCAGGAAAGCTATTGAATTCAGGATGGCGAGTAACGGGAAATTCTTATATGCGCAAGTAACGCAGGAAGCTAACGACCTGCTGGATGAAATTAAAACCATTTTTGTTGACGCCCTGGTTGAATTCGCCGGCGAATACCGCAGGCTTTGTGAAATAATAAGCGAATTGGTTATTATTTTAGGAAGCAGAGATCAGCATTTGGCTTTCGACACCTTCTCTAAATCGAGCATCTTACAAAATATCACAGTAAATGCGAACCATATTAACGGAGAACTGGCTAATGGCCTGTTGGTTGATATTATTTGTGTGGAGAAGCGCTATTTTTATGAAGAACTTTTCATGCAAACGGGTAGCGACGAACACACCAAAGCAGTTTTAGCACGCATTAATGATGAGCTAGACCAACCTGCTAACGAGGAACTTATTTATGTAAAAGCGGGTTTAGAATTTATAAAACCTGAGTTACGGGAGGGTGATACTTTTATAGCAAAGGCTGAAAACAATAATCTTCCTCAGTTGATCAGTTATAATGACCTTAAAGGAACTTTGCACAACCATAGCACGTGGAGTGATGGTGTAAATACCATTGAAGAAATGGCCTTGTATTGCAGAGATACCTTAAAGCTGGAATACCTGGGTATGTGTGATCACAGTAAAAGCGCATTCTATGCAAAGGGGTTAAGTATTGAACGCGTTTTGCAACAACAGGAAGAAATCGATCATCTGAATAAAAAATTAGATGGTTTTAAAATATTTAAAGGTATAGAATCAGATATTTTAAATGATGGATCGCTGGATTACCCGGAAGAGATATTGAAAAAGTTTGATTTTATAGTGGCATCGGTACACTCCAACCTAAAAATGGATGAGGAAAAAGCTACTGCAAGAATTATTAAAGCTGTTGAAAATCCATACACCACCATTTTAGGGCACCCAACGGGGAGATTATTATTAAGTCGCAAGGGCTACCCTATCAACTATAAAAAAGTTATAGATGCCTGCGCGGCGAATAATGTGGTAATTGAGATAAATGCCAACCCTTTCCGCCTTGATCTGGATTGGCGCTGGCACCAATACGCGCTCGAAAAAGGTGTTTGGTTATCTGTAAATCCTGACGCTCACCGGAATGAGGGATTTTTAGATATGCATTTCGGGATATTGGTGGCCCGTAAAGGTGGCTTATCAAAAGACAGGTGTTTAAATGCCTTATCGCTCCCGGCAATGACGCAGGTTTTTGAAAAGAAAAGAGGCTAAACTCAAAAGCGACGGAATAAAATAAACCATTACCTTTGCAACCATGATTAGTGCGCAATGCAACCGTATTTTTGAGCAGGTAGTTTCTGATTATCATCAGTACAATGATATTTTTAAAGTGATCGATAGTCCGTATGAAGCAGGTACTATTGACCACATTTTGTATACCAAATGCTGGATCGATACCGCGCAATGGCATATGGAAGATGAGATCCGTAACCCCAATATCGATTCATCGGAAGTAATCAAATGGAAGCGCAGCATTGATAAATCAAATCAGGACCGTACGGATATTGTGGAGGTTATAGACTCCTATTTTTACGAGAAATACAAGGATATTGTAGCATTGCCAACGGCAAAGATCAATACCGAAAGCCCCGCATGGGCTATTGACAGGCTATCGATTTTGGCGCTGAAGGTGTATCACATGCAGGAGGAAAGCACCCGTACTGATGCCAGCGAATATCATTTATTGCAGTGCAGCGAGAAGTTATCAGTGCTGTTACAACAGCAAGTTGACCTGTCGTTAGCTATTGATGAATTGCTGGAAGACATTGAAAAAGGTGATAAATACATGAGGGTTTATCGCCAGATGAAGATGTACAATGACCCAAATTTGAACCCTGTTTTGTATAATAACAAGAAGTAATGCCGGGGCCAAAGCATATACTGGTATCACGTTTCTCGTCGATGGGCGATGTGGCGATGACGGTACCTGTTTTGAAAGCGCTTTTGGATCAAAACCCTGGTATTGAAATAACCTATGTATCGAGGCCGCAATTTGCCGGTTTCTTTAATAACATCCCCCGTTTAACATATTTTCGCGCTAATCTGGATAAGGAATTTAAAGGTTTTGGTGGGATAATAAAGCTTTACAATCAGCTTAAAAAACAACAAAACTTTGCCGGATTTGCTGATTTGCATGGCAGTTTACGCACTAAGGTATTGCGCAGATTATTCCGACTCTCTGGTGTACCATATTCATATATCAACAAAGGCAGGGAAGAAAAAAAGCTACTAACGCGTTTCCCTAACAAAATACTTAAACCATTAAAACGTACTACTGAACGCTATGCGGATGTATTTCGTGAGCTTGGATTTTCGCTAACCTTGAGTTATGAATTAGTTAAGGAACCAAAGGACTTGACGGAAGACATTACAAAAATTACTGGTAATAAAACTAATACTTGGATTGGCATAAGTCCATTTGCGAAACATACAGGGAAAATCTTCCCACTGGAGAAGATGGAAGACGTAATCAGCGAGTTAACTAAACAGGCTGTTACCGTTTTTTTATTCGGCGGGTCGGATTCGGAGCTGGCAATTTGCAATGAGTGGGCGCTGAGATATTCAAACGTTGTTTCGGTTGTAAGGAAGTTGAATATTGAGCAGGAGCTTGCGCTGATCAGCCAGCTTGATGTGATGTTGAGTATGGATTCGGCAGGAATGCATATGGCTTCGCTGGTGGGTACGCCTGTGGTTTCTATTTGGGGCGCGACACACCATTTTGCGGGTTTCCTGGGTTACGGGCAATCAGAGGATGATATTGTTGCTGATAATATTGAATGCAGGCCTTGTTCTGTATATGGTGATAAGCCTTGTTTCAGAGGGGATTATGCTTGTTTATACCGCATCGAAACAAAAACAGTAATTGAACACTTAAGTAAGTATACCACAAAGCCATGAAAAAATTACTGCTGATACGCCACGCAAAAGCTGAGCATGAAAATAAGTATTCGGATTTTGAACGACCTTTGACAGAAAAGGGCATGCAGGATGCGACTATTATGGCTCAGCGCCTTGTTGCTGAAGATATTAAACCAACATTAATTATATCCAGCCCTGCCTTGCGTACGCATACTACTGCTAATATATTTTCGGAGCATCTGTTAAGTCACGAGATTGAAACCGATGATAAGATATATGATGCCAGTGAAAATGGTTTGTTGCATATTATCAACCATTTACCAGAAGATCGAGATTTTGTGGCGATAGTTGGCCATAATCCCGGAATAAGCCAGATATTATATTATTTAACCGGGAAGATTAAAGATGTTCCTACCTGTGCCGTCGCTTTAATTGAATTTGATGAAGATGATTGGCAA
Organism: Mucilaginibacter tundrae; assembly: GCF_013408825.1. Classification (GTDB taxonomy): domain Bacteria; phylum Bacteroidota; class Bacteroidia; order Sphingobacteriales; family Sphingobacteriaceae; genus Mucilaginibacter. Next base: position 442,107 of record NZ_JACCBZ010000003.1, read on the forward strand.
GCATTAAGTATGGAAATGGGCGAATTAACTTATTACGACGAACCTAACCGCTGATCTAGTTCACTAAATAAGTTTTTCCGGGTAGCGAGCGGATGTAGCCTTGCATTTCCATATTTAATAAAGTCATAGCTAACTGGCTCATCGGGATATTTGCTTTTATGGTCAAATCGTCAATTGCTAAGGGTGATTTATGCTGGCGAATGAGGTCAAAAATCATTAATTCTTCTGTCGACAAATCTATGGGTAAGGTCAATTGATGATCGGTATTTGATGAACCTTCCGCTTTTTCCCAACCTAAACTGTTCGCCAGATCAGCCGGATTGGTAAGAATAGCCGCTTTATTATGGCGGATCAGGAAATTGCAACCTTCGGAAAACTCGTCGCCCACCCGTCCAGGGAATGTAAATACATCCCGATTGTAGGAGTTGGCTATTTCCGCGGTAATTAACGCGCCGCCTTTTACACTTGCTTCGATCACTACTGTAGCATCAGCTATACCCGCTACTATGCGGTTACGTTGCGGAAAATTTTCCCTGTCGGGGATAGTTCCTGAAGGATATTCAGTTAATAATCCGCCATTCGCTATCATCTTTTCGGCAATTGCTTTGTTCTGACTTGGGTATAATTTATCCAGTCCGTGTGCCAACACTCCTACCGTTGGCATATCAAGCTTAACGCATTCCTTATGGGCACAAACGTCAATTCCATAAGCCAAACCACTAACAATTAACACATTATAAGGCTGTAATTCTTCTACTAATTGCTGGCATAATTGTTTGCCATACTCGGTAGCGTTTCGGGTACCCACCACACTAATAATACGCTGGTTATTTAAATCGGCATTCCCTTTAGAAAACAATAATACCGGTGAATCATTACAAATCTTTAAGCGTTTGGGGTAGCGCGGATCAGTATAAAAGATCACATCTATGCCGTTTTTCTCTATGAATTTCAACTCTGTTTCGGCCTGGCGGAGCGCTTCGCTTAAGTTAAGTAGTTCGAAAGTTTTCGGGCCGATACCCGGTACACCTAACAATTTACCTTTGGGTACAGTGAAGATCCGTTCGGCGCTACCAAAATGGCTAATCATTGATTTTGCTATTGTAGGGCCAACATTTTTTAAATAAGTGAGTGCAACCTGGTGAAGTATAGACATAAGGAATAAGTACCGCTAAAATAGAAAATCCTATCTATTTAACGGTAAAAAATAAAAAACTATAAAAATAGTTTGGAAACTATAAATATAGTTTATACCTTTATTGAACTATAAAAATAGTTTAAATGAAAATAAAAGAGCTGACTAAAGCAGAAGAGCAAGTAATGCAGATACTTTGGCAACTAAATGAAGCAATTGTAAAAGATATAATTGAGCAAATACCGGAGCCAAAGCCTGCATATAACACAGTATCAACGGTGGTTAGGGTTTTGGAGGGTAAAGGTTTTGTGGATCACAAGGCTTATGGCAATTCGCATGTGTACTTCGCTGTTATTAGCGAGGCGGAATATAAAAAATTCACGTTTGATAAGATGATGAAGAGCTACTTTAATAATTCGTACAAAAGCCTGGTATCGTTTATCGCTGATGAAAAGAAGCTGGATATAAATGAACTGGATGAACTAACCAAGCTAATTGATAACCTTAAAACCAAGAAGAAATGAACTGGCTGCATTATTTAGTAGAGGCAAATTTATATTTAGGCTTGTTTTACCTTGCTTATTGTTTATTTCTAAGCAGAGACACGCATTATTTATTAAAGCGCATTTATTTGCTGGGCACATCAGTTATTTCCTTTTTGATCCCGCTAGTACAGGTGGGATTTTTAAAACCTGCTGAAGCACCACAGTTGGTAGATATTGTACTATTATCGCCTGCACAGGTTTCTGCAATTCCTGTTGTAAACACCGCCCCTACAGCGCACGAATTTACCTGGCAAGATGGCTTAATTGACCTGTATTTTACTGGTGTTGTTATATTACTGATCGTATTTTTGGTAAAAATTTACCAGCTGTTTAAGCTGACGAGGACTAATGTCGCAAATACCGGCAATAGTTACAAACTGGTTTATATTGACGGATCTAACACCGCATTTTCGTTCTTTAACTTCCTGTTCATCGGTACCAATACCGAAAAAACAGATACTATTATTAAGCACGAACTGGTGCACATCACCCAAAAGCATTCGGTTGATATTGTTTTTATTGAGCTTTTAAAAATAGTTAACTGGTTTAATCCGTTTGTTTATTTGGTGCAGCATAGCCTTAAGGCCATACACGAATACATAGCCGACGAACAAACTGCCATGGCAGAAAGTGGCGCCCTCGCCTATTCAACCTTTTTGGTTAACAATGCTTATGGGCTTAGCGGCTCCTCCGTTACGCATTCATTTTTCAATTATAACCTGTTAAAAAAGAGGATCATTATGTTAAACCAACAACGTTCAGGTAACTTGGCAAGGCTAAAATACCTGCTGGCAGTACCCATTTGCGGCGGACTGCTATGTGCGTCAACGCTCGCATTCAGTAAAAATTACGGATTTATTGATATTGCCCCGCACCGTATAAACAAGAATAATAAAAGCCCGCAAGTTGCAGAGCCTGTGAACCGTTTGTTGGTTACCCAACACGGGGTATCGGTTATAACGGATAAGTTTAGTCACCAATATGCGAATGGTTCGGTTAAGTATTACACTGCCCGTAACTTAAGTAATAAAGCCATCGAAGATCTAAAGAAAGAAGGCATTGTAGTTAATATTATTTCAGGTGATGAAGTTGATACGCCTAAACATGTACATTTTATCGCTAACAATAATGTTACTAATTATAATAATGCCTATACAACTACTAAGGGGTATGATGTGGTCGAAGATATCACTAATCACAATGGGGCTGTATCTAAGAAGGTGGTTATAACCGAAAAAGACGGTAGTAAACACACGTATTATGATGAAAAAGTTTCAATTAGCGAGCGTAAAATGTTGCTTGATAAATACGGTTATAAATTTCCAAGCGGAAAATTGATGACTGTAAAACTTTTGCCACCGCCACCACCGTCAGTTCCGTCGGCAAAAAAGTTAAAACTTGCTCCACCACCACCACCTGTCCCTTCGCAACCTAAAGTTTACAATCGCCCGTCGCCGCACTCGCCCGCACCAGTTAAAACTACAAAGCTACTGCCAACCTGGCCCTCAATCCCCGGTTTCTTCACAAAATCAGGAAAAGCCTGTTAATCAGGGAGCTTCCTGACTTTGTCGGAATTTATAAATACACATAATGGGGATATAAAAGGCAGCGTAATCGCTTCAATTAACTAAGCTTTTACGTAGATGACCTGCTTGGTTTCGAAAAACTCCTCGTCGAAATAATCTTTAAGATAGAATTGCTGAACGGTTAAACCCGATTCGGCAATTTCTTCTTCAAGATCTCCACCTTTTAGGTACAGTATACCATTAGTCAATGTGTTTCTTGATTCTTTATTGAATTTACCTTTTACCCAGGGATAAAATTCCTTTAAGCGGGTTACCGCACGCGATACTACAAAATCAAATTTTTCATCAACTTGTTCGGCGCGAAGATGTTCAGCTTTCAGATTTTGGAGGCCAATTGCTGAAGCTACTTCTTTAACTACTTTAATTTTTTTACCGATAGAATCGACCAAAAAAAACTGTGTTTCCGGGAAAAGAATAGCCAATGGTATACCCGGAAAACCGCCTCCGGTACCTACATCAAGCACGTTTTCGCCGGGTAAAAAATTAATCACTTTGGCTATGCCTAGTGAGTGCAACACATGGCGTTCGTAAAGCTGGTCAATATCCTTGCGTGAGATAACATTGATCTGGTTATTCCAAAAGTTATACAACTCCGGCAATTGTTCAAACTGCTGCTGCTGTTGCGGGGTAATGTTGGGGAAATATTTTAGGAGAATATTAGATGTCATCCCTGTTTAAACGGTTAAGAATGTTTCCTAACAAGTAACGCGCCCTGAATAATTGCGCTTTCACCGTACCCAAAGGTAAGTCGAGCTGTTGGGCGATCTCCTCGTAAGATAATTCATCAAAGTATCTAAGTGTGATCAGGTTGCGGTAACGTAGCGGTAAATTCTCTATCAATAGCTTTAGCTCTTCAGTTTGTTGCTTTTTGATAGATGCTTCTTCCGGGTTTAGTACATCCGCTTTAATTTGCAACGTTTTATCCTCGCCATCATCATCCATCATACCATGTATAGAGGTGGTGTTTAGCTTCTTTTTACGGATAAAGTCGATACAATTGTTAGTAGCCACACGGAAAAGCCAGGTACTAAAGGCATAATCGGGTTGATATTTTTCCAACTTTTCAAAGGCTTTGGCAAAAGTTTCAACAGTAAGGTCCATAGCGTCCTCCTTGTTGTTAACCATTTTAAGCACCATAAAATAAATGGAGTCTTTGTAGCGATGCATCAGGTCGGCATAGGCTTTTTGGTTGCCCTCGCGCGCCTTCACCACCAGGTGAAAATCGTTCTTCGCGTTCTCGGTAAAGTTTGCGTTTATTTCCATTGGGTGGTCTTAATAAAAGTAGCTAGTAGTCCGAATGTATTTATATATATGTAATAGCAAAAGTCAAGTCCGGGCAAATACCATAACAAATCATTGGCCTCCAGCTTTTTAAAAGTTTTGCTGTAAATTACTATTTGCAATATCAGCCTGAATATAAATATCCCCAATACAAGCATGGGCTCGAAGCTAAATATAAGGCATATAATCAACAAAACATAGAATAAATAGCCGCTAGCCGCATCAATACTCAACATTCTGCGATGTTCATTTTTGTAATATTTACCTACACCAAAGTGGCGCTTTTTCTGTTTGTACCATGATGACAAATTGGTTTTGGCATCGGTATAGGTAAAAGCTTCGGGATGCAATTCAATCGTTGTATTATCTTCTGTGGCATGCTGGTTTACAAACAAATCGTCATCACCAGCCATTAAATGCATATGCGAGGCGAAACCTTTGGCACTAAAAAACAGCGTTTTAGTATAAGCCAGGTTACGCCCAACACCCATATAAGGATCGCCATTGAGCGCCGCCGAAAAATAATTAACGGCAGCTTTTACAGCTTCGAACCTGATAAGAGCGTTCAAAAAACTCTTACTCCTGTTATAAGGTGCATAACCTAAAACAATTTGTGCAGGCGTGGTAAAGTTTGAGGCCATTCGGGTTATCCAATTAACTGAGCCGGGCATACAATCAGCATCTGTAAATAACAAGTGCTCATTTTTTGCCGCTTTAATACCTAGTGTTAATGCAAATTTCTTACCAGTCTTAAAACGGTCGTGCTCAGTAATGGTAACTACTTTTAGATGAGGATACATTTCCTGAAAAACCTCTAAGACTGTATCGGAAGAATCATGAGAACAGTCGTTTATTACCACAACTTCGTAGTCGGGATAATTTTGTTCCAGGATAAAGGGAAGATAATGTTGTAGATTTTTAGCCTCGTTTCGCGCACTGATAATTACCGAAATGGGGATATTTACGGGCAGCAGATCCTCAAGTGGTTTATAGCCGGCAAGCCTACTGTAATTGTTAATTAGATAATACAGCTGAATAATAAAACAGAACTGAAAAAGCAGAAATGATGCTTCCTTTATATACGTTTCCAAACAATGATATAATAAACACCAAATTTGTTAAAAATCAGCGGAATTACAGCAGTTTAATTCCGCTAAGTTTCCACATTTAACCATTGTGGAAAAGCTGCATTTCAATTTTGTCATATAGCCAATGAAACGAAAATAAAAATAAACTTTATCGCTCATTCGATATTTATAATTAAATTATTTAACTTAGTATTAAGATACTCATATAACCCATTATTCCACTATTTATTGCTGCCGTTCCCGGTTTTATTTTTCTGATTTACCTTTTACTTAACAAATTAGCAATGAATTTTCAACGCACGCGACATCCGTATTTACTTACCTATAGGCAATACACAAAAACAACTCTAAAAGACGATAGTCCGGTAATTGACACCTTATATCGTCAACATGTCTGGCATTAACAAGGTTATCCTGGTCGGTCATTTAGGAAAGGATCCTGATTTAAGATACCTGCAAAATAACGTCGCTGTTCTAAGCTTTCCGTTAGCGACATCAGAAACCATCATTAAAAATGGCGAAAAGATTGAACAAACCGAATGGCATAACATAGTAATGTGGCGGGGACTTGCCGAAGCGGCTGAAAAAATGCTTAAAAAAGGCAGGCTTATATACATGGAGGGTAAATGCCGCACAAGATCATTCGACGACAAGAATGGGTTAAAAAAGTATACTACAGAAATTGTGGCTGAGTCTTTTACCCTGCTAGGCAGGCCCGGCGATTTTGAACAAGAAGCACCGATAGAAAAAAAACAGATCCCAATTGACGAATAGCACATTAACACTAAACCTTTTACCATGAAGTGTAAGGTATTATTTATTGATGACGATATTGAGCTCCAAAGCATATTAAAAATTGTTTTGGAAGATGAAAGTTTTGATCTCATTGGCATGGTAGATATTGTTGGGGTTACAGATATTACCTATCATAACCCCGACCTGATTTTGTTAGATGAATGGTTGCCTGATAAAAAAGGCAGCGATATTTGCCTGGAATTAAAAAGCAAAGCGGAAACCGTCGACATCCCTGTGATCTTATTTTCGGCAGTTAATGGTGTCGAAAAAATAGCGGCACGCTGCAAAGCTGATGCGTTTATAAGCAAGCCCTTTGATATTAACCATATTATAAATGTTATTAATTCGTTTTTAGCACAGGCGTTATCAAACTGTACTTATTCGGGTTAAAGAGTCCATATACTCCTGATTACATTAGTTTACTATGATGCTTTTTTTTACAAAGCAAACTTTTTCGTGCATGGGTTTCATACCTGCACTCAATTACAGTGCGGTGTGGATCGGAATTATTTTCGGTTGCCGCTCATTGCCGCGGCATGGGGCTATTCCTTTGTCTTGAAACAAAAGGACCAAAAATTCAAGTCAGTCCGAAGGCTTCTTTGCGCACTAGGCCTTGCCCTGCAAAACAGGCAGAACCGGGGCTGGAAACATTTACCCATTGCTTCGCCACTCTTTGCCTGCGCTTCAGTAAAAATTTCCTATGCCCTGCAGTCGCACGAGGCCAGCATTGTTCTGCCCGTTTTCGGCTGAAGCTGGTGGACTGTCGGGGATGAGTGGTTTTGGCCCTAATAAACTGTTTCACTTTGGAACAAGAACCGGGTATAACCGCTGTAAAAACCTGCAATTTTTGTGCAGAAAATGGCTGAAAATGATCAAAAAATGATCGTTTTTAAGCGTTTTTGGAGCTAAAATCGGCTGTTTTTAGGTAAAATGAAGCGAATTTGGGTTGTAATATCGCCGTTTTTGGTACTTTTTAGGGCATTTTTGGGGTAGAAAGTGTACCAAATGTACCAAGTGTTTCATGGGTTTCAGTGGAACGGCACGGGATCTTGCTTGTTTTCGGGGTGAATATTTCCATCTGTAGATGCTGATAAATTTGCTAATTTTGCACCCTTACATGAAATTTAATTTAACAGCCCAGGATCCGCATTCAAAAGCCCGCGCGGGTGAGATCACTACCGATCACGGAACTATACAAACGCCTATTTTTATGCCGGTTGGTACGGCGGGTACCGTAAAGGCCGTGCATCAGCATGAGCTAAAAAACGATATTAAGGCGCAAATTATATTAGGAAATACCTACCATTTATACTTAAGGCCGGGGCTTAATACTATTGAGCAGGCAGGTGGCCTGCATAAATTTAACGGCTGGGAGGGTCCTATTTTAACCGATAGTGGTGGTTACCAGGTGTATTCGCTTACCGAAGTACGTAAGATTAAGGAGGAAGGTGTTACCTTCCGCTCGCATATTGATGGCTCCAAACATTTATTTACGCCTGAGAATGTGATAGATATACAACGCACCATCGGCGCGGACATTATTATGGCCTTTGATGAGTGTACGCCCTACCCTTGTGATTATAACTACGCCAAGCGCTCGATAGAGATGACCCATCGCTGGCTTAAACGCTGCTGCGACCGATTTGATAGTACCGAACCTAAGTATGGCTATAGTCAAACATTTTTCCCTATAGTACAGGGTTCGGTTTATAAAGATTTGAGGGTGAGATCGGCAGAAGTTATTGCTTCATTTGAGCGCGAGGGCAATGCCATTGGCGGACTTTCAGTAGGAGAACCTGCTGAAGAGATGTACGCTATGACAGAAATTGTATGTAATATATTACCGGAGCAAAAACCACGTTATTTGATGGGTGTTGGCACACCGGTAAATATTTTGGAGAATATCGCGTTAGGTATTGATATGTTTGACTGCGTAATGCCTACCCGTAATGCCCGCAACGGCATGTTATTCACTAAAAATGGTATCATCAACATAAAAAATGAGAAGTGGAAGAACGATTTTTCACCAATTGAGGCCGATAGTGACCTGTTTGCAGACAAAGCATACACTAAGGCCTATTTAAGGCACTTAATACATAGCGGCGAAATGCTTGGTGCGCAAATAGCTACCTTGCACAACCTGCACTTTTACCTGTGGCTGGTACAAGAAGCAAGGGAAAAAATAATAAGCGGAGAGTTTTATAACTGGAAGCAGGTAATGGTAAAACGACTGGGTGAACGGTTATAGGCCCCACCCAAACCTCCCCGGTAGGGAGGGCAATTAAAGAAAATCACAATAAAGTCTCCCCTACCGGGGGAAATTTAGAGGGGGTTTATGAAGGAATTATATAACAGATACGTTAAAGTTATTGATAGATACATCATCAATAAATACTTGGGTACATTCGTGTTTACCCTGGGTATTTTTATAGTGATATCTGTTGTGTTTGATATATCTGAACACCTTGATAATTTCCTTTCTAAACATGCCACATTATACGAAATAGCATTCCAATATTACGCTGGCTTTATACCATTTTACATCAATATGTTATCGCCCCTTATCAACTTTTTGGCGGTAATCTTCTTTACAGCGAAGATGGCTAACCAAACAGAAATCGTTCCGATTCTAAGTGGAAAAGCGAGTTTCAACCGGTTTTTAAGACCTTATTTTATTGCCGCCACACTCATATTTATTGTATCATTTTTTGCCAATGTTTACCTCATTCCATACACCAATAAGTTAAAAATCGACTTTGAAAATTCACACGGATTCAATGGCGATCAAGACCCCACCAAGAGCCAAGTACATTTAAAACTGGACAACCATACTTACGTTTATCTTGAATCATACCAGCAGGATGTGCATACCGGGTATACCTTTATTTTGGAAAAATTCAATGGTGATGATCTAAAAGAAAAGCTATACGCCCCTACCATTACCTACGATTCACTTAAAAGACAGTGGAAATTAAATAACTGCACTATAAGGTATGTAAACGGTTTACACGAGCGTCAAATTTTAGGCGTAACTAAGGATACAACCTTAGATATGGTACCAGCTGACTTTGATGTGTTGCATGATGACAGCTATGATGCCATGAGTTTAAGAGTATTAAACATAGCTATAGCCAAGGAAAAAATACGCGGATCTGGTGTATTAAACAATATGCTTTATCAGAAATACAGGCGTTTTATATACCCATTTTCAACTTTTGTATTGATGCTTATAGGCGTTGCCTTATCGTCGCAAAAAGTACGTGGTGGTATTGGATTGCCATTGGGTATAGGCATTATATTATGCTTCGCATTCATTATAGTGGATAAATTCGCCTTTGTTTTTGCAGAAAAAGGCACCATGTCCTCGTTAATGGCAGCGTTTGTACCCAACATATTATTTGGCTTATTAGGCTTATATTTGCTGTATAAAGCACCTAAATAATGCCCGAAAACGACACGCCTGCAGGCATCAATAAAAACCTTTTAATCCTTCATTTTACTGTTTTCATCTGGGGATTTACCAGTATTTTGGGTAAACTAATCACTATTGAGGCTGTGCAATTGGTGTGGTATAGGGTAGTGATCGCGGCAATTTCTTTGTTTTTATATTTCAAATTCAACAAAAATACCATCAAGGTTAATAGAAATACATTGTTAAAATTGGTATTTACCGGAGCCTTAGTAGGCGGCCACTGGATACTTTTTTTCGCTTCTATTAAGGCTTCCACCGTTTCTGTAACGCTGGTTTGCCTATCTTCCATCACACTTTTCACCGCCATTTTTGAGCCAATAATTAATAAAACCCGCATCTCAAAACTGGAGGTTATTGCTGGTATTTTCATCATTGTCGGGATTCTATTAATTTTTGAATTTGAAACGCAATACACTAAGGGAATCATTTTAGGCCTAATTAGCGCCATGTGCGCAAGCCTTTTTTCTATTATAAACGCTCGCCAGGTAAAGCAAATAGAAGCACCGGTTATTGCGTTTTATGAGCTTTCTGGAGCTTTTGTATGGATAACAGCTTACCTATTTTTCACTCATGGATTCGGCCAGGGTATGGTTTTACAGAACTCAGATATTGGCTATTTATTGATCCTCGGCACCATCTGCACCTCGCTTGCCTACGTTGCCGGAGTATCTGTAATGAAGGAATTTTCGGCATTCAAAGTAGCGCTTATTACCAACCTTGAGCCGGTGTATGGCATCATTCTGGCCTTTATTTTGTTTGGCGAATTGCACAAATTAAAGCCAGGTTTTTGGCTCGGGGCGCTGATAATTTTATCTACTATCTTTCTTTATCCCGTAGCTCAAAAGCAAATTACGAAACGCAAGACCAGATAATTTCCATCTTTGCAGCTTTAGTTTTCTTGCTCCAAATCCCTGATTTTTTAAATAATGTATACGGTTACCCTAATAGGGGATAAGAAGTCGGTATACACATGGCACATTTTAAGCGTTTCTCAGCGCTTAATTCCACCAGCATAAGTTTATACCATCCCACTCAGAATAATCGATTTAAGGGCAATTTCATAAAATCATTAGTGTATCGAAACCTAATTATATTCCCAACTCCATTTTAATAAAAACCAACTTGTATTTTCAATAAAAAATTGAATTAAAAATTGAAATACATAAAAACTAATATATTATAACATATTAAAAATCAACATAATTATAGACTACAACCAAAGAGAAGGTTTAAAAAACCAACTTGTCTTTAAACTCAAATTGCTATTTTTTTTAGTAAAACTTGTTTATTAAATAAATTAACACTAATAAAAACTTAATAATCAGTACTTTATACATAATAAATTAAAGTTTAAATACGCGATTTGAAATTTAACCAAACTAATCAATCAAAGTGTATTGAACTCAAAAAAGGAAGAAGTTGATAAACTGACGGCAGGGAGGAAAAAATCTATATTGATAAAAATGATTGCCTATTCGATCATTTTTCAAAAACTGATTTCTGAAAAATTCGCACGCTCAATCAAATTTACTTAGCCACCATCATCCCTCAGCCAATAGCATTAATTGACATTTTGCAACACTGACATTTCATTCATTAAAAAGAGAGTTTATTTAATAGAGCGATTTATTAGGAGCATAGCAGACCAGGTCTAAAACACATTTCCAAAACACCATTAAAAAGCGGATATTGTAAACAATAGAACATCAAAAATCATGAGAATAAAAACCATCGTTGTAATCCTGATCACAGTAATGCTCACAATCGTATTGATGCAAAATACCGAACCTGTAAGCTTCTCATTTTTGTGGGCCACCTTCCGGATGTCTAAACTTGTTATGATGACAGCCATTTCTGTTATCGCGTTTATTTTAGGCGTTTTAGTTGGCAGGCCCTCTCGTGTAAAAAAACTGGGTGGAACTTTTATTGAGGGCGAACATCAGCGCGAAGACCCCAATACACTAAGCGACGAGGATAAGGAATATATAAATTAACACATGGAAAAGAAAATAGGATTTATCGGACTTGGCAACATGGGTATGCCCATCGCAAAAAACCTAATCGATGCGGGTTATCATTTACAGGTTTACAATCGCACTACATTAAAAACAGAGGAGCTGGACTCAACGTCTATCGCCATTTGCAGGACGCCGGCAGAAGCCGCCGATGGTGTAAAAATATTGATCAGCATACTTTCGGAAGACGAAGTGCTCAAAGAGGCTGTTACTGGCAAAGAGGGTATTTTAAAAACCTTTCCAACGGGCGGTGTACATATTTCCATGAGCACCATCGCTCCTGACACCGCTGAGGATCTCTATAAGCTTCACAAAAATTCAGGCAGCACTTATATCGCCTCGCCGGTATTTGGCCGCCCTGACGCAGCCGCAGCGAAGAAATTATTTATATGCATCTCTGGCGAAGCCGAAGCTAAAGAAATAGCCAAACCAATTTTGGAATGCCTTGGGCAGCGCATCACCGATTTCGGCGAAAAAGTAAGCGGCGCCAATGTGGTTAAAGTAGCGGGCAATTTCATGATCATGGTATCTATGGAAATGATGGCGGAGGCCTATACCCTTGCCGAGAAGAATGGACTAAATCGCGCGCAGGTTGCCGACTTTTTTGGCTCGACCCTTTTCGCTGCGCCGATCTTTCAAAACTATGGCAAGCTCATTGCTAACAAACAATTTGAGCCGGTCGGTTTCAAAACTAAATTAGGCTTTAAAGATGCCCGCCTTGCCCTCAAATTATCGCAGGCAAGCCTCACCCCTATGCCTACTGTATCTTTGGTTCACAACAGGCTGCAATCAGCAGTAGCCAAAGGCTGGGGCGAGAGTGATTGGGTGGAAGGTATATCCCGCGGCGTTAGTGAAGATGCCGGAGCATAAATCCAACTTGTCATTCTGGGCGTAGTCGAAGAATATGTACGAGCGTTAACCAGTTTACAGATTCTTCGACTACGCTCAGAATGACAATCCTACTAAATATCATAAAACACCTGGTTCTCTTCTTCCAGGTGTGAGAGGTCGGGTGTATTTTCAAATATCCCAAAAACGGATGCCCCACTTCCACTCATGCTGGCGAATAATGCACCGGCTTCGTACAAGGCAGCCTTCACTCCACGAATCATAATATGGTTTTTAAATATCGATTCCTCGAAATCATTTTTGATATATTTTTTCCATTGCGCGACCGGTAGATCTATCAACTCATATAACGTCGTCTTGATCGGCGTAGGTTTTACGCCACGATAAGCTTCAGCCGTTGACACCTGGGTTGGCGGCATCACCAATACAATTTTATATTTTGATAAATCGAGTTTGATCGGTTCAAACTCATCGCCCAGTTCAAAAGCAAACACTGGTTTGCTCTCTACAAAAAAGGCGCAATCAGCACCGAGCTTGCGAGCGTAATTCTGCATTTGATCAACACTTAACTTTAAATCGAATTGCTGACTCATCAATTTGATAAAAAATACAGCGTCGCTTGATCCACCGCCCAGCCCCGCGCCTATCGGGATATTTTTATGAAGATGGATTTTTACCGGCGATATAGGGTGATCTTTTTTTAGCAGATGATAAGCCTTGATGCAAAGGTTATCCTCCAGCCTGCCCGGTATCTCCAACCCTGATGATTCAAAGCTCAACTCATCAGCCGGAATGATCTCTAGCACATCGTTTATCTTTACCGGGTAAAAAACGGTTTCAAGGTTGTGATAGCCATCGGTGCGGCGTTCAATTACATTCAGGCCGATATTTATTTTAGCGTTCGGAAAAATTACCATACAAAAGATTAACAACGGCATGTATTTTTGCACATCCGTAGGATGGTAAAATTAGAATATTTTTATTTGTGTTTGTTAGTGAATGGTTGATTGCGTTAAGTGGTTGATTAAGTTTATTTAAAACGAGAATCTTCAAAAACTTAATCGACCCAATCAACCTAACAAACCAATCAACTCAAATAACATGAAACAATACCTGGATTTAATGCGCCATGTGATGGATACCGGCACGCAAAAACATGATCGTACAGGAACGGGGACAATAAGCGTATTTGGCTACCAGATGCGGTTTAACCTGCAGGATGGCTTCCCACTGGTGACTACCAAAAAGTTGCACCTTAAATCCATCATACACGAATTGATATGGTTTTTAAGTGGTGATACCAACATTGCCTACCTAAAAGAGAACGGAGTGCGTATATGGGATGAATGGGCTGATGCAGATGGCAACCTTGGTCCGGTGTATGGCTATCAATGGCGATCATGGCCTACGCCCGATGGCGGCCACATTGACCAGATAAGCCAAGTCGTGAATCAAATTAAAAACAACCCGGATTCTCGTCGCATGATCGTATCGGCATGGAATGTTGCTGATGTAAACCAAATGGCACTTCCACCTTGCCATAGCCTGTTTCAATTTTACGTGCTTGATGGAAAATTATCTTGCCAGCTTTATCAGCGCAGTGCTGATATATTTTTGGGTGTACCTTTCAACATTGCATCTTATGCCTTGCTCACTATGATGATGGCACAGGTATGTGATTTAGAATACGGCGACTTTATCCACACCTTCGGCGATGCCCATATCTACAACAATCACCTGGAACAAGCAAAACTGCAACTAAGCCGCGAACCAAGACCATTACCCACCATGAAGATCAATCCGGATGTTAAGGATATATTCTCCTTCAAGTACGAAGACTTCAGTTTGGAGAACTACGATCCGCATCCACATATAAAAGGTAGTGTTGCGGTTTAATCATTGTGTCATTAGGTATGTTAATTTCTATTTTTTTCCACTTGTCATTTCGAACCCGGTGGGCTGGCTTTTGAAAGGTGGGTGAGAAATCTTCTACGCCAATAAACGAAAACCCAATGTGAAATCATAATTACTTTGTTTACATAACAACCAATTCCAGCAAATCCACATTATACATTGGTGTAACAAATGACATTTGTACACGACTTTATCAGCATAAAGAAAATAAAGGGACAGACAAATCTTTTACAGGAAAATATTACTGTTATTATTTAGTCCACTACGAACGCTTCTCACATATTGAGGAGGCGATAGCAAGAGAAAGGAAATAAAGAAATGGCGGCGCGAAAAGAAGGTCGCTTTAATTGAATCATTAAATTCAGGGTGGCGCTTTTTGAATAATGAGGTTTGTGATTAGACACATCAGCTTTATGGTGAAGAAGATTTCTCCTCACTCCTACGCGCAAGGCCAATGCAGTTCGTCGAAATGACGGTTGTAGTTAAACATATTTTGTATTACCAAAAAACTTCCCGATAATTAGCTTCACTAATTAACAAATGACAGTATCCATCATAGTCGCCATAGGCGAAAACCACGCCATCGGCAAAAACAACCAGCTGTTATGGCACATGCCTAACGATCTTAAACATTTCAAGGACATTACATCGGGACGAACCATCATTATGGGACGGAAAACTTTTGATTCCGTTGGAAAGCCCTTGCCACGCCGCAGAAATATTGTGGTAACCCGTCAGGATATTATTATTCCCGGATGCGAAGTGGTTAAATCTATTGAAGATGGATTAGCGCTGTGCAAAAATGAAGACGAAGTATTTATTGGTGGTGGCGCCGAGATCTACAAACTGGCTATGCATCTTACTGATCGCATTTATCTCACTATAATCCATAAAAGCTTTGATGCGGATACATTTTTCCCCGGGATCGACAAATCGGAATGGAAGGAAGTTAAACGGGAAGACTTTGAGCTGGATGAGAAAAACCCGCTTCCATATTCATTCATAACATTAGAACGGCAGTAACAATTTTTGTCATTTTTTTGTTTTAATTTAAAATTTCTTGATAGCGAAATTTTATTAGATTTGCCGTCTATTTTAAAAAGGCTTATAAACTAAATAATTACATATATAATTTAAGATGCAAGGTAAAGGGGTTGTTAAATTTTTCGCCATATTGCTGGCGGTGGTGTGTTTGTACCAGCTTTCATTTACATGGGTAACACGCAAAGTTGAAGGTGACGCAAAGGCATATGCTAAAGGTGACATACTTAAAGAAAAGGAATATTTGGATTCCATGTCCACTCTACCGGTATATCCAATATTAGGTCACGATTACCAATATTGCAAAAATAACGAGTTAGCTTTAGGTCTCGACCTTGAAGGTGGTATGAGCGTTACTATGCAGATCTCATTAAAGGAACTGGTACAAAAATTATCAGACAATAATCCTGATCCTGCATTTAACCAGGCATTAAATACTGCTGAAGCTGATACTAAAACCAGTCAGAAGGATTTCATTTCGCTTTTTGTAAGTGAATACGAAAAATTAAACCCTAACGGCAAATTAGCAGCTATCTTCTCAACCAGAGACAACCAGTCGCACATTAAATTTGATGCTTCAAATGCGGAGGTCCAAACTTATTTGGAAGATCAGGGTAAAGCAGCGGTTAAACAATCGTATACTGTTTTAAATACCCGTATCGATCAATTTGGCGTAACTTCTCCTAATATCCAGTTACAGGAAGGCACAAACCGTATCCTAATCGAATTGCCCGGTGTAAAAGATGAAGACCGTGTTCGTAAGCTGTTAAGTGGAACTGCTAAATTAGAGTTTTATCAAACTTTTGAAAACGGTCAGGCTTACCAGGTACTAGCAGGCGTAAACAAAATTTTAGCTGACACTAAAAAGTCTGCTCCGGCTGCCGACACAACGAAAGCACTTGCTGCAAATTCAACTGCTAAAACTGATACTGCCAAGACCGCTCCTGCTAAAGGCGGCTTATCTTTATTAAATAAAGTTCAAAAAACTGCTGCTAAAGACACTTCGAACCTAGCAGGTAAAAGTAAGTTAGCTGAGCAAAATCCTTTATTCGCTATTCTTGCCCCTGTTACTTACCAAGATCAAACTGGCCAGCAAAAACTTAGGCCGGGACCCACCGTCGGCTGGTGCGCTATAAAAGATACCGCCACTGTGGATGCTTATTTAAACAATCCAGCAGTAAAATCGGCTATCCCAAGCAACATGAAATTTTTATGGGGCGTAAAACCGATTGAAAAAACAAAAATATTTGAACTATACGCTATTAAATTAGTTGGTGCAGAGGGTGCTGTACTTACAGGCGATGTAATTAATGACGCCCGTGCAGATGTTGATCAAAAAGGCAGCCCTGATGTGGTAATGGACATGAATTCACAAGGTGCGCAGAAATGGGCTACTGTTACACGTGAAGCCTCAGCTGATCCAAATAACAAACAAGCCATTGCTATTGTACTGGATAACAATGTTTATTCTGCTCCTACTGTTCAGGATGAAATCTCTGGTGGTACCTCTTCAATCTCTGGTAATTTCACTGTAGAAGATACAAAAGATTTAGCTAACATATTAAAAGCTGGTCGTTTACCTGCTCCAGCCCGTATAGTTGACGAAAGCGTAGTAGGCCCGTCATTAGGTCAGGAAGCTATCAACGCCGGTTTATTATCAGAGGGTTTAGGCCTGTTGGTTGTATTAATATTCATGGTTGCTTATTACAATCGTGCAGGTACCGTTGCAGTAGTTGCGGTAATCGTAAACATGTTCTTCCTGATGGGAGTACTTACAGGCTTGCATGCGGTATTAACCATGCCGGGTGTTGCTGGTATCGTGTTAACGTTAGGTATAGCGGTAGATGCTAACGTATTGATTTATGAGCGTGTCCGCGAGGAAATGGCTTTAGGTAAATCTGTTCGTATCTCAATAACCGATGGCTTTAAACATGCTTTATCATCTATTCTTGATTCAAATATCAGTACATTCTTAACTGGTTTAATATTATTCATATTCGGTTCAGGTCCTATTCAGGGTTTCGCAACTACCCTGATGATTGGTATCGTAACTTCATTATTCTGTTCATTATTAATCTCAAGGTTAATATTTGAGTGGATGCTTACTAAAGGCTGGGATATTAAATTCTCAAACCCATGGAGCTCACATACTTTCAAAAACGCCAACTACGCTTTCGTAAAAAACCGTTTCAAGTTTTACGCCTTCTCTGGTTTATTTATCATTGCCGGTTTAATATCTATGGCTACCCGCGGGTTTAACTATGGTGTTGATTTTGAAGGCGGCCGTACTTATGTTGTTCGCTTTGAAAACAAAAATGTAACTACCGAAGATGTACACAACGCGGTTGATGTAACATTGGGTCGTGGTACCGAAGTAAAAACCTTTGGGTCTGATATCAGTATCACTACAAACTATTTAATTGATGATACATCAGCAAACGCTGAGAATAAAGTAAAAAGCACTTTAATCTCATCGTTAAATGCAGGTGCATCAACTCACATTGCTAAAGATGGTATTTTAAGCTCGCATAAAGTAAGCGCTACTATTGCCGATGAGCTGAAAAAATCAGCTATCTGGACCGTAATATTCGCGATCTTAATTATATCAGCATACATTTTGGTAAGGTTCCGCAAATGGCAGTTCAGTTTAGGTGCGATGGTTGCAACCGCGCATGACGCGTTGATGGTACTATCTTTCTTCTCTTTATTTAAGGATGTACTACCGTTCTCACTTGATATTGACCAGGCATTTATAGCGGCTATATTAACAGTTATCGGCTACTCCATAAATGATACAGTGGTGGTGTTTGACAGGATACGTGAATTCCTTGAATTACACCACTCAAAAACTGATGACCCGAAAACAGTTATTAACAACGCGATTAACAATACATTAAGCCGTACAGTTATTACCGCTTTAACAGTATTCTTCGTATTGGTAATATTATTCATATTCGGTGGTGACGTTATTAAAGGGTTCTCGTTCGCTTTATTGATTGGTGTATGTTTTGGTACATACTCGTCAATTTGTATAGCTACTCCGGTAATCGTGGACTTTGGAAAGAAAGACTTAAAATAATATAACAACACATATTTTAAAGGCTCCAAAGAACATTTGGAGCCTTTTTTGTTTATAAGATATTCTGATTTAATAGCGTATCATGAACACTACAGACCAATCAAAATTCCCATTAGTTGTAATAGTTGGCGGAGGCTTTGGTGGGCTTGAGGTTGCCCGGAGGCTGGAGGATGCACCTGTAGAGGTATTAATGCTCGACAGGCATAATTATCACACCTTTCAACCATTGCTGTACCAGGTGGCATTAGGAAGCCTTGAATCAGAGTCTATAGCCTTCTCGCTCCGCAAAAACTTCGGCGGACAAAAGAATTTTCGCTTTCGCATTGCGGATGTACAGAAAGTGAATGCAGAAAAAAACACAATTGATACATCAATTGGCGAAATATCGTTTGATTATTTAGTAATAGCAACCGGTTCAACTACAAATTTCTTCGGAAATAAAGATGTTGAACACTATGCCATGCCGATGAAATCAATTCCCGAGGCATTGAATCTTCGTTATTTGATCTTTCAGAATTTAGAAGAAGCGGTTCTAAAAAAAGTAAAAGAAGAACGGGCTCCATACCTGACTTTCGTTTTAGTGGGTGCCGGTCCTACCGGTGTTGAGCTTGCAGGAGCAATTGCTGAGTTTCGAAACCACGTAATGGAAAAGGATTATCCTGAGCTTAAAAAAGAAGAAGTAAAAATATATCTGGCTGATTTTCTACCTAAGGTTTTAGGCCCTTTTTCCGATCAAGCATCAAACGCAGCACATGAGTACCTGCAAAACCTTGGCGTCGAAATATTATTAAATGCAAAAGTAGAAGGCTATGACGGTCACCAAATAACTTTTGAAGGCGGCAAGGTGATTGAAACTAAGAATGTGATCTGGTCAGCCGGCGTAATGGGTGTAGTACCGCAAGGTGTTGATAAAGATAAACTGGAGCGCGGTAACCGCATCCGCACAGATAACATTTGCCGTGTAGACGGATCAACCAACATATTCGCTATTGGCGATGTGGCGGCCATGATAACCCCTGAAACACCTAAAGGTCATCCCGGAGTAGCGCAGGTAGCCATACAAATGGGGGATAATGTGGGCAAGAATATTGTTCATTTAGTAAATGGCGAACCGACAGAGCCATTTAGGTACAATGATAAAGGCTCATTAGCTACTATTGGTCGTAATAAAGCTGTTGCTGATTTAGGCAAGATCAAATTCCAGGGATTTTTTGCCTGGTTAATATGGATCTTTGTCCACTTGTTTTCATTATTGGGTACACGAAACAAGTTTATTGTGTTTTTGAACTGGGTGGGCAATTACATGAACTACAATGGCGGTAGCAGGCTAATAATACGTAGATTTGTGCGCGGCGATGTTAAGGAAAATGCCGAAGAAGTAACCAAAAGTGAATAAACCAACTGAACAAACTATAAAAATTACCGAGTGCCCGCGTGATGCCATGCAGGGTATTCACGAGTTTATACCTACTAATTTAAAAGCTGAATACATCAATTTATTATTGCAAGTAGGCTTTGACACCATTGACTTTGGCAGTTTTGTATCGCCTAAAGCTATACCTCAAATGCGGGATACTGCCGAGGTATTAAAAAAGCTCGACCTAAGTACTACGCAATCCAAATTATTAGCTATTATAGCCAACTATCGCGGTGGTGAAGACGCGGCACAATATGATGAAATAACCTATTTAGGTTATCCATTTTCTATTTCCGAAACATTCCAGCAGCGGAATGCCAATACATCAATAGATGATGCCTTTGATACCGTTAAACTCATCAATGAGCTTTGTTCTGTAAATAATAAGGAATTGCTGGTTTATTTATCAATGGGTTTTGGCAATCCTTATGGCGATGAATGGAATATTGAGATCGTACAGAAATGGACAGAAAAATTAGTTAATGAAGGTATTAATATCATTGCCTTATCAGATACTGTTGGGGTGGCAACACCCTTGCAAATCAGCGAAATTTATCCGGCCTTATGTAATACCTTCCCCAATACCGAATTTGGTTTGCATCTGCATGCCACTCCTGACAATTGGCGGCCTAAGATTGATGCAGCTTATTTAAGCGATTGTAAACGCTTCGACGCTGCACTTAAAGGATATGGTGGTTGCCCAATGGCCAAAGACGAGCTTACAGGCAACATCGCAACTGAAAACCTAATATCATATCTCCAATCAAAAAACGAGGTCTTGGGGCTTAATTTAGATAAATTTGGCGAAGCAATGGCTTTTGCGGATCGTGTTTTTAGCTATGCTTAGAATTAACATAAATTAACACTGGATTCTGTTTATCATTCATAGCTTTATTAAATAAATACCATTCATGAAAAAGGCGATATTTATCCTGGTGATTCTTTTTGCTTTCAGCAAATGCTTTGCCCAGGGTACAGGTTATTCGCTGCCACTACCTGAAAAATGGAAATCGGAGACGATACCTTTCCCTATCGATTTTGCACCAAGCATCCCTTACCAGGGCATCGAAGAGATCCGCTTTACACCCGGGTGGGGTGATGCTAACAGTAATGATTACTGGGGCTATACCTTCCTGTGGTTTGTTGACGGCACACCGCAAATAAATACCGGGCTGTTAAATGTGTATCTGACAACCTATTTTGATGGTCTCTATCACAGTAACAATAAATCATCTCCAGATAGCACTGGCTTCACCAAAACAACTATTGAAAAGATTGCAACCGCTACCGGGGATCAGGAAACTTATTCAGGGAAAATATCAACTCTTAACTTTTTAACAAAAAAACCGATTATTTTTTTCATAACAGTCCATATTCAAAACTATAGCGTTGCCAAATCATCAGCCTTGTTCTTTGAGATCTCACCTAAACCTTATGAAAACCCGGTATGGCAAGAATTAGATAACATTGTACAAGGTTTTCAAATACAACAATAATTGGGCTTATCACTTCACCATTTTATAATGCCTTATACCAGCTTCGGTAAACTCCAAACCTTCTTTTACAAAGCCGAATTTTTCATACAAAGTCACGGCATCAATCTGTGAATTTAGATAAACGTATTCAGCATCCTTTGGCAAGTCATTCAAAACAGTTTTCACCATTTGTTGCCCTACACCCATTCCTCTAAAAGTATTTAGTACAGCAAAACGTTCCAGTTTATAACCATTTTCGGTTTTTCGCCAGCGGCAGGCACCGGCAGGTACGCCGTTTACCTTAGCTAAAAAGTGTGTTGATTCTTCCTCATTAGCCCGTTCCAACTCAGCAGGGCAATTTTGTCCTTCCACAAAAACTTCGTAGCGTATCGCGTGGACTATCTTCAGATTTTCAACGTCAATTACTTTATTTACTTCTATCTTCCTATCCATTGTCAATTAAAAGAAAAAGCGCTAATGTTTATCACATTAGCGCTTTCAAATATACTTATCAGCAATTATAATTTGCTGGTAGCGTCGATACAATTTAAATCAGCGAACGCTTCAGTAAGCCTTTTTACAAAGTTCTCTTCGCCTTTACGTAACCATACGCGTGGATCATAGTATTTTTTGTTTGGAGAATCCTCACCTGTCGGGTTACCAATCTGCGTTTGTAGGTAGCCTTCGTTAGCTTGATAGAAATCTTTAATACCTTCCCAGTATGCCCATTGCATATCGGTATCAATATTCATTTTGATAGCACCATAAGATATAGCCTCACGAATTTCTTCCTGTGTTGAACCTGATCCGCCGTGGAATACAAAGTTGATTGGTTTTTCAGCAGTAAGATTAAATTTCTTTTTCACATACTCCTGTGAGTTATGTAAAATAACCGGTTGTAACTTAACATTGCCCGGTTTGTATACACCATGTACGTTACCAAAAGCAGCCGCAACTGTAAAACGAGGACTTACTTTAGATAATTCTTCGTATGAATAAGCAACGTCCTCAGGCTGAGTGTATAAACGTGAGCTATCAACATCAGAGTTGTCAACACCGTCTTCTTCACCGCCGGTTACACCTAATTCAATTTCTAAGGTCATACCTAATTTAGCCATACGGGCTAAGTATTTAGCAGATATTTCAATATTTTCTTCAATTGGCTCTTCAGAAAGATCCAACATATGTGATGAAAACAATGGTTTGCCTGTTTTAGCGAAGAATTTTTCGCCTGCATCTAACAAACCGTCTATCCAAGGTAATAATTTTTTAGCGCAATGATCAGTGTGTAATATTACAGCAATACCATAATGCTCAGCCAATAAATGCACATGCTCAGCTGCTGATGTAGCACCTAATATACAAGCCTGCAATTTTGAGTTATCTAATGATTTACCTGCATAAAATTGAGCTCCACCGTGCGACAATTGAATAATAACGGGTGATTTAACTGCAGCTGCAGTTTCCATTACAGCGTTTATAGTGTTTGTACCTATAACGTTAACAGCTGGCAATGCAAATTGGTGCTTTTTAGCTGCTTCAAATAGCTCCTGCACCTGATCTCCGTGCAATACGCCTTTATAATTTTTTAAGTCCATTTACTTTGTTTTGGGCCTCGAAGTTATAAAAATTTTGAATATACGGTATCGATTTTTTAGATATAGGCACTTCAATATTAGATTTTTGAGTCAAAATTGATAAAAACTATAGAATTAAGCTATATTTTATCCCAAACGTGGTTTTTCTGCTAAAAACTCTCCAATTTCTGCTCGGGATGTAAATTATCAAAAATCCTATATCTAAATAAAAATTCGTTTCTTTGCATCATATTGAAAGAGCTTGATATTGATATGGCCTGGTTTAAACGCGAGATAAAAGGAATAATTACGACCACTGAAGAAAAGAAGGAAGCACCGGACGGGATATGGAATAAATGCCCTGAATGTAAAAAACCACTTCACTATTCTGAGCAGGTTGAAAATCAATACGTTTGTCATTATTGCGGTTATCATTTAAGAATAGGATCAAAGGAATATTTCTCCATCCTGTTTGATAATAATGAGTTTACTGAACTGTTTAACAACCTTCAATCCGGCGATCCGCTGCAGTTTGAAGATACCAAAAAATATACCGACAGGATTAAAGAAACCATCAAGAAAACCGGTTTGAAGGATGCTATACGCTCTGGAACCGGAAAAATGAATGGCCAGGACCTGGTTATTGCGTGCATGGATTTCAACTTCATCGGTGGTTCAATGGGATCAGTTGTTGGTGAAAAGATCGCAAGATCTATCGATTACAGTATTGCCAATAAAATTCCGTTTTTGATGATCTCAAAATCAGGTGGTGCGCGTATGATGGAAGCAGCCTATTCGCTTATGCAAATGGCTAAAACGTCAGCTAAGTTAGCCCTATTATCGCAAGCTAAAATACCTTACATATCCTTATTAACCGATCCTACTACTGGTGGTGTAACTGCATCGTATGCGATGCTGGGCGATATTAACATTGCAGAACCAGGTTCATTAATTGGATTTGCCGGCCCGCGTGTTATTAAGGAAACGATTAAAAAAGATCTACCTAAAGGATTCCAAACTGCCGAATTTGTACAGGAACATGGCTTTTTAGATTTTATAGTAGACAGAAGAGAAATGAAAGAGAAGTTATCATCATTCTTAAAAATGATAGCTGCCTAAAAATATCATCCAACGAAAGAGGCTGTCCTTACCAGGACAGCCTCTTTTGTTTAAAGGAATCTTTAGTTTTAAAACTAAACTTCATTAAATAATTATTGTTAAGAAATTAAAAGATAGAAATTATGGAAATTAAACGCAGCGGTTCACAACCGTCAGGGAAAGGGCTGGCCGAATATTTTACCGGAACAGTTAGAATAGATCCGCTTTTTAGTCCGCCTGATCCGGCGCGTGTAGCCATGGCGTTAGTAACTTTTGAGCCAGGAGCACGTACTGCATGGCATACCCACCCACTCGGCCAAACATTAATAGTTACAGCCGGCAGTGGTTGGGTTCAGCGCGAAGGTGGGCCGATAGAACAGATCCGCCAGGGAGATATTGTATGGTTCGCGCCCGATGAGAAACATTGGCACGGCGCAACAACAACCACCGCAATGAGCCACATAGCTATTCAGGAAAAGCTTAACGGTTCGCCTGTTGATTGGATGGAACATGTAACCAATGAACAATACGGTAAATGAAAACAAAAAGGCCCTGATTTTTCAGAGCCTTTTCTATTACCAGTGTTGTAAGCAAATGGAATATTTAATCCCGGTTTAGCCGGTAACTATAACATAGGTTTTCGAGGGCTTTTACCAGCAGACTTGTCAGCATGCTTCTTACGTAATGCCCTTAATGTGCTTGCGCCATTATCAAAACCATCTTCGGAGCCTATACTTCCCGAGCTTATCTCGTTACTATAGTTGTTGCTGTGGATTGGTTCTTTTATTTCGCGATTATTTCCCGCGGCTGTGTTTTCGCTTTTCATAATTATAAATTATTTTCTGTTCCTGGTTCATGGCCTACCATACGGCCTGTTGTACGGCCATTAGGGCGGCTAACAAAATCTGTTTCTGCCGGGCCTACTGATGGAAACTCTCTCTTTTCAGGTGGAGTAACATCATTTTTTTCACTATAAGATGTGTCGCTCCCCTGTGATGGTTCAGAGAACTCATTCTCATGCGGAAACTCTACTTTTTCTTCTTCCGGCTGATTTTTTTCAGGGAACTTGTTCGGATCTTTATCTTTATAATCTTCCATGATTGATATTTTTATGCAGATGTATTTGGTACATCTACGCTTTCATAACTTAATTATTAATTGATACTTAGTTAAAAGCCATTATCATGCCAATAAATTAAAAATAACATGAAAACACGATCTCAATACACTAAGGCCCCTATCGTCCAATAAGTTATAATTGCATTTTATAAACCCGGAATGATTAATATTAAGATTACTGTACCATGAAACAGGTGAAACGCTTGGTACACTTGGTACACTTTTTAGCTCAAAAACAGCCCAAAAAGCACCAAAAATGCGGTTATTAGATCCCTTTTATAGCGAAATATCGCCAAAAAAATAGCTGTTTCAAGCAAAAAAACGATAAAAAACAGCTTTTTTTTGATTAAAATCAATCAATTTTAAGCTATTTTTTATCGTTTTTTGCTATTTTTTGATGCAAAATAGATGCTTTAGCGGCATAAATTATGCAAAAACTGTTTCAGTTTGAAACAGCAGATCCAATAACCATATCAGGCATTTACCATACACAATTCACGGATTTTAGACACAGTGTAGTCTATTTCATCCTTGGTAGTATTTTTTGAAAAGGAAAACCTTACCGATGGTCTTGATGCGCTTGCACCAATTGCCGTCAACACATGCGAACCAATATCGCTACCCGAACTACACGCGCTGCCTCCTGATGCCGAAATACCAGCGATATCGAGATTGAACAATAACATATCGGCCATTTCCATTTCAGGGAAGGAAACATTCAAAACAGTATACAGGCTTTTATCGGCATCAATCTCACCGTTAAATTCAACGCCGGGGATGCTTTCCTTCAACTGATTAATCATATAGGTTTTTAAACCCTGGATGTGTTGCTTGTGCTCATCCATTTCGGCATAAGCCATTTCAAGCGACTTAGCAAGGCCAACAATACCGTAAATATTTTCGGTACCGCCACGCATATTACGTTCTTGTGCGCCACCATAAATAAAAGGTTTAATTTTTATGCGGTGATTGATATGCAAAAACCCAACACCTTTTGGCCCATGCAGCTTATGTGCTGAACAAACCACGAAGTGAGCCTTTAATTTACTCAAATCATGTTTATAATGCCCCATAGTTTGCACAGTATCACAATGGTATATGGCATTATAAACCTCGCATAAATCGCCGATTCGTTCTATATCTGACAAAGTTCCTATTTCGTTATTTGCATGCATGATCGATACAAAACTGCGCTCATTCTCCTTCAATAAAGTTTCCAAATGTTCGTAATCGATATTGCCTTTTTTATCAAGATTAACAAAGCTCAGCTTAATAACACCAGCCTTTTCAAGGGCCTCAAGCGTATGTATTACTGCGTGGTGCTCAATACGGCTACTGATGGCATGTTTAATACCATGATCAATAATACCGCACCTGATAGCAGTATTATCCGCCTCGGTACCACTCGAAGTAAAGAATATTTCTGATGGTGATGTACCTAATAAATTAGCAACAGTTTTTCGTGAACGTTCAATAAGCGTACGTGCCTCGCGCCCATGTGAGTGGATTGATGATGGGTTACCGTAAGTATTTTCCATTACTTTACACATTTCCTTCATCACTTCCGGGTCCAAAGGGGTAGTGGCAGCATTATCTAAGTAAACACGCATTCTTAATTCTTATATATGGGTCAGTGATTATTAATTAGCTATTTTTTAAAACCTCCGGACTTTCAGCCTTCCGACTTTCCGATGTTAGCCAATCAATTTAAATTTAATATTTCTTTTATATCGGCAATAATCTTATTTGCCAGGCTATTTGCCACCGTTTCTGAGTTTGCTTCCGAATAAATACGGATAATTGGCTCAGTGTTTGATCTGCGCAAATGTACCCATTCTTTATCAAATTCTATTTTCAAACCATCAATTGTGCTATGCGGTTGATTTTGGTATTTCTTTTCAACCTTTAATAACAGCGCGTCAATATCCATTTCAGGTGTTAATGTTATCTTATTTTTCGAGATAAAATAGTTGGGATATGATGCTCTTAAAGCTGATACTGTCTTGCCCGATTTAGCCAGATGCGTTAAAAACAAAGCGATACCAGCCAAAGCATCACGACCGTAATGTAATTCTGGATATATCACCCCGCCATTACCTTCGCCACCTATTACTGCATTGGTTTCCTTCATTTTATTAACTACATTCACCTCTCCTACCGCTGCTGCATTGTATTCGCCACCGGCTTTCTCGGTCACATCGCGCAAAGCACGTGTTGATGAAAGGTTTGATACCGTATTGCCTTTATTATGCTTCAACACATAATCAGCAACGGCAACCAATGTATACTCCTCGCCAAACATACTTCCATCCTCGCATACAAAACAAAGGCGGTCAACATCCGGGTCAACAGCAATCCCTATATCGGCACGTTTGCTCAATACTTCTTTTGATAACGCCACCAAATTCTCCGGCAAAGGCTCGGGATTATGCGGAAACTTACCATCCGGTTCGCAATACAATTCATGAACAGTTTTAACGCCCAATGCCTTTAATAAAGCCGGTACAAATATCCCCCCTGTAGAGTTAACGCAATCCATAACTACCTTAAAATCGGCTGCGGTAATTGCTTTAACATCAACCAGCGGCAAAGACAGTATTACATCTATATGTTTTTGCAGATAGCTATCATCCAACACCACTTTACCCAAATCATCTACCGCGGCGTAGTTAAAGTCACTATTTTCAGCAATTTCAAGTACTGCCTGGCCATCAGCATCACTTATAAACTCACCATTGCTATTTAATAATTTAAGTGCATTCCACTGTTTTGGGTTATGGCTTGCAGTGATGATAATACCACCGGCAGCTTCTTCGGCAGGAACCGCTATTTCAACCGTTGGCGTGGTAGATAAACCCAGGTCAATTACGTCAATACCTAATCCCTGAAGCGTTCCAATAACCAGGTTATTAACCATACTGCCTGATATACGGGCATCACGACCGATAACTATTTTTTTGATGCCCGATTGTTGAATAGCCCAGGTGCCAAATGCCGAAGTGAATTTTACAATATCCACGGGTGTTAACCCATCGCCCGCCGCACCGCCTATGGTGCCCCTAATGCCCGAAATTGATTTTATGAGTGTCAAAGTTGTTGTATTATTTTAATGCAAAATTAAAATAATTAACCAATAGCCGCTTCATTTATTGGTTATATTTGGCAATATAATTATGCTCGAACAGCTACTACAATTCGACCGTCACCTGTTCCATATCATCAACTATGGTATGACGAATCCTTTCTTTGATTGGATAATGCCCTGGTTGCGCACCCCCAAATTTTGGATACCGCTTTATGTATTTATAGTAGGTTTTTGTTTGTGGAAGTATGGCAAGAAAGGCATTATCATTATCGTTTTAATTGCCTGTTCGGCAGGCCTTGCCGATTTTACCAGCGCAAGTATTTTTAAGCCATTGGTGCATAGGTTACGGCCTTGCCGAGATCCAATCACTTCATTAACAGATGTAGAGCGCGTAGGCTGCGGCACAGGCTTTAGTTTCCCATCCACTCATGCTACTGATCATTTTGCCATGGCGATATTTATGATATTAATATTTTCTCTACGATGGAAATGGGTTTGGTTTTGGGGTATATTATGGGCAGGTAGCATTAGTTTTGCCCAGGTGTACGTGGGTGTACATTACCCGGTTGATATTTTTTGCGGCGCGTTATACGGCTTTTTTGTAGGGTGGCTGTTTTATATTTTATTTAAAAAGATTCAGCCTAAATTCCCGGATTGGGTGCCGGTTATTTAGCCTCTCAACTTATCTAAAAGATCGCTTAGTTTACCCGCTTCTTCTTCGGTAAGGTTCTTGCTGATCATGTCTTTGGTTTTAAACTCGACATCGATCTTTGACAAAACGTCCAAACCTTGCTCACTGATCCGGATATCAACAGCTCTGCGGTCGCAGGTGTTAGTACAGCGAGAAACGAGTCCCTTTTGAACCAAACGATCAACAATACGCGACGCATCCGACATCTTATCAAGCATACGCTCCTTCAACAAATTCACTGTGGCGGGTTTAGGATACTGGCCCCTTAGTATGCGCAAAACATTAAACTGTTGCATAGTAAGATTGAACTTCTCAAACTCACCACGCAGATGGTTACTAAGCCAACTTTGGGTATAATTTATATTAATTACCGCTTTTTGGTAATTATCCTCAAACTTAGTACTTTGTATTTCGTCTTCTATTCGCATTGCTTGTATTAAATACAAATATCCTTATTATTTTTTAATTTGTTCGTCATCGTCAGCTTTCCCGTATTTCCACGGGCAATGAAGGCATTTGTTTTTGCAGCAATAGCCCCGTTTTAAATGGTAAGCATCGGTAAAAACGAAATTTCCATCTTCGTTGATATAATAATCAATATTTTCTTCGAGCATCAATTCAATAGTTTCACAACAATATCATTCCCAAAGTGTTCTTTCAAATACCTTCCGTTACCATGTAAAGTCCATAATTGTTTGGGCTCAACTTGCTTTACAGCTTCCAGAATGTCGTTCCAATCCACATGATCTGATATAAACAACGTATCGTTCAAATTTACCTGTAAATTCTTCCACCCTGAAGCAAACAGGCGTTTCACTCCTTTGGCATTAATATAGCTATCAAACGTAAAAGGCGGCACAATATATACATACTCCTTTTGTTCCCTCATTAATTTACGGCCATACATCTGGTATTTACCCGGCGAATAACCCAGCTTTTCATAAATGGAGTTTACTGGCATAATACGATGATGCACCAGTATTGTCTTCTGTGGGGCATACTCATTGATCATTTGTATCAATCGTTGACTTTTACCCAACCCGTAGGCTCCCAACAAAATATTAATTTTAATATCATTCAGTTTTTTGATCTCCTCTATTGGGTCTGGATGTAAAACTTCGGGATCAGCAAAAGTGCTTTCTGTGATCAGCACATCAGCCTGAACCCATTCAATTGGGTCACAGGTAGCATCAGGTTGTATCTTATAATCGCCAGTATAAAGGTATTTTGCGCCCTCGTATTCCATTAACACCTGTGCTGAGCCCAACATATGCCCTGCAGATATAAAAGTGATTATAACCCCTGATATCACAAATGGCTGGTGATACCCAACTATATTAAAAACCTTAGCTGAGTTTTTGCCATAACGCAACTGCATAAAAGCAGCAGTAGGCTCAGTAGAAAACACCTCGTTATTCCCGCTAACCGCATGATCAGCGTGGGCATGCGATATTACCGCCTTTTCCACAGGCTGTTTTGGATCGAGATAGAAATCGCCGTATTTACAGTATAAACCATTTATATTGATAGAAAGGAAATCGTCTTTGATATTCATTGATAATTAGTAATTAACCAACAGTAGGTTGATTAAAATTTAATTTTTACACCTCTTTCCGCCGCAGGCGAAGAGCGGTCGACCAGCGAAGCGAAGTCGGGGTGAGTTAACTGTGTAACTCAAGAAACTGCTTATGCAAAGCCAGCACCTGCGGTATCACCAGCTCTGTATTATCATTCTTTATAGCGTAATCTGCAAGCTGCAATTTCTTCTCTTCAGAAAACTGCCTGGCCTCTCTGTTTAGGATCTCATCTCTGCTTAAGCCGTCACGTAATATTACCCGTTCTATCCGCAATTCTAATGGTGATGTAACCATAATACTTTTATCACACATTTTATAAGAGCTGCTTTCAAACAATAAAGCTGCCTCTTTTAATACATAAGGTGCATTTTTAAACCGGGGCACCCAATTATCAAAAGCCCTAAAAACGGCGGGGTGTACAATAGCATTCAGCTTTTTTAGTTCAGCTTCGTTATTAAACACTATACCGGCTATATGCTTGCGGTTAAGTGTCCCGTCCTCAAAATATGATTCCGAACCAAAGGTCTGTTTAAGTTCGTTTACTAATATATCATCATCAACCATCACTTTTTTGGCCTCATCGTCAGCATAAAAAACCGGGATGCCCAATACCTCAAATATCTTGCTTACTGTAGTTTTGCCGCTCCCTATATTACCGGTTATACCTATTTTTAGCATTTTATTTTTTCACTATAAAATCAATATTTTGTGGCTCTACGCTTATTATTTTGCAAAATGGCGGTATGCGGGTAAGTTTTACCGGCAAGGTGCGATAATCCTGATTCTTCCATAGGTTCAGATCAGATTCGGCTTCAAAAAAATCCTCATCGGTTTCAGTATACCTTCGTAAAGATGTCATAAATGTAACGGTAACTTTTTCAGGAAAAATCTTCACGTTATAAAAGTCGCTGTTATTAATCAGCTTCACTGGTATCTCCAGGGTTTTCTCTGTAAATTCATCTACAGGGAAAACCACATCTACTGCTTTAGGATATATGGTGATATTACCCTCGTTAACCGGCTGCAAATTTAACCTGGTGCGGATAGTTTCATTAACTTTTTTCACGATCAGCGAATCTGTGTCCCATTCAGTTATGCTTTTAAGCCTGTCTGTAGGGCCAACAATAGTAACGTATGATGGTTTCAAAATTGGATTATTTGCTTGTGAAAACTGCTGCTGAAACGTAACATCATTCAATAATCTTATAGGCACTCTTTTCACCATCCGGTTTAAAAAATCAAAATAAAGTGTATCGGGATTAAATGACACTACATCATGATTTACTTCACCATCGGCAATTTGCATTTGCTGAGAACTCAAAACCACATAGTTCCCTGTATTTAAAGGCCTTAGATCGACAACTAAACTATTACTGCTGTAGTGCATCATAGCGTAAAGCATTTGCCACCCGGTACCTTTAATTGTGATGTCAACAGTATCTGACTGCAAAGAGTGAAAAGCTCTTTTTTGGGGAGTGTTTTTATAACTCAGCACACGTTTAACTGTGTAATTATAAGGGTTTGACAACGTAATACATAACCACGCCAACGCGGCCAATACCAGGCATGTAAAAAATGCCGATAAACGCCTTTGTTCTGTTGCCGATAGTTTTATAATTGCCATTTATTACAAATGTTAAAAGGTAAAAGTTGAAAGTTAAAAGCCATCAAACGCTTTAATCTCCATCTTTTACCTTTTATATTTTTATTTGAATGTTACTTTCAACATTGAACATTCAACTTTTAACTTAAACTAAGCCTTTGGCGGTGTGTTTAATGCCTTTGAAGCATCTAACGATATAGCCGATTTATCATAACGGGTTTTGTGGCCGCTTTCATGCTCAATTAAAAAAGTGGTGTCACCAACCTCTGCTATTTTACCATGCGCACCTGCTGTGGTAACCACTTTATCGCCTTTTTTTAAATCGTTAACAAAGTTTTTCTGATCTTTCTGTTTTTTAACCTGCGGACGGATCATAAAGAAGTAAAATACTACTACGATCAATACCAACATTACAATTTGCTGTGTAGCCATGATTATTTTATATTATTTTTTTGTTTTAATGTGAGTTATAAACTATTTCTTTTCCAAAACTTCACCTACCAAATGCACAACTGTTTGCGCAGGGTTGGTATTAGCGGTAATGGTTACCATCTTATCTTGCAGGCCAACTTTACCGGTACTGTTAAACACAACTGTTATTTGGCCGCTCTGCCCGGGAATAACCGGTGTTTTTGGCCAGTTTGGTGTGGTACAGCCGCAGCTTGCCACCGCGTTGGTAATAATTAATGGCGATTTACCTGTATTAGTGAATTTAAAATCATACGTCACCTTATCTCCACGTGTTATTTTACCAAAGTCGTATGATGACTTATCAAAAGTCATTACGGGGGCATTGGTTTGCTTAACGGTCATGCTGCCTGCCGAGGCGGCTGATGCACCTGCCTCTGCCGGTTGTGTTGCTGAAGAATCAACTGTTTTAGCGGTTTTTGCTGATTGATTGCAGGCCGACAAAAGCGTGCCTGCAGCAAGTAAGCTTAAAATAAGTTTTTTCATGTTTTTATTCTATTAAACCTCTTCCTACTTTTTTAATTTTTTTCTGAGCTTTTAGTTCAATTAAAATCTTGTCCAAGATACCGTTTAAAAACGAATTACTTTTAGGTGTACTAAATTCCTTCGATATTTCCAGGTACTCGTTTATAGTAACCTTTACCGGTACAGATGTAAAGTTAATAAACTCTGTAATAGCCATCTTCATTAATAAAGTATCCATCATCGCAATACGTTCCGGCTCCCAGTTCTGGGTTTTTTCAGCTATCATAGTTTGATATTCTTTATCATGTCTGATGTTCTGCTCAAATAAAGTCACAATAAACTCTCTATCCTCTTCCCAGTTTCCGGTAACTTCTGCCAGTTTGTTCTCCCTGGCATCTTCGGATGCAAAGTTTTTAAATGTTTTGGCTATCAAGGCCTGCAATACATCTTTATCAACCGGCCAAAAAATAAATTTATCCTCAAAAACCTGTTCGGCTAATGATGATTTTAAAATTACTTTTTTGAAAATGAATTTGATAATGTCCTTATCAGTTTGAATTGTATCGCCTGTGTGTTTCAGATATTCCGCATAATCAGGAGAGTTTTTAAGAACTATAAAAAGTGTTTTTACCAACTCCGGCTCGAAACTCCATTCTACCTTGTATTTTTTAGCGGAAACAAGGAATTCTTTGTTATCATTTAAGGTAGTAATAAACCGGTTACTTAATATCTTAAGATCTGGATTTTTATCCTCTTCGGTTTTGATGTGCTTATTTGATCGCTCTATGGCATCGGTTTCAGCATAGTTAGCTACTTCCGAAATTAATGATAGCATCCAGATATACATTTCGTATACCTTATCTATGCTTTGCAACAGGTTTTTTTCCTGGGCCTTTATATCCCCGCCTGTTTGATGAAAGGCATATAATGCCTGCAATACTTTTACCCGTAGGTGCCTTCTGTTTAACATAATTGTAAGAACGATTTTTGCCGGCTTTAGCCCGGCGATTATTAATTTATTAGTATGACGATTTTACTTTTTTAATGTCCGCGATTCTTTTCTCTGCAATTTTATTCGCTGCTTCTATTGATGAAATGTTTTCGGCTTTAGAAAGTTTTAAAACATTTCGGGTTGCCTCATAAATATTTTCGGTTAGCTGCATAGTACGCTTTTTAGTAAAGCCCATCAGCTCTGAATAACAATTAATTAGGCCGCCTGCGTTAATTACGTAGTCAGGTGCAAATAAAATTCCTTTTTCGCGCAGCATTTGCCCGTGTACCTGCTCATCCTCTAACTGATTATTAGCTGACCCGGCTATAATAGCGCAATTAAGCTTGTTAATAGTTTGCGTGTTAACTGTAGCACCCATCGCGCACGGTGAATAGATATCAGCATCAATATCAAAAATATTATTATGCGCTATGGCTTCTGCACCATATTTTTTGGCAACTTGCCTTAGTAAGTCTTCGTTAATATCACTAACGTAAACTTTCGCTTTTTCATCACGCAGTATCTTTACCAAATTTTCGCCCACATGGCCTATCCCTTGCACAATAACTGATTTTCCGGCTAAGCTATCGTTACCGTAAAGCTCCTTTACAGCAGCTTTCATCCCCATAAAAACACCTTGCGCCGCTACCGGAGCAGGATCGCCGCTACCACCAACGCTTTCTGGCATACCGGTAACATATTGCGTTTCCATACGGATATACTCCATATCTTTAGGATTTGTACCTACATCTTCGGCAGTAATAAATTCACCATTTTGGTTTTTAATAAAACGCCCAAATTTACGCAGCAAAGCCTCATTTTTATCCCGGTGAGAGTCGCCAATAATAATCGCTTTGCCCCCACCCAGGTTTAACCCATTTATTGAAGCCTTATATGTCATGGCTTTTGACAACCTTAACACATCACTCAAAGCGTCAGCTTCAGATTTGTAGGCCCACATACGTGTACCACCCAAAGCCGGCCCTAATGTAGTATCATGAATAGCAATGATTGCTCTAAGACCAGTATCCGGGTCGCTGCAAAACACAATTTTCTTATGTCCCAACGCCTCCAGTTGGCTAAATATCGATTCGGTTGAGTTTTGGAGCGGCATTTTTTTAAGCATAAGGCTTGCCGCAAAAGTAGATGTTTTTTTCGGTGTGGCAAAATGCAATACTTGTTCATTGTTAATCGCAATGCTAAAAACAAGAGAAAAATATGATCATTCCATGAGCTACAATCCATCAACTATGAACCAAATAATCTATTTTTGCAGAGGCTAATGAAACATCTCGCATACCTCAATAAATTTCTCCTTAAATATCGCTGGCGGTTAATACCGGGTATGCTATTCGTGGTCATATCCAATATATTCAGTGTATTACTCGCTCCTGTTGTGCGTATGGCATTCGATATGGTAGCCGATAACATCAGCATCTATGAGCTTTTTAACGGGTTTAACAGGCAAGCTATTATTTATAAAATATTCGGCTCAGGCTTATTATTATTTGGGTTAGTGGTACTAGCATTGTCACTTGTACGTGGATTATTCCTATTTTTTATGCGTCAGACCATCATCCTAATGTCGCGCCATATTGAATATGATCTAAAAAACGAAATCTACGCCCATTACCAGGTGTTGTCTTTGGCATTCTATCGCCGTCACAACACCGGCGATTTAATGAACCGTGTAACCGAGGATGTTTCCCGTGTACGCATGTACCTGGGCCCTGGTATCATGTATAGTTTAAATACCATAATCCTGTTTGTAATGGTTATTTATTTAATGCTTACAGTAAATACCCGTTTGGCTATCTTCTCCATATTACCGTTGCCTATATTGGTATTGATCATATTTTATATCAACAACATCATCAATTTCCGCAGCGAGAAGATACAGGAGCGTTTATCTATCCTTTCCAGCTTTGTACAGGAAAACTTTTCAGGCATCAGGATAATAAAATCATACGTTCGCGAAAATTACGTGCGCAAAAACTTCGCGATTGAAAGCGAGCATTACAAAGAACATTCCATGGCGTTGGTAAAAGTACAGGCTTTGTTCTACCCTACTATGTTATTATTAGTTGGTATTAGTAATGTTATTATTATTTATGTCGGTGGTGTCGAGGTAATGAAAGGCAACATCAGTGCTGGTAATGTTGCTGAGTTTATAGTTTATCTTAATATGCTTACTTTCCCGGTAATGTCATTAGGCTGGGTAACGTCGCTCATTCAGCGTGCATCCGCATCGCAAAAAAGGATCAATGAATTTCTGCACGAGCAGCCTGAAATAGTATCGCCCAAAGTGCCTAAAGAAAACATCAGCGGTAAAATTACTTTTGACAATGTGTCTTTTATTTATCCCGACACAGGTATACAGGCATTGAAATCAGTATCATTCACCATAAACCCGGGTGAAATGGTGGCCATTATAGGGCGCACAGGTTCGGGTAAATCAACCATTGCCAATTTGTTAATGCGCATGTATGATACCACAGGAGGCGAAGTATTGATTGATGGTAAACCACTCCCACAATACAACTTGGAGGGCTATCGTTCCCAGATTGGCTTTGTACCTCAGGAGGTTTTCCTGTTTTCAGATACTATTGCCAACAATATTGCTTTTAGTGCCGATGTTTTGAATATGCCGGTTGTTGAGCAAGCAGCAAAAGATGCTGCTGTTTATAAAAATATTATGGAACTGGAAAATGGCTTTGAAACGCTAATTGGTGAGCGTGGTGTTACCCTTTCTGGCGGACAAAAACAACGTGTGTCTATTGCCCGTGCTATTGTAAAACATCCGCAAATATTAGTGTTTGATGATTGTCTTTCGGCCGTTGATACGCGTACCGAAGAAGAAATATTAAATAACCTGGGCAATGTAATGAAGGACAAAACCAGCATTATTATAGCCCACCGTATATCAACCATAAAAAATGCCGATAAGATTTTAGTGATGGACAACGGCCAGATTATTGAGCAAGGCAATCATGAATACCTCATGCAGCAAAAAGGCACTTACTTCGAGCTTTACGAAAAGCAATTGCTGGAAGAAGAAGAAAATGTTTAAAAACAGGTAGAGCCTATTTGCCTGTAAATTGGTTTCGGGCTATTTGTAAATAAAGATCAAATAATTAATTCATAAAAAAACGTGTGCATTATTACAATATTATTTAATTAAATAGTTGCAATTTGAATTTTTATTTATATTTATGCCAATCAAAACTAATTACAATTGATTTTATATGGGAGACTTTGACAACAGAGAACGTGAAGAGGTATTTTCAAAGAAGGTAAGAGCAGGCAAAAGGACTTATTTTTTTGATGTAAAAGCAACACGATCAAACGATTACTATGTTACTATTACCGAAAGTAAAAAGCGTTTAGAGGACGGCGTTTTCATTAAACACAAGATCTTTTTATATAAAGAAGATTTCGAAAAGTTTGCAGAGGGGTTAAAAGAAACCATTGAATATATAAAAGACAACCAGGAAGTAGTAGAGAAACGCTATGAATTTAGCGAAACCCCTGAAGCGGCTAAAACATCAGCTGATGAGGATTTCTCTTTTGAAATATAGGCCCAAACTAAACTTATTATAATTTATGTAACCTCCTGCTGTAACCAGCAGGAGGTTTTTTGTTTTATCGGCTTAGAGAGGCGGCCCCTACACCTACAATTAGAACGATTATAATTATTAATATATAAAATGAGATGGCAACTATAGTTGTTATGCCAATTAATTTTAAATGAGATTTTAAATTTTTGAAAGCCTTGGTCGCAAGTGTTGCATCATTTAATAAAGTACCGGATTTAATTGAAGTACCGAATTGATACAGATAATATGACATGAAAAAATAAAAGACCGCAACAAGTAGGTAAACAAAGGTAAAAACACCAGACATACTAGTAGGCATTTGTGATGCTGCTGGATTTAATCTACCTATGAGTGAAAAAAATGCACTTATAAAAATCGCGATTATTACTACAAAACCGGTTCCTATAAATCCCATTATACCTAAAAAAGTGGCCCAGCGCCCAGCGGTATGTAAAAAATATTTAGCTTCTTCGCCTAAAATTAAGCCCGGTTTAGGCTGCTCCGGTAAAAGTAATTCTGGTGTTTCTGTTGTTTCCATTGTGAAAGGGTTTGTTTTCAACTAAATTAATAATAAAAACAAAACACCACAACTTATTTACCTATCAAACTACTTAGTCATATCAGTAATAAAATCTGCCTCAATTTTTCAAATTACAAGGTGATTTTTTCTGTTATCTTTGCGCCCGAAAAGAATGGAATAATATATAAGGGTTAGGAGATCGATACTAACTACTTGATAATAAAATAAAAATATGGGACTACAATGTGGTATAGTAGGTTTGCCAAATGTGGGTAAATCAACACTTTTTAATAGCTTATCAAACGCTAAAGCGCAGGCGGCAAACTTTCCTTTTTGTACAATTGAGCCAAACGTTGGTGTAATAACCGTGCCCGATGAGCGCCTGACCAAATTAACTGAAATAGTAAATCCCAAAAGCATTGTACCCAATGTTATTGAGATTGTTGATATAGCAGGCCTGGTTAAGGGCGCCAGCAAAGGCGAAGGTTTAGGTAACCAGTTTTTAGCTAATATACGCTCAACCAATGCTATTATACACGTACTACGTTGTTTTGATAATGATAATGTGATCCATGTTGATGGTTCGGTTAACCCTATACGCGATAAAGAGATCATTGATACTGAATTGCAATTAAAAGATCTTGATTCGATAGAAAAGAAAATACAGAAAGTTGAAAAGGCAGCAAAAGTTGGTAACGATAAGGAAGCAAAAAAAACTTTTGATGTTTTAACGGTATACAAAAACCACTTGCTATCAGGTAAATCTGCCCGTACAGCGCCTGTTGCCGAAGAAGACCAAGAGTATATTGCTGATATATGGCTATTGACCGCCAAACCCGTGATGTATGTTTGTAACGTAGCCGAAGGTGATGTAAATACAGGCAATGCTTATGTTGACCGTGTTAAAGAAGCGGTTAAGGATGAAAATGCCCAGGTGTTGGTCATCTCTGCACAGATCGAATCTGAAATAGCGGAATTAGAATCATACGAAGAACGACAAATGTTTTTGGATGATTTAGGGTTAACTGAATCAGGTGTGAACAAACTTATTAAGTCTGCTTACAGCTTATTAAATTTAGCTACTTACTTTACTGCCGGTGTGCAGGAAGTTCGTGCATGGACAATCACCAAGGGCTTTACAGCACCACAAGCTGCCGGCGTAATTCATACTGACTTTGAAAAAGGATTTATCCGTGCTGAAGTAATTAAGTATGAAGATTTCGTAAAATTCAACGGCTCAGAAGCTGTTATTAAAGAAAACGGAAAACTGGCAGTTGAAGGTAAAACTTATGTGGTTGAGGATGGCGACATTATGCACTTTAGGTTTAACGTATAAAAAATAGAAGTATATTTGCTTTTATAAGCTCCCGTAGTTCAACGGATAGAATTATGGTTTCCGGTACCATCGATATGAGTTCGAATCTCGTCGGGAGCACATTTTCAGAGTTAGATATAAAGTATCTAGCTCTTTTTTTTTAAAACAATCCACTATCTACAATAAAAAAGCAGGCAACCAATATTCAAATAATGTCGTAAGGTTTATAAAGCATATGCTTTTATCAACATACTTCTAATGATTTGAAATATTTTATCCAATTGGTATTAAGGATTCTTGACCACAAGGAAAAGGTAAAGTTTGGTTTAAATATTATTCTCGATCTACTGATTGGCGTGTTGGATATCGTTTTTTTAGGGTTATTGTTAATTGTAATAAATTTTTACTCTACAAATCAACTTCCTGTCACCCATTTCCTGCAACAGTCTTTGTTTGATAAAAACTCATTGGTGCTGATAAGCTTTTTTTTAGGTTTATATGGAATAAAAAACTGGTTAGGATATCATATTAGCAAATCCCAAAATTCTTTCTTTTACGATGTTGCATCCCGGTTATCCAAACAAAATATGTTGGATTATTTAAGCGAGGATTACTTTAAGTTCATCAATATTGATTCATCGGTTTATACCCGTAAAATAAGCCAGCAACCTATAGAGTTTAGTAATTATATTCTCACCAATATCCAACAAATCATCTCGCAAAGCATTCTGATTTTTTTCACTATAGTTGGAATACTGTTTTACCATCCATCTTTATTTATTTCTTTATTCGTTTTACTGATGCCGCCTGTTATTTTATCAGGTTATTATATTAAATGCAGGCTAAAAGATGTTCGTACCAATTCAAAATTAACCAGCCAATTAACACTTCAGTACCTGAAAGAATCTCTTTCGGGCTATATTGAGAGCAATGTTTATAATAAAAATATTTTTTTTACAGATAGGTATTGGCGCTATCAAAAACAGCTTAACGGATACATCGCTACTCAGCAAACCTTGCAAGGCTTACCCTCCAGGCTAATAGAGGTTTTTGCTGTATTAGGGTTCCTGATCTTAATTGCCATTAATAAATATTTTTCTGGCAATCATGGTGTTGGATTGTTGGATATTGGCGTATTTATGGCCGCGTCCTATAAGATTATTCCGGGCGTAGTTAAAATATTAAATAGCACCGGGCAAATTAAAACCTACGAGTTTACATTGAACGATTTGCAAAGGGATAAAGAGGTTGCAATTAGTGCCGGTATACTCAAATCAAGTATTAGTTCAATACAATTTAATAAAATAGGTTTTTCTTATCGACATAACCAGGTATTAAACAATTTTTCTCTTGATCTATCCTCAGGGGATTTTGTCGGTATAACCGGTCCATCGGGTTTGGGTAAAACTACTATTGTTAATTTATTATTGGGTTTTTTAGAGCAGGACAGCGGAACTATTTCTATCAATAATGTCGAAACAAATTCTTCTGATCGTCAACTTTTTTGGAATCGAATTGCTTATAGTAAGCAACAATCCTTTTTCATAAATGACTCTATTCTTAAAAATATAATACTTACTGATGGAGGATATGATTCTTCAAAATTAGATCATGTACTTTCTTTTTGCGGAGTTGATAATATACTGGGGCAATATCCTGAAGGCATCGAAAAGCTGATCACCGAAAATGGTAAAAACATAAGTGGCGGCCAAAAACAGCGGTTGATGCTGGCAAGAGCATTATATCATGATTTTGACTTGCTCATACTGGATGAACCCTTTAGCGAATTAGACGATATTGCAGAAAAAACGCTGTTAATTAAGCTTAGGCTGTTAGCACAAAAAGGAAAGATGATCATCATGATAACACATAACAAATCCAGTTTATCCTTTTGTAATAAATTGATCTCGCTAAATGACTAATAAACCCGATACCCTGATTATTCTTACCCCCGGTTTTCCGGAGAATGAAGCGGATAGCACCTGTATACCTCCGCAACAAATATTTGTAAAGGCTTTGAAGGATAATTACCCGCGATTAAACATCATCGTTTTAACATTTTATTATCCGTTTTGTTCTTCCCGGTATCAGTGGCATGGAGTAGATGTTATATCATTTGGGGGCAATGGGAAAGGCCGAATATATAGTAAAGTGACCGGCATAAGGGCATGGGCTGGGTTAAAAAAAATAAATAAAGAATACCATATAATTGGCCTGTTGAGTTTCTGGTTAGGTAAATGTGCTTTTATAGGGAGTT
This sequence comes from Mucilaginibacter tundrae, assembly GCF_013408825.1. Lineage (GTDB taxonomy): Bacteria > Bacteroidota > Bacteroidia > Sphingobacteriales > Sphingobacteriaceae > Mucilaginibacter. The sequence goes on from NZ_JACCBZ010000003.1 coordinate 484,161, forward strand.
GGTTTGCTGAAAAATATCACTTAAAGCACTATTGCTGGATATTGGGGCAGGATGCCAAAGCTGGTAATAAATATGTAAGAAGGATTAATCCCAAAGGGAAATCGTTAATTGGATTATCAGATTTTATTGTAGCTGAATTTAAAAAAAACTATGGAATAATACCTGAATATACAATTCCCGTAGGCATTGATACTTCATTGTTTAATGAAACTGCAGCAGAAAGAACTATCGACATCATTGGTGCAGGCTCCTTTATCCCATTGAAACAGTACCATGTATTTGTGGAAGTGATTAAATTACTAAAAGAGGATTTCCCCGGTATTAAAACTTGTATCTGCGGTGACGGCCCCGAAATGATGCATTTACGCACAATGATTGATATAATGGATTTAGAAGATAATATCAAACTATTAGGCCGGCAGACCCATGCACAGGTCTTAGCCTTAATGCAAAAGTCTAAAATATTTTTGCATACCTCCAACTATGAAGGTTTTGGTGCGGTTTGCCTTGAAGCATTATATGCCGGGGCACAGGTGGTAAGTTTTGTTAAACCGATGGATACCGATATTGAAAATTGGCATATAGTTGAGGATAAAGAAACCATGGTTCGATCCCTAAGGACTATTTTGCAAAATCAGGATTTAAAACATCAGTCAGTATTCCCCTACTCCATACATGATAATGCCAAAGCAGCTATGGAATTATTTGACTATAACCTTGCTGCAATTTCCTGAATCCGGGTTGCAATAGCCTCAAATGAAAGGTTTGATTTGAAATAATCCAAACAGTTTTTTTGCTTTTCCTTAATATTTGAAGCTTGTGTTTGCACCAACGCATTTAATAAGGCATTTTCATTCCCCACCTCATACAATAACCCGCATCTGCCATTATCAGTTATCATCCTGAAGGAATCTATATTGGTTACAACAGGTACGCAGCCACATGCCATAGCCTCACAAACAGCGGTTCCGCTGCCTTCATAATGTGAACCGGAAAGCAGGAAGTCTGCACTGTTAAACCAATAAAGTAAGTCGTCATGTAATACCTTGCCGACTAATATGATCTTGCTTCCATGCGGGCTTGCGTTTAGTAGTTGTTTAATATCATAAAGCAATTCTTCTGTTTGATAGATCATGTACAAACGAGCTTCACGGCTAACAGATGCAAATCTTAAAAATGCTTTTACAACATTCAATGGATCTTTATTTTCATTCAATCTCCCCACCCATAAAAAAACAAGATTGCCATTAACACCGGTTTTTAGCCCGGCAGCTTTTTTATTAATAGGGTGAAAAAGAGTTGATACCTCCATTACCTCATGTATTTTTTGAGGCGATCCAAGATTACCTCTGTTCACCCAATCTAGCCCCATCGATTTGGAGGCAAACAGGTATGCATCTACCAAGGGATCAGCCAATCGTTGAATATATTTTTTTATCCCGGTAAAAGGCTTTTCCGCATGATGCTGGGCAATAAATTTTGCTTTTTTATTTACCAACGCTCTTAATTGAATAACTTGTAATGGTTGATGTAAACCATGTACAAAAACAATATCTGGATTTAAATCACGTACATATCGATTGATCTTATGAGGGAAAAATGTCTTTTTCCTGTCTAAATTCACAAAATGATGTTGTACACCGTTATGAATGTATATGCCTTCGTAATTAATTTGTTTAATGCTTATTACTGTATGGTTTTCACTTAGTTGCCCTAATAACTCGGTATAACCCGTTGTTCTTTTGATCCAACTTTCGGGCGAAGTAAAATCCGGAGAATAATTGTAATTGACAAATACGTATAACATATTTATAGGTTAATATACTGCCTCCACGCTATTGTAATTACTGTTTTGGAATTGCAAAAAGCTGATATGGTAAAAAGAAAAAGGACCGGGTTTTATTTGTTTAACGTTGACTACCTTGCCTACCAATAGCATGTGGAACCCCATTTTCCTGTGCCGGATAATTTCTATTTCTTTATATGATCCGCTAAAATCAGGAACCGGGAATCCGAATAATTCACTTGATTTGGTGCTGAAGGGCATCTTTTCTACTGGTGTGGGCGAAGTACTGGGGTGCTTGCCCAAATCATAAATAATGTTAATGTCGGCGGAATCTGTATCGCAAACTACTACTTTCTTTGCCGCTAAAATCTTGTCTAAAGTAACATTAGTAGTTCTTAAACCTAAAATATACAGACCTTCTTCTTCAATGTGGCTATGTATATCCATTGGAAATATATTGCAATAGTTCTCATCCAGGTAGGAGACAATGATGATACTTCGTGGATAAGAGTATAAGGCATTAATTACCTTCCGGCTGTTATAAGTGTTTTTGGGCGACTTTAACAGATAAGCAAAGAAAACCAACCTGTGTAGCGGGTTTAACTGGTAATTTTTAACCTTTTCAACTTTAAACAATATCAAAGCCCCATTTGTCGTAACGATCTTTTCAATTAGCGATACATTGATAGATGCATTCAGTTTTCCACCCTTTTTAAATTGAATTGTTGTTGCCTTATCAGCAATTGCAGCTAATTGCCTACTCGGTAACCACACTGCAACACAAAATGGATCAAGGCAGATCATACCATGATGTTTGCTAATATCATGGGTGGAATCGCCTGTTTTTAAAAAAACGCTTTCCTGTATCTGACTTTGTTTAAGCCTTGATATAAAAAAGGTTTTTATTTTATCACCCTTAAAAAATAATTTCCTGATTAGTTTATTCATATCAAAAAGTATCAATATCGGCAGAATGCTTTTTATAAAATTTTAAATGTTGTTCAAACGTTTTCTGTATTTAAAAAACAGGGTTAAAGCGGGTATCGTCATCCTTGCAAATGCCGTGATATATTACGATGCGACTGCCACAGGCTTCACTATAAAAATTATTGTATAACCCAATCCGATGCTCAACATCCCTTAACAGATATTTGCCTTCCCTGCTTAATTTAGAACCTATTTTATTTAATATTTCCATAGTTTAATCAGGAATTGTTATACTTTTTGGGAAATTGGCATTTGGGTGATATTTCCTGATGTCAGCCATTAACCCGGGTAGATTTCCTTGAACATATTTGCAAACTCCATTTATATAGATCTTGCTGAAATCCTCTTTTATATTGCTTAATTGTTCCAATAGTTCCTCATCAAACAATCTTATTTCTCCTTGATGGATAACCAGCAATAGATCAGCGGGGGTAATTGCATAAAAAGCATCAAAGCCATCACTATTAGATGACTTTTGGGTTACAACCAGATCAGCATCTTTATCTTGTGTTATTCCGCCGTTGTTTAATCGCCATGTTTGGGCGGCGTTTATGGTTACAGTATTATAAAGTTCATTGTCAGTCAGTAATCGACTTTTTCGTGCCGACTGCAAATGTCCCCACATATCCCATTCGCTGGTTAGGGTAGAATCGGTACCAAACAAGATGTTAGTATGATCTTTTAGAAGATTAATCAGCGCGGTTTTATTCAGTAAAAAATAATTCGATTGCGGGCACCACACTACTGCTTCAAATTCTTCAGCCTGGGATTCGGTCATCGCGACAGCGTGTACACCTACAAGCTTTCTATTTAAAATATTCCATTTGATTAGTTGCCAGATCTCATTTTTTGATTGGAGGTCAACCCCTTCGCCCACATGTATATTTACCGGTAGATGCTTTTTTAAGGGATTGTTTAGTTTGAGTTTCCACCGTTTTTCAAAACCAACAGAATGTATGCAATGCGAATCTTCAAACACATTAATTAAATCATTTGCTGTTCCAAGCTTTTCACCGTGGTTAATAACCGTGGTAACACCACATAACAGGTTTTTATAGATACCCCATTTTGAACGTAATTCAACAGGTATTTTTAACACTTCCGCTATCTCCGGTTTATACCTTTCATGGATATACTTGCCCCATTCGGTATAATTATTATAAAGCTGACTACCTAGCTGGGGGAATAAATTAAAATCCAGATGATCATGCGAGTTGATCAATCCCGGGAAAATGATCCCGTTATTAAATTCCAGATGTAAAACCTCATTTTCAGCAATAATAGGCGAGGATGATATCTCCGCTATTTTCCCATCACTAATTTTAATATTAATGGGTTGATTACTGTTTACCGGTTTTACATTATTTATGATCATTAAACTCTCTTGAAATGTATCCCGTAAATAATGGGTTGATCTTTAAATTTTTCGTAAACGTGTAGTGCATTTTGTTGCTCATAATAATGCTTCACTGTTTCATCAACTTTAATTTCCTGATGCGCTATTGCAGTAAAACCTTCCTTTAAAAGGATGTGTTTTATACTATCCGTTGTATGTACAAAGTTCTGAACTGCGATATGCTTATCTCCATGCCTGAAGGTTCGCCTACCACCTGATGCCAGTGCATTTGGATGAAAATCTGTGATGATCATATCTCCCTGTTGCTTAGTTATCCTGCACCAGGTTTTCAGGGCGGATTCAATATCCTTAATGTGGGCAACCGTTAGCGTTGATAGGATCACATCATAAGTATCATCAGCAATATCCTCGAAATGATTATCCATGATCACATAAGTTTTTGCTTCGGGAAACTTGGTAGTCAGTTTTTCTAACATTCCTGTTGAAACATCAAACCCGGTTAAACTTGCCGGGTTTTGCTGAAAAATTTTTCCCCAATGCCTGCCTGTACCACATCCTATATCAACAACAGTTTTGTTTTCAAGGCTTAAACCGCCAAGAAGTTTGGTGAACAATATTTCATCAAGGTCAAGCATCAGGTTACCCGGCTGCGCATCATAGTTTTCGGCCCATATATCGTAAGCCTCAACTACACCCTTATTCTCGATAGTTGTAGGTAAAAGCTGCCTTCTGATATAATTCTTAATGGTATTTATCAATTCAGTATGATTTTAGAATCCGGCTGTTATTAGCGTTTCATCAGGAATTACGCTCTATAAGCTATAATGGTTGCTCTATGTATTTTATTTAATCAGGCAGGCAACCATCGTATTTTGAAGAGCGTAACTGTATTGTAAATTGTTTTTTAGTAATTAAGTAAGTTTTATGTTAACTGTGTCCCCCGCTATGTAGGGCATGCCGGTGGATCAATTCCACCGGTATTGCGGGGGCTTGCTAATAACGATGTAAACAAACCATGAGTAATAAAATATTATTGTTTAACCCGAAAAGCGCTATCAACAAGTATCGCATTCCTAATTCAATTTTAAACATAGCCGCATCGGTTGATGGTAAATACGAATGGGCTATTATTGATGGTAACTGTGAACCGGATCCCATCAAAAAAATCGAAAGCTATTTAAGCACCGGCGAATATAAATACCTTGGTTTTACGGTAATGCCCGGCCCGCAATTAAGGCAGGCTATACTGGCTGCAAAAGCTATCAAAGAGAAATACCCGCATACTAAAATGATTTGGGGTGGATACTTTCCATCAAACCAACCTAATGCGGTTTTATACTCGGGTTATGTTGATTTTATAATTAATGGGCCCGGCGATAATGCGTTTCCGAATTTGATTGATGCGCTGGAAAACGGTACGCCATTCGAATTCATTAAAAACCTCATCTATAAAAATCGCGATAGCAAAATTATCATCAACGGCAAAGAAGACCTGCTTGATCAAGATTCATTGCCCCCCTTACCTTATGATAAACTGAATGAGTTTTACCCCATCCCTAAATTTTTAGGCAAAACATACCTGGGCGAAAAAACATTGGCTTATCACTCCAGTATTGGCTGCCCATTCACTTGTTCTTTTTGCGCGGTAGTACCTATTTATGAAGCAAGATGGAAAGGCAAATCGGCACAAAAGGTTTATGAAGACGTAAAGTATATTAAAGATAAATGGGGCGCTGATGCTATCGAGTTTCACGATAATAATTTCTTCGTATCTGAAAAACGAGCGGTCGAATTTTCGAGGCTGATCAAAGACGAGAATATGACATGGTGGGGAATGGCGCGGATCGACACGATGAGCAAGTTTAAAGATTCATCATTAGCTGCCATTCGCGAAGCGGGGTGTAAGATCATTTTTTTTGGTGCTGAAAGCGGTAATAACGAAGTTTTGGCGCAGATGGATAAAGGCGGTACCCAAACCGGTAACCAGATCATCGAGTTTGCTGAACGCCTGAAGAAATTTGACATTATTCCCGAATACTCATTTGTTTTAGGCACGCCCGGTCCTACTCCCGAAAAGGTGCAGGCAGGTATTGACTTTGAGATCAACTTTATCAAAAAAGTAAAAAATGTAAATCCCAAAACGGAGATCATTATTTATACCTATAGCCCAGTGCCAACAGAGGGGTCGGAAATGTATAAGCAGGTGTTGGCCAGTGGCTTTAAATTTCCGCAAACGCTGGAGGATTGGATCAGCCCCGCCTGGGAGAGTTTCGACCTAAGAAAAAATCCACTGACTCCATGGCTCACGGCTGAGATGATAGACAAGATCAGAAACTTTGAAACAGTATTGAACGGTGTATACCCTACGGTGACAGATATCCGCATGAGTATGTTAAAAAGGAAGATCGTAAAATTAATAGCAAGCTTACGCTATAAGGTTGACCTGTATTACTATCCATACGAAATAAAACTGCTGCAAAAGATCTGGAGATATCGCCAACCCGAAACGCAAGGCTTTTAATTATACAGATTATGATGATGCCTGCTTTATATGACACTTTTAAACGATATCGCACGTTGCAAACGCATGCCATATCTGCCTTGCCTGTTGTTATTTTAATGCCGCATAGCGCCTGTAACTGCCGTTGTGTAATGTGTGATATATGGAAGGACAATAAAAATCTGAAGCAACTTACCGAACAGGATGTAGAAGGCTTAATGGCTTCGCTAAAAACATTCGGAACAAAACAAGTAGCCATGTCTGGTGGTGAGGCTTTGCTTAATGCCAACTTTTTTAAGTTGTGCGAAATTTTAAAATATGCGGGTATTAGCGTTACGTTGCTCACTACGGGCTTAACCATAAAAAGGAATGCCGAAAATATATTGAGATGGGTAGATGAGGTGATAGTATCCTTAGATGGCGATGAGCCACTGCATGATGCTATCCGCAATGTGCCGGGTGTTTTTAAAAAGTTGAAAGATGGTGTAGAGCACATCAAAGCGCTGAACCCTAATTACAGGATAACGGCGCGTACCGTGATCCATCGCTTAAACTTCAGGAACTGGGAATCCATTATTAGCGAAGCGAAAAAAATGGGTATCGACCAGATCAGCTTTTTGCCGGCAGATGTAAGCAGCCATGCTTTTAACCGCCAGATGGCCTGGGAAGAACCGAAACAAGACGAAATATTAATATCAAAAAAAGAATTGCCCGAGTTGATGGAAACCATCACACGCATCATAGATAATCACGGTGATTTCACTTCAGGCTTTATAGCAGAGTCGCCCGAAAAAATCAGGCAGATCTATTACTACTATGCCGCATTTTACAAACTGAACCCGTTCCCGTTTAAAAAATGCAATGCACCCTGGGTATCAACAGTTATTGAAGCCGACGGCAGTGTTAGGCCATGCTTTTTTCATGATACAGTAGGCAATATCAAGCATGATTCATTAGCCAATATTTTAAACAGTGATAAGGCCATCAGCTTTAGAAAATCATTAAGTAAAAATATGGGCACCAACGCAACCTGTGTAAAATGTGTTTGCTCGTTAAATTTATCGCCTCTACAAAAAATCGCATAATATGAAAAATATTCTTTTTTCTCATTCTTATTTTTTGCGTTACGACCCTAAGCAATGGCAGTTAGGGCAACCCTATCCGCCATTGGGTACTTTATACGCGGCAGCATTGATGCGTGCAAATGATTATCAGGTTGCTTTGTTTGATACCATATTTGTAAGTAATCCCGAGGAGGTTACGCCTGTCATCGAACAAAACAAACCCGATTTTTTCGTAATTTATGATGATGGGTTTAATTACCTCACCAAAATGTGCCTTACCAATATGCGCGAGGCTGCATTTAGCATGAGCAAAATAGCAAAGGCTGAAGGAAGTACCGTGATTGTATCCAGTTCGGACTCTACAGATAGGTATGAAGAATACTTGAAAGAGGGTGCCGATTTTGTGATCATCGGCGAAGCAGAACACACGTTATTAGAATTAACTAATTATATTGAAAGCGGCGGAACAGATTTTTTCACGATCAAAGGTTTAGCTTATATACATGACGGTAGTGTTATTAAAACACCCGGACGACCTGTTTTAAAAGAATTGGATAGCCTGCCATTGCCTGCCTGGGATTTGATAAACATGGAGCAATACAAGCAAGCCTGGTTAAAGAATGCAGGGTATTTTTCCTTAAATATGAGCACCACACGCGGTTGCCCGTTTAAGTGTAATTGGTGCGCGAAACCTATCTACGGAAACAGGTATAATTCCCGTAGCCCTGAAAATGTGCTTGCTGAGATCAAGCTATTAAAGAAACGATATGGCATGGATCATATCTGGTTCTGTGATGATATTTTTGGTTTGAAACCGGGGTGGATAATTGAGCTGGCAAAGCTTATTGAACAAGAAAAAATCAATATCAGGTTCAAGATTCAATCCAGGGCCGATCTTCTTGTTGATGAGGTTACGGTAAAAGCATTAGCTGCAGCCGGTTGTGAAAACGTTTGGATAGGAGCCGAAAGCGGTTCGCAAAAAATATTGGATGCCATGGATAAGGGAATCAGTATTGAGCAGATTCGTGAATCGACCAGATTGATGAAGAGGGTCGGAATAAAACCCTCGTTTTTTATCCAATTTGGCTATCCCGGTGAATTAAAGGATGATATTAGTTTAACTATTGATATGATCAATGAGTTGTTGCCATTTGAAATAGGTATTTCTGTTTCCTATCCCTTACCCGGCACCTCATTTTATGAAAAAGTAAAAACCGAGTTACAGAAAAAAACCAATTGGACAGATTCTAACGAAATGGCGCTAATGTTTCAAAACACTTATCAGCCATCGTATTATAAACAACTACATCGCTATGTGCACCAAAATTACCATAAGCACCTGGCAAAAAATGCTTTGGTTAAGCTAATGCAGAATCCGGCACTTACTGATATTAAAAACTTAAAAAAAGCTTTATCCGTGGTATATCATACACCTGCTACATTTTTAGAAGGAGTAAAATTGAGGCAACTGGAGGGATAGTGAGAATGAAAATTGCAACCGAAAATAATGAAGCGCTTGCCGAAAGAGCCTTCACTACACAATCATCACTTTTTGATGAAATTTATGCCGATAACACCATTGTAAGTTACAAAAGGGAGCGCGTGCGTAGCCATGTATTGCAATATTTAGTGCCGAATAGCTACATATTAGAATTAAACAGCGGCACCGGTGAGGACGCAATATTTTTTGCTGAGAATGGCCACCGTGTTTATGCCACTGATATATCAACCGGTATGCAGCAAGAGTTAAAACGAAAGATTGCCGTGAAGGGCCTGGATAACAGGATCGGTAATGAGCTTTGCTCATTCACCATGCTACATCACCTTGAAAATAGGGGGCCTTTTGATCATATCTTCTCTAACTTTGCTGGATTAAACTGTACTGATGAATTAGGTAAAGTACTCGATTCATTCAATAGTTTATTGGTACCCGGCGGAAAGGTTACTTTGGTAATATTGCCAAAGTTTTGTCTATGGGAGTTTTTACTTTTATTTAAAGGAAAATTCCGCACCGCTTTCAGGCGGCTCTTTAGCAGCAATGGCAGCAAAGCCCACATTGAAGGCACTTACTTTAATTGTTGGTATTATAACCCGTCATTTATCATAAAAAGATTAAAAAACCGGTTCGACGTATTAAATATTGAGGGATTGTGTACCATCGTCCCGCCATCTTATATTGAAGGCTTCGCGGAAAAACATCCGATAAGTTATAGGATATTGAGAGATAAAGAAAACAAGCTAAAATCTCGTTGGCCGTGGAAATATATTGGCGATTATTACATCATCTCCCTGCAAAAGAAAGCTTAATGCGCTAAGCTGCTTTCATATTTTAATAAAAGACCTGATACCTTATATTCGTAGGTAGAAAGTAATTTTTCCTGAAAGTTCTTAGGATTGGGTTTAGCAAAATGTTTACCGGTTAACAAGCTTAAAACATTGCCGTGGCTATTCAATCTTTTAAGCAAGGTCTTTTTCAGCCACCTGTTGGTGGTGATATTCATCAATATATTATCCAAGGCATTTCCCAGAGAAAAACTGAATAAACCCTCAAACAGCATTTTGAAAATTGTTTTCTTCACAGGCATAGCCGATGAAATACGCATGTTTTTATTAGGCAGAAATTCACGGGTCCAGGTGTTGGCGGCATAAAATTTCTCAAATACAATATCACCTTGTAAGGGTATTAAGGTGCCAACTTCTATTGCTGTATAAATATTTTTTTCTGGTATCTCCAGTTGCTGCATGTCGATGTAATAGTTCATGCAAAATAAATGCTCTTTATTAACCAGGAATGTTAATTTTTTAAAGCAATGCATAATAGTCCGGGCTATCCATAACCTATTTTTCTCGGTGATAATGAACAGATCGACATCCGAGTCCGCGTCAGCAAAATTTTTGGACAACGATCCTGAAATAGCTATACCCCGTACATAAGGAAACTTGATTAACAGGCTACCAACCTTCTCCGCAATTTTAATCAATTCGGCCGCTTTTTGGTTTCCCTCAAGTCGTCTTACTACAATATAATGGTCGGGCGATAGCGTATAAAATTTGTCGAATTGATAGATAGTACCATTATCAACCAAACATCTTATAGCATCACCAAAAGAGTCGTAATTAAATTTATTTCCTAAAAAAAGATATACCTCGGCCCGCGTTAAAGGGTAGTTAAACATATCAAAATACGCCAGTGTCGCTAATATATTTTCCTTAATTGCTGACAAGTTTTTGTGTGTTAAAGGGTATAATCTATTTTGCATTTTATCATCAGACTTGTTTGCGTCCGTCTATCATTATGACGATACAGATGTTGCTTTGGTTGCCCGGTGATTAAAATATTTATATTGTTAACTAGTTAATTAACAGTATTTTATTGTGCACATAAAATATCAGGCCTGCACATGTTCAAATATACCGTGTGGCTGCTGGTTGCTATCAGTTAGTTTGCTATAAAAATATTTTTTGGTTGAAAAACTGAAGAACGAATAAAATAAAGCATAGAAAAATATGCCCTTATCAACATCAAGTAAATTCTCCGAAAGAGAAACAATGGCTATAAGCAAAATGAAAGTAAAAAACAGTAAATCTTTGTGCTTAAAAGATATAAACACCCCCCAGATCAAAGTTGCCGCATAGATCAAAAAACCAATTACTCCGGACTTAAGCCAAAGGCTCAAATATTCATTATGCGCATTCAGCTTGCTTAGGTAAGAGTTATAAAATTTGTGCTTGTAGAAAGCATCCTGCAATAACCCCATTTCAGATCCCGAGCCATAACCAATTACAGGTTTCTTGTTTATTAAACCGGTAACAACTTGCCACCTTGCTAAACGGCCATCGCTGATTTCATTACTCGTTGCTTTTGAGAGGTCGATCTTAAACTCATTCAAAAAGCGTTCACGGAAAGCACCTGAGGATAGTATACCGGCTATTAACATCAGTGATAGTAAAGAAGAAACGGCAACAAATTTCCATCGCTTTGAGCCCTTAAAAATAAAATAAGGAACCGCGATATTTATAACTGTGAATACTACCAGCAATACAGATTTTGATGAAAGTTGAATTAAGCCGGCAGATAAAATGATAATGCAAAAGAGATGGAATAAATGGGTGTATTGATTTTTTTCTTTTATTAAAAAGCCGATCAGGTAAACTAACGCGATTACCAGCTGCATTGAGAAAAAGGTAGCGTGCATATCAATTGGTTCTGCAAAGTTATGGTTGATAAAAGCACCGGATAATATAGCTAATACAGGCAATTGATAATGCCGGATGGTAACAAAGGCATCGGCATATAAATAAATAACAGTAATTGTACAAACGAGCGCGAATGCTAACAGCAATTGCGACCGGTATTTTTTAACATCTAATGGGTTTAGACAAAAAAATACCGGAAATAGAAAAATAGGTATCTGTTTGCCCCAATCATTAAAGCCCTCGTTTTGGTTGGCGCTGTAAAAGGTGCTTAATACCGTTATGAAAAATACAGATTGCAAAATTATAGTCCTCCATTTAAACAAAGGTTTAACTGTTCCTCGTTTTAAGTGTATAAGCGTATGTATGCCATAACTTATCAATATTAAATGGCTATAAAACCTGTCGAAAGGCAGGCTTGCCATTAACAGCATTAAGTGGTAATAACTTATTTTATTAGCCAGGCTATCCTTTATTTGGAACAATCCGCTCATGGTTTAAATTATAATGACTTTCCATAATAAATTGCTCGTACTCGTCAATTATCTTTTCCCAGTTAAACTGGTATTTTATTTTATGCAAATTGTTGCTCACCATCATCTTTTCAATATCATGCCGCTGAACGGTTTCAACCAGGTTACGTACCTCTTTAGCGTTAGAAAAATAGAAAGCATCAGAGTTCAATACAGATTTATTAAAAGGATTATTATGCGCCGCTATAAGCGCTTCGCTGGCCATGGCTTCCAGTAATGAAGGGTTTGTACCACCAACACTATGCCCGTGGAAATACAGGTACGAATTGTTTTGTAACGAACGCACTTTACCGGTATCAAAAATCGACCCTTTAAATTCTATCCTTTCGTCGTTCTTAAATTTATTGGTGATAAACTTGCCGAAACGGTTGCCGGTATCGCCCAAAACCTTAAACTTACGGTGCGAGCTGCTGTTGTTAAAGCCTTCCAAAATAGTTTCTATGTTATTTTCAGGCTCCATCCTAGCCATCAGCAAAAAGTAATCTTCCTTTAAAGCCTCGCTATAGTCAACCTGCTCCCGTTCTTCATCAGAAAACAGATCAGCGCCATAAGGGATGTATTTGCTGTTGACATTGTATTTATCAGCGAGATAAGATTTGATCACCATGGAATCAGAAATGTAAAACTGGCTATGTTTTACCGCCAATTTCTCAGCATACCGCAAAAACTTTTGTACCGATGGCGAGTACTTTGATCTTTTCCATTCCAGCCCATCCATGTTGGTGATGATGGTGCTGTTTGGCGGATACAACTTCCCCCATACTGAACTGCTTGTGTAGCCCATTATCAAAACCACGTCGAACTTTCTTTTTCGGGCATCGAGCAGGCAGTTCAAATCATACACAAACTGTCCGGCAGCTCCCATGATGTATTCGGGATCATAGCAGTGTATTATTTCTACACCGTTCCAGCTTTTTTCCTGATAAGCATGATTATGCGAATTATAAACAGAAACTGAATGCCCTCGTTTTACCAATCCTTCCGAAACATATTCTGATATATGTTCAAAACCACCATAATGGTTGGGGATACCGCGTGTACCCAAAATTGCTACTCTTAATTTCATATAGCTGCTAATTGATATGCTTTTAATGTTTGTAGGGCCGAATGTTTCCAGGTGTATTTGGTCAGTATTTTTTGGCGAAGTGCGTCATCAACAGGTGCTTCACTTGCCCGTTTAATGGCCTTAAATATGCTTTTCGGGTTTCCGGGATCACAGTAATAGGCATAATCTTCAAAATACTCTTTCGTATCGCCCTTGTCTGTTATCACCAGGTTACAGCCCATGGTTGCCGCTTCTATTGAGCTTAAGCCCGTAGTTTCGAACCAGCTTGGTAACACATGTACTTTAGCCAGTTGATAATATTGAACCAACTCGCTTTGCGGCAAGTGATCTATAAAACTCACATTGGCCGTAGCAATGCTTCTGCACTCGTTATAATAATTAACCTGGTTTGGTGAGCTGGTGCCGATTATCAATAGTCTGTACTCTGTATTATTTAAGGCTTTAATCAGGTTGATCTGATTTTTAATCCCTTCTATTCGCGCCACGCAGATTACTAACTTTTCATCTTTTGGGATTGATTTGTCCCATTTAAAAACTGCGGGATTGATGCCATTGGGCACAATGATGCTATTAACCTGCTCCAAATAATTTTGGCCAACCCGTTTGTATTCCGATTTGGAGTTTGGGAGGATCATCGTAGCCTTATTCAATATTTCGAGGATACTTTTTCGCTGGCCTTTCCAGATATAATTAATACTGGAAAGATGATCTTTACCCATTAGCCACCTTGCCATGGTTTTTAGGTACTCGATGCTATCAGAAGGCAAAAAGCTGAATAACACACCTATGCCTTTGCGATGATGTTTGTCATATTCGCTGTAATTGCACAATATGGTAGATACCACATAAGGTTTCCCCGATTTTTTGCCGTGATAAAGTATATCAGCAGGCCGGGTTATATTGAAAAAATGCAGCAGGTTATATTTTGCATAGTCAATGCGCTCGTTTGATAGTAATATATTTACATCAACCCCCAGTTCGGTAAGCTGTTGCGCTGTTTGCACAATCTGTACCGTATCGCCGCCGCGAACTGTATATAATGTCGACCGTGTTATTAATGCTACTTTCATTATCCTGTTATTTTGTTTAACCAGTTAATAATTGTGGCCGGTAAAAAACTCACTGTATATATGAGGTAATTATCCAAACGAAGTGGATTTAGGCTAATAGCTTTGGCCACATTGAACCGTGCTTTTTCGGGTTGATAATTATTGAGCAAATACTTTTTACCGCATAAGGCATAATAAGCGCCTTCTTTTACTTTGCGCGAATGATTTTTGCCGCTGATCTGTTGCAGCACATCACCTTCAACAGCAGTTATGCTGCGGTTTTTTAGGGTAGTATATTTAATATCAAGAAACTTTTTAGAGTGCCATTTTTCATCTATCGTAATTGATTCGGGATTGAGCCTAACCTTAATCAGTGCCTGCGAAAGATTGCAGGCTTTTTCATTAGCCAATATGTTCACCCATAAAAAGTGATCTTCATAAGTGTAAGCATGCTCATTGTAGCTGCCATTTTTTACGATGACATCCTTTTTATACATTACACTGGAGTGTATAAATGGACAAACAGAGTACTTTAATTGGTGGATCTCTTCGTTCAAATGCGCAACCGGGTGATGTGTAAAAATGTAATGGCCTGTCGCGTCAACATAATCAGCTGCAGAACCTATGATGCTGTATTCGGGATAAGCAGTAATAAATTCATATTGAATTTTTAATCTGTCGGGATGGCAAATATCATCAGCATCAAAGCGGGCTATATATTGCGAACGTGCATGTAATAAACCCAGGTTCAGGGCAGATGACACACCTTCATTGGATTGGCTAACCAGTATAATACGGTTATCATTAAAGGAGTTAATAATCCGCTCCGTGCCATCTGTTGACCCGTCGTTAACTATCAGTAATTCAAAGTCGATAAACGATTGTTTTAATATTGATGAAATAGCTTCAGCAATATATTTTTCTGCATTATAGGCAGGCATCAGAACAGTAACCAATGGATTATTGCTATTCATAATTCAATGGTTTTAAGTGTGCGGTCTCTTTAATGTTAAGCAGCAATAGCAGTTCAAAAAATACAACTACCGATAATTGCTCAAACCAGTAATCGGTAAGAAATACAGCCAGCATCAATACCAGGATTGGTACGCCGTAGGTAAGGCTCTTGATGTGCCGGGTAAAGTATCCTAAATAAAATATCACAAACGCGGTTATGCCTAACAATCCATATTCAGCTAATAGCTGGTCATATACAGAAAACGGGCTGTTGGTTAATGAATGAAGCTCCCTCCTTTTACTAAAGAAGTTCAAATACACATCCAAGTGGTTAACCAGAAAATTGTAGTTGATGTAAATATATTTAGCTGGGAACCCACCACTAAAATCCAGCCCGGTGGCTTTAAATGCGAGTTTGGACGAGAAATTACCCATACCACTACCCAATAATATTTTTGCCGGATGACCTTTTAAGAAGTTTACTGTTTGTTTAGCACCAATTACCTTGCCCGGCAAATGCATTATAAAGGAGTCCTGTCCTGATAAGTGCAACTCCGCTCTATGAAGATTTATGAAGGCAAGTAATTTGCGTTGTTCGGCTGGGGTATCGGTTGGAGTTTGATAAGGGGGAGTATTAATATCAGCACCAATTAAAACAACCCGACCAGCGTCAGTTTTAGGTAAACTTACAGGTATAATTACCATTGTCGGGTTAGCTGTCTTGTGATTAATCCCGAGAGCTTTTAGGCTGTCGAGATAATGCTTAGCAAATTTTCTTTTTGCAAAATCCGGGTCTTTTGAGTTATGTGTAGTATTTAATGCAACGGTATTTTTAAACGGTGGATGCGGCGGATTGATGATATTTTTAAAAGTTTCGTGCACATATTGATTGTTTTGGGGAGATACTTTCGCCAAAAAAACAATCAAAAACATACAGCATATAGCGATTACACTTTTTTGATCGCGGTTGGTTTTAAATAAGAATAGCCCGGTTAATACCAGCAACAAAGCTATATTCATAAAATTACTGGCTGTTAGTAGCAGTACAACCATGCAAATCAAAACCATCAGCGGCATTTTTCGGGTCAGAAAATAAACAACCCCAAAAGCATTGATAACCGCGTTGGTTGTGGATATATCAAAGGTTACGCCCTTGATATAATCACCTGTGCCTAAAAAATATTTCTGGTATTGCCCCTGGTAACGGAACGGGTTAATGGCATGCGCATCAACCATAATATATGCCAGTATACCGAATGACACAACTGTATTGATCACGAAAAATACAAGAATGGTATTATGTAATACCTTTACATTATTTTTTTCGACCGATAACTTTATTTGATGAATAGCTAGCACACATAAAAGCCAAAAGCCAATCCCAATGGCAAATACCACAACGTAATTTGAACTATTATAACTTTTATTAATGATGAAGTTGATGAATGCGATAATAATCACGAGTGGATAAAAAAGTGGCAATCGCGAGTTTTTGAAGCTAAATCCGAACTTGAAATTAAACTGGAGTAAATAAATAATAATGATGGCTATTATTTTTACCGCCAACTTCACATCTAAAAAAAGCAGCAGGAACAGAAGGAGTTTCCAGTCCACATAAGTCTGTAGCTTTTTTAAATTAAAACCGGCAATACTTAAAGTCATTTCGTCAATCAATCAGTTTCAGAACCAGTTTTTATTAAACCTGTTACAAAAGAGATTACGACCTGAAAATTGAAAAGGTTGCCTGCTACGAGAAACTACGAGCTATTTATTTAATTGAGTAAAACAGCAAAAGAGTTACGATCGGATAATTTAAGTTGCTTACTTACAAAAAGCAGAATGATATAAAATACAATTGCTGCCGGTAATGCCAGCCAGCAATTGGCAAATAGCATTTTAGAAGCAAAGCCGCTTATTAAAGCACTTACGGTACAAAAAGATAATGGTAGCCAAAGATGAGTTAGGCCTGCAACGGTATTGTTTTTTAAATAGTAAGCAGATTGTACCACACAGGCTAATAGAAAAGCAAAAGCCGCACCCTCGTTTTTAAAAATGGGGATGAGTACAATATCAAACCCTACGTTTACCAATAACGTGATAACAAATGATATCAGGATAGCTTTCAATCGTCCTTGTGCGAAAAATATGGTCCACAGAAAATTATTGATATACAAAAATGGCATGCACAGTGATAAAATAAATATAGTTTTTACATTTATTACCCCATATTTACCCGAGGTGATATCATCAATAACAGGTGCCCAGCAAATATTAAGCACCAAAGCCACCAAGGCCGCCACGATCATCTCAATGCGCAGCAGTATTTTGAGTTCATTAACCCGAATTTCAGTTTGCTGAAACATTTTGGTAAAACATGGGATAAGTATGGGGGCTATTACTAAAAGCGGCAGCGTGGCTATTTCAAATATCTTATAAGCAAAGCTATATTCAGCAAGGCTTATTGCTGAAACCATAAAACCGATAAATATCCAGTCGAACCGGGCCAGAGCTGAAGTTATCAGAACAACACCAGTTTGAGGGAGAGATTCGCGGAGCAGGTTTGAATAACCGATTCTATCCCATTTAATATCTACTTTTAATTTGATAGACCTATCGAATAAAAAGAAACAAACAATAGTTTCAGCTATATCTCCAAATACAAATACTGAAACTATTGTAAAAACACTCAGATGATAAATTAAATAAAATCCAACAAGAACCAGACAACGAAGAATATTGGAGCTAACAGACATGTAAGCCAGTAGCTTGAATTTTTCCAAGCCATTGACAACCTGTTTAAGTGGAGTAGAAAAAAACAGCATCGCTTTGCCTATCGACATTAATAACAACAGGTTATAAGTATAATTATCGGACTGGAATAAGAAATAGCCTATAATTAAAATCGCATAAAACACAAATCCTGCAAGTAAAACATGCAGCATGTAAATGGAAAGTACCGATGAGATTTCAGTTCCCGCTGCGATTTTTTTGATTATTAGCTGATCTATACCAAAAGAAAGAATATTGAAAGCAGCAAGCAAAATAGCCATTACAAGATTGATCTGTCCGAAATTATATTTATCAAGACCAATCGACAAAACATAAAATATCCCGAAACCAAATACCTGGTTAATAATAAGCTGAGTGGCATTTGCGGAAAGATTTTTTACCAGTCGGCTTTTCATCAATATTAAAGATGCGATATTAATATTCTATTACAAAACTGTCCTTATACACTTGCGTTTTTGGCTTAATACATTGCATGTGGTTAAGCAGATAATATTTACGCCAGGTATTTTTTACTGTGATCTTGGCTATTTTCCACCCTGCACGTCCATCTAAAAAACCTAAATAAAAAATATAGTTTTTTAAAAAACCGAACATTGGCGATATATAGAGTTTAATTACGCCCGCCCTCTTACCGCTATTTAAGTATTTAACAGCACTAAGCTTTGCATATAATTTACTTTTAACATTATATTCATCAGCATTTTTAACTGAATAATGGTGCAAGTAACCAGGTATTTTTCTCACCTCTATGTTTTGGGGTAGTACAAGTGTTTCATGCACAGTGGTGTCAAGCCAGCGTACCAGTTTCCGGTTAAATAAACGGATGTGATGGTCATTTCCCCAGCTACCAAAGCGCACCATCTTATCGCCAAAGTAAGTGCGGAATTTTATATCGAATACAACTGTCGGGTTTATATAATCCAGCTGATGTAATGCTGTAATTAATTCGTCGTCGGGAACTTCATCTGCATCAATGCTTAAAATCCAATCATATTTGGCCACATCAATGCCTTTGTTCTTATTTGCCCCGTAACCATCCCAATTTTTATGATATACCTTACAACCCAAGGTATTGATATTGTTATAGGTGCAATCAGCAATACCATTATCTATAATAACAATATCATCCGTGATCAGCTTTGCTTTATTAATGCATCCGGCAAGTATTTCAGCCTGATTTTTGGTAATTATAACTATAGAAACCGCAACCATATTAATATTTATCCGGCCTTATTAGCTGAATGTTATTAATATATCGCAGGATGCAGGCAAAGGGTTGCCTGCATCAATATTTTTTGTTTTTTTTCTTACGGAGAAACGTTAAGGACTTATATTTACCAAACATCTTTGATGAATTTAATTTATTGATAGTGAGTAAATTATAATATATTCCTATTTTATTGCCTCTAACAGGCAACCTTTATTTATTTATTAACGTGATACAACTATATAGATAGAAATTTTAAAGGAATAAGTAATAACCCATATGGGCGAAGAAGAGTTACATGAACTGGTCAGGGGCTGTATAAAGCAGGATAGGAAATGCCAGAAATTGCTGTATAAAGCTTTTTATGGTTTTGCTATGGGGATATGCCTTCGCTATACCAATGATCGTGACGAAGCTTCCGGAGTTATGAACCAGGGTTTTTTTAAGGTATTTACACATATTGATAGTTTTGATACTACGAGGCCTTTTAAAGCATGGCTGGGCCGCATTATGATGAATGCTTCGATTGATCATTACCGATCGAACCTAAAAATGGCTTATACTGATGATTTGGACAAAGCCGAGCATTTAAGCGATGGAGAACTACCTGACAGGAATTTGAATTATAATGACTTGTTAGCGATGGTTCAACTGCTTCCGCCCGCTTACAGAACCGTTTTTAATCTCTTCGCTATCGAAGGATATTCGCACGAAGAGATTTCGGTGATGCTGAATATTAACACCGGCACATCTAAATCAAACCTGCATAAGGCTAGGCTTAAACTTAAAAAAATGATATTAGAGGCAGATTTGCCTAACAAAAATACTAATTATAACACAAGAACAGATTATATACCTATTGTAGCATTAAACGCCATTAATATTCAGGGTGTATTTTTAAACAGGGGTATCAGAGGATGAAAAACGAGCAGGATAAGAAGTTAGACGATCTTTTCAAAAAAAGATTGGAAAATCCGGATGAACAATCCGGGTACAGGGAAGGGGATTGGGGTGCTCTGGAGGCTATGCTGGATCAGCGTAAAAGGAAGAGAGGAGTTGTTTACTTATTGCCAATATTAAGCGGTGTTGCCGCCTTGATGCTAGTGTTTGTAGCCTGGTGGTTTTTTGAGCAGAAAGAAGATCGTATGAGCCATCAGCAAAAATCACAAATAGTTAAAGTTGCCGCACCTAAAATTGATAACAGCACACTAAATAATAATAACAACCCTAAAAATAATGAAGGCTGGTTGCCTAAGCCGCAATTGGCGCAGCCAAATACTTACACAGCTAAAATTACACCAGGCAAAACGATTAATAACGGCGTGGTTATTGGTAAAACAAACACTAACAGTATTAAAAACGATAGCTTAAACAATAAAGCTTCGATACTTGCAGCATCAGTACCAAACACAAATAAAAGTAAGGATTCTGTTTTTGAGCAAACTTACGCCAGGAATCATCCGCTTTATAAAGGCCCCGTACTAAGTTCCCCAATTAATAATGGTGGATGGGTTAAGAATGAACAAATAGCCACTTTAAATCATGTTACCAGCCCGGTTAAGGCGGGTAGCCCGATAAATTTAAATAATAATAACATCAGTAGCAATATCGCATCAGTTTCAACGCCACAACCGGCATTTAACCTTCCGGCTACGGCAAATACCAATACTGTACAAAAACAGCCTGCAGGTAATGGAAAGACAGCCGACCAGCCAATGACAGCCGCCGAAAAATCAAATGCAGCAATGATGAAATTGTTAGAGAGCACGTCACCGGCGAACAATAATAAACTTAGCGCCAAAACTCAGGCATCGTTTAAACCCCGGTTTGCTGGTGGTGTAATAGGTGCGCAGGACATTAATGGTGCCGGATCATTTAAACAGGGCAAAATTGGTAGTAAAGCAGGTTTGGTGTTTGCAGCAGGAGTATCTCAAAAGCTAACCATTAGTACTGGTGCTGTTTACTCTTCAACGCCATATTCAGCAGGGTATGATAGCTTTACTTTGCCATATCAGCCTAAAGCAAGCCCTGTTAGCTTAACAGCAAATTGTCAGATGTTGGATATACCTATAAACATTGGCTACCAGGTTTATAATCAGGGGAAAAATATGATTTCGCTTGGTACCGGGTTATCATCATACATTATGTTACAACAGGATTATAATTTTGTGTATTCCAGTTCATCGGGTATAACACCAAAAGATTATTCAGTACCTAATAGCAGTAGTTATCTTTTTAAAATATTAAATCTTAATGCAACTTATGAACGACAAATTAGTTCAAAGGCCGGTATAACCATTCAGCCATATCTGAAACTCCCTTTAGCAGATATAGGATACAGCCAGGTAAAATTACAAACTACCGGCATAGCTGTTGGACTTAGCTGGAACCTCGATTCGTCACAACCTTAGAAAAAAATGAAATATATCAGTATTATTTTACTTGCCTGGATGAGCATCAACCAGGCGGGACAGGGCATCTATGTGTCAAAAAATGCCAGGATCACCTTGTATTCAAGTGCGCCAATTGAGGATATCAAAGCCTCGACTTCTTCGGGAGGGTCGGTTTACAATCCTTCCTCCGGAGAGTTGGATTTCAGCGTGAATATTAAGTCTTTCACGTTTGAAAAGGAACTTATGCAGGAACATTTCAACTCTGATTATATGGAGAGTGATAAGTTTCCTAAAGCTACTTTTAAAGGGAAGGTACAGGAGCATGTAGATGTAACAAAGGACGGTACTTATCCAATTACAGTTGCCGGTGACCTGAGTGTGCATGGCGTAACTCAAAAAAGGACTATACCAGGAACGCTTACCGTGAAAAACGGTGTGATCAGCATGGCATCAGAGTTCATTGTTAAATGTGCCGATCATAATATCAGCATCCCTAGAATTGTATTTCACAACATAGCCGAGACTATCAAAATAAATGTTTCGGCCGCTTACACACCTTATAAATCACAAACTAAATAATCCCTGCCATGAAGAAATATTTAATTTTATTAGTTCTGCTTACAGCAAGCAATTTTTTAATTGCCCAAACAACCGATACAGCTAAAAACGAGAAGAAAGCCAGTTCGATGGATGCCCTGCTCGATTCTGTTAGCACGGATAACAAAACGGATAATGTAGTTATATTTAAAGCAACCAGGCTTGTACTGTCGCAAAGTACGGAAATGACCAAAAAGAAAAACCTCAACTTCCTGATCATTCACCGTTTTGGTGATGCTGGCGGTGCAAACGGCGGCGGAAAGCTTTATTACGGGCTTGATGATGTGGCAGATGTTTACATTGGTTTTGAATATGGAGTTAGTGATAATTTTAATATTGATATTGGCAGAACTACAATTGGCGGCCTTGCCGACCTGGAATTAAAATATGCCCTTTTACATCAGAAAAGTGATAACAGTTCGCCAATAGCCATTACATTAATTGGCGAGGGCGGAGTAAGGCCGTATGGTTTTGTAACTTACCCAACATTCGGAGATAGGTTATCCTATTTTGGACAAGTTATTTTTGCCCGTAAATTCTCATCTGCATTCTCTCTACAAATAGCGCCATCATATGTACGCGATAATTTGCCAATGCCAGACGTTGCGGGTAACGAGCAGCAATTTTTCTCCCTGTCAGGCACCGGCGTTTTAAAAGTATCCAATCACATGGGCATAATTGTTGATTACGCGCACCCTTTTTCATCTTTCAGGCAGCACAATAGTAATTTCTCAGATCCGCTAGGATTTGGCTTGCAGATGGAAACAGGTGGCCACGTATTTACCATTAACTTTACAAATGCCCGTGCAATTGACGAGATCAATTACTTAAGCGATACAGAGTCCAAATACTCAAAAGGGCAATTCCGAATTGGTTTTACTATATCAAGGATATTTGATTTTAACCATAATAAATAATCGGGTTTGACTCTTGGTCAAAAAGATGTTTTTAACTTACTTATCAGTAAACAAGTCCTAGCTCAGGTAGAGCTTGTTTACTGATTTTTCACCATTTTTTTTCTAAATATATCCTCGCTATACATGGGGCATGTTTGCCTGCATTTAGTGTATAATTGGTGTTAATCAGTGATTAACACCCCCCTATCTATTCTCAACCATTCCATATTATGGCTGGCCTATATGCTCCTTGATCGCATAACACAAAACCAGTTTAACTGAATATAATAATTTATGCAATCGATTGTTATTTCTTTATATTTGTTATAATCAATTAACTACCGGACCATAAAAAGCCAATGAAAACGATTATCAAATCCCACTTAAAACAAATTATGCTGGCCGCCGCTGCTTTGTTCAGTATTACCCAGGCATCAGCCCAACAAAAAGATGAGAAAATAAAATATCTTTCCGAACCATTGATCAAAAATATCTATACCGCTGACCCGTCGGCTCATGTGTTTAATGGCAAAATATATATTTATCCTTCGCATGATATTGATGCAGGCATTCCGGAGAATGATAATGGCGACCATTTCGCGATGCACGATTATCATATTTTTTCATTGGATTATGTCGGCGGACCAGTTACTGATCATGGAGTTGCGTTGGATATTAAAGATATTCCATGGGCAGGCCGCCAGCTTTGGGCGCCCGATGCAGCTTATAAAAATGGCACTTATTACCTATACTTCCCATTAAAGAATAAACAGGATGTATTTCAGATAGGTGTGGCTACTTCCAAAAATCCTGTAGGCCCATTTAAGGCGCAACCGCATCCTATCCCAGGTAGCTTTAGTATTGACCCAGCAGTTTTTGTAGATGATGACGGCACCGCCTATATGTATTTCGGTGGTATATGGGGAGGCCAGTTACAAAGATGGAAAGATGGGAAATATGACCCAAATGGATCTAAAACAGATCTGCAAGGTGAGAATACTCCTTCTCTTAATTGTAAAGTGGTTAAACTAAAAAACAACATGCTTGAATTTGACGGGCCTGTTCATGATGCGCTTATTTTAGATAGTGCTGGCCATCCCCTGCTGACAAAAGATCACGACCGCCGTTTTTTTGAAGGTTCATGGATGCATAAATACAATGGAAAATACTATTTCACTTATTCTACTGGCGACACGCATTTCCTTGCATACGCTATAGGAAAAAGCCCAATGGGGCCCTTTACCTATGCCGGACACTTTATGTTGCCAGTTAAAGGTTGGACAACCCACCACTCTATTATAAAATTTAAAGGCAAATGGTACATCTTTTACCATGATACCGAACTTTCGGGCCGAACAAGCTTAAGAAACGTAAAGATGACCAGGTTATACCATAACCCGGATGGAACAATCCGTATGATTAACACCTTTACCGTTCAAAAATAATGGTTGGCAATATCGTAAAGAGAACCCAAACAACCTGTAGCACACTTCATCAGATTGTGGATATATTCCACACTTCTAAAATAAATTAAAAAATATATTAATTTGATTATCAGATAAATATAAATAAATCTCTTTCTGGCACAGTTGTATATTAACACTTATCAAATTAAAACAAAAACATCGTATGAAAAAGTTAATAACAATGGTTGCTTTAGCAGCAATCTCTTTCGGAAGTGCTTATGCTTATGCTGGTAACAAAGTTGAAAAAATGCAAACTGATACTACTAAAAAATCGAAAGCAGACACTACAAAGAAAAAACCACCGGTTATGAAACTTAAGAAATAAGCTTTCAACCTAACAAAAGCCGCCTATGATAATCGTAGGCGGTTTTTTGTTTTTATTGAGCTTGCGCAAAAAAATTGCTTAAAAATTAATTAAATCTTTTAAAGGCCATATAATCGCCACCACTTTTGTATTTTCGCCATTATATCTCCTTAAAAAATTATGGCTAAAATACTGCTTGTTGAAGATGATATAACATTCTCCGAATTACTACAGCACTTCCTGGCTAAAAATGGCCACACTGTTGAGGCTGCTAATACCGTAAAAAAAAGCTTTAAGTTATTAGAGCAGAATGAATTTGAGCTATTGCTGCTTGATTATCGTTTACCGGATGGAATCGCGCTTGATGTGTTTATAAAAGCATCTGAAAACGGTGAAAAGATACCAGCCATCATCATGACTAGTTTTAATGATGTACGTACTGCCGTAAAAGCAATGCAGGCAGGAGCTTTTGACTACATTACCAAACCGGTTAACCCAGATGAATTACTAATGATTATTGGCGATGCGCTTAATCAGCAAGCAGATACGCCGGAACTATTGGCTGGCCCTGTTGATGGGTTCATAAAAGGAAATAGCGCCGATGCCGATAAACTACACGCATATATAGACATTGTTGCACCTACTGACATGTCGGTACTTATACAAGGCGAAACCGGTACAGGCAAAGAATATGCAGCAAGGGCTATTCACCGTTTAAGCACACGCGCCGACAAAATATTTACAGCGATTGACTGTGGTGCGCTATCACGAGAATTAGCTGCTAGCGAATTATTTGGCCATATTAAAGGTGCATTTACAGGTGCGATAACAGATAAAAAAGGCTTATTTGAAACCACTAACGGCGGAACTCTTTTTTTAGATGAGGTAGGTAACCTGAGTTATGATGTACAGGTTAAGCTTTTAAGGGCTCTACAAGAAAAAACAATTCAACCAATTGGAAGCACAAAGCAAATACCGGTAAACGTTCGTATTATCACTGCTACCAACGACGATTTAGTGAATAGTGTTAGCAATGGCGATTTTAGGCAAGACCTTTACCATCGCATTAATGAGTTTAAGATCCAACTGACACCCTTACGCGATCGTGGTGATGACCTTGAGCTTTTTATAACTCATTTTATCACCCTATCAAATCAGGAACTAAAGCGAAACGTGCAAAGCATTTCGCCGCAGGCTAAAAAAGTATTACAACAATATGATTGGCCCGGTAATTTACGCGAATTAAGGAATGTAATAAAGCGCATGGTGTTATTAACCTCATCAAACATCGCCGGAATTGAGACATTGCCGGATGAAATGCTTTTTACTGTAACCCATTCAAAAAACACATCTGAATCCGATCTGAAATTATTGAATGAGGCAACTGAAAAAGAAATGATCCAAAAAACGCTTCATCAGGTAAAATTCAATAAATCAAAAGCGGCAAAGCTACTCAACATCGATCGCAAAACGTTATACAGCAAAATAGAACGCTACGGTTTAGATAGTTAATTATCTACGTATTCTGGTGTATCATCATCAAGATAAATACTTGTTACCTGCCTTACCAGCATCTGTAACCTGTTAGTCAATAGAATAATGGTGTCTATTTTAGCGGCATCGGATAAATCATTTTTTACAAAATCCATTTCAGCCCTTCTAAAATCGGCAGCAAGGTCGGCAGCTCCTATTTGAGCAGTACGGCCAGCAATACGATGCACCAATAACACCAACTTCTCGTTATCGTAATTACCCATGCCTAACCTTAATTCGGCAATATCATCTATACAGTCTTCGGTAAACCGTTTTAATATTTTGTTTAATTGCCTTTTATCGCCTAAGGTCATTTTTTTGATCATGGTTAAATCAAGTTTCACTTCAGGCTGGTGATCAACTTCATTAATTACCGGCGATACCAGAGCCAGTAACTCGCGCTCTCTAAATGGTTTCATTAATATCCCATTAAAACCTTTATTTAAAATTGATTCCCGCTCGCCTGGTAGTACCTGTGCTGTTATGGCATATATTAATACATCGGTTGGGATACGTTGTGTTAACAGCCTGCATAGCTCTATCCCACTCATATCAGGCATTCTTATATCCAATAAGATACATTTCACCTCGGGATCAAAAGTCGTATTCAAAACTTCACCTGCCAAAGCAAAACACCGATGTTTTATATGATGTAAGCTGAATACCGCGCTGCACAAATCGGTTATAAAAGTATCATCATCTACAAGCCACACTTTGCCATAATTTGTTCGCTGAGGTTTAATTGGGAATTCCACATTTTCAATAGCGGGCTTTTCCGCATTTTCATAGCTTAAATTAAATGTAAAGCTGCTACCCTGCCCCAATTTACTTTTAACACTCATGCTGCCACCCTGGGCCTCAACAAGCGCTTTACTAATAGTTAGCCCTAATCCTGTTCCCTTTATATGCTTGGGGTTTCCTGATACCTGCTCAAATTCATTAAATATCCGGCTGACATCTTTAGCAGGTATTCCAATTCCTGTATCGCTCACTGTAAAAACATACCGTATTCCGTTACTGGTTACAATAGTTACTATTGATAATTTCACCTCACCGGTATCTGTAAATTTAACAGCGTTACCCAACAGGTTATACAATATTTGCTTTAATCGGAAAGCGTCGCCCAATAAGTATTGGGTATCGGGAATGTCATAATCAGCAACCAGTAGAATATCTTTTTTTACAGCCTGCAGCCTCATAGCTGACAATACATCAGTAAGCAACTCGGTCATATTAAAAACAGTGTTATTAATATTGAATTTACCCGATATGATACGGTTATAATCAAGCACCTCATTAACAATATGCATCAAATGTTCTGACGAGCGATAGATGGCATCAATATCGCTTTTACTGGCTTGCTCCTGTTGACGCATCAGTTCAGCATATCCTATTATTGATTGTAATGGGGTACGGATTTCGTGACTCATGTTTGATAGAAAGCGTTGCTTTGCCTGTCCATGGTATTCCGCTTCGTCGCGTGCAGCTTCAATATCTATCCTGTATTGATTGATACGGCCGATATCTCTTAAAATAAAATACAATAAGCCGATAGTAATAAACAGGAACGCCAAAATTATATAGCTTATACGGGTAACACTTGTATTAACCACATTTTTAGCTGTGCTATTATTTAAAGCTGTTTGTTTTACAGCCTCGGCCTCAACTTGTTTAAGTATAACCAGTATCCGCTTAATAAGCTTATTATCAACCTTATTTAAAATAGATTCCTTATTTACAAATAATGCACTACGCTGTAACTGCCCTTTTTCCAGCCGGCGCATGGTTCGGCCCATACCTTTAAGAATACTGTCTTGCTTGGCCATGGCGGCACTATCATGCTTAGTATCTAATTCAACATGGACTATATTGAATGATGGTTTTATTGTTTGTTTCTTTTTTTTGCCAAATAACTTACTAAAAAAACCACGATTATCTTTGGTGGTATCCCAATGTAAAGGTGTAACAGTGGTGGTACGCACCTTCTTTTCAGTTGTAACAACATTGCTGTCATTTTGCGTGGCACTTTTATCAACCAGTTCATTAAGCAATTTTACCTGACCGGAAAATGCCTTATTGTTTACCAGCCCTTCTCTTACCTTTAAATAGCTTATAAAAAGCTTATCATGATCAATAAGTAGTTTTTTGAGTGAATTGATGCGTTTTACTTGCTTGTCATCATCGGCATATAGGGTTTGTAAAGTATCAATAATTAGCAACTGCTTTTTTGTTTCGCTAAACAAACTGTAATAATTTGCCGGATTATTTAATATCTCCGTTTTCTGCGCCTGATCAAGCTGCACCACCCGATGGGTAAGTTCATTAACCAAGCGTAATTTATCGTTTGGGGCTGATATTTTTTCAACAGCGGTGAGCATGCGCTTAAAAGCCACTTTAGTAATACCCCAGGCCAATAATAAGGTAAGGCATCCCAAAACCGAGGCGATAATGATCTTCCCCTTAATAGATTGCGCAAAATAATTGTGTTTATCCCCTGTCATCTGTTTTAGCCTGCTCCTGATGTAATTGTTTTAGATGTTATAATTAAACGCTTTTAAACACCTTGATATTGGATTTAAGACAATAAAAACACAGGGGTTGTTTTAATTAATGTCTTCATGATACACCGTTCAAAGATCGAAAAATACCTATTTTTCATTTATGCCGCAAAGTTTAATTGATGCGAGTGAACGATTATGAGCCTTTAATGATTTGGCAAATCTACCTATTTTGGGTAGTGGTGCATATAGCATTATTGATTGAAATATGATATGTTTGGGTTTACTTTTATTCAAATTATTCAAAATAAAAATAAACCCTAATGGATCACGCAAATACTACAGCAAACCCGGTACGACGAATTTTAGTGGCAAGCTTAATTGGAACCACTATTGAGTTTTTCGATTTTTATATTTACGCAACCGCGGCAGTATTAGTATTTCCTAAACTATTTTTCCCGTCAAGCAGTCCAACAGCAGCTACACTTGCATCATTCGCGACTTTTGCACTGGCATTTATTGCACGTCCAATAGGTGCAGCTTTATTTGGGCATTTTGGCGACCGTAATGGACGTAAGGCAACACTTGTAGCCGCGTTGATGACCATGGGGCCATCAACCGTGGCGATTGGGCTCTTACCATCTTATCATTCCATTGGCATATTTGCTCCTGCACTGCTGTGCTTGTTTCGTTTTGGGCAAGGACTTGGGCTTGGTGGCGAATGGGGTGGCGCGGTATTATTAGCTACGGAGAATGCTCCGGAAGGTAAAAAAGCATGGTATGGCATGTTTCCGCAATTGGGTGCGCCGATCGGCTTTTTGGCATCGAGCGGTATTTTTTTGTTGCTGAGTAAAACCTTGAGCGATCAGCAGTTTTTAGCTTTCGGGTGGAGAATTCCATTTGTAGCGAGCGCTTTGTTGGTTTGGGTTGGCTTGTATGTGCGTTTGAAAATTACAGAAACCCCCGACTTTTTGAAGATCATCGAGAAAAACGACCGTGTAAAACTACCTGTGGCCGATGTATTTACTAAACATACAAAAGCAATCATATTAGGCACTTTCGCCACTATAACTACGTTTCTATTATTTTATTTGATGACGGTATTTACACTAAGCTGGGGTACATCGGCTTTGCATTATTCTAAAACAAGTTATTTGATCGCTCAAATGATATCGATGTTGTTTTTTGGTTTAGGGATACCAATTTCAGCAGTGTTGGCTGATAAGATAGGCAGAAACAAAATGCTGATCATAGCTACGGTAAGCATCTTTATATTTGGTTTATTCTTTTCGCAATTGTTTAGTACAGGTATATGGGTTATTACGGTGATATTCCAGGTGATCGGTATGTTTTTGATGGGATTGACTTACGGGCCAATCGGTACCGCGCTTTCGGAGATCTTCCCGGCCTCGGTACGTTATACGGGCGCATCATTGTGTTTTACATTGGCTGGGATATTGGGTGCATCATTAACACCTTTTTTGGCTACTACGTTGGCTACAAAGTATAGCCTTACTTATGTAGGCTTTTATTTATCGTTTGCCGCGGCGATATCTTTTGTAGCGTTACTTGCTGCCGGTTCATTAATGAAAGTAAATGCTCATAAAGATTAATTGGGCAAAATGGAAGCAAAAATATTTTCTTATAAAGTTGACGGTGTAAAGTTGGAAACAGTTAGTGAGAACTTGAAAATAAGTAAGTCTTTTGATAGAAAAGCGATTATCGCTCAGCTTAAGGACACGCTAAAAGATGAAAATTTTAAAGTTGACGAGCAGTCATTGGATTATAAAATAATAGACGGCCAACTTTATATTGAAGGTTTAATCGTTGAAAATCAGGAGAAAAAATCGATTGGATTAATGAGCGGAAAATAGCGTTCACTCATATCAGCATGTTCAATTTGTTCTTTCGTGGCTATAATCGCATAATTATCCTCATTTCCTTGTTTTTAATTATACCTTTACAGCCTACATGGAAGAAAGAACTTATCTACAAACCTGGAAAAAATACCTTCCGGTGATTCGCCTGCATTTAAAAAGAAGTTTGACCGAGGATCAAAGCTTTAAATTAAACATTACAGACTTTGAATCAGCCGGAGATCGCGGTAAATCAGGTTATACCTTCAGCATAACTATCGAAAACGGTAAAGTAACAACCAGCTTAAGTGGCTCACCCGTAGCCCGTGACCTTTACGAAGCCTTAAAATCAGACGAAACAATTAAAGCGATGTTCGCTGATAAAAGCGTAAAAATCGCCGTTGGAAAAACCTTCCTGTTAAGCATAAAAACTACACATTTATCGACTTATAAATAGTCGACCTAATATAAAACAGCTATCTATTGCATTGCTCCCGAAACTTGTGGTCGTAGATAGCTGCTTTTAATGACTCGTAGTTATCATAATCATCTTCATTAAAAGCATATACATCCCCATTAATAAGCACTAATTCCAGTTGCTGATAGTTAATTTCATTACCACCCTTTATAAATTTCTGTTTCCTTACTGTTCTGATTTTATCAATATCAGGATAGGCAATTTTCCTTTTCTTTTGTGTGATATAACTGCGAAAAACAACCTGATCCGCTGAAACTATTACACTTTTGGGTGGAAATAAAAGTGTTACTATAACTCCAGCTATTATAACAATTAAAATAAACATAAGATTATTTGGTGTTACAAATTGGCTTGAAATTGAATTGGTTAAACCTTCCTGAAAAATCAGGAACACAATAAAGCCTTCGAAAACAATGCCTAACAATATTTTGGCCCAGAAAAACAAGCTATATTTTGAGGTGACTATTTGTGTCATAAGGTAAGGCAAAGGTTACTAGTTTTTTAAATACTTTAGGTTCTCAATATAAGCGTTATATAACAACACAAAGTTAATTCCCCCCTATACTTTTCCACAATGTCTTATTCTGACAAACTTTTCTTCCCATAACTGTTAATTTGATTATTAGATAAAAAACTCATGAAAAAAGTATGGTTTATAACCGGCTGTTCAACCGGCTTCGGTCGCGAATTAGCTAAACATGTTTTAGAATCGGGGCATAAGGTAGTAGTCGCATCGCGCAAAACGGATGATGTATCAGATATTGTGGCAGATTATCCTGATACTTCAATAGCCGTTAAGCTTGACGTAACAAATGCTGACGAAATCAAATCTTCAATCGAGGAAGCAATCAAAAAATTCGGGCAGATAGATGTATTGGTTAACAATGCAGGTATTGGTTATTTCGGGGCGATAGAAGAAAGCGAAGACGACGAAGTACGCCGAATGTTCGAAATAAATTTTTGGGGTTTAGCCAATATGATCAAGGCTGTGTTACCATTAATGCGTAAACAACGCAGTGGTAACATTGTAAATATCGCTTCTATCGGTGGTTTGGTAGGCTTCCCGGCTGTTGGTTACTACAATGCCACAAAATTTGCTGTTGATGGTTTTTCGGATGCGCTGTCAAAAGAAACCGCACCGTTAGGCATTAAGGTTACGGTGGTTTGTCCAAGTGGTTTCCGTACCGATTGGGCGGGCCGGTCGGCTAATAACAGCAAAATTGTTATTGATGATTACAAAGAAACTGCCGGAACTAATAAAGACACTATACGTGGTTATAGCGGCAAACAAGCCGGCGACCCGGTTCGTGCGGCAAAGGCTATTGTTGAGGCTGTTGAATCGGAGAATCCGCCATTACATTTATTGCTTGGCGCAGCAGCGCTTAAAGGCGCACGCAACAAACTGGAAGTTTTAAAGAAGGATTTTGATACCTGGGCAGATACTACAACAGGTGCAGATTTCCCTGCCGGAGAATAAAAAACCATTATTGTCATTGTCGGGAACCAAGCAATCGCAAACTCGGCATTGTTGCCTTGTTTCCGCGTGATTGCTTCGTTCCTCACAATTGACAATTTAATTAATCCTCGTTACTAAAAGAGCGCAATATTAGGGTATTCTTCCCTTTGACTTGCATAAAACAATTAATATATTATTGGTACCATCAACTCCGGCACTGTCAGTAACTTTTTACATTCGGGTTCCATTAATATAAATAACCATACTTTTATCTTTTATGACAGTGCATCAACCATACATCAATCAGCAATTTAACGGCTCCATCTGGCGTATGGAAATTGATGAAATAAGCGATACTATTTTTATAGAAATTCGTAACGATTCAGAAAAACAAGTAAGTTTTTCATCAATTGATCTGAACAATGGCAACCTCCATTTTAAAGACCTGGTAACGCCCGAAAGATGGCTTACCGGCATTGAAACCACTTATAATGGTGTATTGCTTCTTCACAATTATCAATCTGAGACGGGCCCGGCGCATCGCGGTCTTACCGCGATTGATAACGGTGGCACTGTTTTGTGGACGAACTACATATATGCTTTTGATCACTTAACTATTAAAGGGCCTATTCTTTATGACACCCATATCCACCCTAAAAAACTTTTTCTAATTGATATTAAAACCGGAATAGCCGAACGTGTTTATGAACCAACCGTATTACCCGAGATAAAAAACAATATCACCCTTCCTGATATTTTATCGCCTGATACTTTGCCACATGACGCACTGGCTTTTCCTGCTTTTGGAAATAGTGTGCATTATCTCGAATACAATAATTTCAGAATTGTATCTTTGCACGCTTTGCAGGCGGGGATGCTTAAACAGTATCTGTATATATTGGATGGTACGGTTAAGGTATATGAGGATTTATTAAATAATGATATACAAAAGTTACAACCGGAAGCGTTTATATTACATAAAAACCGCTTGATTTATATTAAAAACAAGTCAGAATTAAAAGTTTTAAGCTTATAAATTACTGTATTATAATTTATTATGAAATTTAGGATTTTATTACTCGTTACCATTCTATTAACATCAACAACCTCTCTTTTTGCTAATTCGCTGCGCGATTCTATAGGCGTTGAGAACAAAGACGGCAAAAAAATCATACTACACAAAGTAGATCCAAAAGACAATTATTATTCCATAGGCCGCCGCTATAAAGTTAGCCCGAAGGCAATAATGCAATACAATAATAACGCAACCATGCAAATTGGTGTGATTATTAAAGTACCTACCGACAAACCTTTCCTGGAATCATCATATAATACGCCACAAAAACCACAGCCGACATCACCTGTAGTTGTAAAACAGCATGTAACGCCTCCGGTTCAGTCACAGCCAGAGCAAGTACAACAAACGGCCCCGGAACAAAAACCGATGGCAACCAGCAGCAACGTCCCTACACAAGATTACAAAGTATCAGCCGGAGAAACGCTTTATTCAATAGCAAAACGTTTTGGAACCACGGTTGAAGATATTACCAGCATTAATGGCTTAACATCAACCACTTTAACGCCGGGCCAAATAATTAAGGTACGTGCTGGCCAGACGCCCGCACCAACTGCGCCTGTTACGGCAAAGCCGGATGCTACATCGGTAGTTGTTCCTGCAGATAGCGCGAATGCGGTTAAATTCAACACCAATCACTACGGTCTGTATGAGAAGGACGAAAAAGGTGTTGCTACGTGGATGGATGATGCCGACCTTGACCCAAACAAAAAATTGGTATTGCATCGTACTGCGCCTATAGGTACTGTTATTAAAATAACAAACCCAATGACCAATTTAACAACTTATGCTAAAGTTGTAGGTCGTTTTACAGATAATGAGGCCAATAAAGATGTTATTATTGTGGTAACCAAAAACGTTGCCGACTCATTAGGTGCCTTGGACAAGCGTTTTCATGTAAGCATTAGCTACGGTAGCCCGAATGAATAAACCTTTTATAATCGGGATTGCAGGTGGAAGCGGCTCAGGCAAAACCTTTTTTTTAAAGTGTTTCTTAAAGCATTTCAGCGATAGCGAAGTTTCTTTGGTATCGCAGGATGACTATTATTTTCCTGTACCACCGGATATGACAGCCGAGGAAAATAAACACTTTAATTTCGATCTTCCGGATACCATCGATCATGGGCACTTTGAAGCAGATATTCAAAGTTTGCTTGATGGCCGATCAATAACCAAAAAGGAATATACTTTTAATAATCCAAGTGCAATTCCAAAAATACTTGAGATCAAGTCAGCCCCAATTATTATTGTGGAGGGCCTATTTATCCTGCACTTTAAAAAGATCTCCGAACAACTCGATCTTAAAATATTTATTGATGCCGATGACGACGTTGCCCTACAGCGCCGCATAAAACGCGATTTAATTGAGCGTGGCTACTCGCACGACGATGTAATGTACAAATGGATAAATCATGTTGTACCGGCCTATAAAGAGTTTCTACTACCATATAAAGATGAATGTGACCAAGTAATCGTAAACAACTCCCATGTTGCTGAGGATATTATTTGCGTGACTGAAGATATATCAAAGCAGTTGAGGGCAAAAGTTTTAGGTAGTAAGTAGCCTGCTTGTCATTCTTCACTCCGTTCAGAATGACAAGGTTTATATTTCCATCTCCGGTATCTTCCCCTCAATAACCAACTTACCTGCGGTTGCTTTTATAATTTCTTCCACACTTACTCCCGGAGCACGCTCTAATAGCTTAAAACCACCATCTGGTAATACATCTAATACCGCCAGTTCGGTCACTATTTTTTTAACACAGTTAACGCCGGTTAATGGCAAACTACATTTCGGTAGTAATTTAGATTCTCCTGCCCGGTTAACATGTTGCATGGCCACAATAATATTATCAGCGGATGCTACCAAGTCCATAGCGCCGCCCATTCCTTTAACCATTTTTCCGGGAATCTTCCAATTGGCTATATCGCCATTTTCTGAAACTTCCATCGCGCCTAAGATGGTCAGGTTAACTTTCTTAGCCCGTATCATCCCAAAACTCATTGCTGAATCAAATATGGCTGATCCTGGTAATTTGGTAATGGTTTGCTTACCGGCATTAATGGTATCCGCATCTTCTTCACCCTCAAATGGAAATGGGCCCATGCCGAGCAATCCATTCTCGGATTGTAACACTACATCCATTGTATCAGGGATATAATTGGCAACTAAGGTTGGTATACCTATACCGAGGTTAACATAATAACCGTCTTTTATTTCTTTAGCGATACGTTTTGCTATTCCTTCTTTGTCTAACATAAATTTAAGTAAAGTGTCATTGCGAGCGGTTAATGGGTTTTATAATCTTTTACAATTTCTTTCTAACCGTTCTATTCTCAATCCGTTTCTCATAATCCTTACCCTCAAAAATGCGGTGCACATAAATGCCAGGCGTGTGGATATAATCAGGATCAAGTTCCCCTGTCTCAACTAGGTGTTCTACCTCCGCAATAGTCACTTTACCGGCCATGGCCATTATGGGATTAAAATTACGGGCTGTGCTGCGATAAATGAGGTTACCCATCGTGTCACCTTTCCAAGCCTTTACAATGGCGAAATCGGCATCAAAAGCCATCTCCATCAGGTAATCTTTGCCATTAAAATTTCTTACTTCCTTGCCTTCGGCTACTTCGGTACCTATGCCGGCGGGCGTAAATATCGCGGGCATGCCGTAGCCTGCTGCCATACAGCGGGTAGCCAATGTGCCTTGCGGTATCAGTTCTACATCAAGTTCACCGCTTAATAGCTGGTGCTCAAATTCCGCATTTTCACCAACGTAGGAAGCTATCATTTTTTTAACCTGACGCTGTTTTAACATTAGGCCTATGCCAAAATCATCAACGCCTGCATTATTGGATATGCAGGTAAGCTCCTTTACTCCTTTTTTCACCAGCGCAGCAATACATTTTTCAGGCAAACCGCATAAGCCGAAGCCCCCCAGCATAAGGGTCATACCATCCTCAATATCGCGAATAGCCTCGTCGGCTCCGCTAACAACTTTGTTCATGAATTTATATAATTGGTGCCGTAAAATTAGCCTTTTTTGATGATGATTAAGTAAAACAATTAGCAGTTTAAGCGATTATAATAATACCATCAAACATTAAAACCTATGATTTACAAAGATGATGAACGAGCCGATGAAAACATCGACAATTCAAAAACAATAAATAACAACGAACCCAATGCCTATCGTGCAGATGATGGTGCAGGGCTGGATGAAGAAGACTTAAAAAAACAATACCTATTCGGAAAAGGTAATTTTGAACCTCATCCAACAGAAGGGCAAGGCACAGGCGGACAAAAATTTGGTGAAGAAAATTTAACGCCTGCCGGGAATGACAAAAATAATCCCTCGCAATTAGCCGGCAGTACTAATGCTTATTTTGATAGAAAGGAGCCTTCTGAAGAACATCCTGAAGACAGTAACTTCACCGCGATAAATCAGGAAGGCGCACCAAGTTATAGTAAAGCAACATCAAAAACTAAAACCATGGAAAATACATCCCCAAAACCTGAAGAAATCAAAAGAGGCGACGGTGAAAACGATCGCCCGCACCCGCAACAACCGTATTTTGAAGGCACCGGCGATAACGACGGAACCGATGGCGATGAAATTGAAAAAGAAGAAAGAGAAACAAATATTCCAGGCCCTAATGAATTACCCGACCAGCAAAAAGTTGGCGAGAACGATGAAGATCATATAGAAACCTAAGAGACTATTTCTTTTGTTACTACCACTTCATATTCTGGGCAACAAATGCTTCCAGATCGTCAACCATTGCTTGTTGCTCTTTAACATTCGGGTGGCCGGGGGTATTTTTGTAAGTGATAAAATGAGTATAAATGTTTTTATCATGAATACCATCAACCGCTTTTTGAATATAGCCCGGCCATGGCGAACCGGATTTTGTAGCATCCATACTTCCTAATATACAAATGATATGGGCTTTAGGGTATTTACCCCTAATGGTTCTCACAAAATTACTGTAAGCGTTGATGATAAATTCAGGCGTTGGTGCAATAGCGCCAAACCTGGCTTTAAATTGTGCATTGTCTTGTTTTTCTACTAACCACGAATCATTTTGAAAAAGATTGATCACTACCAAGTCTGGTGTATATTTAGAAAAATCCCACTTACTGGTTAAATCAGTTGCATCAAGTCTGTCATACATCTCAGGCATGATAAGCGGGAACCAGCTCACCATAATCCCGATACCGCTTTTGGATGTATTATGAAAATCAGCATTAAAGTGCCTTGCTGTTAAAGCGGCATAACTTACATAACCGTCTTCATATGGAGCGGTACCCCGATCTTGTGCTGTACTATCTTCAACTGCATAACCACAACTGATTGAATCTCCGAAATATTCAATTTTATGTTTGTGAGCAGGCGAAGCAGGTAAAACTTTACCACCTTTAGCTAATTCGAAACCGTAGAACCAGGTTTTACCCATTGCCCATTCGGTACGCTTAAATAACTCCAGATGATGAGTACCGGGTGCAAGTCTGTCGATAGTTTGCATAATAATTCCGTTAGCGTTTTCACGTTCTTTTTTTACTACTTTACCATCAAGCAGTACGTTGTAGTAATTGTCTCCGCGTTCATCACGCATTTTATAGCTTATGCTTGTGCCTTCAAAATTAA
This sequence comes from Mucilaginibacter tundrae, assembly GCF_013408825.1. GTDB lineage: Bacteria > Bacteroidota > Bacteroidia > Sphingobacteriales > Sphingobacteriaceae > Mucilaginibacter. The sequence goes on from NZ_JACCBZ010000003.1 coordinate 522,849, forward strand.
TGTCAACCGTAGTACCAGACCACGACAAAACCGTAGCATTATCCTGCATAGCAATACGTCCCATATATACAATATGCGGATCATTAGCCTTAACAGTAACCTGAGCACTGCAACCAAAGCTTAATTCAATTGCAAAGCATAAAATAAGATGTTTGTAGTTCATTTAAATAAGCGTAAAATGTTTATTATTTCAGATACACATAAGTAATTCCATCCCCGCCTCTGTCTGCATGCTCGTCTTCCATACGGTCAACCTGGTCGTATTTCTTCAGGTATTGCCTGATCATTTTGCGCAGAATCCCGTCGCCTTTACCATGAAGAATCTTCAGGGTACCAAAGCCCATCATGACAGCCCTGTCAAACAAACGTTCTATAGCGCCCAAGGCGTCCTCGGTGCGCATACCACGTACATCAATCTCCGGACTAAAGCTGGCAATAGAATCTGTATTGGAGCTAAAGTTTCTCCTAACCTCTTTCGGTACTTCTTTTTTGGATACTTTATGAATCTTGTTCTTTTTGGCAACAGTTCTTAAATCGCCAATGGCTATAATTACATTGTCGCGTGCAAATTCCATTACCTGCCCGGTCGTTTCAGAGTCATTTAATTTTACCCAGTCACCAACCTTTAATTCATCCGGATCAACAACAGGTTTCTTTACCTCTGTCTTAACCGTATTCTTCTGGACCTCACGTGTTAAATTTTCACGTAATTCCCGGGTTCTCTCTTTATCAGCGTTACTGCTTTTAATTTCGGAGATCGTATTTTCAACCAGTTTATTAGCATTTAGAATGATATTTTTTGCTTCCTGCTTGGCATCCCTTATTAAAGCCTTTTGATTTTCTTCGAGATAGCTTTTTAGCTTTTCATTTTCAGTTAAAAGCGTGTTAACCTGCCTTTGTTGCCTGTCCAATTTTAGTTTGGTGTCGAAAATTTCTTTTTTCTCACGCTCCAAATCAACCAAAAGAGTATCCACCTTTTTTTGTCCTGCGCTGATTTTACTCTTAGCCAGGTTAAGCACATTTTGGGGCAGACCAATTTTTTGGGCGATCTCAAATGCATAGGAACTGCCCGGCTTACCAATTTCTAAAATGTAAAGCGGCTTCATTTCCACATTATTGAACAACATTGAAGCGTTTTCTAAACCTTCAGTATGACTGGCAAATATTTTCAGGTTAGAATAGTGGGTAGTTATCATTCCCCTCACTTTTTTATTATTAAGCGACTCTAAAACCGCCTCGGCAATAGGACCGCCAAATTGCGGATCAGTACCTGTACCAAATTCATCTATTAATATCAGCGCTTTGCCATTGGCTTGCTCCACAAAAGTTTTCATTTTGGATAGATGCGCGCTGTAAGTACTCAAATCACTTTCAATAGACTGATCATCACCAATATCAACAAAAAACTCTTTGAATACCCCCATCTCGCTGGCTTCATCAGCAGGGATCAGTAAACCGGCTTGTACCATCATCTGCAACAGGCCAACTGTTTTCATACAAACAGATTTACCACCGGCATTAGGGCCGGATACCACTACAATGCGTGTAATATTATCTATCCGCACATTTAATGGCACAACCGTTTTATGCTCCTTCTTAAAATTCAGGAATAGTAACGGGTGCCTGGCGTTAATTAATTTCAGGCTTGGTTCATTCACCACTACCGGCATTTCGGCTTCAATATCAATAGCAAATAGCGCCTTAGCCCGCACAAAATCCAATTTGGCAAGCAACCCGTGGTAACTTAACAAAAGCGGCACATAGGGCCTTAATTCATCAGTTAAAGCAGTTAGTATTTTAACAATCTCGCGCCTGCGATCAAATTCAAGATCACGTATTTTATTGTTTAAGGTAAATACTTCCTCAGGCTCCATATAAACCGTTTGGCCCGAGGCTGATTCATCATGAATAAAACCTTTAAGCTTTCGCTTGTTTTCAGCCAATAATGGTATACATAAACGCCCATCACGAATAGTTAATGAACCATCCGCCGTCCATCCATTGCCCGATGCTGCTTTAAAAACTTGGTCAATCTTTTTGCGTGCTTCTTGCTCTGCTTTGGCTATACCGGATGTAATATCCATTAAATCGCGGGATGCATTAGGCCTGATCTTGCCTTTTGGGTCAATAATCTGGTCGATTTTTTTTAAAATCGATTTTTCAATCGGTAAATGCTCAAATAAAGCTTCCAGATTAGGGTATTGGCCTTCCCGCTCATTAAAATAAGCAATAACCGCGAAAACGGTAGTTAACGATGCCTGTACCTGGTAAAACTCTTCCTCGCTTAAAAAAACGCCTTCAATGCGGGCTTTGTTAGCGAGTGACTTGATATCGAAAAAATGCTGTATCGGCAATACCGCATCATTCAATAAAATATTCATAAACTCATTGGCCTGGCTCAAAAACTTATGGATAAGGTCGTAATTATTCATTACCTGTATCTTATCAACCATTTGCTGACCCATAATACTCAGGCAATGTTTCTTTATCAGTTCCTTTATCTCGGTAAAGCCAAGCTTATCAACACTACTTTTTGGGTAAAGCATTTTTCTCCTTTAAACGTTGTTTAAGCACCGAATCTCTTTTTGCGTTAAATCTCATAATGGCCTGCTGATTCGGGTTCATCATCATACCCGGCCTTAAAGGTGTGGCTTGTGCAGGCCCGCCCGGGGAATTCACACGCCCACCAGTAGTTGTAGGTGTAACATGATTTTTTTTATTCTGAATCGTCATCAACTTTGTAAGCGAATCGGTTTTTGCCTGTAGCCTTTTTAAAACTTTATCATAAATGTCGCTAAATACCGATGGTTTAAGCGAGTAATATTTAAAGCTCCTTTTAAATTCGGCTGAATCCGTATTGTATTTTTTAAATACCGCTGAATATTGGGGATAGCCGTATTTGTACAAGGTATCTGGTTCTTGCGATATATTGATTAAGCCGCCGTCCACTATATGCACATCGGCTAATACGTTTACCATTTCAGATTTTTTCAAGATACCGTCAGGTGCGCTATCATCGTTACCGCATGAACATAATAAGGTCAATACTAAAAAAAACAAGATTATATATTTGTGCATTCTGTAATTTAGCGGTTTAATTCAGCAAAAATACGCATAAATGAGCATTGCAAATAATATCATCAGCCTAAAAAAAGAAACCGGCGCATTAAAAGTAATCCTTTTAGCAGTATCAAAAACGAAATCGAACGAAGATATATTGCAGGCTTACGAAGCGGGGCAACGTTTATTTGGCGAAAACCAGGTACAGGAGTTGGTTGAGAAGTACGAACAACTACCTAAAGACATTGAATGGCACCTGATCGGGCACCTGCAAACCAACAAGGTAAAATACATAGCGCCATTCATCAGCATGATACAATCGGTTGATAGCATGAAGCTTTTGCAGGAGATAAATAAGCACGCTTTAAAAGTTAACCGGGTAATTGACTGTTTATTGCAGATTTACATCGCTGATGAAGAAACCAAATTCGGGTTGGGTTTCGATGAGGCGATCGAGGTACTTCGTTCAGAGGAATTTGCCGAACTAAAAAACATCAGGATCCGTGGATTAATGGGAATTGCGACCAATACCGAAAGCGAAAAGCAAATAGCCGACGAATATTACGAACTGGATACCTTTTTTAAAGGCGTGAAAGCAAGTTTTTTCAGAAAAGATAAAGATTTTAATATCTTGTCGATGGGTATGTCGTCCGACTATAAAATCGCTATAGAAAAAGGCAGTAACATGGTGCGTTTAGGCAGTACTATTTTTGGAAGCAGGGTTATCAAGCACTTTAAAAACGTTAATCCTGATTTAAACTAATACTATGAATATAACTTTAAGAATTGCCCAAAAAGAAGACTGCCCTCGTTTGATCGAATTGGTAAATGAACTGGCTCTATTTGAAAAAGCACCGGAAGAGGTGACCGTATCACTACAGGAGTTTGAGGATTCCGGTTTTGGGAATAATCCAGTTTGGAAAGCGTTTGTAGCCATAGATGATGATGTGATCATCGGCTTTGCTTTGTATTATGTCCGTTTTTCAACATGGAAAGGCCGCCGTATCTATTTGGAAGATTTTATTGTTACTGAGGAATACCGGGGTAAAGGTATCGGCAAGTTATTATTTGAACGAATAATACAGGAGACCAAAGAATTGGGTTATAGCGGTATGGTTTGGCAGGTACTGGATTGGAACGAACCCGCTATTGGCTTCTATAAAAAATATGAAGCTAATGTTGAAGAGGGTTGGTTGAATGCATCGTTATCAAAAGAACAGATTGCAAAATATTAAGTCACCTTTTCCGCTAAAATAAAATCGTTAATATTGCCGCATAGGTAATCTCACAATAATTAAAAAATGCTTGTTTTCAAATTCGGGGGCGCATCGGTAAAGGATGCAGCCGGTATCATAAATATTGGTAAAGTAGTTGAACACTATAAAGGCAATCAGTTACTGGTTGTCGTTTCAGCGATGGGGAAAACAACTAACGCATTAGAAAAGTTAACCAAATCCTATTTTAACCAAACCGAGGATGTACATGATATTTATGAAGAGATTAAACAATATCATTATCATATTTTATCAGAGATTTTTGATATCAATGCTGTTATTTTTGATGAGGTAGCCAATACGTTTGTAGAAATAGATTGGATGCTGGAGGATGAACCACAAGATGATTATGATTTCATATATGATCAAATTGTTTCTGTAGGCGAGCTGGTTTCCACGCGAATTGTTAACGCCTATCTAAACAAGATTGGTTTAAAAAGCCAATGGCTTGATGTTCGTGGTTATATCCTTACTGATAATACTTACCGTGAGGGCGTTGTGCAATGGGCAAAAACCAAGGAGAGTATTGTAAAAGACATCCCTGCTCTATTGGAAAAAAATATTGTAGTAACACAGGGCTTTTTAGGTGGAACATCTGAAAACTTCACCACTACTTTAGGGCGCGAAGGTTCGGATTATACAGCTTCAATTTTAGCTTCTTGTTTAAGCGCTGAATCGGTTACCACCTGGAAAGATGTACCCGGCATTCTAAACGCAGATCCTAAATTGTTCAAGGATACTATTAAGTTTGATGAGTTGCCGTATTCTGAAGCTATTGAGATGACTTACTACGGTGCTTCGGTCATCCACCCAAAAACCATAAAACCGTTGCAAAACGCTAAGATACCTTTGCTGGTAAAGCCATTTAATGATCCAAATGCTCCGGGTACTGTGATCAAAGAAAATGGCCACGACCATTATGCCAAACCAGTCATTATTTTAAAACAAAATCAGGTGTTGCTTTCTCTTTCTGCGAAGGACTATGCCTTCATTTCCGAAACCCATCTAAGTGAAATTTTCAGTCTGTTCGCGCAAAGCCATGTTAAAATCAATATGATGCAAACGTCGGCACTAAGTTTTACTGCTTGTTTTGATGAAGATGAAGAACGACTTAAGAAATTATTACAGGCTGTTAGTGCAAATTTCAAAGCGAAATATAACAACAACCTTAGTTTGTTAACTACCCGCCACTATACACCCGAATCCTTAAAAAAACTAACCGAAGGCAAGGTGACTTTATTAGAACAAATAAGCCGTAATACCGCGCAAATGGTGATAAGGTAATGTTCGAACTTTTCTTCAATCCAAACGTTACCTGAATATGAAAATGTACCAGCAAATGCTCACTCTCCAAAAAAGGCGGGGATTCCACATCATAACCGCTGAGGTGGTAAATGCGCTGCCGCAGATCAGCGAATTTAAGGCTGGTATTTTGCAGGTATTCATTCAGCATACATCGGCATCGCTAACTATAAACGAAAATGCCGACCCAACGGTTAGGAAAGATTTCGAAATGTATTTCGACAAAATCGCACCCGAGAATGATCCTGAATACCAGCACGACGATGAAGGCCCTGACGATATGCCGGCGCACCTTAAAGCCGCGATGCTTGGTAGTTCAGTAACAATCCCAATCCGTAACGGAAGATTGGCTTTAGGCACTTGGCAAGGCATTTATTTATGCGAGCATCGTAATTATGGCGGTAACCGCAGCTTGCTAATTACTGCCTGGGGAGAGGACTAAATATTAATATAAATTTTACCTTTGCAAGTGATTAGAATAATACCACTTGGTATATTTTATTTAATTTTGTGATCATTTATTATAATTATAATGCTGAATAGAGTTGTTGTAACAGGCATAGGCGCTTTAACTCCGATAGGAAACGATATAAAATCATTTTGGGAAAATGCCTTAGCTGGCAACAGCGGCGCGAACCGCATTACACGCTTTGATCCATCTTTATTTCGCACACAGTTCGCTTGTGAACTAAAGGATTTTAATCCTGCGGCTCATTTGGACAGGGCCGATATTAAGCGTACCGATTCCTTTACGCAATATGCCATAGTAGCATCTGATGAAGCGATAAAAGATTCAGGTTTTGATTTCTCAAAAATGGATCCATTTGATGTGGGTGTAATCTGGGGAACGGGCCAGGGTGGTATGGAAACCTTTGAGCAGCAGGTTACAGAGTATGCGAAAGGCAATGGCAGCCCGCGTTATAGTCCATTTTTTGTACCGAAGTTTTTAAGCAACATGGCTTCAGGGATGATCTCCCTGCGTCATGGTTACATGGGTATCAACTATACCGCCGTATCTGCTTGTGCAACGTCAAATACTGCTATAATGGATGCGTTTAACTACATCCGTTTGGGTAAAGCTAAAATTGTTATTACCGGTGGTTCAGAAGCGCCAATCGTGGAGGCTTCTATAGGCGGTTTCAGCGCCATGAAAGCGATGTCGGCGCGTAACGATGATCCGCAGGGTGCATCAAGGCCGTTTGATATAGACCGTGATGGATTTGTTATGGGCGAAGGCGCTGGCGCCTTAGTTTTAGAAGATTACGAGCACGCCGTAAAACGCGGGGCTAAAATATATGCTGAGCTAACCGGCGCGGCAATGACAGCCGATGCTTACCACATGACCTCAACTCATCCTGAAGGTTTAGGGGCAGCAAAAGCTATGCAACTGGCACTTAACGAAGCCGGTATAACCATGGCTGATGTTGACTACCTAAATATGCACGCTACATCAACCCCGGTAGGCGACCTATCCGAACTTAAAGCGGTAACGTCATTAACAGGGACAGGGCCTAATACTATGCAAATAGGTGCAACTAAATCAATGACTGGTCACTTGTTAGGTGCAGCCGGAGCTATTGAAGCTATTATTTGTTTACTGGCTATAGAACATCAGGTATTGCCACCAACCATCAATACCGGTGAGCTTGACCCTGCGTTCCCTTCATACTTAAATTTAGTACCAAATCATTCCATCGAACATAAAGTAAATGTAGCCATGAGCAACACATTCGGCTTTGGTGGTCATAACGGTATCGTCGTATTTAAGAAGATTTAATCCTTAAAAAATATCAGCCAACTGTACCACGGAACAGATGAAACACCATGGTACATTTGGTACACTTTTACCCCAAAAAACACCCAAAATAACCACAAAAAGGCGATTTTTATATCGATTTTAAAGTGCTTTTTGGCCAAAAAAGGGCCATTTTAGCCCTAAAAACGCCTCAAAAACATCGTTTTTTGCTCGTTTTTCACTAATTTTCAATCAAAATCGCCAGTTTTCATAACTGTTAGATCAAAAAAACACGCCAAAATCAACCCAAACTGTTTCACTTTGAAACACTCCCTCTTACTGACAATTTGACAACCTCCACCCTTTTGGAACAGGCATTGATATTACCTAAACCACAATCATTAATAAACAATTTACAGAAAATACTATGTCAGAAAAAGGAACGATCTCGATACATACCGAGAATATTTTCCCGATAATTAAGAAGTTCTTATACTCAGATAATGAGATATTTTTGCGCGAACTGGTATCAAACGCGGTTGATGCTACCCAAAAAATCAAACGTTTAGCTTCATTAGGCCAATATAATGGCGAGCTTGGCGACCTGCGTGTCGAAATTGCTTTTGATGCAGACAAAAAGACAATAACCATCAGCGACAACGGCTTGGGTATGACAGCCGATGAGATTAAAAAATATATTAATCAGATAGCTTTCTCGGGTGCTACCGAGTTTATGGAGAAGTTTAAAGAAGCTAAAGATGCCAATGAAATTATTGGTCGCTTTGGTTTAGGCTTTTACTCTGCATTTATGGTGGCCGATAAGGTTGAAATTCAAACACTAAGTTACCAGGATGGCGCTGAACCGGCTTATTGGGTATGCGATGGCAGCACCGAATTTGAAATCGGCGAAGGCACTTTAGCTGAACGCGGTACCGAGATCACTTTATATATCAACAGTGAATCTGAAGAGTTTTTGAACAAACAAAAACTACAGGAGATACTGGATAAATACTGCAAATTCTTACCTGTACCCATCAAATTTGGCACCACTACCGAAGAGGAAGAAGACGGTGTTGATGATGAAGGCAAACCAAAATACAAATCAGTCGAGGTTGATAATATCATCAACGACACCACCCCTATCTGGACTAAAGCGCCATCTGAATTAAAGGATGAAGATTACCTTAACTTCTATAAAGAGCTTTATCCATACAGCGAGGATCCTTTATTCTGGATCCACCTGAATGTGGATTATCCTTTCAACTTAACAGGGGTTCTTTATTTCCCTAAGCTGAAAAATGATTTCGAGGTACAAAAAAACAAGATAAAATTATTCTCCCGCCAGGTATTTATTACTGATGAGGTTAAAGATATCGTACCTGAATTCCTGATGCTATTACATGGTGTAATTGATTCACCGGATATCCCGTTGAACGTATCTCGTAGCTTTTTACAGGCCGATCATAACGTTAAAAAGATCAACAGTTACATCACCAAAAAAGTGGCTGATAAACTGGCTGAGCTATTCAAAAACGACCGTTCGGGCTTCGAAGAAAAATGGAGCGACATTGGCGTATTTGTTAAATACGGTATGATAAGCGAAGACAAGTTTTATGATAAAGCCAAAGACTTTGTGTTGCTAACCAACACCGCTAAACAAAACTTCACTTTAGAAGAATACAAAGAAAAAGTTGAGCCTGTTCAAACCGATAAAGATGGCAGGTTAGTTTACATCTACACCAACGATCCTTCAAAACAGGACGCTTTCATCCAGTCAGCCAATAAAAAAGGTTATGATGTGTTATTGATGGATTCACCTATTGATACACACTTTATCAGCCAGTTAGAGCAAAAGCTGGAGAAAACATCGCTGAAACGTGTTGATGCTGATGTAGCCGACAAGTTAATCGCGAAGGATGAAAACCCTGAATCAGTTTTAACTGAAGAGCAGATTACCAAGGTAAAAGCTATATTCGATAAAGCCATCAACAAACCGGCCTACAAAGTTGAGTTGGAAAGCCTTAATCCTGACGAACTACCGGTAACCGTAACCATGGACGAGTTTATGCGCCGCATGAAAGACATGGCGGCCATGGGTGGCGGCATGAGCTTTTACGGCAGCATGCCCGATAACTATAAGGTAGTAGTTAACGGCAACCACAAACTCATCAGTCGTATTTTACAGGATGATAACGAAGATGCCCAGTCAACCTTAGCCAAACAGGCTTTTGATTTGGCGCTATTATCCCAAGGCCTGTTAAAAGGCGCGGACTTAACCGAGTTCGTAAACAGAAGTGTTAATTTGATTTAAGTTTTTATAAGTTTAATGCAAAGCCATTTGTTTGTTAACGAATGGCTTTTTTATTTATCTAATTTTTATTCTCTCCCCTTTGTCATTCTGAACGCAGTGAAGAATCTTCTGCAAGCGACAAGTAATTATGCAAGACCGCTGTGCTTATCGAAGAATATTCTTCGTTCCTCAGAATGACAAATCTTATTTATTTGGGCGTTGCCTCCGGCCCGCGCTATCCGCTCATACTGCACAGGCCTTAGCCACAGCCCGGTATCCACTTCTATCGCTAACACAAAAATCTCATTTCCACCTTGCCATTTCGACCGCAGGGAGAAATCTTCTTCGATCTGCATTATTCGCCATGCAAGATTTAGAAGATTTCTCCCTGCGGTCGAAATGACAATTTATTATAAGAGAAGAATTCTTTGCAAAATCACCCTCAATCCAAACAAAACAAAATTTCCTAACTTTATATTACTACTAAACCAATCTGCGTTAACCTATAAATCAATGCCTTATGAAAACCCTGCTTAAAATATCTTCAACATTTTTATTAATGCTGATTATTGTAAATGCAAACGCGCAACAAACTGCCAAGCAAATTAAACAACAGCAAAAAGCAGCCTCCATCAAACATAAAATAGACGAACAGAAATACACCTTCATAGCACAATATGCGCAGCCCTTGCGTGGTGGGCAGAGATATCTGACTTCTGATTACGATTTGCGTGTAAAAAAGGATTCTGTAATAGCATGGTTGCCATATTTTGGACAGGTTTATATGGATGTGCCCTACAACCCAACTGATGATGGAATTAAATTCACATCCACTAAATTTGACTATAAAATAACCGAAAAGAAAAAAGGTGGCTGGACAATTACAATTTTACTACACGATGTAAGGCGAACTCAAAATCTCTTGTTAGATGTATATACAAACGGATCAGCTACTTTGCACGTTACAAGCAACTCGCGCGATGCAATTACGTTCCTCGGGTACATCAAAGATGACAATGATAAATAATTAATGCCCTATCAGCCCCTGGTTATCTTTTAATCCGATGCCGGTGAGTTTCATCCTGAAAGCTTCTTGTATAAGGTAAAATATCTTATCCGCGGCGGGCTTGAACATCAATCCCTGTGGCCTAATGTTTGAAATACAATTGCGTGACTCATCGGTTAAACCGGGTTTTGGCCCATACGTTAAGTAAGCGCCAATACTGTCCGCCGAACTTAATCCCGGGCGCTCGCCAATCAGTATGACGGACAGTTTTGCATTTAATAAATGCGCCACCTTATCACTCACGGCTACCCTTCCCTGTTCTACAAAACATACCGGAGCTAATTTCAGATTGGCAGCCGTAAATAGTGGGATCAAGTGATTTAATAACCCAATAACGTTTTCATTAATAGCAGCAGCCGAAAGCCCGTCAGCTATAATGATCGAAACATCATAATCACCAGTATATTCCTTCAATTGATTAGCAGATGATTTCTTTAATTTTCTGCCGAGATCAGGTCGTTGCAAATATTCTGCCCGGTTACCAGCCTTACTATGCAATAATAAAACCGGAAGATTAAATTGCTTAATATCGTTCGATAATCCATCAATGTCCAAAACAGAATATACCGCGTCGCGGGCATGGGCATGCGCCAATTTAAACGCCAGCGACTGTTTGGTAGGAATACTCGTCCCGGTACGTCCAATGCCAACACGCGCGGCCGTAAACTCCTTTAAAGGATTTAACGGGCTATCATGAGTGGTAAGGCCTTTGATCACTTTATCCATAACGATCCGAAATGATTATACAAACTTCCCTCATTAGCCGATGTTAGTTTCCCTTGCTTGTCCACAATACCTTGTTTTATTAGCCAGGCTTCAAACTCCGGCGCGGCTTTTAATCCCAGCACTTTCCTCAAATACAAAGCATCATGAAAAGAGGTAGACTGGTAATTCAGCATAATATCATCAGATCCCGGTATCCCCATGATGAAATTACAACCCGCTACCCCCAATAAAGTCAGCAAATTATCCATATCATCCTGATCGGCTTCTGCATGGTTGGTATAGCAAACATCCATTCCCATTGGCAACCCCAATAGCTTAGCGCAAAAATGATCTTCCAGCGCTGCGCGGATGATCTGCTTGCCATCATACAAATACTCCGGCCCGATGAAGCCTACAACCGAGTTAACCAGTAACGGCTTAAACTTTCGCGCTATAGCATACGCTCTTGCCTCGCAGGTTTGCTGGTCAACCCCATGATGCGCATTGGCTGATAAAGCGCTCCCCTGCCCGGTTTCAAAATACATTACATTGTTGCCAATAGTACCACGTTTTAATGATAAAGTGGCTTGATAAGCTTCCTCTATCAAACTTAAGCTTACGCCAAAGCTGGTATTAGTTAACTCAGTCCCGCCTATAGATTGAAAGCACAGATCAATGGGCGCATCTTTATTTTTATTGATAAGTTCAAGTGTTGTAGTAATATGGCTCAATACGCATGACTGCATTGGAATATCAAATTGCTGCCTAAGCTGATCTATCATCCACAGTAAACTCATCACATGGCTTGGGCTATCAGTAGCCGGGTTAATGCCAATACAGGCATCCCCGCTGCCGTAAAGTAAGCCTTCTATAATACTGGCGGCAACGCCTTTAGGGTCGTCGGTTGGGTGATTGGGCTGCAAGCGTGTCGAAAAATGACCTTTCAATCCAATAGTATTGCGGAAATGAGTTATTACCTCACACTTTTTTGCTACCGCGATCAGATCCTGGTTACGCATAATTTTAGATACCGAGGCAACCATTTCGGGCGTTAGACCTGCCTCAATACTTTTTAATATTGATGTGGTAGTTTCATCCATTAACAACCAATCGCGCAACTCACCAACCGTTAAATGGCTTATTAAGCTAAAAGCATTCAAATCGTGACTATCAATAATCAATCGTGTTACTTCATCACTTTCATAAGGAATAATGAGCTCCGACAAAAACACTTTTAAAGGCACATCTGCCAAAGTGATCTGCGCCGCCACCCTTTCCTCGTAACTTTCCGCGCACAAGCCAGCCAGCGCGTCCCCCGTCCTAAACGGCGAAGCCTTAGCAAGCAAAGTCTTAAGGTCGTCAAACCTGTAAACTTTTCCGCCGATGGTGGTTTGATAGCTCATTGCTTATATTCAGACTAATAACATCTTGTAAATCAAAATCAGTTTAATCCTGGTTCTATTAACTGCACTTTATGCTTACCCATCACCACAAAAACAACAGCGACTACAGTCAGAATCGCGAAAAACACCAAACTCACCATAAAGTGATAATATATAATGGCAAACAACGATACCGCCGATATAATCAAAGCAACTGCCGGGAACACCGGGTAAAACGGCGAAGCGAATGGACGCTCTAAATCAGGTTCTTTTTTCCGTAGGATAAACAAACTGATCATGCTCATCATATACATAAACACCGCGCCCATTGCCGATAATATCACGATATTCTCCGCGGTATTATCAAAGTACAAAGCAACCATACTAATAACACCGCCCGCGATCAGCGCCCAATAAGGTGTTTGAAAACGCCGATTTAATTTAGATAAAAACCTCGGTAAATAACCGCTCCTCGCCATAGCATAAACCTGCCTCGATGATGCCAGTATAGTACCGTGAAATGAGGCTATCAACCCAAATAACCCTATGCTTGCGAAGATTTTAGTAAGTCCATTGGCTTTGCCCAAAGCAATAGCAATGGATTCCGGCAGCGGGTCAAGCACATTGCTCAACCTGTGCCAGTCGGTAATGCCGCCGGTTAATATCATCACCCCAAAAGTTAAAAATATCAGTGTAACTAAGCCGGAAATATAACCTATAGGTATATTTTTTTTAGGTTCTTTCACTTCCTCGGCAACCATGGCAACACCTTCTATCGCCAGGTAAAACCAAACCGCGAAAGGCAAAGCCGCGAATACCCCGCCCCATCCAAAAGGCATCGGGTGACTCAAATAATTACTCATCCTAAAATGCGGACCAACTACACCCATAAACAACAACAGTTCTGCTACCGCCAGTATGGTGATCACCACAGAAAACACGGCTGATTCCTTCATGCCCGATACATTGATCCCAATAAATAAAACATTAAAAAACAAAGCCGATGGAACAATCGGTATGGATGGATAGAGAAAATGCAGATAACTACCCAAAGCCGCCGCGATAGCCGGCGTAGCAAACAAAAAATCGATCAGCGTGGCGTAACCGGCTATCAATCCTCCAAACGGCCCCATAGCCCTGTATGCGTAAGCAAATGCCCCGCCCGCGTGTGGTATGGCAGTAGTTAATTCAGTATAGCTAAAAATAAAGGTAACGTACATTACCGTAATAATGACCGTAGCGATCAAAAAACCAACAGTACCCGATACGCCCCAGCCATAATTCCACCCAAAGTACTCACCTGATATAACCAAGCCTACCGCTATCGCCCACAAATGTATAGGCTTCAGCACTCGTTTTAATTGCGTGGTTGTGGCTTCAGTCATAGGCACGTTTTAATCTGCCTTAAATTACTGAAAGCATGGCTTATTTCAAAATGGAGAAAAAAGAGCCAGCCATACCGAAATTTCTGTGACAAAAATATTACAATAAACAAGAATCAGCCTCAAACATCTTTCCTTCCCTATTGTTTAATAATAGTTCCAATTAACCAAAAAAATTATCCACATGTTACGAATAAGCATTCCGTCAAATGGGCCGTCGAAGATTAATTTTTCGTCCTTTATGAATTATTTGCTGCCTGTACCGCCAAAAGGCATTGACAGTGAAGGAAATAACAATGCGGTTTTATTGTTTGATAATGAGGAAGAGGCGAAAGTTTACGCCGACAGGTTAAAGCAATTACCAGGTTCTCAGAAAAAAGTAGGCAACGAAGTTATTAATGCGATTATGAGGCTGGCGCGATAGTATGGGCTGAGAGATTAATATAGAAAATCATTTCATTAAAAAGCGCCGGGCAATAACCCAGCGCTTTTCGATTTTAGGCTATAAAGCTTTTCGCTTTTTCCAATGCCCGGTGAATTCCGCTCACATCCTTACCACCCGCGGTAGCAAAAAACGGCTGACCGCCGCCACCACCCTGTATTTCCTTAGCCAATTCACGTACAATATTACCTGCATTCAATCCTTTTTCTTTTACTAAATTTTCACTCAGCATTACGGTCAGGTTTGGTTTGCCGTCGATATCAGCCGCCAATATCAGGAACAGGTCACTTACAATATCTTTGATTTGATAAGCTAAATTTTTTATAGCATCTGCGTTGGGCAATTCAACCCGCTCAGCAATAAAGTTGATGCCGTTAATTACCTGTGCTTTATCTGCCAAACCTTGTTTTAAACCTGATGCTTTTTGCAGCACAGCTTTTTCCTGCGCTTTCTTTAAACGGTTATTTTCTTCCAGCAGATCAGCTATGGATTTTGTAATGTCATTTGGATTTTTCAGCAAATCCTTCACATCCTGTACCATTTTGCTTTGCTCCTGTATGTAATTCAGCGAATTAAAACTTGTTATCGCCTCGATACGACGAACACCAGCAGCCACAGCGCTTTCGGATAGTATCTTAAAGAAACCGATCTCGCCCGTAGCCTTAACGTGCGTACCACCGCACAGTTCCTTGCTAAAATTATCATCAAAAGTTATCACGCGTACATAATCGCCATATTTTTCGCCAAATAAGGCGGTAACACCGCTTGCTATAGCATCTTGGTAACGTACATTGCGCTGTTCGTTCAACGGAACGTTCTCCATGATCTTCATATTCACCACCCTTTCAACCGCCACCAAATCATCTTCGGAAACCTTACTGAAATGCGAAAAATCGAACCTCAAAGCATCCGGGTTCACCAATGATCCTTTTTGATTCACATGCCCGCCCACAATCTCCTTCAAGGCAGCGTGCATCAAATGCGTAGCCGAGTGGTTGGCATTGGTCATCATACGGTTGCCCATATTTATATAAGCCATATAATTACCACCCGGTAAACGGTTTTGTGATGGCGGCAACACTTCTCCCTCAGGCGAATATATCGGCATCAATTCAGCTATATGAATAGTCAACCCGTTTTCTTTTTTAGTATCGATCACCTGGAAACTCACCGGACCGGTTTTTTCATCATACCATTCGCTCACAATCGCGCCGGTATCACCAACCTGCCCACCGCTTTCGGCATAAAAAGGCGTTTCGCTTAAAACAATGTGATACAGCTCTTTACCCTGCGCAACAACCTTGCGGTATTTTAGTATTTCGGTATAATTCGTTTGATATTCATCATATCCAATAAAGAGCGTATTATCTCCCGGGCGCAAAACAATCCAATCGCCTGCATTAACCGTAGTAGCTAAACGTGAGCGAGATTTTTGAGCTTGAAGAGCTTCCTCAAAACCTTCTAAATCAACTGTCCATTCTTCTTCGCGAGCCATTAATTCTGTTAGATCGATTGGGAACCCATAAGTATCTGATAATTCAAATGCGATTTCAGATGGTAGTTGTCGTACGTTATTTTTATTAATATAATTTTTTAGAGAATTATAAGCTGTATAATAATCTTTTTTGTCATTTATTATGCGCTCTAATTCATGAGTTTTAAATCCTCCTGTTATTGGAGCATCTATATAATTTGAAATGTATTGAGCTAATTTTAAAACAACAAAATTCGTATTAACTAAATAATCAGCTGTATGATAAGGTTGTTTAGATACCTTGTCTCCTGAATCTGTACCATAGTTTGCAACTTCAATTATAGAAGTATTTTCAAAAGCCTGTCCATATTGTTTATCTAAGAAATCATTTATTTCATTCAAATAACCAATGTAACCTTCTAATATATTTATTCCCTTACCAAGCGTTCTCAAAAAGCTAACCTCCTCCTCCAAAATCACCTTCTGCACAAAATCCTTCTGACTATACAACTCATCAAAAACACCCTTAAACTGATCGGCCAACAAAGGCACCAAAGTATTTAAAAATGGTTCTTTGAACCCTAAATATTGGTATTGATACCTAACCGCCCTGCGTAAAATTCGGCGGATCACATAACCCGCTTTGTTATTAGATGGCAACAGGCCATCAGCTATCGCGAAGCTGATGGCGCGGATATGGTCAGCCATTACACGCATCGCAACAGCATCGCTCCAATCAGCATCACCCGGTTTAGCCGCGCTATTATATTTTTTGCCTGATTTTTCAGCAATAAATTGAATTAATGGCTGAAAAACGTCGGTATCATAATTCGAAGTTTTCCCTTGCAGCACCCTTACCAAACGCTCAAAGCCCATGCCTGTATCTACATGCTGTGCAGGCAACGGTTGCAGCGAGCTATCTTTCAGGCGGTTAAACTGCATAAAAACGTTATTCCATATCTCAATAACCTGATCATGGTCGGCATTTACCAAAACTGCGCCGCTAACTTCTTTGCGCTCGTTGTCTGGTCTACTATCAAAATGGATCTCCGAACACGGTCCGCAGGGGCCAGTCTCGCCCATCTCCCAAAAATTATCTTTTTTATTGCCGGGGAGGATATGCGCTTCATCTACATACTGTTTCCACAAATCGTAGGTTTCGGTATCTTTTGCCAGGCCTTCTTTTTCATCACCTTCAAAATAGGTAACGTACAAGCGGTCTTTATCTAATTTGTAAACCTTGGTCAGTAGTTCCCAGCTCCAGTCGATGGCTTCTTTTTTGAAATAATCGCCAAAACTCCAGTTACCAAGCATCTCGAACATGGTATGGTGATAGGTGTCAATACCCACCTCTTCCAAATCGTTATGCTTGCCCGATACCCGCAAACAACGTTGCGTATCCGCCACGCGCGGAAATTTAGCTGGCTCTTCGCCCAAAAAAATGGCCTTAAACTGGTTCATCCCCGCGTTGGTGAACATCAGGGTTGGGTCATCCTTAACAACAATAGGCGCCGATGGCACAATAGTATGTCCTTTAGCGGCAAAAAAATCTAAAAAAGCCTGGCGTATTTCTGTAGCGGTCATGTGAAATTCTGTGTAATTTTGTATATTACCACAACTGCAAAAGTGTGAAATTTTGCGCATTTACTATACATAATTTCACGATTGATTAATATGCTAAACTGAATCTTAAATTTCTTAAATTTGATGTATGGAGACATTGAAAATTGATATCCAAAACGAACAAGAGAAAAAGGTATTGCTAGCGTTTCTTGATAGCTTACATTATCAATACCGTGCAGAAAGTGATGACTATATTCTGAATGACGATGACATTAAAGAAATGTTGAAACGTAAGGATGATTATATTGCAGGTAATACAACCGCAAGACCATGGTCTGACGTAAAGAAGCGTTTCGAGGGTGTTTAATGTTGAATTAGTCTCAATTGCTGAAGATGAGTTATCCGAGGCTTTTAATTGGTACGAAAATCAGCCCAATGATTTAGGCAACAGGCTTTTTAGGGAGATAAATCACCTTTTAAAAATCATCGAAGGTAACCCTTTCTATTATCCTGTAAAATATCCTGGCGAAATACGCTCTGCCTCGCTTAGTAAGTTTCCATATTTAATAATTTATTGGGTTGATGAGGCAAATAATAATGTGATCGTTTTATCGATATTTCATACCAGCAGGAAACCAATACAATTTTAGTTTAACTGTTAATTCAAGAGCCTTATTCCTTTTCAAACAATATCTTTTTATTGTTAAAGTCCGATGCCACATCAAGCAGCTCAGTAACTAATGGCCAATCAGTAACCTTCTCAAAATTATTGCTGTAAACACGATTAACCAATATGGTTAATATGTTGCCGTTTACAGTTGCCGATGATGTAAATGAGCCTGTTTTATTGGTTTTGCTTTGCTTTAACTCATCAACCCCTTTTACACTATAGCCTTGCGGCACAGTAATATTAATGGTGTATTTAAATTCCCTTGCACAAGGCATATAAATATCTACATCGCGTTTCCGGTCGTTATCTTCTAATTTATAAAAACCGCCTGTCAATTTGCCGGCATCAATAATGTAGTTATCCCCAGCTTTTTTTACCAGGTTATTCAGCACAAACGATTCGCTGAACTTGAAGGCTGGATCAGTGCTCTCCAAAGCCGGGTCAATGATTTTACAATTATCCACATGTTCCGGCTCCTGGTCAAATTCATCTTTTATCTGCGATGAAAAACGTTTATTCATATCCTGCGCTTGTTTTTGAAAGGCCGCGGCATAATCATCCTTCATTTTTTTCGTCTTACTACTCTCTCCAAGGCGTTTGTTTAATTCATCACCGTTCACCAGGCCTTTTAAAACATCGTCAACCGTTTGCACGGGCAATAAGTTTTTTTGATCAGTGTGTTTCATCGCCCCGGTTTCACTTACCATCTTTTCTATTTTTAGCTTCTGCATATTATCAGGCAACAGGCTAACTTGTAATTCTCCTTCAACAGTATTCAACTTTGCGGGTATAACAGGCAAAATCTCCGAACTTTCAGTAAAGGTATATTTACGGGCATTGTGCCTCTGCGGTGTTAATACAACGATCTTTTCTCCCTGGAAACGTTCCGGGATTTCATTAAACTGAGTAGTTACATCATCAAATGCCATATACATAACCCGGGGTTTGTTAATACGGATAAGGGCGCTAAAATCGTTATCCAAAAACACGTTATCCAACGAATTGCTTTTACGCGATGCCACCAGCAAAACATCATAGTCAACACCCATATCAGTTAATTGCATGGCGTTAAATATGGTGGCGTACAAGCTTCTGGCCGTGCGGTAATTTACATAATCAATATTATCCAGTTCATCGCCGTGGTAAGTACAAAATGTACTAAATTTCCACTCATCGTACAATATTTTACAGGCACTGTCTATCGGCGTAGCTTTATAGTTTTTGTTGCTTTTAAAATATTCCCTTGTCTTTTTTTCTAATTCATCAAACCCTTGTTCTTCGGCAAAATCTTTCTCAAACTTTATTTTAAGGTTATCAAATCGCGACAGGTTAGGGTCTTCTTTTTTCTCACTACTTGCGTAATTATTAAAAGATGCAGTAAATGAGCTTCCCACTTCAATATACGGATACTGCCTTAAAGGCGATGTCCACAGTTGATTTTGATATTTAGGGATATTATGTAATTCAAGGCTCAATATCTGGTCACCATCGTCATTGGTACTTTGATTTAGCGCGGGGGCGCCATTGGCATTTACAAACCGTACCTGTGTTTTTTTGTTGAACTGAAAATTAAGACTATAATAAAGCACCGGGTATTCATCCACCAGGTAAAACAAATTATCATTTTCAGCAAACGAGTCGCCTTGCATTGTTTCATCAACATCGTTAGTACTAATGTAGTAATCAAGTATATCGCCCACCTCAAGCCCCGATATGGCAAGTTTACCTTCTTTATCTTTTGATTCGTTTTTCAGCAAAACTTCCTCGCTGGTATTTACAATAATTTCCTTACCGTCCGGCTTAATTATTTTGGCGCCAATGTAGGTGCTGTTTGTCTTGGTAAATCTCGTTATCAATAGGTTTACGGTCTTGTCCAGCTTTTTCTGATATTCAATGCTCGAGAAAGCTTCTAAAGCGACCTTATCATTTATTTTTACTCGTTCGTGAAAAATCCTGATTTTCACGGTATGTGTCGTTCCCGAAGCCGTTATGATCATGAATTTTATACGGTTGCTTGATGTTCTTTGCAAGCTAAATGAGCGGGCCAGTACTACTGCACTTTCCTTATTTAAATTGGCAGGTATAGTGGTTGCTTTAAATTCAGGGGTTGTAGTACCCCAAATTTCTTTTTGTAATTCGGCCGACTTAGCCGCATAAGTGGCATCATCCTGTGCAAAAAGTAAACCAGTTGAAAACAGAAAAATTAAGGTTAGTAAAAAGTGCTTCATTCAGTAATTGGTGTTAATGTGATGTTTTGAGTATAGGTTTTATTTAGTTTATCTATATCTAAATTCCATTGGGCGAATTTACTTTTCGCAAGGCTTGTTCGGTTAATAATAAGTTTTTTTCTATAAATAATTTTACCAGGCAAAACGGTGTAACTGATATGGAATTCATAATCAGGGTTTACCACATCTAATTTACCGGGTATATTGCCAGCCTTATAACCTGCCGGTATCGCCAGTTGGGTGGTAACATCCACATCTGTTTTATAAGGGAACCAATAATCATATTTACGTTCAGGTAATTTAATTACATCGTTACCCAAGTCCTTTTTAGTATCAAGGTCAATATAAATTGTTTTGCTGAATGTGTTTACGGCATTCTTAAAATCAAGATCGTACGATGCGGTCATATCCTTATCCCTGCTGTCAACACTGCCAAATTGCAGGTTGGTTATCGCATAATCAGTGTTGTTATTCGATAGATACTGCATCATGGCTTTATCCTCATTCTCATGTTTAATACTGTTCAGCCCGGCTAAAACGTTCTCTTTGGCCTCACCTTTCCATACATGTGCTACCTTACCGGCAAGGTTGTTTCCGTTTATGGTAAATTCATCATTTTCAATATCCGCGTTTTGCGAGGCGGGGGTCACAGGCACGCGGCTCAATAGGTATTTATCACCGTCTTCCATCAATATTTGTCTGCCCTGTATACGCTCAGCATATTCATCAAAACCTATGTAAGTTTCGGTTGCATCAAGGTAATAGGTTTTGCCATTGTACAGCAACGCGCATATCATGTGGTTATCCACTGCCATTGATGGAGTTTGGTAATCATAAGCGATATGGTTGGTACCGAGCCAGCATAAACGGGCGTTAAACCCTGCAGCCACCAGCAGCTCTTTAGTTAAGTTAGCCATGCCTTTACAATCACCATATTTTTTACGCAGCACTTCGTCGGCTTTTTCGGGTTTAAAGCCGGCCATTCCGTCCTCAAAGGCAATATACCTGATGTTGTTTTGCACATAGTAATAAATGGCTTTTATTTTATCGATATCAGTTGTAAGCCCCGTAGTAAGTTCTTTGGATTTTGCAGCGATTATGGTTTCATCGGTGCCTATATTCTTTACCAGTTCACGGTACCATGCGTACTGATCCGTAAGCGTTCCGAAATAGGTTATTTGCTTGCCTGCAACAGGGCTCGCCGACTTACAAAGCACCAATAAATGCGGATATATATAGGTTGGCCCAGGGCTGTTATCTTCCTGCTCCATCGCTGGGATATTGTTAATAGTATAGGTGATCAGGTCGGCATCGCCATCGCTAATATATTTGGTTGTTTTTGTTATGTCGAAAGCGTTAAAATTCAGTTCCTTTATCTCCACCCTCATCCACCGGGGGATCAGGATATTTACTTCCATTTTCTGTGTTGCGACAGAATTGGCAAAATATATATTGGTAAAGTAACGCGGGTCGTCCAGTGTTTCGGTAAAGGTAACCTGGCCTAAGCTGCCTTTTTTGGGTAGATACATAGGAAAATAGCACACCTTCGCATCCGAATAAAAAACATCTTCCTCACCATAATAAGTGTAAACAGGCTTAAAGCCCTTAGGGGTATGGCCATCAACCTTGCAAATCACGTCGTTAATGCTGATGTGGTTATTATAAACTTCAGTAATCGGATAGTTTACCGCATAATTCGCGCTGGCATAGGTGGTACTCAGTTTCTGTTTTATTTCAACATTACCTGTTTGCGCATTGTAGCCAAACTGGTAATCGTCTTTTTGCGAGGTTATACTTACTGATGAGTCGGCCTGCATGGCAAAAGCATTACAGGACAGGAAAATAGCTAGGGCAAAAATGATAAGTGTTCTCAGGAGCATACAATAGTTTAATCTTTGAAATATATTATTAATATCTGGCATTTTATTAGCCCAAGCGCATTCAAATAAATAATAAAGTGCATTCGGATTTCTAAATCAATAACCTACCTTTGCATATGCCTTACAAAGAACGCGAGATCAGCAAGATGTACTACACCATGGGTGAAGTGTCAACTATGTTTGATGTTAATCAATCATTGATAAGGTTTTATGAAAAAGAATTTGATGTTCTTCAACCCAAAAAGAACAAAAAAGGCAACCGTTATTTCACCCCCGAAGATATAGAGAACTTAAAGATTATCTTCCATCTGATCCGCGACAAGGGCTATACCTTACATGGCGCAAAAGAGCACCTGAAAACCAATTCCGGCGAAACCAAAGAAACCCAACGTGTGATCGACTCTCTCGAAAATATCAAAAAATTCCTGCTGGAAGTCCGCGACCAGTTGTAATTCCTCCGCGAAAAACTATCTTTATTCCACTTTGTCATTCTGAGGAACGAAGAATCTTCTCCGACTTGCATAATTCGCTTCGCATAATTTAGAAGATTCTTCACTGCGTTTAGAATGACAAAGAGTTTTATAAATAAGATTGTCATGCTGAGGGACGAAGTATCTGTACTGATGTAAATCACTTTACAGATTCTTCACTATGTTAGAATGACAAAGTAGAAACCAAAATCACAATGATAGCAAATCACAAAGGCGAAATCCCTTTTGTTATTTTACTGATACCTTTTTTACTGGGTATAACCCTTGGGTTAAACTTCGCCCGGTTTGCTGAAATTCCCCTTTTATTAATTTTGCTACTTGCGCTTAGCACGATATTCATCTCGCTAAACATTGCCTATAAAAAATTTAATGTTTATAAAGCCAGATGGCTGGGCGGCATACTCATCAATTTAATATTATTTGTATTTGGCTGGATCAGCATAGCCAATTACAGCGAATTAAACCGCCCAAATCATTTCTCGAAATTCCAATCCCAATTAGCCATTATCCGAATCAACAATGAACCAATTTTAAAAAATGGCCTAATAAGGTTCACTGCCACTGTAGAACAAACCATCAACAAAGGCAATAAAACAGCAACCTGCGGTACACTATTGATAACCTTAAAGGATAGCCTCGCCCAAAATCTCGCTTATGGCGATGAAGTACTCATCCCAGCAAATTACACCCTAGTCGACCCTCCCTTTAACCCCGCCGAGTTTAATTACAAGCAATACTTAGCCAATAAAAACATCTATTATCAATCGTTTTTATACGGCCATAAATATGTGGTATTGGCCCATGATGCAGGAAATCCCATAGTTGCATATGCGTTACGACTAAGGAAACAATTGATTGAAAAACTAAAAGTCAGCATGCATAATACAGATGCCATTGCCGTGGCATCAACCATGCTTTTAGGTTACCGCGCCGATTTAAGCAGCGATGTATTGCAGGCATATTCCAGCACAGGTACAGTGTATGTACTAACCGTTTCCGGCTCACAGGTGACCATCATTTACTTCCTGCTGACTTATGCCCTAAGCTTTTTAAGCAGGCACAAATACGGCAAAGTACTCAGAGCCACAATTATCATAGGTGTTTTATGGTATTATGCATTGCTCACGGGCTTTTCGCCCGCTGTATGTCGTGCTGTTTTGGTGGTAAGCATGATTATTATTGGCAAAACTTATAATCGTTACATCAACACACTTAATATTCTGGCATTTTCTGCATTCGTATTGCTTTTGTATAATCCTTATTTAATTACTGAAGTTGGTTTCCAATTGGCATTTTTAGCCGTTGGCGGATTAGTTGTACTAAGGCCGATAGTTTACGACTGGTTCAAATTCAAAAATAAATTAGCCGATAAATTATGGGCAATATGTTCAGTTTCCATCGCTGCGCAAATCATCACCTTCCCGCTTAGTGCATTTTATTTTCACCAGTTTCCGGTTTATTTTTTGGTGAGTAATGTGTTGGTAATTATACCCGCCGCCATCATCATGTATACCGGAATCCTTTATTTATTGCTTCCGCAGATAGCTTTTGTATCACATTATTTAGGATGGATATTAGAGAAAACCATTTTACTAATGAATAGAGGCTTATCGGATATAGAGCAATTCCCTTTATCAACGATCAATAAAATCTGGCTAAATACTGCTGAATACATCTTATTATATGCAATAATAATTAGCCTATTCTATTTTCTGTATGATAGAAAAGTTTGGTTATTAAGGTTAAGTCTTTGTTGCCTGTTATTACTCAGCATCAGCTTTAGCTATAAAAAAACCACATCAGCAAATACACATTCTATTGCATTTTTAAATATGCGCAGCCATACAGGTATTGTAATGAGAAGCGGTAACCAGGCAATTGTCCTATCTGACCTTAGCGACACCAATAAAAATTACCGCTATTCTATCCAGCCATATTTGGATAGCTGCAAGTTAACAGATGTTACCATTTACAACCCAAAACAAAATGTTAACAGTAACTATGTATTGAAAAGATCAAATCTTATTCAATTTTTTGATAAACGGATCTTACTTTTTGATAAATCTGTAAGTAATTGCGCTTTTAACAATAAACTAACAGCAGATTACATTTATATCACCGGTAACCCATACACCAATTTTAGCAACATCAATAAAAACTACACCTATCAGCAATTGCTTATAAGCGCGGCAAACAGCGACAGATTTGTGAATCAAATCCAGCAAATTAAATGGCCGGCGGCAAATTTTATTTTGCTGAAACGTAACAAAGCGCTCATCTCCGTATCTAATTAATAATTTAAAAAATTTGGTTTCAATAAACAAATCCCTAAATTGGTTTAAAATCTAAAAAACTATGAACAATAAAGTATTAGGAGCCGCATTAAGCATTGTGCTAACAGCAGGAACCCTTATTAACGCGAATGCCCAAAAAGTATATAAAGAAGGCTACTTTTCTTTCGATACAGAATTAAGAGGAAACCCGGCATCAGTTAAATCGTATTTTACACCTGATTCATCAGCAAGTGTAATAACTTTTGGTCCTGGAACAGTAAAAATGCTGTCTGACGCTAAACGTGATTACTTTGCTGTTATACTGGATATTCCGGTTGCAGGCTTGAAAAAAGCAGGTATTGCTACTGCCTCAGAAATAGAGCAGGCTTTTGCAGGTTTACCATCTTTCACTTTTACACCAACAGCCGAAACCAAAGTAATTTCAGGCTTTAACTGTAAAAAGGTTGTCGCAAAAGAAGCTAAAAGCGGTAAAACCTATGACGTTTGGATCACCAATGATATAACCGTTCCACAATCAGCTATAGCGCCTTACTATGCTGCCGCAGGTGGATTCCCTATCCAATATACCTCTTTCCAACAAGGCCAGGAATTAAATATTACCATTAAAAGTGTAACTGAAGGTAAAGCCCCGGCAGGCACCTTTGCAATCGCCCCTGACTTTGAAAAAGTTAGTCTTGAAGATTTAAATTCAGGTCAATAATAAAATCCTTTATAAATAAAAAAGCCATCCGTTAACAACGGATGGCTTTTTTATGCTACTTGTCATTTCGACCAGAGGGAGAAATCTTCTTCGATATACAAAGTTCGCTGTTCAAGTTTTAGAAGATTTCTCCCTCCGGTCGAAATGACATCAGGAATAAATATTTATACAAAACAAGTTGGGCTTAATTATTTACAACTGACCCCAATTCGTTAACCCAGCTTTTAAACAAACGTGTTTCCATATCAACTGCTTTTTGAGCATGCGATTGCCAATCGGGCGAAAAGTGGTGCAATTGATTGATCATTTCCTCCAAATGACCTTCCTCCTCCAAAATAATCGATTTCACGTTTACTTTGCTACCTGCATTATCCAATGCATCCTGGTAAACCGGATAAAGTTCATCAGCACGCACCTCAATAGCGTAGGTAACTAATAAATATGCTGCAAACCTCAATTCACGGCCCGTTAGTTTAAGTTCTGATTTTAAATAACGACAAACATCAATATCCAATTGATTCAAATAATATTTGCTATATGCCGGAGCTAATAAATACTCACCCGCGTAAGTTGGGCATAGCCCCTCTTCGGTTTTTTCTATTTGCTTTTTCAGGTAGAAGGCATGGCGATGCTCTTCAGCCGCATGTTTTAGTATGATATAAGTTACTGTAACCGGGTCTTCACTTGCTGATATTTTCCGTGCACCCGTATTTTCCATTAACGACAGCGTATTTAACCAGCGGGCATGTAACTGTTTATCGGCAATAATAGTAGGTAATATAGTAGATAGTTCCATTTTTTTTAGATTTCCTCCAGCGCTTGTTCAATTTTGCTGTAAATATAGTTCAGCTCCTCATCGGTAATGCAATACGGGGGTAAAATATAAATGATGTTACCCAAAGGCCGCATAATTATACCCGCGTGTAAAAAGTACTGGTAAAGTTTATCACGTAGCGAACTAAAGTACGATGTATTATCGCCTATTTCCCACTCCATTGCTATTATTGTACCTGTTTGGCGGATGGTTCTAATTTTAGGGTGATCTTTTACCTTCAGCGCGAATTCGCTATGCATAGCCGCTATGCGCTGGATATTTTGCATAGTCGTATCCTGCAATGTTATATCCAAACTTGCCAATGCTGCCGAACAAGCAACAGGGTTTGCAGTATACGAGTGCCCGTGAAAAAGTGTTTTCAATTTATCATCCGACAAAAAAGCATCATAAATCTGCTGTGTACAGGTGGTTAAACCCAACGCCATGGTGCCGCCGGTCAGCCCTTTCGAAAAACACATGATGTCTGGTTGCTGGCTTAAATAGTCGCAGGCAAATAACTTACCTGTGCGGCCAAAACCTGTGAATACCTCATCGGCAATGGTTAATACGCCTTCGTTGCTGCAATGTTTAAGCAACTCATCCAGGTATTCAGCTTCATACATTACCATCCCCGCCGTACCCTGCACCAATGGCTCAAATATGAAACAAGCTAAATCAGATTTGAGATTTGAGATTTGAGATTTGAGATCTTCAATATTAGACCTATCAGGCAGATCAATAAACTCTACCTCAAACAATAACGAATCAAAAGCCGCGGTAAAGGCACTGCGTCCACTTACCGCCATTGCACCAAAGGTATCGCCATGATAAGCATTTTTAAATGCCAGCATCTTTGTGCGTGGTTTACCCTGGTTATTCCAGTATTGCAGGCACATCTTAATAGCAACTTCAATGGCTGTTGAACCGTTATCAGAGTAAAACGCTTTTTTTTGGTTCGATGGTAATATTGCTAATAAGCGTTCAGCCAATTCAACAGCTGTTGGGTGCGTAAATCCCGCGAAAATCACATGCTCTAACTTTAATAATTGCTCCGCTACCTTTTGGGCAATATATTGGTTTGCATGCCCATGAATATTAACCCACCATGATGATACCGCGTCAATATATTTTTTGCCATCCTCATCATACAAACACGCACCTTCACCTCTAACTATTGGTATCGGGCGCCCCGCGGTTTTCATTTGTGTGTATGGATGCCATATAACCGCTAAATCTCTTTCAGCCAAACTCATATATTCTTTATTAAAAGCCCCGCGACATATTGGTCTATCGGGAACGTAAAATCATCTTCTCTCAAGTCGCTTAACTTTACCCAGCGAAATGCTTGCAGTACATTTCCTTCGCCGTCAAAATCAAAAACTTCAGTTTTAAATTTTAAATTCAGAGGATTAACATTTTTAACCCGGTAATAAACGCTAATAATTTGCGAATCGTTAAAAGCCGACTTCACAAAAAAATCAGTCGTATAAAAATGACTGATAACTTCTATTTCTGCATTACACTCTTCAAAAAATTCGCGTTTCAGGCCATCGCTTAACCCTTCGCCATACTCTAATCCCCCACCCGGAAATTTGGTGAATTGCATCCCATATTCCTGCTCATCGCTCACCAAAATCTCGTTGTGCTCGTTAATCAGCAGGCCATATACACGTACATTAAACTGATACATTAATCTTCAAAATGTTTTTTGTTTCGGATAACTTTCTCCATTGTCCAAGGTATCTGTGTTGTTTGCGCCTCTGATCGTATTGGGCAATTAGGCATGCTACAATAATAACAGCAATCAGGCAAACATGGGTCAGCATGTATAAATAACTCTGTTTTTGTGATCCTGCTGTTCACCAATTTATCTACTAATGAAACTTCTGTATGCACCCTATTCAAATCCAAATAATTTGGCAGCGTCATATGGCAATCAATGTGCAATTCATTGCCATACTTTTGTGCCCTAAAATTATGCAGATCTATCCATTCATCACGACGCTCTTCATCTAATATCTTTACTATTTCTGTTACCACATCAAAATCTGCCTCGTCCATTAAACCGGCAACAGATCTTCTTACTAATTTATATCCTGTAAATACAATATACAGGCCTACAAAAATAGATAGCAAGCTATCCAGCATTAATATCTTAGTAAAATAGATCAAAAGTAAACCTATTACCAAACCTAAACTAGTGATCATATCAGTTATCAGGTGGCGTCCATCAGCTTCAATGGTTATAGATGGGATTGATTTACCTTTAGCAATCATATAATACCCTAAGCCCCCATTAACCACACCTGTTATACCTATAATAATAGCACCCCATAGTAGGTCATGTATAGCGTTTGGATAAAAAATACCATAAACAGATTTTGCGATGATAATGATACCAGCTATCCCAATTAATGCACCTTCAATAAAAACAGAAAAGTATTCAACCTTGCCATGCCCGTAAGGATGGTTTTCATCCCGCGGCTGAGATGCCAGGTAGATGCTAAAGAACGCGAATGAACTCGCAAGCACATTTACAATGCTTTCAGCAGCGTCAGTAAGTACAAAATTGGATGATGTTAGGAAATATGCCCCGAATTTGGCCGCCATCAGTATGATACCGGTAACGAGCGAAAATAGTATGATCTTTTTTTGTTCGCGCAAAGCGTTTTAATTTATTGCCAAATTTATAAATAACAACTGTATTATTTCGGGTTAAACTCGAAACTTATAAGTGTTAAGTTAACCACATTTAATTATCTGTAAAAATTCATATTGACTTAACACATCAGGTCAAAGACTTACGAGTTTTTATATATTTGCCGCATTAAGAACAAAAAACATGAGTGCACTAAGTAACAGGATCAACAACTTGTCTGAGTCGGCAACAATTAAAATGGCCAAAATGGGCCGTGAGCTTGCCGCAAAGGGCGTAGACGTAATCAGCCTAAGTTTTGGCGAACCGGATTTTCACACACCTGAGCATATTAAAGATGCTGCTAAAAAGGCGATGGATGAAAACTACACCTATTATACACCTGTAGCGGGTTACCCTGAGCTACGAAAGGCGATTGTTAAGAAGTTAAAGGACGAAAATAATCTTGATTATGATTTTAGTCAGATCGTAGTTTCAACAGGTGCAAAACAAGCTATTGCTAACGCGGTATTATGTTTAGTTAACCCTGGCGAAGAAGTTATCATCCCTACCCCTTACTGGGTATCATACAGCGAAGTGGTAAAACTTGCTGAAGGCGAAAGTGTATTTATTGATACCGATGTTAGTACTGAATTTAAGATCACTCCTGAGCAATTAGAAGCGGCAATTACACCGAAATCAAAACTGTTCATGTTTTCATCGCCAAGCAACCCAACCGGTAGTGTTTATAACAAAAGTGAACTGGAAGGCTTAGCTAAAGTGTTTGAAAAACATCCGCATATCTATATTATTTCTGATGAGATCTATGAGCATATCAACTATGGCGAAAAACATGAGTCGATCGCGCAATTTGATAGCATTAAAGATCGTGTGATAATCATCAATGGTTTCTCAAAATCTTACGCCATGACTGGCTGGAGAATTGGCTATTCTGCATCAAGCAAAGAAACTGCTGCTGCTTTTGATAAATTACAAGGTCAGATCACTTCAGGTACTTGTTCAATCACGCAACGTGCTGGTGTTGCAGCTTATGAGGGCGGTTTAGAAACTGTTTTGCAAATGCGTGAGCAATTTAAAAAACGCCGCGATTTAGTTTATAGTTTATTAAGCGATATTGAAGGATTAAAAGTAAACCTGCCTGATGGCGCGTTTTACTTCTTCCCGAATGTAACTTCATTCTTCGGTAAAAGCTACAATGGCAAAACTATTAATGACTCTGACGAATTAGCTATATTCCTGCTGGAAGAAGCCCACGTGGCAACTGTAGGTGGCGATTCTTTTGGCGACCCAAAATCATTACGTTTATCCTATGCTGCATCCGAAGAGAAATTGACTGAAGCTGTAAAACGTATTAAAGCCGCTTTAGCTAAACTACAATAAGTTCAGATTTTATACAAAAAGAAAACCCTTGCCAAAATTGGCAGGGGTTTTCTTTTTCTCTTGTGAATTGTTGGAACTATAATCCGAAACCATAAGCTAAACGCAAGCCGACTGAACCGTAATTATCACTCTGGCCTGAATAATTGGTATAATTCACACCAACATCCCAGTGTCTGTTTGCCCAACCCAAAGCTGGTGATAATATTAATTTAGTGTTACCATCTGTAACGGTTTCAAAACCGGCACCTGCTTCACCAGCTACATATAAGCCCGGTACAAAAAACCATTTAACACCCAATTTTGCAGGCACTATACCTAAGTTTTTTGATTCACCAGGCACTCTGTACTGATCTTTTATAAAGAAGTTAGTATAACCAGAGGTTAGCATAAGCGATACTGACGAAGTAAGATCGTATTGTAAACGCGCAGAACCTCCAAGTTCAAAACCTGATGATGGGTGTGCATCACCTGTTGGTATTCCACCTTCAATACCAAAACCTAAACGCCATGGGTTTGGGTTTGGACTTGTTGCCGGGGTTGTTTGTGCTTTCGCGCTCGATCCGAAAAATATAGCTGCAACTACTATTGCTGCGGCTAATAAATTTGTTACTTTTTTCATTGTTGTGTAATTGTAAGTTGTATAAATAAACTGTTAGTTATTTAACATGGACTTTACAAATACTTTGCCAACATGCCAAATTCGCAATGAAAAGTTAATCAAACGACTAATTTTCAAATCCCTCTTCAGGCAGTTACAGATTAATTCATATTCCTTACATACTGATAATCATGGTTTTTTAACTAAATCTATTTAAAATGAAAAAAAAGGCATATTTAACATTTAAAAGCGCTCAAAAAATTAATTTCCACAACTTTCATAACTAATTTCAGTGTCTATTTTAGTGTCCTTTTTAAAGGTATCGGGAAAGTTACATTCATAATATGATGTAATTTTTCATCTATTTTTCATGCCAAGAGTCAATGTCGATCATTTTATTTTAACATGTGACACAACTATTATTTATTGTGCTTGAGGAGTAGCATTTATCAATTTTCTTTCAGGAAGGAAATAAAGTATAGGCATTAATATAAATATCATAGTAGAAAAATAAATGCTTAATATGCTCAAGGGTACACTGATTGCGTATAAAATTATTGACATCCAATTCTTTGTATTCAATTGTTTGATCTCAGATTTTGATAAATGGATTATGTTTGGGTTGGCCGCATATTGCATTAGTGTATAAACTATTGATAAACAAGTCAATATAATCCCATAAAACATATGGCTTTCTTTTGTATGAAAATCTTTGCACAATGCCTGGGTTGGTAAAGGCACAAGTGATAACACGAATAAAAAGGCCAAATTGAGCCATATAATTCTGGCGGTTATATTCTCAATATATTTAAAAAGTGTGTTATAATTTAGCCACGTGATGCCTATCACTATAAAACTCAAAGCATAAATGCCGATATAACTTAATACTGTCAGTAAATTTTCGGCAGTTACTTTAGGTAATTTTATTTCTAATACCATTAATGTAATTATTATTGCCACTACAGCATCGGTAAAAGCGTCTAATTTTTCCTTTTTCATACAGTAAATATAATATTGCATCAGCATAAATTATTTACGATAAAAAAATAGCCTCTAATTTTATTAGAGGCTATTAATTAATATTTATAATTTATTCGCTATAACTATAGTTCATCTTCATTCGGCTTATAATTCTTCTCTAACTCGGCTAACTTTTCTTTACCATACGCGAATTTGGTAATGGTATAGTACAGCACCGGAACTATAAATATTGCCAATGAAGTTGCTGCAAGCATACCACCAAATACTGTCCAGCCGATAGTTTGCCTGGCCTGCGCGCCCGCACCTGATGCAAATACCAATGGCAATACACCTAATATAAACGCCATTGACGTCATGATTATCGGCCTCAAACGTAATTTTACAGCATCAAGTGTCGCTTCTTCCAGCGGTATCCCCCTATCGACTCGCTCTTTAGCGAATTCTACAATAAGGATGGCATTCTTGGCAGCTAAACCTATCAAAGTAATTAAACCAATCTGAGCATAAACGTTATTGGTTAAACCCGGCTTAAAGTTCAAGAAAAGTATAGCTCCAAATGCACCCAAAGGTACCGCGAGCAATACTGAAAACGGCACCGACCAACTTTCATACAAAGCGGCAAGGAATAAGAATACGAATCCAATAGAAAGCATAAAAATGTACACCGTTTTTGAACCTGACAATAATTCTTCACGACTTAATCCTGAAAATTCGTAGCCAAATCCTTGTGGTAATGTTTGATCCGCTACCTCTTTTAATGCGGTTAAGGCATCACCACTACTGTACCCGGGAGCCGAGCCACCATCTATTTCCGCAGAACGGAACAAATTATAGTGTGATATTAATGGCGCGTTTTGAATCAGTTTGTAAGAGGTTAACGTGCTTAAAGGCACCATTGCACCTTGTTGGTTACGCACAAAATACTGACCGATATTTTGGATACTCGTTCGATAATTAGTGTCGGCCTGTGCCACTACGTGAAAATCACGTCCATAAATAGTGAAATCATTAATATATGAGCTCCCCATATAGGTTTGCAGGGCATTATCAATGTCGCTAATGGAAATGCCTAGTTTTTTTGCTTTTTCCCGGTCGATAGTTAATTGGTAAGCAGGCGTACTTGCGGTAAAAAATGAGAATGCTTTTGCTATTTCTTTTCGTTTATTAATAGCAATAGTGAAGTTTTTCAGTGTCTGTTCAAAAACTTTAATGTCACCGCCGGCTGCTTTTTGCTCTAATATAAATGAGAAACCGCCGGTACTACCTAAACCAGGTATGGCGGGAGGTTGAATTACTACCAGATTAGCTTCTCTAAATCTTGATAATCTTTTTTGTAAATTGGCTGTAATAGCCCCTATTTGTAAGCTATCTGCAGTACGTTCATCCCACGGCTTTAGCTGCACAAATATGGTAGCACTGCTTGATTTACTCGCAAAACTCACCACATTTAATCCTCCTAAAGCTGCATAATGCAATATACCGGGTACACTATCCAATACATGCATCATTTGGTTCAATACAGCAACTGTACGTTGGGTTGATGCCGCTTCGGGCAAATCATAAGTAATATATAATCGGCCATCATCTTCCAATGGAATAAACCCACTTGGTTTCTTTTTAAATAGCAGAATGGTTCCGATAACTATACATACCAATATGATAATTACAAATTTTGAGTTTTTAATCGCCTTATCAACCCCATTCTTATATTTACCCGTAACACGTTCAAACCATGCGTTAAATTTAAAGAACAGCTTGTCCAATCCGCCTGATTTTTCATCAAGTTTGTGCGGGCGTAAGATCAAAGTACACAATGCGGGGGTTAATGATAGTGCTACGAAGGCTGATATCAATACAGATATAGCGATGGTTATCGCAAACTGCTGGTAAAGCCGCCCCACTATGCCTGGTATAAACCCAACAGGTACAAACACCGCCGCCAATATTAACGCGATAGCGATTACCGGTGCAGATATATCGGCCATTGCATGTGTAGTAGCCTCTTTGGGCGACATGCCCTTTTCATCCATATAATGCTGAACCGCTTCTACCACCACAATGGCGTCATCCACAACAATACCTATCGCCAATACAAAACCAAATAGCGTTAATGTATTTATAGTGAAGTTTAATGGTATAAAAAAGATGAACGTACCAATAATAGACACCGGGATTGCCAATACGGGTATCAGCGTGGTACGCCAGCTTTGTAAAAACAGGAACACCACTATAATTACCAGCACCAGTGCTATAACAAGGGTCTCAACAACCTCATGCACCGATACTTTAACCACAGTTATTGATTCGAACGGAACCACATAATCAATATCAGCCGGGAAAGATTTTTTCAACTCATTCATAGTCGCGTAAACCGCATCAGCAGTAGCAAGCGCGTTACTGCCCGGCGCCTGGTATATCAACAGGTACGAAGCCCGTTTACCATCAACATATGAATTATTAGCGTAGTTAAATTTACCCAGTTCAACACGGGCTACATCTTTTAAATGTACAACCGCGCCATTATTGGGTTGTGTCTTTACTATCACGTTTCCAAACTCCTCAGGTTCGGTTAAGCGGCCTTGAACCAATACCGTATATTCAAAAGGCTGTTGTTTCTCCTGTGGGGTACCACCAACTATACCGGCCGCGACTTGCGCGTTTTGCTCGTTTAACGCCGCGGTAACATCAGCAGCGGTCATGCCAAGCGCAGCCAGTTTATCAGGCTTTAACCAAATACGCATACTAAAGTCATCGGCACGGGTAACAACATCACCAACCCCTGCGGTACTTGTCAACGCGTCTTTTATAAATACGTTAGTATAGTTATCCATAAAGGTAACATCGTGAGTTCCCTTAGGGGCAAATAGCGCCACCAGCATTAATATACTTGGATTTTTTTTACGAACAGTTAAGCCCAAACGCTGCACATCCTGTGGTAAACTTGGTGTCGCGATACCCACACGATTTTGTACATCAAGGGCGGCAATATCTATATTAGTACCCACCTCAAAGTTGGCTATCATACTCATTTGGCCGTTACTGGTACTATTGCTTTGCAGGTAGGTCATGCCTGGTGTACCATTTACCTGTACTTCAATAGGTGTTGCTACCGTTTGTTCTAATGTTACGGCATCCGCACCCGGGTAATTAGCCGTAATCTGCACTGTTGGTGGTGTAATTTCCGGATATTGCCCTATTGATAAAGTGGTTATAGATAAAATACCAACCACAACAATTACTAATGAAATAACTATTGCTGTAACCGGCCTTCTTATAAAAGTATCTGCGATCATTCGTTTGCTGTTAGAAAGATGAATTCCGTGTTGTTATTGTGTAATTCTTATAGCTGATTATTTTCCTGCTCCCGTACTTCCGCTCGCACCGGCCGCTCCCGGTTTGCCAAGTGTGATTTTGCCTTTATCGCGCAAGCGCTGAAAGCCATCGGTTATTACCTGGTCGCCTTGTTTCAATCCTGATAAAACAACCACATCATCACCTATGCGCGGGCCCAATTTTACCTTATGCTGTATGGCAATAGTATCCTGCGATACAAAAACAAAATACTCGCCCATTTGCTCCGTTACCGATTTGTACGGAATTTGCAAACGCTCTCCTGATGCACTATTAAGCACCAATAGCACGCAGCTCATACCATCTTTAAGTACATCGTTATCATTATCAAACTGCACCCGCACTATTATGGTACCGGTTCCGTTGTTCACGCCCCTGTCAATGGTTAAAATTTTACCGGGCTTGTTATAAGTGGTACCATCTGATAGTTGTAATTTAAAAGTTGAATCGGTAGCATGTTTTTGGTAGGTATAAAACCGGCTGATGTCCTGTTCATTTACCACAATATCAACCCCAATTGGCTGCTCACTTGATATGGTATTTAATAAGGTAGTACCCGGGCTAACTTCAGACCCTAACCTAACCTGAGATATACCGATCCTACCTGTAAATGGTGCGGTAATAGTAGCATAAGAAAGATCTGTTTTGGCTGATAGCACCGCGGCATTAGCTACCTGAACATTTGCCTTTCCCGATTCATATGCTGCCTGTGCCTGGTCAACAGTTTGGCGGGCAACGGCATCATTTTTAAGGAGCATGGTATATCTGTCAATGTCTTTTTGATCCTTAACCAGGTTAGCTTTAGCGCTGGCCAAATTAGCCACTGCCTGATCATAAGCAGCAACATATTTTCGACGGTCTATTTCATATAGTGGTGTACCTTTTTTTACTACATCGCCTTCCTTAAAGTAAATAGCAGTAATAAAGCCTGCTACCTGGCTGCGTAATTCTACTGAATTTAACGCCACTACTGAACCCTGGTAGTTATCGTAATAAACCGCGTCGGCAGTCTTTGCCTCTGCAACGTAAACAGGTGTCGGTGGCAATGCTGTGCTTTTTGCATCTTTTTGATGGCATGCCGAAAAGAACAGCGTTAACGGACTTAATAATAATATATATTTATGCTTCATATTGTGATAATTCATGTTTATTGTACATTAAGTATACCTAATGCTTTTTCAAGATCTATTTTGCTCGATAGCAATTGGAACAACGCGTTATAATAATTTAATTCGGCAGTACGTAAGTCAGATTGCGCTATAATAACATCCAGATACGTTTTTATTCCTTCGCGATATTGCAGGCTTACTACCTTATATACATCTTTAGCAAGGTCGACATTCTGATTTAATAACTGCCAGTTGGTATAATTGCTTTTATAGTCTGACAGCGCCTGCACATACTCTGTATTAATAGTGTTCTGTGAGTTTACAATATCAAGGTCAGCACGATCAACCTGTAACCTGGCTTTGCTCAAATTCTGCAAGCGTTTAGTTCCGGTAAAAATCGGGAAAGACAATGTAACCCCTGCGTATAAAGTAGGATAATCATTACTATACAAATTGGAAAACTTTGTGTTTAAGTAAACAAGGTCATAAGCACCAACAGCTGATATTGACGGTAAAAAGCTCCACCTGTAATATTGTACATTTAAATTTTGCAGGCTTTTTGATGTTTGCAGCAATTGGTATTCAATACGGTTATTATAGTTTAATTGTTGGTTGGTATCAATAGTAGCCTCACTTACATAACGTGTTGAGTCGTAACTTAACAATAAATTTTTATCAGCGCCAATACCCATAATTTGTTTCAGATAAGCTGTTTTACTTTTTATAGCTTCCTGTGTTTGCTTGCGGGTAGCAATTGAATTATTTAAGGAGATAGTAGCCTGTTTATAATCTGTTTTATCAACAACACCAGCCTGGTAACGGTTATAAGCATCTTTTAAGCTACGTTGCAACCTAACTATATCTTCGTTTAATATGTCAAGTTGCTTTTCTGATAATAATACATCAAAAAAAGCCTTACTAACGTCCGATACCACATTTATCTGGCTGCTAACTGTATTCTGTTTATAATAAAGGCGCGAATATTTGGCCGATTTAGCAGCCAGTAAAACATCATTATTATATATAACCTGGCTGGCTTGCAACCCTAAACTGGAATATTCATCAATAGGAGAAACTACTGCGGGATTAGCGCTTGTAACCGGGCTGCCTTTAAAATAATGTAAATATTCATTTGATGAATTGAGCTGAGGCAACCAATCAGCTAATGATATTCGAATATTTCTTTCATTAATTTGCTCATCAATTTCCGCCTGGCGCAGCACCGGTTGATTGCGTAATGCAAACCCAATACACTGTTTTAACGTAACTACAGTATCAGTAGTTGATTGGGCAAAAAGAACTTTAGGTAAACAGAATGTTAAATTAACTATGACAAGTAGATAGATTTTTTTCATATATTAGAAGTGTCTTACAACTATTTCCATCAAATCAATTTAGGTTTTGTTTTGATATTGGGGAATATACGGAAGTTAGATTAATTATTTTATTTTTATAGCAAATACATAAACCGAACATAAAAAAAATTACTGTTTGATTATAAAAGAATACTATTTACAGTAGGTATTGATGTTTTTACAACAAAATGAAAATTAGTGATACCATTTTTATAAAAAAATTAATTAATTTGCCGAGTATGAATAATAGTGCAAAAACTTAGTGTTAAAAAAAATTACACACTAAATTTAGGTTATAAACTTATTCATGGTATTTTTACAAAAAATTTAAGCAGGGTTAATACATGGTTAAAAAGCTACAGGAAAAAATTGCTCAGTTTCAGGATGCGAATGCGATCCGGGAAAAGGGGCTATATCCTTATTTCAGGCCAATTGAGTCAGGACAGGACACTGAGGTGATGATCGATCATAAAAGGGTGCTTATGTTTGGCTCAAATTCATATTTAGGCTTAACAAGTCATCCGAAGATCAAAGAAGCTTCAAAAAAGGCAATTGATAAATATGGTACAGGTTGTGCAGGTTCAAGATTTTTGAATGGCACACTTGATATTCACATCGAATTAGAGAACAGGTTAGCCAGGTATGTTGGTAAAGAAGCTGCTGTACTTTTCAGTACAGGTTTCCAGGTAAATCTTGGTGTATTATCTTGTATTACAGGCCGTAACGATTATCTTATTTTAGACGAATACGACCACGCATCGTTAATTGATGGTAGTCGCCTTTCATTTTCAAAAGTAATAAAGTATGCGCACAACAACATGGCCGATCTTGAGCGCAAGCTTAGTATTTTGCCGGAAGAAGCTGTTAAGCTTATTGTAGTTGATGGTATATTCAGCATGGAAGGTGATATTGTTAAATTACCTGAAATTGTTGAGTTATCCAAAAAATATGGCGCCAACATTATGGTTGATGATGCTCATAGCCTGGGTGTCATCGGGCACAAAGGTGCGGGTACAGCGTCGCATTTTGGCCTTACTGATGATGTTGACCTTATAATGGGCACATTCAGTAAGTCGTTAGCCTCGTTAGGTGGCTTTATTGCTGCCGATGCTATAACTATTGATTATTTAAAACATCGTGCACGCTCGTTAATGTTTAGCGCGAGTATGACCCCGGCTTCTGTAGCCAGCGTTATTGCAGCGCTTGATATTATTGAATCAGAGCCTGAACGCATCCAAAAACTTTGGGATAACACTAATTATGCAATGAAACTTTTATTGGAAGAGGGGTTTGACCTTGGCCCTACCGAAAGCCCTATATTGCCTATCTACGTTCGTGATAACGATAAAACTTTCCTGGTTACAAAATATCTGCAGGAAGCAGGCATATTTGTAAATCCGGTTGTTTCTCCTGCTGTACCTTCTGATTCATCTTTACTGCGTTTCTCATTAATGGCAACTCATACATTCGAGCAAATTGATGAAGCAATAGAAAAGATAATTAAAGCGTTTAAAGAAGTAGGCGTAACTGCTGTTAAAGAAAAAATATGATTGAAGTAATTCCTGTCAGCTCAAAAAAAGAGCTGACAGATTTTATAGATTTTCCCCACGATCTATATAAAAACGATCCTTACTACGTTCCGGAATTATTCATCGCTCAAAGGGATCTGCTAACCAAGCACCCTTTCCACAAACACAACTCATTACAAACTTTTATAGCTTATAAAGATGGCAAAATAGCTGGCCGTATTGCTGCTATTTTAAATAACGCCCATAACGAGTTTAATAAGCGTAATGACGGTTTCTTTGGTTTTTTTGATTGTATTGATGATGATGATGTGGCAGCCGAGCTTTTTAATACCGTTAAAAACTGGCTTAAAGAAAAAGGCGTAACCCAAAAAATTATCGGCCCGGTAAACTTTTCCACTAACGAGCCTTGCGGTTTGCTGGTTGAAGGGTTTGACAGTTCACCGGTTTTAATGGACACCTATAATGCCCCCTATTACATCAATCTGGTAGAAAAACAAGGTTATCAAAAACAGATTGACCTGATATCATGGAATTGGGAAGGCCAAAACTATGATGATAAATCGGTAAGGTTATTAACTACGCTACAAGAGCGTTTAAAACGTAACAATATTCTTATCCGCAATGTTAACCTTAAAGATTTCAAGAACGAAACTATTAAATTGCGGGAGGTTTATAATAAAGCATGGGATCAAAACACTGGCTTCGTACCAATGAACGATGAAGAGTTTGATTACCTGGCTAAAGATCTTAAATTAATACTCGATCCTGATTTTTGCTTAATTGCCGAACAAGAAGGCAAGATAGTTGGTTTCGGATTAGCACTGCCTGATTATAACCAGATATTTAAAACCATTAAACGCGGCCGCTTGCTGCCAACAGGTATCTTCAAGCTATTGCTTAACAAAAAGAAAATATCACGCATACGCATTTACGCGTTAGGCGTAATTGAGGGTTACCGTAAAATGGGTATCGAAGCTTGCCTGTATGGCACTATTATTAAAAGATACAAGGAAAGAGGTTTTAAATGCGCCGAGGCCGGATGGACACTTGAAAATAATATACTTATAAATAATGCCATCATTGCCATAAAAGGCGATCCGTATAAAAAATACAGGCTCTACGAAAAAGATATATGAAAAAACGGGTTTTAATAACCGGTGCAAGTGGCTTTGTGGGTTATCATCTGATTGAAGAAGCTTTGCATAGTAACCTGGATGTATATGTCGCGGTGCGTAAAACCAGCAAGGTCGATCATCTTAAACATTTCAATATCACCTATACCTATCCCGACTTAGGCAACCTGATCACCCTAAAAAAGGAGTTAAAAGAAAAACAATACGATTATATTATCCATGCCGCCGGTGTTACCACCGCCAGGACCGCCGACGAATACAACACTGTTAACGCCGAATACACATTTAACCTGGCAGCGGCGGCGAAATCGACTGATATAAATTTAAAATCCTTCATATTGATCAGCAGCCTTGCAGCAGTGGGGCCGCTCAACACTTTATCGGGTATAATTAGTGAAGATACATTACCAAATCCAATAACAGCTTATGGTAAAAGCAAACTTTTAGCAGAAGAAAAGCTAAAAAGCATTACTTCATTAAACTATACCATTCTAAGGCCTACCGCTATATATGGCCCCAGAGATAAAGACATATTTATCTTTTTTAAACAGTTAAAACTGGGAATTGAGCCTTATATAGGCAATACAGAGCAAAAGCTAAGCTTTGTTTACGTTAAGGATCTGGCGGCG
Organism: Mucilaginibacter tundrae; assembly: GCF_013408825.1. Classification (GTDB taxonomy): domain Bacteria; phylum Bacteroidota; class Bacteroidia; order Sphingobacteriales; family Sphingobacteriaceae; genus Mucilaginibacter. The sequence continues at coordinate 564,322 of NZ_JACCBZ010000003.1, forward strand.
GTAGCTATTAAAGCGCTCTATATCAGCAACCGGAATACCTATAATTTAAGTGATGGAAACTTTTATAGCCGCTATGAATTAGCTACAATTGCTAAAAATGTTCTAAATTTGAAAACCGTAAAGTTTCATCTCCCTGTCAATTTTGTGAAATTAATCGCTTTGATATCAGAAAAAGTCAGTTCTTTGAGCAGCAAAGCAGCTGTACTCAATTCTGAAAAATTGCTGGAATTAATGGCCGTCAATTGGTCTTGTGAAATTGACAAAGCTAAATACGACCTCGGTTATTATCCCCTGTTTAACCTTGATGCCGGCTTAACTGAAACACTTAACTGGTACAAAACGAATAAATGGCTTTAGCTACAAATAAGTTAACATAAAATAAAGTAAATGAAAAGTAACATTCAACCTGCCAAAGGAAAGCTTGGAATATTAATACCAGGATTAGGCGCGGTAGCTACTACACTGATTGCTGGTGTTGAAGCTGTAAAAAAAGGTATATCACAACCTGTAGGCTCCCTAACTCAAATGGGAAACATTCGTTTAGGTAAGAGAACGGAAAACCGTAACCCAAAGATTAAAGAGTTTGTGCCTATTGCCGACCTTAATGATATTGTTTTTGGTGGATGGGATGTATACTCAGATAACGTATACGAGGCTGCTATGCATGCCAAGGTACTTGAAGAAAGCCTGCTAAATAAAGTAAAGGACGGATTAGAAGTAATTGTGCCGATGAAGGCCGCTTTTGATCAAAACTATGCTAAAAACCTTACTGCTACCCACGTTAAAACGGGTACCCGTTATGAGCTTGCCCAACAGGTAATGCAGGATATTAAGGATTTCAAAGCGAAAAATGATTGCGACCGTATCGTATTGATCTGGTGCGGATCAACTGAAATATATTACGAAACCTCAGCAATTCACGAAACTGTTGAAGCTTTTGAACAAGCATTAGTAGATGATGATAAGCTAATATCACCAAGCATGATATACGCTTATGCAGCATTAAAAATGGGCATACCTTATGTAAACGGTGCTCCTAACTTAACCGTTGATACCCCTGCTTTAGTTGAACTTGCAAAACGCACTAACACTCCAATTGCAGGTAAAGACTTTAAAACAGGCCAAACTTTAATGAAAACTATACTTGCGCCAGGTTTGGCAGCACGTTCATTAGGTGTTTCTGGCTGGTTCTCTACCAATATCCTGGGTAATCGCGATGGTTTAGTACTGGATGATCCGGATAATTTTAAAACAAAAGAAGTTTCAAAATTAGGTGTATTAGAAGATATTCTTCAACCTGAAAGAAACCCTGAGTTATACGGTGATTTGTATCACAAAATACGTATCAACTACTATCCTCCACACGGTGATAATAAAGAAAGCTGGGACAACATTGATATTTTTGGCTGGTTAGGTTATAAAATGCAGATCAAGATCAATTTCCTTTGCCGCGACTCTATTTTAGCAGCGCCGATTGCATTGGATTTGGCTTTATTTATTGATTTGGCTAAGAGAGCTGAAATGAGCGGTATTCAGGAATGGTTATCATTCTACTTAAAATCACCGCAAACAGCACCAGGCCTGCCTGCTGAAAATGATATTTTCAAGCAATTAATGAAACTACAAAACACTTTACGCCACATGATGGGCGAAGATTTGATCACTCACCTGGGTTTAGATTATTACCAGGAATTGGTTGATACTTTATAGTAAATGTTGTTTTTTAAACTGAGTGCCACCAGCCTTGGCATAGGTTATATTGGCAAAGGCGCCGGAACAGTAGCTGCTGTTGCGTGTTGTATTTGCTGGTATTTCGCCTGGGTTGGTGGTTATCCACCCACTATATTATCTGTAATAATTACTTTGCTTATCACCATCTTAGGTGTTTGGGCAGGTAATAAAGTTGAGCCGCTTTGGGGTAAAGATCACCAACGAGTAGTGATTGATGAAGTTACAGGCATGTGTTTCAGTTTACTTTTTTTACCGGTAAATGTAAAATATGTGTTATGTGCATTAATACTTTTCCGGTTCTTCGATATCAAAAAGCCTCTTTTTATAAGGGAAATGGAACATTTCAACGGAGGATGGGGCGTTATGGCCGATGATGTGCTCGCGGGTATTTATACTAACATATTACTACAAGCCGTTGTAGCATTTAAATTATTTTAATGTCAACCACTTTTATCAAGGCACAAGCCTCTTCAATTATTTCCACATTCTTCGATTTACTAATCACAGTAGTTTGCAAAGAGTTTTTAGGGTTTTGGTATGTTATTGCCAGCTTTACCGGCACTTTTGCCGGTGGCGCTATTAATTTCGCTTTGGGCAGGCGCTGGGTATTTGACAGTCGCGACAAAAAAGTACCTGTTCAATTAGTAAAATACTTGATAACATGGGGTGGCAATATGCTTTTAACCACCTTTGGCGTGTTTTTTGTAACACATTATTGCGGTATTAGTTACTTTATATCAAAAATAATAGTAGCCATTATTGTAGGCATAGGGTATAACTACATGTTACAAAAGAAATTCGTATTTGCTTAATCTACAAGCAGATAACATTAAAAAACAAAGTCCCATAAATAGTGGTTCTCGTTTTTTGACCTTTAAACTACATTAACTACCAACTTATTGCTTTTCACACATAAAATTAATCAAACGATTAATTAACTTTGCGGCAACAGTACTCAATATTTGATTTGATACTATAATATAAAACTTTGAGTTAAGTAACAACGTAACTAAAACATGCTCTTTAATAGCGTATTAACTTAACGAAACGTTTATTTGCCAATGGATTGTTAATTATCACAAATAATCTCATTGGTAAAACAAAAACTGTTTTTGTTCACTTGCATAAAATACATGGATTATAAATATTTACTAAAGAAGTTTTCATTATTAGTATTTGCGTTACTGCTTACCAACGCTTTGTTGGCGCAAACCACTACTGTTGTGAGTGGTACAGTAAACGATGCAAGCACTAAAAAGCCGTTATCCTATGTAACTGTTGTGTTTGCAGGTAGCTCTATAGGTGCGAATACTGATAGCCACGGAAAATTTAACATCAGCACCACACAAACCTTTGATCATATAAAAATATCATTTGTTGGCTATAAAGATGCCGTTTTACCTATAGTTGCAGGCCAAACACAGGTTGTAAACGTTAGGTTGTTTCCGCAAGCACAGCAATTGAGTACGGTGACGATAAAGGCTGGTAAAAAACCAAAATATCGTAACAAAGGTAACCCTGCTGTTGAGCTGATCCGTCAGGTTATTGACCACAAGCCACAAAATCGTCCTACTGCATACGATTATGTACAGTATAAAGAATATGACAAGATGGTATTTTCTTTCGCTAACGTATCAAGTACGCTATCAGATAAAAAATTCTTCCATAAATATAAGTTCATTATTGATAACCGCGACAGTACATCTGTACCCGGTAAATCATTATTACCAGTATACCTCGACGAAAAGTTAGAAGATGTATATTATCGTAAATCGCCTTCAAAAACTAAAACTAATATTCTTGCCCAAAAGAAAGTTGACTTTGGCGCCGCCGTGGATGCAGAAGGTGTAAGTCAATATTTTAAACACATGTATGCTGATATTGATATTTATCAAAACAGCATATTTTTAATGACCAACAACTTCCTTAGCCCTATTGCTGCCAGCGGACCAACGTTTTACAAATATTTTATTACAGATACCTTAGTTATTGACGGCAAAAAAGTGGTTGAATTAAGTTTTACCCCACGTAACACCACCGATTTATTATTTATGGGTAAAATTTACATTACCCTCGATGGCAACTATGCAGTGCAAAAGGCAAGGTTATATGCCAATAAAAACATCAACCTTAACTTCGTAAAAGACTTAAATGTAGATCTTACTTTTGAGAAAAATCCTGATGGCCGTTACCATCTAAGTAAAAACAGCATGATTGCTGATTTTGGTTTCAATAAAAATAAAGATGGTGGCTTATACGGTACAAGGACAGTTACATTTAGCGATTACAAGGTAAATGCCCCCCTTCCGGATAGCGTTTATGCTGGCAACGAGGTTACTGAACTTGATAATTCATCAACCCGGACGGATCAGTACTGGACTCAGAACCGCTTAGATACTCTTACTACTGCCGAGTCTAAAGTTTATAAAAACACTGACAGCTTAAGAAACATGCCTTCATTTAAAAGGCTTACTGATATTGCAACTATATTATTAGCAGGCTATAAAGGCTTTGGCTGGTTTGAAGTTGGGCCAGCGAACACCTTTTACAGTTTTAACCCTGTTGAAGGTTTAAGGTTGCGGTTAGGTGGCCGTACCACTCCTGAACTGAGTACAAGGTACTATTTTGAAACCTATGCAGCTTATGGGTTTAAGGATGAAAAATGGAAATACTTTTTAAGTGCAACCTATTCACTTAACGATAAATCGATCTATAAATTTCCGCAAAATTATATCCGGGCAAGTTATCAGAAAGATGTAACGATACCGGGCGAAGACTTACAATTCGTACAGGAGGACAACTTCTTGTTATCATTTAAACGTGGTAATAACGATAAATACTTATACAACGATTTCTATCGGTTAAATTATGTACATGAGTTTGATAGTCACTTTTCTTATAACTTAACATTTACTAATCGTACGCAATCGCCTGCGGGTTCACTATCATTTTTAACTGAACAGAATGGTAATACCACTAACATACAGGATTTAACTACTTCTGAAGCCAATTTACAATTCCGATATGCCCCGGGTGAACAATTTTATCAGGGCAAAATATATCGTATACCAATCCCTAATGCTTTCCCTGTATACGAACTCGATTTTACACAGGGATTTAAAGATGTGCTTAATAGCAGTTATTCATATCAAAAACTACATCTACAAATTGACAAACGTTTTTATAACTCACAGTTTGGTTTTGCTGATGTAAGGGTTGAAGCCGCGCATATCTTCGGACAGGTACCTTATCCATTGTTAAATATTTTCCGGGCGAATCAAACATATGCGTATGACCTGTACTCTTATAACTTAATGAACTTTTTGGAGTTTGTTGGTGATCATTATGAGAGTATTAATATTGATCAGCACTTCCAGGGTTTCTTCTTCAACAAGATCCCATTGTTGAAGAAATTAAAATGGCGCGAGGTGGCATCATTTAAGGGAATATGGGGTGGTTTGAGCGATCAAAATAACCCTGCTTTACACTCTAATTTATACCAATACCCGCTTTATCCTGATGGAAGGCCAATTACTTACGCATTAGGAAGTACGCCATATATAGAAGCCAGTGTTGGTATTGAAAATATTTTTAAGTTTGTACGTGTTGACTTTGTTAGGCGATTCACTTATTTGGATAATCCTGATGTTGCCAAATACGGCGTACGTGTATTAGTTCAATTTGATTTTTAATTTAAACAACCTAACATCGTATATTTAATGATGGAACAGCAAACCTCCGCAAGGAAAAATCTTCAACTGGGTATTTACAAGGTTATCGATCCTTTTGTTAAGGTATTGATAAAACTTGGCCTTACCCCTAATGCGGTAACCACTATTGGTTTTGTGTTGAACATTGGTGTTGCTGTCATTTTTATAATAGGCGGAGAAAAGGGTAACCGTGGCGATCTTACCTATATTGGCTGGGCAGGTGCTTTAATATTATTTGCAGGGTTATTTGATATGCTGGATGGACAGGTTGCAAGGCTCGGTAATATGAAGTCGACTTTTGGCGCTTTGTACGACTCTGTACTCGACCGTTACAGCGAACAAATCATGTTCTTAGGTATTTGTTATTACCTGGTTGCACATCACTACTTCCTAAGCTCTATATTCGCTTTTATAGCCCTAATGGGGTCAATGATGGTTAGCTATGTACGCGCACGTGCCGAAGGCTTGGGAATTGAATGCAGCGGTGGCTTAATGCAACGCCCGGAACGTGTAGTAACCATCGGCGTTTTCGCTATTATTTGTGGTGTTGCATCATTATATATGGGCGGCGACTATAAGTTATATCTACCCGGTATTAAATTTCACGTTTTTGAAACCATGTCGATATTTACCATCCCAATAACCGTGATGGCATTATTAACCAACATTACAGCCTATAACAGGCTAATGGGATCAAAAAAATCCATTGAAGAAATGGAAAAAAACAATAAACAAGATTAATCTGCTTACTTAGATTTGATCGTTTTTATGTGGAGAACTTCAACCATTGTAAAATATCATATCTTAGCAATAATTATACTAAGCATTTATACTTCAAAAAAACTTTAGTAAAATTGCAACTGGCTAATTTCAGCCTACAATATTTATTTAATTTCATAAACAGGCAGAGAAATTTCGAACATTTTAAACCCTGATGTACCATGAAAAAAAACTATATCTCCAATTCACAGGAATCAGTAAGGATGTTTAAAAGCGATCTGTTGGAAAACTTATCCAAGGTTCATTTTACAGTGCCCTTATTTATATTTATACCTGTTATTGGTATTTGTATTTACAAATGTTTTGAGCTTTCATTAGGCATAATCAGTTTTGCCGAATTCTTTTTGCTTGGCTTATTTATATGGACTTTAGTTGAATACATTATGCATCGATTTGTATTCCATTACATGCCACCTGATAAGCCATGGGCAATGCGCTTGCACTTTATTTTTCATGGCGTGCACCACGACTATCCAAGCGACGCTAAAAGGCTGGTATTACCACCATCTGTAAGCATACCGCTGGCAACAGGATTCTATTTTCTATTTAAAGCGATATTACCCCTTAATTGCATTTTTGCTTTTTTCCCTGGATTTATCTTAGGTTATCTTTTTTATGATATATCGCATTATGCCATACATCATTTTAATTTTAAAGGTAAAATCTGGAAAAAAATAAAACAACACCATATGCTGCATCATTACCAAGACCCCGGTAAGGGTTATGGTGTAAGCTCACCCCTATGGGATAAAATATTCCGGTCAGATTTTATAAAAAAATAGCGTAATGGGGGCTATTGATAATAGCGTAAAAATTAATTTCAAGTCGGTAACAATTGTTTCGCTTCTATCAGTTGCGTACCTTTTGCTATCTTCTTTTTTGATTGGATACAAATCCGATCAGCTTACATTGGTATTTATATTCAATATCATGTTTTACTTGTCGGTACCTACCCGCAAGTTTATATTGGGTTTTTCCATATTTATTTTTTACTGGGTGATTTTTGATTATATGAAGGCTATCCCTAATTATAATTACAACAAGGTACACATTGCTGATCTTTATCACTTTGAAAAACACATCTTCGGTATCAATCTAAATGGCAAATTAGTTACCCCTAACGAATATCTTAGAATTAAAGGAACAACATTCTTAAACATAGTAACCGGCCTATTTTATTTATGCTGGATACCTGTACCATTGTCATTCGCAGCTTATTTATTTTTTAAGAATAAAAGGCAGTTCCTTTATTTCGCATTCACATTTTTACTGGTTAACCTGTTGGGTTTTGTAGTATATTACCTATACCCCGCAGCACCACCGTGGTATATACAAACCTATGGTTTTACTTTCCATCCATTAACGTTAGGCAGCACCGGCGGCTTATCTAAGTTTGACGCCTACTTTCATATCAATCTATTTAAATCCATTTACTCAAAGGGATCGAATGTATTCGCGGCTATGCCATCGTTACATTCCGCATATCCTGTTATAGTAGTTTATTATGGCTTTAAAAACCGTTTAAAATGGGCCAATGCTTGTTTTATTGTTGTGATGCTTGGCATATGGTTTACAGCAATATATGCAAGCCATCATTATGTATTGGATGTTATTGCAGGCATACTAACCGCAACCATTGGTATCAATCTTTTTAACTTTCTTGTAAAACGGGTTGGCTTTATAAAGCGCTTTATAGATAAATACGAAGCTATTATTCAATAATTAATGGTCGTAGTACTTAGTGTACTAATTACTGTACTATTACATTCTAATCAATATTGACTTGTTTATTCACACTGAATTAGTTTTCCACATTTTCGCTTGGCTAATAGCAATTTAACCTATCCTTGCTTCATTATATACCGCTGGTTTAATAATGCATTAAACGGGCATGCTATTTGAATATAGTTATATATTCAAAGGCTAATTTTTATGAAGATACTATTTACAATTTCAGTTTTCATGCTCTTAGGCATTGCGAAACTATCAGCAGCTCCGGTTGATCCTGATAGCCTGAAACAACAAGTTACTGTAGCCAGCGACTCATTAAAAGCGCCATTGTATACTCAAATTGCTGGCACCTATCTTAACTATGATACAATAACCAGTAAAAGAAAAAGATATATTTATCAGGAAAACGCAATTGCTTATACTTTGCAAGCCATTCATTATTACTCAAGATATAACGATACCACCGGATTACGCTTAAGTTTTGATAACCTGGCTAAGGTATACCGGTCAGAAAAGAAATTTAGTCAGGCCAAATGGTTCATCTTACAGTCAAACACGTTATCACGTGCTAAAAATGATGTACCGAACATCATATCTTCGTTGTTAGAATTAGCGTTGATCAAAACAGATATTAAGGATTATAAGCTTGCAATGCGTGATTTGAATGAGGCATTAACATTATCATCCGCAAACCATTTCCCTAAAACAGAAGCTGATGTACAAATGGGTTATGTTACGCTTTATAATAACATGAAGTTGTACACTAAAGCCGATATTGCCTTAAAAAGACATGACGCTATAAACGATAGTATCCTACATAGTCAGGATGTAAAAGTGGCCGTAGCTACTGATTCTATTCAGCGCAAAAAAAAAGTATATCTAACCAGCACCAAGCGGCTTTACAAAGCAAACTCTTCCAGGAGAATAGCCTTGTTATAATTTTAATAATTGTTATTGCGTTACTAAGCATTACTATACTTTTCTACAAACGCCGCCGCCGTAAACTTCGCAGGCATCAAAATTAAACTACTGTCGGTTTTCATAGTCGAATAAACAGATATGAAAAGATTAATTGAAATCTGCTTGTTTGCTATAATATGTTTAACAGGCCTTAAAGCATATAGCCAAACAACCGGAACAGCAGAATTTAAGCATGAGTTTTTAAGGCAAATTAACCGTGTACGTTCAACAGGATGCACTTGCGGAACCACCTATATGCCCCCTGCACCACCCATGGTTTGGAATGATAATTTGGAAAAGGCCGCAAAAGGCCATGCCTGGGATATGTCAAACAATAATTATTTTAGCCATACCAGCAAGGATGGACGCAGTATGGAAGACCGTATTGTTTTCGCGGGCTATATCTTTAATGGATTTAAGAGCTTCGCGATAGGTGAAAATATAGCCTTTGGCCAAACCAGTATTAATGAGGTGATGAATGGATGGCTTAAAAGCCCCGGCCACTGCAAAAATTTATTGAACCAGCAATTTAAAGAAGTTGGTGTAGCCGAAAATCACAATTATTGGGTGCAGGATTTTGGTGGCCGCAAATCATTCTCCGCGCTGCAGCAAAGCGAGATACGCAGTGGCCGACTTAAGTTAATCTCAACAAGTGGCGGATCAGGGCATTAACTGGCTTTCGGTCCGCGTTTGTAAATGATCAGCCCATTTAAAAAATTACGCAATATCTGGTCGCCGCAAGGCTTAAAATTCGGATGATCTTCCTTGCGAAAAATTGCCCCCAGTTCGGTTTTAGTTATTCTAAAATCTGCTAATTGCAGCACTTCAATAATGTCATCATCGGTAAACTTTAGGGCAACCCTAAGTTTTTTCATAATATCATTGTTGCTCATATCTGTTACTATCTTGAAATTTCAATTTTAACCTTTTTATTCTTGATTTTTTCAGTTTTTATCAAACTTACAACCTTTGCAATCTTATTGCTTTTTACGGCGGCATATGAGGTATGGTCTAAAACCTCAATCAAACCCAGATCCTCTTTTTCCAGCTCACCTTTCTTAAGTAATAAACCTACAATATCTACCTTGTTAACCTTATCCTTTTTGCCTGCGGCGATATATAAGGTTTCCCATTGCGTTGGTCTTGGTAAAGTATTATGTGCCGGTAACTCCTCAATGTCAGGCACTACCTTTAAGTATGATGGCAATTCATCAGGAGTAAGTATCAAATAAGATGTTCCCTTGGCATGCATACGTGCCGTACGGCCATTACGGTGCAGGAAAGCTTCTTCGTTATGTGGTAACTGATAATGGATCACATGCTCAATTTCGGGAATATCCAAGCCACGAGAGGCCAAATCAGTAGTGATCAACAACCGGTGACTGCCATTCCTGAATTTCAGCAATGCGCGCTCCCTATCCTCCTGCTCCATCCCGCCATGAAATATATCATGTACCAATCCCTGGTGCCATAACAATTCGCTAATGCGCTCCACAGCGTCACGGTGATTACAGAATATCAACGTAGCCTCATTCCCGATCTTACATACCAGAGAAAAAAGCACATCTAACTTATCCTCGCCATCAGCTATAACAGCTTTCAATTTAAGGTCGGGTACATTAGATTTGTTGCGCAAAAAGTTCAATTCTATCGAATGCTTCACCCCAGTGAATGACGGTATGTCCTGCATTTGGGTAGCAGATGTTAATACGCGTTTTTTTATGGAAGGCAGTTGCTTGATGATGTACGACATATCCTCCTGAAAACCAAATTCAAGCGCTTTATCAAACTCATCCAAAATTAGTGTTTGAATTTTATCTGTACTAAAAGCTTCGCGGCGTAAATGATGCGCTATACGTCCCGGGGTACCAACTAACAAAGCGGGCGGTTGCGAAAGGTTGTCCCTTTCTATTTTAGTGGAATGCCCGCCATAACAACAATTCACTTTAAACCCGTTCCCCATGGCTTTAAATACCTGTTCAATCTGCAAAGCAAGCTCACGCGAAGGAACCAATATCAATGCTTGTACCTGCGGCACGTTAGCATCTAATACACTTAACAAAGGCAATAAAAATGCAAGAGTTTTACCGGAGCCGGTTGGCGCTAACAAAATGATATCGCTTTTTTTATCGGCATTTAGCGCCGCATTTTGCATTTCGTTTAATGCGGTTATCTTTAAATTGTCTAGTACCTTCTTTATCATTTGCTTTTGCTTAGAAAGTGCAAAGATAACCATTACAATCCCCGCAAAACCAACTTAATGTATCAAGGGGATAAATAGCCCACATTGTCAGAAAAAAAGTTCCTGTATCAGGAAAAACAAGCCTACTGCAGCAAAGCCCAGGCTCACAAACCATAACGGCCTTCGGCGGGTTATAATTGAGATTGCGCCAATAGCAATTGAAGCTTGAAAAAGCGTCACTCCCCGGGCAAGCACATCATGCCGCTCAACATGGGTATCAGATTCTTTCTGATACTCAGTAGCTTTTTTCATGATATCCTGTTGCTGTTGCTTGTATTTGGCTATTTTTTTATTATCAACCGTATCCGATTGTTTACCCATAACTACTAGTACATGATCAGTAGATGCCAGCAACTCTGCCTTAATTCCTTTTGACTGATAAAACGCCCATTGGTCTGATGCATGTATTTGGGTTAACATCGCGTCATCAGCATGGTTACCTGCTAAAAGGCCGGTAATAGCCGCCAACACCGCAATAACTGCAGTAGATAACGCCACATACATTACCCATCTATCTTTACTTTCGCTATGATGTAATATTTCATGAGCATGCTCATTGCTTTGCTCGTGAATTTTTTCGGAATAATCTTCTATTTCGTCCATGTAATTATGTTTAGGATCACAAAGCAAATATAGTACGAATTATTACGACAGTAAATATCAAGTTATGCTAATTACGCAGCCTTATTTTGTTGATGTTTAATAAAATCGGCTATAGTTATTAATTCATCACGGGTAAATTCAGTTTGGCCGTTGTATATCCAATAATCCATTTGTTCATCAAACTGTATATCACCCAGGTTCAATCCCCCTTCGGTTAATCTGTAATTTCCATTTTCCGACAAGCAACTTGCTGCCATTTTACTATCAATAGATGTAATTGTAATGCTGTGTTTGCCGTCTGTTAAATTAAATGCGTGTTGTAAAGAAGTATTCATACTGTAATAACTGATTTGGTGATCTTTTGTTTAAAGTTGACAGACAGATTGCCCGATTACCAATTCATCAAAGCCATAACTCTTTTAAATTCAGGTTGTAAAGGCGCTTCAATATTGATAACATTTTTGGTGAGGGGGTGAGTAAAAGACAAACTTGACGCATGTAATAACATTGTAGTCATCTCCCAGTTTGATTTAAAAAACCGGTTTTGTTTGTTGCAGCCATGGGTACGATCGGCTATTATGGGATGCGACACGTGCGCCATATGTTTCCTGATCTGGTGCATACGACCAGTTGAAGGTGTAACTTCTATCAACGAATATCTGGATGTTGGATGCGAGCCCAGTGGCACATCTATTTCGGCGCGCTTTAGCGTGATATAACTTGTAAAAGCTTCCTGAAGTGTTCCGTTTTCTTTTCTTAGTGGATAATCAATATCCTCGATATCAGGTGTATGCCCACGAACAATAGCATGGTATTTCTTTTTCACCAGGTTATCTGCAAATTGTTGGTGCATAGCTATTTCTACATCTTTATTAAACGCGAATAGCAATACACCAGCCGTTTTTCTGTCCAGCCTATGAACAGGGTTTACCCACTGTCCTACCTGGTCGCGCAATATTTGCAAGGCAAACTCCTCAACATCCGCGGCTATGGCTGAACGATGAACTAACAAATCATGTGGTTTATTTATAGCAATTAAATGCTCATCACGATATAAGATCTCTAACATTTTGCCGTAAAGATAACCTATTAGATACAATGGGCTGAACCTGTTGATGAACTGTCCCTGTTTTTTAATATTTACAAGGGTAAATTGATTATTTTTTATAATTTTAAGAAAGATAAATCGGTCCAATTAATAGCCGGCTGATTATTGACCAATTTATACACTATTTTTGAAAACTGCTTGATTATTAGATCATTCATGAAAAGAATTATACTCCTGATTCCTTTTTTATTATTTTTTTTTTCGGCATTTTCTAACCAGAACTACGATACCTTATTGAATAAACTGAACGATGTTTTAGACAATAAAAAAACATTCGACCAGCAAAAAACAATAAGAATCGAAAAGCTGGAAACCTATCTGAATAGCAGCCGTATTAATGATCTGAATTTTAGGTATAACTTGTATTTAAGCCTATACAATGAGTATAAATCATTTAATTATAATAAAGCTTATGACTATGTTCAGAAACTACAGCAGACAGCTCATTTTTTAAATGACCCTTCAAAAATTGCCGTTAGTAAAATTAAGCTTGGCTTTATATTACTCTCGTCGGGGATGTTTAAAGAAACCTTTGACTCGCTTAAAACAGTTAACGTAAAGGTTTTAAATAATGACGCGAAAAAGGAATACTACTTTTTAACCGCCCGGACATATTACGACTTATCTGACTTTGACAAGGATAATTATTACACGCCCCTTTACGTTAAGCGTGCCAGCATGTATACCGACTCAGGTACCGTGCTATGTAACAGTAACTCTTTTGAATATATTTATTATTCCGGCTTAAAATATCTCAAAACAGGCAATAGTGATAAAGCCATTACAGCGCTTAAGCAACTTATAGATACGTACAAACTTACTGATCATCAATTCGCGGTTACCGCATCTACTTTGAGTGATATTTATATACGAAAAAATGAACCCGACAGCGCTATATCCCTATTAATAAGAGCCGCAATGGCCGATGTACGCTCATCAACCAAAGAAGCCGCCGCTATGACAAACCTTGCGCAGCTATTATACCAGAATGGTGATGTAAAAAACGCCTATATATATATTAAGCAAGCTATGGATGATGCCATATTTTATGGCGCAAGGCAAAGGAAACTACAAGTAAGCGCCATACTACCCGTTATTGCCAGCGACAGGATAAATAATGAGGAAGAACAGAAACGCGCGCTCTTCTTTTACGCATCGTTGTTAACTATTTTGGTGAGTATAGTAATTGTGTTTTCGGTGATTATTTACAAGCAGCTACAAAAATTAAAGGTTGCCGATAAAATAATACTAGACACAAACCACCACCTGGAAAAAAGCATTATAGAATTAAACGAAGCCAATACGATAAAAGAAGAATACATAGGTTATTATTTCAACCTGATATCAGAGTATATAAACAAGCTCGAAAAATTTAAGCGATCTGTTGATAACAAGCTTACCACAAAACGCTATGAGGACATACGTATACTGGTGAACAACATCAACCTTACAAAAGAGCGTGAAGAATTGTTTATTAATTTCGATAAAGCTTTTCTTAAGATCTTCCCGAATTTTGTAAATGGCTATAATGAATTGTTTTGTGAAGAAAACCGGGTTAAATTATTACCCAACCAGTTATTAAACACCGACCTGCGCATATTCGCCCTGGTGAGGCTTGGAATTAGTGATACAGAAAAGATAGCTCACATACTTGAGTATTCTGTAAACACCATATACAATTACAAAGCCCGTATAAAAAGTAAATCCATCATCCACAATGATGAATTTGAGCATGCTATAATGGCTATAAAAGCCATATAAATACAGGCTTATACTTTATATTGTTTATATAGGGTTTATATTTTACCCCTGCGGCATACTATTTAATACATTGTTTTTCAATCACTTAAATACAAAAAGGCTTTCAATTCTTTTATATTTTAGTTTTGAAACTTGTTGCAAATAAATTAATCTACTCTCTTTGATATGAGAATTACGGCAAGCTAAACCATAGGCTGTAATTGCTAATTATAACCGCTTTAAAACTTTTATTGAATTATGAAAATGTATCAAAACCTTAACCGGGTATTGAATCGCTTTTTTGTATGCACAAATCCGCATATGCAAAAAATGCAGCTTAATACCCATCTGCTTTCCGGATAAAAACTATCTGGCCCGCAGACAAGTAACCAAACAAAAAGCTTATCAATTAATAACCTAAAATGAAATCATTATGTATAAAAAACAATTACTATTAAAGTTACTTTTTTGTCCTTTGCTTTTATTGATATCCCTGTCGTCATTAGCGCAGGTATCAGTTTCAGGTAAAGTTATCGATGAAAAAGGAAATCCCTTTCCTGGCGTAACCATTTTGATAAAGGGCACAACAAACGGAACAAATACCGATGTAAATGGTAATTATACCATAAACGCGAAAAATTCAGACGTATTAGTATTCACAAGTGTTGGATATTCCAGGCAGGAAATAGCCGTAAGCAACCGCAACACGATTAATATTACCATGCAGCAAGGCGACCAACATTTAGATGAGGTTGTTGTTGTTGGCTACGGCACACAGAAAAGAAAGGATCTTACAGGTTCAATATCATCTGTTAAGGGTGATGTATTTAAAGACCAACCCATCACAAACCCTTTAGAAGCTTTAGAAGGCCGTGTTGCAGGTGTAAATGTAGTTACAGCCTCTGCCGCTCCGGATGCAGTCCCGCAAATTATTATACGCGGCATTGCTTCATTCTATCAACCCAATCCACTGTACATTGTTGATGGGATAAGGCAATCAGATTTAAACAATGTTAATCCGCAGGATATTGCAACTATTGATATTGCGAAAGATGCAGCCTCAGCAGCAATCTATGGCTCCGCTGCAGCAGGTGGTGTAATCCTTATCACCACTAAAAAGGGATCAAATGTTGGTGCGCCGCCATTAATTACTTTTAGTGCAAGATCGGGTGTAACCAAGCCTAAATTGGTACAACTGCTTGATAAAAATGACTATTTAAAAGTAGAAGGCATTTTAAATCCAACTGTTTTTACAGGCAAAGGAGGTTTAGATACACTTGCAAATACCAATTGGGTTGATGAATTATACCGTACAGGTACTGAACAAAACTACAATTTATCAATTTCAGGTGCTTCAAACAATATCAATTATCTGATATCAGGATTTTACAATCAACAAACAGGTATATTCATTCACAACTACTCAAACATTGGTGGTGCACGTGTAAACACCGATTATAAATTGAGTAAGTATCTAACCATTGGCGAGCAAATAGATGCATCTCAACGCATTACTTCACCACTTGTAGGTGCCCAGGCCAGTTTGGCAAATGCGCCATTCCGTACACAACCTATTATTCCGGTTTACAATGAAAATGGTTCATATGGTACCGAACCTGCCGGATATGGAGCACAATACTCAGGCCCTAACCCTTTAGGGGCAGTTAATTCAGCAAGCGCGCAGGATACCAAAAACAATTTTCAGGGTAATTTATACGGCGACCTGAAATTGCCTTTCCATTTAGATTTTAGAACAACGTTAGGTTATAGCTATTACCTTGAAACAGAAGATATATTCCAAAATACATACAATTTTGGCCCTGTATCATCAAATGTAAATTCTTTAAGCAAATCATATGCTCAAAGCAGCCAATTGTTAACCAATTATGTATTATCATACAACCAAAGTTTTGGTAAGCATAACATCAGCGCGTTAGCAGGCTACGAACAAATTGTTGATAAAACAAACAATATATATGCTGGTGAAAGTTATGTAGGTATCCCAGGGTATTCATTTGTACAAACATCACAATCAGCATTAAATCTTTCAGGCGCTTATGATCCGCAAAGCCTTATAAAATCGCAGTTTGCAAGAGTAAACTACAACTATAACGAACGTTATTTTTTATCTGCTTCAATAAGGCAGGATGCTAATGATGTCGCCTTCGGCCCTGACAAACAAAAAGGTGTTTTCCCAGCTGCGTCAGCAGGTTGGACAATTAGTGAGGAGCCTTTCTTTCAAAAAATATTACCAGCCATAAATAATTTGAAATTACGTGGCAGTTATGGCCAATTAGGTAACAGCAATATCGGACAATATCCGTTCACTGCTCCTTATCAACAGTTTAATATAAGTACAGGTATTGCGGGTGGTGCGCAAGGATTCGCTCCGGGTCAACCATTCCAAATCGCGAATACTTTAAGTGGCCTTCCAAACCCGAACCTGCATTGGGAAACTATTACTGAAACCAACGTAGGAATTGACGGTGAAGCGCTACACGGTGCACTTTATTTTACCGCAGAATGGTATAATAAGAAAACATCTGATCTAATCTACTCGCTAACATTGTCTCAAAGTAGCGGTTTTACCTCGCCTTATGTAACCAATATTGGTGATGTGGACAACCATGGCCTCGACTTTATGGCAGGCTACCGCCACAAATTCGGAAAACTTGGTGTTGACGTAAGTGCTAATGCCAGCTTTAATACAAACAAAGTTACTAAACTAAGCGGTGCGGCTACTGATGCTGTATATGGTGGGTATAACTGGTATACGCCCGACCCTGGTAACGTAGGTTTTAGTGCACAGCCTAACCAAACTATAACAATTACTAAAGTCGGCTTACCATTCGGTTCATTTTATGGCTACAAAGTTTTAGGCATATTCACTAACCAGGCTGCAGCCCAAAAGCAAGTTATTAATGGTCAGCATGCTAATGTTGGTGACTTAATTTATGCCAATACCGACGGTAGTACCGATGCAAATGGCGACGCTACCATTGACCAGAATGACAGGCAGGTAATAGGTAACCCTAATCCTAAAATGGTTTATGGTTTTAATCTTCACTTCAATTACCAGGGATTTGATTTGGCCATGTTGTTTAATGGCGTTGCGGGCGTACAACTATATAATGGTGTAAAAGCCTATGAGCAAACCGTTTTCCAGGACGGCAACTCAACCAAGCAAATTTTTAACGATTCATACTTTGGGTCAAACGGGCTTACTTCTCAACCAAGATTAGGAGTACCTACCACAGGCGGTTTCACCTTAGATCCAAACCAGAATTACTCTTCGGTAAACAGTTATTTTGTTGAAAGCGGTGCTTATTTAAAGCTTAAAAACATACAATTAGGTTATACTTTCTCAGGGAATGTTTTAAACCAGCTGGATGTGAAGAGCCTGAGAGTATTTGTGATGGCTAACAACCTATTAACCTTTACCCATTACAAAGGCCTTGATCCGGAGTTAGGCAGCGAAATGTCGAATGGTGGATCGATCAGCCCTACCTCGCAAGGTATTGACGCAGTAACAAATTATCCTCAGGCCAGGATTTACTCGGCTGGTGTTGATGTTAGTTTTCAATAATAACCATTTAAAATTATCAAGATGATAAAGAAAAAATATATAACAGCACTCGCACTTATTTTATTAGTGGGATGTAAAAAAACTCCATCGGATACGGGTTTTACTAATGAATATAACAGTAGCACTTATCCTGCTACAGTAACCGAATTACAAAGCGTATTGGTTTCATGCTATTCTAACTTGCGTGATCAGGGTATATTCGGTTTCCACTTTTTACCTAAGGCATTGTCAAATTCAATGCACACGGTTAACTCTGAATATAATGGAGATCCGGGGTGGAACGAAATGGCCGCAAATAACCTTACTGTTGGTAATGAGTATGCCTCAGAAACTTGGGCAGCCTTATATACTGGGATTAAAAACTGTAATGTTACCCTTTATGCAGCCGCAACCTTGTTAAACACAGACCATTCGGCTGCTGATCAACAAACCATTAACCTGATAGAAGGCCAGGCTTATTGCTTACGTGGATGGTACTATATGGAACTGGAATGCCTGTATGGTCAGGATTACATGAAGGCCGGCGGTGTAAACGGCAGTGAATTAGGAGTTCCAATATATAGCGCACTGCCAACAAACTTAGCCGGAACACAAGTAGCACGAAGCCCTGTAAAAGATGTTTGGGCATTAATTATCAGCGATGAAAAGCAAGCCGCCACCTTACTTAAAGGCGAGGTTTGGCCTTCAACTGATTTAGCAAGAGCTACCGAATGGTCGGCAAAAGGTTTGTTAGGTAAAGCTTATGTTTATACCGAGGATTGGGCCGATGCTCAAACTACCTTATTGGATGTTATCCAAAACAGTGGTAAATCACTAATGCCTTATTCAACTTACTTCAATGCCTTTAATGGACAAAATAAATTCAATAGCGAATCATTGCTGGAATTATATGTTGATCAAAACTCAATGGGCGGCTATGGTATATATAGCAGCGCGGCAAACTCTTCTACAATTAATGGGCTGATCTGGTCGCCAAATACATTTGGCGGCGGCGATGGAACAGAAGGCAGTGTATTGTCACTGGGCTATGGCAATGAGTTTTTCCATGATCAAAACGTAATACGTTTCGGCTTTCCATTAAGCTCGGTATATAACTTGGTAGCAAACCCTAAGTATAATGCTTCACAGCCAGCATCATATTTAAATCCTAAACTAATTCAGGATCCTACGTATACCCAGGCATCATTAAATGTCCGTACCCACCAAACAGCCGACCCTCGCTTATTTGTTAATGCCTTACAGCCATGGGTTGATTCAGTTCAATTTGATGGAGTTAATTTCGCAAAAGTAGCCAAGACAATTGTTTACGCTTTTCAAACTAATCATTATGGTTTTAGTGTAAGAAAATATTCACCTATTGATTATAACGAAAATACGATCAACTCCGATAAATGGGATTATTACCTGTTGCGTTTAGCTGATGTATATTTATTATATGCTGAAGCTAATATCAAAGGTGGTAATACGGTTGTAGGTTTGGAATATCTGAACAAAGTTAAACGCAGAGCTTATGGTTTACCTATCAACACAGCTTCAGCTATTGATTATGCATCACTTACAGATGCAACACCTGCCAATAATTCGCTTGATCCTGATCCTGTATTAGGTCACAATCCGCTTTACTATGAGCGTTGGGCCGAATTATTTAACGAAGGTTCGTGGTGGTTTGATGTGTGTAGATGGAAAATTGGCGATTCAGAAGCCGCTTATTACGGTTCGGCTTTAAATGCAGTACTGCCTCTAACATCAACATTTGTTGATAGCAAATCATATACCTGGCCTATACCGCTAAGTGAATTGAATACAAACAGCAAAGCGGTGCAAAATCCCGGATATACTCATTAATAGTTGGTTAAGTACGGAGCCCCTAAAAAGGCTTCGTGCTTTTTTAAGCTCTCCGGAAAAATCATCTTAATACAAATGCTATCCAAATAGAACTATTTGAGTGAATACTCGTGCCATTTTTTCACCAAAACATACTTGCAATCAATGCTTCAACCTATGAAGCTTACACAATTAAATTATCCAAAAAATGAAAAAAATACTTACCTGCATCATTAGTCTGTTATTGCTTAACCGTGTTATGGCGCAGCAGGCTACTCCCATTAGTGCAAGTATGAATAAAGTTAAGCTTGATTTTATGCTCGATGCAGGTGGACGGCCTGAATATAAGGTTGACTATGCTGGAAAACTATTGATAAACGTATCGCGCCTGGGGATAAAACTTGCAAACGATATTTCGCTCGACAGCAATTTCGTAGTGATAAACACAGAAAGAAAATCTGTTGACGAAAATTGGAAACCTGTTTGGGGCGAAGTAAGCACCATACGTAACCATTATGAGCAGGTAACCATCCATCTAAAGCAAAAAAACAATTTGGGCAGGTTAATGGATATTGTTTTCAGGGTATTTGAAGATGGTGTAGGTTTTAGATATGAATTTCCAGTCCAGCCCAACTTAAAATATTTTATTGTATCCGATGAGGTAACAGAATTTGCCCTAACCGGAGATCATAAAACTTTTTGGATACCCGGCGACTATGATACCAACGAATATCCTTACAGTACCACCAAAATAAGTGAAATTGATAACCGTAGTGTAGTTAATGGATCAGATGATATAGCTGTTAAAGTGTGCCCCGATAAATATGCCGTGCAAACACCTTTAATGATGAAAACTGCTGATGGCTTATACATAAACATACACGAAGCGGCTTTAGTGAATTATAGCGCGATGCTATTGCATGTAGATACCAAAACACTCAAACTTAAAGCAAGCTTAGTGCCTGATGCAGTTGGAAATATGGCTTATATGCATGCCGCTTGCCACACACCGTGGCGAACCATCATTGTAAGCAATAAAGCAGGAGAAATACTTACTTCAAAAATCATTTTAAATTTAAATGATCCATCGAAAATTGAGAATACATCATGGATAAAACCCATGAAATTTGTTGGTGTATGGTGGGAAATGCAAACTGGTAAAAGTACATGGAACTATTCGAACCGGTCAGATACCGTTGGTGCTGATGGCCAGCTTATACCTAACCATAAACATGGCGGAAATACCCCCAACGTTGAACGCTATATCGATTTCGCGTCAAAAAATGGAATAAAGGGTGTTTTGGTTGAAGGTTGGAACTATGGCTGGGAAAATTGGTTTGGCAACTGGCAAGAAAACGTATTTAGCTTTGTTACCCCTTACCCTGATTTTGACGTAACTGCGATAACCCAATACGCCAAAGCTAAAGGTGTAGTGATGATCATGCATAACGAAACATCAGGCTCTGCAACAGATTATGAGCGCCAGATGGACACAGCTTTCCGCTTTATGAATAAGTATGGGTATACGTCCGTTAAAACAGGTTACGTGGGTAAAATCATACCGCGTGGAGAACATCATGACGGTGCATGGATGGTAAATCATTATGTGCGCGCAGTGCAAAAAGCCGCTGAATATCATATCATGATTGATGAGCATGAACCGGTTAGGCCAACCGGCTTACAACGTACCTACCCTAACTGGATGGCTTGCGAAGCCGGTCGGGGCAACGAATACAATGCATTCGGACATGGTGATAAACCTGAGCACGAAACTATAATGCCGTTTACCCGCTTTATGGGTGGCCCTATGGATTTCACCCCGGGTATACTTAAGGTTAAAGATTTTACTGTTTTACCAAATAAGCAGGTACATACTACACTGGTAAAACAACTGGCGTTGTATGTGGTACTTTACAGTCCTATTCAAATGGCGGCCGATCTGCCTGAGAATTATGAAAAATACGCGGATGCATTCCAGTTTATTAAAGATGTTGGAGTTGATTGGGATGACACAAAAATTATTCAAGCCGAACCAGGGGAATACATTACTACTGCGCGTAAAGAAAAAGGAACAGAAAATTGGTTTGTTGGCGCAGTCACTAACCAGGATGGGCGTGACGAAATCGCGCCTCTCGACTTCTTAAACAAAGGGCAAAAGTACATAGCAACTATTTATGCCGATGGCGATGATGCTGATTGGGACAAAAACCCGGAATCGTATAAAATCACTTCTTATTTAGTTGATGCAAATACCAAAATCAAATTAAAATTGGCACCTGGCGGTGGCGCTGCCATAAGTATTAAACCTGTTAACATTGATATTAAAGGATTAACAAAATATAAATAATTTTCATCGGCCTGCGTAATATAAATTGGTAAAGATTATAGTTATTGAGCCAAACAAAATATGGCAAATAGTATTTAATAATTAGCCTATGTTAAGCACAATCAGCACAGTTAACATAAACATAATATTAAATTCACATCAATTTGCTATACATTTGGCGTACAAAATCTTATGAAACAACCAAAACAAAAATCACCTGTTAAGTCGGCACGTAAAACCGCAAAACAGGATATACAACAACGACTTATTGCTGCTGTAAAAGCGATAGCTTTAAAATTTGGCCAGGACGAAGGAAAACTGACAAAAAAGTTCGAGAAAAAATCAAAAAAACTCGCCAAAAAAATATCTGAAGAATTAAAAATAGATAAACCTGCCGTAGCTAAAAAGCCTAAGGAAGTAAAAGCGCCATCTTCAGAAGTAAAACCAGCAAAAACAAAAGCTGCTGCTGCACCTATTAAAAAAACAACCGAAAGCAAACCGGTTGAGAAAAAAATAACCGAGAAAAAAACTGTCGTTAAAAAAGCTACCGAACCAAAGGCCCAAACCACTAAAACGGACGCTGTTAAAAGCAAATAACAAATTATTCAATTGGCGTCTTTGCTATTAATAACTTCTTTGATCTAAATCAAAGAAGTTATTTTTTTATATGCCTGTTTATTACAGCTCAAAATATTATCTTCAAAAATTATTAAAATGCCTGTCAACGCTGTTTTAAATTAATGGTAAGTATTAAACCAGCTAAAAAAAAGCTTAAAAAACTAGAAGCCGTTAGGGGATTTGCCGCTGTTTATGTTGTCTTGCATCATTTGTTTGCCGCTCGGCTTATAATTGCAGGAAAAGATTTTTCAATCCTGTTCCGGTTTGGCCAGGAAGCAGTGATACTTTTCTTTCTGTTATCAGGATTTGTTATTCAATACGCGTTCTCGCTCTCCACTGATAAATCATTCAGAACATTCTTTACAAAGCGCTTTTTACGGATATACATTCCTTTAATTTGTGTATTTATTGCCAATTATTCGTTAGATGCCATACAATCCAGGAGTTTTTTACGGGTAGATTTCCATTCCCTTGCAGCCACGTTACTAATGCTGCAGGATACATCCTTTCTTAAGCCTCATGTAATTGCTGATCCCTTTTTGGGTAATACTCCGCTATGGTCGCTATCGTACGAATGGTGGTTTTACATGGTATTTTTTTTAGTTATTGCCAAAATTCATAAAAGGCCATCACAGTTTGTTTACATCCTTGGTATTCTATCAGCAATTACGTACGTCATCTACCCTAATTTTATCAATAATGAATTAATGTATTTGGTAATATGGTGGGTTGGTGCCGATATGGCAAAACTCTATTTACAAAACAAAGAAATTAATCTGCGTTCACTTTTAATTCCATTAGCAGCGCTTAGTGCTGTAACTTTAATATTAATCATTAACGTTATGGTTCATAATCGCCATGTATCCGCAGGGGTATACCCATTTTTGGAATTAAGGCATTTTATTTTCGCGCTGATAACTGTTATAGCTGCCCTTATATGGAAGAAATTGAATTGGCGGGGTTTCAACTCAACAATAGGACTATTTGAGCACATAGCGCCAATATCCTTCGGAATTTATATTTCCCATTGGTTTTTAGTGGCCGATGCTTCTTATTTAAATGGAGCGATTACTAATACTGCCTTAAGAACGTGCTGCTATATATTAATATGCATTGTTTTCGCTTATATTATTGAAAGGGTAATTTACATTAAGCTAAATAAATGGCTGTTAATTAGATTCACAGGTACAAAAAAGTGAATATAATTGCTTTAAATATCAAATCGTTAACTATTTTGCTGTCGCCCAAAAAATGGCATTGGTAAACATTGTTCTGTAATCTTTACTTTCGAACAGAATGGGCGAATGACCCATAAAAATATACACGTTCCGGGCTTTGTAGTTAAGATTTGTCCAAACTACAGGATGATCCCCACCCATTTTAATATCGGAGTTTGGAACGTAAGTCGATTCATCAACGGTAGCCAATACATGAACATTTGGCCTTGGATCTTTATCGTACGTATACCACTCTTCTTTTTCCACCGTAAACGTCGGCGATACGCCATTCATAACAGGGTGCTGTTTGTCTTCCACATTAACAGTAGCTTTTACGAAGGTGGCTATATAGTTTTTAAACTCAATATCTCCCATAAACTGGTGAAACCATCCCCACATCGGGTAGCCATCAAATTCGCCAATCAATGTAGCGTGGTGAAACCCTATCCATCCTCCCCTGCCTTCGGCAATATACTTTTCAAAGGCAGCCACTGCTTTATCTTTCCAAGCATAAGGCGCATAATCCAGCTGGATGAATAATTGATACTTAGATAGGAATTTGTCATCAATACTATCTGTATTCTGAATATAATCAATGCTAAAATTACTATCCGCAGCCAATTTGTCCAGCCAAACCCTTGCGGCTTTTGAATATTCGATATGATGACCACCGTTTTCATACAGGGCTATCACATGAAAGCGAGGTGACTTTATTTGCGCACTTGCCGCGTTTAGGTTAAAAACACAAAATAACAGCAGCAAAAGTTTTCTCATAGGTTGATGTTTAATAAATTACTACATGATTGCACAAAAGCACAAACCTTTGTTAACACTACTAAACGTAATTTAGGCTTACAATTGTTATCCATCGTTCAAAAATACACTATCTTAATCTTTATTTCACATCTCGGTTTCGCATGTATTCTTAAGCATTAGTTCGAATTAATTTTAATCAATTTCTAATGCCACCCTCAGTTTAACTACAGATTTTTATTTTATACTTGCTGATTGTAATGCCCCTATTTATGCTATTGATTAAATCATACTTTATTACTAATCCGTCTTCATCGCAAGTAATTTTATATGGTGGAATAATTGTGAGTTTATGGCTGATTGAAGCTGTAGTGTTAACATCATCATGGAAAGATAAATGGAAACATACGCTCACCAATATGTTTTTCATATTTACTGCCTTACCAGTACAATTGTTTATGACAATATTTGTGCTGATGATATGCGTTTGGTCACTTAGTCACCATTGGGGGCTGTTGTATGTATTACCTTATTCCAACAGCATATTTGTGAAATACATAATAGGATTTGTGCTGCTTGATTTTTGCGAATACATATACCATGTAGTTATGCATAAGGTTAAAACATTGTGGAATTTTCATTTAATACACCACAGCGATCTTGATCTGGACGTATCAACTACGGTAAGGGAACACCCTGTAGAAACTTTTGTAAGAATGTGTTTTTTAATTATCTGGGTGTTTTTATTAGGGGCTTCGTTCGGAGTTTTATTATTGCGCCAAACCATACAAACCATTGCCAATATTACATCACATACACAATTTAAGCTTTCGCCTAAAGTTAATGATATAGTAAGCCTGGTTTTTATTACCCCGAATTTACACCACGTGCACCATCACTACGAATTACCTTACACTGATTGCAACTATGGTGATGTATTGAGCATTTGGGACCGGATTTTTAAGACCTACTACAACGACATGCCTAAAAGTGAAATCACATTCGGCATTGATACCCATATGGATAAACAGATCAATTCTAATTTCATTAAGGTATTAAAAATTCCATTTGCAAAAAGAAGCTCTTAATTACTATGAACCATTCTAGTAGCGGTACATTTTATTCTTCAGAATAAAATCAAAATGTGCCTATACCTTCATTAAAAATATCTCACTTTATATGCTATTTGTATTGAGGTACCTTTTAATATTAGCATTAATTTATAGCCCGGCAATACTACATGCACAGGATCAAAAGTTTGTTCCGTTAGCTAAATACCCCAAAAGTGATACCCTTGCAAAAAAGCATACTGATACCTTACAACAGTTAGATCTATATGACATAATAGGTTCGCTGTTTGGCAATAAACGAAATAGTGAAAATGATACTATAACAACCAAACCTGTATTTTCGGTAGTACCAGCATTGGGTTATACTTTGCAATCAAAATTAGCTTTGACCTTGGCCGGAAATATTGCCTTTAGAACAACTAAAGATTCAAAAATATCAACCATAACTATTAATACGGCTTATACCCAAACCAAACAAATCATTATCCCCATCCAATCCAATATCTGGACAAAAAACAACGATTATGACTTTGTTGGAGATATACGCTACCTTAAATACCCGCAAAGCACTTACGGGCTGGGCAGCAATTCCAATATCAAAGATGAAGATCCAATGGATTACGATTTCTTTAGGTTTAGTGAGATCGCTTTAAAGCGTATATGGACAGACTTTTATGCGGGAATTGGTTATATAGCCGATGTACATTGGAATGTTACCCATAAAGGGCCGCTGGATGGTGCACCATCGGATTACACGAAGTACGGAGCGCAATCACATTCAATATCTTCGGGGATCACTTTGAATACTTTATATGACAGTAGAGACAATTCGATAAATCCCTATCGCGGTTTTTACGCATCGCTGCAATACAAAGATGATGGAGATTTCCTGGGCAACTTGCATAATTGGCAGGCGATGATTATTGATATACGCAAATACATTAAGTTTCCATCGGGTTCAGATAATGTATTAGCGCTTTGGTCATATGATTGGTTAGTGTTAGAAGGTAGTCCGCCTTATCTTGATTTGCCTGCCAACACATGGGACACCTATAGCGGAACGGGAAGAGGATATATTCAAGGCCGTTTCCGGGGGGCACAAATGGTGTACGCGGAATCGGAATATAGATTTAAACTTACCAATAATGGCCTTTTGGGCGGCGTTATATTTGTAAACGCACAATCTTTTTCTGCAGCACAAGGAACAAGCCTCCAATCTATTCAACCTGCTTTTGGCCCAGGAATACGCCTTAAATTGAATAAAGTATCTCGTACCAATATAGCTATTGACTATGGTTTCGGCCGTGAAGGATCAAGAGGTATGTTTATAAATGTTGGCGAAATATTTTAATTTAGAATTAAACTGATGCAACAAAATCCCTTGGTCTTAAACCAAGGGATTTAGATATAAATGCTTATTTGCATTAAGAAGGTAAAGCACCTGCCGCAATAGCCTTTAAAGCGTTTATACCGGGTATAAATAAATACAAGCTACCGTCGGTGCGTATAAAACGTGTCATATTAGGCACATCTACTTTTGCTCCCTCCTCCGTTATATACTCCAGGTATTTGTGCATTGGATCCCCATCCTGCGCATGGCTTCCAAAAAGTGGATCAATTCCGCTTCTATTATTGGTAGCATCAGGGTTTCTAAACTTTCCCTTAGATATCCAATTTTTCATTATAAACTGAAACTGATTAAATAAATGGCATCCAATAAATAATCCTATTAGGCCTCTTTGTATACCGTCTGGCTCACCCTCTACATATTTAGGGCCATACGGCGAAGCACGGCGCATTACCCTGTTTATACCAGCATAATTTACATTACCTGTTACGTTATAATCATCTCGAGGATTAGCCCTGCGGATGTGTGCCGCATATGGGCATATTTCGCCTAAAGTATCATTGTGTTTCGGTCCTTTTTGATGATCGGTTGGGGTAATGTAATTAAAATTGGTATAATCAAATCCTTTTAACTCAGGATTAGGTGCAGTGGGCGATATTACCAACGGAGTACCATCAGCCCATCGTCCGCACATTTTAGCAGCAATCAAATCAGGGTCTTCGCCTTGAGCTATAAATGCTTTAAATGCTTTTACATCCTGATAAAGAAATCTAAACGCTGCAAACCCGCCATTATATAACAATTTATGTGCTTTATAAGGACTTTGGTTATTATAGGCGAAATTATACGATGGAACCACAGGCCTATCATCATAAGTAAGCTCGCCGTCCCTAACATTCATTAATTTATTATTCCAGGGCACATCACCAATTCTTGGTTGCGATAAGCTGTCCTTATAATCAAAGTGAATATAATCAATCTTGTCCCCTTCATCAATCGGTTCTGAATCTTTGATGAAAGCTGGCATTAAAGCGGGTTTGCCATTAACAACGGGAATCATTTTCATCAATTTATCATAATAAACTTCACGGTCACTTTCTATCTGCGTAAAAAGCGTTATCTGAAGGTGCAAATCGTTACCGCTTGGATCTGGTGGGTTTGGTAACAGCCAATCATTTTTACCTCTTGTCCACCAATTAGCCGGTGCACTATCATCCGTATCGCCAATATTAAGGCAGTTATCACTGTCTGTAGCACCTTTTTTAAATACACTAAATAACTCACGGCTATTATCGGCTACGGTTTTACAATTAACATCGCCTATCATTTGCAAAAGCCCGGCATAAGTAAAAGCGATATTAAGACAATAAGGAGGTTTATAGCCACGATCCCAGGGCTTGGCCGTGGTAATATTAAGTTCGGCGTTACTCCCTGATGCCAAATTTTTGCAGAACAATTGCGCACCTGGAATATCCTGGATATTAAGAATAATATATTTAATATAATTAAATCTATACCCTCTTAGTATAAGTCCCTGAATATCGTCCAACGCCGGATTTGGTAAGATCGCCGGTTTTTCTAATTTGTTGTTTGTTAGTTCTTCCATGATACTTAGCTGCAATCTGGTTTAGTTGATTGAGCGAACTCCACATCAGTTAAAGGTGGGTAAGGCCATAATTCAACGCCAGTTACACCATTAACAGCGTAATTAGTTAAAATATTACTTACGCTCAGGCCAGGGAAGGTAGCCCCAAAAAGTGGGTTCGTGAGATCAGCAGGGGCAACATATGCTTTACCCGCGGCAGTGGGATCAGCAAAATTGTAAGCCATTAATAAACAGTTAAAAGCATCCGGATTTGACACTACCCCACCGTTCTCTTTAATATAATTTGCAGAGTTAGGTCCGTTAGGATCTATACCCGGTATATTGCTCTCATCCATTATGCTAATTATAGCATTTAAGCCTTTTGCAATAGATGGCTGCTGCACAAATGCACCAATATAATCAGCAAACTCAGCATCATAGATAGCTTGTACAACTAACAGATCTTTATCTGGCATAGACTGAAAAGTAGTTACCGGGAGTTTAGATTTGGAACCTGCCGGCACAGCATAAAACATAAAAAAATGGACTCCTGTTTGGGCACGCATATCTGGCCCCGGATCGTCCGTAGCTGTTTTAGAAGCATGGTGAAGCAAGTGAGCGGCTTCGAGCGCTTGCTTAAATAATCCTTTTTTTACGGGTAGAAACAGAAACAACATGTGCTGTTGATCTGGAGTGCCCACATAAGTGATAGCATTTGAATTAGACATTTTGTGATAAGGTTAAGTTTTCCTACTCTATTCAGGCTTTTCGGATACGCCTCTTTAGTTCAAATATAGTTTATAAAATTTACATTGTCCACAACAAAACTGTCGCGACTAAAAAGTTTAATTTAGTTTTCAAGTATCCGTGCAAAAAAAATACCCGCTCCTGAACATGCAGTCACGGGTATTCATCAATTAACCAATCAATTAATATTTTTCAACTCTGATATTATCAATAGCCACTGTGAAATTATTAACCACAGTTGTTCCAGCATTTATAAACATAATACTGATAGACCCATTACCTGTTGGGCCAAGTAAATCGGTAAGTGATGGTAACGGCGAACCTGAACCATCAGCACCTCCGCTAGGAGTTGTTTTAAAATTAGATAAAGGAATTACTACAGTTTGCCAACCATTTGTAACGAAAGGGGTTGTTGTACCGTCGCTATTTTTCCATGGTTCATAAGCGGCCAGGTAAGTCCAGGTGTAGTTATTCACAATATAAATTGAGCCATTTACCCAAGGTGTAGCTGCCGGAACATCAATTTCAAATTTTAAAGCCCAATTGGCCGGGTTATCTGAAAGATCCGCAACCGGAACCCATTGCGTTGGATTGAGGTTTATTGATCGCCCACCATCATACCATGCAAAATCGTTCGCAGGAATAGAAGATGCATTTAGTACAGCGTAATAGCCGGTATTGCCAGGATAAGCTGTAGAGCTATTTGTAGGATTTGAACTTAACCCCCATGAATAATTATTTATCGCATCAAAATTTGTTGCTACACCTGTAACAAAATCATCAAATAATAAAACAGAAGTACCTGTACCATAGCGGTTAACTACTTGAATAGGTCCGCCTGTTGTAGCGCCTTGCGGCACAGTAAAA
The DNA here is from genome assembly GCF_013408825.1 of Mucilaginibacter tundrae. Taxonomy (GTDB): domain Bacteria; phylum Bacteroidota; class Bacteroidia; order Sphingobacteriales; family Sphingobacteriaceae; genus Mucilaginibacter. The sequence goes on from NZ_JACCBZ010000003.1 coordinate 594,868, forward strand.
GCTAACGTTGTACCCAAATCATTAGTTACAATGCCGGATGATACTGTTATCCCGCCTGGTAAAATAACTTTATCGATATAAAAGAAGTTAGAGCCATAAACAGTAACTGTTTCTCCTGGCAGGGCATCTTCATTTGACATTGATGTAATGACTGTTGCAAGAGGAACTACGGGAAAGCTATAAGTAACCTGGCCGGTTGCTGTTACTACCGTTATTGTATTTAGTTTTGCCTGATTAAGCGTAGCAAAAGGGATAGCAGGCACCTTTACAGGTAAACTGTTATCAGAACCTAAAGCATTGTTTAAGGAGGCTGCTACGCCATCAAAATACACCTGTTTTACACCAGTAAAATGACTGCCCTGTAACACCACATAATTACCCGGATTCGCGGCTTTAAGCACACTATCATTTGGAGAGGCGGCGTATGCCCTTACCTGGGTAATCACTGGATTACCAGAACCTACATTGGCATCCTTTTTACAGGACGACTGTATAAATGCTGCCATTGCTAAAGCCAGCAAAATAGGTGCATTTATAATATATGATGAAGTCTTTTTCATATTTAAAACTTTAAATTGTTTAATAATCATTTTCAGTTTATTACTGTTAATAATAAGGCACAGGTGTTTTGGTTAACAATGGATCTGAAGAAACCTCAGCTGCAGGGTAAGGCAGATAATATACCGGGTTAACACCCGTCAGAACAGTAGGCTCGGTCACAGCGCCCGATGTATAAGTAAATGTATTACGGTGCTGCGCTTTTATAAAGGCATCGGCTGCCGTTGGGTTGTAATCATGCCACCTTTTTAGATCAAACCAAAATTGGTATTCCAATGCCAGCTCAAGCCTCCGCTCATTAAATATATCCTGCCATGTTAATGAGGTTTTGGTTGGTACGCCAGCCCTGGTACGTATTAAATTAAAATATTTTAAAGCATCGGGATCTGTAGTACTTGCATTGGTACCTAAAATAGCCTCGGCATATATCAGATACACGTCTGATAAACGTAACAGGTAGTTAGGACTTGCGTCATGCATCAGTGTTATATTCATATTATTATTTGCCAATGGACCGCCATCAACGTATTTTTTAACATAGGCACTGGTTGCATTGGTCATGCTATAGCCATTCGGGTTTGCCGCTGTTACTAATTCAGGGTAAGTATCACCGTTAAGCATAAAAGTTGCTTTGCGTCGCAAATCGCCGGGAGAAGCGGCAAAAGCATCATACAAGTCTTTACTAATAGCCATGCCGTCCCAGCCACCACCACCTACACCATCAATATTATCATCACCTTCAATACATGTTTCCCTAACATCATTAGTACCCCAACCGGCCGTTGGTGCAACAGTAAATTGAAGCCCGAAAAGCATCTCGGCGTTATTATTGTTTTGAGTCAAAAAGGCACTGTAATAGTTTGGAAATAAGCTTAATCCGCTGTTATTAGCCACATCGCCCGCCCAAAATTTGGCGCTATCCAAATCAGCTTGTACACGTGTACCGGTGATGCCAGATCTTGTTAAAAATACTTTAGCCAATAAACCTTCGGCAGACCATTTATTAACCCGGCCAGCCTGTGGATCTGTTGAAGGCAAATTTTGGGCCGCGTAATGCAGGTCATTTATGATAAACTTGTAAACGTCGCTTTGTATATTACTATGTAACAAAGGCGTAGTTACCACACTGGTACTATTGTCAACAATTGGTACCGCGCCCCACAATTGTGTAAGATAAAAATAGGCTGCTGCACGCATAAATCTTGCTTCGCCAATAGCCTGTGTTCTAGCCGTTCCTAATGATGCTGGGCTATAGCTTTGAATATTAAGCATAGTGGTATTTGATTGTGCTATTACATCGTATAATGATTGCCAGCCGAAATCAAGCCCTACAAAACCAGTGTTTATACTAAAATTTGTGAATTGAGGACCATAAGCATTGCCTGCAACCGCGTTACCCGAAAGAAGTTCGCCCACAAATACTATAAAATCACCTTGAGAATTTTCATTAAATGACCACCATGGAGTGGTATATAAATTTGCGGTAGCGGCTCTAAGTTCTGCCGCATTTTGATAATAAGTACTTGCAACCAGTTTATTGGTTGGAATACCTTTGCTCTCAAATTGTTTATTGCATGCACTTAATCCAAGTGCTCCAGATAAAAACAAGATGAATGTTTTTTTAATATTTTTCATACTCTATACTTTTAAATAATAGTTATAGTCCCAAATTAATTCCGAATGTATAAATACGCGGTGTGGGGTATCTACCCCAATCAACCCCTTGTGTTAATGCATTGCTGCCATATCCTGATTCGTTTGGAACATTGGAGCCTATTTCGGGATCATACCCGTCATATTTTGTTATTGTAAATACATTTGCAATGTTGGTATACACTTTTAATGAATGAATGTGCAGTTTGGCAACTATGTTTTTAGGAATATTATAGCCTAAAGACAAGTTATTTAAGCGTAAATATGAGCCACTTTGTATAAAGCGTGAAGAAATACGCGTATTATCATTAGGATCTCCCGACTCACGGAAACCAGGGATTGTTGTATTGGGATTAGTAACATACACATCGTTTATATTACTAAGTGATCCGGTATTATTAATTAAGGCAACATGTGCATAATTTGTAAGGCTTTCAAATTCACCGGTTATCTGGCTATTTGGGTCCTCATGTAAAACCTCGTTGTAGTTTAATATTTTATTACCATAGCTACCGGTAAAGAAAACCGCCAGGTCAAAGGCTTTATAGCTGAAGGTATTATTAATACCATAGGTAAACTTAGGCAATGGCGAACCCAGGTCGGTTTCATCACTTGCGTCAATTACCCCATCGTGGTTTAGGTCTTTATATTTAATATCTCCAACCCATACCCCATTAGCGTAGCCAATAGCTCCTTGCGAAGGTGATGATAACAATTCAGCTCCATTTTTAAAGACGCCTTCGGCAACATAGCCATAAAAATCACCTATAGAACTTCCAACAGCGGTACGGCTAACTACAACACCATCGTTGTTAATTCTACCGTACAAGGCGTTATTATCATTAACTAGTGATAATACTTTATTACGATTTAAAGAAAATACAAGCCCTGTGTTCCATGTAAAATTCTTACCCTGAATATTATGCGTATTTAATGATAGTTCAAACCCCCTGTTATCTACAGCACCTGCGTTAACCCAAGGAGCTGCCAAATATTCCCCGGCTGTACCGGCACCACTACCACTTGTACCAGCATAGGCATTTAGGGGATCTTGTAATAACAAATTATTTGTTTTACGATCATAAACATCCGCGGTAAATTGAATGCGGCTTTTAAACAAACTCAAGTCGATACCTGCATCTAAACTTTTTGAGCTTTCCCATTTTACATTACTATTAGGAATGTTTGAAGGATAAGCACCCTGCCCAAGCCCTACAGTACTTAAACCAATAGCCGAGCCATAAGTGTATGGCGGTAGATTGGCATTATTGGTAAGGCCATAACTCAACCTGAATTTTAACTGATCAATGGATTTAACATTTTTCAAAAAATCTTCTTTCTCTACATTCCATGATGCGCCAAAAGCATAGGTACCAATCCATCTGTTATCTGGTTGGCCATCTTCACCACCCGGATTAAAATTCGAGCTGTAATCATAACGGTAAGTTGCTGTAAGATTATACTTATACATATACCCTACATTTGCACGTGCCATGTACGACTCAGTTGCATAAGTACTTTGTCCACCGCCATTTGTTGCAGTGGTAGCAGTACCTAAATCCAAATCCTGCGGGTTATTAGCAAAAAAACCAGTACGGCCTCCATTCAAATAAGTATAAGTACCATTACTTGCCTCATGACCGGCAATTGCATTAACATTAAAGTTAGATGCATAATTATCGTAGCTTAAATAGTTACGAACAGTAAAGCTTTTATTATTGGTTGCAGAAACCGCGGCACTATTTATTGGTTGTAATACTCCGTCAACTACAAAGGTAGGGTAAAACTGATTTACGTTACCATAATCAAAATTACCCGTTACTTCATTATGTAGTTTCAGGTCTTTTGTAAAAAGGACATCTGCATAAACATTACCATAAGCTTGGGAACGTTGCACCTCGTTAGTATTAAGTGAAGCAGCAGCAACCGGGTTAGGATTATAGCTATTAGGTGTGCCTGCTTGTGGAATAGCACCTATACTTCCATCTGAATTCGTGACAGGTATATCTGGTGTAAGCCCAAGGGTAGCGTTTATAAGGCTATATACGCTCGCATTTACATTTTCTTTTATACCAGAGAACGATAAATTTGTCCCAATTGTTAGCCAATTGGTAGTTTTATTATCCAGGTTAATTTTAAGTGTGGTACGTTTAAAATTTGAACCTGCAACAGTACCATCCTGACTTAAATAGCCTCCGGCTATAAAATAGGTTGTCCTGTCATCGCCTCCGCTAATTGATAAATTATTATTAGTCATACCGGCATTCCTAAATATGGCTTGTTGCCAGTTGGTACCGGTACCTAAATATTTGGGGTTAGCAAAATCAGCATCAGGTGTTGCACCTGTAACCGCATCTTTTGCATTTATATAGGCCGCATATTGCTGTAAATTCATCATCGGTAAATCTTTTGGAACTTGCTGAATGCCATAATAGGTGTCAAAAGATAGTTTAGGCTGGCCCTTTTTACCCCGCTTGGTAGTAACTATAACAACACCATTACTACCTTGTGAACCATAAATGGCAATAGCCGAAGCATCTTTCAATACATCTATTGAAGCGATATCATTTGGATCAATGGTTGATAGTGGATTATCGTCAGTACCCGCATTACCCATATAAACACCACTTGTTGATGATGGCTGGCCTGGCTGAATAATAACTCCGTCAATAACATATAATGGATCGGTACCGGAATTTAATGAACCTAGCCCGCGTACTTGTATAGTAACACCACCGCCCGGCTGACCCGAATTTTGCGTTACAGTAACGCCTGCTATCTTTCCTTGCAAAGCTTGATCGAACGTGGTAGATACCGTGCTGGCAATATCACTTGCTGATACTGACCCTATAGAACCGGTCAAATCCTTACGCTTTGAAGTACCATAACCAATTACAACTACCTCATCAAGCGAACTATTGGTTACTGATAGTTTAACATTAATTGTATTATTTTTCCCAACGGGTATTTGTTGAGTAACATACCCCAAAGAACTAATAACCAGAACGTCACTAGGCTGCACCATTATTGAGAAACTACCATCAACACCCGATACTGTTCCTCTTGATGCGCCTTTAACGGTAATAGTTACTCCAGATATTGCTTGTGAATCGTCGGCATTGGTTATTTTACCATTAACCCTGAGTGTTTGTGCATAACTTGAAAGCCCCAATAACATGCATGCTATAAATAGTACAATGCTGTATCTCGTTTTTTTTCGTAAAATTTTTTCCATCTGTGTACAGAAATTTTAAAAGTTAGTTAATAATTGGTTCATAATTTTTAGGTATTGATTGTTTTAGGTTAGTTTTTATTTCATAATTTATAGGTTAAGTATAGTAAAGCATCGCTTTTATAGCTTGTTAAACAGTATTAGATCATTAGCATTACATATACAATCGATTGCCGAAAGCATAACACACTACTTCTATCTACTAAATCTTAAAAAAAATAGCCGGGTTAAGGACTAATTACAATTGGTTACTAATTAATATGATTGCCAAATAATGCATCATATTACTGGAATGAAGATATTAATGAACATTTTATAAGAATGTAACATTTGTAACTATTGATGTAACTAATGTTTATATTTATATAATAACTTGATTTGCAATATATTATATTCATATCAATATCCTTAATCGTGTTATTTCAATATTATTTAAGCCGGAAATATCTTAAAACTATAAGCTGGCTGCTCTAGCAGGTTATCAGGTAGTTTAATGATCAAAGCATCGGTACTTCGTTCAAAATATAATTGCTGACCTGTGCCCAGTAATCTTACCGATGCGATGCCGCCAGGATAATGCATACTGTTTAGTTTTAATGATTTCAGCGTGGCCTTCCTGTCAGGTGGTAATCCTAAAGCGATCGCGTAAAGCAAATTTCCTTTGGTCGTAAACCGATAGTCGTTGCCGGAAAATGGTTTGTTTTTTCCCTCCGAAAAATTTTGCGGGTTGGCGTCATCCACAACTTCGGCAGACGGGCCTTCACCGTAGATACCCCATGGCCGCGTACCGAAAATACATTCGCCATTAATCTTATTCCAGGCAGTTATTCCTGCTACTATGGCTTGCTCTTCACTATCAATTGTGCCATCGCCTCTAACAGGCACGTTTAACAGTAAGTTGCCATTTTTACTTACCACATCAATCAAAGTGTGGATTACCGTTTTTGCGCTTTTGTATCCTTTATTATCAAATATCCGCCTGTCGTAGTGCCAGTTTCCCAAACAGGTATCAGCCTGCCATGGCAGCGGCTGGATAGTATTGCTTTTACCACGCTCCAAATCCCAAACCATACATTTTCTCTGCTGCTCGGTAAGGATTTTGCCTGTCAACACAGCTTCCAGCTTGCCTTTATGGCGTTTAATGCTGCTGTTATACAAATGAGCTGCGAGCTGCAAGCCTACATCACTTATGCCATAAAAAGGCAATACTACATCGTCAAAATAAATGATATCAGGGTTGTACTTATTGATGAGATCGACGGTGCGGTTAAAATACTTTTGCAAATATTTTTGATCAGGCACGCTGGCGCCGTGTGTCCAATCCCACTGATCGCCGCCGGATAATCCCGGCGTATGACGTTGCGCATATAATTCCTGCGGATCATAATCCTCCCACCAGGTACTTTTGCCGCTTTGTTTGGTGATATTGCCATCGTAAGGTACACCAGCCAAAGGCCCATTTTTATCAGCACCCTGCGCGGGTTCATAAAACATCCAGGTATGCGATGCGTGTACACTTACGCCGAATCTTAAATCGTTATTTTTTGCCGCTTTTGCCCATCCGCCGATAAGATCTTTTTTGGGGCCGATATTAGTAGCATTCCAACGCTGGTAAAGGCTATCATAATTGTCAAAATTATCATGATGGTTAGCCATCGCCATAAAATACTTTGCACCTGCGTTTTTATACAGGTTGACTAAATGTTCGGGGTCCCAATTCTCCGCTTTCCATTCATTAATCACATCCTTAAAACCAAATTTTGAAGGGTGTCCGTATTTTTTAAGGTGATAGTTATAAAAATCGTCGCCTTCCACATACATCAAGCGTGCGTACCAATCTCCATGTTCGGGTTGGCATTGCGGGCCCCAATGCGCCCAAATACCAAACTTCGCATCGCGGTACCATTCGGGTGTTTGATAGTTTTGCAAGGAATCCCATTCCGGTTTAAACGGACCAGGCGCAATGCTTTCGCCATAAGTAAGATCACCAAACAAGCTGTTTGTTTTACCCAATGCCTGTGTAACAGCCAAAGCCGGTAATGCCGAAAGCGCCGATTTAATTAACGTTCGCCTTTTCATAGGTTATAATTTAACCGACAACTGTTTACCGTAGTAGCTGATTGTTTTATCAGCATGATCAGTAACCCCGGGATCAGCACCATGAGAACCGTTCACCAATACAATATTAAACTTGCGCTTTGTCAACATGCCCGGGAATTTGCCTTTACTATCGGATATCGTTAGCACATGTTGTTTATCGTCCCATTTTAGTTTGAAAGTTGAATAACTGCCATGCTCGTAATTATAGTTATTGTTTTCATCGGTATAGTAAGTAAACTCGCCATCAGCGCCCGGATAAATTCTTAGCTCGATATTGTCATCCGGCTTTTCGGTTGAATATTGCATCACCGGGCCCATCGGAATAATTGATCCCGCTTTTACGTATAGCGGCATGGTTTCGATAGCAGCATTGGCGTCAATCGTTTGTCCGCCATTGTAGGTTTTACCTGTCCAGAAATCGTACCAGGTGGTTCCTGACGGCAGGTAAACATCGCGGGTGGTTTTCCCGGCCGACGCATTGCTGCCGGTATATAATTGTTCGGTTACCGGGTTCACCATAAAGGCCGGGCCAAACATATATTGATCGGGGATATTGTATACATTTTTGTCGTTCCTGAAATCGAAAGCCAGAGAACGCATAATGGTGTAATTATCGGTAGTTACTTTGCCTGCAAGCGAATAGATGTACGGCAATAAGCGGTAACGCAGCTTGTCGTATTTCACTAATATTGCCCGGGTTTTATCATCCCAGTTTTTGGAGAAGATGGCACGCTCACCTTTGCCATGGATGCGGAAGATCGGGCAGAAACTACCAAACTGGAACCAACGGGTGAACAGTTCACGATACTCCGGTTTCGACCAATCTGGCGCACCCCAGTTAAGGTGGTAGCCACCGATATCGGATGTCCAGTATGGAATACCGGAAACACAGGAATTAATACCTTGTGGTACTTGCCTTTTGAAAGACTCAAAAGTACAGGTAATATCCGAAGACCATAAGGTAGCCGCGTTGCGTTGTTCTCCGGCAAATGATTGCCTGATCAGGAAGAATGCCCGTTTACCCGGAATATCCCTGCGCCAGCCCTGGTAGATGCCTTTTGAGTGTTCCAGCGAGAAAGTGTTGAAATAATCGATCCCTTTGCCTGGCCAAAAATCGGACCGGCGGCGGGCATCCAGTAAAGTACCGTTATCCGGTTCGCATTGGTCAACCCACCAGGCATCCCAATCGTATCTTTTGATCAGGCTGTCCCTTGCCTGCTCCCAATATAATGCACGTGCAGCAGGGTTATGTGCATCGTAATAGCTATCATAAGTATGGGTTACCACATTATTCCAGGTAATATCGGTCATACCACCCATTTTTTTGAGTGCATCATAGTTTGGAGTGCCCTTGCCAAATACCGGCCAGATAGATATCATTCCATGTATATGATCTTTATGTAACTCGTCCAGCATTTTTTTAGGGTTGGGATATCTGTCAGGGTTCATAATATGTGAGCCGATTGGCAACGGATCCCAGTAATACCAGTCCTGCACAATTACATCAAGCGGGATATGGTTATTTCGGTAATTATTTTTTACAGAGATGATCTCATCCTGGCTCATGTACCTATCCTGCGACTGAAACAAACCAAATGCCCATTTTGGGAACATCGGCGCTTTGCCGGTTGCGGTGCGATACAGATCGATGATATGATCGAAAGTTGGCCCATAGAAGAAATAGTAATCCACCTGTTTTCCGCTTTCTGACACGTATTTAAACTTAGTGTTGTTGGCCTCAGCACCATAAAAACTTGATGCGGAGTAATTATCCCACATCAACCCGTAACCTTTGGTTGATAGCAAAACAGGGATCGCGCCTGTCATATATTTAATCAACATATCTTGATTGCGGCCTTTATAGTTGATAGAAAGAGAATCAACCGGGTGACAGCCTAAACCGAATAAAGCTTCATCAGCCGGGGAATTAAATTCTGTGGTGCAGTTATAAGTGTTTATGCCGGCTATAGTGGCGGCTTGCATAGTTTTATTGTCCGCTTTATCTTCAGCGGTTATTAACACCCCTTGTTTGGTGAGGTAGCTGATGGCGTTGGTTGCTTTGTTAACCACAATTTTTAGATGGGCGGTGCTGATCACAACATCATTACCCTCGTCTGCCACAGAAAAACTAACCGGAGTGTTCCACTTGTTATTAACTACAAGTGATTCTTTGGTTTGAAAGGTATTGAACACCGTGTATTTTACTTCGACAATATCAGTGCTGCATATTTTTATTTTCATGAGGCCTTTATCCAGGTTAAAAAGAACACCGTCGGATTGCTTTTTAAAGTCGCGGATAACTGCGTGAACAGGCTGTACCATGATTATTCCTATCAGCAACAATAAAGGCTTAAATAGCTTATTTAGTTTAAGATGTAAGTTTTTATATAACATAATTTTGATATACTTTTTAGTTTAATTAGATTGAACCATATCGCCATAAAAAATACCTCTGCCATGCGTGCCGATGTATACACGCCCGTACTTTTTAGGATCGCCTGTTATTTGCAGGATGAGCCCCCATCGGTGCTGGTCATCATTGATTCTTCGCCAATTTTTGCCTTCATCATCTGAGCGAAAAACACCGTCCACTCCATCAATCGTTCCTGCAAGGTATAGTGCAGGGTATTTACTTTGAGGCGCTGCTTTGCCTAAACCAAATGCATGAATTTCGGATACGTGCGCTATTTTTTGAAACTTGTTGATTTTGTCGGAATTTCGATACAAACCATCAAAAGCGGCTATCCAGAGCTGGCCTTCTTTGCAGGGAACAGTGTAGAGCCTGTCCTGACCACCACGGTTATCACCGCGGTTACGGCTACGTTCAGGTAAACCGCCTGCTAAATTTAAATTTTGTTGTTGGAAGGTTTTGCCGCTATCAATGCTGGTAAATAATTCGCCGTCAAATAACGCCATCGAGTAAAACTTTGCCGGGTTTATTGGATCTGCTACGATTCGGGTATTTACAGGTAGGCCGGATACAGGCCTCCAGTTATTACCTTTATCGCTTGTGACGTAAGGTATATTATTTTGCGGCGTCCAAATCCAGTTTTGTCCATCTGCGGATACACTGATGGAGCCGCTCCTGCTTCCAGAGAAAGGATTGCTTTGTGTGGGTTGCCATTGCTTGCCGCCATCTAAGGAATAGCCAATGTTTCCGCCGCCAACCTGGGTCGAACCTTCACCTACTCTAACTATGATGTCACTATTTTGCGCACCACAGCTTATGCCGGTCGTGTTGGAAAAGTGTGGATTTATAAAATTGCCCTCAGGTGCTGGTTCGTCCAAATTATTATGTACAAAGCCACCATAATCGCCAATGGCTGAGATTAATTGGACGCCTGCATTCGGACTTAGCAAATCCAAGCCCACAGTTTCTTCAATACCGGTATTTTTCACAGTCCAAGTTGTGGGTTTATTAATATCCGCATTCGTCAGATCGTATGTTTCATGTAGGCCGTAGCCGGTAGTAAACATGGCGTGGTTGCTATTGGCCGGGTCAATCTTTAAATCAAATAACCAATGGATGCCTGTGTGTGACACATAAGGTGCGGAGCTGTAATCATATCTACCTTTAATTTCACCCGTAAATATGGGTTTCCAGCTGTTTCCCGCATCAGTACTCCGAAAAATATCGTCACCACCAGCTTTTCCATAGCGATGGAAGGTGCTTACCATAATGGTTTGCGGATGCTCCGCATCTACAGTTACAGCGGCATAGCCAAAGCCCTTTCCTTTTTCAGGATCGGGCTTTATTGGGGTGATATTTTTCCATTGCCCGAAATTGGTATTGAACTGATAAACTGCGCCATCGGTCATAATACTCGGGCCGGGACTGTTACCATAAGTAAGATAAAGCGTCTCATCTGCCAGCAACACCGCGTGTGTAGGTATTAAATCAGTAGGCTGACCGGGCACCGGCGACCATTTATTGCCACCATCGGTGCTTTTGTACAGATTTGCTTTTCCTTGCTGGGAGATGCCGATGTAAATAACTGCGCTTCTATTATCTATCTTAGTCTTCGCATCAAACAAAACAAAGATGATCCCGCTGAGCCTTGACCAAAATCTAGTTGAAGTATCGGGAGAGAGCATAGCGGATGAAATGCCGTTTACCTGATACCAGTTTAAACCATGGTCTTCACTTTTCCATAGACCATCCAAACGGGTTCCCATGTAAATAATGTTGCCATTGTTGGGGTCTACAGCCATGCGCTCACCATTGCCGCGGCCATTTTCGTTGCCGCCCATGCGGAAGGGAACATCAATTTGTTTAAAAGTTTTACCCTGATCAGCAGAAACCAAAATGGCATTATGGCCTTTCGAACCCGTATAAGTGCCACAAGCCATATAAAGTCGATTAGTATCGTTAGGATCAAGTGCTATACTTTCAACACCCATCAGATTATTGTTTTTGTAGGACACCCAATCCAGCAGGGGGTTCCACGACTTAGTTGCATCATTCCATTTGTAAGCGCCGCCCATATCGGTACGGCAATAGAGCAGGCCTTTTTTTGTTGGATGATAAATAATACCATCCACAAATCCGCCGCCTCTTATTTGGACGCTTTTCCAGTTATAGTTCTGCGTTACTTGCTGCGCCGGGGCTGACAGACTAAACAATACAGCCATTGAAAACAAAAAGGTTAACCGGATCATAACTTAGGTAAAATATTATAAGACCGCACAGTTAGCGCCCACGGAAATAATGCACACATCAATACCATTTAATAAATAGCTTTTAGGTAACGGAATAATTGGTTTATAACAGAAAGTGAAGATATAGGGTAGCCCATAAAATGATAGTAACATTTGTAATTTTGAATGTAACAAATGTTTACGCAGGACTAATTGACTGATATACAATAGATATAATCAGGAAATATCGCCATTGGGTAGGTATTACGCACGCTTTTGCAGCACAAATTCCGATGGCAGCATATTAAATTCATCCTTAAATGACCGGGCGAAATATTGAGGGGTATTAAAGCCTACTTCGTAGGATACTTCGGCAATGTTCATTTGGCTATGTTCTAATAAATGAGCAGCCTTTTTAAGGCGTTGCGACCTGATGTATTCTACCGGAGATTTGCCGGTGATAGTGAGCAATTTTTTATAAAGGGTATTTCGGTTCATGCCCATGTGCCTGCTGAGCTCATTAACAGATAGGGCCGGATTAAGCATATTGTCGCCGATGTATCTAATGATTTCCTTAACAAATTTTTCATCGGTTGACGGCAAAATTGGTTCTGCCGATTGCACATCTAATTGGCGGGTATAGGTTTTTTTGAAGGTAGCCTGTAAGCTCAACAAGTTCCTGATCTTGGAAATAAGTATCTCGAAATTAAATGGCTTGGTCATGTAATCATTGGCACCAATTTCAAGTCCTTTTAATTCCTCTTCTTCTCCAATAAGCGCTGTTAGCAGGATGATGGGAATATGGGATGTGCGGCTATCATTTTTAATTTTGCGACATAGTTCTTTACCATTCATCTCAGGCATGCTGATATCGCTCACCATAATATCCGGGTGCAGGGCCAGGGCTTTTTGCCAGCCCTCTTTACCATTTACAGCTTCAATTACATGATAGTTATCTTTCAGATTGTCTTTTAAATAGAACCGGAAATCATCATTATCCTCTACTAGCAACACACATTGTTTTTTATTTGATTTTAGGCGCGCGCCTGAATTTGTTTCAGGTTTGGCTTCGTCCTCCATCTGGGATGCCATATTGTCTAAAGATTCATCCGGGTGTATATCATCCAAAGCTAAGACTGGCAGATGGATAATAAAACAACTACCATGATCTGGTTCGCTTTCCACTGAAATATCGCCGTGATGCATACTTACAAACTCCTTGGTAATCGCTAAACCTATACCGCTACCTTGATTTAACATGGAGCCGGGAAGGTTATTTTGGAAGAAACGTTCAAATATGCGGTCGTGTTTATCTTTAGCGATGCCTATACCAGTGTCAATCACCTTAATTTCAATCAATTCGGCATCTGTTTTTTTACGACAAAGATTAACTAACACGCTCACATGGCCGCCTTTTGGCGTAAATTTAAACGCATTAGAAAGGAGGTTAAATAATATTCGTTCTATCTTATCATGGTCAAAATTTGTTTTGAGCGACTCTATGTCAGCATCAAACACAAAACCAATACCTTTCTCTTCAGCAATATCGCTAAACGAAAAACTTATCTCTTTGATAAACTTAATAATGTCGCCCGGCTTGGCATGCAACTTCAGTTCCTGCACTTCCATTTTACGGAAATCGAGCAATTGGTTCACCAGGTTTAGCAAACGTCGTGCGTTTTTACGGATCATATTCAACTGCAGTTTTTGCTCGGTATCAATAGTATGATTATACATTTTGTCGACCGGCGCCATAATCAGAGAGAGCGGCGTTCTGAATTCATGGCTAACATTGGTCAGGAATTTGGTTTTCAGCTTATCAATATCGTGCATCCGTTCAATTTCCTGCCGTTCCTGCTCAATAATCAACTGGGTTTCCATCTTTTCCTGCCTCAAGGCAAACTCGCGTCTTATTTTTTGGATTCCCCGGTGGCGAATAAATAAAAGAATGCCTATGAGAATGAGCACATACAAAACATAGGCAATTGGTGATTCCAAAAACGGTGGATTTACGTGGATTTTCAGAGCGATCGTATCCTTATTAGCTATATCATCTGGATTTGTAGCCTTTACTTTAAAAATATAGTCGCCTGCATCCAGATTTGTGTAGGTGGCCTTTCGATTGTTATTATCCGCCGTGATCCATCCCTTATCAAAACCCTGTAGCATGTACTGGTATTGCACCTTATTCGGATTGAAAAAGTTGAGCGCCGCAAACTCTATGGTAAAAACGTTATCGCTGTGATTAAGGGTTATAGCCGATGTTTCTGTAATTGCTTTTTTGAGTATAACATGGCCGTTTATAGCTTTATCAACGGTTACACTTTTGCCAAAAAGCTGAAAATCGGTAAAAATGAGATTAGGTTTATTTACATCGGGTTTTATGCTTGACGGGTCAAAAAGATTGAACCCATGCCCACCGCCAAATATTAATTCGCCTTTACTTGTTTTAAATGCAGCGTTTACGTTAAACTCCCGTCCCTGTAAACCATCGGCCTCATCAAAATTTTCAAACTGAAAATTATAACCATTTGTTGTAGTCGAAAGCGTAATTCGACAAAGGCCATTTGAGGTGCTGAGCCACATTTTGCCGCTATTATCTTCAAGTATATTAATTATAAAATTGTCAGGCAGTCCGTTTTCTTTTGTTAATGATATAAAGCGGTTAGTTCTTAAATTTAATATACTCAGCCCATCGCGCGTACCTATCCACATCAGTCCCCTGCTATCCTGAGTAATGCTGTTTACATTATACGTTATCAGGCTATTTTTATCGTTATCCTTATGCGTATAATGGCCTATGCGGCCATTGCTTTTCATAATTACGTCTATGCCTGCGTAACCACCAATCCACATATTGCCATCCCGATCTTCAAAAATAGAGGATATAAAAGGTGACGTTATTTGTCCCTTATCATAAGGGTGCAAGAATATCTTTTTTGAACGATCGAAAATATTTAGGCCACCTGCAAGTGTGCCCACCCATAAACGGTTTGATGAATCTTCGACTATGCTCCATACACGATCGTCTGAAATACTGGTTGCGATTTTGTCATCATGGCGATAATGGGTAAATGTTTTGCCGTCAAAACTATCCAAACCTCCAAAATAAGTACCTATCCACAACGTTTGGTTATGATCGATACACAAGCTCACTATTATATCATTACTAAGGCTGCTTTTATTTTGCGGGTTGTTTTTATACTGCGTGTATTTGTTGGTTTTGCGGTTAAAGTAAATTAACCCACCTCCATTGGTTCCTATCCACAAATTCCCTTGCCTGTCCTCAACAAATTTGTCAACATCCTCAAAACTCAGGCTTGATGGGTCGGATGTGAAATGCTTATAAAGCGGAAACCTTATAATATTTTTATGATAGTAACTTATACCCTCCTTAAAAGTACCAGCCCACATAACGCCTAAATCATCCTTATAAAGCACCACACTATTCTGACTTAATGATTTGGCATCATCTTCCCTATTCAATAAATACGTGACCTTAAATTCCTTTTTATTCAACAGGTTTATGCCACCATGATCCGTTGCTATCCATATAAGCCCATCATCAGCCTGGTAAACATTGTTGATGACATCCGCGTTTAACCTCGCCCCTGTGGATGACCTATTAATATGAGTAAGTATATTTTTTTTAGGGTTAAAGTAGTACACTCCCATATTTACATCCGACGCATAAAGCCAAAGGTCACCATCGCTATCTACCATTATTGAATAAAGCAATGGTTTTGCATTATTTATTTTGCTTAAAACATTGCTACTGAAATTTATTTGACTACGCTCGATGTTTAGTTCTTCAATAACACCTGTGCTGTAAATAAACCACATATTGCCATTTGTATCTTCAGAAATATCCGCGACATTATTTGAAAATAGTGACGGATTTGAATTTAGCCCATGACTGTAATGATAGGTTTTCTTGTCAACTGGATCGTAACGATAGGCGCCTGAATTAGGATATATGAACCAAAAATTACCTTTACTGTCTTTTTTAATTTTGGTAAAATCGCTACCTGGCAGGTTCAATGATTTAAGCCAGGGTGACAGATCACTGTTAAATTGCTCGGTAGCTAAATTATATATACAAGGCCCATTACGGGTTGTTATCCATAGATTTTGATTCGGGTCTTCGTAAATACTTTGAATATAATCATCGTTGATCGAACTTTTATTATTCGCGATATGCTTGAATACTTTAAAAGTGTACCCGTCATAACGATTGAGGCCTGCCATAGTGCCAAACCACATAAAACCCTTTGAATCTTTATAAATACAGTTTACCTGATTGCGCGAAAGGCCATTGGTGATATCAAGATGTGAAAATTGGTATTTATTGTTTTGCGCAAGCGAAGTATAAAACCCACCAGAAATTAGGAATAGCACTAAAACTAACTTCAAACGCATAAAACTTATAATTGGCTGTCAAATCTACATTATAAATTTAGCAATCATTTATTCAATACCAATACCTGTGAAAGTTAATCAAAAACATCAGTATAAGTAATTAATTATAAGCATCTTATAATATTTTATACTAATTATTTATAAAGCTTCCATCACCCCTGCGTTGCATTAATTTGCCATGCCGTTTTGCCGCGCCGCTCCATTTTTGAAGATTGATGCGAAAACTTACCATTACGTACCGGCTTAATGCGTTGGATTTAGTATCGGTATAACCCGTTGGCGTAGTTACACGGGTAACAAAGTTATTCTGATCAAACAGGTCGAAAAATTGCACGCTTAATATGCCATTTCGTTTTTTGAATAGTTCCTTTTCAAAATAAGCATTAACCACAAAGGGGTTTTTTGTTAGGTTGGAGCTGATACCCGTTACATAATTTTTACTTGCGCTGTAACCCACCAGCCAGGTTTCAAATAAATATACTTTCCCGTCTACACTTAAAGCTGCGGTTCTAACATTATTATCTGGCGCGTCAGGCAGGGAATTACTGGATTTGGTAACATCATAAGAAACATAAGGATTTATCTCAAACCAATCGTTCGGGTCTATACGCGGACCCAGGCGTTCATTGAATGTCCACGAAGTGGAGAAATTCTCAACATTATTGGTCATGGCGATATTATAGCCATAATTGATGGTTCCGTTTAATTCCAGGTTGTATTTCCGGTCATCATATTGTTTAGCGATATTATAATTACCTGCAACCGCATAAGCGCCGCTAAGGTTCAGGTAGCGGGTATCCGTTATAAAGCTTTTGGTGGTTTTACCCGCGTTGGTAATGTCTATCGGCACTAATATATTATTAGTAACCACTTGGTTATTAATAGTTGATGCATTTACATTGGCTGATAGATTCATTTGCGAATTGGCGATGTAGTTGTTGTACTGCGCTGTTACCGCATTGGTGAACGATGGCTTAAGATCAGGGTTACCTATTACCGGGTTTTGCGGGTTGGTTAGGTCTGTATAGGGTTGCAATTCATTAAACGTAGGCTCGGTGGGCGTGCCTGTATAGTAAATGGAGAATTTTTCCTGTCGTGACCATGAATACTGGTACCGAAAGATTGGGATCAGCGTGAAATCCGAATGATCGACTGTACCTGCATAGCCCTCCCTGGAGCCCTGCAAAAGCGTAGGGATTGCCGTAACGCCAAGCGATAAGTTATAGTTGGTCTTATTCAGCCGGTAATTTAAAGCAATACGTTCCTCAGTGAACGAATAGTGATAAACGTTGGTTAAACTATCAATCGGTGTACTGTGGCCCAGGCTATCAATATTATTGGTAAAGGCATTATTGTCGTATCCCCGGTAAATAAGCTGTGAATTAAATTCCAATTGGGAAACCAGGTTTAAAGGTTCAACATAAGTTAAACTCGCACGGAAGCTATTAGATATATTACCGCGCTCAACTACTCTATGTACCAGTGAATCTAAAAAAGGCGTAGTTAAACTGGTGCTATCGTTGTAATACAAGATATGATTATCCTGTTGATTAGTTTGCTCCTGATTAGTATGGGTGTAACTTAATTGTAATGAAATATTTCTTCTCTTCTTTTTAAATATATGCTGGTAGAAAAGTGTCGCGCCATAACTAGGGGCCGTACTGCTTGCATCGGTATTACCGAGTGATGTTTGATGAATAACCCCGGTTTGGTAGTATTGAGAAATATTGTCATTATTTGAGCCCGAAAAACTATAAGTAGGCGTAACCCGCATATAGTTAGCACTATCTATGCTATATTCCATATCAAAGCTTGCAGTGTGAGATTTGGTGATATTATTTGCCACACTATTATTAGTAAAAGTTGTATTTGCCCCGGATGGATAGGGTTTACCGGTTTGCGGGTTGATGGTTCCCGGAGCATATAGCTGAACGCCATCACTACTGTTGATGGAATTGACATCTGTATAATTATAGCCGTAACTCATGTTAACCTCTATTTTCTTGCCCCAATCATCCCGGTAGCTAAAAGTAGGGGTAACTGTTTTTGTGGTACCACCGCTGCCGCCGCTACTGCTCGAGCTGCCATAGTTACCACCCGCGCCGCTATTGATGCCTGTGCTGGCTACACCGTTCACTGTATTCTTAAAACTTCCTATAAGACCTATTTGCTGATTAGCATCTATGCGTTGTAAAAACAATCGCTCGTCGTATCTATCATCACTGCCAGCTCCCGCAGTTACGCGGCCAATGTCACCTACCGAGCGGTCTGCCCGGGTAGTTATATTCAATACCTTTTGTGGGGTGCCGTCCTTAACACCGGTTCTCGCAGCTTCATCGCCATAATCGTCAACGATTTGTATTTTTTCAACGATATCAGCAGGTAAGTTTTGAATGGCCTGTGCCACATTTCCGCCAGCATAATCTTTCCCATTTAACCTTGCTTTCATTACCTGCTGCCCCTGGTGTGTTAAGGTACCGTCTGAGCCTACTTCCATACCTTCCATTTTCCGGAGCAATTCGTCAACGGTAGCATTTTCACGTACTTTATAATCGCTGGCTTTATATTCCACCGTATCTGTTTTATAAGTGATACTTGGGGTACCATTTATTTTAACCTCTTTAAGCATATACGTGTCCGATTTAAGGATGATCGGATCCAACACTACCTTTTTTGACGCATCATTATTTAAGTATTTACGGGCTGACGAGACGTAGCCAATTTCGGTAATTGAAAGAATGAACGTGGCAGATTTTACATTTTTAAGAACGAATATACCATCAGCATTTGTGGATGTTCTTAATGTATCGGTTTTAGAAGTTAATGTAATAATAGCACCAATAATCGGACTATCAGTTGTATCCTTTACAATACCGCTCACTTCCCTGAAAGGCAACGGCGGCGGAAGCGGAGCAGAGTTTCGGCTTTTTGACATCCCCCCGCGGCTAACTTGGGCAAACAATTTAGGGGCAATTAAGATCACAAATAACAATAGGTATAGTTTTTTCATACACACCCAGGTTATTGATTAGTAATTTTGGCAGCCAAAGTATATTTGCCCCAAAAATCAGTGGGGCTCATCATATCTGATACATCCGCACTTTTCCCACCACCAAAGCCGCCACCGAACCCTCCTCCTCCACCGCTTCCACCAGTACGGCCTCCTCCTCCAAAACTGTTACCTCCGCCAAAACCACCACTCCCACTAAACGGTAAACCATTAATTTTAATATTATAGGCGAGTTCTTTTTGATTATCGGCTGTTATTTTAAGCAACCTGAGTGGAATTGCTAATTCATAAACTAATATGCCTTTGTTGTCAATATTAGCTGCTGCTTTTATTCCATATTCGTTGTAAATAGAAATAAGAGTATCAGTAATATCTGCAAAACCTATCGCACTTATCTCTTTGCTAGTGGCCAATGTTTGATTTTGCTGGGTTACGATGGCCGCTGTGTCAGGGGCATCTTCTTGCTCGAACCCGCCTCTTCTGCCACCGCGTCCTACTCGCCCGCCAGTGCGTTTGATGATTGGAAAAGTGGTGGTAAATGCATTCTTTGTCTTTTTCTTCCCCTCTGTATTCAGGGTAAAGCTTATGCCTCCCGCCAAGATTTTATTATTATTATCCAGATCTGTTGATTTTATGGCGAGATAAATATTTTTATCATCATTTGCTATTGTATACCAAAGCTGTACATTTTTATTATAGGCCTTTAAGCTTTCGCCCCATTCGGTAAGCTTTCCATCAATTTTTACTGCTGCGGGGGCCCATATATTACCTATTTGGGCATTTTGAACTTTCTGAGCCATAAGTGTTAGATGAACACTTAATAACATTAACGTAAGAATCGGTTTTCTTATACTATAAGATACTTTTTTCATATCTGCTAAATCTATAAATTGGACTAGAAAAATAAAAAGGATAGTGCGGTTTTGATGTGGTTTAATCCAGTTTTCATTGGGGTATGAAGTTACGACCAAAGTTTTAATGAAACTAGTTTGTCATAGAAATGTTGCTTAGCTATTATAAAATTGCTGCGCACTTAATTAGTAAATAACAATTTAACAAGGCTTGCCTTTATTGTTTTTTCCAGTCATTTTAATTACATTCCGAAAACACGACCAGGTAACAATTTGGTTACCAATTGTTTTCGGGCGAAATTGAAGATATATTTATCGAATGAGAAAACCCCTACTTGTTCTTCTGTTGCTATCGTTCGTTATAACTGCAAAAGCACAACAGAATAATAAACCTACCGACGCCGTGCCTGGACAATCACAAAATACAAACCAGGAAACCGAACCCGAACCACCGGGAGGAATCGATGTGTTTATGAAGTATATGAAAAAACTTGATAATCGCTTGTATAATGGCGCACAAACCGGCAAGGTAACTTTAAGTTTCGTTGTTGAAAAAGACGGCAGCTTAACAGGCTACAAAATAGCACATTCACTTAATAATGAGGCTGATGGGATAGCTATCCAGGTTGTAAAAGACTATAACCAAAAGTGGAAACCGGCAATGAAAAACGGCCAGCCTGTAAGTGCGGAATACACTATTTCGGCACCATTTGGAATAGACTAAATATACAGCATTGCAAAAGCCCCCCGTTTTTTACAAAAAATATTAGATGCTTTCATTTTTAGACATTACAGATCAATATGGTTGACATTAAAAAACTATAAAAATTCCGATAAGTGTTCGTTGTACAATAAATTTTGAAGATTAATAAAAAAGGATAAATGAGCAATAGGTGTTTGCCTGTAATCTAATTTTCTCTTTTCTTGCGACTGAAGTTCAAAAAAACTATATGTTGTACCGGTTAAATAGCGATGGAAGTATTTTCAAAATATAAATCTGTAACGATTGTAGAGATAATGCTTTTACCGAAGATTTTTCTTCTTTGTTTCAGCACCGCAACACGATTAAAAACTCTCGAACTCAAGAAGTTGAATTGTAGTTTCTCTAATAGGTTAATACCTTCAAACATCCGTCTCCCTTTCCTATAATAATCGCATGAACCACAAAATTTATTCATCAATCACTCCAAACGCTGCAAGTTGTGAAATGTGCAACCCAATGTTATATTTCCAAAGATTATGATGGCAACAAACGGTGAAAATGTTAAATTGTTTAACTTTTATTTAATAGTTTCGTAAAATTAAATAAATGGGAAGCCACATATCACCTGCTTACAACAGGATAATCTATAAACCTGTAATGGACTAGCAAGTATATGAAAGTACTAAAAATTATCCTGCTAGGGTTAATCATCTCCACGCAGGCTTCGGCACAAAATCAATTACCAAAACTACTTATCCGCCTGGAAAAAACAGGGCGAGACACCAACCGCGTATTGACCTTTAACGCAATTGCAAATTATTACAAAAACATCAACCCCGATTCAGCAGTTCATTTTGCACGGCGGGGTATTAGCTTATCCGGGCAACTGAATTATACTTATGGCTCGGCTATGTTAAACCTGCTTTTAGGCGAACTGGATATGCGCCAAGGAAAAGTAACGGAAGCAAAATCCGAGTTCGAAATTTCACTTGACGAATTTGAGAAGATCAGAAACGAAAAAGGTATAGCAGCTGTGAATAATGGATTTGGTGTTTTAGCCGCAAGACAGGGGGACTATAACGGAGCTACCCCACATTTTTTAAAGGCTTTATCAATTTTCGCGAAACTAAAAGACATCAATGGGATCGTTCAGTCCTATATCAAGTTGGGTACGGTTAACTTGCAGATCGGAAACCTGAATAAAGCACTTGATTACTATACCGAAGGGATAGAAGAAGCTAAAAACCTCCCGGTATCCAATACAATAGGAACACTGTTAAATGATATTGCGCTCGTCTACATTAAAAAGAACGATTACCCCGGAGCGCTGAAATATTTAAAGGACGGTCTGAAAAAAATTACTGATCCAGAATTGACAGATGTACGCGTTTTACTATTAATCAATGCAGGTGGTGTTTATCAAAAATTGGGCAATATTAAGACAGCGTTCCAGTATGAAAATGAAGCTTTACTCGTGGTTAAGAGGATGCACCTGCGGGAACTGGAGGCTAATACGTTGGTGACCCTGGCCTCTTTATTGCAAAAAGAAAAACCTGATACCAGCGTGGTCCTTCTTCACCAGGCAATGTTCATAGCCAAAGAAATTAATCAAAATTACCTTATGCTCGATGTTTACCAAGGGATGGTAGACTTGCTTAAACAACAAGGTAATTATAAGGAAGCTGAACGAACGCTTGAAAAGAGAAATGTATTACAAGACAGCTTGTTCACTTTACAGAAAGCTAAAGATATCGCAGACCTCCAATCCAGCTATGAGCTGGCCAATTCAGCTTTAAAAATGCAACAGTTAAAGCTAAATAACCAACAAATAAAATACAACCGAAATATTATCCTGGCAGTGGCGATCGGTATACTTATACTATTTATCGTCGTCCTTTTCTTTTATCAAAGGACACGGAAACTCAACACAGAACTGGTCAAACGAAGAAACGTCCTTAGCCAACAAAAAGAAACACTGGATCAACAAAACAATTTTAAAGATAAGATTTTTTCCATTATCGGTCATGACCTTAGAAGCCCCATAGCAACTATCGTCAACCTAATGGAAGTTGCAGAAGAAAACGATCTATCAGCAGAAGAATTCCACGAGCTGGTGCCGCAACTCAAGGCACAAAGCAATGCCACCTTGGATATTCTGGACAAATTACTGATCTGGGGCAGATCACAGCTTAAAGGAACCCGCTATAACAGGTCTATTTTTAATGCCAAGGGGCTCATTACTAAAAACACGGCCCTCTACAAGAACGCCGCGTTACAAAAAATGATCACCCTGACAGACTGCAGCCCCGATGAATTACTGATGTATGCAGATAGCACTCAAGTTGATTTTATCATACGAAATTTGCTGGCTAATGCGATTAAATATACACATGCTGGAGGAGCGATTGAAATAGCGGCTATAATAAATCAGCCAGCAGCATTCAACGCCATCGTGATAAAAGATAATGGGATTGGCATTGCAAAAGAATCACAACAGCTGATATTTGAACGGGAAAATCTGAGCATAGAGGGCACTGCAAAGGAACAGGGAAATAGCATCGGCTTAATGCTCTGTAAAGAATTTGTTGAGGAAAACAACGGAAGGATTGAACTGGAGAGTGAGTTGGGGCGAGGATCTCGTTTTGTGGTATATTTTCCGTCGGATATAAGCGTCAAATATTTATAATATATTAGCTCTATCGGTTGATGCTAAATTCTTTAAATTGCCTTAAAAAACAAATGGTGTATATAGCTTTAGGTATATGCAGCATGGCCAGTTGGTTTTTAAATTTATCTGTTTCATTATCAGCAATGGGTAAGTTAGCATATAACTTCATTTTTTCTACATCAACAACTTCACGCACAGGGTCGTTGCTTTTTATACTGTCAAAAAATCCCTTTGTCTGGCCTACCTGCGAATTATAGCGGCGTAAATAATCAGGCGAAAAAGGGGATTTAGTGTTGCGCCACTGTATTTCGGGCGGTAAGATACCGTCAAGGCCTATGCGTACCATGCTACGCTTATAACCATTTCGTATTTTGAAATGTGAGGGGGTATTAAGACAAAACTCCAATAGCCTTTTATCGCTAAATGGATACCTGAATTCGGCAGGACCCTGTATTGTATTTTCGATCCCTTTGTCATGCCGACCTTTAATATTGACAAGCTGATTTTCACGCTGATCAGGAGTTGTTTTGAAAATATCAATGTGTTTATCACGTTTCAAAGCGGTGGCCCTTTCCCTAAGCTCATTTGCAAATTCGGGCTTGAAAAAATTGTAGCCGTTGATATTAATATCCACTTTATCGCGCTCCCTGTATAGGACTTTCAAAAAGTCCGGCGCAAAAGGCTTAATTACCTGCGATCGTAATTGGAGAGCAATACTGTCTCCAACAACAGTCTTCCTGGCATTTAACTCTTTCCATAATAGTTGCCATTTGAATTTGCTAAATAACTCCGCATAAAATCCATCGCCATAATTGGTGGCACTTAACTCGCCCAATAAACCATCCAGGATAACCCTTGAGTTTAAGCCTGCTGCTTTTTCATAAAAATCCCTAACCAGGTAATGCCGTGAAGAAATACTGGGAGAAGATAAATTACTCAATTTATCCATATAGCTTAAAAAGCCTTTATCCTGCGGCGTCGAATAGTGGATGGTTACATTAGGGAAAGATTTGAAAAGATCAATATAATAACGCTCGTCATTGAAAACGAGGTCATTTTCATCGGGCAAAACAACTGAAAAAACATGCAACTCCTTATTTTGCTTCTCCAATATTTTCGCAGCAACGCTCACTATCGAAGAGGAATCCAATCCGCCGCTCAGCAACGCGGTTACGGGGAACCCGCTTCTGAGTCGGCATGAAACCGATTCAAAGAAAACCTCTCGAAAAGCTTTCCTGTATTCTTCATCGTTTTTAAAATTGAGTTCTTCGCCTAATTCGGGCTGCCAGTACCTGCTAGTTTTTACGCCATTTGCACCTGCAGTAAGTATCGTTGCGGGCAACAACTGGTAAATATTTGTAAACCAGCTTTCCTCTTGCGCCACGCGATACAGATCCGAATCAACCAGCTTGGCAAGCCTGTCATAATTTGGTGTAGTTTTAATACCCGGAATGGTTTTTATAGCTTGTATATCAGATGAAAAAATTATTTTTTGCCCATCGTTGTAATAAAATAATGTACCATTGCCTATATGGTCATTACAACAAAACAGCTCGCGCTTTTGCTGATCCCAAATGGTGAAAACATAATCGCCGAGTAAATGGTACACACAGTTATTCTGCCATCGAATGTAGGCGGCCAGTATAAGTTGGGCATCGCCCATTATGGCACGTACAGTATGCGGAATTGCCAGTTTTGCGAAAAGTTCATCCCGGTTATCCAAACGGATATTGCCGGCAATTGTCATTCCTGATTCGGCGCAATATAGGGGCAATAGCTCATCATTTGATTCGGGTGTAACATGATAGCTGGCTTGAATGAAGGCAATGTGGGAATCATGCCAGCGATGCAGAATATCATGAGGGCTGTCTATACCCGACTGTAGTGCTGCAAGATCATTTTCACGATCATACGCGGTAGAAGTGGTTAGTATTCCGGAAAAAACTGTCAATTATAAATATTTAGATCTCACAATACAGAGTTGTATTTTAGTTCTGTTATTTTGCACTGGTTTCTGCTTACATTGAACCATCAACTTCCGGCAGCATCATCAGTTTCCCCACCGTCCGAGCCACCGGATCCGGTGGCTTTTACCAGATCATTAATGTTGCCATACACTTTTATTGAGGGTGTGCTGTAAATTTTTTTAGCGGTGTGTTCTGCCGGGATATCTGAAACCTGCATTTTTGGTTCGTTTATGTTCATAACTTTGTTTGTTTATATTTAGTTATTCTATCAATCCGTTTGAATCTTTATTTATAAAATAGCTGTTTCAAAAGCGATGTAATTTTTATTTATACTCATATCTTTCGTAAAAGCTATTCCATTGTATTCCAGCCATGAGTGCGCGGCAAGTTTTTCATTCTGCTTTTTCATGCCAAATTTAAGTTGTACATATATCCCTCGTCTTTTCATCAACCACCAGTGTGCCGTAGATATAGCAAGACAATTGGTATAAGGGCAAAACAGTAGGAAAACTCTACTGATCTGCCATAGCTACTTGTGTCAAATAACTTGCTCCGGGTTTGAATTTTACGCTCAAAAACAGACAATAACCTTATGGTATTATTGAATCCCCCCAATTTAATGCAAACTCTGAGAAACACAGCCAGAAGCAAAGCGCTAAAAGCAAAAAACTTCTCTCCGGCAGGCAAACGCTCAGGCAGTATCATGCGTTTCTTCATCTTTGCAAAGTAAGCAGTTGATAGTTTTCTAATGTTTTTAGCAGGGAATTCAAATCCCTCTCCAACGTTTCTTTATCAATATCATATTCAGCCATAAACCTATCTACCGCGGCAGGAATGTTTAATCCGTCAGCAAATAATTGCCAAAACATGGCGGCAACGCTATCAAGACCAAAATACAGTTCTGTTTCTGTGTTGAGCAGTACATATTCTTCACCAAGGTTCTGAAAAAGTACATTATTTGAAATATTTACCCCGGCAGTAAGCGCTGACTCTGTCATTTGGCGGTTGCTTATTTATCAAATATAATGTTTTTAAAGAAATGAGGGAACGGGTTTTTATGTTTACTGTGTTAAATAATAGGTTACGTGCCTGGCCATAAGCTCTTAACAAGCTTCAATTATTTACATATGCTTCCTCCAATAACGCTACCATGGCCTATCATTGTTTTTCCGCCTAATATTGTGCTTCGGGCATAAATAGTTACATTATCCTCTACCGTTGGATACCTTTTAACGTCAGATAAACCTTTGCTTACCTGGGCAGTTCCTAACGCTACACCTTACTAAATACAAACATTTTTGCCGATAACGATTGTGGCACCAATCGCGATATCGGCGCCATGATCAATAAAAAACGATACATCAATTTTCGCATTAGGATAAATATTAACACCTATTTTACCATGGGATGCTAACTTAATATTCCAACGTAACGTTTTTCCAGTCCGTTAAGATTACATTAATCATATACGTATTACCTAACAGCTGGAATGGTGAAATTGAAACAGGCACCTTTATCGGGTTCACTTTCCACTCTAATCGCGCCTCCATGTTGGACAATAAAATCTTTTACTAACAGCAAACCCAAGCCATTTCCTATTTCCTGATTAGTACCCCCTGATGAAGGAAGATTAATCCTGCCAAACAAGGAATCTTTAATTTCTTTTGACATCCCTACTCCAAAATCCTGAATACAAACCTCTATCATATCTTCAGATGCCTTCGCAGTAATAATAATATCCCCACCCGAAATCGGCGTGAACTTGATGGCATTGGTGATCAGGTTTTGCAAAATAGAGCGTAACATTAAGGCATCTGCATTTACAAAAATACCCTCCGGAATATTATTCGCCAATTTTATATTTTTCTGCGAAGCACTCGCTTTCAGCAATTCCAGCGATTCATTGATCCGCTGCCGCAGATCAAGCTTTTCAGGGTTGAAATTTGTTTTTTCACGTTGGCTTTTGGCCCATTCAACCAGCTCGTTGAGTTGGTTTAATATTTTTTTGGATGTTCTGTTAATAATACCGGAAAACATTTTCACCTGATCCGGATGTAACTTTTCTGCATCGCGGCTGAGATTTTCCGAAGATGCCAGGAGCGAGGTCAGCGGGTTACGTAAATCATGTGAAATGACTGATAAAAATTTATCTTTCGATAAATTCAATGCCTTTAATTCCTGATTTAAACTTTCTAATTCCATAGTCCGCTCAAGTACCCGCTTTTCGAGCTCCAGGTTAAACTGCATCAAATCGTTATTAATTATTTTCAATCGTTCTTCCTGTTGCTGTAATAATTGATTCTTTTGGTACAGCTCGGCAAAAATGGCGACTTTTGATTTTAATATTTCGGGGTTAAATGGTTTTCGGATAAAGTCAACGGCACCTGCCTTGTACCCTTTAAACATGGCCGCTTCTTCATAATCATGCGCCGTGATGAAGATGATTGGGATTTGTTTCAGTTTATCCCGCTGATAGATTAGTTCAGCTGTTTCATATCCGTCCATGATCGGCATTTTCACATCCAGCAGGATAAGCGAAAAATCCTCTTCTTTTAATAAGATTCGTAGCGCTTCCCGTCCGGAAGTAGCCCTGAAAAAAATGTATTTTTCCTTTTCAAGGACTACTTCTATAGAAAGTAGATTATTCTCATTATCATCAACCAATAATATTTTTAAGGGCATGTTAATGAGCTTTTGTAAGGTTTTCTTGCATGTGCAATTTAAGTAAATTCATTTTATTTAATCAACCATACCCTCATCAGGGATAAAAGCTGATCGGTTTTGACCGGCTTGGTGATGTAGTCGGAAGCGCCTGAGGCGATACATTTTTGCCGATCACCGAGCATTGCTTTTGCTGTTACCGCAATGATTGGCAAAGCCTTGTTGCGCGGTTCCTTCCGGATGATCTGGATAGTTTCATAGCCATCCATTTCCGGCATCATAATATCCATCAGCACAATATCTATCGTTTTGTCTTTATTTAAAATCTCTAATGCTTCCCTGCCGCTTTCTGCCGTAACAACTTCGATCTTTGACCGTTCGAATACAGCGGTTAGCGCAAATAAATTACGTACATCATCATCGACCACTAATACTTTTTTATTATCCAGTACATCAGTTTTGATACGCACCCCGTCGATCATCTTTAGCTTACTTTCGCTGATGTGTTTTTTATCGATGTGCAGCAAAACCAATATTTCTTCCAGTAGTTCAATGTGTGAAGTGGGCGTTTTGGTAATGATCTTATGATTCAAACGCTTTAGCAAAATCAATTCATCTTGGGTAAAATCACGTGCAGAGTGTAAAATAATAGTGGACTGGGGATGTTTAAGCAAGTTTATTTTATTTAGCAGGTCTAATCCATTCGCATCAGGCAGAACAAAGTCGAGTATAATACAATCAAACATTTCCTTTTTCAGCGCTGAGAGGGCTTTTTTGGCAGTGGTAGCGCTGAATACATCAATCTTATCATTTGATACAAGCTCTGTTAAACGTTGCAGCTCGGCTTCACTGTCTTCAATGATCAACACCTTACGTTTGGTGTACTCATGGAAATTTACAATACCAGTAATTAGTTCGTCCAAAGTTGTATTGGACAGCGGTTTCAGGCTAAACGATTTCGCACCAAATTTCATTGCTATCACTTTATTGTCCTCTCCAGAGATCACGTGTATCGGGATATGACGCAAATTAATATCTGTTTTCAGTAGTTTCAGTATTTTCCAGCCATTCGATTCCGGCATATTTACATCAAGCGTAATGGCAATCGGATTATATTTAAGTATGCTTTCAAATATTTCAAGGTAACTAATGGCAACCACCACTTTTAAATTAAGGTCATGTGCTTTGTCGATCAAGATCTTGGTAAAACGTAGATCATCTTCAACCACCAGTAATACTTTATCTTCATTGGCAATGTTATGGCGGTCATCATCCATGACCATTTCCGCGCTGTCGATCAAGTTGCTGCGTGAATGTTGAACCGGGTAGTTTTCCTTAGGCGGGTTAGCTGATGATTTTTCCTCCTTGTATTTGAGCGGCAAAAACAAGGTAAATACGCTTCCTTTACCCAATTCACTTCCAACGGTGATCGTACCGCCTAATAACTCTGCAAAGCCCTTGCTGATCGAAAGCCCGAGACCGGTTCCACCGTATTTACGGCTGGTCGATCCTTCGGCCTGTTGGAAAGCTTCAAAAATAATGCCTTGGGTATTTTTAGAAATTCCGATGCCTGAATCTTCAATGGAAAATGCAATAACCGAATCAGCGCTTCTTAACGGATTATCCTGGCCTTGGGTAGGTTTGAAAATATGCAATTTCACACTTCCTTTTTCGGTAAATTTAAATGCATTGGATAACAGATTTTTTAAGATCTGGTTGAGCCGCTGCATGTCCGTCTCCATCATTTCAGGTAAGCCTTCTTGCAGGTCTATTTCAAATCTTAGATTCTTGGCTTCTGAAATAGGCTTGAAGGTCGATTCTGCAAATGAGGCGATCTCTTTAAAACTAACTGGCATCACATCGGCCGCAATAACGCCTGATTCTATCTTAGAAAGATCCAGGATGTCATTAATGAGTTGGATGAGGTCATCACCGCAGGAGTGGATCGTTTTCGCAAACATTCGCTGCTTCTCAGTTAAATTCCCTTCCGGATTTTCAAAAAGCTGTTGTGCAAGAATCAATAAGCTGTTTAACGGTGTCCGTAACTCGTGCGACATATTGGCCAGGAATTCTGATTTATATTTCGAGGTCAAGGTGAGTTGTTCGGCTTTTTCTTCCAGCGACCGTCCTTTATCATGCAGCTCATCATTCGCACGTCTTAACTCTTCCTGTTGTGCAGAAAGTTCGCCCGCCAATGATTGTGACTGGGAGAGGAGTTCTTCTGTACGCGTATTGGTTTCGATGTTATTTAACACAATACCAATACTTTCTGTCAGCTGATCTAAAAAGTCAATATGCGTGTCGCTGAAATTCTCAAATGACGCAAGTTCGATCACCGCTTTTACGTTATTTTCAAACAGTACGGGCAATATCACCAGGTCGATAGGCGCAGCATTGCCTATTCCTGAGCTGATCTGCAAATATTCGTTAGGCACATTAGCTAGTCTGATGCGTTCCTTATCAGTTGCGCACTGGCCAATCAATCCCTCACTCAACGAAAATTCCTGGTTGATCGATTTCCGGCTCTTATGCGCATACCCTGCAAATAACTTTAATTTTACTTCATCTTCCGCCTCTGTTTGTTCCAATATGTAAAACGCTCCATAACGTGCATTTACCAATTCAGCCAACTCTGATAACACTTTATTTGCCACTGCATTACGGTCGCGTTGGCCCTGAAGCATCTGGGCAAATTTGGCGAGGTTTGATTTTAGCCAATCCTGCTCATGGTTCCTTAGGGTGGTACCTTTAAGGTTGGCGATCATTTGATTGATCGTATCTTTCAGCGCTTCCAACTCGCCTTTAGCGTCCACCCGAATGGTACGGGTAAGGTCACCTTTGGTCACGGCGGAAGCCACTTCCGAAATAGACCGCACCTGAACGGTAAGGTTTTGTGCCAATTGGTTCACGTTCTCGGTTAAGTCCTTCCAGGTACCTGAAGCTCCCGGTACACTTGCCTGGCCACCCAGACGTCCCTGTACACCCACCTCGCGCGCCACGGTCGTTACCTCATCCGCAAATACGGCGAGGGTATCAATCATTTCGTTAATTGTATCGGTAAGTTGAGCCACCTCACCTAATGCGTTAATAGACAAGCGTTGCTTTAAGTTCCCTTTCGCAATACCGGTAGCCACTTTCGCGATACCGCGTATTTGCCCGGTTAAGTTGGACGCCATTTGATTTACAGAGTCAGTTAAATCTTTCCAAGTACCGCCTACACCCTTTACGTGCGCCTGGCCGCCCAATTTACCCTCTGTACCCACTTCACGCGCAACACGTGTAACTTCCGATGCGAATGAGTTCAGCTGATCAACCATCGTATTAATGGTATTCTTCAAATCCATGATCTCTCCCTTTACGTCGATGATTACCGTTTTGGAAAGGTCACCGCTGGCTACCGCTTTGGTTACCTCGGCTATATTACGTACCTGTGAAGTTAAGTTACTCGACATCTGGTTCACTGAATCCGTTAAATCCTTCCAGGTACCTGCAACACCCGGTACAAATGCCTGCCCGCCAAGGTTCCCGTCCGTACCAACCTCACGTGCCACCCGCGTTACTTCGGAAGCGAAACCACGCAACTGATCCACCATCGTATTGATGGTTTCTTTTAACTGAAGGATTTCGCCCCTCACGTCAACCGTAATCTTTTTGGATAAGTCGCCATTTGCAATCGCGATGGATACATCTGCTATATTTCTTAATTGGGCGGTCAAATTGCCCGCCATCTTATTTACAGAGTCTGTTAAATCTTTCCAGGTACCATCCACACCGGGCACATTTGCCTGACCACCTAACTGGCCTTCAGAACCTACCTCACGTGCCACACGCGTTACTTCGGACGCGAAACCACGCAGCTGATCCACCATGGTATTGATCGTATCTTTCAATTCCAATAACTCACCTTTTGCGTTTACCGTGATCTTTCTGGAAAGGTCACCTTTGGCTACCGCTGTGGTTACTTCGGCTATATTACGTACCTGCGATGTCAAGTTATCTGCCATTTTATTAACAGAATCCGTCAAATCCTTCCAGGTACCACCTACGCCCGGCACATTTGCCTGCCCTCCTAATTGCCCTTCTGAACCCACCTCACGTGCCACACGTGTTACTTCAGAGCCAAATGAATTCAACTGATCCACCATCGTATTGATCGTGATCTTCAGCTCCAGCATTTCTCCCTGAACATCCACCGTGATCTTCTTGGATAAATCGCCTTTTGCCACCGCCGTGGTTACTTCAGCTATGTTTCTTACCTGTCCGGTCAGGTTACCTGCCATCTGGTTTACCGAGTCTGTTAAATCCTTCCAGGTACCACCTACCCCCGGCACATTTGCCTGGCCGCCTAACTGGCCTTCCGAACCCACCTCACGTGCCACACGAGTCACCTCAAAAGAGAAGGAGTTGAGCTGATCCACCATGGTATTGATGGTGTTTTTCAGCTCTAATAATTCGCCTTTGGCATCTACCGTGATCTTCCGGGAGAGGTCACCCTTGGCTACTGCTGTGGTTACCCAGGCAATATTACGCACCTGGTCGGTAAGGTTACTTCCCATCTGGTTTACCGAGTCCGTCAGGTCTGCCCATACCCCACCTACACCTTTTACCTTGGCTTGTCCTCCTAGTTTACCTTCCGTACCTACCTCCAAAGCCACCCGGGTTACCTCGGAGGCAAATGAGTTCAGCTGATCCACCATCGTATTAATGGTTTTCTTTAATTCGAGCATTTCCCCTTTAACGTCAACCGTTATCTTTTTGGACAAATCGCCATTTGCTACGGCCGTTGTCACACCTGCTATATTACGTACCTGCGAGGTTAAGTTACCTGCCATACGGTTCACTGAGTCCGTTAAATCTTTCCATGTACCAGCCACACCCGGTACTTTCGCCTGGCCGCCCAGCTTTCCCTCCGTACCTACTTCCAGCGCCACGCGGGTTACTTCAGATGAGAAGGAGTTGAGCTGATCCACCATGGTATTGATGGTGTTTTTTAGTTCTAATATTTCGCCCTTAGCCTCTACCGTGATCTTCCGGGAAAGGTCGCCTTTAGCTACCGCGGTAGTCACTGCCGCAACGTTACGTACCTGAGCGGTAAGGTTACCAGCCATTTGGTTCACCGAATCAGTGAGTTCAGCCCATACACCGGCCACACCTTTGATCTTCGCCTGCTCGCCCAGTTTACCTTCTGATCCTACCTGCCGTGCTACCCGGGTTACTTCCATTGAGAATAATCTTAGCTTGGAAAGCATTTGATTGGATTCTTTCGCTATGCGCAGGAATTCACCTTTTAAGGGATGGCCACTGATTTCCAATGGAATTTGTTTGGACAAATCACCGTTGGCTACAGAATTGATCATCCCGGCAATTTCCAGCGTAGGCGAAGTCAAATCAGAGATCAAATTATTCAGTGAGTTTACTCCGCCAGCCCATTCACCCTTGGCATCTGGCAGCTCTATTCTTTTCGACAGATTGCCACGTTTACCGATCGTCATTTCCGCCGATGAGATTTCTGTAACCAGCCGCTGGTTCATTTCGATAATGTCGTTTAACACCTCGCATATCCGGCCATTAATACCGGCTTGCGTGACCGGCATGCGGACATCCAGTTTTCCGTTTTTAACTAAAGAAAGAACCTTTAAGAGTTCTTTTACATCAAGGGAATCGTCTTTGCCATTTGCGTGTGACGATGACTTTACTGGAATTTTAATAATTTCCTGTTCCATAGGGGTATGCGTTCAAATTGCTATAAGTGGTAGATTACCTTAAACAAGAGCACAACATTCAGCATTGAGATTCGTTTAATGGCCAAGTAAATATATAGAATAAATAATTTCCTATAAATAGAATCAATCAAAAAAAACTGCAATAGTTGCCCCTACAGCACACAATCCACTAGTATAACACAGGGTCAATAATCGATTTCATGAACAAACACTATAATACACGGCCTGACAGGTTTTATTGTATTTTGAGCAACTCAAAAAGCGTATTGCAGCATATTTAATGATACCAGCTTAGTGCCAGTCTTTTTTTATTTTACGATTGTTAAAGAGGTCCTAAACATCGTAGAACAAACTTTCAGCGATCAACGGTTCACGCAAGCCCTTAATCAAATAAATATCATTAAAAAAGATTATTTCATTAGAATAAGAATCGTTTTTTTTACAATGCACACATCTTCTTTGAATCATGAAGTTTGAACTCATATATATTAAATTTTCAAAATCTAATCAGAATTGAACATTTAACATATGAAAATTATGTATTGGACATCCCCTGTTATTTGCCGATACAGAAAGTAAAACTGTGTTATATATCAATCACTTAGACTACTCTAGTTACAAACTAGTAACAACACTGTTTACTTGTATACTTCAGTATCGATATATTTTAACACAATTATATAGTTGGCAGTAAAATCTACTGATAGAAAGTTCTTATTAATTTTTTGCGAAGTCGCTTTATTTTACTTTATAATTTATGGTTTATCTCAATATATGTAAATCTATTACTATATTTAATATCTTTCCTACAACAAAATCAACCATATAAGTTTTCAACATTAAATTCTTCGATTTAAATGATTAATATTAATTTAGATTATTAATCTTTATCACTAAACTTATGGACGTCAGTAGTGTACATGCTTTGGCGACAGGTGCAAATGTAAGAATCACTTGGAGTATTGCTTTAATTGGTGGAAGTTTAGCAACTATTTTTAGCACTTCTTATGTTAAACCGTTCAACAAGTGGCTTAAATTAATTTATTTAATTTTTCTACCAGCATGGCTTTACCTTGCCGATGCAATAAGAACCGGGGATATTATTTCTAGACTTGATATTGGTGCTATTTTAAATCCAAATCGAATACCAATGATTTTTGGAGAAATTAATAAAGAATATAATGATCAACTAGTTAGTTTTAACATCGCATTAGTCCTTTTGGGGATCTGGTTAATTGTGTTTCTATTATCTTGGGTTTTCAACGATTTTTTCTCAAAAAACAAACTGTATGAAAAATAGACTATTGATTTTTGTATTACTGTTGATTACCAAGATATGTTTTGGACAAGACTGTAATTGTGATTTGCCTCCCTTTAATAACGACTGTTATAATGTCTGCAAGGTTAAAATACTACAATCAGGATCAAAAAGTCAACTAATAAACACTTTTCATATTAATTCTAAAACAGCTGAAAAAATAGAAAAAATCCCGAATAGAAAAAAGTTAAATTCAATTACCAATCTTAAACAATATCTTTCAAGAAATTCATATAACACTTTCATAACTAATGTTACTAAGTATTATATAATTGATTCGCAAACTCAATCTGGGCCTATTCAAACCCAGAAACAAGATCCACCAAAACCTCAAATTTCAAAGGATTTTAGTGATTTTGTGGCTTTGATGCCTAGAACGTTACACTGTAAAATTGATTATTCTAGTAATGCCCCCTTTGTAAATGATGGAATTATAAACCTTGATTATAAAAATGGTGAATTAATAGTTAAAGGAAATTTAGACTACGAAACAACTGATAAGTTTAATTTTAAAACATCGATTCGAGGTACATTTGAAGGAAATTATTTTTTTAAATCCGATGAAATGCTTTTTGAATTTAGTGGTCCTGGAGAACCGTTACCTGATCGACTAAAATGTAAAATTATTATACACGGTACATTTAATTTCGTTGAAAATTCAAGTGAGCCTAAGCAATTCGCCTTTAATTATCTTTACTTATATATCACTGATTTAAACAGAATTCGTTGCGAATTTGATGATAGAACATATTACGATGATAGAATGACAAGCTATTTACAACGGATTAATTATCAATGATTTTTACTTTGTAAAAAATCTATTTATATTAACTGTTAAAGCCAATTTAATTTTAAGCCGGTTACCTATAAATTAAGTACCTCCGGCTCCACAATCATTTAAATAAAAAATGCTCTTATATCTTATTATATAATAAGAGCATTTTTTATGCATTTAAGGAATTATGGGGTGTAAAAAGGGGTGCATATTATAATCCTAAAATCCACACTATTTCAATATCTAACTTAAGGCCAGAATATTATTATTTATATTCCTATTTATTTAAAACCGAAGAATACGACGTAAAAACAAAGCCACGGCTGCACTAGATATACTAAAACCCATTAACTGTAACAGCATAACCACACTTTTGGCCCCTGGACTCTTAGGGAAAAGGTCACCATACCCTACGGTTAGCATAGTTGTATGATTAAAATATAGAAAATTACCAATTCGGGGCCAGACACCCATAGTCTTACTTATGCCATTGAACTCAAATGGTAGAAATGTAAACAACAGCGCAAATATAAAATTGGTCAATAATAAAAGCCACACTAAACGCCAAGGTCGTTCACCATAACCAGTAAAAAACCAATATGCCCAGTTGGCGATTGGCTTTTTTCTCAATTTAATTTTATAATATTCAGAAAGCTGCTGTTCGTAACTATCGAAAAAACCAGCATCACGTGATACCAGGACTGACTGCAGCGCTAAGAACTGAATGAAATACGTAAATTTTTCTTTATATTCCGGCTGCAGTGCCTTGTAGGCATTTTTAGTTACACTAACAAAGTCAACGTAGGTAGCTGCGGAGAACTGTTTGATAGTTTCAAACTGTTCCGAATATTGTTCATAAATAATTTTAAGTTGCCCCATTTGCGCATATGAATTTCCCACCTGCAGATATGCCAAGTATTCCATTTCCTTTTGCAGCCAATAGTTAAGGCTTTTAATGACTTGAACTGGATCATCACCTTGCTCTAATTGCTGAGTTGTTTTTGAAATCATCACATTTTCAAGTTTATTCATGATCTTCTCCCTATATTCTTGTTCAAAACTTGCTTCGCCTGTAATTGACAATAAAGGGAAGAAATATATACTATCAGCTGAAATAACGTCCTCATCAAGTGGTAACAAACTATCAAAAACTAGCTGCCATAACGATTCTATCTCCGATCGCTTTGTAGATAGGTCAACCACTGTATCGATGAGGTATTGAATTCGACCCTGAAACTCATTGAAAAGTTGGTCGTCACCAATAAATGCAAACGGAAATTTTGCTTTATAAAGTGGCAAGTATTGGTCGTAAGTTACATTAATCCACGCTTTGTTCACCTCCCTTTTTAACAGTGGCGTAAAAGGTTGATTCCTATTTTTTTTAAAAATATTTAACATCTTCAGCAATTAAAGAAATAAGATATCTATGTATTAGATATCAACTATTTCAGTTTCAACAATATTCTTGGTTATAGAGCTTTTTTTAATTAAGTAATCCAACGTTTTTTTAAAGTTTCTGATCTCACGATATTCAAGTAGGGTTTCTCTTTCGGATTTACCTAAATGATGTTTAGAAGAGTAAAGCTCAATTGCCATATTAAGCGCGTTAAGAGTGTAAGGTATATCTACAAGGTGTAATTCACCGTTTGTAGCCTTTGATACATCTATAGAAAAATCATAATCACGAACATGCTTTGGATCTACCTTCAACTTTTGCCAGCCGTCCTGTAATCGTTTACTAACAACCTTTTTAAACATATCATCGCTTAGGTCATTAGGAAGTAGAATAGTAAACTTCAAACTTTTTATAACAAATTGCTGATCGTTTTGAATGGTAAATTCTTTTAATTCCGCTTTATCCTCTAATAGCCGCTCAACAGTTTTTTCAACAAAATTGTTAAAATACCCATATGCCAAAACGGTAGATGGAAGAAAACCAAGATCAAAGGTGGTTTCCTTATCAAGGATATGTTTCTTGATATCATCAATGCAGCTATCCAAAGATGACGCAAAATCAGCGCTAACATATTTTGATACAGTTGGAAATGTGATGCCCAACAAATCGCTCGGTATTTTAATTCCCTTTTCAAGAACATATAAAGCCCGGTCACGCCCTAGCCCACCAGCGAACATGCCAAATTCGAATAAAACATTATCCCGTACGCCTTTAACTGTTTTCTTTCTCGAAGTAACAATGTCATCGGCGGTAGCAATCATAACAGCATAATCGTACAATGCAATTTGAGTTATCAAATTTTCATAATTGCTTTTTCCAATATCAAATGCTCTTGTCCACAATTTGATTTCTGCGATATCTTTTAGGCCATTTCTAATGCCCTCAGCTATTGGTAGTCCCTCTTTGGAAGATCCAATAAATATGTGTGGTTTCAGTTCCATGTTATATTTTTTTATGGTCTACATAAGGATGCAGCCATTTTCCTTTTAATAAATAAAGCTCATAATAAAGGTACCATTCGTGAGTCCACGGTATTATAGTATTGAACAAATGCAGTCTATCCGTAAAACTAAAATCCTTAGGATAATAAAGGCAGAGGCTATTATCACTACTATACATATGTATATCGTCATGGTACTCTATTTTGGGTTTTTTAGTAAATACCTTTGGTTTCATACCGGGACTAAACCGAAGCTCATATTCATAAATTTGAGAATATTCACTTGGTTGACAGTATCCTTTAACAAACAGGGTATTTTCTTGGATAGTGATCGTCAAAAAATCATAAGCTTTTTCAAGTAAATGTCTTTCCTGATATAAAACTTTTATCGGATTAATCCCTTTCTTAGGCATAAAGTAGTTTTTAGCCGCCATAATTTCGATGCCCTAAATGTGGAGTTCCCGAAATAGAATTAATGCTACCGCTCCTACCTAAGTAGGCACCACTGGCAACTGTACTGGCTGAAGCTAAAAGTTTTTCAGCACGTTTTTCATCTTCTTCATTCAAGCCTTCAGGAAACCTATCACCAAGATATTTACGCCATATTTTAGATGCTTTTAGTTGATCGGTTTCATCTATTGCTTTTTGGGCGTGATCACAAAACATTTTAAGTTCTTCTATGAAATTATCCTTCTGAACCTTGGTTAGCTTAGCTGTTAAATCATCAAATGGCTCCACCGGCGCATAACAAGTGACAGAATATTGTACTGCGGATTTGATGGCATTTAACAATTTCAATAAACATTTGTCATCATTTTCAGCGTCAATGGAAAAATGCCTTGCTGTCCATACTGCAAGGGCTATTCCGCTTGGCATTTTACCATTAGCTTTACGTTTTGATGTCCACCCTTTAAGATATTTAATCATCCTGATATACTGCCCGTTACTATCTTTATATTTCTCTAACCAAGTAATCATATGCCAAGGGTCATCCTTCGTCCAATCCTGGCCTTTTACTGCCATATAAGCAAAGTCTTCATCGGCAATTTCGTAGTAAGCAGGAAAATCAATATTATACTCACACTGAAATATAACCCGGACACATTTCTTTCGATGTTGGGCGCCTTCTTTTGTATGATCTTTTACCGCATCGCGAATGTACCCTTGCACCGTTTCTCCGCTCACACTTGGCTTGCTTAGCAAATACACTCCCCTGTCCGAATCGAAGGATCCATCTTCTTTAATAATGATCGTCTTCATTTTGTGTGCATCAGAACCCTGAGTGTAAAATGTAACGCGCATCCCCAATTTCTCAAACAGTGTGTTTGCTATTTTCACTTCAAGTAGTTGGCGAGAAGTTTTCATTTTTTGGCGTTGAGTTGCTGTCGGGGTAATCTCCTTGTTATAGTCTAAAAATAGTTTGTGACAGTTTGCCATAGTTTTAGTATTAGTTGTTAGTGATTGATAAAACAAAGTAACATATTTTTTATTTATACAAACAAGTTTGTTTGTATAAATTTTTGTTTATATAAATTTCTGTAATAGTAAAATAGGCTTTATATTTGAATAACTCTAAGCTTATGAATCAGAATGAAAACGTTGCTGTTAACAGCCTTTATTACTTTAACGCCCATACAAAAAATGACGAGGATGTAGTAAACACCTTTATAGCTCGGAAACCCTTATTGAAAAGCCTTGAAGATAGTATAGATAAGGAAAGAGGAAATACTGTACCGAAGCACCTTATGATAATTGGTAGCCGAGGAATGGGCAAAAGCACCTTACTTAGGCGTTTGGAAATTTCAATCAGAAAAGGGGATTTAAATAAAAGATTCATACCAATTCTATTTCCAGAAGAGCAATATAATATTGACCGGCTATCAAAATTTTGGTTGAACAGCTTAGATTCCCTTGCTGATAATTTTGAGGAAGAAAAAAACTTTGCAGAAACAGATTATTTAGACGATCTAATTAAGGAGTTAACATCTCTTAAAGGCGAAAAAGAAATATCTGAAAAAGCCTATTTCGCACTATTGGAAATATGTAAAAAATACAATCGTAAACCAGTGTTTCTTATTGACAATTTTGATATTCTATTTGATGGAATTTCAAAAGAACAACAAACTACATTATACGGTATCATAACATCTAACCAGTCACCAATTTTTATAGGAGCATGTTCATATAATCCAATCGAAGACGTAAGT
The DNA here is from genome assembly GCF_013408825.1 of Mucilaginibacter tundrae. Lineage (GTDB taxonomy): Bacteria > Bacteroidota > Bacteroidia > Sphingobacteriales > Sphingobacteriaceae > Mucilaginibacter. Next base: position 635,747 of record NZ_JACCBZ010000003.1, read on the forward strand.
TATGATAGCATGTTTTATGATGTATTTGAAAACATCATTTTAGATCGGCTTACTCAAACAGAAATGCGAGAATTATTGCTGCTATTGGCTGATAAAACCGGAAAGGGCGATGTATTTGAAGATATATATAATAAGACTGCTCAACTTGATGCTTTACATAGTCTTACTGGCGGAAACCCACGAATAGCAGTTTTTATATTTCAACTTCTTGCTAACGGTTTATCAGAAAAAATTTTTGAAAATTTAAATGCATTATTGGATTTAATAACCCCCTTATATAAAAGTAATTTCGAACAACTTTCCAAACAATCGCAAGTAATTGTTGACGCACTTGCACTAAATTGGGATCCTTGTGATCTCGATCAATTACATTTTATTACCAAACTTGAAAACAATCAGCTATCGGCCCAACTTGACCGATTAATTAAGGCTGGTTGGATTGACCGATCAAATCGTTATTCCGAAGAAAAAAACAAAATAGTTTTAAAAATAAAAAACTATAGCATTCGCGAACGTTTTTTTAACATTTGGTACATAATGAGGCGGGCAAGTCGACGACAAAGAGGTGATTTAAAAAGTTTGACTTGCTTTTTAGAAACCTTTTACACACCGCAACATTTAGCAATAGAAAAGTTGAGAATAATCAAGTTACTGAAAGAAAAACTTGATCCTGATAAAATCACTTATGGATTAGCACTTTCTCGTGCCTACAATCGTGACGGTAGTAGTGATCTTGAAAACAATATTTATCTTGAAATATTAGAACAAACAGAAGGCAATTTGTCCGAGGTTGCGAAATATATGAACCCGGATAATATACCAGACAATATATTTAATGATTTTTTTAATGCAGAAGGAAAACGCTGGAGAGATCACATTCAGCGCCTATTTAGTCAAAAAGAATTTCAAAAAGCCCGTCAATTTATCACGTCAGTATTAAATAAGCGTCCTAATAATGGTTTTGCACTACGAAAAATGGCGGATGCTTATTTTCGAGAAGGACTTTATTCTGAAGCAACTCTAGCATACAGAAACGCTTTAAAAATAAATCCTAATGATAGTATGAGTTGGATTGGGATTGCATCAATTCAAGAGCTCAATAATGATGATATTAGTGCAGAAGAAGCCTATAAACATGCATTGGATCAAGGCAATGATGTTACGTACTTTAAATATCGTTACGCTTCTTTTTTAAGAAAGAACATGCGTTATGATGAAGCTGAAAATATAGTTCTTGAAGCGTTAGAGACGAGTCCTGGCGATAACTTCGGTGAATTTTTACTTATAGCAATTTATATTGACCAGAAACGAATTGATGAGGCTGAAAAATTAGCTGATGAGTGTTTTCATTCTAAAAAGGAAGATAAAGAACACATCAACTTAATCCATTTTTTAATGGCTATCGCATATAAAGATACCGACCGGGTCCAACGAGCAATTGAAGAATTTCAACAAATACTTGGTGGTCAACTTTATGAAAATCCCAGTTTTTGGTTTTATTACGGTGAAGCATTAAAACTGACAAACCAGAATGAAGAAGCAGAAGATGCCTATAGACAGGTTATCAAGTTTGCTCCTGATAATGTTAATTACTTATTTACGATTGCAAATTTTTTAAAAGAAAAACGTTTCAAATATGGTGAAGCCGAAACCATATTTAAACGTCTATCCATATTAGACCCGAAAAATCCTGATGTTTGGATAGCTCTTGGTGATAGCTATACACATCGTGGCATTTATAAAAAAGCTGGAGTGGCATTCAAAAAAGCAACACAAGTTGCACCTGAATATGGCAAATCATGGGGGGTGTTAGGAATATCCTATCAATATTTAAATGACGAACCGCAAAAGGCTTCCGAAGCGTATATTCAATGCTTAAAGATTAACCCCAATATAGAATCCATTTGGGAAGCCTTAGCAGACTTAAATCATTTTAGTCTTAAATCTTTTAAAAATGCCGAAAATGCTTATGTAAAAGCTTTGGAAATTAATCCTACAAACAATAACGTATTATCAAAGTATTTGATGATGCTTATCAGAAGTGATGATAATAATTCTGCAATATCCGTTTTTGAGAAATATCGTGAAAGTATTAAATTAAACCCATTCATTTTCGCGTTGCAAGAAGCATTATTTGCAATTAACAAAGATAACAATGGTGATGCTTCTAATTCATGGCTTGCTGCAATAACAAATATAAACCTGACAGAGGAGTCTTTAGATCTTATCAAATATGCGGCCGCTATTAGTGTTATGAAAGGCTTCGGAAACAGATTATTAGATGTATTTAAAAAATCGCAAGGAAAGCAGCATTTGAGACCTTTATTTGAAGCCATCAAAACATTAGTTCTTTCCAATCCAGAATATTTAAATAATATTGCGGAAGAAATTCGCGAAACGGCACAGACAATTTATAAGGACATGACTTTGTATATAAGTTAAACAAACCAGTGCTTATAAATATTGTGGAGATACTAAATTTTAAGTTTTTTAACTTTCATTACAGTTGTTGAAGACACTCCAACAATTTTGCCTATTTCCCTAACTGTTAAACCTTTATCCAAACATTTGCTAATTTGTTTGGATAAAGGTTTGTTTAGAAAGTCAAAGATTTGTTCATTCGTTCCTTTAGGTCGACCTAATATTCCCCCATTTTGAACATAAACTATTCTACCTACCGTCGTGCGTTCCTTAATATTCTGAAGCTCCATTTCATATAAAGATGACATAATAGAAGATATCATTTTCCAAATTGGGTTTTTTATTCCGTTAGGCCGGGATTGTAAGCCTACGTTTCTAACAGTCACATTAATATTCATTTGGTCTAACCAATCAAGGGTATTAATTACATCGCCAGTGTTACGACCTAATCGTGAAAACTCTTCAACTACTAAATCATTTACTTTACCAGCTTCGATAAGCTTTATTAACTGTAAACTTTGTGGTCTTTCTTTAAAAGCTACGTTGCCTGAAATTTTATCAAGCAAAATTAGGTCGTATTTGTCCGTATCATTTATAAACCTATTACCTGACTGTCCAATGGTGCTTACTCGGTTATATTTTACTCGCATTTTGTGTTAGTTTTTGTCTGTGATTAAATCTAATACATAAGTGCGATTCTTGGAACGGGCAAGCGCAGGCTATTGGCAATAAGGCTGTGTTAGTTTTAATTATAATTAATTGTAATACAAGTTATTATATTTAAAAAAGTAAAAATAGGCGTTCCAAGAATCGGTTATTATGGATAGATTAATAACAGGAATTATAACTCCTGTTATTATGAAATTTAAAATCGAAAAGCAATTTATCATCGCATTACTTCACCTGCCGGGAATCAAAAGAAAAACGGCTTATAAACTACTTGTAAATTTAGATAGGGATATTCTTTCACTCGGTGAATTAATTGAATACCTATCTGACAAAGGGGATATAAAATTAAAATCAACCCTCTCAATTGATGATTTTGACAACGCATTAAAAGTCGCCTGGCAGATTCTTCAACAATCGGCCACCTATAATATTAAAATGGTATCTGTTTTAGATGATGACTACCCTAAGTTATTAAGGCAATCTAATGATCCACCTGTAATATTAAACTATATAGGCGACATTACTTTATTGGGCAGTAAACCAACAATTGCAATAATAGGCACCCGTGATCCTTCACCTTATGGTGAAAGATATGCAAAATTTGTATCAGACTTTTTTGTAGGAAAGGGCTTTAATATAGTAAGCGGATTAGCTAAGGGTTGTGATACTGCTGCACACTTAGGTGCTATCGCCGCTAATGGCGTTACGAGCGCAGTGTTAGCGCATGGCTTAGATAAAGTATACCCAAAAGAAAATAAGGCCTTAGCAGATCAAATAAAACAATGTGGTGTACTTGTTTCGGAATACTTTATTGGCACACAAATGTCAAAGAAAAATTTTATTGAACGGGATAGAATACAGGCAGGTTTAAGCTTAGGAACTTTTATAGTTGAATGCACGATTGGCAGCGGTACAATGCATACCGCAAAATATACAAAAGATTATGAGCGTGTATTGGCTGTGATGAAACCACCTCTTAGGGATTATAATGAAACAAGGGTTAGCGGCAATCAAATGTTAAGTCAAACCGGAAAGGCTGTTGCAATTTGTGATAACTACGAATTAAAAAATTTAAGCATAGTTTTATTATCGAATCAAGCAAATTAGATAATTTTTAAGTATAGTAGAATTAATTTAAGGTGACCATCTATGTGATTTTTCAGCCAATGGGTCAACGGTTGTCCATCTCGTAATCACCGGATCATAGGCCTTGCGCAATAATCGTATTGCGTCAACTCACTCTGTAATTCTTTTTTATTGTAAAGACAAAGATTTGAACTTTGAATTGTAAGGTAATCTAATCCAAAGGGATAATAATCATCTTCACTAGTTTTGCCATTTATCACGTCAAAAGTCGCCCAGTTATTACCTAGGTGATCCGTTAAAGCATATTCATAATTATAAGTACCACCGGAGTAGCTTTAAATAAACGGTGATTAATCAAAGTCTCGGTAAAATCTGAAGTGTACTGAGAAATCTTGAAAATTAACAAAATTTCAACCTTCATAGCTGATTGTAAACAGAAAGAGTCTAAACATTACTTTGAGTCCCATCGAAAAGACAATTGGACTCGTACAAAATCAAGTTTTACTATTAATCTAATTATCTATAAAGTAAATCAATTAAATTTTCCAATATCTTCCCTGAATCATTTAATTCGTATTCGATATCAAAACCAACTTTAATCTGCATTTCAATACACCATTCTCGTAGTTCTTCAATAAAGTCTTCGTCAAGATCAAAGATTAATTGTTCAATATAACCTTTCTGTAAAATTTCCCAATAATCAACCCTGTCTTTTGAAAGAACGGTTTGTAAATATTGATATTGATCTTGTTTAAATATTATTTTCATTTAGTTAATGCATTAATCAGCCTTGCAGCTTTCTTTGTACTTGTAGGGTTTACAGAAATGATTTTTCCTGTTTCCGGATTTATAACTACTTCAGCTAATCTTCCTATAACTCTTTGGCTTGGTCTACCTAAATCATCAATTTTTGTCCCCAATATCTTTAATGGGTTTTGAAGGGCATCACTTATCGCCTCTTCTGTAACTCCTCGTTCAATAGCACGTTCTACTCCATGTAACCCCATAGCGCCTTCAGTTATTTCACCTCCAATTGCATCTGTTACAACTGAGCCAAAACCGAACACAATTGCAGAGTTTTTATGCTGAATCATTCCTAAAGATAATTTATAGATACCTCCTAAAAATGGGACATACCCAACTGAATTATTTATCTTTTCTTGTTGTTTTTGAGCGTTGTCTGAAATTTGTCTCAATCTATCTTGGCCGTTAGCTTTATCCTCCGCTTGTGCAACAGTAGCAGGTTGAGAGGTTCCTATTCCAAAATAAGCTAATAATTGTTTCCACCAATCGGGTGGGGATATTTCATCATTAGGAATAGAATTATCTGGTCCATTTTTAAAAAAGGCATTAGCGGCAAACGCATCATTACTGGCCTTTATCGCAAACGCATGATTATCAGATTGGTCCCTTAATGCGGTAAATGCTGCAACAGCTGCGTCTCCATTTAAATCAACTTCAGCCATACCATCCGGGTCGATATTTCTTATGGGATTGTTTTCTCCATAATTATATGGAGACCATCTTCTATCTTTCTCCGCAAGCGGGTCCACTGTCGTCCACCTTGCTACTACCGGATCATAGAACCTCGCGCCATAGTCGTACTGCGTCAACTCGCTCTGTAATTCCTTTTTATTGTAAAGATAAAGATTTGAACTCGGAACGGTAGGATAGTCCATCCCAAAAGGGTAATAGTCATCTTCACTTGTTTTACCATTTACCATGTCAAAGGTGGCCCTGTTATTGCCCAAGTGGTCTGTTAAGGTATATTCATAGTTATAAGTACCACCGGAATTTATTGCCCTGCCTTCTTCTGTTTGAATAAAATCTATTACGCCTCCCGTTTTATATTGTATACCGTCAATATAATCTGTGTTACCCATTGTGCTGCTTACTTTTCTTAGCTTTGTTCCATCGGCGTCATAATAATATGTGATGCTCAATCCGGTTGCGGTAACAGTTTGCGGAAGGTTAAGCATGTTATATGTAAAGCTATTAGTGCCATCATTATATACATTGCCATTAGCATCATAAGTATAGCTCCTTACGGCAGCATTATTAATTGTATTGGTTACGGATTGTAATAAATTGCCGGTTGGATTATTGTTTATATCTGTATATTTATAACCTAGGTTAGTTGCACTTGCACCTGCCCTTGACAATACCTGAATATTGCCGTTATAATCATAGCTTATACCAGTTTCACTAAGCCCCACGCTGGAAGTTCCTGACAACAACCTATTTATCTGGTCATATGCATATGTAGTATGTTGAACAGTAGTAGTTGCTGCTGTTTTATTATAATTTGCATAATCAACTTCTGAGATATTCCCATTATACTGTGAGGATGCGCCATATTGGGTTTGCGGGTTATTATAATCAATCTGTTCAGCAAAAAGGTTTGTGGTTGAAAGTGCTTGGGTAGGGTCATTGATTTTACTGAGCCATCCCCTTTCATTGTAGGCATAATTTAAGGTTTGCAAAAAGTTAATTCCATCCGTGGAATGTAATTGTTTACTGGCTACCTGGCCAATTTCGTTATAAATAGTTTGTGACAGCAAAAAATTGGTACCTGGGGTATTGCTACCGCTTGTCAGCTGTTCATAGGTATGTGTTTTTCTTCCGGTCTGATCATAAGTGTAGGTATTACCTATGGTCACTACGGGGCTGGTACTTTGCGAATTATTAGTGGTATTATAGTGAGACCTCGTGCTGCTGATTACTTCGTTTGTAAAGTCATAAGTGTTCGTGATAACATCATAATTATAATTACTAAGATTACTTGTACCACCAAAATAGTGCTGTTTATAAATTTGCTTAACCCTGCCTAAATCATCATAGTATTGTACAGTCCACAACATGTCAGGCGTAGTGTTTCCAATAGTATTCAGAACTGTAGTTTTGCTTGCCGTCAACAGGCCGTCTGTCATTTTACTAGGTGATGCAGGTGGTGTTGTCGATATAGTCGCCAAGTAGTTGCTTGGTAAACCGGGTGCGGTGTAATCGTCATAATAATTGATTGTCAATACGGTATTTAGCGTCTGAGGAAAGCTAGTGATTGTATAACCTATTGCTGTTGAATTGGCAGGATCTCGCGAATCCCATTGCGCTGCCGCATAAACACTTGTTTTTAGAGCAGCCGGTGTTATTGCTGTATTCCCATTATTCCATAAACCGGTAATAATTTCCCTCCCCAGTGCGTCATATTTTGTAATAGTCCATTGGTTGTTTCCGCGCTGTACTGCATCTTGTGTTGCAACCAGTTGGTCTGCGTTATTATAAACCATGTATTCCCAGCCTTTTCCCGGTAGTTTTTTTGCGGTCATTCGGTTGCGTTCATCAAATTGATACTGGTAACATAAATTATCAAGCGTCGTCTGCGCTATTGCCATAGTGCCGTCAGCACCTGAAAGGGGCGTTAGCACAAAAGCAAGGTTATTATTTATATCATATACATAATAAGTAGAAAGAATCTGGATGGTGCCGTTGCTGTTATTATAAGTGCGCTTAAGCACAACCTGTCCTGTCAAATCTTTATACGTTTCCGTTGTACCGGCCCGGCCTGACGTCCAGTTCTCATCACTTGTTACGGTGACCTGTAGTCGATTTGTATTGTATGTTGCGCTATTGTTTGCTCTGACTAGTGTGCGTGAACCATCACTATTTATCATAGCCGTATATAGGGCGACCTGCATACTGGTTGTGGAATTACTATTGCTCCAGGCGGTGTTGTTATTAAACAAGTAATTGGTTTTAATCGTTTTGCCGCCACCAGTAACACTGCTGGTACTTAATTGCCATGCTGTACCCGGCGCGCCCTGCTCTATTGTTCGACTTAATGGCGAAACTTCAAAATTAGTTTGTGAATAAGGGTAAGCAGTGCCTTCATAACTTTGCCCGCTTTGATTATAAAAATTATTTTGTTCGCTTCCGGAATAATTCCCTGAATTATTGATTGCATTAGGCCTATAGGCTCCGGGAGTACTGCTATAAATTGTATAGGGCAAATAATGGGTAGCTTCTCTTCCCAAAGCATCATAAGCTACTGGTTCCACTACGTCATAACCTGCAGTGCTGGCCTCCGGATTTATCGTTTGAATTAACCTACCGAGACCATCAAAATATTGTATGCTCTGCATAATTTGGCAATTGGTGTTTGCCGGGTTGGCTGGACTTGTCAGACCTGCTATACGGGGAACATAAGTAATAATGTAGTTTTGGCTAGTACTGGGGGTAACTGTCATGGTGCTACAGCCATTGCTTGTGATGTAGGCATTAAAAGTACCGCCTGCTTGGGTTGAAAACCCCGGCGATAGTGTAATACTAATAGGATTATAATAGCGACCCGTCATTCCACTTTGGGACAAGGGGATCGTCGTTAACGTTTGTGAAAACGAATAACCTGACAAAACAATGAGAAAAAGAACGGTAAAGTATATTTTTCGCATAAAATTGCAGTTTCTTTTATGTTTTTTTTGCATGACTTCAACTTTTATTATTAGGGTACAGCGATGGTTGCCGGTGCTGATGTAGATGTAATAGAACTGCTATTACATGTTATCGTGACAGCATAAGTATCCCCGGAATTAGGAACGCTAATTATTAAACTCCCCCCACATCCCCCTGCGTTTGTGCCCGTTTGACCTGTGTTTGTATCTACAAAATTTACTAATGTAGTGGTACAGTTACTTATAGGAGTATAATTAACGGTTATAGTTTTGGGCGCAGTAATAGATAAACTATTAATTACAGGATGGACACTTGGAGTATAATTATAAGTATATGCCTTATTCATATTACCGTATTGATCACTAATCGAACTTAAGCGTTCAAAATTATCATACTGAAAACTTGATATTTCTTTTTTAGAATCTACAATATTTTTAAGCCCTACAAGTGGCTCATAAGTATATGTGGACATCTGACTTCCAGATGGATATAATTGCAATTCGTCAATGTTTCCGGTACCAGTGATGCTAACTAATGATGTGCCGGTAACGATATGTTTATAATTGGTCCAGCCGGATGGTGTTGTAAGGCCTTGGCTCAAAGATTGCGATCCTGTTACTGTATAGGATCCGGTATTACTCCAATAATTAACTATATATGTTTTTGAGGGTGTTAGTGCCTGACTGCTCAAAGTGGATCCGGTAAGCGTATAGTAATTATGACCTGTTACAGCTACTCCGGTACTTACAATTTTACTGAGATTAACACCTGACCAATTTCCTGTGCCATAGCTTAGTTCAGATGAATTATTGTACTCAAAGGAGGTGTAAGCTATATCATTTATACTGCTTGCGCCGGATGAATAATACTTATAAGTTGGAAAAGTAAATGTATAGGTAAACCCATAGTAGTTTTGAAAACCAGTCATGCTGGAAAGTTGAATAATTAGCGTATAATTCCCTGCGGGTACATTGGAGAAAGTGTAAGTAGAGGGCACCGAACTACAGGAGCTTGTTCCTCCCGGAAGCGCGAGGCACAAAGAACCATTTAAAAGCCCACTTGATACTAAAAGGCAGGTAGCTTCGGCAGAGTTGTTACCACTCATTGCTGAATTATTGTTATAAGCAAATGAAAATGTTGCGTTCCCCGTACGTGGGATCGTTATCGGAATTTCAACCTGGTCGCCAATTACTCCAGGCGTTTTATTAAATATAAGCGTATCGATCGTAGGGAGATTATTAGCAGGGGTTATTCCGCTATAGGTGTTATTGGCATTGACCACTTTAGCAGAAAGCTGACTTCCATTGTAATCCCACAAAAAAGAATTAATGTGACCACTATTATCCACCGTAGAACTTGGATTGCCATTATTATCATAATAAACAGTTTGCCGCAATACAAAATGACTATCCAAATTTAACTGGCCATTACTGGTATATCCAGCATATGTAGTCGGAGTAAATGTATTATAAGAAATTTGTCCATTCCCTTCAAAATCATACATGGCATCATTATGAATTATACCTGGCCCATATATCTGATAGGTATAAACTTTCCCCCCAGTTATGTACTCAGCGCCATTAATTAGCCTAGTAGTAATAGTCTGAATGACTCGACTAGTCATATTTTGCTGTACCATCGCTGTGTAAGGATTATCGGCGTTACCGTTAGCAAAATTATAGGCGTAAAAATTATAAATACGGTTTGTTGAGCCATCGCTATTTACCATATTTTGCTGAATAACATTTTTATATTGATCATAAACTGTATTAACTACCGTGGATGTGTTATTTGTTCCTGTCAGATCAAAGGTATTTTTAGTTTCATTGATCGGTACAAATGGGGCATAATTCAAACTATAGGCTGTTCTAGACACTGCCCCAACACTATTGCTACTACAAACGCCAAGAAGTCCTGAATAAACTGCATTGACTGAGAATATTGGTGCTGGATTAACAGTACTGGTTACACTATTGGAATAGGTAGTAATATCTTCAGTTATCAAAGTACCGCTATTGTTAAATTCTGTTTTATGGATCAGCTTTCCCCTTTCAAAATCTAAAGAAGTACAAGGATAATAATCCATTACATTAGGATTGAAAGTACTAAAAGATGGTATATCTGAATAGCCGTTATCGTGATTCGTAAATTGGTAATTTGTATAGCTACCATCTGGTAAGAGTTCAGTTACATTAGTGTAACCAATATGGCTACCGCTACTATTTATCGTTAATGGTATGACAGGGCCTGAAGAAATGGAAGTAAAGGTAAAAGCATTATTACTAAGATCCTTTCCATTAATTGAAAAGGAATAAAATGGTTTGGCGTTTAGTACTCCACTGGAAGGCAGGGATGACAGATTTGCAGTAGGCGAATAACCAGTCACATACAGGTATTTTTTTATTAGACTATTATTGTTATTATCAATACTAGTAATTTGTTTAATCCTCAACCCACCGGCAATACCGGTTTCTGCGGTAGGCAATACACTATTATTTCTATAGATAACCGAAGCATAACTATTAGGCTCGTATGTAAAAATGGTTGTACCACCAGTTGGATAAGTTATTCCTGTCAATATCTCTGCCTGGGTTTGAACTCCTGTCGGATCCGGCGCTCTCACCTGAGCAAAGTTATTATTGGTCCCAAAAACAACCGGGGTCGTGTTATTATTGTTAAACCCCCAATGATCTGTCAATGTAGTAAGATAGGCGGGTAATGGCGTGGAACTGTAGGTGAATATAGAATTTTGTATTGCGGTATTACTTCGGTCTGCAATATTTATATTATTGAGCTGTAGCCGTTTTGTTGAGATATTATTGTAATTAAAATTTACGGTCTTTTCTGTTATCCCGAGCGACGTGTTTTTTATTGAAATCGCATCTAACTTTAACCATATAAATCTGCTTCCATAGCCAATATTTGGATCGACATTAGGCAATGAGTTGCTCGCAAAATAAGGAATTAAAGTGGGTGAAGTGATATCTTCAGGATAGGCGCTTGGGAATCCGTCCTCAGAGCCACTAATTGGTGTGTTCGCATCAGAAAAAACTCTTTGATAGGCATTTTGAGCGCTTCCTCCTCCTGCATAAATAGTACCTGTGCCACTTGGATAGGCCAACTCGTTACTGGCTGATTTACTAAAATCAATTTCCAAATCCTGAGTCGGCATCGTTATTGACTTAAGATAAACTGGAAATACTACATCTCCGTTTAACCCGGAGATTTGGCTTGACTGACTACAGGGCACTGCTCCATGAAATGAGCCAGCCGAAGGAATTGTGCCCGTGCTCAGGTTAGCTGAATAGTTAAAGCCAATATAACTGGTAAATGGCCCTCTTTCGTAATTGAGATTGATGGTTTCTGATTGATCTGCTGAAATTATTTCTGATAAATACCAGGAAGTAGCATAAAGAGAGGTTGTCAACGTGCCATTTGGTATCATTGCATCACTATACTCAATAGCTGTATTTATTCTGTCTGTAGATGGATTTAAGCAGCCAAATATATATTGGTTTCCTTCATCATCCGTTAATGTAAACTTGCCGAAGGTCTTAGACATATCTGCCCCGCCCATTCCCGATAGGTAATAAACAAATGGATACATTAGATCTGCAGATTGAAAAGTAACCTTAAGATTTTTATCGCATTGAACCTGCCAGGCACCCGTTTGATCCAAAAAGAATTTGCCGGAATACCCCAAAAAATTAAAGTCGAATTCATCGGGCTGTTCATCAGCATCAGTTCCCACAGGTTCAGGATCATTTATTGGCTGATATAAAGGGAAGCTATTAGCTGTGGCGTCAGATTGCCAGGTAGAGGTATTTAAATGTGCATGTGTAAAATAATAACCATATTCACCAGTTGAGTTTCTATTATATTCATCAATAAGTCCGTTGGCTTTTCGTGTTATCACCCCTCCCGCGGAAAGGCTCCATCCATTACCCACCCAACCGGGATGTACTTCGGGTCTTAAGCCTGAAGCATTATAATTTAATGCGATGGGTAGGCTTATTTTTTTTCCTTTTACTTCATATAGAGGAATCGAAATATCAGGAACACCCGTAAAATAAGATACAGGCATTTCGCTATATAATCCTAGACTGGCTGCATTGGCACTTGGTATTGTTGGGCTTATTCCTTGAGATTGTGCAAATGACTGATTTCCCAATAGGATAACTAATACTGATAAGATAAAACACTTTTGTATATTCATGGATACTGCTCTTTATACAATATATTATTGAACTTTTTTGGTTGATTGGATTAATTGAGCTGTCTCGTCTTCTAATTTTCGAATACGCTCTTCCCGTAGTTTTATCTTTTCTTGAAGGTCCTTTACTTGGCTATCTTTATCAATCAGATAAAGGGTACGTTCTTCTATCTTTTTAGTGAACACATTGTCTATTTCACCAAGATTAATCCCGTCTTTGGCAACCTGATCTGCTGAAGGTATATCAGGTAAATGGTGGTTTTGATCTATATAGGTTTTGACCTGATCAAGAGAGCGTAATTTGTAATCGGTATTAAATACATAATCAGGCCAATTGGCGTAGGATTGAACCGTAAATGATGTGGCTATTCCGCTTCCGTTTATGGCAAGCATGAACCCAGGAGGGATATTAGATGTCCCTATGGTCACGCTACCAGCAGCAGGCTGTAAAACAATATTTCCACCATGAACCACATTATATTCTGTAGTCTGTAAAGCCACGTAACGATTAGCTGTTGTAGCCCCGCCTACAACTAAGTTCCATCCGACTCCCGCTGTACCTTCAACGTCATCTATCCTCAAACCTGTAGCGCTGTAAGAAAGGCTTATTGGCAGAGACACATGGGCCGCGTTTAATGTATATAATGGTATGGTCACATTTGCTGCACCGGTTGCCTGATTTACAGTTACAATATTATTTTGTGCTAATGATAACGAAGTATTTATCAGGAACAATGAGCAATAAAAAAATAAATAGCGCCTCAATTTCATATTGTTTTCTACTGGTGTAATTAATATTTTGTGTAGGCTAACTCGTTTTAATTTGACTTAATTAGTCCTACTGCCGTTTAAGTTGGTCAACCTCTCGTTGTAGATTCTTAATAGCATCAGCCTGTTCTTGTAACTGTTTATCTTTTTCGATTAAATAAAGCGTCAGTTCTTCAACCTTTTGCAAAAGCTAAGTTTGATTATCGCCTAAATTCACACCATCCGCTTGCATCTGTTTAGCTGAAGCAATCCCTGGTAAATGATGATTGGCATTTAAATACTTCGATAAGTCAACGAGCGGCATTAATTTATAAACCGGATCAAACACAAAATCTGCACCGGAGGTATTTACCGTAATTGCATTGGCCCTAACGTTTCCGCCAACATCTAATTTGTAAGCAGAATTGGTTTGCGGAACAGTTTTACCTATCAATAAGTTGCCGTTGGCCAGCAGCCACATTAATTGCGTTTCTTTATTACTATTATCGTGATTATAGAAAGCGAATCCACCATTGCCCCCTCCTGCCTGATTACTGATAAAGTCTGCCTCGCCAGCTCCTCCGCTTGTATTCCACCCAATAACCATCTGACCTGTATTGGCCAGATATGGTAATGTTCCTGGAGGATCACGTGGGTCAAGATTTCCCGTTGTCCCTCCAATGCTTAAATATCCTCGGATATCTATAGTAGAATTTGGGCTTGTAGTTCCAATGCCTAGATTCTTCCCGATGTATGTATTCGCGGAAATATTAGTATTTCCCAGTGGATCAATTGTTAATACCGGTGATGCGTAAGTACTCCCATTTACGGGTATAAATCTCCAACCATTATTCCATCCCACAAAATCAAGTGTGGATGTAGAATTATTAGTAAAGATCGAAGTATTAGATGATGAGGAAGGCTGTAGGGCTGGAATATTAAATCCATAATAAGAACCTTGGATTTGAACATTGGACGAGAGGGTAAGGTTACCTGATAAAGTGCCTCCGGTTAGCGGTAAATATTGTGCATGACTTTGAACGCTCAGCATTACCAAAACAGCAGTTATTATTTTAGTTACTGGTTTTTCGTAAAATGATTTTGGTAGCATATATGTCTTAGTTATTTTGAGATTTTAATAATGCATTTAACTTAATCTCCATTTTTTCTAACTGTACATTTTGCTTATTAATCTCGTTTTGCTGTTCGTGTAATTGCTGAGCCTGTTGCGCAATACTTTGCTCTTGATTCTCAATCTTTATTTGTTGAGACTTCACTTGCTCATCTTTCTCCAGCAGGTACATAGTCAACTCCTCCACTTTTTTTGTAAGAAGCTTATCTATATCACCTAGATTAATGCCATTTTTTGCAACCTCCTTTTCAGAGGGCATATCCGGTAAGCGATGGTATTGATTCACAAATGCTTGCAGTTGATCTAAAGGCTGCAAGTGGTATTCTTTTTTGAAAACATAATCAGGCCAGTTCGCATTGAGTTTTACAGTCATTGCGGTAGCAATTATGCTTCCATTTACAGCTAATTTATAAGTAGAAGATGCAAGCTGCCAGTTGGAATTATCTACTGTCCCTATACCGACATTACCGTTATTTATTGATAAATAAGTACTATTACCATTACCCCAAGACTGTAAATTCTTACCGGGATCCCGCTCCCACCATGTTAAGGTATTAACCTGTGGATTTTGAAAACTCGCATCAATGGAAATCCCATCGTGTATCCCGGTGCTATACCAATCACTTCCTATTGAACTTCTTACGAGCCAAATATTATTTTCAAACATATTTGTTCCTGCTTCACCACTTATTGTACTTAACAAAGAAAAGTTTTGAGCCGCCGTGCCTAACGCAATACTTTGAAAGACGTTAAATTTGGCTGGTAAATTCGTCGTTCCAATTCCCACATTGCCTGTATTGCTATTGTAAATATTGTTTCCATTGGTCGTCCATTGAGCAAACGAAAGTTTAGCAATAAAAACAAATGATAATAAGAAATAGATTTTTTTCATATAAAGATTAGATATTGATAAGGGAAAAGACACAGTTGTACTCTCATCAGGAAATCCTGAAGTCAAGGGATAGTAATGGGCTTAATTAATTGTTGATAATGTATTGATAGGTGTTCATTTTGTGAAAGGCTCAATTTGTGATACAACTAAAGTAATCAAAACAAATAATCCAGCAAAATCAACGATTGTAATATATCCGTTACAATACAATAACACTTATCATTCTTAACCAATCAAATATTTCCACACAAATCCATTCCACTGCTTGTGTTTCCCTTTGGCGACTTGTATGATTGCTTTCTCATCCAAATTCAATTCCCGAGAAGCAGCCCTGATACTCGGGAATTCCTTAATTAGGTTTCCTTCACGATCATATTGAGCCACAGCCTTGCTGGTTGAATAATTTTTTTCCATTGCGAATGGTCCGCGGTTTGCAGATATGGAAATAAGCGATTACGCGATGAGGCTCGCTTTTGCTTTTCGCTTTTGGTAACTAATAACATACAAGCCATTCTTTTTGTAATTAAGTTTACTATCAATAAAAGTTTGATAAACCAGCCTGCGGGTATTAAAGTAACAGGCCTTATTTTCTATTGTTAGTGTTACCCTTAAGTCAACCATCGGTTCCCCGGTTACAATATTGTTATTATTATGGACAGACTGGGTTAAAATGCGACCTTTCACAAACTGGATCTTTAGGCGGGGATGTGGAATTGTTCGGTCAAGTGATTTTACCCTTCCCAGATTGGACGCTTGGTAAGAGCCTTCAAAACCGGGCACATCTTTCCAATGCTCGCCGGATAAGTCTGACAATGATTTGTTAAGATGAATAGATTCAGGTTCGGTCGCTTGCTCTTTATCCATAACCTCTTGCTAATGTTAATTACAAAATTATGCATAGCTTGTTAGAATTGTTGTAAAAAGTTAGTGGTTGTAATGATTCACTTGTTATTAGTTTATCATAAAATTATATTAAATAAAACACATATACAGGTAGAGGTGATATAAATTTTATCAATGATTTTATTGCATTGATGAATAACAAGCCTTTAAAATCCGATCTCGACCAGTTTGTAATTAGCAAAGTGCGAGATAAACGTATTGAGGCTAAGCTATCTCAAAAACACCTTGCTAATGAATTAAATGTTGCAATAGGATTCATGAGTATGTCTGCCTGGTTATTACCAAAACACAATATACTTTATTGGCCGTATTAATACTGATTTTAATAAAATAAATTGGTTTCCTGAATAGGTAAACTGTTAAGGTTGTTGATCTGCATTATATGCTGCAATTATTTTGTACTGCCATTTTGTGCCTACACCATCTACAATTGGTCCTAAAACCTGTTGTTCTTGTGGGCTCACAGTAGTTTCTTCCTTAAAAGTATGCATGCCAGCACTATCAGGGCCAGGTGTGCGCTCACAGTTTTCTTCTATTACAAAAGTTATCTTTTTATCCGTTGAAGTATTAAATAGGACGACATTATCCTGATCCTGATGATAATCGATTGTTCCATAACCAGCGAGGCCATGACAGGATGAGATAATCATGGTAACAGCGCCGAAAATTATTGCAGTTGATGAGTTAAGGTTCATAATCAATATTTGTATAGGGTTAGTTAATATTAAAATAGTTTGTCAATATTGACTTTAGATGGTCTTTCCTTATAAAGACTCCCAGTCATTTTTAATTTATAAGGTTTATCAACTACTTCTTGTGGAGATAATGTTGGGTATAAAAAGGCATTTCTTTGTAAGGCGTTTTCGGAAGCTAATTTTGATCCTGCAACATTATAACTCCAAACTCTAAAAAGCTCCTTTCCGGATGTATCCCTTAAAACAAAGTAATTGGTATTGGCTAAAAGTGAATCAATAACATAAGTAACCTTTTTACCTACCATTGGATCATTGAATGTTAAGTTGAGTTTTTGGATGTTATATTTCCGGCTAAGGACCACATTTCCGACACTTCGATTAATCACTATATTACAATAGTTTGAATCAATTACATTTAAGGTGATTTCCCCGCTTACAGAGGCTAATTTTAATGCAACTGGACGGTTTACAGGCTGTAAAAACCATGCACCCGAAATGTTGATACCAGCTACAGTGTCTGAGGAACGAATTGCAAAATTGTTATCGCCTCCTTTGAAATGCACACAGCAATAAATAATCAAGCATGTAATCGGTACCGATGCACCAATCAAAATGTATTTTATAGCGGATTTTTTAGTATTTGTCACTGGTGCTCGTGCATCTTTAGTTTGTTCAACTGGCGGGTTATTTGTATCTAACATGATTTAGCACAATTGATGTTCATGTGTTTGGTCAATTTGTACCAGTATCGTTGGGTCGCTTACGTAGGTTTTAAATTCACCAAGGTATAATCAATATTTTAGTTTGTTAAATTGTGATATACAAATCTATCAATTTATACTTAATATAGGATATATCCTATGTTTAAAAATTTAAGTTAGGCCAATTTGTACGGGTCAATACCGCGAGGAAAAACTCGCGATTGTAAGCAAACTTGATTGATGCCTTGTAGTCTTGTACTTATTGATAAAACTGTATACCCATTCCCCAACCTCCGTGTGATGCGCCGATAAATGAAAAAATCAGTGCTAAAATGATAATAAGTATACCATGACCTATTCTATTGTATCCTATACTAAAACAACCACAGATTATACTAACTGGTAAAAAAATGATTGGAAGAATAAGTAGACAAGTTACCGAAAGACAATAACCTGCTATCATTACTGGCCGGCCTTGAGGTTCAATATAAGGAAGACCTTCGCTGGGAGCAAACCTATTCCAACATTTGCAGCAAATAGCTTCTATTTCGCCAATATCATTATTGTAAGTTGATATTGATTTACAATAACATTTCGGACAGACGATCTTAGGTTGTTCCATGAAAAGGGTTTGCAGTAGACAAATATATCAACTTAAACCAAATATGGGATATATCCTATAACATAAAATTTTAACTTGAACCAACTTGCAGGAGTGAATAACATTAGAAATAATGACTACATTTCTGCCTTTGGAAAGCATTTAAGAAGTATTAGGAATGCTAAGGGCTTAACAATGGAAAAGCTTGCGCAAACTGCTGGAATGGAGTATTCACAAATTTCCGATATAGAATTGGGTAAGATAAACACCACCATCTCAACGATACATGCTTTAGCCAAAGCACTTGAAGTAAAACCGAAAGACTTGTTTGATTTTTAAGGGGCAGAAATCCTTCAGTTTAAGCCACTCTGTACTTTCATAAATAATTACATCATAAAACTTATATAATTCTGCTGGAGAGCTCGATTTGCTGCTTAGACCAGGCGATTGGTTGATTGGTAAATATCAATCTTGCATGTATAAAATTTTTCGTTGTTTAGTTGGTATGATTAGCGTACACTAAATTTGCAATTGTCAACAAATCATGATGATTATTGGATGTAAAAATTAGCTAACACATCAAAGGGCAATGTACAATATCACTTTAATTTCGACAGCACATTCTGAATATAGCAAATGCAATTCTAATGAATTGTACAAAATCATTGAAGACATTAACCCACAAACAAGCAGTATTTTTATTAGGTGCAGGCCATAGAAATTCTATCATGCAAAAAATAAAGGAATACAATAGTAATATCGACTTTAAGTTGAACTGGAAGTTTTACAATCCCGAGGATAGTATTAAATAGCTTATATTAAAAAACAACCTAAAAAGATGAAGTTTAAGAGCATTTGTAGCCAAACTGAATATTATATCAGTCATGTAACCTTATTCAGCCTAACAACTTAAAAAGCGGCGTGGTTCATGCATAACGCTTATACAAACAAAGCCCCCTTGCAATCTCTGCTTGGGGGCTTTAATCTAAGCCTGTCTCGTCCTAAGAAAAGTTGACTAAAACCAAGTCAACGAATGGAAACAAAGACGATTAAATCAGAAAAACGAACCCCTCGTAAGCAGTTCAGT
>NZ_JACCBZ010000004.1:0-369619 GCF_013408825.1 Mucilaginibacter tundrae
ACATGCTTTTATAGCATTTGCTGCAACCCAAAAGTCAGCTAACCCAGTGGTCAATTTGGCCCGGAATAGGGTGGTCAGCATCTCCATAATATACAACCAGCCGCCTGATTTAGGCAGGTTATTCAGCCATGCAGGAAAAAGAGCAAACAAAACAAAAGGGAACGCTAAAGCAAGCGAAAATCCAAGCATTCCAACAGCGGGTCCTGATCTTGCACCCGAAGTGGCTGCCTGTACGAGTAATGTACCTATAATAGGGCCCGTGCAACTGAAGGATACCAGTGCCAGGGCAGCCGCCATGAAAAATATACCAGCAATGCCTTTTCTTTCAGTGTTTTCCTCTGCTTTATTAGCCCATTTATAAGGCAACGTAATCTCGAAGGCGCCAAAAAAAGAGGCTGCAAAGAAAACCAGCATGAGGAAAAAAACAAAATTAAAGATTCCGTTAGTGGAAAGTGCATTCAGCGCGTCAGCACCAAAAAATATGGTAATCAGCATTCCCAGGCCAACATAAATCAGGATAATGCATAAGCCGTAAATCCCTGCATCCCAAATTCCCTTTCTTGGATTGGTATGTCTTTTGGTAAAAAAGCTAACCGTTAACGGTAGCATGGGGAAGATACAGGGTAATAAAAGAGCTGCAAGTCCGCCGATGAATCCTGTTATAAAAATCGTCCATAGTCCTAAAGGCTCTTTTATATGTATGACTGCGATTTCTGGTTTTGCTGCCAACAGGCTTTGCGTTTTTTTAATAATAGTCGGTGAGTGTGTTGGATCCGTTGTGTCTGCGGTGATAGATGTGAATTTTATATCAGCGGTGTTTATAGTATCTGCCACCCTGTGTGGCATTGAATATATCTTGACTGTAAGAAAACAAAAAAATGCCAATAATAGGTATGGCTTTTTTCTAAGACGAGGTTTTATATTTATTTTCATGGGTGATTCAAAAATTTGAGCTTGATAGACTTAATATTGATTACCACATATGATATGGTGCCATATGATACTCTTTCATATTGCATCTATGGTTGTAGAAAGATTCTGCTTCCCTTGAGAATAGATACGCTGCTGTATTTGCGACAGTGATAATCAGGAAAATAAAAAAGTGTTTTTTCATTTGATTTTTTAATGTGAATAAGGACGCAAAATTAATTTCGTTCAGCCTATGAAATGTTAACACAATGTTCTTTAGTGTTAATGACTGTTAAAGCACTTCGTAATTGTATTAAACACCCAAGGTGTATAAGTATAAGCGCTCAGCATCATCGAAAAATGTTTGGATGAACTATTTGAAACTTTGGAATGCCCAATTCAATCCAGAAGGTAACCGGCCAAGCGAGCAACATGATTTAATTGGCTAAAAAATCATAAATTGACAGCAATTAAAAATCATGTTATGACCAATACTACTGAAGAAAATAAGTTTTTGACATTGATCAATGTTTTTACTGTTGATCCTGCTAATCAGCAAAAATTGGTTGATTTGCTGATGCGTGCCACAGCTGAAAGTGTAACGAAAATAGAGGGTTTTATATCTTCCAGCCTGCACCGTAGCTTAGATGGTACCAAAGTGACCATGTATGCACAATGGAGTAGTCTGGATGCTTACCAAAACATGCGAAATAATTCGGCGGCGTCGCCATTTCTAACAGAAGCACTGGAAATGGCTACTTTTGAACCGGGGATGTATGAGGTGGTTAAGATATTTTTGCCGGCTTCTTAAATAATCAAATCGTTGCCTGCAAAACAAATAATTAAGGCAACCATGCGAGTCTATCGTCTTTCGCAGAGTTGTATGAAGATGTATTAAATGTTGGTCCGAATAATAAAGAGTCCCGGTTGATTTAATTTGTCCGGATTATGAAAGCCATCTTTTTTAGTTAAGCTCCATTACTATAGGAAATTTAATTTTTAGATTAGCCGATTAATTTATATCCTTTTGAACGGATATTTATTATTTGAACAGTGGCATCGTCCGCTAAATATTTACGAATTCTCGTTACATAAACATCCATACTACGAGAATTAAAAATATTATCATCACCCCAAACTTTGATCAATGCGGTGTGTCTATCCAATAAATTGTTTTTATATTCCATTAACAATTTGAGCAGGTCGGCCTCTTTCTCAGATAGGTTATAGGTTTTACCGGAGCATGTGAGTTCCTGCCTACTGTAGTTCAAGCTATAGCTTCCGATTGTCATATCCTCCGATAGGCTAAGAGCCCCTGCTGCAGTATGTATATCAGACCTGCGCAGCAAACTTTTAACGCGTAATATCAGTTCCTCCAAACTAAATGGCTTTTTTATATAGTCATCGGCGCCTGCCGTCAACCCTTTTAGCACATCCTCAGTACGCACACGTGAAGTAAGCAATATGATTGGAACATGTACGTTTACTTTTCGTATATCGGCTACTAAAGAAATGCCATCTTTTCTCGGGAGCATAATATCAATAATACAACAATCAGGTTTTTCATAAATAAATCGTGTCCAGCCTTCTACACCATTAAAAGAGACAACAACATCAAAATTAAATCTTTCCAATGTTTCCTTAACAACCATTGCGAGAACTTCTTCGTCCTCAACCAGTAAAATCTTTTGTTTAATCATTTATCGGAAATTCAATAGTGAACTTTGTACCCTCACCAAGTATACTTTTTACAGACAAGTGCCCTTTTAATAATTCCGTTAGCATCTTTACATAACTCAATCCAATCCCATAGCCCTTAATGTCATGGACATTGCCGGTTGGAACCCTATAAAACTTGTCAAAAATCAAATCTATATACTGACGAGGTATTCCGCTACCATTATCAATTACCTCTAAATTCCATCCATTGTTTATTTGATTCACATTTACAGTTATTGCCGGTTGTTCACCACTATATTTTAACGCATTATCAACCAGGTTTGAGACTATGGTGGTTATAGCGAATTGATCCGTTTTAATTAATTCATTACTCATTCGATAGTTAAAGCTTATTATTATGCCATGGCCAAGCTCAAAGCCGGCGATAACATCCTGAATAAGAATTTTAAGTGGGATATGTTCTAATATTACCTGGCGACTTTTGTTTTCGTAACTGGCTATATCCAGTATCCGATTGATATTAATTTCCAGTTTTTTTAGCACAGTACGATTAGCTCTAATATAGCGTAAGGTCTTTTCGAAATCGGCAGGATCTGTAAAGTTATCAATAGCTTCGTGGGTTGACTGTAAAATGGCAATGGGTGTGCGAAACTCATGGGTTACATTGTTGATCAAACCATTCTTAATTTCATCAAGTAAGACTTGTTGCCGGATAACGTACCACATGTAATAGAGGCTTCCTGAAGTCAGGAATATAAGCCCTATAGAAATGAATAAAGAAACTCCATTACGCTTAATAATAGTCAATGATCCTAAGTTAAAGGTCGCCTTCACAACAGCACTATTTTTAGATAGACCTGAATATCCAACTACATCATCCGGGGCAATTTTACTCTCAGGGGGTACAAGCGACAATATAAATGATTGTTTAAGGCCATTTTTCAAAAGCTCTTCCTTATACTTAACTTTTAGCGTAGATAAAATCACAGGTTTATTAGTAACCTGTGCTACAACTCTGGCAATCATAACCTTTATCATTTCAACGTTGGAGTTGGTTAATTTAGGCTCAAAATGCCGTGCATTTTTTATTATCGGATGAAGATTTCTATAATCAAGTATTTTCGTATCAGGTTGTCGAAGGGCTGTTGAATCGAGATCTACAGTTAAGCTATCGCCGGGTTTAGAATGTATTATATCGCTGGTTTGATCCATCTGATAGTTATTAATTGTTTTCTGCAAAGCATCTGACGCTATTTTGCGAAAGTTTCTATTTGAAGCGGTGAAAACTTGCGATAACCAAAACAACTGAAAGAAAATTATACCGCAACCTGTAAACACGGCTACAAAAAAGATGAAAGTCAATCTCTTGTTCATTCAAGTATAAGCTATATTCCTATCTGGTCAATTAACGTCAAATGTACCTCAATTACATCGGACTAATTTGCCAATTAACACTGTTTAACACTGTTTAAGAATGCATTAACAAGTTATGGGTATTGCAAACTTATTTTTGCAATAAAATATTATTAGATAACTAAAAACAAATAATCCCAATGGAAAAAAAATCAATTGTATTAATCTTCATGTTTTCCTTTTTCTTCTTTATCATTGCAAAGGGGGCGGAGCGGTCTGGTACCTGTTTCGTTCTAAACAAAGATTCTACACTAAATATTCATGCCCCTGACTTTAAATTAAAAGATTTAGATGGAAATGTGGTGTCATTATCTGACTATAAGGGCAAAATTCTAATTCTAGACTTTTGGGCAACCTGGTGTAAACCATGCAGGGAGTCCTTTCCAATCATGAAAATGGTTATTGACAAATTCAAAAATGACCCGAATGTAAGATTCCTTTTCATTGACACACAAGAAAAGCCCGATATAAGCAAGGTAAAAGCAATTATGTCAGGTAATGATTACAAATTCCATATTGCTTTTGATCAGTCTGGGCCAAACGGCACAAGGAGCTTAACCCTGGCACTGTACAAAACTCCAGGAATACCGACAAAATATGTAATCGATTCAAATGGAATGATTCGCTTTGTGGACCTCGGATTCAACTCGGCAAAAAGCCCTGAACAATTAGCTGATGAGCTCTCAATAGCAATTGAAAATGCAAAAAAACCGATTTTAGATTGATTATTTCAAAATATTCTTAAGATTGAAATAGGTCTTTTTAAATAACAAATGGGTGAATAACCCAAAACAAGCGTAATTCTGTGCGTAATCATGAAAAACCAGGCACAGAATTACTTTAATTGATTATTAGCCTTTTATACGAATAGATATCTTACTACCTTACCTGTATTCAAGGATCATGGCAATGGGAACTCTATTGATCTTTCAAGCATTTGAGCATTAATCATTAGCTACGATAGCACTTTATAGAGCGACTATTTACCGATGAATATTCAGGTGAGGTCTTAAAGCGAGAGGTAAGGTACTTTATTATCAACTCAATTGCTCGTGTGATTTGGTTCATAAATGATTTTTTAATATTAATAAAAACAGCTTCCAACTTTTGATCTGAAGCCGCATAGCATCTTTAGAAATTATTTTTTAATTGCCCAAAGGAGCCGTAGTAGGAATTCATTATAGAATGGTTCATAATTTGGCGATAAATTGATGTAATTCCTGACAACATCACGCTGTCAGGAATTGAAGGGCAATCCGTTCAGATGATTACTACTAAACCAGTACCGTTCCGCCATCGATAAGCAGCGATTGCCCGGTAGCATGATCTTGTTCCATCAGGTAGATAAATCCCCGCGCAATATCTTCCGCTTCAGCAACTCTTTTCAGTAATACCGAATCACTTACGTATTTGTAAAGCCCTTCACGGTTAGCTTCCGGCATGCTGTCCCAAAGCGGAGTTTTTACCACGCCCGGAACCACACAGTTAACTCTTACCGGAGCCAGTTCCACCGCCATAGCCCGGACAAAACCTTCCATAGCACCACAAATGGCTGAAGCTACTGACCATCCTGCACCAGGACGTGCGTTGGCAGTACCGCTGGTCAATGAGATCGAGCCGCCTTTATTAAGAAAGGGTATGCCATATTTGACGGCAGCGAAAGGGCCCCAGAAACGTAAATTGAAGAAACTGCGTGCCTGGTCTATGTCGGTCGCGTTAATAGTGTTCAGGGTAAGATTTTCACCGGCACAATAAACTAGGTGATCAAAATTGCCTGTCTTACTGAACAACTTTTCGATATTTTCCTCTTTATTCAGGTCAACTGCATATCCTTCAGAACCTGCCGGAAGATCTTTCAGTGCGATATTGATTCTTTCCTGGTTGCTGGATACAATGATCACTGACACTCCCTTGGCGGCTGCCGCTTTTGCTGTGGCCAGGCCTATGCCTGAACTGCCACCTAAAATGATTACTTTTTTACCTTGTAAATTCATGATCTTTTATTTTTAATTAAATTATTTTTTGTTTCTCTTTAATTACAATACAAAGATATGGAGGGTATAAAAAGGCAATTTGCGTTTATCAAAGCGTTAATTGCGAAAATCAAACCGTTCCCAAGGGAAAGACTATTTTCTTAAAATAATTGGTGTAATTGCCTACATACTTTTTAAAGCCGAGTTAATGGCCACCTGAAGATTTTCATTAATGTCCGGTCCACCGATTTGAACAAAAGAAATGATCCCCCTGGCATCGATCACGATAGAGGTAGGATAGGCATTTAAGTGATATTTTTGATGCACTAGAGCTGCATCGGTGAGCATAACATAATTGAATTGATGATTTTGTAAAAATGCATTAACAGCGCTTTTACTGTCCAGCGACAGCGCAAGGAATACTACCTTTTTAGGATCATACTTTTTTTTAATACTGTTTAATACCGGCATCTCGTTAACACAGGGCTTACAAGCAATAAACCAAAAATTCAGTACTACTATTTTTCCCTTTAGATTCTTTAAGGAATAATTTTTACCATCGAGGCCCGTCAACTCAAATCCGGGTGCCGGTTTATTTAATAACTCGCTGTCATCCTGATCTGTTTTTCTTGCCATGATACGGTGGGATGCCGAATGAGGTTTTAGTTCGATAGATGGCTTAACCACAGTAGCCTTCGATGTATTTACAGCAGCGATTAGCATAGTGCAGGTCTGAATTATAAGGAAATACTTTTTCATTTTTTATTTGTTTAAATATCAATAATGCTGCAAAGTTAATTTCGCTGTATTGGCACTGTGTTAATGTTCGGACCTTTAGTGTTAAATAGTGTTAAAAGATTTACTGTTGTTTCAAATAAACAATTAACACTCATTAACACTAATTCCTGCGCCTTTAACAAACCTGGGGATTATTGCACAGTAGTTTTGTGCAATTAAATATTTACAATAATTAAAAATCAAATGAAAACTTATTTATTTATTGCTGTCTTAAGCATAAGCTCTATGGTTATTAAGGCACAAACAAAACCCGGTTCAACCCAAACGCCTACTTATATGATGCCCGACGGCACTTTTATCTCAAAAGATAAAATTGATAGCGTTAGCAAAGCATGGAATGGTGCATTAACGCTGGAGTATGAAGAAAAAGATAAAGCACAAGGCGTGTTACACCTCGTGAAATTAAGTGAAGCAGTAATGAAGCAGATAGCTGATCAAAACGCCAAAGCTGATTCAGTAGTAAAGGCGATGGTGAATAAGCCTGCCCCAGACTTTAATTTGACCGATATTCACGGGAAAAAATGGTCATTACTTGAGCTAAGAGGCAAAGTTGTAGTACTCAATTTTTGGTACACATCTTGCCCGCCCTGTTTGGAAGAAATGCCGGACCTGAATGAAATTACTAAATTGTATAAGCCAGATCAAGTCGTTTTCCTGGCATTAACTTTCAATGATGCCAGCAAGGTGCAGACATTCCTTAAAACACATGAATTTGCCTATAATATACTTCCCAACTCCAAAACAGTTGATCAGCAATATAAAGTTAGCGGATGGCCAACCAGCCTGGTAATTAACAAAGAAGGAATTATTAAATTCGCTATCAATATAAGTTCTGATATTAAGCATGATCTGCCTGCGGCCATTGATGCAAACTTATAAGTATTAAGCAAATAAATTATATTTAACCAGTTCATCTATAATGCCACCGACATGAAAAAGAGAGTTACCTTTTTGCTTTTTATAGCAGCACTTACTGCCGGTGGCATCATTCTGTTCCAGTGTTATTGGGTGTACAATACCTATAAAACCGGAGAGCTGAATCTCAGCAAGCAATTAGCTGATGCACTGCAAAGAAGCATTGACAACTACCATGTTGGGCAAAGCGAGCTTCCACTTTCATTAAAGGCCACCTCGCCTTTTTTATCCGTGTTAAACGTAGTAGAGAAAGATACATCGCTGCATTTAAAGGTAATATACAGCGACGTCAAACACTCGCCATACACTGCAAAAATAGAGCAGGTCCCGATAAATCCGGTTAATTTATACCACCTGAAAGTGATGCTGGCTGAAACCCAGTTTATGTCGGCTACGTTAATGAATGCCGTCAAAATCGATACCCTGAAAGCCATATTTAAAGGTGAACTAAAAAGAAGCAATATTGATTTGCCTTTTAATCTTTTGCTATTAAAAAACCAGCGAAACCTTCCGCCGGGAAAAATTATGGCTTATCTAAACTATTCAAAAAATAGTCCTATCGTGGAAGCTGTTTTTGTTAACAAAAGCAGGGTTCTTCTCGCTCAGAATATAGTGCCCGCCATTATTTCCATTATTTTGATCCTGTTTTCTGCTGGCAGTTTGTGCTATATGTGGATTATCATCCGACGACAAATGCAACTGGACCACATTAAAAATGATTTCATAAGCAATGTCACCCATGAACTCCGCACCCCGATCTCCATTTTAAAATCGACACATGAAGCCCTTTACAAATACGGCGGTATTGCAGAACCGGAAAAAGCGGACCGGTATCTGAAAATTAATACGGAAATCCTGGACAAACTGGATCATAATGTAGACCGTATTTTGGATATTACAAGATATGAAAGTGGTGATAAGCTGGCTAAGCCGGGTTTTATAAATATCAATGAATTAATTAATGCAGTTATTGAAAGGTTTACCTTAGATGCAGCTTATAATATGGAATTTTCAAACCCTGGTGGTTTGGAGGATATTTTTACTGACACTTATATTATGGACACTATCATATCCAATTTGATAGATAACGCTACTAAATATGGAGGTGAAAATGTCAGGGTTAAAGTCACAATCAACCCTTTTGGAAAAGGTTGGCAATTAATTATCAGTGACAACGGCCCTGGTATCGACGATAAATATTTACCGTTTATCTTTGAAAAGTTTTACCGGGTGCCTTCTGGTAATTTGCACGAAGTTAAAGGTTATGGGCTTGGCTTGAGTTATGTTAAACAATTGGTGATTAGCTTAAACGGCACCATCTCTGTTAAAAGTAAAATAAATTCGGGTACAATATTTACCATTCAATTTCCTCAAAAATGAATAAGATCAAAGTGCTGTTAGTGGAAGATGAAGCCGTTTTAGCCTCCATAGTTAAAGAAACTTTAGATGCGCGGGGCTTTGAACTGACCATAGCTGCAAATGGTGTGGAAGGCTGGAGTTTGTTTAACAATAATAAGCCTGATGTATGCGTCGTCGATGTTATGATGCCGCGTAAGGATGGATATTCTCTGGTGGAAGACATTCGCAGAGTGGATCAGTTAGTTCCCATTATTTTTCTTACTGCCAAAACGCAAACAGCAGATGTCATAAAAGGGTTCGAAATCGGCGCAGATGATTATATGAAAAAGCCCTTCAGCATGGAGGAATTAATATTGAGATTGAAAAGCCTGAATCGCAGAAGTGGTTTTCAGTTACCCGTTGATCGATCTTCTTTGCCATGCATCGTAAATAAGGTGGGGCATTTTAAATTTGATTATAACCAACTGGAACTGGTAGACGATGAAAAAGCTGTCAGCCTCTCGCAACGCGAGGCCGATCTGCTTCAATTATTGCTCGATTATAAAAACAATCTGCTGGATCGCAAAACGGCATTGCTGACAATATGGGGAGATGATAGCCCTTTTAATGCGCGCAGCATGGATGTTTATATTACCAGGCTTCGCAAGTATTTACTGAGTGATAACTCCGTACAAATCCTCAACATCCGTGGCTTTGGTTACAAGTTGATTGACCAATCATTAGTATGACTGAAGTTTTGATGAATAGATTCCATTTTACAGCTTTCAGGTTATTTAAGCAACAGTTATCAGAAATGGAACACTTTCCTAATGTTGCAAGGATGATGAAGAAAGATTATTAAAGGATATGGATATCGTACATCCAGTAACAATGGAATATGATAATGCCATCGGATGTAAGCGCGGCGTTTTCGCAATAAAACGACCATTTCTTTTACCTCCGATGGCATTAGATTTTTTGAATCAAAAATAACTTAACTTCCGGCTATAGGCCGTCCCATACATATGGTTCTTTGACAAGCGGTTTACGTGGTAATAACGCAGGCCTTATGCTACTCTAATATACGAAGGATGCAACAATTAACTATCGATGGCAAAACCTTGTTAGTAGACCCTATGCTGGCCCCCAAAGATAGCTACGATGTATTTCCTTTCAGCAACAACGAATTGAGAAATCCTTTAGTTGACTTGCCTTTAGATAATGAACAACTGCATGCATTAATTGCAAAGGTTGAAGCAGTGTTGTTAACACATTTGCATATTGACCATTGGGATCTTGTTGCTCAACAAATGTTGCCAAAAGACATTATGATATTATGCCAGCCCGTGGACGCTCATACAATTAGTGCCTCGGGCTTTACAAATGTCATACCTGTCGCTGATGAGCTTATTTGGAATGGTGCACTGATTAGTCGTGTTAACTGTAAACATGGAGTTGGCGCAATTACTGATCTCACAGGTGTAGTTTCAGGTTATGTCATCTCAACAAAAGAAGAGCGATTGTATATTGCTGGTGATACCGTATGGTATGAAGATGTGGAGCAAACTTTGGAAGATTTAGGCCAACGCATATTATTTTAAATGGTGGTGCCGCCAGATTCGTAATTGGTGATCCTATCATCATGAATATCGCAGACATTATTAAAGTGTGCAAGCATGCTCCTTTAGCAAATATTTACGTGGTGCATCTGGAATCGGTTAATTCAGTTACAGAAAATCGTATTGATATTTCTAATGCCGTTTCAGCACATAATCTTTCCCATCGTTGCCATGTTCCTGCTGATGGTGATTTACTTTTTTAAGATTACTTCAGCAATTTCGGTGCTTGCCATTAGGATAATCCATAATGAAAACTATCTCACTAAACGTTGAGCTTCCACACGAAGTAGAATGAAAAGGATGCTATTACTACCATTGTGTCTCTTCGTGTGGTACAAGATATAAAGCAGCAGAAGAGATCAATGATAGATTCATTAGCGAGTTAAAGCGATTTGTGCAAAGGCCAGGAGTGTCTGAATTATATAAGATAATTGTTAAGGATGTTTATACTCAACAAAATGGCTCGCAATCAAATGGCAGGAAAGATTTATTAACTTAAATACAAACTGAGAACGACCGCCTTTCAAATGCACGGAGTCTGTTATTGGATGATGTAATTGACAGCGGAGATTACAAAACTATTAAAGCGAAACGTGAGAAAAAGTTAATGATGCTTGAAGTGAAACTAACGAGCTTAATACATCTTGAGTTCATTCAGGACGGTGGATATGAAAATTTCAGGTTTTGGCATGCTGAAGGATGGAATTGGGTAAAAAAGAATCAGCTTGCAGCCCCACTTTATTGGTACAAAGTCAATGGTAACTGGCATTTAAGTGGAATTCTCATTATGATAATTTGCTGGAAGCGGCGGAAGGGGCGGATACCCCTGTGACTTGGTCTTGCCACGTTGGGATTGGCCACCGTTGTGAAAGCAGCTGCCTGGATGGAAAAGTCAAATACGATCCTGCACCATTTGATAACCCGGCTAATGGAAATATCTTGTTATGCTGTGCAAAGCGCTCACTGATATTCAGCTGGAACTATGAAAAAACACCTTATCTATATCTCATTTTTAAGTTCAAATATTTATAAGCTGACCTAACTACAAAATTGTATCAATCAAAAAGGAAACGACTGGTACTGTTTAAATCCTATGCTTATAACAAAATATGAAAGACAAAGAGGCAACTAAAAGAAAATTGATCGATGCCGTTGGAATAATTATTAAACGAGATGGCTTTTCGGCTTTAAAGATTAGCACTATTGCAAAAGTTGCGGAAGTAGATAGAAAATTAATTTACAGATATTTTGGGGGGCTTAATCATTTGATAGAAGCCTACATTATATCATTTAATCCATTTTAAATAAACTCCTTGTTGACTTCAACCAAAATGGCAATATTTACTAATTATCAATTCCTGCAATTATTGACAAACCTTACATGGACGAAAAAAAAATACTTGAAGCTTGCTTTAGCCTTGCAGAAGAATTGATGTGGGAAAAAGACACCTCGCCATTGGAACGACTTCCGAAACACCTCGAAGAACTCTCAGAAATGACAGATAATTTTGTTGAAATTGTAAAAAGGAATAGCTACCAGGTTGATGGGTTACCGGATGCTCAGGAGATATTAGTGGGTGCTGTACAATATTTAACATCAATTGCAATTCCCCCTTGCGGGGAAACTATGAATGGTTTAATTATTCGCTTGCAATGCTTTTAGAAATTGCTAATCCACATGATGGTGTTGACGAAAACGGGCTTCCTTTCCTTTTTAGAATGCGAAATGGATTAGTTTCACGCGAGCTTTGAAAAGGTTTGATTTTGAGGTGCCGATAGTAATCTATTGTCTCTGCCAAATAGCTAGTGCGGAAGGTGGTATGGTCGATATGCATGCTAGGTTTTTTTTCTTCGAAATTATGGGACATGTTTTAGTCTCGTCTTGTAGCAAACACGGATAAACATGTAAGCACGGATCAGGCGGGATTTGCTTTCTTAAAGGCACTTGGCGATACCCCGAAATGCGCTTTAAAGGCATTGCTTAAATGGCTTTCGTCCGAATATCCGTACTCGTAAGCCATTTCAGAAAGCGTTTTATCCCGGTGTACAAGTTGATGTGCGATGAGGTTAAGCGCATAGGTTTGTACATATTTTTTAAAGGTGCTTCCGGTAGCTTTTGTAAAGTACTGATTAAAATAGGCCTTACTGATATTGAACTGTTCAGCCATCTTGGGAATAGACAGCAACCGTTTTTCTGTAATGTGCTGGTCTATAAAATTTAAGATAGTTTGGATTTTTTCTTCTTTAAGCGGTACCACATTTAATTCGGAATCTTTTGACATGAGCGCGAGCACCAATGCCAATGAACTTTTGATGATAAAATTTTGATAGGCTGTAACTTTTCTATGTTCGGAGATTACGAGCTCCATCAATTTAATGACCTGTTCGCGATTAGAACCTGAAAGGTTCACTTTCCGGTTTGGTGATGAAAAGCGCGTAAGCAACTGTTTAAAATCAGCATCCTGCAAGAAATCCTCAAAAAACCCTTCATGGAATTTAATTACACCTATGGCGGTACGTTCATTAAAAATAAAGAAATGGGTATCTTGGGGAGGCAGGATAAATAAATCCCCTTTTTTATAGTTATAGGTTTGATCATTGATGATATGCTGACCGCTGCCTCTGATAATAAATTGCAATTCGTAATGGGTATGCTTATGCACGGGCAGATGCCAGCTGTCCTTTATAACAAAGGAGATCTCAAACTTTTGGGATAGATTTCGGATATGCATCCCTGAAAGTTACAACTTAATCCTGTATTTCTGCAATAAGCAGCGTTCCTGTAAGTCGTAGATTTGTTTCATAAAACATAACAGAAACAATTAACACTATAAAAAATGCAACTCAGCAATAAAACAATCCTCATCACCGGCGGTGCTACAGGAATCGGATTTGGCTTTGCTCAAAACCTTATTGAAAAAGGCAACCGGGTTATTATATCCGGCAGGCGGCTCGACAAACTTCAGGAAGCACAAAACGCGCTGCCAGGTTTACTTTACTTCGCTTGTGATGTCTCTGATCCAGATGCCATAGACGAATTATTTGTAAAATTAAAAGATGAGGGAATTATCCTTGATGTGGTATTTAATAATGCGGGAGTGCTCGAATTATGGGATATTCAAACTCAAACCATTGCATCAAAAGATGTTTTTACCAAGATTAATACCAATCTGTCCGGCCCAATCGCTATCACGCAAAAATTTATTAGGCAGGCTAATTCGGATACTGACAATTACATCGTTAACATTTCAACCGAAGCCGCAATTATGCCTATTCCCATTATGCCGCTTTATTCATCATCTAAGGCCGGTTTGAATGCATTCACGCTGTCTTTGCGTACCCAATTAAAGAACAGTAAATTTCATGTCGTGGAAATTGTGCCACCGGCTACTGAAAGTAAAATGACAACGGTGGATATGAAAAACACGACTAAACTTGCAGACCCTAAAATCTTCGCAAAACAGGTGATCAGGAAAATTGAAGAAGGAAAATTGTATTATGCACCCAGTAGTAATGCTAAATTGCTCACCATCATTCGCAGGGTATTTCCAAATTCAGGTTTGAAATTGATTGATAAAATGAGTCGTAAAGAAGTGCTCGGCAAAGCGTAGACTGAATTATGTTTAACGCTCGGTGGGTTATCTCAATTATTGATAAGACATCGGGACATTGTACTAACTGATACACTTACGGCCGCTATGATAGAGGTACGTCTGACAGCCATATCGGATTTAACAAAACGAAAACAAACGTACAGGGTAGGCGACAACGAATATGACATACCAAAATTGCTTGACGAGCTTGGTGTGACCCTTAAAGATCTGGAGTTTGAGGTTCTCGATTTCTATGGTAAAATTCTTGAAGTTGAAGATGATGAGGTGATGATAAATTGCTTGATTAATGAATAACCAAAGGTTTTTGAAGTCAGAAGATATGACTTTCAGCTTTTTAAAAATTATATGTCTTTACATCCCGAACAGTTTCTAAGAATTAAAATCACAAACATACCCGGATCGAGAGTGATTGATTTCCTTGAAATAAACGATGACTTCAAACTATTTGGACGCCCATTTTATTTAATAATCACATTAGGTTCTATTTTACTGATTATCTTTTCTGTTTTACTCATTATCTTTTCTGTGTCGTTTGGCCTTGCTCTATACAATTTTTGCTTTAATATCCATCTATAAGTGTTATGTGGAAATTAAAATTTATCAAGGCTGTCACTATACAATATTGTTAATATGCCTTTGGTTTTTAGCTTTTTTTCCTGAATAACAAAACTTGCATTACGGGTTTATAGATTCAAAGCTTTTTAATTTATCAGTTCAATTAACATGCTTATCTTATAATTAAGTATATCTAATTACATTGTTATTAAAATAGCTAACTAATCCTTTGCTGTGCAAGCAATGTTATAAAAATCTTATAATGCCATGATTCGCCAACTAATTTGGTAAAATTTGGCTGCAATGAATATATTTGCAATATTATGCATAGCATTAGAGACTAGTCTTATGTCTGATTTCTAATTCAAGTTTGGTATTATAACACATAGAATATA
Source organism: Mucilaginibacter tundrae (assembly GCF_013408825.1). Lineage (GTDB taxonomy): Bacteria > Bacteroidota > Bacteroidia > Sphingobacteriales > Sphingobacteriaceae > Mucilaginibacter. The sequence goes on from NZ_JACCBZ010000004.1 coordinate 15,210, forward strand.
AATCCTAATGCTCGACCAAACTGAAACCGCCGTTAATAAAATTTCGCCAACATTTACTAGGTGATTTTGGTTGGGGCTGATAGATTAGATTTAACCATCAATAAAAAGTCGGCTCTGCGAAAAACCGACTTAATAATCATTCTTACTCCAGCGTCATAGGCTAATTCACAAGTATGTGGGATAGCATCTATTATTGGCGAATCGAAGTTCCTAGTTTACCTTTTTTATTCCGATCTTGTCACTTTAGGATAATCTGTAAAGCCTTTTTCGCCACCTGAATAATAAGTTGCCTGATCTGCAGCAACTAAAGGTAAAGCCTGAGCATACCTTTCTACTAAATCCGGGTTTGCAATAAAAGGCGTTGCAAAAGAAACCAGATCGGCTAATCCGTCTGCAATAATTTTATTACCGGATTCAAAATTAAAACCCAGGTTTGCAACAATAACCCCATTGTAATTTTGACGAAAAAATGAATAAAATTTATCTTCCCATGGTGCAATAGGTGTATTTGCAAGTGTGACGGCCGGACCTACTATCTCCAGGAAAGCGAGGTCATATTCGTTAAGCCTATGAAGTAGATAATCGTAATCGGCAATTGTGTTTTCGTCTGGCTTGATTATGCCAGTGTTAAAAGCAGCCGGCGTGAATTTAACAGCAACTCTTTTCCCAGGAAACACTTGGATTAAAACATCAAGGATTTCAAATAAAATTCTGCTACGGTTAACTATGTCGCCACCATATTCGTCAGTTCGCTGGTTAGTCGCTGTGCTTAAAAATTGAGGGATAAGCGTAAATAACTGTGCATGTAGTTCTATACCATCAAACCCCGCTGCTTTCGCGTTAATGGCTGCCAGATGATATTCCTCAACAGTCTCGTGAATTTGTAGGGTGGTGTAAGTCCTCGGTGTTACCGTATCTTTAAAGCCCTTCGGAGTAAATGATTTTTCCCGCGGGTTGATGGCGGATGGCCCCAGCGGCAACTCTCCGTTAAAATAATCAGGATGCGATGCTGCTCCGATATGGGCGAGTTGTAAAAAAAATCTTCCGTGTTCCTGATGAACCGCATCTGTAACTTTTTTCCATGCTTCTGTTTGCGTAGAGGTGAAGATTCCAGGAATATTCAGAAAGCCAATGGCATTTTTGCTTACCCAAACACTTTCAGAAAGGATCAGTCCTGCGCCGGCGCGTTGTGCATAATAGATGGCATGCAATTCGTTAGGGGCAATTGCTTCATTGGTTGCACGGGCACGCGTCATTGATGCCATGATCATTCTGTTAGGAAGTGTAATATCGCCCAATTGGAAAGGGCTTAAAAGATTTTCTTTGTTTGGCTGAATCATGTCCTTTTTTATTCAAAGTTCCACTTATAGATACATTGCTGCAATAAGGGGGAAAAGATACCCATAGGGATAATTTTATCCCCTATAGCGCATTTTAACACCTATGCTTACATTTGTAGAAAGCGATTCAAGATGTACGAGAAAAAAATACCCTTGCTGTTTGATTGCGGCCTTACAATCACTAAAGAGGTTTTGGGCGGTAAATGGAAAACCAGTTTGATATATGCCATCTCTGAGGGTATTTTACGACCTAGTGAGTTACAGCGCGCTATACCAGGCTCAACCAAAAGAGTATTAAATCAACAACTTAAAGAACTGGAAGAGTTTGACATCCTGAGTAAAAAGATATATCACCAGCTTCCTCCGAAAGTAGAGTATTCCCTTACCGAACTGGGAAGAACTTTACTACCTATTATTAAAATGATGAATCAATGGGGTGAACAAAACCGTGTGACTTTAGAACCTGTCATTAAAGCAAGAACTGAAATTCCGGCCACTTAGGGCCACATATAGGAGAAAACATCTCGGTGGCCATTAATGTGGTGCTAAAAAGTGCGTAGGTTATATTTGAATATCATAAAGCATTAGGTTTTCCGTTTCAGCCTATGGTTCTTCATTTTAAAAACGGTTAATCATTCGTGATTGGAAAAAATAGATTTGTTAGACTTATTAGCTTTTTAAATTTCACAATGTGAGTAAATTACCTTCACAACGCAATTAATAATTATATGCAACGCCAAAATTTTCTACGACTAATTATTTCATCAACTCTTTTATCTATTAGCTTAATGTCGTTTTGCTTTAACAGCATGGCACAGACAACTAGTAAAATAGATTCTTCGCGCCAGGTAACTCAAATCCTGCATACCTACGGGCTCAATCCGGCCAGCCCGTTTATAAGCCGTATCCGTGAAACTCCTGCCAGCGTAGTCAAAATGTTTACGGATGCCGGCATGTCCCCCCGAAATCATGAACTTACCGCTGAGGAACGTCTTACAGTTGAAAAGGCATTCGCCGCGCTGCCTCCTTTGCATCAACGCATATTAAAAGAACATTTGCGGAGCATCAACTTCCTGGATAATATGCCTAACACGGCACTGACTTCAACGGTGAATGGTAAGGATTCCTACCGGCTTTATGATATCACGGTACGGGCCGAAATATTACACCAGAATGTTTCGGACTGGCTGACCGAAAAAGAGCGCAATTGTTATAAGACCCAGGGCTCATCTTTAAGCATATCGGTAGAAGCAGGAACACTGGATGCAATTGTCTATGTATTGATGCATGAAGGAACGCATGTGGTTGACGGGGCGCTTGGCCTGCTACCGGTGAATGAACCTGGCCGGAAACTTTCTGAAAGTTCAACTGCCAATCCTTTTATCAGCGGCGTTTGGAGCGAACCCACTCTTTTCGCACCGCCATACAGGAATACCATGCTGGATAGTACCAGATTTCGGCAAGGCGGCAAGGTGCTTTCAATTAATCAGGCCGAGGCTGTTTACGAGTCGCTCGGGAAAACTCCGTTCGCGTCTCTCTACGGCACCAGCAGCCAGCACGAGGATCTTGCAGAATACCTTACGATCTATCATTTTACACAAAAACTAAAACTACCCTTCAGGGTCATTATTCATAATAAAGAAAAGGAAGTGTTTGTATACGAACCGTTTAAATCAAAGCAGGGGAGAAGTCGGATCAAATGTATGAAGCTTTTTTACGCGCATAGCGAACACGGATTTAGCGCCGATAGTTAAACATTTGGTATCTAAAAGCCTGTAACAAAAGTTAATATTACTTTTATCACAGGCTTTTCTTAAATAATATAAGGTTGGTTTAGTTGAAAATATTTTAGTTGGTCTTAACCCTTCCGGCTTCGTCATCAGCACCGCTTGTATGAGTTATAGCCTTTACTTTACTATTGCCAAAATTATAAGTAGCGGTTAACCTGGCCACACACGCGTATCGGATCTTTGCGAGAAAATGAAGTTACTAAATTCCTGACTGGACACACCAAATTTTCTTGTATCAAAAATGTCACTTACAGATAATTTCATGTTTAGTTTTTTATGGTCAAATGAGCGGCTTATCCCCGCGTCAACACCATAGTATGGTTTAATCGCACTAACACCTTCTATATTGGCAGAGTTGTAATCTCCGGTCAGTTCACCTTTAAAGTTCTCAAACAAAAAAGTTTCTGTAGCCTTAACTTCGAAAGCAACATTTGATTTATTCACCCTACTCCCGGCAAGCGTATCCGCTTTATACTGCTGATAAAAACCATTGAAGTCCACATTACCTGACCACCATTGGGTTATGGTATAAGGGGTGTTAAAATCCATGTTATAAACATTATAAGCGTTCAGATTACGCCCTGTATCAAATGTTTTATCACCGCTGGTCAGCACAACAAAAGTAATCACATTACTGGTATGGGAGTAGCCCAGGCTTACATTAATTGTTTTATTGTAGGTGTAGCTTGCCTGATAGTTATCAGTGTATTGAGGGTTGAGAAAGGCATTGCCTTGTATAAACGTATAAGGATCAAGAAAATAGGTAAAGGGGTTCAGGTCCGCATATCCGGGCCGGTCGATGCGCCGGCTATAGGACAAGCTCAGTTCATTTTTGCTATCAAGCGTGTGGTTAATAAATACATTTGGGAAAAAGTTAATATAATCCCTGTTTACAGTATTACGGCCAATGAGATTGCCGTTTGACTGGGTATACTCCGAACGTAAGCCTAACTGAACAGACGTATTATCCATTTGCTTGTTCAGATTAAGATAACCGGCGGTTATTTTTTCTGTGTAAATAAAGTGGTTGCTTTGTGTAGTGTCGTTTATAAAATTACCGTTATTCAATACCTGCACCTGCAGGTTGTTGTCGGTTTTTACATTGCTGTATTTCACTCCAGCTTCCAGCTTGGTGGTTTTATCTAAAGGTTTTACATAATCAATCTTTGCCGTACGAATATCAATATTGGATGGCGTACGGTTGGTTAAAACTTGCTGGGGGTGTTGTGTGTCACCATCAGCGAAAAAAAAGTCATTGGTATATTGAGTAAATGTATTGTTGTTGTATTTTACATAATCCAGGTCGGCGCTTAGTTCCTGTCCATTGGTATCCAGCTTCAATTTATCATTAATATTAATCGCCAGGTTTTTATTAGTATTGCGTTGATCCGATTTTGTATTTACCAAAGAATCAGGAATGCCTGCTGGTGTTGATTGAATTTTGGTATTATTATTATTATTTACATTTGAACTGTTGTCGTACCCGCTTACGCTAAAGCCCACGGTGTTCTCGTGCGACGTTTCATAGTCAGCCCCAAGCCTGTAAGCATTATTGTGCGAATAGGATTGCGGGTGGCTTTGCTGATCAAAATAAGTTAATCCGTTGCTATTATTATTGATGATACGATCTAAGCTAATATCACTTACACGGCTCGGGTCGCTATGGCTAAAAGTTCCAAATACATTCAGGTTTCCTTCTTTATGGTTCAGGTTGATGGTGTTGTCGTCCATCAACTTTACCCCCTTAGCTACGCCCGCACTAACTGATACGCTGCCGCTGGTGCCCGATTGTTTGTTTTGTTTAAGTTTAATGTTGATAATGCCCGAATTTCCGGCGGCATCATATTTAGCAGAAGGACTGGTGATAATTTCTATAGATTGAATGGTGTTGCCATCAGTTGAACGCAGCAACGTTGCCAATTGATCTGCAGATAAATAGGTTAATTTATCATTCACCATTACGGTTACCCCCTGTTTGCCTTTTAAGCTGATGTTATCGTCCTTGTCAATACTGACACCGGGTGCCCGCTCCAGTATATCCATAGCTGAATTACCTGCGGCTAAAATACTGTTTTCCACATTCATCACCACGCGGTCTGCCTGATGTTCTATCAATGGTTTAGACGCCGTGATCGTCACCGTTTGCAGGCTGTGGCTTCCCTGGTGCATTATCAATACGGGGACTACAATAGCAGGGGCGCCGTCAGCGACGTAAAATGGTTGGCTTGAAGCTTTGGTATAACCAACGCTGGTTACTTTTACCAGGTAATTGCCGGGGTTAATATTTTCAAAAACATATAAGCCGGTTTCATTACTTAATGTGCCTTTAACAACTGTTGAATCAGATACGCGTACTAAACTAACCGATGCATAGTCAACGGGCTTGTTTTGATCATCGGTTAATGAACCTGAAACTTTTATAGCTGAATGATTCTGGGCATGTACCCCAAGTGAGTAAACGAATAAAAAAAAGAGCGTAACAAATGTTTTTAACATAAATAGTTTTGTACCTGTAAAAATGATGTGATAAAGCCGGCAGGGCTTTTGTTGATTTTGATGTGAATACTACTGTACAGTAGTGGAAATTAAGCTAATCTTCAACAATGTCGCCGTGCAAGTTTCATAGGCTATGAAACTTGCACGGTAACCTGTTTATATTAATTGATGTTCAAATCCTGGCAGGCAGATCATCATATTTTTTTATGGATTATTTTACAAACTGCTTCAAAGCATCAGCAACTTGCTGAATAGCAGCCTGAGTTGCGGGGAGCCCGTGCAAAGCGTTGATGATCACAAAGTCATGGGTCATGCCATTGTAACGAATAGAAGTGGTATAAACACCTGCAGCATCCAGGTTACGGGCATAAGCCTCGCCTTCATCCCTTAACACGTCATTTTCTTCAGTAATCACCAATGCTGGCGGAAGGCCTTTTAATTGTTCAGCAGTAGCCTGTAACGGAGACGCATAGATCTCTTTTCTTTGAGCCGGGTCTTTAGTGTATAAATCCCATCCTTTGATCATTAAAGCTTTGGTCAGGAAATAACCGTCAGCATATTTATTATAGGATTCTGTTTCGAAAGTGGCATCGGTTACCGGCGAGATCAATACCTGTAGTTTTAATTGAGGGGTACCTTTATCTTTAGCCATTAGCGCAACAACGGTCGCCATGTTTCCGCCGATACTATTCCCTGCAACAGCCAGTTTACTGCCGTCAATTTTTACTTCTTTGCCGTGTTCTGCAACCCACTTGGTAGCCGCATAAGCTTCGTTATTTTGCTGCGGATAATGCGCTTCGGGAGTACGTGTAAAATCAACAAATACAGCTGCCATACCTGTTTTAATTACCAGGTCATGCAATAAGGTTTTGTGGGTATTGTAATCGCCCATAAACCAGATACCGCCATGAAAATACATGAAGGCAGGAATGTCTTTATTTACACCTGCGGGGCGAACGATATGTAGGTTAACGCTCAGGCCGTCTTCCTGTATCGTTTTTTCAATTACTTCGGTACCTGAAAGATCTGGTTTATCACCTACTGTAGTAGCATAAGTGTAGGTACCCCTTGCCTGATCGATAGGCATTTCAGATACTGGAATGGTAGTAGCTGCATTTACCGCTTTTAAAAACCCCTTAACGTGGCTTTCCACAGCTTGGTTTGTTATTGGGTCGACTGCTTGCGCCATTGTCTTATTGATTAAAGTGGATGTTCCTATTGTTAAAGCCATTAGAAGGCCTTTTTTGAGTAAAGATTTCATGATGTTGATTTTTGATTAAGTTGATGACCTATTGTATATTTTTTGATCTTTTAGCATAAAATATACTAAAAAGTATATTTTATGCTAAAAGATCTTTGGGTTAATTTATGATACGCCGTTCAAGGCATTAAAGGCCTTTTCAGGTGATTCTTTATTTACATTATAAAAATGGTCTGTAAAGCCGATCCGTATTTCAAATTTATCTGCTGCCACACCACTGACAATTGCATCTGCAACAGCTGAAGGAGCTAATTTTTCAACCGGGATATTCTTTGAAAATTCAGTATCCACCAATGGAGGAAGCACTTCAAACACCTTAACAGGTGATTTTGACAGCGATAACCTTAATAGCCTGGTGTAAGACTGCAAGGCTGCTTTACTGGCACTATAAGTAGGCATAACAGCCCAGGGAACAATTGCTACAACTGAAGTAATATTAATGACAGCTGATTCAGCTTTGTTTTTCAGATAAGGTAACAGTTTTTCGGTTAATCTTACAGGTGCCAGGTAATTGATTTCAATTTCCTTGCGGGCGCCATCATAAGCATTTGAGTTTTCAGCCAATGAATACTGGTGCGCGCTACCAGAATTATTGATCAGAATGTTGAGCTCAGGATATGAGGTTTCAACCTGTTGCACCAAAGCATTTAGGTCGCCTTCCACCGTAATATCGCATTGAATTACGCTCACATTGTCTAAACCCGCTGCAGCAGCGTTTAGTTTTTGGATGTTCCTACCTGCAATAATTACCTTGTTGCCTAATGCAGCAAATTTGCGGGCAGTTTCCAGGCCGATACCGGAACCACCGCCGGTAATTAAAATGGTGTTGTTTTGTGTTTTCATTTTCTAATTAATTATTTATTGATTTATCATTTTATGAATATACTTTTTAGTATATTTTGGGTTAAAAAAAATTACGTTTCATAAGAACGCAGCTCGCTTTTGAGGCTTTCGATCAAACCAGCCATCGGCTTGTCATTATGCATATTCCTGCACATTACCGTGGCGCCTTCAATGGCGGCAAATATTTTAAAGGCGTAAGCTTCGGGATCAAGAGATGAATTAAACTCCCCATTCTTGATACCAGCCCTTAAAATGGCTGCAAAATTCTTTTGGGTGAAGGACATAACTTCACTTACTTTGGACTTAACACAAAAATTGTTATCATCTGATTCCACAGCCAGGTTAAAAATCGGACAGCCGCCCTTTATATAGGTGTTTAATGGTGCTTTGTTAAAATCCAGATAAGCAAATATTTTACCTTTCGCACTATTTTCCATTTTCATAGCCCGGCCGATAGCCGAACAGATCTTCTCCAATAAATAGTCAGAAACCTGCATCGACAAGTCCGCTTTATTCTCAAAGTGGCTGTAGATTGCACCCTTAGTTAGTTTAGTGGCTTCCAAAACGTCATCCACGTTGGTACCGGCAATCCCTTTTTCATTATAGATGGGAGCTGCTTGTTCAATGATGAATTGTTTTGTTCTTTCTGCCTTTGTCATCGCCTTAATTATTGACAGGACAAAAATATACTAAAAAGTATATTTTACAAAATATTTATTTAGCTTTGCCCGCATTGTGATTCTTGGCTGACAATGGAAGCATGTATTATCTTTTAATAACATAAATCTGCGGTTTGTCTTTCACGCTTGTATAATGTAATGAACTAAAGCAACCATTACTTACATAAGTGGGTATAATCAGTCAATAGGTATATACTTATCAATAATGAATAAAATTAAATTTATCGCACTACTTGCTATTGTCTGGTTCAGTGCTTGTAAAAATCCAGTGGGCCAGTCAAAAAAGGGAATCGATCTTAAGGCCTTTTTAAAGGATACCACCACGAATGTGCAAAATGGTGGAGTTCAGGTTGTTCCATTAACACGCCAAAAGGAAAATTCAACATATGGACAAAAAAGATTGGAAACAATCCTAAAATCAAAGTGCTGCTGCTTAATGGCGGGCCGGGAGCTTCGCATGAATATTTCGAATGTATGGCAAGTTTTTTACCTGCCGAAGGTATTGAGTTTATCTATTACGACCAGTTAGGCACCGGTAATTCTGATAACCCAAAAGACACAGCAATGTGGAGCTTACCACGTTATGTAGATGAGCTAGAGCAGGTAAGACAAGCGTTGAAGTTAGATAAAGATAATTTTTACCTGCTTGGGCAGTCGTGGGGAGGCATATTGGCAATGGAATATGCCATAAAGTATCAACAACATATCAAAGGGCTCATAATATCAAACATGATGTCAAGCTGTCCGGACTATGGCAAATATGCCCGCGAGGTACTGGCTAAACAGTTTGACCCCAAAGTACTGGCACGAATAAGAGAACTTGAGGCCAAAGGTGATTTTCAAAACCCCGAATATCTGAAGTTACTGATACCAAATTATTATGAAAAGCATATATGCCGTTTTCCGTTCGCTCAATGGCCCGAACCCTTCAACCGGTCTTTTGCTAAATTAAACGAATCATTATATGTGACTATGCAGGGACCGAGCGAATTTGGCATTGCGGGTAAATTAGCTCAATGGAACCGTAAAGCCGATTTGCCTGGTATTTCAGTTCCTACATTAACCATCGGTGCAAAATATGATACCATGGATCCTGCACACATGAAATGGATGGCTACTCAGTTTCAAAATGGGAGCTATCTCTATTGCCCCAATGGTAGCCACTTAGCTATGTATGATGATCAGCAAACGTACATGAGCGGTTTAATTAAGTTTATAAAAGGGATAGATTCAGGAGAAAAGAAGGTAGCATTATAATTACTTGATTATTACATATTCAACTATATCCGGAAAAAAATAAAACACCACTAAAATGAAAAAACTTCTTTTTCTGTTCACACTATTATGGGGACAAAGCCTTTTTGCCCAGCAAGCCCCTTTGCTATGGGTCCAGCAACCCGCGTTGTCGCCCGATGGTCAATGGATCGCCTTTGAATTCAAGGGCAATCTTTACAAAGTTTCTTCAGCCGGCGGAAACGCTCTGCCGTTAACCATCAACGGGGATTATAACGGCTATCCCGTTTGGAGCCATGACGGAAAAACGCTGGCTTTTGCTTCTGACCGTTTTGGAAATTTCGACGTATTCATCATGCCTGCCTCAGGCGGAGAAGCACGGCGGCTTACATTTAATTCAGCAAAAGACATCCCTTATGACTTTTCACCCGACAATAGCCAGGTATATTATGGAACAGAGGCAAATGATATATATACGTCCGTTCGTTTCCCTAGCCCCTCCTTATTTACCAAATTATTTCGCGTTTCTATCAATGGGGGGCGTAATATCATGATCAATTCAGCCGGAACAGAATATGTACATTTTAACAAGGAAGGAACAAAATTCTTATTTCAGGACCGAAAGGGTTATGAAAATCCTTATCGTAAACATCATCAATCTGCAGTAACCCGTGACATATGGCTATTTGATCTTCAGACAAAAGCTTACAGGAAGTTGTCTGATTATGCTGGTGAAGACCGAGAACCTGTTTGGGGGAAAGGAAATGAATTTTATTACCTCAGTGAGCGAAACGGAGACCAAAATTTGTATAAATCAAACATTGTCAACCCGTCAGCGGTAACTCAACTAACCTTCTACGAGAAGAATCCAGTTCGGAATCTATCCAGATCAGAGACTGGGACGATTGCCTTTACACAGGGTGGAGAGTTATATATTTTGCAGGAAGGGCAAACCCCTAAAAAGATTAACATTGAACTGTCAGCTGACTTCAACGGCAACGAGGTTAAAAATCTTACTGTTACCGGCGGCGCGGGCCAAATGGCAATTTCGCCCAGCGGGAAAGAAATTGCTTATGTGATCCACGGAGAAATATACGTATCATCCACCAGTGGGGCTGGTACGAAGAGAATTACCAATACTCCTTATCAGGAAGGGATGCTTCAATTTAGTCCGGATGGGAGAAATCTCCTCTATTCAGTTGAACATGAGCAATCCTGGGATATTTATAAAGCATCAATCGTCAAGAAAAACGAGCCTTATTTTTTTTCGGCAACAATTATCTCCCAAACTCCGGTTATCGAATCGGCAAAGGATGAATTTGAGGGCAGATATTCTCCCGACGGCAAAAAAATCGCCTATCTGGAAGAAAGAAATATTTTAAAAGTGCGTAACCTGGACAATGGCTCAACTGTTACTGTACTACCCGAAGGTAACCTGTTTTCCTTTGTGGACGGCGATCAGGATTTTTACTGGTCTCCTGACAGTAAGCATCTCCTCATTGCCTCATCCTTAGGACTTGAAAGCAGTGATGATGTTGTCCTTTTAAGCGCTGATGGCAGTAAACCAGTACAACTTACTCACAGTGGATTTAATATCAGTAATCCACAATGGACAATGGGCGGGCAGATGATCTACTTTAAATCCGGCAAACTTGGTTTAAAAAGCTCTCCTACGGGTCCAAAGCAAACTGATATATACGGCGTCTTTTTGAATAAAGCCAAGTTTGATCGTTTCCGGCTCAGTAAAAATGACCTTAAACTATTCGACGAAATGAAACAAATTGACTCATCGGTTAACGTTTCTAAAAAGATTTCAAAAAATGACAGTTTAAGCCATGAAAAACAGCAAATTGCTTTAGACTTTGACCATTTGGATGACAGGACACTGAAACTAACCTTAAGCTCTGCGCAAATCGGTGATTTTAAAATGTCACCCGATGGAGAGAAATTGTATTACCTGGCCAGATATGATAACCGCGTCGATTTATGGATGACCAGTCCCCGAACCCACGATAACAAAAAATTAACGCAACTCGACGCCGGCAGCGGATCCCTTGAAATAAGCCCTGATGGCAAAACATTGTATTTGGAAACAGATGGATTACTTAGCCAAATCGACGTTGAAACAGGTGCCAGAACAGTCATTAGTATAAATTCAACAATGGAATTGCACAGTGAAGCGGAGCGGGCCTATATATTTGAACACATTATCAAAGAAATTCCGAAAAAGTTTTTTGATCCTAAACTCCAGGGGGTGGATTGGACTTATTACAGTAATTTTTACAGAAAATTCCTACCCTATATAAATAACAATTATGATTTTCAGGTACTGATCAGCGAATTATTGGGTGAACTGAACTCTTCACACACCGGTGGCGGTTATTACCCAAGTGTCGATAACGCTGACCAAACCGCTGCCCTGGGCCTTTTGTTTGATGAAAAATACGAAGGGCCTGGCTTAAAAGTAATGGGGGTTCTACCAGGAGGGCCGTTTGACCTGGCCGGCTCCGGGATGAAAAAAGGATCGGTCATCGATGAAATCAATGGAATACAGCTGACAGCGGCAACCGATCCCGCGAAATTATTAAATCACCAGCAAGGGATACAAACATTAATTAATTTTCATGATCCCAAGACAAAGGCCACTTTTGAAGAAATTATAAGGCCCATATACAAAAACGAGGAAAGCGCCCTTTTGTATAAGAGATGGACAAATTTAATGGAGCATCTGACGGATAGCCTTTCCGGTGGTAAAATCGGATACGTTCATATTGCAGGAATGGATGAGGCCAATTACCGCATAACGTTAGATCAGGTAGAGGGCCGGGATGCCACAAAAAAAGCACTGATCGTGGATACCAGGTTTAATGGCGGCGGCAACCTGCATGAGCAGCTGATCGATTTGTTTACTGAAAAGGTGACCCTATACGGCAGGCCGCAGGGGCACATCCTGACCCCCACTTCTCCTGAGGACGGATCTGCCAAACCTACCTGTTTACTGGTCAGTGAAGGCAATTATTCCGACGCGTTTAATTTCGCTTATGTGTACAAGCGTTTGAAGATTGGAAAGGTGATCGGCATGCCGGTAGCAGGAACGGGGACCGGTGTTTTCTGGGAACCGCAAATAGACGAAACGCTGGATATCGGACTTCCAATGATCAGTTTATCCTGGGCCGGAGAGACAAGCATAATGGAAAATCATCAATTGGAGCCAGATATAAAAATTCAAAATGATTATGAACAGCTTTTAAATGGTCATGATCAACAACTGGAGGCAGCAATAAAACAAATGCTCACGGAGATTAAATAAATAATCATTATAAGCATAGGTGGATACCGCCTATGCTTAATTTATACTATTATTAAAGACTCACCTGAGAGTTTTGGTTTTTTATATTATTCGGTTACATCCATCCGTTGTTTAAAAAAAACTAATCAAGTTCTTCCTGCTATAGCTGCTTTTAAAATTAATACATTTTCATTCCGCTTTTTTAAATTAAGATATTATCAGTTTAAAAATGAAATAATGTCATTAAGTACTATAGTGACAGATGCCCAATCTGGCAAAGGGGAAATAAAATACAAATCTTAAAAACAGAATTAAGACAAAAATAACGTAGGATTGGTTTTAAAAATATTTGTGAGCTTTTTAGCAAAGCAAATTGAGCTTTTTAACAAAACTCGCAATTCTTAAGTTACCTAACTTTGCATAAATAAATAAAAGAAAATGAAAAAAGTTTGGTTTATTACAGGAAGTTCCAGAGGATTAGGACGCAACCTGACCGAAGCTGTATTAGAAAGCGGCGAGCAGGTTGCCGCAACAGCAAGAAAGCCTGAAGAATTAAATGACCTGATTGAAAAATATAAAGATCAGATACTGCCGTTGAAGTTGGATGTAACCGACAATGCGGAGATCAGCAAAGCGATTTTGGGTACTATCGATCATTTTGGAAGGATTGATGTACTGGTGAACAATGCTGGATTTGGTGTAACAGGTGCAACAGAGGCATTCACAGAAGAGCAGGTGCAAAGCCAACTAGAAACGAATCTTTACGCGCCTATAGCAATCACTAGGGCCGTACTTCCATACATGCGTAAACAGCGTTCCGGGCGCATCTTGCAGATCAGCTCTATTGGGGGGCGAATCGGAAATCCTGGACTGAGCATATATATGGCAGCAAAATTTGGTTTATCCGGCTTTAGTGAAGCCTTAGCAAAAGAAGTTGCACCGCTCGGTATTTATATTACCAGTGTTGAGCCGGGAGGTTTTCGTACCGACTGGGGAGGTGCATCAATGACCTATGCAGGACACGTGGAGGGTTACGATAAAACAGTTGATTCCATGATCGACTATATTAAAAATCATTATACGCCTTTAGGCGACCCGGAAAAGGCGGCTAAAGTTATGATTGAGTTAGCTGCTGAGCCTAATCCGCCGGTTCATTTAATTTTAGGCAGTGAAAGTGCTGGTATGCTAAAGCAATACTTTGCTGACAGGCAGGATGAGTACGACAAATGGTTGCCGGTTACGCTATCAACAGATCATAAGAACGCCCCCGAAATTTTTAAATTTCATGATGGCCAGTCATTTGATTCAAAATAAGGGCTACAAAAAAACAGAAATTATGCTTACTTACGTAGAAAACGTTAAAATGTAACCGTAATACATTGGAAAATAACAACGAACAGTCGCGTATTTTATATTCCTGTTATTCGAATATAAATAAAGAAGGTGAACATCTTATACGGGAACATGTATTGAGCATCATACTTGCCGGTAGTCAAATTGTGCATCTTGGCGATACGGTCTATGAATTTAACGCCGGAGATATTCGATTTTTCAGAAAAAATCAGCTGTCAAAATTTATTAAGCAGTGCCCACCGGATGGAGTATTTAAATCGCTGACCGTCCTGATGGATAAGGAAACTTTGCACCAGTTCAGTATCAATCATAAACAGTATATGGACAGTAATTACAATGGAGATAGTTTATTGTTGCTGCGTCCAAATGAACTGCTTAATAAATATTTTGAGTCGTTATCCCCTTATATAGAAGGGGCGGGATGTTCAAATGATATGCTTACTAAACTTAAGGTTAATGAAGCTGTTATGATCCTTTTGGAAACCAATCCCGAATTAAAGAATTTACTGTTTGATTTCAGCGATCCCGGAAAGATTGATCTGGAGATGTTTATGAACAGGAATTATAAATTCAATGCTGATATAAGTCAGTTTGCTTACCTGTCAGGTAGAAGCCTCGCTTCTTTCAAGCGTGATTTTGAGCACATTTTCAATATTTCACCTAACCGCTGGATACAAAAACAACGCCTTAAGGACGCGTATGTTCTGATTAAGGAGAAAGGTCATAAAGTATCAGATGTTTATATGGATGTCGGTTTTAAAGACCTTTCTCATTTCTCTTTCGCATTTAAGAAAGAGTATGGAACTGCACCAACCAAAGTTTAGTTAATAGTATAAACAATTCAAATTCCAATAAGGAGGTCACTGAAATTTCCATCAAAACCAATAACCGGTTGGCTGTTTTTTCTTTCTTGGTTCCGTGGCCGGGTTGGCGCTTTTAGGGTAAGTTAATCCTTGTTTTCGGGCTAGCTTGTTCTTACGGGACGATATTCAGCTTTAGTGTCCGGTCACTAATGGCGGTTCCGTCAAGTGCTTCAATAGCTGCTTCAGCCCTATAGATATCGCTAACTTCCAGAAAAGCATGTCCCAAACTCGTCCACCCCTGGCATAAATTCGGCGGGGTTTTCGGGTTGCCTCATGAAAAAATAACCGAAAAAGCGCCCCTCTTTTAAAAATAATATTCTATAAATTTGCAGCCCATCCTCGAATATTTATAGAAATAACCGAGGATGGTAGAGTGGTCGATTACGACAGACTTAAAATCTGTAGGCCCACAAGGGCCCGGGGGTTCGAATCCCTCTTCTTCCGCTAAGTCAGTGATGGCAAGGGGGCACCGATAGTAGTTTTAAAAACTATTGGTGCCCCCTTCCGGATTTATAGGGTTTCGCGTATTAATAATTTGAACTTAAATTTGCAGTATAATGCCTTGTTATGGAGAATATGAAGCCATTGATCACTCATTCCGGAAAATCGACCAATATGTTCTGCAACACTTTGATCATTCTTACCACCTAACACTCAAGTGCATTTTGAAAGTTCATTTACACAATACAAAGGACGTAGGGCAAGGAATTGCATGGTCAACGCCTGCGGAATTTCCAATTTAAGACCTTTTCCATAGTTAATAAAATGGCTGGTTCGAAATCCGTACCATAGACGTCTCTAAATTCTTGCTATTTTCTGTAAATCCGCTATAAACTGGTTCGAAATCAGTCCCATAACTGACCCAATAAGCCTCCCATGAGAATGGGAGGCTTATTTTGTTTGTACCTGCTCCCATTTTTTATAAAAAAAGCTTACTTTAGGAATAATTTTATCATTATTCAACCTTATCACAATTATGGACAGAACCCTAAAGGTCTATACTAAAACCGACCACCTCTTTGTAGAAATTACTTTTAATTACGATAGAGAAAGGCAAGCCGGAGCACATTATATATTATATCGCCGCCTTTATAACGACGATGAAGAAGATGAAAACAAAGCCGTTTATCCGTTGGATGAAAGAGATCTATATGTAACATTCAGACAGTTTGACTCGATAGAACAGGTTAAGGCACATGATATCGAACTTGTAAAAAAGGAATTTGGCCGTGATATGCCTGATCCTGCTAATACATACAAATACATATATGATCAAGCCCCTGTTTATTTACGTTATATTGCCGGCAGCGACAGGCATTTTGTGGGTATAGTAAATATAATATTTAGCTTTATAGATAATACGAAGGAAGTGAAGTTCCTTTCAAGTACAAATCCGAGGTTTGATCACGATTTGACTTCTGATAGCCTTGAATCTAATTTAAGCTGTATATTGAGAATTCCTGTATACACCGATAGAGATATTAGTCAGATACACAGCAGCGATTTAAAAAGGTTGCCACCATGGTATTAAAAACTTCAAATTTCTACCAATTTTGAATGCTATATTTGTTTAAAAAAATCAATTGAAACTACTTGTAATAGAGGACGAACAAGGACTTCGCGAAAACATCATGTCGTATTTTAATGATGGTAATGTTTGCGAAAGCTGCTCTACACTTACTGACGCCATATATAAGCTATCCAACTATGATTATGATTGTGTTTTGTTGGATATAGGTTTACCTGATGGGGATGGTTTCGCTGTACTGGATTTTCTAAAAAAGAACAAAAAAGACGAAGCTGTATTGATTATATCAGCACGGAACTCTTTGGACGATAAGATAAAAGGGTTAAATATAGGTGCTGATGATTATCTTACTAAACCATTTCACCTATCCGAGCTTAAAGCAAGGGTTGCTTCTGTTTACAGGCGAAAAACTACAAATGGCAGCAACATGTTGGTTTTTAACGAAATAAATATTGATTTGCCGGGCAGGGTTGCATCTATAAATGGATCGCCAATTATTTTAACCCGTAAGGAATATGATATGCTATTATATTTTATCGCCAACAAAGGAAAAGTAATTGCTAAAAATGCCATTGCTGAACATTTGTGGGGCGATGAAATGGATATGCACAATAACTTCGATTTTATTTATACGCATGTTAAAAACTTGAGAAAAAAGCTTTTAGATGCAGGTTGTAAAGATTACCTAAAATCAGTTTATGGTATAGGCTACAAATTTTTAGCAGAATGAAGCTTTCAGCGCAATATACCAGAGCCAGTATAATTATAGCGGTAACTGTGTTGATCATAGGTAGCATAATTTATTTTTTCACAATAAATTATATTGCCAGAACACAACTTGATAATGACCTGGGTGAAGAAATCGAAGAAGTAGTAGCTTATATTAATACCAATCATCATCTACCCAAACAACTTGACTTTGATGAAGATATAACTGTATTTATAAAAACCAATAAAACACAACTGCCGGTTAGGTATTTTGATACCACGTATGTTAATCCAAAAGAAGACGAAACTCAACCAGGCAGGGCAGTATCTGGCCTTATTACATTAAACAACCAACATTACCAGGTAATAATTACAGAATCCAGAGAGGCGACCGAATACCTTATACAGTTTATAAGTTTAATTACCATAGGCCTAATGGTTGTACTGGTATTTATATTGTTTTTAACAAACCGGTTTATTTTAAACGGTTTGTGGAAACCGTTCTATAAAACCCTTATTGAAATAAAATCATTT
Source organism: Mucilaginibacter tundrae (assembly GCF_013408825.1). Taxonomy (GTDB): domain Bacteria; phylum Bacteroidota; class Bacteroidia; order Sphingobacteriales; family Sphingobacteriaceae; genus Mucilaginibacter. Next base: position 33,128 of record NZ_JACCBZ010000004.1, read on the forward strand.
AATATTTCAGATAATAAAAACCTTGAACTAATTGATACTAAAGTTGATGAGTTTAATGAGTTAAATACAGCGGTATTAACCATGTCTTCAAATGTAATAAACGATTTCCAAAACCTTAAACAATACACTGATAACGCATCGCACGAGATGCAAACGCCTTTGGCCGTAATTACCTCAAAACTGGATATACTTATTCAGGATGAAACGTTAAAACCGGAACAGTATAAACAAATTAATGATATTTATGCGGCTACCAGTAAGTTAGCAAGGCTTAACCAATCATTACTATTGCTGGTTAAAATTGAAAATAATTTGATTGATGATATTGACACCTTTAACCTAAATACTTGTGTTGAAGACAAAATAAAGCAGTTTAACGAACTCATTACCAATAAAAAGATCGACCTAGAGGTCAGTCTTGCATCTAAAGAAATTACAGCCAGTAAATATCTGATTGATATATTACTGAATAACTTATTTAGCAATGCGATAAGGCATAACATAGCCGGCGGTAAACTAATCATTACATTAACAGCGGATAAACTTGTATTTAAAAACAGCGGTCTGCCTCAAACAATGGATACCAATACCATTTTTGAGCGTTTCCAAAAAAGTAATAAATCCGAAGGGACAGGTTTGGGTTTAGCTATCGTTAAAAATATTTGCAACCGCTATAAATGGAAGATATGCTATTCGATGGATAATCAATTACACATCTTCCAAGTTGACTTTAGGTAAGGGGAGCTTATTTATGCATAGTAACAGATGTAGGCAGCATCTCTATCACATACAATATCAAATTTTGAATTAGCAGGTACTTCAAACTTTTCCTGTTCTGTGTATTTGGTCCACTCTCCATTAATTAGCTTAATATTCATTACACCAGAAACCACAGTGATAGTTTCAATGGTGGATGTTGAGAATTGATAGGTTCCTTTCTTCATTACACCTACTGTTGCATTTCCTTTTTCGGTATCCAAGCCTAGGCTTTGGACTTTACCTTCAAAATAACTATTGTGTTTTACAGTGTTGTTTAAATCGCTCATGGGTTTTATATAAAATTTAGGCAAATATATTATTTGGAGGGAATTTTACTAGTCTATGAACAGGTAATTAAATATATTAAACTTTACAGTTTTTAAGTTGTTGTAGCTGTGTTGATTGTAAATGGTTTATGATCAGTCGTTAATAACTTACAACTATGAAAATTAAAATAATGTTACCGTTGCTCGTTATAGTAGCAGCGTTAACCCAGGGTTGTGTCAGCAATAAAAAATATGCCGAATTACAAACCAATTACAACAGGTTGCAGGATACAAACCGTAACCTGATGCAAAGCTACCAGGTTACCCAACAGGAATTGTCAGGCTCCAAAAGTCGTGTCAGGAGTTTAGAAGAACAAATTGAGGCGGCAAAAGCAAATGCCGCCGCTTTACAGAGCGCGTTGAGCCAATGTTTAGCAGGCAACAATCAGGGCAATGTGAATATTGCAAAATTGGCTGATCAAATAAGCGCCTCAAGTAAATACATTCAGCATTTGGTTGAATTGAAAAACAAGAGCGACTCGCTTAATATGGTACTTACCAATAATTTAACACGCTCTTTAACGCCGGATGAAACAAAAGATGTGGATATAAAAGTACTTAAAGGAGTAGTTTATATCTCATTAGCTGACAATATGCTTTATAAATCAGGTAGTTATGAAATTTCAAATAAGGCTGGCGAGACCCTAAGTAAGATAGCCAAGATCATTAATGATTACTCAACCTATGATGTGCTGATTGAGGGTAATACAGATAATGTACCGATTTCGCAACAGAATATCCGCAATAATTGGGACTTAAGCGCTTTACGTGCATCGTCAGTGGTACAGGCTTTACAAAATACCTACGGTGTTGATCCTAAACGCTTAACAGCAGGCGGTCGTGGAGAATACAATCCTATTGCAGATAACAGTACACCTAGTGGCAAAGCCCAAAACAGACGTACACAAATTATCATCACTCCTAAGCTAGATCAGTTTATGACTTTGATTGGTAAAGATCCGAATGCCCCGGCTCAATAATTAATAAGTTAATAATAAACAGGCCTTGGTATTGCTAAGGCCTGTTTTATTATCTCATCAGCCTAAAAGTTAAATTAACCCGAGGCTTCATAGGTTTAGTTGATTTAGCAATGCGATGCTGCCAACCTTCCTGGAATCCCTCTTTCATCAGCAGGTATGATCCGTTCTCCAATGTTACCGAATATTTGATCTGATGATCTTCCTTATTTCGGATATCGAAGTTCCGTTCCTGCCCAAAACTTACTGAACCAACAATGCGATTTCTGCCCGGTATGCCATCATTATCACTGTGCCAGCTTACCGAATCATTTCCATCACGGTAATAATTAAGTAACACGCTATCGAATTTAACTCCGGCTAAGGGCTCTATTTTTGATTTGATCTCTAATAATTCTTTTGTCCATATTAACGGTCTTGCATTACTGCCAGATATTGAATAATCAACGTCGGGATCGCCATACCAAACCGTTAGGCGTGGTGTTATAACCTCTTTACCATACATTAAAACAGATTTTTGTTGCCATGGCATCTTGTTAATAAATTTTTGCATGTAGAAGTTGCTCTCGTTTTCATTAAATAAGCCCGGTACATAATCCACCAATTCCGCCGGTATGTTAGCGGAAGGCCCTGCATCGGTAAAAAAATTAAGCTGTGTCATAGGTAATACTTATCAAACTAAATGCCACGCATAATTTGTTACGGTACAATTGTTGCACCATAGTTTGTATACAATTTAATGTATTTATTATGAAAGCACAGAATTCAAAAAACAACAACAATGGGCAGGGTAAACCGACATCTGATCGTGCGTTTACTAATCAAAATGAAAGATTGAAAGAGCAAGGCATCAGCAATTCAGGAGGGCAACGCTCGGATGTAACATCAAACAAATACAGTGCTCATAAACCCGAGCATAAAAAGAAATAAGCATAAAAGCCCCTTAATTTATTAAGGGGCTTTATTTTTGGCTTTATAAATTATTTATACTCTTGATGTTATAATACCAATTGGTATATTTGTATATGGAAAATAAACTGTCAAAAGCCGACCGCACACGCCAGTTCATTATTGAAACTACAGCAGGCATTTTTAATACTAAAGGATATGCAGGCACATCAATGTCTGATCTTACTGAAGCCACAGGTTTAACCAAGGGTAGTATCTATGGCAACTTTGGGAATAAGGAAGATGTGGCACTTGCCGTGTTCGACCATAATTATGCTAAGGTTAGCGGCTTAATTCAGCAACGCATACAATCCGCTAAAACCTATCATGATAAATTAATGGTGTATGCCCAGGTGTATGATCAGTTTACCCGCGGTAGTTTCCCGGTAGGAGGCTGCCCAATTTTAAATACTGCTGTTGAGGCTGATGATACTAATAGTTTATTAAAGGATCGCGCTGCTAAAGCCATTTTAAAATGGAAAAAAGGCGTGCAGGACCTGATACAAGCCGGTGTTGATGCGGGCGAATTTAAACAAGGACTAGATCATTCACGCATTGCTTTATCAATAATTGCTTTGGTTGAAGGTGGCATAATGATAAGCAAAGTAACTAATAGTCAGTCTTGTTTGGATAAAATCCTGGTTACGGTTGAATCAATAATAACCGAAATGAAAATGTAAAAATTTGACATAAAATATACCAATTGGTATATTTTATGTTTTAATATTGTGCTATTAAATTAACAACAATATAAAATGAATATTACTAATAAAACTATACTAATAACCGGCGGAGGATCGGGTATTGGTTTCGCTATCGCGAAATTACTAAGCGAAAAAAATAATCAGGTTATCATCACGGGTAGAACGGAAGCTAAGCTAAAAGAAGCTGCGGACAAATTAGCCAACGTAAGCTATTTTGCTACAGATGTTACCAAAGCAGATGATGTGACCAAACTGGTTGCTTATCTGCAACAAAATCATCCCAGCCTAAGTGTTGTGATAAACAATGCAGGACAGGCTTATATGTACGAATTGGACAATGCTCCAGCGTTTGAGAATGCCGGTGCGGAAATAGATACTAACTATTTATCAGTTATTCGTTTAATTGACAAACTATTGCCTGCGCTTAAAGCACAGCCCGAAGCGGCTATTGTAAACGTTACATCGGTATTAGCAATAGCGCCATCGCATGATGTGCCTACTTATTCCGCAAGTAAAGCTGCTTTGCATTCATACACACAAGCATTAAGGTATGGTTTAGAAAAAACATCAAACGTTAAAGTGTTTGAATTGATGCCACCACTGGTTGACACGAATTTCTCTGCAGAAATCGGCGGTAGCAATGGTATCCCGCCACAACAAGTTGCTGACGAGTTTTTAGCTGCTTTTGAATCGAATACTTTTGAGATCCATGTTGGTTTTACCGCGCAATTTCATGAAGCGTACCTGAAATCGCCGGCAGATGCTTTTGCCATGTTGAATGCGAGAAGGTAAAAGTACCGGGATTAAAAGATTATTTTTTTTGATAATTACAGAGGCTTGATGATATATCAGGCCTTTGTTTTTGGATTGTTAATTCGGGAACTGCATAACAAAAGATGACCCTACGCCTTCAGCGCTTTGCACCTGTATGTTTCCTTTATGCAACAGCATTATCTGCTTACACAGGCTTAAACCAATGCCGCTGCCAGTTTTACGGGTACTGAAGAATGGAATAAAAATCTTATCCAATAATTCCGGCGGAATGCCCAAGCCGTTATCGGTTACCTTAACTAAGGTTTTATTATTCTGAATTTCTGCGGAGAGAATGATATTTGGTTCTTCTCGGTCTTTTACCGCTTCAATAGCATTTACTACCAGGTTTATGAGCACTTGTTCAATCAGGTTAATATCTGCTTCAATTGCCAGAGTAGGATCGCGTAGTATTATTTCTAATTCGATGTTTTTTTTCTCCAAGGTAGGGCGCATTAAACTATTCAGATCTTCGAATAGGTTGCGTACCAATATTTTGGTAAGATCAAGCTTGGTGATTTTATTCAGGCTGCGATAGCTTTCAGTAAATTTAAGCAGACCCTCGCTACGACGTTTAATGGTATCAATACCTAATTCCAGGTCCTCCAAATGAGCGCTCACTGGGCTATTGGCAATCTCCGGACTTTGTAAGCGGTTCTTTAAGGTGTCCGCTAATGATGAGATCGGCGCTACCGAGTTCATGATCTCGTGCGTCATTACATTCAATAGCTTTTGCCAGGCTTTTGATTCTGTTTCATCCAACGCCTCGCTCACGTTTTGAAAGGCTACCAACTTTGATACTTTACCATCGCTACGCAAAACGCTGGCGGTAATCAATATTTTAACCAATTGTTGGTTACGGGTTATGCTTACAAGCTTGCTGTCGCCGGGTTTAATCGCCGATATTTCACGGTAAAGTTCAGGTTCTCTTTTTTCTAGAGAATTGATGGTTTTCAAATAAGGTACACCTAGTAATTTTTTAAAAGCTTCGTTTATCCAACCAGTTTCGCCGGTTTCTATTTCATAAGATAGGATACCGGTATCAACCAGTTCTAATATCTTTTGCAGGTATTGGTATTGTGTTTCCCGCTCGCGACTGATAGATTTAAAGGTTGAGTTAATATCATTAAACCCTTCACGTAACGGTTTTAATTCACTTGGCGCTCTCCGCACATCAAAATGCCTAGAAAAATCACGATAATGTATTGATTGAACAAACTGGTTAACCTCATCCTGTGCCTTCTTCTGAAATTGTATCAAATCCAATACCTCATAAACAAGCAGGGGGACAGTTATAGCCAGGTACAAAAACCATGTCGAGCCATTAACAACAATAAATGAGGTAGCCAGTAAGGTTATGAACAGGAAAAGTACCCGCAGCAATAGCCGCCATTCGTATCGTTTAAATATCATATTTGCTTAATCTTCGGTATAGCGCGGTACGTGTTAAGCCAAGTTCTTTGGCGGCGCGCGTAATATTACCACTATGCTTTTCAATTACCTTTAAAATGGCATTTTTTTCCATAGTGCTTAATGGCACATTATCCATGTCAATATTAGATTTATCCGAAGGACTTTCTAATATCGAAAAGATCAGGTCATCTGCCCGCATAATATGGTCATCGGCCATAATTACAGCACGCTCAATAGTATATTGCAATTCGCGCACATTGCCGGGATAATTATACATCCTAAGCTTTTGCAAAGCTGCAGGCTCAAAATCCATGGCCGGTTTTAGGTATTTGGTGGCGTACAATTTGGCGAAGTGCTTGGCCAAAATCACAATATCCTCACTTCGGCGGCGCAACGGCGGCATATTTATCTCCACAGTATTTATACGATATATCAAATCCTTGCGGAAACGGGTTTCATTAGCCAGTTCGCTTAGCGGTAAGTTAGTGGCACATATTAGCCTGATGTCAATATCAACAGCTTTGTTAGTCCCTAAACGGGTTACCTGCCTGTTTTGCAGTACGGTTAATAGCTTTGCTTGCTGTTGCAGGGTAATATTGCCAATTTCATCCAAAAACAAAGTTCCGCCCTGGGCATCTTCAAAACGACCGGTTCTATCTTCTCGTGCATCTGTAAAAGCGCCTTTTTTATGGCCGAACAGCTCACTTTCAAACAATGTATCCGTTAATGCGCCAACATCAACCTTAACAAAAGGTTTGTCGGCCCGTAATGATCTTTCATGGATCGCTTTTGCCATCAAATCCTTACCAGTACCATTTTCTCCCAATAACAAAATATTGGCATCAGTAGGTGCTATCTTATTTACTTTATGAAATATATCCTGCATTACGTCAGATTCACCCAATATAGATGTCTCGCCTGTTGAACTTTTACCTGTAGCTTTTTTGGGTGTTGATCCTTCTTTTTTATCAAGCAGATCTTTGATCGTTTCAATCAACTTCTCGTTATGCCATGGCTTAACTACAAAATCATTCGCGCCTTCTTTTAGTGAACGTACCGCCAAATCAATATCACCATAAGCGGTAATCATAATCACGCAAACGTTGGGCTTCCACTCTTTAACCTTTCTAAGCCAGTATAGGCCTTCGTTGCCGGTGTTAATGGCGCTGTTGAAGTTCATATCCAGCAAAACCAAATCAATCTGGTTGCGCTGTAAAAGCGAATTCAGGTTTTCCGGATTTTTTTCAGTAATGATTTCCTGCGCTTCAGTTTTGAGCAGCAATTTAACAGCAGTTAACACATCTGTATCATCATCAACAATTAATATGGTGGCTTTTTTTAAAATCATTTTCTTTTGTTTGCTTCGCGGATATTAGGTTTTGTATTCTTTTGATAGTTATGCTCAAATTAGCTTTTCATTGTTTTAATTGCAAATAATAAGTGCCGTTAACTATTGCTATAAATATAGGAGCTTATCATCTTATACCAAACAAGCAAAAAACCTGCGCCAAATCCAAATGCCTGTAAAACAGCTTTTTTACATAGTTTGCTTACATTACACTGTATCATAACCGAACACTTGCTGTAACAATAGCGTACGGTATGTTCGGATATTTTTCTTGTAAGGAACTGTAATACAGTGCCTTAATTTGTGGCATGTGATTGTATTAACAATAGTAAAATATATTATAACTGTGGATAGAATTATAGAAAAAAAGAAGTGGAACAGTAAACGTATTATGCTTATAACAGGTGTTACGGCGCTTATTGTATTAATCACTTTATGTATTGTTTTTGGTTCGGGTAAAAGCAAATTAACAGTTGATCCTGAACGTATCACTATTAGCGAAGTTACTAAAGGGCCATTCCAGGAGTTTATCCCGGTTAATGGTGTGGTGCTGCCAATAACAACTATTTACTTAGATGCCGTTGAAGGCGGTAGGGTTGAAAAACTATTTGTTGAAGATGGTACAGACATGAAAAAAGGCGACCCGATCATGAAGCTATCCGATCTGGATCTTGAATTGAGCTTAGCTAATCAACAAACACAGGTATTTAACGTGTTAACACAAATGCAAATATCACGCGACCAGGCACAGCAAAATACCATCGGCAAATTACAAAACCTAAATGATGCTGATAACACTTTAAAAGAAGCCACTCGTTTATACACGCTCGATAAAAAATTATACGCTCAAAAGGCCATCGGTTTACAGGAATACCAGGTTGCGCTAAATGCTTACGATTACGCGGTAAGCAAAAGAAAACTAAACGCGCAGATATTAAAACAGGATTCGACATCGGTAAAAGTTCAGGCACAACAATCGCAGGAGTCATACAACAATATGAAAAATACGCTCGACCTGATGAAACAAAAAGTTGGTGACCTGATAGTGAAAGCCCCTGTTGATGGGCAGCTTACTTCAATGGATGCTGAAGTTGGGCAAAATATAAATAAAGGGGAACGTTTAGGTGAAATTGACGTCTTATCAGGATATAAGGTAAGAGTGAATATAGATGAACATTATCTCTCTCGGGTTTACAACGGATTAATGGGCGATTTTTCATTTGCTGATAAAACTTATAAACTGAAAATAAAAAAAGTATTTACACAGGTTACAAACGGGCAATTCCAGGTAGATATGGAGTTTGTAGGAGTAGTTCCAACGGGTATTAGAAGGGGCCAAACATTACAGATTAGGTTAGCCTTAAGTGACCAAACACAGGCGATGTTGGTACCTAAAGGAGGATTCTATCAAACTACAGGTGGTAATTGGATTTTTAAACTAAGTGCCGATGGTAAAACCGCTTATAAAGTTGATATACAACTAAACAGGCAAAATCCTGACTATTACGAAGTAACTAACGGCTTACAGCCGGGCGATAGAGTAGTTACATCAAGCTATGATACCTATGGCGATATGCAGGAACTGGTTTTGAGTAAATAACGAATTAAGAAATATAGAAAACACACACCCATTGGGAATATAAAAATACGGAAATGATAAAAATTACCAATCTCGAAAAATTTTACCGTACCGAAGAGGTAGAAACCATTGCATTAAACAAACTATCCATGCATGTGGATACAGGCGAGTTCGTAGCTATCATGGGACCGTCTGGTTGCGGAAAATCAACCTTGCTGAACATTTTAGGAATGCTTGACGACCCGGATGAAGGTAGCTATGTTTTTAATGATATTGAAGTAGCACATTTTAACGAACGTAAACGTGCTGATCTGCGCAAGCACAACATTGGTTTCGTGTTTCAGAGTTTTAACCTGATTGATGAGCTTACTGTGTTTGAAAACGTAGAGCTGCCGTTGATTTACACTGGTGTACCAACAGGTGAGCGTGTAAAAAGAGTAGAAGAAGTGCTGGACAAAATGCAAATCATGCATCGTCGCAACCACTATCCGCAGCAGCTATCAGGTGGTCAGCAACAGCGTGTGGCTATTGCCCGTGCAGTAGTAAACAAACCAAAATTGATATTGGCGGATGAGCCAACCGGTAACCTTGACAGTAGCAACGGTAATGATGTAATGGAACTGCTTACTGATTTAAATGAGCAAGGTACAACCATCATCATGGTAACACACTCTGAACATGATGCCCGTTACAGTCACCGCATCATCCGCCTATTGGATGGGCAGACGGTGATGGAAAACATCATGATATAAAAATACTAATTGGTTTTTAGTTTATATAGTTAATTAATGAATGTCTCCGGTGCCCCTCTGTAAAAGGGGGGGGCAAGATGGAGAAAATTAAGTAATCGAATAGAAATAAAAGATATTACCGTGATTAAAAATTATATAAAAACCGCCTGGCGAAATTTAATGCATAACAAAAGTTATGCAACCCTCAATGTTGTAGGATTAGCTGTAGGCGTGGCGGCTTGTCTGCTTATCTTCTTGATTATAAAGTATGAAACCAGTTTTGATACGTTTCATGCAAAAAAAGACCATACCTATCGGGTTATGTCTGTACAGTATAATCCTGATGGTATAGATTATGAGAGTGGTGTGCCGTTCCCAACCGGTGCAAGCCTAAGATTGGATTTCCCTCAACTTAAACAAGTTGCCAGTATAATAAAAGCTGACGGCACACTTTTAAGTTTTAACGATGATAAAACTAACTCAATAAAGAAATTTAAAGAGGATGACACTTATTATACCGAGCCGCAATTTTTTAATGTATTTGATTTTACCTGGCTGGCGGGCGATAAAAAAACAGCGCTGAATGATCCCAATACTGTTGTTTTAACGCAAACAGAGGCCAATAAATTTTTTGGTGATTGGAAAAACGCGATAGGAAAAACTATTAAACTACAGAATAAGACCGATCTTAAAGTAACAGGTATACTAAATGATCCGCCTATTAACACGGATTTTCCGTTAAAAGTGGTTGTTTCTTACGCATCCCTCAAAGTTAAAGGCAGTGATTATTATGAAAATATAAATAACTGGACAAGTGTTTATGGCGAGCATTACTGTTTTATAGTAATGCCTGATAATCAGAATATAGCCCAGTTTAACAAGCAACTTGGAGGGTTTTTCAAAAAACACGTACCTCCCGGGACTATTAAAGGAGGTATGCAATTGCAAGCATTGTCGGATCTGCATTATAATGCCGATGTTGGTAAATATACTGAGGGAGAATTCAGCCATGAAAAAATTGATGCAATTGCTTTAATCGGGGTGTTTTTATTAGTGATTGCCTGTGTTAATTTTATTAACCTGGCGACCGCCCAAGCTGTTAACCGCTCAAAAGAAGTTGGCATACGCAAGGTTTTAGGCAGTACACGGGAACAATTAGTTTTTCAATACATTAGCGAAACTTTTATCATAACCTTAGCCGCTATAATTATTGGCATAGCGGTAGCCTTTGTAGCATTACCTTATTTTAATAAATTACTTGATATTCAGTTAAGTACCGGGTTCTTGATCAATCCACAAGTAATATTATTCATTATTGTTTTGCTGATCGCGGTTACGTTTTTGGCTGGTTTTTATCCCGCAATGATATTGTCAGGATTTAATCCTATTGCAGCCTTAAAAAATAAGATCGCGGCAAGCAGCACAAGCGGAGTTTCTTTACGAAGGGCACTGGTTGTAATGCAATTTTGCATTGCGCAAGTATTGATCATAGGCACATTGGTCATCATCAGCCAAATGAATTACTTTAAAAATATGTCATTGGGTTTTGCCAAGGATGCTATAATTAACGTGAGTATGCCAAGTGATAGTGTTAGTTTAACCCGTATCAATACATTGCATGACGAGCTTTTACAACAGCCGGGGGTGAAAGATGTAAGCTACAGTTTTGCCAGCCCATCGGACAATTCTAATTGGAATTCAAACTTTACTTATGACAATGCCGCTAAACCCGCAAATTTCCAGGCGAATATGAAATGGGCTGATCCCGAATACTTTAAGCTATATGGCTTAAAGATGGCTGCTGGTCGCATTTATATAAAAACAGATACTATTCATGAAATTGTGGTAAATGAAATGCTGCTTAAGAAATTAGGTGTTTTGAATCCTAATGATGCCATTAATAAATCGATAACTGTACAGGGTAAAAAAGCACTGATTGTTGGTGTAGTAAAAGACTTTAATGTTACTTCACTAAAAAAGCAAATTCCGCCGGTTATTATGGCATGTTATAAAGATGTTTATCAGGTTATTAATGTCAAGGTTCAGCCTGCGGATATGAAGCAAACACTATCATCTATTGAAAGGATTTGGAGTGGCACATTCCCTGACTATGTATATGAATATAAGTTCCTTGACAAAAAAATAGCTGATTTTTATAAAAGTGAAGATCAACTGTCGCAGCTTTATAAAATATTCGCGGGGATAGCCATATTTATTTCTTGTTTGGGTTTATATGGGCTGATATCATTTATGGCGTTACAACGCATCAAGGAAGTTGGCATCCGCAAAACACTTGGTGCATCAATAAGCAGTATTGTTTACCTTTTTTCAAAAGAGTTTACTGTATTAATATTGGTTGCCTTCGCTATCTCAGCACCGGTAGGTTGGTATGTGATGCATAAATGGTTGATGACCTTTACTTATAGATATCCTTTTGGGCCCGGTATTTTCATTGTCTCAATTTTAGCTTCAGTAATTATTGCATGGATAACGGTAGGTTATAAAGCGTTAACTGCAGCATTGGCTAATCCGATAAAAAGTTTGCGAAGCGAATAATCAATTTCAACATCTAACCCAACCATCATCATGATAAAGAATTATATAAAAACGGCTTTTCGTTCCCTGCAAAAAAATAAGGGGTTTACCGCAATTAATGTGCTTGGGCTTGCTTTAGGGCTTGCAGCCTGTTTGCTTATAGTCTTTTATGTGGTTGATGAACTGAGCTATGATAAATACAACGTAAACGCCAGCCGCATTTACCGTGTAAACGAAGATCTGAAATTAGGTGACAATAAAGTACAGTATGCCGTTTGCATGGCACCGCTTGCCCAAACCTTAAAGACTGATTTTCCTGATGTGGAAAATGCTGTCCGGCTTAAAAAAATTGGCGACATGCATGTAACCAAAGGCACTGAAAGCATTTTAGAAGATAACGCTTTGTTTGCCGACCCTTCAATTTTTGATGTATTTACATTGCCAGTAATTTATGGTGATAAAAAAACAGCTTTAACCGAGCCAAATACAGTAGTTATTACCGAAGATATGGCTAAAAAATATTTTGGCAGGTTAAATGTGGTTGGCGAAAATTTAATTATTGACGGTAATCTACAAAAACCTATTAAGGTTACCGCGGTAATTAAAAATATACCCGAACAATCACATTTTCATGCAGATTTTTTGGTGTCGATGGCATCTAACCCGGATAGCCGGTCGATAGAGTGGCTGCGCAGCGATTATAATACCTATGTGTTGATGCGTAAAGGCGCTAATTATAAAAAACTGGAAGCTCAATTCCCACAGTTTTTAAGGAAATACAGTGGCGGCCAAATGCAGCAGGAGCTTAACATGAGCTACGATACCTTTGAAAAGAATGGCAGCTTTTTTAGGCTGAATATGATTCCGTTAACTGATATACACCTGCATTCTAACCCAACGGTAACAGGAGAACTTGGTATAAACGGAAACATTGAGTACGTGTACATTTTTTCGGCTATCGCTATATTTATATTGCTGATAGCTTGTGTAAACTTCATGAACCTATCTACCGCGCGTTCAGCTAACCGTGCACGAGAGGTAGGGGTACGCAAGGTATTAGGTTCGCCACGTAAACATCTCGTGCTTCAATTCTTAGCCGAATCAACTATGGTTACTTTTATAGCGGTAGTTATAGCCTTGGCTGCTGCACTGTTGCTACTGCCGGCATTCAATCACTTTGCGGGTAAAAACATCGTTATCAGCAGTCACACACTTGTTTGGTTGGCACCATCGGCGTTAATAGCAATTTTGTTAATCGGTTTTTTAGCGGGTTTATATCCCGCATTCTTTTTATCGGCATTTAATCCTATGCAGGTGCTAAAAGGAAAAATATCAGCAGGCTTTAAAGGTGGTGCCTTACGTAGCTTTTTAGTGGTGTTGCAATTTTCGATCTCCATTTTCCTGATCATTGGTACCTTGGTTATCTATAACCAACTGCACTACATTCAAAATCGCGATCTGGGTTATAACCGTGACCAGGTACTTATTATTCAACATGCTTTTGAATTAGGCGACCATGCAAAAATATTTAAACAAGAAATAAAACAATTGCCTGGCGTTACCAATGCTACGCTGAGTGGTTATCTGCCTGTTAAATCAAGCCGTGGTACTGGTATATTTTATAAAGAAGCCGTTGCTGACCCTAAGAAATCATTATTCCCGCAAATATGGAGTGTTGACGAAGATTATATCAGCACATTGGGGATGAAAATAAAATCTGGCCGTAATTTTTCTGCTCAAATGCCATCGGATTCCAATGCTATTGTGATCAATGAAACCGCAGCGAAATTCCTTGGTTTTACTGATCCGGCGAATAAAATTGTTTATAGATCATCAGGTGGCCCTAATCCAACCTATAAACCTTACACCATTATTGGTATGGTTAAGGATTTTAATTTCAGCTCGTTACACGATAATATTTCGCCTGTAGTGATGCAGCTTAATACCGACAATAGCAGTTTAAGCATTAAAGTAAATACCGTCAATATACCTGCGCTGCTTTCGCAGATAGAAGCTAAATGGAAAGATTTTACGCCAGCGCATTTACAATATAGCTTTATGGATCAGGACTTTGACGCCATGTACCGTTCAGAGCAACGCATCGGGACGATATTTATAGCCTTCACCACTTTAGCCATCTTAATAGCTTGTTTAGGTTTATTTGGTTTAGCCGCCTATGCTGCTGAGCAACGCACTAAAGAAATAGGTGTACGTAAAGTATTAGGTGCCAGTATAATGAATATAGCAAGTATGTTATCGCTTGATTTTATAAAATTGGTGTGTATTTCTATACTTATTGCCTCACCAGTTGCCTGGTATTTGATGCAAAAATGGCTCCAGGATTTTGCTTACCGCATAAACATACAATGGTGGGTAATAGCCATTGCAGGTTTTGCAGCAATATTAATTGCATTTATTACAATTAGCTTTCAGTCAATTAAAGCAGCAATCGCGAACCCGGTTAACAGTTTACGTAGCGAATAATATTAATAAGATCATGATAAAAAACTATTTAAAAATAGCATGGCGTAACCTAGTGAAAAACAAGGTACATACTTTTATTAATGTGGTTGGCCTATCGTTAGGCATGGCGGTAGTTATGCTGATTTCATTATGGATATATGATGAGTTATCATATGATAAGTATTTCCCTAGCTATGATCATATTGTACAGGTGATGCAGCACCAAACAATCAATCATAACACGATAACACAAGTAGATATACCAATCCCGTTAGGAGCAAAACTTCGACAGGACTATGGTCAGGATTTTAAATATATAGTTTTATCAACTTATACTGATCAACATACAATTTCTCACGAAGATAAAAAGCTAAATCATTCGGGCAAATTTATGCAAGCCCAGGCTCCGGATTTGTTAACCTTAAAGATGATAAGAGGGAACCGATCTGGGTTAAGTGATCCTTCGTCTATTATGCTTTCTTCATCATTAGCTAAAGCGATGTTTGGCAATGCTGATCCGATGAATCAGCTAATAAAAATAGATAATACATTAAATGTTAAAGTAACGGGGGTATATGAGGATATGCCGCAAAATACGTCGTTTAATGATGTAGCTTTCATAGCGCCGTGGGATTTGTTTATGACAACTTTTCCCTATTTAAAACGAGCTGCCACACAATGGGGCAATAATAGCTGGGAGTTATTCGCGCAAATGAATCCCGGTGTGGATGTAAATAAAGTATCAGCCGATATAAAATACGCGAAGCTAAGAAGCATATTGGCGCAAGGCGATAAAATAGGCGCGTCATTTAATCCCGTTCTTTTTCTGAACCCAATGAGCAGATGGCACCTGTATTCTGCGTATTTTAATGGTGTAAACATTGGCGGCAAGATAGAATTTGTTTGGATGTTTGGTGTTATTGGTTTGTTTGTGTTGATACTGGCTTGTATCAACTTCATGAACCTTAGTACCGCACGATCAGAAAAAAGAGCTAAGGAGGTGGGTGTAAGAAAGACATTAGGCTCAGACCGTAAACAATTGATTGGCCAGTTTTATACTGAGTCATTATTGATGTCGAGCCTTGCATTTGCTATTTCACTAATACTTGTGCAGCTTGCATTGCCCTGGTTTAATCAAGTAGCGGATAAACAACTTGTTATTTTGTGGGATGCCCCGGTATTTTGGATAATAGCCATAATTTGTAGTTTGCTAACAGGCATAATGGCAGGTAGCTATCCCGCATTATACCTTTCCTCATTTAAACCTGTAAAAGTGTTAAAGGGTGCCTTTAACGCTGGCCCTTACGCAAAGTTGCCACGTAAAGTGCTGGTAGTACTTCAGTTTACGGTTTCTATCACTTTAATTATTGGTACTGTTGTCATTTTTCGGCAGGTACAATTTACCAAGAACAGGCCTGTTGGTTATGGCAGAGAGGGGTTAATTCAGGCCCAACTAAGAACAGACGTTATTCATAAACACTTTGACGCAATAAAATACGATTTATTAAAATCAGGTGCGATAACAAATATTGCTGAATCAAACAGCCCGTTAACAGGTGTATGGCAACGCGAAAGCGGTTTATCATGGCGCAATAAACCGGCCGGATTGCAGGATGATTTTGGGATAATACCGGTAAGCTTTGATTTTGGGAAAACAGTAAACTGGAAAGTAATTGATGGTCGTGATTTCTCAAAAGAATTTATAACAGATTCATCGGGTATAATATTGAATGAGTCCGCCGCAAGGTTTATGAACTTCTCCCATCCCGTTGGCGAAACGGTTAAAAAGGATGGAAGAAATTATAAAATTATAGGTGTAGTTAAGGATCTGGTAATGGCTTCACCTTATGAACGGGTTACACCTACTATATTTTTTATTATCGATTTTCCCGGTAATATAGTGTCGATCAGGATCAATCCAAATATTAGTACTCATGATGCTATCGCGAAAATCAATGCAATTTTTCAACAATATGATCCCGATAGCCCCTTCGATTACCAATTTACTGATAGCGAATACGCCAAAAAATTTGACGACGAAGAACGCACCGGAAAACTGGCTGGTTTCTTTACAATACTAGCCATATTTATTAGTTGTTTGGGGTTGTTTGGCATGGCTTCATTTATGGCTGAGCAGCGAACCAAAGAAATCGGTATACGAAAGGTATTGGGAGCATCGGTGTTTAGTTTATGGCAATTAATGTCACAGGAGTTTGTGGTACTAGTAAGTATCTCTATACTTATTGCAATCCCAACGGCCTATTACTTTATGCACAACTGGATAAGGCATTATTATTATCAAGCTGCATTATCGTGGTGGATATTTGTCATAACCGCATTGGGTGGTTTATTAATTACGCTCGTTACGGTGAGCTACCAAGGCATAAAATCAGCATTAACAAATCCGGTAAAAAGTTTGCGAAACGAGTAATTATCTTAATTATTAAATTCATCAATCATGATAAAAAATTACATTAAAACAGCGTGGCGCAACATCCGTAATAATAAATTTTATTCGGTAATAAATATTGTGGGTTTAACCGTTGGCCTGGTTGTAGGATTATTTATATTGCTTTGGGTGCAGGATGAATTAAGCTTTGATAAATTTAATACTAAGGCTCCTAACATTTATAAAATTGGTATCAGGGGAGGCTCCGGCCCAACGGAACAAATATTTTCTGCCATTATAGCCCCGGTTGCCACATCTGCTAAAAATGAGTTACCCGAAGTTAAAGATGCGGTCCGGGTAAAAGATTTTGGTAGCACTACCTTTAAATACCAGGACAAAATTTTTAATGAAAACGGCGCTTTTACCGATCCGTCATTTTTTTCTGTTTTTAACTTCAGCCTGATAGAGGGTGACGCCCAAAAGCCGTTCTTAGATAATAATTCTATAATCATAACTAAAACAGTAGCTCAAAAATATTTTGGAAATGAAGATCCATTGGGCAAAGTACTGTCTATAATCGATCAGCCCCAGCTTTTTAAAGTGACAGGGGTAATAAATGATCCGCCTAACAATTCCAGTATAAAATTTGATGTGTTTTTACCACTTTCGTATTTAAACCAGATGGCTTATGTTAAAAACAGCACGCGGTACAACGGAACTGGTCGTATTGCTTCAATGGATGTGGATTGGATCAGCTTTAATTATGATACTTACCTGCTATTAAAGCCAAACACCAATATCGCCAAACTTCAAAAAAGCCTGCAAAAGATACATGAGCGAAATAAGCCTGACGATGCGCCCGTACCATATATTGCACAGCCATTATTAAACATACATCTATACAAAGCAGATGGCAGCGACGGAGGCATAAAAACTGTAAATACTTTCGCCATAGTAGCTATTTTGATATTGATAATTGCTTGCATAAACTATGTAAATCTATCTACAGCGCGGTCAATGCTTCGTGCCAAAGAGGTAAGCATGCGCAAAATAATAGGGGCGGGCAAAGCGCAGTTATTTTTTCAGTTTATGGCGGAAACGACATTGATGTTTTTGATAGCAACAATCCTAGCTATAGGATTGATGTATGCCTTATTACCATACTACAACCAATTTTCTGGCAAACAACTTGCTTTAAATTTAAGCAATTATCATATATGGCTTTGTATTGTAATTACATTAATCATCACTTTGGCGGCATCTAGTATTTATCCGGCAATACTACTTTCGTCATTTGAACCATTGAAGGCGCTTAAAGGCAGGCTTACAGCAGGCATGGGTAATGCGTCTTTTCGCAGGATGTTGGTAATAACACAATTTTCGGCGTCTATTGTGCTTATAATCAGCACATTCATTATTGGTAAACAGCTTAAATATATCCGTGATAAGGATCTTGGCTTTAATAAAGAGAATGTAATATCACTGAGTATGCATGGCATAATGCCGCATTATGATGCTGTAAAAAACGAATTATTAAAGCAGCCCGGGATAATAGCCGTAACACGTTCAAGCGGAAATATTATTGATTATAATAATTGGACAGGCGATAACGATTGGGATGGTAAGCCCGCAAATTCGAATCTTTTGTTTCACCCAATGGAAATCGATAAAGACTTTATATCTTTTTTTAAGATTAGGATGTTACAGGGGAACGCGTTTACCGGAGCAATAGCCGATTCTAATCACTTAATTGTGAATGAAACTGCTGTTGAGGCAATGAACATGCATGAGCCGATAGGGAAAAGATTACGCATTCAAACCGTTAAGGGAACTATTATTGGAGTGGTGAAGGATTTTCATTTTTCATCTATGCGAAAGAAAATTGAACCCGCTGTATTTATGTATAATACCAGTAATGGTTGGGATATGTATATAAAAACAACTGGTGGCGATGCGCAAAAGGCTATTGTTGCTACACAAGCCATATGGAAACAATACAACAGCAATACGCCATTTAATTATACTTTTTTAGATGAAAGCTTTAGCAAACTTTATAAAACCGAACAACAAACGGGGGTATTGTTTAATCTTTTTGCTTCAATAGCTATTATAATATCTTGTTTAGGGTTGTTTGGGCTGGCTACTTATTCGGCCCAAGTAAAAACGCGTGAAATAGGCATTAGAAAAGTTCTGGGAGCAAGTGTTGCAGGAATAGTAAAGCTTTTAGCATTAGAGTTTATGTTTTTGATATTGGCTGCTATTGTAATTGCGGTGCCAGTTGCATGGTACGCTATGAGCAAATGGCTGCAGGATTTTGCCTACCGTATAAGTATAGAATGGTGGTTATTTTTAATTGCCGGTTTAATGGCAATGCTTATAGCTTTTGTTACAATCAGTTTTCAATCTGTTAAGGCCGCGATAGCAAACCCGGTAAAAAGTTTACGTTCTGAATAATACCTTATCGCTATGTTCAAAAACTATTTAAAAATTGCATTACGAGGCTTTGGGCGTCATAAGCTGTTTACGTTTATCAATGTTGTCGGCCTTTCAATAGGGATCAGCGCAGCGGTGGTAATCTACCTAATTGTTCATTTTGATTTTACTTTTGATAAGTTCCATAAGGATGGCGATAGAATATATCGGGTTGTAACCAACTATACTTATTCGGGCGACGCTGGGTTTAACAGTGGAGTTTGTGGCCCTATGGGGGGGGCTGTAAAAACTCAGGTTACGGGTATAGATGTTGTCGCTCCATTTTTTACATTGGGACAACCGGATGTATTCATTCCCGGAAATACAGATGTACCTGTACGGTTTAAAAATCAGGAGAACATAGTATTAGCCGATGGAAACTATTTTAAAATATTTGAATACAAATGGCTTGCAGGTTCAGTTCAACAAGCTTTGGACGCTCCCAATCAGGTAGTGTTAACATCCGATCAAGCTAAAAAATACTTTCCAACATTATCTTACGACCAAATGATTGGCAAAATAGTGACTTACGATACCTTGAAAACTACAGTTACAGGTATTGTTCAAACTATTAAAGAGAACACTGATTTCAATTTTCATGATTTTATATCATATAGCACCAACCAAGCTAATAAAACAATTGCTGATCAGTTGCAGCTCACAAAATGGGGGGCTACAAACTCTGAATCACAACTTTTTGTGAAGTTATCACCCAAAACAACAACAGCACATATAGAAAAGCAGATAAACGACATATTTAGTAAGAATTATAAAGAGCGGGCGGGTGTATCGCATTCCTATCACTTACAGCCCCTAAGTGATATGCACTTTAACGAGAATTACTATAACTTTTTTGATGACAGGATTGCAAGTAAAACCACGTTATATGGCTTATTGGCAATAGCGTCATTTTTGCTTTTATTGGGCTGCATAAACTTTGTGAATTTAACCACCGCGCAAGCCACGCAACGCGCAAAAGAAATTGGCATCCGCAAAACCATGGGCAGCAGCAGAAAGCAACTTATATTGCAGTTTTTAAGCGAAACGTTTTTTATAACATTAGTAGCTGTAATTATATCAATTGTCCTAGCCCCGTTGATTTTGAAGCTGTTTGCCGATTTTATTTCGCCTGGTATTAGTGCTAACTTACTTGGCCAGCGTGATCTTATCTTGTTTTTAGTTGTGTTAACCGTTGTAGTAAGCTTGCTATCGGGTTTTTACCCGGCTATATTACTGTCTGGTTATAACCCAATTATGGTGCTTAAAAATCAATCGGTGTCCAATAGTAGTAAAAGCCGTAATGCTTATTTGCGTAAATTCTTAACCATCACACAATTTATTATAGCGCAGTTTTTTATAATGGCTACCATATTGGTGAGCAAGCAGATATATTATGTTATGCACAAGGATATGGGTTTTAAAAAAGATGCTATATTAATTATAAGTGCTCCTTGGAAAAACCTCACCATTAAAAAAAATAAATTACTGATTGATTACATACGTTCAATACCACAAGTATCATTAGCTGGTTTAGGCGGCCCGCCTCCATCTGAAGATGGCAGTAATTCAACAGAAAGTACTTACAGAGATGGCAAAAAAGAGGTAAAAATTGAATTAGATGAAAAGTATGGTGATGAAAATTATATCAATGTTTACCATATTAAATTACTTGCAGGTCGAAATTTAAGAGCATCCGATAGTACGAGTGGTTTTTTAATTAATGAAACTTATGCCCGTTTAATTAATCCGCAACATCCTCTTGAGGCGGTTGGTAAGCAAATAGAAAAGTTTAATGGTGACAAAACTATGCAAGTGATTGGTGTTGTAGGAGATTTTAATCAAATGTCTTTACATGAAAGTATTACCCCATTAGCAATTCTAGAAGGCAATCAGACATACAATTCCGCCAGGTTACATGTTGCATTAAAACCCGAAACGCCGGGTGGCAATGAATGGAAAACAGCCATTGCTCAAATGGGTACTTACTGGAAGCAGATTTACCCGGATGATGATTTCGATTATAAGTTTTTTGATGACAACATAGCCAAGTTTTATGTGAGTGAACAGCATACAGCCACATTGCTGGCCTGGGCTACAGGTTTATCTATATTTATTAGTTGCCTCGGCTTGTTAGGGCTTGCTATATATACTACAAACCAACGTACAAAGGAAATTGGGGTACGTAAAGTGCTTGGCGCGTCAGTGGCTCAAATAGTAACATTGCTGTCGACAGAAATGGTTTCGCTTATTTTGATAGCTTTTGTGGTGATAACACCGATTGCCTGGTGGGCCATGAATAAATGGATGCAAAGCTTTGCCGACCGCACCAATATAAGTTGGTGGATATTTGTATTAAGCGGTGCTGGAATGATTATAACTGCTGTTTTTGTATCAAGTTTTCAAACGGTGAAGGCTGCGATTGCTAACCCGGTTAAAAGTTTACGTTCGGAATAATTACTAAAATAATTGGTTTGATATGATAAAAAATTACCTGAAGACCGCCTGGCGGTTTTTATTGCAAAATAAATTAACATCATTAATAAGTTTAACCGGGCTAGCTATTGGTGTAGGCTGCTTTTTATTGCTTTCTACCTATATAATGAATGAGTTGCGTTATGATAGGTTTAATGATAAAGCAGATAGGATAGTCAGGTTAGTTCAACATATAAAATCCACAAATAATAACGAGGAAATAATTAATGCGATAACTCCATCAGCACCGGTTCCCGTATTTAAGCAGGCGCTGCCGGAAATAGCAGACGGTGCGCGTATTTTTAATTATTCGGGTTACAAACCTGCAACAGTGCAATACAGCGACAAATTGTTTAATGAGCGCAATATATTGATGGCCGATGAATCTTTCTTTAAAATATTCAGTTTTGATTTTCTGGAAGGTAACTCTTTAACTGCATTCAATCAGATTAATTCAGTTGTTATTTCTGCATCAACAGCAAAAAAATATTTTGGCAATGACGACCCGATAGGTAAAATACTAAAGGTAAATAATGTTAACAGCATGCTGATAACCGGAGTAATAAAAGACGTTCCGGCTTACTCACAAATAAAGTTTGACCTGATTGGGAATTATGCTATGCTCAGCCGGTCAAAAACTAGAAAATGGGATTCAGCAAATGATTATTCCTACTTCTTGTTAAAACCAGGCACTAAAGTTAAAAGTGCCGAGCAAAAAATAAATGCCTATACAGATAATCTGTTTAAGAATGATGGGGATAAAGACCACCGGCTGCAATTTACGTTGGAACCCCTAACCCGTGTGCATTTATACAGCAAAGCCAATGACAATTTGGTGCCCGCCGGAAACATCCGTGATATTTATATACTGTCATCAGTTGCATTGATATTGCTTTTGTTGGCCTGCGTTAATTTTTTAAATCTTTTCTCGGCAAAATCGATAGAGCGGGCACATGAGGTAGGGGTGCGAAAAGTGATGGGAGCTTTACGGGGCCAATTATTTATTCAATTTCTTACAGAAGCCGCCATTATAACACTATGTGCAATTATGACAGGGACAATGCTGGCATGGCTAATTTTCCCATGGTTTAGTAATCTTATTGGTCATCAGTTGGGTTTTCAAACCTGGGATATAAATGTGTTGGTTTTATTACTGATTGGGATATTTGTAAGTGTCACTCTTTTAGCGGGTACATATCCATCTTTATATCTTTCAGCTTTTAAAGCAATAATAATATTAAGGGGTAAATCAGGCGGTAATGCAGGAAACAGTACTTTGCGTAAATCATTAGTGGTATTTCAATTCGCTGTATCTGTATTTTTTATTATAGGCACTATAGTTGCCGCAGGGCAAATGGATTACATTCAACACTTAGATACAGGCGTAAACAGATCAAATGTTATTGTATTGGATATTGGCGGCGCGTCTTATAATAAAATACAAGCCTTACGAACAGCGCTTATTCAGCAGCCAGATATTAAAAATGTAAGCGCATCTTATGATTCGCCTGTAAATATAGCGGGAGGTTACACAATAGATAAAGCTGAAGGTGCTACCGGCAACTTGAACATGATGGTAACCGGTATACCTGTGGAAAGGAATTTTATAAATACGCTGGGAATAAAGCTGATTGCCGGCAACGATTTTACATTGGGAGATGAACAACGCGTATTAGATACCAATTATCAAAAGCGTGTTTATAGTTTTATACTTAATGAATCAGCTGTTAAATCATTAGGTTGGAAACCTAATGATGCAATTGGAAAGCAAATTTCGATGAATGGCCGGCAGGGTGAAATTAGAGGGGTGGCGAGCGATTTTAATTTTGCTTCTTTACATCAAAAGATCACACCTATAGCCATTTTTCCCGAATATGATTATTTTGGCAAATTGTTGGTTAAGGTATCTGGTAAGGATATGTTAAACACTACAAATGGCATAGAGCGTGATTGGAAATCATTTTTTCCTGATAGCCCATTCGATATGCATTTTTTGGATCAGGAATATGATGAGCTGTACCAAAACGACCAAAGAGCCAGCGATATATTAATTGTGTTTGCATTTATTACTATTTTTTTATCTTGCCTTGGATTATTCGGATTGGTTATCTTCAGCACCAGACAGCGTACCCGGGAAATTGGTATCCGCAAAGTATTAGGTGCGAGCATAACAAGCATACTCGGCATTATTTCATGGGATTTTTTGAGACTTGTAGGTTTGGCCATTATTATATCTTCGCCTATAGCTTATTATGCAATGAGTAAATGGCTACAAGGTTTTGTTTACCGTATAAATATGCAATGGTGGGTGTTTGTTTTAGCCGGAAGCGTTGCCATGTTAATCGCATTTATTACCATAAGTTTTCAGTCAGTTAAGGCCGCGATTGCTAATCCGGTTAAAAGTTTAAGGAACGAATAGCTAGCGAAATAACTGTATCATAACCGAACGCATCCTGTTGCATTAGCGAACAGTTTATATTTGTGATTTTGGTTTATTATACTGATTGTTAGTAAGTTAAATTCTTGGTATGTTATTCATACTTATATCATCAAATAAATAATTATCAAATGTTATCACTTCAACATATTTCAAAGTTTTACCAGGCGGGGGGCACCCGCAATTTTGTGATTAATGATATCAGCCTTGAGGTTGAAGCCGGTGAGTTTATCTCTATAATGGGGCCATCGGGCTCTGGCAAATCAACCTTGTTAAACATTATTGGTATGCTTGATGAGCCATCAAGCGGTTATCATTATTTCGCGGGCGAAACTGTGCATCAACTTAAAGATAAACAGCGCTCGGCGCTCTATAAAAAATTCATAGGTTTCGTTTTCCAGGCTTATCACCTAATTGATGAACTTACAGTTTATGAGAACATCGAAACCCCGCTAATTTATCAGGATTTTAAAAGTGCCGAACGCAAAGCTATGGTAGCCGATATGCTGGATCGTTTTCAGATCGTTGGTAAAAAGGATCTGTTCCCTGCGCAATTATCAGGCGGGCAGCAGCAACTAGTTGGTATAGCAAGGGCGTTAATTGCAGGCCCTAAATTGTTATTGGCTGATGAGCCTACCGGTAACCTTAACTCCAAACAGGGTGAAGAAATTATGCAATTATTTAAAAAATTGAATAAGGAAGATGGCGTTACTATTATCCAGGTAACCCATTCTGAAAAAAATGCCGAATATGGCAGCCGCATTATTAATTTGTTAGACGGCCGCATCGAATCATCAAAACAACTTTGATTGTTATAAAAAGTAAATATAATGTCTTTTATAAAATATATCCTCATCCTATTTTTACTATTAACCTGCATAAGGGTTAATGCCCAACAACAAAACAATGTGCTATCACTACAAGAATGTGTTGATATCGCTATTAAAAATAACCTGCAGGTTAAGCAAAACGGATTAAGCATATCAACAGATAGCATAAGTTACCTACAGGCTAAGGAAAACATGTTGCCATCTATTAATGGGCTAGCGGAACGTACCCTTAACCAGGGCAGGGGTATTAATCCAATAACCAATACTTATGTAGATCAGTCATTAACATCAGATCAATATGGGCTGACTGCCAATTTAAATTTATTTAATGGGCTGGCTTATCAAAATGCAGTAAAACAAACCCGACTGGCCTATCAGGCAGGAAAAATGGATTTTCAATCAGCCAAAGATCAGGTGACATTAAATGTAATAACCACCTATTTGCTGGTGCTTGATAACGAGGAACAATTAGATCAAACCAAAAGCCAGCTCGCGGTTGCCAATGAGCAAGTAGAACGATCTAAAATATTAGAAAGCCAGGGCGCAAATAAAGCAGCATCCGATTTATACGATCTTAAAGGCTCAGAAGCCGGCAGTCAGGTAGCAGTTGTAAACGCACAAAACAATGTAGTATCATCGCTGGTAACTTTATTTCAATTAATGAATATTCCTTACAATAAGGATGTTACATTACAGGCATTAAATGCGGAGGATTTGGCCGGAGATTATGGTATCAACCCCGATCAGGTTTATCAAACAGCATTGCAGCAGCTTGCTTCAGTTAAAGCTGTAACCTTAAGAAGACTAAGTGCTGAAAAAGGAGTAAAACAAGCAAAGGGATATTTATTTCCTTCTTTAGCACTGTCTGGAGGTGTGAATACATATTATTCCAGCGCTGGACAAAAGGCTGTATTTGTCGACTCTACAAGTGTGCCCACCGGTGCCTATATTAATTCACCATCAGGAAAGCAACAAGTTTACAGTACTGGAGCCAACTATTCTTACCAAAATATTAATTACGTGAGTCAATTGCGAAACAATTATGGAACTTATGTAGGGTTAACATTAAACATACCGATATTTAATAACCGGGTTAAAAAGAACGCGGTTGCACTTGCTAAAATTACGCTGCTCAATAATGAATATATTGAGGATAACACTAAAATTCAGTTGCAACAAAGTGTAGAGCAAGCATTTTATAACATGACATCTGCTTACAATAAATATCAGGCACTAAAAGATCAGGTAGCGGCTTACTCGGAAAGTTTTAGGATTTCAAAAATAAGGTATGATTCAGGCGTATTAACTTCTGTAGACTATATTATTGCCAAGAACAATATGGATGCCGCTAACCTCAATTTAATCAGCGCCAGGTATGATTATTTTATTTACAGTAAGATATTGGATTACTACCAGGGCAAATTATCCTTTTAATATTGATTAATTTTTATACTTTTAGTCACCATTCTACATGTGGTATTTTAGGTTAGTTATGTAAGATAACCAAACCTGCCCATTTTATGATTGATATGAAGAAAGTATTATTTACTTTATGTATTTGTTTGCTTAGCTGCGGATGGGTATCCGCGCAATATTTACCAACTTTTGAATTCGGCGTTAAAGCCGGAGGTACGTTGTCAGCTTTCCCATCCACAACCGATTATAAAACCACAGGTGATCCGGGATATTTAGGCGGTATTTATGCAAGGTTTGGTGGTTTGGGGTTCAACTTTCAACCTGAAATGTACCTTGAAAAAACAACTGTTACCATTAATAATAGACAGGAAGCTGACGGGAACATAAATAAATCTCATTTTACCACATTTAATGTTCCTCTTTTATTTGGCGGTAAGATTGGTAATGAAAATTTAGGGATCAGATTTTATACCGGCCCGTCCTTAATATTCAGGTTACAGAATGATCAGGAGTTTGGTTCTGGAGGGCGAATAAATTATCAGGACCAAAATTATGCCTGGCAACTGGGTGGAGGGATTGATCTTCATGATGTGGCGATAGATGTTAGATACGAAGCAGGTATTAACAAGTTAAGTTATGGGCCACCTACAAACGAGCACACCAGTATGAATATGCTTAGCTTAACAATCTCGTATAGCTTATTCTCTTCTTATTCTTTTGATTAGTAATGGGATAAGGTGCATTATTATTTATAAATGTTTATTTAACATTTATAAATAATTCTTATATTGCAGCTCAATAACCAAATTATAATCTTTTTTAAATTATCATCATGCAAAAAGCTGTTTGGATCTGCGGGTTTTTATTCGTGTGCCTAAATTTTTGTTGTTCAAAAAATAATTCCAGCGCTACTGTTAAACCGGTAGTGATTACCGATACTACCTTCGCAAAAGGAGCAGATGTAAGCTGGGTTACTCAAATGGAAGCTTCAGGCTATAAGTTTTATGATAAAAATGGTAATCAGCAAGATCTTTTTGCATTAATGAAAAGCCTTGGTTTTAACTCAATAAGGTTGCGGGCTTGGGTAAACCCAACAAATGGCTGGTGTAATACGGCAGACCTTGTTAAAAAAGCGATCAGGGCTAAAAATGCGGGCATGAAAATAATGGTAGATTTTCATTACAGCGATGTATGGGCTGATCCGGCAGATCAAAATAAACCGGCTGCCTGGGTAAGCCTTACTACTGCCAATTTAATTACAACGCTCAGTACGTATACTATTGGGGTAATGGACACCTTAAAAATGAATGGTATTACACCTACTTGGGTACAAGTAGGCAACGAAACAAATGATGGTATGTTATGGGAAGATGGCCGTGCCTCAACCAACATGGCAACTTTTGCCGCTTTAATAACTAGCGGTTATAATGCTGTGAAATCTGTGAGCCCGTCAACCAAAGTTATTGTACATATATCAAACGGCTTTGACAATAGCCTTTTTGAGTGGATGTTTGATGGGTTGAAAGCTAATGGTGCGAAATGGGATATTATTGGAATGTCATTATATCCCACAATATCAAACTACACCACTTTAGATGCGCAATGCCTTGCCAATATGAATGATATGGTAACACGTTACAGCACACCTGTAATGATTGTTGAAGTAGGCATGGAAGCAGATCAGCCAGCGACTACCCAGAGCTTTTTGACAGATATAATAAGTAAAGTTAAATCGGTAAATAATAAGCAGGGCTTGGGTGTTTTTTATTGGGAACCTGAAGCTTATAACTGGCAGGGTTATGGCTTGGGAGCCTTTGATAATACAGGTAAACCTACCATTGCACTTGATGCTTTTGCAAATTAGATAACTACAACAGCAAAGCTGTAATTATGAATGCAAATGTGATACCAAATGCAAAAACAATGGAATACACAAGTGAAACCCCGATAAGCTTAGTTATGGTTCTAAAAGGGGGGCGGTTATAAAACACCCGCATCGACTTGTATAGATACCATATAATAACAACTGTGGCAATTGTGGTTAACCAATTATTTAACCCCCAGCTTGATGGCAAGATTATTTCAAGCAGCATTATAATAGACAAAAACAGGAAAAGAAAGCAATGCAAATGGAATGTATATATTAAGTGCTCAACATAGTACTTTCTGTTTCTCCAAAAGGCAATTTGGAATATTAAGGCGCATAGTGGCAATATCAAAAACATCATTTTAGGAACGTTATGTTTAAATTCTTCTAAAACCACCTCTTTAGTTCGTGAACCATATTCTTGCCTGTATTGCAAAGCCTTTCTATTAAACATTCTTATAATAAAGCCATTGCGCTTAGCTGAAGGAAGTTTTTGCTGGTCTGCTAAATATTGCGCATAGGTAGTGTCATGTGTACTGCCTGGAATCCGGTATCCTTTTCTACTGTCCCGGATGTCTTCATAGTCGTCGACTGTGTCGCCATTGGCCAGAGCTGCTTCATTCTGTTTTTTCGCATCTATTATAAAATTTTTACCCATTGCAGGCATATCAGGGTCTTTAGCAACACTATCAAGCTTTTTATTTGTTTCGACCAAGGTTTTTTTGCTTTCCTTTTTGTTATCTGTTTCAGTAATCTTAACAGGCTTAAAGCTGGTTTGAAATAAAAGCACAAAATATATCAAGCTTATAAAAATGTACATTTTAACCGGGTGCAGATATCGTATACGCCTGCCAGCCATATATTCATTTGATAGAAACCCTGGCTTTAAAAAAAGTGGTTTAATCGTAGAAAAAAACTGATCATCGAAATGAAAATAATCGCTAATGGCATGGTTCATCATGTGGCCAAAGCTTTCCTTCATCTGCAGGTTTTCTTGCCCGCATTTATGGCAAAACTTTCCCTCTAATATGGTTCCGCAATTAAGGCAATCATTTTCTTTACGGTAATGTTTCTTCATAAGATGACAGGCAATAGATTACAATGCAAATTAAACGTTTTGTATGGCATGTCCAACAGCCAGATTGTGTTTATATCTAAATACAAAAGGAAAAATGACAGCGATAACCAAGGCGTAGCTGGCAAAACAAAGCCATATCCCGTGCCAGTTTTTGCTATGATCGGCCAAGGTGAAATATTTATCGATAAGGATGCCGCTGGTGAAGCTGCCAAATAAAGCGCCAAACCCGTTAACCATCATCATAAATAAACCTTGCGCGCTACCGCGTATCTCGGGTGTGGTTTGTGTTTCAACAAATAACGAACCTGAAATATTAAAGAAGTCAAAAGCCATACCATATACTATACATGATAATATAATCATCCACAGTCCATCGGCAGGGTTGCCATAGGCAAATAAACCAAAGCGCAATACCCAAGCTAACATACTGAACAGCATCACATACTTAATCCCAAATTTACGCAGAAAGAAAGGGATAGCCAGGATAAATAGGGTTTCAGACACCTGGGAAATAGACATGATAATAGCAGGATATTTTACCGCGATCAAATCTTTGTATGGGGCTACATTATCAAAATCGTGAATATAAGTATCGCCATAAGCGTTTGTAAGCTGTAATGCCGCGCCTAAAAGAAGCGAAAAAGCAAAAAAGATAGCGAATTTTGGTGTTTTAAAAAGCGAAAATGCATTTAAACCCAATGAGTTAACAAACGTTCTATTAGCGACTTTAGATAAAAGGGGAGGACATTTAGGTAGCGTAAATGAGTATACGCCTAAAGTCAAGGCAACTGCTGAAGCGATATAAAATTGATTAACAGAAGTTTCGTTATGTGAAAGGCTTACTACCCATAGTGCAGCAATAAAGCCTATGGTACCCCAAATTCGAATAGGGGGGTAATCCTTTACCACATCTTTTCCCTCACTTTTCAAAGCAGAGTAAGCCACCGTTATTGACAACGATAGTGTTGGCATATAGAATATCATGTTCAGTAATATCACCCAAAAAAACGTTGTTGGGTTAGTTACCAGCGGTATTGTAAACAAGGTCGCGGCACCTAAAATGTGTAATGTGCCATATAGCTTTTCCGCGTTGATAAATCTATCGGCGATAATGCCTGTAAGGGCGGGCATAAAAATTGCGGAGATGCCCATAGTCGAAAAGATAGCACCAAATTGCGCACCCGACCATCCTTTGTTTTGAAACCAGTAAGCGCCTATTGTGAGTAACCAGGCACCCCATATAAAAAATTGCATAAAATTCATCAGTATTAAGCGAAACTTAATATTCATACAGTACCTGGTTTTAATAAAATAGTCTTCAGTTAAATTCGAAGCTGAAAGTAGTGAAATTAATGCAAATACAAAAAGGGCTTTGAATATAAAGCAGCGAATTGTATAGTGAAATGATATATCTACCTAAAAAGAAAAATAGAAGAAGGGGGGTGCCTTTATTAGGATGCTTTACGTTTGTTTAGCTCGTCACGGATTTTGGCTGCTTTTTCGTAAGCTTCGTCGGCCAAGGCTTCTTGTAGTTTGGTTTTCAGCTCGTCGGTGCTTAATGATGTAAAGCCAGCAGGCGACGCGCCAGATGAGGCCGTTACCGTTTTTTCTTCAGGAGTTTCATTGATATTCTCCAGGTAAACAAAGTCGTTACCTTCAATTACGATGCCTGCGGTTGAAAGGATAAACTCATAAGTATATATCGGGCAATCAAACCTAACAGCAACTGCAATGGCATCAGATGTGCGGGCATCAATTTCAATTGTTTTTTTACCGTCGGAGCAGATCAGTTTTGAGAAAAATATGCCATCAACCAAATTATAAATAATGATTTCCTGAACGTTGATGTGGTAGGCGTCGGCAAAGCTCTTGAATAAGTCGTGGGTTAATGGGCGGCTTGGGGTCATTTTTTCAATTTCGATAGCGATGGCCTGGGCTTCGAAACTGCCGATGATGATGGGTAACCTGCGCCTGCCGCTGATCTCGCCCAAAACTAAAGCATACGCACCAGATTGGGTTTGACTATATGATAAACCTACAATATCCAGTTTTATTTTTTTCATGTTATTACCCATCACAACAAATCCTGTTTTATTAAGGAGCTTACACTCAAATGTCTGCACATCGCTAATTATATCAGCAACGAACTAAAAACCGAGCTTCGGCATATTTGTTTATAACAATATAAGCTTTTAAAGTTTATATTGTAGCAGCAAAATTACTTCCGCAATATACAAATTTGGCTTGATAGCATTATTGAATTGCTTGTTGTTATCACCAAAAAGTTACTTTTGTGCAAATTTAATTAAATTAGAGAGAGTTTAAAATGCAGGTAAGCAGATTAGAGAAGCTATTGGAGTTTATTAAAAACGAACCTGAAGATGAGTTTTTAAAATATGCGCTGGCAACTGAATACCTTAGGTTGAATGATAGCGCAAAGGCATTAGAATACTATGAGGACCTGATAAATAATCATCCAAACTATGTAGGTACTTATTACCATTTGGGTAAGCTATATGAGGCGCTAAACCGCAAAACCGATGCTGTCGCTACTTATGAAACAGGCATGAAGATCGCTCGCGAAAGGCGTGACAATCATGCTTTTTCGGAGTTGCAGGCGGTTTATAATGAGTTAACGGGCTTATATGATGATGAGGACGATGAATAATTAACCCACCAACAAGCTTTGAGAAAACGCCAGCTACTATTTATTCGTGATGCTACTGTTTATACTTTTACCTCTTTTGGCGGTCCGCAGGCGCATGTGGCTATTTTGCTGCGCGAGTTTGTAGAGAAACGTAATTACATCAACGAGGAGGAGCTAATGGAGCTTGTGGCGCTATCGCAATTGCTGCCGGGGCCATCATCAACCCAAACCCTTGTGGGTGTCGCCTGGAAGGTAGGAGGGTTGCGTTTGGCTTTGCTTACTTTTTTAATCTGGATACTGCCTTCGGCTGTGATTATGTGCATGGCGGCCATCAGTTATAAGATGTTTGCGGGGCAGGCAAAATTTACCAATATCCTGCGTTATGTTCAGCCAATTGCAGTAGGTATTGTGGCTTATGCTACCTATACTTTTGCCAATAAATTTTTGACATCTAAGGTGAGCACCATGCTAGCAATCGGATCACTGATTGTTACCCTGTTACTGCAAAATCCATACGCATTTCCCTTGTTAATATTATTGGGCGGCATTATTTCGTCAGCCAAAGAAACACATCACCAAGAAAACGAATTGCGGGTGAAATT
The DNA here is from genome assembly GCF_013408825.1 of Mucilaginibacter tundrae. Classification (GTDB taxonomy): domain Bacteria; phylum Bacteroidota; class Bacteroidia; order Sphingobacteriales; family Sphingobacteriaceae; genus Mucilaginibacter. Next base: position 65,931 of record NZ_JACCBZ010000004.1, read on the forward strand.
ATTTGCCAATGTTAACCCTAATAAGGTTGCTTATTTTATTGGTATATTATTATTTTTCGCGGTGCTTGGGGCAATTATTAATCAAACATCCCCATTTAGTTTGCCGATACGCTTGTTTGAGAATTTTTACCGGAACGGAATATTGATCTTCGGCGGGGGACAGGTGTTAGTCCCGTTGATGTATACCGAATTTGTGGAGCTAAAACATTACCTGGGAAGTTCAGAGTTTTTATCAGGATATGCTTTGCAGCAGATGTTGCCAGGGCCTACATTTTCTTTTACTTCATTTTTGGGTGGGGTTACTATGGGCAATAAAGGTTATGGCATTGGTGGACAGATTATTGGTAGTGTGGTGGCAGTAATCGGCATTAATACACCGGGATTAATACTGATACTTTTTATTGTGCCGTTTTGGGAAGACCTAAAGAAGATCACCAGGATAAAAAACTCACTGAGCGGAATAAACGCTGTGGCTGTGGGTTTTATGGCGACCGCTTTTATATTGCTGGCTAAACCTTTCGGTACTGATTGGCTGGCTTATGTTTTGATGATAGGAACAGCGTTGTTGCTTTATTTTACCAAGATCAAGACGCCGGTTGTGATCATTATTGGGATTATTTTGGGGTTGGTATTTTAACCCACTCAGCCGCCTGAAGGGGGGCTTAATTGCAACACGCTAATCAAAAGCTCCCCCTTCAGTGGTCTGGGGGGTTAAAACGGTGCCTGGTCATCATCCATATCGTCCATTCGTGATGGACGGATAATGAAGTTACTCGGTTTTTCAAAATCCTGTGATGGATTTAGTCCGGCAAATGCATTAGGAGGCGGGAAACTACCTCCATTACCTTGCTCCAAATCGGTGAACTTAACGAACTTGCCGACGAATTTCAAGCGCACCACACCCGTTTCACCGTTACGGTGTTTGGCGATGATTACTTCACCTACACCATTGGTTGGGTTGCCGTCCTCATCCTCGGTTAAGCCATAGTATTCAGGGCGATATAAGAACAATACCATATCCGCATCCTGCTCAATAGAACCAGACTCACGTAAATCTGATAGCATTGGCCTTTTTGAACCACCCGGCCTGTTCTCCACCGCACGACTTAACTGCGATAGCGCGATAACCGGTACGTTTAATTCTTTAGCAACTGATTTTAGCGCACGAGAAATGCTACCGATCTCCTGTTCACGGTTACCGCCGCCTTTGCCATCGCCTTTGCCCTGCATTAACTGTAAGTAGTCAATGATGATCAACTGGATATCGTGCTGTGATTTTAAACGGCGGCACTTAGCCCTGAATTCAAATATATTTAACGCGGGAGTATCGTCAATAATCAGCGGCGCTTGTTCAAGCCTGCCAATTTTGGAGTGGATCTGCGCCCATTCCCATTCTTCTAAAGTCCCCTTACGGATCTTTTCCTGCTCAATTTCGGTTTCACCGGATATTAAACGATTAACCAATTGAACAGAGGACATTTCGAGCGAGAATACTACAACTGGTTTGTCAAACTCAACAGCGGCGTTACGCGCGCAGGTTAGTACGAAAGCCGTTTTACCCATCGCGGGGCGGGCAGCTATAATTACCAGATCGGATTTTTGCCAACCTGAGGTCATGCGGTCAAGATCTGTAAATCCTGATGCCACACCTGTTAAACCATCTTTTTTATCTTTTAACGCTTCAATTTCTTTTAACGATTCGTGGATCAGATCATCCATCTTTCGTGAATCGCGACGGAGGTTGTTTTGGGCGATCTCGAAAAGGTTTTTCTCTGCTTTGTCCAACAAGTCGAGCACATCCGAGGTGTCTTCATAAGCGCTGTTAATTACCTCGGTTGAGATACGGATCAATTCACGCTGAATGAATTTTTGAATGATGATACGGGAGTGGAACTCGATGTTTGCAGCAGAAGCTACACGGTTAGTTAACTCAGTGATATAATAAGCGCCACCAATCATTTCCAGCTCGCCTAACTGGCGTAATTGAGCGGTTACAGTAAGTATATCTACAGGGGAAGATTTCTCAAATAACAGGTGGATGGCTTTAAATATTTTTTGATGCCGCGCATCATAAAAAACCTCACCTTTTAATATATCGATAACAGATGAAAGTGCATCTTTTTCCAACATTAAAGCACCCAATACAGCTTCCTCAAGGTCAGTCGCCTGCGGAGGCAATTTACCTAATCCAGCATAGGGTGTTGGGCTGGTTACGCGGGTACGGCGCTCGAATTGTTTATTTTGGTTATCGTTATCAGTTATCATGGGAGAACAAAAATATGCTAAAAAAACGCGGATGTACCAAAAGTTTAAATCTTTTTATTTTGACGGCCTAAATGCCCCCGTTACCAAAAAAATCGAAACATTTAATTAACAGTCGAATGTTAATAATTATTTATTAAGCCTATTAAGTAACTAATATACAATAAATTATGCATAGTGTTAATAAAATAGTTTTGCTTAATTATCTAAAAATAGATAAATACAAACAGCATCATCCTGCGCGCTGCAAAGTTAATTAATATGGCTATTTTTGCATCCTTATTTAAAAATATATAATGGCTTATAATAGCAGGGAAGTTCGCGAAAGCAATCAAATGGTTTTTGGTATAAGGGCGGTGGTTGAGGCCATACGTGCCGGTAAAGAAATTGAATCTTTGTATATCCAAAGAGGCATTGGCGGCGAACTACTTAACGAATTGAGGGCATTAACAGTTGAGTACAATATTACGGCACAACTAGTGCCGGTTGAAAAGCTGAACCGCCTGACGATGAAAAATCATCAGGGTGTTGTGGCTTATATTTCGCCGATCATCTACCAAAAAGTGGAGGATATTATCCCCCAGATTTTTGAAAAAGGGGAAGTGCCACTGATTTTGGTACTAGATGCTATCACTGATGTGCGCAACATGGGTGCCATTGCCCGTACCGCAGAATGCGCGGGTGTGCATGCAATCGTTATCCCTGCTAAAGGATCGGCACAAATAAATCCTGATGCTATCAAAACATCAGCGGGAGCATTATACAAAATCCCGGTTTGTCGCCATGATAATTTTATGCAAACAGTTAAGTTTTTGCAGGAATCGGGCCTGCAACTGGTTTGCTGTACCGAAAAAACCAAAGAGAATATTTATGCGCCTGATTATACCGCGCCAACGGCTATTATAATGGGATCGGAAGAGGATGGGATCAGGAATGATATTATCAGGATTGCCGATCACCTCGCAAAGATCCCTATGTTTGGTGAGATAGAATCGCTGAATGTTTCTGTATCAACAGCAGTGATTGTTTATGAGGCGATAAGGCAACGCTCTGCGGCTAATTAGTGATTGGTGATTAGAGAATAGTTTACTGCAAAGCAATTCATAACTAATCCCTAATCACTGATCTCCAGTCTTAAATATACTTCGTTCCAAATTTTTGCTTCACGTCAGCAACAACCTGCTTAATGTTTTGCTCTTGATCGCGAGGGCAGATGAGTAGTGAGTTGTTCGACTCAACTACGATAAAATCATGCAATCCCTGTAATATTACCAGTTTTTCGCCGGGTACGTTTACCATGCAGTTTGATGAATCGTACATGATCACTTTTTCTGACGGGATAACGGCGTTACCTACATAATCTTTGTCGGCAAGGTCATAAATAGATGCCCAGGTACCGAGGTCGCTCCAACCAAATTCTGATGGTAAAACGTATACGTTATCAGCTTTTTCCATGATTCCATAATCAATAGAAATATTGGTACATTGCTGGTAAGCGTTGTGGATGTGTTTCTTTTCATCTGCGGTATTATAAACTGATCTTGCATCTGCAAAAATCTCGTTCATATCGGGCAAGTATTGACCGAAAGCTTTAACAATAGCTTTTCCCGACCAAATAAATATCCCCGCGTTCCATAAAAAATCGCCGCTTTGTAAAAAGGTTTTGGCTATCTCTAAAGTTGGTTTTTCGGTGAAGGTTTTGACTTTGTAAAAATCGTTTTTTAGCGCGTTTTCAGTATACTGGATATAGCCATAACCAGTATCAGGGCGAGATGGCTTAATGCCCAACGTTATCAAACAATCATGGGTCGAAGCTACTTCCAGCGATTTCTCAATGGTGCTGATAAAAGCATTCTCATCTAAAATCAAGTGATCTGAGGGCGCTACAACAATAGCAGCATTAGGGTTTAAACTTTCAATTTTAAAACAACCATAAGCCACACAAGGCGCCGTGTTGCGCATTACCGGCTCGGTTAATATCTGGTCGTCGCCCATATCTGGCAACTGTTTTTTTACAAGGCTAGTGTAGTTCTCGTTGGTAACAACATAAATGTTTTCTTTAGGGCAAACTTTTAAAAAACGCTCGTAAGTGTTTTGTATTAATGTTTTGCCGGTACCCAGTATGTCAATAAACTGTTTTGGATGCGATGTTCTGCTAATGGGCCAAAAACGACTCCCGATACCACCTGCCATAATGATGGCATAATAATTTTTATTCATTTGTAGGAAAAAATTTTAATTGCATACAAGGCCGCAAAAATGTACAATATTCTGTAAAAATAATATTAATTGAAATTAAATAAATTAAAAGCCCTGATAGCCGTATTTTAAAATGGTTAAGGGTGCCAAATTGTTTTTAAAGATTAATCATTTTAATATAAAATTTTAGTCGAATCTCATCGTTTATTGATAAAATATTATTATTTTTAATCTTATTCAAGAAAACACACAATAGAAGTACGTAAATGATAGAGACTAAGAAGTCGCTTTTTGATAATCTCCAGAACTTTTTTGGATTTGATAATTTTAAGGGGGAGCAGGAAGCGATTATAACTAACATACTTGCGGGTAATGATACATTTGTGATAATGCCTACCGGTGGTGGCAAATCCATGTGTTACCAGTTGCCTGCATTGATGAGCGAGGGAACAGCGATTGTGATCTCGCCACTTATTGCATTGATGAAAAACCAGGTCGATCAACTTCGTGCTTTTGGGGGATCAGACAGTATTGCACATTTTTTAAATTCATCATTAACCAAGGCAGATATAGCCCGTGTTAAAGATGACGTTTTAAGCGGCGTAACAAAATTGTTATACGTTGCGCCTGAATCATTAACCAAGCAGGAAAATATTGATTTCTTACGCTTAAATCAGGTGTCATTCGTGGCAGTTGATGAGGCGCATTGTATATCAGAGTGGGGGCACGATTTTCGCCCTGAATATCGCAAGATAAGGCAGGTGATCAGCAATATTGGCGATAATATCCCAATCATTGCTTTAACCGCTACCGCTACGCCAAAAGTTCAGCAGGATATTCAAAAAAACCTGCAGATGAACAATGCCACAATCTTCAAATCATCATTTAATCGCTCAAACCTTTTTTACGAAGTGCGTGCAAAGCGTAACGTGATAAAAGAGATATGCAAGTTTGTTAAGCAAAATCAGGGCAAATCGGGCATTATATACTGCCTGAGCCGTAAAAAGGTGGAAGAGGTTGCTGAGGTGCTTAATTTAAATGGTATTAAAGCGTTGCCGTATCATGCTGGCCTTGACCCCAAGGTAAGGGCTGACACGCAGGATAAATTCCTGATGGAGGATGTAGATGTTATTGTAGCGACTATTGCCTTCGGAATGGGGATTGATAAACCAGATGTTCGTTATGTAATACACCATGATGTGCCTAAAAGCATGGAAGGTTATTACCAGGAAACCGGCCGCGCCGGACGTGATGGTGGCGAAGGTGTATGTGTTGCTTTCTATTCACAGAAAGATATTGACAAGCTTCAGAAATTCATGAAGGATAAGCCTGTTGCTGAACGCGAGATAGGCACACAGATATTGAAGGAAGTGATTGACTACGCTGAAGCATCGGTATGCCGCCGTAAGCAGTTACTACATTATTTTGGTGAGAACTTTAACGAGGCAGGCTGTAATAGCATGTGCGATAACTGTTGTGCCCCAAAAACTTATTTTGACGGTGAGGAGCATTTACACCGCGCATTAAGCCTGATTAAGCAAATAGGCGAGAAATTTGATGATCATCACATCATCAGCATCTTAATGGGTCAGGATAATGCACAAATCCATAATTATGAGCATCATTTGCTGGACGCTTTTGGCGCAGGTAAGGAGCAGGGTGAAAATCTTTGGAACTCCCTGTTACGCCAGGCATTGCTAAATAACTTTTTATCTAAGGATATTGATCAATATGGATTGCTGCGTTTAACACGTACCGGCAATTCATTTTTAGATAACCCATATAGCATCCGCTTTACATTAAACAGCCCGATTGAGGCAGCTGATGACGATGAGTCAGAAGATGGGCCTAAAGGCGGCGGGGGAGCACTGGATACCCAATTGCTTCAAATGCTTAGGGATCTGCGTAAAAAAATCGCTAAACAAAAAGGTTTACCACCGTTTGTAGTTTTCCAAGACCCGTCTTTAGAAGAAATGTGTACACATTACCCGATAAGTATCGAGGAGATGAAGCATATTTCGGGAGTTGGAGCTGGTAAGGCCACGAAATTTGGTGCGCCATTTGTTGATCTGATCAAAAAATATGTTGAGGATAATGACATTGACCGTCCGGTAGATATGGTTATTAAAAGTGCTGCTAATAAATCGGCGCTTAAGGTATACATCATCCAAAATATCGACAGGCATTTGAATTTGGAAGACATTGCTGCTTCTAAAGGATTAAGCTATGAAGAGATATTGAAAGAGGTGGAAACCATCGTAAATTCCGGTACCAAACTTAACCTGAACTATTACATTGATGAGGTTATTGATGAGGATAAGCAAGAAGAAGTATTTGATTATTTCCGCTCAGCAGAAGTTGATTCGATAGATGACGCTTTGGTTGAATTGGGGAGCGATGATTATACTCGTGAAGAAGTTCAATTAATGCGCATAAAATTCATGTCGGAATTAGGAAACTAAGAACACTGATCTTATAATGAAGCCTTTAAATGAAAATTTAAAGGCTTTTTTGTTGCATTACAGTATTATAATAATAAAAATCAAAATATTTATATTTGATTATGACGGGTGATTCAGCTACACCGCTTGCTAAAAAGTTAGGTATTAAAGCAGGGTTTAATATCAGCCTGATTAATGCGCCTAAATATTATTTTGAATTGTGCACTGATTTGCCCGTCGATTTGGTGTTTAATGAACCCAGTAAAAAGGATTTTATTCACTTCTTCGTCAGATCTAAAAATGAATATCTCCTACAACTACCTTTGTTGAAACGAGAATTAAAGGTTGATGGGATGATATGGGCATCCTGGGCTAAAAAATCATCCAAAATTATAACTGATATTACGGAAGACATCATTAGAAATTACGCAATACAAATAGGATTAGTTGATATAAAAGTCTGTGCAATAGATGAGATATGGTCTGGGCTAAAGCTGGTTATACCAGTTAAGGACAGGTGATTTTTCAGTATAGTATCATAAATCTATAAGCAAATGTTGATAAAGTTATTTAATGCCTACATTAGTACATTATTATAAAATATTATTATGCCTAAAATAGAGCTTTCACGCGTTAGTGGCGATTATGGCTTTGAAGCCAAAGATGAAAATGGACATATTGTAAGAATGGACAGCAATCCGCAAAGTGGCGGCCTTGACTTTGGTGTACGCCCAATGCAAATGTTATTGATGGGTTTGGCCGGATGTTCAGCAATTGATGTGATCGGCATATTAAAGAAGCAGCGCCAGGATGTTAAGGATTACAAAATGATTGTAAACGGCGATCGTGAGGCTGGAAAAGAACCATCATTATGGAAGGATGTTAATATTGAGTTTCATATTTATGGCGATATCGACCTTGATAAAGCCCAAAAGGCGGTTGACCTTTCTGTTACTAAATATTGTTCTGTAGCGGCTACGCTGGAGAAGGCCGGAGCGGAGATCAAATATTCTGTAATGGTGCATCCTGAGGTTTAATACTTCCATTTGGTATATGAATTATTATTAAATATTAAATTATTAATTAATAATATTAACTGGTTGTAATTTTAAGAAATTTGTAATTTAAGTATGAAATTTTGATGAAATTAGCAATTTGAATACAAAAGTGTACACTTTTCGGATCAATATATTGCTTTGTAATCCCCCTCAATTTAACATTATTTAACAATATTAAATCAGGCTTTTTTAACTAAAATACTGTATCAATCAAACGATTAGCTTATGGTTTAATATTTGGTTGTATGTGGTATCTATATAAAAATATTCACTGGCATTACAATTGTCTTTAAGCAAGAGTTGATTCCTGTAAATAAAAGAAGGAAAAAACTCACTTAAAAACAATTGCTATGAAATCAAAATTTAAAAAAGCCACTTTACTCTTGACAGGAATTATGGTAGGGGGCAAACTTTTCGCACAAACTCCTGACTCTACAATGAGTGATAAAAATTATGTGCAACCATTCTCACACGGTGGCCTTCGTACTTGGTCAATTGGCGTTGAAGGTGGCGTATTAACTCCATACACTATATTTGCACCAAGCCAACAAGACTACAGATCACCGCATCAGGAATTTGGTTACAGCGGCTATATTAAAGATCAATTCTTGCCTGACTTTGGTATTCAGGCTGACTACCTTGGTGGTAAAGTGAATGGCGCAATAACTCAAGCCGATCAAGCTAGTCCTGGTTCTTACAGTGCATTTAGTACTAAAATTCATTATGCTGTAGATTTAATGGCGACATTCAATATAGCTAATATTGATTGGGCTAATAAAAAGAGCTTTATACAACCATATGTAAGTGCTGGTGGTGGCGAAATAGGTTACACCGCTACTGTTACTAATAGTGGTGGAACAGTTAGCGGCGGTAAACAGCATGATTTTTATTTACCTGTAGGCGCTGGTTTCAAAATTAATGTTGCAACCGGAATTAATGTAGATTTAGGTTATCAGGTTAACTTTGTTAACAATGATAGTTTTGACGGAACCGTTGTAGGAAATAATAACGATAGGTTTTCTTATGGCCACATAGGTTTGGAATTTGCGTTAGGCAACAAACACAAACCGCAAATGGCTACTTATAATCCCGTTAATTCTATGCGTGATGAATACTTAATGAGTGACCAAAGGTTACAACTTCAATTAGACCGCGAAAGGGCTGCTAACGAGCGCTTAAGATCTGACTTAAATACAACTAATGCTAATTTAGCAAGGCTAACTGTTGACTCTGACGGTGACGGTGTACCTGATGTATTCGATAAATGCCCAAATACACCAGCAGGCGTGGCAGTTGATGGTTCAGGATGCCCACTTCCAGCAGCGAAAAAACCTGATGTTAAAGTTTATGTAACTAACGAAGATAGGCAGGTTGTTAATGAAGCTGTTAAAAACCTTGAATTTGATTTTGCTAAATCAACTATTCGCGAACACTCTTTCGAAAGCTTAAATAAATTAGCGCAGCTTTTGGTTAACAAAGGCTTTAGCTTGAAATTGGCTGGTTATACTGACAACGTAGGTTCAGTTGCTGCTAATTTGAAATTATCAAAAGATCGTGCTGAAGCTGTTAAGACTTACCTATCACAACAAGGTGTTGATCCTTCAAAAATATCAGCCGAGGGTTATGGTAAAGCACACCCAATCGCTACAAATAAAACTGATAAAGGCCGTCAAATCAACCGTCGTGTTGAGTTTAGTATATACTAAACCCAAGCCTGTATCCAAGCAAAAAAGGCGCTCATTTGAGCGCCTTTTTTGCTATAGGGTATTTTTTAATTATGCTAAAGCATATAGCTCCTCTTTTTGCTTTTGTACCACATCGCTGTTGATGTATTCATCATAATCCATCAGCTTATCAATGTAACCATTAGGGGTTAGCTCAATAATGCGGTTGGCTACAGTTTCTATTAACTCATGATCTCGTGAGGTAAAAAGTATTGTTCCTCTAAAATCCTTCATGCCGTTGTTTAACGCGGTAATTGATTCAAGATCAAGGTGATTAGTAGGCTCGTCAAAAATCAACATATTGGCTTGTTGCAGCATCATACGGCTGAACATACAACGCATTTTTTCACCACCAGACAATACATTGCTTTTCTTTAAAACTTCCTCGCCTGAGAATAACATACGGCCCAAAAATCCGCGGATGAACTGATCATCTTTTTCACCGGGCGAATATTCGCGTAACCAATCAATCAGGTTATCATTTTTACCCGCAAAGTACTCTGTATTATCCATAGGGATATCGGCCATATTAATGGTTACTCCCCATTTAAAGGTACCTTTATAATCGGTATCACGACCTGTTAATATATCGTACAAAGCGGTAGTTGCTAAACTGTTTTGCGACAGCATGGCAATTTTATCGCCTTTGTTTACGGTGAAACTAATATTAGCGAATAATACCTCACCATTAAGTGTTTTACTTAAATTTTCAACCTGTAAAATCTGATCACCCGCCTCGCGGCCCAAATTGTTGAAGATGATTCCCGGATATTTACGGTTTGATGGTTGTATCTCTTCAATATTGATCTTATCCAAAGCTTTTTTACGGCTGGTAGCTTGTTTGGATTTAGATGCATTAGCGCTGAACCTCCTGATGAATTCCTGCAACTCTTTTACACGGTCTTCTGTCTTTTTATTTTGATCAGAACGTTGTTTCAACGCCAATTGGCTCGATTCGTACCAGAAAGAGTAGTTACCGGTGTAAATAGTCATCTTAGCAAAGTCAATATCTACCACGTGGGTACAAACAGTATCTAAAAAGTGCCTGTCGTGCGATACTACCAATACAATAGCTTCATAGGTAGATAGAAAATCTTCTAGCCAACTTACGGTATGGATGTCCAAATCGTTGGTTGGCTCATCCAATAATAGGATGTCGGGCTTGCCAAATAGGGCTTGTGCTAATAGCACGCGTACTTTTTGGGTGTTATCTAATTCCTTAACTAGCTTATAATGGAATTCCTCTTTAATCCCTAAGTTGCTTAATAGGGTAGCGGCATTGTTCTCCGCATTCCAACCATCCATTTCAGCAAAAAGATTTTCTAATTCACCGGCGCGTTCGCCATCAGCATCAGTAAAATCTTCTTTTAGATAGATGGCGTCTTTTTCCTTCATTACGGCATACATTTCCTTATAACCCATCATCACGGTTTCAATTACCGGGAATTCATCAAAAGCGTAGTGATTTTGACTTAATACCGCCATACGTTCGCCGGGGGTAAAGCTTACTGATCCGCTGGTTGGATCAATATCGCCAGAAAGAATTTTTAGAAATGTTGATTTTCCTGCGCCATTGGCACCGATAATACCGTAGCAGTTTCCCTGGGTAAATTTCAGGTTAACGTCTTCAAATAATGTTCGTTTGCCGTAGCGTAAAGAGAGATTGGATACCGTAATCATGCTGCACCTTATATTTTGTGCAAAAATACGGTAAATACTTAAAATTAAATAGGATGCCCGCTTATTTATATATTAAACATCAAAAGAGCGCATTTGGAACAGCTTATCATTTTAAGAGAATTACCCAATTTATTTTTATTGCGGGGCAACATCCTCATTGATAATGCGTATAAAGTACTATCAATGTCAAATAAACACTAATTAGCACTTAATTACACTTTTTTAGCTTTTTGGAATAAACTTTGACTTAATATTTAATACAGGTTGATTTAGTAGAGAGATTTTTAAATAACAGTCAAAAAACAGAAGTAAAAATGGGCATTTTAATAGCAAGCTTAATTGTCATCAATGCATACATGATAATTATGCACCACATCAAACAACGAAAAGGAACTTACTAGTTGTATATTAGTTTAATAAGTTTAACAAATTGGCCGTTTCATCATCGGCCAATTTTTGTAAAGGGCCGGATGCAACCATCTTCATCATCATATTCAGGTCGGCAGCAATAACAAACAAAACTTCGGTACCGTTTTCAACGGGGGTTAAAGTCCACTTCAGTTCCATTTCAAAAGGTGGCTTTTCGGCGGGAATTATTTTAATTTCACTATTCGGGGTACGTTCATCAATTTTTAATAAAAGCTTAATCATGTTCCTGATGGTGAAGCTCGCTTCGTCGGCAGTTGATCGCCATTCAGAAATGTCATCTTTAGGCATCAATTGTTCATGATTGTTCATATCTGCCAGAAAAGTAAAAATAACCTCGGCAGGCTTATTTATGGTGATGGTACTCTCGAAGTTCTTCATAGACAAGATTTGAGCTTATTGACCCCATACTGACGGATCTTCGCGCCATTTGGTAAGCAGGGCAGTATCTTCAGGGGTGATGTATTGATTTTGTTCGGCGTATTTAATTAACGCGCTGTAGTTTGATAAGGTTACAAACGGACATTTAGCCTCGTTGAAGTTTTCAGTAGCGATGTCGAACTCATAAGTAAATATAGCTGCAAGCCCGGCTACGTCATAACCAGCTTCGCGCAAAGCTTCAACAGCCTGTAAGCTGCTTTTGCCGGTAGAGATCAGGTCTTCAATAACTACAACCCTTTTGCCGGTAAGTACATCGCCCTCAATCATATTTCCACGGCCATGCTCTTTCGGTTTTGAGCGAACATAAATAAATGGTAAGCCTAATTCCTGAGCTACCAATACGCCTTGTGGAATACCTGCGGTAGCCACGCCCGCGATACAGCCAACAGCACCAAATTTCTCCTGGATCAGCTTTGTTAATTGCTGACGGATGTAGGTACGAGCGGTTGGGTGTGAAAGCGTGATGCGGTTGTCGCAATAAATAGGCGATTTCCAACCCGAAGCCCATGTAAATGGATTATTAGGTTGTAATTTAATTGCTTTAATTTGCAGCAGAAACTCGGCCACTTGTTGTTCGGCCTCACTATAGTTAAACATATGGCTCAAAAATACAGAATTTATATTAACGAGAAAGTAATTCTATTAACAGAATCTGAACCTAAAAAGGCAGATAGCTATGAAAAGATTGATGCTCAGATGTTTGATTTGAAAATAATTTACACCTGGATACTGGCTCATCACAACAAAAATTTCTATATAATTTGTACGGATGCTAAGCTTTTTATGAAAAATATTATAGCCGGTATTACGCTTATTGAAGCCGCCGGTGGACTGGTAAAGAACAATAAAGACGAATATTTATTTATTTACCGCAATGATAAATGGGACCTGCCAAAAGGTAAAATTGAGAAAGACGAAAAAACTAAAGTTGCCGCTGTGCGTGAGGTAGAAGAGGAGTGTGGTATTAAAGTGAGTAAGCTTGGGGCTAAAATATGTAAGACTTACCATTCCTATATTAGCAAAGGCGAGGTTGTGTTAAAGAAAACCCATTGGTACGATATGAGTTACAAGGGTAAAGAAAAATTAACCCCGCAAGTTGAAGAAGGCATTACCGATGTACGCTGGTTTAAGCCAAACCACATAGACGCGATAGTGAAAAATACCTTCCCATCGATTTTAGACGTGTTGGTTAAGGAAGACCTGATTAAAGATAAGCCAGCGCTTCTTTCGGAATAAACTGGGCTACATCGCCGTTGTGGCGCATAATTTCGCGTACAATGGTGGAACTGATGGATGAATACCCAGGTTTGCTTACAATAAAGATACTCTCAATATCAGGTACTAAAGCGTGGTTCATCTGGGCAATGGCCTTCTCATACTCAAAATCCGATACGGTACGGATCCCGCGGATCATATAGGTAGCGCCTATGCTCTGACAAAAGTTTACCGTCAAACCTTCGTAAGCGATTACATGAATTTTGGGCTCATGCTCAAATACCGAACGGAGCATTTTCTCACGGGTTTCCACACTTAAGAAGCCCGCCTTGGAGCTATTAACGCCGATGCCGATATATACCTTATCAAACAAACCGATAGACCGTTTTACAATATCAACATGGGCCTTGGTAACCGGATCAAACGACCCCGGGAAAAGTGCGATTTTCATAGATTATGCTTGCGCTTGTTGAAACAAATATAATGGTATAAATCAAATTATTTAGGTGAGTGTACCACGGTACAAGTGAAACAGTTGGTACAAATGGTACACTTTTTACCTCTTTTTCGCCCTTTAAACACTTAAAAAGGCGGTTATTACATCGTTTTTAGTAGCCAAAATCACTAAAAAAAAGCGTTTTTAGACCAAAAAACGCTTGAAATTCGCTAAAAAATGACAATTTTCGCCCAAAAAAGGCCTGAAAATTGCAGTTTTTATGCATATTAGAGTCTATTCTGAAACAAAAAACGAGAACGAAGAATGTCCATATTTGCGCTGTTCGGTAAACGCCGGGTGGTTGCTCAGATTTTGTAACGACTGATGCTCCACGATCAACAGACCGCCGGGAAGTAGCAATTTTTTCTCGAAAATGATTTTGGGTATTTCCGGGATCTGGTTAAGATCATAAGGTGGGTCGGCAAAAATAACGTCGTATTGCTCCGTTTCGATTTGCAGGTATTTTAATACGTCGGCCTTAAAAGTTTTTATTTGGTTAAGCTTGTGCTGTTTTGATGTATCGTTTAAATAATGGATACATTGTACACTCCGGTCAACTGATACCACCTCGCTCGCTCCTCGCGAAGCAAATTCAAGCGAAATGTTGCCAGTGCCGCTAAACAAGTCAAGCACTTTAATGCCCTCAAACTCAATTTTATTAAGAAGGATGTTGAATAAAGCCTCTTTTGCCAGGTCGGTAGTGGGGCGTACGGGCAGGTTTGTTGGCGGGTTAAGGCGTAAACCTTTTAATATACCTCCGATGATACGCATAGTGATAAAGCACCAAGGGCCAGTAATTGGTGTGGGAAAATTGTAGATGGGTGCTCAATTACCTCCAACTCGTTTTGCTCTACGCCGTTAAAAAATTCAGCAAGGCGCGAAAGGTTCTTGTCATCTACATTACAATCGCCGCTTACTTGCAAAATGAGGTTTTTAGGCTGCAACTGTAATTCCTGCGCAACTAACGACGTATAATAAGTAAGCTCGTCGGGATTGGTAAATTCAAAACAGTTGTAAAAACGAACCTTACCATTAGCGAAGTAAAGTATATCAACTTGTTTTTTATCGATGTTTAAATACAGGTTATTGTCTTGTAGCTTATTAGCAATAGCTGTTACCCATCCTTTGTTCACAAATACAATATTGTCGGTACCAAACTTTTCAGCACTTGCCGCCACTTTGTTGTCTATCTTAAAAACTATATAATTATCGTCGTCTAAAGGCTGGGCTAAAATTTTTTCATTTGGCTTTACATCAAGGTAGCGGGCAAAATCAGCCAGTTTATCCTCACTAAATAAAGCATTGGGAATTAAAGTAAAACCCGTTGGGTGTACACCTGCTGCTACTTTTTTATAATCGAAACTTAAAAGATCGTGCGCGTCGCCCGGTTCGGTAAGCAGTTTTATATCGCAATCTTCGGCCCAGGCCATCAGCTTATTTTGGTAAACAATAGCGTACGAAAACGTTGCAGGGTAAATTTGCAGCAATAAACTGTAATTGCTGTTAACCTGGTAAAGGTTCAAATTTGGGTCGTGGTAGTTATAAATGTGGTTACTCATCCTATTTGAACAAAAGTAATATTTTTTTAGGAAGACTTATCCTCCCAAATTAATGATAAGTTAAAATCATCCCACCATCAGTTCCCTACCAACTCATCCACCTTATTCAATAGCACCTGGTTTTTAATATCAAGGCTGTATTCCCAAAACATTACCCCGCCTAACTGG
The DNA here is from genome assembly GCF_013408825.1 of Mucilaginibacter tundrae. GTDB lineage: Bacteria > Bacteroidota > Bacteroidia > Sphingobacteriales > Sphingobacteriaceae > Mucilaginibacter. The sequence continues at coordinate 81,600 of NZ_JACCBZ010000004.1, forward strand.
TGCTTTTTCATGAACTGCACTTTGTATTTAAATGCCCTTTCATCATTATAGGTAATAAAAGTGTGCAGTTCGGGGTTCCATAAATAGGGCACCTTCGCATTTTTATCCCAATAATATTTATAACCATTTTTATTGATATAACCATTAGCAAGCGAATCATAACTAAATGAAATATGATGCCCTGCCGACGGTTGATAAAGTCCTTTGTCCACATCATTTACCTCTGTCCACCCGCGGCAGTAAAAAGGCAACCCCATTACAATTTTATCAGCAGGTACGCCCTGGGCTATATAATTTTCAATTGCTTCGGCGGTGCTTACACGTTCCTGTTTTCCAACAGATGATTGGTATAAAGGGCTTTGATGCCCTGTTACATGGTCGTTGCCATTATAAATATCATAAGTCATCAGGTTTATAAAGTCAACGTATTGTTGCATACCAGCAACATCTGTGTGCGACATGTAAGCCGTATCAACACCAGTAGCCGCGGTAAGTAAATATTTGTCATGATGGTCAGTCGCGGCTTGTTTATTTAATGCCGCGCGAAAATCTCGCATAAGCAAAGTAAAGTTTTCCTTATCCACAGGCCTGAATATATTGTTCGCCCCGATCTGACCCGGATATTCCCAGTCAATATCAATACCATCTAATTTAAATTTGGTAATAAAAGCCAGCGCGCTGTTTATAAACCGGGCACGTGAACTGTCAGTCAACGATGCATCGGAAAAGAATCTACAACCTCCCCAGCCGCCTACAGAAATTAAAACTTTCATACCCGGGTTGGCGGTTCTTACACTGTCTAAGGTGATTAAATTAGTAGAATCCTTAACAGACGCGGGCGCCAATATGCCGGTTTCTATCAAATGCGCGAAGGCATATATTACATGCGTCATTTGTCCGGCTTTAATGTCCTTTCCTGTCCATCCCTTAACGCCTACATAACCCACTATCACATATTTCTTTTTGGTGGTTTGCGCATGCGACGATGTATACAATAACATTAGCATAACGGCTATTAACAGGCAATACTTTTTAAGTTTCATAATATGCTTTGAGATAAATGTAAATCTAAATAAACTTTTTAAAATATTTTAAGAAGATTTTGGTTTTGGTAATTAATATCTTCATAAATATGTCATAATGCTAATCTTGTTATCTTTGAATGTGTCCGATCAAATCCGCAAAGCATTCCCCCACGAAGCAACTCCGCAGCAATTAGAGCTATTTGATAAGCTGCACACCTTTTTAACCAGCGACCACGGCGAAGAGTGTTTCATTTTACGCGGATATGCCGGTACAGGCAAAACAACCATTGTCGGCGCGTTGGTAAAGGCCTTGCGCAGCTATAGCATGAAATCGGTGCTGTTAGCGCCTACGGGACGGGCAGCAAAAGTAATTACCAGTTATTCTGGGCGTAAAGCGTTCACCATACACAAACGTATCTACCGCAAAAAGTCGGCGCTTAATGTAGATGAATCTTTTTCCATTAACGATAACATGGCTACCGACACCCTGTTTATTATTGATGAGGCATCCATGATATCCGATGAAATCAGCGGCAATAACCGCGAAACCCTGCTGCACGATCTCGTCAAATATGTTTATAATGAAAAGAATTGCAAGCTGATGTTGGTGGGTGACACCGCCCAGTTGCCGCCAGTCGGCTCGGAAGAGAGTCCTGCACTAGATGCAAAATTAATGAAAGCGCAGTTCGGCCTAAAGGTCTTCGGCTATGAATTGACAGATGTATTGCGCCAGCAAAAAGATTCGGGTATATTGTTTAATGTAACCAAGGTACGCGATATTGTGCGTAAACAAAAAGAAACTTATCCGCAGATAGTTACTAGGGGGTACAAGGACGTTTTTAGGATGAGTAGTGAAAAACTGGAAGAGGGCTTGAATTACGCCTACAATAAATATGGCGACGAGAATACGCTTATCATATGCCGATCCAATAAAAATGCCAACTTGTATAACCGCCAGATCCGTGGCCGCATTTTGTGGCGCGAGGAAGAACTCACTGGTGGCGATCAGATAATGATCGTGAAAAACAACTACTTCTGGCTACAGGATAAAGAGGAGGGCAGCACCGGATTTATAGCCAATGGCGATATTGCCCGCATACGTAAAGTGCGCAAGTTTGAGGAGATTTATGGTTTTCGCTTCGCGGATGTGCAGTTGGAGTTTACCGATTACGCCGAAGACCCGGTAATGGATTGCAAAATAATGCTGGATACGCTGTATTCCGAAGCACCCGCGCTGCCGCCAACCGAACAAAAGCGATTCTATTTAGAAGTAATGAAGGATTACGACCACATTACCAATAAACGCCAAAAGCACGAGGAGTTAAAGCTAAACCCATACTATAACGCGCTGCAAATAAAGTTCGCCTATGCCATTACCTGCCACAAAGCTCAGGGCGGCCAATGGGATGCCGTATTTGTAGACCAAGGCTATCTGACCGATGAAATGGTGAACAAAGATTTCCTCCGCTGGTTCTATACCGCCTGTACCCGCGCCACTAAAGAACTTTTTTTAGTGAATTTTAACGATAAGTTTTTTGTAACGAAGCCGGAAGAGGAGGAATAATAAAAAAATAAGAGCACAGTCCCTACGTTAACTTCAAAATCCGGCATCGGTTGGTTCGGCAACCACACCAGAAGTTCAAACACTGAACACTCAAAGAAGCAGGCGCAGCCGGGAGTTTTCTTTGGTTACTTTCTTTTGCGGAAAAGAAAGTGACGACTTAGCGTCAGCGGTACCAAAAGACATTCAACGCCAGATAAAAAATGGACAAATTTTCTGCACATTTGCATATAGCACATCTGCACATCAAAATATGCACTTTCTGTATCCGGCTTTTTTATTTGCATTAGTTTCACTCGCTATCCCGGTACTCATCCATCTATTTAATTTTCGTAAATATCAAAAAGTATACTTTAGCAACGTACAGTTCCTAAAGCAAATAAATGAGCAGCAATCCTCCCGCAGAAACATTAAAGAACGCCTGATACTGGCAGCACGTTTATTAGCCCTAACTTTCCTGGTACTGGCTTTCGCCCGGCCATATATCAATAATGGCCATGCTATCAACGCCAATACACAACAGGCCGTCAGCATTTTTGTAGACAATTCCTACTCCATGCAAACCCTCAACAGCGAAGGCTCCCTGCTGGATCAGGCCAAACAAAAAGCAAAAGAAATCGCCTCGGCCTACGGTATAAATGATCGTTTCCAATTGCTTACCCAGGATTTTGAAGGTGAACATCAGCGCCTGCTAAGTCGCGATGAATTTGATGATGCTATTGATGTAATAAAAATAAGTCCTCAAAGCAGGAGTCTGCAACAGATCATCAACCGGCAGCAAAGTTTGCTTAGTATGCAAGCCAATGCGGTCAAGTCAATTTACGTGATCTCCGATTTTCAAAAAAACATCTCACCCATACAAATACTTAAAACCGATTCCGGCATCCGAATCAATTTCGTTCAGCTTAAAGCAAGCAAACTACCCAATGTAGCCGTTGACTCCGTTTGGCTGTTAAGCGCCATCCACCGCCCCGGCGAAAGTGAAAAATTAGTAGTACGCCTGCATAATTATGCTGATGCCAAGGCTGAAAAAATCCCGCTAAAAGTACTAATCAATAAAGAGCAAAAGGCTTTAGGTAGTTATACCGTTAACCCAAGGTCGGCACAAAACGATACGTTAAGCTTTTCAGGTCTACAGGCTGGCTGGCAGCAGGGCAAGGTCACTTTACAGGATAACCCTGTAACATTTGATAATGATTTTTATTTCAGCTTTAATGTAAAGCAGCAAATGCCTGTTTTATTGGTTGATGATGGTACTGCCGATCCATATTTAAAGGCTGTATTTACAACAGATAAGTTTTTTGATGTAAAGGATGTTCCTGCGGGAAATATTGATTATGCCGGATTAAACCGCTATCCGCTCATCGTTTTAAGTGATATAAAATCCATTTCAACAGGCTTTGCGCAGCAACTAAAATCTTATGTAGCTAAAGGCGGATCGCTCGTAGTGTTTCCATCTGTAGATGCAGACATCAGCACCTATAGAGCATTATTGCAATCTATGAATGCGTCTTATCCCAGTAAATTGCAAACAGAGGCTACTAAAGTTTCAGTTATCAACCTGCAAAGCCAGGTCTTCAAAAATATATTCGACAGCTATCCGCAAAACCCTGATCTGCCTATAATAAAAAAGTACTACCAGTTAGCATCATCAAGCAATAGTCAAAATCTGATGTCTTTGCCGGGCAATAGCTTATTTTTAACAGAGAGTTCAAGCGGTAAGGGTAAGGTATACGTTTCCGCGGTAGCTTTAAATGATGATTTTAGCAACCTGCAGCGCCACGCGCTATTTTTGCCCGTACTATTCAGGATCGCTTTATTAAGCGGCCACGATCAGCCACTGTTTTATACCATCGGGCAAAACGAAGCCATTGAAGTGCCACCCATTCAAACCGGCGAAAAGCAATTGTTGAAATTAATTAAAGACAGCATCAGCATAATTCCTGATGTGCGCCAGCAGGAGGGAAGTACTTTGCTCTATTTATCCGACGAAGTGCAGCTAACCGGCACCTATAAACTCCAAAAACAGGACAGCACGGTAGCGGTATTAGCTTTTAACGATAGCCGCAGTGAATCCGACCTTACTTATTTAACACCTGGTGATCTGGCTAAAATCATCCCTAAATCAGGCTCGGTTTTGCAGGCCGGTACAGCCTCTTTAAAAAATGCGGTGACTGATATAAATATAGGCTTACAATTATGGAAACTTTGTATAATTTTGGCTTTGATATTTTTAGCGGCTGAAATACTATTAATTAGGTACTATAATCCTGGTAAACAGGTTGTTTCGCAAGCAAAAGAATAGCAAAATAAATCCACCCATAAAGCAGCGCAAATGAATTTGCTTATCAAATCCGCCACTGTAATCGATCCAAACTCTTCATTTCATCAAAAAGTTGTCGACATTCTGGTCGAAGACGGCTACATCACACTCATAGCGCCAAAGGTTAACGCCAAGGCCGAAGTTATTGATGGAACCGGAATGTTTGTATCACCCGGTTTCTTTGATCTGAACTGCAACATCGGCGAGTTGGGACTGGAAACTAAAGAAGATTTACAATCCGGTACAAAGGCAGCGGCAGCCGGTGGTTTTACAGGTGTAGCGCTAATGCCCAATACCCAACCGCCCGTACACTCCAAAGCGGAAGTAGAATACCTGCTTAATCGCGCTAAAAATAACCTGGTTGATGTTTACCCGCTGGGTGCTATCTCGCACAAACGGGATGGCAAGGATATGGCCGAGATGTACGACATGTTCCTTAGCGGCGCAAAAGCTTTTACCGATGGCAACCGCCCGGTGCAGGATGCCGGTTTAATGGAACGTTCATTACTTTACACCAAGGGTTTTGGCGCATTGATCATGTCATACCCTGAAGATACCGCCATCGCCGGAAAAGCTAAAGTACATGAAGGTGAAATGAGTACCTTATTGGGCATGAAAGGCATCCCTTCACTTGCCGAGGAACTAATGATAGCCCGCGATCTTTATTTGGCCGAATACACTGAATCAAAAATACATTTCAGCACTATATCAACTACCCGCTCGGTTGAACTGATCCGTGAGGCCAAGAAAAAAGGCCTTAAAGTAACCTGCGATGTAGCTGCGCATCATTTATTGTTGACAGACGAGGCCTTAGCAGGCTTCGACAGCCAATACAAAGTAAAGCCACCACTACGCACCCAAAGTGATGTAGATGCGCTAATAGCCGGCTTAAAAGATGGTACTATCGACGCTATTGTGTCGCAGCATACCCCGCACGAGATAGAGTTTAAAGATGTAGAATTTGAGGTAGCAGAATTTGGTATCATCGCTTTGCAAACCGCTTTTTCTACAGCTCTAAAAGCAGGCCTTGATCTTAATCTGATCATTCAAAAAATGGCTGTGAAGCCCCGGGAAATATTAAATGTAGAAGCATCCATCATCATCGAAGGAAAAAAAGCTAATCTTGCCCTGCTTGATCCCAATGCGGAATGGCAGTATACCAAACAAAATAACCAATCTAAATCCCAAAATTCTCCTTTCATCTGCCAGAACTTAAAGGGTAAAGTAGTGTTAGTTTGTAATAACAATCACTTATTTAAATCATAACGACCATGATCGACCCGAAAATTAAAACCGCGATCGAAGCCGCCTTAGGCGCCTTCGCTGAATATACCGATTTCGAAGCCGTAGCGCTTACTGATACTTTTTTCGAAGTGTTTTCTTCCGAAGAGGATTTCCTAAGCAAAGTTGATCTGCTGGACGCTGTATTTGATGATAATTCAGAAATTGAAGAACTACGCGAAGTATTCTTTGATATGCTGATGATCAACTTCTTTAGCCAGGATGTTAAAAAATTGGAAGAAGATTACCTGGATTCACCGGAGTGGGAAGCTATCGAAGAAGATACTTTAGACAGGGGCACTGAACTATTAAACCTGTTGTTGTATCTGAACGAATGTGAAGACGAAGATATCGAACCTGGCCTGGAAGATTACTTAAAAGAGTTTTTATTAGTTGATGAGGATGAATTCCAGGACGAATACCGCATCTACGAGCCGGTTATAGCTAACCAGATATTGATTGAAAGCCCGGTTGATGAAATTGCCCGCATGGCAGAGAGTTTGCCTGATGACTCAGAAGTAAAAGAATTGTTTTACCCGATGATGTGCTTCTTCTCCAATTCTGATTTTTCTGATGAGGAATACGAGGCTATAGCCGAAAGCGCGCCAAATCCCGAGTTTGATATGGCGGTATTAGAAATATTGATCGCATTTAACTAAGTATATGGCTTTTAAATTGGGAGGTGTTGATTCCAACGTAAAAAAGAAAGGACTTGTTAAAGGGTTAATTTTAGGTTGTATAGTTGTGATCGTAAATATCCTGTCGTTTTATTATATGACAGGTACTGTTGATTCGCATCCCTTATTAGTATTGCCCGGTTCGTTTATTCTTACCATTGTAATACCGCTTATTACAATCATTTTTTTTACACTTAATATCAGGAAAAGTATAGGTGGCTATTGGTCTTTCAGGCAAGCGGTTACAGCCATATTTATTATGCTATTTACAACGTATATAATGCTTACCATAGGGCGCGATATTTTGTTTGTAAAGTTGGTTGAACCTAATATGGTTCAAAAAATAGGCGCGGTGATGGTGGAATCCAGGATGCGTAAAGATCAGCTTGACGGGATGCCCTCGGCCCAAATTATACAGGATTTAGCTTTCGAAAAAAAGAATTTTAATGTACAAGTCGACAATGGCCAATGGGCAATTGTTGAAAGTATTCCTGAAAATATACTGATAACTTTCGTTTTGGCGATAATACTATCTGCCATCTTTAAAAAAGAGCGTCCTTTTTTAGTCGAAAAAAAAGACTAATAAATAAATAGAAGTTTTCATTTGTGAGTTTGTGTTGAATAATATTTCTTAATTTTATTCAACACAAACTAATCACAAATAGAAACTACTGTATGAAGCAATCACTTTACAATCTATCTTTCAAAAATGGCCTAATTATAGGCGGCATTTCTACCATACTTACGTTGGTATTCTTTTTCATTAACCCGGTTTTACAATTCACTAATTTTGTAGTTCCTATATTATCCGCAGTGATAATTATTGCGCTAATAGTAATATTGGCTATAGATACAAGAAAAAAGCTTGGGGGGTATTGGAATTTTGGACAAGCATTTCTAAGCTTATTTATAATCAGTGTTTGCATTGTAGTCATTAGTTTACTTGTTAACTTTATAATTCTAAAATTAAACCCAACATTACCACAAACTATTAATGATGCCATGGCTGATTCAACGGCTCAACGACTGGAGAAATTGGGCATGGATCAGGATCAAATAGATAAAACTACAAAAATGTTTACTGATGGGGAGTTCATAGCTAAGTTACAACCGACGCTAATTAACGAACTTAAAAGTTTAGGAGGATCACTTGTTTTTTATGCTATTATTGATTTAATCATAGCTGCCTGCATTAGAAAGACACCACCTTTATTCGCTACTGAAACTGGCAACGAAACGATAGAATAAGCTATAAATTATATTTAAACAAAAAAGCGTTTAATGATCAGTCATTAAACGCTTTTTTGTTTGTAAACTATTAAAGATTGATCTTATTAGTGCTTCATCACTAACTTAAATATATCGTTACCAAAAACAAATACCATTAAAGTAATTAATAAAACAAAGCCCACTAATTGTGCCCGTTCTAAAAACTTATCGCTTAATGGCTTGCCTTTAATCATTTCTATTAGCAGGAATAGGGAGTGCCCGCCATCAAGTGCGGGTATAGGCAACAGGTTAGTTAATGCCAAAACCATCGATAATATACCCACCAGGCTCCAAAAACGTAACCAATCAATTTGGCCGCCAAACATAGTTGCTATTTTTACCGGGCCGCTTACCGCTTTGTTAAATTTAACATCACCGGTAAATAATTTACCTAATCCTTTGGCATCATCGCTAAAAGTACTCCAGGCTTTGGTTGCACCAACAGGTAGCGAGCCTAAAAGGCCAAATCTCAGCGTGTCCTGTTTTGGCAGATTTCTCTTTGCCTGAAAGCCTATTGTACCTGCTGCAGTTACATTTGAAGTGAGCTGAAGCAATGTGCCGTTACGTTTTACAGATAGTGTTATCGACTTGTTTTTATTCAATAGCAATTGCGATTGCAATTGATCGAAAAACGGTACCGGGTTGTTATTAACGGCTAATATACTATCGCCTTGTTTTAATCCTGCTTTTTGAGCATTACTTCCCGGCACTACCAAATCTACCATAAATCCGCTTCGCGGGTCACGGTCAATAAACTGATCAATCCCATCGTCCGATAGATCATTCAGTATCCCCTTAGGGACAGTGAATTTTAAATGTTGGCCGTCACGCAATACATCCAGTTCCGAATGATCATAAAATACGGTCGAGCTGGTTATATCTTCAAAACGTTTAATAGGCACGCCATTAACAGCGTAAATCTGATCGCCTGGTTCAAGTCCCATTTTCATACCGACCTGCCCAGGTACAATACCATAATGCGCGTTTGCAACCGGTGTATAGGTTTCGCCATATTTAAGGGTCAGCATCCAGAATATGAAAATGCCTAAAATAATATTTACAATAATACCCGCCAGCATCACAATTAAACGCTGCCACGCAGGCTTTGAACGAAACTCCCATGGTTGCGCCGGCCCCTGTAATTGATCGGTATCCATTGATTCATCAATCATACCGGCAATCTTTACATAACCACCCAATGGCAACCATCCTACACCATATTCAACACCTTTATAGTTAAATTTAAAAAGACTAAAGTTCCATGCGTCAAAAAAGAGGTAAAACTTTTCAACCTTAATACCAAAAGCCCGCGCGGCTAAAAAGTGGCCAAGTTCATGCAGAATTACCAGGATCGAAAGTCCCAGTATCAACTGGCCAACCATTATTACTATACTCATTATATATATTAAATATGTACTGCCTTTAACGGCATTTGTTCTATTAAATTTTGCGCAAATATGCGGGTTTCTTTATCAGTATTCAAATAATCATCCAACTGTGGGTTACTCATAAAACTGATTTTTTGCATGCAGGTTTCAATAATATCGCTCATAGCTAAAAAGCCTATGGTATTATCTAAAAATCCTTTCACCGCAATTTCGTTAGCGGCGTTGATGATACAAGGCATATTGCCCCCTTGTTTTAAAGCCTCAAATGCTATTGCAAGGTTACGAAAAGTTTTGCTATCCGCTTTTTCAAAAGTAAGGTTAGGGTAGTCGGTAAAATTAAAGCGTTTAAAATTATTTTTTAACCGGTTGGGATAAGTAAAAGCATGCTGAATAGGTAATTTCATATCCGGTAAACCCATTTGAGCTTTGATAGACCCATCCTCAAACTGCACCATTGAGTGGATGATGGATTGCGGATGAACGATTACATCAATTTGTTCAGTTTCCAGATCAAATAACCACTTAGCTTCAATCACCTCAAGCCCTTTATTCATTAGCGAAGCCGAATCGATGGTGATCTTGGCACCCATTACCCAGTTTGGATGTTTCAATGCATCCTCGCGCATTACATTAGCCAGAAAATCCAAACTTTTGCCCCTGAATGGCCCACCAGAAGCGGTCAGGATGATTTTTTCAATTGGATTATTTTCCTCACCTGCAAGGCACTGAAAAATCGCCGAATGTTCTGAGTCAACTGGCAATATTTTTACGCCGCATGTTTTAGCTAACCCTGTTACAAGTTCGCCTGCCACTACCAAAGTTTCTTTATTCGCTAACGCGATGTCTTTACCTGCTTTAATCGCGGCAATAGTAGGCTCTAATCCCGAGAAACCAACCATGGCAGTTAATACCATGTGTATTTCAGGATGTGTGACGATATCGGTTATCGCCTCAATCCCTGCCAAAACTTTTACCTCAGTATGGGCAAGTGCATCTTTTACATACTGATATTTGCTTTCGTCACAAATAATAGCATAAGCAGGATTAAACTGCAGTGCCTGCGAAATCAACAGATCCGCACTTTGTTGCGCAGTGATCACATACGCCCTAAAAAGATCGCTATTACCGCTAATAACATCAAGGGCCTGTGTGCCGATGCTTCCGGTAGAGCCAAGAATAGCTATGTTCTTTACATTGCTGTATTGTGGTATTGTTATATTGTTGGTCAAGTGATGAATTGTTAGTGTTAAAAGTGAATTAAACTTTTAATTTTTCCTCTGTAAATTTAATCAATTGATGTATCTCTCTCGGTAATCTTTCTATCATCTCATTAAGTTGGATAAACAACTCTTCATTTATTAAATTTCTGATTTTAGCTTTAGTAAGCCAATCATTGCATTCTTTTACCGATCCTAAACTATAATAATAAAATTTGATTTTATCTTTTTTATGATAGCGGCCAAATCCTTCAGCTATATTGGCAGAAATAGAGTCTGCCGCATTAACAAATTGTTTACCAATTGTATCTCTCGCAAAATAATCCCACTTTATTACAACTCCCCAAACTTTATTATTGAAAGAGAAGGCAGTAATATAAGATTTTAAATCACCAAGCTGTAAAAATCTTTTTTCTGTAACGTCTGCCAAATCAACAATAATTTATATAGCTAATTCCCAACAATTAAGCAATAAAACAATTTAACAATTAACTATATATTCCTTTAATCCGTCTGCAATCTTCCGGTCATTTGCCAATCTCGGCACTTTATTTTGTCCACCAAGTTTCCCCTGTGCACGCATATAATTTATAAAAGTATCCTTTTTTAAGCTTCTTATAATCAAAGGCTGTAAAATACTGCCCTCAATAAGGTCAAAATAGTAAATATTTTTCTTTTGCAAAGCCTTGTCTACTTTTAGCCTGAATGCATTTAAGTCTGCGGGTTCAGTGCCAAATTCTATAAACCATTCATGGTAAGGTAATTCACCGGTGTTTGGTGTTACTTGTGGCGCGACAGTAAACTCAACAACATCTACACCTTCTTGTTTGGCAACGCTCATTAAGGCATATTCTACTTCTTCGCCAATCACATGCTCGCCAAAGGCAGAAATGAAATGCTTAATACGCCCGGTAACCAATATTTTGTATGGGTCTTTCGAGATGAATTTAACTGTGTCGCCCAAACTATATCCCCACAAACCTGCATTGGTATTCAATATCAGCACGTAATTTTTATTTAGTTCGATGTCTTTTAGGCTGATACGGGATGGGTTTTCATTAAAAAACTCATCAACCGGGATAAACTCATAAAATATGCCCGAATTAACCTGTAATAATAAACCCTTTTCTTTTTGTGAATCCTGGAAAGCAATAAACCCTTCCGATGCAGGGTAGGTTTCAATTGTATCAATCGCAAAACCAATGCTTTCTTCTATTCTTGCGCGATAAGGCTCGTAATTCACGCCTCCATAAACAAACAGCTTAAAATTGGGGAATATATCTTTGATTTTTTTACCACCGCTTTTTGCTGAGAGCCTGTCGAAGTACATCTGGCACCAGGGTGGTATGCCCGATATCAGGCGCATATCTTCATTGATAGTTTCATCAACAATGGCATCAACTTTCTGCTCCCAATCCTCAATGCAATTGATCTCATAGCTGGGCATCCTGTTTTTTTGCAGATAGCCGGGTACATGATGGGCTACAATGCCTGATAGCCTGCCGGTTTCAATTCCTGATTTTTTACTTAATATAGGGCTGCCTTGTAGAAAGATCAATTTACCATTTAAAAAATCGGCATTGCCGGTTTCATGCACATAGCTCAACAAAGCATTCCGTGCCGAAATGATATGCCCCGGCATACTTTCCTTTGAAATAGGAATATACTTTACACCTGAAGTAGTACCTGAGGTTTTGGTGAGATAGAGTGGTTTACCCGGCCACAGTATATTTTCTTCGCCGTTAACTACACGTTCAATATAAAGGCGAAGATCCTCATAATCGCGTACAGGTACATGCTTTTTAAAATCATCGTAAGAGCGGATCTGGTCAAAATCATGTGTTTTACCAAATTCTGTATTTTCAGCCTGATTAATAAGTTTTCGGAACGTTTCTTCTTGCAGAGCCACTGCATTATGGCGGATGTTATTCAATTGCCGGTTAACCAGCACGGCAAATACTTTACTCAGTGCAGCTTTTAACCCCATGATTAGATCGTCTCGCTAATATCGTCATCCACATCAAGGTGACTGTAAACTAGCTTACGGTAGGTTACCATAATCAGTACCTGTACCGCCGGGAAGGTTAATATAAACCAAAAATAATACATCAGTTTTATAACGTAGGCACCATTGTCCTCGTCTAAACCAAGTAATTGGACAATTAAAAAAATAGGTATCAGTACCGATATCATAAACCCCAGTACAATCAAAAACATAACCAGTGTTTTAAAAAAGTTATCTTTTGTTGCGTTAAAGCTTTGTTTTAGCGATTCTATCGGGCTAGAGTCATCGTCAACAATAAAACAAACACAAAAGATTGATCTTAATAGTAAGTACAATACCAGGCAGCATTCAGCTATTCTAAAAATAGCTAGTATAACATCATTATAAGCGATATAACGTTCAATTAATACGTTCACAAAAAGCAGCACTGAAATTAAAACCGCGTACGCGAAAGCGATCACAATGAAATTAAAGGCCATTTTAAATGAGGGTACAATGTCCCTGAATTCAAATTCATAATATTCCTTATCCATTAGCGTCAGGATCAGCTTGTAAAAGCTGAGCGCCAGATAAGCCTGGATGATCATTTGAATAATAATGGTGCTGAACTGGCTTATTTTGTCGTCGCCCACAAAAATAAAGGCGTTAAAAAAATCTACCAGCCCATTAATAAATAATGATATAGCCGAATATACTACCAGCGGAACAAAATTTTTCTTTAAAACGTTCCATGCCGTCCTAATCGTTTCAGCAATGGAAAATGCGTGGTACATATTTATGACTTTTTTAATATTACTCGTTTCCAAAAATCCTGCATAAACCCTAAGCCATAAGCAGTAAGTTGAATAAATGCGGCGATTACGCTCAAAAATGCAATTTTTAACGACTTGTTTTTCCACCACGAGTGAAAAAATATCAACAAAGTAAAAATTGCTAATACAATATTACATACATGGGCTATGGGCCAGCTTATGATATTGCTTATTATCGTAAAAATAATAAATAACGTGAATATCGCCGGGAAAAAATGCACTGCTTTTAATTGTTGCGGAAAGAATTTATAAACATTTATCCTTGCCCTGCCAAAAAAGTGTAGCTGCTTGTAAAACTGTAAAAAGTTAGTACGCCGTTTATGATAAACTTTAGCGTCAGGTATCAACCCGATCTTAAAGCCTAATGAATGAATTCTGATGCTGTACTCAATATCTTCGCCCAAGCGGGTGATAATAAAACCACCCGCTTTTTCCCATACCTGCCTTGATATCCCCATATTAAAACTCCGCGGGTGAAACTGGCCAATGCCCTTTTTATTTCCACGGATGCCGCCGGTTGTAAAAGGAGAGGTCATGGAATAACTAATGGCCTTTTGGGTGGGTGTGAACGACGGATGCGCATCATCGGGGCCACCATAAGCATCCAGCCAGTTGGTGGCAAGGCTATCATTTACTATCTGCAAATAATGCGCAGGTATCAGGCAGTCCGAATCGAATATGATGAAATAATCACCTTTAGCGCGCTCAAAAGCATAATTGCGGGTAAAACCCTGGCCTTCGTTAGCTTTTACAAAGTATCTTAAATTCAGTTTACCCTCAAAAGCTTTAATAACCGCCGCCGCATCTTTAATTGATCCATCCTCGATCACCAACACCTCAAAATCCTTATAGGTTTGCAGGGTTAAAGTTTCCAGCAGTTCTTTAATTTCCTGCGGGCGGTTATATAAAGGGATGATGATGGAAAAAAACATTGTTTAGTTAAGTAGTTGATTGGATTAAATTAGGTTGATTGAGTTTGGCAAATTCTAAATGTTAACAGTGGCGAAGTTTAACCTAATCAACTTAAATAACTTCATCAACCAATCAACTAAATTAAATTAAATAGTTTCCTCTATTTGGTATCTGTTTCGCTCGCTGGCGCTGCGGGCAACCAATTCTGCAACAAAGCCGGTTAAAAACAACTGCGAACCAACAATAATAGCTACCAATGCAATATAAAATAAAGGCTGTTCGGTAACTTCCCTGCTGTATTTAATGTGGTGACTGATGTCATACAGCTTATCGCTGATCAACCAAATTGCCATAACCAAACCGGCAAAAAAGCTAACCGAACCCATCGCGCCAAAAAAGTGCATGGGGCGCTTACCGAACTTGCCTACAAAAAATATAGATAACAGGTCCAAAAAGCCATTCACAAAACGGCTCATGCCAAATTTTGTTGTACCATATTTACGGGCGCGGTGCTCAACTACCTGTTCACCAATTTTGGTGAAACCAGCCCACTTGGCTATAACGGGTATATAGCGGTGCATCTCGCCATAAACCTCAATGTTTTTTACAACAGCATGGCGATAGGCCTTCAACCCGCAATTAAAGTCATGCAAATTATCAATGCCCGACATTTTACGTGTAGCCGCGTTAAATAACTTAGTAGGTATAGTTTTGGTGATCGGGTCGTAGCGTTTAGCTTTCCAGCCTGAGATCAGATCATATTTATCTTCAGTAATTCTTCTGTAAAGCGCCGGTATTTCATCAGGGCTGTCTTGCAAATCGGCATCCATGGTAATTACCACATCGCCTTTAACCGCCTCGAAACCTGTGTTTAAAGCAGCGGACTTACCATAATTACGCCTGAATTTGATGCCTTTGATGTAAGGGTTATTCTCACGCAGCTTCAGGATCATTTCCCATGATCCGTCCTTACTGCCATCATCAACCAAAATAATCTCGTAACTATAACCGTTTTCATTCATTACGCGGCTTATCCATGAGGTAAGCTCGGGCAATGATTCTACTTCGTTATATAAAGGTACAACAACTGATATATCCATTTATTGGGGGATGTAGCCGGGTACTATGCCGGTACATCCGCAAAAATATAAAAAAATGCTTACAAGCTGAGTTAATTACTCGGTTTGATTTATGACTTGTAGTAACATGGGAATTACAATGACTATCAACTTAACAATCACTTAATTTATGCGTAATTATTTTACATTTGTTGCGCTTAAAATTATAAACCTTCAATTGACCATGAAGTATTACAAAATTGCAATTATACTTTTGTTGTGCGTTACTATCCATAACAGCTATGCTCAAAATACCGACGAACCGGTAACCAAATATGACCAATACCAGGTTTTTACGCCAACTTTTTATCATGATAAAGGTAACGAGTACCGTACAGCCAGCGGCGCACCTGGTGTAAAGTATTGGCAAAACAGCGCCGATTACAAAATAAACGTAAAACTGGATACCACAGCGCACAAAGTAAGCGGCAGTGCCACTATTACTTACACCAATAACAGCCCCGACCCAATGGCTTTTTTATGGTTGCAACTGGATCAGAATATTTATCGTGAGGACTCCCGCGGTACTGCTACCAGTCCGGTAGGGGGCACACGTAATTCAGTGCATAATTTCACTGATGGCGATGAGATTAAAGCGGTATACATCATCAAAAACGGCAAAGCCGAAAAAGCTGATTTTATAGTGAGCGATACCCGCATGCAGATCAGGTTAAAAGATACTCTGCGCACAAACGGTACCAAAATTCAAATAAAAGTGGAATATGCTTTTACTGTACCAGAATATGGTACCGACCGCATGGGCCGTGTACATACCAAAAATGGCTGGATATACGAAATAGCCGAGTGGTACCCACGCATGGAGGTTTATGACGATGTTACGGGCTGGAATGTGATCCCATACATGGGCGGTGCGGAGTTTTATTTGGATTATGGCAATTTTGACTTTACCATAACAGCGCCATCCAACTTGGTGGTAGTTGGCTCCGGCGAATTATTGAACCCAACCGAGGTACTTACCACAGGGGAGATCAGCAAATTGGCCGCGGCTAAAAATAGCGACAAAACTTTATTTGTAAAAGATTCCGCCGATGTGGAGAATGGCAATGTTCACCCCCAAAAAGCTGAATTGACCTGGCATTTCTTCTGTAAAAATTCACGCGATGTATCATGGGCTGCATCAAAAGCTTTTTTGTGGGATGCGGCACGTATCAATCTGCCTAATGGAAAAAAAGCTTTAGCGCAATCAGTTTATCCTATCGAATCAAAAGGCCAGAATGCCTGGAGCAGATCAACAGAATATGTAAAAGCAGCTATCGAGTTATATTCAAACAAATGGTTCCCTTACACTTACCCGGTAGCTACCAATGTGGCAGGCACGGTTAGCGGTATGGAATATCCGGGTATTGTTTTCTGCGGATCAGACCAGAAAACGGGTGAACTATGGGAAGTAACCAATCATGAGTTTGGCCATAACTGGTTCCCGATGATCGTAGGCTCAAACGAACGCAAATTTGCCTGGATGGATGAGGGTTTTAATACCTTTATTAATAAGGTTGATACCAAAGTGTTTAACAATGGCGAATATTACCAGAAACAGGATGTAGAGCGCAATGCGCCGGGTATGTTCCCGCCTGAAGCAAATGCTATTATGACTTTGCCCGATGTTACGCCGGATGGTTTCTCGGGCATGTCGGAATATGAGAAGCCAGCATTGGCATTAACCGTTTTGCGTGAGCAGGTTTTGGGCGAAGACAGGTTTGATTATGCTTTTCAAACATACATCAAACGCTGGGCCTTTAAGCACCCAACACCATGGGACTTTTTCCATACCATGGATAACGCGGCAGGCGAAGATTTGGGATGGTTTTGGAATGAATGGTTCTTTACTACGTGGAAACTCGATCAGGCTGTAAAAGCGATAGATTATACAGATAATGACCCAACTAAAGGTTCATTAATAACCATCGTAAATTTGGAGGAAATGGCTATGCCGGTAACCATTGCCATAAAAGAAGAAAACGGTAAATCCAATATCGTGAAATTACCTGCCGAAATATGGGAACGCGGCGGTGAGTGGCAGTTCGCTTATAAATCAACATCAAAAATAGTTTCAGCAGTTATTGATCCGGATCATACCTTGCCTGATATCAACCCTGATAATAATTCATTCAGCGGCTTACCGGTACCCGATGGTATAACACCAAAAGATGTGCTTAATAAGTATTTGGATGCTATTGGCGGTCAGGATAAAATAAAAGCAGTTAAAACTGTTAAATTGGTTGACACAACCGATATACAAGGTACACCAATAGTACGAACCAGTGCCTATACCCAACCCGGCATATTCAATCAGGATGTTACTTTACCTAGCTATCAAAATGCTGTTTTTTCGCATATAGGTATCAATGGTGATAGTGTTGTGGTAAGCGAGAAAAACACCGCCCTGCAACTAAGTAATATTGATAAGGATGCAGTAAAACAAAAGCAAAAGCTTTTTCCTGAGCTTGATTATTTAAAGCCCGGCTACAATTTAACCGTTGCGCCAACAATGCAGTTAGTGGGCGATAATTTAGTATATGTAGTTACAGCCACAGCGCCTGATGGTATCAAAATAAAATTATATTACGACCAAAAAACAGGTCTGAAGGTGCGTGAAGTTATTGACAGACCGGGATCTTTAACTGTTGATTTTGCAGATTACAGAAGTATAAACGGTATTCAAATTCCATTCACCCAAAAAACATCTTTTGTAGGTATGCCGGTTGATTTTAAGGTTAAGAGTGCCAATATTCAATAAGCAACTTTACAATACAACAAAAAAGCTTTCTCGTAAGGAAGCTTTTTTGTTGTTAATGAATTTATAATCCCGTCCTAAATTGTATTTTAGTAACCGATATGACCAAGAAGCTTACCCTATTAATTTTAGGCCTTTTGTTTTTTCAAGCGGCAAAAGCGCAAAAAGATACCGTTATTACTTATTTTAAAAATACAGGTAGAATCGTTAATAATAAAGACAGTGCCGATTACGAAAGGATGATTTTACCGCCAGATAGCAGTATAAATAAGGATTTATACAGAGTATATGAGTTTTATCCTAACGGCAAATATAAATCAGTAGCTACCTCACTTACCGGTCCAGGAAAATTGACTTTTGACGGAACAAACATTAGTTATTTTAAAAACGGTGTACGTAGAACAGTTATACAATTTAAAAATGGCAATGTAGAAGGTGATGTAACAAACTATTATCCTAACGGAAAATTATACAACATTATAAAGGTGGATTATTTTGAAAGCTGGTATGCCACGTTTGCGAATGGGGTAGAAATGATAGAATGCCGGGATTCTACAGGAAATGTTTTGGCAGCAAAAGGAAGAGGACATTTTATTTTATTTGATGAAGATTTCAAAACTATTGTTCAAGAAGGGAATATAAGTGATGGAAAAAAAGAAGGTGAATGGCGTGGAATAATTGCTGATAGCGGCAGATATATTTGTACATTTCATAAAAATATTCTCAAATCCGGTGTTAGTTATATACGATCGGGTAATAGTTATCCTTTCAAACAATTTTATATTCAACCACAATTTGATGGCGGAGCCGAGGGCTTTCATGAATTTCTTAGAAAAAATATGATATATCCGGAATTCGCAAAGCAACACCATTTAATAGGTAGTGTTTTGGTAAGTCTGACGATTAAAACAGATGGTTCAGTTGCTGATATAAAATTAGTGAAAGGGAATGCTCCTTGTTTAAATGAAGAAGCATTGAGAGTAATGAGATTATCACCAATGTGGTCACCAGAGATTCAATATGGCATTCCTGTTGCTGTAAAAGATTATGTGGTATCAATTGATTTTTAAATAATCAATTTATACTAAACAAAAACGGCTTCCAATTGGAAGCCGTTTTTGTTTAGTATAAATATTATCAGAATTAAATAACTCCGCTATCGCTAAGTACTTTATTCATATTTCTAACAGCGTCAGCGCTTTTGTTAAATTCAGCTTGTTCATTGTCGCTTAATTTAAAATCAACGATTTTTTCCCAGCCGTTTTTGCCTAAAATAACAGGCACAACTAATGAGATGTCTTTCTGTCCATACTCACCATCTAGTGCAACACCGCATGAAAGTAATTTTTTCTGGTCGCGAACAATGGCTTCAACCATAAATGCGGTACCAGCACCCGGTGCGTACCATGCAGAAGTACCAATAAGGCCGGTTAACGTTGCACCACCAACCATCGTAGCTTTAACAATTTTCTCTTGTTGCTCTTCGCTCAAAAACTGGGTAACAGGTACGCTGTTCCAGGTAGCATGTTTAATTAAAGGGATCATGGTAGTATCACCGTGGCCACCGATAACAACCGCGTTTAAATCTGCAGGAGAGCAACCTAATTCCTGGCTCAGGTAATATTTAAACCTTGCTGAATCCAAAGCGCCACCCATACCCAAAATACGGTTTTTAGGTAAGCCCGAAGTTTTCAGGGTTAAGTAGTTCATGGTATCCATTGGGTTTGATACTACAATGATGATGGTATTTGGCGAATGTTTTAAAATATTTTCAGTAACGCTTTTTACAATGTTAGCGTTGGTGCCAATCAGCTCTTCGCGGGTCATACCCGGTTTGCGCGGCAAGCCTGAGGTAATTACCACAACTTCTGATTCTGCAGTAGCAGCATAATCATTGGTAACACCTTTTATTTTGGTATCAAAACCCAACAGGGCCGAAGTTTGCATCATATCGATAGCCTTGCCTTCAGCAAAACCTTCGCGGATGTCTAACAAAATAAGTTCTTCAGCTAATTCTTTTCTTGCGATGTTGTCTGCGCAAGTTGCGCCTACAGCCCCTGCGCCAACTACGGTGATTTTCATATGTATTGTTTTATATAATTGAGAAAGAAACCAGATTAATATTGATTACCAACCCGGTAATTAAAATCAGGGCAATTTTAAGGATTTTTTGAAAAGCTTTTGTAATTAAATTGAAATATAAAAGTTATATATATGCTGCATTACTAATGCATAAACATAAGCGCTTATGTGATTTAAATTTAGCTTTTAGATTAAATTTATTAATCATTTAGTTGAAAATATATAATATAATAGTGTGTTTGAATTTTATCGACTAAAGAATTTCTGTTTTGATCATATAAATTAGGTGTTTTTGAAAAAAAATATAATTATTTTACATTTTTGTAATGATTTTTGTAAAAATAATTTAAATTCGCCTTCATAATCGAATTAACTATTCCAAAAAACTATTTTTTGAATCCTTATTGTAAATAACTAAACAATGGCAGCAGCAAAATTAGAGTACATCTGGCTTGACGGATACAAACCAACCCAAAGCCTTCGTAGCAAAACAAAAATCGAAAAAGATTTTAGCGGTAAATTAGAAGATTGTCCTTATTGGAGCTTTGACGGTTCTTCAACCGAGCAGGCACCGGGTGGTTCTTCTGATTGCGTATTAAAACCTGTATTTATCTGTGTTGACCCTCAAAGAAAAGATGGTTACCTGGTAATGTGCGAGGTTCTTGATTCAAAAGGTGCTCCTCACGAATCAAATGGCCGTGCTTTAATTCAGGATGATGACAATGATTTTTGGTTCGGTTTTGAGCAGGAATATTTCCTTTGGGACCCTGAAACAAACAAACCACTTGGTTTCCCGGCATCAGGTTACCCTGCGCCACAAGGCCCATACTACTGCTCAGTTGGTGCTAAAAACGCTTACGGAAGAGATATCGTTGAAGAACACTTAGACGTATGTTTAGAAGCAGGCTTAAACGTTGAAGGTATCAACGCTGAAGTTGCAGCAGGTCAGTGGGAATTCCAGATCTTCGCTAAAGGCGCTAAAGAAGCTGGTGACCAGATCTGGGTAGCCCGTTATTTATTAGAAAGAATTGGTGAAAGCTATGATGTTTCTATCAACTGGCATTGCAAGCCATTAGGTCAGCTTGACTGGAACGGTTCTGGTATGCACGCGAATTTCTCAAATACATTATTACGTACTGCAAACAGCAAAGAAAAATTCGAAGCCGTTTGCGAAGCTTTCCGCCCGGCAGTTGCTGAGTGTGTTGCTGTGTATGGTGCCGATAACGATCAACGTTTAACTGGTAAACACGAAACAGCATCTATCAATGATTTTAGCTATGGTGTGTCTGATCGTGGTGCTTCAATCCGCATCCCATTATACACTGTTGACCATAACTGGAGTGGTTACCTTGAAGATCGTCGCCCTAACTCTGCAGCCGATCCATATAAAGTAGCTGCGGTTATCATCAAAACTGTTAAATCAGCAAAAGTTTAACTAAACTAAACAACTACATAATTAGGTCCTCCTTATCGAAAGATTCGGAGGATTTTTTTGTTTAGATATTTTCATTCTGAACGGAGTGAAGAATCTATCACATGGAGTCGGTTTTATAGATTTTTATATCCAGTATAATCTCCCGATTCGATAACTTCAAAACCATCAACAGATAAATTATACAAATACGCCCAGCAATCTATTTTCCCGCTCTCCGTTTCAACTGAAATTATCGTCCTTATAAACAAATTCGGCTGTTCCTGTTCTTCGCCGAAACCTTCATAATCGTCCAGATATTTTAAAGCTTCGGCTGTATTCTTTAACTCGATGATGCTTCCATAAACGTAACACCGATTATTCCTGTCGGCAATTGCGCCGGGATATTCTCCAAGATCATATAATTTCCCCTGAAATCTACCTTTGTTATAAAAGCTGCAATTTTCCTTTAGGTAGATCGCAAATTCATTACTTTCATCCAATAAAGTGCCGTATACAAATAAATAATTGCCAGTTTCTTTCATTAATTGTTGCTCACTCAAACAAAGGTACTTGATACAGCGTATAGACCATATAGCTGCGCATTATTTAACGTAACGATAAAAATGTTTATCCAACCGTTGCGATAGTTGCTTAACTTGCCGCCGAATTATCTCCGAACCCTATGAACGAAGACCAGATCATAACCTATTTAAAAGAGAACGATATTCAAAAGATAAAATTTGCCTTTGCCGATACCGACGGCATTCTGCGTGGCAAAGTAATTCACCATAAAAAATTTATTGACGGCATGCGCAACGGCTATGGCTTTTGTGATGTGGTTTTTGGCTGGGATAGTAGTGATGGTACCTATGATAATGTAAAGGTGACTGGTTGGCATACCGGCTACCCGGATCAGCAATGCAGGATAGATCTTTCTACCTTCAGAACCGTGCCCTGGCAGGATAACATACCATTTTTTTTAGCTGATTTTAGTAAAGCTGATGGCAACGACCTTGCAATAGATACCCGCAGTTTATTAAAACGTATAGCCAAAAGCTGTGAATCAATGGGCTATCACCCTGAATTTTCGCAGGAATTTGAATGGTTCAATTTTAAAGAAACACCACAATCTATTCAGGATAAAAGCTTTACCCATCTGCAAACTCTAACGCCGGGGATGTTTGGATATTCCATCCTGCGCATATCACAACAGAGCGAGTTTTATTACGATCTGTTTAATTTGCTGATGCAGTTTAACATCCCCATTGAAGGCCTACATACCGAAACCGGCCCAGGTGTATACGAAGCAGCCATTTTGCACGATCATGTAGTGCAAGCTGCAGACAAAGCGGTATTGTTCAAAACCGCTGTAAAAGAGATAGCCTACAAACACGGCATCATGGCTTCATTCATGGCTAAGTGGACAGAAACCTTACCGGGTTGCAGCGGCCACATTCACCAAAGCCTATGGAACAAGGATAAAACCGAAAACCTGTTTTATGATGCGGATGATGAACATAACATGAGTGAAACATTTAAGCATTATTTAGCAGGTCAGCTACATTGCATGCCTTATATTTTACCCATGTACGCGCCAACTATAAACAGTTACAAACGTTTGGTTGAAGGTGCATGGGCGCCTACTACCGTAACCTGGGGGCTGGATAACAGAACAACCGCCTTACGGGTACTGAATGACTCTCCATCGTATACACGGTTGGAAACCCGCATACCTGGCGCTGATACAAATCCGTATTTGGCCATGTCTGCCTCGTTGGCTTCTGGTTTATATGGCATCAAGCACAAATTAGCTTTAACTATACCACCCACTACCGGTAATGGCTACCAGGATATTAGAAACGGCAAGCTATCATCAAACCTGCACGATGCCGCTATATTGATGAAAGACTCACCTATAGCCAAAGAGTTATTCGGCGAGGAATTTGTTGAACATTTTACCCAAACCCGTTTATGGGAGCACCGTCAATTTGCCAAAAGTGTAACCGATTGGGAGCTGAAAAGATATTTTGAGATTATATAATTACTTCAGTGGTAAAAGGACCAATGGACTACTCTTTAATAATAAAAAAAGCCTGGGAAGGCTACGACGCTTCTAAAACCATTAAGCTGATTGAAGATATCAGCGCGATGGTTTCTACCAACCACGTATACCGCATAACGTTTGATGATGACGATATCATCATTGCTAAACTTTCCAATTTTGGAAAGTTTGAGCATTTTAAGGAAGATCATCGCATTATCCACAGTCTATCGAACAACTTGCTTTATCCGTTTGAAAACTTTTTAGCTAAATCACTACTAAAAAACAACCGGGTTTATATTTATCACTATAAACATGGTAAACAGGATGTTTGGGTAGTATTTTATAACCCAACCCGTATAATGGACAGGTTACCAAGGCGCCTGGATGAAAATCATATTCAAAAATTAGGGCAACAGATTGGGAAATTTCATAAGGCCTGCTCGCGTATAAGAAACATATTGCCAAAATCATCCAAAACCTTACGGACTGATATTTATGCTTTGCAACAACAACTGGAGCATAACGAGAAGCAATTCGGTACACCTATGCAGGTTGACTTCTTGAAATATCATTGTGACCTGTTCCTGAAAAACCGTTCTAACTACAACATGAAATCCTTTGAGTCGATTCCGGTATTTATCGACTGGAATATTGGCAATTTCTCGGTTGGTCCAAACCTCGAATTATACTCCCGTTGGGATTATGATTGGTTCAGGATGAGCTATCGGATGCATGATTTTTACTTCCTAAGTAGGGTAGTATCTGACATTGGCGACCGCACAGTATTTAGCTATGTGATTGGCCCGCTAATGGAAGACCGGTTTATCATCTTTTTAAAAGAATATCATAAGGTTTATCCTTTAACTGCTGACGAGATTCGGTTTTTGAAGGAAAGTTACCGGTTTTTTATATTGAATTATGTAATTAAAGACGGTAAATACTTTTTTAACGAGCAATATGCCAAAAAACTACAAGCCGAAGCATTCGACATATATTTACCATCGGTAGATCGTGATTTTGATGCAGATAAGATTATAGAAGCCCTTAAATTAAAATAATTAGCCACGCCAATGCAACGAGTAGAAAACTTCAAGTCGATTATTGATAAATACAAAGTGATATTTTTTGATGCGTTTGGCGTGCTGAAAAATTATAATGGCATACTGCCCGGCATCGAAAAAACATTTGAATATCTCGAAGCACAAGGCAAAGAGTACTACATTGTAACCAACGATGCATCCCGCAGCCCGGCCCAATTGGCCGAAAGTTATCATAAGGCAGGTTTAAATATTATCAGTGCCGATAAAATTGTATCATCGGGCATGCTGACTAAAGAGTATTTAGACCTACAGGTTAAAGATGGAATAGTGGCTTATTTAGGCACCACACAATCGGCTCATTATATCGAAAGCTCAGGTTTACATACCTTGCCTGTTAGCGAGATTGACGCAACCAACATCGACAAAGTAAATGCCCTGGTATTTTTAGATGACGAGGGATTTGATTGGGCCAAAGATCTCAACAAAACCGTTAACCTGATTCGTAAACGCACTATACCAGTCATCGTGGCTAATACAGATCGTGCTTATCCGCTCACAATAACAGATGTGTCGATAGCTATTGGCGGTATTGCAGCCATGATTGAAAGCGTTGTAGGTAAGCAGTTTATTAGGTTTGGTAAGCCTGACTCGCAAATGTTTATGTTTGCCTATGACTTGGTGCGCGCGAAATCCACTATTAATAAAACAGAAATTGTAATGGTAGGGGACACGCTGAATACCGATATACTTGGCGGCAATAAGTTTGGTTTAGATACCGTATTGGTCTTATCAGGAAATACCCTGGCGCGTGATGCCGACTCTCGTATAATAGCTACAGGCATAGCGCCAACTTACATATGCGATAGCGCGGTAATTAGTGATGGTGATTTCGGGTTTTAATAAAATCTATTTTTTAAATGTGATATTGACATAATTTTCCCACTTTTGAAAAGTTTCACCAATAACTAAACCCAATTATGTACAGATTATTAAAACCGGCTCTATCTATTATATTGCCTGCATGTTTATTAACCATAAGCGCATGTAATCATTCAAACACAAAAAGTACAACAAATATGACGGACTCCCTGGAAGCGAAAATACCCCCGGCTTCGGCTTTTCAAAAAACCATCGATGGTAAAAAAACGGATCTATATATTTTAAAAAATTCCAAAGGGATGGAAGTGGCCATCACCAATTTTGGAGGCCGTGTAGTGAGTATATTGGTGCCGGATAAAAATGGAAAGATAACCGACGTGGTAGAAGGTTTTAATTCTGTTGAAGGTTATAAAAATGCGCCAGGCCCATATTATGGTGCTATAATTGGCCGTTATGGTAACCGCATAGCCAAAGGCAAGTTTCTACTGGAAAATAAAGAATATAACCTGTTTATTAATAATGCTCCAAATTCGCTGCACGGCGGTAAAGAAGGTTTTGATTTAAAGGTTTGGGATGCCAAGCAAATAGATTCAACAACCTTAGAATTGACTTATCTATCCAAAGATATGGAAGAAGGCTACCCTGGCAATTTGCAGGCAAAAGTAGTTTATACCTTAACCAACGACAATGGTTTAAAAATTGATTACACGGCGACAACCGATAAAACCACCATTGTTAATTTAACTAATCACACCTACTTTAATCTTAATGGCGCAAACGGCGGTACTATACTGAACCATAACGTACAGATTTTAGCTGATACTTATACCCCGATTGATCCTACATCTATCCCAACTGGAGTAATAGCACCTGTAAAAGGCACGCCGTTTGATTTTACTCAACTTACCGTAATCGGCTCAAGAATCAATACTAAAGATGAGCAGTTGATCAACGGTAAAGGTTATGATCATAACTTTGTATTAACTAACCCGTCGTTAGATATGCCTGTGGCTACAGTGGTTGGTGATAAAAGCGACATTGAGATGCAGGTATTTACACAAGAACCAGGTTTGCAATTTTACACTGGTAACTTTATGAACGGCCAAAACGCTATGAAATATGGTGCTAAAGATAATTACAGAACAGCCTTTGCTATGGAAACAGAGCATTTCCCCGATTCACCTAATGAACCGAAATTTCCTTCTGTGGTATTAAAACCCGGCCAGGTTTATAAAACATCAACTGTATATAAATTTAGCATCGCCAAATAAAAGAATAACTAATTTTTGTAAGCCTTATGTAAATCCTGCGACAAATAGTCTGCAGGATTTATTTTTTTATGACCTCGCGCATAATTATTCCTTAAATTTACGCAAGCTCGCTAAACTTAACGGAGCGATTGCTGTTATTTGCTTGTATTAAAAACGCTACCACTTGCTAATAGATAACCACGGAAGAACAATAAATTACCTGCGCCTTGCTGTAACAGATAAGTGTAATCTGCGCTGCTTTTATTGCATGCCAGAGGATGGACTTAACTGGTTATCGCGCACGGAGCTAATGAGTTACGAGGAAATGCTTCGTGCTTGTGCCCTGCTTGTAAAAATGGGTATCCAAAAGATCAGGATTACAGGTGGCGAGCCTTTTGTGCGTAAGGATATTATGAAGCTGTTAACCGCTATATCAAAGTTAGATGGTTTGCAGGATTTGAGTTTAACTACCAATGGCGTTTTAACAGCACCACATGTAGCCGAGCTTAAAGCGATAGGTGTAAAGTCTGTAAACCTCAGTTTAGATACTTTGGATGCTGGTCGTTTTTATACTATTACTCGGCGTGATGAATTTGGCGCGGTTATGGCAACGCTTGAAGAATTGCTAAAGCACAATATCGAAGTAAAAATAAACGCGGTAGTAATGGATGGCAAAAACACGCAGGATATCATTCCGCTGGTCGAGCTGACCCAAAAACTGCCGGTAAGTGTCCGTTTTATAGAGGAAATGCCTTTTAATGGTGATGGGCAAATTCACCAGGCCAGGATGTCATGGGATTATATTCGTATATTAGAAGAGATAGAGCAAGTTTATCCGAACATAAAAAAAATCCAGGATCCGGCTTATTCAACAGCATATAACTACCATATACCCGGGCATGTGGGTAGCGTAGGAATCATAGCGGCGTATTCGCGCACCTTTTGCGGTACCTGTAACCGCATCCGCATTACACCACAGGGAACTTTGAAAAACTGTTTGTATGATGATGGTGTTTTAAATATAAAAGATTTGATGCGCGCGGGTAATAATGATGCTACGATAAAAGATAACCTGTTAAATGCGTTTGATAACAGGGTGAAGGACGGATGGGAGGCAGAGAAGTTGGTGAAAAATACCGGCACGCACGAATCAATGGCGGCTATAGGCGGCTAATTTCTAATTTTTAACATTTGCAATACATGATAACTGTAGAGGAAGCCGAAAAAATTATACAGGCAGAGATCAAAGATTATGGTGTAGAAATAACTCCCTTTGAACATGCCTTAGGCCGGGTACTGGCCGAAAATATAAAAGCCGATCGTGATTTGCCACCCTTTAACCGTGTAACCATGGATGGGGTCGCTGTTAACTATAGTGCTATCGAAAATGGTGTCAGCTCATTTCATATCAAGGCCACGCAAGCAGCGGGAGATCCTCCTGCAGAGATCTACGAAACCGATCATTGTATCGAGATTATGACCGGCGCCATATTGCCACCATCGGTCGATACAGTTATCCGTTATGAAGATCTGGAAGTTCGTGCTGGTTTGGCATCGGTACTAGTAAACCATAATACCATTAAAAAAGGCCAGAATATCCATTACCAGGGGCGTGATAAAAAGAAAGATGATATTGTAGCCACATCCGGCCAATTAATTACACCTGCTATTATAAGTTTAGTTGCTTCGGTAGGCGAAACTGAATTACGGGTAAAAAAAGTACCGCGTGTAGTCATTATTTCTTCGGGTGATGAATTGGTAGAGGTTGAACAAGTTCCGTTGATCTACCAGATCAGAAGATCAAATAACTATACAATTAAAGCAGTGCTGCAACAAAATGGGATAGAAGCGGCTATGCTACATATTCCCGATAACCTGGATACTACTAAAAAACTAATACAAGAATGCCTGTTAAACTACGATGTAATATTATTAAGCGGCGGCATATCTATGGGTAAGTTTGATTATATCCCGCAGGCTTTGGAAGATTTACAGGTAAATCAACTTTTTCATAAGGTACAACAACGTCCCGGTAAACCTTTTTGGTTTGGTAAACATGGCAATGGCGTATTGGTTTTCGCGTTTCCAGGTAACCCGGTAGCTACATTTATGTGTTTGCACCGGTACTTTTTGCCCTGGTTGCAGGCTACATTAGGTTTACAAAACAAACCACCAGCTTACGCGGTATTAGATCATGATGTACACTTTCAACCAGATTTAAAATATTTTTTACAGGTAAAGCTAAATTTAAATCATGAAGGCCGTTTATTAGCACACCCCATCGAAGGTAATGGCTCCGGTGATTTTGCTAACTTAGCAGATACAAACGCTTTTATGGAACTACCTTTGGGTAAACATAACTTTAAAAAAGACGAAGTTTATCGTGTATATCCTTTTAACGGAATAATATAATGAGCGAAGAAACACTATCTCATTTGGATAAAGATGGTCGTGCGGTTATGGTAGATGTCAGCGAAAAAACAATCACCAAACGTACTGCTACCGCGCGAAGTATAGTTGCGTTACCGAATGAAGTATTAACCCAATTAGTTGATGGCGACTTGCAAACCAAAAAAGGTTCAGTATTCCAGATCGCTATTATCGCGGGGATTATGGCTGCTAAGAAAACGGGGGAGTTAATACCGCTTTGCCACCCATTAGGACTGGATAATTGTAATATTACCATCAACCTAAATGAAATTAATGAGGTTATAATTGACTGTACAGCCAGCACCACCGCTAAAACAGGGGTAGAGATGGAGGCATTAGTAGGCGCATCAATGGCGGCACTTACAGTTTATGATATGTGCAAGGCGCTAAGCCACGATATTATTATCAAAGAAACCAAACTGATAGCAAAAACAGGAGGTAAACGTGACTTCAAAAGAGCATAAAAAACATACGCCGCTCACTCGTTTATCCGGCAATTTTGGGAGGAATGAGTGGGCTATTGTCGGTGGTTATTGCACAACCATCAAGCTTTTGGTAGATCAGGTTATTGGCGCGCTATCGCCTCAATATAAATGCGCTTACGCGGATACTTCCCATAATGATGAAGTGATTTCTTTACCCGGCCGTTTGTCTTCCGGCGCAGTTTTAGAATATACGGACCAGATAAATTATCAGCAATACAACTACACCACTCAAATTACTCCATTTAAGCAAAGGCAGCTTTTTGCCGAGGCTGATATAATTTTAGTTAATGGTACCCATCAACCCGCAAAAGCACAATTAGTAATTATCGACCTAAACAAAAAAGCTTCACTGCAAAAAAGACTGGAACAATTAACCAACGTACAATTGTTTTTATTAGCCGATAATATAGACGATGTTTTCGACTTTATAAAAGAATCTATTCCTAACTGGCAACAAATACCTGTTTACAGGCTAAGTGAAACAGATAAGGTCATTGCATTTTTTACCGGGAAACTACAGCAGGCCAAGCCTGTTTTAAATGGATTGGTATTAGCTGGTGGTAAAAGCACCCGCATGGGTTTTGACAAAGGGGCAGTTGATTGGCATGGTAAGCCCCAGCGTTATCACATGGCTGATATGCTGGAAAGCTTGTGTAATGAGGTTTTTATTTCATGCAGATCAGATCAGGAAGAAACAAATGCGCAATATACCACGCTTGAAGATAGTTTTATAGGCTTAGGGCCTTATGGAGCAATATTATCTGCTTTCAGAGAAAAGCCAGATTGCGCATGGCTGGTTATTGCCTGCGATCTGCCTTTGCTGGATATGAAAACCTTACAATATTTGGTGGATAACCGCGATCCGTCAAAACTGGCAACTACTTTTGGTAACGGTTACGAGGGCTTTCCTGAACCATTGATCACTATATGGGAACCCAAAAGCTATTCGGTATTATTAGCGTTCTTAGCGCAGGGCTATTCATGTCCGCGCAAGGTTTTAATTAATACTGATGCTCACTTATTAACCGCGCCCGAGGTCAGCGCACTAAGCAATGTAAATACACCGGAAGAATTGGAAAAAATAAAAACTATCCTTAAACAAACAACTACCGAATTATAATGAACGATGACCTGCTTAGATACAGTTGCCAGATAGCATTGCCCGGTTTCGGTGAAGCCGCGCAACAACGTTTAACAGAAGCAAAAGTGCTTGTGGTGGGTGCCGGTGGTTTAGGCTGTCCGACCTTGCAATATTTAGCTGCGGCGGGTGTAGGGACATTAGGCATTGCAGATTACGATATTGTTTCCGTCGGCAATTTACATCGTCAGGTATTGTTTTCTCCTGCTGACAAGGATTTTAAAAAAGCGATGATCGCTACCAAGCGGTTACAAAGGCAAAACTTGCAAATAAAGGTTGTTACCCATGATATTAAAGTAACGGTGGCAAACGTAATGGAGCTCATCAGCGCATATGACATTATAGTTGATTGTACCGATAATTTTGAAACCCGATATATACTAAATGATGCCGGTGTGCTTTCGGGTAAAGCGGTGGTTTATGGCGCTATATACCAGTTTGAGGGACAGGTTGCTGTTTGGAACGTAAAAAACGAAAATGATACTTACGCGCCAAATTATCGCGATCTTTTTGCTGATGTAGACGCTACGCAGGTGCCGAGTTGCGCGGTTGGTGGTGTAATACCTACCTTGGCAGGTATAATTGGATGTATGCAGGCTAACGAGGTAATCAAATATGTTACTAAAACGGGCGATCTGCTAAAAGGCAAAGTATTAATATTTGACGCTCAAAGTATGCAAAGCCGCATAATTAAAATTGGCGGTGTTACTAAAACTAATATTACCGCACTGCCAAAATTGGTTGAAGCGATAACCATGTATATTGATGAAGTTAAAAAAGGCTTAGCGGAAAACACACTGGAATTATTAGACATCCGCACCGATGAGGAGCGAGATGAAATAGACATTGGCGGAGAGCATATCGAAGTAGATGAACTGGAGGATTACTGGGATTACATCAATAATGGAACTACCAAGGTACTCTACTGTTCATCCGGAAAACGTAGTGGCGAAGCGGTGAAAATGATCAAACAGAAGTTCCCTGAAGCTAAAGTGTTTTCTTTGGATGGGGGATTAGGTGCCTGGTTTTCTTATTTGGATGAGGAATAGCTAAACTACGGATGCGCAGCCACCCAAACCTCACCATCTTCAAAAATCTCTTTTTTCCAGATAGGTACGGTTTGTTTCAATGTGTCGATCACGTAACGGCAAGCTTCAAAAGCGGCATCCCTATGCGCGGCAGACACGGCGATAATAACCGGTACATCGCCAACTGCTAAAACTCCTGTACGATGGTGTATCAATAACTTTTGAACCGGCCATTTAGCCAAAGCCTGTGCAGCTATTTTTTCTATTTCGGCAATGGCCATTTTTTCATAAGCTTCAAATTCCAGTCGCAAAACTGTTTTGCCTTTGGTTGCATTGCGCACGGTACCAATAAACACGTCTATACCGCCTGATTCCGGTAGCATAACCCAATTAATACAAGTTTGTATATCGATTATTTGAGAGGATATTCTTATTTCAGTTTTCAAGGTTACTGTCTAATAATAACTGTCATTTCGACTAGAGGGAGAAATGTTCTTCAATAAGCACAGCGTACTATGCAGGTTGCAGAAGATTTCTCCCTCTGGTCGAAATGACAACGGGTTACCCACCACTCACTGGTGGTATAATAGCAATTTCGTCGGTTTCGTAAATGGTATCTTCGGGCAGGGCATATTCATTGTTTACCGCAACCATATATGTTGCTAATTTTTTTAAACGCGGGTACTGTTGCTCTAATGAATATTTCAAGTTATAAACGCTGGCATCATTTGGCAACTCAACGTTAATTGTCGATTCACCAAATATATCCTTGGCTATACCAAATGCCAGTATATTGATCTTCATGTATCTGATTTTTAATGTTGATTACAAATGCAGGAAGCCTTTGTTTTTAATTATTCAAATATGCAATAATCAATTTTAATATTAAATTTATTAATCACATACAGAACATTAGAATATCCTGATTTGTATATTTGATTATGGACTCAAGTTCAATTATACATCTGCCAATTACCAAAGTAAATCATGCTGGAATTACCGAAACATCGGATGCGCTTGCGATTGAAGAACCTTTGGAAATCCGCCTTGAATTTGGCCCTAAAAATAATCGACAAACACAAAA
This sequence comes from Mucilaginibacter tundrae, assembly GCF_013408825.1. GTDB lineage: Bacteria > Bacteroidota > Bacteroidia > Sphingobacteriales > Sphingobacteriaceae > Mucilaginibacter. The sequence goes on from NZ_JACCBZ010000004.1 coordinate 114,817, forward strand.
TATATCCGTTACGATGCGCACGCCGGGTAACGATAAAGAATTGGCTTTAGGTTTCTGTTTACCGAGGGCATCATTACGCAACAAAAGGATGTTACTAAAATAGAGCATTCCTTTATTGCTTGTGCCGAAAACAAGGAAAATACAATCTTGGTGTCTTTAAACGAAGATACAATACCTAATCTTCGTAACACAGAGCGTAATTTTTATACAACCTCCAGTTGCGGCGTTTGTGGTAAAGGTTCGATCAATGCTATTCGTACCGTGAGCGTATACCAGGATCAGCAGGATGATAATTTTATAAATGCTGCCATACTACACGAATTGCCAACCATGCTAAGTAAACACCAAAAAGTATTTGCAGATACAGGTGGTTTACATGCCTCCGCCTTATTTATGCCTAACGGCGAATTGTTGTTAGTGCGTGAGGATGTGGGCAGGCATAATGCTTTAGATAAACTTATTGGTGCAGCAATCAATAATAACTGGTTGCCTTTAACCAAAAATATTTTGCTATTGAGCGGTCGTGCTAGTTTTGAATTGGTTCAAAAAGCGGCTATGGCTGGTATTACGGTAATTGCCGCTGTAGGTGCGCCATCAAGTTTGGCCGTGGAGTTGGCCAATGAATTTACCATCACCCTAATAGGGTTTTTAAGAAACGAACGTTTTAATATTTATACCGCGGCACACCGCATACTAATAGCTGATTATGAAACTACGCATTAAAAGTGATTCGTTACGCTACAGGCTTACCCGTAGCGACGTTGATACATTAGCACGAGAGGGTTACCTGGAAGACCAGATAAACTTTGCGGGTAACCCGCTTATATATGCTGTTCAATTAACAAATGGCGAAGTTTTAACATCAAGTTATATTGATAATAAGATCACTTTGTCAATGGCTCGGAAGATGATCATTGAATTGGTAGATACCGACCGTGTAGGTTTTGAAAATAAAGCAGGTGAATTACACTTATTAGTGGAAAAGGATTTTACGTGTTTGGATAATGTGGATGAAGACCAGAGTGATAATTACCCTAATCCACTATTACAAAAGAAAAAAGGATAACCATGAGCAAGGCGATAAAAGAACAGCCATCAGCTGAAAATCCGGAAGAGTTAATGGACTTGAAAGTAACAAAACCTAAAAAGTGGGCTGCGGGTATACCTGCTGTTACGGCTGCGATGGTTGATATGATGCAGGAATCAGGTTTTGTGCGGGGGATGGATGGTTTATTCCATATGAATAAAAAAGGCGGTTTTGATTGCTCCAGCTGTGCCTGGCCTGACCCTGATGATGACCGCTCGCCCATTGCCGAGTATTGTGAAAATGGCGCAAAGGCTTTCGCCGAAGAATCTACTTTAAAAAAAATAGGAGCGGAGTTCTTCGCCCAAAATTCTGTTGCCGATCTGGCAAAGTTAAATGATTACGAAATAGGCAAAAAAGGCCGTATTGCAGAGCCAATGTATCTACCCAAAGGTGGTACGCATTATCAACCCATCAGTTGGGATAATGCTTTTAGAAAGATAGCCGATAAATTAAATGGTTTGGCATCACCAAATGAAGCGGCGTTTTATACTTCGGGCCGTACAAGTAACGAAGCATCTTTTACCTATCAATTGTTTGTGCGTGAATTTGGTACTAATAACCTGCCGGATTGCTCCAATATGTGTCATGAGTCGTCAGGCTCTGGTTTGGGTGAAACCATTGGTATCGGTAAAGGAACGGTAACCCTTAATGATTTTTATGATACGGATGTGATCATTATCATGGGGCAAAACCCTGGTACAAACCATCCGCGTATGCTTACTGCTTTGCAAAAAGCTAAAGAAAATGGCTCCAAGATCATTGCCATAAATCCTTTACATGAAGCCGGGTTAATGGGATTCAAAAATCCGCAAACGGTTAAAGGGATGTTAGGCATAACTGCCCACCTAGCCGACCTATTTCTTCAAGTGAAAATAAACGGCGATATGGCCCTGTTAAAGGCTATTGAAAAGCTGCTCTATATCGCGGAAATAAAAGAACCCGGGAAAGTATTCGATCAGGAGTTTATCAAGCAACATACCAAAGGTTATACCGAGTTCCTGCATAGTTTGGCAGAGAATACAATAGAAGAACTTTCCGAAGAATGCGGCATACCAGTACCACAAATAGAGCAGGCAGCCGAATTGCTGAAATATAAAAGCCGTATTATTATTTGTTGGGCTATGGGCATCACCCAACATAAAAATGGAGTAGATACCATTAAGGAGATTGTGAACCTTACCATATTAAAAGGTAGCATTGGTAAGCCGGGTGCTGGTTTATGCCCCGTACGCGGCCATAGTAATGTGCAGGGCAACCGTACCATGCTGATATTTGATAAACCTACCGAAAAGCAACTGGATAAATTAAAAGAAGTATACGGCTTTGAGCCGCCACGCGAGCATGGTTTTGACGTGGTTGAATCGATAAAAGCTATGCATGAAGGTAAGGTAAAGGTGTTTTTCTCTATGGGGGGTAATTTCCTTTCGGCTACGCCGGATACTAATTATACGGCAGAGGCCATGCGAAAATTGGAACTCACCATTAGCGTATCAACCAAACTTAACCGCACACATTTAGTACACGGTGAAGAAGCTTTAATACTACCTACACTTGCCCGCAGCGATAAGGATATGATAAATGGCGAAGCTCAGTTAATAAGCTGTGAAAATTCTATGGGGGTTATACAAATGTCTAAGGGGATCCTTCAACCCGTTTCAGATGATTTATTAAGCGAAAATCAGATAGTTTGTAAAATGGCTAAAGCCACAATCGGTAGCCGTAGTGTGGTGGATTGGGACAGGTTTGAAAAAAGCTATGATGCGGTACGTGATGATATAGAAAAGGTTGTGCCTGGTTTTACCGACTATAATAAAAGGGTACGAAATCCGGGTGGTTTTTATTTGCCGAATGGCCCACGTGATGGAGAATTTGTCGCCAAAGATATGGGTGGTAAAATACCTTTCACCATTACACAACTAACCGAGCATAAACTGGCGGATGATGAATTTATAATGATGACTATCCGTAGTCACGACCAATTTAATACTACCATTTATGGTTTGGAAGATCGTTATCGCGGTATACATAATGAACGCCGTGTAATATTTATGAATCCAAAAGATATTAAGAAAGCCGGATTTAAAGCAGGGGATAAGGTTGATCTATTTAACTACTATGGCGGAATTGAGCGCTCGGCACATTTATTTGTAATCGTATCATACAATATCCCCGAAGGGAATACGGCGACTTATTATCCGGAGTGTAACGTTTTGGTGCCGATAGATAGCGTCGCCAAAAAGAGCAACACACCAACATCAAAAATGGTGATCATCAAGATCAAAAAACATAAAGAAAAATAATTTATATCCTCCTATTGTAAAACTCAACTTAAAAAATCTATAACTTTAGTAGACTTTTAAAAAAGATGTTACATTTGCTCTAATAAAAGCTGGTTGTAACCGGTTAATAATTATCTATCAACATAAAATAATATATCATGAGTTTACGATTGGGTGATGATGCACCAAACTTTAAAGCAAAAACGTCATTAGGAGATATTGACTTTTACGAATATTTAGGCGATAGCTGGGGCGTATTATTTTCGCATCCTGCGGATTACACACCGGTTTGTACTACAGAGTTAGGCAAAACAGCTTCATTAAAAGATGAATTCGCTAAACGAAATGTTAAAGTGATCGCATTAAGTGTTGACTCAGTAGAATCACACAAAAAATGGATCAATGATATAAACGAAACACAGGATGTTGAAGTAACTTTCCCGATCATCGCTGATGAAAACCGTGAAATTGCTGAGGCTTATGATATGATCCATCCCAATGCTTCTGTTAATGCTACAGTACGGTCATTGTTTATTATTGGCCCTGATAAGAAGATCAAGTTAATTATTACCTACCCTGCATCTACCGGCAGAAACTTCCAGGAAATATTACGTGTGATTGATTCGCTTCAATTAACCGCTTATCATAGCGTAGCTACACCCGCAGACTGGAAAGACGGTGAGCAAGTTGTAGTATTACCATCAATAAAAACAGAAGATATCCCGGCTAAATTCCCTAAAGGATTTACCGAGATTAAACCATATTTAAGGTTGACCCCACAGCCAAATAAATAAGATATATTTGAGGTGTCATGCTTTGCATGGCACCTTTCTTGTTTAACAGCGTAATTATGGATTGCCCCGTCGACTTCATCAAAATAAATGAAAACAAAGCACGCCTTACCGCATTTTTTGTTTTGGTTTTAACGCTTGTTTATCTAAAAACAGGTTTTTGGTTGATCATGGCTTTTCTATTGGTTGATTTTGTGCTTAGGGCTACCAGTCTTGGTAAATATAGCTTGCTTGGTTTTATCAGCGATGCTGTAATCAAACAGCTCAAAATAAAACCCAAACTTGTTGATCGCGCCCCCAAACGTTTTGCGGCTATGGTGGGGGTGTTGTTTACTGCCGTTATACTTGTTTCATTTATTCTTCAATTGCATGTTGTAGCTCTTTCTTTGGCTGCTGTGCTCGCCTTCTTTGCTTTTCTCGAATCTTTTTTTGCGTTTTGTGCCGGATGCTATGCCTATTCTGCTGGCAAATACATTATATCTAAATTTTAATTGCCTGTAAAATAGGTATATACGAATTATTGTAAAATAATCTACTAAATTAATAGACTTTATATTATATTTGTTTCATCAATAAGATATAATAAATGTCACATAGCAAAAACATCATTAGCTCCCGCTATTTTTTAAGCCTGCAAGGGTTTGAAAAAGGTATGATGTATATGTGCTGTTGTTGTTAAACCGCATCGGTTTTCTCACAACAATTTTCAATAAACAATTTTCTTACCTCATAGTTATAATAACAAATTTCATGCACTATTCCCGGTATACACCAATCATTAAATACTTGAAATATTACCGGGGAAGCTATGGACTCTACCGTTGTTGCTAACATGCTTAACCCAAACCGCTATCAATGAACAAGCAGTAAATTCAAATCTTAAAAACATGTTAACAGCAACAAATAAATATCCATTCTTTGACCTTTCAGAAATAATCCCTGATCCCGATTATACCATTAAATCATACAAACCACTTACGCCAGTTAAGTACGGCAATTATGTGCCCGATTTTATATTGAATCCGCAAGGCAGTAACTGGCAACAATTTTACAATGGTTCAGAAACCCGTGGCCCAATACTGTTAAGGCATTTGTTGGATAGGCCTTTGGTAATTACTTTTTATTCGCGCCATTGGAAAAATTTGGGCATCGACCATCTAAAACAATTGAATACCATTCAGCATGAAATTAAGGCTAATGGTGGCAATCTGTTAATAATTGCCGATGAACGGGATGAAGACCTGCAAAATAAAGCCTGGGAGCATAACCTGTCGTTGAATTTTTATTATGATACCGAGAATGAAATAGCTAAAAAGTTTAGAGTATATTCAGATGAAAACCCGGCATGGAACCGTTTCTCGGGTGTTGATGAAAATGTGTCATTATTAGCTACCTATGTTATCGATCCATCAAGGCAAGTAATTTACGATCATCTTAACCTGAATTTTAACGAGGCGTTTCCGGCAAGGGAGATCATCTCACATGTATATGTAACCGCACTAATTAATAATCAAAGAAAATCAGCATAATTAGCACGTTTAAATTAGTTTGGGAATGTCTTTGGCTAAAGCTAAAGGCATTTTTTTGTTTATGCGAAATTTTAATTTGTATATTAGCGGTAGGAAATGGTGTCTTCCTTTTAAAAACCGCGTTTGCTGATGGCGCCTGCAAATCAATCCTAAAGTGAGAACTTAGGCTATAATACTATTGCAGGTGAAAAAAATAGAAGCAATCAACATAAACACATCACGGTATCCTCATCAATTGAAAAAGTTTATCTTTTCTTCAGAACATGTAAGCATTTTAAAATACACGCTACGCTGGACGCTATTAATCGTTCCTGTTGCCATAGCCATTGGAAGCATGGTAGCCTTGTTTTTATGGTTGCTGAGCTGGGCAATTCATTTCCGTTTCGCGCACACCTGGTTGCTATTTTTATTGCCTTTAGCCGGTGTATTGATTCATTTTATATACCAATGGGCAGGCAAATCATCCGAAAAAGGCAATAACCTTATTATTGACGAAATACATGAACCCGGTGCTGGCGTACCACCACGTATGGGGCCAATCATATTAATTAACACTGTAATTACGCATTTGTTCGGCGGTTCTGCAGGCCGGGAGGGTACAGCGGTACAAATAGGTGGAAGTATTGCCGCGCTATTCGGCAACTGGTTCAAATTAACTGGTGATGATTTGCGTATGTTGCTTACGGCGGGGATAGCAGCAGGTTTTGGAGCGGTATTCGGCACGCCGTTAACAGGAGCGGTATTCGCACTGGAAGTACTTACCATTGGCCGTATAAAATATGACGCATTATTGCCTGCGCTAATTGCCAGTATTGTTGCTGATATTACTGTTGGCGCATGGCATATTCATCATACTGCTTACCACATTGATATAATTGCTAAAGCACCATACTTTTTATCGAATTATTTGCCGATGGATCTGTTATTGATTGCTAAAGTGATTTTGGCATCAATTGCTTTTGGTTTGGCCAGCTATCTGTTTGCTATTATGGTGCATGAGATCAAAGCAGGTTTTCTAAAGATTTTCAGTATTAAATGGCTAATCCCCGCTTTTGGTGGGTTGATCATTATTGGGTTAACCTATGCCATAGGGAAACCTGATTATTTAAGTTTAGGGGTTGATGCGCAATATCCCGGAGCTGTAACCATCCCGTCTTCATTTCACGCCGGTGGGGCCGATACGTGGAGTTGGCTATGGAAAATCATTTATACGACAATTACCTTAGGTACAGGTTTTAAAGGGGGAGAGGTAACGCCGTTATTCTATATCGGTTCAACATTAGGTAATACCTTGTCGGGATTGTTGAACGCGCCGGTAAGTTTGTTTGCAGCTTTGGGTTTCATAGCGGTATTCGCTGGCGCCACAAACACGCCATTAGCTTGTACTTTTATGGGGGTAGAATTATTTGGCGGCGAATATGCTTTGCTGTTTGCTATCGCTTGCTTTACAGCTTATTTTTTTAGCGGTAATTCAGGTATATATTCGTCGCAAACTATCGCGGTACCTAAAATATTAGATAGCTATTTCTCGGGCGAAAACAGTTTGGGAGAAGCTAATAAACGCCGGGGCTATATCCATCAAAAGCTATATAAATACCGTATCAAACCATTAAATAAGACTGATAAATAGGTTAAATTAATAACAAGTTGTTTTGATAAGATCAGCGGCTTCTTTTGATCCTAATTGCAATGCTTTAGTTAAATCTTCGCAAGCACCATCCCTGTCTGCCATGGCAATTCTTAGTTTTGCACGTGTTAAATAAGCTTCGGCACTTTTAGGGTTTAGCGATATAGCCAGATTAAGATCATATTGCGCTCCTGAAAAATTACTAAAATATGTTTTCGCGGCGCCACGCTTAATATATGTCAGCTCATTTTTAGGGTTGATCTTGGTTGAATACCTGAAATCAGCATTCATAGATGCGGTATCCCGAATCATCGCTTCAGCAAGGCCACGATAAGCATATATTTTAATATCATCTAAATTGGCAAATAATGCCGAATTATAATCATCCACAGCCCCTGAATAATTTCTTTGCTTCATTTTTATATTGGCACGATAAAAGAACGCATCGTCGTTGTCATGATTTAGCTTTATCGCCATATCCAGATCCTTTATCGAACCGGTATAATCCCTCATCAAAGCTTTTGTATTTCCCCGGTTGGCATAAGCGTCAGATGAAGCGGAATCTAACTTAATAGCAGTATTATAGTCATTTATCGCGTCAGCATAGTTGCCCAGGTTGCTTTTGGCCACGCCGCGCCAAACATAAATATCCGCGTCTTTCGGTGCTAATGCAACAGCCGAATTAAATACATTTATTGCATTAACATTTTGCCCGGCAAGTACCATTGCATTTCCAAGCTTAACATGGCCTACAATGCTTTCCGGGTCAACTTCAATCATCTTCTTGAAATCGGCAACAGCACCTGCGTAATCATTCAACTTTAACCTAAAATTGCCACGGTTTAGGTAAACATTTTTATTATTAGCATTTAGTTCCACGGCTTTATCAAAATCCTGCGCTGCACCAATATTGTCGTTTTGCTTGCTTCTCAAATTCCCCCGCGACAGGTATACATATTCGTTTTTAGTATGATTTGCAATCACAAAGTTAAAATCAGTCATCGCGCTCGCGGTGTCTTTTAGTTCCACTTCGGCTTTTCCACGTACATATATTGCGCCCAAATTATTCGGATCGATACCAAGAGCAGCATTCACATCATCAAGCGCGCCCTTAAAATCACGCACATTTATTTTCGCGTCACCACGGTTTTGCAAGGCATCTGTATACTGCGGATTAAGTTGAATTGCCTGGTCAAAATCGTGTATGGCGCCTTTTGCATCTTCCAAACTTAGTTTTGCTTTACCACGATATAAGAACAAGGTTGCGTTCCGCGGGTCTTGCGCAATTGCCTTGTCGTAGTAAGCAATAGATTCTTTATACTGGTCGGCATTGCTCATAGCATTAGCCATGTAATAGTATAAATTGGCAGTGCTGTGGTCAATACTTGCGGCTAAAGTGTAATCATTAACAGCGCCCTTAAAATCTTTTAAGTTTACTTTTGCATTAGCCCTGTAGAATATTGCTTTGGCATTCCTTGGGTTCAGCTTCAATGTAAGATTGTAATCCGCTATAGCGCCGTTATAATCCTGGAGATTACCTTTTGAGTTTGCTCTGTAAAACAACAGGTCAGCGTCGTTTGGTTTTAACCTTGCCGCAATGTTATAGTCGGCAATAGCACCCTTATTGTCGTTTAAATTTGTTTTTGCTATACCACGGTATTCATATAGGTCGGCATTTTTAGGTTCGAGTTCAATAGCATGGTTAAAGTCCTGTACAGCGCCGCTATAATCACCGGAATTACTTTTGGCATTGGCGCGGTAATGGTACAGATCAGCATTATTGGGTTGTAAGGCCAACGCGTTATTGAAATCGGTGATGGCATTACTGTAATCTTTTAGATTAGCATAAGCATTTGCCCGGTAATTACTGGCGCTAGGGTAGGATGGGTTTAGCGCCAAAGTTTGGGTGAAATCTTTTACTGCATGCTGGTCGTCATGCTGGTTGCTGTAGGCATTAGCGCGATAAAAATAGGCATTGGCATCTCTAGGGTTTATTTCGATAGCTTTTGTAAAAGCGGCAATTGCTGTCGCATAATCCTTTCTTCCGGCGGCCTGGTTGCCATTTTGAATATAGGTATCGGCTGTTTGTGCAAATGCACAGTATGGTAAAAGGAAAATAACGAAAAATATTTTTTTCATAAAAATGAGCAACCCTTAACACTGACTTAAGTTGATTTTTTTCAGCCAATGTGTAATTTACTGCATATACGTAATTGTACAGCAGAGGTTTTGTTTTAACGGATTTTAGACTGCTAAGTTTTAAGCGTTTTTTGTTTGTTCTGCAGCATAATGAGTGCTTTGCCAGCTCGTACTTTGCGGGTGTCCTCTTGCTTTGCAGATCCTACCCAATCGCAATAACCTTGTTTGTATGATTTTGAGAGGATTTCAAAAAAAGCGTTTGCTTCAGCGTTGTTATCCAATAATACCTGTAATTCGGTAGGTATACCGTCAATGTGTTCTCCCTTTTTAAGCATATGATGTTATACAGGTTAATATTCAACAAATTGTTCATCCGGATAACACCATAACCAACGTTCGCCTGGTTCTGCCGAAGAGATCACCGGATGGTGACTCTCATGGTAATGCTTAGTCATGTGTTTAGATGGTGAATCATCACAACACAAAGTAACCCCGCAAGTTTGGCATACCCGTAAGTGTACCCAGGTGCCATTATGTTTTATACACTCCTCACAAACATCATCCTTACTAAGTTTTACACTTTTTATGGCTTTTATGTGAGCGCAAACTGACTGATCTTCCATATTTAAAGATAATACAAATTAAATATATATATAAATATCAGCTTTATGATTTGTTATTGAAAGGTACAGTTAAACAGATTTAATCAATGCTAAATATTTTTAATTTCTGATTGTTGAATTTCGTTTTTCCTTGCCTGTCTGCCTGTAACTAATTAATATTGTTTACATTACGTCATTCTAAACTTTAGATTAATTATGAAATTAAACCTTATCCGCATATTTACCTTATTGCTTGTAGTAGTATTTTGTTACTCTGCATGTAAAAAAACAGTAACTAAACCAGTTTCCACCTCACCAATAACTGATGCAGATGCAGCAAAGCAAATCGCGCTAAGCCTAAATAAATCACTTACCGGCCAATTGGGTGGTGCCAGTATAAATGACGGCGCAAAAGCACCATATAGTATTGTAGCAGGTAAAAATACGAAAACAGTTAATTCGCTTAATCCATTATGCGGATATGTAATTGACACCGCTTATTCACACTTAGTTTTACCTGGAGATACCACCGAATGGCTAAGTGGAAAATTTCATTTTGTATACAATTGCAGTTCAAGCTACGTTAACGGCTATACCGTATATGACAGTTTAAAGGTTGAGAATTATAGTCCTACTTTTTTGGATGAATACACTAATATTCAAAATTATACTTTTAAAGCTACTGATAGCACCTACCAATCATCTACATTAAATGGTTCAATTGTTACTTCCAGTTCACATGAAGCTATTACGCCACCTAAAATCCAAAACCAATATACTTTAGTTGAATGCAACTATCAACTAAAAGGCTTATTGATAGTGAACGGATCAGGTACTACCGATATTACTGCCGGTACAGCAACATTCACTTCTTATGTTGAAGAAGTTAACGGGCCGGTTGGTACGCAGGGATATTTTGCCAATTATGCAGGGTCAATCCAATATATAGGTAATCATCAGGCAAAATTGATCATCACAGGTGGGAGTACTTATTTAATTAACTTTATTACCGGTTCGGTTACTCAGCAATAAGCCAATAATTACCTTATAAAAAAAGCTCTTTTCAGATTCTGGAAAGAGCTTTTTGTTTATGCCGATTTAATTAATGCGCTTTCATTCTGAAGCCTAACCATATATTGAATATCCCGGTAATAAAAAAAGCTACCGCTATAAATGTGATAAGCGTCATCGAACCGAATACTGCATTAAAAATAATCATTAAACCAAATATGGAGATGATGATGCCGCTTATAGTTAATATCCATGATCGTCCTAAAGCACGTGAAAAGCTAATAAGGGAAAATCCGCGAATTAGAAACCAGATGCCTACAATAATGCGCAATATGGCAACGCTTGCAGCTACGTGACCCATAAGCACCAGGCCAAGTATCAAATCAACTACACCTAAAAATATATGCCAGCCCCTGTTGGTTTCGGTTTTATCCCTAACCGCGTGAAGCAGTTCGCCTAAACCGGCGATAAAGATAATCAATCCGAAAAAGAAACCTAAAGCTATAAAGCTTGTAAGCGGTGAGGCAATCATCCATATGCTTACTAAAATAAAAAGTATCCCTCTTAATAAAAATACCCACCAATGACGAAGGCGGCGGTCGACTGATAAATCCATGTTGTTTGTTTTTGTTTTCAACCAACATAACAAGTAAATGTTTGTGTAGTTGACAGTTTGCACATGAAATTTATAGTATATAAATTTATTACTATAAACCTAAGTTATGAAAAATCAATTTAAAACCGTCTTTGCGCCAGTGTTATATATACCAACAGGTACTGTTGATATTGATTTTTATAAAAATGCGTTTGATGCAATCGAATTGCGCAGATTTAAAAATGATGATGGCAGTGTACATGTAGCCGAGTTTACTGTTGATGGTGCCATGTTTCATTTACATGAAGAAAACTATATTAAAAAGGCATTTAGCGCGCTAAGTTGTAATGGAACAACAATTAATATTGGTTTAATGGTTAATGATGTTGATGCGCTAATGGCACAAGCGCTGGCTGCTGGCGCGAAAGAAATATCGCCCGCTCAGGATTATGACTATGGTTTCCGGCAAGGCGATATTATAGATCCATTTGGCCATCACTGGACAATCCAAAAGGTGATTTAGTAATACTGATCCTTTAATTATTTGTGATCTACCTGTTTTATTATCGCAATAATATCCTCGTTACCATATTCAGCTTCAGCTTGCTGAAATGTTTGATACACAGTTTCACCAAGCGGGGTGGAAAGGCCGATGTCTTTTGCGAGACGCAGATCCTTAGCAATTAGTTTCAATGCAAAGGCAGCTTTGTAATTGTCGGTAACAATGGCATCGCCTTTTATTTTACCAAATGGGCTGCCTAAAGCACTGTTGTTGATCAAAGTAGTTAAATCGCCGGGATCAATACCATTATTCTTTGCTAAAATAATAGCTTCCGCTAAACCCTGTGCAGCAATACCTAACAATGTATTGATAGCAAGTTTGGCAACATTGCCTGCTCCATTATCGCCAACCAGCATGGCCAGTTTGCCTAATTTTTCTAATATAGTTTTAACCTGCTTAAATGCAGCCGCATCACCGCCAACCATCACTACCAATGTTCCTTCCTGCGCTTGTTTTACGCTGCCAGATACCGGTGCATCCAAATAATGATTGCCTTGTTCTAAACATTTAGCTGCAACTTCCTTGCTAATAGCAGGCGATACGGTACTCATGTTGACGATGACTTTACCGAACGTTTTCGCGCTTAACAAACCCTCATCGCCATAAAAAATATTTTGTATGGCTTTATCATCCGATACCATGATGATTACCACATCGGTTTGATGTATTAATGCAGACGGAGTAGCGGCAGTTGTTGCGCCTTGCTCTTTAATGGCATCCTCTTTTTCTTTGGTCCGGTTATATACCGTTACCGGGTAGCCTGCTTTTATCAGTTGCTGCGACATTGGGTTGCCCATTGTGCCAAGGCCTATCCAGCCGATTTTTGTTGTGCTCATATTTTTTAGGTAGATGATTGCAAATTTAATGGTGCTTATTCATTAATACATCATTAAAATTCAACATCAATGTAAATATATCGCTGTATTTATCCATCGGTAGGGTTGAGCTTATATCATAAATATCATGATAGGCCTTTATTCCGCCAAGCGTATAGATGTAAAATGCCGGGACATCATTTTTGAAAAAAAAATAATGATCACTATTAGCTGCTTTTCCCCGCGAAACGATCTTTGGTAATAAACCGTCTTTGTTGTTAATTTGCTTTAGTATATTGAATTCCCTTGAGTAAATCGAGCCGTTAACAATAGTAATACCATCAATGCCGGTGCCTTCCAGATCCAAATTGACTAAGAACCTGATATTCTTTAACGGAACCAGTGGGTGTTCTGTAAAATACTTCGAGCCCAAGAGCCCTATTTCTTCCCCTGAAAAAAGAATAAAAGCCATTGTGTAAGGCTGTGGATGAGCTGTATAATATTTAGCCAATGATAATACTTGAGCCACACCGCTTGCATTATCATTAGCTCCCGGGAAAAAGGTTTTTCGTCCCATACCGCCAAGATGATCATAATGGGCTGTATAAACTATAACTGAATCGGGTTTTGATGTGCCCTTGACTATGCCGCAAATGTTAGCGGTTTTAAAGTCTGTTATTAATTTATTTTTAATATTAATGCTGATGGAAAGTGGAGTAGGCTTAAATGAATTTTTGTTAAGTTCAATTATGGTGTAATCTTTTGCTTTTTGCTCGGCTGACCAGGTTAGTTTATTTTCTTTTACTACCATAATCCTATCTGCAACATCAACAAAATGGGTACTGTCTCGCTGTTCAAGCTGGATAGTTTTCTTTATCCCCCGGCTTTCCGGGCTAATGATAAAGTCCTGTCCAGGCACTAGTGGCTCACCATTTATGGCTACAAACATTTTGCCAGGATAGGTATTTACTGAATAAGAAAAAAGCTGCAAAAAACTTTTGCCGTCCATCGGCTTAAGGCCAATGCTTTTAAACTGCGTGGTTAAATATTTTTGGGCTTTGTGTACACCGTTTTTGGTATACCCACGCCCCCAAAAGTGTTTGGAAGATAAGGTGTCAACTATTTTTCGTGCAAAAACTTCGTCCTGGGCGAAAAGGACCTTTGGTGAAAATAAAAAGAGTATGAAAAAGGTTAGTTTGATCTTCATTGAATGCCAAATAGTCGATCAATATAACCAAATGTTTAATATAAAAACGGACTAGTTTTTAGTCACTAAAACCCAATCAACTTGCATTAGCGCTTTGCCTTGTTTGATTTTATCAACGCTGCTTTGTGATAGGCCATAATATGGTGTAGTAACTTTATTAACGCCAAAAGGATAACCACCGCCCAATGCAAAATTTAAAATGATGTATTTCGGATTGTCATAAGCCCAGCGGCCATAATGTTCAACCATTGCACGTGTAACGGTGTAAGTAACTTTACCATCAACACTGAAAATCATGTGGTCGGCAGTCCAATCAACGCTATATATGTGCCATTGGGTAACATCAACCCCTGGAGGAAAATGAAAACGATAAGCAATTGGCGTGTTACCAAAATAGCCGGGCCCGTGCATGGCATGGCTCACCCACGATGAATCACCGACAGTTTCCATCATATCTATTTCGCCACAGTCTGGCCATTTGCCCTCGCCCAAAGCCCAAAATGCAGGCCATAAGCCCGCGCCTCCACTCATTTTAATACGTGCCGATGCTGTTCCGTAAGTAAATTCAAATTTTGAACGTGTGTTAATACGTCCGGAAAGGAAATCATACTTTCGTTGCTTATTGCTGGTATAACCCGGATGATACACAGGTTTTATTTCTAATTCACCATCTTTTTGAGTAAGTACCGATGTTGAATCTACATAAGCCTGTTGTTCGTTATTAACGGTATTGCCGGTAACCTCAACATTCCATTTCGCTCTGTTAAGCGAAGTATTGTTAAAGTCCTCAAAAAATAAGGTATCGGGTTTATTTTGCGCAACGGCTAAATGTGAAAGAAAAAAAACAAATACACATGAACAAAAATGTTTCATAAAAATTTGATAAGAAACAAAAATAAATAATTATTATGGGTAAAGTATATTTGAAAACATGTTGGCTTTGACGACAAGTGATTATAATATGTTTTGAACTAAATATAAATATATTTGCTTGGTGATTTCTAAGTGGTTATGTTTTAATGGAGCCATTTCGTTATAAAAATTGTATCAAAAGATATTTAAATTTATCTTTAGGCAAGAAGAAGCGCCCACTCATTATAAGAATTCTTGTTTTATATCAATAGCAATAAATAAAAAATAAACCATATTACGAATGGGTGATTCTACTACAAATGATTTTTACAACGATAGCACTGCAAATGAAGTTCATTCCCAAAAATGGGATCTGGAGATAAAGCCTCAAAGCAGTTTATTTGATCTGCACCTAAAGGAAGTTTGGGCATACCGCGATTTACTTTGGTTATTAGTAAGGCGTGATTTTGTGTCTTTTTATAAACAAACCATATTTGGCCCTTTATGGTTTTTTATCCAACCCATATTTACAACAATAATTTTCACTTTCATATTTAGTAATCTTGCTAAAATAAGTACCAATTCTGCGCCTGCACCCCTATTTTATATGGCTGGTACGGTTGCCTGGAACTATTTTGCTGACAGTTTAACTAAAACTTCAACTGTTTTTAGGGATAACGCGCCCATTTTTGGCAAAGTATATTTCCCAAGGTTAATTATGCCTGTTAGTATTGTTTTTTCAAACCTTGTAAAATTTGGCGTACAGTTTATACTATTTATAATTCTGTTAACATATTTTATGCTAACAACCAATAAGGTTGAACCGAACCTCTATATACTTTTATTTCCGGTAGTTATTTTGCTAATGGCGATATTGGGCTTAGGGATCGGTTTAATAATTACAGCAGCAACAACCAAATACCGCGATTTAGCCTTTATAGTAACCTTTGGTATACAACTATTAATGTATGCTACACCGGTAATCTATCCATTATCGGCCGCACCTGTAAAATATCGTACCATTATAGCGCTAAACCCAATGAGTGGTTTGATAGAAACATTCAGATATGGCTTTTTAGGTACCGGGCAATTTTACCCGGGAGCATTTTTTTATAGCGTTGTAGCCAGTATTATAATATTTGTACTGGGGCTGATAGTTTTTAATAAAGTGGAAAAGAATTTTGTTGATACAGTTTAATATTACTAAACTCTATTTATAGGGGAAATCTATTAACATTGTAAGATGAACTGGGACTGAAATTATAACGATTTGGTTACCCAATACGCTCCCAAATTAATTATTAGCATCTTTGTAATACAATGAATTACATCTGTTTAGTTGAAGATGAACAAAAAGTTGCCGCCTTTATTTGTAAAGGGCTGGAAGAACATCGTTATAAAATAAAAACCGCTAAAAATGGTGCCGAAGCTGAAATGCTTATGGCAACCGAAAGTTTCGACCTGCTTATATTAGATATTATGCTGCCGGATATAAATGGCATTGAGCTATGCAGGCAAATAAGAATAACTGACCAGCAAACGCCAATATTAATGTTAAGCGCGCTCGATCAGGTACAAAATAAAGTTTCGGGATTAAAAGCGGGGGCCGATGATTATCTGATAAAGCCATTCCATTTTGGTGAGTTACTTGCCCGTATAGAGGCGTTATTGCGTCGTAAGCATAACCCATCAAAAGAAGGCCATATACTTGAGTTTGATGATTTAAAGCTCGATACCTGGAGTAATACCGCCGAAAGGGCCGGAACGCAAATAGTTTTAACCGCCAAAGAGTACGCGTTGCTTGAATTGTTTATGCGCAGCCCTAACAAAGTACTATCACGCGATTATATAGCCGAGCAGGTTTGGGGAATAGATTTTGATACAGGCACAAATTTCATAGATGTTTATATGAATTACCTGCGTAAAAAAATCGAAAAGGATTTCAAAAAGAAGCTCATCCATACAGTGATTGGTATGGGCTATATTATGCGGAGCGAGAGGTAGGCCATGAAGATAAAAAATCGGTTGTCACTATATTTCAGTGCCATCAGCACCATTGTGTTGTTGATAGTTGAGATAGTAATTTGCCTTATCTTCAACTCTTTAATTAAAACTGATTTTTACAGCCATTTAATGGATAGGGCGACTGTTGCCGCCCAGGTTTATCTCGAAGCTGATGAGATTTCTGCTGACTCTTTAAGCCATGTACGAGAGCGTTATGTTAAGCGGTTACCCAGCGAAGTAGTGCGTTTTTATGATGATAAAAATACAGCATCATTCATAAAAGATAAAGATCAGTACTGGACAGATGCAGTAATAAATCACGTAAGAAAATCAAAAGAATTGGAGTTTGCCGAAGGTAACAGGCAAACTGTAGGTATTTATTATAATGATAACCAGGGTAATTTTGTGATTTTGGTTTCAGCAGTTGACGAGCAGGGTACCAAAAGAACTAAAGATTTAATTAAAGGTATGGCCGTATTGTTGATCTGCTCAATGGCCATTCTGTTTTTAATTAGTCGTTGGTTTGCTAAAAAAAGCCTTGAACCGATAGATAAGTTAATTAAACAAATGCATAATGTTAGCGCCGGTAATTTAAGTTTGCGGGTTGATGAAGGTGATGGCAGGGACGAAATAAGTGAGCTGGCGGCTAATTTTAATAATTTGTTAAGCAACCTTGAGAACGCTTTTGAGTTACAGCAATCTTTTGTAGTGAATGCTTCGCATGAGTTACGCACACCCATCACAACAATAATTGGTGAGATCGAGATCTCACTGAATAAATTACGAACACCCGGAGAGTATCAACAGGTATTACGCTCAATTTTAACAGATGCCGAGCGGTTAAATACAACCACTACCAGTTTACTTGAACTGGCACAGGTTGACATGAATTTTACGCAGCTATTAGTAGCCCCTGTTGCCATTGATGAATTAATTTGGGAAATAAATGATTACTGGATAGCGAAAGCTGGTAAAGGGATGCTGATAGTTAATATACTTAATTTACCTGATGATGCTGAAAATTTACAGGTAACAGCCAATAAATCATTGTTAACAGTAGCATTAAATAACATAATTGCCAATGCCTTTAAATTTTCAGCCAACAAACGTGTTAATTGCGATTTGTATGCCGATGATAAGCTCATTAAAATAACAATTACCGATGCAGGTGTCGGTATTCCGTCCGAAGAACATACAAAAGTATTTGAATCTTTTTACAGAGGTACAAATGGCAAATACTTTCAGGGTACGGGCGTAGGGTTATATGTTACCAATAAAATCATTAGTTTATTTAATGGAAAAATTGATGTTGATTCAACTGTCGGCATAGGTACGAGCATTGTAATTTCCTTTATTAGATAAAATCTAATCCCATTCTAATGCCATCTTAATACCACTCTAATACGAGGAGGGTAGGTTTGTATATTCTATATATACAGATATGTGCTTAAGGTTTGCAATTGCTTTTACATTAATTAAAATTTGCGGGTTAGGCCCTGTCTATTCTGCTAATGCCCAAACAACATCTAATGACACCTTGGTCATTAATGTTAAACAAGCCGAAGATCAGTTCCTCAAAAATAATTTACAATTAATAGCTCAACGTTATAATATTGATAATGCCAATGCGCAAATTATAACTGCACGGTTATTCCCTAATCCAAATTTTAGCTTTTCTAATGGTATTTACGCGTCAGGCGTATCAAACCCATATGCTGAGCAAACTTATGGGCTGTCGCAATTATTCACAACTGCGGGTAAACGTAACAAGAATATCCAATTAGCAAAAATTAGTGTTGAACAAGCCAAATATCAATTTTTTGATATGTTGCGGACATTAAAATTTACCCTGAGAAATGATTTTTATACCATCTATTTCCAGGAGCAATCTGCTAAAGTTTACAATCAGGAAATCAATTCGCTGGCAAAAACGCTAACGGTATTTAAACAACAATATACGCAGGGCAACATCGCCGAAAAAGAAGTATTACGTATCCAATCGCAATTGTATTCATTGCAGGTTGAGTATAATACCCTGCAAACGAATATCGATACCGTTCAAAGCGAGTTTAAATTACTGATAAAAGCATCGCCACAGGTTTACATTCAACCTCAGGTCGATACTATTAACAACCAGGATATTGCCGCTACAGTCCCTTACCAGCGTTTACTGGATTCAGCCTACGTAAACCGGTACGATTTAAGACTTGCGCAAACGGCAGTAGATTATAATGCGCTTAATTTAAAGTTGCAAAAAGCGACCGCGGTACCCGATGTATCAGTATCCTTAAACTATGATAAGCTTGCCGCTTACGGTCAAAACTTTTTGGGTGGGGGTATTTCGTTTGATCTGCCGTTCTTCAACCGAAATCAAGGTGGCATAAAGCAAGCACGAATAGCTATCGATCAAAGCAAAATACAGTTCCAAAGTCAGCAAGATCAGGTGCAAAGCGATGTGGCAACTAATTACAAAACAGCCATCCGCCTTCAACAGCTTTATAATAGCTTCGATCCTACGTTCAAACAAAATTTCAATCACCTGATACAGGAGGTTTTTAAAAACTACCAGATGCGCAATATTAGCCTGCTGGAGTTTCTTGATTTCTACGACTCCTACAAAACCAACGTTTTGCAGTTAAACAACCTTGAGCTTAGCAGGGTTACCTCGCTGGAACAATTGAATTACGTTACAGGCACTCCATTTTTTAATCAGTAAACATCAACATCAATGTTTTTTAAATATAAAATATACTTAGCTTTTCCTTTAATCATTGCTGCCGCGGCATTGCAAGGTTGCCATCATGCAGATGTAGCTGAACAAAAAGATACCAGTTTCCAGGTAACAGATACGCTGTTAAAAAGCCTGCTGGTTGATACGGTAAAAGATGCAGATGCCATATCAGAAATAACACTTACAGGTAGCATTGCGCCTGATGAGAATAAAATGGTGAAGGTTTTTCCTATGGTAAGTGGGGTTGCTGAAGATGTACACGTGCAATTAGGCGATGTGGTACAAAAAGGCCAGACATTAGCTATAATGCATAGTGCTGAAGTTGCAGGATTTGCAAAAGATTATACATCGGCTGCGGCAGATTTGAGAAGCACACGCCGGGCTTATGAATCGGCCCAAGAAATGTATAAGGGCGGCCTTGCTTCGCAAAAGGATGTGGAAGACGCGCAATCTGATTACGAAAAAGCACAGGCCGAAAGTAAACGTGCTGGAGCAGTTGTGCAAATAAATGGCAGTGGGGCTCAAGGATATGTGATAAAAGCGCCAATATCGGGTTTCGTAGTAGAGAAGAATATTAACAGTGCGACACAAGTAAGGGCTGATAATAGCCAGAATCTGTTTACTATTGCCGATTTGTCAAGCGTGTATGTTTTGATCAATGTTTATGAATCAGATATATCAAGCGTAAGACAAGGCGATCCGGTTAAAATCACCACTTTATCTTATCCTGACAAAGTGTTCAACGGCACTATAGATAGAATTGATGATATGCTTGACCCCGATACTAAAGTGGTTCATGCAAGAGTAAAGATTGAGAATCCAGGCAATTTATTAAAGCCGGACATGTTTGCTAATGTGCAGATCAAAGCAAAATCAGGCGAGAACTTGCCGGAGATTGATGCTAACACTATCATTTTTGACAATAACAAAGATTATGTGATTGTTGCCGATGGCAGCAAAGCTAAAGTACACATACAGCAAATAACGGTAGCTAAAAAAGTTGAAGATCGCGCTTATATCAGTAATGGTGTTAAAGCAGGCGACCGCATTATCGCTTCAAGGCAAGTATATCTTTATGAATCACTTAAAGATCAGTAGCAGAGATGAATAAGTTTATAAATGCTGTAATTTCCTTCGCGTTAAAAAATAAGTTCTTCATATTTTTTGTCACCGCCCTTTTGGCTGTGGCAGGTTATATAAGTTTTAAAACCATCAGTATTGATGCATTTCCGGATGTTACCAATACCGACATCACCATTATAACCCAATGGCCCGGTAGAAGCGCCGAAGAGGTTGAAAAATTTGTTACCCGCCCGATTGAACTGGCGATGAACCCGGTTGATAAGAAGACCAGTGTAAGATCATCATCGCTTTTTGGCTTATCGGTAGTAAAAATAACTTTTGATGATGATGTGGATTACGACTACGCACGCTTGCAGGTTAATAATCACATTGGCGATGCTGTTCTTCCTGACGGCACAAATCAATCCATTGAACCGCCTTATGGCCCAACGGGTGAGATTTTCAGGTATACTTTAACGAGTAACACCAAATCTGTCCGTGAGTTAAAAACTATTGAAGACTGGGTAGTTGACCGCGAAATTCGCGCGGTACCTGGTGTTGCAGACTTAAATAGCTTTGGTGGTGAAGTGAAAACCTATCAAATAACCGTCGACCCTAAAAAAGCAGTTCAATACAATGTTACGCCATTACAGTTGTACGATGCGGTATCAAAAAGCAACGTTAACGTTGGTGGTGATGTAATTGAGCAAGCGGGGCAGGCTTATGTGGTTAGAGGGATCGGCTTGTTGAATAACATCGACGAGATCAAGAACATCGTTATTAATAATGTAAAAAATACCCCTATATATGTAAAAACCCTGGCCGAGGTTACCGAATCGGCCTTGCCTCGTTTAGGCCAGGTAGGCCGTGATAAGGACCCCGATGTGGTTGAAGGGATTGTGGTAATGCGTAAAGGGGAAAACCCAAGCGTTGTTATCAAAGCCCTGAAAGAAAAAGTCGCGGAGCTTAACAACTCCATTTTACCTGATGGCGTTAAGATCAGCACATTCTATGATCGTGAAACGCTGGTAAACTTCGCCACTGATACGGTACTGCATAATATGTGCGAAGGTATTATCCTGGTAACGGTTATCGTGTTCCTGTTTATGGCTGATTGGCGTACTACGCTGATTGTGTCGCTTATCATTCCGTTGGCTTTACTATTCGCCTTTATTTGTTTGAAGCTGAAAGGCATGTCGGCCAACTTATTATCGATGGGGGCGATAGACTTCGGTATTATCATTGATGGCGCGGTAGTTATGGTTGAAGGGATTTTTGTGATCCTCGACCAACGTTCAAAAGAGGTAGGTGAGGAGAACTATAAAAAGCTGAGTAAGCTCGGTATGATCAAACAAGCTTGTTTAGTTAATGGTAAGGGTATTTTCTTTGCTAAGCTGATCATCATTACCGGTTTATTGCCAATCTTTAGTTTCCAAAAGGTTGAAGGTAAAATGTTCTCGCCTTTAGCGTGGACATTGGGTTTCGCCCTTTTAGGTGCATTGCTTTTAACCTTCACATTTGTACCGGCGCTTGCCAGTATATTGCTTAATAACGAAGTTAAAGAGAAACATAACCGTTTCCTTGAATTTGTTACCCGCAATGCAATGAGGTTTTACGACTTCTGCTTTACCGGCCGAAAGATCGCTTTCCCGATAGCGATAACGGCATTGGTCATCAGTTTAGGCTGTTTTACATTACTGGGGACTGAATTTTTACCTGAGTTAAATGAGGGTTCAATTTATGTACGAGCTACAGGCCCGTTAAGCATTTCTTTAGGCGAGTCTGTAAAGCTTGCCAACGAGATCCGTGGAATATTCCTGAGTTTTGATGAGGTAAAACAAGTGGTATCGCAAACCGGCCGACCTAATGATGGTACGGATGCTACAGGCTTTTACAATATTGAATTTCACGTTGATATTTATCCCGAAGATCAATGGAAACGTAAGGAAACCAAGGAACAACTGATCCAGCGGATGCAGGATAAGCTCAAATTTATACCAGGGATCGATCTCAATTTTTCGCAGCCAATATCGGATAACGTAGAGGAAGCTGTTTCCGGTGTAAAAGGTTCTATCGTAGTTAAAATGTTTGGTGATGACTATAATTACATTGAACATAAAGAGGATACCATATATAATATCCTAAAAGGTGTAAAAGGAATAGAAGATCTGGGGATTATTCGGAATTTGGGACAACCTGAATTGCAGATCGATCTTGATCAAAGCAAGATGGCACAATACGGTGTTGTTGCCGCCGATGCCAACGCGGTTATTGAAATGGCTATAGGCGGCAAAGCTGTTACCCAGATATATGAGGGCGAAAAGAAATTTGACCTTCGTATACGTTATCCTGAAGATTTCCGTAATAACGAAAATTCTATCGGTGATTTACGGGTGCCAACTTTAAGTGGTAACAATGTGCCTTTGCGTGAAATTGCCAGTATCAAGAAAACAACCGGTATCAGTATCATTTATCGTGATAAAAATCAGCGTTATGGCGCTATAAAGTTCTCAATCCGTAACCGCGATATGGGTAGCACCATTGCCGAGGCGCAGGCCAAAGTTAATCAGCAGATAAAACTTCCAAGAGCATACCATTTGGAGTGGGCTGGTGATTTTGAAAACCAGCAACGTGCCACCAAGCGATTATCACAAGTGGTGCCTATTAGTTTGCTTATTATCTTCTTCATCTTGTTTATACTATTCGGTACTATAAGGGATTCGCTGTTAGTGCTTAACAATGTGCCATTCGCTATTATGGGTGGCATACTGGCCTTGCTAATAACAGGTGTAAACTTTAATATATCGGCAGGTATTGGCTTCATCGCGCTATTTGGTATCTGCGTGCAAAATGGGGTAATACTAATTACCAGGTTTAAAAGCAATGTGAAGGAGCTAAAGCATCATGCAGTATGGAAATCATTCCCTGATGCTTTACGCGCTGGGGTAGAAGATCGTTTACGCCCAATATTAATGACCGCGATGATGGCAGCTATAGGTTTATTACCTGCAGCAATGTCGCATGGTATAGGTTCCGAAGCTTCTAAGCCGTTGGCAATCGTGGTTATCGGTGGGTTAATTACCAATACAATATTTAATCTTTTCATCTTTCCAATCGTCTTCTACTGGTCATACCGCAAGCGGGTTGAGAGTGGTGATGTGGGAAGACTTTAATGCTACATTGATACCCCTTTAAATATATTAATCGTTAATAACAAATGCAGCCAGTGGCTGCATTTGTTGGTTAAAGGCTTTTTTAGGGTATTCTATTAACTTTTATGGCGATTGGCATGTTAAATTAATTAATTTAAATAAATGTGCTTGTGAATTATTTATTTAGGTAACTTAGCTAATAAAACCTAGACAATTCATGAAAACCCAAGCCGACAAAAAAGATCTTTTTGATCGAAACCCAAAATTTCTTGAAACGGATAAAGCTGCAGTAAAAGCCATTGTGCAGGCAGCGGTAAATGTTGAACTATTTACTATTCCGCTTTACATGACCTCTTTGTATTCTATACAAGGGATGCACCAAATTACAGGACAAAACAACCTTTATCAGGGCCGTTTATGGCCGGGATTAGCGCCAACCTTCAGACCGGGAAGTGGGTTATCATCCAATAAACCTGAAAATGAAAGGGCGTTTAATACCATTTTTAGTGTTTTTATTGAAGAGATGCTGCATTTGCAGTTAGCCTCTAACTTAGCTAACGCGGTTGGTGTTACGCCGGTATTTACGCAAATGTCGCCGGCAAGTGACAATTATGCATGGAACTGCTATAGCGAAGATTCAACGGTTATACCTAATATAATCGACTTTAAGGATTGTGAACCTATTTATAATAAAGTTGATTACAGCAAGATACGTGTTAAGCTGGATGAACTAAATTATACACAAAATGACCTGTTTTTGGCGATAGAAGCGCCGGAGGAAGAAGCTAGGGCGCGTATTAAAGAAAGTGAGCAGTATAAATATTTCCCGATAGCGCCATTTAAAGACTGGAAAGAAGGCGATAAGCTACCTATGTTTGGCGGTATAGGCCAGATGTACCAGTGTTTATGGGATTATTTTGATATCACTTATAAAAGTGAAACCGGGGAAGTAACTACGTTGTGGGAAGAAATATACCAACCGGCATCTATACAACAGGATATTTTTAATACGGTATCAAACGGGCACCCTTACAAGGAGTTTCAGCATATGCAAACTACCGTTGAGGGCTGGCTTCCTGAAGAAGCTAAAAATGTTGTATTTAAACTGATCTCGGCTATTACAGATCAGGGCGAAGGGGCGGATATCACCAAAAATCTACGTCCATCTTTTGGGTTGCAAATGGTAAAACCAGATAATCAGGCAGCAGATGATGCATTGAAAGCCGATTATCCTTCATTTACGGATAGTGGCAAGCCTGCGCCATCTTCTCATGCTTTTGCCCGTTTTAAAAATGGTGAAGAGGATCATTATGAAAGATTCGAAAAAATCCGGGATGATTTGCAGGCCGGTAAAATTGTAACCTGGCCAACATGGCATAAAACAGTAAGGCCAGGCCCAAACAAATGGAAAGCTGAAGACCTTAAAACTTCGGACTACGATAAAAATAAATATCCATTGCCGTCGGCAGAGGATATCGCGGCAGCGCTAAACCGCCTTAATGACCCAAGTGGAGTAATGGATCTGGCTGATCCAAAACGAGATGCTAACTACAAGCAGTTTTGCGAGATTGCCACAGGCGCTATAGCTGGTATTACTACCGTACTTGATAATTACTGGAAAGATAGTACTGTTGGTTTCCCGTTTCCGTCAATGGGTGGTTCGGGCGATAGATTGATGATGTGTTGGGCGGTGTTTGGCCAATTGCCAAACTTAGCAACAGGTGTGCAGCCAATAGTAAATGGTTATTTGTACCATGCATGCCAAGGTATGGACTTAAGCGGTAACCCGCCTGATAACACTTGTGCATCGGCAGAGATTTATCATAATTGCCGTGGTTCAAACTCATGTAAGGCACAGGGGGGCTGCGGATTTGTACAACAGGTTGGTCAATCAAAATCATGTGGATCGAGCGTTATGTCTTTAAAAACTGCAGAGAACTTGTGTGGTGGCCCTGCTCCAAAACCTACAACATCAACTGTTTATAGCGCGCCTGCAGATAATGTTTGTGCAAGCTTTGGTGGCTGCGCGGTTCCAATCTCAGCGTCACAAATATACCCGGTAATTAGTACCGGTGCCGATAATAAGCCGGTAACATCAGGTATCATGGAGCTTAACGATTTTGTGGGAAGGCAGCATACCATACAAAAACTACCCGGAAATATTGATTTTAAAACAGGCGATATGGTATACGATACAGCTTGGGCAGCATTTACACAGGTATTAGAAAGCCGTAAGGCACCGGTACCTGCTAAACCTAAAACAAGCGATATCCGTTTAGTATTTCCACCATCTACCTAATCAATAATTATGGATACTACCGTTATAAACCGGCTTGGCCTGCCTAATTTAGGACTTGGCGTTGGTTTACGCAGCAAGCATTACAGTCACCTGATGCAAAATGATCCTGTAGTGGATTGGTTTGAAATCATCAGCGAGAACTATATGAACAATTTTGGCTATGGGAGGCATGTGTTAAATCACATTGCCTCCATAAGGCCAATTGTTATGCATGGCGTTTCCATGTCTGTTGGTAGTACCGATCCTCTAAATCTCGACTATTTAAAACAGCTTAAACAGTTGGCTGATTTTGTTAACCCGGTGTGGATCTCAGACCACTTGTGTTGGACGGGTGTTGCCAACATAAATACCCATGACCTGTTACCGTTGCCCTTAACGATTGAAAGCCTGCATCATGTAGCTAGCAGGGTTAATCAGATACAAGATATTTTGCAGCGCCCGCTTATTTTAGAAAATCCTTCAACTTATTTGGAGTTTGAATCATCAACCTTACAAGAGTGGGAATTTTTATCAGAATTGGTAAATAAAACAGGCTGTGGTTTATTGCTCGACGTGAATAATGTATTCGTATCAGGTTTTAATCATGGGTTTGACCCTGAATTTTATATCCGTAACATTCCACACCAGTCAGTAGTGCAAATACACGTTGCGGGCCCAACTGATTGTGATACCTATTTATTAGATACCCATGATCAACCTGTACCAACACAGGTATGGAAGTTATATCAACTGGCGCAGGAACTCACAGGTGGTGTTTCAACCTTGTTAGAATGGGATGCCAACATTCCGGAATATCCGGAGCTAGTTGCAGAAGTGCAAAAAGCTAAAGAAGTATTAAAAGGGCATTTGCCAAATGTACCCGTTTACCGCACATCAGCTGACGCGGTTTCCAATCCGGTTAACCATCAAATGCAAGCTACGCATGAGTGAGTTAACCACGTTGCAAAAATGGCTTACCTCAATAATTGTGCGGCCCGGTATGTTGGATGATAAAATCCGATTGGCTGATGAGCATTATCAAGTTAAAAATGATAAAGTTATCCGCCCGTCGCTTAGATTGTCACCTGCACAAAAAATAGAAATTTATTCCAAGGGATATATACTTCGTTTGCTGGAATGTATGGAGGCCGAATATCCTGCCTTAAACAAGCTGCTCGGACAGAACCTGTTCCATAAATTTGTAAAAGCATATTTAGTACAGCTGCCACCAAATTCACCTGATCTGTACAATTTGGGTGAAGCGTTTCCCGCATTTCTAAAGGCGTCCCAACCCCAAACTTATAATTCAGATGAGGGTGTCCTAATGTATGATCTTCCTGTCAACCTTGCGATGTTTGAACGTTGCATTGCGGAGGTTTCGCGAATAGAAGGCTTGGAAAGCAGGGCGGAAGAAGGTGCAGGCAACGAGATGCCTTATCTTTTTAATACAACAACAATATATACATCGCCATGCTTGAAATTACTCACTCTGCAATTTCCATTAGTCGATTTTATTCAGCATGTTTATAATGATCTCGAACCCGAAGTGCCGTTTAAGCAGGATAGCTTTATCTGCATCTGCCGCAAAAACTATCGGGTCAATTTTCATGAATTAGAAGTTTGGCAGTGGCATTTTTTAAATGCTCTTCAAAACAAAACCAACTATATGGCCGCGGTGATAGACACTGCAAACGCATGTAAGGTTGCTACTGACACAATAATGGCAGATTTGATATTGTGGTTACCTGTAGCTATTGGTTTGGGATATGTTTATCTGAAATAATTACTAACTATAAGAAATCAGTTTTTATAAGTACAAACAACAGAGGAATTAATATAATTGCCGCCTCAATAAATTTTTTGTAGCCTACAGCAACCGATATATCATTCATTCTGCCGGTACCCGCAAGCTTTTTTAATTTTTTATTATAATGATAGTAAAGAGAAAATAAAACTAATTCAGTAGCAAGTATTAGTAAAATCATAATTATTAGGTAGTAGATATTTATAAACAATTGTTTCCTTTTGAGAAATAATTGTTGTTAATATGTTTTTATACGAAACAATATTCGTTAAGGTTTCAAATTTAATTATTAATTACAAGGCTTTGAGTTATATAAATAAATACGCAATAACAGATATTTAAGTTGCGTTTGTTTAAATGATTTTAAACTAGATGTATTTTATTCGACTGTATTTTTTTTAATTTGATAACACTAATGTGATATCAAACTACTACATTTATGTAACCTTAATACCTTATTACAATGCTTAATGAAACCTTTACGGTTGCTGATTACCTGTTAACGCGGTTAAAGCAATTAAACGTTACCGAAGTTTTTCAAATTCCGGGTGATTATGTAAAACATTTTACCCAAACACTCGAAGATTTCCCCGGTGTAAATGCCATTGGTTGCGCTAACGAACTTGATGCAGGCTACGCTGCCGATGCATATGGCCGAACGCGTGGTTTAGCCGCGATTTCCCTGCAATATGGCGTAAGTACCTATAGCGCTTTAAATGCTATAGCGGGTGCTTATGTAGAGCGAAGTCCTGTTGTGGTAATTAGCGCTACCCCTGGTAGCGATGCCCGAAATATTACCAATATGTACGGTGTGCTTTATCACCATTCAACCGGTAATTTTCAAGCTGATGAGGAAATTTTTAAGCACGTAACTGTGGGCGCTATAACATTAAGTACATCTGTTGGCGCGACTGATAAGATTGATGATCTTATTATACAAGCGCTTACTCACCAAAGGCCGGTTTACATCGCTTGTTATAAAGAGGTTTGGGCTGAGCCTTGTCCGCAACCCACGGCAACACCGCTAAAAGCATCGGTTATTAAAAGCGAGCCGCTCGCTTTGCAAAATGCTTTAACGCAAGCCTGGATGCAAATTACTGCGGCAAAAAAACCATTGATATTTGCAGGAGTCGAGATATTGCGACATGGACTGGCCCCATTATTACAGCAAATTATTGATGCCAGCGGTTTTTTATATACCACCACAACGCTTGGCAAAACTGTATTGGATGAAGGGGGCAACAAGTTTATCGGCACTTATGCTGATGCTGCTTCGATAGATAGCGTGGTGCAAACCATAGCTGAATCTGATTGCTTTTTGACACTTGGCACCATCATGACTGATGACTACCTGTTTTTTATCGAAAACCAATATCCAAATGTAGTGCTGGCAAATACTGAGCAAGTACGTGCAGGTTATTACCTATATGAAGGTGTTACCATGGCAGATTTTATGGAAGGCCTGTTGCAGCTGTTTAAAACATCAACACCAAGCAGTAGCACACCATCATATCCACTTACCTCAATAGCACCACCACAGCCGGTTTATCCGGAGCCATGGCTCTCAAATTCTGACAAACAATGGGCAAACCAGCCCGAAGTTATTACCTATAACCGCTTCTTTCAGCATACCATGAAGTTTTTAACCGATAATAAGTTGCTAAGCGAAATTGTAATGACTTATGGGGTAAGCAGTTCTTTATATGTGGCAACAAATGCATATGGTTTAAAGCAAAACAGTTTTTTATCATCGGCGGCATGGCAGTGCATTGGTTTTGAAACCGGGGCCGCAATGGGTGCGCAACTGGGCAGCGGCAAACGGGCATGGACGGTAGCAGGTGATGGTGGTTTTATGATGATATGCCAATCATTGTCGACACTTGCCCGCAATAAGCTTAACGCGGTAATATTTGTAATGAGCAACCAGGTGTATGCCATTGAACAGGTATATGTGGATATAACATCATTTGAACCCGGCCCTCAGCATACTTTCGACACGTTCGACATTCTGCCAAAATGGGATTATATGGCACTTGCAAAAGCCTTTAATGCCGATGGACATCGTGTAACAACAATTGATGAATTGAATAATTTACTTAAAACCCTTGCGCATACAGTAGATAAGCCTACGTTGGTTGAAGTGGTGATCCCACAAAAAGACCTGCCCGGCCAGATGTACCGACTTGGAACTATGCCTTAAACCTTAATCTATCATAAACAATATCATGAAAAAAACTTATTCCATCTTTGGAGCCGGCGCAGCCGGACTTTACACCGCCTGGCGACTGCTGAACGGCGAAGTTAAAAACGAAAAAGATAAAGCAAAACAGCTAACAGCCGATGATATACTTGAACTGTACGACTGGGGAAGCTATGACTTTTTAGGCGAAACCAAAGACACCCGCCCCGCAGGTGCTCGTGTATGTACCTGGCACTATAAAAACGATGCTTCAAAATCATATCTTGAGCTAGGGGGGATGCGCTACTCCGAATGGGATGGCACGCCAGAGGGACAAGGCCACCGTTTAGTAACAACTGTGATTAAAGACCTTGATCTCGACCAGTATTCAGTACCATTTAATGAATCTACAGATCCTTTGTTTTATCTGCGGACTAAACATTTGTATCTTAATCAAATCTCATCAACTAATCCTGCACCCTACAATGTTAAAAATCAGGGAGAATATTCGGCACCTGATAATGGTTTTGCGATAGTTGGAAATTTAGCGGTAACCCCCAAATACCCGGTGACCCGCAATGACTGGTACGACTTTTATCGCAACGGCAAAATATTAGTGGATATGCCAGCATCGTCAGTATTTAAAAAAGGCGATCTGGTTAAAAATATCGGCTACTGGAATTTGATGTACGACCAGTTAGGTTCTGAGGGTTATAATTATACTGCCGATGGGAATGGTTATACTTCAAATGTGATCAACTGGAATTCCGCCGTTGCTTTTCAGACTAATAACGAATTTACCCCGGGTAACGAATACAAAACGTTAACCCATGGTTACTCAAGTATGTTTAATGCTTTGTTTGATGCTATTGTAAAACTGGCTAAAGAAAAAGGTGTGCAATTTGACTATCGTCCAAATACGCGTTTGCATTCTATTTTAAATGTAAAGGGTAAAGTGCATTTTACTACTGCAACACGAGAAGATCCAAACAAAAAATCAGGATCAAAAATTTGTGATGCTGCATGGATGGCTATGCCCCGTGGTTCGATTGATTTGGTTGCCCAGGCAACACAGTATCAGGAACATGAGGGGTGTTTGGATGTACTGAATCATGGTAGTGTGCAGTTATATCTCGGATCGGCAGTGTTGCAACCATCATACAAAGTAGGTATGTTTTTTAGCGAACCATGGTGGCTTGATAAAGCTAAATATCCGGCGCCTATTTTGGGTTTTGAAATTATTAGCAGCGTATTAAAAGCTTTAGAAGCAAAAGGTTTTCCTAAAGAATACCTGCTAGCAATGAGTAAGGACAGTACAGTGATAGAAGTTCCATTTACAACCTCTGCTTTAATGTTTGCAGCGGTAGAAAAATGTGTAAAAAATAAACTTACTTTAGTTCAGGAGGTGGATTTGGTGGAAACCAGCCGGCGGAATACCATTGGCCCAAGCGTAACCGATATGCCGATACGCCAGGTGGTTTATTTTGGTAATAACGCGCTTGATCAAAATACCGAGCCTGTTTATGGGATATTAGCCAGTTACGATGATGAACAGTACACCAGCTTTTGGGAAGAGCTGGAATATGGTGATGATTCAACCGAAAAAATACCTTTTTCATCCAACTATCAACCGTTGGATGGCCCTGCAAAGGCTAAACCAGTTATGGTGAATATGTTAAGGCAACAGTTGGCATCATTACATTTTGGCCCTAATACCGATTATCATACCGTGCCGGAACCATTGGAAGCTAGGTATATGGATTGGTCGTTACCACCGTTTAACGCGGGTTACCATGCCTATGCGGCGCATTATGACGTATGCGATGTGCAACGCAAAATACGCAAGCCATCCCAATTGATACCGGGTGCTGATGCCAATATTTTTATAGTAGGCGAGGCCTATTCAAATGATCAGGCTTGGGTTGAAGGAGCATATTGCACCGCTGAATCGGTGTTAAACGATTTCTTTGGTATTGTGCCGATCATCAATAATGAGGATTATCCTTTTATTGCCCCGCCTTTACTTGAAGAGAAATAGCATCGGCAGTAATAATTATAAATTAAGTTAAACAGGTGCTTCGCCACCTGTTTAACAACCTCACCTAAATCTTATATCAATGAAACTAAAAATGTTTGATCCGCCAGGTCATTTACCTGATTTTGTTGGAATCCCCGGGCAATTACAACAATGGAGCAAAGCCATATCCGGCTGGATAGATGGTGCAATCCAAATTGAACAAGGACGATTAAAGGATTTCCCTAAGGCACAAGTGCAGTTTTTTAATGCTACTGAAACAGATCCCGCCGGGTTAAGCCTTGATCAGGATATTGTATGGAACGCGTTTCCACGTACACTGGTGCTTGGTTATGGAAAAGCTAAAGCTTATCCAACATCGGAGCAATTGTTTTCACTCACAGCACCGCGCCCCGGTTTGCCCACGGCGCCACCGTTTTATGTTGATCCCCCCGGAACTACAATGTGGAGCGATCTTTTGTATCGACCACTGGATGAATATTGCGAATTTAGGGTGGAACGCCATCCTGATACTCATAAAATAATCAGGATAACTTTTACATCTGAGCCACCTGAATACTGGCAGGCTTTACATGGTGATGAATTGCAGGATGCCAACGGAAATTTTGCCTACAAGTTCACTGGCGATAAAAAGAAGATGCTTGATCTTTATCACCAATACGTATCAACAAAAGTTAAACTGGGTGATTTGGAATGTAAGCACGAATATTATTACATGGTAACGGATGCTAACGGAAAGCCGGTATTAGGCCCTGATGGAAAGCAGCAAAAACAAGTTGTATTTCGTAAAGGAGATTATAACCCTTACAATGTATGGAATTCAACCAAAGGTATTATGCACTTATCGCAGCCAAACAATTTTGTTCAGGCTGAAATACAGTTGGCCGCTGATGCTACAATCCTGAGGCATAAAAATGGTAGGGCCGTTGTACAGGCAGACGCATTGGTATGTTGTTCGGGCTATGGCGGTACATCACGTTCAAGCGACCCCACAATTGGTGCCAGCGTAAATGACCTTGCCCGACTTGGTGCCTGGGTTACCATCAAAAATCCTATAGGCTTATATATGCACGATTTGAACACCGAAGGGTTTACCAAACCGAATGGTGAGCAGATAGACCCAAAAGAATACTTTAAAGTACTACGTGGTGATGAGGCCGGACATATGATTGAACGTGCAGTTTTTGAAGTGCCCGAAAAAGAAGGCTTTACTGTGAGTGACCTTAAAATCGCGGGAGTGCCAATCACCTGGGGCGGTCAAGTTGCCGAGCATATTAATATCTCGATAACAGGTACTGGCGTTAATCCTAGGTATTTTAATAACCCAATGCTGCCATGTGCAACTTTTTGCTGTATTGATACCGATGTATCTATCGCGCTTACCCGTGTAATTAATAATGGCGATCCGATACCTGAAGGTTATCAAAGAGCGTTTTTGCATGAACAGGGCACGTTTGCATCGCAGGCAAGTAAACCAACCCTACTTCAAACAGCGGCAAAAGAAGTTTATCACGAAGTATCAGGAATCCCCCGCCACAAACGAAGATAGTATCCACTTCAAAACCTAAACTACAATGAACGATATATTAACTACAGCAACAGAAAATAGTCAGCCCAAAACATATACGGCAATGAGCCGGTTAACAGGCCCGGTTAATGCCGGTGCGCCTATTGAGCCTGTTTTGGATATACATGACATACAGGGTAACGTTATCCCCGGGTTTAATAAGCCGCATCAATACGTGTTGTGCTTTAAAATGGAAGATGCCCGGTTAGGGAAAAAGTTTCTTAAAGAGATCTTACCGCATATTTCAACCTTAGAAGAAGTTTTGGCTTTCCGCAGATTGTACAGGGCACGAAAGAAAAGATTAGGGCACAAACCTGAAGAAGAGCTTAGCGCTACCTGGCTTAACATCGCTTTTTCGTACGAGTGTACCACGCGTTTAACATCAACAGCAGCAACTTTTGAAAGTGAGGCGTTCAGGATAAACCTGGAAGCGCGCTCGCCTTTGCTTGGCGACCCGATTTCGCCTGATAATGAAGGAAGCCCGGAAAATTGGATAGTAGGCAGTAAGGATAAAGTGCCCGACATATTTGTCATCATCGGTGGCGACAGGCAGGATCAGCTTGCTGAAAAAGTGGATTTTGTTAAAAAACAGGCAGCGAAACTGAAATTACACTGTATTTATGATGAAGAGATGAACACCATAGAGCGTGATGGTGTTACCGGGCTTGAGCATTTTGGGTTTAAGGACGGTATATCACAACCAGGTGTAAGGGGTAGAATATCTAATTTACAAGGGGATTTTTTACAAGAAAGATATGTTGATGAGAATGTGCTGCCGGATTCGTTATTATATGGCTACCCGGGGCAGTTTTTATCATGGCCGGGCGAGTTTGTATTCGGCTACCCGGGGCAAACGCTTGATCCGCTTATTGCAGGGCCAATTAAAACAGAAGGCCCTGACTGGACTAAGAATGGATCTTTTATGGTTTTCAGGCGTTATAAACAGGACGTTAAATTGTTTTGGAAATATATGCTGGAAACCTCGGGCAAGCTGGCTAAAGAAGATAATTTTACCAATATGAGCCCGCAAAAACTGGCAGCTATGCTGGTTGGCAGGTGGCCGGGTGGCGCGCCTTTTGCACGGGAACAGGATAACGACGATAAAGCTTTAGGTGCGGATAAAATGGCCAATAACTATTTCAGGTATGCATCTGATTCTTGCCCGGTGAAAATGGTAAATGGGTACCAGGATAAATATCCCCAGGCTAAAGCTGATCCGATAGGTTTAACCTGCCCCATGACCGCCCACATCAGGAAAGTTAATACAAGGGACACATCCAACGATGCAGGTGGAACTTTCGCGAGCTTTCAGCAGAGGTTATTGAGAAGAGGGTTGCCATATGGCCCGCCACTAGACAATCCGCTTGACCCCAACTCACCCGATCCTGCTAATGGTAACCGCGGGCTGATATTTTTAAGCTATCATGCATCAATTGAAAATCAGTTTGAATTTTTACGCAACCGGTGGATGAGTAACCGTTTTACACCGCGAAGCCCGAGTGGAGACGACATTGTGATTGGCCTTAACGGCAACGTAGGGCAGGATAGTGTACGAAAAGCGATGGTATTTGATAACGACACTAAAGCGGTTGGTTTATCAACCGGCGATCAATGGATTACGCCAACTGGTGGGGGGTATTTCTTCTGCCCGTCGTTAAGCGCTATTGAGCACGTGTTGGCTGCAGATACTATTTAAATACTATAATATATTATATAAAGGGGAGGGTGCATTATTGCGCTTTCCCTTTTTTTGTTTCATGTCATCGATTCTAATCATTTCATTTTGAAAATATAATCATACTGATACGGTATGGTTAGGTGTATTTGTATTTTTCTGTTTTTTATAACTATTTAATTATCAATTATTTGATTTATTAATGATTGTGCTGGCATTATAGTGGCATAAGGGCTGTCAACTGATAGTTATTATCAGCGATTTTTAAATTAATAAAAGCGTGAAAAAATTATTTACATCCTTATCTAAATCTAACAGGAAATTTAAAATGAAAAAGTTATTTGCATTACTTGTCCTATCGGGAATTGGTGCACAAGCATTCGCCCACCCGGCTGACTCAGCACGGGTTAAAAGCTTGACCGCTGATACAGCTAAAATACGTACAGTACAACGTTCACTTCCGTCTCCGCTTCCAGATCCTCCGTTCCCAACCAGTGATTGGGATGGCGCGCCATTAGTTGGTTCGGATGCTACGGCTCCTAACTACCCGCTCACCAAACTTCTTGGCTTATCAAACAGCAGGCTAAAAATATATGGCTGGATAGACCCGGGTGCTAATATCAGCAGTTCTAAAAACTCTAATGCACCTACCTCTTACGATTTAATACCAAATAACGTAGTGCTTGACCAGGTAGGCCTAAAATTCGATATGCAGCCCAATACTGTTCAAACAGATCATGTGTCCGCAGGATTTTTAGTCACCACCATTTTTGGTACCGATTATAGGTATACAACCGGTAAGGGTTATTTCAGCAATCAACTTTTGAATGATAATAATAAATATGGCTTTGATCCGGCTGAAATGTACGGGTTACTCTATTTTCCCAAGATAGCCGATGGTATGTTGTTGAAAGTGGGCCGTTTTATATCACCTGCTGACATTGAAGCGCAATGGGCCACTGATAATTACCTGTATTCACACTCTTTAATGTTTACCGTCGATCCCTATACATTCACTGGCGCGCAGGCTACATTTAAACTGGGTTCATACTGGCAGTTAGAAGTTGGTGTACATGCCGGTAATGATATGGCGCCATGGAGCCCATCAGCCCAAATAAATGGATTGCTGATGGCCCGCTGGGTATCGCATGATAATAATAACTCTATATATGGCGGGATTAACTCTTTAGGTAACGGCGATTATACCCGTCAGCATGATGACCTGCAAATGGTTGTTGCTACCTGGGGCCACAAGTTTAATAAAACCCTCCACATGATGACCGAGGCTTACTACATGTGGCAATACCATGCCTTAACAGGTGGTACTGTAATTAACGGCCCTGCTCAGCCATTTTTAACAGGTGTTGGTCCGGGTGTACCGATACCGGGCAGAGAAAACGCAATAGGCATTGTTAACTATTTCCAGATATTTGTTTCACCAAAAAACTATTTCTCTATCAGGAATGATGCTTTGGATGATCCTCAAGGTGGCAGAACAGGATATGCGACCTGGTACTCAAGTCATACAATAGGTTTTGTTCACTACTTTAATGATTACATCAGGATACGCCCTGAAATAAGATACGAGCGTGCGTACGCGGATGGTATTACACCATATGACAACGGTACTAAAAAAGACCAATATACTGCGGGAATGGATTTAATAGTGCGTTTCTAACAACAAAAACTTTAAAACCTGCGGTATTATCATCAGCTATCGTACCGCAGTTAAAAGATTAGCTGAAGACAATAAAAAAATAATGAAATGAAAACGCTTAAAGTAATGATCGCTATGTGTTTAATAGCAGCATTTACA
Organism: Mucilaginibacter tundrae; assembly: GCF_013408825.1. Classification (GTDB taxonomy): domain Bacteria; phylum Bacteroidota; class Bacteroidia; order Sphingobacteriales; family Sphingobacteriaceae; genus Mucilaginibacter. The sequence continues at coordinate 152,216 of NZ_JACCBZ010000004.1, forward strand.
CAAAAAACACTTGCACAAAGTACAGTATGTGGTTTGTATTTAACCGCTGATGATTACCACAACCAAAAATTAAGTTTTAAAACAAGCGGTGGTGATGGAAATTCCATCAAATTCAATGAGTTTTTAGGCTCAGGTAAGATTGCGGTAGTTTATAATGGCAAAAAACAAACTTTTTATAAAAGCGCTATTTATGGTTATCGGTCAAATAATAGTGATTACCGTTATTTTAATAACATCGCCTATAAAGTGATTGACGACAGGGATTTTTATTTATACAGCTCACCTAAAATGGGACAGCAAGGTAAGTGGTCTAAAGCTGTTGATAGCTATTATTTTAGTAGTACTGCTATTGCTGACATTAAACCACTATCAATTAAAAACTTGCAAAGCGCTTACGCTGATAATCCAAGGTTCAGGTATCTGATAGAAGCTCATTTCGCTACTGACAATGCGCTAACCGCATATGATTCGGCAGTAAATGAATACAAAGTTAAGTACCTGTACGAACACAGTACCTCAATGTAACAATGTAAGTTGTTAGTTTGATCAATGCCGGGATTTTAGGGAATATGGGGATGTACCTTACTTCCAGGCAAATATGAGCAGTAACGTTTAATTACGTTGCTGCTTGTTTATTTAAAGCGGGGGATAATCGTACTATAAAAGTGATTCTGTTAACTGCACATTCTTTTTATTATTCCCGGTTATTGCTAAATTCGCTTATAGTAACCTAAGCAACCTAACTCATGTCATTAACAGATGTAGTTTCCCCGCACGAAACAAACAAATTAAATGTAAAGCACCTTAAACGATTCTGGAGCAAATCTATTCTGAAAAAAGAAGGTAAACTTAGTGCGGATGATTTTATAAATGAATGGAAAACAGATAAAACTTTATTGGCCGTGATGGGACTCGGACTTGAACAAACAATTCAATATGTTTACCAGGAAGCCCCGTCATTTGAAGCGTTTGAAGATTGGATACTGACCGTTTCAGGTGATCCGGATCAAGAAAAAGTAAACCAGTTTAATGCTTTATTTTCAACTGATAGAACCGTTGAAGCCGCCCCCGTTGAATATAAGCTATTAACACAAGCCGATTGGGATTTTTGGCAGCAGAATGGTTACATCATCATCAGAAATGCCATAAGCAAGGAACATTGTGACGAAACAATTAATGAACTGTGTGATTTTATAGGAGTTGACCGAAATGACCGGGGTACATGGTATAATCATCACCATGCAAGGCAGGGCATTATGGTGCAGTTATTTCAGCACCCGGTATTAGAGCGGAACCGTAAGGCGGATAAAATAAAAAAGGCTTTTGAAGAACTTTGGAACCGGACCGACCTTTGGGTGAACACCGATCGGGTGGGTTTTAATCCGCCGGAAACAGAAAGTTATAAATTCCAGGGCCCGAGGTTGCATTGGGATGCCAGTATTGTCCCACCCATTCAATTTGGTACGCAGGGGATATTGTATTTATCAGACACTGCTGAAAATCAGGGTGCATTTACGTTAGTGCCCGGTTTTAATAATAGGATAGAGGACTGGCTAAAAAGCTTGCCGCCTGAGAGTGATCCCTATAGGGAAGACTTATATGCTTTAGGTTCAAAGCCAATCGCCGCCAATGCAGGCGATTTTATCATCTGGCACCATATCCTGCCGCATGGCAGTAGCCCCAACACTGCTGCATTGCCACGGTTTGTGCAGTATATTAATTATGCGCCAGCGGATGAGGATAGGAGTGGAAGTTGGTGATGAGTTTGAATTGTTTTATAATCGCTAGTTCTTTCAAGAATCTACGGGAACGAAAAACATAGGTAGGATAAACGTTCCCCAACTGGTCGCGGTTTATAAATCGACCTAAAATGCTTTAAATTTAGGCTCAATTGTAATTCTCGCAGGTAGAATGCTTGTTACATTATATATGTTTAAGTTAAGCTTCGTTAAATTTAGGCCAGTAGGTTTTATTATATTTTGTGCCTCACTAATAATGATTCAGAGAATACGTTATAACATAGTTGGCAGGCAAAGCAGATTAATATTTATTAACTAGATAAAAATGAAAAAGCATTCATCTGAGGAATTCAAGTTGCCACGCTGGCTAGTGACAATAATCGCATTTATCTTGTTTTTCATTTTAGCCACTCTTATGCTTTTAGCAGGCCTTCACCTTTATCACCGAGATTGATAAACAGTTAATAATCAATAGATTTTAACCTTTTGCCGGTATTTTACCGCACTAAAAACATCGAATACTAACCCATCACCGAATTTAGAGGCATGGTTTAATCAATCGTATTAAGATTATTGATCAGCTCCATAGCCAAGTTGTAATGCATAATCACCAATAACGATACCGTTAGCTAATAGCAAATGCCCGTCCAGTGATTTGGCAGGGCTTCCTGAAGTAGCTATATCATTAATGCCCTGGTAAAACGTCTCAATGGACATTGATTGAATTGCTACAGTTGTTCCGTCAGCCTGAATAAGTTGGTCAGAATGGGGAATAAGCGTCGACGCCTTCTTTAGTTTTCCATCCCTCATCAAAAATAGTTGGTCCATGGTTACAGCCAAATCTTTGGTCTTCTTGTTTTCATCACCAAAAAAAATTCTTACAATACGGATTTGTCCTTCAACTAGCCCCATAGCAAACTTTACCGGTTTTTGTGTCCATGTTTTTAATGCTGCGCTATCTGCCGCTAAAACCAGATCACCCACTGCAAACTCCTGAATGGGTTTTGCATGATCTTTTGATACAGATATGAATGTGTTACTTACAGCACTGGATGATAGTGTGTTACTTTGTATAGATTCAGACATAATGATTGAGGCAATGGATAATTTATCAGGTTTATTTTATTATGTATCGAATATTTCTTTAAACATACTAAATCTTTCTATTTCGCAATCTCGTTTTTTTACAAAAGAAATTGCGTAGTTAAATAACTACATTTATATTTGTAGTCAAATAGCTACATAATGAATTTAAGACGAGATGTATTTCAAGCCATAGCCGACCCGACGCGCAGGGCTATATTGCTACTGGTTGCTTCGCATACTATGACAGCAGGGGCAATAGCATCAAACTTTGACACCGCAAGGCCGACAGTTTCCAAACATTTACAGATACTTACCGAGTGTGAATTGCTTGAACAAAAGCAAGCAGGCAGGGAAATTTACTATTACATTAACGCGCAGAAAATGAAAGAGGTGGCCGAGTTTATTGAACCGTTCCGTAAGATGTGGGATGACAGGTTTAATAAATTGGAGAGCATAATGAAGGAATATAAAAGCAAATGATATGGAATTGAAAACAAAAATTGATGCTGAAGCTGGCAAACAAGATTTATTGATCACCAGGGAATTTGATCTGCCAGTGGAATTACTTTTCAAGGCGCATGCAGAACCTGATATTATTGCGCAATGGATGTCTAACCCACATACGACAGCTAAAGTGCTGAAATTTGAAGGCAAAAAGCATGGCAGTTATCAATTGGAGTCAACTGATGCACAGGGAAACGTAGTATTTCGTTCAAATGGTGTGATCCACGAATTTATCCCAGACCAAAAAATCACCAGAACATTTGAAATGGAGAACGCGCCTTTTGGTGTACAACTAGAGGTTTATGAGTTTAAGCAACTTACTGAGAGTACCAGCAAACTGAATATACATGTGATATATGAATCGGGAGCAAAACGAGATCAACTGCTGGCTTTACCTTTCGCACAGGGCTTAAATATGGCGCATAACCGGATACAGGAAATATTAAACACATTAAAATAATTAAAATGGAAAAGAGAAAGCTGATTTGGTATTGGATAATTACCGGGATATTATCTTTTTGTATTTTTTCGGGTGGATTGGCACAGGCTATACAAGTGAAAGGGGTGGTTCAGGGTTTTAAACCTCTTGGATATCCAACCTACTTTATTTCGCTTATAGGTATTTGGAAGGTATTAGGCGTAATCGCGATATTGATCCCGAAATTTAAATTGCTTAAGGAATGGACATACGCGGGCATATTTTTTACCATGAGCGGCGCGGTAATTTCGCATATAGCTAGTAATGATGTTTCTGTGCAAATAATTGCCCCAATTGTACTAGCCATTTTTACGCTGTTATCATGGTATTTAAGGCCTGCGGATAGGAAGATAATTGCAGTTAATAAATGAACCTTATTAATTGCTTCCGAAACAAAATGGTGTAAAAAGCAGGTTTTTTTGATGAAAAACGGAAGTTTTAACGTCAAAAACTACTAAAAACAAGTAAAAAATGGAGCTTTTTAGGGTGTTTTATTGCCAAAATTGTGTTTTTCGGCCTGAAAAAGAATTGAAAATAAATCTAAAAACCGTCTTTTTGAGGGTTTTATGGGACTTTTTTGATGCTTTTTTGTTGCAAGTGTGCCAACTGTACCAACTGTTCCGGTGGTACAGTACAATACATAACTGAAAATTATTTGGAATAATTCTAAAAAGATAACAATTGTAAATATCGCTTGCTATAACCATTACCTTTGCGCGAATGCTCAAAAAGACGATTGCTATATGTTTACTTGTCGCGCTGATTAGTTCCAACTTTTCGCGCTTCTTCGTATATGCTGGATTTGAGCTGAACCATAAGTATATAGCGGAGAACTTATGTATTAATAAAAACCGCCCCTGGATGCATTGTAACGGGCATTGTTATTTCATGAGAAAGATCAAAGAAGCCCAGGAAAACGAGAAAAAGCAGGATAGGGCCGATCAGCAAAATCATTTCCAGGAAGCGCTTCCGGTAGTACTGCCGGTTTCAATAATTATGTTCAATGCAGAAGAGTTGAAGATCGTTTATCCATCGGTAGCCACGCCGGAAATCATCCGCCGTTCATATTCTATTTTACTCCCTCCAAAAATCGTTTGATTATTCTTTAAATGAGTAGTTGTGTTGCCATCCGGCATCGCAAGTTTATCAATTATGCAAACAGCATAAGGACTTTCCATTGCTTAATAAGTAGCAGGAAAATGACGATCTTTTTTACATAAGAACCGCCTAGCAGGAACATCTGAAAAAACATTATGGGAAATAAAATACGCTTTTTTAAGCTGCTCTATATAATATTAATATTCATCTTTTGGGGTTCGCACGTCTTGGCGAAAACACTAGACGGAACACGCAAAATAACCGGTAAAATAACAAATAAAGTTACCGGGCAACCTATAGTAGGGGCAAGCATTGCTATCCCCGATCTTAAAATAGGAACAAGCACAGACAAAAACGGTAATTATGTATTGAAACAATTACCGAAGGGTGAATACCTGATTCAGGTGAGTGCGATAGGTTATGCCAGTGAAACCAAAGTGATTAATCTGGGCGATACCTATTCAGTTGATTTTAAACTATCGTCCTCCAACTATGAACTATCCGACGTTGTGGTAACCGCACTGGGCAATACAACAACCAGGCAGCGTGCGTCTATACCTATTACAATAGTTACTAATAAGATGATTCGGGAAGGTGTAGCAAATACAGCTATTGACTTAGTAGCCTCGCAACCTGGTGTTAATGAGACAATGGAGGGAGCAGGCACTACTAAACCGCAGATTAATGGTTTGGGGTTTGATCGTGTTTTGGTACTAATGGACGGGGTGCCACAGGAAGATTTCCAATGGGGCGATGATCATGGTATATTGATCGATCCTTACGCGGTATATGAGGCAGAGGTTATCAGAGGGCCGGCTTCACTTCAATATGGTGCTAGTGCTGAAGCTGGTGTAATAAGTTTTAAATCGGCGCCTTTACCACAAGAAGGAACCGTGATGGGTAGTGTGCTCACAGAATATCATACCAACAATGGTTACTTGGGCACCTCGTTAAATATAGCGGGCAACCATAATGGATTTTCATGGGGGCTACAGGCAAGCGGTGAAGAAGCCCACAGTTATGCTGACCCTAAAGATGGTTACGTATGGGGCACCGCCTGGAACCAAGTAAACGTAAGGTTGGTTTTGGAGCTCAACAAGGCTTGGGGTTACTCCCGGTTAACTTTGGGTGCCTTGCACCGCAGGATAGAATTACCAGATGGTAACCGTGATAGCAGCGGGCGCTTTATGTTTGATTTTCCGCAGAACGGAAAGATATACCCTACAAAATCTGATTTTTTATCGTATAACGCCGAAATAGCAAGCGATAAAATATTGGAAGAATACCAGGCTTGGTGGGAAAATAGCATAAACGTAGGCAAAGGCCGCCTTGGGCTGGATATTGGATTTACGCGAAGCATTCACCACGATATTGATACGGGAAGTGTCGGTTCTGGTAATTTGTTGGTAAATGATATCCCATACTCGTTTAAATATCAGATAGCAGGCGATAGCTCCGGTCTAAAACTAACTACGGGTATCAATGGTCTTTACGAATTTCAACGAAACGGAGCCGCGCCACCTGCGCCTTATGTCCCCGATTATGAAATACCCGACTATACCAATTTTGAAATAGGCGGCTATGCAATTGTAGAAAAGAATTATAAAAACCTAACGCTAAGTGGCGGTTTGCGGCTTGACAGGACAGATTTTGTAGGCGACCCAATGTCATTAAATGATGCCGGTAATATTGTACCGGCCGGAACGCCAGGCTCTACGGTACAATTCACTGGGTTCAATAATACATATAGTGGCTTCTCGGGAAGCTTAGGAGCATCGTACCAGTTGCCTGATAATAATTATGTAAAACTAAATATTTCAAAAAGCTATCGTGCCCCCGCAATTAATGAATTAACCAGCAATGGGTTGAATATCGGTTCAAATTTAGTTGATCTCGGTAATATTCATTTAAAAGCTGAGCAAGGCTACCAAATAGATTTAGCTTATGGTTACGATAGTAAAGATGTAAGCGTAGAAGCAGATGGGTTTTACAACCATATCAGCAATTTCATATTTGCGAACCGTACTGATTCCCTTTCCGGCGGCTTTCCAATATACCAATATCTTTCTGCCAATACAGCTATTATAACCGGTATTTCAGGCTTTTTAAATATTCACCCAGCGGATGCTAAATGGCTGGAAATAGATAATGGATTCACCTATATTTATTCCCATATTCCCAACCAAACAGATTCAACACAGCATCTGCCTTATATACCGGCGCCTCATTTAAATTCAGAAATTAAGCTAAGGCTGGCTGACGGACATAACTCTGTTTTGAGAGGAAGCTATATACAATTTGGCTTACAGCACGACTGGGCGCAGAACAATGTTTACAGCGCGTTTTATACCGAACTGCCTTCTGTGCAATACACCATTTTTAATGCGGGCTTGGGTACTAATATTGTAAACACCAAATCAGGAAGAACAATATGTGCTGTGTATATAAATTGCACCAATCTAACCAATGCGGCCTATGCCGACCATTTGAACCTGGCGCAGTACTTTTTGGCCTATAACGGTACACCAGCTACCGTAACTAAACAAAGCCAGGGTATTTATAATATGGGTAGAAGCTTCAGCTTTAAATTGATTTTTCCATTTGGTGGTGATACCAAAAAATCTGCGTCAGTTGAGTAATTAAATTATATGTTAAAGCATATATATATGCGATGATAATATCCGGTCCTTTTCTGGAATGTAAAAGGACCGGATTATTCAGTTTAAATAGATCTGAATTCTTCAAATCTTTCGATTTAAAGGATAGATCTAAACAATTGCATATGATTATCCAGTTTAATGTGCATCCGGGATTTCCACCTTCCCCGCCTTTACCACAGCTCTTTTTTTAATGGTCAGGATCACCAGTGGGATACAGCAGGCGTTTAAAATAGCAAGAAGCAGAAACGCGTCCATATAACTTAAAAGGAAAGTTTGCCGAACCACTGTATTTTCCAATGCACCCATGGATTGCTGTACCGCACGCAGATAATTAGAACCATGCGCCATAAAATTGCGAATAAAGGATTGCTGCCGCATAATGGTCTGCGGGTCTGAAGCGGTAACATGGGTTATTAAGGATGTGCGGTTAGCTGCTGCGCGATGGGCGATGTATGTATTGATCAGGGCGATGCCAAACGAGCCGCCCATTTGTCGCATCATGTTGTTTAAAGCCGCGCCCTGTGGTATATCCGAGGGTTTTAATTCCGAAACAGCGAGCGCGGTCAATGGTACTATCAGCAAGGCTGCTCCCAACCCTCGGCAAACCAGCGGGATGAAGAAATAAGCGCTACCCGTATCTAGATTCGAGCCTGACATCATGAAGCCAAAAACAGCCGACAATCCAAAGCCCAAAATAATAAGATATTGCGGGCGGATGCCGCTTTGCAACATCTTTCCTAAAAATGGTGAGATCATGGCGGCCATCAATGTACCCGGTAACAGCATACTACCGGTTTGGAAGGCCGAGTAACCTATTATTCGCTGAGAATACAAGGGAAAAACAAATACGGCGCTAAACAAACCGAAGCCCAATACAAACGTCATGATGGCGGATATAGACAGGGTGGTGCTTTTTAGCACCCGCAAGTTAATTACCGGATATTTGATCTTTAACTCCCACCAAATGAGTACCGATAACGACAGAACAGAAATAATAGTCAGTACAACAATATATCCGGCTGAAAACCAGTCGTCGGTTTGGCCTCTTTCCAATACCACCTGCAAGGATCCGACGCCTATGGCTAACAGAAAAATACCGAGCCAGTCGATAGTTCTACCATCGGTCGATGGTTTACTTGGCCTTAGGTAGATATATGATAAGATAGCGGCAAGCAAACCGATAGGTATATTTACATAAAAGATCCATTGCCATGATAAGTTATCTACAATGTAGCCTCCCATTACCGGGCCAATTGAGGGGCCGATGATGATACCCAGGCTGAATATACCGCTGGCGGTACCGCGTTCTTTAGGCGGGAAGGTTTCGAACAAAATTGATTGCGAGGTGGAGAGCAGTGCGCCGCCGCCAATACCCTGGAAAAAGCGAAAGGCGACTAACTCCCATAAATTATGCGAGAACCCACACATGGCCGAAGCTAATGTAAATAAGAGAATAGAGCCGATATAATATTGCTTGCGACCTATCTTCTCGGCCAGGAAACTGGTCATTGGAATAATGATCACGTTGGCGATAGCGTAGGAGGTAATTACCCAGGCTGTATCTTCTAATGAAGCACCAAGATTACCGCTCATTGTATTAATGGAAACATTAACAATAGTTGTATCTATCAGCTCGATGATTGTTGAGGTGATGATAGTAACAACTATGATCCATTTTCTGAAGCCCGTTTCCATAAACAAAAGTAACCTCGCTTATTAGCTTCCTGCTTATATTATTCAAGCAGGAATTTATAATATTCAAACATCGGTATATTTTTTAATCATAAAATGGTCATATTTACTTATAATAATCAAATAAATACATATCTTTAATTATGCAACCCATTGAAACACTCGAGGAATTTTACCAACGTCACCCGGTAGATAATCAAAAGGTATTTGCCGAGAATAATACCGGACAGGGACATTTTAACGTGTTTATACGTAAGCCGTGCACACACAAGACACCTTTCAGCCGTCGTGATTTTTATAAGATAGCGCTGGTCATCGGAAATGGTAAAATGATCTATTCGGATAAAGAGGTGGTGATCGACCGGCCGGCATTGTTGTTTTCCAGCCCGTCGGTAACATCTTCCTGGGAATCCGGACCCGGGCCACAATCAGGTTGGTTTTGCTTATTTACCCAAGCCTTCATTGAATCTTCTGAGCATAAAAATGCGCTACAAGATTTTCCATTATTTAAAGTGGGTGGTAGCCATATTGTTTTTTTAGATGACACGCAATTAGCTTTTTTGGTAGCCACACTTAGTAAGATGATGGAAGAAATGGATTCTGACTATCCCGGCAAATATGACCTATTGCGCAACTATTTGCGCATTGTCATGCACGAGGCTTTAAAGAAAGAGCCGGTAAGTAGCTTTGAAACAAATACCAGCGCTGCCTCCAGAACTACCGCTCGGTTCCTCGAATTGTTGGAAAGGCAATTCCCAATAGATTCGCCGGAGCAGTCTCTAAAGCTAAAAACCGCGAATGAATTTGCACAAAGCCTGGCGTTACATACAAATCACTTAAATCGCTCCGTAAAAGAGGTCACCGGGAAAACAACAACGCAGCATATTTCAGAGCGTGTATTGAAAGAGGCAAATGCCTTATTGAAACATACCGATTGGAGTATTGCCCAAGTGGCAAACGGCCTTGGTTTTGAAGAGCCAGCATATTTTGCCAATTTTTTTAAAAAATACACAGGCTCTTCGCCTGCGATGTCAAGGTTGGCAAATACTTAAAAGAATATAAATGTGCAATCGATTGTCGAAATGGTTTTTCTTTCTATATTAGCATAATTTCTCAAAACCAATTTGCTAAATCACCATGAAAGTTAAGTACAGTATAACAATACTATTCTTTGTCATTTGCCTAAAAGCGACGGCTCAAAACACCGCCAATAATAGGATCATTGATGCTGATATCAATCATGTAAAAGGGCAGCTGCCTAAAAGTATCAATTTATGCGTAGGTGCCGGAAGGGCAAATGAAGGATTACGGGCAGATTGGCAAAGACAACTAAAGGTTGCGCATGATGAATGCGGGTTCAAATATATCCGCTTTCATGGTTTGTTGTCAGACGACATGGGTGTCTACTTCGAAGATAAAAACGGAAAGTCTATTTACAACTGGCAGTATATCGATCAATTATTTGATTTTTTGCGATCTATCGACATGAAGCCCTTCGTTGAGATAGGGTTTATGCCCGGGGCCTTGGCGAGCGGCAATCAAACTATTTTTTGGTGGCGAGGAAATGTTACGCCACCAAAAGATTATCAAAAATGGAATGATCTGATCAAAGCACTGGTTGAACACTGGACAGAGCGCTATGGAGAAAAAGAAGTAGCCAGCTGGTATTTTGAAATTTGGAACGAACCTAATCTTAAAGGCGGTTTTTTTACCGGCACCCAACAAGACTATTTCAAGCTGTATAAAGAAACGGCTACAGCCATTAAAAGTGTGTCGAGTAATTATCGTGTAGGCGGACCCGCTACGGCAGGCAATGCCTGGATACCCGAAATGATCGATTTCTGTGTGCAACAGAAAGTGCCGATAGATTTTATTAGCACACATGATTACGGCGTAAAGCGAGGTTTTTTAGATGCGGCAGGTAATGCCGGAACTGTTCTTAGCCAGGACAGGTACGCTGTGGGAGATCACATGCGTCATTCAAAAAAACAAATTGAGCAATCTGTTATGCCTAACCTGGAACTGCATTATACCGAATGGAGCGCTTCCTATACGCCAAGTGACCCTATTCACGATAGTTATCATGAGGCAGCATATATTTTAAATACCATAAAACGTGCTGCGGCGGATGTTAACTCTATGTCGTATTGGACCTTTACTGATATTTTTGAAGAAGCGGGCCCGCGGGCTACACCTTTTCATGGCGGGTTTGGTTTAATCAATTATGAGGATATTAAAAAGCCGGCTTTTTATGCGTTTAAATATTTAAACCAATTGGGTAAAACGGAGCTTAAGTGCGCTGATTCAAGTACAATAGTTTGCAAAGACGACAGGGGTGGAATACAGGCTTTGATTTGGAATTTTACTATAGACCACCCGGGGGACAGCGTGAATAACCAGGTGTTTTATAAAAGGCTACTACCATCCAAAGCGTTAGCTCCGGTTAAATTTAAACTTCATGGGCTAAAACCGGGAAGGTATAATATAACTATTTATAAAACCGGCTACCATGCCAACGATCCATACTCGGCATATTTTGAAATGGGTTCCCCATCTCAACTTTCAATAGCACAGGTAAAAAAGCTTAAGCAATTGGATTCGGACAAACCTGTGGGGCAAAATACTATAATCGTTAATGCATCAGGTAATTTTGAGCAACAATTGGCCATCCGTCAGAATGACGTACTATTGATTAACATAATAAAGGCAAACTAAAGACCCCTGTACACACATTACCATGATCATAAGTAAAATAAAAAATATCGTTGTAACGGTTGTGTTTATCTTTCTTGCATGTTCGGCTAAAGCGCAGAGTCAAATACAAAGCGGTCCCAAGGGCATAGCTTATTATTTAAACCCCATTTTTGCGGGTGACTACCCAGATCCCAGCATTATGCGTGATGGGGACGATTACTATATCGTCCATTCATCCTTCGAATATTATCCGGGCCTATTGATCTGGCATTCAAAGGATCTGATCAACTGGACACCTGTTACACATGCCCTGCATAAATATATTGGATCTGTATGGGCACCAAGTTTGATAAAATATAAGAATAAATATTACATCTATTTCCCTGCCGGAAATACCAATTATGTGGTTACAGCGGATTCCATAGAGGGGCCTTGGAGCGACCCTGTAGACTTGAAAATCGGTTTTATTGATCCGGGACATTTTACCGATGCAGCGGGCAAACGCTATCTCTATTTTAGCAATGGTGCATATGTTCCCTTAGCGGATGACGGGCTCTCGGTAACAGGTGAAATTAAATATGCTTACAGTGGCTGGAAGATACCTCGCGATTGGACGATCGAATGTTTTTGCATGGAGGGGCCTAAAATGGTTAAACGTGATAATTATTATTACCTCACAGTAGCTGAAGGTGGAACAGCCGGCCCCGCTACAAGTCATATGGTAATTTCGGCGCGTTCCAAATCTCCATTTGGGCCATGGGAAAATTCTCCTTACGATCCAATCGTCCGTACAAGAGATCATTCAGAACGATGGTGGTCTAAAGGGCATGGCACTTTGTTTGAAGGCCCCAGCGGAAAATGGTGGATGATATTTCATGGCTATGAAAATGGCTACTATAACATGGGTCGGCAAACCTTGTTGGAACCAGTTGAATGGACAAATGATGGCTGGTTTAAAATACCTGAACATATCAGAACCGATGCGCCGATCTTAAAACCCATAAAGAGCGCTTCAGCAAGTGTATTTTCATTGAATGATGACTTTAGCGGTCATCACCTGAAAGCACAGTGGCAATTCTTCGGGGAATACGATACAACCAGGTTTCATTTGGTCAATCACAGTTTAATAATAAAAGGTAAAGGAAATTCCGTAGCTAATTGTGCGCCATTGCTATGTATTCCATCTAATCATTCGTACATGGCTCAGGTGGAACTGACTATCGATGGCAATGCCACTGGCGGCCTCGTGCTGTTTTATGATAATCGCTATTACTCAGGTATCTTAGCGGATACACCAGATATTTTGGCCAATCTTCGCGGCTGGCAGTTCCCAACTGAAAAAAACGTTATAAAAAGGCATGTGTTTTTACGAATAAGAAACATCAAAAATACCGTAGATATGTATTATAGTACCGATGGACAAAAATGGAATAAAATAGAAAACTCTGCTGAAGTTTCCGGTTATAACCACAATGTGCTGAGTGGTTTCTTAAGCCTACGCCTTGGATTATGTGCAGTAGGAGATGGAACAGTTATATTTAAAAATTTTATTTATCGTGCTATCAATTAGCATAAAAGTAGCCGATAAAAAAATCAAACAAAAGGAAGCTCCCTGTGTTCCTCAATTCGTTAGAATTTCTAATTATATTAAAAATTCAAGTTTGTAGGAAGTTAAGTTCGTTAAGAGATATCTTTGCAAGGCTTTTGCCGGGATATTTCACGATATAATTTAAGCCGATCATGGTATTATGTGACACAAACGTGCACTAGAGTTAGATTTGAATTAATCGTGATCAATCTATAAGTTTGTAGAAGCATTGAAGTCAATTCGCAATTATCTGATACCTATTTATGGCGCATAAAAAGACTATATGAAGAATATTTACCGGTTAAAAGTTTACTTTGTTTTTTGTTTCTTAGGTACAGTTATGCTTTATAATCAAAAAGCATACGCGCAAACTGACTACCAACCTTATTCATTCCAATTGAGCGATAAACTCGGTAAGGACCTATATTCTATTTCAACAGATCTCCATACTTCAATTAAGCCATATATTATAACCCAATCAAGCCCATTGAGGCAGGGCTATGATTCAATAATGAATCGTGGGGTAGATACAACCCGGAGAGGTTTAGTTGTTCGCAAAATATTTAATGAGCATTTGTTAGAGGTGAAAAATCCCGACTACACTTTTTATTTTGATTATTTACCTGATTTATTGATTGGCAGAGATTTTAAGGATAAAATTAACACATCCCTAAATACCAGAGGTTACCAGGCGGGTGGTACAATAGGGTCTAATATTTACTTTTATACAAGTGGTTTTGAAAACCAGGGAAAGTTTCCTAACTATTTAAATCAATATGTACTCGAAACAAGAATGGTTCCGGGTCAGGCTTATGATTTCAACGGTGGTGTTGGAAGTAAAGATTGGTCATATGTCACTAGTATAATAGGTTACTCACCCAGTTCTACCATCAATATAGAGGCTGGTGTTGATAAAACCTTTATTGGTGATGGTTACAGGTCGATGCTGTTATCAGATTTTGCATCAAACTATCCTATGATACGCTTAAAGATTGATCTAGCGAAGAACGTTCGATATATGGTGATGTGGGCGTATATGCAGGATCAAACAGCGCCAAAACTTGATACACTTCCGCATGCTCCTAATCGGATTAAATGGGGGGTATTTCACTACGTAGACTGGAATATAACCAACAGGGCGTCTATTGGCTTTTTTAATGCGATGATCGCACCGGGTAATTATGATAATGGCAGTTCACACGGGTTTGATGTCAACTATATCAATCCAATTCTATTTACAAAATCTGCTGGTCCATCCGGGCCTATACCCGATAATACGCTGATAGGTTTTAATGCAAAGTATAAGGTGTTCAATAAAGCAATTGTTTATTCACAATATATTTACGATCAGTTAGCGGCAAACGGCAATTCTAAGCAAGGTTTTCAATTAGGCTTAAGAGGAGCTGACTTGCTTAATATTAATGGTTTTAATTATTTATTCGAGTTTAATACTTCAAAGCCTTATAATACTTCTACGCAATACACATTAGTAAACTATACAGATTTAAACGAACCACTTTCACACCCGTTCGGTTCGAATTTTAAAGAGCTGGTGGGTATACTTAGTTATTCGCTGGGCAGGTTTGATTTTAGGGGTGAACTTGACTATGCAAAATATTACCTGGATTTAGCTACTTTATACCAAGGGAATGGTATACTTTTCCCGGATATTACTTCTCAATATTCAACTACAACGCCGGGGCAGAATACCAGCTTTAAATATGCGCAGGGTACCATATCTTATTTGATAAACCCTAAATATAACCTTCGGCTGGAAGCCGGTGCAACCTTTAGAGATGAAGGAAATAGTCAATACAATTCTAAAACAATGCTAATTAATTTTGGCTTACGAAGCACATTCAGAGACCTATATACTGATTTTTAACTAACTAATTATGAAAACGAAGCTTTCAATTTATATTCCGTTATTCATTATTATAACGTTAATATGTCAAAATAATACATCTGCCTTTGGTCAGTCTGTTTATCAGCCTTATTCATTTGATTTCAATCAAAAATTCAGCGCCGATCTTTACTCTACTCAAACACGTATTCTGTCGTCCGTTAAAACTAATTTTATTGATGACACGCTGTTAAAACACACTTATGATTCAATAATGAATGCCTATCCAGGTAAAAACAGATTGTTGAATGAACACTTGATAGATACTAAAAGCAATGGGAGCACCTTTTATGGTGATCTATTGCCTGATTTTGAGGTTGGGCATGATTTTTCGGGCAGCAAATCGGTTTGGACAACGAGCCTGGGCGCACAAATTGGCGGAACAATTGGATCGAAGTTTACTTATTATGCCAGTTTTTACGCGAACCGCGCCGCTTTACCTGATTATGTTGTAGATAACGTTAATGCCACCGGCTACATACCGGGGCAGGGGATGGACCGGTCACCTGGTAACTCTATAAAAAATTGGGACTATACTACGTTCGATTTATCTTATACTCCAATAAAATACATAAACTTTACACTCGGAAAGGATAAAACCTTTATTGGTGATGGTTATCGCTCGATGATGCTGTCTGATTTTGCATCTAATTATCCCTTTTTTAAATTAACAGCAACTATTGGTAACGTACGGTACATGAGTATGTATGCTTATATGGATAATCCTCAACAGCCAACTGAACCTTATGGGCCAACAACAGGTAAGTGGGCTTACTTTCAATATATTGAATGGAATATAAACAAGCGGTTTACACTTGGATTTTTCCAAAATGTAATGGAAGCTGCCCACGACGCTGATGGACAGAAACAGGGCTTTAATCCTTCTTTAGCCAGTCCTTTTGTGTTTTTAGTTCCCCTGGATAACATCGATAATAATCCGGCAAAAAATGTACTTGGTCTTAACGGAAAGTTTAAGATATTCAACAAAGCAATTATATATGGGCAGTTCGTGTTAAATGAATTTCATGCCAAAGATTTTTATTCAGGGGATGGCAGCGTAACCAATAAATCTGCTTACCAGATTGGTTTACGTGGTGCGGATCTATTCACTATTACCGGATTGAATTATCTTGGAGAATTTAATACGGCAAGACCTTACACTTATTCCTCTTTTGACCAAACGAGTAACTACAGCCAGAACGGGCAACCTTTGGCCGATCCTTTCGGGGCGAATTTCCGGGAATTTGTTGGTATTTTAAGCTATTCTGTTGGGCGATTTGACTTCAAAGCAGAGGGGGATTATGCTTTATTTGGCTTAGACATAAACGGATTGGATTACGGCCAAAACATATTTGAGCCTTACACATCTGCAGTAAAGCAACTCGGAAATTATGTCGGCCAGGGTTTAAAGACAAATTTTTATTATGCAGAGGGAAAAGTCGATTATATAGTGAACCCAAAATACAATCTGCGTGTAGAATTAGGCGCTATGTACAGGGATGAAAAAAATGCTGACGGCAATCAAAAAACGCCCCTACTTCTTTTTGGATTAAAAAGCTCATTCAGAGAGATTTATAGTGATTTTTAATACCCTGTAATGTTTACAATGATTTCCGGAATATCGCCGAATTAACTCCATACATTGCGCAGCGGTATTATAAAACAACAAAGCCTGTTATAAAAATAACAGACTTTGTGTCGATTCGATTAAGTACTCAGAGCGGGAATCGAACCCGCACTCCGTTTACGGGAACAGGATTTTAAGTCCTGCGTGTCTACCAGTTCCACCATCTGAGCAGGTGTTTAAACCTTTAACAACAAATCCCTTCTTTTTGATGGAAGGGATTTGAGCGAAAGACGAGATTCGAACTCGCGACCCCGACCTTGGCAAGGTCGTGCTCTACCAACTGAGCTACTTTCGCTGTTAGGAGTGCAAATATAGCCAGAATTGCATTTTTTGCAAGAGCTAAATTTTATTTAGGTATAACCATTGTAATTATCTCTTTGTGTTTTAAGGTCGCAATATGATTCTCATCTGTGACGAAATCCGTATTTAAAAATAGATTTTTAGAGATCTGTCATTTTAAAAACAATAAGCCCGATATTTTAGCGACTCTTTAATAAATTATTGCATTAATATCTATTTAAATAACATCAGCATTATATTTGGCAGGGCACATATAATGTAGATCACTATGAGCAATAAATACCATTTTCCTGCCGGAAATACCATGCTTCAGAGCTTGGCGGGGTCTTTTAAATTGATAAAAGATCCAATCGGATATCTTTCCATAGAAATGGAAAAGTTCTCTGGCACCTACTCAGGGTTTATGCCAGATAAAGGGCGGGTAATAGTTACCCAGAATAGTGATTTTGTAAATTATGTCCTTCGTGAAAATCATACCAATTATAAAAAAGCTAAGTTAGATACAGATGTGGTCGCGAAGCAATTAGGAACCAGCCTGCTTTTTGTAAACAGGGATGATTGGCGAAGGCAAAGGCGACTTATACAACCGGCCTTTCACCATGCCAGTATACATAAGTTGTATGAAACGGTGATTAGTACAATTAACACACAAATTGCTAATTTTCCACAAGGGGAACAGATCGATGTTTATCCATTGATGCGCAAACTCTCTTTTTCGGTATTGATCAATTCATTATTCAATATTGACATGTCCAGCCAAATGACCGATGAATTATTCAGGGCATTTGTAGAGCTGCAAGCATTTATGACCAAAGATGTTCTTCAGCCTTTTAGAAGGCTTTTATACCCATTAACAGGAGAAGAGAAAAAGTTGATTAAGCAGTGGGATGGTATAAGAGATATGCTGAGAGGAATTGTAGCGCTGCGGCGTGCCGATGAAACGGGTCATAACGACCTATTGGATATGTTGCTAAATGCCCGTTATGAAGACACCGGACAAGGCATGTCTGAAGAACAATTGATCAGTGAGCTACTCATCTTGCTTTTTGCAGGGCATGAAACAACGGGTAGCACACTTTCATGGCTATTATATCTTATTGCCTCAAATCATCAGGTTTATGAAAAATTAATGAGTACGATAGAAAAAACTGATATGTTGGACAGCCCGCGTGATAGCTATATAAATGCCATAATTAACGAAGGTATGCGATTGTATCCTTCAGTTTGGATAAATGAAAGGGTAGCTCTACAAGATGATCAGTTTGGTGGTTTTTCGTTTCCGGCGGGCACCAGCATTTTGACTTATATTTATGGTATGCACCGGAGTGAAAGTTATTGGGAAAACGCTTCAGCATTTAATCCTGAAAGGTTTTTGACGCCCGAAGGGGTAATTGATAAGAATATTAAAAATTATTTCCCTTTCGGAGCAGGGCCAAGGATGTGTGTTGGGAATAATTTTGCTATGGCTGAAATGGCGTTTGTGCTTCATGCTATTTTTAAAACATTTCATATTAGTACTACAGGAGCAACTCCAAAAGAATGGCCATTGCTCACATTGCGTCCACATGAGGTTATACTCGAAATTAAGAAAAGATGATGCACGAGGGGTTAAGTAGTATAGACTATTAGGTGATATGAAGCGCCGCCTTTATAGGCCATTTTTGAATTTTATACCTCAGCCTATGGGCTGTATTTTTCTCGTATTCCTAATAACAACAAAGCCTGATATTTTCATATCAGGCTTTGTGTCGATTCTAAGTACTCAGAGCGGGAATCGAACCCGCACTCCGTTTACGGGAACAGGATTTTAAGTCCTGCGTGTCTACCAGTTCCACCATCTGAGCAGGTGTTTAAACCTTTAACAATAAATCCCTTCTTTTTGATGGAAGGGATTTGAGCGAAAGACGAGATTCGAACTCGCGACCCCGACCTTGGCAAGGTCGTGCTCTACCAACTGAGCTACTTTCGCTGTTGGGAGTGCAAATATAGCCAGAATTGCTTTCCCTGCAAGGAAATGGTTTGATTTTTTTTGATTTTTTTATAACTCGCTGTTTTTCAAAACATCATTTATTAAATCAGATTCAAAACCACGGCTTAAAGCATACTGTTGTAGCTTATATCGGCGTTTATAGGATACTTTTTCGGTAAGTAAGGCTGCTTTTTTGCTTAAAACCTTTGTCAGCATCTCAAAATATTCGTCGCCATCAATAGTTAGCAGCGCTTTTTTTAACAGATTTTCAGGTATCTTCTTGATTTTGAGGCCTTGTTTAATTTTTATACGCCCCCAGCTTTTTTGTTTGAATTTTCCATGCACGTATGCTTTGGCAAAACGTTCTTCATTTAAGAAGTTGTCACCAATAAGTTTTACTATAATGTTCTCAACAGCATCAGGCCACAGGCCCCAATCGTATAGTTTATCCCTAACTTCCTGCTGTGCACGCTCCTGGTAAGCGCAAAAGTGTTCGGCCTTAGCCAGAGCGACTTTCTCGTCGGTTATTTTAATCTTTTTAGGGCTGTCCATTAAAACCAAAATTCGACAAAAATTCTTCTATTGGTAGAAATATAATCAAATTAGCGTCATGCTTAGCAGCCAGTATACCATATCAAAAATTAAAGACATTATAAGCGCCACGGGAGCTATTGTAAGTGAAAATACAATAAGTGTATTGCTTACTGATAGTCGCCGCATTACAAGCGCTACAGAAGCCTTATTTTTCGCTTTGAGCGGCCGCCGTAATGGGCACGAGTTTATTGCCGAGGCTTATGCGGCCGGTGTCCGCAACTTTGTAGTCAGTCACGGTCCGGAGATCAAAATGCCTGGTGCTAATATTTTAATTGTTGATGATGTGCTATTCGCGTTGCAGAAGTTGGCTGCCTTTCATCGTGATAGTTTCAAGCTTCAGGTGATTGGCATAACGGGAAGCAACGGAAAAACCATTGTTAAGGAATGGTTATACCAGCTGATGTCTGCCGATCATAACATCGTGCGTAACCCCAAAAGCTATAACTCGCAGATAGGGGTGCCGCTTTCGTTGTGGCAAATAAGCGATAAGAATGATCTTGGAATATTTGAGGCGGGAATCTCTACCACCGGAGAAATGCAGCGCTTGGAGGCCATGATTAAGCCTGATATTGGAATATTAACCCACATTGGATCAGCACACGACGAAGGGTTTGAAAGTCGCGAACAAAAGATTAGAGAAAAACTTGGGTTGTTTAAAAACTGCAGATTGTTGATCCATAATTACGATGAGTTGATCAAGTATGCTGACGACATTCTTCTGATTAAAGAGCGATTTACCTGGAGCCAAAACTTTAAAGAGGCAGATCTTTATGTATTTAGCGAAACAATTATCTCTAAAAATTTTTATTTACGTGGGCGATATAAAGGTGCTGAAATAGAGTGTCTTATACCTTTTTTAGATAAAGCTTCCTTTGAAAATGCCATTACCTGCTGGGCAACTATGCTGGCAATGGGCTATTCGCCAGCTGAAGCTGATAAACGCATTGAACGCCTGACGCCGGTAAGTATGCGTTTAGAGTTAAAAAACGGTGTAAATAATTGCTCCATCATTGATGATTCGTATAACTCGGATGTGCAATCGTTGGAAATAGCGCTCAACTTTTTAAGTCAGCAAAATCAGCATCAGAAGAAGACGCTGATCTTGTCAGATATATTTCAATCGGGGTTGGAAGAGGATATTTTGTATGAGCAGGTCGCAGATATGATCAAAGCAAAAAAGATAGACAAATTTGTTGGTGTGGGTGAGGCTTTGTTTAATCGCCAGCAGTATTTTGATGTGCCTGAAAAGCATTTCTTTACTGATACCACAGCTTTACTTAAACAAATGAATGCCCTGAATTTTAGGGATGAAGATATTTTGCTTAAAGGTTCGCGTAGCTTTGAGTTTGAGCAGGTAAGTCGTGTCCTTGTACAAAAAGGGCATGAAACAGTGATGGAGATCAATTTGAATATGCTGTTAAGCAACCTGAATTTTTATAAATCAAAACTAAAGCCAGGAGTTAAGGTAATGGCTATGGTTAAGGCATTTAGTTATGGTAGCGGTACTTTTGAAGTAGCTAATATGCTGCAATATAATAAAGTAGACTATTTGGCTGTAGCTTATGTTGATGAAGGGGTAGCATTAAGGCAAGGGGGTATAACCTTGCCGATCATGATATTAAACCCGGAGGTATCAGCATTTGATAAACTGGATGAGTATAAACTTGAACCTGTAATTTATAGTTTCGGACTGTTCGATGATTTTATCAAATATTTGCAGGCAGCGGGTTTGGCAAAATTCCCAATACATATAAAAATTGATACCGGAATGCACCGCGTTGGTTTTGAAGACTTTGAAGTTGAAACTTTGTGCGATCTGTTAGAGATCAATAACTATGTAAAGATCCGTTCAGTATTCTCCCATTTGGCTGCAAGTGAAGCATCACAACATGATGGTTTTACGCTCACTCAAATACAGAAGTTTGAGAAGGCATATAAACAGATAGAGGATGCATTAGGTTACAAAGTAATTAAACATTTAAGTAATACAGCCGGCATAACACGCTGGCCTAATATAGAATATGATATGGTAAGGCTCGGTATTGGATTGTATGGAGTGGACGCAGCTACGCCGGAATACGAGAACGGATTGCAACCAATTGCCAGTTTAAAAACCAGCGTATCTCAGGTCAAAAAGATAATCGCCGGTGAAACAGTTGGCTATGGTCGTAATGGCAGCTTAACTAAGGATGGCAAAATAGCTACGGTGAGAATTGGCTATGCTGATGGCTATTTGCGAGCCTTTGGTAACGGCGTAGGGAAAATGTTGGTCAAAGGATCATTAGTACCTACAGTAGGAAATATTTCGATGGATACGTGTGTAATTGATGTAAGTGGTATCGACGTTAATGAAGGAGATGAAGTGATCATCTTTAATAATGAATTGAAGATACAGGAGCTTGCAAAACAGATTAATACAATTCCGTATGAAATATTAACTAATATTTCGCAGCGGGTAAAAAGAGTGTACTTTTATGAGTAAGTTTTTGATATGAAAAGAGTTGCCAAAGCCTTACTTAATTACTTTGTTAAAGGACTACTGATCGTAGTGCCTTTGGGCGTGGCTATCTTTTTGATTTATTGGGGAGTATCTCGAATAGATAATGCATTAAACTTAAGTACGGCAATATGGACTGATGACAAAGGCAAACCTATTTACATACCCGGTTTGGGTATTTTAAATGTGATATTAATCATACTGATTGCAGGTGTATTAGTTACTAATGTAATAACCGAACCTATTAAAGCTTGGTTTAATCGTTGGTTGGACCGGTTGCCCTTATTCAAATTCCTGTATTCATCAGTAAAAGATCTTACAGAAGCTTTTGTAGGAGAGGAGAAGAAGTTTAACGAGCCCGTATTGGTGGATGTAAATGAATTCGGCCTTAAAAAAATAGGTTTCCTGGTAAAAAAAGATTTAAGTAAGATTGGCCTACCGGGGGATGTAGCGGTTTATTTTCCATATTCCTACTCCTTTGCCGGGCAGGTGGTTATCATTTCTGCCGATAAAGTACATCCTTTAGACATCAGTGCAGCCGATGCCATGAAGTTTATGATTTCGGGAGGCGTTAGCGGTTTAGACTAGTTTCTTTCCTCAAACTTCTGATCACCAATAATACACTTATCAATACTAATAGTGCACCAAGTATATATGGTGCCCCTGGAAAGTATACAGATGAATCCTTATGTGTGAAAAATTTAAAGCTATAACCCATTAATAATGGGCCTATTACTAAGCTTAAGCTAGATAATAAGGTTAAGCCACCTTGTAGTTCGCCCTGCTCATTCGCGGCGAATTTACTGGTAATAAATCCTTGCAATGCCGGGCCGGAAATTCCGCCGAAGCAATAAGGTATCATAAATAAATACACCTGCCACCCTTGCCCTGCGAAAGCTATCATAGTTAATCCGGCTCCATATGATATTAGGCCAATGATGATGTTCTTCTTCAATCCCCATTTAGGTATCAGGTAGCGGATCAAGCCACCTTGTATGCTTATCAATAATACTCCGATAAAAAGTCCTAAGAAACCCACACTGCGTAACGACCATTGGAACTTCTCATACACATAAAAAGGCAGCTGATATTCCACTGCCTTTTGCGCTATATATACTAAAGTAAAAGCAATGGCTAAACCTGCAAGTGCCTTATATTTACCCAATTGTTTAAACGATCCTATAGGGTTTGCGCGCTTCCAGTCAAATTTACGGCGATGTTCTTTATCGAGTGATTCAGGCAAAACAAAGTAGCCGTAAGCTGCATTAAACAGTGCCGCTCCGGCAGCTACCATAAACGGAATCTTGATATTAATATCACCCAAAAATGCACCACCCGAAACCCCGATAATAAATCCTAAGCCAGATGCCGCGCCAACAATGCCAAAGTTGGCCGCCCGCTTGTCGCCTGTGCTAATGTCTGCTATGTATGCTGTAGCTGTAGCCATAGTTGCACCCGTAATACCCGCTATGGTTCTGCCTATAAATAACCAAAAAACAGTTGGAGCGAAAGCCATAAACATGTAATCGATGCTAAACCCTATTAAAGAAATTAATAGAATAGGCCGCCTGCCAAAACGATCGCTAAGGTTACCCATAACAGGCGAAAATAATACCTGCATGCTAGCATAAGTAAAAGTTAACCAGCCATTAATTTCAGATGCTACTGAGTAATCAACATTACCTAACTCTTTTAAAAGGTTAGGTATCACAGGTATAATGATGGCCAAGCCCATCACATCAATAAATATGGTAACGAAAATAAAACGTAATGCGGCAGAAGTCTTAATTTTTGGGTGATCCATCCGAATAAAAATGTAAAATAAGGTTAAATGTTTTAAGTGGATGTGTTAATTTCTTTTAAAACTCCTGACTGCTAGCAACGCACTTAATAGCATAAGTGCTGATCCTATGATAAATGGCATCCCCGGAAACTGAAAGAATGGGTTTGGTTTGGTAAAATAATAAAAAGCTTCTGCCATTAACAAAGGCCCGAATACAGAACTCAGACTCATTAAACTGGTTAAGCCACCTTGTAATTCTCCTTGTTCGTTGGCTGGTACACTGGTGCTCATATAACCCTGCAAAGCGGGCCCGGCTATACCGCCCAGGCAGTAAGGGACAAGAAATACAAACATCATCCAGCCTTTGGATGCAAAAGCAAAAAGCAACAGACCGGCTGCGTATAAAACCAAGCCGACCCAGATGCTGCGTTCCTGGCCAAGTTTAGGAATAATTATCCTGATTAAGCCGCCTTGTACTATTGCTATAAATAAGCCAACCGCGCCAAGCGAATAACCCACCCAGTCTTCGTTCCAGTGAAACTTATCCATCGTATAAAAAGTCCAAACAGTTTGCACGGACTGAACCGCAAAATATACAAGAAACAACGAAACAGCTAATCCAATCACCGACTTATACTTGCTTAATTGCAATACAGATCCAAGCGGATTAGCTCTTTTTATATCGAATTCCCTGCGGTTTTCTTTGGGCAATGATTCGGGCATAATAAAATACCCATACGTCGCATTTAATAATGCCAGCACTGCCGCTGCTATAAACGGATAATGAACGTCGTATTTGCCCAATATGCCACCAATTACCGGCCCAATAATAAAACCGATACCAAAAGCAACGCCTATTAAGCCAAAATTGGCAGCCCGCTTTTCGGGAGAGCTGATATCGGCAATATATGCTGATCCAGTTGTAAAGCTAGCCCCTGTAATTCCCGCAACAATCCGGCCCACAAATAGCCATGCGATGGTTGGAGCAAAGGCTGAAAATAAATAATCAACGCTAAAGCCTAATAACGAGCAAAGCAAAACAGGCCTACGGCCAAATTTATCACTTAAATTACCTATAAGCGGTGCAAAAAGAAATTGCATAGATGCATAAGCAGCGGTAAGCCAACCGGCGTAGCCTGACGCATCGCTGATATCACCGTGGATTAAATGTTCGATTAATTTTGGTAAAACGGGTATTATAATACCGAGTCCCATTACGTCTATAAGCAGCGTAGCAAAAATAAATCCTAAGGCAGCCTGGCGTTTTTGGGGTACAGGTTTATCCATGCCGCAAAATAAACAAATATGATTTAAATTGATACTAAAGTTTTCACTTCTCCGATTGTCATTCCGGCCAAAATAAAAAACTAGCTTGCTGTGCTATAAATCTAATATTAAAGATTTTTTAGTTGCTGATACAGCTTTTCGGTGGGTAGGCCAACTACGTTGGTGTATGAACCATTTATTTTTTCAATGCCAATTAACCCAATGCGCTCTTGTATGCCGTATGAGCCGGCTTTATCCAATGGCATATATTCTTTTACATAACTGGTAATTTCCTCATCTGTTAATTTACGGAAGAAGACTTCAGATACATCAAAAAATTTATTGTAACGGTGTTTATGAAGCAAGCAAACGCCGGTAATTACTTTGTGTACTTTGCCGGATAGCATTTTAAGCATTTCTATGGCATGTTCGGCGGTTTCTGGCTTGCCTAATATCAACCCATCAATACAAACTATGGTATCTGCAGTAACCACAACCTCATCCGCTATGCTTTCATCAAATGCTTCAGCCTTTTTGGATGCGATATAAACGGCGATTTCTTCAGGTGATAAATTTTCAGGATAGGACTCGTCTACCTCTTTTAATACTACCCTGAAATCAACATCCATCAGCCTTAACAATTCTTGTCGGCGAGGTGATTTTGATGCCAGGATAATTTTGTGGTTCATATTTATCTAGATTCTTACTTCTTAACTCTTGTTTTTATCAATTACCAGCTATAAGCCTGTTCGCTCATCCACTTGCCTTGCACCTTTAACACTTTCTCTATCACATCGCGGGCGCAGCCTTTACCACCCGGATATGTCGATATGTATTGACTAACTGCTTTGATCTCTTCTACTGCATCGGCCGGGCATACTGGTAAGCCGGCAAGTTTCATCGGAGCAAGGTCGGGGATATCATCACCCATATATAACACATTAGATGCATGGGTTATCTTTTCTTCCAGGTAAATTTTAAATCGTTCGGCTTTAGTATGCGTGCCCATGTAAACATCAGTAACACCAAGGCTATTTAACCTATATACTGCACTTTTAGAACGACTGCCGGAAATGGCACAAACCTGATAACCGCATTTTACTGCTAATTGTATCGCATAGCCATCCTTAATGTTGAATGCGCGTGTTTGTTCACCGCTCTCATTTACAAAAACAGAACCATCGGTCAATACGCCATCTACATCAAAAATAAATGTAGTTATATCATGAAGCTTGCTTAAAAAGGATTCCATTAGTTTGATTAAACTGATTTCAAAAATCTATTGGTTATCGCGCCATTCGTAAACCCAGGCAGATTGTATTTGCTCTAGATGCCCTTCAGTTGATTGCTCGCGTGTACCTGCGAAATTAGGCAGGGTAAGTATCCACTCTAAAAGATCAGTGAAACGGATGCGGTATATTTTTGATTCATCAAAATCATCGCCGAACTTTTCATAAAGCTCAATGGCAATATCTTCATGATCAGCCCAGTGTATAGGTAAAGCAAATTTTTTGTCGTCAGTCATTGTTATGTTGATGAGTAGAATCTAAAATAATGTTATTAGTGGCCCATGAAGTCGGACTGGTCGGGTAAAGTTACTTCAATATCACCGTCAATTACCACACATTGGCAACCTAAGCGGGAAGTAATACGCGGATTAACTGCTCTATCAATAAAGTCTTCTTCTTTATCTGAAATTTCCTGCAGGTTATCCATCCCTTTATTTACATACACATGGCAAGTGCTGCAACCGCAAACTCCACCACAATTGTGTTGTAACTCAATGCCATTCTCCAGGCAAACATCTAAAACAGACTCACCTTCGGCAATAGGGAATTCAACAGATTCGTGATCCTTTTCCTCAAAGTTTATCTTAAGCTTAAAAATATTCATTTTGGCAAAAGTAATAAAATTACTTACGTGGCGTATTGTATTAATCCTTTTTGATAATACCCTGACTTAACAACCTATATAACTGTTCCCACTCAGGTTCATATTTGAGTAGTTGCAAATGTTCAAACATTGTTTTTTGGTCATTACGGATGGCAGGCCCCGTTTGTACGTTGGCTGGTAAATTGGTTTGAACTTTCTCGGCAGTCTCTAAAATTAGTGGTCTTAATAAATTAAAATCAATTCGTTGATCCGCCAATAATTCCTGCGCTACCCGGTATAGGTAATTTGGAAAGTTACATGCGAATACTGCCGCCAGATGTAAGGTTTTACGCTGGGTTGAATCAATCTCATACACATTATTGCTAATGCTTTGGGCAAGTTCTTTTAGTGTTTTGGTAATCAACTCGTTAGCACCTTCAATACATAATGGCACGGTCAAAAAATCAATCTCTTTTGTTTTGCTAAAGGTTTGTAATGGATAAAAAATTCCGGCATTGTCTGTAAAGGCAAGAATGTTATACAAATCTGTCGCGCCCGAAGTATGTACTATTAGTTTATTGTGCTTTGATAATTCCTGGGCGATACCTGCAATAGCATCATCGCTTACAGAAATGATAAAAATGTCAGTATTTGGGTCGATGCTGTTCAGGTCATCAATAGCCTCAGCACCGATATGATATGCCAGTAGGGCAGCGTTGTGTGCATTACGGCTGTAAACCTGCCCTATTCGGTGCCCCGCATTTTTAAAAGCCGCGCCTAAATGTGTAGCTACATTGCCCGAACCGATAAGTGTGATACGCATAATTTCATACTAAATATTTGCTCACTAATTTTTTGCTAATATCCCAAAGCTTATTGCGGTTAGCTTCATTCCAGGATAGTATTGATGATTTTGCCAATTTCTTTTTAACGAAGTACTGGCAGCTCTTTGCATCCATACCCGGCTCGGTTGCCAGGTATACGGTGGTTTGCGCGCCCTCTTCCGCAGAAATTAAGAATGGACTAACCAAGAATGTTGTTAACTTACCTAAAAAACCGCCTATGCCACTCCAAAATTCCGTTTTTACAACGCCCGGGTGCAAAGCAAATGACGAAATACCCTTATCCGCATATTTTTCAGCCAAAGCTTTGGTGAAATAAATATTGAATAGCTTGACCATGCCATAAGCTTTCCATGCCGAATATTTCTTTTGCTGCCATGGCAGATCATCAAACTCGGCTTTACCTCTTTTATGCGCTTCAGAACTTACATTGATTACTCGTGCTTGCCCCTTCTCTAATAATGGCATCAGTGCCATGGTTAACAAAAAGTGGCCTAAATGATTTACCTGGAAGGTCATTTCAAAACCGTCCTTAGTCATTTGCTTTTCACCAAATATCCCGCCTGCATTATTGATCAGTACGTTTACCCCGAATAATTTAGCTTTAAGTTCATCGGCTGCTTCGCGGACACTTTGCA
This sequence comes from Mucilaginibacter tundrae, assembly GCF_013408825.1. Lineage (GTDB taxonomy): Bacteria > Bacteroidota > Bacteroidia > Sphingobacteriales > Sphingobacteriaceae > Mucilaginibacter. The sequence continues at coordinate 181,046 of NZ_JACCBZ010000004.1, forward strand.
GATCGGCGAGATCACATTTTACTACGAAAATGTTCTTGTTATTTGTTTGAGCGATAATCTCGTCTTTAAGGCGGTCACCTTTTTGGGTATTCCTGACCAGCAAATAAATAGCGTGATCTTTTTTCGCAAGTGCTAAAGCGGTTTCTTTGCCTATGCCGGAAGTTGCACCGGTAATTACAGTAGTTCTTAAAGCCATAATGCTAATTGTGCTGTAAATATAGCCACTAACTGGCTTCTGCCAATTTTTCGTGTGCTAAAATTTCAAGCATTGCTTTTTCGGCCATATTTAACTCTGCGGCTTTCACATCCTTATCATCATCTAATTCTTTAATGTAATGGAACAAAGTACCGTCTTCATAACTTTTTATGATGGTTGGGTGCACATAATATTTTTTACAAACGGTACGGGTGTTCCCAAGGTTTATGGCTACTTCGTCTAACACACTCACTATTTTCTTACGACATTCGGTTATATTCTCAAACTCGCCTGCCCCTTTAAATGCATATAAAGCGCTAACGCTGCCTGCCCAGGTACGGAAATCCTTCGCGGTAAAATCTTCGCCGGTAACTTCGTGCAGGTAATGGTTAACATCTCCTGATCCTATTGTGCAATGCTGTCCATCTTCGTTATAGTATTGGAATAGATCTTTTCCGGGTATCTCACGGCACTTCTTTACCAGATTTGCCAGCTTACGGCTCTGTAGTGATATTTTATGAAATACGCCTTTCTTACCTTTAAACTCAAACTTTAGGGTTGAGCCTTCTATTTTTACATGGCGGTTCATTAATGTTGTTAAACCGAATGAGCCATATAGTTTTTTATATGATTCATTTCCTACCCTGATACTGGTGAGCTCCATCAGCCTGATCACTAAGGCAACCACCTTTTCATGATCTAATTTAGGGCGTGCCAAGTCCTTATCTATTTGCGCACGAATAGCCGGCAAATGTGATGCGAATAATTGCAGCCTATGGTACTTAGATTGATTACGGATCTGATTCCAATGCGGGTGATAACGGTATTGTTTTCTTCCTGCCGCATCGGTACCCGTAAACTGCAAATGGCCATTCTCATACGGCGAGATCCAAACATTAGTATAAGCAGGTGGAATCACTAGTTTATTGAACCTATCAATCAGCTCTTTATCCTTAACCAATTCTCCACCAGCGTTATAAAAACTCCAGCCTTTACCTGATTTTTTACGTGTATAACCGGGAGTTGAGTCGGACACATAACGTAATCCAACTGCTTTTGCTGTGACCTTTGGGTCACGGCCTATTTTTTCAAGTTTTTTTAGAAGACGGTTCATTGAATAGACAACAAGACTAATTGGGTTAAGTTTTTGTTGTTAAAATTAATTTCAAGGATAAACTGTACCACGAAACAAGTGAAACACCCTGGTACATTTGGTACACTTTTCACCCCAAAAAAGGCCAAAAAAATACTAAAAATGGCATTTTTAGATCGATTTTTGAGCCTCAAATCAGGCTAAAAACCTCATTTTCGATTTAAAAACGTTCAATTTTACACCATTTTTGCGTAAAATTTCGATAAAAAACATCAAAAATCACCCCATTTTATGCAATTTAGATTCAAATAAATTACACACCTCACTTATGAAATACAATTTTTTAGGCAACACCGGTTTACTGGTGTCCGAAATTTGCTTTGGCACCATGACCTTTGGTGGCACAGGCATTTGGGAAAACATTGGAAAGGCACAACAATCAGAAGTTAACGAACTGATGAAAGTTGTAGTCGACTCCGGTATCAACTTCATCGATACCGCTAACGTTTATTCTTACGGCGAATCGGAAAAATTATTAGGACAATCTATCAAAGATCTTGGTTTTAACCGTAATGAGTTAGTAATCGCCACTAAAGTTCGCGGCCGAATGGGCGAAGGTAAAAATGCCGTTGGTTTATCGCGTTATCATATTTTCTATTCGGTTGATGACAGCCTGCAGCGCTTGCAGTTAGATCATATCGATATTTTGTATGTGCATGGTTTCGACCCTAAAACACCAGTTGAAGAAACCATGCGTGCTTTAAACGACATCGTTCTAACAGGAAAGGTTCGCTATATAGCCATCTGCAACTGGCCAGCATGGGTGGTTATGAAAGCTATAGGTATTTGCAAACTACACGGATGGAATCAATTTGTGGGCATGCAATACTTCTACTCATTAGCAGGTCGTGATATTGAGCGTGAAATTTTACCATTAGCTGCCGATCAAAATTTGGCTATGATGCCATGGAGCCCGCTGGCAGGTGGTTTCCTTGGTGGCAAATATACCCGGGATAACGAAAAGGTGGAAGGATCAAGACGTACAACTTTTGATTTCCCACCTATCAACAAAGAAAAAACTTATGACATTATTGATGTGATAACTGAGGTTGGTAAGCAGCATAACGTTTCGCCGGCGGCAATCGCGTTGGCGTGGGTTAGGCAGCAACCCGGTGTAACCAGCACTATCATCGGTGCAAAAACAATTGAACAGTTAAATGACAATATCAAATCAACAGAAGTTACGTTGGCTGAAGATGATCTAAAAAAAATTGATGAAGTAAGCGCCTTGCCAAAAGAATATCCAGGCTGGATGGTTGAAAGGCAATCTGCTGACAGGGAATTGAAATAAACCTTCTCGTTAATTCGATCAGCGGGAGAAATGACAAACAAAAAGAGCCACAATATTTACTATTGTGGCTCTTAAAATATGTCATTATTATATTAAGTCGTATAACCCAGTATCTTCAGCACTTGTTTACTATTCTGTTCTTCGCCGAACACTTCAAAGTTAAATGTCTCATCCCTGTTTCTGCGGATAATAACATGCTTGGGCGAAGGCAAAAGGCAATGGTGTATGCCTCCATAACCGCTTAAAACTTCCTGGTAAGCTCCTGTGTTGAAAAAACCAACGTATTGTACCTTGCGCGTCTTAGGCATAAATACACTATTCATGTGCGCTTCCTGGTTGTAATAATCCTGCCCATCGCAGGTTATACCGCCCATATTTACACGTTCATACTCACTATCCCAGTTATTAACCGGTAACAGGATGTATTTTTGGTTCAAGGCCCAAACATCAGGCAGGTTGGTAATAAATGAACCATCAAGCATTAACCATTTCTCACGGTCGTTTTGTTGCTTGCGGCCTAAAACCTTGTATAGAATGCCTGATGCCTCGGCAACAGTGTATTTTCCAAACTCAGTGATAATATCCGGTTCAACAGTGTCATTATCCGCGCAAATTTCTTTTATACGGCTTACGATCTCGTTGATCATGTATTCGTAATCGAAATCAAATACCAGTGAATCCTTAAATGGCATACCGCCACCAATGTCCAAAGTATCTAAATGCGGATTGATCTTTTTGAATTTACAATAAAGCGTTACATATTTCTCTAACTCATTCCAATAATATGGCGTGTCAGATATACCGGAGTTGATAAAGAAATGCAACAACTTAACCTGGAAGTTAGGATTGTCTTCGATCTTGTTGTGATAAAAATCAATGATATCTTCCATTCTGATACCTAAGCGTGAGGTATAGAACTGCGAATCAGGCTGCTCTTCCGCTGCTATACGGATGCCTAAGTTACAAGGCTCATCTAACTCGATCTCGTCATCGTAAAGATTAAATTCTTCCTTATTATCCAATACCGGGATGATGTTCTTAAAGCCATCATGCAGCATATCAATGATGTAGGTTTTATACTGGAAGGTTTTAAAACCATTACAAATTACAGTGATATCTTTAGTAACGGATCCTTTTTTCTCTAAAGCATCAATCATCGGCATATCAAAAGCTGATGATGTTTCCAGGTGGATCTCGTTTTTAAGCGCTTCTTCAACTACGTGCTTAAAATGTGAGCTTTTGGTGCAATAGCAATATTTATACGTTCCGCGGTAATTGTTTTTAACAATTGCCTGCTGAAACAACAACTTAGCCTGTTGTATTTTTTTAGAAATAATAGGGATGTAGGTGAAGCGCAGGGGAGTGCCATACGTTTCAATCATCTCCATTAAATTAAGATCATGAAAGTATAGTTCATCATCGATGATCTCAAAACCATCCTGCGGAAAACCTACACTTAAATCAAGAAATTCCTGGTAACTCTGCATCTATTAAAATTTTGGCAAAAATGTAATTTTTAAATGGGAATTTTATGTAATTTTTATAGTAGTAGTGTAATTATTTTTCAGATTGAAAATTAAGTTAATTGGCGATCGGTAAATGCACCTCTGCCATCATGCATCTTGTACTGCCACCACCGTTATTCTCAATGGTTTGTATATCGGCATAAACCAATTTGCCATATTTTTCAAGTGATGATTTTTGCTCCAGATCAAGTGCCCTAAAAGCGCTTTCCGACATCACAATTAATATATCCCCATTTTTGCTTTTTACCTCAAGCATATTACCGGCAAAATGATTCATTTGCACAAAGGAAATTTCTATAATTTCTTTTTGAGTTGATCTTAATGATTCGATCACCACAACCTTCTCGTGCGGGTTAGGAATACTATCCAAACAAATAACCGCGAATTGGCTGCCCACACACATCAACACGTTGGTATGATAGATAGCTTTGCCATATTCATCTGCGGCATCAAAACAAACTGAGGTATAACCGCATTGTTCGCAAAATATATCCAATACAGTTTTATCGGTACGTGGCGATAAGCAGGCGTAAGCTATTTTGTGCTCCCGGTCTAATACCATGCTGCCCGTACCTTCTAAAAACTTATTTTCTTCTTCGTATCTACTCAGGTCAACAACGTGATGAACCTTAAATTTATCCTCCAGTCGGGAAATTATATCTTCCCTGCGTTCCAACCTCCGGTTTTCCGCCTGCATGGGGTACAGGAATACATTGCCATCAGTATGGAATGACACCCAGTTATTCGGGAAAATGGAATCAGGCGTATAAGGCTGCGGGTTATCATTAACAACCGTAACATCAACACCGTTACTTCTCAATACTTCAACAAAATTGTTAAACTCAGCCAATGCCTTTGCTTGCACCTCTTGCTGGTTTTTATCTTTATGCTGAAAGGCATTACTCTCAGCAGTTTCTTCATTATAACCGAAATTAACCGGCCTTATCATCAATAGATGTGATGTGGACTGCATTTAAAATGTCATTTAGTCATTGTGTCATTTAGGTCATTTTTTTCATCCAGTCAACCGTTGACTCAATGATTAATGACCCAATGAACTATAATATTTTATCTCTCAAAATCGGCATGCTCATACAATGAAAACCGCCTCGCGCCCTCGATAATTCCGCCGATGGCATTAATATCAGCGTATTTTTCATCTTTTGCGGGTCGATGTCACCGTTTTCAAATCTTTCGAGCAGCTCGCTAACTTTAACCACCTCAAACCCATTTTGTTTAAAAGCCTCAACAGTTTTATCGTTTCGGTCATAGCCAATCACAACGCCTTCTTTTACGGCTAATAAGTTGCAGGAATCAGTCCATTGTTCACGCGCGTCATAAGGAAAAGAATTATTGCCTGAATAAATGAACTTAGTCGGCTCTTTACTTTCCAGGTCTTTTTCACTGATGTTGGTCAGCAAATCCTCAATACATTCAAATTTCTTAGGTTTCTTACCTTTTCTAAACTGAATGATCTCTGCTTTATCCTTCGATTTTTTATCCGCGAACCAGGCTATCGGTTCCTTCTCATCAATCGGGCTTTCGCCTATGGCTAACGAACCTAATAATACCCATACATTACGTTTTACTTGTGTAAATACGGTGTCAATGTGCATGTAATCACGTTTATGAGGTATTTTGACCACAGTCACCTTTTCAACCACGTTATGTTCAAATAACAATTTTATAGCCTCATTAGCGCCACTCGGTGAAGTTCGTTCGCTGCATCCAATAATTAAATGCTGCGGACTAACCATCATCACATCTCCACCCTCTAAGGTTGATCGATCTGTATTATCCTCACCCGGACGCAAAAAGTGCTGCATACTTTCAGGGATCTCCAATACGTTGTTTTTATACGCAGCAAACAACGGGTGGTTGAAAAATATATACCGCAAAAGCAACGTTTCGCGCGCCCTTGCCTTTTTCGCCGGGCGGTTAAGCAACATGAAATTATTTATAGCGATGCCGATATCCCGGGAGAAGATTAAGTTTGGGATAGGCGCGAAGATCATCTCATCATTACTTAATGATCCTGAAATTAAGATTTTGGCTAATTCTATTGGGTCAGTATCGATTAATTGCTCCTGTAGGCGGTAATTACAGCTTTCAATAGCGCAAACTGATGCTACCAACTTAGTGCGGATGCTTGCATCCTGCAACACATCAGCCAGCAGGGTTTGTATCTCTACTACTTTGCCTGATGCATGGAAATCTTTATTGTCAGGTTTGAAAAAAGCACGTTTATTTTCAGGGGAATCTATTTGTTTCAGTTTACCCTTTATCTTCTCAGGATCAAGAAAATACATCAGCAGCTTTACATAGTAATCGTATTCGTTTTTGCGTACGGTATCTAAATGCACAATATCTTCAAAAAGCCAATCCTGTGCTTTAGAAGGCACAACTTTACCCAATCCGCTATCCGGACTATGGATTAAAAGCGTCCTTAACGTGCCTATTTCAGAAGTTACATCTATTTTAAAATCGTTGTTTTTTAGTGTCATAAATTGGTGGCCAGTTGCACAAAGCTAATATAAATTTAATTCGCTTACCTACTGACAAAACAGTGTCAGCACTTATTCAAATTAAAGTGCCGAAATTTGAAATATCCCCGACACAATCCACCCATAAGCGCCGTGTGACACTGCGCGATCATCGTTCTTTGACATTTACCTACCTGTTTATTTCCTCGTTTGGTGTCCTCACCATAGCTGTCGAAAGATGAAATATGCTTCTTTTCTAATGATTTCTTTTATAAAAAAGAGGGGACACCTTTTTTAATATTCCGAACGCCTGTGTGTCCGCATCAACAACTTTAATATTTTTAATCCATAAATCGTGTTATTTTTGCAAAATGGATTTTATTATTGAAGCTGTACTTAAAGCTGTTAAACACCTGTACCAAACCGACATAACTGCCGACAGTGTTAACCTGCAGGAAACACGCAAGGAGTTTGAGGGCCAGGTTACTGTTGTTACGTTCCCGTTTATCAAGTTCTCACGCAAATCACCAGAGCAAACAGGTGCCGAGATTGGTGAATACTTGAAAGAATCTTTACCGGAGATAGCGGAATTCAATACCGTAAAAGGCTTTTTAAATATATCCTTAACTGATGCTTACTGGATAGATAAATTATATAAAGAAATTCTTCCTGAAGATTTTGCCGTGTTTAAATCAAATGGCAAAAAAGTGATGGTAGAGTATTCATCACCCAATACAAATAAACCACTACATTTAGGCCACGTCAGGAATAACTTATTAGGTTTTTCGCTGTCGCAGATATTAGCCGCGGCAGGTTACGAAGTTATAAAAGCCAATTTGGTTAATGATAGGGGCATCCATATCTGTAAATCCATGCTGGCATGGCAATTATACGGTAATGGCGAAACCCCTGTATCAACAGGCGAAAAAGGCGACCACTTAGTTGGAAAATACTATGTGATCTTTGACAAGGAATACAAAAAGGAGATCGAGTTTTTAAAGTCAGAAGGCCAGACCGAAGAAGAAGCCAAAAAGAATGCCCCGCTCATCAAATATGCTCAGGAAATGCTTCAGAAATGGGAAGCGGGTGATGACGAGGTGATCAACCTATGGAAAACCATGAATACCTGGGTTTACGATGGCTTCGGCAAAACCTACAACAGGCTTGGTGTCGAGTTTGATAAATTTTACTATGAATCAAACACCTATCTATTAGGTAAGGATATTGTTGAAGAAGGACTTGCAAAAGGTGTATTCTTTGAAAAACCAGATGGTTCTGTTTGGATAGATTTGACCCTTGATGGATTGGACGAAAAGCTGGTTCGCCGTTCAGATGGTACATCCGTTTATATTACCCAGGACTTAGGCACCGCCCAGCTTAAATACGATGATTTCGATATGAATGAATCTATTTATGTAGTTGGCAACGAACAGGATTATCACTTCAAAGTGCTGTTCCTGATTCTACAAAAGCTTGGCAAAACTTGGGCTAAAGGTTTATACCACTTATCTTATGGTATGGTCGACCTGCCATCTGGCAAAATGAAATCACGCGAGGGTACGGTTGTTGATGCCGATGACCTGATTGATGAGATGGAAAAAACCGCCAAAGAGCAAACTGAAGCTTTAGGTAAAGTAAATGATTCTACCGAAGAAGAAAAATTGCATTTATACCACACTATTGGTATGGGCGCTTTGAAATATTTCCTGTTAAAAGTAGATCCCAAGAAACGTTTATTATTTGATCCTAATGAATCGGTAGATTTCCAGGGGCATACTGGTCCGTTCATTCAATATACCCATGCCCGTATCAAGTCGGTACTAAGCAGGGCAGGGGTTGATTTTGCCGGTCAAATAGATATTCCTGCATTAGATGCCGTAGAGCGTGACCTGATCGTAGTACTAACGCAATACCCTACAATTGTAAGCGAAGCAGCAAGCAGCCACAACCCGGCACTAATAGCCAATTACATTTATGAATTGGCTAAAACTTACAACAAATTCTATCACGAAAAATCTATCCTTCAAGCGGAAGATGATCTGCTGAAAATATTCAGATTGCAACTTTCATCAGCATCAGCAAAAGTGATCAGTAAAGGAATGGCTTTGTTAGGAATAGAGGTTCCTGAAAGGATGTAAGAAACTTGTAAATACTCTATCTACGATTTAATTCATAGATAGAGTATCTGATTTATAAGCTAAAAAACTCGAAAAGCGAACCGAAATAAGCATCGTTCCAGCCTTCAGTCATATCTTCATAATCGCTGTCCGGAATATTGGTATGCCTTAATTCAGCCGAAGTGCCATTTTTATCTGCATGAAGTTTAATGGTAACAATAGACTCCGCTTCCTGCCCGTCAAAATACCATTGCTGTACAATTTTTTTGTTCTCTTCAAATTCCAGGTTCTTGCCAACAATACTGCCATCCCACATAGAAAATTCAGAGCCAATTTCGGTCGACATAACAGCCGTTTCACCTGTCCATAGCTCAATGGTTAATGGATTAGTTAAAGCGGTATAAATTTCCTCAGGCGTGGCCGGAAGAACGTAATATTTTTTATAATCTTTCAATACGCAAATCTAACCAAATTACGATACCGAGCCAATTGGTAATACAGTTTTTCCGTAAACCTCATTCAATAAGTTGGCTATTCCTGTATATATCGCTGATAAGCCACAAATAATACCTTCGTAACCTGCAATTTGTCCTAATCCTTTATTGCCTGTGCCATCGCTTACAGCCAGCAAAACAAAAAGTATGGTTAATGAACCGAAAACGAATTGCAGCGCCCTGTTTAATTTAAGCGTCCCAAAAAACATCAGGAAGGTAAACAAGCCCCATATACCCAAATAAGCGCTCATGCCTGCTTCTGATGGTTTGGGTGCCCATCCAAAAGCCGGAATAACTATCAATCCAACTAATGACAGCCAAAAGAAGCCATAAGATGTAAATGCAGTTAAACCAAAAGTGTTATTTTTTTTGGCTTCTATTATTCCGGCAATAACTTGCGCTAAACCGCCATGAAAAATCCCCATAGCTAATATCATGGAGTTAAATTCAATAAAGCCTGCATTTTTAAAGTTTAACAAAACGGTGGTCATACCAAAGGCGCAAAGTCCGAGTGGTGCAGGATTGGCAATGCTGTCCTTTACAGTGACAGGTGTAGGAATAGTTGGAATCATGATTTTTTGGTTTTAATGGTCAAGCAATTTATGTGTTTATTTCTATTAAATCAATATGTTACAAACCGTAATGTATCTTTACCGTTAATCAATAGCTATGCAGAAACTTGTATTAATGCGCCACGGCCAAAGTGTTTGGAATTTAGAAAACCGTTTTACCGGTTGGACGGATGTAGACTTATCGCCAGCCGGCGTTGAGCAAGCCAAACAAGCCGGACAATTACTAAAAAAATACGGCTACAATTTTGATGCAGGATTTTGTTCGGTACTTAAGCGCTCTATAAAAACCTTAGATTTTGTTTTAGAAGAGCTGGATCATCTTTGGATACCGGTGCAAAAGTCATGGCGATTAAATGAACGTTTTTATGGTGCATTGCAAGGCCTAAATAAAGATGAAACTATAGCGCAATACGGAGCGGATCAAGTACACCTTTGGCGTCGAGATCCAAATGCATTACCACCTGCGATTACAAAAGAGGATAATCGCTATCCAGGCTATGATCTCCGCTATAAAGACCTCACCGAGCGAGAATTGCCACTTACTGAAAACCTTAGCGAAACCATGGATCGTGTATTACCCTATTGGAACGAAGTAATCGTACCCGTGATGCGAAAAAATCAAAAAGTGATCATCTGCGCGCACGGCAATAGCTTAAGGGCATTAATTAAATACATTGATAATCTCAGCGATGAGGAAGTAACCCAATTAGACCTACCAACAGGGGTTCCCTTAGTTTATGAACTGGACGAAGGATTAAACAGGATCAAACATTATTACTTGCAGCCTTAATTATACGCGTAGGGTTTCATAGTTCCGCAGCTACATGCGCAGTTAGGATCGCTTGCACCCAACAGCTTTAAAAAATGCTGATAAAAACCTATGCGATCATTCATATTGGGCATCTTATCACCTTTATTGCATTCTATCTGGCCATTCACAATATTAATCGTCATGCCGAAGCCTGGCGTTCTTCCTGCGGCTTTATCAGCAGCACTGGGTTGCCATTTACCTGTCATCACATCATGCGCTGATGGTTTGGGCAATTGCGGTGTCATCCAAAAATAAATAGCGGTTTTAAAGGCAACTACCGGGTCGTTTTGAACCAGGTCCGGATTGTTTAGCAATACATTCTTATCGCCAAAAATGCAGGTTGATGCATAACCATAATTGCCATTGTAACTTATCTGCATAGGGCCGCGTCCATAATATTTTTTGCCTTTAACCGCTGGATAATCATCGTTATCCGCTATGTAGGTTAATGAAGTATTTAATTCATGCATCAGCATCAGCCCGTCATTGTACTTACCGTCTTCTCCGTGGCGGGTTTCATGTGCTATTTGCGCGAAAAAGGCAGCTAACTCTTTTTTATTAGTTTGGATGTCATTCTCACTACAAACCGCTCCGTAATCAATGGTATAAGAGGTATCAGGTTTTGCTTTGGCCCAGCTCTCGTTCCAATCAGCATCCTGACGGACAATAGTTGACTTTCCGGTAGTTTTATCCGTACGAATGATCTGGAATACCGATGCTGCCCGACGTGTTATCTTCACTTTAATGGCGCCTAATTGATCTATGGCTTTTATAAAAGCCGCGTAACTGTAAAATTTATCATGCAAAGGAAAAAGCGTGTTAAAGTCTTTTTCGCTCAAAAAACTGCTTACTGGTATTTTGTTGCTTAAGTCAGGAGAGCTAGTTGTACCCGATGGAGAGGAATGGCAATTAAAGCTTAACAACAACGTTGCGCAAAGTAATATAAGTATCAGTCGGGTAGATAGTATGATCGATTTCATGAGAGTGGTACGTGAAAAATATATAACACCTTATATCCAAACAGGTTTAATTTAAATATATTTAATGTATTTTTAAAAAGTATTAAGCGACAAGGTTAATAATTTAAATGAAAATATATACTAAAACCGGCGATAAAGGGTTAACATCATTAATAGGCGGTACGCGGGTGCCTAAACATCACCTGCGCATCGAGAGTTATGGTACGGTAGATGAGCTTAACTCATACATTGGGTTGATCCGCGATCAGGATATTACCGAACGGGATAAGGATATATTAAAACATATACAGGACAGATTGTTTACCATTGGCGCCTCATTAGCTGCTGATCCGGAAAAATCGAAAATGGTAATACCCGATCTGCATGATGAAGATATTGAACTACTGGAGCGTGAAATGGATATAATTGATGAACAATTGCCACCTTTAAAACATTTTATTTTACCCGGTGGCAGTAATGCCATTTCGTTTTGCCATATTGCAAGATGTGTTTGCCGAAGGGCAGAACGCATAACTGTCCATCTGGCCGAAGAAAGCCCGGTTGATGAAAAAGTGAATATTTATCTGAACAGGTTGAGCGATTACCTATTCACTTTAGCGCGTAAGATAGGGGATGAGCAATGTATCCCTGAAAATAAATGGATACCGCGTATTTGAAAATGTTAAAAAAAAATATTGATAATCAATTTAAAAATATTATACTTTTGCGAAAAAGTAATTTAGTGTAATTATTATAAAAATAAAATATGTACTGGACACTTGAACTAGCATCTCACCTTGAAGACGCACCTTGGCCTGCCACAAAAGACGAATTAATTGACTATGCTATACGCTCCGGCGCACCTGTAGAGGTTATTGAAAACCTACAGGCACTGGAAGACGATGGCGAGCCTTATGAAAATATTGAAGAAATTTGGCCGGATTACCCGACAAAAGACGACTTCTTTTTTAACGAGGACGAATATTAGTCAACACTTTTTTAAATAGAATAACCCTGCAAACGCGGGGTTTTTTTGTTCGCCCTGGTTTTGGAACGGTTTTGGCATTGGTGATAATATATTTATCAACTAAAACTTTAACAAAATGAGAGGTTTATTGTACATCATTGCCGTTATTCTTATAATCGGATGGGCATTAGGAGTATTCTTTTATTCGGCTACCGGATTGATTCACGTGTTATTAGTAATCGCTATCATAGCTTTACTTTTAGGTTTGATCAGAAGGGCCTGAGTGGGTACTCAATAGAACTTGTAAGCCATTTGCCTTAGGCAGATGGCTTTTTGTTTAATATAGCCTCGGCAATAGCTATATCTTCAGGAAAAGTGATTTTGATATTTTCGTAACTACCTTCAATTAGGTGTATTTTAAATCCGGCACTTTCAACTACACTGGCATCATCTGTAAATTTCAAATCATAAGCCTGATCATAGGCTTTTTTTAAAACCTTCCATTGAAACGTCTGCGGTGTTTGTACCAGGTAAATATCGTTACGCAATAAGCTAACGGAATGATCGCCCTGTATTTGCCTTATCGAGTCCCGGCTTTTAACAGCGGTAATAGCATTGCCATGCTCTGCGGCAAAAATATATGACTCATCAATTATAGGAGCTGCTGTAAGAGGGCGAACAGCATCATGAATCGCAATTAATGCATTTGGGTCTTCAATCAACTGTAACCCATTTCTAACAGAATGGAATCGGCTTTCACCACCTTTTATTAGTTGATGAGATAAAGTGAAATTGTATTTTGCGCATAAATGCAGCCACAGTTCATGATAATCAGCATGCAATACCAAAATTAACTGTGGCTTAGCTTCAGCATCATTGAAGGCCTGCATCGTATGCATTAAAATTGGCAACCCATTCAACAACAAAAATTGCTTGGGCAAGGTTGCTTGCATGCGTGTGCCTGAGCCACCGGCAACAATTATCGCGAAATTAGATGTGGGATTTGAGATTTGAGATTTGAGATCAGAAGCACTCATACAATATTGGAATTAAAAAAATATGAGATTTGAGTTTAGTCTCAAATCTCATATCTATAATCTCAAATCTACTTAAAAAATTAGATGATCAGCATGGCATCACCATAACTGTAGAAATTGTATTTTTCTTTTACCGCAACTTCATATGCATTCATTACGTGCTCGTAACCACCAAATGCACTAACCATCATCAATAAAGTTGATTCCGGCGTGTGGAAGTTAGTTACCATTGAATTAGCAATACTGAAATCATATGGCGGGAAAATGAATTTGCTTGTCCAGTCATTAGCAGCCTTTAATGTTTTGTTTGCAGACACCGCTGATTCAATAGCACGCATTGAGGTAGTACCTACAGCACAAATGCGTTTTTTTCTTTCGATACCACGATTAACAATATCAGCTTGTTTTTGCTCTATTATGAACTGCTCAGAGTCCATTTTGTGCTTGGTCAGATCCTCAACCTCAACCGGGCGGAAAGTACCTAAACCGATATGCAACGTAACCTCGGCAAAATCAACACCTTTAAGTTCAAGGCGTTTCATTAGCTCACGGCTAAAGTGTAAACCAGCAGTTGGAGCAGCAACAGCACCTTCGTGTTTAGCAAAAATGGTTTGATAACGCTCTTTGTCTTCGGCAGTAGCTTTACGTTTAATGTATTTAGGAAGCGGTGTTTCACCCAAAATTTCCACATTACGGCGGAATTCTTCGTCAGTGCCATCAAATAAGAATCTAATGGTACGGCCACGTGAGGTAGTGTTGTCAACAACTTCGGCAATTAACAAGTCGTCATCACCAAAATAAAGCTTGTTACCAACACGTATTTTACGTGCAGGATCAACCAAAACGTCCCAAAGGCGTAATTCTTTGTTTAATTCTCTTAGTAAAAATACTTCAATGGTAGCACCGGTTTTTTCTTTATTACCGTACATACGGGCAGGAAATACCTTAGTGTTGTTAATGATCATTACATCCTGGTCATCGTAATACTCCAGTATGTCTTTAAATATTTTATGCTCAATTTTTCCTGAATCCTTGTGTAAAACCATTAAACGGGCTTCATCTCGGGTTTGTGCAGGGTTGTTAGCAATTAATGATTCTGGTAAATTGAATTTGAATTGAGATAATTTCATGCTTATCTATATGGATTTTCAGGGCGCAAATGTACAAATTTTTTTATGATTTTCAATCGATTATTTTTGGATGTCTCGTAGATTATCTTATATAACCGCAGGGTATTGACAAATTACAAATCCAATTGTTTTATTCATTCGCTGAAAATGAAAAATACTGTAACTTAACAGCATTATCAGCGTCTAAAAATTATACCAGCCCAAAACACTATGCTATTTTTAAAACTCTTCAGGGAAAGCTTCTTATTTGCATTTGATGCATTAAGGCAAAATAAGCTGCGTACTATGCTATCGTTATTGGGAGTTACCATCGGTATCTTTACCATCATAGCGGTGTTTTCCGCGGTTGATACCTTAAGAAACAATTTGCAGGAGAGCGTAAATAAATTAGGTAATAATAGTATTTACATAGGGAAATGGCCATGGGCGGTAGGTGATAATGATTACCCATGGTGGAAATACATGCAACGCCCGGTACCCAGTCTGCGCGAATTTGACCAGTTGCAAAAACGTGTGACTGATGCTGATGGAATTTCATACGAGATCAATATCGACAGTCGCATCATCAAATATAAAAGCAATACAGTAGCAGGTGCGTCAATAAGCGGTGTTTCGCAAGACCATGATAAGGTGTGGAATTTCGATCTGGCTGAAGGTCGTTATTTTACCGATATAGAATCAAGAACGGGGGCGCCGGTTACCGTTATAGGCTATGATATTGCCCAGGATCTTTTTCCGGGTGGTACGGCCATTGGTAAGCAGATAAAAGTAATGGGTAGAAATATTACCATTATTGGTGTGTTTACCAAAGAAGGCGATGACATGCTTGGTAATAGTGATGACAAGAACGTGTTGATTCCGATAAATTTCGCTAAGAACATCATTGATATACAAAATGAAAATTACCAGCCCACTATTATTGTAAGAGGTAAAAAAGGTATTAGCGAAGAACAGTTACAAAGCGAATTACATCAATTAATGCGCTCTATCAGAAGATTAAAGCCAAATCAAGATGATAGCTTTGCCCTAAACCAAAGCACAATTTTAAGTAATGGTTTGGATCAGTTATTCGGCGTGATGGACATTGGAGGGGCGATTATCGGGGGATTTTCCATATTGGTTGGAGGCTTTGGTATTGCTAACATTATGTTTGTTTCGGTTAAGGAACGGACGAATATTATCGGCATACAAAAATCATTAGGCGCTAAAAACTACTTTATCTTATTACAGTTCCTAATCGAATCGATCACTTTATGTTTTATAGGTGGATTAATAGGGTTGGGGGTTGTATTCCTGGGTACACTGGCTTTAAAGGCCGCCGCAGATGTTAAAATAGTGCTGGATATGAGCAATATAATATGGGGGGTAGGCATGTCGGTAAGTATTGGAATTATATCAGGAATTATACCGGCTTATTCGGCATCAAGGCTTAATCCTGTTGAAGCTATTCGCTCGAATTAATCGTTGAAATAAACATCTGGCATTCCCCAATAAAAAGTGGCTAAATTTTTACAATAAGTATGTTTCAACGCAGATATTTATAGCCATATTTTATTACATTTGCGTCATACAAATACTTCTATGTTAGAAACAGCTCAACTGAAAATTGGCGATAAAACTTACGATCTACCTGTAATTGAAGGTTCTGAAGGTGAAAAAGCCATTGATATATCGAAATTAAGAGACCAAACCGGTTACGTAACACTTGATATTGGTTATAAAAACACAGGCGCCACGCAAAGTGCTATTACTTTTTTAGATGGTGAACTGGGTATACTAAAATATCGTGGCTATCCTATAGAGCAATTAGCCGCAAAATCAAGTTTTATTGAAGTTGCATATTTGCTTATCTACGGTGAACTGCCAACTGAAGAGCAATTAAAAGCATTCAATTTTGATCTAAGCCACCATACTCTTGTTCACGAGGATATGAAAAAGTTTTTTGATGGGTTCCCGTCAAAATCACATCCTATGGGCCAATTAAGTTCATTGGTTTGTTCATTATCTGCTTTTTATCCTGAGTCGTTAAAGCAAAACCAAACACCTGAAGAACTTAACTTAAGCATCATCAAAGTGTTGGCTAAAATGCCTACAATCGTTTCATGGATCTACAAAAAATCATTAGGCCACCCTTATATCTACCCGCAAAACAAATACGATTACGTAACTAACTTCCTGAACATGACTTTCGGTCAGCGTACAGAGGTTGTTGATATAGATCCTGTTATTGTTAGCGCGATGAACACCTTATTAATACTACATGCTGATCACGAGCAAAACTGCTCTACATCAACTGTACGTATTGTAGGTTCGTCAGCATCAAATATCTACGCTTCGGTTTCTGCCGGTATTTCAGCTTTATGGGGCCCGCTTCACGGTGGCGCTAACCAGGAAGTGATCGAGATGCTGCAAAAAATACAGGAAGATGGTGGCGATACCGATAAATGGATAGCCAAAGCAAAAGATAAAAATGATCCATTCCGCTTAATGGGATTTGGTCACCGTGTATATAAAAACTTTGACCCGCGTGCCAAGATCATCAAAAAAGCATGTGATGATATTTTAGAGAAATTAGGTATTGATGATGAAGTGTTGGAAATTGCCAAAAAACTTGAAGAAGTTGCTTTGAAAGATCCTTACTTTATCGAGCGTAAATTATATCCAAACGTCGATTTCTATTCAGGCATCATTTACCGCGCACTAGGTTTCCCAACGGATATGTTTACCGTATTATTTGCTTTAGGCCGCCTGCCGGGATGGATCGCGCAATGGAAAGAAATGAAAGAACATAAAGAGCCAATTGGCCGTCCGCGACAGATTTATACCGGCGCAACCAATCGGGATTACACTGATATAAAGAATAGATAAGCTATTCTCTTTATTAAAAGGCTCCGGTATCGGGGCCTTTTTTGTACAATTAAAAATGAGAAAAGGAATACTGATATGTTTATGCCTGCTGCTTAGCCAAACCATAGTTTTTGGGCAAATAAAGGTTACGTTTATCGTTGATAAAGCAGCAGCGCTCAAAACATCCAACCAAAACCTTTTCTTAGCCGGCGATTTCAATAACTGGAATGCTGCCGATACTGCTTGGAAAATGCATCTTGATGGTGCTGGTAGATATCAGCTGACAAAAACACTACAAAAAGGTAATTACAGCTTTAAAGTAACTAAAGGTAGTTGGGATGGTGTCGAGTCGGATGCGTCAGGTCGGGATATATCGAATAGGGATATTAATATTTCACACGATACTGTAATTGTTATGAACGTTAAAGGCTGGAAAAATGATCATCCTGTGGAGCAGAAAAAACATACCGCAAGCGCCAATGTACATATCATCAACGAAAAGTTTGATATACCACAATTAGGCAGACAACGCAGGATATGGATCTACCTGCCTGCTGATTATGCTACATCACATAAAAAATACCCGGTGATTTATATGCACGACGGACAGAATCTGTTCGATGATTATACTTCAGGTTATGGCGAATGGGGCATTGATGAAATACTTGATAAGTTACCTGGAAATGAAGAAAGCATCGTTGTGGGAATTGATCATGGCGGCGAGAATCGTATAACAGAATATGATCCATACGATTCTAAATATGGTAAAGGCAGGGGTGACGATTATGTTGACTTTTTGGTTAATAATTTAAAACCTTATATTGATAAAAACTACCGCACTAAAAAGGATGCAAAGCATACCACTATAGCCGGTAGTTCAATGGGAGGCCTGATATCAATGTATGCGATTCTGAAATATCCTGATGTATTTGGAAATGCAGGAGTTTTCTCACCAGCATTTTGGATAGCGCCGGATATTTACCAGTTTGCTGAACAGAAAGGTTTACCAGCAAAATCCCGTGTTTATCTTGTTTGTGGCGATATTGAAGATAAAACTATGGTGCCCGATATGAGAAAAATGGCTGATATTATGCAAGCCAAAGGAATTAACGAAAACAATATACCAACTGTTATTATGCAAGGCGAGAAACATAACGAAAAGCAATGGAATAAAGATTTCCCGGCGTTTTATAACTGGTTAGTAAGAGGATATTAATAATAAGGTAATAAGCATATTGTTTATTGCAGACTAAATATTATCACCATGAACGAAGAGATAAGCATTAAAAAAGACGCGGAACTGGTTAAGCAATCAAAAAAGCAAAAAGAGGTGCAAAGCCCGGTAACAGGAGGGTTAAAAACTAAGGAAGAAATTGTTGCTAACTGGTTACCTCGCTATACAGGTAGGCCACTGGAAGATTTTGGCAAATACATTATATTAACCAACTTCTCTAAATATATCCAGTTGTTTTCTCAATGGAATGATAATGCCCCGGTTTTAGGATTGGATAAACCAATGCAAAGTGTGACTGCAAATGGCATTACCATTATAAACTTTGGTATGGGGAGTTCGGTTGCAGCAACGGTGATGGATCTGCTTACTGCTATCAGCCCTAAAGCAGTTATATTTTTGGGTAAATGCGGTAGTCTGAAAAAGAGGGTGAATGTTGGTGATCTGATCCTGCCGATTGCCGCAATAAGGGGCGAAGGTACATCAAACGATTATATGCCTGCCGCAGTCCCTGCATTACCGGCATTTGCTATGCAGAAAGCGATATCAACTACCATTCGTGATTACTCACGCGATTATTGGACAGGTACTTGCTATACCACCAACCGCCGTGTTTGGGAGCATGATAAAGAATTTAAAAAATACCTGAAGGAACTAAGAGCCATGGCAGTTGATATGGAAACCGCGACTATTTTTGTAACCGGTTTCGCGAATAAAATTCCAACAGGTGCATTGCTTCTAGTATCCGATCAACCAATGATACCGGAGGGGGTAAAAACCAGCGAGAGCGATTCAAAAGTTACCGAGCAATATGTAGAAACACATTTACACATCGGTATTGAATCGTTAAAACAATTGATAAATAATGGCTTAACCGTTAAGCACCTTAAGTTTTGAGTTTAGCTGATTAGAGATTAGGCCTTGAGATATTCAACTAATCTCTAATCTTTAGCCTCTAATTAACTAATAATACTATTTTTGCGTTTATACTGATAACCCTATAGGTTAACTATACTTAAACAATTACTATGTGGTATAATAATATACTCGAAACCATTGGCCACACGCCTATGGTGAAGCTAAATAAAATTACTAAAGATATCCCTGCGATAGTTTTAGCTAAAATTGAGACTACCAACCCGGGCAACTCTATAAAAGACCGCATGGCCCTTAAAATGATTGAGGATGCCGAAAAAAGCGGCAAATTAAAACCCGGCGGAACTATAATTGAGGGCACATCCGGTAATACCGGTATGGGCCTGGCTATTGCGGCAGTAATAAAAGGCTATAAGTGTATTTTTACGAGTACCGATAAGCAATCAAAGGAAAAATTTGATGCGCTGCGCGCTTTTGGTGCTGAAGTTATTGTTTGCCCCACTAATGTTGAACCCGAAGATCCACGATCTTACTATTCAGTATCATCTCGTTTAGAGCGTGAAGTTCCTAATTCATGGAAGCCTAATCAATATGATAACTTATCAAACTCACAAGCACATTATGAATCTACAGGGCCGGAGATTTGGGAACAGACCAATGGCAAAGTAACGCACATAGTAGCGGGTGTTGGTACTGGGGGAACGTTATCAGGCATTGCGAGATATTTGAAGGAGAAAAATCCCGCTATAAAAGTTTTAGGTATTGATACTTATGGTTCTGTTTTCAAGAAATATAAAGAAACTGGCATTTTTGATAAAAACGAGATTTACCCATACATCACCGAAGGTATAGGCGAAGACTTTTTGCCAGCCAACGTTGATTTTAGCCTGATAGATCACTTTGAAAAAGTAACTGATAAGGATGCTGCTTTAATGACCCGTGAAATAGCACGTAAAGAAGGAATCTTCGCTGGTAACTCAACAGGATCGGCAGTAGCAGGTGTGTTGCAGATGAAGGATATGTTTAAAGAAGGTGATGTAGTAGTGATCATTTTCCCGGATCATGGTACTCGTTACCTGGGCAAAATGTATAACGAAGATTGGTTACGCGACCGCGGATTTTTGAAAGACGAGAAGTTAACTGCGCAAGACATTATCTCCAAAAAACAAAGTCAGGAGATCGTTACTATTGATTGCGATAAATCGGTACTGGAAGCTATCAATACCATTAAATCATTAAATATATCGCAAATCCCGGTTACCCAAAAAGGTATGGTGATAGGTAAAATTACCGAAAGTGATATTTTAGATGCACTGCTGGAAAATCCATCATTAAAATCTCAACCTATAAAAAATATTACAACCAGCCCGTTTCCTTTTGTTGATTTGAATACCTCTATAGATAGAATTTCAGCTATGATTAACAAGGATAATATAGCCGTTTTGGTCGAATCTGAAGGTAATATTGAGATTATTACGCAGTATGATATTATAAACGCTATATCAGCGTAAAATAAGAATAGATATAAAATTTAAGGCATCTGGTTAATCAGCAGATGCCTTTTTTGTTTTCTGAATATTGTATTACCTTTAATTGTCGTCCTAAATCAATTACGATGCTCAAATACTTGTTTTTTAATCTATTGTTTTTTGTTTCTGCATTAACCTTTGCTCAGCAAGATCAATCTGTTTTATTAAGATGGAAATTAAAACCCGGAGAAGTGATTTCCTATAAAACGGTTATGAAAAATATAGATTCGGCAAATAACTTTTCAATGGGCAATTTCCTGAAGAGTAATGGTGCCGACTCTGCCAATTCAACCGAAGCCGAAAAGATGCTTAAAAAATTAAGCGGAGCAATGGAAAACAATGATTACGTAACTACTTTAACAGAAAATAAGCCGGGATTAATTGACATCATAATGCATGGTAGCGATGAAGGAAAATCTACATCCGCAGATACATTAAAATCTAATAGTGACCAACAAAGATTCAAAGAACTGATGAAACAGGTAACATCGGGCGTAATGCTACGCGGTCAAATTAATGAAGATGGTATAATTACGAGTTTCTATTTAAAAAGTGATCAAAAAAACCTAATTGCGACATTATTTGAATTACCCGGTAAGCCTGTAAAAGTTGGTGATTCATGGCCAATAGATGTCAATTTTATTTCCGTTGATCAAAATTTTGTATGCGACTCTTCTTATAAAAAAAATACTGTTACGGTTTTGGCAATCACTAATGTTAACGGGGATAAGGTTGTGAAATTAAAATATGATATAGAAGAATATATAAGTGCTTATGTTAATTCACCATTTGACGGTAAAAAAAATAATTCTGTTATGAAATTTACCCATCAAGGCATAGCTGACTTCTCTTTAAGCCAAGGTAGATGGCTTGATTATAATTGTCTTTTATCCATGTTTTCCACTGGATTAATGTCCAACCAAACCACTGAAAGAATATCTTTAATAAATAACTAATAATTATTCCAATAATTTTTTAGCCCGCTCGTGCTGATAAATATAAGCAAACATAGCGTCGGGCTTAGTCAGTAAATAAATGGCCGTGCCTTTTTCTCGAGCCAGCGGATTATCAACTTCACCGATTTTTTTATAACTCTGCATATAGGGCGCAAGTCTTTTAGTTACATTATCATCATCATCAATGTATATAATGTAATCGGGACTTAAAGATGGTGGCGTCCAGAGTGTAAAGCTACTATCCAGGCTATACACATCTGGCAAATTATAAAGCTTTCCAAAATGGTGTATAGCTCCTGCTTCGCCATAGTTATCAGCCCAGATGATGGTATGTTTTTGTTGATCAGGTGTTAGCGTATTATAAACATCAGCAACTTTTTTAGTCATCTCATCCCAACCAAGCATATCGCCATAATCCTGCGTAGTTGGGTGTTTTTGGTGATCTTCCCACGTCACTATAAAATCTAAAACCGAATTGTATTTTCTATTAAACTCAAAAAACGATAGCGTTTGTTTCAAGGGTAATATAGGTAGCAGCATTGGGAAAATTGGCAGGCTTGGTATTATCAAAACAACAAACGTTAATGTACGTAATTGGTATTTATTGTTTTTGATCCATCGTTCAAAGCCGAAGCCTCCAGCGGCAAACAACATCGGGTATGCACCAAATATGTAATAACTTTTGCCACTCATCTCCATCAGGAAAAGGAAAATAGTTATATAAGCGAATGCCAAAAACTGGTACTTACGAAGTTTGAATGAAAATATCAGAAAGAAAAAACCAGTGAGCCACAACAAAATAAAGCTGCCATTAACCATCACTTGCTGACTGATGAAATCTGATGGTTTAATATAGTCGAGCTGTGTCTTTCGCAAAGTGCTCATATGTGTTATTACCGGTAAATGATGCTGAAATTGCCAGATAACATTTGGTATAAACAACACTAATGCGATTAAAATAGCACCCAATACATGCTTGTTGAACAATAACCTGCGTTGCTTGGTAAATAGCAGGCCAATAACCAGGGCAAGGGCAAAAAAGCCCATGGTATATTTAGTAAGTAATCCTAAGCCTACCGCAATGCCAATAAAGTAAAGGTATTTTACCGAAGATGAATTAATATATTTTACAATCAGGTAAACGGTTAATACCCACCAAAATTGGTCGAAAATTACTGGTTGAAGTAGATACTCTGATCCTACAAAAGCAGGCGCTAATATAATACCCAAGCACGCTAACGCAATGCCAAACTTTCGCCCACCAAATTCAACAGTTAAAAGCCCGGTAAACCAAACAATAAGCCCGGCAAATAAGGTGCAGAATACCCGTGTAGCAAAAATAGAATCGCCAAATAGGGTAGATGATAGCTTTGCAATTACAGCAATAAATGGAGGGACTTCCTTATATCCCCATGCTAAATGATCTCCCAATGCCAGGTGTAAAAGTTCATCGCGTTGAAAGCCAAAATGTGAGATAGCGAACAGATTTAACACAACTTTTATGGCAACAAACACCAGGATAAAGCCAGCATAAGTCGATCGTCTATTTTGGTACATGTAACTTTTTAGGTGACTAAAGATATGTTTTTAAGGCGAAAGGAAAAAGATTAAAGCAAAAGCGAACAAAAAAGGCGAAAAGTGTAATTAATACCTTTCGCCTTTATCCTTTTAGCTTTCACCTCGATCTTATATTCGCTTAATGTCAGCGCCTAAAGCCCTTAACCTATCGTCAATATGTTGATAACCGCGTTCTATTTGTTCAATGTTGTAAATGGTGGATTTGCCTTGCGCCGATAGGGCGGCGATCAGTAAAGATACACCCGCGCGGATATCCGGTGATGTCATCGAAATACCTCTAAGTTTAACCTGATGGTCAAGGCCAATCACTGTTGCGCGGTGCGGATCACAAAGGATGATCTGCGCGCCCATGTCTAATAATTTATCTACGAAGAATAAACGGCTCTCAAACATTTTTTGATGGATCAGCACTGATCCTTTGGCTTGAATAGCTACAACTAGTACAATACTCAGCAAATCAGGCGTAAAGCCCGGCCATGGCGAGTCAGCGATGGTCATAATAGAACCATCGATGAAGGTTTCAATTTCGTAATGTTCTTGTGCAGGAATGTAAATATCGTCCCCCCTCAGTTCCAGTTGAATACCTAAGCGACGGAACACATCTGGGATCATACCCAATTCTTTATAATGAACGTTTTTAATCGTAATTTCAGAACCGGTCATCGCTGCCAGGCCAATGAATGAGCCAATCTCAATCATATCAGGCAACATTCTGTGTTCTGTACCCCCTAATGATTTTACTCCTTCAATGGTCAATAGGTTTGAACCGATGCCCGATATTTTCGCACCCATGCGGTTAAGCATTTTGCAAAGTTGTTGCAGGTAAGGTTCGCAGGCGGCATTGTATATCGTAGTAGTACCTTCGGCTAAAACAGCAGCCATTACAATATTGGCAGTACCGGTTACCGATGCTTCGTCAAGCAGCATGTAAGTGCCTTTTAAGTTAGAGGCATCAACATTAAAAAATCCGTTCTCAGGGTTATACGTAAATTGTGCGCCAAGCTTTTCAAAACCCAGGAAATGGGTATCCAATCTTCTGCGTCCTATTTTATCGCCACCTGGTTTGGGGATTGACGCTTTACCAAAGCGGGCTAAAAGCGGGCCAACTATCATAATAGAGCCACGAAGGCCACCACCCTTTGATTTAAATGCTTCCGATACAAAAAAGTCTTGATCAATGTTTTTAGCTTCAAAGCTATAGGTATCGGGCGCTAAACGCTCAACAATAACACCCATATCGCCAAGCAATTCAATTAGCTTATTTACATCCTTAATGTCAGGAATATTACTAACAGTAACTTTTTCCGCTGTTAATAATACAGCCGAAAGTATTTGTAAAGCTTCGTTTTTTGCACCCTGAGGGGTTATTTCGCCTTTTAAGGGCTTTCCACCAATTATTTCAAAGGCGTTATCCATATATATATAAAGATTCGTTGTTAATGGTTCAATATTCATGGCCACTAATACAATATAAATGACCTGTTATGCTGCAAAGATTAAAATAAATCCTTGACTAACCATCAACTATCAGCCACGAAATATGAACAAAAAATACAATTAATATTTGCGTGTACCGCCTCCGCCGCCGCTATTACGGTTACGGTTGTTTTGATTATTATTGTTGCGTGGATTGTTGTTATTTGTGCGTCCGCCACCGCCGCCGCTACCGCCACGGTTATTTTGGTTGCTCCGGCCCCTGTTGTTATTTGTATTGTTTTGAGGCGCAGGGCGATATTCAACACGGTTAAGGTTAATGCCCTCCTCCGCTTTCAATTCACCACCCGACATCGCATACAGATCTGATAATATACTTTCGTCAGTAACAGAATCTTTATTCCATTGTACATAAGCCATTTTCATAAAATTAGCTATGGATTGTATCATGTACTTTTTACGTTCCGGCTCTTCAATAGCTTTGGCTTTATCAATCATTAGCTCAATGGTTTTTCCATAGTGCTTGTATTTAATACGCTGATGCGGATAACGAAGAGGCTTCGGTTTCATATGTACTGCCTCGGGTGTTGGCTTTGGATAGGGCGCATCAACATCAATTTGGTAATCAGATATGATATGCAGGTGATCCCAAAGTTTATGTTTAAAGTCGGCAACATCGCGCAAATGGGGGTTTAAAAAGCCCATCAGGTCAATAACTACCTGTGCATAACGGTTGCGTTCTTCTTTTGTTGGTAACGCAACAATATATTTAACCATATTTTGCACGTTACGGCCATACTCCGACAGGATAAGTTTATTCCTGGTTGAATTATAATCAAATATAGGCGTGTTGTCTTGAGCCATATAATTTTATGTTTTTATGAAAGTTTTAAATTTAGCCAGGAATCTTTCCCGGATTGAACGGTACAGACGGCTAAAAATTGAATTATTATTTTAATGAAGAAGTACAAATGTAATGTATTGCATCCAAACAACAAAATTTACTAATATAAGCTGTAACAGTATGCTTATTAATATGTTTAGATTAGTATCAAATAGAATACGGCATGGCAGAGCAAATTAAAATTACCAAAATTGATATTTATAGATTTAGCATACCCATGGTGCCGTTTACCATTGCAACCGGGACAATGGATCATGCGCAGAATGTATTTATACGCGTGCATACCGATGCCGGATTTTATGGTGTAGGCGAGTGTTCAGCTTTCCCTATGATAGTTGGTGAAACGCAGGATACTTGTTTAGTAATAGCCCGTGAGTTTGCTAAACTGTGGATTGGCGCGAACGCTTTGGATATTGAATGCCGGCTAAAACAATTAGATGATTTTGCCGCTGGCAACACCACTATAAAAAGTGCTTTTGATATGGCGCTTTATGATATTGCTGCCAAGAATGCCAATGTTCCTTTATATCAGTTTCTAAACGGTTTACGGCGGATTGTAGAAACCGACATTACTATTGGTATTGCCAGCCCAGAAGAAATGGCAAAAAAAGCCGACGAATTTAAAGCTTTAGGCGCTAAAATATTAAAAGTGAAATTGGGTAAGGGAGCCGTTGAAGATATTGAACGTATAAAATATATTCGTAAAGCTATAGGTAACGATATGAAGATCCGCATAGATGCCAACCAGGGCTGGAGTTTTGACGCCGCGGTTTTTGCATTACAAAGTTTAGGCGATTACGACATTGAATTTTGCGAGCAGCCCATGCGCTCCTGGAAAGATGATCGCCTGCCTGAATTAATGCAATTGTCGCCGGTTAAAATTATGGCTGATGAAAGTGTTTACAATCATCATGATGCAAGGAGACAGATCAATAGCCGATCATGCGATTATATTAATATCAAACTGGCCAAATCAGGCGGAATATCCGAAGCCATCAAAATTCATAATGTTGCTGCTGAAAAGGGTATTGCCTGCATGATGGGCGGAATGCTGGAAAGCCGTATAGCTTTAAGCGCCAAATTGCATTTTGTATATGCCAGTCCCAATATTAAATTTTATGATATGGATACTTGCATGCTCGGCCATAAAATTGATCCGTGCACAGGAGGGGTGACTTACGACGGTTATTTATTAAGTATTGATGATGCGATTGGCATTGGTGCCGACGCGGACGAGGATTTTTTGAAAGGATGTGAGAAGATCGAGATTAAATAATATTTATATCGAATAAAAAAAAGGGCGCCATTGTAAGGCGCCCTTCTCTGTTACTTACTTTCGCTTAACTCAGCGAAATATTTATGGAATAATGGAATTGTTTCTATCCCTTTATAATAATTGTATATATCATATTTTTCGTTTGGCGAATGTAGCGCATCGCTATCCAAGCCAAAGCCCATCAATACAGTTTTGATACCCAGTTCAGCCTCAAACAAAGCAACGATTGGGATACTACCACCACCGCGTGTTGGTATAGGTTCTTTGCCAAATGATTCAGCGATTGCTTTTTGTGCTGCTTTATAGGCAATGCTATCGGTAGGGGTAACTACCGGTTCACCGCCATGATGAGGGGTTACTGTAACTTTTACAGATTTTGGCGCAATGCTCTCAAAATGCTTAGTAAACAATTCAGTTATTTCTTCGGATGTTTGATTAGGTACTAAGCGCATAGAAATTTTCGCGTTAGCTTTTGATGGTAATACGGTTTTCGCGCCTTCGCCAATATAACCACCCCAAATGCCATTTACTTCAAGAGTTGGGCGCGTGCCGGTACGCTCTAGTGTACTGTAACCTTTTTCGCCCCAAACTTCCGCTATATCAAGGTCTTTTTTATATTCTTCCTCATCATAAGGCGCAGCGTTAAGCGCGGCACGTTCTTCTGGTTTAAGGTTAATTACCTTGTCATAAAAACCAGGGATGTTAATATGATTATCTTCATCATGTAACGAAGCGATCATTTTAACCAAAATAGTTGCCGGATTAGCAACAGCACCACCATATACACCAGAGTGCAAATCACGGTTAGGGCCAACAACTTCAACTTCTAAGTAAGACAAGCCACGCAAGCCAGTTTCTAGTGAAGGGTTCTCCATGCTGATCATCGATGTGTCAGATATCAGCACCACATCAGCTTTCAGGCGATTTTTATTTTCTTTTACAAAGATACCCAGGTTGTTTGATCCAACTTCCTCTTCACCTTCAATCATAAACTTGATGTTACAAGGTAAGGTATTGGTTTGCATCATCAGCTCAAATGCTTTTACATGCATATAAAACTGACCCTTATCATCACAAGCACCACGGGCATATATTTTGCCATCGCGTATAGTGGGTTCAAAAGGTGGCGTTTTCCATAACTCCAATGGATCAGCAGGTTGTACATCGTAATGTCCATATACCAAAACTGTAGGTTTTGATGCGTCTATGATCTTTTCACCATAAACAATTGGGTAGCCTGCCGTTTGGCAAACCTCAACCTTTTCGGCACCGGCATCAACTAACTTTTTGGCAACGTAATCGGCTGTTTTTAAAACCTCGGGTTTGTATTTAGGATCAGCGCTTACAGATGGAAAGCGTAATAAGGCAAATAGTTCGTCTAACAAACGTTGTTCGTTATCTTTTACATACTGTTTAATAGTCTGCATAAATATTAATTTGCAGCAAATATACTTTATTGCCGCTGTCCTGTAAAGTTGAGACTGATTTAATTATCCGATAGCAGACAGGAAATATTAAAACGAAATATAATATAGCCACACGTTATAAACATATAGTTTCATCTATTTTGGCGACTTACCAATTTGTAAGTCGCTTTGTTCAATAAGGTTTAGTCAATAGTTAAAAGTGCAGGTATTTTCGCACTAAATACAATTAATCAGCTGTTGCCAGGTCTGATTTAGGGGCGTTTAATGTTTTTACTGCGAAATCAGCAGTGTTAATTTTTAAAGTAGTTGCAGTGTGTTGTTTATTTTCTTTGGCATTTAAGCAATATGCAGTTAAGCCTGATGATACAATTAATGCTGCTACTATAATGATCTTTTTCATGTTTCTGATTTAAAAGTTCTTAATAAAGAGTTAAACTAATTTAGCATCGCCGTTGCCCAAGTCTTTTTTATCATCACCGTTACCAAGATCTTTTTTGTCAACCATCGCTAATTTAGCATCGCCATTGCCTAAGTCTTTTTTATCATCGCCGTTACCAAGATCTTTTTTGTCGATCATCGCTAATTTAGCATCGCCGTTGCCCAAGTCTTTTTTGTCATCACCGTTACCAAGATCTTTCTTGTCAACCATCACTAATTTAGCATCGCCGTTGCCCAAGTCTTTTTTGTCATCACCGTTACCAAGATCTTTCTTGTCAACCATCACTAATTTAGCATCGCCGTTGCCTAAGTCTTTCTTGTCATCACCGTTACCAAGATCTTTCTTGTCAACCATCACTAATTTAGCATCGCCGTTGCCTAAGTCTTTCTTATCATCGCCGTTACCAAGGTCTTTTTTGTCGATCATTGCTAATTTAGCATCGCCGTTACCTAAGTCTTTTTTATCATCGCCGTTACCAAGGTCTTTCTTGTCAACCATCGCTAATTTAGCATCGCCGTTGCCTAAGTCTTTTTTGTCATCACCATTACCAAGGTCTTTCTTGTCAACCATCGCTAATTTAGCATCGCCGTTACCTAAGTCTTTTTTGTCATCACCGTTACCAAGATCTTTCTTGTCAACCATCGCTAATTTAGCATCACCGTTGCCTAAGTCTTTTTTATCGTCACCGTTATCAAGGTCTTTCTTGTCAACCATCGCTAATTTAGCATCGCCGTTACCTAAGTCTTTTTTGTCATCACCGTTACCAAGATCTTTCTTGTCAACCATCGCTAATTTAGCATCACCGTTGCCTAAGTCTTTTTTGTCATCACCGTTACCAAGATCTTTTTTATCCTTAACCTCTGTTTTAGCCGATAATGGATTCAATCCTGTTTTTGCGTTTGTTAATAATCCTGTAGCTAAAAATAATGCTGTTGCTATAAATATCTTTTTCATGTTCGTGTTTTTGTAATATGTTATGTTGTAAGTGTTTTTGTTCTGTATGTGATTGTATGTCGATGTGGTGATTAATTAATCTCCGCTCCCTAACTCTTTTTTATAGTCGTAAAAAGTTGCTTTTATTGTTGCAGAAGTTGGTTGTGATGGTTTGTTATTTACATATAAAGACAAAACACCTGAAGTGAAAATTATTGCTGCTGCTACTATGATCTTTTTCATGATTTTATTTTAAAGAGTTATTATTGGTTTGTTGAGATAATTAATTAGTCGCCACTGGCTAATTCTTTGCTATCGGTTGATAAAGTTGATTTTGTAATAACAGGTTGAGCAGTAGGTGCTGCACTGTTTACTTTAGTTTGTGATGCCAATACTCCTGTTGTAAGTACTAATGCTCCTACGATGATGAATTTTTTCATGATTTTATTTTTTAATATTTTACTTTCTAAATAATTGATTAGTCACCACTAGCAAGTTCTTTGCTATCGGTTGATAAAGTTGATTTTGTAATAACAGGTTGAGCAGTAGGTGCTGCACTGTTTGATTTGGTTTGCGATGCCAATACGCCTGTCGTAAGGACTAATGCGGCTGCGATGATGATTTTTTTCATGGTCTTATTTTTAATATTTTACTTTCTAAATAGTTGATTAATCACCGCTCGCAAGTTCTTTGCTATCGGTTGATAAAGTTGATTTTGGGATACCAGGTTGAGTGATAGGTACCGTACTGTTTGATTTAGTTTGTGATGCCAGTACTCCTGTTGTGAGTACCAAAGCTGCTACAACAATGAATTTTTTCATGATCTTTATTTTTGAATTTCTTTAATTTTCTTTTTAATTATTAAAAAAGTAACTATACGTTAATATTAACTAGTTGTTGCTTTTAAGTCAGTATTTGAATTTTAAACTTTTGTTAAAAAGGTAGTTATGCATTTTTTATGGTTTAGGATTTAATTTTTTATTCAGTTTATGCAACTGGTTTTTAATAATATTTCTTAAAATAATAACGTAAAACTACTTGATTTGATTTTAAATGAAACACAAAACCAATATTTTTCGTATAGGAGGGAGCAATAAAATTCATCATAAGGTAAATTAATATCAATAAATAATTGATTATCAATATTTTACGTACAAAATTGTAATTTAATTAATTGTATATTAAGCGAAATATAGTTAAATTACTCAAAAGTATAAACTAAATAATTGTGCAGTTATAATTTTATTGGTGTTGTTTTGCTACCTTAGATAGAAATTAAAGGCCTATACGACTTTAAATGAAAAAAATTTATTCAGCTTTGTTTTTTATACTATTTGCTTTTACTGTACACGCAGCAGATGGGGTAAAAGATCTGATGGCGCAAGATACCAACGATGTTAAGAGCCTGAATAAACAAGCCTACGATGCCAGATTAACAAATCCTGAACAAACAATAAATACCGGAAGTAGATCATTACAACTTGCGATAAAATTACATTATACCCCAGGTATAGCAGAAGCCTACCGTGTAATGGGTTTGGGACAATTTTATTTGAACTTACCCGAGGACGCCATCAATAGTTATATTAAATCCCTGGATTTTTATACAAGAGATAATAACTTAAGAGGTGTAGCAAAGGTTTATAATAATATTGGTAGTTTATATCGTGATAATGATTATGATCGGTCGTTAGAATTTTTTCAAAAGGCCCTCGATATTGGTAACAAGCTTTCAGACAAATCGTTAATAGCTACTTCTTACCTGAATTTAGGTAATTTTTATTTTCGTAAAAAGAGCGTTAATCAAGCCTTAAAATATTATAACGATAGTGAATCATTATTTACTATACTCAAAGATTCAGTAAATCTTATACAATGTCAACAAAATAAAGGGGTAGTTTATTATAATCTGCATCAACTGGATTTGGCTACAAGTTTATTAACAAACGCAATTGTAAAAGCGAAAGACAAAGATCTAAATGAATCCGTTGCCAGTATTGATCTGACATTGGCTTTATTATATATAGCCAAAGGTGAATTTGATCAGGCTGAGAAAGTAGTAAGCGAAGGCTCGGCCTATGCATTGATTATTAAAGATGATAAAATGCAGCGTGATTTTATATACACGCATTACCAGCTTGAGTTTAAACGTAAAAATTATGAACGGGCGATATTTTATTTGAGTGACGTTTATAGGCAAGATAGCGTAGCTAAAAAGGCAAATCTTTTATCTCAGCTTAATTTATTTGAGGTTAGAAATAAACAAGAAGAGGAACAAAAGGAAAATGAGTTGAATATAAAGCGTATTCAATATGAAAATATACGATTTTGGGGAGCTGTAATTGTTGCCTGTTTGTTGATGGTTACAATTGGCTTACTTATAAATAACGTTAAACGCAAAACAAAAACTAACGCACAACTTACAGATCTTAATAGCGAGGTGTTACGGCAAAAAGATAATCTTGACCGTGTGAATCATCATTTGGAGGAAATTATTGATGAACGAACCAAAGATCTGCAATTGAAAAATAAAAAGCTCTCAGAATACTCCTCATATCTATCTCATCAAATACGAGGGCCTATAGCTACCTTAAAAGGACTAATGAACCTTGAGAAGGAAGGGTTAGTGGATAAAAAGGAATGCATCAATATGATGGATAAGTGCGTATCAGAAATTGATGAAAAGATAATTGAGATGAGCGATATGATGCACGACTCTAAAAGTGCTTTATAACTGATTTTTTAATAATCGCGTTATATAATATTTCCGTTTTTACGAAGCTATATACATTGGCCAGTTTGAATGTATTTGAGCTTCCATTAAACCCAAATAAACACAATACCAGGATATCATATGTAATATGAGTAATTCAGCATGCTTTTTATAGCCTTTCGTTTCAAATGCAATTGTTTTTTTACCTGCTGTAACAAAAAATCGTACTTCTCCCTCACTGGGTTTAAATTTAGATTTTATCGAATTATAAACCCTTACTTTCAGTTTGGTGCTAGGGTCATGAATAACACTGTCTTTAAGTGTTTCGTTGTTTGAAATGGATAACAGATAATTTGCCATAACACTTGTATTTTTAACAAGCATTGCAATTCTTACTCCAAAAGCCTTTCAATAGCTGATTAAGACGGAAATTTATTAAATCGATTATAAAATTAATCCTCATTTAAAATTTTTAAATGAGGATTAATGAGTCATAGATAAAATTTTATATTTTATTCTAAAAGTGTCGTTTTTTATAAACAGTCGGCAGATTATACCGCTATTGAAGTTTTGTTTCTAAGTTCCTCATAAAGCAATATCACTTTACGTTGCAAAGTAGCTATTTCATTTTCACGGTCAATGAGCTTCTTTTGTGCAATACTAAGGTGCGAAGGCTCATGTTCCGCTTCTTTAATATCCATGGCTAATAAATAAACCACGCTAACTTCAAATACATTGGCAATTTGTTCCAGTCGTGATAAATTAATATCTGTCACACCAGTTTCGATTTTTGAAAAAGCAGGAATTGAGATACCCAAACGATCTGCAACATCTTCCTGGCTCCATCCTTGTTGATGGCGAAGAGTCCTGATGTTCATGCCAACAGATTTGTTAGTCTTCTTTTTTGCGTTGTCGTTCATTTTTAATTATCAATTAAATTATTGGGAAAAAGGGTTACTCTAGGTTAACTAAAGTTATGCCAAGTTTAATTTAATATGATAATGGAGAAAAAAACCATATTTGGGGAAATAAAATTAACATATTGTGAAATTATTTCCCCAAATAGTGTGGAGCGGGGTTGAAGCTTTTTAGCTGCCAATTATGAATAATTTGGCAAATTTTAGCAATAATTGCTTCTGCCCAATTTCTTTAAAGAATATAGTTGCTTTAACGTCAGGTTTTTTGCCTTCTAAGCTAATTACTTTTCCAAATCCAAAACGTTCGTGTTCAACTTCCATCCCAACTTGTAAGTTTGACGTATCTGAAGGTGCAAATCCAGGAGATGGGACATGGGCTTTAGCTAACAACGAAGTAGTTTTTACCGGTGGTGTTGTTGCCGCTTTTGGTTTAGAAAAGGTATCGCCACCTTTTCTGCTCCAGGCTTCACGTTCATCATCAAAAAACGAACTGCTTGGCTTCTCGGGCTTCGCTGTAAAGTCAAGTTCAAGGTATCTTGCATCTACTTCATCCAAAAAGCGGCTAGGTTCGCAATTGATCAAAGTGCCGAACTTAAAGCGTGAAGTGGCATAGCTAAGCGTAAGTCTATTTTCAGCACGTGTTATTGCCACATAAAACAGGCGGCGTTCTTCTTCCAGGTCAGTGCGGGAATTGAGTGCCATTTGCGATGGGAATAAATTTTCTTCTAAGCCAACAACATGCACTTGTTTAAATTCTAGGCCTTTGGATGAGTGAATAGTCATTAAAGAAACGGTATCTGCATCTTTGTTTTTATCGTTATCATCATTTGTAAGCAAAGCAATGTCCTGCATAAAAATATCAAGGCCCTTTTCTTCAATATCTTCGCGTTCAGAAAATTCTTTTATACCATTAAGCAATTCCTGGATGTTTTCGTAACGATTAAGCCCTTCAACTGATTTGTCTTCGTACAAGTCCTTTAATAAACCCGAATGTTGGGCAATATGCAATGCCGCTTCATAGGCTGAAAGTGTTTTAGTGATCACCTGGAAGCTTTGGATCATGGTAGCAAAAACACTAACAGCACCCGATGTACGCCCATCTAAGTATTGGGATGGATTGATGATCACTTCAAACGGTGTAATGTTATTTTGATCGGCACTTACTACGATACGATCAACTGTGGTATCGCCAATACCCCTGCGTGGGTAGTTAATTACCCGTTTAAGTGCTTCCTCATCATTTGCATTAAAAGTAAGGCGGAAATAGGCTATCAGGTCCTTGATCTCTTTGCGCTGATAGAAAGATAAGCCCCCGTATATTTTATAAGGTATACCCAACTTACGCAAAGCCTCCTCCATTGAACGAGACTGCGCATTAGTGCGGTATAGGATGGCAAAATCATGCCATTTTAAACCGTGTGTGGTGCGCTGAAACATAATAGCCTCGGCAACCTGCTTACCTTCTTCGTTATCGCTGAAGGCACGCATTACTTTTATTTTATCGCCGGCTTCTTTCTCAGAAAAAACATTTTTTTTAAGTTGTTCTTTATTATTGGCGATGATGCTATTAGCAACATTTACAATATTTTGGGTAGAACGGTAATTTTGCTCCAACTTAAATATTTTCAAATCAGGATAATCCTTCTCAAAGTTTAAGATGTTCTGAATATTAGCACCACGGAAGGCATAGATACTTTGTGCGTCATCGCCTACAACACAAATATTCTCATTAACTGCGGCTAGTTTTTTAACGATGAGATATTGTGAAAAGTTAGTATCCTGATACTCATCCACCATCAGGTATTTAAACTTATGCTGATATTTATTCAGTACTTCCGGGTATCTTTTTAATAACTCATTGGTTTTATAAAGCAAATCGTCAAAATCCATTGCTCCAGCACGATAACAACGCGCCGCATATGTTTCATATATCTTGCCTAATTGGCCGCGACCGCTCGAAAAATCATCGGCCTGGATTTGATCGTTTTTCTGATATTCCTGCCACGATACCAGGTTGTTTTTTGCTGCTGATATTCGGTTAAGCACCAGGTTGACGCTATAAAGCTTATCATCCAGGTTCATTTCTTTTAAAATGGCACGCAGTACGCTTTTGCTGTCGTCGGTATCGTAAATGGTAAAATTGTTAGGATAGCCAAGTTTATCTGCCTCAACACGTAATATCTTCGCGAAAACCGAGTGAAAGGTGCCCATCCAAATATTCTTTGCCTCCGGCCCAACCAAACTTAAAATACGTTCGCGCATTTCGCGTGCGGCTTTATTAGTAAAGGTTAAAACCAATATATTAAATGAGTCGACTCCACTGCGAATCAGGTGGGCTACACGGTAAGTTATAACACGCGTTTTACCCGAACCTGCACCGGCAATAATCATCACCGGACCTTTAATTTGTTCTACCGCCCCGCGTTGTTCCGGGTTTAATCCCTCTAAATAATCCAAATCTTTTTCCTCTTTTATATATGGCGAAATTAAGGTTTTGACCTGAAAGCTGAAAGGAAGATTGGTGATTAGTGGCGATTGATTTTAATGTTCGGAGCCGGGTTTACCATTTAGTTAATTAACCGTATTTTTGCAGCAATATGAAGATGCCAAAACTTGCCGACCTGATTTTATTTGAAAACGATGATATAATTGTGGTTAATAAACCACCATTCATCAGTTCGCTGGATGAGCGTGAAGGCGGCGATATCAATATGCTGCGTTTAGCCAAGCAATATGTAGAAGACGCTCAGATCTGCCATCGTTTAGATAAAGAAACTTCAGGCGCTTTAATTATAGCCAAAAATCCGGAAGCGTATCGCCATATCTCCATGCAATTTGAAAAGAGGCAGGTGAAAAAAGTTTACCACGCTGTTATAGAAGGTACCCATGTTTTTGAAGAGTTATTTATCGATTTACCCATACTAAACGTTGGTAAAGGTACAGTAACCATAAGCCGGCAGGAAGGTAAACGTGCTGAAACCTGGTTTCAATCACTAAAATACTTTAAGCATTATACTTTGGTTGAGTGTCGCCCTGTAACAGGCCGCATGCACCAGATCCGTATTCACCTGGCTACCCAAAGGGCATCAATAGCAGGGGATGAAATGTACAAAGGCAAGCCGGTTTTTCTATCCTCCATCAAACGTAAATATCATTTAGGTAAAGACCAGGAAGAATTACCCATCATGAAACGCTTTGCACTGCATGCTTATGAAGTTACCTTTAAATTGCTTGATGGCACGCCGATAACCATCCATGCGCCATACCCGAAAGACTTTGAAACGTTGCTAAAACTATTAGAGAAATTTGATAGTTAGTATCTTAACTATTAAGCACTTTTTATTTTGTCGCTACTGTGTGAAATTTATTTTTTAACTTTCAAGACAATTAAATTTGAAATTATAGCTTTAACATATTGAGTTTTACGTTGTACAAATGTATTTTTATGTAAAATCTATTTGTATGCTGAAGCGCTATCTTATAATATTATTTTCTTTCCTTACAGTTAATTCTAACGCGACTCTACCAAATATTAAACCGAATAACTTCAATAATCTCAATGATATCCTGCAATCGAAAGATCAAAATTTAAAAGAGCGGAAACTAACAAAGTACATTGAAGTATATTTTGAAAATATCCAGATCGACAGCTTTAATACGGCTAAAACTCAATTAGATGGGCTTCTTTTAAAAAATAATATAGAAAACCAGGAGCCACTGGATTATTTTATTCAAAGTTTTTATTATTCCAAATTATCACGTGTAAATGAAGCGGAATATGCTTTATTAAAAGCAATCGAAATGGCGGAAAAGAATTCCGATCACTATTTGCTCTACTCTTTTTTTACTTATCTGGCAATTATTCAAAACAATGCGGGCAATACAATAGCTGCAATATCAAGTTATCGGTTGGCAAATAAAGAAGCCATGATAATGAATGATAGTTATTTGCAAATATTGTTGGATATTAACATTTCTGATATGTTTTACAGAAATAGTTTTTATGATCAGTCACTACGATACTTAGATCAGGCTATGGCTATTATAGTTAAAAATAGAGTAGATGAGCAACGGCTAAAGAACGCCATCTATTTTAATAAAGCTGAAAATTATTTCAGAATGAATGAGATAGATTCCCTGACAAAGTATAACAAAAGCCTTAAAGATGCCAGAAGCGGTACTAACAAACTATACACTTTCAGAAATCGAACAAGTTATTATCTGGATTTATTACAACATAATTATAAAGATGCTATTAAGCACATTAAAATTTTACAAAAAGATACCTTATATCAGTTTGATAATTTCGATAAAATAAACCTTGCTGATGCATATTATTATGTCGGGAATCCAGATTCGGCAAAAAATATTATCGAGCAATTACTTGCAGGCGAAACACAAAATAACCATTCCGAAATAAAATCGCACTTGTATGACGTATTGGGAAAAATTTCTGAAGCTAAACAAGATTATAAAACAGCAGCCAGCAACTTTAAACTGGCATTTCAACAATCTGAAAACAGTGTAAACAAACTTACTCAGGTTGGTAATATTTCATCACAAATAAAAATTGATGAAATGGAGGATGCATATCTTCAAAAGGAAACAGGTTACCAAAAAGAGCAGCTTTGGTTGATATTGATAGTGATATTGGCTGTATTTATTATAATAATTGTAGCACTATCATATAAAAGCATAAAACAAAAAAGGCGTTACGAAAGCCTTTTGTACAAAACTAAAAAACAAGAACTGTCATTTTTAAATTCTCATGATGTCCGTAAACATCTAACCAATATATTAGGTATAATACATGTATTACAGCATAGTGAAAACAAAAAGAAGGAGTATTTACAGGTAGAGGACAGACTATTTTATTCCGCAGAAAAACTGGACGAATCGATAAAAAATATATCAAATAAATTGGATGAATAGATTGTGTTATTCATCCAATTTATCTGCCAATTGCTTCAGTTACTTTACTTTTAATGTATTATTCTCTCTATTGTAGTCAGGCATAGCATGGTCGGGGTCAATAGTTACGCTTTCCGCCTCCGAAGTTGTCGGTATGGTAAAAGTGATCACTTTATCTTGTATCCAGGTTTCAACCGGCAGTTTCATGCGGTATTTGCTGCCATCTTTTAATAATACTTCAATAGTAAAAGGCATAGCCATTTCATCTTTATTGGCAACTGTTACCTGAATGCCTTTTGTATGGTCTTTGTCAACATACCTTGCATCAACCAAAGCCAGATCTAACTTATAATTATTATAGAACCAACCCTTCCAAAACCACGACAAATCTTCACCAGCTCCATTATCCATCGACCTGAAAAAGTCATCAGGTTGCGGATGTTTATAAGCCCATTTATGGATATAATTACGGAAAGCATAATCAAACCGATCCTTACCGATGATTTGCTCACGCAGCAGCTCCAAACCAAAAGCGGTTTTGAAATAAGTGATTGAGTGCCGGTATTTTTCTGCAACGCCATCGGCGGGTGTCATAATAGTAATCGCATCTGGATCGCCAATAGTTGGTACTATTTCATCAGCCGGATAACCGCCTTT
Source organism: Mucilaginibacter tundrae (assembly GCF_013408825.1). Taxonomy (GTDB): domain Bacteria; phylum Bacteroidota; class Bacteroidia; order Sphingobacteriales; family Sphingobacteriaceae; genus Mucilaginibacter. The sequence continues at coordinate 220,410 of NZ_JACCBZ010000004.1, forward strand.
AGGTGCGTATTCACCATCCCGCTTAGGTTTATATTCCCCCTTATTGAACTCGTCAGAAGCATAAATATCGATAAAAGTATTTAATCCTTCATCCATCCAACCGTAACGGCGCTCGTCAGACCCAACAATCATCGGAAACCAGTTGTGGCCAATCTCATGCGCGATCAACGCAAAAAGGTCTTTACCACTCGATCTATAATCGTCAAACGTTATTCCCGGGTATTCCATCCCGCCGGCAATTCCAGCTTCGTTAACCGCATTTGGGTAAGGATAAACAAACCATTTAGCAGAGAAGTATTCAATCGAACCTTTCAAAAATTCTGTAGCACGTGTCCAAGCGCTATCACCTACGCTTTCAACCGGATAAACCGACATCGCCATCGATTTTTTTCCTTCCGGGAGATTAATTCTAGCCGCATCCCATATGTAAGCTTTTGACGCGCCAAAGGCAACATCACGGGTATTCAGCATTTTAAAATGCCAGGTTAACGTGCCTTTACGAGTTGACGGAGCCACAACATCGCTCAAAGGGCGAATCATTACCGTTTTATCGCTGTTGCGAGCTGTTGCAAGCCTGTTTATCTCTTTTGTGGTTAATACCTCGGTCGGGTTTAATAACTCACCAGAACCTGCCACAAGCATGTCAGCAGGCGCGGTTACCGTATAATCGATATCGCCATACTCGCAATAAAATTCACCACTACCTAAGAAAGGCAGGGTATCCCAACCATGCGAATCATCATACACACACATGCGTGGAAACCATTGTGCAACTTCATAAATTTTGCCGTTCTTCGTGTCAAAGTAATCGTTCCGACCGCCAAAATCAGCAGGCATAGTATAATAATATTTGATCAGGATGCTGATCTTCCCGCCATTTGGTATTACCGCATCCTTCAAGCGGATCTGCATGCGGGTGTCAGTAACTATATAATCCGCTTTTAAAGTTTTACCGTTTTGTACAATCTCTACCGATTCAAACTCGTAGCCTGTAGTATGTTGCTCAGGTTTAGGAGCAAACGGGGTATAATAGTTTGAACGGGCATCCTTTTTATAAGTGTTCTGGTCTAATTGCAGCCAAAGGTACTGAAGCGCGTCAGGGCTATTATTGGTATAGCTGATAACTTCGTTATCCCTTAATACTTTGGTTACGGTATCAATATTTGCTTTCAGTTGATAATCAACTCTGTTTTGCCAGTATTTAGGTCCCGGTTCACCGTTAGCGGAATGAAATTCATTTCCCTTATCTGTATAAAACATCGGGGTGAATAATACTGAAGGATCGTAATTTGAAGAAATAGTGTCGTTTGGGTTAGGAGCCCTGCGATGACGTTGTGCCTGTGCTGCAAAGTTTAAAAACACAAGTGCGCCAAGGCCGATAAGTTTGAGTTTCATAAAATCAGTTAATAGGGTAGCAATATACAAAGGATGCAGATAAAAATTCAGTACTCCTTATTTAAATTTTGATATTGTTACCTGCTTAAGGCCTTTGCCAATATCCCCTCTTTTAATGAATAGGTAGACATTAAGACCTCTGAAACTCCCAGTTTTTTCATTACAAAGCGTGTGATCAACGATGCGGAAACGATCATATCTACCCGGATAGGAATAATTCCTTTTGTGCTTTCGCGATCCTGATGAGATGAGGCGATGAGCCAATCGGTGACACCGATAAACTCTTGTGGGTCAAATTTATATTTCCTGTTCTTTTTTAGGTCGAACTCATTACCTTTTTGCCGCTCGATAACCTCTGCAAACGTTTCAAATGCACCAGACGACCCTATAATGTTCGCTATTTTAATATCTTTAACACCATCAAAAAAGGAGGGGAGTATTTGCTCCAAATAGTTGTTCATCTCCAAGATAGAAGTTTTTGGAATTGGATCGATCTTGTGAAATTTATCCAACATCCGGGCAGCACCAATTTCAAAACTTTGTTTCCAGATTATTTCATTCTCGTTTCCCAAAATAAACTCAACACTGCCACCGCCAATATCCAATATCAACGAGTTTTGTTTAGAAAGGCATTTTCCGGCTTTTACACCTACATAAATATATTCAGCTTCCCGATCGCCGGTAATGGTTTCAATTTCAATTCCCGTTTTACCTTTTACTTCTTTAATAAAATCTTGTCCGTTAGATGCACTCCGTAAAGCTGAAGTCGCGATCGCGTCAACTCGCCCAACCTTAAATTTCTTAATTCGTTCGCTAAACGTAATCATAGTATCAATACCCCGCTGATAAGCTGCAGGTTGTATAATACCGTTGTTAATACCACCCTCGCCCAAGCGTACTGGTACTGTTGTGTGATAAAGTTCTTCAGGGTTCTCAGCATCGCCACGGGCTATCAATAAATGAAAAGTATTGGTGCCAAGATCCATTACAGCAACTGTATCGTGGCTGGCTGATGAAGGCGTTTGTTTATCAGTCATAATTAAAAGCTAAACCCAATAATAGGTTAATAGTTTAAATATAATTACTCCTTATAAAAAAACCATTTCGCCAGCTCTTTATAACTCGCTTTTTTACCGTACATTAAAATACCTACCCTGTAAATGCGCGCGGCAACCCATGTAGTAAATAAAAATCCTATTACCATCATAAACATTGATAGGGCTAATTGCCAACCTGGAACACCAAAAGGTATCCGTACCATCATAGCCACCGGTGCGGTAAATGGTATTTCCGACAACCAAATTGCCAACGTACTATCAGGGTTATTGATCAGGAAGGAGAAAGAAATAATATAGGTAAATAACAAAGGCAAGGTAATGGGGAACATAAATTGCTGTGTTTCCGTCTCGCTGTCGACTGCCGAACCTACAGCCGCGAATAACGCAGCGTACAAAAAGAAACCACTTAGGAAGTAAAATAAAAAGCAGCCCAATATATATGGAAAATTTACAGTTTTGAAGCTATTATAAGCATTGATTGCGGGACTTTGTGGTGCGCTGGAAATGCCTGGGGATGTTTGGATTTTGGTAGGCTGATGTGCTTTCATTTGCGCGGTTTTTGCCGGCAGTATTTTGTCTTTCATCAGCATGTTGCCAGCAACATAGGTTACTCCGCTTGATAATACTATCCATAATATAAACTGGGTAAGGCCAACCAAACCTACTCCGATTATCTTACCGAGCATTAACTGAAATGGTTTAACAGACGATACAATTACCTCAATAATCCGACTTGTTTTCTCTTCCAGAACTCCCCGCATTACCTGTGCCCCGTAAATAAACAATGCTAAATAAACTAAGATTGCGCCGGCAATACCTGCGCCATAAGCTGCGCCTATACTAGAATCTTGCTCACCTTTATCTGTTATTTGCTTAGCAACTATTGATATGTTACTCTTTATAGCATGAAGTTTTAACGTATCAATCCCGGCTGTAACCAGTTTATTACCGGTGGCTATGGTATTCATTTGATCTTCTATTTCACCGGCAATAGTAAAGTTTGCCTCTTTCTTTGAAAATATCTGGACCGCATCTGTTTTTGAATAATCAGTTGGTATAACTAACAAAAAATCATCTTCATTTTTTCTGAGATCTGATTTTTCATCGACCAAGGATTTAGTTACCGTTTGAAATGCGAGTTTGCTTTTATTCTGAAATTTTCCGGTAAAAACACCACTCTCATCCATAACCCAAACGGTTCTGGTTTTATTCATATCGTTACTGTAGGTAGTAATCAGATAAATGACACCAAACATGGCCACTATTAATGCCGGTACCAGGAATATCATCAATATAAACGATTTCTTTTTTACACGAACCATGTATTCGCGTTGTATAATTAGCAATACTTTATTCATGATAAGGCGGGTTTTTGGTTTACTTTTTCTATAAAAATCTCATTCATTGTAGGAATAACTTCCTGTAGCATGTTAATACTGGTTTTGGGTATCAGATATTGTAATATATCATTGGAAGAAGCTCCATCAGCTAATTTTATTTTGATGATGTTGGCGTCATCTGTTTGCTTTTCTTCAATTAAAGTAAACGGTTGTGATTCGTCAAAAAATAATTTTTCGCCAGCATATTCAATTAAGTAAGTAGCATTGCGATAAGAGTTTTTAATGTCCCTTACTTTTCCATCCAATATCTTTTTTGACTTATTAAGCAAAGCAATTGAGTTACAAAGTTCCTCAACTGATTCCATGCGGTGGGTGGAAAACAGGATAGTCGCGCCCTTGCGGTTAAGTTCCAGAATCTCATCTTTAATGATCTCTGCATTTACCGGGTCGAAACCGCTGAAAGGTTCATCCAAAATGATCAGATCGGGTTCATGCAGAATAGTGGCTACGAACTGCGCTTTTTGTTGCATACCTTTCGATAATTCTTCAATCTTTTTATTCCACCAGGATTGCATCTCCAGTTTCTCAAACCAATATTTTAATCTTTTGATGGCTTCATCACGGCTTAATCCTTTTAATCTCGCCAGATAGATCATTTGCTCACCGATCTCCATTTTTTTGTAAAGGCCGCGTTCCTCAGGCAAGTAGCCGATACGGTCGATATGGGATTGGTTGAGTTTCACACCATCAAAATATACTTCGCCCGAATCAGGAGCGGTGATTTGATTAATGATACGGATAAGCGACGTTTTCCCAGCGCCGTTCGGCCCAAGCAAGCCAAATATTTGGCCGCTTTCCACATCCAGGCTAACATCGCTTAAGGCGGTATGCCCAGCGTACTGTTTTACGATATTTCGAATGCTCAGCATTAGATTAAGGTTTTGTTTAAGGTTTTTTGTTTTAGATACGAGGGTTGGAATAATGTTACACTTCTGCAATCCTAATCTAAGATAAATAAAAGCTGATTATATGCTAATGCTTTCTACTTTTAGCTTTCGCGTCAATAATCTATCTTTATAAAATGAACCTGAAGCTGGAATTTGAATTTAATAAAACCGATATCATAAAAGATGTCGAAGCTTTAAAGAACCAAGTAGATGCCTTGCGCCCTTTGCCTGCTGACGTTGAGGGGAAGGTGATGCAAAAGCTCAGACTTGACTGGAACTATCATTCAAATGCAATTGAAGGTAACCGATTGAATTATGGCGAAACCGTAGCCTTCCTAATGGAAGGAATTACTGCTAAAGGTAAACCGTTAAAAGATCATTTGGATATTCGCGGGCACAATGATGCTATTAACTTTCTACTCGAAATAGTTAAAGATACTCGTTCAATTACCGAAGCTGACATCAGGGCATTACATAAAATGATTTTGGTTGAGCCTTATGATTCGCCTGCTACAACTGCAGACGGCTTACCCACAACGAAACGAATAGCATTAGGCGAATATAAAACTTCTCCCAATCATGTAAAAACGTCAACCGGTGAGATACACTATTATGCTTCGCCGGCAGAAACGCCAGCCAGAATGCATGACCTGATGGATTGGTATGAGGAATTTGATCGATATGATATCAGCCCAATAATAATAGCTGCTTTATTTCACCACAAATTTGTCGAGATACATCCTTTTGATGATGGCAATGGCAGGCTATCAAGGATATTAATGAACTTAATTTTAATGCAAAGCGGTTATCCACCTGTTGTAGTTAAAACAGATGATCGCAAAAATTATTATTCTTTATTAAGCAGGGCGGACGTAGGAGATACATGGCCATTTGTTGAATATGTTGCCGAACTTATGCAAAGCTCATTGCAATTGTATTTGAAAGCTGCAAGAGGAGTAGATATTGATGAGGATGACGATATTGATAAGGAAATTGCTTTGTTTAAAATGCAAGTACGTGAAAACTCTATTTATAAAGAAAAAAAGTCTTTTAAAATTATTAGTAACATCATAGTAGATATTATTGATCCAATTGTAAAGGATGCATTTAAAAAAGCGGAAAAATTTGACGAGTTATTTACAAAAAGTAATCGATCCATAATATTTCAAGCTGAATCGTTTTCGGATTTTAATCAAAATTTACTAAATTTTATTTCAAGTAGGTATCAAAAATTTGATAAAATGGAGATCAGCTTTTCATATTCCTCGTTCAAAAGTATGAGAAATGTATTTGATTTATCTATTAAGCAGACTATTAAATTTAATTTGTATGAGTATAAGATTTTAGATAATCAGAATAAATTAATTATTACAAAACAATATCATGAACCTGTTTCAAATATAGAAAAGAAAGAAATTATTAAGGTTCTAATTCGAGATATTAAGGATCAAATAACTCTCAACTTGGATAAACAAAAAAGCCCGAAACCATAACAGTTTCGAGCTTTTAAAACTTTCGTCTTTCAGCTTTACCCTTTCACTCTTTACTCAAAATATTCCTTCATCCGTTCGAAAAAGCTTTTCTCGTTTTTACCCGGGTTAGGTTTAAAGTTAGGTGAGCTTTGTAATTTTTCTAATAACTCGCGTTCTTCTTTGCTCAAAGCTTTTGGTGTCCAGATATTGATATGAATCAATTGATCACCACGATGGTAAGAATTTACTTCCGGTACACCTTTACCTTTAAGGCGCAGTATTTTACCGCCCTGGGTGCCTGGTTCAATTTTTATCTTGGCTTTGCCATCAATAGTTGGTACTTCAACACTGGTACCTAAAGCGGCATCAACAAAATTGATGTGCAAATCATAAATGATATTGTTACCATCACGTTTTAATGTTTCGTGAGGGATTTCTTCAATCAAAATAATCAAATCTCCCGGAACACCGCCACGTGGGGCAGCATTACCTTTACCACTCATGCTTAATTGCATGCCTTCACTTACACCGGCTGGTATATTGATACTAATAGTCTCTTCACCACGAACTAAACCATCGCCGTGGCAAACAGTACATTTCGAGGTGATAACAGATCCTTCGCCGTTACAGGTAGGGCAGGTGCTGGTAGTTTGCATCTGGCCTAAAATTGTATTGGTTACCCGGCGTACAGCACCTTGTCCACCGCAAGTTTTACAGGTTTGGAAAGATGATTTATCCTTCGCGCCAGTACCATCGCAGGTTTTACAAAGTATTTGCTTGTTTACTTTTATTTTCTTCTCGGCACCGTTGGCAATTTCTTCAACAGTTAGGCGTACTTTAATACGTAGGTTGCTACCGCGAGCTACACGACGGCCGCCACCACCTTGCCTGCCACCACCGCCAAAAAATTCTTCGAAAGGACTTCCCCCCCCGCCGCCAAAAATATCGCCAAACTGGCTGAATATGTCATCCATATTCATGCCCGCACCGCCGTAACCGCCACCACCGTTTGGTGATGAAGCATTAGCCGCATGCCCAAACTGGTTGTAACGCTGGCGCTTCTCAGGGTTACTTAATACCTCGTAAGCTTCAGCTGCTTCTTTAAATTTTTCTTCGGCAGCTTTATCACCTTCGTTTTTATCCGGGTGATATTTGATAGCCATTTTACGATATGCTTTTTTTATCTCGTCTGCATCAGCACCTTTTGCAACACCAAGTATATCGTAATAATCTCTTTTAGCCATTTTCTTTTTTATTTCGAAAGTCGAATTTTCGATTTCGGATTTTTCAATAGTTTATTAGGGAAGATTTTTGGTTCAATTAGGATAATCCTAAATCGAACATCCGAAATCCAAATTAATTATGCTCCAACAATCACTTTAGCAAACCTTATTACTTTGTCGCCCAGGTAATAACCTTTTTCCATTTGATCTACTACCTTACCTTTTAAATCATCAGTAGGGGCAGGTATATTAGTTATCGCTTCATGTAAATCAGCATCAAAAGTTTCACCTAATGCTTCCATTGGCTTCAACCCTTTTTGAGCAAGTGTGCTACTTAATTTATTATATATCAATTCAACACCTGCTTTAACAGCCGCAACGTCTGTCGCGTTATCCATAGAGCGTATAGCACGTTCGAAATCATCCATCAACGGAATTAATGCAACAATTACATCTTTTCCTTCGGTTTTTCTCGCTTCTTCACGTTCTTTTGCAGTACGTCTTCTAAAATTATCAAATTCAGCAAATAGGCGTAAGTACTTATCATTGGCAGCTACCAGTTCATTCTTTAATTTTTCCTCCGTTGATAATTCGTTCTCTACAGTGCCGTTGCCAGCATTCTGGGTAGCCTCAGTCGTCTCACCTGTTATATTTTCAGTTGAATCCATTTCTTCTGTTTTTTTCTTCTTTAGCATGTGTTAATATCATTAAATAGTGCAAATCAAGTATCCTGCCATTTGTTAAAAAGCGACATGGTGTCAGAATTTTACAGGCTGGCAATGCAGTACTGGCATACCATCAATAAAACTGGCAGGAAGTGAAATGTTGTATTTTCCTTAAGCTATCTGTACATCCTCCAAAACCTTGCCATTCTCGCACTTAATAATGCGCGAAGGAAAAGTGCGGATGATATGATAATCATGGGTGGCAACCACAACAGCGGTACCCATTTGCTGGCCTATTTGTTTAAGCAGCAATACAATTTCTTCAGATGTGTCAGGATCAAGGTTACCTGTTGGCTCATCAGCCAGGATAATTTCAGGGTCGTTTAATAAAGCGCGTGCAATTACCACGCGCTGTTGTTCGCCGCCAGATAATTCATGGGGCATTTTTTTAAGCTTTGACCGCAAGCCTACTTTTTCTAATACATCAAGTGCGCGGTCGGCAATTAGTTTCTTGTCTGTCCAGCCGGTGGCACGCATCACAAATTGTAAGTTTTGTTCTACTGAACGATCTGTAAGTAATTGAAAATCCTGGAAAACTATACCCAACTTGCGGCGCAAAAATGGGATGTCACGGGTAGCTATTTTATCTAATTCATATCCACAGGCATGTCCTGTGCCATTTTTAATATTCAGATCCCCGTAAAGTACCTTTAATAAACTGCTTTTTCCTGAACCTGTTTGACCAATCAGCCAAACAAAGTCGCCTTTATCAATATGCAGGTTAACATTTGAAAGTACCAGGTGCTTTTGTTGAAAAATATCAACGTTATTCAGTTTTATTATCGAGTTTCCAATCATCTTAAAGGTCCAATTTCAATATCTGCCCAAAAGGCAATTCTTTAACAATATTCATTATATATTCTGCCTTATCAGCAAGTCCTACCTTATCCAGCGATTTATCAGGTCGGTCTACCCTAAAGTAAGCCAAAAGAGTAAACTTATCGTCCCTTAACTGCACGTAATCGGGTATTTTAGCTACGCCTTTAACTTTAATTATATACATTTTGTTCGTAGTTGATGAAAGGATCATAGCCTAAAGTGGGATAATTCTACAAGATATCATCTTTTCAAAGGTATAAAGATTTGACAAAAGTTTTGTTACCATCAACCATGATCTATCAACTATTAACCATTAAATATTTGACAAGAATTCCATTGTATCAATACCATCGGCATAATCCCACAGTTTTGGTTGCTGGCTCTCGCCGAAATTAACCAATTGGTCATTCACCTTTAAAGCCTCTGCGCTTACTACACACTGAATTTTTTCACTTTCCGCATTGATGATTTGTTCAGCCGCTTGCAGATTTGAATAATTACTGTAAAATAGAACAGCAAGCGGAGAGGTTAAACGCTCGTCTTTTTTAACCAACAAAAATCCATTATCTAAATGCTCATCCCGGTTTACCAGGTATATTGATTTGTTATAATCGTAATTGTTATTGTATTTATGATGGTGGATGATAGCCTCATAACTCTGTATCGACTCAAAAAAGAAATTAAAATTATAACCCTCCGGAACTAATAACTTTGACACATTGCGGCAGCCCAAGCCGTAATAATCAAAAATATCATGGCCGAGGGAATGTAATTGTTCAGTAGTTTCGTTACCGGTAAGTACCGCTACACTGTTTCTGTTTTTACGAATGATGTTAGGCACCTTGCCAAAATAATAATCGAAATAACGCGATGTATTATTGCTTCCGGTGGCAATAACCGCATCAAAGTTTTCCAATCGCTCTATAAAACTAAATTGCCCTGCAAATCGGTTGTCGATTTCAACTAGCCTCTCAAGCACATATTTTATCAGGTGATTATCCTGTGACGATGCTTTGATTAATGCGTGATTTCCGCTGGCTAACACACATAATACATCATGAAAACCCACCATTGGTATGTTACCTGCAAGAATAAGTCCGACTTTTTTATTGGATGAATTAAAGCTGTATTTGCTTAGCCATGTTTCAATATCAGCACTGTTAAGCTCTTGCCCTATAGCAGTAACCGCTTTTCGCACATTCTCGGGAGTGAACCAGGCATTGTAATGTAACTCGTCATTAATGACGTCGTTTAAATGTTCATCCGGGTTGCTAAGCTGTTCGCCCAGCGCAGAAAATGACTTAATTAGTTCCTGTATGTTGAATTTTGACATATAAATGGTAAGTATAATAAACCCTTAAACTGTTTTTTTGTTATATTTGCGTAATTGTTTAAGAACAAGGCAAAGTTAATTGAGAATATAAGATATTTTATAAAATATGGCGATTATAATCACCGATGAATGCATAAACTGTGGAGCTTGTGAACCAGAATGCCCAAATAATGCAATTTATGATGCAGGAGCAGCATGGCGTTTTTCTGATGGTACTGGTTTAAAGGGTGTTATTGATTTTGGCGATGGTGTTACTTTAAATGCAGAAGAAACACAAGCGGCGCTATCTGATGATATTTATTACATCGTACCTGATAAATGTACCGAATGTGTAGGTTTTCATGACGAGCCGCAATGTGCTGCAGTTTGCCCGGTAGATTGCTGTGTTGATGATGAAAATGTGCGTGAAACTGAAGAAGAGCTTCTTGCTAAAAAGGAGTGGCTTCACATGAACGAATAAAAATATAATATTTAATTATTATGAAAAGGAAGGCAATTTGTCTTCCTTTTTTTATATGTTTAGTTTTTATTAGTGCTTAGCCTTATTAAAATCCAAATAAAAGTTAAAGTACAGGCGTTAATTAATTATGGAATACGGGATTTGTAATTTAGCGGTAATACCTATGCGAACTGAGCCAAACGAGGTGAGTGAGATGACATCGCAGGTATTATTTGGCGAAATATTCGAAATTATTGAATGGACAGACAAGTGGGCTAAAATTACAACAACCTACGATAATTATACCGGTTGGATAGGCCGCTTGCAATTTATTATGCTGGGCTATATGGCTTACCAAGATCTGACTCGAAAACCGTCGCCCTTAACCTACGGTACAGTAACCCAAGCTTGGAAGAAATCAGATAATACCGTATTATATCTACCTGTGGGCAGTTCATTGTCATTTTTAGAAGGTAATCGATGTAAAATAGGTAACGAAAAGTTTGAAATAATTGGCCCTAAAGGCGATATTGAAAACTTTATTACTACGGCCAAATCCTTTTTGAATGCACCTTATTTATGGGGAGGGCGCACGCACTTTGGTATTGATTGCTCGGGTTATGTACAAGCTGTATTCAGGCTGCATGGTATGAAATTAAAAAGAGATGCTTCTCAGCAAGCTGAACAAGGTACAACTGTGGCAAGTCTAAATGAAGCTCGTTTGGGCGATCTTTCATTCTTTAAAAATGCGAATGGACTTGTTGTTCATGTAGGTATTATGCTCAATAATAAGCAAATAATTCATGCATCCGGAAAAGTTAAAATTGATAGTATTGATGAGGATGGAATCTATTCTGAAGAGTTGAAACGTTATACTCACACGCTTCATTCTATCAAAAGACATGATAGGTTACCTGTCTAATTGAACTGTATTTTCCAAACGATAACTTTCTTATCATCGCTTACTGACAGTAAATCATCACCGTTCCAAACTAACTTGTTAATGGATAATACATGCCCGGGATGACCTTTTTCTCGGCTGATTACTTTGTACAGTTTAAAATCGTCTGAACCCCAAAGTTTAATGCTTTTATCCATACTGGCGGTAGCGAAGTAGGGCTGGGTAGGATGGAATGCAATAGAGTTTACGGCAAACAAATGAGCAGGTATATTTTGCATTGGTTTATAGTCGATGGTGTTCCAGATTTTTACCTGAGCGTCACGACTGCCCGTTACCAAATAATCTCCGGCAGGGGAGTACTGAGCTGAAAATACAGCCATACTGTGTCCGGCTTCGCCATCTAATGTGGTGATGTACGAATAATCAACCAGGTCGTATATTCTTACTTTATTATCACGACAGCCAAAAGCAACCTGTTGATTTACATGATTGATAGCAATACAGCGTACCGTATCAGCTGATATTTGTATAACATGCAGTAATTCAAATGTATTTAGATTCCACACAGATACCGTACCATCTTCCGAAGCTACCAACAACTCGTTTTTGGAGCTTACTGCTTTAATATCAAATATCGGCTTGATGTGATGCTTAAGAATGGTAACAACTTTTTGCTGTATAAAATCAAATACAGGCACATCACCAGTGCGCAAGCCAGTGAACATTAAAGGAAAACCTGCTGGGCAATGTATAGCATAAACAGATGCAGGAACCGGGAACATCACCTTTATAAAACTATTAGTTTTTAAACTCCATTCCACAACCCCTTTATCGTTACCTCCGGTAAATAATATACCGGGTTTCTGCGAAAGCTCTAAAGTGAAAATAGGGTTGCTATGCCCGGTAAGTTCGGCTGTTTTTTCTACTGTAATCATTTTTTTAAGTCGAAAGTCGGAAGTTTAAGATTGAAAGTATGAACTTTTTGACTTTCATCCTTAAACTTTTAACTCATATTACTTATGCCTTTGTTCCAGATTTTTAGCGATGGTTGCTAAACTTAATCCTTTTTCGCGAAGTAAAACTAATAAGTGAAAAATAAGATCAGACGACTCATTTATCAAGTCAATTTCAGTTTCGGCCAAAGCGGCGATAACGGTTTCCACACCTTCTTCACCAACTTTTTGCGCTATTTTGTTGATACCTTTTTTGCGTAATTTATTAATGTATGATCCTTCAACCGGGTTTTCGTAGCGATCAGCAATAATATTTTCAAGCTCAAGAATGAAGTTTTGGTTGTATTCAGTTTTAAAGCAACTGCGGTTGCCGGTATGGCAGGTTGGGCCATCAGGTTTTACTTTTATCAAGATGGTATCGTTATCGCAATCAATCGCTATGCTTTTTACATGCAGAAAATTATTGCTGGTTTCGCCTTTTGTCCATAAACGATTTTTAGTACGGGAGAAAAAAGTAACTATATTTTCTTTTGCGGTTTTATCGTATGCTTCCTGGTTCATGTAACCCAGCATTAGCACCTCTAAAGTTTGCTCGTCCTGAATAATTACGGGGACTAAACCGCCTGTTTTATCAAAATCTATTTCCATTATTATAATATATTTTGCTTATTCAGCAATAGTACGAACTTCTATATTGTTTTGTCTTAGTATCTCTTTTAAATCCGGTATCAATATTTCGCCATAGTGAAATACTGATGCTGCCAACGCTGCATCCACATTGGTTTTTTCAAACACATCCACAAAATGCTGTACTGAACCTGCGCCGCCAGAAGCGATAACCGGGATGTGCACAGCATCATTAACCAGTTTTAATAAGCCGTTATCAAAACCATTTTTAGTGCCATCATGATTCATAGATGTTAGTAATATCTCACCTGCGCCACGGCTTTCAGCCTCTAAAATCCAATCCAAGGTTTCTTTTTCGGTTGGGATCCGGCCACCATTAAGGTGTACAATATTTTTATCGCCGATAGATTTTGTATCCACAGCAACCACAACAAATTGAACGCCGAATGCTTTGGCTAATTCATCAATAAAAGCCGGATTACGCACAGCCGCCGAGTTGATAGATATTTTATCGGCACCGGCATTTAGCAGGGCATCGGCGTCAGCAATCTCATTAATACCGCCGCCAATAGTAAAGGGGATATTTATTTGACGAGCTACCGATTTAACCAACTCAACCATTGTTTTACGGCGTTCGTGGGTAGCGGTAATATCAAGGAAAACTAGTTCATCAGCGCCCTGACGGGAGTAGTTCCAGGCCAGTTCAACTGGGTCTCCGGCATCACGCAAGTCGACAAAGTTCACACCTTTTACGGTACGGCCGTCTTTAACGTCGAGGCAGGGTATAATTCTTTTAGCTAACATATATTAATTTACATATCGTCATTGCGAGCGGTAGCGTGGCAATCCCTAACTATGCAGTTAGCCATGCAATTTGCCCTGTAGGTTGGGGATTGCCACGTCGTTTCACTCCTCGCAATGACGCTTAAATAAAGAGGAAGATTATATCGTAACCAATGACTCTAAATTCCAATTCTTTATTTCTTCTATGCTGATGCGGCCTTCATAAATCGCCTTTCCAACCACAACCGATTCTACTTTAATTTTGCTTAAAGAGTCAATATCAGCCATAGAGCTCACTCCACCGGATGCGATCAACTTAATGAATGGCGAATGATCAAGCAGTTTTTTATACAGATCTATTCCAGCACCGCCTAATTTACCATCTTTGTTAATATCGGTACATAGAAAACGGAAAAAGCCTAAAGCAAGGCATTTATCAACGTAATCCATCAATTTAATCGGTGAGCTTTCCATCCAACCTGAATATTTGATCACTTCATCTAAAACATCGATAGCGATAACTACACGGTCAAGATATTTGGCGCTACCTAATGACTTGCTCAGATCCTTTAAAAAATCCGGATTAGAAATCGCTTGTGTGCCAACAATTACACGTTGTATACCGGCATCAAGCAATTCTTTAACCTTCTCGATACTTCGGATACCGCCACCATATTGCACTTGCATAGATGTTTTTTTAATTACATCAAACAGATATTGCTGGTTGCTAAAATCGTTTTTAGCGCCGTTAAGGTCGATAATATGTATGAAATTTGTACCGTATGATTGGTATCTTTCTATCATTTCTTCTAGAGTAACGTCGTATTCAGTTACCTGCTCATAATCACCCTCGCGCAGCCTTACCACTTTTTTATTTAAAATATCAATTGCAGGAATAATATACATGTCGTTTATATTTTTGAAAAGTTAGTTAATAAAGTTTCACCGTACTTGCCGGATTTTTCAGGGTGAAACTGTACCCCGTAAAAGTTATCCCGCCAAATTGATGCCGAAAATTGTGAATTGTAATTCGTTGAAGATAAAGTATATGTAGTATCATACTCAATAAAGTATGAATGTACAAAGTAAAAGTGTGATCCGGATGGAATATTTTTAAATAAAGGGTTCTCCTTTTCCGGAAAAATAGTATTCCATCCTGTGTGCGGAACCTTATAATCAGGACTATCTTTAAACCTAAGCGTCCTGATCGGAAATAAATTAAGAAGTTTGGAATCGCCCTCTTCAGAGTATGAAGTAAGCAACTGCATCCCTACACAAATACCTAAAACCGGTTTGGTAAGCGATTTTATTTTAGGGATAAGCCCGGTTTGCTCCAATTTGTGCATTGCTGCACCCGCATGCCCAACACCCGGTATGATATAACGATCATGCTGTTCAAAATCCTCTTCATTGTAGATCATGCCGTAGGCAATCCCCAACCGCTCCAATGCAGCGGTAAGTGAGAATATATTTCCGGCGCCGTAGCTAATTATGCCTATCATTTTATTAGAATCAAGAATCAAGAATTAAGAATCAAGATGTGCGCAGTTTTTCTTGCATCTTGACTCTTAATTTTTGGCTCTATTATAAAACTCCCTTAGTTGAAGGTAAAACCATATTATTTACATCACGTCTCACAGCCATTTTTATTGCCTTTGCGAAAACTTTAAATATGGCTTCAATTTTATGATGCTCGTTTTGTCCTTCTGCTTTTATATTCAGGTTACATTTAGCTGCATCAGAGAATGACTTAAAGAAATGGTAGAACAATTCCGTAGGTACATCACCAACTTTTTCTCGATTAAATTCCGCTTCCCAAACTATCCAGTTGCGCCCTCCGAAGTCGATAGCAGCTTGTGCCAGGCAATCATCCATCGGTAAACAAAAACCGTAACGCTCAATGCCTCTTTTATTTCCCAAGGCTGTTGCAAAAACTTCCCCTAAAGCAATACCGGTATCTTCAATGGTATGGTGCTCATCAATATGCAGATCGCCTTTGGCAATAACTTCCAGGTCGATACTGCCATGACGCGCTATCTGATCCAACATGTGGTCAAAAAAATGTAAACCGGTGTTTACTTTTGCTTCGCCGGTGCCATCAAGGTTTATTTTTATGTAGATGTCGGTTTCTTTAGTAGCGCGACGGTGTTCAACTACACGTTCGCCTAACTTTAAAAACTCGTATATCTTTTCCCAATGAGTAGTTTCTAACGCAACCGTGCTTTTTATTTTAGCTGCTTCATCCTGTGTAAACTCTTTATCACCCAAACCCGGGTTATCATTTAACCATATAGCCTTGGCACCAAGGTTATATCCCAACAAAATATCATTTTTTCGGTCGCCGATAGTAAAAGAATTTTTTAGGTCATATTTCTCTGTATCAAAATATTCTGTCAATAATGCAGTCCCCGGTTTACGGGTAGGGGCATTCTCAGCAGGAAAAGTACGGTCGATACAAATATTTGAAAATTCAATACCTTCGTTTTTTAGGGTAGTAAGTATGAAATTTTGCACCGGCCAAAATGTATCTTCCGGGAAAGAAGCCGTGCCTAAACCATCCTGATTACTCACCATTACCAGTTCGTAATCCAGTTCTGCAGCAATTTTAGGCAGGTATTGTAAAACGCCCGGATAAAACTCCAGTTTAGCAAATGAATCTATCTGCTCATCAGCCGGTTCTTTTATCAGCGTACCATCGCGAT
The DNA here is from genome assembly GCF_013408825.1 of Mucilaginibacter tundrae. Taxonomy (GTDB): domain Bacteria; phylum Bacteroidota; class Bacteroidia; order Sphingobacteriales; family Sphingobacteriaceae; genus Mucilaginibacter. Next base: position 237,127 of record NZ_JACCBZ010000004.1, read on the forward strand.
CGATGAAGAGTATTTTCTTCGGATTACTCATTATTTATATTCCTGTAAAGTATTCAATAAAATATCGTTTTCAGCGGGTGTGCCCACCGTTATACGTAAGCTACCTTCGCAAAGATCAACTTTTGAACGATCCCGAACGATTATGCCTCTTTCTACTAAAAAGTTATAAATCGCTTTCGGATCGGTTGTTTTAACCAATATAAAATTAGCATCAGAAGGATATATATCCAGCACAAAATCAAAGTTTTTAAGATTAAGTACCAGTTTATCGCGTTGTGTCAATGTTTCTTTAATCCAGTCATTCACCTGCGCTACATTCTGCAATGCTTTTAAAGCTAATTCTTGTGATGCCTCGTTGATATTGTAAGGCGGCTTAACCTTATTCATCACCTCGATGATTTCCTCGCTGGCGAAAGCCATTCCTATCCGTAAACCCGCTAAACCCCATGCTTTTGATAGAGTCTGCAACACTACGAGGTTAGCGTACTCGGTCAACTCTTGTATAAAAGTTTTTTGCCTGCTGAAGTTAATATACGCTTCATCAACCACAATCAAACCATTAAAATTCGCAAGTAGCGTTTCAATATCATCGCGATTAATGGAATTGCCGGTTGGGTTATTTGGCGAGCAGATAAAGATCATTTTTGTATGCTTATCTATCGCCTCGGCAATGCCTTCCATATTTAACTGATAATCTTCAGTCAGCAACACATTTTTAACGTGTACATCATTAATATTGGCCGAAACCTGGTACATGCCATAAGTTGGTGGTACCAATATCACATTATCCACTCCTGGATTGCAAAAGCTGCGGAATAAGATATCTATAGCTTCATCGCTACCATTACCTAAGAAGATGTTTCTTGGGGGAACACCTTTAATATCGCTTAAGCGCTTTTTAACTTTGTATTGTAATGGATCGGGATAACGGTTGTATTGTTGTTCCAATGGCGAACCGTAGGCATTCTCATTGGCATCTAAATAAACACTTGCTTCGCCTTTAAACTCGTCTCTTGCAGAAGAGTAGGGCGTTAAGTTTTTTATATTTTCTCTGATTATATTATTTATGCTGAACATGATTATTTCATTCTAACGGTGACCGCATTTTTATGCGCCTGTAAACCTTCTAACTCTGCTAAAATTTCCACTGTTGGCCCGATGTTCTTAATACCATCAGGCGTAATATGCTGGAAAGTGATCTTTTTAACAAATGAGTCTACCGATACACCTGAATACGCTTTGGCATAAGAACTAGTAGGCAAAGTATGATTTGTGCCTGATGCATAATCACCAACACTTTCAGGGGTTAAATTTCCTAAGAAGACAGAACCCGCGTTAATGATCTTCGGCGCTATTTGCTGCCAGTTTTCGGTAGCTAAGATTAAATGTTCCGGCGCATATTGATTGCTGAATTGCATAGCTTCATCCAAATCATTTGTTATAACGATGTAGGAATTATCTATTGCTTTTGCAGCAATTTCAGCCCGTGGTAAAACCAGCAATTGCTGCGTTAACTCTTTAACGGTTTGCTGCGCGATGTGTGCTGAATTGGTAACTAATACGGCCTGACTATCAACACCATGCTCAGCTTGTGCCAATAAATCAGCAGCTATAAAAACAGGATTGGCAGTTCCATCAGCAATTACTAAAACTTCTGATGGGCCCGCAGGCATATCGATAGCTGTTATAGTTGTTGATTGAATGATGGTTTTTGCCTTGGTTACAAACTGGTTGCCCGGGCCAAAAATTTTATCCGTTTTTGGGATAGTTTCTGTGCCATAAGCCATAGCGCCAATAGCTTGTGCGCCACCAGATAGATATACTTTATCTACGTTCAACAATAAAGCTACATAAGCAATAAACGGGTTTACTTTACCATCTTTTGATGGGGGCGTACAAACTACAATTTCGTGGCAACCTGCAATACGTGCGGGAATGCCAAGCATTAAGAAAGTACTTGGTAAAACAGCAGTACCACCCGGTATATATAAACCAACCTTTTCTATCGGTCTTAATTCCCGCCAGCAAGTTACGCCGGGCATGGTTTCCACCTTGTCCTCTGTTTTTAATTGAGTTTGGTGAAACGTGTATATATTTTTATAAGCGGTATCCAAAGCGGCTTTCTGCTCCCCAGATATACCGTTAGCTAATTCAATGAGTTCAGATCTAGTTAGGTATAATTTATCCAGTACTACATGTTCAAACCTAAGTGCGTAATCATATAGCGCCGTATCGCCATGCAGCTTTATTTTGGCCAATATTTCTTCCACAATATCACGAACTTCATTTGCCGGGTCAACATTGCGTTGAACCAGTGTGTTGATTTCGGATGAACTTAGATCTGAATAATTATACGTTTTCATTTATATGGGCAAAGCCCCCTCTAAATCTCCCCCGGTAGGGGGGACTTTAATTTATTACTTGTTTTATAGCCCTCCCTACCGGGGAGGGTTGGGTGGGGCAACTGATTATAGAATGATCTTCTCAATTGGCATTACCACAATACCTTGCGCGCCTGCTTGTTTAAGCTGACTTATCCTGTCCCAAAAATCACGTTCCGGAATTACAGTGTGCACCGCTACCCAATTGTCCTCAGCTAAAGGCACTACCGATGGACTTTTTACTCCTGGTAATAAAGCAATAACATCTTTTAAGTTATCCCTGTGCACATTCAGTACTACGTATTTGGTTTCCTTAGCACGCAGTACAGATTGTATACGTTGAACCAATTCCTTAATCAGATCCGATTCGCAATTGCTTTCATTACAGATTAATACTGCTTCGCTCGACATTACATCAGAGAAGGGCACCAATCCATTACTTTTAAGTGTGCCACCGGTTGATACCAGATCGCAAATCGCATCGCTTAGACCTAAGCCCGGAGATATTTCAACCGAACCAGAAATGGTACGTATATCTGCTTCAATACCTTCTTTTTTAAGAAATTTACCCAAAATTACCGGGTAGGTAGTAGCAATTGACTTACCATTTAGCTGCTCCAGTTTGGTTATTGAATTATTATTCGGCACTGCTATTTTTAAAGAGCATTTACCAAATCCTAACCTTTGCAGGTAATTAACCTTTACCTCGGTTTCTTCAATAACATTTTCGCCGACTATACCCAAATCGGCAATGCCGTCTTGAACATATTCAGGAATATCGTCATCACGAAGAAAAAGGATTTCTAAAGGAAAGTTGGAAACCGGCGAGATCAATGAACTTTTGTAATTTTCAAAATTCAGACCGCAGTTTTTTAGGAGTTCAACGGATTTTTCGTTGAGCCGACCCGATTTTTGGATCGCTATTTTTAATGTTTTCAATTGATGTGGTGTTAACTATAAATAAAAAGGAGGTTCGAGTTTCAATCTGAAACATACAATTATCTGGTCGCCATATGGTGGCGATGGTGCAGATGAAGATGATGTAAGTTAAAACGTCCCATTTTTATAGTATGACTATATATGACAAGCTGTTGCAAATATATACTTTATTGCAAAGATGTCAAGCAGAATAAAATATTCTTGTTAAATCTGTACTGTTTAACAGGATATTTTTGTAATTATTTAACTTAAGTTGAGTTTTTTGAGGTCTTCCGGCACATCAATGGCATGTGTCTCTAATTCAGTTTCGGCAACTTTAATACGGTAGCCGTTTTCTACCCAACGTAGCTGTTCAAGGCTCTCTGCTTTTTCTAACGGAGATATCACCAGTTTGGTAACTTGTTGCAAAATATCAGCACGATAACCATAAATACCAATATGTTTAAAATAGGTGAAGTGGCTTAACCAGTCTTTTGGTTCATGGCCACGCAAGTAGGGTAGTGGGGTACGCGAAAAATATATTGCTTCAGAATGTTTGTTGATGATAACCTTTGGTGAGTTGGGGTTATTCAATTCATCTAGCGTAGTTATCTTTTTTATCAAAGTAGATAGTTGCACATCTTTATTCGTAAAACAGGCCGCAACTTTGGTGATTTGTTCCGGGTCTATATATGGTTCATCACCCTGGATGTTGATGATTACATCGTATTCCGGGTGTTGTAGGGCCACTTCCGCGCAACGGTCGGTGCCGCTTTGGTGATCGGGGGATGTCATTATAGCAATGCCGCCAAAATCATGGACATGTTCAAATATTCGATCGTCATCTGTAGCAACAATAACCTCGGCTAATGATTGGCACTTTTTTGCCTGCTCATAAACCCGTTGAATCATGCTTTTGCCGGCAATATCAACAAAAGGCTTTCCCGGGAAGCGGGTAGACGCATAACGTGCTGGAATAATGCCGAGTATTTTCATTGATTAAAACAACCCGTTTAATTCTCTTTCAATTAATTGTACAACAGTAGCCATATCTTCGGTATTGTTGGCAAAATCAATTACATCTTTGTCTATTATCAGCAATTTGCCTAAATCATAACCACCGATCCATTTCTGGTATTTTTCGTTTAATTTGGATAGGTAATCAATGCGTATACCAATTTCATATTCCCTTCCGCGGCGCTGTATATTGTTTACTAGTGTAGGTACCGATGCTTTTAAATAAACCAATAAGTCTGGTGGCTTAATATAAGCAGTCATGTTATCAAAAATCGCACGATAGTTTTCATAGTCACGGGTTGTCATTAGCCCCATATCGTGCAAATTTTCAGCGAAAATGAAGGCATCTTCGTAAATAGTTCTATCCTGTATTACATTGCGCCCGGTTGCTTGTATATCCATTAACTGGCGGTAGCGACTATTCAGGAAATATATCTGCAAATTGAAACTCCATCGTTTCATATCGTTATAAAAATCCTCTAAATAAGGATTATTATCAACGGCTTCAAAAAGTGGATCCCATCCATAGCTTTTGGCCAGCAGTTCGGCAAGGGTAGTTTTTCCGGCTCCAATGTTGCCTACAATAGCAATGTGCATTAGTATTTAGTTAATGGTTCATAGTTCATAGTTAATACCTACACAGTGTTTCTGAAAGCTATTAACAAATAACTCCGACTAATATACACCATGAACTATGAACTATCAACTATGAGTAGAATTAAAAACTTCTAAATCCGATAATCTCCCTTACCTCACGAATTGTTTTTTGAGCGCTTTCACGGGCTTTTATTGCACCATGACGGGCAACCTGGCGTAAATATACTTCATCATTAGCAATGTCATTGATCCGCTCCCGGATAGGTGCGGTAGCAATAATCATATCTTCTGCTAATTGTTTTTTCAAATCGCCATAACGTATTTGGCAGGTATTATAAAGGTTATCAAAATGCTCGAAAGTATCAGGTGTTGATACCACCGTCATCAAGTCGAACAGATTTTGTATCTCAACAGGTTTTTCCTGGTTTTCGCTAGTCGGCCCTCCATCAGTAACCGCACGCATAACCTTCTTGCGAATAGCTTCCGGCGTATCTGATAAGAATACTGCGTTACCTTCACCTTCTGATTTCCCCATTTTTCCTTTGCCATCCAGTCCTGGTATTTTTACTAGGTTGTTGCTGAAGTTGAAAGCATAAGGTTCGGGGAAATATTCGTTTTTGTATAATCTATTAAAGCGGTTACCAAAGGTACGGGCCATTTCCAAATGTTGTTCCTGATCTTTACCAACAGGTACTTTCGTCGCCCTATGGATCAATATATCCGCAGCCATTAATACGGGATAGGTAAGTAGGCCTGCATTCACATTGTCGGGATGGGCGCGTACTTTATCTTTAAAAGAGGTACTGCGCTCTAACTCGCCTAAATAGGCGTTCATATTTAAATACAGATATAACTCAGATACCTCAGGTAAATGTGATTGCACATAAATGGTAGACTTCTCAGGATCGATACCTGCAGCCAAATACTCAACTAAAACCTGTTTAACATTTTTGTGTAGGTCAGCAGGAGTGGGGTGTGTGGTTAACGAATGCAGATCTGCGATAAAAAAATAGCAATTAAATTCATGCTGCATTTTTATAAAATTCTGAATAGCACCGTAATAATTACCTAAATGCAGATTACCCGTTGAACGGATACCACTTACAACTGTTTCCATGTGGCGAAAGTAAGGATTTTTTATATTTTTGGTAAAGATGAAACTATTAAAAAAGCCACATTCACCTTTATGCGGCACAGGTCGGAGATAAACCACTTTATGTGCATAAGCCCTATATACTGTTAATCTAATTGCTGATGATGTAGGTCTGTGCGTGATAAAGTCTATGGTTTCATCAAAAAAAATTGATAGTATAAACCTTTTCTAACACTTAACTATTTATTTACATTTGGGGGTAATGAAATTATTCCTAAAAAAGGTACACACTTATTTTTATCGTTATAGTGTAGGCACTTTTTATATTATCCTTTGGCCGCTGATGTATTACTTTTCGCGCAAGCCGGAGCGATACAAATCCATGAATAAAATGCGACGTTTGTGGGGGTATTTAAGCTCTATTGTTGCCGGGATCAGGTATGAATTCGAATTTGAAGAACCAATCGATTGGTCGCGTACTTATATCATGTGCCCAAACCATACTTCTAACCTTGATATTACAGCAGTAAGTATCCTGACAAAAAACAACTTTTCGTTTATGGGAAAAGAGGAATTGTTAGATGGATTTGTAACAGGGTTGTATTTTCGTACGGTTGATATACCAGTGAACCGCAAAAGTACAATGGCATCCTTTCGGGCTTATAAAAAGGCAGTAGAGCGTTTGGAGAATGGAATGAGTATGGTGGTATTTCCGGAAGGAACCATCTCCGGTAATTATCCACCCAGATTAGTAGAATTTAAAAATGGACCATTTCGCCTGGCTATTGAGATGAAAATGCCAATAATCCCGATAACGGCATTAGATACCTGGAAGGTTTTATGGGATGACGGCCTTAAATATGGCAGTAAACCGGGTGTTTGTCATATATTTGTGCATAAGCCCATTGAAACGAAGAATATGACCGTGGATGACGCGGATGCGCTGCGTGATAAGGTTTATGCAATAATGGATCAAAAACTACAATCGGCATTATGATAATTGATAAGGAAACAGTTGAAAAAGTAGCCAATCTGGCTCGCCTTGAACTTGCGGAAGATGAGAAGGATGAGATGATAAAGGATATGAGTAAGATACTGGACTTTATGGCTAAATTAAATGAAATTGATACTACAGGCGTTGACCCATTGGTTTATATGACAGATGAGGTTAACGTTTTACGTGAAGATGTTGTTAAACAAGAGATCACTACTGAAGAAGGCCTGAAAAACGCACCTAAACATACAGACGAGTATTTCCTGGTAGCGAAAGTAATCGAGAAATAGTTTACCTTTTGTCATTCTGAGCGGAGCGAAGAATCTATAAAAGCGTAAATCACCCTACTGGTTCTTCGCCGCGCTCAGAATGACAAGAATGGAATAAAATTAAATCCGTGTAACAAAATAATAACTTACGCAGTCCAACAAACAAAAACGCATGGAGCCATTAATTACCATTAACGATATCGGACGAAAATATGTGATAGGTACTGAAATTATTCATGCGCTTAAATCAGTATCGTTAACTATAAATAAGGGTGAATTTGTGGCATTGATGGGGCCATCTGGTTCGGGTAAATCAACCCTGATGAACATTTTAGGTTGTTTAGATACACCAAGTAAAGGTGAATACATACTAAATGGCATCAACGTTAGCCACATGACGGAGAATGATCTGGCTGAAGTTCGTAACTCTGAAATTGGTTTCGTTTTTCAAACTTTCAATTTATTGCCTCGAAATAGCGCGTTAGAGAACGTAGCATTACCGCTTGTTTATGCGGGGATTGGCAGAGATGAAAGACTTGATAGAGCGAAAAAATCTTTGGAAAATGTTGGGCTGGGCAATCGTGTAACACACAAACCTAACGAACTTTCGGGCGGACAAAGGCAACGTGTGGCCGTAGCCAGGGCATTAATCAATAATCCATCTATTATATTGGCTGATGAGCCAACTGGTAACCTTGATACCAAAACATCTATCGAAATAATGGGGTTGATTGAAGATATTCACGATAAAGGCAACACCATTATTTTGGTAACGCACGAAGAAGATATTGCCCAACATGCTCACCGCATTGTACGCATGCGAGATGGTTTGGTAGAAAAAGATTACTTAAATACCGATATTCATAAGGTTGACAGAAGCGCTGTAAAGTTTAACGGCTTACCGTCAGCATAAATTAGCAATACGCTCAATAAATTCTGCTAGGTGAATTGATCTTTCAGGCGAAAGTGTACTACGGTTTCCGATGATCAGCGAATGTTCATTGATCTCAATAGTAAAATCATCTGATCTGATATCCATAACCGCGTTCCTGAAATTGCGATCAATCCCGGCAACAGCTTTCTGATGATCATTAGCTAATACATAAAAGGTATCACTAAAGGCTTTATCTTCTTCAAAATCTATCTCAACGGGGTGAACTAACTCTGCTATTTTATCTGTTAATGTTTCTCTGCGGATCAATACCCGACCAAAATCTTGTTTTAAATAAGAAATAGCCCAGGTTTGATAATCTTGGTGATAGGTATAGCCTGACTTACCACCCATCGTTTTGTAACGTACCTCTACAAACAGTACATAACAATCATTTTTAGCTCGCTTGATTACGAATGAACCCCTGATTTTGACATCAGTATAAAATTTAAACGACTCAAAGCCATCTAAGTGAAAGTCAATATTTCCGGTTGGTTGAATATCGAACTTACCTTTAAGCACATTATAAGTTTGGTAAAAATTATCAAATTGACTCAACGTAAGTCCGACGGTATCAAAAGGTACAAAATCCATTATACTATTCTAATGTTTATTCCCACCATTTTGCTGCTTCTATTTGCTTAGCTGCTTTTAAATTAGGGCTTGATTGAGTTCCTTCATCTCTGATACTTTGCCAACCAAATTGTAAATATTTTTCATTAGGGGAAAACTCACCTGCGCCAATATCTAAATCACCAGATTTTGGTATCCTATAGTCGCCCCAATTGCACGTCTTAATCAATTTGGTTTTGTTGCTAATCCATTGGCCGACAAATTGGTTGTTAGCATAGCCATCAGAACAGTACTCAATATTATCATACCTTATATAGTTGTTCTTATCTATGAAATAGTCCGATCTAAATAAACCCTTAAATATACCAGCATGCTTTTGTTCAGCATTTTCGCTAAGAAAATAATTGCCAATAATTGAAAACTCGCCTTTATAGCCTTCATATAAACTATCATTTTCGCAGCCATGTTCAGTAACTTTTAATTTAAGTATTCCCGATATCTTAATATAACCATGAAAATCGTTTACATTATTATTGACCATTGACTTTCCATAAACATTGTATGTGTCGGGATTTGAAAGATCTTTAGTAATGGTGATGATTTTTATTCTAAGCCGGTTACAATTGTTTCCTATAAAGCCATAAACTGTAGAATTATCAGTTTGGGTAAATAATCCAGAGAAATCGTATTGAGTTAAATTCCTTTTTAATTCAATTTGCGATAGCTGTTTACTCTCTATGATATTTCTAAATCGTTGATGGGTAATTTGCCCACAACACAAAGCAATGTTGAGCATTACAAAAGAAATGATAAGGTATGCAGCTTTCACGTTTGAGATTAAACGCTAACTCTCGTTATGATACAATTCACCAGCCTTATCTGCCGATAGCTTAATGCCCTTAATCATTGCTGAACTAAAACCGTTATGCTCCATCTCATTTAAGCCAGCAATGGTACAACCACTTGGCGAGGTTACCTTATCAATTTCCTGCTCCGGGTGTGAAGATAATTGTAAAATTAAATCAGCAGCTCCTTTGGCGGTTTGTGCAGCCATTTTAAGCGCGTCGGCAGAGTGGAAGCCAATTTCAGTCCCGCCCTGCGAAGCTGCTCTGATCGATCTTAAGAAGAAGGCTATGCCACAGGCGCAAAGTGCTGTAGCAGAGGTCATCAATTCTTCATTTATTTGGATGCTCACACCAACGGTGTCAAATAGTGATTTTACAAGATTAATGTTTTTAGTGGTGCCGTTATCTGTAGCAATACAGGTCATGGAATGGCCTATAGCAATAGCTGTATTAGGCATGGCGCGGATAACCTGAACATTAATATCCAGTTGTTTACGTATATCAGCGCAGGTAACGCCGGATATGACAGAAACAAGCAGTTGCTTTTCAGATTTGATAGCCGGTTTAATTTCGTCGAGTAGCTTATTCAACTGTTGTGGTAAAACGGCCAACACAACAATGTCTGCACGTTTAACAGCTTTAATATTGTTGTCTGTAACGTAATAACCCTCGTCTGCCAATGCGTCCAGTGTTGAAATATTTCTCCGGGTAAGCATAATCTGCTGCGGTTTGCATATCCCCCCTTTTACCAATCCTTTAGCTAATGATAAACCAATGTTTCCGCTGCCAATTATGGCGATATTTTGTTGTGAATTCATGCGTTTTTACTTAAACGAGTTCCAAATGAGTTGTTCTGTTTTAACTTGCCGAGATCTGCAGCATGGCCAATAATTACCGATTTTACGCCACAATTAATAGCGGTAAAAGCATTATCAAGCTTAGGCAGCATCCCGCTGTGTATTATTTGTTGTTGTTTTAATTCTTCGTAACGTGTTGGGTCAATCTCTTTTATTAATGATTCCTCATCATCAATATTTTTCAAAACACCCTTTTTCTCAAAACAATATATTAAAGTGGTTTCATATAAACCAGCTAATGAAACCGCCAGCGCCGATGCAATGGTATCAGCATTGGTGTTTAATAATTGTCCTTCTCCATCGTGTGTTAAAGCACAAAAAACGGGGGTGAAGCCCGCGTCCATTAATTTGCTTATGTTTTCCGGATTTATCGACTTTTCGTCGACATCACCCACAAAACCATAATCAATAGTTTTTACCGGTCGTTTTTTTGTACGTATAAAATTACCATCCGCACCTGTAAGGCCAATGGCGTTAGTGCCAAACCGTTGCAATTGGGCAACAATATTTTTATTAATAAGGCCACCATAAACCATGGTAACTATGCGTAACGTTTCAATATCGGTAATTCGTCTGCCATCAACCATCTTGGCTTCTATGCCTAATGTTTCAGACAGTTGGGTGGCTACTTTTCCGCCACCATGTACTAATATTTTATATCCTTCCAGTGCTGTAAAATCTTTCAAAAAATTGTGTAGATTCTCTGAATTATCTATAACGTTCCCGCCAATTTTTATAATGTATAAAGCGATTCCCTTTTTGTTCTGATCCATATATTTAATAGTACCTTACGAAAGTAGAAGTACTTTTGCTACCATTCCGCTAAAATAACCTTTTGGCCGTGCATGTAAATAAGTAAAAAAGCAATTATTTTATTATGTTTTAGCTCCTATGCGGTTAAAAATAGTAAATTTTAGTTGTTTATTATTAAATTTTAATCAACAATAAACCTTTTTTGATAAAATTTTACCCAAAACTGTATTATAACTAAATAATTATTATTTAAAGTTATTATAACCCTATCAAAATGGAATGCATATCCTTCAACTTCGTATTATTTGATGTGAAATGATGCTGAATTGAAATAATAATTAGGTCACGTTTATAAATTACTTATCGTGCTATGTTATTACTGGTTTTGTATCTAATATATCATTTTGTTATAAATTATATATGTATTACATTATTTTAAAACACAAATGGTAGTTTTATTGCTTATAGTAAAATATGGATACACCAAATAAAAGCGTACCTCGCGTTGTTATAGTCGGCGGGGGATTTGGAGGAATACAATTAGCAAAACATCTTAAAAGTGCACCTGTAAAGGTGATGATGCTTGACCGACATAATTATCACACCTTTCAACCTTTACTTTACCAGGTAGCAATGGGGGCCATCCCCGCTGATTCAATAGGTTTTCCTATTCGGAGGATATTCACTAAACAAGATAACTTCAGGTTTTTCCTGACTGATGTTAAAAAGATCAATCCGGAGAGCAATACAGTAACTACAGATATTGGTGATATAAGCTATGATTATTTAGTAGTGGCCACCGGATCAAACACCAATTTTTTCGGCAATAAGGAGATCGAGCACTATGCCATGCCGATGAAAAATATCCCCGAAGCATTGAATCTTAGGAGCTTGATCCTTCAGAACCTGGAAAAAGCACTGGTAACCAAAACTTATAATGAGCGAGAAGCCTTAATGACTTTTGTGGTTGTTGGCGGTGGGCCTACAGGTGTTGAACTGTCAGGAGCATTAGCCGAAATGCGGCAATTAATTTTGATGAAAGATTACCATGGCTTAAAAAAGCAACACATGAAAGTGTATTTAGTGGAAGGTAAGGATAGACTGTTGGCAGCCATGACGCCGAAAGCATCTCAAAAAGCCAAAGAATTTCTAGAAAAAGGCGAAGTAACCATTTATAATAGCGTACATGTGCAGAGTTATGATGGTTATGAACTTAAAATTGATGATGGTAAGGTAATCCACACTAAAAATGTGTTTTGGGCAGCAGGGGTAAAAGGGGAATTAATTGAAGGGATACCCGAGCATACTATTACCCGTGGTAGCCGTATATTAACAGATGAAATTAGCCGTGTTAATGGTTATGAAAATGTTTTTGCCATAGGTGATGTTGCGGCTATGATCACTACAGATATGCCTAACGGGTTACCAGGGGTTGCGCCGGCGGCGATGCAACAGGGGCAGCATTTGGCGAAAAATATCTTACATTTAATTAAAGGTGAACCAACAGTGCCTTTTAAATATCTTGACAAAGGCTCATTGGCTACTATTGGTCGTAACAAGGCTGTGGCAGATTTGGGCATATTTCATTTCCAGGGATTTTTTGCCTGGTTATTGTGGGGCTTTGTGCATATATTAACGCTTGCGGGTTTTAGTAACAAGCTAAGCGTATTTTTAACATGGTTCCTTAATTATTTTAATAGAAACAGCGACAATAGGCTGGTCGTTAGGTATTTTAATACCGAAACCATGATGACGGAGCCTGTAGCTAAGTAACAATATTTTTGCCTGAGCGGCTTTTAATTCAACTGATATGGATCTGTTTATAATTATAGCCCTTCTTGTAATTGTTAGCGCAGTTTACTCTTACATAAATGCCCGGTTTATTAAATTGCCGGGCACAATAGGTATCATTACTATCGCGGTAGTTGTATCCATTATTACGCTGATCGTAGATGAGTCAGACCCTTATATTGCCAAGTATTTGACGCTATTGGCTAAAAATATCGATTTCTCAAAAGTTGTACTCGATATTATGTTAGGGTTCCTGCTATTTGCCGGAGCACTTAATGTAGATACCAAGAAGTTGCGGAAAGAAATGGCACCTGTAATGATATTAAGCACCGTTGGTGTTATTATATCAACTGCCGTTTTCGGGCTGCTGTTTCATTATGTGGGTTTGTTATTTAATATCCATGTCAACATTATTTATTGCTTTTTATTCGGCGCATTGATATCACCAACAGACCCGGTTGCGGTTGCTGCCGTGATCAAAGGATCAAAGCTGCCATCACATTTAGAAATGATCATAACCGGTGAATCTTTATTTAATGATGGAGTAGGATTAGTACTATTTATCACCTTGCTTGAAATTACCCGAACCGGGACAGACAATATTGATTTTGCGAAGACTGCTATTTTGTTTGTTAGAGAAGTTTTCGGCGGGATAGCCTTAGGTGTATTCATGGGGTTTTTTGCATATCGGCTGATGCGTTCTATTAATGATTTTCAAACAATTGTACTGGTTTCGCTGGCGCTGGTAATGAGTATTTCTTTGATATGTATTTATGCGGGTTTATCAGTTCCGTTGGCGGTAGTAGCTGCCGGATTATTTATGGGCAACCGTTCCATCAACTCTGATGTTAAAGAACATTCGCATGAAGCGCTGGAAAAATTCTGGAAGCTGGTTGATGAGATGTTAAACACTATATTATTTGTTATGCTCGGCCTACAGATGATAAACCTTTCCTTTATCACTAATTACTTTATAACGGGAAGTTTAGTGATTGTATTAATGTTGATAGCCCGATGGATCAGTATCGCTTTACCAGTTACCTTCCTACGGCGATCGCTGCAAATTAATTATGCCAATGTAAATATATTAACATGGGCAGGCTTGCGTGGCGGCATATCTATAGCATTGGCATTATCCCTGCCACATTCTATTTACAGGGAAATTATCTTAGCAGGAAGTTATTTTGTGGTTATATTTTCGATAGTGATACAAGGGCTCACGCTAAATAAGGTTATCAATTTTTCCTTTAGAAATAAAGAAGCTTAATGCTTCTTCAAAGAGGACATGTATCGAGCGATTTCCCGCTCACTTTCTGATGGGCTTTCGCTTAAAGAATGAATAATATTTTCTTTTTCAACTTCGCTACGGTTTTGGCTGAGTTTACTTTTAGCCTGTAGATCAGTTACTACGAGCTCAAACCCCACAATACCTTTTATCATTTTCGACTTGAATTCATGCGGTAATTTTTGCCATTGGTCGAAATATTCGGCCTCATAATTTTTGATGGTTCTTTCGAGCAGATCAAGATGTTCTTGCTCGCCATTTAATAAGCGTGCTTTACCATAGGCATGTACCGCTATATAATTCCATGTGGGTACTTCTGCGTCTTTCGGGTAGTTTTTGGGTGAGATATACGCATGCGGCTCGGTAAAAATTACAAGATTTGTATTACCATTAACGTTCAATGCCTGTGAGTTTGCTTTGGCAAAATGCGAGGAGATAATTATTTGATCATCCTTTTCTTCTATCAAAAAAGGCAAATGCGCTGCAATGGGCAGGTTGTTTTCAGAAGTTATAATCGTACCAAAACTATACTTCCGCATAAAACTGATAACTTCATTTTTATCAGGGAAAGTATTGAATTTTGGTATGTACATTTTATAATGATTCCAGCATTTGTTTTAAAACAGCCTGGGCAGCCCATACGCGGTTACCTGCTTCATGCACTACAATTGATGATGCCCCATCTAGTATTTCATCAGACAACTCCAAATTACGGCGTACTGGTAAACAATGCATTACTTTAGCATCATTGGTTACCTTCAACTTCTCGTTAGTTAACATCCAATCTTCGTTACCCGGCAATATCTTACCGTAAGGCTCAAAAGCCGACCAATTTTTTACGTAGATAAAATCAGCGTCAGCCAAAGCCTCATCCTGATTATGGGTGATGGTTGCACCATTAGTAAAATCAGTACTTAGTTCATACCCTTTAGGATGAGCAATAGTAAAATCAACATCAGCCTTACACATCCATTCTGCAAAAGAGTTGGGTACAGCTTGTGGCAATGGTTTTATATGAGGAGCCCAGGTTAATACCACTTTAGGACGAGGTTTTATTTTTAATTCAGTAATTGTCACCAAATCAGCCAGACTTTGTAATGGATGGCGGGTAGCCGACTCTAAACTCACAACAGGTACCCCACAATACTTAACGAACTTGTTGAATATTTCCTCGTTATAATCTTCATCACGATTCTTTAAACCCGGGAAGGAGCGAACCCCGATTATATCAACATATTGACCTAATACTGCCGCCGCTTCGCGGATGTGCTCTACGGTAGAACCGTTCATCACTACACCGTCCTGCAATTCCAGTGCCCAGCCTTCCTTATCCATATTAAGCACCATTACATTCATGCCTAAATTTAAGGCCGCTTTTTGGGTGCTCATACGTGTACGTAGGCTCGGGTTTAAAAAAACTAACCCTAAAGTCTTATTTTTACCCAAATGCTGGTGCGAATACGGGTTTTGCTTTAATTGCAAAGCCTCCGCAGCAAGTGCGTTAATATCAGTTACATCGTATACAGAAGTGAAAAGTTTCATAGGCTATGGGCTTTCTTCAACTTAAGAAGAAGGGACTAATTGTTGATTTAATACAGTTGTAAATGCTTCTAAAAATCTATCCGCGTACGCTTTAGTTAAATTAAGCGCCGGTAAAAGCCTGATCACGTTTGGTTTTGCTTCGCCGGTAAATATGTGTTGTTTGAAAAGTAAGTCCTTTTTAACGTTTGCTAATTCAGCAGGCAACTCAATACCAATCATTAAACCACGCCCACGCACTTCTTTAACCTGGCTAAATTTCTTTAATTCAGTAATTAAATAGTCACCAACTACAGCTGCATTTTGCATGAGGTTATTTTGTTCTATTTCTTCCAGTACCGCTAACCCCGCTGCACAAGCAAGGTGGTTGCCGCCAAAAGTGGTACCCAACATGCCATAAGCAGGTTGAATCTTTGGAGATATAATGATACCGCCAACAGGGAAACCATTGCCCATCCCTTTTGCCATGCTATAAATATCGGCATCAACACCAGCAAAATCATGAGAAAAGAATTTGCCGGTACGGCCATATCCGCATTGTACAGAATCAGCAATGAATACAGCATTATATTGATCGCATAGCGTGCGTATCTTTCTTAGAAAGCTTTCGCTTGCTACCTGTATACCGCCAACGCCTTGTATCCCTTCAATAATTACTGATGAAATTTCGTTAGCAGCAAAAGCTTGCTCTAAAGCGATTTCATCCTGCCAGGGCACAAATATTACATTGTCAGTTTCATTAATAGGAGCTACAATTTTAGGATTATCAGTAACCGCAACAGCCAATGATGTACGACCATGAAAGGAGTTTTTGAAAGCGATCACTTTCTTTTTTCCATTGTAAAAAGAAGCCAGTTTTAAAGCATTTTCATTTGCCTCAGCACCTGAATTACAAAGGAATAATTGATAATCTTCTTTACCCGATACTTTACCCAACTTTTCAGCTAATTCCTTTTGCAAAGGGATTTCGATAGAGTTGGAGTAGAAACCTATTTGATGTAACTGATCCTCCAATCGCTTAACGTATCGCGGGTTAGTATGCCCGATGGAAATTACAGCGTGGCCGCCATAAAGATCAAGATACTCTGTGCCCTTGTCGTCATAAACAAGGCTGCCAACACCTTTTACAATGTTGATCGGATTGATTGGATATACGTCGAATAGCTTCATGTTAGTTAGAGGTTAAAGGTAAAAGGATAAAGGTAAAAGGTCACTTTTCATCTCTTAAAAATTTTATAAAGGAAATTAGCATAGCTTTTATCTCGTTGATTTCAATATTTACTAAGTCGTATTGGTTTTCAGGAATATAACCTACATCATAAATTAAATAGCAAGTATATTCTACCTCATGTGCTGACCCTAATGCATTGTCGAGATAATGAGCAAAATCTTTATTTGTATTTTTGCCACAACCCTCGACAATATTCAATGGTATTGAATATGCTGATCTTCGTAATTGGCTGGTTAGGGCGAATCGTTCTTCAGTCGGCATTAGAGGCAAAACAGTTTGATAAATTTGCTTAGTTAGCAAATGAGCCCTTTTCCACACTTCCAATTTCTTATAATCCCTCATAAAACCTTTTGCCTTTTACCTTTATCCTTTCACCTAATCTAAAATCCGGTTGCTTTTAATTTAAGTCCTGCGGTCTCATCAAATCCAAAAAGTAGATTCATGTTCTGAACAGCCTGGCCCGATGCACCTTTGGTTAAATTGTCAATTATGCTAGTTATCAGTAGTTTTTTACCCAATTTTTGCACCTGGATAAAACACTTATTTGTGTTCACTATTTGCTTTAGATCAATATTACGTTTGGTCACATGTGTAAACGGATGACCTGTATAATAATCTTCGTAAAGCTTAAATGCTTCGTCTCCACTTAAATCAGTATCTAAATAGATGGATGCGATTATACCACGGGTATAATCACCACGATACGGCACGAAATTTAGTGTTTGACCAAAATGTGGTTGCAGTTGATTTAACGATTGCCCGATCTCGCCCAAATGCTGGTGATCGAATGCTTTGTAGATAGACAAATTATCGTTTCTCCACGTAAAATGAGTTGTAGCCGATGGACTTTGTCCCGCACCTGTTGAACCTGTGGTAGCTGTGATATGAACTTCGCTGTTCAAATTATTGCTTGCAGCCAAAGGCAATAAGCCTAACTGTAAACAAGTGGCAAAGCAACCTGGGTTAGCTATATTTTGAGCCGTTTTTATCGTCTCGCGTTGTAACTCAGGTAAACCATAAACAAAACTCTTATTATTGATTTTCGCGTTTTGATTTAATCTGAAATCTTGACTCAGATCAATAATTTTAATATTATCCGGAATGTCGCTTTCTGTCAAAAACCTCTTCGCATCACCATGGCCAACGCATAAAAATAACACGTCAATATCATACGATAAATCGCCGCTGAATTTCAAGTCTGTATCGCCAAATAAATCGGTGTGTACCTCATAAATATAGTTGCCGCTATTGCTTTTGCTATTTACAAAGTCAATTTCGACATTCGGATGGTTAACTAAAATCCGCAACATTTCGCCGCCTGTATAGCCCGCACCTCCAATTATTCCGGCTTTAATTTTATTTAATGTTGATCCTGTCATTTTTCGTTGAAGGTGTTGAGTATAAAATGAACTCTAAATCGCTATTTTCTTTATTACTGATGAAGTGCTTTTGACCGGGTTTGATTTCAATCCCTTGCTCAGGTTTCAAAACACTTTCAACGCCATCGATAGTAAAAGTTGCTTTTCCTTTCAGGATAAAAAATACCTGGGAAGATTTTTCATGATAATGCAATTGTTCGGAAGTATCAGGTGGCATTAACTCTTGTTTTACCGATAACGTGTCCGTATCAATAAAATTCCATCCATAACAATCATCACCCCATTTATAGTGGCTCAAACATTCACTTTTTGAAAAAACGGGGTTCTCCATGTTATTCGTGGTTATTTACTTTATGATAAATCATTACCTGGTTACCGAATATCTTCGAGAACCCTTTCACATCTTCGCCGCTCCATGAATTATTCATTTCGCCATAAGTGCCAAATTTGTTCGACATTAAGTCATGATCCGACTCAATACCAACAACCTGGAATCTGTATGGATTCAGTTGGACAAACACTTTACCGCTAACATTTAACTGCGTATCATTCAAAAATGCTTCTATGTTACGCATAATCGGATCATGAAATTGTCCTTCATGTAGCCAGTTACCGTAAAATGAAGATAGCTGATCTTTCCAAGATAATTGCCATTTGGTTAGCACGTGTTTTTCCAAAGTATGATGCGCCTTGATGATCACCATTGGTGCTGCGGCCTCAAAACCAACGCGGCCTTTAATACCAATAATGGTATCACCCACGTGTATATCACGACCAACGCCATAAGGACCGGCAATAGCTTGCAATGCTTGTATCGCTTTTGTTGGATGGTCGTATTTCTCACCACCAACGGCAATTAATGCACCCTGCTCAAATTCAAGTTCAATATTACGGGTTCCAGTTTCGCTAACTTGTGTTGGCCATGCATCCTCAGGTAAACCTAAATTTGAGGTTAACGTTTCCTTACCACCAACTGATGTACCCCAGATACCTTTGTTTATAGAGTATTTATTTTTTTCGAAGTTCATTTCCACACCATGATCTTTCAGGTATTGGATTTCCGCTTCGCGGCTCAACTTCAAATCACGAATAGGGGTGATGATCTGAACATCCGGTACCAGGATATTAAATATCATATCAAAACGCACCTGGTCGTTACCCGCACCGGTGCTGCCATGAGCAACAGCCTCTGCGCCGATCTCTTTAGCATAATTTGCAATAGCTGTTGCCTGGCTCACACGCTCAGCGCTTACCGAAAGCGGATAGGTGTTGTTTTTTAATACATTACCATATATCAAATACTTAACGCAGGTATCGTAAAAGTTTTTAGTTTCATCAACCACATGGTGAGATGTTACACCCATTTTATAGGCGCGTTCTTCAACACCCTTTAGTTCCTCTTCGCTAAAGCCACCGGTATTAACAATAACCGAGTGTACCTCATAACCTAAATCCTGAGTTAAATATATGCAGCAAAATGATGTATCTAAACCGCCGCTGTAAGCTAATACTACTTTTTTCTTCATTGGGTGAATATGTTGTGAAACGTGTTATTATTCGTGATTAATTGTTTTTTTAATGGCGTTCTCAATCCGCTCAAGCAAGGTAGCCTTATGCGTTAGCTTCTTAATCTTATCCTCAATCTCTTTTTGTTTTTCGGCCGGATCAAAAAGCATGGCGGTGCACATACAATTTTTACGCTCTTTACTGGTTAAAATGTCATAGTTAACACAGCTTTTGCATCCTTTCCAAAAATCCTCGTCTTGGGTAAGTTCTGAATAGGTAACAGGGCCGTAACCAAGCTCGTTATTGATTTTCATTACCGCCAATCCGGTTGTTAAGCCAAACAGTTTTGCTTCAGGGTATTTTGTGCGCGATAATTCGAATATTTTATGTTTGATGGCTTTCGCCAAGCCAACTTTCCTAAACTGCGGACTAACAATCAATCCCGAGTTTGCCACGAAATCGCCATGACTCCAGGTTTCAATATAGCAAAAACCTGCCCAGGTGCCTTCCTTATGTAGTGCAATTACCGCTTTGCCCTCCAGCATCTTATTTGCAACGTATTCCGGCGAGCGTTGTGCAATACCTGTTCCACGCGCTTTTGCCGATTCAGCCATTTCATCGCAAATTTGCGGGGCATAATCAACATGTTGTGCAGTAGCAACCAGTATGTCAAAATCTTGTATAGTCATTATAGTAGAAGGATTACCGTAAAATTATTAGCCGTGAGGCTGTAATTGTTAAATGGTTTTTTGGGGAAGAAGTTTATTTTAAACTTCATGAGGGCTATTTAGAATGTAAATTAAACCCGTGGCATAAATAGCCTTCGTCGTGATGGAGAAACGAAAGTGGTACACAAAGCAGCGGTAACCGGAGCAAATTTTGCTTTGATTACTAACTTATTTATGCTTTGGTGGATCATTTTTTATGCTTTTTTAATTTACTGCAAAAGTTTACATTAATTTTTATTTATGCAAGTAAAAAAATGCTTTTAAATCATTTAAACCCTATTTTATTACAAATGAGTGTTCAAAATGATACTTTGTGTAGTAAATACACTAAAATATAGGGCTATTACAGCCTTTTGTGCACAATATCATCAATAATCATATCGGCATGTACACGCGAGTTTTCAATAAACCATAAATGGGTATCTAAACCACCTACAACCACACCGGCCAGATACATTCCGGGCATATTGGTTTCCATGGTATCGGGGTTATATTGCGGAATATATTTATCTTCGGATAAGTTAATACCCATCTTTTTCAGGAAGGTAAAATTGGGCTTATATCCCGTCATCGCCATTACAAAATCATTGGGGATGGTAATGGTGCCATCCGGCGTATCAATATCAACTTCGTATTCACGAACAGCTTTCAGATTAGAATTAAAATAGGCTTTGATACTGCCTTCTTTTATTCGGTTGATAATATCTGGCCTTACCCAATATTTAACACGGCTGCTAATTTCATCACTACGAACAACCAGGGTAACATCCGCGCCTTTGCGGTAAGTTTCTAATGCCACGTCGATAGCCGAATTACTTGAACCTACCACAATCACTTTTTGCATGGCATAATAATGCGGATCGAGATAATAGTGTTTTACCTTGGGTAGATCTTCACCGGGGATATTCAAATTAACTGATATATCATAAAATCCGGTTGACAGTATCACATTTTTAGCGTGATACGCTCCTTTCGTTGAAGTGATGATATATCCATTATCATCTTTACTAATATTGGTAACTTCCTCAAATAAATTGATAGGTAAATGCCTTGACGTTGCCACACGACGATAATATTCCAAAGCTTCTGCACGTACCGGTTTGTTGTTGATGGTTACAAACGGTATTCCGCCAATTTCCAATTTCTCTGATGTAGAGAAAAAAGTCATGGTAGACGGATAGTTGTATAAAGAATTAACCAGACAGCCTTTTTCAATAATCAAAAAACTTAATCCCGCCCGCTGTGCCGCCAATCCGCAAGCCAATCCAATGGGGCCACTACCTATTATGAGTATATCGAGCATGTATTATATTTTTATTTCACCTCTTGTCATTCTGAGCGTAGCGAAGAATCTGTAAGTCGGTTTACGCTATACAGATTCTTCGCTACGCTCAGATGACAAGGAAGCTTATTATATTATTATTTTATTCCCAAGGACTTTAAAAACGCAGCCGAATTCGGCTCTCTTTCTAAAAAGTGCCTTAACATGGCCATTTCATCTTCCTGGGCACCTTCCTGCAATATTTCTTTACGGTATCTCACACCAGTTGCCTGATCAAGCACACCATGTTTTTCAAATATCGAGAAAATATCCTGCGCATATACCTTAGACCATAAATAGCCATAATAGTTTGCGCCATAGCTGTTCAAATGCGTAAACCCGCATATAAAGTGACTGCCTTCCGGGTAAGGTGTTTGGTTTAAGGTCCACAGGTCTTTTTCTACCTGGTCAATTCCTTTGTCTTTTATGCTGTTATAACGGTCTTCATAAGTAAAGTCCAGTTTGGCCAAAGATACCTGTCTGATATATTGAATAGCAACACCGGCATTTTGCGCCGCTTTCATTTTATCGAATAATGATTTTGGCATAACTGCGCCGGTTTTGTAGTTTTTAGCGAAAAGCTTCAGGCAATCATAGTTCCAGCAAAAATTTTCCAAAAATTGCGATGGCGCTTCAACAAAATCACCCTTTACCCCAAATGCATATTGTGAACTTATTGCAGGGTGACAAAGCAGGAAATGTATCAAATGGCCAAACTCATGAAACATGGTAATCACATCTTCATGTTCTAATAACGATGGTTCTGTTGCCGTGCCTTCCGGGAAGTTGCATATTAATGTACCCACAGGTAAAACCTCTTTGCCATTGGCTATGCGATATTGCGCGATAGGTGAGGTTTCAAAGTGGGTATATTTATTAGGGCGGGGATAAAGATCGAGAAAGAATGTTCCCATCTTTTTGCCATCCATGTATAATTCATATGATCTTATCTTATCGTTCCAAACCGGTACGCTATGAGTTTCATGTATGCTGATGTTGAACAGCTTTTGATATACGGTGAACATACCTTGTATGGTATTATTCATCTCGAAGTATTGTTTTACCTCATCGGTGTTCAGCTTATACTTATTGTCTAATAATTTTTTGCTGTAAAAAGCAATATCCCAGGGCTGTATCGTAGTTGGCTCATTTGGATTTTTTGCTTGTTTGATCTCTTTCAATTCAGCAAGTTCAGGGCCCACATGTGGAGTTAGCTTTGCTTGCAGATCATCAAGAAAGGCCCACACCGTACTTGGTTTACCTGCCATTTTTGTAACTAAAGCATACTCCGCATAGGTTTTATATCCCAGTTCATCAGCTAATTTCTGGCGATAATGAAATAAACTGTCTAATGCTACCATATTTGCAGGATACGCACGGTTTTGATATTTTAAGTACATGGTGTGGCGTGTACTGCCCAAATTTGCCGATTGCATAATGTTAATATAATTAGGGCCATTAACCCTAACCATATATTTATCACTCGCTCTTTTCCAGGGGGCAATTGTTTGTTCCGGCAAGCCATCAAGCTCTGCACGTGAAAATGCTACACTATCTTTAAACTCAGCTAAATTTTTATCAAACTGATTCCCAAAGTCTATTATTTTGTCGTTTATGACCTTTAGCCTTTTGCGGCCATTGGCATCTAATTTCATCCCATTGATCTCGAAATCGATAAGGTTTTCGTGTATAAATTTCTTTTGTGTTGCCGATAGTTGTTTTCCTGCTGCCGATGATGCAAAGGATTTCAAGGCTTTATATAACGGCTCGTTTAAATATAGATCGCTGCCATAGGATGACAGTTTTTCCAACTGATCATTAGCCTCGTTACGTGTAGCATCATCCTGGTAAGTGGAAGCGATAACACTTAATTTCGCACCAAGATCAGTTAAATCATAATTCAACTCGTCAAAGCCCATTAAGGTATTGGTAACTGTTCTTTTACCGTCCGGGGTAGCCACCAATTTATGGATGCGATAATCAGAAACTTTGATAAGCGTTTCCGTTGCTTGTTTAATAACTGTTGCATCTACCTTATTGAAAGCGATGGGGCTATTGGAGTGAATAAGCAATGGGTTAGTTTGCATGGCGCTTTGCGCGATGACGGTACAGGGAAACAGCAATAATAAAGTGCTGATTTTCTTGAAAATGTGCATAATGATCCAGTTTAATGATTGCACAGCGAATATAAAGTTTTTGCTAAGAATGGGAGAGAAGGTTATAGATATTTATTCGGCAGAACTATGGCGGAATATGAGAAGAAACAAAAATGGGATAAGCTACTTTTATCGCGCCGCTCAACTCTCTACCCTTGCTGCGTTCCCACCCTGGGGGAGTTCAAGAGGAGCTGGCCGTAAAAGACTTATCCCGCCGCAAATATAGAAAAAGCGTTTGTTTGCAGTTAATAAATTGTTAAAATAGGGATAAGCCATTGATTTACATTTGAGTAAAATCAAAAGTAATATCAAAATAGACTGATCTGTTGCTCGTCAATATCTTTAATTACCTTGCTTTCCCTCGTTTTTTTAACCTGCATCAGGTAATTATAATCAGCGGTTCCTCTAAAACGGATCTCTTTAAAGGGTTTCCAGTACTTATCTGCACCGAATGTTTCCCGTTGTAAAATAGTTAGTCTATCAATTTCAAATTCATCATTCCATTGCCTGTCCTTAAATTTAGGCCAAAGCTTTTTGGCAAGCGCATTGGGTATTTGCCGGGCGATGGTTATGTGCGGCACCGCCTTTTTCTCGTTAAGACTTTTCCTTATCCGCTTAAACCAATCTTCCATTTCGGGCGTTGATTTGATCGCCGCATAAATAGTGGTAAAATCTGTTGGCAAAAATGTCGCGAAGCCATTGATTTGTAAAGTCATGGGCTCAATTAGTGACTGTTCTTTTTCCAATTGCTCAAATAATGGCTCTACCCAATGGGCTTTTTGGCGGTGCAAGTTTTTTAAGCTGATATGAGCCTTGCTATGCATACTTTCAAATTCGCCTATCAACCGTACACTTGCTTGTTTAAATTTCTTTACCTGCATATTGATGTTCTCTGAAGGCGAGAGCAAAATCATGTAATCTTTATAATCACTCATAACAATGGATATAAATCAAAATTGCTAAAAATATTAGTAAATATATAAATCTTTTTTATCTTTGCTAAGTGAGTAACAAGCGATATATAGTTCACATTGACCTTGATTCGTTTTTCGTGTCGGTAGAGCGGTTGTTTGATCCGTCGCTGATTGGTAAGCCGGTAATAATTGGAGGTTCGGCTGATCGTGGGGTGGTGGCGTCATGCAGTTATGAAACGAGAAAGTTCGGGGTTCACTCCGCAATGCCTACACGCCAAGCCTTAAAGTTATGTCCAGATGCAATTGTTATTCATGGAAATCATGCCCGTTATTCTGAAGCATCGGCACAAGTCACTAAAATTATCGATGAAATGGTACCACTTTATCAAAAGTCTTCTGTCGATGAGTTCTACATCGACCTAACCGGCACTGATCGTTTTTTTGACCCTTATCAACTGGCAACGCAGCTGCGCCAGCGGATAATCACAGAAACTAAATTGCCTATTTCATTCGGCATGGCATCCGGCAAAACCATCGCCAAGATGGCTACCAATAAAGCTAAACCAAACGGACAGCTTTTTGTACCCCATGGTAAAGAAATGGAGTTTCTAGCGCCACTATCTATATCAAAAATCCCCGGACTGGGAGAAAGCACCGCGGGTAAGCTTTACCAATACGGAATTGAAAAAATTGGCGATTTACAACGTGTGGAATTACGTTTTTTAGAAACAGTTTTCGGTAAATCGGGCAGATGGATCTGGGAAAAAGCAAGGGGAATTGATTACAGTGAAATAACGCCTCATTCAGATAGAAAATCCATCTCTACTGAACATACTTTTAACACCAATGTATCTGACGCGCGTACATTGGAAACCATCATCACCTCCATGACGGAGGAATTAGCAGGCAAACTCCGTAGAGAAAATAAGTTAGCATCATGCCTGGCTATAAAAATCCGTTACGGCAATTTTGAAACGCATACTCAACAGCAAAAAATCCCGCTTACAGCAGCAGAGCATATTTTAATACCGGGGATAAAAAATCTGTTCAAAAACGCCTGGAACAAACAGCGGGAGATAAGGCTGATAGGAGTTAGGCTGAGTCAGCTTTGTACCGGGAGTTACCAAATAAACTTGTTTGAGGATAACGAGCAGCGCATCCGCCTTTACCAGGCAATGGATAAGATCAATTTTAAATTTGGCGAAAAAACGGTGTGCAGGGCAGTCGGGATGGAAATCGGAACCCGCAATTTTAACCCGTTTTTAAAGGATTAGGAAGCTGTCGCGAGTTTAGCGCAGCGTAACTCGTGACAAAGCATGGTTAAAGCTTACAGCTTAAAAACCGAAAATATTATATTAAGATGAGTAGTAATTATAAGTTTCACAACAAGGAAGGACTGTATTTTGTAACCTTTTCAGTTATAAGATGGATAGATGTTTTTACCCGAAGGCAATACAAAGATGTTTTAGTTGATAGTATAAATTATTGCATAGCTAATAAGGCGCTTGAATTATATGCCTGGGTTATTATGAGTAATCATGTTCATATGATTATCAGCACAAAAAGCAAACCTATGCCTGACATTTTAAGAGATATGAAAAGGCACACCTCAAAAACACTTGTTAAAGCCATTACTGAAAATATGCAAGAAAGCAGGAGAGATTGGTTATTGTGGTTTTTTGAACGGGAAGGCAAAGCTAATCCCAATAACGAACAATATCAGTTTTGGCAACAAGGTAATCATCCAATTGAATTGTGGAGTAATAATATTATCGACCAAAAGATGGATTACATCCATAACAACCCGGTTAAGGCTGGTTGGGTTGATGAACCCGCTCACTATTTATATAGCAGCGCAAGGGACTATACCGGTGATAAGGGGTTAATTGATATTATAATATAGAATAAATATATGAGTAAGCTGGAAGCTTACTTCATGCAATGTCACGAGTTACGCTGCGCTAAACTCGCGACAGCAATGATTTTCCTTTTTAAAGGATTAGGTTGGTAATAACTCCCGCTTCATCAATAGGTCGGTTTGCAAATCAGTGCCTAAAGTAAATGGATGGCTGTCAAATATTTTAAAACCATTGCGCTCATAAAAACGGATAGCATTAAAGTTCTTATCCCAAACGCCAAGCCAAATGTATTGCAAGTCACTTTCAGTGGCGGTGTTTATCGCGAAGTCTAAAAGCTGGTTACCTATTCTCTTGCCTTGCTGATCAGCCAATACATATATCCGCTCAACCTCAACACCGTGTTCGTGTTGAAATTCTGTTTGTGCCGATGAGTAATTCAATTTGATATAACCAACAGATTGCCCATTAAGCATCGCGAAGTAAAACGCCGAAAGAGGATTGGTTAATTCGGATAACAGTTTATCACCATTAAAAGCTGAGGTTACATAAGCTTCAATATCACCAGGATCATTCAAATGCAAAAAAGCATCATAAAATGTTTTTTTACTGATAGTTAAGAGTGTAGCAAGGTCAGATGGCTGTACTTTAATAATTTTTAGCATGCTTATTCAAATTGCCCTTGCAATCTCTCTAATTTCTCAATAATAAGGTTGAGTTTTTCTTCCTCGTTTTTAAAGATTCGCTTTTTGTAATAGAAGGTTAAAAACATGATCCACACGAAGGTCAATCCATATACCAATACTTTATATAAAATAGTGGAGTTACGCAGCACTTCTACAAAGTAAAGAGACAGCCCAAGGCTGATCAATAGCACATACAGGTAATAGAACCAACCCGCAACTTTTGCCCTGTTTTTTTGATATTCCTTCAGGTCTTGTAGGTATTCAGTAGGGTTAAGGGTTGAGTCGCGCTTATTAAGTATCCGGTAATTACGAATAATCATTATGGAATACAAAAGCATGGTTACCAGCATAATGGTGATACCCACATAAGTTAGCCATGATTGGAATACAAAAAAGAATAGTATTAAAAACGTTAAGGCCAGCACAGCACCCATAGCCACAATACCCCAGTACAGTTGGCTGGTGATACTTCTTATTCCCTTTTTTACTTGCCGCAGCACCTCGTCAACCGAAAGCTGATCCTGCTTTGGCTGTGCTTGCCAAACCGACATTAAGTGATCAAAGTCTTTCATATTGATTATATAATTCTGTCAATTTCTGTTTAATACGATGAATTTTCACTCTCAAATTCCCTTCTGATATTCCCGATACTTCCGCTATTTCGGGATAAGGCACTTCATCAAGCACCAATGTTATAATAATTCTTTCCGATTCTTCCAGTTTAGATATACACTTGTATAGCAAAGCAACCTGCTCGTTCTTTTCCGAAAATTCCTCGCGCCGTGTTTCTGCCAGTTGTGGTGTAAGTTCTTCCTTACCCTGGCGCTTCTCCGTTCGAAGGTAAGTTAAACAGGTGTTCACAGCAATCCGGTATATCCATGTTGATATTAGTGCCTGATTACGGAACTTATCTAAATTTTGCCAAACTTTTAAAAAGGTCTCCTGTAAAAGGTCATTCGCAGCATCATCGTCCCCCGTGTATCCATAACATAAGTGGAATATTTTTTTTGAATTAGCTTCAAAAATCTTCTTAAATGCTAGCTCTTTAGTATCCACTTATAATTAATTATAATCTTTATGTTTAGATGTAGCAACATGATATATGTTACAAAGCATAATCATGTTTGTAAAACCATGGGAATTTTGTCTCAGCTTCCTCAAGCATCGCGTTAAATCCCTGGCTGTGGTCATATTGTAAATCCTCATGCAACTTAGCAATAAGCGCTTTAATTTTAATAACCTGTCTAATTAAAATTAACCGCAACGGTTTATACGACACCTTTCTATCCGTGTAATTAATATAGTTATTACAAAAGTTCATCAGCAAGTCAATCTCTGCCTGTTTTGATCCGGTAAATTTGGTATACTTACTTAAAAGTCGCAATATCTTACGCATACTTTTAGCGGCATTATAGCTATGTACAGGCAACTGGCTAAACATAAAGCCAGCTTCGGCTTTTACTTTTTCAAGAAATGCAGATTCATTATCAGCCTCAAATAATAAATAGGCCATTAATTCCTTATTCTCTTTTTTATAACGGGCCAGCCGCAGGCATAACTCAGTAATTTGCTCAGGCCGCAAATGCTGAATTTCTTTTTTGATGTCCTGTAATCCGTAGGCTGTTATGCTCATGTTATATATTTCAGCAAAGTAACTAAATTTTGTAGTTTTGCGCCCTCATTAAGGTAAATGAAAAAAAGCAAACTGACGTTATATATATTTATTGCCCTTGTTTTAGGGGTGATAGCCGGTTATATATATAATGTAAATGTTATCGTTAATATCAACAGCAAAATTAGTACCGCAGATGTAGCTATAAAAAGTATTAGCACACATTTACTTACTGTAAAAGATACCACAACCGCAGAATATAAATCCCTTAAGCTTGCAAAAACTGCACAAGTAACTATCCGCAGCACTAACGATTCCTTACGAGACGATAAACTGGAAGGTTTTACCATTCTAAGCGATATATTTTTAAGACTGATTAAAATGATCGTCGGCCCGCTGATTTTTACTACGCTGGTGGTGGGTGTTGCCAAATTGGGCGATATCAATGCAGTCGGCAGAATCGGTGGCAAAACATTGCTATGGTTTTTAAGCGCGACGTTAGTGTCGCTACTACTGGGAATGTTATTAGTTAACTTTTTTGAACCGGGAGTAGAAATGCACCTTGCATTACCTGATAGCCATTTGGGTACCGATATAAAGGCGACGGGAATTACGCTGAAAGATTTTATAAACCATGTAGTACCCCGAAGTTTTTTTGAGGCGATGGCTAATAATGAGATCCTGCAAATTGTAGTATTTTCTTTGTTTTTTGGTATCGCAACAGCAGCAATAGGCGATATGGGGCAAATCGTAATAAAAGCAATGGATGCTATAGCGCATGTTATTTTTAAAATAACAGGTTATATTATGCTATTGGCCCCATTGGCGGTTTTTGGTGCTATAACCGCCGTGGTTGCAAAACAGGGCTTAGGTGTATTATCTACTTACGCCATATTTATTGGCGAATTTTATTTTTCGTTGTTAATATTATGGCTGATTATAGTTTTAGCGGGCTTTTTTGTGCTGAGAACACGTGTGTTTAATTTGGTTAACCGTATTAAGGATGCCATGCTGGTGGCCTTCGGTACTTCAACCAGCGAGGCCGCATATCCTAAATTATTATTGGAGCTTGAACAGTTTGGCTGTAACAGCAAAATCGTGAGCTTTGTACTGCCATTAGGCTATTCTTTTAATTTAGATGGCTCGATGATGTATATGACCTTTGCATCGGTATTTTTAGCCCAGGTTTATGGTATTCATCTATCGTTCATTCATGAAATTACCATGTTGTTAATATTAATGCTCACAAGTAAGGGTATGGCTGGTATTCCGCGAGCATCGCTGGTGGTAATTGCGGGTACTATCTCTATGTTTAATATTCCCGAAGCAGGCCTGGCACTATTACTAGGTATTGATCCGTTGTTAGATATGGGGCGTTCGGCAACAAATGTATTGGGTAATGCTATGGCAACCGCTGTAGTTAGTAAATGGGAGGGGGAGCTAACCGCTGTCGACCTGGTGATAAATGATGAAGCAGCATAAATCAAATTGTAAATTATAGATATTACATAATGAATAAGAGAGTAAAAAAAGCATTCCTGATACTGAGCATCGCGCTGCCCTTTTTAATATACTGTGTATATTATTATTCCATGATGATAGGCAATGCACCGTATAAATTCAGCGAATTTAAATCCATCGTGTTTCAGTACGGAACCGACGATAGTTTGGTTAATAAATGGGATTCCAGAACAGGTGAGTATCAATACCTGAATAATCATGATTCATTGGTTAAAAAGCACTTACATATCCGTAATGACGATTTATTATATCTGCACCGTAAAGCGGCCGAACTAGGTTTCTGGAATTTTCCAAATAGAGAAGTTAATGATTCATTAAAGCTAAAAGGAATAAAGTCTACACACTATTTTATCCAGTTTAATTATGCGCGTAAGAGCAAAACGGTGATGTTTGATGATGGTTTTGACGGCGACCCCAAACTGAAAGATGCCAATGAGCAAATGATCAAAGTAATAGAGAAGGTTTTGGCTGATGAAGAGAATAGGGAAATAAGTTTAAAATAGCTTTTATTTTAAAATATAATCTCCTATATTTGCACCTCGAATTTTAAAACAATAATTAACAAACAATGTACGCAATAGTAAGTATAGCCGGACAGCAATTTAAGGTTGCAAAAGACCAGCAGATCTTTGTACACAGGTTACAGGGTGATGAAGGCGCTAGTATTGAATTTGACAATGTGTTGTTAGCAGAAAACGAAGGTAAATTCAAATTAGGTTCTGATTTGAAAAGCGCTAAAGTTTCAGCTAAGATCGTGTCTCATTTAAAAGGTGATAAAGTGATTATCTTCAAAAAGAAAAGAAGAAAAGGTTACAAAAAGAAAAATGGTCACCGCCAACAATTCACCAAGATAGAGATCACAGGTATAACATTATAATTAACAGGAGTTGCTTGCAGCTCCATAAAAGATATTAAAAATGGCACACAAAAAAGGGGCTGGTAGTTCAAGAAACGGCCGTGAGTCGCATAGCAAACGCTTAGGTATCAAAATTTTCGGTGGTCAGCCAGCAATTGCAGGTAACATCATCGTTCGTCAGCGTGGTACCAAACACAACCCGGGATTAAACGTAGGTATCGGTCGTGACCATACACTATTCGCTTTAACCGAAGGTGTTGTAACTTTCAAAAAGAAAGCTGATAACCGTTCGTACGTATCAGTATTGCCTTTCGAAGCAGAACCAGTTGCAGAAGTAGCAGCACCTGCTCCAAAAGCAAAAGCTGAGCCTAAGGCAGTAGCAGCACCGGTTGCAGAAGCTCCTGCAGCAGAAGAAGCAGCTCCAAAAAAGAAAGCAGCACCAAAAGCTAAAAAAGCTGATGCCGCTGAAGAAACTGAAGCTCCTGTTGCTGAGTAATTAGCAACAAGCATAAAATATTAAAGCCCTGATCTGAAAGATCAGGGCTTTTTTGTTGGGGTGAGTTTGTAAATGTTTGGATTGTAAGTTATAGGCTAAAAGAAAATGATCATATACAAATAAATACGTCAAGATTACTGTGATTAATTGTTTATTCAATAATCACCTTCTTAAAATAAAAGGTCTGCGAATCAATAACAGGTAAGATATTGCTTACAATGGTTACCCCTTTTTTGTCAAGCATCATGCGCTTGGTTCCTTCTGATGTTGTAATATCAACCGGCAAAGGAATAGCTATATTTTGCAAACTGATTACATATTTATTAAGCGCAGTCTGCTTTACGTGGATCTCTAGTTTATCTGTTGTACGCAAGTACATGTCAAATAATGGTTTTAAATCCCGTCCTTCTTCTTGTGTGAAGAATTGTTCTACATCATCGGTGCTTACCAGGTTGTCGTAGGTGTATTTAGGGTTGGTAACAAACTTTTTTAACGCCGGAAAGAAAAGACTATCGCCCATCACATAACGCAGCGTATGCATAAAGAATGCGCCCTTCACATAAATATCGCCGATATACGCGGATTCTTCATCCATGTCGGCATGCTGAACGATAGGTGTCTTGTTCTCGAAGTGAAAAACATAGTTTTGAAATAGCTTTATATAAGCTGCCTCACCATCAAATTCCCTGATATATAAAGCATCTCCAAAGGTACAGATGCCCTCGTGAATCCAATAGTCGGCCCAATCTTTTGCGGTTACCTTATTTCCCCACCATTCGTGTCCGAATTCGTGATGCATAAGCTCATCATAATCTTCACCACCAACTTTAATGTAACGGAACTTGTTGCCGTAGGCGTTCATGGTTTGATGCTCCATACCTAAGTGGGGTGTTTCTACAATACCTATCTTTTCCTTTACCCATGGATATTCGCCAAAGTATTTCTCCTGTTCGTGTATCGTTTTTACAAAAATATCCAGGTGATGTTGTGCTTTAGCCAAATGCTCTTTTAAAACATAAAATTGTA
Organism: Mucilaginibacter tundrae; assembly: GCF_013408825.1. GTDB lineage: Bacteria > Bacteroidota > Bacteroidia > Sphingobacteriales > Sphingobacteriaceae > Mucilaginibacter. The sequence goes on from NZ_JACCBZ010000004.1 coordinate 270,258, forward strand.
TTGGCACAGTATGACCATCAACTGTAGTGTATTGTCTTGTTACTACAGCATAATCGCCTACATTGAAAATAATACTGTAGTTGTTGATCGTATAATTGGTTTTCCAATGAAAAGTAGACTTGTCGCCATGCGTTTTTACACTTTGCAATAATCCCGGCCCGGCTACAACAAGGCCCTTCGGAACGGTGATGATCATCTCCACACCTTCGTTTGGTTCATCTGATGGATGGTCTTTGCAAGGGAAATACAGTTTACCGCCAGCGCCTTCGGCTGTAATAGCCATCCACTGGTGCCCTGTTGAATCTCTCGACCAAATAAACCCATCATCCCATGGTGGGCGACGGGCAACATGCGGCTTACCACCATAAAATACTTGTACACTTGCCTTGCCAGCGGGTAATATATTATTTAAGTTGATGGTGATTTTATTGTTTTTATAATCGAATGATTCATTTTTTCCATTAACCAGAACCTTACTCACATTTAATGAATCCAAAAGGTTAAACAACAGCAAATGGGTAGGTTGCGCCATAATAACATCAATGGTAGTATAACCATCTATTGAGCGTCGTTCAAAATCGACATTCAGCGCAATAGTATAATGCCTGATATCCATTATGGCTTGTTCAGCAGGTAATTTGCCGCCATTAGTCAGCGATTGGGAGTTGCTAATAAAAGCGGGTATAAAAAAAAGGAAAAACAGTATAAGCTTTTTCATTAAATGATTTTAACGTAGATATTTAATCGTTATTTAATTTAAAAGGAAGCGAGAAAAAATATTTAACTCGAATAGGTTGACCATTCAATATAAATGGTTTCCATTGTGGTGATAACTTAATTACTCTTATTGTTTCAGCGTCAAGCTCACGCGAAACTTTTTTTACAATATGAATATTGGATATACTTCCGTCTTTTTCAATTATAAAAGAAACTTTAACAGTTCCCTCTGTGCCATCCTGCATCGCGACTTTTGGATATATAACAGGTATCCTTATAAAACTTCCATTTGTAGCAGGATCATCGCTTAATTGCGATTTTATATTATCGTATAAGTACACAGTTGTATCACTTGAAATTACCTGTCCATGTGCTTTTAACAGACTTGTAGTGCTTACTAAAAATAAAATTAATAATAGCTTTTTCATAATAGGATAATCTTATAAATTATAAAATGTTGTATGCAATATTATTAGTTTTCCCTCACTAATAACACATCCGCAAAATCTTGCAAGTACTGCCTATGCTCTATCGGTAAATTAATTTTTTCTAATGCTTCAAAAGCCTTGTCAGCATACTGCTGCATGGCAGTTTCTGAAAGCTGCCTGATGTCGAGCGAATTATAAATATTGGTTACGCCGGCTATTTTTGTAGTGTTATCTATATTGGTGGCATTTAGATAGGCATTTAGTTCAATAGCTTGTTCGCCTTCGGCCAATTGCAATGCCTTAATAAGCAAGTAGGTTTTTTTGTTGGATATGATATCACCGCCAACTTGTTTGCCAAACTTTTCAGGATCGCCATAAACATCTAAAATATCGTCCTGTAACTGGAATGCAATGCCCAATTGTACGCCAAATTCACTCAATAAATCCGCATCAATCTGCGACGCACCACCAATTAGCGCGCCAATCTTCAATGCGCCACCAAGCACTACAGCCGTTTTTAGGCGTATCATATTGATGTATTCCTCAATGCCAACCACGCTGCGTGTTTCAAACTCCATATCAATCTGCTGGCCTTCGCAAACGCCAACGGCGGTGTTATTAAAAATATCAAGCACCTGGCGCAATAAATGATCTTCAACCTGCATCATCAGCTTGTAGCCTTCTATTAACATCACATCCCCAGATAAAATGGCTACGTTTTTGTTCCAGCGTTCATGCACCGTAGTTTTACCACGACGTAAGGGCGCATTATCCATAATATCATCGTGCATCAATGTGAAATTATGAAACACCTCGATCGCTAATGCCGGCGGGATGGCTTTGTTAATGTCGCCTCCAAATAATTCACAGGCCATTAATAATAGGGCAGGGCGCATACGTTTGCCGCCTATTGATAAAATATAGGTTAAAGGTTCGTAAAGTTGTTCTGGATATTGGGGGTATGATAATTTATTTACAGCGTCACTTATAATCGCCTGCAGATCGCTTAATTCAGTCATGTAATATGATATAAATTAGTCTTGAACTAATGAAAAATCTATTTGCTTTTTGGTAAGATCAACGTTTTTAACCCGTATTTTCACTTCGTCGCCAAGTTGGTAAACCTTCTTTTTACGCTGACCAATAATAGCATAGTTTTTCTCGTCTAAGGTATAAAAGTCATCTGAAATATCGCGTAAGCGTATCATGCCTTCGCACTTATTCTCAATGATCTCTACATACATTCCCCATTCCGTAACACCAGAAATAACTCCGCTAAATACATTGCCTACCTGATCGCGCAGGTATTCTGCCTGTTTATACTTCACTGATGCACGTTCCGCATCTGCAGCTTTCTTTTCCATTTGCGAGCTATGCTTACATAGTTCCTCATAATGCTCCGCATTAGCGGATTGACCACCATTTAAATAATGAAATAAAAGCCTATGCACCATCACATCCGGATAGCGACGGATAGGGGACGTAAAGTGGGTATAATGATCGAACGCCAAACCGTAATGGCTGGATGTTTTAGTAGTATATATAGCCTTCGCCATAGAGCGTATAGCTAATTGCGTAAGTACATTCTGTTCTTTTTTGCCTTCTACATCAGCCATTAAATAGTTTAATGACTTGGCAGTTTCTTTATCCGATTTGGTGTTTATCTTATAACCAAACCTTGCCGCGAACTGCGCGAAATTAGTTAACGATTCCGGCTTTGGGGAATCGTGCGCACGATAAACAAAAGTATATTTATGCTTGCCTTTGCCCATTTTGCTTACATATTCTGCTACCTTACGGTTAGCCAATAGCATAAAATCCTCAATTAGTTTATGCGCATCTTTTCGCTCTTTTACATATACGCCAGTAGGTTTACCACTTGCATCTAATATGAATTTCACCTCGGTAGTTTCAAAGCTGATCGCGCCATTTTTAAATTTTCGATCCCGTAAAATGTAAGCTAGCTCGTTTAGCTTTAATATTTCATCAACATGGTCACCGGCTTTAGCTTCTATAATTTCCTGGACTTCTTCATAAGTAAAACGCCTGTCGGAATGTATAATAGTTTTACCATACCATTCCGTAATAATACGCGCATCCTCATCCATCTCAAATACGGCCGAGAAGCAAAGCTTGTCTTCTTTAGGTCGCAACGAGCACAATCCATTTGAAAGTCGCTCAGGAAGCATGGGAATCACTCTGTCGACTAAGTAGACTGACGTAGCCCTGTCCAATGCTTCTTTATCTAACGCAGAATCAGGAATGATATAGTGTGATACGTCGGCGATATGAACACCAACCTCGTAATTGCCATTATCAAGGCGCTTAAAGGAGATAGCATCATCAAAATCCTTCGCATCAAATGGATCAATCGTAAAAGTTAAAATATCTCGAAAATCCCGTCTTTTAGCAATTTCTTGTTGGGTTATAACTTCAGGGATTTCTTCGGCTTCGTGCTCCACTTCAGCAGGGAAGGATAGCGGGAAACCGTACTCCGCCAAAATAGCGTTCATCTCGGTATCATTTTCGCCCTGCGCGCCTAAAATGTGTTTTATCCGGCCTATCGGGTTTTTAGCATCGCTTGGCCAGTCGGTAATCTCTGCTACTGCTTTAATGCCATTTTTAGCTCCGTTTAACTGATTCATCGGGATAAAAATGTCATGCATCATTTTGCGGTCATCCGGTACAAAAAAAGCAAAACGCTCGCTTAGTTTTACAATGCCTGTAAATTCGGTTTTTGCCCGTTGGATGATCTCAATTACTTCGCCTTCTTTGTGCTTGCCTTTACTTTTAGCATAAACATATACCTTAACACGATCGCCGTTTAACGCGTTGCGTAATTTGCGGGGGGCAACAAAAATATCACTCTCAAACTCATCATCAGTTACTATAAATGCGGAACCATCGTTGGTTAAGTCTACTTTTCCTTCTATAAAGGTTTTTAACTCTAATAACTGGAATTTTCCGGGTGAAAGCTCTTTTAATACGCCGCTAAATACTTCGTCTTTTAATATTTCAAATATGATCTCGCGCGATTCCGGGTCGCGAACGTTTAACTTTGCAGATACTTGTTTATAATTGAGTGGTGTATTCCCATTCTGTTCAAACACATCTAGTACCATTTGGGTAAGTACCAGCTTGATTGAAGAGTTGCTTTTCTTTTTAGACATCAGTTAAACTTTGAACACAAAGATAGTTAATAGTGATTAGAGTTTTGATTAACGTAGGAGGGAAAGAATAAATATGTAATTCGGTTTTTCAAATTGAAAACAACAAAATTTGACACTATTTCGGTTGAAATCAGCTTTTGTTGTGGCTTCTAAAAAAATAAAATATTTTTTTAGAAGCCTATCAGTAAGTCTTATTATTTCATTTTGTTGTAACAGAGGCACTTACTTGAATCGTTCTTTTTAGCGATTTCTAAGGGGCGGATCAATTTGCAAATTCTTTGAAAAAAAGATTTGCATCAATAATTTAAAATTCTACCTTTGCATTCCCTTTCGGGATGTAGCGTAGCCCGGTATCGCGCCACATTTGGGATGTGGAGGCCGCAGGTTCGAATCCTGCCATCCCGACGAAAGCCACTGATAATCAGTGGCTTTCTTGGTTTTACTTCTTTTTAATATCGATATCACGCCACATTTATTACTGCTTTTTTCTTAATGTTTAGTAAAAATTTAGTTAAATAAGTTACTGTTATACAGTATTTTATAAACCTTGTCAAATATCTAATTGGTAAATGTTTAGTTAAAGCTATCCATTAATTACTAAAGAAGCTGTTTGGGGTGCACTAGTGGGCGATATTAGACCAAACTAAAAAATGCTACGAAATTAAATGATTATAAAATTGAAAATTGGGGATGGATAGCCAATATCTAAATCATTAGATTTTAAATTCGTGAAGGTTCTGCATTGTGGCTAATAAGGAATAAGTGTACCAAAAGTAACACATATATTGAATAATAGCAGTTAAATAGCCATTAAAAAGGACGATTTTTTATGTAAAAACAAGCGAAAAACGATTAAAAAAGACCTGTTTTTAAGCATTTAGGCCAAAAAGCAGCCTTTTTTAGCGAAAAAAGCCGTTAAAAATGACTGTAATAACCGCTTTTTTAGTGCTTTTTAGGGCGTTTTTGGGCAAAAAACTGTACCAAATGTACTAAAGTGTTTCACCTGTTCCGTGGTACAGTACAGCATTTAATTCGGGGAAGATCAGATCTAATTAACCAACTATTTCGTTCGCCCCGGGTTTACTCAACTACTTTGTCAATCAGTTGTTTACAATTTGCAGAAATCCGGCTTGTATAAACTCCCGCACTATAGTAAGTTTTCCGTTGTTTGTCATCAAGCCCTGAATGTCAGTAACCTTGAAGGCATTATCCTGAAAGAAAATATCAAGACTTACTATACCTGAAATCCTTATAGTATGCTTTCCGAAAGTTACCAAAGTAGCTCCGTCAGATAGCTTTTCCAGGTAAAACGGAATTCCTTTTCGTTTTACCACTAAAGACTGTAAATGCAATTTTTCAAGTCCCAACGCATCAATTAATCTACCATTAAAATTAATAACCTGTTTGGATACAATCTTTCTATTTTGCATTTGCAATAACTCAGCAATGTGATATTTTTCGATAAGATCAATTAATTTCTTCGAAAATGCAGATTTATAATTGCTGATCTCCTTATCAGAACTATAGATGTGCGGAATCGATTTTCTAAAAAAAACATCCTCTTCTTCGGCAATTCTGGCAAGATCTCCCAAAAGATGAAATCCATAAATCCCGGTGCATGAAAAATTCACATGAACAGTAGCTACATCTGTAGCAAAAGCTTCATGAACCAATCCTCGTGGCATATAAAGTAAATCACCGGAATGCAACTCAAGCTCTTTAATTAATTCCGCTGGTTTTCTAAAAGGCTTTTTGGTTGTAGGCAGCTCTTCACCGGTATCGTATAGCCGCCATTTTTTCGGGCCTTTCACTTGTAGGGTGAAAATATCGTGATCATCATAATGCATGCTAAACCCCTGTGAATTCGGCGGTGTAATGTAGATATTAGCCTGAAAGACTAGGTGCATCTCCTGTTGTATGGCTGAGCAGGCCTTAGCCAAGCCAGGGATCATCTTTTCAGCTGAATTGATAATGATAGTGGCACCATTGTAATAATTTCTGAAGAGTTCTTCAGTAACTACAAAAGTTTTTAACTGCCCGGCAACCCGTTCCTGAATTTTCGTCCATGTCTCCACCGGCACGGGCATGCCGTCTTTTACTAATCTTATACTGGCCGGGTTCAGATCCTGCTGGCTTAGGAACATGTCCAGATCTGCCTCGCTTAAAACATCATCATAATAACCCGGTTGATTCCGCTGGTTCAGCAGGAAGTTTTTTTCATAATAACCAAGGAAGAAATCTTCAACAGTGCAGGGGGCTATCAGGCGGGCGAAATTCATAGTATAATAAAGGTAATTTATTTAAGAGTATTCAGAGAGTTAAAATGGCAACGCTGACCGTCAATGTCGCCCTATTTTAAGTTAGCGAAGCCCAGTCACAGATATACGATTAGAAAGCCGTACATATTGACCTTGGAAAGCAAGACAAAGCGAGTCATCATATCGTGGTTGGTGTATTTCAAAAATAAGGCTTTTAAATTTCCTTACATTTAAATATTAAATAGTTTATATTGCTGTTTTACTTAAATTATGGCTTATTCAGTTGCACATATTACCGCGGATGAGTTACTGGATGAACGCCGAATACGAAATGGCCTGATTCCGGTCTCCATCGATCAAGAGCGGCAAATGTTGAAATGGATGGATATGGATACGTATCACTTTTACGAGGGGTTCTTTCGTAAATCGATTAATATTTATACACTGCTAAAAAAGGATATTGTCTCTTTTACTACCGACCTGGCAATCCTCGAGGATGACAGGATAGCGGAAAACTTTATTTACCCCTCTGGATTCATTTTTCATGCAGGTCATTGCAGATCCACCGCGCTATCAAAAGCACTGGCGCGCTCAAGGGCTAATTTACTGCTTAGCGAGGCTACACCGCTTAGTCAAATATTATTATTACTCGGTATCCAGGATTTGGTGACCGATAGAAACAAAAAAATCTATCGTAATCTGGTGTTGGCAATGTGCAGACACAGGGTGTATTCACATACTAATGCATTTATTAAATTCACATCGCACAACATCCATTTTTTCGACCTTATCCACATTGCATTTCCAGATGTGCCAACCATGTTCTTAACACGTGATAGCGAGGAAATAATCGCTTCTTTCCGCAAACACCCACCGGGCTGGTTAACCGATGAGGACGACCTTCAAATAAAAATAAAAGGTTTTCTTGCCAAAGCCGGCAGCGTGCCTCACGACCAACTTTTACATATAGATCATTTAAAAGTAACACCTGAAAATCTCTCGAACATATTGGCTTATTTTAATACCTATCCCAATCAAGAGGAATTACACTTAATGATGTCGCAGTTTAGTTATGATTCGAAAACAGAATTTAATCAAAAACTATTCATAAAATAGGTCTTGAGTTGGGATGGATGATTCATTTGAGGTGGTTGGTCGTAATGTAACTATACGTAATATGATTGCTTAAGTTCTGATTTAAAATCTTTACTGTACTAATTAAAATTAAATATTTGCCTTGTTTATTGAAACTAAAACGTTATTAAAGCGAATAAATGGCAATATTAAACCCCAAATTGCACAACGTTTAATACATGTGGTAACTTTCTTGCGAGTTTCCTAAAATGAGGTTTTGCTAGTGTTAAATGTTTAATATCATAGGGCCTTGGAAACTCACCAGGTAGTACATTTTGAAGATTATTACCCGCCACTATCTAAATGGTATGAAATAAGCGCTTATCCGTCCGGCAGTGGTCTTTCTGTATATTTTAAAGATGTGTCGGAGCGTAAAATAAATGAAATACAGTTAAAAGAATTAAATGAAAATTTAAAAAAGCAAGCCAGAGAATTATCGATCTCTAATGCCGAACTTGAACAGTTTGCTTTTGTGGCTTCGCATGATTTGCAGGAGCCACTTAGGATGGTTACTAGTTTTTTAGGCCAGATCGAAAAAAAATACAGTCCAATAATTGACGGACGAGGTAAGCAATATATAAACTTTGCTACAGATGGCGCCAAGCGGATGCGCCAAATTATTTTAGATTTACTCGATTTTTCAAAGGTGGGTGCCCTTGAAGATGATCTGCAAGAGATAAATGTAAGTAAGCTTATAAAGGAAATAACAGCGCTTTACAGGAAACAAATTGAAGAGATGCATGCAATTGTTGAATGTGGTGATCTACCAATGGTGAATTTTTATAGCACTCCACTTCGGCAGGTCTTCCAAAACCTAATAAGTAATGGGCTAAAATATTATAGACCTGGCACGCCGCCGAAACTCATGATTTCTGCCGAGGAAAATCCAGATCACTGGCAATTTTCGATTAAGGACAATGGTATTGGCATTGATGAAGAATATTTCGACAAGATATTTATCATCTTCCAACGATTACATAACAACAGCCAATATTCAGGCACAGGGATGGGATTGGCCATAACTAAAAAAATTATTGAGAACATGGGCGGAAAAATATGGCTTGAATCAGAAGAAGGCGCGGGAAGTACTTTTCACTTCACAATATTTAAAAACAACAGATCATGAAAACGTTAAATATTTTATTTGTGGAAGACAATGAAGGAGACATATTATTAACGACCGAGGCATTTGAGGAAAGCAAAATAATTAACATCATAAAGGTGCTGAGAGATGGGAAGAAAGTTGTTGATTTTTTTGAAAATCTAAATGATATCGATGAAATCCCTGACTTGATTTTGTTAGATATTAACCTTCCTAAAATGAGCGGGCACGAAGTATTAAAATACATTAAAGATCACGAAAAATATAAACAGATCCCTGTTATCATGTTAACCACCTCATCGGCAGAAAAGGATATACTCCAATCCTATAAAAATCACGTGAATTGCTATATTACCAAGCCAATTGATATTAATGAATTTGTGCAAGCTATTATTAAGATAGAGGATTTTTGGATCAATATAGTTTCTATTCCAAAAAAATAAAATAATGGTCGCCGATAAAAGGAAATACAATATTCTGATAGTTGAAGATAATCCAGGCGATTTTGCGTTGGTAGAGGACTTTTTATTTGAACATATAGAAGCACCGCAAATATTGCAGGCAAAAAGTTTTAAAGCAGCAAAGGAAAATTCGCTTATCAGTAATTGCATGTTTGATGTTATACTTTTAGATCTGTCACTGCCCGATTGCGCAGGTAAATCGCTCATCAATGAGATAGTTGATCTCTGTAAAAATATTCCGGTGATAGTTTTAACCGGATATGTCGACTTTAAGTTTGGGGTTAAGTCCCTTTCGTTAGGTGTTTCAGATTACCTGTTAAAAGACGAGTTAAATTCCACTTCGTTATATAAAAGTATCGTTTACAGTATTGAGCGAAAAAAGAGCATTGTTGAGCTAGCTGAATCCGAAAAAAGGTACAGTGATTTATTTCATTTAAGCCCATTACCAATGTGGGTTGTTGATATGGATACTTCATGTTTTCTTGATGTTAATATGTCTACCATAATCCATTATGGTTACAGCCGCGATGAGTTTTTATCAATGACGCTAAAAGACATTAGGCCGCCAGAAGGTGTTTTTGAAAAGGATATTGAAGAAGGTAAAAGAAATCCCGGGTAATTAACTAATATCGTAATACATCAGAAAAAGAATGGCGAGGTTAGAAGTGTTGAGATCCGGATCTCGCCGATCCGTTATAAAGGAGGTAATGCAAACGTAGTAATAGCGAACGATATAACGGAAAGGTTACGCTATATAAAAGCTATTGAAGATCAAAACGAAAAATTCAGGGAAATATCATGGATACAGTCACATTTGGTAAGGTCACCTTTATCAAGAATTATGGGTCTTTCTAACCTGATTTGCTCTGCAAAAGATAATAATGATGAACTTCAAGTAATGCTTGAATACATGTTATCGTCAGCCAATGAACTTGACGAAATAATAAAAAATATAACTAACAAAACGCTTGTCGCCAATTATCCTGTAGATAAACTTATTTAAATTAATTTTCCGGTAATTAACTTTGGTGTCGTATAAACAATTTAGTTCTACAGGCTTCAATTAAGATCACTATCTTTCATTTACAAGATATTTAATAGCTCTGAAATGATAAAAAACTAGCGCTTAACTCTGGCATGGTCAATATCGCCAGATTGGTGGGGCCTGCACTATCAGGTATATTACTTCAAAAATTTGGGGCCGGTATTTGTTTTTCGTTAAATGCGTTAAGCTTCTTAGCAGTGCTTGCATCACTTTTGCTTATGAAATTGCCGAAATTTACTCCGTCGCTGGTAAAGAAGAAAATTATAACTGAACTGTCCGAAGGCCTGCAATACTTAAGACAAGAACCTGCAATAGGTTCTATTATATTTTTGATCATTGTGTCAAGCTTATTGGTTTTCCCTTATGATACAGTTATACCCGTTTTTGCCAAAGAGGTTTTTAAAGGTAATGCATCTACTTTTGGTTATATAGCCAGTATTATGGGCTTGGGTGCTATTTCCGGTAGTTTGTTTTTTGCTTCGTTGAAAAAAGGGACTAATCTCAGGTATGTTTCACTTATGGGAATAGTTGTTTTGGGAATTGGGATAATCTTGTTTTCTCGCATGACTAATTTTATTATAGCGATGCCATTTGCGGTTTTAATAGGATTTGGCTCATTGATGCCAATGACTGCCTGTATCACTACTATACAAATAGAAGCCGCACAAAATATGCGGGGACGGGTTATGGGTTACGTGCTATGGGTTTTTTTGGCATGCTGCCTTTAGGCAGTCTACTTATTGGTACTATATCTCAAAAAATAACCGCACCATTAACAATGTTTTGCCAGGGAATAATCGCTCTTATAATAACCGCTGTTTTTTATAGAATATTCAGTAAAGAGAAAGCCAATAAAATAGTAAGTCAACATGAATTACAGGTAGATGAAGCGCTCGCAGTAGAAAAAGTAAATCAATAATAAATTATTAAATAAAATGGAACACAACACACAAAACACGGCACTGTTAGTAATGGATATGCAGGTTGGTATACTTGCCATGTTGCCTGACAACGAAACTATTATTCGTAAAGTGTCAGAAGCAGTAGGTACAGCCAGGGATAAAAAAATACCAGTTATTTATATTGTAGTAGGATTTAGACCAGGTGCGCCCGAAATCAATATAAATAATAAAAGTTTTTCAGCTGGAAAGGAACGATTCTCCAATATGGATATGACAGCATTCATGCAGGTGCATGATAACATTGCGCCACAAGCTGGCGAAGTGACGGTAATTAAACGTCGCGTAAGTGCATTTACAGGTAGTGACCTGGAAGTTGTCCTAAGATCATTCGGCATTCAGCATTTAATATTGACAGGAATTGCTACAAGTGGTGTGGTACTATCAACGCTTCGCGAAGCTGCTGATAAAGATTATCGCATAACAGTGATTTCTGATTGCTGTGCCGATGGCGATGAAGAAACCCATCGTGTGCTCACTACTAAAGTATTTACCCGCCAGGCTGATGTAGTTGAATTGGATGAATGGAAAAAAAACTAATCAATCTATAACAAAAAAAGCCCTATGTAATACATAGGGCTTTTTTTGTTTAGGGCTGTTTTAATTATCTCCAACCACCGCCTAATGATCTGTACAGATCAGATACAGCGCTTAACTCATCGCGTTTAATTGTTGCAAGCTGTAATTGGCTTTGTAATACATTGCTTTGCGCAGTAATTACCTCTAAATAAGTCGCCAAGCCATTTTGGAATAGCAAGTTAGCATTTTGTGTTGCCTTATTTAATGTATTTACCTGGGTTTGCACAATTACTTGTTGCTGTTTTAGCTTGTCTATTTTAACTAAAGCATCGCTTACTTCGCCAACGGCATTTAAAACTGACTGTTTAAACTGGATAACGCTTTTATCACGGTTTACCTCGGCTACACGGTATTGGGTTTGTAGTTCTTTATGGTCTAACAATGGTTGTACCACACTACCTGCAACTATCCCAAATAATGACGATGGGATATTGAACCAGTCACTCGCGCGGAAGGCATCTGTACCGCCGCTGGCTGTTATGCGCAGGGCAGGATACATAGCTGCTTTATTTACGTTAACATTCGCGTTAGCTTCCTGAATAGCATACTCAGCACTTTTTACATCAGGGCGATTAGCTAATAAAGATGATGGTATGCCTGATGAAACAGTTGCCGGTACTTCGAACTGATCCAGCGTGGCGCTGCGGCTAATATCTCCTGGTAAACGGCCTGCCAATATACTTAGCGCATCTTCCTGAATTTTAATATTCTGCTCAAATTGCGGCACTAAACTTTGTGCAGTTAGTAGTTGCGCTTCCGCTTGCTGAACAGCTAGTAAAGTAACCTGGCCGGAATTGTATTGCAGTTTAATAATGCGCAGTGTACTATCGTTCAATCTTGCATTGCTTTGGGCAATCTTTAATTGCTCGTCCAGCATCAGCAGGTTGTAATAACCTTGCGCCACATTATTTACCAAAGTAGTTTGTACCGCTTTTTTGGCCTCGATGGTTGACAGGTATTCGGCTAAAGCAGCTTTGCTTTTACTGCGGATCTTACCCCAGATGTCTGCCTCCCACGAGACGGACAAGTAAGACGTATAATCATCAGCAGCGCTACTTCCTACGCCAAATGAACTCAAGCTAAGCCCATTTAAGCTGTTGTTTGATGGACGGTTAATAGTAGCCTGTAAAGTTGCATCAACCTGCGGAACGTTATTCCACTTGGTTTGACGGAACAACAAGCGGGAAGCTTCGATGTTCTTTACAGCCAGCTGCATATCGTAATTACGCTCAATTGCGCTATCTATTAAATTTTGCAGGGTGGCGTCAGCAAAAAAGTTTTTCCATTGCATATCGCCAATACTTGTGGTATCAGCAGTATGCATGGCATTTCTAAAGGTATCAGGTACTACGTTTTTTGGTGTTTGGACATCTTTGGATACCTTACACGCGCTTAAAAGCGATAGCAATAATAACCCGTTTATATAATTTCTCATTTCTGTTATTATTTAAAATTAAGCTGAATATTGATCCTGTAATTCAGCAACTGAATGTCCGTTTAGGTTACCAACCGGATTTCCATGTTCATCAAGCGCTGCAGCAGGTGGGGTACCAGTTACCCTTTCCTGTAATCCCTGGAATATGACGAATAATACCGGGATAATAAACAAACCAAGTAACACACCAGACACCATACCGCCTGCAGCACCAATACTAATTGAGTGGTTACCTTGCGCTGATGGTCCTGTCGCGATACTCATCGGGAATAAACCGAATACGAACGCTAATGACGTCATGATGATTGGACGTATCCTTAGCTTAGCTGCTTCAATAGCTGAAGTAACTAAACCATGACCTGCTTTGCGGCGCTGTACGGCGAACTCGACGATTAGGATCGCGTTCTTCGCCAGTAAGCCTATAAGCATGATGAGGGCTACTTGTACGTAGATGTTATTTTCGATACCTGTTAAGCCCAATACTACAAACACACCAAGGATACCTGTAGGTATTGAAAGTATTACAGCCAATGGCAGGATGTAGCTTTCATATTGTGCTGCTAATAAGAAATATACAAATATCAAACAAAGCATAAATATTATAGCAGACTGACCACCTGATGAAATCTCTTCACGTGTTTGACCAGAGAACTCATAAGCATAACCGTTTGGCAATTGTTCCTGAGCTGTTTCCTGTATAGCTTTAATTGCATCACCAGAGCTGTAACCCGGTTTGGGAATAGCATTTACCTCGATAGAGTTAAAGAGGTTATAACGCGAAGCCGTTTCTGAACCATAAACACGGGTTAATTTAACCAATGTGTTGATAGGCACATTTGCGCCTGCAGCATTTTTAACAAAAACCTTGTCAATAGCTGTTGGGTCGGTCCTGTCGGCAATATCAGCCTGAACTATTACACGGTAGTATTTACCAAAACGGTTAAAGTCTGATGCCTGCGATGTACCGAAGTAAGCTTCCATGGTTGATAGAATGTCTTTAACATTCACACCAAGTTGGGCGGCCTTTTGGTCGTCAACTTCTAATTCTAACTGCGGATAATCAGCTTTGTAGGAAGTAAAGGCATAAGCGATTGCTGGTTTCGCCATTAATTTTCCTATAAAGTTATTGGCTACGCCGCTAAATTTATCCAGCCTGCCATTTGTTTTATCCTGCAGCATTACGTCCATAGCTTCCACGTTGCTAAAGCCAGGAACAGTTGGAAAGCTGAATACGAAGAACGTACCCCCAGGGATTGAGGCCATTTTTGCCCTTACTATATTTTGAATATCATCTATATTCTTAACTGCACCTCTTTCTTTGTTAGGTTTTAACAACAGGAAGATCTGGCCGGCAGATGGACTGTTTGAAAGTGTTAAAAAGTTAAAGCCCGCCAATGACATCACAAACCTGGCCGATGGTAAAGTATTTAACTGAGCCTCGGCTTGTTTCATTATTTTATTAGTATTGGCTAATGAAGTTCCGGATGGAGTTGAAACCGCGATAGCCACAAAGCCTTGGTCTTCAGTAGGAATAAAACCTGTTTTTGTTCTGCCTACCAGGAAAACTGTTATTGCAATCACTAGCGCAAGCCCGGCCATGCTGATCCATTTATTGCCGATTAGAATTTTTATGCCACCAATATACCTGTTGGTTATGTAATTAAAGCTGCCGTTAAAGCCAGCATAAAATTTATCAACAAATCCTTGTTTAGGCGCATCATGGCCATCTACAGCATGTTTGTTCTTTAAAAACAACGCCGCCAGTGCAGGACTCAACGTTAAAGCATTAACAGCCGATATAACGATAGCTATAGACATAGTTAATGCAAACTGCCTGTAAAATATACCTGTTGAGCCTGTCATAAAGCTAACCGGTAAAAATACCGCTGCCATAACCAGTGTAATGGATATAATAGCACCACTGATTTCGCTCATGGCTCCGGTAGTTGCCGCTTTAGGAGTAAGTTTTGGGTCATGCTCCATTTTGGCGTGTACGGCTTCTACTACCACAATCGCGTCATCTACCACAATACCGATAGCTAGTACAAGGGCGAACAAGGTTAAAAGGTTAATGGAGAACCCAAATAGGTTCATGAAAAAGAAAGTACCAATAATAGCTACCGGAACTGCTATAGCCGGTATCAATGTAGACCTGAAATCCTGCAGGAATAAAAAAACCACTATAAATACCAGTACAAACGCTTCTACCAATGTATGTTCAACTTGGTCAATAGATTCGTCAAGATCGGTTTTGGTGCGGTAAAACTGATTGTATTTGATGCCTGCCGGAAAATCCTTTGATAATTTCGCCATTAACTTATCAATGTCAATTTGTATCTGGTTGGCGTTTGAGCCCGACAATTGTATGATACCAATTGTGATACCTTCGTGCCCGTTTAAACGGTTTATGCTGCTATAGCTATAAGCCCCAAGCTCAACACGGGCAACATCTTTTAAACGTAATATTGAACCATCGGCATTTGCACGGATAATGATATTCTGGTATTCTTCAGGTGTGGTAAGTTTACCTTTGTATTTAATTACATATTCAAATGCTTCATTGCTTTGCTCTCCAAACCTGCCGGGAGCTGCCTCCAGGTTTTTATCCTGTATAGCTGCTGTTACTTCGGCTGGCGTAATTTTGTAAGCCGCCAACTCTGCAGGGTTTAACCAAACACGCATGGAGTAATCCTTAATACCACCAAATACTTGTGCTGAACCTACACCCTGGATACGTTTAAGTTCGGGGATGATATTGATTTGTGCGTAGTTATTTACAAAGGTCGCATCGTATTTTTTAGGGTCTTCTGTATAAATACCCATAGCGCCGATAAAGCTATTTTGTTGTTTGGTAGTAGTTATACCATATTGTACAACCTCAGCCGGTAATTGGCTTGTTGCCTGTGAAACACGGTTTTGAACATTCACCGCTGCCTGATCGGGGTTGGTGCCTTGTTTAAAGTAAACCGTGATACTGAGCGTACCATCATTGCTGGCAGTAGAAGTCATATAGGTCATATCTTCCACACCGTTAATTGCTTCTTCCAGTGACGGTGTCACGGAACGCAGGATCGTTTCGGCATTAGCGCCCGGATACACCGCAGAAACTAACACCGACGGGGGAGCGATATTCGGGAACCGCTCAAGGGGCAGCTTTGTTAAGCTGATCACACCAACTATTACCAATAATATGGAGATAACTGTTGCGAGTACAGGCCTTTCTATAAATCTTTTAAACATGATTTTTTAAATTATGTGTATGTATAATTATTTAGTTACTGTAGCAACAGCTTTATCTGTAGCTTTTTGTGGTTGGATAACCATGCCCTCTTGTAACTTATCTACACCGCTCAAGACAATCTGGTCGCCAACTTTTATACCGTCTTTAACCAGGTAATTGTCGCCGCTTTTGCCAACAATAGTAATAGCTTGTTTTTTTACCTTGCTGCTATCGCCCACTGCAAATACAAATACTTTATCTTGCATGTCAACAGTTGCCGACTCAGGTACTAGTAAAGCATCCTTATGCACCAGGCTCAACCTTACTTTACCGGTATTACCAGAGCGTAATAAACCTTGAGCATTAGGGAAATTGGCGCGCAGTGTAATGGCGCCGGTAGTTTTATCAAATTGGCCGTCGATCATATCGATTTTGCCTTCTTGTGCGTATGAGCTCGCATCGGCCAGCAATAGGGTTACCGGCGGCAGGCTTTTCAGCTTGTCTTTCAGGGTTTCACCTGGATATTGCTCTTTAAAATCAATAAAATCTTTTTCTCCCAAAGAGAAATACACGTGAACGTTGTGTACGTCAGATAATAAAGTCAAGGCATCAACATCAGTCGGAGCAACCAGGCTACCTTGTTTTTTGATCAGTCGGCCAATATATCCGCTAACCGGGGCTTTAATAGTTGTATAACCCAAATTGATCTGTGCAGTTGCCACAACAGCTTTAGTTTGCTCAACATTTGCTTTTGCAACGTCATAGGCTGCGCGGGCGGTTTTAAGCTGATAATCAGAAACTACTTTGTTTTGTACTAAAGGGGTTAATTTATCAATCTCTAATTGTGCATTAGCAACAGAAGCTTCAGCCGCATGCATACTGGCGAGGGCATTGTTTAATGCTGCACGATATGGCAGATCGTTGATTTTAAATATCGGTTGACCTTCGCTTACGTAAGCGCCTTCATCAACAAATACCTTGTCTAATGAGCCACTCACCTGCGGGCGGATTTCCACATTTACTGTTCCTTCAATAGAAGCGGGGTATTCCTGATATGTTGTATCAGTACCTACGGTTATAGTTGCAACAGGAAGTGAAGGAGCGGGAGGGGCACCGCCAGCCTGTGGCTTCGGCGAGCAGCTATATAATAACGTTATAGTTATAAGTCCTAAAATAATTTGTTTCATGATCTTGTTTTGTTTTTGTGTTAATGGATAGTGCTTGTATATGATAGAGTTGTGTGTGTTAATAATTGAGTATGCGCATTACTTTACTTATGAAATAAGTGACGTTCATAGCGACGTACCACAGAAATGGTTTAATGCTATTAGATTTTCTAACAGTGTTAACCATTTCGCAAATACTGTGTGTATTAATTTTCATTTTATTAATTATTGTATTGTGTTTGTGTGCTTAATTTTGATATTGTTAATAAATGGCAATATCAGCCATTGAAAAACTAGTCGTTTATTGTAGTGATGATACCGCTTATCGCATCCTTTAAAACCTGGCGGTTCATTTCGTCAGAGAAACCCCTGCTTAAAAGATTGATGGATATTAAGCCATGTACAACAGACCAAAAAGTATAATATTTTTTACAAATAATTTCAGATTCCATATCTGTAATACCGATCAGTTCGCCTATCACTTCTGTGAAAATATCCCAAGGCATATCTGCCTCAGGTAGGTTATTTACCATTTCGCAACAATTTGTGGTTACGCCAAACATTCCCTGGTAGAGTTCTTTATTCTCAAATGCAAAGTTCCAATAGGCAACCCACATAGCTTCCAATTGCTTGGCAGGTAAGCGGTGTTTGCTTTTCGCCTCTTTTAAATCTTTTGCTAAAATCAAATAACCTTGACGGTTAAGCTCTAGTAAAATCGCTTCTTTATTCGAGAAGTACTCATAAATAATAGGAGCAGTGTATTCTATCTTATCAGCAATTTTACGCATGCTTAACGCCTGCCATCCTTCTTCTTTGACAATTTGTAGCGAAGCCTCCAGTATATTGCACCTGGTTTCTTCCTTCAATCGTAATATTCTATCCTTGCTTGCCATTCTTTTACTCTATTAAATAATTTAACAGTGTTAAACAAATGTACAACGATAATTTATAACTGATGTACATTTAATTGTCATAAATAAATTAGTTTAATAAAATAATATTAATACAAGGTCGTTAAGCAACTGACAGACAGTTGATTTTTTGCTCATTTGGTTTTATTTGGAGTTTGATTAATAAAGCTTTTTAGTTTGAAAATTAAGTTTATCAATATATTGTATGAAAAAAGAATTTAAATTCCAACTTTGCTAAACTAAACCATAGGCTCTACACAAAGTCTAAAGGACTAACTAAGTAAAATATGAAAAACAAATATCTACCCAAATATTTACCATTAATATGTGTTTTATTAATAACTGCTGTTGTATCATGCAAAAAAGATAAAACAACAAATAAAACAAGCACAACAATTAATCCTACAGGTACAAATATTGGTTTATTTGAGTATAAAGACAGTGTTGATGCAAATGATGTTTATTACAGAATTTTTATTCCAATAACACAGGTCGGTAATCAGACAGTTAATTATGATGAGGTTTTTGATACTGGTTCAGCTGGTTTAACCCTTGATGCATCGGGAATAATACCTGATTCCCTTATAACCAATAATGGGTTTAAATTTATCGGGGATTCGGTAGTTGTTAATGGAGTTACTATAACATCCCATACATCAGTAATGGAATATGGGGATGCACTTTCAGGAACGAATGTTTATGGAAATGTTGCTTATGCCAGTATTACATTAGGTAATCAGACTGGTAGCGGAGTTACCATTAAGCGGGTGCCGATTTTTTTATACTACAAAGTGCTTGATATAACTGGTAAAGATTCAGTCAAAGAAACTACACCGCATTCAGCAGACATATTCGGAGTGAGTCCTGAATATAGCTATGCCAGTACATTAATTCAAAGTCCATTAAGTTATTATACACCGGGTACAGGTTTAACAAATGGTTTTAAACTTTCTAAACTTGTGCAAGCAGATTTTACAAATAATGGTGTATATGAACAAAACATTCTTACACTGGGTTTAACCAATGCTGATCTGAACTCATCAGGTTTCATTATGCATAATTATGCTTCAAGTTATACATCAGTGGATGGATATTCACCTGATATACCAGGAACGATAACTTATAATGGTAATACAATATCAGCAAATTTTTTATTTGATACCGGCACCCCACAAATATCAATTATTGAAGACCCCAAGGCTACGCAGACCATAGGTGTTTTACCTGCAAATTCGACAATTACCTTAAAAACTCAGGATGGCTTTAGTTATACGTATACTACTGCAAAAACAACCAATGTTACGGAGGTGCAGAATCCTAAAAATACAGATGATTACCGAACTATTTTTAGCTTGGAATTCTTTACTACTAATGAGTTTTTAACTAATTATACAGGCCACGAGATTGGCTTGAAGAATAACTAAAATATTAATAACAAAACAAAAAATGCAACCAGAAAGGTTGCATTTTTTGTTTAAGCTTTTTCTTTCATTAGTTCAACTACTTCCTGCCAGGTATGAACCCGTCTGTGATGGTTATGATTGTAATTAAAAATAGAGTTGAACATTAACGTTTCTCCTTTAAATGTGTCCAAATTACGGATCATGTCATCAATCATAAAATCAGTGTTTATGATACTCTTATCGCCGCAAAAAACAATGTTTTTCCAGGTAATGAACGGGAAATTTATATTTAGCCATTGCAATTTTTCAGATAAACTTTGTGGAAACTCAACGGCCGCTGATACGATGTATATCTCAAAGCTTTCGGATAATGTTTTTAAAGCTGCAACCGCACCCGGCATAACGGGCGCAGTTAAAAAGAATCCGGCCGTATGAACAAATTTTCTTACTGCGCCATCGGGGAAAGCTTCGGCTGTTGTAAGGCCTAAAATATTTTCACGTAGTACCCTTATCCCGTAATCGCGCTCGTACCAGTTTATAAAATGAGTATCTATATCGGCAATTACTCCGTCCATATCAATAGCAATAGTTTTTTTCATATTAGATAAATGTATGGGCAATATATTGATGATTCAATTAGCCCTGCTTTGCTTTGTCTGAAAGCTATAAAATAAATATCCCAAAGCAGGCAGGATCAATAAACTGCCTAATAAAAGCCCCCATCCCAGATCATTGATCGTCGTCATGGGCGCGTGGTCTTTGAGTAAGGATAAATTATGGCCACCCTTCACCATAACGATATTGGGAAAGTGGCGATAGCCCACAGATACCAATATCATAGTCACCTGAAATGCGGCTAATATGCGGATTACTTTAGTGTTGCCTTTATTCAATAAATACCACAATAATGCTAATGAAAGTGATGCTGCAATAACTGCGACCAAGCTTACCGGGTTACCGAAAATCCAATGGGCAAGATGTACATTTTCATGTTCGGCAGCTATAAATACTGATCCGCCAAAACCAACTGCAACGGCATTCATAATTACAGCTTTTTTGGTGAAACGTCTAACATCAAATTGCTCTTTGGCTTCGCCGATTAAATAAATAGCGGCTAAGAAACCACACAAGGCAACTGTGAAAAAGCCAACCATTACCGAAAACCAATTGAGCCAGCTAAAAATGTAGGTGCTTAAATAATCAGTAGCATCGGGATCTATCTGCCTAGAGATAACACTTCCTGCAACTATACCTAAAAAAAGCGGCGTAATAAAACTCGAATACACAAATATGTAATTATACAAATCCTGCATTTTGTCATCCTTTATCGCGTCATAATTGCGGAATGAGAAAGCCGTGCCACGGGCGGTGATACCTAAAAGCATAATTAATAAAGGTATATGCAGATAAGTACACATATCGCTATAAATCACAGGGAAGCCCACAAACATTATAACCACCGCGATTATCAACCACATGTGATTTGCTTCCCAAATAGGGCCTATAGCCTTGTACATGGTACGGCGCGTACGTGATTTATTATCGGTTGAGGTAAACAGTTCAATTATGCCCGCGCCAAAATCGGCACCACCAAGCAAAAAGTATAGCAAGATGGAAAAAAACAAGAAGATAATAACAACGTACAGCATATAATTATCAATTATGATCGTACAACTCAGGAACCATTTTAATTTGCCTGCTCAGTAAAAATACTACTGCAAGACTCAGCGTAAAATAAATAAGCGTAAACAAGTAAAACGAGTAATGGATACCTGGCATAGGCGTAACCGCCTCGCTGGTACGCATAACGCCTTGTATAATCCACGGTTGGCGGCCAACCTCGGTAACTGTCCATCCTGCTTCAACAGCGATAAAGCCAAGAGGCGTGGCCGCTATAAATAATTTTAAGAACCAACTTTTATTCAGCCATTCTCGCTTTTTCCATAATGCAAAAAAGTAGAGCAACCCAATTGCTAATAAAAACATACCGATTGCAACCATTAGTTGAAAAGCATAGTGCGTAACCGGCACATTAGGTTGATCTTTTTGCGGGATTTTATCTAAGCCATTGACGGGCGTTTTAAAATCATCATGTACTAAAAAACTTAATAATCCGGGCAATTCAATACCGTAATTTACTTTCTTGCTTACAGTGTCAGGTATGCCACCTATCAATAATTTTGAGTAGGGTTCGGTATGGAAATGAGCCTCCATGGCAGCTAACTTAGCTGGCTGCCTTCGTGCTGCTCCTTTAGCTGACAGATCACCACTTAAAGGTTGTAATATTGCAGCCAAAGCACCAAAGGCAATAGCTATTTTAAATGATTTGGTATGAAAGGTTACATTCTTCTTTCTGAAGATCATAAGCGCGTGTATACCCGCAACAGCAAATCCCGTAGCGGCAAATGCTGCTATGGTCATGTGTAAAGCTTCAGAAAACCAGGCAGCGTTGAACATGGCTTTAATTGGGTCGATGTTTGTATACTGCCCATTAACATAATTAAACCCTGCAGGGCTATTCATCCACGAATTTGCCGATACCACCAAAATGCCCGATACCACACCACTCACCCCAACTACAATACCTGTAAACCAATGAAACCATTTATTGAATTTATCCCAACCATAAAGGAAGAATCCCAGGGCGATGGCTTCAATAAAAAAGGCAACACCTTCCAATGAAAAAGGCATACCAAATATGGGCCCGGCATGCTCCATGAATTTTGGCCATAGCAAGCCCAACTCGAATGAAAGCATAGTACCTGATACCGCTCCGGTAGCAAAAAATATGGCCACACCTTTGCTCCAGGCTTGTGTTATGTGTTTATATAAAGGGTTTTTAGTTTTTATGTATTTATAGTTTGATATAGCCATAAACACAGGCATCACCATGCCTATACAGGAATAAATAATGTGGAAGCCCAGTGATAGGGCCATTTGTGATCTGGCGGCTATAAAATCATTCATAATAGCATGTATGATAAATATTATAATAACTGCACAAATATAACCTTACAAATAGTGTGATTCGACAAATACTAATCCAAAGGATTAAATAGAACAATTCTAAAATGCAGAATTAGTTGTGTTTATGATGTTTTAGCTTATCGATATATAGCCTTTTTAATTTTTTTGTTCGAATTGAAAATTAAGTAACATGCTTATGTAAACTTGATTTACATTGTTTGCTTTGATAGGATAGCCTGTATTTTATTTTTATGTTTGTTTTACACAATTACCTTATAAAATGAATACTGCAGAACAAAATTTTGCCGCTTTAGGCCTAAGCCTGCCACCCGCTCCAAAACCACTTGGCGTATATAAGTCTTGTTTGGTTGATGGTAAATATCTTTATCTATCAGGTCACGGTACTGTACAGGATGACGGTAGTTTGATTATCGGCCGTATAGGCGATACTATTACTCCAGAAGATGGTAAACTGGCAGCGCGCCAGGTTGGTTTAGCTATGCTGGCTACCATAAAAGCTAACATCGGCAGTCTTGATAAAGTTCAAAGGGTAATAAAAGTGTTGGGTATGGTTAACTGTACGTCTGACTTTGAAAAACACCCTTTTATTATAAACGGTTGCAGCGAGTTATTTGCTAAAGTTTGGGGCGAAGAGAACGGTATAGGCGTCCGTAGCGCGGTAGGGATGGGATCATTACCGGATAATATCCCGGTTGAAATAGAGGCTTTGTTTGAACTGGTATAATTAATAGCTATGACCGAGCAGTATTGGTACACTATTGAGGATGTTGATCAACTGGATACACCTGCTTTGGTAGTTTATCCAAAAAGAGTGAAGCAGAATATCGACATGCTGAAATACATGATCGATGATGTATTTCGTCTGCGTCCACATATCAAAACGTATAAAAATAAGGAGGTGGCGCTGTTGATGATGGATGCAGGTATCACCAAATTTAAATGTGCTACTATTGCTGAGGCTGAAATGCTAGGGATGTGTAATGCCCCCGATGTTTTACTGGCGTATCAACCCACTGAGCCCAAGCTATTGCGGTTTATTAAATTAATCCAAACTTATCCTGATACCAAATTTTCTTGTTTAATTGATAATGAGGCTTCTGCTAATACTATATCAACAATTGCTACTGACGAAAATTTATCAGTTAATATTTATATCGATTTAAATGTAGGGATGAACCGTACAGGCATATCCCCGGAAAATGAAGCCTTACAATTGTATAAAGCATGTTTTCAATTACAGGGGATAAATTTGATTGGCCTGCATGCTTATGATGGCCATATACATGACGCGGATATTGTTATTCGTACAGAAAAAGTAAATGCCTGGTACGGGATAGTAATTAAACTGCAAAATGAAATTTTAGATTCAGGTTTTCCAAAGCCTTTGATTATTGCAGGCGGTTCGCCAACGTTTCCTATCCTCGCATCAAAAAAAAATTTAGAATGCAGCCCGGGAACTTTTGTTTATTGGGATAGGGGCTACCAATTAGCTTTTGAAGAACAACATTTTTTAATTGCAGCATTACTTGTTGCAAGAATAGTATCGTTACCCGAAGAAAATCTACTTTGTATTGATTGCGGGCATAAATCAGTTGCTGCTGAAAATGTATTGGCTAAGCGCATATATTTTTTGAATGCCCCTGATGTTAAGATCATCAGCCAAAGCGAAGAACATTTGGTTGTTGATGCGGGCAAAGGACATGGTTATAAAGTTGGAGATGTGTTATATGGTTTACCATACCATATTTGCCCAACGGTAGCACTTTATGAAAGCGCCATTACCATTGAAAATAATAATATCACGGGTCAGTGGCTCAATATAGCCCGCGATCGAAAAATCACTATCTAATATTTAACCACAATATGTTCACTATCGATGCCCATTTAGACCTTAGTATGAACGCTATGGAATGGAACCGCGACTTGCGCCAGTCTGTTGATGCAATTAATGCACGGGAAAAGGGGCTTACAGACAAACCCGATCGTGGTAATGCTACTGTTTCATTACCTGAATTACGCAAAGGTAATATCGGTTTGGTAGTGGCAACACAAATAGCCCGTTATGTTTCACCTGATAATCCTTTACCAGGCTGGCATTCGCCGGAGCAAGCTTGGGCACAAACACAAGCTCAAATCGCTTGGTACAAAACCATGGAAGAGGATGGACAAATGGTACAGGTGAATGATTTGGAAAGCCTTGAAAAACACATTAAACTTTGGCAAGATGGTGCACCATCTGAAAATAAACCTGTCGGTTATATATTGAGCTTAGAAGGCGCAGATTCAATTGTAACCATAAACCATTTGGAACGGGCATATAATTATGGATTGCGTGCAGTTGGCCCTGCACACTATGGCCCGGGAAGATATGCGCAAGGTACAGATGCAACCGGATTTATGGGCCCGAAAGGCCAGGAGCTGTTAAAAGAAATGGAACGTTTGAATGTTATTTTAGATGCCACCCATTTATGTGATGATAGTTTTTGGGAAGCGATGGATCATTTTAATGGAAATGTTTGGGCTAGTCATAATAATTGCCGTGCGTTGGTTAACCATAATCGACAGTTTAGTGATAAGCAAATAAAAGAATTGATAAGCCGTGGTGCGGTTATAGGCGGCGCAATGGATGCCTGGATGATGGTTCCTGGATGGGTGAGGGGTGAATCAAACCCCAAAGAAATGAATTGCAACCTGAATGTATTAATAGATCACATGGATCATATTTGTCAATTGGCAGGTAATACATTACATGTTGGTATAGGATCTGATCTTGATGGCGCATTTGGTACAGAACAATGTCCTTATGATTTGGTTACTATTGCAGACGAACAAAAAATTCCCGGCCTGTTAAAAAAACGAGGTTATAACGATGTGGATTGCGAAAGCATAATGCACGGAAACTGGCTTAGGTTTTTACGAAAAGCCTGGGCATAATAATATACTCCGATACACATATACAATATGAATGCAGAGCAATCGAGATTAAAAGATTTAACCTGGAAAAAATGGGGGCCTTATGTAAGTGATAGACAATGGGGCACAATACGAGAGGATTATAGTGCCAATGGCGATGCTTGGAATTACATCACACATGATATGGCGCGTAGTAAGGCTTATCGCTGGGGTGAAGAAGGTATTGCGGGGATATGCGATGATGATCAAACGGTTTGTTTCTCAGTAGCGTTATGGAATAAAAAAGATCCTATTATTAAGGAACGCTATTTTGGTTTAACTAATCCAGAAGGCAATCATGGCGAGGATGTAAAGGAATTGTACTACTATTTGGATAATACGCCGACGCATTCATATATGAAAACGTTGTATAAATATCCGCAGCAAAGCTATCCTTATCAATGGCTGGTTGATGAAAACAAGCGCCGTGGCCGCAATGATCCTGAGTTTGAATTGATAGATACGGGTATTTTAAATAACGATGAATATTTTGATGTTTTTACCGAGTATGCTAAAAATACACAGGATGATATCCTTATAAAAATCACCATAAATAATCGCAGTATGAACGATTGCGAGTTGAATGTGTTACCAACCATTTGGTTTCGTAACACATGGGCATGGGGGTATGATAATTACTTGCCTGAACTAACCGCGGATTCGCACGGTGTGATTGAGGTATATCACAATAAGCTTGGTCAGCTTTGGGTAAACGGAGAAGGATCACCTGATATTTTGTTTTGTGATAATGAAACTAACAACCCTAAATTATATAATTATACCGATGGCAAGCCATATTACAAGGATGGCATCAATAACTATATTGTTAATGGAGAAGATACTGTCAACCCTAAAAAAACAGGTACAAAAGCCGCCATCAATTACGATATTAAGGTAAAGGCGAAGGATACTTATACGATAAGGTTGAGATTTTCATTAAACGCAAAGAACGGGTTTGATGATTTTGATACTATATTTAATGCACGGGTAGCTGAGGCTGATGAGTTTTACAAAGGTATTCAGCAAAATAATCCTAATCCTGACAGTGTACTTGTACAACGGCAGGCATTTGCCGGTATGTTGTGGACGAAACAGTTCTACTATTTCGATATAAACCACTGGTTAAACGGAGACCCGGCGGAGCCAAAACCTCCTGCTGAACGGAAAAATGCCCGTAACAGTAAATGGCAACATTTTAACGCGCGTGATATTATCTCGATGCCTGACAAATGGGAATATCCTTGGTTCGCCTCCTGGGATCTGGCTTTCCATTGCCTGGCGCTGGCAAATATCGATATGGATTTGGCTAAAAATCAATTGATGCTATTGGTTAGGGTTTGGTACCAACATCCTAATGGGGAATTACCTGCCTATGAGTGGGATTTTGGCGATGCTAATCCACCTGTACATGCAAGGGTTACGTGGGAGATTTATCAAAAAGATAAACTGGCGAATGACGGCAAAGGCGATACGGTTTTCCTTGAACGCATTTTTCATAAATTAATGCTAGATTTCACCTGGTGGGTAAATCGTAAAGACGCTGCCGGTAATAATATTTTTGAAGGTGGTTTTTTGGGTTTGGACAATATTGGCGTATTCGATAGAAACGCGCACCTGCCAATGGGTGAACATTTGGAGCAAGCAGATGGTACCAGCTGGATGGCTATGTATTCGCTAAACTTATTGCGGATAGCGGCAGAGTTGGCTTCCTATAATAAGGCTTATTCGGATATAGCATCTAAGTTTTTTGAGCACTTCATCTATATTGCCGGGGCTATGGCAAATTTAGGTGAAAATAGCCAGGGGCTATGGGACGATCAGGATGGATTCTTCTATGACCAGCTGCGTTTAAATGATAACACTACTCAAAAGATGCGCTTACGTAGTGTAGTAGGATTAATACCTTTATTTGCCGCGGAAATATTAGACGCGGACGATATTATGAATAATCCGATTTTTCATAACAGAATGAAATGGTTTTCTGATAACCGGCCCGATCTTGCCGGATTGGTTTCGCGTTGGAATGAAACAAAAGGAAATGGCAAACATTTAATAAGCCTGCTTCGTGGTTACCGAATGAAGTCGTTGCTTAAATATATGCTGGATGAAAATGAGTTTTTAAGTGATTATGGTATACGTTCCGTATCAAAATATCACCTAAATAATCCTTACAGCGTTTCAGTAAACGGAGTGGAATTTAGTGTGAAATACACTCCGGCCGAAAGCGATAGCGGCCTATTTGGCGGCAATAGTAACTGGCGTGGCCCAATATGGATGCCTATTAATTATATGTTGATAGAAAGCCTGCAACGCTTTTATCAATATTATGGTGATGATTTTAAAATAGAATGCCCTACAGGCTCGGGTGTTTTTATGAATTTGAATGAGGTTGCCAATGAGCTTTATAGCAGATTATCTGGTATTTTTCTACGTGATAAAACCGGTAAAAGGGCTGTATTCGGCAATTATGATAAAATACAATCTGATCCCAATTTTAAAGATCACGTGCTGTTTTACGAGTATTTTGATGGTGATAATGGGCGAGGTGTAGGCGCATCCCACCAAACCGGATGGAGTGGATTGATCGTTAATTGTTTGTATAAGCCTTAGTTGTTAGGTCAATAAAAAGAGCCAAGAACCAAGATGAAAATTCAGTGGCTTGGTTCTTGACTCTTTTATTTTGATTCTATTTCTTTGTAGCTCCTCTTGCGCTTTTAACCATTGCAACTGAAACTGCACTTGCTTTATTGCCAAAGCTATGCCTGATATAAGTTAACACATCTGCTATCTCCTGATCTTTCAAAAAATCATGCGAAGGCATCGTATTTGAATAAGTATTGCCGTTTATTTCTACATCTTCATTAAAACCATTCAAAACTATTTTTATTAATTTTGTTTTATCACCCAAAACATAGCTTGTTTGTATTAATGGCGGGTTCATGTTTTGTACGCCGTGCCCATCAACCTGGTGGCAGGTAGCGCAATTTTGCGTATAAACTGCTTTGCCATTAGCTATTGATAATGCTAAATGTACTTTGGAAGATCTCGATGAATGTTTTATCTGTGCTTTTAAGCTTGTGCTAATAATCAGCATAAATAATATAGAGGAAGCAAATTTTATAAACTTCATTATTTTTTATAGCTGATTTTGTAAATGGTTCCTTTATTATCATCGGTTACATATAATGAACCATCTAGGCCTTGTGCTAAGCCACATGGACGATGTACGGCGTTCCCGCTTTCTTTTTGTGTTTGTGTGCCGGCAAACCCATCGGCAAATACTTCCCACTTACCATCGGGTCTACCATCTTTAAATGGTTGAAAAACTACAAAGTAACCAGCTTGTGGCTCTGGTGCCCTGTTCCATGAACCATGGAAAGCGATAAAAGCGCCATTTTTATACCTTTCAGGAAATTGATTGCCGGTATAAAATAACAAACCGTCTGGTGCTAAGTGTCCGGGAAAGGCAACTGCTGGATTAATAGTACCTTCGCCTGCAGTTTTTCTACCATCGCCACCATATTCTGGAGCTAATATTTTTTCATGTTTTTCTTGATCATAGTAAATATATGGCCACCCTGCATTATCACCTTCTTTTATGGCGTATAAACATTCTGCGGGTTCAATAGCCGATTGTTGGGTAGTATATAAATCAGGGAAAAGATCATGTAATTGATCTCTGCCATGTTGCATTACAAAGAGCTGGTTATCTTGTTGATTCCAATCCAAGCCCACAACGTTCCTTAATCCTTTTGCATAATGTATGCCATCGCCGTAATGCTGATTTAGCTTGTCGGCTTTAAACTCCCAAATACCACCGGCAGAATCTAAAATAGGGCAACCTTTTCTGCCCATTGATCCTTTTTGACGATCTTTTTCCTGGCATGAATTAGAATATGCGCCAACATTTACATAGATATTTCCGTTATTATCCAACACAATTGACTTTGACTCGTGTTCATGGCGGTTCAATAAACCTACAACTATTCTTTCAGGTTCATTCGGATTAATAACTTCGTCTTTGTCGTTTAATTTGTATCGATAAACGTCCTCGTTTGATGAAGCATACAGATAACCGTTTTTAATATACATGCCTGTGCCCGCGTAATTGCCAAAGCCATTAACAACGGTTGCTTTGTCGCCTGTTTGGTGCAGATATAAAATTCCCTTTCCATTTTTCGCTCTATTCAATTTTACATATATATCGCCCTGTTTAGTAATTGCAATATGCCTCGCACTACCTAAATTATCGGCGACTATATTGGCTTCAAAGCCAGATGGTAAAATTAATCCCGCGGTATCGGCCGAAGATGGGTTTTTTAATGCTATGGATATTACCAAAGCCGGAATTGCCATTAGTGGTAATATAAATGGCAATAATCTGTTATTTTTCATAATTGGTTATTGTATGGCGTAAACTTAATTAAAAAACAGGTTAGCAATCGGATATGCTATTTAAACAACAGTAATTTTACAAATAAGTTTAAATAACAAAAAAAGCCGCCCCGGTAGGGCGGCTTTGATATGAAATATTATAGTTACCTTATTTAAGGTATAAATCAGCATTATTTCTGTATCCGGCACCTGTGTTAGTATACCAGTCTGTAAACAAGCTTCCGGCAGAGGATGCCCAATCAAGAAAGTGAGGATATGCTAAAGATATATTAACACCTTCTATTGGATAAGTAAACTGATCGGTGTAATTTAATGCCCATGGCCAGTTATCAGTTGAAATATAATATTTTCCTTGAGATGGGACAGACGCATCATTAGCAGTTCCGAATAATTTTGGATCAGCTTTATCTGTTGGGGCATAACCGGGTAAGTGAATTTCATAACTACGCCTTCCGTTGCTAATCAGGAAGGGATTGAAGGCGCTTGGCGTAAACGTTGATATCGCGATTGGTGAATTAAGTGTAACCAGCACAGATGAGCTATCACTTAAAACTTTATCTTTTGTGGTTTCGGTATTAACAAAGTATGCAAAACCAGGATTGTTAATTAACTCATCAGTATTATCAAAAGGAATAATTACCGCATTGGTTTGGCCTGCTTCAACACCATTTGATGACAATTGAATATAACTGTCTTTAAATAACTGCCCGGTTACTGATTTTACTGCGGAGGCTGGTATCGGTAATTGAACACCATAACCGTTTTTGAATGATGCCCCAGCAGCAGCAATTTTATAATCTGCCTGTATGGTAACAACTTGGTTTTGGGCATTACTTACCAAGGTATAGCGGTAATCCAATACAAGGTCATTCATATCATAATCACCTTTTGATGGCCAATTGTCTTCAAATGCAATATTTGCATAGGTGGTGGCTGAAGGATAATAAGTAATATAAGCTCTTGTTGGATCGTTCGGGAAAGCATCTTGTGCATCCGGTACGCCATCTCCATCAGAATCCAGTGGAGTAGCAATTGGAGGTACACCGGTGCTTGATATTGCTGTAACCGGATTTGATGTAGCATAAAAAACAACATCGTTAAAATCATTATCAGAACCGCCTGTTTGCCTGTTTAAGTCCTCAAAGCCTATTAATGATAGATTGTCAGTTGCATCATATAATACAATAGAGTGTTTTTTTAAGCTTGTAGTTGTTTCAGGATTTAACGTATCGTTCGAATAATATTTAGGTGCCGTAACATCTACGCCTGAGCCAGTCCATGCATTTCCAAGTAAAATAAACCCAATTGAAGTACCTGCACTAAACGTACCCAAGTGAACTTTATTACCTGGTATTAAACCACCACCAGAGCCTAAGCCAGAGGCGTTTGGAAATATAAGTGTCGCGTTTTTTATATCGGATGGTGTTTGCGGAGGCGTAGCGGTTGGATAGGTATAAAAAGCGAAACTATTTAAGTTTGCAGCGCCCTCAGCCACAAAAGTTATCCATACATCGGCCGCTGCGGTTACATTTATTGTTGAGGTATTTGTACTTGTTAAATAGTTGGGGTGAGTAGTGGCAACCGATTTTCCTTCAGGCAGTGAAGCATTTATATATGATAATAGAGTTGCACTGATTGGATCATTTGTTGAAACTAAATATTTTGGAACGCCCCAGCTTAGCGGTATTGCTGTAGTATTTACACATGCATCAGATGTAGATGTATATGGCGATGGATAACTAAAGGTGGTTGACCCGTTTGTTACACTAAACATTGCTAAACTACTTGTATTGCCTGTTGAATTAATGGTTGTTGCCGGAACAATATCACCACTGTAAACGTTCGGGCCGCCAATAATAGCTGTTATAGTTGATCCGTTGATAGCGGCAGTTGCGTTATGCAATAAACCTAAATATGAAGGATCTATTATTAATGTACTTAAATATGTTGGGACGTTAATTTTAGCAGAAATATTCCCGTTTTTATCGGTTACACCAGTAAAAATTGCTGTGCCTGACGCAGTGGTTGATGGCCGATAAACATTTACAACTACCCCTGCCAGCGCTTCACCTTTAGGTGATTGTAAATATAGATTCAGACTTATGTCGCGGGATGTTGCGAAATTAAAGCCATCGGGTGCAATTTTATTAGCAGTTGTTTTTGTTGGGTCTGAGCTGTTCTTTTTACAAGATACTAGGCCGGCTAAACTGATAAATAGAGCATAAGTAAATAATTTTCTCATATTGTTTATCGATATACAAATAAGTTATAATTCTTTTTACGTAGCTATTCAAAGAATGTTCCAAAACTCCAATGTGCTTAACTGCTCTTTATATCGATGTTTATTAAATAATTATGGGAATTAAGGTAATGTTTATCCGGCTAGACCATATATATGTGGGGAAATATTACCCCATAATTATTTTATATACTGGCTAGCATTATTTACCATTATAGTATATTTATATGTTTGATATTAAGTATGTATATCACCTATAATTTTTAAAAGCTCGTAAAAGAAATCTAAATAACTTGTCGATAAAGCTATCTTTAGCGCATGGAACCCATTAGCCCCGATTCAAAGATCCTTATTGAAATTGTTCAAACCAAGATGCCTTACGGTAAATACAAAGGAACACCTATATGCGATTTGCCCTCACACTATCTGGAATGGATGAGTAGTCAGGGTTTCCCGCCAGGAAAATTGGGTATGCTATTATCCAGTGTTTTTGAAATAAAAACCAACGGGTTAAGCAGTATTATAACTATGGTGAAAAATGCGCTTAGAGAAGGTAAACCGTAATAATTATATTATCTCTTATTTTGTTATCGTAAAAATGATTGTAAGGAAATGATAAACATTTCGACTAAACACTGTGACTTATGTGTTCATTATACGCAGTAATGACAAACCATTTAAGGTTATAAAGCGTATTTCAATATGTAGATGAGCCGCACATCAAAGCATGCGGAAGTATCCACACCTAAAATATAAAAAATGAAAAAATCGATGTTATATACATTATGTATATTCTTTTTAGCAGGATGTGCTGCTAATGGCCAATCAGGTTTTGCAAAACTACCACTAGTGAAGCCTGGCGAACAAGTAGCAGATTTTGCCGGTGGCTGTTTTTGGGCATCATCGGAGGCTATGTCAGAACTTAGAGGGGTAGATAAGGTAGTAGCCGGTTATGCTGGTGGTAAAACGGCAAATCCAACTTATGAAGAGGTTTGTAGTGACAACACAGGGCATGCGGAGACCGTACAGGTTTATTATGACCCCAAAGTAATTAGCTATGCCAAATTGGTTGAAGCGTTCTTTTACGCCCACAACCCAACAGAATTAAATTATCAGGGTCCGGATCAAGGTACTAGTTATCGATCAATTGCTTTTTACCGTACACCGGATGAAAAGGCTATATTGCTAAACACCATTAAGGCAATTAACGCATCAAAACACTATAATGCAGCTATTGTTACACAAGTGGTACCTTTCACCATATTTTATCCTGCAGAGCAATATCACCAAAATTATTACAAACTTCACCCGGACGATTCTTATATAGATGGGGTTTCTAAACCGAAAGTTGAAAAGATGCGAGCCATGGAAAAAAGTCAGTTAAAACCTGAATTTCAAAAAATGTAAAGTAAAAAGGAGCCCTTGCAATTTGCAAGGGCTCCTTTTTTTATCGAGTTTTTATTCTCCTCTTTTCAATCCGTATTTCTCAATCTTGCTGTATAAGTGACTGCGTTGAATATCAATATCATCAGCGGTTTTTGATACATTCCAGTTGTTTTTCTCCAGCTTGAATTTAATGTACTCACGCTCAGCGTAATCTTTATATTCCTGGAAGTTCTTAAACTGATTAAAATCCGTTTGTGACGATGTAGCGGAACCGTTGGCTTCATGAACAGGCGCTGATGGATTAGCAAATGCCCTAACATCATTATCAGTAATTGTTTTATCACTCAGGATGATCAAACGCTCGATCATATTCCTTAATTCGCGAATATTACCTGTCCAGGGCAATGCCTTCAAGGCATCAAGCGCAGCTTCAGAGATCTTTTTAGGCGGCATGCCATAATCATTACATATTTCGTCTATAAAGCTTTGGGTAAGCAAAACAATATCATCTTTACGCTCTGACAATGGTGGCACGTGAATCAAGATCACGCTTAAGCGGTGGTAAAGGTCCATACGGAAGTTACCAGCTTCAATTTCTTTCAATAGGTCTTTATTTGTAGCGGCAACTACACGCACATCAACGTCGATTTCCTTTTCGCCGCCTACGCGGGTAATTTTACTTTCCTGTAAGGCACGCAATACTTTAGCTTGCGCCGATTGGCTCATATCACCAATCTCGTCCAAAAACAAAGTTCCGCCGCTGGCAGACTCAAATTTACCGATACGCTGTTTAACGGCTGAAGTAAATGAACCCTTTTCATGCCCGAACAATTCACTTTCAATCAGTTCTGATGGAATAGCCGCGCAGTTAACCTCGATCAATGGTGCATTGGAACGGTTTGATTTTTCATGCAACCAGCGTGCAACCAGTTCTTTTCCGCTACCATTAGCGCCGGTAATTAATACACGAGCATCAGTAGGGGCAACGCGATCAATAGTTTCTTTGATCTTACCTATTGCCTGCGAATTACCCAAAATAGGCCGAACTTTTGATACCTTACGCTTTAATACCTTAGTTTCAATCACTAAACTTCCGCGGTCAAGCGCATTACGCACGGTGATTAACAGGCGGTTCAAATCAGGTGGTTTTGATATAAAATCGAACGCACCCTTGCGGCTGGCCTCAACAGCGGTCTCAACCGTGCCATGGCCCGATATCATAATAAATGGCAGATCGGGTTTAATCGCTAAACCTTCGGTAAGCACTTCCATGCCGTCCATGCGGTTCATTTTAATATCGCACAGCACCAGGTCAAAATCATTCTTGGCGATCATTTCCAGTCCGTCAATGCCGTTATCTACATCCTCAACCTGGTAGTCTTCGTATTCCAGTATCTCTCTCAGTGTGCTGCGTATCGCACGTTCATCATCAATAATTAAAATTTTGGCCATAGTTTATCTATTGTTTTTCAACGAAAACGGGTAAATGTTAAGCGTACTAATATAGTAGGATTTGTATAGAAAATTAAACACTTTTCTATATACAAAAAATAACCCCTTTCTGTTTTGCAGAAAGGGGCATTTTTTTCAGCAGCAAACCTGTAAGCCGGGTTCTGTGCCGCCCGAAAGCGGTTTCTATCATTAATCTAATCCTGCCATTGCTGACAAGCTTGAGCAACCTACCCATCCTGGCGACTCATCTAAATGGGTCAAAAGCGAGTAACTTCCGATCCAGGACCTATTTGGTTTTTCAACTCCTGAGGTTTACCGCGATCCCGGTCACCCGGGAAAGCCGTGAGCTCTTACCTCACGTTTTCACCCTTACCTGCAAGCAGGCGGTATATTCTCTGTGGCACTTGCTGTCGCCGGCTGACGGCGCCTTCCCGTTAAGAAGCAGGATACTCTGTGTTGCCCGGACTTTCCTCTTCGACTGAACGAAGCGATAGAACGTTTTGCCCCGCAAAGGTAAGATTTTGAGCCGTACTGTACCACCAAACAAGTGAAACAATATGGTACACTTGGTACACTTTTAGCCCCCAAAATGCCCTGAAACGCCCCAAAAAGGGCATTATTACATCGTTTTTAAGCCAAAAAATGCGCCGAAAAGGCCAAAAAACAGCTGTTTTTAGCCTGAAAAGTGCTGGAAATCACTAAAAAAATGATGTTTTTTAATGCTTTTTAGCTGTGTTAGACTGGAAAATAAACCTATTTGGAACAGTTTTTTAGTGCATTTTGTACCTGATCATCGGTAAATATGCCTTGCTTATTGCCAAAGGAATTGGTGATATAAGTGATCACCTGCGCCATCTCGATAGGCGAGAGGTCTAACGCGGGCATAGTGCCTTCAAAATTCCTACCACCAACGCTGATCTTG
This sequence comes from Mucilaginibacter tundrae, assembly GCF_013408825.1. GTDB lineage: Bacteria > Bacteroidota > Bacteroidia > Sphingobacteriales > Sphingobacteriaceae > Mucilaginibacter. Next base: position 306,580 of record NZ_JACCBZ010000004.1, read on the forward strand.
CCGCTGATGCCGTTTTTTAGCTGGCAAGCCAGTTTGTTGTTGTACCCTTTAAACAATACAGTATCAGTTAGTGGTGGTATTAGTCCGTTTAATCCCTGGCCTTTATCCCCATGGCAATTTTGGCAATGGCTTTGGTAAACCACTGCGCCGGCAGAGTAATAGCGGCTATATTCAATTGAGCTATCGCTTTGGCACGAATAGATCATGGCAAAAAAAACCAATAAACAAATGCCACCAATGATCTTTCCTTTCATGAAATTATTTACTTACCGGTTCAGCTTTCAGCGTTTTGATATCAGCGATCAGCTGGTCAACCTGTTTAGGGTCGGTGCCGTCGTATGATCCGCGGATGCGTTGTTGCTTGTCTATCAATACAAAATAGCCCTGGTGCACATAACCGCCGGCAGCTGTGCTATCCTGCGTTACACCAACCAAATAGCTCTTGGTCGCCAGGTCATAAACTTTGTCCTTATCGCCATTTAAAAACCACCAGCTATTACCGCTAACGCCTAATTTATCGGCATATTTTTTTAGCACGGCTGTAGTATCATGTTTTGGGTCGATGGTAAATGAGATGATCTTCACATCAGCTGTATCCTTAAATGCATTGTATACATTCAGCATATTACGCTGCATAACCGGGCAAATAGAAGGGCAGGAGGTGAAAAAGAAATCAGCTACATAAATATCATTTTTCAGGTTTTTGCTACCTACGCTGTCGCCATATTGGTTTACAAACTTAAAAGCGGGCACCGTTTGATAGACCGTATCAGTTATCTGTTGACCGTTAACGGTTTTAGTTTCGGCGCTGCGGTTACCATAAATGGGCAGTACTTTAGTCGTATTTGATTTACAGGCCGCAAATAACATCACCAACGCCAAAACACCGATCAGTTTCCTCATTTCATTTTATTTTTAGATATATAGCTATTTGATTTTGCAAGTGTAACCGTAATTTGCGAGTCTATTTTCGCGATTTCTGCTTTTTGGTTATTCAGATAAGTCATAACTTGCTCATGTGTTTTACCTGTAAAATCCGGACTAAACTTATTCATCCAGTTCATCATCGAACCATCAGCGTCATCTAACGATTTTGAATACACGGCAACCGAATCTTTAGCAGCAGCATTACCCGTAGCAATCATTTTCAATTGCATTTTGCTTTTCATAATAGCACCGTCGTCAGCCATTAGTTTATCATGCGTTTTTATTACGTCGTTTAGCAGGGCCTGTTCCTGCTTTTTGTCATCGTTACAACCAAATAGGGCAACACAGGCAAGTAACGGAATAAATAATTTCTTTGTCATGAGCGAGAGAATATTTCAGCGGCAAATATCAAAAATAAACGCCTTACAACTGCATTAATTACTTATCTTATATAAAAAATGTAGTCAGTTAAGGGTAAATTTTCGACCCCTGCAAATTTCAATTGCTGACCTGCTTGAGCGCGATGATGCGTGCCATGATTAATAACATGCGCCAATATATCTTCTAGTTGGTTTTCATAACTATCACCTTTTAAAGTTTTATAGGCAATTATTTTATCAAAATCTTCTAGGTTCAATCCATGTATAAAATCAATCCATACGGCGTGGTTATCATCTATCATTTTCTCGAAGGTGTCAGTCTTCCAATCGGGCCATAAAACAGTACCTGTCGTGGGTAAACCCTTGCAGCGGTTAATCCATACTTGTTGTGCTGCAAGTAAATGTGCCATCACTTTTACAGCTTGCTCTGGTTCTCCGGCATCAACAATGGCTTTTAATATAGCCTTGTTGGCAAATTGGTCGTAGTTGAAGAGTTTGAGGAAATAGGTTTTCATTCCATTAAATTAATGCTTCCCGGTAAAAATACAATATATTTTAAAAGGAGGACGCGGCAAATCAAGCGTATCTGAACTTTTAGTTTCCCTATGAGAAAGTCGATATGTTGTATTAATTAACAAACAAAGATGTTACATTTTTATATAGAAATTTTCCTCATCCTTGCCGTATAAATCGTCAACAACAAAGCCACTCACAATGGAATTGATAGAATTTGAATCGATAAAGAATAGCCTGCTTAAAGAACGCACTTACAAGTTATTGAATATCCTGAATTTCTCGCAACACGAATATACGCCCGCTGTAATACCTGTAATTAAAGATGAGCTGTTATCAAGAGAAGTGCCTCCGCAGCTTATTGAAGATATAGAAAACAGGTATCAGCAAATCATGCTGAAAAACTCTTCTCCCGGTCAACGTTTTGCAGCTAAATTCAAAAAGTTTTTCCTTGGCGAAGAATACGAAGTAGCCTAAAACTCAAATTAATTCTCCCTCCTCTTTATCGCGTAGCGAAAGAGAGGTCGTGCGATGGGTGAGTCAATGTACCGCAAGCACATCTAATCTCCTTGTCATTATTCGCTCCGCTCAGCAATGACAACTCTTTTTAACTATTATAGCAAACAACGTAAGCGGATAATTACAAGTCACTAATTAACAATAACATAACACAGTCAACACAATAGCTACATAATGGAGTTATACCTTTAAGTAAAAATTAAAGGATATGAAACTTATAGCAAATTTTTTAAGGCTTGTTGGTAGTTTTCCTGAATGGATAATGCTTAGAAGCATGCGCTCGTCGTTTATGCACTAAGCTGTTATTCCAAAAAACTTTTCTTTTATAAAAATATAATGTACAATTTGTGCATTGTATTGGCTCAATTTAATGGAACTTACTACGCAGCGAGAGGATTTTAACAGACAGGATTTTGGTGATGATTTTATTTGGGGAGTGGCGACAGCCGCGTTCCAGGTGGAAGGTTCATGCGATTGCGATGGTAAGGGCGAGTCTATTTGGGATGTTTTCTCGGCTAAAAGAGGAAAGATCAAAAATGGCGATAAACCGCACATGGCCTGCGATTTCTACAAGCGATATAAAGAAGATATCGACCTCATTAAACAACTTAATATTCCAAATTTTCGGTTTTCAATATCGTGGTCGCGCATATTGCCGTCGGGTACTGGCGAAATTAATCAGTTAGGAATTGATCATTATAACCGGGTAATTGATTATTGCCTGGAACAAGGCGTTGAACCCTGGATCACTATTTACCATTGGGATCTGCCGCAAGCGCTCGAAGTTAAGGGCGGATGGACTAACCGCGAGGTGGTGAACTGGTTTGGCGAGTTTGTGCGGGTTTGTGCCAACAGCTTTGGCGACAAGGTTAAAAACTGGATGGTAATGAACGAGCCGTCGGTTTTTACTGGTGCGGGTTATTTTTTAGGCGTCCATGCGCCGGGCAGGATGGGGCTTGGTAATTTCTTACCCGCCGTTCACCACGCCATCATGTCTATAGCGGCAGGGGGCAGAATATTACGTGAATTGCTGCCAGACACCGCCGAGATAGGCACAACGTTCTCTTGCTCATATATTGAACCTAAAAGTAATAAACCCCGTGATGTGGCAGCCGCTAATCAGGTTAATACACTCTTAAACCGTCTATATATCGAACCCATACTAGGCATGGGTTATCCGGAAACGGATTTGCCGGTGCTGAAAAAAATGAAAAAATACACCCGGCCGGGCGATGTGGAAGGTATGAAATTTGATTTTGATTTTATTGGTGTACAACTATATACCCGCGAAATTGTAGAGTATTCCTTTTTAACGCCCTATATCCACGCCAATATTGTTAAAGCAAAAAAAAGGGATGTGCCACTTACGGATATGGGGTGGGAGGTATATCCGCCGTCTATTTACGAAATACTCAAACAGTTTAATCAATATACCAATATTAGCAAACTCTACATTACCGAAAACGGCGCCGCTTTCCCGGATGAGGTTAAAGATGATGCGGTAAATGATGTAAAACGTACCGCTTATTTACAGGAGTACTTGCAACAGGTATTAAAAGCCAAAAATGAAGGTTGCAAAGTAAGCGGTTATTTTGTGTGGACATTGACCGATAACTTTGAATGGGCGGAGGGATATAATCCTCGTTTTGGATTGATACATGTGGATTTCGACACCCAGAAGCGCATCATAAAATCATCCGGACAATGGTATGGCGATTTTATAAAAGGTTAAGCCGCTGGTTTATTTAGGCTGACGAAGAAGGTAGTGCCTTTATTGTTTTCGCTCTCGAACCAAATTTTACCGCCATGATTCTCAACGATCTGTTGGCAGATGGAAAGACCCAATCCAAACGATTTTTCACCCGCTGTACCGGGGCGTTTCGCATCGGTAAACATATTAAATACATTTTCCTTTATATTGTCAGGGATTCCTATCCCATCATCGGAAACACATATTTTAATCTCTTTATCATCATTAATGAGTTTCACCAGTATGCTGGCGCCATTAGGGCTAAATTTTATAGCGTTGCTTATCAGGTTGCTTATTACCCGCCATATCCGTTCGCGGCTTATTAGCAACATTTCAGGGGCATCAAGTAATTCAGTTACTATTTTTTGATTTTTTTCGGCAGCCTTAAAATTCATTATCTCAACGCTATTGCTAACAAGCGAGTTAATGTCAACCAGTTCCTTATTTGATTTTCCTATTTTATGATTAGTAGCTTCTAAAATTTCGTTGATGAGTTCAAGTGTATTGTTCGAGGTTGAGTTCACGAGGCTGATCAATTCTTTTTGGTCATCAGTATATTCATCCTCAAGCATCACATTGGTTAATGATACAACGCCACCAATCGGGTTTCGCAAATCGTGCGCTACAGTACGTAATATCCGGTCTTTTTCCTGGCTGTTAGTTTTAAGTTCTTCCAGCGTAGCTTCCAAATCATTTTTTTGTGAGTTGATCTGTAGGTTTAGTTCGCTAATCGCCTTTAAATCCCGTTTTGACCGGCCCCAATTTCTTACAACGAGCAGCATAATTACAAGGGCCATTATTCCACCTAAAACGGCGAGGTATAAAAATATTTTTTCAAGCTTATTATTGTCTTTAAGCGCCTGTATCTGGTATTGTTTATCGTAATTAGCAAGCTGCTGGTTAATGTCAGCCTCTTTTATAGACATGTCAACCTTGCTTAACGAGTCCTTAAGCCTACTGTATATCTTAAAATAATCTAATGATTTTTCAAAGTCTTTGCGCTTTGCCGTATAAGCACTCATTAACCTGTTCCATGAGGTTAATGCTTCCATATTTTTTACTGAATCTAGTTGCTTATGCAGATCCTGCAATAAATTAAACAATGGTGCAAGTTGATTTTGTTTCAGGTACAAATCACCCAAATCAACTTCTACAAGCTCAGCATTAAAATTATCGTATGACTTTTTCAAGTCAAAGTCTATGCTTTTTTGAAAAAGCCTTTGCGCTTCAGCATAATTACCAATATCATACATCAATTTACCCTGGTCGCCCCAGGTCACAGCACGCGCAATATCAAGTTTGTAGCTTATAACTTTAAATCGCTCGTCATATTTGCTTATAAATCTTAAAGTTCTGTTAAAGTATAAGCCTGCACTATCAGTATTTCCCGAATTTAAATAGCTTTCGCCAATATCATTCAGCAATTCCTGCTTTTGATAAAATCCTCTAAAATCGTCGGGGTAAGCTATACTTAGTTTAAAGCTTTCCTTAAAATAGTTAGCTGCAAGGTCAAAATGTGATTGCCTGAACGACACCATACCCATTCTATAGGTATACTCAGCTAATAAGCCATTGTCAAGATAGTTCTTGCCGAAAATATAGCCTTCATAATAATAACGGTAAGCGGTAGTATATTGGTTTAAATCAAAATAAGCATCGCCTTTGGCAAAATTAGCGTTAGCGATATAACTAATATATGACTTTAAATTGCTGAACTTTTTAGCGATGATCATTATTGAATCAGCATATGCCAGCTCCAGCTTCGTATTGCGCAGATCTCTTCTGCTGTACATGAAATGATAACCGTAGTAATGCGCTATATCAATCAAAGATGGCTTGCTGAGCTGATGATAAGCGCTATCCAGGTATTTTATACCTTCAGCAGATCGCTTGGTCGCACTCAGTTTAACAACCGTATCATCAATAGGCTTAAACTCTGCAGACATTTCCCCATTATCTGCCGATTGCTTTTTTGTGCAGGAGGGAAAAAATAATATTAACGCAAAGGCTGTGATAAGCCCGTAAACAGGGCTCACATAAGGTGATTTAAACCTATGGCGTAAATTATTATTCAGAAACATTAATCAATTGTTGCAACAAATATATTCATTATTTAGTACACTGATGAATATGTTTGGCAAAAAAAATAACTATTAAGAAAGAAAAATAATTACTTAAAAGCCTCTTCGCCAGTAATATCCATTCCGGTTATCAATAAATGTATATCATGTGTCCCTTCATACGTAATAACCGACTCAAGGTTCATCATATGCCTCATTATCGGGTATTCACCGGTAATCCCCATGCCACCCAGCATCTGCCTTGCATCACGCGCTATATTTATAGCAACCTCAACACTATTCCTTTTCGCCATGGATATTTGGGCAGCAGTGGCACGGTTCTCATTTTTTAATGTGGCTAAACGCCATACCAATAACTGTCCCTTGGTTATTTCGGTGATCATCTCAGCCAGTTTCTTTTGCTGTAATTGGAACGCCGCTATCGGCTTGCCAAATTGCATCCTTTGCTTGGAATAACGCAACGCCGTATCATAGCAATCCATCGCCGCGCCAAGCGCACCCCAGGCGATACCATACCTTGCCTGGTTCAAACAACCCAGCGGGCCTTTAAGCCCGGAAGTATTTGGTAACAAGTTCTCCTTCGGTACCTTAACATTATCAAATACCAATTCCCCCGTAGCCGATGCCCTTAACGACCATTTGCCATGTGTCTCAGGCGTAGTAAAACCTTCCATGCCCCGTTCAACTATCAAACCTTTAATTTTTCCTAATTCATCCTTCGCCCAAACTACCGCAATATCCGCGAATGGCGCATTCGAGATCCACATTTTGGCACCGTTTAACAGGTAATGGTCACCCATATCCTTAAAACTGGTGGTCATGCCACCGGGATTTGATCCATGGTCGGGTTCCGTCAACCCAAAACAACCAATCATTTCACCGGATGCCAGTTTTGGCAGATATTTCTTACGCTGCTCCTCTGATCCATAAGTATAAATCGGGTACATCACCAGTGATCCCTGTACCGACGACGTTGACCTGATCCCTGAGTCCCCGCGCTCAATCTCCTGCATAATAATGCCGTAGCTCATATAATCCAATCCCGCGCCACCATATTCAACCGGGATGGTCGGCCCAAAAGCGCCTATCTCGGCCAATCCTTTTATTAATTGTTTGGGAAATTCTGCCTTTTGGGCATACTCTTCAATTATGGGGGTTAATTCCTTCTTTACCCAATCCCTTACAGTTGATCGGATCAGTTTATGCTCATCGGTAAGCAATTCATCTAACTGGTAATAATCAGGCGATTCATAGAGGTCAGTCTTTGGCATAGCATTATATTTGGTGCGGTAAAGCTAATGAAAGCAATTTAGATTGGGCAATTTGTTACATTTGATTTATGGTTGAAATAAATTTAAACGGCGCAGAATTTTTCGCCTACCACGGTTATTATCCTGAAGAACAACTCCTGGGCAGTAAGTTTTTGGTTGACATCTCAGTAAGTTTTTTGCCCACTACTGATCTCGCCGCAGATGAGCTACTCAACACAGTAAACTACGAGCAACTATACAACATTGCTTGCGAAGAAATGAAGATTACCCGCAAATTGATTGAAACCGTTGCGCAGGCCATCGCCGATACCATAAAACAAAAGTTCCCGTTTGTTAAAAATACCAGGGTATCCGTAAAAAAAATAAATCCCCCGCTAAAGGGAAAAGTGTACTATTCCAGCGTTGTTATTTTAGGTTGATATAGAATTTTACGTTCAATGGCTTATCATAAAATAACTGCCGATATTCTTCAAAAAATCACTGCTGTTGTAGGTGACGATGCTGTTATTACCAATCATGATGATCTCGAAAAATACAGCCACGATGAAACCGAAGATCTCATTTATTATCCGGAAGTAGTCGTAAAACCGCGCTCTGCCGAAGAAATATCGCAACTGTTAATCCTCTGTAATCAATATTTAATACCCGTTACGCCCAGGGGCGCAGGTACAGGCCTAAGCGGCGGGGCATTATCCGTTTTGGGCGGTTTACTGATCTCTATGGAGCGCTTTAATCAAATCCTCAACATCGATGAGCGAAACCTGCAAGCCACCGTTGAACCTGGTGTAATTACCGAAGTATTTATGGATGCGGTTGCCGAAAAAGGTTTGTATTACCCTGTCGACCCGGCGAGCAAAGGCAGCTGTTTTATCGGCGGCAATGTGGCACATGGTTCAGGCGGGCCAAGGGTTGTTAAATACGGCACTATTCGCGAATATATTTTGAATCTGGAAGTAGTATTACCCTCTGGAGAGATTATCTTGACCGGCGCCAATACGCTGAAATATGCATCCGGCTACAATCTAACCCAATTGATGATCGGTTCTGAAGGTACACTTGGTATTGTCACCAAAATAATCACCAAACTCATTCCGCATCCCAAAGCCGATGTTTTAATGCTCGCACCCTTTCCAACTAACGAAAGCGCGTGCGCTGCCGTAGCCGAGATATTTATGGCTGGCGTTATCCCATCTGCTGTTGAATATATGGAACGCAAATGTATTGAATGGGTTATGGAATACAGCGGTATTGTATTTGATTTGAAGGACGGGGATAACGCCTTCCTGTTGATTGAGGTAGACGGAACCGACATGGATGTGATATTTTCCGAATGTGAAAAGATAAACCACGTATTGGAGAAATTCGGTTGTAAGGATGTTTTATTTGCGGATACTGCCGTGCAAAAAGCCAACCTCTGGAAGATCAGGCGCACTATAGGCGAATCCGTCAAAATAAACTCTGTCTACAAAAAAGAAGACATGGTTGTGCCCCGTGCTGAATTACCTGCCTTGATAAATGGGATTAAACAGATTGGCAATAAGTTCGGATTTGATTCCGTTTGTTTTGGCCATGCCGGTGACGGCAACCTGCACCTAAACATAGTGAAGGGACGCATGAGTGATGAGGCTTGGGCCAACGAATTAGATAAAGGCATCCGCGAAATTTTTGAATTAACCGTATCTTTAGGTGGCACTATTTCAGGCGAACATGGCATTGGCCTCGTTCAAAAAGAATTTATGCCGCTAAAATACACCGATGTGCATTTTGCTTTATGGAAAGGTATAAAGCAAGTGTTCGATAAAAACAATATCTTGAACCCCGAAAAAATATTCTAATGGGCCCGGCCGAATTTCATATCGCTAATCAGGATCTTATCAAAATAGGCGTCGCTATTTTATGCGGAGGTATTTTAGGTATCGAGCGTCAATACAAAAACAAAACCGCCGGTTTCAGGACTATCATCTTGATCTGCCTTGGTTCTGCCATATTTACATTGATAGCCCAGCGCGCGGGTTTGGGTGTAAACATCAACGTAATAACAGGTGTAGGTTTTATAGGTGCAGGTGTTATTTTTAAGGATGATATTGCCGTAACAGGTTTAACAACTGCTGCTGTTATCTGGATATCAGCGGCTATTGGCATGGCGGTAGGAGCGGGCGATTATCTGCTGGGTATAATTTCGTCTGTAGTAACCATCGTGGTGTTAACCACATTCCATTTATTAGAAAACTACCTCGACAAAATTCACCACGACAGGTTGTACGTAGTTATTTTTGATGATACAGAATATGACCACTTAATAAACCTGGAGGACCGCGCAAGGGCGCATAACCTTAAAGTGCGCATAGTAAGGGTAAACAAACAAAACGATAATTTACATGCAGCCGTAATGGTTATCGGTCATAAAAAACACATTAACAAGCTCAGCCAGGAGCTTTTAATTACGCCGCACATCAAATCCTTTTAGTGGGTGTTGGATATTAATCCCGGCTCATCATAATCAATCATTCTTTGCCTTTGTGCGGCCGGTATCGTAATCGATTTATTCGCGGAATAATCATAACTAATGCATACCGTTTTACCGGTAGTGCAAATTTCTTCGCCTTCGGGCGTTATTTTAACCAATACGTGCATTACATCAAAACTACTGTTGCCAATGCGGGTTACACGTACATAACAAGCAATTTCATCGTGCATTACAATAGGTTTCAGATAATTTATTTCCGATCGTCCTAAAATAACACCGCTTTCATTCCAGTCCCATTTGGCTACATCTTTCCAATAGTGCGATCTCGCTATCTCAAAATAGGTTAAATAAACGGCATTGTTTACGTGTCCATAAGCATCCATATCCGAAAATCGGATCGCAATGGGCGTTTTGTACTTGTATTTTGAAATGTTTTCAGCCATAGGTGTCAAAAAGTCGCTAAAGATTTGGTTCAACCGTCATAATGTCTGTAATAATACCATTTTAAGGCATTGGTACAACAGTTGAACAGTATGTTTACGAAAGTAATAAAAACAAAACTTTAGGAGGATATAAAAATGACTTTAGTAAAATTTGGAAACGGACAAAAAAATTACCCAGTGAACCCATTCTTTAACGACGTGTTCGATAACATTTTAAACGACACATTTATTGGTGATAAATTAACATCACGCGTACCGGCAGTTAACATCGCCGAGAACGAAAATGAGTTCCACATTGAATTAGCCGCTCCCGGCTTAAAAAAGGAAGATTTTAAAATCAACTTGGATAAAAACGTACTAAGCGTATCTGCTGATAAAAAAGTAGAGAATGTTGAAGGAACAAAATTCAGCAAACGCGAATATAACTACACTTCATTCACAAGGTCATTCACCTTGCCTGAAACCGTAGACCACTCAAAAATTGATGCCGAATATACAGACGGCGTATTGAAATTAACAGTGGCAAAAAGAGAAGAAGCTAAATTTCAAAGCAGAGAAATAGCTATAAAATAATAAGGTTTTGTTTTCATAATAAGTGGTTTAGTTTGATAGAAGGGCCGCTCCGCAAGGGGCGGTCTTTTTTTAACCCCCTCTAAATCTCCCCCGGGAGGGGAGACTTGAATTGATTTTCTGTTCAAAAGTCTTCCCTGCCGGGGAGGATTTAGGTGGGGCTTAGTTCCTCATATTAATATACTGCAAAGGCTGCCCAAAATTATCACTCCTGCAAAGGCTGATCACCGCCTGCAGGTCATCGATCTTTTTAGCCTGCACACGTATCTGATCATCCATTATAGATGCCTGTACCTTTAACCCACTGTCTTTTATCTTTTTAATAACTTTTTTAGCGGCTTCTTTATCAATACCTTCTTTGATCTTTATCTCCTTGCGAATCATATTACCTGATGCGGCTTGCTGGTTGCCGTCAAGGTCCAATGCACTCGGGTCAAGCTGCTGCTTAACCATACGGCTGATGATCGCGTCCTGAATAGCTTTTAGTCGCATATCATTCTCCGTCAACACGGTAATTACATTAGTTTTTTTATCAAGGTCGATAGTACTTTTCGAGTCGTTAAAATCATAACGGTTCAAAATTTCTTTTTTGGCTATGTTGATAGCATTATCAAGCGTTTGGCCGTCAATCTTGCTTACAATATCAAAAGTTGGCATAATGGTTTATTTGTTTACTAAACAAAATTAGTAAAAACTATGTCAATCTACACTAAGTTTCCCCCAATGTAAAAGCACTATCCTTTGTTCACCTTCTCAATCGGCATCAGGGCTGATCCGGCAACCACAGTCCAAACTAAAAGCAAAATCCAAAGTAGGATCAGAACGTAACCGAGAGTTTTCTTTGTTACTTTCTTTTGACGGCCAAAAGAAAGTAAACGGATTTCTTCGTACCTTAAAAATACTTAATACAGCAAGAAGTTAATATTAAGTTAACAAATAAATAAGCAGCTTTGTAAAATCGAGCCTCAAAAGCCGGTAATAATATGGATATTAAACACATACCTCTAATTAACAGGGAAATAAGCTGGCTCTACTTTAACGACCGCGTTTTACAGGAAGCTGCCGACCCAACTGTCCCGCTGATTGAACGGATAAAGTTTTTAGCCATATTCTCTTCAAACCTCGACGAATTTTACCGTGTCAGGGTAGCAACGCTTAGCCGCTTAGCTAATCTGAACGAGAAAGCGAAAGAAATTTTAGGATATAATCCTAAAAAAATCCTTAACCAAATAAAAACCATCGTAGTAAGGCAGGAACGTAAGTTCAATAACCTGTACGAGAATATCATTGTAAAGCAGCTTGCCGAAGAAAAGATATTTATATTAAACGATACCCAGCTAAATGTATCCCGTGGCGAGTTCGTTAAAAAATATTTCAGGGAAAAACTGCTGCCCATGTTGGTGCCTATAATGCTGGATGAAGGCAGGCCCTTACCTGAATTACGCGACCGTGCGGTTTATTTTTACGTTAAACTTGTAAACAAAAAAAAGGTAAGATACGCCCTGATAGAAATTCCGGATAACCTTTCCCGATTTATAGTACTGCCTGAAACCAACAATTTAAAATTTCTTATTTTATTGGATGACGTATTACGATACAGTCTAGAAGATATATTCTTCATTTTCGAGCACGATAGCATTTCGGCCTACTCTATACAACTTACCCGCGATGCGGAGCTTGATTTGGATAAAGAAGTAAGTGGAAAATTTATTGATTCCTTAGCCAAAAGCCTGCAAAAACGCCGAAAGGGCAAGCCAATGCGGTTGTTATATGATACCGAAATGCCGCTGGATATGCTTAAAAGCCTGGTGCAAAAAATGGGGCTGCATGGTGAAAGCCTTATCCCGGGTAACCGCTATCATAATTTTAAGGATTTTATCAAATTCCCTAACGTTGGTCGGCCGGAGTTGGAATATCAAAAGTATCTGCCACTGCCTGTTGATAGTCTTTCCTTTGGCAAAAGCCTGATGAGTATGATCGCCAAAAAGGATTATCTTATCAGTAGTCCGTACCAATCATACGATTACGTGATCCACTTTTTGCGCGAAGCTGCCATCGATCCAAAAGTTCAGGAGATAAGCATAGCCGTTTACCGCCTCGCGTCAAATTCAAGGGTGATACATGCGCTTATAAACGCTGCCAAAAACGGCAAAAGAGTAAATTGTTTAGTTGAATTAAGGGCAAGGTTTGATGAGCAAAATAATATAGGCTGGAGCCGCCAATTAGAAGATGAAGGCGTAAATGTACTTTACGGTATTGAAAACTACAAAGTACACTCCAAAATATGCCTGGTTAAGCGTATGGAAAAAGGCAAACCGAGTTATTATGCCTGCCTTTCTACCGGTAATTTCAACGAAAAAACCGCGGTCATGTATGCCGATCATACCTTACTTACTGCTGATAAAAGGCTTACTGGCGATTTGGTCAAGGTATTCAAATCTCTGGGCAGAGGTGAATTGGCCGAAGACCTGAAACATTTGATCGTATCGCCAATAGATTCAAGGCCTGCTATTTACAGGTTGATAGATAACGAAATAAAAAATGCCAGGGCTGGTAAAGAAGCCTACATGATCTTAAAAATGAATAGTTTGGCTGATGAACAAATGATAGCCAAACTATACCAGGCCAACAATGCCGGTGTAAAAATAAAACTGATCGTTAGGGGGATGTGCTGCCTGATACCGGGCATCAAAGGCTACAGCGAGAATATTGAAGTGATAAGTATTGTAGATAAATACCTGGAGCATGCACGTGTGCATATTTATTGCAATGATGGTAATGAATTACTGTTCCTTACCTCGGCCGATTTTATGACCCGTAATATTGATAACAGAGTGGAGGTTGGCTTTCCTATTTATGACGATGCCCTGCGTAAGGAAGTTAAGGATATCATCAACATACAACTAAGTGATAATACCAAAGCCCGCGAAATTAACAGCCATAACACCAATAAATATCACAAAACAAAAAGCGAGATCCCGTGCAGGGCACAAATAGATATTTACAACTACCTAAAAAACAAAACAAATAAAAATTGAGATACGCCGCGATTGACATAGGATCTAATGCCGTAAGGCTCCTGATAGCCGATATTATTGAAAACAATGGATCGATATCATTCAAAAAGAACACATTAATAAGAGTACCCTTACGTTTAGGCGATGATGCGTTTCTCAATCAGCATATTTCCGATAAAAAGGCCGATGATCTGGTGAAATCGATGCATGCTTTCCGTAACCTGATGGATGTTTATAAGGTGAAGGATTACATGGCTTTCGCTACATCAGCCATGCGCGAAGCAAAAAATGGTGATGAGGTTGTCGCCAGGGTAAAAAACGAAGGTAATATCGATTTGGAGATCATCCACGGCCAAAAAGAAGCCAAGATCATCTATGCCAGCCATGCAGAGCAAACAATCGACAAAAACAAAACATATCTATACGTAGATGTTGGCGGCGGCAGTACCGAACTTTCCCTGTTTTCTGATGGTGAGCTCTTTGCTTCGCGATCATTCAATATAGGCACCATACGCATGCTGGATAACCAGGACAAGGAAGAAACCTGGAGCGAAATGCACGATTTTATCCGCGAGCATACCAAGGTGTTTAAAGGTGTTTATGGTATTGGTACAGGAGGCAATATTAATAAACTCTACAAGCTTTCTGAAGAGAAAAACGGTATGCCGCTGTCATTCGCCAAGCTAAAAACGCTGTATAATTATTTAAATTCGTTCTCGCTAAAAGATCGTATAAATGTACTTGGCTTAAACCAGGATAGGGCGGATGTAATTATCCCGGCCTGCGAAATTTATATAACCGTTTTAAAGTGGGCAAACATTAAAAATATTTACGTACCAAGTGTTGGTATGGTTGATGGAATTATACAAACCCTTATCGAAAAGAACTTTACAAAAACGTATTAAAATAATTTTAATTAATTATTAAAAAATTAACAAACAGTTTTGTTACATTTGTAGTGCCCTTTTAGGGCATGTTTTTCATAGGTAGATGTAGGGTCGGGTATTTATATTCGACCCTTTTTTTGTGCCCTGATTTTTATCTGCCTATCTTGCCCAATATTTATGATGAAGAAAAAAATTGTAGTTGCCATTACCGGTGCCAGCGGTGCCATTTACGCTAAATTATTGCTGGATAAATTGCAGCAACTAAGCGCTCAGATAGCTGAGGTAGGCATAGTAATGTCAGATAATGCCAAGCAAGTATGGCAAGTGGAATTGGATAATGAGGATTACAAAAATTATTCTTTCAAATTTTATTCAAAATATGATTTCATGGCGCCTTTCGCCTCAGGTTCTGCCAGGTTTGATACCATGATCATCGTTCCATGCTCCATGGGTACCTTAGGCCGTATAGCCGGCGGTATTTCCAACGATCTGATCAGTCGTGCTGCGGATGTCATCTTAAAAGAACGGCGCAAACTAATACTGGTAGCCCGCGACACTCCATTTAACCTCATCCATATCCGTAATATGCAAACCGTTACCGAAGCAGGGGGTATAATTTGTCCGGCAATACCATCATTCTACAGCAAGCCACAAACAATTGAAGAACTGGCTATGACGGTAGTAAACCGCATTGTTGATCTTGCAGGACTTGAAAGCGAAAGTTACCGCTGGGGGGATGAGTAATAACCTGACTTTTTACTGATATTTAAAATCCCTATCTTTGCGGCTTCAAAATGGACAAGAAGGTAGCATTTTATACATTGGGATGTAAGCTGAATTATTCAGAAACATCGTCTATTGGCCGCTTATTTAACAATGCGGGCTTTAGTACAGTTGATTTTACCGATACCCCTGATGTATTCGTGATTAACACCTGTTCAGTTACCGAAAATGCCGATAAAAAGTGCAAAAAGGTAGTTAAGGAAGCCCTTAAAATATCACCCAACGCTTATGTAACAATTGTTGGTTGCTATGCGCAATTAAAACCAAAAGAAATTGCCGAAATACCCGGCGTTGATATGGTTTTAGGCGCCGCCGAGAAATTCCAGATCGTTGATTACATCACCGATTTAACCAAAAATCCCAAAGCATTAGTTTATAACCAACCCGTAACCGAAGCGAAACAGTTCGTGTCCGCATGGTCAATAGGCGACCGTACCCGTACCTTTTTAAAGGTTCAGGATGGTTGCGATTACTCTTGCACATTCTGTACTATTCCTTTGGCCCGTGGCGCAAGTCGCAGTGATACCATCGAGAATGCGGTAAAGCAGGCTCAAGAGATCGCGGCATCAGGTGTAAAAGAAATTGTATTGACAGGTGTCAACCTTGGCGATTTTGGTATTCGTGATGGTAAACGCGAAGATAAGTTCTTAGATCTGGTTAAAGCACTTGATAAAGTTGAAGGTATTGACCGTATCCGTATCTCATCTATCGAACCAAACCTTTTAACAGACGAGATCATCGGGTTTGTAGCTACTTCAAATCGTTTCGTACCGCACTTTCATATTCCATTACAATCAGGTTCTGATAAGATATTAGGCCTGATGCGCCGTCGCTACAAAAGGGAACTATATGCCAATCGAGTAGCTAAAATAAAACAGCTAATGCCCGATTGCTGCATAGGTGTTGATGTTATAGTCGGCTTCCCCGGCGAAACACGTGAGGATTTTATCGACACGTACAATTTTTTAAATGACCTGAACGTTTCTTATCTGCATGTATTCACTTACTCTGAACGGGAAAATACCCCCGCAAGTGAAATGAAGGGCACGGTACCGGGTTCAACCCGTGCTGAGCGGAGTAAAATGCTGCACATACTCTCAGACAAAAAACGCCGCGCTTTTTATGAAACGCAGCTAGGCAGAACGGATGAGGTATTGTTTGAGGGGGATATTAAAGATGGTTTTATGCATGGTTTTACTCGTAACTATGTAAAAGTTAAAACCAAATACGATCCTGTTCTAGTTAATGAATTGAAAACTGTTCATTTAACACAAATTTCACCGGATGGTGATGTTGAAATAACAGAGTCGGAAGAGATATTAGCGCATTAAAGGCTATATTGCCGCAAATTATAATACATGTTCCCAAACTTAACCTCGCTTATACAGTACTTCTTCGGCATCACAATCCTGCTTCCGGTACAAACATTTGGTTTTTTTGTAGCTGTTGCTTTTATAGGTGCTTATTGGGCTTTCTCTGAAGAGTTTAAACGCAAAGAGAAATTAGGCGTTATCCATTCATTTAAAAAAACTATTACTATAGGTAAGCCAATTTCAGCGGCGGAACTGGTTGGCAACTGGGTGTTCGGTTTTATCATCGGTTATAAAGTAGTCGACGCTATATTTAATTACCATGCGCTTATTGATGATCCCCAGGACTTTTTACTATCAACAAAAGGCAATTGGATTGGCGGTATTATTATGGCAGCCGTTTTAATTTATTGGGCTTACGCCGAAAATAAAAAACAGGTATTACCGCAGCCAAAACAAGAGGTTATTAATGTACATCCTTATGAGTTAATGGGGAGTATTTTACTGTGGGCTGCTATTTGTGGCTTTGTAGGCGCCAAACTGTTTAACGGCTTGGAGAACTGGGATGATTTTATGAAAGACCCGGTTGGTATGCTAATTGGTACCAGTGGTTTTACTTTTTATGGTGGATTGATCTGCGGTGGCGCCGCGGTATTATATATTGCATACAAGCACGGCATAAAGCCGTTAACTATGCTTGATATGGGCGGCCCCGGTATGATGTTAGCCTACGGTTTAGGACGCATAGGCTGCCAAATGAGCGGCGACGGCGATTGGGGAAAAGTAAACTTAACTCCTAAGCCACATTTATTAGGCTGGTTACCCGATTGGATGTGGTCATTCAGTTTTCCTCATAATGTGAACGATGAAGGTATACAAATTCCGGGCTGCATTGGCAAGTTTTGCCATGTTTTACCCGCACCGGTTTGGCCAACATCGTTTTATGAATCCGTTACCTGTATATTATTGTTTCTGTTTTTATGGAGTATACGTGATAGAATTAAAATACCCGGTGTATTCTTTGGTATTTATTTGATCCTTAATGGTATCGAACGTTTTCTAATAGAATTTATTCGTGTAAATACAAGATATCATATCGGCAGCTTCTCTTTTCCGCAAGCACAACTAATTGCTGTATGTCTTTTTATCACAGGTGTCATCTTAGTTATTCCGGCATTTAAGCGAAATAACAAACACCAGGTTAAACATGGTTAATAAAGTCTGGAAGAAAATATTGAAGAACGAGGTTGCGAGGTTTATACTCTCAGCCGGTGCTGGTTTTTTGGTAGATGTTGGCTTATATTCTTTTTTTCTTGACCATATCTTAACTCAAAACGCTTATGAAATACTTAACGCTAAGGTAACCAACTACCAGTTAGCCTTTACGGTATCTTTCTTTTTAGGGGTGCTTGTAAATTTCCTGATGACAAAATATGTAGTATTTTCAGCATCAAAACTGGCACCTTTTAAACAGTTTTTACGTTTTTTTTCTGTGGCGATCGTTGGTTACTTCGCCAATTTAGGGGTTATAGAATTTTTAGTAAAAGATTTACATATGAACCCATATATCGCCCGGCCGTCGGCGGCATTAAGCTTGTTCTTCGCAAGCTTTTTTATACATAAAGTTTTTTCATTCAGCTTGTCATTAAGGCACCATGCAGTACACGCAGATAACAAATAAAGTAATAGAGGTCGCCAAAAAAGCCGGGAATTTCATCCGCGAACAAAGAAAAACATTCGACCCCGCCAAAATTGAATACAAAGGATTAAATGACTTGGTTTCTTATGTAGATAAGACCGCCGAGCAAATTATCGTCGCAGGACTGGAAGAAATACTCCCCGAAGCAGGATTCATCACCGAAGAAAAAACAAAGACAAAAACAGCAGATCGGTTTAATTGGATAATAGACCCTTTAGATGGCACTACCAATTTCATTCATGGCCTACCCGTATTCTCCGTAAGTATCGCCCTAAAAGAATATGGTGAACTGGTATCAGGAGTGGTGTACGAAGTCAATCAGGATGAATGCTTCTATGCTAGCAAAGACTCGCCCGCTTATTTAAATGGAAAAGAAATTAAAGTAAGTGATATTGACAGCGTTGCAGGTAGTTTATTAGCTACAGGCTTCCCTTACTACGATTTTACTAAGCAAGCGGCCTATATTAACTTATTTACCGAGCTAATGAAAAACTCCCATGGCCTGCGCCGCATGGGCTCAGCAGCAGTCGATCTGGCTTACACAGCCTGTGGTCGTTTTGAGGCTTTCTACGAATACAACCTAAACGCATGGGATGTAGCAGCGGGAATCATTATCGTAAAGCAAGCAGGGGGAAATGTGATAAATTTCAGTGGTGGCGATGAAGTTATTGATACACGGGAATTAGTTGCCACCAATGGAAAAATTACAGGTGAGTTATTGGATTATATTCAAAAATATTTTAAGTAATACAAGCAAGTAACTGGTTTCAGTCTTAGACTGAAATCCCGGATAAAGACAGTTTGTAACTGTCTAAAAAAACCTTACAGGTAAAGTATGCAAATAAAAAGGGTGTCATACTGAGGTTCTAGAAGTATGTGCGCAGGCCTTTACGCTTACCCTTCGAGTGCCTCAGGGTGACACCCTTCGTACAAATTCTTTATATTATAAATTATAATGCTTCAGAAACCACTTCGGTAACCTCAGGCACCATACGTTTCAATAAGCTTTCAATACCGGCTTTTAAAGTAACGGTAGATGATGGGCAACCACTGCATGAACCTCTAAGCTCAACAGTAACCACACCAGCATCATCAAATGATTTATAGGTTATCGCGCCACCGTCAGATTCTACAGCCGGGCGTACATAATCATGTAGTATCTGCTGTATTTTAACTTCAATATCCGAACCTTCAAAATCGCCCTGTTCAGGTTGTTCCTCTAATTGAACAGCTAATTCAGCTTCAACAGCGCCTTTAACAAACTCTTTTAATATCGGCAAAAGGTCATCCCAATCGCTGCCCTCCGTTTTAGTTACCGTAACAAAGTTACTGGCAAAGAAAACACCGTTCACAAACGAGAATTTATAAAGTTCCTTAGCAAAAGGTGATTTTTCAGCACTTTCTTTAGTGGCAAAATCGGCACTACCGTTAATCAGCAACTTGTTTACAATAAACTTCATTGTTGCCGGGTTCGGGGTAGCTTCAGTATATACGTTGATATTCATCTTAATTCACTTTTAATATTCTTCCAACAAATTTAGGTAGCTTTTTGATTTATTTAACACTGTTAAATTGTTATGACCTATACATGACTTTGTGTTTATCAACAAACTAAATCCCTGTATAATTCGATGGTGATACCTTTTTAATTTCCTCTTTAACGCTATCACTTACCTGTAAAGTATGCACAAACTCAGCAATTGTATCAGCGTTAATCTGTGTATTGGTACGGGTAAGCTCCTTTAATGCTTCGTATGGGTTTGGATAGCCCTCACGGCGTAAAATAGTCTGAATAGCCTCTGCAACAACCGCCCAGTTAGCTTCCAGGTCAGCGCTGATCGCGCCCTCATTCAACAATAATTTATTTAAGCCTTTGATGGTCGATTTCATCGCGATAACGGTATGTCCAATCGGCACACCAATGTTGCGTAACACAGTTGAGTCGGTTAAATCACGTTGTAATCTTGATACCGGCAGTTTAGCTGCCAAATGTTCAAATATCGCGTTAGCCAAACCTAAGTTACCCTCAGAGTTTTCAAAATCTATCGGGTTTACTTTATGCGGCATGGCTGATGATCCTACTTCGCCTGCTTTTATTTTTTGCTTGAAGTAGTTCATGGAGATATAAGACCAAATATCCCTGTCCAAATCAATCAGGATATTGTTGATTCTTTTCAACGCGTCACATTGTGCAGCGAAGTTATCGTAATGCTCGATCTGGGTAGTAAACTGCGAGCGTTTCAGCCCTAAAATATTATCTACAAAATTATTACCGAATGCTTTCCAGTCGATGTTACCATAAGCAATATTATGCGCGTTAAAATTACCCGTAGCGCCACCAAATTTAGCAGAGTAAGGCACTTGTTTTAACAGATGTAACTGATTTTCCAAACGCTCAACAAAAACTTGTATCTCTTTACCCAAACGTGATGGCGAAGCAGGCTGACCATGTGTATGGGCCAACATTGGTATTTTCTCCCAGTCATTAGCGTAGGATTTTAATATGTCGATTAACTCATCAAATAAGGGATAATAAACATCTGATAGAGCCAATTTAAAACTGTAAGGAATAGCTGTATTATTAATATCCTGAGAGGTTAACCCGAAATGGATGAACTCTTTATATTGAGCGATATCAAGCTTATCAAACGCTTGTTTAATAAAGTACTCAACCGCTTTAACATCGTGGTTAGTTACTTTTTCAATATCCTTTATGCTTTGCGCGTCAGCTTCGCTAAAATTTTTGTAGATGTTACGTAACTTTTCTGTTAGATCTTTATCAAAGTTTTGTAATTGAGGCAACGGGTGCTCGCATAAGGCGATGAAGTACTCAATTTCAACGTATACCCGGTATTTAATTAATGCGTATTCAGAAAAGTAGCCGGCTAACTGAGCGGTTGCATTGTGATAACGACCATCAATTGGCGATATAGCTGAAAGCGGGGAAAGTGACATAAATATATTTTTTTGCAAAGGTAACAATTATGGCGATTGTCTGTAAAGAGTAATTTGAAATGGAAACTTTGAAATCTAAAAATGTTTCCATAGTTTTGTTCGAATTAGAGATGATACCAATAGAAAGAATAATTGAAGGTGGCGAGGAGCTTTTTTTAAAAGCTGGCATAAAGAGCGTTACGATGGATGATATCGCCAAACATTTAGGCATATCAAAAAAAACCATCTATCACTTTTTTAAAGACAAAAACGATCTGGTTATTGCCTTGGTAAAAAAGAAGCTAAAGGAAGACGAAGATCAAATGGCCGGGATCATTAGCAAATCTGGGAATGTGATAGAGGAAATGATCAATATGATGACATGCTCGGAAGAAATAGTTTCGCGTATTAACCCGATTGTGATACATGATATGCAAAAATATCATCCCGAAGCATGGAAAGAGTTTCAGCATTTTAAAGCCGAAGTACTGGTGCATACGATGGAAGAATTACTGACAAAAGGAATTAAGCAAGGTTATATCAGGCCTGATATTGATGTTAAGGTGATGTCACTGATGCGTGTACACCAGCTTGAGCTTGGATTTAATCCTTCTGTATTTCCCATCGCTGAGTTTAATACCTGGGATGTGCAACAACAATTTCAGGAGCATTTTAACTATGGGGTGTGTACCCTTAAAGGTTATAAACTTTTAGATCAATATAAAAATAATAAACAGGATTGATAACACTGCTGACATACTGCTGTCAATCCCTTTAAGCATATTTAAAAAATAAATAAATACCTATTCACACATATATACAAATGAGAAAATTTATTATTGCCGGAGCCTTACTCTTGGGTTTAGCTGTTAAAAGCTACGCGCAGCAAGCCTCGCCTGATACTAGCCACGTTCATAATTTTAGCCTGGCCGAATGTATAAGTTATGCATACCAACATCAGGATTCTGTTCTAAATGCAGGTTTAGATATTAAAAACGCTGAATACAAGGTAAAAGAAACTACAGGGCAAGGCTTACCTCAAATTAGTGGAACAGCATCGTTTCAAGATTATTTAAAAACACCATCTATTATTTTTCCAAATTTCATTTCCGATCCTGTGTACGGTATATTACATGCTGAAAATGTAAAAAACAGTGTAACAGGAAATGTCATTCCAGGGCAAGCTCCCGCAGGTACAGCCGCAGGTCAAAGCGTAAGTTTATATCAAACGTATAACGCTAATTTAGGCCTTACACTTAATCAGATCATATTTAGTGGTTCGTACCTTGTTGGTTTAAAGGCTTCAAAAACGTATAAAGAATTATCACAACGTATGTATACACGTTCAAAAATTGAAGCTAATGTGAATGTTACTAAGGCCTATTACCAGGTTTTAGTAAGCGGGGAACAGATTAAATTACTGGATGCTAATATTAATCAGCTTAAACAGCAGTTTGATCAAACAGTACAGGAAAACAAACAGGGCTTTGTTGAAAAAATTGATGTTGACCGTATCACAGTTCAGTATAACAATCTAGTAACTAATCGTGAAAACACGTTACGTTTGTTAGCTTTAAATGCACAATTGTTAAAATTCCAGATGGGAATGCCAATTGAAGATAGCTTAGCGCTTAAAGATAAACTACCAGATGTTGACCTAAACAATAACGTTGCTAATATTTTGACCGATACAACCTTTTATCATAATAGAATTGAATATGGTTTAAGTGAAACATCATTAAAATTAAATGAATTGCAATTAAAAAGCACAAAATCAAATTATTTACCATCCCTATCTGCAATTGGTAGTACAGCATTAACTTATCAGGATAATTCTTTCAGCCAGTTATTTAGCACCAGTTATCCGGCTACTTACGTTGGACTTAGCTTAAATGTTCCTATTTTTAGTGGTGGTCAGCGTTTAAACCAGGTAAGAGAATCTAAAATAGCAGTCATGAAATCTGAAAATGACTTGTATAATCTAAAAAACGCGATAAATCTACAGGCAAGTTCGGCCCGTGTAAATTATATAAACGGTTTACAAACACTCAACAATCAAAGACAGAACCAGACTTTAGCCCAAGAAGTGTTAAAGGTCGCTAAAATAAAATATCAACAAGGCGTAGGCTCAAGTATTGAAGTAACACAAGCTGAAACTGATTTAGTTAATGCAGATAATTCATACATACAAGGTTTATACGATGCTTTAGTTAGCAAAGTAGATCTTGACAAAGCATACGGACTCATTCAATAAACATATCACGACATCAAAATAAGACACATGAAAAAAATATTATATATATCAGCAGTACTGTTCCTGGCAGCATGCTCTCACAAACCAACGGATAAAAAGGCTGAATTGGCTGATCTTAAAAAACAACAGGCAACACTAAACTCAAAAATTGCTGCCCTGCAAACCGAATTAGGCACACAGGATTCAACAAAAGGAACTGATGTAAGCGCTATCACCATTAAGCCGGGTCAGTTTACTAACTATGTGCAAATACAGGGCAGGATAGATGCCCAGGATAATGTTACCGCTTATCCTCAGGCTACTGCAACTATCACTGCCATATACGTAAAGGTAGGCGACCATGTAAGCAAAGGAGAAGTATTGGCGCAGTTAGATAATAGCGTGCTGATACAAAATGTTGCACAGGCACAGGCGCAGGCTAATTTATCAAATACACTGTATCAACGGCAGAAAAACCTGTGGGATCAAAAAATTGGTACCGAAGTTCAGTTCTTACAGGCCCAAACTCAATTGCAAACTGCTCAAAAACAAGTTGCTTCATTACGCCAGCAAGCTGATTTATACCGTATCGTTTCACCAATCAGTGGTGTAGTAGATCAAATGGATCTTAAATTAGGAGCTGTCGCTTCTCCGGGTAGCCAGGGTTCAGGCATACGTATTGTTAATGCGGATGTATTGAAAGTTAAAGCAGATGTGCCAGAATCTTATTCAAGCACTGTAAATGAAGGCGATAGTGTTAAAATTTTATTCCCGGATGTAAATGACTCGTTGACTACCCGTGTATCATTTGCTGCTAAGGTTATCGATCCAAATTCACGCAGTTTTGGTGTCGAAGTTAAACTACCTCATAACAGTGAATATCGTCCCAACATGACAGCGGTTTTAAAAATAGCTGATTACTCTAAACGTAACGCTATAGTGATCCCGGTAAACGCTATACAGAAATCAGATGAAGGCGATTATGTTTACATCAACAATAATGGCTTTGCTAAACGCAAAAACATCACCGAAGGTGCTACATCAGGTGGTATGACTGAAATTACCGGAGGCTTATCTAGTGGCGATCAGGTGATCACTGAAGGTGCAAGCGAATTGGGTGATGGCGATAAAGTGAAAATATTAGCACCGGTTAATTAATTAAATCTAAATCACTGAGTTCAACAAAATGAAAGACCAGGAAAAAGAATTCGGCCCCTCAAGCTGGGCCATCGATAATAAACGGGCGGTTTACGTACTTATATTTTTGCTTACTGTATTGGGTTTTTCAACCTATAACAGCTTGCCTAAAGAAAACTTTCCGGATATCACTATCCCTAAGGTTTATATAACCACAACTTATTTAGGTCAGTCGCCTCAAAATATCGAGATGCTGGTAACCCGTCAGTTAGAGAAGCAATTAAAATCGCTTAAAGGTTTAAAAAAGGTTACATCTAACACACAGCAAAACGTTTCGGTAATTACAACAGAATTTAATACCGATGTTAAGATCCGTGACGCGAAAGAGGATGTCAAAGATGCGGTAGATAAAGCAAAACAAGATCTTCCGCAAAATGACGCCAACTTAAAAGAATCAGATATATCAGATATTGATGTGGCCGACCAGCCGATATTATACGTGAATATATCAGGTGATTACGATCTGAAAAAATTGAAGGAATATGCTGATAACCTGAAGGATGATATCGAAGGTATGAAGCAAATATCCAAGGTGGATGAAATCGGTGCTTTAAAGCCAAATATCCAGATCAATGTGGATATGAATAAAATGGCAGCTGCGCAAATTGGCTATGGCGATATTATCCAGGCGATCGGCAACGAAAATATTCTTTCAACCGCGGGAACTATTACAGCTGCAGGTGAGCAAAGAACAGTTGATATTAAAGAGGATTTTAAGAATGCTGCCGAAGTAGCCGCTATGGTGATCAGGAACCCAACGGGTAAAGCTGTTTACCTGAGCGATATTGCACAAGTGAAGGATGGTTTTCAGGACCAGGAAAGCTACGCGCGTTTAAAAACACCCAATAGTCCCGATTTTAAAAACGTAATTACACTGAATGTAAGTAAAAGAACAGGTGAAAACTTGATCGAAGCTTCGGATCAGATCAATGCACTGATCAAACAAAAGGAAAGTACTGTTTTTCCAAGAGGATTGAATATTACCGTTACCGGTGATCAATCAGACAAAACACGTACAACACTGAACGATCTGATCAACACTATTATCATCGGTTTTATATTGGTAACCGTTATCCTCATGTTTTTTATGGGTAGCACTAATGCTATATTTGTGGCATTATCAGTTCCGCTGTCATGTTTCATAGCATTTTTAATTATGCCGGTCATCGGCTTTACGCTGAATATGATTGTGTTATTCTCGTTCCTGCTGGCATTAGGTATTGTGGTGGATGATGCTATTGTGGTAATAGAAAACACGCACCGTATTTTTGCTAACGGCAAAGTACCAATTACCAAAGCAGCTAAAATAGCCGCAGGTGAGGTATTTATGCCTGTGTTCTCAGGAACCATGACTACGCTTGCACCATTTATTCCGCTTGCATTTTGGCATAGCTTAATTGGTAGCTTCATGTTCTTCCTGCCAATAACACTGATTATAACTTTATTGGCATCATTGGTTGTCGCTTATATTATGAATCCAGTTTTCGCGGTTGATTTTATGAAGGCACACCATGAGGGCGAACACGATAATCAACGCTTTGACCGTAAAACGACTCGCACTACATTGATTATGGCGGGTATTGCAGGATTTTTCTATCTGTTGGCGGCGGCCGGTAAAGCAAGTATCGGTATTGGAAACTTTCTTGTGCTAATTATAGCATTGTACCTTTTCAACCACTTTGTTTTATTAAAAGTTATAGATAGGTTCCAGAAAAATGTTTGGCCACGTTTCCAAACATGGTATGCCAAATGGCTCGAGCGTGCGGTACATAACCCATGGTGGGTGTTGGGTGGCATGGTAGTGTTATTCTTTTTTACCATTGGTTTTTCAATCGCCAGCAAGCTTGATGTGGAATTGTTCCCATCATCCGATCCTAACTTCGTATATGTATACGTAACTATGCCGATTGGTACAGCTCAATCCTATACCAACCAGGTAGTTGGCCAGTTGGAGAAGAAAGTAGCGCAGGTTGTTGAACCTGATAAAGACATTGTATCATCAATTATATCAAACGTATCAGTAGGGGTAACCGACCCAAGCGATGAAGATCAGGGGACTTACTACAATAAAGGAAAGATCACTGTTGCTTTTGTTGAATATGGCAAACGAAATGGTAAGGATACCAAGAAGATATTAGATAGGATACGTTCATCAGTTCAGGGCGTTCCGGGTGCACAAATAGCAGTAGCACAGGAAGCCAGTGGCCCGCCGGTTCAAAAAGATATTAGTTTGGAAATAGCTGGTGATAATCTGGACACACTGGTAAATACGGCAGGACGACTTAAAAAGTTTATTAACCAACAGGGCATTGTCGGAATTGAAAATTTGGTGCCAGATGTTCAGAGTGATAAACCTGAAATTGTGTTTGATGTAGATAGGGAACGGGCGAATCGCGAAGGAATTACAACAAGTCAAATCAACCAGGCATTAGCTGCCTCTATTTATGGAATAAAAGCATCAGATTACCGGAACACGACAGAGGATAATTACGAGATCGATGTCCGTTCACAGGAAGATCAGCGAAATGATATTGACGCATTAAAAAACTTAAAAATCACCTATCGCGATATTGCTACAGGTGGTACGATAAGACAAGTGCCAATCTCGGCATTTACTGATGTTCGTTATACAAATACTTATGCTAACATCAAGCGTAAACAACAAAGGCGTGTGGTTACCTTAGGATCAAATGTAATAAAACCTAATACACCAGCTGATGTAAACGCGCAGATAGCACAGGCAATCAAAAACTTTAAATTACCTGAGAACGTATCTATCAGGATGGGTGGCTCGCAGGAAGACCAGGCTGAAACTGGTAGTTTCCTGGGTACTGCATTGCTGATCTCTTTTGGTTTGATATTGGTTATCCTGATGGCGTTATTTAATTCCATCGGTAAAACGTTAATCATATTGAGCGAGATCTTCTTCAGTATCATTGGTGTGTTCCTAGGCTTAAGTATCTTCCACATGACATTCTCAATTGTAATGTCTGGTGTTGGTATTATCGCTTTGGCGGGTGTAGTTGTTCGTAATGGTATATTGCTTGTTGAATTTTCGGATATGTTACTTGAGCAGGGTGCAACTATCCACGATGCCGTGGTTGAAGCTGCCAGAACACGTATGACACCAGTACTGCTTACAGCCAGTGCGGCAATATTAGGGTTGATACCGCTTGCTGTAGGCTTTAATATTGATTTTGCCGGTTTATTTACGGCAGGTAAGCCGCACATTTATTTTGGTGGTGATAACGTAGCCTTCTGGGGTCCACTATCGTGGACAATGATATTCGGTTTAGGATTCGCTACCATTATCACGCTTATAATTGTTCCTTGTATGTACCTGATAAGGTATAACATGAAGGAAAATTTAAGAAAGTGGCGTGAAAAAGGCAAACAACCCAATGAATTGAAAGCGGTATAATTAAAGTATACTGTATAATTTAAGAGCCATTCTGGTCAACCAGATTGGCTCTTTTAATATTCGCTATTTTTTGATTTTTTTGATTAGCTTTTTTAGGTCGAGTAATTTTTCAATTTTGTTAAAACGTCTTTCATTCCTGCTACCCGCATCAAGTGCATCGTAAGCCAAGCCTGCGGTTATTGCATAAACAGCATGGTGTAAAGCGTCAATAGCAATTGCTTTGGGTTCTTCTTCCGTTACAGGTGGTTCGGCATTAAATGCAGGCAACATGATCATGGATGTACCCCAAATTGCCGCGAAATGGGCCGCCGTTGCAGGCCATCCTTTTAAACCGGTAAGTGATATAATACCACGTGCTATTCCCCAACTAGTACCGTAAGCCCAGTGTAATTCCTGCGACATTTTTTCTTTTTTACCAGCTACTGGCTCAGCACCCACGGTTTCTTCGGCTACCTTAACCGGCGCATCGCTTGGTTTGCGCTTGGTTATTTTCATCTCTATCATTTGCGAAATAGTAATAGCGGCGGTTGCTGCCAGGCCTGCGAGTAAGCCTTTTCCTATTGCGCCGCCCAATTCGCCAAGGGCATTATTTTGATGTATTTTCATATTGATGGGTTTTTATAAACATTGTTATACAATTTATGTACCAATACATTTTGGGAATGATTATTGTATTTATTAATTTATAAGAAAATTATCTACCTAAAAATACTGATATGAATATTTTACAACTTAACCCACAAATTGTGGTGTATACCCCGCTTGGTACAGGGTTGGCCTATTTTATAATGGATTACGGTATGAGCGTAAATTCATGCTGGGTAGTACGCCTGGCAAAAGGCGAAGTTAAGCACTTCGACTCAAATGATATTCGTGTGGAGGGTAACCCAACCTACGGCTTCCCGTTAAAACCCGAGATCCCTGATTCGTGGATGACGCTAAAGGAAAAAGAAAAATTAGTAAAAGGAAATTAATTATGATGAAGATCAAAGAAATATCGCACCCGTTTTGGCAGGTGCTGGGGATAGGTACGCTTGCAGGCATGCGCACTTCATCAGCGCCGGCAATTACCAGCCAAATATTAAGTCACCATCATTCAAAAAGAATTGAGCATTCCCCACTTAATTTTATGCAATCTAAAACGGTAGCAAATACGCTCACATTTTTGACAATAGGCGAAGTGATAATGGACAAACTACCGTCAACCCCAAACAGAATAAAACCTGCCGGTTTCGCATTCAGGTGTTTATCTGGTGCATTGGCTGGCGCTAGTATTTATAAAGCTACAGGGGGCAATGTCTTTACAGGTGCATTTTTAGGATCTGCATCGGCAGCCGCATCAACATATTTAAGCTTTTTACTACGAAAAACTACCGTAGAAAAAACCAAGCTTTTTGACCCGATAATCGGCGCTATTGAAGATGCTTTGGTAATAGGGGCAGGAGTAGGACTTATCCAAATCGCGTAAAAATTAACAACTGTCAACAATACGTAAAAAACTTATTGTATACGCGCACGCATACAATAAATTGGTAGTTTTGGGTGTCTTAAAAATGAGGTTTCAAATAGGTTTACAAATCTTATTTAAAATTCTATAAGTACTACTTTTTGGTTAGAGGTGGTTGTTTAGAGTGATTGATAGCGGACCGGAAGATATTCTTTCGGTCTGTTTTTTTAATCCTCATTCAAATTTAAAACTTCCCAGCTACTTTCATCTGCTACTGCGCCACCCTTGTACTTTAACGTAATTTCGAAGTTTGTTTTTAAAAGATCACCACCCCTGGTTTTAGTGTTAACCACTGAGCGTATAATAAAAACGGAATCAGCTTTTTTACCATATTCATAACCATCTTCAGAAAAGCTGGCACCGCTTCCCTTTAATGTCGGCAGTACAAATTGTTTAGCAACACTATACACCTCGTTGCTAGATGGCATACCGCTAAACATTGTATTTATATCATTGTCGCCCGATAAGGCAAACTTGACAACTATTATTATAAATACTATCGCTAACAATAATATTATCCAAACAACCTTTACGGCTGACTTTTTTTTCTGTTTTTTGTGAGCGAGATAATTCTTTTGTGGCTCCATTAAATTTATGCAGTCTTTTATTTTGCAAAATTAATAAAAATCATAACAATGTGTATTGCCTTCAAATTTTGGTGGTGCATCTTGCCTGTTCGGGTTTACCGTTTGATAATTTATACTTGCCTCGCTGCTACCGCTTGTGCCGCCATAACCTAACCCTGAAACCTGTGCATCATGACTTACGCCTAACCTGAATTTTTCTTCAGTTTCTCTGTTTACAAACAGATCAAACACAAGTGATATTACAATCGCGCTTGGGCCGCTTTCCCCACCTGAACGATACATCAAACCGGCGCTTACACTGCGGTGTTTATACTCAAGCCCCGCGGCTGTAGATTGTGATGCAGATTGCTTGTAATACACAACAGATGGGATTAAATAAGATTTCTCATCATCAGGCATGTTCTCATCAGGATCCAGATCTAACCGATAAGTCATATAAGCGGTAGTCCGGAATGGTAATTTAACAGGCACCCCCGTAAATGAATCATTTGGGCTGTTAAGATGTTGCATCGCGCCACCCACCATAAAATTCCCTACTACAAGGTTGATCCCTGCACCTGTATCAAAATAATATTTATTGTTAAATGTTAAAGCATCTGCTGCAGACGATGCACCCGGAATAATCCCAAGTTGCGGATCTATCTGATCATCAAATACCAATTTGCTGTAATCTATATTCCGGTTGCCAACACCTGCCTGTATCCCGAATGATAGTATATAATTATCCGAGCCTACACTATATGAATAAATGCCCGCTATACTATTTGTATTTAAAAATTCACCACCCTCGCTGCTGCGATTAAACATTATGCCTACGCCGCCGCCAAATTGGGGTATATTGTAATCCAACGCCGCGGTAAAATAATTGGAGGGGCTCCCAGACGTTGTATATTGATTACGGTAATTAAAGTTCGCCCTGAAATCACCCTGAAACTGACCATTTAACGCAGGGTTTAAATAAACCGGGGCATTAAAATATTGTGAATACAAATGATCTTGCCCACGCGCGTTTAATCCCGTAAACAATAAAACGGTAACATATAATATATATCGTTTTCTCAAATCCATCATCTTATTAAATTAACTGTCCCCGTTCTTTTTGGCGAAGAATTGTTGTAAGACATTCCCTTCCAAACAGACCCGTTTATAAAAGTAGCCGATGCTTGCCATATATATGCTCCCTGTTGCATCAATACACCCCTAAACGTGCCATCCCAACCCTCTACTGGTGATCCCTTGCTGTCTAGCTTATTGGTTTCCCAAAGCAGCTGTCCATAATTATTGAATATTTGCAGTTCCCATGTTTTAATACCCGAGCCCTTAGCCATAAATAACCGCAGATCATACGCTGAGCCAGTAGGCATAAATGCGTTTGGTAAAAATAATTGTCCCGGTGTGCCGGTAACCCTAACAATATGTGTAACCTCACTGGTGCACGATCCATTATTGCTAATAATTAGTTTAACTTGGTAATAACCAGTATCTGCATAGCGATGCGATGGATTTCGGGTTGTAGATGTTGCGCCATCCCCAAAATCCCATGCCCATCTGGATGGGGGGCCTGTACTTTCATCAATAAATGAAAATTCGTAGTTGGGTATAGTAGTCACACTATCAGGTTGTTCGGTAAACTGCGCAATTAGCGGTGCATTTACATTTATAACTTGTACTGTTGAATCAGCACAACCGGTAACAGTATTTGTTGCCGTTAGCGTAACTGTAAATGGCGATTTCTTAAAATCATAATAATGCGGTTTGGGCGTAAAACTATATTCCTGTGTTGATCCGTCACCAAAATTCCAGGTATAACTTAATGATCCGGGCGGGGTACTGCCGTTTTGGGTAGTGGCATTTAAAAAAGATACCGTAGCAGCACAATCAGCACTTGTAGTAAATGCAGGCTGTGGTACAGGATAAACCGTAACGGCTATTTTCGCCGATTCAATGCCTTGCGGCGAACAATTGTTTGCGGCTGTTATGCTTACCGAATAGCTGCCGGCATCGGTAAATGTGTATGGTAAATTTGCGATGCCTGCAACCGGTTGTTCGATTAAATTTCCGTTACTATCATAAATATTATAATGATAAGAACTACCTCCGCTTGAATTATTTACAAATGATACACTCAGCGGCGCGCAACCGGAGCTTACATTGTTTAAAATATACATCTGCGGTGTTACCGTTGGTGGCGATATCACTATAGGTATATTATTAGTAGTCGCCGATGTCCCACAAGGGCCAACAGCGGTCATATATACGTTATACTGTGTAGGTGTATTAACATTAATAGGGTTAAATATGGCATCGGTTTTATCGGTTTTATCTATCTCCTGTACTAAGGTATTGCCATTGTATAAATAAAATTTGTAAGATGCATTGTTGCCCGGCGAAACGTTTTGTACATCTAAGGTAAATGGCCCGCAGCCTGTTGTTTGTAGCGGCAAAATCGCGGCTATTACTTTGTCTGATGTAATGTGTATTGTATCATAAACTGGTGGGCGCTGTATACAGTTGCTCAGCACGCTTAGGGTTACAATGTAACTGGTATCTATACCGTCTGTTGTTTCTTTAAACAAATGTTGTGGGCTGGCGGATGTTGAGGTCGTACCGTCACCAAAATTCCATAAAAAAGACGCACCAGACTGGTTGTTTGATGTATTGGTAAAGGTAACAGTTTGTGATCCACAGCCATTAATACTGCTTGCTTTAAAACTCGCTATAACATCGGCATTATCGGTAATATTAACCTGCGATTGGCTGTTAGCGCACGGTGATGCTCCTTTTATCACCCATGTAAATGTATAAACATTGCCACCCCGTAAGCCGCTTACAACGGTTTGATAATTGGTAGAATCAGCGAAAGTTACCGGCGGCCCCGATGTTTGCCTCCATGCTGCCGTGAAAGTACCCGGATTATTGCCATTTAATTGATAGCTTATCGCATTGCAAAGTGCTGTGTCCCTCCCGGCAATTGATGCTGGCGCAGGCTGGTTTACAGTAATGGTAATAGGTGTAGATGTCAAAATGTCGCAGCTCGAGTTTTGTACTACGGCTTCATATACAGTTGTTTGTGTCAAATTGTTATATATCAACGAGCTTGTGGAATCAAGCGGGGCAACGGTTTGAAAAGTTGCGCCGTTATCTGTCGATTTTTGCCAGCGTAAAACACTTCCGGTTTGGCCGGTAAGTGATATTAATCCGCTGTTGCTATTCGCGCAAACAGTTGTTGGGTTGGCCGAACTGGTAACGCCCGGCACAGTTGCCTTATTAACCGTTAGGGTGACTGTACTTTGCGATTGGCATCCCGGCGCGGCCGTAATTGTCCACTCGAACTGGTAAATATTTCCGCCAACAAGGCCGTTTACAATTGTGTTAGGTATGGTATCATTACTAAAAGTAACTCCGCTGCCTGTAATTACAGTCCATTTGCCGCTCCCAAAACCTGGAGCATTACCTTGAAGTGTATAAGTGTTTATACCGCATAACGTTGCATCGGGGCCGGCATAAGCAGTCACTGGCAATGGTTGTACGGTTATGGACACAGTTACAGGTGTACCCTGGCAACCACCAGTACTAAAAGGGGTAATAACATAAGTCACGGTAGCCGGGGTTGTGCCACTATTAACCAGTAGGTCTTTAATTTCGGTTGTATTAATTGCCGTAGTTTGGTTTGAGTTACCACTGATACTTGGCGGGGCTGTACTTGTCCAGGTATAAGTCGTCCCGGTAAATTTTGTAGTTAAGGTGATATTGGCTGGTTGGTTGCTGCAAATAACCGGGTTAGCGGCAGTAGCTGTAAGTATAGGCAGTGGTGTTACCGTAACATTTAATGTTGATGGTGTGCCCATGCATCCTAAACTGCTAATGGGGGTAATGGTATAAGCGATAACGGCATTTGTGCTCGCCGTAGGGTCAGTGTTAATTAACGAATCAGTGATCTCGCTGCTGGTACCCGATGCTGAAAAACCGGTGGCTGAACCCGATATAAGATTTGCTGTCCAGGTATAAGTGCTTGGGGAATTGCTTGATGTAATTTGATAATTTAATCGTTGATTGCTGCAAAGTGTTTTAGTGAGTGAACTTGTAATTTTGCCGATAGGGGTTATGGTGATGATGAGGCTGCTGCTTTCCAAATTACATGGCGCGGCTACAGAAGTAGTAGCTTGCAAGGTAAGTGTTACATGCCCGGCGCTAACTTCAGCTGCGGATGGCGTATAACTCGTGTTTAACGAATCAGGGCTGGGCGAATAAGTGCCGTTGCCACCTATCCATTTATAACTAATCAATCCGTTTCCGGTGATTTTACCTTTTAAAAGCGCCGATGTTCCCGAGCAAATAGTGGTATCGTTTCCGGCAACAACTGTTGGAGCCTGCTGAAAAGTAATGTGTTGGGGTGCCGATGTTGTCGACCCGCAATTGTTTTGCTCCGTTACCGTAATGGTGTAAGTAGCATAATCATTAAAAACAATATGTGGGTATTTGCTATGCAATGTATATCCTGCAGCATAATTAAAGGCTCCGCCGGTAACAGACCATGTATAAGTATTTGCTTGTGTCTGGGCGGTACCGCTTAACATGGTATAAGTTTGCCGGGTCGTTACCGAATCAAAGCTTAACGTCTGATTATTTCCGCATGTGGAAAAATCAGCAGATAAAGTCGCTACAGGAGTTGTATTAACAACAATAGTATCAACGGTAGGAGCGGTTACCATTCCGCAGCTAGCCGTTGTTACCGACAGGCCAACTGTGTAAATTCCTGGCGTACTAAACGCGATAGCTGGCTGTGCCGCGGCTGAATTATAAGTTACCCCAGTAGAAGGTGTCACCGTCCATTTATATGTGTTTTGATGATTACAAGTTGAATCAATAATCGATGTATTTATTGGAGCTATAGGGCCATCGCCTACACATATATTTTTTTGCGCTATAGTAAAGCTTGGCTTTGGTGGGTTTTGTACACATATGGTTTGTGCATAATCAGCCGGATTACATGCAGTACCTGGGTTTTGAAGATGCAAGGAAATTATATGGGCGCCTTCGGTAAGTGTAGTAACAAAGTTTTGGCCTATATGGTAGTTGGTCGCTTGAACAATGCCATCAACATACCAGGTATATAAAGCATTTGGATTTTCCTGACAGCTGCTTGTAGTAGCATTTGGGTTAGGCCCGGGTTGAGAATTATTAACAAAAGACGTAGGGCTGCCGGTACACGCCGCAACGGGCCCGATAAAACTATTTAAAGGTTCCTGAAATACACGGGCATAATTACTAGGGGCCGACCCAACATTACCGCAATATAAATTCTTCGCCTGGAAATCGATCTCAAACGAATTGGCTTGGTTATTTGCAGTAATACCGCATGATGATTTGGTGAAGACGTGCGTTATCTGACCGTTAAGCGCCAATATCTGGCATAAAGTGTAAGTGGTATTTGGCGATCCATCACCCCACGAGAAAGTATAAGTATTACCCGGATAATTATTTTGAATACCTGTAGGGGAAGAAATATCAATATTGTAAGTTAATGGGGCTTGCCCGTTAACAAGGCATACAGACGGATTACCCGTAGCGCCTAAAGTTACATTTACCTCGTTATTGATCAATTGATAATCATAGGTACTCACTATATTGTTACTATTTACCGAACGTGCGGTAACTGTGTAATTAGCCGCTTTGGCTGTAAATGTATAAGAGGGGGTAAGACTAATGTTACTGGCTTCGGAAGATTGCGTTAATTCGTTAAAGAAACTTACTGTAGTTGGCGCACCGTTGGCTGAGGCATTGGTAAAAGTATACTGAGCGTTGTTGGATCCACTGCATGTTCCTAAAACATTGGGATATGTCGCACTGCCTATTTGTGCTGAAGATACCGCGGCTGATGCGCCGGGGGGAGCTGATACAGTAAAAATACTAGATGCAGTACTGCTAACTGCAGGGTCCGATGATTTAATTAAAAATGTATAGGTGCCGGGGGCCAGGCTTGCTGGTACCGAATAGTTAAAAAAGGTGCCATAAAAATTCTTGATGGTATCAACAGGTGTTGCCGATAGTGGATTACCGGATGCGTCGCATAAATACAAACTATATATATTATCCTGTTGAATACACCCAGAAGCGTCATCTACGTGGAATGGAACTGCAACCGTTGATCCGCTACCATACGGCCCCGGATCAACACTACCGATAGTAATTGTTTGAGCAATTAATGAGGTAAATGTAAATAACAGAGGTATAATAAGAAATATACTTTTGATAAAGATCTTATTCATCCACTTACACTGTTTCAGCTAAAAATAAACTAGCTTATTAAGAAAATAGACTTATATACAAATATATGTATATTGCTATCTGTCAGTGATCTTTTATACGAAAATGGATAAATCTTGTTGCGATAATTAATGATTAGTTAAAATTTTCTTGCAATAGAATTAAACGATAAATTATCCAAAAAAGAGATAAGAAATTAATATTGCCGTAACGATTCCTGCAAAATCAGCGATGAGCATTGCGGGTACAGTATACCGGGTTTTTTTAATATTAACCGCGCCGAAATAGAGCGCCACAATGTAAAACGTAGTATCAGCGGTGCCGTATAAAACGCTCGACATATGGCCGATAAAGCTGTCCGGCCCGTGAATTTTTAAATTATCCAGCATTAACGCCCTGGCGCCTGAGCCGCTTAGTGGCCGAAGGAAAGCAATTGGTAACACATCAACAAAACGTGTATCCATGTTAAAGTGGCTAAAAAACCATTTAAAACCATCGCCCAAATATGTTAAGGCCCCACTGGTGCGGAATAAGCTTACCGCTACCAGCAATCCCACTAAATAGGGCATTATTTTTACTGATACTTCAAAACCTTCTTTTGCACCTTCAATAAAAGCTTCAAATACATTTATCTTTTTACGTAATCCACCTAAAATAAACACAACAGGAATACCAATATATACCATATTGCTAAATACGCCTGAAAACGTACTGATCTGCGACTTATTCAGAAATGCAGTAAAATACCATATCAACAAACCAAGAAACGCGCTAATGCCCAATAACCAGCTTAAAACTACCTTATCAAAAAGGTTTATTTTTTGTTTGATGGATACCACAATTAGGCCGGCAACAGTAGCTACATAAGTAGCGACGATACAAGGTATAAAAATATCCGTAGGGTCTTTAGAATGAAAAATGGCACGCTGTGCTATAATGGCAATGGGTAAAATAGTAAGTCCAGAAGCGTGCAACACCAAAAACATGATTTGCGAATTGGATGCGGTCTCCTTATCCTGATTAAGTTCCTGTAAATCGCTCATGGCTTTTAGGCCAAGCGGGGTAGCCGCATTATCCAACCCTAATAAATTAGCAGAAAAGTTCAGCATCATTTGTCCGATAGCGGGATGATTTTTTGGTACTTCAGGAAATAGTTTGTTAAAGAAAGGCCCTACAATCCTTGATAAGAAATTAACAGCTCCGGCTTTTTCGCCAATACGCATAATACCCAACCACAGGGTCATAATACCAATTAAAGGTAACGCGATCTGCATAACAGCAGACTGGGCAGATTCTAAAGTTCCATCTGCCATCAGCTTAAAAATCTCGGTATCGCCAAAAAATATAAGCTTAACCAGCCCGATTCCGAAAGCGATCAAAAAGAAGAATACCCAGATATAATTAAGCGTCATTATATGCTATTGAAGCCTTGAAGATAATTGTTTTTTAATAATTATTGGTAAATTATCAAACTTTAGGCACATTACTGATATGGAAGATATAGTACAAGAATTAGCGAAAACAATTGACAATTTCTTAAAGATCGAACAACAAAATATAGATTGGGATTTTAAAATAAGACAGGAAAAGTGGTCGAATAAAGAAATCATCGGGCATTTAATAGATAGCGCGCAGATTAATCTTCAGCGGTTTGTACGTTGTACTTATGAACAAGATTTTAAATTAATTTATGCCCAGAATGAATGGGTAGCGGCTTCGCATTATCAAAATGCAGATATTAAAGAGGTATTGGATCTGTGGATTTTACTTAATCGCCAAATTATCCGGGTTTTGATTAATTATCCGGAAGACAGACTTGATGTAAACTGTGACACCAGTAAAACTGAAGTTCAATTGCATACCGTTAAATGGTTGGCGGAAGATTATGTACGACATATGCAGCATCATTTAGGTCAGGTTGCCTAGATTGTCATAGGGTTATTAATTTATAAATTAATAAATTAATTAAAAAATTATTATTGATTGAATTTCGTAGATTGTCTATACAGCTACTTAATCAATCATGTACGAAAAAGAATTAAATAGAATATTAGCCATCGTAAAAAGAAGAAGGTTGCAGTTAGGGTACTCTCAAATGTTTGTTGCAGAAAAATTGCATATTACCCAAAATGTTTATAGCAAAATCGAATCCAACAAGATAAAACTCACAGTTTGCAGATTGTCAATAATATGCGATATTCTTGATATTGATGTTATTGAATTAATGAGATCAGTTAATACTATTTAGCGATTATCTTAAACTCCGTACGCCTGTTTTTGCTACGGTTTTCGTCGCTGGTATTAGGTAAAATAGGTTGAGTTTCGCCATAGCCTTTGTAAACCAATCGGGTTGGGTTTATACCGCTATTTACAAGGTATTGATAAACGGATTTCGCCCTGTTTTGAGATAATATCAGATTTAACTGGTTATTACCTACATTGTCAGTATGGCCCGAAATTTCAATATGGATAGTCGGGTTAAGCGTTAAAAAATCTATAAGTTTTTGCAATTCAGCTTTTGAATCCGGCTTAATATCATATTTATTGGTATCAAAAAATATGTTATTCAATATCACTTTATTACCTATCTCAATTGGGGATAACTCAACCACAATGTTAAATGGATCCTTTGTTTCGCGCCCAACTAAAGAGAAGTTGGCAGAGTAAAAAAGATATCCGTCTTTAGAAACGTTCAAACCATAATTTTTTCCGGCGGTAAGCGTTGCCAAAAAGTCGCCATACTCAGCCGAACTATAATCCTGGTAAACAGGTGTGTTTTTTTCAAGATCGATAATTTCAACCGCCGCTTCCAGTGGTTCCCTTGTTTTGATGTCGATCACCGTACCCTTCACATAAGTAACTACATGTGGCCTGTCGATAACAGGTAGTTCAAACGTATAAATATCAAAACCGCCGTAGCCGTTTAGCTTGTTCGATGCAAAGAAAGCGTACTGCCCGCTTGGGGTAACACTTAATCCATTCTCATCTCCGCTGGAATTGATAGGATAACCCAGGTTAGTTGGTCTCTGCCATTTGCCATCTTTGCCTAAGCGGCTCATAAATAAGTCCTTGCCACCCAGCCCCGGCCAGCCGTCTGAACAAAAATATAAGGTGCTATCATCAGCATGTATATAAGGAGACTGCTCATCGAATGAGGTATTGATATTCGGACCCAGATTTTCAGGCTCGCTCCAGCCTTTATCGGTAACGGTCGATTTCCAAATGTCATAACCACCATAACCACCTTTGCGATTACTCACAAAATAAAGCGTACGGCCATCAGAGCTGATTGATGGTTGCGACTCCCATCCGGGTGTATTTATCGGCGGATTAAGGTCATAAGGTTTTCCCCAGTTGTCACCTTCTTTTTTCGAGATATAAATATCGCATCTGCCCAAACCATCAGGTCTATTACACCCGGTAAAAAATAGATATTTTCCATCCTGTGATATGGATTGCGCCCCCTCGTTGTAATTAGGTGTGTTAATGTTACTGCTTAAATAGGTAGCGGTTTGCCACTTGCCATCAACCTTAATACTTTGATAAAAATCCTCGTTACGGTTTATTTGTCGGGTAAATATTAGCGTGCTTTCGTCGGCTGTTTCTTCTGGCAGATATTCATCATCCGCAGTATTTATAGCAGGCCCCATATTAATAGGTGTAAAAGGTACCGGGTGTTTTATGGCTTCGATACTAAACTCGCAATCTTTCAGTAGCTTTTTTGTCAGAAATATATTTTGATCGGTGATATTAGGGTAGGTAAGGTATTTTTGTAGGTGTTGTTGTGCCTGCTCATATTGCGACATACTTATTTCCATGGTTCCTACCTTCAGGTATACTGCACGTGTAAAATCAGGGTTAAGGTTAATAACAGTCAGGTATTCTTTTATTGCCTCTTTATTTTGATGCATTAAGCCATAAACATCAGCTAATTGTTCGTGAGCTTCAACAAAGTTTGAGTCTTCATCAATCGCTTTTTTTAATTCTGTTACCGCGGTTTCAAATTCATGGTAATCCAAACTCTGGCTGGCTAAAGCAAAATGCTTTATGGCCTGTTCATTTATAGTGGTATAATGACCCTGGCCAAAACTGAAAATTGATAAGAAAATAAGAGTAGCCGAACAGAATACAATCTTCATCGTTGTTGATACGATATTTTGTACTCTAAGTTACATTTATTAAGGGATATTTAAATATTTGTGTGTTTGCAATGATATTTCCCAGTGTGGGTTATTCATTACATACTCTACAATCAGCGGCGTCATTTCTTTTGATTTAGACCATTCCGGTTGCAGATATAACTTACAGTCAGCTGATACCAGTTTTGCATGCTGCTCGGCCCACTCGAAATCCGACTTATTGAATACGATAACCTTAAGTTCATGTGCTTTTTCAGCTACACTGATAGTTGGGCCTTTAAATTTTTTTGGTGAAAGGCAAATCCAATCCCAGCTACCGGAAAGGGGGTAAGCACCAGACGTCTCAATAAATGTTTTGATACCTTTTTGTTGAAGTTGAGCAGTCAGGTAATCCATATTGTAGATCAATGGCTCACCACCGGTAATTACCACTGCCTTGGCCGGATACTGCATCGCGTTTTCTACGATCACATCAGCAGCGGTAAGGGCGTGTAATTCTGCATCCCAGCTTTCTTTAACATCACACCAATGGCAACCAACATCGCAGCCGCCAAGGCGTATAAAGTATGCTGCCTTACCAGTATTGTATCCTTCTCCCTGTATGGTGTAAAACTCTTCCATTAAAGGAAGCAATGTGCCGTCATCCGGTATTTGGTGTGCCATAATAAGCTGCAAAGGTACTTTTTTAAGCCGAAAGGTTAAAGTTGAAAGGTAAAAGGTGGTTTTCTAATGATAATCTAATATGTTTCAGTTACTTGGTGTATTTATTGTTGTTATTTTTATTTATTATTACTTAAATTTTACGTTGTGAAAAAAATCAGACTCTTACTTGGTTTTTTAGTGCTGCTCAGCTTCAGCTCATGCGTGGATATTGAAGAACATTATGATTTTAAGGCTGATGGATCATGCAACGTGGTTTATACTTTCGATATGGGTAAAGCTGTATCAGTGTTAATGAACCTGATGTCTGATTCCGTTCGTGCTACGCCACAATTCTCCATAAAAAAAGATACTTCACTCAATTTTTACAGCGCCCTGCCCGACAGCACCCAGTTAAAAATGAACCTGGATGATATCAATATGGCTAAAAGTAGTACCCTTGACGTAAAAATGGACCTGCAAAAAAGTGTGATGAAGGTTAGTATCAACCATTTCTCAAAAAATACTGCCGACCTGCAATACTACTTACAACATATCTCGAAAATATCAATGAGCAGTAAGCAACTTAATTCGGTTACAAAAGGCAGTGGCTCTTCGAAAGGTTTCGATGGGCAGGAACTTGTTGCCGGGCAGGACTATTACTCGTACGACATTACCCCACACAGATTTTACCGCATAATTGATAAAGTAAAATTTAATGCCTTTCTAAAGAAGACACAATCAACACTTGCCATGGCTAAAGCTATGCTGATTGATATGCCATATAAAGTAGTACTTAATTTTGCTAAACCTGTTAAAAAGGTATCGAACCCCAAGGCCATAGTTTCTGCCGATAGGAAACGGGTAACATTGATAACTAATATGGATGCTGTGATAAAAGATCCTTCAGTTATGAATTTAAAGATCGATTTTTGATAAATGAAGTGGTATAAAATACCGGATATTAAAAAAACAGATCAGCCATTTATTAAAAAAGTAAAAGTTGCCAACAAAAGCATTTGTTTAGTAGGATATGCGGGTGAGCTGTTTGCTTTGTCGGCAATATGCCCGCACGCAGGCGAAGATTTGAGCCGTGGATGGTGTGCCGAGGGAAAACTCGTTTGCCCGGTACATCGCTTCTCTTTCAATCTACGTACCGGCAGGGGCAGCGAAGGTCAAAATGATTATGTAGAAACTTATCCTGTTGAAATTAGGGGCGAAGATATTTACATAGGCATAACCGGCCTTTGGGAGAAAATAAAACAAGCCTTTAAATAAATAGAAACGCAATTTTTGCGTCTCTCTGTTAAATTTCCGAGTTGAATGTTTTTACAACTTCGTACATACCGGGTGCGAAAGTGGCTATCTTAAGTGCCTGTTCTAAATAAGGTGATGCGGAAGGATTGTTGCGCATGTTTTGATAGTCCTCAATACTTTTCCACTGCGCATACATAGTTACCTTAGTTCCATCAAGGCTTTTGTGCAGGCTTGATGAGATAAATCCTGCAACTTTAGTAATAGTACCACTGGTCGCCAATATTAAAAGATCAACTAATTCTTGCTGATTAGTAGGATCAACAGTAAAGACATTAATTAGTGTTAAATAGTTATTGTCGACAGCTATATTAGTCATGGCCGGAATATATTTATAATTATTTATATACTTCTTTCTTAGCAGAAGCTAAAGTGTTCTTCAATAAGCCAATAATCGTCATCAAGCCAACACCACCGGGTACAGGGGTTATCCACGATGTTTTTGGGGCTACATGCTCAAAATCAACATCACCATAAAGCTTAAAGCCTGATTTAGTTAGGGTTGATGTTTCACGGTTCATACCAACATCTATGATCACTGCGCCCGGCTTAACCATATCAGCAGTAATAAAATTCTTTTTACCGATTGCTACGATAAGGATATCTGCATCTAATGTGAATTTCTTAATATCAGGTGTGCGGCTGTGGCAGATAGTTACGGTGCAGTTACCAGGAGTAGTATTACGTGCCATCAAAATGCTCATCGGCGAACCAACAATATTACTGCGGCCAACTACTACGCAATGCTTGCCTGCAGTTTCAATATTGTATTCTTTGAGCATTAATGTAATGCCATAAGGAGTAGCGGGGATGAATGATGGTAAGTTGCGCTGCATACGGCCCAAATTAACCGGGTGGAAACCATCAACATCCTTACGGTAATCAATGCGCTCAGTTACTTTTTCCGGGTCGATATGTTTGGGTAGGGGAAGTTGAACGATAATGCCATCGATATCCGCATCGGCATTAAGTTCTTCCACTTTTTTAAGCAATTCTTCTTCGGTTACAGTATCCTCATAACGCACCAGGCTCGATTTAAAACCTACGTTTTCGCAGTTCTTTATCTTGCTGGCCACGTAAGTTTCGCTGCCGCCATCGTGGCCAACTAATACCGCTACCAAGTGTGGTTTTCGGCCTGTGTCTGCCAATATTTTAGCTGCTTCTTCAGCTATTTCAACCTTAAGTTTTTCTGATACGTATTTTCCGTCGAGTAATTGCATAATAGATTCAAGAGTTAAGAGTCAGGAATCAAGACAGATCAAAAGCAAATCAAGATTTGAGTTTAATAATAT
The DNA here is from genome assembly GCF_013408825.1 of Mucilaginibacter tundrae. Classification (GTDB taxonomy): domain Bacteria; phylum Bacteroidota; class Bacteroidia; order Sphingobacteriales; family Sphingobacteriaceae; genus Mucilaginibacter. The sequence continues at coordinate 350,727 of NZ_JACCBZ010000004.1, forward strand.
CTTGATTCCTGACTCTTGTATCTTGATTCTTTTTTAATCCAGTTTCAAAACCGCCATAAACGCCGACTGCGGTATCTCTACGTTACCAACCTGGCGCATGCGTTTTTTACCTTTTTTCTGTTTTTCCAACAATTTACGCTTACGCGATATATCACCACCGTAACATTTAGCGGTAACATCCTTACGTAAAGCTTTAACTGTTTCGCGGGCTATGATTTTAGCACCGATAGATGCCTGTATAATGATTTCGAACTGCTGACGCGGAATTAATTCCTTCAGCTTTTCGCATATTTTTTTACCGAAATCAAACGAGTTGCCACGATATATCAATGACGATAACGCATCAACCGGTTCCGAATTTAAACGAATATCCAATCTCACTAAATCCGACTGGCGATAGCCTATTTGATGGTAATCAAACGAAGCATAACCCTTAGATATAGTTTTCAGTTTATCATAAAAGTCAAAAACGATCTCGCCCATCGGCATCTCAAATATCAACTCAACACGGTCGGACGTTAAATACGACTGGTTTTTGATAAAGCCACGTTTTTGGATACATAATGACATTACCGAACCTACAAATTCCGATTTGGTAATGATAGTAGCTTTGATGTATGGTTCTTCCACATAATCTATCCTGCTTGGGTCGGGAAGGTCTGATGGGTTATTTACTACTATTGGGTCGCCTTTGGTAGTATGCGCAACATAGGAAACGTTAGGTACCGTCGTAATTACCGTCATGTTAAATTCACGCTCCAAACGTTCCTGGATGATCTCCATGTGCAACATGCCCAGGAAACCGCAACGGAAACCAAAGCCTAACGCCGCTGATGATTCCGGTTCAAAAACCAGTGAGGCATCGTTTAATTGCAGTTTACCCATTGATTCACGCAGCTCTTCAAAATCATCGGTATCAACCGGGTAAATGCCCGCGAAAACCATTGGTTTTACTTCCTCAAAGCCCTGGATGCCGACTTCGCAAGGGCGGTCAATACTCGTAATGGTATCACCAACCTTAACTTCACGAGCTTCTTTTATCCCGGATATGATATAACCAACATCGCCGGTTTTTATTACATCTTTAGCAAGCGGTTTTAGTTTTAAAGTGCCTACTTCATCGGCAAAATATTGCTTTTCGGTCGCTACGAATTTTACTTTTTCGCCTTTACGTATCTCGCCGTTCACTACTTTAAAGTAAGCGATAATACCACGGAACGAGTTAAACACAGAGTCAAATATCAAAGCTTGTAATGGCGCATCCGGGTCACCAACAGGGGCGGGGACACGGTCAACAATGGCACGCAATATTTCATGTACGCCCATGCCTGTTTTGCCTGATGCCGCTAAAATATCCTCGCGTTTGCAACCGATCAGTTCAACAATTTGGTCTTTAACTTCCTCTGGCATAGCGCCGGGCAAGTCCATTTTGTTAAGTACCGGGATAATTTCCAGGTCGTTTTCCAAAGCTAAGTATAGGTTTGATATGGTTTGCGCTTGTATACCCTGCGCTGCATCTACAATTAATAACGCGCCTTCACAGGCAGCTATTGAACGAGAAACTTCGTATGAAAAATCCACGTGTCCGGGGGTATCAATCAGGTTGAGCGTATATTTTTGCCCGTCCATTTCGTAATCCATTTGTATGGCGTGGCTTTTTATGGTGATGCCACGCTCACGCTCAAGATCCATATCATCAAGCAATTGCGCTTGCGATTCACGTTGAGTGATAGTGTTAGTATATTCTAATAACCTGTCAGCAAGAGTGCTCTTACCATGGTCGATATGTGCTATGATACAAAAATTACGAATGTGCTTCATTGAGGCGCAAAAATAGGGTTTTTAAGCGGATAATAAAAGCGGAATGTCACACAGATATACCCTGATTTTGATGGTAAGAATTATAGTTTTTATTGCTAAAAATATTAAATGCAAATAGTGTAGAAAAGAAATACTTAAACGTTTTCCTTTTGAAGTAGGGCCGGGATGGTTTTGAATATCAACTTCAGGTCGTTAACCATGCTATGATTTTGGGCATAGGTATTATCTAGCATTAATCTTTCTTCTTCACTCATATCGCCCTTGCCTCGTTTCTCAACCTGCCATAATCCGGTTATTCCCGCAGGGGCGGCAAAGCGTAAGGCATATTTATCAGTAGTTAGTTTTTCAGCTTCATACAATGGTAAAGGTCTATTACCAACAATACTCATGTTACCAATAAGCACATTCCAAAGCTGTGGCAACTCATCAATACTCGAATTTCTAATAAAGTTGCCAATTTTAGTGATCCTTGGATCATTCTTTATTTTGAAAAATGCTGAGTCATGATTCAATTTTCTTGAATCCTGGTACTGTTTTTCGCACCATCTTATCTTATCAGCGTATAGCGGGAATTGGCATTTGCCGTAAATGGTACAATCGTTACATAAAAAGCCACTGTCATTTGTTATTTTTTCTCCCGTCCCTGCTTCTATATCATACTGGTTTAAATGTTTAAGATCTTTTAAACGTTTATCCGCATTAACATACATCGACCTGAATTTATAAAATTTAAATACGCGGTATCCTGTACCAACGCGATACGAGTAATAAAAGGCAGGACCCTTTGATTCCAATTTTATCCAGATATAAACTACCAAAAATATCGGCGACAAAAACAACAACGCCATCCCGGAAAAGAATATATCAAAGGCTCTTTTACCAAAAGGGTTTTTATATACTACCTGATTATTTTTTTTTAATTTAACATGTATCTCGCCCCAATGATCGATTAAAAAATTAACCCTGCTCTCAATGTTTTTAACTTTGATGGGCCTTGCGAAAAAATCAGTAATCCCCGCATCTAATGCAATTTTACGAAGGTTTTTGTCTATGTGTTTGCCAATTAACAGTACAGGTACCTCGTTAAAATGCTGTTTATTAAGGCTTTCAATGAGGTTTACTCCATATTTGCCCAGTATATCACTTTTGGAAATTATGGCTACTATGTTGTGCTTTTTCTGCTCCCATTCTGAAAATAGCTCTTCATCATCTTTGAAGTTGATAAGCTGACGGCTACCAAAATCACACTCGTTTGCAAGGGTCGCATACAAATCTTCATCGGCACGCAATAAAGCAATTATTTGATCGCTTTTAGCTATCACAGCACTATTAGTCATGGTATAAGGGGCTATTTACCAACTCTTCTTAAAACTACTCTTACTCTTGCCTCAAGCTCCGCGGGATTAAATGGTTTAACTATATAATCATCAGCGCCGCTATTCAAACATAATATTCTTTTTTCAGAACTGTCTTCACCCGAGACTATTATAACCGGTATGGATTTAAAAAAGTCACTTGCCTGTAATTGCGCCAATAGCTCAAGCCCGGTAATTTTAGCGGTATTTAAATCTGAAATGATCAAGTCGGGGATATTGCCGTTCTGAATAGAAGCCAGAGCGTCCATTCCATTAACAAATATCTCAGTTTTATATTGACTGCTTAAAAATTCTTTTAATATAAGCTGCATATATAAATCGTCCTCAACAATAAGAATCTTGATTTGCTTGGTAGCGGTAGCTGAGCTCATATATAAATTAAAACGATGTAGCTAATATAAATAAAAAACGCTGTAATTTTTATATTAAGAAAATATACAATATATAAAGTGCTTTTTATTAATAATTGGCTTACGTAAAATAGGGCTGAAATGTTCCAATAAAAATGTTGAAAATGATATTTTTTACCTTAATAAAAGTTTATACATTTATCTTAAACTATACAGAGTAATGAATGCCAATAAACCCTACGATTTAACTACTATATACGCTATAAGTGATAATAACCCGGAATTTTTAGAAAAACTTTTACTCGTTTTTACAGATGCTGTAAGTGCGGACATTATCTCTCTTAAAGCTGCCGCCAATGATAATAATTGGCCCGAAGTTGGGCAGCTTGCGCACAAAATAAAACCCTCGTTAAGCCATTTTGGTATAACATCCTTAACAGATGTTATACGGGGGCTGGAACATAACAGTGGCACAGATTCAGCCTACCTTAAGGCAATGGTAAACCAACTGGATAATGTAATGGGTAACGTACTAATGGGGTTAAAAGAAGAATTTCCGGCTGTATTTAAGTAATATTAAATATCCTTTTTATCCGTTTTATTGTCCCTTTAACTAAGCCACCATCAATTTGTATGCGCCTATCGGTCGTCCAAACTATAGCTTTCGGGCTGTTTACCTGGTAAAGTTTCCCAAAACCCTTATTATTTAGTTTTAGCGCAAGGTAACCATCTTCGTTTGATCCAGGCGGGTGGTTAAATCCGTCAACCTGCAAACCCTGCTCACGTCTGAACCCCGAATTAAAACCATAAACATTTACAGCCTCGGTTTTAAAGTGTTTGTTATATAATTTGCTTAAATCAGAGAAATATTCATAAAAAAAGTAAATAACCCTGCCTGTCCTGCCTACTGGGATAAATGAGAACCGACCATAAGTAATAGCGTTGGCGTCATTATCTAACGGTTTTATCATCTCTTCTATCCAGTTTTTTGGGTATATGGTATCTGCATCGGCATTCAAAATATATTTACCCGTAGCTTTTGCCAATCCTGTGTTACGGGCCGGGGTTATGCCTTGCGTAGTTTCTAGTATACAGGTAACACCGCAAGCCTTTACTAATTCTTCTGTTTTATCTTTAGAATTATTATTTACAACAATTATCTCAACAGATCGGTCAGTTACATTATTACAAAGGGATGCAAGTGTTTGCACAATGTTGGTTTCCTCGTTATAAGCAGGCATAACAATTGAAACTTGCGGTTCACCCTTTAATAAATTACTATAAGCTTTATCAACCTTAGCTACCACATCTTTTGAGAGGTAGTCGAGTTTTAAATAACTGTTAATGTATGGGGGTATAGAAACCGGTCTCATATAACAATAATAGTAAATAAATGTGTTACATCGGTATGCTGATAATTTTTCGTTTGACCTTTACTTTGATAGAGCTATTATTCATTAATCAAACCTTTAACAGATTATTGTGTTCATATAAAAAACTCATACCATAATGAAAACGATAATAAAAAGTATACTATTAGTTACAGGCCTTGCAATAGTAGCGCCTTGCACCTATGCACAGATAAGCGTGGGGATAGGAATAAGAGCACGTATAGCCCCCCCGGCTATACCGGTTTATGTACAACCTGAATGCCCTGTTGATGGTTATATTTGGACACCGGGTTATTGGGCCTGGAGCAATGATGATAATGATTATTACTGGGTTCCGGGTGTTTGGGTAGCGCCACCTGATCCGGGTTATTTATGGACGCCACCTTATTGGGCGTACAACGATGGTTATTACGGTTATTATCCCGGCTATTGGGGCTTGCACGTAGGCTACTACGGCGGTATCAATTATGGCTTCGGTTATGGAGGTATAGGATTTTACGGCGGTATGTGGTCTGGCGGCAGGTTTAGGTATAACACTGCTGTGTGGAGAGTCAACTCACGCGTAATTCATAATACCTATGTTAACAACAATTTTGTGCGTAACAATAACCATTATAGTTTTAACGGCCCGGGCGGATCAAATGCAAGACCTTCCAGAGAAGATGCTTTAGCAGCACATGATCATCATATTCAGGCCACACGTAATCAGGTGGCAGTGCAACATAGTGCCATGAGTAACCGTAATCAGCGCGCTTCAATAAACCATGGCAGGCCTTCTGTTTCATCAATGAATAGGGCTAATGGAACCAGGCTTGGTGCCGAAGGTCATGTGGCGCCAGCAGCAACACGTACAGCAAACAGGATGGGTGCAAATCATAATTCTGCACCTCAACGGAATGCACAAATACAGCATAATCAACAAAATATAGGTGCCCGGCATCAGGCACAGCAACAACGCATGCAAGCTCGTCCGCAAGCACAACAACGTATGCAATCACGTCCTCAAATGCAGCAACATATGCAAGCACGCCCGCAACAGCAGGCACGTCCTCAAATGCAGCAACATATGCAAGCTCGACCTATGGGCGGTGGTCGTCCTATGGGTGGCGGTGGTCATCGCAGATAATCACTCTTATCAAATTGAACAAAGCCAGGTATTAACCGGGCTTTGTTTTTTAATGAAATTTAATTAGCTAAAACTGTGTAACTAAATAGTTGTTATTATCCATATATCAACATAATAAAGTATGGCTACCACAAAACAATATGAGGATAAAGCAAAAGCGAGTAATTCGAATTTGCAAAAGGGCACTCAGGCCGGCGAACAAAGCAAACCTGATAACCCGCGTTTAAAAACAGTTACACCTGACAACGATAATGGTGATCCCGGTGCACCAGCGCAGAAAGATTCATCCAATAAAGGTAAAGGACCAGCAGGCGAAAACTTATAAAAACATGAAAAATATAAAAATAGCATTTGCCTTATTAGCTACAGTAGCTTTTACCGGATGTATCGGTGATCATGGCGTTGGAAACGGCCAGGATACTGCGCAAAACACTTATCAGGTACGTCCCGATAAAAATGATAAAGATACCGCGAACATCATCAGGTATACCGGCGATTCTCAGTCAATGGATTACAGCGCCAATGGTGGTGCTGGTTTAATTAAGCTCGATACAAGTATTAAGAAATGACGTTGGCAGCACAAAAAGCGGGAAAATAAACAAGTGGATAGCCAATGTAACTGAACATAGTATCACGCTTGATCTGGAAAAAGAAGTTTTAAATCAAAATATCCGGATGAATAGCGGCGTTGTTAAAACATTCAGCGGACGAAGCCGTAAGCGTAAAGCTTGCCGTTTCAAAGTGCCATGTCAATACTTAATTTATAAAACCGGGCAGGTAAAACCAATTCCTCACCCAAACTTGCTTGGCTTGTCAGTAACCTTTATTTGACTCAAAAATAGATAAAGGATTGTGAAAAAGCTAAATACTAAAATAGAAACGAGAATGAGTGGAATATTAAACTATATTATTATTAAATTATTAAGTAACAATCTTATATCTATAGTTTATTATTGAACGCTTAACAATATTGTTACTTATTATAATCAGGTATTTTATCATTTTTGCAAACAGTTACGGTTTACGGGTGTATATACAGCACAACTAGTACCGGTATGCAATTATGAAATATAGACTTTCTGGCTTTACTAAACTAAATGATTATACAAGCTTTTTAACCCTGCGGGTTCTACTAATTGCTTGTTTCTCATTTGTAATCATTAACAGCTTTGCACAAACTCCTGATACAAATAAATTATTTGTACCAATTGCCAGGGATACGGCCAATAAAGCTAAAGATTACTTTACCCTTAAACAATGTATTGATTATGCTTTACAACATGAGCCTTTTATTAACAATGCTTTAATCGGGGTAGATATTGCGCACGCTACTAATGCCATCAACCTATCGGGTTGGTTGCCGCAGGTTAACGCGAATGGCGATTTGATCCATTATTTTCAACAAAGCAACGGTGCATCGGTAATTCCGGGAGCCACAACAACTGGCGGAACATCAGGCACAACCACGGGTGGTACAACTACAGGAGGCACAGGTACAACCACTGGCGGAACAACCTCAGGAAGTTCTTCAACAGCAACCCGTACTACTTATGCTAACACATTTGTTCCGGAATTGCAGGTTTCACAGGCTATTTTTAGTCCGAGTTTATTGTATGCTTCAAAAAGTGCACCTTTATATATACAACAAGCGCAACAAGTTAGCGACAGTACGAAAATATTTATCGTATCAACAGTAAGTAAATCATTTTATAATGTGTTGCTAACGCTTGAACAAATTAATGTATTGAAAGAAGATACTGCCCGTTTAGGCCGCAGTTTGCGCGATTCTTACCACCAATACGTTGGCGGTATTGTTGATGAGACTGATTATGAAGAGGCTGAAATATCTTTAAATAACTCAAAAGCCCAACTTAAACAGGCAAACGAAAATGTTGTTCCTGAGTATGCGATCTTAAAGCAATATATGGGTTATCCGCCCGGGAAACAATTTGACGTGAATTTTGATACGTTGCAAATGATGCGAGATATCCGTATTGATACAGCTCAGCAGCTGGATTATGAAAAGAGAATTGAAGTACAACAGCTAAAAACACAAAAAGCACTGCAAAATCAATTGGTTAATTATTACCGTACATCATTCCTTCCTACAGTGTCGGCATTTTTTGATTATGATTTGGATTTTGAAAATAACCACGCGTCTGATTTATTTAATAGCTCATATCCAACCTCTCTTGTTGGTCTGTCAGTTAGCATACCAATTTTTACAGGTTTTTACCGTACAAATAATTTGCGCAAGGCCAGGTTACAGGAAAGGCAACTGGAATGGAATGATGTCGACTTAAAATCACAGATATATTCTCAGTATACTTCCGCTTTGGCTAATTATAAAGGTAATTTTTATAACCTGGAGTTATTACAAAAAAATGTAGCATTGGCCAAACGCGTTTACTTTGTTGTTCAGTTGCAATATAAACAAGGCATTGTGGCATATTTAAATGTTATCACAGCCGAATCCAATTTAATATCATCAGAAATCAGTTATCTAAACGCATTGTTCACGGTGCTATCTAATAAGATAGATCTTGAAAAATCAATGGGCACCATCACATACTAACGCATAAAACACAACCTGGCATGAACAAAGTAATTTTAAATATGGTTTTTGCAAGTTGCTTAATCCTGAGCGCTTGCGGTAAAAAACAACCCCCTCAAAATAACGAGATACCTGTTAATTTAATGAAGGTTAAGGCACAAACCGTGTTGTATTATGATAAATACCCTTCCACTACACAGGCATTAATGCAGGTTAATATATTGCCACAGGTACAAGGTGATGTTACAGGCATATTTTTTAAAGAAGGTAGCCATGTAAAAAAAGGTCAGAAGTTATACGATATAGATTCGAAAATCTATAAAGATAACTATGACGCTGCGGTAGCCAATTTAAAGGTATCGCAAGGCACGTTGGTTCAATCTCAACAAGATGCCGACCGCTATGAATATTTAAATAAATACAAGGCGGTAGCTAAACAATTGTATGATCATGCTGTAATCACACTTGATAATTCAAAAAATCAGGTAAAATCATCGGAACAGGCAGTAAAATCGGCAAAAACAAGCTTGAGTTATGCAACAATTTATGCGCCTTTTGACGGTACAATAGGTTTCAGTAATGTAAAGTTGGGTGATGTGGTATCGGTTAACACAACCATATTAAATACTATATCAACTGATAACCCTATGGCGGTTGATTTTATCATCAATGAAAAACAATTGCCGAGGTTTGAAAAAATGCTACATAATAAAAAAACTATCGATTCATTATTTACCATCGCTTTGCCTGATAATTCGATCTACCCTTATGTAGGAAAAATCTCAGTTATTGATCGCGCGGTAGATGCGCAAACCGGCGCTATCAGAATAAGGCTGGTATTCCCTAATCCTAAAGGCGATTTAAGAGTTGGCATGAGCTGTTTGGTAAGGGTACATAATCAGGATGAAGCGCCACAAATGGTGATCCCGAACAAAGCGGTCGTGGAGCAAATGGGTGAATATTTTGTTTACATGGCCAAAGATACCATGGTTAACAATCCGGCAGCTAAAGCTGACTCGGCTAAAGACAAAAAGAAAGAGTTGATTGCGATAGAGAAAAAAGTACAGGTTGGTCAGGTTATCGGCGGGAACATCGTTATAAAAAGCGGTATAAGTGTAGGCGATAGGGTAGTAACTGACGGTGTGCAAACGTTACATGATGGCGCGCCGATCACAACCAAGAACGTAGTACCGCCTGCATCTGGCGGTAAAAAAGGAAAATAGTACCTGAATGATTATGTGCAGCTTCTATCCATTGAAATTTAATATATGATTGCTAATACTTTTATAAAAAGACCGGTAACTGCTATAGTTATATCTATTGTATTGGTGATCACGGGGATCGTTAGTATCCTTGTTTTACCAATCGACCAATACCCGGATATAACGCCACCCGTTGTACAGGTGAACGGACAGTTTACTGGCGCCGATGCGCAAACTGTTGAACAAACAGTAGCCACTCCGATAGAAGAGCAGGTGAATGGTACACCCGGAATGGAATACATGCAGAGCAACAGTACCAATAACGGGCTCATGCAAATGAATGTTACCTTTAAAATAGGTACCGACATTGATGTTGCCGCGCTTGATGTGCAAAACCGTGTTAGTATAGCTACTCCATTATTACCTGCTGTTGTAAGCCGTTTGGGCCTTACAGTGCGGGCTGTAAACCCAAGTATGCTAATGATGGTGGCGATATACGCACCTAAGGGCACACACAACATTACTTTCTTAGATAATTACACCAATATATTTATACAGGATGCGCTTTTACGTGTACCAGGCGTAGGTAGTATCAGCAAATTTACGGATGATTTTAGTATGCGTATCTGGATGAACCCAGATAAAATGGCATCCTACAGTTTAACCCCAACAGATGTTATTAATGCGTTAAATGCACAAAATGTTCAGGTTGCTGCTGGTACTGCCGGCGTACCGCCACAGTCGTCAAGCCAAACTTATGAGTTGGGTATTTTGGTGAATGGCCGTTTAAGCACAGTGCCTGAGTTTGAAAACATCATTGTTAAAACTATACCTTCTACAGGTGCTTTAGTATATCTTAAGGATGTGGCCCGGGTTGAGTTAGGTAAGTTTACATTTTCAAGTAACTCATTTGTTGATGGGCACCGCGCATCGTACTTGCAAATATACCAGGCGCCGGGGAGTAACGCGCTGCAAACTGCAAAAGGTGTTTATGATGAACTTGCAAAATTAAAACAGACCTTCCCATCTGATGTAACATACAGTGTTCCGTTTGAAGCGGTTACAGTTGTAAAGGTTTCAATGGAGGACGTTGTTGGTACATTATTAAAAACCCTGGGTTTGGTTGGGATCGTAGTGTTTTTATTCCTTCAAACATGGCGTTCAACTCTTATCCCTATTTTGGCTATCCCGGTATCTATATTTGGTACATTCTGCTTTTTTATCCCATTGGGCTTTAGCATAAATACATTAACCATGTTTGGTTTTGTATTGGCGATAGGTATTGTTGTAGATGATGCCATTATTGTGGTAGAGGCAGTACAGCACTATATCGATCACGATAAAATGTCGCCTAAAGAAGCAACATATCAGGCTATGAAAGATATATCCGCACCGGTTGTGGCTATCGCGTTGATTTTGGCGGCGGTATTCGTTCCGGTTGGGTTCATTCCCGGCATTGTAGGCCGTTTATATCAACAATTTGCAATAACAATCGCCATATCAGTTATCATATCTGCATTTATAGCTTTATCGTTAACACCGGCACTTTGTACCTTACTATTAAAACCTACTGATGAGAGCAAGAAAAATAAAGGCCTCACCAAATATTTCACCAAATTTAATAATTGGTTCCAACGTATTACAGATAGCTATACCGAAGGCGTAAGAAGGTGTATAGACGCTGCTAAATACATAGTTATATTATTAGTTTGCGTATGTATTGGCGCATATTTAATGTTTCAAGCTAAACCGACCGGCTTTATTCCCTCAGAGGATGATGGAAACCTGTATGTCACCTATCAATTACCACCCGCATCATCAACAGTAGCTGCAACAAATGTTATGCAGCAATTAATGAAAGTTGTTGGTACTACACCAGGCGTTGCACACTATGCGGCATTATCAGGCTTAAACGTTGTTACCAACGCAAGTAACTCTAATAATGGTACCATTTATTGTCAGCTTGCCCCTTGGGACGAACGTAGCAAATCAACAGAACAGGTGCCTGGTATTGTTGGTGAATTACAAAGGCGCATAGATTCTGCAGGTATAAAAAATGCAGATGTAGAAGTTATACAACCGTCGCCATTACCGGGTGTAGGATCTACGGTTGGTTTCAGTATGCAGGTTGAGCAGCGTAGCACGAACGATAATTTGCAGCAGTTTGAAACAGTAATGAATAAGTTTGTTGCCGATGCTAATAAAGATCCGGCTATTACCGGTTCGTATACCTTTTATACAGCGCATACACCAAACTTCAATTTAACTGTGGATAGGGAAAAATGTGAAAAATTAGGAGTTAATATCTCCGATGTATTCACTGCCTTACAAGCATTTATGGGTAGCTTGTATATCAATGATTTTACTACATATGCCCGTACATTTCACGTGGTGGTTCAGGCTGATACAGCTTATCGCGGAATGATATCAGACGTTGATAAATATTATGTGCGTAACCAGGCAGGCACAATGGTACCGTTAGGAACCTTAGTCAGCTATTCGCCAACAGTTGCTGCACCGCTAATATCGCATTTTAACATCTTTCGCTCAGCCGAGATCGATGGTTCTAATAAACCAGGGTACAGTAGTACACAAGCGTTAGATGCTTTACAAAAATTGGCAGCAAAGGATTTACCTACAGGGTATGCGTATGAATTTTCAGGTTTGAGTTACGAAGAAATAAAAGCTGGTTCAACCACCATTTATATATTCATGTTCTCTATCACGTTTGTATTCTTATTCTTGGCCGCGTTGTATGAAAGCTGGTCTGTTCCGTTCTCAGTGCTGTTGGCTGTCCCGATCGGTGCTTTTGGAGCGATATTGGCATTGATTTGTGTGCCTGATTTAACAGACAACGTATATGCTCAAATTGGTTTAATTACATTGATAGGTCTGGCGGCTAAAAATGCCATTTTGATTGTAGAATTTGCCAAAGTGCGTGTGGATAGGGGCGAGGAATTACTCAAATCAACATTAGACGCTGTTAGCTTACGTTTACGTCCAATTGTCATGACGTCTTTAGCCTTTATATTGGGTGTGCTACCTTTGGTTTTGGCAACAGGTGCCGGTGCCGTTGGAAGAAGAACTATTGGCTTTACCGTGTTGGGCGGGATGCTTGCGGCATCTACTATAGCCATATTTGTGGTTCCCGTATTGTACGTAATTATTACCAAATTCTCTTATGGTAAGGAAAAGCTCGAATATCTGAAGGCTCATCATAAAGAGTTAATGGAAAAGGCTAGGAAAGTTGAAGAGCAAAATATTGACCCCGAACTCGAATTTGAGATACAAAAATCTCGCGAACTGAATAATCCAGGTCAAGCATGATCGCTAATACATTTATAAAAAGGCCTGTAACTGCTATAGTTATCTCCCTGGTTTTAATGATTTCCGGGTTGATATGTCTTTTTAATCTGGCAGTCGACCAGTATCCTAATATATCGCCTCCAAGTGTTTCTGTATCAGGTTCCTATACCGGTGCCGATGCAGAAACTGTTGAGCAAACAGTGGCCACGCCAATAGAGGAACAGGTAAACGGTACACCGGGTATGGAGTATATGCAAAGTACTAACACTAATAGTGGTGGTATGAGCATAAGGGTTACTTTCAACATTGGTACTAATGTTGAGATAGCGGCTTTAAATGTTCAAAATCGCGTAGGTATTGCAAGTCCTGCACTTCCGGCGGTAGTAAGTAAATTAGGGCTAACTGTACGCGCGAGTAACCCCGATATGTTAATGTTGGTTGCGATATTTTCGCCAAAAGGTATGCACAACATTACATTTCTAGATAATTATACCAACACATTTATTTTAGATGCTGTACTACGTGTGCCCGGTGTAGGTGATGTTACTGCCCGTGCGGATCAGTTTAGTATGCGTATCTGGATGAATCCGGATAAAATGGCATCTTATAATATTACCACCGGCGATGTTGATTCAGCTTTAACTGCTCAAAATGTTTACGTGGCTGCTGGTGCGGTGGGATCACCGCCGCAACGTAGTTCACAATCTTTTGAAACCGGTATTCTGGTGAACGGTATGCTTAACAAAGCATCTGATTACCAAAAGATAGTTGTTAAAACAAATCCTACTACGGGTGCGATGGTTTATTTAAAGGATATAGCCAGGGTTGAACTAGGTAAATTTACTTTCGCCAGCAACTCATTTGTAGATGGTGGTAAACGCGCTTCTATATTACAGATATTCCAATCGCCAGGCAGTAACGCGCTACAGACCGCGGATAATGTTTATAAAGAGCTTGCGCTCTTAAAAAAATCATTCCCTGCCGACGTTGATTACAGTGTGCCATTTGAATCGATTACCATTATTAAAGTATCAATGGACGAGGTGGTCGGCACACTCTTAAAAGCTTTAGGACTAGTTGCGATAGTAGTATTGTTATTTCTGCAAAACTGGAGATCTACGATTATTCCGATAGTCGCCATTCCTGTGTCTATACTTTCTACGTTCATCTTCTTTATACCACTTGGATTTACTATCAATACATTAACCATGTTTGGTTTCGTTTTGGCGATAGGTATCGTAGTGGATGACGCGATTATTGTGGTCGAAGCGGTGCAGCATTACATTGACGAACAGCATATGTCGCCTAAAGAGGCTACTTATCAAGCGATGAAGGAGATTTCGGCCCCGGTAATCGCTATAGCGCTTATATTGGCATCTGTATTTGTTCCTGTAGGTTTTATACCCGGTATAGTAGGGCGATTGTATCAACAATTTGCAATAACTATAGCCATATCAGTTATTATATCGGCATTTGTTGCGTTATCTTTAACACCCGCTTTGTGTACATTGCTTTTGAGGCCATCGCATCACGAGGCTAAAAAATCTAACTTTGTCGCAAATTGGATAGAGAAGTTTTTCAATTTCTTTAATAATACCTTTGATAAAGTTACAGCCCGTTATGTAAATGGGGTAAGGCGGTGTATAAAATATACTTGGGTAGTAATTTTAATACTGGCAGGTATTTGCGTAGGAACTGTATATCTGTTTAAATTAAAGCCATCTGGCTTTGTGCCGTCAGAAGACGGAGGCAGATTATATGTAACCTATCAGTTGCCCGATGCTTCGTCAACATCACAATCTGTTGCCGTGATGAACAAGCTCATGAAAGTAGTTAGTACAACTCCTGGGATTCTTCATTATACAGCTTCATCGGGTTTTAATATTTTAAATGGTGGCGCTACCTCAAATAGTGGTTCCATGTTCCTTATGCTTAAGCCGTGGGATGAACGTACTACTCCTGGTACTATGTTCCCTGGCATAATGAAGGTTCTAACTAACAAATTTGCGAAGGCAGGTATTAAAAATGCTTCTGTGGTAGTTATACAACCGCCGCCAATAAGAGGTATAGGTATAGCAGCCGGTTTCAGTATGCAAATTGAGCAAGGAAATTCAACTGATGATATACACCAGTTTGAAGCGGCTGTACACAAGTTTGTAGCGGCAGCTCAAAAAAATCCGGCTACGTCAACCGCATTTAGTTATTTTTCAGCTCATACACCAAGCTATGATCTAACCGTTGACAGGGCTAAGTGCGAAAAGTTGGGTATAAATATTTCGGACGTGTTTTCTACAATGCAAGCGTATATGGGGAGTTTGTTTGTAAATAACTTTACGTTATATAATAGAACATATCATGTTGTTATACAGGCAGATACGCAATACCGTGCCTTGATATCAAACATGGATAAATACTATGTTCGTAACTCAGTAGGTAACATGACTCCTTTAAGCAGCGTTATCAGTTACAAGCCAACTATAGCTGCACCACTGATCAGTCACTTCAATATTTTCCGTTCAGCCGAAGTTGACGGATCAATACCTGACGGATATAGCAGCGGGCAATCGTTGGATGAATTAAAACATCTTGCGGAAACTAAATTACCACGCGGGTATACTTTTGAATTTTCGGGCTTAAGCTATGAAGAAATAAAAGCGGGATCGCTCACGATTTATATTTTTATGTTTTCCATCGTGTTCGTGTTCTTATTCCTTGCCGCGTTATATGAAAGTTGGTCGGTACCATTCTCGGTAATGCTCGCGGTACCTGTTAGTGCCTTTGGTGCGATCGTTTTCTTAACATTATGGCCACTTGTTACGCAAAATCAGTTAACTAACAATGTATATGCGCAAATTGGTTTAATCACACTTATCGGTTTATCTGCTAAAAATGCAATCCTGATTGTGGAGTTCGCCAAAATACGTGTCGATCAGGGTATAGAGTTGCTGGAAGCGACATTGGAAGCGGTTCGCTTACGTTTAAGGCCAATCATTATGACTTCAATGGCATTTATATTGGGTGTACTACCATTGGCCTTAGCGACAGGAGCTGGTGGCGCTTCAAGAAATACCATTGGGGTAACCGTTTTGGGTGGGATGGTAGCTTCGTCAACCATTTCAATATTTGTTGTGCCAGTATTGTTTGTATTCTTTACACGTTTTTCTTACGGTAAAAAACAACTGGAATGGTTACAAGCAAACCATGAATTGCTACTAGAAAAAGCGAAAAAAGTAGAGGAGCAAAATATTGATCCGGAGCTGGAATACGAAATAGCTGACTCGCGCGAGCGGAACAAAGTAGAACGCGCGAAAAAAGGATTGCATCCTGATAACGAAGAATAGTCAGGGATAAAACAATTACTTAATTAAAAATTAATCTATTGGCATGTTAGTTGGTCTTATAGACTAACTAACATCAACCAAAATGAAAATAATAAAATATTTATTGCTATTTGCGGTAATAATGGTAGCTACCAGTTCATGTGTAGTTAGGGCACGTGGCGGGGTATATGTACGCGGCCATTACGAAAACGGGGCTGGTGGTACGCATTGGGTGCCAGGCCATTATGCACAATAACCAATTTAGGAATACGTTTGAGTTAGTTCCTTTCTTCTCGTCCAAAAATAAATGGCGACTATGACGGTAACTACCGGTAGTACGCAGCCAAATTCGTCAATATAATATGGAGTACGCCCTGTATTTGTGGTAATTGGGGTGAAGAAAACCTGAATAAACAAATTATGACTGGCATGTAGCATCACCCCAGTCCATAAACTTCCTGATTTTAAACGGAACCAGGTAAATATAAAACTGACACTCATAACCAATACCGTAAAACAGATTAATCCGTACCAAAACGGAGTTCCGTTATTATAGTTGCCAAAAATAAGTATTGGATAATGCCAAACGGCCCAAATCGCTCCGCTGATCAATGATGTTTTGGTATAAGTTGTAATATTGCTTAATTCCGGTACTAAAAATCCACGCCAACCAATTTCCTCGCCAAGCGCTGTCGACATACTGCCAAACATCCCGATCACGCCTTCAGCTATAAAAAACAATACAATAAAAACACCTGTAGGTAATTTGCTCCAACCTAATTCGCTAGCCGCCTGGTTTATAAATGCTTTGTTATAGAATCCGCCCCAGCCCATAACCCAAATAATCAAATAACTAACCAATGCGTATAATAACGGGATAAAATAACACCAAACCTGGTATTTGGGCTTTCCCCATTGCCAGGCCAACCCCGAGAATTTGATCTTTAATATTTTGCAGGTTAGATAGGCGGCTAAGGCAGGACACCACATAATACCATAACCGTAAATCCTTCCGCCAATTCGGCCGGTGGTACCAGCATGTAGCGTTAGCAGATAAACAATAGTACTTAATAATACAGTTATAAGTAAATATATCCCTATAGCTTTTCGGCTTTGATTTGTAGTGTGGGCAGCTACCATTTTTTTAAATTTTAATAAATATATAACTCAAAAGGCAAAATTTTAAAGATAATGTTGCTTTTGCGGCTTTAACTTTTATCAATACTATATTTTAGCATTCATGCGTCATATTTTATAGCTATTATTGTATAAAGGTGAATAAGGATTAATTTTATACCATTATAAAATATGGAAAGCCAAATTCAACAAACTTTACCGCAACCTACTTATAAAGCAGCCATTAGCGCTTCTGCCGGCATTGAAGCGCATTTTGAACACCAGCAACAACAAGCTCAACAACGAGGTGAAGAAAATCTTGCGCCCAAACCGGATAAACAAGTAATATCGTCTATAATAGATACCGCTTTTTGGGCAAGCTTAAGAAAAGAAGAAGGTCGTTCTCCTAAAATATCACTGGCTTTTCTTCCGCCTGAAGGTACAACGCAACCACTTATATTCGAATATCCGCTGGCTTTAACTGCCGATATATTAACAAAATTAGCCCCTGCTGTTGAACGCCCTGGTATTCACCTCGGCGTGTGGCAGCATGAAAATGAATTGTACATTTGGGGGACTACGCAAATAATACCTGGTTTTTGCTTTGTACTGGAAGTTGTCGAACCGGGTCTGTTGGTTGTTAAGCATCGCCGTGTAGATGGGTTTGGCAAATATGTTAACGTAGCTGTATTAAAAGGTGATGAAGTGAAAATTGTTGATGAAGATAGCATCAACATGCCTGATTGCCCTGGTATGTTAAATTCACTACTTGGTTTTACTAATACTTTCACGCACAATAATGCAGTAAATCTTCATGTACAGCTTGCGGTATCTATGCGGGCACATGGGCACGGTGGTACATTGTTGATTGTGCCATCCGATCACGAAGGGTGGCGTAAATCTATCATTCACCCCATGTCATACCCGGTTTCTCCTGCTTTTAATACCTTGTCGGTATTAATGGAACAAAAAGTAAATGCGAAAGATTTAGCCGCTTGGCAAGAAAAGCTAAATGATGAAATAGAACTTATAGGCGGCCTTACCGCGGTAGATGGCGCAACCATTATTAACGACAAACATGAATTGCTAGCCTTTGGAGCTAAAATATCCCGTTCGCCCGGCCATGAAACCGTTAGGCAGATAATGGTTACAGAGCCGATCATCAATACTCCGGCGGTAATTATACCGCCCTCAAGCGATGGTGGTACACGTCATTTTTCGGCGGCTCAGTTTGTATATGATCAGCATGACGCTTTTGCACTTGTTGCCTCTCAAGATGGGCGTTTTACTATTTTCTCCTGGTCGCCTTGTGATCAGATCGTGTTGGCCCA
>NZ_JACCBZ010000004.1:369715-596039 GCF_013408825.1 Mucilaginibacter tundrae
CCCATCGTGTTGATACGCTATTAATATAAATAGTGTAGAAGGATATTTGTAAGGCGATTTATAAGTACTGACAAACTACTGTCAGCACTTATCTCAAATCGCCTTGTGATCAGATCGTGTTGGCCCATCGTGTTGATACGCTATTAATATAAATAGTGTAGAAGGATATTTGTAAGGCGATTTATAAGTACTGACAAACTACTGTCAGCACTTATCTCAATTTATGTGCTTAAATTTGGAGGGATTAAACCAACTATATGTCAAAATTTAAGTCTACCAAATTATTGTTTGTTTTATGCGGATGCCTGCTATCATTCGTCACCAACGCAAAACCAATAATTTATATTAACCAGATTGCTTTTAACAGCGATGCACCCAAGGTTGCATTAATTGGAGATGATGAAGTTTATACGGATAATTTAAAGTTTACCTTGCTATCAATAAATACCCATAAGATAGTTTTTACTGGTAAGCTCGGGCGCGAGATGCAAATAAACGAATGGGCACCTCGTAAACATTTTTACAAAGCTGATTTTAGCGCCTTTACACAAGCCGGTAAATATCGTTTATCCATAACGCTATCAGGCAAAACATATACATCAGATGCATTTAATATTGGTGTTAATGAGTTAGCTAAACTCACTATTCCATCGGTTATACATTATTACCATAAACAACGGGCAAATACGCCTGCTGAACTTGCTGCTGATGCAAAAATGAAACTTTTTGGCAGCGATAAAACAGTTGATGTTCATGGTGGGTGGTGTGATGCCTCTGGCGATGTAAGCAAATACTTTTCGCATCTGGCTTATGCCAATTTTATGTCACCACAACAAACGCCGCTGGTTACCTGGTCAATGATTAGTGCCGATGACGCCATCCCCGGCTTATTAACTAAACTAGGCGTAAAGGATTCGTTAGAAAATGAGGCTTTATGGGGTGCTGATTATATGATGCGCTCGTTATCAGATAGTGATTATTTCTATATGACCGTATTTAGTTATTTTAATAAAGATCCCAATACACGAAGAATAGTGGGATTACATGCCAACAGTGTAACCACTAATGAGTATCAATGCGCATTCCGAGAGGGTGGTGGCATGGCGATAGCCGCACTAGCCCGTGTTTCTCGATGGAAAAAACATGGCGATTTTACCTCAAAACAATATTTGAATGGTGCAGAACGTGCTTTTGGACATCTACTTATCTACAACACTAAATATGATGATGATCACAAAGAAAATATAATTGATGATTATTGCGCTTTAATGGCGGCTACCGAGCTTTGGATAACTACAAACAAAAGTATCTACAAGTTAGAGGCTCGGAAAAGGGCCCATCATTTAGCCAAACGTTTATCAAAGGCAGGGTATTTTATTGCTGACGATGGTACACGACCATACTGGCATGCTTCGGATGCTGGTTTGCCAATTATTGCTCTTGCAAGGTATCTGACAATAGAAAAAGATCCCGTTTATCGATCAGCTGCATTGCAAACTATTAAAATAGCATTGGATTATGAGTTGAAAATAACCAACGAGGTTAGCAACCCATTTGGCTATGCGAGGCAAACGTTCCGGTATAGGGATAGCATTAAAAACGGGTTCTTCATACCGCATGATAATGAAACCGGTTGGTGGTGGCAGGGCGAAAATGCCCGCTTAAGTTCATTGGCTAGCGCTGCTATAATTGGTTCAAGGTTGGTTTATAATTCTCCCAATCAAATCAAACAAAAAAAAGCTTTAATGGCGTTTGCCTATAACCAAATCAACTGGATTTTGGGTGAAAACTCATATGAAGTTTGCTTTATGTATAAGTTCGGAAAGAACAATGTGCCTTATATGCATTCAAACTTTGGCCATGGTTCCGAACGCGGTGGAATCTCCAATGGAATTACCGGTAAAGAAGGTAATGCCGACGGCAGTGGTATTGATTACAAAACTGAGGACTCTGGCAACGAATGGCGATGGACAGAACAATGGATCCCACATGCGGCCTGGTACTTACAAGCCGTGGCTGCAATGGCAGAAGTAAAGTAATATTATTTACTTTACTTCTGCCAGGTATTTATGCACAAAGCTGATAGCCATAGAGCCCTCTCCAACTGCCGCCGCCACACGGTTCATGGCACCTGAACGTACATCGCCGGCGGCAAAAATGCCGGGGCAACTTGTTTCCAACAAATAGGGGTCGCGGGATTCTTTCCAGATTTTGTTGAAATCATCATAAACCTTTAAATCCCTACCGGTTTCTAAAAAACCTTTGTCATCTTTTATAATATCTAACTGTATCCATTCGGTAAAAGGTTTCGCTCCAATAAAAATGTAAAGAGCAGCGGCTGGGCATGTTTGCTGTTCATTAGTATCAATGTTGTTTAATACAAGCTCCTGTAGTTGTTCATCACCCTTAGCTTCAATAACCTCCATTCGGCCACGTACAAATATGTTTTTTGTTTCATTTATTTGATCAATAAGATAAGCCGACATAGTGCTGGATAAGTCTGTTTTACGCACTAAGATGTACACCTTGCTTGCAAATTTTGATAAGTACATAGCAGCCTGCCCAGCAGAATTGCCGCCACCTACCACATAAACTTCTTTGTCTTTGCATGCGGTAGCCTCCGTCATTGCAGCACCATAATAAATACCTGCACCAGTAAAGTCGGGTATGCCTTTGGTGTCCAATCTACGATAGTCAACACCGGTGGTAATAATAATACTGCGGGTATCTATACAGTTGCCGTCTTCTAGCATTATTTTTTTGTACCCATCTTTTTGTAGGATAGAGTTTACAGACCGGGGAGATAAAAATTCAGTGCCTAGCCGTGTAGCCTGCGTCATGGCACGCCGGGTAAGTTCTGAACCACTAATTCCGGTAGGAAAACCCAGATAATTTTCTATCCTGCTACTGGTACCAGCCTGGCCGCCCGGTGCACGGCGCTCAATCATCAATGTTTTTAACCCTTCCGATGCGCCATAAACACCGGCTGCAAGTCCCGCGGGTCCCGCACCGATAATTACCACGTCGTACATGTCATTTTTAAGCTCCGGATTAAGCCCAATCTTATCAGCTATTTGGGCAATAGTAGGCTTAACTAGGTGCGAACCATCTTCAAAAAACACAACTGGCAAATCTTTAAGGGTAAGATTATTAAGCGCTAGTTTTTCCTCAGCCTTTTCTTTAAGTTGCACATCAAACCATTGATAGGGTATTAAATTACCAGCAAGAAAATCCTTAATATCATGCGATAATCCTGAATATTGATAACCCAGCACTTTTATTCCTTTAAAGTCAGGTTGATAAGTGCTTAACCAATCATCTAACAAGCCATCAACCACCGGGTAAAGTTTTTCCTCTGGAGGATCCCATGGTTTAACCAGGTAATAATCCAGTTGAACAGTATTAATTGCTTTAATAGCTGCGTCGGTATCAGAGTAAGCAGTAATTAATACCCTTTTAGCATTAGGGTAATATTTTATCGCTTTCTCCAAAAAATCTACACCCTCCATTTCAGGCATGCGTTGATCTGACAGATACATGGCAACGGTTTCGCCTTTATTTTTTAACTCAAGCAAACTGTCGAATGCTTCCTGTATTATGGTGGTGCTTAAAATACGGTAGGTATCACGATATTTGTTTTTCAAGTCGCGTGTAAGTGCCCGTAATACATGGGCATCATCGTCAATACAAAATATAATAGGGAGACTCATTTGATTTTTGTTGTAAGTGAAATATTATCCATCAATCGGAAAACAAACAATAAAGGCTGTTCTGCCGGGTACAGATTGTACTTTGATAGAACCACGATGTTGTTTTACAATCCGGCTTACCACATCCAGGCCAAGTCCGGTTCCTTTACCAATTTCCTTGGTAGTAAAAAAGGGATCAAATATTTGTGAACGATATTCTTCGGGGATACCCGCGCCATTATCAATTATAGATACTTCTACAAATGTCCCGTCTTTTAATGTTTTAATTTCTAAAATGCCTTTCACGGTTCCTTCCATAGCATCCAATGCGTTATCCATTAAATTAGTCCAAACCTGGTTAAGTTCGCCTATCATGGCTTTCACTGGTGGGAGGGTAGTATCAAAATTCTTTACTATCTGTATGTTGTTTTTATGGATTTTATGATGAAGCATAGTTAGCGTATTTTTTATCCCACTGTGGATATCGGCATATTGCTTATCATGTCCCTGATCCATGTGGGTGAAATTCTTTACCGAGCCAACCAAATCGGTAATCCGGCGCGATGCTTCTTCAATATCGGTTACCATTTTTTCGGTTACCATATTGCTATTTATCCAGTTCATGATTTGCGAAATATAATCAGTCGGGATATGCTGTTTAAAAGCTTCAGCATCGCTTACTTCAAAACCAAATTCTACAAAGTTTTCTGAAATTTCAGCCGCGTTCTTTACCTCATGCGCATCCATCCATTCAATCATTTCATCTTCTAGTTCGCTGCGCTCCATCATGGTTAATGTGCGTTGTTTTTTATCGTTTAAAACAACTCTAAGCATATCATTCACTATGTCGACCTGCTCTACGGTCATCTTCATTTCAATGATCTCTTTAAACGTCTTGGGTGCGCTTAGCAAATGTTGTTTAAGAGATGCCGCGCCCCGAACGATGGCTGATGCCGGGTTATTTAATTCATGAGCCAAGCCGGCGGACAATTTACCTAACGCCATCATTTTTTCACTTTGCTGCTGTAGGGTTGTAAAGTCGCGTATGCGGCTGGCCATAACATGCACTAACGCTTGTGTTAATTCGAAATGAGAGGTAATCATCTCATGCATTTTTGTTGCCGGGAAGCTAAGTAACTGGGTTTCTTCTACGGCTTTAGCAAAGCTCGGTGCCGATTTTGCTCTCGAAAAAGGCAGATAACCTGAAACGGTTTGTGCTTCAAAAACGGAAATTTCGCGGGTTTCGCTATTTTGTACCATGTACATGCTTACCCTGCCACTAATAATAATATTTGTTGCGTTAATTGCTTGCCCAGGTTGAAACATAAATTCACCCTCCGGTAAAATGCGTTGCTCGCTATTGTCAATTAACCATTTCAGTTGTTCCAGTGGAACTTCTTTAAGCGCTTCAAAAGATTGAAGTAATTCCGGAGTTACATTAACCATAGTATGAAGATAGGTAAAAGATCACTTAAGAACAATTTCGAATGTGTTAGCTAATGTGAATTTTATGAATTTGTCATCCCTGGCTAATAATTGCTTTTAATGGAATGATTGTTCCAAAATGAATGTATATTTGCGGAACGATTATTCCAAATATAAAAAGTAATCATAACAATAATGAAAAAATTAGAAAATAAAGTAGCTGTTATAACAGGAGCATCAAAAGGTATTGGTGCAGGTATTGCCAAACATTTAGCTGCAGCAGGTGCAAGTGTAGTTGTAAATTATTCATCAGCAAAAGAAGGTGCAGATAAAGTAGTTGCAGAAATAACAGCCAAAGGTGGAAAAGCCGTAGCGGTACAGGCCAACGTATCAAACGAAGCTGATATTATTCGCTTATTTGAAGAAACAAAAAAGGCATTTGGCCAGGTTGACATCCTTGTGAACAACGCGGGTGTTTACCAGTTTGGCGGAATAGAAGAAATTACAGCAGCTGATTTCCACAAACAATTTGATACCAATGTACTCGGCCTATTATTGACTACACAAGGAGCCCTAAAGAATTTCAATGTAAATGGTGGCAGTATCATCAATATCGGTTCCGTTGTTAGTAATATCGCGCCTCCGGGTAGTTCGATTTATACCGCTACAAAAGGCGCTGTTGATGCGATTACCCATGTATTGGCAAAAGAACTTGGCAGCAAAAAAATTCGTGTGAACTCCATTAATCCGGGTATGGTGGAAACCGAAGGCACACATACTGCAGGTTTTATTGGCAGCGACTTTGAAAAAGAACAATCACGTACCGCACCACTTGGCCGTATTGGTCAGCCTGATGATATAGCTGATGTGGCTGTATTCCTTGCATCTGAAGACTCACGCTGGTTAACAGGCGAAATATTGCTTGCAGGTGGTGGCGTAAGGTAATCCTTACTACTTTAATAGAAAATAATTAAAAATGAATAGCTTTGCTTTAATTAGCAAGGCTATTCCCGATTATGGCAAGAACAAAAGATTTTGATGAGAATGAGGTACTGTGCAAAGCGATCCAAATTTTTTGGCACAAAGGGTACAATGGTACGTCTATGCAGGACCTGGTAGATGGGTTGGGCATCAGCAGGTCGAGTTTGTATGATACTTATACCGATAAACACACTTTGTTTGTAAAAGCCCTGGAAAGTTATCAAGATACCGGTGCGGGTAAAATTCAGGAAATTATCAACAACTCCGGATCAGCAAAAGCAACCATAAAACAATTATTAGAATTTGTTATCAATGAATTGCTTGGCGATAAACAACAGAAAGGTTGCTTTATGGTGAACGCCGAAGTTGAAGTAGCTCCCCATGATGCGGAAATAAATGACCTGGTTTGCAAAAACGACCAGCAAATGGAAGACGCGTTTTACTTAGTGATCAAAAAAGGCCAAGATAGCGGGGAGATTAAAAAGGATCAGGATGCGAGAGCATTATCACGGTTTATCTTTAATACCGTGAAAGGCATACGGGTAACGGCTAAATCTACAAGCGACAGGACTGTATTTGATGATATTATTAAATTGACGGTATTGGCTCTTGATTAGTACACCAAAACTGCCTAAAAACACAAAAGCGGAATAAAGTAATTTGCTCTTATTCCGCTTTTGTGTTTTTCATTTACCCTGTTAATGTTGATTGCCTGTGCCATCAACCTGGTAACAACCCAAATCTTTTCCGGGCGGCGTAATTTCTGTTGCGCCATATACTTTGTCAATAGGTACTACAACTAATGGTTGAATTGAAGTGTTCCCTTTGCCAATAAGCGGGGATTGTACCTGTAAATGAAAATTAAAATTACCAATGTACCTGATGCCATCTAACGGGATTTCACCAGTTACAGGTAATGGATAATTTACAAATAAAGGATCGTTTTGTTGCACTACCGGGGCACCGTTATAAGCAGCGCCTAATGTATAATTTGCAGGCAAATATGTTGTCGGTGCAGGTATATCGGTAGGTTGAGGCTTAGCAAGGTAGCCAACAGGGTAAAACTGGTTTGCAACAGATAGGGAGTCGGCGTACTGGTAGTTATTCCCATACTTAAGATTGGCAGTATCCGGGGTAGGGTTTACGCCAACCCTGTATCCGTATTTACAATTTACAACCGCATTGTTATAGTACATGCCTTTTGCACCCTGTTCAAAAGAAACACTGCCACCGTGGCCAACCTGTATCTGCAAAAAACCGCCATTTACAAAAGTAGAGTTATACATTACAATGTTTGTTTGAGGCGCGCCCACAGGTATATTTTTATTGGCAACCCTTTGTCCGTTTGAAGCAGTGCCAATAAACATATTATAAGCCATTGTACCAACCGTACCACCAGCAACGTTAATACAATCACCATCACTCGGGCCTGCTTTTTCAAAGGTATTACGCATAATATCAATTTTGCCACTATAAATGTGTACACAATCATTAGTTGATCCGTAAAACCATGAATCTTCCATTATAAAACAGCCATTATAATTTTGAAAGATAACAGAATAGTTGTTGGTGGCAGTTAACCCTACGGCTGCAGCTACAGTTGGCCCATAAGCCGCGCCAGTAAATTCAACATGCGTCCATTTAATTACCATTAGCTTACAGCTGGCTGTTGCCAATATACCTTTCCAGGTTCCTGCATAAGCAGGGTCGCTGGCCGGGGCTATGCCGGGTGTGCTGATTTTGGCAATACCCTGAACTGTGAGCCAGTTAGGATTAGCCTGTGTCCCCAAACTTATAAAAGTACCTTCAACAATAATGCCTGCCTGGTTGGTTGCGTATACTGTTACTCCTGGCTGAATGATCAGCGTATCAGTTGGCAAAACATACACATCGGCACCCAAAATATAGGTTTTACCACTCAGCATGGTTCCTTTAATATTACCGCTTAAAGGCGCGGCATCACTTATGGGGCTTGCGGGTGGCGGCATGTATGTATATACATTGGAATGTTCAGTATTCCATTTTTTGCAGCCAAAAAAGCTTATGGCAATAATAATTAAAAAAACGGGGAGTAATATCTTCTTCATTTTTTGATAATGTTATATGGAACTTTATTAAAATTTATACCTTAAACCGCCTAAAAATGATACCTTATAAAGATCCTTTTCTACCTGCGTTTCATTTTTTACGTCCTGGGCTGATAATTTCTGTTCCAGATCCTGATATGGATATTTCAAGAAAACACTATTAGCGGCATTGGTAAGGTTATTCACTTTTCCGTAAAAGGAGAAGTGCTTAAATATTATTTTTTCGAACGAAAAATCTAATTGTCCATTTGGCCTGTCCCAGTAATCTAAATCATAATAAGGAGAAACCTGTGCAATTCTTTCGCCGGTATAAACATAGGCTAATTGTATATCCAGTCCTATTTTAGTGTTTTTATACAAAAACGAAATATTGCCTACATTATCCGCCTGCCCCTGTAATGGCCTGGTCTGTTCCACAGTTGATGCTGTTCCATCTGCATTATAATACCGTTTGCTGGTAGTTACGCTGCTATGCGTATATGTGTAATTTGCAGAAAATCCAAACGAACCAAAATATTTAGTTAATAATGCTTCGAGGCCATAGTTAATAGCCTGGTTGGTATTTTGAGGCTGAATAACCTGTGTAGCGCCAACAGTATTTGCTGTAAAATATTCAATCGGATTCTGTAAGTCTTTATAAAAAGCACCTAACAAAAGCTGGTCAGCACCGCCCGGGAATAACTCATACCGAAAGTCATAATTGTCAGCTGTTGTTGGTTTTAAATTAGGGTTTCCCTCTAGGTTAAAATATTCGCCGGGTTGGTTAGTAGGTGCCAAATCACCAAACCCAGGCCTGCTGATAGCCTCATAATAGGATAACCGTAAATTCTGATCATCACTAAGTTCATATTTAAAATGCAGGCTTGGCAGTACATCCAGGTAGCTGATTGTTCCCGACCGCTCATTAACCGTTACTCCCACGGTAGTATTATAATTATCCCACGTATTTTCGGCCCTAAGCCCTCCCAATACCTGCAATTTTTCAAGCAGGTTGAATTTAAACTGTAGATATTCCGAATTTATATTTTCAGTTGCTGTATAATCATTTAATGATATAGTATTGATGCCGCCCATCCCGGCATTCGCGTTCAAAAATCCGAATTGTGCATTATCAATAGTTGTAAATGGCTGTATTACACCGATAGGTGAGGGTTGCAAGCTATAATCGTTGTCATATTCAGTCCTTGTTTTATGTCGATATAAACCACCAAATGAAAATTCAACATCCCGGTTGGCAATGCGGGTATTATATACCAGATCCAAATAACCTGTAAGGTCCTTATCTGAATTATGCTGCCATCTGCGGTCCATTGATAATGCGGAGGAATCTATTTTTGTAACGGCCCCTGCATTATTCAAATGCAGATCGTTTTCTACAGTATAGGTGGCCATATCCGGTACATCTCTTTTAGCGATAGAATAAACACCGGTCCAGGTTAAATATAGGGCATTTGTTAATTGATGCTCGCCTTTTAGAGTGCCATTGTAAATACTTTGTGTTGTTGACTCGCTTCTGTATTCCTCATTAACTTGTTTTACACCGCCTGCGCTTTGAATACCAAGAATAGTATCAGCGGTTATCCTTGTTTGATATTCATCTTGATGGAGGTAAAAGTTATATAAGGATATTTTATTTTTACTGTTGAATACATAATCAATCTTATTGTTTATTCCAGTTAAGCTGGTTTGTGTTGAATACTGCCTTGAAAGTGCATCAGAGAAAAAAGGAAGATTGCCTATAGTTCCGTTTGAAACGGGCTGTGGATTAGGGACTAAATAATCGGAATTTGAACCGCGATAAAAATTCTGATAACTTGCAGAGAGGATAACACCTAATTTATTATTAAAAAATCGATCGCCAATGGTTAAGCCGTACTGTGAGTTAACCGGGGCAGATAGATTATGATAATTTAAATTAGAAGTTGTAAAATCTTTATAAGTAGCGGTATAATCGTTTCCATACATTTCCGCCGGCGATTTATCATTAATCCCGGAATGACCGAAAGCACTGAATGGCCTGTCAGAAAACAATAAAGAGTAACCAGCCGCGGCATTTACATTTAATAAGAAATGATCAGGCGCGCTTTTCATTACCAGGTTCATTGTGCCTCCAATAGCATCACCTTCCATAGATGGGGTCAGTGTTTTGATCACTTCCAACCTTTCCAACAGTTCTGATGGGAAAATATCCATAGGTACAAAACGGTACTTATCGTCAGGACTAGGTATCTGGATCCCGTTTACAAGAGTTGTATTATAATGCTGATCCATACCTCTGATAATAGCATACCGGCCTTCACCCGTATTGCTGCGCTGGATGGTGACGCCACTTACACGCTGTAGGGCGTCGCCTACAGTTACATCGGGCAACAGTTGTATTGTATTTTGCGACAGGGTGTTTTCAACTGTATTTGATCTCTGTTCAAGCGAACGTGCCGACTGGTCTGTTTGTTTATTTGCCTGCCCTGTAATTGTAACTTCGTTAAGCTGGCTACTGCTGTTTTGTAATAAAATATTTAATGTTAAATTTTCACCAGTATTTTTTACTGTAAGCTCATATTCTTTTGAATCCAGATAACCTACAAGATTGGCTTTTATTTTATACGTTCCTGTATGCAATCCCTTAAAAACATAGGAACCATCAAGCTTTGCCGGTGTTGAGGCCTTAAAATCCCCCTGATAAATTTTAATTGTAGCGCCGGTTAAAGGTTCGCCGCTACCGGTATCAAAAACTTTCCCTTTTATGGTTTGAGCAAACGATGTCGAGTAAAATCCTGAAAGTAAAAATAGTATTAGGTAATAACGCCTAAAAAGTAAAATTCGTTGCATAGGTGAACGGGTTGATATATTAAAACGCATAGTTGATTTTGAAATCAGGAGATACTTACATACCTGCTTTTTATCTCGCAAAGTAAATTCTTATTTAGACTTAATCCAAATAAACATGAAACATTATTTTTAGGTAATGTTAAGGTGTACTGATTAGCTTATAACACCACTGATGTTTTAAAATAGACTTGATCTTCGGAGTGGTAATGCAACAATGTTAATATCTTGATAACTTTGTTAAACTCTATGCCGGCAATTACGTCTAAGTGATAAAACGCTATTGAGCGGAACTATCAACCTATGAAAACTCTTTTTGTTGTAGACGACAATGAACTTGACTTACGAATTATAAGGTTAAACTTAGCAAGAAACGCAGTGTTTGGCCATGTGCTATATTTTAATGATGGCAAACCTTTGTGGGATTATATTAAATCCAATATAGATGATACCGTTAATCTTCCGGATGTTATATTTCTGGATCTTACTATGCCCGAAATGAATGGCTGGAGTGTTTTGAAATCCTTAGAAGAAAATTATGCCAGATTACCTAAACCTGTTTCTGTTTATATCATATCAACATCAATAGATATTACTGAGAGGCGTGAGGCAATGAATTACCATTTTGTGAAAGAGTTTATTTCAAAACCATTATATCGCGATAAAATAATTTCGATAGCTAAAGAAGAGGAATATTCCCCAAGGATTTACTGATGTTAAATATTTTTCTTGTAAAATACTTAAATAACTATCAATCATTGTAAACAACAAAGCCCTCCTGATTACTCAGAAAGGCTTTGTACCCAGCGCCGGAGTCGAACCGGCACGGTTTCCCACAGGTGTTTGAGACCAGCGCGTCTACCAATTCCGCCAGCTGGGCATGCATGCTGAGAGTGGATTAATTTCTCAGAAGCGGGCTGCAAATGTATCTAAACTCTCTTTAATTCGCAACAGATATTTTTGCCTAAAGTAAATATTTGCAATATCATTCAGTCTGCTTTCCTTAGCTGTATCATCTAAATGCGTATAGTCAGCAGTTAATCCCGATAATTCCTCATTCATATCTCCCTCGATTGCAAGTACTTCTGCTGTGATGGATCCAAGTTCTTCTTTGCTATCAACTTCCATTATTCGTTCATTGATATCCATCATCTCCATTAAAAAATCTGCGGGTAATTGCGGTTTTGCACCGTCTGATACCAAATTATGGAGCTTTAAAATGTATTCGAGACGCTTTGCGGGGTTGCCAAGGGTTTGGTAAGCCTTATTATTTAGCGTAGATAATTCTAATATTTCCTGTTGTTTCACTTCATCTTCATTCGCGTAAAAGTCAGGGTGGTATTGCTTGCTTAATTGGTAAAATTTCTTTTTTACATCCGCATCATTCAAATTGAATGTTTCAGGTAAGCCATAAAAATCAAAATAATTCATGTTGCAAAGTTAAGTAACATGTCCAATTATACTAATCAAGTATTAAACCAAATAGCGCAATTAGGGTCTGTTCATAAAATTTTACATCTTTGCTTAATAATACAAACTATTATGCTTTTTGAAAAAATGCGGCAGAAGCCGTTCTTTATACTTGGCCCATGTGTAATGGAAAACCAGGAATTATTATACACTGTTGCTGAAAAGGTTGCCGAAATTGGCCAGAAATACAATATCCCTGTTGTATTTAAATCATCGTTTGATAAAGCTAACCGTACTTCTATCCGCTCATACCGCGGCCCAGGATTAGAAAAAGGTATAGAGATGTTATTGAAAATTAAAGAACGTTTTCGCTTACCGCTGATCACCGATATTCATGAAAGTTACCAAGCTGCGATGGTGGGCGAGGTGGTGGATATTTTACAGATACCAGCCTTTTTATGCCGCCAAACTGATCTTTTGATTGCGGCCGCTAAAACAGGTAAGATCGTAAATATTAAAAAAGCGCAGTTTTTATCTGGTCAGGATATGTTTTATCCGGCACAGAAAGTAATTGAAGCCGGTAATAACCAGGTAATATTAACGGAGCGTGGTAACATGTACGGTTATAATAACCTGGTGGTTGATTTTAGAAATATCCATGATCTGAAATCATTTGGCCACCCGGTTTGTATGGATTGCACACATTCTGTGCAACGCCCAGGCGGTGCTGGTGGTAAAACCGGTGGAGACCGTACATTTGTACCTATGATGGCCCTTGCCGCTAAAGCCTTCGGTGCAGATGGTTACTTTATGGAAACCCACCCTGACCCCGACAATGCTTTAAGTGATGGACCGAACATGGTTAAGTTGCATAATCTTGAAGAAGTAATAAAACCTTTATTAGGATAATAATATGGCCATGCGGGATATTGCCAAACGGGTTTTTGATATAGAGATAGAATCATTACAGCATGTGGCAGGTTTACTTGATGAAAAGTTTACACAGGCGGTAGAAGCTATTTTAAATACCAAAGGAAAGTTAGTTGTTATAGGCATTGGTAAATCCGGGCACATCGGCAGAAAGATAGCTGCCACATTATCAAGCACTGGTACGCCTAGTTTTTTCCTTCATCCGGGTGAAGCTTTTCATGGTGATTTGGGAATGGTAGGCCCGAATGATATTATAATGCTTATTTCATATTCTGGAGAAACGGAAGAGGTTTTAAAAGTTATCCCATTTTTAAAGTGGAATAAAAATCAGATCATCAGCATTACCGGTAACCCAAACTCAACCATAGCAAAAAATAGCGATTATCATCTTAATATCAGTATAACCCGCGAAGCTTGTCCATTGGCACTGGCGCCAACATCATCAACAACAGCTACGCTGGTAATGGGCGATGCCTTGGCGATTGCTTTGATGGAATCGCGCCAATTTCAGGAAGAAGATTTCGCACGTTTCCATCCCGGCGGCAGGCTGGGGCATAAATTATTGGCTAAGGTGAAAGATTTGATGCGTTCTGATAGCCTGCCATACATCTCCAAAGAGGCTTCATTTACAGAATTGCTGCTTTCAATGTCCGAAGGACGTTTAGGAATGGTGATTGTTGGTAATAAGGATTTCTTTGAGGGGATTATTACCGACGGTGATTTACGAAGAGCGTTATTGAAAAATACTGATACATCAAAATTAAACATCACTGATATGATGACCCGGAACCCGGTAATAATTGAAGGTGATGAATTTGTTAAGCAAGCCGAGAGCCTGATGATCGAAAAAAAGATAACAACCATATTGGTTGGTTCTAAAGTGCAAAGAAGTATTATCGGCGTATATCAAATATTTAATTAATAAAATATAGTTGTTTAACTAATAGATGATAATTATTTAATTGATAAAATATAACCTATAAACTTTGATAAGTTTGCGGTATTATTAAAATCTAAACCATAAATTTCTAATTTTGTTATCAGTATACCTATTGTTTAATTTTTTGATATTGCAAATTTTTAATACATGCTGGGTTTAACTATTCTACGATTAGAAGAAGAAAAAGTATGATCCACAGATACGCTACATTTATTAAGGCTGTTAATCTAACTACTGATTATTTAATTCTAAATATTAGTATGGTGATTTCATATGCTGTGATTGATAAATCGTCATACATATGGATCAATAATAAAAACTACCTTCCGATAGTGCTTGTATTTAACCTTATCTGGTTGCTTTCAGCCAATATAAGTGGTTTATATGAACAGGTACTAAATAAAGACTCTATTAACACCTATCGCGGGGTTATTAAAACTTATTTCATTTTTGTAAGCTTTATTTGTTTTACTATTATAATACTTATAGGTACAAAACCATACTTTGTAACCCGCGAATATCTCTTTTATTCTCTTGCTTTATTTGGATTCTTACTCGGATTATGGAAGCTTATATTTTTGGGCATACGCAAAAGTAATCGCCGCTCTTTATTTGATACCAGGAATGTAGTTATAATCGGTGGCGGAAGAATTGGATATGATCTTTATCAGTTTTTTAGCAACAATGCAGAGCGTGGTTATAACCTTATAGGCTTTTTTGATGACTCGCCCGAGCGGGTGAAGGAGAAAGAGTTATACCTGGGCAGGACAGATGAATGTATTGACTATGTAATTGCTAATAATGTTGACGAAATTTTTTGTACGCTACCAAACTCAAAGGCTGATACAATTGAGCGATTAATGCTTGATGCTGATAAAAACTTAATACGCTTTAAGTTTGTACCGGAATATTACGATTACGCTAAAAAACCAACTTATATACAAAGCTTTGGTCATATCCCGATTATCTCGGTAAGGCCAGAACCGCTTGAAAACATGTTGAACCGGTTTTTAAAACGTTCATTTGATACCGTCTTTTCCATCCTTGTTATTGTATTTGTATTTAGTTGGCTGTTCCCAATATTAGCCGTGCTTATAAAGCTACAATCAAAGGGCCCCGTTTTTTTTGTTCAAATACGTTCCGGGCGGGATAATAAGCCTTTTAAATGCTATAAATTCCGAAGCATGAGGGTTAATGATGAATCGGATAAAAAGCAAGCCACACGCGACGATAAACGTATTACGTTAATAGGTGCAATTATGCGTCGTACAAGTATTGATGAACTACCGCAGTTTTTTAATGTGCTGCGCGGAAATATGTCTGTTGTTGGGCCGCGTCCGCATATGGTAAGTCATACCGAACAGTACTCTCAGCTTATTGATACTTTTATGGTGAGGCATTTTCTTAAACCAGGTATTACCGGTTGGGCACAGATACGCGGTTTAAGAGGTGAAACTAAGAATACCGAAGATATGTTGGCAAGAGTAGAAGCTGATGTATGGTACTTGGAAAACTGGTCGTTTTTACTTGATCTTAAAATTGTTTTCCTCACATTCTTCGGTACCGTTAGAGGGGATAAAAATGCATTCTAATGCCTGTTTTTTACGATCAGCTCAGCCGGAAAATATCACTCGATAAAGCACCCCAGCGAATTATCTCCATTGTACCATCGCAAACAGAACTGTTGTTCTATTTAGGTGTGGGTAATAGAATTGTAGGCATCACTAAATTTTGTACCCATCCACATCATCAAACTAAACATATAACCAAAATAGGGGGGACTAAACAAATAAACATTGAATTGATACGTGAATTACAACCAGACCTGATCATCGCCAATAAAGAAGAGAATGAACAAAGTCAGGTTGAAGCTCTAATGAATATCTGCCCGGTTTGGGTAAGTGATATTAATGATTTACCTGATGCACTTGCAATGATTGAAAGTGTTGGAACGATGGTTAACCGGGAAGCTGAAGCCAATGCACTTGTAAAAGCTATTTCAAATAAGTTTAATGCATTGTCCAAAATAAAAGATCCACTTACCGTAATATATTTAATATGGCGTAAACCCTATATGGTAGCAGGAATTAATACTTTTATTAACAGTATGTTGCAATTGTGTGGCTTTACTAATGTTTTTAAATCAGATAGATACCCAATGGCTGATGTAGATATGCTTGTAAATGCTAATCCTGATCTAGTTTTTTTATCATCAGAGCCATTCCCTTTTACTAAGAAGCATATCAATGAATTTAAAGCAATTTTACCAAATTCAAAGATCGTTTTGGTTGATGGTGAAATGTTTTCGTGGTATGGGAATAGGCTGCTATTGGCACCTGGATACTTTTCGTCGGTGATCGAATCAATAGCTTGAAATTAATTAGACTAGTGTACAGGCATTTATCGCAAATACTTAAATAAATTTTATTGTTTACCAATTTAAGCTATCTTTGCACCTCACAAAATCCTAATGCGGAAGTGGCGTAATTGGTAGCCGCACCAGACTTAGGATCTGGCGCCGCGAGGCGTGGGGGTTCGAGTCCCTTCTTCCGCACAGAATTAAACCCGGTCAATTTGGCTGGGTTTTTTAGTTTAAAATGATGTGGCGAAAACACTGCCTATTGGCTAAATGCGGTGTTACCCGTTTTGCTGAACCCATTGGCTTCGCCAGGACGGTGCCTCGAACGGATCTGCGAAATACTGGGTTTCGTGCACGACCTTGCCGTTGCGGAACTCCATAACGCTTACTGTATATGCTGATCGTCCTTGGTAGGTGATTATGTATTCCGTAATCCATAGATCGCCTTCTCCGAGAATACGCCTGACATTAAAACCTGATGGTTTACCCGGATGATGACTCCGCAAAGCCTGCAAATTACTTCGTCCGAAGATTCGCTCACCTGACTGGGGGTAATCACATATAGCATCTTCATCGTAAATATTATGTTCTGCAGCAGCATCTCCTAAGGCCGACGCGAGCCAGTGCGTATTCAGTGCTTCAAGTATTTGTTCTTCTTCCATGCATCGCTTCAGTTAGTTGTTATTTATATATTATCTCCAACAATTTGATATAGTTTGTATCAGGTCCGGCATCAGTTGTTTTATTAAAATTACGTCTAAATAAAATTTCATCTATGTTTTTATAAAAAATATTTTGTGTAGTGTGTCCAATTCGTCCCGTCGCAATCATTATTGAGGTATAAAACAAAAAATGACCGAATTGAATTTCTCGCACTAAAATATTAAGGATAGCCAATTGCAGATGCTTTTTGCCATCTGCACTCCGGCTATTGCCAGCGAAGCTCAAATAGGCCTGGCCTTGCGTATCCTTTGCGGTTTTGGGATTGATGAAATTGCCGATGCATTTTTATCTAATAAAGAAACTATTAACAAACGCTTATTTCGAGCCAGAGAAAAACTAAGGGATGAAAAGATACCAGTAGAATTGGGTCACCAACTATAACTCTTTAATGATTCGTGATATTTAGACTGGTCAAATTTGTACAAATCTGGTGATTTATGCGCTCCACCTTTTCTCACGTTGTCAGATTTTATCAATATTCCAAACTTCATTACCCGTCTGTAAAAATTACCACGATTTAATTTAACGCCCAATATGGCTTCATATAAACGTTGTAATTCTGTTAGGGTAAACTCTTCGGGAAGTAAATTATAACCTATTGGTTTATATATTAATTGCTCGCGTAGTACTTCTAAGGCTTTTTTTAATATCAATGTATGATCCATTACCAAGTTTGGGAGTTCTTCAACATTAACCCATTTGCAGGCATCAGAAAATTCATCAGTTAAAGGCACAACAGCAGTATAATCTACCAAGGCATAATAACTGGTGGAAATAAAACGTTGCTTATGCCATAAATCATCAGGATATTCTTTAAAAAAAGCCTCGGATCTGTTTATATCACCAAACGTGGCAAATTGTTGCAGAAAGATGTTATCGGCACCGGTACGCTCCTTTAAAACTCGTTTAACCGCATCATTTACGTTTTCATTTTTACGGACGTATCCGCCGGGTAATATCCAATCTTTGCCTTCATTAATTTGTAACAATAATACTTTTAATTGAGTATCATGAAAACCAAAAACCACATTATCTACAGATAAATGTGGTATACATGTAGCCCAAAACTCTTCACTACTTTTCAATACATGTTCAAATACCATTAGCACTTTTATAATTATAGAGCTAAAGTAATGAATATAATAATTATCATTACTTCAAATGTTATGTGGTTATTGGGTGGAAAGCGAATTTATCTGCCCAATATAAAGTCTCAGTTTTTAAGAACTCGGTAAACTTATTGTTGAGCTGATGAAAATGTTTTATTGTATTTAGCCCGTTTTCAGTGACTACTGCATAGCCACCGCCTTTACCTCCGCGATGGGAGATAACCAAAGGCGATTCAAAATGATTGTTCATATGCTTAATAAGTTCCCATGCTTGCTTGTACGACATTTTCATTTGTAATGCCGCCTGTCTGATGGATCCCGAAGTATGGATTCGTTCTAATAGTTCTATACGCCCATGGCCAAGTATTTTTTCGTTATTGATCTCTACCCAGACTCTACCATTTAGCGAAAATTCTTTGTCCATATTGTTGGATTATAATATTAAAAATAAACCAAATTAAGCTTTGTATGAGTTTTCCTTTTTATAGGCAAGCCACATATATAACGGAATACCTAACATCAACAGTAAAAAGCCATAGTATACGGCATCCTTGCCGGTCCCATATATCATCCAAAGTGTATAACTAAATGCAAAAAAGGTAAGTAAAAGCGCGGCAAACCAGCGTTTTGTTACTTTTTTTCTTGCTCTGATAATTGGGTAGGCTGCCGCTGAGAACAGGAAAGGAACAAGTGACGTAAAAACCGCGAATGAAAGGAAAAATTTAAATTGTTCAACTAGTCCTTTAGAATAATTCATGCAAATGAAAATGGATATTACTATACTGTTAATCAAAATACCAAAATAAGGTACTCCATTCTTATTTAATCTTCCAAAAGCTGGTGGAAATAATTTGTCTTTAGCTGTAGCATAAGGCACTTGCCCTTGTATTAATATCCATCCATTTAACGCGCCGAAAGCCGCTATGGCAATACCAGCACTAACCCAATACTTTGCATTATTGCCATAAATAATAATAGCGGCATCGGCGTACGGTGTGACAGAATGTTCTAAAACCTTCGCAGGAATAATACCCATTACACTAAAGCTACCTAAAATATAAACGAAACCAGCAATAAGCAACCCGAGAATAGTTGCTCTTGGTATTGTTTTTTCGGGATTATCAACATTCCCAGCTGGTATTGTTGCACTCTCAACTCCAAGGTAAGAAAACATAGTCAGGGCGCCGGTAATACCAATTGCTTTTAGTACTGATCCTCCACTATTATTAAATGGTAAAAAATATTTGAATTTTATAAAAAACAAACCCCCAATAGCAATCAAAAGTAAGGGGGTGATTTTTAAAATAGTAGCCACCAACTGCACTTTACCCGAGGTTACAACCCCACGATTATTAATATAGGTGAGTAACCAAACAGTAGTTAAACCTGTACTAACCGCAACATATGGGTTTGTAACCAAAATTGGAAAAAAAGTACTCATAGCAGCCGTAAATGATATAACTATTGCAGTTAGTCCTCCGCAGTTTGATATAAAATACCCCCAAGCCATTAAAAAGCCAGCAAAGTCGCCAAGGCCACTTTGTGAGTAGGCATAAGGGCCGCCCGTGCCGTGAGGCAGTAACTTACTCAGGTTTGCAAATACTTTTGCCAGGAAAAAAGATCCAATACCTGAAAACAGCCAACCTAATAAACCCACGCTACCGAACGATGCCATAGCTGCTGGCATCAAAAATACACCTGCACCAATCATATTGCCTACAACTAATGAGGTGCTTGTCCACAAGCCAAGTTTGTTTTTCGTTGAGGGTTCGACCACGCGTTTAATTAATTTAATATCGAAATTATTGATTTTCCTTTAATGATTGAATTTTTGTTAAGCTTTGATCTCAGAGGACTAACTGGCTAAATAGCTTGTTTGCAGTTTTTTCCGCATCAACACATAAACCCGGGTGTACTTTTGATGTTTGCAATATTGTACTACGTGTAGCCGTTAACCAACGGAAGCGGGATGGCATATCCAGTTTAGCTATTGGCCCACCATATGGATCGGCGGAACAAATGCGCTCAAAAGAACATAGATGCTCTTTTAATTCATCTATATCCAGATATGCAAAAAAAGCTTGTAAGCGATGTTCATCTAATATATATAACATCTTCAAATACTTTTGCTTGGCACAATACAGGATTATCCCGATGTTCAGGAATTCCTCGCGTTCAACCCTGGGCATCACGCGTATTACGGCGTACTCAAATAGGGTTCTGTTGTGCATGGTGTGCTTCGTTTACAAAAACAGCCGAGTTAGCTATCCTGGTGATTAAAAAATGCGTATAGGCTGCACGATGTTCTGTGGCTGAATCAAATTCATCAACCAGCCATTCATCGGGTATTAAATCTACAATATCATTAATAACGCTATCGGTGAGAATGGTGCAAAATTCCGCATCCACTTCATTCAATTCGGTGGCCTGAGATAATAATACATGATCCTTTACCTGTACAAACGGACGTTTAGCTTGTTCTTCCCAATTATGCCAGGAATGATGGAAATATAAGGCAGCGCCATGATCTATAAGCCAAAGTTCTTTGTGCCATACGAGCATATTGGTATTACGTGCTGTGCGGTCGACGTTGGTTAACAAACAATCCATCCACACAATTTGGGAAGCTAGCTTCGCGTCGACTTTAGTAACTGTTGCATCGAACGTAATAGCGCCTTGCAAATAATGTAAAGCCAGATTTAATCCTACGCTAGCTTTTAATAAGTCTTGTATTTCCTCATCAGGTTCTGTACGGCCAAAAGCTTCATCCAAGTTGGCAAAGACAACTTCAGGTACTTTGAATCCCAATTTGCGGGCTATTTCACAGCCGATCAATTCAGCTATAAGTGCTTTAACGCCCTGACCCGCACCTCGAAATTTAAGTACGTATAAAAAGCCGTCATCAGCTTCGGCAATAGCGGGTAGGGATCCGCCTTCGCGTAAGGGCGTTACATATCGGGTTACATTAACAGTTCGTATAATATCCTGCATAATTTCAGGACACTAAATTGCGATTTATTTTATGCAGATTATAATTTAGCTAATTGTTTACTTAATGATCTCATAACCTAAGCCAATATTTAACGATACAAATACCGCGCTTTGTTTATGACTAGGACCATTCTGCAGACTGTAATTGTCCACCCTCCAGTCGCCTTGAGCGGCGTTTAGGTAATAACCAGCTCTTATACCAATGGGTATGTTGCGTTCAATGGTGAAGCAATCGGTTACTTTAGGTTTAACCTTAATCAGGTAATCCATACCGGCTCCAAACTCGATACCGAAATTAGGCTGATAAAAAGTTTTGCTTGCCGTGCTGTTCAATAATTCGGAGGAAAAGTTAGATGTACTCCTTATCGCATTATTGTCTTGTATATCTAATACAGCTGCAGAGAAATTCAATCCCACAAAAGGAAATAGCCTTAAATTATTATTGTTTGAAACATTATAGGCAACACGAGTATATAATTGATACTGATTGAATTTTGCTTTGAGATTATTATTATCGGAGGTAGTAACGGTAGTAAATCCTATCCCATCCTCAAATAACCATTTGCCGTGAATATGGTTCATTGATGCGTTGTACCAAACGTCATTATCTCCAAGTGAGCGTAACCCATTATTGTTGAGGATTTGATTCACTTGACTAAGATCAGCCTTACGATAGGTGACTTGTATCTGCGCGGCGCCTGCCAATTGATGGCGGAACCAACCCATTGTTTTTACGGTGTCAGTGCTTTGGGCTTGTGCTCTGCTAACTAGGGTCATTGCCAGGATAAGAGCAGGTATTAATTTTTTCATATTAGATTTATTTTGGACTATTAGTGTTAAAGAAAGACGATTACATACTAAGCTTTGTTTGTTGTCATTTACGATTTTATTACAACTTCAGTTTGTAACTATTATTAATTTTAATATTTCCCGCCATTCTTTGTAAGTACCATATTTTGTATATTTTTAACCCATAATGGAAATCGTAAAAGACAATAAGAAAACCATCTGGGCATGGTGCATGTTCGATTGGGCAAATCAATCTTATAATATGGTGATCACAACAACCATATTCCCTTTTTATTACGTGTACTATACCACGTGGCACAACCCTAATGGTGATGTTGTTACTTTTTTCGGGCATAAGTTTGTTAACACCGTATTATCAAACTTTGTATTGGGGATCGCTTATTTAATTATTGTGTTAATGCTGCCAATACTTACCTCAATTGCTGACTATAAAGGTAATAAACGGGCATATTTGCAATTTTTCACCTGGCTTGGTGCATTGTCGTGCGCCGGATTATTCTTTTTTAAACCCGTTGAGCATGGTATACCTGCACTTGAATTGCCGCTGATATTTTTCGCGCTTGCATGTATAGGTTATTGCGGTGGTTTTGTTTTTTATAATTCTTATTTACCGCAAATTGCTTCGGAAGCTAAACAAGATAGTGTGAGTGCAAAAGGTTTTATATACGGCTATGTAGGTAGTCTTGTTGTTCAGATGTGCTGTTTAGCCATTGTAGAGAAACCTGAATGGTTTGGGATTGACCCTAAAAATGATTCGTTACCCGCGCGCATCACTTTTATTATCGTATTTGTTTGGTGGATGGGCTTTTCTATTATTCCATTCAGGTTATTACCTAAAGGCGAACCAAATCCCGGTAAACATAATTACAATGTGTTAACGGGCGGTTTCAAAGAATTAATAAAGGTATTTCAAACTGTGAAAACTATGCCGCTGCTTCGCCGTTTTCTATCATCATTCTTTTTTTATTCTGTGGGGGTGCAAACCATTATGCTGGTAGCGGCACAATTTGCATCAAAAGAATTGCATATGCCCGATGATACGCTAATTATTATTATTCTTATTATTTATGTGGTAGGTGTTGTTGGAGCCGCAGGTATTTCCAAACTATCAGAAAAATATGGTAACGTGCGTACGTTAGTTTGGGTAGTAGGTGTTTGGACAATATTATGCCTTTCTGTATATTTTATTACCAGCATTCCTGAGTTTTTTGTTGCCGCGGTGATCGTAGGTGCGGTAATGGGCGGCGTGCAGGCTATCTCCAGATCAACTTACTCAAAATACCTGCCACAAAACATTCCCGATACGGCGTCATACTTCAGCTTTTATGATGTTACAGAAAAAAGCGCGATAGTAGTAGGCCTGCTTTGTTTTTCTTTAGTTGAAGCTATTAGCCATGAAATGCGTATAGCCGCACTTACGCTTGATCTATTTTTCCTGGTAGGTTTCGGCTTATTAATTTCATTATTTTATGCTGAAAAGAAAAAGAAGAATTTACCAACTGCACCACAAGCCGAGTTGGTAGAGGTTTAGGTTGAATCTTAATTAATAGCTAACATATTTAAGCCATGTTAGCTATTACCCAAACTTTTTCTGAAATTAGCTGCCGATGAATTTAGAATTGTTTATTCCTTGTTTTGTTGATCAACTTTTCCCTGAAACTGCTTTTAATACTGTTAAGGTATTGGAAAAAGCAGGTTGCAAAGTAAATTACAATCCCAACCAAACCTGCTGCGGTCAGCCTGCATTTAATGCCGGTTTTTGGGATGAGGCTAAAACAGTAGGCAGTAAGTTTCTGAATGATTTTTCAGAGGATAGCGTTATTGTAACACCATCGGCTTCATGTGCGGGTATGGTGAAAAGTTATTATAACGACTTGTTTACTAATACTGTATTGCACAATAAATGCCGAGCGATACAGGGCAATATTTATGAGCTTTCTGATTTCCTGGTGAATATATTACAATTTGATTATTTCGGTGCGGAGCTGGAAGGACGGGCCGTATATCATGATAGTTGTAGCGCTTTGCGTGAGTGTAAGATTAAAGAAGAGCCAAGACAATTATTGTCAAAAGTTTTAGGTCTTGAATTAGTTGATTTGAAAGATAATGACACTTGTTGCGGTTTCGGTGGTACGTTTGCTGTTAAGTTCGAAGCGATTTCAACAGCCATGGCACAACAAAAAGTTGATAATGCCTTGGCGGCAGGTGCTGAATATATCATCAGTACCGACGCTTCCTGCTTGTTGCAATTGCAGGGCTATATCGATAAAAATGAACTCCCAGTAAAAACAATGCATTTGGCTGATGTATTGGCACATGGGTGGGGGAATGTGTAGTAAAACTGATTTAATCGCATGAAGACCTTTCTCTTATTATTGTGTGCGATATTTACCTTAAAAGTGGGTTACGGTCAGGACTCGCTTAAAAATCATGAGTTTATAAGCAAGGAATTTAATTGGAAAATCGTTATTCCAGATAATTTTACTGCTGTTTCGTTAGAAGATTGGGCCAAATTTCAAAATAAGGGTGCAAAAGCTATTGAAGATACCTACGGGCAGAAAATTGAAAATAAGACAAAGACAATTTTTGTATTTAAAAGTGATGGTGCTAATTATTTTGAAGCAAATTGCCAGCCTTACGACGTGAAAAAAGATGGTAGCTTTTTAAAGTCATGCAAAGGTATTAACGACGTTCTATATACAACATTTAAAAAGCAAATACCGGGTGCCAAAATAGATAGTGCATCATTGATAACTAAAATCAATAATTTAAGATTTAATACATTCATTTTAAGGATCGAGATGTCAGAAAATGTTATTTTTAATGTATATTCTTTTTCAAGATTATTTTTGAATAAAGAGCTTTGTGTTAACATCATGTATCTCAATAACAATAAAGGCGATGAGATTCTGGATGCATGGAAAAATTCGACCTTTAGCGAATGATAAATATGACAGTAGTTTTGCGTTAAATTAGCATGCATCCCTACCAAAGTTCAAATCGTGACACCGGTGTTATAGCCTACCAAAACGGAGTTGATCACATTGCCGTTCAATTTAAGGATGGCACAGTATACCTTTATACTAACAAAAGCGCAGGCCAGGATTCAATCAATAAAATGAAGAAACTTGCTGAAGCAGGAGCGGGGCTCACCACTTACATCAATCAGCACATAAAAGACCGCTACGAGGCTAAAATCAAATAAATTAGTCATTTGGCTGACTAATAATTCACTAAATAATCGTAAATTCGCATCCATAAATAACAGATCACTTTGTAGGTGATTTAATAAATTACTTTTTTTTATAAAACATAAATCATAGTTGTAGATGATTAACATTACACTTCCCGATGGCTCTGTTCGTGAATACGACAAGGGCATCACTTCCGCACAAATAGCCTTATCAATTTCTGAAGGTTTAGCAAGAAACGTATTAGCAGCTGAGGTTGACGGCCAGGTTTGGGACTCAAGCCGCCCGATTGAACAGGATGCTCATGTAAAACTATTAACCTGGAACGATACCGCAGGTAAATCAACTTTTTGGCATTCATCGGCACATATTATGGCCGAGGCTTTAGAAGCGCTTTATCCGGGTACAAAATTCGGAATAGGACCTGCTATTGAAACAGGGTTTTATTATGATGTTGATTTTGGCGATCGTGAGTTCTCTTCGGATGAATTCAAAAAGATCGAAGACAAGATCATTGAGCTGGCTAAGGCTAAAGAAGAATTTATCCGCAAGCCGGTTA
The DNA here is from genome assembly GCF_013408825.1 of Mucilaginibacter tundrae. Classification (GTDB taxonomy): domain Bacteria; phylum Bacteroidota; class Bacteroidia; order Sphingobacteriales; family Sphingobacteriaceae; genus Mucilaginibacter. The sequence goes on from NZ_JACCBZ010000004.1 coordinate 395,746, forward strand.
CCAAAGCCGATGCGATTGAATATTTTACTGAGAAAGATGACGAGTATAAGCTCGATCTAATAAAAGACCTGCCCGATGGTTCAATCACCTTTTATTCACAAGGTGCTTTTACCGATCTGTGCCGCGGGCCGCATATCCCTAACACTGGTTTCATCAAAGCTGTAAAGTTGATGAGTGTTGCCGGTGCGTACTGGCGTGGTGACGAGAGCCGCAAACAGTTAACCCGTATTTACGGTGTAACTTTCCCTAAAGCGAGCGAGTTAAGCGACTATCTGCATATGATAGAAGAAGCTAAAAAACGCGATCACCGTAAATTAGGTAAAGAATTGGAGTTATTTGCTTTCTCTGAAAAAGTAGGCATGGGTTTACCATTGTGGTTACCGAAAGGCACTGCATTGCGTCAGCGCTTAACTAATTTCCTTGAAAAAGCGCAGGTTAAAGCTGGTTATGAGCAAGTTATTACGCCGCATATCGGGCATAAAAACCTGTATGTAACATCCGGTCACTACGAAAAATATGGTGCTGATTCTTTTCAGCCTATAAAAACACCACAGGAAGGTGAGGAGTTCTTCTTAAAACCAATGAACTGCCCGCATCACTGCGAAATTTATAAAACAAAACCACGTTCGTACAAGGATCTTCCGGTTCGTTTGGCTGAGTTTGGTACTGTATACCGTTATGAGCAAAGCGGCGAGCTGCATGGTTTAACCCGTGTTCGTGGGTTTACTCAGGATGATGCCCACTTATTTTGCCGTCCGGATCAGGTTAAAGAGGAATTTAAAAAGGTAATCGACCTGGTGCTTTATGTATTTAAAGCTTTGGGCTTTAATGATTACACCGCGCAAATTTCTCTTCGCGATCCAGAGAATAAAGCGAAATACATCGGTACTGATGAGAACTGGGCTTTGGCTGAATCAGCGATAATTGAAGCAGCGGCAGAAAAAGGCTTAAACACTGTAGTTGAATTAGGCGAAGCGGCATTTTATGGCCCTAAGCTTGATTTTATGGTGAAGGATGCTTTAGGTCGTAAATGGCAGTTGGGTACTATTCAGGTTGATTATAACTTGCCAGAGCGTTTCGAGTTGGAATACACTGGCAGTGATAACCAGAAACATCGCCCGGTAATGATCCACCGTGCACCTTTTGGCTCACTGGAGCGTTTTGTGGCGGTATTGATAGAACATTGCGCTGGTAATTTTCCGTTATGGTTATCGCCTGAGCAGTTTGTGATATTGCCTATCTCTGAAAAATATGAAGATTATGCAAAAAAACTTTCAGAATCGTTAAAAGATTCGGATATTTGCGGGCTTATTGATTTCAGGGATGAGAAAATCGGTCGAAAGATACGTGACGCTGAAGTTAAAAAGATCCCATATATGCTGATTGTGGGCGAAAAAGAAGCTGCCGAAGGGATGGTTTCTGTACGCAAACACGGTCAGGGAGATTTAGGAAGTATGAGCATAGAAGATTTTAAGAAACAAATAATTAAAGAAATAACAGTATAACTTGGCATTAAACAAACCTTTCAATAGAGGACCAAGGCTTCCTTTCAAGAAGAAAGAAGCTGAACACAACATTAATCAATTTATAAAAGCTCCTGAAGTTCGCCTTGTTGGTGATAACGTGGAGCAAGGTGTTTTCTCACTACGTGATGCATTAGCCATTGCACAGGAGCAGGAACTGGACCTTGTAGAGATTTCGCCTAATGCTGTTCCTCCTGTTTGTAAAGTAACAGACTATAATAAGTTTGTTTACGAACAAAAGAAGAAGCTAAAAGAGATAAAAAGCAATGCCAAACAAACCGTTATTAAAGAAATAAGGTTTGGGCCGAATACAGATGACCATGACTTTGAATTTAAGTTAAAGCATGCGCAAAAGTTTTTGGAATCTGGCGAAAAGGTAAGGGCTTATGTACACTTTAAGGGTCGTGCAATTGTTTACAAGGAACAAGGCGAGATACTATTGCTGCGTTTTGCACAGGCATTAGAAGAAGTAGGTAAAGTTGAACAATTACCAAAGCTTGAAGGAAAACGGATGTTTTTAACCGTAGCCCCAAAAGCAGCTAAGAAATAGAGATTAGAGACCAGAGGTTGGAGATTAGGTAAACTAATCTTACTTCAGGGTCTGATTAAAGATAATACGTTGCGAAAACGTAGATATAAAACACAAATAAATAACGGATATGCCAAAAATGAAAACCAATTCCAGTGCAAAAAAGCGTTTTAAGCTTACTGGAACCGGTAAAATTGCAAGAAAGAACGCATACAAAAGCCACATCTTAACTAAGATGTCGACTAAACGCAAGCGTAACCTTACTCACACAAGCTTAGTTTCTAACGCTGATATGGGTAATGTTAAACGTATGCTTTGTATCGGGAAGTAATTAAACAAATTTTTTAACCAGGTATTAGAGTATTAAAGTCCTTTAAACGGCACTCACTACCAAAAACAACACGAAATGCCACGTTCAGTTAACGCAGTCGCGTCGAGAAGACGCCGGAAAAAGATCATGAACCTCGCCAAAGGTTATTGGGGTTCAAGAAGCAAGGTTTATACCGTTGCTAAAAACACAGTAGAAAAAGGTTTACAGTATGCTTACCGTGACCGTAAGACCAAGAAAAGAGAATTCAGGGCTTTATGGATCCAACGTATCAACGCAGGTGCACGCCAACACGGAATTTCTTACTCACAATTAATGGGTAAATTAATTAAAAGTGAAATTGGTTTAAACCGTAAAGTATTAGCTGATTTAGCGATGAATCACCCTGATGCTTTTAAAGCAGTTGTTGACGCTGTAAAATAATATAGCCAAACATCATATTAAAAAGGCCTGCATAAATGCAGGCCTTTTTTGTTTTTACAGAAATATGTAAAACTAATCTCCAACCTCTTATCTCTAATCGCTATATTTGCATCGCTTTAGGTTTCCTTACAAATTTATTGTAAGGAATTAAAAGGGAATATGGTGTAAATCCATAACTGTCCCGCAGCTGTAAGCTCTATAACCAAAGTTCATTCAATTGGTCACTTATCCGGTATTGGATAGGGAAGACCGAACGGAGGGGAGTAAGTCAGAAGACCTGCCAAGGCATTATAATTATTCACAGCTTTCGGGGATTGAAGCTTGGATGTAAATGCTCTTCTAAAGGTGTTTTCATTTCAACCATTTCCTGTTTGTTGTAAATTCAATCAACATGCAAAAAACGCTACAATACGATTACTGGCATTTATGGCGAAAATCGAAATGTTATGTGCCGTTTTTTGTTTTGGGATTGATGCCTTATCATGCATTAGCACAGCAGGATACTGTTAAAAAGCTTAAAGAAGTAAAAGTATCTTCGCCCGTGCTGCCTCAAATACAAACGGTAACTCCATCCCAAACGGTTAGTAGCTCCGATTTTATTAAATATAGCGCTTTTACTGTTGCAGATGCCATCCGGAATTTCGCCGGGGTAAACATTCAAGATTATGGAGGTATAGGTGGTATGCAAACCGTATCTGTACGTAGTTTGGGTGCCGATAACGTAGCCGTGTTATATAATAGCATTCAATTAAATGATGCCCAAAACGGCGAGATCGATCTAAGTAAATTTAATCTGATCAATATTCAACAGATAACGTTGTTTAATGCACAGCCGCTGGATATATGCCAGACAGCAAGAGCGTTTGCATCTGCTAATGTTTTAGCTATACAAACAATTCAACCTAAATTAAGTGCTGAAAAACCATTTAAAATAATCGCAGGTATTAAAGGCGGATCATTTGGTTTGGTAAATCCGTATTTGCAATGGCAACAGCGTGTGAGCAAATACTGGTCGTTTGTTATAAATGGCTACGATGAAAATGCTAATGGCAGGTACAAATACAAAGAAAACGCGGACGGCTCAGATACATTAGCTACGCGGAAAAATTCTGACGTACATACCAAGCAAGCAGATGCCGAGTTGTATTGGGCTAAGTCGGATAGTAGTAAATTTAACCTTCAATTTAACTTTTATAATTCTGACAGGGGATTGCCATCAGCTGTTGTACTCTATGCTGCGCCCACCACGCAACGGCTTTATAATAGAGATTATATCATTCAATCCGGCTATCATTACATCGCTAAAAACAGCTTTGAATTATTGCTGAATACGAAATTGTCGCAGAGTACTGTTCGGTATACGGATACCGGTGGGGTCTATAATGCAACAGGCATGATCGTTGAGAATTATATGCAGCGCGAAGCGTATCAGTCGGTAGCTATTGCATATCACATCTTATCAAATTGGAAAGTGTCTTATTCGTCAGATGCTGATATCAGTAACCTGCAATCAGATGCCTACAAATATGATTTTCCTACCAGGCTAAGTTTATTTAATGTACTGGCTACTAATTTAACTTTAGGTAAGTGGTTGTTTCAGGGTAATATATTGAATACTTATATTGATGATCATGTAAAGTCCGGTACTGCAGCATCTTCAAAATCAGATTACACACAAACTGTTATCGCGAGTTATCATCCTTTAGCTGCCAAAGAACTTGAATTCAGGGCTTTTTATAAAAGTACATTTCGAAATCCTACATTTTCCGAACAGTATTATTATGCAATAGCGCCAAGGCCTTTAAAACCAGAGTATACATCGCAATATGATGCCGGAGTAGCTTACACCAAAACTACTGACGGTATATTGGAATATCTTACTGTAAGCGCAGATGCCTACTATAACAACGTAAAGGATAAAATCATTTACATCCCCACAAGATCACCGGACATTCCATCGGTTGTTAATTTAGGTAAGGTTGATATCAGGGGATTGGATGTGGTGCTGAAAAGCCAGTTTAAGCCATTTTATAATTGGAAAGCAAGTTTAACCGCAAACTATACTTACCAAAACGCGATAGATATTACTGATCCTACAGACACGTATTACCTTGAGCAGATACCATACACTCCTAAAAATACATTAGCTGTAAACGCAGGTGTTATGTATAAGCAGTTTGGTGTTTATTATAACCAGATATTGGCGTCGCACCGTTATTACGCGAGTGATAATACGCCTCAATATTATTTGCCGGGATATACTGTAAGCGATGCTTCGGCGGTATATAATTTCAAGATCAATTCAGTTCCGGTTTTAGCCTCTTTGGAGGTGAATAATCTTTACAATAAAAATTACGTCATCGTTAATGGCTTTCCAATGCCCGGGCGATCATTCAGATTCACATTTCAAATCACCATTTAATAATTAAAACTCAATATGAAATCATTTCGACTCCATTATTTACTCGGTACAATAGCTCTTGTAGCCGTTTTAACATCTTGCCATAAAGATAAAATTGTTGGTAATCAAGCTACTCCAACCGCCCAAAGAGCCGGTGTTTATATACTTAATCAGGGGAATTTTGGTCAAGCAAACAGCTCATTAACTTATTATGATTATACCACAAAAGCTTTAACCGCCGATATTTTTTCATCGGTTAACGGCCGTGCTTTAGGCAACACTGCAAATGATGCCAAAATCTATGGCTCTAAAATGTATATCACTGTTGATGAGTCAGGAACTGTTGAAGTTGTGAATGCTAAAACTGCCAAATCTATTAAACAGGTTCAGTTCTTAAATTCTGATAATACTTCCAAAGAGCCGCGCAGTTTAGCTTTTTATAATGGCAATGTTTATATATCATTATATAACGGCACTGTGGCTGTAATGGATACTATAACTTATACTGTAAGCAAATATATTACCGTAGGAAATGATCCTGAACAACTGGCAGTAGCAAACGGAAAACTATATGTGGCCAATGGTGGCGGCTTAAATTATCCGGCTGTTGACAGTACGTTGTCTGTTATTAATCTCTCTACATCAGCAGTTATAAAAACCATCCCCGTAGGGCCTGACCCATATGCGGTAAGCGTTGACAGTAATGGTGATGTTTTTGTTGCCGCTTATGGGGTTTTTGGGACTTCAAACGCATCTTTAACCATTATTAACAGCACCACTGATGCAGTAACCTCAAAAAACACTAATTATACCGGGGGGGCATTTTCAATTAACGGCGATAATGCTTTTTATATTGACGGAAATGGCACTATCAAAATATTCAACGTTAAAACTTTTACGCCGGGCACTACGAATTTTATATCCGACGGAACAACGTTTACAGCACCTTACGCAATTGCTGCAGATACCCTGACGGGTGAAGTATTTGTAACCGACGCTAAAGATTATGCATCAAATGGATTGATATATGCCTTTGACAAAACAGGTAAAAAAGAATACAGCTTAACTACCGGAATCAATCCGGGCACAATCGTATTTGTAAATAAGTAATTTTTAAGTTTTTTATTTAAAAATTCTTAATTTTATCATATAAATCAGATCATGTCAAAACAAAACATAAATACACGGAACATTGTACTCGTTTTAATGATACTGGCAGCTATCGCTTTCAGGTTTTTAAGTTTTGAGTACAAAGCATTAAGCAATTTTACACCGGTTGGTGCCATAGCTATTTTTGGCGGCGCTTATTTTGCTGACAAATGGAAAGCTTATGTAATAGTATTATTAGCGTTGTTTATCAGCGATATCGGCATTAACTATTTATACACTTCAAAATGGGTGTTTTGGTATGGCGGTTCGGCTTGGGTGTATTTAATCTTCGCCATTATGGTATTTATCGGTACCCTGATTAAAAAAGTAAATGTAGCTAATGTTGCACTTGCTTCACTTGCATCGGTTTGTGTGCACTGGCTGATCATTGATCTGCCGTGGTTATATGGCACTTATTATGCACATACGTTAGCAGGTTATGGTCAATCATTAGTCGCCGCTATTCCATTTGAGAAAAATATGGTATTAGGCGATGCTGTATTTGGTGCTATCCTGTTTGGAGGGTTTGAGATTATACAAAGCAAATACACTTTACTACGCAGTAAAAAACAACTCGCTGTTTAATTTAAATATTTTTAAGATCGAAGCGATGTGAAATTCACATCGCTTTTTTTATGAATTAGATTTGGTTGTATTAAGGCAATGATAAAAAGAGTAGTTGTGCTAACCGGAGCAGGAATAAGCGCTGAAAGCGGCTTAAAAACGTTTAGAGATAGCGATGGGTTATGGGAGGGTTATAATATTGAAGATGTAGCCACACCACAAGCCTGGCAAAGAAACCCAAAACTGGTTCAGGATTTTTATAATATGCGCCGAAAGGATGTATTGGCTGCGAAGCCAAATGCTGCACATTTCGCTTTAGCGAAGCTTGAAGAACAATTCGACGTAACAATCATTACCCAAAATATAGATGACCTGCACGAAAGGGCGGGTTCGACCAAGGTTGTGCACTTGCACGGCATTATTACACGTTCGCAATCCAGCATTAACCCAGAGCTAACTTACCCAATTGAGGGCTGGGAATTAAGAATGGGTGATGTTTGTGAATTAGGCTCGCAGTTAAGGGCTCATGTTGTTTGGTTTGGCGAAGACGTGCCAATAATAGAACAAGCCGCTAAAATTTGCGCTGACGCGGAATTATTTGTTCTAAGCGGTACCTCATTAGCAGTTTATCCCGCTGCAGGACTTGTTCACTATGTAAAGTCGGGTGTAAAAAAGTATATTGTCGATCCTAATGTGCCGGCCGTAAGCAGATTAAGCAATGTGGTTGAATTACAAGCCAAGGCCACCATTGGAATACCGAAGCTGGTAGAAGAATTAATGTCGAATAATATTAAATGATAGTAATGCCTGATAAAATCAAATGCATATTTAATTGGAGTGGTGGTAAGGATAGTGCCTTGGCATTATATCATTGCCTGAAGAACCCTGGATTGGATATTAAATACATTGTCACCACTATAAATGATGTTGCTAATAGGATCTCGATGCATGGTGTCCGGACGGAGCTGCTGATCAAACAGGCAGAAAGTATCGGGATACCTTTATATCAAATCCGTTTGCCTGAAATGCCGGGTATAGCAGAGTATAATGAAGTTATGCATTATCATTTAAGTAAACTCGGTACAGAAGGAATTACGCATTCTATATTCGGCGATATTTTTCTGGAGGATTTACGGAATTACAGAGATGCCCGACTAGCCGAAGTAAACATGACGGGCGTTTACCCCTTATGGAAACGTGATACCCGCGAATTAATTAATGAGTTTTTATCTTTAGGATTTGGTACTGTGATAGCCTGCACCCAGGAAGAATTAGGCGAGCTAGCAGGGCAGGAGATTACTAAACAGCTGATAAATGATTTGCCTGTAACAGTAGATGTATGTGGTGAAAATGGAGAGTTCCATACCTATGCATTCAAAGGCCCGATATTCAAAGAAGAAATAAAATATAAAACTGGCGAAAGAGTATTTAAAGAGTATAAAGCGCCAATCAAAGCTGGCGATGATTGTGCTGGAAGTAACCAGGTTAAAAAGTCTGGTTTTTGGTATTGTGATCTACTTCCCATTTAAGGTTCTACAATTCAGCGTGCATTTTTAAGATACTTTCCAATTATCATGCACATCACTTATGGTAAATTCACTTAATTATCATCCGGCTGTTTAATATTCATAGTGGTCTAAGGGTAGGTATTACCCCTTCTATAGATGCAATGTTAAAAACTATTAATAGCGTCTTTTTCATTAATACTATCAAATTATTTAAAAGAATGTCGTATAAATGTTCTATAAGTTAACCAAATATAATTTTTTTTGATTTATAACATTAAGTAAATCAGCTATATTGATTGATTTTGTGAACAAATTGTATAAATGATTTGAGAAATATATTTACCAGTGATTAAATGCGTTTAGATGGCGGTAGGGTGTTGCCAAATTAAATTCTGTTTTAATATTTAAATATTTATTAAACAAATACTTACATTAATTATATGATCTAATAGTTATATCTAAAATATGTTTCCTTAAAATCCTTCCTCATTTCTTCAAAACGAAGCGATACGGTTTTTAAAAAGGCTTCATCAAGTATTTCAAATACACTGTTTACACCATCGGTTAAATCCATTTCCGGTATTTTGTAACTCTGTTCAATGCTTCCCTTCTCAATCTTAATAATAAACTTCTGGTTCATATTAAGTATTGATATTTTAAAGTCCGGGTGCGGTAATTCTGCGATAATTCTCATAATTTATAATTCTATTCCCTTCAGGGGGTTTTTACCATTTATGGTACCAAAGCTATCCACAATTTTAAATCTTGCGAAAAGTTCTTCGCTGTACCAATTTTCGTTTCTTGTTTTTTTAATGACTTCGGCGTGTTCCTTTGATGTGTAGGCAAAGGCTTTTACATCTTCAATGCTTTTCCATATAGAAAATGTTGCCTGTCGGTAGATGGGGGCCTCACCAATACCAAGCGATGTGACAAACCCAGGTGCATCCGCCATGATATTGGCAACACTATCGACATTACTCCAAAAGCCCTTTAATTTATTTAGTCTAATAGTCGCGCGTGTTAACACCGCTACAGGACCGGTGATAACTTTCACATCCGGATTGCCAAAGGGTTCTTTATTATCCCATTTACCGTGGCTTTGTAATGGTTTGCATAAGATAGTCCATTTTTCAGTGGTGAAAGTATTCCACCAGAGATTAATAAATGATTGGTTGTGGAAATTGTTGAAACCTTCGCGATTATCCCAAACGGTCAGTAATCCCCATTGTTGCCAATCAGGCTGCAGGTCAAAAGTGCCGTTGCGACCACTGCCCAATAATTTCCAAAAGCTGCATTTTTTGTTGAACATTAAGGGTAGGCGATGTACGGCCATTGCCAATAAAGCAAAAGGTACTAAGGATTTACGGTAGCGAACTATAGTAAGACTAACAATCATCGCGACTAATTAAAACATTAAATATGATATTTGTCTTATTTAAATGTAATAGTTCATCGTTATTTTTGCAGCATGGCAGAGGATTTAACCATCATACAAACAACAGATAAAGCGGCCCAATATCAATCATTGATTCCGCAAATTGAGGCATTGATAACCGGCGAAGATGATTTAATTGCCAACCTGGCGAACATCAGTGCAGCACTGAAAGAACAATTTAACTGGTTTTGGGTTGGATTTTACATATTGAAAAATGACGAATTGGTTTTAGGACCGTTTCAGGGGCCTGTAGCTTGTACGCGTATTGCAAAGGGTAAAGGCGTGTGCGGAACGGCTTGGGAGCAGGCCAAGACGCTTATTGTGGCTGATGTGGATGAATTTCCGGGGCATATAGCTTGCAGTTCATTATCGAAGTCGGAAATTGTGGTGCCTTTGTTTAATAATGCAGAAGTTGTGGGTGTTTTAGATGTGGATAGCGAGCATTTGGCGCACTTTGATGAAACGGATAAAACTTTCCTGGAGCAACTGGTTAAGCTGATTAATTTGGCATGAGTAAAGTTTTCCTGATCTCTGGTTTGGGGGCCGATACCCGGCTTTATAACAATATTGATATTCCCGAAGATGATGAAGTTGTGCCTGTTGATTGGATAGAACCACATGAAACAGATACTTTAGATAATTATGCACAAAAGATTATTTATCAATATGATATAAGGCAAAATTCTGTTGTTATTGGCACTTCGCTTGGCGGGATGCTTACTATAGAGATCGCGAAGAAAGTCAATATTAAAAAAGCTATACTGATATCCAGCATTAAAACGATAAAAGAAGCTCCGGGATATTTTTCGATTTTTAAGGCACTGCCAATTTACAAACTGTTGCCTTTGATGCTGTTAAACAAACCAGGCTTTTTGATTAAGCCGATGTTTGGGCATTTAAAAGATAGTGATGCCTGGCTTTTTAATGATATGCTATCTAAAGGCTCCCCGAAATTTATGAAATGGGCGATGGGTGCTGTGTTGAACTGGAGTAATATTACGATACCTCCAAATGTTCATCACATTCATGGGGACAAGGATTGTGTATTTCCGGTGAAAAATATCAAAGATGCTACCATTGTGAAAGGCGGTAGTCATATTATGATATTTGATAAGGCAAAGCAGGTGAATAAATGGTTAAAACCAATCCTTAATAAATGAAGTTACCAGAGTCATTCTATCTAAATACTGATGTGCTACATGTGGCTAAAAGCCTGATTGGAAAGTATTTATTTACTTCCATAGGTGGTGTAACTACAGGTGGTTATATTGTTGAAACAGAAGCTTATAATGGTATAATAGATAGGGCGTCCCATTCTTACGGCAACCGGATAACACCTCGTACTAAAACCATGTTTATGCAAGGCGGGATTGCTTATGTTTACCTGTGTTATGGTATCCATGAGATGTTTAACGTGGTTACTTCTGTTGAGGGGCAACCACACGCAATTTTGATCCGGGCGGTACAGCCGATTGAAGGGATTGAGGAAATGTTATTTAGACGAAGCATGGCGGCGTTAAAGCCTAATATAACACAAGGGCCCGGCTCCGTTGCCAGGGCATTAGGTATTTCACGTGCAATAAACGCCATCAGTCTGCAAGGTGATACTTTGTGGATCGAGGACCGAGGATTAAAATTTTCCGACGAAGAGATTGCCGCTGTGCCACGAGTTGGCGTTGATTATGCCGGTCAGGATGCTTTGTTGCCTTATCGCTTTTATGTTAAGGATAACCCGTATGTAAGTAAGCCTAATAAATAGTAATATTGCGCCATGCAATACCAAAATACATGCGAATTCGCACAGCAGCTCGATGAACAAGATTCTTTAAAAACATTCAGAAACAAATTTCTTATACCGCAACACAATGGTAAAGATGCTATTTATTTATGCGGAAATTCTTTAGGATTGCAGCCTGTATCGGCTAAGCGATATATTGCCGAACAACTTACTAATTGGGAAAAACTTGGTGTTGAAGGATGGTTTGAGGGAGATGACCCATGGTTGAGTTATCACAAGAAGCTTACGCCGATACTTTCGGATATTGTAGGGGCAAATGAGAAGGAGGTCAGTGTAATGAATTCACTTACAGTAAATCTTCATTTTTTATTAGTAAGCTTTTATAAACCAACTACTAAACGATTTAAAATATTAATGGAGGGCGGTGCTTTTCCATCTGATCAGTATGCTTTGGAAAGTCAGGTCAGGTTCCATGGTTTTGACCCTAAAGATGCCATTATTGAGATATTCCCGCGTAGCGGAGAAGATACTTTACGCACTGAAGATATACTTGCTGCAATAAATGAGAATGCGGGTGAACTGGCTTTGGTTCTGTTCAGCGGGATTAATTATTACACCGGGCAATTTTTCGATATAGAGGCGATTACAAAGGCAGCTCACAATGTAGGAGTAATCGCGGGGTTTGATTTGGCGCATGCGGCTGGTAACGTGCCTTTAAAATTGCATGAGTGGGGTGTCGATTTTGCATGCTGGTGCTCTTACAAATACATGAACTCGGGTCCGGGTGGGATAAGCGGGATATTTGTACATAAGAAGCATTTTAATGAAGATCATAATCGCTTTGCGGGCTGGTGGGGATACCGTAAGGATAAACAATTTTTAATGGCTCCGGGATTTGATGCTGAACCGGGCGCGGAGGGGTGGCAGGTTAGTACGCCTCCACTTATGTTGATGGCGCTGCACAAGGCCTCGCTTGATATATTTGAAGAAGCGGGTGGTCTGCCGGCGTTGAGAATGAAGAGCGAGATGTTAACGGGTTACCTGGAGTTTCTTATAAATGAGATCAATCTTAAAAAAGGTAAAGAGTTGTTTAAGATTATCACACCAAAAGAACCTAGTAAGCGTGGTAGCCAACTTTCTATGGTTTGCACAGGCGATGCCAAAGGGATTTTTAACTATTTGAGCAAAAATGGCGTTGTTGGCGATTGGCGTGAGCCTAATGTAATTCGCTTGAGCCCTGTGCCGCTTTATAACTCGTTTACGGATATTTTCAATGCTGAACGAGTTCTTGCTGGTTCTGTAGAAAATATTTGATTGTAGGGCTTTATTATGCTTCATATTGCTTTCGATCCGATATATGCTCATCCTTTGCCTGAAGGACATCGTTTCCCGATGCTGAAATATGAGCTGATTCCTGAACAGTTATTGCATGAAGGGATTATCACCAAGGAAAACTTGTTCTCGCCAAAACTCATATCAGAAGAAATTATTTTATGGACGCATGATGCCACTTACTGGAAGCAATTGCGTGATCTCACTTTGCATGAAAGGGAACAGCGGCGGATTGGTTTTCCATTATCTGCGCGATTAGTGGAGCGCGAGGTGAGGATTGGACAGGGAACCATTGATGGTTGTCGTTTTGCATTTGAGAATGGGATTGCCTTTAATGTTGCAGGCGGTACTCATCATGCCGGTAGTAATTGGGGTGAAGGTTTTTGCCTGTTGAATGATCAGGCTATGGCTACTAATTATTTGTTGAATAATTATTTATCCCAATCTATCTTAATAATTGATTTAGATGTTCATCAGGGAAATGGCACTGCTGAGATCTTCGAGAATGAGCCAAGGGTTTTTACTTTTTCGATGCACGCGGCTAATAATTTCCCTTTTAGAAAAGAGAAGTCGGATCTGGATGTTCCTTTGTCTGATGGTATAAATGGTGAGGATTATCTTGCTCTTTTGCATGATGCTCTGCCAAAACTCATCGCCCAACAAAAGCCTGACTTTATATTTTATTTAGCCGGGGTTGATGTGTTGGCATCTGATAAATTGGGCAAACTTGGTTTAAACCGTGATGAATGCAAAATGCGAGACCAGTTTGTTTTTGAGCAATGTATTAAGAATAAAATCCCGGTGCAGGTAAGCATGGGCGGCGGTTATTCGCCGCAGATCAAGGATATTGTTGAGGCGCACTGTAATACTTATCGTGTAGCTAATCAGCTTTATTTTTAGCTGGCAGATTTTACTTCGTGCCGACGGCTAATGTATTGAAAACGGAAAAACATTAGTGCGGATGATACCATCAAGCCCAAAACCAAACCGTACCAAATCCCTTTTACACCCCAGTTTAATTCTATGCCCAGGTAATATCCAACAGGTAAACCCACTACCCAGTAGGCTAAAAACGTACTTATGGTAGGGATATTTACATCGCCCATACCACGTAAGATCCCGAGGCCGACAACCTGTGTCCCATCGAAAATTTGAAACACTGCCGCTATGATAAGTAGCTGTGATGCAACTACTATAACTGCTTTATCTGTAGTATAAATATAAGGCAAAAAGGGGCTGCCAAAGCTAAATAGCAAGGCGGTAAATGCCATAAATGCAATTACGATGTGATAGTTTGAGATAGCTGATGATCTTAAACCTTTATGATCTTTCACACCAAAATAGTTGCCGGTTTTAATGGTAGCGGCGGCGGCTATTCCGCTTGAAACCATATAGGTCATGGAGGCCAGGTTGATGGCGACCTGGTGGGCGGCTTGTTGTACCAAACTAATACTGCCGATAATGATAGCTGCTGCGCTGAATGCACTTAGTTCAAAAGTGTATTGTAAGGCGATAGGCGTACCGATGCGTAAAATTTGGATGCTGCGCAGATAATTGATATTTCTGATGGCAAAGGTTTTCAAATACACTTTGAAGTTTTCTGACCGGAAAACATAAGCACTCATTACTATCGCCATTAAACAACGATCTATCAATGTGCTGTAGCCAACGCCACGAACGCCCATTGGTTTAATACCGAATAAACCTTTTACCAGTATAATCCCTACGCAAATGTTGAGGATGTTTCCAATTACGGAGATAACCATGGCCTGCTTAGTGAATCCCAAACCTTCGGCAAACTGTTTAAAGGTGTTGAAGATGAGCATTGGGATAAGCGATAACCCTAATAGTGTTAAAAAAGGTTTTGCCTGCTCCACAACTTGTGGCGACTGGTGCAAATGATTTAAAGCGTATATCGATCCTAAAAATAAAACGCCGAAGAGAATAGTACCACAGATCAGGTTGATGAACAAACCGTTTGAAAGCAGCTTGCCGCATTCGGCATAATCTTTTCTGCCATTATTTTGGGCGATGAGTGGGGTAACACCGTAGGAAATGCCCAAGCCAATAATCATAGGGATCACAAAAATGCTGTTAACCAATGATACCGCTGCCAAACACACAGTACCGGCAAAGTGCCCTACAATCACGCTATCCGATGCCTGAACAAGCGTATGCCCAAGCTGTGATATCATTACCGGTGTTGCCAGCTTAAGATTATCACGGTAGAGATGTTTGTATTTTTTGTATACGGCTTTCATGTGGATCAGTAAGGCAAAGGTAGATTTTTTGGTTGGGATGGCTTACTTATACGGCGGTATAGTATTCCTCTTTTTCGGTAGTGTGAATACGGATGACACCCGAAAGGATCAGATCAACCAAAATACGCTGCGCACGTTTGCGGGTAAGTTTTAGCAACTCACAAAATTCCCTTACGGTTATCCTGTTGCTTTTCTCCAGGTATTCCAGTAAGTTTTTTTCGTTGGCCGAGTATTCTATCAGTACGGCGGTTTCGCTTGATGAGCGTTTGAGTACATCAACCACAATTTTACTAGCCAATACGCTTTTATCCTTTACACGCACATAAACCCACCATTTGCCGTCTTCGGCCAGGGCGTAGTGGGGTTTCAGGTTGCTTTCAGCAATGGTAACCACTAAAACCAGTTTATCATCTACATAAACTTCTTCAAATGTTGGTTCCAGGGCAGGTTTGCAAAATAGGTGTGCCGCTTTGGTTATCATATAACGTTCTTCGTCCTCCGATTTTACCCCTTTTATAGTGCCATCATCGGCCACACCAATTAATAATCTACCGCCTTTGTTATTAGCATACGACGACATGGTACGTGCGATTTTTTCGCAGCTGGAAATAGTTTTTTTAAAGTCGAGCGATACTCCTTCACCTTCAAAAATCAGCCTTTTAATATTCATTTTTCCTGATTTCCTCTCAATCGTTTTTTATAGGTGTAAAAATATCCATCCAGTTGTCGGGAGTGCCTAGGGGAGTAAACCCAAATTGTTTGTATAAGCCATGCGCGTCAAGCGTGGCTAAAGTCCATCTTTTTAATTCCTGCAATTCCGGGTGCGCCAAAATGGTTTGTAGCAGCCATTTTGATAATCCGTTGCCGCGATATTCATCTAATATAAAAACGTCGCACAAATAAGCAAAGATGGCTTTGTCGGTTACAACACGTGCCAGCCCAACTTGTTTACCATCTTTATAAACACCAAAGCACATGGAGTTTTCTATTGAGCGTTGTACTCTTTCCTTAGTGATGCCCTTCGACCAGTATGATTGATTACATAAGTAGTTATGGATTACCTCTAAATTGAGCAAATCTTGATCTGTACTTATTTTGTAGCCTTTGTTTATCAGCGTTTCTTCGTTAATTACTGTGTGCATTGTTAGTCTCCATAAAATCCAAATTGCGCATGTATACCTCGTTCATTACGGAGGCTACGTTAATGCCATTTTTATCGTAAATTAAAATAGGATGAGAGATAGAATATTTCCCAACCGTGTTTAATATTTCTTCAGCCTCAGCTATTTGGTCATCGGTAATTGATATAATATAATACAGATCGGTAAAGCCGGGTTTTATATATTTTATTTCCAGCGACCTTGACCAGGCTCGCAGTTTATAACCTTTGTTGGTGAATATTTTATAAAAAAGGATAGGATAGAAGGCATCAGCTGCGGCAAAGATAGTGCCGCCAAAAATGGAATTATTATAGTTCCGGTTCCAGATGCTTTTCCTGATTACCACCTCGACACCAAGAAAACCTTTTTCAAACTTTTTAACCCATATACGCTGAAAAAATAGCGGCGGGTAAATTCGCATAGCCCATTTTAACAAATTTTCAGATACCCGCATAGGCTTTAAATATCTGAAATTAAAAATCAAAAAGGTAGGGTTGTTGATATTTATGACAAATAATTAAAATAATAAGGCATTGACGTATTAACACCAATGCCATTAAGTAATAATTAGTATGGTATGACTAATTGAGTGCTTCTGCAGCATACTTAACCTCTTCAGCTAAAGTAACTCCGAATAATTGATCGGCAAAAGCAACAAATGCTTTGTTATTTTCAATGCGGTGCTGATTATCTATAATATTTTGCAGGTTGATCTTTCCAATGATAAATTTGTAACTATCGGAATAATAACGTTCCTGGATATGTTTAAATTGAAGCGCTTCTACCAAATCTTCATCTTCGTAACGTAGGTAGACATTTAACTCTATATTGTTGGTGAAAGACAAGTTTTTTTTTGCTTTGGCTTTTTTGTATTCGTATTGATAATCATAACGGAGGGCAGCAATGTCAGACAACACAGCCGAGCCGGTAGGGTGACCGCCTGCGCCTTTACCGAAGAAGAATTGCTGATCGGCAAATGCGGCCTGTACTGTTACGCCATTGTATTCGTACTCTACGTTATATAAAAACTCCGTTTCGTTCACAAATTTTGGTAGCACGAACATTCCTATATGGCGCTCGTCTAATTCCTTAGCAACAGGAACTAATTTTATTTTCAAGTTTTTTTCACGGGCATATTGAATGTCGCTTGTAGCAAGGTTTTGGATGCCGATGTTTAATACCTCTTCATGATTAACTATAATACCGTAAGCATGTGATGCCGCAATGATCAGTTTGAATTTAGCATCATAACCACCCACGTCCATAGTAGGGTCGGTTTCGGCAAAACCTAAGTCCTGGGCTTGTTTTAACGCAGTATCATAATCCATGTTTTCTAAAAATCCTTTGGAAAGGATGTAGTTGGATGATCCGTTGAAAATTCCGCTTATAGAGTGGAGTAACTCGTTATCGTAGTATTCTTCCAAGTTACGAATGATTGGGATACTGCCGCAAACAGCGCCTTCGTACAATAAAGAGGTGCCATGCTTATGCTGTAGCTCGATCAATTCCTCTAAATGGATAGCGATCATCTTTTTACTGGCAGATACTACATTTTTGCCGGAGCTTAATGCACGGGATACGATCTCGAACGCGGCTTCGGTATCATTGATCAGCTCAACAATAGTATTTATTTCCGGGTTGTTTAATATCTCGTCCCTGTCTGTAGTAAATAATTCAGCCGGTAACGAGCGTTTTTTGCTCGGGTTTTTTATGGCGATCTTAACTATTTCCAAATTAAGGTTTTTTGTACGAATGATATCGTTTAGTCCCTGGCCAACTACACCAAAACCAAATAAACCTATGTTTAATTTCTTACTCATTATGCTATTCTCTGTAACTCTATAATTTTCCCTTTAACGTCTGTTTTGAAAAAGGAGGTGATAATATTTGTTAATGCTTCTGTTTCAATTAAAAATCCATCATGCCCGTAGAAAGAGTCCAACTCGGCAAAGGCTGATTTTGGGATATGTCTGAACAAGTATTGTTGCTCTTCGACAGGGAACAATACATCGGATTTGATGCCAATAACCAATGTTTTAGCCTTTATAAGACTAAGCGCTTTTTCAACGCCTTTACGGTCGCGGCCCACGTTGTGCGAATCCATAGCTTTGCTCAGATACCAGTAGCTATAGGCGTTAAACCTGTTAACCAGTTTTTGACCCTGGTAATTTTGGTATGATGATGCACGATGATCATCGCTGATGTTATCATCGTCATCCTGCTGGCTTACAGTATAAGTTTTATAACCACGATAGGATAGGAGCGCTATACTGCGGGCAGCTTTAAGCCCTTTTTGCCCGCCATCAGGAGTAGTTGAATAAAAAGTACGATCAGCAGTTAAAGCTAAACGTTGAGACTCATTAAAAGCAATTCCCCAGGGAGAATGCCGTGCATTCGTAGCAATGAGGATTAGATTTTTGATGCGTTCCGGCTCGATGATCGCCCATTCCATAGCTTGTTGCCCACCCAGAGAGCCACCGATGAGGATTTCGATATCTTGTATTTTAAGATGTTCGGCTAATAAGCGGTGAGCGTTAACAATATCACGTACGTTGTATTGTGGATAAGCCAGATAATAAGGCTGACCGGTTACCGGATTTTCGCTTAGCGGGTTTGTTGTGCCATAAGGTGAACCTAAAATATTAGCGCAAACGATGAAATGCTCTTCAGGATTAAAATATTGGTTAGTGCCGAAAAGGCCTTTCCACCAATCCAATACATCCGAGTTAGCGGTAAGCGCATGGCAAACCCAAACAACGTTATCTTTATTGGCATTGAGTTTACCGTAGGTGTGAAAACCGATCTCCAGATTTTGCACTTTTTGGCCCGATTCGAACTCAAATTTTTGTAAACTTTTAAATATCTGTGTATTCATGTTCCTGTTTGCGTTACAAGTGCGGTCGCATGTTACAGCAACCGCATCCGGTAACAAACTATTATCAAGTAAAAAACTATATTAACTCTTCGGTCAATTCCTTTATTTTAACAAAGGCCTGCTCAAAATCGGCCTTGATATCATCTATATGTTCAATACCAACCGATACACGTAACAGGCCTGGTGTCACGCCCGCTGCCAGTTGCTGCTCATCGCTAAGCTGCTGATGTGTAGTTGCTGATGGTTGGATAATTAATGTTTTCGCGTCGCCAACGTTGGCTAAATGACTTGCCAAATGCAGGCTGTCTATGAAGCGTGACGCGTTTTCTTTATCGCCTTTTATCTCGAAAGACAATACACCGCCAAAACCATTCTTTAAATACTTTTTAGCTAAGGCATGGTATGGTGATGAAGATAACCCCGGGTAATTTACTTTTGCTACCTGTGGCTGTGCTTCGAGCCATTTGGCTAAATCAAGGGCATTATCTACGTGGCGTTGCACTCTTAATGAAAGTGTTTCTAATCCCTGTAATAATAGCCAGCTATTGAATGGTGCTTGCGAAGGGCCGAAATCTCTCAGACCTTCAACACGGGCACGGATGATGAATTGGATGTTCCCGAATGGGCCGTCAATACCAAATACATCAGCAAAAACTAAGCCGTGGTAACCTTCAGACGGCTCCGTGAACTGCGGGAATTTGCCGTTGCCCCAGTTGTAATTACCACCGTCGATAATAACGCCGCCGATAGTGGTGCCATGTCCGCCGATCCATTTGGTGGCTGATTCTACCACAACATTGGCGCCGTGTTTTAATGGCTGGAACAGGTACCCGCCTGCGCCGAAGGTGTTATCTACTATTAGCGGCAGATCGTATTGTTTGGCTACGGTTGCTATTTTTTCAAAATCGGGGATATTGAAACTGGGATTGCCTATGGTTTCGAGGTAGATAGCTTTGGTGTTTTTGTCGATCAGGGTTTCAATGTTTTCGGCCTGGTCATCTTTTGCGAAACGTGCCTCGATACCTAAGCGTTTGAACGCTACTTTAAATTGGTTGTAAGTACCGCCATATAAAAACGGTGAGGTTACAAAGTTATCACCAGCCTGTAATATGTTATTCAAGGCGATGAACTGTGATGCTTGTCCTGATGCAGTGGCTAAAGCCGCCACGCCGCCCTCTAATGCCGCGATGCGCTTTTCGAACACATCGGTGGTAGGGTTCATAAGGCGAGTGTAGATATTGCCGAATTCTTTCAGCGCGAACAGGTTTGCACCATGCTCCGCATTTTTGAATACGTAAGAAGTGGTTTGATATAATGGCACGGCGCGTGAACCTGTTGTTGGATCAACTTCCTGACCGGCGTGTAATTGTAGGGTTTCGAATTTTAAGTTTGACATGATATTAGTATTTTACAGTGGTTGAAAATTTGAATTTGTTGGCTGGGTCACGAAAGGATATGATATCCCCCGGAGGTAACACGCGTTTTTTTCAGAAATTACGAAAGAAAGGACGTGTACTGTTTCAACAGCAACACATGCAAATACTGCCTGTAGAATAGCTACACGCAGAAACTAAATTGCCACATAGGGCATCATGGAATGACGGGATGTTTTTTAAACTTTTCATGGTCGTTAATTTATATCCCCCGGGGTATTTACCGGGCCAGGAATTGGCACCTTCTTAAATTTTAAGGGTTGCCAGCGGGTAGTTGAGCCTGATCTCTCGCCGCTTCTTTATAAATCAAAACCTTTTTGAAGGGATTTGATCTGAATTTGATATCGCTACCAAATATTGTTGCAAATATAGGGTGATAAATGTTTACCAACCAAATTTTATTTAAAAAAGATAATTTTAGCAATAATTAGTAAGAAGTTATCCCAACGCCTTTTCCATATCCGCGATCAAATCATCAATATGCTCTAAACCAACAGATACCCTAAGCAGGGTTCGAGGGGTTTTAGTATCGGGGCCTTCGATGGAGGCACGGTGTTCAATCAGGCTTTCAACGCCGCCTAAGCTGGTTGCCTGGGTGAATAGGGTTAAGCTGTTTATTACGCGTTTGGATTCTTCTTCTCCGCCTTTAATCAATATGGATAGCATGCCGCCGAAGCCATTCATTTGTTGTTTGATGATATCATATTGCGGGTGAGATGGTAAACCGGGATATAATACACGTTCTACTTTTGGATGCTTTTCTAAATACTCAGCTAATAGCTGGGCATTTTTTGCGTGGCCATCCATGCGATATGGCAGGGTTTTGATGCTTCGTACCAAATAGTAGCAATCCATAGGTGAGGGGATAGCGCCCCCCATTTCCTGTACCTGGCGAATTTTTGCCCACCAATCGGTTTTTTCGGCAGTGATGAGTACGCCACCCATCAGGTCGCTGTGGCCGCCGAAGTATTTGGTAGAGGAATGCATCACTAAATCAGCTCCTAATAATAATGGTTGTTGGAATACCGGGGTGGCGAAGGTGTTATCGCAGACTACTTTAATATTATGCTGTTTCGCTATGCTGATGACTTTTTTGATGTCGGTTATCTTTAATAGTGGGTTTGATGGGGTTTCGATCCAAATTAAACCGGTGTTGGGTTTGATGTGCTGTTTTAAAACGTCAAGATCGTTGATTTCAATAAAATCAAACTCTAAAATATCTGCAAATAAATTCTTGACCTGGTTGCGCAAGCCATGGTACATATCATCCGGTAAAATAACATGTGTGCCGGGTTTCAGCGATTGAAAAACAGCCATGCCTGCCGCGTTGCCTGATGAAAATGCTGCTGCATCTGCACCGCCTTCTAACCTGGTCAATACGTTTTCGAGCGAAGTACGGTTTGGGTTGGAAGAGCGACTATATATATACCCGCTGTTGTATCCACCTTCGGCATTGCGCTCAAAAGTGGTGGACATTACGATGGGCTGGATCACGGCGCCCGTAACTTCGTCGGGTACATTACCGGCATGGATAGCGATAGTCTCGATTTTCATAAAGCAAACATAAAGTTTTTGGCGATTATTGCTGATTTGTAATTAATCATTAATTATATTTGGTTAAATAACCGACCAATTATGAAAGTAGGAAAAATCCATGTCATGATATTTATTTCAGTGCTGATCATTGTAGCGCGTGTGTTTTTAAAGCTGGTATATCCTGAGAATGGGGCGATCAATTCCGCATTTGTAACCGGCCTTACGGTTGGCGCATTATTCGTATTCGGCTTATATTACCTGAATATTTACTATTCAGCCTGGATAAACAGCAAATCCGACGATAAAGCGGAAGCAAATAAATCTTCCCTATAACAATTCCATAATAGTACATTTGAATTTTAACGACCGGTTATTTATCAGCCGGTTTAGGATAGTATTCGTATGGATTTAGGAAAGCAGTTACAAACCATATTACCCATAGCCCGGATCAAGACCAGGATGATAGACCTGGTTTCCTACGCTGCAGATGCCGGCTTTTATAGTTTGATACCCAAAGCGGTAGTACAGCCCATTAATGAAGATGAGGTTGTCAGTTTGTTTAACTTCTCTACGCAGCAAAATATCCCTTTAGTTTTTCGCACGGGCGGCACCAGTCTATCGGGTCAATCCATTACCGATGGTATTTTGGTGGATTTAAGCCAGTTTTGGGATAAGGTGGTTATTGAGGATGAAGGTAATGCTGTGAGGGTGCAGCCAGGGGTTACCGGCGCGATGGTTAATTCCTATCTGAGCAAATACAAAACAAAAATAGGCCCTGATCCTGCGAGTATCAACTCGGCGATGATGGGCGGGATCCTATCCAATAACTCCAGCGGTATGTGCTGCGGAGTGAAGTTGAATTCTTATCATACCGTAAAACATATCCGCTTTATTTTGCCTGATGGGAAGCTGTTTACAACTGAGAATCCGAATGATTATGAACGTTTCGTAACCGAGTGCCCGCAATTGAGCGAGGTGCTTAAACAGGCTAAGGATACAGTTATGGCTGATAGCGGATTACACGATAAGATCCGCAAAAAATATCGGCAGAAAAATACAGTCGGCTACTCGTTGAACTCACTGATCGATTTTGAACACCCTTTGGATATTTTGGCACATTTGCTTATCGGCGCTGAGGGCACGTTGGCTTTTATATCAGAAGCTGTACTGGAAACTATACCGGATTATAAATATAAGTCGACTGCATTATTGTATTTTCCTGATATATATACCTCGTGCCAGGCGCTTTTGCCTTTGATTGACTCAGGAGCAAAAGCCGTGGAGCTGATGGACAGGGCATCGTTGCATGCTATTGAGGATATGCCTAATCTTCCGCCTATTATTAAACAACTACCTGAAAACGCAGCAGCTTTACTGATAGAATTTCAAGAAATTACTTATGCGGAATTGGAAACCAAGGTTAACGATTTCCTGAGTGGAGTTTCATCACTGTCGCTATTACAAGCACCGATATTTACAAACAACCCGACTGAGCAGGAATATTTTTGGAAAGTACGTAAAGGGTTATTTCCATCAGTTGGCGCGGTTCGCAAAAGCGGATCGACGGTTATTTTGGAAGATGTGGCTTTCCCTGTTGAGAAATTGGGCGATGCGATACTCGATCTGCATGACCTGTTTGAAAAATATGAATATGACAATGCCATCGTGTTTGGCCATGCAAAGGATGGTAATATCCACTTTTTGATCACGCCATCATTTAACGACGCAAGCGAAATTGACCGTTACGATCGCTTTATGCGGGAGATGGTGGATGTAGTAGTGCATAAAAATGACGGTACGTTAAAAGCGGAGCACGGTACCGGCAGGAATATGGCACCGTTTGTGGAGACGGAATGGGGCGGTGAGCTGTATGAATTGATGAAAAACATCAAACAGGCTGTCGACCCTAAAAACCTGCTTAATCCCGGTGTTATAATTAATGCAGATAAGGATGTCCATATTAAAAATATCAAACTGATGCCAACAGTGGAGCAGGAGGTGGATAAATGCACCGAATGCGGCTATTGTGAGCATAAATGCCCGAGTAGGAATTTGACCACCACGCCACGTCGCCGCATTGTAATACGTCGGGAATTGAAACGGCTACAACAAAAAGAGGATAAGGTTGCTTATAAAATATTGCTCGATCAATACCAATACGATGGTTTAGATACCTGTGCGGTTGACGGGTTGTGCGCTACTGCTTGTCCCGTTGACATTAATACCGGCGATTTAGTTAAGCGGTTAAGGCAGGAGAACCATTCGATGTTTGCCAACAATATAGCATTATTAGTTGCTGAGAATTTTGGCTTTGCTGTACGGATGGCACGTTTTGGGTTGAAAGCCGGTAATGCGGTTAACAAGTTATTCGGCAAAAACAGCATGGCCAAAATGGCTTCAGGATTGAAGTGGATCGTTAAAGCGCTGCCGTTATGGTCGGAGCAGATCGCTTATCCGCCTGATCTGTCTGTATTAAAAAGAAAAAACACGCTTGAATCATCGGTAGAAAAGGTGCTTTATTTTCCAAGTTGTATTTCGCGGATGATGGGCAGCGGGGAGGATGGTAAAAAGAATGTGATGGAAACTTTTTTGAGCGTTTCTAAAAAGGCAGGGATCAATGTTAAAGTCTTAAAAAATAATTCGGGTAGTTGCTGCAGCCAGATATTTTCATCAAAAGGATACAAAGATGCTTACGCTTTTAAGGCGAATGAAATAATTGAAAAGCTTTGGATAGATAGCGGTGAAGGATCGACTAAAATTGTGATAGATGTAAGCTCATGCGCCTACTCGTTAAAGCATTTGAGGCCGGCGCTCAAGTTAGACAATCAATTGAAGTATGACAAGCTAACTATTTATGATAGTGTTGATTATATCCATGATATCGTAATGCCATTATTGAACATTGAGCATAAGAAAAACAATATTGTGCTTCACCCGGTTTGTTCGTTACAAAAGATGAATACTCAGGATAAGTTTGTAAATATAGCCCGAAAATTTGCTGAAAATGTGACTATTCCGCTTCATTCAGGCTGTTGCGGAATGGCCGGTGACAGGGGATTTCTGTTCCCGGAACTGACTGCCTCAGCTACTATGCCGGAGGCTTTGGAAGTGAAACAGTATCAATATGATGGTTATTATTCATCAACCAAAACCTGCGAAATGGCTATGAGCCAGGCGGTGAATGAGAATTACGAATCGATATTATATTTGGTGGATGAACTATCTACGCCAAAACCAGACAATATTAATACAGTAATATAAAATGAAAAAAATACTAGTTGCCAACCGCGGCGAGATTGCTTTGAGGATAATGCGTTCGGCGCGGGAAATGGGAATAAAAACGGTTGCCGTTTATTCGCAAGCTGACAGAGACGCCTTGCATGTGCGCTATGCGGATGAGGCGGTGTTTATTGGTGAAGCACCATCGGCGCAATCTTATTTGGTTGGTGAAAAGATCATTGATGCCTGTAAACAAACCGGTGCTGAAGGAATCCATCCGGGTTATGGTTTTTTATCAGAGAATGCCGCTTTTGCCCGAATGGTTCGGGAAGCAGGATTGATATTGATAGGGCCATCGCCGGAAGCAATGGAAGTTATGGGCAATAAAATATCCGCTAAAGCAGCCGCCATGAAATATGACATACCAATGGTTGCGGGAACAGAGGAAGCAATTACGGATATTGATGAAGCCAAGCGACGCGCGGTAGAGGTTGGTTTCCCAATCCTGATCAAAGCTGCGGCAGGCGGCGGGGGTAAGGGGATGCGGATTGTGGATTCGGTGGGTGATTTTGAGGAGCAGATGCAATTGGCGGTATCGGAAGCGACTTCGGCATTTGGAGACGGGTCGGTATTTATTGAACGATATGTGTCGTCGCCAAGGCATATTGAGATACAGGTTTTGGGTGATACGCATGGCAATATCCTGCATTTGTTTGAGCGGGATTGCTCGGTGCAACGCAGGCACCAAAAGGTGATAGAGGAAGCACCGTCGTCGGTTTTGACATCGGAGATCCGTAACGCGATGGGTAAATGCGCGGTGGATGTGGCACGATCAGTTAATTATACCGGAGCGGGTACGGTTGAGTTTATTATGGATGATGCACTCAATTTCTATTTTTTAGAGATGAATACCCGTTTACAGGTGGAGCACCCGGTAACTGAATTTATAACGGGCATCGATCTGGTAAAAGAACAGATTAAGATAGCAAGAGGTGATGCGATCAGCTTTAAACAGGAAGACCTGGAAATAAACGGACATGCTATTGAATTGCGTGTTTATGCGGAAGACCCGGCAAATGATTTTTTACCTGACATTGGTACTTTACAAACCTACGTTACGCCGAAAGGCCCGGGTGTTAGGGTGGATGATGGTTTTGAACAGGGTATGGAGATCCCGATTTATTATGACCCTATGATCGCTAAGTTGATCACTTATGGGAAAAACAGGGAAGAGGCTATCGAGCGAATGATCAGGGCGATAGATGGGTACCATATTACGGGAATCACTACGACGTTAGCATTCGGCAAATTTGTGATGCAGCACGAGGCATTTACCTCGGGCAACTTTGATACGCATTTTGTGAAGAAGTATTTTACTCCCGAAGTTTTGCAAACAGGTAACGAGGAAGAAGCGATGATTGCTGCTTTGTTAGTGGAGAAACTATTAGGCAGTAAAAAGATTACTACGAATAATATAGTTGCTGCGGAGAGTAGTAATTGGGTGAAGAATAGAAAGAACTTTATTTAAGTTTAACAAGCCTGTCTACCAATTCTGCCTGTGCCGGGTTGATCTTTCTTTTAGCCTCATCAACCTCAAACCATTCGGCACGGTCAATTTCGGGGATGGTGATCTTTTTGCCGGTTCGGGGTGGCCATTCTACTTCGCATGTATTGCTGAAGATGGTTTCGTGGTTAATATCGCCTTCTATTGCCCAGGCATAAACGGTTTTGCCGTTTTTTTGCTTAATAGAGCCTAAGGAGACGAAGTCACCATCAATGGCTTGACCCGTTTCTTCTTCAAATTCACGTTTGGCGGCGGTTAGGGCTTCTTCATCATTTAAAAATTCTCCTTTGGGGATTGACCAACTGCCCTCGTCCTTATTTTTGAAAAACGGGCCACCTGGATGGACGAGGAAAACTTCTAAAACGCTATTTATATTTCTATATAAAAGAATACCTGCACTTTGTTTGATGGACATATTGTAATATTAGTTATCTAATTAACATAAATAACCGCAATTAGTTAGTTTTGAAACATGTTTACAGGAATTATAGAAACTTTAGGCAAAGTTGTCGATCTGCAAAAAGATCAGGGGAACTTACATATTACGGTTGAATCTGCTATCGCGGCAGAGCTAAAAATTGATCAGTCAGTAGCACATAATGGCGCTTGTTTAACCGTGGTAGCCATTGCCGATGACATACATACGGTCACCGCCATTGAAGAAACTTTAAATAAAACCAGTATTGGTTATTTACAAGTTGGCGATCTGGTGAACCTGGAGCGTTGTATGCAAATGAATGCCCGTTTAGACGGTCACATTGTGCAAGGCCATGTCGACCAAACCGCAAAATGCATCGGGTTTAAGGAATTAGATGGTAGTTGGGAGTATACTTTTGAATATGATGCTGGTATTGGCAATGTTACAGTTGAAAAGGGTTCTATTTGTGTGAACGGGATCAGTTTAACAGTGGTTAATTCTACGTTTAATGGCTTTTCTGTAGCAATTATCCCTTATACCTTTGAGCATACCAATTTACAGGGCGTTCGTGAAGGTTCTATAGTAAATCTGGAGTTTGATATTATCGGTAAATACGTGGCGCGGTTAATGAACCGATAGCTGGTGCACCACGAAACAAGTGAAACAATTGGCACATTTGGTACACTTTTAGGCCTGAAAATGCCCTTTAAAGCACTAAAAAGGCGGTTATTAGCTTGTTAATTTGACGAAAAAGTCATAAAAACACCTGTTTTTATGACAAAAATGCTCAAAAAGCACCTGTTTTGGATCATATTTTTATGGTTTTGAGCGTGTAAATGCTCAAAATTTCAGTACTTTTCATTGTTTTTGGTGTTGACTTGATACACCTTTAGCTGCGTATTGTTCCATTCTGAAACAGTCAGTGCAAGCAATTGACTGTGCAAAACCATTAATCTGCCTAAACCTAAGACTTAGATTTAATTCAACTAATCAAATTCAAATCCTGAAACAAAATGGCTTAAATGAGGTTGTATCAATATATTTAACAGATACAACTATGGATAAGATAAGGAAATTTGAACTGATGGAAAAGATAGTCCATGAATTGGAAGATTTGAAAAACAGCCAGCAAGCCATCATACAGAAATTAGGAAAAATTGAGGTAGACAATATTGACCTTGGTGACAAACGCCTCGAAAAAGATCTACCGGATATGCACCAGCGTGTTGCTGATAATTTGGATACGATTGCTTCTATATTAGAAGATTTCGCGAGTCAAGCCGATAATTATAGCAAGAGTAATAATATTTCGGCTTTGAAGGAACAGGAAGAAATTTCGAAATTGTAATTACTTTTAAGCTTTACAAATAAAAAGGGGCCTTTAAAGGCCCCTTTTTATTTTTTTTAATATATATTTAATGCCTAACCTTATTACGATGAGTAGAAACTCTAATCTTGACGAATTTGATATATTATCTTCTATTTGGATTTTATCTTGTAACGATGAAAATTCATTAATTACATATGAAGGCCTTATATACAGACTGAATATCTCAGAAAATATTAATTTAAGAGAATTGATCTCAAAAAGGGGAGATTTATTTAGATTAAAGGTGCCTCCAAAGAGACTGGACAATTGGAAAGAGGCTATGATTCAAGGGTTACGAAGACCATCTTTTATTAATGTGATGGCTACCGAACAAGCTAAAATAGCTAAAATAAATAGTATTACTGTCAATGACGTTTTTCGTAATCAGTTCAGATCTGAAGACAATGCACCAAAAGCTTCTATCGAAATTCTAAATTGGGGGTTACAACATATTGATAGACTTAGACAAACGCGTATTGATAACCGTGAAAATAATTTTAAAAAATTTTCCGTACTATATATTCCTTTATTATCGTTGATAATAACTTTTTTGACTGTAATTGGTGGTTATTACTATCAACTTCAAATGAAAAAATATGAAGTTACCTTTAGGTCGAAACAAGATAATTACTCAAAGTTTATGCAGGGACTATATGACACTTTTGAAAGCTCACGTAAAAATTATCCATTTTCTAATCAAGAACTTATTCAAAATATTAATCAATTGGAAATTACATATTTTAATATTGAACCATTTCTAAACACGAATCAACAAAAAAATATTTGGAATAGATATCAACGATTTTCATACATGTGCCTTAATTTTAACAAAAAGATAAACGATAACTCATTAACGCCAAAGGAATATGACGTTACAGTAAATGCCTATTCGGATTCATTATTAACTTACAAAGAAGAATTTCATAAACGGCTATATCCAATACTATTTCAACAATAATACTATTCTATACTCTTACCCTTCATCGCTGTACTGATAGCCTGATCCATAAAACGTTCGGCGAATGGTCGGGTAAATTCATTTAACTCATCTATCGCTTTGTGGATGGCGTCTTTGTCGCCGCTGGTGAGGGCAGTTTTTAGGGTATTGACGTATTTGTTGGTTTCAGCAGCTTCTTCAATAGTTACGTATTCGCCGTTCTTTTGGAAAAAACGCTCTACAGTATATACCATTTGTTCGCCTTCGGTTCGGGCTTCGATCAGCATACGCTGGGCTACATCGTCTTTGGCGTGGGTGATGCTATCTAACAGCATTTGCTCCACCAAATCATCGGTTATGCCGTAGGCTGGTTTTACTTCAACTTCCTGTTTTACGCCTGAGCGTAATTCTATTGCCTGGATAGTTAGTATACCATCGGCGTTCAGTAAAAAGTTAATATCAACTTTCGGAAAACCCGCGGGCATTGATGGGATGCCTTTCAGATCGAATTCCGCCAGTTTACGGTTTTCGCTAATGAGGTCGCGTTCGCCCTGGTAAACCGCGATCTTCATATTTACCTGGCCATCAATAGAAGTAGTGTATTGCCTGCCTGCTTTTGTTGGAACTTTGGAGTTGCGTGGGATGATCACATCCATTAAACCTCCCATTGTTTCAATACCTAAAGAAAGCGGGGTAACATCCAGCAATAAAATATCACTGCGGTTACCGGCTAATATATCAGCCTGAATAGCAGCGCCTAAAGCAACTACTTCGTCAGGGTTTACATCATCATGTACAGGCCTCCCAAAAAACTCAGATACCATCTTTTTAACTAAAGCTGTACGGGTCGATCCACCAACCATCACCACTTCATCAATTTTATCTACGGTTAAACCGGCATCTTTCAACGCGTTTTTGCAGGCCTGTATCGTTTGCTCCACTTTAGGCAAGATCAGCGACTCGAAAGTCTGTTTGTCTAAAGTGCACCATATATCGCCAATTTTATCATTCACTAAATTTTGGTGCGCGAATGCTTTTTTGGTTTCTTCAGCTTTCAAGCGTAGTTGCTGGGCAAGCTCGTGGTTTTCTATCAGCTCGGCTTTGTTCAATTGATTTTTCTCGATCCAATAATCAACTATAGCCCTGTCAAAATCATCACCACCTAAAAAGGTATCGCCATTGGTGGCTAACACCTCGAAGATGCCGTTTTGAATTTGCAGGATAGATACGTCAAATGTACCTCCGCCTAAATCATATACTGCTATAGTTTTTGTTTCTTCGGGATCTAAGCCAATACCGTAGGCTAAGCTTGCCGCGGTTGGCTCGTTAACAATACGCAAAACGTCTAATCCGGCTAACTTGCCTGCATCGCGTGTTGCCTGTCGTTGGGAATCATTAAAATATGCCGGAACAGTGATCACCGCTCGGTTTACCGGGGTTTTTAGCGCATGTTCGGCGCGACTTTTCAATTCTTTTAGTATCAGGCCCGAAAGTTCGATGGGGGTATAAAATTTGTCACCAACCTTTATTTTTACCAGGCTTTCGGTGTTATCGTCGATTACTTTATAGCTAAAAAAGTCTTTGTAGTTCTCAATGTCTTTGTAAGCACGGCCAAGCAGTCTTTTTACAGAAAAGATGGTATTATGCGGATCGGTAGTCAAATATTCTTTGGCTTCATTGCCTACAGTGATATCGCCAGTTTCGGAAAAGTGCACAATTGATGGCACCAACACACCCTTACCCAAATCGTTAATTACCTGTGGTTGTTTATCCGGGTTGATAAAAGCCACCAGCGAATTGGTAGTGCCCAGATCAATGCCGACAATAATTTCTTCCTTTTGTAATGAACCTGTTGCCAGGTTGATAGATACTTTAGCCATGGTACTGCGTTAACAAGCGGCAAATGTACTCAGTTTTAGGGGATGATGTGTCATGTGAATTTCGGATTTGTTACACTATTGTCATTTCGACCGGAGTGAGATAGGGAATATATAAAACGACTATATCTCGTAAGAAACACCCTTTTCCGGAATAATGGTTTTATATCCTTCAAAATCCAAACTATCAGCCAAAGCCTGCATGCTTTCCGTTTCACCATGTACCAGGAATACACTTTTTAATGAAGATTTATCCTGTTGTTTAACGGTGTTCATCAAATCTTCATGATCTCCGTGAGCACTTAAAACATCTGTTTGTTTAATGGTAGCGTATACCGCTAAATCACGGTCTTTTATATGCACAATGGAATCTCCCCGCAATAACCGGTGTCCCAATGTCCCCTTAGCGCAATAGCCTATAAATAATATGGTGCAATAATAATTCTGTATATTATAAAACAAGTGATCCTGTATTCGCCCGCCCTCCAGCATACCTGCCGAGGATATAATAATACAAGGCTCAAAATAATTGGATACCTGGCGGCTATCTTTTAAATTCTCGACATAAGTGAGGTTATCGAATTCAAACTCATCACCTGAGTTCTTATAAAAATCCTGCGCTTCCTGGTTTACCAAGTTGTGGTAGTTCCGAAAAACACCTGTAGCTATAGATGCCATCGGGCTATCTACAAAAACCTTAACCGGTGGCAGCAAACCACTGCTGAATATTTTATTCAACGCGAAAACTAATGACTGCGTACGCCCGATGCTAAATGCGGGTATGATCATTCGCCCTTGTTCCTTGATACAACACTTTTCAATAACCTCAACCAAAGTTTCTTCTACAGATTTGCCTTTGCTGTGGAACCTGCCACCATAAGTAGATTCAGAAACCAAATAATCAACAGGTGGTAAAGCTTCCGGGTCATTTAAAACAGGATAATTCTTTCTGCCGATATCACCCGTAAAAGCAATGGATTTCTCAACGCCATGATCATTGATCTTAAACACTGCTGCTGCCGCGCCTAATAAATGACCAACAGGTATAAAAGTTAATTCAATATCACCATTAACTTTAAAAGGCCTGTTAAAACCAATAGTTACAAAACGTTCAACGGTGTCCATCACATGCTTTTGCAGGTAAAGTGGCTGGCTGTTTGTATTAAACTTTCCTTTGGCCTTACCATATCTTCCTTTGGTTTGCGCCTTCCGCATAAAAATACTCACCGAATCAAACAACAGCAATTCAGTCAGGTCAGCAGTGGGAGGGGTACAAAGTATTTGGCCGTTAAAACCCAATCGCAATAAAGTAGGAAGATTCCCTGAATGGTCAATATGCGCGTGAGTTAACACCACCACATCTATATCACCCGGGTTAAAAGGAAAATTTTCGTTGGATTGTACACTGCGGTCTTTTTCATAATCCAGCCCACAATCAATCAGTATTTTATATTGGCCAACCTCCAGCAAATGCATGCTGCCGGTCACCTGTCGGGCCGCCCCGTGTATGGTTAATTTCATTTTAGCGTTTTAATTGTTCGCTTATTGCAATAGGGGTATAATTAGTAACGAACAACTAATCCTTTTTAACGTATTTAGCCCGCAATAAAAACAATAGGGCGACAATAAGGGCGATTACAATAGCCAAGGCCCTGGTTGATGCCTTTTTCTGTTGTCCTTCACATACTTCGGCGTCATGCTTTAATTTGTCGTTCTCTGCCCGCAGCTTATTAATGGTTGCCATATAACCAGTCGCATTGCTGTCCACTTCAACGGCATGAGTTTGCGCCTGGTTTTGTTCAAAGGTCCGGTAATCGAGTAATATTTTCGTTTGCACAAAAATGTCATTATCTGTTTTGACAATATCCATCAAAATATCATTGGAATGACGAATATCTTTTTTGGTTTGTAAGCCAAAGATGCCGGTATGTTGGCTTAAACTCTGATCATACTGTCCAAACTTCTGTTTTCGTACAGCTAACATGCCGTTTATTTTTGCGCGCTGAGCCTGATATGCAGCCGAATCAGTGCCAACCTGTGCCCAGGCATCAACCAGGAAAAAAGAAAGTAGGAATAGTAAAAGTATTTTTTTCATATTTTTTATTGAAAGTCCAATATAACACTATCTCCCAGATTTAAGCCTAATAAACCGCTGGCATTACCTTTATTAATAGCGATCTCTAAATGATCGCTTATGCCGAATAAGCATAACTTTTCGCCTTCTGGTACTTCGCTATAATGCCAGCTTAAATCGCTGATGGTTTCATTTCGCTTAAAATACAAAATAAAACGCCGGCCTTGTTGTATACTGTTAAAAAACTCTTTAGTTATATTGGTGATCACATTCTGAAACGAATCGATATAAATAACCGAACCTTTAATTACATTCTTTTCAACCACCGGTTGCAGGTTCATTTTTTTCTCAATGGTATCAATTGGCTCACCAATTTCTTCCAGTTTTCCGCCGCTCGCCAAGTGGCAGGCCGCTTTAACAAAAATATCCGCCAACGGAAAGTGTAAAAATTTAAGGTCCTGCATAATGTTTATTTCCACCATCTCATCCGGGCTGGTATTAAACATCAGCGAGAATATTCCATTATCGGCCCCAACAAAATAATGGTTCTTATACTTTATAGCCAGGTATTTAGTGTTATTGTTAAAAACTGTATCAATACCAATTAAATGCACGGTATTGTCAGGAAAATAATGAAAACTATTTTTTAATATGAATGCAGCTTGCTGTATATTAAAGGCGGAAACATTGTTAGTAATATCAACAATATTTACAGATGGTAAAAGCTTAAGGATACTGCCTTTCAGGGCAGCCTGGTAAATATCCTTATCGCCCAAATCTGTAGTTAATGTTATTATTGCCATTAATATTTTAAATTATTATTACTAATCTTGTAGAAGCATTAGCAGCTGCAAATATTCAATTTTTAATTCATAAAAATCTGCAACTAATTAAATCAATTTGTATTGAACGAACTTAAATTATCAATTGAAAACGTTAACCCCGCTGTTTTATGGGGACCGAATAATGATCATTTTGAGATCATTAAAAAACAATATCCTAAGCTTAAATTAGTTGCCCGTGGCAGCGATGTTAAAGTACTGGGCGATGAACATGAGATAGCGATTTTTCAGGAACGATTTAATCATTTACTGGCTCACGTTGAGAAATTTGAAACACTGAATATTACTGATCTGGAAAGAATACTCGGGGCCAAGTCATCATCTTCGTCAACTACCACAGAAACCGCTGTAGATAAATTCGCGAGCGGCGAAGTAATCGTCTTTGGACCCAACGGCGTGATGGTAAAAGCGCGCACAGCTAACCAACGCAAAATGGTGGATTGCATTAATAAAAGCGATATACTTTTTGCTATTGGCCCAGCCGGTACAGGTAAAACGTATACCGCGGTTGCTTTAGCGGTAAGGGCTTTAAAAAATAAAGAGATCAAACGTATAATACTTACCCGCCCGGCTGTTGAGGCAGGGGAGAACCTGGGCTTTTTGCCGGGTGATTTAAAGGAAAAGATAGATCCATATTTGCGCCCATTATACGATGCTTTGGATGATATGATCCCCGCTGAAAAGCTGAAGGTTTATTTAGAGAATCGTACCATCGAGATAGCGCCCCTGGCATTTATGCGAGGCCGTACCCTTGATAATTGTTTTGTGATTTTAGATGAGGCGCAGAACGCGACTGATATGCAGTTAAAAATGTTTTTAACACGTATGGGGCCATCAGCCAAATTTATTGTTACGGGTGATGTTACACAGATAGATCTACCCAAAAAACAACAATCAGGCCTTCACACAGCACTAAGGATATTAACCGACATCAGCGGCATTGAAATAGTATACCTGAGTGGGGAAGACGTAGTAAG
Source organism: Mucilaginibacter tundrae (assembly GCF_013408825.1). Classification (GTDB taxonomy): domain Bacteria; phylum Bacteroidota; class Bacteroidia; order Sphingobacteriales; family Sphingobacteriaceae; genus Mucilaginibacter. The sequence continues at coordinate 431,218 of NZ_JACCBZ010000004.1, forward strand.
GCACAAATTAGTACGTAAAATATTAGCAGCTTACGGGGATATACAATAATAGATAGGAGATATTAGATGTGAGATATGAGATAAGACTTTACAATATGGTCTAATATCTCATATCTCACATCTCAAATCTAAAAACACATGAACGCAATAAAAGAAACACATTTTAACTTTCCCGGACAAACAAGTTTTTACAAGGGGAAAGTACGTGACGTTTATACTATAGATAATAAATACCTGGTAATGGTGGTTAGTGACCGCATCTCCGCATTTGATGTGGTGCTTCCCGAACCTATTCCTTATAAGGGCCAAGTGCTAAACCAAATCGCGGCAGGTTTTCTAAAAGCTACCGCGGATATTGTACCTAACTGGGTAGTTAATGTACCTGATCCAAGTGTTACCATTGGCCGCATTTGCGAGCCATTTAAGGTAGAAATGGTGATCCGTGGTTATTTAGCTGGGCATGCGGCCCGTGAGTATGCTGCTGGTAAAAGAGACGTTTGCGGTGTGAGTTTACCTGAAGGATTAAAAGAAAACGACAAACTGCCTGAGCCAATCATCACCCCGACAACAAAAGCATCAGTAGGACATGATGAAGATATATCTCGTGAGCAGATATTGGCTAAAGGGATCGTATCCGAAGAAGATTATATTCAATTAGAAAAATATACCCGTGCTTTATATCAGCGTGGTACCGAAATCGCCGCGAAACAAGGCCTTATTTTGGTTGATACTAAATATGAGTTTGGCAAAGCCGACGGTAAAATATTTTTAATCGATGAAATTCATACCCCGGATTCATCCCGCTATTTTTATAGTGAAGGTTACGGGGAACGCCAGGCAAAAGGAGAGGCCCAAAAGCAGCTTTCAAAAGAGTTTGTTCGTAAATGGTTGATTGAAAATGGGTTTCAAGGTAAAGATGGACAAGTTGTGCCGGAAATGACGCCTGAAATTGTACAATCAATATCCGACAGATATATTGAGCTTTACGAGAAAATTACAGGTGAGGTATTTGTAAAACCTGAGAGCGGTGAAGTGCTAAAAAGGGTTGAAAGTGCAATTAATCATGCTATAACTTCAGTTTTATAAAAATATTATAATTAAAGTTAATATATTAGCTTAAATAATTTTTGAAAATGAAATTTGCTGTTGACAAACACGAGAAATACATTTTGGTTAAGCTTAATGAATCCAAATTAAATTCATTAGTTACCCCGCAATTAAAATCAGAACTTATCTTGATGAATACTGAAGGTCAGCGTAATATAATACTTGATCTTTCGCAGGTAAAATTCGCCGATTCTTCAGGTTTAAGCAGTCTGTTAGTTGGTCACCGTTTATGTAAAAACGCGGGTGGCGTATTTATACTTTCGGGCCTTTGTGATGCTGTTGCAAGGCTGATAACTATTTCACAATTGGATAATGTGTTATCTATAGTTTCGGGTACGGAAGAAGCTATTGATTTAATATTTTCTGAAGAAATAGAAAAAGATCTAAAAAAAGAAGCAAAATAGTAACAATTATTGTTTACCCTGTATGAAATTCGAGGTAACAATACTTGGCAGCAGTTCTGCAACACCAATTTTTAACCGAAACCCTACATCACAAGCGCTAAACATCAACGAACGCTTATACCTTATTGATTGTGCCGAAGGCACACAACAGCAAATGCTGCGTTTTGGTGTAAAATCAAGCCGTATCGAATATATTTTCATTAGTCATTTACATGGCGATCACTATCTTGGCCTTATTGGTCTGTTATCCTCATTGCATTTAAATGGCCGCATTAAACCTATTACCGTTTTCGCGCCAGCGCATTTAAAAGAAATCATTAACCTACAACTAAAATATTCCGAAACTACGCTCCAATATCCCATCAACTATATTGATACCAATCCCAATAAAGCGGAAGTAGTATTAAGTAACCAGGATGTAACAGTGGAAACTATTCCGCTGGATCATCGGATTGATTGCACAGGTTTTTTATTCAAACAAAAAAAGCGTAACCGCAAACTGCTTAAAGAAAAATTGGAAGAACTAAAAATACCTGTTGAATACTATACCGCGCTAAAAAAAGGAGTTGATTACACAGCCAATGACGGAACAGTTTATAAAAATGACATTTTAACCGTCGACCCGGAAGAGCCCAAAAGCTACGCCTTTTGTTCAGATACCATTTATAACGAACAGTACTTTGATCAGATAAAAGGTGTTACGTTATTGTATCATGAATCTACTTTTTTGCATGATATGCTGGATAGGGCACGAAGCACCTTCCATACCACGGCTTTACAAGCCGCAACAGTTGCTCTAAAGGTTGGCGCACAGGAATTATTATTAGGTCATTTCTCAGCCCGTTACAAAACCCTTAATGAGTTGCTTGACGAAGCCCGGACAGTTTTCTCCAATACCGAATTAGCTATTGAAGGCAAAACTTTTAGTATAGGCAATCAATCTTAACTTATTTAAAATCTGTTAGTTAATCTTTCTTTCCGCCAAATACCGAGAAACTTACATAACGTTTAGGGTGTGCCTTAATGTCTATAAACAGGTTATTTAAATTAGCGGTAGCATCATTTAAATTTTTGTACATGTTGTTATCGTTAATCAGTAAGCCTAAAGAGCCCTGGCCATTATTTATTTTGCCGATTGTAGTTTGCAGATCAGCTAAAGCCTGGTTGGCGCTTCCTAAAGTTTGTTTTATGTTTGATGATGCTAACTGATTACTAAAGCTTTCAAAATTGGTCGAGATCGCATCTAAATGCGATGTGCTGGTTTTTAAATTATTTGACACTGCCTCGGCGTTAACCATAATGCCATTAATATGGTCGGATTGTGTACCTACAAGAGCATCTATCTTTTTGGTAGTGCCCTCTAGCGTTTGTAATGAATTGGCAATGCTGGTGAAACTGCGATCAACATTTTTCTGAAAATTAGGATTCAATATTTTGTTGATTGATGCCAGGGATGAATCCAGTTTTGAAATTAAATTCTCTGCTTTCATTTGTATTGGCTGCAAGCTTTCGGCCAGGCTGCCTTGTATATCAGCCGCGAGGGTATCTTTATCAGGAGCCATTTGTTTGCTGTCACCATATTCAAACTTAATCGCTTTACCACCCAAAAGATCGGTACTTATTAACTGTGCATGAGTATTTGAAGGTACGTTATATTGAGGGTCGATTTTAAATTCAACTACGGTTTTTCCATCAGGGCGAAGCACCATTTTTGATACCTGGCCTATCTGAAAACCGTTTACCAATACCGGTTTTGATACCGATAAACCATCAACGCTATTGTAAACGGCGTAATATTTATTTGAGCGGGAGAAAACATCATTACCACTTAAATAGCTGTATCCTAATATTAATACCGCTACCCCAATGGTGGTCAGGATTCCGATTTTTGTTTCGTTTGATATTTTCATTAATTATATATGTGTTGTAACAAGTGTCAAATTTAATTCAAATGGCTGATAAACCTAACACCAATTAGTAAACTTTGTTACTCGGCGGCATCTTCAACTTCTTTTTTGTAATTGGTTAACGCCCGTACTAACGATGCTACAATTTCATCCTGACCACTTTCCGAGTTTAAATAAGCTTCATCATCAGGATTATTTATAAAACCTGTTTCAACCAAAACTGATGGCATTGCGCTGTGGCAGAGCACCAATACGCCCTGCTCAATTACACCATCACTATGTCTGCCGTCATGGTCAACAAACTCCGTGTTTATTAAATCAGCTAAATGGATGCTTTGCTTACGGTATTTGGTTTTTATAGCATTCATCAAAATAACAGTGGTCGGGTCATTTGGGTCGCCGCCACCGTTTCCGGTTTCATCAACAGCCTCGTCCTCATTTAGTTTTTTCCGGATCACAGATTCTTCTTCTTTGGTACGATGAAAACCGTATACCAATAATAATACCCCTTTGCCGGAGCGATCTGGTACATGTATACGCCGCCCGTGAGAATACTCTACCTTGTCGGGTAACGAGTTGCAGTGTATCGAGATAAAAACATCTCCATGGCTCTCATTCGCTATTTCCGACCTTTTTTCCCACGATACATCCTCAGATGTGTTGCGGGTTAAAACAACTTTTACCCCTTCCAGATCTTTTTCTATGGCGGTTTGCAATTTAAGTGCAATTGCCAGCGTTACATCTCTTTCATTAGAATATGACCCTGATGCCCCGCGCGAATAATGCCCACCGACTCCCGGCGGCGCGTATTCACCGTGCCCAGCATCAATAATCACCGTTCTGAGCTTATAACCTGAACTAGTGAGGGTATCGTTTTTAAAGTTATATAAGGGGAAAGAAAATAGCGAAAAGGATATTAATACCAGGGAGAAAGTGCAAATCAATCTTTTCAATATTTTATTTTTCATTATGTTTGGGAGCTGTTAAATTATTTCTGCAAAAATACTATTCGTAATCTATTTTGAAATTCATTAAACTGTTTTTTCTGCTCGAAATTGTGTTAATAGTGAATGTTTCTGCTGCTTCTAAAATTAGCATACGAAACAATTACAATCCTGTTATTGATACCATAATAAAGCTCGATACCGCAAAAGACAAAAAACTTCTTAAAATTAAACAATCTGCCGGTAATAAGAATGTCAAAACTGCAAAAACTGATACCTCGAAACGAAAAAGCAAAGACGGTTTAGATTCAGAACTGAAATTTAGTGATGACGATTCCACAATAACTGATAATGTACACAAGATTTTGTACCTATATGGAAAAGCGCGTGTAAAATACCAGGATGTTGAAATGGATGCTGATTATATTCGTGTCGACCAAAAAAACAACTTGATTTTTGCCAGCGGAAGTATTGATCCTATAACACACCGGTATGTCGGCAGACCAATAACCAAACAGGGGAAGGATAAACCTGTTGAATCAGATTCATTATTATTCAATTATAAAACCAAAAAAGGGAAGATCTATAATCCCGCCTCTGAGCAGGAGGGTAACTTTATATCAGGCGGGCAGGTTAAAAAGCTTAATGATGACGAAGCCGCCTACCGAAATGTACTTTTCAGCACCTGCGATAAACCATTCCCCGAAACCGACTTTGGTATAGTGATTACCAAAGGTATCGGTGAAAAAAACCGTATCATTTCTGGCCCGGCTTATCTCGAGGTAGAAGGCGTACCGTTACCGTTGGCCATACCATTCGGTTTTTTCCCAAAACCTGATCATAAAACATCTGGAGTAATATTGCCGACCTTTGGCGAGGACTCTCAATTAGGTTTTTACATAAAAAACCTTGGCTATTACCTGGCGCTTAATGATTATGTTGATTTTACTACACAAGGAACTTATTATTCAAAAGGATCATATGACTTAAACGAGACGGTCCACTATTTAAATAGATATGAATATTCTGGTAATCTTTCGCTTAGTTATGGTTCGCATAACTATGGCCTGGAGGGAGATCCGCCTGAAAAAGATTTTAACATCACGTGGTCACATACTAAAAACCCTAATGCCAGTCCTGGTAGCACGTTTAGCGCTTCGGTAAATGCGGGTACATCAACTTTTTATCAAAATAACGCGGCGGCAGTTGGATATAATTTAAACGCGCTTACGCAAAATAACTTAAGCTCGAGTATATCTTATAGTAAGCAATGGCTTGGTACTCCGTTCAACCTTAACGTTGCCCTGTCGCATAGCCAGGATCTTACAGCTAAAACCATTACGCTTGATTTACCTACAATCAGCTTTAACATGTCAACCCTCAGTCCCTTCGATTCAAAAGACCGGGTGGGAGAACAGAAGTGGTATCAAAAAATCACTGTAGGGTATAGTTTACAAGCCGAAAATAACATTAACGCCGTACCCGAGAATGAATTATTCAAAGGCAATACGCTCTTTCAACGCATGCAAAACGGCTTACAACACCAAATACCAATAGGTTTTAACCAAACATTCCTTAAGTACTTTCAGTTTAGCGCTTCGGCCAATTATACGGAACAATGGTATTTACAATCAATAAAGGAAAGCTATAATCGTGATAACCTGATCGATCCTACCTTGCCGGTTATTGATACCGTTGGCGGCTTTAAAAGGGCGGGGGAATATACCTTAAGTACAGGGGTATCAACCAAAGTATACTTCAGGGCCGACTTTAAAAATAGTAAAGTAATAGCTATAAGGGAAGTGATGACACCATCCCTGTCTTTTTCTTATCATCCCGATTTTTCTGATCCAAGTTTTGGTTATTATAAAACCCTTGTTAGTAATGCTACAATACCATATCCAATTTCTGTTACCAACTATTCGATTTTTCAGAATGGTGTATATGGGGGGCCTTCCGCAGGCAGGGAAGCAGGCCTAAATTTGAGTATTGATAACACAATCGAAGCTAAAGTGCGCCCCAAAGCCACAGATACTTCGCAAACGCCTAGAAAAATCAAATTAATTGATGGTTTAACGTTTGCCGCATCATATAACTTTGCTGCGGACTCCTTTAAATTATCCCAAATCTCGTTTTCAGGACACACGGCTTTGTTTCATGAAAAAGTTAACATAAGTTTTTCCGGTTCGTTAAATCCTTACGTAACCAACGTGCGCGATTCAATAGGTGGGGGTGCTATACAGAAATATGTACAAATGGTTGACCGCTATACTTTCCAGGATGGCAAATTCCCAACACTTACCTCATTTTCTGTGTCAATGAGCGGTAGCCTTAATCCGGCCACATTTCAGCAACATACAAATGGACAGCCTGCGGGGGCTTTAGTGGCAAATCAAAGCCCGCAACAAGCGCAGCGGCTGGCACTATTAAACAGTGACCCATCCGCATATGTCGATTTTAAGATCCCCTGGAACATTTCATTCAATTACAACTTTTCGTATGCTAATCAGTTAACCAGCACCAGTATAGCTAATACATTAATGTTAAGCGGCGATATTAACCTTACCCCAAAGTGGAAGATACAATATACTACCAATTATGATATCAGGGCAAGGCAGCTAGGGAGCGCTACCTCATTTTCTATTTATCGCGATCTGCATTGCTGGGATCTGTCGATGCAATGGTTACCGTTTGGCTATTACAAATCATATAACGTAACGTTACGGGTAAGATCAACAATCTTGCAGGATTTGAAGTTAAGCAAGAAAAGCGACTACACCAGTAATCCTTATTATAACAACCAATAATTATGCTTGCAGAAATAATAACAATAGGCGATGAGATATTGATAGGCCAAATTGTTGATACCAATTCAGCATTTATTGCCCATCAGCTAAATAACGCCGGTATCAGTGTAAAACAAATTTCATCGGTATCTGATGATCGTGAGCATATCTTAACTGCTTTAAATGAAGCGGCTGGTCGTGCGGATGTTATCCTGATAACAGGCGGCCTTGGCCCAACAAAAGATGATATTACCAAAAAAACACTTGCCAGCTATTTTGGCGTTGGGTTGATTGAAAATAAAGAAGCTCTTGAAAATGTTCAGCGTATTTTTAAACGGATAAGGGGAGAAGATGCTGTTATGCTTGATGTTAATAAGCAACAAGCCCTGGTACCCGAAAATTGCGAGGTTATCCTGAATAAAAATGGTACCGCCCCGGGTATGTGGTTCAATCATCAAGGCAAAATTTATGTATCGATGCCAGGGGTGCCATTTGAGATGATGTATATGATAGAGGAGGAGGTGATACCCAAGTTAAAAGCCACTTTAAAATTACCTTTCATCATCCATAAAACTATTTTAACCGCGGGCGAAGGCGAATCATATTTAGCCAACAGGATAGCGGACATTGAAGATGATTTGCCATCGGATGTTAAATTAGCTTACCTGCCTAAACTGGGGCAGGTTCGTTTAAGGTTAAGTGCCTACGGCGAAGATGAAGCTAAATTGCAACAAAAAGTAGATGAATTTGCTGCGCGGATAATTGAACGTGTTAAAAATGTAGTGATAGCTGAAGAAGATATACCTTTTGAAAAGGTTATACTAAATATTTTGGCTGATAAAGACCAAACCCTGTCAATTGCCGAAAGTTGCACAGGTGGTTATATATCACACTTGTTTACTCAACATCCGGGTGCATCAAAAGTATTTTTAGGCGGTGCTATAAGCTATTCATATGAGCTAAAAGAAAGTATGTTAGGTGTTAAAACCGAAACTTTAGCACAATATGGTGCTGTTAGCGAACAAACAGTTACCGAGATGGTTGAAGGCGCGCTGCATACTTTTAGGTCTGACTATGCCTTAGCGGTAACCGGTATTGCCGGCCCTGATGGTGGCACAGAAGACAAGCCTGTAGGCACAGTTTGGATAGGAGTAGCAAAGCAGGGTAAAACGCAGGTAAAGAAATTCACATTTGGTAATAAGCGTACACAAAACATCGAAAGAAGCGCTATTTCAGCATTATTTATGTTGAATAATTTAATAAAAGATAGTGAAAAGTAAGCTATTCTTTGATTAATTTTGACCAGACTAACTATATAATTTCTGTATGGCCAAATATCAGCTATTGTTACCGAAAATGGGCGAAAGTGTTGCTGAAGCAACAATAATCAAATGGTTAAAGCAACCAGGCGATTATATTGAAGCCGACGAATCGGTAATGGATATTGCAACCGATAAAGTTGATTCTGAAGTCCCGTCACCCGTATCGGGTACTTTGGTAGAACAACTTTACAAAGTAGACGACGTTGTTCAGGTAGGCGCTGTAATAGCTGTAATAGAAACCAAGGAAGCTGGCGAACCCGTTACAAATAACGCTGTTGAATCCCCAACACAAGTAGTTACTGAATCTGTAGCAGTAAAAGAACCTGCACCTGTTACACCTGCGCCTGAAGTTAAAGAAGAAGAACCCGAAATAGCAACTCTTAATTCTATACCTGGCACAGACCAATTACTTCAAAACACAACTCCGGTAAATCATTCACCGGTTAATGATAATGTAAGGTTTTACTCGCCACTGGTTAGGAGCATTGCTTCTCAAGAAGGTATTGGTATTGCCGAACTTGATAGCATACCTGGCACAGGCGCCGAAGGTCGTTTAACTAAAGATGACCTGTTGCTTTATATACAAAACAAACCGGGAAGCGCGCCGGTAAGTCAGCCTACTCCTGCGCCCATAACTCCACAACAGGCGCCGGTATTTAGCTCTCCAAAGCCGCAACCTGTTACAGAGCAAAAAACAGTTACTCCTGAAAATAAGATTCAGCCTGTGCCTCAACCAAAACCTGAGCCAAAAGCAACTTCGGTATCCGGTGAAGTTGAAATTATCGAGATGGACCGCATGCGTAAACTGATTGCTGAACATATGGTTTACAGCAAGCATACCTCGCCACACGTAACATCTTTTGTTGAAGCTGATGTTACCTCACTGGTTAAATGGCGGGATAGGGTTAAGGATAAATTTGAAGCCAGGGAAGGTGAAAAAATCACATTTACACCAATATTTATTGAAGCAGTTGTAAAAGCCATTAAAGATTTCCCGATGATAAATGTATCGGTTAGTGGCACACAGATCATTAAAAAGAAAGATATTAACATCAGCATGGCTACAGCGTTACCAAACGGAAACCTGATAGTACCCGTTATTAAAAAGGCTGATGAACTTAACCTGATTGGCATAACCAAAGCGGTTAATGATTTAGCTAACCGGGCGCGTACCAGTAAATTACTACCTGATGATGTAAAAGAAGGTACTTTTACCATAACAAACGTTGGCTCATTTGGTAATGTGATGGGTACACCAATAATCAATCAGCCACAGGTGGCAATATTAGCCGTAGGTGCCATCAAAAAGAAACCTGCTGTAATTGAAACTAAGCAGGGTGATATGATAGGTATCCGCCACATGATGTTCTTGTCATTGTCATATGATCACCGTGTGGTTGATGGAGCTCTTGGTGGGATGTTCGTTAAGAAAGTAGCTGATTATCTGGAAAATTGGGATCCCAACAGAGAGATATAATTTATACATAAACAAAAAAGGATTTCTATTAGAAATCCTTTTTTGTTTAAACTAGTTATAGAATTCATATAGCCCAATTGGCTACAATTATACAGCATTTGATTTAACCCTTAATCACCATATAAATTAGAATTTTCTAATGTAGATTAGAAAGTTCTAATTTATAATATGGGCATAAATACTTGAGGTATCTTTGCAAAAGATTTTATAGCAAACCCCACTATGAATATATTGTTAATTGAAGATGAACCTAAGGTTGCCGCCTTTATAAAAAAAGGCCTCGAAGAACAATTCCACAAAGTTACTTTGGCCTATGATGGTAATATGGGGCGCAAGATGGCACTCGAGTCAGATTTTGAATTAATTATACTTGACGCCGTACTACCTGAATTAAATGGCTTTGAAGTTTGCAAACAAATAAGGCAATTCAAAAAAGAACTGCCCATATTAATGCTAAGCGCCCTCGGAACGGTGGATGATAAAGTAAAAGGCCTGGAAAGTGGGGCTGACGATTATCTAACCAAACCATTTCATTTTGAAGAATTACTTGCCAGGATAAAAGCACTTGACAGGCGCAGATCAGCCATACTGCCCGGCACCGTTTATGAAGTAGCCGACCTGCAAATGGATTGTTATCGAAAAACAGTTACCAGAGGTGGCAATTTAATACTATTAACTGTAAAAGAATTCATATTGCTTGAAGTACTCATGTACAATAAGAACCGTGTTTTATCACGAACTTATATAGCGGAGTCTGTTTGGGGTATAAATTTTGACCGGGGCACCAACCTTATAGATGTTTATATTAACTATTTGCGCGCCAAAGTTGATAAAGGCTATCCTAGTCAATTAATTCATACGGTAATTGGCATGGGTTATATGATAAAAGAATAAACACAGGAGGTTTAAATTGAAAGTTAAAGATAGGCTATCTTTTCAGTTTACTTTTATGTTTGCCCTATTACTTTTGTTGGTATTAACAGGTATATTTCTGTTCGCCGGGCATAATAGGGTTAATAATTTTTTTGACAAGCTGGATGACCGGGCTATTAACGTTGCGCAGTTCTATCTGGCCGAAGACAATCTTTCGAAAGAGAATTTCAAAAGCGTTATTAAAAAATTTCCGCAATCGTTAGCTGGTGAAAACATCAGGATATATACCGATCACTATCAACCTAAATTTATTCCTGAAGATTCTGTTCATTGGGATCAAAACGTTCTGAAACAGGTTATCGAGCAGAAAAAGATCCATTTTTCCAAAGAAAACCGGCAAATTACGGGGATCTACTATGTAGATAACTCTGGCAATTTTATTGTGATTGTTTCTGCTATTGATGAAGCAGGATATCATTACCTGCACGATCTGAGTCTTGTAATGATCTTTTTTTTCATGGCTTCATTACTCATTACCTTTTTTATTGGGAAAATCTTTTCAAAAATAGCATTGCACCCGATTGTAAACATTACTGGAAACTTAAAAAGAATAAGGGCTTCAAGCCTTGATCTGAGGTTGCCGGTAGGTGAAAATAAAACGGATGAAATCGATAATCTTTCGCTTAGTATTAATAAGTTATTAGAGCACCTCGAACAATCGTTCGAAAGCCAACAATCATTTATAGCCAACGCTTCGCATGAATTGCGTACACCTATAACCACTATCCTCGGTGAAGCAGAAACCACATTATTTCATGAACGGCCAAAAGAGGAATACCAATTAACATTGGTAAATATTATTAAAGAGACTGAAGGGCTAAACGAGATAATTAATAGCCTGATGGACCTGATGCAGATGGACTTAGCTCATTACGAGCTACAAAGTGTTAGGATGGACGAGTTACTTTGGGAGATTGTAGATGAGCTTGATAATGATCAGGTAAAGATAGACTATAACATCCCTAATGATCGTTTAAAATGTACCATAATGGGTAACAGGAGGTTATTATTTATCGGTATTAATAATGTGATTAAAAACGCCGTAAAGTTTTCAGATGGTAAAGAAGTTTTTTGTGAACTATTTTGTAATGAAACAGGCATTAACATCAAAATACGCGATCAAGGGATAGGTATGACCCAAAAAGATGTTCTGAATATATTCCAACCTTTTTTCAGGGCTTCCAATGCGCTAAATTATGCCGGGCACGGTATTGGCCTTTCATTAACCCAAAATGTTTTAAAGTATCATAACGGAATTATTATAGTGAACTCTTCTGTTGATACAGGTACAGAATTCCATTTGATATTCCCTAATTAATATTTTCTCACGATAAACTTCTACTCACATTAGAAATTTTTAATGTATATCTAATGTGTCTCTAATGATAGATTAAGTATCCGCTAATAGCCCACATGTACCTTTGTTTATATCGGACGACATCCTAAAGTATACAGTCGCCGGTTTATACAGTTGCAGCATGTACATAAAAATCACGGTTATATTATTAATATGGATTGGGTGTTTTACGTTTTCTCAATCCGCTCGTGCGCAAACCGCTGCTGATACGCTTAGTATCACTATAAAACAAGCCGAAGATCAGTTTTTAAAAAGCAACTTAAACTTAATTATCAATCATTATAATATTGATAATGCCAGTGCGCAGTTGGTAACCGCGCGTTTGTTTAACAATCCCAACTTCAATTTCTCGAATGGTATTTACGCTAACGATGTATCTGAAGGGCCTGCTTATAAAGAACAATCTTACGGTATATCGCAATTGTTAACCACCGCTGGTAAACGTAATAAAAACATACAGTTGGCCAGATTAGGCATAACCCAATCGAGATACCAGTTTTTTGATTTATTAAGAACGCTAAAGTTTACGCTGAGAAATGATTTTTATACCATTTATTATCAGCAACAATCTGCTAAAGTTTATAATGAGGAAATAAACTCATTAAGTAAAACATTAGTAGCCTATAAACAGCAATATGCTAAAGGCAACATCGCCGAGAAGGAATTGCTTCGTATACAAGCCCAGCTATATTCCCTGCAGGTAGAATATACGAGTTTAAATACCGGGATAGATACTACCGAGAGTCAGCTTAAATTATTGTTAAGACTATCGCCGAGAACAATAATCAATCCTATTGTGTCAGCAGACCTTACCGGTCAGGAGGTATTGGCAACGGTATCTTATCAGCAATTACTTGATTCGGCATACGCCAACCGCTACGATTATAAATTGGCAAAGGTGGCGGTTGACTACAATAACGTTAACCTGCAATTGCAAAAGGCTACCGCTGTGCCGGATGTTTCCGTTTCGTTAGGTTATGACAAGCTGGGTGGATATGGTAATAATTATTTAGGTGGAGGCATATCTTTTGATCTTCCATTTTTTAATCGTAACCAGGGTGGTATTAAGCAGGCACGCATTGCCATAGATCAAAGTAAAGTGCAATTGCAAAGTCAACAGGATCAGGTTGAAAGCGACGTAGCAACCAATTATAAAATGGCGCTTACACAAGAAAAGTTAGCCAATAGCTTTGATCCAAAGTTTAAGCCTGAGTTTTCGCACCTGATAGCAGAGGTTAACAAGAATTATGAAAACAGGAACATCGGTTTACTGGAATTCCTGGATTATTATGATACCTACAAAACCAATACGCTACTCATCAATAATCAGCTTTTAAGCAGGGTTATCTCGCTTGAGCAATTGAATTATGTTACAGGCACACCTTTTTTTAATCAATAAGATATCTATCAAACACCTCCATGAATAAATCAATCTTTCAATATAGCTTTCCGCTACTTTCGTCACTCGCGCTGCTGTTCACTGTTTTTTCATGTAACAGGCCAGAGGCAACAGATGATGCTCGCGCGCCTTATGTAGTGCCGGATTCGCTGATGAAAACACTTGTTGTAGACACCGTAAAGACATCCAACATAACTGATGCCATTAAATTTAATGGTTTGGTAGACTTTAATACAGACAAGGTTGTAAACGTATTCCCATTGGTTAGTGGTAATGTACAAGGCGTTACAGTAGTACCAGGCGATTTTGTAAAAGCGGGGCAAGTATTAGGTGTAGTAAAAAGCGCCGAGGTAGCCAATTACAATTCGGCATTAATAACCGCGGCAACCAATGTGCAGCTTACCGCTAAACAGCTTTCGCAACAAAAAGATTTATTTAAGAGTGGACTCGCATCGCAGGTAGATATCACTAACGCACAGGTTGCTTATGAGCAGGCGGTGGCAGCAAAAACCGCGGCTGAACGAATACTGAGTATTAACGGTAATAGCACTAATGGCGAGTACTTGATAAAAGCACCGATAGATGGCTTTATTGTACAGATGAACATTACGAATGGTATGGCCATACGTACTGATAATAACGGTGGACTATTTACTATTTCCGATCTTAAAAATGTATGGGTGCAGGCTAATGTGTACGAAGGTAATATTGGCAAGGTGCACCAGGGCGATTCTGTTAAGGTTACTACCATTTCATATCCAGATAAAGTATTTAAAGGCAGAGTAGATAAGTTGATGGATGCACTCGACCCAGCTACAAAAACACTAAAAATGCGAATTGTATTGCCTAACCCTGGTTATTTATTAAAACCGCAAATGTTTGCTACCGTAACGCTGGAGAACAACGAGAACAGAACTGCTATCTCGGTATCGGCCAAATCGCTGGTATTTGATAATAGCCAGTATTATGTTGTAGTGCTTACCGGTAAAAATAATGTCGAGATAAGGCCAGTGCAGCTCATCAGCAACAATGGCACCACTGCTTATATTCAAAGTGGTTTAAAGCCCGGTGAATGTGTGATCGCGTCAAACGCCATACTTATTTATGGTTCATTAAACAGTTAATATAACATATACAGAAAATGATAAAATTTCTTAGAGGTGTTATAGGCTTTTCGTTAAAAAACAAATACCTGATCCTGTTTTTAGCAGGGGCATTAATAGTTGGTGGCATAATTACATTTATTCAAATGCCTATTGAGGCTTTCCCCGATGTAACCAATACCGAAATAGATATTATTACACAATGGCCGGGCCAAAGTGCAGAAGAGGTTGAAAAATTGGTTACTATTCCAATAGAGATCGCTTTAAACCCGGTTCAGAAAAAGGTTAGCCTGCGTTCAACCACCATATTTGGTTTAAGTTATGTAAAAGTAATTTTTGATGATCATGTAGAAGATCAGGAAGCAAGGCAGCAAGTAATGTTCTTACTGGCCAACGCTACTTTACCTAATGGCATCACCCCATCTGTGCAACCACCAACCGGGCCAACCGGCGAGATTTTTCGATATACGCTAAAAAGCACTTTCAGAGATGTACGGGAACTTAAAACCATACAGGATTGGGTGATTGACCGTAGATTAAGGGCCATCCCAGGTATAGGCGATATCAACAGCTTTGGTGGTAAAACCAAGACCTATGAGATTACGGTTGATCCGGGCAAACTGACTACATTGGGCATTACCCCGCTGGATGTTTTCGCTGCAGTACAAAAAACCAATATCAACGTTGGTGGTGATATGATCATCCAAAATAACCAGGCCTTTGCAGTAAGGGGACTTGGTTTGATCAAAGATATTAATCAAATTAAAAATATTGTCATCAGCAATAATAATGGCGTGCCTGTTTTGGTAGGTGATGTAGCTAATGTTTCGATCTCAAATTTACCACGTTTAGGCTGGGTAGGAAGGAGCGATGCTATTATTGATAAAAACGGTAAACGACAGGTTGTTGACGATGAGGACGCTGTTGAAGCAATTATTGTAATGCGCAAGGGCGAAAATCCGACCGATGTGGTTACAGCCTTAAAGGCGGAAATTAATAAACTGAATAATGATGTATTGCCGGCGGATACCAAGATTGTACCTTACTATGATCGTTCAGATCTTATTGGGTACGCTACACACACCGTATTGCATAATTTGATTGAGGGTATTTTACTGGTTACATTTCTGGTGTCGCTGTTCATGTTCAATTGGCGTACCACGCTAATTGTATCGATCATTATACCAATGGCGTTGCTGTTTGCCTTTATCTGCCTGCATTTAATGGGCATGTCGGCCAATTTATTGTCATTAGGCGCAGTTGATTTCGGGATCATTATTGATGGCGCGGTAGTAATGGTTGAAGGGATGTTCGTCATCCTGGATCATAAAGCCATACAAATGGGTATGGATCGTTTTAACAAACTATCCAAGCTTGGATTGATCAAAAACAATGGCGCCGTATTGGGTAAAGCAATATTCTTCGCCAAGCTAATTATTATTACAGGTCTATTGCCGGTGTTCGCTTTCCAAAAAGTGGAAGGTAAATTATTTTCGCCATTGGCTTATACATTGGGCTTTGCATTATTAGGGGCCTTAATTACTACGTTAACCCTGGTGCCCGTACTAATCAGCATGTTGTTGAGAAAAAATGTGCATGAAAAGCACAATCCTTTTGTTCACAACCTTACCCGTTTTATGCTTAGCGGTTTTACAAAGGCATTTAAGTATAAGACACTGGTAGTTACTACCTCCCTTATCGTGATGGTTATCGGCTTGCTATCATTCAAATTTTTAGGCAGTGAATTTCTACCTGAACTTGATGAAGGCGCCATTTGGTTAAGGGTTCAGTTGCCTTACAGTGTATCACTGGATAAATCTGTAGAGACATCCAAACAGGTTCGGTCAATATTGATGACTTTCCCACAAGTAAAATACGTGGTATCACAAACTGGCCGCCCCGATGATGGTACAGATGTGGCAGGCTTCTATAATAACGAATTCGACGTAATCATGTATCCCGAGGACGATTGGAAACCCAAGGTGACTAAAGAAGAACTGATAGCTCAAATGAACAAAAAGCTATCCATTCTACCTGGTGCTGATCTTAACTTTTCGCAACCGATAAGTGATAACGTGGAGGAGGCGGTATCAGGGGTTAAGGGTTCTATCGTGGTAAAGGTATATGGTGACTCGCTTAATTATATGGAGCAAAAAACCGATGATATTTACAAGGTACTAAAAGGTGTAAGGGGTATAGAGGACTTAGGGGTACTAAAAAGTATTGGGTTACCTGAATTAGATATTAATCTGGATCAACAGAAAATGGCACAATACGGCGTGTCAACCAGTGATGCCAATGCTGTAATATCAATGGCGATAGGCGGACAGGCGGCATCCACATTATATGAAGGCGTAAGGACATTTGATATAAGAATACGTTTTCCGGCAGCATTCCGTGAAACACCTGAGGATATCGGTAACTTATTAGTGCCTACGCAAAGCGGTTCCAAGGTCCCTATTAAGGAAATTGCGGAAATCAGCCAAAAAACCGGTCCATGTTTAATTTTCAGAGATGAAAATGAACGTTTCGCTACCCTTAAGTTTTCTGTTCGTGGCAGGGATATGGGCAGTACTATTCGGGAAGCACAGCAAAAGGTAAATGCTAAAGTTAAACTGAAACGTGGTTACCATATGGCCTGGCAGGGCGATTTCGAGAACCAGCAGCGCGCTGAAAAAAGGTTAACCCAGGTAGTTCCGGTTAGTTTGGCGCTCATCTTTTTACTGCTCTTCGTCATGTTCGGCAATTTTAAAGATGCGGCATTGGTATTCCTGAATGTACCGTTCGCCATTGTTGGCGGTATAGCCGCGCTGCTGATCACTGGTACTAATTTTAGTATTTCTGCCGGTATTGGTTTCATAGCCCTATTCGGGATTTGTATACAGGATGGTGTGTTGCTTATCACCGTATTTAAACACAATCTGGAAA
This sequence comes from Mucilaginibacter tundrae, assembly GCF_013408825.1. Classification (GTDB taxonomy): domain Bacteria; phylum Bacteroidota; class Bacteroidia; order Sphingobacteriales; family Sphingobacteriaceae; genus Mucilaginibacter. The sequence continues at coordinate 448,885 of NZ_JACCBZ010000004.1, forward strand.
GCATTAAAGGCGACCGGCTAACCTTATATACCGCCATAAAGCTGGGGGTGAACTCCCGGATCAGGCCGGTGATGATGACCGCGCTAATGGCAGCTATCGGTTTATGCCCGGCAGCGCTATCGCATGGTATCGGATCTGAAAGTTCAAGGCCATTAGCCAGGGTAGTTATTGGGGGCATATTGTGCGCCATGCTGTTCAGTCTTTGGGTATTCCCATTAATTTTTGGTTGGGCGTACCGTAAATCTGATAGTACAACAAGATAATAATCAGCCGTTTAAGGCTAAAAATACTTAATACCCCTAGTCCATTAGGTATGTTGAAGGCAGTGCAGCTATTGCTGCACTTGCCCGATACATTGGTCGGGGAGCGGCAAATCAGAGATTAGCTGTACTGTACCACGATACAAATGAAACACCTGGAACACTTGGTACAAAAAACTACCACAAAAACGCCAAAACGACCTCAAAAAGGCGGTTATTAGATTGCTTTCACTCACTTTTTTAATCTGAAAATGGCTATTTTAACGCTAAAATCGACTAAAAAACGCTTATTTTTGCCTGTTTTTTGTTGATTTTTGATCAAAAAAAGAATGTTTTTACCGAAAAATGACCCCTATTTTTCGTGTTTTTTAAGCATAATAAACGCAAATTGTAAATAGCTGAAACAGTAATACTGATAGAGTAGGGGGCATTAAAATTATTTATTTATTCAAAATAAGGGCATAAAAAACCGCGACTTGCGCGGTTTTTGTTCCTGAGCGCGGACTTAATCCGAACCACTTAATAGAGCAATTGAAACTTTTAAGTCTGTTTGTGAAGTGGCCTATTGAGGTTCGATTTCTCTAAGGGTTTATAATTGTATAAACAGACTGCAAATAAAACAGAACCAACTATACAGAATGGCCAAGCCTATGAATTATAACGCTTTTACAATCGCCAGTGATTTTTCGACATGGTCGGTAGGTGAAATGTGATCGGTTTCTGATGAAAAGATCGCTATAATTTTACCGTCTTTACCGATGACATAAGTGGTTCGTGGGATGAAACCATGGTTAAGCGCTACACCACGCAGGTCTTTCATTCCAATCTTTGGTGAATTTATTACCAACCCGTATGTCGCTGCAATTTTGCCTTCAGCGTCCGAGGCGACCGCGAATTTGCCCGCACAATAATTTGGATCAGCAGAAAATGTATTCAGTCGTTGAATATCGTCTCCGGATATACCGATAATAGTGGCTCCGGCTGCTGTAAATTTATCTTTCATTGCAGCGAAGGCATGAGCTTCCGCATCACAGCCGCCGGTATAGGCAGAAGGATAGAAGTAGACTACAACCGGCCCTTTAGCAAGGGATTTTTTTAATGAAAAATTAAATTCACTGCCAGCCAGGCTAGCCTGGGCGGTAAATACAGGCGCTACATCTCCTTTTCCCAACATCTTCGATTGGGCAAAACCAGAAAAGGTTGTTAGTAGTGAAAAGCTGAAAATTAAAAAAGACAGGCAATAATATTTCTTGATCATGATTGATTGTTTTGTTTTGTCAATGGTGTTTTATCAAATTTACGATAGTCTGCTAAATTAGGTTGCCTGTCATCAAAATTTTACCGCGATTGATCCGTTGACCAATGAAACAAAAAATCCTCAATAGAACCAACAAGCGCCCTGCCAGATCGGAAATATTTTAAGAGCGCTTACGCTTGCACAAATATTTTAATCTGTATAGAAACGAGATTCGTCCTCGCAAGCTCTCCACAGGGATCCTGAGTATTAGTTATAAAAACAATAAAGCACACGAGAAAAGCAAAATGCGTTGTCCAAAACAAAATGTGTCTCTTTTAATTTGACAGATATCTACTAAAAAAACGTTTATAGGCATTCAAAGCCAGTTTTAATTCATTAAGTGTCCAAAACGAATTGTTTCTTTTGTGCATTTTTCAGATTGTTAATAAAAAGAATTGTTGCTATCTTATTATAAGTAACTTATATTCAGCTCCTTATTTGGATATTATGGGACGCCTGACCAAGCGATTCCGCAGGATTTAAAGCACCGATTTGTGTAGTTGACTTTTAAAATGCCAATTAAGAATCAATGTATTGATATGGTCAAAGTGTAGCGGAACTAACTGTTCCATATTCCGGAACATGGTGGTCAATGGCTCCGGAATGTCCAATCTTCCATCTCTAAATGGAGCAGATTGCCAACGATTTATTGAAAAGATTAAAAAACTTGGTGTATTAGTCCGTCGCCATGTCCCCTTAAATCCTTCAGATAAGGGCTCTGTGGAAGTTTGGTTTAGGATTTTCGGACGAATGTATTTAAAAGAAAAAAAAGGATACTTGGGCGATGGAATAAAAAGCAAGGATGAATGCGGTAAGCCAAACTCTGACTTAATTCAAGAATATAAAATGAAAAAGAATATTCGATCGCGACCAGAATTAGAGGCATTTTTACATCAACAGATAAAAGAATATAATTCTACATACTTATTCAAAAATTCGACACCAAATTTATTATTTGCAAATAATAAATTGGTAAATGGAATAAAAGTTTTAGACGTCGATTTATATCGGTATGTCATTTTCAAAGAAAAATTTATTTTTTTAAAGAAAGCTGGGTTTAAAATTCAATATGATAATAAAACCTATCAATACCTATTATATGCAGAACATGTTAAAATCCTTCTGAAATACTTCTAAAAGGAATTGATCGTGCGTTATGATCCAGGAAACATGCACAAAGTTTATATATACACTATAGACAGTTTTTTTTCGATTTGTGAACTTGAACTTCATGTTAATTTCCCATTGGCTCAGGTAGAACAAAATGAAGAGGATAAGGCTGCAATAAGAAAGTTTGGTGCAAAAAGATATCAGTTAAAGAAACAATTATTAAAGATGTCAAAAGACCATTTAAATAATGAAAATGAATTAATCCCATCGCCTATGGAATTAATATCAGAAAAATATGATTCAAAAAATTTAGTTGCTGGGGCTGTTAGAAATTATCACTTTCCTCTTAAAACCCCAAATCTTAAAGTCATTAAAGTCCCTAAAGCAAGCGATAATAATATTTCCAGTGAAGAAATACCTGATTATATGGCTTCGGTGGAACGAATGTTTCATATAAAAGGGAATAATAAATTAATAAGATAGTGGAAAATTTTTATGAATTTGATGCGAATCATTTTGACCTAGATTTATTATTGGATTACCAAAACAAAAAAATTATAGAAAGTACTAATTATTGTACCATAATGCAAGCATGTGATGACTGCATGCGATATTCCCGCATGTATGGCATTGTGGCCGAACCTGGTTATGGAAAAAGTTCTACGTTTGAGCATTTTATTTTAAATAATAAAAATAATGTTCACTATATCTCGCTAAAAAGAGCAATGTCCAATAAAGATTTTTATAACAAAATATTAGAGAGATCAGGATGGAGCAATGTTTACAAAACGAGCAGACTTTACGACATTATTGAAAGCATTGGTTATCACTTAGCCCAGTTACCAGGTAAACATTTACTGATAATCGATGAAGCCGGCAAACTTAGCCACAATCAACGTTTATGTTTACATGATTTGAGAGATGCCGTTAAAAGTAATACTGGAGTTATCTTGGCCGGGCCTAATTATTTTCATGCTGAACTTCTCGATCAAAGAAGTAAACAACTGCAAGGAATTCCTGAATTGTTTCGACGAATTGACATGTTTATAACCTTAGACCCGCCATCAAATAACGAAAAACGAGAACTATTTAGACAAAACGGTTTTAAAAACCAACTACTAATCAATAGTGCTTCAAAAAGTTGCGAACACTTAGGAGATGTTTATCGTACAGTAGAAAATTTTGCTATATTAGCTAAGAGAAGAAAAAGTTAATAACTCTCCCAAAATCCTACACATTTCGTTTTACTAACACTACACATTTTGTTTTGGACAATACAAAAAGATCAGAATCGCTTTCAAAACATCCCTAACAAAATACCTCATAATTAACATTATGTTAAGTTGATATTTGAAAATATAAGGAGTTTATATAACTCCCTATATTTATTCTATTCTACTTACCCCCTAACGCATCCATTTGTTTTTGGATCTCATTAGCCTTTGCGGTGTTTTGCGTACCTAAATAATAAGTTTTTAAATTATTTAAAGCATCGTATGATTTTGGATTCAAATCTACAGCTTTTTGTAAATATGGTCTGGCAGCTTCAAAATCTGCTTTTGATTTTGCGACAGCAGCTTCATATTCTTTTTGTTTGCTTGATGGTAATTGATTTGCAGCATTGTACTCATCAATCGCCGGGTTTAAGGTTACATAACCTAAGTTCAAGTTAGCTTCAAAATAATTAGGATCTAAATCAACTGCCTTTTTATATTGTTCAGCAGCTAAATGATAATTATCAACTTTTTTTGTTTCTAAAGCTGCTTTATCGGCAACAACCTTGCTTTTCTTCTGTTGATTGCCATAAGCTTCCGCTATTTGTGAGTATGTTAAACCTAAATAATAATATAGGGTCTTATTTTTCGGGTCAGCGGCAATGGCGCTTTTTATTTTGTCAACTAAAATATCCTGTTTGCCCGATTGTAAGCCGATTTCAATTTCTCTTCTACGTAAATTATTATCTGCCGGATATGCGGCAACACCAGCACTTACTGTTTTTAAAGCATTGGCGGTGTCTTTAGTGGCTAAATAAATATTCGTCAGGTCATAGTAAATGGTTGGCTTATTTGAATAATTTGTAGTCAGCAATTTATTATATGATGTTACGGCATAACCATAATATTTAGGATTACTATCGCCTGCGTTTGCAGCGGATAGGCCTGTAACGTATAATGCTAAAGTATCATCTGGAGCTATCTGGTAATAATAATTGAATGATTTATAAGCATCCTCAAATTTTTTGTTTTGAAATTCCGCTCTTCCTAAGTCAAATTGATATGAGGCTAAATTAAGATCGGCATCATGTATCATTTTTTTGTTTTCCTGTTTAACAGAATCTAAAGCTTTTGCCTTTTTTAAAGCCTCTTCAGCTACCGCAAAGTTTGCGACTTTATTGGCAGGAATGCTATCATCTAAAACCAATGATGAATATATAGCTCCTTTGAGAGCAAAAGTTAGTGGTAAACTTGCTGTTTTTTCATTAACAGACGCCTTATCGATTGATGTTTTTGCTTCCGCCAGGTCTTTTCCACCCTGTACTTTTGTTATTTTATTGCTCTTCTCTACAGAATAGCTATCATATTTTTCTTTGGCGTTATTTAATTCGCCTTTTTGTGCGAACGCTGCTACTGATACTAAGCCCATCAGGCCTGTCATCAAGAGTTTTATTTTCATAGTGATGTTATTGATTATTTAACTGTTTTAATTTATTATTTACCCTTATTAATTGGTTTTTGTTTTGTGTTTGTGTGTAAACAAGTTGCAAAACCTGTAAAGCCCGGATGTCATTAGGCGATATTTCATTAGCTTTTTCAAGCATCGATGCTGCAAGATTAATGTTTTTTATTTTCTCTGACGGAAAAATTAAACTTTCTTTGAAATATAGTAAACCAAGGTTAAATATTGGGTCATATACCGATCCGTTAATATCTATAGCCTGTAAATAGTACGTTTCAGCTAGTTTGTATTGGTTAAGATTATCATAACAATTTGCAGCCACAAATGCTACACTGGCACTGTTGGGGTAAGTCTCTGTTAGTGGTTTTAATAAAGGCTCTAACGCAGAATAAGCCTTTTTATTACTATAGATGTTGGCTTCGTTCATCAACAGCAACTTATCATTGGGGAAACGGCTCCTGCCCTTTTTGATCACATCAAGAGCCTTGGAGGTATCCCCTATTGATTTATAAATATTCGCGGCAGCCTCAATATATTCAGCCCTGGCCGTATCCGCGTCAATTAAATGATTATAATATTTCGCGGCATCCTGTAAATTTCCAAGTTTATTATTAGAGTAAGCAATATAAAAATCAAGCTGTTTAAATGACGGTACGTATTTTTGGGCATTTAAAAAAGCTTGCTCAGCATTTACAAAATCGGATGTGTTCATATATTGAAAACCAATTCTGATATATACATTTGCAAGGCATTTTTTTATATAATCAAGCTGATCCTGAAAACTCGTACTTTTTTTATTGGCAGATAGCTTGTTTACCAGATCTGTAGTTTGGGGAAACAATGTTGCTGGTTGCTTAAGTTTATTTAGCGAGTCGATATATAAAATGGTGGAATTTACCAGCGCCCTGTAAATACTTTTTTTATAATCAGCGGAATCGGCATGATTAGTAACAAGGCTGTCTATTGATTTTTTAGCGGCCGCTAGGAACTTCAGGTCTTTTTTTTGCTTATATAAAGCCAAATTGTTCACTACAGGCTTAAACACTTCCGTTTGGCAGAAGGCTAAGCTCGTAGCGAACATTAATATTAAAACCGGTATTATTAATTTACGGTTCAGCATATACTTTTATTCAGTTACTTCATCAGTTGGGGGCTCATCGCCTTTGGTTTCAGTATCACCGTCGGTATCTACCGCCGCTTCCGCATCATGTGCTTCGGCAACTGCTTCATCTAATTCCTCCTCTTCATCGTGCTCAATTTTTGCAACTGATGCTATTTCGTCATCGCCTTTAAGGGTAATTAAACGTACACCTTGCGTAGCACGGCCCATAGTCCTTAATTCACTAATTGCAATGCGGATAATGATACCTGATTTATTAATGATCATCAGATCCTCTTTATCAGTAACACCTTTAATGGCGACAAGGTTTCCGGTTTTATCAGTAACATTAAGTGTCTTAACACCTTTACCACCACGGTTGGTAACACGGTAATCATCAATATCGGTACGTTTACCGTATCCTTTTTCTGATACCACCAAAACTGTAGTTTCCGGATCGTCAATACTGATCATGCCAACCACTTCGTCATTATCATTATCAAGTGATATGCCACGCACGCCTGTCGCTGTACGACCCATCGGCCTAACCGTAGCCTCGTTAAAGCGTATTGCCCGGCCTGATTTCAATGCCATTACAATCTCGCTGTTACCGCTGGTTAAATTTGCTTCTAACAATGAATCCCCATCATTAATGTTGATCGCATTGATACCATTTGCACGCGGACGTGAGTATGCTTCAAGCGATGTTTTCTTAATAGTACCCTTCTTGGTACACATGATGATGTAGTTATTCTCCAGGTATTCTTTGTCTTTAAGGCTGATTAATTTGATATAAGCCTTAATGTTTTCTTCTTTAGGGATATTGATGATGTTCTGAATGGCGCGGCCTTTTGAAGTTCGCGTTCCTTCCGGGATTTCAAATACCCTCAACCAGAAACATTGTCCTGATTCGGTAAAGAACAACATATAGTTGTGATTTGATGCGATCAGCAGGTGCTCGATAAAGTCGGCATCGCGGCTATTACTGCCTAATGATCCTTTACCACCTCTGCCCTGCCTGCGGTATTCCGTTAAAGCTGTACGTTTAATATAACCCTCGCGCGAAATGGTAATTACCACATCCTCATCCTCAATAAAATCTTCGGTATTCATTTCTGCCGATGAGTGAACCATTTCGGTTTTACGCTCATCACCATATTTTTCCTTGATCTCTAAGAGCTCGTCCTTGATGATCTGCATACGCAAACCTTCATCAGCTAAAATAGAATTCAAATAATCAATGGTTTTCATCAAGCCATCATATTCATCCTTGATCTTATCACGTTCCAGTCCGGTTAACCTTCTTAGGGTCATATCCAATATGGCGCGTGCCTGTATGTCGCTTAAATTAAATTGAGTAATCAACACTTCCCTCGCGTCGTCAGGTGTATTTGAACTGCGTATCAGGCGGATCACTTCATCCAAATGATCTAAAGCGATCAACAAACCCTCTAAAATATGGGCACGTTTCTGTGCTTCAGCTAATTCAAATTTGGTACGGCGTACAACAACCTCATGCCTGTGCTCAACAAAATGATGAATAAGATCTCTCAAATTCAGCATCATTGGCCTGCCGTGTACCAGTGCGATGTTGTTTACACTAAATGATGTTTGTAACGATGTGTATTTGAATAAGTTATTCAATACAATCGCAGCATTAGCTTCACGTTTTATTTCGTAAACAACACGGATACCTTCTCTGTTTGATTCATCCCTGATAGATGATATGCCTTCAATTTTCTTCTCATTAACCAATTCAGCGGTACGCTCAATCATTAACCCTTTGTTTACCTGGTAAGGTATTTCGGTAACAATGATACGTTCGCGTTCGCCATTGTAGGTTTCAATTTCAGCTCTTGCACGTAAAACTATCCTGCCGCGGCCTGTTTCAAGGGCCTCACGCGGGCCTTCAAAGCCGTAGATAATACCACCTGTAGGAAAATCCGGGCCTTTAACATGCTGCATCAACTCACTAACCTCAATATCGCGGTTATCTATTAATGCTATCGTAGCATCAACCACTTCTGATAAATTATGAGGCGCCATGTTGGTAGCCATACCTACCGCAATACCTGATGCTCCGTTAACCAATAGGTTAGGGAATTTTGCAGGCAATACAGTTGGTTCTTGCAGCGAATCGTCAAAATTTAACTGGAAATCAATGGTGTCCTTATTAATATCGGCCAGCATCTCTTCGGCGATCTTTTCAAGCCTTGCCTCAGTATAACGCATTGCCGCTGGGTTATCACCATCAATTGAGCCGTAGTTACCCTGGCCTTCAACCAACGGGTAGCGTAAGCTCCACTCCTGCGCCATACGCACCATAGTGTCATAAACGGATGAATCACCATGCGGGTGATACTTACCCATTACCTCACCCACAATACGGGCTGATTTTTTATAAGGTTTGTTGTTATTTAAACCTAGGTCGAGCATACCGAAAAGCACCCTTCTGTGTACCGGTTTTAAACCGTCGCGTACATCAGGCAGCGCCCTGGAAACGATTACAGACATTGAGTAATCAATGTATGCTGATCGCATTTGCTCATCAATATTTATCGAAATTATTCTGTCTTCTTTTTGTGGATTATCGTTTTCTGTTCCTTCGGCCATTGTATTTTTTTGTGAAAATCTTGTTTATAATTTTCCGTTAAAAATTGGGGTTTTTAACGACTTGCGAAGTTAAGAAATTATATCATTTTCACACATGATTTTACTAACATTAAGCTCATTTTTTAGCTAAATACAGGTAAATTAGGCCGGTAAATTGTTAATAAAGATAGATGCTGTTTTTTGGGTCTATTTTATCTTTTTCCAATACTCTTCTACGGCGGTTCCATTTGGCAAAACACCAGTTAAAACCAGGGTATCGTTAACCACATGAGAGTGGTAATGAATAGCAACATTTAATAAATTGGATGGTTGCATGCACCATGTTTGTATTTCAAGACAGGAGTCGCCACTTAATTTATAATTACCTGTTTCGTATTTCTGAGGCTCGTAACCTTTTTCAATTACATATCCCTCATAAGTTGACGATGTATAATTACGTTGAAGCGAATATTCAGTTGGTGCCGCGCTCTTTTTTCCATTGGTGATATCCCCTGCGTATTGCCAGGTACCCATCAGGTTATCAATCTGATGAAAAGAAGAAAGTATAATAAAAGCTAAAAATAATCCTGCAACAATCCTCATAATTACGCCCAGTTGATCCCTTTTTTCAACAATCCTAATGTTCTTTCTTCGTCGCTACCTGGTTGCGCCTGGTAATTATATACCCATTTGGCAGTCGGCGGCAGGCTCATTAATATTGATTCAATACGCCCGTTGGTTTCCAAACCAAACTTTGTACCGGCATCATAAACCAGGTTAAACTCTGTATAGCGGCTTCGGCGCTGGTATTGCCAGTTTTGGTGATCTTCAGTAAATGCTTTATTACGGTTACGGTTAACCAATTCGACATAGGTAGGGATAAATGAACGGCCTAACGCCTGCGAAAAGTTAAATATGGTTTCCCAACTAAGTGTATCAGTCGCTGTTAAACGGTCATAAAATATACCGCCTATGCCACGTGTTTCGTTACGGTGTTTGATGTAAAAATAATCATCGGCCCAATGCTTAAACCGTGTATAAAAATCATGGTTAAACTGGTCACAAACCGATTTTAAATTTTGATGAAAGAATTTAGCATCATCCTCAAATACATAATGCGGGGTAAGGTCTATCCCCCCGCCAAACCAGCGTACCGGGTTTTCACTATCTGCCGATGGCATTTCAAAGTACCTGATGTTCATGTGAATAATAGGCACCATCGGGTGGTTTGGGTGGATCACGATAGATACACCGGTTGCAAAAAATTCGTCATGTTCAACATTAAGGGCTTTTTTAACACCCAAAGGCAGCTGGCCATGTACCGATGAAAAATTAACCCCGCCTTTTTCCAGTATATTTCCATTTTGGATGATACGTGTGCGGCCACCGCCACCGCCTTCCCGCTCCCACTTTTCTTCTTCAAATTTTGCTGCGCCATCAAGTTGCTCAAGCGCCGCGCAAATTTCGTCCTGTATTAGTTGGTAAGCCGCACTTATCTCTTCTTTAGAAATCATTGGAGGATATATTATATGTTAAGCAAAATTAAACAAACAATCGACTTATCGGTCAACTGTTCAAGTACTAATTCTCTTCTAAATAATTCAAGTCTTTCCCAAAACTTTCTTTTACCTGACTTACTGCAAATAACGAGATGAGCGTTAATGCCCCCATCATAATATAAGCGGCATTTATCATGCCATACCCTTTAGTAAGCGCCACAAAAATAATGTTTATGGGTATTAATGATCCCCTTACAAAATTTGGAACAGTAGTAGTAACCGTAGCGCGAATATTGGTGCCAAACTGCTCCGCGGCAATAGTAATAAAGGTTGTCCAATATCCCACACAGGTACCCATAAACAGGCATATCCATATAAATTGCTCGCTGTTAAGTCCTTTAGCAGTCAAATAAACCACTACGCTGATTGCTGAGGCAACCAGGAAAATAAACATGGTTAGCTTTCTGGATTTGGTAATTTGTGAGATTAAACCGGCGAATATGCCACCTAAAGCTATACCCAAATAAGTGTAGTATATGCCATCCCCCGCGCTCAATACATCTTTAGCGCCCAATGCCTTACCAAATTCCGGACTGAGTGTAACCAATACGCCTACCACGTACCAAAGCGGCGCCCCAATTAAAATGCAATAAATATATTTTTTAAACCTACCCCAGCTTGTAAATAAAGTGAAGAAGTTTCCTTTCGATACTTCTTTGCGCTCCATGTTTTTAAACATGCCCGATTCAAAAGTACCTAAACGTAATAAAAGCAAAATGATACCCAGGCATCCCCCAACAAAATAAGCATCGCGCCAATTAGCATGATCGGCAGAGAAATGGAACGGTAACCCATGTTTAGCAACCAGGTTGGCAGCGGCAGCGCCGAAAAGGCCTACTACAGCAACAATCATCGTTCCGTAACCACGCTTTTCCTTGCTCATGGTTTCGGTTACCAGCGTTATGCCTGCGCCTAATTCACCGGCAAGCCCCACTCCTGCTATAAAACGTACAAGGATGTAAGTATCCACACTATGCACAAACCCATTAGCAAAATTGGCAATGGAATATAATAATATCGACCCAAAAAGTACTTTTATCCTACCCAACTTATCGCCAAGAACGCCCCATAAAACACCGCCTAATAGTAAGCCGAACATTTGCCAGTTAATGATCGATAAGCCATCGCCTAGTACGTCTGCAGGTTTTACGCCAATGCCTAACAAACTAGCTTTTCTTACTATCGAAAATATCAGTAGATCATATATATCAACAAAATATCCTAACGAAGCTACAATCACTAAAAAAATCACGTTTCTGTTTGTGCGTGCGGATGATGGTTCGGTCATATATAGTTTTTATATTGGTTTGGCTAAAATATATAATTGCTGCCAATTTCAAACAAAAAAACCCCTGTTATTACACAGAGGTTTAGTTTTTAGTTTAGTTAGTTTAGTTTTTGAAGTGGTAGTCCTATGCTTTTTTTACATTTACTGCTTGTAGTCCTTTTCTGCCTTCTTCCACATCATAGGTAACGCTATCGTTATCCTTAATGGCATTTACTCCGCCTTGTACATCTTTAAAGTGTACAAACAGATCTTTACCATCATCAGTTACAATAAAACCGTAACCTTTTTGTGTGTTAAACCATTTTACTTTTCCAGTTTTCATAATAAAATAATCGTATTAATAATTCGTGTTAAAAACATTATAACTAAAGCCAAACTGAATATAAATTGGTTTAATAATCAGAAAGGAAAATAGAAACCTGTCTTTTTCAAATATATAAAATAATTAATAACCAAATAAAATTATTTATTTGGCTAAATAGTTAATTATTAATAGGGTAGTAACCGTTTATAACCATTTAAAAATTCCGTAAGCGTGTGCGCATACACATCACATTTATCCCATCTTTTTAAATATTACACTAATATAAATTTGTTTGCGCTAAAAATCAATAGCTAATATAAAATTATGGTGTGTGCTCAACATTATGCTATAATGGTTGTTAAACAGTACTTAAAGCAACGTAGGCTTATATTTTATGGCAAGACACACTTATACTACCGGCATTATCGGTAATTGCGCCTTTTTAGCGCACATTAATACAAATACTAACATTGAATGGCTATGCTGGCCGCGTTTCGACAGCACTTTTATTTTTGGCGGATTATTAGACAAAAAGAAAGGTGGTGAATTTTCTATTTTGCCTAAAGGCGAGTTTTCATCGCATCAATACTATCTCGAAAACACCAATGTTTTAGTCACCGAAATCACTATAGATGAAAATAATTCTTACCGCGTAACGGATTTCGCGCCACGCTATTACTCAAATCAGCGTTATTATAAACCACTAATGCTGATCAGAAAGATAGAAGCAATTAATGGTTCGCCCCGTGTTATTGTTAAATGCACACCGGTATCTGATTATGGTAAGACAAAATTGAATGTGAACCGCGGAAGTAATCATATTCAGTTTTTGGGTGGGGATGAAAATATCAGGCTTACAACAAATATTCCGATAAGTTATGTTTTTGATGAGCACGCTTTTGTATTGAATGAACCCAAATATTTAGTGTTAACTTATGGTGAACCATTGGAGGCTCCGCTTATTTCAACAGCAGAGCGTTTTTTAAGAGAAACAACTCAATACTGGCAAACCTGGATCAAACATTCATCAATAGCTACATTTTACCAGCCTGTGGTGATACGTTCAGCTTTAACACTTAAAATTCACCAGTATGAAGATACAGGAGCCATTATTGCTGCCAGTACAACCAGTTTACCTGAGTCGCCGGGAAGTGGGCGTACATGGGATTATCGTTATTGCTGGCTGCGTGATACCTACTATGTGATCACTGCCTTAAACCACATAGGCCACTTTGAAGAGATGGAGAAATATTTTGGATATGTAACCGATATTTCCGTGGCCGAAGAAAAAAGATACCAACCGCTTTATGGCATAACCGGCCAAAAAAAGCTTACTGAAATTATTTTGGATGATTTGGAAGGTTACGAGGGTAACCAACCGGTACGAATTGGTAACCAGGCCTATGAACACATCCAAAATGACATTTATGGCCAGGTTCTAATCTCGCTTCTACCCTTGTATACCGACCATCGTTTTATCTTTTCTGAACGGAAAGATTCCGCGCGATGGCTGGAATTTTTACTGGCGAAAATAGAAGCTACCATAGATGAGAAAGATGCCGGGATCTGGGAATTTAGAAATATGGCTGATGTTCACTGTTACAGCAACCTGTTTCAATGGGCCGGTGCATCCGCTGCTGAAAAAATGGCAAGAACAATTAATAATGAAGACCTAGTAAATAGAGCGATCGCCATGAAAAATCGCGCAGCCGAACATATTGAAAGTTGTTATGACCCGGTAAGAAAAGTTTATACCAATGCTGCCGGAGGAACAAGCCTGGATGCAAGCACCTTGCAATTGATTTTGATGAATTACCTTGACCCCGCTTCAGACAAAGCAAAGGATCATTTAATTGCATTAGAAAAAGAGTTAAAAACAGATAATGGTCTATTTTACAGGTATTTATATAAAGATGATTTCGGCAGGCCCAAAACCACATTTTTAATATGCGCTTTCTGGTATGTAGAAGCTTTGGCAGCGGTCGGCCGCATGGATGATGCTATTAAAGAATTTGAAAACCTCTTACAATTTTCTAATCACCTGTTATTGTTTAGTGAGGATGTAGATGAAAATGATGGCAGTCAATGGGGTAATTTTCCGCAGGCTTACAGCCACGTTGGTTTAATGAATGCCGCATACCGGATAGCTATGAAGTTGGATAGGCCGGTATTCTTATAAGATATATTTTAAATTTTGTCGTTCTGAACGGAGTGGAGAATCTTTTAACTGTCCAAAGTTCGCTAGGCAGGTCGAAGTTGATTCTTCGCTGCGCTCAGAATTACAAGTAATTAAATAGATTTATCGTGTAAAACGGTGCTTTCTGTCAAGTCAAACAAAAAACGCCTAACTTCTGCGGGGTTTCTTAAATAAAATTTAGCTGCTGATATATTGCTCCCTACCTTTATGGTAATTGCAGAGTCGGGTAATGCTTTAAATAAATCTTCATCGGTATAATCATCACCGAAGGCCATAATAAAATCGTAATCCCCATTTGCAGTTAACGTTAAAGCGGCTTTACCTTTGTTTATCTCCATATTCTTAATTTCCAGTACCTTATCTCCTGGCAAAAGCTGCAAGCCCTTATCATTCGCCTGATATTTTAAGTTATTCATCAATTCATTTGCTCTTAGTTCACCCAAGCCTTTTTGAGCTTTACGGTAATGCCAGGCCAATGAATATGTTTTCTCCTCTATAAATGATCCCGGTGTACGGTCAACGTAGGTTTCCATTATCGGGTAAATGTCCAGTTTCCAATGGTCTGACAAGCCTTGTATTTTATGCCATCTGGTATTTTGCTGTTTATGCCATGCCCCATGTTCAGCAATCAGGTAAATATTTCTATCATCAAACCAATTGCTCAGGTTCTCATGCTTCCTGCCACTTATTAATACCACTTGATTTGCCGGGTCTTCAGCAAGTTGGTCTAATAAAGAATACAGCTCAGTATCCGGACTTGCATCGGCAACGTTAGCTTTAAAAGCCACTAACGTGCCATCATAATCCAAAAAGATCAGCCTTTTTTTGGTTTTCGCATAACGATTAATTATCGATTGCCCCGTAGAGCCGCTTACATGTCTTGTCTGCATAGATCGTTGCAAGGTTTTAACTTCCTTTAAACGCTCCATAAAAATTTTAACCCAATGGGTAATATTAAACTTGCTAACCAACTGGCGCATTTGTTGCATCCTGCTTTGTTGTTCGGCAAGTGGCATATTTAGTGCTTGTATAATAGCACGGCATATCTCCCCAATGTTATTTGGGTTTACTATAATAGCATCAATTAATTCTTTAGATGCGCCAGCCATCTCACTTAATATCAGCACACCATCATTGTTTATTCTGCTGGCCACATACTCCTTACTAACCAGGTTCATGCCGTCTCGCATTGGTGTTACCAGGCAAACATCGGCCGAATAATATAATGCAGAAAGCGTTTCTATCGGAAATGAACGGTAATAATAATGTACAGGTGTCCAGTCCATTGTGCGATAAATGGCATTAATACTTCCAACTTTTTTGTCGATCTCATCATGCAGGTGCTGATATTGCGGTACATTATCGCGCGAAGGCACAACGATCATATAGAGGGCTATTTTATTGATATATTCAGGGTGTAATTTTAACAAAAGCTCAAATGCTTCTAATCGTTGCAAAATGCCTTTACTATAATCCAACCTGTCAATTGATAACACTAACCGGGTGTGCTTAAAGCTTTCTTTTATCTGTTTGATTTGATCAATTACGTCCTTTTGTTTTGGCAACGTTGCGTATTTATGTTCATCTATTCCCATCGGAAACGACTCAACTACTATTGAACGGTCATTAGAACTGATAATATTGGCCGATGATGTTACAGGTAACACCCGGGTAACAGCACTAAGAAAATGCCGCACATCGTCAAACGTATGAAATCCTATCAAATCAGCACCGAGCATTCCTTCAAGCAATTCTGAACGCCAGGGGATTAATCTGAACATTTCATGTGATGGAAAAGGTATATGCAGAAAAAAACCTATGGAAACATCAGGCAGGGCATTTCTTAACAATGCAGGCAACAGTAATAGTTGATAATCATGGATCCAGATAGTATCCCCCGGTTCAGCGACTTTTAAAACAGCATCTCTAAACTTCTCGTTTACCAATTTGTAAAAGTCCCAGTTAGACTGGCTATAGCTTGCATAACTTGATGCATAATAATGGAATACCGGCCACAGTACTTCGTTCGAGAAACCTTCATAATATTCACTGATCTCCTGTTGTGTTAAATATACCGGTAATAAGCTAAGTTCATGCAGCTTTTTATTGATAGTATGCTGATCCTTTTCATCCTCCACTTCAAAGCCTGGCCATCCAATCCAAACGTTATCTCCTTCTTTGTATATCGATCCTAAACCTGTAGCCAACCCGCCCTCACTTGGAGAAAGTTGATATTCATTATTGCTTTTATTAATTTTTACTGGTAACCGGTTTGATATAATTATTGTCTTAGGCATAATAATATAGTATTACTTAATAATGCCTGGAGTTAAAATTTGTTTTAATCAGCCATATATCTACGTTCAGCGATTTCTTATAACAACAAAAAAGCCATTGCTTTCGCAATGGCTTAGTAAATTGTACTAGGGTAATTTATTATTTCACTTTTTGAAAAAAGAAAACATCATTACTTTGGTTTACCCTAACTAAAACTTCTGCAGCGCTGCTTTTTAAATCAACAAAGTAAACAGTTTCAGCAAAGTTTGTGTTTGCGCCGTTTGTTTCCAATTTAATTACTTCATTAACGTCATAGCCAGCATATTGAGAAGCGATTTCTTTTTTTGCTTTCTCACCAATTGTGCTGTAAGCAACATCCTGAGTTAAACCAAGATATTCACCATTCATGTTGTAAAAAGCAGTCATTTTAACACCATTTGATAAGAATGTTGCTTTTTGAGTGTTTGAAGTTATTGTCCAGGTTACATTTGTTGCATCACTGAAAGTTCCTTCAAAGTCATTTTGTACAGCGTAAGAAACAGTTGCAGTTTTTTCGGTTTTTTTACCACCATCAGCGGCATAAACACTAGTGCCTAAAAGGCCAATTGTTGCGATTGTTAAAAATATCTTTTTCATGTTGTTTTAAATTTTAAATCCATAACAAATGTATGACATATTTATTAATTTACTCAATAAATTTGAATTTTTATGAATATTTAATAATTAATAGGCTTTTGTAGCATAAAATTTAAATTTTCACAACGCACTTAGTGTATAAATTACAATGTGTAAATTATACACTAAGTAAATTCGACATTGCTAAATCGATAATCAACCTTAAATTAACCCTTTTTTAACAATTTATTTACCCATTATCGGCAAAACCAGGGTATAAAGTCATGCCGCCATCTACAAAAATAGTAGTACCGGTAATATAATCAGCCTCATCTGATGCTAACCATGCCGCCACTTTACCAATGTCATCAGGTTCGCCTATCCTATTGTAAGGAATTAACGTTAGTAAACTCTTTAATGCTTCGGGTGTGCTCCATGCGGATTGGTTAATATGCGTTTGTATAGCGCCCGGCCCTATAGATACTACCCTGATCTTATGAGGAGCTAGCTCCTGTGCCATGCTTTTCATCATCATCATTACGCCACCTTTACTGGTTGCGTAGTTTACGTGGCCACCCCAAGGTATCACTTCGTGCACGCTGCTCATGCAAATAATTTTACCGGCGGCCTTACTCTTGCCTTCAACCACGCCTCTTTTAATAAATTCCTTTGCCGCTTCACGTGAGCATAAAAACTGACCGGTTAGGTTTATCCCTATCACGGTATTCCATTCCTCCATGCTCATATCCACAAATTTGGAATCACGTTGAAGGCCAGCGTTATTTACCAAAATATCAATGGTGCCATATTGTTGGTACATTTCGGCAAACATGGCCTGCACGTCGGCTTCATTACTAACATCAGCGTGTATGGCGTATGCTTGTCCACCTGTGGCTGTAATTTCGTCCACGGTTTGCTGCGCAACTACATGGGCGTCAACATGATTTATAATAACTTTTGCACCAGCCATAGCTAAGGCTACAGCTACGCCTTTACCTATTCCGCTATCAGCGCCGGTAACCAGGGCTGCCTGGCCCTGTAATGTTTGTATTTGATTCATTTTGTGAGATGTGATATTTACTTGTTAAGATATGAATGAAATTGCAATGATTTAGTTTTGAGATAATATTAAATTATCGTACATATGTTAGATAAACTTTATCTAAATGGCTGCGCTGTTTCATTTTGGCTTTGAATTGATTAAAATCGGAATACTGAGTTCTATTTATTCCTCACTAATAATATTGATTATTCTGTTAATTAATAAGTTCACATCAAGACAATTACACAATAAGAGAAGACTTTGGAAAATATTGACGAGTATCATATATTCATTACTTTTCGTATTCATCTTCACCTATTGGGGAGATCACGGGCTTGGGGACGAGGCGTATATACCCATTGGACATGATAAAACCGTGAACCAAATAGACGGTGCAGAAAATTATCTCGAAAAAAAATCGGGTGAGCAATTAAGTATTAAAGATTTTGCCTTTGACAAAGATTATTTATATACCGAATTACAGGACGATCCAAAATACAATTATGCTATTTGGGATTTAAAAACTGATCAATGGCGATTTTACATTAATCAATTCGACTTGGAAAAAGCAATCGGAAAAACCATTGCGTTTGAAGATTTTTGGATTTATTACAACAATTACTGGAATGGCTGGAGATTTTGGTTACTTCCTTAATTATTAACTCACTTAGTTTGCACTACCCATTTGGGTACATAGCCGATAGCATTATTATAACGCACTTTGTAATATCGATCACCGCGGTCAAGTACCTCCACTTGTGAGTAATTGGGAATTTGCTGCACAACTTCGGAACTTAAGTTATCCTGCTCACGCATATTTATAATGCCGGTTACATTAGCTTTTACCATAGTGGTGTACAGAAGATTATTACTCACAGCAATAATTTTAACAGGTTTTGGCTCAACACGAGCAATTTGTATAGGATGCGGATTGGGTTTAACAGTATCAACCTTAACGGGTTTTATTAATTTGATGACCTTTGGAACGGCCGCAATAACCTGGGGTTTGATAAAATGCTTTTTTTTGTGATGCTTTACCTTAAATGTCGGTACCAAAGGTATGGCAGCAATTGCAGCTTGATGTTTTGATTTTTCAGGGGCATTGATTGCCTTGATCACATAATCACCAAAAATACAAGTGATCGCGATTAAAATGAGGGTAAACGCAATGTCAATTCCCCGCCGGGTTTTGGTGATGGCAGATGGACGAGCTTTGAATGTATTATCCGCCTTATTGTTTAGGGTTTGGCCTTTTTTGAATTTGTTTAACGCCGAGTCATATTGTCTGCGTTTAAAAGGATCATTTAAAACTTCGTATGCTTCCTGTATCTCTCTAAAACGACTTTCAAAGTATTTATCATTCTGGTTCAGATCGGGATGAAATTTTTTGGAGAGCTTGCGGTAAGCCTCTTTAATTTCAATTGACGAACAATTTGTATCCGTACCCAAAATGTAATAGAAATCCTTCATACCCAATCAAAACAAACAGTTAACCCCTATTTGATTAATTGTTAAGCATTTAGTTTAATTAAGAAGAGTAATAATTTTAAAGTTCTTTTATATACTTTAAAAACAAGTACAACGCTTCTTTCTTACCTTCGGTTAAATCAAAATCCAGTTTATGCATCAGGTAATCTTCCAGGTCGAAATCATTGCGAAAGGGCAATTCTTTGATTACATCAACACGATGATCCAGTCCAAACTTTAAAACTTGGTTAAACTCATCTACAAATTCTTTAGGGATAGGCTTATTCGCGATCCAGGCGGCGAAGCAAAATGGTAGGCCGGTAAATTTTCGCCATTCTTCGGCTAAATCGTATACATATTTGTATTTTTCCTTTTGCCCGAAGGTACGGTCACCTATCAGCACAAAAGCGGTTTCGGCCTCTGTAGAAGTTGTATAATCATCAGCCCCCTCAATTAACTCCGGATTAACCTTCCAGTAATTTTTTAGCAATACCTTTGATAAATTATTTGATGAGCGCGACTGCGGATCAAGTTGCAGTTTTTTTACATTCTTAATATCGCAATTGCTAAAAATAAACACAGAATTAACCGCACCTACTGCACCGATACAATAATCTGACACGATCTCCCAGTAAGGTAAATTTAACGTGGCTGCAACCGGAATGAGGCCAATATCAACCACATCATCAATTAGTTTCTGTGCGCAGTCTGTCGGGTTATCAAGGCTAAGCTCAATTTTATTGACGAAGCCGGTATGTTGTATGCCGTATATAAATGGCTTGGTGTTAGTATAACTAACCGCCGATATTCTGAATTTCATTTTCTAGTTTAGTATTGAGTAGCTAGTATAAAGTAGCTTTTTTAGTAGCAAGTAGTTAATATCAAGTAGCAAAACTCTTTTGTATATGATGCTACAGTATTGTGTAGTTTGTATGCCAATCAGTCTCGAGGCTTTATACTAACTACTTGATACTTTAAGATGTTCTGAGTCGTTAAAATCTATGATCTCGAATTTTTCACCGTCATAGGCAATTTTATATAGCACTAAGTTTTGATGCGGGAAACTTTCCATTTCGCTGAGGGGCTTGTCGGTTAGCCAGCAAAGCAACAGACGCAGAGCACGGCCATGCATACATATTAAAACCGTCTTTTCGTCCGGATGGCTCATAATAATCTCCAGCGCGATTTTTTGACGGGCCATCACTTCGTTAGGGCTTTCACCGCCTTCAAATTTGCTGTCAAGTTTACCATCAACCCAATCACGCACCAATTTTAAAAATTGCGCGGTTGTTTCGGGTATGCTTGCCTGGCCTTCGTGTATACCCCAGGCCAGCTCATCAAGGCCTTCCAATTTTTCGTATGGTATGCCTAAATCAATAAACTGTTGCACGCTTTGTTGTGTACGTTTCAGTTCAGATATGTATATTTTATCGAATGGTACGTTCTTATAAGCGTTAAAAAAGAGCCCTGCCTGTTTGCGGCCTTCGTCGTTTAAATCGGTGTTCATCCCCCGCCCTTGTACAATTCCTTGTTTGTTCAGGTCTGTTTGCCCGTGGCGAACGATGTATAATATTTTTTGCATTATTTATATTTGACCAAAATGGTCAAAACAAAATCAGACGATGAGCTAATTCTGTTTTGTCATTTAGTTTAGTTTATTACAGGCAATTTATAGAATGAAGGCTTAGCTTCTTCCGGGAACTGGTAATCGTTGTAGTCTGTAACCACGTTATAAAGTGTATCGCGTTCAATGGGATGCCTGCCAACATGTTTGATCAACTCAACCAACTGCTTGGTGCTCATACCCGGATGCTGCTCTTCACTACCCGCCATTGAATAAATTTTGGTAGTATCGTCAAGCGTTCCATCAATATCGTCAACACCAAAATTCAATGAAAGCTGCGCTGTAGTACGACTGATCATTGCCCAGTAAGCTTTAATGTGATCAAAATTATCTAAGTAAATACGGGCAATAGCATAATTGCGCAAATCTTCAATCACTGAAGATTCCGGCACATCCGACATTTGATTATCCTTATTCCTAAATTTTAATGGTATAAAGGTTTGGAAACCGCCTGTCTTATCCTGTAAATTACGTAGCCTGTCCATGTGATCGATACGATGCCAATGTTTCTCAATATGTCCATAAAGCATAGTAGCATTTGAACGCATGCCGAGTTTATGCCATTCCTCATGTATCGCCAACCATTGGTCGCCGGTACATTTATCTTTAGAGATCAGATCCCTAACTTCCGGATGAAATATTTCGGCGCCACCACCGGGTATTGACTCTAATCCCGCTTCCTTCATCAGGCGCATGCCAGTGGCATAGTCGATCTTAGCTTTTTTAAATATGTAATGATATTCAACCGGTGTAAGCGCCTTAACATGTAGATCAGGACGATGCTCTTTGATCCTGGTAAATAGTTCCGAATAAAAGGCCACATCGTATTGCGGCAATACACCGCCAACAATATGCACTTCGGTAACAGGCTCATTATCATATTTCTTTACGATGTCGAGCATTTCCTCCATTGTATATTCCCACCCTTGCGAGCGTTCTTTGATCAACCTTGAATATGAACAAAACTTGCAGTCGTAAACACAAAGATTGGTAGGCTCTATATGAAAATTACGATTGAAGTAGGTATTGTCGCCATGGCGTTTTTCGCGTATGTAATTGGCAAGGATGCCAAGATAGCCCAGTTCGCCTTTTTCAAAAAGTAAAACACCTTCATCAAAAGTAATACGCTCGGCATTTAGCACTTTTTCCGCAATGTGTTTTAAATCAGCAGGTAAATCCGGGTTTTGTATTAATAACTGTAAATTACTCGCTACTTCCATTAAAAATCCTTTGTACAAAAGTAAGAAATGTAAATGTAATGCCCATGTAATATCTAATCTATCTGTTTAAACATTCTTTATGAACGTGAATAAAACGCTATCGACTATAGGGTTTACTAAATAACAATAGCAGATGTAAAAATTAGTATGCCCTAAATTCACGACAAAAAATGACTATTATTTTAAATGATATTAATAATATCAAACCATATAAACAGCTTTATTGCTTATAAATAAGCATATTACAAATAAAATAATGTTATGGAATAGTTTTAGATAACACTTATGAAACTAACACAATAAAACCATGACAAATCTATTGTACATCATCGCAGTCATCCTGGTAATATGCTGGGCTATCGGATTTTTCGCTTATTCAGCTGGCGGGATCATCCACGTATTATTGGTAATCGCTATTATAGCATTAATCCTTGGCGTAATCCGCAGGGCATAATATCTATACTAAACTAAAAAGCCTGGTTAGCAATACTAACCAGGCTTTTTCACATTAAGATTTCTTTTTGGGCACTTTTGCCCCCTCTTTTCGCGCTTCAGATAATCCTATAGCTATTGCTTGTTTTCTTGAAGTCACCTTTTTATCACTGTTACCACTTTTAAGCTTTCCTTCTTTCATTTCGTGCATAGTTTTTTCTACTTTTTCACCTGCTTTTTCTGAATATTTTGCCATGTTAGTATAGTTAATGGTTCGTAATAACATAATAACAATCGTGTGAATTATAGGTTTTAATTTAAAGGAAAAACACAGACTATTAGAACGAGAAAAGGCGATGAGATTCACCGCCTTTTCTAGCCCTCCTATTATTTTGGGAGATACAAGTGGTTACTTCGCAGCAGCCGTTTTTCTTGTTGTACTTTTAACGGCACCGGTTTTTGCCGCTACCGATTTTTTCACTGTAGCGGTTTCGCTTTTTGCTTTATCGCTTATTGATTTCGCTTTGGTAGCAGCTTTAGCTTTTATATTAGCAGCTTCTTTTTTAGCAGATGCAACTTCAGTTTTTGCTTTGGCAGTTATTTCTTTTGATTTAGTATTAGCTTTTGCTTTTACATCGGCCGCGGTGCTTTTAGCTTTTGTTACTGCGGCAGAGGCTTTGTGCGCAACTGTAGCTTTAGCAGCAGTGGCTTTTTTTGCAACTGTTTCTTTTTTCCCTGCTACAGATTTTTTAACGCTGTCTAATTTATCTTCTGCTTTATCTTTTAACTCTTCGGCATTATCTTTTGTATCATCCCAAAGGTTTTCAA
This sequence comes from Mucilaginibacter tundrae, assembly GCF_013408825.1. Lineage (GTDB taxonomy): Bacteria > Bacteroidota > Bacteroidia > Sphingobacteriales > Sphingobacteriaceae > Mucilaginibacter. The sequence continues at coordinate 472,772 of NZ_JACCBZ010000004.1, forward strand.
GTGTTTCTTTAACCTTTTCAAAAAATCCTTTTTCTTCAGGTTTAGTGCTGTTTGTGCTCATGGTATTTGTTGTTAGATTGTTTGGTTATAATTTATATAACTCAAACAATGCAAGTATTGTACCAAATTTATTAGCACGGTTAAAAGTTGGGTTTCAGCACATATTTATCGTAAAAACGGAAAATATGATCTGTTGCCTCTTCAGCGGTATCAACTAAACGATACAAATTCAGATCATCAGGCGCTATGTTATGTTCGTGCTCCAGCATGTTCTTTTTAACCCAGTCAAACAATCCCCCCCAGTAATCTACCCCAACAAAAACAATCGGGAAACGGGCTATCTTACCGGTCTGGATCAATGTCATCGCCTCAAAAGCTTCATCCATTGTACCAAAACCACCAGGCAATACGATAAAGCCTTGCGAGTATTTCATAAACATCACTTTGCGTACAAAAAAGTAATCAAAATCGAGGATCTTATCCCTGTCAATATACCGGTTATGGAATTGCTCAAATGGCAGCTCAATATTTAAACCCACAGATTTACCACCGGCTTCGAAAGCGCCTTTATTTGCTGCTTCCATAATCCCCGGCCCACCGCCAGATATTACGCCATAGCCACGTTCGGAAAGTAACCTGGCGCATGCTTCAGATATTTCATAGTATTTGTTATCATTCTTGGTTCGTGCTGAGCCGAAGATGGATACGCAGGGGCCGATTTTAGCCAGCTTATCAAAACCATCTACAAACTCAGCCATAATTTTAAATATTTGCCAGGAGTCGGTAACCTTAATTTCCTGCCAGTCTTTATTTTCAAATGCGCGCCTTATTTTATCATCATTTGTCATAGTATATAATAGAGTAAAAGTATTAATTGGAAACTGCCGTTTTTGTTTTGGTAGATGAGGTAAGTAATAAACCAAACATGGTAATCAATCCATTAACGATGATTAATTCATTATCAAAGGTATAACCGAATAACTGAGTTGAATGTGAACTTAAGAAATAACATATTGCCGGCGAGATCAAGCAAATAAATGGCACCAGTTTATCAAAAACCTGTCGTTTGCTAAAAAACAATCCAAAGCAGTATAAACCTAATAAAGGCCCATAAGTATATGAGGCTACGGAGAAAATAGCTGTAACCACCGCTTTATCATTGATGGAATTAAATATGACGATAGTTAACAGCATTAAAAATGAAAAGCCTACGTGTACAAAATGACGGGTATTAACTTTTTTCTTGCTATTCATGCTATCACCTTTAGCAAAGCCTAAAAAATCGACACAAAAAGAGGTAGTTAAAGCCGTTAATGCTGAATCCGTGGTTGCGAAAGTAGCTGCAGTCAATCCCAGCATAAATACCATCGCGGGTACTATGCCCAGGTAACGTAAGGCAATTGTTGGATATAAATAATCTGTTTTGGCAACTTTAATACCGTAATGCGCGGCATACATATACAGTAAGGCACCCACGCTTAAAAAGAAAATATTGATCAGCACAAAAACAGCTGTAAAGCTGTACATGTTCTTTTTTGCTTCGCGGATATTTTTGAGGCTGAGATTTTTCTGCATCAGATCCTGATCAAGCCCTACCATGGCTATGGTAATAAACATTCCGCCTAAAAAGGCTTTGGCAAAGAAGAATTTACTGGTCATAAAATTATCCCAAAAGAATATTTTGGAATAGCTGCTTTTCTTCACCGCTTCAAAAGCATCAATGGCGTTAAAATTTAAACTCCGACAAATAAAATAAATGGATAAAAATACTGATGATACCAGGAAGAGAGTCTGCAGACTATCGGTAATAATAATGGTTTTCAATCCGCCTTTAAAAGTATATAGCCAGATGAGCAACAGGCAAATCATCCCGGTAACGGCAAAAGGAATGTGGTAACTGTCAAAAATAAACTTCTGCAACACGATCACCACCAAATAAAGCCTAAATGCTGAACCAATAATGCGACTGATCAAAAATATTCCGGCAGCGGTTTTATAACTCCATGTGCCTAAAACACCTTCAATATAGCTATAAATTGAGGTCAGCTGCAAACGATAATACAGCGGCAGCAAAACCGTAGCCACCACAATAAAGCCTGCGGCGTTACCCAACACAAATTGGAAATATTCAAACTGATCCCCCGTTGGTGCCCCAACTTTTCCCGGAACAGAAATAAACGTCACTCCGCTCAGCGCGGTACCGATCATCCCGAATGCAACCAAATACCATTTTGAATTTCGGTTAGCAACGAAAAAGGTATCATTATCGGTTGATTTGCGTGAAGTTAGGTACGATATAACCAGCAATACCAAAAAGTAACCGATGATAAAGGATAATAATACAGCTGGAGACATTTTATAAATTTTGCGTCGGTATCAGTTAGCAAGATAGGAATAAAACGGAAAAAAGAAATTTCGGATCAAAATATTAATCATCCGGGCAACAACCAAACTATTCAATTCATACAACGTTGATTGGTTAGCTATGAGCATCTTTCAACTTAACAAATCAGAGTACCTGTCGCATGTAGTTTATATAGTCAAATGCCTGTTGGGGGTTAGTATATGCTATGTTTTATACAAAGCTATTCCACATTATCCATTTTATTGGTCGCTGGTTTCGGTAGCATTGGCAACTTCGTTAGATAGTACCAATAACCAAGCTTATGACCGTATTAAAGCGAACACATTGGGCTGCGCGGTAGGTATTTGCCTCTATCCTATTCAGCTGCCAGAGCTGGCACTTATTTGCATAGGTATTACCATCACTATTTTTTTAGGGATAGGATTAAAAATAAGCAGCACCATCAGGAGCGCTCTTGCCGGATTGATTATCGTCACTTTACAGGTAGAGCAAACCAAACATTGGTATATCGCTTTGGAACGTGTGATTTGCGTAGTGGCGGGATGTTTGGTGGCTTTGCTGATAACCTTAGTTTTCAACTGGGTAAAGCCGGAGAGGTGGCTTGTGAGGAAAGGGAAATAATAACAACAAACTCTTCCAAAATAAAATTATCATTCCGAACGGAGCGAAGAATCTGAACGGCGTAAAATACTTTACAGATTCTTCGCTACGCTCGGAATGACAAAGGGTATTGAATGTTATTATCTTGTATAATTTGGAGCTTCTTTAGTTATGGTAATATCATGCGGATGTGATTCACGGATACCTGATGCAGTAATACGGACAAATTTAGCATTTTGCAATGCCGGGATATCCTTTGCACCGCAATAACCCATACTGGCACGCAAGCCACCAACATATTGATAAACCACTTCGGCTAAAGTTCCTTTAAATGGCACACGACCTACAATGCCCTCAGGAACCAATTTTTTAATATCATCTTCCACATCCTGGAAATAACGGTCTTTTGAGCCCGATTCCATTGCTTCGATTGAACCCATACCACGGTATGATTTAAAACGGCGGCCTTCGTAAATGATGCTTTCGCCCGGTGATTCTTCAACACCTGCAAATAATGAACCTGCCATAATCGAGCCTGCACCTGCAGCGATAGCTTTGGCGATATCGCCTGTATGTTTGATACCACCATCAGCAATAACCGGTACACCCGTACCTTTTAAAGCCTCAGCACATTCGTAAACAGCATATAATTGTGGAACACCTACACCGGCAATAATACGGGTAGTACAAATTGAACCCGGGCCAATGCCAACCTTAACACCATCAGCGCCTGCATCTGCAAGTGCTTTAGCGGCTTCGCCGGTTGCTACGTTACCCGCGATAACCTGCAGATCAGGATATGCGGCTTTAACTTCTTTTAATTTATTGATAACCCCTAATGAATGACCATGAGCGGTATCAATAGCGATAACGTCAACCCCTGCTTTGTATAATGCTTCTACCCTCTCCATGGTATCGGCAGTAACACCAACAGCGGCACCTACACGCAGGCGGCCATGCTCGTCTTTACACGCATTCGGGAAGTTCCTAAATTTTTGAATATCCTTAAAGGTGATCAAACCTATTAAAACGCCGTTATCGTCAACAACAGGCAGTTTTTCAATTTTATGGTTTTGAAGTATCTCTTCAGCTTGTACCAAAGTTGTTCCTTTTGGTGCGGTGATCAGATCGTCTTTGGTCATGATCTCGCTTACCGGCTTGGTAGCGTCTTTCTCAAAACGAAGATCGCGGTTAGTCAGGATACCTTTCAATTTGCCATTGCCGTCAACTACCGGGATACCACCGATGCGGTATTCTTTCATGATTTTAAAGGCATCGCCTAGTAAAGCATTTTCATGCAGGGTAACAGGATCCTGTATCATGCCGCTTTCAGAACGTTTTACTTTACGAACCTCATCAGCCTGGCGTTGGATGCTCATGTTTTTATGCAGCATACCTAAACCACCAGCCTGCGCCATAGCAATTGCCAAAGCAGCTTCGGTAACAGTATCCATCGCCGCTGAAACCAACGGAATGTTTATTTTTATTTTTTTTGTTAAATAAGAACTGGTGTCAACCTCGCGTGGTAACACTTCAGAGTAAGCGGGAAGTAGCAGGACATCATCGTAGGTTAAACCTTCGGCAACAAATTTGGAGGGGTTTGATTGCATGGCAAATATTTTATTATTTGCAGGACAAAGGTACAAAAAAAATCGGGTTTTGAATACCCGACTTTTGATTTATTGATTTGATGATTTGTGGATGATAATTACAGCTACTGATATTTTCCTACAATCACCTTGTAAAATTTATCAAAATCCAGATACTGATTAGCGAGCTTAAGTAGCTCATCGGCAGTAATGGTTTTAATAACTTCGGTGTAGCGATCATAATATTCATAGCTTAAACCAGCGAAATACAAGATTTTGAATTTATCAGCATGAGAAAAAACATTCTCCAGGCTGCCTAATAACGAGCCTAGTAAGTAGTTTTTAACTAAGCCAAGCTCTTCTTCAGGTATCAATTCTTTTTTAAGTATGCTTATCTCTTTTTCAATTTCTGTTGCAGCGGCTTTGCACACTTCGGCGCCAACTTCGGTAGCAATAAACAAGGTACCTGCATGTTTTAATGAGCTCATGCCCGAACCTATGCCATAAGTATAACCTTTATCCTCTCGGATGTTTGCCATTAACCTAGAGCCGAAATATCCACCCAAAACAGTATTTAAAACCTGTACCGATGGAAAATCAGGATGACTGCGATTGATAAGTGGCATACCCATACGAATAGCCGATTGCAAAGCATCCGGTTTTTCCGTAAGGTAAAAATGCTCGGCAGCGGGTTTAACAGCGGGTTGCGTGGTGTCAATTGCTTTATCGGTATTATCCCAACCATTGTCGAAAGTGGCAATTATCAGATCCAGAGTTTCCTTTTCTATTTTACCGGCAATAATAATAGTACAATTCGAAGGCTGATACATTTGCCGATAATGTAGTAACAGATCTCCATGTTTAAGCGATTTATAATCATCAGCAAGTGCGCCAAAGCCATAAATAGTATCGCCAAAAACAGCTTTGTTAAAATTGCGACGGGCAACAACATCATTCTTTTGCAGGCTTACCTGTAGCTTTTGTTGCTGGTTACGCACATACGTTTCCAGTTCCTTTTCAGGGAAGATAGCGTTGGTGAAAATATCCTTTACAACAGGCAATGTACTCGCTAAGTGTTTATTTAAGCTAAATAATGTTACCTCTGAATTATCGTACCCATATTCCGCCTGTAAAAACGCGCCGTAAAAATCTATAGTATCCGCAATTTGGGCGGCGTTCATGGTTTTAGTACCTTCGGTAAGCATGCTGTTTACCGCCGCGTTCAATAATGGTTTGGTGGGATCAAAACGTAAATTGCCAAAGATCCATTCAATGCGAACTAGTTCAGCATCGCCGGAGTTAAAACAATAAACTTTACAGCCATTACTCAATTTAGTATGCTCCGGCTGTAATAATTTAATATGATCTATAGCCTTAAATTCAGGCGCTTCTTTTCTTTGTAGCATTTTTTATTCTTTATTCCCGATGTCGAATATCATTAAGACCGGAAGTATTATTCAAAAAAAATATTTAAGCAGATATTGTTTCGGCTTCATCAACTTCTGCGCTTTCCGATTTCTCGGCTAGGTAAATAAGTGTAGACGAATTTTCTCTTCTGAATAATTTATTAGCCTGCTCTTTTATATTAGCCGTGGTAACGGCAAGATATTTTTCAGTTTCGTGATTGATAATATCGGCATCACCAAGTAATTCGCTCCAAGCCAGGTTCATCCCTTTTTCCAGCAGTGACATTTCGGAGAATATCATGGTTGATTCCGTTTTATTCTTCACCTTAGTTAGCTCGTCGGCGGATATTTCGTCCGATTTCAGGATCTCTAACTGCTCCCAAATAGCGGTTTCGGCTTGTTCTATGCTGATATTTTCTAATGGTTTCCCTTCAAACACAAACATACCGGTATCTAGACTACCGGTAATATAGGCATGCACTTCGCTAAATATTTGTTGCTCTTTTACCAGGCTTTTATATAAACGCGATGAATGTCCGCGTGAAAGAATGTCGGACATCAATTCCGTAGCATAGTAAGACGGATCTAAACGTCCCTCCATCTGGAAAGCGATATAGACGTCGTTCAAAGGGACTTTAGCAGTAACCGTTTCACGGCGTTCGTCGTGTTGTGCAGGCTCCTTTGGCAAATCGCGGTGATATTTTTCTCCTGCGGGGATCGGGGCAAACCATTTTTCTGAAAGTTCTTTCACCTGTGCCAACGTAACATCTCCGCCAACTACCATAATAGCATTTTGCGGGTTATAGTGTTTCTTAAAGAACGCTTTCACATCTTCTATCTTAGCGTCCTCAATATGTTCTATCTTTTCGCCGATGGTGGCCCAGCGGTAAGGGTGTTTTTTATAAACTAAAGGGCGCAGTTTTAACCAAACATCGCCGTAAGGCTGGTTCAGGTAGCGCTGTTTAAACTCCTCAATAACTACATTACGTTGCACCTCAAGGCTTTTTTTGCTAAAGGCGAGGTTTAGCATGCGGTCACTCTCTAACCAAAAAGCTGTCTCTAAATTGGCCGAGGGCAGCGTGATGTAGTAATTGGTAATATCATTGCTGGTAAAAGCATTATTCTCGCCACCTACCCTTTGCAGCGGTTCATCATAATTAGGGATATTTATCGAACCGCCAAACATCAGATGCTCAAACAAATGCGCAAAGCCTGTTTGCTCGGGGTTTTCATCGCGTGCGCCAACATCATAAAGTATGTTTAGCACAGCCATTGGTGTTGTATGATCTTCGTGAACAATTACGCGAAGGCCGTTATCGAGTTTAAAACGATTAAATTTAACCATATGGTAATACTCCGTTTAAAAACGGGTGGACAAATGTATAATTTTTTATTTTGATGATAACTTGATTTGGTGTTTTGACAAATAGATTTAAGATGATTTTTATTTTATATTAGATTTGTAATTGCTTAATACCTTACTCTATGAAAACCTTAATCATCACATTACTATGCTTTGTTAGTGCTTATACTGTAAATGCTCAAATAACATTTAAATGTGCAGATGTAAAATATACTATACCTGAATTTAAAGAAGATGCAGTAGAAAAATACATTTGGGAAACGCAGTTTGAAGATTTAGGAATTTTACAACCTATTCAGCTTTCTAAGTATGACATTGAGTTACGTTGTTATTACGATGTGGTGTCTATTGGACGAGGTTCAGCAATTATAATTAAAGGCGATGAGCGTAAAATTTGGGCTGAAGCCTACTTCTATCGCATTCAGAAAGATCAATCAGATTCAATTCCACCAGAAGGCTTTAAAAGTATAAAATATTGGAAAAGAAATTTATATTACTCTGTAAAAAATATTTCCGTTCCTGATACATTATTAAGATCATTGATAAAACACAAACTCTTTAACCGACAAGATATAATCGCATTAAGAGATAGCTTGAAAAACCAAGGAATTAAAATAGAGCCATCGCGCGAATTGGATTCTTATTCAGTTACGTATACCTTAAAAGTTAAAAACCATATTCGCAGGTTCAATAGTGATCCCTCTCTTTTTTATGCCAATAGTAATATAAAAGAATTTAGTTATGACGTACTTTTATTTAACGATTTTAACAATCTTTACAATAGCAGTGGACAAGAACGAAATCATCTTTTTCCATAGATCTTAAATTTTCTTTTCCGTCATAAATAATGTCCAATATCAGCTAGCGCTATTGCTTTCATCACTATTATTGGTACCCACGCTTCCAACTTCGCTATCGGCAGTAGGTTTATCTTCGCGATGCAAATGGCTGCTTATCTGCTCGTGGTTTAATTTTGCTTGAATAGCCGATGAACTGGTATTAGCATAAGTGCCAAACGCGTTAATTAAAATACCTTTTAAATGATATTTGTCGGAAGTCACCGCATAAACAATCGACATATCCGAGGGATTACTCGGCCCCTCAAAACGGTAGAACTCGTCAATAACAAAGTCATCCGCAGTCATATGTATTTGTTTTTCTTTATCGTCGATAGTATCACCCTCAAGGCTTAAGTTTTCTGTGTAACCGCGTTTCATTAGATCGTTAGTGGCCTCCACTAAATTGTTATATGTTGTCATAGTTGATATTTTAATTAGTTTTTAATTTAATAACCCGCTCACAATGGGTTTGTTTTTAGATTATATTAAATACTGGTGTTATCAATATTTAATGAGACTCATGTAATTTAAATTATCAATAAATGAGCTATATTTAACATTTCTAATAATATTGATTAAACAGTTATCCTCTCCTCTAATTAAAAAATGAAATCTTTTAGCTTTATCGTTTTATTTCTGGCTATTACCTGTGGCGCTTGCAGTGCCCAAAACCAGGTTACAGATACACATCCAACAGCAACCATTTATATTGTAGACCCGCAAAGCGGCCAGGAAGTTTTGGCCCAAGATGATGCCGCTACTTTATTTAAAGATGCCTTTATTGACTTGGTTAGCAATACTATGCATGCGAAAGCCACTGTAGCGCCCGGCCATAAAAATCTGGTAATTACACAGATGGATCCATCCGGCGGTAATGCCTATCAGCTAACGCTTGATACCAAAATCTTTGGCCAAACAGTAAATATGTACACATTCTCATATAACGTTGATCAGAATACATTATATTACTTTGATAAAAATGGCCAGACATGGGAACCTGAGTTGATACAGGGCTACAACGTTACCAACCTTAACAATTGCCTGGCGTTTGGTAAATTCAACGAACAAGCGCCATCTGGCCCGCCGGTACCGGCAGCAATGGGTCAAACTGCAAATAATGATCAACAAACTGCCAATGGCGACGATCAAACTATTTATACGGATAATGCACCTCCGGCTTTGCAAACGGATGAGCAGCCAGAGTGCCCTGTTGACGGCTATTTATGGCAACCGGGCTACTGGGCTTATAACCCCGCCGGTGGTTATTATTGGGTAAATGGTAGCTGGGTTGCGCCACCACAAGAAGGATTATTATGGACCCCGCCTTACTGGGGATTCGAAGGTAGCCGTTACCTTTTTCATGCTGGATATTGGGGAAGTGAAGTAGGATATTACGGCGGGATTTATTACGGCTATGGATATGGCGGTCATGGTTACTATGGTGGTAACTGGTCTGGCGGTCATTTCCGATATAATACCGCTGTATTACGCGTAAATGTAAATGTAGTACATAACACATATGTAGACCGCACGGTGGTTCAGGCAAATCCGCATACTCGGGTTAGTTTTAACGGCCCGGGTGGTGTTAATGTACGGCCAACTACAAGAGAGTTACAGGCAGCAAACCAGCAACACATCCCAGATCACTCACAAAACCCCAGAGCATTTAATAACGTTGCAAGAACACCCGGAAATAACAATACCCAGGCACAACGAGGCTTAAATAATAATAACGCTACCAATGCAAATGGTAATAAACCTGCTGTTAACGCTACAAATAATAACACAGGTACTACTATACAGCGTGGCCCTAACAGTAATTTTACCAGGCCCAATGCAATACCTGCAAGTGGAAATGCACCCAAAGTACCTGCTACTAACAGCAATGTGCCAAAAGTACCGGGAAGTATGAATGGACAGGGTAATTCATCAAGGATGCAAGGCGGTAATAACAGAACACAAGGTCAACAAAGGGTTAAACCTGTTCCTGCAAGACAGGCTCCGCCGAAAACGGAGGATAAAAAGCAATAAAAATCTGCCCATAAAAAAAGAGCTTCCCCAAAAAGGAAGCTCTTTACATATATGATGGATTTAAATTATATTAAATCTCGGCAGGTTCCTGCGTATTCAGGAACACAAAGTTGTTATCAAATACATCCAATTTAATTTTGCTGTCGCGATCAACTTTGCCGGATAGGATTTGTTTGGATAACTCATTCAATATCCGTTTCTGGATCACTCTTTTTAATGGTCTTGCACCAAATTGCGGATCATAGCCTAATTGGGCCAGCCAGTCAAGTGCCTCTTCGGATGCTTCCAGCGTTACGCCCATTTCGGCAAGAGTTGATTGAACTTGTTTAAACTGTAGTTTAACAATTTCACCTATCTCGTTACGGGTTAACGGTGTAAACATGATGATCTCATCTATCCGGTTCAAAAACTCCGGACGAATGGTTTTTCTCAATAGATCAAACAACTCATTTTTTGTTTTCGCTATAATGCTATCCCGATTATCATCTTCTAGATCTTGAAAGTTTTCCTGGATAATGTTCGAACCGATGTTCGAGGTCATGATGATGATGGTATTCTTAAAATTAACCAAACGGCCTTTATTATCAGTCAACCTGCCATCGTCTAGCACCTGTAAAAGTATATTAAATACGTCCGGGTGAGCTTTTTCAATTTCATCCAGCAAAATTACACTGTATGGCCTGCGACGAACAGCTTCTGTTAATTGCCCGCCTTCATCATAACCCACATATCCCGGAGGCGCACCGATCAACCTCGAAACTGCATGGCGTTCCTGGTACTCACTCATATCTATCCGTACCATCGCCTGTTCATCGTTAAACAAGTAATCAGCTAGGGCTTTTGCAAGTTCTGTTTTACCCACGCCTGTTGTACCCAGGAATATAAATGAACCAATAGGTTTCTTTTTATCCTGTAACCCGGCACGGCTGCGGCGTATAGCATCACTTATCGCTTCAATAGCTTCCTCCTGCCCTGCCACACGTTTGTGCAGTTCGTCTTCCAGATTTAGTAATTTCTCACGTTCACTTTGTATCATTTTGCTAACCGGAATCCCCGTCCAGCGTGATACCACACCTGCGATATCATCAGCAGTAACTTCTTCCTTCAGCATCCTGCTATCAGATTGATTCTCTACCAATGCAGCTTTAAGTTTTTCAACTTCTGCCTGTGCTTCAATTATAGTCCCGTAGCGTAATTCTGCTACCTTACCATAATCACCGGCACGTTCAGCTTGTTCAGCTTCCAGTTTATAGTTTTCAATCTGCTCAACTTTTAGGTTGATACCGTCTACCAGATCTTTTTCACCTTGCCATTTGGCACGAAGGGAATCACGTTCGGCAGACAGGTTAGCGATCTCCTCGCTTAAAGCACTAACCTTATGGGTGTCTTTTTCACGTTTAATGGCTTCGCGCTCTATTTCTAATTGCATTATCTTACGTTCCAATTCATCCACCGCTTCCGGTACAGAATCCATTTCCAAACGTAGCTTTGATGCAGCTTCATCCATTAAGTCAATAGCTTTATCCGGTAAAAATCTGTCGGCAATATAACGTTGCGACATCTCAACCGCGGCAATGATCGCCTCGTCTTTGATCCGCACTTTATGGTGCGCCTCATAGCGTTCCTTCAATCCCCGAAGGATAGAAATGGCATCCTGTGTATCAGGTTCATCAACCAACACCATTTGGAAACGACGTTCCAAAGCTTTGTCTTTTTCAAAGTATTTTTGGTACTCGTTTAACGTAGTCGCGCCAATAGCTCTCAGTTCGCCGCGGGCAAGGGCCGGTTTTAATATATTAGCTGCATCCATAGCACCTTCACCGCCACCGGCACCTACCAAGGTGTGGATCTCATCTATAAATAAAACGATCTCGCCGTCAGCTTGTATAACTTCTTTTATTACTGATTTTAGCCGCTCCTCAAATTCGCCTTTGTATTTGGCGCCCGCGATCAGCGAACCCATATCAAGCGAATAAACGGTCTTTGTTTTCAGGCTTTCAGGCACATCTCCTTTAATAATCCTAAAGGCAATACCTTCGGCTATAGCAGTTTTACCTACGCCAGGCTCGCCCACTAAAATCGGATTGTTTTTAGTCCTGCGAGATAGAATTTGAATTACACGCCTTATCTCTTCATCACGGCCAATAACCGGGTCAAGCTTGCCTGATTCAGCATATTCATTAAGGTTGCGGGCATATTTATTTAAAGCATTGTAAGTTGCCTCAGCATTTTGATCGGTAACCTTATTATCGCCACGTAAACTTAGGATGGCTTTTTTAAGATCTTTTTCGTTTACACCGAAGTCCTTCAGTACACTACTGGTTGCATCACTTGTCGCCAAAATCCCTAACAAGATATGCTCAACCGATACAAAATCATCCTTGAACTCTTTTAAGTATGATTGTGCCTTTTGCAGAACAGTATTTGACGACGACGATAAATACACATTACTCCCACTAACTTTTGGGTATGATGCGATTTGCTGATCCAATATCTCGTTTAACCGGTTAAGGTTAACGTTTAGTTTTTTTAATAAATACGATATAACGTTTTCATCAACCAGTAATAAGCCTTTCAGCAAATGGGCAGGTTCGATGGCCTGCTGCTGATTGCCGCTGGTTATTTCGGAAGCTTTTTGCACCGCTTCCTGTGCTTTTATGGTAAAGTTGTTAAAGTTCATAGTGATTAATGCTATTCAAAAAGTCGACCATGTATTGATTTATGAAAAATTGTCATTTAAAAACAAATTGCATGCCCTTTTGACAAAAGAGATAATAGTGATTGGATTAAAAAATAACATACATCACAATTAGAAAGTTTTAAATCATATTTAGATATGATACAATTTGAAAAAATCTTTTTCTTTTAATTTCTTTATTTTTGTCACACCTTACAACTATAAAATTGAGTACCTTATCTTTAAAAAAGATTCCTAACAAGTATGCGGTAGCCTATCGTAATAGCTATACGCTACAAAATCTGATAGCTGTTCGTACTTGCAGCGCGATATTTTTAGTGCTTAATTTAAGCATCAGGTCGCTCTATCTTATCTTTCCGGAAAGTCTTACAAAAGCGCAAAACTTTCCCGAGTTTGATTATACTAATTGGTTATATATTACGGTAACGCCCGTTTTTTTTATCTGTAGTTATTTGTTGATAGCTTATTACAAAAGAAACCGTAAAACACTCGCTATAATAAACATTTTTATTTTTTTGTTCTCGTTATACTTGATAGCATGTGGCATTATATCAAGTTTTATTACTACATCCGATCCAAGTAACGCGTTAACACTTTACATGCTACCGCTTGTAATTGTTAGCGTAGTGTTTGTTTTTGAATTGTACGAAACTATACTGCTAATAATAGCGATAGCGATAGTTTTTACTTCAATGTTGCTTTATGCGCAGGTCAGCCCTACCGAAATAATCTATAATGAACTTATATCTATTATTTTGTTGTGTGGTTTTTATTTAACCTCGCGCTATTTTTACTCTTACAAAGCCAATTACTACAAACAGGTTATTGAGATACGTGAAAAGAACAACGAGATTGAGAATGCGGCCAGTTTTAAGAACCAGGTGTTGGGCATGGTAGCACATGACCTGCGAAACCCATTAGCGGCTGTGGAATCAACCGCGATGATTATGGAAATGGAAGAAGTTGACGCTGAAACTCGTGACAATATCAACATCATCAAAGAATCATGTGTAAAGGCTCGCGGGATAATTCTTGATCTGCTTGAGGCTGCACGTAATGATGACCAAAATGTTATAGAAACCACACAGGTTGATTTGAACCTTTTTGTACGGAAGATAATTGACAGTTGGAAAATACATAATGAAACACGGAATCAGATCACTTTTGATAGCGCTTATATCCCATTATATGTTGAAATTAACAAGGAGAAGTTTCACCGGGTAATGGATAACCTAATTAGCAACGCGCTTAAATTTTCAAAAGAGAATGATAAGGTAGAGATCACGATCGATAAGGAAAATAAGATGGCTACTATTGAGGTAAAAGACCATGGCTTAGGCATCCCAAAAGATATGCTTCCGCATTTATTTGACCGTTTCTCAAAAGCCGGCCGTGCCGGTATCCGCGGTGAACAATCAACAGGGCTTGGCTTAAGTATTGTGAAGCAAATTATTGAAAGGCATAAAGGGAAAATTGAAGTTACCAGTGTTGAAAACCAAGGATCGACCTTTACTATTCATCTCCCTGCTTTAAATTAATTACTCCACTCCTTTCACATTCATTTTTACAGTGTAAATTGCTGTTGAAGCAGTAATAAACAATACATTTTTATTTTTTCCCCCGAAGCATAAGTTTGCTGTCCACGGTTCATTGATCTGTATATGTCCAATCTTTTTACCTGCAGGATTATAAATAGTTACACCGTTTCCGCATAAATAGATATTGCCTTCTTCATCAAGTGTTATACCATCCGCTCCTTGCATAATTAGCAGTACTCTGTTGCTTAAAGTCCCGTTTTTGTTGATGGTGTATTTATAAGTTTTATCGGCCCCGATATCCGCGACATATAAATATTTGCCATCTGGCGTGCCCACAATACCGTTAGGCTTTTTGATGATACTATCTACAATAATAGGTTGTTGGCTGCCTTTAGGCAAATAGTAAACTTTTTCGCCGTGTAGGTCTGATTTTGTACGTGTCCAGTAATCACGTTGGTAGTACGGATCCGTCATGTATATACCACCTTTGGCATCTATCCAAATATCATTAGGGCCATTCATTAAGTGGCCGTTAAAATTGGTCAGCAACACTTTTATTTTCTTTTTTGGGCTGATGCTCCATAGTTGGTCATGTTCATCAGCACAAGTAACCAAATTCCCCTTATGGTCAAAATACATCCCGTTTGAACGCCCTGCGCTATCTAAAAAAACAGAAAGCTTGCCGTTGGTATCATATTCCCATATTTTATTATTGGGTTGATCGGTAAAGAACACATTGCCTTTTTTGTCAACAGAGGCGCCTTCGGTAAATTTAAACTGCCTCGATATTAATTGAGGTTTTACAGTGGTATCATATGGAGCAAGTTGAGCGCTTGCTTTGGCGGCTACAACAAATAATAAAAATGTAAATAACGATTTCATATTTTTCATATCTGGCTACTAATGTATTGCTTTTTGTGACGTTTAAACATTTCTGAGTATGTTTAACCCGTTAAACGCTTATGTATTCTAAAGACGAAAGTTCAACTATTAAACAAACCTTCTGGACAACCTTTGGCCAGTACATATCCCCGCAACTATCTGCCGATAGCTTAAAGGTGAACTGGGTGAATTATAAAACAGGGATAAAGCATCTGCATTTCAAGATGGAAACGGCTAATCGCTCAGTGTCAATTGGTATAGTGATCGCCCATCCGGATAGAGGTATCCAGGAACTGTTTTTTGAGCAGTTTACGGAATTGAAAACCTTAATGAAGAATACGCTTGGCGAGGATTGGATCTGGGCGCTACATGACACCGATGAATACGGCAAAACAATCAGTCGTATTTATACGCAATTGGATGGCGTGAGTGTTTATAACCGCGCAGATTGGCCGCAGCTTATTTCTTTTTTCAAATCCCGGATCATCGCATTAGATGAATTTTGGAGCACTGCGCAATACAGCTTTGAATCCTTAAAATAATTTGCTAATTTTGTTAGCATGAAGCGTTCGGGAACTGCTGACTTACCTTTGCATGGTGGCTATGTGCCCATCTGGCTTGCCGAAAGAATGGCAAAACTGGGTTTAGCTATCGTACAAAACATCCTGTTAGATTATGGCAAGGATGATTTGCTGCGTCGCCTGAGTGATCCTTTTTGGTTTCAAAGCATGGGCGCTGTTATGGGGATGGATTGGCATTCATCCGGCATCACCACTTCGGTTATGGGTGCTTTGAAACGAGCTGTTAATCCATATAGCAAGGAGTTGGGTATTTATATATGCGGGGGAAAGGGCAAGCACTCACGGCAAACACCTGATGAGTTACTAAGGATTAGCGATAAAACCGGGCTCGACGGCAACTATTTAGTTAGATGTAGTAAACTGAGCGCTAAGGTGGATAATACCGCTATACAAGACGGTTTCCAACTATACACGCATAACTTTATTTTAAGTGATACCGGCAAATGGGCCGTTATTCAGCAAGGGATGAGTGATGTAAGCAGTACTGCTCGCCGCTATCACTGGCATTCGGATTCGTTGACTTCTTTTGTGGATAATCCGCATACATCTATTTATGGTACAAATACCGGGCTTATTTTAAATATGGCGGATAAGCAAGCCGATAGTTCCAGAAAAGGTATTATGCAAATAGCAAGCGAAAAGCCGGAATATATGCTTAAAGAGATTAATAAACTGGTGCTTCCCTCCCACCATGATGTAAAAGCTAAGGATGTAGACCTGAAAAGATTAGGGGCTGTTTTATGGTTGGCGCATGAAAAGAACCCTGCTGGTTTTGAAGATTTGTTATTACTACAAGGTTTAGGGCCACGTACTTTACAATCGCTGGTTTTAGTGAGTGAGGTTATTCATGGGACACCATCAAGATTTAAAGATCCGGCGAGATTTTCATTCGCTCATGGTGGTAAGGATGGGCATCCATTCCCGGTGCCGACTAAGGTTTATGATGAAACTATCGCTACGTTACAAAATGCGGTTTATAAGGCCAAACTTGGCCAATCTGAAACAACCGAAGCTATTAAACGGCTTTCGAGAGTCGCTCAGTATGCTGAAAAGGATTTTGTTCCCAATGCCAATTTTGATAAAGTAATTGAGGAAGAACGTAAAAATTCCTACAAATACGGCGGCAGAACAGTCACCGGATGGGCTAAACCTCCGGTTGAAAAACAGTTGAAGTTATTCTGATTACTATTCTTCTTTTTTGTCATTCTGAACGTAGTGAAGAATCTGCAAAGTAGTTTACCCCGTACAAAATGACTAAGTGGATAACAACAAAAAAAGACGATGATAATTCATCGCCTTTAATATTTTTAAGAAATAAGTTGTTACCTATTTTAATGAAGCATCAATATTCTTAGCCATTTCTAAATGTTGTTCGATAGTTGGTAATGTTTGGCGGGCAAAATCCTGTATGGTTTGGTTTTTGTCATCGCTGGCATCTTTAAATAAATCGATAGCTTCTTTATGGTCGTGTATCATCATGCTAACATAAGCTCTGTCAAACGCGGCGCCAGTTTTTGTTTGCAGACTATCTAACATTTCTTTGTGTTCGCCACTGATAGTATCTTTTTCAGATATTAGTTTGTCATCTTCTATTGAATCTAACACTTTATTAGCTTTAGTGTGATCAGCTATCATCATTTGCGCCAAACTTACTACCTGTGGATTTTGGGAATTTTTCAAAGCGATTTTCGATGCCGCTATTTCAGTCATTCCGCCTTCAATGCCGTTTTTGATAAGCGATATACCTGCATCATCGGCTAATGTTTTTTCATTCAGATACTTAGCTTTGTAATTATCCATACATGATTGTACCGAAAACATAAGCGCCAATCCCAATACCGGGTAAATAAGTTTTTTCATTTTAGTGTGTTAAGATAATTTCCAACAAATAATAAACCCTGTGGTTTCTTATTTACTGCAAAACAAATCATTTTCTGTATAATAAGCCAACATTGACTTAAAAAAATTACAATTTATGCCAGATTTCTTCCGGCGTTAACAATACCGTATACTGTACGTATTACTAGCTTATCATAAATCTCCGTTAATCCCTCTTCACAGTTATCACTATTAAGGCATTGCAGTGCATAATGCTGGATGATAACCAAAGGCAGTACAACTCGTTCTCGCAAGGCTATGGAACGCCTTTCAACCGGGTATTCCGGCATTAGGGTATCACTGCCTGTCAACTCGTTCATCATGGCTTTTGTAAGGTCGTACTCATTCTTAAGCATCTGCCAAAAAGCGCCGAATTTTTTATCGTCATGTAAATAAGCGGTAACCCTGAAATCAGATTTAGACATCGACATCATACAATTATCCAGCATAGTTTTGAAAAATCCTGAAGTTTGATACAAAAGTTTAATTTCAGCCCAATGGCCTTCGTCCTTCATCTTTTTCAAAGCAGTACCTACTCCATAAAAACCGGGAATGTTTTGTTTCAATTGGCTCCATGAAGTTACAAAGCTAATTGCACGCAAATCTTCCAACTTTAACTTGGAGTTACCATTTCGTTTGGTTGGTCTGCTGCTTATATTGATGCGTGAAAGCAATTTAAGCGGACTGAATTTCTCCAGATACTCCACAAACAATTCATGCTGGCGCAGATCCATAAAAAGTTTATAGCTGGCCTCAGCCATTTCAGAGATAAGGGCTTTATTCTTTTTATCAAGTACATCGTTCTTACTTGGGTATAGCTCGGAAACTATACCTGCGTTAATCAACTGCTCCATATTAAAGCGAGCGGTCTCGACTGAACCGTATTGTGAGCTTACTGTTTGGCCTTGTATGGTTAACTGGATATGCTCATTAGCGATCTCATCGCCCATGGAAGCATAAAAACGGTGTGTTTTACCGCCGCCGCGTGCCGGCGGGCCTCCACGGCCATCAAAAAACGCGAGGTCTATTTCGTGCTTACGCGCAATGGCGGTAAGCTCAACCTTAGCTTTATATATCGACCAGTTGGCCATTAAATACCCGCCATCCTTTGTACTATCCGAGAAACCGAGCATAATACTTTGGCGATTACCTCTTTTTGCCAAATGTTCTTTATAAAATGGATGAGTGTATAGTTTTTCCATTACCTCGCCGGCTACAGTTAAATCATTAACAGTTTCAAACAAAGGCATAAAATCAACACTCAGATTGTCTGCATTCCAACCGCTCCATAAAAACAAATCGATCAGTTGTAATATGTCTGATGCCTGCTGACAGTTACTAATAATAAAACGCTGGCACGCCTTTTCACCATTACTATGCTGAATTTGTTTCATTAGCCTAATGGTATTCAGTGTATCTTTTATTTCACTATCCGCGTCATCAGGGCACTTAAAATCAAAATCCTTAAAAGTAATAGACTCTATTTTTCCGGCTTCATCTAAACCGTCATAGCCATCCGTTATATTTTCCTGTATACCAGGTTTTTCAGTAGCATAATTAAATACTTTTCTTAGAACACGACTATCCTGTCTAATGTCTAGTGTAGCGAAATAGCAGCCAAATAATTTAACTTTTCTGATCAGGTTCTCAACTACATCAACAAACAAGCTATCGTGATCGCTGATCAAAATTTGCCTTACAGATTGTAACTTATCTAATATATCAGCCTGCAGATCTGCCTGGTCATCACTTGGATTAAAAGCGTTTTCATAAAGTATATTTTCCAGCTTTGTTAATGTATCATCAAAACCCCTGAAGGTGATACGGCGCTTTAACACCCTGAAATCACGGTAATAACAACGGAATACGATTTGCCTTAAAAATTTGGCAACCTCTTTAGTAGTTTCGGTAGTTACATTCGGGTTTCCGTCCCTATCGCCACCCGGCCAAAAGCCTAATTCTAAAATCTGATGTTTGGCAGCCAGGTCAATATCAAACTCTTCTTCTAATTTTGACTGGATTCCTGAAATAGCATGATAAAAAATATTCTCCAGGAACCAAACTAGGCTAACAGCCTCATCAACAGGTGTTGGCGAAGTTTTATTAAAGAAAGGTGTTTTACCTAATTGTTGCAATAAACCATCAATGCTGTTAATATCGTTAGTTTTCAACGCTTCGATCAGATCGGTCATGATACCTAATACACTACCCGGGTAAAACTGGGTTGGGTGCGCGGTTAGGACTAGCCTCAATGAAAAATCTTTTAATTTCTCGCTGATATTTTTCCTTGCCTCATCACTTATAGCAGCTTGTTGCAACAAGCTCTGCAATGAACCTGAATCATCAGCGCGTCCAATCTTGCTGAAAGAAGAATCTTCAATGGCATCAAATAAAACAACCTGCCGTTCGATATATTGAATAAAGCGGAACAAACGGTTTATTTGTTCCTGATGATCAATACCGGGAACGTATTTTTTGAAAAAAGATTCAATGATTTCCTTAGGCGATTGTTGATTTATGGTGCCTTTTTCGCAATGTGAACTGAAAAAAGGCAACAAAATACCTGTATCTTTTACCTGGTAAAAAGGCAGCGTTTGGAACAAACTGTTATATAACTCAAAACGGGTAACCACTTCATGGTTGAAGGCAGTTTCTCTTTGGCTGAGTTTTAACGTAGATGACATAGTTTTTGGGCTGGATATTTGTATAAAAAACGGTGTAATTAATGAGGTCGCATTAATGCCGTGAATTTAAATATCTAAAACTTAAAAACAGCAAAAAATTGAATATTTATTAATAATAAGAGGTTATTGCTGCCAATATTAATTATAAAATAGCATCCGGTTAAATTTTTTAAATTTGTAAAGTAATCCATTTATAAACGTGACCATTAACATTCAACCAAAAGAAATAAAAAGTTTTTTTTACAGTCAATACTTTTCTGATGGATTACGCATCACCATCGGGGTATTATTGCCTGCCCTTGTATTGGCGCAGTTTCACAATTTAGGTTTTGGTGTGGATATGTCTTTAGGGGCGCTATGCGTAAGTGTTGTTGATACTCCAGGCCCCACTGCTCACAAACGCAACGCCATGGCTATAAGTAACTTATGCATATTTTCGGTTGCGGTAATTACTGGTTTCGCACGGCTAAACATTTATACATTAGGTATGGAGGTTGCTTTGTTTTCTTTTCTTTTTTCCATGCTTACGGTATATGGCAACCGGGCCGCCTTTGTGGGTACAGGCGCTTTGCTTGTGATGATATTAATGATGGATCAGGCTACTAAACCCGACTTGGTTTTAACCGTAAGCCTTGTGACTCTTTTAGGTGGGATATGGTATATGATCTTCAGCCTGGTGTTTTTTGGTATCAGACCTTATCGTGCCGCGCAACAGGCTTTGGGCGAAAATATATTTGATATAGCACAATTTCTTCGCATTAAAGCGGATTTTTATGATCCTACCACCGATATAGACGAGAATTACCGTAAACTGGTATCGCAACAAATACAGGTTAGCCAGCACCAGGATGTTGTAAGGGAAATTCTGTTTAAGAGCCGTTTATTAGTACGCGAATCTACCAGCGCCAGCCGCATATTAGTGCTGACTTTTGTTGATTTGGTAGATATGTTTGAGAACATTATGGCAACGCACTACGACTATGCTGCTATGCGCGAAAAGTTTAAGGACACAGGTATATTAGAAGAAGTTTCGCGCATTATCCATCATATGGCTAATGAAGTTGATAATGCCGCTTTTATTGTACTATCAAATGCCAAACATAAACAGCCATTTGATTTTTTGCCTGAATTAGAAGACCTGAAAACTAAAATTGACAAGCTAAACATCACCCACGAAACCAGTAACCTGGTGTTAAAAAAAATATTAATTAACCTGCGTGGCGTTAACGCAAAAATCGCCACTATTTATGAATATTATAGCTCTAATTCGGCCCGGTTATTATTTGAAGATCGCAAAAAAATCGAATACTCTAAATTCGTAACTAGCCAGGATTATGCGCCGCATGTTTTCACAGATAATTTATCATTCAAATCAACAGTATTCAAACACGCACTACGGGTTTCTGCCATGTGTTTGTTAGGATTCATAGTTGCAAAGTTTATCTCAACAGGGCACCATAGTTACTGGATATTGCTGACCATCATTGTGATCCTTAAGCCGGGCTTCAGCTTATCAAAACAACGCAACTATCAGCGGCTAATAGGCACTGTAGCCGGCGGCATTATTGGTATTGGTATTTTACTATTGATACATAACAAAACTGCCGAGTTTGCTTTCATGGTATTTTTTATGCTAGGATGTTACAGCTTTCAGCGATTAAACTATGTGGTGAGCGTTTTATTGATGACACCCTATATATTAATACTATTCAGCTTTTTAGGAGTGAATAATATTGTTACCGAGCGTATTACTGATACCATTATAGGTTCTGTTATCGCTTTTATTGCCAGCTATTTGATATTCCCATCATGGGAATTTGAGCAGGTAAATGGATATTTGAGTGATGTTATTTGTGCAAACGCTAATTATTTGCAGAAAATTGCCGAAAGCCTATCCGGAAAACCGATGGATATTATCG
The DNA here is from genome assembly GCF_013408825.1 of Mucilaginibacter tundrae. Classification (GTDB taxonomy): domain Bacteria; phylum Bacteroidota; class Bacteroidia; order Sphingobacteriales; family Sphingobacteriaceae; genus Mucilaginibacter. The sequence goes on from NZ_JACCBZ010000004.1 coordinate 495,145, forward strand.
AATATAAACTGGCGCGTAAAGATGTGTTTGTAAAGTCCGGCAACTTATCTGCGGCTTTCGAGCGCATGACATCGGAGCCTAAAAGTAAACAGCGCAATGTAAAAGAGATGCATAAATTCGTGGTACTGAACCATATCCTGTCATCTTACATAGCAACGGTAGCAGCGGAGCTAATGGACAAAAGTGTGCTCGATCCACAACCGGAGATCGTCAGATCAGTTAGAAAGAGTTTGGCAACATTGAACGATGTGTCTAAAAAACTCGGCGGCGCAAAAACAGAGCTATTGAGTGAGCACGTGAATATAATAGCTGATACCAACCCCAAAACTACCGAACCTTTCACTGATGAAACACTGCTAAAAGCGCAATTAGGTTTTATTAATAAAATGAGCACTGATATCGCAAGAGTGACTGATAACCTAGTTGCGTAATTACAATAATTCCGTCGCCAAATTAGCCAATTCGCTTCGCTCGCCTTTTTGCAGGGTAATGTGCGCGTAAAGCGGGTGTTCTTTTGCTTTATCAATTAAATAGCTTAAACCGTTACTTTCCGCATCTAAATAAGGAGTATCTATCTGGTAAATATCACCGGTGAATATAAACTTGCTGTTCTCTCCTGCCCTACTTATGATGGTTTTTATTTCGTGGGGGGTTAAGTTTTGCGCTTCGTCTACAATGAAAAATATCTTGCTTAAAGTTCTCCCACGGATGAATGCCAATGGCGCGATGGATATTTTATCATTGGTTACCAGTTCATCTATTTTTGCCTGCATCTTTTCATCATCAACAAACTGATCTTTAATAAACTTCAGGTTATCCCAGATTGGCGCCATATAGGGATCTACCTTCGATTTGATGTCTCCGGGAAGGAAACCAATATCTTTATTACTAAGTGGCACAATTGGCCTGGTTACATATATCTGCCTGAAATGCTTACGTTGCTCTAAAGCACTTGCTAATGCTAATAGGGTTTTACCTGTGCCTGCATTTCCTTGTATACTTACTAGCTTGATATCAGGGTGCAGTAAAGCGTGTATAGCAAAAGCTTGTTCCATGTTTTTAGGGAAGATATTGAATATGGGTTGCTCAGTTACTTTCTCTAATTGTCCACTTTGTGAGTTATAGAATGCCGGTACCGACCCATTTTTGCCATTTAATATGTAAAATTGATTATGCGTCGGCGTAGAAATATCAAGCGCGTCGTTGGGTAAACTATCGTTCTTTTTTAACTGGGTTAGCAATTTGTCAGATACTTTATTTAAAACGGTCCTGCCGGTATATAACTCGTCAACATTTTTTATTTTACCAGTTTCATAATCTTCCGAATGCAGATTAAGAGATTTAGCTTTAAGGCGCAGGCATATATCTTTTGATACCAGTATCACTTTCTTTTTCGGATGTTCTTCCTGCAAAACCAAGGCGGCATTTAATATGCGATGATCTGTTTTCTCTGATCCAAATATGGCGGCGGCATCGGCGGCAATATCTTTAGTATCTATGATAACTTTAAAGTTGCCTTTGCTTTTACCGTTGAGTGGTTGCCAGTCGTTAATTAGATTATTACGGGAAATATCGTCCATTAGCCTGATAAAGCTACGGGCCTCGAAGTTGCGGGTATCATTCCCGCTCTTCATATTATCAAGTTCCTCAAGCACCTGGATAGGGATAGCCACATCGTGCTCCTGGAAGTTTTCAAAGGCATTATGATCGTACAGGATAACAGAGGTATCTAATACAAATATTTTCTTTTTACCGTCACTTTTACTTTTGCTTTCCTTCTGCATAAGGCTAAAGTAAGGAAATTATTGGAGAGCTTAGAGCGAACCTTAAAGCTTGGGATATAAATAATCTGTCAAAACTCAAGTTCAAACAAAAATTATATAAAAAACGAAAACGGAAGCCTCCTCTCGCGATTTGAACTTCCGTTTCCAAACTCTCTTTGAGCCGTAGCCCTTAGAAAGCATCAAGTTTTGTGTAAGCTGACCGACCAGATCTTGTCATTGTTAATTGCTGACGCTGATTAATCTTTATTCCTGCGAATGCTGATTTATCATTGTTTTGCTGATGCGGACTTATGTTATTACCCCTATGGATGAAACGCCGTCTTTATTCTATGCAACTTTTCAACTTTCGTTACCCTTGCGGATACCGTGTAGTGTTTCATTGAATGCTGAGTTTGTCATTATCCTGCGGATATTAACGCTGTCGTTATTCGCGCAACGCTGATGCATCTTTATTCTTAGTGAATGCTGAATTATCGTTGTCTGCTAACGCTGATTGCTTCATGGTCATTATTTCAAACTGCTATTCTTCGTAAAGTATTGCAGCATCTATAATACCTTTGAATTACTGTCCCGGTGAATCACTTTCGTCATTTTTCCGTTAAGTAATGAGGCACTTCCCTGATCTTTAGTTCCCCCGAAGGCTCACCCGAATTCAGTTTGTGTATCTCAAGGCTGTCAAAGTACGTCGTTCTTGATGATTTCAATATCGGGACATGATCATAATTTTGCAAATATTTTATTTGATTTTTATTAACAAGTTTTTAACAATTAATTAAATCATTTAGTAATAGCATTAATATCTGACTTATAATATGTTACTTATTTATTACTATGTTTATCAACCTTATTCACAATTGTTTTATCCACAAATTAAGGCATGATTAACTATTTTCTTGCCTCCATAAAATCTTAAAAATTAAAAGTCATCAAATTTTCTCTGTCAAATGTTTCCAATAACGCTTAGGGATGTGCCTCAAATGTAGCTTAGTATTCTTCCTGGCTGGAATATTTACACTATTGAAATAGTTCTTCCATAAATGCTGATAAATTTCCTCATCTTCACTAAACGCAGCCATCACATTGTTGGCACCCTTAACCGATGAAAACTCAAGCGATATAAATTCAGCATCATGTAAATCATAATAAAGCCCGTACTCGCGTTTAATGTCGTAAATGATCCATTTTTGATCGGCGTATCGGTTTTTAAAATGTTTGATTAACAAAGGAAGCACATTGAAATCAGGTTGAATTGCGGCATAATAGGTTTTATCTTTCAATTTTTGAAAACGGACAAAGGCTTCCATCCTATGCTTCTCCCGTCGCATCATACCTACAACCTTTGATATCCGCAGTACATGTTTGTTACCATAATCATCTTCAATGTTTCGATTATAGTCAAAAGCATACCGAATAAAACTCACAATAGTATCATCATCATTCTCAATCCCTGCCAAATGCGCAATATATAATCGCTGGATGCCGATTGGTGATAATTTTTGTTTTAAACCATTTAATACACGTATGGCGCGTACTTCGTTAGTAGTAACCTGAATCAAGTTTTCAAATAAGCCATTGATATTATATTCGCCCTTTTCTAACTTTACAGTAGTTAATTTGCGCTCATATATTTCATATACAGCAGTTAATAAACCTTCAAAAGTACCATCGTATACCAATCGGGTCATTTAAAATATACTTAATTGAGTGGTGACATCTTTTAGATACTTGCTTTTTGATTCTGCAAGAATAAATTGCTTAATATTTGTTCCCGTCAAATCCCGCCGTTCAAACTCATTACTTTTGCAGATAATGAAATACTTTGCCCGGTTTATAGCCACTCCTATTTTCTTAAGCTGATCCCAATTCAGTTTGGCAAACTTGCGCGCGCGTACGATTTTTTGTGCCGACTGCACGCCAATACCCGGCACACGTAAAATCATTTGCAGATCAGCTTTATTAATATCAACCGGAAAGGCCTGCATGTTTCGGATAGCCCAACCTAACTTAGGATCAATATCCAAATCAAGCAACGGCTGTTGATTATTTACAATTTCATCTACCTTAAAACCATAATTACGCAATAACCAGTCAGCCTGGTAAAGCCGGTTTTCACGTACCATTGGCACGGATGTATTTAAGGCCGGCAGGCGTTTATCAGCCAAAACAGGCACATAACCTGAATAGTAAACCCGCTTTAAGTTGAAATTTTTATAGAAATAATTAGCGGTTTGCAGTATCTGGTTATCATTTTCGGGCGTAGCACCAATAATTACCTGGGTACTCTGCCCTGCCGGGGCAAACATAGGGGCTTTTTTAAAGAGCTTCTTTTCTTCTGTACGCTGGATGATCTCCTTATTTAAAAACGCCATCGGGTCGATCATATCCTGGCGGTTTTTATCAGGTGCTAGCAGTTTTAATCCAGCTTCGGTGGGCATTTCTAAATTTACACTCAGGCGGTCGGCGTAAAGACCGGCTTCGCGCGTCAACTCATCGCTCGCACCGGGGATGGATTTTAGATGGATATACCCATTAAAATTATGTTCGGTGCGCAACTTTTTAGCGATTCGAACCAAACGTTCCATGGTATAATCAGCATCTTTAAAAATCCCTGAGCTTAGAAACAATCCCTCAATATAATTTCTGCGATAAAAGTTGATAGTGAGGTCAACCACCTCCTGCACGGTAAAGGCTGCACGCTTAATATCGTTTGTTTTGCGCGATACACAATACGCGCAATCAAAAATGCAATGGTTAGTCAACAGAATCTTCAACAACGATACGCAGCGCCCATCCTCCGTATAACTATGACAAATTCCATTGCTGGCATTACCTAAACCCTTATTCTCATTTTTGCGCTTACTCCCGCTCGAAGCGCATGAAACATCATACTTGGCAGCATCCGCCAGTATGTTCAACTTCTCCGTTATTCTTGCCTCAATCATTAATTCAAAAATACTAATATTTTTAGCATTTAATGTACATATGAAGAAGAATTGTTTACAACTTTAAAGGATATTATTTTCTCCCAACTACATTTAACATAACCCAGCTGGTATGTTTAATGCCCAATGTTGAGCCCGGCGTTACAGACATGTAAGCTTTTAAATAGCCATTGATTATCGCTTTTATTGTATTAATTGTAGATTCTTTAAATTCAGGCATAATATAATCTATCGACCTATAAAAGGTGATTTGTCCCTTAGCATCCACACAAACCCAAAACGAATAAGCAAAATCTTCATAAGCTTTATTTATAGTGATGTTGAATTCAGGATCCATATAATAGTCTGACGCATCATAATTGTTTGAAATATCAGGCTTCACATTTACCCTATCAATAGTTAAAAGCGGGCTCAAGCTTTTCAAAAATACTGGCTGTCGTCCGGCAAAAGCGCTATCTGGATTTTTTTCAGCAACAGCAGTTTTATGCTCAATAAATAAAGTATCGCGCTTGTCAGGTTTACCTAAAGTTTGCGCGTCGGTATGCAGTACATTTTTCAGGTAATTATCAGAATAAAAAGTCATGTAGACTAAAGAGTGTTTCATGTGCAGTGTATCGCCCTGAACTTCAAGTACCTGTAACACCAGGCTGTCTTTACTCATGTGCTTCATTTTAAAATAGGAACGCGCCACATTGAATATTGAATCCGGCTCTAAAAACACCAGGAAATTGATAAAAGCTTTTTTATCGGGGCTCCAAACGCTGGCTGAGTCGTTTTTAAGAAAGGTGATCTTATATCCCGGTTCGGCTTCGAAACCATTTTTGTCGAAAGATAATCCATTAGCCATTCTACGCCGAACCTCGGTAAAATTAATATTGGCTATAGATTTAAAAGATAATGGTGCTGGTGGCTCAGAAACGGCTGTATGTGGTACTGAACGATGGCATGCAGCAGTCAATAAAATTAATAATGCAAATACGTAAATGTTCAGCTTTCTTAAATTATAACTCATATTTATATAACAACCCTTTGCTCTTAATTAATACAACGCAATATATAGGAAATTCGTAATTTCAGCTTTTTAATTTTTTATGAAAACACTATTTTTATTACCATTAGCGACAATGATGGGAATTATGGCCTCATGTAACAGCAACAGCAAATCTGCAGGCAATAGCTCTGATACTTCATCAGTAAACCCGCTGCTTACGGCCAGTACTCTACCTTACCAAGCACCACCGTTCGATAAGATCAAAGATGGCGACTTTAAACCTGCTCTTGAACAAGGCATGAAAGACCAGCTTGCCGAGATCCAAAAGATAGCGGATGATACGGCCGCGCCAACTTTTGAAAACACCATTTTAGCAATGGAAAAAAGTGGTGTATTGCTGCGCAGGGCGAACAATATATTTAACACGGTTACAGGTGCAAATACAGATAGCGTATTGCAAAAACTTCAGGAAGACATTGCCCCGGAAATGGCGGCTACTGAAGATGCGATCCACTTAAATTCAAAATTATTTAAACGTGTTGAAGCTGTTTATAACGACAGCACAAATTCAAAACTGGATGCAGAGTCAAATCGTTTGGTAAAATATTATTACCAGCAATTTGTACAAGCCGGTGCAAAATTATCGGATGCTGATAAAGAAAATTTGAAAAAGTTAAACGGACAAGAAGCCTCGCTTACAGCTAAGTTTAATAATCAATTATTGGCTGCCGCGAAAGCAGGTGGCTTAGAAATTGATAATGCTGCTGATTTGGCGGGATTGGCTCAAAGCGATATTGACGCACTGGCCCAAAATGCTAAAGCCAACAAATCAAAAAGCAAATACCTCATATCAATACAAAACACCACACAACAACCTTTACTGCAATCATTAAGCAACCGAGATGTGCGTGAGAAATTGTTTAACGCATCATGGACCCGTGCCGAAAAAAGCGATTCAAACGATACCCGTAAAACCATTGTCAACATAGCAAAATTAAGAGCTGAAAAAGCGAAGCTTTTGGGTTATCCTAACTATGCCGCATGGGTGTTGCAGGATCAGATGGCTAAAACGCCTGAGGCGGTTGATAAATTCTTTGCGCAATTGGTGCCTGCCGCAACAGCTAAGGCAAAAAGTGAAGCCGCGGATATACAAGCGGTCATCGACCAACAAAAAGGTGGTTTTAAATTACAGCCCTGGGATTGGGATTTTTATGCTGAACAGGTGCGCAAGCAGAAATATGATTTGAATGAAAGTGATGTAAAACCATATTTTGAACTGAACAAAGTTTTGAAAGATGGCGTGTTTTATGCCGCCAACCAGCTTTATGGCCTAACTTTTAAAGAACGCCACGATATCCCGGTTTACCAAAAAGATGTACGCGTTTTTGAAGTGATAGATAAAGACGGAAAGACCATCGGTTTGTTCTACTGCGATTATTTTAAGCGCGATAATAAAAGCGGTGGCGCCTGGATGAGTAATATGGTTGATCAATCTAAATTATTAGGCACACAGCCGGTTATCTATAACGTGTGCAATTTCACAAAGCCAGCACCTGGTCAGCCTGCTTTAATTAGCTTTGATGACGTGACAACCATGTTCCATGAGTTTGGACATGCTTTGCATGGCTTCTTTGCCGACCAGCAATACGTAAGTATTTCGGGAACAAGCGTAGCACGTGATTTTGTAGAGTTCCCATCGCAGTTTAATGAGCATTGGGCATTGTATCCGCAGGTATTTAAAAACTACGCTGTACATTACAAAACAGGCCAACCGATGCCGCAGATTTTGATTGATAAGATTAAAAAGGCATCTAAATTTAACCAGGGATATGCCTTGACAGAAATATTAGCAGCGGCATCATTAGATATGAAATGGCACGAACTTAGCGCTGACGCTCCCTTACAAGATGCCGATAAATTTGAGGCTATGGCTTTGCAGGAAACCGGGTTAAACCTATCGCAAGTACCTCCACGTTACCGCTCAAGTTACTTTTTACATATTTGGAGCAATGGTTACGCCGCGGGTTACTATGCTTACCTGTGGACTGAAATGCTGGATGACGATGCGTTCTCATGGTTTACAGAAAACGGCGGTTTAACAAGAGCTAATGGTCAGCGTTTTCGCGATATGATCCTGTCGCGCGGTAACACTATTGAGTATGGCAAAATGTTCCGTGATTTTAGAGGACATAACCCGGACATTAAACCAATGGAAAAGAACCGTGGTTTAATTCCTGAATAAGGCAACCAATAGGTTTAAATTGCGTTATTATATTGTAGCTAACGGATAACATTATGGATGTAAAAGAAGTTGAAAGACTAATTAAAATAAGCAAAGCGCATCCATTAATGCCGGAAACCTATATCCCCTGGCAATTAGAACCTGAAGCTGATGATATTTTCCTCCCTGAAGTGCTTGCCTCACTTCAGGGATTGGAAATTTACGATATCCTCACTCCCACTCAAAAACTCGAACTTGGCAGGCACGAATTAGTGCAGGTAATTTCTTCCTATGCCTGGGGCGAATGCATGTTTTGCCTCTTTATGACGAGGCATATCCTCACACTCCCTCAACATGATGCCGAACACCGTTTTTTATTAAGAGAATTGATTGAGGAATTCCGTCACCAGGAAATGTTTGGGCAAGCGATTCAAAAATTAGGTGGCAAGCCTATAGCGCAAAGCAGGTTGCATAAATTTTTTGGTGAGTTTAGTAATAAATACCTGCCTGCTGACTATTTGTTTATGGGCAGTGTGTCAGTTGAATTAGTAACTGATGTTTATGGTAACTATGCGCGCCGTGCGCCAAATATTTACCCTGTTTTGAAGAAGATGTTTGATTTGCATAATATTGAGGAGGGCAGACATATACTATTTACTAAAAGTATCTTAAAAACTTACTCCGCTAAAGCGGGATATATTAAGCGGACACTTTATAGTTATGTGATCCTGTTCAATATTCTTTTTGTAAGAACAATGTATGTTAAACGGGAAATCTATGAGCGCATCGGCATGGAAAACCCGGATCAGGCTTACAAACTCGCTCAAAAAAACTTTAAGCAAAAGTTTGCTGATAAATGTCTTAAAGATATTATTGAATTTGTTTATAGCTGGAAAGGCTTTAATAACTTAACCAAGTGGGCATGGAGATGGGTGTTGGATGCTAAAGTGTAGTTATTAGTCTATTCTGTCACCACAAGCTGCGCAAAATATAGCTGCTGGAGTTCGATATGGCTTACCACATATATTACAAACTGGCCCATATTGACTAATCTGATGATGCATTATTGCCGCAGCTTCAGTTTCTTTAAAACCGGTCAGGTCTTTATAGTATTTTAACAAAGGCTGAAATCTATCAGCCTTTGCGTTTTTAAATCCTAAGCTATAAAGCTCCTTCGCTTTTGTAAATTCATTATCATCAAGCATTGGCACATCAATCTTACAACGCCAGCACCAAAGTATTTTCATAAAAGATGTTGCTATAAATATGGAGCAGGTGGTAAGCTAATATCGCATGTTTTTAGATAAAACATTTTTACTTTTCCTTTATGAAAATTAGTTAAATCGCGCACCTTAAAGTAATACATTAAACGTTCCTTGTAAGAAAGTCCGGCAAAATATCGCTTGCGTTCTAATTCATCCTCCTCAAACGTAGTATTTACTTTAAGCCGCTTCATTACTATCCAATCACTTCATTAATACTCATTTCTTTTATTTCCTTACTCTCATTTGTCCTACCGTTTTTGAAAGCTTTACGAGGGCTTAGGCCAAGCAATTCAAACATAGCCATATCTGTATCAAAAGAAGGATTCGGCGTGGTTAACAGCTTTTCACCTGCAAATATAGAGTTAGCACCAGCCATGAAGCAAAGCGCCTGTTCAACTACACTCATTTCAGTTCTTCCTGCTGACAAACGAACTACAGTTTTTGGCATGATGATACGTGTAGTAGCAATCATCCTCACCATATCCCAAACAGATACACGTGGCTGATCGGCCAATGGCGTACCCTTAACAGGAACTAATGCATTAATTGGCACTGACTCCGGATGTTTAGGTAGATTTGAAAGCGTTTTAAGCATTGATATCCTGTCTTCCACAGTTTCACCAAGACCAATTATACCACCGCTACAAACAGTAATTTTAGCTTTGCGTACGTGCTCTAATGTTTGCAAACGATCATCGTAAGTACGGGTGGTGATGATACGTTTGTAATCATCTTCGGATGTATCCAAGTTATGGTTGTAGGCGTATAAACCTGCATCGGCAAGGCGTTGTGCCTGGCTTTCGGTAAGCATGCCTAAAGTACAGCACACTTCCATATCCATAGCGTTAACAGCTTTTACCATGTCTATTACCTTATCAAAATCTTTGTTATCACGTACTTCGCGCCATGCAGCACCCATACATAATCTTGATGCGCCGCCGTCCTTAGCTTTTTGTGCTACGGCAACCACTTCTTCTTTAGGCATAATGGCGTGTACATCAACACCTGTGTTATAGCGCGCAGCTTGCGGGCAATAAGCGCAATCCTCAGGGCAACCGCCTGTTTTGATTGATATTAGCGAGCTGATCTGTACTTCTGAATAATCTTTATTCTCGCGATGAACGGTAGCTGCCTGATAGATTAGGTCTAGCAACGGAGTATGATATATTTCAGCGATTTGTTCTTTAGTCCAGTTGTATCTTACTTCTGTCATGTGTATTCCGTTTAAGGTATGATCAATTTTAAATAAAAAACTATTTTACGTGTGTATGCAACAGCAAATGCGTCGCGAACCATAGCGGCAGTAGAAAGCCTGCGCAATCGGTAAAGGTTGTTATAATGATGGATGACGCCACGGCAGGGTCTATTCCCACCCTTTTTAATATTAATGGGATGGATGAGCCTGTTAAACCGGCAACAATAAGGTTACCTGTCATCGCTAAAAATAATACCAGCCCAAGCATAGGGTCGGCATCATAAAATAAGGCAATAAAAAACACAACGATACCATTGGCGGCACCATTTAACAATCCTACTAAAAATTCTTTTAGAACCGCGTGGTATGCCTGGCTATCAGTAAGGTCAGTTAAAGAGATACGCCTTACAGTTACCGCTAAAGCCTGGGTAGCAGCATTACCGCCCATCCCTGCTATAATGGTCATATATGCGGCAAGTATCGGCAATTGAGCTACAGTCGCATCAAAGTGGCGGATGATCGAGGCCGCCAGGTACGCTGTGCCTAGGTTAATGATCAACCAGGGCAGGCGGCTTTTAACAGCTTCTTTCCAGTTACCGCTTAGTTCTTCATCTTCGGACACACCGGATATTTTTAACATATCCTCGGTGCTCTCCTGCTCCATTACATCGATGATATCATCAACCGTAATGCGGCCAAGCAGCTTCATGCTGTCATCAACAACGGGTATTGTTGTGAGGTTATATTGTGAAAAAAGTTTGGCAACTTCTTCCTGGTCGAGCTCAGCTTTTACATAAACGAAATCACTGTTAACCAATTCGTTTATTTTGGCATTTATACGGGCCTTTATAAGATCCTTAAGAGATAAAATCCCTCTTAAAATGTGCGCATCATCAATCACATAAACAGTGTAGAACTCCTCCATCTCCTCTGACTGCCGAATGATCTCATCCAAGGCCTGTTTCTTATCCATCCCCATCTTTACGCAGATCACTTGCGGGTTCATCAAACCACCCGCTGTATCCTCGTCGTAATTCATCAAGGCACGGATGCTGTCAGCATCTTCCTGGTCGAGATCTTCTAATATTTCCTTCTGCTCATGTTCATCTAATTGCGAGATAATGTCCGTAGCATCATCGTAATCGAGTTCCTCAACAATTTCGGAGCGTTTATCAGGATGCAGATTGATCAACAGTTCACCGGGGCGGTGTTCTTCATCCATTTCTGAAATAACCTCAGAGGCTATGTCAGTCGGCAGTATATTGATGATCTTTTCTTTAGCTTCTTGCGGAAGCCTTTCAAATAACATTGCAATCTCCGAAGGATGGTACTCCTTCAGAACCTTCTGTAATTCAGCATCATCGCCTTCGAGTGCGGTTTTGACGCGCAGCAGGTCGGTTTTATCTATTTCAAAAGATTGCATATTGCTACGAAAGTAATGATTTAAAGCCTAAAAACAGGCATAAAAAAGCAGCTTGAATGTTAAAAAATATTAAACAAGGTATCTATATGGCTAACTTAATTATAGCGCCTTCTATCTTTTCCAGCTTATTAATACTTCTGTTTACCTGCATTTTTCGGATGGCTATTTTTACCATGCAATTGTTATCAAATTGCTGTTCCAGAATTGTCAAATTATCTTCTTTGATAATCTTCATTATATCATTCATCTGTTGATAATTAAAACCGATCACATAGGTGTCATCCAACGTTTTTTCAATAATTACAGCGATATTCAATGCCTCTTCGGTAGCCGTTTTATAGGCGTTTATCAATCCGGGCACACCTAGTAATGTGCCACCAAAATAACGGACAACAACAACCAATATATTGGTAATGTTGCGCGAGAGCAGTGTGTTCAATATGGGCCTACCAGCAGTTCCCGATGGTTCACCATCATCATTAATGCGAAATATAGAGCGGTCAATTCCCTGGCGCATGGCCCAGCAGTGATGGTTTGCTTTTGGATGCTCCGTTTTTAAGGCCGTAAGGATAGCTTTAACGTCAGCTTCAGCATTTATGGGGTAAGCAAAAGCCAGGAACTTACTGCCACGATCACGGAATATGGCTTCGGATGGTTTTCCTAAAGTGAGGTATGTATCGTCAAACAGCATTAAAATATATTAGCGTATGAAATAGCGATAATTGAAACTATGGCTAAAGCGATGCCAATTTTATTTAACAAGCTCAATTTCTCTTTAAATATAAAAAAGCCAACAAGTGCACTTAAAACAATCACACCGATATTCATTGCAGAAAATACGGTTGATGGATTTTTGGATAAAGCCTGATGTGCTTTTATGTAAAAAAGTATGTTGCCAAAATTAGCTACGCCCAATATCCATCCAAAAATAATATGCGGCCATGAAAATTTCGCTTTCTTCGCCCCAAAACGGTAAACCAAAACCATTAGTGAAAGCATAAATGCAATCAAATAAACCATGAAAAGCGACGCCGTGTAAGGCACAGCCTTGTAGAGTGCCATTTGCTTAAATAAGATATCGATAAGCCCGAAACCAACGAATACTACAAAAAGATAAATCCATGCGTTTGGCGTGCTTTTTTTATTGGGTGATGTTTTGTTCTTCCATGGAATTGAGCAAATGATAGCTACAAAGCCAATGGATATGCCAACTACTTTTAATAAGGACAAATGCTCATTAAACAATAAAAAGGCTGCTATGATTGGAATGAATAATGATAAGCGCTGGGCGACCTCGGTTCTAACAATGCCATTAAATCGTATACATAAAGCAATTACCATAAAAAGTAACGGCAGCAAAATTCCCAAGGCTGTATAGATATATATTGGCGATGCCTGTAGGTTATGTAATTGCGGTTTTAAAAATATCCAAGTGAGTATTATGGCAATTGAATAATTCCATGTGATAGCCTGAAATACATCTATTTGATAGCGTTTTGCCAGTTTTAACAAAACAGATACGATTACACTACAACAAATACTTAAAAAAACGTAGAGCATTTTTTGGTTGATTGTGTTGAGTGGTCAAATTATGTTGAGTGGTTTTTAAACTCGCTCAACTCAATAAACCTAATCAACTATTCACTAATATTGTTAAACGGTCGGTTCCTGATAAAATTTTTTCTTCAATTATACCATTAATTTGCGGGGCTTTTATGCCGCTTTCTAAATTGATGATACCTGTAAATATGCGTGCTTCGTCCCACAAACCAGCTTCAATAAATGTATTTAAAGTATGGGCACCGCCTTCAATAATTACGGATTGTATATCCTGCATATACAGTTGATATAAAATATACTGTGGCACATATCGCCCGAAATCTTCTAAAGCGATGTATTTATTTCTTCCGTCGAGCTTAGTTTCAATTTCGTTAAATATCAATGTGTCAACAGATTGATCGAATATGTTTAAGTTTTTATCTAAATTCAATTTCCGGTCGATAACCACACGCTTTGGTGATTTACCATTACCATATCTAACGTTTAGTTGGGGATTATCCGCAACAACCGTTTTAGTCCCTACTAAAATAGCATCCTCTTCGCCACGCCATTGGTGCACCAGTTTATGTGATTCCGTTCCTGTTATCCAAAACTGACTACCATTCGCCGGGGCAAAAAAGCCATCGGCTGTTTGTGCCCATTTAAGGATGATGTAGGGGCGATGCTTTTGAATGCGTGTAAAAAAACGACGGTTAAGCCATTTGCATTCTGCCTCTAAAACACCTAAGAGTACCTCCACTCCTGCGGCTTCCAGTTTTTCGATTCCTTTACCATTCACCTGGTCAAAAGGGTCGCGGCAACCTACTACTACTTTTTGGATCTGATGCTTGATGATTAGATCAGCACAAGGTGGAGTTTTGCCATAATGCGCGCATGGTTCAAGCGATACATATATGGTTGCCTGCTTCAGCAGTTCAGCATAATTCTCAAACCTGTTGATCACCTGATTTATGGCGTTAACCTCTGCATGTGCTTTTCCATATTTTTGATGGTACCCCTCGCCTATTACTTTATCATTTAACACGACAACTGCGCCAACCATAGGATTAGGACTAACATTGCCCATGCCTAATTCGGCAAGCTCCATGCAACGGCGCATATATATTTCATGATCGGGCATGGTACAAAAGTAGCTTTTATGTTACTTTGTTGCATGAAAACTATTCAGGATGTATTTGCTGTTTTTAAACAAACCCTCAACGGCGTTTATGATGCTAATGAGACAGAGGCACTTACCTTATTAGTTGTCAACGAAATAAGTGGCTTATCTAAGGCGCAGATCAAAGCTTTTCCGGAGAAAGAAATTACTGTTGAGCAAGTCGAAAGCTTAAATAAGATATTAATACGTCTACAAACTGGTGAACCGGTACAATACATTTTAGGTTATACCGAATTTTATGGATTGCGATTTAAAGTAAATTCATCAGTGTTAATACCAAGGCCTGAAACTGAAGAGTTGGTTGAATGGGTATTGAATTCGGCTAATGATAAACATTTAAATGCAAATATATTAGATATCGGTACAGGTAGTGGCTGTATCGCTATCAGCTTGAAAAAGAATTTACCGGATGCTTTAGTTTCTGCTATTGATATTTCTACTGGTGCTTTAGAAATAGCAAAGCAAAACGCTGATCTAAATGAAGTTAAAGTTGATTTCATTCAGGATGATATTTTGAATTCAAAATTGGATATTGAGCATTCTAAGTTCAATATCATTATCAGCAATCCGCCTTATGTTACCCTGTATGATAAGACGCAGATGCACACTAATGTAACCGATTTTGAGCCGCATTCTGCATTGTTTGTACCCAAAGATGATCCATTGATTTTTTATAAGGCTATAGCTGATTTTGCATTAAATAGCCTTATCACGGGTGGATTGTTGTTTTTAGAGATCAATGAAAGTTTGGGTAATGAAACGGTTGGTTTACTACAAGCAAAGGGCTTTAAGGATATTGAGTTGAGAAAGGATATGAGTGGCAGGGATAGGATGGTACGAGGAACCGGGATTTAACAGATTTGTTAGGATTAACCTGATCCACAATTCTAATGAATTCACATCCTGAGAATCTAAAAAAATCATTTAATCCTGGTTCTTAATTTCTTGGATGAAACTGTATAATCGTTCCCTTTAAGAATTCCCTGTCTAAATGCGTATAAATCTCCGTAGTGGTAATACTTTCATGCCCAAGCATTTCCTGTACTGCTCTGAGATCAGCACCGCCTTCAACCAAATGGGTAGCAAAAGAATGCCGGAAAGTGTGGGGGCTGATTGATTTTTTCAAACCAATTATTTCCGCAAGTTGCTTTATCAGCGTAAAAATATAAATACGACTCAGTCTGCCACCCCGTTGGTTTAAAAAGACCATATCCTCCTCGCCTTTTTTAATGGGAGTGTGTACCCGAACCTGTTCTATCCAAATTTTTAATGCTTTTACCGCCTCGCCGCCTATAGGCACTAATCGTTCCTTGCTTCCTTTGCCTGTTACTTTTATAAATTCTATATCGAGATACAGGTTTGATAATTTAAGTTCTGTTAATTCAGATACACGTAAACCGCAACCATAAAGTACTTCTAAAATAGCTTTGTTACGTGCGCCATCTGGTCGGGACAGATCAATAGCCGCTATCAATTTATTAATATCTTCATAGCTCAGTGTGTCCGGCAGTTTTCGTTGTATTTTGGGCGATTCTAATAGTGCCGATGGATCATCTTGTATAATATCTTCCGTCAACATGTATTTATAAAAAGCCTTAATGCCTGATAAGATACGGGCTTGTGAGGATGGGATCATGCCTAATTCGTTTACCCAGTTAATAAAAAGCCTCAGATCTGCCAGTTTTATATTTTCGGGCTTAAGTGGAGTGTTTTGAGCTTCACTGAATTGACATAATTTGTCAATGTCTCGACTGTAAGCTTCGATTGAATTAGGAGAAAGTGATTTTTCTAGTTTTAGGTAGGCCTGGAAACCTTTTATTGCCGAACGCCAATCCAATTGATTTTAGTTTTAATGATTTTATGTAAGTTTGAACTAATGAAGATACAAATTATTAATGGCCCTAATTTAAACTTGTTGGGCGTTCGCGAGAAATCAATTTACGGCAATACGGGTTTTGAGTCTTATTTAGAAGACTTGCGCAAGCAATACCCTGATATACAGCTTGATTATTATCAGAGTAATGTTGAAGGCGAATTGATCAACAAATTACACGAAATTGGCTTTAGTTATGATGGTGTAGTTTTAAATGCCGGTGCTTATACGCACACATCGGTTGCTATTGCCGATGCTATCGCTGCTATAACAACACCTGTTATTGAAGTACATATATCCAACGTATACAAACGCGAGGAGTTTAGACATCACTCAATGCTGGCTGCAAGCTGCAAAGGAGTGATTGCGGGCTTCGGATTAGAATCATATCGTTTAGGGGTGGAAAGCTTTATAATTTAGTTAATATTGCTTATTATTAATATATCGAATAATAAGACTGTATTTTATATTATAATCAATGCTTAAAAAGAATAAATATCAGCTATTAATATTATTTCTATTCGCGTTGGTAGTTTCGCCAGCTGCCTTTGCACAAAAATCAGTCACTGCAAGATTTTTAAGGGATAGGCAAAGGCGGGCTATGCATTCTCGTGATTCATTGTTGCGTGTGATCAATAAATCTGATACCTCGATAAACAGTTTATTACAACGGGTTGAACAGTATACCACTACCTATAACCAGATAGGAAATACTTTAGCAGAAGGTCTTGATACAGCTGATATAAGCCAGAAACTTCCTCCGATAGTTAAAAGGCTCAGTAAAATGGATACGCTTATAAATACCCATAAAGCGAGCACCTTACGTTATTTATTTGTTTTAAGAGATATATTAGACCGCAGCCAAACGCAGCTGGAAGGCTGGCAATCGGACCTGCAAGATATTAGCACGTCGTTAATACAGAATCAAAATGATCTTATAAAATTCACTAAGGATTCGTTATTAAAGACTAACCCCAAAGACAGTTTATTAAAAAGCACTTTTTTTACCCAGAGAAAAGCCGTTTGGCTTTTATGGCGAACTACAGATGCGCAGAATCGAAATGACCTATCCAAGATCAATTTTCTGCAGGACAAGGTAGCTATTGCCTATACGGATGTTCTTGATGCATCTGACCATATCGATTCAAAAATAAAAAAGTTTGCCGACAAGGCTGTTGAAGGTGAATTTGGTTATATATGGCAACCCGCTCCGGAATATGATAACTTTAAGTCGCCTTTTAACAGTACGCTAAAGGTTAATAAGCTGTTGTTTAACTTTTTTATTATAAATGAAACGTTAACTCATTTAATCGGATTTTTGTTGCTTGCTGCAATACTAAGCTGGATACTATTTAACCGTATAAAGGTTAAGCGAAATGCAGAGCTTAATGAATCGCTACCCGAAAAGATCAATTATATTTATAAGCAGCCTGTTATTTCGTCGTTATTAGTTGCCACTGCAATTGTACCTTATTTTTACAGTCACCCGCCTGTAGTGTTCACGGAGATCCTTTTTTTATTCCCGATGATATTTGTGTTGGTGTTTGTAAGAAAAGAGTTTCCACCAACAAAACTACACTTCTTACATGCTCTTTTTTGGATAACCATTGTTTATGGTGTAAGCAACTTATTTATCGAAATATCAAACATCGATAGGTTTGTAATACTTATTCTGAGCATAATCTCCATCACGGCCGGGTTGCTTTTCTACAAGAAAATCAAGCAAACACCGGACGCGTATCTTCCCTATTCAGGTTTAATTATAAAGATATTTATAGGCCTTCAATCTTTATCTTTATTACTGAACTTAACTGGCAGATTTAGTTTGGCTAAGATAATTGGCGTAACAGCAGCATTTAATTTGTGGTTACTGGTTATACTTTATTTTGCTATTCAAATTATTATCCAGGCTTTATTTCTGCAGTTTCAAACCAAAAAACCGGGTAGTATATTAGATTGGGTTGATTATGCTATCATAGAGCAGAAATTTAAAAAACTGCTAATCATATTGGCGAGCCTGGTGTGGCTGTTTTTCCTGTTCCAGAATTTAAATATTGATGATGCAGCACGTGATTATGTTAGCGATTTTCTTGACCAATCACATACTGTAGGAGGCGCATCGTTCACGTTTGAAGGTTTTGTTATTTTTATTACGGTGATATGGCTGTCATCTATTGTATCAAGGATCATTAGTTATTTTTATGATGTTTCATCGCTGCGTGTAAAGGATCTATCAATACAAAAAAAGAAAAACCGTACGTCTACGCTTTTAATCAGGCTGGGGGTTTTCTCTGTAGGATTTCTGCTTGCTGTAGCAGCTTCAGGCTTTCCTTTGGATAAGATCACCATTATTATTAGCGCGTTTGGTATAGGCATAGGTTTTGGTTTGCAAAACATTGTAAACAACCTGGTATCAGGGTTGATACTGGCGTTTGAGAAGCCGGTACAGATAGGTGATGTAATTGAAATAGATAGCCGCTCGGGTACTATAAGAGAGATTGGGGTAAGGTCGAGTAGGCTGACTACCAGCGATGGTGCAGAGGTGATTATCCCTAATGGCGATATGATCTCTCATCACGTGATCAACTGGACGCTGAGTAATAATAACCGCCGTATAGAGCTGATTGTTGGTGTGGCTTATGGGTCGGACATTGATAAGGTTAAAAAGATGTTAAAAGACATGCTGGCCGGCAGAGAAGATATTATGTCAGATCCTGCGCCATCGGTTTTCCTACATAACTTGAATGAGAGTTCTGTTGATTTCCGGATGTTTTTTTGGGCGGCGGATATCGCTACCTGGCTTGAATTAAAGAGCAGGGTTTTAACTGATATTTATGTAAAATTCGCTGAGGAAGGTATAGAAATACCATTCCCAACCAGGGACATTAATTTTCATTTAAAAGATGAGCATATCCCCATCAATAGATTTGAAAAGGAAGAAGCTGACGATAAAGAAAAAATCATACCTGTAAAAGGGCAAAATGATAAAGACGAGGATTTACCGACCGATTCAGACGCTAGTAAAAGTTCTTCTGATCCAGTGAAGTAAAGGAACGTTTCTTTCTGATAAAGAATTCAGCTATTATACTGCCTTTGTACATGCCTTTCAACCGTGACTTATCTTTATGAATAATAGTTTTTTCAGAGTGAAAAAGGTGCCTTATAAAGTTTCGGTGCGCTTTGCTAACTGCTGCCGCGTCTTTGCGTTTGCCTTCGTTTATGAACCTTAGCAGGGCCATAAAATCCATAAAATACCGGGTGGTTATTACGTAAAGTGATCGCCAATAAGGCAAATTCTTTTTAAGTAGTAGCAGGTTATTCCTGAAGTTTAAATAGGTTTTAAATGGGTTCTCAGTGTTCAATGTGCCACCACCAAGATGAAATACTTCTGATTGCGCACAGTACATGATCTTGTACCCCATGTTTTTTAAGCGCCAGCAAAGGTCAATTTCTTCCATGTGGGCAAAAAAGCGATCGTCGAAACCACCGGCTTCGTCCCAGCATTTCTTTTTGATAAAGAGTGCTGCCCCTGATGCCCAAAATATTTCGCCTGATTGTTCATACTGGCCTTTATCCTGTTCTATCTCATAAAATACACGTCCGCGGCAAAATGGATAGCCATAGCTGTCTATAAAACCACCGG
Source organism: Mucilaginibacter tundrae (assembly GCF_013408825.1). Lineage (GTDB taxonomy): Bacteria > Bacteroidota > Bacteroidia > Sphingobacteriales > Sphingobacteriaceae > Mucilaginibacter. Next base: position 515,201 of record NZ_JACCBZ010000004.1, read on the forward strand.
CTGCACCGGCATGCTCAAAACTATCTTTTTGTAAGTATGCTTTTATTTTAGGGGCGGCGGCGGCTATCAGCGGATCGCCTTCCATTAATTCGATAACTGGGGCTATCCAACCGGGATGAACTTCAACATCAGAATTTAACAGGATATAATAATCAGCCTCAACCTGTTCTAAAACCTTATTGTAACCACCTGTAAATCCATAATTCGCGCCTGTTTCAATTATTCTTATCGATGGGTATAGGCCTTTTACAAAAGCAACTGACTCATCAGTTGAGCCGTTATCCCCAACAATAATATCCAGATTAGGCCAAACAGAACTTAGTACAGAAGGGAGGAATGTGCGTAAGTGTTCAACGCCATTCCAATTCAATATAACTATGGCAACTTTAGGTGTATAATTCATTCTATATAATATCCTCCGGCTTAAACTTCCATCTTCTGTGCGACCATAGCCAGTATGGCGGGTCGCGTTTTATCATATTTTCCAGGCAAGTTACATATGCTGTGGTAATTTCGTATTCAGTCGTTTCCTTAGGATTTTCGGTTAAAGTTATGGCCTTATATTCGTAATGACCCCGCTTTTTGTATTGCAGATCGCAAAATATAACAACGGGGTTAGTTAACTTAGCAATTTTTTCAATCCCCAAAAAAAATGCCGTTGGCTGATTTAAAAAGGTAGTAAAATAAGTAGCTTCGTGTTTAACCGGTGTTTGGTCGGCTACAAAAACACTCATTATTGTTTCATCTTTTGCTTTTACAATAGTACGCAGCACATTTTTCATGGCCACCATTTCGGCCCCGAACCTTGTACGCATGTTGTTAAAAAAATCATTAATAACATTATTGGTTAAGGGCTTATATACGATCAACAATCTTTTATCAAGAAGTAAACTCACCTTTAATGCAGACATTTCCCAGTTGCCATAATGGCCTACCGCCAGCATAACACTTTTACCTTGTTTTAGGTAATCGGTAACCACGTGCGCATTGGGGGCTGATATCCTTTTGGAAATACTTTTTTCGGACGCGGTTACCATCTTTACAGTTTCCACCATCAAATCGGCAAGGTATTTAAAGTATTTTTTTTCTATGGAATGGCGTTCTTTATCCGACTTCTCCGGAAATGCATTTCGCAAGTTTTCCTGTACCACCTTGCGGCGATAACCTACTATATAATAAATCACTACGAATAGAAAATCGGAGATGAGGTACAAAATCCAAAAGGGTAATAATGACATTAGGTATAAAAAGAATACACCTAATCTTGAAAGCCCTTTATTAATCATTATTTTCGCCGTGTTTTATCTGCAAACATAAAAAATATTATGATTGAAAACGGTGCTGTTTTACCAATGTGCTATCTTCCGCCGGTTGAGCTTTTTGTTGAGCTTAATAAATACAAACCTAATGTACTAATTGAGCGTGAAGAGCATTTCCCAAAACAAACCTATCGTAACCGGGCGAGTATTTATTCGCCTGATGGTGTGTTAACGCTTACTGTGCCTGTTGTTAAAGGATCAAAGAACCACACTGTAATTAAGGATGTTAAGATAAGCTATGACTTTAAGTGGCAGCGCGCGCATTGGATGGGATTACAAACCTGCTACCGCAGTTCCGCTTATTTTGAATATTACGAGGATGACTTCGCCCCATTTTATGAAAAAAACTTCGAGTATTTGTTTGACTATAATCAACGGTTAATGGAATTATTGATCAAGCTCACCAAAATAAAAACATCCTTAACTTATACTGAAACTTACGAAGAAGCATATCCTGCGCTTACCGATCTAAGAAATACGATCAGCCCTAAAATAGAAAATGAATCTTTTCAGCAGAAACCATATTTCCAGGTTTTTGAAGACCGGCATGGTTTTATTAGAAACATGAGTATAGTTGATCTGCTATTTAACCAGGGGCCGCAAACTTTAAGCTATTTGTAGTTATTTTAGCTTAGCGGCACTTATCCACTCACCGGTTGTAAAATCATATTGTTTAATGATTTTAGCGGGATTGCCCGCTACAACCGAATAAGGCGGCACATTTTTAGTAACCACTGCCCCACCTGCTACTACGCTGTGCTTACCAATAGTAACACCCGATGTGATAACCGAGTTTGCTGCTATCCAACAATCATCTTCAATAATAATAGGCGAAACCACTATTTTTTGTTTTGATATTGGAATGGTTATATCCCGATATTCATGATTTAAACCGCTGGCTACTATATTTTGGGCGAAAATTACATTGTTGCCGATGGTTACCGGGCCAATGATCACATTACTCATCCCGATTAATGTATCATCACCAATGATTACGTCGCCAACACCGTTGTTGATCGTGCTAAAATCTTCAATTACCGCATTTCGCCCCATGTTGAATTTGTTAAAAGGCAACACATCAATCCGGGTACGCCATTTTATACTCGCGCCCCTGCCCTTTTTGTGCACTATTGGGTTTATAAACCATTTAACCCATAATCGCGGCCTGGCTTCGCCAGTTGGTATCAGTAACCAATGAACAAACTTTTTTAAACCGGGATTACTTTTGATCTTATCTTTTAATGACATGTTACTGCTCCCTTTTTGCTTTTTCCCATACAGCACTTTGCCTGCCCGATAAATATCGTCCTATACCCATAATTACAGCATAATTCATCATGCAGAAATAGTATGGGATAAAAAATATTTTGATTTTTATGTGCCGCTCTTCCATTATCCAGCCGGATATCGCCAGTAAATAAAATCCGACCTGTGCTAATAGTAATAGTTGATAGGTTAATTCAATACTGCCCATAAAAACGATATATAGATTGATAAGTAGTGCTAATATCATCAGGAATGGTACGATCGTCCACCTTAATACCCGGTGACTCACGTATTGAAAAGTTAGAACCGGATACGGGATAGGGTTAAGCAGTGCTTTTAACCGGATAATGGATTGTATCCCTCCAGCAGCTATCCTGATCTTACGTTTTAACTCTTCGGTAACATTTTGCGAGGCAGTTTCGGTAGCAAAGGCAGCGGGTTCATAAATAACACGGTAGCCATTTTGGGCAACTATCAGCGAGATCATAAAATCATCTAAAATAGTATCAGGGGCAACAGGCTGATATAATTCGGTGCGAATACTGAATAATTCACCAGCCGCGCCAACTACTGAATATAATTCGGAATCCCAGGCCTTTAATTTGGACTCGTATTTCCAGTAGAACCCCTCGCCTGCTGTGGCGTTGGCTCCTGCAGAATAAACACGCTTCTCGCCTGCCACGGCGCCGACTTTCGCATTGCTATAATGGCGACAAATATTTATAAGCGCATCACCGTTTAAAAATGTATTGGCGTCAGTAAAAACCACTACTTCTGTATTTACAGTCTCCATAGCGCGGTGAATGGCCGCGATCTTACCTTTACGCTCAGCGCTGTGCATTGCCCGTATTTGCGGATATGATTTAACTATATCGGCTGAACCATCAGTAGAACCATCGGTAATAAAAACAAACTCTAATTTATCAGCGGGATAAACAAGCGCGAGGGTATTTTTGATCTTCTCACCCATTAAACCCTCTTCATTGTAAGCAGCTACAACTATTGTACAGGTTGGCAAGGCATCAAAATTAATTTCAGGAATTATGACATCACCCTTTACCATTCGTTTTATTTTAACGATGATAAACAGCAGTATACCATAACCAAAAAAAGCATAGAAGGCGATAAACAGGCTTAACCAAAGTAGTATTGTCATGCTTTTTAATTAATTGGATAACCCGTTTTTTTACTATCAGTTGATTGGGTAATGTTCCACCAAATGGCTTTGAGCAATAAAGCAGCAAAGCCTTTATAACCTTTTGTTATATACGATAGCATATTGCGTGGAGTTACAATACATGCAAAGTAAACATAAAAAAATAATCGGGCCTGTACAGGTGCGTTTCTGCGGATGAACAATATCCGGTTACGGTTCATGAAATATTCCTTTAAACCGCTTACTTTGCCAACTGAGATTGATTCTTTATGATAGATCATAGCCCGGGTATCAACCCAAACTTCGTAACCTGTTTTTTTTATCCTATCGCACCAATCAAACTCTTCATAATACAAAAAAAAGTTTTCCGCCATTAAGCCTGCTTTATCAATGGCCTCACGCCTCACCAGCATGGCAGCACCATGTATGTATCCTGTCGGGGCGGTTATATTATCATACTGTCCGTTATCTGTTTCAAATTGGCCAATGCAGTGGTTTCGGCAGGTATAATAGTTCATGGTGGTATAACCCGTATATTGGATCATTTCCGGCTTATCGAAATACATTAGTTTTGGTGATATTATGCCTATCTCGGGACGCTCATCCAACGTATTGACAAGTGTATTAATTAGTCCTGGCGTGAATTCGGTATCGTTATTTACAAAAAACAGGTACTTGCCCGTTGCTTCTTTAACGCCTAGATTGTTACCGCCTGCAAAGCCAAGGTTTATTTTAGACCGGATAAATTTGATTCCGGGATAATTAATTTGCCAGTTGGGTAGCTCATTTATTTTACTTCCGTTATCAACCACAATAATCTCTATATTCGGGTAGGTATTGGTAGTGCTGATGGATGACAATAGTTCTTCGGTAACGAAACTTTGATTGAAGTTTACCGTAATGATGGAAACACTGTTCATCTGAAGGGAAATTTGAATTGGCAGTTTATTTATTGAAAAGTAAAGATTAGAATCCGTTATCAAAAATAATATTACAAAAGAACGTACGCGTTTAGTTATATGACTGAAAACAAAGCGGAAATTGATAAAAAAATGAACGAACTGATAGCGTTACTCGCTAAAAGTGACCTCAGTAGTGAAACGGCTAAAGCTATACGCGACCGGTTTAATGCAGCTATAAAAAGTTCCGGCCCCAAGCTTGAGCAAATAGAAGCCTTTTATAAGTTGGACACCGATAATACCCCACGAGAGGCGTTGCTGGATGAGTTTAGCATATTATTATCAAATAATCAATTCGATAGTAAAATCTCCAAGAAACACCTGCGTGGTGAACGCTTATCAAAAATGGTTTTAGTGGTGATAGGTATTGTGATGATAACACTTGGCTTCGCGATGATCATTATGCCCGCTCCGCCATTTTTTGAAATGTACACCATATTTTACTTCACCCGGGATGATGGTATTACGGTGATGGATTTGATATCCTTATTAATAGTTTTGGCCGGAGTTTACTTTTTAATCAAAGGCGTTTACCGTAATTCAGCCCGTAAATAGTAACCAATGGCAACAAGCGCGCAAGTGAAAACTATTTTATTGGTTGATGACAACCAACTGTTTTTGAAGATGCTGTCGCAGGCATTTAAAAAGAGTGGGATAGAATGCATCACCGCGGAATCGGGTAAACAAGCGCTTGAAATATTGACTTCAACATTGCCTGATGCCATATTATCGGATTATGAAATGCCTAGTATGAATGGCATGGAATTCAGGCAGCAACTGATGGCTGATGACACATTTAAGGATATTCCATTTATTTTCCTGACGTATATTATTGATAATGATTTGATGGTTAAAGGGCTTAACCTGCAAGCTGTTGATTATGTAATTAAAGATACTCCTGTAAATGTTATTGTATCAAAAATTAACAACTTGATATATACGGTACAAAAGCAGCAGGAACTATCAAAAAGTGAATTAAAAAAGGCTGCCGAGGCGCTGAATGTAAAATCTATCCCGACAAAAACACCCGAAATTGATGGTTTTGACATAGACTTTTGGCATCGGCCCTATCAGGATATTCCGGGCGGTGATTTTATTGACTTTATAAATGCAAATGAACGCTATACCTTTATTGTATTAGGTGATATTATGGGTAAAAAGTGGATGGCCTGGTTTTTTACTTTTAGTTTTTTGAGCTATATACGAGCGGCGATACGTTTTTGCGTGCTTAGTCGGGATTATTCGGTTGGCAGTATATTGCAGAAGGTGAATGACGTAATTTGTCTGGATGATGTGCTGAAGGATATCTTGTCGAGCCTTTCGTTATTGATGATAGATAATGAGACACTGATCATAACCTACGCCGGTGCCGGTGATTTGCCTTTGTTGCATTTTGAAGCCGATACATCAACATTAAAACAAATAAGCGGAGATGGCCTGTTATTAGGTCTTTTCGCCGGAAATGAATACACGGAGCAGCAAATCACATTAGCTAAAAACGACCAGCTATTGATTTTTACAGATGGTATGATTGATTTCTCTGATGATACAGGCAAAAAAAGCGATTACAATACTTTCGCGCGCAATATTGATTTGATGTTGAACAAAAAATATTCTTTTAAACGCATACAGGATGAATTATTTGAGCCATCGCTAGCTGTGCAAGTTGATGATTGCAGTATAATAAACATTCGCAAAACCATGTAATATGATCAAGATAATAAAAGATACAGAAAATCATCTGTTGATAGAAATAGAGGTTTCTGAAGCTAATCTGAATAACTCAGATCTGTTTAAAACGCAGGTAATACAACTTTTAGACCGCCATGAGAAAACTGTAATTATTGATTTTAACCAGGTTGAATATATTGACAGTTCGTTTTTAGGCGCCTTGGTGGCTATATTAAAACATGCAATCGGCATGAAACTTGATATTATACTGGTTGGCTTAAAAAGCGATGTGCATGATTTGTTAAAGCTGATCCGGTTGGATAAGGTATTTAAGATTTTCGGCAGTTACAATGAAGCCATTAATGTTTAGCTTTTTATAAAATGCACAATAAACAGTTTGAGTTTTTAAAAAGCAGCTACCATCTAAGTTCGGATATACAACAAATTATTGGATTTATTAATGATGAATTGCCATCCACGGCCCCGGTGGATGAATTGGTATTTAAGGCTAAAATAATCGTAACTGAATTACTTACCAATTCATTAAAACATGCAGGTGTAAATAGTACGATAATCGATGTAAAGATCAACGAGCGTGACATTAGTATCTTGAAAATTGATTTTGGTAACCCATTGTCAATTATTCAGAAGAATTATCCTGTTAATACTAAAATTCCGATCAGCAACGATATATTACATACGTTATACGCGATACTCGATTCCAGAAAGAACATTAACTTTTTTTGTGATGAAATTAATATGGATGATATTTTAGCTGTAGAAAATATCGTTGAGCATTTCGGGCTACTGATCATTACTAAAGCCGCCGACAAATTCACTTACCATTATAATGAGCAAACCAAGGAGAACCTTTTTGAGGTTACCTTAAAGTTTTAATACATCTGTTATTTTTTGGGCCTTAATTTTTGCAGGGTGTTTGCTAATAATAGTTTGCTTTCGCTAAATCCCAGTGTATAGGAATCCCAGAATGAAAATTTGTGATACTTATTATTAAGTGCAAAATAGCCCATGGCTACTCCTGCTATTACCCAAATGCCTGTAGATAACGCTGCACCATATATATTTCCGAAAATGTAAATCCCTAAAAAATCCATAGAAATATTAATGGCAAGCATTATTAATACTTTGTAAAAGTTAATTATAGGGCGGTTGATAACATCCAGCGTTAAGCCGAAGAAACGGTCGGCCGGATAAAGAAGTGAGAATGCCAGGAATAAACGGAATACGTTAGCGGCTTGTGTACCGATATATTTACCCCCCCCAATGATATAAATTGGCAGATCAGCCAATGCCCAACCGCAAATGATGATGGGTATAAGCACGACAGTCAGCATACCAATATATTTTTTCATGATATGGATCACTCCTATCGGGCTATCCTGCGCGTAGGCCGCGGATAATGACGGCATAGCTGTAGCGGCAAAACTGCGGAGTAAAATTTCGACCAATTGCATCAGGCTTTGGCCGAGGTTGTATACCGCAAGCGCGGCTTTACCTAGCATCAGGTTGATAATAAAGGCATCGGATGCGCCAAAAAGATTGGCGCTGATGGTGGTACCTACACTAAATTTACCAAAATGGTACAACTCTAATATGGTTTTACGGCTTTTATGCCTTATGGTATTGATGCGGGCCCATCCCATAACAATAACATATACACTGGTTATAAAATAGGATAGTAAATAGGAAAAAAGCACACCCATTAAGCTGATCTTCCCAATTATAATTAACACTAAAATAAACAACAGGAAACCACCCTGATTTACCCCGCGCACATATAACATGCGGTCGAACCGCTGTTCGCCTTGCAATACGCAGGTGGCAATAAATGTGGGCAGCATTAAAATAAAACATAAACCAGACCATTTAAAAAAGAGCATATAGCCGGGATCGTGAATATCGTTAAGGAAAAACATTACCGGTATATTTATAACCACCAATATGCCGGTGATACATAAACCTACAACCCATGCTGAACCGGCTATTTCGGCGGTACGTTCAGGATGAGAACCTGCGTAGAACTTAATAAATGCTGTAGTTAAAAAGCCCGAACGAAAAGTATCAACCAAAAGCAAGGTAGATTGAAACAAAACCCATACTCCGACCATCTGTATATCCAGCGACCGATAAATAATAGCCATGGTAAGCATACCAAGCCCCGACATAATAACGTTACCTGATAGAGAAAGAAAATATTTGTTTTTAATAGCAGAAACTATTTTTGAAGGCATACTGGGGTAAAATATATCTTACGGTAATAATATAGTAAATATTACGCATTATAAACGAAATTTTTGACATCTTAGCTTGACCATGGAAATAAAAGAAAGTTATTTCGAAGAGATCACTTTATTAATTACCCATTACAACCGTAGCGGATCATTAGAAAGACTACTGCAAACATTTGTTAGCCAACACATAAGCTTCGGCGACGTGGTCGTATCTGACGATGGCAGCAAGCCAGAACACCTGGAAAGATTAAAGGCATTGCAAGCTATTTATAATTTCAGATTGATAACTACCCCTGTAAATAAAGGTTTAGGTAATAATATAAATAAAGGCCAGGATGCGGTAACTACTCCTTATACTTTATATGTCCAGGAGGATTTTGAGCCAAAGGACGCGTTTATAACTCATTTTAGAGATGCTATTGATATAATGAGAGCAGATCATGGTTTAGATATAATTCGTTTTTATGCTTACTTTAAGTATCCATATTTAAAAGCCTATGCTAAAGGCTTTTCTGAAATGATATTTAAACCATATTTTCTCGCCAATAACCATCTTAAATTTTATGTTTATAGTGATCACCCACATTTAAGGCGGAGTAATTTTCTTGAAAAATTTGGCCGTTATCCAGAAGGTATAAAAGGCGATCTGACGGAATATGGAATGGCTTTATCCTTTATACAAAAAAAAGGCCGGGGTTTATTTTTTGATAATTTTAACGATTTGTTCTACCAAAAAAATTCGGAAGATGAGCCAAGCACTATGGGCCGTAGCAGTTGGCGCGAAAGTAAAAACCCGGTAGCATTAGCTGCAAGAGCTGTATACTTGCAATTTAAGCTATTAGGGTGGACCTATGATTACTTTTTTAAACACTAAACAATTGCTATATACCAAACGTAGTTTAACCAACAGATCAGCATAATGCAACCAGAATTTAATACGACCACTTTATTAGTAACCCATTACAATCGTAGTGCTTCATTAGAGCGGCTTTTAAAGGCGTTTGCCGATCAGGATATTATTTTCGTGGACATTGTAGTATCTGATGATGGGAGCAAGCCTGAGCATCTGGAACGCCTAAAATCAATGCAGAACACCTATCCTTTCAGGCTGATAACTACCCCTTTTAACAAAGGTTTGGGTAATAATATTAATAAAGGGCAGGATGCGGTAAACACGCCTTATACTTTATATGTGCAGGAAGATTTTGATCCCTTCCCGGGTTATAAGAAACACCTGCAAGATGCTTTAAGTATAGCTGATGAAAGGGGTGATATTGACATGATCCGTTTTTACGCTTATTTTAAATATCCGTATCTTAAACCTTATCGATATGGGTTTTCAGAGATGATATTTAAACTCTGGTATCCGGGTTATCGCAAGTTTCATTGTTATAGCGATCATCCCCACTTAAGGCGAAGTACATTTTTCGATAAATTTGGCAGGTATGCCGAAGGTATAAAAGGCGACCGTACTGAATTTTTAATGGCAGTGTCCTTTTTGAAAAATAAAGGTAAAGCCATGTTTTATGAAGATTTTAAGGGTTTATTTGATCAAATAAATTCTAATGATGAGCCAAGCACCATGAAACGCAGTGATTTAAGACAAAGCCCAAATGTTGTTATAGCCTTTGTAAGAAGCATTTATCGTAACATAAAATACTACTACGAATATAATAACGCAAAAAAAATCAACTAAGCTTCTCCTGATATTTTAACCGTAGTTCTTTTTCAATTATTTCAACAAGCTTGTCAGCGCTTGCACCCCAGGTATTTTCATTAGCTACTGCTTGCCTTTCGGCTTTATTTTGTTCGTTATCGGTAGCCAAAATATTATTTATAGCTATATTAAAAGTGGCTGCATTGGCACAAAAAAGTACAGCATCTTTTGTATAATCTTTTAAGTCGGGATTAAAATCGGTAATTATAACCGGTTTCCCTGCTCCTAAATATTCAAAAAGCTTTAACGGGAATATGGTTGCACTTACCTCGTCCTTTTTAAAAGGAATAATCGCTATATCAAAGCCTTTAACCATTTGCGGCATTTCGCCGTACGGTATTTGCCCGGTTAAATATAAATTTGGTGTAGTGTAAAACCAATCGGGGATATGTTCTTTAATCGCGGGCCCGGCAAAAACAAAACTCTTATCCGGATTTGCCTTCACAACGTCAAGCATCAAATCATAATCTATCCTCCGCTCAATACTGCCAAAATAACCAATTATAGGTTTTGGGATATTATCTAATAAATGATGTATGGGCAATACAGGGTCTAATGCTTTTGAACTGTGCGACAGATCCGCAGCATTCGGCAAAAGATAGGTATGGCTATTTATTTTTAGTTTTTCGAGATATAGCGCTTTGCTAGTACAAATAACAGTGTCACTTTTCTTTACCAACTGCGATTCTGATACAAAACCATGTTTTAAATCGTAAGGTGTGATCAATGGATCAATACAATGGTAAACCATTAATTCCGGCTGCAATAATTTCCCTACGTTTGGGTAATGAAAGTTGAAAGAATTAATAAAAACGAAATCCTTAACAGCCTGTTTTTTAAGTACCGCTTTTATTCTTTTAACAATTAACCATTCGTTGATTTTTAATAACACCCGAAATAGCTTTCCTTCGGGGAGAAAATTTATGGAGGCTACAATTGGCGAGAATAATTTTTTAAGATTAGGCAACTCTGTATCAGCTAAAGCGTCATCAGCATGTAAAAGCCTTTTTTTTACTGATTGAAATTCCGGGAGATTTTTGCTTTTTATATAATCCTTCACTGTCGACGGATATTCAATATAATAAACCCGATAACTTCTTGCCAATGATCGGGCTAAAAATAAAGACGTAGCCTCCATGGGGCTGTTATACCGCATGTTACTAAAAATAAGTATGGTTTTATTTTTTAGTGAAATTTGCTGACCAGTAGTTTGATTACTCATGTTACTTCAATAAAACCGGAAACCCTAACAGTTTTGTCCTTTCTTGCCTTTGCGCTATGTCTAATCTAAGTGTTATATTTATTAAAGCTGCTTCCATATAAAATAAAATATTGGACGGAAACTGTGCCAACGCCTCTTGAGGAAAATTCGCGATGTTATACGCAAATACAATCAATGTCATAGCCAAACAATAGGTTTTAAGTTCTTTATCTTCAATTAAAAAATAATTATTGATGCCGGTTAATATAACGATGAACATAAAGAAACAAAAAACCAGTAATCCCCCCCAGCCATCTTCAACCGCGACCCGAATGTAACCGCTATCTGGTGGAAAGTGTGCTAAGTATGTATTTGGGGTGAAACGCTGGCCCCACTCCCCTGTCGAACCTAAACCACCTCCCATAACGTGAGATACAATGTAGGGTTGTATCCTTTTCTGATTTCGTTTCCTGAGATTGTAAGAATCGTCATTATTGGGCTTGAAAGCTGTTTGAAAACGGTATAAGTTTTGGTTTGATGTTGGTACCGTAATTAAAAAAACAAGAAATATAGCCGCTAAAACGGTAGCTATTAAAATCCGTCGATTAAATTTAAGTACTACAAATAAGCCTAAGGCGGCCGGTATTAATACGTTTGCGCCACGCGTACCCGAAAATAACATAGCATCTAAAAAGAAACCAATAAGGCAGCCGAATACTATTTTTTTCCATAGCTTGATATCTAATGTTAACATGCAGATACAAAAGATACTCGGCATCACCATGTTATAAGCAAAGGCAACCGGGTCGGCGAAAATTGAGAATTTGCGCCAATGCCCGTTGATAAATAAGAGTTCAGCTACACCAGGGGTAGCCAAATAGGCTTGCTCATGGCTGTTGAAACCTATATATTCCTGTTTAAACGCATACGCGGCACCAATACAGGTTAAAACCAACCAAATTTTAAATATAAGCCGGATATATTTAACCGAATTGATGTTGTACATAAACACAAAATAGGTTAATGTAGTAATTGCCACGGGTCTTACAGTGTAAAGCCACGCCATGCTTGAGCCAGCGTACGGATTGAGTACTTCAATTAAATTATAGGCAAGCCATAATAAGGACACCCACGTTATGGGGCTTTTAAATATAGCCCAGTTTTTATCCCTTTTCATTTGGATAAACATGCCGAGTACCAGTAGCATCTGCAAACCATCCATGATGGTACCGATTGGGCCATCCAAGCCAAACTCCGAAAGCACAAATAATATGTACGACATGATGAGCAGTACAATAATCCCGAATTTGGGATAAGCTATTATAGCATACAATAATGGCAAGGCAACAATTCCTGCTATTAGCAATACACCGAACTCGACTCCAGCATAAGCGGTACCCACGGCGGTTATAATTGCCAGGGCTGACAACAGAATGAAACCTGTGATGTTATATAATTTTTCAATAAAGAAAATCCGCTTAAGGCTTTGCAAAAAACCTTCACGTGATTTATACTGTGGTATTGGCTTGGTATTTTCCATTAAAAGTATAGTATTTTAAAGAAAAATATAAACGTACTTATAAAGGCTAATACAATAGCTATAACCCGGGTAGCATGATTGATTTTGGCTTGCTGAATTGCTTTTCTTTCTTCGGGCGATAGTTCTAATCTTTCCCTTATTCTTTTGGCCGGATCAACTCTCATCACTTTTTAGTTTATCGTTTTCAACGGAATCCGTGTTATAATAATGCGTGGTGGCTACCGAGTGCTTGTTAGCCCTCCTAACCTTTAATAGCGACAATACCTGGTAAAAAATAAATTTAGGGATATTTATTAATGATTGCCAGATGCGTTTATCGGTGTCGGATTTGGCTAAGGCTATATAAAAACCGAGTACGAATAAGATTAATCCGATCAACCATATAAATACCGCTGTTATGCTAATAAATATGTTAGCCAACATACAGATAACCGATAATATGAGGAATATAAATAGTGGCGGCCTTAACAAGATAAAACCAAAAATAAACTGGTTGCGGCTAAAGTTGGATATGCCTTTAAATACCAGTGTAAACCCGAATTTAAAGTATTTGAACCAGGTATTTATCCAGCGTGAGCGTTGTTTAACCAGTTGATCTGAGTGGGTAGTTTTTTCGTCGTAAACTATGGCTTTATCGGTGAAGGCTATACGCAGATTTTGGCCTACTATGATAGATTGTAAAACTTTGTCAAATCCGGCACCTGTTATATCCCTGCTTTCTAGACAATTACGATATAGTTGTGTAGTAAAAGCCATCCCTGAACCTGCAAGTGTTGCTGATGAACCTATCCCGAATAGAACTTTGCCATCGTAGAAATGGTAATAAATATCCCGGGCGGCATCAAGGCAGGCATAGGTGGTGTTTAGGTTTTTTGCTTCGCGGACGCCTTGTACAGCAGAGAAACCAGCATTGAAATATCTGTCTAATTCGTGCAAATATTCCGGTTCAACTAAGTTATCACTATCGATAATGGTTAAACGGGTGTGGGAACGTTTGAAATTGTGTATAGCGTAAAAATGCGAACGGGTGTTGCTTGCCAGTGTTTCAGGCGGGCGAAGGACTACTACCTTTTCATCTTCAAAGCTTAGGCCGGACACGTCGCAATTATCAGCGACTATGTATACGATAAAGTTGGTATAATTAAGTTTTAGTATAGACGCGATTACGTTCGGAATTGACTCTACCTGCTCATAGGCGGTAACTATTATGGCATAATCATCCTCGGGAGCTAATGGCGGGAGGATTTGTTTCGATGGCTTATAAAAGGTAAAAAGAATTAAAGGCAGATATAGATTGTATCCGATTAAAACCTGTAATAGTATCCATATCGCCCAAATAATTGCCATTTGTAATTATTACGTATTATGAGCCAGTATTAAGCGGCATTGGTATGGTCTTCATCCGCCGCATCAAGCTTGTTTACCACATTTAAAACCCAGCCCATGAATTTACCATTTAAACTTTTAAGATAATCTATATGCTTCATTTCATGATCGCGGAGCCTGTTGCCTGCCTCAAATATGGTTAATATCTTATCAGTAAATTTATTCCACTCCTTTGACTTGTTTAATGTGTTTAAGGAAGATGCTTCAATAATAATGATATCAAAAACGTTTTTTAGTTTTTCAAATTTATCCCGGATGATTTTCTCATTATTCACCTCAAGTAATGAGCCGTCGCCACCCTTGTTGCTCATTACGGTTATTTTTGAAAGGTTATACTCGTTAAAATCAGGTATTGTACCTTTAAAATAATCTTCGATATACGATTTAGATTTAACTGAATGGGTAATGCCGGGATGATGAAAATTACCATCAATAAGCAAAACCTTTTTATTTACCATAGAATACGCATAGGCCAGATTAGTAGCTAAAAACGTTTTGCCTTCGCCGTTGGAAAGGCTGTTTATTAATAATACCTTATTTGGCCCTAATTCAGTATCAACTTCAAAGCGTACAGACTGGAGGAGGTTCCTGAATTGGTAAGTTTCCTGGTTGGGGTTGGGATCGTTCCAAACCTGCCTTAAATCAATAGTCGAAGTGCTCAGTAAATTCAAATATCCAAGCACAGGAACCCCAGTTTTATTTGCAAGTTCTTCAGGGGTTTTAATTGTATCGTCAATAAAATAAAGTATGAAGAATATAATAATACAAGCAACAAAGCTGATTAATCCACTTAATATCACCAGTAACATTTTTTTTGATGGCGATATAATACCTGGCATCGCGGTATCAAGTTGCTTTAACTGATCTCCGCTGTAGCTCGCATCCAAACTTGTTTGGTTGTATTTGTTTAAAATGTCTAGATATTCTTTTTGCGCTACGTCAATAGCGCTTTCATCCTGCTGCACTACTGCTTCATGCGGCACAATTGCGTCAAGCTGCGCGTTAACGCGGTTTAAAGCCTGTTGAATTGAGCCGATGCTATTTTTCGCAAGATCATATTGAACTTGTAGAGTTAATCGCTCCTGAATAAGACTTTGTTGCGTTGATAACGGACTTACAAGGTATTTGTCTGAAGACTGGCCTATTCTTTCCGAAATAATTTGTTGTAATGAATCGATCTGTACCTTGTAAACATTGTCAAAATTGCTTTCGATGTATTTTTCGTTTAATGTTTTAAGCTGATCGGTAGTACTCACTAAGCTTTGGTTTACCGGTTGCAGTAAACTTTCCACGTATTTACGTTGCCCCGGCTTAAATTGATTATCAATATTTCTGATCGCGGCTTCCGTTGATACCGCGTCCCTTTGAGCCTGTTCAAGGTGTGTTTCGTAATCTGCCAACTGCGAATAAAGGGCTGTTGATTGTTCAGGAATACTTAATATACGGTTTTGGATCTTATAGTTTTTGAGTTGCCCAATTTTTGAATCGAGTGTATCGCGCTTGGCTTCAACTAATTTACCTAAAAAGGTAACCGCTTTATGCTGGTTATCTTTTACGATGAAACTATAATATGAGATGAATTCATGTGCCAATGTATTTACCACAAAAGCGGTTAATTGCGGATCGTCATCGCTGTATTCTATATCAATAAAATCGCTGCTTTGCGCCCTGTAAATATTCAGATTGGTAAGTAACGATTCGTCATCATATTTCATGGAGCTTAATAACCTATGCAACCCGTTTTGATCCGGGTTAAATAAGGATAACTCCTTACGGTTATTATAAAAATCGGTATACACAGCCAAAGCATGTTCGCGTGCGGCCTGATTAAGTTGTAAAAACAACTTACTAGGCGGCCTAAAAGGTGCCGGGCTTGTTAAATCATGGATCATTAATTGGTATGATACCTGCTCAGTAATCCTTTTTGAACGTAAAATCTCTATCAGGTTATCAAAATCCTGCGCTATTACTGATTGCTCGGCAGTTGCATTATCACTTAACACCGTTTGTGTTTTATCAACCAGCCCGGTAGCTATTTGTGTTTGTGATGTATATACACTTGGCTGGTTACGTACAAGAAAATAAGTTATAATAATGGCAATAATAGGGACTATTATCAGCGTAAGTTTATGCCGGGAAAGAACCTTAAAAAAATCACCTAACTCCATCTATCTAATGTTTTCTAATTTATCGCCCAGCAATTCTTCCAGGTCGGCCTTGGCTATTAATAAAGCGGTTTCAGCTTGAATTTTTGCTTGATAACTTGTGGTCAAATTGCCTTGTGCTTTAGTATAATTATCAAACGTTTCTTCGCCTTTTTGAAACTTATGTTTAATATCATTGGCAATATTTTCATTATCAATACATGCCTGCGCTGTAAGTTTAAGCGCAGCGATATCCTGTAAATAAGTATAATACCTTTTTTTAACCTCGTTGGTTAATGTTAAATAATATTGATTCTGATCATTATTAGCAATTTCAAGCTCCTGCCTAGCTTGTTTTACAGCATACGGCTTTTCTAAAAATGAACCCAGGTTAAAGAATATCCCTGCTTGTATACCGTTAAAATAATTATAGTTTGACGTTGTGCCAGATACGTTACCCAGTGTGTTTATCCCCTGAGGTTGGTATATATATGAGAATGTAAAAGCATCCAGATAAGAAACTTTGGCTTTACCAATGTTACCTTGTGCTATACTTATCCTGTTTTGGTTTGATTTTACCTGCGGATAATTTTCTTCGGCATGCGCTACTAACCTGGCAATGTAATCCTCAGAAATATCATTCATGATGGTTTGCTGGGCACATACAAATTTATCTACCGATAAAAATATAATTAACAGGAAAAATAGTTTCGACTTATTCATACAGGTTTTTCGGCATCGTTGCTGGCATTATACGTAATAATATGCCTGAAATGTTATAAAATTGAGCTTAAGCAAATATTACTGCAATTAAGCTAATTTTCGGCACGCATTTATCAACATCAGCAATAAAAATGTTAATAAATGCTACAGTACTGCATTAAACTTATAAGCACGATAAAACCACCCTTATAAATTAAT
Source organism: Mucilaginibacter tundrae (assembly GCF_013408825.1). Lineage (GTDB taxonomy): Bacteria > Bacteroidota > Bacteroidia > Sphingobacteriales > Sphingobacteriaceae > Mucilaginibacter. Next base: position 532,733 of record NZ_JACCBZ010000004.1, read on the forward strand.
ATTTCTTAAAAAGCATAAAGAGGAATAATTTTCAATTAAATATTATTCCTCTTCGTAATTATTAAAATAACCTTATCGGATTATTTGCCTGTAGAATCAGGCTTAGCTGGCGCGGTTCCGTCATGATGCATCATTTCCGGGCCATGATTCTTCATATCAGGTGCCAATTTTACTTCATCAGGATGCGGGCTACCACGGTGGCAAGTAGCGCATTTAATATCGCCTATTACCATACTCAATGAGTCTTTCTTACCTTCAAAATATTTGGTATTTATTTTAGCAGTCATTTTATACATTTCACGGGCCATGTTCTTTTCCGGCTTGGCATCGCTTGCAAAATCAAGTTTACCATTATCGCCGGCGGCATGGCAAAAATTACAGTGAACGCCTAACGCTTCAGACCAGTCGTCCATCACTTTATGAAGCAATTCGTGCGGTATATGTTTAGGAAGAACTTTTAAATTTTTAGGGCCATGATGATCGTCATGATCCGAACTCATCGAAGTAAGCGCTGAGAAAGTAACGGCTGCTAATATGCAGATGATTGTTGTTGTTTTTTTGTAGACAAGCATTTTCATAGAGGTTTGAGAAACTAAGATAGTAATTATTTAATAACCTAATGTTTTGGTAAAAAAAATCACGTCAAATTAGTATTACAATTGTGATGCGGTTAACCACATTACTAAGTTCGGTAATTATTTTTAGAAAAGCGCTGGCGGTATTTTGTCAGTAAGCTATAGAATTGAACTGTGAGGGATTATTGTACCTCAAAAAAAACATTATTTTTACAGGCAAACCAATCATAATGAAAAACTTACCTAAAACTTTATTAATAGTAACAGCTATTTGTCTAATCACGGCGTGTTCAAAAAGTAACAATTCGCCGAATGGTTCTATTACAGGCAATTGGCGCCAAACAACGGATACGATAAAGCAATATCAAAATGGAACGCTTACAAGTTCGGTTGGTTCACAAACTTTATTAAGTTCTGTTTGGCAATTTGGTAACAAAGGAGTGTTAAATATTTACGACAATGGTGTTATTAATGCTATTCCTTCTGCTTACAAAGTTACAACTGATTCATTAATTATATATGTACCTGCGCAAACATTAAACGGTACATATCAACAGGCACGTACCATAAATTGGCAAATACAAACATTAACTCAACATGAATTAATATTGGCAAGTACAGCAAATATCTACATTGATGTTAATTTGCAACAAACTGTTCCCGGTAAAATAGTAACATTGTATTATCTTGAAAGGTAATACAATGTTGCTACTTAACAGGTTGCTTATGGCTTATACTTTTAGTTTAAAAACAAGCGAAGTTGATGAAGATATTAAACCGTTTTTAGCTCTTTGTTCCTTCTAAAAATTGAAAGCAAAAAGCCGATGATCATGATAACCGTGCCTGACCATAAGAAGTTGATGAACGGGAAGTTAATAGCACGCATAACAATGTACGGCCTTTTGCCTTCGGGCTGGTCGTAAACCATTATCTCGAATTTGTTTTGCTCAGGAATTATTTTGGTTAAGCGCAATTTCAAACCTGCGTCATCAATCTTACGTGCAAAGTCAAAGACTGAACCGTTTTTAACCATGTAAACCGGCTCGGCCTGGTAAGTAATACCATGTGATACAACCTTTAAATCAGCACCAACGGCAACATCATTACCGGTGATTGGAATGTTTTGTACGTGCGCGTCTTTATTTAATTTTTCCATAATTATGTAACCATCGCGATATTGAATAGTATCCCCTACCTTCATATCGTGGGCGATTGGCGCATTATAGTTGGCATCATCGTTAGTCTCCTGATCATGGCCCAGATCCATACCTGCCTGCATCACATTAAGCGGCGCCATGCTGATGTGGGTGTAAAGATCATGAAATAAATAGTGCTTGGTATCAGGCGATGAAACCAAACCCATTTTGTTGTTATACTGTGAGTTGGGTTTTAAGATAAACTCTTCCTTAATGTTGCCGTTTCCATCTAAAAGCTTGTAATCAACTTTAAAATAGTGATTTGGTGCAGATATGGAATCGCCAACATAAGTTACGGTGTAGTCGCCCATTTTGATTGGAACGTTTTTGTATAACATTAGGTTTTCGCGGGAGTTGTTCGCTTTATCAAAATCAGCCCCGTAATCCAGGCCACTTGTATTTTGTGATACTACATTGCTTGTACCGGCTGATATTAAAGCACCTACCATGATCAACCCAAAGCCAATATGCGCTACTGCTGAACCGGCTAACTTGATCTTTCCTTTGAATGCATCGGCCAAAACCTTCCCATTTACCAAAATAGAGTAAATAGCACCCAGCATAACCAATATAAATACAAACTTAAGCTTGTAAACGCCGGTTAGGTAAACAATTACCCCGGTAATTATCGCCGCGAAAACCAAATATAGTACGGTACTGATGAAGAAGCGGGTAATATCCGTCTTTTTATATTTCAAGAATTGTGTAATGCCTGTAAGCAAGGTTACTACAACCGCGAAACCAGCCTGGAACACGTTGTATAAAGTAACCGGGTTTGACGGCGGAGCAATACTCGTTTTAAACATAGCGTTCCATACCGGGATTGAGGTAACTACCACCAACTGCAGGCACGATAAAGCCAGGAAAACAGAACCAACAAACATCCAGAATTCTCGGGAGTAAGTATCTTCCTCTTTTTTGCTGATCGGCAATTCCTTAAAGCGTATTATCAGTAAGGTGGCTGCAATAATGGCAAATATCACCACATCAACTACCAGGTGCCAAAACATACCTAAATCGGTAAAAGCATGTACAGAAGTTTCGCCCAAAATACCGCTACGGGTTAGAAACGATGCATATAATACCAGTACAAAGCTTATCAGCGTTAAAAAAGTAGCTGTAAAATACGCATGACCTGTATTTTTATAAACGATCATGACATGGACTGCACCTATAAGGGTTAGCCACGGAATAAGGGCTGCATTTTCAACCGGATCCCAAGCCCAGTAACCACCAAAATTTAATGATTCATAAGCCCAAAGCGAGCCCATGATAACCCCCGTGCCTAATACCATTACCGCGAACAACGCGTATGAAATAGCCGGCTGAACCCATTCTTTATAGCGTTTTTGCCATAAGCCCGCAACAGCGTAAGCAAAAGGAACGATCATCGATGCGAAGCCTAAGAACAAAGTTGGCGGGTGGATCACCATCCAATAGTTTTGAAGTAGCGGGTTTAAGCCATTACCATCTTTAACATAGGAAAGATATTCCGGGCGACTAAAGATCGGCGCATCCATTGCCTGGCGAAGCAGGATAAATGGTGAGCTGCCTATACGTGAGCCAAATATTTCGACACCTAAAAGCATGGATGCCAATAGCGTTTGTGACAGCGCAATAACAGTAAGCACCGGTTTTTCCCATGATTTTGCACGCCAGATAAGGATATTACCTAATACAGCCTGCCAAAAGCCCCAAAGCCAAAAGCTGCCCTCCTGCCCTTCCCAAAAGCTGGAAATGATGTAGTAAACAGGTAATGTACGTGAAGAATGCTCCCATGCGTAATGATATTCGAACAGGTTGCTATAGATGATATAGAATAAGCAAGCGCCAATACCGATAACAGAAATGCTATTTAAAAAATAGCCAATACGGCCCATGTATAACCATGAGGTATCAAGCTTATTGGTGTTGGTTGTAGCAAAGTAATAGCTGATTGTTGAAAAAAGAGCGGAACCGAATGCAAGAACGATGAAAAATTGGCCTAAGTGACCCGGTAAAAGGTGTTCGCCCTGGTAATCTATTGTCATTAAAATGGGTTTATATAGAAGCTTTTTTAGTGTCGGCTTTAACGTCTAATTTATCCTGTGTGTACTTCGATGGGCACTTCATTAGGATGTGTGAAGCGTGAAACGCCCCTTTGTTCATTTGGCCAACCAATACAATTTTATCCGTCCTATCAAAATCTTCGGGCTTGGTACCGGTGTAAATCACTTTACGTTCATTGCCTATAGTATCTCGCATGTAAAAAGAAAAGTAGTTGGCATCCTTGGTTGCATCATATACCATTTCCTTTTGTTTGTCGATATGGCCGATGATATGCAGTTCGCCGCTGTTGTTATCAGCATCCTTAAATGTACCATAGGTGCTGGCAGAACCATAAGTGCAAATGATTATCGCGATAGCAACCGCGATGGTTATGATGCCAAAAATTGATGATTTCTTCATTAAGGTTTCTCTCCTTGTAATTGAGTTTACAAAAATACGAAACGTAAAGGTAATAATGTTTATTACAAGACATTAATCTTATTTAGAATTGTTATCGATAAACCAGTATATTAGAAGCGTCATTGCGAACGAAGCGTGGCAATCCCCGATATGCAGATCAGCTTTGCATGTTTCGCTGTAAGCGGGGATTATTAATATATGTTGTTTTTATCGGTTAATGAGCTCCCTACGGTCGGTTGCCACATTGCTACACTCCTCGAAATGACGTTGGGGAAGATTTAATGTTTCAAACTGTACCATTTTCGATCCTAACAAGTATAAATTGTCGTGATTTTTGACGTTTTTTATTGACTTTTCGATGAAAAATGAGTCAAAAACTAATGTTTTTTGGTCGATTTTAGTGATTTTTGAGCCAATTTAGGGTCTAAAATGAATCTAAAAACGCCATTTTCAGTACTTTTTAGGGCGTTTCCGGGGTAAAAGTGTACCAAATGTACCAATTGTTTCACCTGTTTCGTGGTACAGTACACAAAAAAGCCATTGTATGTAACATACAATGACTTAAAAAATTATGATAATCAGTATTCTTTATGGCCAAACACCAAGGTTTTGGTAGGACACAGCTATTTTGTTAATTGCGCCTACAAAAGCTGCTGTGCGTAAGGTATCAATACCGGGGGTATTTACAAATGTTTCCCTGATCTCGTGGTACGAGCGGATCATCGTATCTTCTAAACCAGAGTTTACCAGTTCCAACTCAGATGCCCCTTTAATGATACTTGAACGCTGCGCGCTGTTTAAGGCTACACCTGTAATACCTTCAACCATATTTACCAGGTTTAGGTTCGAGTTTTCCTCGAAACGCCTGTTCATACGGCCAAATGCTACGTGCGAAAGGTTTTTCAACCATTCGAAGTATGATACTGTTACACCACCAGCGTTAGCATACATATCGGGAATGATTAGACCGCCATTTTTATAAAAAATAGCTTCCGCTTCAGGAGTTGTAGGTCCGTTGGCGCCTTCGGCTATGATCTTAGCTTTAATATTTTTAATATTTCCAATAGTGATCTGGTTCTCCAATGCGGCTGGAACAAGGATATCACATGGTTGCTCCAAGCCTTCCATTGAATTTTTGAACTCAGACTTAGCGCCTGCATAACCCAGAATTGATCCGGTTAATTTGCGGTGCTGGAATACTGCTTCAATATCCAAACCGTCGGCGTTGTATATAGCGCCTTCAAACTCGCAAAGGCCAACTACTATAGCGCCAAATTCAATAAGGAACTTAGCGGAGTGATAACCCACGTTACCCAAGCCCTGCACAATAACTTTTTTCCCTGATATACCTGCTGTAAGGCCAATTTTCTGCATGTCCTCACCAACGCTTACGCACTCGCGAATAGCAATGGCTACTCCCCTGCCTGTAGCCTCACGACGGCCTGCAATACCTTGTAACGCGATTGGTTTGCCTGTTACAGCACCCATAGCGTCTAACTGACCAGGGTTCATAGTGGCATAGGTATCAGCAATCCAACTCATCTCACGTTCTCCAGAACCATAATCCGGTGCAGGGACATCAATGCTTGGGCCAATGAAATTTTTCTTGATTAATTCAACAGTATAGCGGCGGGTGATGTTTTCCAATTCGCCAACAGTATAATTTTTAGGATTGATCTTGATACCGCCTTTTGCTCCACCGAAAGGAACGTTTACGATCGCACACTTATAAGTCATTAACGCGGCAAGCGCCATTACTTCATCCTCATTAACCATTTCGCTATAGCGGATACCACCTTTGGTTGGTGATTGGTGATGAGAGTGTTCTACACGCCAGGCGTCGATAACTTCGAAGCCATTGCCCTTGCGGATTGGAAAACGGAAACGGTAAACGCTGTTGCAGGATTTTATCTGGTCGAGTAAACCAGCATCATGTTTTGTGAACGTAGCTGCGTGATCGAAGAACTTACATACATCCCCAAAAAAGTGATCGTCAGGGACGGCAGCATTAATATTGGTAGCCATAATTTTTGTTAGATAATTATTATATTGTTAAAAAACAGCGCAAATGTGATACTTTTTTTATCAATATTGCAAATATAAATACAGGTGTATTGTCAATAATTACTAACAGACGACATAATACTATGTTTAAACAATTTAAACATAGTATTTGAACTATTTTTCGTTTTCGATTTTTTTCAATCTTCTGTCAATTGAAAATAAATATAAGGCTAATCCAACAAATATGATGGCGATTATAGAAACAACAACGTATATTTTACCTGAGCTTTGCAAGGTATCATCCATAGTTACCCCGAGATTGGATTGTGCAAATACGCCTGTATAGGATAAAAGCAAAAGCAACAAAAAAGTTAATTTCTTCATATTAATTTATAGCATTCTTTTTGTTTTCAATTAAACGGATCCGGTAACGTATGGTGGCTATCCACAAAGCGATAAAACTCCAGCCCAACATTGCGGGATAAAAAGCGATCTTCATTCCGTTATCCAAATCGTATTTGCCAAATGCAGGGTTACCGCCACTGCCAGGGTGAAGCGAATCCGTCATCCTTGGTAAAATGAATATCAGCACGATCATTATTGGAAAGGCGAAGATGTTGTAAATAGCCGAGATCTTGGCACGCTTTTGTTCTTCGTCAATTGAATTACGCAGTACCAAATAAGCGCAGTATAACAAAAATGCTATAGCGGCACTATTTTGCTTAGGATCGCCGCTCCAAAATTGTCCCCAGGTATATTTTGCCCATAGCATACCTGTTAATAAACCTAAGCTATAAAATAGTAAGCCGGTGTTTACACATTCAACCGCGGCCAGGTCATCCTCTTCCCTGCCATTTCGCAAATACTTTATACTGAAGTAAACTGATAGTACGAATACCGTAAGCATCCCCATCCACATGGGCACGTGAAAATAGAGGTTACGTATAGTTTCGTGGAGTACGGGCAAAGCAGGTACATGAAGCAGTAAACCTGTAAAAAGTGTAGAAAACACTAGCAATACAGCTATTACTTTCCACCATGTTTGATAAATGAACTTCATATTAATTGTGCTGACAAAGGTAATGATTTAAAAATCACGAATTAAATCATTTGGCTGTAATTGGTATCGTAATTAGTGATATTAATCGCCAGGGGTATAATCAACGGGTAACAGATCAGATAATTTTGATTTTGACCAGGTGCCTTCATATAAAGGAGCATTCTCGCCAAACACCACACCATTGGTATCAAATAAATAAGGATTTTTAATTGAAAGTTCGCTGGTTTCAAAAGTTTCCATATCTAATGGCCTATAGATATCTTTAAAATCGGTTGTTTCGTGTTTTTTAGTATAAATTACATATAGATAGTCAGTGAAATTTATAGCATATATGCCTTTTTGCTCCGTTGCAAACAAATATGAATTTACCGGTAAAGGATCGCGATATAAGTGTTGACGCATGTACTTAGGTGAATTTTCCATTTCGATCCAATGATTTAAGGAATCACGACTATGTCCATCATTATATTTTTTTATTTTTTGCAGAATGACACCTTCCTGCGGGCGATCAACATTTGGTAGTTGGGTTAATTTCATCACAACAAACCCATCAGAGTCGAGTTTACCCGTATATAAAGATCTGTAGAAATGCATTGGCGAACCATAATAGGCCTCTTCCCGTTTTTTTTTCCATTCATCCTTTTGCTTTTTTGAGCCCGATAATTCCTGAAAAAGCCGCTGACCGCGGTAGGATATTGTCCCCGTTAATTTACTGCTCGTAAATTCACTTACTAAAAATTTAACACGGTATCCCAATGCCATATTATCAACCACTAAAAAATCATCAGTATAAGCTTCCAACTCTTCCTTTGATTTGTGATAAATAAGGTTCACGATTTTAGGATTTAATACATAGCAAAGCTTTGCATTATCGTCGGTGCCAATAAATTCTTTAACAAATTGAGCATAATTTATTTTCCAATTGGCGGGTGTAGTAACGATCACCTCTCGCAATTCTGTGACTTTTTGAGCTAACTCGATTGGGAGATTTATAGGGTTATCGCCTACTAATATCGTTTTAGAATAATCCTCATAACCTAATATGCTGACAACAAGTGTATACTGCCCGGGTTTAAGATGGCTTAAAGTGAATGTTCCATCGGATGAAGTTGAAGTTCCTGACGTGGTATTGCTTAAAAATACATTGGCCAATGATAACGGGGCTTTAGTATCAGCACGAGTTACTCTACCCGTTATTATACCGTTTTGAGCCAGCGTAATAATCGGAAAAAACAATAGGAGGATTAACCAGGAAAAACGCATCAAACCAAAAGTTTTAATATTTTTTGAAGATGCTAATTAAAGGTTTAGAAATGAAGTTGAAATGAAATTTTAATCCAATTCTAATCTTAAATAAAGTTAATGGATTAGAATTGGATATTGAATTGATTTACAATAAGCTAAGCTTAAAAATAAGTTGATAGACCAAAGCTTAAACCGGCAGTTGGCCCAATTGCAGCTCCTATTTTATTACCGGTTATATCGTTTTGTGTTTGGCGGCGATAATTAAGGCGTAAAACTGTTTGAGGTGTTGGCCTAAAACTTATAGCGGGCATTATACTCCATAAATCGTTATACATTTTTTGGCCAGTTGCCGCAAAAACGCCGTCATTCCAATCCACATATTCACCACGTACAGCAATATTAACTGTAGCGTTATCCCAATCAAGTATACGGCCATGTATTATTGGTTGCACTACATCTATAAATCCACCAAATTGTTTGTGTGCATATTCGGGTGTATAATCTGGTGGTATATCTACAAATACCCATGCCCACTCAGAAATTATATTGGTATGCAAACCCGGTATGGTTCCGTTAAAGTTAACATCAAACACATTAACACTTCTTTTATTATCAACCTGTGCACCTTCTACACGCCAGGTATTATAAACACCTCCCATATATGATAAACCAATCTCACCTATTTGATCATTACCGAATGATAGTTTACCGGTATAAAGCGGTTCGCCGCTGGCACTTGTGTTAAAACGTGTAATGCTGCTTTTTGCTGCCGGTAAGAATGTTTTTCCTTGCGAATTATTAATAATAGAATCATTAAACCCACCGGTAATATAAGCTTCATAACCATACATCCAGTGCCCGCTGTATTTCTTGCCATATAGCCCGAAACCGGGATTGTTCCAGGTATCAGGCAACATTTGTGTCATAGCGATTGGCCTGTCGGTAAATTCATATTTTGGGCCATCATGGTTTTCATTAAACCCACCTATCGGGTTCAAGATCATACCGCCACGTAAATTAATTAATGGATTAAATTCAATATCCAAAGCAGCATATTCAACACCAAACTCAGGGCCCGCAGCTTCGCCCGCGTCGCCAGAAGGATCATCCTCATATTCTATTTCGGAAAGAAATTTAATATGCGGTGCTATAGTTGATGAGACAAACAGGCTAAAGCGCCTGAATTGGAACTGATCGCCATTGGTTATCCCGGAGGTGTTGGTATATTGAACATCAGATTCAACATATCCCCCGATAGAGAGCGATGAGCTACCTAACTTTTTAAATGGACGGTTATAAATCGCGTCCATGCTTAGTGTATGTTTTGCAGTATCTTTTTTGGCAGGAGTAATAAGTAAACTACTATCAATTTGTGCCGATGCAGGATGAAAGTAAAAGAGTAAAATTGTAATAAATAAGGCTGATAAAATTATTTTCATTTGAGCGAAATAAGGAGTTGATCATTTTGAACAGTTACTGGGAAAGTACGCAGATTGGTATCGGCAGGGCCATTTTTCACCTGACCTGTATTGCTAAAAGTGCTACCATGCGCGGGACATTCTAATTTATCGCCAAACACTTGTAACTCTGCTCCCTGGTGGGTACAACGCATCAGAACAGCTGAGTATTCATTTTGGCTAAAGCGGTATACACAGATCGGGTATTTTAATTGTTCCTGTTGCACTACAATATACTTATTATAAGCCTCCTTGTTTTGAAACGCGGTCATCGGTACAACCAGGTTTGAATTGTTGATAGTACCGGTTACCATTTTACTGGTACCACAACTTTCAAGTGCGCCTATCAGCACCGATCCACCCAAACAGGCGAAACCGCAGGTTTTTAAAAATGCTTTTCTTTCCATTATAATGATTGTAAAAACTTAATTACCGCTGTTTGATCTGCTGACGATAATTTGCTAAAATTTGCCGCACTAACCGTCGATTCGCCGCCATGCATTTGAATAGCCTGTTGGATGCTGTGTGCCCTGCCATCGTGCATTAAATAAACATCGCCACCTTGTACGCCCGGTGCTAAACCTAAACCCCATAGTGGGGTTGTACGCCACTCAGAAGTTAAAGCATCGCCTTCAGTATAATGATCATCATCACCTGGCCCCATATCATGAACTAACAGATCTGTAAATGGCTGGAAAGTTTGATAGGCAAGACCTGCTATCGGTGAATATCCTGTGGTAAGATTCTGTTTATGGCAATCTGCACAACCTATTTTAACAAATGCATTCTGGCCTTGTAAAACCGTAGCATCAGTAGCATTGCGCTGTATAGGAGTTTGTAAAGCGGTTACATAAAATACAACAGAATAAAATGTATTATTATCTATTTCTGCGGTTGAGGCTGTTGTAGGCATCGCTTCATCCTGATAATTGAATGGATTATATGGCATATAACTTGAAGTAATACCCATATCATGATTATAAGCCATAGCCACCTGTTGAAACAAGTTATAAACAGCTGCCTTGCGGCCAAAGCGACAAATGTATTTGCCGTCCGGCCTCGGTATAGCGCCGTTTAATGGCGTTACATATGACGGAATGGTGTTGTAATTAGGATGCCCTCTTACACCATTAGGGTTATTTACATTGGCATCGGCCATTGCTATAATTTCGGAATCAGGAACTGCTTCCAAAAAGCCTACACCTGCTGTAATTGGGGCTATTAATTTAGTGCTGGTCGCACCTGCAGGTAAAGTTTCAGGTGTATATCCCGGCAAACAAAACGTACCTAATTGTGGTGCGCCTTCTGCTAAAAATTTATTACCGGTACTATCTGTTTGACCAAAACGGGTTAATGTAGTAAAAGGATGCCCTCTATTATCACTGGAGTGGCAGCTGCCACATGAAGTTGCCACAAAATACGGCCCAAGACCTGTTGCTGATGTACGATTAGCAAAAAACTGATCATTTCCCGCTGAAAAAAGTAGCGTTTGCGAACTTGTAAGGGTTATAGGTCCGCACAAACCATTTTCGGGATTGATCATCTCGGGGAAAACCTTATTACATGATGTAATAGAGACTATTGTTGCGGAGAATGTAAGTGTGAAAAGTATAAGGATTAGTAAATTTCTTTTCTTCATAAAATCGAATAAGTCTATGCCGTTTTTGTTTCGACAACAAAATAACGCTTTATTTAGACTTAATCCAAATAATATGGCAAAAAGATTAGATTGATTCTAAACTGCCGAATAATTAACTTGTTACCAATTGATTAATCTCGCCACAAATACGGAAAAAGCAATAAAGAAGTAACAACTACAATAACATTTATGGCTAATAGTATACTTATGTTACCATACAATAAGCTACGTTCTACCCCATCCATTGCACTTTTGCTTATGCGTATCAGGAGTAAAATAACAGGTATAATAACCGGAAAGCTTAAAATGGCCATTAATGTACCATTGTTGCCTGCTTTGGAAGCGATGGCCGAAATCATAGTAAAAACAGTGGAGAAACTAATACTGCCTAAAAGTACCGCTAAGAAATAAAAAAGTGGATCGCCAATAGTATTTGGAAAAAAAAGCAGGTAAACAATTAATGCCAATATGCTGAGCAAGGACATTAATAAGATATTATAGATTGTTTTTGAAAGGATTATGGCCTGTGGGCTGGCTATGGTATAATAATACAATAAACGCCCTTTATTTTCCTGAATAAAGCTTTTGGCTATAGCGTTTACAGATGCAAACAGTATAATGATCCAAAAAAGGATATTCCAAACTATTGGATATCCAGCGCTGCCACTAAAACCAGGACTTAGGTGAAAAGATATATAACAAACAAACACGGTAGATACTACATATAATAGTACCCCATTGAAAGCATATTTTGAACGCCATTCCAATAGAATTTCCTTTTTCAGCAAGTTCCAGGTTTGATTAAATATCATGCGGCGAAGATAAGAATTAGGATAGTTAAATTGACTATTGCCTATATGGGCATAAAATTATAGCACCAAATCTATTTTCAGCATTTTTTGTATTTTATCGTGCAGCTCATGAGGTTGAAATGGCTTTGATAATACATCATTCATACCCGCGGATATAGCTTCCTCTTTTTCATGATCCAAGGCTGCCGCCGATAAGGAGATTATAGGTATACTTCTTTTGGGTTCCTCAAAATCCATCCTGATAGCTTTAGCCGCTTGGTAACCATTCAAATCGGGCATATGGGTATCCATCAGTATAATGTCAAAGTTTTGTTGGTGTAGTTTTTCAATAAGCTTACGGCCGTTATCAACTATTACAACGTTCATATTCCAATCATTTAACATTTTTGACAGGATAAACTGATTCACCATATTATCCTCCGCAACCAATACGTTCATTTGGTTAAATGGTGGAAGTTTTTTATGATCTGCTCTATTTTTTTTCTTAAGTTTAGGTTTTTCAGTTATAGTAATCCAGTCTATTATATTAAATATACTCCCTTTGCCTATCCTGCTGCTAACAGTCAGTTCGCCGCCTGTTAATTCTACAAGCTTTTTTACTATAGTAAGGCCCAAACCAGTACCGCCGTATATATTAGCTGTATCTATATCAGCCTGTTCAAATGAATCAAATATTTTTGATAACTTTTCCTCAGCTATACCTATACCAGTGTCTTCAACACTAAACTTAATTTTCAACCTACCTTTATCGCTATCAAGTACAGACACTTTTAATTTAACATGCCCTCTATCTGTGAATTTTATAGCATTACTTAACAAATTCATTAACACCTGATTCAATCTCAATGCATCAATCATCATATATTCAGGTAGATTGGGATCAATATCCAGTAACATATCTATCATTTTCTCATCAGCCTTAAACTTTAGTAATTGAAAAACAGAAGCAATAACTTCGCGTATGTTATTCGCGGTACGGATAATATTGAATTTGCCCGATTCAATTTTCGATATATCCAGCACATCATTAATAACACCGAGTAATGATTGTGATGATGTTTCCAGCAACTCCAGCATGCTTAATTGCTGGTCATTCATAGGTGTTTTCCGTAGCAATTGAGTTAAACCTATTACCCCATTAATTGGCGTGCGTAACTCATGGCTCATGTTGGCCAGAAAATTCTCTTTTACCTTTTTTCCATATTCAGCCGCTTCCTTCGATTTGACCAACTGCCGCAGGAAGCTTTTTTGCGGCGATATATCACTAATATTAATAAATATAGCTTTGTTATGATATGATGCCCTGCATTCGGCCCAGATTATATGTTTATCAAATGTTTCAAACTGAAATTCAAACACCGCGAAACTTAAGTTATCTTTAATAATCTCAGCCAGCTTTTTACGAAAAGCCATCCGATCGTGCTCTACAGCCCTGTCAATTATACTTTTACCTATAATCTCAGCAGGCTTATAACCCAGTATTTTTTCAACCGTTGGATTTATCGTTTTAACCCTTAATGTTTGTGCATCAACAGCACAAATAATATCTGCTGAATTGTTTACAACGATAGAGAGATTTTCAAGTTCCTCATTTTTACGAATTATTTCAGCTTGGTAACGCGCCAATTGAATAAAAGAATCCACCTTAGCAGATGTTATATATGGGTCAAGAGGCTTATACAGATAATCTACCGCACCACTACTATACCCTCTAACCGCATATTTTGATTCTTTTGAAATAGCTGTTACAAAAACTACCAGAATATCTTTGGTACGAGGGTTTGATTTGAGCATGTCAACCAGTTCAAATCCATCAATTTCAGGCATTTGAACATCAATCAACGCAATTGAAATGTTATTTTCCCAGGCAATTTTCAAGGCATCGTTGGGCGATGTGGTAGAAAATATTTTAATATCATCACGCTTTAATAATGCTTCAAGCGCAATAATATTTTCTTCTCTGTCATCAACGATGAGAATATTAACGGGGATCATCTAAAATGTATAAGTTTTATCGATAATAATTATTGCCGTAAAAGTCCAAAAATTTCTTCAGAATTTAATATATATTCCGCTGCCTTAATTTCAATTGCAGCAAGCGGCATCTGAGGCATTTCTGAGTCCTCCGGGTTTTGCGCTATAGTTAAACAACCATTGTCTCGCAGTTTTAATAATCCTACTGCCCCATCCTGGTTTGCGCCAGAAAGAAGTATCGCGGTACAACGCCCTTTAAAAGCCTCAGCAGCACTTTCAAAAGTTACATCTATAGAAGGCCTGGAGTACCAAATTGCTTCCGAAACATCAAGCGCAAAACTACCATCCTTTTCAATAAGAGTATGATAATTCGGGGGGGCAATGTATATTGTATTTTTACGTATTATTTCCTTATCCGTAATTTCCTTTAGAGATATACGGGAATTTTCGGCGAACAGTTTTTCTATCTCGCTGAAAAAATTCTTTTTTCGATGAATTATTATAATAACCGCTTTATCCAGATCTGCATTAAAACTCTTTACTATATTAAATATCAATTTAAAAGACCCAGCAGATCCCCCTATCAGTAAGAATTCTGATCGTTTCCAGTGAGCTATTATATTATTATCAAGTGACAATTTTTTGATATATGTTTTCTTTACTACTTATAACCTTAAACTTCTTTTTAAACTTATCTGAGCGTATAGTTTCTTTACTGCCCATACATAAGAACCCAAGCGGAGCCAAACTGTTATAAAATAATTCAAGTATTTTTTCCTGAAGTTCACTTTCAAAATATATAAATACGTTTCGGCAACTAATTAACTGAAATTCATTAAATATCGCATCCGACACCAGGTTATGTACGGAAAACAAAGTATTGTGCTTTAGTTCACTATGTACCGTCGCAGCATCATACATTATAGTAAAATGATCAGTTAATGACCCCTTTAATCCAGAGTACTGATAGTTTTCAGCATAGCTTTTTATCTTCTTTAGGCTATAAATACCTTTACGGGCTTCCTTAAGCATTTCCGTATTAATGTCCGTACCATAGATAAACGATTTTTTACTAAGGCCGGTTTCATTCATTAAAATAGCAAGCGAATACACTTCCTCACCGGATGAGCAACCAGCACTCCACATTTTTATATGCTGATAAGTAGAAAGATAAGGGATAACCTGATTATTAAGCGCTTTATAGAAAGAAGGATCACGAAACATTTCAGTAACGTTTACAGTGATCTCATCTAAAAACTCCTGAAAAAAAAGCTGGTTGTTTACCAGCGTATGCTTAAGATCATAAAAAGTTTGTTTTTTATTCTGCATTATTCTTAAAACCCTACGTTTTAGAGAGGCTTTAGAATAGAAGGAAAAATCAAACCCATGAAACTTTTTTATCAGATCGATTAACTCATCTAACTGCTGTACTGATAGGATTTCCTGTTCTGTGCTCATCATATTAGCTTCCTAACCACAACTGCATCAATGCTATCAGTCTATCCATATCAACCGGTTTAGTAATATAATCATTAGCACCGGCCGCTATGCATTTTTCACGATCATCCTTCATTGCTTTCGCGGTTAAAGCTATTACAGGCAACTTGGCCCATTTGTTTTGCTTGCGTATATATCTGGTAGCCTCGTAACCATCCATTTTAGGCATCATAATGTCCATCAATACTATATCAATGTCGTCTATCTCTTCAAGTTTGGCAATGGCTTCTTCCCCATCGTTCGCAATCTCTACAACCAGGTCATAAGTTTGCAACGCGCTGCTTAGGGCAAAGATATTGCGCATATCATCATCTACGATAAGCACTTTTTTACCTTTTATCGCATCTTTGCCTTTATTGATAACCCTTTCAGCAGAACCTGTTATTGGTGACGGCCTTTTGTTAACTTCACTTATTTTATTCAGGAAAAGGTTAACTTCATCAATCAGCCTATCAGATGATTTACTGGTTTTGACAACCATTGCGTTGGCATATTTCATCAACCTGTTTACTGATGTTTTATCAAGTTCCATCGCCGTATTTACAATAACCGGCAACTCTGCAAATTCATCAACTTCTTTAATCTTATCTAATAGATCGAGACCTGAAATATCAGGAAGGTTAAGATCAAGTATAACACACTGGTATTCGCTTTCATGCAGCATCCTGAAAGCAGATTCACCATCAAAGGCTTGATCCACAGTAATACCTTGCCCTTCCATCATATCTTTCAAAGCCTGGCTTTGCGCCTTATGGTCTTCTACCAGCAGGATTTGTTTGAATTTGGCCCCGCTTTGCAGCATAATGTCCGTAAATAGTTTATCTAATGCACCGGTATCAATAGGTTTTTTAAGGAAGCTGATAGCCCCCTCACGGCGAACTCTATTAGCGGCGGCATCTCCTGCCGACATTAAGTGAACCGGAATGTGCATCGTTTCGGAAAGAGCTTTCAATTCCTTTAATATCTGCCAGCCATCTTTACCTGGTAGCATAATATCTAATATTACTGCATCGGGAAGGTGTTCTTTAATAATTTCAACAGCATTAGTACCCTCATTAACCATAATAGACTTATAACCATGGTCGCGGGAGTAATCCTGCAGAATATTGGCGAAGTTTTTATCATCTTCTACAATAACCACTGTTGGCTCCCGATTCGGGTCGCGCATAATTTGAGCAGCAGGCCTTAAGAAAGTTTCCCTGATTGGGTTAAAAGTATCTACAGTAGGGACTTGTTCTTCCTCGGGTGCTACCGGCACGACTTTAGCTTCAAACGGAACGGTTAAAATAAATTCACTACCTATGCCAGGCTCACTGTTTAGCGTGATTGTTCCGCCAAGTAAGGTGGTTAACTCCCGGCTTATAGATAAACCTAGGCCTGTACCACCATATTTGCGGCTTGTTGAACCATCTGCTTGCTGAAATGCCTCAAATATAATACGTTGCTTCTCTTTCGGGATACCAACACCGGTATCTTTAATACAGAAGCTTATTGTCTTTTCTGAAGGGCCCGGAATAACATTTAAAGCAATAGACCCGCCTTCTGGTGTGAACTTAAACGCATTAGATAGCAGATTTTTAATCACTTGCTCAACCCTCACTTTATCAGTAAATAGAGTTTTAGGCACATCATTAACACTATTGGTAAATTTAATGCTTTTATTTGATGCAACTTCGGCAAACAGCATATCCATATCTTTCAATATATCGGCTATTTTGATTTGCTCATTTTGCATTTCCAACTTACCTGATTCTATTTTAGATAAGTCGAGAATATCATTAATCAGGGTTAACAGATCGTTACCGGCATTAAATATCACACTGGCATATTTTATCTGATCATCTGATAAGTTATGCGGTTTATTATCTTTTAAGATACGTGCAAGAACCAAAATACTATTTAATGGAGTACGTAATTCATGGCTCATATTAGCCAGGAACTCAGATTTGTATTTACCTGTAGTTTCCAACTCCTGAACCTTCAGGTTAATAGATGCGCGGGCTTCTTCTATAGCCTGATTCTTTTCTTCAAGCAAGCTTGCTTTTTCTTCTAACTCTGAATTGATGCTACGCAGTTCCTCTTGTTGTACCCTAAGCTCTTCTTCTGACGCTTCTAACATTTCTGTTTTGTTCATCAGTTCTTCATTGGTAACACGCATCTCTTCCTGCTGTGCTTCCAGTTCCTCGGCCTGTTGCTGGGTTTCCTCAAACAGATCGTGCATAATGGTACGTGCCTGGGCGGTATTTACAGCTATGCCAATATCGTTACCGATTTCGGTGATATAGTCTAGTTTGTTTTTGTCCAACTCGCCTTGGAATGCTAATTCAATTACCCCTATTAAGCGTTTATCAAATGTAAATGGCAGAATAACACTTTCTACGAATTCATCATAAACAATAGAACTTTGCAGATCTAGCTTATCATTTAATTTACCTTTTACTATTGCTAATTTCCTATTTTGTGCTGTTTGACCTAACCAACCTTCAGTTAATTTAACAGTCTTTTTTAAGGCATCTAAATTGTGAAAAGCGTATGACGCGTATAATTCAAGGCGCTCTTCAGCTTCATTGTGTAAATAAAATGTACCTGAAAGCGCTTTTGTATAGTTAGCAACTTCGGTAAGAATGTTTCCCGCGAGCTCTTTTTCACTTTGCTGGCCTTGCATTTTCTCATTGAGTAAGCCGGTACCTGTAAGCAACCAATTTTTAGCCTCGTTTTCTGTTAATACCTTTTCAAGTTCTATATTGGTTACTCTTACTTCTTCCTCAATTTTCTTCTGTTCTTCAAAGGTGCGTTGTATGTAATAGAATAATACAATTATAATTACCAAGAAGATTGCCGAACCTGTACTTATAAAAATAATAGCTTTTGTTGATGCCGCTTCAGAGCTTGTTTTGCGATCTGCTAATAGTTTATTTTCAGTATTTATGATGTGGTCAGTTAGGACACGAATCCCATCCATGGTTTTTTTGCCACTCAGGAACATACCGTTTTGAACCATATAATCCAATCCTTTTGTAGCACGGGTATCAATATTTGCTTTTAAGATACCAAGCTGGTCGGCGACAAGCGTATTTAATGAATCAACACGACTAACTTCGATAGGGTTATCGGCAATAAGTATGTGCAGATCCTCGAGATCAGAATGAATACGCGGTAACGCGGCATTATATGGATCAAGAAAAACAGGATTGTTTGTTGCACCATATCCACGCATACCGGTTTCGGCATCGATCATTAATTGCAACAAATTTGTTGAGATTTTAATTACTTTTTGAGTATGTTCAACTAAAGAGGTATCGTTTTCGAGTTGATTGATATTTTTTACAGATAAAACACCAACGAGTAAAACAAGTATAATTGAAGCAACAAACCCGGTAAGCACCTGGTTTCTAAAAGATAGCTTTAACATTTAGGGATAGATTAATAATAATACAAATATGTTAAAAAAAATTAATTCATAATATAATCTCACACAACCTGTGGTTTTACATTGATTAAGATACTAAGAATTAATCGATTTTAAAGTTACTTGCCTTTTTACTGACCAATGTTCCCCCAACAGAAAGCAATCCACCAAAGAATAACAGAAGCCATCCCCATTTAAAGTTAAGTTGATTAGTTAGAAAACCAGCTATAGAATGGAATGGTATAAAACTGAATGAAGTTTTTACTTTTAAAATTGCTGCTATGTAAAATACAAATATCAAAGCTAAGGATAACCAAGCCGCAAGCCTACTTATTTTAACCTGGTTAAACACAGTTCCTATTATGCCTACTACAGCTATTAGCAAAATAACCATGGCATATGGCTTATTTAAATCATATGCATCCCAGTTGGCTAAATGAAATGGGCGCAATAGCGGACAAAATGTTGCCGCTATTACTAATACAAACCCAAC
Organism: Mucilaginibacter tundrae; assembly: GCF_013408825.1. GTDB lineage: Bacteria > Bacteroidota > Bacteroidia > Sphingobacteriales > Sphingobacteriaceae > Mucilaginibacter. The sequence continues at coordinate 552,542 of NZ_JACCBZ010000004.1, forward strand.
AAAAGATAAAAGCGCGGGCAGTCTCATCAGGTTACTGTTGTTTTAGATCCATTTTATCAGCAAAATGCGCGCAGTAATCGCGAAGGTCTTCTACAATATTTGTTTCGCCGGTAGCACGTAAAAAGCTATCGCCCATAGTTTGCAATGTTTCGTAAAAGAAACGTTTCATATCATCAACAGGCATGTCTTTAGTCCAAAGGTCTATACGTAAGGTGTTTTTATAGTTATGATCCCATAATGCTAACATCATTGATTTTACGGGTAGTGCCTCTTTAGTTTGTGAGTCTGTTGATTCCCACATAATGCTATCAGGCACGTTATTCTCGTCCATATCAATGGTTAGTTTGATCTCAGCTTTCTTCATTTTTTATTATCTTACAAGTAAAAATATTATTGCGGTCAAAGTTATAAAGCTTAGCTCTACAATCCATATTTTTTTGGTTTCGGGAAAGAAATTCCGAAGCATAACATCCAAAAATGACACAGCAAAAGCAAAGAATAGAAATATCCAACCAATAGCGGTACCTAATTGACGCACCTTCATGCCTACTGTGGCAGCTCCATTAATCCAAACGTAAACGGCAAGCACAAGGAATAACGCGCTCACTACATTTAATGGGGTGATCTTAAACTTCATTTAAATTATTAATGTTTTTTTCTATAGCTTTTTGGCGATTTTGTACGGGGAGATTTTGAATTCGGATTCTTTTTATCCCGCTCGGCTTTGAACTTTAGTTTCTGATTCAATGTCTTTTTTTCGTGGAATGCACCCTTAAAATCAGGATCATCGCGGCGTTTTTGCATATCGATCTCTCGGGCCTGATCCTGTTTTTCATCGTATCCTGTAACTTCTACAAACACCTCGGCAGGGATAGCCGTTACCGGGATAGTTTGCCTGATGAGCTTTTCGATCTTCTGCACATAGTACTCTTCTGATGGAGTGGCAAACGTAATTGCCTCTCCGGATTGGAAAGCACGACCTGTACGGCCAATACGATGTACATAATCCTCTATTACAACAGGCACGTCAAAATTAATAACGTGACTAACGTCACTCACATCAATACCGCGCGAAGCAACATCCGTAGCAACCAAAATCTTTACCTCATCATTTTTAAATGAGTTAATGCTATTGATGCGTGTGTTTTGGCCTTTATTAGCATGTAAAACCTTCACCTCCTTTTCGCCAAATTTGCGGAGCAGGAATTTATATACATCCTCGGCGGCAGCACGGGTTTTACAAAAAACGATGAGCTTTTTTATGTCATCCGGTGCGTCCAACAGGTTTTTAAGCAGGTTTATCTTAGTTTTTACATTCGGTACATGGTACAATGCCTGGTTTACCGTTTGTGCCGGAGTTGCCTGCGGAGTAACTTCGATAATAGTTGGAAACTCCAGGAAGTTATTAGAAAGCTGATGGATCTTATCAGACATGGTGGCCGAAAACAATAAATTCTGACGCTTAACCGGCACAACCTCTAAAATACGATTGATCTGCGGCATAAAGCCCATATCCATCATTTTGTCGGCCTCGTCCAATACCAATACTTGCAGCGTTTTGGTTACTATATGCCCTGCCAAATAAATATCCATAAACCGGCCGGGGGTACCTACTATAATATCAACACCTTTATTAATGATCTCAATTTGAGTTTTTGGCCCTAATCCGCCATAAACAGAAACGATACGAAGATCAGTATAAACTGCAAATTGCTTTGCGTTTTCCTCTATTTGCATAGCCAGTTCACGCGTTGGCGCTATAATTATTGCACGAGCGCTATCGCCTTGTGCATATTTAAGCCTCATGATAATAGGCAACATATAAGCAGCAGTTTTACCTGTACCTGTTTGCGCTATGCCCATTACATCCTGCCCATTCATTATTGGCGGTATAGCTTTTTGCTGTATAGGCGTAGCTTCGGTATAACCGGCATCGGCAATGGCATTTAGTATTTGCCGGTTAAAATTAAAATCCTCAAAAGTTACAGCCATTTGGCAAAGATAGTGTTTGCTTTGGAAAGAGAGCCAATTATTAGAATCAAGAACAAAGAGTCAAGAATCAAGAAGCTTCAAAATGTCTTGGCTCTTGAGTCTTAAATCTTGAATCTTCCCCTTATATTTGCATTATGTCATCTATCCTCATAAAATCCGCTACTGTAGTTAACGAAAACAAGCAATTTATTGCCGATGTATTTATTAAAGATGGTTTTATTGAACAGATCGGTAGCCAGATAGACAAGCATGCCGATCAAGTAATTAATGCTGAGGGATTGTATTTATTCCCGGGATTTATTGATGACCAAGTGCATTTTCGTGAGCCGGGGCTGACTTATAAGGCCGACATTCATACAGAATCACGCGCGGCTGTTGCAGGAGGAATTACATCTTTTATGGAGATGCCCAATACCATCCCCAATACTTTAACTCAGGAATTACTTGAACAAAAATATGAGATAGCAAGCCGTAACTCATTGGCTAACTATTCTTTCTTCATGGGGGCAAGTAATGACAATATTGATGAGGTACTGAAAACAGATACCACTAAGGTTTGCGGCATAAAGGTGTTTATGGGTTCATCAACAGGCAATATGCTGGTAGATGATCCAACTACGTTGGAAAACATTTTTTCCCAATCGCCGATGCTGGTTGCAACCCATTGCGAGGATGAGGCGACCATCCGCAGTAATTTAAATCATTACAAACAACTGCTTGGCGAAAATATCCCGGTAAAACTGCATCCAAAAATTCGCAGCGAAGAAGCTTGTTACCTGTCATCATCAATGGCAGTTGAGTTGGCTAAGAAATACAATACAAGGTTGCATATTTTACATATCTCTACCGAAAAAGAAACACATTTATTTAGTAATGATATCCCGTTAAAAGACAAACGAATAACAGCCGAAGCTTGTATCCATCATTTGTGGTTTAGCGATAAAGATTACGAAACTAAAGGAAACCTGATAAAATGGAACCCTGCGGTTAAAACCGAAAATGATAGAGATGGTATTTTAAAAGCGGTATTAGATGGACGAATTGATGTAATAGCCACTGATCATGCGCCGCATACTATTGAGGAGAAGGCATTGCCCTACCTACAAGCACCGTCCGGCGGCCCATTAGTACAGCATGCCTTACCAGCGCTGTTAGAGATGCACCATCAAGGTAAAATAAGCCTTGAAAAGATCGCGGAAAAAGCTGCACATAATGTGGCTATTTGTTTCCAGATTGATAAGCGTGGCTTTATCCGCGAAGGATATTGGGCTGATTTGGTTTTGGTTGATCTGAATTCAAACTGGCAGGTAAATAAGGATAATATTCTTTACAAATGCGGCTGGAGCCCCTTTGAAGGAACAACATTCCAATCAAAAATAACCCATACCATAGTTTCGGGAAATTTAGCTTACAGCAATAATAAACTGAATGAAGGTATACCCGGTAAGAGATTAAGTTTTACCAGGTAAACCAATTAGTTTATTGCAAGTGAAATTTTCATGCCATTTTCGTTAGCGCCTGAGCAATACAGATCAAAGTCAGCTGTATATTTTCTATTTATATCACTTTCCCATATTTGCTGCCATGCCGCGCTTATTACTTCGGATAATTTATTTTTTAACGAATAAACCTGGTATTTGCCAGCAGGTATAGCTACATCTGTAAAGTTATTATTGATGTTTGTTAAAGAATTTACTTTGCAACCCAATACCGCGGTATATTTCCCGGTATGGTCTGTTTCATAATCTGTATAAACGCAATACACATCGTTTGATGCCCTATCGGGGATGTGTTTTATCAAGTTGTCATCCATAAACTTAAACCAAAGCTCATCTATATCTTTTTTCGACTGCCCGTTTTGATTACTTGTGCGTACAGATATGCCAACAATGTAAAAACCGTCTTGCTCTATTATTTCTGTTTTCATCATTATAAGTTTTTAAGAATATCCTTCAATCCATTAAATACTGATGTCCAATTTTGCTCTGAGTGTTCTACCGCTTCCTGGTTTTTAACCCCATCTTGGGTGATTATTAGCGTAGTCACCTCATTATCTTCACTAAGTTCATAAGTGATGTTATTATGATTCTCCGGCTTGTCTTCAGTGCCAGACATACTGCTCCAGTAACTGTATTTCAGGAATTTTGGCTCATTAATAGCGAGTATGATACCACCATCCTGATATTTATGCCCTTCCCATTCTCCGCTAAAAGTGATTGGATGCCCTACCTGCCAATCGGATTTAAGATCAGTACCGAAAAAGTATTGTTTTACAATTTTGGGATCGGTTAACCCCTGCCACACTTTTGCTATTGGCGCATTAAAAGTGATGGTTGTTTTTGATGTTAATGTTTCCATAGTTGTATTGGTTGATTGATAAATCAAAAATACAACCAGCTCATGACAACCCTATGTCAGCAGTAAAAAAGAATTATATGTTTTTTTGAAATATGGCTTGAGCGATAGTTTTAATTCGCTCCTTTAAACTATCCGGCTGCAAAATTTCGGCACGATCGCCAAACATCATGTACCAGTGGGCAAACCCTTCAATTGATACGGTTAGGAATGTCATTTCAATCATGTTACCAACCGCTTTTTCTGATACAAACCCACTCCAATATTTTTGATAGCTTAGATTACCGTGGATCTCTTTATCTACCTTAATAATAACCGTTTCCAAATGCTTTTCTTTCGCGGTTTGGGCTATATAGGCTTTTAAGGTTGGATGCTGATTGCCATATAATTTATCAGTCACATTCAAGGCTTTTATACGGTCTATCCTGAAATCACGGTAATCCTTTCGTAACAGGCAGTAGGCTATCAGGTGCCAATAACCATCCATAAAAAATATCCCTACAGGCTCAATTTCCCTTTTTGTATTCTCCTGGCTATGATGTGCAAAGTAATCGATACACAATATGTGTTTTTGCGAGATGCTGTTTAAGATAGTTTGAATATAGTCATTGTGAGGTGCCTGTGGCTCCGACCGGGTTTTAAATACGTGGATATTACTATCAATATCCTCCAGTAAATCCTTTTCCGCATTACGTAAAATAGCCCTGATCTTATACATAGCCGATTTATGATTAGCTACGGTCGATGCATCGGTTAATTTCTCAACAAACTTTTCTGCTGTTAGAAATGCTGTAGCTTCTTCTTTAGTAAATGTTACCGGTGGCAAACGATATCCATCCATGATAGAATATCCTACACCGGCTTCGCCGATTATTGGGATCCCCGCTTCTTCCAGTGTTCTCACATCGCGATAAACCGTACGTAGGCTGATATTAAAACGCTCGGCGATATCAGCTGCTTTTACAACCCTGCGCGACTGTAATTGAATAAGAATTGCTGAAATGCGGTCAATGCGATTCATATCGCCAAAATACAGAAAACCAAGTTTGATAAGCTATTTTAAATAAAAATACCTATAATTACTTCAAATAAGTGATTATGAAAAAACCACTGTTGTTAGCCGCATTTTTATTTACATGCATAACTTCCTTCGCCCAGCAAAAAACTGAAGTTAAATCACAGTTTTTACTTATTATCCGCTTTAAAACAGACTTTAAACCAGCAACGGATACTACAGTAAGTGTAAACATTAAACACTGGCAGGCGTATATGGGCGGTTTGGCCCAATCGGGCAAAATAGCTGGTGGCTACAGGCCATCGGGCGATGGAGTAACTATCAGCGGAGCCCAAAAAACGCTAACAAATGGCCCATATACAGCCAATAATGACCTAATAAGTTCGGTATTAATTATTAATGCTGATGATTTGAACGATGCCAAAGCTATAGCAGCTAAATGCCCTGCACTTGAACTTGGCGGCAGTGTAGAAGTTCGCCCAATAATGAATACTGCAGGAAAATAATAGTAATAAAACAAATGTATAGCCGTCGTAAATTTTTAAAAGTATCTGCTGCAAGTGCATCTTTAGCAGCCATATCAAATTCAATATTAGCTAAGCCTGTTCTCAAAAGTGAGCCTGCAGGTTTCCCGATAGTAATATCAACATGGAATTTCGGTATACAGGCTAACCAGGAAGCCTGGAAAACGCTTTCAACAGGCGGCCGAGCGCTGGATGCTGTTGAAGCTGGTGTGCGTATACCAGAAGCTGATATGAAGAATCATACCGTTGGTCGTGCGGGCTATCCTGACCGAGATGGGCACGTTACTCTTGATGCCTGTATTATGGACGAGTTGGGTAATTGTGGGTCGGTAGCTGCTATGGAATACATAGCGCATCCAATATCAGTAGCTCGTTTGGTGATGGAAAAAACGCCGCATATTATGCTGGTAGGCGAAGGCGCTACGCAATTCGCGGTTGAACAGGGCTTCAAAAAAGAAAAACTATTGACTCCGGAATCCGAAAAAGCATGGAAGGACTGGTTGGTAACAGCTAAATATTCACCGGTTATGAATATTGAAGACCAGCAACATACGCCCGGTAGTAAATATAACCACGATACCATCGGCATGCTGGCAATTGATGCCAAAGGCAATATCTCCGGCGCTTGCACAACCAGCGGCATGGCATTTAAAATGCATGGCCGTGTAGGTGACAGCCCAATTATTGGTGCCGGCTTGTTTGTTGATAACGAGGTTGGCGGTGCTACATCAACAGGAGTTGGTGAAGAGGTAATACGCAACGTAGGCAGCTTTTTAGTTGTTGAGCTGATGCGCCAGGGCTATCACCCCGAGGATGCCTGCAGAATGGCGGTAGAACGCATCATCAAAAAGAAGCCTGAAACATCTAAAAACATACAGGTTGGCTTTTTAGCCATTAACAAAAAAGGCGAGCATGGCGCTTATGCTATACAAAAAGGTTTTGAATATGCTGTTTGCAACAGTAAAACGCAGGATTTGCTAATTCCCGGTAAAAGTGCTTATCAAACAGTAGGTTATTAATATTAATATTAATATAGATGGTCTCTCTCGAAGTTTGCGCAAACTCTATCAATTCTGCCTTAGCAGCACAAAATGGCGGAGCTGTGCGCGTGGAGTTATGCGATAACCTGAAAGACGGCGGCACTACTCCTTCGGCCGGACAGATCACCCTGGCCCGCAAGTTTTTGCATATTAAGCTGTATGTATTGATACGCCCCCGCAGTGGCGATTTTTTGTATAACGACATTGAATATCAAACCATGCAGGCAGATATAAGATACTGTATTGAAGCCGGTTGCGATGGTATTGTTATAGGTATACTTAAAGCTGATGGAACCATCGATATGGAACGTAACCTGGAGCTAGTGCGCATGGCCAAACAATTTGGCTTGGGCGTAACTTTTCACCGGGCGTTTGATGTTTGCGCGGATCTATACCAGGCACTTGAAGATATTATTGAATTAGGCTGCGAACGTGTTTTAACCTCCGGCGGTAAAAGCAGCGCGATAGAAGGCTCGGCAGTGCTGGCGCGTTTGGTTAAAAAAGCTGCCGGTCGGATCAGTATTATGGCAGGCGCAGGTGTTAACGAACATAATGCCGCCGATCTGGTACATTACACAGGTGTGCAAGAGATCCATTCATCTGCAAGAATTATGATTGCCAGTAAAATGCAATTTCAAAACGACCATGTAGCCATGGGTGATACTTTGCATGATGAATACAGTTTCGATCAAACCGATGTGGAACGGGTAAAGAAACTTGTACAGTTGGTTAATGCCTAGGCATATTAATACCGACGCACTAAATGCTCTTATTTGTCTAAAAAATACTCACCGGAACGATTAGCTCAAACCTGTTCCTGCCGCTGCCGCCGTACAGGTCGGGATCAAGCAGGCGGTCGTATCTGAACCCAAAAGAAATAGCTTCCTGATTAAACCACATGGTATCGAAATAAACCTCTAATCCTGTGGAGTTGAAATTAGCTTTAAACTTAGAGCCATCTACATAAAAATCATTGGCAAGCGTATAATCATAAAAACCATTACCACGGATACGCATAATATATATCGTGTTGGCAACCCCGGCATCAGGATAAACTATGGGGAAGCTATAATTCGCGCCCAACTTATCCATTTTATAAAAGTTTTCGGCGGTATATCCCCTCGAAAACGGGAAATTATTTGAATAATCGATCACATTATTGGCACTACCTTTTTGTTGATAGGCCGCATTAAAAAACAGGCTGTGGTTAACCGATAAACCCGGGAAGTAAAAAGTACCCGTTGCTAAAAATTGTGTAGAGCTTTGCCCGGTAACCGCGTTTTGATAGCCTAACTGGATGCTTTGCGCGAAATGAGGGAATATGTTTTTTTGTGCTTGCAGCGTGCTATTATAAAAGTAAAGATAATTATTCAGGTAAGCATACGACTGATCGGCAAACAAAGCACGGTACGCCTGTTGAAAAATACTGCTGCTATACACCAGATCGCTGCCGATAGCCAGCGACGTACTGCTTTTGCCACGGGTAAAATTTAAAGGCAACTCTAAGCCACCTTGCACACTGGTTTCATTCCAATAAATATTGGTACCACGGTATAATTCCCTCCTGTCAACGGTATAATCAACACCCCCGGAAATGTAGGGGAACAGCGCTCCGTAAATAGCGTTAAAACCAAACTCCTTATAACCTTCATCACGGTTATAGTTAAATAAGATGTCGGATTGAAAGGTATTTAATACATTTTCTCCTTGAATCTCTAAAGTATAGTTTGGGTCATCAATATTTGGTACAAGGCTGTGAAAATTAAACAGGTGATAGGCTTTATTATATTTGGTAATCCCCATCGGTTTGTTTTGTACAGATGCCAGTAAATTGGTTGACGAATCTCGTGTTAAAGCGGTGATATCAAAATTCGGCAAAGTACCCGGGATAGCGCCGCCCGGTAATTCTTCCCATTCAATTGCATTATTATCAATCTGATGAATCTGGTAACCATAAGCGGTCAAACTTATCCACGCCAGTTTCTTAGCCGATACCGAAGCTTCGTAATTACCAATAAACGTTTGCAGCGAATCCCCTTTTAATTCATATAGTTTATCGTTCTTTAAATTGATGGCGAACAACCTGTCATTAATGTTGCTGGTTGCAGAAAAATAAGCGGTATCGCCACGCAGATGCGGGAAAACAATAGGTTGAAATGTAAACGGCAGCAAATATTTAGCTTCACCGGTTTTTATATTGATAATAGCCAGCGACATTTTGCCCTTGCTGTTCCTCACCCCTGCAACTAAATGATCCTTGCCATAAAACTTAGGATAGGTATAAAATAAACGCTGCTTATTAGGCACAACGGCTAATAATTTACCCGTATTGGCATCAAGCAAATGCACATCACATTTACCCGATGTTGCTTCCTGTACAACCGCGATCGTTTTGCCATCGGGACTAAAGGATGGCGCGAAATATTTGGTGCCTTTAGTGATGCGATGTTCCTTACCGGTTTTCACATCCAACAAGATCAGCTCGCTATAATCGCGATAATTCCAGTGCAGATCAGGACGGTAACTGGCATAAATTATTTTGCCATCGTGATAATCAAAATAATTATCCAACGAATAGCTGCGGGTACTAATCTTCCTTTCCGTATTACCCTCCCTGATCACAAAAACAGGCGTGTTATCGTAAGTGGTTTTTGAATAGATGAGTGTATGATCATCGATGTAAGCAGGGTATTCCCTATCCGCGTCGAAATGCTTTTTAGGTTGAGGCTGATTATGTTGGTCAACCGCCACAAATTGTTGCCTGAAATAATTCAAAGCATCCTTCCTGAAATCAACAAAATCCTTACCAGAGTACTTTTTGATCGCCCGTTCAAACGGATAAAAGCCACCCTTATAAGCGGCTGCGTCATGCGTTACCTTCTTCCAAAAGTCGTCGCCATACTTTTCCCGGCCATAGCTTACCATCATGTAGCCGAGTGGGTACCAATTCGGTGTATAATCGCGATATGATCCATTACGGATCTTCATATAACTGTAATCCGTACCATCAGCCCACAAAGCCCTAAAACCTTCTAAAAAATAAGGTAACCTGCCTCTGCCCTGTTCGCTCACATGGGTTTCGTTAAAAACGGCATCACCCTCAAAAAACCAGTTGGGTACAGCAAGGTCATTGGCCAGTGCTTGTCCGCCTTCTCCAAACAAAAATCGCATGGTTTTGGATAGGCCCACATCAAAGTTATTGTACTGCTGCACATGCCTAAACTCATGTATAGCCAATTGCTCGGGCCAGGGTAAACTGCCTATATCAAAGCTATTCTGCTCCGGCGTTAAAAAAAACTCACTTCTGAAAGGTGCCAGCTGTACATAGGCGTTGGTAATAGTGGTTTGGTTTTGCATTAATATGCTTACCTGTAGCTGTTTATAGCCAATGGTGGGCTGTATAGCTCCATTCATTTGGGTAACGATATTTGCCACCCGCAAACCTTCTGTATCCAGTCCAACCGGGAAGATAACTTTAGCTGCCGGAGTATTTACCTGGTTCCATTTGATGGATGGCGGGTTACCACCAAACTCCTGCGCATGGGCAACACCTGCAAGCAATAACAAACTTAAAATGAATGGAAACAGGGGCTTATTCATGGAATGTGAAAGTAATTACAAAATATCATATTCGGAATTATCAGCATTAAAGATTTAGGAGGTTAATTGTTTTGTTACAGAAGATAACATGGTTTGGGAAAACAAAAAAGGAGCTTAAAGCTCCTTTTTTGTTCAATATTATACTGTTAGAATCACTTATTTCTTAAAATGCCCGATGATCAAGCTGGCAAGCTCAACACCTATTCTTTCCTGGGCTTCGTTGGTTGCTGCGCCGATGTGTGGTGTCAGAGAGATTTTAGGGCTTTTAAGGATCTCTTCGCGGGGCGTTGGTTCATTATCATAAACATCAAGCGCAGCGAAAGAAACCTGGCCGCTATTCAGGGCGTCAACCAGGGCCAATTCGTCAATCAGTCCACCTCGAGAGGCGTTAACCAAGCCTACTCCTTTTTTCATTTGCGCTAATTCCGCAGCACCGATAAGTGCTTTATCTACAAATGGGGTGTGCAGGGTGATAAAATCAGCGGTTTTGATGATCTCGTCTAAAGTTGCAGTCTTTACAGATGCGTTTACTTTGATACCACCACCTAAAACCAGTTCCAATTCAGGTTTGAATGGAAATAAGTCATAAGCCAAAACATCCATACCTACGCCGATAGCTATTTTAGCCACTTCGCGACCGATACGGCCAAAGCCTACGATACCTAAAGTTTTACCACGTAGTTCAACACCTTTGGCATAAGCTTTTTTCAGATCATTAAACTTGGTGTTACCTTCGACCGGCATCCTGCGGTTGCTATCCGCCAAAAAGCGGACACCACCAAATAATTGGGCGAATACCAACTCAGCAACTGATAATGATGATGAAGCTGGTGTATTGTAAACGCCGATACCTTTTTCTTTAGCATAGTCAACATCAATGTTATCAACACCTACGCCACCACGACCAATCAATTTAAGATTTGGTGTAGCGTCTATCAAAGCCTTACGGACTTTGGTGGCACTACGTACAGTGATCGCATCGTAGTTCTTTAATTTTTCAAGAAGTTCTTCTTGTGGGATGTTATTGGTATCTACTTCAAAACCGGCATCTTCCAGCATTTTTTTGCCTATCGGATCGATACCATCGTTAGCTAATATTTTGATCATTTTAGTTGATTGGTTTATTGAGTTGATTAGGTTGATTGGTTGAAAGCGAAACTTAATCAACTATTCAACCATTCACTCTACTTATTTTTTTCTGCAAATTCTCTCATGGTGTCAATCAGCACGTAAACGCTGGTGATTGGCAACGCGTTGTATATGGATGCGCGGAAACCACCCACACTTCTGTGGCCTTTGATACCTACTATGCCTTTTTCGTCACATAATTTAAGGAATGGTTTTTCGTGCTCAAGGTTGTTTACTACAAAGGTAACGTTCATGTCTGAACGGTCTTCGGTAGCGCAAACCGCCTTGAACAATGGATTGCGCTCGATCTCTTCGTATAAAACAGCAGATTTCGCTTTGTTTTCTTTCTCGATCGCTTCAACGCCACCTTTTGATTTTAACCAGTTAAGGGTAAGCATTGATACGTAGATAGCAAAAACCGGCGGGGTGTTGTACATTGAACCACCTTCTATTTGTGTTTGATAGTTTAGCATCGCAGGTATTTTACGGCCTGTTTTACCTAAAATATCATCCTTAACAATAACCAAAGTAACACCAGCAGGGCCCATATTTTTTTGAGCGCCGGCGTATATCAAACCAAAATCGGCAACGTTTATTTTGCGGCTGAATATATCTGACGACATATCGCATACCACAGGAACCGGTGATTTTGGGAACGCGTGCATTTGCGTACCGTAAATAGTATTATTTGATGTAATGTGGAAGTAAGCAGCATCCGCAGGGATGGTATAATCCTTAGGGATGTATGTAAAATTGCTTTCTTTTGATGTAGCTATAACTTCAACCTCGCCAAAATATTTAGCTTCTTTTAAAGCTTTATTTGCCCACACGCCCGACTCTACATAAGCGGCTTTGCCACCATCAGGTAACAAGTTATAAGGAGCCATAGCAAATTGCATGCTTGCGCCGCCTTGTAAAAATAAAACTGAATAACCTTCAGGAACTTCGAACAATTCCTTTACCAGTTTTACAGCCTCGTTTAAAACTGCCTCAAACTCCGGGGCGCGGTGCGAAATTTCCAGTATAGAAAGTCCTGTTCCGTTAAAATCAATTACGCCGGCAGCCGCCTGTTTTAAGACTTCGTGAGGTAAAATGCCTGGTCCGGCACCAAAATTATGTTTCATGTTATTAGGATTTATAGCTAAACAAGCAATTATTAAATTGCTACTTAGCCGCGCCGAAGTTAATTAATTCGACAAAATATATAGAGTTTATTTGCTTTTTTTTCAAAAAAAATACAATAACCTGATAAGTCAGGTTTTAAACGGGAGGTAGTTATGTAATGAAATGGTATCGGTTATACCTAATTTGTTACTATGCTTGTTTTAAAGCTGCAATAGCTGCAAGCGGATCGGCTGATGAAAATACGGAGCTTCCCGCCACCAGGACGTTAGCACCCGCTTCGATCAACTTAGCCGCGTTATTTATATCAACCCCGCCATCAACTTCAATTAATAATTCGGTGTTGTAGCGGCGTTTTAAGGCCTTAATATCGTTCAGTTTTTTATAGGTGTTCTGAATAAATTTTTGGCCGCCAAACCCAGGATTTACTGACATAATGAGTACCATATCTAGATCCAGGATAATATCTTCTAAAGAAGCCACGGTAGTATGCGGATTTAACGCCACGCTGGCTTTACATCCCAACTCTTTTATAAACTGAATAGTGCGATGCAAATTGGGGCAAGCCTCAAAATGAACGGTAATGCTATCCGCACCGGCTTCTACAAATTCTTTGATGTATTTATCCGGCTCGACGATCATTAAATGCACATCCAAAAACTTTTTGGAGTGTTTTTTAACAGCTTTAAGAACGGGGAAACCAAAGGAAATGTTTGGCACGAACCTACCATCCATAATATCTACATGCATCCAGTCGCCTTCGCTTTGGTTAAGCATTTCAACATCGCGCTGCAGATTAGCGAAATCCGCTGCTAAAATTGATGGGGCTACTAGGTGACTCATAGTTAATTAGAGAATGGTGATTAGAGATTAGTTAACTTAGTTGGTAATTATACGTTTGTTTTGACCAAAGGTAGATTTCTGTTTGATAAATTCCTAAAAATACCAAGAATCAATAGGTATTACTTAATCACAATTTAATAGCAGATCGTAATATTTTTTCATGAGGACGACATCATAATTTACTAAAGAATTGTATGCTTCAGCTACCAACTCGTTCAAAATTGAGGAACCGAGCTGCCCGCCGCCATTGGGAATGGAGTCATAGTATTTTATTAATTCTTTAACCCTGATAATCTCGTACAATAAATGCTGAATAAGATCGGTCTGTGACCCCGACTGTATCCCGCCTGTATTTTTATCGAGAAAATCTAAAGGATCATTAGTAGTGGATGTCATTATTCTATAAAGAGCCGGGGTTTTATCAAATGGATTTAACTCGTGTTAACATTTATAAATGGCAAAAAAACATAATTGTTTTAAATAATTAAAAATAATTTACTTTAAAAAGTAAAGCCCTCTTTTGGAGGGCTTTACTTTTTTTTATCTTCAATTAAATTATTGATTTGCAGACTCAGGCTTAGGCAATAATGCTTTGCGTGAAAGCTTTAATTTACCTTGTTTGTCTACATCAAGCAATTTAACACGAACCTCATCACCGATTTGGAATATTCCGTCCATAGTTTCGATACGGCGGTGGTCGATCTCTGAAATGTGTAGCAAGCCATCTTTACCCGGCATAATTTCAACAAATGCGCCAAATGGCATAATTGATTTTACTTTACCTTCGTAAATTTCACCAACTTCAGGTTTTGAAGCTATGTTTTTAATACGGGTCACAGCTTTGTCAATCGCTTCTTTGTTATCAGCAAATATTTGAACTACACCCTGGTTGCCAACTTCCTCGATTGAGATAGTAGCACCGGTTTCGCGTTGCATTTCCTGGATGATCTTTCCTCCCGGGCCAATAACCGCGCCAATGTATTCTTTATCAATACGGATAGTAATGATACGTGGTGCATGTGGTTTGTAATCTTCGCGAGGCGCAGTAAGCGTTTTGGCCATTTCGCCAAGTATGTGTAAACGGCCCTCTTTTGCCTGGTTTAAAGCGTTAGTTAAAACTTCGTATGATAAACCATTGATCTTCAAGTCCATTTGAACAGCAACGATACCATTTTTAGTACCTGTTACTTTAAAGTCCATATCGCCCAAGTGATCTTCATCGCCTAAGATATCAGAAAGGATAGCGTATTTAGTACCCATTTCGTTGGTGATCAATCCCATAGCGATACCTGATACCGGGTTAGTAATTTTGATACCAGCATCCATCAAAGCCAATGTACCGGCGCAAACCGTAGCCATTGATGATGAACCGTTTGATTCTAATATATCAGATACGATACGGATAGTATATGGATTTGCATCCTCAGCAGGTAAAACACGTTTTAATGAACGCATAGCCAGGTTACCGTGGCCAATCTCGCGGCGGCCTGCTCCCCTGTTAGGGCGAACCTCACCTGTTGAGAAACCCGGGAAATTATAGTGTAACAAGAATTTTTGATAGCCATTAATGAAGGCTCCATCAATCATTTGCTCGTCATCCTTAGCACCTAAGGTAACAGTAGTTAACGCTTGTGTTTCGCCACGGGTAAATACCGCTGAACCGTGTGCAGATGGTAAATAACCGACTTCGCTCCATATAGGGCGGATCTGGGTAGTTGTACGGCCATCTAAACGTTTGCCTTCATCTAATACCAGGTTACGGATAGCGTCATACTCCACATCGTGGAAATATTTTTTAGCTAATGATTTGGTGATGTCATCAACCTCACCTAAAGTAGCAATGTATTCATCACGTACTGCTTTAAATTTAGCGCCACGCTCGTCTTTGCCTGAAGCTTCGCCAGCGATAGCATAAACTTTTTCATAAGTAGCAGCGTAGATGGCTTTCTCTAGCTCATCATTGCTGTGCTCATGGCTGTAAACACGTTTTTCAGTTTTACCAACTGCAATAGTCAGTTCTTTCTGTACAAAGCATTGTACTTTAATAGCTTCATGTGCGAATTTGATAGCCTCAACTAATTCAGCTTCCTGTATTTCAGCACTTTCGCCCTCAACCATGTTGATGTCGAACTCGCTACCGGCAACAATAAATTCTAATGTTGCAGTTTGCAATTGAGTTAAAGTTGGGTTGATAACTAATTTACCATCAACTTTAGCAACGCGAACTTCGGATATAGGGCCATTGAAAGGGATATCAGAAACTGATAATGCCGCAGATGCAGCTAAACCAGCTAAACAATCAGGCATAATGTCTTTATCCGCAGAAATTAAAGTTATCATTACTTGTGTATCAGCATGATAATCTTCAGGGAACATTGGGCGCAAAGCGCGGTCAACCAAACGAGAGATCAAAACCTCATAGTCTGATAAACGAGCCTCGCGGCGTAAAAAACCACCTGGTATACGACCTGTGGCAGCGTATTTTTCTTGATAATCAACAGAAAGCGGTAAAAAATCAATACCTTCTTTTGCTTCTTGCGATGAAACCACGGTAGCCAATAACATGGTATCACCCATTTTTATTACTACTGATCCATCAGCTTGTTTGGCCAGTTTTCCTGTTTCGATCTCGATGGTGCGGCCGTCACCTAAATCGATTACTTTTTTAATTACATTCATCTTGTGTGTGTTGTGATGCGCTTTCATCTTTAGGGCGCACCGGTTTTATTTGTGTGTAAATATATTGTTTTTGAGCGGATATGTTGTACCTAAATAGTACGGAGGGGTATCGGTATTTTAGGGGAATAATTTTTGGTGGTTAAAGTAAAAAAGCCATCTCCTTAATTTGAGACGGCTTTTTATTAAAAACTTGCAGATATTACTTGATGATATCCCTTAGCGCTAAAGCTTTGATGATAGCACGGTACCTGTTTATATCTTTTTTGTACAAGTATGCAAGCAACCCACGGCGCTTACCTACTAATTTTTGAAGAGACAACTGGGTTGAAAAATCGTGTTTGTTCTTTTTTAAGTGCCCGGTTAAGTGAGCGATACGATTGGTAAATAAAGCAACCTGCGCTTCGGTTGAGCCGGAGTCGGTAGCAGATTTACCGTGTTTTTCGAAAATCTCTGATTTCCATTCTTTACTTAAATACATTACGTGAATAATACTAAAGTGTTAATAAATTTTGTTAATTGTGGGTGCAAAGATAGGGGTATTATGTAATATAAACAAGTGCTGTTTTGTTATTAGTTGATTGGGTTGATAAGTGAGTGGTTGATTGGGGGCTGATGCGAACAATGAAGCTAATTTGTGGTTATTTAATAAGTTTGCATTTGTTAACATAATCAACTAATACAACATAATCAACCACTCGCTAATAATGTATAAGACCTACGAAACCGAACTCCGCGTTCGCCCTGATGATATTGACATGTTTAACCATGTGCACAACAGTAAATACTTTGATTATGTATTGGCTGCGCGATATGACCAGATGGAGCGATGCTACGGGCTGGGTATGGAGAAGTTTATGGCACGTGGGATGGGATGGCTGGTACGGACAGTTTACATGGACTACAAGCGCGCATTAAAAATGAGTGATTATTTTTTGGTGCGAACCCGTATTGAAAGCATCAACGATAAAAAGTGTAAGGTACATTTTGAGATATTAAATAAAGCAACCGGTAAAACCTGTTGCGATGGATGGTTTGATTTTGTGATGATCAACATGGCTACCGGCAAAGGAATAGCTATCCCTCAGGATGTGATTGAGCATTATGTTGACAGCAAGAACTGTATAGCGGAATCAGAATAGGTTTTGTTTATTCAATATTGGGGTTAATTTTATATTTGTCTATGCATACCGCCTTAAAAACCAGCATTAAACATATTATATTAATTGTTTTATTGTTAACCGTTTTAAAATCACCGGCTCAAGCAGGCCATACGGAGGTTACTGAATGGCAGGGCGATAAAAACGGCGCGGTATCTATCACTTATGATGATGGCAATATTAACCAGTTTAAATATGCACTTCCTATAATGGAACGGTTTAAGCTGCCGGCAACTTTTTTCATTATCACAGGTGGTATTCCCGGCTCTAAATATCACGGTAGATTTATTGGCCGCCCGGTAAAAGAGATCATTGGCGAATCGGCAACTGTGCCCACCAATGCGCAAAACTTTCTTGAGCGGTGTTCGGCAGCGGGTTACCTGGGTTTTAAAGGCACTATAACTTACCATACTAAAGCCGCCAGCCTTTATGATGAAGGTAAAACTACCGAAGCTTACCACTTAATGGATGAGCTATACAAAAAGGTACGCGATGGCAATTTTAAGCCCGGTTATGAGCCAAGTAATGAGGTGTTGCAGGAAAAAGGTTCAACTTGGGCTGATTTCAGGCGTGATGCTGCTTTGGGCTACGAGTTTGCCAGCCACTCCGTTACCCACGCCAGTATGCCTGCCCTGGATTCGGTTAATATTGATTATGAACTTGAAAAAAGCAAGGCTGAGATATTAGACAAATTAGGCGCAAAATATACCTTTAGTGCCGAAGTGCCTTATGGCTACGAAAACCAGCGGGTAATGCAGATAGCCTACAAAATATACCCTGCCCTTCGCAATCGTATGCCCGAGCCCTGGCTAAAGGAAATTGACCGGGCCAGTAAAGAAACACCAGGCAACACAAATAAGGATTATATACAATGGCAGCGAGGCGCTACCACCAAAACACCTCTCCCATTAATGCAGGCTTGGGTTGATACTGCCGTTGCTAAAACCAATACCTGGTTGGTATTGGTGATACATGGTATTGACGGGCTGGGATATGAAGCCCTGCCACATACACTGCTGAATACCTATTTTACTTATATAAAAGCCCATGAAAACAACTTGTGGGTAGCCACTTTTGGCAATGTAACCAAATATATGCGCGAGCGGGAAGCCACCGTAATACAAAGCAAAGTTGATAAACATGAGATATTGATTAACTTAAATTCCCACTTGAATAAGGCTGTTTATGACGTACCTTTAACATTAAAAACTTTTGTTCCTGATGAATGGAAATGGGTTGGAATTATAAACGGTAAGCACATACAAAGAATAAAGGTGCTAAGAGAAGACAATGAGAGCTTTGTAATTTATAGCACTGTTAGAGATCAGATTACGTTGGTAAAGGAATAGAATTAGATGGGGTGTACTTCTTCCTTTTTCAAGGTCGTGATCTGGAGTTATCAGGATCCCAGCTAAAAGTTAAGCAACAAATTGCTTATCATCCAACTCATCGGTAATGGCTTCTTGGGTGGGGTCAGTCGCGGCTATCCCTTTTTGTTCAAGTTCCTCTATAAGTACGGTAAATTCATTTACAAACACATCCAGCGATGTGGCAGACAACTCAATATACTTTACCATTTTTTTTAACTGATATGGCGAATGTATAAAATTACCGATTATCCCGGTTAGGCCTATAATGTTGGCTACAGGCTTTCTTACCTTATGAGATGTCATAATTTTCATTTGTTCAAGGCTTTTCGCATGTTCTTTTAAATATTCCTCTGCCTTTTTTATTTTTTTGTAAGCTTGCTTTAATTCAAAAGCGAATTTATCCTTTACTTCGTTTTGGTAGATAAGTTCTTGGTTAAGTATTAATAATTCTGCTGCACGTTTCCCCTTTTCTTCATTTTGAAAGGCAAGTTCAATATTGGCGATGGCTAGCTCCGCGGCGCGCTTTTCTTTTTCACTGTTTTGAAATGCGAGTTCAATAACCCTGTTTTCCTTCTCCTGATTTTGAAATAAAAGTTCTTCATTGGCAATAGCCAGTTCGGCGGCACGTGCTTCTTTTTGCTGATTTTGAAATTGCAATTCTTTGTAAGCAACCGTCAATTCAACGGTACCAGTTTCTTTAACGTGGTACAATGTGCTTTTTAACTCTTTTATTTTATGAGAATATGACATGTGAAAAGACGTTAGCTAAAAGGTGAAAAGGCTATAAAACAACGTAAGTCAATACAAAACCGCTCAATTTATTATGTTATGGACTTTCAATTAAATAACATTATAAATTAGCTAATGTTTTGAAATACTGTGAATTAATTCACTGGAGATGTGTTAATCCTCTTACACCAGGCATAAGATATAAGTGGGATAAAAATATGGAGAACTAACCATTGGTGCGAGAACATCATTACAAATTCAATAGGGCATTATATGAATAGCCCAGAAGGCCCTCAGCTACTGGCTTTTCCCTTTTTTCTCAAGGTTACCAATAAAGGCAGTTAATTCATTTAAAAACAGGTCCAACTCCACAGCGGATTGCTTCAGGTATTTTATTGGTTTTTTTAGTTGAGCAGGCGAGTTTATAAAATCATTTATGATGTTTGTAAGACCGATGATATTTGCTACTGGCCTGCGTACATCTTGCGAAGTCATGTACATCATTTCTTCCAATCCTTTAACATACTCTTTTAAATACTCATCTGCTTTTTTAAGCTCTCTGTAAGCGAGGTTCAATTCTACCGCACGTTTTTCTTTTTCTTCGTTTTGGAAAACAAGCTCATTGTTGGCTATCAGTAATTCGGCAGCCCTATCCTCCTTTTCGTGATTTTGAAAAGCGAGTTCGATGTTGGCTATGGCCAGTTCTGCGGCACGATTTTCTTTTTCTTCATTTTGGAAAGCGAGTTCAATATTGGCTACAATTAATTCCGCGGCGCGGTTTTCTTTTTCTTCGTTTTGGAAAATAAGTTCGTTATTAGCTATAATCAGTTCTGCAGCACGGTTTTCTTTTTCCTCGTTCTGATAGATGAGTTCCTTATTGGCTATCAACAGTTCAGCTGCCCTATCCTCTTTCTCGTGATTTTGAAAGGCGAGTTCGATGTTGGCTATAACCAGTTCGGCAGCGCGTTTTTCTTTTTCCTGGTTTTGAAAGGCGAGTTCAATATTGGCTATAACCAGTTCAGCAGCACGCTTTTCTTTTTCCAGGTTTTGAAATATAAGTTCTTCGTTAGCAATGGCCAATTCGGCCGCACGTGCTTCCTTTTGCTGGTTTTGAAATAACAATTCTTTATTTGCAACGATCAGGGCAGTGGCATTGGTTTCTTCCGCCCTGTGCAAGATGAATTTAAATTCTTTTGTTTTATGGGAATATGACATATAAAAGGTTCGGCTTAAATAAAGTGGTAGAGCTATAATTACGAAACCGCTTGTTATTAAGTAAATGAATATACTTAGTATAACAGCAAAAGCGGCTAATGTTTTGAAATACTGATAATTAATATCAAAAAGTGGACTCATCTTTGTTATAAACTAACATGATCGGGTGTAACCTATATCCAACAACTGCCATAAATGGCGCGTAGTGGCTTACTGTAGAATGCGTTTATTTGTGTATTGTGAACATTATAGTACCTTACAGGCATTTTATTATCAACTAACATGCGAATAATTACCCTTGAAGAACATATTTCCTTTCCGGAGATGACCGATAAGATACCCAAAGAGGCATTAGCCGGTTTTGGTCAGTCGGCAGCCATGCAGCGGATAGCTCCAAAGCTGGCCGATATAACCGGAGATCGTTTAAAATCAATGGATGAAAACGGTATTACAATGCAGGTACTCTCTGTAGATAGTTCAGGCGCTAACCTTTTAAGCCCACAGCAAGGCCCGGCTTTTGCAATGAAATACAATGATCTGATCGCGGAAAAGATAGCGGGTTTTGAAAGCCGGTTTACGGCTTTTGCCCATTTACCGATGACAGCCCCTCTTGCCGCGGCTGATGAATTAGAACGTGCAGTAAAAGAGTACCATTTTCGTGGCGCTATGATACGAGGACTGACACAGGACAAGTTTTTAGATCAACCTGAATTTGCACCGATATTTGAACGAGCTGAAAAGTTGGACGTACCAATTTATCTCCACCCTGGCCTACCGCCAAAAGGGATTGCTGATATTTATTATAGCGGACTACCCAATTATTCAGGTATGGCAGAGGCATTGGGGTGTTATGGCTGGGGATGGCACTCTGAAACAGCATTGCATGTTTTACGCCTGCTCTTTTCAGGCATTTTCGATCAATATCCCAAACTAAAATTAATCATTGGCCATATGGGGGAAATGTTGCCGATGATGATGGCAAGATCAGAGAAAGCATTTAAACCCGGAAACGGCGGCGCAAACCAGCGCACCCTTACTGATACTTTCCATAACCAGGTACATATTACCACCAGCGGTTTTTTCACACAGCCGCCATTGAAAATCGCTTTAGATACTTTTGGGATCGATAACATCATGTTCTCTGTTGATTATCCGTTTAGTACTAATGAGATGGGTACCGAGTTTTTGAATGCGATTGAGCTATCAAAGGAAGATATCAAAAAAATCGCGCATGGTAATGCGGATAAGTTATTGAATTTAATATAGATGATCTTAATAAAATACCATCGCGCTTTTATGCTTGAAACAATAAAAAAAGGCGAAATGCAGGTAAGATTGGACATGCTTCACATTATATTACAACCAAAATAAAATGAATTGATTAATTATGTAAGATGTCGGGCAGCAGTTTAAAGGTTAGCGCATATTATCTCTTATACTTATACCGTAAAAGTTGGCGCAGCTTAATAAAAGAATTATAGGGGCCCACAGCCAATGTGGCGTTAACAAGCCAGGCGGGGATGCTCCCACCAGGATCAACACTAAAGGTATAGTCAACCTTTAATTTATTGTCTGGCGACTGAGTAACATGCCGGGTGGCTAAGGAATATGGCACCCGTATATAATCGCTGTTTTGAGGTAGATAATCGGGTAAACTTTTTGCCAGAATATTTAAAATATCCGGGGTGGGATTGATATTGAGTTCAACAATCAAATCGCGATCCTTTATAGGCCATGGAAGATGAGATTGTGTATAATAAATAATCTTTTGTGGATTTAGCGTTTTTAAGATCACTGACTTCTTGTTAGAAAAAACCCATTGATTATAGTTGGCGATATCTTGTAACGTACTAATCAATTCATCTTTGGTTGCATCAAGTTTACATAGCACCCTAAGTTCTTTTAAGTTGCCGGTGGGTGCATTTCGTGTATAAACTTCAATACCGTTTTCATTTTTTTTTAATTCCCAACTACTTTGGGCAAAGGCCGATGAAAACCCAAAAATCAAAATTGCAAAAAGGTAAAGTTCTTTTTTCATTAATAATTCTTATACAGGTATTGGATAAAAACCCTTTACGCTGTTAAAAATCAAGCAATAAAGCGAGTTATTATATGTATAACTTAAATTTATGAGAAAGATTATTCGGAAAATAAAATAACTCGCAAACTATTTGTCATGCCGAATTTATTGGCATGCCTACTGTTAAGCGGCCGGCTTGGAGGCAACCTCCTGTGGGATGCTGAAAAAAGTCAGCATGAACTGCTCTTTATAAATAAGCACTCGCGGCACGCTTACTCGAGCAATGGGAATATTTGGTATACCAAAAAATTTTGTTTCATACGCCAGACAGGGTCTTCGATTTCATCGTTAGATTGCTTTACTGGTTTAAGAGCGCTGCGCTAACTCTTAAACCAGTGAGGGGTTTTCTGTAGGGTCTTTCAAAGAATATTTTGCGCACATTAGCCAAGTAAACTATAACAGTTATAACGGATGGTCCGGTGCGAGAAACTCTCCGGGAGCTAAAAAGAATTTGGTTAATTTGTTTTATCTTTTCTTTCTGTATAATCCGGAGGTGACACAATCCTTAGGTTGGGATTTGTGAAGTCTACTTCGTGGATGATGTATCCTTTCTTGTCTGGTTCAATTAAAAAAATCTGATAGTCTCGAGTATAAGCATTCTTTTCAATCTGCTTTGATTTAAGTATCAAATAACTGAGATCAATTAGTTTTATAGCCTTTAGTTCCTTTTTGGTAATATGCACAGCTATCTCTTTGCTTTTAATATTATAAAAAAATGTTGGACTCCCTCCATTTATAAGACACGGACAATGTATTGTATAATTTTTGTAAATTGAATTTTCCTCTACGTTAATATCCCACATACGGTCTTTAACCGGTGTGTGAAGTGTATCCACCAAATAATAAACACTATCAATTCTAGTTTTCTTTTGAGCCTGGGTTCTTAAGAAAAAAGCAATTAGTAAAATACTTAATATATATATTTTCATAAAAAATCAATTACAATCTTCGCGGAGTTTCTCGAAGAGCTCTTTGCGCACATTAGCCAAGTAAACTATAACTATTGGAACGCAGGGTCCTCTCCGAAAGACCCTGCGGGAACGAAAGCTTTTCATGAAAAATTTAATTACACTGTACTATTGAATAAGACCCATCGCTGTTTTGTATTATTTAAGACCAGCTTGTATTTGTGGCATTCCCTTTCATTAATGTAAGCCAAGTTTGTTTATAAATGGTTGATCTCCGCTATCGCAAGCGTCCCGCTAGTGAGTTATGCAATTTCTGATCTATTATATTATACCACAAGCGGAACGCTTGCAGTAGCATTGGGGAATTATCTTCTTCATGAGATAGCAGTTTGGTGTGGTAACATACGACTGCACCCATTAAAAAATAATCACCGGGAAATTATAATTAATTGCTATGTAGTGCTTGTAATTTTCTCCGGTAAATGTGGCTGTGATATTTTTCCTTAAGCTATAATCTATTTGCTCAATATCTTCTAATGAAACTAAAGTATCTTCTTTCAATGTAAAACTAATATCTGTAATTTTACCATCAGTTTCAAATTCTACAAGGACACTCATTGTCTCTTTATTATTTTTTAACGCTGCTAATTTATCACTCAGAATAGTATAAATTATTTGTTTAGCAGCATCTTTATCTACGTGAAGATCCTTTCTAAAATCCATCGGCACGAAAGTGCGATTTTTCTCCTCCTTTGTATAAGGAATGCCATTATTATATTTATTGCTTTTGCTATAAATATCAATATATCTAACGGAGTCATGATAACTTAATTTATTAACTATGAATGTATCATGTTTGCCTTGTATTTCCCCGGGTGTTAATTTTGTTTGTGCAGAACATTTTATAAAAATGATAAGTAGCGCTATCGTAAGAATTATTTTTTTCATAGAATTAGCAGTTTGGTGTGGTGACTATATTAAATAAATTAATTAAGGCCTGTGGCGTTAAATTGATTATGGTGCTGGTGTATGCATTGCCGGGTATTTGGTTATACTCACTTAAAAAAGAATTATAACTGGTCATAAACTGGCTATAAGCCGCCGTGCCGGGGCTAAGCTGTGGATAAACAATGCCATTTTGAGTTAACCCATTTATCCAAGTATTGTAATCATCCCGTTGTTGTGGGGTTCCTTGTGAAAAAGCGCTACGCCCGCCTGTTGCAATATCATTAAAAACGGCTTGCTCAAATTCAATATTAACGGCACCGGGATTATTAGCGCCTGTAGTTGTATTTTCGCCATAAGGTAAAATACCGCCAGGGTAAGTGGCATTTTGATAATCATGAAAAAACTCATGTTCTAATAAGTCTGCATTTGCCGGTGTCGCCATTTGGTCGGTAGAAAAAGTAAACCCACCTGTGGCAGGATTATAATTGGCGTTATAATTACCTGGGGTAATACAAAAGGAAATAGTTTTGCCACCAAAGTAATTATACAAAAATCGTGATGCGCAATCTTCGGTACTAAATGCTGCAACTGTGCTGGTTATGGAGTTTTGTTCTTGGGTTGTGAGTCCTTGACAAAAAACTATTTTTATGGTATTTGGGCCAGTTACTGGTGTTTCATCACAAGATGTAGTTGTAGTAGGTGGCGGATACCCCGACGCAACGCCAACAGGCGCACCCGAACCAGGCGGCGGCCCATAAACGTTAATACTCTTTGACCGGGTGATTATGGATGAGCCAGACGCTGTGCTGCATGGTATTGTAGTTGTGCCGTTGCCAACCCCACCGCCCGTGGTAGTACCACCGCCGCTACCCCCAGTGCTGCCGCCACCGCCGCTACCCCCAGTGCTTTCAAAACATACGGTATATAAATATTCGGAGTTGGTAAGCTCGCCATTGCCGTAGGTGTCCCATGATACATCATAACAATCCTCTGATTCCAGGTCTGCCAGTTGTTTGCCATTGTTGCCAATATAACTTTGCGCAACCTGGCCGGAGCCATAAGGATTAGCAGCAACTGAGTAAAATAATTGTCCGTTTTGATAATACCAGCAGCTCACCAGTTTACCTTTAGGCGTGCTATAAATACAAAAACCACTAAAATCACTGTCGCGTTTATTGTATTTGTCCCTATCGAGTTTGGTGGGATCATTCTTAATATAAGTGGAATCGGCAATAATCGTCATCACATAAGCGTGGTAACCGGTACTGTCATTAATTAACAGGAATGAACTGCGGGTATATTGGGGTTTATAATGCGCCATTATTGCAGCGGAATGGCCTAATGATATTACCGTGTTAACAGCAGACGGCGCAAGTGGCAATTCTACAACACCAGCTTTGAAACGGGTATAAGTAACCCCGTGAGCCCAATCAGGTTTTAAAACCTGGCTAAGGTCAACCGATGGGTTAGCATTAGCGCCCGTACTTTGAACAGCAAGTTTACTATTCGTTGCGCTTATGGGGTAGGTACTTTCGTACCAGGTTTTAGCCTGCGCTACTGTGGGCGACAGATTAGCCGTCGATTCTGTTTTAGTGTCTTTATGGCAACCGTAATAACATATACCAATTAATATTAAAGAAAAGGGTACAAATAGCCGGAGTTTAGTTTTATGTTTTATAATTAACATACAGATAAGGTTGGTTGAGTTAAAGTTAAGAAATATAATTCGACCTTATTGGTGTAACACAAATATTACAAATACAGAATACTAAATTAAGAAATTTGGATATCGTTTAATCATTCTACTAACTTTACTCGCCGATAAATTTAACGCTGTCGCGATCTTCCTGATGCTCATCCCCTGCCTGCTTAGCTCCATTACTTGGGCTTCAATTGCTTTTTGGTACTGTTCATTTTTTCGCTGTAGATGCGCGGTTTCCAGATCGTATCCGTCTAATTTAAACCGCAGGAAATTGCCTGATTTGTCAATTTTGCCGAGGCAGATGTTTTCGGGGCCGTAGTGTTGTTTGGTGCTGCGTTGTTTGATCTGCTTGAGGTAGCGGGTGCCGGGTTGGGTTTGACTTTCGCCGATAGCGAAGGCGCTGTCGCAAAAGTTGATGAGCATTTTGCTGCCTTGCAAGTCGTTTTTGGTAATGGGTTTTACGGGATCGCGTTTTGGGGTATGCGCCAGCACCAAAATGGAGATATTGTATTTGGCTTTGATTGCCTGCAGGCCGCGCATGAGGGTTAGGGCGCCGGTGGCATGATGGGCACCATAATTAAGGCAGGTAATGTTATCGATAATGAGCACTTTGGCTTTGGCGATGAGCAGGGAGTTTTCGATCTCGTTTTCGAGATACTCCTGATAATTGCTGAATTTGTACATTTTATTGGCCTGTGGATTGGTGACCGCACGGCAGAACTTATTACTGAATTTATAGTTATGGTTATTTTTGGTGGAGTACCGCTGTTGAAACTGCTTATCACTCAACTCATAATCAATATACAATACACCACAGGGCGCGGCGGTCATTTGCATCGGGGCGATGGGTTCGCCTTTGCTGATGCTATCCCCTATCTGCACCGCCAGTACGGATTTGCCGGAGTTGGTATCGGCAAACAGGATGCACAGTTCACCCTCGAGCCAAAAATGGTCGAACAGCATTTGGGGTTCGGGCAGTTTAGCGCCGTCGCGGAGCCACTTACCGGCACGTTTGATGATAAACTCGGGTTCGGAGCCATTGATGTCTTTTTTGGGATGCTTAAGTTGCCAGGCAGTCGGCTTGGGCTGATGAGGTTTGGCGATAGGTTTAATGCCGCGGATAGTATCGCGAATTTCTTCGATCACAGCGGGGCGTTCCACGTAATGGTCGGGTTTGTTGGAATAATACATGAAGATACATTTGGGGAGCCAAAAAACTGTTTCAGAACGGAACAGTTATAGGCTTCGGGTGTATTCAAATATCGCAAAAAACCTTTAAAAATGCAAATATTTTTAGTCTAAATAGCGGCAAAAGCACGCCAAATTTGATGCTTTTTGAGTCAAAAACAGCCATTTTTAATCAGATTTGGGTCGAATTTTCGATCTAATAATGCCCTTTTTAGTACTTTTCAGGGCGTTTTTGGGGCTAAAAGTGTACCAAATGTACCATGTATTTCACCTGTTTCGTGGTACAGTGGGCTAAAAAGCGCCTTCTATCAGGTCGCCGTAAAACTCCATCAGATCGAGGCCTGCCGCCCTTACTTGCTGCGGTATCAGGCTGGCTGAGGATTGGCCGGGAGTTGTGTTTACCTCGATAAAATAGAAATCTTGCGTATCATCCAGCAAAATAAAATCTATACGCACCATGCCCTTGCAGTTAAGGCGCAGGTAGATCTCGGTAAGGATCTCGGCTATTTCGTCGTTCTTTTCGGAGCCTAGATCGGCGGGCGTAATCTCGTGCGAAGCACCGGGCGTGTACTTGGCCTCGTAATCAAAAAACTCCTTGGTGCTGATGATCTCGGTAGCTGGCAAAACTGTTATCTTACCCTTAATACGGGCTATACCACGACTAAACTCGCGGCCTTTGATAAACTCTTCAACAAGCACCTGATCATCTTCGTGGAATGCTTTCTCGATGGCTTCAGGTAACCCGGCCAGGTTGTGTACCTTGCTCATACCCACGCTGCTGCCACCGTTATTAGGCTTAATAAACAGCGGGAACCTAAGGTTGGCGGCTATGGTTGCTACATCATGACCATCCTTGCGGTGCAGCTGCATGCTACGTGCGGCGTGCAGGCCGTGTATGCCATGTACAATGGTTTTAGTATAAGCCTTATTCATGGTAATAGCGGACGTAGTGGCATCGCAGGTATTGTAAGGAACGCCCATCATATCCAGGTAACCTTGCAGCTTGCCATCTTCGCCGGGTGTACCGTGCACGGTTATAAAGGCAAAGTCGAACTTGATCTTCTCCCCTTTTATAGTCAGGCTGAAGTCGTTTTTATCTATGCTGATATGCTCGTGGCCGGTATCATAAAACCAGTTATCGCGGTTAATGAGCACGGTATAAACCTTGTATTTAGCGGGATCAAGATTAGCGGCGATATTTTTGGCGCTGTTGATGGATACTTCATACTCCCCGGTATAACCTCCGGCACAAAGGGCGATATTTTTTGCTGTCATGATAATTCAAAGATATTTGTTTAGCGCGGTATTTGGAATGGGATTTGCCTTAAATTTACATGTAACTGAGCTACAGGCAAAATGAGTATTGATAAATCCAAATTCCGAAATATTCACTATGTTTGGTACGATAATATCCTACTGATACATGAACAGATTTTGGGCTTACTTAAAAACTACATCATTCCGTAACACATTTTTCGCTGCAATTGGCTCCGTATTGTTATTGGTTTTTATAGCTTACTTAAGCTTGGATTATTATACCCGGCATGGTTCGGGCGCGCCGGTACCACCGTTAAAGGGGATGTCGGTAGATAAGGCGATCAGTACCTTAACAGATCAGGGCTTTGGCTATCAAATAGATTCAGTTTATGTGCCCGACCAACCACCCGGAACTATTGTTGAGCAAGACCCTGATGCCGGTACGATGGTTAAGGCAAATCGTATTATTTATTTAACTATGGTTACCCGGCTAGCACCTAATGTATCCCTGCCTGATCTGGAAGATCAGAACTATATGGAAGCTGTTGCTACATTATCAAACTATGGTTTAAAGGTTGGTGATACCAGTACATGCTCGGACATTGCTAATCATATATTGGAAGTTCATTTCGCCGGGCAGATCATCAAACCAGGCACTAAACTACCAAAAGGTTCAAAAGTTGACCTGGTGATTGGCAACGGTGCAGGTGCAAGTGAAGTGGATATACCGGATTTAGTTAACCAGGACCTTGATGCTGCCAAATTTGTTATCAAAGGTGCGGGCTTAGGCATCGGCACGATTACTTATGAGGGGACTATCACAGATTCGAGCAGCATGGTGGTTACTGCTCAATATCCTGCAAAAACGGATTCTACCAGCAAAACCAGTTTAGGTACAAAAATAAATCTTACGGTTTCACAAGCTAAAAAAGCTGATGCCCCTGCCAATTAGTGCTATTGAATTAAATTCCCGATTAGAAAAAGGAGATATTATTAATCTTTTAGATGTGCGGGAAGTAATTGAGTTTTCGACCTATAATATTGGTGGCCAAAACTTACCTTTATCCAAACTACCCGGCAGTATTACTCAATTGGATTATAACAAAACAGATGAAATTATTGTTATATGTAAAATTGGTATGCGCAGCGAAACCGCATGTAAATTATTACAGGAAAACGGATACCAAAATGTGCGTAATTTAGCGGGTGGCTTAATAGCTTTGCAAAAAATTAAACAATAAAAATACTTTATATAATATGGCTGAGAAAAAGTCAAACGGGGGTTTATTAAAAAAATTTATAATTGCCCTGGTACTTATAATTGTAATAGCCCTTGGGGTTACCTGCGTTATTTATTATCTGAATTACTTTGGGCCGAATGTTACCGATAAGCAGGAATTCCTATACATACACACAGGTGCTACGTACGACGATGTTTATAAAACCATCCGCGAGGAAGGAATAGTAAAGGATACCACAACCTTTAACTGGGCTGCGCAAAACATGAAATATACTACCCGTGTAAAAGCAGGCAGGTATCATTTACATGCTGGGATGAGTAATAGAAAATTGATCAACGAGTTAGCGTCAGGCACACAAACACCTGTTACCTTGGCTTTCCATACCATGCGGTTAAAAACTGATTTCGCGGGATTTGTGGGTAAAAAGATAGAACCAGATTCAACTACTATTATCAACCTGCTTGATTCTACTGATTTTGTAAAAAAATACGGGTTTACAATAGATGATGTTTATACCATGTTTTTGCCCAATACTTATCAGTTATATTGGAATACATCGCCGCAGAAATTTTTTAAAAAGATGTACGGCGCATATCTTAAGTTTTGGACACCTGAGCGCACGCAAAAAGCAAATGAACTACACTTAAGTCCTGTACAGGTATCAATCCTTGCCTCTATTGTTGATGCTGAGGCGTTGCATGACGATGAGATGCCAACCATAGCCGGGCTGTACTTAAATCGCCTAAGAAAAGGCATGAAACTAGAATCAGACCCTACGGTAATATTCGCGGAGAATGATTTTACAATTCATCGCGTTTTAAATAAATATCTAACTATCAATTCACCTTACAATACATATCTACATACAGGTTTGCCTCCTGGCCCGGTAATGATGCCTTCGATCAATGCTATTAACGCGGTACTTGACTATAAAAAGAGCGATTATATCTACATGTGCGCTAAAGCAGACTTCTCGGGCTATCATGCATTTGCTACTAATGTTACAGATCATTTGAAGAATGCACATGCTTTTCAACAAGCCCTTAACGAGCGAAATATTAAACGCTAATGTTTGAGTTCACAACCAAAATTCGGGTCCGTTATGGAGAAACTGACCAGATGGGCTATGTTTATTATGGTAACTATGCGGAATTTTATGAGGTAGCCAGAGTTGAAATGATGCGTAGCTTAGGCATGACCTATAAATCCATGGAAGATCAAGGAGTTATGATGCCTGTTATAGAGTTACTTTGTAAATATTTAAAACCTGCATTATATGATCAGGAGATCAGTATAAGAGTATTTATTACCGAAATGCCACGCGCCCGCATGCATTTTAAATACGAACTCACCAATGAAGCCGGGGAACTGATTAATACAGGAGAAACGTTATTGGTATTTGTTAATATGAAAACAAATCGTATTTGCTTTATTCCAGCCGAATTAGCTAATAAATTAAAGCCATATTTTAAGTAGATTTGAGGTAAATGAGATGGCTAAATCGCTTTTTATTAAAGTTTAAATTTTACCGGTCATTTATACTATGGACACAGTCCATTAAACCGGGCGGCTTTGGTTCACTTTCATTATATTCCGTAGTCGTTTTTTTTGTTGAGGAATTTCTTACAGGTACGCTGGTAAACAAGGCATCATCCTTAGCCTATAGTTTTATGCTGGCTATTTTTCCGGCGACTATATTTATGTTCACGCTTATCCCCTACATCCCTATTCATAACTTTCAGCAAAATCTCATCGATTTAATTTCATTGGTATTACCCAACCAAAAAGCTACTCAATTCTTCAATTCAAATATTGTTGATATTATAAAAAACCAAAACGGCAAATTACTCTCATTTGGTTTTTTATCAGCTTTGATCTTTGCCACCAATGGTGTCGCCAATTTAATGCGGCAATTCAACAGGTCTTCTTTAGTGTTGGAAACCCGTACGTGGCTTAAAAGACGCTGGATAGCCCTTGTGCTTACTATCTACATTAGTATATCATTATTAATTGCTATTGTTATTATGATTGGCGGCCAGGCGGTGCTTAGTTTTCTACAGGCACATATATTCACCAAACACCATTTTTGGATATACATTTTTGCTTTAATAAGATGGATTATAGTAGTTACCATATTTTTTGTAACGGTGTCCATATTATATCGTTATGGCCCAGCGCATAAACAACGCTGGAACTTTTTAAATCCGGGATCTCTTTTAGCAACTGGTTTAGCTATAATAACATCCTTAGGATTTACTTATTATATTAACCATTTTGCCTCCTATAATAAAATATACGGTTCGATAGGAACCCTCATCGTTGTGATGATTTGGTTGTATCTAAACTCGTTAATTATTTTAATGGGATTTGAATTAAACGCAAATATTGACTTCGCCAAGCGTAATATTAAGATCGTAAA
Organism: Mucilaginibacter tundrae; assembly: GCF_013408825.1. GTDB lineage: Bacteria > Bacteroidota > Bacteroidia > Sphingobacteriales > Sphingobacteriaceae > Mucilaginibacter. The sequence goes on from NZ_JACCBZ010000004.1 coordinate 585,054, forward strand.
ACCCAATTTTAATGCTTTTCGCATCGAAAAAAGACATAAATTATAAAATTAATTGTGTCATTATCACACACTTAATATGCTATTTCCGCTGTATAAAAAAAAAAGCAATATCCAATTTGCCAATTCAACCGGGATTTGTACTTTTGTCCCCGGAGAGCTGGCAGAGTGGTCGATTGCGGCAGTCTTGAAAACTGTTGAACTGTGAAAGGTTCCTGGGGTTCGAATCCCTAGCTCTCCGCTGATATACATAGCAAAACATCTAAAAGGCCTCAAATCAACGATTTGAGGCCTTTTTAGTTCCTACTACCCTACCAAAACATGCATATAATCACATAATTCCATTGAGTTATCATTGAGTCTTTTAAACCCGGAAAAAAGACTCAACGGAAACGCTGCAATAAATTGATTTACAATATGTTAGATAATAAAACATCTTGTAAATCAACTGCTTAAAATCGACATTTGTTCACCATAAAAATTGTTACTTATGTTAGAGAAAAGCTTTGGGTTATTATTTTTCATGAGAAAGCCTAAAAATTACAAAAACGGCTTGTTACCCATCTATCTGAAAATCACTGTAGACGGGCAGCCAAAAGAACTTTCAGCCAAAAGAAAATGGGATCCTGCCAAATGGAATACTGCAGCGGGGAGAGCCCTGGGTACTAAAGAGGAATCAAGGGAGCTTAATTACTATTTAAATAGTTTGGAGCTAAAAGTTTATGAAGCTAAAAAAAAGCTGATGGAGTCCGGTAAAGTGATCACTGCTGCAGCAATTAAAAATATCCTCCTTGGTTGCGACGAATCGCAAAAAATGCTTTTAGAGCTATTTAAAGACCACAATAAGCAGATGAAAGATTTGGAAGGGATTGACTTCGCTCCCGGAACAGTAGAGCGTTATAATACCTCTTATGAGCATACTAAAGAGTTCGTACGTTGATTTACAACAATTAAAACTAACTGATTTGGTTTTAGGAGCAGATAACGTTCAGTGGATCTTTACAAAAAGGCAAAAGACAAAGACTTCCACACATATTCCTTTGTTACCGGAGGCGCTGAAATTAGTGGAAAAATACAGCGGTCATCCTAAATGCATTATTTACAAAATGGTATTTCCTGTTTTAACTAATCAAAAAATGAATGCTTATCTAAAAGAAATTGCCGATTGCTGCGGGATAAAAATAAATTTAACCTTTCATATAGCGAGGCATACTTTTGCCACAACTGTGACTCTTAGCAATGGAGTTCCAATAGAATCCGTATCAAAAATGCTGGGCCATACTAATCTTACACAGACTCAACATTATGCTAAAACGTTAGATATAAAAGTTGGCCATGATATGAACGAACTAAAAAAGAAGTTGACTAAATCAGTTTCACACGAACGTTCATAAAGATATAATCTTACTTAGGTTAAGTATAAAATTGTCAGGGTGTTGACTAATGAAAATCAATATCTGAGGGCAGAGTACCACTTGTACGTTGTAAATTTACATATTTGAAAACGATGAAAATTTTCAATTAGATGGTGTGAAAAGCAAGTGTATTATTAGCGGCTGATGGATGCCGATTCAATATACTTTTTATTGTTTAAATTACAACGCCTGGGTTACAATAACGGAGAAAATCACCGACAAATCTTCACGGGTAATTGTCGGAACAATGTCCGCTTCGACCAATATTTTGCATTGATCTTAACTCTTCTCCCAATACAAAACGTGAGGTGTTTAAACAATACAGGCCGATATCAGGTAATGAACCGCCACCCGACAACGCTTTATGCAGCAGCCATTGAGCCGGATCGCCGATATTCTTTGAATTCATCAGTTTGTTAATTTTGACATCACATATTCGATCACGCGCCCATCGCAAACCGGTTGTTCTTCGATATATTTCATCACAAAAACACTGCGCCATATAGTGGGCAAGCGGACTATTCCTTTATGAACAACATGCCTAAATTCTTCGTTTTGAAGCGTTTGATCCACCTCGTGGTCAAACTGATTATAGACAGTAACTAAGGTGTGTACGTGTTCAAGGTCAATACCTCCGGTATTAAGCATTTCGTCGTTAAGATTTATAAATACTGTCCTGAATGCCTTCATCCTGCGGTGATGGACAAAGATGATGTTCTTGAGTATACCGGTTAGCCAGGTTTTCTCAGTACTATAGCCCTTAAATTTGAAACGATTTTCAAGCGCAATCAGGAATACCTCCTGAATCAAATCATCAATAACTGACTGATCAGCTATCCTGGTTGCTGCATAATTGAAAAGATACCGGTAATAATTTTGCCTCCAATGATCGGGATTGGTCAAAGTTAAATTTAAGCGGTCTAATTTAGCTTCCATAGGCTGCAACAAGTTTTAGGTATTTGCTTCATTAATTTCTACGTAAGAGGATTAATAAAGCGACAAATCACATGTAATTTATACTGTGTATACTGTACACTTAAAGATGGCAATATGATTTTGCAAAAGCAAGTACCAGCAATAAATTAATTAACTGAAAATCAATATTAAATTAACATTGAGATAAAAATACCTGGTGATACCTGATCAATTAAAGGTAATTCAATCCTGGATTGGCAAAAAAAATAAATTTTCTTAATCAGGAATACGCCATTTTTGGATAGGTAAGTTAACAGTACTCATCCGAAAGCTACTTGCGTGAAGAACTTAATAACGCTTCAGTTTCCTGATTAATTTGTATCCGTTTAAAAACAACTTTTATCGTCGTACCCTCCTTACTTACGATGTCCAGCATTCCTGACAATTGTTTAGCCAGGCCACTAATTAACGCCATACCCATTGAAGCGGATTTTTTTACCTCCAGATCGGGCGGCAGGCCAATACCATTATCTTTGACTTTGAAAACCATATCGGAATAATGAAGTGATTTCAGCTCTATGCTAATCCGGCCAATCCGTCCATCGGAAAATGCATACTTAATGGCGTTGGTTACCATCTCGTTCAACATTAAACCAATCGGGATCGCCTGCTGTACATCGAGCGTTAGGGCATCAACGTGCATGGTAAAAGATATACCCAGGGCACCCGTATTATAGGTATCCTTTAAATACTGTACAAGCTCCAGCAAATAAGGCTGCATTTCGATAACGGCTAAGTTGCTTTCGGAATATAGCCTATGGTGTATCAATGCAATTGCTTTAATCCGGCTTTGGCTTTCCGAAATAGCTTCCAAAGCGACACTGTCACCCAGGTAGCTCGATTGTGTCTCGAGCAAGCTTGTAATCGTGTGGAGGTTGTTTTTCACCCGGTGGTGCACCTCCTTAATCAGTAGCTCTTTATCATTTACCAGTTGCTGAAGCAATACATTTTTTTGGTTGATCTCATTGCTGTTTTTTTGTTTAATCCTGAATTGATAAAATAACAGAACAAGGATAACCGCCAACAAAAAGATCCCGCCAAGTGTCATTTTCCTTTCAAAATTCGCCTTGCTCAAACTAAGCAGTTGATAATCATTACTTTTCGTTAAAAGTTTGATCTTTTGATTTTTAAGCGCGATATCCTTCTTTTTCTTTTCGTTTTCGGATAGCTGAAGCTGGTTTTGAACATTCAGGAAAGCCACTTTCTTTTGGTCTTTTAAAAGAGTGACTCTTGACAATTTTATTTTTTCATCGGACAGCTTTACTTTCTCATCAACCAATTTAAGCTTTTCATCGGACAGCTTCATTCCTGCCTGCAATAGTTGGATGTCTTTTTCTTTCTCTGCGATTTTATATTTCACCTCAATCTCCTCAACCGCTTTATTTTTTTGCTGATCTGCATATTGTTGCTTGTATCTGTCACGCTGAATCAAATGATCGAAGGCGGCCGGATAATTTTTTTCGGCAGAATCTATTTTAAAAAGCAATAATTGTGCAATGGCCAGGTTAACTAAAGGAACTCCTTTGATCTTGGTATCCGTGCTATATTCTATATATGGCCTTGCCTTATCGTATTTTCCCCAGGCAACGTATAAGCCACCCAAGTCCAGGTCCGACTTGATTTTGACCAAAGTATCCTGATCTTTCAACTCATGATGTGCTAAAAGGTAGTTTTTTTCTGAATTTTCATATTTTTCCATTTTCAGGTATAGGGTTGCCAAGCTCAGGTAATAGTAATACCTCAATGCAAGCGACTGTAATGTATCAGGTTTATAGGAATTCATAAATTGTATAGCTTTGTCAGCCATGTTATTTTTAAATAACAAATCAGAGTAAGCCGGTGCAATCATAACTGATACAGGTTTATGAAAACGCTTTGCTGTAGCGATAAGATCTTCATACGCAGCGAGAGCCTGCTGAGGCCGCTCGGTGTGATAGTACAATTCTCCTAGCGAAACATAGACCGTTGTTAGCTCATCCTCGTGATGATACTGTTTAGCACTCGCGACCGCGAGCATACCATAGTTTAAAGCTTGCGGAAAATCATAATTGTTTTTAGAGGTCTGCATTAAAATAGTGTATGGCAGATAAAGGCGATCCGTATATTTTTTTTTGCAGAAATCCAGAAAGGAATTAGCCACACTATCCACTTCGTGATGGTTACCGGTTATGCGATTACTAATATAAAAATGATAAAATGTGATCTGCCTCAATGCAAGGAATACCAGATAATTATCTTTGGCTTGACGAGCAAGGTCTAAAGCTTGATTAAGAAATCCAAGCATCTTAGGACCCATATCTTCCTGAAACGGCCTGGCAGAAATATCATCGTCAACATAGCCGGAATAAACAGTAGCAAGATCCAGGTAAGCTTGTGCTTCCTGCTTCTTATCGCCATCTTTGTTAAATTTAGTGATCAGTGGCATAACATAATTCGGGGCTTTAACAGACTGATCCTTCACTATACATGCTCTTGCGAGTAAAAACCTGTAATTGTACTCCTTCTTATGGTCACCTTGCTTTACGCTTTCCGCAAAGCCCTTTAACAAATAGCTGTAGACATGATCAACATCTGCTTCTTTCGATGCAAAAGGTAAAGTACTTTTCTAGCAATCTCAAGGCTGTCCTGCTGATTGATGTTGGCAGCTCCGGGTGGAAGGATACTGTGGAATGACCCGGTGACCTGTTTTGAAAAAGAGGCAAAGAACAGGATCAATAAGATGGATACAATTCTCATGATATGATTAGTTAAGAAATGGCAACAGTCGGAATAATAATCTGCTTTTAGCTCATTTACGCCATCATTATCCTATAATCGGAAATTTGCCGCAATAAGTGTAAATACCCACTCAGCTGAGCAATCAATTATTATTGGATTGATAAGTGGGTACCGGTTTCCGATATAAAAAACCTTCCATAATTTGAAGGCCTGCACGCTTTACGACGCGCAGGCCAACAAATTAAATAAACAAAAAAACCATAAATTACCGTTTAACAATAAAGCGTTGAATCAACCCTAAAATTCTTTTCATCCGCCCGAAGGAGTAAATGCATCTCGGCAAGATCTGTACACGGACCTTTGTCCTATCCGTTGACTAACTTATCCTTCAATCTTGTCCAGCCAATTGGCTACATGACCTGCAACATCCTCCCAACCCGGCATACCGCATATATAATGGGTACGGTCCTGGAACTCGATATATTCCTTAATACTGTCCGTATGGGTGTAAGCGTGAAAGTTTTCCAGGTTTAGGGTGGCCGGTACGATATGATCCTTCTCACCGGCAATGAATAATAATGGTTTATGGGGTTCGTTAAAATCCACTTCCGCAAATGCAGTCAGCGTGCGGCGCGGTACGTTGCGGCTTTCCGGAACGACGAGGTCATCAAACACCTTGTCAGATTCTTCGCGTGGCATCAGGTGCGCAAAAGCATAATGAAACCAGTCTTTATTGGGTTCAAAAACAGTGTCTCCCTTAAAATAGTTCAACACCGGGAAATTTGACTCCCAAAAACTCCATTGCAGGGTAAAGATTCCTTTCGGAGGTACGCCATCGATGCAAACGCCGGCAACACCCTTGCCCATCGATAATAATTTCTGTACGACAAGTCCGCCCAGGGAATGGCCAATCAGGATCGGCGATTCCGGCAGGCTGTCTACGACTTCCAAAATATGAGCCACTTCATCTTCCAGGGTAACCTTGCCCAGCGCCGGATCAATATTTTCCCGAAGATTAGCCGGTTCGCCTTCATGATAAGGATTGGCGGGTGTAAGGCAGGTATAACCTTTTGCTTCAAAGAAAGACTTCCATTGATTCCAGCTTTTCGGGTTAACGAACAAGCCGTGTACGAATACGATTGTTTTGCTATTCATTATATGAGGTTTAATGTTTGAATCTGATCTTTTAAAATTTGATTACAAAATCAGGCAAACTACTAGTTGCCTGTCTTTTATAAACAAGTCATAAAGTAACAGCGATTTATTAGGTTTCACCTTTTTAAAACAAACTGATTGCTTTTAAAATCAAACAAAATTTAAAGCCCGGGAATACTACTTAGCTATGAAATCTTTACAAACGGAGGTTTGGCGGGACCTTGTAAGCTGGCTAAATAGAACAAACAACCTTTGCCATCCGTAAAATTAAGAAGCGGAGTATAGCAATACTTTCAACCATAGCCGATCAACTTCGACTATATAACCTTGTAACATGGAGAATCGCATTACTTTAATACACGGGACATACTTTTTGACAAGGCCTAAATGGGTGCTTCCCGGGAAGCCTTTAAGGACATTTCTAGAAAATAATTTGGGTATAAAGACAACTTTTGAGGCATTTAATTGGTCTGGTAAAAACTCGCAGCACCGGCGAATAGAAGCGGCAAGGTTACTCGCATTGTACCTGGAAGAACAAATCACAGCATACCCACATGCCAGGAAAACGGTCATTGCACATAGTCATGGGGGCAACGTCGCCTTTTACGCACTCAAGATGTTGGGAGATGATGCAGCGCACTTCAAATTAGTAACTTTAGCTACGCCGTTCCTTAATGTCGAAAAACGGGAGTTACCAAAAAGCACACGTTCTTATATAATCAGTTTAGGCTTTATAATTTTAGGAATCCCTGCCTTTACGCTCCTTATCATTGCAGCACATTTCTTTTGCACTAACCGGCACTTCAATGGCAGTATAACAATAGCCACCATGTTTATAATGGCTTATCTTTTATTATCTTTCATAGCAATTAAACTGAGGTTGAGGTTAAAAGCGAAAGCACAAAAACTGCCTGAAATTATTGATCACATCATAACCACATTTTCGCTGGAAGGGATATGTGAGTTACCATTGCTGGTTGTTTATCACACTAAAGACCAGGTAAAGCGCTGGATTAAGCGTCCGAAATCATCCTGGGATAAAGTAATGGATATTTATGCTAAGCTTTTCCCTTCATCATGTAACTGTAACAGGATAATAATTTCCGGATTTATCTTACTCATCATCGGACAATTAGCCATCCATAACCCTCCGTTATGGATCATCCAGCTTATGGCCATTATAAAACCAATCATGCTGTACAGCTTTGGCTGTTACGTTGGCATCGCGGCATCAGGACTCCTGTTAACAGCATACCTTTACGGATGTAAGTCTAATCCATTTTTTCTAGGTCTTGAATCGCTTGCACAACAGATGTTTATTAAAACCGACATCACCGCCGAACCTGAATTTTATAAAAACAAGGGTAACCTTAAACTTACGCAAACAGAACGAGGGATTTTTTTTAAAAACCATGGTCTGCATCGTTTTGAGTGTATCTTTCCAGAGGTTTCCGCGTGGATAGCCAATGTACAGCCGGGGCAAAAGATTGAAGCCGATTAATCAGTATCCATCCATTACAAACCATTTTTAATCTCCGCATCGCTGATCATTTCCCGCTGAAACATTATCTTCGCCCAATGATCGGAAATTTTACAGCGGAGGCAGGCGTCATAACATTTGAATTTTTCACGCAGCATACTGTTAACTTACATGGGTTCCAGGTGTATGTTCTGCATGAACAGAAAAAGATCCGGTTCCATATGCAGGTAAAAAATAGCAGTACCTTCTATATCACCTACCCGCAAGCCTGTCCAGCAGCTTTGCTTCCGCTGGAGGCACTACTTTCTCAGGCTATTATGAGTTATGGAAATTCAATTAAAGGGGTCATCAACGAACCAGCTGCAGACCAAGCAAATAATATTCCAGAAACCAGCATTGTCTCCTAAACTTGCATTTTGGCAATATATCCCGGCTGTATGCCGTAAATGGCAAGGTGGGGTATAGCTTTTACAGTATTCAGACATCTGCTTTTTCCGGCGCTGCCTATTTTTGACCGCAGGGGAATTGTGGCGACCCCGGCAGCATTTTGGAGCAATCTGCTAAGGTTCATTAATGCTTATAAAACAGTCCAGACTTGAAAGCCGGGCTTAAAAGCATCGGCTTACCCTTTGCCTTTTGAGCCCGCCGTTTCCGGAGCTGAGGCAGGCATCACAAGGGAGCTGACCCTCGCTTCGTTAATGCAATCTTGCAGGGCTAACAACCTCGCCTTAATTCAAATTCAAGCGACTGTCACAAAAGGCTCGCCAGTCTTTATACCCGCAATAGGAAGCCAGGATATTCAGGCTATAATAGTTGGTGGAAATTTGGCAGGGACAAATTCAAATAAGCGCCGCAATACTATTTCGCTTAACGATCTATTTATCATTGTTTCGATAGCTGTGTTGAGCAATTCACAGTCTGCAGGCGTTAAAATTTCAAGCCCTGATTTTAATTGTAGTTCTTTTACCAGAAATGCGAAGTCACGATTCATGCCGTTCACTATAAATTAGTTTTTAAAGCACTCTTAATGAACCGGTATATAATTTTGTCAGGAATTGCGAGGCAGATCGCACGGCTAAACCTGGCTATATTAATCCCGCATAAGTGACCTTGGATATCAAAAACAGGCCCGCCGCACTGATACGGCTTAATTATCGCATCATGCGTAAATACTTCCTGAAAACCATCGCGTCTGGCGCTTTTGCCACCGGAAAAAAAAGCGGCGGGATGATGTACAACCTGATCCGGCCAGGTACCTAGAACAATTACTTTGACATATTGACTATTCAATCGTTGAAATTGTAACGTAACCGTGTCACCTGGCCACGAATTTTGAAGTAAGTGTCCATAATCGTTTATACCTTTCAGGCGCCGGCCGTTTATCGCTGTTACCAGATCGCCGTCCCGGATACCACGACCATCAGCCGGACCGGAAAAAATATGCGTGACCAACACGGAATCTCCAGAATATCGAACCGATAAACCTAAATAACCGCTGCTTGAACCTTTCGGCATTACAAAATCCTTGTTACCCGATATGCTTATGATAACAGCACGGTCAGGTTGTGGAGAGAATAAAAATTTTCCAATGTTTAAACTCGATGTATCCGTGGTTAACTCCTTCAAACTGATTCCATGAGGTATAGGAGTGGAAGGTTGTAATAATACCAGATCATTATTTCGGTCGCGGGCAATTATTTTTTCGCTAACTTTTAGATTACCGGGCAGCAGGATAAAAGGGTTATCGCCCACCATTGAACTTTTACTGACGATATAATTATGATCATTAGGTGAATCGGGTAATGATGCCAGACCTTTAACATAGAAAAGTGTTCCACTTTCCTTTAACTCCCTATTGTTTTTCGTGCTGATAATTGCCAGACAGGTACCTCTAGTTTTTCTGGCTATCTTCCGATAACTTTTATTAAAATCTTTGATTCCCTCCAATTCATTATTCGCGTTACTGATCGTATCCGATTCTAATGAATCCTGATTTTCAGGAGTACTAGTGTAGATTATTGGGTTCTTAAGCGCTGTCCAATATTTCAGGTAAAGATCCACCGGAATCTCGTAGTTTTCCTTTTCCGGGATGCCAATAGCACTATGAAGCCCAATTACCCGCCCGTAACAATCAAATAAAGGCCCGCCGGAATCTCCCGGTTCCATGATACAGGTTGATTGGATAAACCCTTTTTCATTACGCACATTCGCAACGTAACCAAACCTTACAACCGGAAATGGTTGATACAAACTTTCTGGATAAGAAATGCTGAGGCATGATTCGTGTAATTTTATTGATGATGACCTACCTATAATAGCATATGGCCATGAACCTTTGGTGCTGATCTTAATCAAAGCAACATCAGGTATAGTTTTATCCTCCTTATATTCAATCTTACCTAAACCTGTTGCTACACAGGCTTTGCCATCCGGAAAAATAACTTTATAGGTCGCACCGGGTCTGGTAACATGGGCTGCGGTTAGGATATAACCATCTTTAGTGACAACTACTCCGCTGAATACAGCGCTCATCTGGAGATTCTTTACGCTATCAAAATCAAATATCCTTACGCAGGCCGGGTAAGATTTGGCAATAGCCTGATCTGTTAAATGTTGCAGCTTTTTAAAACTTACATTTTGGGAAAAGCATTTGGTATAGCCTAAACCCAAGAGTGTTAGTAGTATTAGAAATTTGTACGATGGTATATTTGGTTTATTCGGCTTTAAATACATCTTAACGTTGCTCGTTGTAAACTTCAAATTCAGAGATTGAAGGCTGATGATCAGCGCTAATAATGGTTATCCTAGCTTTAGTTCCTTTTACCCTATCAAATCGGTGGATCTTTATTTTACTGCGATTTTCCCCTTCAAATAATCTTTTCCAAACGCCATTTTGATACACTTCAAGCCTATAACTTTTGATATTGGGATTTTCTTCAGCAATAACAATGGCGTTGAAGTTTTCTTCCTTTTTGAAGTCTATCTCATACCAGGCATCTTTAGTTATAGTGGAATTAGATACCCAGGACGACCCAAAGTCATCATCATTTGCAAAATCCATTATCGCGGAGTCATCGCTCCAGCTGGAATTTGCCGGCTGTTTCTTTGCCAGGTTGTGTGAAATAATAGGCGCATCAAGTGGGGGTAATGGTGTATATTATGGAGATGCTGACCACCCTATTCCGGGCCAAATTGACCACTGGGTTAGCTGACTTTTGGGTTGCAGCAAATGCTATAAAAGCATGT
>NZ_JACCBZ010000005.1 GCF_013408825.1 Mucilaginibacter tundrae
CAGCGTTTAAAGCTTATATAGGATCTAATACATATTCAGGGTTAAAAAGAACTACAAATTTATTTGTATGTAGTATTTATAAGCACAACGGGGTTGATTACTTCGGCATAACTGGTAATTTCTTTGAATTAAAGAAGCAGCAGGTTCAAATATCGGATAGTGAAAAACAAAGGATTATAGATAGTGCTAATATGAGTGATAGTTCGAGGATGAAAGAATATACCCCGCCTTTGCCTAAAGGATATACGGCAGTTAAGAATTAATTATTTATGTTAGCTAAACTATGATTAAAGATTCATCCGGTTTATATTTTACCGTATTAGAAAGATTATATAATAACGGTATCGGTTGTGAAACTGAAATAGCAGATATGTTCTCTAATATAAAAAGTGAGTTATCTTATTCTATAGAACAGCAGATAATAGACTTTCTTAGCCTGCTAAAGAAAAATAAACATATTTTCTTTAGCAGGCATTACGCTGAAGAAAGGGAGGCTTGGGTTATAAAAGCCTCAATAACTATATTAGGATTTGAGTATTATAGAAAATATATTTTGGATAAATCGACCATAAAAAGCCTTAAAAATCAAAGAATTTTCAATATAATAACTTGTACCACTGCGTTAATAGCTGTTTCTACAACAATTTATACCACAACCCAAAATACTGACCTAAATCAAAAATTGAAAGACCTAAATAAGCAAGTACAACAAATGAAATCATCGGCACACACACCTTATCCCACTCATAAAATTGTCGATACCACTTTAAAAAATCATTAAAACTGTTCAGAAGGTATATATGCCCTCGAGAGGGGAATTTAAAAAATCACCCTTAAATCCTCTTAATCTTTCACGTAAGGGAAAAATACAAAGTTGGCGCCTTCGGGTACTATTACAAATACGCACATAAAATCTTCGGGCTTTTTGTAGGTATCGATAAAACGCTGCTTTAATTCTTTTTTGATGATGCCACGTTCCATGAACTCTTCCAGGGTGGAGGCGTTGATGCTCCAGTCGCTGTTGATGTCGTCCTTATCTAGGATCATCTCGCCAAGGGCAACTTCATGCTGATGAGCTACGAAGATGGGATATCTGGATAATCCTTCAACCATAATTTCAATGGCTACTTCGCGGATTGATTCGTTAAACAGCTTCAAATCTATCTCAAGACTTAAAAGCGGGCTTTCCTTATCTTTTCCATTGTTATCGTTTAGCAGTTCTTCGGGTTCCATATTATGTTTGTCTGAACCATGATTATGGGGATTCATGGATTTCCTTTATTATCTAATCTAACTATTTCTAAGCACTAACAATACCACATTTTCTACGTGCTGGGTATGTGGGAACATATCAACTGGTTGTATTTTTGCCGTGTCGTATTTCTCTTTTAATACCAGCAAATCGCGGGCTTGTGTGGCGGCGTTGCAGCTTACGTATACAATTTTTGGTGCTTCAATTTCCATCAGGCGGGCCACTACATCGGGGTGCATGCCTGCGCGCGGTGGGTCGGTGATGATGACATCGGGCTTGCCGTGTTCGGCAATAAAATCGGGCACTAAAACATCTTTCATATCACCAGCGTAAAATTTGGTATTGGTGATGTTGTTAATGGCGGAGTTTATTTTGGCATCCTCAATAGCGGTTGGCACGTATTCAACCCCAACCACTTCTTTCACCTGCCCGGCTATAAAGTTGGCTATTGTTCCGGCTCCGGTGTATAGATCATAAACCAGTTCGTTACCGGTGAAGCCTGCAAAATCGCGGGTTATCTCGTACAGGCGGTGCGCCTGGGCTGAGTTGGTTTGGTAAAACGACTTGGCGCCTATGCGGAAACGGACAGCATTCCCGCCTTCGCGGCGGACAGGCATTTCTTCGTGAATATATTCCGGGCCTCTGAAGGCGATAACCTCCTGATCGAAAATGGTGTCGTTCTTTTTTTGGTTAACGATGTAGAGAAGCGATGTGATCTGTAAAAAAGTATCGCCAATAAAATTCATCAGCTTGCTGATCTCTTCATCGGTAGGGTAGGCGAAAACCACGATCACCATCAGCTCGCCGGTTGATGAGGTGCGGATGATGAGGTTACGCAATGCCCCCGCGTGGCCTTTCAAATCGTAATAAGAATAGCCCTCGCGTTTAGCAAACTCATCAATACTGTTGCGGATAGCGTTTGATGGATCGGCCTGTAAATAGCAGTGGTGAACATCCAGAATTTTATCAAATCTGCCGGGGATGTGGAAGCCTAATGCATCCATATTTATGTTGTCCTCAGGTTTGGCTTCGCCATCCATCAGCCAGCGTTTGTTACTGAAGGTAAACTCCAGTTTATTACGGTAATATTTATCCTCCGGCGAAGCCACAATGGGTAACATCCCGGTTATATCAATTTTAGCGAGGCGGGTTAACGCGTCTTCAACCGATTTTTGTTTGAATTTTAACTGGGCGTCATAAGTCATGTGCTGCCATTTACAGCCGCCACAGGTGCCAAAATGCTCGCAGAAAGCCTGCACCCGGTATTCAGATGCTTTTTTGAGGTTGAGGATACGGCCTTCGCCGAAATTCTTTTTGCTGCGATAAACCAACACATCGGCAATATCGCCCGGGATGGCTTTCTCTACAAAAAGTACAAATTCATCGGTTTTACCTACGCCTTTGCCCTCTTCGGCTATGTCGATTATCTCAACGTCCTCAAAAATTTTATCGGGTTTGTTTTTGTTACCTCTGCTCATAAAGCTGCAAAGGTAATATTTTGATATTGATTTCGGATTTGTGAATTGATTAGTGGACGGGTATATGCTCCTACGTTATAAGTTCCAGCTTAAATAAGCGATTGGTATAAGTAATGGTATGGCTTTTGCTGATAATTGTTTGAACTATTAGCAGCGTCCTCCCATTCTTATTCCGTTACTTGTCTTGGTTCAGTATATTTTAGTGCGGAAATTATGCTCTCCTTAACTTATTTTTTATTGCCCGGCCAAACCCGGGATGTTATTGTACATGGTGAAACCGGGGTTAAGGTAAACGTTTTCAGGATTGAGAAGGAGCAGTTTGTTCCTCTTATAGACGAACTGCATGTTTTTGGGCGAAATACGAGAGAATGGATTGCTTTTGAAACGGCAGGTTGGGACGATAAAAAGCTGGACATAATGAGCGGCGCTATACTTTGGTACACTGAATACAAAGATTGTAAGGATATGCAATTAACTTTTACAGATCCAAGGGAGATGTACAGGGTTGCCAGTAATTAAATCGCCGTTTAATTCAATTTCCAAAGGCCCGGATTATCGCGCAGGTGGCTTAGCTTTTCGATAAGTTCATTAACTTCTTCAGCTCTTAAATCGCGTTGGCCATCGGCAGTGTAAGAAAATAAATGCCCTGGTTTCTCAAAAGTTATGTATCCGTAATAATCAGGATCGGTATTTTTTTCGAGGTGTAGTGTACTCTCTTTGCTACGGCTTAATTGTGGCTCTTTTAAACCATTGTTAAAAAAAACACTATATGTATAAGTGATTATAGCATGCCCATCCAAATGTGCTTGTGTATCTGGTATAATCATTAACCTTAATCCATTATCAATGGTTAAAAATATCGGTTTCATATATTATTATTTATATCAATATATCAAAATATGTGCCGATGGATCGTTCCCTTTAGAATCATCCTTTCATCATGAAAAAAGATCCGTATCAATTTGATAGGCTTTAATAAGATGCCATTCCCCATGAAAAATAAAAACAGCTTTTTAAATGATTTAAAGGCACATTATTAAATATTTTTCATCACAGGCACTCTTTTGGTTCGTTGCCATTCTGTACCGGGAATAACCCTCCCGGCGATTAATAAATCAACAAAATAAAATGGAAGATGAACGAATAATTGTAAGGTTAGCACAACCTTCAGACAATGTTTACGCACAACAAATTTCAGAAGAAACCGAACGCTCCGCAATTGCCAGGGGATCAGGTATATCCAAAAGATCATTAGCATCTATCATCGAAAAAATTAACGCCGGTAAGGCGGTTATGGCCGTATCCAATTGCGGTAACTGGGTTGGTTTTTCTTACATAGAAGTGTGGGACGGCGGCAAATTAGTTTCAAACAGTGGTTTGATCGTATCGCCGGCTTATCGAGAAAGAGGTGTGGCTGCAGCTATAAAGGAACAAGTTTTTAACCTCTCGCGCGAGAAATATCCTGAAGCCGATATTTTCTCTATTACCTCCGGTTTGGCTATTATGAAGTTGAACACACGACTAGGATTTGAGCCGATAACTTATTCCGAGATCACGCATGACGAATCGTTTTGGGAGGGCTGTAAAAGCTGCGTGAACCACAACATCCTCGAAAGCAAAAACAGGTGTAATTGCCTGTGTACCGCTATGCTGTTTAAACCAATGAACCATAATTAATCTTTAAAAAATACCAACATGTCACTTCAATTAATTGACGAAATTTTAGAAGGCGATCAGCAATTGTCGCATCTTGCTGATGATGCCTTGATGCTTTTAAAACAATTGATCGCTACGCCTTCATTTAGTGGCGAGGAAGATAAAACCGCTGATTGGATACAGGCGTTTATGGAAAACAGGGACGTGAGCACCCATCGGTTTAAAAATAATATCTGGGCGTTTAATAAATATTATGACCCGCAGAAGCCAACCATCCTGTTAAACTCGCACCACGATACCGTAAAACCCAACGAGGGTTATGCCCGCGACCCATACTCGGCCGATGTACATGATGGCAAGTTATATGGTTTGGGCAGTAATGATGCAGGTGGATGTTTGGTATCGTTACTAGCGGTATTCAGTTATTTTTATAACAGCGCTAACTTATGTTACAACCTGTGCTTCGCGGCTACTGCTGAAGAAGAAAATACAGGAGACAACGGATTAAAAGTTGTATTGCCAAAGCTTGGCCACATAGATTTTGCCATTGTTGGCGAACCTACCCAAATGCAGTTAGCAACTGCTGAAATGGGTTGTATGGTACTGGACTGCACAGCACACGGTATAGCCGGCCACGCTGCCAGGAATGAGGGTGATAATGCCATTTATAAAGCAATAACAGATATCCAATGGTTTAGGTCGTTCCAATTTCCAAAACGTTCGGCTTTTATGGGGGATATAAAAATGACAGTTACCAAAATAAGTGCCGGTGTTCAACATAATATCATCCCTTCGGAATGCCATTTTACCGTTGATGTGCGCCTAAATGATTGTTATAATGTGGGCGAGGTGTTAGCCATTATAAAAAACCATACCATGAGTGATGTATTCGCAAGGCCGGGGATTGTTAGGCCTTCCTGTATTGATCAGATCCACCCATTAGTTAGGGCAGGAATAGCGCTCGGAAGAAAAACTTATTTGTCGCCAACCAGTTCTGATCAAGGGTGGCTGGATGTACCTTCATTAAAAATGGGCCCGGGCGATTCGGCACGCTCACATATGGCGAATGAATACATTTTTGTGAATGAAATTAAAGATGGCATAAATATATATATCAACCTGCTAAAAAGCATGGTGTATTGTTTGATCCATAATCCGGAGAATAACGCTTAAAAGGCGCACCGTTTATTAGCTGGTTTCAAAGCGTTAAAGTAGAAACAAATAAATTATTGTTGTTGGCGATACTTTTTGTTCGCCACAACCTGAGATAAGTTTAAACTGGTAAAACAAATTATATTTTTTTCAGTTTTATTTCTATTTTTCTGCTTGTTTACCGTGTATAACTATGCCAGCCGACAACTCAAATTTAAATGAACTAAAAATTGCTGCCAGTGAACAACGTTTTAGGGCGTTGGTGACAGCTACCTCGGATGTTATTTATAGTTTAAGTGCCGACTGGGAGGTGATGCGGAAACTGGACGGCCGTGGCTTTTTAAAGGATACAAATGAGCCAATAACAGGTTGGCGATCTCAAAATGTGTTCCCTGATGACCTGGAAAAAGTAAATAAGGCTATTGCCGAGGCCATAAAGGAAAAGAAGATATTTCAGATGGAACACCGTGTATTGCGGGCAGATGGCACCCCCGGGTGGACGTTTTCGCGGGCGGTTCCCATTTTGGATGATAAAGGAGAAATTATAGAATGGTTCGGTGCTGCCAGCGACATTACAGAACGTAAACAGGCGGAAGAGGCATTACAGAAAACCAAAGAGCGATCTGAACAACAAAAAAGATTTTACGAAACAATTACTTCGGGCACTCCCGACCTGATGTATGTGTTTGACCTGCAATACCGTTTTACTTACGCGAATAACGCACTGCTAACGATGTGGGGTAAAACCTGGGATACTGCTATTGGCAAAGGTTTATTGGAGAATGGCTACGAACCCTGGCATGCCGAAATGCATGAACGGGAGATTGACCAGGTAAAGGCGACCAAACAACCCATACGTGGCGAGGTGTCTTTTCCGCATGCTACTTTGGGTAAGCGGGTGTACGATTACATTTTTACGCCAATATTTAATGATCAGGGTGAGGTAGAAGCCGTAGCAGGAACAACGCGTGATGTTACCGACCGC
Source organism: Mucilaginibacter tundrae (assembly GCF_013408825.1). Lineage (GTDB taxonomy): Bacteria > Bacteroidota > Bacteroidia > Sphingobacteriales > Sphingobacteriaceae > Mucilaginibacter. The sequence continues at coordinate 6,524 of NZ_JACCBZ010000005.1, forward strand.
ACGCAGTGGGAACAAAAATTAAAGCAAAGTTCAGAAGAATTACAAGCTATTAATGAAGAAATGGCCGCTACTAATGAGGAACTGGCTGCCTCAAACGAAGAATTAACCGCCACTAATGATGAACTGGCCTTTGTTAACCAACAACTGCGGGAAGCCCAGCAAAAAGTTGAGGAGGGACAAACGGCACTCCGTTTAGCCATTGATGCAGCTGATTTTGGTACCTGGTTTATCCATTCGGTAACGCGGGAATTTATTACTAATGTCCGCCTCAAAGAATTGTTTGGGTATTATCCTGATGAAGACCTATCCATTGAACAGGCGCTGGCGCAGATCACCGATGAATATCGCGGTTATGTGGCGACGAAGCTGGAGAACGCTATCTATCATAATGGCGATTACGATGTTACTTATCCGGTGATTGGCCTGCATGATAATCGCCTACGTTGGCTACGTGCCATTGGGAACCTGAAAGCTGACCCGTCGGGCGCTTTTTCGGCTTTTACCGGGGTGGTTATGGATATCACCGACCAGTATTTAGCTGCTCAAAAAGTGGAGCGTGCCGAAGAAAGCCTGCGTATGGCGGTTGATGCCGCCGGATTGGGAACCTATTATATTAATGCTACCGACCGGATATTTTACCCATCGCCAACCTTGAAAAAGTTTTTCGGCTTTAACCCTAATGAAGAGGTGCCTTATGAAGCCGCCATTAACCAGATCCACCCGGATTATCGCGAAAAGGCTGCCGACATGGTAGAAGCAGCCTTTACTAAGGGCGAACGTTTTGATATGGAATACCCTGTGATCGGCTACCACGATGGAAATATCCGCTGGGTGCGCGGCATCGGTACCATGCAACATTATGATGGAAAAGATTTTTTTACCGGTGTATTGCATGATATTACGGAAAACAAGCAGGACGAAATGCGGAAGAATGATTTTATAGGGATGGTAAGCCATGAGCTTAAAACGCCACTTACTTCGCTAAATGCCATTGTACAGGTTGCTAATGCCAAATTAAAAAACAGCGATGACCAGTTTTTGGCCGGGGCAATGAATAAAGCTAATATACAGGTTAAACGGATGAGTGCTATGATCAACGGATTCCTGAATATTTCCCGCCTGGAGTCTGGCAAGATCCTGATAGAAAAAAGCGATTTCGATATAGAAGAACTGGTACGGGAAATTACCGAGGAACAGGAGTTGAGTGTAACAAGCCATTATATCAGCCTTACTGAATGCGCTCCGATAACTGTTTATGCAGATAGGGATAAGATCAATTCTGTAATTTCTAACCTGATCAATAATGCGGTTAAATATTCAGCTAAAGATACTGCGATAAGCATTTCCTGTACAGTTAACAAAAATGAAGTCACAATAAGTGTAAGAGACGAAGGTATTGGTATCAAACCCACGGATGCGGATAAAATATTTGACCGGTACTATCGTGTAGAGAGCAATAATACCCGCCACATCTCGGGGTTTGGTATAGGTTTATATCTAAGTGCCGAGATCATCCAACACCACGGCGGCCGAATCTGGTTGGAAAGCGAACCGGGCAAAGGCAGCACTTTTTATTTTACCTTGCCACTGAAGAATTAAGGCGGGGAGATTTTCTTTCATTTTTAATTTGAATACTTCGCAAAAACTTAATCCCAGTGATGGTTTAATAACAAGGTGACGCTTTAGTTACAAACAAAAAGGGAGTATGCCTGTAGTATTTAAATACTTACTTTCCGATACTCCTCTTTTTTTATGGCACCGTTATTTATCTCTTTAGGCAACTTGTTGCAACTCATGGTCATTCGTGACTCCGAAGCTCATTTAAACGGGCAATCCATTTTAACCAAAACGTATAGCATATTCGCGGATATGGCGCAGCGCGACCCGCGGCAAAGCAAAAGCAAAGAAGGTACCTTGCATTTGGAGCGAATTGATGACCCAGAGTATTATGGCTTTCTCACGAAGCAAATCTCCAATTCATTGTTTACCTATACAGCTGATGGAAAAAAGCAATTGTCGGCAGATGAATTAGCGCAGGTTATAGAACAAATAGCAGATTGATATGGAAACTAATCAATCACTACAAAACGAAATTGCCGCGTTAAAAAAGGAAAATCTGGAGTATAAAGAAAGCCACTCGCGTTTTGAAACGGTGTTTGAAAACTCCAGAATGGGCAATAAGATCATTTCTGCCGAACTGAAGATTTTACAGGTTAATCCGGCGATGGTCGCCTTGTTGGGTTATCAGCATAAAGAGGAGATCATCGGTAGTAATATTTTTGATTATGCCCCTGATTATTGCCATAAGGATTGGGAAGTGTTACGAAAAAAATTATGGCAAAAAGAGATGCCATCATTTACGCTGGAAACATGCCTGATGAAAAAAGATGGCACCTTGATCTGGTGCCAGGTGACTTCCATTCTATTTCCCGACCATGGAAAAACGCTTGGCTACACTATTATTGAAGACATTACCGAAAAGTATTACCTGAAATTACAAAAAGAAGAATTCATAAGCGTAGCAAGTCACGAGTTAAAAACGCCCGTTACTGTGCTCAGGGCAAATACGCAACTTATTGAACGAAAGCTGAAACTTGGCGGCGTAATTACTGCAGACATTATTAAGTTTAATTCGATTGCCGCTAAAAATGTGATCAAGCTTAATCACCTGATTGATGATCTGTTGAATTCAACCAGGATTGATCGGGGGGAGCTGGAACTGCACAAAACCATATTTATTTTGTCGGATGTGATTAAGGCTTGTTGTACACACATTAGGATGGAGGGTAAATATAAGATCATCTATTCCGGCAATCATTTGGTACAGGTTTATGCAGATCAGTTTAAAATAGACCAGGTACTGGTTAACCTGGTGAATAACGCGGTGAAGTATGCACCTGAATCATTAGAGATTATTATTCATGCTGAAAAAATAACAGGTTTTACCAAAGTTACGGTAAGTGACAAGGGTCAAGGAATTGAGCCCGAACATTTGGCTAAGCTTTTTGACCGTTATTACCGGGCTGATTCTGAAAATCATGCTTCGGGGCTGGGTTTGGGCTTGTATATATCATCGCAGATCATCAAAAAACACGGTGGTAGTATTGGAGTGGAAAGTATTGTAGGGCATGGTTCGGATTTTTGGTTCACCTTGCCGGATTAAAAGGAAATTTTATGAAAAATATAAACAGTAAAAAGGAAGAAGAACAACTTAAGAATAAACCTGCGGCAAAGGTTGCCCCGCTAAGTGATGCAACGACAAAACCTATAAATGACGGGATGAACACACCAGTGCCCGATAAAATAGAACCCCACGTTCGTTCAGCAAGTGAAGCAGCTTTATATAAGCAGGCGGACAACCCGTTGGGTAATCCTGATAAAAAATAACACGCGGTCCGCATTAGAGTATTAATTTAATTACCGAAACTATGAAAATGATATCGCCTTATGCCGAAAATTTACCTACGGGAGTATTGCATTCAAAAAAATTGATCGCCTTTTTTATCAATCACCTGAACCGTATTTATTGTGCTAAATCGCATCTGCAGAAAAACCTGCCCGAGATGCGCGAACATGCTCATTTTTCAGATCTGATAAACGCCATAACCGAAACATTGATTGATGTAGAGAAACAAATTTCGAGAATGGACGAGATCTATGCAATATTAGATGTAAGGCCCGGTTTTGAAGATTGCCTCGGCGTGATCGGCCTGATTGATGATACTTTCAGCGCCATCTCGCAGGAAATAGATGACCCGGAAATGAGTGACTTGTCAATACTGTTTTACCTGCAAAATATTGAAGCGATTGAGATGGCTTCATTCAAGATGTTGAACCTGGCTGCACCTAAACTGGGACATAAAGACATTAAGCAGTTGCTTAAAGAAAACTTTAACGAGGCACAAGAAGATCTGGTGTTGCTGCAGGAGATTACGTCGAAGTATTTGCAATAATCTTGCCGTATCTCAAAAAATAAATCAGTGTTAGTTTTTCAGTTCTCGCAGGGGAACCCTGAGTAATTAATTAACCATTGCTAGGAAAACTAAAGCTTTCACGAGGAAGCTTTAGTTTTCTGCAAGGTTACAGATCTCGCAAGATCGGGTATTGCTACAAGAGATTACTTCGAAGTATCTTCAGTAATGGTATGGTTTGCTTTTTATGTTATCGCAAAACGTCACTTTCTTTTGGCTGTTTGTTTTTTCAATGAACGTCATCATTCCGGGTGTGGGCCGCTGATGATGCTTATCATATAATCTATCGCATCGGGCGAGTGTAGGGTGGCTGTTGATTCCAGGGTTTGGGCGGCGGTTTTGGATGCGCGTTTACGCATTTGGGTTTCAAAAGCGGCTATGGCTGATTGGGTATCAATATAGTTATCGCTCAGTAAACATTCAGCTAATTCAACGGCGTCCAGCATGGCCATGTTTACGCCTTCGCCGGCGTAGGGCGGCATCAGGTGGGCGGCATCGCCCAGCATAGTGAGGTTGTGCAGGGCTTCCCAGGTTTGGTTGACCGGCATGCAGTATTGGGGGCGGGGAATAAAATATTCGGTGTTTTCAAATAGTTCCTGCCATATTTCAGCCCAACCATTGTACTCCTGTTTAAACCAGGCGAGTACCTGTGCCTTATCGTTAAAATCAATACCACTTTCTTTTGCCCAGTTTTCGGTTGAATTAAAGCCCGGGTAAAATGCTAAACTGCCATCACCTTTAGAACTTACGATCAAAGATTTTGAATCGCTCATGGCAAATATTTTGCCGCCGTTTAACAGTTTAAATATTTTCGGACTGGCTACTTCAGCATTGTAAACCGCGCCTTCAATGGCGGTCATACCTGCAAAGAAGGGTTGGATAGGTGTAATATATGGGCGGATCTTCGAGTTAGCGCCATCGGCACCGATTACAATATCAGCGATAGCCGAAGTCCCGTTTTTGAAATGGAGCTTCCAGCCGTTTCCTTCGGGACTTAACGAAGAGAAATTGCTATCCCATACCACGGTATCGGGCTGTAATGATTCCAACAGGATTTTGCGAAGCGGCCCACGGTCAATTTCGGGGCGTTTGGTTTCTTCGCGCGGGGTAGCCTCATCGTCCCATAAAATATATGCGTTTTTATCCGTAATACGCAGGGCATCCGCACCGGGGCGGTAGTTGGCGTTAAAGGCATCCATCAATCCGGCTTTTTGCAGCGCCAGCAAACCAGATTCTTCGTGCAGATCGAGTGTGGCGCCTTGTACACGGGCATCTTTATTGATGTCGCGGTCATATACTTTTACGATGGCACCATTTAGTTGCAGCAAGCGGGCAAGGGGTAAGCCGCCGGGGCCACCGCCTACTATGGCTATTGTTTTATGTTGGATGGAGTTCATGACCTTTAATTTTTAGGTATGAGGATGCCTTGGGTTACCGCCTCGCAGCAGGCTAATATAGTTTCGGGAGTGATGATCTGTTGAGGGCGGGTTCGGTGGTCGAAATATTCGGCAACCAGGTCGAGTATGGGCGAAAATAGCAGTGCCCGTTGTACCTCTTGCGGAAAATCTTTAATGATTCCTGCATCTACATTCAATTTCAAAAACTGAAGTATTGGCGAGAAGAAATCCCCCTCTTTAATATTCTTTTGCTGATAGGCGCGATTTAATAGGGGCGATGCTTTACCATGTTGGATCAGCGCGAAGGCATGCCGGTTTTTGGTGAAGTAATCAAAACCGTTCAGCCAAAGTTTTTGTACACCTTCGGCGAAGGGCATGGTGGGGTCGAAATTCTTTAATACAGCCTTTTCGTAGGCGCCTAGTACTTCTTCAACAAAAAGCTTTACCAGCAGGTCTTCCTTATTCTCGTACTTAATGTAAATGGTACGGGGCGAAATGCCTGCCGCTTTAGCCAGTTTTTGCATGCTGAGGTTTTCAAGGCCTTCATCGGCGATGATCTGCAGGGCGATGCTGCGTATAGCTTCTTCTTTTATTAGGTTTTTGGGGCGCATGGTGTGAAAGTAAGTAAATGTTTGTTTATTTACAAATATTTGATGGGTGTACTCGATCAATATTTCTTAACTGTTTATTTATTAGCTTTTTATATTTACCTATGGCGAAAACGTTATCGTAAGTATTGTCGTGTTAATTATAGGTTTTTCTTATTACGAATCCTACATTAGTATATAAACCAATTATCGGCTGCAGCCCCTAAGTAAGTATTTCATTTATAAACCAATAACCATTAAACCATGAAAATTAAAAAATTTCGTACCGGGATTGCTATTGCCTTAGGTCTGCTATTCAGCTTGTTTTTATATGAGTGTAAAAAATCGGCACAGCCGGTTAGCAATACCTTAAACCCAGCATCAAAAACTACCCCTATTAAAGCTGCAGCCAATGCCAGCGGATTTATACACCCCGGCATTTTAAATACCCAGCAAACGCTGGACTATGTTGCCAACCAGGCCAACACCGGCGACGCGGGCCGTTTAGCTGCATACCAGTATGTGCTTAATTATTGCAATACCCATAGCCCGAGCGGTAATTACAAGGCTACCGTAGGTGTGGCGGGCGGCGTAACCACGCCTGATGAGATCAGCTTTAAGGGTGATGCTTTACTGTGCTATGCGCTGGCGCTGCGCTGGAGTAAAACCGGCACTGCATCTTACGCCACTACCGTAAAGCAAATGCTTGATGGCTGGGCCAATGCCTTCCAAAATTTTAGTGTTACCGGCGATAACCCTAACCAGGCTTACCTGGAAGCATCATGGGCCGCGCCTACCTTCGCGGCAGCTGCCGAAATCATCAAATATTACCAGCCTGCTACTGGCGCAGCTGGCGGGTGGACAACTGCTGAAAACACTCAGTTTGTGAACTTCCTGAATAATATGAAGAACAATTACATCAATAACGCCACCAATCCGGGGTATAACAATAACTGGAACATTTCGGAAGGATGGGCCAAGATTGCCATTGGTGTTTTTGAGGATGACCAAACTGTTTACCAGGCCGGGATAACTGTAATTGATAATGTATTGCCGTTGGATATCGCGTCTGACGGATCAATGAACGGCGAGGTTTGCGGATCGCATGACGATTATGTGCATTTTCAGTATTCGCTTACCGGGTTGAGCTATGCGGCAAATACCTGCGGTATACAGGGTAACTTATCTATTTATTCGGCTAACAGCAGCAGGCTGCTGAGCGGGTACGATTATCAGTATGAGCTGATGATCGGAACCGTATCGCCGCCATGCACGCCAAAAGGCAGCCCGACTGCCGAGATATGGCCGGGCATTGAAGTGGCGAACCGCCATTACAACACCGCGCAAACCAATTACATTGCCAGTAAGTATAGCCCCGACAGCGATGGCTTACCGGGTGGTGACATCGGCTTTTTGTGCTGGACGAATTATACACATAATAACGTACCGACAACGTTTTAGGAACATTGCTAAAATGCTGGAAGTTTAAGGGAAAGGGCTGAGCGATCAGTCCTTTTTTTGTTTGGATGAAAAGCTTGGTAAGGAAGTCGGATACTTCCGTTGTCTGTAGATTTAAGAGCGCTACGCTGAACTATTAAACCAGTGGAGGGCGGTAGACGGATCTAAAAAACAAATCCTCCCAGTTATCGCCTTTACGTTTATGCTTCGGCTATACTTAACATGACAGTCGCGATGGCGAACTTAGTGAGCCGACGCTTTTAATGCTTAAAGTTAATACGATAGATATTAAATTAAATTTTGAACCGTTCTATAGTTTCGTAATTAAGCCTCAACCTGGAAACATTGGAAACAAAAATATTTTATACCCTAAAACTATTGCTGCTGATCGCATTATTTGTATTGACAGGTAAAAGCGGTTACGCACAGGCTAAATTTGGCGGGCGGATATTTGAGAACCACACACGGATACCGCTAGGCGGCATTGTTGTGGAAAATTTAACCTCGCACGAGAAAACGCTATCAGATGCTAACGGAATATTTGTTATTGGCGCAAAAGTTAGCGACCTGCTTTTGTTTAGCTCACCAGCTTATCAAAACGACACTCTGTACATCGCCAACCTTAACTACTTGTATGTATTCCTTAATTTGAGAAGCAGAAGCTTGGACGAGGTTAAGGTAACGCAGTCGGAAATTAAAATAGGTAAGCTTACATTGCCACCCACTACAGGGCCGCTTAATAGCCACACTGTACTATACCAAACTGACGCCGCTATGCAAAATAATGTAGGCGGCGTAAAAATTATGCTAAATGACTCGAAAGGCTATCAAAAGAAAAAGTTAAAGAACCAGCAGATCGCTATTGATGAAGCGGAGAAGGACAGGATAGCCAAGATATTCAGCGCTGAAAATATACAGCAGTATGTGCCTATAAAAGGGCAAGAACTTCAAAATTTTATTATACTCTATATTCCTGACCTTAAGACTTATAACAGCAGTAAGTTTAATTTGATACTGTACCTGTCGTCTTCTTACAAAGAGTTTTGCAAGATCCCGGTTGAGAAGCGGCAATCAGCGGATTTTTTAAAGATTAGTAGTAAGTAGGTTGGATAAAGGTTTCGTGGAGATTGTTTCGGAGTGGAACAGTTTAGTACATGCATGGAATCAAAAAGGAGTAATTTTAGCGCCCAAAAGCTATAAATTTTGATGAAAAATGACCAAAAAACAATGAAAAACAGATGTTTTTTGGTGTTTTTGAGGGCTATTTTTGGCGTTTTTTGGGTTAAAGCGGGCGTTTTTTGATTGTAATATCGGCCTTTTTAGGTGTTTTTCGGGCGTTTTTGGGACGAAAAGTGTGCCAACTGTACCATGTTGTTTCATGTGTTTCGTGGTACAGTACAGTGGGCTATTTAGTTGATAATTTTTACTGGCTTTTTATTTTCGTCGATAGCTACGAGGGCGAAGCTGCCGTGTACGGCGAGTTCGCGGCCTTCGGCATACATTTGCTCAATGTAGATCTCGACGGTTACCTTTAGGCTGGTGTTGCCTACATGGGTTACGCGGGCTACCAACTCCACAAATGTACCGGCAGGGATGGGCTTTTTGAAGTCTATCTTGTCGCTGCTTACAGTAACCATTACCTGCCTGCTGAAGCGGGTTGCCGCTATAAAGGCCACTTCGTCCATCATGCGCATTGCTTCGCCACCAAACAGGGTATCATAATGGTTGGTGGTATTTGGGAAAACGGTTTTAAAAATGCGGGTTTCGGACGCGTTGATTCTTTCTTCTAAAGTCATGTTACAAGTTTAATAAAACAGGCAGGGATTTCCCTGCCTGTTGGTGTTTATTTAGCTAATAGTTTCGGTAACAGCGGCGCGCATTTCTTTGGCGGCGGATACCATTTCGATAAGGGCGCGTTTAGTTTCGTCCCAGCCGCGGGTTTTGAGGCCGCAATCCGGGTTTACCCAAAGCTGCTGATCTGGGATAACGGCTTTGGCTTTTTTAAGCAAGTCGACCATCTCTGCCGAGTTGGGCACACGCGGCGAGTGGATGTCATATACACCCGGGCCAATTTCGTTAGGGTATTTGAAGTCGGCGAAAACGTCCAACAATTCCATTTGCGAGCGGGAGGTTTCGATGGTGATCACATCGGCATCCATGTCGGCGATGTTCTGGATGATGTCGTTAAACTCGGAGTAGCACATGTGGGTGTGGATCTGGGTATCATCCTGCACACCGCTGGCGGAAATACGGAAGGCTTTCACCGCCCAGTCGAGGTAAGCTGCCCAATCCTGTTTACGTAGGGGTAGGCCCTCTCGAATAGCGGGCTCATCGATCTGGATGATCTTGATACCTGCGGTTTCTAGATCCACCACCTCATCACGGATGGCTAAAGCGATTTGAGTGCAGGTTTCTGAACGAGGCTGGTCATTACGCACAAACGACCATTGCAGAATGGTTACCGGGCCGGTTAACATACCCTTCATCCATTTATCAGTCAGCGACTGCGCATACGCCGACCATTTAACGGTCATAGCCTCTGGGCGCGATATATCGCCGTAAATAATTGGTGGCTTTACACAGCGGGTGCCGTAGCTTTGTACCCAACCATTAGCGGTAAAGGTAAAGCCGGCTAATTGTTCGCCGAAATACTCCACCATATCGTTACGCTCGAACTCGCCGTGTACTAAAACATCAAGATCGATCTTTTCCTGCCATTTTACGGCCTTTTGGGTTTCTTCTTCGATGAGTTTGTTGTATTCTGCTTCGGTGATGTCGCCTTTTTTCAATTGGGCACGCCAGCTACGCACTTCCTTAGTTTGCGGGAATGAGCCAATAGTGGTAGTGGCAAACAAAGGCAGGTTTAACAACCGCTGCTGTAACTGTTTACGTACCGGGAAGGTGTTTAAGCGGCTTGCATCAGCCTTAGTTATTTTGCTCAAGCGATCTTTTACTGCAGGGTTATGTATCAGGGTTGAATTCCTGCGGGTAATGTTAGCATACTGATTTTCGGCCAATTGATATTGGTGGCTAACGCCAGAGTTTTCGCCTGCAAGGTGTTTAAGGGTTACTATTTCACTAACCTTTTGTTTAGCGAAGGCAAGCCATTGTTTAATTTCGGGGATTAAAACCGTCTCGTTAGTTTCGTTTTTTAAATCGCATGGCGAGTGGATCAATGAGCATGATGGCGCTATCCAAACACGCTCATCTCCCAATTTTTCTTTTACCTTTTTGATGATAGCAAGCGAAGCTTCGAAATCATTTTTCCAAATGTTACGGCCATCAACCAAACCTAATGAAAGGATGGTGTCGGCATGCAAATGAGTAATAACTTCATTTAACTGCTGTGGTGAACGCACTAAATCAATGTGCAGGGCGTCAACTGGTAACGAGGTTGCCAGTTCGGTATTGTTGCCTAAACGATCAAAATAAGTAGACAGAACGAATTTAAGTTGTGGGAATGTTTTTCGTAGGTATTTGTAGGTGTCGCGGTAAACTTGTTGGGTTTTTTCGTCCAGATCTAAAGCCAGGAAAGGCTCGTCAAACTGGATCCACTCGGCTTTAAGGTCTTGTAGTTTTTTTAGGATGTCCACATACACCGGCAGTAGATTTTTGATCAGGTCGATCTTATCAAAACCAATCTGTTTCTCTTTACCCAGTAACAAGTAGGTTATCGGGCCGATCAGTACTGGTTTGGTGATAATGCCTAATTGCTTAGCCTCGTAAAATTCGTCGATTATTTTGGTGTTGAACAGCTTGAATTGCTGATCCTTATAAAACTCAGGCACTATATAATGGTAATTAGTATCAAACCATTTGGTCATTTCCATGGCAGTAATGTCCAGTCCATCTTTTTGATAGCCGCGGGCCATGGCAAAGTACAGGTCAAGCTCGGTATTGCCTTTGGAGTGTATAACGTCATAATAACGCTGCGGTATAGCGCTAAACATTAGCGAATGATCCAATACATGGTCATAAAACGAAAAGTCGTTTGATGGGATCAAATCGATACCTGCATCTTTTTGTATCTGCCAGTTTTCATGGCGGATGTTTTTTCCTACCTGCAATACATTACTGTACGCGGTTTTGCCTGCCCAATAGTTTTCGCAGACTTTTTTTAGCTCACGCTGACTACCAATGCGCGGGTAGCCCAAATTTTGTGTTAGCATTTCTTTTAATTGATTAAATAAATTAAATCGGTTAAAAGCCCTTTAGCTAAACTTCAATAAAATGCTTGCGGATGAAAAGGAGTGGAGAGAAAATGGAGCGGGAGCAGGGCCACAATGCCCTAACAACGCATAAAAAACCATAACCTGACCAAAAAGCTTCATATCGCGAAAGCATTGTCAATTCAGTATATGGCAGGTCTCCTGACTTTGTAACAGCTTTTGCCGCCCTTCCCATGCGTTATTTAACGAACAGTGGACATTATTGGCAAAAACCTTTTGTGTTACTTACAGTTGCGCGACAGCTCGTGATTTGCACACGATTCCCTATTAATCTACAATTAAATAAAACCTATACCGGTTGATGAAGAAATAAAGTAAAGAACTTACATCGGTGTAAAGATAGGGAATAAGAACGAGTTTATGTGGATTGATTCGGGCATTCCGCTTATAGAAGCTGGCGTGCTTGCTGAACCACGTCCATCTCCCTCGGATTAAACACCTGCCTGCGGCAGGTAGGCTTCCAACTTTAATGCAGAAACCGCGTTTTTTTATAAATAACCATTACATTTTAGTTAAATTGCACTAGATAATTAAATATAACAGCAAATATCTATGTAGTAATTGCGTTAATTGAAGCTGCAGCACAATAAATTCAGCAGAAATTAGTCTATTAATTAATGATTAACAGTATGATAAAAAAGACGGTGCTAATTATTGAAGACGATCCTGATATTTTGGAAACGATCGAGCTGATCTTGTCGGGCATGAATATCCATGTAATGAGCGCCCCTGAAGCACTGGAAACCAACGAGATTTATGCGCTGGCGCCTGATCTTATTATCTTGGATCATTGGTTGCACAAAAAACTGGGTGGCGACCTGTGCCTCGCGCTTAAAACAGATCCTCATACAAAAAAGATCCCTATTATTATGATGTCGGCGGATTTGAATATTGCTAATGTTGCCCGTTACAGCCTCGCCGATGCTTACCTGGCTAAACCATTTGATATAGATGAATTGGTAAATCTTACACATAAGTATTTAGGCGAGAATGTGAACGCTTGAATAAACAGCAACCAAATAACATTATGTACTTATTAAAGGTAAATCCTGATAATAAGGTGAATTATCTTGAACCATTAATGGCTGTGCCGGATAATACCGCCCAAGTATTAGGAGGCAAAACGTAACACCGGGCGATAAATTGACAAAATAATAAAAGCCATCATTTCCGGTTATAGCAAAGCCTACATCATCCCACCTTTGAGCTTGTATATTCCAGAATAACAAGTCAACCCTGGTTTGTTGTAATGGATAATTCTGCCCGTTATAATTTCTTATAAGCTGTCCCCTAAGATTGGTAGCCTCAACGATTCTGCTACTTAATATTAACGTAATAAAAAGTATAAAAATGAATGTTCTTTTCATTATTTAAGAGAATTAGATTACAACTTGATTTTAGGTGCATTAGATTTAATACCATGTACAGCAGGTGGAGTTTTTAATGCATTTGAACTGGTAATCATCTGAATTTGATTTGTGCTTGTTTTTAGGTTTTTATAGTTATTGCTGTTTTGTTTCATTAAAACACTATTAACACGAATTATTCTATTTTCAACATCTCTTTCGGTAGAGTCGACATTGAATTTAGCAGAACCAAATCCATTATTTAAAACCAGCATTCCTGAAAAATTCCCTTTTTCGCTTTCAACAACATCATTGTCAACGTAAAATATGATTTCTTTTGTAGCTAAATCACACTTGAGTGTTTTGGGATAGCAGACTATTGAATCCTGGTTTATAATTTTTTCATAGGCGGGATCATCGGCCTCATGTGTAGAGTCGAGCATCAATTTTACATTACACTCAACCTTCCAAGGGGAATTATTGATCCTGTCCTGCAAAATTTTTACCTGGTCAATATTGTCGGTTATAAAATTGGCCTTTAAATATAAAGCGGCAAATAATACAATATACATCGCCGAAGCACCAGTCGCGTTGATTTTAAAGCCTGTAAAATTCCCATTGGCCAAAAAAGCGTCTTTTGGGGCAATCAGGTAAAGCAATACCGCGGGAATTAACGGGATGAGGAAAATTAGACTTATACAAAAAAGTTTGTACAGAGGATCCCAATCAATGTTTTGCATATACTGTGATAATAAGGTTGAATAAATATATGTACAAAAAGAATAATTTGCAAATTAATTATTACATTATCAGTTGGTTGTGATTTTTTGGTGTCGGCGATGTACTATATAATAATTGGGCCTATGATGCACATCTTGACGATAAACGACCAGACTTGCACTTATGTGAGTTAGGGATATCAGCAAATACAGGCCAATCTGCCTTAGCTCGGGCCATGATTAATGCATGTGCATAAATAAACTACAGCCAGGCTCGAAGGCAGCGCTATAAATATTAATTGTGCTCAGTATGATAGCTCACTTTATAAAGTTTAAACTGCTAAAGCAGCTATCAGTTCATCGGCTTCATCAACCGTCATTACAATTTGATTGGTCGTGATATTCTTACGGTACAATCTTTCTATTTGTAGCGGTTCGGAAAAATTGAAGAGTATGTTTACACGGTTTTTCATCAATCCGCCATTGAAGCAGGCATGGACAGCTTCAAAACTGTCGGTTACTTTTTGGATGGAGGTAATGTTACTTACGTCAACCAATGCGCGCCAGCGGAGGCCCGTGCGGAGTAAGATCTGATTTTTCAGAATAAGAACCGGATTTTGGATGATGGCGGTGAAATCGCCAATAAGAAACAAGATTCCATATATGCTTAGGATAGTTATAATGATAGCGGCAATATGACTGTAATGATTCAGAAATAGATGAAAGGCTATTAATTCTATTGCGCAAGCAAAAATAATCACCCCAAATAGACTGGCATAGGCGATTTCACGGTGAATGCTGAAGCGGCGGGATGCGGCTATCGGCTGCTGTTTTTTCCAGAAGAAAAGTCCGAAGCGAAGTATAGTCAATTCCGAAGCGATGATCTTTATCGCGGTGGTATCGCCCATAATAATTGATATGCTTTTATGCAAGTTGTAAGCTATATCGGGTAAGGTGGCCTCCAACCGGCGGTATTCGGCCCTGATGTGCCTGATTTTGCTGAGCGTATAAATAAGCCAAGCCAGTTCGGGGAGGGCAATTAATTCGCGGAGCTGCAAAATATAGTGGCGCTGGTGGGTGGGCAGGATAAGGTATGCTACCGTGCAACAGCAGGTGATGACCAGTAAAATACTCCACTTACGCAATCTAAGCGGACGGAGTACCAAAAAATACCATGTTACCGGGAAGGTAATAACCATATCGAACAAGAAACCACCAGCTACAGCATCCTGGTGAAGTGGGGCGGCTTTGTGCATAAGGAATAATCCGATTGCAAGGATACAAAACGCGGTTAATAAAGCGAACCAAATGTTTTTGTGGATGGCGGCAGGCGATAGTGTCATGTGGTGATTGTTTCGGTACCTCCAAATTTCGGGAATTAAATTGATAATAGTGCTGACACCATTTTGTCAGCAGAGGAATTATTTGATTAATAAACCACTTAGATAGAAAGTAAATTAACTTGTAATTAAAACAAAGAATATGATTTCGTTGTAATAATAAAGAATATGAAAAAGGATTACTAATTATAAAACCGATCACATTGTATGAAGAAGAAAAAAGAAGTTTCGCTGCTGGGCGCGCTGGTTATTTGCGCCATAACTCTTGCTGTATATCAACTACTAAAACTTAATGATCAGAAAGAATCTGAGTTAAAGACGTAATTAGCATTAAAGGTATGCCGTAACCTAAATAGTTATAGCGGCTTTAACTAGGTAAGGAAGGATCTCTTTTTGAAAGGATACGAAGTTTTTGCGTATATCCGAATCGCTAACTGACGTGAAAGCGAAGCTAAAAACAATACTCTTACTGCATTTAACCAAAAAACGCAGTTTTTGTAGGTATGCTTCGTGTTTGCGGATGCCGTTTAGCTGCGAGAAGGCATGGATCAGCAGATCCTCCAATTCATTTGATAATCTTTTAAGGAACTCCTGAGAGTTGGTGGATTCGCGGATGAAATCCCAGCCTATAAATTCGTTGCAGATGGTATAAGAAAGGCGGCAGGTCTTCATAATAAGGTTGTTAAGCTGTGCCTCTTCGCCCATATCGGCATTGTTAACATGTATCAAGTCGTCGACACTTACTTTGATATAGTCCATAAGCAGGGCATGCAAAACGGCCTCTTTACTATCAAAATACTTGTAAATGGTGGCTTTTGCAATTTTGGCCTTCTTAGCTATCTCGTTAACGCTGGTCTTATGGTAACCGAACTTTCGAAACAGGTCCTGAGCGGCCCGTTTAATACTTTCCTTTATTTTATCAGCTTCCATGCATCAGTTTGATACAAATATCTCATAATTAGCGACAGTTACATAATATGATTTAAGTGAGTACGTTGCAGGGCCCTTAACCGGGCCACCATCAGCTAATGAAAACTTTGACCCGCTACAAGGGTCAGTAACAGTTAAATGGTCTGAATCAAGCGTTACCGCGCATTTGTTTTCAGGTTTGTAGCTGCTGCAACGATCATAGGCCGCATAACTTCCATCTGGTTCGTGGTATAAAATTACACCCGCAACACCATAGCCACTAAGTAATACAACACCGCCGCCAGCAGTAAGCCCGGCTAAGCGCGGGTCTGTTAAAGGGTACTCGAAATTTACGGCCACATTAGGAATAGGGTCGGAATTTTTGCCGCATGACGAAAATAGAACTGCTATAGCTGCGAAGGTGTAAATTAACTTCATATTATCTCTGTTTGGAATTGTTTTAAGAAACGAACGTCGTTCTCAGAGAATAAACGCAAATCACGTATCACATATTTTAAGTTGGCAATTCTTTCTATACCCATACCGAAAGCAAAGCCGGTGAATTTCTTACTGTCTATTCCGCAGTTTTCCAATACATTAGGGTCAACCATACCACAGCCTAATATTTCTACCCAACCGGTGTATTTACACATGTTACATCCAGAGCCTTTACAAATGGTGCATGAAATATCCATTTCTGCCGATGGTTCAGTAAACGGGAAATATGATGGCCTGAAACGAACTTTAGTGCCCTCGCCATAAAGTTCCTGTACAAAGTGATATAGTGTTTGTTTTAAATCAGCAAATGACACATTTTCATCTACATACAAACCTTCTACCTGGTGAAAAAAGCAATGCGCCCGTGCAGATATCGCCTCGTTACGGTAAACCCTGCCCGGCATAATGGCGCGGAAAGGTGGTTTGCCCATCTCCATCATGCGCACCTGTACCGATGAGGTATGTGTACGTAAAGCGATATCATCCTGCCCGCTGTTCTTTTTGATAAAGAAGGTATCCTGCATATCACGTGCCGGGTGTTCTTCAGGGAAGTTTAGCGCAGAGAAGTTATGCCAGTCATCCTCAATTTCAGGCCCTTCGGCTACAACGAAACCTAATCTTTTATAAATATCGATGATCTCGTTACGCACCAAAGTAAGCGGGTGACGAGAGCCAAGGTTTAAACCATCACCGGGAAGGGTAAGGTCGATGTCTGATTTTGAAGTTGCGACTTCGGACGTCAGATTTTCCTTCAGGTCATTGTATTTTGCCTCCGCCAGTTGCTTAAATTGATTAAGCACTTTACCGAAAATGCGTTTTTCTTCAGGCCCAACGGTTTTGAATTCTTCGAACAGATCTTTGATCAATCCTTTGGTACCTAAAAATTTGATGCGGAAAGTTTCCAACTCATCAGCATTAGCCGGTGAAAAAGCGTTGATCTCGGCAGCATATTGGTCTATTTTTTCTTGCATTGTCTATTCAAATATTATTTTAAAACCCCTAACTCTTTACCTACTTTGCTAAATGCAGCAATGGCTTTATCTAAATGCCCCTGTTCATGCGCGGCAGATATTTGTACACGTATACGTGCCTTTCCTTGTGGTACTACCGGATAGTAAAACCCGATAACGTAAATACCTTCATCCAACATTTTAGCGGCAAATTCCTGCGCTAATTTAGCATCATAAAGCATAACCGGCACAATAGGGTGTACACCCGGTTTGATATCAAAGCCCGCTTCCGTCATTTTTTGGCGGAAATAAAGGGTGTTTTTTTCCAGTTTATCACGAAGATCTGTGGTTTCGCTCAGTATATTCAAAACCGCGATAGAAGCACCGGTAATTGCCGGTGCAAGCGTATTTGAGAATAAATAAGGGCGTGAGCGCTGGCGCAGCATATCTATAATTTCTTTTCTGCCTGAGGTAAAACCACCGGATGCACCACCTAAAGCCTTACCTAAAGTGCCTGTGATAATGTCGATTTTACCCATTACATGATGATACTCATGCGTACCACGGCCTGTTTTACCCATAAAGCCCGAGCAATGGCTCTCATCTATCATCACCAAAGCATTGTATTTTTCAGCCAGTTCGCAAATTTTATCCAGTTGCGCGATGGTACCATCCATGCTGAATGCACCATCGGTAACAATAATACGATGGCGGCAATCAGCCGTTATTTTCAACTTTTCTTCCAGATCGGCCATGTCATCGTGTTTATAACGCTGGCGCTGGGCCTTGCATAAACGTACACCATCAATGATAGACGCGTGGTTCAATTCGTCAGATATGATAGCATCCTGCTCATTGAATAAAGGTTCAAAAACACCGCCATTGGCATCAAATGCCGCGGCGTACAGTATGGTATCTTCAGTGCCCAAAAAATCGGCTATCTTTTGTTCCAGTTCTTTGTGAATATCCTGCGTACCGCAAATAAAACGTACCGATGAAAGGCCGTATCCATGCGTATCCATTACAGCTTTAGCCGCTTCAATCACTTTCGGGCTCGATGAGAGGCCCAGGTAATTGTTCGCGCAAAAATTTATCACTTCTTTACCGCCTTGTACCGTAATGTCGGCACCCTGTGGCGAAGTAATGATGCGTTCGCGTTTATATAGCCCGGCTTTTTCTATCTCGGCAAGTTCTTGCTGTAAAACCGGTTTTAATGTGTTGAACATAATAAATTTATAAGAGCGCAAAATTAAACATAAACCCGCAAAACGCCAGTTTAAATTCACCTTAAAAAATATATTATGTACTTAATCAAACATTTATAGCAATAAAACCATTTTATGAGGGACTACCATGAAGAAACAATTACTATTTATTTTTATAACGCTCCTTACTTTTAAGGCGTCAGCCCAACAATATATCCTTTCGGGCAGGGTAAGTGATGCTCAAAATCATCCTATATCTTTTACTTCGGTTTATATACGCAACACCACCTATGGCGCAACTGCTAATGAAAGCGGTAATTATCAGTTTAGGTTAAACCCTGGCACTTATCATGTAATATACCGTTTTGTTGGCTATAAAGAGCTTATTGAAACTGTAACCATTGTTAATCATGATGTACAGCATAATGTGCAGATGGAGGACGAAGTTTTTAAGTTAAAAACTGTAATAGTACAAGGCAAACGCCTTAAAACCGATACCGCGGCAGACGACATTATGCGCCAGGTGATAGCCAAACGTGAATATTATTTAAACCAGGTTCAGGAATATTCGGTAGCGGCTTACGTTAAAGGGGTGCAACGCTTATTGGGTGCGCCAAAAGCGTTTATGGGCAGGCAAGTGCGTAACACGCTCGATCTGGATTCGCTGGGCCGAGGTATTTTGTTTCAAACAGAGGCTATATCTACTTTTGATTTTCAGCAGCCAAATAGGGTAAAGGAAATTACCATAGCAACCAAAACAATTGGTTTAAACCCAACATTTGGTTTTAATAAAGCATCAGATCTGCAGGTTAATTTTTATAAAAATATATTTCATATAAACGGCGTAAGCGACCATGGCTTTGTATCGCCCGTGGCTTATAATGGGCTTAAATATTATAGATACAAATTGATTGGTACCACTAACGAAAATGGGCATGTGATTGATAAGATACAGGTTGCGCCAAGATTGGATCATTCAGCTACATTTAAAGGCAATATTTATATTTTGGAGGGCGATTGGCGTATTTACAGCGTTGATTTGATGCTGACTAACAGGGATAATGGCCTTAGTTTTATTGATACATTGCAGATCAGTCAGCAATATATTCCTATAACTGATAGCGTTTGGGAACCGGTATCGGCACAGTACGCTTTCTCGGGCAAAGTATTAGGTTTTGATTTTGGAGGATACTATGACGCTATTTATAATAACTATAATTTGAAGCCTAATTTTCCCGACCATTACTTCACCGGCGAGATCTTAAAATATGATACTGCATCTAATTCAAAAGATTCTGCTTATTGGGCAACTAAGCGCCCAATTCCATTAACACGACAAGAGGCGCGAGATTATTATAAAAAAGATAGCGTAAGCAGAGTTAAAAGATCGCAGGCGTATTTGGATTCTGCCCAGCATTCTAATAACAGGCTGCTTGTTTTGCCTTACCTCATATTCGGGCATAGCTCTACGTACAAAAACGGTCGTGATTCCATTTATTTGTATCCTTTTATCCAAACATTTTTTTATAACACGGTAGAGGGTTATGGTTTAAATCTTGAAGCTAAATACACGCACAAAATTAACGATTTTCAGTCGTGGGATGCTACGCCGGATGTTCGTTACGGATTTGCCAACAAAATATTTACGGCCAATATAAATGGAGATTATAACTACGACCCATTTCATAACGCCAAGTTTTTTGGTGGTTTTGGCAGCGATATATTGGATTTAAATGATGTTGGCACAAGGTCTTTGTATTTTAATACCATTAGTACCTTATTTAGCGAGCGCAACTACGTGAAATATTATAAATCTACCTATGGTAACTTCGGCTATCAGCGTGAACTTGCCAATGGTGTTTTATGGACAGCGAGTTTAAGTTATGCCGACCGTTTGCAATTGTATAATACATCATTTAATCATGTGGAAACTTTTAGCAATAGGCAATACACCTCCAATAACCCGTTAAAATCAGATGTCCCGGGCGTGCCCGATGCACCGGCTGATGATCATTCAGTATTGTTTCCCGAAAACCAGGCGCTTACATTTTTCACGTCATTTAGGTTGACGTTTGATCAGCAATATATCACTACGCCAACACAGAAGATCGATCTGCCATCAAAATACCCGGTTGTTACTGTAAGTTATCGCCAGGGTATAAATAACCTGTTAGGCTCTGATGTCGATTATAGTTTCGGGTCATTAAATATCGCCCAAAACGCTATCCCTATAGGAGTGTTTGGGTATTCATCATTCTCGGTTACGGCTGGAGATTTTTTCAATAACAGCAAAATTTATTTCCCGGATTATAACCACTTTTTAGGTAACCAAGGTACTACCTTCGATCCTACTTATGTAGGCAGTTTCCACTTCCTGCCTTTCTATACGTTCAGTACTGATAATGCATTCCTGGAAGCGCATTACCAGCACAATTTCTCAGGTGTATTGCTAAATAATATTCCGTTTTTACGTAAATTGAAGTTAGAGGAAATTGTAGGTGCCAACTATTTAACCGAAAAAGGCCAGCTGAATTACTCCGAGTTTTATGTAGGCTTACAGCGGTTGATCTTCCGTATAGATTACGGCGTATCATACGAAGGAAGCCAGAAATACATACAGGGAGTTAGGATATTTTATGGTATAAGGTAATCTTAACCATGATTTAGTACACTAAAGGATTTTCATGATTTAGAAATTTTCAACTAAACTCAAATCTCTAATCACAAATAACTAAATTTGCACTTCATTTAACACCGTTTGCAGCGGCATCAATGGATTATGACAAAGTATAAAACACTACTCTATTATTGTTATTCAACAATAGCGGATGCGGAGCAATTTGCTGCCGATCATCTGAAATTTTGCAAATCTCTTGGGTTAACCGGGCGTATTATTGTGGCTGAGGAAGGCCTTAATGGTACTGTATCAGGCGAGGCTAATGCTTGTGAGCAATATATGAGCACTTTACATGCCGACCCTCGTTTTTTTAATATTGATTTTAAGGTTGATGAGGTAGAAACCCCATCATTTGTGAAAATGCATGTGCGTTATAAATCTGAGATCGTGCATTCAGGGTTACGTAATCCTGAGATTATCGACCCAAAAACAAAAACCGGCAAGCATCTTGATCCTGTTGAATTTATGGAGATGAAAGATCGTGATGATGTTATTGTGCTGGATGTACGCTCAAACTACGAGCACAACTTAGGTAAATTTAGCAATGCGATAACGTTGGATATTGAGAATTTTCGCGATTTCCCGGCAATGATTAATGAGCTTGCTCAGTATAAAGACAAAAAAATATTAACCTACTGTACCGGCGGCATCAAATGTGAAAAAGCATCAGCACTGTTACTGCACGAGGGTTTTACAGATGTTTACCAATTACATGGAGGCATCATAAAATATGGTAAAGAAGCTGGCGGTAAGGATTTTGAAGGTAAATGCTATGTGTTTGATAATCGTTTATCGGTTGACGTAAATAGCGTTAATCCGGTGGTAATATCAAAATGCTATAACTGCGGTAACACTACAGATAAGATGATCAACTGCGCCAACCCTGAGTGCAACGAGCATTTTACCCAATGCGATGAGTGCGGTACAAAAATGGATGGCTGCTGTAGTGATGCCTGCCAAAACCATCCGCGTAAGCGTGTTTATGATGGTACCGGTTACTATGTAAAGGTGCCTCAGCCGGTTAATGTGGCTAAAAAAGAACCGAAACTGCAGGATTAAAAATTATATTTACGGTAATTTAAAAACATCTTTCATTCGGCGTCGTTAAATAGTCGGCTAGAAAGAGATAATTGCCATAATTAAATTTATCCGCATGCACAAAAAAATTAGCGCCCTAATCCTCCTCCTCATACTTTTTATTTTCCCATTCTTATCTCAGGCACAGTTAAGCAAACCAAATTATGAGCGAGGTATGTATACCACTAAAGGCGATACTTTACCTTATCGTATCTTATTTCCAGAAGGCTTTGATCCTACAAAAAAATATCCGTTAATTATTGTACTTCATGGCGCTGGTGAACGTGGCAACGATAACCAGGCGCAATTAAGAAATGGTTCAGCCTTGTTTTTAAAACCGGATGTGCGTGAGCAGTTTCCTGCAATTGTGATATTCCCGCAATGCCCGGCAAATGGTTTTTGGTCAAATGTGATTGTCCATCCAGATTCTAGTGGATATAAATTTACCTTTCAAACCGATGCTAAACCAACTAGCGCTATGTCGGCGCTGATGGGAATGGTGGCTGAGTTTTTAGATAAACCTTTTGTAAATAAACACCAGGTATATATTGGCGGCCTTTCTATGGGTGGCATGGGTACATTCGAGATCATTGGCCGCGAGCCAAATGTTTTTGCCGCAGCGTTTGCTATTTGCGGTGGCGATAATACCCTCAACGCGAAAAAATACGCTAAAAAAGTACCGCTGTGGATCTTCCATGGTGAAAAGGATAAAACAGTTTCTGCCGATCACTCCATTGTGATGGTTGATGCTATTAAAGCAGCCGGCGGGAATCCTAAATTTACTCTTTATCCTAACGACGACCATGATAGTTGGGATGACGCGTTTAATGAACCGGAATTATTGCCATGGTTGTTTTCGCATAGCAAATAATGCTATTGTACTCAAACACCATTTTTTTACCTAATATTTGTAAGGTTGTGATGCAGTTGCCGACTAAGCAGTGTCACAACATTATGATATTAATTAAATGAGCGCCGAAAGCAATCAATTAGATCCGCATACGTGGGTAAAATCGCATGCCGATTACTTGTATGCCTATGCCATAAAACGAATTGCAGACGAAGAGCAAGCCAAGGATTTGGTACAGGAAACTTTTTTGGCTGCCTTAGAAAGGGTAGACAGGTTTGAAGGTAAAAGCTCTGAACGTACCTGGTTAACCGCTATACTTAAAAATAAAATAATAGATGTTTATCGCAAAAAATCTTCAGGCTTAAGGAAAGATGTGCAGGCAGCTGAGCATGAACAGGAGGATTTTTTTGAGCAAGACGATGGCCATTGGCGTACAGCCCATGCACCACAAACTTTCGGCATTGAGGATGTAGATCATTTAGGCAAAAAGGAGTTTAATAATATACTGCAAATGTGTTTGCAAAAGTTGCCGGCGCTATGGATGGCAGTCTTCACTATGAAACATATGGATGATGCCGATACTACACTGATTTGTTCTGAACTAAAGGTAACTCAATCAAATTTTTGGGTGATCATTCATCGTACCAAGCTTAATCTGCGGGCATGTCTTCAACGTAATTGGGAATAATTTTAAGCTATGAGCCAGTTAAAAAGGATACAATACAATTGTAAAAAGGCCACATTTCTTATCGAAAAGAAAATGCTGGGCCGTATTACTTTTCGCGAATATATAGAACTGCGTATACACCTGCTGGGCTGTTCCGTTTGCCGTATATATGGCAAGCAAAGCCGTATTATAAATGATATGGTCCGCCAGCTTTTTAAAAGCTCGATGCCGGGCGAATCAAAGCTCGATGAAAACTTCAAAAAAGAGTTGCAGGAGCGTATAGAGATCGAGCTAAATAAAAATTAAATAAGCTGTAAGGTTTGTAAGTTGAGGGCGACTAAGCGTGTAAATATCAAAAGATAAAACACATGAAAACCAACGTAAAAAAAACATTATTATCAGTAGCCGCTATGGCAATTCTTTCACTTTGTTTAACTATTACTGCTAATGCATCAGCAGTACATACAGTTGCTGCCAGCGATACCGGCAAAATGAGTAAGATGAGCAAAATGAGCAAGCCTTCAAAGATGAAAGCTAAAAAGGCTGACAAGATGAGCAAAATGAGTAAGGATAGCTCAAAAATGTCGAAAATGTAGGGTTGTTGTTTAAAGATGAAGAGGGTGGATTAATTCCCCCTCTTTGTTTTATATTTGTGATCACCCCCTGATTGCAATCATTATCACCCATGAAAAAAATACTTTTTTTATTTCTAATATGCAGCGCTAATATTTCATTCGCGCAGCAAACAGAAACCCAGACACATCAATTTACCATAACAGGCAAGGTTAAAACCATTTCCGTTATTACCATGGATTCGCTTAATAGTTATCCGCTTAAAACTATAGGTAATATTAAAGTAACTGACCATACCGGCGCTTTTAAACACCAGGATGACCAGCTAAAGGGTGTTTTGTTAAAGGATATCCTCAACCATTCGCAATGGTTGCTTACGCCGCATTTATTCAGCAGCATGTACTTTACCTGCGTGGGTGCCGATGGCTATAAAGTTGTTTACTCATGGAATGAATTATTCAATACCGAAATAGGGGATAACGTTTATATTATTTTGGAGAAGAATGGCATTAAAGCCGATAAACTAAGCAGCAGTATCCAAATGGTATCCATGCTCGATTATAAAACAGGAAGAAGGTACTTGCATAATCTGGATAAAATTGTGGTGAGTATTGCGGAGTAAACTTGATCTGTAAGGGTATGCGGTTACATCCGACTAAGTAATAAAAATGTTATGAAAAAAATATTACTAATTGTTGTTGCTGCATTTCTCTGTTTAAATGTAGTAGCCCAAACCGGTTTAAAAAAGGGTGAAGTTGCCCCGGCATTTACAGCGGTTGATAACACTGGGGAAGTTCTTAATCTTAAAACATTATTAAAAAAGCACAAAGCCGTAGTGCTATTTTTTTATCGTGGGCAATGGTGTCCATATTGTAACAAGCAAATTAGTCATTTACAGGATTCATTGCAGCTATTAACGGCAAAAGGTGTTTATGTTATTGGTGTTACCTCTGAAACAGGTGAGAATATCAGCAAAACAGTTGATAAAACGCACGCCTCGTTCTCTATCATTCAAGATAAGAACTACACCATTATGAAAGCTTACCAGGTTAATTATGTAGTTGATGGTGCGATGCTGGCCAAACTAAAAAATTATGGAGTCGATCTGGAAAAGAACAATGGTAATACAGATCACGTTTTACCAGTGCCGGCAACTTATATAATTGATAGTTCAGGTAAAATTATTTACGCTCATGTAGACAAAGATTATACTAAACGCCCACCGGTTAGTGATTTATTGAAAGCGTTGAATTAAAACTAAAACGTTAACTCTTTTGTCATTTCGACCAGAGGGAGAAATCTTCTATAACTTGCAAAGCGAATATGCCGGGTGCAGAAGATTTCTCCCTCTGGTCGAAATGACAATAAGGTTGTTTTACCTCTCTGTATCTATCTCTAACTCTCCATCACACAACCCATCCAGTTCTTGCGGATTATGGGTGACAATCAAAACAGTCAATCCTAATTCTGCAAATAAAACTTCCAGCTCGTCAATTAAAACCCGTTTCATTTCATGATCGAGTGCAGAAAATGGCTCATCCATCAACAATAATTTAGGTTTGATAGCGAGGGCACGCAGGATTGCTAAGCGTTGTTGTTGCCCGCCGGATAGGTGTTCTGGTTTATGGGTGGTTAATGTTTCCAGTTTGCCGATTGTCAGCAACCGATCAATCCATTCTTCATCCTTCGTGGCATATTCCAAATGCTCACGCACCGTCATGTTGGGGAATAGGGCATAGTTTTGAAATACAAAGCCAACCATTCTTTTTTGGGGCGATAGTGAGATTTTGGTCGAGATATCTAACCAGGTAATGTCATCAATTTTAATAATACCTTTTTCGGGAGTTATCAGTCCGGCTATGATTTTTAAAAGCGTTGTTTTCCCCGCGCCGGATGGCCCGTGAATTTTGGTGATACTACCATCAGCAAATTCCCGGTTAACCTTTAACCATTGCTGCCCGCTGTAAGCTTTTAGTTTTTTTTCTATATTGATAGATATCATTCCAGCGGGCTTTTAACTTGTGTTTTGTTAAAGATGAATACACCTATCACTAAAACAAAAGTGATAAAAAATAAGATAAGGGAATAAGTATTTGCGGCCGAATAATCCATGTTCTCTACTGAATCATAAACCGCAATGGACGCTACCCGTGTAATGCCGGGGATGTTGCCGCCTATCATCAACACTACACCAAATTCGCCCAGCGTATGCGCGAACGTGAGCACCATAGCCGTAAATAATGATGGTTTGATGTTAGGTAATAACACACGAAGAAAAGTTTGACGTTCGCTTTTACCTAATGTGTATGATGCTTGGGCAAGTGATGAAGGCAATTGTTGCAACGCTGATTTTATGGGCCCCATCATAAACGGCATGCTATAAATGACGGAAGCAAGCACCAACCCCTGGAAAGAAAATACAAACTGTAAATCGAAGGTTTCATACAGCCACTTGCCAAGCCCATGCTGCGGACTGAAAGCCAGCAACAAATAAAACCCCAATACCGATGGCGGCAAAACCAAAGGCATGGTAATTATCGCTTCAATTATTATTTTAAAGAATGAACGCCCTTTTGATAACCACCGGGCCAGCGGCAGGCAGATCAATAGCAGTAATATAGTAGTAATACTTGCCAGCCTTAGTGTGAGCCAAATCGGGGTTAAATCCATTACTCCACAATATATCCATATTCCTTAAATATGCGTTTGGCATCAGCACTCAAAATAAATTGGTAAAATTTTTCAGCGTTAGGGTTGCCTTCACCATGTTTTAATACCACAATGCCTTGTTCAATAGGTGAGTAGGTTTTTGGGTCGATGGCTTTCCAATAAATTTTTTGCTTGCCTTCCAAATCCTTTACCAAAGCCTGGGTAGTGAAGCCAACATCAACCGAACCCGTGGTGATATAAGTATTCACCTGCGATATGCTTTCGCCTATAACGATCTTGCTATGTATCTCGCTCAAAATTCCTTTCAGTTTTAACGTTTCAGTAGCAGCTTTACCGTAAGGGGCAATAGTCGGGTTGGCAATCGCCACCTTCTTTATAGCCGGGGTAAGCAGCATACGTTCCCAATTATCAAATTCAATATCCTTGTTACTGCAAATAATTAAACTCCCTTTTGCATAAACAACAGGTTTTTTAGATGCAAAACCGGTGGTGTATAATTTCTGTGGGAAATCCATATCGGCGGATAAAAAAACATCAAATGGCGCGCCGTTACTTATCTGGGTGGTCAAATTGCCGGATGAACCTACAATTGGTTCCACAACAACACCTGTTTTTTTAGTGAATTCAGCTCCTAATACTTTTATTACGGATTGCAGATTAGCGGCCGCGGCAACTTTTAAAGTCTGCGCAAATGTCGATGCCGGAATTAGCAGGCAACTCAACGCTAAAGTGAGTTGTATATGTAATTTTAGTTTCGTTAAAATCTTCATCTTATAGGTATTGTAAATTAATGCTAATATAAATACTAAGCGTTGTATTTTAATAAGTATTTCGCTATGTGTCGACCAAGATTAATAACTACCATTAAAACAAAAATGTTCTAACATTGTAAATAATCTAATCAACAAAGCTCATGAAAAAACTCATCCTCTTCGCGTTTATTATTTGTAGTAGTGCCATGGCATTTGGCCAAAGTAATATGGCATGTTGCAGCAAACAATCAGCCACAAAACAATTTGCTATGCTGGCAAATGATAAAAGGTTTGTGATGTCGCATCCGCAGCCAAAAACTATCCATTTTCAAAGTAGTATAGGTAAAGCCATAACTTATAGTACACCAGACGGCAAAACGGCCGATGCTTACGAGTTTAAAGCAAAAACGCCTACCAATAACTATATTTTAGTGGTGCACGAGTTTTTTGGGTTGAATGATTTTGTGAAGAAGGAGTCTGAAGAAATCTACAACGATTTAGGTAACGTAAACATCATCGACCTTGATTTATACGATGGCAAAGTTACCGCCGATCGTACCGAAGCCGCTAAACTAATGCAGGAAGTGAAGGACGATCGTGCTATTGCTATAATAAAAGGAGCTATAGCTTACGTTGGCCCTAAAGCGCATATTGCTACTTTAGGCTGGTGCTTTGGTGGCGGCTGGAGCTTGCAGGCAAGTTTGCTAGCCGGTAACCAAGCCGTAGCGTGTGTTATGTTTTATGGTATGCCTGAGCAGGATGTTAATAAACTTAGAACCTTGCATACTGATGTATTGGGTAATTTTGGCAATCAAGATGCATGGATCAATCCAAAGGTTGTCGCCAAATTTGCTGCTGACATGAAAACGGCCGGTAAAAAACTGTATCTGCATCAATACGATGCCGGGCACGGTTTTGCCAATCCGAGCAGCCCAAGCGCCAATAGCGCCGCCGCGGCTGATGCATATAAAAACACTATTATTTTTTATAAGGCGCGATTAAAATAATCTCGCTCATAGTTGATGGTTCATAGCAATAGCCTTTCGGGTTATGGACTATGAACCATCAACTTTTTGTAACATTGCAAAAAAAAACATACATACCCCTTGTTAACCAAAGCAGCTAAAAAAATATTTTCTCTCCTGATCAAAGTCGGGGTGCTGGGTTTGGCTCTGGTTTACATCTACCACCAGTTTATTGAAAAAGGTGATAGCTTAAAACGTTTTCAGCAACTGGTTAATCATATCAGTCAGCAACAAGTTATTATCACTATGTCGGCAATTGTGTTGCTGATGCTGATAAACTGGATACTTGAATCCATTAAGTGGAAATACCTGATCAACAGGGTGCAGAAAATATCCGTTTGGCAATCCATCGAAGCTGTTTTTTGCGGGCTAACCTGGGCCATATTTACCCCCAACCGACTTGGCGAATATGCGGGCCGGGTATTATTCTTGCCCAACCGTAAACGTATACATGGCGTGTTTGCCATGGCTGTAGGCGCATTTGGTCAAAGCGTAATAACTAATGTACTCGGCGCGTGCGCGCTGATGTGGTACCTGTATACCTACTCGCATTTAAATATCTATATCTACATCTGGATATTTGTTTCAGCTATTATTTTTATGGTGTTTTTCCTGGTATTGTTTTTCCATATCCAGTGGATTGTAAAGCTGCTGGATTACATCCCCTATGTAAAAAAATATCATCGCTTTTTCGATATCATGGGCCGATATACCAAGCCCGAGTTATTTAAAATAATGGGCTTTTGTATGGCAAGGTTCGCCGTATTTTCATTTCAATATTACTTGGTGATACACCTGCTGATACCCGAAATGCCTGTGGTTAAAATGATGCTAATGGTGCTCATACTGTTCTTTGTACAATCCGCCTTGCCATCCCTGGATTTGCTGGATGTCGGCGTACGCAGCGCTACCGCGAGCGTGCTTTTCGCGCATATTACTACCCAGGCGTTGGCTGTTGTGGCGGCAGTTTCATCAATTTGGCTAATAAATTTAATTATTCCCGCTATTTTAGGCTCCGTATTTGTTTTTAAACTGAAATTCTTTGATCGTAACGTATAGTATTATTTCCTTATCGCTAACCGGCTTGTACCTGTTAGTGCTTATTTATTTGATAAAAGGGTGGTCGAATTTAAAACGACCTAAACTGGTTGCAGTCGATTTTAAAACCAAAGTAACCGTACTCATCGCCGCCCGTAACGAGGAGGAGAAGATAGCCCTAACCATCAACGATATCTTAGCACAGGACTATCCCAAACACCTCATGGAAGTCATCATAGTTGATGACCACTCTACCGACCGCACAGCAGAGATCATCCGCAGCTACGCCCCGCAAGGCATCAAGCTGTTGCAGCTGAATGAGGATAAACCGCTCAACTCCTACAAGAAGAAAGCCATTGCAGAGGCCATCAACCTGTCAACCGGTGAGCTGATGGTTGCCACCGATGCCGATTGCCGCATGGGGCCGCAGTGGTTATCATCCATTGTGAACTATTACGAAACCCGTAACCCAGTGATGATCTCATCCCCGGTAACGTATTTTGAGGAGAAAAGCCTGTTCGAGAACCTGCAAACCTTAGAGTTCGGTTACCTGGTAGCTATGGGTGCATCATTCATTGGTAACCATAAGGCATCTACCTGTAATGGCGCCAATTTCGCTTACCGTAAGGATGTATTTTACGAGGTAGGCGGCTTCAAGGGAATAGACGAACTAGCATCCGGAGATGATGAACTACTACTCCAAAAGGTAGCCGAGAAATATGCCGATAGAATAGCCTTCCTAAAGTTACCCGAAGCCATTGTATACACCCACGCCAAGGCAAATATGAAGGAATTCCTGAACCAGCGCCGACGTTGGGCATCCAAATCAACCAAGTATAAAGACAAAAAAATCGTAGCCCTTGCCGTTGGGATCTGGCTGTTTAATGTGCTGATACTGGTAAACGGTATACTAAGCTTTTTTGATGTCAGGTTCTTCTACCTGTTCCTTCTGCAATATGGGTTGAAGTTCATCTTCGAGGCCATATTCCTGCTGCCGGTAACCGCGTTTTTTAAGCGCAGGGAGTTGATATGGCTGCTATTCCTGCTATCGCCCATTCACATTGTTTACTTTGTATATGTAGGCTTAATTGGCAACACCAAAAAGTACGTTTGGAAGGGCAGGACGGTTAGGTAACCCAACCGTACTGTACCACGGTACACATGAAACAGTTGGTACATTTGGTACACTTTAAGCCCCAAAAATGCCCTAAAAACCCCTAAAAAGGCCGTTTTTACATGCCAAATTGAGCCGTTTTTACCCCCAAAACGCCCAAAACATGCCCTACAAACACCAAAAAACACCCATTTTTTACTGTTTTTATGCCATTTTTTAACAAAAATTATAGCTTTTTACCCATAAAAGAAGGCTATTTTGTTGCGTTTTTGCGTGTTTGTGTTTCACGCAAATCATCACGCAAATCAGTTTCAACCACCCGGTAAGGAGGGCTTTACCATGCAGGCAACGACCCTGTAACCCCAGTCTACTGACAAAACAGTGTCAGCACTTATTGCAATCCACTTCCCGAAATTTGTAATACCAAATCATTCATTAAAACAAGAAAAATATATTTATTCGATTATAATTAGCTAATCCTATATTATCAAAACAATTTTGTTGTGTCAACTCTTTTATAAATAAAAATTTATACTACTTTTGAATTTATTACTATAATTCAGAAGGCTATCCAAACAAAAAAGAATGATACCGCCATTTAACGAAAATTCATTTTTACCACCTGGTATTCATTCCGCTACCTTAATTGAATTTAAAGAAAGATTTGTTTATGGTGTAAAAAGACCAATAATCTTTGAAGGACTACTAAGATTAATATCAGATTTGAAAGAAATTGGTTGTAATGTAGTTTACGTTGATGGGAGCTATGTTTCTTCGAAGGAAAGGCCGAATGATGTAGATGTTTGTTGGGAGTTAACTGATGACCCCGCATTTATGCTTTATGCAAAGCAAAAACATCCAATTTTATTTATGATGAAGGGAAAAAGACCAGAGCAGCAGCATAAATATTGTGCGGATGTATTTCCTGCAAACATTAAAGAAGGTGCGTCTGGAATAATGTTTCTAGATTATTTTCAAAGAATAAGAAATACAAACGAGCCTAAAGGAATTATAAAAATCGAATTAATATGATAAAGAACGCAAAACAGGCAGGTGTAGCAAAATTACATTTGCAAGCAATGGAAAAAGAAAGGGAGGATATGGTTAAGAACCATAACACTATCTCTAAAATATCTTTGGAATTAGCTTTAGACTCTTTTGATGGATTAATAGAAGATTTAAAAGAAGAGCTTAATGATTATGAGCAATTAATTTCTCAAGGATTCCATTGTTTTAAAAACAAATCATTGGATAATTTATCTGAGATTATTATTTCTAGTAGAATAGCACAAAATATCTCACAGAAACAATTAGCTAATGCTATTGGGATAAAAGAACAGCAAATTCAACGTTATGAATTGAATGATTACGAAAGTGCATCTTTGCCTAGGTTGCAAGAAATTTGTGATGCTTTAAATTTAAATTTAAGTTTCGTTGATATCCATATATTAGGAAAACAGCCTAATTTTCTTCTTCCTCCTAATGTAAAACCAGATGATGTAGAAATGGCTGAATCAAAAATTAAAGGAGATTGCTCATTGTATCTATTTAACACATGAAAACTATAACATTTTATTCCTATAAAGGAGGAGTAGGTAGATCATTAACGCTTGCAAATATTGCTATGCGTCTTTCTCAACTAAAGAAAACAGTTTGTGTAGTTGATTTTGATTTAGATGCTCCTGGACTGAGATTTAAATTCACAAATGATTACCTTTTAGAAGATAATGAAAAAAAAGGATTAGTAGATTATATCTATCAATTTTCACAAGAAGGTGAATTGCCTGAAAATATTAGTGATTTCACTAATAAGTTAATACCTAAAAACGTCAATTCCGAGCCAATAATTTTTATATCTGCTGGTAATATTAACTCTTCTGATTATTGGAAAAAATTATCCATGATTAGATGGGCTGATATGTTTTATTCTAAACATGGGCACGGTATTAAATTTTTTTTAGATCTAAAGGCAAAAATAGAAAAAGAATTTCAGCCCGATTATTTGCTAATTGATTCAAGAACAGGTATCACAGATATATCAGGAATTACGCTAAGAATTTTAGCTGATGAAATAATAATTTTAGCAGTAAACAACAAAGAAAATATCTTTGGCACAAAGAAAATTCTACAAAGCTTTATTAATGAATCTTATATATCAAAAAAGAAAATAAAGCTAAGATTTGTATTAACACGACTTCCGTACTCCGAATCAACTCAAGATAAAGAAAAAGAATTTCAAGTAATTCAAAGTGTCAAAAAAGAATTGCAAGATGTCTATAATGAAAAAGAACTTGATTTTTTTGTTATACATGCTGATAAAGACTTGGGGGAAAAGGAAAGTTTAGTTTTGGGTAGCAGTATTGATGAAAAAGCTAGGTTACTTTTCAACAAAAAACAACATGAAACAGAAACAATGTTATCAAGAGATTATTTGACCCTATTTGATAAAATAACAGAAGGAGATTTATTCCAAGAAGCACATTTATTAAAGATAAAGGAAGCTGAAGAAGAGTTTGCTAATGCGATGAATCAAAAAGACCTTACTAAAAAATTAGTTTATTTAAATAAAGTAATTAAACTTGACAGTAACAATTATCGTTACTTAATTGAACGAGGAACGCTTTTTTGGACACTAGAAATGACCCAAGAGGCAATAGACGATTTTCTTGATGCATTAAAACTTAAAAATAGTGATCTTTATGCTCAGTATGCATTGGGATTACTAAGTATTAAAAGTAAGGAATATGAAAATGCAGTTAAATATCTTACACCTATTATTCAAATCTTACCCGAGGCAGCTTCTTATAAAGCATACGCATTAAGAAAGCTAAATCGGAACAAAGAAGCATTAGATTTTTTGAATCAATTTTTAGGTGAACATCCAGATATGGATACTGCTTTAAATTCACGAGCAGACTTATTAAGAATAAATGGTGATTTTGACAATGCATTAAAAGATATTTACAAAGCTATTGAGTTAAATCCTAGTGAACCAATGTTTATTGCAACCTTAGCAGAAATACGTGCAAGTTCAAAAGATATTGAAGGGTTTTATTTAAGCTTAACAATTGCATTATCTAAAGGTCTTACTGCACTACAAATGTCCGCAGCAAAAGAAGTTTATGAGATGTTTATTAATGATAAACGATTTCTTGAGTTGATGGGTAAGTATCAAATTGATGTTAACAGTGTATTTTCCATAAAGGAATCATAACCCACTCCGCCTGTTCAAGCGTCCACGCTTAAACCGATAAGTTGAATTTACTTAAGCGCGGACGCTTACAACCAAAAGCATTCAAGTGTTGACGCTTGAATGTGCTTTATTTGTGCAACCCTTGCTTTGTGTTTCCCACCTCTTTATCGCGTAGCGAAAAAGAGGTCAGCCAGCGAAGCGTAGCTGGGTGAGTCAAAAATTTTCCATTCGCCACATCCCAATTAAAATCATGAAATTAGTGGCTAATGCCCGAGCTCACCCCATCCCAACGCACCTGGAAAATATTTAAACGCAACAGATCCGCCATGGCTGGTTTGGTGTTTATCATCATCACCGCGTTGGTTGCCATATTGGGCTACCTCATCATGCCCGATTCCACGCCCGATGCCAATAACATGGCTATCCAGCTCAGCCTCAAAAAACCGGGATCAAAATTTATGTTCCTCAATATCCGTAAACCGGAACCGGTGGATACCGTCGGCATCTTCACCAAAATCATATCCGGACAAGCCGGCTTCTACCGCCAGGTGCCCATAACGGGTTACTACTTCGTTAAAGATTCCATCTACGTCAAACAATACATCGGCGATGAAGATAAGCCCGAAAAAAAAGCATATAGTATTTTTGAAGTCGCCACCGGGCGAAAGCAGGCATCTACCCAAATAAGCAACCTATCAACATTAAAAAAGCAAATCGTCACTAAGCAGATCACAAGTAAAACCTTCTGGCTCGGCACCGATATTTATGGTCGCGATATGCTGAGCAGGCTGTTGCTCGGCACACGGGTATCTTTAGCTGTCGGCTTAATGTCAGTGCTCATCAGCATGCTGCTGGGGGTAAGCATCGGCGCGGTCGCTGGTTATTTTGGCGGTTGGCTGGATGCAGCGTTAAGCTGGCTCATGAATATACTTTGGGCATTACCCGCCTTGCTGCTGGTAATCGCCATATCCTTCGCGTTAGGCAAGGGTTTATGGGAAATTTTTGTAGCCGTAGGCCTGTCCATGTGGGTTGAGGTGGCGCGACTGGTACGGGGACAAGTGATCAGCTTAAAACAAGTGGAATATATTGAGGCGGCGCGGTCAATGGGTTTTGGCGATGCCCGTATCATCATCAGGCATATCCTGCCTAATATCATCGGGCCAATACTGGTGCTGGCGGCATCAAATTTCGCCACAGCCATATTGCTCGAGGCCGGGTTGAGCTTCCTGGGTTTCGGGGCGCAGCCACCAATGCCAACATGGGGCAGCATGATAAGGGAAAATTACGCCTATATTGTAATGGATGCGGCGTATTTAGCAGTGATGCCGGGGCTGGCTATTATGTTTTTAGTTTATTCTTTTAACCTGGTAACCACTGGTTTGCGCGATGCTTTTGATATTAAATCTCAAAATACACGAATTTGAAAATTATTCTTTATTTTAGGCTGTTCTGTTTACAAACTATATGATTTTTAACCCCTGCGCTTCTTTACAGCTAAAATTAAAAAACGAATTGAGGCTTTTATCAATTTTTAACGATCTGTCAACGGTACCTTTGGCTGGTGATTTATTGATCACAGGGATGCCTCAAAATTCAAACCTTATCTATCCTGCCCAATAAATGCAAAATATCGATAAGTCTGGCGAAGATGAACTGATCAGGTTGCTGCTAAAAAGGCAATCAGAATTAAACTCACTGCTCGAAGTAACCAGGGCCATCAATAAAAATATAGCTACACCTGTATTGGTGCAAATGCTCGAGGTTATTTTGCAGAGTTACCTGCAGGTAGGCAAATTCAGGTTTTTGATAGAGGATGACGAAAACTTTATTTGCATAGCCAAATATGGGGGCACTATTGAGCCGGTAAGCGTATTGCACCGCATTTGTACCGATCTTAGCAAATTTAAAGTCGCTACTCCCGTAGCCAATCATTCCGACCCGATACTAAAAACATACGATTACTTTATCCCCATCTACCATAAAACTAAGGCGCTGGCGTATGCCTTTATAGGCGATTTCAACAGCTCGCCTGAGATGCTTAACAACGACCTTAACTTTATACAAACCCTTATAAACGTGGTGCTGGTTGCGCTTGAAAACAAACGCTTGTTTAGGGAGCGTTTACAAACAGAACGTTTTGAGCGTGAGATGGAACTTGCTGTAGAGGTGCAGAACATGCTGGTGCCCATCAGGATCCATAAGGATGATGGGGTTGAGATTGATGCCCGGTATTTACCGCACCAAAATATAGGCGGCGATTATTTCGACTTTATCCGCCTTAACGAGGATGAATTCATCTGGTGCATAGCCGATGTTTCGGGCAAAGGAATTTCGGCGGCACTGCTTATGGCTAACTTCCAGGCCAGCTTGCATGCCTGGGCCACGGTTGAAAGCGACCTGACCAATATTATTGAACGCCTTAATAAAATTGTACTCAACAATACCAAAGGCGAGCGCTTTATTACGCTCTTCCTGGCCAAATACAACCAAAAAACTCGCTTGCTTAACTATATAAACGCGGGCCATAATCCGGCAATCCTATTTTCAAATGGCGAAGCCATCCCGCTTAAGTTAGGTACTACGATGATTGGTGCTTTTGAAGAGCTGCCGTTCCTCAACCAGGGAGAAATCGATATTGACCCCGGTAGTTTGATATTCAATTACACCGATGGCCTGATGGACTATGAATCACAAGGCCCCAAAAGCTGGAACGAGGAAAAGTTGCGAAAATTTGTACTACAACATGGTAACGATTCACCCGACAGTTTCAATCAAACCCTGCTCGATCATGTTGCCCACCTAACCAAAGGAAAGGCTATTGATGATATTACCTTGCTAACACTGCGAATATTTTAAGGGCGTTACCTCCGGCCCGCGCTATCCGCTCATACTACACAGGGCATTAGCCACAGGCCGGTACCCGCTACTATCGCTAACGCGGAAAACTAAACGTAGGGGTGGTTGTCATACTGAGCGTAGTCGAAGTATGTGCGCAAAAGCCGCAATTTCCCCACATCTTTTCCACACCCCTAAATCCTCAATTTAAAAAACCGGATATTTGAATAAATTTAACGCCCAATGTTATTAGCCCGGTACCAGTTTGATCTACTTGAAGCAGGATGCGACGAAGCAGGCCGTGGCTGCCTTGCCGGGCCGGTATTTGCCGCGGCAGTGATCCTTCCGCATAACTTCAAGCACAAATTGCTTAATGATTCCAAGCAATTACCCGAGGATATACGCTACAAGCTTCGTAAAGAGATAGAAAAAAAAGCCATCGCTTACGCCGTAGCCTCGGTTGATAATGTAGAGATAGACGAGATCAACATCCTGAACGCTTCTTTTTTAGCCATGCACCGCGCCCTTGATAAACTGCATTTAAAGCCTGAGTTTTTAATTATCGACGGTAACCGCTTTAATAAATACCGGGATATGCCGCATCAATGTATTGTAGAGGGCGATGCCAAATATTTAAGTATCGCGGCGGCATCAATATTAGCTAAAACCTATCGCGATGATTACATGAAGCAAATTGCCGAAGAACATCCTGAATACAACTGGCACACCAATAAAGGTTATCCCACTATAAAACACCGTAATACCGTGCTCGAATTAGGTTTTACGCCATACCATCGCCGCACCTTTACGGTAACCAAACCACAATTAACTATTTTTCAGGAGGGACTTTGATATAGTCTTTACAGATGGTATTTTTGTTGGAAACCAATTAAGTTTGAAGATACTCATTTTAGCTCACCGTGTTCCATTTCCGCAAAATGGCGGATACCCTATTGTGGTATACAATACCATTAAAGGCCTTGTTAACCTGGGTCACGAGGTATCGCTGGTGGCGTTAAATTCCAAAAAAAATTACCACGAACAGCCTGACGATGAGGTGATAAGCAAGATAAACTATCGTGCTTATGATATAGATACAAGTGTATCGGTTTTTGATGTCGCTGTCAACCTGTTCAGCAAAACATCTTTCAATATTGATAAGTATTACGATGCCGAATTTGAGCGCCAGCTAACGCGTGAGGTGCGTATAAATAACTATGATATTGTGCAGTTTGATGGGTTGATGGTATCGTTATATTTAAACGCGGTTCGTAAAAATTGCAACTCAAAACTCGTTTACCGGGCGCATAATATCGAGAACCAGGTATGGTTGCGTTTGGCCGGCCAAAAAGCCGACCCCTTTAAAAAGTCGTACCTGAAAATGCATGCCAAGCGCATTAAAAATTATGAGCTGGAGCAATTGAATAAGGTAGATTCAATTATAGTATTTACCGAGCAGGATAAAGCCACCATGTTATCCTATGGCACAAAAACAACCATAGATGTATTGCCCGTAGGCTTAAATCTTGATCAGTACAAACCCGACTATACAAAAACAGAAGTGCCAAGCCTGTTTTTTTTAGGTTCGCTGGATTGGCTGCCTAGCCGTGAGGGCATTGAATGGTTCCTGGAAAATTTTCATAAAGAACTGACCAATGGCGATCTGCCCGTAAAGTTTTATGTGGCAGGTAATGATATCCCCGAGCGCTTTGATGATTATGAAGTGATGGGTAAGATCTTTATTCCCGGCGAGGTTGACGATGCGCTCGAGTTTGTAAATAGTAAATCAATAATGATCGTTCCGCTGTTATCCAGCGGAGGGGTGAGGGTTAAGATTGTTGAGGGAATGGCTATGGAAAAATGCATCATCTCCACATCGCTTGGCGCCGAAGGGATCAATTTTACAGACGGTACGAATATATTAATAGCTAACAACGCCGACGAGTTTTATGATGCGATAAAGCGCTGTATAACCGACGAAGAGTTTTGCCGCAAAGTTGGTTTGAACGCCCGCGAGCTTATAGAGCAGCAACACGATATAAATGTAGTTACTAATAAGCTTTTTAATATATATGAACGTTTGTTGCCTGTTGGAGCAAGCTAATTTTATTACTTTTGACGGCAATTGACCCAATTCATGAAAAATACCGCATTAACTGATATTCATATAAAAGCAGGTGCCAAAATTGTACCCTTTGCCGGTTACAATATGCCTGTACAATACGCCGGAATTAACGCTGAACACGAAACCGTACGCAAAGCCGTAGGTGTGTTTGATGTAAGCCACATGGGCGAATTTATCCTCAAAGGCGAACACGCTATAGACCTGATACAAAAAGTAAGCAGTAACGATGCTACCAAGCTTTATGATGGCAAAGTGCAATACTCTTGCCTGCCAAATGAAGATGGCGGTATAGTCGACGATTTGCTGGTTTACCGCATCGACGAAAAAACCTACATGCTGGTGGTTAACGCGTCAAATATTGATAAAGATTGGGATTGGATCTCCAAATACAATACATGGGGCGTGGATATGAAAAATATTTCCGATCGCACATCATTATTAGCCATCCAAGGCCCGAAAGCGGCCGAAGCTTTGCAAAGCCTTACCGATATCGACCTGCCATCAATGGAATATTATACCTTTAAAAAAGGCAAGTTCGCGGGTATTGACAATGTAGTTGTTTCGGCAACAGGTTATACCGGTGCAGGCGGTTTTGAGGTTTATTTTGATAATGAACATGCAGAACATATCTGGGACGCCATATTTAAAGCAGGCGAACCTTTTGGCATAAAACCAATTGGCTTAGGCGCACGTGATACCCTGCGTTTGGAAATGGGTTTCTGTTTATATGGCAATGATATTAACGATACCACATCGCCGTTAGAGGCTGGTTTAGGCTGGGTAACTAAATTCACTAAGGATTTTGTTAACTCAGATGCTTTGCAGGCGCAAAAACAACAAGGCGTAAGCAAAAAGCTGGTTGGTTTTGAAATGATAGACCGCGGTATCCCCCGCCACGATTACGAAATTGTTGATGCCGATGGAAATAATATCGGTACAGTAACTTCAGGTACACAATCGCCATCATTACAAAAAGCAATTGGCATGGGCTACATAAAAAACGAGTTCGCCAAAGAAGGATCTGAGATCTTCATCAGCATCCGTGATAATAAAGTTAAGGCAAAAGTGGTTAAGCCACCTTTTTATAAATAACCCTCTAGCCCCCTGCAGGGGGAACAAATATTTATTATGAAAGATCTTATTACTACGCAAACTCCCCCTTCAGGGGGCCGGGGGGTCGACGTTTGCCTAACTCCCGCGCTTATCCCTCTTTTTGATGTAGAAAACTATATTGTAGTAATTATAGATATTTTCAGGGCCACATCATCCATCTGTTACGGTATCGAAAACGGCGCCGAAGCCATCATCCCGGTATCGGAAGTTGAAGAATGCCTGGCTTATCAGGATAAATTCGCCGATTACCTGTTAGCCGCCGAACGCAATGGCGAAGTAGTAGCAGGGTTCGATTTTGGAAATTCACCATTTTCTTACACAAAAGAAAAAGTATCGGGCAAAACCATTGTATTAACCACTACCAATGGTACCCATGCCTTGCAACGATCTATCAAAGCAAAAAAAATAATCATTGGCTCGT
This sequence comes from Mucilaginibacter tundrae, assembly GCF_013408825.1. Lineage (GTDB taxonomy): Bacteria > Bacteroidota > Bacteroidia > Sphingobacteriales > Sphingobacteriaceae > Mucilaginibacter. Next base: position 47,263 of record NZ_JACCBZ010000005.1, read on the forward strand.
TCCTTAATCTTACCTCGGTTTGCAACTGGCTGAAAGATCAGCAGGAAGATATATTGCTGGTTTGCGCCGGATGGAAAAATAATTTTAATCTGGAAGATACATTGTTTGCAGGTGCGGTAGCTGATCAATTAAAACCAGCCGGTTTTATATTGGATGACGCTGCTATCGCTGCTTATGATCTTTTCCAGATCGGTAAAAATGATATTTCAGCTTATCTCAAAAAAACGTCCCACAGCGAACGACTCAAAGCCTTAGGCATTGAAGCAGATATTGAATTTTGTTTGCAAACGGATTTAACAACTGCTATACCGATTTTGGAGGGGAATAAGCTGGTGAAGCTGATATAGTAGCTTTTGTATTTGTATTGAAAAATATGTAAATTTGAGTATGAACGAAATATTTTTTTTAGTTGAGGAAGCTTTGGAAGGCGGTTACACCGCAAAAGCTATCGGTGAATCTATATTTACTGAAGCTGAAACACTTAACGAGTTAAAAGTAAATATTCGCGAAGCGGTTCATTGTCATTTTGATGATGATAAATTACCTAAAATTATTCGCTTGCATTTAGTAAAGGAAGAGGTTATTGCGGTATAAATCCATTTACAGTATAAAGAATTTCTTCTTCATAAATGAAAACTCCAAGGAACTTATCCGCCTATGATCTAATTAAAGTATTACTGAAATATGGATACCAGGTTACCCGCCAAAAAGGTAGCCATATTCGTTTAACATTGCATTCGGAAAAAGGTGACCATCATGTTACTATACCCAATCATGATCCTTTAAAATTGGGAACCTTGTCTTCTATCTTAACAGATGTTGCAGAATACCTAAATGTTGATAAAGAAGAAATTTTGAGCAAACTATGGCAATAGATACCTTAATAATTTAGCGAAGAATTTAAAGTCTACTTTTACTGGTTTAAGAGTTAGCGCAGCGCTCTTAAATCAAATTAGAAAATGAAGGACTCTGTCCGGGTAAAGACCGCGGTATTTATTGCACCGGAAAGCTTTTGGTTTCATACGCCAGACGTAGTCTTTTGATTTCATACAGGATTTAAGAGCGCTGCGCTAACTCTTAAACCAGTGGGGGATGTTTTAGAAATGGACGTGAAAGATTTTCTATAACTTTAAGCCACCTAACAAGTGGCTTTTTAGTTTTAATTAGCCTTATGAATCACTCACCAATGAAAAGAGTAATTGTCATTTATGCATTAATTAAGCGCCTTTTAACATATATTTTTTATGGTAGTAGTATTGATAAACTTCTTTTTTGGAGGAAAGTAAATTCTTATGTTATTATAATAGGTACATGCCAATTCATTATATACTTATTTTACAGAAGTTATATTATACAAAACTATAGGGGTTTAGCAATGATTTTACTCATATCATTAATGGTAATAATGTTTGTAAGCCAATTTATGAGTTGGGTAATGAAACGCAGAATGCATAATAAAATCAAAAAACCTTTGGTGTAAGAAAAGTATATCATTGTAAATCACCTATCATGGCCTAACACGTATATAGTCTCCTTTCAAGTCAAAAGAAGTAGCCCCCGCGGCAATGAGCGGGACGATAATTTCATGATACCATAAATACTTTTAAAACCACTAACTTTACCCTTGTGAGCATAACCAAAGAGCATAAGCGCCTCAACACGATATTTGATAACTATCGTGCCTGGATTGATTCTATCCCTGATGATCAATTCGACCAAACCCCGCCACACGGCGGCTGGAGCTATGCCGAAGTTTACTCGCATATTATGCAGGCTACCATGGCATCAACCATAGCACTGGAACGTTGTACCCACGAATCTGATAAACCCAAAACAGGCGATGCTACCTTGTTAGGTAAAATGGTATTGCTTTTTGGTCGTTTCCCACCAATCAAAATAAGAGAGCCCCAATCGGTCAGCTCAAAAATGCCCGCGGTAAAAATCAGTAAGGAAGAAGCCCGCAACCTCATCATCAAATGCCGCAAGCGTATGGATGAAATGGTGCCTTTTACTTCTGATAAATTAGCTATACGCAGGGTTAAACATCCCCGTCTGGGCATGTTTACTGCCGCGCAGTGGTTTAAATTTATCCGCATCCACCTGGCTCATCATCTAAAACAACTCGATCGCATAAAAAAAGATTTTTCAACAAGCTAAACCATTGATATTTAACGAAGTCTTAACACTATAGTAACTTATCAATTTTACCTTTGTCAAAAGCTTTAGTGATGGATTTTGAATATTCATATATGGTTGTTGTAGCAATGCTTGCTTTGCTCGCCGTTTTCTACTTCAGCCCTTACGAACTAAAAGTTAGTGAAGAAGAAGACAACGAATAACAGTTGGCTTAACTCACCAAACATCATTTATCGGTACAAATTACCGGAAGGAACTTTAACCCCCAAACTTTCATGGCAAAACGCGAAGTTGATATTGTAGTGATATCGGATGTGCATTTAGGTACCTATGGGTGCCATGCAAAAGAACTGCTTAAGTACTTAAAAAGCATCAAACCAAAAATGCTGATCCTGAACGGCGATATCATAGATATCTGGCAGTTTAGTAAGTCATATTGGCCCGAAGCGCACATGAAGGTGATCCGCCGTATATTAAAGTTCGTTACCGATGGCGTCCCGGTTTATTACCTAACCGGTAACCACGATGAAATGCTGCGTAAGTTTGCCGATTTCAATATGGGTTCGTTCCAGCTGTTAAATAAAATAGTCCTGAACATCGATGGCAAAAAAGCTTGGATCTTTCATGGTGATGTATTTGATGTTACCATGCAGCACTCCAAATGGCTGGCAAAATTGGGCGCGGTGGGATATGATACCCTTATCATGATCAATAATTTTACCAACTGGTGCTTAACCACCGTGGGTCGCGAGAAGATGAGCTTCTCCAAAAAAGTAAAAGCTAAATTTAAGGATGCCGTAAAATTCATTAACCAATTTGAGCAAACGGCTGCCGATCTGGCTGTAGACAAAAACTACCAATATGTGATTTGCGGTCACATTCACCAGGCGGAGATCAGGAAGATAGAATCGACTGAAAAAAGTGGCAGTGTGATATATCTAAATTCAGGCGATTGGGTAGAAAGCTTAACTGCCCTTGAATACCACGATAAGCAATGGAAAATATTTAATTACAGGCCAGAGGACTTTATTAAAGACGAAAACGAGGATGATAAAACCGATGCGGAAGACCTGGATGCCAAGCTTGATGTAAAAAGTTTATTGGAACGATTCAGGCAGGAACCATCGTAAGATTATTAATCTTCGGGTACGCCAATAGTATTTCTCAAACTTTCAGAATGAATATCTATAGGAATCTTTCTTGCATTTAGGTCATCAATAAATAATTGCCAGTCCTTTGTATCTAATGATGCAGCGCTAACAGGAATTGATCGCTTATCTCCACTTATAATTTTTACTCGTGCTTTTGACGATGATTTACCACTTGTGTTTAGAATTGGACTTGTGTTATCTCACTCTGCTGATAACGAAAGTTTAAGAAAGGAATTATATAATTTTTTATGATCAATTCGTTCTCGGTCAATTCAAAATAAAAAGCCTGGCCCGAAGTAATAAAAATAGCCATCAACAATGGAATAAAAAAAGGGAAATTTTCGGACTTGTAAAAACTCAATACTCCGCCTAATAAAAGAATAATTACTGCAAAAAGATTATTTGAATTAAATAGTTTGTCACCTGAGTAAGTCATTCGGATATATTATTGTGATAATATTTAATTCGCACAATATAAAGAATAAAATGCTAATGGCGATGTATACTCAAGAGGTATTATCGCTTAGTTATTTTGGCTAAAGCCACAAAAATGTTTGATTATTACCGTCAGCTAAAGCAGACGGCAATGAATTGCAATTAATTATTGTCGTCATTTGCCTCAGTCATAACAAATACTTGCTCTTTTACCGTTAGGTAAGTAGACAGTAATAAATTACAATTAATCATTGCCGTTGGCTTCAGCCAACGGATAGGCAGTAATAAATTACAATTAATCATTGCCGTTGGCTTCAGCCAACGGATAGGCAACAATAAATTCCGGCTTTAGCCAAAAATTAGCGACAATTTTGATTTGCGCCATTTTGAATTTGCCTCATGCCATTTTTTGTTACTAACTTGAGCGCGCATTTGTCAGCATGAAAATACTATACGCTATACAGGGTACAGGCAACGGCCACATCAGTCGCGCGCGCGAAATTGTGCCGCTTTTGCAACAATATGGCGACCTTGATCTGTTAGTTAGCGGTACACAGGCCGAGGTTAGTTTGGCGCAGCCCCTCAAGTATAAATTTCATGGGTTTAGCTTTGTTTTCGGCACTAAAGGCGGGGTTGATAATTGGGCCACATTTAAAATAATGAACCTGCCACAGCTATGGCGTGATATGCATAGCCTGCCCTTAAAAGATTACGACCTTATTATTAATGATTTTGAACCGGTAAGTGCCTGGGCATGCAAGCTGCAAAAGATACCATCGGTATCATTAAGTCATCAATGTTCGTTTATATCACCAAATACGCCACGTCCGCAAAAATGGAACTACGCCGAGTGGCTGTTTAAATATTATTCGCCAACTACATATCATATAGGTTTTCATTTTGAGCGTTATGCCGATTTTATCCATACCCCGGTTATTCGCAGCGAGATCCGTAATATGGAAACATCAAACAAAGGGCATTATACTGTTTATCTGCCCGCGTATGATGATAAAACATTGCTTAATTACCTGGGTAAAACAGATGTGGAATGGCACATCTTCTCCAAACGACAAAAAGAAGCAACCCGCATAGGCAACGTGCATATCTGCCCGGTAAATAACCAGGAGTTTAATAAAAGCCTGGCCAGTTGTGCGGGGTTGTTAACCGGTGGCGGTTTTGAAGGCCCTGCGGAAGCCTTATTCCTGCAAAAAAAGGTACTGATGATACCTATGACAGGCCAGTACGAACAACGCTGTAACGCCCTTTCGGCATCAAAACTAGGTGTACCTGTTATTAACGAAATTGATGCGAGTTTCAACAAACACATTACCAATTGGCTCAATGATGATAAAATAATACAAGTAAATTTCCCGGACGAAACTGCAGCGATAGTGGATGATTTGGTAAAGAGCTACACTAGATAATTCCCCTGAATGAGATATATCACATCAATAAAATTACTTACATCAATTAAGAGTAGCTTTGATGGCAGAATGAAGTTTACTTACGATTTAGTAAAGCCAAATAAGTATGAGTTAAAGATACACGATTCTGTTACCAATCAATTACGCACCATTAGTTTCAGCCTAAAAAAAGGATTAAAGAGAATTGTTGAAGTCAAATTTAGATGCCAGGGATTTCGTATTAATTTTCCATTGATCAAAAATGTGGAAAGCTTTACCTTTGATATATATGATTTTGCAATGATGATAGAACATGGAATCAACATGGACGAAAAATCTTCCAATAATGGATTGAATTTGGATGTTGAATTTTAATGTTTGAAGAAATAAATCCAAGCTAAAACATTAACCATATTTTACCTTAAGCGGTTTTTCTGCTAATATTGCTCCCTTAACAACAATATTTGATGATCAGTATCTTCAGGAGGTTTAATCCGCTTAACGCTTTATGGCTGGTAATACTATTAGTTGTACTGCGTATTGGCTATTTATACAATGCGCCTGCAAATATTGATTTTACATTTGTTGAAACCTTTGCCCGCACATTAGTGCCTTTAGCCTACGAGCATATGTTTTCGCCTGGCATTAACATATTTATAGCCGGGATATTGGTATTTATGCAAGCGCTGTTGCTTAACTTTTTAGTAAACAGGTATAATTTATTAGGCAAGTCAACTTTTTTGCCGGCATTAATGTATATAACCGTATCTGGCTTATTTACACCGTTTTTGGTTTTAAGTCCGCCATTGATCTGCAACTTCCTGGTAATATGGATGCTGTATAAGCTGTTTGATCTGTACAAAGGTGAAAGCGCCCTATCCACCACTTATGATCTGGGCATGATAGTGGCCATCGGCACGCTGATTTATTTCCCGTTCATCTTTTTTTTCCTGGTGATATGGATAGCGCTCATCATCTTCAGGCCATTTAACTGGCGCGAGTGGATTGCCGGTATTATTGGTTATGCTACGGTGTTTTTCTTTTTAGCAGTATACTATTACCTGCATAACCAGTTTAGTGAGTTTTATAAAATATGGCTGCCATTGGGTACAAGGTTCCCTAATCGTATAAATATAACCAACTATTATAACTACCTGGTACTAATTCCGGTAATAGTAATATTGGGCTTATGTTTTGTGAAACTGAGGCAAAACTTCTTTAAAAGTTACGTGCAGATACGTAAATCCTTTCAGCTACTATTTTTTATTTTTATGGTTGCCGGCTTATCATTTTATGTGCGGGCGCAGTTTAATTTAAATCATTTTTTATTGTGCGCCATACCTGCCGCGGTGTTTTTTGCCTACTACTTTTTGCATGGCACCAGTAAATGGTTTTACGAAACTTTATATCTTTTGCTGTTTATCAGCATCATATACTTCCAGTTTAACACTTTTTAACTATTAAATTCGTTCATATTTCAGCTGTTATATTAGTTTTGTAGCATGAAGTTTGGAGTAGTAATTTTTCCTGGGTCCAACTGCGACGAGGATATCATTTATACATTAGAGCGATTAACTGGCCAGCCGGTAGTAAAACTATGGCATAAAGACCATGATTTGCAGGGTGTTGACTTTATAGTTTTGCCGGGAGGTTTTTCCTTTGGCGATTATTTACGCTCAGGCGCTATCGCCCGTTTCTCACCTATAATGACCGAGGTTATCAAGTTTGCCGAAAACGGTGGCTATGTGCTGGGCATTTGTAATGGTTTCCAGGTACTAACCGAAGCAGGTTTATTGCCGGGAGCGCTTTTGCACAACCAAAACCGCAAATTTATTTGCCGTAACATCTATCTTAAAGCCGAAACTTCAAACTCGTTACTTACCGCGCAGATCGATCCGCAAAGGGCGCTTAAAATCCCTATTGCCCACGGTGAAGGAAATTATTTTGCTGATGCGGATGTGTTGCAAAGCTTAAAAGATAACGACCAGATATTATTCAGGTATTGTGATGATTCAGCTTTAGTTACCGCTGATGCAAACCCGAATGGTTCTTTAGAGAATATCGCGGGTGTTTGTAATATCAAACGTAATGTGTTTGGCTTAATGCCCCATCCTGAACGTGCTGCCGACAGCTTGTTAGGCAACGAAGATGGTTTAGCTATTTTCGAATCTATATTGGCATTGGTTAAGGCCTAATGGCAAACCTGGTTATTGATATAGGTAATACTAATACAAAAATTGCTGTTTTTGAGCAGGATGAATTAGTACATATCACTCATTATCAAGATCAGGATATAAAAATTCAGGACATACTGGTTGAATATAATATTAGTAAAGCCATTATATCTACGGTAAAAAATGACCATACAGGTTGGGAATCGGTATTAAAGGAAAAAATCAAAGTGACCTATTTTAATACCGGAATGACCACAGGTATCAAAAATCATTATCTTACCCCAAAAACCTTAGGACCCGATCGGTTGGCTGGTGTTATAGGCGCTGCTTATGCCTACCCGGGTCAAAATAATTTGGTGATAGATGGCGGAACCTGTATAACCTATGATTTTGTAGATAGTGATTTAAATTATTCAGGCGGTAGTATATCACCGGGATTAAAAATGCGTTATAAAGCATTAAATTATTATACCGCTGCTTTACCTGTTGTTAATGAGGATAGCACCTTTAACAATATCAGTGGTAATAATACCCAAAGCGCTATAACATCGGGCGTTCAAAACGGCATAAAATATGAGCTTGAAGGTTTTATAACGAGCTATAAACAAGATAAAAACGAACTTAATATTATACTAACAGGAGGCGACAGTATTTTTTTTGATACCCTATTAAAAAATAGCATCTTTGCCCCCTATATTAAAAATGAGCCCTACCTGGTTCTTAAAGGATTAAACGCAGCCATAACAAAGCATAATGATTAAATTTACTAAACTATTTATAACATTTTTACTTGCTCTTACAGTTTTCCAGGCAAGGTCACAATCAACAGGCACTACCAGTACTACCAGTTCGCCCTATTCGCAATTTGGTATCGGTAACCTTGATCGGTTGGCATTACCACAAACCTTAGGTATGGGTGGCCTTGGCGCTGCAATAAATAACTTTAGTGGTTACTATAATTTAAACCCGGTAAACCCGGCAAGTTATGGCAGCCTGCGTTTAACAATTATTGATATTGGCATATATGGTAACACTACTACCCTTAGCCAAAGCGGCCAGCCAAGCCAAACTAATGGCAATTTCAGGTTAGACCATGTTGCCTTTGCATTCCCGATAACCAAAAAATCAGCTATCAGCTTTGGCTTACAGCCATATAGCGAAATGGGCTATAGCTATCAAACAACAAAAAAGAATTTCGGCACAGGCAACGTTATTGATACTAATGCTGTTAATAATTTATACAGCGGCCAGGGAAACTTATCAAAGGCCTATATCGGCTACGGTTTCGGGATAGGTAAACATTTATTATTAGGGGCCAATGCATCCTACATTTTTGGCAACCTGAATCAATATGCTTCAACAGAAATGCCAACCTTAAGCAGCGCGGTAGACTCTCGTGTTCAAGATACTTACGCCATTCGTGGTGCAAGCTATGATATAGGCGCCCAGTATACTATTGATTTTAGTGATACCAAACATTTAATATTAGGTTACTCTGCTACATTAAGCTCTAATTTAAACAGTCAGCATACAAACATCGTGAGCCAATATACTTATGATGGTAGCGGAAATGAAAATGTGGCTTCTGATACACTTACAGAAACAAAAGATCCTAAAGCAAAATTGCATTTGCCATATATAGGCCGTTATGGTTTAACGTTTATAAGTGATAATAAATTTTTGATCGGGGCTGAATTCAGCCAGGGTAACTGGTCGCAATTAAACATACCGGGTGTAACAAACCAGGAGTATCAAAATAGCCGGACTTACAATTTAGGTGGACAGTTTACGCCCGATGCTAATGCCTTATCAAACTATTGGGCAACGGTTGATTATCGTTTAGGGGTTATATATGATCAGTCATACGTTGATGTACAAACAGGCAACTCTAGCACCAATATTACCGATAAAGCAATCACCATTGGTTTGGGCCTTCCGTTAAGGCCGGGTAATGCCAGTTATTATAAAATAAATTTTGCTGCCGAAATAGGTACACGTGGCACCGAAGCTAACGGCCTTGTAAAAGAAAATTATGTTAATTTTCATTTATCATTCTCGCTTAACGATAGGTGGTTCACCAAATACAAACTTGATTAATCAAACATGTTGGGTCGGGCAAAACTTCTGTCAAAATTATTTTGGCCGGCTATTGTAACAGGTATCGTGCTGTTTTCGGCCTGTGAAAATGATATCAATAAAATACGCGAGCTATCAGCAAACCAGGTTAATACCGATGTTGATACCATACACGGTGTTGATATAATTTACAGCGATTCCGCGAAAGTGCGTTTTCGGGTATTAGCTCCTTTGTTATTGCAGTACCAGGGTAAAAAGCCTTATAACCTGATGCCCAAGACTGTTAATGTTATTTTCTTTAATAAAGAGGATATGACCCAAATGGGCACTTTAACAGCTGATACAGCTATACAAAGCGGGGATGGTAATAAATTGGAGTTCCATAAAAATGTGGTTGCCAAAAATGCAAAAGGCGAAACCTTTAAATCAGACGAGCTGATCTGGGATAAAAGCTCCAAAACCATGTACTCCAACAAAGTGGTGCAGATCAAAATGGCCAATGGGGATATCATGAATGGTACCGGGTTTAAAAGCGACCAAACACTGGCTCATTGGACCATGACACAGTCAACCGGGATATTTAATGTAACTGATGCGCCAACGCAATAATTCACAGCTTTTTGACTATTTTTTTTTCTATTAAAAAATTTTACTAAAAGTTGTATCTTGCGCCTCTTTTTTGAGTACTATTAATATTATATAATTTTTTTATGGGAATAATGGGTTTTTTGCGCAACCGGATGGGGATGATACTAGTCATCGTTATTGGTTTTGCAATGTTTGCTTTCATCGCAGGCGAGGTTATACATTATGGCGGTTCGTTTTTTCATGGTGACAACACCGAGATGGGCGAAATTAATGGCGAAAAGATCGCTGTTGATGAGTTTAATAAACGGGTTGACCAAAATACGGCCAACTTCCAGGCGCAATCTCACCAAACTGAGATGACACCGCAAATCACCAGCTATATACAGGAATCAACCTGGAGCCAGGAAGTAAATGAAAAGATCCTGAACGCGGAAATGGACAAATTAGGTTTAGTTGTGGGCGATGATGAACAGCGTTCATTGATCCAGGGCGATAATCCAAGCCCGCAAATTGTACAGGCATTCGGAAACCCGCAAACAGGCCAGGTGGATAGGGCGAAGCTTAATAATTTTTTAAGTAATATTTCAGCGGCTAAAAACGATGATCCTATGCTGCTTCGATGGAACGAATTTGTTGATCATATTGTTGACGATAAACGTACCGAAAAGTATTTGGCGTTAGTATCAAATGGCTTATACGTAAACGCGCTTGATGCACAGGATGATTACGAAGCTAAAAATAAACTGGTTAATTTTAAATATGTAAAATTGGATTATGCATCAATACCCGACAGTAAGGTTACGGTAACTGATGATGATTACGAGAATTACTATAACGACCATAAAGGTGAATTCAAAAATCCTGAAGAAAACAGGAGCATTGAATACGTTGTGTTTAACGCGGCTCCATCAAAAGATGATTCGGCTGTTGTAAAAGCACAGGTTGATAAATTGGCACCTGCATTTAAAGCCAGCACTAATGATTCGCTTTTTGTTGAAGTAAATGCCGATACAAAAGCACCACTTGCTTTCCAGCGTAAAGGTCAGCTCGATCCAAAAATAGATTCTATCATGTTTGGCGCTGCTAAGGGCTTTGTTTATGGCCCTTACTTATCAGGTAACAGCTACAAGCTTTCTAAATTGGTTGATGAGCAAGTAGGCCCCGATTCGGTAAAAGCAAGGCACATCCTGTTGCCAATTACCAGCAGCCCTGAAAAAACATTGGCAACTGCCGATTCAATCAAAAAATTGATTCAAAGCGGTAAATCATTTGCTGATTTAGCTAAGACTTATTCAGCTGATAAAGGATCTGCCGATAAAGGTGGCGAACTTGGGATGTTTGGCCGTGGCAGCATGGTGCCCGCGTTTGAGGATGCCGTTTTTGAAGGTAAAAAAGGCGATATAAAAATTGTTACCTCACAATACGGTGTGCATATTATCGATATTGAAGATCAAAAAGGCTCATCAAAAGTAGTTAAGGTTGCTACAGTAGATAAATTATTAACGGCAAGTTCAGCAACGCAATCGGCAGCTTACAGCAAAGCTCAGGCATTCCTGGGTACATTAACTGGCGATAATTTTGACGAACAAGCAAATAAAGCAGGTTTAAAAGTTGTTCAGGCTCCTGATTTAAACCCGATAGCATCAACATTTAATACAATAACCAGCGGCCGCGAAATTGTACGCTGGGCTTATAAAGCAAGCACTGGCGATTTCTCTGACCAGGTATTTACCAGCGGCGACCAGTATGTAGTAGCTCGTTTAACACAAATTAACCCTAAAGGTACTTTGCCTTTAAGCGCTGTTAAAAAGCAAATTGCACCACAGGTACTGCTTGCTGTTAAAGGCAAAATGCTTGCTGATAAACTACAATCAGCGGTTAGTGGCGCATCTAACATAAACCAGGTAGCGCAAAAAGCAGGCTCAACAGTTAATCCTATCCAGAATATAGTTTTTGCTAACCCGGTAATCCCTGGTTCATCGGCAGAATATAAATTAATAGGGACTGTATTTGGTTCACAGCCGGGCAAACTATCTGCACCGGTTATTGGCCAGGCAGGCGTTTATGTGTTTACAGTTGATAATTTTATTAAACCCGCGCCACTTGCAAATGCCTTAAGGCAAAAACAGGAACTAGGCCAGGCTTTATTGCAACGCTCACAACAAAGTATTTTGGAAGCGCTGAAAGATAAGGCGAATGTAAAAGATTACAGAGTTAAGTTCTTATAACCAAATTAAAAGTAATTTTGTATCCGGGATCAGCGTTAAAGCTTTTCCCGGATTTTTTATTTAAGAGGATAGATTGTCATCTCGACCGGAGGGGAGATGTCTTCTACAACTAGCATATCGAATTACAGGGCGAAGAAGATTTCTCCTTGCAGTCGAAATGACAGGTGTAGAACCAAATAAATTAACATTATGGACATTCAGGAAAATATAATCAATAAAGTAGCGCAAAGCGGTTTGGTAACGCTTGATCCTGCATCTTTTTATCCGCAAGGCGAACGTGTGTTGTATGATATTAAAGATAACCTGTACATGGAGCTTATCCTGCGCGAAAAGGATTTTCGCGAGTTTGTAAAAGCGCACGACTGGGCTCAATATGCCGGTAAAAACGTAGCCATAACCTGTACTGCCGATGCCATTGTACCGGCCTGGGCATATATGTTAATTGCAAACCGGTTAGCACCATATGCTAACGAGGTTGTTTTTGGTGATTTAGAGCTGTTAGAAACCGTTTTATTCATAAAAGGTATATCTGGCGCTGATCTGGAACAATATCGCGACCAGCGCATCGTTTTAAAGGGCTGTGGCGATATACCTGTACCGGTATCAGCCTATGTTGAACTGACCAAAAAATTAACGCCTATAGCCAAGAGCCTGATGTTTGGCGAACCTTGCTCTACAGTTCCTATTTATAAAAGGAAAGATTAGTCTTGAGTCGAATGTCTTGAGTCAAATTATCAGGCTTTCAGACTTATTAGACTATTATCACCTATAATGAAAAAATACCTTCTAACCCTACTATTGATCATCAGCTGCGTATGCCTTAAAGCGCAGGAATTAACCATGGTTAACGAGCCCGTTTTTAAAGTAGGTGAACAATTAAGCTATCGTTTAAAATACGGTTTTTTTACTGCCGCCGAGGCCGACCTTAAGGTTGAAAATACTGATATCAAATACGACGGACATCCTGCTTATCATATTGTAGTTGAAGGTAAAACCGCCGGTTCATTTGATGTTTTTTATAAGGTACGTAACCGCTACGAGAGTTACGTAGATCAGAAAACCTTATTGCCTTACTATTATGCCGAGAACCGCCACGAAGGCAGCTGGAACCACAGCGATAAGGTGACTTTTAATCATGAAACTGATAAGATAACGGCTAACAAAGGTACTTATCCGTATACAGGCAAGGTATTTGATTTTGTATCGGCTTATTATTTTGCCCGCACCATTGACATATCAAAAATGCATGTGGGCGATAAATTTGAGTTGAAGTATTTTTTGGATGATGGTATAAACTCGTTAGGGATCACTTATGTAGGTAAGGAAAGGGTAACTTGCTCAATGGGTACATTTAATTGCCTTAAGTTTAATCCAACTATTATTCCCGGCCGTATATTTAAAAAGAATAGTAAGCTATATTTGTGGATTACTGATGATGATAACCGGATACCTGTAAAGGCGCAGGTTGAAGTTATTTTAGGCAGTATAACAATGGATCTGACGGGAGCCAAAGGGCTTAAATTTCCGTTAAATGCAATAAAGAATTAATTATGATGATTGAAGTAGGGAGTGTTTTGGTGCACGAGGATGTAGTGAAGAATAACTTTGTGTGTAATTTAAATAAATGCAAAGGCGCTTGTTGCCTTGAAGGCGACTCGGGCGCGCCGTTAAATGCAGACGAACTGGATATATTAAAAGAGATCTATCCGAAGGTAAAACCCTACATGAACGCCAAAGGAATCGCGACTATCGAAAGAGTGGGTACCCACGTTACCGATTTCGAAGGCGATTACACTACACCATGCGTTGATGTAAATAAAGAATGCGCCTATGTAATATTCGAGAACGGCATTACCAAATGCGCTATCGAAAAAGCTTACGAGAACGGCGATATCACCTGGAAAAAACCAATCTCCTGTCATCTATATCCCATCCGAATCACCAAATACCCGGAGTTTGATGTGCTGAATTATGACCGTTGGAGCATTTGCAGCCCGGCATGTACTTTTGGTGATGAATTACAGGTACGCGTACATGAATTCCTGAAAAATCCACTCATTCGTAAATACGGCGAAGAATGGTATGAGGAATTGGAGGACGCTGTAGCGAATTTGTAGGAAGAATTAATTAAAAAACTTATTGATATATTTAAGCCACCTAAACGGTGGCTTTTTTATGAAAATAGTTTACAAAATTACTTATCCCAACGGTAAAATTTATATTGGTCAAGATATCACTAATTCTATAAACTACTTTGGAAGCGCATTGAGTAAATTAATAGAGTTAGATTTTTCACCTGAACAAAGGAAAAGTTTTACTATTACAAGAGACATATTGTGGGAGTCTCAAAGCGCCTCTAATTCAGAAGTTACACAGGTTGAATTTAAGCTCATAAGACAATACCAATCTAATAATCCTGAAATAGGTTATAACTTATTCCCTAAATTTAAAATTAATTCAAACAACCACATACCCGCCTTTTGCAATTAAATCTCTAATATTGTAATATACTTACCGTGGTATAATATTATTAATGAAAACAGCGCTGATAACAGGTATTACCGGGCAGGATGGTGCATATTTAGCTGAGTTTTTGCTGAAGAAAGGCTACATGGTGCACGGTATCAAGCGCAGGTCATCTTCATTCAATACAGATCGTATTGATCATTTATACCACGATCCGCATGAGCCTAATGTTAAATTCAAGCTGCATTACGGTGATTTGACGGATTCTACCAACCTGGTCAGGCTCATACAGGAAATTCAGCCCGATGAGATCTATAACCTCGCCGCCCAAAGTCACGTTATGGTAAGCTTTGACACCCCCGAATACACCGCTAACGCAGACGGGATAGGGGTATTAAGGATATTGGAGGCAGTTCGTATATTAGGCTTAAGCAACAAAACAAGAATCTACCAGGCCTCCACATCCGAGCTTTATGGCTTGGTACAACAAGTGCCGCAAAGCGAAACCACGCCGTTTTACCCGCGCTCGCCGTATGCTGTAGCTAAAATGTACGGCTACTGGATCATCGTAAATTATCGCGAAGCATATAATATTTACGCTTGCAATGGCATACTCTTTAACCATGAAAGCCCTGTACGCGGCGAAACCTTCGTTACCCGCAAAATTACCCGTGCCGTATCAAAAATAGCTTTAGGCTTGCAGGATGTATTGTACCTCGGCAACCTATCCGCGCAACGTGATTGGGGCCATGCCAAAGATTATGTGGAAGCCATGTGGCTGATGCTGCAACAGGATAAAGCCGAGGACTTTGTAATAGCCACCGGCATCACTACCACCGTTAGGGAGTTTATAAAAATGGCCTTTTTAGAGCTGGGTATCGAGGTTGAGTTCAGCGGTAAGGATCAAAACGAAAAAGGAGTTATTATAGATATTGACGAACAAAAAGTTCAGGAATTAGGTTTAAACCCTGACGCCTTAAGGTTTGGCCAAACCGTAGTAAAGATCGACCCGAAATATTTTAGACCAACCGAAGTTGATTTGTTAATCGGCGATGCATCAAAGGCAAAACAAAAGTTAGGCTGGCAACCCAAATATAGTTTGCAGGCTTTAGTGAGCGATATGGTAAAGTCGGATCTCCACCTCGTTAAAAGAGACGACTATCTAAAAAAAGGTGGTTATAAAATGCTTAATTACTTTGAATAAAGTATTATTTATTAGTGAGTTGCTGTTGAAACTACTTAACTAAATCAACCACTCACCAATCAACCAATTACGAAGCAATCGTATGTGCCTTACGTTTGCCCGCCATGTTTTTAACCTGTGCGGCAATTGCCTGGGCATCATAACCGCATTCGGCCCATAACTCAGGCTGTTCACCGTGCTCAATCACATGGTCAGGGATTCCTAAGCGTACTACATCAGCTTTATATTTGTGGTCAGCCATAAATTCAAGTATCGCGCTGCCCATGCCGCCTTCCAGGCAACCATCCTCAACGGTAATTACTTTGCTGAATTTCTTGAAAACATCATGTAGCAAAGCTTCGTCCAGCGGTTTTACAAAGCGCAGGTCATAATGCGCGGGATAATAACCCTCGGCGTTTAAGTCGGCATTAGCTTTTACTACTTCATTACCAATCGTTCCTATAGTTAGGATGGCAACTTCTTCGCCATCGCATACTTTACGGCCTTTACCAACAGGTATAGCTTTCATTGGGCGCTGCCAATCAACCATAACACCATTGCCACGCGGGTAACGTATTACAAACGGCCCCATATCATCCTGTTGCGCGGTAAACATCAGGTTGCGTAGTTCTTCCTCATTCATTGGCGCGGATACCGTCATATTCGGGATGCACCGCATATAAGCCAGATCATAAGCGCCATGATGCGTTGGCCCATCGGCACCGGCTATCCCGGCACGGTCAAGGCAAAAAACAACATTTAATTTTTGTATAGCCACATCATGTATCACCTGGTCATACGCCCTTTGCATAAAGCTGGAGTATATATTGCAAAACGGGATCAATCCCTGCGAGGCTAATCCGGCAGAAAACGTTACCGCGTGCTGTTCGGCAATACCCACGTCGAACGCCCGGTTAGGCATAGCCTTCATCATCAGGTTTAATGAACACCCCGAAGGCATCGCCGGGGTAATACCCATTATTTTAGGATTTTGCTCGGCAAGCTCAATTATGGTATTACCAAAAACATCCTGATATTTAGGAGGTTGCGGCTTATCATATTTAGTCTTTTTTATCTCACCGGTTATTTTATCAAATAAGCCGGGAGCGTGCCATTTAGTTTGGTCTTTTTCAGCCAAAGCATAACCTTTACCTTTGGTAGTAACGCAATGCAATAATTTTGGCCCCGGTATATCGCGCAGGTCTTTTAGCACTTTAACCAAATGCTCCACATCGTGCCCGTCTATCGGCCCAAAATAGCGAAATTGTAACGCTTCGAAAAAATTACTGCGTTTAAGTAAAGTGCCTTTAATGCTTTTCTCGATCTTCTTGGCGAATTTAAAAGCATCCGGCCCCATTGCCGATATTTTGGTAAGTACTGTAGCAATGTCATCCCTAAAACGGTTGTAAGGCTTTGAGGTGGTAATATCAGTCAGATATTCCTTCAAAGCGCCCACGTTGGGGTCAATAGCCATGTTGTTATCATTCAAAATAACCAACAGGTTCGAGTTTTCGATACCTGCGTGGTTCAAAGCTTCAAAAGCTATACCCGCGGTCATGGCGCCATCACCTATTACGGCTACGTGCTGCCTGTCGGTTTCGCCTTTATATTGCGAAGCTACAGCCATACCCAATGCTACAGAAATAGAGGTGGAGGAGTGCCCAACGCCAAACGCGTCATAAATACTTTCAGAACGTTTTGGGAAGCCACTTATGCCTTTATACAAACGGTTTGTATGAAACTGATCGCGGCGGCCTGTAAGTATTTTATGGCCATAAGCCTGGTGGCCAACGTCCCATACTAACTGGTCGTAAGGAGTGTTAAGTACATATTGCAGGGCCACGGTTAATTCAACAACACCTAAACTCGCGGCGAAATGGCCGCCATTTACCGACACCACATCTATAATATATTGGCGTAATTCCTGGCAAACCTGCTCGAGTTGCCCCTCTGTAAGTTGCTTTAAATCAGATGGATATTGTATGTTTTGAAGTAAATTTCCGGCTGGTACCTGCATTGCCATTCTTAACAGTATTTTAACTTACAAAGTAAGTTATTTTATAATAAAAAACAGGGTATCAAGAAGTAATTATTGTTTTGCCTCGATTATTTACTTTTTGAGTTCAATTAACTTATTTTTGGTTGATGACAATGGTAGAAGAAGGTTTTGAAATTAAACTAACCCAGTTTGAAGGGCCGTTTGATCTATTGCTTTTTTTTATTGAGCGGGATGAGCTGAATATTCAGGATATTCCCATTGCCAAAATTACCGACGACTTCCTGAATTACCTGCACCACATGGCTACTCTTAACATGGAGGTTGCCAGCGAATTTATTTTTGTGGCCGCTACGCTGATGCGCATCAAGGCTAAAATGCTGTTGCCGCGATTTGAGGTGGATGAAGCTGGTAACGAAATTGACCACAAAGAAGACCTGATCCGCAAACTGATCGAATATAAAAAAATAAAGCAGGTATGCGAAGAGCTTCGCCCTTATGAGGATGACCGTTTTAAGCAGGAAAAACGCGGCAATATAGCCTACGACCTGGAACAGGTGGAGAAAGTGCCATTGCCCGGCGACGAGTTGCAGGAGCTAAGCCTGTACAAACTAATGATGGTTTATGACCGCCTAAACAAAAGTTATGAAAGCCGCGAGAAGCAGGTTACCCATACCATTGTCCAATATCCCTACACCATCGAAAAGCAAAAAGAAGCCATAAAGCAATTATTGAACATCAATAAAATGCTCGATTTTAAATCCCTCGCCGGTAATTCCGATAACAAAGTGCACTTTGTCTATAACTTTTTAGCCATGCTGGAGATGCTGCAGCAGGAGTTAATTAAAATAGAAGTAGGGTTGGGTTATAATAACTTTTGGATAGCTACGAAAGAGTTAGAATAACACCACATACTCAAACCCTTTGTCATTCTGAGCGGAGCGAAGAATCTTCTTCCGATCTGCGGGTCCGCCATTCCAATAAATAACATTATTTAACATATTGGCATTAAGATAATTAGTGATTGTGTTGCACATTTGTAACAACCCCAATATTATCATCATGCTTAAAAGCTACATCAAAATTGCCTGGCGGAACCTCTGGAGAAATAAAGCTTTTTCTATCATCAATATTTTCGGTCTTTCAATAGGTATAGCTTTCAGTTTGCTGATAGGCGCTTATGTTTGGGGCGAGCTACAGGTAAACCGCCAATTAAAGGATGCGGATGATCAATATATCATCCAAAGCAAATGGAAAGACCCCAACATGGGCTTTGAAATTGGCAGCTCCGCGGAATTACCCAAGGCGCTTAAAGAAAACTATCCAGGCTTAGTTACTAATTATTACCGGTTTGACGGTATAACCACCAACGTATCAAAGGGAGATAAGCATTTTCGTGAAACGGTACAGGTAGGCGATAGCACTTTGCTTAATATGTACGGTTTTAAACTGCTACGAGGCGATGCGAATACCGCGTTAAATGATCCTTTTTCCGTAGTGATTACTTCGCAAATGGCGATGAAATATTTTGGCCGTACAGATATAGTTGGGCAATTGCTGAATTTTGAGAGTTTTTCAGGCGATAAACACGATTTTACGGTTTCGGGGGTATTGGGAGATATTTCGCAGAACTCCGTTACTGCCGTAAGCGCACGCAATGTTTCCGACTTCTTTGTTAATGCTGATGCGGCAAAATATTTCAAAAGAAATTTGAGTGGTTGGGATAATACCTATATAGTGGATTATATCGAACTAAAAAAAGGTATAGATCCTAAGACAGTTGAAAAAGCTATGATTGCCTTGCTTCACAAAAACACTTCAGAGCAGGTCAGCAAAAATTTAACGCCCTACCTGGTTGCTTTAAAGGATTATAATATGATTACTGAAGGCGGCGTAGTTAAAAAAATGACCTGTACACTGTCCTGTATTGCTTTGTTTATTTTGTTGATGGCAATCATCAATTTCGTAAATATTTGTATTGGCCGGGCTTCGGGAAGAATGAGGGAAATGGGCATACGTAAAGTAATGGGCAGCTTACGCAAACAGCTGATATGGCAATTTCTGGCGGAGTCGACTCTAATTGCTATGATAGCAACACTGGTGGCTTTAGGAATATACCTGTTAGCGAGGCCTTTTTTTAGCAATGTATTAGGCAAAGAGATTACCGGTTTATTTAGTTTCCCATTATATTTTATTCCGCTACCATTTATGGTTGCTTTGTTAGTTGGCTTGTTAGCAGGAATTT
This sequence comes from Mucilaginibacter tundrae, assembly GCF_013408825.1. GTDB lineage: Bacteria > Bacteroidota > Bacteroidia > Sphingobacteriales > Sphingobacteriaceae > Mucilaginibacter. The sequence continues at coordinate 67,344 of NZ_JACCBZ010000005.1, forward strand.
ATCCGGCGCTTGTTTTATCAGCCTTAAAAGCTGTTGATTCCCTGAAAGGGAAACTATCTTCAGTAAAAGAAAGTGTATTATTCCGCAAAACGCTGGTGGCTTTTCAATTCACTATAGCGGCCATTGTTTTTATAGGCGCGATTGTTATTTCGCAACAGATCAGCCTGTTCTTTAACAACAATTTAGGCTATAATAAAGATAATGTGATCTATTCGCAAGTGCCAAGAGATTGGTCGCCAAAGGGTGTCCAAAAAATGGAAGCGATTCGATACCAACTTTCACAAATGCCCCAGGTAAGCGGCATTACCTTATCTTATGTAATTCCAGATGGCGCAAACGGTGGTAATTACCAGGTTTACCGCCAGGGTGCAAACCCGTCACAAACTATAGTAGCACAAGGGTTAACTGTTGATAATCAGTATGCTTCAACCTATAATATTCCAATAAAGGCCGGGCAGTTTTTTAAACCTGTTTTTAACCTGGCAGATAGTAGCGATGTGGTGATCAACGAAACAGAAGCAAAAGCGTTGGGATTTAAAAATGACGATGATGCCATTGGCCAAAAAATAATGTCGCCCGGTTACCCTGTTGCATCTATCATTCGCGGCGTTACTGCTGATTTTCACTTCGGATCGATGCAGGATAAGATACTTCCAATCACATTTAATAATGTTAATTATAGTACTTATTACCGTTACTTCTCTATCAAGTTGAAACCGGGTGACATACAACAAAACCTGTCTGCCTTACAAAAAAGATGGGCCGAGTTAATGCCGGGAGCCCCATTTGAATACAAGTTTATGGATGATGCACTTAAACAGCTTTACGCTACGGAATTGCAACTTAAAAAAGCTGCCTACATCGCCACTTTTTTAGCCATAATAATTGTGCTACTTGGCGTATTGGGTTTAATATCATTAAGCATCCAAAAACGTACAAAAGAAATAGGTATTCGTAAGGTACTGGGCTCATCTGTTGCTGGCATCACGTCACTTTTTCTGAAAGATTTTTTGGGCGTGGTTTTAATTGCTGGTTTAATAGCTTGCCCGTTGGCTTATTTTATGATGCAAAAATGGCTGGATGATTATGCTTACAAGATCAATATATCGCTCTCGCCTTTTGTTTTTTCGATAGCATTATTAACGGTTATAACCGCATTACTCATTATGCTGCAAACCATAAAGGCGGCTTTCGCTAATCCGGTAAAAAGTTTGCGGAGCGAATAGCAATACAAAGTAAAAATACATGCAAGGCAGGAACACAAATTCCTGCTTTTTTTGTTTAATAATAGCTAACTTCTAATTACTTAACTATCAAAAAAGGGATTTTTTGCTAACTTAGCGGCGTTTTTAAACCATCGCATGAAAAGAGACAAATTAATATTTAAGCTGTTAGACGAAGAGCAACAACGCCAGGAAGAAGGTATTGAACTTATCGCATCTGAAAACTTTGTAAGCCGGCAGGTTATGGAAGCTGCAGGTTCAGTAGCAACCAATAAATATGCCGAAGGCTTACCAGGAAAACGCTATTACGGTGGTTGCCAGGTGGTTGATGAAATTGAAACTATTGCTATTGAGCGTGCTAAACAATTATTCAACGCCGAGTGGGCAAACGTTCAGCCGCATTCAGGTGCACAAGCTAATGCGGCAGTAATGTTGGCATGCTTGCAGCCGGGAGATAAAATATTAGGTTTCGACCTTTCGCACGGTGGCCACTTAACCCATGGTTCAGCTGTAAATTACTCTGGTAAATTATATGAGCCACATTTTTACGGGGTTAGAAAAGATACCGGTTATGTTGATTACGATCAGCTTAAAGCAGTTGCTTTAAAAGAAAAACCAAAAATGATCATTTGCGGCGCTTCGGCATATTCGCGTGACTGGGATTACGAATTTATACGCAAAGTAGCCGACGAAATCGGTGCACTTGTTTTGGCTGATATTTCGCACCCTGCAGGTTTAATAGCACGTGGTTTATTAACTGATCCGCTGCCATATTGCCATATAGTTACTACAACTACACATAAAACATTACGTGGCCCGCGTGGTGGCCTGATATTACTAGGTAAAGATTTTGAAAACCCATGGGGCATCAAAACTCCAAAAGGTGAAATCCGCATGATGTCTAATTTATTAGATATGGCTGTTTTCCCGGGTATACAAGGTGGCCCGTTGGAGCACATTATCGCGGCAAAAGCTATTGCCTTCGGCGAAGCCTTGAGCGAGGATTATATGAAATACATTGTACAGGTTAAAAAGAATGCGGCAGCTATGGCTAAAGCATTTATTGACCGCGGTTACGAAATAGTATCTGGTGGAACCGATAATCACTTAATTTTGATCGATCTGCGCAATAAGAATGTAACCGGTAAAGCAGCCGAAAACGCGTTGGTTACCGCAGACATCACCATTAATAAAAACATGGTGCCTTATGACGATAAATCACCATTTGTAACTTCAGGAATACGCGTAGGTACAGCGGCAATTACCACCCGCGGCATGAAAGAGAAACAAATGGAACATATTGTGGAGCTGATAGACGCGGTTATCGCCGATCCGGAAAATGAAAATTCAATCAAAAAGATACGTAAAAGGGTACATAAATTGATGGAAGACTTTCCATTATACAAACATAATAAAGCGTTGGATTAAAAATAAAAGTGGCCAAAACAGAAACCTCTCCGGAAAATGAGAATAAACGCCTAACGGCGCTAAATTCCTACAATGTACTTGATACATTGCCTGAGAAGGAGTATGACGCCATTACGCGCCTGGCATCCTATATATGCCAGGTTCCTATTGCCCTTATTTCATTAATTGATGAGGACCGACAGTGGTTTAAATCAAAGTTTGGAATAGATGTAGGAGAAACCCCGCGCGCGGACGCTTTCTGCAACTATACCATTCTGGATGATAAAATACTTGAGATAAACAATACGCTTGAAAGCGACTTATTTAAAGATAATGTATTTGTAACCGGTGCCCCTGACGTAAGGTTTTATGCAGGGGCACCGCTTATTGATCCTGCCGGTCATCGCTTAGGCTCCCTATGTGTTATTGACCAGGTTCCCAGAAAACTTACCGCCGAACAAAAAGATGCCCTGCGCACACTTGCTGATGAAGTAATGTCGCATCTGTTATTGAAAAAGCAAAAACAGGAGCTTGAAGAATCATTAGCTGTCCACAAAGATTTTTATCGCTTATTTAACAGTTCGCCCGAAATTCATTTAGTAGCCGACAGGGATTCCAATATTGAATTGATAAATGATGCTATAGAAAATGTGTTAGGTTACACGCCACAACAAGCCATTGGTCAATCATTATGGCAGTTTGTTGTTGGGCAGAACCGTGAGCAATTTGTACCGGTTATTGAAAAGGCGATAACATCTAAACAAGCATTTGAAATTGAAACCGAAACCATTACTGCCGATAAGGGGGTAAGGTGGATAGGTTGGTGTGCAATTACAAAAGAAGGCAAATGGTATGCCAGCGGCCGCGATATAACTTATCAAAAAAAGTTATTAGCAGAGCTTGAACAATTGTCGCTTGTGGCAAGTAAAGTTTACAATGGCGTAATTATAAGTAATGCGAATGATGAGGTAATCTGGACTAATGAAGCTTTTGAGAAAATAACAGGATATTCCTTAAGCGATTTAAAAGATCAGCGTTTACGCGAGGTACTAAAAGGAACACCCACTCCTGATCAAAAACAAAAATTAGATCTATCGATCAGCAAAAAAGAATCGTACCAGGCTGATTTATTGATACACCGTAAAGATGGCAAGCCGATCTGGATATCTGTTGTTAATTCAGTTGTACACAATGCCGAAGGCAAAATAGATAAGTTTATACGTATAGTAATAGATATTACATTGCGTAAGAATGCGGAAAAAGACCTTGATATATTATCATTTGCGGCCCGCAAATCGCCAAGCGGCACCTTGATACGCGATAAAGATGGTAAAGTGATATGGATGAATGAGGCACTGGAACGTATACTCGGTTATACGCTAGAAGAAGTGCGGGGGAAAACCCTTGGCAAAAGGTTAATGGGCGAAGAAAGTAATGTGGCTGGATTTGACAAAGCAGAGGAGGCAGTAAAACAAAGGAAACCCTATGAACTTGAGCTGAAGATATATCGCAAGGATGGCTCGTCCATTTGGGCATATTTTTCAAATAGCCCATTGCTGAATGAAATGGGTGAGGTTGAGCGCCAAATAACAGTAGCTGTTGATATTACAGAACGTAAAGCTGCCGAGGAACAACTAAAATTACTCTCGCTAGTAGCCAGTAGCACCACCAGTGGTGTGGTTATAAATAACCGTAATGGTAAGGTTGAATGGATAAATAGTGCTTTTGAGAAAATTACCGGCTATAATATAAATGATGTTAAGGATAAGCATTTGGGCGACGCTTTAAAAGGGGAACTTACCGATGTTTCGATTATTGAGCGCGCCCGGCGATTATCCCAAAATAAGCAATCTTTTGAGGTTGACTTATTAGCCTATCGAAAAGATGGGCAACCATTATGGATATCCGTAATAAACTCGGTTATTTTAACCCCGGATGGCGACGTTGATAAATATATCGAGGTTATTATCGACATTACTTCAAAAAAGAAGGTAGAGCTGGAACTGATCGCGGCTAAAGAACAGGCCTTGCAATTGAATAGGGCTAAGGATATGTTTATATCGGTGATGAGCCACGAGATACGTACGCCTTTGAACGCGGTTATTGGTATGTCGCGTTTATTGATTGACAATAACCCATTGGAATCACAAAAGGAAAACCTGGATATACTTCAATTTTCAGCAGAAAATTTGATGACGCTTATAAATGATGTGCTTGATTTTACTAAAATAGAAACAGGCAACATTGAGTTGGAAAAAACTGAGGTTAACTTGCGCGAAATGGTTCATCGTGTAGTAAATTCTATGCAATACCGGGTGAGTGAAAAAAATATCTACTTAAATGAAACGATCGACGAATCAATACCGGAATTTATTATAGCGGATAGTGCAAGGTTGGTCCAGGTGCTTTTAAACCTCGTAAACAACGCTATTAAATTTACAGATATCGGTGGTGTAACCATAGATCTAAAAGTTTTAGAAGAAACCAATGGTAATAGTCGCATACGGTTTGCGGTTACCGATACCGGCATTGGAATAGCAAATGATAAACTAGGCACTATATTTGAATCTTTCAAGCAAGCTGAAGCGGATACGACCCGAAAGTATGGAGGTACTGGTTTAGGCCTTGCTATCAGCAAACGTTTGGTTGAGTTATATGATTCAAGAATAAACGTTGATAGCGTTTTAGGCCAGGGCTCAACTTTTTGGTTTATCATTACGTTTAATAAAGCAAAACATCATACTAATACCACTAACGATAAAATGGAAATAGGACTGCGCTTAAATGTACTTGTAGTTGACGATAACCAGATTAACCGGATACTAGTTAATAAAGTATTGCAAAAATGGGGTACGCAGGTTGATTTTGCCGAAAATGGACAGGAAGCCGTAGATAAAATAACAAGCAATATGAACTATGATGTTGTATTGATGGACATCCATATGCCTGTTATGGGGGGGATTGAGGCCACGCAGATCATCCGTTCAAAAATTGACGCCTATTTTCAGCAATTGCCTATTATAGCATTAACCGCTTCAATGCTTAGTAGCGAAATTAACCAGATGGACAGCGCAGGAATGAACGATTTTATATTAAAGCCATTCGACCCTAAAACCCTATTCGAGAAACTAAGCAAATATCAAAAAGTATAAATGTAACGCTATTTAGCGTTTCAACCCTAATATCCTGTCGGCATTTAAATAGGCTATTTTTTCTTTATCGGCTACAGGAAGATCCATTGCATCTAAAAATGCTTTGCCCTGCGCGTTGCTACTAAATGGATAATCCACCGAGAACATAATATTATCAATGCCAAAAGTTTCAATAGCTATTTTTAGTGGCGGCTGTGTAAATAATCCACTAGTGGTAATATAAACCTGATCTTTTAACGTTTGGCTGATGGTACGCTGATTGGCCGCACTTTCATTTGGCCTGAACATATTATCGCAACGTGCCATCATCATCGGTAACATTTCGCCCATATGGCCGATGATTAGTTTTAGCTTAGGATATTTATCAAATGTCCCCGAAATAATTAATCTCAAAACATGAATAGCGGTTTCTGAATGCCAGCCCCATCCCGCTACAGATAATATGGTGCCTGACTGTTTGGGTAACTCACTATAGTAAGCATCCTTAACGGCCTTAGGCGGAATCCCCGGATGCAGGTATATAGGTACCCCTAATTCCTCTGCTTTTTGCAGTATGGGGCCATATTTATCATCATCCAAAAACTCGTTATTAGTTAAACCATTTATCAATGCGCCAACAAACTGGTAAGTTTTAACGGTTCGCTCTAATTCCTCCGCGGCCGCTTGCGGATTGGTAGTGGGTAAATGCGCGAATACCGCGAACCTATCCGGCTCTGAAGATATTTTCTCCGCCAGTAAATCATTGTACTTTCGGGCAAATGCCGGCCCGTCTTCCGCGCTTAATATGTTTGCTCCAAGACTAACAACCGACAACACCTGTACGCTAATCTCACTCTCATTCATGGATTTTAACCGCTCACCGGTAACGTCTGCCAATACAGGTGCAAGTTTTTGCATCATGGGTGATTGGTCAAAGCCGCCTTGTTTATCTTTAGGGATAAGGGCTATCATTTCAGGAAATACAACGTGTTCTTCAAGGGTTACAATACGCATAATAGATTTATTTAATAATGTTCAAAGCAACCAATAATCAATCCAAAACCGGCATTGTATCAATTTGTTTACTCCGCGTATGCAATGGTGGCGATGCTCAGCTTTACACCATCAATTTTCAGCAACTCCACTGCGCAAGCTTCCAGCGTTGATCCGGTTGTCACAATATCGTCCACCAATAAAATGTGTTTGTTTTTTAGCTCTTCAGGATTGATAACTGAAAAAACCTCCTGCATATTCTCAAAGCGGGTAAAGCGCCCTTTTTTTGTTTGCGTTGTTGTAGCACGTATACGTGCCAGGCTATTATTATCAACCACGGCGTTAAGTTTTTGCGCTAACCCTTCAGCAAAGCAAGTGCTTTGATTGTATCCGCGCTGCTTCTCCCGCTTTTTGTGCAGCGGCACAGGTATAATCACATCAGCCGAATAAAAAACATCATTCTTAACTAATTGCCCGCCCGCGATGTTCCCCACTGCATGACCTATTTGCTGCATGCCCTTGTACTTAAGGTGATGTACCAAATTTTGCACCTTACCCCCTTTAGTAAAGTAATATAGTGCATAGGCCGCCTGCACATTAACCTTGCCCCAAAATTGGCGTGCCACGATATTATCAGGCTGCAAGTGGAAATTAGTAAGCGGCAAACTATATTGGCAACTCGTACAAATAACCTGCTCGTTAGCCATCAAACTCTCGCCGCAAGCCGGGCAAAGCTGCGGAAAAAGTAACCCAACAAAATCAACAAGATAACTGCGTGATAATTTCATGCAATGAATTTAGTAAGAAAAATAAAATTTTTAGATTTTTTGTCATTCTGAGCGGAGCGAAGAATGACAATGAGATAAATGACAAGAAGGATATGAGATTATTCCTGAACCGCAGCCGCTTTATCCTTAATAGCCAATTGCCCGCAAGCAGCATCAATATCCTTACCGCGACTGCGGCGCAAATGAGTATTAACACCCTGGCTTTTTAAATAATTAGCAAATTTCTCCACCTTATCCTCACCTGCATTGATAAAATTGGCGAAAGCAATTGGGTTGTACTCGATTATATTCACTTTGCAGGGCAGGTGCTTGCAAAACTTGGCCAGTTCAACAGCATCCTGTATATTATCGTTAAACCCGTCAAATATAATATACTCGTAAGTAACTGGGTTTTTGGTTTTGGCGTAGTAATATTTAAGGGCTTCGGCTAATGCGTTTAAGGAGTTTTGCTCATTTATCGGCATTATGGTATTGCGCTTTTCATCGTTGGCGGCATGCAAGCTGAGCGCGAGGTTAAATTTTACCTCATCATCGCCCAGTTTCTTAATCATTTTAGCGATGCCGGCAGTTGATACTGTGATCCTTTTTGCCGCCATATTTAAACCATCTTCGCTCGTGATCTTCTCTATTGAGTCCATCACGTTTTTATAATTCAGCAAAGGTTCGCCCATACCCATGTAAACAATATTGCTTAAAGGGATGCCGTAGTTTTCCTGGGCTTGTTTGCTGATAAGCACTACCTGGTCATAAATTTCATCGGGATTTAGGTTGCGTTTCCGCTCCATATATCCTGTAGCACAAAATTTACATGTAAGGCTACAACCCACCTGAGATGATACACAGGCCGTCATTCGGCCTGGAGTGGGGATTAAAACGCCCTCAATCAGGTGCGCATCGTGCAAAATAAAAGAATTTTTTATAGTTTTATCAGCACTAAACTGTGAATTGTTAATTTTGACATTATTTATTACAAAATTATCATGCAGTATAATGCGCAGTTCCTTTGAAATATTGCTCATATCGTCAAAAGAAGAACATGACTTTTTCCAAAGCCATTCGTAAACCTGTTTCGCCCTAAAGCTCTTTTCACCCATACGGGTAAAGTGCTCCTGCAAGGTTTGCAAGCTTATATTACGGATGTCTATTTTCTCTTTTACGATGTTCACTTTTGCAAAGGTACTCAATTTAAAAAAATGTTGCTTTTTTTTAAGTCATCTTTTTTATTTAATTAATAAACAATAACTTTAAGTTAATTATATTGTTTAAATGATAGGAACGGGTTTTAAAAAAAGATTTATATGAAGATGCTAAGTTTTATTTGATGAAAAGTTTTACTGCCGATTACGTTTTTCCTGTTTATGCCGATCCTATCAAGAATGGAATTGTTACTGTTGATGAGGGTGGAAAAATCCTCTCTGTTTCAGATTTAACATCAAGTACTGATCCCCCTCCCGAAAAATTGAGTGGTATAATCTGTCCCGGATTTGTTAATACCCATTGCCATTTGGAACTTTCGCATATGCTGGGGAAAGTGCCAACCAAAACAGGTCTGGTTGATTTTATTAAAGAAATAACCAAACAACGGGGCACTACCGACGATGGCCTGATTGCCGCGGCTGCCGAGAAGGCCGATAATGATATGTTTGAAAACGGCATTGTTGCCGTTGGCGATATATCAAACAATAACAGTACCATAGCTATTAAAGCTAAAAGCAAATTACACTACCATACTTTTGTTGAAATTTTCGGCTTTTTACCTAATAGGGCCGAAGAACTTTTTGAAAATGCATTAAACCTGATGGCGGAGTTTAAGAAACAATCGGTTTCTATAACACCGCATGCGCCGTATTCAGTATCAAAGGAACTATTCAGGCTGATCAAAAAATATTGCGAAACGCATAATAACCCCCTAAGTATTCATAACCAGGAGTGTGATGATGAAAATAAATTTTTCAGGTATAAATTAGGGAAGTTTACGGAGTTGTATGAATATTTCGGTATGGATATAACCCATTTTAAGCCGCAGGCCCGTAACTCCATGCAATCCATAGTCCCGCTTTTAACCAGTAAGCAGCAAATATTGATGGTGCATAACACTTGTACTAATTTAAAAGATATCTATTTCCTTAAACGCTTCGACCGTAAAATTAATTGGTGTTTTTGCCCTAATGCTAATTTGTATATCGAACATAAATTACCTAAGATCAATCTTTTTGTTGATCAGGGTTTTAACATTACCCTGGGAACCGATAGCCTTGCATCAAACCAGAGTTTAAGTATTTTGAGTGAAATGCAAACTATACAAAACAAGTATCCGGCTATCAGCACAGCTAAACTGGTGGAATGGGCCACCATAAATGGTGCCGAATTTTTAGGCATTGATCACCAAAAAGGTACATTAGAAACTGGTAAAACCCCCGGTCTTAATTTAATAACCAATGTTAATGGGCTAAATTTAACACCCGAATCAAAAGTTAAAAGATTAATTTAGTTGCATGCTTTCAAAAATCAGGTTTGCTGTTTTATTGCTGATCATTTGCACCGCTTGTAAAGCATCTGCCCAAAACAGCCCTGTAGTAAAAACTGATAAAGGATATATTCGAGGTGTAATTGAAGATCAAATACAGGTTTTTAAAGGTGTGCCTTATGCTGCCCCACCTGTTGGCACCTTAAGGTTTATGCCGCCGATTGGGCACGCTTTATGGGCGGATACCTTATCCGCAATAAAATTTGGTTCCGTAGCCACGCAAACATCTGGTAATAAAATAATAGGTTCCGAAGATTGCCTATCATTAAATTTATATACACCCAAAGCCGATAATCATAAACGCGCGGTAGTAGTTTGGGTACATGGCGGCAGCATGACCAACGGCTCGGGCAAAGGGATGAACGGACACGCTTTTGCTGATAACGATGATATTGTGACCATCACCATTAATTACCGTTTAGGTGCGTTCGGATTTTTGTATTTGGGCGATGTAGACAAGCGTTATGCGGAATCGGGCAACTGTGGTGTGTTGGATGTAATTGCCGCGCTTAAATGGATCAACAAAAATATAGCGGCCTTTGGCGGCGACCCGAAACGGTTAACCCTCATGGGCGAATCGGCAGGGGCGAAGCTCATCAGCGCCGTACTTGTATCGCCACAATCAAAAGGATTATTCAGTCAGTACATTGCTGAAAGCGGCTCGGTACAATGTATCCGCGATACCGTAACAGCTAAAAATGAGCGGTTACGCATTTTGCATCAAATGAACCTTGGTCAGCCGGGTGTGAAAAAGCTCTTGACAATGCCTGCTGATTCCATCATGAAGATACAGGGGATCGTTTGCGAAGGCATTGGTGGTAACTCTTTCTTCGGGCCGGTTTATGATGGGGAAGTGATTAAAGAAGATGGCTATAAATATGCGGCAAGTGCTAACCTCCCCCGTATAAAAGCGCTCATCGGCACCAATGAATATGAAGCAGCTTTATTCTTTAATCCAAACGAAGACCTGGATAGAGATAACAAAGTTTATTTAAAAGCCTTATTTGGTGATGAATACCCTATAATTTATGCCGGATATCATCAGCAATTAAAAACAGACTCGCCTTACGCCGCCGGAGTAAAAGTGTTAACGCAGTACATGTACCAAATGCATTCTTATCGTTTTGCAAAAATACTGGCGCAAAATAATATTCCTGTGTGGTTATATCGTTTTAAATATGACGATGGTAAACCTTTCGGCGCCAAACACGCCCAGGAGCTGCAATACATCTGGAACACCCGCGACGTAAATTCCATAACCGATAGTGCCAAAAAGCAATTAACTATTAATATGCATGGCGCATGGGTAGCATTCATCAAAACTGGCAATCCCAACATCGCCACCTTACCACAATGGCCCGGCTATAACAACAATACCCGCCAAATAATGGCGTTTGATACTACTGATAAAGTGATCGGTTTGAAAGAAGTTTATAACGATACCAGCTTCCCATCGCAGGTATTTATGTTGAAATAAGTTTCTTTTCTGTAATATAATTATAGCCAATCACAATCAAATTGATTTACGATCAAAACATTACTATTTTTGGACGGAACAAGCCCCACCCAACCCTCCCCGGAAGGGAGGGCTTCAAGATTAATAAGTAAACAAAGTAAAGTCTCCCTTACCGGGGGAGATTTAGAGGGGGCTTGGATTATGAAGCATTTAGATATTACCGTTAAAGGCAAAGTACAAGGCGTATCCTTCCGCATGTCGACCAAAGCCGTTGCCGATCAGTTGGGCGTGCGTGGTTATATTAAAAATGCGGAGAATGGGGATGTACTGATCGCGGCCGAAGCTAAAAGCGGCTTGCTGGATATGTTTTTGGATTGGTGCAAAGAAGGCCCGGAAAAAGCAGAAGTAACCTCCGTTGAGTCGCATGAAGGCGAATTAAAAAACTATCGTAATTTTGAGGTAGTGAAAAAGAACTTTTTGTGGTAGAGAACACCTTTAAATCACCAGAAAAACCATTGTCAACAGCTAAAAAATTCGCGGGCCAAACCGCGGTATACGGCATAAGCACCATTGCTAGCAGGGTGCTTACTTTTTTTCTTACTCCGCTTTATACCTGGGCCTACCCAACAGCAGCATATGGTATATTAACAACCATGTACAGCTATGTTTCTATGACGAATGCTTTACTGTCGTTCGGGATGGAAACTACCTTCTTTCGCTACCTTAACAAGCATGCCGATAACAAGCAACGTGTTTATAATAACGCCTTTGCTTCGGTATTTGCTATAACCATCATATTCTTGCTATGCTCATTGCCATTTATTGGTAACATTGCCAATTTTGTGGACATCAGCCATGCGCAAAAAATGGCTTCCAAAGGCATCCATGTAGCGGCTGCAACCGGTACCACCCACGTCGACTTTGTAAAATATGTTTATCTTTTCCTGTCGATAGTAATCATAGACGCCTGGTGTGCCATTCCTTTCGCCAAGATCCGCGCAGATGGCCGGCCATCCAGATACGGCTTGATCAAGCTGGCAAGCGTTTTAGTGTTTATTGCTTTTAACGTTACTTTTATAGTAGTAATACCTTTTTGGCTGAAACATAATTTGTTGGGTTCGGGTTGGATAATGCAATGGTATACCAAAGGTTGGGTAGGCTATGTGTTTGTATCTGAACTTTTGTCGAGTATTGTTACGCTATTACTCTTACTGCCTGAACTATTAAAAATAAGGTTTGATTTTGATACAGCAATGCTGTGGAATATGTACAGTTATAGCTGGCCGGTGCTCATTGCCAATTTATCCTACCTGGTTAATGAAAACATGGATAAGATATTATTAGGCAAGTTGCTACCACATGGTAGTTTGAACGATGTAGGTATATATGGGGCCTGCGCCAAAATATCGCTGTTCCTCAGTATTTTTGTAAACGCCTTCAGGTTAGGCGCTGAGCCGTTCTTTTTCAATCACGCCAAAAATAAAAATGCAGGCCAAACTTATGCCCGCATTATGGATTACTTTGTGATTGCGGTATGTGTGATATTTATCGCGCTCATAGCAAATATTCAAATCCTGAAATATTTTGTACACGGGGCAAATGCAACCCAAACAGCCCTCTATTGGACAGGTTTGCGTGTAGTACCTCCATTGGTATTCGGTTATGTAAGTCTTGGGATTTACATGAACTTATCGGTATGGTACAAACTGTCCGATCAAACTAAATACGGCTTATATATATCGGGTATAGGCGCTATTTTAACTATTGTGTTGAATGTTATTTTTATCCCGAAATATAGTTATATGGCTTCTGCATGGGTTTCATTGATAGCTTATGCTACCATGATGATACTATCCTACATCTGGGGACAAAAAAACTACCCAATACCGTATAATATTAAAAAGAACCTTGCTTATATTATATCGTCGGCAATAGTGGTTTACTTTTCTTTCTACGTATTTAACCGTAATTTATACATAGGCGATGCCATGTTATTATTATATGCTGCTGCCGCATTTTATTTTGAACGCGATAACCTAAAGGCTATATTTAAACGATAAAAAAATATCAATAAAGTCTCCCCTGCCGGGGGAGATTTAAAGGGGGCTAACATGATTATAAGAGTAATAAACAAATCAAAAAACAGCCTGCCGGCTTATGAAACATTGCACGCCGCGGGTATGGATCTTCGCGCCGATGTGGAAACAACTGTAACCCTTGCGCCAATGGAACGTAAACTGATACCGACAGGCCTGCATATTGAGCTGCCTGAAAGTTTTGAGGCGCAGATACGCCCGCGCAGTGGTTTAGCGTTTAAGCATGGTATTGGTATTGTAAATTCGCCGGGTACTATTGATGCGGATTATCGTGGCGAAATAAAAGTACTACTCATCAACCTATCAACGGAAGTGTTTGAAATAAATACCGGCGACAGGATAGCGCAAATGGTTGTAGCTAAACACGAAAAAGTGGATTGGGAAGAAGTAGAGGTTTTAAATGAAACTTCGCGCGGAGTTGGTGGTTATGGTCATACAGGTGTTAGTTAATTAAATGAAATTCAGGCTGCTTATATCTTCATTATTAATAATGCCGTTTTTTGCTTTGGCTCAAAGTAAAACCGGCAGTGGGGCAACTATAGCCCCTGCCCGGCAAATGACCCAGATGGATAGCCTGGTGGTTAAACAGCTTTTCTACTCAGCTATGGAAGCCAAGGTGACCGAAAATTACAGTCAGGCTGCAGAGATGTTTAACCGGGTTCTGCAGATGGAGCCCTCGAACGATGCCGCGCTTTATCAGCTTGCCGAGCTAAAAGTCAGTAAAGAAGATTACACCAACGCCCAGGGATTATTGGAAAATGCTGTTGCTGTAAATCCCGATAACAAATGGTATTGGATGGCGCTTACCGAGTGTTACGAAAAAACAAATAATGCTACGAAACTGGAAGGCGCGTTTAAGCAATTGATCAGGATTGATGCAGATGACACCGATTATAGGATGGACTATGCTAAAGTCCTTTACTATGAGCAAAAGTATGATGACGCGTTAAAGGTTTACGATCAAGTTATAAAAATGAATGGCGGTATGGATGATAACGTGCTGGCGGGCCGCCAAAAAATATATTTAAAACAAGGCAAGATAGATCAGGCTGCTGCTGAGGCACAACAGATGATAGATGCTAATCCAAGTGAAATTAGATATTACCTGCTACTTGCCGAGCTTTATAACTCTAATAATTTTGAAGATAAAGCGCTTAAGGTTTTACAAACGGCAGAGAAGACAAATCCTAAAAATCCGCAGCTGCATTTAGCTTTGGCTGATGTTTATCGGGAGCAAAAAAAATATGAAGATTGCTATAATCAGATAGAACTGGCTTTCCAAAGTCCTGATCTGGATATTGATCAGGAGATAAAGATAATTTCCGGCTACATCCCCAAATTCCCTGACCCGAATGCAAAAGCAAGCGCGCTGGAGTTAAGCAAAACAATTACCGTTGCCCATCCGGATGATTATAAAGCATGGGCCATGTATGGCGATATGCTTGCCCAGAATGAAAAATATGCCGATGCAGAAAATTCCTATCGCAAATCAGTATCCATTGATGCGCAGCATTATGAAGTATATGATCAGTTGGTAAGGATCGAGATCAGCAATAGCGAATATGATGCTGCCATAAAAGATGGCGAGGTTGCATTATCCTATTTCCCTAACCAGGCCTGGATGAATTATTTGGTAGGCATCGCATACTCACAGCAAAAAAAATACGATAAGGCTATAAACTATATAAAAACAGCAACGTTATTAGCTACAGACGATAAAGAGTTGTTATCATTAAGCTATTCGTCACTTGGTGATTGCTATCATGAGTTAAAAGATGATAAAAACTCCGACGATGCTTATGATAAATCGTTAAGCTATAATCCGGATAACGCCTTTTCGCTGAATAATTACGCGTACTATTTATCGTTAAGAGGTGAAGCTTTGGATAAAGCGGCGCAGATGTCGGCCCATTCAAATGAGTTACAGCCAAACACCGCGTCGTTCGAAGATACTTACGCCTGGATACTCTTCAAACAAAAAAAGTATGCCGATGCCAAAATTTGGATCGAGAAAGCCATTTTGCACGATAAAACAAATAGTGCCGTACAAACAGAACATTATGGCGATATTATGTTTTACTTGGGTGATACCGATGCCGCCGTTGCTAACTGGAAAAAAGCAAAGGCCCACGGTGAACAATCGCCAATTTTAGACAGGAAAATAAATGAAAGAAAATACATTGAATAAAGTACTGCTGGCTTGTTGCCTGCTGCTGGTATTTAGCTGTAAAGCCCGCAAGCTAGCTGCTACAACTGACAATGCCGCCGCAACTACTACCGCTGATGCGAAAAAGTACAGTGCTATTGAAGCTAAACTGGCACCGATCCGTTCACATCAGTTAACGTTTAACACGTTTTCTGGCAAGGCGCATACAAGCTTGGATTTGGGTGGTAATAAAAACGATTGCACCCTGAATATCCGTATCGCGAATAACCAGAAGATATGGGTTTCAGTAACCGCACTGTTGGGCATCGAAGTGGCAAGGGCTGTTATCACGCCTGATAGCATAATGATCATTAACCGATTACAAGGTATCTATATTAAAAAACCGTTCAGCTTTATTTATGCCTATACCAACGGACAAATTAACTATAGTATGTTGCAAGCGTTATTGGTTGGTAATGTCGTTCCGTCACTGTTAAATGATAATATAGACTTTATTGCGTACACTAATGCCACTACCAATGCTAACAGCTTTGTGCTAAGCGGCAATCTTCAGGATATTATTTATTCGTTAACACTGGATGGCGATATGAGGGCTATTCAAACCAAGTTGAGCAGTCAGGAACAAGGTGTATCGCTGCAAGTAAATAACAGTAATTTTATACCATCGGGTTCGCAAAAGCTGCCATCGCAAATAGATATTGCTTCGGTAGCAAAAGATAAAAAAATACAGGTTAATTTGCGTTATGTTAAGGTTGATCTTAACCAGCCGCAGGATTATCCATTTAGTATCCCTTCGAGCTATTCACCCCAAAATTAAAATTCTATTTTTGTGGTGTTGATGGCTGGAACGATAGACTTGCTGCCGAACACAAACATATCACCAAATACGGATGAGATCTTTTAAAATATTATTATTCCTGATTTTTGTTTTTTCGGCGATAGGGGCCCATGCCCAAAGTAGCTCCGAGCTAAAGCATCGCCGCGATAAACTGAATGAGGAGTTACAGGAGTTAAATACTGAGTATCAGCAAACTGCCAGTAATAAAAAAAGCACGCTTAAGCAGTTAAATATCCTTAAAGCACAGATAAGCCTGCGCGAAGAAAAGATCAGTAACATCAATTCCGAAATAAGAAACTTAGATAATCAAATCTCCGAGAGTAATAATTCCGTACGTAGTTTACAAAGCCAGTTAAGTCAGCTTAAAAAGGAATATGCGGCAATGATTATGTTCGCGTATAGAAACCAAAGCGCATACAATAAGCTGATGTTTATTTTTGCTTCGCAGGATTTTAACCAGGCTTACAAACGCTTAAAGTACCTGCAACAATTTGGTACCTATCGCGAACGCCAGGCGAATTATATACAGGAAACAGAAAAAGACCTGAATGTTAAAATTGTTGAACTTGATAAGACAAAACAGGCAAAAGATGATTTGCTGAAAGACCAGGAGAAAGAAAAGCAAACCCTGGGCGATGAAAGAACCACGCAGGTACAAGTGGTTGTTGGTTTGTCCAAACAAATTGGGCAGCTTAAGCAGCAGCAAAAGGATGTTCAGCGTAAAATAGCTGCAACAAACCGTGAGATTGACGCGGCGGTACGCAGGGAGATTGAAGAGGCGAGGCGCAAGGCCGAAGAAGAAGCTAAAGAAGCAGCACGATTAGCCGCTGCAAAAGCTAAAGCCGAAAATAGAGAAGTGGTAGCACCTAAAAGGGCGGCGATAACCAAAGTATCAAGCAATAGCGAGGTGTTGAACGCTACGCCCGAGGCTGCCAGGTTATCAAACGACTTTTTGGGTAACCGTGGCCGTTTGCCATGGCCTGTTGCCAATGGCATGATAACACAGGGGTTCGGTGTTTATTATACGCCGGAGAATATTAAAAGCGAAAGCGACGGTGTTGATATAAAAAGTAACCCGGGCGCATCGGTAAGAGCGGTGTTTGAGGGTGATGTGATAAAGGTGGCTGATATTAGTGGTACTTATTTAGTGTTGATAAGGCATGGTGAATACTTTACCGCTTACTCTAACCTACGGTCGGTTAGTGTTGCAAAAGGTGATAAGGTAAGCACTAAACAAAGTATAGGAACAGTGGCTACGGATTCATCAACAGGCGAGGCCAACGTACACTTTGGTTTATACAAAGGCGTTACCGCAGTTAATCCTAAGCTATGGCTGGCGCCGAATTGATTTGAAACTTTGTAATATTAAAATTGTTTATATTTGTAGATTAAAATAGAGAAGATATGTTTAGTCAAGTTTTTTTATTTTTCGAGTTTACCGCGCCAGAGATAATGCTTATCCTGTTTGTGGTTTTGCTTTTATTCGGAGGCGAAAAACTTCCGGGATTGGCCAAAGGCTTAGGTAAAGGCATCCGCGAATTTAAGGATGCATCAGAAGGCGTAAAGCGCGAAATAACCAGCCAGATAGACACTTTCCAGGCTAAAAAAGAAGCAGAGGCGGCGGCTGTTCAAAACCCGGCTACTACCCCGGTAAGCGATGTGCCTGTTGCGCCAACAGAAGCACCGGCTGTTATTGAGCAGCATGATACCGTACCGGTTGCCGAAATAGGATCAATAGCGGCGGTTGAGCCGGTAAAAAATACCGTGCCCATTGCAGAGCCTGGCCACCTGAAGGAAACACCAATTGAGCGTGTAGTGCCTGAACCGGCTAATACTACACACGAAGAGCATAAAGCGTAAATAAGAATATTAATCATTACATAAAACTTAAAAATCATGGGATTAGACGGACCAGTGCTGATATTAATAGCCGCGGTAGTATTACTGATGTTTGGGGGTAAAAAAATACCTGAACTGATGAAAGGCTTAGGAAAAGGCGTTAAAGAATTTAAAGACGCTACCAACGGCGAAGGCACTACAACAACCACCAACACTACAACTCCAACAAATACCGAAGATAAACCTAAGGTTTAATCTTCCGGTATCCTCATACATTTGAAGATCTGGAATTGAATTGATTTCAGATCTTCAATTAACTGCTGTTTCAGACGGCAATCTCCATAAATCTTATCGGCTGGTATCGTATTAAGCACGACCAGAAGTTGAAATGACCTGCACTTGTTATCGTATCTTTTTGAATGCTTTTTTCTTATCGTTCCAAATCCAATATTCAGGAGTACAGAAAGCACAACTATTATGACCAGGGTTTACAATCACTAACCTACTATTACGTTTAAAATCGTAACCCACTGAAGCAGTCAGAGCGTGATAAACAACCCCTGTTTTAAGATCAACTACAGCAGCGTCCTGTCATTCCGATCCGCAACCCCAGTAAACAAAACAATAATGTCCTGCAAAGTTAAGACCTGTTGCTCCATGCCATTCAACCATTTCCTTTTTGGAGTAATAAGTGTCCCTGATAGTGGTTCGAAATTGCTCTGCAAGCTTGTTGCCTTTCAGTTTTAATGGGGCAGGTTTACCTTTATAGATAAGCACATGGTAAGTATTAAAGGAGTGTTGTTGTGCACTCGCTATTATACTGAAAAGCATCAAAAAAGAAGAACAAAGAATTAGGAGGGTGATTTTCATAAAAGAATTAGTTTAGGCTTGACTAATATATAGAATAAATAAAAACTAAATCTGGATATCATCCATGGTTTCCCCCCCTGGCTTCAGTTTGTAACTGAAGTCCACCGATAAAGTCAGTCTGTGACTGACATTTAGCCAATTGGAGGCGGAGAATAAGTCCGATATTATTTATGCTTGGTTAAATGCTTAATCCGCAAGGAAAGTTATAAACTTTCCCGATCTGTTAGGCTTCAGTTACAAACTGAAGCCAGTGAGGAAAAAAAAATAACCGGAAACTAATCTTGAACTTTACCGCCTATAATATTTCTCGCATTGCCATTTGATATTAAAGTGATCAGTAAAAAAAATATGAGGATGGTTTTATTAATTTCTTTCATAGAGTATAATTTCTAGTTGTGATAGGTTTTTGTACAGAACCACTAATATATTATCAATTTTTGAATTAATCCTTCAATTCAATTTCAATCTTTTAATCGTGTAACCGGATAAGTTTTTTATTTTAGCCCCATGGCTAAAAACTATTTCTCTTTAATTGAAATAAAGGGCGGGTTGCAAAGCGGGGAAGTTACCGTTGAGAAACTGGTAAAACATTATTTAGAAAACATTAAGGCTAATGCACATTTAAATGCTTTTAACGAAGTATTTGGCGAGGAGGCGTTAAGTCGTGCAAAAGATATTGATGCCCGCATACAATCTGGTAATGCCGGTAAACTTGCCGGTATGGTTATCGGTATAAAAGATAATATCTGCTACAAAGATCATCAGGTTTCGGCCTCATCAAAAATATTAGATGGTTTTACTTCCATCTACTCATCAACCATCGTCGAGCGTTTATTAGCCGAGGATGCTGTCATCATTGGCCGTTGCAATTGCGACGAGTTTGCCATGGGCGCCAGTAACGAAAGTTCATACTTCGGCCCGGTAAAAAACCATGCCGATAATACTAAAGTTTCGGGTGGCTCATCAGGAGGATCAGCAGTTGCCGTGCAAGCGGATATGTGCCTCGCGGCTATTGGTACCGATACTGGCGGTTCGGTACGCCAACCAGCTTCTTTTTGCGGTTTGATAGGTTTAAAACCTACCTATGGCCGTATTTCACGGTATGGTGTAATATCTTATGCTTCGTCATTTGATCAGGTTGGCCCGATCACTAAATCTGTTGAAGATGCTGCCCTGTTATTAGAGGTAATGGCTGGAGTTGATGAATACGATAGCACATTATCAACCCAAAAAGTACCTTCATTTAGCGCAGACCTCAAAGAACCCGGAAAGAAAAAGATAGCCTATTTACAAGAATCATTATCAAGCCCCGGTGTTGATGCCGAAGTAAAAAATGCCTTAACACAAGCTATAGAAAAACTACGTGCCGAAGGCCATACCGTTAAACCTATCGCTTTTGAATATTTGGATTATTTAGTACCAACTTACTACATTTTAGCAACGGCTGAAGCTTCATCAAATTTGGCAAGATACGATGGCGTACATTATGGCTACCGCAGTCCAAACGCTACTGATTTGCAGTCAACCTACAAACTGTCACGTTCTGAAGGTTTTGGTAAAGAGGTTAAGCGCCGCATTATGCTGGGTACATTTGTATTAAGCGCCGGTTATTACGATGCTTATTACGCTAAGGCCCAAAAAGCCCGCAGGTTGATAAGAGAAAAAACACAGGAGATTTTAAAAGAATATGACTTTATACTCACGCCAACCGCGCCCGAACCAGCCTACGATATTGGCAAGGAAGAAACTGATCCGGTAGTGAGTTATTTGGCAGATATTTTTACCGTACAGGCATCATTATCAGGTTTACCGGCAATTTCTTTACCGGTGGGCAATAACAGCAAAGGTTTGCCGTTAGGTTTACAATTATTGGCCGGGCAGTTCGAGGAGCAGGAATTGTTAAATTTTTCTAAATATTTCGTTAAACTATAAAAAATTGCAACATTAGTAGTGTTTAAGGCGTATCAATACCCTTAGTTAAAAAAACTGTTGATAAAGATGAAGAGATTATTTATCCCGATTTTATGCATGGTATCTTTGCAATTCGCGAACGCGTCAAGCATACTTAAATCCGGTCCTTTAAATACGTCTACCCAGCTTTTTGGCGATACTACATTCGCGCACGCCGCGGCTAACAATGCGCAGCTTAATGCTGACCAAAGTGTAATTAAACAACGCCTTGATGCAATAAAAAAAGATGTTCCTTTAGACTATAATGAGTTTGTACAAAACTACATAGACCTATATTCCCAAAACCGTGAGGAAATGGGCCATGTTATTGGCTTATCAAAATATTATTTCCCTATTTACGAAAAGATATTTCGTGATGCCGGTATCCCACCCGAAATTGAATATCTCTCAATAGTGGAATCAAAGCTTGATCCTAATGCCATTTCACGCGTTGGTGCAACAGGCCCATGGCAATTTATGGGGACTACCGCCAAAATGTACGGCCTAAACATGGATGGCTACATTGATGAGCGCCGCGACCCGGTACGTGCAAGCTATGCCGCCGCCGCTTACTTAAAAGATGCTTACGAAGAATTTGGCGACTGGCTGCTTGCCATAGCTTCATATAACTGTGGTAAAAGCAATATTGAAAATGCCATGGCAAAAGCCGGCGGCGCTACCGATTTCTGGTCGATCCGCCAATACCTGCCAATTGAAACCCGTAATTATGTGCCTGCCTATATCGCGGTAGCATATATCATGAATTACTACAACAAGCACAATATTACTGCACAGCCATGCAGTTTCTCCTTAAATATTGATACTGTTTTAATTGATAGGCAAATTTCGCTTAATAATATCTCCAACATTTTAGGGGTTGATTCAAAGTTGCTGTCGCTGTTAAACCCGGCTTACCGCATGCAGGTTATCAATGCTTCTGCACATAGTCCGCGCAGGCTGATTATCCCGCAAACAGATCCAAGAAAATACGCCGCATTGTACGATGCGTTAAATTCAGGTGATGCTATTAACGGCGCACCTTCGCAAAAAACTTACGCTCCTTTACACACAAGCTATAATGCACCCGACGATAAGCCGGCCTACCACAAAGTTAAACGTGGTGAAACCCTGGCCGATATTGCCGATACTTATGGTGTTGACGTAAATGACCTTAAAACCTGGAACCACTTGCATCACAATAAAGCTGTAGTAGGGCAAAGGCTTAAAATAAGCCACGGTTAGTTTTTTCGATATATTTTTGATGATAAGCTGATTTATAAGTTGATAACATCAGTATAGATTATCGCGCTATCAAATTATCATTAACTGTACCTATTTCGCCGGAAGCAGTGAAAAAGAATCGTAATTTTGTTTCCTTGAATTTAGAAGATGCACAATAAAACTAATCGTAAACAGGACGCTTTAAATTACCATTCTAAAGGCCGGCCGGGAAAAATACAGGTAGTGCCAACCAAACCTACCGATACTCAGCGCGATCTTTCCATGGCATATTCGCCAGGTGTAGCCGAACCATGTTTACACATTGCCGAAAACGTTGACGATGTATACAAATACACCGCCAAAGGCAATTTAGTAGGGGTAATAAGTAACGGTACTGCCGTATTGGGCTTAGGTAATATAGGCCCCGAAGCCAGTAAACCGGTAATGGAAGGTAAAGGCCTTTTATTTAAAATTTATGCCGATATCGATGTTTTCGATTTAGAAATAAATGCTACAACCCCCGATGAATTTGTGGCCATTGTTAAAGCTTTAGAGCCAACCTTCGGCGGTATCAACCTCGAGGATATATCGGCTCCAACCTGTTTTGAAATTGAACGCCGCCTGAAAGCCGAAATGAAGATCCCCGTAATGCACGATGATCAGCATGGCACGGCAATCATATCTGGCGCGGCGTTAATAAATGCCTGCGAAATACAGGGCAAAAAGCTTGATAAAATTAAAATGGTGGTTAATGGTGCAGGCGCCGCGGCTATATCGTGTTCACGCATGTACCTTTCATTAGGTGTTAAACAGGAGAATATGGTGATGTTTGACATCAATGGCCTGATAACCCCCGAACGGACCGACCTCGATGATATAAGATTGCAGTTTGCAACCACCCGCAAGGATATCAAAACCCTTGCCGACGGTATGAAAAACGCCGATGTGTTTGTCGGCCTTTCAGCAGGTAACGTGGTAACTGCCGATATGCTTAAAACCATGGCTAAAAACCCGATTGTTTTCGCCATGGCAAATCCTGAGCCGGAGATCGCTTACGATATTGCCCATGAGGCCCGTAAGGACATCATCATGGCTACCGGCCGCTCCGACTTCCCTAACCAGGTAAATAACGTATTAGGTTTCCCATACATTTTCCGTGGCGCGCTGGATGTTAGGGCGACTGCCATTAACGAGGAAATGAAGATAGCCGCGGTTAACGCTATCGCCAGCATCGCTAAAAAGCCGGTGCCCGAGGCTGTTAATCTTGCTTACAATACTAAAAATATCAAATTCGGCAGGGAATACATTATCCCAAAACCGATGGATCAGCGCCTTATTATCGAGGTTTCATCCGCGGTAGCTAAAGCGGCTATAGACTCAGGCGTAGCCCGTAAAGTTATTACCGATTGGGATGCTTATGTGGAAGAATTGCGTGCACGTGTTGGTATTGATGACCGTATTATGCGTACACTTACTAATAAGGCCAAGCAAAATCCGAAACGCATTGTTTTTGCCGAGGCGGATACCTACAAAATATTAAAGGCCGCTCAAATTATAAAAGAAGAGGGAATTGCTACGCCAATTTTATTGGGTAACGAGGCTACCATCAGGCGTATAATGCGCGAGAATGACCTTTACCTGGATGATGTGCAGATAATCGATACAAAAGATGGATGTGCACCAAATACACAAAAGTACGCTGACCACTTGTACCAAAAACGCCAGCGCAGAGGTGTTAGTTTACACGAGTCGAAAAAGTTAATGATGGACCGTAACTATTACGGGGCATCAATGGTGCAATTTGGCGAGGCTGACGCGTTAATTTCAGGCTTAACTAAGGATTACGTTACCACCATTAAACCCGCCCTGCAAATAATCGGCACCGAAGACGGCATAAACAGGGTGGCTGGTATGTACATGATGCTTACCAAAAAAGGGCCTGTATTTTTTGGTGATACCACGGTAAATGTAAACCCAACCGTGCAGGAACTGGTGGATATTACTGTGTTGATAGAACGTTCGGTTAAGCAATTCAACATTACACCCCGGGTAGCTATGCTTTCCTATTCCAACTTTGGATCGAATACAGGCCCTATACCGGATAAAACCAGGGAAACAGTGCAAATACTGCATGATAAATACCCGGATATGATAGTTGATGGCGATATGCAGGCAAACTTTGCATTAAACCCCGACTTGTTAAAAGATAATTTCCCGTTTTCAACCCTTACGGGCAAACCGGCAAATACATTGATATTCCCTAATCTGGAGTCGGGCAACATCGCTTATAAGCTTTTGCAGGAAATAGGCGGCGCCGAAGCGGTTGGGCCAATATTGCTGGGCTTGAAAAAACCAGTACACGTACTGCAATTGGGTAGTTCCGTACGCGAAATTGTAAACATGATAACCATAGCCGTTGTTGATGCGCAGGAAAAAGAAGATGCTATGAATAACACAATAAAAAAATAACATATAGATAAAACATGTACGCTTATATTGATGGTAAATTAGCTTTTAAAAGCCCTTCGTATGTGGTTATTGATGCCGGCGGAGTAGGTTATCACATCAATATTTCGCTGCATACTTATTCGCAATTAGGTAATGCCGAGCGTTGCAAGCTGTACACCTGGCTGCACGTAAAAGAAGATGGGCATAATCTTTATGGCTTTGCTGATGAAGGCGAGCGCCGCTTATTTCTACATTTAATTTCTATTTCAGGTATTGGGCCCAATACCGGGCGAATGATGCTTTCATCTATCACTCCAACCGAAATACAAAATGCCATTATCGGTGGCAACGTTGCCTTAATTCAACGTATAAAAGGCATCGGGCCAAAATCCGCGCAGCGTGTAATATTGGAGCTGCAAGATAAATTACGCAAAGAAGGCCCTGATACGCTTACTGTTATGCCTGCAAACAAAACTGCTAAGGATGAAGCACTTTCGGCTTTGGTGATGTTGGGCTTTGCACGTAATGCGGCTGAAAAGATTTTGGAACAGGAAATAAATAAAAATACTGAAGAATTAACTGTTGAACAGTTAATTAAATATGCGCTAAAAAACTTATAATTACTTTATAATTTGAACGATTTTTGATTAAAATTCTTACGCTCAAACCTTATGCATGTATCTTAATTTTTTTCGCGTTTTGCGGGGTAGGCCGTGCTTTTGCCCAGCAGCAACTTTCCGATCCTACAATAGTAACTCCCCCCAAAGATTCAGTTAAAGTACAGGAACCCTACAATATCCAGCAATCCAACAACATGCGTTTGCGCCAGGGTATTTTTGATGCTGATCCGCCAAACCTGGTACGTACCATTGTGTACGATGCCGCCACAAATCAGTATATTTTATATGAAAGTGTGGGCGACATGCTTTATCGAGCCCCGCAGTACTTAACTTATATGCAGTACCTGGCTATAAAACAACAGGAAACTGAGCGCGATTATTTTAAAACCCTTGCTGATCAATATGCTTACCAGTCACAACAACCGGGATTTATCCCGCAGATAAAAGTACGCAGCCAAACGTTTGAGCAAATATTCGGCGGCCCCAATATCGATATTAAAGCGCAAGGGTCGGCCACCGCTACATTTGCGGGGCAGCTCAATAAAAATGACAATCCTTTATTTAACTCGCAACAGCGTAATCAGTTCAACTTTAATTTTGATCAGCAAATACAATTAAATGTTACAGGTAATATTGGTACCAACCTTAGCGTGGCAACCAATTATAACACCAATGCACAATTTCAGTTTGATAACCAGATAAAGCTTGACTATAAAGGCAAACCGGACGATATTATACAGGAGATACAGGCAGGTACGGTAAGCATGCCGCTAAACACTACACTAATAACCGGTGTACAGGCATTATTTGGTGTAAAAACCAAGTTGAAATTCGGCAAGCTGAATATTACCTCAATAATGTCCCAGCAACGTTCGCAATCAAAAACCATCACTATAACCAACGGCTCCGAGCAGGGTAATTTTAAACTGACTACCGACGCTTATGATGCTAATAAACACTACTTCCTGTCGCAATATTTCAGGAATAATTATGATAAGGCGCTGGCAAATAGCCCAATTATCAGCTCCAGTATAAACATTACCAAAATTGAAGTTTGGATCACCAACCGCAATAACTCCACTACCAACTCCAGGGATGTATTGGCTTTTATGGATTTGGGCGAGAATGCTCCGTATAACAAGCGCTTAATTCAGGGTGGCAGCGCTTATTCCAGCTTACCTGCCGGTACAGATATCCCGGGCTTTACGCAACAGTCTAACAGCTTGTTAAAAAACTTGCCCGCTGGCGCACGTTTAACAAACTCAAACGATGTTGCCACCTACTTCAATAATACGGGTGCTACAGATAATTACGCCAAGCTAACTTATGCCCGCCAGTTAACCAGTAAAGAGTATACTTTGCACCCCCAGTTGGGTTTTATATCGCTTAACTACCCATTAAATAATGATGAGGTATTGGCTGTAGCTTATCAATATACTTACAACGGCGTTACCTACCAGGTAGGTGAGTTCTCCAGCGACCGCCCGGTTAATAACAATACGCCTAATGTATTGTATGTAAAAATGCTGAAGAATACCTTACTGAAAACTAATTTGCCGATATGGAATTTGATGATGAAAAACATCTATTCATTGGGTGCATATCAAATTAGCCCAACTAATTTTAAACTATCTATATCGCGGTTAGATAACAGTTCCGGTATCTTAAAACCCATCATGTCCGAAGGTAAGAATACCACAGGTAAACTCTGGTTGGAGTTAACCGGTCTGGATAATCTCGATCAGCAAAACCAAAAAAAACCTGACGGCTATTTTGATTTTTTATCAGGGATAACCATCGATCCGCAAAATGGCTTGCTTATCTTTCCTGAAGTTGAACCCTTTGGCTCCGACCTTGCCGCCAGATTCGCCCCTGGCGAACAAAGTCTCATAAATACTTATGTTTATCAGCCCTTGTATGATTCAACGCAAACGGTGGCGCAGCAATTTTATCCGCAATTAAATCGATATGTAATACAAGGTACATACACCTCGCAGGGTGGTTCCGAATATCAGCTTAACGCTACAAACATCCCGCAAGGATCAGTAGTGGTAACCGTAGGTGCGCAAAAGCTGGTTGAGGGTAATGATTATACAGTTGATTACAACGCCGGTACCATCCGCATACTTAACCAATCAATCCTTTCATCGGGCCAGCCTATATCGGTCAATCTGGAGAATAACGAATTGTTTGGGGTTCAACAAAAATCTCTTTACGGTTCAAGGTTTGATTACCAGGTAAGCCCTAAACTGGCCTTGGGTGCAACCATTATGCACTTAACCGAGGAGCCCATTTCGCAAAACGAAGCCGTTGGCTCAGAGTCTATCTCCAATACCATATGGGGCTTTGATGCAAATTACAGTTCACCCTCACGCATGCTTACCCGTTTGGTTGATGATATCCCTTTGATCCATACAAAGGTGCCATCATCCGTAAATCTTAGTGGTGAGTTTGCCCAACTTTTACCCGGTACGCCAAG
Source organism: Mucilaginibacter tundrae (assembly GCF_013408825.1). Taxonomy (GTDB): domain Bacteria; phylum Bacteroidota; class Bacteroidia; order Sphingobacteriales; family Sphingobacteriaceae; genus Mucilaginibacter. Next base: position 95,397 of record NZ_JACCBZ010000005.1, read on the forward strand.
TTCGTTAAATTATGCGGGTGCTAAAAACGGCACCGCTTACCTGGATGATTTTGAGAATAGCCAATCCGAGATCGACCTTAAAAGCGCGAATACCTGGCAAATATCAAGTACACCGCAGTTTTTCCCCGAATCGCAGCGATTTGATGACCTGAGCTATGGCTTTAACCGTGCACGCCTGGCATTTTATAACATCGACCCAACATTTTACACTTCAACATCTATCCCGGTTTCACGGGCTGAGTTGTCAAAACCTTATGTGCGCGAGGTATTGCAAACAGAGGTTTTTCCTTATATACAATCCGTAACCGGGCAGCCGCAAATACAACCAACGCTTGATTTGGCCTTTTATCCTAATACACGTGGGCCATATAACTACGTTACCACCGGTATTAATCCTGATGGTACACTGCAAAACCCGACCGGCCGCTGGGGTGGTATGATGCGGGCCATATCAACCAATGATTTTGAAGCCTTAAATGTTACCTATATTGAGTTTTGGGTATTAGATCCATTTATTGGCAAGCCAAACTCAGCCGGGGGCGATTTGTATTTTAACCTGGGTAGTATATCCGAGGACATATTAAAAGATGGCAGAAAGAGCATCGAAAACGGCCTGCCGGTAAACGGCGACCTGACTACTGTTGATACCACCGCATGGGGCCGTGTGGCTAAATTACAACCGGTAGTAAACGCTTTTGATAATGACCCGAATTCCCGTGCTTTGCAGGATGTTGGTTTGGACGGATTATCGGATGCTGATGAACGCACCAAATTTGCCTCACAGGTACAGGCAATAAAAACACAGGTTAACCAGGCCGCCGCTGCTGCCATTACATCGGATCCATCATCAGATGATTATCAATATTACCAGGGTTCGGCGCTTGATCAGGCAGGAGCGGGTATCTTACAGCGCTACAGCAAGTACAATGGTACCGATGGCAACTCCAAAACTGCTGCCCAATCCGAAGCGCAATTAGGCTTGCAAACCTCCGCGTCCACATCCCTGCCCGATGAGGAAGACATTGACCGTGACAATAACATGAGTACGGATGATGAATATTTTGAATACCATGTATCTATGCGCCCCAAGGACCTTGTTGTGGGGACGGGGTTTGTTAATGATAAAGTAACCTCAAGCGTTAAACTTGCCAATGGTACTACCCAAACTTATACCTGGTATCAGTTCCGTGTCCCTATCACCAGTTATCAGTCGGCGGTTGGTGGTATTCAGGATTTTAAATCCATCCGGTTTATGCGTATGTATATGACTGGTTTCGCCGATACCGCGATACTTCGGTTTGCTGAATTACAACTGGTACGTGGCGATTGGCGCGCATATAATTCCGATAATAATCCGGCTAACGTATTAGCCGACCCGGCTATCATTAACCCAGTTACCGACCACTCAACATTGGTTGTTGGTACGGTTAATATAGATGAAAATGGTAACCGACAGCCCATACCTTATGTAGTGCCGCCGGGTATACAGCGCCAAACTAATTACAGCGGTATAAATGCTAATACTAAGCTAAACGAACAATCATTATCGCTAACTGTAGATAACCTTACTGACGGCTATTCGCAGGCGGCATTTAAAACGTTTAATAATGATTTGCGCAATTACAAAAACCTGCAAATGTTTGTGCATGCCGAAGCGTTACCCGCAATTGCTTTGAATAACGGTGATTTGCACACCTTCATTCGTTTAGGGCTGGATTACACCCAGAATTATTATGAGTACGATATCCCCCTAACCGTTACACAGCCGGGCACCTCAAACGCAAACAGTATATGGCCTGCCGCAAACCAAATAGATTTGGAGCTGGACCTACTCACTACTGCAAAGCTAGCTCGCGATGGCGCTAAATATAAGGGGCAACCCTGGCCGCTAACTGTTCCTTACACCGTTATGGTTGGAACCGCGAAAATAACCATTATGGGCCAGCCCGATCTGAGCCGTTTAACTACGGTAATGCTGGGTGTACGTAATCCGTTTAAAGGGAATAACCCGTCAGCAGATGATGGCTTGTCAAAATCAGGAATTGTTTGGTTTGATGAGCTGAGACTTACTGATTTTAACCAGCGTTCGGGCTGGGCCGCTATTGGTAAGGCTGATATAAAACTGGCTGACTTCGCGGATGTTAATGTATCCGGTGGCGAGCAAACCGCAGGCTTCGGTACGCTTGATTCAAAAATAGAAGATCGTTCGCTGGATAATAATTCTAACTACAGCGTATCCGCTAATGTGGAGCTTGGTAAATTTTTTCCGGATAAAAGCGGTGTGCATATACCAACCTACATCAACGTATCATCCCAGGTAAGTAAACCCTTATATGATCCGGCTTCGCCCGATATTTTATTAAGCCAAACCCTTAAAGCTGCCACCAGCACTAAACAGCGTGACTCTATTAAAAATGCTGCTGAAACCGTTACCCAGCGCAAAAGTATCAATTTTACAAACGTTCACGTAGCCAAAACAAGCGCTACGGCGCCAAATAAGGTGTATGACATTTCAAACTTTAATGCCAGTTATGCTTATACTGATTACGAGTATCATGATTTTACCACTTTGTCTGATTTTGAGAAAACCTATCACCTCGAGCTGGCCTATAACTATTCGAACAAGCCAAAATATTGGACACCTTTCGCTAAAATAGTTAAGAATAATTTATTGCAGGTTTTTAAGGATATTAACCTCAGCCTCGCGCCATCCAGGTTAAATTTTAGTATTGATTTTGATCGCTTCGATTCCGAAACCACCCTGCGGAATAACGATCCGGATAATATCATCGCTATACCATCAACGTTTAATAATACGTTCACTATTACTAAAGTTTTTGGTATTGGCTGGAACTTAACCAAATCACTTAGTCTTAATTTTGATGCGACCAACCTATCAACTGTCGACGAACCGCAAGGCCCGCTGACCGGTTTAAACAGGGATACATTATATAATAACCTGGCGCATTTAGGTCGTACCACCAACTATAACCACACGTTTGGCGCAACATATGCTATTCCGTTTAGCAAAATACCATATATGGACTGGATAAGCGCCAATGCCAGCTATAGCGCACACTTTAACTGGCTTGCCGAGCCTGGTTTTTCGGTTGATGACCCACAATTTAATGTGGGTAACAGCATCCAAAACTCGCGTACAATATTGGTTAACCCAACCTTTAACTTTACAACACTTTATAACAAATTTGCCTTTTTACGTACCCCCAGTAAGGATGATGGAGAAAGCAAGTTCGTCAAGATATTAAAAGGCTTGTTAACGGGTGTTAAAAATTTGAATGTTACCTACACCCGAACCGACGGTATCTTCCTGCCAGGATATCTGCCGCAATCAACTGTTTTTGGCGAGGATCCAAGTTATAACGCGCCGGGAATAGGGTTTTTGTTAGGCAGCCAGACCGACATCAGGGCACGTGCTGTAGAAAATGGCTGGATCTCTAACGATACCCTGCAAAATCAGCTATACGTAAAAACCTACAACTCCGACCTGCATTTTAATGGCACCGTTGAACCAATACCGGGCCTGCGCATAATTCTTACAGCATTTAAAACACAAGATCAAACCTATCAAACCAATTTTAAATACCTTGATGAAACCAGCAGCTTTGAAAATCTTTCGCCGGTTACTACCGGCGATTACAGCATGTCGTATATAACCATTGGTACAGCTTTCTCTAAAATTAGCGGTGTCAACAACAACTCGCCAACGTATAATACATTCATGAATGACAGAGCTATCATTTCGGAGCGTTTAGGTAAGCTCAATCCAAATTCCATTGGATCAACCGGTGGTTTTGCTGATGGTTACGGGCCTAACTCGCAAAATGTATTAGTGCCGGCATTCCTGGCGGCTTATACCGGCAAAGATCCGGAAACATCCAATTTGAGCCAGTTCCCGAGTATCCCGCTTCCAAACTGGCAAATAACCTACGGCGGTTTAACCAAGTTGTCATTTATTGGTGATATTTTTGATTCGTTTGATATTAAGCATGCTTATAGCTCTACCTATAATGTAGGTGGCTATACCAGTTTATTACAATATACAGAGAGCAATGGCAGCGCAAGCTCAAGGGACATTAATAACGACTTTTTACCGATGTTCCAGTTTTCGCAAGTAACTATATTTGAGCAATTCGCGCCATTGCTGGGTATTGATATGCGCTTTAAAAACAATGTTACTACCAGTATATCCTATATGCAAAGCCGTGCGCTTAGTTTAAGCCTGTTGAACAGTCAACTAGCCCAGCAAGATGAGGATGATGTAGTGATCAGCTTTGGTTATAAAGCCAAAAACTTCAGGTTTCCTTTTGGCTTATGGGAAGATTTTATCCTGAAAAACGATTTGACATTTAACCTTGCTTTCGCGATAAGGAATACTAAAACATTAATTTTCCAACCCGACGTATTGGCTGCCCAGGTATCATCCGGCGCCGATAACATCACCTATCGCCCAGAAATTAATTATGCACTTAGCGATCGTTTTAACATTAGCTTCTTTTACGATGCTAACATTACTAAGCCATATACCTCGCAAAGTTTCAATACATCATTCAGCACATTTGGTTTTAACTTAAAACTGATATTGCAATAAGTAGCCCCCTCTAAACGGCGGAGCCCTCATGAGCTCCTCTGAAATTAATTATATGCGAATAATCTCCCCGGAATGGGAGACTTTAATTTCATATTTTTTAAAACCCTCCCTTCCGGGGAGGGTTGGCTGGGGCTTCTTTCTTTAAAGCTCTTGCAGCCTTTCTTTCGGCGCGGCGTTTTTGACGTGCGGCTTTTTTTGTAAGCCTTATTTGTTTATCGGTGTCAGCTTCTTCCATTTTGGCTTCGGTAGCCTTTTCAGTTTTTTCGTCAAGGCCTGCCGCGGGTTTTATACCCGTAAGTAAAGTGTTCCAAATGGTTTTGAAAAATGGTGACGATTTTGGTCGAACATAATTTACATAAAATGTCCTTGGCGCTTCACCATCGTTATCGGGGTTATTATGCTTAATGATAAATATATTGGCGTATAAAGATTCGATCAGTTTACCGCTAAAACCGTTAAAAGCCGTATCAGGTGTCAGTAATTTAACCTTCAAACCATTATATAAAAGAGTTACCCTACCTTTTGATATTTTGCTGTTTGCGGTAATATCAAAGTCGAAGCTTTTAATGCTGCCATCCGTTATTTTTACCATAGCCAAAGGCATAGTAGCGGTATTTAGGTTTCCCATACTCATGGGGCCAAGGTCGCCTTTATAGCTATAAGGCATTTCAGGGTCGGTAAGGTTAAGCCTAAATAGTAATTTAAGCTTTCCCCTGTTCATAAAATGGGTAGTTAGTTCGGCAACAGAGAGGTTGTTTTTAGCCAGTGCTGCCTTGTTATTGGTGATATTTAAAAATCTGCCTGTTGTATGATTAAAGGATATTGTGCCTGTTTTATATGATTTAGCATTATACTCGCTATAACTTATCGTTACGTTATGAATGTAAGCAGTGTCAATTCTTAAATCGGTTTTGATGTCAGCCAAAGCATGCGCCGGAAAACTGCTGGATTTATCCGCTGTCGGATCACTTACTTTATTAGGATTATTAAGCAATGAGAATGTTCCGTTGGAGGCTATTATTGATGATACGCTAACCGTTCGGAAACGGTGGTAACCTAAATAATCAAAATGATTAAGTACCAGTGAATCCAACTGAAACGAATACCTGTCCTTTGCAGTTCTTTTAAAAAAAGTACCAGCGTTAACAGGTTCTAACGTAAGCCCTTTTATAGTTAATCTCGAGGTTAATGTAGATAATTTAACATGATCGGCCTTGTAAGCATACAAACCATCTGCCGATTTACCTTTGTAATTATTAAGCTCAGCTATAATTTCTTTACAATACAATAGCCTTGATTTGTCTTTCTGCGTAGCCGAATCAATAAGCAGGTCGCTGGCGCTAAAACTCATTTCCTTTAGTTCGGAGATAACTAATTTGTTGCCGGAATAATCATCGTATTTAAACTTAATATCATTTAAAAACACGTTAGCGATGTGTATAGAGTTCAGGCTCTTTGAGATCTTTTGCCAGGCCGTCCGGTTATCGTTAATTACCGTGTCTTTTGTTTGGTTCAGTTTATAAGTTACATGTAGGTTTGGGTCATTTAAAACAACCTCGCCTATATCTAATTGATGCCTGAAATAAAGTTTAAAAGGATGTATGCTGGTTAATATCAGCCTCCGCACGTGCAGTTCGATCAGGTTATTTGGTGCGCGGTGTTCACGGCACATACGGTTATATACCGCGGTATCGGGCTCAATAGTAATGTTGTAAAAAATGATGTTGCCGCGTAGTATGTGCAGTTCCGCTTTAGAAAAATTGGCTTTATATAAGCTATCGGTGCCATTTAAAACGGCATCCCTTATTTTTTGCGCCAAAATAGGCGACCAATATAAGTTTATGAAAAACGCTAAAACTAAGAATACGGTAACAAAAGCTGCTAAAATCTCCAGGCCTAGTTTGTTCCTTTTTAGTTTTAAAAATTTAAACGCCATTATTTATTTTTAGTTGAATCCCTTTGCATTTTGGCTTCTTTTTTAGCCTTGCGTGCCTGCTGGCGTTCTTCTTTTTTTAGCTGGCGATTAGCTTTATATGCTTTAAACTTGTCTACCAGGTTGTTAACCTTTACTATGGCTTTATTAACCTTACCCTCTGTTTTTTTATCAAACCCCACGCTGGGTTTTAACCCGTCTAATAATGCTTTGTACAGGAAACTAAAGAAGGACACTCTCGGGTCGCGTTTTATATCAATCGGCCCTGGCCTAAATATACCTTTCTTATCCGGATTATTATCCTCAATTATCAAGGTATTTGCCAATTTCGATATAAAACCTTGCGTTTGCAACTCGGCTTTACCTTCAACCTTTTTTAGTAACTGCACGTTCAGGTTTTTATAATAAAATTCCAAAGCCCCTTTTCCGGCATAATTGCTGGCATCTACATTAAAATGCAGCTTCTGTATATCAGCCGATTGTACATGTACCAATGCCAGAGGTTTTACAAGCCGGTCAAGTTTTCTGCCGTCAAATTTGCCTAATGTGCCGTTGTAATTAAATGCCCCCGCGTTTGAGGCCAGGTTGAATTTAAAATTCACATTTAAATCTCCGGCATCCATAAAACGGGTATTAACCCGGGCAATCATATACGGATTCACCTTTTTAACATCATCATCGTTAGTAACGTTCAGGATGGTAGCATTGGTATGATTAAAAGTAATAACGCCGGTATAGCCCGAAGTAGCATCCGATTCAGAATAACTGATAAGCGTATTTTTAATATTGATGCGTTTTAACTGCATATCCAGCGCCACGTTTTGCAGCGACTGCTCCGGATCCTTACCGATCTTAATGGATTTTACCCCCTTGTAGGCATTGTTACTGTATATCTGCACGCTGCCATTAGCAATATTAAGTGTGCCCGCGTACAACATTTGGTCGCGCAAAAAACGCTGCAGGTCAATGTTATTTATGGCTATCCTGTTAAACTTTAAATTATAAATATCGCCCGCTGCTTCATGCGTTTTAAGGTAGAAGTCGGTTTTGTTATACCTCGGGACAAAAGATACCCCATCCAGATAGATCACTCTTTTTGAAGTTGAAAAGTAAATCTGTTTAATGGCTGCTTTGTATAAACTATCCGGCGTAGCTATTTTGTAATCCTTAATCGTGATATCAATACCTTTCGTATAATAAAACCTGCTGGTATCTTTATCCGACAGCGAATCGATCACCACATCGGATATATTAATGTTCAGGTGCTTTAATGCGGTATGCTTTTCTACCGCGTTATTTTTATTAATGTAATTTAAGCTGATATCTTTTAAAGCGATAGAATCGATATGTAATTGTTTAAACGTGTTTTTGATCAGCTCATATGGGCTTTTAGGTTTGCCGACTTTTACGGTATCATTAAATTTAAAGCGTTTATTCACTACGGTAAGGCTTGGGTTTTCAATAGATATACTACTAATGTTCAATATTTTTTCCTTATAAGCTTTAACGGCGCCTAAATTGCTAATGCTTAATTTTTTCACACTCAGCGTAAATAAATTATCCGGCGCTTTTTTTAAACTAATAAGCTTGTTGTAAACATTAGTATCCGGCACCAGCTTAAAGTCTGTAAGCGTGGCGCTGCCGGTATTAATATTTAAATCGAAATCAGAATACTCAATATGGTAAAGGCTATCTGTAGTTTTTAAAACCAATGCTTTCAATTCAGCCTGGAGCAGGGGCTTCCACCTGTTTTCAGCTAAATATTTTTGATAGGCATAATAACCGCCCGCTACAAGCAACACTATGATGAGTGTTATTATTAAAGGCCACCGGGCCATCCCTTTTTTACGGACGATTTCGTCTTTTTTCATTATTTGGTTTTTCGGAATATACGGTATAACAACAAAACATAGTTTTTGTTAATTTACTGCCAAGATGTCACGCTATATATGAATTTTATGTATTTTTGCAGACTAAATTCTAATAAGACACGATGGATTTGTTAATTCCGGATAAAACGCACGACGAAAGCAGGCAAGGGGAGGCATTGGTATTAGAGCCAATCCCAGGGAAAAATAGTGGTCGCAAGTTATATATCGAAAGTTATGGCTGCGCGATGAATTTTTCTGACAGTGAGATAGTTGCATCTATTTTAACAGAAAGTGGTTTTGAAACCACCGGCGATTTCACCGCTGCCGATGTGGTTTTTATCAACACCTGCTCCATTCGCGAAAATGCGGAAGTACGGGTGCGTAACCGCCTGAAAGAATTCGCGGGAGCGAAAGCTAAAAACCCCGGAATGGTGGTTGGTGTGCTGGGTTGCATGGCCGAAAGGTTAAAATCTAAATTTTTAGAAGAAGAAAAATTAGTGGACGTTGTAGTAGGCCCTGATGCATACCGCGACCTGCCTAATTTGATTGATAAGGTTGACGACGGACAGCGTGCGGTTAACGTATTGCTATCCCGCGAGGAAACCTATGCAGATATTAGCCCGGTACGTTTAAACAGCAATGGCATTAATGCTTTTGTTTCGATTATGCGTGGCTGCGATAATATGTGTTCGTTTTGCGTAGTGCCATTTACCCGTGGCCGTGAGCGTAGCCGTGAGCCGCAATCTATTGTTAACGAGTGCCGTGAATTATTTGATAAAGGTTACCGCGAAGTAACACTGCTTGGCCAGAACGTTGACAGTTACAAATGGGCACCCGAAACTGAAAAGGTTATCGCTGAAAGTGAAAAGCCTGTATTGGGCATGGATCTTTTGGATAAAGTACTTGCATCCGGCGAGGATATAAGCGGAATAAACCCGGTTGACCATAGCAGAGCAGGTGTTTCATTTGCAGAGTTGCTTGAAATGGTGGCCTTGGTTAGTCCTGAATTACGCGTTCGCTTTTCAACGTCGCATCCTAAAGATCTGACCGATGATGTGTTATATACCATTGCTAAGTACGATAATATTTGCAACTATATTCATTTACCTATACAATCAGGTAATAGCAGGGTACTTAAACTGATGAACCGAACCTATGACCGCGAGTGGTACATGAATCGTGTTGATGCCATTAACCGTATTATACCCGGCTGCGCGATATCAACCGATATGATCACCGGTTTTTGTACCGAAACTGAAGAGGAGCACCAGGAAACCTTAAGCATGATGGATTATGTGAAATTTTATTTTGCCTACATGTTCATGTACTCCGAAAGACCAGGAACATTAGCTGCTAAACGGTATGCAGATGATATCCCGGAAGATGTTAAGTTGCGCCGTTTGCAGGAAGTGGTAGCCAAACAACAACAACATTCGCACATCAGGTTGTTAGCATTAATTGGTACCACACAAAAGGTATTAATTGAAGGTTTTTCTAAAAAATCAAAAAACGATTACGCGGGAAGAAGCGATCAAAACATGATGGTGATTTTCCCGGTAGGAGAGAATTATAAACCGGGAGAGTATGTTAATGTGTTGATTGAAAGATGCACAACAGCTACGTTAATGGGCAGCGTGATAGAATAAGTTTATTAAGTTGGACTGAGTTGATTAGGTTAATTAATCAACCACTCACCAAACAAAATGGAGATACAAGAAATTAAACAACGCTTCGGCATCATTGGCAATTCGCCTTTGTTAAACCGGGCTATAAATATTGCCAACCAAGTGGCGCCTACCGATATTTCGGTATTAATCACAGGCGAGAGTGGTAGTGGTAAGGAAGTGTTTTCGCATATCATTCACCAGATGAGCCCGCGTAAGCATGGTCCGTTCATTGCGGTTAACTGCGGCGCGATACCTGAAGGAACTATCGATTCCGAATTATTTGGTCACGAAAAAGGTGCCTACACAGGTGCTGTGGGCGAACGTAAAGGTTATTTTGAAACCGTAAGCGGCGGCACCATCTTTTTAGATGAAATTGCCGAAATGCCCTTAGGCACACAGGCAAGGTTACTGCGTGTACTGGAATCCGGTCAATTTATTAAAGTAGGATCATCTAAAGTGGAGAAAACTAACGTGAGGGTTATTGCAGCCACCAACGTTGATGTTTATGAAGCAGTTAAAAGCGGAAAATTCCGCGAGGATCTTTACTATCGTTTAAATACTGTCCCATTACGTATACCGCCGTTGCGCGACAGGAAAGAAGATATTTACCTGCTATTCCGCAAGTTTACATCTGATTTTACCGCCAAGTACCGTACCCCACCAATCCAATTAGATGATGAGGCACAACAGGTACTCATTAATTACTCATGGCCGGGTAACGTACGCCAGCTTAAAAACATGGCTGAGCAATTAGCTGTACTGGAAACAAATCATGTAATTACCGGGCCTATATTGCTTACCTATATCCCGCACGAAGTAAGTGGCAGAAACTTGCCAATGCGTGTAGAGAATCCAGGTAAAGAGGATTTTTCCGAGCGCGATATACTATACAAGGTTTTATTTGATATGAAACGCGATATGGTGGAGCTTAAAAAACTGGTTGCCGATATTGTGGAACATGGTGGCGTAGCCCCCGCATTTGCCAATAATCAGCAGGCCATAAACCAGCTTTACCGCGATATTGAAATGCCGGGTAATAACCACGAATCACAATTTACTATTCAGCAGCCCGTTATTAATAATAACAAGCCGGATGCTTTCAATATAACGCATGATGCTGAAGAAGTTGAAGAATCACTATCATTAATTGAAAAGGAATCGGACCTGATACGCAAAGCCTTGAAAAAACATAAAGGGAAGCGCAAACTTGCCGCTAATGAGCTTGGCATATCAGAAAGAACGCTGTACCGTAAAATAAAAGAATTAGATTTATAATTGATGAAGAGTGTATTTGGGGTTTTAGTTGCCGTTATCTTAGTTTTTTCGGCACAATCATGCAGTATTAAATTAAATGGTGCATCAACACAAGGGCTAAAAACAATTAATATTGGGTATTTTGAAAATACCGCGCCATACGTTTTGCCTACCCTGAGCCAGGATTTTACCGAAGCGTTAAAAGCCCGTATCCGCTCAACCACCAGCCTTGATATTGTACGTACCGAACAGGCGGACGCGATTATGACTGGTAGCATTACAGGTTATAGTATAGCGCCGGCATCTATACAGGCAACAACTAATAATGCCCCGCCAATTGCAGGTGCATCTGCCTTAACGATTACAGTTGAGGTGAAATACACCAATAACGTAGATAAGAAATTGAGTTATGAGCAGTCCTTCAGCGAATCAAAAAACTTTACGGGCGATATCGCATCGCAACAAAACACCTTGGTTCCGGCGCTGATTACACAGATAACAGAAGATATTTTTAACAAAGCCTTTGCAAATTGGTAAGCAATTCGTAGTTTCAACCCAAGTGGATCAGCAAGTAAACAATACCAGGACCCAGCTTTTTTGGGACTTATTAGCTAACCCGGCTGGTAAGCACGGAGAACATGCGTACAATTTACAGCAATTAATTGCCGAAAACCCGCAAAGCAGTATTTTATATGCATTATTGGTGCATACAACCGAGGGTGAAAATTTAAATAGGGCTGTAGTTTACGCCAGCCCCAGGGTTTTGTATAAGTTAACACATGATGCTGATAACTTATCAAAAGTATCGGCGGAGCAAATAATTAAATCAAATGGTTCAACTGTAAATACCAACAAAGGCCAGACGACTGAGGCTGAAACTGAAGTTAGTAGTGATGAGTTGCTTTTAGCGCCATGGGTGGGAGAAGAGGATTTTCCGGTAACGGAAGAAATTACTGAAGCTCCAATAATTAATGCCGAAGCCATTCAGGGTCGTGTTGAGGTACACCAAGAAGAAGCATCTGAAATTTATGAGGAAATAGCTCCTGTAGAAGATTCATTTCATACAGATGTAGAACAGCCGGAAGAGTTACCATTTGTTGTTGAGCCAGCTCATGAGGTAGAAGACCTTCCACCGCTTACCGAACAAAAGGATTCGGTATTGGAGCAAATCCCATATAATGAGATCGAGGTTGATGAAGACGAAGAGTCAGAAGTCGACATTGAAGTTCCTGCGCAAATCAATGAACCTGTCCCGGTTTTAGATGGATTAATAGATGAGGAACAAGAGGATAATATTGTAGAGCAGGAGATCCCGCTTGAGGATTTGGATTCCTATTTTATCCAACCGATTGATGATATTGTTTATGACGAAATTGTAAGCATAGATGATATAAACCTGGCTAATGAAGATATTTTCGCGAAGCCGCAAAAAGAACAAGCGGTAACCGAGCAATATATCCCGCCGTTCGCGGACGTATTGGCCGAAGATCAACTTTCAGTCACCATCGAAACTGCTAAGCAAGAACCAACAGTAAACACCGACCGCAAGGTAGATATGAATGATGAGGCTGAAAAGCTGATCATGAACAACATTGTTTCCACCGATTTTTTTGTGTTTGATAAAGCTTTTCGCGAGCATAGAGAAACTGTAGGGGAAGCGGCTGAAGAACCGCAATCCGCAATTGCTGTTGAACCTGTTGTGGATTCTAACAATGAAAATAATGCATCTGTCCCAAAAGAACAGCCTTACATTACTGTTTCAAAATATCACGACGAAAAAATGCCTTACAGCTTTATGTGGTGGTTGGATAAAACACGTAAGGAACACTCAGGCATATACCAGCCATATGTTGAGTTTAAGCTGGATACCACCCAAAGCATCAAACAAAATGCGCCTGATGAATTGCAGCAGCAGTATGTTGAAAATATTTTTCACCTTACTTCGGTTGAAGATCTGGAAAAACACACTTCCGATCAGCCTGTCGCGTTCAACCCTAAAGTAAAAGAGGACAAAATAATTGAGCGCTTTATACAGGAAGTGCCGCAAATAAAGCCGCAAACAGGTGATAAACTTGATAATGAAAATAAAGCCAAAAAAAGTTCAGAGGACCATGCGGACCTGGTAACAGAAACATTGGCCCAGATTTATATAGACCAAATGCTATATCCTAAGGCTATAGCCACTTATAAAAAATTGATGTTGAAATTCCCGGAAAAAAGCCGTTACTTTGCGAGCCAAATTGAGGAATTAGAAAAGAAAACAAATTAATATAAAAAGAAATGTATTTATTATTATTGATCATAGCCATCATCGTTTGTGTGTGTTTAGGCCTTATTGTATTAATCCAAAACCCTAAGGGTGGTGGTTTATCATCTAATTTTTCAAGCTCATCACAGCTAATGGGTGTGCAAAAAACCGGCGACTTTTTAGAAAGAGGCACCTGGGTTTTAGCCATAGGCCTTATGGTATTATCATTAGCTATTAACGTTGCTGTTAAAGGCGGCGCTAATAAAGTTGATACTAAAGCTCAATTAGAAAAAACTAAAGAAATATCAAAACCTACTAATACCGGCGCTGCAACTCCATTTGCCGCACCGGGCACTGCGCAGCCGCAACAACAGGCGCCTGCTCCTCCTGCAAACAGGTAAGTAAGTTTAAATAAGAATTTAAAAGCCATCCGTTATCTAACGGATGGCTTTTGTGTTATATGTACTGCCACCTTGACACCGCGATATTTAATTAGTGTTAAGCAGGCATAAGCAATTTAACGTTAGCTGACAATAAAACAGAATTATATGCCAATGTGAGAGATTACTGAGGCTTGGCACAGTTGATGTACAATTGCAACCAGAAACACAAACTTTTATAAATTTAAAATAGTTATATCATTATGTCATTAAACGTTAAACCTCTTGGAGACAGAATAATAATTGAAGCTGCTCCGGCTGAGACAAAAACTGCTTCAGGTATTTACATTCCTGAAACCGCACAAGAAAAACCTCAATATGGAACAGTAGTAGCAGTAGGCCCTGGCCGTTATGCTGACACAACCGGTACATTAATCCCAATGACAGTTAAGGCAGGCGATAAAGTTATCTACGGTAAATTCGCCGGTCAGGAATTCCCTATCGAAGGAAAAGACTATTTAGTTATGAGAGAGTCTGATATTTACGTGGTATTATAATCACACGTTATCATCAATTATAATATCTATTAAAACATCAAAAAAAAAAGAATCATGTCAAAACAAGTTAAATATAATGTTGAAGCACGCGACGCCCTAAAACGCGGTGTTGATATTTTAGCTAATGCAGTTAAGGTAACATTAGGCCCGAAAGGTCGTCACGTAATTATTGATAAAAAATTCGGTTCACCGGTTATCACCAAGGATGGTGTATCGGTAGCTAAAGAAATTGAATTAAAGGACGCCATTGAAAACATGGGCGCGCAAATGGTTAAAGAAGTTGCTTCAAAAACTGCTGATATAGCAGGTGATGGAACTACTACTGCAACCGTATTAGCGCAAGCAATTGTTACTGCCGGTATTAAAAACGTAGCAGCAGGTGCAAACCCAATGGATTTGAAACGCGGTATAGATAAAGCGGTTAAAGTTGTTGTTGAGAACTTGAAATCTCAGAAACAAGATGTTGGTGATGATTTCAGCAAGATCAAACAAGTAGCTTCAATTTCAGCAAATAACGATGAAGTTATTGGCGAAATGATTGCTGACGCGATGAAAAAAGTTGGTACTTCAGGTGTTATCACCGTTGAAGAAGCTAAAGGAACTGAAACTGAAGTTAAAACTGTTGAAGGTATGCAGTTTGACCGTGGTTACTTGTCTCCGTACTTCGTAACCAACTCTGATAAAATGGAAGTAGAATTGGATAATCCTTATATCCTGATCTACGACAAAAAGATCTCTTCTATGAAAGAGCTTTTGCCTATCCTGGAAAAACAAGTACAAACAGGCAAACCATTATTAATTATTGCTGAAGATTTAGACGGCGAGGCATTAGCTACATTAGTAGTTAATAAGATCCGCGGTTCACTGAAGGTTGCTGCTGTTAAAGCGCCAGGCTTTGGCGACCGTCGTAAAGCAATGTTAGAAGATATCGCTATCCTTACAGGCGGTACTGTTATATCTGAAGAAAGAGGCTTTAAATTAGAAAGTGCTGAGCTTAGCATGTTAGGCCAGGCTGAAAAGATCACTATCGACAAAGATAACACTACCTTAATTAATGGTAACGGCGATGCTGATGCTATTAAAGGCCGTGTTGGCGAGATCCGCTCACAAATTGAAACTACAACTTCTGATTACGATAAAGAAAAATTACAGGAACGTTTAGCCAAATTATCTGGTGGCGTTGCTGTATTATATATCGGTGCAGCGTCTGAAGTGGAAATGAAAGAAAAGAAAGACCGTGTTGACGATGCTTTACACGCAACCCGTGCCGCTGTTGAAGAAGGCATTGTTGCAGGTGGTGGTGTTGCCTTCATTCGTGCGGTTGCAGCTTTAACTGACCTTAAAGGTGATAACGAAGACGAGAATACTGGTATCCAGATTATCCGTCGCGCTATCGAAGAGCCTTTACGCCAGATCTGCGAAAACGCAGGTATCGAAGGTTCAATCGTAGTTCAAAAAGTTAAAGAAGGCACAGGTGACTTTGGTTACAATGCACGTACTGATAAATACGAAAACTTAATTGCAGCCGGTGTTATTGACCCAACTAAAGTTGGCCGTGTAGCATTAGAGAATGCAGCCTCAATCGCAGCGATGTTGTTAACAACCGAGTGTGTGTTAGCTGATGATCCTGAAGATGAAAAAGGTGGTGGCATGCCTCCAATGGGCGGCGGCGGTATGGGCGGCATGATGTAATCATCAGGCCCATAGCCACTGACCAGTATAAAAAACCCTTGTCTGTTATAACAGACAAGGGTTTTTTGGTTTCAAGCGGTATAAAAGTCATTTCAAAGTAAATGGAGCGTCATTAGTTAATCAAATGATTGATTAACTAATATAAATCTTACTTTTCGTTGTAAATTTGAATAACATTTCTGATACAGGTCAATTCAGGCATGGCATTTGAATAACTCACAACATGAAACATTTAACAGCAAAAACCAGGCACATTCAATCTCATATAGTTGAGTGGGTGTTTTTTAAAGGGCCGGAGCTTTTTATATCTATTTACGGTAAATAATTAATTTGCTAACTTCGTGCTTTACTATGAAGCTAACGAAGTTCTACGATAAAGCTTATGATTGGGTGCTGGACATTGGCCCCAAGATCATAATAGGATTGATCATATTATTTATAGGCCTTTGGTTTATAAAAGTACTCACCGGGCGGCTCCGCTCGATAATGTCTAAAAGGAAGATTCATTCTTCACTCCAGCCATTTTTTCTTAGTCTTACAATAACCTCGCTTTATGTATTGCTCATCATTTTGGTGATGTCGATAGTTGGTTTCCAGCTAACCATATTCACCACTATTATTGGCGCGTTTAGTGTTGCCGCAGGTTTGGCACTTTCAGGCACCTTGCAAAACTTTGCCGGTGGGGTACTAATATTATTGCTAAGGCCATTTGAACTTGATGATAATATTGTAGCACAGGGGCAGGATGGTATTGTAACCTCTATCCAAATATTTTACACGGTTTTAATTACAGCAGATAACAAAACGGTTATTATCCCAAACGGTAAATTGTTTAATGAAGTAATAGTAAACGTTACCCGTGAAGGTAAGCGCCGCCTTGATTTTGAGATAAAATTAGGCTATGCTGCCAATGTAGAACAAGTTAAAACTATAATATGGAACGCGATAAAGGTAACACCAAACGTATTACCCGACCCGCGAAATAGGGTAGGTGTAGTTGCTTTAGAGGTTGATGGTGTAAAGTTCATTGTGAATGTATGGGTAAACCCTGCCGACTTCATGGCATCCAAACTGGCATTGCACGAAAAAATAATCAATGATTTAGTTGCCGGTGGCATTAAACTACCGGGAATGTAATTAGATTTGACCTGATAATATTTGTCATCTCGACCGGAGGGAGAGATCTTCTCCAAAATGCAGAGCCGCTCTTCATGTCTCAGAAGATTTCTCCCTCTGGTCGAAATGACAAGTCTGTTTTAACATAACTGACCCAATGCAAAGAGAGCAAATTTCCGTTTTCGATATGTTTAAGATCGGGATAGGCCCGTCGAGCTCTCATACGCTTGGCCCGTGGTGGGCGGCACAGCAATTTGTTCAAATGCTGGAGCAGGAACAGGCTTTAGATTTAGTTGAAGGAATAAAGATATTACTCTACGGTTCGCTTGCCAAAACCGGCAAAGGCCACGGTACTGATATAGCTATCCTATTAGGTCTCAGCGGCGATGATCCGGTAACATTTGATGTTAACGCTATCGACTCCAAGATCAGCTCCATAAAAACCTCACATAAATTAATGCTGGCAGGCAATACGCAAATTGATTTCAGATTTGATGATGATTTGCTTTTTTTGTTTAACGAAAGTTTACCGTTCCATCCCAATGCGGTAACCTTCCAGGCATTGTTAATGGGCGATAAAGCTTTATCGGCAACATTTTATTCCATAGGCGGAGGTTTTGTAGTTAAAGAGGGTGCGCAAAATCAAAATAAAAGCGAAGTCGACCTGCCATTCCCAATTGATACCGCAGGTGATTTGCTGCATTGGTGCATAAAGACTGGTTTGAAAATCTCCGAAGTAGTGATGGAGAACGAACTGGCCTGGCGTAGCGAGCAGGAAACCAAATCAGACGTACTGAATATTTTTAGGGTGATGAAGGAATGCATGTACCGTGGCTGCCATACCAAAGGTAATTTACCGGGTGGCTTAAATGTATCACGAAGAGCTGCAAACCTCAATAAAAAGCTTATTGGCAACAATACCTACAATAATTTTGATGAGTGGGTAACTGCCATCCGCCAAACCGGCGAAGGTTTTAAAAATATATTAGATTGGGTGAGTTGTTTTGCTTTAGCTATTAACGAGGAAAATGCTTCATTTGGCAGGGTAGTAACCGCACCAACCAACGGCGCTGCCGGAGTTATACCTGCTGTATTGATGTATTACATTTGCTTTTGCGATGGTTATACCGATGATAAGATCATCCAGTTTATTTTCACCGCGTCGGAGATCGGAAGTATATTTAAAAAAGGGGCGACCATATCCGCAGCCATGGGCGGTTGCCAGGCAGAGATTGGTGTGTCATCAGCTATGGCGGCGGCAGCGCTTACAGAGTGTTTGGGCGGTACACAGCGTCAATCTATGATGGCGGCGGAGATTGCCATGGAGCATCACCTGGGCTTAACCTGTGACCCAATAGGCGGCCTGGTACAGGTGCCCTGCATTGAACGTAATACCATGGGTGCTATAAAAGCTATTACAGCGTCGCAACTAGCCTTGCAAAGCAACCCGGAGAACGCCAAAGTTAGTTTAGATGCCGTAGTAAGAACCATGTGGCAAACGGCCCAGGACATGAACTCGAAATACAAAGAAACTTCTGATGGTGGGCTAGCTATCAATATCCCGCTGAGTTTGCCGGAGTGTTAGGAGAAATTATAAGATTTTAGTTTCTATCAACAAAGTTTTAAATTCTTCTAAGCTAAGAGTTGGGATTTCCGGGAAATCAATTGTTTTTAAAATGTTAAAATGGCTGTCGTTGGTAATGATGTAATCTGCGTTGGCTGCAAAAGCACAATCAACAAATTTATTATCGTCTGTATCAGCAGTTATAAAATTAAGATTGTAATAGATTATCGTAGAATATGCAGTTGATAGTTCATTTAATAAGCGAACCACATCAGTAGCAACATCATGGTGCCAATGAAAGCCTATTTGTTCTTCGTACTCACTAAGTGTATCATTGGTAAAAGCAATCTGTATTTTGTTGCTTATTATGAGTTGATAAAGCCAATGATATTTTGATTTTTTAGAGATGGAAACCAATAATACATTGGTGTCAATTACAACTAACACTGTAATTAGGATTTGCTGTTAAGCCATTTGTCCATGTCCTCATTGGTCAACCCTTTTTTATCCCATATAGCGTCTGCTTTTAATGTAGCTTTATCGGCATAAAAACGCGCTAACAGGTCTTTCAACTCAATCAGTTCCTGATCTGAAAGATTTGTGCTGAACAATTTCAGTAATTCAACTTGTATATTACTTAAAGGATAATTTAATACGCTCATATCAATTGTATATACGAATTTAAGGAAAAAATGATAACAAACGCAATATGATAATCCGTATATGTTGGCTGCAATTTCTGAAGCCAACATACACAGCTAATTTATATCTAATTCGTTTTATTGATCCTTGTCTCAACCATTGGGAATAATTTAGCTACCCACTGTGCATACATCAAAGCTGAAGGATGTAAACCATCCGGCGCTATAAGTGTACTGTTTGTTGCCGCTTCGCGGGATACGCCGGTAATGTCTAAGTAATTTACACCCGCATTGTTACTTTCCTGCAAATTGATCGCGTTAAATGCGTCTATTAGCGGCCCTATTGTTGCATCTTCCCCTGCTGCAAACGGCGTTACACCATAATCAGGTATCGACAAAACAAAAACACGTGTTTTATCACCTTTGGCATAAGCGATAGCGGTGTGCAATAACTGGATAAAATTACTGCGGTAAACGGTTTGGCTGCCGCCTTGATATTGGTCGTTTACACCTATTAACAAAGTCACAAAGTCGTAGTTGTTTTGCAAAGGAGTATGTTCAGCAATGGCACTAATCAAATTGCTTGATGTCCAGCCGGTGGTGGCGATAATTAGCGGGTTTTGCGCTTTAAATCCCAAATTCTTCAAGGTATCAGTAAGCTGGTAAGGAAAGGATTCAGCAAGTGGTTCCGCTTCGCCTATGGTGTAGGAATCACCTAGAGCAAGGTATCTAATGGTATCGGTATTAACTAATTTCAAAGTAGTAGTATCTTTTATATAAGGGGTATTACCAATAGCCATATCAGCTTTTTTAGTACACCCCGAAAACGCGATTATCGAAAATATAATTAATTGTAATGTCCTCATCCTAGTATCTCCATATTAAATAATACGGAAATATGGTGTTTAAGGATTTTTTTAACTTCATTAATATTAACTTCTTTGCCTAATTCAGCTTTTAGCGATGTTACCGCCTTGTCATCAATACCGCAGGGAACTACATTGCTAAAGTAGCTTAAATCGGTATTTACATTCAGCGCGAAACCATGCATGGTTACCCATCTGCTGCAACGCACACCCAAGGCGCATATTTTACGGGCGCGCTCATTATCAGCGTCAAACCAAACACCGGTATAGCCCGGGTATCGGCCTGCTTGTAAACCATAGTCGGCAAGGGTTAATATTATCGCTTCTTCAAGCGTGCGTAGATAAAGGTGTATATCAGTGAAAAAATTATCAAGATCAAGTATAGGGTAGCCCACTATCTGTCCCGGCCCGTGGTAGGTGATATCTCCACCGCGGTTTACCGGGTAATAAACAGCGTCTTTATCTTTTAAACCCTGTTCATCTAACAATAAATGCTCGAACTTGCCGCTTTTCCCCAGGGTGTAAACATTGAAGTGTTCGCAAAATATAAGGTAATTGGGCGTTATGGCTGTTTCTTCATCTGGCAATTCACCGGCTGCGATAATCGCATTCTGATGGTTGCGTATATCCGTTTTTAGCTTAACGGTGCTATTGAATATTTCTTCCTGTTTTTCCCAGGCTTCTTTATAATCAATAAGGCCCCAGTCATCAAATAATACCTGTTTATTTTTCATTAGAGTAATCTGTTTTTAAGGCAATGAAGCTATCATGAGCCGTTTTATTCATTTTGGTTTGTGAGCGGATGGCTCGTGATGGTTTCATCCGCTTCTCCTTTCACATAACCTATCATATAATCCTCGTATTGCAGGTATTCTACCTTATAATTTTTATCAACTATACCTTTGTGCAGGCGGGCATTTAACGTGCCCTCTTCCGCAAAATTAAATGGTGTTAAACGTATATTATCAACAAATGACACTTCCTTCTGCCCGTAGCATTTATAAATGGCTTCTTTGGCACACCAGCAGATATACAGGTGTTGTATACGATGTTCATCTTTATCAATAAAAGCCAGTTCATCGGCCTGCAAAAATTTGTTGGCAATACGCTCAACCTTTTCCTTTATCAGCTCAATGTCAATCCCCACTGTTCCGTTTTTACTGATCATTACCGCGGCATAATCAAACGAGTGGCTAAAAGATATATGGTAGGGCAGGTTCACCAGGTAAGGCTTTCCATGCACATCAACCTTACAGTCAATATATTCCTCAGTGCGCAGCATGGTACGTAAAAGCACACGGGTGCCTAACCAGTGCAGGTGGCGTTTACTGGTGCTGATCTTATCGAAATAAGCCTTTTCGTGCTCATCCAACTGTAATTGTTTATACAGATCGGCCGCTTTTTCCTCGATCTTCCAAAGCGCGAATTCTGTATCATCATCAACCCGATGCCGGTATACTACTGCCATAAAAGTAAAATTGCAAAAAGGATGGCAAACTTAAGGCAAATAATTATAATTTAGCCATATAACTACTGTATTATGATATTGTCGGACAAACGCATCCTTGAAGAAATAGATAAAGGCACCATTATTATTGAGCCTTATAACCGCGAATGTTTGGGCACTAACTCATATGATGTACATTTAGGCAAGCATTTGGCTACCTATCGCGATAGGGTATTGGATGCCAGGCTGCATAACGAAATTGATTATTTCGAGATACCTAAAGAAGGATTTACCTTACAACCCAATACCTTATATTTAGGTGTTACTTTGGAGTATACCGAAACCCATGCGCATGTTCCGTTTTTAGAAGGTAAATCAAGCACGGGCCGTTTGGGTATTGATATACATGCCACCGCGGGTAAAGGCGATGTAGGCTTTTGCAATACCTGGACACTGGAAATATCATGCGCGCAGCCTGTACGTATTTATGCAGGAATGCCCATTGGCCAGCTAATTTATTTTGCTGTTGAGGGCGAAATAGAAACCATGTACAATACCAAAAGTAACGCTAAATATAGTAACCCTACCACACGACCTGTTGAAAGTATGATGTGGAAGAATAAATTTTAAGCATGCCAACGTAACAGTATTGTTATAAAGTAAAACCTAACCTTTTTTTTCTGAAATTGCTGTACCATTATGAACCACAGGAAGTTAATTATATCATTACTGCTAGCAGTAAGTATTTTTACATTGGCAGGCTTTATTGTTGCGGATAATTATCCGATCCAAAAAATAGCACTGCAGCTTAATAAATGGGCGCTTAAAAACCCGGTTGAAAAAGTTTACCTGCAGTTGGATAAGCCTTATTATGCCACCGGAGATGATATTTGGTTTAAAGCCTATGTAACCATTGGCAGCCAGCATGAGCTAACCAGCCTAAGTGGGGTTTTAAATGTGGAATTGATCGATGATAAAGATTCAGTTAAACAACATATAAAATTACCTTTAATACACGGTTTAACCTGGGGGGATTTTGCTTTACCTGATACTTTATCCGAAGGTAACTATCGTATACGCGCTTACACCGACTGGATGCGCAACGCGGGCCCCGAATATTTTTTTGATCAGCACGTAAGTATTGTAAGCGCTATTGATAATAAGGTTAATGCCAGGGTAGCCTATACTTTTGCCAGCCAAAATGGGCAGCCAACGGTTAACGCCACTATCAACTATACCGATCCTGAAGGGGTGGCTTACGCGAATAAAGTAGTTAAGTATAATGTAGACCTAGGTGCAAAGCAAATTGCAAAAGGTAAGGGTGTTACTGATGATAAGGGCAATATTTCCCTTAGTTTTATAAATACGTTAAAGGAGCCCGTCAACTCGGGGAGGATCATTACCAATATACAAATTGATAAAAACAATTTGATAACCAAAACAGTGCCGGTTAAAGCTACATCCGGAAATGTTGATGTGCAGTTTTTTCCTGAAGGCGGCAATTTAGTTGCCGGCATAACATCAAAAATAGCATTTAAGGCTGTGGGTGCCGATGGTTTAGGTACTGATATAAAAGGCACGGTTACCGATGACGCGGGAAATACAGTAGTTACTTTTAATAGTCAGCACTTAGGAATGGGCGAATTCGCCCTAAATCCAAAGGCTAATAAAATATATAAAGCGCATATTATTTATGCTGACGGATCAGATAATACAATTGCCTTGCCACAAGCCCTTGATAAAGGTTATGTTTTATCTGTTAATAAGAAGGATAGCAGCAAGATCAGCATAAAAATAAGCGCTAACGAGCAAACATATGAGAGCGACCCCAATGATACCCTGAGCCTAATAGCGCAAAGCGATGGCGAAGTTTACTATGCCGCTAAAAGTAAGCCGGGGGTGTCGAGTTTTGTAGCTACCCTGGATAAAAGCCGTTTTCCATCAGGTATTGTGCAATTTACTTTGTTTTCGTCAAAAGGCGAACCGTTGAATGAACGGTTGGTGTTTATTCAAAATAACGATCAGCTTAAGCTTGATGTTAAAGCTGCCAAAACTTACGCCCCGGGCCAAAAAGTTAAAATACAACTGAATGCAACCAATGCCGACGCTAAGCCCGCTGTTGGTAGCTTCTCGGTATCGGTTACCGATGAAACTAAGGTGCCCCAGGATGAAAATTTCGCGTCAACCATACTAACCAATCTGTTGTTAACGTCTGATTTAAGGGGCTACGTAGAGCAGCCCAACTATTATTTTAACAATACCAGCGAAAAAGCACAAGCTGATATGGATGTACTGATGCTTACCCAGGGCTACCATAGGTTTGAATGGAAAAGAGTATTAAATGATGATTTACCTGAAGCTGTATATCAACCCGAAAAAACATTGCGTATAAGCGGGCGTATAACCACATTAGGTGGTAAACCGGTGGTTAATGGCAAGGTAACGCTGCTTTCAACTGGTCACGGGATATTTTTTACCGATACTATTACCGACGCGAATGGGAGATTTGCATTTAATAATATGACATTCCCTGACAGTATTAGGTTTGTAATACAGGCGAGAACAGGTAAAGACCATAGAAATGTGAACATACAACTTGATGATGTAATACCACAGGGCGCAGATCATGATAAAAACGCGGCCGACGTACAGGTGAATATTTACGATGGATTATCAAATTATGTACAAAGCACTAAAGATTTGTTTAATCAGCAGCTTAAGTATGGGCTTGCTAAACACACCATTGTATTAAAAGAGGTGGTAATTACTGATAAAAGGATCAGGCTTAAAAATTCGTCAAACTTAAACGGACCGGGCAATGCCGACCAGGTATTAGTTGGGGATCAGATACCTCTCGGATGTTTTTCAATAGATCAATGCTTACAGGGTGTATTAATGGGTGTGATCTTTCGTAATGGTGTGCCGTATTCAACCAGGGGCGGCATGATGACTATAAATTTGGATGGTGTATTTATACCAAGTGATGAACTTAATACAATAAATATTAATGACATTGGCAGTATAGAAGTTTTGCGAACAGGTGCTTATATGAGTATATATGGGTCACAATCAGGCCCGGGTGGCGTTATTTTATTGACGTCAAAAACAGGAGAGGATTTGAGTAAAGAACGATATAATCAGGCTGTACCCGGCCTTGTTACTTATTCGCCAATAGGATATAGCAAAATACGGACGTTTTATTCTCCGCAATATGATGATCCAAAAACTAATCAAGCCATTGCTGATCAACGCTCAACAATATATTGGAATCCAAATATAGTAACTGATAAAAGCGGTAATGCATCCTTTGACTATTTTAACGCGGGGAGCAAAGGTACTTACCGTGTAATTATTGAGGGGATGGATGTTGATGGCAACATTGGCAGGCAGGTTTACCGGTATAAAGTGGAATAGAATACAATTTGGAAAGATTAAAACCCAATTACTCATAAAAGCTGTTTAAGTAAAAAATCTTATTTCCTAATACCTATAAAAACACAAACGGTATCCAGAATATATCCAGATACCGCTATGTTTATACAGAGATAATTTTAATGTTTCTATTGCGCTAAATAAAATTTACCCCAAAAGTCTACGCTTTTAGCCATTTCGCCACCGGCCTCATTGGTGCTTTGTCCGCCACCGTGTTTGCCACCGCCGCCATGTCGGCCGCCTCCACCGCCACCCATGCCGCCGCCTCTTCCACCACCACCGCCGCTTCCTCCATTACTGTCATCGGTAGGTTTAGGGCGTTGTATACCATTTATCCTGATGTTAAATGCCCATTCAGCCTTATTATCAGCATGAAAAAACTTTAATGGGACGGCTTCTTCATAAATTAAATTTCCCGCGTCATCATAGTTAACCGAGGTTTGTATGCCATAGGTGTTTGATGTGGTGATCATATCATCCTCAATATCCTTAAAACCTACAACCTTTATACCCCGTAATCTTGTCAGTTTTTCCTGTAATAATTCGTTGCGTTCTTCCTGGCTAACTCCTTCGTTTTCGCCGGGGTTGCGGTTAAATGGGATACTGCTGCCGCCCTGTACATTTAAAGGGTAGGTTAAGCTATAGGTTTCTTTCTTTTTTCCTTTTGGGTCAATGATAAAAGTTAAACCCGCGTTTAAAACCCGCATTATTTCTGAACGGTCATAAATTTTTACAGCCAAATAAAGTGTGTCTTTACTGTTAGTAATGGCATAATTAAGGCGTTCTTCGGGGCTGTAGTAGCTTAGGCTATCTCCCCATTCCTTCACACTGCCATCAATAACTATATTCACAGGCGCTGCCTTTAAGTGGTATTGAGGCATTGGCGCCTGGGCTTTACAAGCTGCTGTTATGATAAACTGTAAGGCTAAACCGGTAATAAAAACTACGGAGGATTTTTTCATATATCAGGGGATTTTAAACGGTAATATTGATCGGTTTTTTATCGCTTATAAGTTTTAGTTTAAGTTTATAGCGCCCAATCATTAATTACCATTTTTCCAACACAATTTTAAACGTTTTATTATACTTTTTAAGTAATTTTGCGGTTACATATGCCAACCGAAGTACAGGAAGATACACTTACACTCGAAGAACTACTTGCGGGTTTAAAAGAACTGCACCGCCTTATTTTATGGAATGATGACGTTAACAGTTTCGATCATGTTATTTATTGCATGATGAAATACCTGGATTACTCGGAACCTCAAGCCGAGAAGATCGCCTGGAAGGTTCACAACGAAGGTAAATGCGCCATTCTCGAAGGTTCATTTAATGAAATGGAAATCTATCGCAAAATTCTTCAGCAGGAAGGTTTAACCGTTTCGGTTGAATAATTTAACCTCAATATCTAGTTTCTAAACTAGTCGCTCCCCGTGACTAAACACAGGATTATAATTCCCTCAATTCGGAATTATAAAAGCCTTATCAGATAAACACACACCATAATTTTTCCCCGGATATTGTCAGCGTTTTTTTTCGCAATCCGCCAGTTTCAATATCTCCTTAATGTTAAATAATCTTAGTTTAATGTTAAGTATTCTCTCGTGATAACGCCCTAGTGTTAACTCCAAAAAATCATTGTGTTAACAAATGATTACTGTAGTGAAAACTCAGTTTTTAAACAGAATTTCGGTGTGTATTTGCATGAAAATGACTGAAAAATACTCATAAAACCCCTGTTAAATGGCTACATCTATACAATTCAAATGTTCTTTTTTACTACTCTTTCTGTTGGCAGCTTTTTGCTTTTCTGCCTCCGCGCAAACTATAAAAGGAAATGTTGCTGACGCTAAAACTTCAGAAACACTAATTGGCGCTACCGTACACATCGAAAACGGTAGTACTGTATTTAATACCACGGTTAAACTTGACGGTAGTTATGATTTTAAAAATATCCCTGCAGGTACATACAATTTAAGGGTAAGCTTTGTTGGTTACAAAACGACCAAGGAATATGCAGTTGAAGCCATAAAAGGCCACGTGTCTGTATTAAACGTTGTTATGTTAGATAATTCTACAGCGCTTAACGAAGTAGCTGTAATAGAATATGCCAGTAAGGAAAGCGACAGATCTGCCCGTAATGATGAAAAAAACTCCAACAATACCATAAATACAGTTTCAGCACAGGCGATAGCCATATCGCCAGATGTGTTGGTTTCTAATGTATTGGCACGTGTTTCCGGTATCTCTGTAGACAGGAGCAGTACAGGTGACGCGTCACACGTAATTATCCGTGGTATGGATAAGCAATACAACACCACTTTAATAAATGGTATTAAAATACCTAGCCCTGATAGTAAAAATAGGTATATCCCATTAGATATCTTCCCGGCCGGACTTGTTGATAGGATAGAGGTTTACAAAACACTTACGCCGGATATGGAAGGCGACGCCTCCGGAGGTGTAGTTAATCTGATAATGAAAACCGCCCCCGATCATTTAAAAGTTGATGGCGAGTTTGGTACAGGTTATAGCCAATTGTTTTTTGACAGGCCTTTCGAGAGCTTTGACCGCAGTACGGTAAACAGCAAATCACCGGCTGAAATTAACCCCGGAGTTGCTGCCGCCCCCTCTGCTTTTCCGTATCAAAATTTATTAACTAAATCCAATAATCCTCCACCTAATATAAACGGTAGCTTAACCATAGGTAATCGTTTTTTAAATAATAAGCTGGGCGTTTTATTCTCAGGCAGCTATCAAAATCTATATCTTGGACAGAACAGCTTTGCGGTATTACAAACAAATACAGTAGGCCCACCAATTGGTAATAGTCAGCAAAATCAGGAAACTGCTTTTCAAGATACTTATAACCGCCAATATTCAACCCAGCAACAACGTATAGGGACTATAGCCTCCATCGATTACAAGTTTGATCCTAATAACACGATTAATTTGTATGCCACTTACGTAGCATTGAATGAATACCGCGTTCGTCAAACCACGGATGATACTTACGGTGGTTACACCTACCAGGGATATCGTGGTACATTTTCGGTTGATAATTTGACTGAAACCCGGTCTGATCTTCAGGACATCCTTAACTTAACATTAAACGGTAAACATAAAATAAGCGATCCATTTTCGTTTGACTGGACTGTTGCGGATTCAAAAGCGGAACACAAAATGCCTGATGACGCCGAGTTTGATACCAAGTATGGCACAAGCCCTACTTCTACTACAAGTGTAGCGACAGGAAACCCAGATGAGCCAAGCGTATCGGTTGCACAAGGTATAACAACATCACCTACTTATGTTGAGAATGAATCTCGGATATGGTCACATAATACCGATAAAGATTTATCAGGTTATTTGAACCTACACTATAATGCAACAATATTTGGCCGTAAAGCCACCTTCTCTGCCGGTGGAATGTACAGGCACAAGACCAGGGACAATTATTATAATTCATATAGTTTGCCAAATACTGTTATTGATGGCACAAATGAAGTTTATACTACGATTCCTGCCGCGAAATTTATATTTCTCGGTTCCGATTCTCTAAAAGCAAAGGGCTCATATGCTACTGACGCTAACGATTACACATTTACTGAAAATGTATTGGGGCTTTATGGTATGGTTAAATATTACATTAGCGACCGCTTATATGTAATAGCCGGATTAAGGGGCGAGAATACTCATCAAAACTACGTTACAAACCTTCCTGTTTACTTTCCCGGCAAAACAGGAACTATAACGTATACAGATTACCTGCCGAGCGTTAACATTAAGTACGACCTTACATCGAACCAGGCATTAAGGGCTTCGTATTTCAAATCTATCCTCAGGCCAACTTTTGAACAGCTTATCCCTGCCGTAAATACCACAGCCGATGAAAATTATGGCAGCGAGGGAAGTCCGTATCTACAACATACTGTTATTGATAATTATGACCTTAGATATGAGTTCTTCCCTGGTGTTTTTGATGAGTTTATGGTTGGGGGCTTTTTTAAATATCTTATAAATCCGATTGAGAACGAACTTCAAGGTGGAGCTGCGTTAGGAGCAACCAGCAGTGGCGGCGGAGCTAAATATTATATACCCAACAATTTTGGCAATGCCCATAACTATGGTTTAGAGTTGAACGCCAGAAAATTCTTTGGCAATATTGGTGCAGAAATAAACTACACTTATACCGATTCCAAAATTACCACATTAAAGAGTATTGACATTAATCAGGAGGTTACCTACGTAGATCAAACCAGGCCATTGCAGGGGCAGGCGGCTAATATTGGCAATGCGTCGTTATTATACAAAGACCAACGAATTGGTTTAGATGCCCAATTGTCGCTATCATACGTTGGTGAGCGCATACAGGCGGTATCCAACTACTACAATTTGGATACATGGGAAAGGCCTTCCACCTATTTAGATTTTTCTGTGCAAAAGAAAATCGGCCCGCATTTCATCATTTATGCAAAGGCTAACAACCTGCTAAATACACCTTACGAATTAATCATCAAGCAAAATAATACTTATAACTATTCAGGTTTAGCCAAATACCCTCATCAGGAAAGCCCTAATTATACTACTGTTGAGTACGACCAATTTTATGCACGGTACAACTTAGGGGTTAAATACAATTTTTAAACAAGCACACAAATAATTCAAAATCAATAATCATTATTCATTTCATCATCTTATGAAAAAATTACAAATTCTCTCGTTAGGATTATCAGTTTTACTGCTTGCGGCATGCGGTAAAAGTGGCCAAAAAACTGTGGTGTCGGTACCGCAGATCCAGATTGGTAAAGCGATCCCGAATACAGGTACACTACCTGCAGGAACTTACAAAGGAACATTCCTGGCTAACCAAACTTACACTATTGGTGGCGACATTACTATTAATGCAGGCGATACCCTTTTGATACAAAAAGGTGTAAAACTTAACATGACCAATGGTGCAAACATTATTGTAAATGGTGATTTGATCAGTTTAGGAACACAAGCATCTCCTGTTACGATTACCGATCCGCGCAGAACTAAAGTTGCCGGTCCTTCTACATTTGGTACCGATTCGGCTTACGTAGGTGGCTGGGGTGGTATTTATGCAGGCCCAACAAGTAAGTTAGTAGTTATTAAATGGACACACCTTGATTTTGGTGGCGCGGCTTTAAAAGCACTCCCTTTCCCTAACTCTAACTCATTAAAAACAGGTGCACAATATATACTATATTTCATGAACCCGGCTGGCGTTTTCATTATGGAAGATTCATGGCTTTACGGCTGTCCTGATGATGCGACCCGTTTTTATGGCGGTACTTACAACATCATGAGAAACACAATGGAAAAAGCCGGTAGCAATGGTGGTGATGGCTTTAATGCTAAAGGCAGCGCTGTTGGTAATATGGCATACAACCTTGTTATAGGTGGTGCAACTAACGGTACAAAAACTGCAAGTGATGGCACAACAGCAGGCGAGTGCCAGTTTGCAATGTATAATAACACTTATGTAAATGATGGTTTCAGAAACAGTGGTGTTTTTGGTGCAAGAAGTGGTTCTATCGAAATAGAAAACGCGTCAAGAGCAGCAGTATTTAACAACCTTGTTGTTGATTGCGAATTTGGTGCACGTATTGCCGCCGGCCCGGGTGGTGGTAAAGTTTACCTTGCAGATACTACTGCAGATGCATCAGACCTTATCCCTAAAACAGTTACAAATTATAACTTTTATTATGGTGATAATGCCGCAATCACTGGTCAGTTTGTACCAACAAACGTTGCACAGCCGGTTGTAACACACCCTCAGGCTAATGGTATCCCTGATATGGCAGCTTTCTTAGGTGCATCTTATACCTTCGGCTTTGTTTATGATGGTACATCTTTAGTAGGTAAAAATAATCCAATGTTTGTTAACTACCCTTTACCGGCACCAAATGGTTTTTGGTTAACCCAGGCATCTGTTGATAGTTATAACTTCCGTTTACAAGCTGGCTCACCAGCAATTGGACAGGGAACAACGGCAACCTCAACTTATACTTATATAACTGCAGGTATCCCAATTGATCCTAACTTTGGTTCAAGTGGCATAACTCCTCCGGGAAAAGATATGGGTTGCTACCAATCAAACGGTACAGGTAACCAACACTAATTAATAATTTTAATAATAAAGGCAGCTACATACCGTAGCTGCCTTTATTTATTTAAGCATATAATACCCCATGTTAAACAACAGGATGAAAGCAAAGGCAGCAATAGTTTTTTTAATTTCAACAATATTTTTTTTGGCAGCGTGTTCAAAATCTCCTAAAACAGCACCTAAAATAACTACCACCAGCCCAACCGGCCCTGTGGTGGTACCCGGCCCCCCATTGCCAAATACGGTTGATAAAACCGATACTTTAAAAGTAATGGCTTATAACGTATTAAATTACGGCGACCTTTGCCAGGGAAGCACCGCTACGCTGAACGGTTATTTTAAAACCATTATTCAATATGCGCAGCCGGATTTGTTAAGCTGCGAAAAAATGAATGCTTTTTCTGTAACATCAGCTTATCCCGTTAATCTTGCCGATAATATTACTGATAGCGTACTTAATGCTGACTTCCCCGGACGTTATGCCTATGCAACACCCACTGATATATCCGGCGGCAGTGATATGTCCGTACTATTTTATAATAAACAGAAGCTAACTTTTGTAAAAACAGAAACGCTGTATCAATACATCACCGATTTTGACCTTTACAAACTCTATTATAACGACCCTAACCTGGCCATTACGCATGATACTACTTATTTGTACGTGGTGGTAAATCATACACAATCCGGTACCCCAAGCACAACCAGGGATCAGCAGGTTTCAACCTATATGACTACGCTTAGGGCTAAGTTTGCTTATTTTCCGAACCTGATCAATATGGGCGATTTTAACACAGCCAACAGTTATGAGGCAGGCTACCAAAGCGTAATAACCGCGACAGATTCTACCCAACAAATGAGCGATCCTCCATTTTATCCGGATCAAACCGTAAAATATCCTGCCGAGTGGGAAGATAATTCAAGTGCATACGCATCACAACTGACTACAACAACCAGGGCTTTAGCAACCGTGCCAAATTCATGCGGTACAAGCGGCGGTGCAAAATCATGGTACGATCATATTTTTATTTCGCCATGGCTGGTTAAAGGCTCAAATTATATATCATATATCCCAAATTCATATACCACTATCGGTAACGACGGGAAGAGGATAGGGGTTGATATTAATAGTACAACACCACAAGTTAATACGTCAGCCCCGTCTGCCGTAATAAATGCGCTTTGGCAATTCTCAAATAAATACCCGGTATCTATCAAATTGCTGATCAAAGCAAATCGTAACGCCTATAGTATTGCTGATCCAACCGAAAAAAATTAATCAATTTCAATCATGAAAAATAAATTTAAAAGCATAGTAGTAGCCTGTCTTTTTATAGTGATAT
Source organism: Mucilaginibacter tundrae (assembly GCF_013408825.1). GTDB lineage: Bacteria > Bacteroidota > Bacteroidia > Sphingobacteriales > Sphingobacteriaceae > Mucilaginibacter. Next base: position 128,153 of record NZ_JACCBZ010000005.1, read on the forward strand.
GCCCTAAAATAGTTTTAGGCCAAACTATCCAAATGGTTTTTACTTCTGATGCTCATTACGGCATTACCCGTGCAAAGTTCAGGGGAGATACTGCTGTAGCCGGCCATGTTGTAAACGACGCGCTGGTAAAGCAGATAAACACCTTACCTAACCTTACACTCCCGGCTGATGGTGGTATTAATGCTGGTAAAATGGTAGGTGGGATAGACTATGTAATTGAAGGTGGCGATATAGCTAACCGGATGGAAATCCCAAATCAAAGCGCTGCTAAATCATGGGCCCAGTTTACCACAGATTATATGGGCAGCCTGAAGGTTACCGGGCAAAATGGTAAACCGGCTACATTATTAATGGTTCCGGGTAATCATGATATTTCAAATGCTATAGGTTATGCTAAGCCAATGTACCCGTTAACTGATCCTACTTCGATGGTTAACATCTACAACCTGATGTTAAAGCCTGCAAAGCCTTTAACCAATGCCGATTATAATTATGCAGTTGATAAAATAAACTACTCGCATAACATACATGGCATACATTTTATGTTTATTACCTTATGGCCCGATTCGGCCGAGCGTATCTGGATGCAGAAGGATTTAGATACCGTTGCTTCAAATACCCCCGTAATTATTTTTACGCATGATCAGCCTACATGTGAGTCGAAGCATTTTACCAACCCAATTGCGCCACATAATATGACGCTTATAAACAAATTTGAAAACCTGGTTGAGGAAGATTATAAGGAAGGCGATAAAGCAGCCAAAGGCGATGATGCGACCAATATTGAGCAACGTGGCTTTGTTAAGTTTTTAAAGTTACACCCCAATATTAAGGCATATTTTCACGGTAACAGTAACTGGAACCAATTTTATGTTTATACCGGGCCTGATAATGACGTAAAGCTAAATACCTTCAGGGTTGATTCACCCATGAAAGGAGAATATTCATCGAAAGATGAAACTTTAGTGTCTTTTCAATTAATATCATTAGATACCCAAACACAAGATTTAACCGTACGCGAATGTTTATGGAATACTAAGCCTTTAAGTGCTGATAATAATATTGTTTTTGGTAAAAGCGCTACCGTATCGTTAAAGGTTAATTAAGCAACTTTTATATAAATAGTTTAAATAGCTTATAAAGAAAATGCCCTATAATAACATTATAGGGCATTTTCTTTATGCCAACTTTTAATTTAATAAGGTTTAGGCACCGCTAAAATATTACAAAAACACGTTTTAAACTATACGTATAAATACCTGATTTTATAATTGCCTTAATTTTTATTAAAAAAGGTTTGCAAAGGTGATTTATTGAAGTTAATAAAAAACGACAAAAAGTTATCTACTTTAGTACCCTAAATCAATCACAATGAAAAGAATAATATTTCTAACTATTACGTTGGTTTCATTTTCTTTAATAATCAAAGCACAGGGTTTAATTGGTTCTACTGAAATAGCTATAGCCGATTCCATGAAAAAAGAAAATATATTTAATTTCGGCAAGAAATCCGATGAGAAAGGTGGTTTAATTTTAACTTATCTTAATTTCATGCATAAAGATGGCACCTATAAAATAAATGAAGATTTTCAATTAATGAGTGCACAATTTGAAATGAAAAACGAAAAATGCATAGCAGAATTTTATTTATATAAAAATTCGTTACTTAACAAATTCACAACGGATTTTAATAACGATACGACTAAATATAAAGCTATTAGTAGTTATGAATGGTTAGATACAAAGAATAGGCTATCGATAAAAATGACCTCAATGCCCGAACAAGATTGTTTTTTAATTCAATATGAGAATGTTAAGAAATAAACGCCGTTCATACGTATATAATTGCCAAGCGTAGAACTACCTATAAGCAAAAAGCCAACTGTTAGCTAACAGTTGGCTTTTGCTTATGGGGTTATTGTAACTTAAACAATAAAATTCCAGCCATGTGAATCGGCGGTAGTGCCGTATTTTATAGCATTCATTTCTTTTAATACCCTTTGCGAAAACTCACGTGTTTTCGGGTCACTCAAAAAGTATTCTTCACCATTCAGGCTGATAGAGCCAACAGGTGCTATAGTTGCGGCAGTTCCTGCGCCAAAAGCATCATCAAGCTTGCCGTTTTTAGCGGCTTCGATAATTTCAGTTACCGATACACGGCGTTCTTCAACAGGATAACCCCATTCGCGGGCAAGGGTTAAAACGGTATCGCGGGTTACGCCATCTAAAATAGTATCGCGGGTTGATGGGGTAACCACCTTGCCATCCAATACAAACACAACGTTGGCCGCGCCCATTTCTTCCACAAACTCGTGGTTCTTGGCGTCGGTCCAAATCAATTGGTCAAATCCTTCTTCAGTTGCTTTTTTGGCCGGTAACATGCTGCCACCATAGTTGCCAGATGATTTAGCATAACCCATACCACCTTCAGCCGAACGGGTGTAATGATTTTCAATTTTAACCCTTAAGGTTTTTGAAAAATATGGTCCAACCGGGCATAGTAACACCATGTATTTGTAGGTAGTTGATGGCGCTACACCCAAAAACGGATCGGTAGCGAACATAAACGGCCTGATGTATAAAGCGTGGTCAGGCTGTGTAGGGATCCAGTCGCGGTCTATATCCACAACAGCGGCTAAACTTTGTAAAAATATATCTTCGGGCAGGGTGGGCATGCAAAGCCTTTCTGCAGATTTGTTAAAACGTTGCGCGTTTTTATCCGGACGGAAGATAGATACTGTTCCATCTGCATGTTTGTAAGCTTTTATGCCTTCGAAAAACGATTGCCCATAATGTAATGATGAAATTGCAGGGCTAAGGCTGACATCGCCATAAGGGACTATTTGAAAATTCTTCCATTCGCCATCGGCATAATCAGCCACAAACATGTGGTCGGAAAATGTTTTTCCAAATGGCAGGTTGCTAAAATCCGTTTCTGCTAAGCGAGAATGCGGTGTTTTGGTGATCTTGATGTCCAATGTCTCAGTCATGGCCTTATGATATTAATTACGAAAATGGCAAGTTAGGGATTTTTGTTTGAAATAATGTAGATTTACGGTTAAACCTTATTATGAAAATATTTTTAAACTTAATATTATTATTTGTTGTTGGAAATGGGAATTGTCAAGTGCCAAAACAATCAACTGTTACAATAAATACTTTCACTAAAGTGCCTGATGACCTAACTGGTGCCGGAGAATGTTTTTACTTATCTCAAGTCGATAAAAAGAAAGGAAATCTTATTTGTACAAATGATTATATGACCGCTTTGATTTACCTAAATGGCAAACCGATTAGGTTGAAAACCACACCTACAAAAGATATTAAGGGTAAAGCTATTTACACGTGTGAAAAGTATAACTTGATTATTAGCAAAGGCCCTTTTAAACAAGTAGGGGATGAAAATTATACGATGAAAGCTACCCTTACTTTAGAATATAATTCGAAAGTGGTTTGGACTAAAAATGTATTAGGCGAAGGAGGCGATTAACACTGTTTCAGTTGTGAAACAAAACCTGCAATTCGCTGTGTAAATTCTCCTTACAAATGTGTTAAAATGGAACAAAAACCTTGATTTTTCATGTAAAAATGAATCGAAAATAGGCAAAAAATGCGTTTTTTTAATCGATTTTTCGCTGAAAAGCCCCTCTTTTGCTCAAAAAATGGCGCCCAAAGCGATGTAAAAATCGCTTTTTTAGGGCTTTTTAGAGTGTTTTTGGGGTCAAAAGTGTACCAAATGTACCAAGTGTGTCAATCATAAATTGTGGTACACCTATGCACCACTAACCTCCTTCAGCACCTTCTCCACCCAGCCTTTGCCCCAGTTTTCAACCTGTTCTTCATTCCATAATGATGGGTAGAAAATGCGCTTCTGAAAACGCGGAGGCAGGTACTTTTGCCAGTTAGTGCCTCCGGTAGCCTTGATCTCTTCAGGCTCACGGTTTAGGTAACGCACGGCTGATTTGTAATGTGATAGCGGCCAGTTTACATTTACGTTGATGTCCAGTTGGCGCAGTTCATCTTCTAGGTCGGTTGTAGCTTGTCCGCTATATTTAAATTGCTGTAATAGCGCGTTAAAGTTATTGTCGACGGTTGCCCTGCCTAACTCAATAAACGTCTTAGCATATTTACGCTCAAACTGTTTTAGGGTTAAAGTCTTTTTGCCGGTGGCGAGTTCTGTTGCGCCTGATTTCCAGTATAGATGTTCAAATTGTTCTTCAATAGTGGCGCTGCGCAATTCCTCACGTTTATCTTTAGCCACCAGGTTGATAAAATCCGAAGCATAGATCTCGATCATCCGGTATTGTCCCGATTGGAACCCGCTTGCGGGTAGCAACGACATCCGGAACTTCAGGAACTGCTCTTTCTCCATCCCATCAACCATGATCTCGAAGGAGTGGGTCAATGCTTCAAAATAGCGGTTTATGCGTTTTAAACGCGCGGTAAAAAAGTCGACTGTTAGTGGTTTTGCCGCTACAATTTGTTTGCACTCGTGTAGGCTCAGCTTAAAATAAAGCTCTGTTATCTGGTGATAGATGATGAATATCTCCTCATCAGGGAAAGGCGTTTTTGGGCTTTGCAGGCTAAGCAAAGTATCTAAATGGATATAATCCCAGTAGGTTAAAAAATCAGCGTAAAGCAGGCCATCCAGGTAGGCCGGCATGTCCTGGCCCATGGCCTCATATTTTTCCTGCAGCTGCGCCAGGCGTTCTTCAATTTCGGGTGAGAAATGCATTGCCAAAGGTAGAAAGTTTTGTTTGTTTATAGCGAGGCTAAAATTTCAACTATAGTGGCCATAAGTAAAGCAATCGTAACAAAACAGGGTTTATTGTGTTTATATAGTATAAATTGCAGCCATGATAAAGAAAATATTAATAGGTGTTGATGACAGCAAATATGCTGAAGCCGCCGCCAAATACGGATTTAATTTAGCCGAATCACTTAATGCTCACGTTGGGCTGGTAAATATTATTGAACCTGTGGCTATATCAACACCCATCGGTGATGCTAATGGAATATTAGGAACACCCTTGTATGGATTAAATGCAGCGGAGGATGAGAATATAATAAATGCGCAAACCCAGGTGTCGGAAAGCATAATAGAAAACATTATAAAGAAATATTCCGGCAAAATGCAGGTAAGCCATTATACCGAATACGGATCCAGAGGCGAAGGCATCCTTAACTGCAGCCGGGAATTTAAAGCCGATATAATTGTAATTGGAACGCATAACCGTTCAGGGCTCGACAGGTTATTCTCCAGTAATGTCGCGGAATATGTTGTTAAACATTCTGTGATACCTGTGCTGGTTGTGCCAACAAAGGAGTGATCAACGCAATACCGTCTTCGTCAATATGTACATGGCATTGTTTCACAGAAATGTGGTGTTTGAATTTTTGAATAGGCTCGATCCAATCCCTTGATGTGAAAACAGGAGCTTGAATATTTACTGATTCTACCAATACTTCTTCGCCGTCAAGAATCAATCTCCAACACTGTTCAACACCGTCACTATCAGTGTTATAACGTATCCGGGCAAGGGTTACATTTCTATTCATCGGTTATAATAAAAGGTCAATTTCAGTGCAAATGTACTGTTGTTTTTATCATATAACCCAACAAATCAGTAACATGCTTAATACAATAGCCTGAATTTTATGGTTTGTTCAATGGCTTTCAGCTCATTTAAAACCTGCGTATCATAACCTGATTCCACATCAGTAATTACATAACCAATCTGGGGGTTGGTAACCAGGAACTCACCCACTATGTTAATATTATGGCGGGCAAATACATCATTTATTTTGGCCAGTATACCCGGTACGTTTTTGTGGATATGTATCAATCGGTGCGCGTTATTAATACGCGGCGGCTGAAGATCAGGAAAATTGCAGCTGGTATGTGTTTTACCCTCATTCATAAATGCCATTACCCGTTTCGGGATAAAGTCATCATTACGCGGATTATGCTTAGGGTCGTCAAAAATAATAATGCCGTTTTCGCAGGCCGCTTCAGCTAATTTACGACTGCTTATTTTTCCGAAGATACCAATCACCTTTAGCCTGCCTGCATTTTGCAGTTGCTCGGGTGTCGGCTGGTTTTCTTCATCGCAAAATAAAATACCGGCTTCTTCCAGATATTTTTCTTCAATGCTTTCACGCTGGCGGATGTTGTAGCCCTCTTTACGCATTTGCGCCAGTGCATCTTCTTCAATATTGCCAACCACCAAACATTTGATGCGGTTTTTTGGGTACGATATAGCACGTGGCAACTTGTTGATGTATAAAAACTCATCAAAACTCGGTGTGATATGGTCGGCTTTTTCAGCTACCGATTTACGTTCAATGTTCTCGGTAAACGCAAAGAATTTTTTGATCATCCCTGATTCCTTCAACTGGAAATCTGAATAACCATCTCCGATACCAAATATTTCACCTTGCAGGTTAAGCTCTTTTAACAGTTTAACTTTTCCACCTTCTTGCGACAGCGGGTTTTCACGGTCATAACCTATAATGTTGCCGTCATCATCAAATACAAAGGTATTGGCGTAAATATTTTCTTTTTTAATATGATATTCAGTAACAACCGGGGTAATAAATTCCTTAAAACCGCCGGATACGATCAATACTTCATCCTGGTGATTTTTAAAGAAGATAGTATTGCGGGAAAAAGAAGTAGATACTTTCTTCTTTAAGTGTGTGATCAATTGCTTTAAATGCTCGCGGTTAGCTTGCAGTAACTTAACACGTGCTTCCAAACTTTGGGTGAACGATAAACGGCCTTCCATAGAAGCGTTCGTCAGGTCATCAATTTGCTGGTATATTTTTTCCCTGTCGGGATGATTTTTTAATGATATGCGGGCTAATTCGTCCAAAGCCTCAACCTGCGTAAACGTGCTGTCGAAGTCGATAATAAAGTATTGATCCATTGAATAGTGTGCAACTTGTACGTTGATGTGCAAAAATGCGGATGTGCAAATGTGCGAAATTTGAGCGAATGGTCAGTTAAGATTTCTAACAAAAGCCGTTGCCGGCTGAAATCGTTGCAAAACTAATACTATTTTTTCAAAGCCATACACACCTCTTTCACCGTCTCACTAATTGGTTTAAATTCAATTCCGATAGCTGCTTTAATTTTGGAGTTATCGTAGTTATTGGTCAACGATGCTGTTTGAGCGGACACTTTATCCATCATTGAGTCGCGGCCCGTAATGGTAGCCAGCACCGTGGCGCTGCGCCATATTAATCCCATTATCCAGGGTTTTGCCAGTAGCGAAGGCTGCTCAAGTCCAAAGCAATCCGCTATTTGCGCGGTGATATTTTTGTAGCTGATATTTTCCGCGCTGATGATGTATCGCTCACTGCTGATCTCACTATTCATCAGGGTTATCATGCATTTGGCAACATCTTGTACATCAACAAAACCACCTGTACCCTGGGTATAAAACTTCAACCCACGGCGTACGGTAACAAACAGTTGACCTGTACCCGCAGTACCTGAATTGGGGCCGATGATTAGCGATGGGTTTACAATAACCGCGTCTAAACCCTCTGCAATACCGCGCCACACCTCCATTTCGCTATGCAGTTTTGATATGGCATAGCCATCATCCTCGTTGGTTTCATCCAAATGGGTATTCTCATTAATCAACTTACCCGGCAATGCCCGGCCAATAGCCGCGATCGAACTCACATGCAATAATCTTATACCATGCTCATTACATAAATTCACCACATTGGCTGTACCTGTAACATTGGTGCGGATCATCGGTTGCTTATCCTTTTGCATTAATGACACCCATGCTGCACAATGATAAACCTGTGTTACACCTTCAAGTGCATCTTCCAAAGCAAAAATATCCAGCATGTCGGCATCAACCCATTCGATTTTATCGTGGTAGGGGATAAGCATTTGCGGTATAACCGAACTGCTGCGCTTAATACATCGAATAGTATTACCTGCATTTACCAGTTGCATGGCAAGCTCCGAACCCAAAAAACCTGTAGCGCCTGTAACCAGTATCATATTAAATTGTGCACATATGCAGTGTACAAATGTGCAGATAGATGCCGGGATATGCAAATTCGCACAATGAATGAATTTTGAAAATAGATATTGAACTCATATAATCTTTTTTTAGATTTGAGTATTAAGTTGCTCAAATACATCAACAATACAGTAAATTCATGTTGAATATATAAGATAGAATGCTGTATGATAAAAGAATCGTGCAAAGTTGTAGCGATAGAACATCTTACACTCGACGGGGTGTACCAAGCGCCCGCCCGCATCGACGAGGACGTTCGGGACGGATTCAAACATGGTGGCTGGTCAAAAGCCGGAAATGATCCGAAAATGCAAGAAGTTATAGGCAAGCAAATGAGTGGCGGGTGGTCGTTGCTCGCAGGGCGTACAACATACGAAGACCTTTACGAAGCTTGGCCAATAAGGCAGCCGGCTAGCCCCATGACACAGGCACTAACAAGTGTTAAGAAGTTTGTCGCTTGCCATGATTCCAATTACAAACTTTCATGGGAAAATTCAACTATTTTGGCAGGTGAAGCCAGCGAAACCGTTGCTAAACTTAAAAAGGAACATGGCAAAACCCTGGTTATCTTTGGTAGCGGTATGCTTGTGCGTTCGCTTATGCAGCATGGTTTGGTTGATGAATTTGTGTTGATGATCCACCCTTTAGTGTTGGGTGAAGGCCGTCGCTTGTTTGATAACGAAACTCTATTTACCAACTTTAATTTAACCAACGCTGTTAATACCAATACCGGCGTCATCATTGCTACTTACCTTCAGAAATAGACGCCTTACAACATATCAAATCAATGAAAATTCGAATGTATATTATCAAATATACATATCCGCGTATTTGCACATCAATTCGTTCCATTTATTAAAAAATTCCGCACATTTGCACATACGCATATTTGCAAATCCACCATGTCATTATCTGATTTCTTTACACCTATTGATCTGGAGAAGATCAGCCCTAAAAAAGGATATTACACCAGTAACTTAGGTGATAAAATAAATCATTACACCGATACTTTTCCTGAGCTTCAAGACAAATCCTTCGATATAGCAATTATTGGTGTGCAGGACGATCGCAACGCAGTAAATAATTCAGGCTGTGGTTTAGCACCTGATTACGTTCGAGAAAAATTATACCTGTTAAACGAAGGCGGCTACAATACTAAAATCGTAGATCTTGGGAATATAAAAGCAGGGGCCACAGTAACCGATACTTATTTCGCGCTAAAAACGGTAGTTGCTGAACTGATTAAATTAGATATTCTGCCAATAATTATTGGCGGGGGGCAGGATTTAACCTATGCCCAGTACATGGGCTATGAAACCCTGGAGCAAAAAGTTGATCTGGTAATCGTCGACTCTCATTTTGACCTGGAGGATGACATTACACCCGATAGCATAGAAACGACTTCCGCATCATACCTCAACAAAATATTTTTACACGAACCTAATTACCTGTTCAACTTCAGCAATATCGGTTATCAAACCTATTTTACTAGCCAGGCTGGATTACGGGTGATGGAAAAATTATACTTTGATGTACATCGGCTTGGTAATTTAAGCGGACAGATTGCCTATGCCGAACCAATTATCCGTAATGCCAATATGGTAAGTTTTGATATCAGCGCCATCCGTTCATCCGATGCGATGGGTAATACAAACGCTACTCCCAATGGTTTTTATGCTGAGGAAGCTTGCCAGATAAGTCGCTATGCGGGATTTAATGATAAACTTACCTCGATAGGTTTTTATGAGTTTAACCCCGCCTATGATAATAATGGGCAAACTGCCCTGCTGCTGGCACAAATGGTATGGTATTTTATTGATGGCGTATATAACCGTAAAAAAGATTTTCCGCTAAACCCAAAATCACAATACCTGATCTACAAAACCAGCCTTAAGCATGATGACCATGAGGTTGTATTTGTAAAAAGTAAAAAAACAGATAGGTGGTGGATGCAGGTACCTTACCCAACAGGTGGCTCAAAAAACGAGCGATCGCATTTAGTGCCTTGCAGTTACGATGACTATAAAATTGCCATTTCGGGGGAAATGCCTGATCTTTGGTGGCGTACTTACCAAAAACTAACTTAAGTACAATTCTATTCGCTTTTCACCGTTACACTATTTAACAGTTTTTGTTTTTCATGAAAAAAATATTCTTTTCGATATTGGCTTTGTTGCCTGTATTTGCTTTTTCACAAACTCCTGCAGCTAATTCAGTAGCTACGCCAACAACCGAAGTACCACAATCTTTTCTGCTGCAAACCAAAGTGGGCGATTTAAATGCTCCTGCAAAGGCTTTTCTAATCTATCGTTTAGGTGCGAATAATATTATCGACTCTACCGCCATTGTGAATGGTAATTTTGATTTTACGGGCTCTGTTATTAACCCAACTAATGCAATTTTATTGATAGATCATAAGGGGGTAGGTTTTTCAAATCTGGATAAATCAACCGATGCTTTAAGTTTTTACATCGAGAAAGGTAATATATCAATCGCTACCAGTACCGATTCTATTTCAAAAGCGGTAATTACCGGCTCGCCAATTAATGATGATAATAAAAAATTGATGTCACAGTTAAGGCCAATCCAGGTTGCCGCGCAGAAACTATATGTCGAAGCCAATTCGGCAACACCGGATCAGCAAAATGCTGCTGATTTTCAAAGCAATATGGAAAGCAAACGCAAAGGCCTGGAGCAACAACAAACTGCCGCGCTTGAAAAATTCATTAAAGAAAACCCTAAAAGTTATTTAAGCTTGCTTGCTCTAAGTTCATTAGGCCCTAAAATGGATCCGTCGGAATTAGAGCCATTGTACAATGGTTTGTCGCAAAACTTAAAAGACATGGAAGGTGGCAAAATGATCAAGAAATCAATTGATGCCCTGAAACCTACAGCCATAGGTGCCGTTGCACCTGAATTTACAGAAAACGATACGGATGGAAACCCGGTTTCTCTTTCATCGTTCCGTGGAAAATATGTACTGATTGATTTTTGGGCATCATGGTGTGGCCCTTGTCGCCAGGAAAACCCCAATGTGGTAAAAGCTTATAATAAGTTTAAAGCTAAAAATTTTACTGTTTTAGGTGTTTCGCTTGATAAAGCCGACGCGAAAGATAGCTGGATTGCAGCTATAAAAGCAGATAGCTTAACTTGGACACAAGTATCAGACCTTAATTTTTGGAATAATAAAGTGGCTATACTATATGCGGTACAATCAATCCCCCATAATTTCCTGATTGACCCGAATGGAAAGATAATAGCCAAGGATTTGCGTGGCAGCGACCTTGACGCTAAGCTGACAGAGATATTCGGCAAAATGTAAGCAGGATATCAATTATTTATTATTTTTACCAACGGTACCCCGCTGACTGTAATTATTATTGATTAAATGAAGAAACTAATTCTATTGGCGTTAGTAGCAGCGCCCTCCTTGCTATTTGCTCAGGAAAACTTTGTAATAAAAGGTAAACTTGGTTCGGTAGATGCACCGTCCAAAGTGTTTTTAGTGTACCGCGATGGAACTGCCACCATAACAGACTCAAGTGCTGTAAAAAAAGGTGAATTCGGATTTGCCGGCCATGTAACTGATATTACACGAGCTACTCTTATTGTTGATTACAAAGGGGTGGGCATGCAAAATATCGATAGGTCTTCTGCTGATATAGCTGCCGTTTATTTGGTTAACGGTACAACCGAAATTAAAAGTAAAGATTCTTTATCAAAAGCTAAGATAACAGGCACTAAGGTAAATGAAGATAGTCAGCGCTTTACTACTTATTTAAAACCGGTTAATGATGCCAACAAAGCATTAGATGCTGAATACGAAGCAACCCCTAAGGAAAAACGTACTAAAGAATTTAATGATTATATTGATAAAAAGGAAGATTCCATTTCTGTAAAAGAAAGAGCATTAGATTCATTGTTCATTATTGCCAACCCTGACTCGTACATGAGCTTGCAGGCATTACGCGGAATGGGTGGTCCATACCCCGTTTACGATCAGTTAGCACCGGAATTCACAAAATTATCTCCAGCATTGCGCGCAAGTAAAGCGGGCGTTGCTTATCAAAAATATTTAGATGTAATTAAAAGCGTATCGGTAGGCGCAATGGCTCCTGATTTCGCGCAGCCGGATACCAATGGTACTATGGTTAGCCTGTCATCATTCAAAGGCAAATATTTACTACTTGATTTTTGGGCGTCATGGTGCGGCCCTTGCCGTGCAGAGAACCCGAATGTGGTAAAAGCATTCAATATTTACAAAGGGAAAAACTTTACTATACTGAGCGTATCATTAGATCGCCCTGGCAAAAGGGATAACTGGATAAAAGCTATTAATAAGGATGGCTTGACCTGGAACCATGTATCTGACCTGAAATTCTGGGATAATGATGCTGCCAAATTATACGGCATACAAGCCATCCCGCAAAACTTGCTGATTGACCCAAGCGGTAAAATTATTGCCAAAGACCTTTTTGGTGATGCATTGGAAAAGAAGTTAAGAGAGATTTTCGGGACGATGTAATTGTTGGTCCGAAAGATAGATAAGAAAGTCCGAAAGTGTTTAGCTTTTCGGACTTTTGTTTTTTAATCTATATTTACATTGCTAATCCTTTTTACATGAAAAGATTATTACTTATATTTTTTTTACTATTGACGTTTACCGCTTTTGCCCAAGAGGGAACTTTTACTATTAAAGGTACTATCAAGGGGCTAAATGCTCCGGCGACCGTATTTTTGATATATGATGGAGTTATAAATGGTAAAGCAACTTTGAACAATGGTTGGTTTGAGTTTAGTGGGCGGATAGATCAAACAAAAGAAGCTTATTTAACGATTGATACAAAAGATACTTCATACACTTATACAAATGGTACTAAATTTTATGTAGAGGATGGGAATATATCAATCAACTGCCCGGATTCATCACTTGATAAGGCAATTATTACAGGTACTGAAAATAATAATACCGAAGCTAAGTATAAAGCGTCACTACAGACCATAGAAACCCGCGATAACCAGCTGGAAACAATGGATACCAGCGCGACCGAGGATCAAAAAAGATCGCCGGAGTTTTTGAAGGATCTTGAGCTAAAAAACAAAAAACTGGAGGCTGAACGGAGGGAAGCAAATAGGAAATTTATTATTGATAACCCATCATCAATAGTTAGTCTTGATGCTTTATATTCATCCGCCATGTATTCCGATTATGAGAGTATCAAAATGCTTTACGAGCAGTTAACTCCGGAAGTAAAAAACAGTCCTCAGGGGTTAGCGTATGCGCAAGAATTGGAAAAAATGAATACGGTAGCCATTGGTAAAATAGCGCCGGACTTTGAGCTGCTTGATACCGCTTATAAAAGCGTAACTCTTTCATCGCTCAGGGGAAAGTATGTACTACTGGATTTTTGGGCTTCGTGGTGCCCGGTTTGCAGGGAATCTAACCCCGGTGTAGTAAAGGCATATGGTCAATATAAAGACAAAAACTTTACTGTGCTTAGCGTATCATTAGATAAACAAAACGACAGGAAAACCTGGCTAAATGCTATTCATCATGATGGCCTTACCTGGACACAAGTATCCGACCTTCGATTTTGGAATAGTAAGGTTGTGGCATTATATCATCTAACCGCTTTGCCGCAAAATTTCCTGCTCGATCCGAATGGCAAGATCATCGCGCGCGACCTTGATTCTGATCAATTATCTACAAAGTTGGCTGATTTGTTGGATAAGTAATTACTTACAACAAATCAAAGCCAATATCTTTCCTAAAATACATGCCGTCGTAATAAATACGGGCTGCATCGGCGGTTGCCTGTTGAAGGGCGGTAAACATATCATCTTGTAATGAGGTAATAGCTAATACCCTTCCGCCTGAAGTTTTAACTTCTTCACCATCCAGGTAAGTACCTGCATGGAAAACCTGCGAACCGCGAAGATTATCAATATTGCTGATCACTTTGTCTTTTAAATATTCGCCGGGGTAACCGCCTGCAACCATTACTACAGTAGCGGCAACTTTATCGGATATAATTAATTCTTTCTCGTCCAAATTGCCTTCAGCTACGCCTGATAGGAGATCCACAAAGTCAGATTCTATTCGGGGCATAACGCTTTCGGTTTCAGGGTCACCCATGCGGCAATTGTATTCAATCATATAAGGGTCGCCACCGCAGTTCATCAGGCCAATAAAAATGAAGCCTTTGTAGGATATGCCGTCACTTTTCAAACCCTCAATAGTAGGGATTACCATTCTTTCTTCAACCTTCTTCAAAAATTCAGCATCCGCAAATGGTACGGGTGATACAGAGCCCATGCCGCCGGTGTTTAAGCCGGTATCGCCTTCGCCAATACGCTTATAATCTTTGGCTGATGGTAGCATTTTATAATTAGTGCCATCCGTCAGCACAAAAACAGACAGCTCAATTCCTTGTAAAAACTGCTCAACCACTACTTTAGAACTGGCATCGCCAAATTTAGCATTGGTTAGCATCTCTATCAGTTCTTGTTGGGCTTCCTGCAAGCTAGTGCATATTAATACGCCTTTGCCTGCAGCTAAACCATCAGCTTTTAAAACAATGGGTAAACCAATGGTCGGCAAATATTCAAAACCTTCCTGCAAAGTTTCGCGGGTGAAGGTTTTTGATGCAGCAGCCGGGATATTGTGGCGCTCCATAAACTGTTTGGAGAAATGTTTACTGCCTTCCAGTTGCGCGCCCTCTGCTTGCGGGCCGATAACCGGGATGTGTTTGAGTTGCTCATCATTCAAAAAGAAATCATGAATACCTTTTACCAATGGCTCTTCTGGTCCAACCAAAACTAAATTTATCGCGTTAGCTAAAGCAAATTGCTTAATGCCTTCAAAATCGGTAACCTTAATATTTACATTGGTGCCATATTGCCCTGTACCGGCATTGCCGGGGGCGATAAAAAGGTTTTTACATTTTTCGCTTTGCGATAATTTCCAGGCGAAGGCGCTTTCCCTTCCGCCCGAACCAAGGACAAGGATGTTCATGGCGGCAAAGATAGCTTTTCTAGTATCAAGTAGCGAGTATCAGGTATCAAGATTTTAGTAACCAAACTGGCAATTTTGCATGGTATTACGGCTAATTACTTGATGCTTGATACTAAATACTTGATACCAATTCCTTACCTTTGCCTGCCATTATGACTTTTCGGATTGCTATGGCGCAATTGTTGAGTTCATAGGGTTTATATATCAGATTATAACATGTTAGATTTTATCAGTAAGCTTTTTGGAAGCAAATCAGAACGGGATGTAAAAAGCATTCAGCCTATAGTTGAGAAGATTAAGGCGGAATTTGCCAAACTCGGCGATATAAGCAATGATGAGCTCCGGGCTAAAACCATAACTTTTAAAGAAACGATAAGCACTGGACTTGCCGGGATTGATGCTGAAATACAAGCAATTAAAGGCCGGACAGAGAATGAGCCTGATTTAGATGTACATATCAAAGTTGAACTTTATACCCAGCTTGATAAGCTTGAAAAAGACCGCAATAAAGAATTGGAAGATATATTGATGAATATATTGCCTGAAGCTTTTGCAGTAGTTAAGGAAACTGCCCGTCGTTTTGCCGGCAATAAAACCATTGAGGTTACCGCTACTGAGTTTGACCGTGAACTTGCCGCGAAGAAAACTAACGTGGTAATAAAAGGAGATAAGGCTATTCACCATAATACCTGGTTAGCTGCCGGTAACGAAGTTACCTGGGACATGGTTCATTATGATGTACAGCTAATAGGCGGTACCGTATTGCACCAGGGGAAAATTGCAGAAATGGCAACAGGTGAAGGTAAAACATTGGTTGCTACCTTACCTGCATACTTAAACGCGCTTGCCGGACAAGGCGTACACATTGTAACCGTGAATGATTACCTGGCACGTCGTGACTCTGAATGGATGGGGCCGTTATATGAGTTCCATGGTTTGGCTGTAGATTGTATCGATAAGCATGAGCCAAACTCTGAAGAACGCCGCAAAGCTTATTTAGCGGATATCACCTTTGGCACCAACAACGAGTTCGGTTTTGATTACCTGCGTGACAACATGACACGTAGCCCTGAAGAACTGGTGCAGCGTAAGCAGCATTTTGCCATGGTGGATGAGGTTGACTCCGTGTTGATTGATGATGCTCGTACGCCATTAATTATATCTGGTCCGATCCCTCGCGGTGACGAACATGAGTTTTATGAGCTGAAACCACGTATTGAACGTTTGATCAACGCGCAAAAAACATATGTAAACGGTGTGTTAAACGAAGCTAAAGCCTCGATCAACGAAGGTAAAACCGGAAGTGATGAAGGTGGTTTATCTTTATTGCGCGCTTACAGAGGTTTACCAAAAAGTAAAGCATTGATAAAATTCCTCAGCGAGGGTGGCAACAGGCAGATATTGCAAAAAACCGAAAACTACTACATGCAGGATTCCAGCAAGGAAATGCATAAAGTTGATGCAGAGCTTTATTTTGTTATCGACGAAAAAAATAACCAGGTTGAGCTAGCTGAAAAAGGTATTGAATTGATCACCGCGTCAGGCGAAGATCCTCACTTCTTCGTGATGCCAGATGTAGGTTCAGAAATTGCCCATATTGAAAAATCAGATATTCCGGCAGACGAGAAAATTGCCCGTAAAGATGAATTGATGCGCGATTTCTCTATTAAGTCAGAACGTATCCACTCCGTAAATCAGTTATTAAAAGCATATACTTTATTTGAAAAGGATACAGAATACATCCTTGATGATGGAAAAGTAAAAATTGTTGATGAGCAAACCGGCCGTGTATTGGATGGCCGCCGTTACTCTGATGGTTTACACCAGGCAATTGAAGCTAAAGAAAATGTTAAGGTTGAGGATGCTACACAAACAATGGCTACCATCACCCTGCAAAACTACTTCCGTATGTACCACAAACTTTGTGGTATGACGGGTACGGCTGTTACTGAAGCTGGTGAGTTTTGGGAAATATACAAACTGGATGTGGTTGAAATACCAACCAACACCCCGGCTAGCCGTGCAGATATGCAGGATTTAGTTTACCGTACCGTTCGCGAAAAATATAATGCCGTTGCTGACGAGATCGTTAAATTAACGCAGGCAGGCCGCCCGGTATTGGTGGGTACAACCTCGGTAGAAATATCAGAATTATTGAGCCGCATGTTAAAGTTGCGCGGTATTAAACATAACGTACTGAATGCCAAAATGCACCAGAAAGAAGCCGATATTGTGGCTGAAGCAGGTAAAGCAGGCACGGTAACCATTGCTACCAACATGGCTGGTCGTGGTACAGATATAAAATTAGGTGCAGGCGTTAAGGAAGTCGGTGGTTTAGCTATTGTAGGTACTGAAAGGCATGAATCCCGCCGTGTTGATAGGCAGCTGCGTGGTCGTGCCGGTAGGCAGGGTGATCCTGGATCGTCACAGTTTTTTGTGTCCTTAGAGGATAACCTGATGCGTTTATTCGGTTCAGAGCGTATCTCGAACTTGATGGTGCGTATGGGTGTTGAAGAAGGTGAAGTGATCCAGCATTCGATGATCTCCAAATCTATCGAGCGTGCACAGAAGAAAGTAGAAGAGAATAACTTTGGTATACGTAAACGTTTGTTGGAATATGATGATGTGATGAACTCACAGCGTACGGTTATCTACTCAAAACGTAAAAACGCTTTATTTGGCGAACGCCTTGATGTGGATTTGAGCAACACCATTTTTGATGTTGTGGAGGATGTGGTTACCGAATACAAAGAGCAAAACAATTTTGAAGGCTTACAACTGGAGATAATTCGTTTGTTCTCTTTGGATATCGAGATCAGTCATGATGATTTTACCGCTTCGTCGGTTGATAAATTAACTGATTTGATATATGGCGAGGCTATGGATTTTTACAAACGCAAAGCTGAGGCAATAGCGCAACAAGCTTACCCGGTTTTAAAGGATGTTTATGACACCCGTGGCCAATATGTGGAAAACATTGTAGTACCATTTACCGATGGTGTACATGGCTTGCAAATTGCCGTTCCGCTTAAAAAAGCTATCGATAATCATGGTTTGGAGGTGTTTAAATCATTTGAAAAGAACGTAACACTTTCTGAGATCGATGATTCATGGAAAGAGCACTTACGCGAGATGGATGAGTTAAAGCAATCGGTACAAAACGCGGTGTACGAACAAAAAGACCCTTTATTGGTTTATAAATTTGAGGCTTTCGAATTATTCAGGAACATGCTTGCAGCCGTGAATAAAGAGATGGTTAGCTTCCTTTTCAGAGGTGGTATCGCAGTACAGCAACAGCCTGATGAAATTCGTGAAGCAAAACCGTTGCCACGTACTGATTTAAAACAAATGCGTACATCAAAACCTGAAATGGTTAGCGAAACCAATGGTGTACCAACTATGTTAGATACACGCGAGCAGCAAAAACCAACGCCTATTAGGGCTGAACAAAAAACTAATAGGAATGATCCTTGCCCTTGCGGTAGCGGTAAAAAGTTTAAAAATTGCCACGGTCAGGGCCAGGCATAATGATTTGTTGATGAGGAGTAGGATATCTGTTTGGAGAACTGTATTTATCGCGTCAGTAAAGTACGCGGTAATCATTGCCTTAATTGGTATTCCTTCGTTAGTATTGGCGCAAACACGTGGTACGGTACAGGTAGATAAAGACCCCAAGGTTGATTCCCTTATAGGTAACTATTTGGTAGGCGGAGGAAAAGTCGGCAATGGCGAACCTGCTTCGGCATCATCAAATGGTTACCGTATACAAATATTCAGCGGATCTGACCGAAAAGAAGCTTATAGTGTGCAGTCGAAATTCCAGAACAAGTTTCCTGACACGCATACCTATTTATCCTATCGTGACCCCAATTTTAAAGTAAAAGTGGGTGATTTCAGGTCACGATTAGAAGCTGAAAAAATGATTGAAGAAATGAAGCCCGCTTTCGGCGGATTGTTCATCATACCCGAAAAAATAAACCTTCCAAAACTCGATACAGAATAATGAAAGAGAAGATCCAGGAATTAGCAAAAACTATTTTTGATGATGTGGTAGCTAACCGCCGCCACCTGCATTCACATCCTGAACTTTCATTTCACGAAGTAGAAACATCTGCTTTTATAGCTAAAAAGTTAGACGAGTTAGGCCTGACCTATGAGCGCATGGCCGACAATGGTTTGGTTGCCCTGATAAAAGGCGAAAAACCATCAAACCAGGTTGTAGCGTTACGTGCCGATATGGACGCGTTGCCGATTCTGGAAGCTAACGATGTTCCATACAAATCACAAAATACAGGCGTTATGCACGCTTGCGGGCACGATGCGCACACCTCATCATTATTAGGTACAGCTAAAATATTAACCAGCTTAAGAAGCGAATTTGGCGGCACTGTTAAGCTTATATTTCAACCTGCGGAAGAAAAACTGCCGGGTGGTGCCAGTTTAATGATCAAAGAAGGCGTATTACAAAACCCAACACCGCAGGCTGTTATCGGCCAGCATGTGATGCCTTTTATAGATGCCGGTAAAGTAGGTTTTCGTGCGGGTAAATACATGGCTTCGGCTGATGAGATTTATGTTACCGTAAAAGGTAAAGGCGGACATGCAGCGCAACCACAACAAAATATTGATCCGGTGTTGATCACTGCGCATATCTTAACTGCCTTACAACAGGTAGTAAGCAGATTTGCTGATCCTAAAACACCATCGGTTTTATCTTTTGGTAAAGTGATCGCCAATGGCGCTACTAATGTTATCCCTAACGAAGTTTATTTGGAGGGCACCTTCCGTACCATGGATGAAGCATGGCGCGCGGAGGCCCACATCAAAATGAAAAAACTTGCTGAAGGTATTGCTGAAAGCATGGGCGGCAGCTGCGATTTTAACATTATGAAAGGCTATCCTTTTTTAGTGAACGAAGAAAAGCTAACGGCATCGGCCCGTGGCTTTGCTGTGGAATATTTAGGCGAAGAAAATGTACTCGACCTGGATATATGGATGGCTGCAGAAGATTTCGCCTATTACTCACAGGTAGCGGATTCATGCTTTTACCGTTTAGGTACCCGCAACGAAAGCCGTGGTATTACTTCATCGGTACACACACCAACTTTTGATGTGGAAGAATCAGCACTGCAATTGAGTACTGGGTTGATGGCTTATCTGGCTGTTAAACAGCTAGGGAATTAAAAGATTTTAAAACCATGTCATTGCGAGCGAAGGGCGGCAAACTCGTAGTTAACATGGCGAACAATGCAAGCTACGAGTTTGCTTCGTCGTTCCTCCTCGCAATAACATAGAAGAATAAACATGGTTAAAAAGATAATATTCTCCTTATTCTTCATCACCATCAGTTACTGCTCTTTTGCGCAACAACCTCGCTACAACCCCGATACTATCCGCACTATTATTATTGATTCCGTTGTTAATATCCACTCCCACAAATTAAATGTGCAGGATTTTATCGATGCTGTGTTGGCTGATACGGGTTTTTACCAAGCGTTCCGTAACATGAAAAAATATTCTTTCATCGGCGAGAATTACATTTACACTTACGATAAGAATAACAGAATCAACGGCAAGGTGTATCGCAAATTCAAGCGTATAGAGGCCAATGGTAAACAAACCATTGATTACATAGCCAAACGTGACAGCGGTAATATTTACAAGAAGGACGGCAAGTACCAACTGTACACCGTAAATATGTTCGACTACATATTTATGAATGCCTACAAAACGGGCTATGGATCAGGGTCGATGATATCGGGCAAGGCGGATAGCAAGGATCAATCATACAAAGATAAACTCAAGATACTCATTTTCGCGCCGGGGCATCGGGTAGATGGCATCCCATTCATCAGCAGTAAAACCGAGATATTTTCACCGGATATGCGCCCGCTGTATGACTACCAATTTGCACGGGGAACTTATTTGGATTCTATCCCAGTATATCGCTTTAGGGTAGTTCAAAAAGCCGGTACATCTAATGGTGATGTGGTCATTAAAGAATTGACTACCATATTTGATATGCGTACCTTCCAGATCTTAGGGCGCTATGTTAATATCCAATACCACAATATGTTTATCGATTTGGATGTAAAGATGAATATGGAGCTTGACAAATTTAACGGTGATTTAGTGCCTACTAAAGTGACTTACCAGGGCGATTGGAATATCCCGTTCCACAAGGATGAGAAGGCGAGCTTTTTGATAGTGCAAAAGGAGTATATGAAGTAATTATTCTTTGTCATTTCGACCGCAGGGAGAAATCTTCTGCTATTTGCAGAGCGGCTTTACAGCTCGAAGAAGATTTCTCCCTGCGGTCGAAATGACACGAGGGAAATTGATTATAATTCTGCAGTCTGTTTTATCACTCTATTCCGCTCAAGCAATAAATCACTCATATACTTTTCAAGGAATAGCCAATTAGCCAATTTCCCTAAAACACCAAGTGGCGATTCAAATACAAATATATCCTGGATCAAAGTCCCTCCTTCAATAACCGAAAAATGATGCTCATGGCGGAAGCTTTTAAAAGCGCCGTTTACCATTTCATCAGCAAAAAATATTGGGTGACTATAATCGGTAATTTTGGAGGTGAGACTTTGCCAGATGCCAAAATGCTTTGCCCGCCAGGTTACGGTTTCACCTAATTCAATTAATCCGCTTGTGCGGCCTGCGATGGCTTGTTCGCCGGTTTGTTTGGTGGATTCTATGTGCAGGTCGATGCTTGGGGAAAGATCAAAGACTTTTTCGATAGGGGCATTGATGATAGTGTTTAAAACTATTTTTGCCATTCTTATTTTGCTAAAAACATTTAACTACCTTGTCATTCTGAACGGAGTGAAGAATCTATCGATAGACATTTGCGCCACATATATCGGACAGATTCTTCACTCCGTTCAGAATGACAAAAAGAAAAAATCGGTGCAATCTCCTACTAAAACTCCGCGTTCTTTGGGAACCTTGGGAAAGGGATCACATCCCTGATATTGCCCATGCCAGTTACAAATAGTACCAAACGCTCAAAGCCTAAACCAAAGCCTGCATGCGGGCAAGCGCCGAACCTGCGGGTATCTAAATACCACCAAAGCTCGTCTTTAGGGATGCCCATTTCGTCCATTCGTTGCTCCAGCTTGTCTAAACGCTCTTCACGTTGGGAGCCGCCTACTATTTCACCAATGCCGGGGAACAGGATGTCCATAGCACGTACCGTTTCGCGGCCTTGCGCGTCAGGCTCATTTTGGCGCATGTAGAAGGCTTTAATATCTTTAGGGTAATCGGTTAGGATCACCGGTTTTTTGAAATGTTTCTCAACCAAATAACGCTCATGTTCCGATTGCAGGTCGGTACCCCAGCCTTCAACCGGGTATTGGAATTTTTTCTTTTTGTTTGGGGTTGATTCTTTTAAAATATCGATCGCCTCGGTATAGGTCAATCGCTCAAAATCGTTATCCAAACAAAACTGCAGCTTATCTAAAAGCGACATGTCCGAGCGCTCGTTCTGTGGTTTTTGTTTTTCTTCTTCTTCTAAACGCTGGGTTAAAAACTCGATGTCTTCTTTGTTTTTATCCAAAGCATAGCGGATCACATATTTTAGTAATTCCTCAGCCAAGTTCATGTTGTCAGTCAGGTCGTAGAAAGCCATTTCGGGCTCTATCATCCAAAATTCGGCAAGGTGACGGGTCGTGTTTGAGTTTTCGGCACGGAAGGTTGGTCCGAAGGTATAAATATCGCTCAAAGCCATTGCGCCAAGCTCACCCTCTAACTGACCTGATACTGTAAGATTAGTCGGCCTGCCGAAGAAATCCTGTTTGAAATCTATTTCTCCATCCTCTCTTTTTGGTGTATTTAGCAGGTCGAAGTTAGTTACGTGGAAAGTTTCACCCGCGCCTTCCGCATCCGATGCGGTGATGATCGGGGTATGCAGGTAAACAAAGCCCTTCTCCTGGAAAAACTGGTGTACCGCGAAAGACAGACTGTTACGCACACGAAATATCGCCCCAAAAGTATTGGTACGGAAACGTAAATGCGCTATCTCCCTTAAAAATTCTAAACTATGTTTTTTAGGCTGAAGCGGGTATTTTTCAGGATCGCTATCGCCTAAAATTTCAATTTCGGTAGCTTTAACTTCTACTGTTTGTCCTTTACCTAACGATGCCACCAACTGGCCTACTACGCTGATAGCAGCGCCGGTAGTGATGCGTTTTAGCGTTGCAGGATCTGTGTTCTCAAAATCAACAACAATTTGAATGTTGTTATTGGTTGAGCCATCATTTAAAGCTATGAACTGGTTATTGCGGAAGGTGCGTACCCACCCTTTAACGGTTACCTCGATATTGGTTTGTTCACTTTGTAGTAATGCTTTAATTTTTGTGCGCTGGCCCATGAATTATAAATTTTGAGTGGCAAAAATACAATTTATTGTCTGAACTCGAATTTGTTGAATTAAGGAATTTGAATAATGACCGTTGATAAATTCCTAAATTCTCTTAATTCCGGTTC
The DNA here is from genome assembly GCF_013408825.1 of Mucilaginibacter tundrae. Lineage (GTDB taxonomy): Bacteria > Bacteroidota > Bacteroidia > Sphingobacteriales > Sphingobacteriaceae > Mucilaginibacter. The sequence goes on from NZ_JACCBZ010000005.1 coordinate 151,715, forward strand.
AGACAATGTTTAAGTTTGGGACTTATATACTTTATCATGAATCCGAAACTGAGCCTGGCCATAGGCGTTTTATGTATTTCGTTCTCGCCCATATTTGTAAAGCTGGCCGGGGTTTCGCCGCTTGGCGGGGCTTTTTACCGGGTTTTGGTTGCCTGGCTTTGCCTGGTGCCTTATTGCATCATCAAAAATAAACTTCGCGTTAGCAAAAAGCAAATGATCATAGCCTTGGTAGCCGGGATTGTTTTTGCTTCGGATGTAGCGGTTTGGAATTTATCATTGTTAAAAATCAGCGCGACGGTATCAACCTTACTGGCTAACCTTGCACCGGTTTGGGTAGGGCTGATCGGCTATTTTCTGCTTAAAATGAGGTCGGGCAGGTTGTTTTGGATCGGGACATTGGTCGCTATTGTCGGGATGGTAGTACTAGTCGGTTACCGGCACATTTTACATCTCGAATTAAATACGGGTATCCTATTAGCGATATTAGCCAGCTTGTTTTACGCGATCTATATCCTCATCACTAAAAAAATAATGGCCGGTATAGATGTATTCACTTTTATGTTCTACAGCATGATCGGGGCCTGGGTATTTATGCTGATGATCAATATTTTTAAAGGTAACGATATTATTCACCTATCCACCAACGTTTGGCTGTGCTTTATCGGGATGGGCATCATTTGCCAGTTAACCGGGTGGTTAACTATCAATTATTCCCTGCGATATCTCGAACCGACCAAAGTATCCATTGTATTGCTTAGTCAAACGGTTTTCGCCGCATTGATGGCAGCCGCATTCTTAGGCGAACGATTGGCTATGAACGAGATTATTGGTAGTGTGATCGTGCTGGCGGGGATAGCTATCACATTTTTAAAGCCGAAGGCATTTAATTAACGCTGGTTTAAAAATTAAATAGTTTTCTATAAGTAAACTTATTATATTTTTGCATTTATTCATTTTAAAATCTGAATTAATCGCGGTGCAGCTTTTAAAACTCTGCAGATCATAATGAGCACAAAAACACTAAAAATACTAAAAACTGAAGCTGAATATAATGCCGCCTTGGAAAGGACGATAGCAATATTTCACTCAGAAGAAGGTACGCCGGAGAGTGACGAACTGGATGTTTTGTTGTTGCTGATCAAAGATTACGAGGACCGCCATTATAATATTCCCGCGCCTGATCCTATTGAAGTGATTAAACTAAAGTTGGAAGAAATGGGTTTAAAACAGAAAGATCTGGAACCGATTATTGGTTCTAAAGGGTATGTTTCCCAAGTTTTATCAGGCAAAAAAGAACTTACGCTTAAAATGGTTAAGGGCTTGCACCAATATTTAGGTATTTCGGCCGATATTTTTTTAGCTGATACTAAATAATACTTTTCTCAGTACATGATTACAAAACCTACCATAGACAAAATAATGGAAGCCACCGACATTGTGGAGGTGATAGGGGATTTTGTGCAGTTAAAAAAGCGCGGCGCCAATTACGTTGGCCTTTCGCCTTTCGCTAATGAGCGTACGCCATCGTTTACGGTATCGCCGGTTAAGGGGATATTTAAGGATTTCTCATCAGGCAAGGGTGGTTCCGCAGTTACTTTTTTGATGGAGCTGGAGAAGTTCACTTACCCTGAAGCTTTGCGCTGGTTAGCCAAAAAGTACGGCATCGAAATAGAGGAAACGGTTGAATCTCCCGAGAATCGCGAAGCAGATAATCATCGCGAAAGCCTGATGATCGTAACAGGGTATGCTGCTAAGTTTTTTCATGAGAGTTTACTGGATACCGATGAAGGTAAAAACATAGGGTTAAGCTATTTTAAAGAGCGTGGTTTTAGTAAGGATACTATTACGAAGTTTGAGTTAGGTTACTCGCCTGACCAATGGGAGGCATTCTCTGCACAGGCTATTAAAGATGGCTACCAGGAACAATTCATTGTAGAAAGCGGACTTTCCGTTAAGCGCGATAATGGAACGCTGTATGACCGCTACCGCGGTCGTGTGATGTTCCCGATCCACAGCTTTTCAGGAAGGGTGATCGCCTTTGGTGGCAGGACACTAAAAAGCGATAAGAACGTACCCAAATATGTAAATTCTCCGGAGTCGGAGATCTATCATAAATCAAGCGTTTTATACGGCTTGTATTTCGCCAAGAAAGCTATCCGCGAAGAAGATAATTGTTATTTGGTTGAGGGTTATGCCGATGTGATCTCGGTACACCAGGCAGGGATAGAGAATGTTGTGGCCTCGTCCGGCACTTCATTAACCGTTGAGCAGATCAGGCTGATGGGCCGCCTCACTAAGAATATTACCATATTATATGATGGTGACGCGGCAGGTATAAAAGCCTCACTGCGTGGTTTAGATCTGATTCTCGAGGAAGGACTAAATGTAAAAGTGGTGCTATTCCCTGATGGCCATGACCCGGATTCGTATGTGCGCAAATTAGGCACAAGCGCTTTCAAAAAATATATTGAAGATACTAAGAAGGATTTCATCCTGTATAAAACCGACCTGCTGTTAAAAGATGCAGGCAATGATCCTATAAAAAAAGCGGAGGTTATCCGCGAAATTGTGGAGAGCGTATCTAAAATACCGGATTCTATCAAAGCATCGGTATTTATTAAAGAGTGCAGTTATATTTTGCAGATAGATGAGCGCGCGCTGTTATCTGAGCTTAATAAAATGCGCGCCGCGAAGGCAAGGAAGGATTCGCAGCAATCATCAACTTATTCAAAACCGGAACAAGCCCCTGATGAAATAAACTGGGATGAGCCTGTCGATCAAAAAACAAAAGACGATGACAGCCAGGAAAAGGAGATCATCCGTTTGCTGTTGATGTATGGTAACCGCATGATCGACTGGGATGGTATTGCCAATACTTATATTGGTCCGTTTATGATCGCGGAGTTGAGTGATGTGGAATTCGATCATCGCGTAAGCAAAGAATTCGTAGAGATCTACCGCAAAGAAGTAGAGAATGGCGTTTTGCCCGATGAGCAGCATTTTATCCATTATCCTGATAAAGAAATTGTTGATTTGACGGTAACTCTCATCGCCACCAAATACACACTTAGCGAAAACTGGTACGAGATGCACCGCATTTTAGTGCCTGATGAGCAGGTGAATATGAAGGCTACCATTTTGGGTGCGATATTCCACCTTAAAAAACAAAAGGTAGGTAATATATTGGAAAACCTGCGTAAGGAACTGCAAACTACTACTGCCGAAGCCGATCAGGAAATTTTACTAAGCCAATATATCCACATGAAAAAGGTAGAGAAAACCATATCCGACTATTTAGGTTCAGTAATATTGAAATAATGGCGGTACACCTGGAGTTGGGCCGCAAGGGCGAAAGTTTAGCCAAAACACATTTGGAAAATGCCGGTTATGAGATACTGGATGAAAACTGGACTTACGGCAAAGCCGAAGTTGACCTGATTGCATACAAAGACAAGGTTATTATATTTGCCGAGGTGAAAACCCGCACAGGTAATGCTTTTGGCGAACCGGAAGATTTTGTTGATGCCCGCAAACAAAAGTTGCTGGTATCTGCGGCAGATGAATATATTTACCTGATGGATCACCAGGGCGATGTGCGGTTTGATATTATCTCCATTTTATTTGATAAACAAGCGAATTATACACTAAAGCATATAGAAGATGCGTTTTGGCCTCATGCCACTTAATACTATGAAAAATAAATTCAAATTACTTTTAGCTGCTGTTGTATTGGTAGCCTTTGGTTGTAAACATAAAATAGAAGATAACGCGCTAAGTCTTTCCCCCGAAGCCGGGACATCTTACAAACAAGGCGATAAGGTTAATTTGAAACTCCATTACGCCAATGGCTCTACACCGGATTCGATCGTATATTTTATTGATTCCACTAGGATCGCATCGGTGAAGGATTCATCGGTAGTGGCTGTGAAAACCGATACCATGCTGCTAGGTCCGCGGGTATTTACCGCTAAGTTTTATCAGGGCGGAAAAAGTGTGGATGCTTCAACAAATATCGTATTACTGGCAGCCAAAGCACCCGAGCAGCTTACTTTTAAAGTGATCAAAAAGTTTCCGCATGATACCAGCGCTTATACCGAGGGGATATTGTATAAAGACGGTTTTCTGTATGAAAGTACAGGTGGCGATCAGTCGAGTTTAAGGAAGGTTGATTTAGTGACAGGCAAGGTAGTACAGCAAGTTAAGCTGGATAAGAAATATTTTGATGAACACCAAGTTAAAATGAATAAGGAATATTTTGGTGAAGGAATTTCAATCATCGGTGATAAAATTTTGATGCTGGATTACAAGCAGCCGGAAACAGCCTTGGTATTTGATAAAAACACTTTTAAGTTGCTTAAAACTTTTACTAATAATGTAGGCATAGAAGGCTGGGGTATGACCTTCGACGGCAAAAAGCTGTATGTTGATGATAGTTCAAACCGTATCTGGTTTTTGAATAAAGATACTTACCAGCAAAGCGGCTATATCGATGTGTATGATGACAAACACGCGATCGATTCGGTGAACGAACTGGAATACATCAACAATAAAATATACGCCAATATTTACATGCGTAATGATATAATTGTTATTGACCCCAAAACAGGCGCTGTATTGCAAAAAGTAGACATGAGTAGCCTGTGGCCATTGAAAGATCATCCTGCACATTTTGATGATGATGGTCAAAATGTACTAAATGGCATAGCCTGGGACGAAAAAGGTAAACGCCTTTTTATAACCGGTAAAAAATGGCCGTACCTGTACCAGGTGGAGTTTGTGAAGAAATAAATATTACCTATTTGTTTAACTTATAAAATATCTCATCTAAATCCATCCCGGCACGGTAAGTCATTAATGATGATATGTTATTGTACGTGATGTAGGACGACCGGTATTTACTGTTTGTTGCACGGGTTGAAAAATAGACTTTTAACAGCGTTTTATTATTGTTTAAATAAATGATCTCACCGGTACTATCACAAATAAGTTCGGGATTGTTTTTGCTTTTTACAATCATCTCTTTAAATGCATTAACAATATTGTTATCTGTAATAGGATAAGTTAATGGTTTTTTTCCTTTGTAGAATTTGATTTCTATTTTATTAACCTTAGAAAGGTTTGTATTAACATTGAAGTTTAAAATAAAAAGCAAGAGTGTTATTTTTAATATTGCAAATTTAGACAGATTCATTTGTTGCTTCTTTTAAGTTGTTAATTTCCAACCATATTTATCCATAAATTCATCAACCTCTTCATCAAATGGTTTTTTTGAATGATGTACTTCCTGATTTTTGATGTAATTGATAATAACTTCAACTTGCGATTCGCTTACTGATACCGCGAAGTAATCATCTTGCCACATGAATTTATCTGAGGTAAGATTATTCTGGTTCATCCAAAAAGAGGATTCGCCTTTTATTAGTTGGCTTATTTTGGAGATATTTTGATCTTTTCCTAATGAGATGAGACAATGGATATGTTCGGTATAACCATTTATGGCTTGAAGATAAATGTCTTTCTCTTTGCAGTTTTCAATGACATGGCCAATAAGGTTCTGCCTTAATTCTTTATTGAGTAAAGGCTCGCGGTTTTTAGTTGCAAAAACTAAATGCACCCAAATTTTCACAAATGACATGGTATAGATTTTTGCTTAAATATAAGTATTGTGATGGAGTTTGGCAAAGCCGGGAAATTTTTGTTTGTTATCCGTTGGCTTTAGCCAACGGCAATGAGTAACAATTCTATCTTATAAATTAAAAGCCGTTATTGTCTAGTAAATATATGTTTGGCTAAAGCCAGAATGAATTTAATAGTTATCCGTCCCATAAATGGGACGGCAATGATTTTAACATTATAGTATTATTTAGACTTTTTAAATCATTGCCGTTGGCTTTAGCCAACGGATAATAAAATGTAGAAAATCTCGGCTTTAGCCAAACCTATTAAAACAAAAAAGCCCGAAGAATATTCTTCAGGCTTCAATATAAATGTCAAACAATTACCTCCATGCCTTATACTGATTGATCAACCCATTTGTTGATGCATCATGGCTGCTGATCTCTTCGTCATTTTTCAATTCTGGCTGAATTTTTTGAGCTAATTGTTTGCCCAGTTCAACACCCCATTGGTCAAAGCTGTAGATGTTCCAGATAATGCCCTGAACAAATATTTTATGCTCGTACATGGCGATCAATGAGCCTAAGCTGCGGGGTGTAATCTTCTTTAATAAGAAAGAGTTTGTCGGGCGGTTGCCATCAAACTCTTTAAATGGTGCCAGTTTTTCAATTTCTTCTTCTGTTTTGCCTGATGCTTTTAACTCAGCAATCACTTCATCCAGGGTTTTGCCATTCATTAATGCTTCAGTTTGGGCAAAAAAGTTTGATACCAATAACATGTGATGATCGCCAAGCGGGTTGTGCGATTGCGCCGGGGCAATAAAATCGCAAGGAATTAATTTCGTTCCCTGGTGGATCAACTGGTAAAACGCGTGCTGACCGTTAGTGCCCGGCTCACCCCAAATAATTGGGCCGGTTGAGTAATCAACGGCTTTACCATTACGGTCAACATGCTTGCCGTTACTCTCCATATCACCTTGTTGAAAGTATGCAGCAAAGCGATGCAGGTATTGGTCGTAAGGCAAAATAGCTTCAGTTTCTGACTCGAAGAAATTATTATACCAGATACCTATCAATGCCATGATAACTGATGGGTTATCTTCAAATTCTGTGTTTTTAAAATATTGATCGTATTCATGGGCACCTGTTAATAGTTCAACAAAGTTTTCGTAGCCTAAACTTAAAACGATAGATAAGCCGATCGCGCTCCATAAAGAGTAACGGCCACCAACCCAATCCCAAAACTCAAACATGTTGGCAGTATCAATACCGAATTTTTCAACCCCCTTAGTATTGGTAGATAGTGCCACGAAATGTTTGGCTACATCTTCCTGTTTACCACCATTTGCCAAAAGCCAGTCCTTTGCGCTTTGGGCATTAGTCATGGTTTCCTGGGTAGTGAAAGTTTTTGATGCTATAAGGAACAAAGTTGTCTCCGGGTTTACTTCTTTTAATGCTTCGGCAATGTGGGTGCCATCAACATTACTTACAAAATGCATTTTTAAATGATTTTTGTAAGGGCGTAATGCCTCGGTAACCATTACCGGGCCCAGATCAGAACCGCCTATACCAATGTTAACCACATCAGTTATCGCTTTACCGGTAAAACCTTTCCACTCACCCGAGATGATCTTCTCACTGAAAGTTTTCATCTGCTCAAGCACTTTATTTACATCAGGCATTACGTCTTTTCCGTCAACTAGAATTGGTGAGTTGCTGCGGTTACGCAAAGCGATATGCAACACAGGGCGCTGCTCGGTAGCGTTGATCACTTCTCCGGAAAACATAGCGCCAATTGCATCTTTTACTCTACATTCCCTGGCCAGTTGCATTAACAATGCAAGCGTCTCATCGGTGATACGGTTTTTAGAGTAATCAAGCAAAATGTCCTCAAACCGGGTTGAAAATTTACTAAATCTTTGACTATCAGCTTTGAAATAATCCTTAATGCTTTGCGTAGTAATATCAATGTAATGATCGGCTAAATATTTGTAAGCCTGCGTGGTGGTAAAATCAATGTTTGGCAGCATAGTTGTATTGTTTTGAGAACAAAAATAGAATTAAATAATTCAGGTGATAATTTTATCTGAATGTTTACAATTCAGTGTATAAATAACACACCCCGCTTAGTGTTTGTTTTACACATTCAAAATTGTAATATTTAGAAATATATTTAACTTTTGTTTGGATGTTTAAAATTATTATTTCATATATTTGTATTAATAATAAAAAATATAGGTTTTAGTAATCAAATTGTTAATTGGCTTTTAAAAATTAAATTCAATGTTTGAAAAACTTTTTATGCTTGTTAAAAATAACGCCGGGACGGCTGTTATGGACAATCCGCTAATACCGGAAAAAAGCCGCGAGGCTGTGATTAATGATGCTACAAGCTCTATCATTGAAGTGTTGAAGGGCCAGATGGAAGGCGGCAAATTAAAAGACATGGTGAATTATTTTCAATTTGCCGGTATGTTTAATAATCCCCTTATATCAAGCACAGTAAAAAGATTCGCTAACAAGCTGAACAATTATTATGGCATTGAATCTTCTGAAGCGCTTAAGATCTCTAAAGCGCTGATTACTCCTGCTATGCAAGAGTTAATTAGGGAGTCGAAAGACGGGCAGGAAAAAGAGTTTGCATTGAACACATTACTATCAAAGATAAGTGGCAACTTTATTGATATGACTGTTATATTAAACCAGACAGCTTTAGCTTAAATAAATTTTAACGACCTCTATATGGGCTTGCCGAAAGGCAGGCCTTTTTTGTTTGAACAGATTCAAAATCCAAAATAAAAGTATATTTGCTGTATGACTAAAGAACAAGTTCAGGATTTAAGGGATAGAGTAACTTCCCTGAGGAGGCATCTTTGACATTGATAAGAAACTGGATGCGCTGCAAATAGAACAGGATATAACTATTGGTCCCAATTTTTGGGATCACCCTAAAGAAGCCGAGAAAGTACTGGCTTCCATCAAAACCAAAAAAGTGTGGACCGACGCCTTTCAAAAGGTGGTTGCTGTTGTAGAAGACGCAGGCGTGATGTATGAGTTTTACCATGCTGGTGACGCTACCGAAGCAGAAATGCAGGAGCAATATAATGCTGCCATAAAAGCGGTTGAAGAGCTGGAATTTAAAAATATGCTTTCGGCTGATGAAGACCAGCTGAATGCGGTGCTACAAATTACAGCCGGTGCCGGTGGTACCGAAAGCTGTGACTGGGCTGGTATGCTGATGCGTATGTATATGATGTGGGCCGAGAAAAACGGGCACAAAGTAACCGAGCAGGATTACCAGGAAGGTGAAGTAACCGGTGTTAAAACCGTTACCCTGCAAATAGAAGGTGAATTTGCTTACGGCTACCTGAAAGGTGAAAATGGTGTACACCGTTTGGTGCGGATCTCGCCTTTTGATTCTAACGCTAAACGCCATACTTCTTTCGCGTCGGTATATGTTTATCCTTTGGTTGATGATACGATCGAGATCGATATTAATCCATCGGATATAGAGTTTGAGACCTTCCGTTCCGGCGGTGCAGGCGGACAGAACGTGAATAAGGTGGAAACCGCGGTGCGTTTATACCACAAACCATCGGGTATTATTATTAAAAACCAGGAATCGCGCTCGCAATTGCAGAATAAAGATAACGCGATCCGCTTGCTGAAATCGCAATTATACGAAGCAGAAATGCGCAAGCGCATGGAGCTAAGTAATGCCATTGAAGGTAATAAAAAGAAAATTGAGTGGGGTTCGCAGATCAGGAATTATGTGCTGCATCCTTACAAGCTGGTTAAGGATTTACGTACCGATCATGAAACATCAAACGCTGCGGCTGTATTAGATGGCGATCTGGACGATTTTCTGAAAGCTTATTTAATGGAGTTTGGCGGGCCCAAAAGTTAACTGATCATGAAAAAAATATTATTTGCATTAATGCTGATGACCACTGCAACCTTCGCGCAGCAAAAAGCCATACCGCTTTACCCTCATGGAGTGCCCAACTCCAAACCGGCACCTGCTGATTATGTAGAAAAATGGGGTAATGATTCATTTTTGTTTAACGTAACCCAGCCTACTATTACGCCTTACTTTGCGGATAAAAGCAAAGCTAATGGAACGGCGGTAATTATTTGTCCGGGCGGTGGTTATTCGGGTTTGTCGATGGTTAATGAAGGATCGAGCATTGCGGAGGCATTCAATAAAATTGGGGTAACGGCATTTGTGCTAACCTATCGTTTGCCAAGTGACAGCATCATGGTTGATAAAACCATCGGCCCTTTACAGGATGCGCAGCGTGCCATACAAATAGTTAGGCAACAGGCTGTGGAGTGGGGTATTAACCCTAATAAGGTTGGTATTATCGGGTTTTCTGCAGGCGGGCATTTAGCGTCAACCGCGATTACGCATTTTGATAAGGTAGTCATTAATAATAAAAATAACACAAACCTGCGCCCTGATTTTGGGATATTGATTTATCCGGTTATCAGCATGGGGCCTAAAACTCATACTGGCTCAAAGGAAAACTTGATAGGTAAACACGCTTCGCAGGAGTTGATGGATCTTTACTCAAATGAAAAACAGGTTACGAGTAATACGCCGCCTACATTTTTAGTTGCGGCTGAAGACGATAACGTAGTACCTGTTGAAAACACACTGATGTTTTACCATGCTTTATTAGATAATAAAGTAAAAGCCGAAATGCACATTTACCCGGCCGGTGGGCATGGCTTCGGGTTGCATAATAAAACCACTAAAGACCTTTGGTTTGACAGATTGACAAACTGGATGGATGAGAATGGGTGGTTGAATAAGTAATTCTTTTTTCTTCTTGTCATTCTGAGCATAGCGAAGAATCTTCTAAAAGTACATTGCGAACATTGCAGGTCGAAGAAGATTCTTCGCTATGCTCAGAATGACAAGAAACAACCCACCAAGATTTGTTCAAAACTCCTTTTTGATTTCTAACTAAACAATCCCAATTTCGCATCCCTGATTTGACATATGAGCATCCATTTCAAAAAAATAGCCAACGAATTATCTATTGCCGAAAAACAGGTAAGCGCGACTGCCGCTTTGCTTGATGAAGGCGCTACCGTACCGTTTATATCCCGTTACCGTAAGGAAGTTACCGGTACTTTAGATGAGGTACAGGTAACCGCCATCCGCGACCGTATACTACAGTTGCGCGAGCTGGATAAACGCCGCGAAGCTATTTTAAAATCGCTTACAGAATTGGGTAAATTAACTCCCGAGTTGGAAAAGTTGGTTAACGAAGCGGAAACAATGATAGCTTTGGAAGACATCTACCTGCCATATCGCCCAAAAAGAAAAACACGCGCTACTGCTGCCAGAGAAAAAGGTTTGCAGCCATTAGCCGATAAAATATTTGACCAAACCCGGTTCGATCTTGAGGCTGAAGCTGAAAAATATATTGATGCTGAGAAAGGTGTAAATACTATTGAGGAGGCCCTAGCCGGAGCAAGGGATATTATCGCGGAGCAAATGAGTGAGAATGCTGAGGCGAGAACCAAGATCAGAACTTTGTTTGTAGAGAGGGGAACATTCGCATCTAAAGTCATTCCGGGGAAAGAAGAATCGGGGATTAAGTATAAAGATTATTTCGATTGGACTGAGCCTGTAAAATCGGCACCATCGCACCGCATATTAGCTATGCGTCGTGGGGAAAAAGAAGAAATACTTTGGCTGGATATTAAGCCACAGGAAGAAGAAGCGATTGCCGCGTTGGAAAATATGTTTGTAAAAGGCAATAACACTTCAACAAACCAGGTACAATTAGCTATTGCCGATGGTTACAAAAGATTGCTGAAGCCGACCATGGAAACCGAGATTCGGTTACTCACCAAAAAGAAGGCAGATGAAGAAGCGATCAGGGTATTTGCTGAGAATGCACGTCAGTTATTATTAGGTGCGCCGCTGGGTCAAAAACGGGTGATGGCTATTGATCCAGGCTTCCGTACAGGCTGTAAGGTGGCTTGTTTAGATGAGCAGGGTAAACTGCTGGAAGATACTGCCATCTATCCGCACACAGGCCCGGGGCAAGCCAAGGAAGCTGAAAAAACCGCTAAACACCTCTTTGAAAAACACAATATAGAAGCTATAGCCATAGGTAACGGTACAGCAGGCCGTGAAACGGAAGTATTCATCCGTAACCTGAACTTGCCGGGTGCAATTATTGTGATGGTGAATGAAAGCGGCGCTTCGATCTATTCCGCATCTGAAGTTGCCAGGGACGAGTTTCCGGATAAAGATATTACCGTTAGAGGAGCGGTGTCTATTGGTCGCAGGTTGATGGATCCGTTAGCCGAGTTGGTAAAGATCGACCCAAAATCAATAGGCGTAGGGCAGTACCAGCACGATGTGGATCAGAATAAATTACAAACATCGTTAGATGATACCGTTATCAATTGCGTAAACGCGGTTGGTGTGGAATTGAATACGGCATCGAAACAAATACTGGCTTATGTATCGGGCTTAGGTCCGCAATTGGCGCAGAATATTGTGGAGTATCGTGATCAGAATGGCGCATTTAAGCAGAGAAGTCAGCTTAAAAAAGTGCCTCGTTTGGGCGATAAGGCTTTTGAACAGGCAGCAGGGTTTTTACGCATCCATCATGCGGAAAATCCTTTGGATACGAGCGCAGTTCACCCGGAAAGATATGATCTGGTGCTGCAAATGGCTAAGGATGCCAATTGCACAGTGAGAGATTTGATGAACGACGATAAACTGCGCAAAAGCATCCCGCTGCAAAAATATACTTCGGAAACTGTGGGTTTACCAACCCTGAATGATATTATGGCTGAGTTGGCCAAACCCGGTCGCGACCCGCGTGAACAGTTTGAGACCTTCAGCTTTACCGAAGGTGTGAACTCCATTAATGATTTAAAGATCGGCATGAAATTGCCAGGCATTGTGACCAACATTACCAATTTTGGCGCATTTGTGGATATCGGGGTTCACCAGGATGGTTTAGTGCATTTAAGCCAGATCACTAACCGTTTTATAAAAGATGCGAATGAGATTTTGAAGGTTGCGCAGAAGGTTGAGGTGACGGTTGTTGAGGTGGATGTGAACAGGAAGCGGATATCCCTAACTATGAAAGACAATGAAAAACGTGAGGTTGTTGCTCATAAGCCTTCGTTTAACAAACCAGTTGCTAAGCATGCGGGCGCAGGGTTCTCTCCGAGAGACTCTGCGAAGACGGTAAATAAAAATGCTGCTCCTGAGCCAGAAGGTGATTTGCAATTGAAGCTGGCGGCTTTGAAGAATATGTTTAAGTAATCTCTTAAAACTGCACGTCATTGCTGTAAAGGTCAACTAATTCTGTTACCGAATTATCTGACCTTTACAATTGCAGGAACGAAGCAATCTCTACGTAAACAGATCAGTCTTACATAGTATAGGGATTGCTTCGTAACCGGCAATGACGCTTGCAGAAGAAGAAACAAAAAAAGCCACGTTATCCAACGCGGCTTTTCAATATCGATATAAGTAAATTTTTATTCCAAAGTGATCTGCCTTTTAATGCTTTCTTCCAATGAAATAAACGTTTCCGTGCGTTGAACGCCGGTTATGCCTTGTATGTGCTCGTTCAGTATTTCGCGCAGGTGGGTGGTATCATGGCAAACAATTTTCGCGAATATACTCCAACTGCCTGTAGTGTAATGTAGCTCTACAATCTCCTTTACGGCTTTTAGCTGCTTTACGGCTTCGTTGTACTGTGAGCCTTTTTCCAGATAAATACCTAGGAAGGCCGTTATATCATATCCAAGTTTTTGGGGATCGACTTCTAAAGTGGCGCCTTTGATCACACCCATCTCCTCCAACTTTTTCATACGCACATGGATGGTTCCGCCCGAAACGATCAATTCTTTTGCAATTTCCGTGTACGGAGTGGTTGCATTTTTCATTAAAATCGACAAAATCTGGATATCAAGATTATCAATTTCTAAATTTTGGGCTTTTCTGTGGGTCATAAATTTTAAATTCTATACTAATATACAAGTTTAATTAAAATTAAACTAAAAATAAAATTATTTTGTTGAAATATTTGCAAGGAATTGATGGGTCTATTAGATTTGTAATAAGCAAATGACCAATTGCAACCGTTCTTTCAAAAAAAAATATAATGTTGGGTGGTGAAATTTTTGGCAGACACACCTCCTTGTCCCGGTGGCGGAGATCATAGAAAACCCGAAGCGGGCTAACTACTCTGTGGAGGTTCGAATCCTTCCCCAACAGCAATTACCTGGCGGTAATTTTATCCTGTAGGATGGTGAAATTTTTGGCAGACACACCTCCTTGTCGCGGTGGCGGAGATCATGGGAAACTCTTAGCAATAAGAATAACCACTCTGTGGAGGTTCGATTCCTTCTCCTACAGCTCTTCTCATAATTTAGGTTTATAATTGGTTAGTAAAGGCCCCTGCCCATCAGGGGCTTTACTTGTTTTATAGACTTTTTTGATCAAAGAATATTTACAATACATTTTAAATAGACAATAAAAAAGGCCTTGGTTAACACCAAAGCCTTTTTTATAAATATCAAGAAGCTTACAATATCTTAAACCCAACACTCAACGACCAAATATTCGCCCGCTGACCATAATCGCTGTTCAATTTGCTTAAGCCACCTTCATAACGAAGGTCAACCGTTGCAGCGCCAACATCAACCCCGGCACCTACCTGGTAACCTAAAGTACTGTTGTTATAATGCCCAAAATCATTATAAGCGGCGTTAAAATTATCAGAAAAGCTTTTATCAGCACTTAAAAAGTAGGAATATACCGGGCCCGCCATAATCCTGAAATTAACGTCTTTGGTACCAAAAGACTCGCCTACAAGCAATGGTACGTTCAGGGTAGTAAACCGTACTTGCCCGCTATAGTCCTCACCATTGTTATTTGAATCGAATTTGCCGCCGCTGCTGCCCAGGTAAACTTCGGGTTGTAAGTATAACCCGCTGCCAATACGCGCGAAAACACCAGCTTGGTAACCGGTAAGATTTGATTCATGCAGGTTATCGGTATTAATATTAGAGAAGTTTAACCCGCCTTTTATCCCGAGGCTAAATTGCGCTTTAGCACTAATGCTGAATGCTATTAGTATTGCTAAGCTTAATACATACTTTTTCATAAGTTTTTCAGTTTGGTTAATAACGTGGTTTGATACAAATGTTTGCTAATGGTTTAACCATTATCGAGCCAAAAAAAATTGACTTAAGGGAGAACGTATTTTTTATATTTTTGTTGAAAATATATAACATGGCAGAGATCAGCATATCAAACCAGGAATGGCCGAGGGTAAAAATTAAAATCCAGCGTAAATATAACCATTTAACCGATGAGCAGTTGGCTTATACCGAGGGCCAGGAAGAAACCCTCATCAGTAAACTTATGCAACTGGTTAACCGTAACAGGGAATATGTGGTTTTTACTTTAAAAAAAGCATTGGTAAATATTGATAATAATAGGTTGTAGTTAAGATATGAGATTTTAGATGTGAGATTTGAGACAGGATACGGAAGCCTCAAATCTAATATCTCACATCTATTCATCGTTATTTTTATAATTTACCGTTAATATTTATTGAGCATAGGTGCGAGGTTAAAATCTCAAATCTCAAATCTCATGTCTCAAATCTCATATCTAAATGAAAAAGAATTATAAAAAGCTGTTGTTGGGTGCCGGTGTATCAATACTGGCCATAGGGTTTTGGAGTTTTAGCGATGATCTGTTCCAGGTATCTAAAAACCTGGATGTGTTCGCATCTTTATATAAAGAGGTTAATTTGAATTATGTAGATGATATCAATTCATCTAAAATGATCAAGACCGGGGTTGATGCCATGTTGGATGGTTTGGATCCGTATACCGAATTCGTCCCGGAATCGGAAATTGAGAACTATAAGCTTAACTATGTAAGTACGCAATATGGTGGCGTAGGCGCGGGTATATTCTCAAGAAATAACAATGTGTATGTTTCGGAGGTGTTTGAGGGGTTCCCCGCCCAAAAAGCCGATATACGCCCCGGCGACCAAATTGTTAAAATAAACGGTATAGACCTGAATAGCAAAAATAGCGATGAGGTTAGTTTGCTTTTAAAAGGCTCAAAAGGCGCTGTTATAAAATTACTGGTAAAAAGAGGGGATGATGCCCCTGTTGAAAAGGACCTGATACGCGACGAGATCAAACAACCGAATGTTTCTTATTATGGCATGGTGTCAGGCAATGTAGGATACATTAAGCTTGATAGGTTTTTGGAGAACTCAGGTGATGAAGTAACCAATGCACTGGTGGAATTAAAAAAGAACAACCCTAACGGTATTATTCTTGATCTGCGCTCAAATGGTGGTGGTATTTTGCAGGAAGCTGTAAAAATTGTAAATCTTTTTGTGCCGAAGGGAACAGAAATCGTAGCACAAAAAGGGAAAATAAAAGAAAAAGACATTACCTACACTACCGTAAATGCACCTTTAGAGCCTAATTTACCTTTAGTTGTTTTGGTTAATAGCCGCTCGGCGTCAGCATCAGAAATTGTTGCCGGCTCACTGCAGGATCTGGACCGCGCGGTTATTATTGGTCAGCGTAGTTTTGGCAAGGGACTGGTACAACAAACATTCTCTCTGCCTTACAACAGTTTGGTTAAAATCACCATCGCTAAATATTACGTACCATCAGGCAGGTGCATACAAGCGCTTGATTATACCCACCGTAAAGATGACGGTAGCGTTGTTAAAGTAGCGGACTCGTTAATGCACGAGTTTAAAACTAAAGATGGCCGCTCTGTTTATGATGGCGGTGGCATATATCCTGATATTTTTATGAAGCAGGAGCATTTCGCTACTATTACCCAAAGCCTGTTGGGCAAATTGTTAATATTTGACTATGCCACACATTATCGCGAAACACATTCTAAAATAGCTGATGCGCATACATTTACTTTGTCGGATGCTGATTATGATGATTTTGTAAAATACCTGGCAAATAAAAACTATAGCTACAACAGTCCAGCCGAAAAAGCGCTCGACCAAATGAAGGATGAGGCTACTAAGGATAAGCAATTTAGCGCTATACAGGCTGAGTACGACAACTTGAAAGCGAAATTGCTGGCTACTAAAAAAAATGACCTGCAATTGCATAAGGATGAAATAAAACAGGTATTGGAAAACGAGATAACTTCCCGTTATTATTTTCAGCGTGGCCGTTACGAAACCAATTTTAAGTATGATAAGGACATTGCGCAAGCCGTAAAAACCATGCAGGATAAAATGCAGCTTGATTCCATTGTAAAAGGAGAGGGCCAGTATAAAGTAATTGGCAAGCCCGTTACCGCGTCCGCTTTAGCTGCTGCAAAAAAGGCAGATAGTGATAGCGATGATGACGATGATCAATAGTTAAAATATACAGGTATATATTTGCCTACCTGTTTTTATAGTTGATGTATTGTTCTCCAAACTCAGTTATAAAGGCTTGTTCTCCCAAAAAGATGGAACTACTATAATTAAAACACTGTCTATATTATTTAGGCAGATTGCCCGCCTGCTCTGTCAGTTTTACAACATTTAACTGTAAATTAATTATTTCTATTAATAGTTATATTGCTTGATTGATATGTATATTTATACAAAACTATAATACATGAAAAATCAACCTGATGTTATTACTGCCGAAAATGAAGCAAAGCATAAAAAGCTTTGGCAAACTCCTGCCATTGAAATTATAGGCCACGATATTGTGCAGTCAGGCAATACTACTGGTACTGAAGGCCGCGTTTTTAATCCCAAGTCTATAGGCGATGGATCTTAAAGAAGTATAATTTCGTGAAAATAGTTTACCCAGGGTCTTATTAAAATACTTGGGACAGAGATATCTGCGAAGTCGGGTAATGCCACGTTCCACTTGTAAAGACACGCTTTGAATATTTTTGTACTACCAGGTCACTCCAATATTTTGAAACATAAACGCCCATTTATCAGCCTGTTCATTAATTACTTGGGCCGTTGATTTACCTGCGCCATGGCCTGCTTTGGTCTCGATGCGAATAAGTACTGGTGCCGGGCCTTGCTGATCTTCCTGCAAGCGTGCCGCGAACTTGAAGGAGTGGGCAGGCACTACACGGTCGTCATGATCGCCGGTAGTTATCATGACCGCCGGATAATTACCCGGTTTTAAAGCATGGTATGGCGAATATTTGTACAGGTATTCAAACATCTCCTGCGAATCTTCAGCCGTACCGTAATCATAGCTCCAGCCTGCACCTGCAGTAAATTTGTTATAGCGAAGCATATCCAATACGCCAACTGCCGGGAAGGCCACCTTAAATAGGTCGGGGCGTTGGGTAATCATCGCGCCGATCAGCAATCCGCCGTTTGAACCACCTGAAATTGCCAGGTAATCTTTAGAAGTATATTTATGTTTAATAAGGTATTCCGCGGCAGCGATAAAGTCGTCAAATACATTTTGTTTTTTAAGTTTAGTGCCTTGCTTGTGCCATTTTTCGCCGTACTCGCCGCCACCGCGCAGGTTAGCAACGGCGTAAATGCCGCCATGCTCCAATAGTATAATATTCGACGTACTAAAGGCAGGCGTGAGGCTCACCCCAAAGCCACCGTAGGCATACAATAACAATGGATTTTTACCATTTAATACAGTGCCTTTTTTGTAGGTAATGATCATCGGGATTTTGGTGCCATCTTTTGATGGATAAAAAACCTGTTCAGACTGATACTGCTCCGGATCGAATTTTACGCCAGATTTTTTGTATAGGGTTGATTGTCCGCTCGCGATATCATATTTAAATATAGTAGATGGATAAACATAATTGGTGAAGGTATAGTACACTTCCTTTTCTTCGATTTTAGCGCCAAAGCCGCTAGCCGTACCAACTGATGGCAGTGCAATAGTACGTTCCAGCTTGCCATCCATATTATATTGCTCAACCAATGATGTGGCGTCTTTTAAATACTCCGCGAATATTTTGCCGCCGCCGGTTGTAGCTGTTAACACATTTTTAGTTTGGGGGATAAAGTCCTTCCAATAAATAGATTTTGGCGAAGACGCATCAACCGTAACTAATTTATAATATGGCGAATACAGGTTGGTTAATATATAAAGTTTGCTGCCCTGGTTGCATATAACGCTATTCTCGTTATCAAAATTATCAACCACATTAACAATTTGGCTGCCTGGTTTGATCAGATCTTGAAAATAGAGATCGTTGCCCGTGGTCGTATTCGCGGTGGTAATCACTAAAAAACGTTCGTCTTCTGTTAAGTAAGCACCAATATAGCGGCGCGGGGTCGCGTCGCCACCAAAAATAAGTTTATCTGTACTTTGCGGGGTTCGTAATTTATGATAGAATAGTTTGTGATGATCGGTCATACCAGAAAGCTGGCTACCCTCTTTAGGCTTGTCATAACTGCTGTAGTAAAAACCATCGTTGCCATGCCAGGCTATGCCGCTGAATTTTATATCCGTTAGTGTGTCACCAACAGGGCTTTTATCCGCAGTATTAATAACGATGACCTTGCGCCAGTCGGAACCGCCTTCAGATAACTGGTAGGCGGCCATACTGCCATCCTTGGTAAAATCAATACCCTGCATGGATGTTGTACCGTCTTTAGAGAATGTATTAGGATCTAAAAACATTTCCGGTGCGCCATCGCCTAACTGGCGGTATAAAACAGCCTGGCTTTGCAAGCCATCATTCTTATAAAAATAAGTGTAATTACCTTCTTTAAATGGCGCGCTGTATTTTTCGTAGTTCCACAAAGTTTCCAGTTGCTTGCGGATGGCTTCGCGGTAAGGAATGTGCGAAAGATAGTTTTCAGTTACTTTATTCTCGGCTATAACCCATTCTTTGGTGTCTTCGGCGCGGTCATCTTCTAACCAACGGTAGGGGTCAGGCACCTGGGTGCCGAAATAGGTGTCAACGGTATCAACTTTTTTAGTATGTGGGTATGGAAGATTTTTTATATTCATTTGTTGGGCGTACAGGTGGCTGCAAATTAAAAATGCGGGTGCAAATAAAAAGGCAGTTTTCTTCATTTTTGTTTATTTAATAGGAAGATAAAGATAATAAATAGTTATGTGTTGCAAATTGTGTGTATATACTTTAATGTCACCAATGTGTTGTAATAATATATAAATTAACCTCTAACGAAATAAATATTCGTATAATATGTAATTAATACTATCATAATAAATAAACTAAACCTTTTTGATTTATAGTTGTCATACTCCCAAACAACAATATACTATTTATGAAAAAGTTAATTCTTACAGCAGTAATATTAATAAGCTGCTTAACATTCAAAAATGCCAATGCACAATTACATTTTAGCGTAGGGGTAAACATTGGTGCCCAGCCAGAGTGGGGCCCAGTTGGTTATGATCACGCTGATTATTATTACATACCCGATGTAGGTGCTTACTATGATGTTAACGCGCATCAATATATTTATTTGGAAAACAACGTATGGGTACATCGCCCTTACCTGGCAGACAGGTATCGTAACTATGATCTATATCATGGCTACAAAGTGGTAGTTAATGGCCGCAATCCATGGATGCATGATAATGTATACCGCACCCGTTATGCAGGTTATAGAGGACGCCATGACCAAGTTGTAATCCGTGATAGCCATGATAATCGTTATGCAAATCACTGGCATGGTGATGATGGTCACGGTGCTGGTAATTGGGGACATGGTGACCATGGACATGATGGCGGCGATCGCGGTCATGATGGCGGTGACCATGGACACGATCACTAATATTTAGATATCATCTATTTAATAGAAAGGCTTTCCAAATTTGGAAGGCCTTTTTTGATGAGATTAAATCAAACATCAGTTGTGTTGTGCTGCAGCGTTGATGCTGTTTTTAATATATATTTGCCGCATGGAATTGGAAGAAAACAACGTGCCCGAAGAGTCGGGTAATGATTACGTTGAAATTTATTCGAAAAGAGCGATATTTTGGTTTGCGGTACTAGCTTCTCCTATTTTTGGCGGCGTTTTATTGGCCTATAATTTAAAGGCTGCCGGGTATAAAAAGGCACTTTACATAGTAGGTATTTTTTCGGTATTGTATACGGTTATTTGTAACGTTGCCATTTATCAATATGTAGTGATAAATAAAATTAACCTTAATGATTTTAGAACTACTAATGTTGACCCCCATTTTATAACCTTCGGATTTATGTCCATGGGATTAAGGTTAATCGGAGGATTCATTTTTACGCAATACTTTTTTCGCAAATATTTTCCTGAGGATGATTATTATCCAAAAAGTATTTTTACTGCTTTATTTGCCACAATACTCGTTAAAATGATACTGGCTTATATAGCTGCCTTATTTCAATTAGAAATTATTTTTTAATCATTAACTCTCTGCTTCGATAATGGCCGAACGCACTAAACTTTATTTCGCTTCTGACGTACATTTAGGGAGTGGTACATACGCCGCAAGTCGCGAGCGTGAAGACAGGTTGGTGCGATGGTTGGATATGATTAAAACGGATGCTGCCGAAGTGTTTTTAATGGGCGATCTGTTTGATTTTTGGTTTGAGTATAAAACGGTTGTACCGAAAGGATATATCCGATTATTGGGCAAACTGGCGGAGTTAAGTGATGCTGGGATCAAGATATACTTTTTTAAAGGCAACCACGATATGTGGATGTTTAATTATTTTGAAAAGGAACTTGGCGCAACCGTGGTAAGTGACGAATTGGTAATAGAGCGTAACGGGAAAAAGTTTTTCCTTCATCACGGTGATGGTTTAGGGCCGGGGGATAGCATGTACAAGGTGCTTAAGAAGTTTTTCCGTAGCCGCTTGTGCCAATGGCTTTTCGCCCGTATCCATCCAAATTTAGGTATAGGAATAGCCAATTACTGGTCGCAGCATAGCCGCGTTGCCGGTGCAAAGGACAAAGAGAAAATTGATACCCAACAAGAATGGCTGGTAATATATTGCCGCGAAGTTTTGCATAAAACTTTTTACGATTACATGGTATTTGGCCATCGCCATATGCCATTGGATATTGCGCTCGACAAAAAAAGCCGCTACATTAATTTGGGTGAATGGATTTATTACAGTTCTTATGCTGTGTTTGATGGGGAAGATATTAAGCTGGAATACTTTACTTAGCTGACTAGATCTGCATATCTATATCTCAAAAATGTGGTTCATATCTATTTACAATCAAGTGAATTAAAATCTGCCTAAAAAGTCGTAATTTTGTGGGCTTTTTAAACAAAGCAATAACCTACGCTGCTGGAACTATATAACTGGCAACGGGTTAATTATTTTTCAAAAAATTATATGTTAGAAAAATTAGAAGCGATATTTCAACGTTGGAAAAACGTTGAAGCAGAATTAAGCAGCCCTGATGCCATGGCTGACATGAAACGCTTTGCCCAATTAAATAAAGAATATAAAGATTTGGCCAAGATTGTTGATGAGTATAATATTTACCGCAACATCATGAGCAATATCGACAGCAATAAAGAAATTTTAGCTACTGAAAAGGACGAAGAGTTCCGAGAAATGGCTAAAGGTGAATTGGACGAGCTATTGGTAAAACGCGACGAAATGGAAGAAGTTATCCGTTTAATGTTGATCCCGAAAGATCCGGAAGATTCTAAAAACGCCATTGTGGAAATTCGTGGTGGTACAGGTGGTGATGAGGCGGCGCTTTTTGCAGGCGACCTTTACCGTATGTACATGCGTTTCTGCGAAAAACGTGGCTGGAAAACTGAACTGGTGGATTATACCGAAGGCACATCAGGTGGTTACAAAGAAATTGTATTCAAGATCATCGCCGAAGATGCTTACGGTACTTTAAAATATGAATCAGGAGTGCACCGTGTGCAACGTGTGCCTGATACCGAAACACAGGGCCGTGTACATACTTCGGCAGCAACCGTTGTGGTATTGCCTGAGGTTGATGAATTTGATATAGATTTGCAGGTTAGCGATATCCGTAAGGATTTATTCTGCGCGTCGGGCCCGGGCGGTCAGTCGGTAAATACAACCTACTCGGCAGTACGTTTAACCCACTTACCAACAGGTATTGTGGCACAATGCCAGGATCAAAAATCTCAGCTTAAAAACTACGATAAAGCATTACAGGTGTTACGTTCACGTGTTTACGAAATGGAGCTGCAGAAGCACTTGGAAGAAACATCCAAAAAACGTAAAACTATGGTTTCAACCGGTGACCGGTCGGCTAAGGTACGTACCTATAATTACCCACAGGGCCGTTTAACCGAGCACCGTATTGGTTTAACAATATACAACTTACCGGGCGTAATGAATGGTGACATCCTTGAAATAATGGAAGCACTTCAATTTGCCGAGAACGCCGAAAAACTAAAAGAAGGTACAGTAGCGTAATTGATTTGCAGATATGCAAGTGTGCGGATGTTCAGATGAAAACTTCATCTTGCACATCCGCATTTTAGTTTGAATAATTTACATCATCTGCACATCAAAACATCTTCCAATTGTCACATTGCTGCTAAGAAAAGCGTTCGAATCTGTTTTCATCTCAATTTCATAAAGCCATATTACTTTAGTATATAATATTAGAAATAATATGTAATTGCCAGTAAACTAATGGTAATTGATATGGTCTGATAGGAAGTGGAGAGGGTTTATTGATAACGGATATTTAATTTATTACTATGCTGACAGTAAAAACCATTAAGAGCAATTCAAATATTTTCAGGCGTGCAATATGGCTGATGGGCAACCAGTTTGAGATCAGTATTGTAGCAAATGATGTGATGTGGGCTGAGGAGCGTATTGCTAATGCCATTAATGAAATTAATCGTGTTGAAAAGTTACTGAGCGCTTTTTCTGATAGCAGCAATGTTACCGAGATCAATCGTAATGCAGGTATACAGCCCGTAAAAGTTAATGCCGAAATTTTTTGGTTGATAGAGCGCG
Organism: Mucilaginibacter tundrae; assembly: GCF_013408825.1. Lineage (GTDB taxonomy): Bacteria > Bacteroidota > Bacteroidia > Sphingobacteriales > Sphingobacteriaceae > Mucilaginibacter. The sequence goes on from NZ_JACCBZ010000005.1 coordinate 175,304, forward strand.
CCATCAAAATATCTGAACTTACCTATGGCGCATTTGATATAACGTATTTTTCAGGTGATAAAGAATTAATAACCGCGAATAATAAAGCCACTAAAAAGCTCAGCACATTTGGTAACTACCAAAGTGTAGTGCTTGATGATAAGGCAATGACGGTTTTTTTGAAAGAAGAAGGCATGCGCATCAGCTTTGCCGCAAACAGTAAAGGCTACGCTGCTGATAGGGCAAAATATATTTTACAAACACAGGGCGTAAGCAGCGGTGTTATTAACGCTGGTGGCGACTTATTAACCTGGGGCTTGCAGCCTGATAAGCAGCCATGGACTGTTGCCGCAGCTGACCCGGAATTGCAAAACGTGGCTTATGCTGACTTGAACATCAGTAATATGTGTATCGCGACGGCTGTTAACAGTAATGAAAATGTCGCTGTCGCCAATAAAAATGCTATCAAAAAAATCAACCCTAAAAAAGGTTTCCCGGTTAGTGGTATTGTTAGTATGAGTGTTGTTAGCCCAAGTGCCGAACTATCAGGTGCTATGGCAAACCCTATGATTACTATTGGTATAAACGCAGGCTTATATCTGGTTAATAAATTAAACCAGATAGGTTGTGTGATTATTGATGACCATCAACGTATTTATACTTCAAAAGGCATTTCCATAACGGAATAGTTTTTTCGTTGTATTTTGCCAAATTAGCTGTGCTGAAATTTGTTAATGCAGATTTGGAAGGTCTTATGGGGCTTGATTCATTTGTGCAGAATATTGGCGATAATTAGCCCGTTAAGCACCCTGTTTAATTAAATATTGCCATATCCCCTATGGCAGTAGTTTATAAAATTATAAATTTAACATATTTTTAAGTTTTCCTCCTTCTGAATGATAAAGTGGTTTGCGTATATTGTCCTGTTGTTGATCATGACGCCCGGTTTATCATCAGCCAAAAAAAGAGCCACTTCCTGTGCTGTTTTTTATAATGGCATTCCGTTATTGTTACCCGGTAACGCGTTGATTGACACCACTTCATCGAAAAACACTAAACATCAACAAGACGCGGACGATAAAAAGAAGATTAAGGAAATAGCAAAAGCCAGGCGACAACCCAAGCCCGAAAAGATTGTTATAGATGATGCCCCAGCTGTTAAAAAGCCGAAGCCAAAACGACAACGCCGGCCCGAAGGGTTGGAGCAACCTCCTGAAATTCCGAGAAGAAATGATAATTAGTAATTAAATAAAGCTAAGAAATGAGATATATATGCGTTTTGCTTTTTTTGTTAACTACCGTAACTGCTAATGCGGATGTATCAAAGCTGCGCTTTATTTTAGCCGATACGCCGCACAAAGCTGCCGATACCGATTCGGTTGTTCGCAAACAATCATTAATAATAGGTGCTAATTATAGCAGCGACGTAATGTTTTTTGGTCGTACAGGCCCTATAAAATATCCTGACGTATCAACCGATGTTATTTACAATGCTAAAAACGGCATTTTCGTTTATGGCTCCGGGCTTAAGGTACTAGGTTATGGCCAGCTATATGACGAAATTGACGTAGGTGCTGGTTACCTGTATAAATACACCAAGGATTTTGGCGGGTCTGCCAGTCTTACACATTTCTTCTTCAACTCTAACGCGCACGTTATTAAGTCGGGATCGTCAAATGATATTAACTGGAATAATGCCTACGATTGGGGAATTATGAAATCGGGGGTTACGTTTGATTATCTTTTTGGTAAATCACATGACTATTTTGTAACACTGAATACTTCCCATCATTTTGAATCTAATTTTAGCATTTTTGATGATAAGGACTACTTGACCGTTACCCCGGGGGTGAGCGTTATTTTAGGAACTCAGAATTTTGTACAGAGATACTCGCTTGATTATGATTATAGGCAGGAAGCCAATAATATATTTGAGAATGAGCCCAACGAGCAGCATATGGCACAATTAAATGGTATGTTTAACGTATTAAATTACAGCTTTAAAGTGCCTATAGCTTATAACAGGCCACACTATACTATTGAGTTTTCCTATAAATACTCTATACCGGTAAACGTGGAGGGAGCTTTAATGAATACTAAGGAGTCATTTTATAATTTAACATTTTATTATGTTTTTTACTAAAACCACATGAATGTTTTAATTATTGAGGATGAAAAGGCGCTCGCTAAAGAGCTTGAAATATTTTTAACCAACTACAATTATGTATGTGAGGTTTGCTACGATGGCACATCTGCATCAGAGCGTGTGGCGGTTAATTTATATGATTTTATATTGATAGATCTCGGGTTGCCGGATTATGAGGGGCTCGATTTGCTAAAGGAAGCAAAAGCGAGCAATCCGGATGCTGCTTATATTATTTTAACCGCTCGTGCCGAAATTTATGATCGCATAAAGGGGTTAGATATGGGTGCCGATGATTATTTGGCTAAACCATTCTCGTTACTTGAATTACAAAGCCGTATGCAGGCTATTACCCGACGCAAATTTGGGCTTAAAAACAATATTGTTGAGTTGGGCGAATTTCAAGTGAACCTTACCGACAGGATCATCACTCATAATGACATTGAAATATCGGCTGTTACCAAAAAGGAGTTCGACCTAATCGCTTATTTGATCTTACATAAAAACCGCACAGTAACCCGTAACCAGTTAAGCGAGCATATTTGGGGAAGTATTATAAATGATGATTACGACTCAAATTATATTGACGCGCACATCAAAAACATCCGGAAGAAATTAAATGCATTCGGCCCGCCGGATTGGTTGGAAACGGTACGTGGTTTAGGCTACAAGGTGAAAATTAACGCATAGCATTTGAAACTCAGAACAAAACTTACACTGTTTAATGCCATCTCAAAACTGGTAATAGTAATTTTGTTTGTTTTGCTTTTACCGGTACTAATTAAAAACATCAACATAAATTATACTGATTCCCGCCTGCGAAAACAACGGGATGAGGTATTACAAACGGTAAAAAACGTAGGGATAAAATACTATATTGAGGATGGGAAAAGCTATGCCGGTTACACACCTATAAAGGATGTATACGTAAGTTTGGACGAAGATACCACTGCAGAAAACCTTGATAACATTAAAAACGAAGCTCGCAAGGTAGAAGCAGATACCATACAATACCGTATATTAAGCCACAACTTTAAAGCTGATAAAAAGAAATATTTACTGGAGATAGGTATAAGCCTTGATACGGTTAATGAGCGTACCGCCCCGCTGCAAAGTATTGCTTTTATGGTGTTGGTGGTAATGATTATTTTAACCATCCTGGCCGATCAGCTGTATTCGGATTATATCCTGCGGCCATTGGGATTGATTATTAAGACCAAACTTATCGGCCAAAAGTTCCCCAATTTTGGTTCGTATAAACAGGTTGAAACAACCACAGATGATTTTCATCACCTGGATATCAGCATACATGAAATGATACATACGATTGAGAGTACTTTCCAAAAGGAACGGGAATTTATCTCCAACGCGTCGCACGAGCTGATGACACCAATATCTATACTGCAATCGAAAATTGAGAACATGTTTGAGCAGGAAGATATTGCAGATGAAATTAAAGGCCGTTTACTCGAGATGCAAAAAATACTGAACAGGTTAAAAAGCATCACCAAAACTTTGCTATTGATATCGCAAATTGAAAACGACCAGTTTTTAAAAGAAGATCAAATCAGGGTTAGTTCATTATTACAGGAAGTTTATGATGAAATATCGATCCGCTTCCAGGATAAAAATATTAATTATTCTGTAGAGGTGCGGGATGATTTTTTATTAGTGAACATCAATAAATTTTTGCTGTTTAACCTGCTTTTTAATTTGATTAATAACGCGATAAAATATAACCACGAAAATGGTGATATACATATTGAAGCATCGCATGAAAACGGTGAATATGTAGTTGAAATTATTGACAGCGGCATAGGTATTAATCCTGCCGATATTCCGTTTATTTTTAACCGGTTTAAAAAGCTTAAGCAATCCCTGCAACAGGATAGCTTTGGGTTGGGCTTACCCATTGTAAAATCCATCGCCGATTTTCATCGCATCAGGATTGATGTAGCATCAGAAAAAGAAAAAGGCAGTACTTTTAAACTGATCTTCCCTGCTAGTTTAATAGGAAGATAGCGGTTTATTTACTTTCATTTGGATAAAAAGATAAAATCAATAAGAAGCCCTCCCAAGCTTTGTTATTTTTGTGCTATGGTAAATACTACCGCTGTATCTTTTAATTTACTTGATCAGGACCTTCTTCTTCTCCCGCAAAAAGCTATTTATTGGCAACAGGAAAAGGCGCTTATTGTGGCCGATGTGCATTTGGGTAAAGTTGGGCATTTTCGTAAGGCCGGCATCGCGGTGCCAAGGGATATGGAGCAGGATGATTTGGGCGTGTTGTCCGATCTGATTGATGAGCACAAACCTAAGAAGATCATTTTTTTGGGTGACCTTTTTCATAGCGATTTGAATACTGATTGGGATTGGTTTGTTTTATGGCGTAAGCACTTCCCTAAACTGGAGTTGATCCTGATCCGTGGTAACCACGATATTATTAACGATAAGCATTACATTGACCTTAATGTAGTGCTACATGATGAATTATCGATCGGCCCATTTTTGATGCTTCACCATCCATTGGATGATGAAGCGTTAAATAATGCAGTGGGATATGTTCTTTGCGGGCATATCCATCCGGGTGTTAGCTTAAGCGGTAAGGCGCGACAGCATATTACTTTGCCTTGCTTTGCTTTTGGCGGCAAACAGGCCATATTGCCATCATTCGGTAAGTTTACAGGTAAGGTAGCCATTCGTAGCCAAAAAACTGATCGTATTTTTGCCATTGCCACCAATAAAGTTATCGCTATTGATTGATTATTTTTTTAAGTTATTCATAATATCGACGAACACATCATTAAAGTCGACATCGTTTTTTATGAATTTCCAATTGCCGTCAACCAAATCATAGGTTGGTATTTTGCTAACCATCCATTTGTCGACATTGGGTGATTTTTGCCCCCTCAGATCGCTTACCTGTATCCATGGTAAATTTTGTTTTTGAATAGCCTTTACCCAGTCCTCCCTGGTAGTATCTAATGAAATGCTTACAATGGTGAAATTCTTTTTAGTTAACAGATCGCCATAAGCATTCATTAGTTTAAGGTGGTTTAAGCTACTTAGTTCATTGTCAGCACGCCAAAACTCCACTAATATCACTTTTTTGTCGCTCAAAGATTTTGGGTCGAATGGACTACCGTTTAAAGTTTTCCCCGATATTTTAGGAGCCGGAGAACCAGTAGCTAGTTTATCTAATTGAGCAAGGTCATCACCTTCCTGTACGCCTTCTTCAGTATGTTTTTGTTCGTTAGTGAACTTAGCATAAATTTTACTGTAGGTTTCCGGGTCTTTCTTATAGTTGATTTGCGCGAGAACAAAAGCTTCTATATCGTTTTGCGGGTTTTTGCTGATGTATTTGTTTAAAGTTTGCGCATCAACATTAAGGGCATCATCGGTTATAGATTGTAATTGCTTTTTTAAGCCTAGATATTCTTTACTACCAACTACTACTGGGGTGTTTTTGCCATACAGCATATCGGTAATACTATCACTCTGAACTTGAACAGCGTGCTCATCAGTAATCGCCGTTGTGTAATAATCTGTTAGTTCGTTTTGTATTTTAGAATCAGACTTTATAACCGGATATTGGAAAAGCCTATCTACATCCGAGGTAATGGTGTATTTTCCGTCCTCCAAATAAACCTCGAAAAGTTTTTTCTTGTAATCTTTTTCCAAATCGGGCGTAATATACATATCATAGAAGCCAGCCCTTGGCAACATGTTTTTGACATGAAACTTACCGTCGGATATTAGTACAGATAGGACCTGGTTGCCCTGTGGGTCTTTAATTGCAAATGCGCCATTGCTAATGCCGGTTATAGCACCATCAAACTCAACATATTTAGTGCGGTTACAACTGCTGATTATTAAAACGAGAGCAAAAAAATATAAATATTTCATTGGGATAAACTATTAGGTGCGCACTAATATAAATCAATACCGATGGAGTGCAAATTATATGTAAAGCTTAGATTGTTTCTAAATAGCTAATTCACCGTTAAATAACCAAAAGCATTTATATGTTTTGGTATATAATAAATACTTTTGCGGAAATAAATCTAATTCATAATGAGCGAATTTAAACAAACCTTTAACTCATCGCTGGGCAAAAAGCTGATCATGGCTTTAACAGGCTTGTTTTTGTGTACTTTTATAATTGTACACTTAGGCGGTAACCTGTTATTATTTAGTAACGATAACGGTTATGGTTTTAACTTATATGCCAACTTTTTAACGCATTTTCCACCAATTGAGGTTGTTGCTTATATATTATACGTTGCTATAATAGTACACGCCTTATACGCTTTGATACTTACCGTTAAAAATCGCAGGGCACGCCCTGTAGGTTATGCAGTGGTAAATAAATCACCTGCATCCTGGTCGTCAAAAAACATGGGGCTTTTGGGTTCTATCCTGTTTTTCTTTTTGGTAGTACACATGAGCGATTTTTGGTATAAATACAAATTTACCAACGATGTAGCGTTTAAGGAATACCGTACCGATCTGGCTACCAACCAAACAACTGAAAGCGATTATACTCCGGTTTCACCGACATTCGAGCATTCAGCAACTGTTGAAAATAATGTAGAGATTGTTCGTGTTAAGGATATCCATGCAAAAGTAGCACATAGTTTTAGCAATATATGGTATGTGATATTATATGTGGTTGCTATGGGTGCATTATCGTTCCACTTGCTGCACGGTTTTCAGAGTGCTTTCCGCACGCTGGGCTGGGTACACCGCAAATACACACCAATTGTTGAGTTTATTGGCACCTGGTTGTTCGCGGTTATTATTCCACTAGGCTTCGCCGCTATGCCGGTTGTGTATTATTTTATGAGTTTAAGTAAATAAGTTTAATAAAGTTGATTTGGTTGATTAAGTTGGATTCGGTTGATTGGTTTCTTTAACCACTCACTCAATAAACCCAATCAACCAATAAACCCAAATATAAAAAACATGAGTTTAAGTGCTAAAATTCCAGAGGGCCCATTAGCCGAAAAATGGAGCAAGCATAAGTTCGACCTTAAGCTGGTTAACCCTGCAAACAAACGTAAATACGACATTATTGTGGTAGGTACAGGTTTGGCGGGCGCTTCTGCTGCAGCATCATTAGCCGAATTGGGTTATAATGTTAAAGCATTTTGTTTCCAGGATAGTCCGCGCCGTGCGCACTCTATCGCTGCACAAGGTGGTATTAACGCTGCTAAGAATTACCAGAACGACGGCGACAGCGTTTACCGTTTGTTTTACGATACCATTAAAGGGGGAGATTATCGTGCCCGTGAAGCTAACGTTTACCGTTTAGCCGAGGTATCGGTAAATATCATCGACCAATGTGTTGCACAAGGTGTTCCTTTTGCACGTGAGTACGGTGGTTTGCTTGATAACCGTTCATTTGGTGGTGCACAGGTATCGCGTACGTTCTATGCGAGGGGCCAAACGGGACAACAATTATTATTAGGGGCTTATTCGGCATTAAACCGCCAGATACACCACGGTAAGGTTAAAATGTACACCCGTACCGAAATGCTGGATGTGGTTGTAGTTGATGGAAAAGCGCAAGGTATTATCACCCGTAGCTTAACCACCGGCGAAATTGATACCCATACCGGTCATGCTGTATTGTTATGTACTGGCGGTTATGGTAACGTGTTTTATCTGTCGACTAACGCCGCAGGTTCAAATGTTACGGCAGCCTGGAGGGCACACAAACGTGGTGCATTCTTCGCTAACCCTTGCTATACCCAAATTCACCCGACTTGTATCCCGGTAACTGGTGATCACCAGTCGAAACTGACTTTGATGTCGGAATCATTGCGTAACGACGGCCGCGTTTGGGCGCCAAAAACGCATGAAATAGCCGAGCAATTACGCAAAGGCGCAATCAAAGCAGCACAAGTTGGTGAAGCAGACAGAGATTACTTTTTAGAAAGAAAATATCCATCATTCGGTAACCTTGTTCCGCGCGACGTGGCATCACGTAACGCTAAAGAAATGGTTGATGATGGCAGAGGTGTTGGTGGTTCAGGGGTAGCAGTATTCCTTGATTTTGCTGACGCGATAGGCCGTTTGGGTAAAGATGCAGTAGCTGCTAAATACGGTAACTTGTTTGACATGTATTACCAGATCACCGACGAGGATCCTTATACGCAACCAATGCGTATTTATCCGGCGGTTCACTATACCATGGGTGGCCTTTGGGTTGATTATAACCTGAGCACTAATGTACCGGGATTATATGCTTTAGGCGAGTGTAATTTCTCTGATCATGGTGCGAACCGCTTAGGTGCATCTGCATTAATGCAGGGATTGTCTGATGGTTACTTCGTGATCCCGTTCACTTTGGGTGATTATTTAGCTACTATCGGTCCAAAGCCGGTTGATGTTAATCATCCTGCTTTTGCACAAACCAAGAAAGACGTAACAGACTATATAGCTAAGTTATTAGCGCTTAGAGGCACCAAAACAGTTAACGAGTACCACCGCGAGTTAGGCCACATTATGTGGGAATATTGCGGAATGGCCCGTACTGCTGAAGGCCTGACTAAAGCCAAAGGTTTGATACAGGCTTTACGTGCTGATTTCTGGAAAAACGCTATTGTTTTGGGCGAGAATGAAGAAGTAAATGCTTCGCTTGAAAAAGCTGGCCGCGTAGCTGACTTTTTGGAGCTTGGCGAACTGATGGTTGATGACGCGCTGATGCGTAATGAATCATGCGGCGGCCACTTCCGTTTAGAGTCGCAAACACCGGAAGGTGAGGCTTTACGCGATGATGAGCACTTTGCATTTGTTGCCGCCTGGGAATATACGGGTGATAACCAACCGGAGATACTCAACAAAGAAGCGCTGGAATTTGAATATGTGCATTTAACACAAAGGAATTATAAGTAAGATAGATGCAAGAGCCAAGAATCAAGAGCCAAGATAAAATCGCAGCTTCCTGATCCTTGACTCTTGATTCTTGACTCCAATCTTGATAAGATGAGTAGCAATAACAACATGAACCTGACGCTGAAAGTATGGCGCCAAAAAAATGCACAAACAGCGGGCAAGTTTGTGACTTACCAGGCTGAAGGTATTTCGCCGGATATGTCGTTCCTGGAGATGCTGGATGTGGTAAATGAAAGCCTGATCCTTAAAAATGATGAGCCGATCCATTTCGACCATGATTGCCGCGAAGGTATTTGCGGTATGTGCTCGTTATACATTAACGGTCACCCGCATGGGCCCAAAAGGGCAATTACAACTTGCCAGCTGCACATGCGTACGTTCCACGATGGACAAACTATTACTATTGAGCCTTGGCGCGCTGCACCTTTCCCGGTTATTAAGGATTTGGCAGTTGACCGCTCTGCATTTGACCGTATACAACAGGCTGGTGGTTACGTATCGGTAAACACAGGTGGTGTACCTGATGCCAATGAAATACTTATACCTAAAGTAATAGCTGACGAGGCGTTCAACTCTGCCACCTGTATTGGTTGCGGTGCCTGTGTTGCAGCTTGTAAAAATGCTTCGGCAATGTTGTTCGTATCGGCTAAAGTATCACAGTTCGCGTTGTTACCGCAAGGCCAGCCGGAGCGTTACAGCCGTGCACAGTCAATGGTAGCGCAAATGGATGCCGAAGGTTTTGGTAACTGTACCAACACCGGTGCCTGCGAAGCTGAATGCCCTAAAGAAATCAGCCTGACCAACATCTCGCGCATGAACAATGATTATTTAAGTGCCAAGCTTTTTAGAGAAGAGCATGCGCATGAGAATAACGGATAATTAGATCCAAAGTCCTAATTCATTTATATAGCAGAGCCCTTGTGAGAGGGCTTTTGCTTTTTGTAATAATTTATTTACTACATTTAGTAATGGACGAATTGGTAAAATTCTTTTTTAGTGCAAAAAATTTAACTGAAGTGGACAGGGTTGGTATTTGTACGGCATGGTTGACCATTGCAACAATCTTATTATGTGTTATTGGCTGGTGGCAATTGAAAGGAATAAAAAAAGTTTCTAAGGCAGATTTTATTCAAAAATTTAGCATCGACTTTTTTAATGAAAAAGCAAGAAATATCATTCTACTTTTAGAATATGATGCACTTGTTTTTAGAACGAGGGAAATTGAATATGGAGATGATACTGCAAATGAAAAATTCCCCTTTTTTGAAATTAACAAAAAGATAAGTTCTCAACTGCAAATTAATCATGACAATAAAAGTGATTTAATAGAAAGTTATACCTCCTTTGATATTGACGATTTATTGTTGGGGCATTTTGAGGACATCGGGGGATTCGAGAAACAGAATCTAATCAGCATTGAAAATGTTTATAACTACTTTGATTATTATATACAAGTCGCTTGGGATAGTAAGGAAATACAAAAATATTTACACTACATAAAAAAAGATTCAAATAATCCAGATGTATATGAAAACTTTAAATACATCTCTCAAAAAAGCGCGTCATTTGGGAAGTGTAAAAACAATAAGTGGGCTATACTCTTATTGAAACTAAAGTGGTTTTTAAAGTCATAATGATTACGCTAAAGATACCTAATCGGGTTAGGGATTGAAACGGATACCGGCCCGCACCTAATGCCTGCGGGCGTATGAGTGTAAAGCCCGACCGTAGGTAACACCCCAAAAATAAGAGTTTATTTTTATATTTAAATCGATTTTAACCCCACTCATTTTATCAATGTATTATAATGAAAAACAGGATTATTATTTTGCTATTTCTAATTATTTCGGGCATGACTGCTAAAGCTCAGAATTTACTTACCCCTGAATTGCTTTGGAAACTCGGTCGTGTTAGCGGTAAAGGAATTTCTAAAGATGATAAGTATGTGATCTATACTGTTGGTGTGCCCGATGTTGCCGGCAATAAGATCGTTACCAAAACATACAGCCTGCCTATTGAAGGTGGTACACCATTGCTGGTTACTGATTTAAATGACTGGATGGTGGATGACAAAGTATCGCCGGATGGAAAATATAAGATCAGCAGCCAGGATATTAAAGTGGAGAAGGTTTCTGGCACTGATTATTATCCCGAGCTGAAAAAAAGCAATGTGTTAATATATGATAGCCTGAACTATCGCCATTGGGATACCTGGGAGGATGGTAAATTTGGCCACGTAATGCTTGCGCCAATGGTTAATGGCAAACCTGGCAAAGCTAAAGATCTGATGCCTAATGAGCCTTATGATTGTCCGCTGAAACCAGATGGCGGTGATGAGGATTTTGTTTGGAGCCCGGATAGCAAACGTGTTGTATATGCTTGCAAAAAGAAATTTGGTACAGCTTATGCCATCAGCACTAATACAGATATTTATAGCTATGATATTGCCACCGGCATAACTACTAACTTAACTGCGGATAATCCGGGTTATGATTTGCAGCCAACCTTTAACAAAAAAGGACAAATGGCCTGGCTGGAAATGAAACGCGATGGTTACGAAAGTGACAAACAGGATTTGGTTGTTACTAATGGTACGGTTAAATTAAACCTTACCGCGCAGCGGGATGATATACATGTGGAAGGCTATAAATGGGCCGAGGATGGCAAAAGCATATTTTTTACCGCGCCAATAAATGGTACTTCGCAGTTGTTTAATGTGACGTTTGCTATTTCAAGCAAGATGAAACCTGTGATAACCCAGGTTACGGCCGGTGATTTTGATGTAAACGACATTGTTGGGCAAAAAGGCCATACATTGATTGTTACCCGAGGTGATTTTAACCATGCTAACGAGCTTTATACGGTTGATGTTACCAATGGCTTTATGAAACAACTGAGCCATGTTAATGATGATATTTATGGCGGTTTAGCCATGTGTAAAACGGAGCGCCGTTCGGTTAAAACGGTTGATGGTAAGGATATGCTGGTTTGGGTGATCTATCCGCCGAACTTCGACAAGACTAAAAAATATCCTGCATTGCTGTATTGCGAGGGTGGGCCACAGAGTCCGTTAACGCAGTTTTATTCATTCAGGTGGAATTTGCAGTTGATGGCATCTAATGGTTATATTATCGTGGCTCCTAACCGCCGTGGTATGCCGGGGCATGGTACGGAATGGAATGAAGAGATCAGCAAGGATCATGGTGGTTTGGCTATTAAAGATTACCTGAGCGCGATTGACAATGTAAGCAGTGAACCTTTTGTTGATAAAGCGAGATTAGGTTGTGTTGGCGCAAGTTATGGTGGCTACTCGGTTTATATGCTGGCGGGCGTGCATAAAAAACGTTTTAAAACATTCATCGCGCATGATGGTATTTTTGATTTTCGCAGCATGTATGGTACAACCGAGGAGATGTGGTTCCCGAACTGGGATTACGGTGGCCCGTATTGGGATAAGAATAATGCGGCTGCCCAAAAATCATATAAAGAATTTTCGCCAAGCAATTTTGTAGTGAACTGGGATACGCCAATACTGATTTTCCACGGTGAGAAGGATTTTAGAGTACCATTGGAGCAGGGTTTACAGGCTTTCCAGGCAGCGCAACTGCAGGGTATTAAGAGCAGGCTGATTGTGATGCAGGATGAGAACCACTGGGTGCTGCATCCGCAGAATGCGCTGATATGGCAGCATGAGTTTTATAAGTGGTTGAGGGAGACGTTATAATTTCAGCCACGATTTTCACGCTATTTATTTTGAAAGGAGTGCAGAATATCAAGGACAGACTTACGAAGTTTTTAAAACTTCGTAAGTCTTACAATATAATTATAATTCCTCTCTTAGCTGCCCGTTAATAGCTTCCAATTTTGTTATCAAATCATCAAAATGCCTTTTTCTTTTTTTCATTCCTATTGGTTTTAGGTAAAACAAAGCAAACGCCATGCATAATGCTGTTACAGCATATAAAGTTATTCCATTAACAATTTTCATATGCGTAAAAGGCTGTATTAAAAATAGAGCTAACCCTGTAGATAAAAGTGCGAAATAAATATTTGTCATCACGGTATCTAAAAAGGCACTTTTTCGGTTGATAGTAATCAGCTGGTTTAAATATTCCAGGTTGCTGATCTCCGGGTTAGTTTTAAATAATATCGGGATTAATTGATTATAAGCTACAAGGTATGATATATAAGCTATTAGCATCAATGCGGCGCCAATTTTACTAACAAGCCACTCATTTGCAATTATATTATTTGCATAAATTGTAATAACAATGGTTGCCAGCAATACTATATTCAATAATATTAATTTCAATCTGAATATTCTTTTTAGTTTTTCAGCTTTCATAACTACTTGTTCAATATCCGGTTTAGCATCAATGGGTTGTTTATTCCATAATGCCTTAAAGTCCATTTCAGTGCTCATAACTTTCAAATTTTTTGGCCAGTCGTTCTTTAATCCGATAAATTTTTACCCGTGTATTTGATTCATTTAAGCCAACTATTTTCGCGATTTCGGCTTGTTTTACATCTTCCAGTTCTAATGAGATAATCAGGCGGTCAGTCTCAGATAATTCTGATATACATTTATATAAAAACTGAACAGCCGGTTCAATATCATGTGTAATTATTTCTGCTATCTGCTCAGGCATTTCGCTGCGGGGCATGCGGTTTTGGCGCTCTATTTGCCGCAAGCAATTGTTGGATGCAATGCGAAATATCCACGTACCAATGGCTGATTCGTTCCTGAATTTTGGTAACTGCTGCCAAATAGTAACAAAAGTTTCCTGGGCGATATCCTTTGCCCAGTCATGGTCATTAACATAACCCATGCAAATGCGGAAAACCTTGCTCCAGTAAGTTTTGTAAATTTCCTCAAACGCCATTTAAATATTTTTTGCCATATGTGCTTATTATTTGTTAGATACCAAGATTTTAAAAATGCTACAGATTTGCGCTAATTAATTGTAAATTAGGGGAATATTACTTCATTTCCCCTAATCCCAGTTTGATAAACTAAAGTATTAAATAACTATTATGGAAAAAGACACGATAAAATGTCCTAAATGCGGACACGGGTTTTTAAAATCACGTGTTAAAAGATCTCTTGCTGTAAAGATTTTTCTTTTTTGGCTCCCCATTAAAAGGTACCGGTGCGGCAAATGCATTCAAAAATCCTATGTATGGGGTTGATTATACTTTCTATATCTTAATTTGTTATTAAAAATGCGGCTGCAATTTTTTATGTTTATGTGTTAAACATCTGCATTGAAAAAAATACGCCCTATACAGCTTGTCGCTGTTATCTTCTTCACCGTATCCGGCGGCCCATACGGGCTTGAACCTTTGCTTACTTATGCCGGGCAGCATGGTGCTATACTTCTGTTATTACTTACTCCCTTACTTTGGGATGTCCCTGCCATATATACGGTTCTTGAGTTAAATAGTATGATGCCCGTGACCGGAGGCTATTACAAATGGGTGAAATATGCTTTGGGGAACCGCTGGGGATTTTATGAAGGTTGGTGGACCTGGCTTTATACTTTTGTCGACCTCGCTTTGTATCCGGTGTTATTTGTGCTCTATGCAGGTTTCTTTTTCCCGCAAGCAAATGACCATAAACTTCTGATAGGTTTTGTATTTATATGGATATCGGCAGGGTTAAATATATTGGGGATAGTGCCCGTAGGAAAGGTATCGTTATTTTTAGGGGCGATAGTGTTAACGCCGTTTGTTATATTGTATGTGTTAGCATTTTACCACCACGCTGGCAGCATTGCGTTGCCGGCACCAAGCTTAAAGGGAATTTCCTTTCCATCATTAGGCATGGCATTATACATTATTATGTGGAACTGTTTGGGTTGGGATAATACTACTACTTATGCCGAAGAAGTTGAAAATCCTATCCGTTCGTATTTAATATCTACATTTATTGCTTTCGCGATGGTGATTGTGGTTTATTTTTTGGTGATATGGGTATCGCAGTTTTCCGGTATCAGCGCTGCACGGTTGAAGGATGAGGGTTTCCCGGCAGTTGCAACTATTATTGGCGGGCATTGGCTGGGCGCGCTGATCGCTGTTGGGGGCATGGCCAGTTGTTTCGGCATTTATGCTTCGGTGTTGTTATCTGTATCGCGTGTTCCAATGGTGATGGCCGAAGATAAATTGCTTCCAGCTAAATTAAATAAACAGCACAAACGGTTTAATACACCCTATATATCCATCATCGTGTGCTCAGTTGTAGTGAGCGCTATGGTCCATTGGGATCTGGAGGCTTTGTTTATTATTGATGTTACTATTTATGGCGCCGGGTTGGCATTGGAGTATATATCGCTAATCAAGCTTCGGATTAATGAGCCTGATACTTATCGACCTTTTAAAATCCCTTTGGGAGTTAAAGGGTTGTGCATGGTGATAGCCTTGCCAACTATTATATATTTTGTGGCATTTACCGGTGCGCTTTCATCTACCCAAAATGGTATTATGGCAGCTTTATTTGCCTTTGTACTTTTATGCAGTGCAGAATTATTATGGCAGATAGTGAAGAGGAGAAAAGCGTTTATTAATCAACAATTTTAAGCTGGGTGTGATGCTTTTCCTTTAAAAACTTAAAAGATTCTTTTATCAGGATTTCTAATACATCTACTTTAACATCATCTAACTTTTTAATATAAAGGCAGCCTTTACCAGATTTATGTTTCCCTAATTTCTGAAGAAGTTCCTCTTGCCCAGGAAAACCGGCTAATACGTATAGTGTAATATTAGCTTCCCGGGGAGAGAAGCCGGTGATGCATATTTCACCTGAACGGCCGCTTTCATATTTGTAAGTGTATTTGCCAAAGCCAATAATCGCAGGCCCCCACATTTTGGGTTTTTCACCCGTAATATTCTCCATCAAATTAATGATGGTATAACAATCCGCCCGAACTTTATCGTCCTCTATAGTTGCTATAAAGCTGTCTGCCGATATTTCCGTAGGTTTTGTTTTTACTTCGGTCATACAATGATTGTTGATAATATATTATAAAGCTACTATTCTATAAAATGAATTCAAATTATTTATGTAGCTATTTGAAGTAGCTTTTTTTGTAAAATCTCAGATATATTTTTAAATAAATGTCATTGTTACAATTTAAGTTTATTAGCTTTATAGTAGCAATTAAAAAGCCATGTTAAGAAACAAATTTTTAAGCGTGCTTATGGCAATCGTAAGCATTAGCGCAATAGCCCACGCACAAAGCCGAAGAATGCGGAAAATGCCGCCTGCCGGTCAGCCAATGGAAATTCAGCTTACACCTTACAAAACCACCATGTTGGGCAATGGTAAGGATACCGCACTCATCAGTGTTAAAATAATAGATAGGGATGGGAAGGAAGTAGCCGATGCAAAAGAGCATATTACATTTAAAATTAAAGGTGATGCCAAAATTTTAAGTATCAGCAAAACAGCACCGTTTAATACCCCTACAGACAGCACTTATACTGCTGATATTACAGGCGACTGCTGGTTGGTATTACAAGCAGGCCCAACACGCGGCATTATAAAACTGGATGCCAAGGCTGATAGTTTGTATACCGGTTCAACCGAAATACATACAGTGCAACCTGGCGTCGCGCACAAAGTAACCAATGTGGTTTATCAGCCTAAAAAAGTAAAAGATAAAATTTTGGGTGCCGATATTTCTTTTTTGCCTGAGTTGGAAAATCAGGGTATGAAGTTTTCGGACAAGGGAACGCCAGGCGATGCTATTGAGATATTAAAAGCACACGGCTTTAACTACATCCGGCTACGTTTATTTGTTGATCCGGCTAACCCGAAGGGATATTCGCCCGGCAAGGGATTTTGCGATCTGGATCATACACTAGCCATGGCTAAACGGATTAAAGCGGCAGGGATGAAGTTTCTGCTTGATTTCCATTACAGCGATTACTGGGCTGATCCTCAGCAACAGAACGAGCCTAAGGCTTGGGTAGGTGAGGACTTTGATGGCGTAAAGAAATCGTTATATGACTTCACGGTAAAAGCTATGACCGAGCTTAAAGCACAAGGCACGGCGCCTGATATGGTGCAGGTAGGTAATGAAATTAACCACGGCATGGTTTGGCCCGATGGGGCTATTAATAATTTGGATAGCCTGGCGCAACTGATTTATGCCGGAGTTAGGGGTGTTAAAGCGGTTAACCCATCAACTATTATTATGCTACATATCGCCTTGGGAGGACAAAATGCTGAAGCGAGATTCTTTTTGGATAATATGACCGCCCGGAATGTGCCTTTTGATGTTATAGGGCTTTCTTACTATCCGAAATGGCATGGTACCCCTGTAGATTTAAAAAATAATATGGCTGATCTGGCTTTCCGTTATAAGCAACAGGTAATGGTGGCTGAATACTCTCAGCTTAAACAGGAAGTGAATGATATTGCTTTTACTGTGCCGAATGGCAAAGCGGTAGGCTCATTTATATGGGAACCATTAAGTACCTGGGAAGGGGTTTTTGACCGGGATGGTAAATCAAATGCCTACATGGATATTTATCCAGGGATAGCTAAGGAGTATTTGAAGTAGGCTGCTTATCTTATTGTCTTTCTGAGTATAGCTAAGAATCTGCAGAAAGGAAACTACTTTACAGATTCTTCGCTATACTCAGAACGACAAATCAAGATGATTTAGGCAGTCAGATACCGTGCAGATTATTTACGCGCCTTTTTTCAAGCTTTGCATCAGTTTATCATATAAATCATCGCTGGATGTTTTGGCTTGTGGTTTAAGCTTTTTAACTGTTGCACGTTTTCCTTTGCTCTTGTCTTTAATTATTTGCAGTAATTGGCTGCTGTACTCATCTTTAAATTTCGATACATCAAACTTTTCGGCATATTGGTTGATGAGGATCATGCCCATATCCAATTCTTTTTTGCTGACATCAATTTTATCCGGCAGGTTTAAATCCTCGGTACTGCGAATTTCCTGTCCGAAACGGATGGTAGTTACTACCAATACATTTTTCACCGGGTGCACAATGCACAGGCTTTCGGTGCTACGTAATACAAAACGTGCCAGCCCCGCTTTTTTTGAATTGGTTAGGGCCTGTATTAATAAGGCGTAAGCTTTGTTAGTTTTGGTATCGGGTTCGGTATAGTAGGATGTTTCGTAAAACATGGGATCAACTTCGGCCATATCAACAAAACTTTCTATTTCAATCACCTTGCTTTTTTCGGGCGCGGCATCTGCAAAATCCTGGTCGTCCATTATTACATAGCCGTCATCTAGCTTGTAACCTTTTACAATCTTATCGTAAGGCACTTCCTTATGCGTTTGCTCATTAACCCGTTGAAAACGGATGCGCGAGTGGTCGCGGCCATCGAGCATATCAAAATCAATAGAACTTTTTTGTACAGCAGAATATAACTTTACGGGGATGCTTACCAACCCAAATCCTAACGATCCTTTCCAGATAGATCTCATAACCAAACTATTAATGTGTTTTATATAACCTATAAATGGGCAAACGGTTTTATTTAAAATTTAGAAGTTCATAGTCAATAAAAAAGGCGTTTCACGAAACATGAAACGCCTTTTTACAAATATTTATTACAGTTTATACCGCTGTTGGCCTTCTGATTATGCCCAGGATCAAGGCAATAATAGCTATAACCAATAAGATATGTATGATGCCTGTTGCAGAATACAAAAATACGCCTAATGCCCAACCTATGAGCAATATAACGGCTATAATATACAGTAGTGAATTCATGGTGATGTTATTTAATTAATGATTTTCATAGATGATAGACTAACATTACTCTTTACGAGAATGTTTTGATCACCACGAAATATTCGCTAATTAATTGACAATCAACTATAATTTAAGCCATTTGCTTCTCACTTTTAGCTGTTGTGCTGATGGGGTTGCCACTGTTTCTATTTTGTATTTTACCAATGAATTTTTAAGTAGAGTAACAGGCAATACCAGTGATAAGCCATCCCGGTTTACAGTTATTGATAGTTTATCGCCCACTTTTTTATTGGCGAGTATACCGTTTACATCCGTAACAGGTGTACCATCAACAGATACTATTTCATCGTTTACATTTATGCCATCAACCCAGGCAGTACCATCTCGAAGTACGTTTGTTACAACTATTTTGCCACCGATAGTTGCAGTCATGATGCCTAATGACGGATCGTTATTGCCAGCGGCCTCGTCAGTAAGTTGATAGCCGGCATAACCCAGGTATTTATTGTAATCCACGTCGGCCACGCCGTAAACGTATTTTTTGTAGAAATCGTCCAGGTTTTTACCTGAGAATTTTTCCAGTCCTTTTTTAAACTCGGCATCGGTATAACCACGTTTCAAGTTTTTATAATATTCATGGTACATGTATTTCATTACGTCATCCAATGAATATTTAGTTTGACTATCATTAATGATCTCCAGATCAAGGAGCATGGCCGCAACCGAACCTTTGCTGTAATAGGATATGGTGCTGTTGTTAGAATTTTCAGTAGGGCGGTAAGCCTTTATCCAGGCATCATAACTGGCATCGGCAATACTTTGGATCTTTTTACCGGGCGTGTTCTCCACTTGGTTAATATCATTGGCCATAACGCCCAGGTAATTATCGGCATCAATAAGTTTGGCGTGTCTTAAAATAATGTCCTCATAATAGGCGGTAAAACCTTCAGCTATCCAAAGGTCGGTGGTGTAATTTTCGTTATCATAATCAAACGGACCTAGTGCTATTGGGCGAAGGCGCTTTACGTTCCATAAATGGAAATGCTCATGCGCAACGAGGCTTAAAAAGTTTTGATAACCACGTGGCGTGCCATAAGCATCGCGCGAAGCGCCCAAAACAGTCGAGCTTAAATGCTCTAACCCGCCGCCGCCGCGAAAATAATTGTGAACGATAAAAACGTAATGCTTATTAGGGTTTTCGCCATAAACAGCGGTTTCCTGTTCCACAATTTTGGCTACATCTACTTTTAACTTTTCTTTATCATAATTGCCACCACCATACATGGCAAACTGGTAATGTACGCCGGCGGCGTCGAAACCAAAAACGTCTTGGTTACCTACTTCAATAGGTGAATCAAATAAAATATCATAGTTAGGGGCATGAACGGTGAAAGGGTCGTTATTCACCATATCCAAACTGGTAGAAACTTTATCCCAGCCGCCGAAAGGTACAATGTGTATGGTTGATGGCTGATTAAGCATCCCCTCAGGATACATGAATATACCTGATGTTGACAGGAACGCATGCGAAATATCAACAAAGGCGGTACGTACCGAAACTTCGAAACAATATACTTTGTACTTAATGGTTACGTGATTTAATCCTTTTGTATTGATGCTCCACCAGTTTTTGCGTGTTTTTACAAAAGGAATTTCTTTACCGTTAGTGCTTACAGTAAAACTTTCAACACTTTTGGCAAACTCACGTACAAGGTACGATCCGGGAGTCCAAACGGGCATTTTTAAGACTAATGTTGATTGGTTAAGATGTTCGATATTCATTTCAATATCAACATAATGTGCTTGTACCTCAGGAAAAGTAACGTTGTATGAAATTTTTGCAAGGGTAACAGCGTTACTGGTATTAATATTCATAAAAAAGAGTATTAGGGAAAAAAGAGCGCAGAACTGGATTTTTTTCATCCTGTAATTTATTAAATATAGTTAATTGTGTTAAAAAGCAATATTGATAAAAATAAGCTATAAAAATATGATGAAGTGTAATATATAGGTAATTAATAACTTAAAATACATTACACATATATGTATATCAAAAAAATTACATAACTTAACGCCCTAAACCATATCTTTAGATCATATTCTTACGTATAACCTGAATAATATTTTAGCAAATTAAAAAAACGAATGACGGCTGCACGCTACAAAACTTGTTTACTCATTGACGATAATTACATCGATAATTACGTTACGAGGAAAATTTTGCAGAGCGGCAATTTTGTTGAAGATATTATTGTAAGACAATCTCCCGATGAGGCTATTGAGTCATTACTTATAGGTGCGATAACACCAGATGTAATTTTCCTGGATATTAGGATGCCTTTAATGAGCGGTTTTGAATTTTTGGAAGAATATGATAAACTTGTATTCCCAAATAAGGAGAATATAAAAATATATATGCTATCTTCATCGCTTGATCCGGCTGACATCCAAAAGTCGGAACTTAATAAACACATCACTAATTTTATTCATAAGCCTGTAACTCAAAAGGCTCTGGAAGAGGTATTTTCAAATGATCTTAGTTGCTGATAGCGGATCTTCAAAAACAGACTGGTTGCTGGCCACACCACAGCAGGAAACACAACAATTCAGAACATCGGGACTAAATCCTTACTTTTTAACCGAGAAGGAAATATCCAAGATTTTGCGAGATCAAATACCTGAGCTAATTGCGCAGGGCAATGAGATATCGGAAATATATTTTTTTGGCGCCGGATGTTCAAGCCCCGACAGGCACGAGATCGTATCAAATGCATTAAGCCAATATTTTCCAAAAGCATTCATTAGTGTTGATAGCGACCTGTATGGTTCGGCGTATGCCACTTGTGGGCATGACAAAGGGATTTGTTGCGTATTGGGTACCGGTTCAAATATTTCGTTTTTTGATGGTGAGGAGATACATGCCGGCAAACATGGTTTAGGTTTTGTTTTGGGCGATGAAGGCTCAGGAACCTGGTTTGGTAAGGCGCTGGTTACCGGGTTTTTATATGGCAATATGCCTGATGACATCAATACAAAATTTGAAAAAGCTTATCATCTTACCCGTGAGGATGTAATAAAGAACGTATATCAAAAACCAGGTGGCAACTCTTATCTGGCCGGATTCTCTAAATTTCTTACCGAAATAAGGAATACTGAATATGCGCAAACCTTACTAAAAGGCGGATTCCAGGAATTTATCGATACTAACATTAAGTCGTATCCTGAATATCATAAATACAAATGCCATTTTGTGGGTTCTATAGCACATGTTTTTGCCGATGAATTAAAAGCGCAATGCGAGGCTAATGGCATACGTGTTGGCAAAATTATTCGTCAGCCAATACATGATCTGCTGGATTTTATGCTGGAGAAGAGTGTGGGGTAATTGAGCTATCTTCCTGTCGTCAGTAATGATGGTAGTTAACTATTTCGCTTTCTTCAATAATTCATCAATGCGCGGGTCTGGCATTAAGGGTGTCAGCTTAATTAGCTTTATTTTATCAAAATCAGGGTGAAGTGTGTTGATCACATAGTTATTGCAGATGCTTAACGCTGCCGATGGAACCCTTAAAACTAAACTTTGCTGTTCATTAAACCAGTTGTCGGCCAATTTTTGGCATTTAGAGTAATCGTTCGGGCTATCCCATCCTTTTTGCAGATCCTTTAAATGTATTTGTTTGATCTCGGCATCATCAGGTATATTGATAAAGGCGATCTTGAAATCACCATTAAAACCCGCACCTTGCCGCCTAATCATGCTTTCCATAAAGGCCAAGGGTATGGATTCACTGCAATATAATACCTTTTTGCCGCGGCTATTCCACCTGCCTTCTATGCCCGGTGCATATAGCGCATCGCCATATTTTTTATGCAATATCCGGAAAACAAGCATTTTATACCG
Organism: Mucilaginibacter tundrae; assembly: GCF_013408825.1. Taxonomy (GTDB): domain Bacteria; phylum Bacteroidota; class Bacteroidia; order Sphingobacteriales; family Sphingobacteriaceae; genus Mucilaginibacter. The sequence goes on from NZ_JACCBZ010000005.1 coordinate 197,959, forward strand.
GGTATCCGTAAGCTAATTGGTCGAGTTCCTGCAATATAAGGTCAATTCCTACCGGAGTAACCAGGCGGTCAAAAGGTTTTTCGTTTGATTGCCAGAATGGTTTGTTGAGCCAATAGTTAAATTCCTCAATGGATCCAAATATTTCAATCCCTTTATCGTATAACGCGATCAATTTTAATAAATGTTCGCCCTGTACAGGTTCAAGGGTTTGTTTATTTTGATGGTAGTTACTGATGGTACGGGAGGATAAATGCAAAATGGCTGCCAATGATTTATTCCCCATTTTAACGGTTTCGGCAAAGGAATAAAATAAGTCAGTAGCAACGCCTGTCATCGCGTATTTAAATATCTGCACGTCACTTTCAATCCAGTGATTGCTGAAGTTGGGTATTGAGATACCCGGAGCGCTTTTAGTTAAAACAGCCATAGTGATAAATCCTTATTCAAATATAGTGAAAATATTCCATTTATAAAGTGAAATATTTCGTTTATTAAATAACTGGATATATTGGATTTGTTTTTTGTCATTTATTCTGAGCACAGCGAAGAATGACAAAATGTTTATAATACTATTCTTTTCTTCCTTCTCACCAAAACCCAAATAATCCCTAATACAGCTAAAATGCAGCCCAGATGCGCTATATAATCGCCATGCAGTACGTAGAATGTTAGATCGGAGTTTAGATTAATATTTTGTTTGAGAGCGGTTTTTACCCACCAGCCGGTTTGCTGCACAATATCGCCACGTTGATTAATAAAGGCTGATATGCCCGTATTTGCGGAGCGGCATACCCAGCGGCGGGTTTCTATTGCCCGTAGTTTGGCATAATCCAGGTGCTGGTCTTTACCGGATGTGTTGCCCCACCAGCCATCGTTAGTGATGATAGCGATGAACTGCGCACCCATGTGAACCGAAGTTGCCACATATTCGCCCCAAATGGATTCGTAGCAGATCACAGGATCGACGCCTATGCCACTTTGTGAGTAGAATACACTTGGCGCTGGTTGACTACCGTAGCTGCCCGTAGCGCCGCCTAAATGCTCGAACACGGGTTTTAAAAAGAACAAGGCATTGCCAAATGGTAATGATTCAGCGCCGGGAACCAGTTTTGATTTATGATAGAACTGTACCTCTGCAGAGTTCTCAATATTAATAGCTGCATTAAAATTATCAGCATATTCACCTGGGTTTTCTGTGGGGCTGGCTGTTTTGGTCAAGCGCGAATTGTATAATTTATAGGTTTCGGCGCCTGTAATAACGTTGCCGTTTTTGTATTTGTTTAAGAAGTGCTGTATTTGTAAAAAGTAGTTATTACTGCGAATCTTATTTTCATCAACATAATCGGCGATAGCGGTTTCGGGCCAAATAAAAAATTCGGTATTGGCTTGGCCGACTGAATCAGACAAATGAGTTAAAATGCCAATCTGTTCCTGCGCGGGAATAGTCGAATCCTTGGCATAAGGATCAATATTGGGCTGCGCGACAACAATGTTTGCCGGATCGGATTGCTCCTGGTAAGTATTATAGATATAATAAGAACAGCATAGCGGCAATAATAGTATCAGCACTAAGCCGGTGATTAAACTTAATCTTGTGGCTTTGCTTTGCGTTTCGCGGAGACCTGTATAAACTAGGAAAATTAGGATATTTACCGTCCAAATCCAAATAGTACCACCATAAATGCCGGTATAGGAATACCATTGGATCCATTTGTGGCTTACGGCGAAACCATTGCCTAAGGTCATCCACGGGAAATTCAGATCCCAGCTTTGGTGCAGGTATTCGTAGGCTATCCAAAAACAAACTAAACAAATTAAACTTACCCAACGACTGGTACTTAAACGCATGCGATAATACAACCAGCAGGCCGACGACATTAATAGCGGCCCAAGCGAGTATGGGATTAATGTGATAGGTATAGCCACCAACGGCCCAATGGTTTTGAGCGAATTATAAACCCAATAAATACAAAGGGTATTCCAGATGAAAAAGCCTAAAAAGGTTATGTGAAAAATCTTTTTCCCTTTTTTGGTGATGTCGGATTGGATTATATTCTCAATAGCTATCAGCATCGGCACAAAACCAATAAATAGCAGGAAAGTAGTATATGGGGTAGGTGGCCAGGCTATCCAAAGTAACAGGCCTGAAAGGATGGATAGGATTATGCTTTTTTTCATTTGTTAAATTTCTCGGCGTTAAAATCGTCAGATTTACCTTGGGGGATTGATAATGAATTCCAATCGGCACCAGCAAGCATTTTACCTATAAATACAATTTGCCCGACATGATAGGGGCAATGTGATAATTGTCTGTTTATAGCATCAACTACACTATGCGGCTCATTACGGATGTATATTGTTTTTTCTAAATCGGCTTCGGTAATGGAATTTAATGCATTAAAAAGGCAATCCCAACCCTCATTCCATTTAGCTAACAATTCCTGTCGTGTTGTTATGATGCTCTCAAATTCAGTATCCCGATTTCTCGATTCTTTTTCACCATCGGTAGTTAAAAACGCTGTCCAACGGGAAAGCATGTTTCCGGCCATGTGTTGTACAATAATAGCAATGCTGTTGCTTTGTTGATTATATTGCCAAAGCAGGTCTTCATCTTTTAACTGATTAAAAGTGCTTTCGCCAAGTGCTTTATAGGATTGAAAACGTTTTATTACGCTGTCTAGATATGCTTTCATAATATCTGCTACTTGTCATTGCCTATGTGCGATTGCTTCATACCTCGCCATGACATGGTATTTTATTCATTGTTAATCATCATCTTCGTCCTGAGAGCCTTTTTTGTTTGATATGCTTTGCTTTGGCCCAACACATATTACAAACTCGCCTTTTACAGGGTGTGTTTCATAGTATGTTTTAACCTCTTCAACCGTTCCCCGTACCGTTTCTTCAAACATTTTAGTTAGCTCGCGCGATACGGAGATCAGGCGGTCGGCACCAAAATAAGTGATCATTTCATCTAGTGTTTTTAATAAACGGTGAGGGGATTCATACAGTATGATTGTCCGCTCTTCCAGGGCTAAAAATTTATAACGGGTTTGGCGGCCTTTTTTAAGCGGTAAAAATCCCTCAAAACAAAACTTATCAGTAGGGAATCCGGAGTTAACCAGTGCAGGTACAAACGCAGTAGCGCCAGGTAAGCACTCAACAGGAAGATCATTTTTTAATGCTTCGCGAACCAAAAAAAAGCCAGGATCGGAAATGGCAGGCGTACCTGCATCTGATATTAGCGCAACGTTTTTGCCTTCCTTTAAAAATTTGATTATTTCGAGTGACGATTGGTGTTCGTTATGCTGATGATGAGAAAATACTTTTTGATGGATATCGAAATGCTTTAGCAGCGGGGCGGAGGTACGCGTATCCTCAGCCAAAATCAAGTCGGCTTCCTTTAAAATACGGATGGCCCTAAAGGTCATGTCCTCCAGGTTGCCTATAGGGGTGGGTACTAAGTAAAGTTTACCGCTCATTTTCAGTTTGCTGTTGGCCATTTACAGTTGGCTTAAGTTTCGGATAAAAAAATGCAAAAGCACACTACAAACCGCCAACTGATTATATCTTTGCCTAAAAAATAAAATAATGCTGCAAGTTAGTTATATCCGCGATAACAGGGAACAGGTTTTAGAACGTTTAGCTGTAAAAAATTTTAAACAGCCTGAATTGGTTGACGAGATTATTCAATTGGATGAAAAACGCCGTCAAACACAAAACCAAATGGATAGTGTATCGGCACAAGCTAACTCCGCTGCAAAACAGATAGGGGAGCTAATGCGTGCAGGCAAAAAGGATGAAGCTGAAACCATTAAAGCCAATACCGGAGCATGGAAGGAAGAAATTAAAACTTTGGGTGATGCATTAGCGGCTACTGAAGATGAATTGCAGCAGAAAATTGTGTTGCTGCCAAATTTGCCCCATAGCTCTGTACCAAAAGGAACAACCCCCGAAGAAAATGAGGTAGTACTGGAAAATGGTGCCAAACCTGATTTGTACGAAGGCGCTTTACCACATTGGGAACTTGCCACAAAATATAATTTGATTGATTTTGAGCTGGGTGTTAAAATAACCGGTGCGGGTTTCCCGGTATATAAGGGCAAAGGCGCTAAACTACAACGCGCGCTGATCGCTTATTTTTTGGATGAAGCCGAAAAAGCGGGTTATAGCGAAGTGCTGCTGCCATTGCTGGTTAACGAAGCATCAGGTTTTGGAACAGGACAGTTGCCGGATAAAGAAGGCCAGATGTATTTTGTAGGTCAGGATAATCTGTTTTTGATCCCGACTGCTGAAGTGCCTATTACCAACTTATACCGTGATGTGATTTTAAAGGCTGATGAGCTGCCGGTTAAGAATTGTGGCTATACGCCATGCTTCCGCCGTGAAGCGGGCTCATACGGAGCCCACGTGCGTGGCTTGAACCGTTTGCACCAGTTTGATAAGGTGGAGATAGTGCAGGTGGTACATCCGGATACATCTTATGAAGTATTGGAAGGCATGAGCGCGCATGTGCAGAGCTTATTACAAAACCTGGGCCTGCCATACAGAGTATTGCGCTTGTGTGGAGGAGATATGAGTTTTACTGCCGCTCTTACTTATGATATGGAAACCTGGAGCGCGGCGCAGCAACGCTGGTTGGAGGTTTCATCCGTATCTAATTTCGAAACTTTCCAGGCTAATCGTTTAAAACTACGTTTCCGCAATGCTGAGGGAAAAACGCAGTTAGCGCATACGCTAAATGGTAGCGCGTTGGCATTGCCACGTATTGTTGCTACTTTGTTGGAGAATAATCAAACCGCTGAAGGCATTAAAATACCCGAAGTATTAGTGCCTTACACCAAATTTGAGTGGATCAATTAAGGGATTTTACCGGCTAAAAGCGGTTAAAAAGATTCTTTTACGGGTGGTTTTCGGGCGATGAGCGGTCGAAAGTCACCCTTTTTATATTTTTATACAGTTTTTTAAGGTAGAAATACAGCAGGAATAGTGCTAAAATAGCTTAATTATGCACATTTGAAAGCATTCCTAAAACAGGTCTTTCTAATATTTCCGTAAACACGCTGAAGATATTTTTGCTTTTCTGGATGGTTCTTAACTCTTCTTCGTAAACAAAAAAATCAACACCAATGGCTTTTAACAGGCTATCAGCTTTAGGCTCAACCTTTGATTTGTAGCAGCAGATTTTGATTTTACTATAAAAATTGTTGGCTCTGATTCTACGAATGATATTTTCAAGATCCTTGCTCAGAAAATTATGGTCAAAAACGATCAGGTTTGGAGCTGATTCGTAGATAGAAGGGAAGATATTATTGATAGCATAAATATGCCTAACATTCTTATAATCAGTAGTTAACTGCTGTGAAGAGATCTCAGGCGCAACTAAAAGCACCTTCTTAAAGCGGGTACGAATCATGCTTAAACAATTAGGTTTTTAAATATAGAATGTAAAAATCACATTGCCAAGCACTTATTAAATAAATCTCAAAAGGTTAAGATTTATTTATGATTTCTTAACATTTATTAAAACAAATTGCCTAATAAATTGTGTTTGAGAACATTCTATCGCACGTATACGCTTAATGCATTTCAGAAGTTACTCAAAATGTGTGTTTTATGAAAATATTTTATTTAACTATTTCGAACACGGCATTTACCTGAAAACTTAGTTTTATGGTTTTAAAATCGATGTCAGATTGGGGTGTGGAATTAACTGAAACCCCAGCTACTTTTCCCATCAGCATTGAGTATACCCTTGGTTGAGGGTAGTTGCTATTATCAACTTCGGTAATACTGATCGGGGCGCCCAATTTTTCGCCGATACCGTTCAAAAGGTAAGCCGCCTTATCCCTTGCTGCAAGCAGTGCTTTCAGCTTTAATTGATTTTTTAGTTGATCCGCTTTTGAGTATTCGTAGCTGTCAATATTGGTTGATTGTATGCCTTTAGGATCAACAGCGCTTAATATTTGGTCGAATTTATTCAAGTCACTTAGTTTAAGGCTGTATTGTTTACTAGCTAAAAAATCAGGTGATTTCTTTTTCTGGTAATTATTATTCCAGGCAGATAAATTGTTGATGGTAAAGTTTTCTTTTGGTATACCGGCCTCTTTAACAGCGCTTTCCAGTTGATTCTCCAGTTGATCTATGGTAACCCGAGTTTTACCATTCATGTACTCCTGTAGTGATATAGACACATAAATAATGTCGGGAGTAACTTCTTGTTCGGCAGTACCGCTTACTTCGATTTTGCGGCGTAAGTCAACATTTTGAGCAAAAGTAGAATAGGTAAACGCAAAAATGGCAACAAGTAAGAATAGCTTTTTCATGATTATGTATTTGTACCGATATGACGGTGTGAACAAGGATATAGTTTAATGGTTCACAAATTTAAACCATATTAGATCAACAAAGTTTGCTGACTATAAATAATCCCGAAGCGAAGTTGTTAAAATATCGATCAATCCGGGGTCGTTGAATCGATAATTGTCTTCGATGTCTAAAATAATAATTGGCTTATTAACAAGGATATCTGAGAAATTCCGTTCTAATATTTTTTGATGTTTGCGTTCCATCACAAAAATAAGATCGGCCCAGGCAATCATTTTCTGATTGACTTTAATGCGCGCTTTATCACTGGTCCCGGCAGATTTTGCCAAATGAATGGGGTGATTTTTAAACAGTAGCTCAGCTGTAGGGCTGCGCCACTGGTTTTTGCTACAAACGAATAGAAGATTGGGCAATTAGTTATAAAAGCCTATTAAGTCAATTGTAAAATCAAGTACTTGATTTGCTGGGACTGTTCCATCAGCACTGCCGGCACTACCATATCCAAGCGCAGAAGGAACAATTAACCTAAGCCTGCTATAAGGCCGGGTAACGCCATCAGCACCAATAAATGGTAAAGCTATTTGCCATCCTTTAATTGCAGTACTCATAAAAACCAACCCAACAGTTTGAGCTTGGAAAACTGTGCCATTTAACAATTTTCCTGTATACTGCGCCTGTATAGTATCAGCGATAGTTACCTTGGGTCCCGGGGCAGGTGTTGTAATTCGATAGTATAGTCCAGATGGGTCTTTTGTTAAACTATCAATATGGTTGGCTTTTATATATGCTTGTATTTTCAGCTCATCAATTGTAGCCTGCCTGGTATCATTAAACGTTTGCTTTTTGCATGCAGAAAATAGAATGATAAGTAATCCGGATAGTAAAAATATTCTCTTCATATTGTTGTATAACGCTATAACTGATTTTTTTATTGAAAATTATAGGCTTCAGTAATTTTAACAGTTTAAATTAATGGTGCCAAGTTAATAAAAAACATTTTATGCGAGCTCACCCAATTTTTGCAGATACTGTAATTTTATTGTTAGGTAAGCCGCTTTATTATTAATTAGTGAAACTGATCAGTTGAATAGTAAATATTAATACTGAATTGTTTGGTATTGTTGGGCTTGGTGAGCTATCGCCATAACCATAACGGGATGGTAATAAAAGCATTATAGTGCCTCCTGTATTAATAAATGGCAGCCCTATTTGCCAACCACTTATTAGGTCAACTAATGGAGATCCCAAATTACCTTGTGGTGCAAATACAGATCCGTTAAGTAGCATGCCCTGATAATTTACAATTACTGTAGAGCTAGCCGTAGGATACGCCCCCGTACCTTTCGCAACTATTTTATAATAAATGCCCGAAGCTGAGTCTTTTTTTACGCTATCTATGTTGTGCGTTGATATATAGGTTTTTATTAATCCATCATCAACACCGGCTTGTTGCGCCGCGGTAAGGGTTGGGCTGCTTTTTTTGCATGATATAAAGCCAATAGTTAGTACCGACAGAATTATTATAAAGGTTTTTTTCACTATTAAAGGGGTAACGTGGTTTTTATTTTAAGTTCGTTTAATTGAGCATCTGATATAGTTGCTGGCGTATCGATCATCACATCACGGCCTGAATTGTTTTTTGGGAAAGCTATCACATCACGGATGGAATCCAATCCCGCGAATATTGAGCACAACCTGTCAAACCCAAAGGCGATACCACCGTGCGGAGGTGCGCCATACTCAAATGCATCCATTAAAAAGCCAAATTGTTTTTGAGCTTCTTCCGGCGTAAAGCCTAAGTGTTTAAACATTAATGCTTGTAAAGTCCTGTCGTGTATACGGATAGAGCCACCACCTATTTCTGTACCATTAATTACCAAATCGTAAGCATTGGCACGTACTTCGCCCGGTTCAGTATCCAGCATGGCTATATCTTCCGGTTTTGGTGACGTGAATGGGTGGTGCATGGCGTGATAACGTTCAGTTTCTTCATCCCACTCTAACAGTGGAAAGTCTAACACCCATAATGGCGCAAAATCATTTTTATTACGCAGCCCTAAACGGGTGCCCATTTCAAGGCGTAACTCGTTCATTTGTTTGCGAACTTTTTGGCTTTGGCCTGCCAATATCAGGATCAAATCGCCTGGTTCGGCACTTAATGCAGCAGCGAGGTTGGTCAAATCATCTTCGCCGTAGAACTTATCTACCGATGATTTTAAAGTACCATCAGCTCCGTAACGACAATAAATTAAGCCGGTAGCGCCAATTTGCGGGCGTTTTAACCATTCGGTTAGTTCGTCCAGTTGCTTGCGGGTGTATTCAGCACAGCCTTTGGCATTGATACCTATTACCAGTTCAGCATTATCAAAAACGCTGAAGTTTTTACCTTTCATGATGCCGTTCAGTTCAACAAACTCCATCCCGAAACGAAGATCGGGTTTGTCGGAACCGTATAAACGCATGGCATCGGCATATTGCATGCGTGGGAATTTGATCAGGTCGATACCTTTAACTGTTTTAAACAGGTGGCGGGTAAGGCCTTCAAATATGTTTAATATATCTTCCTGGGTGATAAAAGATAACTCGCAATCGATTTGGGTAAACTCAGGCTGACGGTCAGCGCGTAAATCCTCATCCCTGAAACATTTAACGATTTGGAAATAACGGTCGAAACCGCTTACCATTAATAACTGTTTAAAAGTTTGCGGTGATTGTGGTAGGGCATAAAACTCGCCCGGATTCATGCGGCTTGGTACTACGAAGTCGCGTGCGCCTTCGGGTGTCGATTTAATCAATACCGGAGTTTCTACCTCAATAAAGTCAAGGCCATCTAAATATTTACGAACTTCCTGGGCCATTTTGTGGCGCAGCATCAGGTTGTTGCGTATTGGGTTACGGCGCAAATCCAGGTAACGGTATTTGGCACGTAATTCCTCGCCACCGTCAGTTTCATCTTCAATGATGAACGGCGGCGTTTTTGATGAATTTAATATCTCTATATCAGTAACAGCAATTTCAATATCGCCGGTTACCATTTTTGCATTTTTGCTGGTGCGTTCAATTACCTTACCGGTAACCTTTAATACAAACTCCCGGCCTAAGCCTTTAGCTTTTTCGCGTAAGGTTGCATCATTATCGGTATTTAAAACCAACTGAGTTAAGCCATAGCGGTCGCGCACATCAATAAATGTGGTAGCACCCAAATCGCGCGATTTTTGTACCCATCCGCATAAAGTAACGGTTTCGCCTAAATTGCTGAGGGTTAATTCGCCGCAGGTATGTGTTCTTAGCATAGTACGTATATATAAAGTTTGCAAAAGTAGAGTTTTGATTTCGAATTTCGGATTTTTGATTTCGAATTTTTGGAATTGATAATTCCTGGTCAGCAGATTGTTGCAAAATCAATAAATTTTAGTTGATAAACAAGTCTGTAAATTCATTTTATATGCAAAGGGGCTTTTATAATTCCGAAATTGAAATTTCGACATCCGAAATAATAATTATTCAAAATCATTATTACATTTGCCCCATAATTCTCAAGGGGTGCCTTGCTTTGAGCAATCAAACTGAAAGACAGGCTGAGATCAAACCCATTGTTGTAGTTATAAGTCGTGATTAGATCATCGACCCATAACATCAACATGCACCTGATCCGGGTAATGCCGGCGTAGGGAGAGGTAATAGTTAAGTGTACTGCATATTCAACCCTGGTGTGCAGATGGTTTAACAAGTTTTATTTATTTACGTTGAAAAAAAATTTACTCGTGGCGTTTTTCGCCCTGCTGCTGCCTGTCCTGGCATCGGCCCAATTCTCTGTATCCGGTAAAGTTACCGACCAGCAAACCGGCGAGCCGTTATCTGGCGCCACCATCCGCATTCAAAATGCCAATATCAGCACCAGTTCAGGTACAGATGGGCACTACACTTTCACCAATTTAAAAGCCGATAATTACAGCATCAAGATCACTTACATCGGTTATGAGGCCACTATCAAAACTATTCATTTAAAAAGCAATTCTACGGTTGATTTTTCACTTAATCTGGCCAGCATAGTGAACGATGAAGTTACCGTAAATGCAACCCGGGCTGCTATTAACGCGCCTATTGCTTTTACTAACCTGAGCGGTAAGGATATCCAAAAGAATAACCTCGGACAAGATCTGCCTTATTTGCTGGATCAAACGCCATCGGTTGTCACCACGTCTGACGGTGGTACGGGGATCGGTTATACTTATATCCACATTCGTGGGTCTGATGCTACACGTATAAACGTTACCATTAATGGCATCCCCTATAATGACTCGGAAGAGGAGGGTGTTTACTTTGTGGATATACCGGACATCGCTTCATCTGTTAATGATATACAAATCCAGCGTGGCGTGGGCACGTCAACCAATGGCGCGGGTGCTTTTGGAGCCAGTATCAACATACAAACCACCACCCGTCGCGATACCGGATACCTGGAACTGAACAACTCAGCAGGCTCTTATGGGGCTTTAAAAAATACCCTGAACATAGGTACAGGCCTTTTAGGCGGCAAGTTTACTTTTGATGGTAGGTTATCGAGCATTACCTCAAACGGGTATATAGACAGGGCTTCGGCTAATTTAAAATCTTACTTTTTTAATGGTGCTTACTACGGCAAAAATACCATCATCAGGCTGGTAACTTTTGGTGGTACCGAGCATACTTACCAGGCATGGGATGGCGTGCCCGAGGATAGTATTAAAGCAGGTAACCGTACCTATAATGAGTTAGGTTTAGAATCAAACGGGACATTCTATCCTAACCAAACTGATAATTATACGCAGATACACTACCAGTTATTGGTAGATCAAAAAATATCGGACAAAATATCATTCAGTGGGGCTTTGCATTATACACATGGCTACGGTTATTACGAGGAATATGTTAATAACGATTCCGTTAAAAATTATGGGTTAACGCCAAAACCGAATGATTCCACCAGCAATTTAACCCGCCGTTTATGGTTAAACAATAAGTTTTATGGTGTTACTTATAATTTCAAATATCAGCCTAACCACAACCTGAATTTTAATTTGGGCGGCGCTTATAATGAATATCGTGGCGAGCATTATGACGATATTGAATGGTCACAACAAAATTTGGGGATCGGGCCGAACTATCAATACGAAAGCGATAACGCCTTTAAAACCGATTTTAATATTTATGGTAAAGCAGATTATAAATTAGGCAAATTTACTTTGTATGCTGATATGCAGTATCGCCATATTTACTACTCGTTTTTAGGTTTCAATGATGCCTTGCAAAACGAGCAGGAGCAGGTGAAGTTGAACTTTTTTAACCCGAAGGCGGGTGTCACTTACCAAATCGACCCGAAAAGTAATGTGTACTTATCCTTCGGTATAGGTAACCACGAGCCTGACCGTGATGATTATGTGCAATCAACACCTGACAGTCGCCCAAAACCTGAAAATCTTAAAGATTGGGAACTGGGTTACCGTACTACCCAAGGAATATTTACCGGCGGCATTAACGCATTTTATATGCTGTACTACAACCAATTGGTAGTAACCGGCGCATTGAATGATGTAGGCGACCAAATACAAAGCAACGTGAAAAATAGCTTTAGAGAGGGACTGGAGTTTGACGGCAGGATAAGGCCGAACAAATGGTTTATATGGTCGGCAACTGCTTCGTGGAGTGCGAACAAGGTTAAAAACTTTAACCAATATTTGTTCGATTACGACAATAACACAACGGTTGATTATCAATATAAAGAAACAGATATCGCTTTCTCGCCAGATTGGGTAGCTTCCAGCGAAATTGGCTTTATGCCATTTAAAGGCAGCGAAATAGCTTTGATCAGTAAATATGTAAGCAGGCAATATCTGGATAATACTTCCAATATTAACCCGCCGGGCTATGCTCCATCTGATCCTACGTCAAACCGTTACCTGAATAGCTATTTTGTAAATGGTTTAAGGTTGAATTATGACTTTAGCATAAAATCAGTTAAAGACATCGGCATCAGCTTATTGATAAACAATATTTTTAGCGAGAAGTATGAATCAAACGGAGCAACTTACCCGGATATAGAAAGCGGCAAAGTGGTGAACTATAATTATTTATTTCCGCAGGCACCGATTAACTTTTTGGTTGGATTGAGTTTGAAGTTTTAAGGTAGTGCGAGGAGCGTAGGGCAAGGTGCGTTGGTGGGAGTGTGTTTATACGCTGAACACACCCCCGCCCCCTCAAGAGGGGAACCCAAATGGTCGCTATTTGAACTTTAATTTAAACTTTCCCTAACATAAACATCACACAAAATTTTTATTACATTACTGATATTTGCACATTAATCCCAAACAATGAAAACTAAACATCTGCTTTTTGTAGCGTTTGCATTTATTGCTGTTAATGTATCAGCACAAACAAAAAAGAAAAAAACTGTAGTAGTGGCACCAACTCCGGTAGCATCAACCCAAATCCCTCGCCCTAAATTGGTAGTAGGTATTGTGGTTGATCAAATGCGTTGGGATTACCTGTATCGGTTTTACGAACGCTACCAAAGCAATGGTTTTAAACGTTTATTGAACGAGGGCTTTAGCTGCGAAAATACACAGGTAAATTACATCCCAACCTTTACCGGCCCAGGGCATACTTGTATCTATACCGGATCGGTACCATCTATACACGGCATCGCCGGTAATGATTACATTATCCAGGCTACCGGAAAATCAATGTACTGCACCGAGGATAATAGTGTGCAAACCGTTGGCAGCACTTCGATTGCAGGGCAGATGTCGCCGCGTAATTTATTGGTGACTACGGTTACTGATGAGCTTAAGCTGGCAACAAATTTCAGGTCGAAAGTTATCGGTATAGCCCTGAAAGATAGAGGCGGAATTTTACCTGCGGGACATACCGCGAATGCCGCTTATTGGTTTGACGATAAAAGTGGAAACTGGATAACCAGCACCTATTATATGAAGGAATTGCCGCAATGGGCAAAAGACTTTAATGACCAAAAGCTACCTGAAACCTACTTAAAGTTAGACTGGACTTCGCTATACCCGGTAGAAACCTACCTGCAAAGTACCCCAGACGACAGTAAATATGAAGGAAAGTTTAAAGGAACCGACGCGCCGACTTTGCCGGTTAAAACATCAGCCTTATATAAGCAATCAGGTTTAGGCCTGATCCGTTCTACACCTTACGGCAACACTTTAACTATTGATATGGCCGTTGCTGCTATAAACGGTGAACAATTAGGCCAGGGTGATCAAACCGACTTTTTAGCGATGAGTTTATCATCACCGGATTATATCGGTCACCAGTTTGGTATTAATGCGGTAGAGATTGAGGATACTTACTTACGTTTGGACCGCGATATCGCTAACTTCCTTAATTTCTTAGATGCTAAAGTGGGTAAAGGCAATTATACTGTTTTCTTGACAGCGGATCATGGTGCGGCGCATAACACCGCGTTTTTGAATGATCACGATATTCCGGCTGGGGTATGGGATGAGGCATCGGTTTTGAAAGATATGAACAAGATGCTGATGGATAAATACAAAACGGATTCATTGGTATTGAGCCTGAACAATTACCAGGTAAATTTTAATTATCGCATTGTAAATTACCTGCATATTGATCAGGACGAACTTAAAAAAGAGTGCATTAAATACCTACAAAAGCAACCGGAAATTGAATATGCGGTAGATATGGCTAAAGTAGCATCGTCTAGTATTCCTGAGCCGCTGCGCGAACGCATCATCAACGGGTATAACGCTAAAAATAGTGGTGCTATACAAATTATATTAGATCCGGCATGGTTCACAGGTCATGGTTCAGGCGATGGTGGCCCGACGGGCACCACGCACGGTACATGGAATCCTTATGATAACCATATTCCGCTGGTATTTATGGGGTGGGGTATACAACACGGTAGTGCTGTACGCGAAGTACACATGACGGACATTGCGCCAACCATAGCTGCTTTATTACACATACAAGCACCAAACGGCTGTATTGGCGTGCCGATACCTGAAGTGTTGAAGAAGTAGGCCCCACCCAAACTCCCCGGTAGGGAGGGCTTTGAAATTTATAACTATTAAAATAAAAGTCTCCCCTACAGGGGGAGATTTAGAGAGGGCTTATGAAAAAATACATATCAAAATTCCACTATCTAACACAAGACTTGCCTAACCGTAGTCATGTTGAGCAGGCAGAAATAGCTTGCTCTGCGGGCGCTAACTGGCTGCAATACCGTTGCTTAACCAAAACGGATGAAGATCTGATAGAAGAAATAAACCAAATAGCCGAGATCTGCGATGAATGGGGAATGACGCTAATCATCACTAATCATTATCATTTGCTAGATCAGGTTGATGCACAGGGTGTTCATATAGAAGACTTTGAGGCGGATTTGAAGTCTATCCGCGAGTATATTGGAGAGGATAAGACTTTGGGAACTTCGGCCACCAATATTAAAGACCTGTTAAGGGTACAAGCCACCGGGGTTATTGATTATTGCGGCTATGGTCCATTTGCGCATACGGATACTAAGCCGAATAACAAACCGTTGCTCGGTTTTGAAGGTTATCGCCTGGTGGCAGAGCAGTCTGTTGAGATCCCTGTAATAGCTGTAGGAGGCATACAATTGGTTGACGTTGATCCGCTTTTGCAAACGGGTGGCGTATATGGTATAGCGGTATCAGCAGCGGTAAATAAAGCTATTGATCCCGGCAGGGCGGTTAAAGAGTTTTATAAGAAGTTGTATTAGTCAAGCGTCACCTCCCCGCCATAGTTCAAACTTTATTATCGTATTAAAATCAGTCTGTGTAAATTCGCAACTCAATTACTGACACTAAATTATGAGAGTTGCAATAAACGGTTTCGGGCGGATAGGAAGAATATTTTTAAGGAATGTACTAAGCAAACCTGATATTGAAGTTGTTGCCATAAACGATTTGACCGATACCCACACCCTTGCTCATTTATTTAAGTACGATTCTGTTCACCGTGGTTTTAAGGGCACGGTAACTGCTGATGATGAGCACCTTTATATCAACGATCAAAAAATAAAAGTACTGTCAGAGCGTGAGCCATCAAACCTTCCCTGGAAGGAAATGGACATTGATCTGGTTATAGAATCAACCGGGAAATTCATCACCCGCCAAGGTGCTGAACAGCATTTATCAGCAGGAGCTAAACAGGTAATCATATCAGCGCCATCAGGTACTAAGGATGTTCCTACAGTAGTTTTAGGGGTGAATGATGGTGAGGTTGATCTGCAATCGCCTATACTCTCAAATGCTTCCTGTACCACCAATAACGTAGCTGTAATGGTGAAAATATTGGATGAAAACTGGGGTATAATTGATGGTTACATCACTACTGTGCATTCAATGACAGGCGACCAAAGTCTGCATGATGCACCGCATAAGGATTTGCGCAGGGCGAGGGCGGCATCAGCCTCTATCATTCCAACAACAACGGGAGCGGCAAAGGCTATAACGGCTATATTCCCGCATTTAAACGGCAAATTAGGCGGTGCGGGTATACGGGTTCCCGTGTTAAATGGCTCATTAACAGATTTTACCTGTAGCCTTAAAAAGCTGCCAACAGTTGAGGAGATCAACACCGCATTCAAGCAAGCGGCCGGTGGTCGTATGGAGCATATCTTAGAATATACCGAAGATCCTATTGTATCTACTGATATATTGGGCAACCCGCATAGCTGCATATTTGATGCACAGCTAACCTCGGTAGTTGGCGGCCTGGTAAAAGTGGTTGGCTGGTATGATAACGAAATGGGCTACTCAAGTCGTTTGGTTGATCTGGTTCAAAGAATCAGCGAATTGTAATTGAACTATTGGCGTTTACTCCCTTTTCTTAAAATGATAAAATTCATAAAATCCACTGATATCCTGAACATTCGGAATATTGTTTTACGCGATAGTAAGCTTACTCCAGACGAATGCCGTTTCCCTACTGACGAGATTGATGGCGCGTTTCATTTAGGATATTATGATGGTGATACCCTTGCTACCGTGGTGTCGCTGCATCCCCAAAACTATGGCGAACATGTAGAGAACGGTTATCAACTACGCGGCATGGCAACGTTAGCCAAATATCGTGGCAAAGGTTTTGGTAAGTTGATAGTTGATTACGCAGTAAACTATCTACAGCAAAAACAAGCTGACTATATATGGTGCAATGCCCGTAAGGTGGCTTCAAAGTTTTATCAAGACAGCGGTTTCGAAATAATTTCCGATGAATTTGAGATCAAAGGCATTGGCCCGCACTATGTTATGCGTCGTAAATTGTAACGATAACATTTAGTTAAAACAGCTTTTTTACTTTTACGTTCAGGATTTAAAATTAAAATGCTGAATTTGGCGCCCGATTACATTTAAGACTAAACAATATGAAAACCATAGATCAAATAAGTTTTGCCGGAAAACATGCCCTTATCCGTGTGGATTTTAACGTTCCTTTGGATAAGGACTATAACATTACCGACGATAACCGTATGACAGCTGCCCTGCCAACCATCAAAAAGATATTAAATGATGGTGGTGCAGTAATACTGATGTCGCACTTAGGACGGCCAAAAGGTGGTCCTGAAGATAAATACTCATTGAAGCATTTGGTGCCTCATTTATCTGATCTACTAGGTCAACAAGTTGAATTTGCTAATGATTGCATTGGTGCAGAAGCTATTGAAAAAGCAAAGAAGCTAACTAAAGGCGAAGTACTTTTATTAGAGAACCTGCGTTTTTACAAAGAAGAAGAAAAAGGCGATATTGACTTCGCTAAAAAATTAGCAGCTTTGGGCGATGTTTATGTGAATGATGCTTTTGGTACTGCTCACCGTGCACATGCTTCAACAGCGGTTATCGCGCAGTTTTTCCCTGATGCCAAATACTTTGGTTACTTAATGGCAGGCGAATTGGCGAATGCCGAAAAAATATTGAATGGTGCGGAAAAGCCTTTTACGGCCATTATGGGCGGTTCAAAGGTATCTGACAAGATCGAACTGATCGAAAAATTATTGGATAAAGTTGATAACTTGATCATCGGCGGTGGTATGGCTTATACATTTGCTAAAGCGGATGGTGGTAATATCGGTACTTCATTGGTTGAAGCAGACAAGTTAGAATTGGCACTAAGCCTTAGGCAGAAAGCGAAAGATAAAGGAGTAAACCTATTGCTTCCTGTTGATAATATTACTGCCGATGCATTCTCTAACGATGCCAATACCGGCTTAGCTAAAACAGGCGAGATCCCTGACGGCTGGATGGGTTTGGATATTGGCCCTGAAACAGTTAAATTATTCAGTAAAGTAATTGAAGAATCAAAAACCATTTTATGGAATGGCCCGATGGGCGTATTTGAAATGGAGAAATTTTTGATTGGTACAAAAGCTATTGCCGAGGCAGTTGCCAAAGCTACCGAAAACGGCGCATTTTCATTGATAGGCGGCGGCGATTCGGCTGCAGCAGTTGCTAAGTTTGGTATGACTGATGAGGTGAGCTACGTATCAACAGGCGGTGGCGCGTTGTTAGAATACATGGAAGGTAAAGAATTGCCTGGTGTAAAAGCAATCAACGAAGATTAATTCCGATACAATAGAAGTTAAATCCGACTTAATGGCGGAACAATAAATAAAAAGGTACTGACAAAAAATGTCAGTACCTTTTTTCGGTTTTATACTGTATCTTAGTACTATCCCTCGGTATATATGTAGTCGAAACAACATATAGTAAACAATTCTAACATATTCATCACCCCGTCAATTGAAATATTTACAATATTATTGCAGACATTATTACTTTTGCACTTTAACTGACTGCCAATGAAAAAAATGCTCGCAGCTATCAGCTTTATGCTTGTAGCTATATCCTCTTTCGCGCAACAACCCCAAGCACCCGATGCCGAATATATAAAGGCAAACTATACCAAATACGAATATCAAATTCCCATGCGCGACGGCAAAAAGCTGTTCACATCGGTATATGTACCTAAAGACCAGTCAAAAAAATATCCCATCATGATGGATCGCACCTGTTACAGCGTTGCGCCTTATGGGGTTGGTAAGTATAAAACCGCCATCGGCCCGTCTTCATTATTTACTCATGATGGATTTATCTTCGTTTACCAGGATGTTCGTGGCCGTTTCATGAGCGAAGGTATATTTCGCGAAATGACTCCCGAATTAGAGGATCACAAAACCAACAAAAATGTTGACGAAGGCACAGATACTTACGATACAATCGACTGGTTGATCAAAAACATACCCAACAATAATGGCAAAGTAGGCGTATGGGGAATTTCATATCCTGGTTTCTATACCACTACATCTTTGCTAAGCCGTCATCCGGCATTAGTTGCCGCTTCGCCACAAGCCCCAATTGCCGATTTGTATCGTGATGATGCCTTCCACAATGGCGCATTTATGCTGGTAGCTAATTTTGGTTTTTATCCATTCTTTACAAACAGACAAGACGATAAACCAACACAAGGCAAAGGTTTTAATGTAGACTTTGGCACAAAGGATGGTTACGAATATTACCTCCGAATGGGTTCGGTTAAACATACCACGGATATTTATTTAAAAAATTATAAAGACACCGTTCGCCTATGGCAGGAAATGCTGGATCATCCAAACTACGATCAGCATTGGAAAGATCGTAACGTATTGACTCATCTTCACGATATTAAAACTGCGGTATTAGTTACAGGTGGATGGTATGATGCTGAGGATTTATATGGCGCGATAAACACCTACAAAACCTTAGTAAAAGATAACCCAACCACGCCGATCTATTTCGCGATGGGCCCGTGGGTACATGGTGGCTGGTCGCGCGGCCCTGGTGATCATTTAGGCGATATTGAATTTGGTGGTGCGCAAGGCTCTTACTATCGCGAGAAAATTGAGTTCGCTTTCTTTAGTCATTATTTAAAAGGTACAGATACTGATATTCCAAAAGTATCCACTTTCGAAACCGGTAAGAACGAATGGAAAACCTACAAGTCATGGCCTCCAAAAGATGCAGAAGATAAAAACCTATATTTCCTGCCGGGAGGAAAATTGTCTTTCACTGCACCAACTAACACAGGAGATTACAGCGATACATACGTATCTGATCCAAACAAACCAGTGCCATTCATTAGCGATATCACCGATGATATGAAACGTGAGTACATGACCGCAGATCAACGTTTTGCATCCCGCAGACCGGATGTATTAACCTATGAAACTGATGTGCTGGATAAGGACTTAACGCTTGCAGGTAACATCATCGCAAACCTGAAAGTGTCAACTACCGGTACCGATGCCGATTGGGTTGTGAAAGTGATTGACGTTTACCCAGACTCTGCTGAAAATAATAAGTTCACTGCACCAAACACTTTCATGTCCAATTATGAGCAAATGGTACGTAGCGAGGCTATGCGGGGTAAATACCGTAATGGTTTTGATAAGCCAGAACCCTTCATCCCCGGCAAAATAACCCCGGTAAATTTTGAATTGCAGGATGTGCTGCACACCTTCAAAAAAGGCCACCGCATTATGGTCCAGGTACAAAGCACCTGGTTCCCCCTGATCGACCGCAACCCGCAGGTATTCGAAAACATCATGAAAGCAAAAGATTTAGATTTCAAAAAAGCGACAAATAAGGTCTATATTTCAAAAGAACATCCGAGTTATTTGAAGGTTAGGGTTTTGTAAGATATAAAATAGGGGATAATATCACATACTCTTCTGAGCGTAGTCGAAGCATGTGCGTAAAGGCTTACGCTCACATGTCTCTGCTAACAAAGGTTCCGAAATGTTTTTAAAAGCAGCGTTGGACTTGTGCGATTCCCTCCTCTGGGAGGGCGGAGGGAGGGGTTTAACCGACTTCGTACAACGCCATTGTTGGTGTTGTCACCAACAATGTTTACCCTCGATAGATTGATAACTTAATTCGCGTTAGTACTTGCTGGCTTATTCTTCAAAAAACGATTTTTAATAACAGCCAATTGTGCATCGCTTAATTTAGATGATGATTTTAACAGGCTAATAAAATAAGCCACTTCATCAGCCTCTGCCGGGCAGCCCACGTTATCTTTAGCAGTTCCAACGCTACTACCAACTGGTGGTTTATATGAGTTACCGAAAGCTTTTCCGCTTGGGTCTAATATCACCCAAAAAGGTATGCCACCATTAGGGTCACCATTAAAGCTTTTCATCACATCAGCGCCGTCTGGGTTTTCAAGGTTTTCCTTGCCTGCGCGCTCTAAAATATCAAGGTAAACTATAACATAATTATCGCTGAATAATTTTTGGCATTCAGGGTCGTTGATAGAAGCTTCCATCTTTTTGCACCATCCGCACCATGAAGCATGGAACATTAATATCACATTTTTATGTTCGCTTTGCGCTTTTGCATAAGCTGCATTTAATACGGTGGTCGAAGGATCAGGAGCGGTTTGCGCAAAGCTTCCAAGGCTTACAAGTACCAGTATCAGGGCAAATAATGTTTTCATGGTCAATGTGTTTATGTAAAAATACATTTATTGCGGGTAACTGCAATAGTTCTTAGCATAAATCTAAAAACAATTCCCGCAGCTGTATAGTTATTCAGTTGATTAAAAAAATCGGAGTAGCATTATGGCCCAGGTATCAAGTTCAGTAAAAAAAATGCATTTTGTGGAGATCGTGCTTATCCTTTCGGTAGTGGTAGCAACTATGGTAAAGTATGCATTCGGTTTTCAGTCATCTTTTTTTCTGGAGATATTTTGCATCTTGCTGGCAGTGGTATATTTTCCGTTTGGGTTTTATTTCATTGGCAAACCTGCTGATAATTATAGCAGTACCGTCTCTATTGTGCTTGGCTTTATCTATTCTTTAGGGGTGATGGCTATTCTCATCAGCGAAGTAAACATCGATAGCTACCGTTATCCGCTAATAGCCGATTTTTTCATTTTGGCGGCAGTAGTAGGTTATTTGTTATATAGATTACGCTCCGCGGAGTTTCCCCGTGTGTACATTAATGCTCAATTGATTAGGGTTGCGTTCATCGTTTTTGTCAGCCTTTTCATCCTCATCGCTAAATAATAACCCGTTTTATCATTGTAATTTCAGGCATTCCCGGTTCTTGGGCGTTCACTATCTGCTCAAATAAACTTATACACTTTTAACTAACATTTCGATGCCAATTATTTGCGCGATGCTTTGTTGCGAACGGGCTAATACCCAGTTGTTTTAGGCTAAAAGTCAAAAAATTAGTTATAGCCAAAAATGTTGAAAACTTTTGGTGTTTCAAAGTGGTAGAAAGTGGTAAAAGTATTTACTTTTACATAACAATTAATGCTATAGTCAGCTAATGTCGTATTTGACCGGAGAATTTGAATGTAAATTGGATCCTAAATCAAGGATGATGATTCCCTCTGGCCTCAAGAAAAAACTTCCTGAGGTAGAAACAGAAGGGGTAGTCATTAACCGTGGTTTTGGTGCCAAAAAGCATTTAGTCATCTTCACCAAGTCGCAATGGGACAAAAAACTGGACGAACTTAGCAAACTTAACGAATACGAAGAAGATAACATCAAGGTGATTCGTTATTTTACCCGCGGCGCTACCGAGTTAAGTCCGGATGCTGCCGGGCGTGTATTGTTGCCAAAATTCCTATTGGAATACGCTGGTATTAAAAACGATATAATACTTACTTGTTTGATCAATAAGATCGAGGTTTGGGATTCATCTACTTATAATGAAATGATGGACGAGGAGCCGGATAACTTCGGCCCGTTAATGCAAAAAGTATTGGGCAACAATAAAGCAGGGGGTAAAGATGAGTAACACTTACCACACCCCTGTAATGCTTGCTGAGTGTATCGATGGTTTAAATATTAAACCCAGCGGTACTTATATAGATGTGACTTTTGGTGGCGGCGGCCACTCCCGCGAGATCATGAAACATTTGGGCGAAGATGGTCAATTGCTTGCTTTCGATCAGGATGCTGATGCGCAGCAGAATATTATTGCTGATGATCGCTTTACTTTTATAGATCAAAACTTTCGTTACATCAAAAACTTCACCCGTTTACATGGTGCTGTTCCGGTTGATGGTATTTTGGCTGATCTGGGGGTTTCATCCTACCAGTTTGATCAGGCGGAGCGTGGCTTCTCTATTCGCTTCGATGCGGAATTAGATATGCGTATGAATCAAGCATCCGGCATCAGCGCTAAAGATGTGGTAAATGCTTATTCTGAGACTGACCTACACCGCATCTTCGGTATTTATGGCGAGATACAAAACGCGAAATCGTTGGCCAATACCATTGTAATGGCCCGCTTGATAGCGCCGATAGTTACCATTGCTGACCTGAAAAACGCCATCTTGGCACGTATCCCGAAAGGAAAAGAAAACAAATACCTGGCACAGGTTTTCCAGGCTTTGCGTATTGAGGTTAACCAGGAGTTGGAAGCATTAAAAGATTTTTTAATCCAATCTGCCGATATTTTGGTATCGGGTGGCAGGTTGGTAGTAATGTCTTACCATTCATTGGAAGACAGGCTGGTAAAAAACTTTATAGCCAAAGGTAAATTTAGTGGCGAAGTGGAAAAAGACTTTTTCGGTAACAATCAAAAACCTTTTGAGGCGGTTAGTCGCGGTGCGATAACAGCATCCGAAGAAGAGATAAAATTGAATAACAGGGCACGTAGCGCGAAATTAAGGATAGCTGTAAAAAAATGACCAATCGTTTACGCACAGAAATTCAGGAAGAGGTAGAAGCCGAAAAAAAATTGGTTGTTGAGGAAAAGACTGTAAAGGAAATCCCCGATAACTTTTTAACGCAGTTTCTTACCAAAGGCTTTATTACAACCGAGGCAGCTACCAAAGCGCTGCCTTTTGTGTTGTATGTGGCCCTTCTAGGTATGGTGTATATCGGCAACCGTCATTTAGCCGAAAAAAATATCCGTGATATTGATAAGCTTACTAAAGAAGTTAAAGAATTAAGCTGGGACTACAAATCAACCAAAGCTGACCTGGCTTTTAAAAGTACCTTAACCGAAGTTGAGAAGCGCGCTGATACTTTGGGTATCAAGACATCTATGCAACCACCGCAAAAAATAACCGTGAAGGAGGATGAGCAATGAGTATAAGAAGTAACATACTACTCAGGGTTTATCTGGCATTCGGGCTTATATTAATTTTAGCCGGAGCGGTAATGGTGCAGGTTGTTCGTCTGCAATTTGTGCAGGGTAAAAAATGGAGAGCTATGTCGGCCAAGTTATCTACGCATTACGAAGCGGTAGAAGCAGCCCGTGGCAATATTTTAGCTGTTGATGGCAGCTTACTGGCTACCTCAGTACCTGAGTATGAGCTGCACATGGACATGATGGCTGGTGGTATATCTGAAGATAAAGTGTTTTATAGTAAGGTAGATTCATTGGCACTTAAATTGTCGCAGTTATATCCTGATATGTCTGAACGAGAATTTTCGCACATATTGCGTGATGCCCGCAAGGATAGTTCGCGTTATGCGCTTATCAGGCGAAAAGTAACCTATCAGGAATTAAAGCAGATCAGGAAATTTCCGCTATTCAATTTAGGTAAAAACAAAGGTGGTTTAATTGTAGTTGAGCAAAATAGGCGTATACTGCCATTCCGCACTTTGGCCGCGCGTACCATTGGCTATAAAAACCAAAACGTTAAAAACCCAGTAGGCCTTGAAGGGGCTTATGCAAATTATATCAATGGCGAGAACGGTAAACGCTTGATGCAGCGTACCGCCGGTGGCACGTGGATCCCTGTTAATGATGACGATGACGAAGTCCCAGCCGTACAAGGCGCTGATATAATTTCGACCATTGATGTTAATTTTCAGGATGTTGCCCAGCAAGCTTTGAAAAATGAATTGATCAAAAGCCAAGCCGATCATGGTTGTGTTATTTTGATGGAAGTTGCTACCGGCGAGATTCGCGCGATAGCCAATTTTACCCACACTAAAGACGGCGATTACCAGGAAAAATTAAACTACGCTATTAGCGATGCTACCGAACCGGGTTCAACATTCAAGTTGGCAACCTACATGACTTTGCTCGATCAGCATAAAATAGATACCAGCTCAAAAATTGATGGCGAAGGCGGTAAAAGTCACGTGATTCCCGGCAATAATAAATACACGGTTACCGATGTGGAACATAACGGTATTATATCAGCTAAAGAAGCATTTGAATTTTCTTCGAATGTTGCAGCGGCCAAATTTGTATATCAACATTATAGCGCTAATCCCTCAGAATTTACAGATAAACTATATAGTTATCACTTGAACGAAAAATTGGATTTGCAAATCCCGGGAGAAGGTCAACCCCTGATTAAAACCCCAAAATCACGCTCATGGAGTAAGTTAACATTACCCCAAATGGCCTATGGTTATGAAGAGAAATTGACACCATTGCAATTGCTGGCCTTTTATAACGCAGTAGCCAACAATGGCAAAATGATAGCGCCAATATTTGTTAGTGAAATACAACGAATGGGCAATACCGTGGAGCAATTTCATGCACGTGTTATTAACCCTAAAGTATGTTCCGATGAAACTTTAGGTAAAGTTAAAGGTATGCTTGAAGGTGTGGTAACTGATGGTAACGTTAGAAAGATCATCAAAAATCCATTATATACGGTAGCAGGAAAAACAGGTACCGCACAAATAGCTAATGGTTCATCAGGTTACGGGGTTAACAAATTACACCAGGCATCTTTTTGCGGATATTTCCCGGCTGATCACCCTAAATATTCGATGATTGTGGTGATCAATAACCCAACTGTGGGTTCCTATTTGGCCGCCTTGGTTGCTGGCCCGGTTTTCAGGCAAATTGCCGATAGGGTTTACGCTAGTGATTTGGATATTAATCAAACTCCACAGGTTCATTTTGTTGGTAATACAACCTTACCATCAGTTAAGCAAGGTAATGCAAAAGCATTGCGTAAAGTTTACAGCACACTTAACGTTAAACCATTATATGCATCCAATGCACCGGGTGTTGACACCAGCAACGGTATCGCTTACCAGGAAACTGACTACAAAAGCGGTGTAGTTCCATCCGTAGTAGGCATGGATTTAAGCGATGCATTATACAGGTTGGGTAACGCGGGTTATAAAGTAATAGCAAGAGGTAGTGGCATGGTTACTGCGCAATCTGTAACCGGGGGTAGTGAAATACCTAAAGGATCAAAAATAACAATTGAATTGCAATGAAGTATTTGAGCGAAATTATAGAGGGGCTTGCATTCACTGAACTACAGGGAAGTGCTGATGTAGAGATCACTGCTGTGGTATTTGATTCACGTAAAGTGATCCCGGGCTCGTTATTTGTAGCCGTAAAAGGTACTGTTGTTGATGGCCACGATTATATTGACAAAGCCATTAAAGACGGCGCCATTGCTATTATTTGCGAAGATCTTCCGGCGCATACTGCTGCCGAGGTTGACTTTTTGATGGTTGCCAATTCTGCTATAGCATTAGGTATTGTATCAGCTAATTTTTACGATAATCCATCCAAAAAATTAAAATTGGTTGGCGTTACCGGTACTAATGGTAAAACTACTATCGCCACTTTATTATATCAACTATTCCGTGACCTGGGTTATAAATGCGGTTTATTATCGACCGTAGAAAATCAGATCAATGGACAAATAATCCCATCTACCCATACCACTCCTGACCAGGTTGAACTAAACAGGTTAATGGATGAAATGGTAGAAGCAGGTTGTGATTATTGCTTTATGGAAGTAAGCTCGCACGCAATCGCGCAGCACCGTATCCAGGGCTTGGTATTTGCAGGTGGTATCTTTAGCAACTTAACCCACGATCATTTAGATTACCACAAAACTTTTGCAGAATATCTGAAAGCCAAAAAGGCATTCTTTGACGGTTTGCCTAAAAATGCATTCGCGTTAACCAATGTTGATGACAAGAACGGCAACGTAATGCTGCAAAATACCATCGCCTACAAAAAATCATACGGACTTAAAAACATGGCTGATTACAAAGCCAAGATTTTAGAAAACCAGTTCGGCGGTTTACTGCTGCAAATTGATAACGAAGATGTTTGGTTCAAAATGGTAGGCACATTCAACGCCTACAATTTATTAGCTGTTTACGCAGCCGCGATGTTGTTAGACCAGGATCGTGCTAAAGTATTAACCGTACTAAGCAAGCTATCAGGCGCCGAAGGCCGTTTTGAATACATCGTAGCCGCCAATAAGATCATTGGTATTGTTGATTACGCTCACACACCCGATGCTGTACAAAATGTATTAAGCACCATTCACGACATCCGTAAAGGAAACGAGAAAGTAATAACAGTTATCGGTTGCGGTGGCGATAGGGATAAAACCAAACGTCCTATTATGGCTAAAGTAGCCTGTGAGTGGAGTGATAAAGTGATCCTCACATCTGATAACCCGCGAACTGAAGACCCTGGCCAGGTCATTAAAGATATGGAAGAAGGTGTTGACCCTGCATTTAAAAGAAATACGCTAAGTATAGCGGACAGGAAAGAAGCGATCAAAACGGCATGCCACTTAGCCCGCCCCGGCGATATTATTCTTTTAGCAGGTAAAGGCCACGAGAAATATCAGGAAATAAATGGTGTAAAAAACCACTTCGACGATATGGAGGAGTTAGTTAACCAATTTAAATTAATGGAATTATAAGCCAGTAAATAAGAGAAGATGCTATACTACCTGTTCAATTATTTAAATAAAAATTACAGCATTCCGGGAGGGGGGGTGTTTCAGTACATCACGTTCCGTACCGCTATGGCTGTGATCGTTTCGTTAATAGTAACAACGGTGTATGGCCGTAGGTTGATCGACTATTTGCGCTACAAACAGGTAGGCGAAAGTGTAAGAAATTTAGGTTTAGAAGGTCAAATGCAAAAAGCAGGTACCCCAACAATGGGCGGTATCATCATCATTTTAGGCATCCTCATCCCGACACTTTTATTTGCAAAGCTGGATAACATCTATATTATTATGATGATTGTAACCACGCTTTGGTTGGGTGCCATTGGTTTTTTAGATGATTACATTAAAGTATTTAAAAAGAATAAAGAAGGATTGGCGGGCAGGTTCAAGATTACGGGGCAGGTTAGTTTGGCCTTGTTTATCGGCTTCACCATGTATTTTAATACCGATATAATTATCCGTCAAGAAGTTAAACTTCCAGTAAAATATGATGCGCCGGTTGGTTTCCATTTAAAAAACAATACACCGGTTTATACCCAGGACATTAAGTCTACCAAAACTACCATGCCTTTTTATAAGAACAATGAGTTCGACTATGGTAAGGTGTTAAAATTCATTGGGAATGGCTATGATAATTACTCATTGGTGGTATTTCTGTTTTTTGTAATCGTAATAATCACAGCCGTATCAAACGGTGCAAACCTTACCGATGGAATAGATGGGCTTGCTACAGGTACGTCGGCAATAATAGGTATTACTTTAGCTATACTGGCCTTTGTTTCGGGTAATACGGTTATTGCCGATTATCTCAATATTATGTACATACCAAATTCCGGCGAGTTGGTGATCTTCGCAGGAGCATTTGTAGGTGCTTGTGTTGGCTTTTTATGGTACAACTCATACCCGGCGCAGGTATTTATGGGCGATACAGGCAGTTTGGCAATTGGAGGTATCATTGCTGTATTCGCCATCATGATCCGCAAAGAATTGATGATTCCATTATTATGCGGTGTGTTTCTGCTTGAGAGTGTTTCGGTAATTATGCAGGTATCCTGGTTCAAATTCACTAAGAAAAGATATGGCGAGGGTAGAAGGATCTTCCTGATGGCGCCGCTGCACCACCACTACCAAAAAAAAGGTTTTCATGAAGCAAAAATTGTAACACGATTTTACATTATAGCCATTTTACTGGCCATAGTAACAATAATAACATTAAAGTTGAGATAGGAATGAGTAATCATCAAGTGATAAAAAGAAATGAGCGGTAACAAAAACATAAATCAAACTAACGGACAAAGAATTGCCATCCTTGGCGCCGGCGAAAGCGGTGTGGGTACGGCATATCTTGCCCGGCAGCAAGGTTATGATGTTTTTGTGTCAGATTTTGGTGCCATTGCTGATAATTATAAAAAGCAGCTAACCGATTGGAGAATTCCTTTCGAAGAAAAACGACATACCGAAGCAGAGATATTAAAAGCTGTTGAAGTAATAAAAAGTCCGGGAATACCTGATAAAGCCCCTATCGTCAAAAAAACAAAAGAAAAAGGCATCCCAGTAATATCCGAAATTGAATTTGCAGGCAGATATACCGACGCGAAGATCATTGGCATAACGGGATCAAACGGAAAAACAACCACAACAAGCTTGGTTTACCATATCCTGAAAGATGCGGGGTTAAATGTAGGTCTTGCCGGTAATATTGGCCAAAGTTTCGCTTACCAGGTAGCTACCGAGAGGTTTGAGTACTATGCATTGGAGTTAAGCAGCTTTATGCTGGATGATATGTACAATTTCAAAGTAGATATCGCTATACTTTTAAATATCACGCCCGACCATTTGGATCGTTATGACTATAAGATGGAGAACTATGTGGCATCAAAATTCCGCATAGCGCAAAATCAAACCGCAGCTGATTATTTTATTTTTTGTGCTGATGATCCTGAAACCATTAAAGGAATGGAATCAAAGAGCTTTACGGCACAACTGTTACCATTTTCAATAGAAAAAAGCATTGAACCGGGAGCATATCTCGATAAAGACAATATTGTCATCAACACACACCAACAACATTTTCAAATGTCAATTAACGAACTAGCTCTGCAAGGCAAGCACAACATCTACAATTCTATGGCATCAGGTATTGTAGCAAAAGTGCTCGAATTACGCAACGAAACCCTAAGGGAGAGCATGGGTAATTTTAAGAACATTGAACATAGATTAGAGTCTGTTGGAAAAATTTCCGGCATCAGCTTTATCAATGATTCAAAAGCGACTAATGTAAATTCAACATGGTACGCGCTTGAAAGCATGACCAGTGATGTTATCCTGATATTAGGCGGTGTTGACAAAGGCAATGATTACAGTATGCTGAAGGAATTGGTTAAGCAAAAGGTAAAAGCCATTGTTTGCCTGGGTAAAGATAACAGCCGCATACACGCTGCGTTTGAAGATTTGGTTGATATGATCATTAACACATCATCGGCAGAAGAAGCTGTACAAGTATCTTACCATCTGGCAACAAAAGGAGACACTGTATTATTATCGCCAGCTTGTGCAAGTTTCGATCTTTTCAAAAATTATGAAGATAGAGGAAGGCAGTTTAAACAAGCGGTAAAAGAATTATAAGCACATGCAGGTATGCAAATGAAATAAGCAAAAATGAACAAGATACTCAACAATACAAAAGGCGACAGGTGGATTTGGTTGATAGTAATTTTACTATCGGTTATTTCGTTACTGGCTGTTTATAGCGCTATCGGTAGCCTTGCGTATAAAAGGGGGGTAGGTGCAGAGTCGATTTTGATGAAGCACGTGGCAATGATGGTTGCCGGTTTGGCGCTGATGTATATTTGTCACCGGTTAGATTATCGCTATTACGCGGGTATCTCCAAATTGCTGATGTACATCACCATTCCGTTGTTGATTTATACCCTTATTTTCGGTAGCCATGTAAATGATGCAAGTCGCTGGATAGCTATACCAGGTACTGGCTTAAGTTTTCAGACTTCAGATTTGGCGAAGCTTGCGTTGATTACTTATCTGGCACGAACACTCTCCAAAAAGCAGGAAAATATTAAGAATGTAAAGGAATCTTTTGTGCCGATTATGGGTGCTGTTTGCTTAGTATTTATATTAATCGCATGGGCCAACCTTTCAACTGCTTTAATGTTATTCGTAGTAAGCATTTTATTGCTGATAATGGGTCGTATAAGTGTTAAGCAAATTGCTGTTACCTGTTTAGTCGGAGCGATATTATTAGGCGCCGTAGTGATGCTCGGCCCCCGAAGGCACGTGTACATGGCGCGTATCAATACCTTTATGCATCCGGAGAAAGCTAACCCCGATAAATCATTTCAGGCAGATCATGCTAAAATAGCTATAGCTACAGGTGGTTTATTTGGCCGTGGCATTGGCAATAGCAACGAAGTTAACTACTTGCCTGAGGCCTACTCAGATGAAATTTACGCCATAATCATTGAAGAATATGGCTTAGTTGGCGGCTTTTTATTGATAGGTATTTACATTTTCTTACTATACCGGTGCATAAAAATAGCTACCAAAGCGCCAAAAGCCTTCGGTACCTTATTGGCAGCTGGCTTAAGTTTTAGCTTAACCATACAAGCGTTTGCTAACATGGCGGTGGCGGTAGGCTTAGGTCCGGTAACAGGGGTGCCTTTGCCATTTGTAAGCATGGGCGGTACATCAATATTGTTTACAAGTATAGCGTTCGGAATTATCCTATCGGTTAGCCGTGATAATGATGAAGCAAAAGTGGTAGTAGGAGAAATTAGAGAAGTGGCAGTAGCATAAATAATGAGCGGATGTGCAGAAGAAGAATTGATAATCAGTGTAATTAAAAATACAAATCGGTGAAATCAGGAAATAAAATAATCATAAGCGGTGGTGGTACAGGAGGGCATATCTTCCCGGCTATTGCTATTGCCAATGCATTAAAAAAACTTGATCCCACAACCGAGATATTATTTGTGGGTGCCCTCGGCCGTATGGAAATGGAAAAAGTTCCTGCTGCCGGGTATAAAATTATAGGTCTGGATATTCAGGGGATACAGCGTGGCTCGATAGTTAAAAACCTGCAATTCCCAATCAAACTGATCGGCAGTTTAAAGAAGGCGTTAAAAATAATAAAAGAATTTAAACCGAACGCGGTTGTCGGCGTGGGGGGCTATGCATCAGGGCCATTATTATATGCAGCATCAATTAAAGGCATCCCATATTTAATACAAGAGCAAAACTCTTACGCGGGTATAACTAATAAATGGTTGGGTAAAAAAGCAACCAGGATATGTGTGGCTTATGATGGGATGGATAAGTTCTTCCCTGCAAAAAATATTATCAAAACAGGCAACCCTATTCGTAAGGAGTCGGTTGATATAGCAGGCAAAAAACTGCAGGCGTTGGAATTGTTAAAACTATCTGGCGATAAAAAAACAATACTGGTAACAGGTGGTAGTTTAGGCGCGCGTACGCTAAATAACAGTGTAATGGCAGGTTTGGATAAAATTATCGCTGCCGATGTGCAGGTTATATGGCAAACAGGTAAGTTCTACTACAAAAGCATCATCGAAAAGTTGGGCGAAGATTACAACCCCAACATTCGCATTATGGAGTTTGTAAATCGCATGGATCTGGCTTATGCCGCTGCCGATATAATTATTTCACGTGCAGGTGCGGGCACAATAGCCGAATTATGTGTGGTAAAAAAGCCAGTAATATTAGTGCCTTCACCAAATGTGGCTGAGGATCATCAAACTAAAAATGCCTTGGCATTGGTACACGATAACGCTGCAGTTTTTATTGCTGACAGAGATGCCCAATCAAAATTGATATACAGAGCTATTGAGCTTTTAAATGATACAGACAAACGAAAAACATTAAGCAACAACATCGGTAAACTGGCCCTGCCCAATGCCGATGAGGTAATTGCGAAAGAAGTTATGAAAATAACAATTAATAACAATTAGTTTAATCTTAGCCTCATCCTCCGCGCTAGGCGGGGGAGAGGTTTTTTGAAACAAGGAGTAAAAGAAAAATGGAACTGCAAAATATTAAAAGAGTTTATTTGATAGGCATAGGCGGCATAGGCATGAGCGGCCTTGCGCGCTATTTTCATCATTTAGGCTGTATTGTTTGTGGTTACGATAAAACTTCAACTGATTTAACTAATGAGCTAAAAAATGAAGGTATCCAGATCATTTTTGATGATAACGAAGAATGGATCCCAATGAGTTTCCGCCAAATTGATGAAGGTACGCTGGTAATTTATACACCCGCTATTCCAAAAGATTCGGCTATAGTAAATTTCTTTCAGAAACGTGGTTTCGAGTTATTTAAACGCTCACAAGTTTTAGGTCTGATAAGTAAAGGAAAATATACAGTGGCTATTGCGGGTACACATGGTAAAACAACAACATCTACCATGGTTGCCCACATTTTAAAAGATTCAGGTAAAGATTGCTCTGCATTTTTGGGTGGTATCGCATCAAACTACAATAGCAATGTACTTTACGGCAAAAACGATATTGTAGTGGTTGAGGCAGATGAATACGACCGTTCATTCCTTACCCTGTATCCGGACATCGCGGTTATCACATCTATGGATGCCGACCACCTTGACATCTACGGCGATCATCAGCATTTAACTGATTCTTTTAAAATGTTCGCCTCGCAAATAAAACCAGGCGGCGTTCTGATTCATAAACAAGGCTTGCCTTTAAATACTGGTTATACTTATAGCATTAAAGATGCAGCCGACGCCATTGCGTTAAATATTCGTATTGAAAACGGCAGCTTTTATTTCGATTTCAGGAATAGCAACACAGATATAAAAAATATCCAGTTAGGCATTCCCGGTTTCCACAATGTAGAAAATGCTACTGCCGCTATCGAAGCAACTTTACGTTTGGGTGTAAAACCGGATGCTATAAAAAGTGCCTTATCTTCATTCCGTGGTGTGCATCGCAGGTTTGAGTATATTGTAAAAACACCGGAGCATATTTATATTGATGATTATGCTCATCATCCGGAAGAGTTGCGTGCTGCCATCAACTCCGTAAAAAAATTATATCCAGATAGAAAGCTGGTAACCATCTTCCAGCCACACCTGTTTACCCGCACCCGCGATTTTGCCGATGGCTTCGCCGAGGTGTTGGATATGACTGATGAATTGATCCTGCTGGATATTTACCCCGCTCGCGAATTACCAATAGAAGGCGTAGACGCAGAAATGATATTAAGCCGCATGAATTTAGTTAACAAACGTAAGCTGACTAAACAGCAAGTTATTGATGCCATTGCAAATGAAAAACCAGCCCTGCTGTTAACCGTAGGTGCTGGTGATATTGATCAATTGGTTGAACCATTAAAAAATGCTTTAAAATAATGTTTAAGAAACCCATTGTTAAGTACATCCTCATAAGCCTTTGCTGGTTAATCAGCTTGGGTGGCGTGGTTGTGCTCATGAGTTTCATCAACATTAAAAAAGGCGAAGTGATTTGTAAGGATGTTAAAGTTTATATCCCAGGTAACCAATATTTTATTGATAAACAGGAGATAGACAATATCCTGCAGGTAAAAAGCCATACGCTTATCGGCAGGCGAATGGAAGATATTAACATACAGGTACTGGAAAGTAAACTAAAGGCCAACCCTTTTATTGAAACCGCTAGTGTTTATGTTGACATGGATGACGTAATCAGGGTTGAGATCACTCAGCGCCAGCCAATATTGAGGATCATAAACCAATTTGACCAGGATTTTTATGTGGATTCTCATGGTTTAAAAATTCCGTTATCCGACAATTTTACCGCGAGGGTATTGGTAGCTAATGGTTTTATAGATGAACCATTTAGCGGTAAAGTTGATACGATGCACACTGATATTGCTACCCAGGTTTACAAAACAGCAGATTATATCCGCAGGGATTCACTTTGGGATGCACAGATCGCGCAAATATATGTGAACCAGGCTCACGAAATTGAACTAATACCACGGGTAGGTAGTCAACGGATATTGTTAGGCAATGCGGATTCGCTGGATGCGAAGTTCCACAACCTATTGATTTTTTACAAAAAAGCACTGCCACAGGTAGGATGGGGCATGTATAAAATTATAAATATAAAATATGCAAACCAGGTTATCGGCGTAAAAAACCAAATGACCAAACAGGATTCACTTGCTGCTATTACGGCCAAAAAGGACAGTGTAATAAAGAATTCTATAAATAATGCAATTACAGACACATCTCAAATAGTGAAATAATATGGACAAAGTTTTAAGCCAGGAAAAGAGTTCGCCAATCGTGGTAGGGTTGGATATCGGAACTACAAAAATATGTGCCATTGTTGGCCGCCGAAGCAAAAACGGGAAGATTGAAGTACTGGGTATAGGTAAGGCTGAATCGGCGGGTGTAACGCGCGGAATGGTTTCGAATATCGATAAAACCGTGCAGGGTATCATTCAGGCTGTTGAAGTTGCGGGTACGCAATCAAACGTAGAGATACGTGTGGTAAATGTGGGCATCGCTGGTCAGCACATCAAAAGCTTACAACACCGTGGGCTGATAACCCGTCGTGATTTGAACAGCGAGATAGGCCGCAAGGATATTGAAAAACTGGTTGAAGACATGTACAACCTGGTAATGCCCCCTGGCGAAGAAATCATCCATGTATTACCGCAAGAATTTACTGTGGACAGTGAACCTGGGGTAAGAGATCCTATTGGTATGGCGGGTGTGCGTTTGGAAGCAAACTTCCACATCATATCTGGCCAGGTTACGGCTATCAAAAACATTGTAAAATGTGTTAACAAAGCAAACCTGGAAAGTCAGGAGCTGATATTAGAACCATTGGCATCTTCTGAGTCGGTTTTAAGCGATGAGGAAAAAGAAGCAGGTGTTGTTTTGGTTGACGTTGGTGGTGGTACTACCGATGTGGCTATCTTCCACGAAGGAATTATCAGGCATACCGCTGTGATCCCTTTTGGGGGTAACAGCATTACCGAGGATATCCGCGAAGGCTGCTCAGTAATGCGCAATATCGCCGAGCAATTAAAAGTGAGGTTTGGTTCTGCCCTGGCTGAGGAGAACAAAGAAAACGAGATTGTATGTGTACCCGGATTACGTGGGCGTGAGCCAAAAGAAATATCTGTTAAAAACTTGGCTTTTGTTATCCAGGCCCGTATGGAAGAGATTGTTGAGCATGTATACTATGAGATCAAATCATCAGGCTACGAGAAAAAACTGATTGCCGGTATAGTAATAACCGGTGGTGGTGCGCAATTAAAGCACTTGCCGCAATTGGTAGAATATGTTACCGGTTTGGATTGCCGCGTAGGTTATCCTAATGAGCATTTGGCAAAAAATGAGGTGTTGCCAAAAAACACGTACGAGGAACTGCAAAGCCCGATGTTTGCCACAGGTATAGGCCTGCTTATAAAAGGCATTCAGAAAATGGAATACAACGGACAAACACAATCTACCACCGAATTAAAAGTTGAAAAAGCTAAAGTTACTGAGGAAAGAAAAACAGGCGGGTTATTTGCCAAAATTCTGGAAGGAAGTAAGAAGTTTATAAAGGATGATATAAAGGATGAGGACTTTTTGAAATAGCAATAAGTAACACTAAACACATCAAAATTGATTGTGATTGGCTTACTTATTCACATCTGGTAACTTTTCCACATTGTTAACGATTGTGGAAAAAGCTTGTGGAAAAAGTCATATTATTACGTTAGTGAAATCTAATAATTCGTCAAAATAGATATAACTGGAAATAAGGATTATGCAGTTCGAGATGTTAAAAGAAAAGTCGTCCATCATCAAAGTAATTGGTGTTGGCGGCGGCGGCGGTAACGCGGTAAACCATATGTACAAGCAAGGCATTACAGGTGTCGACTTTATTATCTGTAATACCGATGCGCAGGCTTTAGAGCTTAGCCCTATCCCTAACAAGGTGCAATTAGGTGCTAGCCTAACCGAAGGTATGGGCGCAGGCTCAATTCCCGAAGTTGGCAAAAACTCGGCTATTGAAAATATTGACGATATAAAACAGATGTTGGGTTCTAATACCAAAATGTTATTTATAACAGCAGGTATGGGCGGTGGTACCGGTACAGGCGCAAGCCCTATTATTGCCAAAGCAGCACGCGAATTAGATATATTAACCGTTGGTATCTTCACCACACCATTCTCGTTCGAAGGCAAACGCCGTAAAATGCAGGCCGATGCGGGTATGGAAGAACTGAAGAAATATGTCGATTCATTCTTAGTGATCTCAAACGACAGGCTTCGCCAGATCTTTGGTAACTTAACTTTAGGATCGGCATTTGCCCAGGCAGATAATATTTTGACAACTGCCGCCAAAGGTATTGCTGAAATAATCACATTGCCGGGTTATATAAATGTTGACTTTAAAGACGTACGTACCGTTATGAAAGATAGCGGTGTATCTATAATGGGTAGTTCAACCGGCGAAGGTGAAAACCGGGCGCTGAAAGCTGTTGAAGGCGCTTTATCATCACCATTATTAAAAGATAATGAGATAGAAGGTGCACGTTATATTTTGCTTAACATCAGCTCGGGTACTACAGAAGTTACCATGGATGAGGTAAGTATCATTACCGATTACATACAGGAAGAAGCTGGTTTAGCTGCTGACCTGATCTGGGGTAATTGTGTTGATGAGAATTTAGGTGATAAAATATCAGTTACGATTATAGCCACTGGTTTCCAAACTAAGGATGAGCGTGAAAAAGAGAACAGCAGCAAAAAGATTGTTTCGATGCTGGTTCCTGAAAATACGCCGTTGGTTAGACCGGTTAATGAATTTATAAACCATGTTAAGGAAAATGCTCCGGCTGAACCTTACATGAAACATGCTGCGCCAAAAGAAGAACCAAAACAAACCGGTTTATTTGATCTTTTCGCATCTCGCAATGAAGATCCGGGCATGGTAAAATATAACCTAGCTGAAGAGCCTGCAATAGAAGAAACGGAGCCTGATATGGGCGAGTTTACCTTCAAAGTTGCGGAGTCCATCAGCTATGAGCCAGCTGCTGAAGTTCAGATGTCGGAGCCGCAAATTGAAAAAGAACCTGAGCCTGTTGTTGGTGCCGATGATTTGAAAACAGAGGAATCAATGGAAGAGCAATTGCGCAAATCACGGGAGCGTATCATGCGCTTAAAGGATTTGAGCATGAAACTCCGTACTGGTAATATACAGGAAATGGAAAATGTACCGGCTTACAAACGCAAGGAAATAGCCTTGCAGGAAACCCCTGCATCTGATGAAAGCCAGGTGTCACGCTTTTCTTTGTTACCTGATAGTGAAGGAAAAATAGAGATCAGGAATAACAACTCTTTCCTGCACGATAATGTTGACTAATTAGTTTAGAAATATGTTTGAGGCCTTTGTGTGTAATGCGCAAAGGCTTTTTTACATTTTGCGGATTGCGTAAAGCCTGTAAAACGGCTATATTTGTACAATTTTTAACGTTTAAATTTTACCATTTTGGATTTATTTGACAAGATTTTAAAGAGCATGGGCGGCCCCTTAGGGCAGCATCAAAAATGGTCGCATGGTTATTTCTCTTATCCTAAGTTGGAGGGCGAAATCGGTCCGCACATGATGTTTAACGGTAAAGAGCATTTGGTTTGGAGCCTTAACAATTACTTAGGATTAGCTAATCACCCCGAAGTAAGGGCAGCCGATACCCAGGCAACAGCTGATTACGGTTTGGCTTATCCAATGGGTGCACGTATGATGTCGGGTAACTCTATTCACCACGAAGAATTAGAAAATGACCTGGCTGCCTTTGTCGGTAAAGAAGCCGCATATTTATTAAATTATGGTTACCAGGGCATGTTATCAATCATCGATGCATTGGTTGACCGTAATGACGTGATCGTTTACGATGCGGAATCACACGCCTGTATCATAGATGGTTTACGCATGCATATGGGCAAACGTTTTGTATACCAGCATAACGATATCGCAAGCTGCGAAAAGCAATTAGAGCGTGCCACTAAACTAACTGAGCAATCAGGCGGTGGCATCTTGTTAATTACCGAGGGCGTATTCGGTATGTCGGGTGCGCAGGGCAAATTAAAAGAGATCAGCGAGCTTAAAAAGAAATTTAATTTCCGTTTATTGGTTGACGACGCGCACGGTTTTGGTACCATGGGCCCAACTGGGGCAGGTACACACGAAGAGCAGGATTGCGTTGATGATGTGGATGTTTACTTCGGTACGTTCGCCAAATCTATGGCAGGCATAGGTGGCTTTGTGGCCGCAGATCGTGAAATTGTTAATTACCTGCGTTATAATATGCGCTCGCAAACATTCGCTAAGGCTTTGCCTATGCCAATGGTACTCGGCCTTAAAAAACGTTTTGAATTGCTTAGATCAAAACCTGAGTTGCGCGAAAAATTATGGCTGATCGCCAAAACGCTGCAAAGTGGTTTAAAAGAACGTGGCTTTAATATCGGCGTAAGCAATACCATGGTTACCCCGGTAATTTTGCAAGGTGATCTGTACGAAGCAACTGCTCTAACTCGTGACTTGCGCGAGAATTATGGCATCTTTTGCTCAATCGTCATCTACCCGGTGATACCAAAAGGAATCATTTTATTAAGATTGATACCAACCGCGGCACACAGCTTGGAAGATGTGCAACGTACATTAGATGCTTACACCGAGATGGGTGAAAAATTAAAGGCGGGATATTACAAAGAAAACAACGTTCCTGTTGTTTAAAGTATAAAGAAACATTTACATTAGCCTTTCGGATAGCCGAAAGGCTTTTTTGTTTATAAACCATTATAACATGATCTCACGTCGCAACTTTATAAAAGTTAACGGAATTACAACTGCCGGAATTGGCATGGGCTTAAGGCCTGCCTGGTTTGCGCAAAAATTGGCAAAATTTGACAGTCTTCGCCCCAAATTAGCTGAACGCAAGTTTACCAGCGAAGCTGTAGAAGCCAAAATAAAAAGCATCAAAGCCACTATAAAAGATCCCGAACTGGCTTGGCTTTTTGAGAACTGTTACCCCAATACTTTAGATACAACAGTAAACTATTCTGAGGCTAATGGCCGTCCAGATACCTTCGTCATAACAGGCGATATAAATGCCATGTGGATGCGCGATTCATCAGCGCAGGTTTGGCCTTATTTGCCACTGATAAAGTCGGATGTGAGGCTTAAAAATGTCATAAAGGGTGTTGTAAACAGGCAGGCTAATTACATCCTTATTGATCCTTATGCTAATGCATTTAACTTTGGCCCAACGGGCAGTGAATGGGATTCTGACGACACTACGATGAAACCTGAATTGCATGAACGCAAATTCGAGATCGATTCACTTTGTTACCCGGTAAGATTAGCTTATAACTATTGGAAAATAAGTGGTGATAATAGTTTTTTTGATGAACAATGGCAGAAGGCGGGCAAGCTAATAGTACAAACGTTCAAACAACAACAACGCAAACACGATTTAGGGCCATATCACTTCCAGCGAAAAACAGAAGTTTCTACTGATACCGCTCCGCTTGGTGGTTATGGTAATCCGGTTAAGCCTGTGGGGCTAATATGTTCTGTTTTTCGTCCTTCAGATGACGCGACTATCTATCCGTTCTTAATACCATCTAACTATTTCGCGGTTATCAGCCTAAACCAAATGGCCGAAATGTATCGTGCTATCGCTAAAGATGATATAACGGCCGAAACCTGTACCGCATTGGCAGTAGAAGTACATACCGCGTTACAGAAATACGCAACAGCCGAACATCCGTTATATGGTAAAGTTTTGGCATATGAAGTTGATGGTTTTGGTAACCAATTATTTATGGATGATGCCAATGTGCCAAGTCTACTGGCATTACCTTACCTGGGCGCAATGACTGAGCAAGATCCATTGTATCAAAATACACGTCGCATGGTGCTAAGCCACGATAATCCTTACTTCTTTAAAGGCAAAGCAGCCGAAGGTATTGGTGGCCCCCACGTTGGATTAAATTATATATGGCCAATGAGCATTATAATCCGCGCGATAACATCAACAGATAAGGCAGAAATAAAAACCTGTATAAGTTGGCTAAGATCAACTCACGCTGGCACTGGTTTTATGCATGAGTCTTTTAATAAGGATAATGCTGCTGATTTCACCCGCAAATGGTTTGCCTGGGCCAATACCCTATTCGGCGAATTGATCATAAAAACGCATCAAAATTACCCGGAGGTTTTAGCATCAAACTTTTAAAACAATCTTTTTTTGATAATATTTTAATCAGCTGTTAACCTGTATAAGAAGTATAAGTTTTACCTATCGGGTTATATTATTGCTAAATAATAAGTATATAATACAGGAAATGGCGCAAAATGTTGAAAAAAAGCACTTTAAAGGCCGTATTTTTTTTGGTTTAAAGTTTTTTTTTAGATAAAAAGATTTTAGATTAGCTTTAAGTTAACAATAAACCCTCATTATTTAAAAGGAGTAACACAAATGAAGAAATTTACTGAAGTAAAGGAATTGATTGCATCACTTGAGGCTGACGCTGACAAGTTTTACAACAAAGGTAACAGTGCGGCCGGAACCCGCGTTCGTAAAGGCATGCAAGACCTTAAAAACCTTGCTCAAGCAATCAGACTTGAAGTCCAGGAATCTAAAAATAAGAAATAAGAAGCCTCTGGAAAAAGAACTTTACATGATGTGTAAAAAAGCCCGGTTAGTTAACCGGGCTTTTTTTACTTGATTAGTTTTTGCGTCTCTTGTATTATTCGCTGAGCTGTGGCATCGCTAACCTGCACTAACGGTAATCTTAGCGTGTCGCTACAGATTCCTAAATGTTTTAGGGCTGTTTTAACACCGGCTGGGCTACCTTCAGCAAACATCAACCGGGTAAACTCAATGGCTTGCAAATGCGGTTTTTGTGCAGCTTTATAATCGCCGTTAAGGCACAAGCGTATCATGTCCGAAAAATGGCGCGGTATAGCATTAGCTACTACAGAAATAACACCTACGGCACCCAATGCTATCATTGGCAAAGTAATAGGGTCATCTCCTGATATTACCATAAAATCTTCAGGTTTATCACGCATAATCTGGTTCAGTTGATCGAAATTGCCTGAAGCTTCTTTTGTGCCTATGATATTTTTAAAATCTTTGGCAAGCCTCACAGTAGTTTCCGGGCTTACATTGCTGCCTGTACGGCTGGGTACATTGTACAAAATTACCGGCAAAGGCGATGCTTCCGCAATGGCTTTATAATGTTGATATATTCCTTCTTGCGTTGGTTTATTATAAGCAGGACTGGCAGATAATATGGCATCATAACCAATAGCATCAAATTGCTTTATCTGTTCAATAACATCCAGTGTATTATTGCTCGCAATACCGGCTACAAGGCCAACCCTTCCAGCAACAATTTGCGCGGTGTGAGCAAATATCTTCTTCTTTTCTTCCTTACTCAATGTGGCGTTTTCGCCGGTTGTTCCCAGGGATACTAGATAGTCAATCCCGTTATCAATTAAATAGTTTACCAGGTTTGTAAGCCCGTCGTAATCAACCTGTCCGTCTGCCTGAAAAGGAGTTACAATAGCCACTCCAGTTCCGTGAAATTTGTTCATGTTTATTGTTAAAGGATGCTAAGATAAGATTTTATGATTTTAGCTTATAAATTTTTCATTTTTTATCTGTGTTCTTTCAATATCAAAAAATGAGTTAAACAAAAATGGAGAAAACTATACCGTCTTCTCCGTTCCAAAGTCTTTAATTATTTGTTGTTTACGATGCTTTTTGCACCGATTTTAAATTCGATAATTGATTGTGTATTTTATTTTTCATATTCCAATCATTAACATCAACTAAGCCTGGCTTAGTACTGTAATGATTATTAGGGCACATTACTGTATACTTTTTTTTCTCTAGTTTCAGAACCGGTCTGGCGCCACAGTCTTTACAAGGTTCACAAAAAATGGCCGGTTGTATTTGGTAAATTTGTATCATATATGTAGAAATGTGTAGGATGCTTTGCAAACTTATGTAAACTACAATAATATTAAACGGCCGAACGTTGATAAGGTTTAAATATATCTGCTTTGTTACAGTAAAAATTAATTAATCATAGCTAACAGCTCTTCATCAGAAATAATTGAGATATTCAACTTTTGAGCTTTTTCAAGCTTAGCCGGCCCCATGTTATCACCGGCTACCAGGTAATTTAATTTAGCCGATATACTGCTCAAAATTTTCCCACCGTTTTGTTCAATAATATCCTTCAACTCATCCCTCGAATATTTTTCAAATACGCCTGAAATAATGAAGCTTTTGCCGGATAAGTTTTCACTATCCAGTTTTAATTCTTTTTCTTCGGCTACAAATTGAAGACCTTGGTTTTTCAATTTCTCAATCTCATTAATATGCTGTTCCTTATCAAAGTATTCACTAATGCTTAAAGCGATGCGATCTCCTATTTCTTCTGCCGCTACTAACTCATCATAATTTGCCGCAATCAAGTTATCGATGGTTTTGAAATGATGTACAAGCTTTTTAGCGACAGTTGCACCTATGTAACGTATCCCTAATCCAAACAAAACTTTTTCAAAAGGCATTTTTTTTGATTGTTCAATTCCCTCAATCATATTATTGATAGATTTTTCACCAAAACGCCCAAGTTGCTTTAATTCATCACTATGTAAATGCAGGTCATAAATATCATTTATCCGTTTTATAAAGCCCTTTTCATACAATGTTTCAATTGTTTCATCTCCTAATCCATCAATGTTCATGGCCTTACGGTCAATAAAATGCTGCATTTTACCAACAATTTGCGGCCGGCATCCTGCATCATTGGGGCAGTAATAAGCTGCTTCGCCTTCCTTACGTTCCAATAATGTTCCGCATACAGGGCAATGGCTTATATATTTTATGGGTTGATCCGATGTTCTCTTAGCCAGGTTAACGCTAATAATCTTTGGGATGATCTCGCCACCTTTTTCAACATATACCCAATCGTGCTCATGTAATTTTAAGCGTTGTTCAATTTCATCAGCGTTGTGCAATGTGGCGCGTTTTACTGTAGTGCCTGCTAATAGCACAGGTTTTAAATTGGCTACAGGGGTAACTGCTCCGGTACGGCCAACCTGATAAGTTACAGCTAAAAGTTCTGTTTCAACTTGCTCTGCTTTAAATTTGTAAGCAATAGCCCAGCGCGGCGATTTAGCCGTGAAGCCAAGTTCTTGTTGCTGTGAATAATTATTTACCTTGATAACTATTCCGTCAATATCGTAACTCAATTTATGTCTCCCGGTATCCCAATAGTTAATAAAGACTAATACTTCAGTTATATTGGAGCATAATTTACTATGCTCATTTACAGGAAAGCCCCAGCTTTTTACGGCTTGCAGGCTTTCCCAATGTGTTTTAAACAAAGGTTTATCAGTATATAAAAAATACATAAAGCTATCCAGCGGGCGTTTAGCTACCTCTCCTGAGTCCTGTAGTTTTATAGTGCCTGATGCGAAATTCCTGGGGTTTGCGTAAGGTAACTCACCATTTTCGATCCTTTCATTATTCAGCCGTTCGAATGCTTTAAGATGCATGAAAATTTCGCCACGCATTTCAAAATGATCGGGGTAGCTGTTTGCAGTAATGTGTTTAGGAATACTATGTATAGTACGCACATTGGTTGTTACCTCGTCACCTTGTACACCATCGCCGCGTGTTACCGCACGAATAAGTTTGCCCTCTTCATAAGTAAGGCTCATGGATAAGCCATCAAACTTTAGCTCGCATACATATTCAAAATTATCACCAATGGCTTTGCGTATGCGCTGGTCAAAATCAAGCAATTCTTGCTCATTATAGGTATTGCCCAAAGAAAGCATTGGCCATTTATGCCTTACTGTTTTAAACTCTTTTGTTATAAATCCGCCAACTTTTTGGGTAGGGGAATCTGGCTCAGCAAACTCTGGAAATTGATTTTCAAGCTCGATTAATTCTTCAAGCTTTTTATCGAAATCGTAGTCCGAAATTGTAGGCATAGCCAGCACATAATAACTGTAATTATGTTGTTTTAACTCAGCTGAAATGGTTTGTATCTTTTTTTTTGCTTCTTCCGGTGCCATGTAGCGAAGATAATAAATAAGATAAATAGCGATGGTTTATTAGAGTGAAAATCAATGTTTGAAGAAAAATATTGTACTGAAAACTAGTTTTGATTAAACCATTTTAAAATTCGGGTATCTTATTACTATAAAACAAATATTATCTATTATGAAAAAGTTAAGTAAAATTTTAATGCTATTTATGGCAGTATCCTTATTTACTGCATTAAAAAGTAACGCTCAAATTATTGTAAGGGTTAGGCCTCCGCGCCCCGTTGGTGTTGTTATAGCGCGCCCACCTGCTCCATCACCACGCCACGTTTGGGTTGCCGAGGAATGGACCAATGAAGGTGGTAGATATGTTTATCATGCCGGTTATTGGGCATTACCTCCACGCCCGCATGCTGTTTGGATAGCAGGGCACTGGCGTAACCGCCCAAGAGGATATGTTTGGATTCCTGGCCATTGGGCATAATTATATAAATAAGAAAGGCGATATTTTATATCGCCTTTCTTATTTATATAATAACTATTAACTCAATTAGCATCCTTACTAACTGTTTGTTTTTTCATCATTGCCTCTTTAATATATTTAACAGGGGCACTGCCGTAGCTTAAAAACTTCTCGTTAAAATCTTTAAGATTATATTTATCTCCCTGATCTTTTTTCCAGGCTTCACGTAAATCCATTATCTCTTTATACCCGGTAAAATAACAATCCAGTTGTACGCTGGTTTCAGT
The DNA here is from genome assembly GCF_013408825.1 of Mucilaginibacter tundrae. Lineage (GTDB taxonomy): Bacteria > Bacteroidota > Bacteroidia > Sphingobacteriales > Sphingobacteriaceae > Mucilaginibacter. The sequence continues at coordinate 242,880 of NZ_JACCBZ010000005.1, forward strand.
TACACGTGTCCATTTATTTTCGGCCTCGGCTACTTGTTGAAACGCTTCATGAGTTAGTAGTTTAATAGCATCAGGTTTTGTCATACCGCCAGCATGCACGCTATAATCCAAAATAGTATTACAAACCGAACGTAAATGCCATTTATACCACATTAACCTCATCTCAGGTTCAGTACTATCGTAACCATTATCCATCATCATTTGCTCACCATATACTGCCCATCCCTCAATCATGGCATTATTACCCAATACTGATTTTATTAAGCTTGGTGATTGATTTGCATAAATTAATTGAACATAATGGCCAGGTATAGCTTCATGTATACTCAGGATTTGCAAAGTATAATTATTGTACTCGCGCAAATAACTCTCAGCCTTTTCAGGTGAATAATTTGCTAAACTACCAACATTATAATAGGAGTTTCCATCTTTATCATAAGGGCCAGGGGAACTCATAGATGCACCGGCCACACCAGCCATATAAGCAGGCTCTTTACGAATAATAAGTGGTTTTGATGCATCAAGTGTAACCAGGTCCTTTGTTCTTACAAACGAGGTTAACTTAGGTATTGTATTTTCAATAGTTGATTGAAACTCTGCAACTGTGGTGTGCTGAGCAGAGATCGTATCCAATAATTGGGCTATTAAATCAAGACTGTCTTTTGGCATCGCCTTGCTGCCAAAATATTTAGGCCATAGCTGTTTGCTAAGTTTTGCCATTTCTCGATGCACATATTTTTTTCGCTCCATTGCAGCGTTAAATATCTGTTGCGAGGTATATTGTGATTGCAGCTCGTATTTGAGTTTATCATCGTAAAACTCCTTACCCAATCTAAAGCTTCGAGGGTGATCATTCTTCATATTTTTTAACCAATCTACAAAACCCTTTATGGCAGTAACTGATGCAGTTGCCCGGTCAAGCATTAATTTCTTTTCCGTTTCAGGTATTTTTGTTTTACTTAATGAATCTGCAAAATCTTTTTCAAAAACTGCCGAACCACCCGTGAGTTGTTCTTCTGCTAGATTGGTGAGTTCAACAACCGGATCTTTAATTTGCTTCTCCGCTTCTTTATAATATTCGGGAATAAAGGCCATCTTTTCATAAAAATTACGGAGGCGTTTATCCAGCGGGGCATAATGTTCGTTCAGAATGGTAGCGAAAGAGCCAATTACATTATACTGGCTTGGATCCCACATGAATTGTTTTAAGGTGGTAATTTGCCATTGCGAATATTGCAACTGGTTTTGAATTAAATAATAATCTATCCTATTGTCCTGTGATAATTTTTCTACCGGGTAATGATCCAGTGAATCAAGTTGCACTTTGTCAAAATCGAGCATCTTGTCGCGATTTTTATTACTTGGGGCATATAAAAGGCTATCATATTTATGATATCCTACTGATGTGGCCCAATCGGGGTCATGCTTCCATAAGGCATCCAAAAATGAGCTTTCATATATGGTAAATCCAGCATCGTCTTTAGCTGCTTGTGGGTCAATAGAACCATCTTTTTTACAACCTGTAAAAAATGCAGCCGCAAGCAGGAGTGGTATGATTATTTTATTCACTGTGGGATCAATTAATTTTTGAAAAGTAAACTTAAAACTTTTAGTCGAAATAAAATCATCAAATAAAACCGACACAATTCGTCAATCGTTATTGCGATTTAAATTATCAAATTTCGGCAACTAAAAATCAGTATAGCTGTTATAAGTAAAATTACATCAATGGATAGGCAGAATAAGAAATTAGTTGACGAATTATCAAAATTGTTACTGGGCGGCAACGCGCATGCCGGTTTAAAAGATGCATTGGCTGGTTTACCGGCCGAATTACGCGGTGTTAAGCCCCATAGCTTACCTTACAGCATTTGGCAGTTGGTTGAACATATTAGAATTGCACAATGGGATATGCTGAATTTTTGTATTCACCCTGATCATAAATCGCCGAAATGGCCCGATGAATACTGGCCTAAAGAAAGCGCACCCGCAGATGATGATGCCTGGAATAATTCTGTTAAGCAAATTAATAGTGACAGGGATGAGTTTATTTCGCTTGTTGAGAAGGGTGATTTGTATGAACCAATCCCGGGTGGAAACGGGCAAACTATTTTACAGGAAGCACTGCAAATGGCTGATCATACCGCATATCATATAGCTGAAATTATTATTATAAGAAGATTATTAGGTGCCTGGAAAAAGTAAAGAGCATTTAAATTATATATTTGCTGTATACACATATGGATACACTAAATACAGCTTTTGCACATGATAATAAGACGTTTGAAGGTATAAGTTATACCGGAAAAGCAATCAAAAACAGGGAATTTCAAAGCTGTATATTCAAAAAATGTGATCTTTCAGATACGGATCTGTCACACAATAAATTCTTAGAATGTACTTTTCAGGATTGTAACTTATCAATGGTTACATTAAACGGCACGACACTAAATGATATAACTTTTATCAATTGTAAAATATTGGGTGTAAATTTTAGCGATTGCCTTAGCTTTTTATTTGGGGTTAAATTTGACTGCTGTATATTAGATTATTCATCATTTATGGGTAGAAAAATGACGAAAACACAATTCTACAAATCATCGATAAAAGAAGTAACCTTTAGCCAGGCTAATTTGGCAGGCTCATCTTTTAGCGGTTCAGATTTAATGGGCGCTGTTTTTAATCGTACCGATCTGAGTACAGTTAACTTTGTTGATGCACATAACTATATAATCTATCCTGAGCTTAACAACATTAAAAATGCGGTTTTTTCTTCGCAGGGATTAGCGGGGTTGTTAGCTGCTTATCAAATTAAAATAGTTTAATACTTCGCTATTTTAGCTTTTGTATAAAATCAACTATATCCGCTACCATTTCCGCATTAAGTGGCAGGTCAGGCTGTTTATAGGTAGCTAAGTTTGGCTCTTTGTCTGACGGTGATGTTTTTAATACATAATTCATACCTCTTATCGGCATTAAAATAGCGCTTGACTTTGCACTTTTTAGTTTCTGGCCATTATCAGGAGTTACCTGTAAATCGGTAGTGCCTTGGATAAGTAGTATCGGCATCTTTAATTTTCTTATCACTTGCGTAGGGTCATATCTACACCATGACATCATATAAAACTGTACGCTAGGGCGTGCAATACCGTACAATTGTGGATCTACATTTGGATTTATTTTGCCTCTTCGTAAACTATCCAATATATTCTTTATACCATCGGCCATGTACTGCGGCTGGTTTTTCATTTGATCCATCAATATTTTTTCGCCGGGGTAGCCTGCACCTTCTAGTGAGATAAATCCTTTTACAGGCTCATCACTGGTTGCCAGCATACCTACCAACGCCCCTTCACTGTGCCCTGCTATAACTATTTTCGAAAAACGTTCATCAGTTGCCAGCATCTCAATTAAACTCACTACATCATCTACGTTATCCTCAAATCTCAGCTCATTTTCTTTTTGATTACCGGTACTTTGGCCAACCATCCTTCTATCATAACGTACAGAGGCAATTCCACTTTTACCTAATGCATAAGCTAATAGCTTGTACATATTTGTGTTTAAGCCATTATTGCTATTGCCATCACGATCAATAGGGCCTGTACCTGGTATAATTATTACCACAGGGATTTTGCCTGATACATCTTTAGGTGTAGTTAAAGTGCCCGAAATTGTTCCTACCAATGTTTTTACGGTAATAGGTGTTTCAACCAACGACGGATCAACTGCGTTATTAGAAGTTATAGTACTTATAGCTGTGTGGTAGCTGACAGGTTCTGCTTGTGCCCATATTTTAACAACACATGATAGCAATGTAACACAAAAAATAAATTTCCTCATTTTAAATCTTTTCACTTTATAGGGGCTTAATTAGCGTACTAATTTAAGGATAATTTGAACATTTAGGGAGTAACAGTATGATTAGTTCTCTATCAAAATTTTTCACGATTAATTTTTTATTATTAACTTAGCGTTTAACTATAGTTACCTTAACACAAAATATAGCAGTTTTACTGACAGTTATTAATGAAATTTTTGGCCGGGTTCTTTTTAACAGGAATCATCGTAATCATATATTCCTTTTCGTACGCACAAAGTAGCTATACTATTACAGGTAGGGTTATTATTACAAGTACATCATTTGCCGGGGGCGCCACAATCACATTGCTTCAAAATTCTGACTCGTCTTCTGTTAAATCCACTGTTTGTAATAACCAAGGTGTTTTTGAACTAAAGGGTGTAGCGCCCGGCAATTATATCTTATTAATTAATAAGATCGGGTACCAAAAGCTTTATAGCTCACCAATTCGGATTGTAAATGTTAATATTCACTTGCCGGATGTTTTGTTATTACCTGCAACAAAGGATTTAAAAGAAGTAACTATAACAGCTAAACGAGATTACATTGAAGTTAAGCCGGATAAGACCATACTTAATGTAGATAGAAGCATACTTGCTGCCGGTAATTCGGTTTTTGATATATTGGGTACTGCGCCAGGTGTTCGCATTTTAGATAACGGGGTTTATATTAAAGGTGGCCAAAAGGCCCTGATAGCCATTGATGGGAAGCCCATTGGGCAATTGACTGATGAACAGCTGGCTGATTTACTGAAAAGTTATCAGAGTAGTATGATAACCCAAATCGAGATCATCAGTAACCCACCTGCCAGATATGATGCAGCGGGTGGTGGTGTTATCAATATCATATTAAAAAAGAGCAAGGATTATGGCTTTAAGGCAAATATTATTGAAAGTGCCGCCGCTGGTCAGGATTATAGATTGAGCTCAGGTATCAACCTGGATTACCGGATCAAAAATTTAAACTTTTTTGGCAACTATAATTTCAGTGATAGTAAAATCCCGCGTATACTTGATATTGATAGAACGATAGGCTCAACAGCTCTTAATGAAAATTATTTGGGTATTACTCATTTGTTAAATAATGGTTTTAATGGCGGAATAGATTATAATTTAAGCGCGAAACAAACTGTAGGCGTTTTAATGTATGGCTATCATAATCAAATTGATATTGACAAAAATAATACGACAGATATTTTAAATCAAGGATCGTTAGATTCTAATATTACTACAAATTCCCATATCAATCGGTCTATTACTAACCTTAACTATAATTTTAATTATAAAGGCAGTTTTGGTAAGGAGGATAACACCACGCTAAGCGCTGATTTTGATTACTCGACCTATAGAAGAAACTCAGCGGAGTTATTAGAGAATAATTTCTTTGATGCCGACGGCATTCAATATCAAGATCCACTTTTTTATGTAGATAATTCACCATCTCAAATTAATGTAAGATCAGAAAGAATAGATTTTACCCAAGCATTATCTAAAACGGGTACTCTTGGCCTTGGCTTACGGAATAATCAGGCGAATAGTAATAACATGATCGATTTTAAGCAACGATCTTCTGCTGATTCTGTTTATATTCCCGTGCCATCATTAACAGATCATTTTACTTACGACGAGCGAATTAACGCAGCCTATATTAATTATGATGATAAGCTTAATAATACCGGCATTGCATTGGGTCTTCGCGCAGAGCAAACCAGTTCATTAGCCGAATCACTTAATCCAAATAAGACTACTTCCAGCAGTTATTTAGATTTCTTTCCAAATGTGGAAATTACACAGTGGGTAGATAAAGATAATACTTTAGTAGTGGCATATAATCGCCGTTTAACACGCCCGCAATATCAAGATCTTAACCCGTTTGTGGCCTACATTGATGAATATTCCTACAGTACAGGTAATACCTTTTTAAAACCGGAGTACTTTACAACGTACCAGGTAACTGATGTGTTTAAACAGAAATATAAGTTAGATTTGAGCGTGCAGGTAACAACAGATTTCTTTGTGAATATATTCCAGCAGAATGATTCGACTAAAGTATTTACCTCGACTATAAGTAATATTGGTACACGCTATGAATATAATGCTGAGGCAACCTTGCCTGTTGACGTTACCAAATGGTGGAACGCCAATGTTTATTTGTATGGATCATATCAAAAATATGTTTATAATACAGGTAATCCTGATAAAACAACAACAGATTTTGAAATAAAAATTACTCAAAACTTTACCCTCGCACATACTATACGGGCTGAACTATTTACCGGCTGGGAGTCGCCAACCTATTATGGCATTAAACAGTATGCCGATGAATGGTCTACAAGGGCTGGGGTTAGCAAGTCAATTTTGAATGATAATGGCAGCATAAAACTGGCTATAAGCGATATATTTAATTCGCAGGAGTACAGATATACTTCACAGTACCAAAACCTGAATCTTACTGGGTTTGAAAAAGCCGGCAGCCGTTTTGTAACAGCCACGTTTACTTACCGATTTGGTAGGCAGACTATTAAAAGTAATAAGCAACAAAATGGAAATGCCGATGAGCTAAAAAGGTTGAATCCTAGTACTATTGATAATTAAGGCCGATTAGCCTACATGCCCACTTATTGAACTTACGATGATTATAAGCAACACTAAAAGGCTTATACCTGTATATAAATAATCTTTTTCAAGTACAAAGCTTACGGTTGAGAATACTATCCGCAGTATGGGGGTGGCAATAAGCAGTATAATTCCCGCCTGTATTATTGATCGGCCCCTTAGGTTAATAATTCCATTTACAAGTCCGTGCAATTGCACAAAATTAGGGACACCGTTAAACTTTGAATAATCGGGTATTAAACCGCCGTGCCGATATATGTATATTACGCCACCAACGAAAACCACACTTACAGATACAATAACGCCAATGCGTAATACCCAGCCAATAACTGCCTGCATGTCGGTATCCTTAAAACGTGCCTTAGCTGCCATATTATATTTTACCAATTAGTCCGTTATAAATTAATTGCGACGCCAACCCTATCACTACAATAACAAAAACCCAGCGTAGCCAACCTGATGATTTTGTTTTTACTAATATTTTCGACCCTACCATCGCGCCTATTAATACGCCAATAACCACCGGCATTGAAATTGACGGCTCAATATACCCGCGTTGCAAATATACCACCGCGCTTGCTGCCCCGGTAACTCCTATCATGAAATTACTGGTAGTAGTTGATACTTTAAAAGGAATGCGCATAATATTATCCATAGCCAAAACCTTTAAAGCCCCTGACCCTATGCCTAACAAACCGGATAACAACCCTGCAAAAAGCATCATTATAAATCCGCCACCAATGCGGCTCACACTATATTCTACAGTGCCATTTTCGCCGGGATAGCTTCCGTTCAGCTTTAATTTTTCAGCTAAAGTATTTTTCTGATGTGCAATTTGTACGGCTTTTTTGCGCAAAGTAAGCAGTGCAGAAGTGATTAAAATTACGCCTAGTAAAATAGCTAACAAATTGGTTGGGAAATATACAGCAACCATTGCACCGGTTACAGCGCCTAAGGTAGTAGCTACTTCTAAAAACATACCTAAACGCATGTTGGTTATGCCCTCTTTAACATAAGCCGCAGCCGAGCCTGAAGATGTTGCTATGATTGATACCAGCGAAGCGCCAATGGCATAATGTATATCAACATGCAGAAATACGGTAAGTAAAGGGATAATTATAAAACCGCCACCGAGGCCGGTTAGTGAGCCTAATAATCCTGCAAAACATGAACCAACAAGTATAATTAGGGTGAATTCAAGTACCGGCATATATTCCTGAGATCGATTAAAGTGCTAAAGTAGTAATAATTAAGGAGCCCCGAATTGTTATAATTAAATGTTATTTACATAAATCAGACACATTTAAAACAACAATAAGCTTAAGTTAGTGTTTATATTTTCAACCTTTTAAACATAATTATGGCTTACAACAAGATACTTGAGCTATTAGGTGCCGATGCCGATAGTTTACTGCAGCATAAATGCACAACTTTTTCGAAAGATTTGCTGCATGTTCCCTCACCTGATTTTATTGACAACATTTTTATAAATAGCAACCGTAATCCACAGGTTTTGCGCAACCTTGCGGCCATACATAATCATGGCCGTTTGGCAGGTACTGGCTACATGTCTATTTTACCTGTCGATCAGGGAATTGAGCATACAGCCGGGGCATCATTTGCTAAGAATCCTATATATTTCGATCCGGAAAATATTTTAAAATTGGCAATTGAAGCAGGTTGTAATGCTGTTGCAACAACTTTTGGTAACCTGGCAATTGTAGCACGTAAATACGCGCATAAAATTCCGTTTATTGTTAAGATCAATCATAACGAGTTGTTAACGTATCCAACAAAATATAAACAAATACTTTTTGGTACGGTTGATGACGCCTGGAATTTAGGAGCTGCCGCCGTTGGTGCTACCATTTATTTTGGTTCGGAAGACTCTGACGATCAAATTGTGGAAATTGCTAAAGCATTTGACCGTGCGCATGAGTTAGGTATGGCCACCGTTTTATGGTGTTATACCCGCAATAATGCTTTTACCAAAGATGGAGTAAATTATGAAACTGCTGCTGATTTAACTGGGCAAGCTAATCATTTAGGTGTAACCATTCAGGCTGACATCATCAAGCAAAAACTACCGGATGTGAACGGAGGTTTTACGGCTATAAAATTTGGTAAAACTGACCCGTTGATGTATAGCCAGCTGACCACTGATAACCCTATTGATATGTGCCGTTACCAGGTAGCAAATTGTTACATGGGCAGGGCAGGACTAATAAACTCCGGCGGCGAATCTCATGGAACAAGTGATATTGCCGATGCCGTTAAACAGGCTGTAATTAATAAAAGGGCAGGCGGTTCAGGCTTAATTATGGGTCGTAAATCATTCCAACGCCCATTTAACGAAGGGGTAGAGTTAATAAACCTTGTTCAGGATGTTTATTTGGCCAAAGAGATTGATTTGGCATAACCAATTATCATATTAATCACTTTTTTACAGCTTTAATTTTTTTTAATTGAGCTGTTTTTAGATATTTGAGGCGATCGCTGTTTAAGCGATCGCAAATTCTCTTATGGTGCAAGGGTAACATGTCTGATTCTGGTTCAGAAGATCGTGGTTCGAATCCATGTAAGAGAACAAACCCTCAAGTTTTGTTGTTGCAATTACTGAATAGTAGTCATAAAGGCCTTCTTCAACTCGACCATTAATTGATTAAAGCTAACTGGTTTTGATAAAAAATAATCCATCCCTGCATTTAGTGCCGCTATTTTGTCCTCGGCCATGGCGCTGGCTGTCATCGCAATGACAATTGGCTTTGGTGAATTTTGTTTACGAATGATAGTTGTAGCCTCAAGGCCGTCCATCTCAGGCATTTGAATATCCATTAAAATAACGTCAAAGTCATTTGCTTTAATAGCCTCCACCGCTTCTTTACCATTTTTTACCAGAACAGGTTCATACCCTAATTTATTAAGCATGTGCTTTATAACTTTTTGGTTGATGGCATTGTCTTCCGCCGCTAATATTTTTAGTGGAAACTTACTCTTAAAATCACTCGATACATCATCTCTTGTATCCTGTGTATTGATGTTGAGATTCTCTATTTGTTGATCTGATTCTGTTTTGCTTAAAATACTGAAATTGATGCAAGTGCCCTTATTAACAGTGCTTTCTATATTAATAGATCCACCAAGCATATCAACTAACCTTTCGCAAATTACCAACCCCAGGCCTGTGCCACCATATTTGCGCGTTATTGATGCATCACCCTGCGAGAACGGTTTAAATAATCTTGATAAGTGCTCTGGGGAAATGCCTATGCCAGTATCCTTTACTTCAAACGATAGCTTTAAATTGTCACCCAGGTTTTCGAGTAATTTAACAGTAAGTGATATTTTGCCGGCATCAGTAAATTTGAGCGCATTGCTTAGCAGGTTATTTAAAATTTGTTTTAACCTTAGTTTATCACTACTAATGGTTTCGGGTATGAATTGATCAATATCATAAACAATTTTAATTTGTTTATCGACAGCATTGCGTACAAATATGCTTATCGTATCCTCAATACATTGCTTCAAATTAAATTCATGAATGTCAAGCTTCATCTCTCCGGACTCTATCTTTGAAAAATCCAGCAGATCATTGATAACATTAATTAAGCTCTCACCGCAATTGCTAATAGTTTCTGCATATTCACGTTGTTCGGGGTTTAATTGCGTTTCGGTAAGTAGTGCGGCCATGCCCATTACACCATTCATTGGCGTACGCAACTCGTGGCTCATAGTAGCTAAAAATATGCTCTTGGCTTTATTTGCCTTTTCAGCACTCATTCTGGCTTTAAATTCCTGCTCCCGTTGTATTAATAGCTCTTCCGATTGAGCCATCAGTTCCTCGTTCAAAGCAAATAGTTCTTCTGATTGATTATGAAGTTCGTTAGCCTGTTGTTTAATTTCGGCAGTTCTCTCTTTTACTATTTTTTCCAGCTCAGTTTTTTTGGCTCTTATATAACGTACCCTGGACCGATAATAACCATAAAATATCCCGATAACAGCAAGTGCAGTTAGCAACTTAAACCACCAGGTTAACCAAAAGGGTGGCACTATAGTTATTTTTAATTTTAAAGGCTTATTGTTCCATAAACCATCATTATTAGCGGCCTTTACTTCAAATATATAGTCGCCGGCATCTAAATTAGTGTAAGTAGCCTTGTTTTGCTTACCCACATAGTTCCAATCTTTTTCAAAGCCGACTAACCGATATGCATATTGGGTTAATTCAGGTAGCGTATAACTGAGTGCAGTATACTCAACAGTAAAAACAGATTGGCTATGCGAAAGCTTAATATGACTGGTTTGGTTAATGCTATTTTTTAGAATAGAATTTGGTCCCGGTTCAATTGTTTTATTATACAATTGAAAATCACTTAAAACTACCTGTGGAATGTATTTATTGCTGGGTAAATGACTGGGGTTAATAACATTAAAACCATTTAACCCTCCGAATAGCAAATCGCCATTTTTTGCCCGTAAACAGGAGTTATGCGAGAACTCTGCCCCCTGTAACCCATTTAAAGTTGTAAAATGCCTGAAATATTTAATATCGGGTTTAAACTGTATTATCCCATTGCCGGTACTAACCCATAAAAAGCCATATTTATCTTCAACTATTCCGCTTATATGGTAATAAATTGTATTGTCAGGAAAGGTATAGGCAGATAATCTGTGGGTTATTTTATTATATAAATTAAGCCCACCGCCAAATGTTCCAACCCATAAATTACCCTTACTATCATCAAAAATACAGGATATTACATTATTAGTTAAGCCGGAGTTATAGGTTTTAAAATGAGTAAAAGTGTTATTAGTAGCATTATATAAATTCAATCCATCAAAAGTGCCTACCCATATATTACCTGCCTTGTCCTGATATAAAGCTCTTACATCGTTATTACTTAAACTATGGAGGGTGTCATTTATATTGTGTTTAAACTTGTTTATGATAATGCCATCCTTAATAACGTTTACACCACCATCGTCAACACCTGCCCATATGTTATTATCATTGTCTTCCATTAAGGCAAAAACAGATGTGCCGGTAATGTTTGTTGGCAAATTACCACTTACATAATGTGCTGCTAGCTTATTATTTTTATCCAGAACATTAAGGCCATTATCATAGGTGCCTACCCATAAATTATCCTTGCTGTCTTTCAAAAGTGATAGGATCACTTTCCCGGTTAATGAAACCTTGTTATTGGTTATTTTTTTAGTTCGATTATCAAAATAGCTAATGCCGCCACCATCAATGCCAATATAAAAACCACCCGCTGTTTCAGCAAAAGTATTTACACTGTTATTGTTCAATTCACCGGTAGAGTTGGTATTAATATAGTAATGCGCGAACGATGAAATATTACTATCATATTTAACTATACCCACATTATATACACCCAACCATAAAATTCCCTGATCGAAAAAGATAGAGCCAACGGAAGGCTGAACGCCAGGATTATCGGTTTTATAAGATGTTATTACATTAGTATTCTCATCAAATTGATCAAGACCTTTTTCTGTTCCTATTAGCAGCCTCTGAGGATTTACGTAAGCCAGCGAAAGTACATTGTTGTTTATTAGCGATGATGTATCCCCCGGATGATGTTTAAAGTGCGTGAACTTTCTTGTTTTCAGATTAAACAGATCTAACCCGGCATCAAACGTTCCAACCCAAATATTGCCATCATTCCTTTTTAATAAAGCGTTAACGTGGTTGCTTGTGATACTTGAGTTATCATTATTTTGGTGACGATATAATATGAATTGTCCATCACTGCAATTAAACCAGATAAGGCCGCCGTCAGTACCTAAAAAAAGATTCCCGCTACCATCGTCAGTGATCGAACGGATGTGATGCTCGGGTATATATTCTTTATCTTTTTCATATAGAAAACGTTTGACTTTCCCGGTTTTAGGATTAAACAAATCTAATCCCGAATATGTGCCTACCCACAGATTATTCTTTTTATCTTCATAAATACTTGTAACATCGTTATTTGATAATGTCGCAGCATCATCTTTAATAAGTGTAAAGCTTGTAAATGAATCCTGTTTAGCGTTGTATAAACTTAAACCGCCACCACCTGTACCAACATAAATGTTGCCTTTACTATCTTTAAATAGTGTTTCAATGTTATTCACCAATAAAGAATGCGGATCGCCGGGAATGTGCCTGTAAATTTTGAAAGCATGGCTATCATAACGATTTAAGCCGTCATCCGTCGCAAACCAAAGATAGCCTTGATTATCTTTGATTGTCGATTTAATGTTGCTTTGTGATAAACCATCATTAACCCGTAAATAGGAGATATCTGTATATTGATTTTGCGCTTTGCCACATTGTGTGTTACCCAAAGTTAATAAAGCAAGCACACCGTAAAATTTCGCAAATAATGATATATACCCGCTCTTGATTGTTTTGGCAGAAAACGTTGTTTTACAATAAGGTTTGACTATATAAGGCATTAAAAGGCAGTCATTTTTCTTGTTATACGTTATGGTTTTCTAAAAGTTATTAAATCATATATGGTCGATTTTATATAATAATATATAGGTCTGTATTGAAATGGCTAATTTGCATTATAATGTCTTTATCAAATAACTCTAATATTGCTATGTATAATGAATTACCTTTAGTAAACAATGAAACCGATCATAGTTTTGAAATGATTGTTGATGGGCAGCGTGCGTTTATTGATTATAGGCGCACAGGGGATACTTTTCTGTTAATTCATACTGAGGTGCCGGAAGTACTACGAAATAGAGGGATAGCCAAAATTCTTGTTGAAAAAACTTTCAAATACCTGGAGGAAAATCATCTTAAAATGCGCCCTTTTTGCACATATATCCAATCTTATTTGAAAAATAATCCGGACTGGAAGAGATTGATTGATAAATAACAAATCAGAGCTTAAGTTGCTTTAAGGCATGGTTTATGTTATTAATTATAATATCATAAACTAATAAAACTATGAAAGCGATAAGAATTCATGAATTTGGCGGACCGGACGTATTAGAATTAGAGGATATAGAAATACCAAAACCGGCCGGAGATGAGGTACTGGTAAAAGTATATGCCAGCAGCGTAAACCCGGTTGATCAGAAAATATTTGCCGGTGAAGCACAACAGAAATTTCCAACAAAATTTCCATTAACAATGGGTTGGGATGTTTCAGGCGTTATTGAAAGTGTAGGTGAAAAAGTGCATAATATGCGCATTGGCGATGAGGTATACGGCAGGCCATTTCCTACAACCAATGGCGCATTTGCCGAATACGCGGTTGTAAAAGCCAATCAACTTAGCCCTAAACCCAAAAGTATAGATCATTTAAATGCTGCTGCTATCCCTTTAGCAGGCTTAACTGCCTGGCAAGGACTATTCCAATATGGTAAATTGCAAAAAGGGCAAAAAGTATTAATACATGCGGCGTCAGGCGGTGTAGGTAGCTTTGCGGTTCAATTTGCCAAGTGGAAAGGCGCTTATGTTATTGGTACCGGTGCTGCTGAGAATTTATCTTTTATAAAACAATTAGGAGCCGATGAAGCCATCGACTATAAAAATGAACGTTTTGAAGAAAAGGTTTCAGAGGTTGATTTAGTATTTGATTTAATTGGCAAAGACACCCAACAACGTTCAATTCAAGTAATAAAAGAAGGCGGAAGATTAATAACAACGGTGCAACCGGAGTTTCAGGAAGAGGCAAAAGAAAAACATATTCATTTAGAAGGATTTACAGCTCAATCATATCCTGCAGATTTAAAACAAATTGCAGACTTGGTTGATGAGGGAAAAGTAAGCCCTGTAGTTTCTGCGGTTATGAGTTTGGAGGATGCTAAGAAGGCAGAAATATTAAGCTCGAATAAAAGTAGCAGGGGTAAAATTGTTATAAAAGTAGTTTAGCACTGCGTATAACTCTAACTGCAAAACAATGCCATTTTTTAAAGATGGCTTTGTTTTGTTAGGAAAATAGTTTCTAAATATAGAAAGCTACTTTTTCATAATAGACCGGTTTAATTGCTTTTAATAACAAGGCGTCCCTATGCTTATCAAGCAAACGTTTCCACCAAAATTTGTAAATACGCGGATAAATTACTCTTTCCATATTCTCATCCCTGGTAAGTTTTTCCAGTGCAAGAAGCTTATACATTACCCTGCGCGAATGGTCGACTATGCAGTGCGACCGTTTGGTGTAGCCAAATTGTTTATTTAACTCCCAGTTTGTTTTGCCCGAGATAAGTATTTGTTCAAATATTTCAATGTGTAGTGTTGAGAACTGTTTGGTTCTTAAATTTGGGCGCGTTCCTGTTTTTATATTCTTTTCCATTACATTCCTTTAGTGTATGTTATAAAACTTTTGGTGTCGAACTTCCCTCGCCAAAACGATAACTAAGCATAATTTCATGGGTTGCATTATTGTAGCCACCCAGGTTTGCACTATTTGTGCCGAATTGGTAACCGTAGCCGATATGAATGATACCTGTATTTATATCCAATATTAATGCTGCCTGACTGTTAGTTATATAGCTTGCGCCGAAACCTAATACATCTTTAATATAAAACAAACCTGCAAAATCAGCTATCACAGGCGATCCACTGGAATATGTAGCCAATACTGAAGGCTTAAGTTTAAAGTCATCACTTAACTCGGCTATGTATGCTCCCGCGAAATAGTAATGGTTTTTGAAGTAGTTATTGTTTTGTAGCGATGCGGTGCCCAGGCTGCGTAGAGTAAGTTCCGGCATCGAAATACCAACATAATAAGTATCGCTGTATAGCAATACGCCAAAGCCCAGATTGGCTTTTGTTTCGCTAACGTTACTATTAAATAAAGGGTCATTGTTGTCATCAATAGATAAGTAATTGGCTTTATACGCGCGTATGCCCGCATTTGCAGATACTGCCAAAAAGTTCTTATCATCTAATTGTATTGATTTCGCGAAAAAGAAGCTTGCTTCGGTTTGTTTCTCAATAGCGATCTGGTCATTCTGAACAATAAATCCTGTTGAAGCTCCCATATCCGGAAGCGGTATACTTGCATCAACAAGATAGGTGGATGGTGCCCCGTCTATTCCCGTAAATTGCTTTCTGATAACACCTGTGAATGACCCTGCCTGATCAATTAACGAATAGGCGGAATTAATTGGGGTAAGGTTATTCATGTATTGTGTATAACTGAATGGCACAGTAGTTTGAGCCGATGAGTTATAAGAATAAAACACAAAAATAACCGCCAGCACAAATAATTTAAGAGCCTTTTGCCGCAAGCTTTGAGTGATATTAAGTTTGTTTATAATTAGATCCATTTAATGTTTACGGTGAAATTTTGAAATGTCGACGATTGAATATTCTATTCAAATTGATAATGCCAGCAGTAAGATTTTTTGATGTAATCCTTACCGCCGGCATTATATTTACACATGTTGGTTAATATTTAAGTACTATATAACCGGTTTTGGTTTTTGTTATACCCTTAGCTTTGTATTGTAACACATAAAAATATGTTCCTTGTGGTACCATCGCCCCCGTTACGCTTGAATGTCCATCAAAGGTTTTGGTTGTGTTGTCATATCCTGCTGATTCAAAAACTTTTGTACCGCCGGTATTCATTACCATAATTTTGTTGTCTGGATAATTGGCGATGTTGTCGATGGTTAATACATCATTTACACTATCACCGTTAGGTGAAAGCGCAGAGTGTACCAATGGTTCCCCATTATTTGGTGTAGCGATATTATAATTTGCTACAGCCGCGGAGTCGGCAAGGTAGTTCCTGTCATGTTGCGCCATGCTTACCTGGGTACCATTTACAAACTGCCATTCAGCACTGTAAAATCCCGAAGACGCGCCACTGTATTGGGCATATCCAGCTAATGCCTGTATGTTTATCCAATCACTGGTTTGCCATCTGTTTTCCAGGTAATTCCACCCATCCCCGGTTGAAACTACCGACCACATTGCGCTATACCAGGTGCTGTTGCCAACGTTGGCTTCAATTGCTCCATTTTGGTCTTCAACATCCATCATGTTACCTGTCGCACGGTTTACCAGGAAAATATATCCTGTTGGACCTGCGACCTGTGACCATTGATAGTTGTTATTGCCTGATGGGCTTGTGCCATATTTAACCTGGCCATTACCACCATCATACAGGTAAGTGTTGGCCTGCCACCGGTTTAAAATATTGTAATAAGTGGTAGTTGTACCTGATGCGGTAACAGTTACCGCACAGGTAGCCGTTTTACTGCCGCTTGTTGTTGTAACGGTAATAGTTGCTGTACCTGCGGCTACCGCGGTTACCAAACCTGTACTGTTTACCGTTGCTACCGCAGTATTGCTTGAGGCGTAAGTAACCGCTTGATTGGTCGCGTTATAAGGTGTAATAGTTGCCGTCAGTTGCTGCGTTGAACCTGTTGTTAACGATGCCGTAGTAGGACTAAGTGTTACACCTGTTACAGCTACCGCGCTTACTGTAATAGCTGATGTTGCTGTTTTGCTGCCATCGCTGGTAGTAACAGTTATTGTTGCTGCGCCTGCTGCTACTGCTGTTACTAAACCGGTAGTACTAACTGTAGCTACGGCTGTATTGCTTGATGACCAGGTAACCGCGGTATTAGATGCATTACTTGGGGCGATAGTTGCGGTGAGCTGTTGTGCAGCCCCTGCTGCTAAGGTTGCAGATGTAGGACTTACTGTAACACCAGTAACCGACACCGGTGTACCAGGATTTGTTGTATACCATGTGTTGTTTTCATACCATGCGGTTACATTCTGGTTAAGGTTACCCGTTTGATTTGCGCCATCGTCAAATATCAGGTTGGTTGAAGTTATATTAGTAAAAGTATAACTCCACCATCCATTGCCATCATTGGTCATGTTTACACCTGGCCATGTACCATCAGCCAATACTCCTGAAGGTAGTGCGCTCCACCAGTATATTTTTATACTTGTTCCCCATCCCGCGGGAGGATAAAAATAAACCGTAAAAGTTGGCGCGGCTGTGACAGTTACTGCGCATGTCGCGGTTTTGCTGCCATCTGCTGTTTTAACGGTTATTGTTGCTGTTCCCGCTGCTACCCCTGTAATTAAACCGGTAGCGCTAATGGTTGCGATCGCGGAGTTGCTTGATGTCCAGGTAACTGATTTGTTGCTGGCATTTGCAGGCGCGAGTGTAGCGGTAAGCTGCAGTGTTCCTCCTGTATTGATAGATGCTGTAGGTGGGCTCATAGTTACACCCGTAACTGCTACAGTAGCCGCTGTTACTGCACATGTTGCGGTTTTGCTGCCATCTGCTGTTGTAACAGTAATGGTGGCCGTCCCGGCCCCTACAGCGGTAACTATACCCGAAGCGCCGACTGTTGCTACGGCTGTGTTGCTTGATGACCAGGTTACGTTTTGGTTAGTGGCATTAGCCGGAGCAATGGTAGCGGTAAGTTGCTGCGTTGATCCAACTGCTATGGATGCCGTAGTTGGGCTCATGGTTACGCCTGTTACCGCGATAGTCGCAACGCTTTGGTTGGTTAAAACAATGTATTGAAATGCTGTTAACGATTGTGTTGCACCTGATGTTAAGGTAACGGTAGCGCCTGTATAAGCATTTTTCCATGTACCTGCAAAGGCTGAAGGAATGGTATAGGTTTGTGTGCTGTTCCGCATGTTTACCATTACCACCACCTTTTCTGTTGTTGTGGTTGATGCTTTGGTAAAGGCGCAGGTATTATTGTCGGAATAGTTAGTCATGGTGCCGCGCCTTACTGCTTCGCTCAAGGTGCGGTAGTTATTTACTTTTTTGAAATCAGCAGAAGCGCCAAGGTTAGCGGCCCAGTTTATTTTTACTGTTTGATAAGGCCATGGGATGGTTTGATTAAAATCAACTTCTTGTCCGCTGGTTAAAAACGGAACACCACGCATATAGGCGCAAACCAAATAATTAGCTATTACGCCGGCATGCCCGCCAAATTCCTGTATGGCGGTTGTTGTAGTTTCAACATCATGGTTTGAGGTATATCTTGCCATTTGCTGGCTGCCGGTTGCGCTGGCATACTCGGTATTGGTTATAGTTTGTATAACGCTTACTGATGATCCTGAAACAATTGGCGTTAATGCATCATAATAAAAATCATCACCAAAATCATAATCAAAGCCTGCTGTATAATTTGCCTGCCGGTCACCTTCAGCCAGCATGATTAATTTATGGGTAGTGATTCCTCGTAAATTGGCAATCGTATTTGTCCAGAAATCAATGGGTGGGTTATTTGCATCATCACACCGGAAACCATCAATATTGGCAGCAAATATCCAATAACGCATAGAGGCAACCAATGCCGCACGCATAGCCGTATTGGTGAAATCAAGCGCGGCAACATCGCTATATCCAGCTAACTGTTGAATTACACCACCGCTTTGAACATACCAGCTTGGGTTTGCTGTTATCCACGGGTGATCCCACGATGTCCCATTTACGGCAAAGTCGAGTATAACGGCCATTCCCCTGCTGTGGCATCCCGCAACCAGGTTTCTAAAATCTGTTAATGTGCCATATTCAGTCGCTACCGAGGTATCTCCCTTAATTGAATAAGGCGATGCTGAGCTTCTTGAATCAGTACCATGCGGGTAAATAGGCATAACATAAACAACATTGACGCCTAAAGCCTTGATGCTATCTAGCCGGGCTGTGATCCCGGCGAAATTTCCGGCCGCGCTATACGGGCGGTTATGTACCTGGTACATGTTTACGTCCCTGATATCAGGCACGCCGGTAAATGGCATCCCATACTGTGGAGGATCTGTTTGCGCTTTGGCTATGCTTGAAAACAGCAAAGCAACGACCATCAAAGAAAAAAACAGAATTTTTTTCCAGACATGCCGGGATTGTTTTTGATGTAATTCTTGATTCATTATTATAAAGTTTAGTTGGTTTTAGGTTGTGATTATTTCTCTATGGATAAAATAATATTGCAGCTTATGAAATGAATTGGCTTGCTTAACTTCTCGTTAATTTGAAGATTGTGGCTTAAGTACGATTTAGCGATCGCATTCAAAAGCAGCACAAAGTTTTTTGCCTGTAAATATTTCATTTTCATAAGGTTATAGTATAATTGGTTGTTGGATTTGAATTGGTGGCAAATCCGAATCAAAGAAAAGGAGGGTAATTTGTATTATCAATACGATTAAAACCTAATATAGAAAATTGATAAAATATTTTAGTTTTAAAGTATTTATAATCAGCTATATATCTAAGGTTGGGTATGTAGCTAATATAGATTATAAAATTCAACTGGCTTGAATTAAAGCATTTAGCATTTAAGATTAATGAAAAAAAATCGCGATATTTTCATCACAGTTAACGTTTAACGATATGCCATTTATGAAAAATAGATATTTAATAACAAAAGGTCTTAATTATAATATTAAGACCTTGCTGTACCATGGAACAAGTGAAACAAGTGGTACAATTGGTACAAAAAAGCATCGAAAAATGCCCCAAATCACCCTGAAAAGACGGTTTTTAGAATGTTTTTAAGGCGTTTTTTACTTAAAAAAAGGCAATTTTAGGCTAAAAAACGACTTAAAAGCGTTACTTTTTAACGGTTTTTAGCTCATTATTGACGGAAAATCAAAGGTTTTTATCTTTTTTTATAGATGATTCCCGTACAAATAAATGGGTTGGCAAAACAACTGTTTCAAATTCGGTAACAGGCCATTTACTTTTAATAAGGTTTAACAACATCTCTGTTGCTTTTTGGCCGATCTCAAACCCTTGTTGATGAACAGAGCTTAAGGGAGGGTTTAAAATGTCGGCAAGGGTAGTATTGGTATAACCAACTAAAGCAATGTCTGCTGGTATGGCTACTTTTAGTTTATTTAATAAGGATATCGTGGTTGTAGTAATCCTGTCAGAAGTTGTAAATATAGCATCCGGCTTATCTTTAAGATTTAGTAAAAAATTGAGCGCGTTCTCAATTTCGCTAATATCTCTTCCGCCATGTGGGCAGTAGCAAATATAATCATCTGGTGTAAAGATCCCCGCATCGGTAAGCGCATCTTTATAGCCAGCGAGTCTTTCTTTAGTAATAGAAATATTTGGTGGGCTGGTAATATGTGCTATTCGCCGGAACCCGGAATCAATAAGGTGTTTGGTCGCGTCATATCCACCGTTATAATTATCTGAAATTACTTTATGAGTATTTATTTCCTCGGTTACCCGGTCAAAAAATACTATTGGCAAGCCTTGGGCATGCAATTTCTTCAAATGTTCAACATCCGGTGTTTCGGTAGACAGGGATATCAGCAAACCATCAATTGACCGTGAAGTAAGGTGGTTTACATTCTTTACTTCCAGATCGTATGATTCATGGGTTTGAGTAATGATAACATTATAGCCTTCTTTATGGGCTACTGATTCAATGCCGTTAATAACTTGTGAAAAAAACTGGTTCTCAATAGTAGAAACAACTATTCCGATAGACTTGCTATTGCCCTGTTTTAAACTTTGCGCTATGGGGTTTGGGCGATAATTATTTCTTTGCGCGCACTCTAAAACCAGTTTTTTGGTTTTCTCGCTAATCTCATAACTATCATGTAAAGCTTTCGACACTGTTGAAACAGACAAATTTAGCTCCTTTGCAATGTCTCTTATGGTAACCGCGTTAAAATTCATATGATATCAATAGCCGGCAGATCATTGAATCCCGGCGTAGCGTACAATATAGAAAAAGTTAAATAAAGACGATGGCTTATACGTAATTTTATCTCCATTCAGGAATGTAATTACATCCAGGCACTGCAGCGTATTTAATGTTTACTAAAACGATTGCGTAGAAATATAATAGCCTACTTCATCTATCTTAAAAAGATAGGTTGTAATATTGAATTAAATTAATGGGATATTAACCATTGTTATAAAAACCAATTAAACAGATTAATATATTTAATCATGAAATTACTAACTGTTATTTCAGCCTCGCTGTTTGCTTTTATATTTTTAACAACCACAAATTGCGCATACTCGCAAATCACTGAAAAGTCTGCCCGCGAATGGGTGAATAGTAAAGAGTGGGCCAATGGACTTTCATTAAACGTTGCTCCATCAGTTGATGCACTGGAATTTTATAAACAATACCACGCCAGCAAAGCAGTTTGGGATAAGGTATTCCAGTTTTTGAAGGACCATAACCTGGATACCCTATCGGTAGGTAAACACCCAATTGATGGTGATAATGCTTATGCTTCCATTACTTATGGGCCGTCAAAAACATTGGATGAAGCAAAGTGGGAGTCACACCGTAAATATATCGACTTGCAATATGTAATTAAGGGAGAAGAGAAAATAGAGGTAGCGCCGGTAAGCGCTGCAACTGTAGTAACTCCTTATAATGAAGCCCGGGACGCCGCCAATTATACAGCCGACGGTACTTATTATATTGCTAAACCCGGCACTTTTTACTTGTTTTTTCCGCGGGATGCCCACCGCCCCAATATTAAGGTAGACGGTTATGACGATGTGAAAAAACTGGTTATCAAAATCAAAGTGATTCAATAAGTATAAGTTCCTGATATGAAATTTACAGCTATTACCGGATTAATTTTAGCCTTATGCACAACCGCTTCAGTTGCGCAGCAAACAGCCAAACCGCTTTTATTTGCCGAAAAGCAAACTGACGTATTACTTCAAAAAACAGCTGAAACAAAAGCATCATCGTTAAAAGCTAATTTATTTTCACCACGCTCCTTAAACCCTGATAGTAGCCTTAACCTGGTAGCACCCAATGATTGGTGTGCCGGTTTTTTCGCGGGTAACCTTTGGCAGCTATATGAGTATAGCGGCGATCCCAAATGGATGGGTCAGGCCAAAGTGTTTACTCGAATAATGGAAGGTGAAAAAACTAATGGCGGTACGCATGATTTGGGTTTTATGATGTATTGCAGCGTTGGTAATGCTTATAGGCTTACACACGATGCGCATTATAAAGAAATAATTATAGAGGCGGCCAAAACATTGAGTACACGTTTTAACCCTATAGTTGGTTGCATCAAATCATGGGATAATACAAAATGGAAATACCCGGTGATTATTGATAATATGATGAACCTGGAACTGCTTTTTGAAGCTACAAAATTAAGTGGTGATTCCAGCTTTTATAAGATAGCGGTTACCCATGCAAACACCACCATGAAAAACCATTATCGTGCTGATTATAGTTCATACCACGTGGTTGACTATGACCCCGGAACCGGTAAAGTATTACATAAACAAACAGCACAAGGGTATTCCGATGAATCTGCATGGGCGCGAGGGCAGGCATGGGGATTGTATGGTTTTACCATGTGCTATCGCGAAACAGGCAATAAAATATACTTAAAACAAGCGGAAAATATAGCTAACTTCATTCTCAATAACCCTAACCTACCTAAAGATCTTGTTCCTTACTGGGATTACAATGATCCCGCTATCCCTAATGTTCCGCGCGATGCATCTGCGGCAGCAATAATGGCTTCGGCTTTATATGAGTTGAGTACTTATAGCTTCAATGGTAAAATTTACAAAGCAATAGCCGACAAAATATTAAACAGCCTTAACAATAATTATCAAGCACCTTTGGGTGCCGATAAAGGATTTTTATTATTACACAGCACCGGACATAAACCAGCAGGTTCAGAAATCGACGTACCCATTATTTATGCCGATTATTATTACCTGGAGGCATTGCTTCGCCAAAAGCATTTGAAACAAGGTAAACCGGTACTTAATACAGCTGGCGTTGTAAAATACTAGGTTAAACAAATCGATTATTCAATAATAAAGAAGAAGGTTCAAGAATAAGTTTTCTTTTATCATCAATAAAAAAATATAAATTAAATGAGTTTGCAACAAACATGGCGCTGGTATGGCCCAAATGACCCCGTTTCATTATCTGATGTAAAGCAAGCCGGGGCAATTGGCGTGGTAACCGCTTTGCACCATATACCTAATGGCGAAGCATGGCCGGTGGATGAAATCATCAAAAGAAAATCAATAGTTGAAGAAGCTGGCCTGATATGGTCGGTTGTGGAAAGTGTGCCTGTACACGAAGATATTAAAAAACGCGTAGGGAATTACGAACAATACATCAATAACTACAAGCAAACATTAACCAACCTGGCTAAATGCGGCATTCATACTGTTTGCTATAATTTTATGCCCGTGCTTGATTGGACACGTACCGATCTTGATTATCTGATGCCGGATGGTTCAACAGCCTTAAGATTTGATATGGCGGCTTTTGCAGCGTTTGATATTTTTATTCTGAAAAGGGCAAACGCTGAAAGGAGTTATACCCATAAGATCATCCAAAGAGCAAAAGAGTACTTCGCGGGATTGGGTGAAGGCGCTAAATCACTTTTAGTTAAAAATATTATTGCCGGCTTGCCCGGGTCGGAGGAAGGCTACACACTGGAATCGTTTTTGCACGTGATCAATAGTTATAAAAACATTGGCTCCGAGGATTTAAAAGCCAATCTGAGCTGGTTTTTACAGCAGATTATTCCTGTTGCCGAACAGAACGATGTATTGATGTGCATCCATCCTGATGATCCACCATTTCCTATCCTTGGCCTGCCACGGGTGGTAAGTAATGAACAAGATATCAGGGATATTTATAATGCGGTAGATAGCCCTAATAATGGCCTCACTTTTTGCACAGGTTCGTTCGGGGTAAATGCGGATAATGATATGCCCGGCATGGTTCAACGCCTGGGAGACCGGATTCATTTTATCCATTTGAGGAGCACCACGCGCGATGAATACGGTAACTTTTTTGAGGCTGATCATTTAGCAGGGGATGTAGATATGTTTTCGGTTATGAAAGCTTTGCTTGAAGAACAACAAAAACGGATAGGCGCGGGAAGAAAAGATACCATCATGCCTTTTCGACCCGATCACGGTCATAAAATGCTTGATGATCTGCAGAAAAAAACTAATCCGGGTTATTCCGCCATTGGCCGTTTAAGGGGTTTGGCTGAGTTGCGCGGGTTAGAGCTAGGGATAAAAAAAGCTTTCAATTATTAAATGAAAAAGCTCGTTATTTTTATCAGTTTGCTGGTGTCATATACTTACGTGGATGCACAGGTTGTTAGTATGACAAATGTTGAAATTGGCGCATTGCGACATGATATCGATACTAACAATTCGGCACCATCGACTTATAAAAAAGCATTTCATCTTTTTTTGATCAGTGCGCAAAAGGCATTAACAGAAACGCCTGATCCAATAACAGAAATACGATCGGAGGGATTATTGGAAGGTAAACCGGCAAAAACAGCCACCATTAAAGCAGTTGCAGATGCTTATAAAATTTACTCGCTGGCATTAGTTTACAGGCTTTATGGTGATAAAGCTTATCTTGATAAGGCCACTGAGTTTCTTTTAGCCTGGAGTAATATAAATAAAGCAACCGGCGACCCGATAGATGAAACTAAACTGGAGGATATGATTACAGGTTATGATCTGGTACGGAATCAATCTTCACCCCAAAACAAAAAAACAATTGATAATTGGCTGGAGAGTGTTGCCGATGCTGAATTAAACAGCGCTTCCTCAAAACAGGGCAGGGGCACGGCCATCAACAATTGGAATTCCCACCGGATAAAAATTATCACACTAATTGCCTTTACCCTGCACACTAAAAAATACGATGGATTTATTACCCCCGAACTGGAAAAACAGCTTGCCGTAAACTTAAATCCGGATGGTACCACGCATGATTTTATAGAGCGGGATGCCTTCCATTACCATACTTATGATCTGGAACCACTTTTAACAGCATGCATCGCGATTTACCGGGCTACAGGTAAGGATTATTTCAACTATCAAACACCTAATGGCGCGTCAATTAAAAAGTGTGTGGATTTTATGATCCCTTATATGTTGGGCGATAAAACGCACGGCGAATTTGTAAATAGTACGGTTCCGTTTGACTTGAAGCGTGCCAAAAACAACGAGAAAGGATACAAGGCGGGAACATTGTTTAACCCGGAAAGCGGAGTGTATACACTATCATTAGCTGCATATTTCAACCCGGATTATGTATCTGTCATTAAACAAACAATGACTAAAGATCCTGATTATTTTAACTGGCAACTGGCGTTAAATAGTGTGAAAAGGAAACAGTGAAATATTTATTATTAATCATACCATCGATAAAATGTGATCTCTATTTCTTCGGTTTTGAAGCCTCAAAATTAAACTTCAGGTTGATCCCTCCCGAGCCAAAAAGAATATGCTGATCGCCCAGGCCATTTAACGGATATTTTACAAACGGCTCAATAACTAATTGGTTTCTACCCAAAGGATAACCCACACCAAATGCCAGGTTAACCATTTGCGCGAAATAGAAGTTATCGAACGACTTATGACTAGCATCCTGCGATTGCTGAACCAAGTTGTTATCGGGTGAGTTATAATTGTAAGTAGTATTATAACTTTCGTTAATAAAAGTTCCTGAGCTTAACCCCGCTGCAACATAGGTGTTACCTGTTTGAGGGTTGAAATTATATTTTAAATTTACCGGAACATCTAAATTTACCAGATTTGCATTCAAGTTTTTAGATGTAGGAATAACTAAAGGCAGCATGTTTGCGCTGGCTGCAAAGTTATGGGAGTTTGTGGCAAACATAGCTGCTGCAACCGGCATTGACGGCATTGTACTGTTGTATGCCAACGTGTTTTGGCCTATAGACACACCTGTTGATAAGCTAAGATTATCGGTTAGTCTAATATCGGAGGATATGCCCGCGCCATTATTAAATTGCCGCTGGCTTCCTTTAGCGTAATTGACATATGAAGCGGCATATACCCCAAAAGCGACTTTGTTTGCTGTTGTTTGTTGTATCTCTGTATTCTTTTTTGCTTTATCCTCTTTATCAAAAAGCTGCTGCATGGCTTTGCTTATTACAACTGGTTGTTGCAAACTAGCGGTATTATCTTTTTTACCTGCTAAAGAAGGAGAGAAGGCTTGTGCGGTAGTTTTAACACTATCAACTATTATAGGTGTATTATTATTATTATTATTTGCGGCAGTCAATGTTGCTTTAGAAGTGTAATTAGCTCCACTGTCTATTGTAACACAAGGCAACACATGTGAAATAACTGATGATTGATTTACTTGAGTTAAAATAACTGATTTGCCCGCGACAGTAGATGACTTAGCATTACCAACTATCGCTTTAGAAATACCCGGTTTAGACGCAATTATGTCTCTTATGGAAGAATCCCGTTGAATTGCCTTAACTCCGGAAGTAGCCAATGCAGCAGAATCTATACGCTCAATTTTATGGATGCCCGCTATCTTTTTCTTATACCCTCTATCATCCTTATACCATAGAAAAATATTTAAGAACAATAATAAAAACGCGGCAACGCCTGCTAAGCGCCACCAGAATATTGCGCGGTCTTTTTTCTCCTCGGGGTATTTTTTCCGAAGTAAAAGCCAGCCTTCTTCAGCGGTGTCATCCTGATAATCATCAAACACCTGCTTAATGCGGTCTCTTAAATCATTATCTAGCTGATCGTCGCTCATTATCGGTTCTGATTAATAATAATTTTCTTAATTTCTCTTTAGCCCTCGTTAGGTATACCCGTGAAGAGCTGGCTGCAATGCCCAGCATTTTACCGATCTCCTCATGGCTGTAACCATCAATTTCATACAGGTTAAATACTGTGGTTTGTATTAATGGTAAAAGTTTTAATAAATTGAGTATATCCTGAGCTTCCAGATTTCCAACAGTATCTGATGAACTCAAAACCATTACCGCCTCGCCCAAATCAATATTCAATTGATATTTTAGTTCCCTGCGTCGTTTATCTATAGAGGTATTGATCACAAAGGTGCTAAGCCAGGCTTTAAAAGGTTTTCCGGTATCGTAATCTTTAAAATTTTTAAATATTTTTATAAAAGCGTCATTTACGGCTTCAAGTGCGTCTTCACGGTTCATGCTGTACCGTAAACTTACCCCCATCGCGAATCCGTAAAATTTAGTGTATAAGATCTCCTGGTACTTTAAATTACCTGTTTTACATTGCGCTATAAGTTCGCTCTCTGCAATGTCCGATCTCAGCATTAATCTTTTCTCGCTATAATTGATGAATACCCGAATTAAATGCAGCAGTTGTAATATTTACTAAAACAACTGCTGCTTTTATAGAATAACAAAATTAACCCTTAGATAGTGTTAAATGATTAATTGCTTTTCGTAAAGTTATATTGTAAACTCAGGGTATCCGAATAGTTTACATACATTACCAGCTGAGTGCCATTATAAAGGTAGTTATATACACCTTGTAAATGATACTTGGTGCCTGGCTTTGCCGCGTTATAGGTCTGATCAACAAATTGTATATAATACGCGTTTGCAGCATATGATCCATAACTACCGGCGTGCAACGTTGTAGTATCACCTGTAACAGCAAAACCGGTACTTTGTGACATTGTTAGTTGAAGCACAGCTTTTGAAGTATCATATTTTGAGGTGGTTGGATTTAAATGGATCTTCAAAAATTGTCCGGTAAAATTACCGGTTGGTAACACAACAGCTGGCTGGTTTTCGTTAGTTTTAGAACAAGCAGATGCGAAAAAAATAAAAGCCGCGATTGGCAAAAGATAAAGTGATTTCATAATATTCTGTTATAACTGCATTACGTTAATAAATGCAGTTATGCTACATGATTTTAAATTTAAGTGAAATTGAATTCTATTTATTAATTAATAATAGGCGTTCGCAATAATATCAGCACTTAATTTAGGGCTGGTGCCTGTTGTTGAGCCATGATACCAGATGGTATATACACCACCATTTTTGATCTCGACGTTTTCAAGCGAAGCCAATACAGTAGTAGAACCTGTGGCACGGACCTGAAAGTTATATTTCAAATCGCCTGAAACTGGTGTAAATACTGAAGCCCCTTTATAAGGTTCGTTGGTTATTAATTTTGCAGAATCTGCTAAAAGATCAACGTTTGCTGAACCCGCACTTACATTAACAAAGCGAATTGTCGCTTTTCCTGTTGCCGGTTGTATAAGGGTATCTGTAAGTAATACAAAATCTGGTTTGGTGTAAGTATTGGCCAGGAATAATGAATAAGTAGTGTTAACCACCAGATTGATGCTATCGGCAGCAATTAAAGTGGATGAACCATAGTTAAACAACTGTACAACCCTGTTGCCCGGGGTGGCATTAAAATATCCTAAAAAATTCCCGTAATTAAATGCCGATTGATTAACCTGATTTGGTTTCAGAAATAAATTTTCTGCCGGGGCATCGGGTGAGGCTTGTATAACCATTAATAAAGCACTTGGAGTAGTTACATAGTGGTTATTATCTTTTATACAGGATGTTAAGCCTACAGCAGATAAAAATAACACACAAGCTAATGTTGTTACCGATTTTCGATTTTTGAAGATTTTCATAGTTAATAATATTAGTCCCTTTGTTACACATTACGAATAGCGATCATCAAACGCTACTTAACTTTCAAAAAAAGTCAGTCGCGACTAATATTTACAATTTTTCTTCGTGTAATATCGAAAGCTTATATTTTTTTATAGTTTTACAAAATGGCAACTAAACCGGTTTACGATAAGCTAATCAGTAGAATATTAATTCTTAGCTTATTTTTTTGTATCATCAATATAAGCTATGCTCAAATTGTGCTGCCCGCCTGTTTTACCGATAATATGGTTTTACAACAGCAAACAAAAGTAAACCTTTGGGGGACTCAAACCCCCGGTAAAAGCTTTACTATAATAACATCATGGAATAAAAAAACCTATAACGTCACTAGCGATGCAAGTGGTAACTGGCAAATAAAAGTAAGTACCCCAACTTACGGCGGGCCTTATACTATTACCTTTAATGATGGTCAGATAACCACCTTGAAAAACATTTTGATAGGCGAGGTTTGGGTATGCTCGGGGCAATCAAATATGGAAATGCCGCTAACAGGCTTTTATGGCGATGTGTTAAACCTAAAGTATGAATTGGCTGACGCGGCTAACTATCCCGAAATACGGGTGCTGAAAATTGATAACAAAACCAGTTTTACACCACTTACCAATGTGCAAACTAAAGGGGGCTGGGCAGTTTGCAACTCGCAAACAGTTCGTGATTTCTCGGCTGTTGCTTACTTTTTCGCGAAGAATTTATTTATAGATAGGCACATTCCCATCGGCATTATCAATAGCACGTGGGGTGGTACGGTAGCTGAAGCGTGGACCAGTGGCGGCGCCTTAAAAACAATGCCTGCTTTTGCACCATTTGTAAATGCTGCCGAAAGCGGACTTACACAGGAAAAGCTTGATGCGCGGTATCAAACGGAAATAAGAACTTGGATCGATTCAATAAATATAAAGGATCCTGGCTTTCAACAAAGTAAATTGCGCTGGGCTGAACCTGATTTTGATGATTCCGCATGGCAAAAAATGATCCTACCAGCCTATTGGGAGCAGGCTGGTATTCCTGATTATGACGGTACAATGTGGTTCAGGAAAAAGGTTCTCGTTCCTGCTGCATGGGCAGGCAAGGATCTAAAACTAAATATGGGTGGTATTGATGACTACGATGTTTCTTATTTTAATGGGGCAGAAGTAGGGCATACTGAATTGTTTATTTTTAAACGAAATTATACCATACCCGGTAAATTGGTAAAAGCAGGCGAAAATGCCATTGCCGTCCGCGTTTTTGATAATGGCGGACTCGGCGGAATAAACAAAGGCCCTTTGCAACTGTCGTTAGCTACAGATACCACCGGTCAAATTGATCTGGCAGGCCAATGGCTTTATCATAAGGCCAATGTGCTTACGCTTTTGCCGCAACGTCCAGCGCAATCAAACAGCCCTAACCGGCCAACACTTATTTATAATGCCATGATAAACCCCATTTTACCCTATACCATAAAAGGGGTAATATGGTACCAGGGCGAAAGTAATGCCGATAGGCCAGTGCAATACCGCCAACTTTTTCCACTATTGATTACTGATTGGCGGCAGCATTGGAAAGAAGGCAATTTCCCTTTTTATTTTGTGCAAATAGCTAATTATGCTGCTACCGACCAGCCTCCCGCCGCTAATTGGCCCGCCCTGCGTGATGCGCAGTTAAACACGCTTAAAGTACCCAATACGGGAATGGCTGTAACTATTGATATAGGTGATGCACATCGCATCCACCCGCAAAATAAGCAGGAAACCGGCCGTCGACTGGCACTAATAGCAAGGGCAAAGACATATGGCGAAAATATCCCGTATTCCGGGCCGATCTATAAATCACAAGTAACTGCAGGTAATAAAATAGAAGTGAGTTTTGCCCACACTGATAGCGGCTTGCTCGCCAAAGGTGACACCTTAAAAGGATTTACTATAGCTGGCGCTGATAAAAAATTCTATCCCGCGAAAGCTATTATCATAAAAGATAAAGTGATAGTGAGTAGTAGTGAAGTTGCCGATCCTATCGCTGTGCGCTATGCTTGGGCTAATAACCCGCTTTGTAATTTGTACAATGGTGCAAACTTGCCAGCCTCACCTTTTCGTACAGACGATTGGGATGATATCAGGTAAACTTAGTAGCAGATCTTCAATTTCTTGAAACAGGAAAAAATTTGCTAATCCAAATCTAATTCTTTTGCTTTGCTAAACCAGTTTAATAAACGATATGCTTAAGAAAATTTACTTTTCGCTTTTTTTCTTATTTCTGTTCTTCGACTCGTATAGCCAATCAAAAGTTCAACCTTTTGTTAATGGCGACAGGGTGGTTTTTATGGGAAATAGTATAACCGATGGCGGCCATTACCATTCCTACATTTGGTTATATTACATGACGCACTTTCCCAACATTCGGATCCAGTGTTTCAATGCTGGGATTGGTGGTGATGTGTCAAAGCAAATGTTGGAACGGATAGATAATGAGGTTTTCGCGAAAAATCCAACAGTAATGACTCTGACTTTCGGCATGAATGATACAGGCTATCAATTATTTCCTGCTACTAAAGCCGATTCATTATACCAGTTAAAAGTCAACACCTCTTTAACAAACTTCAACCAGATCGTTGCTTTACTTCAGCAACATCCCGGGATAAAAAAGATTTTAATCGGTTCATCGCCTTATGATGAAACATCCAAAATAAAAACTACTGCGCTATTAGGAAAAAATAAGGCCATGTTGCTTATTGTTGATGCTGAAAAGTCGACAGCAAAAAACAACAATTGGGGATTTGTCGATTTTAACGGGCCTATGACGATCATCAACAAACGGGAGCAACGACCAGATTCTTTGTTTACAATGCAGCGACCTGACAGGATCCATCCAACTAACGACGGGCAAATGGTAATGGCCTATCTTTTTCTAAATGCGCAAGGCCTTGCCGGTAGTAAAGTGGCGGATATATCCATTAACGCCCAAAATGGGAAAGTTGAAAAGCAGGGCAACTGTAAGTTGACGGGTGTTTACATTAATAATTCTAATCTTCAGTTCAACTATTTTGCTAACTCGTTGCCTTATCCAATTGATACTATTCCAAGCGGCTTTGGTCGTCCACAGCGAGCTCAATCACAGGCATTAAATCTGATACCATTTACAGAGGATTATAATCGGGAATTATTACAGATAAAAGGATTGAAAAAAACGGACAACTACACCTTGAAAATTGATAACAAGATCGTAGGCCAATGGGATGGAAGTGCATTTGAAAAAGGAATTAACTTAGCCCTGATTACAGCTACCCCGCAATACCAACAAGCTTTAGCCATAATGCATTTAAACGAAGAGCGTTGGGAAATTGAGCGCCGTTTACGCGAATATTACTGGATACAGTATTCTATTTTAAAACCTAAAGGATTGCTTTTTAATGATAGCGAAGCCACGATGGATTTATTACAGAATTATGCGAAAAAGGATTTCTTTGTTGCTGCTACCATTCCCACCTATCAAAAGGCCCGCTTTAAAAGCGTACGCGACGCATGGCAAAAAGAAATGGACCTGCTTACTGACCAGATATACCTGATCAATAAGCCGGTTGAACATCACTTTGAAATTATACGTTCCAATTAAGCGTGTTAATTATTGTAGGCCTTAACATCAAGCCTGTAATTTGTACCTAATAACTTAGGATCTACCTCTACCTGGAGTGTTTTAGATTCGCCTTGCATTAGCGAAAAATAGCCGTCGTTAAATATGGCAGGCAAAATTTGCGCTCCGGATTTTTTCAATAACTGCGCTCTGATGCCAAATGCCGCGGTTGTTTTTGATTTATTGGTGATGGTATAAGTTAATAAGATTGCACCGTTTAGATCGGCTTTTATTTTAGGTCTGCTAACATACAAATCCTCGCTTACCTTAGGCATTTTGTCAAGGCTGGTATAATTCAGATAAGTATTGCCTACCCAATAAAAATTTTCGGATAATAAATGGCCATCTGCTGCAAATAGCTTTAGTTTAAGGAAATGAACCGCTGATAACGTAGGTAAATTAACAGCGTTAAATACAGTAAAAACTTCAGTTGCCGATGAAGCGCTAACAGCTGTTTTTTGCTTTTGAGTATAGGCCGATACTATTTTACCGTCCATATTATAAACACTTGCTTCGACAGTTAAGCCTTTCAAATCGTAGGGTTTATTGTTGATGATCTTAACAGCGTTTGTAGCAGGGTTCCATTGGATGTGGATAGGCTCACATGCACTTTTAGCACCAAAATATGCTCCGGTAAGGTCATAGTAATAATCATAGGTCTGCCATATCATAGTAGGGTAGGCCGACTGACTCATCCATATCAGCATCCCCGATGCATCCTTCCACATATGGTCGTTCCATGATTCATACATGGCTTTCATAGTTTCTACATTTAGCAGTTGCGCTTTCTTGCAAAAATCTGCCAATGAAGTCGCTGTACCATAGCGTTTACTAAGGTCATTGATATACCCAACCGGGTTCGAGCCGCCCCCAAGGCCGCCATCAGTACTAAAGTAGTGTTTAGCCCACATATTGGTTTTACTATCCACCGCTTTTGGCGTTGGGGCTACCCAATATTCTTTAGGCATGAATTTTTTGAAACTCTCTATATTTACAAAAGTAGCTGTGCCCAATTCGCTTCGTAAGCCGTAGCTATCTTTGGAAAACAGGTATCCGTTATGCGGGTCGGTAAAATATGTTTTGGGATCAACGTTACCCCATATACCGCTGCCAGATAAAATTCGGCTGCCGCCGTGTATGGAAAAATTAGGGTTGTTTTCACCTGCGTTTGATCGGGGTAGATATATCCGGTCTTCCCCATCATTATCTTTAACAGCATCTTTAATAGTGCTATTTAGTGGGCCTTTAGGATTGCCACCTGGTACGCCTTCATTGGCTCCGCACCAAATAACTACCGAAGGGTGGTCGCGCAAGCGTTTTACCTTTTCAATCGCGTTATTTTTAAATACATTTAAACTATCGATGGGGCCAAAATTATTGAGCCAAAAATCGTCCCATACCATAATGCCATATTTATCGCAATAATCATAAAAAGCTTCGTCGGTAACTTCGCCCGTCCAGTTGCGGATCATGTTAAAGTTCATTTCTTTATGAAACCGGATGCGGGTATCGTAATCCTTTCCTCTCACTTTCAGCATATAATCCGACATGCCCCAGTTTCCTCCTTTTATTAAGATAGGTACATCGTTTACATAAACGCGCAGCGGGCCGTTAAGGGATGTCGTATCTGAAGTGATCTTTCTTATTCCAAAACTTTTAGTAACATCATCCGAAGGTGTTGTACCATTAACATCAAAACTAACCGAACAGGTGTATAAATATTGCGTGCCGTCGGATTTGCCACCATAGCCGTTCGGCCACCATAATTTAGGGTTTTTGATACTTAACTGCGGAAATGAAGTATCATCAAAAGTAAACAACTCGCTGTTCTTGCCACTCAAAGTGATTTCCGGGCCGGAAACGGTAATGTTTCCGGGATTTATAACTAATTTAATTTTCCCGCTCACCGGTTTAGCCGAAGCATTATTTAACTTAACATTCACTGTTAGGTTTGCTAATTTTTTATTTGGTAGATCTGTCCTTATCCATGGATCTTCCACGCTAACAGGCCCTGTGCTGGTAATGCTAACCACATCCGTAATGCCACTGTTTAAACCCGGCACAGACGGCATCCAATCCCAGCTGCCACTGCTTAAATAGGTGGGACTTTCCCTGTTAGCAAGGCCATGGTCTGTATTTGGGGTTATAACCAATACGGCAATTGCGTTTGATTTGTTTTTATTTAATAAATCGGTAATATCATATGTGCCTCGTTGCATCAGTCCGTTAACTGTGCCAATATGATGGCCATTTAAATAAACTTCACCACGTTTATTAATGCCATTAAAATTAAGCCATATCCTTTTCCCGATCGGAAATCCCTGTGCCGAAAACTCAGCACGGTACCAATAAGGGCGGTTATATTTTGATTTATCCACCTTATAAATGTTATCTGCATAATCAGGGTTGCTTTCTTTACCTGCTGCTACATAGGAGTAAAAAACAGTTCCGGGTACTATTGCTTTTATCCAGTTAGTAGTATTAAAACCAGCAACTGAAACCTGTTTTTCAGTATAAAGATGATCGTCCTGCGGAGCCAGTTTCCAGTTTAAATGGATAAGTGTGGTTTGAGCGTCGGTAATCTTTCCGATCAGTAAAAAAAGACAAGCGAATGCAGCTATCTTAATAATTGGTTTCATAATTGGTATGGAATTGTAGGTTTTTTGCGCAATTTATAAATAATTTGCTAAATCGGTTTTTTTAATTCATTTCTTCTTTTAATTTTGTCCTGAAACCAATATATAGACAATAATAATCAATGCGTTATAACCCCCGTTTACCTTTAAAGGGTAGCTTGTGTTGTATTGCTGCATAACCTAACAATATGAAATATTTAAGCCTGTTTGTTTTTTTAGCGATTGCCAATTGCGTTTTTGCCCAAACACCCCGAAAAGTGATTCAACTATACACCGGTGCAGCGCCCGGATCGGAAAATTGGACTTGGAATGAAACATATAAGTATAACAATAACCTCAAAGAGCAAATAGTTATAAATGTATCGCACCCAACATTAACAGTTTTTCCGGCTGACCCTGTCATTCAGGCTACAGGTACTTCAGTTATTATTTGTCCCGGCGGTGGCTTCACGCACTTATCTATTGATAATGAAGGAAGTGATTTGGCGGAATGGTTAAGCAAGAAAGGCATTACTTGTTTTGTTTTGAAATACCGTCTTGAGCATAGTGATAGTAGTAAAGACAATAAAACATCAAAAATAGAGTATTTACCTGTAGTGCCGCTGGCTATTGAGGATGGTAAAAATGCCATTGCTTACCTTAGGGCACACGCCGCGGAATTTCATTTGAAAACTGATCGTATTGGTATAATTGGTTTTTCAGCAGGCGGCACAATCGCGGTAACCGCGGCGTCAGAATATAACGATCAAAACCGCCCCGACTTTGTGGCGGCCTTATATCCTTATTTGCCTTCAGCTTTACAGAAGCCTGCACCCGAAAATGCACCCCCTTTATTCATAGCGGCTGCATCGGATGATCGGTTAAATTCAGCCAATCAAAATGTTATTTTATACAACAAGTGGCTTAAAGCAAAGGATAGCGTCGAAATCCACATTTACAAAAAAGGCGGTCATGGTTTTGGAATGAGGAAGCAAAATATATCCGCCGATACCTGGGCCGATAGGTTTAGTGATTGGATGGAGCAGCTTGGCCTATATAAGCCAATAACCGATGAAAAAACAGATGCGCAGAAATTTAAAGAAGGCATGGCAGGCTTAATGAAGGCTTATGATGATCGTTTACATAATGATTGGGCTTGGTTAAATCGCTTTGCGGATGATAACAGTAAAGTACCGCCGCCCGCGCCCGGTGAAAAGCGGGTTGTTTTTTTAGGCAATTCCATTACCGAAAACTGGATAAATCAAGATCCGGCTTTTTTCAAAGGGCGTTACATTAACAGGGGCATCGGCGGACAAACCACGCCGCAAATGTTGGTTCGTTTTCGTGAGGATGTCATCAATCTTAAGCCAACTGTCGTAATTATAGAGGCAGGTACAAATGATATTGCCGAAAATACCGGCCCGTCGAAACTGGAAAACGTTGCCGGCAATATTTTTTCCATGGCCGAACTGGCGAAAGCTAATCATATTAAGGTTATTCTTTCTTCCGTTCTGCCAGCATCTGCTTTTCCATGGCATCCCGGTATAAACCCCACACCATCAATCATTAAGTTGAATAAAATGCTAAGCGACTACGCTATGGCGAATAACCTGGGCTATATAGATTATTATTCAAGCGTAGTTAATGAAAACAAAGCATTTAAAAAGGAGCTGACGAATGATGGTTTTGTACATCCAAACCTCGCCGGATATAAAATAATGGAACCGCTAGCAGAAAAGGGAATTAACGAAGCTTTGTCAAAAAAATAAATATGCCTACTTTACAATCCATATGTGAATTGAACCAATAATATGAAAACAACCTTACTCAGATTTTCTGTAGCATTTATATTACTACTGGTATTCGGATTTAAAAACACCAGCTCGCATAGAAGTTTAGCAGATACCACCAATGAATTAAGCACTTACGGTACTTATACAATTACTACTATTGTCAACAAGCAACTAATGGAGGTGTCTGGTGAAGTAAAGCAGGGCGACAAGCTTAAAGACGGCGCAAAATTGGGCACTTCTCAGCTTGAAAAGGATAAAGAAGGCCAAATAGAGCGCTGGCAAAAATGGTTGATCAGTAAGCACGCCAATGGCGTTTACACGATCATGAATTTGAATAGTGGTAAATATATTGGCGTGCCTACGAATGATACCCTTTGTCAATACCGTTTATCTAATGATAAAGGGCAATTTTGGAAGATCTTAGCAATAGGAAATAGGAATTATAAGATTATCAATAATGCCAATGGGCAAGCTCTCACAGTTCATGATGGAAAAGTTTTGCTTCAGAACTATGTGAATTCAACAGATCAGCATTGGATATTAAATGCGATAAAACCTGATAGCTATCGTGATGATGCCGTGGTTGGTTTTTTTCAGCGCACAACAGGTTCGACTGCCTTTGATGAGGGCGCATCGATACCGCTAAGTTATGGGCCAAATAAGAATAAAGTTATTTGGCTTACCGGTGATACATTTTATAACCAGGTAGATGAAAAAGGCGATTTTGCCTGTAATCTGATTTTTCCTTATCACAATGCAGCCCTACTTCAGCCGGCAAACCATAGCTGGGATCCGGCTAAAACTGTTAACATTACGTCACCTGATGGCGTTCAAATTTTTCACACGGATAATCCAAAAAACTTACTCTGGCCTGGCGTTGGTATCGAAATAGGCAATCATGTTTATGTGCATTGTATTGAAGTGATTACCGGTACTTTAAATACGGTTAACCAATATCTTGCAGATGTTACTGAAACAAGTACCGCTTCAGTTCCGCCTGTTAAGTTAATCAGCATTCCTAATGTAAGCGGCCAAACTAAATTGATCTACTCGTTGGGTATGGTTAATCCCGGCGACGGATTTATTTACACCTATGGAACGGGTGGTTATTTTGGTGCAAGTGTGTATGTAGCGCGTTTTCCTGTTACACACCCAACACAATGGAGATTTTGGGATGGTAAGACCTGGGCATCAAAACCAACTGATGCGCCCGCGGCTGTAATTGGCAAAGGGCCTGTGAATAATAATACTGTAGGATATGTAAACGGGAAATATGTTTTAATTACCATGGATTACGGCTTTACCTGCGATGTGCCGACAAGGAACATGTATGCCGCGGTAAGTACAAGCCCGACAGGTCCATTCGTTAATAAAAGGACAGTATACGTTTTGCCTGATTACAAGCAGGGTCACGCGCCGTCATACTACAATCCAACTATTCATGCCGAGTTTAATAACGGGCATAATGAGTTGCTGGTTAATTACTGCATTAATTTTTATAATACGAATGACCGTGCCAATACTACCTGTCTTACACCCTGTTCCAATCCTGATGGCACTGAGGATCCAAACGACTATCGGCCAAAAGGCGTTAGGATACCTTTTTCCCTTATAGGGTTATAATAATTTGTTTAAATAAATTTATCAAAGTTTTGTTTTTGCTAAACCGGTTTTGTATGTTTGTTTCTGCAAACCAAGTTATAACCAATTATTGATGCACCTTTACCCAACTAAGTTTCGCTTAGCGTTTATTAAAATTGTATTGTTAACCTTGCTGTTAGCTTGTGGCATAGTCAATAATGCACGTTGCCAAACAGCTTATTTTATTGATGGGTACCATGGTGGTATTTGGGGCCATTATCCCGATTGGAATACCCGGTTTATGGCAGATCAGTTGGTAAAACATCCTGATTGGAAAATAAACCTTGAAATAGAACCTGAAACCTGGGCCAACACAAAGGGTAAAGATTCCGCGGCATTTAACGATTTTAAAAAGCTGTTTGCAGACCAATATTCTGGTACAGAAAGAATAGAATATGTTAACCCTGATTATGCACAAAGTTATTTGTTTGACGTAGAAGGTGAAAGCATCATCAGTCAGTTTTATTACGGTATAAAAATGGTCAGGCATAATTTCCCGACTGCTGTATTCCCGGCATATTCTTCTGAAGAACCATGTTTTACAAGTGCCTTACCGCAAATATTAACTTCATACGGTTTTAAATACGCGTCATTAAAAAATCCGAACACCTGTTGGGGGGGCTATACCACGGCTTATGGCGGCGAAATCGTGAATTGGGTTGGGCCTGACGGTACAAAGATCATTACATCTCCGCGCTATGCCGTTGAGGCGCTGCAACCCGGCTCAACATGGCAAACTATTGCCTGGGGTAATTCCCCGACTTATATCAAAGCCTGTTTAGCTGCTGGTATAAAACATCCGGTGGCGATGACCATTCAGGATGCAGGTTGGAAAAACGGGCCCGCTGTGGGCGATGGCACCAAAGGGTATCAGCCAACGGTTTACACAACCTGGGCTAATTATTTTGAAAATATCGCGGTAAAAAGCACTACCGATAATTGGAAATTCACCCAGGAAGATGTACTGGTTAGCCTTGTTTGGGGGTCACAAATTTTGCAAAAGATAGCGCAAGAAGTAAGATGTGCGGAAAATAACCTTATAAGCGCCGAAAAGCTGGCTGTAATAACCAAAAGCTACAAAGATGTAATTTATCCTGCTGCAGATTTTGAAGCCGCCTGGCGGCCTCTATTGCTGTCGCAGCATCATGACTGCTGGATCGTGCCTTATAATGGGAGACCGGGTGATACTTGGGCCGATAAAGTTGTTAAATGGACCGGTACGACAAATCATATCGCAGACAGCATTATTAAAGCAGATGCAGTTAGCTTAACCAATGGAAAAACAATACACGGAAGTAAATTTATTACTGTTTACAATACGCTTGGTGTTAGCAGGAACGAGGCAGTATCAGTTGATATTCCTGTAGAACTTCAAAATAAAGATCTGGTAGTTTTGAATGCTGACGGCCACTTACTTTCCTCTCAAATAATAAAAGATTCAGTAACCGCTAAGCCTCAAATCGTTTTCAATGCAGAAGTGCCTTCAATGGGTTATAATACCTATCAGCTTAAAGCACAAAAAAATGTCGCCACTAACGGTGTAATTGTGGTTAAACTGCAAAATGGCGAGTATAAATTAGAAAATGATTTGTACAGCATTATCCTCGACCTCAAAAAAGGCGGCGTTATCAAAAGTTTGATCGGTAAAAAGTTGAACAATAAACAATTTGTTGATCAAGCCAACCCTCGTAGCTTTAATGAGTTGCGGGGCAATTTCTACAATGACGGCGGTTTCCACTCCAGCACAGAAAATCCAGCATCTATCAGCATAATTGATAAAGGGCCACAAAGAATTAAGGTGCAGATAAAAGGCACAATTGACGGTAGTCCGTTTATTCAATGGCTCACTTTATCCCAGGGCCAGCGCAGGATAGATATGCAGGTAAAAATAGATTGGAAGGGTAACCCGGGCCTAGGTGAATATACTCCGCCTGGAGGGTTCAAAACTACCGATCCTAAAAAGGCATTTTATAACGACAAAGAGAAATTACTGCTTTTATTCCCTGCAAACTTGCAGGCCCAGAAAGTTTATAAGAACGCACCTTTTGATGTGCTGCAAAGCAGGTTAAATAATACCTTTTTCACTTCGTGGGATAGTATTAAAAATAATATCATCTTGAACTGGGTAGATATCACCGATAAGAATGATAACTATGGCTTTGCTGTATTAACTGATCATACATCTAACTACACACATGGCGAAGATTTTCCGCTAGGTTTAACATTAGCCTATTCCGGGGTTGGTTTATGGGGACGGGATTATAAAATAACCGGCCCGACCAACGTACATTATGCGATAATACCGCATGCTGGAAAATGGGATAAAAGTGGTATTTGGACCGAAGGCACTAAATGGAATGAGCCACTGATAAGCACAGTTACGGATAAGATGCCGGTTGTAAAACATCGGTCTTTAATAAATATACAGGGCAAAGGGCTTGATGTAACCGCAATGAATGCCGACAACAATGATATAATTATAAGGGTTTTTAATGCCGAAGGCGATGACAGCCCAAAAAAAATAAGTTTTGATGGCAGTGTTGCCAAAGCTCAATTAGTAGAACTTAATGGTGATAAAAAGCAGGAATTAAAATTGGAAAAAGGTCCAGATGGTAAGACATCGGTAATGGTTAGTCTGCCGCGTTTCGGCATCAGGACTATAAAACTATATGATGCTGTAGCTGCAAAATATTAATAAGAATAAAAAGAATTAGATGATAAAAAAGTACTTTTTTGGTGTGGTGGCTACAATGCTGGCTTTAAATGTAAGTGCCCAGCAGCTTACACCTGCCGATTATGTTAATCCATTTATAGGTGCCAGCACCAGCGCGGCTGATGCCGGTATTTATCATGGTTTAGGTAAGACTTTTCCTGGAGCCGCCACGCCTTATGGCATGGTACAGGTTAGCCCAAATACCATGACCGGCGGCGACAATGGTTCAGGTTATAGCTATGAGATCACCAGTATTGAGGGTTTCGATTTTACGCAAATGAGCGGCGTAGGTTGGTATGGCGATCTTGGTAATTTTTTGGTGATGCCAACAACCGGAAAAATGTATACCAACTCTGGTCGCTACACGGATAAAGAAAAAAACGGTTACCGGTCGCGTTATTTAAAATCGAGTGAAAAAGCTACAGCTGGTTATTATTCTGCATTCCTAACTGACTACAATATCAAGGTGGAAGCAACCGCGGCACCGCATAGTGGTATGTTAAGGTTTACTTTTCCTAAAAATAACCAATCCCGTATTCAAATAGATTTGGCCCGCAGAGTAGGTGGAACATCAACATTGCAATATGTAAAAGTTGTAAATGACCATACTATCCGAGGTTGGATGAAATGTACACCAAATGGTGGCGGCTGGGGTGATGGCGCAGGCCACGCTGATTACACCGTTTGTTTTTATGCTGAATTTAGCAAACCACTGAAAAACTACGGCGTTTGGAGTGCAGATATCCCGGATACATGGACACGCAAACGCGAAGATGTAGAAAGCGATAAATACCAGCAAGCTATAGCCAATTCAAGTATTTTGAAGGGTGTTACAGAAAAAGAAGGAAAGCATTTAGGTTTTTATACCGAGTTTGCCACAAAGCAAAATGAACAAGTGCTGGTAAAATCAGGTATCTCGTTCATCAGCATGAACGGTGCTAAAGAAAATCTGCAAACCGAGATAAAAGATTGGGATTTTGACGCGGTACATGCTAAAGCTAAGGCTTTATGGAATAACGCATTATCAAAAGTCAAGGTAAGCGGCGGTACAAAAGAGCAAAAGACAGTATTTTATACTGCGTTATACCATACCATGATCGATCCCCGCATAATTGAGGATGTTAATGGTAATTATCCCGGTGGTGATGGCAAAGCGCATCGATCTGTAAACTTTAGTAAACGTACCATTTTCAGTGGGTGGGATGTTTTCCGCAGTCAGATGCCTTTGCAAACCATCATCAATCCCTCATTGGTTAATGATATGATCAACTCACTGGTAACCCTTGCTGATGAGAAAAAGAAAAACTACCTGGAGCGTTGGGAAATGATGAACGCCTACAGCGGATGTATGATCGGCAACCCGGCTGTATCTGTAATTACTGACGCTTATGAAAAAGGGATACGCAATTTTGATGTGTCTAAAGCTTACCAACTATCAGTAAATTCAGTAGAAAAATTTGGCAACGGAGAAAAAGGCTATACGCCTGATCCGCTTGGAGTTTCTTACACATTGGAATATGCCTACACCGAATGGTGCGTATCACAAATGGCAAAATCAATGGGTAAAACCGCTGATGAAGCTAAATATGCGGCAAGAGGGGAGAGTTTTAAAAATATTTTTGATCCGGAACATAAATGGTTCCGTCCGAAAGATAAAAATGGTAACTGGGTACCCTGGCCTGCTGATTCAGGCAGGATAAAACCCTGGTATGGTTGTATCGAAAGTAACCTTTATCAACAGGGTTGGTTCGTACCACAGGATATTCCGGGGATGGTTAAGCTAATGGGCGGCAGAGAAAAAGTTATCGCCGATTTAGAAAACCTGTTTGAAAAAACACCTGAAAATATGATGTGGAACGATTACTTCAATCAATCCAATGAGCCTGTTCACCATGTACCATTTTTATTTAACAGGTTAGGTGCGCCATGGCTTACGCAAAAATGGTCGCGCGCGGTTTGTCGCAGGGCTTATCACAATAGCGTCGAAGGCTTATGTGGAAATGAGGATGTAGGGCAAATGTCGGCTTGGTATGTGCTGGCA
Source organism: Mucilaginibacter tundrae (assembly GCF_013408825.1). Taxonomy (GTDB): domain Bacteria; phylum Bacteroidota; class Bacteroidia; order Sphingobacteriales; family Sphingobacteriaceae; genus Mucilaginibacter. Next base: position 286,252 of record NZ_JACCBZ010000005.1, read on the forward strand.
GCCAGTGGTATCCACCCAATTTGTCCGGGCAATACCCGCCAGGAAATAACCAGCCCGGTTTTCGGGAGTATTACTTTTAAGCTTGACCCTAAATATGCTACCGGTAAAACATTTACGGTTGTAGCGCATAATAATTCAGCCCAAAATATTTACATACAAAGCGCCAAACTAAATGGCAAACCTTACAAACATTGCTACTTAGATTACAAAGACATAACCGCTGGCGGTTCACTTGAATTAACTATGGGCCCTCAACCAAATAAAAACTGGGGAATTAATTAAACAGAATAAATTTTTAAGCTATATGAATTTTAAGAAAAAATTATTGTCAGCATTAATATTGTATGTTAGTGTATCCATAAACGCTAAAGCACAATCTATTCCGGCTTTCAAAGCTGGCGACAGGGTAGCGTTTGTAGGTAATAGTATTACTGATGGTGGCCATTATCACGCCTATATCTGGATGTATTACATGACGCATTTCCCTAATATGCGCATCACTTGCTACAACGTGGGTATTGGTGGCGATAATGTAAAGCAAATGAGCGACCGTTTTGAAGCTGAAGTTTTGTCTAAAAAACCAACCGTAATGACCCTTACCTGGGGAATGAACGACAGCGGTTATTTTGAATGGTTTAAACCGGATGCGAAGACAAATTACGCGAAATGGTCGGTAGATACCGCCGAAGCGCGTTATGCTGTGTTCGATAAAAAACTTAAAGCGCATCCCGAATTTAAAAAGATATTTATCCTGGGTTCTCCGTACGATTCTACTACCACCAGCAATAAAAACCGCTTTTATCCTGGTAAATATTCAGCTTTTGCAAGGATGATCGATTTCCAGGAAGCAACTGCTAAAAAAAACGGCTGGCCGTATGTTGATTTCAATCACCCAATGACGGCTATCAACAGGGAATATCAAAAGGCTGACACCAACTTCAGCCTCACACCATATGATCGTATCCATCCTGATTATGCAGGTCACCTGGTTATGGCCTACTTGTTCCTGAAAGCACAAGGTTTAGCCGGTAAACCTGTAGCTGATTTTGCTGTAAACGCGAAAACAAAAGCGGTTAGCAAATCCGAAAATTGCACCATCAGTAATGTATCAGGTACTGAAAGAAATATTTCATTTGATTATTTGGCCAAATCACTGCCGTTTGCTTTTGATACTGTAGAATTTAAAGGCCCATGGGGGCAGCATGGCCGTCAGAAAGAGGGTGTAAAATATGTTCCCTTTATGCAAGATTTTGATAAGGAATTGCTAACGGTTAAAAACCTCAAAAGCGGCACCTATGAACTGAGTATGGACGGCCAGGCAATAGGCCGGTGGAGTTCAAAAGACCTTGAGGTAGGTATTAACCTGGCTGAGCAAACTTACACACCTGAATATCAACAATCATTGGCCATTTTAACGCTAAACGAAGAGCGCTGGGAAATTGAACGCAGGTTAAGAAACTATGCTTATGTAGAGTTTGATTTATTAAATCAAAAGCATCTTTTGTATGCCGATAACGAGGCTGCTATGGACACGGTCAATAAGGAATCAAAGAAAAATCCTTTCGTAGGTGGGAACCGCGATAATTATATAAAGGCACAATATAAAGCAGTACGCGATGGCTGGCAGCGAGAACAGGATGCATTGGTTGATGAAATTTATGCCGTAAATAAACCAAAGGTGCATCACATAATATTACAACTGGTTAACTAACTACATGAAAGGAACTTGGAGGTTTATGAAAAAAATAATAGTTAAAAGTGTTCTGGTTGCTTTATTGTGCTATTGTGTAACTGCTAAGGCTGCTATTGTTGACACGGTTTTAACTTACAGTGCTGCTATGCATAAAAATATAAAAGCAGTTGTAATAAAACCTAACGATTACAGCGAAAGTAAAAAATTTGCAACCGTTTATATTTTACATGGAGCAGGTGGCAAATATTCCGATTGGCTTAACGCTGTGCCCGACAAACAAACTTTACCAAAACTTGCTGACCTTTACAATTTAATCATCGTGTGCCCTGATGGTAATGTTACTAGTTGGTACTTTGATAGCCCTGTTGATCCTGCTTATAAATATGAAACTTACATATCTAAGGAGTTAGTTAGTTATATCGACAGTCATTATTCTACAATAAAGGATCGCACAAAAAGAGCTATAACGGGCCTAAGTATGGGTGGCCACGGTGCTTTGTTCCTTGCTTTTAAACACCAGGATATTTATGGTGCATGTGGAAGTATGAGTGGAGGAGTGGATCTGCGCCCATTTCCTGATAATTGGGATATAGCAAAAAGGCTTGGAAAATACAGTGATTACCCGGACAGATGGGAGGCCAATAGTGTGGTAAACCTTGTTTATTTACTAACACCAAACTCCCTGGCCATAACATTTGATTGTGGTAGCAGCGACTTTTTTTACCAGGTAAACAAAAATCTGCATAACGAATTATTAGAGCGCAATATACCACATGACTTTACCGTAAGGCCCGGTGGGCATACATGGGAATATTGGGGAAATTCAATTAAATATCAAATGTTGTTTTTTCATGATTTCTTTTGCAAGGCAAAATAAAAAATTCACAATAATATTGCCTTTTATAAGGCTAATCCAATTAAGAATTGACTAAATATTATTAAAAAATCAGACAAACAAAATCAAATATGATAATATCGAAATTGTGTAAAATAATTGTTATAAAAAATTTGCTAAACCGGTTTTTAGTGCTATCTTGCAGTAGATTCTAAATCCATTATAAACCAATTTGTAATCATATATAACAAGAAGTATTTTAATAAGTCATGATAGTTTAAGTCCGATTTAGATATCGGAGGTGATTGATTAATTCTGCTGAAATATTTGATAATTGCAAACCGCTTAAGAATCTTATTTTATTGTACATCATTAAATAAATAAATATGAAGAAAATTTACGTTCATTGTATTTCGCTGACATTCTTCTTTTTTGTGGTGCTTTGTGTGTCCTCGTGTAAAAAAGAGGGCTTTTTAACTAAAACCACTACCACAAACCTTACCTCAACAACTGTATTTACCGACAGTTTAAATGCCGAAGGATTTTTAGCAAACATTTATTCAAATATTGGTTTTGCTACGAGTGCTTCCAGGTTCTTCTACAAAACACCATCCGGTACTTCAATAACCTGTGGTGGGCTTGATGCGGCGTGCGACGAGTCGGAGGTGTCACATACTTATTCTACTACGGCATTGGCTTTCGCCACCGGCGCTATTAATGCCGGCTTGGTTACGGATGATGCTTACAGCACCTGTTATACACAAATACGAGCCATAAATCAATTATATAAAAACATTGGTTTGGTGCCTATAAAGGCGGCAAATAAAGCGCAAATGCTTGCGGAAGCCCAGTTTTTGAAAGCCTGGTATTATTTTATTTTGTTAGAGCATTATGGCGGTGTGCCAATAGTTGGGTACAATATTTATGATTATACCCAACCGATACCTGCAACACGAAGCACTTTTGCCCAGTGCGTTAGTTACATTACAGCGGAATGTGATTCTGCTTATAAGGTACTACCGTTAGTACAAACAGGAATGAATTATGGGCGGGCGTCAGGCGGTGCATGTTTGGCATTGAAAGCTAGAGTGTTACTGTATGCGGCAAGCCCTCTATATAATAAACCCGGAAGCATGGCATCTATTCAAACACCTGCTGACCTTGCTTCCGCGGCTGTTAAACCTTTGGTTGCTTACCCATCATATGATGCAACCCGTTGGGCGACTGCCGAGGCTGCTGCACAAGCAGTGATACAAACCGGCGCATATCAATTATTTACCGATAGTACACTACTTCCTGGCTACGGCGAAGAAGGGGCATTTCAGTACCTGTTCACCGTTAGGGGATCTAATGGTAATGGTGCGGTTAACAATGAGTACATCTGGAATTATATGGAACCCGAGGGCAACTCCATATTGGAAGGGTTATTCCAGCCACCTACAAGGGATGGTGACAATGGTGGTGCTTATCCTTATCAGGGTATGGTTGATGCTTTCCCAATGGCAAACGGTAAACAGATAACCGATCCTAATTCAGGTTATGACCCTACTAATCCGTATGCGAAACGTGATCCAAGGTTATACTACTCCATTGTATATGATCAACACTTAATGGGTACCCGTACCAATACCGGATTAATAGATGGCTTTTCACCGGTTAATATCTATTTAAGTAGTGCGAGCGGATCGCTATCTGGCGGCCCGGATGCCGTTTATCAGGGTACATTAACAGGTTATTATAATAATAAAATGCTGGATCCCAATGCTGTTGCGCAAACTATATTTCAAGGGACAAACAGGGTTATTCCACTTATACGTTTTGCAGAGATCCTACTTGATTATGCTGAAGCGGCAAATGAAAATGAAGGGCCTACGGCGAATGTGTACGCCGCTGTAGAACAAGTTAGACAGCGTGCCGGATTAAGTCCCTACCAGTTGCCCACTGGTCTTAGTCAGGCAGATATGCGTACAGCTATACAAAACGAACGGCGTGTAGAACTCGCTTATGAAGGAAACCGTTTTTTTGATGTAAGGCGCTGGCTGATTGCTAATCAAACAGACAATGTTCAGGGCTCTGGAATGGAAGTTGACAGGAACGCGCAATTTGTTCCTACTTATAAAATTTTCCCGGTGCGCAAGCATAATTTCCACACCGCTATGTATTTATGGCCATTTCCTCAAGCCGAAATAGGCAAAGGCTCAGGTTTGGTTCAAAATCCAGGTTATTAGTGTTTACGATCCATAAGTATAAAATAACATATGAAAAAACTTATATTTAATAAACTAAATTTTTTGCTGGTGATCCTTTCAATATTGATTTGGACATCATGCAAAACAGATAGAATCTCGCCTGTTACAGAATCAACTAAAGATCTTACCGGCACATGGAAAATAATTTCGGCAACCAGGAACGGCACCAATTTATTGCCACTTGTCGACACATCTGATATAAATTTTAATAATTTTAATTTGGTTTTTTCTGGTGCTAACTATTCCTTAACCAGCTCCTTGCCATTTATAGTATCCCAAAGCGGAACCTTCGCATTAGATAATCCGCAATACCCTTTTCAAATAAGTTTCAAACCAACAGGAGCTGCAACGCCTACATCAACAGCCTTTACTTACCCGATTGTTAATGGTGTGAGAGTTCTCACCATTGTGTTTAGCCCGGGTTGTACACAAAACAGCTATTCATATTCATTTGAAAAAGTTAAATAATTAAAATAAAAGATATGAGATCATATTTTAAAATAGATATAAAAGGACGTAGTATATGGAAGATATGCGCGCTTATTGCCCTGGCTGTTTTTCTTGTCTGCTGCCAATTCATAATTTACAATATCCAACAGCCGGCAACTGCTAATGCGGGTCAAACAATTACGATAAGCATGCGTGATAGTGCGATTAGTAATGTTGCCGGTACAGAAAATATTATAGTGGGTATACTTTTACCAAAAGGTTTTAATGGGGCTCAAAATATGACAGTAAGCTATACTTCCACCATTGGTAATGGAACTATGCAACCCATATCACCTACCATTATTGAGCCTTCTACGTCTGGCACTACGCATTTAAATTATTCGCAATCTTTTATGGCAAAATTCGGAATTGGGAATAACCTGGTTAATGATATGGAGTGGGTAGTTTTTATAAGTACTCAAGCTGTTAATATACCTAATGGTTCGTTTGAAGGTACTGTTAATTTTCAATTGAAAGTAGGTGCCGACGGTAATACCACAATTTTTAAAACTGCCTTTGTAAATTGTGAAAGTACTGATGGTTTAAACTCAGGCGGAACACCACCTGCACCCGATTATGGCTTTAATAACGGTCCCCGCATGACGGTAAATGGTCCCGGCGAATTTAATGACCTTTGTGATCCGCAACTTACCAGTCTTGTCCCAGCAAAAGCATTACAAAATGATTTCGTGACGCTAACCTACAGTGAAGGGCTGGACACATTAAATTTACTAAAAGGTAATAATTTTTATTTATGTGTTGATACAGCTTATACCAGTGACGGAAAAAAACTTACCGGTTTTTGCAGCCAGTCGCCTAAAACACATTTAATAGAAACATCGGCAACCAGTAATACATACATGATCACTTTTTGGCCTGCCTCGTTTTTTGGATTGACGAGTTCGCAAACACTTACTAAAATGGCTTATCATATAATTGATGCTAACGGAAATAAGGTTGGGTTGGGTGATACACAATCCCCATTTATTTTTAATTATAGTTGTGAGTAACGCGACGATTTTTTAACACGGTGTAGGGTTGATAAAGCGCTGTTTTTTAATAATTAATAAATAGTTACGCCATTTATTTGCCCAAAATATATTATTTAAATAACCATTTAAATCAGATTCTATGCAATATTGCTACTTAAAAAAATGCTTTACGGGGGTCATCATATTGATGCTTATGCTGGCAAAAAACAGCTACGCCGCCATGCAGGATACAACAGCCACTAAAGGCAATCAAACACCTAATTGGGTTACCGGTACCGTTATAAACCAGGATGGCCGTGCCTTAAAAGATGTTAAGGTATCTGTCAAACAAACCGAAAACGTTGTTACCACTGATGAAAATGGGAAATTTGGGATAAGTGCTGTTGCAGGCAGTATACTTGTTTTTCAAGCGTCAGATTATAACACTAACGAAGTTACGGTAAGTGCTAACAAAGATTTAAACGTACGGCTCATTGGTACTTTCTTAAAAAAGCCAGGTCAAATAGATATACTGTATGGCACGCAAAGTGCAGAAAGTGTATTGGGCTCAATATCAACTGTTTATACCAATCAGTTAACTACTACGCCTGCATCATTATATGTTTACGCTTTACCAGGGCAATTAACTGGTTTATATACACAACAGGTAAGTGGCTTTACGTCTGTTAATAATAACTCATTGTTTTCACCCTCTATAGGACAGAATTATATCAATACTTCGTCGCAAAATAGCCGTATATCGGATAATACTGAAATATCCCTTACATCAAGAGGACAAACGCCCGTCACAATAATTGACGGCGTACAGCGCGATATATCTTCGATAGATCCTGAAAGTATTGAATCTATCTCTATTTTAAAAGATGCGCTGTCCACTATGTTATTGGGTATAAATAGCTCACGCGGAATATTGTTGGTTACCACCAAAAAAGCCGAAGCAGGAAGACCGCGAATTTCTTTTACAGCAAAATCGGGGATCCAAACACCGCTTAGCTTACCAACGCCATTGCCTGCATATCAATATGCATATTTATATAACGAGGCGTTAAGTAATGATGGCCAACCACCATTTTATACCGCGGCTGATTTTAATGCTTATAAAAACGGAACTGATCCTTATGGACATCCGAATGTTAACTGGTTTAACACAATTTTACGTAAGAACTCGCCTGAAACAAGTTATAGTTTAAATGTTGATGGCGGCGCGGATGTCGCGAAATATACCATAGGCATTAGTTACTTTAATCAAGACGGTATATTTAACCAGGCATCGTCCTCTCCATACAATACCAACAACAATTTATCAAGGTATACAATAAACTCAGATGTAGAAGTACAAGTTAACAAAAACTTAAGTGTTGACTTACAATTATTTGGCCGTGTACAACAAACAACGGAGCCAGGTGGAAACAATGGCGGTGGAACCAGCAGTATACTCACCGCTTTATATGGCACGCCAAATAATGCCTATCCAATTTATAATCCAAATGGTACGTTTGGCGGTTCTTCTCTCGGCTCCCAATATCAAAATAACTTGTTAGCAATGACCGAGTATTCAGGTTATTTACAACAAAATACTAATGATATATTAGCCAACTTAGATCTTAACTATAATCTTAATAGTGTTACAAAGGGCCTATCGCTTAAGCTAAAGGGAAATGTTTCATACGAAACTGAAAACGCATTAAACCGTAGCCTTCAAAATCCTACTTATCAGGAAAATAAGGATAGTACTTACGCCGCACTGGGTAGCACTGTTGCGCAAAGCAATACGTTTACTACCGTTTTTACCGAGCGCCAAACGCTGGCCCAGGCATCACTTAATTATGACAGGCAATTTGGCAAAAGCACCTTTGGGGCAATACTACTTTATAATTCACAATCATTAGTAACCGATTACGATCTGCCTGCAGTAACAACTAATAGGGCCTTACAGGTTTCCTACAATTATGAAGGCAAATACTTTGCCGAAGGAACAGTTAACAGTAGCGGTTATAACCGCTATACTCCCGGGCATCAATATGGCCTGTTTTACGCCGGTGGCCTTGGATGGCAAATGGGCAAAGAAGATTTCATGAAGGGTATTGACTGGATTCATTCATGGAAATGGCGGGCAACCTACGGTAAAACAGGTAACAATAACGTAGATGCTTATTCTTATTACGGATTTGTCCAAACTTATAGTAGTTCAACATCAGGAACCACATATGAAACAGGCACAAACTATGCTTACAACACCGTATATGCAGAAAATCCTATCGCAAACCCATACCTCTCATGGGAAAGTGCAAATAAACTTGACATAGGTACTGACATCGAATTGTTTAAAGGTCACTTGCAATTGACAGCTGATTATTATCATGACAGGTATTATAACCTTCTTCAGATTAGGGGTGATAATACAGCACTTTTGGGTACCGCCTATCCTTATGAAAACATTGGTATCAACCTTTATCACGGCCTGGAGTTTTCAGCAACCTATCAAAATAATTTCAACAAATTTAATTATTTCATAACCGGTAACATATCATCACAAGCTTCTAAGGTTATTTATAGCGATGAAGAAAAGCAATTATATCCATATAACGTGCATACAGGTTTGCCGGTTGATGTAATATTTGGTTATGAAGCTGACGGACTCTACCAAAACGCCGCCGAGGCTGCCAAGGGGCCTACTTTTGGTAGTTACACGCCAAAGGCCGGTGACATCAAACTTTTAGATCTAAATGGCGATGGCGTCTTAAACCAGTTTGATGAAAAACCTATTGGCAACCTAAAACCGTTGGTGTTTTATGGAACCACGTTAGGCTTTAACTATGCAGGGTTTAACTTCAGCGTAGTGTTACAAGGTGTATTTAACCGTACTATAGAAACGAATAACGAAACGAATATACCTTTTCAAGGATTGGGAAGCTTTCTTGGGCTCGGAGGCCTTCCGCCTCAAGGGCAGGCGTATGTTAACGCTACTGCTAGATGGACTCCTGAAACAGCCAGCACTGCTAAGTTACCCGAACTTTCATTTGTTAATGGTGAATCGACTGGTTATAATTCACAGTTTTCATCATTTTGGCTAAAATCAGGTGATTACCTAAGGGTGAAAAATGCTGAAATCGGCTATACATTACCAAACTCGTTGTCAAGGAAACTCAAATTTTCAAGTATAAGAGTATTCGTAAACGGAGAGAATTTATTGACTGTTGCAGGGTATGGAGGATATGATCCTGAGGTAACTCCTCCTGGTTACCCTATAGAAAGAGTAATTAGCGCGGGTATTTCTGTTAAGCTTTAGGTTTTTGATCATCATAGAAAATAAATTATGAAAAATTATAAAAATAAAATATTAATAGGATTAGCTCTGGTTGCATTATTTACAGCATGCAAAAAAACAGAAAACTTCCCTGTTACTAAGATTGGTATTAACTATGTATTTGACCCACGCGACTCCGATGGTACAAATGCGCATTCATACCTGCTGAATATATATTCAATAGTGCCCTATGGACACAACCGTGTGAACGGCGATTACCTGGACGCTGCAAGTGATGATGCTGTATCTTCCGCAACAGGAACTTCGGTTCAGCAGCTTGCAACGGGAACTTATTCTTCCGTTGATATACCTTTAGGTGAAAATTTGTGGTCAACTACCAATTCTACTAATACCGCTAATATGTGGAATGGCATTCGTGCCGCCAATGAGTTTATCAACAACATACCGGTAGTGCCGGTTTTGGGTTCATTACCCAATGGTGTGCCAAATAGGTATGTATGGCAAAGCGAAGCGAGGTTTTTAAGGGCTTATTTTTATTTTGAACTGGTTAAACGTTTTGGCGGTGTGCCACTTTTGGGCAATAAAGTTTTTAATATAAACGATAACCTTGCTTTGCCACGTAATACATTTTCAGATTGTATTGCATATATTGTTAACGAGTGTAATGCTATTAAAGATAGTTTAATAACTGCCCCATTATCAAACCCCGGAGGTGATAATTACAGAGCGACAGAAGGGGCAGCCCTGGCATTAAAAGCCCACGTGTTGTTGTATGCGGCAAGTCCTCTTTTTAATGATCCATCAGGCTCAAATACAAATCCTCTTACTGGTTATACAAATTATGACGCCAATCGTTGGGTGCAAGCCGCGGCTGCCGCTAAAGACGTTATGAATTTAGGCGTATATAGCCTTGATCCGGTTTACAAAAATATTTTCCTTAACCAAAACGATGTTGAGATAATATACATACGGCCTGCCAGTGGGTTAGGCACTAATATTGAATCGAATAATGGTCCGGTAGGTTTCCCCACAGCTATAGCATCAGGAAGGACTAGCCCTACTCAGGAATTAGTCGATGCATTCCCAATGAATAATGGTAAAGCGATAACCGATCCTACATCCGGTTACGATGCTACCAACCCGTACTCAAAACGCGACCCACGCCTTAATGCCAATATATTGCACAACGGATCGCTTTGGCTGGGTACAGCTTTACAAACTTACGAAGGTGGACAAAGTAAGCCAGATAATGGCCAGCAGGAAACTGTTACGGGTTATTATATGAATAAGTTTATGGGCAATGATTCTACAGGTACATCATTTGCTAATCACGATCAGGACTGGATAATTTTTCGCTATGGGGAAATTATGCTTGATTACGCTGAAGCTGAAAATGAAAGCGTATCCACCCCGGGGACTGACGTTTATGCCCAACTAGAAGCTCTTAGGGCAAGGGCTGGCATATCAGCAGGTACCGATGGTTTGTACGGACTGACAGCGAATATGACACAGGCTCAAATGCGTACAGCTATCCAAAATGAACGTAGGATAGAAATGCCTTTTGAAGAGCAACGGTACTTTGATATCAGGCGATGGAAAATAGCACCCACTGTAATGAATCAACCCCTGATGGGTGTGTCAATAACAAACTCAAACGGCACATTTACTTACAATTATATACCCGTGCTCACTCCCAAATTTGTAGCTCCAAAAATGTACGTATACCCAATACCATTTGACGAGATACAAAAGAACCCTAATATGAAACAAAACCCGGGATGGTAATTAAAATTCAATTTAAACCAATTAAAAAAGCTGTTATGAGAAGAATAATACTTTTCTTTCAAATTATAATACTTCTGCTGCCGGCTGCGCTACATGCGCAATCGATAACCATAAGAGGTACGGTTAAAGACGCAGACGGTGTTTTGCCCGGTGCTTCTGTTATTGAAAAAGGTGTGCCAACAAATGGAGTAATAACAAAAACTGATGGAAAATTTACCCTTACCCTACGAGGTACGTCAAAAACCATAATTGTTAAATTTGTTGGTGATGTTCCTCAAGAAGTAAATGTTGCAGGCAAGCAGAACATAGATGTATACATGTCTACTAATAACCATGGCCTCGATGAAGTTACTGTTGTTGGATATGGTAAAACCACTCGTATTACTAATACAGGAGCAGTGAGTTCAATCAATGCTGCCGATATACGTGAGGTTCCTACGGCTAATGTTCAAAATACTTTAGCGGGCAGGTTACCAGGCTTTTTTTCGCAACAAAGCTCAGGGCAACCTGGTAAGGATGCGTCCGACTTCTTTATTAGGGGTGCCAGTTCACTAAACCCTTCAGGTAACCAACCGCTTATTATTGTTGATGATATTGAATATACTTATGACCAGTTACAGCAAATAAATGTAAATGAAATAGAATCCATCTCAATATTAAAAGATGCATCGAGTACCGCTATTTACGGTATAAAGGGCGCTAATGGTGTTTTGGTGGTAACTACACGCCGCGGTAAAGCGGGTACACCAAAAATAAATTTTCGCGCCGAAACCGGATTGCAGTCAAATACGATAACACCAGTGTTTTTAAATGCCTATCAATCTGCATTATTAATAAACCAAGCCGAGGCTAATGATAATCTTATCAGCCCTGTCCAAAAACCGCTGTCGTTTAGCGCTGCTGATTTAGCACTATACCAAAATGGAACCGACCCATATGGCCATCCTAATGTTGACTGGTATAATGAAATAATAAATAAGTACACCGAACAAACAAATGCTAATCTTGACATTTCGGGAGGTAACAATCAAATAAAATATTTTATTTCAGGAGGTGCGCTTGACCAAAACGGAGACCTTAAAAACTTTCCGGATCCCCGTGGGCAAATAGACAATAATTATTATTTCAACCGGTATGATTTTCGTTCAAATCTTGATTTGAAAGCCAATAAAACATTAGATCTGCGTTTAGATGTAACCACGCGTTTTTCTGACCTGAATCAACCGGCTGCAGCCCCTTCGGTTATAGGCAGCTTATATGATTTTACTCAGCAAACCCCTTTTACTGCGCCATTTTTAAATCCAAATGGTTCATTTGCGTATGCTTATTCGCCGTTTAACCCAACGCACTTGCCTACGCTAAATGCAAGGTTAGCTTCAGGGGGTAATTCAAATTCAAAACGTACAGATTATAACGTATTGTTTAATGCCACTCAGCAATTGAATTCAATTACTGATGGTTTAACAGCAACAGGACGCGTGGCTTACGCTAGTACAGAGCAATTTACATCTAACGATGTATCTTCAAGCACTGATATACCTGCTTATCATTATAATGCACTAACAAAAACTTACACGCTTAGCCCAAGCGGCGCGTATGTATTTCCAACGTACTCCCAAACTGGTAATACCGATATTTACACCAATGATGTAAACGTTCAACTTTTTGCAAATTACGATCGTACTTTTGGTTCGGTGAACCATTTCACAGGGTTGTTATTATTTAACCAGGATGCATCAACCACATTTGCAAACAGTACTCTTGCGTTCCCTTTAGATCCGCTTACAGTTGGTGTACCGTCAAAATATGAAGGTATATCCTTAAAAGTAGGTTATGACTATGCTGGTAAGTATCTGTTTGATTTTAACTCTGCTTATAATGGTACCGACCGATTTGCACCGGGCCATCGTTTTGGTTATTTCCCTGCAATTAGCGCGGGATATAATATGAACAAGGAAACCTTCTTTAAGAATTTGTTCCCTGTTTTCAGCTTATTCAAAATAAGGGGGTCGTACGGTATAGTAGGGTCTGATGCTGCACCAGGCAATCAGTATGTTTATAGTCAAAATTATCTACAAAATATAAACCAATACAGCTTTGGTGAACCGAGCGAGAATAAACTTACTACCTACTATGAAGGTGCTTTAGCTAATAATAACGTTATATGGGAACGCCAAAAAGAATTAGACTTTGGTTTGGATATGAACTTGTTAAAAGATAAGGTAACTGCTACAATTGATTATTTTCATTACATTAGGTATGACCAGTTGATTACTCCAGCTGCTGTATCAGAAATAATAGGGGTGGGGCTTCCTGCAGAAAATCTTGGTAAAACCCAAAACGTAGGATATGACGGCCAAATTGGGTATCACAGCACAATTGGTAAAGTTCAATTCAGTACCAGTTTTGTGTTCTCATATGCAAAAAATAAAATATTATTTGAGGATGAACCGCAGCCAGCCTATCCAAATTTAGCCAGAACAGGCCATTCTATCAACCAGCCATTCGGATATCACTTCTTAGGCTATTATACTGCTGCTAACGTAGCATCTGTAAAGACCTGGGAAGCCAATCACGGCGGTTCAAATGCCGGCGACCCAATAGCTATACCTGCCAACGGCGAACAAATTGAACCGGGTGATCTTAGATATCAAGATTTAACCGGTGATGGTTTAATTAATGTTAATGACGAGCGTGCTATAGGTAATCCTAACCTGCCAAATACAACCCTGGGGTTAAATCTGCAGGCTTCCTATAAAGGTTTTTCAATCAGCGTATTATTCCAGGGATCGTTTAACTACAGCTTTATTGTAACAGGTACAGGGATCGAACCTTTCCAAAGTCAGTTCCAGCCTATTATGGAAAAAGCATGGACACCGCAAAATGCAAGTACTGCTGAATTTCCGAGGCTAACCGAGGACCCGACTACTGTCAATAGTCCTACATTTTACCCGTCAGATTACTGGCTGGTTAACGCGTATTATATACGTTTAAAAACTTTGGAGCTCAGGTATAACGTTCCAAGTAAACTATTGCCTTTCCACTTAAGCAGCGGCAGTATTTATTTTACCGCTTATAACCTGATCACCTGGGATAATTATGATAAATATCAACAAGATCCTGAAATTTCAACTAATACCGCTGGAGATGCCTATATCAATCAGCGTGTAATTAATTTAGGTGTGCAACTAGGCTTTTAAAAAATACTACACTTGCGTTACTAAAATAGCACCGGGGAATCTGGGTGCTATTTTAGATTTAAGGGGATTATTAAAATCAAGTAAATTAGAAGTATGTTTCCAACTCTTTCTGATTTGTTCGCGTATTTATTTAACATTCATTTACGCCTGCCTATTCAAACCTTTGGATTTTTTGTCGCGCTATCTTTTTTGCTTACGTACCTGACTTTTGTTTCTGAATTTAAACGGAAAGAAGCTTTGGGACTTATTCATGCTTTCAAGCATAAAGAAATAATTGGTGTACCGCCGTCAATACCCGAAATATTAGTTAATACGTTTTTAGGTTTTGTGTTAGGTTACAAAGTATTCGGTATTGTATTAAATTATAATGATTTTATGTATGATCCCAAATCATATTTATTATCGGCAAAAGGAAGTTTAATTATTGGTTTGCTTTGTGGTATAGGTTGGGGGGCATGGGCCTATTTCGATAGAAAAAAAGCACAATTACTACAACCTGAAATAGTTGAACATACTATTCATCCTTATCAATTAATGGGCAGGATTACCTTTTGGTGCGGCGTGATAGGGTTTATAGGAGCTAAATTGTTTGATAGTGTTGAACATCTGGGCTATTTTTTAGCCCATCCCGTGGACGATTTGTTATCATCAAACGGCTTTACATATTACGGGGGCTTCTTATTTGGCATGCTAACTTTTTTCTATATCGGCACCAAAAATGGAATGAGACTACCACATGTTTCCGACGTTGGCGCGCCGGGAATAATGCTGGCTTATGGTGTCGGTCGCGTTGGATGCCAGCTATCTGGCGATGGCGACTGGGGTATAGTTAATGTTCATCCAAAACCATCATGGCTAAATTGGCTCCCCGATTGGATTTGGTCATTCAATTTCCCACATAATATAATTAATGAAGGCTTATATATTCCGGGTTGCAGGGGCGAGCATTGCCAGGTACTTGCAAACAGGGTTTATCCTACATCTTTTTATGAATCGGTTATTTGTATTGCAATGTTTGTTTTTTTATGGTTGATAAGAAAACATATACACAAAGCTGCTTTAATGTCATACCTATACCTGATACTCATTGGCATCGAAAGGTTTTTTATTGAATTTATACGGGTAACAATAAGATATCACGTGTTTGGCACGATGCTTTCGCAAGCTCAAATTTTAAGCGCAGGAATGTTTTTAGTAGGAATCGGAGGTGTTATTTATTTGTACTTTATTAAAAAGCTAATACGGCCTGTTTCTATATCGGCCTCGTAACAATCTTACATTAAACATATTCAATAAAATAATATCACTATTTTTAATTTTCAATAATAAAACGATTTAGTTATGCTTAAAATAGCCTTTAGTTTAGTTTTGGTTTTATCGGTGAATTTAATGTATGCCCAGCAGCCCGATTTGGTAAGATATGCCAATACGTTACAAGGCACAAATTCTAAATACGAACTTTCATGGGGAAATGTTAACCCAATTACATCGCTGCCTTTTGCTATGAATGCGTTTACGGCTCAAACCAATAAAGACGGAGAGGGATTTAAATATCAATACGAAACACATTCCATTCGCGGCTTTGAGCAAACACATCAATGCAGCCCCTGGGTTAGTGATTATGCCGTATTTTCACTTATGCCCGTGACGGGTAAACTGGTAGTTAACGAAGATGCACGTGCTTCAAGTTTTGACCATAAAAATGAAACGGGAAAACCAAACTATTACAAGGTTAAGTTTGATAACAATATTACTACCGAGATTTCTCCTACAGCCCGTGGTGCGCACTTTAGATTTACGTTTCCTAAATCGGGATCATATATCGTATTGGACGGATATACCAAAATGAGCATGGTGAAAATCATCCCTGCAGAACATAAGATAATTGGTTGGGTTAACAATGTACGCTGGGCACCTGAAGGTTTTAAAAACTATTTTGTTATAGTTTTTGATAAACCTTTCGCAGAATACGGTACCTGGGAAAATAAACATGACAACATTTCTAAAGGAAAATTAACCGATGAAGGCAATGGCGTAGGTGCTTATATTAAATTTAAGGATGGTGTTACTGTACAGGCGAAAGTGGCATCATCCTATATCAGTGCCGAACAAGCCGAGGTTACTTTGCAAGCCGAATTAGGGAATCATAAAACTTTTGAAGATACAAAAAATGAAGCCTTTAAAGTTTGGAACGACTTATTTAACAGGCTTTTAGTTGAAGGTGGCACAGAA
Organism: Mucilaginibacter tundrae; assembly: GCF_013408825.1. Classification (GTDB taxonomy): domain Bacteria; phylum Bacteroidota; class Bacteroidia; order Sphingobacteriales; family Sphingobacteriaceae; genus Mucilaginibacter. The sequence continues at coordinate 302,995 of NZ_JACCBZ010000005.1, forward strand.
GAAGAGCGAGCGACATTTTACTCCTGTTTATTTAGAGCCAATTTATTTTCGCATGAGTTTTTTGAATATGGAAAAGACGGGAAACCTTATTATTATAGTCCTTATGACGGTAAGATACATTATGGCTACATGTATACCGATAATGGCTTTTGGGATACATTCCGTGCACAGTTTCCGTTGAATTGTATCCTGCATCCCAAAATGCAGGGGCAGTATGTGGAAGCATTGCTGGATGCCCAACAACAAATGGGTTGGCTTCCCGCCTGGTCACAACCAGGTGAAACAGGGGGCATGTTGGGTAATCATGCGATATCATTAATAACCGACGCTTGGGTAAAAGGTATCCACACATTTGATCCTGAAAGAGCACTTAAGGCATATTTTCATGAGGCTACCAATAAAGGGCCTTGGGGTGGCGCAAATGGGAGGCCGTTGTGGAAAGATTATTGGACGATAGGTTATATCCCGTTTCCTGAATCGCAAGGATCAGTAGGGCAAACGCTGGAGTCTGCGTATGACGACTTCTGCGCCTATCAATTGGCAAAAGTAACAGGTAATACTTTTTATGAAGGCATTTTTGCTAAACAAATGTACAACTACAAAAATCTTTGGGATCCCTCTACCCGGTTTATGCGTGGCAGGGGAGAGGACGGAAAGTTTACACCAAATTTTGATCCTTTAGATTGGGGCGGGCCTTATACCGAAGGAAATGCCTGGCATTGGATATGGTCGGTTTTTCATGACGAGCAGGGACTGATCAATTTATTTGGCGGCAATAAAAATTTTACGGATAAACTTGATTCGGTATTTACCTTACCTCCCACAATTAAAGTTGGCGCTTATGGACAGGTCATCCATGAGATGACGGAAATGAAACTGGGAAATATGGGCCAATATGCCCAGGGTAACGAGCCTATTCATCACATGATATATCTTTATGATTACGCAGGGCAACCCTGGAAAGCACAACAGCATATTAGGGATGTAATGGATAAATTATACAATTCAACTGAAAATGGATACCCGGGCGATGAAGATGAAGGTCAAATGTCATCATGGTATGTGCTTAGTGCTATGGGCATTTATAGCGTTTGCCCCGGAACAGACCAATATGTGATCGGAAGCCCGGAATTTAAGAAAATCACGATCACGATGGAGGATGGAAAAAAATTCATCATCGAAGCAAATAACAATAGTCAGCAAAATGTATATATCCAATCCGGTACTTTAAATGGAAACACTTATACGCACAATTGGATTAAATACAGTGACATTTCCCAGGGAGGCATACTACATTTTGAAATGGGTAACCAACCGGCCTTACAACGTGGTATCGAACAAGCGGATAAACCATTTTCTGTGTCGACCAATCAATAGCTAACGAGAATATCAATTTAATTAAATAAATTTTATATCTGTCATGATAAAAAAGTCTAACCTATATTTTATTGCTTTTACAATATTTATTATTATAAACCTTTTCTCATTAGTTACCCGCGCGCAACAAAAAACAAATACAAATAATTATGCCGAAAAGGTAAATACCATGATTGGTACCAAAGGTAAAGGGAAAAGTCCGCAAGAGATGTATCTGGAAGCGGGCTTTACATTTCCAGGCGCTACTTATCCGTTTGGAATGGTGCAGTTTACCACAACTTTTTTTGATGAAGATAAAGGCTTCGTGGTAAATCAGCTCAGTGGCGCCGGTTGTCCGCACATGGGTAATTTTCCTACACTGCCTTTAAACGGTCAACTTAATTCATCCCCAAATGATATGAAAGCTTTTAAACCGCAATACCATATGGAAAAGGCTATGGCTGGCTATTATAAAGTTAATTTAGGCAGCAGCAACATTGATTGCGAGTTGACTGATACCAAACGCACAGGGATGGCGCAATATCATTTTTCTGATACCGTCAAGCAAGCTACTATTGTCATCGGTTCGGGTATAAATGCTACCAAAATTACAGATGCGCATATTACTATCACCGGACCCGGAAAATGTGAAGGCTATGCCAATGGTGGCTCCTTTTGTGGTATAAAAACAGATTATCGTGTATACTTTGTTGCTGAGTTTGATGTAGAACCCATTAGTGCCGGAACTTGGAAAAATGAGAAGGTGAATCCTTCGTCAACGAGCGAAGATGGCGAAAATTCGGGTGCTTATTTTACATTTAACGTACCGGCAAATAAATTTATACATTATAAATTCGGCCTGCCTTATGTGTCATTAAAAAACGCCAAGGAAAATTTAAAGGCAGAAAACCCCGGATGGAACTTTCCCGCGATAAAGAACAATGCCATAGCTGCTTGGAACCAGTACTTAGGTAAAGTGGAAGTATCAGGGGGGAATAATGATCTTACTATCCAGTTTTACACTCATTTATACCATGCCTTTGTCCATCCGAGTATATCAAGCGATGTAAACGGTGAATATATGGGTGCGGATAATAAAATTAAAAAAGCTGAAGGGTTTAAAGATTACACTGAGTTCAGCAATTGGGATACTTACCGTACCACCATCCCGCTTTTGGCCATGCTTGCGCCTAAAGAAACCGGCGATATGATGGAATCTTTAGTAAAGTTCGCTCAACAATCGGGAGGTGGGTTCCCACGCTGGGTAATGGCAAATATTGAAACCGGCATTATGCAAGGTGATCCGACATCCATCGTGATTGCTAATGCCTACGCTTATGGTGCAACTGGCTTTAACACTAAAGCAGCCCTTGAAGTTATGCGCAGGGGAGCGGAGGTTGTTGGTACCAAGTCGCAAAATGAGTTGACCCGACCACAGTTAGATCAATATATTGACAAAGGCTATGCGCAGGCGTCTATGAGTTTGGAATATAACTCCGCGGATTTCGCTATCGGCGAGTTCGCTTTGCAAACTACAGGGGATAAAACGCTTTACAATCAATATCTGCGAAGCGCACAAAAATGGAAGAATATTTATAATCCAGATACTAAATGGCTGCAATCTCGCAATGCGGATGGAAGTTACAGGGGCCAAAATGATGATATGCGCGAGGCAAGTTATAAAACCTATTTCTGGCTGGTGCCATTTAACCTTTCTAAGTTAATAGATACAATAGGCGGTAAGCAATTTGCTGAAGGGAGGTTGGATGATTATTTTAAACGCCTTGACGCTGATTATGGGCAAACATGGTACGCCGCGGGTAATGAGCCGGACTTCCATGCGCCATGGACATACAACTGGGCTGGCGCGCCGTACAAAACGCAAGCGCTCGTGCGTAGAATAATGAAAGAACAATATGAAAACAAAGATAATGGCTTGCCTGGTAATGATGATTTGGGCGCAATGGGTGCCTGGTACGTTTTTGCTGGGATAGGTATGTACCCCATGATACCTGGCTATGCTGGGTTTTCTGTTAATAGCCCTTCATTTACGCATATTAAAATTCACTTGGGTTCAGGCAAATCTTTAGTTATCAATGGTGGATCGCCGACCAGGCCCTATATCTCTTCCCTAAAGGTAAATGGTAAAATATGGAATAGTACATGGATACCTTACAGTCTCATTAAAAATGGAGGGAACATATCGTACAGCTTATCTGAAATCCCTAATAAAACCTGGGGCACAATTGTTAATCCGCCATCATTTAATAAATAGAATATATTCTGCGGGAACTAGTTGGTGTTATCATGCGAAAAAATAAACAATCAAAGGAATATGTAAATCAAGAATTATTCAATTAATTTACAAGACCAATTGTTTTGCCATTTATGGATGTGAAGCCGAAGTTTACTGAACGAAAATATTTGATCACGCTTTTATTTGTCATTGTACTCTTCATGTTCTGGGGTATTGCTATCACATTAGGCGATGTTTTAAACCGGCATTTTCAGCATGTATTAAAAATATCAAAAGCGCACTCTGGGCTAGTTCAATTGTCAATTTTTGGGGCTTACGCGGTGATGGGCGTACCAGCTGGTTTATTCATGAGAAGGTTTGGTTATAAAAACGGGGTCCTATTAGGCTTATTCCTTTATTCGGCCGGTGCCTTTCTATTTGTACCAGCGGCTAACGCGGAATCATTTGATTTTTTCAGGGTAGCATTATTTATTTTGGCCTGCGGTTTGGCAACGCTGGAAACAGTCGCCCATCCGTTTGTAGCTGCCATGGGCGATCAACGCACCAGCGATCAGCGTATTAACCTCTCGCAGGCATTTAATGGTTTAGGCGGCGTAGTCGGCCCCTTGATAGGTAGTTATTTTATATTAAAAGCCGGTCAGGTACATTCTAATGATCTTATTGCGGTAAGGAATTTGTATATTGTAATAGGCTGTGCAATAGCGTTTATCGGGATATTATTTCTTTTTGTAAAAGTGCCTGCTTTAACTGATCCGCATGTCATTGCTACTGATTCATACGCGATGCCTGGAAAAATAAATGCCGATAAGAAATTATTCCATCATAAGCATTTTGTTTTTGCTGCTATTGCCCAACTATTTAACGTGGCCGCTCAAGGCGGGACTTGGGCTTATTTTATAAATTATGGACACGAAATAATGCATTTGAGCGATGAAAAAGCTGGATATTTCTTCTCATTAAGCATGATCATGATGATGATCGGCAGATTTGCAGGTACTTTTTTAATGCGGTTTATAGCGCCTTATAAGTTGCTCAGTATATTTGCGCTGGCAAATATTATTATGTGTATAATAGTTGCTCAGAGTTTTGGAACAATATCTTTCATTGCGTTATTATTTATCAATTTCTTTTTCAGTATCATGTTCCCAACAATATTTAGCCTGGGGCTGAAAAATTTAGGCAAACAAACACAAAAAGCCTCATCATTTATTGTAATGGGGGTTGTTGGTGGTGGCCTGTTCCCACCAATAATGGGTTTAATAGCCAATCACGATGTGGCAACTGCTTATTATTTGCCTATTATTTGTTATATAGTGATATTTTTGTTTGGAATTATGTACCCCCGGTTAAATAAGAATCTAGAGAGTAATAATATCACACAACCATTAATTCAGACTTAAAAGTGAGTATTAAATCATATATTTATAGAAACGTGTTCAGTGAAGAAAAAACTTTCAATTAACGATATTGCCAAGAGCCTAAACGTATCTAAAACAACTATTTCATTTATACTTAATGGAAGAGCACAAGAGATGCGTATAGGAGACGAACTGGTTGACCGCGTGCTGAAATTTGTAAATGAGGTTGGGTTTAGGCCTAACTCATTGGCGCAAAGTTTACGCTCGGGTAAATCAAACATAATTGGTTTGATGGTGGAAGATATTTCAAACCCTTTTTTTGCCAAAATTGCGCGATATATAGAGGATAGGGCATATCAAAGTGGTTATAAGATCATTTACTGCAGTACTAATAACGACACAAAAAAAACCCAGGATCTTATTGCAATGTATCGTGACAGGCACATTGATGGTTATATTATAGCCCCGCCCGAAGGAATAGAAGAAGATATCGAATCGTTATTAAAAGATAATTTGCCCGTTGTATTATTTGACAGGAACCTACCCAAAGTTGAAACTGATTACATTGAGATAGATAACCGCTTCAGCACGTATAATGCGACCAGCCATTTAATTGAACAAGGGAAAAAGAATATCGCGTATATCACCTTCTCTTCAAAGCAAACACAAATGCAGGCGCGCATTAAAGGCTATACCAATGCAATGAAGGAAAAAAATCTTCAACCGATAATTAAAGAAGTAGTATTCAATCAGAATGAAGATTTTATTATTGAGCCTATTACCGCCTATCTGAAAAAACATACTGAACTAGACGCCGTTTTTTTTGGAACCGACCATATTGGTTCATGTGGATTAAAGGTGATACAGGCGTTAGGTATCAAAGTGCCTTCTGATTTAGCTGTTGTAGCTTTTGATGATTATGATGTGTTTAAACTTTATTCGCCGCCGATAACCGCTGTTGCCCAACCTATTGAGAAGATAGCGGAAAATGTTATCTCTCTTTTGCTTAATAAACTTAATTCACCAACGGTATACCAAAAGCCGCAGACTATAACGCTGAAAACAACTTTCAATATCAGGGCATCTTCCAAAGGTTCATTAGTAACACAATGATTAAATTGAATGGAATTCAATTTAATCATTGATGGCCGCCGTCTTAGATAACGAGTGAATTATCACCCCCTTTAAGGTTATATGTTTTTGTTTTCCAAACTAATATTCCCGATGTTTTTTGTGGCAAGCTGATCTTTATTTGCCATTTATCATTTTTAAGCAAATAGCTAACAAATACCTTTCCGTCCGGGTGAGGGATTTCTCCGCTTACTTTTGTTAACGTGCCTAAATGCGGTTCTATCTTTATTTGGGCAAACCCGGGTGCATAGCTGTCAATCCCTAATACCGTCCTAAAAAACTCAATGTTTGGGCTAGCGCCCCATGCATGGCAATCGGAACGGGATGTATTTACGTCGGAATACTCGGCCCAGGTAGTAAGGCCCATCGCTATATTTTCCCGATAAATGTCCAGCCAATTCATATAATCATTGCCCATGCCTGCTTTAATCAAGGCTTGGTTCAAATAATATTTAAAGTAAACGGAACATTGTGTTAAGCTTTTATCATTAAGCAGGCTGTTAGCTATCGTCGGCATATCTGCATCACTCACCATGCCGGTAAGTATGGCTAATGAGTTAGCATGCTGCGAATAACTGTTTCTTTCTATGTTATCTGCGTATAATTTTTTAACCGGATCCCAGTATTTACGTTGTATGGTGGCCTTTAGTTGCGTGGCTTTTTGAGTATAGATAATGGCATAATCCTTTAGGCCAATTTTGCCTTCCATTTCCGCCGCCCATTGGTAAGCCCATAATAGCTGCAAGTCGTATATCGCCGCGCTGCCGTCGCTGCCATTAATACCACCAGCCAAGTTGCCAGCCCAGTCTACAAAAGCCCAATATGGCGTATTTTTTAACGAGCCATCGGGCTGCTGATATTTGCTAAAAAAGTCCAGAATAGCCCTTTCACCCACGAGTTTATCTTTTATAAAGGCAGCATCGGGCCTGTACATCCAATAATCATGAAGCATACAAATATACCACAGCGAAAATGTTGATATGATCTGTGTTCCTTTGGTAGGATAGCAGCTCCTGGTAACGCCTTCAGCCAAACGCGAGTGGTCTATCGATGTAAGCGCAGCACGCGCCAACCGGTCATCATCCGTATTATAGTAGGAAATTAGCGTCTGTATTCGTGTATCGCCAATGTACTGCAATTGCTCGTAATAAGGGCAGTCGGTATAAGTTTCCCAAGCATTAAGCCTTGCTGTGCGCCAGCCAATATCCAGCATCTGCTTTATTTCGGTATTATCAGTATTGAATATTGCTGTTCGTTTAAAAGGATAGCCTGTAAATGTGCCATACAGATCATTAATGATTAGTGGCTCATTTTTGGTTGTTACAATTAACCTTACGTAGCGATAAGTACGGAAATTTAGCGTAGTAAATGATTGTCCCTGGCTGCCGTTAGCAATTATACTATCTATTCGGCCAACGAATTCCTTGCCAACAACCTCGTTTCGATTACCCTTATTAACTCCATGACTGCCCTTTTGATAAAGCGACTCTGCATAGCCTAATGAAATTCCTGCATCTTTGCCACCGCTAAAATTTAACGTTACATAAGCATTAGTTTCAAAAGTTTGATCAAGTATTAAAGTAACAGTCGTATTGGCAGGGATAGTTACGTCGGTTTTTTTTTCAGGAAAAACTGAAGGTACGTTTATGCCAATTGCACTGCGCAATTTTAAGATGCGTTGATAGGTCATTTCTCTTGCCGGCAAAGTAGAAGGGACTAATGCCCAATCTATTCCCCATGCAGTTCCTTTAAGTCTGCCATCCATTATTTTAGTCGCCGTTGGCCAATCAGTATCATTATAATCCACTGCTGTCCAATCGCCTTTAACAGCTTGATTCATATCTACCAATTCGCCTTTACTAGCCGCAAAAAAATAGCCTGGAACAGGCATATGCCCAATATCGCGTATGCACCTCCAGGTACTATTGGTATTCAAAATTTCTTCATTAGTAGTATTGCCCTGTATAATTAATGCTGTACGTACAGAGATTTGTGCTTCGGGTCTTACTCCGGCTTCATTATAAACAAGTGCCGACACGGTGTTCTTTCCTGTAGTTAAATAAGGCGCTATATCAACTGTTTCATAGTTCCAGAAATAAGTATCTCCTCTAGCTGGTCCGAGTGAAACAAGCGTACCATTAACATATAATTTATAGCGGTTATCTGCTGATATATGAATGGTAAAAGAAGATGGTTTAGCAGTAAAATCAATACTTTTTCGAAAATAGTATACGCCATATTCATCGCCGGGGTAATTAGGTGCAGCTATCCAGCTAGCATTCCAGGGCCGTGAATCTATTTGATTAGACTGAGAATAGCCGACTTCTACACAAAAAAAACATAGAGTCGTGATAAAAAGCAGAAAAAAATATTTCATAAATTAGATTTATACGATTGCTAAACTGGTTTTGCAATTTAGAAAAATAAAATGAAAAATTAATTCAACAATAATTTAAAATCTAAATTTTTGATCTGGTGTGTGATAACGAAAGTTTAACTTAATGCCTTATGTATATAAACAGGCAATTGCTAACAGTTAGTGCAACGCATTTTATGAGGTTAGCTTGTTAAATGACAATTATATAAAAATATCGCTAAACCGGTTTTTTATTCAAATTTCTTATTTAAATTTACCCGGAAATCAATTATAAACTTCGATATTACTTTCATATCTTTCTGTTTTATGAGTATAAATAAAAATGCCTGTTTGGGCCGAGAGTTTGCAAAACTTGGAACTCGCGTCTCAGTTTAAAAATAGCAAAACCAATTATACCGCTAATTTACAAGTCATCTACTTTTTTTTTGCCAATTATCCCATTATTAATAAAATTAATAGTCCGAATGGAACTGAAAAAAACAATTCACATAAAAGCAATTATTGTTTTCATCTTGTGTTTATCTCTAGTGTTTAATGTTGCAAGTGGCCAGATACCACCTGGGACGGTAACGGATCGTACTTCTTATAGTTTTAACGGGCTGCAAAACGAGTTTACATACATCCCAGACTCAATACAAACCAGTGTATACTGGTATTGGCTGGATGGTAATATATCTAAAGAGGGTGTGGTGAAGGATTTAGAAGCCATGAAAAAAGTAGGCATAAACAGGGCGTTTATTGGCAATATTGGTTTGGATGATGGCCCTTATGGAAAGGTTAAAATGTTTAGCGATGAATGGTGGGATATATTACATACAGCATTAAAAACCGCAACACGCTTAAATGTACAAATAGGCATTTTTAACGGACCGGGCTGGAGCCAATCAGGCGGACCATGGATAAAACCGGAACAATCCATGCGCTATCTCACTTCATCGGAGGTAAATGTGCAGGGACCCATGTTATTACATCAAAAATTGCCTAAGCCGCAGCAAAACTTTCAAGATGTAAAAGTACTAGCCTATCCGGTAGCAATTGACCAGGACGGAGATATCAGTGAATTGAACCCTGATTTATCCTCACAACCAAAGACAGACTCGCTCCACCTTTTGATGGATCATAACCTAAAAACTAGTATTCCTTTAAACGGTGGGCAGGTTTTTACGCTTAATATAACCACTAAAAAAGCCTACACTGTTCGAAGCATCGTGATGAGCACCACAGATCAGACGGCTTTGATCGAAGGTGATATACAAGCCAAAATAAACAACATTTATATTACGATTAAACACTTTTCTATAGACCGTACAAACCCAGCACTAAATGTTGGTTTTATTCCTTTTGGCCCAGCAGCCATTTCCGTACCACCAACGACTTCCAATAGTTTCAAAATTATATTTACACATGTTTCATCCAATACAGGTATTGCCGAGGTAAAGTTATCTGCAACGCCAATGGTTGAAGATTATATGGAAAAAACACTGGCAAAAATGTGGCCTACACCACATCCCTTTTGGGAAAAGTATCAATGGACAGCACAACCTATAGAAACATCCAGGTATATTATTGATCCTACAAAGGTTATCGATATTTCCAAATATATGGATGCTGATGGTTTGCTGAGCTGGCACGTGCCTGCCGGGAATTGGATGATAGAGCGTAGTGGAATGACCCCCACCAACGTTACCAACAGCCCTGCCCCGCCAGAAGGGCGTGGACTTGAAGTTGACAAGATGAGTAAGGAGCATGTAACCGAACATTTTAATGCATTCCTAGGTCAAATTTTATGGCGTATTCCAGCTGAGGACCGCAAAACCTTTAAGGTAACCGTTGAGGACAGTTATGAAACAGGCAGCCAAAATTGGACAGATGCGCTCATCCCTGAATTTGAACAAGCTTACTATTATGACCCAACGCCTTATATTCCCGTGTTACAGGGAAGGGTTGTTGGCAGCGAAGATATGTCAGACCGTTTTTTATGGGATTTGAGACGGCTTATTGCAAACGACGTTTCCTTTAAATATGTTGGAGGCTTAAGAGAGGTTAGCCATCAGCATGGCCTCACTACCTGGCTTGAAAATTACGGACATTGGGGTTACCCCGGTGAATTTTTGCAATATGGCGGGCAATCCGATGAGGTGGGCGGTGAGTTTTGGAGCGAGGGCGACTTAGGGGATATTGAGAACAGAGCAGCCTCATCTTCAGCGCATATCTATGGCAAAACGAAAGTTTCCGCTGAATCATTTACCGCGGCCGGAGTTCCGTTTTACCGATACCCTGCAATGTTTAAGCAACGTGGCGATCGCTTTTTCACGGAGGGGATAAACAACACGCTTTTGCATGTTTATATATCGCAGCCCCAGGATACGCTATTACCCGGTAATACAGCTTGGTTTAGCGTAGAGTTTAACCGGCTGAATACATGGTTTTTTGATATGGACGTGTTCCTGAAATATATGAAGCGGTGTAATATGATGTTACAGCAGGGGCAGTATGTGGCCGACGTAGCTTATTTTATTGGTGAAGATGCCCCCAAAATGATTGGCGTTACCGATCCCCCGCTTCCAAAGGGCTACTCCTATGATTATATAAATGGAGATGTGATCAAGCAAAGACTCACAGTTAAAGACGGAAAACTAGTATTACCAAATGGAATTGCCTATAGTATTTTGGTGTTACCTAAGTTGGAAACTATGCGACCTGAATTGTTGGCTAAGATAAAAGAATTGGTGGGGCAGGGCGCTGTGGTTTTAGGTCCCAAGCCCAGCAGGTCGCCGAGTTTGGCAAACTATCCACAGGCCGACCAGCAGATTAAACAGATTACGGATGAACTATGGGGCAATATAAACGGCACGACAATAAAAGTAAACCGTTATGGAAAGGGTACAGTGATCAGCGGAATGGACTTACAGGATGCGTTGAATATGATTAAAGTTATTCCTGATTTTAAAGCCAATAATAACCAGATATTATTTATACACAGGCAAATGCAAAATGGTTCAATTTATTTTATATCAAACCAAAACAATGCGCCGGTTAATATAGCTTCAGCATTTCGTATAACCGGTAAACGCCCGGAATTGTGGAATGCTATAGATGGCTCAACACGGGAATTGCCATCATTTTTGGAAACTGACAGTACCACATCGGTGCCATTGCAACTGGCACCTTTTGAAAGTGCTTTTATCGTATTTAAACAAGATGCTAAACATGGCAATACCGCCAAATCAAATTATCCCGCACCTGAACAGACCATCAGCATAATCCAACCCTGGACTGTTGTTTTTGATAACAAGATGCGCGGCCCTGCAAAGCCTGTTGTATTTAATACATTAATGGATTGGACTCAAAATACTAACGATAGCATTAAATATTATTCGGGTACAGCCTTTTATCATAATACGTTTAAAATCGATAAAATAAAAAAACAGGCTAGCTATATTATTGATCTTGGATCTGTAAGTGCCATTGCCAAAATATTTGTAAACGGTGTTGAAATGGGCGGTGCCTGGACAGCGCCATACCGGGTTGACATTACTAAAGCTCTAAAAACTGGTGACAATGAATTAGAAATAAAGGTGGTAAATACCTGGATGAATCGCTTGGTTGGCGATAGCCGCTTACCTGTATCGGAAAGGAAAACCGCTGTTCGTTACGGACCCGGCCCTACAACTGGATTGGAAGCTTCCGGTTTATTTGGCCCGGTAAAGATTGATGTGATTACGTATTAAAGCTTGATCTCGAATCGAATTTAATTATTTGAAATTTTAAGCAGCGAGGTATAACTAAATCGAACCAAATTTGCAACATGATTTCGGTTACCGACTTTGTACTGCATCGATCTGTGTTGAGTTATAGAAGGTATCATTAACGAAAAAAGCCACTTTCTCAAGTGGCTTTAGTTCTTTTGAGATGGTCTGGTAACCATTCTGTGATCCCGCTGGGATAATTTTTTCATCCTGTTGAGACTATGAATATTGCGATTAAAGCGTCTGGAAGCGCTTTTTTGTCAATTTTTAAAAACTTGGGCACCACTTAGGGCACCAGTTATTTTGATACGTTTTAAAGAACTTTACGTTGCTACTCAAATATACGAGTTTATCAGGTTATGAAAAAGTTTTATTGATGGAATTATCACGATTTAAGTAGACGAGACACGCAATTGGTTGACTTTTGTCGTTGATGTTGAGGTGATTATAGATGCGAAAATTATAATTGAAAAAATCAATGGCGTTTAATCCTTTCACAGGAGAGGGAAGGAGTACAATCGAACAGCTTTTAAATATCTCCCGCTCCCTTTAGACAAGTAGGCACAAATGGTTGTGAAGACAGGATGACCTTCCCCAACAATTCAGCATGATCCAGGCAGCTGATCATTTCATCCAAATCCAACCTGATTAAATACCACGGGATAATTTTTTTCGCATCCGCTTGGGTTACTTCATATTACACGAGTTGGTTTCTTAAAGCTGCCCGCTCATTTAAGAGTTCGTTAATTTCTTTTACTTTTTCCATGTAAGGACTATTTATAAAATGTACGTGACATTAAGCAAATCGCACAAAGCGCCATATCATCAAATTTATTTAATTGTACCGATGAGAGAACTGGAACCACCCTTTCAGCTACAAATCAATGAACTAACGGTATATGTAACAGAGCACAGCCTGTCGGGCACACGCGTGTTCCACCTCGAATTTTCTGATAAGCGGAAAGCCTTAAATATTACCGTTGCAGAAAAGCGCCCAACCGAAGAAAAGTTTTGGACATCCGCACTGCAGGGCAGGCAACCCGAGGCAGAACAATTCGGCAAATTAATTGCTAACTTTATAAGAAGTAAAAGAAAGGGTTAATATGTTTTATTACAACGGACAGAAGGTAACCAAGACAGAGTATATCCGCTTAAAACAAATGGAACATGCTGTACGCAATTTCAATTTTTGGGATAAGGGCGTGATTAGTGGCTTCAGCGGTACGCCCGTTGCTGTGTTGATTCCAACAGAAGACCATGCTAATTTTGATATTGTTCAGATGGAGTGGGGATTAATACCGCCTTATATCAATAACCGTGACGGCGTTGAAAAATTCCGTAATAGCTACAAAGATGCGAATGGCAAATGGAAACAGGGTTATACAACCCTGAATGCCACAACCGAAAATCTTTTTGTCAATGACTGGGGTAAACCATCCATGTTTGCTGATGCTGTACGAAACAGGCGTTGCCTGCTTATGTCGACCGGCTTTTTTGAATGGCGTCATATTTACCGCAACCCTAAAAAAACAGGCTTGCCGCTAAAAACACCCGACAAATATCCATACTACATCAGCCTGCCGGATCATGACTATTTTTTTATGGCCGGAATATGGCAGCCCTGGACAGATAAAGAAACAGGTGAACACGTAAATACATTTGCAATTACAACGACAATAGCTAATCACCTGATGACACAAGTGCACAACTCGAAAAAGCGTATGCCAACGATCTTAAATGATGACCTGGCCTGGGAGTGGATGATGAACGAAAAACTTAGTGATGAGCGCATCCAGCAGATCGCGGCGACACAGTACCAAGCAAAACTCATGGAGGCCTGTACAATCACAAAGGAGTTTCAGGCATTGCTTGACCCTACAGAAAAATTTGAATATGAAGATGTGCCTGTGTTGGAATTAACTATTGAACCTTCATGAGTGGATTAACGGATGCCCAATTGATGGTACTATCATCGGTTCAGATATATCAAACTCGCCCCGCTGAAAAAAGGCCAATTGGGTTTGGTTCAGGCTTTAAGGCAAAATATCGCGACCGGCTCTTTTTTATTTCAGTTTCCCATGTGACCGACAAGGGGGAATTAGAAAATTATCTTGAAACAAATATTTACGATAACGATCAAAAAGCCTGGATATGGAAAAAAATAGGTGGCTTCTGTTATTTTAGCTTGATCGATGGCAACCAAGTGACAGCGCCGGATGACCTACTGAAATTGATTGAAAATGGAAAAGAGGAACGCCTTGATATATGCTTTACCGAATTGAAATCTGACATTCCTTTATTGCAATTACCGATGGATTTTCGAGTTTTCAAGGTCGGAAAAACTGAAAAAATCACGCTTGATCTTGATTATGTTGCTGTACCTGATCGTAGTGAACGGTATGGATTCTACGGCAAAATACGTCATAATGTGGGTTCACGCGTTCATGAATCACAGCCAACATTAAAGCATACCCTTGATTTTCAATGTGAGTTAGGTGATTTTTATATTCTACTTGCTCCCGAGATTATCAAAGATGAATATGATTATAAGGGATGTAGCGGGGCACCTGTATTGGATTCCGAACAAAATTTGATTGGCGTTGCAAGTGCGGTTAAAACTGACACTAAAATCATATATGTTTTCTCCATTCAGCGTTGCAAGCAACTCATTGATTATGCCATAGAAATGGGCATGTTGGATATTGATCAGTCCCCATCCGATTCTGAAACGTCAGTCTGAACATTACGGTCAGGCAGATAATCCTCAAGACGGCGATGGCTGAAACGGGTAAAGTGCGGCCAATTATAGATGAACAAAGTTTTTTCTTTCAGTCAGGCTCCCGCTTTTAACCAGGCGTCTTGCTCTCTCAAAAATCTTTTATAGGTATAGATACTTTTCTCATCACCCTGCGCATCTTCCTGTAACAAATGGCCGTACTCATGCGCGATTGACCAAATGAGCGTTGTTGGGTCTGGCCTGCTGCTTAAACTGATGTTTACGAAGTGATGGTCAAGCACAATAGAATGACTGCATCCCTCATGCTTTTTGTGAAAATCAATGGAAGCACCTTTTAAGGCTATTGCTTCAAATAGCTCCATAACCAATTCCCGGTGAGGGGTTAGTTCCGGTACGTCCCGAACGAGGTAGCGCCAGTTAACAAGCAACTTTTGTTTCGCCATGTCCTTTTCTGCCTTTATTTGCTCCAGTAATTCAGCATCAGGAACAGGCTTTATAGTCACCCGCAGACAATAAAGATCATGGCCATGATGGTCTTCAGCAGTAACAACTTTTACGGGGCGAAGACTTTCTATAAACGAGCGGGATTTCTCATTGTCCTGTCTTACTTCAAAATAGATTTCTTTCAAACCGGCTTTTGCCGCGTATTCGTAAACTTGGGTCAAGGCTAACCGCGCAAAACCCCGTTCCCTGTGAGCGGGGTGAATAGCTATCTCAACAGCATATGGTGATTGTAATTTTTCTAACCGCTCACGCTTTTTAATCTGTTCATCCGTTTCGAACGTAAAATCATTACCGGCGTCACCTGTTGCAGATTGCTCCAGCTTTTGCAGTGTTTTGAAAACTGAATGATTTCGCTTTAATGTAATAAAGCCCGCCAGTTCATTACCTGCATCGAAAATGCCCCAATATTGTACTGCGGGTACATTTGTATTTATTCCGTTAAACTTGGATAAAATCACTTCATAGTCATCATTAAATTCGCGGTAATAATTTTTAATTTCCGGATCATCAACCATTGCTACAAATTGTTGCTGGTCTTCAGGTAGGAAATGGCGCAGTGTGATGTCAGATAATGTTGTATCGTTATTCATAAGCAGCAAAGATCGGCAATGAATTAAAGAATAACAGGTTTTCTTTGATTATCCACGGTTAGTACTTTACTTTTTACGTAAGCCAATTAAACCGTTAACCTGATCGTAAAGCACATCAAAAGTAAAGAATGTTTGTGTGCCTAAAACGGTTCGAGCAATGCCATTTTTGGGGACAGTGCTTACTACCGCCAAATTTTTGCCAAGGGTAATTGGATTTTCAACCTCAAAAGAATTACTGATACTCTCAGATTGATTACCATTTTGTGTCAGGCCATAAGATATATCGCCATTTTGAATTTCTCCTGATGCAAATTGGTCAGTTGTAATTGAAATAGGTGATGTCCCTGAATCCAGTAAGATACCACTGGTATCTCTTATTGAATTATAAGTAATAAATCCGCTAAGCTGGTTATCAAGCCAGGAATTATCTCCGTTTGGTATAAGATACTCACCTTTGGCGAGTTTGAAATAAGTAAATCCTTTTGTATCAGTTACATGAGGGTTTATGATCACCGCTCCTTGCTTATTTCCAAAGGAGGGGAATTCTACAATATATTTTCCCGTTCCAGGTAATTGTGCAATTGGATTTGCAGCACCTGTGTTATCATATCGCAAACCAACGCCCAAAATTCCTGAAAGGTTCCTAAATGCTGAATCCGTTATTTCGCCTGCTGGGAATGGATGTAAATCATTTTTTCCGAAATGCGTTACACTGTCAATTGCCATAAACCGGATAGATATATTCCCGCTGGACATGCCCAAGGAAAAATAGCCTCCATCCAACGTGCCAACGGTCATCATTTGATCCCCGACCGCCCCATAGGGATAGGTCAATCTCGGCCCAACAGCTTGTACATTGCCAATTGCGGGTCGCATAATTCTTAACCCAAACGAGCCGGTATCGAATAAAACATCCCGGATTTCTCCGTTAATATTAATTTGGATGCTGGCGGTAACTTTCGATTGACTGTACAAAATATTTAAAGGGATACTATAACGCGATGCTGGCTCAACATTGATTACGTCCTGTTCCTTTTTGCAAGCAAACAGCGCCAGCAAAAGAAATATGGGGATAATAAGTTTTATTGTCTTAATCATTTCAAAATGAAAATTGATCCTAAATTGAATTTTGCCACAATACCAAATTGTATGCTTTTGCTGAATATGGGTTGAGTGTGTCCGGATACGTCATCTGACTGAAGGTAAATACCTCCAAGAAAGGTGCCTGATTTGCCATTGAGATAATTGAAACTCATTCCTAATACCGTGGCGTCCGTAGCCAAACCAGCAGCATTTAGATCATGGTTCCACCTCAGGTACGGCCCAATGCCGACGTATTTGCTCGTATCGATTGTAAAAAGGTGCTGATAATCTACATTTAAATAAACCTTTCCGTAGTATCCGTATTTACCTGAATAAGCAGTGAAAGCTTTGGTTTTGGTAAGCTTTCCGGAAGTTATCGTTGTATCCTGATAGCTATAAGAATAGTCGGCTGAGGTCAACGCACTCATGTTATCCTGATGTGAATATCCAAAATCTAAACCAAGAAAATTTGCTTTGAATTGGTAGGTGCTGCCAATTTCTATGAACCACGTTTTTCCAGTAGTATCTTGGAAACGCTTTGTATAATCGGAAAAGGAATCTCCCTGGTCGTATGTAAATTCATTGGCACTATAGCCGCCCCGCAGATATGTTATTACCGTACTGTTTTTGATCAAAGGTGGTGTGTGCATATTCAGCAGGCTCACCGCTTCAGCTTTTATCTCGGCAATGTCTTTGTTTTGTCCGGCAACGAAAATCTGTAATTGAGCGACAACAGCTTTGATCTTTGGCAAGGCGGCGGTGTCAGTAACGCTTGACTTATATTCCTGTAAAGATTCTTGTAAATTTTCCAACCCGTTTTCATCGAGGTCTTGCAACTCTGTAGTGACTGTGTTTTGCTCCATTTGCGGCAAGCCTGAAGCTGCGGCATCCTTAGCTACTTCGTTTCGATATGCCGGACCTAATTTATTTTGCGCAGCAACAAGGTTTTGAATTGCTAATTGATATTGTAGCCTGCTCTTATCAGCATATTCAAAAACAGTGAAACGATAGCCTAATAACCCGGCAATAGCACCCCCTGGTGAAAATTTACCGTTGTCAAATAACGAACCTACTCCAGTTGCATTATTTGCGGTTAAATCTAACCCATAGATTCCTTGAGCTTTACTCCCAAAACTCCCATAATGAGTTCCTTGTATTTGAGTCTGCGTAATGTTTAAATTGATTGATGTACCAGGTGTAACAATTGAGCTTTTTCCTGACGCATCCTGGTCTACGATTTGGGCTTTGGCAAACGGAATGTAAATAAAAACAAATCCTGCCAACAATAGCAGTTTATTTTTCATGGTTTCCAGCTTATAGCGTAATTTCCAATTAGTGAGTTTTCTATTGAAACGTCCTGGGTAAACACCCCCGTACCATTAAAAGCCAGTGGCTTCCACACGCCTGACGGACCGGTGACGGGATCATTCTTCATAACCCAAACTGCAATCTTCCACTGACCTACACCACCGGATAAAAGCATATCAATAGTCAGATCGGCCGCTACATATAGAATGTCTGGAGGTAAATTATCTGCACCGGCAGTATTTGCAGGAGTAAAAGCTTGGCCCTGAAAGAATAGATGCCCCGGAACCAATGAAACGGTGGCATCAAGCGTAAGTTGATACTTAATGTTAATGTTTGGCATTGCGATAAGATTTAAGGTATAGTGAAAACTATTTCTTTACTCAACTATATTGAATGGGAATAAAAATAAATAATAACTTTCTTATTATCAGCAGGTAATAAATATTTTTTTGAATATTTTTATTTAAAATTTCTACTGTTGTCCAAATAATCTTGGGATAGCATCCCCTTCGGTTTTCGGGGATCGTCAGGTATATATAAACCGCTTTTATCGTCGGAGCTGGTGGGTGTCATAATGGGCAGTTCATCACCCATATTTTCGGTCAAGATTTTTCCATTCACGGTGCCATTCTGTTTCCGGCTCCCATCAGTCATCACAAGCCTTTGTGCTTACGTGTGACCAGTGATGAATCCTTTCCGTTCCGCATTTTGCAATAACAGGTTGCCAGCAACCCGGACAAAGGCCCTTCAGCCCAGGTTTTGCTTCAACTTTTTCGTCATTTATATCGCAAAGTGCATGATTTAAGCTGGTGATGTTTGTTGCAAATCACTCACTAATTTATCTATTTATTTAATGATTTTAAATCGCAAGAATTACTGATTTGGGAAGCTGACCGCTCCGTGCACCGCGCTTTCCGCTGTATCTTTATCCGAAAGGATGCCGCTGCAATCGCTGCTTCGATAGTCGTTAGCCAGATAACATTTGATTTTTGAGATGTTAATAGCCTTCCCATTTCCTATAGTTTTTCCCGGCAAAAATAAAGACCGGAACGGTACAGTCAAGGGTATATAAACCCCGCTCAGGCCAAGCCCTTGACAGCACCGTTCCGCTCTTTTTTACCAGAAGAAAAAACTTAGAGATATGCAAAGTCTTCAATTAGATCTTCAATCGAAAAATGAAATCATTTCTTATATGGCTGATCACAGCTTTATTCCATCTGAGAAGGCCATTTTTAATGAACGCTAAAGGCTGTGGAAGAACAAGATCAGGACAAACTGGATTGGTTTCGCAGCTTCGATGATTCATTTCGTGCCATAACGATGAATGTAAACGCATATCGGAAGGGGTTGGAATTCGGATATACCGAAATTGCTTTCGACCAATATGGCTGGTTCAAAAGGCCGGTATGGTTTGACCTCGAAGAATTGACTTTCGGCGATACCAGTCATTACGGAAATTATAGCACCATCACTTTAGGCCATGGGCCAATTTGACTTGGACATATGGTTTAAGTTGTAACTATGGTTGCTGCGGTTGTAGCTGTGGTATATCAGTTTATGATAAAAAATTCAACTCCCGCAATGAAGCTTTGACATTTGCACTTGATCAATTGAAAGAGATGATGGCTGAAAAAATTGGGAATAGCGATACCACTAATTACAAACAGCCTATTATAATAGCGACGCTCAGGGATATTGTAAAAGCTCAGATTAATATGGTACAACTTTCACTATTTTGATACCTCATATTTTATTTTACGATGTTGTATATTCGTTCTTACCTACACCATTATTTGAAAAAATGGATTTGACCGAAATATTACAAAAACCCGCTACCCGGTTACCAATTCTGCAATCGGAAAACGAACCCTTCCGCGTGGGATTGAAGCGGGTTTTAGAAACCTATTCCAAATTAATTGCTTCTTCTGATTACAAAGGGACACCACTGATCGCCCAGTTACAAAAATTAACGATGGGCATTATCAGGACAGTGGATGAATATTATGAGGGAAAGCCGAGCGACGCTTACTATTGCCTTAGTGAATGCTTGCGGGAGTCAATGGTTGCCGATTATTTAGAGAAAAAAGGAGAAATCGACCGCAGCACAAACTTATACCGAATTAGAACTAAGAACAGCAATTATCCCCTTAAAAAATGTGATCTGTTCCATATCCCTTTTAATCAGAGGGGCCTCGTGAAAACACAGCGTTACAGCATACCGGGCTTGCCATCGCTCTATCTTGCTAATAGTATCTATGTAGCATGGGAGGAAATGATGCGGCCTGACATTAATGAAATTCAGGCAATGCGTCTGACAAATAACAGGCCGCTCTGTGTATTGGATATGACGACAGACGGGTTTCTCCCAGCAGGGTTAGGCGACGTTTATGACCAATGGGAAACTACTCAAAAGTTGCTGACCTGGCCGCTGGTTGCGGCGTGTTCAGTTAAAGTAAGACAGACTGGCGAAACTTTTAAACCGGAATACATCATACCCCAATTGCTATTGCAATGGATAAATAAAAGCACGCTGGATGGCATTAAGTATTCCTCCACACATATCAATACCGCCGACAGGCAGCATCAGGCAAAGCTTTATAATTTGGTTATTCCGGTGAAAAGCTTCGCAAAGGAAGATGGTTATTGCGACGCTTTGCTTAACCTGTTTGAAAGTACAGAAGTTCTGCCTATGCAATTACGTGCATTTGCTACGACTACAAATAGGTTTTATGGACAAGGCTCCCCAGGCACATCTGTAAATGCAGATGTAGTTACACTTGAATTGGTAAAGGGCAAAGAAGAAATGTATTGGGGCACCTCATTTGGTGTCTTGGAGCATGCGCTGAAAGGACTAAGCGTCGCGCCAATATTAAGCTGAAAGCTTTTTAACTTTGTTAGTTGCACTACGGGTGATTGGGATCAAATACAAATAAACGCAAAGGCTTTTTTCTGCCAGCTATATCAAGATAAATGTATAGTTTCATTTTCCGCTTATTTTTGGGAAACCAATTAAATGTATATTGGTCTTTGAAATTGATGGCGGAGCGTTTTCGTGGCTCAAGGGTCATATGAAGGTCCTCATCAGCAAATAAATCAATTGGCTGAAATTTTTTACCAATTCCGAAGCGTTTTACCCAGCCTATCTGCCAATAGTCAACTAAAATAGGGGTTGACGATAAATTGGTCAGATAAATATGGTCGCCAATTTCTTCGTTACCATTTAAGCTCCAGGTGACATGGACATGCCTGTTATCCCTTCGGTATTCTTTTATTTTCAGCCAGCCCAAAACCAAACTCACTCCCAGACTTATCAGCGAAATAATGAAGCCATAAAATGAAAGGTTATCGGTTGCCATATCAATAATAAAGGTAACGAAATATCAATAACATTTCAGGATATGGTAAATGCCTCTTTACGCGAAGGCTTTGATAATTTGTAACTTGCTGACTGATTTTTACAAAAGCATTATGGCAATGAACCCGGACGATGAATTTCACAACAGGTATCAACTTGCATATCATTTATTAGAAAATGCAAGTGGCGGCATCCAGTTAACTGTGGAAGAAATTTCGGAATATAATGACCGGTGGTTTTTTGATGAATTTAAGCTAAAGAATTGTTTGGCATTGGTTCAAAACGCATTAGAATGCTTGTTAAAAGCTTCGTTAGCATGGGCAGACTGGAGATTGGTAACAACCGAGCAAAACTCATTAACAAAACTTCAATTGAATTCGGGGGACTTCAAAACGATTACCTTTGACGAGGCATGCAAGCTGTTAAAAAAAACTCCATTCAATGCGGACATTCGTGTATTAAAAAGCAAACCATTCTTTGAACTAAGGAATAGCAGGCATAAGCACACGCATTACCATCTTGATTTATCAAACGAAGAATGTATAAAGCTGGTCGCCCATGGGTTGAACTTTTGTCTCGAATTTTATAAAGACTATATTTTTCAGCAATTTTTTGAAGAATCGGATCGCTTTTCAAAGGTTGACATTGCTTTAAAGGGCATTCCGGTGTACACCGAACTTAGGATAGCAAGCGCAAAAAGGCGTTACCCAAATCTTGTTCCACCGCTCACAGCTTATTTTGATTGTTGCCCGGTTTGTAACCAGTCTGTGCCGGTAATCAATTCAGCGGATACAGTTTTATGCCTTTACTGCAAGACTGAAGACGACATTTCATATGTTGCCGAGAATATCAGCACCAGAAAGCAACCGACTCGTATTACTCCAAAACAATGCCCTGAATGTTTTTATCAAAGTATGGGTGCCGTCGATTTAACGCATTCGCCTGAATCCTGGCAATGTGTAATGTGTGGATATTATACCAATGTACCGGAATATTTCAATTTTATTGCCGGGGGCCTGAAAAAAATCAACATTGGTAAGCCTGAGAGAAGGGCAAAGATTAGGTGGAATAGTTAATAGATCAGCCTCTGATGACATCTTTGGCAAATAATTAGCGGCATATCAGCTTTTTACATTACTTTGGTATTCCTAAATCATTATTTTATATGAATGCTAATTTCCAATATCCTAAAGGTGCCGAGTGGCGTAAGTGGGATTTGCACGTCCATACGCCATTCTCTTTAGTTCAACACTTTTCAGCGACCGAATCCGAAGATATTTGGGAAACCTTTATCAAAGACCTGGAAAATTTGCCTACTGAGTTTAAAGTACTCGGCATAAACGATTATTTATTTATTGAAGGCTACAAGAAAGTTTTGGAATATAGGGCCGCTGGCAGGCTTCAAAATATTGAAACCATATTTCCTGTAGTTGAATTTAGGATAAAAAAGTTCGCGGGACATCGGGATTTTAAACGGGTTAACTTTCATGTGATCTTTTCTGACGCGCTATCTCCCCAAATTATTGAAAGCCAATTTTTAAATGGATTAAGCGGTAAATACCACTTGACCCCGGGACTTGACGGCATCCAATGGAACGGGTTGATTACAAAGGAAAGCCTTATAGATTTAGGAGCAGCAATAAAACGCAGCGTGCCCGAAGCGCAGTTAGTTAATTATGGTTCTGATTTAGAGGAAGGTTTTAACAACCTGAATCTCGAAGAAAAGGACATTCTTACACTGCTAAATGAAAACACCTATTTGAAGGGTAAAACATTGACTGCTATCGGTAAAACAGAATGGGAGAGTTTATCATGGAACGATCAGAGCATTGCAGAAAAAAAGGATGTTATTAATAAGGCCGACCTTGTTTTCATAAGTTCGGAAACGCCCGAGGCTGCGCATAATGCTAAACGAAAGCTAACTGAACAAGGTGTCAATAATTTATTGCTGGATTGCAGCGACGCGCATTACAATTCAACTGCGGCAAATCAAAAAGATCGTATTGGTAAATGCTTTACGTGGATTAAAGGTGACCCCACATTTGAAGGTTTAAAACAGATTATTTTTGAACCCGAAACACGTGTTTTATTACAGGATGAAATACCACCCGCTAAAACTGATTACAACGTAATCAGTTCAGTGAGATTCATCGGCGACACAGGGGCTGATTTCTTTCCTGATGAATCCATCCACCTTAATACTAACTTAAATGTGATCATCGGTGGCAAATCCTCGGGTAAATCATTGTTGCTTTACCATATC
Source organism: Mucilaginibacter tundrae (assembly GCF_013408825.1). Taxonomy (GTDB): domain Bacteria; phylum Bacteroidota; class Bacteroidia; order Sphingobacteriales; family Sphingobacteriaceae; genus Mucilaginibacter. The sequence goes on from NZ_JACCBZ010000005.1 coordinate 327,063, forward strand.
GCCAAGACCGTCGATCCTGGGCAGGTGGCTGAAAAATTAGGTATTGTCGGCGAAAAGGAATTCGATCTTAAAGCGAGGGTTACAGGCTTTGATTTTGAAGTCACCTGGAAAGATGGCGCGATTAACAAACTGAGCGACCCGGCCGATAGTAAGTTGCGCCAAATAACTTACATCCCACAGATGTATATCAACCATCTTGCCGAGCAAAAGGGCGAGAAAAATCTCGCCGACCTGATTGAAAGTATTTTATTGCAAAACGATGAATTCAGGGAATTGAAGGAAACTTACGACAAGAAAATCCAACAGGTAAACTTAGAGATCGCGAATAACATCAATGAGATTTTTATAGTAAAAGAAAATTACCAAAGTAATCTCAGAGAGTTAAAAGCTATTGGGGATCGTTCCGCGATTGAAGGCAACATTGCCCATATCAATAAAGAAATAAGCGAACTTAAGGCAAAAGCAGGGTTTACTCCGGACGAGGACGCCCGTTACGCAAAGTTGAAAAAACAGCAAAGTTCAGTCACCCGCAGCAAGGCTAAGATAGACCAGTACAATGTGCGGACAATAGACTACATTACAGCACTTCATACGCTTAAAGAGACTACTAAAGAATCTATGGCTGCAATACCTGAAGATTGGGATGATTTTCAGGACAATAATGCAGCATTGAGTTTTATTGAAGCGAACCTTTCAGCAGATAATGTTTTAGTAGAACAATTTTTTGATAGGTTGATTAATAAATATCAGGCATTTGCAAATGTTTTTGAAGGTCTTTCAAGGGCTAGGCAGCAAACGTTAGAGGAACTGGAAGAAGCAACAAAGGAATTCACTACAAAAATTGCCAATCAAACACTGCTGGCTTCGCTAAATGAAAGGTTGCTATCTGAACAAAATAAGATCAGGCAAATCGAGGAAAAACAGAAGCAACTCAATAAAATTACAGAGGAAGGTGCAGCTTTAAAATCAGCGATACTTACAGGAACCAATACCTTGTTGCGGCATTATCAGTTGATACTAAACAAAATTCAAAGCCCCGAATTATCCCAAATTGGGAACGGGTTGATACTGAACGCTTCATTAACCATTGATGTCCCGTCTTTTCAAAATGGTTTCCTGGGCACGCTTGATGGCCGGTCAAATTTTAATAACCTTTTTGGATCATGCTTTGACACTGATAACAATTATGTTTTTAATGAAAATGATCACATTGCCAATATTGCAACCATATATGATAAGGTTTGGCAGCCTGACAAAAATGGTATTAAATTCAGGTCGGGGTTTGGATCAAAAGAGGCAATTACGCAACTATTGAAAGATACATATAAATTTAGGTATAACATTATCTACAATAATGATGATATTTTACAAATGTCACCGGGCAAACGTGGGTTGGTATTGATGCAACTTATTTTGCACTTGAGTAATGCACAACACCCAATCCTGATCGACCAACCCGAGGACAACCTGGATAACAGAACGATATTTAATGAACTGAATGAATTTATAAAAACTAAGAAATTTCAGCGTCAGATAATTCTCGTTACCCATAACGCGAACTTAGTTGTTTCCACCGATTCCGAACTGGTCATTGTGGCCAATCAAAACGGGCAGGATAAAGGGAAAACAAATGAGAAGTTCCAGTTTGAATATGTTTCCGGCTCATTAGAACACACGTTTAAAAGCCCCGGCAATCCTGGCATCCTTCAGCAAATGGGCATCCGAGAGCATGTCTGCGATATTCTTGAAGGCGGAGAACAGGCGTTTATCTATCGTGAACGTAAATACGGGTTTAAAAATTAAATATTATTGTCTTTTTATATGACAAAAATTGACGGCAAAGAGGCTGGAATTTCTGTAGTAAGATCAATGTTTAGCGCAGTTCCTTTTGCCGGTGGCGCTTTAACGAATTGTTTTTCGATTATCGTAGAAGGGTTAAACAAAATCGTGTAAACCAATTTTCCGATTTGCTATCGGATTTTTTTCTGGCACATACTGAAATAGATCCCGAAAGTCTTAAAACTGAGGAGTTCAATGATATTTTTGAATCGGTTGTCAGGGGGTTGTAATGACCAAATCGAAAGAAAAGCAAATTCGTTTCAGAGATGTTCAAATAATTCCCATTTTAAATATATTTCATAAACCAATCACGCAAGAAGGACGTGCCGATGGAAATGAGTCGGCTAATCTTGATGGTTATCGCAACATACTGCGGGTCAGAAAGGAATTCAAAGCAAATAAGATTATGCCGTCCCGGCCGGTAAATATTAGTGCATTATTCTCGATGCGGCATAATTGCAGTACAAATGAACAAAAGCAGATCGCTATTCATGGATACAACTGATGATACGATATTTGAACAAGGCCCCAATGGTTTCCGGTAACCGTCTTTCGGCCATTTGTACTGCCAGCATTTTAACAGGTAAAAGCCTTTATGATCCTTTCGAAATTAATCTACAATTATGCTATTGAGCCCTTTCTCGACAGCTGCTTGCTCATTACCCGGTATAGCTGTACCCTCAATCCGGAACACGGAAACATCCTTCAGGCCAATGAAACCTAAAATTGTCTTAAGGTAAGGTATAACAAAATCAAATGACTGCATAGGCCCTTCTGAGTAAACACCACCTGATGCCATTGCAACATATACTTTTTTATTTAAGATCAATCCTTCAGGCCCTTTCTCACCATATTTAAAGGTTATCCCTTTGCGAACAATATGATCTATCCAGGCTTTTAAGGATGAGTGTATAGTAAAATTATATAGAGGCGCTCCAATCACAATAATATCGGCATCAAATATGGCTTCGACAGCTTCATCAGAATATTTAACGGCAATCTCACTTTCCGGTGTGCGATTTTCGGGAGGTGTGAAAAATGAAACTATATGCGATATATCCAGATGCGGAAAGTCTAATTTAACTAAATCGATCTCTGTAACCGTACTCTCCGGATATTTAGTTTCGATTTTTTCGATAATAGCTTTCCCTAACTTAATACTTTGAGATGCTGCACCTCTGGGACTTGAAATGATGTGAAGAATTTTTTTCATAATAGAAATATACTTTAAAATGATCTGTCAATTTCGGTCAGTTCGTATCTTTAACCTCAAGATGGTTAGATTTCAATCGCCGAATTATTGAAAGCCAAGGTATGGTTACCAACTGGGAAAAAGTGAGTACTTACCTAAAGGTAAGCGCTTACATTCAGGTAAGTAGGTATATTTACATCTATGAAAGTCATCAAAATTGAGTCCTCTCCAAAACATGCTGAATGTACACATTCACTTAAAAACGTGCTTGACGCACTTTACGTTTTGAATGGTAAATGGAAGGTAGCTTTGATCCTTTGCCTTCTGCAATCCTCAAAGTTTCAATCAAATTCAACAAGAAATTTCCGGGATATCGGCCAAGGTTTTAGCAAAAGAATTAAAAGATTTGGAATTGAATGATTTTATAACCCGTAATGTGTATCCGACTACACCTGTAAGTATTATTTACGAAGCGACGGAATATAGCCGTACACTTAAAAACGTTTTAAGTGAACTAAGCATTTGGGGTGAACAGCACAGAGATAAGATTAAGAAAAGTATGTGAAAGCATATTTAGGTGGTGTAATCGATTCCACAATTGGCAAAAAGTGAAATGCATTTTTACTTATGCTCATTTCACCTTTAGAATTCTTCACAAATGTAGATTGAAAAACCAAAGTTTAAAATTCTATAATTTAACTTGTTTTAATCATTTTTCAGTAACAATCATCATGTAAGAAATGGATAGATAAGATGATTAGCAAGAATTAGTACCAGATTGTTTTGTACCGAAAAATTTTTCAGTTTCCTCTTCATATCTTTTAACGTCATCAGGATTGAAATATCGAATGTCTGCAGCATGTCCTGCTTCCCATTGCGTGGTACCCATACCATAAAAACTGGATAAAACATTTGGATGATATGTTCCTTTTAAGAGTGCGATAATATCAAACGCGAATTCCGAAAAATAACTTTCAGAATGATTGAGCTGAGTCTTAAGATATAGACCCTCACTCACTTTTTTGCTTTTGGAGGTTGCCCAAAAGAATAATGATTTATTCGGTGATTTCAAATCTTCGTCCTGCATTATTAAGGATATTTTCCCGCTGTAATATTTGTCGAGTGTATCGACGCGAAGAACGTATCCTCCATAAAAACCTCTTAAGGTCGACGCTTCCACCAGCGCGTCCAATGCCGCAAAATCCATTTCATCTTCCTTTCGAAGTTCGAAAAAAACAGTGGCGCAAAAGAAATTCTTAGGCAAATATAATTTGGAGGGTTGGTTCGATGGTTCGGTGAAGGCCATCAAAGGCTTTAGGTGTGCCAGTTGCTCGACGGCTTTCTCCACGTTTCTTTTCTTTAAGGCAGACTTTACCTCAATTACCCCTTGAACATACTCAACGGGGATCGCCATAGATCTTCCCGATAAGGATGAGTCCGGATTTTCATCGACCCATAGCACTGGAGATTCTAACTGATCATATATGATCACGTCGTAATGAAATATATGGTCGGAATTTGGGAGCCCCTGGGAAATAATATATCCGGACGTCACGCCATATCTTTTTGGCAAAAAGTTAATCAACCACTTCCGAAACTCAGCTTCTGCAACAATACCATGGCCAGTCTGTACAGCTCTTTTGCCGCTCAGCACGCGTGCCTTATCATAGGCAGCAAGCATTTCATCTCTTGCCGTTAGAAATTGTTTCCAACCCTGATTCGGGATTTGTATTTTAAGAGGGAGATGAGTGTCAGACATTGCGTTTCATTGTGGATTCTAAAATACAACTTTCATCACATCAAAATATGCAAAACAACCATTACCTCAAACAGCATATTTTTCCTTATACAAGTAATTTAATTTCCGATGAAAGTTATCCAAAGCTATAAGGTTCATTATACAATAATTTTTTTTACTCGGGAAATAGCCAATAATTTAACGGCGTAGATTCAATTTCGCGCAAGCGACGGTCTTCTGGTATGGAACCGGTATTAATGATCTGAAAAAGGTCTCCAAGCAAATCTCTGCCATCAAATAAGTAACCGTGACTATTTGATGTTTTTAAATTCGAAGCATTTATTGTGTCTACCCCTTGCGCGACAAATATATTAGTGCCAATCTGCCCTAACCGATCCCGTAGACTACGAAGCGATGCTGAAATGTTTAATGCAAAATCATGATCTGAGGCATAAAGCGTGCGTTGTTTACCAAGCTTACTGAATCCGGGCAGAATGGTATTCAAAAATTCATTTTTATCAATGTCCGGCGCCCCGAGAACTAACTGGCAAATTTTTTCCAGTTCATTAATCTTACTCGTATCGCTTGCTAGTATATTGAGTGATAGCGTTAGTATAAGCCCGCCCATACTATGAGCGATTATATGCAGCTGCTCTAATTCATGAAGGCCTGCGATTTGTCCAATGAATTCCTTTAGCAGTGGAGCGCTACTCCTGGCGGCGGCTTCATCGTTGCCATAAGCGCTTTTGGTGCCTGATGAAGGCCAGCTGTAAAAGCCAGTATAACCTTTGAACGGCAAATCCCATGCGAGTTGTGCCGCCCGATATGCTGCATCGTCAAAAGTATTCGCGTAGCCATGGATAAATAACAATGCTTGTTTTTTTGATTTTTCATTTAGTGTGGCGACAAAGTCTGCTAAAAAATTTGCTGCGCTCAGTTCACCGGTACTCTCAATGATATAATGACGGTCTACACTATCCGGCCATCTTATTAACCGTTCGAGCGCATTTGGTCTTTCCAATTTGCCGAGTTTATGCTTTCGGGGGATGCTGACATTGCAAACACCATACTTGAGCTCCCTGGTTTCAGCGCTTCCGTAGCGTTGAAGACCGTCATTTAAATCAAGCCGGTTTCGATTTGTCCCATAAAATAATCGCACCGTGCCACCCTGATCGATTTTAGCTTCTTTTAAAGCTTGTTGCTCCTTTTCCATTCCTCTAATCCGATGAATTTCCGGTTCTGCTATTCTTAGATAGTCAAGGTTATCTCCAAGCATAGTTTCCGGCATTTGCTCGTAAGCAAGCTGTAACTCATTGCTGTATTGTTTTTCGATGGTTCGAAACTCGCGCCGTGAAAGCATTTGTAATTCAGCGTCTTCTTTAAACACCTTGCCTTCTACAAAACCGAAACCTTCCGATTGCTCGTCAACCCATTCAATATTTAATACTATTGCATGATCATCAAGATCTTTATTACTAATGAAGCCGAAGCGTCGTATTGATTGGCTCTCGACGCCAAAAATCGGATCAAACACCGCTATCTTTTCGATTTGTTTAATTGTCGATGCTATATTTTTTATTTCCGTCTCGTTAGCATCCGGAAAAGCCTTAGTGACTGCAATGAGCGTATTCTGTAATGTACGCCTGAAAGCTAATTCAACATCTTTAAAATGGTAAGTTAACCGACTTTGGTTATGATCTTTAAATTCCCAATGACGAAAAGAAGTATCGTTAAATTGAACCCCATAAAAGGCTCTTTGCGGCGGTGACAGTACAGGATGGTTTACGGAACTCATGACAAGGTTTTTACAACCCCTAATATCAAAAAAATATTTGTTTACCGGGTAATATTATATTAGGTTATCAGTAATACTCGCTATTGCTTTCGAAATATCCTTCCTAAGTTCGCATTCCCAAACAACTATAACCCTCCAGCCCAATGCTTCAAGGGCATGCTGGTGAGCGGCATCTCGTCGTATGTTATTTTCAAATTTGGACTCCCAGTAATTGATATTGGATTTCGGAGAGGTCGCAGCCCGGCAATTAGAATGTCGATGCCAAAAACAACCGTGCATGAATATAACAGTTCGGTATTTAGGCAATACGATATCCGGCTTTCCCGGGAGTTTTTTATTATGCAGCCTATATCGATATCCAAGTGAAAATAATGCTTTACGCAGCCTGATCTCTGGCTTGGTGTTTTTTGAAGTCACCAGAGCCATAACTTCGCTTCGCTTTTCTACTGACCAGATGTCCATCGATTATTTACAAAATTAAAAATAAGCGCCAGAGATCATCTGTGAAGAAATGGGTTAGTTCTCTAAGATTTCCCGGGTGGCTCCATTGTCGTAATATGTCAAGCAATTCATGTTCCTAAATAGCAATGCAGCGCTTACGTTCATTCTGTTATTTAAAAATGCGCGTCGTTGCTCTAAATATTTAGATTTCATAAATTCTACCGATTGAGTTAGCGTAGCATTAGTAGTTAGAAAATGTACCAATCCGCTGTTTTCGCAAGCGATGAAAAGTATATCGTCATTTACATTTCTAGGCAGACGAACAACATCGGTATATCCAACATAACCAATACATCCAGCTTGAATTAGGTAGTCCTTTAATTTAGCACCTGAATGACAGCAATTTGTGTAAACGACACTGGATGAGAAGTAATAGGTATTTCCCGCATGGACATAGCCATTGACCTCTGCACTTGATATCAATGCTTCCTGGCTGCCATGCGAAAAGGCGGCAAGTATAAATTTCGCTCCATCAAACGATGTTATCGAGTTTTGAACGTTTTCTGCAGTACAATCATTTCCCTGCAATAAAACGACGTTATGCTCTTGTAAATCTACTTCGCCTGTAAAATGATTGTGGGCAAGTGTGCAATTAGACCCGATCTGCGCATCCAAATTGTCTGAGACAAATATTACGTTAAGCATTTACTCGCCAATTTTTGTTTGATCCTGCATTAATAAATCAACTGCAAGCGCCAAAATATCCCCGGCGATCTGCTGACCGATCTCGTCGTTTTCGCCAGTACGCAATGACTCCAAAATATCAAGCAAAGTGTAGGAACTACCGCTTCTCGTTGTTATAAAAGGCTTGTTTTGCTCTTCGATAGTGTGTCTAAATATCCATTGTTCTAGAGCGCCATCAACGCGAAGATTAATGTGGTTTTCAGCTTCCTTAATAATTGCCAATATCTCTTTTGCTGGCTTATCCCGCTGTACGATATACCATGCATGTCCATTTATGAGGTTTTTAAGTCCTTCTCTTGAAATTTGCTCGATGTTGCCAGTCATCACGATAAAACAGACTAACGCGCTTTTTTTGGTGATTTCGTTAAAAATATCGACTCCGACCTCTTGACCATTGAACATAATGTCCAGCAATACAATTATCTTTTGTGATAAATTCTGTTCAATAAATTTTTCGCCGTCGCTCGAATTTTGGAATAAATGAATGTTTTCCGCAGGATATCCGGTTTCTAAAAAACCATAAAGTGGCTGATCCTTTGTAAAATCATCGTCGATTACGACGATCAGTGGCTTATCAATTGCCATAAATTATTTTTTTAAAGGTAAGGTCAATTTGAAACTTGCCCCCTTAGGAGCAAAAACGCTATTCACGAGCTCAATGCTGCCATTGAGCGCCTTCATTCTCGAACGGGCGATAAATAATCCAAGTCCCGCGCCGCCCTCTTCAGCTGTCGTCGTTTTGAACATTTCGAACATCTTGTCGCGAATTTTCGGGTCAACGCCAGTTCCATTGTCGGAAAATATGATTGTCAGCTTATCGCTATCTACGTAACTTTCGCACAATATTTTTTTCTCCGACTCTTTTGCCAACGCTTTTCTAGAGTTGGAAATCAAATTTGATAAGACATCTTCTAGAAATTTGCGTTTCCCTGTGAGCTGAATATTTTCTTTGATATCAATATTGACAGCAATGCCCTCTTTTTCAAAGATGATCTCATGGGCTCCTTTGAGTACGCTGTTGATCACATCTTTTACTGAGAAATCACTATCCTCAAGGTCAACCTGAGCATAGCTTAGCATAAAGTCAACAAGGGTACTGATGACTTCGGTCTGGCTATATATCAATCGAGCGTATTCATGAAACTTATCATTTTTACGCGGATCCGGAAAAAACTCTACGATATATTCGGCCCCTTGTTTTGCAGGAGCAAGCGCAAAACGTATACCATGAGCCAGTTCATTTGCAAAGTCTTGCAAAGACATTAAGCTGAGGTAAAGTTCTTCTTTTCTTAAAAATTCTTGTTCAGAGGTTTCGGTTTCCTTAACGCCTTCTGTTACCTTATCCGACGCGTCTTTAGCTTTCGCAACCGCCGGGGCTAATACATTCTTTAGTTCAGGACGCTCCTTAATAATTCTATTTAACGTCTTCGAAACATCTTTAACATCTGCGGATGCCCGTCTGAGGTTATTTTGAACACGTACTTTATTCTCTTTACGCTTAACGGCACGGTATTTTGCTAATTCATCAATTTGTTCAATAACAAATTCTTTTAGCCGACGGTACTCAGGGGTATCATCAAAATCTTGCCTATTGGTTGCGTCAAGAATTGCCGGGTTACCGTCCCTTGTTATATGGATGATGCCAATAAACTGGCGAGTGCTTAATTTATCGAATGCCTCTTGAAAACGACGCTTATCAATCCCGAGGATATCTCGTCGTTTGTCTAATACGCTTTCATATTCAGCGAACGGGGTAGATATTACACCGTCGCGATATATTTTAACACCTTCAATGTAATTTGAGGTGTTTTTATACTTGGCTTTAAATTGTGTTTGCGCATCAGCATTAAAATAATAAAAATCCATCGAAATGGGTCCGAATATTTCCGGCTCAACGTAATACGGAACAAACTCTTGTTTTTCTTCATCAAAGTGCACTACGCCCTGCTGGTGCTTTTTATAGTCAAAAGTTGCAGAGACGTGAACTGTTGCCAGATTTTCAATAGGCTCAGGCACAACCTTTCTTTTCTCCATCTCAAGAGACTCGGCCTCTAAAAATATGTCGAATGGGGGATCCAGTTTGAAAAGAGTGGGTAGTATTCTGCCCAATTGATTTTCAAGCCGCAGGAGCATTTCTTTGTCCCAAGCCTCATGCAACATTGTTATCTCAAGTTGTGTCCCGTGGCCATCGTCAAATAAACCATTGTCGCCGATGTATTCATAATCATTTTCGAGTTCGGTAAATAGCTTTTGCTGATTGTTAGCGCCATTTTGCGTTACCTGATTCTCATATTCCGACCAATTGATAGTGACTTTTAAAGTATCCGAATCATTTTTCCTTTTGGTGTAAATTTGCAAATGGCCGCCTAATTTATCCGTGGCGAATCTTCCCACCCCTTTTTCACCAATATAACGTCGATTAAATGGCGGATCTGAAAAAGTTTTGCCGCGTTTACTTGATGTTCCCACAACCAGCCATTTATCCGTAATATCCTGCAAACTCATGCCTGACCCATTATCTCGGATTATGATGATGCTTTTAGATCCCCGATTTTCTACATTTAAAAAATCTAGTTCAACCTTCGTAGAATTAGCATCATAGCAATTCTTAACGAGTTCGTAAATAGCAGTTATTCGGTCGGTAATCAACCCCCGTCCCAAAAGCTTAAAAGTGCTTGCGTCGAATCTCCACTTAAGCTTTCCGCCCATCGAAATTATATTGAGTTAAATGATTTAATATGCTTTTTCCAATGGACTCGCCAAGTTTTGGAGGCACCGCATTGCCGATATGTCTCGCCAGGATTGACACGCTCAGTTCCTGTTCCTCATTGTTGAATTTATAGTTTTCCGGAAACGACTGTAACAATGCGGCTTCGCGCAGCGAAATAGCTCTATTTTGCATGGGGTGTCCGTAACTTCCATTGCTTAGTCCCGTGCAATGCGTAGTCAATGTCGGAGCGGGTTTATTCCAAGACATTCTGCCATATGCACTGGTAAACGTTTTGCCCATATTGGTGTCGCGGCACGTTAAACCTTCAAGCAGATGGGCTGGCCATTCTGTCCAATTGCCGCCTTCTGAAGTTGCCATTATTCGCTGCTTGTTAGCAGGGCTTAACTTACGGGCTCTATGCAACCTGTCATTCGGATGAATCTCTCCATCCTCTACCGGAGGCAAATGACTAATTGCATCCGCGACAGTAGGCACATTTGCATTTTCAAATAGCTTTGGAATTAAGTCAACCTTCCCAAATTTCGAAGCAAATAAAATAAGCCTGTATCGCCTTTGAGGCACGCCATAATTTGCCGCATTAACTTTATAGGTAGATACGATATAACCTAATGCTTCAAGTTTTTGAATAAAATCCTTTATAACAACTCCGTTTTTGTGGCTCATAAGTTGAGGCACATTTTCCATAGAAACGATGCTCGGATTAACCTTTTCGATAAGGTCTGCAAAAGAATATAGCAACCTCCATTTGCCTTCTTTGTCTTCACGTTCGCCAGGCACCTGGGAGAACGGCTGACACGGGGCACAGCCAACTAAAATTCTAAGGCTGTTTTTAGGATAAAGCTTTATAACTTCTTTTGCCTTAATAGTTGTTACGTCCCGGTGTAAAAACTTTGATTTATTATTTTGTTCAAAAGCGAAATCGCAAGTTTTGTCATAGTCAATACCAGCAATAACATTCAATCCGACATCTTGCATTCCGCGGGTTAGGCCGCCAATTCCGCAAAAAACGTCAACTACCGCTATGTTCTTTTTTTGAGATTTTTTTGCAATAATTTCGACTTTTTGTTTCATTAATTTATAAAAAATTATTATAAGTTTATTTATATAGCCGTTTTTTATGCTATATAAGGACAAATGTATCAATAAGATAGCAAGGGAAAAATATATGTGCTAAAATAGCTAGCACCGGAGTGCGTTTGATTTACAAACGCTGAAGTGATTTGCGGAACTCTAAGCGAAAAAATTGCATAACTGTTGTGTTTTAGGTTTAAATAATATTTACTAATATATATGATATTTCTTATTTCAACTAGTTTTCTTTATTATTAAGTGGGAGAGCGAAGGATCACTCAACAACCGCTCCATTTCCAGCTCAATAATATCCCTGATATCCTGCTTAATCTGCAAATAATTCCGCTCTACAATAGCGCTGTTAATCTTCCTAACCTCCGGTAATGGCACATAAGCATCAATCTCTTTTTTCAGCGCCGCATGGTCATTCACAATCTCGCAATGAAATGCTTTTAGTTCAATTTTGCAGTCCGGGTTATCAGCCACCATACCTACGAATTCACCCGAACTCAATGCCGAGATGCGGGAAGGCGGCACGGCAGCTTCCAATTGCTTCGAGCGGCTGATCGAAGTGTCGCTGCGGTTAATGGACAGGCTCTCCCTGTCCTGCATGATACGCCCGATTTTTTCGGATACGCTTTTGGCGGTATCACCGGACACCTGTCCGACCGCCATGTTACCAGTGATATTCATAATCACATCGGCCTGTTCGCGCCCGTAATCCTTGCGCAGCTGGCTGGCATCCTGGATGCCCAGACAAGTAGAAATTAAGTTACTGCGGCCTGTTGAAATGGTGGGTATGATGTCCGTTGTCAGGGTGGGGAACTCGTCAAATACCAGGCTGCATTTGAGCTTATCCTTTTGGTTGATGATCTTTAACAGGCGGTTGGTAAACAGCGACAATACCGCGCCGTAGATCTGTATCTTTTGCGGGTTGTTGCCCATGCAAACGATCTTCGGCTCCTTCGGATTGTTAATGTCCAGTGTAAATTCGTTGCCAGACAAAACAAAATACAATTGCGGCGAGGCGATACGCGCCATAGTGATCTTGGCTGAGGCAATCTGCCCCTCCAGCTGCTCCACCGCATCCCGTTTGTAGGCACTAATAAAAGGATTGATCAGCACATCAATTTCTTTTTGCGTACTTAATAACGTGAACAAGCTGTCATAATCAGCCTGCATCAGCTCGATGACATGTGGCAGCGTGCAGAACTCGCCGTCGTTATATTTACGCAGGTACCAGATAATGGCGGTCAGGAAGTTGATGGGCGATTCCACAAAGAAATCACCCTGTTTTTTGATCCACTCCCGGTTGAGGCCGAGCAAGATCGTACGTGCCGATTCTACCGCATCGGTGAGATCCAGCAAAGCAGAAGGATCCAAAGGATTACAGCGGCTGCTACGGGACAGGTCATCAAAATTGATTGAAAAAAACTTGGGCGCGACCTTATAATTACCCTTAAATTTCAGCCAGGTATTGTAAGCGATGACCGCCAGATCCGGCATCTTAAAATCATAAACGAACATGGCAAATCCCTTGCGGATATGCTGGGTTATGACGTGCCGGATAATAAAGTAGCTCTTGCCCGAACCCGGCGAACCTAACACCAGCAGCGCCCTGAACAAATTGATAAAATTGATCCAGCCGTTGCGTTCCTTACCTTTCAGGATATATTTTACCGGCAGGTTCACCGAGAATTCGTTTTCCAACAGGCGTTCCTCCTGCGGGAAGGTCTCCTGGTCGCGGTTAAAGATGTCGCCGGTCAGCTTATCCCGGATGATGCGGGACAGCATGGTGCCGCCGCTCATCATGAGCAAGTAACCCAAAGATGTCACGCCCATATACAGGAGCGCGACCCATTCCATTTTCAGCGGGAGCAACAGAAAAAAGTAGCTGACGAGGAAAAAGAAGAGCCCGGTAATGAGATACAGCACAGCCGATTTGGCGGTCTGCTTTTCATCCTTTTTACCACGAACCCCGATCAGCGCGATAGCTAGAAAGGCCAGCGCGATCAGCTTTGATTTTAAAAAGTTGCTGAACAGTCCCGTGCGGACGATGTTAGCCAGCAGACGGTCGGTTAATGCCGATACCCAATGCCAATGAACGAACGCCCCGTAACACACTTCATAAAAATGCAATAGCAGTACTGCTATACTGATCAGCCTGGTCATATCCAGGATCTTGCGCATCGCCTGGTCGTTCTCTCCCGTCTGCATAAATCACCCTCCCAACCGTCTACTTAGAGACAGCTTTTCTAATCATTCTCACCTTATTCATCACACCTGAATAACTCTTCATTCTACTATCCCAGAACCAAAAATCCGGGCACAGCTATAGATAGCCATCCTCTCCCTACGGAGTAAACGGACAATAAAAACCCTCAAAAAATCAATAGGAAACTTAGCCCGCAGACAGCCGCAGCCGCTTTTTCTTCTTCCTTTTCCGCTTCAGTTCCGAATCCATCGCCTGTTGGGCATCTCCGGCATCAAGCAGCACTTCAGCTAAACCAAAGCCACTACCATTCCCACTTTCAACACCAGCAAAATCATGCGGAAAATCACGCCCTTTAACCCCGTTTGCGTGGCCGCCCTGTTCCATTTTTTCCGCTTCGCCGTTTTGTTTTTTCCCCTCACCTGCGCCCGTGTCCAGGCAGCGTTCCCGTATGGCGTTGGCGCTGTAAGCTTTGCCTAAATTGCTGCCGTTGAAAACGCATTTGCTCTGATGGTCAACATAGGTGACACCATAGATCAAACCCTCCTCATTTCGCCGAATCACCGTATCCACTCCCTGTTTTTTCAAAGCCGCTACCAAACCTTCAATGCTTTTATCACGTCCCAGGAAATACAGGTCTATCGCATTTTTCAGACGCAACTTTGCTTTAGGGTCATCCTTCGCCTGCTTATTCGCTTCAAACTTCCCATCCAGAAATTTCAGTGTCGTATCCTTAAAAAACAGGCTGGCCTTAATCGGCACACCAACCTTGTTACCTTTTTCGTCCAGCACCCGGTAAACCAAACCACTGTGTTTGAATATCCGGGAGTTCTCTTCCCCACGGTCAGCGACGATATTGTATAGCCGCAATGCTGCGTTCAATTCCGCCAGCGAAGCATATTTGTATAAAAACAAAATGGTTTGCAATACATTGCCGATGGCGCGTTTCGTTTCTGATTTACCATAAAGCACCCGCGCCGCATTGACCGGCTTCAGCTTGTAAGCCCGCTGCAATTTGCTTTCTTCAGCCTTAATCAAACCATATTTAATTTCAATTTCCTTGCGCGCCGGTTCTGATTTTCGCTTACCCAAATTATGCAGGTGTATTGCCTTGCCATCCGGCTGAATATTTGTTGTCACAATATGTAAATGCGGATGCCCCGCATCCTCGTGCCGGTATAATAAATAAGGCTGACCGGCAAAGCCAAGCTTATCTAAATACTCCTCCGCAATCGTCTTCAATAAATCGTCCGGCAGCTTTTCGGACGGGTCGAAATTGAGCGAAATATGAACACTATTATACTTCGTACGCTGGTTCAATTCCGTCAGCATTTCCAGCCGCCGCAGCTTCTGGTGAAAGTTCAGATCAGCGGCATCCACTGGGTAAAAACCCGCCTCCAAACAGACCGCTAAACCTGCCTTTACTTTCTGCTCATTATAGTTTAAAATATTGCGCAGGCTGGTCGATTGATGGATCACTGCAACCATGCCGAAGACAATAATTTCAAGCGGCTTTGAATGCTTTCCACCGCCGCAAAAAAGCGTTCTTTATCCCGCTCAAAACGTCGAAGCCATTCCTGCATCTGTGGTGAATGGTCGAGCATATTTAGACGGTGCACCGCCTGGTTAAAATTCACCCCGATAGCATTCAATTCGCGCCGCAGCAAAGCCATTTCTTCCAGCAATTCATCCTTTGACTGGTCACGCGTAAACACCGTAAAAGACTGGCCGAATAACAGCCGCCTGACATACTCGCTCAGCTTGCGCACCGTTGACCGCTTCCAGTTCTTTTCCAACTCGCCGTATTCATCGGCCGTCAGGCGCAACCCGATAATCCGCTTCCTGCCCGTATCTTTCTCACCCATCATTCATCCTCCAATATCAACAGCTTACGCCAAACCGAATACATCCAAAACCAGGTTCCTAACCGCCCCCGACTTCGGAGAGGGGTGGCAAGATTTCAATTGTTGTTAAACAATTGTACATCTTGCCGATTGCAAAACGGGCAATCTCCCCGCTGTCTGACGACAGCCAAAAAACACAAAACCCGGCAAAGTCTATACCGTATCAGCCCGCTGTCCGCAGGCCTCCGCCCAGGCGGACAAGCGGCTTTCTGACCTCGCCTTTACAACGCAGCCAGTCATTCAAATCCTTAAACTTTTCATAAAGGCCGCTTTCATCCCGAAAGCGGCTGCCTAAAGAAAGCGCATAATCGCGGTACGCCAACCCTGTCACGTCCCGGTCCAGCCAGAGGTGGACATGCGAATGCTGCTCCAAAAAAGGCAGCGCCCGGTCAAACAACCCCGCACCGTTCAGCACGACGAAATCCACCGTGCGCGGGTCGTCATAAGGATGCAAAGTTTGATAAGAAAGGAAGTCCATGAAGCCCTCAAAAACATGCGCAATACTAGCCCCGGAACCCAGGCACGTAATGTCTTTCGGCGCACTGCTTTGCTTGAAATTTTTGTTGCGGATTTCCCAGCCGCCAGCATTGTTCCCGAAGCCGATACCGTAGTAAGAGCGTCCGCCAATTTCATAGGCAACCTCCCTGCAAAAACTGTCTGCAACCGCTATTGGAATTGACCGTTCATGCAGGTAATTTTTGAGCGGATAGGCATATAATGGTCGCACCTCTTTCACCGTTAATTTTCTATCTAATCCGATACGCCCTTCATGCAGACTTGGTTCAAAAAGATAGAGTTGGTGAGGGGAAAAAGAAACGTTCATCCTTTCCAGCAGTTCTGCTACTGAACACCCGTGATAGCGGAGTAAAAAGTCAACCGGGTTGCCGCCCGTCATCAGCCCGAAATCATACCATTCATTAGCCGAACGGTCAACATGAAAACTTGCCTTCCGCTCATTTCGCAGGGGCGACAAATACCAGTAATCGGTATCATTTTTTTTCCGCGCCACCACATCGTGACCCAGCATCTCTAAAAGATAAACCAGGTCTAACTCCCTAAGCCGGGAAAGCGAAAACACTTCATTTGTAAAATCCATTGCACATATCCCTTTCACTAATCAAAGCCAAAAGTAAAGTGTCCGTTTCACATTCACCTATCCTCCCCAAATATTGATGAGGATCGTTTCAACCTGACAAATTAACTTTGTCCTAATAATTAACCTTAAAAATAAAATGAATATGGCAACGAATGTGTTGGGAACGGTTTACGAAACTTTGTTATGTAGTCCGGGGATGAATGAAGCCGTAAAGATTGATCTAAAGATCAGCCGGAAAACGATTTTGCTACTGAGCAGCCTGATTGAAAATGGCACGGGAGACAAAGAAACATTGGCCACTGGGCTAATTGGTTTGATACCCGAAGAAGATCGTGAAGAATTAAAAAACTTCGGTGATGAATGCCTCAAAAAGGCTGGCTTGAAAGAGCTCAGTGAAAAAATTAAGACGCTGAAAAGTTAAGGTAGGGCCAGTCTTAGCACTGGCCTTATTGCATTAAGGACGTTTCTTGGGGATAGGTAAGTGGAAATAGCGTTGATAAAGACCATTCCGGTTTTAGGTTTAATACTTTATTCATCTCCTCGGTAATGTCATCGTATAAATGTTCGTAAATGCCACTGTTCTTCGCCGCGTGATCCAGAGCTGCTCTTCGTTCAGTTAGGTCGGCCATAAATGACCGATGCTTTGTGCCGCCTTTTAGCATTTGTTCGAACCGTTTATGTAAGGCATTCATCTCGTAGGTAGCGATCAATTCTTTCATAACTTTTGCACATTCATCCGCATCTTCTTTATTACCTAAAAAATCAAAGATTTCATACTTGTGGCGCAGACAGTTAAATTGATTTTCGCGCTGCTGCAACCGGTCATAGGTTCCAGCAATCTTTTCAACATGAGCCAATAATTCAAGCAGCGATTCCCGGTCGTCCGGCGCTACTTCCAGATCGATGGTTAATTTTTCTTTGTTCCAATTACTGATCGAATGAAAGTGATATATTTTAGCAAATTCCCATTCTATTTTTTCCATCATCAGGTTACTCAGCGCCAAGAAGTTCCGATGTTTTAGCGCAAACCCATAAAGTTCCTGTAACTGGCTGAGAAACTGTTCCTCGAATTTTAACCAATCTGCTACGGTCAAATCCCGATAGGCGTCTGTTTGGCGGCCCATCGTCAGGAGTGAATTTTTGGCTAATTCATGTAAAAGCAATGTGGCTTCTGCGTTCAATATTTTAGCATGTGCTACAATCCTCATGTCATGAAATTCCGGACGTTTGCCAACGATCCGCATAGCTCCTTCGTAATACTTTTTAATGCGCGGACCCTGTTCAATTTCCTTACTTCCAATAAACTGGTTGTAAAGATTCTCCAGTTGCAGAAAAGTGCCCGCGTTCTCATTGGCTACGATCTCTGCCTTTTCTTTTCTGAATTCAGGTTCACTAATAAGTCCCAGCAGGTACCTTGCATGTACCAAAGTATAGGATAGCATGCTTTGGTCTTCCGGATGTAAACTGTTAATTTCATTATGTGACAATTTGAGCAGTTCAATCGCTTTGAAAAGGTTGCCCTGGTGATAATAAGCCACACCACAAATCATGTTGAATATCGGTGAGGCTTTACCCCTGGGATGGGTACGCTGCTCGATCTCAATGACTTGGTTAAAAGCATGCCGATTAAGCAGGTCGAATCCCATATATTCGATAAATTCGATATTCTGCTCGACACTATAAACGTCCTGCTGTTCATCAATAACAAAACCTTTTGACGGCTGATCATTACTTCCCTGAACCCGGATATGTAAGCTTAACTTTTTCAGCAGCATACCGCTTTCAAAAGTTTCCTTATATATCCCGTCTATTTGCTGTTGATCTAATGCCTGGGTGAATTTTACTTTATAAGTTTTCGGCACTTGGTCCGGCAGATATTTTTTTGAAAGATCGCGATATACTTCAGCTACTGGGGCAATATAAAACTGATTTGCGGGATAGTCATACAGGATATAAAAACCCGGCAGTCCGAAGTTCAACAGATAATTGAGATTGCTGGTCTGCACTGGATAAGAGAGTGAGCCGTCGCGCTTTTTTTTTACTGATTCCGTGGATTTCAACTGTATCGCAAAACGAAAATTAGTGTAGACCCCGTTTTGCTTGATCTCACCGATGATATCTATCCCTTTGTCGCGTTGATTTTCCGGGCGCAGTTCAAATATGGAAGGATCAAATAAAATGGCTAGCTGATTCCTGGAAATGGTTTCTAAGGTCTCCTCCCGGCTGGAGATTGGTAAAGCAAGGTTTGGGCTCATTTGTAAATTTAAGGATTTCCCAAATACTAATGTAATTGCCTGATCTGATTTTTGATTAGCGCCTCCAGATGATCGACCCATTGCGCAGCGATGGCCGCATGATCTATGGGTCCAAGTTCTGTATGGTAGAGTTTTTTTAGCCAATGCGGCGACTGGTGGGACGGGCTGATCGCGTAATAATAATCGTCGAAGAAAATGTTAAGGTTGCCATAGATGTCAAACGCTCCGGTACCTGCTTTTTTAAAGCCCCGTAAAATGAGGTGTAAGCCAATCTCGAAAACCTTTCTTTTCTGCACAGCCATTTCAATATCCGCAGTTGTGTAAAAGCCGAATGCTTGCCTGTCAATAGATGTCGATTTTTCATAAGAGGCGAAAAGCGGATATATTTTACTTTCCAAAGCGGGCCCGGCGGCAACCATGATAGCCGATAAGCTTTCGTTAAACAAACGCTGGATGACTACATTGCTTCGTTTGATTTGCAGCTCTCCGCTTTTGAAGATATTAGCTGCTTTTTGTAAAAGCTGGCCGGGTGGCTTATCAAAAGCCTGTTTGATGAAATTATAAAGCGCTGTATCTTCTTCATCAATAACCGTTTCGTCCTTTGTACAATTCACGTACAAGGTATCCGACCAGGCTTTACCATCCGACCAAACCAAAGAAAGGAAAATAGTTACCAATCCATTGAAAGGCGACAGTACAGAAACTTCGGTAATGCTCTTGATAAAGTTTAACGGCGTGTCGGAATCGGTTTCCCGCAGCGACGTGGGAATATTCATCAGCCGGAGCAATTCGATTCGAGTAAGACGGTTAAGCAGCGGCACGTTATCCTTGAAAGCCTGATAATAGATTGGAAAATAAGAGCCCATCATTGGTTTGACGATCCAGCTGCCAAAAGGCCAGCCCAGGTTTCTTTCGATCACCTGTTTGGCTAAAGCCGCTCCGCTTACCATTTTAAAGTCGCCATCGCCGATAACAAGATCACCATCATAGGAGCTTGCCATGTCTGAACCCAATGCTTCCAACGAAATTTTCGGTGCTCCCGGATATACCCATACCGTGATCTCATGCAGGCCGTTAGAATTGACACGCCAGTCCAATTCTTCCTTCAGCAAACGCCCCTCATTCTGCGATTCGATGATGATGTAGCGTCGGCAGGGCAATATTTCGTTTTTGCCATGACTGCGTAACCGCTCTACATTTCCGAAAAGAAAGTCTTTGACGACGAAAGTCCAGGCATCATTTTTTACCCCGATCCAGGTGCCGGTAAACATCAGATCTACATCCAGGCAGATCAATGTCTCCAAGCCGTTTTCGATCTCTTGCTCGACGTTCATCATTTCTCTGATGGCTTTGCCTTCAGCTGTTTTCTTCCAGGACTTTAATAATTCCGCCGGGTAGGTCTGTACGTCGAGGTCAACGGCTCTTGCATGTTTCTTACACAACCAGATGCCGTTGTCCGGAGAAGAACGTTCCTCTGCTTTCATGGTTTCCAGGTAACGCGCGCCGCCAGGCGATGCGGCGTGTATATGTGCCGCTTCGCCGACATTCATTGATTTTTCCGGATTTGATTGGTGGGGGCCGATAGTAATGTTCGGGCAACCCGGACTGCTGCAACGGTAGGCCACGCGTTGCGCCAATATTACTTTAGTGCTGTTACTGAAATTATCTCTGTTAGAAGCCATAATTATCATGCTAAAATAAGCAGAAGGATCGTTAACGAGAAGAAAAAACCGCGCGTCCGGTATAGCAGGCGGCGATCTGTCAAGCCAAACATAGATGGCTGTCGCGCAGGCATGTATGTTGTAAATGTAGCAAAGCCCCAAACTGAGTTAGCGTAACAGCGGTGTTTAATTAGTAAGTTAAACGATTACGGACCGCCAGAGACAACAAATTCGTTATCGATTTCAATAACACTTATCAGGGGGCGCCCACCGCCTGTACATATTCCCTGATGGCATCCACCAACCCGTTATGCGGTATGCCGCGTGGCCAGACTACTGTGTTCTTCAGGGGCGCCATCTTTCAAATTCCACGTCCGTCAGGCAGAACAACGCAGGATGAATGGTCGGATCGCCACATAACTCTGGAGCCGGTAAAGCCCCACCTGGAACATCAATGCGTTTGAAAGAGGGAGAAAATACACATTAACGCCAATCACCACCAGGGTTTTCAGCTCTAAACACCAGGAAATAATAATTTGTAATTAGATTTTTAATTGTTCAAGTATCTGTAAAACAAATATTTGATGCCGATAAATACTTGATTTTTTAGAGACCACTCAAGAACATGAGTTGATTAACGCCAGTTGTTTGCAAATTTGTATTGTATACTGTTGGTATTTATGCGATTAAATATTAAACAGAATATAGCCAATTATTAGCCAATTCATATTTGAACTATTAAATGTTTAAACCACAAAATAAATTACCTAGTGATAGAGCCATCATATGCTATACAGGTTTGGAAAGATGTTTAGGCCTTGTCGCGCCTTCATAATTGGTCAGATTGCCTTAATGATGCTTGCCCAATTTTTGTTAAAAAGTATCTGCCACTAGTTTGATTCTTCAATCATAATACTTATTTACTCACCACAGCTCGTCCATCGTGAACAAGAATTGAACTAATCCTATGTTTTTAATTGATAGCAAACTATAGCTTATAATAAAGCTATTTATCCAGAAAAATAAATATAACGCAGAAGACATTCAAACTGCAGCCCTGTAAATGAGAAAAATACTAATCACCCTGTTTGTTTTTGCTAGTGCGAATACTTTTGGACAGACGTTAAAATCAGATAATAATTTAATCAATGATGCATTTAAACTGGCCGTTGGTACTGTTGACGTCAATACCCGTAGGGGAATACTTGCTGCGGGAGCAGACTATGGTGGGGATTGGACCCGCGATATTGCAATTAACTCTTGGAACGGAGTGAGCTTATTACGCCCGCAAATTGCTGATCAATCTTTGTGGAGTGTTACCGTAAATAAAGATACGGTAGGTCTGCAGTACTGGGATAAAATAATCTGGGTGGTGGCTGCATACAATCACTATAAAGTGACCGGCGATAAAATATTTTTAAAGCAAGCTTACAAATGCTCTGCCAGTACCATGCAACAATTAGAGCGGCAAACATTTGATAAAGAATACGGATTGTTCAGGGGGCCTTCCGTTTTCAACGATGGCATCGCCGGCTATCCTGAACCTGTTTACGAGCTATCAAATTATTCCTCGGGAGTGGTAGATCATAAAGGTTCAAGATATATCAAGTGTCTCAGTACTAATTCCATTTATTATGGAGCTTACCTGGCTTTAATTGAAATGGCTAAAAGTCTAAATGTAGATAAAGCAGTAATCGCGGATTATCAGCAAAAATCAACGGCGCTGAAAAGCAATATCTTAAAACATTTATACGATCAGGATACCCATACGTTCGATTACCTTATTGACCAGAATGGCCATGTGAATAATTCACAGGAAGGACTTGGGATTTCTTTCGCGGTAATTTTCGGTATTGCGAACAAAGCGCAGGCTAAACAAATAATTAGCCAGGCGAAAGTTTCAAAATATGGCATTACCTCTATCTATCCTGATTTTCCAAGATATTCACCTGATAAGCCAGGCAGACATAATAATATCATCTGGCCCATGGTAAACGGTTTTTTTGCTAAAGCTGCAATCACCGCTAAAGACTACAGTACCTTTACTAATGAATTATATGATTTAACGCACCTTGCGCTTGATGAAGATAAAGGCAATTATGATTTCAGGGAAATCTATAATCCATATTCAGGTAAACCTGACGGTGGCTGGCAGAGAAGTGGTAGCGCTATTCCTAGCCATTGGGAGTCATGCAGGCTACAGACATGGTCCGCCACTGCATATATTTCCATGGTATTAAACGGAGTTGTTGGCTTGCGTTTCCAGGAAAACACGGTGTCATTCATACCGTATTTACCTCCAGGAATTAAATATATCGAGCTAAAGGACCTGGCTTACCGTAATTCAATACTAAACATCATTGTTAAAGGGAAAGGAAGTACAATAAAAACATTTACTGTTGATGGAAAGGTGCAAAATAGCCATTTAATTGCCTCTACAATACAGGGAAAGCACAATGTGTTTATCGAGTTAGAATAACCACAATAAAAATCACTACAATCAACTATTAACAATGAAAGCTAAATTATTTTTACTTCTTTTAAGTTTAACCTTCGCCTCGCAGGTGTTTGCCCAGCAAGGTTTTCCGTTCGCTGACGAAATACGGGCATTCAAGCATCAGGATAGTTTACATTTTCCTCCAAAGAATGGAATATTATTTATTGGAAGTTCATCCATTAGGAAGTGGACTGATTTGGAACAACGGTTTGCGGGTAAACCTATTATAAGACGTGGAGTCGGCGGTTGTGAACTTGGACAAGTATTGGATTATTATACACCATATATACTATTTCCGTACCATCCGAGGAAAATATTTATATATGCAGGTGAAAACGATATCGCATCCGGCAAAACTCCGGAATATGTGGCACAAGAGTTTAGCAAACTTTGGATACTTATTCGTCAAAAATTGCCATCTGCGGACATTTATTTTATGTCGATCAAACAGGGAATTGCCAGGGCAAAATATAATGACGGCGTTAATAAAGCCAATGTATTAATAGAGGCCTATTTAAAGCATAAACCGCATAGTTTATTTATTGATATGAACGTGGATATATATAAACCGGGAACTAACTTGCCAGATTCCAGCCTTTTTCAGCCTGATTATATTCATCTAAATTCTATTGGTTATGATAAATGGCAAGAAGAAATACAAGCATACGTTAATTAGCAGGTAGTTAATATTTACGATTCATCTCATCTGCGACCCAACCAGGAGACTTAGTTATAGTGTGATCTATAAATAAAATCACATTATTAAACGCTGGCTGCTGGGGTTATAAACCGAATAACAAAAATATATTCTCTAATTAAATCAACATCGTACACCAACGTAAATATTAATAATGAAAAAAATCATATTATTCATATTGGTATTATTAAACATATCAGACGTCTTTGCTCAGCATAAAACACTTACATGGATGGCTATCGGCAGTTCCAGCACTTACATGAATGGTAAACCGGAACTTACAAAAAACAGGATGACTGAAGGTTACATGGACCGGGTAGTTGATAAATTGCCATATATAAAATATGTAAATCACGGGCACAGCGGCTGGACAACTAAATCGATAGCTGATAACATTGATAAGTTGGGTTTGGAAAAGGCTGATTTTTACTCCGTATTATTAGGCTCTAACGATTGGTGGTTAGCTTTACCGC
Source organism: Mucilaginibacter tundrae (assembly GCF_013408825.1). Taxonomy (GTDB): domain Bacteria; phylum Bacteroidota; class Bacteroidia; order Sphingobacteriales; family Sphingobacteriaceae; genus Mucilaginibacter. The sequence goes on from NZ_JACCBZ010000005.1 coordinate 351,409, forward strand.
TAGGAACTTTGAATGACTATACCAATAACACAGGTAACCGAACCATGTATGGTGCTTATAAAACCATTATTAACAAGATCAGGAGTTTGAATAGTAATGCGATAATAATCTTAATTACACCGTCTCAACGCACTGATTACGTCGATGTAAACAATAAGGCAAGTTTCATCTATGGATGCTATAAGCCGAAAGACGGACATTATCTTTCAGAATATGCTGATGTGGTTAAAAGTATCGCTAAAGCTGAAAACTTCGAATTAGTGGACGTCTATTATAAAAGTGGCATTACATTCAAGAATGCTGTAAAATATCGTCGTTTAAGAGACCCCAAAAGTGGGGCCTATAAAAATTACAAATACCCGGACTATATAAACATACCCTATAATCCGGCTACAGATGATTATCCCTATCCAGTTGACGCAATAGGAATGACTTATGATGGCCTACATCCATCAAATAAAGGTTACGCGAAGATTGCAAAAATGCTTGTTAAAGTGATGAGGAAATACTGATATACAATTCACCGGGTTTCCATACTCGTTATTAAATGAAAAATAATTTCAGCGATGAACAGACGCAAATTTGTAAGAAATACGGCAATCCTTGGCGCGGGACTAACCCTCTCTAAATTACCTGCTTTTGCTAACTATAGCTTCCCGGTAGCAAGGGTTGCTGCCGAAAAACGAAATTTTAGCAGTAAAGTAATAGAAGATACTATTCTCCAGTTTCAATCAGGAGTTAAAGATAAAGAACTGGGGTGGCTATTCGGGAACTGTTTTCCCAATACGCTGGATACTACCGTTACTTATACTAATAAAAACGGCGTACCTGACACCTATGTAATTACCGGCGATATTGATGCCATGTGGTTACGTGACAGCAGTGCCCAGGTTTGGCCATATTTGTATTTTATTAACAAGGATAAGAATTTGCAGAAATTGATTGCCGGTGTCATCAACCGGCAGTCGGTTTGCGTTTTACGCGATCCTTATGCCAACGCTTTTTATGATGACCCAAATAAAACCGGCCAATGGAAAAACGACGTTACCGATATGAAACCCGGGCTGCATGAACGTAAATGGGAAATAGATTCGCTGTGTTACCCTATCAGGCTGGCCTACAGGTATTGGAAATTAACCGGCGATACCGCGCCATTTGATACACAATGGCTTTCGGCTATAAAACTTACCTTAAAAACTTTTAGAGAACAACAGCGTAAAACTAACGACGGGCCCTATCACTTTCAACGTAATACTGCTTGGGCCACCGATGGCGTTGCTATGAATGGCTATGGTTACCCCGTAAAACCGATAGGATTGATATGTTCGGCATTCAGGCCCAGTGACGATGCCACTATTTTTTCGTTCTTGATCCCCTCTAATTTTTTTGCAGTAGTTAGTTTAAAGCAAGCTTCTGAGATGGTAGAAAAAATAGCAGGTGATGCCAGTACAGCCGCTGAGCTCACCGCTCTTGCTGCAGAAGTAGAGCAGGCAATACAAACTCATGGAGTTATAGAACATAGTCAATATGGTAAAATATATGCTTATGAAGTGAACGGCTATGGTAGTTATAACTTAATGGATGATGCCAATGTACCCAGTTTACTTGGGTTGCCTTATTTAAATGCGATCTCAAATGTTGACCCGGTTTATCAGAACACCCGTAAAATACTGCTGTCTTTAAATAATCCCTTCTTTTTTAAGGGTAAAGCCGGTGAAGGAATAGGAGGCCCTCATGCAGGTAAAGACATGATATGGCCTCTCGGCATTATTATCCGGGGTTTAACAAGCGATAATGATGAAGAAATAAAATATTGCATCACCATGCTGAAAAATAGCAACGTGGGTACTGGTTTTATGCATGAATCATTTAACAAGAACGATGCAACTATTTTTACACGTAAATGGTTTGCCTGGGCAAATACCATTTTTGGCGAATTTTTATGGGAAACTTATCAAACTAAACCTCATTTGTTGGTATAATAGTGAGTATTCAAAATTGAAACATATGAACAAAGTAATGGTTCCGTATTTTTTGCAGCCAAGCCTTATTTAGATCGTGAGATCAGTGGGCAAACAACAGGGCAAATGTTGCTGCGTTTCCGTCAGGATATGATCAATTTAAAGACAGGCGTGGTAAAAATATTTATGGTTAAAGCCCCATTTAAAAAAGAAATTGCAGGCTTGCTTTGATCTTCATTTTTTTATTGAATCATTAAAACAAATTTAGGCCAGCAATCAATGAATCATCTGTTTTAAAAAGCCGATACTGCATTTGTATTCAAAGAAATTGAAGATCCGGAATGCATTGGCAGATCGTGCCACGCTTATGCTTTACGCCTTTTAAGGAAGCGTTAACGGCGAACCGTCACGCTTCTGAAGTAATATATATTGTATTTATGATAGTCAATTAAGCTACCCTTTAATTTAAATGAAAAAGACCTGGTTTTAGGTACGATAATATATATATTAATTAATAATGCGATTTGATATAATTATGGAACTTTTTGGTTAAAGTCATCACTGCGTGCTCCTCGTAGCTGGTAAGAATTGTAAATGGAGTGAAGATTAAGGAGAATGGCATTTTTGGCAAAAGACAATGACAAATATAATATCAGCTAATAAACATTGTATTATTCGTCTTTTAATTTTCTGATGTCTTTATTAAAGGTATACCTTAGGCGTAAATGAAATTCTTTTAAGTTATGAAAGTTCTACTGTCAATATTTTTGTTAGTGATGCTGTCCCACTATGCGAAATGTCAAAATTCAGCTGACAGTTTAATAAAAGTGTTGAAGTTTGAAATTCTGAATAAGAAAACTTATGAAAACAGAAGAAACGCCCGAATTCTGGTTCTCAAAGATGAGTTAGCTAAAGTATTACCTGCAAATTATCCCGATCAGTATATTTTATGTAACAAATTGTATGATGAGTATCAAGATTTTGTATTTGATTCGGCCCATGTTTATACTTCCAGATTATTGGAAATCAGTAACCTTATGCATGATTTAACAAAACAATATGACAGTAAAATAAAGCTGGGAAGAATTCAATTAACCTGGGGAATGTTCAAGGAAACTTTCGAAACACTTCAGCAAATCAGGGTAAGCGCACTACCTGACAGTCTCAAACTTGGTTATTACGAATTGAAGTCCCGTGCTTATACTGAAGAGGCGATGTACAATACAGACGAATTTTATTCTCCTATCAACCGTGCAGCGTCTATTAAAACTATTGATTCGGCTATTTATTTTTCTAAGCCCGACTCTTATGAAAAGTATCGTCACGTGGCAGAACTACTTACAATACAAGGTAAAAGAGCTCAGGGAGCAGTTTACTATCGTAAATTATTGGATAGAAAAACCCTTAATTATCATGAACGCGCAATGGTAGCGAATGATTTAAGCAACCTGGAGGCTGGGCAGGAAAGAGTCAAATTAATTACATTAGCTGCTATCTATGACATTCGGGCTGCTACAAAGGAAACCCTTGCAGTTTTTACACTCGGGAAAATTTTATTTAAACAGGGAGATATTAAGGATGCGGAATATCTGCTCACGGAAGCATTAAGCGAGGCAAGATTCTACGGTAACAAAATACATATCACGGAAACCGTCGCCATATTAACAACGGTATCTGCTCAAAAACTTATTAATTCTGAAAACGAAAAAAACCGCGTTCTTACATTTTTAATTATTCTATTAGGTATAGCAATACTTAGTACACTAATTATTGCCTGGAATGTATATGTAAGGTTAAAAGAGGTAAAAGTCAGGGAACAGGTTGTCCGGGAGCAGAATCAAAACCTTGATAAAATTAATAAAAAGCTTTTAGAGGATTCGCATATTAAAGAAGAATACATAGGGTATTTTTTTGACGTCATCTCCGGTTACATTTTAAAACTTGAAAAAATCAAAAGGAATTTAGAGCGAAAAGTTAAAACTAAAAGTTTTGAGGATTTATTAAAACTCGCTAATGAAATCAATATCAAACAGGAAAGGCATAACCTTTTCTACACGTTTGATAACATTTTCTTGAAATTATTCCCCAACTTTATTAGCACGTTTAACGCATTGCTGAATCCAGAAGATCAAATTCGACCAAAAGACAACGAAGTTTTGAATACAAACTTGCGGATATTTGCCTTGATGCGGCTGGGCATCAAGGATAACCAAAAGATAGCTAATATTTTAGAAAACACGATTAGTACCATATATACCTACAAAACGCGAATCAAATCGAAAGCCATAGTAAATGGTGATGACTTTGATAATAAGATTATGGAAATTAAATTTGTCGAAACAAACGAAGATGTAGATTGAATGTTTAAATTCAGGGGATGATTGATCAGCTAGCGAACTATATATTAAAAAATAGTTTAAGATCAGTAATAAACAGGATAACCTATCGTCAGCTGGTTATCAGGTCAAAGTGAACAACAAATAGGATCAGTTGTGTTCAAATACCCGGAATGATAATTCTTGTAATAGCGGCTGTTTTCGTTAATATTCGTGAAACCCATCCTGGTAAGTCTTCGCTATAAAGCTAATATTGGTTTTGTTTACTTACGCTTTCGATGATGAATAACAACAACATTAGATTTACCTATACCTTAGGCATTGATCTGCTTTGTAATATGAAATACTCATCAAGTAAAATAGTTTAATCTCAGCGTTTTAATTTCCCTTTCAATTGGCTTAAAGCAATTTAAGTAAATATGGACTCGATGGCAGCGCCGAGCGATCAAAGAAGGTCAAAACATACATAAACCTTTCCAATCCCTGCTTTTCCCCTCCGCAAATAATATTAACGTCTTTTTGCTTTAAAACATAATAATGTTCCATAACCTTGAGATAGACATTAGATCAAGTTGGGAGAATAAATCCACTAAACCTAATAAATTCCATTTCTAGACACTTGATTTTTTACTCATCTAATGCTGTTAAGCCGCTGTAAGCTAGTCATATAGTACTAGTATCATTTTGATTTTTTTTACGGTCAATAAAACTGACTTAAAATACGGACTTCGATCTATTTCTTTGTACAAGTATTCGACAAACTAATAACATATCGAATCGTAACCAATTTATAAATTAATCTAATAGTTACCAGAAATTGTTTCCGTTGCCATAATGGTTCCCAATTTTCTAAACTTAAGATTTAACCAAATAAAGCCATGATCTCCTATATCAACTTTGCCCCAACCTAGCGGAAAAATGCTTTTTAGCACAATTCTGTCGTTGCTCTTCGTAATAACACGGATTACTCAAAACAATTTGCCGCCAGTGCCACCAGCATTGTTAACATGCAGGTGATTTTTCCATATTTTAAAATTGATGAATTAATATAGATGGTGCGTTTTAAATATACAGATAGATTTTTCGATGGTTTTGATCATGCTTTTGATAAGGTTCTCACCTTCTCCAGACGAAAGCAACTATTTACCGCATTTTTTCAACCGCTTCCTTCTTCAAAAACAAACATCCATTTATAAACGATAACAACCTATTATACATCTAATATGTCAGAATTTACAAATGGGCAATATATTTTAACAGCCGATATAGGCGGGTCGCATATTACTGCTGCGGTATGCAATATAACAACCGATACTATAATTAACGAAAGCCTTACCCGGGTGGAATTAAACAGCAAAGGATCGGCTGAAAGTATATTACGGTCCTGGCAAAACGCTTTTGACACTACGCTGGGACGATCGGGCGTACAGGTTTCGGGTCTTGGAATGGCCATGCCCGGGCCGTTTGATTACGAGAATGGTATATCATACATAAAAGGATTTGATAAATATGATGCTTTGTACGGCATGGATGTCAAACAGTATTTTGCAAATCGGTTGAATTTATATCCTACCGAAATACGCTTTCGTAATGATGCCGAAGCCACCATTGCAGGCGAAGTTCTGGCAGGAGCAGGTAAAGGTCTGGATAATGTGATGGGTGTAACTTTGGGAACAGGTTTTGGTTCGGCTTTTTGTATCAACCAGGTAACAAGGGACCTGAACCTAGGGAGCGTCCCATACAAAACCAGCATAGCCGACGACCACCTTTCTACCCGCTGGTTTTTAAAAAGATATACTGAACTAACCGGCGTTATTCTAAGCGGTGTAAAACAACTCGCTATCCTGGCGCAGACCAGTGAGCAGGGCAGGCAAATTTTTGCGGAGTTCGCACTTAACATGAGCGATTTTTTAGTAGATCCGCTGAATCGTTTTAAACCCGAAAAATTGATACTATGTGGTAATATTGCTAGATCCCATCCATTGTTTCTGCCTTTGTTACGATCACGTTTAAGCGACACCAATATTGTTTTGGCAGAGCTGGGCGAGCAAGCGGCGCTCATTGGCGCGGCTGGCTTATTTAAACAAACAATTAGCAGGAAAAGAGCTTGCACAACTTATAAATGATCCTGGACTCTGTAGATTTACCGGTTGTAAAACCAAATCCAATTGCCCGAAACCTAATAAAGAGTTAAAGATCTAAAGTTTATTTATCTATTACATTAATTATTCCTGACTAAAATATGCTGACGCAACCGAAACCGGCTTTTACCGAGAAGAAATTTATTGTTACCCTTATTTTTGTTACCTCGTTGTTTTTAATGTGGGGACTACTGCACTCCATGAGTGATTCGCTGAATAAGCATTTCCAGGATGTATTACACGTGTCCAAAGGCCAGTCGGGCCTGATACAACTTTCCGTGTTTGGCGCTTATGCCGTTATGAGCATCCCGGCCGGTTATTTTTTAAAGAAATTTGGCTATAAAAGCGGGGTGATACTTGGTCTTTTGTTATTTGCATCGGGGACGTTCTTATTTATACCGGCTGCCGATGCAAGGTCGTTCGACTTTTTCAGGGTAGCTTTATTTATTATAGGCTGTGGGATGGCGACGCTTGAAACGGTAGCTCATCCCTTCGCGGCGGCCTTGGGCGATCAGCGCACCAGCGACCAGCGGCTTAATTTTTCACAATCCTTCAATGCCGTAGGCACCATTATAGGCCCGCAGATAGCCGCATACTTTTTATTCAGTTCGGCAAACGAAAATTCGCCTGACCTTTCATCCGTAAAAACATTATATGTAGGCGTAGGTTGTGTGATTCTTTTAATTGCCATTGCTTTCGTTTTTATCAAAATCCCGGTACTTACCGATCCGCATGGTGCAACTGCGGCTATTGATCCCGCGGCTGTAAATGTCGATACGGCGCCATCGAAGAAATTATGCCAGCATAAACACTTTGTATGGGCGGTAGTCGCTCAGTTTTTTAACGTGGCGGCGCAAGCCGGTACCTGGGCTTACTTTATTAATTACGGGCGCGATGTGATGGGTTTTGATAATGGAACGGCAGTAAAGTATATGAGTGTATTTATGGCAATGATGGCCGCCGGCCGTTTTGTGGGTACCTACCTGATGCGCTTTATTGCGCCAAATAAATTACTGGCCTTATTTGCGTTGGGGAGTATATTAATGTGCGTAATTGTAGCCCAAGGGCTTGGGTGGACATCCTATATTGCCTTAATGATGGTGAATTTCTTTTTCAGCATCATGTTCCCTACTATTTTTAGCTTGGGCCTGAAGAACTTAGGCAGTCATACCCAACAGGCGTCTTCTTTTATTTCGATGGGCGTTGTCGGTGGCGCATTTTTTCCTTTAATAATGGGTCAGATAGCCAATCATGACGTTGCAAAAGCATACTATCTGCCCATTATTTGCTATGTGGTCATCTTTTTCTATGGTTATAAACTTTACAAAGTGAAAGAATGAAATTGACTATTGAAACAGACGTTGAACTATTGCTTTATCCAAAATTAGCGGATCAAAATAGCCCAATCGGAATAGGTCTTTGCAATTGATATTTATTAAAAAAACAGTTAAAAAACATTATATAATTAATAATATGAGAAAAAGATTTTACGCTTTATTAGCAGGGGCGCTGTTACCCTTCTCTGTATTAGGACAACAAATAGACCGCAGAGAAAAATACGACACCGCTAAGGATACGGTACTATATACTATTGGCTACGCGCATCTTGACTCTGAATGGAATTGGGATTATCCAACGGTGATTAATGAAGATATAAAAAAAACAATGCTGGATAACTTTAAACTGTTTGAGAAGTATCCGGATTACGTATTTAACTTTACAGGGTCACGCCGGTATCATATGATGAAGGAGTATTATCCGGAATTGTATAAAAGAGTTGCAGCGTATATTAAACAGGGCCGCTGGTTTGTGTCGGGTTCTTCAGTTGACGAGGCGGAGGTCAACGTTTCCTCATCTGAATCCCTTCTGCGCCAGGTACTTTACGGAAATCTTTATTTTAAACGCGAATTTAATAAGGTAAGCACTGACTATATGCTTCCCGACTGTTTCGGTTTTGTTGCGACAGTACCTTCAGTATGGAATCATGCAGGCTTACTGGGATTCTCTACCCAAAAGCTTACATGGGGCTCGGCAAACGGTATACCATTTAACGTGGGCGTATGGTACGGCCCTGATGGTAAGGGACTCCTGGCAGCGCTAAACGCAACAAGTTACAATGGCGATGTTGTTAAGCGTTTAGATAAAGATAAAGAATGGACCGCCAGAATGAGGGCAGATATCAATAAATATGGTATTGGATTCGATTATAGGTACTACGGTACCGGCGATCAGGGAGGAGCACCCCGGGAGAACGATGTCCGAAATGCGGTAGGAAGTGTTAAACAAAAGGACGGGAATTTTAAAGTCATTTTAACCTCTTCCGATCAAATGTTCAAAGACATCACCCCTGCACTTCGGGATAAATTGCCGACTTATACCGGGGATTTGTTATTGACAGGTCATAGCGCCGGCTCAATGACTTCGCAATCTTATATCAAACGCGCTAACCGCAAAAACGAGCTATTGGCTAAGTCGGCAGAGCAACTTGCCAGCATCGCTGACTGGCTTGGGGGGGCGGCTTATCCAACCGATAAGATAAATAATTCGTGGGACCTTGTTTTGGGGAGCCAGTTTCATGATATCATGGCTGGTACCGCGTTCCCAAAAGCTTATGAATATGCGTGGAACGATGAATTTATTGCGATGAATGGTTTCTCCGAAGTGATAAAAAACTCCGTAAGCGCTATTTCTCATCAATTAAATACGCGGGTTGAAGGTAAAGCTGTTGTGGTTTATAACCCCGTGGCAATTGACCGGCAAGACGTGGTTACCGCAGAACTTACTTATACTAGGTTACCAAAAAATATAAGTGTGTTTGATAGGGATGGTAATGCGCTGCCATCGCAGATCATATCTTCCAGTGGTAAAAAACTGACCCTGATATTTTTAGCCAGTTTACCATCAGCCGGTATGTCTGTGTTTGACGTGCGTGAGACCAATGAAAAATCAGTAGCGTCAACATTAACAGCAAAAGATAATGTTTTGGAAAACAAATATTTTAAGGTATCGATCGATAGGAACGGCGATATTTCAAGTATATATGATAAAACAGCTTTAAAAGAAGTACTGTCACAACCTGCATCTCTGCAATTTCTAAAAGAAAACCCGGTAGAATGGCCGGCATGGAATATGGATTGGAAGGATAGAAAGAACCCGCCTATCGATTTCATGAATCAGGATGTTACCGTAAAAATTGTTGAGCATGGACCCGTTCGCGTAGCGATTCAGGTAACTAAAAAAGGGAAGAATTCGATGATATCACAAGTTATAAGCCTGGCTGCTGGCGATGCAGGTAAAAGAATTGAGGTGAATAATAAAATCGACTGGCAATCGAAAGAAGTAAGTTTAAAAGCTGCTTTCCCCACTACGGTGATCAATGAAAACGCTACCTACGGTATGAATACTGCAGCTATCCAGCGTTCAACCAATAATGAGGTTAAGTTTGAAGTACCAAACCGCCAGTGGTTCGATCTTACAGACAGATCAAATAGCTATGGCGTTTCTATTTTGGAAGATTGTAAATATGGCTCGGATAAACCGGATAACAGTACGCTGCGCCTGACATTAATGTATACGCCTAAAGCTAATTCCTATGTCTACCAAGGCACACAGGATTGGGGGATACACGATTTCAAATACGCTATTTATCCACACGTTAGTGATTGGGAGCGTGCCGGGAGTCCGTGGCAGGGCAGTTTCCTGAACGCTCCGCTTATCGGTTTCGAAACCTCCAAGCATGATGGAGCGCTCGGAAAAGATGTTTCGCTTATCCGACTAAATACGGACAAGGTAGATATCATGGCATTTAAAAAGGCTGAAGAAAGTGATTATTACATCGTTCGCCTGAATGAACTTTACGGCAGGGACGCAAATGGCGTGTCCGTAAGTTTTCCCGCAAAGATCACAGAGGCATATGAAGTGAACGGTCAGGAGCAAAAAATTGGCGATGCTAATTTTAACAATGGTACCCTTAACCTGGACATGACGAAGTTTGCGATAAGAAGCTTTGCTGTAAAATTTGAAAGGACAAGCTCTCCCGGATCAAAGCCCGAACAAAAAAGTATCGAAATCCCGTTTGATCAGGATGTAATCAGCGCAGATGCAAACAGGAGTGACGGAGATATGTCTGGCGGATTAACTTACCCTGCTGAACTTATCCCTTCGGAAATCGTAAGTGAGGATATCAGCTTTAAAATGGGAAATACCAGCGATGGAGCGAAAAACAGTATTGGGGCAGATGGCCAAAAGATAAACCTGCCCGCCGGAAAATTTAATAAGCTTTATATACTGGCAGCAGCCACTAAAGACACAACCGGAACTGTAACAGTAGGGAACCAACGTTTTAAGATTGGGTTTCAGGGCTGGACCGGTTTTATAGGGCAGCATTACGGGCGAGAATTGACGGACCACGACAGAAAGGTAACCGCCATAACCAGTGCCTATGTGAAACGTGATAATATTGCCTGGTATGCCTCGCATTGTCATTCGCCCAACGGCAACCTGGCCTATCAATATAGTTATCTTTACAAATACGAGATCGATATTCCCCGGGGCGCCAAAAGCGTAACGCTACCCAAAAATGTGAACATAAAAATATTTGCGATTACAGCTGCTGATAAAGTAAACGATGATGTAACAGCGCTTCAACCACTTTACGATGATTTTAAAGATGACAAGCCGGTGCAATTACGCGGGAATTGATACGTCTTGCGCCGCTTGTTTAGATGAGTTGATCCGGAAAGATCGGATCGTTTGGAAATAAATTAAGGCCGGACTAATACCCGTTAGTTCGGTCAAAAACAGTTTTTTATGATAGTCAAAGAGATTAAGAAAGTCCTTAAACCAAAGTTTTATTATTTGCTATTAATTTTGCCGTTAGTCATAAGTTCCGGCGATTGCTTTGCGCAAACCGGCAAAATAAGGTCGGGAGGAATTTATACGTTAAAGTCCAAATGGAGTGGTAAGCTGTTAGATGTCAGTAATGCCTCCATAGACAATAATGCGAGCGTAGATTGCTGGACGGATACAAAATCCGATGCCGAAAGGTGGAAAGTGACCAGTATTGGTAACAATACATACATCCTAACAAATGTTGCAAGCGGGAAGCTTTTGCATATAAATGTGACGTCCACCGATTCGCCAAAAGTTGATCAGTATGGCGGTATCGTTAACAATGATGTTAAATGGAAAATCGAAAAAACCGAAAATAAATTATATCATTTGATATCGCTCGGCAACCCCGATTTTTCATTAAGTTTAAATAGCGGCGTGCAGGATGGCGCTAAAGTTAACTTGACCCGGTCTTCCGGCGGTGATGCGCAAAAATGGTATTTTCAGGAAGCAACACAGCACGCATTTTCTAGCGCTTCAATAGCCGATAAATCATTTACCGCATGGTATACCAAATATGGGGTTGATACCGCCAAAGGCTTTTGGGACAAAGCGGAAATGATGGAAATAGTGCTTGATGCGCTTGAGGTTACCAAAGATGTTAAGTATGAAGCAATATTTAACACCATGTACAACAATTTCATAATACACAATAAAACCGATTGGATGTATAACAAGTACAACGACGATATTACCTGGGCGGTATTGGCTAGTGTACGCGGTTCCATACTAACCGGTAATAAAGCATATCTTGAAAAGGGGAGGGAGCAATTTGATAAAATGTACGCGCGTGCGTTTACCAATCTTTATGGCGGAGGATTAAATTGGTATGAAACACGAACATCAAAGAATGCTTGTATAAACGGGCCTGCAATAGTAGCCTGTTGTTATCTGGCGCAAGCGACCGGAGATAAAACCTATTATGATAAGGCAATAGCGCTATATACATGGTCTAAATTGTATTTATTGAACGCAGCCACAGGAAAGGTAAATGATAACGTAGATCTGGACAAGCGATCGCAGAAACTAAGAGTTAGTGACTGGAGTTCAACTTACAACCAGGGAACCTATCTGGCCGCAGCAGTGATGCTTTACCAATATACCAAAGAAAGTAGTTATTTAGACGAGGCAAAAAAAATTGCCCGGTATACCAAAGACAATATGTATAACGGAGGAGTGATAAATAATGAAGATGGCGGCAATGACCTGCCAGGTTTCAAAGGCATCTTTGCGCGTTATGCCCGAATATATGCTATTGAAGGCAAACAAGATGACTTGAATGAGTGGCTGAAACTGAATGCGAAAGCGGCTTATAACAATCGAAATTCGGAAGGTATTATTCAAACGAAATGGGGAACCAGGACAAGTGAAACTAAGCCCGGATCAGCCTTCGGCGCTTCAACTGCTGTCTCGCTCTTAATTAACAGCTTGGTTTTACAGCTTTAAAAGCCGTATTAAAAGACAGGTTATTTGCCAAATACTGATTAACATCCGCTTTTGTACTGCGCTAAGTCGCGCAATGTTTTTATCTCCTAATGAAAAAACTTTTATTTACAGCCGTGAGCTGTTTACTCACGACGTTTATTTTCGCCCAAAACGCACCTACTCCGACGCTTATTGTTAAAGGTATTGCAATAGATTCCCTGTCCCAGGAACCTCTTGGGTATGTAACCGTGGCCCTTCAGGATCCTAAAACCAAATTTCCGGTACGCAGCAACCTGACCAAGGACGACGGCAGTTTTGATTTAAAAGCTGCCGCCGGAAAGCATTATGAGCTTGTTTTGGTTTTTGTTGGATATAACAATCAGATCATCAGTTTGCCAAAGAAGAACGGTGTGATTGACATGGGCAAAATAAAGATGAACTCATCCACACAGCGTCTGCATGACGTTATCATTACCGCCGTGAAGCCAGTGATCAATCAGGAAGTTGACCGCATCAGTTATAATGTACAGGCAGATCCGGAAGCCAAAGCGTTAACAGTTTTTGATATGTTGCGCAAAGTGCCCTTGATATCAATGGATGCTGATGATAACATTAAGCTTAAGGGTAACTCCAATTATAAAATATTGATTAACGGCAAACCATCCAGCCTGGTGGCCAACAGCCCGTCAGATGTATTTAAGGCAATGCCGGCTTCCAGCATTCAGCGTATCGAAATAATTACCAACCCGCCTGCAAAATATGATGCGGAAGGTTTGGCAGGCATCATTAACATTATTACAGCCAAAAAAGTAGACAATGGCTATAACGGCAATATCAATCTGGGCTATCGTACCCCGGCGGGCGGTGTTCGCGGCGGCGGTTTTTTTACAGTAAAGCAAGGTAAGCTGGGCGCTTCTGCTTATTTCGGTTCCGGGGGGTCAGATGTTCCGGCTACCATAAGTCGAAATGAGCGTATTACCGCAGGGGTTGATCCATCCGACCTTTCCCAAAACGGCTCTCAAAGCAGGAAGAATCGCTGGAACTGGTTGGGTACAGACCTGAGCTATGATATCGACTCCCTGCACCTGATCACAGCTAACTTAAATTATAACTTTGGACATTCAAGTTCCATGGCTACCCAATCATCATTTTCAAGGGATTTGATGAACGATAGTACGCTGCAGGCATTCGATTTGAACAATGTGGGCCGGTCGCATGGCGATGGCGGCGATGTGGGCATTAACTATCAGCTAGGTTTTAAACGAAGCAAAGATCAATTGTTAACCCTCTCTTACAATTTTACCGTTAACAATAATTATCAGTATAATAAAATTAATATAGATGACCGCATCAATTACCCAATGGCTGATTATTCCCAGCTAAATAAATGGTCGAGAAAGGAAAATACCTTTCAGGTCGATTATGTTCAACCACTGCATAAGTTATCGATTGAAGGTGGTTTAAAGGCAATCTTACGTAATTATACCAGTGAGTCGGATTACGACACGTTGGATGTTAAAACGAATCAATACCAACTCTCGCCAGAACTTTCTAACGATTTTAATTATAAGCAGGATATTTTAGGCGCTTATAACTCTTATTCATTGAATGCAAATAACTGGTCTTTTAAAGTGGGTGCACGTTTAGAGGAAACAATTGTCGACGCTGATTTTATTTCGACCTCATCCGTGGTGGATCGGAACTATTTAAACGTAGTGCCATCTATTTCCATCAACCGCAAGTTTGCCGATATGAGCAGCCTCAATTTCGGCTTTACGCAGCGCATCGCAAGGCCCGACATCTCCAATTTGAACCCCTTTGTCGACCGCTCAAATCCTGATTTTATATCAACAGGTAATCCAAGCCTGCGCCCGGTGGTAAGCAATAACCTGCAAGTGAATTACAACCTGTTTAAAAAGGTAATATTTAATTTTGGCCTCAATTACATGTTCGATAATAACAACATATTACAAGTGTCATCCTATAATCCGTTAACGGACGTTACCAGCACTGTTTACGAAAATATCGGTAAGGACCGGAACGTGGGTGCAAACTTTTATCTTAATTATCCTATTACACCAAACCTTAATTTTAATCTGAACGGCAGCTTAAACTACCTGTTTATACAGGGCATGGTAGATACTACCCTAACTAAGAATCACGGTTTCCAGGGTAATGCCTTTAGCAACCTGTCCTACAGGTTTAATCCGGGTTGGCGGGTAAGTTTAAATTACGGTTATACCAGCCGCTATCTTACTTTACAAGGAAACAGCAATTCATTTAGTTTTTACTCATTTAACATGAGCAAGGAGATCGTAAAGAACAAACTGACATTTTCGGCCGGTGTGAATAATCCGTTTACCAAATTCAGGAATTTTGTGAGCGAAACCAGTGGCGATAATTTTACACAAACCAACTTTTCACAAAGTTATTTCCGCAACTTTAACTTTACTTTAAATTACCGCTTTGGGCAACTGACCAGTGACGTTAAAAAGAATAAACGCAATATTGATAATGACGATGTTTCCAAAAGTAGCACAAGCGGAAACCAATAAATTTGAATTACGAAAGATATGGGGCAATAGACTATCGATGAGCTGCTAATAGTAATAAAGCATTCGATAACTTGCTTAGAGAATTATATTGTAATTATAAATCAACTAATGCCAACAAACCTGCTCTATTTAGAAAAGAATACGCTTGATTTATTGCCTGTTCGTCGGCATCCCGATTTATCAGGATAATATTTGGTGAATTGCACATTGATCAGCTTCGGAATCAGCCGCCTTGGATAACTTAATTGACGAGGAGCTAGAAACTGATATTTTTGCGACCGGAGTCCAGCCGGACGGCCAATAATCACTAAATCGGACAATTGCTATAAACCACCGTTACTATTTAGTAACTGGTGGTTTATATTCTTCAATGGCTACTTGAGGTTGTAATACCGCGCGATCAGTTTCAATTACAACATTCTTTGATAAGTTAAATGTTCCTGATTGCCGGATATCGCGTGATGACACGCCTAATTTGACTAGGTATCGGCCTGAGTCACTTATCCATTGAGATTTGTCGGTATGATAGGAAGCCAGGTCAGCCGCCGTGATGCGGAATGTAAACTTTTGAAATTCGCCAGGTTGCAGTAACCTTGTTTTATCGAACGCCTTCAGTTCCTGAATGGGCTTGTCAATTGACCCGGTAGGTGCGCTGATATAAAGCTCTACAACCTCTTTTCCGGCAACCTTACCGGTATTTTTAACTGTCGCGGTTATTATCAAAGAGTTAGTAAGGGTTTTGGCGCTAAGTTTTAAATCGGAAACTGAAAAATCAGTGTAAGATAAACCATAACCAAATTCATACAAAGGTTTCACATTAAAACTGTCATAATAACGGTAACCAACATAAATTCCTTCCTGATAAATAACCTGGTCAGGCTTTTCCGTCGGTGTACCAGGAAAATTTTTCGCTGAAGGCGCATCAGCGTAATCTGCAGGAAACGTATCAGGTAACTTACCTGATGGATTAACCTTGCCGCTTAAAATATCGGCAATGGCATAACCTGCTTCCTGTCCGGGTTGCCAGGCCAGCAAAATGGCGTCAACATCATCCTTCCACTGGCTTACGTCAACAACGCCACCTATATTCAGCACTACAACAACCTTTTTGTGTCCGGCGTGAAATCGCGTTGCAATTTTCTTGATCTGTTGTATTTCATTTACCGTTAGGTCGTAATTACCGTCCAGTTTACGATCTTCTCCCTCGCCGGCATTGCGGCCGATCGTTATCAGCGCCAGGTCGCTGTTTGCGGCGCTTTCATCAATGTCGTTGTCGGCTACCACCATTTCCGGTAGTATGGCAGGCGGCCTTACTCCGGTAATACCAGGTAGCATAAGGTCTCTATTATTCCTGAAATATTCAGCATAAATGTGGGATAGCTTCGAATCAATCTGGTAACCGGCATCAAGTAAGCCTTTATCGCCGGATATAACATACGCTTTATTTACATCACCGCTACCATAACCGCCCGCGATCGGGTTATAAAATGAATCGCCGAATGCCGCAACAGTTTTTACGGATTTTGCAAAAGGCAGCGTGTGTGCATTGTTTTTTAATAAAACCATCCCTTCAGTTGCCGCCTCCCTGGCAATTTGCGCATGGGCTTTTAAATCCGGTTTATTGCTGTATTTGTAATTTTTAAAAGCGGGAGATTTTAGTATAATGTTGAGCATGTGCTCCACATTTATGTCCAGTACTTTTTCGCTCAAGGAATTGTTTTTCACCGCTTCAATCAATGCCTGTACCTGATTTGGCCTTCCTGGCATAAGCAGGTCATTGCCAGCCTTCATTTGCGCGATCCAGTCACGGCCGCCAAACCAATCCGTCATTACAAAACCCTCATATTTCCACTCATCACGTAAAACCGTTGTTAATAGATCACGTCGTTCAGAAGTATAAACTCCGTTAACTTGGTTATAAGATGACATTACGGTCCATGGATTTGATTCAGTAATAGCTATACGAAAATTTTTCAAATAAATCTCCCGTAACGCCCTTTCGCTTACGATGACATTTATACTTCCCCTGCTTGTTTCCTGATTATTGGCAATAAAATGCTTGACCGATGTGCCTACGCCGTTCGATTGTATACCATTGATCATAGCTGCTGCCATTTTACCAGCGACCACGGGGTCTTCTGAATAATATTCGAAGTTGCGCCCGTTTAACGGATTGCGGTGGATGTTTATACCAGGGGCCAGCAAAATATCTACACTATATTCTTTTACTTCGTTACCCATAGCCTTGCCCACTTTGGTAACCAGCCCGGTATTCCAGGTTGATGCCAATAAAGAGCCTACAGGGAAACCAGTAGCATAATAGGTATTTAATGTATCTCCCTTACGTGTTGCTGCTATCCTTATTCCTGCCGGACCATCGGCAAATACCATCGAAGGGATGCCTAACCGGGGTATGGCAGCCGTGTTGCCAGCCGCACCGGACACTTTTATTTCCGTTTGACCTATCGCCGTGCCGTCGGACATTTTACGCTGTGATTTTTTGCTTTCTGCCCCAACCAACAGCGTCGCTTTCTCTTCGACGGTCATGGCTGCGATCACTTCCTTCACCGTGTTATGGCCCAATTGTGGCAGGGGTTTTAAATTGGTTTGTGCCTTAAGTGACAAACTGTAACTTCCCAGTAGAAAAAGCAGTAATATACGCAGCGGTATTTTCATTGAATTTAATAAGATATGACATATTGTAAACGACTAAGACATCAATTGGTATATGCATGCATATGCCAGTATAGTTTGGTCTTCCTGTTATTGAGCATCTCCTCTGGTTACCCCATTTTCACCAAATGAATCAATAGCATACCAATACTTTTGGTCTTTGTTCAAGCTTCGGATGGTTACAGTAGTATCACCATACACCTGGTAAACCCGGTTCAAATTGTCTTTCAACACACCAAACCTAATGTTATAGCCCGTGGCACCGGCAGATTTTTTCCAGCGAAGGGTAACATTGCGCGTGTCGGCCACGTCACGCATTGCTTCAAAGCGAATGACCTTTGCCGGCTTTTTGCTATTGCCAGTACCGAAAACCCGGAAGCCGGAAATAGCAAATGTCCCATCCGGTACCCGATAATTGGTCACTTTCAAATAACGCGCTTTAACCGGTATTTTAAAGGCATGATACTGATGGGTCAGGTCTTCCTCATTATTAGTCTTGTCAATCAGCGTTTTCCAGTTCTTCTTATTCGTTGAATATTCCAATAAGTATTGCTGTGCTTTTATGCCGTCACGCCCAAAAAGGTGGGTATTGTTTTCGGCAAAATTGATTTGAACAGCCTTAACCGTTGCCTGTTCACCCAGGTCAACACATAACCACTCGCCTTTATTGCCTGTTTTAGCACTCCAATAATCTCTGATTTCTTCATCAAAGGCCATTGATACAGGATGATCGGCTAAACTGGACGAAGCCGTAGCGGCTTTCTTGTAGGATAATAGCATCCAACCCGGAAAAAGTTCGCTCACTTCTTTTATTTTATGATCCGGCATCACCATCGGATAATCACCAAATTCAGTGTGGGCTATCATTTGACCCTCTTTATCAAAAGTAACCGGAAATAAACCCAGCCTTCTTTCGAAAATATCTTTAACAGAAATAGTCATTGTTGAGATATGCCAATAATTCCCATACTTGTCTTGAAAAGTTGCACTATGGCCTGCACCATTAATAAACCCCTCTGGCTTGGCTGAAAACGGATTGTTGGCGGCATAGATAAAAGGGCCCAAAGGCTTATCAGAAACATAATAACCATCGGCATAGCTTTTATATTGGGTGCCTGGTGCAGAGAACTGATAATAGTATTTCCCGTCGTGTTTTGTCATCCAGGGGGCTTCAGTCCACGGGCTTTCCGTGCTTCTATTATAATCACCAGGTCTTTCCCATCCGTATATTAAAGGCTCGCCTTTAAAGCAATCTACGGGAGTACCAATAGGGTTAAGTTTGTTATTTACATCCAGTTCAACTGCCGATAGAAACGCATTGTTGGTACAACCCATATACAGGTATACCTTGCCGTCGGTGTCCTGAAATATATCGGGGTCACCTACCGCTAGCGGGAAGGAATCATTGTATACATCCCATTTTCCACTAATAGGGTCGTCGCTTTTGTAAATTGTATGACTGGCCATCGGCAAATAATACAAGACCCCATTTATTACAGTTACGGCAGGTGCATCTTTTTCGAACGGTAGATCTTTAGTCGTTACGAACGTCCAATGCAGCAAGTCTTTGGAATGCCAGTAACCACCGGATGCTGTTGCAAATAAGTAATAATTGTCTTTAAATAAGACGATCACCGGATCTGCTGCTGTACGCCTGGATGGTTTGGTCAACTGAAACCGATAGCTAATATTGAGCGGGTTGCAAAATGTTTGCTGGCCTTCAGCCGTAGGTGACCATAATAAGTTTAAAAAAAATAAAAGCGCGAAAGTCCCTGTAGGAATATATTTCATATGTATGCTTTTGGATTAAAATTGATAGCTGACGAAGGTATTCAAAATGCCGTTTGATGATTTTGCAAATCGTCCATATTTTTTGACTGTTTGTACATAGTATCTCAGGACTAAGATTTAAAATTAAGAACCGTCACAAAGCAACTCTTTAGCCAATGTGCCCGGTAAAAGGGATTTGTTCATTTGTGGCAAAACAGCGATAAGAGTCAATGTCAGCGGCATACCCTGCCTAATAGCCCTTTTTGATGAATATATGCACAATGGGGAAAAAAATATGTACGATTGGAATCACTGGAAATAGTCAATTGACGGTTCTTTGTAATTAGAGTCTAATGCTGATGAGACTTAAAAATCCTCCCACTATTTGCGCAAAATATGATATGAAGACAATTCTTTGTTTAATTACCCTTACGATTAGCCTCTCAGCAAACGCAATAACGCCAATTACAAGGAAGAAATTGGGTATATCCCAGCTATTTTCCGACCATATGGTACTTCAGCAAAAAACGAAAGTGAACATTTGGGGCTGGTCGCCGGCCGGGCAAACGGTAATCGTCGCAGCCAGTTGGGGTAAAAAGGCTACAATTGTTGCCAATGCGGATGGTAAATGGAAAGTAAAATTAATAACTCCAGCCGCAGGCGGTCCTTACACCATTGTTATCAAAACCAAAGTCAGTGAAATAAATATAAAGGATGTACTAATTGGCGAGGTCTGGCTAGCATCCGGTCAATCTAATATGGATATACCTTTAAAAGGCTGGCCACCTGGCGATACAATATTTAACTCAGCTCTGGAAATAAGAAATGCTAATTATCCTGTCATAAGGTTCATGAAAGTGCCTTTCGGGATCTCAGCAACGCCGCAGGATTCTACAGGTGGAAAATGGGTAACTACTACACCGGAAACTGCCGGTAATTTTAGCGCCACTGCCTATTTTTATGCGAGAGCGCTTTATCAAAAGCTTAAAGTACCAATAGGTATTATCCAGTCGTCCATAGGTGGTACACCGGCCGAGGCCTGGACAAGTAAAGGTTACCTTACAAAAATTGGAGATTTTAATGAAACGATGAAAGAACAGGATACCGCCCGACAGCATTCAGCTAAGCTAAACAGCAATTCCCCGACCGTTCTTTTTAATGCGATGATCAACCCCCTTATTCCTTATACGATTAAAGGGGTAATATGGTATCAGGGAGAATCAAATGTTGGTAGAGCGGAACAATACAAAAAACTTTTTCCGATTATGATAGCAGATTGGAGAAACCAATGGGGTTATGAATTGCCTTTTTATTACGTGCAGATAGCACCATTCCTTTATAGCGCCCCGGATCAGCGAGAGCAATCACAAAAATTACGGGACGCTCAGCGATATGCGCTTAAGTTACCCAAAACCGGAATGGTGACCACCTTAGATATTGGTTACCTTAAAACGGCACATCCTCCTTATAAGCAGGAAGTGGGTAACCGTTTGGCAAGATTCGCGCTTAAAAATGAATATGGTATGAATCAGGTCGCATCAGGGCCTTTGTATAAGAAAACGAGGGTTTCAGGTAATAAGCTAATAGTTGAATTTGAATCTGTCGGAAGCGGGCTAAAAGCATCACCAAAAGGGCTTGATAACTTTGAGATTGCCGGAGCTGATAAAATTTATGTGAAGGCTAAAGCTGAGATTGTAGGTGATAAATTGGTAGTGACCAGCCCGCAAATAGCCAATCCAGTTTATGTAAGGTATGCCTGGAGTGATGGCAGCAATGCCAGTTTATTTAATGAAGAAGGGCTGCCGGCGGCAACATTTACCTCGGAAGAAGATTGATTTCAGGATAATCCCAATATAATACAACCCATTGAAACGCTAATATCAAATGCAAGCAACCCCTAATCAATCGCTGGTTATTTAACGTAGCATTCTTGACGATACTGATATTTTTATTGTTCCCGGCAAACAACCAATGACCAAGCAACAGCAAGGGTGTTAGTAAACAAGTTGCTCCGGAAGCTCTAAGCCGGAATCTTATAAAGCATTAAGCGTCCACGCAACATTGTTGTGTTCTTTGCAAAAGCTCGTTTGTTCATAAAAAGACGGTGTTACTATTTGCGGGATATAATAGTTTGGGCCACTCCAATAGCGAAATAGCCTTTCATTAGCACAAATCATGGTCATATTTATAAAGAGTTAATTCTTTTTCAAGGATTGCATAAACTGCAATGGCGATTTTCCATATTCTTTTTTAAATGCCCTTGAAAAATTGGAGCCGCTTTGCAAGCCAACTCTATCAGCTACTTCATTCATTGCTATATCCTCGTGTGTCATAATTTGGATTGATTTTTTTAACCGGATGGTTCTTATAAATTCTCCAACCGATTGATCCGATATGCTCTTTATTTTTTGGTAAAGTTTCGTACGGCTTATATATAAATGATCGCATAAAAAGTCAACATCCACATCCTGATCCTGGATATTATCTTCTATCAGATTGATAAGTTTATGAAAGAACTCCTTGTCCTTTTCGGAATGAACCAGTTCGGTCGCTTCAGACAGGTAATTGTTTGTATATCGCTGTTTAAGTTTTTCAGCCTGTTCAAATATGTTATGAACAGTTAATAATAAAAGATCAATACTCAGGGGTTTGGCAAAATAAAAGTCGGCTCCGGATTCCATTCCTTCAATTTTAGTATCCAAAGCATCTTTAGCGGATAAGATGATGAAAGGAATATGTCTTGTTTCGAACCTTTCTTTAATTAGTTTACAAAATTCAATACCGTTCATGCCTGGCATCATCACATCGCTTATAATCAAATCAGGGATCCTTTCAACGGCTATTTCAATTCCTTTATTTCCATCTTCTGCTTCATAAACAAAATAGTGCTTTTCAAAAATTTGCTTTAAAAAGGAGCGTAATTCCTGATTATCATCAACCAGTAAAATATGTTTGTTGATCTTTGAATCAGTTTGACGATCATGATTTTCCTGATCGGGCAAGGGCATAAAAATTGAATTATCTATAAGCTCAAGCTGAGATTCCGGTTCAGTTCCGGAAGTGGCTTTTTCTGATTCGGCATAGTTTTCTTCACCCCACGGAATTCCGATGATTATTTCCGTTCCTTTATTCCGATCGCTGTAAACATAAATATCTCCCTTGTGCAATTGGGTAAGGCTTTTGACCAACGCTAATCCAACGCCAGATCCTAAGTGGTTTTTACTGATACGATAATAACGGTCAAATATCCTTGTAATGGATTCCGCCGAAATTCCAATCCCCGAGTCTGCTACACGAAAATAAATATAATTTTCGGCCCGGTGAGTTTCATTTAATAGCTTAAATTCATTTTCAAACGTTGGTTTAAATCTGTCAAAATCAAGAAATATTTCAAACGTTACCTGGCCGTTAAGCTGGGTATATTTAAAAGCGTTATTTAAAAGGTTAAAAAGAATTTTTTCCAGGATCTGGAGATCAAATAATCCGGTTAAAGGTTCACCTGAGTCTGGTGTTGTATGGTCGATTACTTGGAAACCAATTTCTTTACTGGTTGCCAGGGTTTGAAATTCAACGGTAAGGTCTTTACAAAACCGGCTGATTACCAATGATTGTACTTGTAATTTAATTACACTGTCTGCTACTTTTTTGAAATTCATCAGTTCACTGATCAGATTGGTTAACCTTTTAGCATTCCTGAGCATTAGCTGGTACGAGTTATCCAATGCTGCGTTACCATTTTGACTGATCAGCCTTTCCAGTGGACCCAGTATTAAGGTTAGCGGTGTGCGGAACTCATGGGAAATATTGGTAAAAAACATTAACTGCTGCTGATAAAGATCTTCCCGCTGTTTATGCATTTCTTCCCGCTTTATTTCATTAACAGCCCTAACTTCGATCTCTCTTTTAAGGCGATACCATCTTGCCTGGTAAATGTAGATCCCCGAAAGAGCGGAAATGAACAAGAAAATATAAATCATTTTTGCGGTCACTGACTTCCACCAGGGAGGGGTAATGGTAATCTCAGTTTCAGCTCTGTTATTGCTCCATATGCCATCATTGTTTGTCGCCTCGACAACAAAATGGTAGCGATTGTAGTCAAGGTTACTGTAAGAGGCACTTGGGTTTTTGCCATCGGTATATCTCCAGTCCTTATCAAAGCCGCTAAGCTTATAGCGATACTTGCACTTAAGCGGATTGGCAAAATCCATAGCCGAAAAATAGATCACGAAATTATTTTGCAGGTAACCAAGTGTTAAATGTTTAGTATATCCGATGGCTTGAGTAATCACATCTTTGGATGAATCAGGATTGCCATAATGTGGTTTGTGGTTATTAATCAGTATATCAGTCAATACAGGGTTTGCGGTAACCTCGTTTGGCTTAATCTGATCCGGATAGAAATAATTTAAACCATTTATTCCGCCAAAATACATTCTTCCGTCTGCTCCTTTATAAGAAGATCCGACTTTAAAGCTATTGCCTTGTAAGCCATCATTCTTATCATACCGTATTAATTTATCCGTATTGGGGTTCAGGCATTCGAGTCCGTTACCGCCCATCCAAATATTTCCGGCATTGTCAATCTCCATACTTTCCACATCATTAAAAACACCTGGATATGATTTAATGGTGTAGGTATTATCTTTTAATTTTAATGAAAGGCGATTTAAGCCGCCTCCAATGGTGCCAATCCAGTAAGTGCTGTCATCTCGTTTACAGATTGGATAAGTATAGTTTGAGGTTAAAGAGTTAGGTTTTTCAGATGCATTATAATAAAAGATCTTAATTATATTTCCTGTCTTGTCAATTAAAACCCGTTTTAATCCATGTGTGCTTGAAATAAATAATTGGGGTTTGTTTTTATCAGCAAGTATAAAGTAGCCTTCACCATAATATTTTACATGATAATGGTTTACGTTGTCTTTCCATATCACACCAAATCTGTCCATATGGTTACCAAACCAAATGTTCCCGTAACAGTCTTTCACTAATGTTTCCAACACATATTTCGGGAATTCATCATAGCCCGGCGGTTTCCACAGTTCTTTTCTGTTTGGCCTTAGTATATCAACGCCGCCACCACTTCCGACCCATAAATTCCTATCATTATCAACGACCAGGGATGTTACTACATCGCTTTTTATTCTTACCTGCGAGTTGTAAGTATTATAATAACTGAAGATTTTGGTTTTTAGGTTATAACAATTTAATCCATTGGCTGTAGTTCCTATCCATATGTTGCCATCATCCTCCATTACTGAACGGATATGATTGCCGGCTAAAGAATTTGGCTCTTCTGGATTATGCTGAAGGGTGTAAAATAATTTTTCATTTAAATCACAATAATTGACACCGCCGCCGAAAGTACAGACCCATAAACACTCTGAACGGTCAATGAACATTTTAGTTAGTGAATTGGTGTTTAAACTGTGCTGTGAGCTTTTGTTATTTACAATTTGGATAAGCTTCAGATTGTTATCCAATCTAATTAGGTTCGCCCCTGCATTTATCCAATAGTCGGATTTATTACCTTCCGCAATATCCCTTATAAAACTATGGTCTGTACAAGTAAACTGTTTTAAAACCGTTAAATTTCCACTTTGAACGTCATTTTTTTTACCAGTTATATATAAGGTACTGCTGGCCGTTACCGCCAGATTATTCTCTTTATCAAAATAAACCCGTGACAAGTTATGATCGGGTAGATCTGCTATATCCACATGGGTGAATTTTCCATTTTTATCCAATGTCCCAAGTCCTTTACTTGTAGCCAGGTAAAGGAGTCCGTTATGATCCGGCGCCATATCAGCAATCTGGACGTCTTTTGGTATCTTTAGTTGTTGCTCTGTGATATGAATGCCATTGATCAGGTACAGCTTTAACTGGTTTTGAGCAATGCCATACAGCAAGTTCCCGTTAGGTTTGTACAGTTTATCAAAACTAGGGGTAACCCTGTTGTCGGCCTCATTTATATCTACATACTTTTCTAATCTTGAATTAAAATACTGAAGCCCATCCTCGCTGCTAAGCCATATATTGCCATTTTCATCGGGGCAAATACATCTTAACCGGTTTTTAAATGCATTATCTACAGGTATATTATTATTATAATATTTATCAATAGAGTACCCGTCATAACGGTCAAGTCCGAAATAGGTGGCCACCCAAATGTATCCTTGCTTATCTTGTGCTATATCATTCGCATCGGTGTGCGATAGCCCTTCGTCAACGGTTAAATAATTAAATTTATAGGGATATGACTGGCTGAAACCGCTGCATGGTAGGATTAAAGAAATAAGAAGCAAACAAACTAATGCTTTTGAGCTATGTGTGTCTTTAAAACTGAATAAATTTTTGATTTCCATATATAAATCTTGATTATACTAATTAACAGAAGCAACGTGAACGGGCTCCCCTTAATGTAGCATTAAGTATTTAAAATAATTGTTAATTGGTTATAACGTCAGCAAATTATGTAATCCTGCTTTTATACTGTCAATATTACATATAATCTCAAAAATGACTTTATATCTTGAGTAATTTAGTAAGATTTTGATAAAATGCATAGGATGTCAAAAACTATGTACAATTTGACAATCCAGCAAATTAACTATTTAGGGTTATTTGCAGCCGTTACGTATTATAAAAAAAGAAAGGCTTTATCCTTAAGTGAGATGATAAAAATAAAAAGTTATTATTCCCTTAAATAAAGCGTGAGGAATTATCAATAAGTAGCCTTCATAAACAATAACCGCTATGTCCTTTTACAAAGGTATCGGCAATTAATTTACTACATGAAAAGATTATCTCTTATTTGCTTTCTTCTTATTACGGGCCACGCATTCTCACAACAAGTTAATACGGTAATCGATCCGGTAGAATGGATAAACCCGTTAATGGGTACGGACTCGAAGTTCGAGTTGTCCAATGGTAATACTTATCCGTCTATTGCCTTGCCGTGGGGTATGAACTTTTGGGTTCCGCAGACGGGCCATATGGGAGACGGCTGGATCTATACTTATGCCGCTGATAAAATAAATGGCTTTAAACAGTCGCATCAACCATCACCCTGGATGAACGATTACGGGCAGTTTGCCATCATGCCGGTAACCGGGCATTTAAAAGTAACCGAAGATGGGCGCGCCAGCTGGTTCTCGCACAAGGCAGAAATAGTAAAACCTTATTATTATAGTGTTTATTTGGCAGATCATGATGTAACTACAGAGATCACCCCAACGTTACGTTCTGCCCAGTTTCGCTTTACCTTTCCTAAAAGTGACAGCTCATTTATAGTGATAGATGCTTTGGATAAGGCATCATATGTAAAGATCATTCCCGGTAAAAATGAAATAATAGGCTATTCTACCAAATATGCCCGCGGACCTTTGAAAAACTTTAAAGATTACTTTGTTATCTACCTCGATAAATCTTTCACGCTATCACGTACATACAGCGATACCGTTTCCACCAACTCATTGGAACTCCACGCCAAACATGCACTGGCAGTAATTGGCTTTAAAACAACAAAAGGTGAACAAATACACCTACGGGTAGCCTCTTCCTTTATCAGTTTTGAGCAAGCCGAGCTTAACCTGAAAAGCGAGCAGGGCAATGATAGCTTTGACGTAACTAAACAAAAGGCAAAAGATGTATGGAACAAAACTCTAAACCATATCACCGTTTCTGGTGCCTCCGTTGATGAAACACGGACCTTTTACTCGTGCTTCTACCGCATGTTATTTTTCCCTAACAGGCTATATGAAATAAACGCGCAAGGTAAAATAGTTCACTGGAGCCCGTATACCGGCAATGTTGAACCGGGCTATATGTTTGCAGGTACGGGCTTTTGGGATACTTTCAGGGCGCTTTATCCATTCCTTAACCTGGTTTATCCTTCAATTGATAAAGAGATGCAAGAGGGCCTGATAAATGATTATAAAGAAGGTGGCTGGCTGCCTGAATGGTCGAGCCCCGGCTATGCCGATATTATGATCGGTAACAACTCCGCATCAGTAGTAGCCGATGCTTATCTGAAAGGCGTTCGCGGCTATAATATTGATACCTTATACCAGGCCCTGTTACATGGTGCCAATAACCAGGGGCCCAATGCAACGGGGCGCAAAGGGGTTGAATATTATAACAAATTAGGGTATGTACCTTATGATAAAGTTGACCAAAGTGCTGCCCGTACGCTGGAATATGCTTATGATGATTTTTCCATTTACCAGCTGGGCAAAAAACTGAACCGCCCGGCTGCTGAGCTGGCAGTTTACAAACAACGGAGCCTGAACTACAAGAATTTGTTTGATCCCTCAAACAGGCTGATGCGGGGTAAAAATGCCGACGGAACTTTTCAGTCGCCTTTCTATCCCTTCAGATGGGGTGGGGCATTTACTGAGGGTAATAGCTGGCACTATACCTGGGCAGTTTTTCATGATATACAAGGCCTGATCGACCTGATGGGCGGCAGGCAAAACTTTATAGCAAAATTAGATTCGGTCTTTACCCTGCCCCCTGTATTGCAGTTGAAAGCCGGTGATTGGGAGTACCATGAAATGCGGGAAATGCAGGTGGCAGACATGGGGCAATACGCGCACGGTAACCAGCCTATACAGCACATGCTATACTTGTACGGGTATGCCGGCGAGCCATGGAAAACCCAGTATTGGGTACGTGAAACAATGCGAAAACTATACAAGGCAACCCCCGACGGTTATTGTGGCGATGAAGATAATGGACAAACATCGGCCTGGTATGTATTCTCAGCAATGGGGTTTTACCCGGTTTGCCCAACCAGTGGACAATATGTATTAGGCACGCCACTGTTTAAAAAGATGACCCTGCACCTGGAAAATGGCAAAATATTGGTGTTAAATGCACCCAATAATAGCGCAAGCAATAAATATATTAATAATATTAATTACAATGGTAGACACTATGATAACAACTGGCTTGATCATGCTGAAATGCTAAAAGGGGGGGTCATAAATTTTAATATGGTAGCGCAACCAAATAAACAAAGAGGTACAGATCCATCGAATTTCCCATACTCATTATCAAACGAAGAATAAGCTGATCTTCTAATAGATTAGCTATTAGCGTTCCAACAGTGTAAGATCTTATTTAAAATTTAAATGATACCGATTATGAAAAATGGAATTTTAACGGTGGTTGCGATATTTTGTACTGTAATCGTTGCCAAAGCTCAGGATTGGGCTGATGTAAAAAAATATGAGGTTGCAAACGCTGCAATACAACCACGTGCTACAAATGAGAAAAGGGTGATATATATGGGTGATTCCATTACCGATTTCTGGATAAGCAATGACTCCGTGTTTTTTGCCACCAAGCCTTATTTAGATCGTGGGATCAGCGGGCAAACAACAGGGCAAATGTTGCTGCGTTTCCGTCAGGATGTAATCAATTTAAAGCCAAGCGTGGTTGTTATACTTGCAGGAATAAATGATATTGCCGAAAATAACGGCCCAGAGAAATTGGAGGATATATTTGGCAATATTGTTTCCATGGCAGAGCTGGCTAAAGCAAACGATATTAAAGTGGTGCTTTCTTCACTTTTGCCGGCCTTTGCTTTACCATGGCGTCCGGCTATAGATCCTTTACCAAAAGTTAAAATCCTCAATGAAATGATTAAAAGTTATGCTGCTAAGAACCATATAGTATACCTTGATTATTTTACAGCGATGGCTGATTCACGGGGTGGTTTGCCCGCTAACTTATCAAAAGACGGCATACACCCTAATCTGGCAGGTTATAAAATAATGGAGCCGCTCGCAGATAAAGCAGTTAATGAGGCATTGAAGAAAAAATAGTTTTACAGGGCGTTACCCCTTATGAATCAAAATTGACATCCCTAGATTGATGAATGCCGTAACGACAGAGCAGAAAATATATTATACCTTACGGATAGCTTCAGCGATGTGCTTCATTGGCCATGGAGCGTTTGGTATCATTACCAAAACTATATGGTGCAATTATTTCGCTGTCTTTGGTATAGGGCACGATATGGCATATCAGCTTATGCCCATACTGGGGTCTGTCGACATTTTGATGGGGCTAAGTGTGCTATTTTATCCATCCAAAGTTGCACTCCTCTGGCTCGTTGTATGGGGATTAATTACAGCCGCCCTGCGTCCTCTTTCTGGTGAACCAATTGCTGAATTTCTAGAGCGGGCGGGAAACTTTGGCGCGCCATTGGTTCTGCTGCTTTTATGTAATACTCAAAAAAACGTATCATATGGGTTCCAACTAATCAAACCTTCACCTACCGTTTCCAAAAGACGGATGAATCAACTTCAGGCTTGCCTGAAGTTGATCGTATTTTTATTGCTGGCCGGTCATGGCTGGTTAAATCTGATTGGTAAAAAGAGCTTACTGGGGCAATATACTTCACTTGGATTTAGCAATGTATACATGGTATCGCATATAGCGGGTTTAATCGAAATCGGTATGGCTTTACTGGTACTTATTAAACCGTTAAGGCAATTGCTGCTCATCTTCCTGGTCTGGAAAATATGTACCGAACTATTTTACCCGCATGATGAAGTTTTCGAATGGATTGAACGGGGCGGCAGTTATGGTACCCTATTAGCACTTTGGCTTACCTTGGATTCTTCTGGATCGGTTAACCGTAAAAAGGAGTATAAAATTACAATTTTATCAGATTAATATTTACAGGTAATAAATTAATAACGGGTTGCATGCTATTACCACATTTGTTTCGCAAAGGCATCGCAAATTTATTTTCTATTAAAAAAGCGGATCGGGCATATAGCATGTTTTTATAATCTTCAGAATTATAAGGTATTATTAAAAATATTAGCCGTATTATCAATATATTTTACTCCATATCATATTATATAACAAAATATGTACTCCTTGTCAATAATTATGTATGATTTGCTAACCGCTGTCCTGAATTAAAGCGGTTATTTGACCCACCAATTAACTCATAAAGGCCATTATTATTTTATAGAACTGTTTGCAGACGCTGTAACAAATATTATATGCGTGTCGGTAATTATAAAATAATACATAATACCTGAAAAGTAAAATCAATAGAATTATTCAATCACCTAACACAGAGCTAATGAAATAAATGAAAATCACAATTCCCTTTTTTACCGATCGTCTTCTTTTAACCCAACCTAAGATCAAATATGATAACACTTTACTTAGAATACCTGTAGGTAACAAACCATGATTTCAAGGCTTCAAATAGCTTGCAGATGCCCAGGTCTGTAAATCATCTGCTTTTTAACCCTTATCTATAAATAATTCTCATCCAACAACAATCAAAATTAAATTAGCATGAAAAAGAAAATATTTACACTTATAATAATTTACTTCTGCATTTTACTTACACAAACAAAAACTTTTGCCCAGGGCTGTGTAGCTATTCGCAGTACCGGCGGTATCTGCGCGATGAATGAACACCCTGACAGTACAGCAGCTGATGCTGATAAAGGGTACTGGTTATATAACAATAATGACCGTTATTATAAATCATTCCGACATTTTATCGGCAAGCAGGAACAATTTCAACGTTTGGTGCTTCATAACAATGTAATCAACAAGGTTTTTACACAAGACGAAACACTTACCCGTGTATTTGATAGTCGCTGGTCCTTATCACTGGATATACCGTTCGCTGATAACAGCCGTTCACAGCTGGCCGGAACTGAACGGTTTAGTACGCACTCGTTTGGGCTTGGTGATATAAGCGCAACTGGTTTATACTGGTTATTTAATCCCGCCAAAGCCACAAAAGGTAATGTACAGGTAGGTTTAGGTATTAAATTCGCTACCGGCCAATCTGATTATCAGGATTATTTTCTTACCGCCACGGGAACAAGAGTGTTGGCACCTGTTGACCAATCCATTCAACTGGGTGATGGCGGTACCGGTGTTACGCTAAACGTGAATGCTTATTATAATTTTACACCTAAGTTTGGCTTTTATGGTAATTTCTTTTACCTCGCTAACCCACGTGATGTAAACGGCACATCAACGGCTACGACAACGCCTGCCAGTCCGACAAAAATCGCTATAACAAGTGATGTTGAAAGTGTACCGGATCAGTATCTTATCAGGTTTGGGGCAAGTTTAGCTGTGCACCAATTTAATTTTTCTTTAGGCATGCGTGACGACGGCTTGCCGGTACGCGACCTTTTAGGTAACAGCGACGGTTTCAGAAGGCCGGGATATATCATTGCAGCAGAACCGGGAGTGACTTATCGTTTTAAAAACATCGCTTTATATGCTTATGTACCTATAGCCATTATACGTGACCGTACGCAAAGCGTACCGGATATCAGACAAACAGAATTAACTGGTATCTATACACATGGTGATGCTGCCTTTGCAGATTATGTGGTTAACGTGGGTATAACTGTCAAGTTTTAATAAACAAATGTTATTGTATCATGAATTATACTAATGATCATACTAATTAATTATACCGGCTAAATCGAATAATGAGCTATATGCCGTATAATTTTTTTTAAAAATGCAATATGCACACAATGTCAAAAAAAATGTATGATTTGGCAATCGCTCAAGTTGAATAAGTAAGTTATTTGTACAACCAATTAATGTATCAGCCTTGTTACTTTATAATTTATTAAAGTCCGGGCCGCAAAACCAGTTATCCATGCAACTATCAATCATGATATAAGTACGATATAAAACCAATCAATAACTAATTAACAAATTAAAGCCAATGAACTTAAAAACCAATTACAACCAATGCCCAATATTAAATTATTATCTGATTATTATGTTTAATTAAAAGCTCGAATATGAAAAAGACTTTACTTAAAAAAATTCCTATTATTAACAATCTCCGCTTTTATCTGGGGACCCTGATACTTTTATTTGTTTCAGGATTTAGTTTTGCCGGCGTGTTGAATGGCGCGCCCAATCATGTCATGTGTGCGGTAATGGCAAATGCACAAAAAGTTATTACTATAAGAGGAAAAGTTACTGAACTTACAAACGGACAAAGTATTCCTGGCGTTACTGTAACCGTGAAAGGCTCCCAGCACGGGACAATAACCGATGCCAGCGGCAATTTTGAGATCAAGGCGTCCGACGATGCTACTTTAGTATTTACATCCGTAGGTTATGTGACCGTTGAGGTACCTGTTCAGGGGAAAACTATGGTGAACGTTAGCATGCAGGTGACCGATAAAAGTTTAAGTGAAGTAGTAGTGGTAGCTTATGGTACGCAAAAGAAAACTTCAATTACGGCGGCTGTCTCTACTATAAATACATCTGAGATTGAATCAAAACCAGTTGTCAACATGACCAACTCCTTAATTGGCCGGGCATCTGGTATAATTGCTACACAGGGTAGCGGCGAACCTGGCTTCGATGGTTCCAGCATTCAGATCAGGGGAGCCGGTTCAATCGGCAGTACGCAACCGCTTTATATTGTTGATGGTGTACCGCGCGATTTCAGCCGTATGGACCCGAATAGTATAGCGACGATGACCATATTAAAAGACGCGGCGGCAGTTGCGCCTTATGGCGTTGCGGGCGCGAACGGCGTTATTTTAATTACCACCAAACAGGGCAAAACGGGTAAGCCTCTTTTAACATTTGATGGTTATGTAGGCTTTCAAAATCCAACCCGTGTACCAACGTTCGTTGATTCCTATCAATATGCAACAATGCGTAACGAAGCAGCCGCGAATGATGCCCATGATCAGGGTAGTACCTATATTCCATTTGCTACACCGGCACAGCTTGCCTTGTATCAAAACGGGACTGATCCCAACGCATACCCGAATAGTCAGCCGCTTAAGGATATCATTCAGCCTAACCGGCTCATCAACTACGATAATATTACCTTATCCGGAGGTACGGATGATATCAAATATTTTGCATCCATCGGTTATACGCATCAGGATGGGATGTGGAGCACCAGCTACCTTGATAGATATAATGGCGTGCTAAATATATCAGCGAAAGCCACTAAAACAACCACGATCGCATTAAATGTAAATAGTTATGTAGAAGATCAACACTTTCCATCCGTTGCTTCCGGAAGCATAATTAACCAGGCTCAACGGCAAACACCGGTCTACCCGCTTTATTACAATGGTAATCTGCCGGCAGGCTTTATTGGGCAGTCTTTAATTGGAGATATCTATGATAGCGGTTATCAATTAAATGAAAACACAGCTCTTTATACTTCGTTATCCATCAACCAGGAGCTTCCTCTTAAAGGCCTGAGCATAAAAGGCGTTATCAGTTATGACAACGGTCCCGACCCTATATTTGGTAATCAAACCTCTTTTACACGTAAATATAGTACGCCTATTCCTTTCTATACAATTAACACCAATACTACGCCCTACACCTATTCAGAAAGCTTTGCCGGAAGCTCACAGGCGCAGTTCTATGAAAGTTATTCTCAAAATATTGACCTGGATTATCAGGGGCTCCTGAATTATTCCGGATCATTCGGAAAAAGCGATATTACGGGTTTGTTAGTAGCTGACTACCGCGACGTCAACTACGAGAATTTTAACGCGACCCGTATAAATTATAACCTTGATATTGATGAATTAAGTTTTGGCGGTACAGCACCGGCTGATGCGACTAATGCGGGTTCTTCCGGCGGGGAAAAGCAACTGGGTTACGTTTACCGAGCGGATTATGCCTATGATAAAAAATATTTGTTTGAGGCAACCGGCCGTTATGATGGAAGCTACCTGTTCGGTCCCGGGCATCGGTTTGGTTTCTTCCCCGCTTTTTCTGCCGGCTGGCGTCTTTCGGAAGAGAAATTGATTAAAGATAATTTTACCTGGATCGATAATTTGAAGATAAGAGCTTCATGGGGTCAATCGGGTGCTTATCCAAGTGTAGGCGGTACTATTCAAACCTATCAATATCTGAGTCCATATAGTGTAGGCGGCGGTGGCGTTATAGGGGGTACCGCTACCCAAAGCGTTTACCAATCACTTCAAGGAAATCCTAACATTACTTGGGAAAAATCGACTAAAACCGACGTTGGATTTGAGGGTTCTCTATGGAAAGGTGCTTTAGGATTTGAAGTAGATTACTTCAATGATAAAAGATCAAACATGCTGGTTAGTATAGGTGCCGTGCTACCCGCAGAATATGGTATTAGCACCGGAGATGTGAATGGTGGCATTATGGAGAACCACGGTATCGATTTAACACTAACCACTGTAAAACAATTTTCAAAAGATTGGCGGTTGGATGTAAAGGCAACATTTACCTATGCACAAAACAAATTATTGCAGATCTATGAAAACTCCGCTACGTATAATAACCCTAATAGACGTCAAACCGGACGGCCACTCGGGACCCAATTTGGATTAGAAGCTATTGGTTATTTTACGCCTGCTGACTTTGTGGATCCTAATGCAGCTGCCCCAACGCTCAAGCCAGGTATCCCGATACCTACTTTCGGCCCCGTACATCCCGGGGATATCCAATATGCGGATTTGAATCATGATGGTAAAATTGATGGTAATGACCAAGGTGTTATTGGCAAGCCAACAACACCAGAAATTGTATACGGACTGGAGCCACGCATCACCTTCAAACACTTTGATCTGGACGTATTATTCCAGGGAACAGCTGCTAGTGATATTTATTTAAATAATTATTTTGTCAATCCATTCTATGGTTCTGGTTCCGCTTCTGAACTATCATACAATAATACTTGGACACCGACCAACACAAATGCTTTATATCCGAGGTTGACGGGGACACCAAGCGCTAATAATACACAAGGATCCTCATGGTGGATCAGGAATGATAGTTATGTGCGGGTAAAAAGCGCGGAGTTTGGCTATACATTCTCCAATAAACTCCTTGGCAATACCATACATTCATTGAGAATATATTTAGCGGCCGAGAACCTGTTTACCTGGACGCCTTATATGAAAGAAATTATAGATCCGGAAAACAGTAGCGGTGATCAGAATTATTATCAGCAAAGAGTGATATCAATAGGTCTTAATGCTAGTTTCTAGAAAAAATAAAAAAACGATGAAAAATAGATATTTAATAAACGGACAAATCTTTTTATTAGCCTTGCTTACTTTAAGCCTGGGCGCCTGTAAAAAGGATGGATTTTTAAATGTACCGGACAAAACGACCCTCACCAACCAGGCCGCTTTTAGTTCCCAAAATAATGCGGATTTATATGTAAATGGAATATATGCCGAATTACCAGATGCTAATAATGACGACATGCCTCTGGACCAGTATACCGACAATGATTTTTGCGGGGCCACTAATATGGAAGGGCAAGCTGTAGTGCGTGTAAACGCAATCAATCCAAACAATGTACCAAATGGTCTTGCGGGTAGTTTTAACTGGGGTACGGAATATAATAACATCAGAAGTTGCAATACATTTTTACAGCAGGCAGCTCTTAATAAAAGTAATTATGATGCAACATGGTATATACAGCGTGTGGCCGAAGTTAAATTTTTACGTGCATTCTTTTATTCTATACTTTATACGAATTATGGTGGCCTGCCTCTTATTACTATTCCACTGGATAATCAGAATGGAAGTAACATCTTTACCGCCCGTAGCAGCGCCGCTCAAACACTTGCCTTTATTGTAGCTGATTGTGACTCGGCTGCTGCCCATTTACCAGCTACGGTGAGTTCTGCCAATAGTGGTAGAGCCACTAGTGGTGCAGCGCTAACCCTAAAAGGCTGGTTGCAATTATTTGCTGCCAGCCCTTTATCTAATCCAAATGACGATAAGACTTTATGGGCCGCAGCTGCTGCTACCAATCTTCAGGTGATCAATTCGGGAGTATATTCGCTATTTCCGGATTATTACGGACAATTCCTTGCAAGCAATAATTGGAACTCGGAAACAATCTTCGCCAGGGGCTACGCTTTGCCAAGCAATGGACATAAACGTGAAGGGATCTTGGGACCTGTGATCGTACATGGTGGCGAACAGGCTTGGGGAAATTATGCACCTACCGAGAATCTTATTGACGATTATGAAATGGATAACGGCAAACCGATTCAAGATCCTACTTCAGGTTATGACCCACAACATCCATATGTTGGCCGTGAAAAGCGTTTTTACGAATCCATCGTTTATGACGGATCAACTTGGCAAGGAGATACCTGGGAGTCACGCATCGGGGGCAATAATCAAATTGATTTATCGTCTGCAAGTGATATTTCCAACACGGGTTACAATGCTAAAATAACGCTTGATTCAACAATCAACGGTCAAACCAGCCTTGGAACATCTCCCGGAACTTCTAACTATATATTTTACAGGTATGCCGAAGTTTTGTTAAGTTATGCCGAAGCGCAAAATGAAGCCGTCGGGCCTGACGCAAGTGTATATAACGCGGTTAACCTGGTCAGAACACGGTCAGCTCTACCGAATCTTCCCGGAGGTTTGTCACAGGCTGATATGCGTACCGATATTCGCCGCGAACGCCGCATAGAATTCGCCCTGCAAGACAAACGCTGGTACGATATCAGGCGATGGGATATTACAACCGGGCCAAATGGTGTTTTAACAAATCCGGATTACGGTATGTTAATAACCCCGACCGGCGGTACACTTACTTATAAAGTAATTCCAGTATTCAACAATTCTTTCTCGGAATATATGAATTGGCTCCCATTGCAAATACAAGTGCTGGAACAAAATAAAAATCTCACCCAGAATCCTGGGTATTAATTGGTTAGTATGTCACAGTCCCGGATTGCGGGATTGTGACTTTTTTGTCATGTAATGCTTTACCACATCTTTATTGTTAAACCATGAATTTATGTTTCATTCCTTAGTGAAAAGACTTACGCTCATACTGAATGGTAATCAACGTTTACGTTTTTTACCATTTTTGTTTTTGGTATTTAGTTGCCATCGTCCTGGTGGGGCTACTGAAAATGATATCCCAAAGCCGACGTTATTTAAATTATTGACACCTGAACAGACCCACATTGATTTCAATAACACATTGACCGAGGGACTGAATACCAATGTACTGCTCTATCAATACTTTTATAATGGCGGCGGCGTAGCCATAGGTGACCTGAACGGTGACGGCCGTCAGGATATCTATTTTACCGGTAACATGACCGATAATAAACTTTATCTGAATGACGGACATATGCAGTTTACAGATGTTACTGCTATTGCAGGAGTTGCCGGCAGGCCAGGGCCATGGAAAACCGGAGTAACGCTGGTAGATATTAACGGCGATGGAAAACTGGATATTTTTGTTTGTTATTCCGGGCATTTAAGGCCTGAAAAGCGCGTTAACCAATTGTTTATTAACCAGGGAAATGACAGCCACGGTGTCCCCATTTTTAAAGAAATGGCAGCTGAATATGGCCTCAACTTTTCGTCTTACAGCACACAAGCCTACTTTTTTGACTACGACAGGGATGGCGACCTCGATTTGTTACTGGTTAACCATAACCCGGACCGGCTAAGCATTGCCGATGATATTACAGTTAAAGCTTTAATGAGTAAAAACGACAATGAATCAGGGATAAGGCTGTTCAAAAATGATAATGGGCATTTTCATGAGGTAACGAAGCAGGCTGGAATAATCAACACGTCTTTATCGTATGGTTTAGCGGCCGGCATAGCCGATGTAAACGGTGATGGATGGCCTGACATCTACATATCAAATGATTATAGCGTGCCTGACAGGTTATACATAAATAACGGGAACGGCACATTCACAGATGAACTTCAAAAACAGATCGGACATACTTCATTCTACTCAATGGGCAATGACATTGCTGACATTAACAATGACCTCAAGCCTGATATATATACACTAGACATGTTGCCGGAAGACAATAAAAGGCAAAAGTTATTATTTGGTGCCGATAATTATGAATCATTCGACCTGAATCTAAGGTCTGGTTTTTATTACCAATATATGCGTAACATGCTGCAGATTAATAACGGCAATAATTCTTTTAGTGAGATCGGGCAATTAGCCGGTGTTTCCAATACAGATTGGAGCTGGTCGCCTTTGTTTGCCGATTACGATAATGATGGTTACAAAGACCTTTTTATAACTAACGGCTATACACGCGATTATACCAATATGGATTTTTTAAAATTCATGGGCGATAATTTACAGGACAGAAGGGTGATGCGCCAGGATTTACTAAACCTGGTTAACCAGATGCCATCATCACAGGTCACAAGCTATTTTTTCAGAAACAACGGCAACCTGACTTTTACCAATACCAGTGCTGATTGGGGCATAACCCAATCATCGAATAGTAATGGTGCAGCTTATGCCGACCTGAATAATGATGGTAACCTGGATTTAGTGGTAAATAATATTAATAAGCCGGCGTTTGTATACGAAAATCAGGCAACTAGCCTCAACAAAAACCATTATTTAGAGGTCAACCTGAAAGGCGCCGACCTGAATACACAGGGGATTGGGGCTAAAATTATTATTTATGCAGGTAGCAAAAAGCAGTTTTTGGAACAGATGCCCACACGTGGTTATGAGTCCAGCGTATCGCCCATGCTGCATTTTGGCTTGGGTAATGCCAGGCAAATAGATTCGTTGCGGGTGATTTGGCAGCGTGGTAAAACTCAATTACTGCAAAAAATAAAAGGGGACCAGCTAATTACGCTAAACGAAAAGGACGCGGCTTTTGATTATATAAAACCGAAGGTCATAAAACCGATATTTACAGAAATACCATCGCCTGTAAAATATCAGGAAACTTCGAATAAAATAAATGATTTCAAGCGACAGCCATTAATGGTCAACCCCTTGTCTTTTTCAGGTCCTGTTGTAGTAAAAGGGGATATTAACGGCGATGGACTGGAAGATGTGTACGTTGGCGGCCAAAATGGAAAGGCAGGTAGTTTATATATTCAGCAAAAAAATGGCAGCTTTATTTTAAAGAAAGAAACCGCTTTTGAAGCAGATAAAAACAGTACGGATGCAGCCGCGGTTTTTTTTGATGCCAACAATGATGGCAAACCCGATCTATATGTATGTTCGGGGGGATACGGCGATTATTTGCCTGATGATCCGTTATTACAGGACAGGCTTTATATCAATGACGGTAAAGGAAACTTCACCAGATCGAAAAATGCTTTACCCCGTATGGTGAGCAGCAAAAGCTGTGTGAAAGTTGCCGATATTAATGCAGATGGGTATCCGGATCTGTTTGTAGGCGGCAGGGTAATACCCGGTCGTTATCCTGAGACGCCTGAAAGTTATATTCTGATCAACGATGGCAAAGGGCATTTTACCGATCAAACCAATAAATACAACTCTGCATTAAAGAAAATAGGCATGGTAACCGATGCAGTCTGGGTAGATATGAACGGTGATAAAAAGCCTGACCTGGTTGTGGTAGGGGAGTGGATGCCCATAACTATTTTTGAAAATAAGAACGGAAAGCTTATTGAAGCCACAGCCAAATATTTTGATAAGAAATATTCGGGCTGGTGGAATTGTTTGCAGGTAAGCGATATTAATCACGATGGACATCCCGACATGATTGTCGGTAATCTGGGAACAAATTCCCAATGCAAGGCTTCCGATCAAGAACCGGCCGAAATGTATTACAAGGATTTTGATGACAATGGATCGGTAGACCCAATATTATGTTTTTATATCCAGCATAAAAGCTATCCCTGCGTAACCCGTGATGAATTGCTTGATCAGATCAGTATGATGCGGGCGCGTTTCCCCGATTATAAAAGCTACGCCGATGCTACTATAAACCAAATTTTTACCCCCGAAGAGATGAAAGGTGCAATCCACCTGTCGGCGAATTGCCTGTCAACAGTCTGTTTTATAAGCAATAGCAAGGGTAAATTACATCAAATAGCTTTGCCGTTGCAGGCGCAGTTTTCACCAGTCTTCACCATAACTACATTAGATTATGACCATGACGGCAATGATGACCTGTTACTTTGTGGCAACATTAATCATGCGCGTATACATTTTGGAAAATACGATGCCAACTATGGGGTTCTGTTAAAAGGTGATGGCAAAGGAGATTTTACATATGTAGATCAGCCTCAATCAGGGTTTAAATTACAGGGAGATGTGAGGAGTGTCTTGGAAATTAATAACACGTTATTTTTCAGCCTTAATGGCACGGGGGTAAAAGCCTATAAACAGAAATAGAGCAGATGAGAAAGTCTTTTTTTACGTTGTTATTTGGATTAAGCATATTAATTAATGGTTGCCATAATCGCGAAAGGCAACCGGTACTAATCAGTCAGGATATTAGTAAAGTGATACATCAAATGAGCGCGGTAATGATACATGATGTGACGAATCCGCCGTTGGCTGCGCGTTTTTTTGCTTATACCTGCTTATCTGGCTACGAGATCGTGTCGGAGAACGACCGCCATGTTAGCACTATGCAGGGTGTTTTAAACCAATACC
Organism: Mucilaginibacter tundrae; assembly: GCF_013408825.1. Lineage (GTDB taxonomy): Bacteria > Bacteroidota > Bacteroidia > Sphingobacteriales > Sphingobacteriaceae > Mucilaginibacter. Next base: position 392,602 of record NZ_JACCBZ010000005.1, read on the forward strand.
CAGTAATTATTAAACCAAAACAGTTGACAGGCTATAACGCTCAGTTGAGCGCCATATTGGCGATGTATAAAACCGCCGAAAGCCTGCAGCCTTCAGGTAGAACTTTGATGGCGAACAATGAAACAATCTTTATTGATTCCTGCAAATTTGTTGGTTTTGATGATGAGATAATCGACAGCTCACAACATTATGCTCAACTCATCAGTAAACAAATATTGGCTTACGCTAAAGCAGATAAGTATAACCGGACGAGTAATTATCGGCGATATACGCCCACAGGGACTCCGGGAAGCTGGGATCCGACGCCCCCATCTTATATGTCGCCGGTTGAGCCTTATTTCAATACCATCAGGCCGCTGACACTGGACTCTGCGGCGCAATTCGTACCAGATGCGCCGATCCCTTTCTCTACAAATAAACATTCCGCATTTTACAAATACCTGTTATTGAGTTATACAAAAGCGGGGAACGCATTGACACGGGAGGAAAAAAATACCGCTAATTTTTGGGACTGTAACCCCTTTGCGGTTCAAAATGACGGGCATATGCTGGTCGGCCTAAAGAAAATATCACCCGGTGCCCACTGGATGGGTATCACCGACATTGCATGCGATAAAACTAACACAGGTTTTTCGAAAAGCATGGAGATCAATACCGTGGTATCTGTAGGTTTACTGGACTGTTTTATCTGCTGCTGGGAGGATAAATACCGTACTAACCGGATCAGGCCGGAAACCGCTATCAGAGAATATATTGACCCAAATTGGAAGCCTTGGTTACAAACCCCGCCGTTTCCAGAATATATCAGTGGACATTCGGTTGTTTCTGCTACCTCAGCCGTCATCTTAACCCATTATTTTGGAAATAAATTCGCGTACACTGATAATGTTGAAAAAGACTTTGGCATCCCGCCACGTCATTTCGATTCTTTTCAACAAGCTGCAAGCCAGGCGGCCATATCGAGATTTTGGGGAGGGATCCATTTTATGGATGCGATAAACAACGGACTAAAACAGGGTACTAGAGTTGGCAATTGGGTTCTTGATAAAATTAGTGCTGCTTGTAAATAAGCCTGAAAGTCTGTTGGTGTGGGAAATAATTAAACTCGATAGGTGATAATTATTTATTTTTTTCTTGTCGAAGCGCATATAGAATAATACTTCTTCTTTATAACAATTACCGAAAACAATGGTGAAGCTAGTTTATCGATACATTCCTTGATTTTGACCGTTTTACTGTACGTTATGGCAATAAATATGCATACCATGACAATTTCAAAAATGAATATTTATGGTTCTTTGCAATATAAATATTAAAACCCCTAGTTATTTTAAGTTAATATACCATTTATGAGCAAAGCCTTAATTAAGAAAGAAATTGTCAGTTGTGTGTTGATCTTGCTTTTCATTTTTACCTGTAAAGTAAGCATAGGCCAACAGGGATCTGAAAATCATTTGTTTTCAAAAGCCGATACCGCATTTATACCCAAAGAAATTGAAGATCCGGAATGCATTGGCATCAATAAAGAGCCGGATCACGCCACGCTTATGCCTTACGCCTCATTAAAGGAAGCGTTGGCAGCTAACCGCCATGCTTCGCCATTCAGCCGCAGTTTGAACGGGCTTTGGAAATTCAATTGGGTTGACTGGCCACAGAAGCGCCCTGTTAATTTTTATAAAGCAGATTATGATGTTTCTGCCTGGAAAGATATTAAAGTGCCTTCATGTTGGCAGGTTGAGGGCTATGGGACCCCTTATTACAGTAATTTCACCTATATTTTTAAAAAAGATTTTCCTCGTGTAATGAGTACGCCCCCCGTGAGCTATACCGCTTATCAGGAAAGAAATCCGGTGGGTAGCTACCGCAGAAATTTTGAAGTACCTGCCGATTGGAATGGCAGGCGCATATTTGTAACTTTTGATGGTGTTGATGCTGGATTTTTCCTGTGGGTGAATGGTAAAAAAGTAGGTTATAGCGTAAACAGCCGTAATGCGGCCGAATTTGATATCACCAAATATGTAAAGCCCGGCAATAACATGATTGCGGCCGAAGTATACCGTTTTACTGTTGGCAGTTATCTGGAGGACCAGGATATGTTCCGTTTAAGTGGCATATTCAGAAATGTTACCTTGTGGAGCTCTCCGCAGGAACACATAAGGGATTATTTTATAAAAACTACTTTTGATAAAGAATTCCACAATGCGGACCTTTTAGTTGCTACGAAAGTTAAAAATTACAGCAGTACAGCAGTGAAAGCGCGCGAGCTGGAGGTTTCTTTATATGATGGGAATATCCTGGTTCCGGGAGGTGTTGCTAAAGTGAACATCCCGGCATTACAGGCTGGTGACGAAGTAACACTGAATGTAGATATTCCTGTGAAAAGCCCGGAGAAATGGACGGCAGAAACCCCTAAACTTTACACTACGGTGTTAAGCATAAATGATGGAACGAATAGGGTAGAAACTGAATCATCACGTACAGGTTTCAGGCAGATAGAGATCAAAGGGCGGATATTTACAGTTAACGGGGTGCCTATCAAACTAAAGGGGGTAAACCGTCATGAAAACTGGCCTGATGACGGTCACGCGATAACCGAAGCGCAAATGGTTCGTGATATTACGCTGATTAAACAGGCTAATTGTAACCACGTGCGTACCTGCCACTATTCAGATGATCCAAGATGGTATGAGTTATGCGACGAATATGGCATATACCTGGTAGCAGAAGCTAACCTGGAATGCCATGGTTCATGGGATGAATTTAATGAAGACCCGAGAATAAAGGCTGCTTTAATTGAACGGAATGTAGCGAATGTCGAGAATTTTAAAAACCATCCGTCAGTTATCATTTGGTCGCTCGGTAACGAATGTGGCTCTGGCGGATCTAACTTCAGGGCTATATTAAGCACAGTAAAATCTATCGATAATACGCGCCCTACACATTATCAGGGATTTGGTATTGGTGCCAATAATCCCGCTGACATGGATAGCGAGATGTATACCGATTTGGATAACCTGGTAAGGCACGCCAATGATACCACATTGAAAAAACCATTTTATTTATGTGAATATGCCCATTCCATGTTTAATTCTATGGGGTCGGTAGATTTATATAATGACCTGTTTGATAAATATCCGCAATTATTGGGTGGCGCTATCTGGGAATGGCAGGATCAGGGAATATATAATGATCGAGATCCTAATCATCATATTACCGCATATGGCGGTGGATTTGGCGAGACACCTAACGATCGTTATTTTATCCATAAGGGCGTTGTGTTTTCTGACAGATCGCCAAAGCCGCAATATCCCGAATTGAAACATGCTTATCAATGGATCACCATCCGCGCTAAAGACCTCAATAAAAAAATATATACCATTAAAAATAGGTATCAGTTTATTAATTTGAATGGCCTGACTGCCAAATGGGACCTAAGTGAAAATGGCACAAATATAGCCACCGGTAATTTAAACGTAGGGCTTATTAATCCGGGGGAAGAAAAAGAGATACAAATCCCCTATTCAGTGAAACCACAGCCGGGAGCGGAGTATATTTTGAGGGTTTCGTTTGCTTTAGGAACCCAGCAAATTTGGGCTCCTAAGGGATATGAAGTTGCCGAACAGCAATTTGATCTGCCAATATCTAAACCGATCAAAGTGGATAATATAGGCGATAATAAACTTACTTTAAATGAGCAAAATGGTGTGATAAATGTAAATGGATCAGATTTTAACCTTGAATTTGACAAGACAAAAGGCACATTTACCAAAATAGAAAAGAACGGCGAAAATATCCTGCGGGATAATGGCGGCCCAATGTTGCACCTTTGGCGTGCCCCTCACCAAAAAGATGATATGTGGGCTTATGAAGATTGGGATGCATATGGGCTTAAAAAACTCAACTGGGTTGTCGACAACGTAAAAGCGACACAAGTTTCTGCTGGTGTGGTCGAAATAAAGGTAAGTTTAACAGGGACTGGCAGGAAAAACTTCACGATTAATCATCAGGCGCTGTATACTATTTATGCAAAAGGCGTAATTAATGTTCGTAATGATGTAAGTTCCAGTGATCCTGATTTGGTCTTGGCAAGGCTTGGCGTACGCATGTTCCTGAGCAAAGACCTCGATCAGTTTGATTATTTTGGCCGCGGTCCGATGGAAAATTACGCAGACCGTAAACAGGGTTCTGATGTTGGTCATTATTTCAGCAGTGTAAGCCAGCAAATGACTCCTTACGAAAAGCCGATGGATTGCGGGAATCATGAAGATGTACGTTGGGCAAACTTATCTTCTGACAAAGGCTTGGAATTATCTGTTAAATCAGATACTTCATTAATGCAGATAGCAGCACTTCCTTATAGCGATGAAGAGATGGAGCCGGTAGAATATAAAATTGACCTGCCAAAGAGTAAAGGCACAGTTTTGGTAATCAGCCATAAAACACTAGGTGTAGGATCTAACGGCTGTGGTCCCCGGCCTTTAGAACAATACCGTGTTTATGCCAAGCCAACAACATTTAGCTATCAGATAACTTTAACAAATAAAAGTAAACAATAATCGGCTTGGCCACATTTTCTCATTTAAACATATTAATGATAGTTATAGGAGTAATTCGGTTTGAATTACTCCTATGACTATTATGAAGGGAATAAAACAATATAATGTCGCATTCTACGGGTCAATTCCGTGTACTTCTTACTGTAGATTGTCTTGTTTTTGGATTTGAGAAAAACGAGCTTAAGTTATTACTTGTTCCAAACGAGGGCGACGGCGAACCCGGAAAATGGAGCCTCATTGGCGGGTTTCTGCAAGAAGCTGAGTCTTTAGATGAAACAGCGATTTGTATTTTAGAAAAGGTAACCGGTTTAAAGGAAGTCTATATGGAGTCCTTAAAGCCTTTCAGTAACCCGAAACGCGGCCTGTCTGAACGAACAATAGGTATTGCTTATTTTTTTTTAGTGAATTTTAATAGATTGGACCATCAGGCCATTAAGCGTCATAAAGCGAAATGGTTCCTGATAAATCAAATGCCGGCTATGGTCGCTGACCATCGTGAAATTGTAAATAGCGCAATCGAACAGCTCAGATGTAGTGCAGACCGCCGTCTTGTCCTTTTTGAGCTACTCCAGGAACAGTTTACTTTGCCGGAATTACTCACGGTTTATGAAAGTGTTTATGGAAAAGTATTCGACGTACGCAATTTTAACAGGAAGTTTTTGTCTATGGGATTCTTGCTCAAACAAACGGAAAAAAGCTGGCTGACATCAAAAAAAGGTGCATTTTACTATAAGCTGGATAAAGAGTTATACTCATTATCATTTATCGATTATAAGGTGTGACCTGACAAAGGGTAAATGGAATAATTCTTTATAATACCTATCTCGCGAATCTTTTCGAATAAATAAAATGAACAAATTGGTCGCTGAATTTAAATCTGTTGGAGTGGGATTAGTTGCCGGGGGGAATCAGACCATTATCATTAATGATAGATGCGCAAACGAAGTTTACCATAACAGCTATCTGAGTGCCGAGGTTTTCGATAACCATATCCAAAACTATATTTTCCAGGAGCAGGTACAGGGTGCCGACGGACTACCCGTACGCGTTGCTGCTAACGGCACACCTGAACAGGACGGACAATACAGCGAATTTACTTACGTACAAAGCAAGGCACGCATCAGTGGCGGCGAATTTAGCCTGGATATCCATCCGGTATCATGGTTGCATTTTGAAAATTCGGCTACCTTAACTTACGGTACTAACTTAGGCACAGGTGGTAAAGTGCCTGATAGCTTAAAGTACCTACCATTCATCCCGCCATTGCATACCCACTCTGAATTGCGTGGTACTTTTGCTAAAGGCCTGGGAAAAACATTTAAAAATCTGTATGCTTTTGGTGGGTTTGATCACTACTCCGCGCAAAACCGTTTCTTCGCGGCCTACGGAACAGAAACCTATACCGCGGGATATAACCTGTTAAGCGCGGGCATAGGTGGTAACGTTGTAAATGCAAAAGGCAACAAGGTACTTGAGTTATTTATAGAAGGAACCAACCTGGCCAATGTGAACTACCAATCAAATATGAGCAGATTGAAGTATTTTGATAACGCAACAGTACCTCCGGGCGTACAGCCTGGTATATTCAACATGGGCCGTAATATCAGCTTTAAAGTTGTAATACCTTTTGACCTGTCGCCAAAAGAGAAGGCTATATAATTGGTTATATTCAATCAAAAAGCGGCCTTAAGCGGGTTAGATTTAAGGATATTTCAGCCATTTTATGCTTTAAAAATCAGGTCAGGGTTGCCTCTACATTGCATTGCAACTAAAGCAATTGCGTGAACCTAACAGCAGTAAAAATTCCTTCCCTTTTTTTGCGGCTCAACTTTACAAAGAATTGTATTTAACTGATAGTCAGTATTTCATGGCGCCGTTTAATTTTCTTCTATCAACAGCGATATATCCCATAATATGCACTTTGTGTCAAAAAATATGAATGATTTGATAATCGTATTAATTTATAATTAAGTCACCTTTGAGTGTCGGTACTGTAATCGGTTCCCTCAATTATAAACCATTATCAATCTGTTTAATTTTAGTAAATGAACTTATTTACTAACAAGCAATTCCTTGTTATAATGCTTTTGCTTGTTTTAGTGTCTACTTTGAATGCTCGCTATCAATGGCTTTGCTTGTTAATATTATACATTTCATCTGATCGCAAAAAGCCTTTATACAGCCATTGCGAAAACTATAGCCTGTCTCTGAACAATTTATTTTATATATCATTCGCATTTTTAAGTGTTACCTAAAGACCATTTAATCTTATCAACTATATCACCAATTATTAACTAAAAACTAAATTAATGAAAAAAAAGTATCTAAAAAAAATCAACACAGCAGGGCTTTCAATTGGATTGATCGTAGTTACTGCGGCGTTGTTTTCTTCTTGTAAGAAAACGGCTCAACCAACGGATCCGCAACTATCGAATGCGGCAAAGTCGAACATGCATACTGAAAACACTGTCGTCCCTGGAAATGCGGATGCAGCATTTAGCGGCTATAATAGCGCGTTTTTAGTAAATTCCGGAGGCACAGCGTATTATAAACAATCGATTAGCAGCAGCACCGCTGACGGAACCTGGGTAGCATCGTTGGACATTTTGGCGGCCGAAGATGATTATGAACGCACAGGCGACCCGGCAACTAAAACACTTATTAATAATCTGTTAACTACCTGGTTACAAAACACCCCGCCACCATGGACTTGGGACGGCTGGAATGATGATATAGGTTGGTTTTCACTTGCATTAATTCGTGGTTATCAAATGACCGGAAATAGTAATTTTTTAACAGAGGCGGAATATGGCTTTAATATGGCGTTTTCCAGAGGGTGGGACACACAGTATAACGGCGGAGGTATTTGGGAACAACAGCCTAATATGACACCGGCGGGTCAGGCGATAAATAAAGCAGCGTTATCTAATAACAGTTTGGGAAAAGTCGCGTGCCTGCTCTATCAAAGCACATTGAATACGACTTATTTGAATGACGCTACGCAAATATACGATTGGATTTGGGCCCACTTATACAACTCGAGTACTGGCTTAGTGTATGCCGACATTGACGAAAATAACAACGTTGATATGGGATCGGCGGTTTATAATCAGGGATCATTTATAGACTACGCGAATTACCTTTACGAAATAACCGGGAATGTCAATTATTACAATGATGCTAAAAGATCAATTGATTATGTAAAGAATAACATGACCACAAATGGTATTATAACCAATGATGCGAGCTACTTGAATACCTGGGGTGATGAATTCGCACGTGGCCTTGGCCATTTTGTCCGAGATAACCGGATGTGGAGCACTTACTATTCGTGGATGATCCAGAATGCAAATTCTATTTGGGCTAATCGCAGAACTGACTATAACATTACCTGGAATGGTTGGAATGAGCAAACACCAAGTGATAACACACTTGCGACGAGCAAATTTGCCAGCGCAGTTGCCTGGCTTCAATTTACGCCTGGGGCCCAGCCGGACAACATCGCTGGGGAACATATTATTGTAAGTGCCCAAAATGGCATTGCAGTTGACAACGGTAGTTCAACTGCCAATGGAAATGGCGTCATTCAGTGGGGAGAAAATGGTGGACTAAGCCAGAAATGGATATTTACGCAAAATGAAGATAGTTCATGGAACATCATCAGTGAAGACAGTTGGCTGGCCCTGGATGTTCCTGGCGGAAATGCGGCAAATGGAACTCAACTCGACCAATGGACGCCAACCCGTGCAACCAATCAACGGTGGTGGGTTGACCAGCAATCCGATGGTACTTATAAAATATGGAACCAGGCGACCAGTGGCTGTTTGGATAATTCAAGTAATTCAACTAACGGTTATAAACTTATTGAATGGGGGTGGAATGGCGGTGCCAATCAGCGTTGGGAGCTTCAGTAAAACATTCAAATTATTAATTTGTCACAGTTGTAATGGTTCGATGGTAATGGGTGCGTACGGAATACCGTGCTCACCCATTTTTTTCGGGATGAGGTGGAATCATATAAGCTAAGTTACCGTAGTGTATTTGGCAGTTCATCTACGATAACTCGTCTAATTTAAAATCCCAATTAATATTATTGCAATAAAAAATATGATTCCAAATAATATAGTTAATGGTTTAATTTTGTTATAGGCGGTAGCAGGTGAACATATTTTAGTTAAAAATAAGCGGGGCATGCAAGCACAAGCACAATTACGGTTCGGCAAGTAGTTTATAACCGGTTTTAACCGCATTTTCCAGCAATGTATTGTCTTTAAATATTTGGCTGCCCCAGCCTGGTGGATTCACCTGCTGCGAGAATAACAAAGCCTGTCATTTAATCGCTGTGAATAACGGTCGTTTTAAATCTTAAAGGCTTCCCGTTCCGTTTAGAGAATACTGCTTTGATTTCTGCGATGATAGCCAACGCAATTTCTTCGGAAGTCTCTGAACCAATATCCAAGCCAACCGGACTGTGAATCGTTTCCAGGCTCTTTTCAGTCATAGTGGTTCCATTTTCCTCCAGTTCACCCATCATCCGCTCCAGTTTTTTCTTTGGCCCTAAGATTCCGATATAAGACGGATGTAAAGGCAGAAGTTCTTTCAAAAAAGCGATTTCGTAATTATAATTGTGTGTCATCAGCACGAATGCAGTCCACTCATTAAGTTCCAGTTTATCTAAAACGCTCCCAGGTTTGGCGACCACTATCTTTTTTGCTGATGGAAAGCGTTGGGCAGTGGCATAGCTTGGCCGTGCGTCAACCACAGTGATATTCCAGTCTAATATCGCGGCTATCCGGGTTAAGGGTATAGCATCATTTCCTGCACCCAGAATAACGAGTGCGATCAATGGTTTAACACATTCTACAAATGCTGTAAAGCCCAGGTAAGAGGTAATCGCCGAACGTTGATTGCACAGTGCATTTTTTGCATCTTCCAATATTTCATTTTTGTAGGGCAACATGTCTAAGCCTTGCGGGATAGTTTGTCCATTTGCTAGGCATAAACAGGAGCCCGGTTGCGGTGCTTTGCGGTCTTCAACGGAAAATACGGTGACTAATACGGAGTAACCTCTTGAAGCTATTACGGCTTTCAATAATGAAATAGGGTTCGTTTGCAAATCATTTATCGGTTCTGTCAAAATATGGATGATGCCATTACAGCCCAGGCCAACGCCTAATTTGGCATCGTCATCATCCATAGTGTCATAGGTGACCAATAACGCTTCCTGCTGTAATATGACCATCCTGGCTTTACGCAAGGCATCGCCTTCGAGGCAACCACCGCTAATCGCGCCGGTCAATTGCCCGTCTTCGGTAATTAGCATCCTGGCGCCGGCCCTACGGTAGGCAGAACCTTCCACCAATACGACTGTTGCCAGGGCTGTTTTTTTACCCAGTTTGTTTGCTTGTTCGTAAGCGGCTACAATATCATTGATCTCTTCATCAGGAATAGTAACAGGTCAATATTATATAGTTGTAGGACGTAACAGCTGATTTCCTGATGCGTTTACCAGTGGCGTTGTTATTGTTCAGACTATTAAATGGCCTTTGTGCTTTACCATCTGCTATAAATATTTTGATAGAGCTCCGCAACTATCAAAACCTACCATACCCTACGTTCGCCATTCTTTCGCCCATTTCGGCATAAGCCTCATTTGGATCCGGTGCCCAGGTGTTGAGTCCATCAACATAACGGTTATACATGCAAAAAGCCGCAGCGATCAACACCGTGTCATGTATTTCTACATCAGTTGCGCCTTGTTCGCGAGCAAAGGCAATATCTTCTTCGGTTACGTTCTTACCGCCGCGTTGAACCTGGTGCGCGATATGAAGCAATACCTTCAGTTTTTCAGATACGGGCGTGTTAGGTAGCCCGGCTTTGATCTCATCAATCAATTCTAAGCCACTTTTTAAATGTGCCGCCGCTGCTGCTGCATGCGAGGTGTGGCAAAAATGACATTGATTCCAATACGATACCGAAGCTGCGATGATCTCCCTTTCGCCGCTGGTTAGGCTCGACGGCCCCCTCAGCAGGGTTTCAGCAAGGTCAAGCAGAGGTTTTGCGGTTTCGGGGCGATTGTTTAGCAATCCAACTATTCCGGGTAAATCTTCATTCAATAGTTTTATATGTGCCATTGGTTGATATTAAAGGGTTCATAAATCTTCGGGTTCTCTATTTACTTTGAAGGGTGCTGTCAAATATCCTTCGCGGGCGCGTTGTTCACCCATTTTGTCATACAATTCAGCGTCGTCCGGCTGCCAGGTAGCCAATCCATCTACATAACGGTTAAACATGCAAAAAGCTGCAGCTATCAATACCGTATCCTGTATTTCAATATCGGTAGCGCCTTCTTCGCCGGCATTGACAATATCCTGATTAGTTACATTTTTTCCGCCCGACTGTACTTTAGCGGCAATTTTTAATAACGACTTCATTTTCTGGCTTATGGGCGCGGTATAGGGGTTGGCGAGTACCTGTTTAACAATCTGGGCATTATTACCAAGCTGATGCTGGGCAATGGCTCCATGAATATTGCAGCAATACTTGCAGTTATTTAAACCGGAAACATAGGTCGCTATCAATTCGCGCTCCCCAGCGGTTAAACTGGGGTGTGGATTATGTAGCAAGGTTTGCACAAGCGCATTTAAGGGAGCCGCGGTTTCAGGTCGGAACATGAACAGGCTTCTGATACCCGGAAATTCAGATGGTAAATTTATGTGGGGCATAATTGGTTAGTTTTTAATTTGGCGATAATTAAAATTTTAAGCGAAATTATAATTCAGGTACATTATATAATTGGTAACGGTATAACTTTACGCATATACATCGCATCTGCAAATAAGCACCTACTGTTAATTTGCTTTGCACGTGATATATAAAGTCAAAAATGACTTTATATATTGAATAATTAAATACTGGAATAGTAAAATGCATGTTATGTCAAAAAATATGCATGTTTTGGCAATCCTGCACATTAATTAATAAAGTTATTTGTGCTGGTCATTTACGTATTTTCTGGCAATCGTAAATGGCGTTTTGCAAAGGCAGCAATACGGCTTGATAGTAGCACATTCACTAATAAATTGTACGCGCAAACCTATTTTACATTTGAAGTGGAAAGATAATTACGTTTAGGGAGATACACAATCCCTACCCCAGTAAGTCCGATGGCGGATAGACGGGACCGTTCTTCCGAGTTATTAGGGGTCGCACAAATTACAACCGTGGTCTTGCCTGCTAGCCAAATAAAAAGACGGTATAAACCCAATCTGGAAGTCGAAAAATAATGGAATAGCTTGTGGAAAAGCCTTTAACTCGGATTGAAGAAAAAAAAACAATTAATAGCAATTAAGACTAATTACCCTAATGCAAAGGCGACATTTTCTAAAACTTTCAGCATCTACAACAACTGCTGTTTTATTAAGCAGACTTACTCATGCCACATCAACCCAGACGACAACTTTGAATACACCTGATGAGGTTTGGGCACAATCAGGTGATAAATGGGTTAAGCTTAGCGCCGAAAATGGCACATTTTTTAGATATAATGATATCGAGGTTACGGTAAAAACAAATCGTAATGCCAAAGGTGTGTATGTTACTTCGCCAACACAGCAACTGAACGCAATACGTTTAAAATGGAAACATCATATACCATCAACGGTTAAGTTTCTGGGAGATCAATGGGAACGTTCTTATGGCGACCTGCAATGGAAAGCAGATAGGGCAGGGGTTAAAAATCCCTGGTATGTGATTATTTCTGATGACAGGCAAATGGCTTGTTTCGGTGTAAAAACTGGTGCTAACAGTATATGCTGGTGGGGTTTAGGTGATGATAGCTTGGAACTTACTTTAGATACCCATTCAGGCGGTAACGGTGTATTGTTGGGTAACCGCATTTTGCACGCTGCTGATATTATTACCATGAACGGCAGGGCAGGCGAAAACGCGTTTTATACCGATCATCGTTTTTGCGGCATGATGTGCGAAAAGCCGCGTTTACCCAAACAGCCCATTTATGGCATTAACGATTGGTATTTTGCCTATGGCAATAACTCTTTCGACCTGATAAAAAAAACCACCTGCATGATGGCTGAGTTAGTTACCGATACGGATAATAAGCCATTCTCGGTGATAGATGCAGGTTGGGCAACCTATTCACCTTTATTGCCAGGTGATGGTGGCTGGAACGACGATTTCTCAAAGCCCAATGCCAAATTTAAGGATATGCACCTCCTTGGAGAGGAGATCAAAAAGCTGGGTATGCGCCCTGGTTTATGGATGCGCCCGCTTTGTGCCCGCCATGATGAAAAAGCGAATTTGCTGGCACCAAAGATCCCCGGCAGGGATGATCCCCGAAATCCAGTGCTTGACCCAACCATCCCCGAAAATATTGAGGGAATTAAACACAATTTTGATGTGTATAAACAATGGGGCTATCAAATGGTGAAGCATGATTTCAGTACTTACGATATTACCGGGCGGTGGGGTGCAGGTATGAAGGATGGTATCACGTCACCGGGCTGGAATTTTAATGATCGTCGCAAAACGACTGCCGAGATTATGCTCAACCTGTATCGGTCTATCCGCGAGGCGGCAGGTGATGGCATTTATGTAATAGGCTGTAACACGATGAGCCACCTTAGCGCGGGTATATTTGAAATGTGCCGGATTGGCGATGACACTAGTGGGAAGGACTGGGGAAGAACACGTAAAATGGGGGTTAATACACTGGCATTCCGCCTGCCGCAACATCATAAATTTTATGCGGTTGACGGCGATTGCGTTGGTCTCACTACCGATATTTCATGGGATAGAAATAAACAATGGCTGCAGTTACTTGCAGAAAGTGGTGCACCGTTATTTGTATCAGCTCAGCCTGAAGCATTGGGGGAAGTGCAGAAAATAGCCGTAAAGCAAGCCTTTACCCGGGCGGCAAAAGTGCAGCCATTAGGCGAGCCATTAGATTGGATGGATACCAGGCTGCCTGAAAAATGGAAACTGAATAACAGGATAGTGGACTTTAACTGGGACTAAAATGGAATTAGTGGATATTTAGGGTTTTCCCGAAAAGTAAAAAGACTACAATTTGATCTGCAGGTTTTAAACGATTGATACTTGGATCTGTGATCCTATATGGCCACCTGTTTGTCTAGGCTGGCCGTGTATTCGAGGCATTTGAGTAGTTGTCAAATCATGCATATTTTTTGACCAATTATGCATTTCAACCGAGATAGCGTGCTTCAGCGATTTAAAATTCAATAATTGTAACGACATTTATTCGTTGTCTACCATCGCAATACATAACTCAGAATGCCAACTATTGAAAACACATATTCGCTTTACATCAACCGTAAAGAAACCAGGGTAACCGTGTCACCCGATATGCCTATACTGTGGTTACTTCGTGATGTCATAGGTTTAACAGGAACCAAGTTCGGCTGCGGAATGGCACAATGCGGGGCCTGTACCATCCATCTCGACGGAGAAGCTGTGCGCTCCTGCGTCACATCGGTTTCCCGCGCCGTTGGAAAGGAAATTATCACGATTGAAGGGCTTTCCCCGGAAGGCGACCATCCCTTACAGCATGCCTGGGCTGAAGTGAATGTGCCACAATGTGGTTATTGCCAGGCGGGCCAGCTCATGTCGGCTGCAGTATTGCTGCGCGAAAATCCTGAGCCTACAGACCAGGATATTGACGATGCGATGTCAGGCAATATCTGTCGTTGCGGAACCTATTTGCGCATTCGTAAAGCTATACACCTGGCCGCAGCCATCCAAAAATCAAGAGCGAAGCAGTCATGATCAGTCTTAACCATAAAAAAAGATTACCAGGTTCGCCTCATCGCTCTAAAAGATATTACTATGTTATATCTTCTATCGTTGCATTTTTAGCGTTGATTAATATGTCGGCTTTTAAAAGCGAATCCGGGTCAGCTGGGTTAAGTGAGCTACTTAAGCCCCATTTTAGCAAGCAGGACAGCATGATATCGAAAAGGGCCTTTTTGCAGGTCTACAAGGTATTAATGAGCCCGCGTTGCATGAATTGCCACCCATCGGGTGACATACCTTTGCAAGGCGATGATAGCCATTTTCATTTGCAAGGCGTAAAACGCGGGCATGACGGTACAGGATTGTATGCCCTGAAATGCGGCAATTGCCACCAGTCGCATAACTTGCCGGGCTTGCACATGCCACCCGGTAATCCCAAATGGCATTTACCACCGGCTAATATGAAAATGGTTTTCCAGGGACGCACACCCCATCAGCTTGCGCTGCAATTACTGGATAAGAAAAGAAACGGGGGCAGATCAATAAAAGCCCTTGTTGATCACATCACCAGTGATACGCTGGTATTAAGCGGCTGGACACCCGCTGATGGCCTGTCAAAACCACCGCTGACACATAAAGCGTTTGTAAACGCGTTTAATGAGTGGATAAAACATGGTGCAATAAGTCCTGATCCGGAAAACAAATGAAGAGAAGATATTTTATAAGGCTTTCCACGTTTACCGCTGGCGCCTGGTTGCTTACTGACCTAGTGCCGGCAAATTTGTTGGCATCCGGCAAACCCGTAGATCCCGGTTTTTCGCCCGATCCTTTATTGAAAATAAGCGAAACAGGTAAAGTCACCATCTTTATGGTTAAACAGGAAATGGGCCAGAACGTCATTACCTCTTTGCCTTTGCTTATTGCTGAGGAACTGGAGGTTGATCTCAGGGATATTACTATTCAATCATTGCCTTACGAAGCGGCTAAGTCAGGTAATTATACCACCTGGGCAAGCGGTAGTATTACCGGAAGCTGGATGCATTTGCGGAAGGTAGGTGCAACGGCGAAAGCAATGCTGATCACCGCGGCTGCTACACGGTGGAAAGTGCCTGTTGATTTATGCAAAGCGCAGGGTGGCAGGGTGATCAATACACGCACCAACCAAATATTATATTATAAAGACCTGGTAAAAGAAGCCAGCACCCTCACCCCGCCTGATAATGTTACGCTTAAGGATATCAAAGACTTTAAGCTGGTCGGTCAAAAGGCACCTAAAACAAATATTTCGTCCATTTTAACCGGGCGTTATGCTTACACCATGGATGTTAAATTACCAAGAATGCTGTATGCCGCTTTGGTCCGGTGCCCTGTTTATAGCGGCAAAGTGGTGAGTTGGGATAGCAGCGCTTTAAATGGATTAAGTGGATTTGTTAAAGTAGTGCAAGTTACGCAAATGAATGAAGCGCTTAACCGTAACGCCGTAGCTGTTATTGCAACCAATACCTGGGCGGCTTTGCAAGGCCAGCGTCTGCTCAAAGTAAAATGGGATTATGCGCTAAATACCGTTAGCGATACACCGTCATTAAATGATCAGTTTAAAAAAGAGCTTTCCACTGCCACGCCGGCGCAGGTGTACGGTAAAGAAAAAAAAGGTCCTTTTAAGCCAATTCAGCATCCGGAAGTTTATGAAGCTACGTATGAGATTCCATATATGGGGCATGCCGCTATGGAACCCATGAACTGCACAGCCTGGTATAAAGACGGAAAATTTGAGATTTGGGGCGGGTTTCAGGCACCGATGTTTATCAACAGCGTGTTGCCCAAGCTTTTTAATATAGACCGCTCGGATATATCCGTTAACCTGATGCCCATGGGTGGAAGTTTCGGGCGCAAGGAGAAAATTGACGGCGTGGCGGAGGCAATGCAAATCGCCAAAGCTGTGGATGCACCGGTACAGGTAATCTATAGCCGGATTGACGACCTGCAAAATGATTTTTACAGGCACGCCAGTTATCACCATTTGTCTGCGGTTTCTAATCCCGGCCAGATCAGCCAGTGGCGGCACCAATTGGGGATAGCCACTTTTCCTGGTAAAGAGATATCCGGGCCCTGGCACACCTTCGGCGGAGTGATGGATGATCTTTGTTATACCACCGGCGATTATCAAAGTGCATTTTATCCTGTTGAATCGCCAATTCCACTGGGATCGTGGCGCTCTATTTCGTTTAGCCCCAACGTATTTGCTGTTGAAAGTTTTATTGACGAGCTGGCCGTTCACAACCATACTGACCCGATAACATTCAGGTTTAATATACTTGATGTGGCTGGTTCCAAAGATAACCAGCGCCTTAAAAATGTGTTATCTAAATGCGCTGATCAGATCGGCTGGTGGCAAGAACCGGCCAAAGGCAGGTTCCGTGGCGTTGCCTGCTGTATCTATGGGCATTCTTCATCAATTGTCGCGCATGCGATGGAGATATCGGTTAGCAAAGACAAGCTTGTAAAGATTCACCGATGCGTGGCTGCGGTTGATTGCGGGCTGGTTATAGACCCTGACGGGCTGAAAGCCCAGGTAGAGGGTAGTCTGGCTTGGGCTTTAAGCGGTATCTTTAAAAATGAAATAACAGTGTCCAATGGAATGGTCGATCAGCAGTCGTTTGCGGATTACCAGGTTTTGCGTACGAACGAAATGCCGCCATTTGAGATCATTCTGATTCCGGGAGCTGATAATCCGGGTGGTGGCGGCGAACCCGCTGTTCCATCAGTGGGGCCGGCTTTGTGTAATGCCATTTTTGCTGCAACAGGTTTCAGGATCAGGGAATTGCCCATAAAAAAACATGGATTTCGTTTAGTATAATAGTCAACCAATTATGAAGAAAATATTTCTGCTAGTCTTATTCGCGGTGTTTCATTTCAGCGCGTTTTCACAGGGTTCTATTATTAAATATTTGTCCGGAACGGATAAAGATCACACCAAACAATGGGATTTTTATTGTACCGGCGGAATGAATAGCGGGAAATGGACAGAGATCGCGGTACCCTCAAACTGGGAACTGCAAGGCTTTGGTACTTACAATTATGGCCACGACAAAATAAAAGGCAACGAGCAGGGCATGTATAAATATGAGTTTTTTGCCGATAGCTGGAAAGGCAAAAGGGTATTCATTGTGTTTGAAGGCTCCATGACGGATACCAAAGTAATGATTAATGGCAAGCAGGCCGGCCCGGTTCACCAGGGTAGTTTTTACAGGTTTAAATATGATATAACAAACCTGATTAAGTTTAATGACAAAAATTTACTGGAAGTTACTGTTGATAAAACATCGGCCAATTCATCTGTGAATGATGCGGAGCGAAGAAATAGTGATTTTTGGGTTTTTGGCGGTATTTTCAGGCCCGTTTATCTGGAGATTGTGCCCGAAACTTTTATTGATCGTGTAGCCATAGATGCCAAGGCCGATGGTGTTTTCCATATGGATGTATATGCCCAGCATTTAAAAGGTGATGAAACCGTTGAAGCCCAAATACAAAAAACAAGCGGCGAAAATGTTGGTAAAGCATTCTTAGTCAACGCCGATAGCGCAAAAGCGTTTGTTGAATTGAAAAGCCATGTTGAAGGCCCGGTACTATGGAACGCGGAGTCCCCTAATCTATACCAGGTGTTGGTTTCCATAAAAAATAAGCAGCGCGTTATTCATCAGGTAATACAAAAGTTCGGTTTCCGTACGGTTGAACTGCGTGCCCATGATGGATTTTATGTAAATGGGTCGAAGGTTATCATGAAAGGGAGTAATCGCCATAGTTTCTGGCCTGAAAGCGGGCGTACATTAAGCCATGCTATTAATTTAATGGATGTTAGGCTGATGAAGCAAATGAATATGAATGCGGTGCGCATGTCTCATTACCCACCAGATGCTGATTTTTTAGATGTATGTGATTCATTGGGGTTATATGTGTTGGACGAGTTAACAGGTTGGCAGGCAAAATATGATACTGTTGTGGGGCATAAATTGGTAAAGGAAATGGTTGTACGGGATGTGAACCATCCATCGATTGTTTTTTGGGATAATGGTAATGAGGGTGGCTGGAATACGGGCCTCGACAACGATTACGACTTATATGATCCGCAAAAACGTATCGTACTGCATCCCTGGGCAGATTTTAATGGCGCCGACAACCACCATTACCCCGACTATAATTATCTGTTAAAAACGGTGGCTACCGGAAAGGACGTGTTTTTTCCAACGGAGTTTATGCACGGGCTCTATGACGGCGGAGCGGGAGCGGGGCTTGATGATTTTTGGAATGAGCTATTGAAATATCCGCACAGTGCCGGGGGCTTTATTTGGGCATTTTTGGACGAGGCTGTTATCCGTACCGATAAAAACGACATATATGACACTGATGGTAACCACGCTCCTGATGGTATTTTGGGCCCGCATCGTGAAAAGGAAGCCAGTTTTTATGCCATAAAGGAGATATGGTCGCCAGTTTATATTGATCCTCAGCCTATTGAAAAAACGTTTAATGGTGATGTACCGGTTGAAAATAGGTACGCATTCACTAACCTGGATAAATGCATGTTTAAATGGCAATTGGTTAAATTTCCATCGCCGCAGAACAAAAGCATCAAGGCAACAGTAACAGCAAACGGCTCCCCATCGCCGCTTGAATTGGCTCCCGGTGATAAAGGAACACTGAAGCTGAATTTACCGGTAGCATGGGCGAAAAATGATGCACTTTATTTAACAGCGTATGGGCCTGATAAAAAGGAGATGTATACCTGGAGCTGGGCTATAAAATCGCCAGTGGCTATAGTTGTTCCACCTGTTTCACCTGCTAAGCAAAAGATAATAAGCAACGAAATTGGGAATGACCTGGAGGTTAAGTGCGATGGGATTGACTATTATTTTGACAAGACAACCGGGTATATTGAAAAGGTAGTAAAACCATCTGGTACCATATCCCTTTCGGACGGCCCGGTTCTGGCAGGTGTTGAGGTGGAGTTAAAGCAATTCAAATACCAGGCTATTAAAGGGCAATATGTGGTGCAGGCAGATTATCAGGGTGTAGGGTCATTACACGTGAAATGGGTTTTTGAATCCGGTCACCCTGTTAAACTGGCGTATCAATATGTTCAAAAAGGCGATGTTGATTTTATGGGGATCACCTTTAATTATCCCGAAGAAAAAATTACAGGTATGAAATGGCTTGGCCGCGGCCCGTACCGTGTTTGGAAAAACAGGCTAAAAGGCCAGCGGTTTGGTGTTTGGCAAAAGGATTATAATAATTCCATAACTGGTGAGACCTGGGGCTATCCTGAATTTAAAGGCTACCATGCAGAAGTTAACTGGGTGGTTATTGAAAATAAAGAATCGCCATTTACCGTTTATACGGCCGATAAAAATATGTACCTGCAGATGCTGCACCCGGCACGTGAAAAAGACGCGCTCGAAAATAATAATGTTGAACCGGCTTTTCCTGGCGGGAGCATAGGGTTTTTAAACGCGATCAGTCCTATGGGTACCAAGTTTCATGCGGCAAACGCAATGGGACCTCAGGGACAGAAAAATCATAGCGGCGGTGAAGTCAGCGGCACGTTATGGTTTGATTTTCGTCATTGATCAACCTGGTGTAGAGGTATGCCTGGAGGGATATTAGCGGTGTCCGTTTGTTTAACAAAAAGGCCTGCCGACTGCAACTTTCACTTAGGAAGAAGAAAATAATTTTATGTAAATCGATTAAATCCTTATAAATGAAACACACACAATGCTCGATTAACCGCTGGTTATTCCACACCATGTCATTAATGGGCCTGATGCTTTTATTGATTTCGGGCCAACGGTCAATGGCGCAGGCAACAAATAATGGAAGTAGCCAGGCGGCCCCGCAGATTTTACCAGGGAAAGGCATTAAGCAATATGACTTTTTTTACGCAGGCGAAGATAAATCCCGAAAAATGTATATTGTTCGAAAGGGTAAAATCATATGGTCATACATTGATACAACGGGTAACGGCGAGATCAGTGACGCCACATTGCTGCCTAATGGCAACGTGTTGTTTGCACACCAGTTTGGTATCACGCTGATAAATCACAAAAAACAAGTGCTTTGGAGCTATGATGCCCCAAAAGGATTTGAAACACATACCGCCCAGCTAATCGGAAATGATCATGTGATATTTGTTCAAAATGGTGATCCGGCCAAGGTAATTGTGATGAATATTAACGACAATACAATAACTAGGGAGTTTGTAATTCCAGCCAATCCCGGTGTGCACGGCCAGGTACGCCATGCCAGGTTAACAGCTGCGGGTACTTATCTTATCGCGCATATGGATCTGGGCAAAATTTGTGAATATGATACCAGTGGGAAGCAGCTTATAGCCATTGATTTTCCTGGCATATGGTCGGCCGTGCCATTAAAAAACGGTAACATCCTGGCAACAAACAATTCAAATTTAGTTAAGGAAATTACACGCAGCGGCGATATTGTTTGGGAAGATAAACTGAGCCAAATAGCGGGATATAAAATAACAAGCACGCAGCTTTCGGCGCGTTTGCCAAATGGCAATACACTAATTAATAATTGGTTTAATAAATGGGATAGTAAGTTTGATGTGGCTAATGCCCCGGTGCAAGCCATAGAAGTTACCCCTGATAAAAAGATTGTATGGGCATTGCGTTCGTGGACAGATCCTATAGACCTTGGCCCGTCAACTACTATACAATTATTAAACGTGCCTGGCATGGTGACTGAGGACGTACACTTTGGCGATATTAGATGATATAATCAGTTAAACTGATTGTCAATCATACTTGTAAAGGAAAGCTGATCAACTTATTCAGGATTTTTTACTCATGAAGGAGATGATTGATATTGTTGACGCGTAACTAGTAGGCAAGGCAAAAAGTGGCCTTGCCTACTGTTGTTATGGTTGAAGGTTTTGCATCCCGGCGTGCCGGTGCAAGAATGCTGATATCTGAGGACGGGAAACTGACCGGCGCACTAAGCGGCGGGTGTTTGGAAGGTGATGCCTTAAAAATAAACAGAAATTGAGAAAATTTGATTGTTTTTTTGAAAAGTAAATAACAAAATTTCTAAACTACATACATTTATTCTAATTAAATAATGTTGAAAAAAACAAGAAGTCTTATTATGGCTGGGATCATCTTGCCGGCACTCACCTATGGACAGACCAAAATTCACCTCACAAGTTACGTAAACCCGTTGATCGGAACAACGGTTTTGACCGACTCTGCTGAGCTTGGCTATGTTCCGCCTTGGCGCACGTGGAATGGTCTTTTAGGGCCGGCAGCTAGTGTTCCCTTCGGCATGGTCGAGGCCGTTCCGATTACTACATATGGCAGCGGAAGTGGCTATGAATACGAAGTGAAAACAATCAAAGCTTTCGCTCAGACGAGCGGAACCGACTGGGAGGGGCAGAATATCCCGATCATGCCGCTCGAGGGAAAAAATTTTACAGCCGATGACTTTGCTTCGACCTACAGCCACGCAAACGAAACAGCACATCCCGGATACTACCGGGTTCTGTTGGACCGCTACCATATCAACGCAGAACTTACCGCTACCAAGAGATGCGCGTATTATAAATTTACCTATAAAATCGGTCAGGATAAAAAACTCGCATTTGACCTTGTACACTCAGGCGGCGGTAGCAGTACCTGGGAACTCAACAAAGCCGGTGATTACATCGTTACGGGAAGACAGGGTAACCTCTATTTCTATGCGGTGATGAACCATAAGATTAAAAGCATTGACATCCACAAACGCAATCCAGATCAGCCCGAAATCCGACGTAGCGGCCAGGGTGCAGGAGGTCAGCAGAAGCTTACCGGGAACATTGATATCCCCGTTATCAGTTTCGAAAAATCTGACAAACCATTGGAGGTTAAAATTGGTATGTCAAGCGTTAGCCCCGACGGTGCAAAACTCAACTACAACACAGAAATAGCAAATAGGAACTTCAATCAGGTTTACAATGAAGCTGATGAGAGCTGGGAAAAGCTCCTGGATAAAATCAAGGTTACGGGCGGAACAAAAAAGCAAAAAGTGATGTTCTATTCATGCCTGTACAGGCAATTCTGGTACCCGAGTGTTACCAGCGATGCGAATGGTAAAGTAGCTATTTACCAAAGAAGACACGAAGTTCCGGCCTCCGCACCTGCATTAAGGGATACGATCCCCGGATTCGAAACTTATCAAAGCCCGGAATTCTGGGATACTTTCCGTACAGATCTTGTTCTTCTCGATATGCTGCTGCCTGATGTCAGCAACAATATTATCAAATCCATCATTTTCAATGGAGAGCGTTCGGGATTGCTGCCTACTTCGTTCCACGGCGATTTCGCTTCATCTTACATAGCTGGTTCCTATCTGCGCGGCATAAAGGATTACGATATCCAGAAAGCATATCGTCTTATGCTCAATAACGCCAATACCCCTACTGGTAATGGCGTAAAAGGCGCAAGACCCCACAACGATGAATATCTCAAACTCGGTTATGTTCCTGAAGCAAATATTTCGCATCCGACAACCGAAACTGTATCTACCGCCGGAACAACCAAAACGCTTGAATTCGCTTATTCGGATTACTCAATAGCACTAATGGCTAAAGCCCTGGGTGATAATGATACGTACAACACGATGATGAGGCGTAGCAAGAACTACAAGAACGTATTTGATTCCCAGACCGAATTGATGAGAGGCCGTCTCGCGGACGGAACATGGGTTACACCGTTCTATCCTAATTATCCTTATTACGAATTCATGTACCGCGAGGCAAATGCCTGGCAGGCATCGTTCTTCGTACCACAGGATACCAGGGGACTTATTGCCCTATACAAGAGTCCTGCAGACTTCGAGCTTAAAGTAGATTCACTTTTCTCGATTCCCTGGGGCGGATATGCAAAGGACAACTTATCGTGCTTCCTCGGACAGTTCTGTATGGGTAATCAGCCCGACTTTAACTATCCTTATCTTTATTATTTCGTAAACAAACCAGAAAAGTCACAGGCCATCCTTGACAAACTGATGTCGGATTACTTCGGAATGGGCAAAGAAGGCCTGGCATTAGCCGGAATGGACGATCATGGTTCCCTGACAGGTTGGTATGTATTTAATGCAATGGGTATATACCCCTATTCACCGGCAGACCCTGAATATATTGTATCGGTGCCTATTTTCGACAAAATTGAAATGCAGCTTGGTGACGGTAAGAAATTTACCATTATCAAAAAAGGTGGTGGCAAAAAGATTAACAAAATTATGATCGGCGGAAAGCCCCTCAAAGGATGGTTCGTTAATTACGATGATATGCGCAAAGGTAAAGAACTGGATATTTATACAAAATAATGAGTTCTAATCAGTTACAAGTTTTTTACTTTTTAACTAAGTTGGAGTACCAAGTTTAACGCAAAAGTTCAATTCTATGCCATCTTATAATCAACTCCTGCCATTAGTTAAATAAATTCTCAGGCGCAGTAGAGCGCTGTCTGTGTGCCTGTTTCAGGCTGCAACCAAGTATCTTTCCGGGTATCGCAGGCCTCACAAGCAGCCACCGGACTCGGCTGTAGGAGAACGGACCAGATGGGCGAGGGTTAATTGCGGGTTGAAGCGATGACATTAAATCGTTGAATCTGTTTAAATATCAAGCATACAGACACGGTAACTTACAAAGTTGTATTAAATATTTTAAAGCGAATTACAATTACTGAAATGCTTTGCTACCGTCAATTTAAAGGTTACCGATGGCGGATGGTTGGGAAGAGCAAAACACTGACATAATTATGGTAGCTAATAGCTTGGTGATGGAATTACTTTGGTCACTAAACACGTATTACCTTCCAACTTAATTATTTTAATGTTGTTATTTAAACGATTATTCGCCGAGTCCAGATAGCGGCAAATTACCAAATCACCATACTTTTTTACAATAACTAATTTCTCTTTTCCCAATATCCTTAAGTCCGGTGGACTCACTGCCGCGTACAACGAGGCACAGGACCAAGTGAGAAAAAAAATAATAATTGAAAAAAAGACAAGCCGGTAGCGCTTAATTAATTTAGGTAATTCCTTTAGTTTTTTTGAACCATTGAAAAACATAGAGTTAAATATCCATTCCCAGGTTTTACGTTTTGCAAAAATTTTGATGAGGATCCAAGAGATTAGAAGAAAAACCCAACTGAAGCCGTCAAGTATCGACATCCTCAATCCGTCCTTTTTTGTCCAATCCCAGTTGTGAATAAAAAATGCGATGTTCATGAAAGTAGTAGTGCTATCCCGACAACTGTCATAATCCACCATTTCAAATCTTTGAGGACGAAGTAGATAAAACCACAGAAAAACGTCCCGAAGGTTACAAATAAAATGAATATCCCAACAAAAACAGGATCGAGCCGACCGTCGGTTCAATCAAAGTCACGGGGATATGCAGCTTTGCGCAGGTAAAACATTCGAAGACCCAATCGTAGAAATAAACCATGGCGGTTGCAAGCGGCAGCCAGACCGCCCAATCTTTAAAATTCATTTGTTACTCTTTCAATTTCTTCTTGGACGCGTTCCAGTTGTTAAATGGGGATGTTAATGATTGGGCATACGCTGTGCTACGGCCCGCTATTGTGTTAAATGGCATTGAAATTTACTTTAAATAGATGGAAATTTTATAATACATTCTCTTGGCTAGCTTCATATAGAAAGGCTTTTTGCACCGTGATGCGTTCCCTAGCGCGTCCGGCGAAGGTTGATTTTACAGGATAATTTTGCACAGTCTAACAAAGGCAGGCGAAAGGTTTAGTTTCATTCAAATGTGATAGACAATAAAGTTAGCTATTAATCCTTAATCTCCACGCGAATTGGTAGCAAAGTCCGCCGCGCATTTGATGCATGGCAAAGTCATAACCTTTTAGCGATATTGCTTAATCTCTTTGATCATTTTTTCCAGCGCAAGAATCGCTAGTTCTTTATCCCTTTCTTCCGGGTGGTAGGAGCTGCTGCGCATACTTTGCCAGGAAAGCTCTTCTCTTGCGGGCGTAGATAAATAAGGAACGATACTTTTGAAGACCAGGCTCAATGATTGAGCAATTACAAGTTTGGCATCGTCGGCGGCTTTCAGGATTATGCCTAGCTGGTCAACGCTAAGCTGGCAGAGGATTTTGAAGATATGCGTCTTTGCCGACCTATTCTTAGCCTGATCGTTTCCTACTGCTATTTCAAGGTAAGTTGAATATCTTTTTCCGATCAAATCCGCCAATTCATCCAGTGCTTTTAAGATATATTTTCCTGTAATGGTCAGCTCAACCTCATGTGAATAATACTGCTCAATGTTCGCGGCTGCCTGGTTGCGCAGTAAGACGACGTCTTTATAATATTGCTGAACTACTATTTTTTTCTTTTTCAGGGAGCGCAAATAGAATATTTCTGATTTCAGATAGCTTATTATCTGACAAACATCCATATCGAATTTTTCTTTTAAACGACATAGGTCATCATTTTTCAGTTTGGCGGTATGCCCTTTGCACGGATTCAATGTGATTTCTATTGTTTCGTCCATCCAAGCAAAGGGATAAATTTTCTTTCGCTCTGATCTCTTTCGCATATTAATATTTTAACCAACAAATTAATTGACAGCAGCATTATAAATCGGACGCAACTCAGCCTTTCAGCGGCCAAGCAATTGGCACTTACTAGCTTATTATTATACCCTTGGTAATAATTGTTGTGAATCCTATTATGAAAAAAAGTTTAGGACTCCGGTGGCTTTTATATCGGAAAAAACATTTTATTGAGCCTATTGACCATGTTTAATAGTAGTTCCCTTACTGCGTAGCCTGTAAACTGATCGCCGCTGTAATACAGTTTATTCATACTACCATAAGATATTTGTTTCTGTCTTTTGCTCATGAAATGTAAAGAAAAAAACCGAAGCAGGCTCGCAATACTTATAACCACAAAAATGCCTTCCTCATATAATAATCTCAATAATAAGGCAAGCTGGGCTATGGTAAGTTTTAATTCCATTTTGTTAATGGAAGATGCCTCCGAAGTCCCCATTTTCAGAGTCTTATTCCAAGACCCCTGGATACATTCGCATTCTCTAATGATTTTATATTTAATAGATTCCAAGTCCGGTTCAGACAAGAATTTATCATTGGCGCTGGCGGCAACATATTTTTCAATTAGGCCCTGGAGGTTTATCAACTCATTATTTAACATGATCGGATATCTTAACTGACCATTAATTAGTTTGACTATTGGTCAAGCGTAATATTCATTAAAAAATATTACTTGAGGTCGTGACTACAACAATTGTAGTATTTGTCGGGTCTGTTCCCGTAGTCTCCGTAATATTGGCATTGCCGGGGTTACCACTCATACCTTGGAACCGATATCTGGTTCGTGTCTTTTTCTTGAGATGTTTGATTAATAAGTTTTTCATAACAGTAACTTTTTAACCAAATTATCGGTACAAACATAGAGGCAAGATTTTGTTACATGCACGACCAATTGCCCTGTAAATACTACCCGTGATGATTTTCAGATTACAATCCCTGTATACCGATGCTTCAGATAGAAAGATTATTTTCTATCATGTGGCGGGCTGGGTTTTGTTTATATTTTATGAAATATCCTTCATTTACTTTTCTACCGGTCAGCTTTCGCACCCTTTAAGTTATGTGATTTTTTATGGGCTCAATATGGCTTTGTTCTATGTTAATGCAGGATTTATATTGCCATTTTCATTCAGATCAGCCCATCATAGATATTTCAGTTGCGCCGGGTCGATTATTATAGAGCTGGTTATTTATCTGGCCATAAAGTATTGGTTAGACAGGCTGCTGACCGTTATCGCGCAGGGCCACAGCCGGGAAGTAAGCGTTACCACCAGTTATTTATTTGTAAATTTGTGGCGAGGCCTGTACTTCGTTGGTTTCAGTACGGCTTATTGGCTGATTTTACGGGCAATGGCTTTTCGCAAAAGAGCTGCTGACGCCGAAAGAGTACAATTAACTACCTTGAAAGAAAATGCGGAGCTGGGAAGAAATCTGGCAGAAGCGAAGAATGCTTATTTACAGCATCAAATCAATCCGCATTTTTTATTTAATACCTTAACTTTTATCTATAATACTTATCGCAAATTGTCGTTCCAGGCGGCTGAATGTGTTTTACTGCTCGTGGAGATAATGCGTTATACAGCTGAGGAAGGCGAAATAGATGGAAAGACGGAGCTTATTACAGAAATAGAACAGATACAGAACTTCATCGCGCTCAACCAGCTTCGTTTTGATTACCAACTATATATTGATTTTGAAGTCAAAGGTAATTTTGATGATTGCCGTATAATCCCTTTAATTTTGCTGACACTGACTGAGAATATTTTTAAGCATGGTTATTTAAAAAGAAAAGCTGTACCAGCCAAATTATATATATCGCTGGATGAAGTTGGGCAACTCAACTTTGTCAGCTGGAACTTAAAAAAAAATGAAAGCCAAAATAAGCGTATCCGGTCAATTGGCATTAAAAATGTAATTAAAAGACTAGACTATAGTTATAAAGAACAATATTCATTGCATATAAAGGATGATGCAGATGGTTTTGGCGTGGAATTAAAGATCCGTTTATGAATTTAAAGTGCTATGTTGTTGATGACGAGTATCATTCGGTTGAATTGTTGGTTGAGTATATCGAAAAAACAGCGGGTCTTGAATTGCAGGGTTTCTCTACCAATCCGTTGACCGCACTTAATGAGGTTACAGGAGGACATCCGCCGGATATCACCTTTTTAGATGTTGATATGCCTGAATTATCCGGGATGGAATTCGCGAGCCTGACTAACCTCTATACAACGATCATATTCACGACATCGTTTCGGGAATTTGCTGTTGAGGCTTTTGAAAAGGAGGCTTTAGATTTTATGCTGAAGCCAATTGCTTACAGCCGGTTTCGCAAATGTATTCAACGTGTTCAGCGTATCGTTTCGCAAAAGCACAGTCCAAATGAACAAAAAAGAACTTTCTTTTTTGTCAAAGCGGATGTCCGGGGTAAGATGATCAAAGTCATTATCGATGACATCATGTATATTGAGGGCGCACAGAATTATATCAAGGTTCACCTGGTTTCCGGAACGATTATGCCTTATTTGACAGTAGCCGAAATTGAGCAATACCTTCCTAGAGAGCAGTTTTCCAGGATCCATCAATCATTTATCGTTAATAATGACCGTATCAAAACAGTTGAACAGAACCGCCTTACACTTGAAAATGATATCAGCTTAAATCTCGGCAGAAATTTTAAGGAGCCATTTCTGATTAAGGTGAATGATTTGTTGTTAAAATCCCGGCGCAAATATTAACTCAGCGCTTTGCTGCTATAGCTTTCATAGATAATTTGTATTTGTAGAGGCAGTAATATATGATCAGCTCCTGGTGTCTCTGCCGGTCTATAAAAATCCGGTTGAGGTGCATATGCACCAAGTCTGCCAATATTTGGTTTTTGCGTTTTGGAGAGGAACCGGATAATGCTTTCAGGATTGAGGTAGCGGTTTGCCGGAATTGTTTCATTTGTTGTACGAGATTCAGTTTTTCAAAATAATCAGTGCTAGCAAGCAGTTGCTGCACCTCAGCTTTGATAGCCCTGTTTTTTAAATCCAGATCAACTTTTAACGCTTTGTCCTGTGCAAATTCGGCATAGAAGACATTGACCATCTGTTGCAGAAACACAAGCTGATCATTTAAATCCGGTAAAAACATATTTAATAATTGCGAAACAGATTTAAAACCAAGACTATGATACGGATATTTAAATGATTTCAACCGGCTTGCCTTAATATAATGCATTACCAGTTCGCTGCTAGCATGAAAGAACTCCTCTACCAGTTGGATCAGATCCGGGCCATAGCGTTCCATTTCCCTGCGATAGGTGTCTGCCTGGTAGTCGCGGATCAGATGATACTGTACCGCGCCGGATAGCTGCTTTTTTAATTGCAACAATACTTCGCCGATCAATTCTTCAGGGAGCCTCAGCCTTAAACGGATATGGTATGCGGAATCCCGGAAGCGGATGAAAAACCAGGACTGCAGTTTTCCAGCTTGTTTTTGTAGAAAAGGGAGTATCCTTTTTGTGAGTAACTCGTTAGAAAAATCGGGGTTGCAATACAGTTTTAAATAAAGCCACTTGCTACCAATAATATATGTTTGCTGCATATTTATTGACTGTACTGGCTTGACATTTTGCGTACCCGTATACACCGTATCTTCACTGTATAAGACGCCGACAAATTGGTTAACTATTGGGAGGCCTTCCTGATTTAAAAGTAAAGAGTTTTTTGGTGAAAAGTATTCCTGCATAACCGCAGTCTCCATAGTTCTCAGACATTGTATCAGGAACCTGACTTCTTCTTTTTCGACAGTGTTAAAAACCAATTGCTGATCTGATCTGCTAAGCGCGATGACAGCGGGAATATGGCGTTTTTGCTGGATGTCTTGGAAGTATATGATCCCGTCTTCGTCACTTGATGAACCTATCAATTTTAAGTCAACAACAGACAAATGCCAGGTAGCGGCAGATAAAATCGTATTTTTAAAAACGACCCTTGGGTAATATGCCAGTCCTGGAAAATATTGCGCCAACTCGAATAAATAGTTCGCATGCAGACCCTGATGCTGCAAATCACAGAGGATCCTGAAGACAGCAAGCTCATTACGGGTATAATTATAGGCAGAACTAAGGCGAGGAACGATCACTTTTTGCAACACCTCCGATTCCAGGATCACCTTGTCGTTGACGACAGAGACCCATAGGTCTGAAAGCCTAATTTGGTTTTCGACTGGTAATGTTGAATACGCATTGACCATGATTTCGTAATCGTAACTATGTTGCCTTCGATTAATGTTATCGGTGTGTGAATCTGAAAGTTGCCCGATCTCTGCGAATATAACTTCCTGGTTTGCAGACTGTTCCTGGTGGGCGATTGTTTTACTAAGGTTATTTATTTCCTTACTCCATAAGGTAAAACGCCCGATTAGGGCTGTTGCTGATGTGCCGCTGACCGCTTCAATGAACAGGCCTTCATTAACAATCCTGAATAAAACAGCCAAGGATGGGGCAGAGGGCAAGTCTGTGGGAGAACGAATAGCATTCAGGTCATCATCTTTTAATTGCAGACTATCGGTAAACCCGGTTTTGTCTGTCCATTTATTAAAAAGCAACCGGTGAGCATCAGACCATTCCTGGTGGATAAGCTTATCTTGCTGAATATTAAAGTTGATATGCTGCAGTAATTCAGACTGATGCTGTTGCTGGGTAAGGGATCCGTAGCCAATTCCAATCTCCGGGTCAATCGCCTCTAATAACCGAACCTTTTGTCGGTCATACTTAAGTTTAAAAGCCGCAATGAATTGTTGAAAATTAGCTGAAACGGCTGATTTGGATAACGTTTTCAAGGCGTTCAGTCCATCGTGAATGTCCCGTTGATAACCGGTGGATAGCTTTCCCTCGCTTACCGTTTTTTCCAGCCCGGCATAGAAAAAAGGCAAGGAGCTTCTCACACGGTAGGGCATAAGGTTCTCTAATTGTTTACGTATATCAAGAAGGGTATCCGCCCCCGGAAAGACTGCTGTTTCCAGTTGCTTCATAATTAGATCCAAGCTTTTAGGAAGAATTGAACCTGCAATTCCAGGCATGCTTATTAACCTGTTCAGATAATCGCCGCCAACAATATTTACGTGTGTTGACGGTATAATTAATTGTGCTTCTGTTAGAAAATTAAAGTATTCCGCCGCATCATTAAAGGCGACTCCGGTTATGTTTTGGATAAAAGCTATTATATCGCCGGCATCACACTCTCCCCGGTTGCAATAGGTTATTATCGCTTGAATAATCGAATTGCTTTGATAAGCTTCCAGATCAAATATTGCCTTAGATTTTTGTTCGCTATGGCTTGTTTTAATGAAACGAAAATCCTTTCCTTCTTTATAAAGTGAGCTATTAGCGCGATAACGCTCATTCCATACGTTTCCAGTTAATGATTTGGCTAACTGAAGGACAATTTCCTGGTCAAGGTTTAAATGAAGCTTCTTTGTTCGGTCATTCAGGATCAATGAAGTTTCACTGCCCCAACCGGTAAGAGAAAAAGATGAAAAGCCGCCAAAAGGGGTCGGGCGGAAAGTCATCCGGTTATAATATCGTTTTACGCTTAATTGTTCTTTGGCCGACAATAATTCAAAGCAAAATTTTTTATTTTCTAATGCGTTATAGAGCTGTGGGCTGGCTAAATATAAAGCAGATTGAAATGACGGAAATTGGATAATTGCGTTGACCTTTTCGATATTGTAGCTTTTAAAGCTAAGTGCTGGACTTCTGAGTATGAGTTGATCTAAAAAATTGTAATTATTCATGGCGTATATATTTCATATTCAACCTAAGTATGTGGTAACGCCACTTTTATTAAGCCGAGTTAAAGAGATCTTTAATGTCGATTCGGCATCTGAGATATTTAGTTCTACACATGTAGTTGATAACTTGATGTGTTTCTAGTAATAGTAAATCATAAAACAATGGAAATGAACCAAAAGATGATCTTATAACTAAATGATTAGCTTAGAAAGGAAGGGTTCAGATAAATGAGTAAGAAGAATTTAGAATTGATGGCGTGCTTGATTATTTAAGAAAATTATAAATTAGCTTCAGTTCCAAGAGATACATATTGTCGCCCAGATATGGATCAACGAAAACTGACTACTAACTAGTGAAAAAAGAAACTTTAGTATTGTTTCTACTTACTTTTAGGGCCTCTTTTCTTTTTCTCCTTTACAGAAACATCGAAGTTTTCATTTAAAACGAGATTAAAGTCAAACTCGAACAAATCTTTTGGATAATGTCCTAACGCTAAAGCAACGGAAACAATGGAAGATAAAGTCGAACCATTTTTACCATTTTCGATACGATAAATTTGATTTGTTTCGACGTTAGCAATGGTCGCTAATTCTTGTTGTGTTAATTTTTTTTCTAACCGTAGTTCTTTTACCTTTTTTCCAAAAGCAAGTTCATATTCTTTGTTACGGTTATTCACATCGTGAATTTGCAATCAATCTCCATTGTTTATTTCGTCATATTTGACGAAATAATTATATTTGTTTATATTGCATTGATTTAAAGGTGATGTCTATTTTGAAATAGATGAAATAAGTTATCAGCAAATAGTATTTTTGTGATTGCTTCTTTTAAATTAAGAGTGATCGCTACGAGCCTCGCCACGAAATCTGGTAAATTTCTAACTCCGCGAGTGTAGGTGCAGCGACCGAACCCTATAATATCAATAGGGCCGGCGCTCGCTTATGTCTTCTGTGGAGGCTATTTTGAAAAAAATAGTGGGCTTACCAGAGCCACGTGACATTAGACTTTGCGGGTATCCGGCCCTATTAATAAATATGGCCGCAATCCGATCTAAAGGCTTGTAATTGAAAAATCAATTAACAAAGCAGCTATGGGTCGGGACAATCTAAATCTTTCTTTTCTAGTTGAACAATTACAACAAGGCAATGAGGCAGCCTTTACTGCGCTATATGATTTGTTTAGCAAACCGCTTTATAGAAATATGCTGCGTCTGGTAAAAGACGAAGCTATTGCCGAAGAATTATTACAAGACCTGTTCATGAAAATTTGGGAGAGCAGGGAAACCATTAGTGTAGAAGGTTCTTTTAAATCGTTTTTATATAAGGTGGCTCAAAATCTGGTCTATGGGCATTTTAGAAAGATCGCTAAAAATAACCGTTTAGTTGAACGAATGATTTCCAATGCGGTCGGGTTTGATCCAACAGCGGAAGACGTCATGATCAGGAAAGAAAGCCATATCCTATTAAGATCAGCTATTGAGAGTTTATCCCCGCAACGGAAACAAGTTTATACTTTATGTAAGCTGGAAGGCAAGAGCTACGAAGAAGCAGGACATGAGTTAGGTGTATCTCCATCTACCATCCGGGATCATATTGTAAAGGGGAACAAAGCAGTAAAAAGATACCTCGATCTCAACCGTGATATAGCAGTGCTATTTATAACAATACAACTGTTGGATCATTTGAAATAATGTAATCAAGCATATATTTTTATAAAAAAAAACAAACAACAATTAATTACTAATTGTTGTTTGGTTATCGGCAAGCATTCTCGCTTGTCATTGTGATAAGGTTTCCTCTAAAAATCAACTAAGAATTGTGGTTTTGTAGTAAGAAGAGGAAACGGTTAATCTTTTTCTAAAAAGGCCTGCATATCTTCAGGCATAGGATAATTTCCGCACTGTCTTCTCAAAAGCACAATCTCACCTAAATGAAAAGATAAATGTGTTGACATGTCCAATATCTTTCTAAATTTAAGTTCAAAATCCAATTCACTTAATGACAAAGTTGACGCTATAGTCTTAATTTTACTTATTTGATTATCAAAAATGCGAACTGCGTTATCTATATCACTTTGCTCATTTGGCAACTCTGTTTTAATCCAGGTATCTATTTCCGAAAAATGTTTTTCTGTCTTCTTGCCTTCTGCCAATGATAATTCGTTTTCTTGCCAGAGAATTAGATGATTAAGAATTTGCCAAATGTTTTTTGACGTCCCCGGAGGCATGCAAGTAACGGTAACAACACTTAGGCTTTTAAATACTTTAAATGTGTCAAAAACTTCAGAAAAAATGGGCTCAAATTGTATAGTATGCAGATTAGACATAGGGATTAATTTGGTGATAAGAATGAATAGTTAAAAGTAAGTCTTTAAGAGTTTTTTTAATGAGTTTTTATAACATATTATGAGCCTGGGTGTTTTTCGAATCATAATACTTAGGTTGAAAGGTCCGGGCAGCGAGTGCTAGGGCCTTTCATTTTTACATGCCAACTATATTTCTGAGGTAAAAAATGATGGACATATTATGGAAATTCGTGTTCGCGTTCCAGCTCACCAATGGCATCAAAGATCATCGATCAGAATTGTCAGCTATTAATACAACAAAGGACTGAAAATCCTTGTGTCCCTGGTTCGAATCCAGGTGGTACCACAAAATAAAAAAAGGTCTTTTTCATTAGAAAAAGGTCTTTTTTCGTATATTTGGGCACTTTCTAATGGCAATTGCCAACTGTCAGGAACGATCCGTTTCGATAGCTTTTACATAATTTTTTGTTGAACCTTACGAAAAAAGGGCACAAATAGGGCACAAAACTATTTGGCGTTTTTTCGCCAAACAAACAATGTTATGGCGACAGTAGGTATTAAAATTCACAAACACCACAAAAAAGCTGACGGAACTTACAACGTCAAAATTAGAGTTGCACACAAAGGGGAGAAAAAATATATCGACACTCCCCACTTTGTAGTTGCTAAACAATTGACCGCAAAATTGGTCATCAAGGATGCAACCCTTAAACAATTGCTAAATAAGACTCTTGATGATTACAGGAGTGAAATCAGCAAGCTTGGGCCGAAACTTGAAATGTATAGCGCTGAGGCGTTGAAAAACTATTTAAAAGATAAGGATGAACCAATGGACTTCCTAAAATTCTGTAAGGGTCATATTGACGTGCTGAAAAAAGAAGGACGAAATGGATCGGCTGGGACATTGGCGACCGTGTTATTTAGTCTTCAAGATTACTTTAATAAAACTGCAATTTCACCATTAGATATCAATGAAAGAACACTTGCGCTTTATGAACGTCATTTAAGGAGTGTACGTAAACTTACGAGGAACAATCAATTTGGTAAGGAAATAACAAGAACAGTAAAAGGCATGAATGATGCAGCCGTTCACAACCATTTTCGAGATTTAAGGATTCTTTTTAAGGCGGCAATGAAGCATTATAATAATCCCCAAACCGGTGAAATTAAAATTCCTTATTGCCCATTCGACAATTATAAAATTGTTGACGCTCCTGAAAATCGAAAACGGAATATCACCATTGAGCAGGCACAATTAACTCGAGATTGTGAATGTGCAGCAGAAAGCAGACCGGAATTGGCTAAAGACTTATTTATGTTATCATTTTATTTATGCGGTATGAATGCTATCGATTTTTACAATTTAAATCAGAAAATATAAAAAACGGCAGAATTGAATATAATAGAGCCAAAACCAAATCAAGAAGATCAGATAAAGCTTATATAAGCGTCCAGTTAATAACGCAAGCAAAACCTATACTGGAAAAATATTTTGGAAAACTAAATACTCGCTATTCTTCATTTGAAAATCTTGATCGGGCTATTAATGAGGGAATGAAAGCTATCAATAAAAAAATAGGCACAACCGGAATAACGTTTTATTGGGCGCGTCACACGTTTGCAACACTGGCAAGGAATAAGTGCCGTATGAGTAAAGATGATGTTGCACAGGTCTTAAATCACGTAGATAGCGGGCATTAAACAACTGATATATATATTGAAAAGGATTGGGCAATCGTTGATGAGGTACAAGCAAACGTTATTAGCCTGCTTTTAGAACTTGATCAACCTAAAGTAAAAAAATTAGATAACCATAATGAACAACGGAGAATCATGCATGTAGTCAGTGCTTGAATTTAAATTTATCATTATGAAAACATTCATTTTATTGTGTTTGACATGTATAGTGATAGGAGAGCCGGTTAATAAAAATGGAATTGTTGTTCCATCTTTCGTTTTTGCGTTAGCTTCAACGGTTGCATAGCCCTCCGTAAATAATTTATTAATGGTATCGCTTACCCGGTTCAGGTCTTCTTCCGCTATCAGGTCTGCTGTTGTTAATTTTACAATTTCTTCCCTGGTATAGCCCGTCACCGTTTCAAAGTTTTTATTCCATAGCAAATATTCTCCTGTCGCACTTTGCAAATAAAACACGCCGGGTAAGCTATTTATGATAGTCTCTGAAAGTTCCTTTTGTTTTAAAATAAGCAATTCAGCTTTTTTGCGTTCCGTAAAATCGAGTGAATAAGTTGAAATAGCCGTAACCTTTCCCTCTACCATAATAGGGACAAATGCGGTCCTGAAATATAAATGTTCACCGTTTCTTTCATATTCAACTTCGATCACTTCCTTATTGCCTCCCAAAACCTTGTTAAGTATTTCATAACGGCGCTTCTGTTCATCAAGGGGCAAAAAACTATATATCTCATCACCAAATTTTGGTTCTTTACCTGCTAAAATGGTACTGGTTTTTTCAAAGACCTGGTTAAAAACAATTAAACGAAAATCTGTATCTATAAGGCAGGTAGATCCTTCAACATTGTCAAAAAGCACCCTTATTCGTTCCTGGTTTTCTACGATCAGTTTTTGGGCATATTCGGCTTTTTTGTTTTCTGTTATGTCTAAAATCTGTGTGACAAAGTAAAGTGGAGATCTAGCATCATCTCTTATTAATGCAATATTAACAGATACCCAAATTTCAGCGCCATCTTTACGGATGTAACGCTTTTCAATTTGTTTTATCCCATGATCAGTTTGTAAAACACTATTTATTACATCAAAGTTTAAGCTATCATCATCCGGGTGAGTAATGTCAAAGAATGACATATTGAGCAATTCCTGTTCTGAATATCCCAGCATCTCACACAAACTGATGTTCGCCTTTAGCCAATTACCTTTTAACGAAACCATGGCAATGCCGATTGCAGAATATTCAAAAGCGGTCCTGAATTTTGCCTCAGCTTCCCTAAGCCCTGCTTCCATTAGTTTTCGATCGGTAATATCCCGGGAAATTACTAATATCTGGTTATCAGCAATTCTCTTCACATTGCTCTCAACTTCAAATATATCACCGTCTTTACGTACCAGTCGCCTCTCCCTGATCATAGAACCCTCCTTGAGGTTTTTTCCCTGAATAATGGGGTCTACCTTTAATTGTTCAGGGTCTATAATATTCCTTATATTTAACTGTAATAATTCTTCTTTAGAATATCCCGTTATTTTGCACATGCTTTCATTTACATCTGTAAAATCCCCATTTAAGTCCGACAGG
The DNA here is from genome assembly GCF_013408825.1 of Mucilaginibacter tundrae. Classification (GTDB taxonomy): domain Bacteria; phylum Bacteroidota; class Bacteroidia; order Sphingobacteriales; family Sphingobacteriaceae; genus Mucilaginibacter. Next base: position 429,916 of record NZ_JACCBZ010000005.1, read on the forward strand.
TAAATGGCATCTGAGGCTTGTTCAAGTAATGAACGGTATTTTCCCTCACTTTCTTTAATAATGTTATTGCTAATCAATATATCTTTAATTAAACCTTTGATATTTTTGATAATATAGAACGAAAGCGAAAGGGCAATGATCAGGGAAAGCAAAATAAAAAGAACGAAATTTATTGCGGTCCGCCGGTATAATAATTTGTTATTATTAAGTACCTCCTTTGCAACATTAACTTGTAAGCTCAATAACTGATTAATTTTTAAAGCAAAAGGAGTCGGTTCATCAAACGCGCCCTGTTGAATTAAGTTATTAAGAGATTTAGAATCCTCTTTGGTGAGTATGGATAAAAGGTTTTCAATTACCTCATAAGCCTGATTTTTTACTGCTTCTGTTTGTTTGACAAGTACTCTCTCCTCAGGTGTAAGATAAGTGAGTTTATAATTACGCCAGTTAGTATCAATGATTCCCCTGGCTTTCAGTACTCTTTCTTTTGCCTGAGCGAAGGTGATTTTTTGATTTTTAACACTTTGAGTCACCGGGAGAATTTCCGAATCATACTCAAAGCGCACAGTTGATAATAGTTGAATACATACCACCCGGTCCGCATACAGGGTTTTGGTATTATCATTCATTTTTTTTAAATCGTTAACGGCATAAATCCCCAATCCGATTAAACTAACGGCCGTAATAAATATCAGCGTGTATAACTTCGCGGAAGTACTGAGTCTATTTAACATCACATTTTATTGAATAAGAGTGCATCCACAAATCAACTTTTGGTAATTAATATTTGAAATAGATTATACGGTGGAGAAAACAATTACGTTGACCCCACTTCGCCAATTTACCTTGTGACTATAATCAACTGTATTTCAGTTTTTACAGTGGTCAAATCTAAATTGGCAACTGGGGTCAATCAGGTTCGGTGTATCCAAATTACGGTTTATTTTTATAAAAAAAGAAAATAAATTTGCTATTTTAGACCGAACGGTCTATATTTGGTCTGTCAAATAATTAAACATGAGCAAATCAGAAAGAACCAGGCAATTCATAATCGAACAATCCGCACCTTTATTCAATAAAAAAGGTTTGGCGGGTACAGCGATGAGCGATGTCATGGCTGCTACCAAAATGGCTAAAGGCGGTTTGTACGGGCATTTTGAAAGCAAAGACGAATTATCTTATGCCGTGGTTGATTATAACTTAGGTAAGCTGGTAGATAAAGTAGATTATGCCATCAACAAAGCAAGTACTGCCAAAGATAAGCTGTTTGCATTTCTAGATGTGTTCAGCACCCCAACGCAATTCCCGGTAGAAGGTGGTTGCCCTATGCTGAACTTCGGCACCGAAGCCGATGACACCAGCCCGGTTATAACCCAAAAGGTAAAAGGCACCATTTTGGCCGCTCAAACTAAGATTGCCGCTATTATTGGAAAGGGCATCGCCAGCGGAGAATTGAAGGCAACTTTTGATGCCAGGGAGTTTTCTATAAAAACCATGACACTGATCGAAGGTGGCACGCTGATCGGGCGTGTGCTGGAAACGAACAGCCAAATGGAAATTGTCTTAAACATCCTAAAAAAAGAAATTGAACAACAAGTGATATAACCTTTTTTTTGATTTAAAAAAGACCGAACGGTCTTTTTTAAATCAATCTTAAAATGCATAAACAACTAAATAAAAACAATCATAAAAATCAAATCATCATGAAAAAGTTAACTACTATTATAGCTATCCTATTTTTAGCTACCACATTTGCCTTCGCGCAACTAAAAAACAATCACGCAAACATTGTCATCGTGCACGGTTCTTGGTCATCTGCCGGGGATTGGGCCGCGGTAGCCGTTCAATTGAAATCTAACGGAAACGAGGTAACGGTAGTGAACCTGCCCGGTCACGGCACAGACGAAACTCCTATTAACCAGATCAGCCTTCAGGGATATGTCGATGCGGTTAAAAAAGCCATAGGTGCGAAAAAAGAAGTGATCCTGATCGGCCACAGCTTTGGCGGTATAGTAATCAGTGAGGTGGCTGAACAAATCCCTTCACAAATAAAAAAACTCATTTATGTGGCTGCTTACATACCTAAGAACGGGCAGAGCCTGCTTGATGTCGCTAACACTGACGCGAACAGTGATGTGCCCAAATACCTGCAAATTGAAAAGGAAAAAGGTATTGCCGGCATTGCAGCAAACGGAATTGCGTCCACTTTTGTCCCTGATGCCCCCCAACAGGTGCAGGCGTATGTAGTCGCCCACTTTAAAGCAGAGCCACTTGCGCCGTTAGCTACCCCGGTAACCCTTACAGCAACCAATTTCGGCAGCGTCGCCAAGGTGTTTGTGCATACCTTCAATGATAAGGTCAACAGCTACCCTCTACAACAAAGGATGGTCAAAGATGCCAATATCACCCGCTTTTACGGCCTGCCATCCAGCCATACACCTTTCGTTTCGATGCCAGCCGTTTTAACCGCTATTATAGAAAACGAAGCTAAATAATAAGATTCGATCACTTAAAAATCAAACACGATGAACACGACCATATCATTCAGCGGCTCGATCCCGCAACATTATCAGGAACTGCTGACGCCTTTTTTATTCGACGGCTTTTCAGCCGACCTGATGAAAAGGATTGATTTCACCAATGCTTACAACGTTCTTGAACTGGCCAGTGGTACCGGCAGCGTCACCAAACAATTGCTAAAGCACCTGCCGTCCGGCGCTCACTTGACAGCAACGGATTTGCAGGCTGATATGCTCGAAACAGCAAAACAACAGATTCTGGCCGCTAATGTATCCTGGGACGTGGTTGATATGACTAACATCCCTTATATCGACGGCCAGTATGATTTGATCGTTTGCCAGTTTGGGCTGATGCTGGTTCCCGATCAGTTGAAAGCTCTAACGGAGATGCGCCGCGTCCTCAAAAAAGACGGACGCTTGGTTTTCAGCGTTTGGGCGGGTATCCAGGATAACCCGGTTTGGGAGATCAGTGGTAAAGTGATCGAAAGCTTTTTAGGAGCTAACCCGATCCTTCAGGTACCCGGTCCATTTTCTCTTTCAGCAGAAAATGACACCCTGGACTTATTACAACAGGCGGGATTCAATACCACAAAGTCCAAGTTAGTAACACAGGCGGGACAAATTGAAAGTGCCGGACTGGCCGCTAATGGCTTCCTGCATGGTTTACCGGTTTTTACCATGCTCAGTAATAAAGCACCGGAAATGATCCCACAGATAGAGCACGCGCTTGAAAAAGAATTGGCCGGTCAATTAGGTGATCATCCGCTTATCTCCCCTTTACAGGCTTGGGTTTTCGAAATCATTAAATAACATTTTAAACTATAGCAATCATGGAAAATTTACCATTATATATCGCCGCCACGTTCGGTATCACCGTTTTGCTCACCATCTGGTTATTTAGCAGAGCCACTCACTACGCTAAACCAATTCTTATTTTTTTATCGGTATTGACGGTAGTGCAATCTGTCTTGGGACTTTCGGGGTTTTATAACGATCCGCACACGATGACCGCCCGTTTCCCGATGCTCGTTATTCCATTAACTATATTTTGCATAGCGCTTTTTCTTACCGCTAAGGGATGGGCGTTTATTGATAGCCTAGATATCAAAATATTAACCATTTTGCATATCATCCGTATTCCAGTAGAAATCACACTATTCTGGCTATTTGTCCATCAAGCCATACCACAGGCAATGACCTTTGAAGGCAGGAACTACGATATCCTTTCCGGCCTAAGCGCTCCGCTGGTATATTACTTTGGTTTTGTTAAAAAGCAGCTGACCAAAACGGTATTGATTATCTGGAATGTAGCCTGTATGCTTTTACTGATCAATGTTGTCGCCAGTGCAGTCTTATCGCTACCGGCCAGGTTTCAGAATTTTGGCTTCGAGCAGCCTAACATCGCGGTTGGTTATTTCCCCTTTTTACTGCTGCCAGCCATATTAGTGCCGCTGGTGTTATTCGCCAACGCCGCAGCCATAAGGCAATTGATCTATAATAAAAACATCATCCTTAAAAACTCAAAATAATGGAAACGCAATATACCGTAACACATATTTCTGTAAAGCTTGAATCTGGCTTTGCCGCATTCACAAGAGAACTTGAAGCAGCGCTCGGAAGGCTTGATGTACAGGCACTAACCAATGCCGGACACGATGCCGAAGCTACCACGCTGGCTATTAAAGCGATGCAAGGGTTGGACGCCAAATTAAAAAATATCATCACCCTGGCTGACAGTTGGGGTAAACTAAAATTAAACCATTAAAATATTATTATCATAAAAAATCAAGTTTTAATAACAGGCGCTACCGGTGCAACGGGAAAAAATGCCGTTGCTAAATTAATCGCATTGAATATACCCGTAAGAGCAATGGTTCATCAGCTCGATGAACGTTCAGCTGCATTGGCTGCTCAGGGCGTGGAAATTGTAGTGGGCGACCTGTCAGATTTCAATTCAGTCAGTGCTGCCTTAAAAGGGATCAGTTCCGCTTATTTTGTTTACCCTATACAGGTTCCCGGCCTGATCGAAGCCACGGCTTACTTTATTCAGGCAGCACGAGAACAAAACGTCGGTCACATCGTCAATATGTCGCAACGTACTGCCAGGAGGGAATCGCCGAGCCATGGCGCACAGAATCATTGGTTAGCGGACGGCTGTTAGATCTTTCAGGCATACCCGTTACCCACTTGGGTGATTGAATTTGCATTCAATCGCATTGCGGAGTTAAAAGAAAAAAACAGGCTGGCCAGCGCAGCCGATATGACTAAAGTAGTAAACAGCCTTGTCGACTATTTCGGATCGAAGATCATACCGGTGACGGAGATCAGGTCGAAGATGTTGTACGACTATGAAAAATACCTTCGCCAGGCACGCGAGATCGAGCGTCCGGATCAATTGGTAACCCCTATACCCGAACTGTCCAGGGATTGAGCCATACCGGCCCGCATAACCATATGCGGGACCTGCGCATTTTGTTTAACAATATCAAGGATCACTATAATGACGAGGATTTAGGTATCGTTGTCATAGGCATTATCCGTTTAAAAAATATAAACTGGTGACTGTCCCCGAGAATGAGAAGCCGAAACTCACAGTTAAACAAGTTTTAGCGATCCGCGACTTTGATGCGCCAAAAGATAGCCGGATGGAACTTGCGCGGGATCTGTTCATGCTGAGCTTTTACTTGTGCGGTATGAATGCTGCAGACCTGCATAAATTATCCGCTGACGAAACTGTAAAGAGTAGAGTGAATTATAACCGGTCAAAAACCAAGTCGCGAAGAAAAGATAAGGCCTTTATCAGCATAAATATTCACGAAGTGGCCGTTCCGCTTTATAAGAAATATGCCGGCATGCTATAATCACGGTATTCGACGCATATCACTTTAGACCATGCGTTAATGAAAGGGATGCAAGGCATCGGCGGATTCTTGCACCTCCCAGACCTGGAATTTTACGACGCCCGCCATGCCTTCGGCGATTGGGCAAGGAATATCTGCCGCTTTAGCAAGGACGACGTTGCGCTGGCGCTGAACCATAAGGATCAATCGAAGGCAGTAACCGATATATATTTATCAAAGAATTGGACGATTATTGATGAGGTACAGGCAGCGGTTATTCGATTGCTAAATAAAACTGACGCTAAGAAAATCAAAAAGCTGGTTATAAGCAGGCGTGCAATTAGAACGCTTCCTGATGCTGTTGCATCATAAACCGGAAAGGTCTATAAAAAGCAAAACCCGGTAGCTTGCATTTCTTCAGTGGCTACCGGGAATAAGCTGCGCTCCGCTGATTTTCTTGCCACTGTAATGCTTTACCTGTTAAATCGCCCCTTACTCAAATCTCCAAGCCATTTGTCTATATCAATGCCAAGGGGAACGGCGACCAGGTTGTCAACCGGGAACTCCATGACCAGCGTTTTCTCGTTTGTGGTCGTGGTTCCCGATGACAGGACTTCGGTCCAAATTGCACTTATAATATCGGGTTGAGGGGCGTGTATATTTAATTGTATGTAGGGCGCGATTGGAAAAGTAGCATGATCTTGTGGCAAGGCAGGCGATTGGTAACCAGGGATGTTTAGCTGAAACATCAAACTACCGCAATACAGGCAAAAAATGAATTCTGGCAATTCCGACTGGCTGATGTCATTTCGTTTACGAAAGATCATCCCAAATGGGCGCGTCAAAGTTAATGCCGTTTCGGTAACAATGACCCGTTTGATATGATTAAAACCTGTCCTGCTGTCCATGTTCATCAAAAAATCCAATGCTGCACCGTAGGACTTGACTTCTACTGCCGGTAAGTTTCCAATTGCCATCTTCAGCAGAGCTTTGTAAACATTTTCAGGCTTGAATTTTTGGCTTTGCATACTAATCGCAGCCTTACCGTTTTGGAGGTCGACATTAAACTCGCCGTTGCCAGGTTTAACATTCTGAAACCAAAGAAAATCATTGCCCAGGTTCCGGGCACGTACACCCCCGCCCGATGATTCAAAGGTTGGTGCCTTTACATCGTTTCGCAAGTGATCGACGGTACGCGAAATGCCTAAATATTTAGCGAGATCCCCTTCAGCTTCCTTGAAATGTTGATTACAAGCGTCGCACTCGTTGGATGAATAAAAGGTGTTTTGCCCCAAAAGATTTGAGATAAGGTGGGTATCCTGTTTAAAGGTGACGTCGCCCTTTTTTCTTTTGCAGAACCGGCACTCTTTTGTTTGCTGCTTCAGACGTCTTGATTCGGCACGGTTAGGCATAACTGTGCCCTGATAACTTAACGGTTCGTAAAGTTCCCAGAATTGCCCGGCGATCTCCTTTTGTTCCGGCGAAATATACACCCTTAATTTTAACATTTGTAGGTTACAAGATACCAAAAAAATGCGACTAAGCAGCTTTCAGCCATTGCATGCCCGGAATAATCAGCGATAATGTGATTACTGTTTTTCCAATTGTTTCAGCCGGGACCGGTAGGATTGCCAGTAGTGCCGTTGGCTGGTTTCATCCATGAAGGATGCAAATGTAAAACGCTCCACTGCCTCGGATTGCGACAACATCAAATCCATCATTTCACCAAATACTTTTTTCGTTATGCCGGCCTGTTCCGCCAATACGCCGAACTGATGGCTTAATTTACCCTGGGCAAGGTTTTTTGGCAATAAGCCGTCATCGAGCGCAAAATCCCGGTCGTTAATGTGCACACGGCTATTCAATAGATCATAAGCTGGACTAAGGCGGTAGTCGCCCAGCGGCGTTTCCAATAGTGAAAAATTCTTGAAATGCGCATCGCCGTTCGAGAACAAATAATTGAAAATTAGGAGTTTTAACAGTTTGGGCGCTTCAAGCTTATAGGCCGGGACAAATTTTTCCATCAACTGAAATAGCTCCAGGTAGTTCCCTTCATATTTATAGTGTTCGCCATGCGTTTGGGGCGTTCTGCCTGCAAGCGAAGCAAAATCATCCTGCGCCAGCTTGCTGCCATCAGGTTTAACGTCGAAACGCCTGGTAATATAGGCAGGCGCGCCATTGCTGAAAAAAATGAGCGCATTTTCAGCGGTTTCGATTCCGTAGACCTGGCGGGCGATCTGCATCGTTACATGCTCATTTGCGGGCATCTGATCCGGCTTCCGGCCTGCATTTGGAACAGGTTTCAGGATATAGCGTCCGCGCTCACCTTCTTCGATCAGCCTTAGTTTGTTCTTTTCCAGCAAGACTGAGAACTTTTCCTGTACACCTGAAATGGACATTCGTTTCCGGTTTTCTTCGAACAATTCATCGGTTTCAGGATTGGAGGCGGGCGATTCGTAAGGCAGAATGTGGCTGACCTTTTTGCCATCGAAAACGCGGACAAGGGCGGTGCGGCTATACGTATCGTAACCTTCGGCTAACGTACCGGGACAATATTTTATTTCTGGTATGCTCATTCGTTTTCAATTTTATGTACGGTTACCGCGCCAATCGTGTCATTTTTTGCGATAGTGAGTAATAATCCAAAATAGTCATTACGGTCAAGACGATTAAGCTGACATACGACCTGCTTATTGGAGCCTTCCGGCAACATATTGTAAAAAAAAGGAAATAGATATGCTGCCTGGTAGGCATCGTGCCTTTTAGGCAAAGTGAGGCTTATCGCTATTTTGGTCGGATCATCCACCCAGGAAGCATGATAGGCAAACGAGAATGAGCCATCATCATGCTGCGTTAATTGCCCAGCTTCTTCATCTTTAAATAGTACTTTTGCCGTTCTCATTAATTATTGGATTTGGTCTTTACCTTCATGGTTATTTCGAGGCCTAAAGCGTCTCCCAGTTTTTGTAAGTTGATCAGCGTTAGGTTGCCCTTACCGCTTTCGAACTGTTTAACTGTTCTCAGGCCTACGCCCGACAGCTCGGCCAGTGTTTCCTGTGTCACCTGGAGCGACTCGCGTCGCTCTTTTATCAGGGTTATTAGTTCTTTAAAGTGCATTATGTTGCTCTATTTTATACAAAAGTAACTATTCATAATTAAAAAAGCGAATGAAAGTGCTTTATAATGCACTTTTCGTTTAATAATAGCTCTCTTGAATAAAAATGCGTTAAAAAGTGCGGTATACGGCTCTTTGTGGCGTAAGCGCACCGAAAACAGTAAAACACTTCTGCTTCAAAAATGCAGCAGCCGTTTAAGTGTGCCCGTCGCTGCAATCGAAAAAAAAGCCATAAATTTATAAATGGCTTGTGCAAGCCGACCAAGTTCATGGATTCAAAAAAACTTAAAATCAACATAGGCAAATTAGGCAAGCTCATTCCGGTGAAACCTCCGCAGCATATGGATGATTTCCCGAAAAGTATTGCAGAATGCCTGCAAAAATATTTAAGGCAAAGCACGCTATGGAATATTAATTACCGTGTTTATAATTAGATAATTGAATTTGTTAGTTCCTATTTTCCCGCAAAGATAATTCGTCGGAATAAAACGACAAGTGAATATCCAAACGAAGAAATTTTTTTCAAGTTGACCCGGTACTAAAAACCTGTTTGGAGGCATTTATAAAAGCACAATTCTGTAAAAATACGGCTCAGACAGCGAAGGTCGAAAATGTCCGCGTCTGGGTTATGGATATGATTAAATGGAGAGTATATTAATTTGTCCGTTACACGGTTTGGTCACAAGATCTGTTACTGTGATATTATCAGTCATTATTTATTAAAATTTTTTTAGACTATTTTTTACCAAATCCGCAAGCAAGCCATTTTGTCGATAATTTCATATCTTCGATAAGACTTCGGTCTCATGGCTGGAGATCTGAAAATAATCCAGTTCAAATTAAAAAATTGTTTGTTCAATTGGCCTTTAATTTAAAGCGATTACCTACTGGAAAAGTCTGATAACTTTAAATCTCCTATTTAACGTAAAATAATGCACGAAATTTTGTGACCGAAATTTTAAGTATAAAAACCCCACAAGTACGTGGGGCCTGATATATTCATTTTGAAATATTTACCGATTTTAACTAGTTTACAAGGTTTCCATATCTATAACGAAGCGATACCGCACATCTCCTTTTTGCATACGTTCATACGCGATTTCAATATCTTTCATGTCGATCATTTCTATGTCAGCAACGATATCGTGCTCTGCGCAGTAATCCAGCATTTCCTGAGTTTCCTTAATGCCACCCATTCCAGATCCAACGAGGCTTTTGCGTCCGCCGGTTAAGCTAAAAATTGATAAGGTTGCCGGTTTATCAGGCAATCCAACACAGATATGGACTCCATCCGTTTTTAACATGGACATATACATGTTATAGTTATGTTCTGCCGCGATAGTGTCAATGGTAAAATCAAAACTCAATTTAGCCTCCTCAACTTGTTTGGGATCGCTAGTTACTAAAAAGTAATGGGCGCCCAGCCGTCTTGCATCAGCCTCTTTGTTTGGCGAGGTGCTCAATACCGTTACTTCAGCACCAAAAGCAACGCCGAATTTAACCGCCATGTGCCCTAAGCCGCCCAAACCAATAACTGCAAGTTTATGTCCTTTTCCTACTTTCCAGTGTTTCAGGGGAGAATAGGTTGTAATACCTGCACATAACAATGGGGCTACCGCGGCAAGGTTTAGTTTTTCCGAAATATGCAGGACGAATTCTTCTCTTACCACAATTGTATTTGAATAACCACCATAGGTTGGCAATCCGTCAAACCCTAAATTGTTATACGTAAATACCCTGTGCGGGCAATACTGTTCCAGATCGTTCTTGCAATTATCGCAAGTCTGATCCGAGTCTACAAAACATCCTGTTCCGGCTAAATCGCCAACTTTGAATTTTTTAACGTGTTCGCCAACTTCTACTACCCTTCCAACTATCTCATGGCCTGGAACCATTGGGAATATCCCATCAAACCAATCGTTGCGGATGGCATGCAGGTCTGAATGGCAGACACCGCAAAATAAAATATCAAACCGAACATCATGCGGGCCGACTTCGCGGCGGTTAAATGTCCAGGGCGCTAATGGCGTGTTGCCATCCTGTGCCGCATAAGCTTTAGTTTCAATCATATATTTGTTTTAATTACCTGTTATTACATACTGAAGACGCACATTGGTGCGAATGATAAGGCTAAATTTTAACGACCATTTTACCCTCATTCCTGCCTTCGAAAAGATCGATAAATGCGGAAGGCAGATTTTGAAAACCGTCTATAATGGTTTCTGTGTAACTCATCTTTCCTGCGGCAAGCCAGGCTTCTAACTTTGTTAACGCTTCCGGGATATGATCGGAGAAATTATGGTATATAAAACCTTGAACAAGGATGCTTTTTAAGACCATCATCATTTCAAATCTCGGCCCTGTACCTGCCTCTGGGGCATTGTATAAAGAGATAGCACCACAGAGTGGAACCCTGGCAAACCTGTTCAGGTTATACATTACGGCGTCTGATATTTCCCCACCAACATTATCAAAATAAATATCCACGCCTTCCGGGCACATGTCGTATATCGAAGCGCGAAGGTTGACGTTGGTACGGTAGTTCAAGGCGTCGTCAAACCCATGTTTTTGAGTCAATAGCGTAGCTTTTTCATCTGTTCCAACAATTCCAATCACTTTACACCCTAATATTTTACCGATCTGTCCGACTATGCTGCCAACAGCACCCGCAGCACCGGAGACAACTAGCGTTTCACCATACTTGGGCATACCTATTTTTATCAGACCGAGGTAAGCTGTAAGCCCGGTCATCCCGAGGATGCCAAGGTATGCGCTTAGGGGCGCCTTGTTAGCATCTACCTTAACCAGTTCCTTTCCGTCGGACGTTTGATATTCCTTCCATTTCAAAATGCCGCTTACAAAATCGCCGGCAACAAAAGCAGGATTTGCAGATGAAATAACTTCTGCTACTATGCCTGATTCGATTGGCTCGTCTATTTCAAAAGGCGGAATATAAGATTCGGAGAGGTTCATCCTTCCGCGCATATATGGATCAACGGAAACGAACCGTGTTTTAAGCAAGGCTTCGCCTTCGTTTGCCACAGGCATTGATTCACGTTCAAATTTAAAATTGCTGATCTCCGGTTTTCCGGAAGGTCTGCTCAATAAAGTGATACTTTGATTCATTGATCAAGATTAGAGAGACATTTTTATTGCAAATATCTCTTTAGGATGGTTATTATTCGATGATATAGCGCACAAGTTTGGTGTGACCTAAGTCACTGTGTCAACTGTAGAAATATTAAATTCTCATCCTTATTTTGCTGTAGTTTTTCTTTTAACATCACGATAAAAGCGGCAGGCAACAGCTTGAAGCATTGAAATACAGCTGCAGAATAAGTTATTTTGAATGTTAATGATTCAAGCAGTTTAAGTTTTATCACCCTAAGCGCATGACATGAACGCCATTCAAAAAATCTTAAATATTGAGAAATTTATAAGCAGCAATAAAAATGCGACTGGGCCCGCGTGATGGGTTTAATTTTGCTCGGTAAAATATTAAAATATGAGCTGCGGTTAATGACGGTACTAAAAGTGATACCTAAAGAATTAGCCTTTACTAAACCGGCTCAAGGTTTCCCTTGAGACGCCGAGATAAGAAGCGAGCACTGATTTCGGCACTCTCTGAAAAAGTGAAGGGTATTTTTCGAACAGTTCTGTATACCGGGATTGTGCATCATTTTTTAAAAGCGCGATAATCCTTTTTTGACCATTAATAAATCCGGAAGTTGCTTTAAGACGAAAAAAGTGCTCCATCTTGTGCATTTCACGGCATAACTGTTCTTTTTTATTTAGCGTAAGCAGGAGAACCTCGACATTTTCAAGGCACGATATTTCAAAAATGGTGCGTTCATGTGTTGTTAGTGCATCGTAATCAGAAACCCACCAATTTTCCATGGCCAGCTGCAAAATATGTTCTTTACCTTTTTCGTCAGTTAAAGCGGTTTTTAATAATCCCTTCATAACAAAATATTCATGGTCAACCAGTTCCCCAGCATGTAAAATAATTGCATGCTTTTTAAACTTTTTCATTTGGAAGAATGAAGCAACATATTTTATTTCCTCTTCTGAAAGCTCAATAAATTCTTCGAATTGCTGTCTGAGTGCTGAGAACATGGTCAATATTACATATTTTATAGCAGTTACAAGAATGGCAAACCATCCGTTTTTTAAACTATTTAACATCTAATTAACTAAGAAAAGAAACCTTTATGCAGCTAGGATTGATTGTTTTAAATCAATGAAATAATATTATTACCCCGTGAATGCGTATCAAGGCCTTTATTTTGTTTTCGCTAGCAGGGATAACATTAGTTTTAGTATTAGTTAGAAAATTTGAACTATAGACGAAATTCGAAGTGTAAACTATATTATAGCATATACCATAATGATCATATACATCAGGTTGATAATATATGCAGAATAAATAGGCCGGAATCAAACGATATTCAATTTTATTATGCCTGGCTATGAGTTGGCTGGATCTACGCTGAATAAATTGCAAATAAAAAGTAGACTGACCTGTCTATTATTTATATCTTTGTCGTATGTAGTTCCAGTGCGATTATATATTGCGATGTAGTATTAAAGTTATTTATGATCGAGACTTTATTACTTCAGGTTTAATCACTTCGCTGGAAAGAAGAAATACCAGGAGCTTATCGTAATTATTACCTTCCATTCGAGGACAATCAATCAGGCATTAATGGTAATCCATCATAAAAATACCGATTGCATGGGTAATTTGTTTAGCAGGCAAAAGTGCCCGCGATATTTGATGGATTCGCTTGACTCATCTACCTCATCCAGGAAACCCAACTAAAAACTTGGTATTTTAAATTTATGCAGTTAACTATTAAAGTAAAATTAACCATTCTGATTATTATCACTTGTCTTGCAATGTCCTTTAATTGCGAAAGCAAAGCAAAAACAGTTAAGTATTCCTATAAGCTACAAATCATTGATTCAACAAAGAAGGCTCCTGCTGTGTCATTCAAACCAAAAGGGCCAGCCCCGGCATGGGCACCCGATATTAAACCGGAAATGCTGGCCGTAATTGAAAAACTAGCCAGCTATCATGATAAACCACTGATCACCTTAACACCCGTGGAAGCCCGGAAGAACCATACCATGGCGGACGCCGTTAAGGATTTGTTGAAAGATCATCACATCTCTTTACCGGTTTATCAGATCGACACCATTGGTGAAGATATTGGCGTAACCGGCGGGACAATCCATCTGCGCATATACACGCCCAAAGCAGGAAAAGGCCCATTTCCTATCATGCTGTACTTCCATGCCGGCGGGTTTGTGGTTTCCGGAATTGATGCTTATGATGCTACGCCTAATATATTAGCCGAACAAACTCATGCCATCGCTATTTCTGTTGGTTTCCGCTTGGCACCGGAATATAAATTCCCTACGGCATTAATGGACGGTTTTGCGGCTTACAAATGGGCTTTGGCCAATGCAAGCTCCATCAATGGCGATCCCCAAAATATTGCCCTAACAGGCGAAAGCGCAGGTGGAAATATTTGTGTCAACCTGGCGATTATGGCACGGGATAAGAATATTCAAATGCCAAAACACATTTTAGCCATATATCCTGTGGCAGGAACCGATACGGCCACTGACTCCTATGTTAAACAAGCCAATGCCAAACCGCTGAGCAAAGCAGCGATGATTTGGTTCTTAAAATATTACATTAATAGCAAAAGTGACCTTAACGATCCAAGGCTGAACTTGCTTATTGCCAACTTTAACGGACTGCCCCCGACGACCATTATTACTGACGAATTGGACCCAGTGCAAAGCGAGGATATAGCATTGGCTAATAAAATGAAGGCTGCGGGAGTTACAGTGGATGCCGAAAATTACGATGGGGTAAGCCACCAGTTCTTTGGCATGGGCGCCGTTATTCCACAGGCGAGGGAGGCTGAAGCCTACGCGGCAAAACAGCTGATTAAAGCGTTTAAGGAAAAATAAAGTCGAAAAATTCGACTTTGGAAAATTTTGCTAAAGAAATTCTAATCAGCTTAAAAACATTTCAGTGAAGCTCTTTAAACCCGTACGATTGAAAATAAAGATGGTGAACCGGGTAAGCTTTAGACGTGCGAACTACTTTTGAATGATTTGCGGGTGTACAATTTTCTGTGATGACCATGATATTCAGGGCAACAAAGCTGCTTTTTGCGAATCCGATTCATAATTAACCGCACAACCATATAGATGATTGCAAAAAGATCAGGTCAGGTACACTGGACAGAAAATGATCGGTCATAATTTGTCTTTTTCAAATTTTCAATACAGGATGGGTGCTACCCCAACAGCAATCTTTGTGATTCATCACTCCGCCACATGCAATTCTTGTCCATCGCTTTTACCTTTTGGAAGTAAAATCAGCATTAAAGCGGTTAAGACCAGGCAGCCGATATCGGCTGCCGTGCTATACTCAAAAGCTTTAGTGTAATTCCCGTAGTGGGCTACGTTATAAAATATACCTCCTATGATACAAATCCCAAGGGCAGATGCCGTTTGCTGAAAAGTGCTATAGACCCCGGCCGCGGCACCTGCAAATTTATGGGGGACACCTTTTAATGCTAAGTTTAACAAAGATGGTAATATGAGTCCGTTACCCAGGCCATAGACACCCATTAGAATAAAAATAGTGATGCCGCTGACACCGGCTTTAAAAAGCACGATCTGTGAAGCGAAAGAAAATATCATCGCGGCTACGCCGGCTAGAGGTACTAATTTGCCAAAATTGGGAAGCAGCTTTGACGCAATTATAGAAGATAGTGTGAACATTACGCCGGGCAGAAAGAAATATAAGCCGGAATCTACCGAAGAAATGCCGAGTCCGTTTTGAAGAAATACCGCGCTTGTCAAGAGATAAGAAGTGTGCATCATGAATTGGAAAAGCACCGCCACTAATCCGATAGAAAAGTCTTTATTATGAAAAAGCTCCACGTCAATTAGGGGGTTTGCGCCTTTTGTCCTTTTTATCCTTTGATCGTAAATAAAATAGGCAAAGAGGATAAATGACAAAATTATAAGTACAATACTCCACAATGGCCACCCTGCTTCCCTGCCCTGTGTCAGTGGATAGATCAGGCAAAAAAGTGCGGCTGTCAGGATACCGATACCAGAATAATCGAAGACGTGATTTTCATGGCGCTCGGTTTCCGGCAGGAAATGGTGTGCCGCCCATAGGGCCAACAGTCCGATTGGCAGGTTGATAAAAAAGATCAGCCGCCAGCCGTCGAATAGCGTGTGTACCTGTGAGAGGTAGCCGCCTAAAACCTGCCCGATAATAGATGCGATTCCCAGCGTGATCCCAAACCAGCCAATAGCCCTGGCGCGTTCCTTGGTGTTCGTAAAAAGAATTTGGATGAAGGCTATTGCTTGCGGCACCATAAAGGACGCGCTAATTCCCTGGAAGAATCGTGTAATGTTTAACTCAATTGGCGTTTGTGCCAAACCGCAAAAGCAGGAAAATAAGGTAAAACTAAACATCCCCCAGAAAAAGATCTTTTTACGGCCAAAGTGGTCTCCAGCTCGCCCCCCAGTTATTAAGAAAGAGGCATAGCCTAGTAAATAGCCGGCGATTACGAGTTGGATCTGCCCATCAGTAGCGTGAACGCCCTTTTTAACTGACGGAATGGCCACATTGACGATAAATACATCGATCACTGATAATAATGGAGCGGTCAGTACAATGAGCAGGGCAATCCAGGGAGAGGTCGTTTTTTTCATAAATAAGGTCAAAGTTATAACAATTAGATAGACTTGTCTATTTATTTTTTGTTATCTTTATACTTATGAAAATTTCAGCGACAAGAGCGCGCATCCTTGATGTAGCTTCAAGGCTATTTTATGAACAGGGCTACAACTCCACCGGCATTAATCAGATCATAGATGAAGCTGATATTGCCAGGGGCTCATTGTACAATCATTTCCCGTCAAAACGCGATTTGCTTACCGCTTATGTGCAACAGGCAGAAGAATTATGGTTTGCGGAACTGGAGCAATTTACCGGACCATTAACAGATCCGAAAGATAGGCTACTGGCATTATTCGATTATCGTATTGCGAGACAATTGGGCTCTGGGTTTGGAGGCTGTCAATTTACAAAAATTGGCGTTGAAGTGGCTAAAGATGATTTGGCGGCATTTGAGTTGTTGCGGCATCAAAAAGAAAGGATTAAACATTATATTAAAGATTTATTAACAAAAATAGACGTAAGCGGGATTGTCAGTAAAGAATTGCTGGCTAATAACTTCTTTTTAATCATGGAGGGCGCTACCGTCTCCGCCAGGGAATATAAGGATGCGGCTCCGCTTTATGAAGCTAAAAAGATCGCCGAAGAATTATTAAATATATGATACTCTTAAACACTTGCGGAGAAGTATAGCGCTGTGGTAAAATAGGATGTTTACATAATCTTAGGAATTTTCCTATTAATCCATTGCACGTCAATTGCTGTGGCTTTACAAGGATTGTTTTAATTATATAATTTTTTAAAGTAAGTTCGTCAAAAATGACTTTTGTGTCTTCATCAAAACCCGTCAACGATCAGGAACTGATTGCCCTTTTAAGGGAGGGAAATGCTGCTGCCTACACTGAACTGTTTGACCGTTACCAACCTATACTATATGTCTATGCCCGTAAATCAACCGGGGATCGAGATACTGCCGCTGACATTGTGCAGGATGTTTTTATTTCCCTTTGGGATAAGCGGGAATCGTTTCGGTATGAAGCATCGTTATTAACTTACCTTTACAGCGCGGTGCGTTACCAGTTCTTCAATTTGTTGGATAAACAAAAAGTTCGAGCCGATTATGCGGCCTCGTTGCAGCAGGACGCTGCTGAAGGTAGTCCGATGACAGACAATTACATGCGGGAAAAAGAAATGTCGCGTTTGATCGAGCAGGCTGTTGACGCACTTCCGGCCAATTTACGTGAAGTATTCCTGCTTAGCCAGCGCGCAAATATGACAGCCGCCGAGATTGCCGAACTCTATGGTGTTTCCGAAAAAACCATTAAAAACAGGCTCAGTCTGGCCATAAAGCAACTCCGCCTAAAATTAAACCTGATGGGAATCGTGCCAATTGGTATGAGCATAGACCTTTTTTTGGAAATACTGAAAAAAAAGTAAAATTTATTCGGGATTTAATATAGAGTTAACTTACTAATGGATATATGGACGAAAAACCGATATCCAGAGAACTGATCCGTCACTACCTCAGCGGTACCGCTACGGAAGAGGAAAAGGCTGTGGTGGAAAGTTGGCATTTAAGGGATGTTACAGCACGGACAAGCCATACGCCGGATGCCGATGAAATCAGCGCGGTGCATATTCATATGCGCGAGGTGATCCAACTTCATGCGGGAACGCCGCAACGGATAAGGAGCTGGCAACGTATTGCTGCGGCTGCGTGCTTCCTGTTCATTTCTTCGATAGGGGGTTATTTTTTTGTTCACCAGCAGCAAAAGCCACAACTGGTAAAAAACCAGGTGCACGATATTCTCCCCGGAACGGATAAGGCAACATTGACGTTGGCGAATGGAAAAAGAGTCCTATTAACCAAAGCATTTTCAGGGACAGTTGCACAGCAAGGCAGCATGCAGGTGAAATTACATTCAGGATTAATCAGTTACCTGGCGACGAATGATAATGCAACGAGTACCGGGCCGATTTATAATACGCTGACAACGGCCAGAAAAGAACAATTCCCGCTCGTGCTTTCCGATGGCACGAAAGTTTGGTTAAACTCGGTTTCGTCCATCACTTACCCGGTAATTTTTACTGGCAAAGAACGTGTAGTTAAGATTACCGGCGAAGCCTATTTTGAGGTGGCGCATAATAAAGATCATCCTTTTAAAGTAACAGTTGATGGCCAAACTGTCGAGGATATCGGAACAGCTTTCAATATTAACGCTTATAATGATGAGCCTGTCATTCGCACTACACTTGTCACTGGTTCGGTTAAAGTCACGGAACACGAACAATCGGTACTGTTAAACCCGGGATATGCAGCTTCCACCAGGCGGAACAGCCATGTGATCAACGTCAGCGCTGCTGACATTGAAGAAGCCATTGCCTGGAAAAATGGAGAAACGCTATTTAATGACGAGGATTTACCCACTATTATGCGGCAAGTCTCTCGTTGGTATGATGTGGATGTCACTTATGAGGGGCAGTTACCGCCATGGCATTTTGCAGGCGGTATTTCACGCAAATCGAAGTTATCTAGCCTGTTGAAAATACTTGAGTTGAACAATATACATTTCACGGTTACAGGCAACAAAATCACCGTGCACCCCTAATTGATTATAACGAATGATTTTAACCCAGAAAACGGAGGCGCATGAATAAATAACGACATACCACTTTCATAAGGGTACCAAAAAAACCGGGAGTGCTGGAAACACTACCGGTTAACATTGGGTCAACCCTTACTCATCCTGACGGATAAGAATAAATCTAGCGAATTAATTTATAGTATTAACCCAACACAACAAATGTATGAAATATTTATACGCTTTTAATCCCGTGCGTTTCAAACGGGGATGGTTACATAAAATAACATTGGTGATGAAACTCATCGTACTCTTAATCATCGCTATCAGTCTGCAGGCATCGGCTGCGACTTATGCGCAAAAAATTACGATCAATGAGCAAAAGACCCCATTGTCAACTGTGTTCAGGGATATTCATGAGCAAAGCGGTTATATCGTTTTTTTTAACAAAAATCTTCTTGAAAACCTGCCGCCGGTGACTGTCAAAATCAGCAATGCCAGTATTGAGGAAATACTTGACCGTTGCCTTGATGGGCTGCCGTTGACTTATACTATTGTTGATAACACAATAGTGATCAAAAAAAAGGAAGTTAAAATTATTGAGCAGACCGCTGGGCCAGTTAAATCCCAGCAAAAACAAACCATCATTTCCGGAAAAGTTACGGATGAAGAGAACAATACTTTGCCCGGCGTAACCATAAAAATAAAAGGAACTAAAAGCATCACAGTCACTAATCAGAATGGTGTGTTTGCTTTGGTTATCTCCTCGCCGGATGACGTTTTGCAGTTTACGTTCATTGGTTATGTCACCCAGGAGATATCGGCGGGCCAATTAAAAAATCCTGGGGTTATCGTAATGAAGACGGACATCAGCAAGCTTGACGAAGTGCAGGTAATCGGATATGGCACTACTACCAGGCGAGCCAACACCGGGGATGTGACGACGGTAGATTCTAAAACGATTGCACAGTATCCAACGAATAACGTGCTGGATGTATTACAGGGAACTGTCCCCGGCTTAAATATCACACAAAGTACCGGCAATGTTACAGGCACTTATTCGGTCAACCTGCGTGGCATTAACGGTTTGAAAGCCAGGGCGCCGATGTATGTAGTTGACGGGGTGATCTACCAGAGCGGTAGTTGGACAAGTAATAACGGCACCTCGGGTACAGTTCCTGCTGCTTATGATATTATGGGCTTGATCAATCCGGATGATATTGAAAGCGTCAGCGTGCTTAAGGATGCCGATGCGACTGCCATTTATGGTTCGCGCGGTGCAGATGGTGTGATCCTGATTACTACTAAGAAGGGTAAAATCGGTGCTGTCAGAATAGACGGAACGGTTTATACTGGTGTAAATGATGTGGCACACACCTTACCTGTGTTAAATCTGCAACAATATCTGCAAATGCGCCATCAGGCTAAGGCAAACGATAATTCGGCTATTTTGCCTACAGATTACGACATTAACGGCGTTTGGGACACCACCCGCAGTACGAACTGGCAGAAAGAGCTGATTGGCGGCTTCGGTCACAACACGAATGCACAGCTAGCCGTTTCCGGCGGGAGTGAGCAAACCCAATATCGGATCAGTGGCGGATACAATTATACCAGCAGCCTGGAACATCTGGGAGGTAACGATCAGAAAGCAAACCTCAATGTAAGTTTGACGAGCGCCACAAAAGACAAAAAGTTTTCGATAACATTTTCTGGAGGATACCTGTTCGATATTAATACCATGCCGCAAGCAGACTTAACGGGTGATATTATTTTGGCTCCTGATGCGCCGGCATTATATACGTCAACAGGCGCACTTAACTTTCAGAATAATACCTTCTCTAACCCGCTATTGATAAAAAACGACATGAACAACACGTCGCAAAATAACTTGGTTTCCAGCTTAGTATTGAGCTATAAACCTGTTAAAGATCTTGAGATCGAACTGACTACTGGCTATAACAAGCAGGGCTTAAACGAATTTTTAGGGCAACCAACAACAGCCTTTCCGCCGTACCAAACTTCCAGTACCCAAAGTTATTTCACTTATGATAATGATTATTCATGGACGATTGCGCCCCAGATAAATTATACAAAAGATATCGGTAAAGGCAAACTTTTGGCAACTGTAGGCGGGAGCGTAGATGATGAAAATGCTTCTTCGCTGCAATTGATCGCGTCGAATTATACCACCAACCTGTTACTGAGCAGCCCAACAGCCGGAGCAACACTTGCTGCCTATCAACCCTATTCAGTTACACCACAAAAACAAAGCGCGTTATTTGGTCGCTTTAATTATGAATGGGCCGATAAGTACTATATTGACGTTACCGGACGTAATGACGGCTCCAGCAATTTTGGCCAGGACAGGCAATTTCACCTATTTGCTGCGGCAGGTGCGGGTTGGATATTTTCCGAAGAAAACCTAATGAAGGATAATTTGCCCTTCCTGAGTTTCGGCAAGCTAAGGGCCAGTTATGGATCTACAGGGCGCGATAATATAAGCCCATACTCTTATTTAAGCACTTATAGCAGTACTATAAGCCCGGTCACTTATGGTGGCACTGCAGGATTAACGCCTACGCAGTTGCCTAACCCGGAGCTTTCATGGGAAACGACAAAAAAAGCAGAACTAGGCTTGGAGCTACAATTTCTGAAAGGCCGGATCGCTTTTACAACCGATTTTTATCGCAATCGCACCACCGGGGTGCTGGCGCAAAGTGCGCTACCGTTGGTGACCGGCTTTCCCTACCTCAATGAAAACATACCCGGAACGGTTCAGAACCAGGGATTTGATTTTACTCTAACAACTGTTGACATCAAAAACCAGGATTTTTCGTGGTCTACCACTATCCTGTTTACCCGTGACCGAAATAAATTATTGAGCTATCCTAACTTGGCAACGTCTCCGTATGCAAATGCTTTTGTTATTGGTCAGCCGGTTAATATAATCCATGCCTATCAGTTTGACGGCGTTAACCCGCAGACGGGTCTATACCAATTTATAGCAAAGAACGGTAGCATAGTTAGCACCCCGAATCCGAGTACAGACAAAACCGCATTGGTCAACATTAACCCCGATTTTTACGGCTCGGTACAAAACAACATTACGTATAAACAATTTACACTGAGTTTTCTATTCAGGTTTATCAAGCAAAACGGCAGAAATGTGATAAGCAATATTGGAATTGCGCCGGCTTATGTTGCGGGCATCAATTATCCTACTGTAGTACTTAATCGCTGGCAAAAACCAGGCGATGTTACTAATATTCAACGCTATGGTACCGGCATCAACGTGTTATTATCGCAATTGTATGTTGCACAAAGTAATGACATTTATGGCGACGCATCATACATCCGTTTGCAGAACTTGTCCTTAAGCTACGCGCTTCCACAAGGCGTTGCTCACAGATTAGGGATGCAGCGCCTGCAAGTCTTTTTGCAGGGCGAAAACCTCTGGACTATTAGCGGCTACGATGGACTGGATCCGGAAACCCAAAGTTTTTCGCTGCCATCGTTGAGGGTCATGACAGCAGGTTTAAAATTAACCCTATAATCTTAAGCAAAATGAAAATACAACATTATTTTATAAAAAACACCAGGGTTGTGCACTTCATGATTGGCATTATGGTCATAACCGGTATAGCTAGTTGTAAAAAAGCAATTAACATAGGGCCACCTACTACTGAACTTGCCAGCGCAAATGTGTACACCTCAAATGCCACCGCGGAGGCGGTTATTTCAGGGCTATTTACAAAAATGTCCGGCAGCGGTAATATGTATAACGGCGCAAACAGCGTTGCGATCCAGCAAGGGTTGGCAGCAGATGAATTTAAAGATTACAGCAATAGCGCTACAGGAGGTTCAATTTCATTCTATACCAATTCGCTGACCAGTACAAGTTCCTATTATTGGCAAGAAATTTTTTCTGAGCTGTTCACCTGTAATTCTGCAATAGCCGGGTTAACTTCTTCGACCTCGCTAACGCCTGCAATTCAACAACAGCTGTTGGGGGAGGCGAAATTTGCGAGGGCCTACATCTTTTTTAATGCCGTTAATTTATATGGTGATGTACCCTTGTTGCTCGGTACTGATCCGAATGTGAACAAGGTGATCGGCCGTTCACCAGCAAGCGATGTGCTTAAACAGGTTGTGCAGGATCTGTCCGACGCACAAAACCTTCTGCCCGATAATTCATATGTGACGTTTACCGGGACGTTGACGACAAGCCGCACTTTGCCTAACAAGCAAACCGTAAGTGCGTTGCTGGCGCGGGTTTACCTGTACATGCAGGATTGGAAGGATGCCGAGGCTCAGGCAACAAGTGTGATTGGTTCCTCCAGTTATTTGTTGGAACCAGTTTTGACTAATGTGTTTTTGACGACATCGCGGGAAACCATTTGGGAACTACAATCCACTTCATCCAATTATGGTAACGCGGATGCTTATTCTCTTGTAATGACAGCACCCCCAACGGGGCTTGTAAATTACCTGGCACTTAGTGACAGTTTAATAAGGGCTTTTGAAAGCGGCGATAAGCGGTTTAGCAATTGGGTGGGACAAATTTCCTCCGGCACCATTACTTATTATTATGCCTATAAATATAAGCAAGCCTACGTAAATGCGGGCGGAGCAATTAACGAATACCCGGTAATGTTTCGGCTTGCCGAACAATACTTGATCCGCGCCGAAGCACGTGCTGAACAAACGAATATTAGTGGCGCGCAAAGCGACTTAAATGCTGTTCGCCAACGGGCTGGGTTAAGTAATACAACTGCCACCACCCAGTCCAGCTTGTTAAATGCCATTTACCACGAACGGCGGATAGAATTATTCACCGAGTTTGGCCATCGCTGGTTCGACCTGAAAAGAACCGGGCAGCTCGACGCCGTTATGAGCATCATTGCTCCGGAAAAAGGGGGAAGCTGGAGTTCTTATAAAGCGCTTGTCCCTGTACCCCAATCTGAAATATTACTAGACTCTCATTTAACACAAAATCCAGGATATTGATCAGTTAATGTCAGGCCGGTCTGCTGCTATTAGTAGCGGCGGCCGGTTTTTTCTAAAATTTAGTCCGTAAATATTTAACTTTCTCATGCATAACCTAAAAAAGATCGTCTTACCGTTGCTTTCCCTTGTGGGCACGCTTTTATTTTACATTACACCGGTCAAAGCACAAAACAAACCGAGCGCATCTGGCGATATCGATACTTCTAAAACGAAAGGTCTTGGGCTTCTTGCAGCGGCCAAAGCTGCAACTACGATTAAGCCTTATAAGGAAGTTGTGCCCGCATCGGCTAAAACAATGAAAAGCTTTATAACGGTACACCAGGTGGCTGACCGGTATTTATTTGAAATACCCGATTCGATGCTGAAAAGGGATATTCTCATCGTCAGCCGTGTTGATAAAAACCCGGCGGGATTTACAATCCCGCTTGTTGATATTGGTTACGCTGGCGATGAGGTTGGTAAAGCTGTTATCTCTTTTGAAAAAATTCCGGGTGATAAGATCGCTTTGCGATCCCTGGTATTTAATGAGCTATCAAACGATACTTCGCAAAATGGGATGGCGCGTTCGTTGTCCGGACGGGATTTTCAGTCTATTTTAGGCACTTTCCCGGTGAAGGCCGTCAATAAGGACGCTAAAAGCACGGTGATCGATCTAACCGATTTTATTAATGCCGACAATAGTGTGATTTCCTTTGGCATACCCTTTATCCGCAACCTATTGGCCAATCTGATTGTGGATCGTTCCTATATCGACGATGTACACGCTTACCCCAATAACATTGAAATTAAGGCTGTAAAAACTTACAACATGAAACCAACTCCGATCGGGGGGACCCCTCCACCGATTTCCTACGAATTTAACAGTTCGCTAGTGCTGTTGCCTAGTCTGCTTATGAAGCCGCGTCTTGCTGATCCCAGGATCGGTTTTTTCAGTAACTCATACGTTGATTTTGATGCTAATCCACACGGCGTCGCGACTACCAAATACATCATGCGCTGGCGTATGGAACCGCGTGCCGAGGACATGGAGAAATATAAACGCGGTGAGTTGGTGGAACCGAAAAAGCCTATCGTAATCTACATAGACCCTGCGACGCCGAAAAAATGGGTGCCATATCTGATACAAGGGATTAATGACTGGCAGGCTGCCTTTGAAAAGGCAGGCTTCAAAGATGCGATCATCGGGAAAATTGCGCCTGTGTCCGATTCAACGTGGAGTCTTGAAGATGCGCGTCATTCGGTACTGGTTTATAAACCATCAGACGTACCGAATGCAAGTGGCCCCAATATAAATGATCCACGAACAGGTGAAATTCTGGAAACACACATTAACTGGTACCATAGCGTAATGACACTGGTGCAAAACTGGTATACTATCCAAGCCGGGGCTATCGACCCGCGCGCGCGCCATGCCGACCTGGATGATGAATTGATGGGTGAATTAATCCGCTTTGTTTCCTCGCATGAAATTGGTCACACATTAGGATTGATGCACAATTTTGGTGCATCATCAACCGTGCCCGTAGCCAATTTACGCAACAAAGCCTGGGTAGAGGCGCATGGGCATACGCCTTCTATAATGGATTATGCGCGTTTTAACTATGTCGCACAGCCGGAAGATCATATCAGCGAAAAAGGAATTTTTCCACGTATAGGAGATTATGATAAATGGGCAATCGAATGGGGATATAAATTAATACCTGAAGCCAAAACAGCTCAGGAGGAAAAACCAATCTTGAATAAGTGGTTAGTCAACAAACTGGCATCCGGCAAACAATACTTTTATGGAAGCCAATTAGACCCGATAACTAATGATTTTCCAATCAATTCCACCGATCCACGCGACCAAAGTGAAGATTTGGGTGACGATGCAATGCTCGCGAGCGCTTATGGAATCAAGAACCTGAAAAGGGTCGAGCCCCACCTGATCGAATGGTTACAGAAGCCAGGTGAAAACTATGATCGTGCCGGCGATGCCTACACCGAACTCGTTAACGAATACACCCGTTTTATGGGCCACGTATTAAGAAATATCGGCGGGATCTATGAGACTCCAAAAACTGTGGAACAACCAGGTACCGAATACGAATTAGAAGATAAAGTAAAACAAGAACGTGCAATGGCTTTTTTAAACCAACAGCTATTCACTACGCCTTATTGGTTGATGGATAACAAGTTGTACCAATTAAGCAAGACAGGTTTTACGATGGTAACTAAAGTGCAAAAGAAGGTATTGTTGACGCTGCTGACCACAAAATTACCTTTGTTGTTGAGCGAGGAAGAAAATTTTCCAGGCAAAGCTTATACAGCGACTGCAATGCTACAGGACTTGCACAGGGGCATTTTTGCAGAACTACCGCCAAATAAGCCAGTTAGCGCCTATCGCCGCGACCTGCAAAAAACCTATGTAGAAGGTCTGATTGCGTTGCTTGACCCGAAGACTACTGCAACGGATAATGATGCGCTGTCTATAGCAAAAGCCCATGCGAAAATGTTAGAAGCGGAGTTAAGGAAGGCGGCTGCACGTACGCCAAGAGGGATAACACACGATCACTTCGTTGATCTTTCGGAACGCCTGGAACTGGCCCTGCATCCTAAATCAGTATAGTAAAACGCAGTTAAATAAACGCTTTGAGTGATCAATACAAAAGAGGCTACCCAAACAAGGGCAGCCTCTTTTGTATGAAGGTGTGCAGTAGCCTAAACAGATTTTGATATTACATCCGCGTTTGAACGGATTATTTCATGGCGCAGAAAATACAAATATGATTCTCTTATTAACGATCAGAAAATAATTATTCGTTATTGGGATTCAATTCTACTTTCCAAAAAGAAACGCTTCTTATTATTTAAATAATTGAACTTTATTCCCGGTGCTATAGACCACCGGAATCCATTCATACTGATCACCATTAAGTCCAACATAGCCTAGTCCCGGAAATGAAATATGTGCCGCACCAATCAGGTATCCCTCTTTAGCTGCTTCAGCAAATATTATTTTTCGTTCTGCAATAGCTTGGGTTGTATTCGCGTCAAGTACTACAGCGGCGTTCGGATCAGCGAACTGAACGTCAGCGGCATGCACAATATCGCCCCAGATCAGCATCTTTTTTTCTGCACTCACGACCATGTAGCAAGTGTGGCCGGGTGTATGCCCCGGCGCCGGAATAGCAGTTATACCAGGAAATAATACACTTTGCGAGTTGAAGGTTTTAATCCGTCCTCCGGCTTTATATAATCCGAGGATTTGTATGACACCGGCATTTTCGGATTGATCTTTCTCACCGGATGCACCAAAAAGAATATTGTAATCCGCCTGGTGCATATAAATGTCGGCATTGGGAAATGCAATTTTGCCATTTCGCAGCAATCCGCCGGTGTGATCTGGGTGAAAGTGCGTTAATAATACGGCATTGATCTGTTCGGGACGGTACCCGGCTGCTGCAAGATTGTCCAATATGTGGCCAAGTCCGCCAGCTTTGAATATTTCACCTCCGCCTGCATCGACAAGAATTAATTGGCCTCCGGTATTGACCAGAAAGCAGTTAGCTGATGTCTCTGTAGGTGATGCCCGGTGATGACCGGCAAGTGCCTGTTCAACTTCACCAGGCTTGGTGCCAACTATCAGGTGCTCTAAAGGCATTAATAGTGTTCCATCGCTAATCACGGTGATCGTGAAATTCCCCAATTTAAATGGGTAGTAGCCGGGAGGAACAATAGCGGGTGAATCCGTGTGAATTTCCCCGTTTAAATTGCAAGTTATGCATATCGGTATTTTTGAGAAGCTTTGAGTTAAAACCGCCACAAACAGCAGTGTTGCACAGAAAATTACTTTTTTCATATTTTTATGAGTGTGCCAATTGGTAGATTTTATAGAAATATAGTTTGCTAAATCATTCCCGGATCTGTAATTTCTTAAAGGCAAATTACAATTTTCCCTACGGTCCGCGAGCTTTCTATCAATTGATGTGCTGCCGCCATTTCTGCAAATGGAAAAGTCTTATAAATGTGGGGTATTACCTGCTTATTTTTTAATAAAGATGCTATAACGTCCATGTCTTCACCGCTAGGATGCACCAGCATGAACATCGCATTTATACCTTTCGATTTTGATTTTTCGGCAAATTCTTCGCTAATGCCGGAAGCAATACTGATGATAGTCCCACCTTCTTTTACAGCCAGCAAGGATTTTTCGATGTTATCAGGTCCAACCGTATCGAACACCAAATCAAAATATGCCCGATTCCCCTCCCAATCATAAGCGTGATAGTCAATATGAGCATCAGCACCTAGTTGCAACACGAAATCTCTATTTACTTCCGATGAGGTACCGGTCACGAATGCCCCTAGATATTTAGCAATCTGAACGGCGTAATGTCCGACGCCACCAGCAGCAGCATGTATCAGCACCTTTTGGCCTGACTGTACTTGCGCGTTTTGGGTCATTGCCTGCCATACCGTCAATGGTGCAAGTGTAGATGCCGCAGCTTCTTCATAAGAGATACTTGCAGGCTTTAAAGCTAATTGCGAAGCCGGTGCGGCAACATACTCAGCGTAGGCGTTGCCAACTTTGGGGAATTCCAGCATCCCAAACACTTCGTCGCCATTTTTGAATTTATTAGACTTACTTTCTACAACTATTCCGGAAATGTCCCACCCCAAAATCAAAGGGCTTTGATCTTTTATCCGTTGGTATATGCCGTTACCTGCCCTGGTTTTTGCATCGATAGGGTTGATACTGATAGCCTTTACCTCCACAAGAACTTCATCTGGTTTAATAATTGGTTCCGCTATCTCTATGATTTTTAATTGATCGACATTGCCGGGTTGTTGTAATATTATTGCTTTCATAATAGCAAAATTATACTATTTAAATTAAGTTTAATTGTATAATTTTGCCAAAAAGTAGTATATTATGGATATGGAAAATCTCAGCGGCCCATTTTCTATTGTTTGTGAAACATTAGATGAATCGCCAAAATCTCTGCACAAGCATACATTTTTCGAATTGGTTTACATTATGGCTGGTACGGGAAAACAATTGATTAATAAAAGTGAATTCAGGTATACTGAAGGACAAATGTTTCTAATTACGCCCGAAGATACCCATTGGTTTGAGGTAGAGTCCACAACTACTTTTTTCAACTTGCGGTTTAATGATATTTATATAAAAGAATCGGGGATTGCGTTCGGAAATGTCCAAAAACTTGAATTTATTCTGCAAAATGCAACCCACAGGCCCGGATGCATTTTGAGGAACGTGGTCGACAAGCAGGTTATAAAACCTTTGATTGACGCGATACTTCGTGAACACGAAAATAAGGATATTTATAACCAGGAACTTACCCAACAGTATGTAAATACGCTTATCGTTTTGGTGGCCCGGAATATTGCCAAATTTCAACAGATGATCGTTTCTGAGCAAACCGACCAGCGTGCAGTCAATATCCTGCATTTTATCCAAGCCAACATCTATTATCCCGAAAAGTTACGTGCAGATTACCTATGTGGCCGGTTTAATGTTTCCGTAAATTATCTTGGTAAATATTTTAAGCAGCATATCGGCATTACTATCCAGCAGTATATTACACAATATCGTCAAACATTAATCGAACATCGGTTAACTTACAGCGACAAAAGACTTGGCGAAATTGTTGAAGAGTTTGGTTTTACAGACGAAAGCCATCTCAATAAATTCTTCAAAAATAATAAGGGAATCAGTCCGAAAACATTTAGAAGTACTTATCCTAAAAATCACTGTGTTTAATGCAAAGAAAGGTGCAACATGTGATTATTCATCAGCCACACATCTGAACCCAAGATTTTCTGAGCTGCTGTCGTCTGCTTCCTTCATGCGTCGTGCAACCCGGTAGCCGGAACAGTAACTATCGTTACATAAAAATGAGCCGCCTCTAACTACATGTTTAACAGCGTATGGTTCCTGCGGGTCAAAACTTTTTTGCGGCCCTTTCGGATTGATGATCCCACCTGGCCTGTTAACCTGCTGATAATATTGGTTGTTATATAGATCTGTGCACCATTCCCAGGCATTACCCGCCATATCGTAAAGTTTTAACCATTAGGATCGAAGAACTTTACCGGCGCAAGGCCATAAAATTTATCTTTTACGGTATTATGATAAGGGAAATCTCCCTGCCAGAAATTCCCCTTTGGTTTGCCTTTATCAGCAGGCTCGTTTCCCCAGGGATATATCTTATTGACTAAACCGCCACGTGCCGCCCATTCCCATTCTGCTTCAGTTGGCAAGCGTTTTCCGGCCCACCTACAATAAGCTTGTGCATCTTCGTAGGAGACCTGTACAACCGGGTAATCGTCTCTTCCGGCCAAACTGCTTTTTGGGCCCCGGGGATGTTTCCAATCAGCGCCTTTTTCCCATTTCCACCATTGGGTGTAATCACTTAAGTCAACAGGGTGATTCGGCGGGTTAAAAATTAATGAGGCTGCCACAAGCAAGCTGTCATTGGGTTTGGGAGTTCCCGGCGGGAGTTCTTTCTTCAATTCATTCCAATCCGGTTTTCTTTCAGCAGTGGTTAGGTAATTGGTTGCTTTTACAAAGGCGGCAAATTGTGCATTGGTAACTTCAGTCGCATCCATCCAAAAGCCATGTAGTGTTACTTTATGCTTGGGATATTCGTCTGGAGCTGCCTGCTGATTATCTGCTCCCATATTAAAAGTACCGGCAGGTATCCATTCCATACCTGCATGACCGTTACGTTTTAATGATTTCAATTCCGGGATTTGTGCCACCGTAGCGGGTGCGAAGCGGTTTGGGGTTTTCATACAACAAACTGCCGCTTTGTTGAAAGTTTGTGGACAGGTAGCAACAGGCCTATTGGTCTGCTTGCATGCTGCAAACAATAAAATAACTGCGGGAATGTAAAAAGTAGACCTCCTCATTTTTAATTGCAGATAGGATTATTGAATGATTGCCGGCTGTCTTAAATTTTTCCCTTGCCGATGGGTAATATCATCACCCATATCATCACGGGCAATTTCAGCAAGTGCAAGCATCTTCTTAACAATCTCCGGGTAATTCGCCTGGACGTCATAAGATTCTCCCGGATCATGTGCCAGGTCATATAAAGCCATTTTTACATCTACATGGTCAATTTTACCCCCATTGCCGTCCTTGCCGTGTAAAGACAATGCATAAGAACCTGAATTGTGCGGCAATACCAGCTTCCAGTGCTTGTACCTCACATCTTCGAGGTTGTTTTTTCCGAAATAATAATAAAATACTTCCCGAGGGTCTTTAGTGGCTTTACCTGTCAAAACCGGTAAAAAATTAACACCATCAATCGGTTTTCTGGGCAATTTAGCGCCGGTAGCTGCCACCAGCGTAGGCAAAATATCCATATTGGTCATGAGCATACTGTTGACATTTCCCGCATCTACTTTTCCCGGCCAACGTATCCAGAGCGGTACCCGGGTTCCACCTTCCCAGGATGTTGACTTACCCTCACGAAACCCGCCGGATGACCCGGCATGATCGCCGTAATTTAACCACGGGCCATTATCGCTTGTGACAATAAGAATAGTATTATTAGCTAATTTTTCCTGATCAAGGGTTTTCAAAATTTCGCCTACAGACCAGTCAATTTCCATTATTTCTTCACCAAATTCGCCAAGCTCACTTTGGCCATGGAATTTTGAAGAAGGCGCAATCGGCACGTGAGGCATGGTATGTGCTAGGTATAAAAAGAAAGGCTTGTGCTTGTTTTGTTTAATGAATTTCACTGAGCGTTCTGTAAGCCGTGTTAGCAATTTCGAAAGATTTGCTTTTGAAGTGATTGAATCGACTACTTTGTCTCCTTCTATTAAAGGCAACGGAGGCCAGGTTGCGCGTATATCATTTTTATCAGTTATCAGGTTACCATCTTTATCCCTGTTCCATATATCATGAGAATATGGAATCCCAAAAAAAGTATCAAATCCATAATGAGTAGGCCAGTAAGGTGACTTGTTTCCAAGGTGCCATTTGCCAAACATCCCGGTAACATACCCGGCATTTTTTAATATGGACGCTATTGTTTCCTCATTGGGGTTCAGAGCTGTTTTACTGCCTGGTAATAACGCCCCTGTCATTCCTACACGATTAGAATAACAGCGGTAAGCAAGGCAGCTCGTGACGCGGTACATATTGGCTGGGCAACATTATAGTGTGTAAACCGTGTACTTTGCTTCGTCAATTTATTGAAATTAGGTGTAGCAATCCCGGTCATACCGTATGGCTCCGTATCACCGTAACCCATGTCGTCCATCATTATGATAATAACGTTAGGCTGCCTATGCTGGGCAAGAGCGTGTATATTAAACGCCAGAGATGTAATAAGAAATAGGTATAAATTTTTCATGATTGATGGAAAAGATATAAAAATAAAAAACTTTTATTGGGTTCCTACTTCAATACAAGTAGAAATAAAATGGCTTTTATTTCCAACTATTTATACCGTTAAGAATAGTAATTTTAATATTTATAGATGGAGAAAAGCGTCGATGGCTGCGTTGAACTCTTGCGGTTTTTCCATCATTGGGGCGTGGCCGCATTCAGGCAGCATAACGAGTTTTGAATTAGGTAGATGATGGTGGAACTCTTTTGCAACGGCAGCGGGAGTAATTTGATCATTTTCTCCCCATATTAATAACACCGGCATTAAAATATTAGGAAGTATCGGGCGTACATTATCACGTTGCGCCGATCTTGCTGTTTTGATCGCGCATATACATTTGAATGGATTGGTCGTCACTTGCATTACCTCTTTGACAAGCTCGTCGGTCGCCAGCTTTTCATCGAAAAAAGTAGCAGCCACCCGCTCCTTGATGTATGTATAATTCCCTCGTTTCAGAAAACTTCCAAACTGCGTATTTTCATACAGACCTGAACTGCCCGTCAGCACCAGTCGCGCCACATTTTTAGGATGGCGCTCAATATAACGCAACGCTAAATGTCCACCAAGTGAGTTTCCAACAAGGATAATATTTTTAAGACCGGTTGAGTCTATGGTTTTCTCCAAAAATTTAAGGAGATATTCCAACGGGTCGGTTTTATATTTTTCATACAGGGGCAACGTTGGAATAAGAATATTAAACCTATCGTCAAAATGCTGCGCGACACTTTCCCAGTTACTTAAGCCGCCGAAAAGACCGTGGAGTAAAATTATGCTTTGTTTCATTGTTTTAAAAACAAAGTTATTGCACGAGATCTTTGCAAATAGTGATTAGAATCACAAAATCAAACAAGCTATTTTATCTCCGATAATCGTGCACGACTCAAGGCTTCACGGCTTACGTAAAGATATCTTGCAATATTCGTGAGCGTTATCTTTTTAATAATTACAGGACGGCGTTCTATGAGGTACCGGTAACGCTGCAATGGACTTTTTAATGAAAGGATATGCTGATGCTCTGAATGCTGTTCGAGTATCTCTTGGTATAACTGTAAGTTTACATGAAGCAGGTTCATGTGCAAGTCATATAAAGGCTGTAGCTTTCTGATGTTAATTTTCAGTATGACGGCATTTTCAAGTGCGACAATGCTTACGGCAGAAGGGGCGTTTTTATTATAGCTTTCACAGTTTGCAAGGAAATCGTTTGCGAAAGCGAATTTGATGATTTTTTCGCACCCGTCTTCGTCCTGGATCGTAAATTTAAATGATCCCGAAATCACAAATGCGGAAAAGCGCGCAACTTTCCCATGTTTCAAAAACGAATCACCTTTTTTAATCTGTTTGACGTGCGCCATAACCTCAAGTAACCGCCATTCCTCGTCGGTTACGAAAGGGTACTTGTTCTTGAGCTGTTCTGACCATTCGGGCAATTGATGTGTCATTGCAATAGCGTTTGTTTAATATATTGAACTCAGGATAATCTTATTTCGCCGATTATTTTCTTTGCGGCATCAAATAGCTGGTTAACAAGTCTCATATCTCTTGTAGCCCGCGCAAAAAGCGCGGCGCCCTCGATCAATGCTATAATTTGAAGAGAAACACCCAAAGCATCCGTGTCTACTTTAAACTCGCCATTTTTAACGCCTTTTTCAATGATTTCCGAAAGCTCTTTAGTCCAGGATAATAGTGCCGATGCTGCTTTACTTCTTAGTAAGTCGTTTGTATCATCCGCCTCCATGGTCGTATTTTGTAAAGGGCAGCCACCGGGTGTAAAGGCAGTCTTTGCTGAAGGGTGATGGAGCAAAACATGGGAAAGGAGCTTATCCTCACAATTTGTTTGACTATCACTTCCGTCGAAAAGGATTTTTCGCTTTAATTCCCAGTTGTATTCGAACGCAGCTAGCGCAACCGCCTCTTTATTTTCGAAATTCCCGTAAATACTGCCTCTCGTCAGGCCCGTCGCTTTTTCAAGATCAGAAACAGAGGTACCCAGAACGCCTTTTTTGTTGAATAATGCTGCAGTCGATTCGATAATGTGACGGCGGGTGGTCTCTGATTTTGGAACAAATTTCATGTCGAAAAAGTATGTAAACAACGAATAGTTAATGCCACGCAATTTGGAGTCAATTATAACTATCCTTTGTGTAAATTTAAAAATTACCAGCTAACTTCGCGGCCGTCTTTAAAATGCTTTCCTGTTGGGCCACCTTTTGAAAGGGTTGCCGCGTAAACGATACTTTGTGCGCCTTCGCTTACTGGTCTTCCGCCAGCCTTTTCCAGAATATCATAGGTAGCGGTCATACCAGGGATCGGGGCATTAACTAAAATATGATCATCTTTCAAATCGTGCGCAGCCTTCAAGGTTAGTCCATTGATAGCTAATTTGGTTAGTGAATAAACTGATACAAAGTCTCTCCATGGATTAACTAAGGTATATTCCCCTTCTTCTCCCTGAAGCGATCCCGAACCTGAAGAACAGTTAACAATCCGTGGATTTTCGCTTTTCCTCAATAATGGTGTGAAGTATTTAATCATCCGCCATGCGCCAAAAAAACTACTTTCGAATGCTTTCATGACGTCTGCAATTTCAGCAGTTTCGATCCGATACTGGTCAGGAAATTCCGTTGCATTGTTAATAAGAACATCGAGTTTTCCAAACCGTTGACCGACTTCTTCTGCAACCGATTTAACCATTTCTTCATTAGCTACATCCAATGCCATTGGCACGGCATCCAATCCTTCATCGATCAAGATCTGTGCTGCCTCCTGAGCCCTTCCAATTTCACGGGCTGTGATTATTACTTTATAACCCAAAGTACAAAGCTGCCTCGCCGCTTCAAGTCCAATGCCTGTTTTTCTAGCGGCTCCGGTAATTATTACAATTTGTTTGGTTTCCATTATTATTTTAATGATGATAAATTATATACAGATACTGAACGTTATATTAAAAACCTTAAAAAAGAATTTAAATTATATAAGTCTCCAAATATTAAACGTATAAATAACGCCTTCAATATAAATCGCATTCAAAAATACTGATCGTTATTTGATAATTTAAATTAAGTAGACGATTTACATTAATCTTACTGTGAAATGATAATCAAGGGAAATTGAGTGTATGAAATTAATCTTTTTATCAGAAGCTTTAATCTTGGAATACAGCAGGACAATAAGACCTATTATTCAAGAAATGGTCATCTGGGGTCAACGCCGTCGATTTTTATTAAACAATGACGATTGGGAACTAAGGATATTTTAGTTTTGTACCCTATGGCCTTCACCACTTTAGATAGTAAAAATATTGAAATGCTCCGTGATATTCCTGATTTGCTTCCGGTAGCCAGGGATTATTATGAAGACTGGACGATTAAAATTGTAAATCGGGAAACAAATGCGTGCAAAAATTATCTTTCACCAAACCGTCGGGATTTCTATAAGATACTGTTCATAACCGAGGGAGTGGGCGTCTTCACGCTTGGTATTAATACCTATTATATAGAAGAGCCTACTATTTTGTTTTTACACCCCAATGAGATTATCTCCTGGAAAAACTTATCGGCCCAGTCTGCCGGCCATTTCTGCCTGTTTAAAAAAAGGTATCTCGATGGCTATTCCATGCTTAAATCGGTATCCGAAAAATATCATTTATTTTCAGACGCTAGCAAAAGCGTAATTCGATTAACCGAAAAGTCGGTTACTGCAATTGATCGTCTGTTCAGACAAATGCACGAGGAAGCAGCCGACGGCAGCGCCCTTGCTAACGATGCATTGCAGGCCTATATGCAATTGATCATGACCGAAAGCATGAGGAGTGCTCATTATCCAGCTCCTGATGTTGTTAGTGTCGAGTTTAATCATCTACATCATTTTTTCCAATTGTTGGAGAAAGAAACTTCCGGTATAAATTATAGTAAACCTTTGCGAATAAAAACGGTGAAAGAATTCGCAGACGACTTGGCTATTCATCCTAACTATTTAAACGCTTTACTAAAGAAACATACCGGCCAAAACGTGAGCACCCACATTAGGAACCGCCTGTTGGAAGAAAGTAAAGTATTGCTTTTGCAAACTGATTGGACATTGCAAGACATTGGTTTTGCAATTGGTTTTGCAGAACAACCTAATTTCAGCCTTTTTTTTAAGAAATACATCGGGATTACGCCGGCAGAATTCAGACGCAGTTACATTCGCTGAGCAAGCTAGTTTACTGCGAATATATACACCCTTGCTATACCATAGCAGGGGTTTTTTGTGATCCATTATACGGTTCTTGCAAGCATTATTTAACCAATATTCAAATGCAGCTTCTTTGAATTTCATATAATACCCTTTGATATTGCTATAACTTCCAGCTGCTCCTTTAACGATGTTTGTACTCGACAAGCAGATTCGATATTTTTTAAAGCATCAAAAATGGAAGATAATGTAGAGAAAAAGCCAAGTTCTAAAAAGTGCCTGGCTTTAATATTAATTTCTGTGATGACGGTTGGCCTGTTTAATACAACAAAAGCCCAAAGAACAATGAAAACGAATAAAGAATTAATAATAGAGGGGTTTGATAAATGGACTAAAGGAACCGGCAACGTTTTCGACCTGATTGATGATGATATCCAGTGGACAATCGCCGGATCTTCGCCCCAGGCAAAAACCTATATCGGAAAGAAACAATTTATGGATGAGTTGATCATCCCGCTTAACGAACGACTTTCACAAAAAATAGTGCCGACAATAAGAAATATCTATGCTGATGGCAATATGGTGCTGGTGTTATGGGACGGGCAAGCCACGGCGAAAGATGGCAAACCATACAATGCTTCATATTGCTGGAACCTGCAAATGCATAACGGAAAAATCGTCAAAGGATTCGCATTCCTGGACAACATAGCGTTTGCAGATATATTGAGCCGCTTACCGGGAAATACACATAATTAAATATTTTAAAATGGAGAATCAAAAAGTATGGTTTATAACCGGAGCCTCCAGGGGGTTCGGTTTGGAGATAACTAAGGCCGCGCTTATTGCCGGGGATAAGGGAGTAGCTACAGTTCGGGGCCAAATAAACGAGCTCACCGAAATCGCTGCCGACAATAAAAATCTTCATGTGCTCACGCTTGATGTAGCGAATGAGGCAGCAACAAAAACTGCTGCTGAAGCCGCGATTGAAAAGTTTGGAAAAATCGATGTGCTGGTTAACAATGCCGGATTCGGCTTACTTAGTGCAATTGAAGAGGGTACAGACATGGAAATCCGAAAGATGTATGATACTAATGTCTTCGGTCTGCTGCATGTAACCCGTGCAATTTTGCCCTACATGCGGGCCAGAAAAAGCGGCCATGTGATTAATATCTCCTCTGTTGGCGGTTTAGCGAGCGCTCTAGGTTGGGGACTATATGCGTCCACAAAATTTGCACTCGAAGGTATTACGGAGGCGATGGCCGATGAACTGAAAGCTCTGGGTATTTTTGCAACGGTTGTAGAGCCCGGTTATTTCCGTACAAATTTCCTTGACGGCTCATCTTTAACCCGTGCTGGAAATATAATTGACGATTACGCCGGAACTGTGGGCCAGATGCGTGAATTTGCTACACAGGTAAGCTATAAGCAACCCGGCGACCCGGTAAAACTGGCAGCGGCGATTATTAAGCTTGCCGCTTCCGAAAACCCTCCTGTTCACCTTCCATTGGGTAGGGATACATTAGCTGCATATCGCGCTAAGACCGCAGCCATGGAAAATGATATTGCATCGTGGGAAACAGTTGTAGTAAATACCGATCACGACGATGTGGCCATTTAAAAAAACACTAAAATGAACAAAACAATATTAATTACCGGCGCATCGTCCGGTTTTGGGAAATCATCCGCTAAATTATTTGCTGCAAACGGCTGGAACGTAATTGCAACCATGCGTTCACCTGAAAAAGAAGAAGAATTAACAACAATAGCCAACATTTGCGTACTAAAACTTGATGTACAGGATGAGCCTACGATTCGCAAGGCAATCGCCGATGGCCTCGCGAGATTCGGTTCTATAGACGTCTTGGTCAATAATGCAGGTTATGCTTTAAGAGGAGTTTTCGAGTCGTTGACAAAGGAACAAATCAAGAGGCAATATGATGTTAACGTCTTCGGCTTAATGGATGTTACACAGGCAATTATACCCTATTTTCGTGAGCGTGGCTCCGGACTGATCATTAACATATCTTCAATGGGCGGCCGAATCACTATACCTTTGCTGAGCTTGTACCATTCAACCAAGTTCGCTGTGGAGGGCTTTACAGAAGCCTTGTCTTATGAACTGTCGGCCGTGAATATCCGTGTAAAATTGATAGAGCCAGGTGGTGTACGTACAAATTTCGGAACAACGTCTATAGAGGAAGTACCTAACGGCATCCAAGCTTACGACGAAATGATTAAATATTTTCAACTAAATCGCCCTAAAGTGACGCAGCATATGGCCAGTCCGAATGCTACTTCAGAAGAGGTAGCTGAAGTTATTTTTCAGGCTGCCACAGATGATACGAACCGGTTGAGATACGTCATCGGCAAAGATGCCGAACTTTACGTAAACGGAAGGCTTAACCACAATGATCAGGACTATTTCGAACTGATGAACAGCTATTTTTTAAAATCCTAAATGAATGAGTTAGAGGTGTTCAAGGCGCTATCGAATAAAACCAGGCTGGAAATATTGCAATGGTTGAAAGCGCCTGAACGGCACTTTCCTGAACAAATAAACGGTTTTAAACTGGGCATTTCAGTAGGGCAAATACAAAGAAAATCAGGGCTTACACAATCTACCGTTTCAGAGTTCCTTATAATTCTACAACGTGCCGGCTTAGTCAAATCGGTCCGTAAGGGCCAGGCTACTTATTATTCAAGAAAGGAAGAAGCATTTGTTACTCTAGCGCAGTTTATTCAAGCCGAACTTTGATTGCAAAATGTCTTTGTGTTTATGATTGTATAAGGTACTTTTCCAAGATGGCCACGAACCGTTTTTGAAAACGTCCAAGGTCATTTTGTGATTCAAATCACAAAATGCAAGTCGCAAATCTAATTGCTTTGTGTGAAATTGGTTTGGAAAATGTCCGATTTCATTGCTCTGGTCTATTGGCCAAAAGTTGAACAATGATTTCTTTATCTCCTAAAAAAATAGCTCTTATGGAAAATAAATCTACAGAACCGGCAGGAAGCGCAAAAGATTTTATTGCCAAAAATTTCCAGTTTGCAACTTCAGTCAGATCTGGTGATACAAGCACCAGTATCGTCATCCATCCAGACCCTAACCAACCAATCATCAACGGAAAAGTGACACTTACCACTTTTGAAAACGTCTTATACAGGTCACCAAAAACGGCTAATACAAACGGGCGCAGCTTGTTTATGGATATCCAGGTTCCGATAACGGAGGTCCTGAAACCGCTTATTTTATTCGCGTCCGGCGGTGGCTTCATATTTGCAACTAAGGAAAACAATCTTGATCTTAGGACTTATCTTGCCGAGGCGGGGTTTGTTGTAGCAAGTGCAGAATACAGGACTGTACGCGATGGTGTAACTTATAAAGAAGGTATTGCAGATCTAAAATCAGCAATTCGGTTTTTACGCAGTAACGCCAGGCAATACGGCATCGACCCAACAAATGTTGGAGTTTGGGGCGTTTCTTCTGGAGCATACCTTCTTACAATGGTTGCGGTCACTAACTGTATATTATGGAGATGCTGACCACCCTATTCCGGGCCAAATTGACCACTGGGTTAGCTGACTTTTGGGTTGCAGCAAATGCTATAAAAGCATGT
>NZ_JACCBZ010000006.1 GCF_013408825.1 Mucilaginibacter tundrae
GTCAGTTTGCCCCGAAATGCCCTGGTCAGTTTGCCCCGAAACAGTGGGTCAGCTTGCGCCGAAATGGTGTGGTCTCATTCATCATAATCTCCAATAACACGGCTATCGGTTTAAACTTAACGTTTTTGTTTTTAAGGTCAGCTTCTGCCAATTCAATAATAGGCTGTGCCATTAGTTCCCTGGTGTTATGAATGCTTCTCATCAAATCGCTTTTCCCAGACAGCTCCCATAAAATAAGCTGCTGCATTTCGGTTTCTACAGAAAAATACCGCCAGTGATTCATTAATATATCTATCACCAAATCCTTACTACTATCATGGTAATTTTTTTTAACTTCTGCATTTATATGCTCAGCGAATTTCAGCCAGTAGTCTTTTTGTACAACGTAAGCCTCTATCAGATTATTTATGTCCTTTCCAAAATATCGATAAATCAACCCGCGATCAACTCCAGTCCTTTTGGCGATCCTTGCATAATTTAGTCCTTCGCGACCCTCAACTTTAAATATTTCACCGACAGCGTTTATAATTCTTTGTTTAGTTTCCTCTTTGTTCTTCATACAGTATTTGTCCAGGTTTTAGGTATATATAATTCAGTGTTGGGTTTATACTGAAACTTTCATTCGGGCATATCGAAATTCTATTTATAGCATTGAAAATTTCCAATGATAATTAAGTCATAAATCCAGTAGAATGTCGGTAAGCGGTTTTGCACAGCATAGTAATACATTTCCCTCAGCTGGATTATCAAAGGGCGCAGGATCATAATTAACCTTTCCATCCAAGCAACTACTCTCACAACGATGACAAACGCCAACTCGGCATGACCATTGGACAGG
This sequence comes from Mucilaginibacter tundrae, assembly GCF_013408825.1. Taxonomy (GTDB): domain Bacteria; phylum Bacteroidota; class Bacteroidia; order Sphingobacteriales; family Sphingobacteriaceae; genus Mucilaginibacter. The sequence continues at coordinate 839 of NZ_JACCBZ010000006.1, forward strand.
AATTTCTGCCGCCTCAGCAGCCTCCAGCAAACTATTCCATTTAACATTCCACTTAAATGAAATATTGCTTTTGGTAAAAGTGATCAATGGGCCTTCCCCGGAATTATCTATTGGTAAATGCGGCGCAATTGCTTTCTTATTTTTCGGTGACCGTTCGTTTCCAAAGGCTTCATATTTTATATGATTATCCGGTATGCCCAAACTTTTTAAAGCTTCAGTAGTCTCATTCAAATAGGCAGCCGGGCCACATAAATAACATTCCGTATCAAGTGGAATATTTAGCGATTTCAGCATGTCAAGGTTTAAATGCCCGCTTAGATCATAATCAACCCCAACTTTTTCTTTTTCATCAGGTCGGCTAAAAATTTGAACACAATTAAAATCAGAAAGCCCTTCTCCAAGTTGATGAGCTACACCAGGAAACGATTGATGGGCTCCGTTTTGGGCCGAATGCAGCCAAAATATTTTTCGTGTGGAGCGTATCGCAGATAAGGCATATAACATAGCAATCACAGGGGTTATTCCGACACCTGCACTTAGTAGCGCAACCGGATTGTCGCCATTTGCTAAAATAAATTCCCCTCGGGGAGCGCTTATCTCAATAATATCCCCCGTTTTAATCTGCTGGTGCAAATAGCTACTTCCCAAACCTCCAGGTTCAATTTTTACGGCAATGCGATAAAAATCCGTATGAGATGGACCACACAAGGAATACATCCTAATTGTTGGTGTATTTTCTCCATTAATATTCAGGCGAAGCGCAATGTGCTGACCCGGTAAATAGTCAGGAATTGTTAAATTTTCTTTGCTGGTAAGGTCAAAAGAACGAATGCCAATACATTCATCATGAATTCGCTTTACTGTAAATGGCTTAAATCCTGTCCAGGCAATAGGCGCAGTTTGGTTTAACCCTGCATTTCCCGCCTTAACACCATGGATCGCTGCCTCCAATAATCCATTAAAAGACCATTGCCAGCCCTCACTTAATGCAGGGATTTTCAATGCCTTTTCCAAACTTTGCTGCGGGTGTTGGCTTGAATATAACAGTTGGTCAATTTCTTCAACAGTCATATTTTCAGGGCCTGATTTTAATTTATTTATGGTATCACCGGCACATATTTCACCCTCCTGAAGCACCCTGAAATAAAAACCCGGACGTTTATGGGCAACAAGCAAGGCTGGCATTTCCGGCACTCCAATACTAATCGCTATTTTATAACAAGTTACCCTCGGTTGAGTCACCTCAAAGGTGGCCGTTCCAATCTGGTATTGATCACCAATACAAACATCTGCATCAGGAAGTCCTTCGACAGTCAGGTTTTCGCCAAACTGCCCATATTTCAAATCGCCCCGCTTCAGATAATCACCCCAATAGGCATAAGATTCTTTTTGGTATACAAATACTGCACGATGTTCCCCGCCATGCGCATTGAGGTCCGCCTGGCCATCACCATCTAAGTTAAGCAGTCTCACTATCGTTTTGCCACACACCGGTTCCTTGAAGATAGAGGTTGTTATTTTCTGACCTTTCCATTCTACTTCCCTAGGAAGCCCGACATTTACTGATATAACCTTCATTTTGCATTCCTCTTATCCTCTAATCATGAGCACCGAAAGCAGTGTTAATTATTTTTATATTTTTATATAAATCAAATAGAATCTCAATACTAAAAAATAAAACAAATATATAAAACAGAGTAGTCTGTTTCATTATTATTATATTGTATTTTATTTAAAAAAAAATTCAAAAAATGAGATCGCCTGAAAAAAACCTTTGCAGGATCAAATATTTTTTTCACTTTTAACTTTCTCGTTCTGTGGTTTGTACACATGTTTTCATATTTTGGTCAATAGTACAAAGGAAACAGACTTGTCTGTTTGATTTTTTTATTTTAACTTTGTCTTATGCGTAAAGAGAGAAAGAATGCTATCCGTGACAGAATCATTGACACCGCCGGCCGCTTATTCTATAAGCAAGGTTATGTCAATACCGGAATTAATCAAATCATTGAAGAATCCGGAGTAGTCAAATCATCTCTATATGCCAGCTTCCGCTCCAAGGAAGAAATATTAATGGAATACCTGATTACGGTTGGAGAGGCAACCGATGAATCAATGCTTGCAGCCGCGATGAAGCATAAGGATCCCAAAAAACAAGTTCTTGCCATTTTCGACCAGCTAATAAAAATCGTTGAAACTGATGATTATTATGGTTGCACTTTCCTGAATGTCATATCGGAGATTCCCAAAGACAATCAAGTTGTTACCGAGCAAATTAAGAAACAAAAGAACAGTTTGCGTAGCCTTTTTGCCCGTCTCCTTGAACCCATTGGAAAAGAAGATTTAGCAAATGAGATTTACACTTTATTTGATGGTGCGATGATTGCCAATAAAGTTCATGGCGAATTATGGCCTGTAACCAGCGCAAGAAAGACAGTGGAACGATTGCTACAATAAAACTCCTTCACGGCTTGTTAATATTTATTATAAATATTAAGACCTATTACCTCCTTTCTTTAATCAGCCTCTGGATGCGGGTTCGAAAATTTCACCCTTAATATGTGTTAACACAGGTTCGAAGGCCTGAACTTCCTGAGGAAGGTATTCATTATTTTTGATGCCTTTTCCGGCAATTCGAAATTGAACAAAAAGCGTTGCTCATATTCATTCTGAAAGTCATCCATAGCATGTAAACAAAACTGCATCACAATTTTTCCGTTCCTGCATTCTCTCGGAACATAAACCCCTTCTACCACGAAATCGCAGTCGATGGTTGTATTACGTAAATGATTGCCGGTTTCCTTTACCTTCATCTGTTTGCCATGATGTTTTAAACCATAATATAGTGGTTCATAAGGAAAGCTCACATTGTGGGCCTCATGGTCATTGAGTTTGAATTTGGTTTGCGCAACAAATACTAAATTATCAGGATCATCACTTTTCAAATAAGCCGAAAGCTCAGCGGAAAACCTGGGCTTAATTTTTTCACGCCACATATATCTTTGCCAGTCAGTCATGCGCTGTTGGTTTTCCTGCACCGCTCTTTGTGAACTGAGTGCTTTATATAGTAAAATGGCGTTAATAATATAAACGAATACAGTCAGCCAGGAGGAAATTGCTCCCCAATCAAGCGCATTATTTTTTATTTGGAGTAACATCATATTTAATATTCTAATTCTGTCTGTTTAAATACCATAGCTGCAATGATTTCCTTAACCGGTGAGAAATGATCCAATAGTTACTTTTGGACAAATTCAATTTTTCCTGTATTAGCCTCGAGTTCATTCCAAGCTGATACTTAAACTGGTATAGCTGCTGCCAACGATTTGGCAAGGTTTCTACAAACGCGTTAATTTCGACTTGAAAGCTTTTTGCGTCTAACCTTTCAGCTATGGCATCAGCTTCCTTTTTGTTTCCACCGGATGCTAAAAAACATAGGTCAGGTAAATGTTGACAATTCACATAGACGATTGATCGCTTTTCTTTGGATCTGCTTACATCGTAGATCTTATATTTCAGAATGGCTGTTAACCAGGTAAGCTCACTGCTTGCCTGCTGAAATTTATTTCTCCCTTGAATTCCTGCTAAAAATGTATCCTGAATAAGATCCTTTATTAATTCTTTATCATTTACCCGGTAACTTGCGAAATTATATAGATGGTCATAGTAAACGGTTTGCCATTCAGCAAACTCTTTCAATTGTATATTTTTATTTGGTTGTTCTTTGGCAATATTCATAGGTGATGTGACTTTACCAGTGATTAGATTAGGTTTCAGAAAGCATTTTTAAATAGCGTTATCTATTCTTCTTAAATGCCCTTAATTTCACCTCCGTCAATCCGGATAGCGGTACCGATCAGCCATTTTGCGCCTGGTGATAACATATAGGCTATCAAATCAGCCACTTCTTCCGGTTTTCCATACCGACCAATATGGGCCTCCTGAAGGAACTGTTGTTTCGCTTCCTCCATGGAAAGATTATTAGCTTTTGACCATTTTTCGAGAAATCCTATTCGGCGGTTACTCATTACAGGGCCGGGTAGAACAGTATTAACCTGCACCCCGTCTATGATGCCCTGTTCGGCAAATGCCTTGGATAATGCGCAAATTGCCGCATTAATGGTGGCTACCGCAGCAAACCCAGGTTTAGGACTTTCCGCCGAATTCCCTGAGATAAAAACTATAGAGCCATTGGATTCTTTTAAAAATGGCCAGGCTTTTATCGCCAGTCGGCGTGCGCCATGCAGTTTCATTTCTGCACCATCGTTCCATTGCTCATCGGTCATATCAAATAAGTGAATTTGAGGAACTGCTCCTGCAACATTAACAAGCGCATCGATTCTTCCAAATTTTTCAGTCGTTTGGCTGATCACCTGATCGACCGATTCCACCAATCGAAGGTCGGCGGGAATCAGCAATGTTTCGGTGCCAATGGCGTTAATTTCCGCCGCGGTCTTTTCCAGTTCATTTCCTTGACGAGCCACAAGCACGATGCCGGTAAATTCTTTGGCTAATCGGATGGCGGTAGCTCTTCCGATTCCGGCACTAGCGCCGGTTACAATTGCAATTTTCGTTTTCATAGGATTTTTATAGGTTTTTAAAGTTCTTCAGGTAGCATTTCATCGGGTTTTAATTTGGGGACTTCGGGGCGGGTATACATGATCAGGCAAAGAACAATTAACCCGAAGCTTATATAAGGGAACCAAAATGCAATGACCACAGCCGAAATAAACGCTCCCAAAGTGATAAACGAGCGTAGGTGCAACAGATACCTAGCTCTCGCTGGAACAGCTCTTCCCATGTCGTCACATAAAGTTTCCCATATCAGCCATAAATAGGTAAGGTTTACCAAAACGAAGACAAAAGCATATAAGGCCACCGGCACGGAAGCGAATTGCGTATCTGCCAGCCATTTCGTTAAAAAAGGAATGAAGGATACAGAAAACAAGTGCGCAAAGTTCGCCCACATCAATTTCAACTTTGCCGATTGGGCATAACGCATTAGAAAGTGGTGGTTGATCCACACAATAGCTATGAATAGGTAACTTACCCCATAACTAAGCCATGTTGGCCACAAGATAAAAAGCGCGTGAAAAGTCGGGGATTCAGGCCTTTTTAATTCCAGGATCATAATCGTAATGATGATGGCAAATACCCCATCAGAAAAGGAATATATACGTTCCGGTGTGCCATTATCCGGCATCATTCCCATGGCCATTTTCTTTTGCGTATCCATATGGCTATGCATCGCCATACCCGTTTTTTTGTCTTCTTTTTTCATAATAAAAGAAATTAAAGGACTTGCCAAATGGTGTCGACGAACCATTTCTTTTGATCATAGAGCATTTTTATCGGCTTAAAGGACGCCTGCTTAGCCAGGCAGGTAATTTGCTCTGGGGTATACTTTTGTGAAACCTCCATAAAAATCGACTCGTTCTTTTTAAAATGAATGGTTTTAAAGCCCCGCTTTGTATTTATTTCAACGGATTGATCTTCCAGGCTGATCAGGTAACTTTTACAACTTCCGGTTTCAGGATCATATACCGGGTAATGTTCGAATTGATTAGTATCGAAATTTGCATTAAGTTCCCTGTTTATTCTCTGAAGAAGATTTAAATTAAAAGCGCTCGTAATTCCCGCTTTGTCATTATAAGCTGCAAGGATAGTTGCAGGATGTTTTTTTAAATCCAGTCCAATAATGGCAATATCGCCCTGGTTTAAATTTTGGCGCAGTTCCTGGCAAAAAGCAATTGCCTCAGCAGGTAGCATATTGCCCAGGTTTGAGCCTAAAAAAAGAACAACCTTTCTATTGCTTGATAAGTCCTTTGCTTTTCCAAGCATTTCAAAATAATCTCCGTTCAGTCCTTCAACATTAATTCCGGGTACAGTTACCGGTAATTCCAGGTGCAGATAGTCAATAATATTAGCGGAAATGTCTATGGGTCTGTAGGTGAAATCCGCATTGATGTCAACAAGATATTTCAGTAAATAATTCGATTTTGTACAATCCCCAGCGCCCAGCTCGATCAGATCAAAGGAGGTACTTTGTCGTAAAATAATGTCCGCCAGGTCCTTTGTGCGCTCCCGGAATATTTCCAACTCACAATTGAACGGATAATATTCTTCACAGTCCATAATTTCCTGAAAAAGACTGTCTCCGGCGCAATCATAAAAATATTTTGATTGCAAAAATTTTGGAGATGATGACAGCCCTTCAATCACATCCTTGCAAAAGGTTACTTCTTCTTTTTCAGGAGTTGATATTGCTATGATTTTTTCGATATTGAAGTTGCTTGTAGTCATTAGAGTAATATTTATGTTTTAAAAATTAAGGCAGAAATTCAGCCTTATGCAGAATGTCTTATTTGGGATGGTTGATGTTGACCGGCTTTAGCGTAAATGAAATAATCAGCATGATTATTGATACACCAGCAAGGGCCAGCATCGGGCTGGTAAAATTCCCTGTATAATCACGAAGGGCACCCAGGGCTATCGGGCCTATAGCAGCTATCACATACCCAATGGTTAATATAAAAGCAGTCCAAGCGTTTGTTTCATGATGGGTATTTGTATTGTCCAACGGAAGCGTCATTGCTAAGGTGAATGTCCCTCCTAGTCCAATGGCCAAAATGCCGATGATGATAAACGGTGAAAATCCGGGACAAAAAGCGATCAATAATAGTCCGGATAGACTGATCAAACAACCGGTGACCAGCCAAAGTCGCCGATCCAATGACTTACTAAGCGATCCAAATACCGGGCTTGACAGCATGAAAAAAAACGTAAAGCAGCCTAAAATATAACCTGCATTACTGGTGCTTAACCCGTGTTCAATAAACAATGGTGCTGTCCAGGCAACCAGTGAATAAAAAATGAGGTTAACACAGGCAAAAAATAAGGCAATTCGCCATGCCATTCCATTTTTCCATGGTATTTCTATCGTTGCCTTTTTTATCTGGTCAACGGTTTTTTTCTTTTCTTTAGCAGCAACAAGCATCCAGGCCACCAAGCCTATTACACCGGCAATTGTCCAAACACCAGTTGCAAAGCGCCAGCTGTCGGTAGCTTTTAAAATTGGTGCGGTACTGAGCGCGGAAATGGTGCTTCCCATTGATAGTGAAGTAGTGTAAATACCCATTACCAATGCTGCTTTTGTCGAAAAATTTGCCTTTACAAACCCGGATAACAATGTACCTGCAATGGCGATGCCAGTTCCAACCCCGGCAGTGCAAATTAACAGTGTGGCTACAGTAAGGGAAAGCGCCCTTGCTAATGTAGACGCAGCAAGCAATAACAAAGCACCAATAATCAGCTTATCCCTGCCAAGTTTATTAGCCAGCCAAGGCGTAGGCAGCGCTAACAAGCCCATTAACAGATCCGGAATGGAAATTAATGAACCGGTGGTGAAATGAGATAGCCCAAAATAATGCTGGATCGCAGGTATACTTGGACCCATGGATACGAGCGAGGGCCTTAATGCCAGCGCAACTAATATAATGCCGGCAATTTCCAGCCCATTTGAGGTTTTAATGTTTTCTTTTAATGTTTCCATGGGTTTAAATTTTATTTGGCCAATCGTATCCCGGCAAACTGCCATCGTACATTCGTTTGAAAAAAATTCCTATAGGTAATCCTGCTATGGTTAATAGATGTGACTTCTGAGGCTCCCCGAAGCACCTGTTGATTCACCATGAATTTTCCATTGTATTCTCCAAGCGCTCCCGGAGCTTGTCGGTATCCAGGATATGGTACATAGGCGCTGGCAGTCCATTCCCATCGGTGGCCCCAGTTAAAGTCTGCGGCCGCAACTTCCCATTCAAACTCTGTCGGTAATCGCATTCCTTTCCAGTTTGCGTATGCATAAGCTTCAAAATAACTCACATGGCAAACCGGCTCATCCGGATCGATTGGTAACATACCCCGGAAAGTAAAGTTATGCCATTGACCATTTATAGTGTGCCAATAAAGGGGGGCTAAAATGTGGTTCTTCTTTACCCAATCCCAACCCTCGGCATGCCAGTACCTGAAATCCTGGTATCCGCCATTTAGGATGAATTCGAGGTATTCCGCATTGCTTACCAGGTTGGAACAGATCGCATATGAATTTAAGTAAATTTTGTGCCTGCCTAATTCATTATCCCAGGAGAAACTGTTGCCGTTATAGCCAACCTCATAGTTCCCTTCAGGAATAACCAGGATAAAATTTTCAGTTTTTTTAGAAGGAATAGAATAATCGATATCTTTCCGGTATTCGGGAAAAAGCGGGTTATGTCCAAGGATATATTTAATATCGGTAAATAATAATTCCTGGTGTTGCTGTTCATGATTAAGCCCAAGTATAACGAGGTCTATTACCTCCTGAGTTAGATCACTCCGTTCTAAAAAATGGGACATCACCACGTCCACGTATTTTCGGTATTTGTAAATGCTATTTACTGTGGGGCGGCTCAAATTTCCGCGGTCGGTACGAATTACGCGGCTGCCAATGGATTCATAATAGCTATTGAACACGAAATTAAATTCATGATCATAGGGTTCGTATCCAGCTACATGTGGTATCAATAAGAAAGTTTCAAAAAACCAGGTCGTATGTCCCAGATGCCATTTTGGGGGACTCACATCAGAGATAGGCTGCACCACATAGTCCTCAATTTCCAATGGCTTGCAAATTTTTTCCGTAGCGGCCCTGACCTGTGTAAAAGCCGATTTTAAGTCAATATGAGTTGTTGTTTGCATTATTATTTACAGTGCTTTTGCCATTAATATTCCCTGCTATGTAAATAGCGTTAAGGCATGAATGCTAATGCCTTAACGCTGATATGTTGGCTGATTTATTCCGGAAGCTTGCTTAAGAACTCTACGATTTCTTCGCCAATCTCCTGAACATGCGTTTCTAATGCGAAATGGCCCGTATCATAAAACTTAACCGTTGCCTTAGGGAGATCACGCTTGAAAGCTTCTGCACCAGGAGGAAGGAAAAATGGGTCTTTATCGCCCCATACCGCTAGTACTGCGGGCTGACTTTTCCTAAAGTATTCCTGGAAAGTAGGATAAAGCGCCACGTTGCTGGCGTAACTTTTAAACAGGTCCAGCTGAATTTCAACATTGCCGGGACGATCAAGGAAATATTGGTCCAGCGTATAAGACTCCGGGGCGACAAGGGTTGGATCAGCAACTCCGGTAAAATATTGCCACTGTGTCGTTTGGGCTGTTGACATTCCACGCAGGTTATTGCGATTTTCTTCGCTTGGATCTGCCCAATATTTCTGGAATGGGTTCCAGCCTTCGCTGAGGCCCTCTACATACGCATTTCCATTTTGTGAGATGATGCCTGTTACTTTTTCCGGGTTGGCGACTGCAAGGCGGAAGCCTACAGGAGCACCATAATCAAATACATACAGGGCAAAACGTTTTAATTCCAGCTGATCAATCAGCCCTTGTATATATTTGGTGATATGGTCAAATGTATACTCAAACTCTGTATTTTTTGGCGCATCCGAATAACCAAAACCTGGAAGGTCGGGTGCGATTACATGATACTTTTCATTCAATAATGGAATTAAATTACGATACATGTGGGATGAGGTAGGAAATCCATGCAAAAGCAGGATAACCGGTCCATCCTTCGGTCCTGACTCCCGGTAAAAAATTTCAAGATCCTCAACCTTCGCTTTTAGGTACTTTACAATTTGTGTTTTCATGATGATATTTTTTGATGACTTTAAATGATTAATGACTTATAAAAACAGACAACTCTGTATTATAAATGGCAAAATTTTTTTATCCCAGGAAGTTTATGATCTCTTCAGCAATTTCCCCATGGCATTCTTCTAAAGCCAAATGGCTGGTATCATAGACATGAAGCTCCGCTGTTGGAACGTCGGCCTTGATTGCCTCTGCAGCCGATAACGGGAAAAAAACATCATTTTTACCCCATACCAACAACATTCTTGGCTGGGTTTCTTTCAACCATTTTTGCCATTCAGGATATAAAGCAACATTGCTGGCATAATCGTGTAACAGGTCTAATTGGAGTTCTTCCTGGCCGGGACGGCTTAAATGATGCAGTGCATTCATATAATGGTCCGGGTTAATTTTGCCGGGATCTTTAGCACCTTCCAAGAAAAAGAGTTTGATACCGTCAAGCGTTAAAAGCGGTTTCACCAATTTTTCAGTTTCTTCATTCCTGTTTGTAAGAAAAGGTTCCGCATTCGCCATTGCAGGGCCAAGACCTTGTTCATAGGCGTTTGAATTTTGCAGTATTATATTCTTAAACAAATTTTTCCTTCGGGTAGCGATACGGAACGTTACCGGACCTCCGTAACCAATAGCGTATACATTAGGATTTTGGAGACCAAGTTGATCGATGAATTTCTCAACGGTTTTTGAAATGTTATCAAACGTATATTCATAGTCTTTTTGATCAGGCACGTCACTTTGTCCAAATCCGGGATAATCAGGTGCAATTAGGTAATACTTATCCTGAAGGTCTTCCATTAATTCCTGGAACGCGCTGGAGGAATTAGGAACACCATTTAAAAAAATGATTGGTTGTTTTAAAGGATCACCTGCTTCCCTGTAAAAGATATTGATACCTTCCACATTTAGAGTTTTAAAACTCACTGATTGCTTTTTCATAGTTGTTAATTTTACTGTTTGTAGCTTTTGTCTTATGACAAATTATTTATTAAAATCAAGTAATTGTTTGCTCTCTATTAAATCGTTTTAAATTATTTTACGAATTACATTCTTAGCCGTAACGATAGGCCAATGGTCATTATGAACTTTATTGGCAATTAAGGCGCCCTCAAATAAAGTATAGATTTCATCTGCCAAGCCTGCTCTATGAAGAGGCGCCAAAATCTCCTCGAAAAGTGCACGAACCGTATCTTTCTGTTTTTTTACGATCTCCTTGATTTTGACCGCATCCTCGGGTAACTCATAGACCATATTTAAAAAGTGACAACCGTAGAATTCATTTTGCTGAACTAACCGTTCCAAATACTCAAAGATGGACAGGATCTTATCCTTAGGGATGGTGTACTTATCGGCAGCTTCCTTTAATCCGTTTAAAGTATCCTTTCCTGTCACTTCTAAATAGACTATCAGCAAATCCTCCTTTGCACGAAAATGCTGATAAAGGGATGACTTCGAGATATCAGCTTCCTCAATAATTTGATTAATGCCGGTATTACTATAACCCTGTTTATAAAACAGTCGAATAGACGTATTAACGATTGCATCCCTGATTGATCTTTTTTTCATTATTCAAAAGTATGTAATAATTACAATAAAACAGACAAGTCTGTTTTATATATATTTATTTTTTAGATGAGTGTTTAATTAGAGTGCTGATTGTCAATATATTAATTTTATTTGTCATCCTTTATTTTGGAAGTGTTTTTAGGAACTTTACGATTTCAAGACATATCTCATCCATTTTAGTCTCTAATGCGAAATGCCCGGCATTAAAAAACTTTATAATCGCATCAGGCAAATCACGTTTAAAAGCGTTTGCACCCGCAGGTATGAAGTAAGGATCGTTTTCACCCCATACTGCTAAAAGCGGTGGCTGAAAAGTCCGGAAATATTCCTGAAAAGATGGGTATAATTCGACATTGGATGCATAGTCCTTAAACAGGTCCAGCTGGGCTTCTTCGTTATCAGGACGGTCCATAAAAATCTGGTCAAGGGTGTAGGCTTCCGGTGCCACTAAAGTTTTGTCTTCCGCGCCTGTAAAGTACTGCCATTGGATCGCGGCTGCATTTGACGGAGACCTTAAGTTATTGCGGTTTTCTTCGGAAGGATCAGCCCAATATTTTTTAACAATCGCCCATCCATCACTTAAACCTTCCTCATAAGCATTTCCATTTTGTGAAATAATCCCGGTTATTTTACGCGGATTTGCTGCCGCTAAACGATAGCCTACCGGTGCTCCATAATCAAAAACCTGAATAGCGAAACGTTTAAGATCCAGGTGATCGATCAGAGCCTGAACATACCTAGTCAGGTTATCGAATGTATAATCAAAGGATTTATAATGAGGCGCGTCGGAAAAACCATACCCTATAAGGTCCGGTGCTATCACATGGTTTTGATCACTAAGCCGGTTTATCAGGTTCCGGTACATGTGAGAAGATGTGGGGTAACCATGTAATAACAAAATGGTTGGCGCATCTTTTGAACCCGCCTCTCTATAAAAGACATTATAACCTTCCAATTTTACGGTCTGGTATTTTATTTTTGTCAAACTCATAATGTAGATTTTTTAAATGATTCTGCCGGATATTTTATGTGGTAACTACTGGACCGCCCATTGAATAAAACTTAGATTTAAACCATAATAAAGGACTCCCCTGGTCACAAATCCTTATACTTTCCACTTTTCCTATAACGATGGCGTGGTCATGACGCTCCAGCGATTCTTCAAGGGTACAGTCAATCGATGCGAGGGCATCCTTTAACACCTGGGTGCCAGTAGGCAATCCAATCCATTCCGCGCCCTCATAACGGGCTTCACCCTTTATCCCGCCAAATCCGGTAAAACGGCTGGCTATGGCATCTTCGCCTTCGCGCATGAAATTAACCCCAAACCGGTGGGTTTTTGATAGTACCGCCCAGGAAGAGGAGGTCAGGCTGATACAAAGAATTATACGTGGCGGCTCAGCCGAAAATGAGGAAACAGAGGTCGCGACAAAGCCTGTCCTGTTATATTCATCACCAACGGTAATAATGGAAACCGCGCCGGCGAGTTCCCTCATTGCCTGGCGAAATTGCTGAACCGGAACGTCTGTAGTGTTCGGTGTCGTGTTTTCTGTAGGTGCTGCGCTATTCATAGGAAATAACTGTTATGTTTATTTTGAAAATTGATTGACTGGCCTAGGAAGATTTAAACGGTCGCGTAATGTTCCCGGAGCGTATTGCGATGGAACCAAGTTCCTGCGGCGTAACTCAGGGATAACATCCCGCATGAAATTCATCCACTCCTCCGGAATTGTTGGAAACATCAGGTTAAACCCGTCGGCTGCTTTTGCTGTGAACCATTCCTCCAATTGATCTGCAATTTGTTTCGGTGTTCCCTTTATGGTCGGTGCAGTGCCGACATTAGCCACTAATTTGGCAACTTCCCTAATCGTCAGCCCTTCACTCTGGTATTGTTTCACTTTTACCAGGTTGGTGCGCTGGCCGTTAAAGCTGGCTTCATCTGGCAGGGCCGGAATAGGTCCGTCGATCGGGTATCCCGAAAGATCCATTCCTACCCAATATGAAACCAGGTCAATTCCTACCTGTTCAGGGACAAGTTTTTCGAGTAAAGCCTCCTTTTCCGCAGCTTCGTCCATTGACGACGCGACAATAGGTAGAATGCCCGGTAAAATCTTTAAAGCAGAAGCAGGCCTGCCAAATTTTTCCAGCCTGCGGTTAAAATCTTCCCGATATTCCTGACCTTCTTTAATACTGCGCAACAGCGCAAAGTTCAGGTCAGCATGTTTTGCTGCTAAATTCCGGCCGTCATCTGATCCACCGGCTTGAACAATAACAGGGTACCCCTGTACCGGGCGAGGTACATTAAGCGGGCCCCTTACCTTAAAGAATTCGCCCTCGAAGTTTAGGTGATGTACTTTATCCTTGTCTGCAAAAATTCCGCTGGCCTTATCCATCAGGATGGCCTCATCCTCCCAACTATCCCATAATTCTTTAGCAAGCGTAATATATTCGGCGGCGCGGGAATAACGGTTGCTGTGCTCAATGCTTGCATCCCTGCCGAAATTCCTGGCTTCTTCGTCCATACCGGATGTTACCACATTCCAGCCCGATCTTCCATGGCTAAGATGATCCAACGATGCGAAGCTACGGGCAAGATTATAAGGTAATGAATAAGAGGCCGAAACGGTAGAAATCAGTCCAATATTTTTAGTTACAGCAGATAGTGCTGCCAAAAGTGTTATCGGCTCTAAACGGGCATTCGCATAGCTTGGGATATTGCTTGGAAAAGAATCCCATATACCTACGTGATCAGCTAAAAATATGGCATCAATGCAAGCGTCTTCAGCAGCCAAAACAAGTTTTTTATAATACTCCAGGTCAAATATTTCTTTCCCGGCTGCAGACGGATATCGCCAAGAAACACGGTTATCTCCCTGCGGATTAAAAAAGAAAGCGGTTAGAATCAAATGGTTGTTTTCCATGAGAGGGTTGTTTAGTTTTAAAATATGATTGATGTAATAACTATTCAAAGCTAATTAAAAATTATAAAAACAGAGTTGTCTGTTTTTATAATTTTTAAAAAACGATTACATTGAATCAAGTTCAGGGTTGCCCGCTGGTATGCATCGCTTAGGTATCCTTTTATCTCCCAGCTGGTTAAAGAAGAAGTTTATGACCACCAAATATTTCTCTTTCATGGTATGTTTATTTAGTTATCAACCGATTATTGATGCAGCGCAATGAAATTCGTTCTTCACTAACCCTGTTCAGGCTTTAAGAAAGGCAAACGTTGGACCATTTACCCCATGAAGCCATAAATTCGCTTATTTTAAGCCACATTTCCCTTTGTGCCAATAACGGGGTACGATCGTTGATGCGGATTAACGAATTAGCCATCGCCAATTGGCGAAATTCAGTGATATGACGAACTATAATAGCATCGAAAAAAGCCGTGGTTATCAACCTGCATAAAAAAAATTAAAAGGATAAAAGATACAAGCGGTCTACCCGCAAATTCAACTTATACAACATTCACAAGAAAACCAATTAAGAAAATTTACACCGGGTTCAAATTCTTAGCTTAAGAATTAAAGTCCCCTTTCGAGGGATTGAATTACAAAAAAATTATTAAAGAATGATATTTGCATCCTTCGAGGTTGAAATATAAATTTTAAAGAAATGGGATTGGTTCTAAAAAAAGACCTTAATAAGGCATAAACTAGGAAACAGTCACTTGTGGAATATTTAATTCACGCGATATTTGTATAACTTCATTGTAAATTTAGGAGCAGAAATGCGGTTATGAGTAAAAAGGTTTTAATTGTTGAAGATGAGTCGATTGTGGCTTATGACCTGGAGATGATCCTCATTAAGGCCGGCTACATTGTAACCGACATTGCCGCCTCAGTTGCGGAGGCATTGGAATGTATTGAAATCAAAAGACCCGACATTGTTTTGGTTGATATATTCTTACGTAAAGAGCTAACTGGGATCGATTTGGCCCATAAGCTTATGGCAAATAATATCGCATTCATTTACCTATCAGCGAATTACCAGCAAAGCATACTGGAGCAGGTGAAGACTACCCATCCCTATGGTTTTTTGGTGAAGCCTTTCAGGGAAAATGAGTTGCTAATTATGATGGAGGTTGCACTTTACCGCCACCAACATAGCCTGGAAGCAAAGATCAGGGAAGAAGAAGTATTAGAGAATTTATTCAAGAATATTGTCAAGGAAAAAAAAGAGTGGCAGCAAAAACTGCTTAAGATAGCACGGAGCATTCAGCCTTATTTGCCATTTGATTTTTTAACAATAGCCCCAGATGAAAGTGAAGATCATTTTTTGAATGGACTCATGTTGCTCCGTACTGGCTATGACCATTATGATTTTGCCAGGAAAGATGAATTAGAACACGGTATTCTTATAGCGCCGAATAAAGATCAAAGACAACAAGACCGGAAATCCGGGATTTTTAATGGTACAGATTTCTATAAGCTGCTTAGTCTGCATGAGCCATTAAAACAGATTTCAGAAAAATACAGGCTTCGTTCCGCTTTTTACATGCCTGTACTTTCCGATGGATGTATTTATCATGTGACCTTTTTTAGCCGGAAACCTGATGGCTATCATTTCGATCAGGAAAAGCTATTTACCAGGCTGAACAGCAGCTTTATCAAGGCGATAACTTCAGTGGCCCCTGCTGATGTATTAAATGGCGGCTCAAAGGTGAAAGATTCAATGGTTCAAATGGAGAAAAAGTTAACTGTATTTTCCGATATCGTGGGCGACAGCCATTTAATGTTGCGAGTGTTGGACCATGTCACTATTGCCGCACCTATAAACACCTCCGTACTCATTCTGGGAGAAAGCGGAACAGGGAAGGAAATTATTGCACGTGCGATCCATCAGCTATCTCCCCGGAAGGAGAAACCAGTTGTTATAATCAATTGTGCCTCCCTACCAGCAACTTTGATCGAATCTGAATTATTTGGTCACGAAAAAGGAGCATTTACCGGAGCAATAGAAAGACGGAAAGGTAAATTTGAATTAGCTGATAAAGGAACGGTCTTTTTAGATGAAATCGGGGAAATGCCGATAGAATTACAGGCAAAGCTACTCCGGGTATTACAGGAAGGCGAAATTGAAAGAATTGGTGGGTATGAAAAAATTAAGGTTGATGTCCGCATTATCGCTGCAACCAACCGGGATCTTGAAAAAGAGGTTGCTGCAGGCCGGTTCAGGTTAGATCTTTATTACCGGCTTTGTGTTTTTCCAATCAATTTGCCACCATTACGTGAACGTAAAGAAGATATACCAAATCTGGCCTTTCACTTCTTAAAGAAATTTTCCCGCCGTTTTAACAAAAACGTGACTGAAATATCGAAGAATGCTTTAGAATTGCTGATTGCCCACCGATGGCCGGGAAACATTCGGGAATTGGAAAATGTTATTGCAAGAAATATATTGCTTAGCCCGGATAACGTGCTTATTCTTGATACGGAATCCTTTCAAATGGTGCCAATTGAATTATCTATTACCAGTTCAAATATAAATATTAGCAGGTCAGCCGATGCCAATTCAAAGGATCATATCCTTGAAGCACTCAGAAAATGTAACGGAAGAATCAGTGGACCCGGAGGGGCCGCTGAGTACCTTAGACTTCCGCCAACTACGTTACATTCAAAAATAAAAAAACTAGGGCTGAAAAAGTGGGATTAATTCTCCCCGCTCAAGTTAAGGCAAAGGCGATCATTTTTCCCAATAATACCTTATGGAAAAATGTTAAACCAAGATTGATAAAATAATTTGGTTCAGAAGTTGCTATTGCTAAAAAGTGGGTTAATCATCTTCATCCGCATTTAAATGAATTTTGCCGAAGACCTTTTACATAATTATTTGCAGCATGAATATTACCGAAGACTTTCTTTTTACCTCTTAGCCGTATGAATTTTACCGAAGACCTATTTTATACCTATTTACCGCTTAATCAACAAAGGGTAACTGAAAACATTCATCAGGACCATCTATTTTTCAGGCTACCAAATACCTGGAGCATACTATTGGTAACCATAACCAAAGATGATGAAGGGGAAAATGGTTTGAGCCATCGAAACCTGCTCGAAACAGATTTTATTGTCTGCGTATTGAATGTATTTTACGAAACTGCAATTAAAATCCCCTATTTTTTTACAGATTTTGGGGCTTGCTTCCTAATGCCAAATGAATATATTGACGAGTGTTGCGCTGCATTAAGTAGTTTCGAAAAAATGACTTATGATAATTTTAAACTAGTCCTTTTCACAAATAAAGTGTCATTGCGCAAAATTTATGAACAGGGGCATGAATTGCGTATAGCCAAGATGGTGGCTTCAGAAGGTATGGTTATCCCGGTAGTTCGTGGAGATGGCTTGGATTTCGCTTACAGGATAGCTGGTAATGATAAATGGTAAGCCTAAATAAAAATCATTGCTGGTACATTGGTTTTATGGATATTTGAGTAATGATTAAAAAAGCTATCCTGATATTATTATTGTTTTTGAGTATCCTGTCCGCAGGTGCCCAGGATACCCGGGGCACTTTGGGGGTTACCCATTTTGAACGTACGACCACCTTAAATAAACTTTTTAAAGCAGTAGCTAAAGCACCACCTGATACAAATAAAGTTAATTTATATATTCAGATCAGTTCCATTTACTGGCGTAAGGAAAGGCCGATTGACATAGACAGCTGTATTTATTATGCAGATAAAGCTTTGGAATTAAGCAAATCCCTTCACTACCAGGTCGGCAACAATGAAGCCTTATTCCTTAAGTGTAAGGGATTTATAAAGATGGAAAACATTAATGCCGCAAAAGCATTACTTACGTTCGTTCATGGGGAAATGCGGATCAGGGTAACCCTGGCAATAGCCGAATATTATGTTTTTTTGCCGGAACAAAAAGAACAAAATTTGGATAAGGCATATCCAATGATGGTTTACGCAAGAACCCTTTGTGACTCTATCCACTCTTCTTTTTGGCGTCAATATTATCTCCTGCTTTATGCGAAGTATTATTTTGAAAAGAATGAATATGACAAGGGTAAAGCAGAAATGATGCAAATCATTTTGGATTATAAGAAAAAAGGCGACATAGCCAGCCAAGCAGAATACTGGAACGAACTGGAAATTTATTTACCACTTTCAGATCGAGCTTACGCCGATAAGGTTTACTGTTTGGATACCTCCCTAAAGATTTATAAAAAAATAAATCATGGTGAAGACGCGTCTTATGTTTTAAGGGATTTAGCGGAATTAAATATGGAGTACGGACACCTTGATTCTGCGAGAAAACAGATAATTCGTTTTATTCAAATGCAGGCGCGGTTAAAGATAAAGATGACCTTTAATTCCCATATCATCGCGGCTCAAATATTCACTTTTAGCGGCAACCTGGTTAAAGGTCTTGATTATTTATTGCCAACGCTTAATATGACCGCCGAATTAAAAGACAAGCTCAAGGCACAGCAACTTATTGCTGATATTTATTTTGCGCTTGGATCCTATTCCAAAAGCATTTATTTTGACCAGCAGGCACTGGCTTATTGTCTTGAAACCAACAAGCTTTCCGCTTATGCATTCTGCCATCGAATCGTATTGAACCTGATTGCCCTGGGGCAGACGGATTCGTTATTAACTTTTCTAAATGATATTGAGGCTAAATATCCTCCCATTTATATAAATGGGAAGGAATACCTTGCTTTATGTTATGGAGATGCTTACAGTAAATTAGGTAATTACAAAGAGGCTGAAAGAAAGTACCTCGAAATGATTAGTGATGATCGGGAAATAGGTTCGGAATTGAACCGGACGCTGGAAGGGGTAATCGATAATATCCGCATCAACTCTATTGACGCATATATTGCCATTGTGAATTTTTATGTGGGTAGAAAGCAGTATACAACGGCCATACCGTATCTAAATTATGCGTGGAAAATCAACCAGTCTGCTGACCTGAGAAATAATAATATCCAAATCCCGCTGATCGCGCGAGAAATGAAACTCGAATTTAATACCTATAAAATTGATTCAGCTGCGGGCCAATTTACAATAGCTATTCAACATCTTAACCGGTATAATCAAATAAAAGACTCGGTGTTCAGCATCACCAAAAGTACCCCGTTTGAAGAATTAAGATTGCAATATAAAGCAAGAGAAGGAGAGCAATCCATCAAATTGCTTAAAGAGGAATCAAGACAAAAGGATCAGGATTTAAAGGCATTAAACCAGCAACGGAATTTTACTATAGCCGGTATACTTATTCTGGTGATTGTAGTGGTGGTGATTTATTTAGCCTATAAAGGTAAACAGAATGCCAATCAACAATTGGAAGCTAAACAAAAGGAGATTAATTCTCAAAATGTCGAGATTAATCAAAAAAATATTTTTCAGGAACACCTGTTGCTGGAAAAAGAAAAATTAATTGAAGACAAGGAGCTATTGGTAAAAGAAGTCAACCACCGGGTTAAAAACAATTTACAGGTAATGATCAGCCTTTTAAACAAGCAATCCTCCTTTTTGAGCGATGAGGCATTAGAAGCGGTCATTGACAGTAAAAACCGGATGCAGGCTATTGCGACTCTACACCAAAAATTTTACGGCGAGACTAACACCGCCTGCGTTAACATGAAGGAATATGTATTTGATTTTTTGCGGTACCTTTCTTATAGCCTCAATTCCGGAAAAAACGAAATAAAAATCCATCAAAACATCGAAATCGAGATGCTCAATATTAGTATGGCCGCTCCCTTAGGATTGATCCTGAATGAAGCTGTAACTAACAGCATTAAACATGCCTTTAAAGGAAAAAAAGGGGGCAGTATTCGCATTGATATGGTACGAGTAGAGGAGATGATTAAAATGTCAATAACTGATAACGGTAAAGGACTTCCGCTAAACTTTGAGTTAAAAAAGGGCAAGTCAATGGGAATGGAATTAATGACAGCATTAACGAAACAATTAGGGGGGGAATTGAAAATAACCAGTGAAGGAGGACTACAAGCTACAGTCATCTTTAAGGAAAATATAAAGAAATCAAATAGCGAGAAAAAGGACCTATCCTAATTTTAAATGAACATTTTTTATTGCATGCTATCACATATCCGAAATTATCGGCTATAGTTCTAAAAGAATGGTTCGATGCCCCCGGAAATTTCTTACTTAAAGCGTGAACACCGAACCGAAAATTTAGTGAATACAAGGGTTTTCATACCCAAACATGAAAAAATCTTTATTCTTGACGCTGGTCATCCAAAAGTCTTTGATTGTTCTTAACAGGCGATTTAAGCAAATACCATACTTGGTGTTGCTCATTGCTTTTAAATTCATCCAAACCATATTTAATCTCATGTGGTTTGGTATATCCCCAAGTGCCGAATAACCGATCCCACAAAGAAAACACATCACCATAATGTGAGTCTGTCAAAGGCTGCTCTGTTGAATGGTGAATTTTATGCCAGCATGGTGTCGCAAAAATTAAGCAGGCCACACGTTCGACATTTTGCGGTAACCTGACATTGCTATGCTGCATAATTAATAAAGGAATGGCTATTGTTCCATAGATCACAAAAGCGGAAACAGGAAGGCCTATTACGATAGCTCCCAATGATTGATAGATACATTGGGAAACAATTACATCAACAGGGTGAAAACGCAAGGATGACGAAGAGTTTAAATGGAAATCAGAGTGATGTACGCGGTGAAAACGCCATAATAATGGGATCCTATGTTGAAGGTTATGGGTGAGGTAGCTTCCGAAATCAAATAGCAATATGCCAATAATTATTTTTGCATATTTCGGAATGTTCACCAGGTTAAGCAATCCTATTTGTTTATGGTTTGCCGTTACTATGGCCATAACTACAATGGCACCCATAAGGGCGTTTACAACAAAGGAAATAACGCTTGTACCATAATTACGCTTATAATGTTGTGCTGGCCTATCCGGCTTTTCCAGGTATGGGAAAATATTTTCTATGCTATACATAAGCACCAACATGAAAAGCAAGATGATTGGCTGAATGTTGCCTAAGAATTCTATCATAAATATTTTTATTTATAGGTGATGGATTGAGGTGTAAAGTCAGATTGTCCGCTTTTATTAAGTTCACGGTTTAGGATGAGTTGTTGAACATACTTCATGCAAAGCCCAAGCGAATCGAATTTATTAAGGCTGGCATTAACTTTAGCAATACCCAAACGGTATTTATCATTATTCAAGACGGTATTTATAGCCAACTCAATTGCCTGGGATGTAGGATATTCGGTTTTAAGGTCAATGCCACATTCAAAATAAGCTATCCGGGCACAAACTTCATTTTTCCCTTCGTGAAGTCCAGCCGCGACCATCGGAACATTATGCCGGATACTTTGTAATGCGCCGCCATAACCTCCATTGGTGATGTAAAGTGAAGCGAAAGGCAAAACCTGGTCAAAATTAATGTGATCTTCAATAATCACATTGGGCTGGTCAAATCTTTTCCGAAGTTCTGTGGTTTGATTTCCCCCCGTCGTTGCAATCACCAGGATATTTGTTCCGGCAAGCGCTTCTAATGTCGGGACAAGTAATTTGTTTACATCCCGCTCAATGGTACCTTGAGTGAGAAGTACCACTTGGGTATAATGTTCAAGACGCGGATCGGTCCAGGTATTTTTAACCTCATTATTAGCATAAGGCATCAGGGCACCGATAAAACGAACATTTTTACCGAGGTCACTTCTTTTATATTCAAATTGAGGGCAACCAATTTGCAAATATAAATCCGCCGATTTGATCATTTGATTATATATAGAAGTTCGAGTGTGCGGAACATCGTAAAAGTTGAGCAAGTTGTCATAGAGGTCTACCGGATCTTTATAGGTGACCATTTCCTGGCTGTATAATGTGGCATAATATTTACGAGTTGTACCGTTTAATGCCGGGGGTAAACCTGACCGATAAGGTCCTGTATCTACCGAGTTTTCCAACAGAGGTAAAACTCCTATGGTCAAAACTGGTATATTAAGTACAGGTTTAATTAAAGGTATTGCAGAAAACATGCTGTCCGTAATAAGGAGATCAAAATCGAAAGATTGAAGGATTTCCCTAATATCTTCAAGGTATTCACCTGCGCGACCCGCAAAAAAATGAGTTTGATATTGTATGCTTCGTTGAACCGGGTCCTTGCTTTGTATTTCAGGAAACAGGCTGGTTATATTTTTACCATTAACTTCAAGTGCGCGTTTAAATGGATAATGAAAAATATCAAGTTTTTGAAGCTTGTCGGCGTATGCAATGGAATTGTACCAGCGTATTTCGCACCCTTGCTTTTGCAAATATTTAGCCAAGCCTGTCAATGGATTAAAATGACCGTCGACAGGCACACAGGCGAATAGTATCTTTTTTCCTTCTAAGAAAGTGTTCATAGATTATAATTAAAAAATACAATTTGTAAAACAAACTACTCTGTTTTATAAATTGAAAATATTCTGTTTTAAAGCCTTATTAGTTTAACGATAACTACGCTTAAACTACTCCTCTTATAAAAGTTGTAATTCGCAAAGGAATTAGCTTAGCAATAAAACGATGAACGGGCTTGCACGATACAAGCCCGTCTTTTTCGTCCGGCCTTATTAAAATTTATCGCAATACCTGTAATCCCTTACTAAAAGGCTATTGACGTTCCTTGATCCAATCAGCCACGGCTTGCCCAATCTCGTGTGGAGAGTCTTCCTGGACGAAATGGATGCCTTTAACAGTTATCTCTTTCAAGTTCGGCCATGCGCGGACTGCACTAAGAAGTGCTTCGCTCGTTAAAATGGCTCCGGGTTCAACTTTGAAGAAAAGCTTAGGAATGTCGCTGATCGCAAGCCAATTGGCATAAGCAGCAACCGCCTCATGAACTTCGGCGGGCTCTCCCTCAATAGGAATCTGCCGTGGCCATGTCAAGGTAGGTCTGCGATTCTCTCCAGGCTTATTGAATGGGCGACGATATTCTGCTATTTCTTCAGCCGCTAAAGGTCGAATGATCGCTTTAGGCAGAATTTCTTCAATGAAGAAATTTTCCTCCAAAACCATTTTTTCACCGGCATCGCCGCGCAAGGCCTCCAGTACTGGCCGCATTCCCATGCTATCCCAATGATCCTTTCCCTGCGGACCAGTTATAGCCTCCATGAAAGCGATTCCCTTTATTGCATTACGATGCCGATTTGCCCAGTCAAAACCAAGGCCTGAACCCCAGTCATGAAGAACAAGGGTGACGCGTTCGCGAACATCTAAAGCCTCAAGAAGCGCGTCGAGATATTGGCGATGTTCAACAAAGCTGTATGAGTTCGGCCCACTATCGGGAAGCTTATCCGAGTCACCCATTCCGATTAGGTCGGGTGCTATGCATCGGCCTAAGCCTTCAAGGTATGGAATAATGTTGCGCCATAGAAATGAGGAGGTTGGATTACCGTGTAACAGCACGATGGGGTCGCCTTGACCTACTTCGATGTAAGCCATCTCATGGCCTAAAATCTTAAGCCGCTTCTTCTCGTAGGGAAGCGTAGCTGAGATAGATTTTGCTTTCATATTTGTTATGTTTTACTTGTTAACTAAACACTGCAAATATATGACTAAATAAAATAAAAACAGAGTTGTCTGTTTTTATTTTATTTAATTTAACTTTGAAAATCATTAAATGGATACAGGATGGGGGAAGACTTTTAAGTGATTAAATATTAAAATAAAAATATTTAACCTTCAACAGGATAAAAAAATAAAGAATTTGTAAGGTTTCGCAGCATTAACCCACAAAATATTAATATTTAATATTAGGGTCCATTTAACTACCCGGCTGTAAAAAAATGACGATGAAAATACAAGAAATCACTAAAGACCATGACACGCTGATTGATTGGCTAAAGACTATTAATGTTTTTAAAGATGTTCCTGTAAAAGAACTTATTTGGCTTGTGAAAATCAGTGAAATAAGGCATGTTCCTGCCGAAACTTACCTTTATAAAAAAGGGGAACTCATAGCAGGAACTTTTATCATTATGGAAGGAAGGTTACGGTTATGTGTGGATGAAGGAATGGGGAGACAAGAAGTGGATATTTTTGGACCGCGGGATATAACAGGGCTTCTCCCATTTTCCCGAGGTTTTCATCATGCTGGAGACGGTGATTCTTTAGATGATTTGACTTATCTTTTTCTATCGGCAGACCATCTTGAAGAAATGGTTTGCACTAATTTGGCCCTGACGGCTGCGCTGGTTCATGTAATGATAGACAGGGTGCGTCATTTTTCCATCTTTAACCAACAAAACGAAAAAATGCTTGCGTTGGGGAAACTTTCTGCTGGTTTAGCTCATGAACTTAATAATCCTGCCGCCGCAATTGTTCGTTGTTCCAAATCATTGCATCAACAACTTCCTCCAGAATCTCAACGACCTCTTTATAAATTCCTTGACGCTGTGACAGCTGATTATGTTAATTATGCCAACAACAAATTAGCCATGGCACTCAGCAGGGTAAATGGGGTGAAATTATCATTATCTCAAAGAATGGATTTAGAAGATTCCATGTGGAAAATATTAAATAAATACCATCTTGACGGAAATGATGATTTAATTGATAATTTGATTGAAGCTGGATTTAACGAAGAGGATATTAAAGAGTTTGAACGTTACATTCCCGCTAAGGAACTTTCAATTATCTTAATTTACATAAATGATGTCAGCAGGGTTCACAATATCGTTAGCGACATTGATGCATCCGCTTCAAGAATCTCAGAACTGGTGGGATGCGTAAAGTCTTATACACACATGGACCAAGGTTTGGTTAAAAAAGCTACAGATATTCAATCCGGATTAATTACAACTATAAAATTACTGGAATATAAGGCTACTGAATTGGGATTAAGAATCGAGTCCACCTTTGAGAACGGGATGTCCCACATTCAGGGTCATGCAGGAGAGCTTAATCAATTGTGGACAAATTTGATTGATAATGGATTAGATGCATTAGAAGGTCAGCCAAACGGATTAGTAGAGATTAAAACCGCCTCTACGAGCGATTATATACAAGTTTCAATTTCTGATAATGGGCCTGGTATCCCTGAAGCGATCCGAGATCGGATTTTCGATCCATTTTATACAACAAAACCGGTTGGTAAAGGAGTCGGTTTGGGATTGGATATTGCAAAGAGAATCGTAAGGCAGCATCATGGAATTATAAGAGTTTCATCAGAAGCTGGAAAAACGACATTTACCGTTCTATTGCCGTTTCATTAAAATTTTATTGCATTTATTAATACATTTAACAAACATAATATGAAAATTAACTATTTGGGATTTAATCTCTTTGCAGCTTTAGTAATCACCTCTGCAACCACTCAAGCCCAAAATAACAATAAACTGAAAGACACAACAATTGCGCTTAACCGTAAAAAGATTGATAGCATTGATCGGGAAATGATTGAATTGCTGGGACAAAGAGAGAAATGCGTGAAAGAAATCGGGATTTATAAAGCTAAAAACAATATCCCACCCTTACAGGCGGCGCGATTTCAAGAAGTACTAGATAATGCGATTAAGGCTGGAGCCAAAGAAAATCTTTCGCCGGAGTTTATTACAGAATTCTTAAATGCAGTACATAAAGAAAGCCTTCGGATTGAAGAAGATTTAAAATCCCCCCAATAATTATAATTTATAAGATTCTTGATTCTCATGCTCTGATAAAATTAAGGGGTATTACCCTTAACGACGTTGAAAACTTGAAAGCAAATTAAAAAAATGAGTGGAGTAACAGATATTGGGATAATACTCAAAACTATGAGTCCCCAAATTAATGAGGGAGAATATGTTTTTTGTACCGTTGATACCCTTGAAAAAATCAACATCAAATCAATAATTGGCATATTCAAAGAGGAAGAAGGGGTAACAGTAATCTTGAAAAAAAAGGAGGCCGATACATTAACGCTTAGCTATTCATATATTTCTGCCTGGATAACCCTAAATATACATTCCTCGCTGGAGGCCTTTGGTCTTACAGCAGCTGTTTCAGTTGCGTTAGCAAAGGAAAATGTTAGTTGTAATGTAATTGCAGCTTTTTTTCATGATCATATTTTTGTCGATCATAAGCAAGCCGAAAATGCACTCGCAATTCTTAAGGCCATATCGAAAAACTATAATACCGAATAATTGCAATACATCATTTTGAAAAGTTTAAAATCTCTTGATTCTTATTCTTAAAAAGGGCTTAAAGTATGACAACTTTTAAAAGTTGTCAACATAGCCCTATCCATCTTAATAATTTGTCCGAATGGACAAAGAAATAAGGACAATTACAGCCAGGGAAGTAGTGGAAATATGTAAAAATGAAGGCCAAATAATTACTGTTGCAGAAGCACAAATTGTTTTGGATTTCATGTATAAATTCAGTAAATTAACATTAGAAATTTTATTAAAAGATGAAGACTGCTGATTTATATATTAGGGTTAGCACCGATGAACAGGCCGATAAAGGCTACTCTCAAAGAAGCCAGGAAGATGTACTGCGCAGATATTGTGAATATGGCAATATCAAGGTTAGGAACGTAATTTATGAAGACCATTCCGCGAAATCTTTTGTGCGGCCAGAATGGATCAAACTCCTGGCTGACCTAAAGAAACATAAAGGAAAGACCGACTTACTTTTATTTACAAAATGGGATCGATTTAGCAGAAATGCAAGTGATGCTTATTACATGATAAGTGTTTTGAAAAAGCTAGGTATTGAACCTGTCGCTATTGAACAACCGCTAGACACTTCAGTTCCTGAAAACAAAATGATGCTTGCCGTCTACCTCACAGCACCGGAAATAGAAAATGACCGCAGAGGTCTAAATACGTTTTATGGAATTAGACAGGCAAAAAAGGAAGGTCGCTGGATGGGTATCGCTCCAATCGGTTATAAAAACAAGACCCATGAAAATGGTAAAAAATATATTGCCATCGACGAACCGAATGCCTCACATATGAAATGGGCATTCGAACAAGTTGGTGAGGGATTTTATTCGGCCGAACAAGTTTTAAAATTAGGGCGAACAAAGGGATTAGTTTGCAGTAAAAATAATTTCATGGTGGCGATGCGCAATCCTTGTTATATGGGTAAGATCAGGTTGGCTGAATTTAAAAACGAACCGGCACGTTTTGTAGACGGATTGCACGAACCCCTAATCACTGAAGCTTTGTTTTACAGGGTACAGGACGTAATTGATGGTAGGAAAAGAGAAATAGGACAGCCGATTTATGTTCCAGAAATGCTGCCTTTAAGAGGCTTTTTACAATGTCCCAAGTGCTCCCGCATTTTAACTGGAAGCGCTTCAAAAGGCCGTAATAATTATTTTTACTATTATCATTGCAGTTCAGCTTGTGGAATAAGGTATAGAGCCGAGAATGTAAATGACCTTTTTGTTAGTGAACTTCATAAATATAAGTTGAAGCGTCCTATGGGAACTATATATTCCCGCGTAGTTCATGACCAATTCCACAACATGGCGAGGGTGGTTTTAGACAAGAGAAGACAATTAGTGGCCGCTATTACGGATCAGCATAATCGATTGAGCAAGGCGAGAGCACATGCATTGTTAGACGATTTTGATCCTGATGATTATAAAATTCTAAAAAAAGATTGCGAAGACAAGATAGTTCGCTTGGAAGCAGACTTACGTGAAATTTCAACCCAACCGGAGATAAAAGTGAATTTAAAGGAACTCGTTGAAAAAGCAGTTTTTACCTTCGAAAACATCGATTCTATATACGTGAAGGCCGATATTGCAAAAAAACGGGAAATTATTGGTTCGATGTTCCCGGAAAAAATCTGTTTTGACGGAACAAAACATCGAACCGGAAAAATCAACGAGGCGATGGCACTTAGCCATCTGATTAACAGCAAATTACAAGGCAAAAAAAATGGGGCAAAATCAAAGTTTTTTGACTTGCCCCATGAAGGGTAAATGATGGGGCTCGAACCCACGACCCTCGGTACCACAAACCGATGCTCTAACCAACTGAGCTACATCTACCGTTTTTCAGAGATGCAAAAGTATGAATCTTGCGGATAATTGCAAAGCTTTTTTAATATTACATTTAGCTTACGTGTTAAAATGCTGATTTAGTTAAATTTGAGATTATGGCGGAGCAATTGATTGAGTTAAATGTAACGGGTATGCACTGTAATAACTGTGCTATATCAATACATAATTTACTGGCGAAAAAAGGCCTTCAAAATATACTGGTAGACTTTGCAGGTGAGGAAGTTAAGTTTTCTACAGAAAACGAAGCCGAGGTTCCTGATATTATTAAGGGCATTGAACAATTAGGTTATAAAGTAGTGGATGATCCTGCTTTACACATGCCTAAGTTTTATGAAAAAATAGAAAATAAATTTATTTTTTGTCTTGTTTTCACTGTGCCTTTGC
The DNA here is from genome assembly GCF_013408825.1 of Mucilaginibacter tundrae. GTDB lineage: Bacteria > Bacteroidota > Bacteroidia > Sphingobacteriales > Sphingobacteriaceae > Mucilaginibacter. The sequence goes on from NZ_JACCBZ010000006.1 coordinate 29,504, forward strand.
TTCTGCATATGGTATTACCCTGGCATTTCTTGCAGATTCCTTCGCTTCAATTGCTTTTATGCCTGCCGGTTTTTATAGTGGGATGTCTACATTTCGGTAAAAGCGCGTGGAGTTCGGTTAAAAATGGTGTGCCCAATATGGATGTGCTGATTTTTGTGGGATCATCGGCCGCGTTTATTTATAGCCTGGTTGGAACTCTTGAAGATTTAGGCGAACAATATCAGTTTTACGAAACTTGTGCTACCATTATAACATTAGTGTTATTGGGTAATGTTTTTGAGAAACGCTCGGTTACACAAACAACATCAGCAGTAAAAGATCTGGTAAAAATCCAGCAAGTTACCGCGACTAGGGTTATTAAGGATGGCATAGAGGTTATAAGCGCCAAAGAAGTTGTCTCCGGTGATATATTATTAGTTAATCAAGGTGACAAAATACCTGTTGATGGTGATGTATTAAATGGTGAAGCTTCGGTTGATGAATCCATGCTGACCGGCGAGAGTGTGCCTGTTGAAAAAGTTAAATATGATAAGGTTATTGGTGGTACCATTATTCAGCATGGCAATATCAAAATGATGGCCACCAAAGTTGGATCAAATACTGTGTTATCGCAAATCATCGACCTGATGAAAAAAGCGCAGGCCGCAAAACCTCCGGTACAAAGGCTGGGTGATAAAGTAGCATCGATATTTGTGCCTGCGGTGATCTTTATATCACTAATCACTTTCTCTATAACCTATTTCGCGGTGCATACAAGCGTTCAAACTGCTTTAATGAACGCTATTGCCGTTTTGGTAATATCATGCCCTTGTGCCATGGGTTTAGCCACTCCTACCGCCGTTATGGTTGGCTTGGGCAGAGCAGCCAAAAATGGAATACTAATTAAAGGTGGCGATACGATTGAGGCGGTTGCCAACACTAAATTTGTGGTATTTGATAAAACCGGAACGTTGACTACCGGAAAATTCCGCATTAATGATATTAAGATTGAAGGCGATGTTGATTTAGAAATTGTTCGGGGTATTATTATGGCTATTGAGGAGCGGTCTAATCATCCCATAGCAAAATCATTGGTAGCTGAACTTAAATCGTTGCCTCAACAAAAGCTAATATTACTAAAAGCCGCCGAAGAAAAAGGTTTGGGTATGCGTGCCGAGGATGTCCAGGGCAATAATTACTTTTTAGGCACAGCCAAAGCAACAACTGAAGGTGATTTTAACTTAGTACTGTATAAAAACCAGGTTTTGTTAGCTCAGATAGCTATTGATGATGAAATTAAGCCAGATGCAGCGACTTTAATCTCCCAATTAAAAACTTTAGGCACTATTCCGGTTCTGTTAAGCGGCGATAAAAAAAACCGATGTTTAAAAGTAGCACAAGCCATCGGTATTAACGAGGTTCACTCGGAAAAACTACCTGATGAAAAGCTTGCAGTAATTGATATCTATAAACAAAAGGGTAAAACCATAATGATAGGCGATGGCATTAATGATGCCCCTGCCCTAACCCAGGCTGACGTTGGTGTATCTATGAATGACGCCAGTCAGGTTGCTATACAATCTGCACGGGTTATCTTGTTGAATACAGATTTGCATTCTGTGGTTAAGTTTCTGCAAATTAGTAAGCATACGATGATCACCATAAAGCAAAACCTGTTTTGGGCATTTGCTTATAACATTGTTGCTATTCCTATTGCGGCATTGGGATTCCTAAACCCGATGGTTGGTGCATTCGCGATGGCATTTTCGGATGTGGTGGTAATTGGGAATTCATTGAGGTTGAAGGCGAAGCGCCTTAGTTGATAGTTAATGGATTATAGTTGACAGAGTTTTTCTATTTTTGAAGGTGGATATGAACTATCAATCATAGACCATGAACTCAAAATATGATCGAAATTTTTACAGACGGAGCATCAAGTGGCAACCCGGGGCCGGGCGGATATGGGGTAATTTTACGCTCGGGCCAGCATTATAAAGAGCTTTCCGAAGGTTTCCGTAAAACTACCAACAACCGTATGGAGCTGCTGGCTGTAATAAAAGGGTTGGAAGCTATTAAAACGCCCAAACAGGATGTGATGATCTTTTCCGATTCTAAATATGTGATCGATTCCATCGAAAAAAGATGGGTATACGGTTGGGTACAAAAGGGCTTTAAGGATAAAAAGAATAAAGATCTTTGGCTACGATACCTAGAGGTAAGCAAACTACATAACATCAAATTCACCTGGGTACGCGGGCATAATGGCCACCCGGAAAACGAGCGTTGCGATGAGTTGGCTGTTGCTGCGGGTAAGCAGAAGCCTTTACTTATTGACTCTGTTTTTGAGATGGAGAATGCTAAGGCGGGGTTAATGTAGATTAGTTAAGTGGTTGATTGGGTTGGATTAAGTTGATTGGTTGGCTACCCAATAAAAAAAAACGCAATAACCAAATCAACTTATTCAACTACTCACTTAATCAACTCAATCACCTGCAAATCTTGTATTTTATCCCCATCAATACTAAACCGCATTAGGGTACGCACTTTTTGCCAGCCTTGCTTGCCCGCCGCACCGGGGTTTAGGTGCAGGCAGCTTATTTTTTTATCATAGATCACTTTGAGAATATGCGAGTGCCCCGTGATGAATAACTGCGGAGGATTGGTATAAATCTCAGGTTTTACCGCTTGATTATATCGATCAGGATAGCCGCCGATGTGGGTTATCCAAACATCTACATTTTCACATTTAAAACGGAGATTTAGCGGAAATGTTCGGCGAATATCTTGTCCGTCGATATTTCCGTATACACCTTTTAGTGGTTTGAATGACGCGAGTTGATCCGCCAGTTCAATATTACCGAAATCACCGGCATGCCATATTTCGTCTACGTCTTCAAAGTATTTGAAAACGGCATCGTCAAGGAAGCTGTGGGTATCGGAAATCAGGCCTATTTTTACCATTGAAAGCTATATTAATAAGTTTGATGGTTATTTGACCTCAAAAGCATGTGACGAATATTTGCTCTCTTCTTTTGGGTATATAATGCTAAAAATGTATACACAACCATAAACAGTATGAAACATCCGAAGAAAACAAAATTTTCTAAATATTTCTTTCTATAAGTGAGGAAAACAGAATATCCAAGTAATAAACAACAACCAACAATTTTATCCAACATCTCCATCTCCAAGATAAAATTCAGCTCCCCTGAAATTTGTGAATTATTTATTTGAATATATTCAAGATAACCTAACAATAAAACTGGAACTGCTAATAGCAATGTAAATATGTTGGAAGTAATTTTCATTTTAAAAAGCAATAAAGTAAGGTTTCAATAACTGTTTATATTCAGCAGAATAATTCCCAATTGATTCATAGATCACTAATTTACTATTTTCTATTTCACGTTGATTCAAACCAAAACATAAAATTTCGCGGTGTGGTGTGGAATGTTCAAACGAATGCACTGTAATAACCCTCTTTAAAAACAAATTATTCGATACAGCTAATTCCTTCACCAACTCTGCTGCTTGCAATGGCAATATCAACCAACACAAGCCACTTTCGGTTAAATGTTTAGTTATACCTGTTATCAAACCTTCAAAAAAATCTTTATCTGTATGTTTAGCTACCGTTTTATTGGCTTTTGGCGATTCAAGTGAGTTAATATGGAACGGCGGGTTAGATACAATTAAATCATATTTCTTTTCCGGATGTTCCTCAAAATACATTTCAAAATCCTGATGAAACAACCCTAGCCGATCAGCAAATGGCGAATTTTGAAAATTCATAGTCGCTGTTTGGGATGCAGGTTCATCAATCTCAACTGCATCTATTATGGCTGATGAAAAACGTTGTGCCAGCATTAATGCAATTACACCTGTTCCGGCGCCTATGTCCAATATATGTTGAGGATTAGAAGTTTCGGCTAATGCTCCAAGCAATACGCCATCGGTATTGATCTTCATGGCGCAGCCTGTTTGGTCGACTGCGAATTGTTTGAATTGGAAAATGCCAGACATGATTACAGCTCAACAAACTCAATCGGCAAGCCATCCGGATCAGCAAAGAAAGTATAGCGTTTATCGGTAAACTCATCTACACGGATCGGCTCTACTGCAATTCCATATTCTTTAATGTGGAATACCGCTTCTTCAATATTATCTACCTCAAAAGCTAAATGGCGAAGGCCTGCGGCTTCTGGTCTTGACGGCCTTGCCGGAGGATTGGGAAATGAAAAAAGCTCAACCTGGTATTGCCCTGCAACTTCCAGATCGAGCTTGTATGAATCTCTTTGTTCGCGGTAAACTTCCCGAACTATATTTAAACCGAGTATTTCTGTATAAAAATGTTTTGACTTTTGGTAGTCGGCACAAATTATGGCGATGTGGTGTACCCGATTTAACTTAAGCATTATTCGCCTAAAATTTCGTGTAATACGTTATCGTAAACCATTTTCAGGTCGGTGATGTGGCCGAATGGTTCAGCATCAATGTTCAGGAAACCATCGTTAATGGTACCTAAAAGGCTAAATTCAACTTCGCTGGTTGCCATCATTTCAATAAAGCGTTCCTGGTCATCAGGTGCGATACTTACCACTACCCTGCCCTGTGCTTCGCCGAATAAAAATGCATCCTTACGGATAGCGCTATCGGTTTCAATATCAAAACCTAATTTGTTTGGCAGTGCAGATTCAACCAAAGTAACATATAAACCACCATCAGCCACATCATGAGCCGATTGGATCACTTTATGTTTGATCAATTGCTTAACCACCTGGTGCATGGCGTACTCCTTATCCAGATCAAAATATGGTGCCGGGGCTGCCAGTATTTTATGCCATGAAGCTAAATATTGTGAGGAAGCGATATCATTAACCGATTCACCTATAAGATAAACTAAATCGCCCGGTTGTTTAAAATCGGAGGTCATTAAAGTCGACATATCATCCATTACACCCAACATACCAATAGTTGGTGTAGGAAAAACAGAACCGCCATCGGCAGATTGATTATAGAAACTTACGTTGCCACCGGTAACCGGGGTTTCAAACTTGATACAAGCCGCGCTCATACCTTGTATGGCGCTTACAAACTGCCAGTAAACTTCAGGATTGTAAGGGTTGCCAAAGTTAAGGCAATTGGTTATCGCAACCGGTTCGCCACCTGCACAAGTAATGTTACGTGCGGCTTCCGCTACCGCTATTTCGCAACCCTTTTTAGGATCAGCGTATACATAGCGTGAGTTGCAATCGGTAGTAATTACAATGGCCTTATCAGTACCCATAACGGCAACTACTGCTGCATCGCTCGGGCGATTGGCGGTCATGGTTGATACACCTACCATTGAATCATACTGATCAGTTACCCAACGTTTTGAAGCAATATTAGGGTGGGATATTAAATGCTCGGCAACTGCTACTAAATCGGCAGGTTCCTGTACATCTTCTATTTTAAATTTTTGATTTTCTTTAAAGTAAGCAGGCTCTTTGTATTCACGCTGGTAAACCGGTGCGCCTCCGCCTAAAACCAAATCATCGGCAGGCACATCAGCAACTAATTCGCCTTTAACATAATATTGCAAACGCTGGGTATCGGTAACTTCACCAATAATAGCGCAGTTCAGATCCCATTTATCAAATACAGCTTCTACTTCTGCTTCGCGGCCTTTATGTACCACGATCAGCATACGCTCCTGTGATTCAGAAAGCAATATCTCGAAAGGTTTCATGTTTTCCTGGCGGGTTGGTACTTTATCTAAATCGATACGCATACCATGTTCGCCTTTGGCCGACATTTCGGAGTTGGAGCAGATGATACCGGCAGCGCCCATATCCTGCATACCTACAACGGCACCTGTTTTGATAACTTCAAGGGTTGCTTCAAGTAATAATTTTTCCTGGAATGGATCACCTACCTGTACAGCGGGTAAGTCGTTTACCGAATCTTCGGTTATATCTTTTGATGCGAAAGCCGCACCGTGTATACCATCTTTACCGGTCGCAGAACCTACAATGTAAACCGGGTTCCCAACACCATAAGATGTTGCCGAAACAGTTTCGCCGGCTTTTACAATGCCAGCAGAGAAAGCGTTAACCAAAGGGTTAACGTTGTAGCATTCATCAAAAAACAATTCGCCACCGACGGTTGGGATGCCAAAGGCGTTGCCATAATGACTGATACCTTTAACCACGCCTTTAACCAACCATTTGGTACGATCTAACGCAAGATCGCCAAAACGTAGTGAATTTAACTGCGCGATTGGCCTTGCACCCATGGTAAATATATCACGGTTTATACCGCCCACACCTGTTGCGGCGCCCTGATAAGGCTCTAATGCTGAGGGGTGATTATGTGATTCTATTTTGAACGCACAACCAATACCATCGCCCAAATCAACTAAACCTGCATTTTCCTCGCCTGCTTTAGCCAGCATGCGCGGGCCGTCTTTAGGTAAGGTTTTTAACCAGGTGATTGAGTTTTTGTATGAACAGTGCTCGCTCCACATTACCGAGAAAATAGAAAGTTCGGTAAAATTGGGAACGCGGCCCATTATTTCAATTATACGATCGTATTCTTCGGGTAACAGGCCTAAATCTTTGGCGGTTTCAACGGTGGTTAATTCCAGGTGCTCCAATGTATTTTTATTTATTTGAAAGGATGCGCAAAGGTAGGCAAAAAGGCGGAAAAGGGAAAGAAAAGGTTAGGATAAAGGTAAAAGGCGAAAGGTTAAAGGTTATTACAGAATAAATAAAATAAAAAAGGTAAAAGAACTTGGTAAAACCTTTCGCCTTTTACCTTTATCCTTTCACCTTATATATAATATAATTGTCCCGGCGTTATTCTTCGTCTGTTAGTTGGAAATTAATAGGAATCGTGTATTGCACCCTAACTGGATGGCCGTTTTGGATACCGGGTTTCCAAGCCGGTGCCAGTTTTAAAACACGCAGGGCTTCTTCATCTAATCCGTAGCCAACGCCTCGTTCAACTTTAAAATTTGATAGTTTGCCATCTGCTTCAATAATAAAACTCACCCAAACTTTGCCCTGGATATGCTGATCGATAGCCATATCGGGATAACGTAAGTTTTTACTTAAGAACTTTGACCACGCCGATGCCCCGCCATATGGGACAGGCATTACCTCAAGAAATTTAAAATCTGTTACGGTTGCGTTTTCTGTACCAGGACCTGCGGGGCCTGTAACAGGAGCGGAACTATTAGCTGGTGCACTTGCCGGCCCCTTTATATCGATCGGGCCAATTGTCCCGCTTTGTATATCTTTAGTTTTAGGCGGCTCTACAAGTGCTTGCGGATCAGGCTTAACAACAAATGACACAAACTTATGCATAGTTGTTGGTGAAGCGGGAGGCATTGCCACAGAAGGAGTTTTGATATGAGTTATCGGCTTAGGTGGAACTACAATAGGCGGCGCCACATAACGGGTTAAGCGTACTGGTCTTGAAGTAAAAATTTCAGTCGCTTTAGTAACTGCTGGCTTAATTAAAATACCGACAACTAATGCTATGGATATTACACTAATAAAGGTAATTAGCATTGCCTTTACCATCGTCCGCCCATAATGTTGCCTTAATTCATACGCACCGTATTGTTTGTTACGGTCATCAAATACAAGCTCGAGCCACTCGGACTTGTACAAATCAAATTTTGGGATAAGCATGTTTAGTGAAATTAAATTTCAAATAAAACGTTTTTACGTATTTTATATTTTACATTATCTATTAAACACAGCTTGGTTTAACATTTTTTAACATAGTATGATTTTTCTCCGCTAATTCCACAAAAAAAGCCGCATATTTTTATGCAGCTTTGTTAAAAATATGTTAAAATACTTATTACCAATCTTTTGTTGTAATAACTTTTTTCTTGTCGCTCTTAATTGGCGTTGCCGAAGTCATTAACATATACTGCTTTAACCTGTCGCCAAATTGCTTGCTGTAATTACTTATTTGAATAGCATAATTATTCAATTGCCCTTTCTCCAATTTTGATGCGCCATTCTCCAAAGGGATATCAATACCCGGCTGTGCTACTGAATTACCATAACGATCGATATAATAAGGTGTGAAAACAAAATCTGTTAACCAATACCTATATTTTTGATCCTTATATTCAATATTAAAAGTATACCTCACTTCACCGTCGATATGTTTGGCAGCGCTAATGCCTGCAAGCATCAATAGCTTCCCAGTGCCGGTAATACTTTCAGCAGATTCGCTTTTATCTACCTTGTCCTTAGGGTAATTTATCTTTAAAAAATATGCTGTTCTATTTTGAAAGGTGTCCACAGTTAACCCCGGTTGTTGCACCACCTGGTAGTAAATGTATTTATTGTGCTCATCAATTGATAAAAGGTCTTTTTGAGCTACTGCTGATTTAACTGCCAGTAAGCATAACAAAGCAATAAATAGTTTTTTCATGTTATAAAGATAAAAGCCGCTCCGAATATTCGGGCGGCTTTTCATTAAAAATATAATCAGGTCAGATTAAAATGCGTAAACTGCAGCTAATACAAATTGAGAAGCGCTTGCTGTAGGAGCTAAACTACTATCAGTAAATGTAGAATATTGTTGGCTGTTAACTTTATCAAGCCTTACTTCAGGAATGAAAGTTAATGGACCAGCTTTAATATTAGCAGTTAAAGTAGATCCTAATACCGATCCCCCTGGAAGAGGTCCTGCTAGTACATATGTTGATCCTGCATCTTCAGTTTTAGCTTTGAAATATTCTTCTCTTAAACCAAGAGTTACTGCTTTTGATACAGCTATCTGTGGATATAAAGCTACGCCGCTGAAACCACCGCCGTAATGAGATGGAGAAAAAGTAGCAGCATTTAAACCTAACTTAAATGCAGTAGTTATTTGGTAAGCTGTAGTTAAGTCAAATTCAGTACCTGAAGTTGGGCCGGTTGCAACGTTTAAGTAAGCAGTCCAGTTTTTAACCGGGGTAATGGTTAACTGCGCGCCAAATGTAGATACATCATGTGCCGATGTGTAGGCATTCCACTCATCATTAAATATACCTGCCATTAAACTTACTTTATCGCTAAATGCGTAAGTTAATTTAAAGCCTGCATTTTGGAACGGGCCGTTGGTGAATAGGTAAGAAGTTGAGTAGTTAAAGTTTCCTGTCGGAGAAATCACCTCGTAACCAATAAATGTTGACATATAACCCGCGGTCGCGCTCAATTTAGGAGTAAGGTTGTATGATACATATAAGTTTTGGATATGATAACCTGAAGTTGGAATAGATTGGTCATTACGCGGGCCAAATGATAATTCGCCTACAAATGATGCATTGCCAACAGTTTTCTTTAAGCCTAAATCAATCATACCTATTGATATTGAATTATTATCAGATGCAAAACTGGTTGGGATATTTGCATGGCCTGATAAATCATCTTTATAATAAGTATCAACAGATCCGTAAAGCACTAAAGGAGCATCGGCAGTGGTTTTAACCGTATCCTGGGCTTTTGAGGCATAACTAAAGGCAGAAGCAGCAAGTAATAAAAGTAAAAATTTCTTTTTCATTTTTGGGGATTGTTAATAGGGTTAATTATAAGTTGAGGGTTGATTTTCTTGAATAAACAGTACATGGTTGTAATTGATGGCGTTGTGCTGTACCAAACACATTCCATAAGTTTAAAAACTTTATCAAGTAGCTCATTTTAATTATTTATAATAAATAGGTTGAATTTATATAACAATAAGAAGCCTCTCCCGTCAAAAAATGATGGGTAAATGATAATTTCAGTAAGGTTAAGAGGGCAGTAATAATACCCTGTGCGTTTTTAATGCACAGGGTATATTAATAATGTGTTATGCAGATACAGTAGATTTTTCGAATAATCCATTGATGCTGATCTCATCATCTTGTGGTGGGTAAACTTCCATACCGTGATCAAATAAATCAAGGCCACTTAGTTCACCATGTTCTTCAACACGTAGTTTCCAAGGATGTGGGAATTTATTAATAACGTACATCATAACATAGGTTACAACAAATACAGCTATCGCAATAGTAAACGTACCTATGGCTTGCGCTTTAAGTACGCTAGCATCGCCACCGTAGAATAAACCTGTTACAAGGTTAGGAGCGCTGTTATCAGCACCTGTAGGGCCGGTAACACCGTACTCGCCAGTTGCGAATAAACCTAATGATAATGTACCCCAGATACCTGCGAAACCGTGTACAGAAACTGCACCAACCGGATCGTCAATACGGAAGTATTCTAGCAGATACATACCACCAAACACTACGAAACCAGCTACACCGCCTAATATTAACGCACCAAGCGGGCTAACCCAATAACAAGGGCAAGTGATAGCAACAAGACCTGCCAAAGTACCATTCAGGGTAAAACCTAAATCGAACTTACCTCTGGTAGTTCCCCACCATAAAGCAGCAAACATAGCTGTTAAACCGCCACCGCAAGCTGCAAGTGTAGTATTAGTAGCAATACGGCCTATGCCTTGCGCATCCATAGCTGAAAGTGAGCTACCAGGGTTAAAACCGTACCATCCAAACCAAAGGATGAATGTACCTACGGCAGCCATAAGCATGTTATGTCCTGGTGGCATGCCGCCTTTTTCTTTATCGTCACGAGCGAATATTCTGCCTAAGCGTGGCCCTAACACTATAGCTCCTGCCAGCGAAGCAACCCCGCCAATAGTGTGTACTACAGTTGAACCTGCAAAATCGCGGAAACCTTGACCTAAAGCTGCATAGAAGTGCCCGGCTGTGCCCATTACCGCTAACCATCCATCAGGACCCCAAGCCCAGTGACCGATAATTGGGTAGATAAAGCCTGTAATACCAATAGAGTAAAGAATATCTCCACGGAAACTGGTACGGCCAATCATAGCGCCTGAAACAACTGTTGAACAAGTATCAGCGAAAGCATACTGGAATATCCAGTGCGCGATTACAGGGATACCGGTACCTGAATATGTTGCAGGAGTATTTTGTAAGAAGAACCATGATCCCGCAGCTTTTAATGAAGGATCTCCATGCCAGCCGATGAAACCATTGCCCCAACCAAACATAAATGCGTAGCCAATAGCGTAAAATAAAATACCGCAAAGACAGGTGTCGAACATACACTCCATCAAAACGTTAACAGTTTCGCGTTTGCGGGCAAAACCAGCCTCAAGCATAACGAAACCAGCCTGCATACCAAATACAAGGAATGCAGCTACCAATGTCCATGCAGTGTTGATTGAATTCATCATTGATGTTTCCAGATCTGTAGGTTTTGGAGGTGCAGCGGCTGCAGCGTGTGCTGAAGTACCAAGCAAGCCGGGCAATGTTACCATTGCAACCAAAACTGCCAGTAATCCCAACATTTTCCCTGTAAAAATAGTCGCACCCAGCGCCCATTTTTCCCGCGTCAGCCCTTTGAGCGAGCTGAGTAAGTTGTGCTTTGTAGAATTTACTTTCATTGTTTGTTTGTTTAATTTAGTTTGATTTGATTGTTTTTAGTTTTATTATATAAAAATGTAATAGGGTTGCATTTTTTTATAAATAAGAGGGTCAGTTTTAGTATTAGTTTTATTAAAAGTGTTAGCTAAACCATCCTTTCATTAGAACTTTCATAAAACTATGGATGAAATTTAACAAAAACAAATTTTAACCTCAAAAAAATTGTTAAAATTTGAATATTTATCAATATTTTAAAAAACATGGTAATTTTATGGTCGATTTTAAAAAGTTTTTATCTGTTAACAAAAAGTAATTATAAAATTAACAATCAAAATCTATTTTAAGACCGCTTTTTAGACAAACAACATCAATTATTTAATAAATTTATCAATTATAAGTCCGTTTTTAGATAAAAAAGCGACTATAAAACTTAAAATGGTGCAAAAAACCGTTAGAAATTTGTAAAAAATTAAAAAAAATGAATTTTTTATTGAAAAAACGCAATGCTATTTAATTTAGATTAAAACACAGTATAAAATTTAAATGATAATTCTATTTTTGATGTAAACCGAATAATTTAAAAACCCTTACATGTCTAACATCAGATTTCAAGCGCTCAGGACCGTACAAAGCAGGACGACACCTGAAGTAAAAATACCTTTTCAAAAGATCTCAGATTTTTTTGGTGCCAATGTTTTCGATAAAAAGAAGATGAAGGAGTATCTTTCGACAGATGCTTACCAGGGAATTGTCAATTCAATAGAAAAAGGTGAACCTATACCACGGGATATGGCTGAACAGGTGGCATCGGCTATGAAATCATGGGCATTAGGTAAGGGCGCCACACATTACACACACTGGTTTCAACCACTTACCGGCACTACGGCCGAAAAGCATGATGCTTTTTTTGAACCCTCAGAAGATGGTACCGGGATTGAAAAATTTTCAGGAGATGCTTTAGCACAACAGGAGCCGGATGCATCCAGCTTTCCAAGCGGAGGTATACGTAATACTTTTGAAGCACGTGGATATACCGCATGGGATCCGTCGTCCCCTGCATTTATAATGGCACGTACCTTATGTATACCAACTGTATTTGTATCTTATACCGGTGAAGCGCTTGATTATAAGGTGCCATTATTAAAGGCATTAAGTGTTTTAGATAAAGCGGCTATTGATGTTTGTCATTACTTCGATAAAAGCATCGAAAAAGTAAACGCGTCATTAGGTATTGAGCAGGAGTATTTTCTGGTTGATATAGCATTATATAATGCTCGCCCCGATCTGCATTTAACCGGCCGTACGTTATTCGGGCATATGTCGGCTAAAAACCAGCAGTTAGAGGATCATTATTTTGGATCGATACCTGAGCGGGTTTACGCCTTTATGCAGGATATGGAAACCGAAGCCTTATTATTAGGTATCCCGCTTAAAACACGCCATAACGAGGTCGCGCCATCACAATTTGAGTGCGCACCTATATATGAAGAGATAAATTTAGCTATTGACCACAATCAACTATTGATGGATTTGATGGACAGGGTAGCTAAACGTCATAACTTTAAAGTGTTATTACACGAGAAACCATATGCGGGTATCAATGGCTCGGGTAAGCATAATAACTGGTCGTTAATTACTAATACCGGTAAAAACTTGTTATCGCCGGGCAAAACGCCTAAGAACAACCTAATGTTCCTCACCTTCTTTGTAAATACTATCAGGGCGGTGTATGAGCACGCGGATCTATTAAGGGCATCCATTGCGTCGGTTAATAACGATCATCGTTTAGGGGCAAGTGAAGCGCCACCTGCGATCATGTCAATATTCTTGGGAAGTCAGTTGACTGAAGTGTTGGATGAGATAGAAACATCAAGGATCAGCAAAATAATTAAGGAAGATGCTTTATTATGGCAGGGCATCCCTAAAATACCGCAAATATTAAAGGATAATACAGACAGGAACCGTACATCTCCATTCGCGTTTACGGGGAATAAGTTTGAGTTCCGCGCAGTAGGCTCATCGGCCAACTCAGCAGCGCCTATGACCACGCTTAATCTTATTGTGGCCGATCAGCTTAAAAAGTTTAAGGTTGACGTTGACAAACTGCTTAAAAAGGGCGAAAAAAAGGATGTGGCGATATTAACTATCATTAAACGCTATATTAAAGAATCAAAAAAGATCCGTTTTGAGGGTAATGGTTATAGTGATGACTGGGAAAAACTTGCTGAAGAAAGAGGTTTATCAAACTTTAAGACCACGCCTAAAGCGCTCGATGTAATGATCTCGGAAAAATCAGAGGTATTATTTAAAGAAACCGGTTTATTCACTTCTCGCGAAGCGCATGCCCGCCATGAGATCTTACTGGAAAGCTTCTACAAAAAATTACAGATAGAGGCCCGTGTGATGGGTGAGCTTGCAAACAATGTTATTTTACCTGCTGCCCTATCCTACCAAACCAAGTTGATTGAAAATGTTAAGGGATTAAAAGAACTTGGCTTATCGGCAGAGTTATATAAAACACAGCTGGATATTATCACCAGAATATCGGAGCATATTAACGCCATTCGTACTGATGTAGACAACATGGTACAGGAACGTAAAAAAGCCAATAACATTGAGAACTTACGCGATAAGGCTATTGCTTATGATGAAAAGGTAAAAACCTATTTTGCGCCGATACGCTACCATGTGGATAAGCTGGAGCAATTTGTCGATGATTCGGTTTGGCCGTTGCCTAAGTTTAGGGAGTTGTTGTTTATATAAGTGAACCGGAATTTAACGGATTTTTTGAATTTACAAGATATAATCCGTTGCTGTCCGAAGTTTAAAACTTCGGACTAACTATGACTGTAGTCTCAAACTACAGTCATACAGGTTCGTAGACAAAGTCTACGAACAGCAGAGTTAATCAATATCCTGCAAATCCTATAAATCTGTTCAATCCTGGTTCAGGCTATATCTTAGCAAAAAGATCCGTTTCCTTATGTTGCTTGATGATCAGATCGCGGTACTTGGAAAGTAATGCGGATTTAGATATAAAACCTAAGAATACACCATCTTTAACTACCGGAAGCTGCCAGGCATCCAGTGCATCAAAAACTTCCATAATACTGCTTACTGGTTGGTAATAATCTATTATAGTAGGCGGCGGGGTCATGATCTCTTCGATCGTAGCGGAAGATTCCCGTTGGTTAAATAATTGTTTGCGAACCTGATCCATTAATATCACGCCGTCCATCTCCCCCTCATCATCCAAAACAGCAAAAATATTCGCATCGGTATTTGACAGGATATGATAAAAATCGCTGATCAGCATTGATTTGTTTAACACATTCGAGCTTTTATTAATAATGCTATCCAACCTAATGGCATCAAGCATATTAAAATCATGGTCGGGATATAGGTTTTGTTCGTGGATCAACTCTTTCCAGTACATATTGTATGGATTGTATATGCGGGATATCACATAGGATATTGCTGATACGATCATTAACGGAATAAACAATACATAGCCGCCCGTTATTTCGGCAATAAGGAATATAGCGGTTAACGGTGCGTGCATTACCCCGCTTAATGCGCCTGCCATGCCTACCGCTATAAAATTACTTACACTTAAATGCACCAAACCTGTTTGATTTACGGCAAAGGCTACAAATAGGCCTAAAAAAGCCCCTGTAAACATTGTTGGGGCAAATGTACCCCCATTACCACCAGAGCCTATGGTAATGCCCGCTGCCACAATTTTCATAAATACCAACCCGGCTATAAACAACAACATTACCAATGGATAATCTAACCATCCGGGAAATAATGTTTCGTTTTTTAAGGCATCAATATTACCATTTAATATACCTTGTAAATGGCTGTAACCCTCGCCAAACAAAGCCGGGAATATCATAATAATCACACCCAATATTAACCCGCCGGCGAGCGCCCTCTGATAGCGGTTATATTTTTTAAATATACCATGCTCCAGCATCCCTGCTATTTTAGATATGTATACCGAAATCCAACCGCTGAATAAACCAAGTATTACATAAAAAGGGATCGCATTTAAAACCCATCCGCCGGTAACCAGGTGAAAAAGCTGTCCTGAATATAATAATTTAGATACCACCACGCCTGTTGCCGAAGCTATTAGCAAAGGGATAAACGTGGGGATTGTTATCTCGCCTATCAATATTTCTAACGAAAATAAAACGCCTGCAATGGGGCTGTTAAATACCGCGGCAATGCCTGCCGAAGCGCCCGCTGCAATTAAAACCGTTTTTTCGTATGGGCTAAGGTTGAAAAACTTGCCTGTGTTTGAGCCCAACGCTGCTCCCATAACCACAATTGGCGCTTCCAGACCTGATGAACCACCGAAGCCAACCGTTAAAGAGCTTGTGGCCAAATGGGCATAAACATTGTTGATTTTAATATTTGAACGATTGCGTTTTATATTGATGATAATACGGCCTATGCCTTTTTCGATATGGTCTCGATTGATGACGTGCTGATAAAAAACAGTAAGCAGGATGCCCAGCGCCGGTAAAAAAGCAAAAGCTAAATGATAATACAGGTGAGAGGCAATATCTTTGCTTAGCTCTTCCATTAAGCCTACTACATACTTTAATAAAATAGCGGATAAACCACCCAAAAGGCCAACCACAACACTACAATAAATTAAAAAATTACGCTGTATGTTCCTTTTTAAACGCCATTTATTTATTTTGTTGGCGACCCTTTTTGCTAACTTAATATACCCCGGATACTGCAAAGTAGTTGATTTGAGTTTGATAAAAATTAATAAGCGCTATATTTGCCCATGATTTCTTCGCAAAGATATGATCTCCGAGGCGTATCCGCATCAAAAGATGATGTACATAATGCAATTAAAAATATCGATAAAGGTATTTTTCCGAAAGCTTTTTGCAAAATAGTGCCTGATATATTAACCAACGACGACGCGTATTGTAATATTATGCATGCCGATGGAGCTGGTACAAAATCGTCACTAGCTTATACTTATTGGAAAGAAACTGGTGACATATCCGTTTGGCGCGGCATAGCGCAGGACGCTATCATCATGAACCTGGACGACTTGCTTTGTGTGGGTGCTATTGATAATATTTTACTGTCATCAACCATCGGCAGAAACAAAAACCTGATCCCAGGCGATGTTATTGCTGCAATTATAAACGGCACGGAAGAGATTTTGGCTGAGTTAAGAGATGCAGGCATAGGCATTTATTCAACCGGTGGCGAAACGGCAGATGTGGGCGATCTGGTTCGCACTATTATTGTGGACTCCACCGTTACCTGCCGTATGAAACGTGATGAGGTAATATCAAACCATAACATTAAACCGGGTGATGTGATTGTTGGCCTTAGTTCATACGGACAGGCTACATATGAAAAGGAATATAATGGCGGGATGGGTTCAAACGGGCTTACGTCGGCAAGGCACGATGTTTTCAACAAATCGATAGCTGAAAAATATCCTGAAAGCTATGACGCGGCAGTGCCATCTGATCTGGTATTCTCGGGCAGTAAAAAATTAACAGATATGGTTGATATTGGCAACGGCCAATCCATAACAGCAGGTAAGTTGGTATTATCGCCTACACGCACCTATGCCCCTATCATCAAAAAAATGCTTGATGGCTACCGTAGCCAGATACACGGCATGGTGCATTGCAGTGGCGGCGCGCAAACTAAAGTATTGCATTTTATTGATGATCTGCATATCATCAAAAACAACCTGTTCCCGGTGCCACCTTTGTTTAAATTGATACAGGAAGAATCAAAAACCAGCTGGCAGGAAATGTACAAGGTATTTAATATGGGGCACCGTATGGAACTTTACGTACCGCAGGAGATTGCCCAGAACTTGATCGAGATATCAAAAAGCTTTAATGTGGACGCGCAAATCATTGGCCGTGTAGAAGCCACTGATAAAAAACAGGTGACTATACAATCGGAATTTGGCGAGTTTGTATATAATTAAAATCAGATTTATATAAAACAGAAGCGCCCCGAAATTCGGGGCGCTTCTGTTTTATATGTTTTGTTGGATTATTGTTGAGGAACCCAAGCAGTTCCACTCCATTGGAAATAATAAGTTGTTAGTACATCTCCACCATTAACATAAGCCGGATAAACCACGGCATAGTTAGTATTAGTTACCGGCGATGGCTCAGCCGTTTTAAGCACGAATGTGAAGGCAGCATCCAGCTCAGTAGCTGACCATGCGCTTTCGAAATCAAAGTAACTTCCAAGATTTGTTAGTACTGAAGCTGAAGCACCAGTAAGTGTACCTGAATTCGCGATATTCGTCATATCAGTTTTAGTTAAAGTATACGTAATAACCGGTAGTGGCTGTACATAACCCCATATACCATTAGCCTTGATAAAGTTTATAGTAACCGGGAAGCTGTAAGGTGATACAAACTTACTGCCATTATACTCTAAAGGCTGTACCCTTTGGTAATCAGCGGTTGCGCTTACATAATAATTGTAGCTAACATAAACAATATCACCTGTTTTTATAGTATCAGTTATAGTTACATCATTATTAACTAATGCACCTAAAGTTTGCGGCAGATTGGTAGTTGTACTTGAGGTGATCTGATTATACTTACCTACACCTAAAGTGGTATACTGTGCCGGCTGCAAAGTATATATTGCATGCCATGAACCATTTAAATAAAGGAATGAATATGGCACCGCAGGAAGTGTACCAGTAGGATAAATTGTCCAGGTGATCAACTTTAACGTATTATTTGGAACACTTGGGAATTTATACGGTAACCACTGCAATAATTGTGCGACACTAAAATCGGTATACTTATTGCCTGGCAGCAATAAATAATCTGCAGCAGTTAATGTATAGGCGTCATCTGTAAGTACGCTATCTGCTTCTGTAAATGAAGCAGGTGTTTGGGTATATGTAATCGCTGCGGTTGATTTGTTAGCAGCGGCTGGATATTCAGTATTCAAAATTGTGGCGATACCATTTTGTGCATCAGTACCATTTTTAAAACTAAATGATGTAGACGCATAATTAGACGATGGTAGCTCCTTGTAATCGCTGCTTTGCAGCGTTAAAATTAATTTTTGAACCATCGCGTCAGCTGGTAACGGTAATACTGAATGCAACGCCGGTTCCTTTTGACATGCCGTAAAGGCTAATGCAATAAAAGCCATTAAATAATATATCTTTTTCATAATTAAAATTTTGTGTTAAAATCTAATTTTAAGAGTTGTTGTAAATGTTCTTGCCAGCATATAATCAACAGCAATGTTTGATTGGCCATTAACTATCAGTGCACCGGTTCCTGTATAGTCCTCTGCATCTGTAATTACTTTTGAGTTCAATAAGTTATTTACAGTACCGATCAATTCAGCATCAAAACCATTCATTTTAAATTTGTAAGCCGCGTTCATTTTCCATAATGCATAATTAGGAATTACGTATGGATGTTGATTTTGACTGGTATACTCGGTAAATGGTACGTAAGAAGTATAATTCCAATAGTAGTTACATGAAACACCTATTTTCAATTGTGGTACAACTTTCACTTCTGCAAAAGCTTGCATCATATCCTGAGGAGTATCGCCTATTTTTTCATTTTTCAAGAAAACTTTAGCTTGTGTAGGACCAGCAGATCCATCAGCATTAATTACTGATGCCGGGCCTGCGTTTGCAGTGTAGTAGTTATCTTCTACAGTAACCATACCACCTAATAATAATTGCTGTACAGGCCTGTAAGTTAATTCTGCCTCAACACCTTCATACATTGAATTGGCTCCTGAAACATTTATGGTAGCTAAAGCGCCTGTTTCTTGGTCGGTAGCTGTTGCAGTTAGTGTTCTGTCTATATATGATGTTCTGTAAGCATCCAATTTCAAGCTAAAAGTTGAAATTTTATAATTATATCCCAACTCATAATCGAATAACTTTTCAGTAATAGGATTAGCGTTAATTTGGTTGGTGTAGTTTTCAAATACACCTGCAAAATATGGAGGTTTAGTTAAGTAACCAACATTGGCATACACGTTCATCTGTGAATTGATGTTGTAGTTTGCGCCACCTTTTAACTGGTAAGTAGTAAAATCCACCCATTTGCTTTTTTGCGCCGGATCGCTATCAAGATAGTTAAAGTAATCTCTTCTTGCATCAGCATCTTCAGATCCTGATACGGTTACGAAAGCTGTAAAATTGTTTTTTGAATATTCAGCCTGGGCAAATGCACCACCTGATTCAACATAATCACGATTATAAAAATCAATTTTACCACCAACACCCACATTATCAATTGGGTTATTAATATCACCGTAACCGCTACCCTTAGCTGTACTGCCAGTACGGTCATATGCTACGTAACTTCCTCCTAAAAGATCGGTAACCTCATCATAGTGGTTACCTACGTAATATCTTAAATCCACACCAGCTTCCAGGTCGATATATTTACCTAACAATGTTCTGTAAGTGCTTCTTAAACCAGCCCAATCGGTTTGCGAGTGCGAGTCATATCCATATGTGGTTGACGCACCGTTGGCATTAGCTGCATTTGTCGCTTCTATTGCAGTATAATCAATCGGAGTATATTCGTTTCCTGATCTTGGAAGTGTGCTGAATGATTGATTTGAGCCTGTGCCATACATTAAGCCGCCGCCGCCGCCGTCACCAATCATGCCATATAATACGGTTGATAAGCTTGATTTGCTGTTGATACTCCACTCATGGTTGATAGACAAGATAGGCTCGCTGTAAAAGTTATTATATGGGTTATAAGTTTGTCCATCTTTATAACCATAATAACTATTCCATGCGAGGCCTTGCGGTGCACCCAGGTAACCAGGGGTGTTTGTATTTATACCATTAGCAGTGCTTGCAATAGGTGTTAACGCCTGCTCAGGTCTTTGACCGTGAGTTTGGTCGGTACCTATTAATGTTAATGATATGGTTTGTGAAGGTGTTAATATTTTTGAAAGGTTAAAGAAGTAGTCATAGCCCTTAAAATTCGAACCGTCAAACGGGAAGGCACCTTCAGTGCGTGAGCCTTCGAAAGTTGCGGCCCAACCACCTGCGGTTAATCCTGTAGAAACCATTACAGCGGTCTTATTCCATCCATCAGAACCAATACCTTCTGAAACAAATCCTCCGGCTTGTTGATCTGTTGTACGGGTGGTAACATTTACTGTACCACCAAATGCCGGAACAATAATTTTATTTGCACCAATACCACGTTGAACCTGGATAGAACGTGTAACGTCAGTAATACCTGAAAAATCAGACCAATATAATGCGCCTGTTTCAGGGTCATTTACCGGGATACCATTTACAGTGTAAGCCACGTTACCATTACCTGAACGGCTTGAGAAACCTCTAATGCTGATACGTTGATCACCGTAACCGCCGTCGCCGTCTGTAGCAAAAACACCTGGTACACCTATTAACAGGTCTGGAATATCGCCGTTGCCGATATGCTCATCAATAAACTCCTGGCTGATTGTTGTAACAGCAACCGGAGTTTTTCTATCGATGGCAACGTCGGCCGTAATAGTAACTTCTTTCATTGACGATGAATTTGGGCTTAATAGAACGGTGCCTAAATTTTTGTCTTCATCACCAACGTGGAAAGATTGCGGCACATAACCAACAAAAGTAACTACGATTGTTTGGCCACCAGCCGGTACTTTAAGTTTGAATGAGCCATCTAATGAGGCTGTAGTGGCGGTAGTAGTCCCTTTTACAACAATAGTGGCACCTACCAAAGGTTCACGGGTTATTGTATCAATTACTTTACCTGTAATGTGAATTTGAGCATTTGCAACTTGTGCCAATGCCGCGCACATTGTAAAAACGGAAATGAATAATGAGAGTAAATACTTCCTCATACTTGCTTTGTTTTTATGAATTAATGAATCAGTTGATTAGCGGCAAAGATAATTGGCAGAACCTTAGCCAATATTAAGTGAATATTAACAAACGTTGAATATTTACTAACATTAACGATTTTTATTAAGTAAATTTTTAAACAAAAGTGCCTTTAAGTGTAAAAATCGCACATTTTGTAGAAATTCTGAGTTTTCATCAATCAACAATGTAACAAAATTGTTACAATATAATAAATTCCAATTGCCTGTAATTGAACCCATTAAATAAAGTGAATTAACACCAAAAAAGCCGGCTTAAGCCGGCTTTTTATATTACAAGTTAACTGTAACTTAATTAAAAATATACCTTAAACCTAGTTGTGCCTGGTAACGTGATAGTTGAGAAACATCATTGATAAATGATGTTGTTACCGGTGTGTTAGTTGTTTTATTCAATAAAGGGAATGAATAAGTAGGTTGCCCAGCCACGTTATTACCTACATAGTGAAGGATTGTGGTATTACCTGTCGCAACTCCGTTAAATGAATCCTGGTACAAGCCCCAGTTTTTATTTAATAAGTTACCTACGTTAATAATGTCCAATGATACTTCAAGGGTGTTTTTAGATTTTCCTGCTACGATATAAAAATCCTGAACAACTTTAAAGTCGAACCTTTTGTAATAAGGTAATATTACGCCGTTTCTTTCGGCAAACTGGCCCCTGTGGCTCTTTAGATATTTATCCTGGTTAATGAATGCATTCAACTGGTTCCATTGTGTTTGAGCAGTTCCTGGGTTGGTTGATGCATCAGGTACTAGAATAATGTCATTTTGAGTTTTAGGGATATACATTAAATCATTTGTAGCGCCGTCATTATTAGGGTCGCCGCTGGTGATGTATGATACCGCGCCATTATTAGCCATTTCAAACAATACACCTACAGAAGTAGCGCCGTGGCCAAAATAATCCTTTTTGTACATTAATGAACCGATTACACGGTTAGGCTGAACGTATGTACTATTTGAAAGGTTATCGCCATTTGGATTACCTGCAACATCGCGCGAGCTCCATATTGTACTTGCTGTAGAACCACCATCATTAACATCCAATGAACCGCTATGGGTATAGGCAACATTAAAATAGAAACCACCAACAAAAGTTTTTTGTATCTGGCCGGTAACGAAGTAAGAATCGCCTTTATTAGTATTTGTTAAATAATATAAGCCGGTGATTGAAGGGTTTGCCGCAGTAGCCGCAGATGCCGCGGGAGTTGTATTTTTTGACGTATAACGAATTTGACCTCCTGAGTTAGGCAAAGTAGTATATCCATCAGACAGAACTAAATTCTCCGTGTAGATTGCATTAATATCTTTGGTATAAGCACCTTCGATAGTTGCAACAACGCCCCAACCTAATTTTTGGTCGATAGCTAAGTTAGACCGGAATACTTTAGGGTATTTAAGGTTTGGATCTGTAATGTCCAACTCATAAGAAGTATTCGCCGCACCTGCAGTGGCCGGATGATTTGCATTAACATTTGGATTGAAAACTAACTGATTGTTTTGGGCAGCTGTATTGCCTGCCGCGCCTTTTACTATAGTATACGAACCAAATAGCACGCCGTTGTTTGATGCCTGGTTTGAGATCCATACAAAAGGAACTGTACCTGAGAACAACCCTGTACCACCGCGAACTTGCGTTGTACCATCGCCGTTCACATCCCAGTTAAAACCAACCCTTGGCGACAATTGAACACGGTTTTTAGGCAATACTGATGTATTTACATGTATACCTTGCTGGAACGTAAGATCGGTTACGTTTGCATTATCTGGTAACGAAGTTGGGAATGCATCATAATCAGCACGGATACCGTATGTTAACCTGATGTTATCAGTAACATGGTATCTATCCTGTGCATAAACGCTATATATACCCGCATTAATTTTCGCGTAAGGTAAAGAGCCGCCTGCAGCAGAGTAGCGCACTGTATATGCGGCTGCAGGTAAACCATGCAAGAAATCATACGCTGAATTATAGGTATATAGGCCATTATAATCAGGCGCAAAACCATTTTTGTAACTTTGTACTTGATCGCTGGTACCAAAGGTAAACTCGTGTTTACCTGCATATAAGGTTAAATCATCAGAAAACTGGCCTATGTTGGTGTATAATATGTTACCAACGGTATAAAGCTCAGATCCAAAGCTTGTTTCAACTGCTGTAGATTTAACTACATCAGTTGCGGTACCTTCTGATGTACTGTTGCCAATATCAACAAAAGGTATGCTTTCGCCACCTAAGGCTGTACGGAAATCTCTTAAAGCAGAGTAACCGATAGTGGCCCTATTTGATAAACTACTGCTTATACGGCTATCTAACTCAATAATACCAATGTTAAAGTTATTATTAATACGATATCCTGAACCGTAGAAAGGCAAACTGCTTACACCTGCATCGCGGGTACTGCCGTAACCTACACTTGTAGTACCATTTGAGTTTGAGATACCTGAGTTACTTGGCGGGTGATCTCCGTAAGATTTCAGATAGAAATATTTAGCGCTTAATGTGTTGTTTTTGTCGATGTTCCAGTCAATTTTAGCAGTTATTTTGTTACTGTAAGTATCAAAACTATAACCCTGGTAAGGCCCTGCATTGTAACCATATTTTGTTGCAAGATAGTTTTTGATCGAATCAAGCGTTGATGCTTTGGCTTGTGACACAGAACCACTTGCCCCAGAGCCTGTAGCTACATAAGGCGTAGCAGGCTGACTGATGCGCTCCTCCTCACCTGAAATAAAGTAGAATAATTTGTTTTTAATGATAGGGCCGCCAAAACTTGCGCCTACCTGATGATAGTTAAATGGCGTTTTGGTAACATTCACATCACCCGCGCTATAACCAGTAAGGCCAGTGCTGCGCAAATAATCATAAACGGTTGCCTTAAACTCATTAGTACCTGATTTTACAACAGTATTAACACCTGCGCCTGTAAAGTTACCCTGGCGAACGTCATAAGGTGCGATATCAACCTGAATCTGGTCAATCGCGTCTAATGAAATTGGTTGTGAGTTAGTTTGGCCGCCAAGCGTACTTGCTAAACCAAAAGAGTTGTTAAACAAAGCGCCGTCAACGGTAATGTTGTTAAACAAACTGCTTCTGCCACCAAAACTTAACCCGTTTGCTGATGGGGCAAGTTTTGTAAAATCACTCAATGATCTGTTTAATGTAGGTAAACCATCAATTTGTGAGCGACTTACGGTTTCGCGGGCACCGGTACGTGATGAGTTGATCACTTTTCCGCTTGTACCTGAAATTTTCACTTCGGATAAGGTTGTGCTGCTTTCGGTCAATTTAGCATCAATGTGTTGATCCTGACCGATTGATAAGGTAATGTTTTCCTCAATAAAATCAGTGTAGCCTACAAATGATACTTTAAAAGTGTACGGGCCGCCTACCCTTAAGTTAGGTAAGTTAAATCGGCCGTCGGCACGGGTCCCGGTAGAATATACCGTCCCGGTTGGGATGTGTGTAATAATAACCGTGGCACCTGGTATCGGGCCTTTGCTATCTGTAACGATACCATTGATTGATGCGGTTGTTACACCTTGCGCGCTGGCATTTTTCAAAGCGAAAAATGATACACACGTAGCTAGTAGAAATAGAAGTAAATGCTTCCTCATACTTTGTTGTTTTGTGTTAATGATAAGTCAGTTAATTGCAACAAAAATAATACATACCGGTATCAAGAATGTTACATTAATGTTAACATTAATTAAATATTTATCAACAATTAACGTTAAAAGCATCTTATATGTTAAAAAATCGATCCAATCGCTACCAAATTGACATATTATTATATTTATACTATTTATTGAAATATATCATTTACGACCGGCCCGCACTTAAATTGCATGTTTAAATTATGTAGCTGGGAAGCATTTTAGCATATCGGGCTATTTACTTAGCTTTGCGCTAATTATATACATCATAAATAAAAGCATGAACTACGATTTAATTGTTATAGGGTCGGGCCCGGGTGGTTACGTAGCTGCCATTCGCGCTTCCCAATTAGGTTTAAAAACAGCAATAATTGAAAAAGAATCCCTTGGCGGAATATGCCTTAACTGGGGTTGTATACCTACCAAAGCGTTGTTAAAAAGTGCTCAGGTATTTGAATACCTTAACCATGCTGCCGATTACGGCATTACTGTAAATGGTGGCGAGGTTAATTTTGAAGCCATCATAAAAAGAAGCCGCGGCGTTGCCGATGGCATGAGCAAAGGTGTTCAGTTTTTGATGAAAAAAAATAAAATTGACGTAATAAACGGCTTTGGTAAAATAAAGAGCAAGGGCGTTGTTGAGGTAAAAAGCAGCAATGGCACTACACAAGAAGTTACCGGAACAAACATCATAATCGCAACAGGCGGCCGCTCACGTGAGTTGCCAAACATCAAACAGGATGGCGAGAAAGTAATAGGTTATCGCCAGGCGATGATATTGCCTAAGCAACCAAAAAGTATGATTGTTGTAGGGTCGGGCGCTATCGGTATTGAGTTCGCCTATTTTTATAACTCTATAGGCACATCGGTTACCGTTGTTGAGTATTTAGATAATATAGTGCCTTTAGAGGACGAGGAAGTTTCAAAACAACTTGGTCGTTTATTGAAAAAAGCAGGCATCAATATATTAACCGGTTCAAATGTTGAGTCTGTTGATACCTCAGGCGTAGGCTGTAAAGTAACCGTAAAAACTGCAACCGGTACTGAAGTTTTGGAAGCCGATGTTGTTTTATCAGCAGTAGGCATATCTACTAACCTGGAAGGCATCGGACTTGAAGAAGTTGGCGTTAAAACTGATAAAGGAAAAGTATTGGTTGATGACTATTACAAAACCAACGTTGAAGGCATTTTTGCTATTGGCGATATTGTAAAAGGACAAGCATTGGCTCACGTAGCATCAGCAGAAGGTATCATTTGCGTTGAGAAAATAGCAGGCCATCATCCAGAACCGTTGAACTATAATAACATCCCGGGTTGTACTTATTGCGCTCCTGAGATCGCATCTGTTGGTTATACCGAAAAGGCGGCCAGAGAAGCAGGCTATGAGTTGAAGATTGGTAAATTCCCATTCTCAGCATCAGGTAAAGCGTCAGCCGCCGGCGCAAAAGATGGTTTTATTAAATTGATTTTTGATGCCAAATACGGAGAAATTTTAGGCGCGCACATGCTGGGCCATAATGTTACCGAGCTGATAGCGGAGATTGTTACCGCCCGTAAGTTAGAAGCTACAGGCCATGAGCTGATTAAATCGGTTCACCCTCACCCTACCATGAGCGAGGCTGTAATGGAGGCTGCGGCTGAAGCATACGGCGAATGCATCCATTTATAATTCGAAATCAAAAGTCAAAATTTTAAAATTGACTTAGCAATATTAAGGATCAATGATTTAATCGTCATTGATCTTTTTTGTTTTAGGCAGATATTCAAATCTTTTTTTGACTTTTGAATTTTAACTTTTTGAATTTCAGTTATGAATCTACATACCATAGATACCGGACTTTTTAAGTTAGATGGTGGTGCAATGTTTGGTGTTGTGCCGAAAACCATTTGGAACAGAACTAATCCTGCGGATGAGAATAATATGTGCACCTGGGCCATGCGTTGCTTGTTGGTTGAGGACGGCGACCGTTTGATATTGATTGATACAGGGATTGGCGATAAGCAGGATGAGAAGTTTTTTAGTCATTATTATTTGCATGGTGATGACACGATGGACAAATCACTGGCGGCGAAAGGATTTCATAGGGATGATATTACGGATGTATTTTTAACCCACTTACATTTTGACCATGTAGGTGGTGCGGTTAAAAGAGTTGGCGACAAATTAAGGCCTGCATTTAAGAATGCTTTTTACTGGAGTAATAAAGATCATTGGGAATGGGCGACAAACCCAAATGACCGTGAAAAAGCATCGTTTTTAAAGGAGAATATTTTACCGATACAGGGCAGCGGGCAGTTGCGGTTTATTAATAGTGTGGATGGTGTGCAATTTGCTAAGAACTTTAAAGTAAAATTTGCTTACGGACATACTGAAGCCATGATGCTGCCTTTGCTTAATTATAAAGGGCACGAGGTTTTATATATGGCTGATTTGTTACCATCTGTAGGGCACTTGCCTATGCCTTATGTAATGGCTTATGATATGTTCCCGCTAAAAACCCTTACCGAAAAGAAGATTATTTTAACCGAGGCCTTGGAAAAACAATATATTTTGTATCTTGAACACGATGCCATTAATGAGTGTTGTACACTACAACAAACGGAGAAAGGCATCAGAATTAAAGAAACTTTTAACCTAAATATTCTATAAAACCAGGGAGCCTTATTACCACAAAAACCGTGCAATAAATTGCATCAAATCAAATATATACCCGCTTTTATCGAAACTTTTTTAGTTAAATTTTTTATAACAATTTTATAGCTTTGCACGTTAATTTTTAGAAAATCCACTTAGAATCGAGGTTTTAAATAGATGAGACAACTCAAAATAACCCAATCCATAACCAACCGTGAATCTCAATCACTTGATAAATATCTTCACGAAATTGGAAAAGTTGACCTAATAACAGCCGAAGAAGAAGTAATATTAGCACAAAAAATTAGGGAAGGCGACCAGGCTGCCCTGGAGCGCTTAACCAAAACCAACTTACGTTTTGTTGTATCTGTAGCAAAGCAATACCAAAACCAGGGCTTAACCCTTGGCGACCTGATAAACGAAGGTAACTTAGGTTTGATTAAAGCCGCTAAACGTTTTGATGAAACAAAAGGCTTCAAATTCATATCATATGCTGTATGGTGGATCCGCCAGTCGATTTTACAGGCCATTGCCGAACAATCGCGTATTGTGCGCTTGCCTTTGAACCAGGTTGGTTCATTGAGTAAAATAAGTAAGGCCTTCTCTAAATTAGAGCAGGAATACGAGCGCGAGCCATCGCCTGAGGAATTGGCAGATATTTTAGAAACTACTGTTGACAAAATATCTGACACTTTAAGTAACTCCGGCCGCCATGTATCCATGGACGCGCCGTTTGTACAGGGTGAAGAAAATACACTATTAGATGTATTGGAAAACCATGAGCCGAATACAGATTCAAACCTGATTAATGAATCATTATCCGAAGAAATAAAACGTTCCTTATCCACACTTACTGAGCGTGAGCGTGAGATTGTTGTTCTGTTTTTTGGATTGGGTGCTAATTCGCCATTGTCCTTAGAAGAGATCGGTGAGAAATTTAACCTTACCCGTGAGCGTGTAAGACAGATAAAGGACAAGGCACTGCAACGCCTTCGCCATACTTCGAGGAGTAAGATTTTGAAATCATATTTGGGGTAGATAACCTACATTTAACAAGAAAAGCCATGCTGATGCACGGCTTTTCTTGTTTTTATCCTTTGTCATTTCGACCGGAGGGAGAAATCTTCTTCACCCTGCATAGTCGCTTTGCTTTATTACAGAAGATCTCTCCCTCCGGTCGAGATGACAGAGGGAATATTTTATCCTTTTGTCATTCTGAACGCAGTGAAGAATCTGTACAGCGTAAATTAACTTACAGATTCTTCACTACGTTCAGAATGACAAGGTGGAATTAACAAGAGTGTTTATTACAAGCTTTTCAATACATCAACCGTATACTCAATTTGCTCAGGATGAACATCTAAGTGCAATACAAAGCGGATGCGACGCTTATCGGTACTCATGGCTTTGATTCCTTTTGCGGCAAGCTTTTCCAATACAATTGCAGCAGGCTCAACGGTATCAAACAAAATAAGATTGGTTTCGGCAGGTAGAACTCCGCTTACCCATGAGCAGTTGCTTAGGGTTTCGCTAAGTATCTGCGCGTGGGCGTGGTCTATTTTTAGACGATCAATATGATGATCAAGCGCATAGATCCCGGCAGCAGCTAAAAAGCCTGCCTGGCGCATGCCTCCGCCGAAAACTTTGCGGATGCGACGTGCATATTTAATAGTTTCTTTATCAGCCAAAAAAACTGAACCTACCGGAGCGCCTAACCCTTTTGAAAGGCAAACTGATATGCCGTTGAAATATTTACCATAATCAACAGCTTTATCGCCGGTATGAGCAAGGGCGTTGAAGATACGGGCGCCATCTAAATGGAGTTTCAGGCCTTTGTTCCGACACAAATCGGCAATAGGTTTTATTTGCGCTAATGTATAGCAGCTACCGCCACCTTTATTTACGGTATTTTCTAAAGCAACCAGGCTTGTATGTGGATGATGAACATTATCGGTATTAATTTCGGGTTCGATCATCTCGGCAGTAATGATGCCGCGGTATCCATTCAGCAAACGGGTTGATACTGCAGAATTGAAGGCTATTCCCCCACCCTCGTAACGGTAGATATGGGCGGTTTGATCGGCTATTAATTCATCTAGTGGTTGGGTAAAGCATTTGATGGCGATCTGGTTGGTCATGGTGCCGGACGGGCAGAAAATGCCTGCTTCCATTCCAAACATAGCGGCGGATTTCTCTTCCAGTTCGTTCACAGTTTCGTCTTCACCAAAAACATCATCGCCTACTTTGGCATTCATCATGGCATCCAGCATGCCGGGGGTTGGTTTGGTAACGGTATCGCTGCGCAGGTCGACTATAAATTGCATAGTTATTTGATATTGGTCTGTTAAAAACTCAAAACTAATTGTTTTTGTTAAACGTGTGTAACACTTGCTTGTAAAGATGTTGAAACAAGCGAAAAATGAAGAGATAAAAAGTTATTTTTGCTCAAAGTAATTTTGCGATAAATACTACGTTTACCTACTATTATGTTTAAAAGAAAACTAATCTGCTTATCAATTATTTGCCTTCTTTTTGTTGTTGGAAAATTGCAGGCGCAAACCTGGCAACCAGGCAGTTATTACGACGTTAAAAACAATAAATTTAACGGTCTCGTTTCTATGAAAATGTCGGGCGCACACCCCGTTCCCGATGAAGCTTTTATTGAATACAAGCCCAATGATAAGGCTAGTCCTGTTAAAATCAGCGCAAGCGAGTTGAGTTCGTTTGTAATGGGCCGCGACAGTTTTATTGTTGCTGTTGCACCAAGAACAGGCCCGTGGAGTAAATATGAACTAGACTTTGTTAAAGTTGTGGTAGATGCTGACCCTAAACTTTATATGTTTAAAGGAAAAGTAAGCGGTGGTGGCGTTCAGCCGGATGTTGGCATTGGCGTTGGCGGCGGTTTTGGTACAGGCGGTGGCGGTTTCGGTATGGGATTAGGCGGTGGTATCAGCATCCCATTAGGCCGATCAACGGTAACGGGCTATTATTATGGTGCTAATACAGCGGTAATGAAACAGCTAACCCCTGTTAATTTTATTGATGTAATGAGCGAAATTTTGGGTGATGAGCCGGAAATTGTTGATCAGTTGCATCAGAACAAGTACAATTTGCGTAATATTGATAAGCTGATAAACAACTATTATAAGGCGCAGGCTGCGCATGGGGCACAATAATTTTTATTAGAATCAAGATATAAGAGTCAAGAATCAAGACGGTTTCCCGTCTTGATTCTTGACTCTTATTGTTTTATAAACTCTGTGCTATTACAAATCCGCAGGCCCAGGCCCATTGAAAGTTGTAGCCGCCGAGCCAGCCGGTTACGTCTACACATTCGCCGCCGTAATATAGGCCGGGTACTTTTTTAACTTCGAGGGTTTTGGAGGAGAGTTCGTCGGTTGATACGCCGCCGCGCATTACTTCAGCTTTATCGTAGCCCTTATCCCCGGCAGGTTTTACTTTAAATTCGTGTATTAACGCGCTAATGTTTTCAAGATCGGTTTTTGTTAATGATGCAAGGTTCTTTTCAACGGGGAGTTTATCACTTAATGCTTCCGCAAATTTACGAGTGTAGAGGCTGGCCAAATATGCCAATAGCATCTTTTTACCGTTTGCTTCTTTTTCCTGTTGGATGAGATCGGCAATATTTTCGTTAGGCAGTAAATCGATATAAATAAATTCACCAGGTCGCCAGTAGGATGAGATTTGAAGGATAGCAGGGCCGCTTAAGCCCCAATGGGTGAAGAGGATATTTTCTTCAAAGCTGATCCGATCATTCCAAACACGGCAAAAGATGCTACTGCCGGATAGCTGTTCGTACCACGGTTGATCTTTTCCGGTGATGGTTAATGGCACTAAGGCTGGTGCGGTTTCGGTAAGATTCAGGTCAAATTTGCGGGCCATGCGCAGGCCAAAATCGGTTGCTCCTATCTTTTGGATAGGTAATCCACCAGATGCGATAACAACTTTTGGTGTTTGCAGTTGATATTCCTTTTCGCCAATTTCATAGGTAACGATGAAGTCATCGCCTGATTTATCAATATTCTTTACAGTGACATCGCATTTAATTTCCTGACCGAGATCACGGCATAATCCGGTGAAAACCTCTACCACATCCCTTGCTTTGTTGGTGGTTGGGAATAGTTGGCCTAAAGTTTTCTCCTGGCCTTCAATACCATAAGTTTCAAAAAAGCTGATGGTATCATCAACAGTCCATTGTGCGAAGGCGGATTTGCAGAAATGCTCGTTCGCCGAGATAAATTGCTGTGCCGAAGAATATAGGTTAGTATAATTACAACGGCCTCCGCCGCTGATGAGGATCTTGGCCCCTACCTTATCATTCTTTTCGAGGATCAATGTGCGCTTCCCTAAAAACCCGGCTTGTACGGCGGTCATTAAGCCGCATGCACCACCGCCAATAATTATAGCGTCGAAATCTGTTTGTTTTATTAAATTTGTTGCCATGGGCGATGTTGCGCAAATATCAGAATTTGGAAAGATACTTATCTTTTTAATTACAGGAATAATAGTGGTATGCTTAATATTCTTTGTGAACCGCATTTTCGCGCCTAATCACCCTAATTTTGAGAAACAAACTTCGTACGAATGCGGTGAAGAACCTGTTGGCAGTGCATGGTTGCCTTTTAACTCCCGCTTTTATGTGATCGCATTGGTATTTCTGCTTTTTGAGGTGGAAATGGTATTCGTTTTTCCCTGGGCGACGGTTTTTGGCAGTCACGAGATCAATAAAATCGAACCGAGATGGGGAATATTGTCCTTAATGGAGATGTTTATTTTTTTAGGGATATTAATACTTGGACTGGTTTATGTTTGGGTTAAGGGTGATTTGGACTGGATAAAGCCAGCCGTAATTAAACCTACCACAGATGTACAAATACCAACATCGCTTTATGATAAATTGAATCTGGAGCAGAGTTCGCATACTGTGCGAAAATTCAGCATGGAGCAACCAAAGCTTCCCGAACCTATTGTTGAAAGTGCAATTAGCGGAAGTGCTGTAGCCAGAAAACCGATGTTTAAACCAACCTTTAAAAAGCCTGAAAATGAGTAATGATATAACCAGTGAAAATGGCGGTGTGGTAATCACCAAAATAGACGACCTGTTAAACTGGGCCCGTTTGTCATCATTATGGCCTTTAAGTTTTGGTATTGCCTGCTGCGCTATTGAGATGATGGGGTCATTTGCTTCTACTTATGATTTGGACCGCTTTGGCGTTTTCCCTCGCCCTTCGGCACGCCATGCGGATGTGATTATTATTGCCGGCACTGTTACCTTTAAAATGGCTGAACGCATTAAACGCTTATATGAGCAAATGCCGGAACCTAAATATGTGATCTCGATGGGCTCTTGCTCCAACTGCGGCGGGCCCTACTGGCAGCATGGTTACCACGTGGTTAAGGGTGTTGATAGGGTCATTCCTGTTGATGTTTATGTACAGGGTTGTCCACCAAGGCCGGAATCGTTGATCGGGGCTATTTTAGAATTGCAGAAGAAGATTGAGGGGGAAAGTTTGAAGGGGAATCAAGCTACTAAGGTGGAAGTGGTTTAGACCTTTTCGCGCTCCGTATACCCTCCCCGACTCCGCTTCGCTGGTCGACCCTCCCTTTGCTGCGCAAATGGCGAGATCTGCATTTCTATTCTTGCTCTTTACTTCTTTACTTCACTCGTTTGAAACAAGTGCTTATATCGTTTTGCGAATGTGTCGTAATTTATATTAATCCGCTTAAACAGTCTACGGACATCCCGGTGAACCATTAAACTTCCGACATTTTACTTTGAAAAAATAATTGCAAATAAATTTGCGCAACTCAAAAGTTGCACGTAAATTGCAACCTCAAAGTTGCGCAATTAGATTTAAATGAAACAAGATATATTTCAAGCCATAGCCGACCCAACCCGCAGGGCTATTTTAACTTTACTTACTATCCAGGCATTAACACCAAATGTAATGGCGGAAAAGTTTGATATGAGCCGGCAGGCTGTATCCAAGCATATTAAGGTATTACACGAATGCGATTTAATAAAACCTGAACAATCAGGCAGGGAAATTTATTATCACTTTAATGCAAAAAAAATGCAGGAGTTTGACCATTGGCTGGCCCAATTCAGGCAAAACTGGGCAACTCAATTTAATCAACTTGACGAAGTATTATCAACAATTAAAGAACAAAAAAAATGAACAACGATTTGCTATTTGATTTTAACGTTGACAAGGCAGCGAAAACGGTATACATCACCAGGGAGTTTAATGCCGGTCAGGCCTTAGTATGGGATGCCTTTACCAAGGCCGAACTACTGGACCAATGGATGGCGCCGGCACCTATGCGCGCCAAAACCAAGTATATGAACTTTGAAGTAGGAGGGCGCCGGTTTTACGCCATGATAAGCCCCGACGGACAGGAGCGCTGGGCGGTGCAGGAATTTACTTCTATTACCCCGAAAACCAATTTTAAGATGTACAACGCGTTTGCGGATAAAGACGAAAATAGAGAACTGCCTGGTTCTGAATGGGATTACAATTTCAGCGAACAAAATGGCATAACCAAAGTGGACATTACTATTTTCAATGAATCGTTTGAGCGACTGGAGAAATTATTAGAGGGCTTCAAAATAGGATTCATCATGACCTTAAAAAATCTGGAAGAATTGTTGGCCTCCTTATCGTAGAAAACATAAAAAGAAATTTACAATCACTTTAAAAAATAAAATTATGAGAACAATTAATCCATGGATCAACTTTAACGGCAATGCCGAGGAAGCATTCACTTTTTACAAATCAGTTTTTGGCGAAGAGTTTACGAAGATCGTTCGTTTTAAGGAGCTATCAAGCGAAGAATTCCCGATAGCGGAAGATGACGCGAACAAGATCATGTACATTGGTTTGCCTATTGGCAAAAACAATGTGTTAATCGCTAACGATGTTCCGGAGTTTATGGGCAAAGTAAATGAACAAGAAAACAGGTCGAAAATAGCTGTTAGTGCCGAAAGCCGTGAAGAAGCTGATAAGGTATTTAACGGTTTATCAGCAGGCGGAGATGTTGAAGGGCCAATTGGCGAGAGCCCCTGGGGTACCTATGCCGGCATGTTCAGGGATAAGTATGGTATTGAATGGATAGTGGAATTTGATCCAAATATATAACGACCAGCCAGGGCCAGCAAATACTCCTTACCTGTAGAAAAAACTACGGGTAAAGGATTTGCAGATATCTTGCCCGTGGCTGAGCAATGTATAATTTTCATTACATTACAAACCTATTACATTCATTATCAACACATTGAATATAACATTATTTAACAGGCGGATTGTGTGCTAAACTTTAGTATTTCTGTAATATCTTACTAATAAATATTATTCAACTTAATACTTATCGCAATGAAAAAGCTACTCGTAATGGCGCTTATTATTTTCACTAAAAGCGCCTTCGCACAAAAAGATACTGTTGGGTTAAACATTGCCTTTACTAACAACACCGTTGCTTATGAAAAGATTATAGAGGTACCGAACGCTTCTAAAAATATGCTTTACAGTAATGCCGCGCTTTGGCTTGCAGAAACCCGCCCGTATGTTGCAGATACGCAACTTGAACTGGCAGATCCGGTTTTATCTCGTGTGGTAGGCAGGGTGACTTCGTCTTTTACTGAGTCTTATAAAGTTTTGTGGCAGACTAATTATTTCTCGCACATTTATAATTTTACCGTACAAATTGATTGTAAAGACAATAGGTATAGGATCCGCATTTATAATATACAGGATGTGGTGGGGACTACATACACACCGATAGATAACCTGATGTATGCACTTATTAATTCAAAGTCATACACTTTAGGTAACGGCGGCGTTTTAAAAGTATCGGACTTACAGGACCGTTTTAGAACGTTAAATACAATTGTACAAGACGTAACTACTGATATTAGTAAAAGTATGGTGGTAGATAACAGTTTTTAGTTTGTCAATGAATTTGTAGCGCCGGGATTTGTAAAATTTCAAAGAACTTGACTTGCTCTTTCGCAAGAGCTGTTAACCGGATACATACAAATTTCGGGAAATGATTTGGGACAAGTGCTGACACTGTTTTGTCAGTAGGTTGTCTGAACTCGAATTATGGAATTTAGGAATGTGCAGAATAATCATGCATCGTTCGATAAATTAGTTAATTCAATAAATTCGGGTTCTGACAATAACAGCCTGCCGCGTTAGAAGTGGATACCAGCCCTGAGCCTAAAGCCTGCGGGCGTATGAACGGATAGCGCGGGCCGGAGGCAACGCCCAAATATGGTCAAGACTTTTGCGCACTTCTTTGACTCACCCCGACTAGGTTGCGCTGGTCGGCCCTCTCTTCGCCTACGGCGGAAAGAGGGAAAGAAACACACCTTTTTTGTTTACATTTCCTTAACTAATCTGGTTGGGTTTTAGCTTTCAAAATTCGGTTCAAAAAGCGTATCTTTGCGGAAATGATAGCTATAAATAACCTTACGTTTGAGATTGGTGCAAGAGCCTTATATGATGAAGCGAACTGGCATATTAAACCTGGAGAAAAGATAGGCCTTATTGGCGCTAACGGAACGGGTAAAACCACGTTGCTTAAAATTATTGTGGGCGAGTACAAACCTACATCGGGTACCATATCAATGGCGAAGGACCTGCTGATGGGTTATTTGAACCAGGATCTGCTATCATACTCATCCGACAAAAACATTCTGCATGTGGCTATGGAGGCTTTTGAGCGCCAAAACCAATTGCATGATGAGATTGAGGTGTTGCTGCAAAAATTGGAAACAGATTACAGCGATGAGCTGCTGAACAAGTTAAGTGATAAACAGCATGAGTTTGAATTGCTGGATGGCTACAATATTGAATACAAAGCACACGAAATTTTAGCGGGTTTAGGTTTTAGCGAAGCTGATACGCACCGCAAGCTGAGCACCTTTTCGGGTGGATGGCGCATGCGTGTGATGCTGGCTAAGATACTTTTACAGGCTCCGGATATTTTGTTACTGGATGAACCTACGAATCACCTGGATTTACCGTCCATTCAATGGTTAGAAGATTATTTGAAGGCTTTTGAAGGCGCGGTTATTATCGTATCGCACGATAGGTGGTTCTTAGATAAAGTGATCAACCGTACGGTTGAATCGCGTAAGGGTAAACTTACCGTTTACGCGGGTAACTACTCTTTTTATCTAGAGGAAAAAGCGCAGCGCGAAGAAATTCAGCGTGGTGAGTTTAAAAATCAGCAATCAAAAATAAAACAGGAAGAACGTTTGATCGAGCGTTTCCGTGCGAAAGCATCTAAGGCTAAAATGGCGCAGTCGCGTATTAAGGCATTGGATAAACTGGAGCGTGTGGACGATGTGGATGATGATAACCCATCGGTAAACTTCAGCTTCCGTTTCTCGAAGCAATCGGGCAGAAACCTGGTTACTTTGGAGAATGTGACCAAGAAATATCCGGCTATTGATATTTTGGATAATGCTGATGCCATTATTGAGAAAGGCGACAAGATCGCTTTGATCGGTGCCAACGGTAAAGGTAAATCTACCCTATTACGTATTGTCGCGAATGCTGATAATGAATTTGAAGGCAAAAAAGAGATAGGCCATAACGTAACACAAACTTTCTTCGCGCAGCACCAGTTGGAATCCTTGCATTTGGAGAGCCAGATCTTGCAGGAATTACAGGCTTTCGCGCCTAAGCATACTGAGACTGAACTGCGTTCGATATTAGGGTCGTTCCTGTTTACCGGGGATGATGTATTTAAGAAGATCAAGGTGCTTTCGGGTGGTGAGAAATCGCGCGTGGCGCTGGCTAAGGCCTTAACCGCTGATGCTAACTTTTTGGTACTGGATGAGCCGACGAATCACCTGGATATTGCTTCGGTTAATATATTGATACAGGCTTTGCAGCAGTTTGAAGGTACATTTATCGTGGTTTCTCACGACAGGTATTTCCTGGATAATGTGGCGAACAAGATCTGGTATATCGAGAACCAAAAGGTTAAGGTTTACCCTGGTACATATGCCGAATACGAAGAGTGGAACGCTAAGCGTAAACTTGAGCAAAAAGGCTTGCCTGCTGCCGCACCTAAAGTTGAAAAGAAAGAAGAAAAGAAACCGGAGCCTGTTAAACAGCCGCAGTCGGAAAATAAATTCCAACAATTAAAAAAGCTTAACCAGGATTTGGCTAAAATGGAAGAGCAAATGACCGAGCTTGAAAAACAAGTGAAGCAATTTGAAACTCAATTAGCTGACGAAAAGCTTTATAGCGATGCAAATAAATCAAAAGAAGTTACCCGTCAGTATGATGCTAAAAAGCTGGAATTAGGCGCGGTACAACAACGCTGGGAGGCTTTAGCCGAACAGATAATGGAATTGGAAGCGTAATATTTTTATTGCCTTAACAGGCTGTGCTTCTTTGTGCATATCTTTGAGTTATGTGATTAACCGATCACTAATTAAAGACCTGTACGAAGAAGCATTTTTTATGAATAAACATCTTGCCTTTATAATGCTATTTTTTTCTTTAAATAGCATAGCCCAAACCGCCCCCTTCGATAATAATATTTATAACCCGGCTATAAAAACTGTTGAGTTTTATAATACTAAAAAGGAACCCTCCTTCCCTATTGTTAACTTAAATAGTGCTGAGCAAGTACAGCTTGCCTTTGATGACCTGCGTGGCGGCGTGCGTAATTACTATTATTCTATTGAGCATTGTGATGGCGATTGGAACTCATCCAACCTGTCACCCACCCAATATTTGCAAAATTTTACCGAGGATAAGATAATAGATTATACTTATTCATCGGCTACATTTCAGAAGTATACGCACTATACCGTAAAGTTCCCGAATGAGTATATTAAGCCTAAAATATCGGGTAATTATATTTTAAGGGTTTATGAGGATGATGATCCAACTAAACTTATTTTAACCCGCAGGTTTTATGTATTGAGCACCAAGGTTACTGTAAGCGGCGAAGTTGTGGCATCCAGTGATATGGATAAAAGGGCACATGATCAGAAAATCAATTTCCAGATAGATTATGGGACACTTAAAGTGCAGAACCCGAATACTGATATCCGTACATGGGTGATGCAAAATCAGCGTAATGAGACGGGCTCATTTACTACTCAACCGCAATATATTCGTGGCTCGCAATTAATTTATGGCGATTTGAGTACTAATGAGTTTCCAGGCGGCAATGAGTTCAGGCATTTTGATACGAGGAGTTTGAAATTGAATTCGGACAGGGTTTCGCATATTTACAGGGATACCGCGAATTCGGTTGTATTGTTGACTGATATGAGCCGCAACCTGCCCAACTATACTTTCTTATATGATAATGATGGGCAGTTTTACCCACTAAACCAAGACGGAACAGACCCAACCATTGATGCTGATTATGCGCATATGTTTTTTAGTCTGGCTGCGGGAAAGGCGTCGGCTGATGGCTCTGCTTATATAGTGGGTAAGTTTAACGACTACAAGCTGGACGAGCACAGTAAACTCGATTATGATGACAAAGGTAAATTCTATACACACCTGTTCCTAAAACAGGGTGTTTATGATTACCAATATGTATGGGTCGACAATGCCACCAAAAAGCCTGATTATACCTTTTTTGAAGGCAATTATTTCGATACGGAGAATAAGTACCAGGTATTGGTTTATTATCATCCACCCGCGGCGCAATGGGAGGAATTGGTTGGGTATGTGGTTTTGAGTTCAACACAAAAATAAGAACCTGGATAATTTGAGCATTGGCTATCATACTGCGCGTAGTCGAAGTATGTGCGCCGGGCTGACGGATTATTTTAATAACAAGAACTTTGTATGAACCAATACTTTTATGTAGTGATAATTCTTATTACACAGGTGTAACTAATGACTTGGAACGAAGATTAGCTGAGCATGAGAATGGAATTAATCCTAATTCTTATACACACACTAGAAGACCGCTTAAATTAGTTTTCCATGAGATGTTCCCGGATATTAACCAGGCAATAGCTTTTGAAAAACAGGTTAAGGGCTGGACACGGGCGAAGAAAGAGGCTATTATTAAAGGAGATTGGGAATCATTGCCAAGAATAGCTAAAGAGAAGAAACATCGATGAGGTCTTTGCGCACATACTTCGACTACGCTCAGTATGACAGCCTTTCGCGCTTTGTGTAAACGAAAAATCCCCGACTTGCTTTCCGCAAATCGGGGATCATCATATATAATCAAATAATCCTACTGCTTATTATTCAAATTAGGCAGATCACAAACGCCTTTCAAATAGTGCTGTAAATAGTTGAAATTTACTTCAGATATTAAAATATAACTCTGCAAGTTGTAAGCCGCACCGTGTGCCCCTGGTGGGTAGATGCGCAGATCAACGTCTTTACCGGCATTGGTAAGGGCTGTTAATAGTTGCATGGTATTGGCCGGGTGTACGTTATCATCGCTCATGGAGTGGATCAACAGGAAAT
Source organism: Mucilaginibacter tundrae (assembly GCF_013408825.1). GTDB lineage: Bacteria > Bacteroidota > Bacteroidia > Sphingobacteriales > Sphingobacteriaceae > Mucilaginibacter. The sequence goes on from NZ_JACCBZ010000006.1 coordinate 69,636, forward strand.
GATCTTTTAATCCTGCGGCGTGGGTCATGTCTGAGCTGTTTTTGTAGCCTTCGGCATTATCATCTAAAGTGTCCATGTAACGCTCGGTGTAGATATCATCATATAAACGCCAGTCGGTTACCGGGGAGTTTGACATACCTACTTTAAATACACCGGGATGGGTAAGTAAGGTATAACTGCTGATATAACCGCCGTAACTGGTGCCCATAATAGCCATATTAGCGCTATCGATAAAAGGCATGGTGCCCATATAATGCGCGGTTTCGGCGAAATCTTCACTTTCAAATTTACCCAGTTGTTTGTAAACACCTTTCAGGAATGCACTGCCGTAGTTGGCGCTGCCCCTGTTGTTTACGTTTACTACCACATAGCCGTTTTGCGCTAACCATTGCGCCCATGCATCACCAGAAAATCTATTGAATACCTCGTGTGATTCAGGGCCACCGTAAACGGTCATTACCATTGGGTATTTTTTGTTTGGATCGAAGTTGAATGGTTTGATCATGTAGCCATCCAGTTCAACGCCATCACGGGTTTTGAAGTGAAAGTTTTCCTGCGGCGAATAAGCATGATTAGTTATAAAATCGCTTACCGCTTTATTGTCTTCCAGTGTTTTAAGCACTTTGCCCTTATCATCGCACAAATCAACATGGGTTGGCACCTTTACACTGCTGTATTTGTCTATATAATACTTAGTGTTAGGCGACATGTTGATGTCGTGGTAACCCGGCTGATTGGATAGCCTTGTTTTTTTGCTGCCATCGTATTTTATCGAATAGAATTGCTGCTCGATCGGAGAAGTCTCTGCTGACAGGTAATAGATGATTTTTGAATCGGGATTGATGCCGATAACCTTTAACATATCCCAATTGCCTTTGGTTACCTGGTTCAATAATTTACCCTCATAATTATAACGGTAAATGTGGTAGTAGCCTGAGCGATCTGACACCCAGAAAAAGTCTTTTGACTTTTCGGGGAAGTACAGCATATCATTGATATTGGTGTAGAAGTTGGAGATAGCCACCCAGGTAGTGTTCTTCTCTTCTAAAACTACATGATGCTCGCCGGTTTTTACGTTGAAGAAGTATAGCTTCATATCGTTTTGCGCACGGTTTAGGGTAACCATGGCTAATACATCAGGGTCGCTTGTCCAGTAGATACGCGGGATATAGAAATCACCGGTTTCATCGGGGCTTAACCATACTTTTTTGCCGGAGTTTACATCGATCACACCGATTTTAACCGAAGGGTTTGGATCACCAACCTGCGGGATAGAAATGTGAATGTTATTCGGATGCTGACCTTCGTAATTGGTCATTTGGAAATCTGGCACTTTGCTTTCGTCAAATTGCCAGAAAGCCATGTACTTGTTATCAGGCGACCAGTTCCAGGCTTGCGATACTTCCAGTTCTTCTTCATAAACCCAATCACCGTGGCCATTGAAGATGCCATTTTCGCTGGTTGAATCACTGGTTAGTTGTTTTTCTTGTCCGGTAGCGAAGTTGTAAACGTACATATTACCACCACGCTCAATACCTACCATTGAACCATCGGGAGATAATTCGGCTGAACGGGCGCTTTTAGCGGCTGCCTTTAATTGTTTGCTTTGAATATCATACACGTAATAATCAGACACACCTGAGCGGCGGTAGATCTTGTGAAAATTGGTTTGGAAAACCAGGTGTTTAAAATCATGCGTCCAGTCGAATTTTTCGTATTCGAAAGGTTTATCGGTACCAGGGTATTTTAGATCGGCATTATTGAAGATCACGCTTTCCTTTAGTGTTGCCGGATCCATTGAGCTGATACCGTCTTTACTTGCGAAAGAATACTGATTGCCGCCATTGATCCAGTCGACATTTTGAGGACCTGATTTTCCGCGAAGCATTCTGCCCGTCATTAAGGCATCCGTTAAGCTGGTGTATTGGGTTTTAGTTTGCGCGATGGTATTTTGGGGTAATACACAGCCAAACAAACAAAGGCACGCCAACATGCCTTGTAAAGACTTATTTTTCATGAATGAGGGAAATTAAAACTTGCTAAAGCTAGCATATTTTAAGGATGATTACAAGTGTAGCGGAAATGTTATGAAGATTGACTCACCCGACTACGCTACGCTAGTCGATCCCTCTTCGCCTGCGGCGGAAAGAGTGGAAAGAGAATAGGTTTTATAAGTTAGAACATTTAGACTGCATATTAAATATAACTTTTATAGACATAATTTTATAAGAAGAGCCCACCTTTTGATGTTAAAACCATAAGTTTCTGTAATAGAACTATATAGTAAGAAAGAATAAATTCCCGATTATATTTTATTGTTTTTCAGATAATTACATTTGATTATAGTTTCACTATTAACTACAAAAAGGAAATGATACAAGAAAAATTAATGGCAGATGAATTATTTAATCGATTAATCGCAGACATCAATAAATCGATTAAAATACGGGGGCAGGTTGGCAATCTTAAAATTCAAATGGCGAATATTTTGGAAAACAGTGTTCAAGATTTTGTTTCGTCTTTAAATATGATGGAATTTGATACACATCTTGATGTTGTTATACAATTTTTGGCGACAAAATCTATAAATCATCAGCAGGGTAAAAAACTAAATATACAAAGCATACTGAATGAGTTACAAGCTAATAAAAATGAAATTATTGAACGTGTAAAATTCATATTGGATGACAATTTAATTTCATTCAATGGTGAATCTATATCTGGATTACTAAGAGATGAGTTTGAGTGGATACATCGCGCTACAATATAATTTGAGAATATTTTTGTTTGCATGTAACGACATAATTGGCGTTTTGTCATTGCTGTAAGGAACGAAGCAATCGCACGTAGAAAGGCGGTGTTGCAAGTTCTCGATTACTTCGTTCCTCGCAATGACATGGTGGAGAGCGGCCCGTTAACGACATGGTGTCGATGGCCTGCGCTTATGCTTCGAGGACCTCAGCATGACAACGCACTTGGAATAAAAAAGGATTTGGCGTTAGCGATAGTAGTGGATACCGGCCAGGTGGTTAAGGCCCAGTGTAGTATGAGCGAATAGCACGGGCCGGAGGCAACGCCCAAAGCTTGTGTAAGACTTTTGCGCACTCCGCTGACTCACCCGACTACGCTGCGCTGGTCGACCTCTCTTCGCCTGCGGCGGAAAGAGGTGAAAACACAAGTTTATTTCCCTCTTTACCGCAAAGCGGAAGAGAGGGAAGGTTGAGCGGCTGAGCGAAAACCGGGTGAGTTGTCTGCAAGCAGCAATTAACGTACAGGTTCTTCGTTTCGCTCAGAACGACAAAGCATGAAGCAGAATGACAAGGCGGCGAGCAATAAATCCGAAATCGAACTTCCGAAATCCGAAATTACAGTATATTTACAGCTAAAATCACTGACCCGATGCAAGGAAAGACACCGAAGGAATCATACACCATAATGAATGAGCTGGTATTGCCCAATGATACCAATACGCTAAATAACCTGATGGGTGGGCGTTTGTTGCATTGGATGGATATCGCGTCGGCTATTTCGGCGCAGAAGCATTGTAACAGGATTGTGGTTACGGCTTCGGTGGATAATGTATCGTTTAAGGCACCCATCAAATTGGGTGATGTAATTAGTATTGAGGCCAGGGTTAGCCGGGCATTTACTACTTCGGTTGAGGTTAGAATGGATGTTTGGGCGGAGAATATACCCAGCGGGACGCGTGTAAAAAGCAATGAGGCTTATTATACTTTTGTGGCCCTGGATAGCGACGGCAATACAGTGAAAGTACCTGAACTGATACCGGAAACTGCTGAAGAAATGATGTTATTTGACGGTGCTTTGCGCCGCAGGCAATTGCGCCTGATACTAGGCGGTAAGATGAGCCCTGATGATGCTACCGAACTGAAGGCTTTATTTTTCGCGGCGCAACAGTAACAGCCTATGGCCAGCCTGAAGAAACTCCCCTCGCCTATCACCATACTTTTTATAGTGATTATTATAGCCGCGGCGGCTACATGGCTACTGCCCGCGGGTGAGTATGATACGTTGAGTTATAACAGCGGGTCGTTTACCATTAGCACCGTTAAGGGTGATAAAGCCGTCCCGGTTACGCAGCATACTTTAGACAGCCTTAAGATTTTAATTACGCTTGATAAATTTAAAAGCGGCGATATATTTAAACCGGTAGCCATACCGGGCACTTATCATCAGCTTAAAAGCAATAAACAGGGATTTTTGGAGGTGATACAGGCCCCGGTAAAAGGTTTGTATGATAGCAGCGATATTATATTCTTTCTGCTTTTTATCGGCGGTTTTATAGCCGTATTTCAACGAACCGGGGCTATGGAGGAGGGCGTTGCCTGGCTGTCGCATAAGATGAAGGGACAGGAAGCCTGGCTGATCATCATCATCACCTTCTTTTTCGCTTTTTGTGGCGCTGCCGAAGGGATGGCAGAGGAAGGTTTGGCCTTCTACCCTATTTTAGTGCCTTTGTATTTGGTGGCGGGTTATGACTTGCTGGTGCCTGTAGCGGTAATTTTCGCGGGGACTAATATTGGGAATATGGCATCGTTCAGCAACCCGTTCTCTACGGTGATCGCTTCTAACGCGGCGGGGATCAACTGGACGGACGGTATTTACGAGCGTTTGCTATTTTTTGCTATTACTACCGTCATTACCATTTGGTACATTGTACGTTACGCGCAAAAAACTAAAAAACATCCTGCAACATCATTGGTATACCGGTTTGATGGCGCGGTGAAATCTAACTTCCCGGCTTTTGATACCGAGGGTGGCCAAAAAGTAAAACTGGAGCCGAGGAATGCTTTACAGATAGTAATATTTTTAGGAACTATCGGTATCATGATCGGCGGGTTTATTGAGGGCTGGTCGATGGTTGGAGCTACGGCTTTATTTATCGTATCGTCGATGCTGATCGCGGTGATTGCCCGGATGAAGGAAAAGGTATTTATGGATACCTTTATTGAGGGTGTAAAATCGCTGGTATCGGTAACGTTAATCGTCGGCGTGGCGCGCGGAGTTACCATCGTTTTAAATGACGGGCATATCAGCGGCACGCTGTTGTTTTACTCGGCCATGATGGTGGGTAAAATGCACGCGGTATGGTTTATTTTAATGATGATGGTAATGTACATGGTGTTTACGCTGTTCATTTCCTCCTCATCGGGCATGGCGGTGCTGACGATGCCGATATTTGGGTCGCTCGCGGTAATTGTGGGTGTACCGGGTAAGGAGATTGTAAATGCTTACCTGTTTGGCATGGGGATAATGGGTTTGGTAACCCCTACCGGAATTATGCTGCCATCATTAAATATTGCCAATGTAAGCGTAAAGGCCTGGCTGAGATTTGTGTATCCGCTGATGGTGATATTGCTGCTTGTTTCGGCGGTATTTTTGGTGGTTGGGGTGTTGTAAGCGAGTGGGTGCAATTATAATACTAGTCGAACACTGTTTCAAAGTGGTACACATTTGTCACAATTTCAATTCACTTTCATGTAAAAACTGCTATTTTATGACGGTATTTTTGGCTAAAAATGATGTTATTTAGTCGAACTTACCGTTTTTCATGCAAAAAGACCCCGTTTTCAAGTTAAAAACAGGGTCTTTTTGCGCTTTTTCGATTGTAATATCGGCCTTTTTAGCACTAAAAACGGGTTTTTTAGGGCTTTTTTTGTACCAAGTGTACCATGTGTTTCATATCTACCGCGGTACAGTACGGTTTGTATCGGGCGTTATTTTCTACTAATAATTTCCAATTTCACTTTGTTGGTTGATCGTCCAACCGGTACTATTTTGAGTGTCATGTATCAGCCCCATAAACTGGTGTTTGGTGGCCTCCAGGGTTAACTGATTAGTTTTATCATTTATTACCGCTGTACTATTAATTTTGAGTTGTTTTAATGACAGTGCATAGCTATGGTACTTTTTGAAATACAAATGCTCGCGGTAATATATCAACCATAAATATCGTTTTTGCAATTCAGAATAAGGCATCGTGAAAAAATTATTACCTGCAGAGCTTTTGCTAAACTGCAAATACCCCCAACGTTCGGGGAAGTGCATATCAATCACTCCTTGCGCCGACCACACCCAATTATGCTCCGGTTTTAGCCCACCTGTGGCAGTTGTTTGCTTTACATATCTACCGTTATGCACATCTGTATCCCACTCCACACGCGAAAAATTTATACGCCACAGATCACCATCCCCAGGTATATTTACATTATTGCCAATACTAATGGATTTAAATGGAATAGCTATCTCAACGGTCCAACCTTGATCGGTATCAGCGGGATTATTTACTGTGCCCTGTACCTTTACAGCAGTACGTAACCCTTCCGCGTTCCAGTTTATCATTGCACTGCCCCAATCCCGGTATGGGCGATCAAGGAAAAGATCGAAAATGGTGTTCAACGCGTTTACCTCGAACTCGTAATATTGGTGAATAGTATTATTGGGGTTGATAAATACCTCAAAATCATTATCATGATAAACCACTGCGTCGTGCCTGGTTTCATAGGCCCAAACATTAGGTTCTTCTAACTTTGCAGCAATATAAATGCAACTATCACCCCAAAGCATTTTTACCTGCGTATGAAAAGTCGGACGTGGCTTTTTATCGCCCTCAATATCCAGGAATTGATCAGTCCAAGCGGCTTTGTTCCAGGTTGAATCGTTAATATCGCCATCAATTACAGGTGGCGTTTTTGTATAGTGAATGATGTAATCGCGGGGAGTAGTAAATAAATTTTCAAGCCCTTTAAATGGCGACTGCGCTTTAGCACAAAATACCGCAAATAGGAGAAATATGGTTAAGAGTCTTTTCCGATAGATGTTTGATCTCATGCTGTCATAATGATCAGCTTCCCAGTTCAACAATGCGGTCAAACTCTTCGCGTTTTAACCCCATTACAGATAGCCTTCCCTGCCGTACCAGTCCAACATCTTTTAATTGCTCGTCAGCTTTTATGATTTCGAGCGTAACAGGATTCTTTATGTTTTCAAATGGGACAAGATCAACTACTACCCAGTTTTTATCGTCAGTGGTGGGATCCTGGTAAAATTCTTTTACTACTTTAGCTATACCTACTACTGCTTTACCTTCGTTACTGTGGTAATATAATACCAGGTCACCCTCCTTCATCTCACGTAAATTATTACGGGCCTGATAATTGCGAACGCCATCCCAAAAGGTACGGCCATCGTCATTAAATTTCTCCCAGCTATATTTATGCGGTTCACTTTTTACAAGCCAATAATTCATCTGCGCGGTATAATGTTTATACAGTAAAGATGTTAAAAAGTACTGTAATTGTAAAGTTGAATTAAGAGTAGAAAGTAGTAATAAGATGAACCATTACTTATTATGACCTTTTAATGTATTTTTTATACAAGTGTTCCGCATAGCCCACGCTTACGTAATCCAAAAATTTCCAACTTTCCTGAAATCGTGTACGTTGAAAATGTTTAAGAACACTGAAGATTATTACCAAAAAAATAAGCACTAGCCCTAAAGAAAATAAAACTATGCAAAAAATGATAAAAGCATTCATAAGAAAAAACGTAATGATTAATTAATTCGTTTTACGATAATTTAACTAATAAGTTACCTTATAAACAAAATTTCTATTGCTTTTATCACTAAATCTATCTAAAGAAAAATTCAAGGCTTAAAAAAGGAGCCTAATGTAATATTTTAAACATCAGCTCTTTAAGCAACGCGCCATCTTCAGCATTAGAATCAACACCCTTGCTTTTTAAATCATATTCACGCAGGTAACTTATAATATTCATAGTTTTTCCATAATCGTAACTGCGGGCGGCCTGTTCATAATCTTTAACAAAATAAGGATTCACTCCAATTTCACGGGCAAGATTTGATCTGTCTTTTACATAGTGGCATGCCAGCACTTTGCTAAAAAAATTATTCAAATTACCCAACACCAAAACTATTGGATTTGCTTTAGGATTAGCCTCAAAATAATTGATGATTTGGTTCACCTTGAAGGCGTTTTTTTGGCAGAGTGCTGTTTGCAACTCAAACACATTGTATTCCTTACTAATTCCTATGTTATTTTGAATGTGCTCTAAAGTAATTTCCTGCCCGGCTGATATATTCAGCATTAGCTTTTCAAGCTCGTTGGCAATTTTGGAAAGATCATTACCCAAATATTCTGCCAGAATTGCTGACGCATGCTGATTGATACGATAACCTTTGCCGGTAATATAGCTTTCAATCCAGCCTGGTACTTTGTTATCGTATAATGTTGCCGATTCGAATATCAACCCATTTTTTTCAATTGCCTTATAGGTTTTTTTACGTTTATCAAACTTGCCATATTTATAGCAAAAAACAAGGATGGTACTTGGTAATGGATTTTCAAGATAAGCCAACAGTGGGTTGATGCTCTTTTTATCCTCATCATCCTTTCCCCACTTCATATCCTGCGCCTCTTTTACCAAAACAACCTGGTAATCAGCCATCATGGGGTAGCGTTTTGAAGAATTAAGAACCGACATCAGATCGGTATCCTTACCATAAAACACTGTCTGATTAAAACCTTTTTCAGCATCAGATAACAGTTGATGTTCTACATAATTACTAACCTGATCTATATAGAAAGGCTCTTCACCATGTAGTAAGTACAGGGGCTTAAATTTGCGGTTTTTAAGATCTTTTAATATATCAGCAGCAGTCATTTCAATTCAAAAATCAAAAGTAAAAATTCGTACTCCAAAAGCACCATTCCAATCAACAATATATTATCGCAATATAAATCCGTTTTGAATTTTTACTTTTGATTTTTGACTTTCAATATGGAACAACTGCAACCGCTTAACCTACCGCCCTATCCTTTTAAAATAAGTGATAGCAATGGGCAGTTAACGTTGTTTGATGAAATAAGAAAAAAACACCTGGTTATAACGCCTGAAGAATGGGTACGACAGCATTTTGTACAATATCTGATCAACCAAAAAAAATACCCAAAAACATTAATCAAGCTTGAGGGTGGTGTAAAACTTAACGGTATGGCCCGAAGAACAGATATTGTTGTATTTAATCCTGCCGGTGAGAAAATTTTGATGGTAGAATGTAAGGCGCCATCTATCGCCATAAATCAAAAAGTATTCGATCAGGTTGCCCGATATAATATAACCCATAAAATTGGCTTGCTTGCGGTTACCAACGGCTTACAACATTACTATTGCGCAGTTGATTTTAACAATCAAAATTATCAATTCATTGAAGATTTGCCTGAATATGGCAGCTCAGAAAAACCCTAAACCTGAATGGTCAGATTTTGTATTTTCTCCAACAATTCTTCCGGCTTAAATGGCTTGGATACATAATCATTCATACCTGAATTAAAAACGCGTTCCCTAATGTCAAACAGCGCGGAAGCTGTTAAAGCGATGATAGGTATATTTGCTTTTTTAGTGTCAGGCAGCTTTCTTATTTCAATAGCTGCATCAAATCCATTCATAATTGGCATTTGAAGATCCATTAAAATAATATCAAAGTTACCGTATTGCACCAGTTGAACCGCACGTTCTCCATTTTCAGCAATTGTTGGGACGATATTCCATTTGGATAACAGCTTTTTCATCAGCATCACGTTAACCACATTATCTTCGGCTATAAGCATCCTGATATTGCTTAAAGTATCGTTTGCCTGGAACGGTAATTTATTATCAACCCTTGGAACATGTTGTTCGGTTGATACAGGAAACTCCATGTTAAATGAAAACTCCGATCCTTGCCCTACAACGCTATTAACATTCATTTTTAAGCCTTGTAATTCAAGCAGGCGTTTGATAATTGCCAGACCCAAACCGGTACCACCATATTGGCGGGTAGTGGTTATTGATTCCTGGGCAAAAGGCTCGAATATGGTATCTATATTGTGTTGATCAATACCTATCCCTGTATCCTTAACCGCAAAGTTCACAGTAATGGTATTATGCCTGTCTTCAATTACGGTACACCTCACGCTAATACTGCCTTCCTTAGTAAATTTTATAGCGTTGCTAATGAGGTTAAAGATAATTTGGGTAATACGGGTAGGGTCACCAAATAAAACTTTCGTGTTTAGGCTGCTGTCAACATCCAGTTTAAATAACAAGCCCTTTTCTTCTGCTTTAATTTTTTGACCGCCACAAATGCCTTGCATTAGCTCGGTTAAATTAAAGCCTATATTCTCAAAAACAACTTTTCCCGATTCGATCTTATTAAAATCAAGTACATCATTTACTATAGCTAACAGATTTGACCCAGAGAATTTCAAGATCTCCAGGTTTTCCTTTTGATCGTGCCGGGGATTGCTCATCAATAGCAGATTACTCATACCAATAACGGCATTTAACGGGGTACGAATCTCATGCGACATGGTAGAAAGGAACTCTGATTTTGCCTGTGATGATTTCTCGGCCTTTTCAATGGCGGAACCCAATTTTTCATTTAACACTGCCTGGTCTTCCGATGTTTTTTTCAGCTCCTGAATGTTTCGATAAAACGCTGTGTAAAAATGGCTGTGTATATAAATAAGTATTATAAAGTTGGCAAATACAGCTATAATTATTGTGGATTGATCTATTTGTTCTGGTTTAAACTGAATAAAATAAGCGTCATTATACTGGATAACAACGAAAACCAACACCGGAATAAGATTCAGTATGGAATAAAAAATCCCATAGGTCTGGCCCAGCATATAAAAACTGAATATGATAACCATTATAACCATTTGAATGGTTACGATATTTACATTTTGTAGCGTATAAAATACATTAAATAAGTTCGCTAGAGTAGCCAGGATAAGTAGCCCATGCGATACAACGCGCCAATTACCGTTATAAGTTAAAAGCTTAAAAAATAACACTGTGCAAACCAGCAGCACAACAGCAGTATAAGTAATCAATGGTTGAAACTGATAATAAATATTGCTTAATAGCGACGCGAGAGCGATAAATACAATGCCTAAACCATAATATAATAAGCGAATACGTGCCTGATCAAGAAATGATTGATCATCTGATAATATTTTATCAAGCGATAGGTTAAAAAAGCCGGCACTTTTGCTCATGCAATTGTTAGTATATTAAATTAAAGTTCAGGTTGTTAAATATATAACACTTAAGGCATATACCCAGTAACTTTGCTATATATTTACAACTGATACAATACCATTTGCAATTAGCAAGCCAAAGCAGTTAGATTCTCTTCAATTATCTTCAATTTCGCTTCAGCATCGGCCTTTTTCTTTAGCTCATTATCAATAATATCAGGTTTGGCATTATTCATAAAGCGCTCATTACTAAGCTTGGCATTCACCGACTGTAAAAAGCCGTCGAGATATTCTTTTTCCTTTTTCAATCTTTCACACTCAATGGCAGGGTCAATGGTTTCTTCCATTGGGATGAAAAACTCATCGGTACCTACCATAAAGCTAACAGCACCGCTAATTTTATCATCAACAGAAGTAAGTTCAGTGACATTACCTAACTTTGAAATAATTGAACCGTAAGTGTCATAATTGATATTACCGCTTGATTTCACAGTAAGCTGTAGTGTTTCCTTCGGTGATATTTGTTTACTGTTGCGAACGTTTCTTATTTGAGTAACCACTTGCTTAACACTCTCAGTAGCAGTAAGCAGTTGAGTATTTATTTCCCCATTTTTCAGTAATTGCGCAACAATACAACAATCTCTCTCGCTACGTTCTCCAAACAATTCGTCGTGCCACAGTTCTTCCGTTATAAAAGGCATAAACGGGTGAAGTATTTTTAGTATATTTTCAAAGAATGAAACAGTCGCCGTGTAGGTTTCTTTATCTATAGGTTGCTGATAAACAGGCTTTATCATCTCCAGATACCAGGCGCAATAGTCATCCCATACCAATTTGTAAGTAGCCATTAAAGCTTCTGATAAACGATATTGCTTAAAGTTATCTTCAATCTCGGTTAAAGCCTGGTTAAAGCGACTATCAAACCACTCAATTGCTATTTTATTAGGATTAGATAAATTTTCGTCTATATCCCAACCTTTTATTAATTTAAAGGCGTTCCAAATTTTGTTAGCGAAGTTTCTTCCCTGTTCACAATAACTTTCATCAAACATCAAATCATTCCCGGCAGGTGAGCATAACAACATCCCTACCCTAACACCATCAGCACCAAATTTTTCAATCAGCTCGATCGGATCAGGAGAGTTTCCTAATGATTTGGACATTTTACGCCCCTGCTTATCCCGAACAATACCAGTTAAATAAACATTCTCAAAAGGTAGTTTACCACGAAACTCATGACCAGCCATAATCATCCTCGCTACCCAGAAAAATAAGATCTCCGGAGCAGTAACTAAATCATTGGTTGGATAATAATAATTGATATCAGCATTATCAGGATCTTTAAATCCGTCGAAAACAGATATCGGCCACAGCCATGATGAAAACCAGGTATCTAGTACATCTTCGTCTTGCAGTAAGTCTGCATCGGTTAAATTGGTATTATCAGGCGATATTTTTTTTGCTTCTTCTAAAGCTTCTGCATTAGTTTTCGCTATAACGTATTGCCCGTTTGGTAAGTACCATGCTGGTATTTGTTGCCCCCACCACAATTGGCGGCTGATACACCAATCCTTCACGTTCTCCATCCAATGGCGATAGGTATTAGTGAACTTTTCAGGAATCAATTTAATCTCACCATCCAAAACATAATCTAATGCAGGCTTAGCCAACTGATCCATTTTGCAGAACCATTGCATGGATAATTTGGGCTCGATAACCGCATCCGTACGTTCAGAGAAGCCTATTTGTGATTTATAATCTTCAACTTTTTCTAATGAACCGGCTTCTTCCAAAAGCGGAGCTATTTTCTTACGTGCCACAAAACGATCTACACCAACTAAAATTTGCGCTTTCTCGTTCAGCGTGCCATCATCATTCAATATATCAATAACCGGCAGGTTATGTTTAATACCAAGTTCATAGTCATTTAAATCATGGGCAGGGGTAACCTTCAAGCAACCTGTACCAAAATCCATGGTTACATACTCATCCAGAATAATTGGAATTTCCCTATTTATTAAAGGAATAATCGCATTTTTTCCATGCAGATGTAAATAACGTTCGTCATTAGGGTTGATACAGATTGCCGCATCAGCCATAATAGTTTCCGGGCGGGTTGTGGCTATTGTTAAATAACTATCCTCGCCCGAAATTTGATACTTGATATAATACAATTTCTGATTTACTTCCTTGCGGATCACCTCCTCGTCAGAAACCGCGGTTTTACCTTGCGGATCCCAATTCACCATACGTACACCACGGTAAATAGAACCTTTTTTATATAGATGGATAAACGTTTCGATAACTGCATCGGATAATTCCTCGTCCATCGTAAAACGTGTACGATCCCAATCACATGATGCGCCTAATTTTTTAAGCTGATCTAAAATAATACCACCGTATTTTTCCTTCCATTCCCAAGCGTAACTTAAAAAAGCTTCGCGACTAAGGTCTTTTTTTGCAATGCCGCGCTCTTTAAGCATGGCAACAACTTTAGCCTCGGTAGCAATACTGGCATGGTCGGTTCCCGGCACCCAGCATGCATTTTTGCCTTGCATACGGGCACGACGAATCAGCACATCCTGTATAGTATTGTTCAACATATGGCCCATGTGCAAAACGCCGGTAACATTTGGCGGCGGCATCACAATAGTATAAGGCTCACGTTCATCAGGCACCGACCTGAAAAACTTGTGCTGTAACCAATAGCTGTACCATTTATCTTCTGCTTCTTTAGGCTGATATGTTTTAGAAATACTCATAGTTTGCAAAAATAATCAATTAGTTTATAGTTCACGGTTCATGCCCTCAGTAATTGTAATTTATACTTGGAATTAGGAATAATCTACCACTAACCGTAAATCTTTATCTCGTAATCCTCTGCAACAATAATTTTACAATTCCATTTTAGCAACCAAAACATAACCATCAAGGTAATTTTCAATAGATCATTTATTTAATTGGAGTTATCGATTTAAAAATCAAATCACTAAATATATTACCCGCTTACAGGATTTTCCTATATTTTATTACCTTTAAGTTTAATTTGATCTCATTATGGAATTTAAGTACTCGAATTTAGTACTTGCTGGAGTTTTATGCATTTCGGTAAGTGCTTTTGCGGTAGATGGTGGCAAAAAACCACATCATCCTGCCCCACCCACACATCCCAGAAAATTTATTGATTCGGCTAATATGGACTTATCCATTAAACCCGGCGATGATTTTTATGATTATGCCGATGGTAACTGGATAAAAAACAATCCAATACCCGCTAAGGAAACCCGTTGGGGCAGCTTTAATACCCTAATACAGGATAACACAACCAAACTATTAAACTTACTGAAAGAAGTTAGCACTACATCTGCGCACCAGCCAAAAGGAAGCTTAAAACAACGTGTAGGCGATTTATATGCCAGCGGAATGGATAGCTTAACCATTGAAAAACTAGGTTATACTCCTATCCAGCCGGATTTGAAACGTATCGATAGGATTACATCAACACAAGGCGTTATTAATGAAATGGTTTACCAACGCGTACATGCATTGGGTAGTCCATTATTCAGGTTTGGTGTTGGTGGTGATGATAAGCACCCTAATGTAAATATTGTGGGGCTTGATCAAGGCGGCACCAGCTTGCCTGATCGTGATTACTATTTAAAAAACGACCCACGCACTTTAAAAATTCAGGAAGCTTATAAAAACTACCTGATAAGCCTATTCACACTGACCGGGACCAGTGCTGAAGAAGCTGAAAAAAATGCCGCGATTGTTTTTGACATTGAAAAAGCATTGGCAAAAGCACAATTAAGCCGTGTCGCCATGCGCGATCCAAACGTTACTTATAACAAATTTTCCGTGGTTGCATTCAGCAAAACTACGCCTCATTTAAATTGGGTACAATTACTACCCGAAATGAAAGCGCCAGGGCAAGATACTATCTTGGTAGGAGAGCCCGCATTTTTTAAAACTGCTGATAGCTTAGTAGCTGCGACACCTGTGAGCGACTGGAAAGTTTATTTAAAATGGAATATCCTTAAAGGTTCGGCAGGATCATTAAGTTCTCCGTTTGTAGATGCCAGCTTTAAATTTAGCCAGGCTTTAAGTGGCCAAAAAGTTCAGGCGCCACGCACTGAGCGCATGTCAGGTATGGTTGATGGTAGTTTGGGCGAATTGTTAGGTCAATTATATGTTGAGAAATACTTTACTCCTGCAGCTAAGCAATACATGGTTAACCTGGTTAACAATTTAAAAACCACCCTTGGCGACCGCATACAACGCCTTGATTGGATGAGCGATGAAACCAAAGCACACGCGCTTAAAAAATTAGCCGCTTTCACCGTAAAAATTGGTTATCCTGATAAATGGCAAACTTATGATGCCGTTATCATAAACCGTGGTGATTATATAGGAAACTTAAGAAGCGTTGGCGAGTGGCGTTATAATTACATGGTAAGTCAATTAGGTAAGCCTGTTGATAAAACCCGTTGGGGAATGACGCCGCCAACTGTTAACGCATATTACAATCCGTCAAATAACGAGATCGTTTTCCCGGCTGGTATATTACAGTTCCCTTTCTTTGATTTTGATGCTGATGATGCAGTAAATTATGGAGGTATTGGCGCTGTGATCGGTCACGAAATGACGCATGGTTTTGACGATCAGGGTCGCCAATATGATGGCGATGGAACTTTGCGTGACTGGTGGACAAAAACTGATGCAGACAGGTTTAAAGTACGTGCCGACCAGGTTGTCGCGCAATACAATGCGTTCACCGTGTTAGATACCATCCATGTAAATGGCAAATTAACATTAGGCGAAAACCTTGCCGACTTAGGCGGTGTAAACATTGCTTATGAAGCGTTTAAAAAGACTAAAGAAGGCCAATCAAAAGATATTAAGATTGATGGTTTTACTCCAGATCAGCGTTTCTTCTTATCATGGGCACAAGTATGGAGAGGCTCACAAAGACCTGAAGCTGCTGCTCAGCGAATCTTGGTTGACCCGCACTCACCTGAGAAATATCGTTGTAACGCACCTATCAGCAATGTAGATGCATGGTATGCCGCATTTGACGTGCAACCAGGCGACAAAAATTACAAAGCTCCTGCTGATAGGATAAAAGTTTGGTAAGCACATGTTTTACAATATTAATTAATAACAAAGCCCGGTAATTATCGGGCTTTGTTATTCAGCTTTATATAGTATTGAAAGTCACCCAAAATCAATTTAAATGAAAAAAATAATCTTCTTTTTGTTATTTAATATTTTCACAGTGATGTTTTGCTTCGCGCAGCAACCATCATTTATTACAAATGACTTAGATGCCTACATTAACAAAGGATTAAAAGACTGGAATTTACCTGGACTTGCCATAGCTATTGTTAAAGACGGCAAAGTAGTAGTGATGAAAGGGTATGGCGTACGAAATGTTAAAACTAATGAACCTGTAGATGAGAACACATTATTCATGATAGCCAGTAACACCAAACTTTTTACTGCTACCGCATTAGCACAACTGGACTATGATAAAAAGATCTCACTGAATGACAAGATCAGCAAATACTTTCCTGATTACACACTTTATGATCCCAACACTTCGGCTTTGGTTACAGTAAGGGATATGCTTAGTCACCATATCGGTACAAAAACATTTCAGGGAGATTTTACCTATTGGAACAGCACTTATACCCGTAAGCAAATTATGGATAAAATGAAACTGATGAAACCGGTTAATGGTTTCAGGCAAACATTTGGCTATTGCAATAGTTGCTTTTTAACTGCAGGCCAGGTAATAGAAGCCGCTACAGGTAAACCATGGGAAACCGAAATAAGGGATAGTATTTTAACGCCGATGGGAATGACAAATACCTACACTTCCGGCGCTGACATGGCGAATATGAAAGATGCCGCGCAGCCTTATTCAACGTTTTTTACCGGGCAATTAACCGCATTACCTTATGACAGGCTTGATAATCTTGCACCGGCTGCAAGTTTGGTAAGCTGTGTGAAGGATTTGGCCAAATGGCTTACAATGCAATTAGATAGTGGAAAATTTGAAGGCAAACAAATTATTGAATGGAAAGCCCTGCAAAAAACCCGCGATATGAATACTGTTATCACTAGCAGAAAATCACCATACCTGCCAAGTAACTTTAGCGGATACGGGTTAGGTGTTGATATTACTGATTACAACGGCAAACAAGTATTTTCTCATACCGGTGGTGCAGACGGCTTCGTTACCAATACATGTTTTGTTCCGGAAGAGCATTTGGCAATAACTATTTTAACTAATAATGATAATCAGGATTTTTTTGAGGCCCTACGCTATCAAATATTAGATGCTTATTTAGGGGTACAAAATACCGACAGAAGCGCATTCTTCCTAAAGTACTTCAATCAGGAAATGAAGGAGACTGTAAAAACCACTACCGATATGCAGGCACGTGTAAAAGGCAAGATTCCCGAATTATCACTTTCGGCCTACGCCGGTACGTACGCGAATGAACTTTACGGAACAATTAGTGTTACCGCTGACAAGAAAGGCTTATCGGTTAAATTTAACAATCACGTAGACTATGCGGCCAGCTTAAAATATATGGATAACGGCGAATGGCTATTAACTTATACCAACGCGTCTTACGGTATTTTCCCGCTAAAATTTACTATTGAAAATGGCAAAGTAGTATCAACCGTAGTAAAGGTAAATGACGAGTTAGAATACGATCCTTATTTATTTACCAAAGTAGATTAATCTTATATTGAGAACCGTAGGAGTTTTTGAATACTCCTGCGGTTTTGATTACAAATTACTGACTAGTATTGATCACCCCATTTGAAGCAAACATATATCTTTGCACCGAATATGATTATCCATCAATTTTACGATAAAGGCTTGGCGCATGCCTCCTACGCGATCATCAGGACAGGGAAAATGATTGTGATCGACCCATCACGGGACCCTCAACCTTACTATGACTTTGCCACGCTACACGAAGCTGATATTATTGGCGTAATAGAAACTCACCCCCATGCCGATTTTGTAAGCTCTCATCTGGAAATACACCAAACTACCGGTGCAACTATTTACGTAAGCAAACTTACCGGTTCAACGTATCCTCACGAAAGCTTTGATGACGGAGATGTTATTGAATTGGATGATATCAAACTAAAAGCTATCAATACGCCTGGCCATTCACCCGATTCTATTTGTATTTTATTGCAGAACGAGCACGGGCACGATGCCGCCATTTTTACAGGTGATACTTTATTTGTTGGGGATGTTGGCAGACCTGATTTACGTGAAGACGCAGGCAATATCACCGCTAAAAAAGAGGAATTGGCTAAGCTAATGTATCATTCCACACGTGATAAGCTAATGCATTTGCCTAAAAATGTAATAGTTTATCCCGCACATGGGTCCGGCTCGTTATGCGGTAAAAACATGAGTGCTGATTTGCAAAGCACAATTGGTCGTGAGTTGCGCGAAAACTACGCGCTGCAATTGATGAACGAGTTACAATTTGTTAAAACACTAATTACTGATCAGCCCTTTGTGCCTAAATACTTTGGGCATGATGTGGAATTAAATAAAACCGGTGCCCCTTCGCTACAAAACAGCATTGATGCTATTGAAAAATCAGCTTCCATCTCTGATAAAAATACGGTCATTATTGACACCCGACCAAAAGCTGATTTCAGAAAAGGCCAAATAAAAGGATCGATCAATCTACAAAATGGTGAGAAATTTGAAACTTGGCTAGGTTCAATCATCAGTCCAAATGAAAAATTCTATCTGATTGCTAATACTGATAACGAACTGGATATAATGATCAAAAAAACGGCTAAAATTGGTTATGAAGGAAATATAAAAGCGGCTCTATTAACGCCGGATAATGCAAATGAGAAATCAGCTGACCTTGACCTGTCCGATTTCCAAATTAATCAGGGTAATTATACCATTGTTGATGTGCGCAATTGGGGTGAGGTTAATGATGGAACATTATTTACGAACCCAATTATCATTCCTTTACCTGAACTGCGTGAACGCATCAGCGAGATCCCAACTGATAAACCCATAGTTGTACACTGCGCTGCTGGTTATCGCTCGGCTGCGGCTTCCAGTATACTCGCGGCACAAATAAAATCTGTTCCTGTTTATGATTTAGGTGAGGAGATTTTGGAAATAGCAAAGACCAACGCTTAATATGCTCGAAATTGTGAAAACCTCCGATGGTTCAAATACCATATTCAATAGCGAAGTTGGTGAGAATTACCACTCCCGCCACGGTGCTTTACAGGAGAGTAAGCATGTATTTGTTAAATCAGGTTTGCAGTATTTTCTGGATAAGAGCGAGACTAAACAAATTTCTATTTTAGAGGTCGGATTTGGCACCGGATTAAACTTTTTACTAAGTGCTGATTACTGCTTCGCTGAAAACATACAGCTTAATTATACTGGTATCGAAGCTTATCCTTTAACCATTGAGATGATTAGCCAAACAGGCTATGATGAGTACGTTTCACCCGGTATATGGCAACAATTTATTAAAGATTATCCCTCCGCACTTCAAAATGCTATCGAGCTTAATAAAAATTGCCATCTACAAATTGCAAAAGTCAAACTGATGGAATTTCAATCAAATCAAAAGTTTGATGTAATTTATTTTGATGCCTTCGCTGCCATTCACCAACCCGAAATGTGGAATGAAGCCGCTATTACCCATACGCTTCAATTTTTAAATCCGGGCGGCGTATTTGTTACCTACGCCATTACCGGAAACCTAAAACGCATAGTTAAAGGCTTAGGCTTAAAAGTTGAAAAAGCACCCGGCGCGCCTGGAAAAAGAGAAATGTTAAGAGCGGTGAACCAGGATTAAACGGATTTATTTGATTTTCAGGATTTATTTAATTGATGGAATGTATAGTGTATTTTTGTTATGCAGGTAACATCCTGTTAATTCTATAAATCCGTTAAATCCTGGTTCAGACAACACTATGCCACTAACTCCTCCCATTGCATCCACTACCCCCGCAGGCGCTTTTGAAAGATTACTTACCATTATGGATGATCTGCGCCTGAATTGCCCATGGGATAAGAAGCAGACACTGGAAAGCCTTCGCCACTTAACCATTGAGGAAGTTTATGAGCTATCGGATGCGATACTAAGCGGTGATATGCCCGAGATCAAAAAAGAATTGGGCGATGTTATGCTTCACCTCGTATTCTATGCGAGAATCGGTTCAGAAACTAACGATTTTAACATAACAGATGTACTAAACGGAATATGCGATAAACTGGTAAACCGCCATCCGCATATCTATGCTGATGTAGATGTTCAAAACGAGGATGATGTAAAACGCAATTGGGAGCAGATCAAATTAAAAGAAGGCAATAAATCTGTATTGGGCGGTGTTCCTGCGTCCTTACCTGCACTGATAAAAGCCTCTCGCATACAAGAAAAAGCCCGCGGCATCGGTTTCGATTGGGAAGAGAAAAGTAAGGTTTGGGCAAAAGTTGAAGAAGAACTGCAAGAATTTAAAGATGAATTTAATGTAGAGGATGAAACAACTATCGACCATGAACGCGCCGAAAGTGAATTTGGTGATCTGCTATTCTCATTAATTAACTACGCCCGCTTTATCAACATTAATCCTGAGGATGCCCTCGAAAAAACTAATCGCAAATTCATCAAACGTTTTCAATACTTAGAAACTAAAGCAAATGAAAATGGCCAGCAACTCCAAAACATGAGCCTTGCCGAGATGGATGTATATTGGAACGAAGCGAAAAAACTTTAACTATTTAAATCGGATAGCTTTCACTGGTGATATTTTACTCACCAACATTGATGGTATTACCAATACTACCAGGCAAACTATCAAAATGCCCAAATTAAGCTCAACAGCGTCCAGCCAATTAAACTGGATAGGTACAAACGGCATGTAATATGATGCCGGATCAAGCTTAAAAGTATGTGTCAGGTTTTGAAATATCCCGAGCCCAAAACCAAATAGATTCCCCAATACCATCCCTACTCCCACCAGATAGGAGGCATTTATCAAAAATATTTGCTGAATACTCCAATTGGTTGCACCCATCGCTTTCAACATACCTATCATTGAGGTACGCTCCAATATCATAATTAATAAAGCCGATATCATATTAATTACAGCAACAATAAGCATAAGAGCCAGCATTACTACCGTATTGGTATCCAATAAGCTAAGCCACTCAAATATGGTTGGATAAGTTTGTTCAACAGTGTAAGCCTTAAGCTTGGTTGGCAAAACATCGTTTATATTATTTTCAGCATAATTAAGCAAATCAAAATCCTTTACCCTTATTTCATACCCACCGATTTGGGTTGGCAGCCAATCATTAAGACGCTGGATTAAAGATAATGAACCAACTACATAAGTTTTATCTACCTCATCAACCCCTGAACTGAATATACCCACAATTTTAAACGATCGCTCGCGTAACGGTTGTTGTATAAAATACATCAGCAGTTTATCGCCAACCTTTAATTTAAGCCTGTCGGCGGTTTGTTGGGATATCATAATCTCTTTTTGCGCAGCGATGGAATCAGAAAAGTCTATTACCCTACCAGCAACGATTATTTTCTTAAAAAAACTCCAATCATAAGTTTTATCAACTCCTTTTAAAACAACACCCTCAATTTCGTTATTGGCTTTTATAATACCCGGCTTGGTAGCAAAGGGCATTACTTTGGTAATCGTTGTTTTATGGAGTGCTTCTTTTACAAATTTTGGGTCTGTTAAAAAAGGTGAATTTTCGTAGGAGTTATTAAGATCGTATTTCACTACCTGCATGTCACCCGCAAAACCCCGCATCTTTTCACGGATCTCCTGTTTAAATCCACGCACAACAGCTAAGGACAATATCATAATACCCAAACCGAGCATAATGCCCACAATAGCTATCCGCACGATGAGTTTTGAAAACGTACGTGTAGACTTAAATGTTATTCGGCCGGCTATGAAAGATGCGAAACTCAATGCAGGGATGTTTTTTGTACCTTCGCAAATATGCGCTTTTGCAGTTAAAAATGCAGTATGACTATGATAAGGATAAACACTTTTAGATTAATTGCCCTTATTGCCTGCTTTTGCAGTGCTGTTACTTTTGGACGAGGCAGTTTGCACCATCAATATGCAAAAAAAATCATCCCCGGTGCGGACCAAACAAGCTTATACCTCAATTACCTTAAAGGTAAAAACATTGGGATGGTGGTTAACCAAACATCTGTAATAGGCGACAAACTTACTCCAAGTGTTGACAGCTTATTGAAACTTGGTATTAGTATAAAAAAAATATTCGGGCCAGAGCATGGTTTCAGGGGTAATGCCAGCAATGGCGCAACGGTTAATGACAGCATCGATCCGAAAACAGGCTTACCTGTCATCTCACTATACGGCAAACACTATAAACCTACACCTTTCGATCTAAATGGTATTAACCTGATAATATTTGACATACAGGATGTAGGCGCCCGGTTTTATACCTATTTATCTACATTGCAATATGTAATGGAAGCTTGCGCCGAAAACAATGTCGAGTTGATGATATTAGATAGGCCCAACCCCAATGGGTTTTATGTAGATGGACCGATATTAGACACAACTTACAAATCATTTGTAGGCATGGATTCTGTACCCATAGTTTACGGAATGACAATAGCCGAATATGCCCAAATGATCAATGGCGAAGGTTGGCTTAAAAACCACATACAGTGTAAATTAAAAATCATTAAAGTTGCCAATTACAACCATAATTCAACTTATACATTACCGGTTAACTCATCCCCAAATTTAAATACAGCACAATCGGTTTTATTATACCCAAGTTTGTGTTTGTTTGAGGGTACTACCTTGAGTTTAGGCCGAGGCACTTATACACCGTTTGAAGAAGTGGGACATCCTCTATTGAAAGGAAAGTATGCTTACAATTTCACCCCAATAAGCATTCCCGGAATGAGCGAAGACCCGCCGCAAAAGAACAACGTTTGCTATGGCATCGACCTAAAAAATTATGATACCGGAATTATACGAAGCAGCGGCAAACTTAATTTAACATGGCTGCTGGAATTATATAATGCCTTCCCTGATAAAACTCATTTTTTTAACGCTTACTTTGTAAAACTTGCCGGCACAGATCAGTTAAGAAAGCAGATTGAAGCCGGAAAAACTGAACGTGAAATTCGCGAAAGCTGGGAACCGGCGTTAAGCAGATTTAAAGTTATGCGCCGAAAATATTTGTTATACAACTAAGCATTTTTTTTGCTAAATTGTTGCCTATAACTGAACCTGTACTTTAATCGACTAAAAACACAATATTACACCACTAAAAAAGAAAGATATATAGCATGAGAATTGTATTTATGGGCACGCCCCAGTTTGCTGTAACATCGCTTGATGAACTATTAATGGCAGGTTGTGATATTGTTGGCGTTGTTACCGCGCCTGATAAACCGGCAGGCCGCGGACAGAAATTGAGCCAGTCTGCCGTTAAGGAATACGCCATTGCTAAAGGGATAAAAGTCCTTCAACCAGAAAAGTTAAGAGATCAATCATTTTTAGATGAATTAAAGGCGCTTCAGGCCGATTTATTTGTAGTGGTAGCTTTTCGTATGTTACCTGGTATTGTTTGGACGATGCCTATCCGCGGCACTATAAATTTACATGCTTCCCTTTTACCACAGTACCGTGGCGCTGCTCCTATTAACTGGGTTTTGATCAATGGTGAAAAGGAAACCGGCGTAACTACCTTTTTCTTGAAACAGGATATTGATACTGGCAACTTATTATTTACCGAAAAAATAACTTTGACCGGCACAGAAACTGCGGGTGAACTGCATGACCGCTTAATGAATAAAGGCGCTGGTCTTTTAGTTAAAACTGTAAAAGCCGTTGAAAGCGGGCGTTACAGCGAATTGCCTCAACATGAACTTGTTGATGGCACGGAACTAAAACATGCTCCAAAGATCTTTAAAGAAGATTGCCAGATCGACTGGGATAATACTACTGAAACAGTGTTTAACCTAATACGTGGTTTAAGCCCTATTCCTACTGCCTTTACCAAACTGAATGATAAAACGTTCAAAATATATTATGGGCAGCAAGAGGTTTCTGAAACTACCGACCTGCCGGGCACTTATCTAACTGATAACAAAACATACCTGAAATTTGCTTGTACAGATGGTTATATCAGCGTAAAGGATGTACAACTAGAAGGCAAAAAGCGAATGAGTATCGAAGAGTTTTTACGGGGAGTGAAATTATAATCTCCTCTTCTACTGTCATTTCGAACGTAGAGAGAAATCTTCTAAATCTTGCCAGCGAACTTTGCATATCGAAGAAGATTTCTCTCTACGTTCGAAACGACAACACGTTAAAAACTCCATCAACCCAAAGTCAAAAAATTATCTCGCATAACATTTTCTGTTTTATGTCGTTATTTTTACGCACTAATTAATTTACAGGCATGGTATTTTACACCGACAGGATAGAGCGCTTAAAAGCAGGGATAGAACCACTTCGCAAGCAACTTATAGAGCACCCGTTATATAAGCATATTAATTCCTTGCATGATCTAAGTGTTTTTATGGAGTATCATGTTTTCGCGGTATGGGATTTTATGTCTTTGTTAAAATCGTTGCAACAAAAGCTTACCTGCACTACCCTACCATGGATGCCTGTTGGTAATGCCAATACCCGCTACCTGATAAATGAAATTGTAACCGGCGAAGAAAGTGATATTGATGAGCATGGTAACCGCACCAGTCACTTCGAGCTTTATTTAAAGGCAATGGAACAAGCAGGCAGCCCGGCTAATGCTATTAATGATCTCTTCGACGAATTAAATTACGGCAAACTTATAGATGAGGCATTGATCATTGCCAATATTCCCAAACCTGCACGTAATTTTGTACAACATACTTTTGATGTAATAGATGCTGGTAAAGATCATGTAACCGCTGCCGTATTTACTTTTGGCCGTGAGGATCTGATCCCTGACATGTTCATTAGTATAGTAAAGGAACTCAGCCAGCAATTACCCGGTAAAGTTGATACGCTGCTATATTATTTAGAAAGGCATATTGAAGTCGATGGTGACCACCACTCCCATCTGGCCTATCAAATGACTGCCGAACTTTGCGGTGATGAGGACGAAAAATGGCAGGAAGCATTTATTGCTGTTGTTGAGGCTCTTACCTCGCGTATTGCGCTTTGGGATGGTATTTTGGCTGCTATAAAATCAACGGTAGCTATGGAAGTAAATTAATATTTGACATTAACTACAACTTATTTAATTCGTCCATCAACATTTTGCTGAGCTTGTTAAAATAGCGTTTTACGCCATAGCCCATGACACACTGAATACCACGGCTTGCATTAGTCAGGAAAACCTCATCAGCTTCATATAAAATATCAGGATTGATTTGCGCTTCGGTTACACCGATATTATTTTCTTTGGCAATATTGATGATCACCTGGCGCATGATACCCTCTACACAGCCTTCACTAAGTGCAGGAGTATATAAGTGATTATCGTAATAAACAAAAACGTTCGAGCTGCCGGCTTCACACAAAAATCCATTCTGGTTCAACAGGAAAACTTCATCAAGCTTATTTTGCTCCTTGAAAATCCCTGCCATTACATAAATAAGCGAATTACAGGTTTTTATATTGGATAAATAGTTAGTAGCCTTCGGCAGATCGGTAAAAATATCCATGATCAAACCCTTGTTATTCAAAAAGTATCGCGGCTCATCTACTGGTTGCATCTCCATGCAATAGCCCATCTTATTTAACGATGGTGTATATAAACCCTCAGCATCACGATAAACAGTTAAGCGTATACGGCCATGCTTTATTTTATTGCGGATGGCAAGCTCTTCAACTTTCTCCTTTAAAAACCAGGTGTCCATTTGCGAGTAGCCGTCAATTTTAAGTGCTTTCATGCCACGCTGTAAACGATCGGCATGCAAGTCGGCAAATTTAAGCTGACCTTTCATCAGGCGAATGCTTTCAAATAGCCCATCACCATACCTAAAGGATCTGTTAGCTGTAGTTAGTAGTTGCGTACTTGCAGGTACTATTTCGCCATTAAAGTTTATGAAAGCCGATGTCATGGTGGTGTAAACACAAAATTACCCTTTTTGATCTACGGTTGCAGCAATATATTTTCGCCATTTTTCTAAAACGGTTTCAAAATCCTGCGGCAGAGCGGATTCGAAATAAATATATTTTTTTTGCGTGGGATGTATAAAGCCCAGTGTTTGCGCATGCAAAGCCTGGCGAGGCATTATTTCGAAGCAATTATCGACAAATTGCTTGTATTTGCTGAATACCGTACCTTTTAAAATTTTATCGCCACCATAGGTAGCATCGCTAAACAAAGGGTGGCCAATATGTTTCATATGGGCCCTTATCTGGTGCGTACGGCCGGTTTCCAGTTGGCATTCAATCAGTGTAACATAATTCATGCGCTCTAAAACTTTGTAATGAGTTACGCTCCATTTCCCCTTTTCGGGGTCATCATAAATAGCCATTACACGCCTGTCGTTAATACTGCGTCCAATATAACCGGTAACCGTACCATCCTGCTCCAAATCGCCCCAAACCAAGGCTAAATATTTACGTGTAATAGTATGTTCAAAAAACTGGCGTGCCAGCCAGGTCATAGCTCGCTCATTTTTACTGATTAGTAATAATCCCGATGTATCCTTATCAATGCGGTGGACTAATCCCGGCCTGCCATCGTTACCCGGCAAGGTTGGCAATTGCTGAAAATGGTAAACTAAGCCGTTAACCAACGTACCTGTATAATTATTATAACCAGGGTGTACAACCATGCCGGCTGGTTTATTCACAATAAGCACATCATCGTCCTCATAAACGATATCCAAAGTGATGTTTTCAGGGTAAACTTCCGTATCACGTGGTGGATGTGGCAGAACAACCGATATCACATCAAGTGGCTTAACTTTATAACTTGGTTTTATTGGTTTATCATTTACCAGCACATTACCCAAATCAATAGCATTTTGTATGCGGTTACGGGATGCATTCTCAACTCGGTGCATCAAAAATTTATCAATACGTAAAAGCGACTGGCCCTTATCAACAACTACACGTAAATGCTCATAAAGATCCTGTTCGTCCTGTTCGTTTATTTCAACATCATCTGTCATTGCCGCAAAAGTACTCGTTTTAGGGTTTATTAATAAATGCTATTTTTACGTCATCAAAATACCCCCAACTACACATGAGAAAAATTTGCTTAGCCCTTTTTGCCTTTTTGTTAGCTGTAAGTAGTACAAAGGCACAGGATTCATTTTCAGGATTGATAAAATCAAGTCCCGGCGATGCGACCAAATTATTCAACGCTTTCGCAATGCCGCTGTTTAAAGGACTTGGCGTTGATCAAAACAGTGGTTGGACTAATACCGCAAAAACCAAAAAACTACTCCGCTTTGATATACGCATAACCGCATCTGGGTCAATGGTATCAACATCCGACAAAACTTTTAATGTAACCCAAATTGGCTTATCCGACCACGTAAAACCTGCCGATCCAAGCCAAACCATTGCCCCTACTTTTGGTGGCGCTAAAACTACAGGCCCATTATTGAATATATATGATGACAATGGTAACAAAGTATCCAGTTTTAACACCCCTAAAGGTATAATATCATTTATCCCTGCGCCGCAAGTGCAAGCAACCGTAGGTGTTTTTGACAATACAGATTTTACTTTACGTGGCATTCCCTACATTAATGTTGGTAATAATGTTGGCAGTATATCAATGATAGGCTTTGGTTTGAAGCATGATATTATGCAGGATATTATAGGCAAAACTGCCGATAAATTAGTTCCTTTTGATCTAGCCCTAGCAGTTGGCTATAGTCATTTAAACTTGAGCAGACCATTGAATGTAAGTCCAGATCCGGGTTCTACCCCTGAAAATAATCAACAAAGCACTGATTTTAGTAACCAGCATTTTGAAGGTCATTTCAACAGTTTTATAGGGCAACTGATTATATCAAAACAAATACTATTCTTTACTCCATTTTTAGCGGTTGGTTACAATACTACCCATGCCAATATTACCTCCGTTGGTAACTACCCGGTAACAACCGGTACTACTTTAACACCCGGTCCAAATTTTGGTAATGAAACTTATACCACCTTTACTAATCCGGTAACAATAAGCGAAAATGTTTTAAATGGTGCACGCGCTGATATTGGCTTCCAGCTAAACCTTGGTTTCTTCCGTTTTTATGCTTCTTATAGCCAAGCACAATACAAATCCGTTAATGGCGGTATTGGATTCGGAATTTAATTATATCGAATGAATATCGGTCTCGAAATTTATAGCCCTGTTCACCAAATAACAAATAAATTGTTTGATGAACAGGGTTTATCTGTTTTCATAAAACGGGATGATTTGATACATCCGCTCATTTCTGGTAATAAATGGCGCAAATTAAAATACATCCTAAAAAGAGCATCTGCAGAAAATAAAAAACATTTGGTAACATTTGGCGGAGCTTATTCTAACCATTTATTGGCAACCGCAGCAGCAGCGGCAAAATTTGGTTTTAAGTCGACAGGAATTGTGCGTGGTGAACAAATAACCAACGACACCCTATTCTTATGCAACTTGCATGGTATGAAACTGATATTTGTTGATAGAGAAAGCTATCGGCATAAAGAAGAATTATTCGATAAGTATTTTGGTATTGATGCCGACGCATTTTTCGTCGACGAAGGTGGTGCATCATTTGAAGGCGCCAAGGGCTGCGCCGAATTAGTTGATGAACTGACTGAAAGCTATGATCATATTTTTTGTGCCTGCGGAACCGGTACTACGGCAGCAGGAATTATTAATGGTTTGCAGACGCATCAATTGACTACTCAGTTTAATGCCATACCTGTTTTTAAAAATGGGGAATTTATGCGGGATGAAATCAATCAGTATTTGTTGCGTCCCACTAATTACAACCTATATACCGATTATCATTTCGGAGGCTATGCTAAAATAAATGATAAATTGACCGGGTTTATAAAAACCTTTGTAACTGACACCGGAATTTTAATAGAACCTGTTTATACCGGCAAAATGCTCTACGCTATTTACGATCTGGCGGCTAAAAGTCATTTTAAATCTGGTAGCAAAATTTTGGCGATACATACCGGCGGGTTGATAGGCTTGTTAGGGATGAAAGATAAATTTCAATTATAGCATTTTCGCAATTTCAGGCAGAAACCAGATTATCTGCACATCTAAAGGTCGAGCATCAGCACATCATATCCATCCGACCAAAATAATTTTCAGTTCAAAAACTAGGTTTAGTTAATTTAAAGTTACTTTTTTACCAATCGGTTCAAAAAGTGCTTAAATTGTTATTTTTGGGCACTTTTTAGTAAATTTGGTGAAACCAATTTACTATGTATAACTTGCTTGTATCCCCACAAAATGTTCAGGCCGCTTTAAATAAGCATGTGCTAGCTGATGGCTTCGACTTAACTTTTGATATGGAAAAAAGTAATGGTGTTTATATTTACGACGCGAAGTATAACCGCACCTTGCTTGACTTTTTCACCTGCTTTGCATCAGTGCCTTTGGGATATAATCACCCTAAGATGGTGAATGATGAGGCGTTCAAAAAGAACCTGATGCTGGCAGCAATGACCAACCCATCAAACTCCGACATTTACACCACACAATATGCCCAATTTGTTGACATGTTTGACAAGGTTGGCATTCCTGATTACCTACCCCACGCATTCTTCATCTCAGGCGGCTCTTTAGCTATTGAGAACGCTTTAAAAGTAGCGATGGACTGGAAGGTACAAAAGAACTTAGCAAAGGGCTACACCAAGGAAAAAGGCTTCCAGGTGATACATTTTGAGCATGCCTTCCACGGTCGCTCTGGTTACACACTTAGCCTTACCAATACACAACCCGTTAAAACCAAATGGTTCGCTAAATTTGATTGGCCACGGGTGTCGACACCTTACATGAATTTTCCTTATTCTGATAGTAATCATGATGATTTGCTGAGGCGGGAGGAGTTATCCATCGCCCAAATAAAAAAAGCGTTTGAGGATAACAAAGATGATATATGCGCTATTATTATAGAACCAGTTCAATCCGAAGGCGGTGATAATCATTTACGCACAGAATTCATGGAAAAGCTGAGGCAATTGGCCGATGAAAACGAAGCTTTACTGATATACGATGAAGTGCAAACCGGGGTTGGATTAACCGGAAAATTTTGGTGCCATGAGCACTTTGGTGATAATGCCCGTCCTGACATTATCGCCTTTGGTAAAAAGATGCAGGTATGCGGCATATTAGCCAGCAGGCGGATTGATGAAATAGAGAACAACGTATTTAAAATTTCATCGCGTATTAATTCAACTTGGGGCGGTAGCTTGGTTGATATGGTACGATCATCCAAAATAATGGAAATTATTGCTGAAGATAACCTTTGCGATAATGCCGCGAAAATGGGTGATTATTTACAAGATCAACTTGCAGATATTGCAGTAAAACACCCCGCCATTAGCAATGTGCGGGGTAAGGGATTACTAACTGCTTTTGATTTTCCGAACAAAGTTATGCGCGATAAATTTATTGACACAGGCTTAGCGCATAACGTAATGTTTTTGGGTTGTGGTGAAAAAAGTATCCGCTTTAGGCCTGCACTTATTATTGAGAAGAAACATATTGATGAGGGATTGGAAATACTACAAAAAATAGTCCCTAATTTATAATACTGTAATAATATTGCTACAAGCACCTGTTTTTGACCTAAATAGGTGCTTTTTTATTTAAAAAAATACTATAATCGTTCGCAAACGTTAAACAGGGTATTAAAAGGCTAATTATTGGTTTCTTACAGAAATAATATAGGCCATAAATAATAGCAACGGCAATTATTATGAGTAAACACATTGAAAAGTTAAAAAAACAACTTACAGAGATTGCTGAAGTTGTTAACGCATTTAAATCAGAAGCGGTACAATTAAAAGTTGTTGACAAATTATTGGATGTACTTGTTGATTTTGACAAAGCTGATATAGAAGGTGCCGACTTTTTAATCAAAAAAGTTTATAAAAAAACAGATGAAACGGAGAATTATCCTTTCGCCTTGGGACGCAAAAAACCGGGTGCTACAAAAGTATTAAATCAACTTTTAGGAAGTGATTTCTTCCATACCGCACGTTCTATATCTTCCATAGCCGAATATTGTAAAGAGAATTTCGATTCGGATTTTAAAACCTCCGAATTATCCGGGATTTTATTAAAACTAGCTAATGAGAATAAACTAAAAAGAGAAAGAAGCAAGGATAATAATCGCTTTGAATATGTTGCAGTATAATTAGTATCAAGCTACCTTAACGCAAACAAATTATCAACCCCCAACAACTTTCTTGAAGTAAAGCCTTCGCCATATCTGGCCTGAATGCTTTTACCAAACTCCATTGCCCGGCTTTCAACTATTTTTATAAAATCGGGTGATGAAATATAGGTTTGTGGCTCATCCTCATTCCAATCGGGATTAAAGAATTGTGAACCATAGGCTAATATACTTTCAATCTTTTTATCCCAATATTCAGTAACATCAATTATAATATCAGGTTCAATATAGCGATCCTGTATAAAATGCAAAACCATTTTTGGGCGCCATGCCTCCTGGGCTTTTCCGTCAAAGCTGGTTTCTATCCTCCGTAAACCCGATAAAAACGCCGATGTCTCAACCAACTCATTAGCCCGCCCATGATCAGGGTGCCGGTCATGATAAGCATTGGTTATAATTATATCCGGTTGATATTTACGGATAGATTCAATCACCTTTAATTGATATTCGGGTGTATTTGTAAATAACCCATCGGGTATGCCTATATTTTCTCTAACTGATAGTCCTAATATTTCAGCAGCTTTGGCAGCTTCCTGCTCGCGAATTTCCGCGGTGCCTCTTGTGCCCAGCTCACCTTTAGTTAAGTCAGCAATACCAACTTTATGGCCCAGTGCAATATGTTTTAAAATAGTTCCGGCGCATCCTAATTCAGCATCATCAGGATGTACTGGCATTACTAATATATCTAATTTCATTTTATTTAGTGACGGCTAATAAGTGTTGAATTTTCTTTTTAACCTTCGAGGTATTTGGTTTGGTAAACGGATAAAAGAAGTCTTGCGCTATACCATCCTTATCAATTAAAAACTTGTGGAAGTTCCACCTTGGTACTGAATTGAATTTACCATTTTGCTTTTTATCACTCAAAAATTTATACAATGGGTGAGCATATGGCCCCCTAACCCTTATCTTATCAAAAATTGGGAAGTTTGAACCGTAATTTTCGCAAAAGGTAGCTATAGCAGCACCATCCAAAGGTTCCTGGCCACCAAAATCGTTAGAAGGAAATCCTAATATTTCAAAATCTGTATTCTTAATCTCATTTTTCAAGGCTGCCAAATCTTTCAGTTGCGGCGTAAATCCACATTGAGAGGCTGTATTAACTACCAAAAGCACTTTGCCTTTATATGCCGATAGATTTATCTCTTCGCCGTCAATGTTTTTGATATCGAACTGGTAGATGCTTTTGTTATCCATTATTAATTTTTAGATGAATCATATCCTTCCTTTAGCAGGATATTTTCAATGTCCCTATCTTCATCAGCATCATAGGTTTCTTTAAGGTTATGGCCAAACACCCGTGCAACAGATTGAAGCATAAATGCATCAAGCCCACCCTTTAGTTGTTTAACCAAATCATAACTGGTGCTGCCTGTTTCGCGGTCAATCAACTTTATCAGCACCTCTCCCTGACTTATTGTCAGATTTTCAACTTCCTTTTTAAAAATGTCTTTTATCTGATTATTACAAGCAGTGACTAATTCCTTCTGCTTACGTTTATCGGCGGTGAGTGCTAGGTCACGTTGTAATTGGCGGTATCTTTCGCCGGCAAAGTGTGCGTAGGGTATAACTTTACGCACATTATACTCCAGCTGGTTATAAGCAACCCGATCAGCTTCACTTTTAAAAATACGCGTATCTACTATTCTTATTTCGCCATACATTATCCATGGCACTGGCTGGCCATCAAGCATAGTGACATAGGTTTTAATGGTATCATTTTTGCCCATCTTCATAGGCGCTGGTTTTGGTGCTTGAGCTACGGTAGAGCCAACCACACAACAAAACACCAACAAGAAACCAATAAATTTCATATTTTTACCTATACAAAAATAATGCAATTTATTTTGTATTTTGAAATATGGCTTGATTTATAATTTTTTGTTACAATTTTTATACTTATTTTTTGTTAAAACTGCAGGATGAAAGACTTGGTGATAGATTTAGAAGCTGAAAAGAACGAGATATTAAAACGATACCGAGCTTTGCTGCGTGCCTGTAAATCAACCCTTGAAAAAGGCGACAAACGCATGATACGCAAGGCTTTCGATATGGCTTTGGAGAGTCATTCTGATATGCGCCGCAAATCCGGCGAACCTTATATATACCACCCTATCGCGGTAGCTCAAATTGCTGCAGAAGAGATAGGATTAGGTACCACATCCATAGTTTGCGCTTTATTGCATGATGTGGTTGAGGATACCGATGTTACACTTGATGACATTGAAAGGGAATTTGGTAAAAAAGTAGCTAAAATTATTGATGGGCTAACCAAAATATCTGGCGTATTTGATACAAACAGTTCGTTACAGGCCGAAAATTTTCGTAAAATGTTGCTTACCCTGGCCGATGACGTTAGGGTTATACTGATAAAACTTGCCGACCGCCTGCATAATATGCGTACCATGGAGTTTATGCCACGTGATAAGCAACTTAAACTATCATCAGAAACAGTTTACTTGTATGCTCCACTCGCACACCGATTGGGTTTGTATGCTATAAAATCCGAGCTGGAAGATCTGTCCATGAAATACATGGAACGCGAAACTTACCAGTTCATCAAAAATAAGCTGAACGAGAAAAAAGCCGAGCGGGAAAAGTTCATCCGTGACTTTAGCGAACCGGTAAAAAAAATAGTTGAAGGGCAAGGCTTAGTCGCTGATGTTTTTGGCAGGCCAAAATCTATCCACTCCATATGGAATAAGATGAAGAAAAAGGCCATACCGTTTGAAGAAGTATATGATCTTTTTGCTATCAGGATAATATTAGATAGCACGCCTGAAAATGAAAAAGCTGATTGTTGGAAAGCGTATTCTATAGTTACTGATCTATACAGGCCTAACCCGGATAGATTGCGCGACTGGATATCATCACCAAAAGCAAATGGCTACGAATCGTTACATACAACGGTAATGGGCCCCCGTGGGCAATGGGTTGAAGTACAGATCCGTACCAAACGCATGAATGAAATTGCCGAAAAGGGTTTCGCTGCACATTGGAAATATAAAGAATCCTCCACAGATAGCGGCTTAGATCTTTGGGTGCAAAAAGTTAGGGATCTGCTTAAAAACCCGGAATCAAATGCCTTAGACTTTTTAGATGATTTCAAGATGAATTTATTCTCTGACGAGATATTCATTTTCACACCAAAAGGCGCACTTATACAGCTGCCATTAAATGCTACCGCATTAGATTTTGCTTTTGAGATACATACTGATGTTGGTGCCAGCTGCATCGGCGCCAAGGTAAATCATAAATTGGTACCGCTTAGCTATAAATTACAAAATGGCGATCAGGTGGAGATCATCACCTCAAGTAAACAAGTCCCAAAAGAGGATTGGTTGAATTTTGTAGTTACAGCGAAAGCGAAAGCCAAAATAAAATCATCCCTAAAAGAAGAAAAACGCCGTATTGCTGAAACCGGTAAAGAGATATTAGAACGGAAGTTAAAGTCATTAAAAATAACGTACAACTCCGAAAACATACACAAGCTCAGCTATTATTTTAAGCTGCCATCAACGCTCGATCTGTTTTTTGAAGTAGCGAAGGGCACTATTGACATGAAAGATCTGAAGGAGTATCAGGCCTCTGAAAAAATAATAGAAAACAAACCCCAGGATAAAATAGAGGCCGAGCAGGTACAAAGCCTGGTAAGAACGCTGAAATCAAAAGATGCGGATATGCTTTTGATTGGCGAGGACATGCAGAAGATTGACTATAAATTAGCCAACTGCTGTAACCCTATACCAGGTGATGATGTTTTTGGTTTTGTTACCGTTAGCGATGGCATAAAAATACATCGTACCAACTGTCCTAACGCTGCTAAATTAATGGCCAATTATGGTTATCGTGTAGTAAAAGCCAAATGGACTAATCAACAGGAGCTTGCATTTTTAACCGGCCTGCGTATTACAGGTATTGATGAGGTTGGATTGATAAACCAGTTAACTACTGTGATATCAAATGATTTTAAGGTAAACATACGCTCTATAACCGTTGATAGCGATAACGGTATTTTTGAAGGGACTATAATGATTTATGTTAATGACACCCATCATCTTGACAATTTGACCAAACGTTTAAAAATGATAAAAGGCATCAGCACCGTTACGCGGTTTGATTCCGAAATCGAAAAAGCATCTTAAGAAAATAGTTGAATAAGCGATTGGTGAGTAGGTAGATTAAGTTTAATTTCAGTCAAAAAATCATGAGTAACCTACTCACTTAATCAACTTAATCAACAAATTAACTACCTTTACAAGTTAATAATCCAATAATGTCGCAAGTAGAAACCATTGCATTGGTTAAGAAAATTTTTGAGGCTTATCTCGAAAATAAAAATCTCAGGAAAACCCCTGAGCGTTTTGCCATACTCGAAGAAATTTATTCCAGAAGTGATCATTTTGATGTGGAGTCGTTGTATATCCATATGAAAAATAAAAAATACAGAGTAAGTCGCGCCACTGTATACAATACCTTAGAACTATTAGTATCCTGTGACTTAGTTACCAAGCACCAGTTCGGTAAAAACATGGCGCAGTTCGAAAAGTCATATGGCTATAAACAACATGACCATATCATCTGCCTGGATTGTGGAAAAGTGGTTGAATTTTGCGATCCGCGCATCCAACAAATACAAAGTATGATGGGTGATTTGCTTAAATTCGAGATAAAACACCACTCTTTAAACCTTTATGGTAATTGTGAAAAACTTAAGGCGGGGTTTTGTGATAGAAAAATATAACTTTGCCACCTTTCATTAACACTCGAATAGATATTTAAATGGCTGTTGACGTATTATTAGGCCTCCAATGGGGCGATGAAGGTAAAGGAAAAATAGTCGACGTTCTTAGCGCCGGTTACGATATGATCGCACGTTTTCAAGGCGGGCCGAATGCTGGTCACACTTTGGAATTTGATGGCAAGAAATATGTACTGAATACCATCCCTTCAGGTATATTTTTTGATAACACGCTTAATCTTATAGGTAATGGTGTTGTTATTGATCCTATCACTCTTAAAAAAGAAATAGAAAAATTAAAAGATGCCGGATATGATCTTTTAGCGAAGAAAAACCTGGTGATAGCCAAAAAGGCACATTTAATTTTACCTACTCACCAATTGCTGGATGCTGCATCTGAAAAAAAGATGGGCGAAGGTAAAATAGGATCTACTTTAAAAGGTATCGGTCCAACCTATATGGATAAAACCGGACGTAATGGTTTACGTATTGGTGATATTACCCTTCCTGATTTTAAAGAACGTTACCAGAAGTTGGTTGATAAGCATGTATCTATGCTAAAATCACTTTATGGTGATGTAGCTGATTTCTCGGAGCGTGAGGCATTGTTTTTTGAAGCGGTTAATTTGTTAAAACAATTCCCACTAGTTGATTCTGAGCATTTGGTTAATGAATATGTAAAACAAGGCAAGAAAGTATTGGCAGAAGGCGCGCAAGGCACTATGCTTGATATTGATTTTGGTTCATACCCATTTGTAACTTCATCAAATACTACCACTGCAGGTGCTTGTACCGGTTTAGGTATAGCTCCAAATAAAATTGGTGAAGTTATTGGCATATTTAAAGCATACTGTACGCGTGTTGGTGGCGGCCCATTTCCTACCGAACTAAACAACGAAACTGGCGAAGAATTACGCCGCATTGGCCACGAATTTGGCGCTGTAAGTGGTAGGCCTCGCCGTACCGGGTGGATCGATCTACCGGCGTTAAAATATGCTATAATGCTTAATGGCGTTACCCAATTAGTAATGACTAAAGCCGACGTTTTAAGCGGATTTGACAAGATTTATGCTTGCACCCACTATAACTATTTAGGCGAAACAATTGATTACATGCCGTATGATATTTGCGCTGTTGAGCCTACTCCTGTTTTGAAAGAAATTGATGGCTGGAACGAAGATTTGACAGGAATTACTGAATTATCAGAAATCCCTGAAAGGCTTAAATCATACATCAGCTTTTTAGAAAAAGAACTGGAAGTGCCGGTAAAATATTTATCTGTAGGACCGGATAGGGTACAAACATTAGAATTGTACTAAAAAATAAAATGTAGAGACGCAATATTTGCGTCTCTACTTATATAAAGTGATCATACAAATAAAAGACCCGCAAATCTTCAAACAAAAGGCCCTGCAATGGGCAGCTACTTTTGATGCGGTTTGTTACCTCGATTCAAATAACTTCCCTGATAAATATTCCAAATTTGATGCATTAATTGCAATTGGAGCAAAAAGCTCGCTTATAGCTAATACAGGAAATGCATTTGAGCATCTGGCGAAGTTTCACACCGAAAACCCAGGCTGGATAACCGGCTTTTTCGGATACGACCTAAAAAATGAAGTGGAAAATTTAACGTCGTCAAATCATGATGAGCTTCACTTTCCTGATCTTTATTTTTTTGCGCCTAAGCATTTTATTCTGCTCAAGGGAAATCAAATCGATATCATTTCAGATGATGAGCAGTTCGTTTTGAATATCATACAAAATTATCAGATCGATGAACCTACAAAACCCTCATCAATAAACATACAATCCAAGTTTAGTAAAATCGAATACATTGATACCGCCAATGAAATAAAAGAGCATATTAGTCGCGGCGATATTTATGTAACCAATTTTTGCCAGGAGTTTTTTGCGAAAAATGCAATGATTAATCCTTTGGAAGTTTTCTCAAAACTGAATGCAATATCCCCTAACCCATTTGCGGGATTTTTTAAATGGGAAGACAATTATATTTTATCAGCTTCACCCGAACGCTTTTTAGCTAAGCGTGATGAAAAGCTCATCTCCCAACCTATAAAAGGAACGGCTAAGCGAGGAATAACCGCCGAAGAAGATGAGATTATCAAACGGCAGCTACGTACTCACACTAAAGAATTACAAGAAAATGTAATGATAGTTGACTTGGTACGCAACGATCTTACCCGATCCGCGAAACAGGGCACCGTAAAAGCCGAGGAGCTTTTTGAAATACGTAGTTTCAATCAATTACATCAAATGATTTCTACTGTTTTTTGCGAGATTGATGAAAATATTACGCCCATCGAAGCAATAAAGAATACCTTTCCAATGGGTAGCATGACAGGCGCGCCTAAAATAAGCGCGATGAATTTGATGGAAGAATTTGAGCGTAGTAAGCGTGGTATTTATTCAGGGGCAATAGGATATTTTAGTCCTGATGGTGATTTTGATTTTAACGTAGTGATACGCACTATTCTTTACAATGCCGCAAATAAATATCTATCCTTCCAGGTTGGTAGCGCTATAACCTACCATGCAGATGCTGAACAAGAATATAAAGAGTGTTTACTTAAAGCCAAAGCTATTTTGCAAGCGCTGGGTCAACAAATAGTTTAGCGCCCATCCGTACACTTATTGGCGAACCCTTAGCGAATAACGCAGAATGTGGTTTTACTGATAAATACGGTTCAAATTCTACACCATATAACGAAGCAATATCAGCCTCAAAAATTGGGTCGGTAACCTCATTAGTTTCCCAGGAAATATGTTCAACCTCGTATTCCATCGTAACAGCTTCGCCCCAGCTATTATACCCCCAATAATGTTCAAAAATGAATTCCTCTGGGCTATCTGCTTTAATGGGTTGGCTTTTATTGCTTACAGTCGCCCCTAATTTATTCCAATTACCTTTTAGTTTCCACTCATATAAGAATCGAGTATGATCATTTGAAGTATGCACCACTGAATGCCGCATCCGTAATGCTTTATAATGCTCTTTATATAAATTATTGGCAATTACAGCAATAATTCTTTTGGGCACTATCTCACTTACAAAAACAGCACCACGTCTCCACTCTTTTCCATCAAAATGGCGAACATAAAAGCGCAAATTAACTTCTTCAAAATTCACATGAAATGGCCACTTGATACCTAACACACTGGTTTCTTCAAATAAAAACCCAACCATACTTACTAAAGCTTTTCCCTGCCATAAATCTAGTACAGTATATGCCGGCAAATACGGTTCTAATATATTGGGATTGACTTCATAGTTAAGCATCAGCAGGTTAGTCCAGCGTGCTTTTAAGAATCGTGGATGGCTCATGCTTGTTAATATAAATAAATGCTTACGCGGATTTTCGCTTGAAGAAATTCACCTTTGACTCGGTGCCTTTTAACAAACGCTCAATGTTTTTTTGATGGGTAACCAATATAAGCAAACACATGCACATGCCGTAAATTATTACGGCTCGTATATACATCGGGAACACAAATGTAACACATATAGGGTATGCAAAGCCAGCCATAATAGAACCTAACGATACGTAACGTGTAATTAACAAAACCGTAATAAATATGCCTACACAAAATAATGCAGCAGGTAGGTTAATAGCTAATATCATTCCGAATAATGTTGCTATCCCTTTTCCGCCCCTGAAACCAGCAAATATTGGGAATAAATGCCCCATAACTGCGGCTATACCAAGTGCTAAAGCATAGTTCATATATTCAGGTGAATTATAAGCACCCGTTGTTGAAACCCCAATAAAATAAGCTATGTTGGTGGCTGTCCATCCCTTTAAAATATCGATAAGCATAACAGGTATTCCTGCCTTTTTGCCTAAAACTCTAAAAGTGTTGGTTGCGCCTGCATTTCCGCTGCCATATTCACGTACGTCTACGTCAAAAAATGCTTGCCCTATCCAAACTGCGGTTGGGATAGATCCACATAAATAGGCCAGTATGAGCGCTGAAATCGAATAGATTGATATCATCTCTGCACAATATTACTAAATTGTAATCATACTTAAATAGTAAACATTAATAAATAGTAAAATGAATTTTTTAATTAGAAATCGCTAATCATTTTACAGCCTTTAAACTCAAATCAAGGCTTTTAACAGAATGTGTTAAGGCTCCCACTGATATATAATCAACACCACTGGCCGCATACTCACGTATATTATCAATTGTAATACCCCCGGAAGCTTCTGTAATAAATCTTCCCTCAATCATATCAACGGCATCTCTAAGGTCGTTAAAATTAAAATTATCAAGCAATATTCTGTCAACACCGCGGGTTTGTATAACTTCTTCCAATTCTTCTATGTTTCGCACTTCAATTTCAATAGCTAATTTTTTATGATTAGCAGCTAGATAGTTACGTGCACCTTCAATCGCTTCACTTATACCTCCCGCATAATCAACATGATTATCTTTTATCAAGATCATATCATACAACCCAAAACGATGATTTACACCTCCGCCAATACGTACTGCCCATTTTTCAAGGTATCGTAAGCCTGGTGTAGTTTTCCGGGTATCTAAAACTTTGGTGTTATAGCCTTTCAAAATATCAACAATTTCGTTGGTTTTAGTTGCTATACCGCTCATATGCTGCATGCAATTTAGTACCAGGCGCTCGGCTTTTAGTATGCTTTGGGCATCGCCCTCTACTTCGAAGGCGATATCGCCGTATTTTATATCGGCGCCATCTTTTAAGTAAGTGGTCATTTTTAAGCTTTCATCCACAACACGAAATATTTCAGCAGCAAGTTCAACACCGGCTAAAACACCATTATCTTTCACTAAAAGCTTTGCTTTGCCTATTGTACCGGCAGCGATGGTTGCCAACGATGTATGGTCTCCATCGCCAACATCTTCTTTTAAGGCACTTATTATAAACTGGTCAACGTATTCTTTATCCAAAATATTTACTTTTTAAACAGGCTCAAAAGTAAAAACAATTAGATTATTATTTAGTTTTTTCGACTTCTATCCTCATTTCAACAATTTTCATTTCGGTGCCATGCTTATCTAATGTTAATGCTATGCGGTACAAGCCTTTATCGGTGTTCAAAAAAACTACTCCAAACAAATAATTAGGATTTGAATCTATTTTATGAAAAAGCCGTACGCTTTTAGGTTTATTGTCTGCGAAAAATTTATCTAGCGCGGGTACTGCTGTGGCTTTATCTAAGCTATTATCACTATCTAAAACGGTAACTTCTACATTATCTGAAAACAGTTTCGACAATTCATACGTATTGCCCTGCCTTAGCATATGCATGATGTTATCAATAGGATCAGCCTTAACTCCAAGCGGCTGTAAAAACAGCAAAATGATCGAATGCAGGTAAATAACTTTCATGGTGACTAACAGGTTGGTTCCTAATAAGAACTCAATTTAAGAAAAAAGTTGCATGATTGAATTATTATTGATGATTATACCGTGTTGATTTTATATTTGCATTGTGGAAAATAAGAAAAAAGTTGCATTAATAATTTTAGACGGCTGGGGTTACGGCCGTAACGATCAGTCGAACGCTATATTAGCCGCTCACACGCCTTTCTTTGATTCTTTATTGGAGAAATATCCTCACTCCAAGTTAGAGGCATCTGGCATGGCTGTTGGCCTGCCTGACGGACAAATGGGAAATTCAGAAGTTGGACACATGAATTTGGGTGCCGGCCGAACTGTTTATCAAGAACTGGGCCGCATACACAAAGCTGTATTAGATAACGAGCTACCTACAAACCCGGTATTAAAAAGTGCTTTTGAATATGCGAAGCAAAATAATCGCGATGTACATTTTATAGGTTTGGTTTCTGATGGTGGCGTACACTCACACATTAAACATATAAAGGGTTTATGCGATGCCGCTGGAGTATATGATTTACAAAATGTATTCGTACATGCCTTTTTGGATGGACGTGATACCGATCCAAAATCCGGTATAAATTTCATGACCGAACTTGAAGAGCATATCGCGAATACTCCTGTTAAAATAGCCTCTGCCATTGGTCGCTATTACGCCATGGACCGCGATAACCGTTGGGAGCGCGTTAAATTAGCTTATGATCTGATGGTCAACGGCGACGGCACAGCAACACAAAACATTAACCAGTCTATAAAAGAATCTTACCTGAAAGGTGTTACCGATGAATTTATCCAGCCGATTGTGAATGTTGATGCCAATGGAAAGCCTGTAGCTGTTATAAAAGAAGGTGATGTGGTAATCTGCTTTAATTTCAGGACTGACCGTGGGCGCGAAATAACACTGGCGCTTACACAAAAGTCCTTCCCCGAATATAACATGCACCCGCTTAACCTGCATTATATTACCATGACTACCTATGATGATACATTTAAAAATGTGCAGGTAGTATTCACAAAAGATGATCTAACAAAAACCCTTGGTGAAGTTTTACAGGATGCAGGCAAAAACCAGATCCGTATTGCCGAAACTGAGAAATATCCTCATGTAACTTTCTTCTTCTCAGGTGGTCGCGAAAAAGAATTCATAAATGAAAAACGCTTATTAGTGCCATCTCCAAAAGTAGCTACGTATGATTT
Organism: Mucilaginibacter tundrae; assembly: GCF_013408825.1. Lineage (GTDB taxonomy): Bacteria > Bacteroidota > Bacteroidia > Sphingobacteriales > Sphingobacteriaceae > Mucilaginibacter. The sequence goes on from NZ_JACCBZ010000006.1 coordinate 112,503, forward strand.
GCAGCCTGAGATGAGTGCCGAAGGTATTCGCGATGCCATCATTCCTGAACTGGAAAGTGGCTGGCCTGATTTTATAGTGTTAAACTTTGCCAATACCGATATGGTTGGGCATACCGGAGTATTCAGCGCTGTAATAAAAGCTGCCGAAACTGCCGATGCTTGCACAAAAGCGGTAGTGGAAACGGGCTTGGCTAATGGCTACTCATTTATAATTTTGGCAGATCACGGCAATGCTGATTATATGGTTAATGATGACGGCTCACCAAATACCGCGCACACAACCAACTTAGTGCCTTGTATTATTATTGATAAGGATGTAAAACAGGTAAAAGACGGTAAACTTGGTGATATTGCACCTACCGTACTCCAACTATTAGGTGTTACCATACCTGAAGAAATGAGCGGTAATGTGTTGGTATAATCCAAAATTACTTTTAGCTGCCGGATTCGGCTTATTCTTAATGTCAGGTTTGCAGTCATGTAAGCCTGACATTAAGGAAAATCGCGACGCCATGAAATATTTTGATATAAAAGGCTTTTTTAAAAGTGATTCCGCACGCCTTACACGGCTCAATCAGCCAATTTATAAAGTAATTAAACATAATGGAGTAAGTGAAAGCAAAATCGTACATATTACAAACTGGGGTTCTGAGTTAAGTTTATTTAGCGAAGCTGATATTAATAAGCCGGCATGGAAAGACAGCTATAAGGTAACGGCTGATAGCAATATCATCATTTATCAGGCATTATCGCCCGAACTAAAAACACGTGAAATATTGATAAAATTAGTTGCAGGAAAAGTTAAGTATATGATGATTCTGGATTCAACTAAAAACATTCTATACAATTCTCTGGAAAAACTATCCTATTTTCCTGATTCATTATACCTGATACAAAAGGCACAAACGGTAAGGTTATTGGGGACAAATAAATACGATATAAGCGGATATTTTAATCATCGATGATTATCAACGCTGGCTAGTTTCGCTTTGGAAGCATCCATCAAAGTTGAAATATCTGTTCTGGAAGGATCGTTGTTCAAAACCTTTTCAAAATCGGCAATTGAGGCTTTTAAGGAGTTAATACCCCTTGCCTTGTCATAAAAACGAAAATTTGTTTGCAATTTAAAGCAACCATAATCGTGATAAGCAATACCTCTGTTCTGGTAAAACTTAATATCGTTGGGATCAGGATTTATATCAATGGCTTTGGTAAAGTCATAAATAGATCCCAATAAATATTTTTCCTTATCTGCCGGTGAAAGTGAATTATCTTTACCTAAATAGCTTTTTGCCCTTGCCCGGTAATAGTATGCGGATGCGTCTGTAGGCTTAATAGAGATTACTTTGTTATATGCTATGATAGATTTTTTGTAGTTGTCGCTGTGATAATAAGAATAACCCAGCATCCACAAAGCGTTGGCATCAGTTGAATCAACACTGCATGCTTTTTCTAACTGCGATATGGCCGATTTAAAATCACCGTCCATAAAGGCTTGCTGCCCTAATTTAACATAAGCGTTTTGCGCGTAAGCTACATCAAGCGTTGAGAATATTAATAACGATACAATGACCGATAACTTCATCCGGAGTCTAATCTGTAACAAAATAATATAACATTAACTGAATTTGCAAGTTATTATTATCCGGTTATATAGTTTTACTATAAAAAAAATTAATAAACAACTTGTTTAGCATTACCGTTACCTGCATCTTTTTGGGCAGTGTTTACAGATGACACATTTGGTACAGTTGGTACACTTTTCAGCAAAAAAAGGCTCAAAAAAGCCTCAAAAAGGCGGTTTTTACTTCTGTATTTGATCGTTTTTTATGTTAAAATGGCTTATTTCAACCAAAAAACTACTTAAAAAGCACCTTTTTCACCTATTTTAAACCGTTTTTTGCACAAAAATTTTGGCTTTTTCGCCTAATTTGCTCTTTTTTATAGCGACTTCTTAACTCGTTTTAAGCAATTTTGTGTCACAATGCAATCGCTATTCATTTTAATCACCCGTTATAAATGATCGCGATTTTTGGTATTTGTACAAGGTTTGCGCCATTAAGGTTGAAGTATCTCCCATTGAGAAGAGGCAGCATGACTTTTTTTCATCTTTACCTGCTATATTACATGAAATTAATCTCTGGCTGAATAAATTTATAACCACCAAACAATCAGTATATTATATCTTTACAATAAATAACAACGTATATTAAATCATCTTGGCATAGGTCTTGAAACATATGATATAGTTGTTAATCAACGTTATTTTTTAACGCATTTATTAACCCTGCACATTTCAGGGTGACAAGATGACGTTTGATTTTTATATAAAAAACCATTTTGATGAGTTTTGATCCATACGATTTTAAGAGCGCTTTACCGATAATAAACGACGATTCCGAGTTTTTTCCGTTGATGTCATCAGAAGATGAAGCGGAAATGAATAATGAGCAGGTGCCTGATGTTTTGCCTATACTGCCTTTACGCAATACTGTGTTGTTCCCGGGTGTGGTTATTCCAATAACTGTAGGGCGCGATAAATCTATAAAATTAATACGCGATGCCAATAAAGGCGATCGTATGATAGGTGTTGTATCCCAACAGGATGTAGGTATTGAAGACCCAACTTTTGATCAGCTTAACCGCGTGGGTACCGTTGCATTGATCATAAAAATGCTTCAAATGCCCGATGGCAATACCACTGTCATCATTCAGGGTAAAAAGCGCTTTATTTTAAACGAAGAGGTACAAAGCGAACCTTATATTAAGGCTACCATCAATCCTTTTAAAGAGACTAAAATAAAAGAGGATAAAGAATTCAAAGCCATGATCTCGTCTATAAAGGACATGGCAATGAATATCATCCAGCTTTCGCCGAACATTCCCAGCGAGGCTGGTATAGCTATACGCAATATTGAAAGCACTTCATTTTTGATCAATTTTATATCATCAAATATGAATGCCGAAATGACTGCCAAACAGCAATTGCTGGAAGTAACCAATTTACGTGAGCGCGCCAACCTTGTTTTAGAACATCTGACACTTGATTTGCAGATGCTGGAATTGAAAAACCAGATCCAATCTAAAGTACGTGTTGATTTGGACAAACAGCAACGGGATTATTTCCTGAACCAGCAATTAAAAACCATTCAGGAAGAACTTGGTGGCAATTCGCCCGATTTAGAAGTAGATAATCTGCGCCAAAGAGGTTCAAAAAAGAAATGGGCAAAAGATATTGGCGACCATTTTAATAAAGAGTTAGAAAAACTTGCGCGTATTAATCCGGCTGCGGCTGACTACTCGGTACAAATCAATTATTTGGAGCTGCTGCTTGATTTGCCATGGAACGAATTTACTAAAGACAACTTCGATCTTAAACGCGCTCAAAAGGTATTAGATAAGGACCATTTTGGTTTAGATAAGGTAAAACAACGTATTATAGAATACCTGGCAGTGCTTAAGTTAAAGCGCGACATGAAGGCCCCTATCCTATGCCTTGTTGGCCCTCCGGGTGTTGGTAAAACATCTTTAGGCAAGTCAATAGCTAAGGCTTTGGGGCGTAAATATGTAAGGATGGCATTAGGAGGTATACGCGATGAAGCCGAAATACGTGGTCACCGTAAAACTTATATAGGTGCTATGCCCGGCCGTATCATTACGTCTATCAAAAAAGCTGGCGCAGCAAATCCGGTGTTTATATTGGATGAGATTGATAAAGTCGGCAATGATTTCAGGGGCGATCCGTCATCGGCATTATTAGAGGTACTTGATCCTGAACAAAATAGCACATTTTATGATCATTATGTTGAGATGGATTTTGACCTGTCGAATGTAATGTTTATCGCGACAGCAAATTCCTTAAGCAGCATACAGCCGGCATTATTGGACCGCATGGAGATCATCGAGGTAAATGGATACACCATCGAGGAAAAAATTGAAATAGCAAAACAGCACTTAGTACCTAAACAACGCGAGGCCCATGGCCTAAAAGCAAAAGATATTACCTTAAAAGGCGACGTACTTGAAAAAATAGTAGAAGACTATACCCGCGAATCAGGCGTACGTGCTTTAGAGAAAAAAATAGGCTCAGTAGTACGTGGCATAGCCAAAAACATTGCTATGGAGGAAGACTATAACTCTGCCGTTAGTAAAAAAGATATTGAGAAAATATTAGGTGCGCCCATTTATGATAAAGACCTTTACGAAGGCAATAACGTAGCAGGTGTAGTTACAGGTTTAGCCTGGACATCAGTAGGTGGTGATATATTGTTTATTGAAGCCAGTTTAAGCCCGGGCAAAGGCCATTTGTCGCTAACAGGTAGTTTGGGTGATGTAATGAAAGAATCTGCAACCATCGCGCTCGCTTATCTGCGTGCGCATGCATCCTATTTTGACATTAACCCTAAGTTATTTGAGCAATGGGATGTGCATATACACGTACCTGCCGGCGCTACTCCAAAAGACGGCCCTTCGGCTGGCGTTACCATGTTAACGGCGCTTACGTCAGCATTTACGCAACGTAAAATAAAACCACATTTAGCCATGACCGGCGAAATAACACTTCGCGGCCGTGTTTTACCGGTAGGTGGGATAAAAGAAAAAATATTGGCGGCAAAACGCGCGAATATTAAGGAAATAATACTCTGCAAATCAAACCAAAAAGATATACAGGAAATTAGGGAAGACTATATTAAAGACCTAAAATTTAACTATGTTACTGATATGCGCGAGGTTATAAACCTTGCACTATTAAATGAAAAGGTTGATGATGCGCTTGATCTAACCGTAAAGGAGGATAAAAAGCCAATATTGAATTAATCATTGGTTATTCATTTTTTAATTAAATGTTTCACATTGATAACAAAAGTTAAATCTAATATTATTGATGCGAAACATTTTTTTATTAGTTAACGTTTCATAGGATAATTAACATAGCTAATACCCGCTACCTATTTTATGAAAGGCACTATCCCGTTAAAAATTATTTTAACATTATTTTTCCTTATAACCTATAGCTTTAGATCGAGTGCTCAAAATACTGGCAGCCAAAATGACACGATAAAAAGAGTAATTATTGTAGTTAGGCCAGGTTATAACGATCAATCTTCTACCACCCCTTCAGGCAACTCGCCATCAAATAATAATTTGGGGGGCAGCACATCTGGTAGTCCCGCGTCAACTAGCCAATCATCTTCTCCCAATTCAAACTCAGGAACATCGTCATCATATACTCCATCAGCTCCAACAACATCCGAAAGATCAGGCACACCGGACTATATGAATACCGTAGTAAAAAAGCATGTTACTACAAATGCAAATTCTACTAATCCAACTGTAGTAAAAAAAACAATAGCAACATCCGATTTAAAAGCCGCTGACACTACGCTATCATCAACAATTATTAAAACAAAACGGGATACCGTGTTTATTACTAAAACGGATACAATACTAATAAGTACCCCGAAGCACACCAGTAATAGAATTTTGTTTCTTGAATTAGGTGGGCCGGGGCTTGCCATATCATTAAATTACGACCAACGTTTTTCGGGAGGAAAAGAAGGATGGGGTTATCGTGTAGGCATGGGCTATTTTGGCGACGGTGGTAATACCGTGTTTACCATACCATTACAAGTTAACTATCTGATTGGCTCAAACGGCAAGTATTTTGAATTTGGCGGAGGTACTACTTTTTTAAATACTACAGGTGATAACACAGGCAAAACATTCATATTTGACAGGATCACCGGGTTTATAGGCACAGCCACTATCGGCGTTCGTTACGAACCTGAAAAGAGCCTCAACTTTCGTTTAGGTTTCGTTCCAATATTTTCTAACGATGAAATAATATACGCCGGGGGCTTTAGTGTGGGCTATACTTTTTAATATTAATTGTCAAATTAATATTAAAACCGGTTTCAATTCGGTGGTTTTGTTACTTTAGCCAAGTAATTCCTCCTGTATGAAACTAAAGTTACTCATTTTATCAGCTTTACTGTTTAGCAGTATTCAAGTATTTGCGCAAAGTCATAGTAACGAAATTGGCGTAGAAACAGATAATGATTCTTATTTATTGCGAGGATCAGACAGGTATTATACTGATGGCATTTTCATTTATTTCAGGCATGCTTTAGCTGTAGATAGCAGTTCAAAGCTTCAAAATAAAGTACTCGGGTTTGAGGCAGGGCAAAAAATATTCAATCCTCAAACCGGAAATATAAACGTAACAGGCTATTATGATGATCCATCCTATATTGATCGTCCGTTTGCCGCTTATTTGTATGTTGGGTCAACACTCAATTTTCTTTATAGCGATGAGAGTAATCTAAAATTAAGTGCTCAATTTGGTATAATTGGGCCAAGTGCGTACGGCAAACAAGTACAAACCTGGGTGCATAAAACTTTGGGATTCTACACACCGGCTGGTTGGGAATATCAGATTGATAATAATGCGGTTTTAAACCTATCAGCAGAATACAATAGGTTATTGGCAAGAACAACAGGATTTGATGTTTCCCTAAGTAGCTATGGAAATTTAGGTAATGGCTTTAGCGGCGCGGGTTTAGGGCCTTTATTCAGGTTCGGAAACTTTAATCAGTTATTTAACTCCGTTAGTACACAAAGTACTGTGATCAGGAAAAATAAAAAAGCATCTTTACATCAACATGAGCTGTTTTTTTACTATAAACCACAGATAAATTATGTGGCCTATGATGCAACAATACAAGGAGGCTTATTTACTAAACATAATCCAAATAGCATGGAAGTTACATCTGACAAAGAACCCTTCATTTTAAGTAATCAATTGGGTGTTGCATTTAGCACTTCGCGCTTTGTGTTTGATATCGCAGCTATATTTCATTCAAAAGACGATAAAGAAATGGCCCGTGTTCATCAATGGGGAGCTATAACAGGCTTATATCGGTTTAAATAACAATCTGCTAATCAAATTTAGCTCTTCGGCTTTCTTTTTTGGCGGAATTTAGCCTTTTATTTTCCAACCGGATCGCCTTTGCTGCTTTGCTTATTCCCTTTTTCTTCCTAACCTTCGGCTTATGAAGTGATATAGTGAGTAACCCCACCAAACGTTCTAAAGCCTTTTGTTTATTCATGTATTGGCTCCGGTCTTCATCACAAATAACCTGTATTAACCCATCTTTATTAAAACGTGATTGTAGTTTATCGTTCAGCAAAACCTTTTCATCATCAGTAAAAAGCACCGAATCATTTACTGAAAATAATAACTCAACTTTAGGAGAAACCTTATTTACATTTTGCCCACCCTTACCCCCGCTGCGCGAAGTTTTGTAAAAAACTTCCTTTTGTAATATATCTCTATTGATGTTCATTGGGTGCAGAGGTTTAAATTTCGACAAATATAACCGAATCAAATTATTAGCTTAACTAACCAATCAACTAATTTTGTTATTTTAGTTGCTTCATGAGCAAAAATATTGTAGTTGCCATTGATGGCTATTCTTCGTGCGGTAAAAGCACCTTAGCTAAAGCATTAGCTAAAAAACTTCATTTTATTTACGTTGACAGCGGTGCGATGTACCGTGCGGTTACACTGTACTTTTTACGTAATAACATCGACCGGGCTAACATTTCACAAGTTGCTGAGGCGCTTAAAAATATTCATCTGAACTTTCACTCACGTGACTATGAAACGCATATTACGTTAAATGATGAAGAAGTTTCTGACGAAATCAGACAAATGCCTGTTTCTGATAATGTGAGTGCGGTTTCGGCCATACACGAAGTACGTGTAGAAATGGTTAAACAGCAGCAACGCATGGGCAAATCAAAAAATGTTGTAATGGATGGCCGCGATATTGGCACAGCGGTATTTCCGCATGCTGATATTAAAATTTTTATGACTGCCGATCCGAAAGTCCGTGCCGAAAGACGGTATAAAGAAATGATCGGCAAAAACCCAAACATCACATTGGAAGAAGTTTTTAAAAATATTGCTAACAGAGATTATCAGGATACCACCAGGAAAGAAAGCCCATTGGTTAGGGCTGATGATGCTATAATATTAGACAATACAAACTTAACGCCACAGCAACAGCTAGATTTCGCGCTGGATAGGATTCACCCCTTGGTAACTAATATATAGTAATCACACTTTAGTAAACTAATCAACAAACTTCTCGGTAACTACGCCGAATTTATTCAAAAAGTCTACTCCTTCGTCACTTGGTAAACCCTTATATTCCGCATAAGAGTGTTTGTAGTAAACATGTTTTATACCTGCTGAATAAATCAACCTCGCGCAAGCAATACAAGGCGATAAGGTGGTGTACAAAACTGAACCTTCTAATTTGGCGCCATTTTTAACAGCATACAGAATCGCGTTCTCTTCCGCGTGCAATGCCAATGAACAACTACCTTTTGAATCTCGTGGGCAACCTGTTTCGGGCCACTCTTCATCACAGTTATGCGTAGCCGCCGGGGGGCCATTATATCCGATGGAAATAATACGGGTATCCCTGGTTAAAACCGCTCCTACATGCGCCTTAATACAATGTGACCGCAGTGCCAGATCTGTTGCCAGATTCATGAATATATGATTGAAACTCGGTTTCATCTTTGAATGTAATTACGCCATTAACGCCATTGAGTCATTAAATCACCTGTAATATACAGAATGACCTAATGACTCAATGAATAATGACTAGAAAATATTAATATTAATGTCCGCCTTTTGCTTCCACATGATCTAGATCAATACCCTGGCTGCGTAATTCACGGCTAACCTTCCAGGCGAAATAAACAAGATATGCAAAACCTAATGCAGGAACTATGTATGAAAAGTGAATACCACTCATACCTTGTATTAAATTATTACTACCATCGGCAATTTTACCTTGCAGTGGTGGAATAATCGAGCCCCCTAATATCATCATAATTAAAAATGCGGAACCCTGACTAGTGTATTTACCCAAGCCTGTTATAGCTAAGGAGAATATTGAAGGCCACATAATTGAACAGCATAAACCACCGCTAATAAAAGCAAATGTGCCAACCCTGCCGGTTGTAAATAAGCCCACCATTATAAATATAACACCAAGCACGCCTAATGTAGATAAAGTACGTACAGGTTTTTGCCCGCCTATAAAGAAAGCTACAACCAATATACCCACACAAACAGCATAAACATATAAATTACTTACATCAACGCCTGCAAAGAATTTATTTACTGCCAACACAAGTGCAAATGCAATAAATGGCACCAAAACATATAAAATATACTTTGTCGTCTTTGAAAGATTAAAAGCACCTATTGAACCTGCAAAACGGCCGATCATTAAGCTACCCCAATATAATGAAATGAATGGCGCAATTTCTGATTCATTGAATGCTCCAAATGCAGGCGTTTTTAACAACGCACCCATATTACTTTGAATAGTTACCTCGGTACCTACATAAGTAAATATAGCTATCATGCCTAAAATTAATTGCGGGTATTGCATAGCACCCCAACCATGTGTGCTTTTCTTAGCGGCAAATATGGTACCTACTAATGTAAATATGATAATGGCAAGCGAAGCATAAACAAAGTATTGACTAGGTATTGATGTTTTAAGACTGATAGGGTCAGCAGCAAGAATCAACAAAAACGCGATAAAAATGATAAATAGCGGTGTATTTGCTTTTGAACTTGACTCAAGCTCTTCGTCACTAGTAACCTTTGGCAGGTTTGACACCCAGAAGAATATAGCAACAGCTATAAATAAGCCCGCCAATATGTAGTACAGATTATCTATTGATGATATTTTTACATCGGCCACCGCTATTTTGGCTGATGCCGAGCCAAATAATACTAAACCAACAACAACGGGGCCTAATAAAGCGCCAATATTGTTTATGCTACCTGCAAAATTCAAACGGTTTGAACCTGTTTCAGGCGGCCCAAGGGCAACAACAAACGGATTCGCCGCGGTTTGTTGTAATGAAAACCCGATAGCTATGATAAAAAATACTGTTAAGATCAAACCAAATGAACCGGATGCAACAGCGGGAATCATACCTAACGCACCGGCAGCAGATACTACCAAACCAAGAATAATACCATTTTTATAGCCTAATTTATTTAATATATCAACTTTACTTGCTTGTGATGCAAAGTACAATATCAACGATCCAATAAAATAACCACCATAGAAGGTAAAGTCAATTAGTTGTGATTGAAATTGCGATAAATTAAAGTGTGATTTGCAAAAAGGTATAAAAACCCCATTCGAGGCAGCTAAAAAGCCCCAGAAGAAAAATACGGTTATTAGCGTATATAACGCCGAGCCGTAGCTTTTTTGTTTGTTTTGTTCCATTATTTAATTAGGTTGTACAGTAATTGATTTAAACTACTAACATAAATGATTTTTTAGAAATACAACACTGTTTTTTTAATTAATGATACCTAAACATTAAGTTTCTTTTTTTAAGAGATAAAAATTGCATATTCGCATTGTTCAACTGAGCTTATAATTAATGATAGAAGCTGTTATTTCGGGACTGGGGTTTGGATTAGTACTGACATTCCTTACAGGCCCGGTTTTTTTCGCTTTAATTAAAACTAGTATTGCAAATGGCTTTCAAGCCGGCGTCGCATTGGCGCTGGGTGTGGTTTGCAGCGATGTGGTATTTGTTGGCGGCCTTTTATTCGGTTCACAGTATATCAATATATCTGAACAACAAAAAATTATTGCCGGGGTAATTGGCAGTGCCATTTTGTTCACGGTTGGGGTATATTATTTCTTTAAAAAAGCCGAGATCACTTATAAAACATCGGTACCATCAAGCATTAACCGGGCTGGTTATTTTTTAAAAGGATTTGCCATGTGCATATTCAATCCAAGCTTATTATTTCATTGGGTTACAGTTATAACTGCTGCAAGTACCCTGTTCAGGGTTGGCGCTCATCACCGTTCCTTAGATATCGGAATCATGTTTTTAACCATCCTGATCGTTCAATTTGGCATGGATACCACGAAAGCTTTTTATGCTGATAAATTGCGCGCACGGATCTCCGTTAAAATGGTACACCGCCTTAACGAAGTTGCCGGGATTGCGCTAATTATAGCTTCGCTGGTAATATTAGATAAACTGGTTACCCATTTTATTTTCGCCGCCCCTTCTGTTTAAAACTACGACAGTTCCTTCATCAGATTATCAAAAGCTTCCTTTAACGTTGCTAACTCTTGTTCCAGTTTGCTAACGCGTGCCTCTAATTCACTTGAAGACCTTACAGGCTGTTCATCATTTAAATCTTCCGTTAAATCCGGCGTACCGGCTAATAAATGAGCATAACGAACTTCTTTTTGTCCCGCGCGACGCGGCAATTGAATTACAAATGGTGTTTCCCCTTCTGATAATTTTTCCAATGTAGCTTGCACGTCCTCAATAGATTCAAACTCATACAATCTGCCTGAATTGGTATTCAGTTCACCCGGGGTTTGCGGGCCGCGCAGGATTAACAAACAAATAATAGCGACCTCAGATGGCACAACAGGGAACACAATTCCAAAATTGTGTTTGTATTTTACGGAACGATCCGATCCACCGGTAGCTGTTGATACCAATCCACGCCTTTTTAATGTATTTAAAGCTAATACTACCGTTTCCTCATCATAGTTTACCACCGGTTTACGGCTGGTTTTTTGATTACAGGCCGCAATCAAACTATTAACCGTCATAGGATAATAATCCGGAGTGGTTTTGCTTTTTTCCATTAGCACGCCGAGCACACGTAGCTCAGGCGCATCAAGTACAGGTAAAGTTTTTGATGAATCCATGGGCCAAATATAATCATCCGTTTTGTATTGAAATTTTAAGTTTTTTGATTAAAAAGCGAGTATTTTTGTGGCAAGAATGTCGCTATTTATTACATCGTTAAATTCGGGGAGTAACGGAAACTGCTATTATATTGGTAATGAGCACGAAGCCGTGTTGGTTGATGCCGGGATTTCATGCCGTGAAACAGAAAAACGCATGCTCAGGCTGGGTTTATCTATTCAAAAAGTAAAAGCGATATTTATTTCTCACGAACATAGCGATCATATAAACGGCGTACCCGTACTGGCAAAAAAGCATAATATTCCGGTTTATATAACCCCCGGCACGCTAAAACATCTGCGCGTTAACCCGGGGGACTATCAAATAATTCATTTTATCGCTTATAACCCGGTTGTTATAGGCGGGTTAACTATTACGGCATTTCCTAAGTTTCATGATGCTATAGAGCCGCATAGCTTCATTATCTCCTGTAAGGATATTACTGTAGGTGTATTTACAGATATTGGTGTAGCTTGTGAACATTTAATATCACATTTCAGCAAATGCCATGCAGCATTTTTAGAGGCCAATTACGATGATGAGATGTTGGATAATGGGGGTTACCCCTATCATTTAAAACGAAGGATTCGTGGCGGCCATGGCCACCTTTCTAACAAACAGGCATTGGAGCTTTTCGTAAATTATAAGCCTGAGTTTATGAGCCATTTGTTACTTGCGCATTTATCTAAAAATAATAATTCACCCGAGTTAGTATACGAGCTTTTTAACGCTAATGCTAATGGCACAGAAGTTATTGTTGCTTCTAGATATGAAGAAACACCTGTTTATCACATTGGACAGACAGATGTTATTATCGGCAGGGCAAAACAATTAGCCTTTAATTTATAGCTATTTACTATCCACTTCGTTTTTATACTCCCCTATCGCTTTAACAATCGAGCCAACAATTTCCGCTTGTCCATTTGCTGAATTAAGGTAATCTTCTTCTTCCGGGTTATTAATAAAGCCGGTTTCGATCAGCACATTAGGCATACCACTGTGGGCTAATACTAATACACTTTGTTCCTTAACACCTAATGCTACCCTATCACCTGTCGCTTTAAACTGATCCATTAGCAAGTCGCCAAACAAAATACTCTGCTTGCGGTATTTTTGCATATAAGTATTTAAAACAATCTGATTTACCGGGTCAGTTTCGTCGTAGCTTTCATAAGTTTCTTTATAATTTTTTTCCTGATAGATAGATGAGTTTTCACGAACCGCCTCTAATTGCTCGCCTTTTCGTTTGTAACTGTACACCAACACCATTACCCCTTTTTGTTTATGGGCTATACTTGCAGTGCCTTCCGGCGATGAGTTGCAGTGTATTGAAATAAACAGATTGGCATTGTTATCATTCGCGATCTCAGACCGATGATTCAGCGGAATAAAAGTATTATCAGACCGTGTCATAATAACTTTTATCTCCGGATAGTTTTCATGTATAGCATCACGAAGCTTCAAAGCAATATCTAACGCTACGGTTTTTTCAACCGAGTATGACCCATGAGCGCCCGGATCTTTTCCACCATGGCCTGCATCTATAACAATAGTCCTTACTTTAAATGGCTTAGCCGTGGTATCTTGCTGTGGAAATGTAAAGGATACAATTGCAGTATAGGTTGTAAAAAACAATATCGCTATCCCTGTAATCGTACTTATTCTTATTAAATATTTTCTCATTAATTATATATCGTTTCTATCCTATTTAGTAAAGTTTTCAAAATCACCTCATCAATGGCCCAATCCTCCCAAAAAGGGAGGACTTTTAATAACGGTCGAACCAAAAAAGTCTTCCCTTCCGGGGAGATTTAGAGGGCGCTTTTGTTGCATTGCGGGCATGTGCCCGATGCATAAATTGTGAATCCATCGGCCTTAAAACCGGGAGGTAAATTGAATGCCGGCAAACTTAAATCATTTAAACAATATACCTTATTACAAACTACACAATTAAAATGTAAATGTTCATCGTGATGAAGATGTTCCTGGCAGTTAGAGGTGCAAATAGCGTAGTTGGCAGTTCCGTTTAAATCAAATATCTTATGAATAATGCCCTTTTCTTCAAACACATTTAATATACGATAAAGCGTAACACGATCTACATCTTCCATTAAACCTTCCAAATCGGGTTGTGACGTCGCTGTATTTTTTGCAGACATCATCGCCAAAACTTTTAATCTTGGACCGGTTTTTTTTAAATGATGCAAATCAAGCAAATGCTCAAATTTGTTATTTATTATTTCTGTCATTTAATATGGCTATCAATGCGACTCATGATTACAAACTTTACAGGCACCAACATATTTATAATTTATAAAATGCGCCATTGCTATGGTAAACCCACCCAAAGGTACAATAATACCTTCAAGCCAACCTGTAATAAAAAGATGGCCAAGTATAATTACTGTAAAACCTATACTTAATAATAACAATGGAAGCCACCGCTTATGCATGCGAAAATACGAAGAACTGATAGATGATATACCAATTATAAAAGCTAAAATTATCATACCCCACTCAAACCAGGGGTTTGCTAAAAAACCAAGGCCAATTAATGGCAAAACGGTTATAAAAATGGGCACAAGTGCACAATGAATAGCGCACAAGGTTGATGCTGTCATGCCTATGTTATCCAATTTAGCAGTTAGTTTGGCAAATTCCATAATGCAAATATAATCACAAATGCAACCATGATGCATTTAATTATGCATTTTTTTACTCTTTAATTATTTTATATTCATTTAACAATAATTAAATATTGATAGTAAATATTATTTTTGCAGCCGCTAATGTCTAAACTGTGTCTCAAAATATAAGTTTGTCAATAAAGGAGAGTTGGAAAGAAACCATCAGTAATACATCTGATAGGGTTAAATTAATCATTGGTTCAGTGTTGATATTTATCATCCTGGCACTGATGCCCCAATTTTTCAATAAAATTGAAAAACGTAACGGCGTTGTATTGCACGATTGGTTATTAGCAGCCATTCCTCCGCATAACGTTTCTGTAGCTATATTTATCGTTATTTGGGGCATGGGCTTGCTCATTTTGTACAGGGCATTATATAAACCCAGAATTTATATAATATATATTTGGGCGCTGATTGTTGTTTGCCTTGTTCGTATGGCAACCATTAGTTTTGTGGCGTTAAACCCGCCTATCGGCCTGATACCATTGGCAGATCCCCTTACAGGTATTTTTTATGGTGAAGCCAGTATTACTAAAGATCTGTTCTTTTCGGGGCATATAGCTACCCTTACCCTAATATTTTTGTGTCTTGATAAAAAGTCAGACAAAATGATAGCCTTGGGGGCCATCATAACTGTTGCCTGCCTTTTATTGGTGCAACATATACATTATTCTGTTGATATTTTAGCTTCGCCTATTATTACTTATACCTGCTTCAGATTGGCAAAATACTCTTTGTTTTAGCCGGGCAATTTATCCGGAATATCTAAACGGGCTACGCCTATCCTGTCATCTGCCATTCCATAATAAACATCAAACCTGTTTGGCATACCTATATCGTCTCTTCTGTCTATCCCTGTTGGAAAAACAACATCAGCAATTAAGCCAACACGTTCTTCAGGCAATTCAGGCTTCATTATTGGTTCTGCTGATCGATATAATATTTTTGTAACATCCTCCTTTGATAATACCATTATCCCGGCAGAATAACACAATTGTGTTTTTTCGCTGTTTGGTAAAGGTACTTCACTAACCCCGTGATACAATATCATCCACCCCAGATCTGTTAAAACAGGTGGCGTTCCACAACCTATTTTTAGCTTTTCCCAATAAGCCTTGGGTGCCGCCAGCCGTTCATGCGACGTAAAACTCGCTCCTTTAGCCGGCAGGTGTGTGGCAGTATCAAACCGGCAATACGACAGCCAAATACTTTCGCAGTGTAAATCTACTGTATGGCTACCATCTTTTGCTCTTATTTCTTCGGGGCTTGTACCCGGAAATATTGGGCGGTGAAGTAGTGCCATTTCATCATGTCCGTTAAGATTTTTTATCAGAAGTGGGAAAGTGCAGGAGTCCTTATCATCTACTCCTTCAAATTTTATGTCCTCAATAGGAGAAAACTTTGCTAATCCAACTCGTTCCCAATTCAACAAATCTTTTGAACGGGCTATGGCAATCCGAGGCCCATTAGCTCCAAAAGCCACATAATTCATCACATAATGGTTCAGTGGTTCTACAAAAGTAATACGTGGATCTTCACACCCTCCGCCACCCGGCCTTAACTCATAGTCGGCTTCTGGTTGTAACGCGATACCTAAACGTTCAACATCAACAGGATCACCGGCATCATTAAATATTACCCTTGCAACACCTATGCGCGAAAAATTCCCTTTACCCACCATACGTGGAAATAAATAAAGATGACCATCCTTACCACGGACTGCCGCAGGGTTAAGCACACCTTCTATCTCCATCGCGTCGCCATCTTCAGGCTTCATAATTATACCCAAACGTTGCAATTTAAACTCACCCATTTTCCTTATTCTTTTTTGGTTTTAATTTTACTGGCTTACCACCCAGGCATGCTATAATAGATTCAATTACCCGCTTGGTTTCATCAGGATCCCGCACTTGAATACAATCGGCACCCGTTATTCTTGCGGGATGATCATTACCACCATCAAATAAAGCGTCCCCTATAAAAAGCATTTCGCTTATTTTAATATTCAGCACCGATTTTAATTTGCGGATGCCATAAGCCTTATCAATCCCCGGTTTGGTTATATCAATAGAAGTAGCGCCCCCCATTTGCACAGAAAATCCTGAAAGCGTCTTATCCAGGATGGCTTTTATTTTTTTGCGTTTTACAAATTTAGGATCCCAAACTTTCTTTTCGTCCAATGGCGCTTTTTGCCCTAATGCCGAATAGGTGATTTGGCTACCCCTGTCTTCAATTTGTTCTCCCCATGTTTTAGCAACTGTGGTTTTTGATTGCTTTATGGCAGCATTAAGTGCAGTTATGATCTGCGTTTTTTCATCTGCTGTAAAATTTTCTGCGTAGAGCTCCTTCCATCCGTGCTTATAACTATAAAACTTAGTGCCGCAGGTTGGTAGTATTGACAAATTTTTAAGGTGCTTTTCTTTAGTTAGATGCGAGAGCACCTGTTTTTCGAACTGCGGCCAATCGCCGCCAGATATAATGGCAACCTTTACCGTATCAATCAGCCTACTGAAAAGTGTGGCCATTTCTTCATCTAATGACGCTTTGCTTTGGGCAAGCGTACCGTCGAGGTCAAATATTATTAATTTCTTCATATAAATAGCCCTTTATGAATATTTGGCTTTTATTTATTGGTATTGGGTATGGCTATTTCTAATAAGTTTATTTTTCCCTGCGGGATGCAATTAACTATATCGATTTCTGCCGGAAGTAAAACAACATCACCTTTTTGCATGGAATACTTTGTACCATCGAAATCCAGTTCACCTTTGCCTTCGGTACAAACAAGTATCCGAGGTTCATCTTCTGCCCCTACAATAAACTGATCGGCAGTGTTCATACGCCACATAATGAAATGCTCGTTATTAAAATATTCCTCCCGGGTTACTGTCCCATCAGTAATAGTTCTTGGTTTAACAGGATCAATATTAGTTAAACTAAAATCGATACAGGCTAATGCTTTGTCAACCTGCAATTCGCGCGGTTTACCTGTTTTGGCATCGGTTCTGTCCCAATCATAGAGGCGATAAGTAGTGTCACTATTTTCCTGCACTTCAAAAACTACCACATCAGCCAGTGTATGTACTGTACCGGAATGGATAAAGACACCATCGCCAGGTTTAGGAACAAAGCTATGTATATAATCTGCCACTTTATGGTCTGCCAATCCCTTGCGCAAGTCTTGTTCGGTAGTGCCCGGTGTTAAGCCAGCATAAATTGTTGCTTTAGGCCCTGATTCTATTACAAACCAGGCTTCCGTTTTACCTGTATCTCCTTTTGGTATGTATTCTTTTTGATCATCAGAAGGATGCACTTGTACAGATAATACCTCTTGAGCATCAAGAAATTTTAGCAATAAGGGAAAACGGTCAAACTTTCCAGCAAGCCTACCCATTATACTTTCGGGATATTGCTCAAATAATTGAGTTAAAGTATAACCTTGATATAATCCCGCATTTACAACACTCGCATGGTCATCGCGATCACTTAATATCCAGGCTTCCCCAACAGGGCCTTCCGGTAACGGCTCAGTTAATAAATGGCTTAACCTCCTACCCCCCCAAAGCCGGTATTGATAAATTGGAGTAAAAAAAAGAGGATATAATGTAGACTGGTTCATAATTCTAATCGATTAATACACACAACAAATATTTACCAATTATGTTAGTCACATGTTTGTTATAATAGGGTTTAAATATTGGCTTGATACTTGTACTTAAATTATTAGGATCGTATTAAACCTTTTAAATTTTAATGCGTCTATAAATTATCAGCACAAATCGCTCAGTAAATATTTACATTATGAAAAGGGTATATAAGAATTTGATTTTTTTAAGCATAAGCGGACTGTTATGTTTGTTTTTTGCTCTTCCTGCTAACGCCCAACATCATGGCGGTGGCGGGGGCGGCGGTCACTTTGGTGGTGGCGGTGGTGGTCATTTCGGTGGCGGCGGAGGTCATTTTAGCGGTGGCGGAGGTGCTCATTTTAGCAGTGCAGGCCGTTCCAATGCCGGGGCTGTTCGCACTACATCTGCAGGTCGTTCATATTCATCAGCGGCAAGAGGTAATTACGCTGGCAGAAGTTATGCAGGACGTTCGGTAAACACATATGGAGGTCGTAGTTATGCAGGGCGTGGTTATGCCGGTAGAGGCTATGCTGGTCGTGGTTATGCAGGCAGAGGTTTTTATGGCCGGGGTTATAACGGCTTTGGATATCATGGCTATTTTGGCCGCGGTGGTTTTTATTACCATGGAGGCTTTTACAACAGCTTGTATTATCCACGCCTTGGTTTTAGTGTAGGTTTTCTTCCATTCGGATATTATTCATTTTACTGGGGGGGCTTGCCATACTACTATAGCAATGGTTATTACTACGAATATAATGACGATCAATACACTGTAGTTGAACCACCAGTAGGTGCCGAAATAAGCACATTGCCGGCAAAAGCACAGTCAATTGTGATCAATGGCCAGCAATACTACGAGTTAGACGGTGTTTATTATGTAGCAATTACTAAAGACGATGGATCATTGGCTTATGAAATTGCCGGCAAAGATGGAGAGTTAAATACAGATGGTGGCAATCAAGGCAATGTTGCTCCTCCGGTAGGTAACGATCAGGGATATAGCGCTCCTAATCAATCGGCAGCACCTCAGGATGATCAGCCAGTTGCTCCGGCAAGAAATGGCTCAGCAGATTTGCAGATCGGTGATGTTGTACAATCATTACCGGTAGATTCAAGAGGCGTAACTGTAAACGGTCAACGTTTATTTGTATCTCCGGATGATGTTTACTATAAGAAAACACGCGATAACAATAACAACGTAGCTTACAAAATTGTAGGTTTACCATCAACAGATCCCAACAACTAATAACAAATCAATATAAAATTAAAAGGGTGAGCATTACTGTTCACCCTTTTTGGTTTTCTGTTATTCAGGTATTATAAACCAAAAAGAAGAACCTTTACCCACAGTGCTTTCAATATCTATGTGGCCGCCATGCTGTCGTATTATTTCTGCCGATATATAAAGGCCCAAACCTAATCCAGCATAACGCTGCGAATCTTCATCAACACGATAAAAACGATCAAAAATTAACGGCAGTTTGTCTGCTGATATACCTATACCAAAATCTTTCACACATACTTTAACTCCTTCGCCTATTTTTTCAATTGAAACAATTACTTTATCAGCATCAGGCGAATATTTGATAGCATTTGAAATCAGGTTAATTATCACCTGTTCCAGGCGGTTCCTATCCGCATGCACTTCTATGTTACGGTAACCTTCTATAGTGATTTTGTGATTCGGTGAGCCATTTTGTATTTCCTCAACACATTCTTTCAATAGTTCGTCAAGCACAAAATCGGTCTTTCTTAATACCAATTTCCCTGATTGAATTTTGGTTACATCAAGCAGGTCTTTTATTAACTCAGTTAATTTATCAACCTGTTTAATGGCTTTTTGTATAAAGGTATCTACTGTTTTAATATTATCGCCTTTAAGCGAAGCCCGTTCCATAATTTGCAATGCTGCTTTAAGGCTGGTTACTGGCGTTTTTAGCTCGTGACTGGCTATACTTATAAATTCATCTTTTTTATTAAGCAATTCGCGGGTAGCTTCGTCTATCAGTTTTTGGAATGTAATATCAAGCAATGTCCCTATAAAGCGAATGGCTTCACCTTTTTCATTAAAATACGCCCTGCCTTTACCTTTTAACCATCGTATTTTACCGTTAATTGGTATGGTACGATATTCCGCATCAAACTGACTCGATTTTACATCGCTCAGGGCTTCTGATATTTTATCTTGAACTATTTTACGGTCGTCGGGATGGATTACATTAGAAAACGTTTCGGTATCAATTTGCTCGTTAGGTAAAACGCCATAAATTTCCCGGCAACGTTTATCCCATATCAGTTCTTTACTTTGAGGGTCATAATCCCAGGTACCCAACCCGGCTGAATCTACAGCAAATTTTAAACGCTCTTTACTTTCAATAAGTAAACGTTCCGCTTCAGCCAATCCTGCTTCTACTTTGCGTTTGTCTGTTATATCCTCTATGGATAAAAGTATAAGCTGCTCGCCATTTATATTTTCAATTTGCCTGGCATTAAGGCACATATCTTTTTTTCCAATAACTGGGAATACGTGTGTTACATCAAAATCTTCTGTAATTTTCTTCGCTGGCAATACACTTTCTAATAACTCACGCAATTTTGGAATATCCCATTGTTTATTCCCTAATTCATAAATATACTGGCCTTCAGTTTCTTTTTCGGTAGTTTTAAATTTAGTATAAAAACCACCTGTAGCTCTTTTTATACGCAGATCCTTATCCAATATCAACAAAGGATCGCGGATGGTGTTTACAATTCCCTCTGTATATAAGCGGGAACTGTTTAACTGGTCATTCCTGCTTAACAGTTCCTTATTAACAATCATTATTTCCTCGTTGGTACTTTGTAATTCTTCTTTAGAAGTTTCCAGTTCCTCATTGAGGCTTTGCAATTCTTCGCTGCCTGATAATAATTCTTCGTTAGCGCTTTGTAATTCTTCGTTAGCGGTTTCCTGTTCTTCGGTTATCGCACGCATATCGGCACGTACCTGCATTAATTCTTTTTCAAGCTGCTCAATACGAATTTCACTTTCGTTATAGTTTACATTTTCAGGATTAGTATTAAGCTCAATAACTGCTTGTTGTATTCCCGTTGATGACGCGTTTTGAAAAACAATAAGATAGTATGGTTCGGGAGTGTCTTTTAGCGGGAACGCATAAATATTTACATAATGCTGTAAGCTATTCATTTTAAAAAACACAGCAAATTTACGTGCCGGTAAGGCTGTCTTTTTAGCAAGATGAAGAATGTTCCGCAATTCAAATGAAAGGCCCTCACGTGCCATCTTTAAAACATTAAAACTTGGTTTACCAGATGGTGGCACCAACCATGTTTCGGTTACACCTCTGAATTGAACAATATCAAATCTTTCGTTTACCAAAACCGACGGCGGCATAAAGTTGTTAAGCATGGCTTCATCGGCCATTTTAAAAACATCCTTGTTATCGTTTTGCCTTTGTACCCCTTTATCTATCTCTCTAAATGTTTGCTCCCGCCCATTAGTAGCCACACTCATAAAACGCCCTAGCGGGCCTTTACGAACGTAAATCTTTTCATTACTATTATAAGCCGTAAAAATATCGGTATTATTACCTATACTTTCAGATTTACCAAGCATAAGGTATCCATCTTCAACTATTGAATAATGAAAAGTTGTTAATGCCCGTTTTTGTAAAACAGGTTCAAGGTATATCATTACATTGCGGCAGCTAACCAGATCAATTTTGGAGAATGGAGGATCTTTTAATAAATTATGGTGGGCGAATACACACATATCGCGTATGCTTTTACTTACCTGGTAATTTCCATCCAGCTTAACAAAAAATTGTTGTAATCTTGAAGTAGATATACCATCAAGTTCACTTTGCCTATAAATCCCTGTTCGTGCTTTAGCTATTGCCGTTTCAGATATATCAGTAGCGAAAATTTGTATTTTCATTACACTGGCCTTGTCGCCTAATTGCTCTTGCAGACATATGGCCATCGAATATGCTTCCTCTCCGGTAGCACAACCGGCAATCCAGATCCTCAGCGGTTCATTTATAGTTTTTTTCTCAATAAGCGCCGGGAATAATGTATTACACAACACATCAAAACTTTGTGTATCACGGAAAAAATTGGTTACCGAGATCAACATATCATTATATAAGGCATCCTGCTCGCTTTTATTCTCGCGTAAAAAACTTAAATAATCATTCGGCTTTTCTATTTTACTTAAAGCCATACGCCTTATTATGCGGCGTTTAAGTGTACTCTGTTTATAATAGGCAAAATCAACACCACGACGTACCCTTAGTACTGTTAATATCTGTTTAAAGGTTTCGGCATCCTGCTGCGGTAGTGTTTGGTCAACCTCTATTGATGAATAGTCAACATGAAAAGGATGGTTTATAGCGATAAGTTTTTCAGCTATCCCTTCAGGTGATAAAACAAAGTCCACAGCTCCTGAGTCTATTGCGCTTTTGGGCATACTATCAAATTCAGCGGTACTCTCATCCTGAGCAAAGGTTAATCCACCATATGATTTAATAACCTGTAAACCGAGTGTACCATCATTAAGCGCACCCGATAGAACGACCCCTACAGCAAAGCTTTGGTGTACCACGCCTAACGAAGAGAAGAACAGATCAATAGTTTTACTTTTTGTATGTTTTTTATCTAATGGAGCAAGCTTAAGAACGCCATCGGTAGCTGTAACCACTTTATTATTGGGTATAATATACAGATTATCAGGCTCTAGATGAATATTATCCGTGATTTGCTGTACAGGAAATGGTGCAAATTTTTGAAGTATTTCTGGTAAAACACTCGTATGATCCGGACTCAAATGTTGAATAAATACATAAGCCATACCCGACTTCGGTGGCAAGGCCTGTAAAAAAGCCTTTACAGCATCTAAACCGCCTGCGGAAGCACCAATACCAACAACGGGAAACTGCACACTCAGAGTATCGGAACTATTTAGCTTAGCCATGAAATTTGTACTGATTATTACTTATGCAATTTGAAAAAAGGATCGTGTTAACGCAATATAAAAGTACAAGAATAAACCGGCTATTTGTGTTTTAAGAAAAAAATAAACGCTATAATTAAGTAACTATAGCTTTACTTAACCATATTGTTCTCAATATCAACAACTACTTTTTTAATTTTTCATTTAAATTATTAACGGCCATTTCTAAATATGATCCATAAAAAAAGGGCACCGATATCTCGGAGCCCTTTTAATTTCTTATCGTTACTTATGATCTGAATTATTTCGCGATACGGCTGCTTTTAGCAGGTACTAACGGAACAAGGATAACTGCGATCAAGATGGCAACTTCTAATACTACTTGCATGGTTTTTGGATTTAAATTTTTAACAATGTGATTAATATCTTTTTTTCGAAGAGATCACTCTTGCATTCATGGCCCTTTTTAGGGTGATAAATGTAAGAACGATCGTAATCTTCTGAACGCTATATGTCACAAAACATGCCACTAAAAATTAAAGTTCGGATGATTGAAAAACCTTGATTTTTGAAATCAATTAAAAATAAAATTTACTTACGATTTTAGACATTCTGCAACTTTTTAGATAGTTTTTTGAATTTGAAGGCATAAATTCCCAACAATCAGGCAAATAAATCGCTCAAAAAAATATTTTTTTCAAAAAAATGGTGCAAAATCTCATTTTCATGAAATATTTTTCAAAAATAAAACAAAACAAATTTTGTATGCTTCGCAGATATATGATGAGTGAAAAATTGTGTCATCTAAAAGTCTTCAATACATTAAATATCTCACCAAGTGGCAAATTTCATAAAATTATCGTTTTTTAATTTTTTTTTGCCATTTTGGCATATACACTGACATCACCATAAGAACTGCCAAAAAGACCGTTAAAAAGATTACCAAATCCTGCCAAAAGCGCCACAAACAGGCTTATAGGCAACTCACACCAAAATATAGACACATTTTACAGTATGCCAAACGTATAATTTGGTTATGATTTGTTACTTAACACAGAAGAAATGGTAAGTTTTAATTTTGTGTGGGATAATGAAGTGTATCACGAAAAGATTATTGCTCCTCGATAACCAACATACTCCAGCCTTTACTGCCAGCGTTACTAAGTTCTTTCTTTTTATGATCCATAAGCTTTTTTATACGTGTACTGTATGCCCAACACGTACTTTGACGTATGGCAACAATTTCTGATAACTTATGAGATGATATTTTGCCTTTGGTCGAGTACATCAAAAATATCATGTAAAATGCTTTATTTATAGGGATACGAGTATTTTGTAATATCGTATAAGCGATAACCGACTCCTCGTAACCACATTTTGAGCACCGCCTGCTATATGGTAAGTGACCGTGACTGTAATGATCATTACTACACTTACGGCAGTTATAACCTTTTTCCCATTTAAGGTCCGATAAAAACTTAAAACAGGTTTCCCTATCAGGGTATATCCTGCTGAATTCTTCAAAATCTACCTGGGCAGACATTACCCTGTCATGCGTTACTTTCTCAATATTGGTATGTAAGGTAATATTGTCTTTCTCCAGCAACACGTTTATCCTTGAGATTTCTTCAGCCTGATCCTTTAATAATATATTAACGGATTTCAACTCTTCATTTTGCTCCTCTATTACCGCTGATTTTTCGACTAGCTCTTTTGTTCGTTCACGTACCTGGGCCTCCAACTGGCGGTTTAGGTTATCCTTAAACTCCTCATTTTGCTTCATTTGCCTAATGATACGGCGCTGCGCATAATCCTTTTTCTTTTTAAGGATACGGACCTTTTCACCAATGGCAAAGGAAATGAATAGCATTTCCATTATAAAGCAAAAACTAAGACTATAATGGGTAATCGGGCCAAATGGCAACCATGAAACATCAAAAGCTATAAGTATTTTAATGAGAAAGCCTATAAACAGGAAACTATATCCCACCACAAAAAAACGTGCAGGCCAGTATCCTTTATTCAAAATGTAATACCCTGTATAACAAGCTAACAGTAATGGAACAATTTCAACTATACGATAATTGAACCAATTATTATCAACAGTTAAGCACAGTATAAAAAATATTGTACGTAACCCTATTACCAACCATATAAGTGTGTTTAGTTTTGGGGCTTTAACCTTTACATATAATAAGCTACGTGTAAACAGCATGCCAAATATGCTGGCAAAAAACAGCGCTACACCGTAGGCATACTGATTCCACACGGGCGAGTTTGGCCACAAATATTGATAAGCTATACCATCGGCACACATTTCATACAAACCAATGCTAAGGTTGTACATAATGTAATACAGATATTGTATTTGCCTGATGGCAAAAAACATCATTAAATTATACAAGCTGAATACCAGCAGCATTCCGTAAAACACGCCAAAGAAAAAATACTCGTCTAATGCGTAGTGCACAAACCAACTCACAGAACGTAGCACCACAATAACGTTTGCAGGCTGATGTGATTTTAAGCGGATATAGTAAGTATGCTCGCCATATAAATTGCTGTTAATATTAAGACTGAAGTTTTTATGCTGAAATAACCGCTGTGAAAATGGCAAACTACTACCCATATGAGTTGACGAGTAGGTATTATCAGCATTGGGCGAAAATATTTCTATATCATCCGTAGTTTGATCAAAAAACTCTAATAACCAATTGTTTTTAGTGGCTTTATCATGATTGATTTTTATACGATACCAATAAATAGTATTTAGATCAGTTACTTTTGGATTGAAAATTTCGCTGGGTTTGAATGCTGAAGATACGGAAGAATCATTCCTTATCTGATCGAGCGTTAATTTTCCGCTTTTATCTTCAAGCGTTTCAATTTCATTGAATGAAAAATAATGCTGGGTGATGGTATCATTTAATGTAACTATTTTTTGCGCATGTGCATTTCCAGCTACAAACAGAATAAATAAAACATTAACAAATAATAATCTTAGTAGATATTTACCCATATTATCCAATCACATCTAAAAAATATTTCGGCTGCATCGGTACTTCAAGAAAGTATAATTGGCATTGCAGATTAATACAAGTATAGCCTTTTTTAGGATTAATTTATACTTAAAAATGTCATTTCCCGCTAACAAGCCCCAAAGCCTCAATATATCCTTTGTTTGGGGTACAGTTTTCAAACTTGCAATTATCAAGCATATCAAATAAAGCTTTCTTTAGTTCTTCTCTATTTGCCGGTGCAGCTTTACGTATATCTTCAAAACTTACTCTCGGCGCTTCAGCATAAGCTATTACTTTATCATAATTAACAGGCATTTTAAAGGTAACTATGCCTGCTGAATTCTCCATCTTTTTATAAGGCCAATAATGCCATCCTATATCGTTTTGTTCAAGCGTTACCCTGAAGTCATGTACCCATTCATCCTTATTTTCGCCTGTTTCGCCGCAGTATATGGGAACATTATATTTATTTCTAAAATCAATATACTCCTGTATTACGTCGATGGTAGTAGTTTTTGTCCAATATTTATGAAATGTGTATATGATCTTCGAGTCGAACGGTGTACCAAACATATGCATGTTGCTATCCCATTGCGCCCCTCCTAAAACTATTATATGGTTTTTATCAACCGTACGTATCGCCTTAGTGATTTCTTTATAAAAAGGTTCCAAATAATGATTTAAACTATCAGCTTTAAAATAATGTGCAATTGGCTCGTTCAGTAAGTCATAACCAATAACCGCTGTTTCGTTTTTATAATGCGCAGCTATTCTTGTCCATATTTGTATAGTTTGTTGTCTGCACACCGCGCTTTGAAAAAGGAACGGATAGCCATAACCATCATCAATATTATCACCAGTTTGGCCACCCGGAGCACAGTGCATATCTAATATAACATAAATACCCTCCTGTTTACACCAACCTATTACCCTATCTAATAGCTCAAACCCACGATCGGGGTTATTTTCGCCCAAATAATCTTCGTCGGTAAAAAGTTTATAGTTAAATGGGATGCGAATTGAGTTCATCCCGGTAGATTTCAGGTAATGAATATCGGCGCGGGTAATATAGTTATCCAAGTATTTTTTCCAGAAAATTTTAGCATCCTCAGGACCTATCAATTCAGTAATCGCTTCATTAATGAGTTTTGGTGAATTGATTTTAGAAAATTTGAACATATAACCTTCGGGGATAAGCCAGTTACCCAAGTTAGTCCCCTTAATTAAAAATGGCTTTTTATCAGGGCCAATAACCCCTTTTCCACGTGTTGAGATGAAACCATTAGATTGTGCTATTGCAGTAAATGGCGCAATTAAAACCAGTATTAAAAATAATGAGATTCGGATTTGTTTTTTAATGATCTTCATGGCTAAACGGATTGAGACTCAAGTTTTATTGGTCTTTATTTAGATGTTAATTTATTATTATTTTCGAGAAGCATCAGCATACACAGCTATATGATGGGTACGAACTAAATACGGCACCTCTTTACCCTTACCTTCGGTTTCAATAGCAATAACACTTGATGGCCTTGCCGGCATATGGCAATCAATGCAATTATTTTTTATAGCAGCTCCCAATTTTGGCGCCATGGAGCAAAAATTATGATTCGCTATTGTATGGCAATTCATACATTTCTGCGAATACATAGCCAGATTTCCCCTTTCATTCCGATGTACATTGTGGCAGGTAGCACAATCCATATTGCTATTTATGAAACATTTACTGCTGGCTAAAAGCTGACTTTGGTTAGCATGCACATCAAGCTTAGCTGAATCTACAGGTTTTTGATATGGAGGATTTTCAACAAAGTTGGCAAGATCATCACCCGGTTTAAACACAAATGTTGTTTTTAAGATCATGTTTTTGTTGCCTGAATGACAAACCGCGCACATACTAATTTTTTGCGCGCGAGAGAGTGATGCATAAGTGGCTATATATTTGGCTTTCTTCTCCTCCGGAAATGCAGTTTGGTAATTCACATGATTAGCTGACGGGCCATGGCAACGTTCGCAATCAATACCTAATATCAGAGAGTTTTTATCAAAGTTTTCTACATCCATGGAATGTAAACTTTGTGTTTCTGCCGGCAAATCTTTTATATAAGAGCTATGGCATTCAAAGCATCGCCTGCCAATCATTCTGCTGTAATTGGCATATGTTGAATCAAATCCGGGACTATTAGTCCATCCCAATGACCTAAAATATGACATAGGCAACTGATACATCTGATTACCTTTCCAATATAAGTAGCTTTCAGCTTTTACACCGCCAAACGTAATATCAAAACGCTCGGCATTTATTTGCTTCCCGTTTGAATAAGCAACCTGGTATAAGCCATCAGCACGTTTTTCCATCACTACCTTTAAATCTTTACTAAAGTAAAAAGTAT
The DNA here is from genome assembly GCF_013408825.1 of Mucilaginibacter tundrae. GTDB lineage: Bacteria > Bacteroidota > Bacteroidia > Sphingobacteriales > Sphingobacteriaceae > Mucilaginibacter. Next base: position 141,015 of record NZ_JACCBZ010000006.1, read on the forward strand.
TATCGTGTGGACTAAAACTTCCTCCTATACTGTGTATATCAGCCAGGCGTGTTGTTGAAAAATGCGCTGTGTGAAGGTAATTGTCATAAACATCCTTATGACACTTTATACAGGTTGATGAACCCGCGAAGATATCTCCCCGCGGGTCTGGTTTATCCTTATTTATTGTTAAGCATTGCGAAAAGATAAAAACAAGCGGAACAATAAAAATTATTATTAAAAATAATTTACGATTACTTTTCATCAGCGTTATACAAATAGCATATCAATAAGAAAACTGCCTATTGAACTATTAATGTTGTTATTGAATGTGGCAAACTGGTTGTATTAGCTGCCATACCTTTTATCCAAAGGTGATATGGCACTTTTTCATTGGTTAAATTTAACACAATTACTACCAATTTGTTATCGCTATTTATAAATGCTGTTGTCATTAATTCATCACGGTTAGATGATGCGATAATACGTTTAGCTCCTGGCCTTATAAATTTTGAAAAATGGCCAATGTAATAGTAAGAATCCATGTAGGTTAACTCTCCGGTTTTAACGTTGGCATGTATTGGCGAAAAGCAGAAATTTCCAACATGGTTAGGGCCCCCATATTCATCTAACAAAACATTCCAGTCTGTCCAGCCCACAACACCATTATTAAAATCGTTGACCATTGATTTTCCGTACAATTCGCCATATTTCCAATCGTTAATTTTGCTGGCGTCATAAGTATCGCTGCAACCTTCTGTAAATAATAGGTTTTTATCAGGAAAAGCTTCATGTACACGTTTCACATTTTCAAAATCGTCGTGCATATACCAATGGAATCCCGTACCCCAAACATATTTCGCTGCTTCTGGGTCCTCTAAAACAGTACTCGCGCGTTGATACATTAAGTCCCTGTTATGATCCCAGATAATTAGTTTCTTATCAGCTAAGCCACTTTTGTGTAATGTTGGGCCTAAATAATTCTTAACAAAATCGCGCTCATCTTCACCAGTATAAATGCATGATTCCCATCTTTGATTAGCCATTGGTTCGTTTTGAACGGATAATCCCCATATTGGAATACCTTCTTTTTCATAAGCTTTAATAAACTTGACATAAAAATTAGCCCATGCCTGGTCATATTCAGGTTTAAGTTTACCGCCATGCAGCATGTCGTTATTAGTTTTCATGAATGCTGGTGGGCTCCATGGAGTTGCAAACAAAGTTAAATTACCACCTGCTGCTGCAATTACCTGTTTAATAAATGGGATACGATATTTACGGTCGTGATCAATATTAAATGTTTTTAAAGCTTTGTCTCCATCGGCTACATAGCTATAAGTATCACTTGAAAAATCACAACTTTGAATATTCGTACGGCCTAATGAATAGCCAATACCAGTTTTCTTGTTATAATAAGCATTTAAAATTTCGTCTTGCTTTGCTTTTGGCAGCTTATAAAAAGTTTCGGCAGATGCATCTGTTAATGCACCTCCAATCCCTAAAACGGATTGAAACGTTTTTGATGGATCAACAAAAATACAAACCTCTGTTTCAAGTGGTTGACCAAATTGCTTAAACGTTAATGTAGCTGTTTTAGTTATACGGTAATCGGTGTTTTGTGCCGTTGTATAAACCGATACCGTTTTATTAGCGGCTTGGTATGCTTTTGGATGAAGCGGAGATTTAGCTTTATTAGTTTGTGCATTTACTAAAGTAGTGCACGAACATACTAAGGCTAGTATTAAAGATCTTTTCATTTATATATATGTATTATTTGGGTTGAAATCAATAAAATTTACAATTCAGCTTTTCCATTTAGCCTGATATCGCGCGATGAGCTGCCAACAATAAAATCAAAAACTCCCGGATCCATTTCCCATTCGTTTTTTACATCATTAAAGTATTTGAAGGCATCCTGATCAAGTGTTATCGTTACTGTTTTCTCTTCGCCTGCTTTTAAAAACACCTTTTCAAAACCTTTTAATTCTTTATCAGGGCGAGGCAAGTTTAATTTTTCTTGTTTCACATACAATTGTGCTACTTCAGCACCATCAACAGCACCGGTATTTTTCAGGGTAAATGTTACAGTAGCTTGTTTATTAGCAGCGCTTACTTGCAGATTGCTGTATTTAAAGGTGGTATATGACAAACCATGACCGAAAGCAAATTGCGGTTCAACATTGAAAGTATCGTAATAACGATAACCAACATATATATCATCAAAATAATTTACTGTTGTTGAATCGCCGGGATATTGCCCCAGTTTAATAGCGGGAGCATCAGCTAATTTTTTTGGAAAACTTACCGGTAACTTTCCTGAAGGATTAACCTGACCAAAGATGATCTTTGCTAGTGCATCACCACCTTCCATCCCAGGGTACCATGCTTGTATTATACCTTTTGCATCACCTACCCATTGGGTTATATCCATTGGCCCACCACCCATTAATACTACCACTGTTTTAGGGTTAGCAGCAATTACAGCCTTAATCAACTCGTTTTGACCGAACGGCATATCCATATTAGGTTTGTCAATTCCTTCGGCATCATAAGCATTATCGGCCCACACCTTATAATCGTAACCGTGTGTCCAACCGCCAACAACTATTACCATATTAGCTTTTTTAGCTGCCTCCACAGCTTGTTGAATCAAGGCTTGATCCGGGCCAGCATCACGCACAATGTTATAACCTTTGCAATAAGTAATTTTCACCCTTTTACCGGCAATATTCTTTAATCCTTGTAAAGGAGTCACTTCATAAAATGCTTTTATTTGCGAGCTTCCGCCACCAAAAGCTTGTTTTCTATCAGCATTGTAACCTATTACCGCAATTGACTTTACGTTTGCCGCCAAAGGCAATATATTATCTTGGTTTTTGAGTAATACGATGCCTTCCTCTGCAACTTTTTCTGCTGTTAGCTGATGTGCCTTTGTATTGTATTCACCTTTTTGCCGTTTTTGGCCGCCAAGCATATCGGTTTTATACATAACGTACAGTATGCGCCGTACTTTTTCATTAATAATATATTCAGGTATTTTACCTTCTTTAACTAAAGTAACTACAGTATCGCCCATAAAGAATTTACCATAATCAGGATGAGCACCTAAACTAAGATCGGTGCCCATTTCAAGATCAGTGCCATTCCACAAAGCTTGAGTTGTGCTGTGAACAGCGCCCCAATCACTCATTACCAAACCTTTAAAGCCCCATTCTTTTTTCAGAATTTGATTTATAAGATAGTTGTTTTGCGTGGCCCATTGCCCTCTGAACTTATTGTATGAACCCATTAAAGTATTTACGCCGCCTTGCTGGACAGCAGCTTTAAAGCCAGGCAGATATATTTCACGCAGAGCACGCTCACTCATTTGTACATCTATGCTGTTACGTAAAGTTTCCTGGTTATTACCGGCAAAGTGTTTTACGCAGGCTGATATTCCCTGATCTTGTACACCCTTAATATAACCTACTACCATTTTTGAAACTAAAAACGGATCTTCACTCTGGTACTCAAAGTTGCGGCCATTTAAAGGTGAACGCATTATGTTGATACCGGGACCTAAAATCACATCCTTACCCCTGAAATTTGCTTCGCTTCCTAATACGGAACCAAACGCATACCCTAAGTTAGGGTTCCATGTTGATGCAAGACAAACTCCTGTTGGCAAATATGTTCCTGAATCGAGCACATTTTGCAAGTCAGTCCATCCTCTTCCATGCTCAACCCGGACTCCATGTGGACCATCAGATGTTACCAGCTCAGGTATACCTAAACGAGGTACCCCCCCTGAAGTAAAGGAAGAGCTAGCATGAATCATATTGACCTTTTCCTGCAAAGTCATCAGTTTTATAAGGCTATCAGATTTAAAGGCAATCTCAGCATCACTATACCGGGATTGAGCTTTTACAGAAAAAGGAGCTATTACGCAAAAGAGAAAAAGAAGTTTGAGTTTTGAATTCATTATTAGGGTGTATATTATTTCCAGGTATAAGTTGCCACAGCGCCGCCGTTAAGTGTTGAGGTGACTAATTTTGATTTGTATTGAATATTAAAACTTGCAATGTTGCTACTATTATTTAATACAATAAGCACTTTAGAGCCATCCGGATTTTGAAAGGCAACGTTTGGAAACGCTGTTGAAGCATCGGAAGCGATTCTTATCGCGCCAGCTTTTACAAATTTGGATGCATGAGCTATAATATAGTAAGAAACATTACGTGTAAATGCTGACCCGCTTACAGTTACCGCGCCCTGGCATGTACTGCAACCACCTACAGTATGAGGGCCATAATTAGGATCAGAAGCTAAATTCCATTCTATAACGTTCCGGCTCCAATTACGCGTTGCACCAACAATTAAATTGGTTACGTGCCAATTTAAGTCACCACTAAAAGTTCCGGTTGAAAATGTAGCTTGCTCTGTAAAATAAATGTTTTTGTTAGGGAATGCTGTATGCACAGGAGTAAGTGCTGATATATCGCCCGCATACAAGTGAAATGCAGACCCATCAACGTATTTATTCGCAGTTGCATCATTTAAAACATAAATTGGATATTCTGGGTGGTCGCAGTTATGATCATAGCAAATTATTTTTGTTGAAATGCCTGCCGTTTGAAAAGCGGGACCCAAATAATTACCTATAAAATTTGTTTCAGCAGTGTCAACCTCTAGCATAGCAGGGTTATTGTATGCATTTAATGGCTCATTTTGTGGTGTCACTGCATCAATATTTATCCCTTGGGCCTTCATTGCCTGTATATACTTTACAAAGTAATTTGCATATACGCTGTAATATTGAGGTAATAAACTACCACCTGACAGATTGTTATTAGTTTTCATCCACGCAGGTGCACTCCATGGGCAAGCTAATATTTTTATATTAGGATTTAAGGCGATTATCTTTTTTAATACAGGGATAAGGTCAGTTTCCATCGAGATGCTAAAATTCTGTAAGTTAACATCGGGAGTACTCGAATCGTCATAAGTAAATGGAGCCGTACTCATATCCGAAGCGCCGAGCGTAACTCTTATATAGCTGATATTAATACCGGTGCTATCAGTTGCAAAAAGTTCTTTTATAAGCGCATTGTTTTGTGTAGCAGGCATAGCGTTTATTACCTGGGCGCTGCCACCAGTAAGCGCAAACCCAAAACCATCTATTGTTTGATAGGTAGTGGTTGAATCAACATTAATTGTTGTGTTTGAATTAGTAATTGTGTTAAACAGCAAACTAACATTTTGCTTAGCCAGTAATTGTGCTTGATCAGGCGTGGTTAGCCACATATTAACATCTGTTTTTACCGTTACCGGAGGGGTAACGACTGTGCCGCCCCCACCACCGCCTGTACTTGCCACTTTTTTACTGCAACTCATCAGCATAAAGGCAGCTAATCCTGTAAATAATATCGTAAACCTTGTATTTCGTATCGTTTTCATAAGTTTTCTCCAGTACACCATATCCTTACCTTTAGTTATTTATTATTGTGTTTTATGAATTATGTTAAAGAAATGAACATAATCAACCTTCATTGATGTTGGGAAGGCTGTGGTATCAATCCCATCTATCCCACCCCAACTTCCACCTACAGCGATGTTCATTAATAAGTGAAATTTTTGATTGTAAGGCCATGTAGATGAGCCTTTGCCATCATTTACGTAAGTAAATACAAGGTTATCATCATAATATCCTCTAATGGCGTATGGTGTCCAGTCTTCACGATACAAATGGTATGCGGTTGAAGCTGTAGGAATATTCATAGTACTTGTTTTTGCATTTCCTGCAAAATATGTTGAATTATGCGCACTAAAATGCACGTTGTTAGGATCGTACCCTACCATTTCCATAATGTCAACTTCACCTGAAGCCGGCCAGGCGCCGTAGGCATATGTATCAGGCAACATCCATATCGCAGGCCATGTGCCCCTACCCGAAGGTAACATTGCTTTTACTTCAATACGACCATAGGTCATTGAAAATTTAGAAATCATTCTTGACGAAGTAAAGGCTTCGCCCCCTACACTTTGCTTTTTTGCTGTTATTGTTAACACATCATTGGCTACACTTGCATTGCCTAATGAATCTGTATAAAATTCAGATTCGCCATTACCCCATCCACCACCGCCTAAATCATATGTCCATTTGGTTGGATCGGGTGTTCCGGTATTAGTGAATTCATCTACCCATACCGGCGTTGTTTCAAAACTCCAGTTGCTATCTACAGGAGCAGGAGGAGGTGTATAAACATATGATTTACCGCTATTTTGACTGCTTTTTGAGCATGATATTATGCTCGTGCTTAGCAATATTACTACTAATAACGATTTTGTTTTAAATCCCAACATATATTGCCTTTGCTAAAATAAAACTGCCGGTATTACCCGGCAGTTTTATAATCAATTATAAATTATTAATTGGCGTAACCTGGGTTTTGAACCAGTTTTGTCGCGGCAAGATCTGTAAGTGGTATAGGTAACAATTCATTTGTACCAGATTTAAACCCTTTAAATGCAAGTGTAGCCGGAGCGTCTCCCCATCTAACCAAATCAAACCAACGGTGCCCTTCGGTTGCTAGCTCTAAACGGCGCTCGGCTTTAACGTTCGCCATTGTTGCAGCTACAGGTGCTAAACCAACCCTTGCACGAACAGCATTAATTAACGCTGCGGCACGAGAGGCATCACCACCGCCTTGTAACAAAGCTTCAGCTTCCATCAGGTAAGTATCAGCCAAACGAATTTCAATATAGTCGTTAGGGTAGTTCAAGATATTAGTTCCCTGAGTTGACAGATATTTAGTTAATGGAGCATATTTCACCATGAAGAAACCAGTATTTTGGTAACTTGCCTGGTAAGTTGTATGCTCAAGCGCAGCAAGGCTATCCATATTTAATATGGTATATCCATATCGTGGATCTTTTACGCCGCTACCATCGTACGGAGTAACGAAAGCATCATGTAATTGCTGAGTTATTGGGTTGAATCCCCAACCACCTGCATATACAGCATCGCCAAAGTTCCTAGGGCCAATCATTTCAGAATAAACACTTCCTTTAAATGCATCCCAATTGCTCCAAGTATAAGCCTGAGTGTTAGTGAAGTTGATTTCGAAAATTGATTCACTGTTAAATTTATTATCCGGGCTAAATATAGCTGGGTAGCTGGCTTGTAAATGATAACCGTAACCAGGGGTTGTACCACCAGGTGTGCCATTTATAATTGCAAACTCCTGGGCAGCTAAAGTATATTTTTGCTCGTATAAATAGACTTTACCCAACAGTGCAATTGCAGCACCTTGTGTTACACGTCCGCTTTCCGATGTGATTACAGTTTGCGGTAAATTAGGAATAGCTGCTTTTAAATCGTTTTCAATTTGCGTATATACATCGGCAGGTTTGGCCTGTGGTTGGTTATAAATAGTAGCCGGTGTAAGAGGCGCCGTAATTAATGGCACATTTTTAAATAATCTTTCCAGATCAAAATAATAGTGAGCACGTAAAAATTGGGCCTCAGCAGTGTATCTGCTTGCTAATGCTGCACTTAAACCCGGTACACCAGAAAGTTTTGACAATATTGTATTAGCACGGCTTACACCTAAAAAGTTAATAGGCCAATAACCATTTTGCGGTCCCGCAGCGGATGTTAACTGATAATCATTCCATAACTGCCAGTCAGGAGTATCGCTTGAACCACCACCACCTGCATAGCAGTCGTCAGAAGCTGCGTTTAACGGCCCACGTGGGTCTGTATAGGTTTGATCTATACCACCTGTTTCAGTAAGTAATGGGTCATACGCTGATGCTAAGCCTGCAAAAGCCTGATCAGGTGTTGAATAATAACTTTGTTCTGAAAACTCTCCTTTTGGGTTAAGTTGCAGAAACGATTTTTTGCAGGATACGAATACACTACTCATCCCCAGCAAGCTAACCGCTGTGTATTTAATATATCTTCTTTTCATAATATTAAAATATTTTTAATTAGTAATAATTATAAGGTAACATCAACACCAACTCTAACTGTACGTGCGGTTGGGTATACACCCTCGTCAACACCGCCAGTATTCGCGTTACCACCCCAAACTTCAGGATCATATCCGTTATACTTTGTAATGGTAAATAAGTTGTCGGCACCTACATAAACATGTAACCTGCTCATATCTAATTTAGTCATCATATTCTTAGAGAATGTATAACCTACTTGTAGCGTTTTGATACGCAGATAAGAACCGCTTTGCAATAATGCACTTGACAGGTTTTTGTAGTTACCATTAGGATCATTATCTGATAATCTTGCAACGTTGGTATTTGTATTAGTTGGAGTCCATGCGTCCAAGGCAGTAGTTGGATAATTTGCAGTAGCAATATCTAAACGACGATATTCCTGAAGTACCTTGTTACCTGAAACACCCTGACCAAACACGCTTAGATCAAATTGTTTATAGGCAACATTAAAGTTAAATCCATACGTTAATGGTGGCAACGGACTTCCAAGGAACTGACGGTCACTTGGGCCAATCGGGCCATTGTCGGAAACACTTTGATAAATATAATCACCGGGTTTAGCACTAGGTTGCAATAAGTTACCATTTTTGTCTTTGTATGCATTAACCTGAGCCTGTGACTGGAATATACCAAGCACCTTATAACCGTAGAATTCAGCGTATGGATGGCCAACTTGTGACCGTTGAATTTGCGGTGTAAGTGAACCCTGCCAGCTATTATTAGGCGGCACTAAAAATGGAAGTACATTTAAATTGGTAACGGTATTTTTATTGTATGCAATGTTACCATTTAAGTTTAAGTGGAAATCTCCAACTTGTTTGTTATAACCTAATTGGAACTCAATACCTTTATTATCTATACCCCCGGCATTTTCAAATGCTTGGCCGCTAACACCCGCATAAGAAGGCGGATTTACCGATAACAATAATTGATCTGAGGCTTTATTATAATAATCAACAGTAAGCGTAAAGTCATGGAATAAAGTCGCATCTATGGCAATATCGGTAGATTTATCTTTTTCCCATTGTAATGCAGCATTTGGTAATGAATTTGGACCATAGCCGGTAACTAATGTTTGTCCGCCTTGCTGACCATATACGTAGCTACCAACTGAACCTACAATTGGAGTATATTGGAACGGAGATAATGCTAACTCATTACCCAAAATACCATACGACCCACGTAATTTTAAATTATCCACAAATGTATTTTTGGGGAACCAATCCTCTTTGGTAATTACCCAACCAGCTGATATAGAGGGGAAAGTACCATAAACGTTATCACTACCAAATTTTGATGAACCATCGCGACGGATGATGCCTTGTAAAAGGTATTTTCCATCATAGTCATAGCTTACACGACCAAAAAGTGAGGCAAGCGTTGATGGCTGAACATCTGAGCCATATCCAAAGCGATCGGCTTGTGGTAAATTAAAGTTAAAAGATGCTTGATTATAAGAGGTTATTGGCTCGCCGTAATTGGTATCTTGTACGGTTGTTCCACTTTCTTCTTCGGCGCTTTGGCCTACTAAAATAGTAAAATTATGTTTACCTATTGAACGGGCGTAAGTTGCTGTATTATCCCAGTTCCATTCCAAATTTTGATTCATTTGGCGATACTGGTTATTTGTTGCGGGCGGAAGATTGGAATTATTCGCGTTCAAATAATAAAGCGGTGTGAATGATTCACTACCGTAAAATGATTGCTTGGCAGCAATTTCTGTTTTGATGGTTAAACCTTTTATAGGTTCAATTTGCAAATATGCATCACCTTGTAAGTTATGGGACCAGTTATAGTTACCATTTTGCAATTGTTCAGCTGCAATCGGATTAACAATCTCATTGGCTACATAATTTGATATACCATAGGGTTGGCCTTGCGCATTCCTAAATATATATGGCGCATAGCTCGGATTAGTATAAGTTGAAGCGTTAGGTTGTCCGCTTACATTGGTAACCACAACAGGTGTAAGTGGGTCAAGGTTAATTGCATCACTCAATGGACCGCCAAATACACTATTTGTATTGAAATTAGTAGTGCTTCTGATATAAGCGTAGTTAAAGTTTTCGCCATAAGTTAACCAGCTTTTCGGCTTAGAACTTGTATTTACTCTGAAGTTCATTCTTTTATAATCAGAATAAGCTGGAGTAACTATACCTTCTTGATTAAGATAACCTAAAGATGTAAAATAATTAGATTTATCTGTACCACCGCTTATTGCAAGATTTTGTTGCATAATTGGCGCGTTACCAAATATTTGATCTTGCCAATTAGTACCAGTACCATATTGTGACGGATTAGCAAATGGCGCTGTGCCACCATCATTTGTTACAGACTCATTTCTTAACTCAGCATACTGTGTTCCATCTGCTAAGCCTACTTTTTTAGCAACAGATTGATTACCGTAGTAAAAATTGTAAGTAATTCTTGGTGTACCAATAGCACCTTTTTTGGTTGTGATTAAAACAACACCATTAGATGCGCGGGAACCATAAATAGCTGCAGAAGCATCCTTAAGCACTTGTAGTGATTCGATATCATTTGGATTAATAGATTCATAACCACCGTTATCCCATATCTGACCGTCAACAACATATAAAGGAGAACCATTTGTTAATGAGTTTTGACCTCTTATAATTACATTAGGGGCAGCGCCCGGTGCGCCTGAAGTTTGTGTTACAGTTACACCTGCAGCACGGCCTTCCAAAGCATCATCAACACGTAAAACTTGTTGATCTTTTAAATCAGCGGCTGAGACACCAGAAATTGCACCTGTAACAGTTGCTTTTTTCTGTGTCCCGTAACCTATTACTACGACCTCATTTAAGTCGGTTGTATTTTCTTGTAAGCTAACGTTAATTACCATTTGGTTATTTACAGCAACTTCTTTTGCATTATAACCAACAAATGTAAATCTTAATGTTCCGTCTACTGGTGCATTGATGCTGAAGTGGCCGTTAGCATCAGTTTGAGTACCAATAGTAGTCGCCTTTAATGTTACAGTAACACCTGGCAACGCAGCTCCTGTTTTATCAACAACTGTTCCTTTCACAGTGATGTTTTGAGCTAGGGCAACTGATATGCCCGATAACAGGAAAATGAATAAAATTGTAATTGTTTTTCTCATGAATAATAAATTAATAATTGGTTTATGATTGTGTTTTAGGTTTGTTCTTTAATAGAAATAAAAGAACGTACACCGGCTGCTAGCCGTAACTAGTTAAATAGTACAGTTGGTTGTTCATACTTGGTTAATTAATAAAAAAATGCACAGGTTTTTACTTAGGTTATCCTGTATTGGTTGCATCAAACTTATGAAAGTTTGAAATAAAAAAACAAATTTATTTTTCATAAATAGTTGATTTTAAGTACTTTATGTTCATTTTGAAACGCTTCAATCACAATGATATAAATCAATTTATGCTTGATAATCAGTCAAAAAGCTTATTTAAAAGATTTAAATCAAAAAAAACGATACGCTTTGTTCCAGCTTATTTTTTTTTACACAATCTGCCTTTAAATGGGTATTAAAGCCGATTTACTTAGGTGTAATGGATGAGAAAGTGGCTAAATTGATGCTACAAGAATACTATAAAATGCGTATTTTACTAAATATGCTTAACGGTTTAGCAGAAAAACCAGGATAATACAACCAATATATTCAGTAAGATACCCTAATATAAAGGCACAAAAAAAGGGTCCTTTACCAATAAAGAACCCTTTTTATTATAAAACCACCTGCGTGGAGGTATTAGCAGTATTTACCTTTTAAATGCAAGATAACTATATGGTTGCAATGTATACTGTGTTGAAAATGTAACGTTGCCACCAGTGTAGCCATTTACCCAGGTTGTACCTTGTAATGGAGCTGGTACATTAAAGGTTTCAGTGGCGTTTTTTGTATTTGCTAGTATTAATACATCATCAGTACCTGATGTTTTTTCGAATGCGACAATGTTAGCATCATTATACTGAGTTAAAGCTCCGGTTTTTATTGCCTCATGTGCGGCCCTAAAAGCTAATATTTGTTTGTATGCAGCCACCATATCAGGATTTGCTGTATAATCAACAGGTACATTGTTAAAAAAGTTTATCGCGCTTGGATAACCAACCTCCTGGCTGCTGTAAATCAATGGCACACCACCCATATATGATACTATTGCAAATGCTGCTAATGCTCCTTGTTTACCACCATATTCAGTAATGGTACTACCGTCAGAAGAGGCATCATCATGATTAGTTATATATCTTAATTTAGTACCTGATGCAGGTATTGAACTAATTTCGGTAGCGTTAGTGGCGAACAATGAACTAGGCGTTGATGACCCCGCGAATAACGACTTAATTGAGCCATAGTAATCAAATGCATAATCAAGTTGAAAGCCCGATGATATTTCGGTACTGGCAGTTCCTTCAGCAAGATAGATTAGTTTGTGGGTTGTTATATTGTTTAAGGTATCCAATGCCTGTGTCCAAAAGTCAGCTGGTGGGTTATCAGCAAAGTCACAACGGTAACCATCAACATTTGCGGTAAATACCCAATACTTCATAGCCTTAATTAGTGCTAAACGCATGCTTTGATTGCTAAAGTTTAACGCTGCAACATCGCTATATGTTGAAAGTTGCTGAATAACGCCGCCGTTTTGAATATACCATGATGGGTTACTGGTAATCCAGGCATTATCCCATGATGTACCGTTAGCTTCCCAATCTAAAATAACTGCCATACCTAAAGAGTGTGCTTGTGTTACTAAAGCCCGCAAGTCACTCAATGTACCAAAAGCAGAGTTTACACCCTCATAGTCTTGAACAGAATAAGGAGACCCACTGGCTTTTAGTACGCCAATTGGGTAAATAGGCATCAACCATATCACGTTAACGCCTAGAGCTTTTATAGAATCCAGCCTGGATTCAACACCGGCGAAATTAGCGTTTGGAAACGTTTTTATGTTAACCTCATACATTACTATATCTTTTGTAGCAGGGACACTGGCATAAGGTGTACCATATTGTGCAGGATCGCCACTGCTAACCGGAGTTGGGGTTGGTGTTGGTACAAACGGTTTTGATTTGCTGCAACCTGAAAATGCCAGTATTGTTACCAGCAACAATATTGGGCTGTAGGGTTTCAATTTTAGTTTTTGGATATTCATATTCACAATTCCTCCTGTATTTAATAATTAAGATTTATTTTATTTTGACTATTTTTTATTACTACGCATTTTACAGCACAGGATTCAGTAGCTGACGTACTACCCTGTGGATCGGTGTTAGCAGCCGCGCTTAAAAAAGCATAATTTCCATTTTCCAGCTTTAGCTGACCTTTACCGTTGCTAATACTATCAATCTGGTTAAAACCATGAAATATTAATTTTATATATTTAAAGTGAGTGGCATAACTACCCTCTGCTTCGGTTAAAGTAATATTACGTGCTAACGGATTAAAAGTAATTAAGCGTTTATAATATATTCCATTTTTATATTGAAAACTTATGCCATCATCTTCATAATATACAAAGCTATTTGTTTTGTTGCCATTATAAATATGAATTGAAAGCGTATCTGTAGGTAGTATTGCTGTTGATTGTACCAACGATTGCATCGGAATTATACTACTCCCTTTAACGTATACAGGCAATTTATTGATATTTAGCTGTATAACTTTATTTTGGTTCCCTGTTTGAACCGAATCTGTGTATAAATCATACCATATACCTTCAGGAAAGTATATTTTACCATAATCTTTATCGCTTTCAAATGGAGCTACCATAAATGCATCGCCAAATTCATATTGATTTTGATAATCAGGATATAGTATTTTAGGATCAAACGTATAGTTAATAGCCAATGAGCGCATTACCGGCAAGCCATTTTGAGTGGACTCATAAAACGTTGAATACAAATATGGCATTAGTTGGTACCGCAAGCTAATATAATTACGCGCTATATCGAGCACATCTTCTCCGTAAGTCCATGGTTCCGAAGCTTTTGAATTCAGGCTCGTATGGTTTCTGAAATATGGGATAAAAGCACCTAATTGAATCCAACGAGTATACAAAGGAATGGATGGATTACCTGTGAATCCTCCAATATCCATAGCGGTAAAGGATACGCCACTTAAGCCAAGGCTATTTAATAAACGTACACCTTGTAGCATGTGATCGTCTTCAGCGCGGTTATCGCCCGTCCAGATGGCCGTATATCGTTGTAAACCAGCATAACCTGATCGTGAGAGTATAAATGGACGCTCTTTAAATTGTTCAACAGCACCTTCATAACTTGATCGGGCCATTTGCATACCGTACACGTTATGCGCTTCCAAATGAGTAGTTATTTTACCATCATAATTAAATATTACGTTGTCAGGCATTTTTTGGCCCCAGGTTGATATTTCATTCATATCATTCCAGATACCGCTAACCCCTGATTTTGCAAAGAACTCAACTTGTTTATGCCACCAATCACGCCCTTTCTGACTTGTAAAATCAGTAAAATTACACCAGCCCGGCCAAACCTGACCAGTATATGGTTCTCCATCAGCATACTTTATGTATACATCATCTTTTAAACCACTTTCATAAGCAGGCGCGCCCTTTTGCACTTTAATTCCCGGATCAACTATTACAGTTGTTCTGAAGCCCAATTTCTTTAATGTATCATTCATCAGTGCCGGGTTAGGAAAACGGCTATGATTCCAGGTAAACAATTGATATTGATCCATGTAATGAATATCGAGTGTGATGCCATCAGCAGGTATGCGTTTTTCGCGCAGGGTGCGTGCAATGCGCATTACCTCGGCCTGCGGGTAATAACTGTAACGGTTTTGCTGGTAACCCAACGACCACAACGGGGGCATTGGCATACGGCCGGTTAGGTAGGTATATGACGTAATAATATCTGCAAGATGTTTATGGTATATGAAATAATAATTCATTTCCCCTCCTCTTGCCCCAAATGAAGAAAAGCGATTATTGCTTGCGCCAAAGTTAAAATCGGTTTGGTAAGTATTATCTAAAAAAATACCATAGTTTATATTGTGGTGAATGCCAATGTAAAAAGGTATTGTAGAATATAGGGGATCCTGATCAATGTGGTAACCGTATACATCCGAGTTCCAGTTAGTGTAACCACTACCTCTTCTGTCAAGATTTCCTGTTTTTTCACCAAGCCCTACAAAATGTTCATCATCTTGCAGTTTTTTATATGTTGTTACTGATGTACCCACCCATGAGGTAGTTAAACCGTGTTCATCCTCATTAATAGGGGTTCCATCTATCGTATAAAAAGCAATTGAAAATGGTTGTTTTTGAATGATCGCTTTAACTGAGTCGGTTACCAGTGTAATAGTCTCATTAGTTTGCGTAATAGTAGTTTTTGTTTGTTGTGGTTCGCCAACAACAGCGTAGGAAAAGTTCCCTTCCATTGGTTTTTTATCCAATCGTACGCGAATAATTGAAGGAGAGTAAACTGTAATCCTTCCGTAGGCATTGGTGCTTTTGAAAGATACATCCTGCTGACCGATAGTAACTGTTCCCAGATTACCTGGGGTTGAAACAGGAGACTGCGCCATTAGGCGCGGCATATTCAAAAGACACGCAAGCATAAATGTGATCTTAATAAATTTCATGAATTGTTTTAGAAATGAATTTAAACTGCGTTATGCCATGCATGGCGCTGTAGTATTGTTTGTATTTATAAATATTTTGACTGCAAAAAGCCACATTGAGCGGCTTGTATAACTTGCTTGCAATCATAATAGATGCAGTATTAAAATCATATTTATGGGCAAATTAAAATAAGGCAGCGCTTTCGCGCTGCCTATTGAATAGTTATTGTTTTACTGCTGTATAATAATAATCGTTAGGATCACCAAGATATAATGTGATTACATATGTACCATTAGCGGGTACAGTCATATTATTAAGACCAGATTTCGAACCACCACCTCCAAATATTGGATTATCAGCATAAAATATCCTGTTAGTAGCTGGATCGATACCAAAATCAATATTCCATGCATTATTAGCTCTGAATTTGAATGATCCGGCTGTAACCATATTTAGCTTAATTGTGTAAGCCATTTTTGACGGAACAAAGGTCATTTCAGTTTCAGTATTCCAGCCATTAGGTGTAGCATCACCAATTATTGCCCATGTTGTTAAGGTATAAGTCCAAGCAAGTGTAACAGGATTAGCAGACACTTCATACAGACCTGGGCCTGGCAATGTCATACCTGCTGCGTTTCCGTCTGTAGTAAGCAAACCAGGGGTACCAGAATCACCATAGTTAATGTGATTCCAATCAGGTGCATTTGTGAACTTAAACTGATAGGTACCTCCTGCCGGCTCATAAATATAACCTTCGTATATATTTGGTGCAGCCGAAATTGGATAAACTCCAACAGTTGGCGCTGCTGCTGTTCCAAAAGATGATGGCACAATAGCGTTAGGCAACCATCCTTGATAATCACCCGGTAAATATAATATTGGGTAACCGGCATTAAAAGGAGGAACTATAACAGCTGGTTTATAAGTAATAACGCTAATTGTAATAGGTTTTGAATAAGCATTACGATCCTGATATGCTTGTACCCTAATAACTAGTTTACCGGTATCATTAGCGCCGATACCCGCTTGTATAGCCAATGCGTTAAAATCACTGCCTTTATATGCTTTTGTTAATACATCGCTTCCTACTGTAACATTTACAGCGTTTGACCATGGAGTGGCACCAACTGTATCAGTGGGTAAATCCACTTGCAAAGTGTAAGTAACATGTGCTTTGTAAGGATAAACCACTGCCGGCCAGTTAAATGTTATAACTGTTGAAGCGGTATCAGCAGGTGTAATATCAACGCTTGTTGTTGTTGATGTTAACGGGCCTGTAAACGCTACCGGTTGTAACTTGGTTAATGCAGCATCCTTATGGCAAGCAACAGCCAAACTGGCTATTGCTATTAATGTAAAATTGATTAATTTTTTCATAATGATTATTAATTAGTATAACCAGGATTCTGTTTTAATGAAGGATCCGCATTGATCTGTGCTGTTGGTATAGGGAATAATTCCATATAAGCTTGCCCTTGTGGTACAAACCCATGTGCATCAAGATATGTCCCAAACCGGATCATATCCTGCCTGCGATGGCCTTCCATATTTAATTCAAATCCTCTTTCATCATAAATATTTTGCAACGTTGGATCTGCTATGTCAGCTAACCCTGCACGTTCCCTCACCTGGTTTAAGAATGGTGCGGCCGCTGGTACATTTCCTAAACGAACATTACATTCTGCTTCCATTAATAAAACGTCGGCATACCTATACACCGGGAAATCATTTGATGCACCACTGGCGTCTTTTATGCCTGTAGGATAAAATTTAACATCACGTATACCTTCATTTGGAGCTGCTCCCGGAGAAATAAGCGACGATACATCTGTGGTATAAACTGTACCATCAGGCTGCGCGCCAACCAGGAATTGCTGCCTCCTAATATCACTAGGATCAAACTTGTTATAAAACTCTGAAGGGATAACGGTTCCATTCCAACCAGCAAAGCCCATTAATGCCACACCTGTAGGGGTATTTAAACTCCTTATAGAGTAAATGTTACCACTCACAATATTTTCAGTTAGGTATAATGCAAAAATGGTTTCATCATTAGGGCACACATCACCGAAAAGATCCCAGTAACTATTACCATTTAAACTTGCAGTATTCGGTGCAGCTGGGTGTAATGTGTAACCACCAGCGGCAACCTGGGCGCAAGCATCAAGGCAAGCCTGCCATTGCGGGGTGCCTGTATATACGCCTGCGTTTAAGTAAACCTTGGCAAGCACCATATAACCCGCATATTTGTTAAAACGATTGTAGAAAGTGCCACCTCTTGTTGTAGGAAGCAAATCAACATTAGCTTTAAGCTCAGACACTATAAAATTATAAATGGTTGCTTTTGGTGTTTGCTTAATTGTTGACAAATTAACGTTGTTATCTGTATAAAAAGGCACATCGCCAAAATCATCAATCATTAAGTAATAAGCCCAAGCCCTTGCAACTTTAGCTTCGGCAATCGATGCAGGAGCCGCATTTGATGCAGTTAACTGACTAATAGCAAGGTTTGACGCGTGGATACATTGATTGAGCCAGATCCAGGTATTGTTTGTTATACCAAGGCTTGGTTGTGCTGTACGTGTGTATAGTTGCGCAAAATCAAGTTGCCAGTCGCCTGTATTACGGTGAGGTATCACCTGTTCATCAGATGAAAACTCATTAAGGTCATACCAGCAATTATCCCGGCCTGCATAGTTATTGCCCCATGTGCCGGTAATTTGGCCATATATACTTGCCAATGCATCCTGCTGGCCGGCAGGTG
This sequence comes from Mucilaginibacter tundrae, assembly GCF_013408825.1. Classification (GTDB taxonomy): domain Bacteria; phylum Bacteroidota; class Bacteroidia; order Sphingobacteriales; family Sphingobacteriaceae; genus Mucilaginibacter. Next base: position 159,363 of record NZ_JACCBZ010000006.1, read on the forward strand.
TTGCATAAAACGCATTCGCGGCATATTTGTCGTAAACGTTTTCATTTACCTTGGTGCAACTTTGAGCAGCAAGGCCGACTATTAAAATACCAAATAATATCTTTTTCATCACTCTAATTATTTTAATACAATATCTAAACCTGCTGAGAATGTCCTGGTGAGCGGATAAACTCCGGCATCATTACCCGATGAATCCTGATACCCTGTATTTCCGATACCTTGTGCACCACCACCACTGGTATTAACTTCAGGATCAAGCCCTGTATACTTGGTTATGGTTAATAGATCTTGCCCGGTTAATGATACACGTAAAGAACTAATGTACTTGTTGTTAGCTACGTTAAACCTGTAACCGAATGATAGATTCTGAAACCTTAGGTAGTTTCCACTTTCTAGCCACTCATCAGAAGCGAATGAAGACGAATGTATACCTTCAGGAACCGCGCTTTCAAGCACGTTTGATTTACCTATATTTTGTAACAAGCTTAATGTTGAGCGTACTGAGTTGTAAATTTTGTTGCCGCCAGCACCGCGCCAAACCATCGACACATCAAAGTTTTTGTAGCTGAATGACGGAGTGAATGCATAATCATATTTAGGTAAAGCTTGGCCTTCATCAACCCTGGCTGCACTTTGTGCACTTTGATCAACTTGTCCATTTACTTCACCTGCAACAGTTTCAGCACCGGTTGCATCTACACCTGTATGGTGTAAAATAAGATAAGTATCTATCGGTTTTCCTACAACCAGGTAGGCATTTGGAGTATAGGTACCCACATAATTGGTAGGAACATTAACGCCTTCTATATCACCACCAAGACTTAACACTTTACTTTGCATTAATGACCCATTACCTGCAAGTGTGAATGTCATTTTATCATTCCTGATTACCGCGTAGCTTAATGAAAGCTCAAGTCCGCGATTTTGGATTGAACCAAGGTTTGTAAGGAATGTAGGATAATTAAACGGCCCTTCAACAGGTACAGCATAGTTAAATAAAAGGTTATCGGTATTAGCTGTATAAACATCAAAGGTACCGGTAAGCCTGTCATTAAATAAACCGAAATCCAAACCTGCGTCTGCTTGTTTCTTAGTTTCCCATTTTAAGTTGGGGTTATTATTTTGAGTTGCAGCATAATAAGGTATTACCTGGCCACCAAAATAAGTGGTGCCGGCTAAACCTACTAACGCAAGCGAGTTTTGCGGCTGAATACCCTGCTGATTACCTGTTTCGCCATAACCTACACGTAATTTCAAACTGCTTACTACATTTTGATCTTTTATGAAATCTTCCTGATCAATTTTCCATGAAGCACCAGCTGATGGGAAATTAGCAAATTTGTTATTTATACCAAATACAGATGAACCATCACGCCTAAAGCTGGCGGTTAAGTAATATTCATGGTTAAAATTATAATTTGCCAACCCGATGAATGAAACCAGCGTCCTATCGTTTTTATAGGATGAAACGTCGCCTGGTTGCGCATCGGCGAATGTCCCTGCTTGTAAAGCGTTATAAGTTGCAATATCATTTATGAAACCTCGGGCTTGCGCAAAGTCACCAAAATAAGTTTGGCGCTGCCACTCATAAATACCTTGTATATCAAAATGACTTTTGCCAAAATCATGGGTATATTTCAAATTGATGTCCATTAATTTCTCATCGGTATGCTTGTTGTTAATGTTAGCAATACCATTATAAGCGATAGCATTTGTAAGGGTTGACGATGCAGGAGCGTAATAACCCGTATTTTCATCGGTTTTTCTCCAACTGCCAAACCATCCAGCTGTTAATCCTTTGTAAATATCCAGATCAGCTCTTAAGCTTCCGAACAAGTTATCAAAATCATCAACGTTTTTAACTGTTTTAGCTACTGCGTAAGGATTTACGTATTGAAATACATTTGGATCGATATAATAACTTCCATCAGTGTTGTATACCGGATCTGTTGGCCGTGAGATATAGGTTTGGCTTATCAAATTTGATTGATAAGATACAGGGCCCACACCTGTAGGGCTATAGGTAGTATTATTAACACCACTATTTAAATTCATAGTCAGGGTAAGCTTATCATTTAAAGCTTTTTGTGTTGCCACGATCCTGCCAATGTATTTATGATAATTTGAATTAATAACGATACCTGTTTCGTCAATAGCACTTAATGACGCGCGATAGTTAAACTCATCAGTAGCACCGCCAAAAGCAAGTGTATGATTTTGAGTTACACCATTCTGTGTCAACAAATTAAACCAATCTGTATTTGAACCGTGATTGGCCGAAGCATCAACACCTAAAGCAGCTGCCTCCTGTGTCCATTGTGCTGCATTTAATTCATGCAAGGTTTTTGCAATAACATCAAGCGAGGTGTTTTCAGTATATTCAACACTTGTTTTACCGGCCTGGGTTCTTTTAGTAGTAATAATAATTACACCTGCCGCGCCGCGTGAACCGTATTGAGCTGTTGCAACAGCATCTTTCAATACTTGTACATTCTCTATTTCACTTGGAGGTACTTGGTTCAATAAAGTCATGTCACCTTGTATACCGTCAACAATTACCAAGGGATCGTTCCCGCCTTCTAGTGAAGTTATACCGCGGATACGCACTGTAGGCGCAACTCCCGGCTCACTGCCTGTTGAGGTAATATTCACACCCGCCGCTTTACCTGCCAATTGATCTAAAGGGTTGGTACTCGGACCAGGATTTAAGTCCTTAGCTGAAATACTTGATACAGATCCAACCAGATCGGTCTTTTTAACGGAGTTATAACCTACAACAATAACCTCTGATAAAGCCTTTTGATTAGGGACTAATTGAATAATCGGTCTTTCATCTGTTGCAGCAATTGTTTTATCAAATACATCATAGCCAACAAAAGTGATTGTTACGGCAATTGCCGATTGACCTCTGTTTGGAAATGAGAACACGCCTTTTGCATCAGTAGTAGTCGTTTGATCAGTCCCTTTAATATGGACGGTTGCGCCCGGAAGAGGCTGCGCTGTTTCATCAACTACTTTACCTGTAAAAGGCTTGTTTTGCGCAAACACACTTATTGCACAAATTAATAATAGCACGGTAAGACCATACTTAAATAAGTAAACTTGTTTCATTGATTTTGGGTTTAATAAATTGGTTAAAACTATCCACTGCTATAGCGATAGGATTATCAAAGTAAATTAGGATTGGAGGGAAATACAACTAATCAAACATCCAATATTAAAAAAATCAAATAACATATATAAATAATAGATTGATAATCAATTACTTACTTACTTAAACGCAAAAAGAATATATAGATTATTATTAAAGATAATATGAATCAAAAAACTGATTTTAAATATGAAATTATCGACTTAACCCAATAGAGCCGACTTTTATAAATTGTGTTTGATCTCATTTAAGATGGATAATTGTATTTTAAACATTTCTACATTAAATAAAAATCAATATTTAACAACAACACAAACACGCACAATAATCTATAAATCAAACCCTTATATATACTGCCACATATTAAATTCTATATAGGCTATTTCTTGTATTGATTTTTGTACTGATGAATAGTTCATTTGTATAGTGTTGCACCTAAATGGCAGCTAACACCAACCAATGAAGCTTTTTGTTGATGTTGATCATAAAACAATATCAACTTATCATACCAATTATTTATCGCATATAATAATGCAGCTATTCATTAAACATAAGGTTTACATAATTACTTGTCTGTTAATTGGCATTTCTGTTTGCATTTCATCATTTATTGAGCCTAATGAGGTTGAAATAAATAATGGCTTAATTTCAGCTCATTTATATCTACCTAACTTTACCACCGGTTATTATCGCGCTGTGCGATTTGATTGGGCCGGAATCATTCCCAGCCTAACTTATAATGGCCATAGCTATTATGGCCAATGGTTTAAAAATTATGATCCATTAAAGGATGATGCGGTTATGGGGCCTGTAGAATCATTTGACCCATTAGGTTATGATAAAGCTAGAATTGGTGGCAGTTTTTTAAAGATTGGCGTAGGTGTATTAACCAAGCCCGATGATTCTATATATAAGTTCAGTAGGTTGTACAAGATTGTTAATCCTGGAAAATGGGATGTGCAGGTTAAAAAGGATCAGGTAATTTTCACCCATACTCTAAAAGACTCCGCATATTCGTACAGCTATGAAAAAACTGTAAAGCTGATTAAGAATAAACCAATATTAGAGTTAAGCCATACTTTAAAGAATACCGGCAATCGCATCATCGAAACATCAGTATTCGACCATAATTTTTTAGTTATGGATAACCAACCAACAGGCGCGGGATTTGATATTACGTTTCCATTTGATCTAAGCGGAATAGTAAACAGAAAACCGGACTATGTAAAATTGCAAGGGAACCAGTTGATATATTTAAAAGACCTGGACAACAAGTTTGTATCATTTGTTGATCTGACAAATGGCAAAGGATCCGACCGCTATGACCTGAAAATTGAAAATCACAATACAGGTGCAGCGGTTAGAATAACTGCAGATAAACCTATCGAAAAAATGGTGTTTTGGTCTGCAGATAAAACGATTTGCCCCGAACCTTATATCAAGATAAAAGTCGCCCCAGGCCAGGAGTTTACCTGGACCATTAGATATGAATACTATACCTGCAACATAGTTAAATAACCAATATAGCTGAAACAGATTATTATATGAGAACCATTTTATACTTGTTTATTTTTATAGGTTTATTGTTTACGCGATTTATAAGCAATGCGCAAGTTATAACCTATCCCCCACCCTCAGGACTTACAACCAGTCCCGACTTTTCTGTTAAAGTTAATAATAAGCCTATTTGGACAGAGAGTATAGGCAATGGTGGTATGGAAAACTTGAATGTAGCTAATTATTCAGCATCGGGAAAGCAAATTATTACTGTAACAACATCCTCCGCAATTAAAAAGTATGCCATTCTACCTAAAAGCAGAAACATAATAGGCCATGTTAATGGTCGCAGCTTAACTTTTACTATTTCAGGCCCTCAAAAACTTTATATCGAGGTTGATGGACTGCCCCATTTAGCTATATTCTCCAATCCGCTAGAAAAAGATGTACCTAAAGCACAGGATAAAAACTTAATTTTTTATGGCCCGGGCAGTGTTCATACAGAGAAAGAGATTGATTTGCAAAGCAATCAAACCATTTATATTGCTGGTGGCGCTGTGGTAAATGCCAATATAAGAGGTAGAAACTTACAAAATGTTAAAATTATTGGCCGTGGTATATTAAATGGTAATGTACGCATATCAGGGACTACAAATTTGGAGGTGAACGGTATATTTATACGCAGCACTTCTGGCTGGTGTAATACACTTACTGATTGCCATCATACCCTTTATAAAAATGTTAAGGTATTTAGTTACAAAACTGTTTGGGGGATTGATGGCATTGACCCTGTATCATGTAAAGATTTTACAATCGATGATTGTTTTATTCGTACCCGGGATGATTGCATTTCTATAAAATCCATTCTGAATCATGGCAGGGATACATCAAAAGACATCAATACAGATTCGATCACGATAAAAAACTGTGTACTAATGGGCTGGTCTCATGCTGATGGCGTTACTATGGGCTTTGAACTACAAGGTGGTTATGCGCAAAATGTACTGGTAAAAAATTGCGACATCCTTTCATCGCGAGGACAGGGGCGCACTGGCGGACACTCGGCTTTTAGTATTGTATGTGATGGGCCATCGATAGTCCGTAATATTCGTTTTGAAGACATCAGAGTAGAAAATGCCATAGAATATAAAAATATGGAATTGATTGTTACTGAAGGTCGTCGTTACGGTACAGCAGGCGCCGGGCAAATTAATGGCGTTTATTTAAAGAATATACACTGGGCTAACGCCGGAAAACCTTTTGTAATAGCTGGGATACCTACAAATTTTGTGGAGAACGTAACATTTGACCATTGCTATCTGGCTGGAAAATTAATAACAAGTATGAATGATGCCCAATTTGAAACTGAGTTTGCCAAAGGCATAAAGTTTATACCATAATCAATCTATAAAAACTGAGATCTGAATAATAAAATATAAGTCAACATATAAAAATGAAAAAAATAATTAGTTACATGGCCATCTCGGCTATGCTTTCCGGAATCATTCCCGCTACCGCGATGGCGCAGACCACAGCAGACGTTGATCCATCGCAGTATGGAAAACCATATAAGAATGTACCCGACAGACGCGATGTATCCATGTATCAGGTAAATATGCGTTCATTCAGTAAAGAGGGTAACTTTAAAGGTGTTATAGCACGTTTAGATTCTATAAAGGCATTAGGTGTTAATGTGGTTTATATTTTACCCATCTACCCGGTAGGTGTATTAAAAGCTCAAGGCTCTCCTTACGCGGTAAAGGATTACCGCCAAATAAACACTGAATTTGGGACACTTGATGATTTACGAGCCTTAGTGAATGGTGTGCATAAAAGAAAAATGGCTATCATAATTGATTGGGTAGGCAACCATACATCATGGGATAACCCATGGATAGTAAACAAAGATTGGTACGAGCAAGATTCAACCGGCAACATAAAACACGCGCAAACCTGGCGCGACGTGGCCCAGTTGAATTTTAAGAATAACGATATGCGCCTAACCATGATAAAAGATATGAAATATTGGGTGTTGACCGCAAATGTGGATGGCTTCCGTTGTGATTACGCAGACGGACCACCAGCCGATTTTTGGAAACAAGCAATTGACACGCTTAGAAATATCCCCGTACACAAATTGTTATTTTTAGCTGAAGGTACCCGTGGAGAAAACTTTAACGCTGGCTTTGATTATAATTTCGGGTTTAGATTTTTTGAAAATCTAAAGAGAATCTATAAAAAAGGAAAATCTGTAAAATCAATTGACACCATCAACTCAAGGGATTACGCCAATGCTGCCGACGGACAGCAGATGGTTAGGTATATTACCAATCATGATGTAAATAGTTCTGACGGTTCACCAATACCATTATTTGGAGGTAAAAAAGGTTCAATGGCAGCTTTCGTAGTAGTTGCTTATATGAAAAGTGTACCAATGATATATGACGGGCAGGAAGTTGGCACTCCATATCGTTTGGTATTCCCTTTTACCAAATCAAAAATTGACTGGACATTAAACCCTGATGTTACCGCCGAATATAAAAAAGTAATAGCTTTTAGAAACAGTAGCGAAGCTGTTAGAAGAGGTGAATTAATTTCATACAGTAGTGATGACGTATGTGCTTTTACTAAGACGTTAGGGGCTAAATCTGTTTTTGTATTATCAAATCTTAGAAATACGACTGTTAGCTATACTATTCCATCTAATCTATTAACTTATAAATGGAAAGATGGTTTTACAGGAAGTAGAAGCGAGCTAAATGGCGTTATTACACTTGCCCCATACCAGTATATAGTTTTGAAAAATTAAACTGTTGAATAATGGCAACCCCAATGCTCCGAGGAATATATCCTCGGAGCTTTTTTATGTTTTAAAGGTGGTGTGTGCTTAATCTACCTGATTAAGCTGATCTACGTTTTCTTTAACCGCCTTTATTAGCATTATCCTGTCTTCAAACTCTTCGTTCGGGATCAGCGACTTGTTTTTAACCTTTGTTTTATAGGTATATATGGTATTAACCGAATAGTTCAGGATTTTACCAATAGTTTCGTTATCATGAATACCCAATCGTATCAGGGCAAAAATGCGTAGTTCACTGTTAAGCAATTGCCCATCGGCTAAATTTATTTGATGATCGGCATCAAATAGTGCGTTAAAATCTTCCACAAATTTGGGGAAGATATTTAAAAACACTTTATCAAAACTATGTGACAGGTTTTCACGCTCGAAATTTGTATTCAAGCGGTTTAGCACCATTAGAACCTCTTCGTAACGCTTTTCGCGCATGTTTTTTTCTATAGAACGCTTAAGCCTGTCAAGTTTCTCAATATAATCCGAGTGCGTGTTGAAAAAATAGCCAATGTATTCATCCTTAATCATATTGGCCTCATCAAGCTTTAAATTAAACTGTAATAGGGTACGGTTGGCGTTATCAAGATGCCTGTTTACTTTTAAAAGCGATGCATTGGCTGCATTTAAATCATTGTTTTTATTTACGATGATCTGATCAGCAATGCGCAGCTTTTTAAGTTGTTTTAAAACTATGATCGAAAAGATGATCACTAAAAAAACCAACCCGGTTATTATTGATGCATAAATAATTAATGATCGCTTTTGTTTCTCTATCCCTCCTATCTGTTCGCTTTCAATAATTGGCATTATATTACTTATCTGCGCTTCGCGGTGCCTCGCGCCATAAAAATTAGCGTCCTCAATGGCGTTATTTATATAGCTAAAAGCAGTTTTGATATCTCCACGCTGTAAGATGTGAGTAGCGAGATTTGTTAATGCAACCGACTCTTTTGTAGAATGAGTATTATCAATGATTGCAGATTTTATCAGCATCGACAAACCTTTATCCGGCTGCCCCAATTCAAAATAAACAAAACCTAAACAGCTATAATTAATTGCGCTGTCCTGATAGCTTTGTTTAAAGCGCAGCAATTGTTCATAAGGAGCTATCGCGGCTTTATAATCTTCACTTCTTAGTAATTTTAAACCTAAAGCCGAAAGGTACTCGTATGAACCTGGTTTATTTTCATTTAAAATAGAATCACAATAACTAAAGCCTTTAGAGCTATATTTTTTGTAGTAATCGTTTATCTTATCAAAATCTGCCAGGTCAAAGTTACTGCGTACTTGTAAAAAAAGATAATTATACCGCTGCTCATTGGTTAGGTACTTAACATTTACCTTACTCAAAGTATCTAATCCTTCCTTAAACATACCTGCCGATACCAAGATAAATCCCATATCTAAACGGGAGTAGTTTATTTTATTTTCATCTTTTAGCACATAAGCGCAAGTGTTTAATTTTTTGCAATAAACATAAGCGGAATCATGAATGAATGATTTGTATTGCTCAAATAATTGATCATAAACATTGTATTTAGCGCTTTCGGATTTTGCAAATTTTAGTTGTCTTTTTATTTCAGCAATAGTTTCCTGCTTCTTTTTAACAAGCACCTCTTTATTAGCCAATACACTATTAAGTTTGTTAAGCAAGCTATCAGTAGTTGATTCGGCGTGTACAACAATATTAAACAACAAAACAACCTGCACCAATATCAATAGCCGTATCACTTTAATCATATTATACTCCAAAATAATTGTAGTTTATAAAGTATTAAATTTATAAAACTTTTTAGTTTTACACACTTAAATCAATAATAATTATCTTTTTTCGGAGTAATACTAAATTGAAATATCAGAACACTAAGCCTTGTTACATTTATATATTGATGTAATGAATTTTATATCTGTTAAACCATTCTTAATAACAATTTGATTACGCCAAAAATGATTTTTCAGCGGGTTTCACTTGCAACCGTGATTATTAAAAGATGATACTTTTTTCACATCAAATATCATAAAACTATTTATTTCCATACAGCAGTTCTTGCTAAATCGAATAAACCGATTCGAAATTTTGAGAGAAAATACAAGTAAACGAGTAGTTAATTGATTATTTATAACAAATAAATGTTAAAATAATATCACCCATTGCCTTGCATATTAGTTTGTATACGCTTCGTATACCCTTTTTACAGACAATTTTTAATTATAGAATGGTAAAAAAATATTATAATCCATGTCATTCCTAAGGTATTTTTGATATAATCAATTATAAAACTAATCATATTATGAGAAAAATTCTACAAATGGCGATGCTGTTTATGGCTCTGCTTGTGTATGCCCCGGCATTTTCACAAACAACAGGGAGCATAATCACCATCAAAGGAACCGTTAGTGACGGCCAAAATGTTACACTGCCAGGTGTAACGGTTTCACTAAAAGGCAGCAGTATTGCTGTAATTACTGATATTAATGGACATTACTCCATTAACATACCACAAAGCAGCAATGCTGTATTGCATTTTAGTTTTGTAGGTATGGAATCTGCAGATATTGCTGTGGGCGGCAGGACAAATATCAATATATCACTTAAGAATAGCTACAATGAACTTAATGACGTTGTAGTAATTGGTTACGGCACACAAAGAAGAGGTGACGTAAACGGTGCTATTTCTTCTGTAACTGCTAAAGACATACAGGATATTCCCCAGCCAAGTATCGACCAGATGCTTCAAGGTAAAGCCGCAGGCGTAACCGTTACACTAAATTCTGGAGCTCCTGGTAGCGCTACATCGGTGCATATACGTGGTATTACATCTTTTAGCGGAAGCGAACCATTATATGTAATAGATGGAGTAGCTATTGATGGTGGGGCGAATAATGCACATCAATTAACAAGTACAGCAAGCCCAAGTGAACAAGAATCCAGCCCTAGTCCTTTAGCACAATTGAATCCTAATGATATCGAATCTATCGATATATTAAAAGATGCTTCGGCAACAGCCATTTATGGCAGCCGTGGAGCTAATGGTGTTGTAATTATCACGACTAAAAAAGGCAAAGCAGGATCTGGCAAAATCGATTATGATTTTTACTATGGCGACCAAACACAAGGGAAATTTTTAAACATGATGACCTTGCCACAATATGCGTCATTTGAAAACACATTAGCCGACGAATATGGCTTAGGCAGACGCGTTGAATTTTCCAACCCAAGCGCCTTAGGCCCTGGAACTGATTGGCAGGAAGCAATTTTTAAAAATGCCCCCGAGCAAAGCCACACTCTTTCTATCTCAGGTGGTACTGATAAATCGGATTATTATATATCTGGCGGCTATTTTGACCAACAAGGTACGGTTCTTGGTTCAAGCTTTAACCGCTATACATTCCATACCACAGTTAACTCACAGGTAAAAGATTGGTTTAAAGCAGGTACGAGTGTTTCTGCTAATCAAAGTTTTACAAACATCGGTTTAGGAAACTCTTATGGCATTATTTACAATGCACTACTTGCAGCACCTGACCAGGCGGTTTATAATGCAGATGGTTCTTTTGCAGGACCTGCAGTAGTAAATGGAACTATAGAAGGTGGACGCAATCCGGTTCAAGAAGCGTTAAATATTACCAACACGTTGCTTAGAAGTAATGTACAAGGTAACGTATATGGCGATATCCTATTTTCAAAAGACTTGACTTTGCATTCAGAAATTGATGGTAATTTTGATTGGAGCAATGCAAAAACATTTTTACCCACTTATTCTTATGGTGCAACTGGTTCATCGGCAGCATTTGTAAATACTCAAGCCATTTTAAATGAATATAATGCTTCAGATAACTACTGGAACTGGGTTGAGCACTTAAACTATAACCACACTTTTGGCAAACATGTGATCTCGGCATTAGTGGGCCGTGAGGTGTGGGAATCAACTTATGATGGTATACAAGCAGGCACTAAAGGCTTCACAGCTGGTAATACTATTCAAACTTTAAATTTAGGCACACAATCAACCAATAGCTTAGGAGAACCTAAAGGAAGCACCTCAATGGAGTCGTACCTGGCTCGTATTATTTATACATACGACGACAAGTACAGCATCACTGCCAGTGACCGTAGCGACCGCTCTTCAAACTTTTCCGAAGGTCATCAAACCGGTTATTTCCCCGGTGTAGCCGTTTCATGGAGATTATCACAGGAAGCGTTTATGTCTGGTGTTGATAAAGTAGTAAGTAATCTAAAAATTAGATTGGGTTACGGTACTACAGGCAACTCTAACATACCTCAATATCGTTATGGTACTGCAATTACACCTGTAGTCACTGGTTTAGGTACTGGTTTTAGCTTTTATAATTTTTCAAATCCCAACTTAACTTGGGAAACAGCTATACAAAAAAACATAGGTATTGATTTTAGTTTACTGAATAACAGAATTGATGCAAGTGTTGACGCGTATGATAAAACTTCAAAAAATTTCCTTTTTCAAAAACCGTTACCTGCTTTCCTTGGTGGTGGAACAGCTGAATATTCCAATCAAGCTGTTGTACAGTCACCTTACGTTAACGCAGGTGAAATTGATAACAAAGGTATTGAGTTAAGTATCACCAGTCGCAATATTGTTGGAAAAGATTTTAAGTGGACAACTAATGTAATATTTAGTCATTTTAATAATAAAGTGACTTCTTTAGATGGTGCGCCTCCAATAATTGGTAACGTATCTACAGGCTTCGGCCCACAAATACCAGCTACACTTACCCAGGTTGGTGGCCCGGTTGGAGAATTTTATGGTTACAAAGTAGTAGGCATTATTAAAACCCAGGCGCAATTGCAATACTTAGCGGCTCATCCTCAAAATGTGTTAGGGATAGCGGGAACTACAGGCGAGCCAATAACCAGCGACAGAACTGTAAGTAACGGTATATATTTAGGTGATATTGAATATGCTGGAAATAACAATGGCGCGCCAAATAAAGAATATGATTTAGGTAGCCCAAATCCTGATTTCACTTATAGTATTACGAACACATTCAGCTACAAAGATTTTGATCTATCAATATTTCTGAATGGATCATATGGCGGAAAGGTATTAAATGCAGTATCTTTTCAAACAGAAGGTGAATATGGATTGTACATGAATCAAACAGCTTCTACAGCAAATTTCTGGACACCATCTAACCCAAACTCTAATATCCCTACACCAAGGTCGGGATTTGGAAATAATAACCTGGTAATGTCTGATAGGTTTTTGGAAAGTGCCTCATTCCTGAGGTTACAAAATGTGCGCCTAGGTTACAACTTGCCATCAAGATGGGCTAAATACATTAAAATGAGCCATCTAAAAGTATTCGTGAGTGGTCAAAATCTTTATGTATTTACTAAATATAGTGGTTTAGATCCTGAGGTAGGATCATTAAATCAAGACCCTACATTACAAAACATAGATTATGGCAGGTATCCAACACCAAGAATTATTACAGGTGGACTTAATGCTGAGTTTTAATCAATAATTTAAAATAAGATGAAAAAACATATAAAATATTTAATCGGAGCGGCAGTGATTGGTGTGGCTGCAACCGGCTGTAAAAAAGATTTTTTTAACAGGCCTCCCGAAAACGCATCAACAGTAGGAACCTATTATCAAACAACTGATGAGGTGCAATCAAGCACAAATATACTCTATGCCGCACCATGGTTCGGCTTTAATGGAAAGGCGTTTTTAGCTATAGGAGATTTGCAAAGCGGTAACGCGCGTTGTTATTCAGGTACTGATGGAGAGTTTGATCCTTTCGCCAATTTTTCGGAAGGAAATGCTACCCAAGCTGTGCAAAGCACCTGGAACTCATTATTTACTGTTGTTGCGCAGGCTAATGCATTGTTAAACAATTTACCAACTGCTGTACCAGCATCTGTACCAACACCTGTTGTTAATAACGCATTAGGCGAAGGTCATTTAATGCGGGCCGCTGCATATTTTTACTTGGTACGTTTGTTTGGCAATGTACCTATTATTACAGATCCAACTACACAGGTAAATAGCTTTCAGACCATACCTACCAATTATGTAACTGATGTTTACACTTTTATAATCAATGATTTAAAATTTGCGGAAGCTAATTGCACAAAAAATGTGGCCAGTACTGGCCACGTATCAAGTGGATCAGCTTCAGCATTATTAGCTAAAGTTTATTTATACGAGCAAGATTATGCCGATGCTAAAACAGAAGCGGAAAAAGTGATCAACAGTGGTGAATTTGGCTTAATTGGCTTAGATTTTGGAGGAACATATACAAACCTGTTCGAAACAGCTTATAATAACAACAAAGAATCTATTATAGCACTCCAATGGACCTCAAATGGTGGCTACGGTTTTGGTAACCAAATACAATCTGTCATAGCCGATGGTGAAAATGGCAACTACCTTACCGGCACCAGCGATGGTTATGGCGAACTAGGCCCAACCTGGGATTTACAAGATGCGTTTAAAAATGCTGGTGATAGTATACGCCGCCATGGTTGTATTATGTTACCGGGTGAATATTATGCTGAACTTCATAAAGCTACCGGCGGTTATACAACCCCGCTTGCCGTTGATGAGCAAGGTACACACGCCGGCATGAAAAAATATGTAGTAGGCACCCCTGCTGACAATAATGGCGCAAGCGCAACTCAGGCAACTAGTAATAATACTTATATTATGCGTTATGCTGATGTTTATTTAATTGAATCCGAAGCTATCTTGGGTTTATCAGCAAACCCTGGTGCAGGCCATGGTATAGATACTAATGCAACTACATCTGATGCGACAGCATTGAAATACTTTAATTTGGTACGCCAGCGTGCCGGCTTGGCGGCAAGGACTAGCTTTTCCTACAGAGATTTGATCAAGGAAAGGCGCCTTGAATTTGCTATAGAAGGTGAGTATTGGTATGATTTGCAACGCCTGGATGGCTTTAACGCTACCACGCACCCTGTGGCACGTACAATTATATCTAAACAAAACAGGGGCGATTCTTCTGGTGCAGGTACAGCTCCAAATTATACCGATTATACACGCAACACGTTGTATATTACGCCGTCGGATGGAGCCTTTCTGATTCCTATACCAGCTACTGATGTTTCAGCCGATCCAAACCTGTTAAAATCTCCGGTTCATTACAAATTCTAATTTATCATATAATATGAAAAAGATGATCTTACAATCAAAAAACTTAACCTGGATACTATCGGCATTGATAGTTCTTGGTTTTGCTTCCTGCCGAAAGGATAATAGCCTTGGCTATACCGCTGGCAGTGGGGCACCCATCATCACTTCTGTTCATACTTTAAGTAAAACAGACACCTCTAAAACGCCAAGAGTGATAACAGCCATTGATAATAGTGGAAATATCACTCTCGACACTTTAGGTTACCCGATAAATCCTGCTGCTTTTGACTCAGTAACAACTAACGGCATTAAACAGGATTATTACGTAATCTATGGTAAAAACCTGGGTAGCACCACTCAAATTACATTTAATGGTGTGGTAGCTTATTTTAACAGAGCGCTTATTACCGATAATTCACTTATTGTAAGCATTCCAACTACTGTACCTACAGTAGGCTCCGGTGCTACCAACAAATTGGTAGTAACTACCCTACATGGTTCGGCAACTTACTCTTTTGTTACGCTTACACCAGTACCTACAATTACCGCGGTATCTGACTATGACTTCTGGGCGGGTTCGCAAATAACCTTAACCGGTTTTGGATTTGCAACAGTTTCGTCCGTAGGTTTAGTAGGCAGTACGGCAACATGTACAATCATTAGTCAAACAGATGACCAATTAACCGTTCAGTTCCCTACGGGCCTTACTGTTAATCGCACTAATCTACTACTTACCTATGTGTATAATTCGGCTGGCAGTACCAAAACCGCTACCAGCACGCAGGAATTCAACGACCTGGATAATGCCTATACTATCTTTTATAAAAACACTTTTCAAAATGCATGGGGTGACAATTCTTGGTCTGCACCTTCAGGTGTATCCACAAACGCCTCCCATTCAGGAACTGCTTCTCTTGAAGCAACTTATCCTTCAAACGGGTGGAAGATCGAAGGATGGGCTAATTGGTATCCTAGCTTTACTTATGATCCAAGCTACAAGTATCTGACTTTTTGGGTTAAAGGTGGGACTCAAGCTCAAACGCTTACATTAGTTGGCGATCAAGTGGCTGGTGGTTATGGGCAGAATACCTCCCCTGCCGCCATCCAGCAGATCAACGTTCCGCCTGGTGTATGGACGTTTTACAAGATACCACTTGGCACTGGCAATGGGCAGCTTAATTTCTGGGCTAATGGTACCACTGCTAAGCAACTCGGATTCTTCCTTAAGGGACAGGGTTCCGATCCTGACGAAACTATGTACTTCGATGAGGTTGCTTTCCTTAAATAATTAAGGGTAACATTAATTAACCCTGTCGATAATAAAATTGGTTAATTATAAAAAGAAGCTGTCTCAAAAGGGCAGCTTCTTTTTTGAAATAGGAATTGTGTTTTAACATTAATGATTAATAATATGTTAAATTTGTATCAATATCTTAACCAATTAAGTATATCTCAAATTTATTGATATGACAAGTAACGTAATGCGCGAAATTACGCCGTTAACTCCCGGTGATTGTTTTACAATTTTTTCAAGGGTTAAACAAAAATTCGACTTCCCGTTGCACTACCATGAGGAGTATGAGCTTAATTTGATCATCAACGCAAAAGGGGCAAAACGGGTTGTTGGGGGACACATTGAGGTAATTGACGACCTGGAGCTGGTACTTGTTGGCCCAAATGTATATCACGCTTGGTTTACACATCAATGCCAAAGTAAGTCAATTACCGAAGTAACTATACAGTTCCATAAGGATTTATTTGATGATAAATTTTTGAGGCGCAACCAGTTAAGCTTTGTTAAAAACATGATAGAGCGCTCGCAAAGAGGCATATTATTCTCGCCCGAAACCATAGCGGCATTAAAAGACCGCATATCGTCATTAAACAAAAAAAGCGGGTTTGATTCGGTACTGGAACTATTGTCCATACTGCACGATCTTTCTATATCCCGCAATATGAAAACGCTCTCGGATTCCAGCTTTTCAAACGAGCAGTTCCACTACAACAGCAGGCGTATTGAGAAGGTTTTTGAATATATGAACAGCCACTACAATATGCAAATCACACTAGCTGAGGTAGCTAAAATAGCCAACATGCCCGAAGCATCTTTCAGCAGATTCATAAAAAAAAGAACCGGGAAAACATTTATTGATAGTTTAAATGAAATTCGCCTGGGGCACGCATCAAGAATGCTGATCGACACTACTAATACCGTTGCCGAAATTGCTTATAAATGCGGGTTTAACAATATATCGAACTTCAACCGGATATTTAAACGTAAGAAATTCTGCATCCCTAAAGATTTCCGGGAAACATATACCGGTAACCGGATATTTATATAATCCCGAAAGACCAATTAAGACATTTAATAACAGTTTATGTATTTTAAATGGTTAAAATAGTATTAGTATACTGTTGACAACCATTTTAATTTAGCTACAGCCAATAAAACCAGTTTTACCCTCCTCTCAAAAGGTAATAAAGCTGTAGCGAGCCATATATTAATTTATAAAACACACCCATGCATCTATCTTTTATAGATCTATCAATAATTGCGTTGTATTTACTTACAACCGTATTTATTGGTTTATGGTATCGCAAAAAAGCACGAAAAAATAAAGAAAGTTATATGCTCGGTGGTAAATCGCTGCCTTGGTATATGCTTGGCCTAAGCGATGCATCAGACATGTTCGACATTAGCGGCACCATGTGGATGGTGAGCCTTTGCTTCGCCTACGGTATGAAAAGTATTTGGATACCGTGGCTTTGGCCTGTATTTAACCAGGTATTTTTAATGATGTATTTATCCCGCTGGCTACGCCGTTCCAATGCCTCAACCGGTGCCGAGTGGTTAAAAACCAGGTTTGGCGACAGCGGCAAAGCCGTTGGCGCATCGCACATTATCGTGATCGTGTTCGCCTTGTTTTGTTGTTTTGGGTATTTGGCTTATGGATTTATCGGCCTCGGTAAATTTATCGAAATATTTGCGCCATGGAATGCTGTAAAGGCATATGTGCCGTTCGATGTGCCATTAAAATATGTACCACAATTTTACGGGATAATTTTCACCCTCTTTGCTATGTTTTACTCTATTTTAGGTGGCATGCATGGCATTGTTTTGGGCGATGTGATCAAATATATTGTAATGACCGCTGCTTGCATCTGGATCTCCATTATCGCTGTAATGAAATTGCAAGGTCATTTGTTGGATGTACCGAATGGCTGGTATAGTCCATTTTTTGGCTTGCACCTTAACCTAAACTGGACGGGCATCATTACCGAAGTAAACCAAAAAATAAAGGAGGACGGCTACTCGCTTTTCGGGGTATTTTTTATGATGATGACCTTCAGAGGATTTTTCGCGGCACTTGCCGGCCCCGCACCGACTTATGATATGCAGAAGATATTATCTACCCGCACACCCGAGGAGGCTAGTAAGATGAGTGGCTTTGTAAATATCATCCTGTTGCCAATCCGTTACGCGCTGATCATCAGTTTAACCTTATTAGGGCTATTGTATTATCACCAAATGAACTTGAAAGATGCCACAGGAGCGATTGACTTTGAACGCATCTTACCGGCGGTAATAAATAACTTTTTACCTGTTGGTTTAGTTGGTTTATTGCTTGCAGGCCTACTTGGGGCTTTCATGAGCACCTTTAGCGGTACACTTAACGCGGCGCAGGCTTATATTGTTAATGATATTTATGTAAAATATGTAGACCCTAAAGCATCGACTAAAAAAATAATGACGATGAACTATCTGATGGGCATTGTTGTAGTGGCTATAGGTATTTTATTGGGTTTTTGCATAAAAAATATAAATGCAGCCTTACAATTCATTGTATCAGCATTATATAGCGGCTACATTGTATCAAATGTTTTAAAATGGCATTGGTGGCGCTTTAATGCTAATGGATTTTTCTGGGGGATGCTAAGCGGCATTGCAACAGCTATGATATTAGCAGTTACCGTTGATGCAGGACATGTTTTGTATTGGTTTCCGGTATTATTCGTAGTGTCGATTGCGGGCGCAATCATTGGCACTTACTCATCCCCTCCTACTGAAATTGCTGTTTTACGGTCATTTTACGTTAATGTACGCCCATGGGGCGCATGGGGGCATATTGAAGCCTTGGTTAGGGCTGATGATCCAGACTTTCAATCTAACAAAAACTTTAAATTAAATATGTTCAATGTGGTAATTGGTACCATCGCACAGCTATGCCTTACCATATTGCCTATGTACTTAATACTGATGCAAAAGTTACCATTAATGGTGACTATAGCCCTACTGGCTGTCATCATAGTGATACTTAAAAAAACCTGGTGGAATAAATTAAAAGATTATTAAATACTGAAATGACGAGAGAATTTGAACAACGGTTATCAGCATTAGAAAATGCTTACGATAAACTAGTTACTATGCCAAATAAAATTGCCGGGCTTGGTAATGGTGTTTATGACCGCTATATAAATCCTGTATTAACAGCAGCCCATGCGCCGGTTTTTTGGAAATATGATTTAAATCCTAAAACAAACCCTTATTTAATGGAGCGCTTTGGTGTTAACGCGGCATTTAACGCAGGCGCCATAAAATGGAAAGGCAAATACTTGCTAATGGCCCGTGTGGAAGGTGTTGACCGGAAATCATTCTTCGCGATAGCCGAGAGCCCAAATGGTATAGACAATTTCACATTTTGGGAAATACCTGTTAACATGCCCGAAACAGAGGAGCCTGATACCAACATATATGATGCCCGTTTAACTGAACATGCTGATGGTTGGATATATGCCTTATTTTGTACTGAAAGGCGCGATCCGGAAGCTCCGATTTATGATCAATCAATGGCGGTTGCTGCTTGCGGTATTGCCCGCACCCACGATTTTATAAATTGGGAACGTTTGCCCGACCTTAAAACACCATCGGCCCAACAGCGCAATGTTGTATTGCACCCGGAATTTGTTAATGGTAAATATGCTTTTTACACACGCCCGCAGGATAGTTTTATAAATGCAGGTAAAGGCGGCGGTATAGGTTTTGGTGTGTGCGATGATATTGAGCATGCCGTTATAGATCATGAAGACATCATCGACAATAAAATATATCATACTGTTTACGAAGCTAAAAATGGCCAGGGCCCTGCGCCAATTAAAACTGAACATGGATGGCTGCATTTAGCCCATGGTGTGCGTAATACAGCGGCGGGTTTAAGGTATGTGTTATATATATTTATGACTGATCTGCACGACCTTACTAAAGTAATTTACAAACCAGGGGGTTATTTTATAGCACCTGCTGACGATGAATGTATGGGCGATGTACCAAATGTAGTCTTCTGTAACGGTTGGGTAACGGATGAGGATGGCACTGTTTACATTTACTATGCATCATCTGATACGAGGATGCACGTGGCAACCTCTACCCTGCCTAAGTTGTTAGATTACGTTATGAATAACCCTGCAGATGGTTTGCGTTCGGCAACATCTGTTGACACATTAAACAAAATAATTTCGGCTAATAACAATATACTGGCACGTGAAAAATAAATGATAAGTGGAAGAGATAGTAAATAATCGGACTGTTGAAGATCATCTCTCAATATTAAAAAATGAGCTAAGCGATGAGCTGGCAAATATTTTAAATTATTGGATGAAATATACCCCTGACGAGGTATATGGCGGCTTTGTGGGGCGAATTGACGAAAGCAATCTGATGGTTGCTAACGCTCCGAAAGGTTCCGTCTTAAATTCGAGAATATTGTGGTCGTTTTCATCGGCTTATAACCTTACTAAAAATGCTGATTATTTGTTATATGCTGAAAGAGCGTATCAGTATATAATTGATCATATAATTGATAAAAAGTTTGGGGGCGTTTACTGGTCGGTGGATTATGAAGGCAATCCTTTAGATACCAAAAAGCAGGTGTATGCGTCCGCTTTTACCATTTACGGGCTGAGTGAATATTATATTGCAACAGGGAAGGAAAAAGCCAGGGCTCTGGCAATCGAGCTATATAATTTATTAGTTAAAAACAGTTTTGATACTAAAAACACTGGTTATTTAGAGGCCTTTACCAGGGATTGGCAACCTATCGATGACCTACGCTTAAGTGCCAAGGATGCCAATGAGAAAAAGACGATGAACACTCATTTGCATGTTTTGGAGGCTTATACAAATTTATATCGCATTTGGCAGGATGATCAGTTAAAAGCACAGATCGAACTATTGATCCATAATTTTTTAGATCATTTTATTGATCTGCAAACGCATCACTGCTTATTATTTTTTGATGAGGGGTGGAACAGTAAATCAGGACTGATATCCTATGGGCACGATATTGAGGCTACCTGGCTTTTGCAGGAAGCCGCTGAAGTGATAAATAATATTTTTTTACTGGAAAAAATTAAAACTGTCAATATTACAATAACTGACGCAACGATTACCGGTTTGGACGATGATGGCGGCCTTTGGTATGAATATGAACCTGCCGATCATCACCTTAGTAAACAAAAACATTGGTGGGTGCAGGCTGAGGCCATTGTTGGATTTTATAATACCTGGCAAATTACAGGCAATACGAAATACCTTGCTATAGTTGAGAAAAACTGGCAATATATTAAAGCTAAAATATTAGATAAACAAAATGGAGAGTGGCTTTGGGGAATAGATAAAAACGGTGAACCTATGAAGGGCGAAGATAAGGCGGGCCTTTGGAAATGCCCTTATCATAACAGCCGGGCATGTATGGAAATTATTAAACGGACAAGTAAATTATGAGAAACTTAAACAAAACACTATTAGCTATTGTCTGCTGCGGCCTATTATTACAGGCTTGTAAAAAGAGTAGCTCGAACGGAGGAGGCGGTATGGCTACCGATACAACACCAACAACTATAACTCCGCCAACTGAACCTGCTATTGCCAATACACAAGGTTTTTTCCTGAATAACTGGACGGCCAAAACGTGGATAGCACCAGCTACTACGGCGGCCGACAAACCGTCGTCAGCCGGTGCAGTTATTGTTACTGTTGATTTAAGCAAGGAAATTACTAAAGTATCAAATTTGGAGTATGGCAATAATAGTAACCCTTTTATGGGGCAAATCTCTACTGTGCCCACATTGATCAATAATATCACCAGCTTATCACCTAATATTCTGAGGTTTCCTGGTGGCAGCCTTTCTGATATTTATTTCTGGAACCAAACGTCGGCCCCACCTGCGGACGCGCCCGCCAATTTATTGGATGACCAGGGCAACTCGGCGGCTGCGGGTTACTGGTTTGGCAATAACCCCGGCACATGGACAATGACTGTTGATGACTATTATTCAACACTACAACAAACACACAGTACAGGGCTTATAACTGTAAATTATGGTTATGCCCGTTATGGTACTAGCGCCAACCCGGTTGCTGCCGCGGCGCATTTAGCGGCCGATTGGGTAAGGTATGATAAAGGCCGTACAACCTATTGGGAAGTAGGTAATGAAATTTATGGAAATTGGGAAGCTGGTTATCGCATTGACCAAACACAAAACAAGGATGGCCAGGTGCAAATTCAGGATGGCACGACCTATGGC
Organism: Mucilaginibacter tundrae; assembly: GCF_013408825.1. GTDB lineage: Bacteria > Bacteroidota > Bacteroidia > Sphingobacteriales > Sphingobacteriaceae > Mucilaginibacter. The sequence continues at coordinate 181,588 of NZ_JACCBZ010000006.1, forward strand.
AAACACTTTAAAGTATTTGCTGATTCGATGCGAGCAGCTGCAACACAAGTTGGTAACGCAGGCATTAAAATAGGAATAGTAATTGATGGTGCTAATGACCAAAATGGTGCAAGTAATGGACAGGTGAGCAACTGGAACAGTAATGTATTTACCGCAGCGGGAAATACAGCAGACTTTTTTGTTGTGCATAATTACTATACCCCTTACGATCAAAACTCTACCGCGGCAGTAATTTTAGGCACACCTGAGCCGGGTACCAGTCAGATGATGGCCTGGATAAAATCATCTGCATCAGCAGCAGGGGTTACACAACTACCGGTTGCAATGGACGAATGGAACATACAATCAACCGGGTCAGCCCAAATGGTTTCGAACGTTGCAGGCGTACATGCGGTAATGGTGCTTGGCGAAGCACTGAAAAATCAGATCAGTATGACTAGTCGCTGGGATTTGGCTAACGCGTACTCAAATGGAGATGATATGGGTATGTTTAATAATTCATCCCCATCGGGAGATGCCGAACCAAACGCACCTGCATGGAACCCCCGTCCGGCATTTTACTACATGTATTTTTTCCAACATTATATTGGGGATCACCTGCTTACCACGGCATCCAGCAACGCAGATATAGCAGCATATGGATCTTCATATAGTTCAGGGCAAGCGGGTGTTATTTTAGTGAACAAAGGTAGCGGCACACATACCGTACAAATTAACTTTAGAAACTTCGCAGAGGGTAGTAATTACTATTACTATACCTTAAGCGGAGGGACTGATAATGCGCCATTTTCGCACAAAGTGTATGTTAACGGAACAGGTCCATCAACAGCATCAGGCGGCCCGTCTAATTACGCGACAATCCCGGCCAATGTTTCGAGTACAAGTGGAGGAATATTAGTTTCAATTCCTGCAAACAGCGCCGTATATTTAGTGGCCGATAAAAAATAACTAATTATGAGACCTACCTTTTATAAACTATTACTAGTGGTAATATGCTGTTTCAGCAGCGCAAATTTATTCGCGCAAAAGTTTGAAGAGCTGGCGCAGACCCCACCAATGGGCTGGAACAGCTGGAACACATTCCAAACCAATATTAACGAGCAAATGCTACGTGATATGGTCGATGCTTACGTATCGTCTGGCATGCGAGATGCCGGTTACACTTATTTTGTATTGGATGATGGCTGGATGGCAATGCAACGAGATAACAACGGCAGTTTGGTTGCTGATCCAAAGAAATTCCCAAGCGGAATGAAGGCCTTTGCCGATTACGTGCACTCGAAAGGATTAAAATTTGGTATTTATAACTGCGCAGGTACGCATACCTGTGCGGGTTATCCCGGCACACATGGTTACGAGTACCAGGATGCCAGATTATATGCATCGTGGGGTGTTGATTATTTAAAATACGATTGGTGCAATACCGACAGCATAAATGCGCGTGATGCTTATTTGACCATGAGCCGGGCCATTCGCGCAGCGGGCAGGCCAATGGTTTTTAGTCTTTGCGAGTGGGGAAATCATGCACCCTGGCTTTGGGCAAAAAACATAGGCCAGCTTTGGCGTACTACTACTGATATTCATGCAGGGTTTGCACAAGACCTAAACAACGGTACCTGGACGTCATTTGGTGTTTTGCACATTTTGGATTTACAGGATCATATCAGGCAATATGCAGGCCCCAGCCATTGGAATGACCCGGATATGCTGGAGGTTGGCAACGGAATGACTTATGCTGAAGATAAATCTCATTTTTCATTATGGTGTATGCTTGCAGCACCATTGATTTCGGGTAACGATTTACGTAAAATGTCGCCACAAACAATATCCATTTTAACTAATAAGGAGGTTATCGCGGTAGACCAGGATTCGTTGGGTATGGAGTGTTTTAAATATTACTCTTTTGATGGCATGGAGATCTTTGTAAAAGCATTGAAAGATAACAGCCTCGCGGTTTGCTTTTTAAACCGTTCATCGCGCCAGCAAAATATTGACTTCGACTGGAAAGAACATGTGATCACTGATACTATATCAAAACTAGATATCGACTTTAATAAAAACACGTATGCATTGCGTGACCTTTGGGCTAAAAAGAATATCGGCACAACCAATAAGCCACTAAAACAATCCATTGGCTCGCATGAAGTATTGATGCTTAAATTAAGTAAAGTAAACTAATGAAAAAGCCTATAATCCTACTGTCGGCCTTGTTGTGCAGCTCGGTGGGCTTTGCACAGCAATTATATGTGCCAAGTGATAAACTGGCCACTTATGAAACAGTGCAGCTTTACAGCAGCATGCAACGTTTGGTAGGTGCAGGAACATTATTTGGGCACCATGATGATACTGCTTACGGTGTAGGTTGGCAGGACCAAGACACCCGCTCGGATGTAAAAAGTGTTACCGGCTCCTACCCTGCGTTATACGAATGGGATTTTGCGAGGATGGAACATAAACGCGATAGCGACATTAACGGACACCCGTTTAAACGCCAGCGCAAACTGGTTAGGGAGGCTTATGACCGAGGCGGCATTAATGAGTTCTGTTGGCATATGGATAACCCATCTAACGGAAAATCGGCTTGGGATACTACCCATAACAGCGTTGCGGATATTATACCGGGCGGCTCGCATCATGATGTTTATGTTAAGTATTTAGATAATATTGCTGAATATGCCCACACATTGAAAGGACCGGATGGCGAAGCTATTCCTTTCCTTTTCAGGCCATTTCATGAACTTACGGGGAATTGGTTTTGGTGGGGTAGAAATGATTGCACACCGGATGAATTCAAAACCTTATGGCGCTTTACTATTGATTATTTGCGCAATACAAAAAAACTGCATAACCTGCTGATTGTGTATTCTGTAGCTGATTTTAATACCAAAGAAGACTTTTTAGCAAGATATCCCGGCGACGATTACGTAGATGTAATAGGCTTTGATAATTACTGCTACAACAGTGTAAAAAACTATGCCTATAATTTAGATAAACGAATGGGTTTACAACTGGCAATAGCAAAGGAGCATCATAAATTGGCTTGCCTTGCCGAAACAGGCTATCAAGGTATACCACAGGCTGATTTTTGGACCAGCGTTTTATTACCTAAATTGCAGAAGTATCCGCAAACATCATTTGTATTGGTTTGGCGTAATTGGAAAACAACACATTTTTACGCGCCTTATCCGGGGCAGGTTAGCGCGGATGATTTCGTTAAGTTTGCAAAGGATGATCACACTATGTTTCAAAACCGTTTAACACCTCTGGCGGTGTATGGTAAATATATCCCGCCAATTCAATAATATTAAATGAAGTATCTTTTTTGTTTATTCATTGCCGCTCTCACCACATTTTGCGCTATCGCGAAGCCTCTAAAACATAAAGAGTTAACATTTTTCGCTGCCGATAATCCTAAAATTAAATATGTTGGCAGGGTTGATTTTGATAATCCCCTAGCACCGCGTTTTTGGAATCCGGGTGTATATGTACAAGCTAAGTTTAAAGGCACATCGTTAGAAATCACTGTTAATGACGAAACGCTCTATGGCGTAACCCATAATTATTTGGAGATAGTTATTGATAACAATACGCCTATCAGAATACAAACCACCGGGAAGGTTAGTCATTTGTTAGTTGCCAGCAATCTTTCATCCGGATCGCATACAGTGACTATCTGTAAGGATACAGAATCCGGCATTGGTTATATTGAGTTTGTGGGGATGAAATGCGAAGAGCTATTGCCTATGCATAAACCTAAAAGGAAAATTGAATTTATAGGCGATTCCATAACCTGTGGTTCGAGCATGGATGTTTCAAGCGTTAAATGCGATCAGGGCAAATGGTACGATCAGCACAATGCATATATGAGTTATGGGCCGACTACTGCGCGTATGCTTGATGCACAGTGGCATGTAACCGCGGTATCGGGCATTGGCCTTATCCATAGCTGCTGCAATATGAATATACTTATGCCGCAGGTTTTTGACAAAGTAAATTTACGGGCTGATACCTTACGATGGAACTTCAGCAAATATACTCCTGATGTAGTTACCATTTGCCTTGGGCAAAACGACGGCAAACAGGATTCTGCGGCTTTTTGCAGCGCTTACGTGGGTTTTATTAAACAAATCAGGTCTCATTACCCTAAAGCAGATATCGTTTGCCTGAACAGCCCTATGGGCAACCTTGAGCTAACCGCGATGCTGAAGAATTACATTATAGGCATCCAACAGTACATGAATAATGCCGGAGATAATAGGGTATCTCATTTCTTTTTCCCGGGAGGGTATAATAAAGGTTGTGGTAGTCACCCGGATATGGCGCAACACCAATTGATCGCCGAACAGCTTTCGGGGTATTTGAAGCAGTTGGAGAAGTGGTAACAGGTACGTAAATAACGCGCGTGTACCACAAATACACATGGCACAGTTGGTACATTTGGTACACTTTTTGCGCTAAAAACGCCCTAAAAACCTACAAAAAGGCTTTTATTAACTCTATTTTTGTGCATTTTATTGCCCATTTTAGCTCGAAAAATCGCATTTTCAGGCCAAATTATGCCCAAAAACAACTAATTTTTACTGCTTTTTGCCCTAATTTTGCTTGAAAAGATCGGCATTTACGCATGTTAGATTCAAAATGAAACAGTTTGATACAGTTAAAATGATAAAAACTCCCGAAGTTTTGAAACTTCGGAAGTCTGACTGAATAACAAAATGGTCTTTAGTGAATACGCGTATTAAGGAAGTACAACATCCTGCTCCTTCACATTCCATCCACTAACTAAAACACTCGGCTTTTCACTGCCTATTTTTGCCGTCGGTGCGCTTACCGTTACGGTTGTGCTTTCGCCCGGTGCAAGACTGAAATAATTCGTCGACCAGTATGATGGCATTACCTCTTCGCCTTCAACCATTAATTGCGGGCGGATGAAGAACGCGATCCGTTTGCTATTGTTGGTTATTTGCAAGCTATATTTATCCTCTTTATAGCCCCTCTCAGCCTTAATTACTTTTGTGGCGAGGTTCGCATTATCCATATTATTTAATGGCTTATAATCGTTATTTGGCGCCATCCAATACGTATTGCGTGATACTACTTTGCCCAATGCATTGGTTAACTTCAGCACAACAAAACAAAACTCATTAATATCGCCCAAAACAGGTTTTAATGGCATTATCGAAGTGGTGCCGGTTGAGGACAAGTTCACACTTGCCGAACGGTGATACAGAGATTTACTATTAAGTGAATAAACATCAGCCTGCGCGGTTAAACTACCTGTGCCTTTAAAGGTGCGGTTGATCACCATCACCGTCGAATCATCCTGGTTAAACTGAATATGGATTGGCTCTACTGCATTTTGCATGGCATAGTAACCGGCATTAGGTTCTAAATACCAATCGTAAATTTGCCATACTACACTTGGTAACGCTGAATTTAGTTTCCAAAGCATTACACCTCCGGTTTCGTTTAGCTTGTGGCCATCTGCCTCAAAAATCCCTTGATAACCAGTATAGTTCATCAGCTGCATTTTATCGGAGAAACCTACCATTGTTGTGGGTTGACCGTAACGGCTTACCATGTCACTATAGTACTCGTCATACTTGGCAGCACCTGTACAGGCATCATGATAACCCCAGGTATTGTTAAGCGGGAAAGGCAATTTGGTATCCCAGGTTAAGTTGGTAACCACTTTTGCCAAGGTATTATATGGCGGTTGCGATGGTATACCCGTTTCATCTTTAAATACCCAGTCCTTACCCGCGTCTGCTAATTTGTAATATTCTTTTGGGTCTTTCCAGGCATAAGGGCCACCGCTGTAAACGCCTGATGACTTGTTATCGGGATATGCCCCCTCCCATCCCGCAGGCAATTTGGCAAAACCTGATGAACATGGAATGAACGGACGGGTACCATCCATCGCGATCACGTTATCGCGCATAGCATAATATAACTCTTTGCGGGCATGGCCCTCGTTGCCACCTGTCCACACCAATAAACTTGGGTGGTTTCGCACACGGTAAATAGTGCTGATCACGCTCTTTACAAACACGTTTCCTTCAAGCGGCCAATCAGGGGAGCCTTTAAATTCACCCTGTGTATCTCCGGTAACCCAAAAGTCTGACCATACCATCAAACCATAGCGATCTGCAGCATCCCAGAAAGCATCGGGCGGCGTAACACCACCACCCCAAATACGCACCAGGTTTACGTTTGCATTTTTGCATAAGTGCATTTCATAATCATAACGGGCAGAATCACGGTTCACCATCATATCAGGTACCCAGGCACCACCTACCAAATGCACTCGCTTGCCATTCACATAAAAATCGCGGCGGTTATAGCCGTTGATATCTGTTGATGTTGACCCAACAGTGCGTACGCCAAATACAAAGGTGGTATCGTCGCTTACGCCGTTATTGTCGGTATATTTTAAGTTGATACGGTACAGGTTTGCCCTGCCATATCCATTCGGCCACCATAAACGTGGCTGATGTATGATTAGTTGATTTACTTCATCGGCAGTAAAACCTACCTGTTTAAATGAATTTGAGTTAACACCTACGCCCTTACTAAACTGTACAGCAGTACCCACAAAATTTTCGGGTTTAATGATTACGCTAAGGGTACCATTTTTGGTAATTCCTGTATGGTTAGTTAACGTTAAGTTCAGCGCTAACTTGGCAATGCTGGTATCAGGCAAATTAGGCAGATCAGTTTTTAGTTGCGGATGGCTTATGGTTACCGCGCCTGATGTACGCAGATAAACCGGTTGCCAAATACCCATATTACGGTCGCGCACAGGCGGGATCCAATCCCACCCTACTGAACAAAGCATGGTAACATTTTTACCGATATCGCCGGTAGGACCACCATTTAAATAGAACGGCCCCATAGCTTCTAACTGTTCTTTGTCCGGAAATCCGGGTTCATCCAAAGGGTATATTTTAACAGCTAAAGCGTTCTCGCCACCGGCAATAATTTCTTTGCTTACATCTAAACTGTATTCGGCAAACATACCTGCCATTTGTGTCGAATCGGCAATTTGTTTACCATTAACCCATACGGCAGCACGATAATTTATTCCTTTAAATATTAACTGGAAAACTTTACCCTTATCTTTTGCCGCTACTTTAAAGGTAGTACGGTACCAATAAGGTTTTTTCCATGGATTAGGCTGATTCGGGATGAAGCTGTATTGCTCCAGGTTATATTCTTTGTTGAATTTGTCTGAGGCATCGGGTATCAGCATATTATTTAAACCCAAATATGGCGATGGATATATTTTATTGGCAACCAAACCTGTGAGTACCGTTGAGGGAACTTTAACCGGGAACCAGTAAACGCTTGATTTGTAATTTGTGGTTGATATTGTACTGCCCGCATCGTTCACTAAATATTCCGACTGAAGGTCGAAATCAGTTAGTTTAACCTGGGTGATACTATTTTTCTGCGCATAGAGGTTTGAACACAGTAAAAAGCAGAAAGCAAATAATAGAACGGATGTTATATTTTTTTTCATTAATGTAAAGGTAATAGTCTATTTTTAAGCAATATAGCTGTTTAAAATAGCCTGTTATTGTGTGGTTGAAATATAGATTTAAACTTTTTTATAGACCGATATTTTTATTGCATTTGTTGACACTATTTTACCATTTTACTGATAATATTTATACATCGGCATATATTAGCAACGTGCTTTAATAGCATTATAAACCCAATTACTCCTTATAACCCTTATGAAACGAATAGTATTGATAGCTGCCATTTTATTTTGCGCAATATACACCAACGCACAACGCAAAACTGCCGAAAGCGATATCGACAAGAAAGTTGACGCCTTGCTTGCCAAAATGACCCTTGATGAAAAGATAGGCCAAATGACTCAGGTAACTTTAGACGTTGTTTTACAAACCGCCAATGGCGCTACTATTCAACCAACCCAAATAGACGCGGATAAAATTAAAGAAGCATTAGACAAATACCACGTAGGATCAATATTAAACGTAAGCGGCGCGGCTTATACCCGTGAACATTGGTATAAGATCATCAGCGACATACAAAACGCGGCAGCTAAAACCCGCTTAAAAATACCGGTGCTTTATGGCATTGACGCTATGCACGGCCAAAACTATGTACAAGGCAGCACGCTTTTCCCGCAGGAAATAGGGATGGCGGCAACCTTTAACCCGGAGCTTGCCAAGCGCGAAGGTGCAATCACCGCTTACGAAACCCGTGCAAGCTATATCCCATGGGATTTTTCGCCGGTATTGGATTTAGGCAGAAACCCGCTGTGGCCTAGGGTATATGAAACTTTTGGCGAAGATCCATACTTAGCAAAAACCATGGGTGCATCGGTGGTTAGAGGCTACCAGGGTAACGATCCTGCCAGCAAATACAACGTAGCATCGTGCATGAAACATTATTTGGGTTACAGCTTCCCGTTAGATGGTAAGGACCGCACCCCAGCCTGGATACCTGATCGTTATATGCGTGAATACTTTTTACCGTCGTTTAGGGCTGCTGTAAATGCGGGTGCGATGTCGGTTATGGTAAATTCATCGGAGATCAACGGCGTACCGGTGCACTCAAGCCATTATTTGCTGACCGATGTATTGCGTGGCGAATTAGGCTTTAAAGGCGTTATTGTTACCGATTGGATGGATATAAAATATTTAAATACTCGTCACCATATCGCGGCAACGCAAAAAGACGCGGTTTTAATAGCCATTAACGCAGGTATTGACATGAGCATGGTGCCTTTGGATTATACTTTTTATGACTTGTTAAAGCAATTGGTTAAAGAAGGAAAAGTGCCTGTAAGCCGTATTGATGAATCGGTTAGGCGTATATTGAAAATGAAATACATGGTAGGTATATTTGAGCGCCCGGTAGGTAACCCGGATGATTATCCAAAATTTGGTTCACCTGAGTTTGCCGCGGTAAGTTTAAAATCAGCTGTTGAATCTATCACTTTATTAAAAAATACCAACAATGTATTGCCACTTAAAAAGGATATGAAGGTATTTGTTACCGGCCCGGCTGCAAACAGTATGCGTGCTATAAACGGCGGCTGGAGCTATACCTGGCAGGGTGATGTTACTAACCAATTCACAACAGATAAAAACACTATTTTAAAAGCCATCGAACAAAAAATAAGCAAGGATAATGTTAGCTATGAGCCGGGTTCATCTTACGAAGCTCCTGAGGATATTGATGCCGCGGTAAAAGCAGCAAAAAAATCGGATGTGATCGTTTTGTGTTTGGGTGAAAACTCTTATGCAGAGAACCCGGGTAATATTGATGATCTCGATCTGCCATCGGCACAAATTGACCTGGCCAATGCTTTAGCAGCAACCGGTAAGCCCGTTATTTTGGTAATGACTGAAGGCCGCCCGCGCATTATTACGCCTATTGAGAGTAAATCAGCAGCTACAATTATGGCTTATCTGCCCGGCAACGAAGGCGGCAATGCTTTAGCTGATATTTTATTTGGCGATGCAAATCCATCAGGCAGGCTACCCTATACCTACCCGCGCTATGCAAATGCGCTGGTAAATTACTACCGAAAAAATATTGAGAATGGTAATAGCGATGACAAACATGGTTACAACCCATTATATGAATTTGGCGACGGTTTGAGCTATACTACTTTCGCATATAGTAACCTTAAAATTAGTCAGCCTACTTTAAAAGAGGGCGAAACGTTAACAGTAACTGTTGATGTTAAAAACACCGGTGACCGTGAAGGAAAAGAAAGCGTATTATTATACAGTAGAGAAGAATATGCCAGCATTACACCTGATACCAAACGTTTAAGGGCTTTTGATAAGATAGACCTAAAACCGGGCGAAACGCAAACGGTTACATTTAAGCTAACATCAAAAGACCTGGCGTTTATTAATGACGTAAGCAAATCAGTTACCGAAGCAGGTGAATTTAAAGTAATGGTTGGCGGATTGACACAGAGCTTTAATTACGTTACGGACGCTGTACCATCGAGGACAGGTAAATTATAAACTGAGCCAAAGACATGAAGAAAATTTTAATAGTTGCATTTGCGGCCCTGCTGGCTACACCCTGTATCGCGCAGCTAAGACAGTATAATATTGTTGACTATGGCGCGAAAGTTAACGCCGTAAGCACAAAAGCAGTACAAGCTGCAGTTGATGCCTGCAATGCCAGTGGCGGCGGTGATGTGGTTGTGCCTACGGGAGTATTTTTGATGGGTACTGTCCATTTAAAAAGCAATGTACATTTGTATTTGCAAAGCGGCGCTGAGCTTCGTGGCAGCACCAATTTAAATGATTACGAGCCTTACAAACCAGACACACCTTATATACCGATACATATCGGCATGTTTTTTACCCAGGATGCCGAGAACGTAAGCATTACCGGGCAGGGACAAATTAATGGTAACAGCGATTATTTTTTCGAGCTGGATAAGGCCAAGAAGCTGGATAGCGTGACCACACAATACAGTCGGCAGGGTAATAACTTCAGGCACGTGGCATCGGGTATTGGTGACGGGCCAGTTGTGCCGAAGGACCGCCCTTATCAGATGTTTGTGTTCAGTAATTGTAAGCGGGTAACTATTGAGGATGTTTTTATAACCAGCGCACCGTTTTGGTGCATGCATTTTGCCGATTGCGATGCGGTAAAAGTAGATGGAATCAAATTGTGGAATAGTTTGTTGGTGCCGAATGCCGATGGTATCGATATTAATAGCTGCACTAATGTTATCGTAAACAATTGCGATATCCGCAGTGGCGATGATTGTTTCGCCATAACTGGCTTCGACCATCATTTTGAGATACCCGGCTTTGAACATTTGCATCATGTGTCCGAGAATATTATTGTGAGCAATTGCAATTTGCAGTCGTCGTCGAGCGCTATCCGAATAGGGTATTTAGATCAGAATACAGTTAGGAATGTACAGATCAGCAATATTAATATCACTAATTCAACCCGTGGTATCGGTATCTTTTTGCGGGATCAAGGTTCTTTGGAGAACATTAATATATCTAACGTATACATCGAAACCCATTTACGCACCGGCGACTGGTGGGGCAATGCAGAGCCTGTACAAATTTCGGCAGTTAGAGGTAAAGAAAATGTTAAACTGGGTCAGATCAGGCATGTAATCTTCACCAATATAGTGTGTAAAGGCGAGAATGGCATACTGCTTTATGGCAGCGATGAAAGCGTATTGCATGATATCTCTTTTAATCATATCAGGTTTGAGTTTACCGATAGTAAACTAAATAAAATAGCGGGTGGCAATATTGATCTTCGTGGTACCTTGCGGGTTAAGGATGGTTTGTTTAAGAGCGACATCCCCGGTTTATTGGCGGAGAATGTTGATGGTTTAAGCATCAATGATTTTCAATTGCAATGGACTAATCCACGTATGCCATGGCTGACCAATGGTATCGAGGTAAATCATTTTAAAAATTTAAGGATAATGGATTTCGTGGGGACTGGCGCACCTAATAATTTGAAGGCTCACCCTATTGTAGTAAAGGATGGGGTTGGGTTCGTGACTGATGAGAAGGTAACAGATGTGGATAGAGTTGATGTAAAATAATTTTATTCTCTTTTGTCATTCTGAGCGACATTGAAGTGCATTTGTTTCATTTTGCCTATATTTGAATTTTACAACAGTACATGGAACCAACAACCCTCGCCGAGTTTTACAAAGAAACTGCTAATCTTATCCCCGAAGGGATAAATAAAGAGATCGGCCATTTTAATGTTTTTAATGTTGATGATATTGCTGCCAAGTTCCGTAAAAACCCGGCAAGCCCGATGCCTTATAACCGGCGGGAGTACTATAAAATCAGCCTGATCAGCGGTCGTAATAAAGCTGAATATGCTGATAAGGTGATCGATATTGAAAAGAATGCTTTGCTATTCGCCACGCCTAAAATCCCTTATAATTGGTTGCCGCAGGATCATAACCAACATGGTTATTTCTGCATATTTACGCATGAGTTTTTGGTGCATTCAAAAAGTGGTGTAATATTGGATGAGTTACCGATTTTTCAACCGGGAGGCTACCCCATCTTTCAGCTTACCGACGAGGCGGCGCATGACATTAACTTCATTTTCAGTAAAATGTATAAGGAGCTGTCGTCGGATTATGCGCATAAATATGACCTGTTGCGCAACTATGTAATGGAATTGATCCACTATGGACAAAAGCTTCAGCCGGAAACTGCGCTTTATCCATCGCATACCGCATCGGCAAGGGTATCATCGTTGTTTATTGAGTTGTTGGAGAGGCAGTTCCCGATTGATTCGCCGCATCAAAAATTAACGTTGCGTACCGCTAAGGATTATGCTAATCGTTTAGCGGTGCATGTAAACCACTTGAATAAAGTATTGAAAGAAAACACAGGCAAGACTACTACGGATATAATCACCAGTCGCGTAGTACAGGAGGCCAAGATATTACTGAAGCAAACCGACTGGAACATATCTGAAATAGCTTATTCTCTGGGTTTTGAACAGGTGGCGCATTTTTCAAATTTCTTTAGGAAACAAACTTCATTGGCGCCGGTGGCTTTCAGATCGTAAAAGCTACCAGATTTGAATTTTGCAAACATTGGATTGATGTTTGCAAACTGTGCATCTACTTCTCATCCCATCTTTGTATTGTTAAATTAAACAACACAAAAATGGAACTCACCAACAACACTATACTTATTACAGGCGGCACCAGCGGCTTTGGCTATGAATTTGCCTCGAGGCTGATTGACATGGGTAATACGGTAATTATTACCGGCCGGGATCAGGCAAAACTCGACCTAACAAAGAAAAAACTGCCGCTGGCATATACATTCCAAAGTGATGTAAGTGACCCAATCGCTATAAAAAAACTCTGCTCAGATGTAATAACACAATTTCCATCACTTAATATTATTATTAACAATGCCGGTGAAATGCGTAAGATCAATTTGCAGGATGATCACATCGATCTGGACAATATCGTAAGGGAGATCGACATCAATCTATCCGGCCCTATTCGGATGGTGCAGGCTTTTTTGCCACATTTAAAAACTAGGGCATCTGCAGCAATTATCAATGTAACATCGGGTTTGGCCTTAACTCCATTTCCAATATCCCCGGTTTATGGAGCTACCAAAGCAGGGCTTCGCTCTTATACCAAATCATTACGGGTTCAGTTGAGGAAAACCAATATCAAAGTATTTGAATTGGTTGCACCGGGAGCTAATACGCCATTGAATGATAAATTTACAGGGGAAGTAGATAGCAAATCATTAATGCAACCCGATAAATTAATCGACGTAGCTATCAAAGGCATCATGAAAGATAAATTCGAGATCTTTCCTGGCTTGGCTCGCATTATGTATATTTTGAGTCGCCTGGCGCCGGGTATCATTTTTGGGCAGTTAAGTAAGATCACCGAAAAATGGTTAGCAAAAACAAATTCTTAAATTTTCAATTATCTAATACACAAATACTATGAGCACAAATAAAATAGCATTAGTAACCGGCGGCAGCCGCGGACTAGGAAAAAACATGGCTTTAAGCCTGGCAAAAAAGGGGATCGACGTAATTTTGACTTACAACAGCAAAAAGGATGAGGCACTTGCCGTTGTTGCGGAGATTGAGAAAGCCGGTCAAAAAGCTGCGGCCCTTCAATTAAGCGCAGGTGATACCAAAACATTTGATGCATTCTTCGCGCAGGTAAAATCAGTATTGAAAAACACTTTTGGCGCTGATAAATTCGACTTTTTGATCAACAACGCGGGTATCGGTATCCATGCCTCATTTGCCGAAACTACAGAAGAGCAGTTTGATGAATTGATGAATATTCATTTTAAAGGCGTTTTCTTCTTAACCCAAAAAGCACTGCCTTTAATTAATGATGGGGGCAGAATTGTGAATCTGTCGTCAGGCTTGGCGCGTTTCTCTAATCCCGGATATGCGGCTTACGCGTCCATGAAAGGCGGCATTGAAACTTTGAGCAGGTATATGGCCAAAGAATTAGGTTCACGCGGCATAACTGTAAATGTTGTGGCACCAGGCGCTATTGAAACTGATTTCGGAGGCGGAATGGTTCGCGATAATAAACAAGTGAACGACTATATAGCTGGTGTGACTGCACTTGGCCGTGTCGGTTTGCCTGATGATATTGGCGGTGTAGTTGCCTTTTTATGTACTGAGGATGCAAAATGGGTTAATGCGCAAAGAATTGAGGTTTCAGGTGGGATGAATTTGTAAAATAATTGCCCGATAACGGCTCAATTTAAAGCTACTTTTTCCGTTTTAGAAGGAAAGAGTGGCTTTTTTTAATATTATACATTCAAGCGTTTAATTTTGTTGAACGCTTTTCTTTGATATCGCTGCGCTAAGCGTCACTTTTCTTTTTCCGCAAAAGAAAACTCTCGGCTGCGCCTGCTTCTTTTAAATGTTAGTGCCGTTTTTTTTGGTGTGGTTGCCGAACCAGACGATGCCGAATTTTGCGGTTGACGAAAGGCGGTGCTTTTGAATAGTATTATCCAATCATTTTATGATAATAGTTTGATATTTTCTTTGATAGATGTGACAAACGTATAAATTTGAAGATATAAGCCTCCAATATTATCTCCTATGAAAAAATTATCCCTATTGCTGCTGGTAGCTATTTCAAATATCGCGTTAGCGCAAAATGATGGCCCGATTGTTAAAATAACCAACGGTACTTTGCAGGGTGTTGTTGAACCAAGCGGTATACACTCATTTAAGGGGATACCTTTCGCGCAGCCGCCTGTTGGTGATTTGCGTTGGAAAGAACCGCAGCCCCCGTTAGATTGGGATGGCGTTAGGCAGGCAGATCATTTTGGGCCGCAAGCTATGCAGGCACCGATTTATAGCGACATGCAGTTTCGCAGCGCTGGTAAAAGTGAGGATTGCCTTTACCTGAATGTTTGGACACCTGCCAAAACAGCTAAAGATAAACTGCCTGTACTGGTTTATTTTTATGGCGGCGGTTTTATGGCGGGTGATGGCTCAGAGTATCGTTATGATGGAGAGAGCCTGGCTAAAAAGGGGATTGTTATCGTTACTATCAACTACAGATTAGGGATATTTGGCTTTTTTGCCCACCCGGAACTGACTAAAGAATCTGAACATCAATCATCAGGAAATTATGGTTTGATGGACCAGCACGCGGCTTTATTATGGGTGCAAAAAAACATCGCCGCTTTTGGTGGCGACCCTAATCATGTGACTATCGCGGGTGAATCCGCCGGATCGATGTCGGTTAGCGCGCAGGTGACTTCACCGCTTTCTAAGGGCTTGTTTGTAGGCGCAATTGCCGAAAGCGGTTCGGTGTTAGGCACTTCTTTACCTGTTACCCTAAATAAAGCTGAAGATATCGGAGTAAAATTCACCCAAAAAATAGGCGCGATCTCTTTGGAGGATATGCGCAAGATACCTGCTGACTCCTTATTAAAATTATCTGCCGGCTCACATTTCCCGAGTGATATTGACGGTTATTTTTTACCGGAATCACCAAAAATCATATTTGATGAAGGACTGGAGATGCACGTACCATTATTAGTGGGTTGGAACTCTGCCGAAGTTGATTATCATGGTGTGATTGGCAATGATTCTGCTACCGTAAGCAATTACAAAACTGCATTACAAAGACTTTACGGCCCAAACGCTGACGGAGCTTTTAAATACTATCCGGCAGCAACCGATGCCGATGTTAAAGTAGCGGCCACCAACCTTGCAGCCGATCGCTTCATCGTTTACAATACCTGGAAATTTGCCCAAATGCAAGCTAAAACCGGCGAGAAACCTGTATATCAATATTTATTTGCGCATATGCGCCCTGCTATGGTCGGCGGCAAAAGAGATGGCAATACCATTGGCGCGGCACATGCTTCGGAAATTGAATTTGCATTAGGTAACCTGGCAACCAATAAAGTTTATGCCTGGGGAGATGATGACTACAAAGTTTCGGCTACTATGGAGAATTACTTCGCTAACTTTATTAAGAACGGTAACCCTAACGGAAGCGGTTTGGCTCATTGGCCTAGCTTGCAAGTAAACGCGCCGAAGGTTATGTTGATTGATGTGGATAGCCATGCTGATGCAGTGAAGGATCAGGATAGATATATTTGGATGGATGGTGTTAACAATAAATAGATTGTTGTTTGTGGGTGAGGATACCATGGGTGTTGGGAAGATTAAAAAAGGGTGTCATGCTGAGGCACTCGAAGCATGCGGGCAAAGGCCTTTACGCGAATGCTTCGAGTGCCTCAGCATGACACCCCGCTCTTTTTTATAAGAAATTCATTAGAAAAGAAGCAAATTTCATCTTCCGAACAGCTATGGCGAGGATACCAACAAAGGCTAAAATAATAATCTTGCTTGTCATTCTCCCTCCGGTCGAAATCACAATTTTGCTAATGCAACAGCATTTGTTGAAATGCAATACTATCGCCCTTAAAAGCATTAAAATCAACTACATGATTAATACCATTTACACGGGCTTTATCGGAGTGCTGCCAAAACTGCCATCTAAGGTCTTTATCAACATACAGGTCTGAATGGTCATAGTGTGCTAACCATAATGGATAATCGTCAAAATAACTGGCCAAATACGCGGCGTAGTAGCTAAGCGTTGTGTAAATAATAGGTTTCGCTTTAGTCCGGCGCTCTACATAGGTTAAAAAAGATTGCAGTTGCAAACGCATCTCATCAGGCGAGGAACCATCCAGGGTTTCCACATCAACAACGGCGGGCAGGTCGCCTTTATCCATACTAACAGTTTGCATAAAAAATCGCGCTTGCCATAAACCGTTTTTATTCGCCCTTAAAAAATGATACGCACCACAGGTAATACCATTTTTAGGTGCTTCGCGCCAGTTGCGTTTAAAATAGGGGTCAACCTTAATTAATCCTTCAGTTGCTTTAATAAATGCAAAACTAACATGTACACTATCCTCATTCATGGCCCTTACTTTTTGCCAGTCTATGCGTCCCTGGGCGTAAGAAACATCAATACCGTGAATAGTGTATTGTGATGGAATATGAATATTAAAGCTTTTATAAGTGCGGTAATGAGGATTCTCGCCCCGGTCCTTGATCCATTGCCACCCGGATGTAAACACCTTTAGCACATAGCCATAGTAAAATGGCGATAGCAAAACAACCAGCAAAAACAAGGCTATAAACTTCCAATAGCCCCCACCTTTTCCATTTTTTTTACGGACAGTTGGCTTTTTGGATGTAGATTTCTTAGGGGTTGCCACACCGTAAAGATAATAAATTGCCCCTATTTGTATTTATTTTTGATGCATCGAATTAGGAATAAACACTTTTGATAAGGCAACTCCGACGGTTTAATTTTAAGAATCTTAATTAAAACAAAAAAGCGGGTAACCAAATGGCTACCCGCTTATCTATTTATTTATATCATTTATCTTGGCAATGGTGGGCGTGGCGGCGGTGGCGGCAAGTGAATGTGCAACCTTAACCCTGAACGCCTGTGATGCCTGTAATAATGATGCCTGCGGGCAAAAGGTAATGGCGGGCGCGGTGGCGGTGGTGGTAACTGTTGCAATAATGTTATTGGAACAGTCAACGCCACTGTTTCTGCCCTTGTAAGCTGTATGCTGCCCATTAGCAGCATAACAACCAAAGCTATTTTTAAATACTTCATAAATTGAAATTCGTTAGGTGATAAATTATTCAACATTAGGATTTGAATAATGTTTTGGAACTTTTACTCAATCACGTTTTTATACAGGAAATCAGCAGAAAATTGACCTGCTTCCAGCCAGCGTTCTTTAGTTCCTTTTCCGCCTTCAAAAAACGGATCGAAATGCTTTTGTAACTCGTGAGAATAACCTTCAAATACTTTTAATTCATTAGGAATACCCAGTTCATCGGCTTTAGTGTGAATATCTTCACCGCCGTACAAGGGTGCGTTTTTGTGCGTTGGTGATACTAAACCATCATTACTGCCCAGGCAAGTTACTATAGGCACTTTTACATTTTTAAGCCAGTCGAGGTTATAAATAGCGCCCCAAAAGTTAATAACAGCCGCGACTTTCAACCTTTCGTGAGGAAAACTAACAGCAGCTGAATCGGCAGATATCCCGGCCATTTTCGCGAGTTCTTCATTACTACTGTATGCCGCTTGCAAAGCAATAATACCGCCTGCGGAGTTGCCTGCTAAGATGATTTTATCAGGGTCGATACCATAGCGAGCAGCATTCTTTTTAAAATAATCAACAGCTAATTTCACATCCTGCACAGCATAGTAACTGCTTTTCATCAGCTCATCAAAATGAAATAAAGGGTTATTTTTGCTTAGGCGATAATTAATGCTTACACAAACATAGCCCCGCTGAGCAAAAGTTTTACTCCATAATTCAACTCCATCTGCTGATTTCGACCCAAACTTAAATCCGCCCCCATGCATCCAGATAATTAAAGGACGATGTTTAGCATCATCACCAGTTGGGCGGTAGAGATCAAATAAATACGCTTTTCGATCATCTTTTAATGCGGTGGGGTTATAGCTCTGATCTTTTTCGATACTGACACCCTGGTACATAATGTCTTTATAACGATGCTTTGTTTGTGCGTTGGCAATTATCACGAAGCAAACAAAAAGAGGAATGTAAATGAAAATCTTTTTAAACATTACGAGTATTTTAAAGTATATACGTTACAAATCAAGGTTACAGATGTTTCAACATATACCACTAGCACAATTTTACTAAATTTGAAAATAGTAAATATATAGTAGCTTCGGCATAGTAATTCAAATAATGGCGTTCATACCCGAAAAAGATCTTAAGGATAAGACAACAGCAACACAGGAGCAAAAATTACAGGAACTTTTAGTTTATCTTTCTAAAAATTCACCTTTTTACCAGGAATTATTCGCGAAGCATGGTATTGATATATCTGCCATAAAAACGGTTGCCGATCTGGCGACCATCCCCACTACAACAAAAGACGACCTGCAACAACGAAATAATGATTTTTTATGCGTGCCTACCGAAGACGTTATTGAATACACGTCCACATCCGGCACTTTAGGTAACCCTGTGACCATAGCGCTTACCGAAAATGATTTGCAGCGATTGGCTTATAATGAATTTAGTTCTTTTAGCTGTGCTGATGGCTCAAAGGATGATACTTACCAGTTAATGCTAACGCTCGACAGGCAATTTATGGCGGGGATAGCTTATTATCTTGGCATCCGTAAACTAGGCGCTGGGATGATCCGTTTAGGCCCCGGCGTACCATCATTGCAATGGGAAACCATTAAGCGCTTAAAGCCTACGGCGATCGTAGCGGTGCCATCTTTTATTTTAAAGCTGATACAATATGCGAAAGACACCGGCATCGATATTAATGAAACTTCGGTTAAAAAAGCCATTTGTATTGGGGAGAACATCCGCAATACCGATTTTTCGCCGAATATTTTGGGTAAGAAGATAACTGAGGCATGGGATATTAAATTGTATTCCACCTATGCCTCTACCGAGATGCAAACCGCGTTTACAGAATGCGGCGAAGGCAAAGGCGGGCACTATCAGCCTGACCTGGTTATTGTGGAGTTGCTGGATGAGAATAATCAGCAAGTCCCGCCCGGTACCCCCGGCGAGGTGACTATAACTACATTAGCCGTTGAGGGTATGCCGCTGCTGCGTTATAAAACGGGTGATATGTGTATGTATTTTGATGAGCCTTGTGCTTGCGGAAGGACTAGTTTGAGGTTATCATCCATTATGGGGCGTAAAAAGCAGATGATCAAATTTAAAGGTACAACCTTATACCCTCCTGCCCTGTTTGATTTGCTAAATGAGCGCGAAGAGATACTGGATTTTGTAATCGAAGTATCATCAAATGAGATCGGACTCGACCAGGTGATGATCTATATTGTTCCATCAGAATTAAGCGAGGAAGTTGACCACCGCATCCGGGCTTATTTACAGGCGCGGTTGCGGGTTAGCCCGCATATTAAGTACGTGACTGCCGAGGCGATACAGAAAATGCAGTTTAGCGAGGCGAGCAGGAAGGCCATTAAATTTGTAGACAAGCGATCGTAGTATTTTGTACTAAACGCTTTTACATTTAATTTATACATTTACCTTTTGAAATTTATTAATCTTTTATACAAATTTTGCCCGTGATACTTGTTGGACAAAGCACCCTTACTTTAGATAATTTCGCTGAAATACTTTATAAACACCAGGAAGTAGCCCTTAACGACGCTGCTTTAGAAAAGGTTAAAACCAATTTTGAATTCCTGCAACAGTTCTCGTCTAACAAACTTATTTATGGTATAAATACCGGTTTTGGGCCAATGGCGCAGTACAAGGTAGATGAGAAAAACATCCTGCAATTACAATATAATTTGATTCGCAGCCACTCTTCAGGCAGTGGTAAATTAATGAGTGCAGAGCTATCCAAAGCTTTAATGGTTGCGCGGTTAAACAGTTTTATGCTGGCTTATTCGGGTGTGCATTTGGAGTTGGTAGAGTTGCTAAAGGAGTTGATCAATAAAAATATCAGTCCGTGTATCTATGAGCATGGCGGCGTAGGCGCCAGCGGCGATTTAGTTCAATTAGCGCATTTAGGACTAGTACTGATCGGTGAAGGCGAGGTGATTTTTGAAGGTGAGGTTCATCCAACTATCGATATATTTAATAAGTTCGGCATTAAGCCGCTTTCTATTCATATCCGTGAGGGTTTGGCTGTTTTGAACGGTACTTCGGCTATGACGGGGATCGGGATGCTGAATATTATACAGGCAAGGAAATTATTGAACTGGTCGCTGATGTTTTCATCGATGATCAATGAGATAGTAGAGGCTTTTGATGACCATTACTCGCAGGAACTAAACGCGGTTAAGCGCCACAAAGGGCAAAATAAAATCGCATCGCTGATGCGCGATATTTTGAAGGACAGCAAAATGATCCGCGACAGGTCGGAACATTTGTATAATCCTGACAATCTGGATCAGGAAGTTTTTGAAGATAAAGTACAAGAGTACTACTCGCTGCGCTGCGTAACACAGGTTTTAGGACCGATATTCGATACCATCGTTTCTGCGGAAGAAGTACTAGTGAACGAGCTGAATTCGGTTAATGACAACCCCGTTATCGATCATCTAAATCATAATATCTTTCATGGCGGTAATTTCCACGGGGATTATGTGTCGCTGGAAATGGATAAGTTGAAAACGGCTATTACCAAGCTATCAATGCTATCAGAAAGGCAGTTGAATTATTTGCTTAACAGCAAGCTAAACCAAAAACTACCTCCATTTGTAAATTTAGGGGTGTTAGGGTTTAACTTTGGGATGCAGGGCATGCAGTTTACGGCTACTTCGACGGTTGCAGAGAACCAGACATTATCTTTCCCGATGTATGTACACAGCATACCGAACAATAATGATAACCAGGATATTGTGAGCATGGGTTGTAATGCCGCGCTGATGACCAAACGGGTGGTTGATAATTCGTTTGAGGTTTTGGCTATCCAGTTAATGACCATTTTGCAGGCGATAGATTATCTGGAATGCCAAGATAGGTTGTCGTCATTATCACGATCATTGTATGATACCGTGCGCGAGATCTTCCCTAAATTTATTGAAGATCAGCCTAAATATAAAGAAGCTAAAAAAATTAAAGAGTTTTTAGAAAGCACCAACCACATAAACGCTTTTGCCGGGTTATAATTTATAGAAGCAAAGATTAGTGAATGAGCAGTATAAATGAAATAAATGAGCCTGACGTTTTTGTTGTTGCCGATAATATTTTATCGCCATTAGGCAAAACAACTGCCGAAAATTTCGCGAAGCTGAGGGAGAATATATCAGGTGTGAAACAACATACTGATGTTGCCATATCTCCCCTGCCCTTTTTTGCTTCGTTGTTCGACAAAGGTGAAGAATTTGTAAAGGCCGACGAGCATAATTATACTAAATTTGAACAATTACTAATCGCTTCTATTGCTGATGCGTTGAATGGCAGCGGCGTTGATGTTCGGGATAAAAAAACGGTGTTGGTTATCTCCTCAACCAAAGGAAACATCAATTTACTCGAGAATGAGGCTATCAACGATGAGTTGAAAGAAAGAATTTCCCTATCTACCTCTGCAAAACTTGTAGCAGAACACTTTGGGTTTCAAAATCAGCCGATTGTGGTTTCAAACGCATGTATTTCAGGTGTTTTGGGTGTTATAACTGCAGCAAGGTTATTACGTTCAAATCAATATGAAAGTGCGGTAGTTGCCGGAGCTGATGTGATCTCGAAATTTATCATGTCCGGATTTGAATCATTCAAAGCTTTAAGCCCCGGGCCATGCAAACCCTTTGATAAGGAACATGATGGTTTAAATTTGGGGGAAGGCGCGGGAACGATCATCCTATCTACCAATCATAAATACGCGCAAAATATTAAGGTGAAAGGCGGATCGGTAAGTAACGATGCCAATCATATTTCAGGACCATCGCGTACGGGGCAAGAATTGGCAGGTGCTATAAAAAATGCTTTGCAGGAAGCTAACTTTATAGCCGATGATATTGATTTTATCTCGGCACATGGCACTGCTACTGTTTATAATGACGAAATGGAAGCGAATGCGATAGCCATATCTGAACTACAAAAAGTACCGTTGAATAGTTTAAAAGGCTTTTACGGCCATACTTTAGGAGCTGCTGGATTGATAGAATCTATTATATCCATACGATCATTAAAACAATCATTGATTATTCCTACCATTGGTTTTACGGAAGCTGCCGATCCTGGAAAGGTGAATGTTGGCACTGCCCCTATTCGCCTTAAAGCGAATAACTTTTTAAAAACCGCATCGGGTTTTGGTGGTTGTAATGCTGCGGTGATTTTTGGGAAATAGCCCCCTATTGTCATTTATAGAGTAGGAAAGTCAATAAAATAAAATTGTCATTTCGACCAGAGGGAGAAATCTTCTTCGATATGAATGGCGGATACGCATATCTACTAATCGCTTGTAGAAGATTTCTCCCTGCGGTCGAAATGACAAGAGGAGATTAGAAATGACAAGGTGTAGGGTGACGATGACAGAAGAGTTTTAATAATTTTGAAGTATAACAACATCAAATTGCTTACAGAAAAATACATAACCGGTTTTTGCTCGATAGATAATGGCATCGTTGCTAAAGATGGCGTCGCTATTTTCGGGCATCAGGGCGATCTGCCGGGTTTGTTGTTGGCGGCGTATCAGCATCTGCAATTGAGTTATCCTAAGTTTTATAAGATGGATAATTTAAGCAAATTGGGTTGGCTAACCACTGAATTTCTGTTGAAAAACACTTTTAACCCAGGCGACTATCGGCCTGAAGAAACAGGCGTAATATTAGCCAATGCGAACAGTAGTTTGGATGATGATGTTAAGTATTGGGAGAGTATAAAAGATGTGGCGAGTCCGTCGTTATTTGTTTATACCTTGCCGAACATCGTTATCGGCGAAATTTGTATCCGCAACCATTTTAAAGGTGAACAGGCATTATACATCCAGCCTGAGTTTAACGCCGAATTCATCACACAACAAGTAAGTTATTTATTAAATAAAAATATTATTCAAGCCTGCATTTGCGGCTGTATTGATGTTTTTGAAGAAGACTATAAAGCGGTTTTGTTTTTGGTTGAGAAGAAAAAAACGGACACTTCGGTTGTTTTTTCGGCTGAGAAAATGGATGAGATTTTTAATAAGGAGGCTTAGGGAGCATATATGAGTTTATCAGTTTATATAGCAGGTGTCGGGGTGATTTCAGCCATTGGCAATAATGTTGCCGAGAACCTGGCTTCGCTTAAAAGCGAACATGCAGGCATGGGTGATATTACGATGGTGGATACCATTTACAGCAAGCAATTGCCTGTTGCCGAAGTAAAGTTGAACAATGATGAACTGGCTGCCATGGCTGATATGCATGCAAATATTAGTCGCACTACTTTGTTGAGCGCGATTGCGGCTAAGGAAGCTTTGGATGATGCTGATATTCCTGACCTGAATAATTTACGAACTGGTTTTGTTTCGGCAAACTCAGTTGGCGGAATGGATAAGAGCGAGGATTTCTTTGTAAAGTTTTTAGCTGATAACAGTAAAGGCAAACTGCGGGATATATTTGACCATGAGTGTGGCAGCATGACTGAATTGGTTGCTGATAAATTGGGCATCAGTGATTTTATGACAACGATTAGTACCGCTTGTTCATCTTCGGCTAACGCGATATTTTACGGTGCGCGATTGGTCAAAAACGATGTATTGGATGTGGTGATAGCAGGTGGAACAGATTCGCTGACCAAATTTACTTTGAACGGATTTAATACCCTGATGATATTGGACAAAGAGTTTTGCAAACCTTTTGATGAGAACCGCGAGGGGTTGAATTTAGGCGAGGGGTCGGGCTATTTGGTTTTGATATCTGAAAAAGTAGCTAAAACATTAGCGAAACAACCTTATTGCACGTTAAGCGGCTATAATAACAGTAACGATGCCTATCATCAAACCGCTTCATCGCCGGATGGTACAGGTTCCTACCTGGCTATGCAGGGTGCTTTGAAAAAAAGCAGGTTACAGACTACGGATATTGATTACATCAACCTGCATGGTACAGGCACGCCAAATAATGATAGTGCCGAAGGGACAGCCATCAAACGCTTATTCGGGCCGAATTTCCCGCCGATGAGTTCGACCAAATCATATACTGGACATACTTTAGGCGCAAGTGGTGCAATTGAGGCGGTGTATTCGGTATTAGCCATCAAAAACAAATTGATTTACCCTAACCTGCGATTTGAAACCCGTATGGACGAATTGCCGTTTGAACCAGTGAAGGAATTATTAACGGAACAAGATATTAAACACGTTATGTCGAACTCATTTGGCTTTGGCGGCAATTGTACATCACTTATATTTTCGGCTGTTTAATTATGAAAGTATATATTCGCTCATCCGCCTGTGTATCGCCGCAAAACACGTTTAATTCAGATAGCTTCTTAACCGATATTGTTGAATCGACCGGCACCCGTTTAAAAGCCATCGAACCTGATTACAAGGAATTCATCGACCCAAAACAGATCAGGCGCATGAGCCATGTGATCAAGATGGGGATAGCTGCCGCTAAAAGCTGTTTAACCCAGGCTAATGTTGAAATGCCGGGCGCGATAATTACCGGCACTGCATTCGGCTGTATGGCGGACACTATTACCTTTTTAACCCGCATAGTTGAACAGGAAGAAGAAATGCTGCCCCCAACGGCATTTATACAATCTACCCACAACACTGTCGCGGCCCAGATAGCGCTAATGTTGGAATGTCATAATTATAATAGCACGTTTGTTCATAAAGGCATCTCGTTTGAAAGCGCCTTATTTGACGCGATGATGCTTTTGAACGAACACGAGGCAGACAACATATTAGTTGGCGGAGTTGAAGAAATGGTAGATACCAGCTTTACAGTATTAACTCGTTTAGGGTTGTACAAAAGATGGCCCGTATCAAACCTATCACTTTACGACACATCCACCAATGGCACCGTAGGTGGCGAAGGTGCGGCTTTTGTATTGCTGACGGGTGAAGAGTCGGTGGAGAACTTAGCGCAGCTTACAGGGCTTAAAACACTGTATAAACCAAAATCTATCGAAGAAGGCATTATCGATTTTCTAAAATCTCATGAATTGGGCATTGATGATATCGACCTAATAATAACCGGTAAAAACGGCGACACCAGAAATGACGAGGTTTATACAGAATTAGGCACTTCAATTTTCAAAAATAAAGCACTTGCTAATTACAAACATCTTTGCGGTGAGTACCCAACTTCATCATCATTCGCGTTGTGGATGACTTCAAATATTATAAAAGATGGCGTAATACCGGAGATTTTGAAAGAGGGAGATTTCGACTCGATATCGCCCAAAAATGTGTTGATTTATAACCATTATCAGGGTAAATATCATTCGTTAATGCTGGTTTCGGCGGTATAGGTTTCTTTTACGTCGGGCTGTCCTGCTGAGCGTAGTCGAAGCATGTGGGTTGGCCTTTACGCATATGCTTCAACTACGCTCAGCAGGACAACCCGCATTTGATAATGACAAATTCAGCATAATTGTCTGTGGGGGACACAGGCAATGGTTATAGTTAAATTACTTCTTTCCGTGCTCCTGGATATAATCAGCCATAGTAGCTACATCAACCAACACTTTACGGCCTTCGCGGGGGTCTTTAATATCGATACCGTATTCTTTTTTTAACAGAACGATCAATTCCAGGGAATCAATAGAGTCCAAGCCTAAACCTGCGCCGAACAAGGGTTCATTATCTGTAATATCAGCAGGGGTCAAATCAGTCAAATTTAAAAACTTTATGATCTGTGCTTTCAGTTGTTCTTTTAGTTCGGTAGTTTCCATTTATGGCAATTATATTAAATTTTTTCTTTTAAGTCCCCAAAAAGTTATCAATTGGAGCACTACGGTTATAATAAATAAAGGGATGATATTGTTTACCACATCTTTAAGTTTTCCGCCTTCGAGGAATAAAGAGTAGTAGGCCTGAAGCGCCCAGTGCATCGGCGAAAAGTTGGCAGCCGTTTTTGCAAAACCCTCCATCGCGAAGCTTGGCACCATTAAACCACCTATAGCAGCTAATATTACGATAGATACCGCGCCAAAACCATTGGCCTGCTCCTGTGTATCGGCAAAAACACCAACGCAAATGGAATAACTAACCGCGCACCAGCCGCATATCACGGTTACGATGATCAGGGCTAATATATCCGAGGGCAAATTCAATGCAGGTAATCCAAAGAATGGAAAAAGCCAAATCCCCATGGAGAATATTACCGCTGCTTGCAGCAAAGTAACTGCGAGATACGTGATCTGCTTGGAAAAGATCCCTACCAAATAATTGGTCGGCAATGTTTTTAACCTGATAAAGCTACCGCTTACTTTTTCCCTTACCACACTGCCGCCTAATGACATAATGACGAAGAACATCGCGAAGATCGTCCATGCAGGTACATTATGCTGGGTAGCATTTGGTGTAGCGCGGGTGCCATCTTTAGATACAGGGATCTCATTGATTGCTGTATTGTTGTTGAGCATTTCATTTTCCAGGTTCTCAGGCAGTTGTTTTTCATTGATGGAAAAATATAAACTCCGCAATGTTTCCCGGCTTTCAACCAATTGCAATGCGCTGCGGATTCCGCCTTGTACTGACAAGCGTAATGATTCCTGTAAAATAGGATTGTAGTAAAGTGTAAGCGGATCAACATCTCCTACCTTCTTGGAACTATCGCCTGCTAACCCAAAACTGGTTAAGGCTTTGCCCGCTATGCTTTTTGATTTCGCTTCTACTTTACGTGAAAAATCGGATGGAATGATCACCCCAAGCATCGCGTCATTATCATGCATAGCATCAGCCATTTGCTGCGCGCTTTTATCCGTGGGTACAAGCGCCACTTTGAACATGCCTATTTTGCTTATTGATTTGATCAATTGCTTACTGGCTTGGCCGGTATCGCTGTTACAAATCAGTATAGAAAGCTTGTTTTTATTAACGAGGTTGAAGGTGCTGTTCTGGATGCTGGTTACCACCACCACAAGGATTATCGGCATTACAAACATGAGCGATATACCTACCTTATCGCGCAGCAATACCCTTACATCTTTTACAATTGTTGCCCAGAGCTTGAACATTAGTTTCGGTATTCCTTTCCGGTTAAATTTAAAAACAATTGTTCAAGGCTTTCTTGCTTGTGGTCTTTAAGCATATTGCGTAAACTGTCTTGCGCTATTATTTTGCCGCCATCAATCAAAGCTACTTGTTGGCACAAGTCTTCGGCTTCGCTTAATTGGTGCGAGGTATAGACTAGTGTAGTTCCGTTTTTATTTAGCTCAAGCAGGTAGTTTACGATGGCATGGCCTGTTTGCACATCCACCCCTACCGTCGGTTCATCTAAAAATAGTATCTCCGGGTTATGAATTACACCGATGGCCAAATTAACCCTCCGTTTCATCCCGCCTGAAAACTTTTGAACCTGCTTATCCCGCACTTCTTCCAACCCCAAAATATTCAGCAACTCATCCGTTCTTTGTTTGATGGTTGATTTGCTTAAACCCGACCAAGCGCCAAAAAATTCTAAATTTTCTGCCGGACTCAATTCCTGGTAGAACGAAAAGTCCTGCGGAACAAAGCCAAATAAGCGATTGGTTGCATTATTATTTTGCTTACCCATTTCGTGGCCTAAAAGTTTAACATGTCCGCTGTCCGCTGTAAGCAAACCCGTCATTAAACTGATTAGCGTGGTTTTGCCTGCCCCATTAGGCCCGAACAAACCAAAGCGCGCGCCCTTTTCTACCTTTAAATTAAGGCCCGAAAAGGAAACTTCGGCGTTTCCGGGGTAATGGAAACCGATGTTCTCAACTTCTATCGCGAATGGGTTTACTGCCATTTTATATTTTTTAACTTTTTGAAGGCGTCCTCTTCTAAATCAGCAATTTCTAACAGGTAGTCGCCCATTTTATTAAAATCTTCCTGGCTGCCAATGCGGCCTTTAAAAATTCCGGCTGCTTGTACCGCCGCTGTGCGCCACATATCGCCTGCCTGTGTAAATAATACAGATATTTCGGCCAATTGGTTGCCCGGTAAATAAGCATCTGCTTCCTGCAGAAATGCCGCGTAAATATATCGGAATCCACCGCCGCCGGTGCCAATCTCCTCCTGCATTCGAACCATTTGAGCCAGATAAAGTTTTGATTTTTCAATACCGAGCTTATCCCGCCATTTTTTGATCTTTTTACCCGTGTTTCTAATACCTGATATGCCCGCGAAACTGCCGGGGATATTCAGCATGTTATAAATGTTCTTTTTGATGCCGCTTTTGATGGCTTCCTTGATCGTATCATCTGTAATCACCGCGCCTTTTTTGGCGTAGTAGAGATGGCCGTTCGGTGCTAAAGCACCTTTCGCGAAACGCACCCGCTCCAATTGATAACTACTCATGGTATGCGTAGTTTCCATGATCGGATCGCTTATGAGATAGTTGTCGCCTTGCTTGTCGTAAACAATGAGGTTATGGGCGTTAAAATGGAACCGATATTCGCGCGGGAAATATGGTAGATAATAAACGCCGACCTGGCAGCCTACGGGGATGCCTTCGGCTAAACGATCGTCTAAATAAGTTTTCGCTTTTTGTTTTGAGCTAAATTTTTTCCTGACAACAGGTATACCCAGCGATTTTGCAGCCCTGTTAAATATAAACCCCGGCAGGGTGCGAAACGCAATAGCCGGGCCATTATTGATCTTAATCAAAGGGATATAGGCAAAAAACAAACCCGCGCCAATACCAAAGGCCAGCGGCTCGGTTATTTTGCCGTTAGAGGCTATGCTTAATAAATTACTGGTAACGCCCGATTCACAATGCGCGCCCTGACGGTGCTCGAAATCAGTCTTCATGAATGGTCATACTTTTAAGGTCTTCCACCTTTATATTAAACGCCTCAGCGTATTTTTCTAATTTTTGGATTGATAGTTTATCGAATGCTTCGGGCTTCAAATGTCTTTTGATCTGCCATTTCCAAAACCCGGTGTAACCTGCCAAAATACTAATGTCCATCAACCGGTATTCCATAAAAAACAACAACTGACTGGCCTCTTTATTCAGCACTTTTTGTTTTGCTGCCGCGATGCGTTTTTCAATATCACCCCAGGCAACATCAAGCGCTGTTATTTTAACATCCCAGCCGCTGCTTAAAGCCGCCACATATTTGCCCGAACTATCCGTAGCATAACAAAGTTCCTTAGTTATTTTGCCAAGCGAACTTAAATCCTGCGGTACTTCATCCTTTTTCATAACCTAAAACAACTTATGTTATACAACAGTAAGCATTGCATACATATACGAAAAACGTGCACTCTCGGGTACTAATAACAATATCTTTTCGCCTTTTTTAAGTCGGCCGCTTTTAAAAAGCTCATCTATCATCAGGTAAACCGATGCCGCGCCCACGTTGCCTACGGTGTACAGGTTGATGAACCATTTTTCGTAAGGGATGCCGCCGCCGTATTCTTCGATCATATCATATATCTTGCTTTTGAAAAAGTTGCTGGATATGTGGGGTAAAAACCAATCAATATCGGTAACATCAAGCCCTTTTTTCTCAAATATTTCTTTGATCTTTCTGCCGCCTAAAGGCACAATATTATCACTCAATAAAGTAATATCCTGCTTTACACTGAAGATGGATTTAGTCATGATCTCTTCGGGCGTGTAATCCATAAAGCCTTTTAAAGTACCATCCTCCAGTTTATCACCACCCATATACATACAGGTGTTCATTTCGTTAGCGTAAGATACACCTTCGATCCATTCAACTTTTAGGCTGATGCCTTCGGGATTAGGCTTATCTGTTAATAAAAAAGCTGAAGCACCATCAGATAACATCCACCTTAAAAAATCCTTTTGGAAAGCGATATATGGGTTTTCATCAAGTTCGATCAGTTTTTGGGCTTCTTCTTCAAATACATCCGAAACTAACAAGCCTGAAAATCTTTCAGAACCGGTTGCGACGGCCGTTTTTATTTCTCCTGATTTAATGGCCAGGTAAGCATATTTTAAAGCGTGCATTCCCGCGCAGCAAACGCCTGATGGCGATACTACCTCGATACCACCAGTCTCAGGCAACCAGCCATGCGTCATTACGCCGTGGCTAGGCATCATCTGGTCTGGCGATGAAGTACCGCAGGAAAGCAATTCAATTTGTTTTAGCTTTTCAGCATCATTATTAAACAATTCCCTCACGGCAAGTGCCGTCATTTGCGCATTGGTATGAGTTGATTTATGTTCTTTGGTAAGCGCGTAATAACGGTTGGTTATACCATTATTGCGCAGTACAATTTTTTTTGACTTTGAAGGCTTATTATTGATATACCCCAGGTACGATTCCATTTCATCATTAGAAACGGGTTCATTAGGAAAATAAGCCGAGGTATGATTGATATAAACACTAGTATCAGACATATTATATTATTAGTATCAGTTGTTTACTTGTAAGTATTTTAATTTTTTGGCCTGTATCCTTCGGCCTGAGAATGGCTTCAGAAAAACAGCATCTAATGTAAGCAAAACAGGCGCACCTAAAAACAAGGCGATAAAAAGATAGTATTTAAATGCTGCCGCCCAGGGCAATTGGTTTTTACGTTTTGAAATGATCTTTGCCCAAACCGCGAATATCGGTTTCGCCCTCGCCTCGGTAAACATCAATGGGTACTTTATCACCACTGCTTTTTGCTCAATCAGTTCATCCTGTAAGCTATCGAGGGTATTATACTCCAAATGCCTGGCAACGGTTTCGCCATAAATTTTAGTATTGGCGATATCTTCTTCGTCTATACCGGGTTTTGGAAATATATTCAGATAACGCTCTTTTTTGCCGGATAGCATCCAGTAAAAAATGGTAACAAAGCTCACCACGTTTGGGTGCTTATCAACCAAAGCTACATTACCTACCAGCTTTGCACCTGCTTCTTTTAACGAAGCGCGAACCCGCACGTAAGCATTGATCCACATATTGCGCGCGGCGCTGATGGTAACCACCGGAGTGTCTTTTAGCAAGGTCTTAAAACTCTCATCCTGTAATAAAGAATTGGTTGGGATGCTCGGTGATAAAAACCAGGGCTGATAGCCGAGAATGATCAGGTCATATTTTTCTTCCTTAAAATTTAGGGGATGGAGCGGCGTTGGAATGCTTAACACGCAAGAAGGCATCACCGAAAAAAAGCTGCTGCCTGTCCACGGGAAATTATAGTCTTTCACCGTTTTCACCATCACCTTCTCCACCGAATTACCGGCCTCGACAAGCGGTGCGGTAAATGAATCAATGATCTCACCCATTTGGCCAGATTGCGTATAATAAATAGCTAAGATCTTTTTATCCATTCTCAACAAAGTTAAAAAACTATCTTTTTAATGAATTAAAAATCTTCAGCGTGAAGTACTTTTGATTTTTTACAGTAATCCAATATCGCATGTTGTACTACCGGCGACAGATTTTTGAAGTTTTGCTTTACTATCATTTTATCAGCCTCGATATCAGCATGGTATTTTACAATTTTAGGCGCATGTTCTTCAATAGCAAGCCTTAAAAAGTGGTTCTCTACATTATCAGGATTGTTAATTATGGCAGTTTCCAGTTTTATACGGCCCGCTTTAAATAAATCGAGTTTTTTGCGGGGGCCACTAATTAAATCTGCTTTTTTCAACAACAATGCGCCCTCATAACCTTCTTTATTAGTGGTTGCATAGCCTGTTACTACAATCAGCTCATCGTTGATGGCGTTAACATCACCACTAGACATCACGTTGTAAAAGGCCTCCTTATCAAACCTAAGTCTTTGCTGGGCAATGCTTCTCTGCATTAATCCCGGCAAAAGCAGTAAGCTAAAAATAAAGACTATCTTGAATTCTGTTTTTTTCATCTTCTCAAACATAATAAATATAAATGCTTCGGCAATATATACCTGTGTTATACATTTGTGTAATAGTACAACGGCTGTGTAACATATTATAATAAGTTTTGTTACATTATATACTTGCCATCTATTAATTTTAATTTACTTTCACTTACTTTGGGGCTTAATTTTTTATTGTTGATGATTGGCCCCGACATTAACATAAGACAGTTTATGGCTACAATAGTTTAAAAGCGATTTGATGGATAAAAAACTACAATTCTCAGGTTTATGGGCAGTTATTTTGGGAGGATCGAGCGGATTTGGATTTGCTGCTATTGAAAAACTGGCCAAACATGGCATGAATGTAGCCGTACTTTATCGCGAAATTGCTGGCGCCGAAAAAATACTTAAAACTAAATTTACCGAAATAGCTGAGGAAAATGGAATAACCATCCTTCCCCACAACATTAACGCGCTTGATACAGTTAGTCGGGCTGCGTTTATTCAACAATTTGCCGATATCGCCGAAAAAGGCAGCGTAAAACTCTTATTGCACAGTATTGCCCGGGGAAATTTGAAGCCCTTGACCATTGAAAACGGTACGGTTGAAGATGAAGCCTACAACGAGCTTTCTATCGAAGATATACAGATGACTACCTACGCAATGTCGAATAGTTTGCTGGATTGGACACGTGATTTACTAAAAGCCGAACTGTTTAACGCTGATGGACGTATAATTGGCCTTACCAGCGAAGGCGCGCATAAATATTGGGAAGGCTATGCAGCTGTTTCTATCGCGAAAGCTTCATTAGAAAGCCTGGCAAAATATATGGCGGTGGAATTTGCTGCTTACGGATTAAAAACAAATGTAATACAGGCCGGTGTAACCGAAACCGCATCACTAAAAAAGATACCGGGCAGCGATAAATTAATTAAAGCTGGGATTAAGCGCAACCCACTTGGCAGAATTACAAAACCCGAAGACGTTGCCGGTGTTATCTATCTGCTGTGTACCGATGAATCGTTTTGGATAAACGGAGCGATCATCCACGTAGATGGCGGAGAGCATTGCCGTTAAAAACTAGAGAGATTACATGAATAACCATATATTAAGTCATTTACCTTATAAATCTTCGTTCCGCTTTGTTGATAACATATTGTTATTGAGCGAGGATGAAGTTCGCGGCGAATACACTTTAAAAGAGGACGCTTTTTTTTACGAAGACCATTTCGCAGGCAACCCGGTTACCCCCGGTGTTATTGTTACCGAAATTATGGCGCAGATTGGCCTGGTGGTTTTAGGTATATTTTTAGTATTGAAAGAAACCGAGTTTAATTTTATGGATGATGATTCCTTATATCCATTATTAACTTCAACAGATGTATCGTTCTATAAAATGGTATTGCCGGGTGAAAAAGTTACCGTAATATCAAAAAAGCAATATTTTCGTTTTGGTAAATTGAAATGTCATGTTGAAATGCTGGATCATGATAAAGAGCTGATTGCCAGTGGCACATTTGCAGGCATTATAAAAAAAATAGCTGTTAAAAATGGGTAATCGTGTAGTGGTAACAGGTATGGGGGTGGTATCGCCTAATGGTATAGGCGTACCGGCTTTTCTGCATGCTATACAAAATGGCATATCAGGCATAAAGTTTATGCCTCATTACCTCGAGCTTAATTTCAGCTGCCAGGTTGCCGGCATGCCCGATTTTAAATGGGACAGCCTTACCAATTACATATCCGAAGTTACTTTACACGGCTTAAAAGGCACTAACATTGCTTACGGCTTAATGGCGGCGCTGGATGCCTGGAAAGATTCAGGCATGGATTATGAAACCGATGAGCCCCGTTGGGAAACCGGCTGCGTATTTGGCAACAGCATTGCCGATACCGAGGCTATGAAGAACGTGATTAACCGTGTTGATAATAAAGAGGTTAAAAAATTAGGCTCGCGTGTGGTTGAGCAAGCGATGAATAGCGGGGTAACGTCATATATATCTGGTCGTTTAGGTTTTGGGAATAAGATATTGACCAATTCAGCCGCCTGCGCTACCGGCACGCAGGCTATATTAATGGGTTACGAGTACATTAAACATGGCTATGCAAAACGCATGCTGGTTGGCAGCGCTGAGCATGTAGATACTTATGTTTTTGGGGCATTTGACTCCATGCGGGTGCTATCCCGTAAGTTTAATGACGATCCTGAAAAAGCATCAAGACCAATGAGCGCAACTGCAGGTGGATTTATACCCGGCTCGGGGTCAGGCGCATTGGTTTTGGAAGACCTGGATTTCGCATTAGCACGCGGCGCTAAAATTTATGCCGAGGTTTTGGGTGGATCAACAAACTCAGGCGGGCAACGTTTAGGTGGTACAATGACAGCTGCAAGTTCAGCAGGCGTGTTAAGATGCATCAGTGAATCATTGGTAAACTCCAATATCAACCCAAATCAAATTGATTTAATAAGCGGCCATTTAACCGCTACCAACGCCGACAAGCAGGAAATACAAAACTGGTGCGACGCTTTAGATAGACGGGGAGATAATTTCCCAATCACCAATTCCCTCAAGTCAATGATAGGTCACAGCCTTAGTGCAGCAGGGTCAATTGAAACTGTGGCATCTATATTGCAGATAGTCCACGGTTTTGTGCATCCAAACATAAATCTGGACGACCCAAACCCGGAAATAACAAAATTGGTAAGCGTTAATAGTTTACCTGTTAAAATGATAAAAAAAGAAGTTAATATTGTAGCGAAAGCGAATTTTGGCTTTGGGGATGTGAATTCCTGTTTAATACTTTCAAAATTTAACTAAATAATGACCAGACAAGAGATTTTAAATGAACTGAAAAAGGTGATATCGCCTTACACTACGAACAAAGAGATGCTGGCCCAAATCAATGAAGACACTGACCTTTTAAAAGACCTGAAAATAAACTCAGCTAATTTGGTTGATATTATTATAGATGCCGAAGCCAAATATGATATAGAAATTGATTATGATGAGGCCGATAAAATGATGAATGTTGGCTCGTGCATTGATGTGATAAGTGAGAAAATAGGACAAAAGCAATAATGCTTAGTACGGGTAACGATATCGTATCATTAAATGCTATAAATGTTACCCGCACAAAACAACCAAACTTCTATTCAAAAATACTTACCCCTACCGAAACCGCGCTTCACCAACAGCCATGTTTCGCAAATATTCCATTTGAAATTTTTGTTTGGCTCTTATGGTCGATAAAAGAGTCGGCGTTTAAATACCTGCAAAGGATTGATGTGGATATACTTTTTACGCCTGTAAAGTTTGAGGTAAGTGAGGTACAAATTCCATCTAAATTTAATTTATTGAACTTTAACACAGCTGAGTTAAAAGGAACTGGCTTTGGTGGGCTTAATTCGATCGGGGCTACCATTAAATTTGGCGACTACATACTTTATTCAAATTCATTGATCTACCAGGAATTTGTTGCTACAGTTGTAAATAACAACGAAGATTTTGGCAAAACCCATTGGGGTATAAAACGGATTGAGAGTGATGATATTGAAATTCAATCAGTTGGAGTAAGGGCTTTTTTAACCAAAAATCTTCCTGATAAGAATATAATTATCAGCAAAAACCCGCAAGGTATTCCTGTTCTGCTAAAAGATGATTTGGAACTTTCCATCCCTATTTCTTTCTCACATCACGAATATTATGTGGCTTATTCTTTTCAACTCCCTGTTTAGTTAATATCTTAGCAAAACAAACCCATTAACTGTTTATTACCCTTGATGCACACCTTTGTAATACCCGTTTACAAGCAGTCCCAATATTTGGAACAGTGCATACAGAGTTTGCTTAACCAAACGGTTAAAAGTAATATCATACTCACCACCTCTACCCCTACCGATTTTTCAAAACAAATAGCCGAAAAATATAATTTCGCTTATTTTGTGAATGATGACGGCGGCATAGCAAACGACTGGAATTTTGCCTTGTCAAAAGCATCGACCCCATGGGCAACTATTGCCCACCAGGATGATATTTACGAACCTGATTTTACTAATGAATTATTAAGATCGGTGACTAGCGATACACTTATCGCTTTTACGGATTATGAGGATTTGGTTGACGATCAACCAAGGAAATCAAACCTGAATAGCTTTGTAAAAAAGGCCCTCCTTTTTCCATTCGCTTTTAAAAAGAATATACGGAGCACTTCTCTAAAAAAATCAGTTTTAATATTTGGCGACCCGATCTGTTGCCCTTCAGTATCATTTAATCTGGATGCTTTGGGCGGGTTTAGATTCTCACCGGCGTTCACTGTTGCCCTGGATTGGTATGCATGGTACCAGCTGGCAAAAAAGCATGGTTCTTTTTGTTTTATCAACAAAAAGCTGATGAAACACCGTATACATGCTGAATCGGAAACAACACTTAAATTATCCGAAGGAAAACGCAGGCAGGAGGAGTTACAAATGTTTAAATTGATCTGGGGCGATAAAATTGCCCGCGTATTTTCATGGATATACACATTAGGCTATGCCGATAATAAACTAAAAGCCGACCTGTGAAATACAAATTAACCAAACCCGATAAACCATCATCCAATATGATAGCCTTAACTTTTGCGCTGGTAATTGTTTATTGCCTGGCCACTGCTTTTTCCATTGTTCTTTTGGGGCAACGGAGCTTAATATCAGGTAACTTATTTCAGCTTAAAAATATCATTTCTTTGATATTTAACTGGCGTTTCATCCTGTCTATGAGTTTGGCTATACTGTCAAGAATTTCGTTTATCCTGATCAATAGCACCTTGCTTAAGATTCCTTATTTGTCGGATATTGCTACTACGCTATCGGTAATTATTACCTTAACCTCAATTATATTCATTTTAATAGCGAATCACTATTTTTTAAAGGAGAGCTTAAACATTAAACAGGCAATAGGCGCCTTTATAGTTTTGATGGGGATATTTATAATGCTGAATAAGTAAGCCCCCTCTAAATCTCCTCCGGCAGGGGAGACTTTTCATCATTAGTTTTAATAAAAAATTTCAAAGCCCTCCCTTCCGGGGAGGGTTGGGTGAGGCAGCTTTATTCGGATTTTATTTCTTCCTTCATTTTTTCTATTTCAATTTTCATTAGCGCCATTTCCTGTGCAAGTAGTTTATTTTGCTTTTGCAATTTTGATGCTACTACACTTAAATGCAACAGGTAAACCAAAGCGATGAATATAGATATGGTAAAAACCAGGTTGGCTGGTAAGTAAATACCAAACATATTTGATACCAGCAGCAATCCTTTTTCCCAGAACGAGAAAACAACCAGTATCCCGGTAAATAACAACCAGATAATAGAATATTCCTCGCGTAGCCGCCCTTTAACAACCATGCGAAATACCAGGAATAAAAATGCCAGGCTGGCAATTATGGTGATGATTTGAATACGTAACATAATATTATGGCTTACGAATAAATGAAAAAAACATAGCTAAGGTAACTTTTACGCAATAGTAGAAAGAGGTAAAGCTCCTGATAGATGATTGCCCGCCGTTTCGGTGTACCATAATAACCGGGGTTTCCTTTATAGCTAAGCCAGCTTTTGAAAAGAACACCAATGATTCCGGCTCCGGGTAATCATCAGGATAATAACGGGCGCTTAATTGTATAGCTTTTTTATCAAACAACCTAAAACCTGAAGTGCTGTCATAAATACTCGCGCCGGTAAAAAATTTGTTTAACCAATGGAAATAGGTGATACCTAAGCGTCGTAAAAAAGATGATTGGAACCCCTCTTTTACAATAAAACGTGATCCAATTACTAAACTCGCCCCTGTTTCTTCATAGCAGGCTATCATCTTTTCTAGTTCCGCCGGGGGGTGTTGCCCGTCGCCATCCATTTGAACTGCCAGATCATAATTATTTAGTAGCGCGTATTTAAGCCCGCTTTGTACCGCGCCGCCAATACCCAAATTAACCGGAAGATCGATTAATATAACATCCAGCTTTTTTGCAACTTGTTTGGTGTCATCGGTTGAGCAGTCGTTTACTACGCATACGCTTACATTATATTTTTCAGGAAGCTTTAAGTTGCCCAATTCTGATATTAACCTGGGTAATGATGCTTGTTCATTAAAACATGGGATAATAATGAGAATATTCATCATTAATATTATAGCCGTTAAATTATTTAAGGTTGGTAATTACCATTCAATACGCACACCTAAACTAACAATTAAATAGATAATTACAGCTATCTATCTTTATTTTTCGCACATGTTAATTGATGAAAGGGGCAATTTTGCCCCCCTATACCAGCAACTAAGCCAATTGGAAAAGTGCATTTTCAAATAATTAAAATTAAATCTATAATTAAATTATATATCTTTTAACAACTTCCATAAATGGCAATGTTTGTTTATTTTTGCTTTTCAAACATCTGTCTGTCATGGTCAAATTATTTATTAGTGGCTTTCCACTTAACAGCACTGAATTAGAGATTGTTCAGTTAGTAGGGCCATATGCAAACGTAAGTACAATTAAGATAGTAAGGGATAAGGTGAGCAAGAAGTGTAAAGGATATGCTTTTCTTGAGGTGACCGATCAAAAAGAAGCTGAAGCAGCTATAGATGCCCTTAGCGGAACTCCCCTTGGCGACCGTGAACTTACCTTGAATATAGTTGAAGAAAAACCGGTTAAACTACCGGCGCCAAAACGTTCATTCGGTTCAAAGCCAGCATACAACAGCGGTAGCAGCAATTACGACCCTCAAAAAAAGAAACGCCCGCGAAGGATTATTTAAATATTAATGTTATTGTGTTAAGCTAAAATCAGCTGATTCATTTTTCACATCAGAGATTTTTGATTTGATAATGGTTAAATTCCCATGGGCTCCCTTCGAGATAAATAAGCCATTTTTTCCTTTTACTCCGATACCGTAATTAGAAATAGTTACATTTTGCAAGCTAGTGTTAGTTAATACACCAACTCCCCCATCAACATTTTTAGCGATTATACTTAAGCCGTTTGACAGGCTATTCTGAATATTCAGATTTTTCATTTCGAGGCCGGTAATGCCGCGCTTATCCAGGCAAATCTCTATAGCAGCACGCCAGTCCCATTCGTGGTCAAAGCCCCCACTCGTTTTTATATCACAATCTTCAACTACTGTTGTCCCGCTAAAATTGTTGTTGATACTTTTATCCCTGCTCTCTGTGGGGAAAGTAGTACTAATCAAAATAGCCGAGCCTTGAGAAATATCAGTAAATAAACAGTTTTTTATCACGTTGCTATCGCCCCCATATATAGCCCCGCCGTTTGCAAGGTAAGGCAGCTGCCCTGTACAATTAATTATCAGATTATGCCCCGGCGCGTATACTTGTTTCATAAAAACCGTAGGCCATATAGCGAAGCAGTCATCACCTGTCCCTCTTGCTGAACAATTTTGTATGGTAGATTGCGCCATCCCTACACAAAAGTTAATACCATCGGCCATCGTATTTCGCATGCGACAGCCCGTAATTTTAAGGTTTCTAGAGTTTTCAATCCACATACCAACTTTAGTATGCTCTATCCAAAGATTTGAAATGGTTGAGTTTTCGCCATAGGATCCAACAATACCGTCGCTACTTTCATGATCATTGCGGTAAGTTAGTTTTCCAATTATGGCGAAATCCGATATATGGATATTGCCCCCGCTGCCTTTTACCCGAACCCTCCTATTGGGATTATGATACAAGGCTGAATCACCAACCAATTCCGAATACCACATGCCCGCACCCTGAACGGTTACATTTGATGGTAGAATTATATCACCGGTAACTTTAAATTCCCCTACCGGAATCCAAACACTTTTACCTGTTTCTATCGCCTGGGCTATACAGCTTTTGAAAGCCGCGGTATAATCGCCATTAAAATCGCCTCCT
Source organism: Mucilaginibacter tundrae (assembly GCF_013408825.1). Classification (GTDB taxonomy): domain Bacteria; phylum Bacteroidota; class Bacteroidia; order Sphingobacteriales; family Sphingobacteriaceae; genus Mucilaginibacter. Next base: position 221,986 of record NZ_JACCBZ010000006.1, read on the forward strand.
AAAAAGCTTTTATCGGTAATGGATAATGAGTTTGCAGGCTGCTGTAATGGCGGCGCGATATTTTCCAGATCCACCAAATCAATAATGGCATAATTTGAATCGTCGCCTTTTTGGTCATCACGTTTTATTTGTACGATATTGCCTTTAGCTATTTTGATGCCCTTAATTCTTATCTCATCATAAAAATGGCGTGGTACACCTGCATCCGGATTATTGGTAAATGGATATTTCCCATAAAGCCAGGCATAATGTGATGTAATTTTATAATGCTTAATAAACGTTCCATTTATATAGATACCAAGCGTTGAATTAGTACCGTTGCCATCCTCACTATCCGGCAAACTGTATCTTACAATTAAACTGTTGGCTTTTGCTTTAGCGGCAAACTCAACGTACTGGCCTTTTGAACCGAGCTTTACACATTGCTGTCCCGATGACTCCGTTTCTACCTTGTAAGGATCGTATGCCGGGCCTAATACAGTGCCGTTTGTGCGCATACTTTCAGCCTCATAGGTAGTCCACGAAATTAAAGCGCCATATTTTTGCTGGGCAAAGCCGATAGACCCAATAGCGAAAAGAACAACAAATATGAATGCGCGTTTAATTGCCATTATTAATATTTATTAAGCATTAATAATTTGCTTAATCCAAATAGGAATAAGTTTTTTACGTTCCTGCATTAATTGATCAAATTCTGCCGCATTAAAATTTCCTGCTTTTAATTGTTGCGGACGGGTTAAGAACGGAAAAACGATCATACCCGATATATTCCAGAATAAATTAACGGGATGAAAATTGATTGTACCATCAGCCTGTAAGGCATAAAGCTGTTTAGCAAAGTAGGAATTGGCTAACGTTCTTATTTTACCGATCATTGGCAATGTGGTATTACCTGCCATCACCTCATTCACCATAAAAAATGGAAAATCGGGGTTTTCCAATACCTGGTCAATGTAATACCCAACACAAATTTCTATCTTCTCAAAAACAGTGGTTTCCTCATTATTAAAAACAGGTTCTATCTTATCAAATAACTTTCCTATAGTTTCATCCATAATATAGGCAAACAGTTTTTCTTTACTGCGGAAATAATAGTTTATCGACGCCACATTAATATCGGCTTCGGTAGCAATATCTCTGATGGTAGTAGCCAAAAAACCCTTATTTGTAAATATCCTCCTGGCCGCGTCTATTATTTTCTCCTCTGTTGATGCTTCGGTTATTGATGTCATTATCAAAAGTTAGTTTTCAAATTTAACTAATGACAAACACATTGTTGTATTTGTAACAACGTTAATGCGAATCGGTTACCGCTTTTTGCCCTTTTCTGAATGGCGCCAGGTATATTATTGGTATGGCGCAAAGCATCACCAAACCAACAATCCAATAGGCATCATCATAAGTTAATAATAAACTCTGCCTGTTAACCATACCATCAATAGCGCCATAAGCCATGTTTGTAGCATCTGATATTGATTTTCCTTTTGACACGAATAATTGGATGTACTGGTTAAACCGTTCGGTAAAATAGGAGTTATAAGGGTTGATATTATCTAAAAGATTATTGCGGTGCATTGCCTGGCGAACATGGATCATGGTTGTTAAACCTGCAATCCCAAATGAACCGCCTAACTGGCGCATCATGTTATTTAAGCCCGTACCCTGGCCAACCTCCGCCCCTTTTAAGCCGCCGATAGCCAAAGTTGTTAACGGCACAAAAAGCAGCGCTAAGCCCATGCCCCGTATCGCCAAAGGCCAAAAGAAGTCGCTGGTGCCTGTTGACAAGGTAGAGTGGCTTAACATAGATGAAAAGACATAAAACAACACCATACCTACGGTAGCCATAAACTGCGCGGGCACGCCCTTGTTAAGCATAATACCAACAAAAGGCATCATAATTACAGTAAATATCCCACCGGGAAATAAAATTTCTCCCGTTTGCTGCGCCGAAAAGCCTAACAAACTTTGGCAAAACACCGGGAATACGAATGTTGACCCATACAAGCCCACTCCTAATACAAACGAGGTAAACATGCCTGCGGAGAAGCTCCGGTGTCGCATGATCTTAAAGTTAACTATTGGGTATTCGGTACTTAACTCCCGCCATATAAAAAGCAATAACCCAATTACTGCAGTGCAGGTTAGCACTATAATGTAAGTAGCCGAAAACCAATCGTCATCTTCTCCTTTTTCTAATATAGTTTGCAAACTGCCCACCGATATTGCCAATAAAGCAATTCCCCACCAATCGATAGGCTTACCCCTACCATCACTTGGCGTAGCCCTCACAAACAAATAGGTACATGTAGCTGCAAGGCAACCTACGGGGATATTTACATAAAATATCCAGCGCCAGGCTGCATGGTCAGTAATATAACCGCCTATTGTTGGGCCGATAGTAGGACCAACAATAGCACCCAGCCCAAATAGAGCTGTTGCTGTACCTACCTGTTCAGGCGGCCAGGTTTCTAATAAAATAGCCTGCGCTGTTGAGATGAGCCCGCCGCCGGCAATGCCCTGCAGTACCCTAAAGCCGATCAATTCATTAAGACTATGCGAATTACCACATAAAAACGAAGCAACAGTAAATACAATTATAGAGGTTAAAAAATAATTCTTCCGCCCAAAAAAGCTGCCTAACCAGCCCGACATAGGCAATATAATAACGTTTGCCACACTGTAACCCGTAACCACCCAGGCTGCATCGGTTAAGGTGGCTCCCAAATTGCCCTGAATTTGAGGGATTGATACATTTACGATGGTTGTATCTATCAATTCCAGCAACGATGCTGTAATTACTGTAATGGTTATGATCCATTTTTTTAATCCCGTTTCGGCCATGTGACAATTGTTTATTAATTCCGTATTTGAAATTACAAATTTAATCAAACGATTGATTAAAACATTTGTTTAAAACAATTATATGTATTATTACTTTTTCATGACCGATAACTAACCAGAAGTAAATTGACCAAGCAGTGCTTAAAAGAAGTTGTATTTATATAAGTATTTATGATTTAAAGAGTCGAAAAAGTGTTTTTTTTCACTAATTTCTTGATCAAAAACCTCCTTTTTAGGTGATTTAAGGTTAATTTTCGTCCAAAAAGCACTATTTTTCCGCCAATTTCGATTGAAAAAATAATCTAAAAACGCCTTTTTTAGTGCTTTTAAGGGCGAAAAGCATACTAAAAGTGTACCAAATGTACCAAGTGTTTCATATGTACCATGGTACACTACACCAGCTTTTCTCGTGCGAAGAATTTTTGGATTGTATCCGGAGCCGTCATCAAAAAGGTTTGGATACCTAATTGTTTGGCTGTTTCAAGGTGCTGGGGGCTATCGTCAATAAATAAGGTTTCTGCAGGTATCAGGTTATTCTCATTTAACACCTGCTCAAAGATGGCTGCTTCGGGCTTACGTTTACCGGTAAGGTGAGAATAGTAGGTTTTCTCAAACAATTGATCGTTGTTAGGTATACCGAATTCACTTTTTAAGTACTCATGCACATAATCGTAATGAATAGCATTGATATTGCTCAGCAGGAATGTGCGGTATTTGGTCTTCAGCTTTAACAATAGTTCATGATTTCCAGCTGGTATGCCTACAAAAATAGCGTTCCAGGCATCATCGATTTGCTGATCGGTAAGATCAGGTTTTCGAGCAAGCTCCCTGATGCGATCGCGAAACGCGGCGTTGGTTATCTCGCCCCGCTCTAATAAGTTGAATACAGGATCTTGCTGGCGATGCCCATAAAATTCATCTGCATTATTGATACCCAGGTTTTTCCAAGCCTGTTGTACTTTAGTAAAATCAATATTGAAGATCACGTTTCCATAGTCGAAGATTATATTTTTAATATTTTGCATAATAACTGTTGGTAATTTAAGCGCAAATATGTAATATTGCGCCTCGAAAATAAACAAATATTTTCAGCGCCTATAGCTCAGTTGGTTAGAGTAGAAGACTCATAATCTTTTGGTCCCTGGTTCGAGCCCAGGTGGGCGCACTTATTAAAAAAGGGCATTTTCTGGCGAAAATAGCCCTTTTTTGCTATATTTGGGCGGTTTTCACCGAGACGGTACTGACACCGTAAAACTTCAAAACGTCAGGATTTACATAATTTTTTGTTGAACTTCACGTAAAAAGTGTCGGGATTTCGTCGGGATGATATTCGGCTCAATTCCTTAAGCATTTTTTACGTGCCCAAATTTTAAAATTATGGCACTCGTAAAAGCTGTTGTTTATGAAGAATTCAAAAGAACCGATGGCACCTACAATGTAAAAATCAAGGTTTACCACCAAAAGAAAAAGCGGTTTATTGACACCACGCATTTCCTGTCCAACCGGCAGTTGGACAGCGATCTTAAAATCAAGGATAAATTTATCCTCCAGGAATTAGCCGTTACGCTGACCGATTACCGGAAAACGATCACGGAACTTGGCCCGAAACTTACTTTCATGACCTGCGATAATCTCAAAGATTTTTTGGAGGGCAAAGACGAAGTAGTTGATTTTGTGAGATTTTGCAACCATCACATCGCAGCCCTTAAGGAGGACGGCCGTGACGGAACCGCAAAGAACCACGCAAAAATCAAAAACAGTCTTGTCGATTATTTCGGGAAAGACCGCATATCGATGCTGGAAATTAATGCAGCCATGCTTTACCAGTACGAGAAATGGCTACGTCGTGAACGCGTGATGACCCGTACCAACCAGTTAGGTAAAGAAGTAACAACCAAAAAGAAAGGCATGAAAGACGGCGGCATCTACCCGCATATGCGCGATCTCCGCACCTTATTTAATGAAGCCTGCAAACTTTACAACAATGAAGATTTGGGCCTGGTCAAGATCAAGCACTATCCGTTTAAAGTTTATAAAATTGGTGCGCCACCAAAAACAAAAAAACGGAATATCCAGCCCGAACAAATTATAAAATTGCGGGATTGTGTCCTACCAGCCGATAGCCGGGCTGAGTTGGCAAGGGACCTTTTTCTGCTCAGTTTTTATCTCTGCGGTATGAATGCTGTCGATCTGTATAAACTGGATCGTTATGACCCGACATGGAGACGGCTGGAATATAACCGTTCCAAGACCGAAGGCATGCGCGACGATGACGCATTCATCAGTATTAAAATCATTCCGGAAGCTCGCCCTTTATTGGAAAAATATATAGGCACGCTACAGGCGCGTTATTCAACTGCCAATGGGTTGGATACGGCTTTGAGCAAAGGAATGGAGCTTGTTCGTGATCGCGCGGAATTGCCGGAACTTACTTTTTATTGGGCACGGCACTCGTTCGCGACCATTGCCAGGAACAAATGCCGCATGAGTAAAGATGATATTGCCGAGGCGCTGAATCATGTTGATGGCGAACACAGCACAACCGACATCTACATCGAAAAGGATTGGGGTATTGTTGATGACGTACAGTCGGCGGTAATTAATTTTATTCGGACACTTGACAATCCGCCACGATTAAGAATAAAAACTACTGTAGTCGCTAAATTGGTAAATCCGGAAGAACAACGTAAAACTATGCGGGTGATAAGTGCATAATTAACCAATTTAGGTTCAAATAATATAAAATTTGTTTAACAAGAACTCTAAAACAAAGTCATCTTTAGGTGACTTTGTTTGCTTCTACCCCCAAACCGCCACGCAAATAATACCTTATATTTCAACCTATATTGTCTATTTTTAAAGCCTGTTATATTTGTAAATGGCTTTCAACGAAGATTCACGAGTTAAAATACCTGCTATCCTGCACCTTACGCGACTTGGATATAAGTATATCCCAAGGCACAAACAACAAAGGGTTGAAGAAACAAATATTTTTCAGGAAATATTTATAGGAAGTATTGCCCGGATCAATCCCAATATAAGCAATGAAGAAATAAACCGTCAGTTAGATGAAATTACTTTAAAGCTCGACTTTGAAGATCTTGGCAAAGATTTCTATAAAAGTATTACCGCAACATCAGGGATTAAGCTTATCGATTTTAATAATTTTAGCAACAATACTTTTCACGTAACGACAGAGCTAACCAGTCGGAACGGTGAAGAAGAATTCAGACCCGATATTACGGTGTTAATCAATGGAATGCCATTAATTTTTATCGAGGTTAAAAAGCCCAACAATAAAGAAGGAGTTTTGGCGGAACGCAAACGAATTAATGATCGCTATAAAAACAAGAAATTCAAGCGTTTTGCTAACATCACCCAACTGATGATTTTCTCTAATAATATGAAATATGAGGACGGGGTAGTAGAACCATTACAAGGTGCCTATTACGCCACTTCAGCTTATGCTGATCTACAGTTCAATTATTTCAGAGAAGAGGAAAGTTTAAATCTAGCGCAATTGCTTACAGATGAAGACGATGTTGTTGAAAATACTGTACTGAAAGATAATAATATCATCGCCATTAAGCATTCGCCGGAATTTATAACTAACAAACATTTCGACTCGCCAACCAATAAGATTCTAACCTCATTGTTAAATAAGGAACGATTGGCCTTTATTTTAAAATATGCGATTGCTTACGTTGATGATGAAATAGAGGGCAAGATCGTGACGCAAAAGCATATTATGCGTTATCCGCAACTTTTCGCTACAAAAGCCATCGAACAAAAGCTTAACGCAGGGGTAAATAAAGGGATCATCTGGCATACTCAAGGTAGCGGAAAAACCGCATTAGCCTATTTTAATTTGAAGTTTTTAACCGACTACTTCCAGAAAAGTAGCACAATAGCGAAATTTTATTTCATCGTTGATAGAATTGATTTGGCCAATCAGGCAGCAACAGAATTTGCTAACCGCGGATTGGTAGTCAATCGAGTAAACTCACGGAACGACTTTCTTAACGATATGAAGAAAGTGAGCACTATTTATAATAGTTCAGGTGATCGTGAAATATCTGTAGTTAATATTCAAAAATTTACAGAGGATACGGTGGTTGTAAAACATTTGGATTACGACATTAATATCCAGCGCATCTATTTTCTGGATGAGGCACACCGAAGCTATAACCCCAAGGGCAACTATTTAGCTAACCTAATAAATTCTGACAAGCAAGCGATAAAAATTGCATTAACTGGTACGCCCCTGTTACGCGAAGTTGCCAAAGAGTTTGACAGCAAAGCTTTGTTTGGTGAGTATATACATAAGTATTACTACAATCAATCAATTGCAGATGGTTATACCTTACGGCTGATCAGAGAAGGCATAGATACCACCTATAAAATGCAAATGTTGGATGTGCTGGAACAAATAAAGGTGCTACAAGGAGATATTCCTAAAAGTAAAGTTTTTGCACACCCGAAGTTTGTAAAGCCTATGCTGGAATACATTCTGAAAGACTTAAAAAACTTTAGAAGAACGGAAAGCGATCAATCAATCGGTGCTATGGTGGTTTGCGACACCTCAGACCAAGCAAAGGAGCTTTTTACCTATTTTGAGGAGCTATATGGAGTTCAAAAGCCTACTGTATTAATGGCAGCTGAACCGGCATCAATCTACGGAAGGAATTCGGATAAAGCGTTAAGGGCGGCACTTATCCTTCATGATGTGAATTCTAAAGATGAACGGAAAGAGCAAGTTAAACAATTTAAGGGTGGAGACGTCGACATTTTATTCGTCTATAACATGTTGCTAACTGGGTTTGATGCCAAACGCTTAAAGAAATTATATTTGGCGAGAGTTGTCAGAGATCATAATCTTTTGCAAACACTAACCAGGGTAAACCGCCCTTATAAAAAATATAAATACGGGTATGTGGTCGATTTTGCCGATATCAGCGCAGCCTTCCGCGAAACAAATGATAATTATTTCAAAGAACTACAGGGCGAGTTGGGTGACGAGATGGTTAACTACAGTAATTTGTTTAAGTCAAATGATGAGATAGTCGCCGAAATCCAGGAAATTAAAGAAACACTGTTCCGTTTTGATACCATAAATGCCGAACTTTTCAGTCAGCAGGTTAGTGAAATCACCGAAAAGAAAGATTTATTAGTATTAATTAAGGCCTTACAAAATGCAAAGGAACTTAAGAACCTTATGCGGCTACAGGGCAATGAAGAATTATTAAACAAGCTGGATTTCTATAAATTAAACCAACTGCTCAATGTCGCCCAGGCGCAACTGGATAAATTAAATCTGATTGATACGCTAAACAACGAGGCCGATACAACTAACCTTCTTAATGCGGCTTTAGAGGACGTGATCTTTTTATTTACTAAAGTATCAGAAGAAGAATTGATCCTTGCCGACGAGTTACGTGGTCAGCTCAAGCGTACCCGTGAAGCACTGCTATTTAATTTTGATCATAAGGACGCGGAATTTATATCACTGCGGGAGGAATTAGAGCGGATATTTAAAAAGAAGAACCTGGATCAGGTAAGCCAAAACGATATGCGTGAAAACCTTCTCTTGCTGAAATCAATTTACGACCGGGTTACCGAGCTCAACAGAAAAAATAATCTGCTAAAAGCCAAGTATGAACAAGACGAAAAATATGCCAGGATTCATAAGCGATTGCAGGAAACCAAAGGGATTTCTGCCAAAGAAATTCAATTGCACGAAGCTTTGACGAATGTGAAAATACAAACTGATGAACAACTGCTCAATAACAAAAATATCCTCGATAAGGCGCATAGGGAGTGTCTATATCGCTAACCGAGTATTCCTGGCTTCTTATACAATAGAATAAATTAATCTGGTCTGGACAGGTTGCAGACTTTTTTCTTGCCTCTGAAACTGCTTCAGCTTCATTTGCGGCGATAATTTTCATTAACATAGCGTTTTCTTTTGACGGCATCAGGCCTCTACTATATAAAGGGAAAGGTTCAAAGGATTTGGAAATACTTTTTTAAAAAAACTAAAACTGAGGCGATACCAGTTAATTGAGCAATAATTATTAGTAATTTTATATCATTACCTAACAACCTTTAATGAAACCTCTGATTTTAGATTTCAAATTACCCAGGTACGAGGAAGAAAATCCCGTTACTTACACCTATGACCATGCTGAAGCCTTGAATGTGATTTGGGCTAATGGGGTAAAAAAACCATTTATCGATATTGATGCCAGCGATGTTGAATTGCTGACAAAAACCAAGGTTGAGCGGGAACGTGACGACGACCAATTCCTCAGCAAATTAGGTACTAAGACGGAGGCCGGCCGGGAAAAAAACGACAGTCACGATATTATTCTGGAGATGATGACGAAAACATTAACAGTTAGAGAACGGGACGACCGGGATAATCAAATGCTTGAAATGATGACCAAGACACGCACACAAAGAGAAAGGGACGATGAGTATTTTGATCATTACCAGCAAAATTGATATTACCTCGGATTTTGTTGTTAAAAGCCTGAAGTTAAAAAAGTTAGATTTTTATCGCCTAAATACCGAGGACATCGGAAGATCGCTACAAATAACTTTTGATTTTAATGCTAATAAATTTCTTGTGTTTGACAGGCAGATCAATCGTACAATTGATTTGTTAGAAATAAAATCTGTCTATTTTCGCCGTCCGGAGATTAATGATGAACTGGCCGGGGTATCCCCTGGTGAACGTAATTTTGTTCGCTCTGAAATACTATTTGTGCTCGAAGGAATTTATAAAATACTACGGAACGCATTTTGGATTAACACCGTTGAGGCCATCCGAAATGCAGAAAATAAAATTTTTCAGCAGCTTTTAGCTAAGCAACTTAAACTTCAAACTCCTGATTCCTTGATTACCAATGTTCCTTCGTATGCTCAAAACTTTTACCTTCAACACGATGCTTCCTGCATCATTAAGCCAATAAAATCCGGCTTGGTTGAAGGAGTAAATGAAGAAGGCGTCATTTTTACAAATAAGGTCGAAATCAATGACGACAATAATAAGCGGATAAGTGTTTGCCCTGTGTATTTGCAAAATCTTATAGAAAAGGAGGGGGATGTTCGAATAACCGTGATAGGCAAAAGATTATTTCCGGCACTAATCCATTCACAATACTCCGATGAAGCGCGGATTGACTGGCGAAAATCTTCTTTGCCGCTTAAACATACTATACTGGACCTGCCATCGGACATTGCACAAAAATGTTTAGACTTGACCAACCTTTTAAATTTAAACTTCGCCGCAATTGATCTTATTTTAGATAAAAATGGCAATTTTATTTTTTTGGAAATTAATCCCAATGGTCAATGGGCCTGGATTGAAAAACGATTAAACTTTAATATTTCAGATGAGATCACGACGCTCCTGGCTGAAGGCCATCCTAATTAACTTCCGGGAGTTTTTATGGCCAATGTTAGAACCGGATGAAGATGAGGATAAAGATGAAAATGGCGATAAAAAAAAGAAACCTGACTTAAAACTTCATCTTTCCGATGAAAATTTAACGCAGGCATTCGATTTGCTACGTGACGTACAAGGGGCGGAAGATGACCGAAGGAAAACTATTGAATCAAAGGCTTCACTTTATATAAGCACAATCGGCGTTAGTACATCGGTTGTAGTAGCTTCGAGCGCATTAATCACTGGTAACAATGATAATAGCCTGGTAATTAAAATCTCGGTTTTTTTATCATTTATATTGTCTGTTTATACTTTCCGGACAGTATGGTTTTCTGTAAAAGCGCTTGACCGCGGGGCTTATAACCTTATGGGAATCAAAGAGATTAACTTCAAGGGTAATAAAAACGACTACGACCGGCACTTAATTACCTCCCTGGCCAATAAAATAACTGCTAATTACGATACTATTAATACCAAGGTGGATAATTTTATCCTGGCTCAAGAATATTTTAAAAGGGCTATTGCAATAATTTGCATTTATGCATTTGTCATTCTTATGATAAGTTTTTTTATCAAAACTAAGCCGGAACAAGAAAAGCCAGTGAATATGAAATGTGTTCATATAACTAAGCCTTAAAGATGAAGGGTTACTTTGGTTCAGGTGTAACCTGTATTTATCTTGATCAATTTGCGGCCAGCAATTTGCTTGACAACCCGCCGAACGAACTTTGGCAAAAAATAAGCGATTTGTTGATTAAGAAATCAAGGGATGGTCATATAATTTGCCCGGTACCAGCTGAGCATTTCCTGGAATCAGCTAATAAAAACAAAGAATCCGCACTTGCTATGGATAAGCGGTTTGCTGAGGTAGGAAAGGGCCTCGCTTTTCGCCGTGAGGTATTCGTAACTGCGAATCATATTGTTAGCCTGGTACGCGGAACGCCGTTAAGCCAAGCAACGTTTTGTGATCGTTTGGTTCGTCGCGATACGCTAACTAACGCTGGAGTTTACGAAGATTTCAAGACCAAACATAGTTTGCTAAACAGTCAGATTACTGAAATTACGACCAGCCAAAATGAATTCCGTGAGATAGCAAGGCAGAAAAAGTTTTCTCCGGAAGCGATGGCACCATTGCTTGCCGCAGTAAAGGCACATGAGATCAAACCGTTTTACGATTTACTCGAAGAGGTGGTCATTAATGGACGTTTCACCAGCAAAGGGGTAAATTTTAATTCGGGGGAAGTTATTCACTGGGCCGATTATGTAATGCAGGTGCTATTGGGTCATCATAAGTTGACAATATGGGAAGCAGTTTATTTGAAAGATATTATTTTTCGTACGGGATTTGACCGCATACCTTCACTCGACATCCGCGTTACGTTAACCGCTAACCTTGCTGTCGAACAGAAAAAAGAAAACGTGAATGATCATATCGATATAATGCGGCTTTCAACAGGATTGCCACCCGCTGACCTGTTATTTACTGATAAACAACGAAAATTTGAATTGTTGCAAACGGGGCTTGCCGAAAAATATGGAACCAAGATATTTTCCGGAACGAGTACAGACCTTCATGAATTTTACGAAATCCTTGAAAACCTGTGATCTGTAAGCTTTTAATTCAAGGTTATGAAAAAGCATAGGAAGATTCAATAAGAATGTATTATTGATATTGAACCGGAATGACAGTTTTTTTTAATGTATTATCACCAAGGCAACTCTCTTTCTTTTTCATCTTCTCCAAGTTCATTTTCATCGTCATTCGCCTGAATTTCCGGCAAAAAATAATTCATTTTTAGAAACAGTAACTCATCTAAGTTAGTGTTAGCAGGAATGATAACGTAGAGCATTTGGATGGGATAATATTTAACTTCGTATCCCGCGTAATGTTTAACAAGCTGTTGGAGGCGTTTCCAAACGCTTGTAGCTTCTTTAACTCGGTTCTCCGCATCGTAGATTTGAAAATCCGGAGCGATCAGAGCAGGCACACTGGAAAAAAGAGGAAGATTATAATGCTCTACCCATTTTAGGATAAGGTTTTCTGGGATACCTTTTTTTCTTATAGCTTCATCACTATAAAATTCATTGACCACCTGACCGGCTTTTATTTTTCCTTCGCTGTCGCGAATTGGTATGACGTTTAAATGAAATCCCCAGTTTAAATTTTCCTCGTTGGCTTTTGCAACAATCACCCAACATTCGGCGTCATGAGGATGCGTGACATCGCCAATGGCAAATGGGAAAGTGTAATTTCCCCCAAATGCATGAGTGTTGATTTTATCTTCCTTAACTATTGTTTGAATGTCCGAGAAACCAATCATAATTCCTAATTAAATTTTTAGTTTAAAAATTTCAAACGCCTTTGGTTCTTTAATTCTAAACCGTCCTTTTGACCATATTTCCAGGTATAAGGAAGTTTCTATCCTCAATTTAGCCTGAGCATCTGTAAGGTCAAAACCTTTTTCGTCTTTCTTCCATGCAGCCTTATCTTTCTCAAATTCTTTATTAATATCCCCTTCGCTTAATTCTTTAAGGTTCAAATAAAGCCGGTTGTCGTACCATTCTTTATTTTGATAGATATCCAGCTCAAAAGCCATGTCAAATTTGGTTAAAATAACCTGATTGGATAAGACCCCCGAATAAAATGTCACTATCGGAATATCCCGGTATGATCCAAAATCACTCAAATCTTCCGGATTTACTTTCTGTTTGAAATCCGGTAATTTAAGCAACCCGGTACGATAGCTAAATTCAGGTGGAATAATTATTAAATTAGGAGGAAAACCTTTATCAGTTAGGTCCTTAATATGTTTATCCAGATTGGCCACGAGATCCTCAACAAGGGGCGCATCAACTGACATTGGTGTTAACAAACTCAAAAAACTATTACTTGTTCGTCGGCCAATGTCGGCAGCCAAATCTGCACTTCCGTAAATTTGTTGAAAATTGTTTTCTACAAACATCATTTTGAACCTTGGAAGTAAAATATTTGCACCAAAAAACTGAAGACCTTTTTCCGACTTTTTTATCACCACATTTTGAAAATGATCGAATAAATCATAGATAAAACATTGTTTTTTCCATGCTAATTTTAATCTTTCCTTAAATTCGTTTATGCGCTGAATATCTAAACTTTCAGCCACCAATTCTTGATTCTGTCTAACATCATGATTTATTTTTAACTGCTCGAATACAGTTAAAATTTTCCGTGTTCTTTCTTCGTATGATTCTAATATCTGATTCTTTTCCTGTTCAGAAGTCAATTTTGAATCTCCCGCCAACCCAAATAGCCGGTACCATTTCGGTAGGTTTAGCTTATATTCATCCAGCTGTTTTTTTACTGCTTCAAACAAGAATGCATGGTCATCATCATCAAGAATAACAGACATCATAACGTGTGGCGCGTTTCCTTTCAAAAGATAAAGGCATAACCCGTGCAGTAACCAATCATAGACACTTGGAGGCGAATAAACTTTCATGTCTTGACGTTCGGTGTAATCCCAATCTGACAGGCCTAAATAGCTAACGTGGTTATATTTACGAATGAAGATAACATCGCTCAACAAATCCTCAAAAAACTGATATTGTAACTCGATGTTGACTTCCAACAACAGTAACCTGTCCTCTGGCATTTCATTTAAACTATACAAAAACATAATCCAGGATTTTAAACCTAATATCGCCCTTCTTTGAGTGATGGCATAAAGTGATTTTAAATCCTCCTGGAACCTTAATGCTTTTGCCTGTTCCTGTGTTCCCCCGCCATTTATAATATCTTCGATTTTAAACCTGGTATGAGCATCATACTTATCATCGTTCATTTGGTTTAACTCATTTATAGCGTTTAACAACACTTTTTCGTCCTCAATGAAAAGGATCGTATGAAAAAATGCCAGCACACCTTCAATAAATTTATTGATAATATAATCGCTTATTTCAGGAAGATTCGCGGGACGGGCGTCTGATCTAAATGCATAGGATATCGTTTTGTAGCTTAGAGCCGTATCTTTAACCAGTTCGTTTACAACCTCTTGGTTCTTTTTTGCAACATGAAAAAAATAAACTGGCAAAAATATTGACTGCTGCAATACTGGGAGTGAATCCTTGCTAATTGCAATAATTACCTGAGTTTGATTATGTTGCAAGATTCTTTGCCAAATAGATTTTTGTCCTCTTTCAAAGGCGGTTTTTAGCGCTTTATAAAACGTCATATCGAGATCGGCAATGATCTTTGAATTCGGATTTAAACCTGGATATTTCCTAATATTAATCATATTACTGCCCCTTAAAGTAAATATCGTAGAGATGGTCTATATCCGAAAGAACTTGTTCCAGCAATTCGGTATCTCCTTTTTCCGCCGCCCTAAACAATCTGTTATCCAATTTTTTACGTTCTCTGTCATAGTCATTACTGGTAGGATTTTCCGAACTTATTAAAAAGGAAAACGGAAACATGTTTATTTCCCATTTTTTTATGATTGTGTTTTCCTCAAAAAACAGCATGGCTTTTTCCTCTACTAATGGTTGAAAACACTCGATTTCTGCATATTTAGATACTACACCCGGTGCTGTCCTTTTTCCTATCCTTGTTGCAAACCATTTATACAGTGGCAAAAAAACATCTATTAAAATATCACCCGCATTATTTTTCAAGGATAATGGTGTTGCGGGTTCATAGTTCCAAAAACTGCTTCCTTTTTTTTCAAACGCTAAGGAACTCATCATTTCATTAAATACCTGACGGCTCTCCGTCATAAAGCGCTCATTCAACAATTCAAATTTTGCCGCGTTCAAGAGGTATTTTTTTGTCAGCTGCGTTACTTTTTCCGGATTCAAAAACTCCAAAACGAGACTAAAGAGGTTTGCTATCGCAATAGTGGTCGCGATCAAAAGGAACGCGCAGAATATTGCCAAATTCCCCGCTGTATAAGGGGCATAAGTGTACTTGACTATATTGACAAATACCTGCATGATAACGCTAACTATCGAAATGGCAAACACATAATAAAGCCTGGTCGCTCTAAAAATATCCTCATAGGTTTGTTGAGTTTGATTGCTGACTGTTTGAAATAGGAAGCCTATAACTACGAAGCTTAGACCGATTATAGTCGCTGATGCAGCCAGTATATCACCGATCAAATTGTACGCTCCATCTGCCGGGATATTAATCCTAACCAACCATTTTAAGTGGGCATAGATAAATTGCTCAGACCAAAGTGAATTAAGGAAAAGAATCAAGGCTAAAAGTGAAACAATGAAAAAAGCAGAGGGAATATTATTTAGCTTTTGAGCACTATTGCTTTTTCTTTGTTCCTTTCTTATTTCATTTAAGTACGATTTTCGCCTTTTGATTCGATCCCATGTGTTGCCGGCAAGGGTTGATTTGGGCGAAAATATTTTGCATAACCTAAAAAGGATATGGGGTAAATTTAATTTCATTTAATTGTGATTTCGGAATAAAGTTAGACTATAAATCTAATCTATTTATAATTTAAAAATACGTTACAAATACGTTACAGGAATTTGCATTTGCGCAAAAAAGTTCTTAAATTATTATAAACCCAGTGAGGCGGTTTCCCGGTTTCAAAAAAACACTCAGCAAAGTGGATATACCGCTGATATCAACAACTGCAATAGGCTTAGGCAATAACGTTAGCGTAGGATGTTCTTAACGCCGGGCAGTAAAATTGCCCCGGCGGCTCCGGCCATGCCTGGGCGCCTCCGCCACCTGTTTTTGTAGAAGTTTAGGGGGGCCAAAACAGTTGGCATTGATGATCATTCCTTGATTGATTGTTCAAATTTTGTTGCTTTCACTCTGGAAATACACTAATTTATTTATCCGTACTTTGCATAAAATATTAGATAAATGGCTGATACAAGTAGTGTATTTTCAACCGGCGATGGCGGAGGATTGTTTGAACACTCCGTTCAAAATGCATTCCTCACTACGATGTTGGTTGGAGGCCAAATTCCATTTGTCCAGGGAGGAGTCATTACAGAAATGGCCTTACAGACTACTCGCCTTGGCTATAAAACTGACGACCTTTACTGCCTGGTTCAATCTGAAACTGGTAGCCACCGGCTACTCGTTCAGGCAAAATATACGGTATCAATTACTGGCGATAATAAAATTTTCCGCGAAGTGATCAGCGATTTTTGGCAGGACTTTAATCATGCTGAATTATTTAACCAGGATAGCGACAAATTGATCCTCATAAAAAATGGACTGACAGCCGCAGAAAGAAACCATGTATTGACGTTGCTTAACTGGGCAAAAGCAAAAGCTTGCGCTGGCGACTTTATGCTTGAAGTCAATCGGATTGGAGCTAAAAAGGAAAAATTGGAAGTATTTGCCAAGGTGGTCAATTTGGCCAACCAGGAAAATCCAGTCACCGATGAGCAGTTGTGGAAGTTTCTCAGGTGCCTGATAATTCAGGAATATGATTTTGGCAATGCGGCGAGCATCGACCATGCTTATTTTTTAAACCTGATCAGGCTGACTAAAAGTGGCGGCACGACTGTTTCCGCAGGGGACATCTGGAATCATTTGATCGATTTTATTACCCAGGGAAATAAAGATGGTGCCAGTTTCACGCTTGAAAGTATCAAACGGGAAGCATTTTATAGCTATTTTGATCATCTTAAATTATCGCCTGTCCGCGACGGACTGCTTAAATTGATTAGTGACGGCCAGCTACTTTTAAATCCGATTAAAAACAATATTCAAGGCCTGAGGATCAATCGCATATCAAAAAAAGAAGAAATAGTCGCCGCGTTAAATACCCACAGGTTTACGTTCCTTACAGGTAAGCCTGGTTTGGGGAAAACCTCTATTATCAGCGAGATATTATCCGAGGATTTTTCGGATGCTGCAAAATTTATTTTTAAGGCTGACCAGTTCAACGAGCCCCATTTGGCCACTGTATTCGTGAATGAGGGGGTTTTTGTTACCGTGGCTGATTTAATAGCTGGGATCAGTTTATGGCCGCAAAAGATTGTTTTTATAGACAGCCTCGAAAAATTACTGGAAGGCACGCCGGAAAACGCCTTCGCGCAATTGATGTCCGCGCTGGAACCCTATAAAGATATTCGTATTATCGCCAGTTCGAGAACATACGCCGTGGATTTGGTCGCGTCCAAATACGGTTTGGAGAGTGTTCATTTGGTTGACCTGCCACCTTTAACTACCGATGAACTCGGCATTGTAAGGGAAAATTTTCCTGATTTATCGCCGCTATTAAACAATAAGAGCATTTCGGGAATACTTCGAAGCCCGAAATACCTGGACTTTACCATTCCGCTTTTGAGCAAATCGAATAACAGTCTTTTGGCGGCAACGCTCCCTGAATTCAAAAATGCTTTATGGCGGCAAATTGTAGAAAATGAAACGGTACGCAGCCAGGGGTACCCTGCGCGACGGAGAAAAACGTTTACTGATATTGTTATCAAACGTGCCAAAAATATGAGCCTGTTTGTCACACCTGATCATGACGACCCGGAAATTGTAGACTTATTGGAACACGATGGATTGATCTTTAGTGGCAGGAACCCGGAAGCGTATGCACCGACTCACGATATACTGGAAGACTGGGCGTTGGTCAGGCACGTGGATGCGGTTTACAATGAGCATGACGACCCGCTTAGCTTTTTATTATCCCTTGGCAATGAACCTGCCATCCGCCGCGCTTTTAGGCTATGGGTGGACGATAACCTGATTGATAAGGAACAGCGAATACTTGAACTTATTGCCGGAGTATTAGCATCCGGCGATTTTGATAAATATTGGACAGACGAACTTATCACCGCAGTGTTCCGTTCGGAAGTGCATACAGGATTTTTTCAATTTTTTTCGGCGAAATTATTAGCAGGCGACGATATCTTTTTTATCCGCTGTATTCAGTTATTGCGTACGACTTGCAAAGAAATTGCTGATACCGAATCTGATCAACAAGTTGTACTGATACCCGTGGGAACGGGCTGGACTGATGCGTTGAAGTTTATGGGCGATCATATCGATAACATTAAAGATCGCCAGCTATGGTTGCTGATTACCATTCAGGACTGGGTCTTGAAATTCCGCTTTAAAACATCGGAGGTTTACGCTGACGAATTGGCCAACGTAAAAAAGATCATCCTGTTTTTGGTCGAAGAATTAAAAGGCGGTAATAAGTTTTGGGAGGATAAAACCTATCTTGATTTGCTGGTCCGGCTATTACTGGAGATCGCTGAAACAGCGAAAATAGAAATTAGCCAATTATTCCGCGAGGCAGAGGCTGTTGAGTTGGAACACGTCCACAATAACTTGTCAAAATTTTACAAAGAGCTTATTTCCGGTTCCCTCTCCGGCTTGTTTTCAAAAAACATCGCAAAAGCGCTGCCCGATACATTGCTCACGCTTATTGAAAAAAAATGGAAAGCTACTCCGCCAGACTATCATCCGGGGGATTTTCCTGATGACCACGTTGGGAGATTGATCTATGAACAGGCTAAAGATAAATGGGGCATTGCTTCAGACGACCTGGAGATTTACCCGCCGGGCATATTCCGGATACCTATTTTTAACCTGCTCACCAGCCATCCTAAAAAGACAATTAAATTCATTATAGAATTTCTTAATTATAATATTGATTCCAACCTGGCTTCAGCGGATGAGGGGGACGGGTTTCAAACAATTAAGATAATACTTAACAATGGCGAATTAAGATCGGTGTATGGGTCTTCCGGTTTGTGGAATGCCTACCGGGGAATATCAGCTACCCATTACCTGATCGAATCAATTTTGATCAGCCTCGAAAAATATTTGCTGGATGTTGCAGGAGTACAGAACGAGGGCAGTAAAAAATACCTTAACCATGTGTTTGATTACATTATTGATCAATCTAATTCTGTATTGCCCTTGTCTGTAGTTGCCAGCATTGGGCAGGCATTTCCTTCGGAAATAGAGGCAGAATTCCTGCCCCTGTTTAGTAGTTTGGAAATTTATGACTGGGATTCCGAAAGGGCATTTTCAGAAACCCAAAGTATGGCTATTTATGATTCGGAACTGCCGTTCGCGCAGGAAGAGAAGATAAAATCAAACAACCTTCCGCACCGCAGGAAATATTCCTATGGGCTTCAATCATTTGTTATTGATTACCAATTACTCTACCGCCAATACAATACGGAGTTGTTCTCCATTTTTGACAGGCTAAAACATGAAGCAGACCATGACATTGTTTCGAAGAAAAACTTATACAGTATAGATATTCGTAATTGGGAGGCCACTGTTCTCGAAGACCAAAATAAAATTCAGATCGCACCGGCGTATGAAGGTGAGGTTAAAATCTTTCTTGAGTCGCACCAGTCTGCAAATGCTGAGTCAGAAAAGGCTGCAGGCTATTCTTTGTGGATCGGGTCCTGTTATAAGGTGGAAACGATTGACCTTAAAGAACTTGCACAATGGCGTGTCATCTGGCAATATTATCAGGCAGAACAAAACTTCGATTACTTTTATGCCAAGCCCGTCGCTCTCGCAAATATAGGCCTGCGCTTCTTTCAGCACGAGCTTACACCTGAAGAAATCAACTGGAGTACAGAGACTTTATCAGATGCTGTGCTTGAGGTATTCAAAGCGTCGGTTTCAAGGGATTATCGTAATCTTCCGAGACTCCGAACAGGGGAAAAGAACGTGGCGCTGGAATCGGTAAGCATTTTGTATAAATGTATTAAGGACACAACAGATAAACAGGAATTGCTTATACTTCTTATAGGCATTATGCTGCACCTTTCGCAGGACTTTGAATTTGATTACCTCGCAAAGAATTTAAGGCAGCAGCTATTTCGTGATTTACCGGATATAGGGCGGCAGGTCATCGATTGCCTGATCCATTATGCTGCTTACCGTAAGGAACATCCTTATTTCCTGGATCATTTTGACCAGGCAAAAGTCAATGCTGCAATTGAAAATGAACTGGCTTTTGTGAAAGGGATCATAACCACCGAACAACCGGGTATTGATTACGGTGCGGTCACCTTTGATACTCATGAAGCATGGGTACTCAAGCGGGCCTTGTTAATTTCCCCATACCAGGTCCCACAACAGTCCGGTCTGCTTTATATCAGACGTTTTCTTACGCTATTTCTGGCCGAAATTGCTGTCGACGATCACATGGGATATAGGCGACCGGTAGACCGTCAGTTAGTCGTGCAACACAAGAAAAATATTCAGGATTATTTTGTCGAACTGTTATTATACGCCGGTAGGGAAAACGCGCAAGATATACTTGACCAATTATTGAACACCTGTTATCAAACGCCCCGTTCGGTTTTTCATCGCTATCAGGATACCTATTCATTCGTAGATAATATCCTTAACGCGATTGTCTGGAAAGTGAATGACATCGCTTATAGTGACGCCGGCTTGGATGAAGATTTAAATGAAAGTTTTTGGCAGCTATGGGGCAATATTTTTGAAAGCGTAACAAAATCTGGTAAGATATGGTTCCCCAAGTATTTATTGCTTGATATGGGCTGGACAGATGTCGCAATTGAATGGAAGCCGCTTACAGTTAAATACCAGTCGGCATATTTAAAAATTGCCGCACATTTTGCAGGTTTTACCTTAGGTCCGGTGATCAATGTATTTGGAAGTATCGGGCAAAAGTTATTTCTACCAGCAGGATTGAAGTTAATTGTGGGTGCCTTAAAGAATACCTCATTGCCGTACGATACGCTTTCAAACAGTGGCACTGAACGTCTTGCTAAACGCTTGTACCGCCAACATATGGTTACTATAAAGGAAGATAAAGAACTGTTAAAGGATTTTCTATACTTGCTCAACAATATGGTTAGTCAGGGGTCAAGTATCGCTTATATGATAAGGGAAGACGTTATAACGTATAAATCAGAATAACAGTTGATTAAGAATTCCATATTTGAAGATAAATTCAAATATGAAGTTTTGGCGTGATATAAAAATCTATATTGCGCCAAAACTCATATTTTTTAAGTACTTTTGGCGTGATATAAAAACCTATATTGCGCCAAAACTCATATTCTTAAGTCATGGAAACTGTAATTGGAAGAGCCGAAGAAAAAATACTGCTGAAAAAGCTTGAAAACTCGGGGGAGGCAGAATTACTTGCCGTTTATGGGCGAAGAAGAATCGGGAAGACCTTTCTGATAAGAAATGGATTTGCAAAAAAGCTGGCTTTTGAGTTTACTGGTACACATAACGCACTGCTTAACCAGGAATTAGAGGCATTCGCACTGGCACTGACAAACGCAAGCGGCGGTTTGCAACTGGCGAAACCTGATAGCTGGATACAGGCTTTTCTTATGCTAACGCAGTACCTGACACCGCTGATAAAAAAGGAACGACAAATAATTTTTTTTGATGAGTTTCCCTGGATAAATAGTCCCAGGTCAGGGTTTCTGCCCGCATTTACTAACTTCTGGAATAGTTGGGCGTCTAAAGAAAAAAATCTTGTTGTCGTTATCTGCGGCTCTGCGGCGTCTTGGATGATAAAAAAAGTGATCAATAACCGCGGAGGTTTGCACAATAGGGTGACGCGAAGGATACGACTATTGCCGTTTACAGTTGCGGAAACCGCCGACTATTTAAAATCGAGAAAGGTCAAACTCGATCAATACCAGATATTACAGATTTATATGGCGATGGGGGGTATTCCGCAATATTTAAAAGAGATAGAGCCGGGCACCAGCGCTGCGCAGATCATCGACAAATTATGCTTTACAAAGGATGGGTTGCTGAATGATGAATTTAAGAACCTTTATTACTCTTTATTCGACAGCGCTGAGAACCATATTAATGTGATTAGGGCCTTAGCACAAAAAGGTAAAGGACTTACAAGAAATGAAATTATAGATGCCTGTAAGCTAACATCCGGTGGTTATGCCACACAATTATTAAGTGAATTATCAGAGTCAGGGTTTATCACACCTTACCTGCCCTTTGGAAAAACCTCAAAAGACAGTATCTATAAACTGACCGATGAATATTCCTTATTTTACATTAAGTTTATTGAAAACAGTCGCGCAAAAGGGCCAGGAACGTGGTTAATGTTTTCGACCGGGAATTCATGGAAAAGCTGGAGTGGGTTTGCCTTCGAAAGCATATGCATGAAACATATGGATCAGATCAAGGCGGCGATTGGGATTAAAAACGTTTATTCGGAAGTTTCCGTGTGGAGATACCAGCCAAAGACAGCGAATGATCAAGGCGCACAAATCGATATGCTGATCGATAGGGCGGACAGGTGTATCAATATTTGCGAAATGAAGTTTGCAACTGATGATTTTGAGATAACCAAATCCTACGCCAAAGAACTTGAAGCTAAACTTAAAATATTCCAGGCACAGACCAAAACCAAGAAAACGCTGTTTTTGACAATGGTCACGACCTATGGTGTTAAAAATATGAATAATTACCCGGCAATTGTTCAACAGGAAGTTGATATGGATGTGCTTTTCAACTAGTGCTTCAGCTTATTCAGTTATACCGCTTAAAATAGCGCCGTCATCTTTGTTGCGGTGACGATAGGCATAAGTGAGTAATAAAATATCACAATAATTTTTTAAGCTGTATACTTCGGTTAATGTAATTGATTCTGCATCGATAGGCTTGCCGTTTTTAAGATTTATCGCCAGGCCGATTACACACTCAAAATTTGTTCTCTCAGGGAGAAAACCGGCTAAAATGGTAAAAAGATCATCCTTGAAGTCGGCGTTTTCGCTTCCTTTCTTCATAGCAGTTTCCAAAACGTTAAAAAAGTGGGCAAGCATCTGAACTTCTAAACGAAGGTGGATGTCTGATTTAGCCAGCATGGCTAAACCATGAAGATAATGTTGTACAAATACCGTATCCGGTGTATTATAAACATCCATAAAGTAATCCACCACCATCCGGCTCAAGTGTAACTCCTGTGCGTCCAGCGTTTGTTGAGCCTTTGGCCAGTCCAATTTGATTTCCTGTGCCAGTCTTATCGACAATTCGGCATTCTTTTCCAAATCCCATATTTTGTCATAGAATTTATAAGTATCTTGTTTTGTATTCCAAAAGAAGAAGCCGCGGGAAGCAACGTTGAGTGCAGCCACATAAAGCCGGGCGTTTAACCAGCCGTAGCCATAGAGAATGGGCGCACCAATAAACTTAGGCAAAGTAAAATCTACTATCAAAGCATTTTTGGTGCCGCCTTTACTCAGCTTAATGATCGGGGAATGTTGATTAAATTCATTAAGCGGTTGCGCCTTGATCAGATGTGTCGGCGAGAGAATAGTGATCCTGAGTTTCCATTTCGGTTTTACCTGTGTTTTAGAACCTATCGGGGGTTTATCAAGCTCAACTTTTAGCATCTCTTTCAGCTTGTTATCCTGGGCATCAAAATGACTTAAAAGGTCGCGTACCCAGGCTTTAAAGCTGCCGAGGGTGATCAGCTTTTCCTGAGCAGCATCACTGAACAGGAATGCACGTTTTTCCGGGCTGGCGGTAATTTCCATGAACCGGTTAAACAATTGGGTATCTTCCTCATCCAATTGTTGCGTGAAATCACCTTCAAGCCTGCTATCTGCCAGTCGCTGCTTGACAATATCGATTAATGTCTGTACGTCTGTTGCGGCTACTTTTTGGGCTAATGGAACGGTGTCTGCCAGGTCGGTGTAAAGACTGTCCAATCGTTGGTTATGTATAGCCAATGCGAACTGTTTATATTTTTCCATTTGTTGGCGGGTCAGTTTTTCCACCCCAAAAGACGGGCCCCAGATAGCCCAAAAAAGCTTTTTGACATGATCATCAAGCGGGATAGTCAGACTTTTCCCATCGGTTTTCCCGGATTGTTCGATATTGTACCAACCTATGAATATTTTACCAATTTCTTCAAGTGCCAGTGCAGACAAATGAAATGCGAGGTGATTCGAGCCCTTATTGAGTAAAAGCTCACCGGCATTTAAGGCTTCCTCCGCATTTTGTAAACAAAGATCTCTGAATGTGTTATATTGGGCAGCGGGTGTCATTTTTCCTAAAGTATTAAAACGTCTTATTCATCCTCGTCGCTTATTTCCTTGAGCAGGTGTTGCTTGATATTGTTATAAACCGAGTGCCGGGCATTTTCCAGCCACCAAATAATGGCCTCGTCCTGATAGCCGATGGCATCTAATTGTTCTGCGATAGCGATCAGTTTTTCTTCGACGAAAGCAGCGTCTACATTGGTTAAGGGGTTATCCCTGTATCGCTTTAAAATATCTGCGTACAGTTGGGCCATGCCGCTTAACGTTTTGTTGGCTAAAATGTCCTTGGCCCAGGCTGACAAATAACTGAGTGTTGCTTCGATAGCAGGATCGTTTTGCAATAATACTTTGTAAAATATGATCTTGATCTGATCAGGCTTGGCGTCGTTTTTGAAAACCATTACACTTAATTCACTTAACGCCCATACGACGGTGGAATGGTCATCGCTGATGAGGCCATCATCCAGCGCTTCGTAATTCCGGTCAGCATAAAACAATTGCGATGTCGTCTGATAAATCTGTTCGAAATCGGGAAGATATTCCAGTTGTGGTTTATATTTTTGCAGGAACCAATACATTTCATCCAGCACATCTACAAAGTCAAATTTGCTGTCACGGTCGAGCGAAGAAAAATGCTGTATTCCCGGCAATCGTTCTTTTAGCCCGCTGTACAGAATTTCAATTTCTTCCTGTGTCCACACGAAACCTTTCGGTAAATATTCCGATACCGTTAGCTTACTTAATTCGACAAGATTCATTCGACCCATGGTGTAGGTATTCCCATTTACGCCCGTATGCCAGATGCCTTTACTTTGTAACAAAGCATCCTTGACAGCCTGTTTTAGGGCTATATCCGTATCGACGAAATATAAAAATATACGCCACGAACGCGGGTTCTTCACTTTTGTGAAATCAAATTGTTGCAACATTTCAACGACCCGGGCCTTCTGTTCATCTGAAAGTAAGACATGGATATTGCCGATCACAAAGATCAGATCATCTCTGCTCTGTGTAAGGGCATTAATTGTTTCATCTATCAGGTTTTCAAGGCTTTGCGAAATGCCGACGTCCTTCGCATTTTTATAGTGTACGTTTTGATTAAAATAATATAGATAAGATATAGCACGGTCCGGGCTACCTTGCCGGATGTCCACCAGCGCATCTTCGACGATATTAAGAATAATTGCGGGATCGGTCAGATATTGAACGCCGGAAATGAAAAAATTCAGATAAGAGTAACGGGCCGGGTCTTCAAACGCAACGCCCTCAGCCAGAAGTCCCCTCCAAATATCGAGGAAGCCATTTTGCCAAATTGCCGGATCAACCGCAATAATGATCTTTGATAAGAAGACGAGGATATGATGTTGGTAGTCCTGCGGCGCATCCTGGAAATTCGCCAGCAGCTTGGAGGTGATTTCAGGTAATAGCTTTCTTACTTTAGCGTCATTGCCTTCACTGAACGCATATTCTTGCCCAATCCGTTTAAGGAATTTCTCGTCACTGTATTGCAGGCTGTAGAACAAAAACGGGTAGGGATAATATTCAAACCCGCTTAAAAAAAGTGTGTACCAGGCTTCTGCCGCAATATTGTAAGTTCGCCTGATCATTAATTGAAAGCCCGTTTCTGCAAGTAGCATCAAATATTGTAATGCGGCCTCGGGTTTGGAGTGATTGCGGAAACTCAATGAACGGCTGGTCGAATACCTGTTTTCCCCCAAAGGTGCAGGCTTCGCTTGTTTTGCCAGAAATTGGTCCTGGATATACTCGAATTTGTTGTTCAGTGTTTGAAATCCTGCTTTTTCATAATTGCGTATGGCTCTTTTGATCCTTTTTTCTACCGGCCAGCTATACGTGCTTTTTAGAAAATGCAATAACTCATAGCCGTAAAGGAGCTCTTCATCGGTTAAAAGATAATCGTCTTCAACAACAAGGCTCAGCTTTTCGGCGGTATCTTGTGAATTGAAAATAGCTAAAAATCCTGATCGCTGGATGATTTCCTTACCTTGTGTTTGCCACGCATTCAACTTTATCTCAAGTTCCTTAAACCGGAAGGAATAGGCTAATACCAATACCTGGTCGTAAAAACTTTGTTCTGCTGATTCCAGGATATTGAAACTATGCACACGGGCCAAAAGGATTTTAGTAGACAAACTGGTTTCTTCATTATTAAGTAATGCTGTCACTACATCCTCGTCGACGAAATTGGTGATCGGAACATGGTAATCCTTTAAGGCAGCCAACAGTAACTTTTTGAGCGAATTATCAAGGTCATCATCCAGGATATAAGCTTTATAGGCCTGGTAATTGACATAATTGATCAAGGAGAACTGATTATGCGTATTAGCATAGTTAAGATTGCCAATCCAAATCTTATTCTGAATAGTGCTTAGCTTCGCCAGTGTTTCGACCATGGGTTCATGCTCAGGTTTTTTCTGAATATCAAAAACACGGAAGTCCCGCCAGATCTTGTTACGCTTGTTTTCAACTGAAAGATCGATTTGTGAAATTTCCGGGTTAATAAAGTCGCCGTTCTCCAGGAACAGGAAGAATGCTTTTAAAGCGGAACCGGCACCTGAAATTTTAATTTTGTTATTTGTTTCCTGCTGTAAAAAGGATATTACGGACGGCGCCTGAAGCGGAATCCTGATGATACTGTGATTTTCGTAAAAAAGCTGCTGTTCAACAGGTATCTCAGCAGAACCTACATCGATCAAATAGATTTTGTATTGACGATTTTTATTTTTGATAGCTTCCTTGTGAAGAATATCCTTCACCCAATTGATCCATGCTTTGAAATTAGGGTCAACGCCTGAAAACCCAATTAGGCAGAAAGATTCCTGGAGCAATGAAATGCGCATCAGTTGTGTAAAAGCTTCGTGTTTTTCCGGGTAAGTATCATAATCTTCCTTGGCGATAACGTATAGTTTGTGCGGGTCACCGTCAAATTGGAAATAAAACTCCTCTTTCTGTAGGGTGCTCCTCAGCGACCCATGAAGCTTAATGATATTTTTGGTGCGTTTCAGGCGAAGGTCAGCGGCATTTCTAACCACATGATATCTGCTCAATAACGCGGTTTCTTTCTCCTTTATGGTTTGATCATTATCCTTAATTTTTGCTTCATTTAATCCGATATCGCGCTGAATATCCTGTCTGTCTTTTGCCGCTTTATCGACTGCGTGGCTGGAGCTGATGTTTGCTAAGTCTGCAGGATTACTTGGGGGTCCTGTAACCGGTGCGTCAGTAATCTCTGGCAAGGCTTGTATTTTTTCCTGAAGCTCATCCCTCTCTCGGTAAAGATTGGCAGTGTCGTTTTCAAGATCTTCTATATCTTTCCGAAGCTGGCTTATCTGCCCTTCATCGATACAGCAATCCAGTAATTCATCATAATTTGTTGTATATATATTGTTCCACGGCAATTGGATTACCTTCCGATGAAGGTTGAGTCGTTCGCCTTTTATTTTAATCGTATTGCCACCAATTTTGAGTTGGAAGTCATCGCCGTCTTTTTCGATAGCAGGTGTCCGTTCTTCTATGTAGGTCGCTATTGCTTCAGGATAGCCCTTTCTGCGAATGTACTCTGTGACTACTTCAAGATAACCGATCCGGTTAGTGATTTCTTTGCATTTCTGTTTGGAAAATGCGGATAAGGTCTGTTTGTTTTTAATCCCTGACTTGTTGAGTTGTTGGTAGGCTGTATCTATTTCTTCGCTATAAAGATATTTTGTTAAATCTAAAAGCAATTCGTCCCAACTAAGAAATGATGAATGTACGTTCTTACTAAAACCGGCGCCGATAAGTAACGACATATGTTCCCTGGCCAATTTATTACGTAAGTCCTTTAAATGTTTTTCGTAGGTCATTAGGTTAATAAAACATTAAAATTAGGATTAACATTCTATAACCGCTAACCTTTATTGGTTTTTAGCCCAGCTTTGGTAAATTAAGCTTTTTTACTACGCCAATAACGAACCCTTTTAAGAAATAGATGCCTAACAAATTAGTACCGTTCATTCGGGAATTTTTGTTTTTATGCGAAGATAGGTACATTTAGTAAAGTTCCTTAAAGAGACTAAAGGTGTCTTTTTTAGTGCTAATAATCATCGCAAGTATTACAAGTTTTTCTGTTGAATTTCACAAAAAAAGTGTCGGGATTTCGTCGGGATGATTTTTTTAAAATGCTTTGAAATCCAAAAATTTTGTTGTAAATTGGCCTCTGTAAGTCAGAAACGAAGTTTTCTGCCCTTAAAATATTTCGTGTTTCACCCTCTGCCGAAGACTCATAATCTTTTGGTCCCTGGTTCGAGCCCAGGTGGGCGCACCGAGTATAAAAAGCCGTTCTTTGTAAAAGGAACGGCTTTTTTGTGCTGTTAAGATGCTTTTATTGGTGTGAATCAATGATGAATACCCTGGACATCTTTGGTAAGAACCGGGAGATCATCTGCGACTGGGATATTTTCCCTGAATTATTATTTCAATAAATTTCTCAGGCCATTACCTCAGTACAGCGGTTTACCATGTGCACACATACACGCTATCACAGTTTTGATTTGTTCGGTTACCGAATTTTATCACTGTTAAATTTATTGGTTTGTTATTTGCAGAAAATAATGCGATTACTATTTCAGGCACAATCTGCACCACTTCATGGAAATCAGGGCCACTCTTTACCCAGGCAATTGCTTCTTTGATTAGATACATAAAACAAAAGTGAAAATTATTTTGTAATTCTTTATATAAAATGCTAATATTTTTAGCAAACTTTGTAATCCAAATTGGATTTCATGCCGGATACCAAAAAAGATATCATCAGTCAATTGCGAAAGGATATTTTGCTTTGGGAAGGATTTAAGCCTCCGGCAACTGCCGGTGCAGATACTTTTGGTTTGGGGCCATTGGAATCCGCTTTTCCAAATGACATATTTCCAACGGGTACCATTCATGAAATGATTTGCCCTACGCCCGAACAGGCAGCGGCAACGGGTGGGTTTATGTCCGGGTTACTGGCTTCACTCATGAATCATGAAAGTGCTTGTCTATGGATCGGCACCACAAGAAAACTTTTTCCGCCTGCCTTAATGGCTTTCGATGTCGAGCCTGACCGTGTGATCTTTGTCGACCTTCAGCGGGAAAAGGATGTACTTTGGGCAATGGAAGAGGCCTTGAAGTGCGAAGGCCTTGCGGCTGTCGTCGCCGAAGTCCGGGAGATCAGCTTCATGCAATCACGCCGTTTGCAACTGGCGGTAGAAAATAGCAAAGTAACGGGTTTCATTCTGCGAAATGACCCGCGTAAGCTGGGGACGAATACCTGCGTAGCCCGTTGGCAGATCAGCTCATTACCTAGTGAACTGGAAGATGGACTACCGGGTGTGGGTTTTCCTCGCTGGCAGGTTGAATTGCTCAGGGTGCGCAACGGCAATCCGGGTTGCTGGAGATTGGAATGGATGGACGGGCACTTTGTACCCGTTGACGAAAAAACTAATATTCATGAATTACAGAAACGGCAGGCCGGATAATCATGCAAAAACGCTTTGTTTCCATATGGTTCCGTCATTTGACTACGGACTGGCTGACACTCCGGCGACCAGAACTTAAGCTGATGCCTTTTGTTTTCGCTGCACCCATCCGCGGGCGCATGCTCATCACTGCGGCTAACCTGTTGGCAGAGCAACAAGGGATAGGGGTCGGCATGGCCGCTGCCGATGCCAAGGCTATTGTCCCATCATTAGAGGTGGTGGACGACATTCCCGGTAAAGCCGCTAAATTATTGGAAGCTTTGGGTGAATGGTGTATCCGGTATACCCCGCTCGTAGCGGTGGATCTACCTAATGGTTTGATCCTGGATGTCTCCGGCTGCGCGCATTTATGGGGCGGCGAAAGGGCTTACCTGGGTGCTATTATTAAAATCTTGCGGAGTAAAGGTTACGATGCAAGAGGCGCAATGGCGGACACGGTGGGAACTGCCTGGGCAATCGCCCGCTTTGGTAAAGTTAAACCGATCATTGAGCCCGGCGGACAAACGGAGGCCTTGTTGCCTTTGCCGCCTGCTGCCTTGCGCCTGGAGCCGCTGATTTTGGAACGGCTGCAAAAACTTGGTCTTTATACGATCAGTAATTTTATCGGATTGGGGCGTTCCGCTTTGCGTCGTCGTTTTGGCGAGGATTTCCTGTTGCGTTTAAACCAGGCTTTGGGCAACGAGGATGAACCTTTGCAATTGATACAACCGGTTGAGCCTTACCAGGAACGGCTTCCATGTCTTGAACCTATAAGAACGGTACCAGCGATAGAGATCGCTATCAAAAAATTACTGGAATCCCTTTGCTTCCGTTTACATGGCGAAGGCAAGGGAATACGTACAGCGATCCTGGAATACTACCGTATAGATGGTGAAATAGGTTCGGTCAGTATTGGTACTAACCGTGCCTCTTACCATGCTGGGCATTTATTCAAGTTATTTGAGCTGAATATAGCGAAAATCGAACCTGCACTGGGTATTGAGCTATTTGTTTTGAAAGCTCCCAAAGTGGATGATGTAGAACCCGGACAGGAGGCGATCTGGTCTCCCGAAGGTTGCGGACTGGAGGATGCAGGCTTAGCGGAATTACTGGACAGACTGGCTAATAAAGTTGGCGCGGATTGTATCCGCCGTTACTTGCCGCAGGAACGCTACTGGCCGGAGCGCTCCATCAAACTAGCTCACTCCTTACAAGAAAAAAAAACAACAGCTTGGCGCATGGATAGACCAAGGCCGTCATTATTATTAGCCCAGCCAGAACGCATCGAAGTAACTGCGCCGGTACCTGATTACCCGCCGATCCTATTCCGGTATAAAAACGTGGTACATTATATCAAAAAAGCCGATGGGCCGGAACGCATCGAACAGGAATGGTGGATCGAAACTGGTGAACACCGCGACTATTATTATGTCGAGGACGAAGCAGGACAGCGTTATTGGCTATTCCGCTCGGGGCATTATGATGTCGAAAGTTCAAAATGGTTTATTCACGGTTTTTTCGCATGAAGTATAGCGAATTACAAGTGACCAGCAATTTCACGTTCCTGCGGGGCGGTTCGCACCCTGATGAATTGGTGGAACGTGCCGCTGATCTGGGTTATACGAAAATTGCCATCACCGATCGGAATAGCGTTGCAGGTGTTGTCAGGGCGCACGAAGCTGCGAAATTAAAAGGAGTTACGCTCATACCCGCTTGCAGGCTTGACCTGTTGGATGGGCCGGGCTTGTTGGCTTATCCAACTGATATTACAGCCTGGGGGCGAATGTGTGCTTTATTAACGCTTGGCAACTTACGAACAGAAAAAGGTAAATGCGATCTGTATAAAAAAGATGTATTTGAGCATGCTGAGGGAATCAAGTTTATTGCTATACCTCCGGCTGCCCTTAATAAGAAATTCGATTTTGATGAAGTCTTTAAAAAGAGCCTTCGGGAATACCAGGAAATATTGGGTACCGCACTTTACCTGGCAGCAAGCCGCACCTACAATGGCGATGATGCAAAGCGCTTGTTCAGGCTATCCCAGCTGGGTGTACCAATGGTAGCTACTGGTGATGTACATTACCACGAATCCTACCGCCGGGAATTGCAGGATGTAGAAACCTGTGTACGAGAGAAATGCACCATCCATACCGCAGGCTTCCGGCTGCTGGCCAACGCAGAAAGATACCTAAAGCCAGTAGAGGAATTGGAGCGATTGTTCAGGCAATATCCTGATGCTCTGGCGCGCACAGAAGAAATTGCGGAATCCTGTACTTTTTCATTGGACACCTTAAAATACCTAGAACCCGAATGGGTCAGTCCGGACGGGCGCTCTGCCGATGAACATTTGGCAAAACATACCTGGGACGGTGCCCAACAACGCTTTAGCGGAAACATCCCACAAAAGATTAGCGAACAGATTAGCTTTGAACTGGCCTTTTTTGCGCGGCGCAAACTGGCAAAATATTTTCTGAGGATCTTTGAATATACCAGTAAAGCGGAGGAATGGCATATCCTGCACCAGGGCCGGGGTTCGGCAGCCAATTCAGCAGTTTGTTTTTGCCTGGGCATCACAGCCGTAAACCCCGAAAAATCCCGGCTGCTCTTTTCCCGCTTTATGTCTGATGCACGTGACGAATGGCCTGACGTGGACGTAGATTTTGAACATGAACGTCGGGAAGAAATCATCCAGTGGATATATGAAACCTATGGCCGCGAACATGCCGCAATTGTGGCTACTGTTACACAAGAACGCCATAAAGGTGCAATCCGTGATGTAGGTAAAGCCATGGGGTTATCCGTGGATACCATTAACCGGCTTTCAGGAGCCATAGGGGATTTTGAAGAAGAAGCATTTAACCGTGACCGTATTATCGCGCAGGGGCTTAACCCCGATGATCCCTTACTATTCAAAGTATTGGAACTGACGGAACAGTTGATGGGTTTCCCCAGACAATTAGGCCAGCACACAGGCGGGTTCGTTATCACTCAGTGCAAGCTATCTGATATCTGCCCGGTGATGAACGCCCGAATGGAAGACCGCACCCAACTGGAATGGAACAAGGATGACCTGGAGGCGCTCGGTATTTTAAAAGTAGATGTACTGGCGTTAGGTATGTTAACCTGCATCCGGAAAGGTTTTGAGTTGGCGAACCAACACCATGGTTTGGATTTAACTTTAGAAAATGTTCCCCAAGATGATCCTGCCGTGTATGACATGATTTGCCATGCCGATACGCTTGGCGTTTTCCAGATCGAAAGCAGGGCGCAGATGTCCATGCTGCCACGTTTAAAACCACGTGTTTTTTATGACCTTGTGATAGAGGTTGCTATAGTCAGGCCGGGCCCGATCCAGGGCGATATGGTACACCCCTACCTACGCAGGCGTGACGGAATAGACCCCATCGAATACCCATCCAAGGAACTCGAAGATATATTGGGCCGGACATTGGGTGTCCCGTTATTCCAAGAGCAAGCCATGGAGATCGCCATTGTAGCCGCAGGCTTTACCCCAGCCGAAGCTGACCAATTACGCCGTAGCATGGCGACGTTTAAAGCCAAAGGATTGGTCAGTCAGTACCGGAAAAAGCTGGTGGATGGTATGGTAGCTAAAGGCTACACCGAAGAATATGCAGGCCGGATCTTTAAGCAACTGGAAGGATTTGGTAGTTATGGATTCCCTGAAAGCCATGCCGCATCATTTGCGCACCTCGTTTATATATCATCCTGGCTCAAATGTCATTATCCGGATGTATTTGCCGCCGCTTTATTAAATAGTCAACCGATGGGCTTTTACCAGCCAGCACAAATTGTTATTGATGCGCGGAGGCACGGTGTAGAGATAAGGCCGGTGGATATCAATCATTCTGACTGGGACAACACGCTGGAAGATAAAGCCGGGCAATATCGCGCACTGCGTTTAGGGTTCAGGCAGGTAAAAGGCTTGCGTGAAGATGACATGGCTTTATTAATAAAGGGAAGGCACACTGGCTATGCCAGTATCAGCCAGCTAAGTGATGCCGGAGTCCCGCAGGCTGCCATCGAAAAATTGACCGATGCGGATGCCTTCCGTTCCATGAAGCTTGACCGCCGGGAAGCTTTATGGGAAGTACCTGCATTGAGCGACAAGCCCTTCGGCTTGTTTGCAGGCCAGCCATCCGAAAGTTCAAAGGAGGCACAGATCAGCTTGCCATTTATGACTCAGGCTGAGCATGTGGTACAGGATTATGCAGCTACTGGCCTTTCCCTGAAAGCGCACCCTGTCAGCTTCACGCGCGAAAAATTAAAATTGCTGCATGTAACCGCAACCGCCAATCTGCCAACCCTCAAGGATGGTGATCCGATCAGGGTAGCAGGACTGGTTACTGTACGGCAAAGGCCCGGTACCGCAAAAGGCGTGGTATTTATCACTATTGAGGATGAAACAGGCTTTGCCAACCTGGTTGTATGGGAGAAAATATTTGATAAATTTCGCAAAGAGATTGTGCAATCCCGCCTTTTGATGGTGGAGGGTAAATTGCAGATCGAAGGTGAAGTGATCCATGTGGTAGTAAAACGCTGTTTCAACTTAACCAAATTCTTAAGCGGTTTAACAGCGGCATGCAATGAAGATGTGCCGGTATTTACCTTATCACGCGCCGATGAAACCACTTCTCCAATACCTGATGCCCGTAATATCTTTCATAAAGGCAGAAATTTTAAATAATCCCATAAAACTTAGATCTTAAAACGACTCAAAATCAGCCTAAAATTCGCTTTTTTTCTACACTAAAAAATGAGATTCCATCCAAAAAGTTACAAATAATATAAGGTTTTGTAGATTTTAAAACCCTTTTAAACAAAAAACCCCGGCTATTTGCCAGGGCTTTTGTTTATCTTAGAGATGCTTTGTTAAGCAACCTTCAACTTTTTCAAATCTGATTTTTCGAATTTCTCGTGGGCGTAATCCAATGTTACAGTTAACTGTTTCACATCTTTTTGTGATGGGAATTCAAACATCGCGTCGATCATGATCGCTTCACATATCGATCTTAAACCACGCGCGCCTAATTTAAATTCCATTGCTTTATCAACAATAAAATCAAGCACCTCAGGTTCAAAATCTAAATTCACACCTTCGTATTCAAACAGTTTTTTGTACTGTTTCAATAATGAGTTTTTAGGCTCTGTAAGGATGTTTTGCAACGCTTCCCTATCTAACGGGTTCAAGTAAGTTAAAATCGGTAAGCGACCAATTAACTCCGGTATTAAACCAAACGATTTCAAATCCTGTGGTGTGATGTATTTGTACAGGTTTTTCATGTCAACCTCGCCATCATCACGTTTCATTTTGTAACCAACGGTTTGGGTACGTAAACGGTTAGCGATCTTACGATCAATACCATCAAATGCGCCACCGCAAATAAACAGGATGTTGCTGGTGTTAACAGTAATCATTTTTTGGTCGGGATGCTTACGGCCGCCTTGTGGTGGTACATTAACCATGGTTCCTTCCAAAATTTTCAATAAAGCTTGTTGTACACCCTCGCCTGATACATCACGGGTGATAGAAGCATTATCGCTCTTACGGGCAATCTTGTCCACCTCATCAATATAAACAATACCACGTTCAGCTGTAGCCACATCGTAATCGGCAGATTGCAGCAAGCGGGTTAAAATGCTTTCCACATCCTCCCCTACATAACCGGCTTCGGTTAATACGGTAGCATCGCAAATACAAAAAGGTACATTTAATATTTTAGCCAGCGTTTTTGCCAGCAAGGTTTTACCTGTACCGGTTTCGCCAACCATTATAATGTTCGATTTTTCAATCTCAACTTCGTCCTTTTCAATACGTTGATTCAGGCGTTTATAGTGATTGTATACCGAAACAGATAATACTTTCTTAGCATCATCCTGGCCAATAACATATTGATCAAGGTGACTTTTAATCTCGGCGGGTTTCAATATCCCGGGGGTGGCCGGCGTTGTTTTAACCTTACGCACTTTCAGCTCTTCAGCCAATATTTCGTTAGCCTGGTTTACACACTTATCGCAAATGTGCGCGTCAAGCCCGGCTATTAGCATCAGGGAGTCCTGTTTTCCTGCGCCGCAGAACGAACATCTTATCTCCTTGCTGTTTTTATTCATCTGATTTCCTTTTATTTAACAAAAATAACTATTTGTTTTAATATATTAAAGCATATAGTTGATGGTTCATAGTTCCTAGCAATTCGCCATCAACCATGAACTATCAACTATGAACTAATAGCTAATTACTTAACCTTAGTACTGTTGCCTCTTAAAATCTCATCTACCATACCAAATTCTTTCGCTTCTTCAGCAATCATCCAATGGTCACGGTCCGAAGCGTCCCATACTTTTTCGTATGATGCACCGCTGTGGTCGGCTATGATCTGGTATAATTCCTTTTTAAGCTTGGTAATTTCATGATACGAAATTTCGATATCTGATTGTGTACCCTGCGCGCCGCCTGATGGTTGGTGTATCATTACCCTTGCATGTGGTAATGCTGCCCTTTTTCCTTCGGCCCCTGCACATAATAAAACCGCGCCCATTGATGCCGCCATACCTGTACAAATTGTAGCCACATCGTTTGATATGAACTGCATCGTATCATAAATACCTAAACCGGCATAAACACTACCACCCGGAGAATTAATATAGATCTGGATGTCGCGTTTGCTATCAGCCGACTGTAGGAATAGCAATTGAGCTTGAATAATGTTTGCAATACTATCATAAATCGCATCGCCTAAAAAAATGATACGGTCCATCATCAAACGCGAGAACACGTCCATCTGCGCAACATTAAGCTGGCGCTCTTCAATAATGTAAGGCGTCATGCCATTTGGCGAGTTCACAATACCACTTGGCGCGTTACCGCGATCAAACGTCGAAAGGTATTTATCTACATATATACTGTTAATGCGGTGATGTTTAACCGCATATTTCCTGAATTCATTTTTATCAATAGTATCCATGTTAATTTGTTTTTGTTTTAATGTATCGGCAGAGTTGTCCGCCCTAAATATAGTTGTTACTTCAATACTTTTATCACCCAAAAGTTTTCAAAAAGTAAATTTATTTGGATTAGTATCAAGTAGCGAGTATCAAGTATCAAGATTTTCAGGTTGTTGTAAAACACCAAAAGCAACTTAATTAGTTGCTTTTGGTGAACATCAAACAAGCAATGTGTATTGCTACTTGATATTAAATATTCGATACTAAAGAATTAGTGTTTATGCTCAGCTACCAATTTGTTAAAATCGGTAATCGCAATATCTTTCTTTTCTAAAGTAACAACGCTTTTTATATAATCAAATGTTTTAAGTGCTTTTAGCTCTTCAAATATTTTGTTTGCGTTCTCTTTAGTTTGCAGATATTGTACAGTGTATTGCGCTAATTGCTCTTCAGCAATAGGCTGCGGGCTGTACATTTGGAACTGTTGCGCCAAACGTTGTTTTGCTAAAGCGAAAACTTCGTCATATTTAATCTCAACGTTGTTTTCTTTCATGATCTTGTTTTCGATCAAAGTCCATTTAAGGTTCTTCGCGAAATCAGCATAACCGCCTTGTAATTCCTCCTCGCTTAACTTTTCATTCGTAGCTTTTAACCAGCGTTTCAAAAATTCGTCGGGCAGGTTAAAATCAACTTTATTTAAGCTGTAGTGGTATATTTCATCCTGTAACTGGCGCTCAGCGTCCTGTTGCATCATGCTTTCTAACTCTTCAGTTATTTTAGCCCTGAATTCCGCTTCGTTTGTTACGGTACCTTCACCAAATAATTTGTCAAAGAACTCCTGGTTCAAATCACCTTCCGCTAAACGGTTAATATTTTTAACAGTTAACTGGAAGTTCGATTTTAAATCACCCGCCACATCTTCGTCAACTTTTAAAATAGCCGCGATGCGCGTCGCGTCATTGTTATAAGCTTTCTGAATATCCAGCGTAACTACATCATCTTTTTTCAGGCCGATCAATGATTTTTTGATCTCTTCGTTTTGTACCTGGTCTAATCTAACAGATGTTGTATTGCTTATCCCATCCTCAAAAACAGAACCATCAGGCGAAAGTTGCACTAAATCTGAATAAAGCACATCATCATCTGCCGATACGTCAGGATTTGTCATTTTGCCATAGCTTCTGCGGATATTTTTAATACGTGATGCCAATGTTTCCTCATCAACTTTAATAACGTATTGGGTCAATTTATCTTTCGACGTAAAATCGATATTAAACTCAGGCGCCAAACCAACTTCGTAGTTAAACTCAAAGTTATCGGCATAATCCCAATTGTATTCTTTGCTATTTTCAACTTTTGGCAAAGGTTGTCCTAGTACCTCTAATTTCTCTTCTTCTATATATTTATTCAGGGAATCTGATAGTAGGGTGTTGATTTCATCAACCAAAATGCTTTTTCCATACATCCTTTTGATATGTGATGGCGGCACCATGCCCGGGCGGAAACCCGCTATCTTAGCTTTTTTAGCTTGTTCTTTTATAGCCTTCTCAACACGTGGCTGGTAATCTTCAGGGTTAAGGTTGATCTTTAAGATCGCGTTCAGGTTATCAATTTTTTCCTGTGAAATATTCATCTTTTTTTGCGGATAAATTTATTTTTAAATCGTTTGTAGCTTAATATCAATAGCAATGCCAACAAACATTTTTAGAGGCGCAAAGGTATTAAAAAAAATTAAAAAGGTAAATTACTCACCCGGTCTTGCTGCGCTCGCCCACCCTCTCTACCGCGAGCGGTAAAGAGGGGAACATAAAATTTGTCATACACATACATCCATGCACCGCTCCATCCCCTCTTGTCGCGCAGCGATAGAAAGGGTCGACCATCCGTTAGCCAACGGAGAAAGTCGGGGTGAGTAAACGAAGCGAAAAGTCTTTGGGCGTTCCCCTGCGGGTCAGGCTTTCCACTCATACTGCACGAGGCCTTAGCCACAGGCCGGTATCCGCTCCAATCCTTAACGCATTTCTTAAAACTGCTGAATTTATTTCAGCATCCCACATGCAATGTTTACAATCATAATGGTCACTCAGCAACTGGGATCCCGAAACAAGTTCGGGATGACGATCAAAAAAAGCGCAAAAGCCCGACGGAAAACCGGGCCGGGAGCTGGCCCTGCGGGCAGAAGGTTTTTTCCGTCTTGACTTTTTGGTTCTTTTGTGTCAAGACAAAAGAACTAGCCCAGCGGCAATAAGCGGCGAAAACATTTTATTAAAATGAGAATATCTCTGCTGAGGAACGAAGAATCTGTAAGGTGATTTATTACAGTACAGATTCTTCGTTCCTCAGAATGACAATGAAAAGAGAACAACAATTAATTAACCTTCTCCAAATCTGAAGATCCCGACTTATCATTAGTCACATTACTTGGGTTCCCCTTATACTTAATATCCGATGATCCGCTGGTGCTTACGTGTAAATTATGCAACACGTTTACCTCACAATCACTTGATCCGGATGTCTCAATATCATAATCACCCACAACAAAACCAAAAGCCGAAAGCTTGCCATCGCCGCTAAAATCAATTTTATGCGAGCTCGCCTGACCGGTCAAGTAAATTTCTGACGATCCGCTGCCTTCAGTAGTAACATTGGCCGCATTCAAATTTAGTGTAATTTTGCTGTCGCCCGACATACCAATAGCCAAATCCTTAGTAACCAGAATACCATTAGAAGACACTTCGTTACTGCCAGATGTACTAATCTCGTCTAAGTTATGTACACCAATAGTTATAACAGTTTCGCTTGCATTACACGCTCCTCTTTTATTCTTGATATATAATTCATCATCTTTTACCGGTGTTTTTATATGTTTGATGATGTTGTCGTCAGCCGTAATCGTTACTGTTAACGAGCTATCTTGTTTAAGGTAAACTTTAAACGCCCCTGAGATATCGATCTTTTTAAAATCAACCACTTTACGGGTTTCAGTAACCTGGTGACCAGAGCCCTGGATGCAATCCACATCACAGGATGTTAACGAAGCCACGCCGAAGCCGGCAAAAATTAACAGGGCAGATACATATGCTTTTTTCATAACAGTGTGTTTATAGTTAAACAGTTTAGACTTCTAATATACAATTCAGGTTTCACTAAAAATAAAAAAAAGCCACGTCTCGTAAGGCATAGCTCCTGATATATGATTGAACTTTTGCAAAAGTATTGGTTATAAAGTCGCCAATTCATCAACACTATTATGTTGAACTGGTTTAATAATTTGTTTTACATCATTAAAGTGTACAGTTTGAAGAGCGCTTTGGTTTACTGTAGTTAGTGTTGAATATTGCAGGTCGAAGGTATCAACGCTGCCACTTAGGTTAGCTTTAGCACGATCATTTACATTGATGCTTGCGCTGTAAGAATCCAGATTCAATGTAGCAGTTGACGTGTTGTAAAGATTTACGTCAAGGTTGATCTCTGATAATTTACCGAAAGATTTAACTTCCGCATTGTCATAAACACTTATCGAACGTAAATCATTAGCGGTAACCCAAACTACCAATTTATCTTTTGTGTATGATGATATACGTAACACACCGTTTTGGCTTTGTACCAAAGCATTTTCTGCGTAGTAGTTATTGTATACTTTTACCTGGTCGCTGGTGCCATCGCTTACAAACACCTGAACGTTTCCGTGGATTTCGATTTTGTTTATTTTGCTAACGTTGTTTAAAACTACAGCGGCATTGTTATTAGTTTTTGTGGCTGCTTTACTTAAATTTACTGTACCAAGGGCTAAAACTGTGATAGCTGCTATGGTGATTACTGAGGTTTTCATTTTTTTATGATTTTGATTGTCAATTGTTTGTATTTCATTAATTACAACCATAAGACGACCCCGAACCATTTACGTTACAGCAAATTACGGCCTAATAGACGTATGACACTAATATGTCGGTAAACCCCAAATTTTCATCGGTGAAAGGGGAGAAAAAGATTTAAGAATCAAGAGCCAAGAATCAAGATTTTAGTTACATGAGCCAAAAGAGCGCAAACGTCCGGCAAAAAAGCGGGCCGGCATATTGCAGGAATGCCGGTTTTAGCTTTCCTTTTTCCCGACAGGGGATAAGGTTCGGGCGAAATCCGGTAAAACAATGCTGACCCGGTGCGGCTGCAGGGCATAGGAAATTTTTACTGAAGCGGGAAAGAGTGGCGAAGCGAGGGGTAAAACTTTCCAGCCCAGGTTTTAACGGATTTGCAGGGCAAAGGCCCGTGCGGCAAAGAAGCATTTCTGCTGTCTTGAATTTTTGGTTCTCCTTTCAAGACAAAAGAACTAGCCCGTCGCGGCAATGAGCGACACAAAGCGACTAAACAGATAAGCACATTAATTAAAGATAATAAACCTCCCCATCACTCTTCAATTTCCCCGCATCCAATAATAAACGAATCGTCTCCATCCGCTCCTTCTCCACCCCACTTTTGATCGAAGTCACCAAACCCCCAATATCCAGCGGACCAATACTCAACAACTCCACAATCTCATTCGTGATCACATCACCGATCTCGGCAGCATTCACCTGGCGCTTTTCCTCCAGGCAGATATCACAGATCCCGCACTTAGGCGCATTATCCTCATCAAAATAGGCCAGCAGCATCTGGCTGCGACAGCGGCGGTGCAAGGCATAAGCAAAAACAGCCTCTATCTTACGGCGATAAGTTTCCTTTCGCTGCTCGATCAACTGCTTATTTATATATAAGGTATTTTCTTTTTGTCTCGCCTTTAAGTAAGTAACCTGCGGATGATCAGTTTGCGGCAAATAATTTAATATGCCAACTTCCTGCAATTGTTTCAGTGCGTCAATTACCTGCTGGGTACTCATGTTGGTACGCCGGGCAATATCAAACTCGCGCAAGCGCACATAATTCTCAAATGCCCCGCCATACGAGCGCAACAAAGTTTTTATAAACGGATCCCACCCTGCGTTCTGTATCTGGAAATTATACAACTGTTCGTTAAACACCCTAAACATAAACCTCGACGGCAAAAAAACACTCTCGTTAAACGACAAATACTCATCCTGCTCCAAAAACTTCAAAGCATTTAAAGTCTTCACCGGATCAAGGTTATACTTGCTGCAAAAGGCCGCGATATCCAAATCAAAGCTCACGCCCTCGCCCGCGTCATAAGCTAACTGGTAATAATTAGCCAAACTATGGTATACCTTCTTGATCTCATCAACCGATGGAAAATTAAACTCCATCTTCCGCAATTCCTTCTGCCGGTCAGCCTCAGTATAAAGCAATATGCCATATGCCTTATACTCATCCCGCCCCGCGCGGCCCGCCTCCTGATAATATGCCTCCAAACTCTCCGGCATATCCTTATGGATCACAAACCGTACATCAGCCTTATCAATCCCCATCCCGAAAGCATTGGTAGCTACAATAATCCGGGTACGGTTATTTACCCAATTTTCCTGCCGGGCAGATCGCTCCGGCATGGGTAAACCCGCATGGTAGTAATCCGCACGGATGCCGTTATCATTATAAAACTTTGCTATTTCAACCGTTTCCTTCCGGCTGCGTACATATACTATACCCGTGCCTTTAACCCCGTTGGGAATATCCAACAACTTCTTCAACTTATTTTCATCGTGTAGAACCACATAACTGATATTCTTCCGTTCAAAACTCTTTTGAAAAACACGGGCATTCTTAAACCGTAATTTATCCTGAATATCAACCCTTACTTCGGCGGTTGCCGTGGCGGTAAGCGCCAGCACCGGCACGTCCGGATGCAAATCCCTGAGATCTGCAATATGCAAATATGGTGGTCGAAAATCATAACCCCATTGCGATATACAATGTGCCTCATCAACCGCTATCAAATTCACCTTCATGTATTTGATGCGCTCCTGCACCAATTCCGACAATAAACGCTCCGGCGATAGGTACAAAAACTTCACATCACCATAAACACAGTTATCCAATGCGATGTCAATCTCCCGCTTACTCATCCCTGAAACAATGGAAATTGCCTCAATACTTTTAGCCTTTAAACCCTCTACCTGGTCTTTGATCAATGCGATC
The DNA here is from genome assembly GCF_013408825.1 of Mucilaginibacter tundrae. Lineage (GTDB taxonomy): Bacteria > Bacteroidota > Bacteroidia > Sphingobacteriales > Sphingobacteriaceae > Mucilaginibacter. The sequence goes on from NZ_JACCBZ010000006.1 coordinate 264,820, forward strand.
AGTGGCGAAACTACGATACATATCCCCTCCTTAGCCAACGCCGGCACCTGAAAGCAGATGGATTTCCCGCCACCCGTCGGCAACAAAGCCAGCGTATCATGCCCCAGCAAAACAGACTGTATGATCTCCTCCTGCATCGGCCGGAAGACTTCATGGTTCCAATACTGTTTGAGGATTTGCTGAATGGTCATTTGTATATTCACACAATTAATGTGACAATCCCAAAACTATCTATTTACATCAATAGTTTTAACTTCGCACAGCAAACATTGTAAAATAATGAAGTTTATCTGCCTCTCCCTAATTGTTTTGTTAACCGGAACTGCCGCCTATGCCCAAAAATGGAACGTGGAAACCCCTCCCGGCTCATCAAAAAAAGTAACCCTTACGCTTAACGAGGGTACCTGGATGGATTTGGATGTTAGTCCCGATGGTAAAACAATTGTTTTTGATCTGCTGGGCGATATTTATAGCATGCCGGTAACGGGTGGTAAGGCTGCTTTGCTGGCAGGTGGCAAGGCATGGGAAGTGCAGCCGCGTTTTAGTCCCGATGGTAAACAAATTTCCTACACCAGCGATAAAGAGGGCGGCGATAATATTTGGGTGATGGATGCCGACGGCAGTAACAAACATTCCGTTACCAAAGAAACTTTCAGATTGCTAAATAATGCTGTTTGGACTCCCGAAGGACAAAACCTGGTGGCACGCAAACACTTTACCAACACCCGCTCTTTAGGTGCGGGTGAGCTTTGGCTATACAATAAAGCCGGTGGCGATGGCATCCAATTAACCAAACGCAAAAACGACGAACAGGATGCTGGTGAACCAGCCGCATCGCCAGATGGTAAGTATATTTACTGGAGCGAGGACGTTACGCCCGGCCCAAATTTTCAATATAATAAAGACCCAAACAAAGGCATCTACGCTATAAAAAGATTGAACCGCGAAACAGGCGACATCAATACAGTATCCAGCGGAACAGGTGGCGCCTGCCGCCCGCAAATATCGCCTAATGGCAAACTGATGGCTTTTGTAAAACGTGTAAGGCTGAAATCGGTAATGTACCTGCATAACCTGGAAACAGGTGAAGAATGGCCGGTATATGATGAATTATCGCACGATCAGCAGGAAACCTGGGCCATATTTGGTGTATACCCTAATTTTGCATGGACGCCAGATAGTAAAAACCTGATATTTTATGCCAAAGGCAAGATTTGGAACCTGGATATCAATGCCTTAAATGCTACACCTATCCCATTCGAGGCGACATCAACCCAAAACATAACCGAGGCATTGCACTACCAGCAAAAAGTTTTTCAGGATGAGTTTACTGTTAAAATGATCCGCGAGTTAACTACTTCGCCCGATGGCAAGCAAGTTGCATTTAATGCAGTCGGTTATATCTACCTAAAAACATTACCTAACGGTATACCTACCCGCATCACTTCTACCAGCGATTTTGAGTATTCGCCAGATTTTAGTCCCGACGGCAAATCAATTGTGTACGTAGATTGGACCGATGAGTTAAAAGGTTCTGTTAATATTTACAACATAGCTACCAAAACTGTAACCCGTTTAACAGCGGATAAAGGGTTTTACTACACACCAAAATTTTCCAATAAAGGCGATAAAATAATCTTCCGAAAAGGCGAAGGCAACGAGGTTTTAGGCTTTGCCTTCGGCGAGAATTCTGGTATTTATATAATGCCGGTAACCGGTGGCACACCGCAGATGATCATCAATAATGGCATTAACCCGCAGTTTTCAACCGACGACTCCCAGGTTTACTATCAAAGCAGCGATGGCGATAAAAAAACGTTTCGTGTAATGGATATAAGTGGCGCTAATCAACGTACACTTTATACCTCAACCTACGCCACCCAGTTTAACCCAAGCCCTGACGGTAAATGGATGGCTTTTACAGAGTTATTTAACTGCTACATCACACCAATGGTAAGCACCGGTAACCCGCAGGACCTTTCTTCGGCTAATAAAGCGATACCATTAACCAAACTAACCCGGGATGCTGGCACTTACATACAATGGAGCAAGGATAGCCAAAAACTAATGTGGACGCTTGGCCCCCGCTATTATATCAAAACTATTGCAACCGGCGATACTACGGGGGTCGACATCGGCCTTAAATTAAAAACCGATGTACCCGACGGTAAAATAGCATTTACAAATGCCCGCATCATCACCATGAAGGATGATAACGAAGTGATAGAGCAGGGAAATATTATAATCGATCATAATAAAATTATAGCCATTGGTAAAACTACTGATGTACCTGTACCGGCCGATGCCAAAGTTTTTGATGCGACAGGCAAAACCATTATGCCGGGCATTGTTGATGTACACGCCCATTTGCACCCAAGTGTTGATGGTGTATCGCCACAACAGGATTGGAACTATTATGCCAATCTTTCCTACGGAGTAACTACCGCGCATGATCCATCTACCAATACCGAGATGGTGTTTAGTCAGGCCGAAATGCTAAAGGCTGGTAACATGGTTGGCCCGCGTGTTTACTCCACCGGTACAATTCTTTATGGTGCCGATGGTGATTTTAAAGCGGTAATTAATAATTTGGATGATGCAAGATCAAACCTGCGCCGTTTAAAAGCAGTGGGCGCGTTCTCTGTAAAAAGCTACAATCAGCCCCGCCGAGACCAGCGCCAGGAAATTATTGCCGCCGCGCGGGAGCTGCAAATGGAAGTAGTGCCCGAGGGCGGTTCAACATTTTTCACAAATATGAATATGATATTGGATGGACATACCGGCATTGAGCATAACATACCTGTTTGGCCTGTTTATAAAGATGTAATTTCATTGTGGAATGCCAGCAGATCGGGCTATACGCCAACGCTGATTGTTAGCTACGGCACTCAATTTGGCGAGAATTTTTGGTACGACCGTACCGAAGTTTGGAAGGATGAACATTTATTAAACTTTGTTCCGCAATACATTGTTGATGCCCGCTCCCGCCGCAGGACAACCTCTGAGTATGGCGATTACGGCCACATCGACGTATCAAAATACGTAAAGCAAATAGCCGATGGCGGAACAAGAGTAAACTTAGGCTCACATGGTCAGTTGCAAGGCTTGGGCGCGCATTGGGAAATGTGGATGCTGGCCCAGGGAGGCATGGCACCAATGGATGTTTTGCGCTGCGCGACCATCAACGGTGCATCTTATTTAGGGATGGATAAAGAGATCGGGTCATTAGAACCCGGCAAATTGGCCGACCTGATCGTGATGAATGATAACCCGCTGGATGATATCCGCAATACCGATAAAATCAAATATGTAATGGTTAACGGCCGCCTGTACGATTCAGATTCTATGAACGAGATAGGCAACCGCGAAAAACCACGCCTCCACTTCTGGTGGCAAATGGGCCGTGGCGACATGATCAGTCTGCCAGTTGATAATACAGAAACATATTTGTTTGGTACGCAGGATGGAGATTAGATTGTCTTTTATACTCAATTTGTCATTCTGAGCGCAGCGAAGAATCTGTACGGTGTAAACTACTTTACAGATTCTTCGCTATGCTCAGAAGGATAATACTAAATAGTATCAACTCCCTTCACCCTAAATTTCAATCCATCCTTAAACCCTGAGAAATCATTTTTTAGCTGTCGCGATACAATTTTCAATTCATCGCCATCACGCTGTACCTCCAGATAATGGAAAGCGGGTTTATAATCTGCGGAAAGGTCATGCATCTCATCATTATTGGCATTCAAAGGTTGGTGCAGGCCTCCGCCGCCGCCAATCACCAGGAAGTATTTACCTTGCACTTTAAACCGTTCGAAATTGTGTGAATGCCCAGAGATAAACAGTGCACATTTTTTCGACTGGAAGAATAACGGCAAAAAGTTCTTCTGTACTAATGTTGATGGCTTTACAATGCGACTATTAGTATAAGGAGAATGATGACAGCCGACAATAATAAATTTTACAGCCGGATCATTATCCAAAGCCACTAGCTTATTTTTATACCAGGTATTCTGATTCACTATTTCCAGATCACTCATCTTACCAAAATTAGAATTAAGTAAAATAACAGCTATAGAGTCGACAATTTCTGTATACCCGGCAGGGTTATACATCGGGAATCTCACCATAAATCTCTTAGTCCCTTTTTTGGTGTTGAACATTACCTCATGGTTACCCAAAGTTGCGTAAACCGGTATAGAATCCTGGATAGTGTGTTTGATATAAATATCCATATTCTTCCATGCGCTGCTACTCTCACCTAAAGAAACCACATCGCCCAAAATAAACATGGCAGATGGATGTATCTTGTTCACATCCTCAAATATCATGCGGGTGGCTTTTAAATTACTGTCGGGTTTCAGGAATAGTTTCTCAATCCACATCGGTTCCTGTGTATCACTGGCAAAAGCAAGGAATGGCTTTTTATCCTGCGCAGATGCGGAGCAGAAGCTTAATAACAGGAATAATAGGAATGTAATAGCCTTATTCATAACAGCTAAACGCAAAAAGGCACCAAATGATTGCAAAACATTGGTGTATAAAAAAAGCAGCTACGGTTAAGTGCTGCTTTAATCTGCTTTGTTTAATAAAATTATATCCCTCTTCTTCTCTTTTCCTTAACTATCAAACTCAATTCCCGGCTCATTTGTCCGGCAATCGCTGTATTCTCCTGCGCCCTTCTAAACAAGTACGGTAGTACCGCTTTTATAGGCCCATAAGGCACGTACTTAGCTACGTTGTAGTCGGCATTAGCAAGGTTAAAGCTTAAATTATCACTCATCCCCAACAACTGCGAAAAATAAACATGCGGGTTTTTAGGATCAATATTCTTCTCTTTCAATAACTCGGCAAGCAACTGGCAGCTTTGCTCGTTATGCGTTCCCGCTACAAAAGCAATTCGGTTAATATGATCTACGCAAAACTTCATTGCCGCGTTATAGTCTTTATCCGCCGATTCTTTATCTGGTTGTATTGGCGACGGGTAACCCATTTCCTCGGCACGTTTACGTTCCTTCTCCATATACGCCCCGCGAACGATCTTAGCGCCTAAAATAAAGCCTTCATCAACCGCCTGCAGGTAATCGTCTTTAATAGATTGCAGTTTATCATGGCGGTACATTTGGTAGGTATTGTATACAATGGCCTTTTCTTTATTAAAGCGGTTCATCATATCTAAAGCCAGTAGATCTATGGTTTTTTGTATCCAGGTTTCCTCAGCGTCAATCATAACCGGGATGCTCAACTTAAAGGCCCTGGTACAAATATCCAGCACGCGTTGCTGTACTTTCTTCCATTCCTTTTGCTCATCAGCGGTTAGTTCCTGCGCGGCATCCAATTTTTCCAGTAACGAGAAACGGCCAACACCGGTAACCTTAAATACAGTAATTGGCACGGCTTTATCGCCTGATGCACGATCAATGGTGCGGATGATCTCGTCGCGGGTATGGTCAAAAACCTGCTCATCATCCTCGCCTTCTATCGAGTAATCTAAAATAGTCCCTACACCGCCTTCAGCTAAATTTTTGATGGTATGGTCGCACTCGGCAATGGTTTCACCGCCGCAAAAATGATTGAAAATGGTTGCTTTTATTAATCCCTTAATCGGCAGGCCTATGTTAATGGCGAAATTGGTGATAGGTGGCCCGATCTTCACTAAAAAATTAACATTGATGATTTTGAACAGCCAATAAGCACGTTTAAGCGCATTATTGGACGAATGCCGAAACGCTATTTCGGTATTCTCGAAAGAGAGGCTATCTTTTAGGGTCATATTAAAATGCGTTTCCGACATGAAGAAAATACCTGCAAATCAAAAACGTGGTTACAAATTTATAAAAGATAACTCATTATTTCTGCGAATAGCTTAATTTTGCCCACCCATGATTGAATTTAAAGTAACAGGCGATTATATCCCGTTAATACAATTGCTTAAAGCAGCTGGTTTAGTACAAACCGGCGGCGAAGCGCAAATAGTTGTGACAGAGGGCGAAGTAAAATATAACGGACAAATTGATTACCGCAAACGCCTAAAAGTAAAAAAAGGCGATGTTATCGAATTCAGGAATAACAAAATCGTGGTGATTTAATTTTATGGATACTATTCAAAGCATTGGCTACCCTATATATTTTTCTGATAGCCTTACCCAACTGGCAAATTTTATAAAACAAGGCAACTACTCCCGCTTTTTTATTTTAACCGATGAAAATACAAGCGTGCATTGTTTGCCTTTATTGAAAGAGAAATTAGGCGATAACGAAGATGCTTACGACCTGATTGAAATAAGCGCGGGCGAAGAAAGCAAGGATATTGATTTTTGCATCGGTGTTTGGAAAATGCTGATTGATTTTGGCGCCGACCGCAGAAGCCTGATGGTAAACCTGGGTGGCGGTGTAATCAGCGATCTGGGTGGTTTCGCGGCTTCTACTTACAAGCGTGGGATAGATTTCGTACACGTACCTACTACCCTGCTTTCACAGGTTGATGCCTCCGTTGGCGGTAAAACAGGGATAGATATCGATAGCATTAAAAACATCATTGGCACATTTACCCAGCCAAAAGCGGTATTTATCAGCTATGATTTTTTAACCACGCTGCCTGAACGACAGATCCTCTCTGGTTTAGCTGAAATGCTTAAACATGGCTTAATTTGCGATGCGGATTATTGGGATCAACTTAAAACAAGCGATCTTAAAAAACCATCTGCAGAATTGATCTATCGCTCAATAGAGATAAAAAACAAAGTTGTTATTGAAGATCCCAAAGAAATGGGTATCCGCAAAAGCTTAAACTTCGGTCATACCATTGGTCATGCTGTTGAAACATATTCTTTATTACATGATGAGCACAAAGCCCTTTCTCACGGCGAGGCAATCGCTATCGGCATGATCTGTGAAGCTTATCTTTCGCACAAAAAAATAGGTTTAAGTACTGATTCGCTTAACGAGATCGTAAATGTCATCAATAAGTTATATCCTAGATACAATATACCTGAAACTATCTTTGATGAGTTATACACTTATATGCAGAAGGATAAAAAGAATGAGGACGGCAAAATAAACTGCACATTTTTACAGGATATAGGCCAATATAGCATTGATAACATCTGCACAAAAGACGAACTTTACGAAAGCTTAAGGTATTACACATCATTATAATATGCCCCAATTAGATCATCGTGGAGATGCCGCAGTAACACTCGTAGCACTATTGGTGCTGCTTACCATAGCCGAAATGTGGCTCAGCTACAGGGAGGATCGCAAGTATTACGACAAACGTGATACAATGACTAACGTTTATTTAACCGTACTGGCATTTATCCTAAACGTTGCGGTGAAATTCTCCACTTTTTTCCTGCTGACCCTTGCCTGGCAATACCGCCTGTTCGAGATCAAGAATGTTTGGATCTACTGGATCGTACTGGTTACCGCGCAAGACTTTTTATACTGGGTACTGCATTATGTGGGCCACTATTCTCGCATGTTTTGGGCGATGCACGTAACACATCATTCATCAGAACACTTTAATTTAACCACAGGTTTCCGCTCCACGGTGTTTGAGCCTTTGTATAGGGTGTTCTTTTACTTACCGCTGGCCTTTATTGGTTTTAACGCGCTGGATATATTGTACGCTTACTTAATTACTCAGCTTTACGGCAACATCGTCCATACGCAATACAAAGTCAACCTGCCTAAATGGTACGGCTGGATCTTGGTAACACCATCGCACCACCGGGTTCACCATGCATCAAATATTCCTTACCTGGATAAAAATATGGGGATGGTTTTTATCGTGTGGGACAGGCTATTCGGCACTTTTCAGGAAGAGAATTTATCCGACCCCATTAAGTACGGACTTACCCATCAACCCGAAGATGCCGGCCCGGTAAACATCCTTTTTCACGAGTGGAAAGCTTTGCTGCACGATGTGAGACAAGCGCCCGGCTTTAAAAACAAAGTCTTGTATTTTATAAAGCCCCCCGGCTGGAGTCACGATGGCAGCACACAAACCGCTAAAGTTTTACAGCGGGAATGGAAACTACAACATCAGGATTCTAATTCATCAAAAAGCCACGCGGCTTAAATAGCATCGCCCATTCAAGCGCCCACGCTTGAATGCCAAGAATTGTAAGCGTCCACGCTTAAAATAAAAACAAACCCGTACATTCATCCATCAATTAAACCTTGCCGATTATGGACAATGTACAGCTCATCCAAAGTTTTTACAATGCTTTTGCCTCCGGCGATGCCGAAGCGATGGTAAGATTATATGCTGATGATATTGAATTTGAAGATTTCGCCTTTGGTCCGTTAAAAGGTAATAACGCCAAAAACATGTGGCGTATGCTGCTAAAAACACCCGGCATTAAAATCACCACAAGCAATATTAAAGCTGATGATCAAACCGGCAGCGCCAATTGGGTTGCAGAATATACCTTCAGCCTCACAAGCAAAAAGGTGATCAATCATGTTCACGCCGAGTTCATTTTCGCTAACGGCAAAATAGTAAAACACACCGATACCTTCAGCTTTTGGAAATGGGCAAGCCAGGCATTCGGATTGAAAGGCTTTTTGTTGGGGTGGACTCCACTAATGAAGAATAAAGTAAGAGAGCAAGCATTAGCCCGCCTAAGCAAATTCAATCCTAAAAACCCCTGAACAATGGCCGACTAATCAACGGCGAAAACGACCAGGGCACCGACGATAAAATAACCAGCAGCGCGATAGTAAACCATATCGCCATCGTTTTAAATTTCTCCGGATCGGTATTCTTTCGTTTGGATTTGTAGGAGCCGATAGTAATGAGAATGATCCCGGTCAGCATCATAGTTACGTGTTCCATCCCAAAAAACCGGAGTTGCCGCTCATGCACCGCATCCTTAAAATTATAAAGAAAATAAGCCACTATCGGGCTGATGAAGTATAACCATAAACCGATGATCAATTGCACATGCGCTATAGTAGCAGTAATGTGCCGCACGCTGTTATCAAACTTGGTAAACAGCTTCTTAAGCAACCAGCCCCGGTAACCACGGTAAATAGCGAAAAGTAAACTCGTTAACACAAACCACCGGATTAAAGAATGCGTTGCTAAAAGAATTAAGTACATAGGATAAGCTTATGGTAGTATGACGATTGAGGAGGGAAAAGATTTTAAAAATAAATAATTAAGTTAGCTGACCTAAAAGCCATTGGTAAATGAATTCAAATCTTAAAAACAATTTAGATAATCTTACGCCTCATGACCATAAGTATACAGTAAGATTTTGGAAGCCAATATCATCAGGATTCCCTATTATCATTGGTTTTGGTTTTAGCGCATGGCTACTAGTTAAAGATAATGGCACAATTGTCGAAAAGGGATTCATTTTAGCTTTTGTATTATATTTTGGTGGATTATTAGTATACATTCTTAACAGATATTTGGCTTGCTATAATCAGATAATTGAAATTTCTTGGGCTGACGATACATTTTACTTTGGAGATAATATACAGATAAATATGTATAAGAAAGCTGATGTTCAACAGGTGCTTATTTGTCAACCCGGCGGAGTAAAGAAAGTTCATTTCTTCTATGCATATGTAATTACTTTTAAGGATGGTTCAACAATCAAATTTTCAAATATGTTAATATCTGAAGCTGAAATCATAAACTCGTTTCCAGATGATTTGATTAGATATGGTAGTAAGAGTCCTTTTTGGATGTTATAATCTCATCCAAAAAGAAGTCAAATCAATTTTCACCAAATAAAATACTGTTTCACCTATTTATTTGAAGAAAATAAAAATTTTCTATTGACAAAAGCTTTTTTAACCGTACATTTACCGCATACAATAACAACATGACTTTTAACACCGCATTTTTTTATGGCTATTACTTTTACTTTAACAGTAAGAGCCGGGACTAATATGCGATAACAAACATATAGAAACTGAAAAGTCCCGGCCCACAAGCCGGGACTTTTTGCTTTAACAGAATTTATGAAAAGCGAAAAACCAAGAGTTGCAATACAGGGTATCCGTGCCTCCTTTCACGAGGAAGCTGCATTTAAATACTTTGGCGAGAATATCGAGACCATTGAATGCAATTCTTTTAAGCAAACCTTCGAGGCGCTCCAAAATAAAGAGGCTGATTACGTGGTGATGGCTATTGAGAACAGCATAGCCGGCAGCATTTTGCCAAACTACGCGCTGATGATGAGCTATGGCTTCCCGATAGTTGGTGAAGTTTACATCCCCATTCAGCTACACCTGATGGCTTTGCCGGGCGTAAAGTTTGAGGATATTAAATATGTAACCTCCCACCCCATCGCTATCCGCCAGTGTGTTGATTTCTTTGACGAATACCCGCACCTACAAATGGTTGAAAGTAATGATACCGCTGCCTGTGCCAAACGCATCAAAGAAGAAAAACTAACCGATACCGTGGCAATCGCTAATACGTTGGCAGCCAACTTATACGGTTTGGAAATTTTAGAGCGCCGGATCGAATCCAATAAACGCAATTTTACCCGTTTTTTGATCATTACCCATCATGATAACCAGTTAAAGGGCACACCCAATAAAGCATCATTATGTTTTGAGGTAAGTAACAAAGTAGGTTCATTAGCTAAGGTGCTCAACATCTTCGCGGATCAAAACTTGAACATGAGCAAAATACAATCCATGCCGGTACTGGGCAAACCATCCGATTATAATTTTTATGTAGATGTAGAATGGAAGGAAACCAGGCAATACGATAATGCCATCAAACAGATATTGAAATACACCCACAACTTTAACATTTTGGGCGAGTATGAAAAGTTTGAGGAACAACCAAGCATTGATCAGTTCAAAAAACCCGAACAAAAAAAATATATCAAAATAAAAACATTAAGCAAATAACAGCGACGTAAATTCGCGCAATTCAAAACACGATGAAATTAGAATTAAACATACAACCACTTGAATCCTGGATAAAAACAGGTAAGGAACCTTTGGTAATAGCAGGCCCGTGCAGTGCCGAAACTGAAGATCAATTAGTAGCTACCGCGCATTTATTGGCTCAAACATGCCGTGTGTCTGCATTACGTGCCGGTATATGGAAACCACGTACCCGCCCCGGAGAGTTTGAAGGTATTGGTAGCATTGGTTTAGAGTGGTTAAAACGCGCTAAAGCAGAAACAGGCTTGCCTACCGCTGTTGAAGTGGCTACCGCTAAACACGTTGAAGAAGCGTTAAAAGCAGGTGTTGATATTCTATGGGTTGGCGCACGTTCAACCGCAAACCCGTTCACCGTACAGGAAATTGCTGACGCATTGAAAGGTGTTGACGTACCCGTAATGGTTAAAAACCCGGTAAACCCTGATTTGTCACTATGGATCGGCGCTTTAGAGCGTATCAATAACGCGGGTATCACCAAATTGGCAGCTATTCACCGTGGTTTCTCCTCTTACGAAAAATCTGCTTTCCGTAACGAACCAATGTGGGATATCGCTATCCACCTGAAAACTTTGGCTCCGCATTTACCAATGATCAACGACCCAAGCCACATCACCGGCAACCGTTCATTAATTGGTTACGTGTCGCAAAAAGCATTGGATTTGGATATGCAAGGTTTGATGATCGAATCACACATCGACCCTTCAGTTGCGTGGACAGATGCTGCACAACAGGTTACCCCTGCTGCTTTGGTTGAGATTATCGACCACCTGACTTTACGTAAACCGGAAGTTCGCGATACCGAAGTAAAAGATAAATTAGCGGAACTACGCAGCCAGATCGACAAAATTGATGATTTGGTAATTCAAAAAGTAGCTGAGCGTATGCAGATCTCTGAAAAGATCGGCCAGTACAAAAAAGACAACGGCATCACCATTTTACAGGTTAACCGTTGGGACGAGATCCTGAACAAACGTACAACTTACGCTAAAGCATTAAAATTAAGTGCAGAGTTCACTGAAAAATTATTAGAATTATTACACAGCGAGTCTATCCGCAAACAAACCGAAGTGATGAATAAAGATCAGGCCGGACAAGCAGCTGATAAACTAACACACGCTTAATAAAATACATTCCGTTCGCATATTCTCCCCTTGTAATCAGGGGGGGGATGTCGACGGAGTCGACAGAGGGGTAAACCCACCATGCCGATCAAACCATACTTACATCATGCACCAGAATATCATCCTCACCAAAAAAACCAAAACCGCCAACGGAACCATACAGCTTACAGGCTCAAAAAGCGAGTGCAACCGCGCCCTCGTGATTGAAGCCCTGAGCGATGGTAAAGTTAAGGTTGAAAACATTTCTGATGCGGCGGATACGGTGACTCTGCATTCTATTTTAAACGGAAAGCTTCATAAAGTCTCCCCTACCGGGGGAGATTTAGAGGGGGCTGAAATCAACATTGGCCCCGCCGGTACAGCCATGCGTTTTTTAACAGCCTATTTCGCCGTTCAGGATGATGAGGTGATATTAACCGGCAGCGAACGCATGAAGCAAAGGCCAATAGGTATTTTGGTTGATGCCCTGCGCCAGTTGGGTGCCAACATCGACTATGAAGAACAGGATGGCTTCCCGCCGTTAAGGCTTAAGGGAGGCTTTACACAGCTTACTAACCAAATCAATATAAAAGGTAATATCAGCAGCCAGTACATTACTGCGCTGCTGCTTATTGCCGCCAAATTGCCTTTGGGTTTGGAATTGCATATTGAGGGTGATTTAACCTCGAAACCTTATGTAGAAATGACTTTAGCCATGCTACAGCAGGCAGGCATCCGGCACCAATGGAATGGCAATGTGATCAGCATCGCGCACCAGGAATTCGCGCCGACGGTTTTACCTGTCGAGCCGGATTGGAGCGCGGCGTCTTATTGGTACGCCATTGCGGCTTTGGCTGACGAGGCCGATCTTTTCCTGCCGGGATTAACGCAATACAGCCTGCAGGGCGATAGCGTAATCACCGAGATAATGGCTAATTTTGGCATTACCTCGCAGTTTAAAAACGGGGGTGTCCATTTACAAAAAGAAGTTAAACCAATTTTCAGGAAGATATTTGATCTGAAGGAATGCCCTGACCTGGCACAAACTGTCATCGTGGTTTGCGCCGCGTTAGGTCACGAAGCTACTTTTACCGGCCTCGAAACCTTAAAGATTAAAGAAACCGACCGTGTTTTAGCCCTGCAAAATGAGCTGGCAAAAATTGGCGTTAAACTGATTGAAAAAGGCCAGGTTTACAAGCTTGATTGCAGCGAAAAGCATATCCCCGAAAAGGTTTTCATCAATACTTACGAGGATCATCGCATGGCAATGGCTTTCGCGCCTTTAACTTTGATCATACCTGAAATGGAGATTGAAGACGCTAAAGTGGTTGAGAAATCATACCCGGCTTTTTGGAGTGATTTGGAGAAGGTTGGATTTAGTGTTGAGGTGAAAGAATAAAGGCGAAAGGTTAAAGGCACTCAAAAAGGGTGTCATACTGAGGCACTCGAAGTATGCGGGCAAAGGCCTTTACGCTTATGCTTCAATGCCTCAGCATGACAACGCGCTAGTACAAAAAATAACAATCGGTGAAATCAATCCTCATCGGTGAAATCAAAAAGAAAATGGCAGGCAATTCATTCGGACAATTATTCAGGATAACCACTTTTGGCGAATCGCATGGCGAAGCTATCGGCGTAATAATCGACGGCTGTCCGTCGCAGCTACCTGTTGATTTGGAATACATTCAATCCGAACTGGATAAACGCAGGCCCGGTCAATCCAAGATCACTACTCAGCGCAAAGAAAGCGATACGGTAAAAATCCTTTCAGGCATGTTTGAAGGAAAAACTACCGGTACCCCCATAGCCATGTTGATCCCGAATGAAGACCAGCGTTCAAAAGACTATACCCATAACGTAGATGTATTTCGCCCATCACATGCAGATTACACCTATCAAACCAAATATGGCATTCGAGATCATCGTGGCGGTGGCCGCTCATCAGCCCGTGAAACCGCGGCGCGTGTAGCAGCAGGAGCGTTAGCCAAACTGCTGTTAAAAAGCCATGGTATAGAGATCGTTGCACATGTAAGCAGCGTAGGGAAGATCAACGCACCAAACGTTGACATAAGCGATGTGCAGGAGTTTATTAACCAGCGCGAGGAAAACATAGTCCGTTGCGCCGACCCTGCCACAGCGGAGGAAATGATCGAATTTATTGATAACATCCGCAAAGCGGGCGATACCGTTGGCGGCAAGATCAGTTGCTATGTTAAAAACTGCCCCGTTGGTTTAGGCGAACCTGTTTTTGATAAACTTCATGCCGAACTAGGCAAGGCGATGTTAAGCATTAACGCCGTACACGGTTTTGAATTTGGCTCCGGCTTCTCCGGCAGCGAAATGCTGGGTTCAGAGCATAACGACATATTTGTAAAGGATCATAACGGCGATATCATCACCATTACCAACTATTCCGGCGGTATACAGGGCGGTATCAGCAACGGCATGCCTATCGAGTTCAAAGTTGCATTTAAACCCGTAGCCACCATCATGAAAGCCCAGGCCACCATCGACAGCGAAGGCAACGCCGCCGAAATATCCGGCAAAGGCCGCCATGATCCTTGTGTAGTGCCAAGAGCGGTTGTTATTGTGGAAGCAATGGCTGCTTTGGTTTTAGCAGATCACTGGATGAGGAATAGGAATTCCATTTTAGGATAGCCAAATAAAACATCTCCACGCTAAAATAAATTATTCATCTGCATATTTGCAAATACGCACATCTGCACATCAATAAACCATGCTTACCTCACCTATCCAACTCTACAAAAAAGCCTACAGCGGTCTATCGCTAAACAGCTGGTACTTGTGCCTGGTGATGCTGGTGAACCGCAGCGGCACCATGGTTATTCCCTTTATGACCATCTATTGCACTAAAGAGCTGCACTTAACCATTATACAAACGGGCTACATCATGGGATTGTTTGGTTTAGGCTCGATATTGGGTGCATTCCTGGGTGGTAAATTAACCGATAAAATAGGTTTTTATGATCTGCAGATCGGTGCCCTATTCAGCGGCGGAATGTTATTCATCATTTTAGGATTTCAGCATACTTTTATTACGTTGGGCGCAGGCGCATTTATCCTCAGCCTTTGTAACGAATCTTTTCGCCCCGCAAACTCGGCCGCTATCGCCTATTACAGTTCGGCGGAGAACAAGACCCGCTCCTACTCCTTAAATCGTTTGGCAATTAACCTCGGTTGGGCATTTGGCGGTGCCTTGGGCGGTTTTCTGGCATCATTCAATTACCATTTATTGTTTTGGGTAGATGGCTGCACCAATATGGTTGCTGCAATAATATTATTAAGACTAATACCGCGCTCAGGTATTTTAAAACCTAATAAAAACAAAGAGACAAAAGCTAACACCGCATCCGCCTATAAAGACACCACCTATTTAGTTTTTATCGGGTTGATCACACTTTTCGCCATTTGCTTTTTTCAACTGTTCACCATGCAGCCCTTATTTTATAAAACCATGTGGCAACTAAACGAACGTGTTATCGGCGCGTTAATGGCACTTAACGGCATTTTAATTGTGATGATTGAAATGATCCTCATTCACAAACTCGAAGGCCGCAGGCACCCGTTAAAATACATTAGTTTCGGTGTGTTACTGGTTGGTGCAGGTTTTGTATTGCTAAATGTATTACCGCATGGCACACTATCAGGCTTAGCAGTTATTATCTTCATCACGCTTGGCGAAATTATGGCGATGCCCTTCACCAACTCCTTTTGGATAGCCCGCACTACCGAAAATAATCGCGGAGAATATGCTGCATTATACAGTATGTCATGGTCTGCCGCGCAAATTTTGGCGCCTACTGTTGGCAGTTTAATTATTGTTGGTGGTGGGTTTGCTTTGTTATGGTGGATATTGGGTGGGGTATGTCTGGTGGCCGCGATTGGTTTTTCGGTATTGTATCGATATTTAAAAGCTAGTAATAGGGGTAACCTCAACCTTTAACACCAGCAGTGACTAATGTTAATTTCAAATTCAGCTTTTCAATTGCCTCTTTTACTTCTAAGGGAAGTGATTCATCATACGAGACTTTTTTGAGATGTTTAAACTGGCTTATGGCAATGATCAGGTTGTCGCTATCACTGAGTTTAATATCCTCCAGCATTAAATGCTGAACGGGCAAATCTTTTAAAATACTCAAATCACCTACATTAACACGTTGAAAACGAAGAAATTCGACTTTAGTAAAATCAGCTATCCATTCTGGTATTAAACTATGCTCTGAATTTTTCAACACTTTACTTATAAAGGATGGTTGAAAAACTAAACTTTTCCCTTCGTGAATTTTATCTTTAACTGTAGGTGGTAAGTCAATCTCATCAAATTTAGGGGTAGTAAATAACATGTAAGGCGTATCTTCAACACCTATAACAGAACATTCAGGATTGACAAATAAGATTTTGCCTTTATCCTTAAGTGAGCCGAAATCTACGCCGATAGATACGTTACCCGTTGAGTATGATTTAGGAATTTCTTCCTGATTTGGCCATTCCATTTATGAAATTAATATTTATTATTTGTCCAACAAAACCTTAACCGTTACCAACAACTGCCCCACATGCCGCATAGTATGCTCCGCGCTATGAACTAACAATCCAATAACTGTTGAAGGTACCTTCGCTCTCCCAACACCTCTAACTTCGGCCAAAGTGCCTTCATCTGTCTCGCTTAATTGTTTTATAGCGATATCAACCTGACGGTTAAAACACTCCAACAAATCACCTAACTTTACATCAGCATTCTTCCCTTCAGCCGTCAAATAATCCAACTGCTGCTGATCAAGCTGTTCATCTTTCGCATAAGTATATAATCGATCCAACACCCCCGCCATATGCTGCAAATGAAATCCCGGCGATGCCATGCTTGCCACCTTTTCCCAAAGCAAATCATCCGGGAAATCCGTCATCAACCTATTAACTTCTTCCCTCGCCTGCAACAAGGCATGCGCTACGGGTTGCAGCAATGCAGGTATCCCTTGCAGCGGGCCGCGTAACCAAACTTCGGGTTTACTACTCATTGTTATTTACTTTGTAATGCCGCGCCAACCACATCATGGTTTAACGTTTGGGGCGATGAATAAACCTGTTTCACTCTATCCAGCGTATTGTCGCTCCACAAAAAGTTCGTCCACACCATAAAATATGCCCATTCAGGCTGTGCAGCTAATACGGCCTGGTTAGGCAACTCACCTGTTTCGGTAAGTGCCATCAGTTTGCCGTGGGCCAGTTGTTTTAACTCGTTATAATCTTTTTGTTCGTAATCAAAATGGTAAACATCTGCTCCCAAAATATCTACATAATTAGCGCCGGGGTAGTAATCTTTATAACTATAAGCCTCGTCCATCGGGATATCCCTTATCCCATTTGCACCAAAAACCCAGATCAAATTATTTAGATGAAAGTAATTGGTGTAGCGGTCATACATCATCTTCCACAATTTGGCTATGCCATCAGTACCCTTCTTATTGCCCCACCAAAACCATACGCCGTTCATTTCATGATATGGGCGCCACAGCACCGGCACGTGTGCATCCTGCAATTGTTTTAAGTACCCGGCAACTACATCAATTTGTGCCAGCCAGCGTTTATTCAGTTCTGTGTTTGGCGTAGTTAATTCCGTCCATTGGGCATCGGTTAGTTTTCCCTGGATGCTCTGTTTCCAATCGAACGGTGGTTCATCCGTAGGCCTGCCCTGGTGCCACATCAGGGTAACGATATATCCATCTTGCCATTTTTTGATTGCTTCGTTTACAACATCCTGTCCGCGGTCGGTTTTCCAATCCCAAATAAAATCCGATCCCCAAAGTGCCGGGTACTTACCTGTTTTGGCGTAAACGCTGTCCGAATAGGTATTCAGTTGTGTATTAAAATTATGCTGACCGGATATAATATACTTTCCTTTGATGCTGTACAAAAACGCGAGCAGCTTTTTTGCCTCCGGCGACGCATTTTTATTTACCGGCTCAAAACTTTGAGCAGATGCCTTAAATACCGCAAAAAGGCATATTATTAATACCAAATACTTTTTCATAACAAACAGATGTTGACAGATATAATTGTAGGGCAAGGTAAAATTAAACTATTTTTATTTGTGGTATAGCAATTGCTATACTCGATAAAAAAATATTTATAAAGTATATGACCCCCCATCACAGTTTTATTAAACGCCATATCCGTACCCTTTTACTCTTGTCACTTTGCACCCTATTTATCGGCATCCAAAGCTGTAAAAAGAAACGGTCGGAACTGGCCACCATTTTTTACAAAAAAACACCAAATAAAGTATTTAAAAAGCTGGATCCTGAGCAATTCGCCACCGTTTTCCAGGCAGTAATTGATAGTGAACAATCGAAGTTAAAATATCCTGATGCTATTAAAAATTTTTACGATAGCCACGATTATGAACCGGTTTTCCTGTTAGCGAACTTTAAAAACAATGAATTGAATACCTTAGTTGATTATTACGATAAGGCCAACGACCAGGGTTTGGATTCCAACATGTTTCAACCGCAACAGGTGCGCGCCTTGGTAGCCAAGTTCTACAATAAAAAAGCCATCAAAACAGTTGATGAAGCTTATCATGATATGGCTGAATTGGAACTGATGACAGCTAATTCGCTCATCAAATATTCAAGCGCAATTCAATATGGCATTGTCAATCCTAAGAACATTTACCAACGTTACTTCACGGTAACTAAGGAAGCCGACAGCACAACCATCGATCAGGCGTTGAATACAACTGATTTGAAAAAGTATTTGGATAGCATCCAGAACAAGGACCCACAGTTTATCGCTTTACAGAAAGCTTATACGAGCAATACTATAATACCCGGCACATCTGCCGAGGAAAGCAAGCGTATCTTTTTAGTTAATTTGGAACGCCTTCGCTGGAAGAATAAACCTACTGAGAGCAAGTATGTAATTGTTAATATCCCCGATTTTCATTTGGACGTGATGGATGGCGGTAAATCAATTTTAGGCATGGAAGTTTGCGTGGGTAAAGGCCGCAACTCTGATTACAGAAAGTCTTTAGTTAGCTATGATGATACCGACAAGGTTGACAAACCGGTACACGAAACGCCGCTATTAAACAGCTTGATTTACGAAGCAGAAGTAAACCCGGTATGGAATATTCCGGAAAGTATCGCAAATAAAGAGATCATTACGCAGGCTGCGAAAGACCCTTACTATCTATCAAACAAAAACATTACTGTTATGAAAAATGGCAGGAAAGTAGACGATGTGGAATCGATTGACTGGTCGAGCGCTGATAAATCGGAATACTCATTTCAGCAACAGCCAGGGGCTGATAACTCATTGGGTAAAGTAAAGTTCCTATTCAAAAATAAAAGCAGTGTTTATTTGCATGATACGCCAGCGCAGTTACCGTTTGCACAAAGCATGCGCGCGGTTAGCCACGGTTGTGTGAGGTTGCAAAAACCACAAGATTTTGCACATGCCCTATTTGGTGATGGCCCAAAATATGATTTGATCGCCAAAGATATGGCTTCTGAAAAACCTGACCCAACCGAAATTGCGTTAAGGCCTAAGATGCCGGTTTACATCACCTACGTAACTTGTTGGGCCGATAGTACAGGTACCCTGCAATACCGTAAAGATGTGTACGGACAGGACATAATTTTGTATGCTAATTTAACAAAAGCACTGGGTGCAAGTATCAAGTAATTATTATCAAGACAAAAATCTAAAAACTATAAAACAAAAAATGCCGGGCAAACCCGGCATTTTTTATTAAGAAAATCTTGATACTTGATACTAATTACTTACCACTATAAATTATAGTTTAGCTATTTTATTTCCGTCATTATCAGTTGGAAAAACATAATCAGCCGAAAGATCTTCGTTTAAATATTTAGAGTTGTAGCTGCTATCATTGCCATTAATAAAGAAAACAGTTTTTCCTTTTATGGTATTTATCACCTGCTCTGATACTTCAGGCGATACCGCAGGGCAACCCCAGCTACGGCCTAAACGACCTAGTTGGTTAATAGTGCTTTGGCTTACATAAGGTGCAGCGTGTACCACAATTTCACGAGCACGTGCGGCATCGTTAAAACCGGCATCTAAACCATCCAAACGTAATGAGCGGCCATGTTTACCCACATAAATATCATCAGCAAGGTAAAAACCCAAGCTGCTTTGGTGAGATTCGTCGGTATTTGAAAAGCTGTTGGCCACATCATCACCACTACCTTGTCCGTGTGCTACCCAAGTGTTAATTAACAGGTGTTTTTCAACAAGGTCAATTATCCACATGCGTTTTTCGCGGCTTGGTTTATTAAAATCAACCACAGTTAAAACACTACTGAAAGGAGATATTTTTTGAGTTGATTTAAGATTCATAAAGCCGGTTACCGCTTTTCTAAAAACCATCTCGTCTAATCCTGATGCCTGTAAGTTGGCTGTCTGGTAAACTTCGTCAACATATTGTTCAAAAAGTTCTTTTGCTGATGCGGGTGCATGCTTTGCAGCAGTCACTTTGTTTGTGGCGTGTACGGGTTTCCAACTGATAATGGTAATTGAAAAAAGTAAAGCCGCGCAGGTTATCCACCAAAAATGTTTCCTCATAAATCTAATTAGATATTAAAAAATCTGTTAAATAAAACGGGAATAGGTTGTTGAATAGAACGTTTATAATTGCTGTGATGATACAAATATAGAAAAATTATGTTTTCCAAATATCACATCAGTTTCATATTTGTTAATTAAATTATCATTAAATTAAATATCAATGGTAATTTTTATACTTCTACGAGATAAAACTACAAAATGTTATTTATAATTATTTAACCCAACTAATTTTTTCTTCCAGCGGGATAGTTCTTTTTCCTTCGGGATGCTGGTCGGCATAACCTAAATACAGGATGCCTATAACGGCGTCTTCTTCGCCTAACAATAAAAAATCTTTCATTGGCTGTTTAAGCGCCATGCCGCCTGTGCCCCAATAGGAGGCAATATTTAACGCGGTTGCACCTAATAAAAGGTTTTGAACAGCACAAGCTGTAGCAGCCATCTCTTCAAAAGCAGGGATCTTAGGCAGTTTGCCCCGTTTCATAATCGCGATGATCACATGGGAGGCTTTATCGCCTTGCTGACTTAAATTAGCAAAAACACCTTCGTTAAATTCATCGGCAGGTGTATTGCTCTTATATAAATAAGCATGCGCCAGGCAAAACTCCGACGGGTTTTCATAAACCATAAAACGCCACGGTTCAGTATAGCCGTGGGTAGGCGCCCAATCGGCTAATTCCAATATCGAAGCAATGTGGCCGTTAGGTATTTTATGGCCATTCATCATAAAAGGCTTGATGGTGCGGCGGTTTTGTATGATGTTTGTTAGGGAGGTGAAATCGTTGGTATCCATAGAAATTAATAATAATGCCCGTTCCAGCGTCTACGCTTGGATGCGACTAGTTTAAGCGTCCACGCTTAAACTATACAAAACGTAATTTTAATCAAATAAGCGTGGACGCTTATTAAAAAATAAAGTTCAAGCGTAGACGCTTGAACTGGCGTTAAAGAAAATGTCAATGATTAATATATCGCCGGGAACTTACCCGGATTCGCCTCGCTCATCATGTTGTAAACGGTATCAATTACATCATCAAGCGATGGTTTGGTAAAGTAATCACCATCCGAGCCATAAGGCGGGCGGTGTTCCTTTGCCGTTAAGGTGCGTGGTTGGGCGTCAAGCGCGTAATAACCACCTTGTGCTTCAAGTATCCGCTGCATAATATAAGCTGAGCCTGCACCCGGTACGTCCTCATCAACAACCAGCAGTTTGTTGGTTTTCTTTAATGATGCACCGCACAAATTATCGGTATCAAACGGATACAAGGTTTGCGGATCAATAACTTCAATATTGATACCCATTTTAGCTAATTCAGGCACAGCTTCCATTACAATGCGTAATGTAGAACCATAGGAAACCACAGTAATGTCGCTGCCTTCACTTAATATTTCGGCCTTACCCAATGGTACGGTAAATTCGCCAACGTTGGTTGGTAGTTTTTCTTTTAGGCGGTAGCCATTCAGGCACTCAATTACTAATGCTGGCTCATCACCACGCAATAGGGTGTTGTACATACCTGCAGCCTGCGTCATATCGCGTGGAACGCAAATGTGCAAACCACGCATCGCGCTTAATATCATTCCCATCGGTGAGCCAGAGTGCCAAACACCTTCTAATCTGTGCCCGCGCGTGCGGATGATAACAGGCGCTTTTTGGCCACCCATGGTACGGTAGCTTAAACTGGTAAGGTCATCGCAAATGATAGTCATGGCGTAGATCAGGTAATCCAGGTATTGGATCTCCGCGATTGGCCTTAAACCACGCATGGCGATACCCATCCCCTGCCCTATAATAGATGTTTCGCGGATGCCGGTATCGGTGATCCTAATATCTCCGTATTTATTTTGCAAACCGGCAAACCCTTGGTTTACGTCGCCAATAGCGCCCAAATCTTCGCCGAAGGCCACAATTCTCTTATCACGATCAAAATTCGCATCAAAGCAGGCATTCAACACCTCGCGACCATCAACTAACTTAGCATCATCTTCGTATTGCGCATTAATAACCGGCACTTTTAGCGGCGACTCGATAGTATTGGAGAAAAGCTTGGTATTATAACGTATATCGTTTTTGCTTATCTCATCTTTAAGCCATGCTTGCAAAGCCCTGCGTTCGGCACTATCCTCATTTACTGTTAAACGCAATGCTTTACGTGTAGCCGATACTATATCTTTCCTTCCGGGATCAACGCAACTATGTAATTCAGCGGCGATTTCCATTAAATCGTCCCTGAAAGCAGATACATCTGCCAGGGCTTCTAGATCTTTAGCCGTTTCATTCAATTCAACGGTAATAATATCAGCTAGTTCGTTCCAGGCTTCGCGCTGGCATTCGCGTACATATTTCTTGGCTTCCGCCTCCATTTGATCAAGATCTTCAGGAGTAGCAATAGCGGTGGCTATCATCCATTCGCGCATCTTTACCAAACAGTCGTGGTCATTTTCCCACGTCAGGCGATCCTTTGATTTATAACGCTCATGTGATCCTGAGGTAGAATGCCCCTGCGGTTGGGTCATTTCGGTAACATGTATCAGTACAGGCACATGTTCTTCGCGGCAAAGCGAAATAGCACGTTCGTAAGTTTCGCAAAGCGCTACATAATCCCATCCGCGTACTTTAAATATCTCGAAGCCGTTAGTACCTTCTTCGCGCTGAAATCCTTTTAATATTTCAGAAATATCTTCTTTAGTAGTTTGCAGGCTGGCAGGTACAGATATCGCGTAAGCATCATCCCAAATGGAAATAGCCATAGGCACCTGTAATACACCGGCAGCATTAAAAGTCTCAAAAAAAGCGCCTTCGGATGTTGAGCCGTTACCTATAGTACCAAAAGCAACCTCGTTACCATTAACCGAAAAGTTATCCAGGTACGACAGCTCTTTATTTTGGCGATATAACTTTGATGCATAGGCTAAGCCCAGCAAACGTGGTATAGCACCGGCAGTTGTTGAAATATCGGAAGCACAATTCTTAGTTTCCACCTGGTTTATCCAGTTGCCATCAGTATCTAAAAAACGTGTAGCGTAATGACAGTTCATTTGCCTGCCGCCTGACGCAGGTTCCTTTTCAATATCCGGATTTGCATAAAGCTGGGCAAAAAATTCTCTCAGGTTGCTCATTCCTGTCGCAAACATAAAGGTTTGGTCGCGGTAATAGCCCGAGCGCCAGTCTCCATTACGGAAAGCTTTAGCCATAGCCAGTTGTGCAACTTCCTTTCCATCACCAAAAATTCCAAACTTGGCCTTACCAGTAAGTACCTCGCGGCGGCCCAATATACTGGCCTGGCGACTCTCATACCCAATGCGATAATCATTGATGACGATCTTCTTAAAATCATCAAAACTCAGATCAGCAACATTAAAAGTACCGGCAACTTGAATTGCAGTTTCGGGCATATCTTATTTGTTTAAGCGGTAAAATTATGAAATTCTATTTTGTAATTGGTATACTCTGCATTCAAAACATTCAGTTTTTATAATAGTTTTTTTATTGGGCTAAACCTTTTATATTTGTTACAATCAAACACGTAGTATGAAAAAGATATTATTAATATGCGCGGTAATTATAGGCTTTGCATCTATCGCGAAAGCACAGGATGATCAAAAACCTGAGTTTAAATTCAATGAAGAAAAACATGATTTTGGTAAAATACCACAAGGTACACCTGTAACTACTGTTTTTGAATTTACTAACATTGGTAAAGAACCGCTTATTTTGGCTGATGTTAGGCCTACTTGTGGTTGTACCATTGCTGACTACACCAAAGTACCGGTTAAATCAGGCGATAAGGGCTTAATTAAGATCACTTATAATGCAGCTGCAGCTTACCCATTTAACAAAACAATTGTTGTTACCTCGAATGCTAAAACTCCTCAAAAATTCTTAGTAATTGTGGGTGAGGTAGTTGCAAAAACCGCACCTGCACCCGCGACAGGGACTACCACAGGGACAAGCAATTAATAGAATTTATTAAATATATTTGCAAAGCCCCGATAAAACGGGGCTTTTGCCGTTTATACAGGCAAATATTTTAACTGACTGTATTTATTATTTTGATTTTCACAATGCCAAAAATTTCTGACAAAGGGCAACGTATGCCCGCATCTCCTATTCGTAAACTTACCCCATTTGCCGACAAAGCTAAGCTTGACGGTAAAAAAGTTTATCACCTAAACATTGGCCAGCCTGATATTGAAACCCCGGCAGGCATGCTTGATGCAATAAAAAATATCGATTTTAAGGTTTGGGCCTATACCCCATCCGAAGGTACTTTAGCTTATCGTACCAAGCTTACCGAGTACTATAATAAACTGGGCTATAATATAACCCCTGATAATATTTTGGTAACCACAGGCGGATCAGAAGCGATAACCATCGCTATGATGAGTTGTTTGGATGCTGGCGATGAGATTATCATCCCAGAACCGTTCTATGCAAATTATAACGGCTTCGCCAGTCAAAGTGACATCGTAGTTAAGCCCATACTATCATACATTGATAATGGTTTCGCGCTGCCGCCGATAACGGAATTTGAGAAACTCATTACTCCAAAAACCAAAGCTATATTCATTTGCAGCCCGAATAACCCTACCGGATATTTATACTCAAAGGCTGAACTTGAAGATCTTAAAAAATTAGTTTTAAAGTACGATCTATATTTGTTTTCAGACGAAGCATACCGTGAGTTTTGCTATGACGGAAGTGAATTTACCTCGCCCATGTTTTTGGAGGGATTAGAGGAGAACGTTATTGTTTTAGATACCGTGAGCAAGCGTTACAGCGCATGCGGCGCCCGTTTAGGTTGCCTCATCACCAAAAACAAAGCAGTTTGGACGGCAGGCTTAAAATTCGCACAGGCGAGGTTGAGTCCGGGCATGGTGGAGCAAATTGCAGGAGCCGCAGCGGTTGATACGCCAGATGAATATTTTGAAGCTGTAAATAAGGAATACACTGCCCGCCGTAATACCATTGTTAGTGCATTAAACAAAATGAACGGCGTTTACTGCCCTAATCCGGGCGGGGCTTTTTACGTGGTGGCACAACTACCTATTGATAATGCTGATAAGTTTTGCCAATGGATACTGGAGAGTTTTAGCTATAATAACCAAACGGTTATGATGGCGCCTGCAACAGGTTTTTACAGTACCGAAGGCGCTGGATTGAACGAGGTAAGAATGGCATACGTTTTGAATATAGATGATATACAGAACGCGATGATCTGTTTAGAAAAGGCTTTGGAAGAATATCCCGGAAGAACAGTTATTTCTTTATAGGGTGAAAGGATAAAGGTAAAAGGCGAAAGGTTTTAAATGATACGTCATTATCCTTTCACCTTTCATCTAATAAGCTTATCTTTGATGCCTTATCTGCTAACTGCCTGCTGGCAAAGCAAACTCTACAAAAAATGGGGTCGACCGGAATTGACAGGATGGAGATAAGTAAGTAAGCATGCAGCGCGTTGGGTGAATTAGCGCTTAAATCAGAACGCTCAAACTTACAAATGGCGAAAATACTTACGCCTTAGCAGCTTAATTTAGAATTTAGCATGCTTTTGTCCCGCCGGTTTTCTGTTTTGTTGGATCGGCAACCGGGGCATCGAAAAACGAAAATAGCCTGCTTAATGGTGTGCGTAGCAGGCGAAACAAAGCACCTAAGGAAGACGGTACAGGTAATCGGCTGACCTTCCCCTTCCCTACAATTAAACAGCAGATAAGCATGTAGAAAGCTTACCTTATACCATGTTTGGACGAGGGTTCGAATCCCTCCGGCTCCACCACTATCCACTCGCAGAGTCCCTTCGGAGACCCCTGCAGGGGACGGACAAAGCCTGCGAATCAAATGATTCGCAGGCTTTGTTTTTTAGTCATTTGACTAATTATAAGCCCGAAGGGTTTAATCAATAAACTACATCAACAACACTTTCCAGGCATCCATTACCCGGCCGTTATCTAACAATTGCTTAGCTTTCAAATGCAGGTGTAAGGTGCGGCTGTCACTGATGGTAGCATCAACCAATTCTTTCATTTCATCGGTTCGACCAAAAGCTCTTACCTCCTCATCGGATGGTAGAGTTTCTACAAGCCCCAATACCCCCAGATTATTCCCGGTTAATACTTTGGAGTATTTAACCTGTTTTGGAAAAGCATCTACGCCCATACCTATTCCGGCACTGCCTGTTGGTTTGGAAATTTTAAATAAATTATCGCTGGTTACCCTACAATACCAATCGCCGCCTAAACGAGCCACCAGATCTATTTTATGCGGGTCTATTTTACCATTAGCATCCAAAATAGCTTCACTAATATGAATCCGTTTCACCTCTGCAATAACCAAATTACCCGCGCCCCCGTTCTTTCCTAACGATATCACATCATTTACTACACATTCCAATTGAACGGTCGATTCCGCTACCCTCGGTGGTTTTACCGTCTCTGAGGCCAATTCAGTAAACCCCGCTTTCGGAAATTCATTTACTCCTTTTTTGTAATCCAGACTGGTTAAATAGGTCTGTTGCACCATATCGTAGTTCACAATATTAATCACACATTCAGGTACCTCCAAAACGTTTTCAAGCGTGTGTTTAGTGGTATTATCCCGCGCCCTGCTTGTCGGTGAAAAAACACATATTGGTGGATTGATACTAAAAACATTAAAAAAACTAAACGGACTTAAATTAACCTCGCCGTTTTTGTCAATAGTGGATACAAAGCATATTGGCCGGGGTGCAATGGCATAGTGCAAATAAACTTGCATTTCGGCCGGTGTCAAAGATGATGCATCAATAGTTCTTAACTTCATTCATATGTTTATTTAAAGCTTAATCAGCCTAATAGCTATTCTTTGATCCAGTATCGACCGTATGATAATAACTTTAGGCATTGGCCGGCTTATTGTTGCAACACGTAAATATACACAATAGCCTTTTTAAAGGTTTACATAAAATAAAGTCTTTAAGTAAATTATACACCTATAGCAAACTTATGAGAGCACAATATTTTAAACATCGTCAGTAGGCTGATTTTCCAAAGATACCAACGATATAGGCCGCCCCTCGCTTTGGCCATGATCGCTAATAAAAAAAGGTTTCGGATATTATCTTGTCATCTTTTACGCCAAAAACCGCGATTTCTGCTAACTGCACGCGTTGCCCATTTTTAAAGGTCATATCCCTGCCCATGGCTACGCTAAAATAGTCGCCACCAACAACAGGTTTGCTGCAAAAGAAGCTATGTACTTCGGCTATAAGTTCCAGCCTGGCTTTTGATTTTGCCAAAACTCTTTCAATACCTTTGGTTACGGTGGGTACGCCCATTGCCAAAGCATGTTCAGGCTCGGTGCAAATAATATCGGCACTGTATAATTGTTGATAGATCTCTGCTACTTGTCTTTTTTGAAAAAGTTCATTGTAACGATTGGCTAATTCCTGAGTTGTCATATTTTTTGATTTAATTTTAATATCACAAAGATATTATGCCAATCAATACTAAAAGTATCTAAAAGTGCTGTATGTTTGTTTAATCGTATTAAAACATGGATGCATTAAGTACCATATTGGAAGCAGTGGGGTTAAGAAGTGTAGTTTACAGCAAATTTCCGCTTGCAACCCCATGGGGGCTGGATATTGTTAAGGATGAAAATTCGCAATTCTGGCGGTTGGTGAGCGGCAGTTGTACTGTTGGTTCGCCTGATGGCCGCGTTATAGAAATGGCGGAAGGTGACCTTGTATTTGTACCTCATGGCAGCGCCCACTGGATAGCAGACAGCGCTACGAGCTTACGCATGCCCTCGCCCGAATTTGTTAAGGCCAGGAGAGGGGGTATCCCTGTTTTTAATAATGGCGATAACAGAACTATTTTGGTAGCGGGCCATTTTGAATTTGATTACCAGTCGTTGCATCCTTTTTTGAAGGACCTGCCGCCGGTTATCCATATCAGGCAATATGTAACAGAAAACCAACTATTGGTAAAAGAGGTTACACAATTAATGCTGGAAGAGCTAAATAACGAAAAGCCGGGGAGCGGAGTAATGCTGAAATGCCTGTCAGAAATTATGTTTGTAAATATTATTAGGGCTTATTTGGAACAGGCTGAACCCGGCAGCGGTTTCCTTTCCGCGCTAAACGACCCGAGGATCAGTAAAGCCTTGAAACTGATACAGGACTCGCCCCAAAATAATTGGACGCTGGAATCCCTGGCATCGGAGATTGGTATGTCACGCTCTGTTTTCTTTAACCAGTTTAAAAAACTGGTACATGAAACACCGTTAAGCTACCTTACTAACTGGCGCATGAGGCAAGCGCAAAAGTTATTAATGATGAGTAACAGCAATATAGCAGAAATTGCAGTAAACGTTGGTTATCAGTCAGAAGCAGCTTTTAACCGGATATTTAAATCAAAAACCGGGCAAACTCCCGCGGTGTACAGAAGAAGTAAACTTTTAAAGTAATTTTTATGCGACCAGAAGAAGTGTTTCACCGCGGCACAAAAACCGATCAATAAACCTGAAAAACACGATTAAAAAGCTATGAAAACCATTATTTTTCCATCAAAAACAAGCGAAAAACGCATAAAAATCAATGATTTTCGAATGTTTTTAAGCCTTAAAAAGGCATTTTTAGACCAAAATACGTTTCAAAACTGATGTAAAAACCGCGTTTTCATGGTGATTTAGGGTCTTTTTTGGTTGAAAAGTGTACCAACTGTACCAATGTGTTTCATCTGTACCGCGGTACAGCATAGCGTAGGCAGCTCTACGAAACCCCTCCGATACAAGTGGAGATGATCGATTAAGATCATCCAGTGTTTTATACTGTTAAGGGCATCATTTATAAATTAGTACCACTAATTCAAGCACCTTAACGTAACTCAAAACGATTTTTGACCGTACATCATTCAATTGCTTTTTACAGATCCGGAAGATGTTCCAATGGTTGGCACCACTGTCCTTGTCTACTAAATCGTAGCACTCTGTAACCTCTTTTACAACGCTTTTTCGGATCTGTTCGTTGAGCCAGGTTTTAACCTTTGCATCGAACGCTGCTTTACTGTACATTATACTACATTTTTTTTAAAATATATAACAATACTAATATACGACTCTTTGAAATGAATAACTCATTATAGAAAATCTATCCCTCTAAACAAATTAAAAATATTATACAGTTAAATGCATATTTTCGTTAAAGTTAAACCAATTCAGGTTTAGTTGGTCTATTATAATGCTAATACCTACGTTATGAAAAACAAATTTAAAGTCGGTTTTACTTTACTAATCGCAGGTAGTTTTTTTATTTTATCATCATTTTTCCAGCGCTCCGCACCAGTAACTTCTTATAAATTCCCTTACAAAAGGGCTGGTTTGACTGAACGTCAGGCAGCTGAATACCTTGTTGGCCGCTTTACTTATGGCGCTACCCCGGGCGAGGTTGATTCGGTTATGAAAATGGGACTTGAAAATTGGTTTTCACAACAGCTGAATGCCAATCTTACAGATGATTCACTAAACAAACGTTTAGCTGCCTACAATGATATTAACCTGACTAATACAGAGGTTTGCCATATTTATCCTCCCGGCTTTGTAATACGCACGCTGGCTATTAAAGACAGTGCTATTAGTAAGGATTCTGTAGATAAAGCTGTTGATAAAAAAGCTTTCAATGCGCAGATACAAGCATACATGGATAAAAAAGGCTTTAAAAATGACCAGGACCTGTATAAACAATTTATTGACCAACATATTATAAGGGCCATTTATTCACAAAACCAGCTAAGAGAGGTATTAACCGATTTTTGGTTTAACCATTTCAATGTATCATTTTTTAAAGGTGAGTGCGCCCAGTTTATACCTGCTTATGAGCGGGATGTAATACGACCGAATGCCTTGGGTAAATTTGATCAATTGCTTGTGGCATCCACTAAATCACCTGCTATGTTATATTACCTGGATAATTTTACCAGCGTAGGGCCGCCTCCCCCTAATACCCCAAAACCGGCTTCCGTACAACCTAAAACAGATGACGCCAATATGCTGATGACCGGCGGAAATAAACCGCAATCAACAGTAAAAAATAATCCGGCAGATATGTCAATGATGATGAGCGCTGCTTCAACGCAACCTGCAAAGCCTGTAAAAACAATTACTCAACCCGGTAAAAACCTAAATGGCCTGAATGAGAATTATGCCCGCGAGGTAATGGAGTTGCATACGCTGGGGGTTGATGGTGGATATACGCAAACAGACGTAACTCAAGCTGCACGTGTATTAACCGGGTGGACGGTTTACCCCATCAGTGATTATGCTTATGGTGCGGCCATGAAAGGATTAGTCGCCAAGGTTGGCGAAGACAATTTGGCTGCAAAAGGTTATGTACACGAAGGCGATTTTTTGTTTACCCCAAATCGACACGATCAGGGCGAAAAGGTTGTATTGGGCCATACCTTTCTAGCTAGTAAAGACCCGAACGTTGGCTACCAGGAAGGCATAACACTGCTGGAAATGCTGGCTAATCATCCATCGACGGCTAAGTTTATATCCCGGCAATTAGCCGTTCGTTTTGTGAGCGACACGCCACCACAAAGCTTGATAGATAAAATGGCCAAATCTTTTATTGATCATGATGGTGATATAAGGCAGGTGTTAATTACAATGGTCACCTCTAAGGAGTTTTGGAATAAGAAAAATATAGATGCAAAAGTAAAATCACCTTTTGAGTTAGCTGTTAGTTCGGCAAGGGCACTAAATGCTGATGTAAAAGATCCTTATCCATTATTTAACTGGATGGCGAAAATGGGTCAGAAAATTTATTATTACCAGGCACCAACCGGTTTTCCAGATCGCGCTGCTTATTGGATTAACACAGGAGCGTTGCTTGATCGTATGGATTTTGGACTGGCACTGGCCAGCGGACAGATAGGCGGAATAAACATAAAATTAAGCACCTTCAGCAAAGCACTTGCAAATGATCCGCAAGCAGCAGTTAAGGATTATAGTAATGCATTGCTGCCCGGCGACGACCCAAATGAAATGACAAAAGAACTGATACCGCTGTTGAACGACCCTGCAGTGTTAGCCAAATTAGCAAATACTGGTAAACAGCCAATTAAGCACGATCCTGTTGCTACTGAAAAGCCTGTAATTGGAGCGCCTGGAGATATGGCGCTAATGAGCGCCTTTGCTGAAAGTCAGTCTAAAGTACTAACACAAGCTCCGGTAGCGCAGCCACTTGTGAACATTTCAACCAATAACAAAATGAATGCTAATAATATGCGCTCACTTATTGCCGGAATAATTATCGGTTCGCCGGATTTTCAAAAACGGTAATGAATGAGATAATAATGATAAAGAATATCACATAGAATAATATTAAAACTATGGTAAGCAGAAGAGGATTTTTAAAATCAGGAGGGCTCGCATTAATGGGCATAGGATTGATGGGCGGTATACCCGGCTTTTTGGCCGAAGCTGTAGCCCGTGAACAGATTATCAAACCTTATGGAAAACGCAAGGTAATGGTGTGCATATTTCAGCGTGGTGCAATGGATGGGCTGATGGCGGTAACACCGTTTACGGATACCTATTTACAACAAGCGCGGCCTACTCTCTTCATGTCTGCCGCCAAAAGCAGTACCCCCGGTAATCCGCTGATCGATTTGGACGGCCATTATGGACTCCATCCCTCAATGAAAGCTTTTGAACCCATATTCAGGGAGAAACGATTGGCGATAGTGCATGGTATAGGTTCGCCCAATAATACCCGTTCTCATTTTGATGCACAAGATTATATGGAATCAGGCACGCCATTTGACAAAGGCACCAACAGCGGCTGGTTAAACCGTGCTGTTGGTTTGTTAGGACACGATACCCTTACCCCGTTCAGCGCGGTTAGTCTAACATCTGCCATGCCGCGTTCTTTTTATGGGGATAACCCGGCGCTGGCAATCAGCAACTTGCAGGATTTTGGCATCCAGATGCGAGGCAACGCCGTAGGAACCGATTTGGCATCCAGGAGTTTTGAAGAGTTATATGGCCAAAGTTCTGCAGGTTTATTGCAAAACACAGGGCGAGAAAGCTTTGAAGCGATAAAAATGTTGCAAAAGAACGATGTGCGTAATTATAAGCCAGCAAATAATGTTGTTTACCCAAACTCAGCACTTGGAAATGCATTAAAACAGATCGCGCAATTGATCAAAATGGATGTTGGCCTTGAAGTGGCCTTTACCGAATCCAATGGATGGGATACTCACTTTAACCAGGGGACGGAAAACGGAATATTTGCCAGAAATGTGGCAGATCTAAGCAACAGCATTATGGCATTTTGGAACGATCTGGATGCTTATCAGGATGAGGTAACCGTGATGACCATGACTGAATTTGGCCGTACTGTACACCAGAATGGTACCGGTGGTACCGACCATGGCCGTGCTTCCTGCAATTTTATATTGGGTAACACTGTTAACGGAGGCCTGATACACGGACAAGTGCAGCCTATGAGTACAGATAACCTAGAAGACGGGCGTGACCTGCCGGTAACAACTGACTTCCGTTCCGTCTTTAGCGAGGTGGCTGATAAACAGCTTAAAGTTAATAATGATCGTATTTTATTTCCCGACTGGAAAGGTGAAAAAATAGGTGTAATCAACGGTTAGGTCAGCCGTTAAAGTTGCAGGTATCTTTATGTCGCTATATTTTTTTTAAAAAAGTTGTTACCAACTGGCAGGGTTTATAATTTCAATTAAAATATATTAAGCTTATACCATTATGCAATTTGAACCCGATAACAAAATTGTAAAACTCTGCGCCAAGGGAATGGACATGGAAGGTGAAGGCAAAAATGAAGAAGCTGCAAAAGTATTTCTTCAGGCATGGGAACAGGCCAGCGACGACAAGGAGAAATTCACTGCTGCTCATTATCTCGCCCGGCATCAAAAAAGTGTGGCCGATAAATTAGCCTGGGATGAAATAGCGCTAGACCTGGCATTGAAAATAAAAGACGACAGTGTTAAAGGAGCTTATCCTTCGCTTTACCTGAACATTGCCAAAGGCTATGAGGATCTAAAGGAATTTGAAAAGGCAATAAAAAACTACGAAACAGCGCTTACTTGTACTAATTTTCTGCATGAAGATGGTTATGGAAAAATGATCAAAGGTGGCGTCGAGAATGGCCTCGAACGAATTAAGACACATTTAACAGTGATGATCTTAAGCAGTAGAAGTTTATAATTTCGAGCTGAAATATATTAAGCTTGCAGCTTAATTAAACGACTCACAAAATAATCCCGTTCTGTTTTATGTATATTTCAGCTACTAAATATTTTTTTGTATATTTTAATAATTAGCACATTGACAATATCATAACATAAACCTATATTTACATATTCTAAGATTTAATATTGTTTTGGACAGAGCTAATACTCCATGCAATATTTATCTGGAATTGGAAGTAGTCGAAAATCCATAATAACAGAGTAGACAACCTAACCTTAACCTTAAAACAAATGAACACTCACTTTGATGATAAAATCTATCATCCCTTACCATACAATACTGTCTAACATTTCTTCTTTATTATAGAGAAATCCGCAGTTTGCTGATGAAAATGCTTTTGTTAAAAACAGGAAGGTAAAGCATTGCATCTTGCTTTTGCAGAAGTGAATAAGTATTGAATTGGTCTAAATATTAGTAAAAGCTGCCAACAACTTCTTATCATTTAGTCGCTTTGTGCAAGTATTATTTTGATGCTTCGCTAAAAGCGCTATAGATAATGTATGTGGCAAATTAATACTTTTTTGCCATGCGTTATTTTTCAATCCTCTCAAAAGACATTGTATTATAATAAATAATCTGCATCGATACCAAGGCAAGCGATGAAAGTTACACAATATGGGGAATTCGAAAACCCAGAAAAAGAGTAGAGGAAACAATTAATCAATAAAAACGATACACCAGAGAAAATAATCAATCGTAAGTATCTAAGCTGACTGGACAGCGATTAACCAGGGCAAATTCCGAAAGGCCAATAAAAGGAAAGGTGGATGCTGAAAAACCTTAAAAAGAGTAAGCAAATCATTTAAATACCTAAACCAATGCCATCACAAGGAAATTTAACCATTATTAATGCGTTACCAAACACTAATATTCAAATAACATGCGACAGTAACAATTGGAATTGTTGTGACGCCCCACAACCCGGAACTGATCTAGGATCGTTGAAACCGTATACTAGTTTACTATACCCATGTTTCAGAAAAGGCGGCCATGGTTGCGACGGAAACCAAGGAGTATGGACCCTTGACATTTTAGGGAATAGTTTATCGCTTGGCACTCAACCGTTTCAAATAGACGGTGATGGAAACATTGATTTCAATGGATCGAATACAGGGGCTTTTACATCATACCTTGTTAATAGTGGAAGTAATAATGTTATATGGATTATCCTTCCGGTTATTTCGTAACAAAAACAAAAAACTTTTAATTCCTGAGGCTGTCTCCAATAGCCGGAGACAGCCTCTATAATTTTTTGTCCTAACAAGAATTTTAAATAGATTAACATTAGTGCTTCTACTTTCAGTTGAAGACGAGGTTTCATACACACCCCCTCCCCCACACCTCCGGGTAGGCTTGGTCTATGAATTATTATCCCCATAGCCACCACAGATTCAATTTTTTCTCATCGCTTAAACAGGTAAAAAGAAGCTCTTTTCTTGATCAGTGTAGGGCTTCTTCTTACATTATGCATTTACTGATGATTCTTGCGGTACTGCCGGTAAAGTAAAATAAAACCGGCTTCCTATACCCACTTCACTTTCCACACCAATTTCGCCACCCTGGGCAGCTATAAATTCTTTGGATATGGCCAGTCCTAAACCTGAACCGGACTTATTTTGGCCGTCGGTTGGTACCTGGAAATACCTGTCGAATAAACGCGATTTGTATTTATCATCAATGCCCTTTCCCAAATCTTTTACAGAGAATTCTATCAAATTAGCTTTCTTAGATACATCAACTGTAATTTTTGATTTCGGCGGACTGTATCGTAAAGCATTTGACAAAAAGTTGATCATCACCCATGCCGTTTTCTCCACATCGGCATTAACATCCGGGATATGGGGAGCTACGCTCTGCTCTATAATTATACCTTTTTGGTCGGCCTCAAATTTTATCGCTTTTATCGCATAATCAATTATTTTTTCGGGTTTGGTTGGTACAAAATTTAATTGAATATTGCCAGTTTCCACCTGCGACAGATCCAATAATTCGTATGTTATTTTAAGCAGACGTTCCGCATCGCCGCTGATGTGCTTTACTAGTTGGTTCTGTTCAGGATTTAATGCACCTACACGTGTATCTGCCAGTAAACCCGCACTCATTTTAATAGCGGATATAGGAGTTTTAAGCTCGTGCGATATTGTGGCTATAAAATTACTTTTAGCCTCGTCACGCTCTTTAAATTCAGTTATATTACGAAGAATATATACTATACCTACTGATTTTTTGGCAATATTTACCGGCCCTTCACTCGGTGATAAGTTTGGCACTAAAATTTCGCGGGTTTCTAACTGAAAGAATGAATCCTTACCCTCGGCAAAAATTTTAAATGCCCTATCTGATTTTTCGCCATTGATAATAGATTTAAACAGATCATTATTTTTACTGACGTCTTCAACTAATTTCCCTGTCAACTTATCCTCACCCAAATTCAAAATAGCTTTTGCGGCTGTATTGATAAAGAGTATTTCGTGTTTTTCATTTACGCCGATAATTGCGTCATGCATTTGCTCAATAATGGTTTCGATACGTGATTTCTCCGACATTATTTTGGACAAATTGCTATTTTCCCATTCATTTAGCTTTGACGCCATATCATTAAAGGCGTTGGCAACCTCTGCAAACTCATCACTTTTATCAAAATGGATACGCTGTCCATAGTTCTTTTGACTGATCTCCCTTATACCCTCTAATAGCGCATTTAAAGGATTAGATATAATCCCAGGGAAATTTACACTAAAGCTAAACAGCACAAGGAAAGTGAAGGCTCCAGCTAAGCCCAAAAAAACTACCGCGTCTTCAACATCTTTATGTGCCTTTTCATTTTTAATAACGATGGCACGCATATTTACCATTTCAACGGTACGTAGAAACCGCCTTGCTATTTTTTCAGCCTCTACCTGCTGTGGTAGCGAGGCAGACTTATCCTGAAGCTGGGTAAATGCCTTGCGGATGCCGTTAGCCGCTTCAAACTCGCCGCGCTCGGTGATAT
Source organism: Mucilaginibacter tundrae (assembly GCF_013408825.1). GTDB lineage: Bacteria > Bacteroidota > Bacteroidia > Sphingobacteriales > Sphingobacteriaceae > Mucilaginibacter. The sequence goes on from NZ_JACCBZ010000006.1 coordinate 301,712, forward strand.
TGTGTTCTTCCTTAACTAACTGTTCATTAAAATATTTTATAGCGGCATCTTTCAGTGGCAGATTTTCTTCATCCAATACTGAACGCATTTCGCTTACGTAGTTTAACGATTCGTAGTTATCCTTTAAAATAACCTTGGCACTAATAGAAATTTGGTTGATATAAAACAAAGATACCGCTCCAAAAAACAGCACCACAATAAACAAAAAGCCGAAGCCTAAACGGAGTTTATTTTTTACTTTCATGATAGTATAACTAAATCAGTTTCTGTAGCTGCCAGGTTTTTAAGCAGCTGATTAAATACGGTTGTTCTCAAAATCACCTGAAACAGGTTTAAATGTGGTTTGCCAATGCAAATGGTGGTTATTTCTCGTTCTTGTGCAACCTTCATTATGGATGCGGTTATTTTATCGCTTTTTACTTTCAATAGTTCGGCCCCCAGCTCTGTAGCAAGTTTGAAATTGTTTATCAAATGCCTTTGCTTATCCAGCTTTATCCTATCCAAACTTTCATTACTGCTTTGTACATAAAGTACTATCCAGGGCGCATGAAAATAGGATGCTAACCGGGCAGTTTTTCGGATCACTATCTTAGATGTTTCAGCGTTGGACGATATGCAGGCTAAAAATCTCTCGGGCCTTAATTTTATTTGTTTAGGGATCTCAATATCTATCTTACGCTCCAAATGATGTGCCACTTCTTTAAGTGCTATTTCGCGTAACTGCAATATTTTATCACTCCTGAAAAAATTCTGAAGCGCGCGTTCAACTTTTGATTTGTCGTAGATCTTACCATCTTTTAATCTATCAATCAATTCATCCGCAGTTAAATCAATGTTGACTATCTCATCCGCCATCTCCAGTACTTTATCGGGTATGCGTTCTGTGATCGGAATACCGGTAATGGATTCGATCTCCTCATTCAAACTTTCTAAATGTTGAATATTTACCGCCGATATTACGCTGATGCCAGATTCCAGAATATCCAGCACATCCTGCCAGCGTTTACTATTTTTGCTGCCTTCGATATTACTATGTGCCAATTCATCAACAATGACCACTTCCGGGTGGCGGTTCATGATTTGTTGCGCGTCCATTTCCTCCAGCTCCTTGCCTTTATAAAATATCTTTCTGCGCGGGATGAGTTTTAGTCCATCCAGCAAAGCATGGGTTTCCGTACGATTATGAGTTTCGATATAACCTATCTGCACATCAATGCCATTACGTTGCAGGGCATGTGCTTCCTGTAGCATTCGGTACGTTTTGCCTACACCGGCACTCATACCAATATAAATCTTAAACTTTCCGCGCCTTGATCTTTTTACCAGATCGAGAAAATGCTCAACGGATTGTTCTTTAAGTTCTTCTTCACTCATAATTTAACGAACTAACCGGCTGCGGTTTAACCGTAGCCGGAGTAATTACCTTATTCAATATTAATTGTCATTTCGAACGATAGAGAGAAATCTTCTGCGATTTACATTGCCGTGTTGCATGTTGTAGAAGATTTCTCTCTCGTACCTCGTTCGAAATGACAATCAGGCAAAACTTATTTCATCTCATCCAAAGCTACGTTCAATTTTAAAACGTTAACCTTGGCTGGGCCGAATAAACCTAACAATGGTTTTTCAGTATTCGTTGCTATCAGGCTGTTTATTTTATCTGCTGATATATTCCTCACCTTGGCAATACGGGCAACCTGAATTTGTGCCCCGGCTGGTGACAAGTCGGGGTCTAAGCCACTACCTGATGAGGTAACCAATTCGGCAGGTATCTGCGAGCGGGTTACTGTCGGGTTGTGCTTTAAAAAAGTATCAATAGCCGCGTCTACGGTTTTTAAGTAATCAGGATTTGATGGGCCTTTGTTAGTTCCTGCACCTGCATCAGCCTGGTAGTTAGCAGCCGAAGGACGTGACCAGAAGTATTTATCCTTAGTGAATTTTTGACCTATGTTGGCAAAACCAACCACACGACCGTTGTAAGTGACTGTTTCACCGTCGCCATTGCCTGGTGCAAATTTACCTATTCCGGCTATGGCTAATGGATATATTCCTGCTAATAACACTATCAGTATGATAGTTAGTTTTAGGGATGGTAAGAAAAACGCTTTCATGATTTTATTTTTAATATTCTGTTATAAAAATACGCCTACTGCAAGATCAATTAATTTGATTCCGATGAACGGGATCAACACACCACCTAAACCGTAGATTAACAAGTTACGGCGTAGTAACGCGCTTGCACCTATCGCTTTATATTCAACACCGCGTAATGCCAATGGGATAAGCAATGGAATAATGATGGCGTTAAATATTACTGCTGATAATATAGCTGACTGTGGGCTGTGCAGATCCATAATATTCAATGACCTTAATGCAGGTATCGATACCATGAACAATGCAGGCACTATGGCAAAGTATTTAGCCACGTCGTTTGCAATAGAAAAGGTAGTTAGCGTACCACGGGTCATCAATAATTGCTTACCAATTTCCACGATCTCGATCAGCTTGGTTGGGTCATTATCCAGATCCACCATGTTACCGGCTTCTTTAGCCGCCTGGGTACCGCTGTTCATGGCTACACCAACATCTGCCTGGGCAAGTGCGGGGGCATCATTTGTACCGTCGCCCATCATGGCTACCAGTTTGCCTTGTTGTTGTTCAACCTTAATGTAGTTCATTTTATCTTCAGGCTTTGCTTCCGCAATGAAGTCATCCACACCAGCTTTTTCAGCTATAAATTTGGCGGTTAACGGGTTATCACCGGTAACCATTACGGTTTTTACACCCATGCGGCGCAAGCGTTCAAAACGCTCGGCAATGCCGGGTTTAATAATATCCTGTAGTTCAATTACACCTAGTATCTCTTCGTTTTGTGATACCACTAAAGGTGTACCGCCATTTGAAGCGATGGTTTTCACATTTGCTTCAACCTCTGAAGGAAACGTGTGACCAGCGTTGATAGCCATTGTTCGGATGGAATCAAATGCACCTTTCCGAACGCGTAAACCATCAGGGGTATCTAAACCACTTGAGCGGGTTTCGGCGGTAAACTTGATAAATACAGAGTTTTCAGGTGCCTTGGTCACTACCATATTTTTATCCTGTTCGGCCAGCTCAACAATAGATTTACCTTCAGGCGTTTCATCAGCTAACGAACTTAAAACACAGGCTTTTATAAAGTCATGCTCGTTTACACCATTTGCCGGATAAAAGTTGGTCGCTTTACGGTTACCTATGGTGATTGTACCTGTTTTATCTAACAAAAGCACGTCTAAGTCACCTGCAGTTTCAACGGCCTTGCCTGATTTGGTGATCACGTTTGCACGTAAGGCCCTGTCCATGCCCGCAATACCGATGGCCGATAACAGGCCACCGATAGTTGTGGGTATTAAACAAACAAACAAGGATATAAATGCCGCTATGGTTATAGGCGTGTTCGCATAGTCGCCAAACGGTTTCAGCGTGATACAAACAATCACGAATATCAGCGTGAAACCGGCCAACAAAATTGTTAAAGCAATTTCGTTGGGCGTTTTTTGGCGTGATGCACCTTCAACCAACGCGATCATCTTATCCAAGAAACTTTCGCCGGGTTGTGTAGTAACCTGCACTTTTATTTTGTCGGACAATACTTTGGTACCACCGGTTACAGATGATTTATCGCCACCTGATTCACGAATAACTGGAGCAGATTCGCCTGTAATGGCTGATTCGTCAATGGTAGCGATACCTTCGATGATCTCTCCATCGGTAGGAATAGTATCATTTGTCTCGCAAATGAATATATCGCCTTTTTTAAGTAAAGACGACATTATAATTTGCTCTTTACCATCTACCAATAAACGGGCAGGGGTTTCTGAACGTGTTTTGCGCAAGCTTTCGGCTTGTGCCTTGCCACGCGCTTCGGCGATCGCTTCGGCAAAGTTGGCAAACAGTACAGTTAAAAACAGTACTAAGAATATGGTAAAATTGTAACCCCAACCTCCCTGACCTGTATTAGAGAAAGAGAAGATAGTTACGATAAGCATTACGACTGTGCCTATCTCCACCGTAAACATTACGGGGTTACGTACGAGTATACGTGGATCAAGCTTGATAAAAGATTGCACAAGGGCATCTTTCATCTGGTCAGCCTGGAATAATGTATTTTTATCAGATTTCATGGTTGATATCGATTATTTGATTGAAAAGTGTTCGGCTATAGGGCCTAAGGTTAAAGCTGGGAAGAAAGATAAAGCGGCAACAATAACAATTACAGCTAATACCATCACCCCAAAAGTGCCGGTATCGGTTTTTAAAGTTCCTGCTGATTCGGGTACGAATTTTTTGTTGGCAAGTATACCTGCAATAGCAACCGGACCAATGATAGGCAGGAAGCGTGATATGAAAATAACCAGGCCGGTACTTACGTTCCAGAATATATTGTTGGCGGTAAGCCCTGCATAACCCGAACCGTTATTGGCCGCGCTGGATGCGTATTGGTACAACATCTCGGAAAAACCATGGAAACCAGGGTTATTTAACCATGCGGATGGTTTAGTTGCCCAAGCTGCATTAGCAAAGTGAACTAACACATAAGTTGATATAGCTGTGCCTACTAATATTACAAACGGGTGCAGCAAGGCGATGAGCGAAGCGATCTTCATTTCACGTGCTTCAATTTTTCGGCCCATGAACTCTGGTGTTCGTCCAACCATTAAGCCTGAAATGAATACCGCGATGATAATGAATATATAGAAGTTAAGGAAACCTACACCTACACCACCATAAAAGGCGTTTATCATCATATCAAACATTTGTGCCATGCCTGATACCGGCATCATGCTATCATGCATGGAGTTTACAGAACCGTTTGACGTTACCGTTGTAGTAATGCCCCAGTACGCTGAAGCGGCAGCGCCGAAGCGTACTTCCTTGCCTTCCATTGAACCACCGGGCTGACTTATACCCATATGTGCAATATTAGGGTTACCCCCAACTTCAGCATTTACTGATGGGTACACCATAGCCAGGAATCCAATAGTCATTACACCAAATATTACCCAGGCTAGTTTCTTTTTATTCAGATAATAACCCAAGGCAAATACCAGCGCTATTGGAATTAATATGATACTGATGTTCTCAACAATGTTGGTTAAGTAGTTAGGGTTCTCCAGTGGGTGGGCCGAATTAGTACCGAACCAACCGCCACCGTTTGAACCTACCTGCTTAATAGCAACCATGGCAGCAACAGGTCCACGTGATACGTGTACAGTATCACCTTGTAAGCCTATTACAGCAACTTTACCTTTATAACTGGTTGGTGTACCGTTAAATGCTAAAATTAAAGCAACTACAAAGCTGATAGGCAATAATACGCGGGTGATTGATTTCAGGAAGAAATCCCAAAAGTTACCAAGCTTGTCGGTAATCTTATCCTTCATCGCTTTAAACACTACCATCATTGCAGCCAAACCTGTAGCAGCACTGACAAAGTGCAGGAACATAAACACAAAATGCTGTGTAAAGTAGGTTGCTAATGATTCGCCTGAATAATCCTGCAGGTTGGTATTGGTTATAAAGCTTAACGCAGTGTTGAACGCCAAATCAGGAGATTGGCTTGGGTTCCCATCGGGGTTTAATGGTAAATGCGCTTGGAACAGCAAGCAAAAGAAAGCATAAAATAACCAAATAACGTTAATGGTTAACAATGCTTTTAAATGCTGTTTCCAGTTCATTTCGCGATTAGGGTCAATGCCTGCGATCTTAAAGATAAACCTTTCAACCGGGGCCATAAAATCAAGCCAGGTGTGTTCGCCTTTAAATACCTTGGCAATATATTTACCAAGTGGTATGGCCAGCGCTACGGTGGCCAGGTACATAAAAATTATACCAATGTATTCTGTGTTCATGGTTTTTATAGTTTAAAATCTTTCGGGTTTAAGCAGTACATATACCATGTATATGAATACCGCGATGGCTACAATGAATAATGCGATCATGGTGTTTAAATTTTTTCGAAGTAATTAACGGATTTGAAAAAGAGCCAGAAGACAAGTACAAATACAAGCAGATAAACGATGGTGAGTGTGATATCCATAATATGTTTGTTTTTTATATGGGGTATACCAAGCTAATGCCACAAAAAACAGTTTACACACAAAAGCCTTTAAATCAAATAATTACAAGGTAAATTATTAAAGCCAAATACTGAAAACAAAAAAGACCCTACCAAAATGGAAGGGTCTTTTACCGAAATGGTAGGATTATTATACTATTTTGTATTGATCGAGTTTTCGATAAAGGGTGGTTAAACCAATAGCCAATAACCTTGCTGCTTCGGTTTTATTACCATGGGTATGGTTTAATACTTTATAGATGTGTTGTTTTTCGATAGATTCCAAATCGAGCGCATCTTTTTCTACATGAGCAGTTTTGAACTCTACCGGTAACAGATCGGAACTGATCACACCATTTTCCGCCAGTATCACTACCCGCTCAATTACGTTTTTTAGTTCCCGCACATTACCTTTCCAAGTATGTTGGGTAAGCATGTAAATAAATTCATCACTCATCTTTTCTATACGCATATTTACTTTAGCGCTAAATTGCTTCAGATAATGTTTAGCCAACAATTCAATATCAGCTTTGCGATCATTTAATGATGGTAGATTAATTGTGAATACAGATAAGCGATAAAACAGATCCAATCTAAATCGTCCCTCTTCAGCTTCTTGCTGCAAATCGCGGTTTGTGGCAGCCAGTATACGGATATTTACTTTCGTAGTTTGGGTATCGCCAATCTTAATAAAACTCCGACTTTCCAATACGCGCAATAGTTTCGCTTGTAGTTCCAGACTCATCTCCCCTACTTCATCTAAAAATATCGTACCATTGTTGGCCTCCTCAAATAAACCTTTCTTGTCTTTTAAAGCGCCTGTAAATGATCCAGCTTTGTAGCCAAATAATTCACTTTCCAATAAATCCGGCGGAAAACTGCTGCAATTAACCGCTACAAAGGGTTGTAAATGACGAGGGCTATCATAATGAATGGCCTCAGCAAATACCTCTTTACCTGTACCTGTTTCGCCGAGCAATAACACAGTTGTATCGGTGGGTGCAACCTTTTTTGCAATCTCCACGGCATCCAAAATAGCTTTTGAACGCCCTAATATATTATCAAAACTATATTTACCACTTATGCGTGCCTCTAAATTAAAAACCCTTAGTTGCAATTGCGCTTTTTCAGCTGCTTTGTAAGTTAGCGGAATTATTTTGTGGTTATCGTCGCCTTTGGTAATGTAATCAAAGCCACCATTTTTTATGGCTAAAACGCCATCGGCTATAGTGCCATAAGCGGTAAGGCTGATCACTTCAACATACGGCTTTTTTTCTTTAATAAGTTTTACCAACTCAACCCCATTAATATCGGGCAACTTTACATCACTCAATACTACATGGATCTCCTCAAGCATTAAAACTTTTAGTCCCTCTTTAGCGGTGTTTGTTTGAAAAACTTTAAATCCTTCCAGTTCTAGCGTTCTTGCAATTAGGGCTGCCAGGTTTTTTTCATCATCAATGACGAGTATATTCGCCAATATCTTAGTTTTAGTCTCCACGGTTCATGAGGTTTTGTCAAACACGCACCAACTAAAAGGATGCCTGTTATTTTATAACGGATTAAATTGAATTATCTGACTGTAAAACAGTGCTTTTCTATTTTATGCTTTTGATTGCTTCTTTGTAAATGCTTTCATATTGATAGGCTATTTTATCAATATGGTAGGGTTCAGCATATTTTTCCACTCCTTATATTATTAATTTACTCTTAATAGCATCGTCATAATACCACTATTATTAATAAATGATTTGCTTAGAACTTAAAACAACCCAATAAATTCTCAAAATCCCGTTTAATATACGTACTTTCATACACAAGATCCCACTCAATCCGGATAGATTGAACCATCCATTAGCAAGAAACTTTGAACAAGCAAATTTATTCCATTATTATTGGAAGCGGGAGTTATATCCCAACACACGTAGTACCAAATGCAGACTTTATAAATAATGAATTTTATGGGCCTGATGGTTTAAAACTAACCAAAAGCAACCAGGTTATCATTGACCAGTTTGAGCAAATTACGGGTATACAGGAACGGCGATATGTAACCGATGACCTGCTTACTTCTGATATTGCTTCCTTAGCTGCAAAGGAAGCGCTGATAGTATCAGGCGTTGACCCTGAAACGTTGGATTACATTATAGTAGCGCACAATTTTGGTGATGTAACCGCCGGCAATTCTTATACCGATATGGTACCGGCTTTGGCATCAAGGGTAAAAAATCAATTAGGGATTACAAACCCGGATACCGTAGCTTACGATTTACCATTTGGCTGCGCTGGATGGTTACAGGGGGTGATACAAGCCGACGGCTATATCCGTTCCGGAGATGCTAAAAAGGTTTTAATTATTGGTGCGGAAACACTATCGCGTATTTGCGATCCGCACGACAGGGATAGCATGATATATGCCGATGGCGCCGGTGCAGTTATTTTAGCCGCCACTGAAAGTGAAGAACCTGTTGGCATTATATCACATACTACAAAATCATATGCTAATGAGCTGACTTATGTATTAAAAATGTGCAAATCTGCTCATCCGGAATACACCGGCGATAGATTGTTTTTAAAAATGCAGGGGCGCAAACTCTATGAGCATGTATTGAAGATTGTTCCGGGTGTCATTAAGGAGTGCATAACTAAAGCAGGCTTATCAATAGAAGACATGGACAAGCTACTTATCCACCAAGCTAATAATAAGATGGATGAAGCTGTGCTTAAGCAGTTGTATGAGCTTTATGATATTAAATCGCCATCAACTGATATTATGCCGATGACCATTTCGTGGTTGGGCAATAGTTCTGTTGCTACTTTACCTACTTTATACGACCTTATTGAACGAAATAAATTCGAGGGACAGGAATTCACAGCAGGCACAATGATGGTTTTCGCAGCGGTAGGCGCCGGAGTGAATGTAAATGCGGTAGTATATAAGATACCGGCTAAATAGTCCAATTGTCATTGCTGTAAGGAGGAACGCCGCGGCAATGACATAACTTTATAATTGCAAAGTCGGGGGATAGTAATGACGTTGGTTTACCCAAACAGGTTACTACTCAAGTAGCGGTCGCCCCTATCGCAGCAGATAAAAACTATAGTGCCACTGGTTAATTCCTGTGCTAATTTAATGGATGCCGATAAGGCTCCGCCACTACTCATCCCGGCAAATATACCTTCTTCTTTAGCCATTCTTCTGGCCATTAAAGTCGCCTCGTCTTCCGATATATCCATCACCCTGTCAACTCTTTTTGGATCGAATATTTTAGGTAGATAAGCTTCTGGCCATCTGCGTATGCCAGGTATTGATGAACCTTCAATTGGCTGGCAACCCACTATTTGTATATCCGGATTAACTTCTTTTAGATATTTAGAGCATCCCATAATCGTACCTGTGGTACCCATCGCGCTTACAAAATGCGTTATCTGTTGATTGGTATCGCGCCAAATCTCAGGACCTGTGGTTTTATAGTGAGCCATGTAGTTATCGTGGTTGGCAAACTGATTCAGCATAAAATAATCATCACCAGCTGCCTTTTCTTCCGCATAGTCACGGCAAACTTCAATATCCTTTAGCAGGGTAACTTTCGCGCCAAATGCCTCCATGGTTAAGGTACGTTCACGGGTAGAGTTTGCTGGCAAAACCAGTTCGATCTCCAAACCAAATAATGAAGCTATCAAAGCCAACGCTATACCAGTATTGCCGCTCGTGGCTTCAATAAGCTTAGTTCCCGGTTTAATATCTCCTCGATCTAAAGCGCTTTTGATCATGTTTAATGCCGCACGATCTTTTACGCTTCCACCCGGGTTATTACCCTCCAGCTTACCAAATATTTTAACATTTGGATTGGGGTTTAAGCGTTTTATTTCAACCAAAGGTGTGTTGCCTATCAAATCTAATATACCAGCCATGTTAATCTGCTTTAATTGAAACTTTTATAGTAGGATCATGAAATATTCGTGAGTTTGATGGCACACTGGCTGTTAACCATACATTACCCCCAATTATACTATCGTGCCCTATGATTGTTTCGCCACCTAAAATAGTAGCGCCTGAATAAATAACCACATTATCCTCTACAGTTGGATGACGCTTAGTATTTGCCATGCTTTTAGCAACACTTAACGCGCCTAAAGTTACGCCCTGGTACAATTTTACGTTTTTACCTATTTGAGTTGTTTCACCGATCACGGTTCCTGTACCATGATCTATGTAAAAATATTCATCGATAACTGCAGCGGGGTGAATATCAATACCTGTTTTTGAATGCGCATGCTCTGTAAGTATCCGCGGTAAAACTGGGATCTCATACTTGTAAAGCAAATGCGCTAAGCGATAAAAGGAAATGGCAAAGAACCCCGGGTAAGTACGTACAACTTCAAATTCGCTGATAGCGGCAGGGTCGCCTTTAAAGATAGCTTCGATATCGGTATTTAATACCCGGTATATCTCGGGTAACTCATTAAAAAACGCTTCAGCAAGCTTCTCGTTATCGCAATTGCAGCAGGCTTTGGTAGCGTCCATTATTTTGCAAAGCTCTGCTTTAAGCTTTGCAAATTTTTCTTCTAATTGCTGTATCGATAAAAATATGTGTTTCGACTGCTCGGGATATAGCAATCGTATCACCTGCAATGCCCACCTGGTAATTGTTTTATTAGAAGGTACAGCAGCTGAGCTTTGCTGCTTATTTAACAATTGCCATAGGAAGTCTTCGTCCATAAATATACCGAAACAAATATTTTACAAGTTTAGATAAAATATTGCTGTAGATGTAAAAAAGAGACAAAGGTTGTTTTTTAATGACATAATAATAATCAATACACAGGTGGATTAAACCCGGCAATTGCGTCCACATTACCTACGTAGCCCCATCTAAGGCCCTTTATGTAATAACTAATAACATTATTAAGCTGCTCAACTGTTACCATATTTACTAATTGTGGCAAATCGTCATCGTATTGCCAATTGCCTAAAATTTCTGCACGGCCGAGGCTATTCGTTATTTCGGCGGTACTTTGCTCATTAATATAACTGGTGGTTATATAAGTATTTTTTATATGTTGTAACCATTCATCATCGTATCCTCTGGCCTGCACTTGTTTTAATACGGTTAACATTGCTTCCATCACCTTTTGCGGGTTATTGGAACTCGCCGTCAGTATACTAACAGGCATCCGTAATTGCAATATGTTTGCGCCAGGATCATATGCCAGGCTCTGGCTTGACCTGATATATGCATATAGATTACCCGAAAGCCCGCTTAAAGCCAATCTGAATGGCACAAAATCAGGGCTGGTAAATTCCGGGGCATTCATAACGGCGCCTACATAATTTATTTTAATATCCTGTGCTCTGCTAAGTAATTTATTATCAATTAATGGTGGCGTAGTTAAATTAGGCGCTGTATACGGCGCTGATCTAATATTATTAAAGGCACGCAAAATTTTCTCAAACAATTCGTCCTTGGTTATATTACCCACCACCACTATAAACATCTGGTTTTTATTTAGTATCTTGTTGTAATAATCTTTTAAATCATCAGCGGTAATATCTGCAACTGTTTGTTCGGTGCCGATTGGATTTATGGCATATGGTGTATTGGCGAAGGCATTCTTCATTAATACGTCAGAAAGGTTATTATTGGCCTTTGAATAATAACTTTTAATGTATGATAATATCCTCTCTTTCAAAAGATCAGTTTGGGAAGCATCAAATACAGGGTTATTTACAGCATCTGTAAATAGGTCCCAGCCTGTGTTAAAATATTTAGCTATGCAGTTAAGCTGGATAAATCCAGCATCGTAACCCGAGTCGCCAAATATCGAGATACCATATTTATCGCAGGTATCCCTAAAAGCATCGGCGCTATATTTTTTTGTACCACATTGGGTTGTGGCTTCAAGCGCAAGGTTTTCAATGCCAGCTTTTATTATCGGATAATTGGTAACACCTCCCCTAAAATAAACCCTCACGTTAATAACCTTTTTTACAGATGGCTTAAAAATTACCTTAATTCCCTCAACAGTGAACGATGTTGTGGTTGACTGTGCCAATAACGTGTTAAACCCGGTGCTTAAAACAGTCAGGATCAATAATATTTTTTTCATAATCGAGCAATTTTATTTGAAGAAGCTGTCTGCATTTGATTGAGCTCTTAAATCAGGGTTAATTAGTAGCCCTGCACTATATGGCCGGTTCTTAATATATTTATCTACATATAACTTAAGTTCAGCCTTTGTTACTTTTTTCAAATTTCCGTTATATTCTAATGGATAATTTATTGAAGCTGCCGTCCACCAAAATGATAAAGTATGTACATAATTGGTTGTTATTTCTTCTTCCCTTATATTTTTTATTTCGAGCATTCTCCTGGAGGTTTCTATCTGCTCTTCTGTAAAATAATCATCACTGTCCATCAGTTCAATTTGCCGTTTAACTTCCTCTATGCATTCCTTTATTTTATCCGGATTTGGGGTTATAGCCAAACTTATTGGGCCAACGTATTTACAGGTAAGATAACCGATATGTATATTGGATGCCAGGCCTGATTGTATCAAGGCCTTATGGAACCTTGATGAGTTTTGATTGACGATATCTGAAAACACATCGGCCGTATAGGTGGATGCTATATCATTACGAGTATCAGGCCCTTGCCAATAAATTTCGATATAAGGCACGTTCGCTTGTTTAGATTCTACTATGGTGTAAGATGATTTCTTGAGCGGTTCAAAAGCAGGTATAGGCCATTTGGTAAAGGGATCAAAGGGCGCGGGGGCCCAATCGCCATATATGTGTTCTATCTCGTTAAAAACAGCTTCATGCGATACGTCACCTCCAACTATCATAATCGCGTTATTTGGGTAAAAGTATCGTGTTTTAATACCGTTAAGCATAATAGGTGTAGCACCATTTATCACCTGTGCGTTACCATTTGGGCTTTTCCTGCTATAAAGGCTGCCCCACAGATGCTTCCTTATAGAATCGCCAAGCACATAATAAGGATTTGATTCCCCTTCGCTTCGCTGATTTCTAAAAGTTTTCTTTGCTTTCTCTAGTTCATCTTCATCCATTTTAGGGTATCTGATCGCGGTATTCATGAAATTTAACCCCTTAACAAAATTTGCAGTTGGCAAAGTAAAATATGTGGTGGCATATTCGCTAGAAGCAATAGAATTCCTTAACTGCATCCCCAATCCGCCCGCATGATAGTTTAAATCCTGTTGGTTTTCATAATCTCTGTTCCCCATTTCAAGCATTGACAGATATAAAAACGTTAAGCCATTCACGTCATCAGTTTCAGTAAATGAGCCTGCCTTGAAAGATAAAACAACTGTTGCCAATGGCACACTGTGATCTTCAACTACTAAGATTTCGAGTCCATTAGGTAGCTTTTTGTGAAATATGTTTTCAGTTAGTTTTTCCTGGGCATTACACAATAATGCACAGGCAGTTAATAAAATAATCAGGGCGTATGTTTTGGCCATAAGGTGTGGTTGAGGCTGTTAAATTAGACAAAAAAATTAAACGAACAATATTGATGATCAGAAAACAATAATATTCTAATGATTGAACCGGGGCTAGTTTAAAGATTCTCACAAATTATAGTAGCTTTATAATGCTATTTGTGGTGTAACTAAACATAAATAACCTTGTCTTATTTATACGATATGAAAAAAACAATATTTAGCTTTTTGCTTTTTGCCGGACTCATAAACCAAACCTTTGCACAACAATTTAAAGTTAGCTATGCCGATAGCATTTTTAACAAACCTTTTACCGGCCGCGTTTTGCTGTATCTATCCAAAGACAATAAAATGCCTAAAAGCGGAGCGGCGGGTGAAGAGATCTTCCCCTGTTTTTCTGTGTATGTAAAAAATGTTAAGCCGGGGCAAAGCATTGTTTTTGATGATAAAGCAGTATCCTATCCTACTCCCCTGTCAGATATTGAGCGAGGTAAGTATTATGTACAAGCCGTGTGGGACCGCGACCTTGGAGGCAGGGCCATATCTGAAAGCCCAGGCAATTTGTATAGCGTTAGCGAACTTGTAAACATCACTAAGGATTACAGCAAAATATTTAACCTTACGGCAACCAAGGTGGTGCCCGAACCAACTTTTACAAACACTCAATACGCTAAAGAAATAAAAGCACCGTCCGCATTATTAAGTGGCTTTTTGAAGGAACCAATGACCGTTAACGGCACGGTTTTACTACCAAAAGAATATTATACTGAACCTAATAGAAAGTTCCCGGTGTTATTTGTGGTATTTGGGTACGGTGGCGACTATCACCGCTTGTCGGGTTTTGCTAACCCATCCGCGCCTATTGATACCACGGTTTGTATCACTGTTTATTTAGATGGTAATTGCGCACTAGGGCATTGTGTTTATGCCAACAGCGACAATAACGGCCCCTGGGGCGATGCATTAACAACAGAATTTATCCCTTACCTGGAAAAAAACTATCGCTGCAATGGCGCGCATCTAATAACTGGGCATAGTAGCGGTGGCTGGACGGTTTTATGGCTGCAAACACATTACCCTAAAGTATTTGACGGTTGCTGGTCAAGCTCGCCTGACCCGGTTGATTTCAGGAGTTTTCAAAGAATAGACTTGTATAAAGATCGCAATATGTATTATGGTAAAGACAGCACACTAAACCTTACCGGTACAGTAGCCGGACGCTTTCCATGGTTTGATATGAAGGACTGCTACCGTATGGAACACGTGATTTATCGTGGTGAGCAAATGCACTCTTTTGACGCTGTTTTTAGTAAAAAAGGAAAAGATGGAGAACCTGAGCGAATTTGCAATAACGAAACTGGCGAAATTGATAGCAATGTATTTCAGCATTGGAAAAACTACGACATATCCTTATATCTCCGCAATAACTGGGACAAAATAAAACCCGATTTAGATGGTAAAGTACGTGTAACAGTAGGCAAACAGGATAATTTTTTACTTAACTACGCCGTAGTAATGCTTGAGGGAGAAATGAAGAAGTTAAACTCTACATTTGTATTTCAATATTATCCTGGCGACCACTTTACTGTATCCACGCCTGAATTCAGGAAGGATGGCAACGCCTTTTTGGAACAGAAATACGCGGAATGGCTGGCTAAAAATAAATAGCCTTATCAGGCTATTTTCAATTTAGATGCATCTTTTTCAATTCCACCTAAATGAAAAGAAATAAGTTCTGCAAATGAGGTAAAAAGTTCAATAGTTTCCGGATTGTTAACTTTTGCCGGTTTTGGGTCGATGGCGCAAAGTGTGCCAAAAAATGACCCATCCTGTCGCAAAATGGGCACTGATATATAGCTTTGAAAGCCATATAATGCTGGTGTTGGATGCTGCGCGTAAAATTTATCCTGGCTAACATCATCAATTATTACAGCTTCGCTACTTTGGCGAATCTCGTTGCAAATAGTTGTCACCAGGTTTAATTCGCTGCCTGCTTCAAGGCCAAAACCAATTTTATCACATACGCTACACGCTATCCATTTATCTTCGGTAACCCTGGCGACGGCGGCAAAGCCCATACCAGTGGAGCTGCAAATAATCTCCAGTATTTTAGGTACAATATCAATTTTGCTAATTGAGGCGACATCGGGGTGTATTGCAGGCGGCTCAATCAAATTACTTAGTGGCACTTCCAAAACTTCGGCAATAACAAGCAATGTTTCCAGCTTTACCCTTATATAACCAAGTTCAAGCTTGCTATAAGCATTTTGCGAAATATTAAGTTTACCGGCGAGATAGTCTTGTGAATAATTTCTGTAGAGCCTGGCATTTTTAATATTTGCTCCTGTGATTTTATCACTATACATAGGGTATTGGCTTATAATTCATTTACTAAACAGAACGTGTTACAGTAAGTAATTGTTTTTAAAATACTTACAACTTTAATGCATTAAATTGTGACATTATCCAACAACATTTACAGGTAAATTGGTATGATTTATGCGTCCTGTAGCATACAGGAACATAATTGAGCTAAAAAGTGCATTTAAACCTGTTAAACAGGCAAAACTGCAAACAATCACGTATACAATTGTATACAAAACGCTTTTATTTTAATATTTTCTATCTAAAATACATTCTACCCTTCTATGAAAATAGCATATATCTCAACCTATCCGCCCCGCGAATGCGGAATCGCTACCTTTAATAATAACTTAATGAATGCTGTTAGCGCTAACTTTCCTAACAGAAAAAGCCTGCTCGAAGGTGGTTTTGTGGTGGCTTTAAATGATTCTGAAAATTTGCATGAATATGAATACCCGGAAGAAGTAAAATATATTATCCGCCAGGATCATCAAAAAGATTACATCCGCGCGGCCAATTATATTAACACCAGCACGGCTGATGTTTGTATAATGGAGCATGAATTTGGCATTTATGGCGGTGAAAGTGGTATATATATACTACCATTGATAAACAGGTTAGAGAAACCTTTAATATCTATACTACATACCATTTTAAAAGACCCAAGCTATGTACAGCGCATAATTATTCGTGAGATTGCCGAGCAATCGTCAAAAATAATTGTAATGAGCAAAAGGGCGGTTGAGTTTTTGACCACGATCTATGAGATCCCCATTGAAAAAATACAAATAATTGAGCACGGTGTACCTGATGTGGAAGCTCCTGAAGACAACCCGGTAAAAAACTTCCCACAGTTTAAAAATCATCGTGTGTTGCTAACGTTTGGTTTGATAAGCCGCAACAAAGGCCTCGAAACCGTTGTGAAAGCTTTGCCCAAAATAGTAGAAAAACATCCTGATGTGATGTATGTGATATTAGGGAACACGCATCCCGGCGTAATTAAAAACTCGGGTGAGGAATATAGGGATCACTTGAAAACGCTCGCCGCTCAGTTGGGCGTATCAAAAAATCTGGCTTTTATTAACAAATTCGTATCGGAAGAAGAATTAGTAAATTATCTTACCGCCTGCGAGATTTATGTAACGCCTTATTTAAACGAAGCGCAGATAACCAGTGGAACACTGTCTTATGCAGTCGGTTCAGGTGCGGCCATAGTGTCGACCCCATACTGGCATGCTACCGAGCTATTGGATAACAACCGTGGCCGTTTATTTGATTTTAAAGATGATGATACGCTTGCCGATATTATAAATGAATTGCTTGATCAGGATAGATTATTAAAAGAACTAAAAGAAAACGCGTATGAATATGGCCTGCACCTGCGCTGGCCGGTTATTGGCGCCGAATATATTAAAGTTGCCCGTGAATCATGCCGCACACATGATTTTAGTGATAAAATTTTGCGTAACAGCATTGTTGACCCGGAAGTATTGCCAAAATTCAGCCTTACCCATGTCAGGCGTTTAACAGATGATACAGGCATTGTACAACATGCTAAATATGGCATCCCCAATTTAAAAGAAGGTTATTGCCTTGATGATAATGCGCGTGCGTTAATAATGGCGTTGATGGCTTATCAACGTAATAAAAGCCAGGAAGCATTTGAATTGTTACCGGTATACCTGAGCTACATCCACTACATGCAAACTGAGGATGGCAACTTCCGTAATTTTCTGAGTTTTAGTCGGGAATATTTGGATGAGGTTGGCTCTGAAGATTCATTTGGGCGTACTATCTGGGCACTGGGCCATTTGATCAGTTGCGCGGCAAGTAATTCCTACCGGGAGTTTGCGTTAGAAATATTTCAGCGGTCGTTCCCACATTTTAAGGCTTTGAAGCATTTGAGAGGGATGGGAAATACTATAATAGGTATTAGTTTATACCTGCAGGTATTCCCTACTGATGAAGGTATGGTTAAGCAGTTGGTAGAACTTACCCAACCTTTAATTGATGCCTATGACCATCACCATGATACCGACTGGCATTGGTTTGAAGAAAAAATGACCTATGATAACGCGATACTACCGTTAGCGTTATTGCATTCTGCTGAGATAACTGGTAATGAAAGAGCTAAGGAAATAGCATTGGAATCGATGGCATTTTTGGATAAACTTACCTTATCGAACGGTTACTTAAGCCCCGTTGGTAATGATGGATGGTATTATAAAGGTGGTACCTTCCCTGTTTATGACCAACAAGCCATTGAAACTATGGCTATGGTGCTGATGCATTTCCAGGCTTATCAAATCTTCCGCAAACCTGAGTATATCGAGAAAATGTTCTTAAGCTATAAATGGTTCCTGGGCGAAAACACCTTGCGCGCGCCGTTATACGATCATGAAACTAAAGGTTGCTGCGATGGCTTGCTGCCAACAGGCATCAACCGTAACCAGGGTGCCGAAAGCACATTAGCATACCTTATTTCGCATCTTACCGTGTTAAAAGCCTTTGAGTTGGAATACGAATATAATAAGGTAAGCCAAAGACTGGAGATCTGCTAACATGAAGATCGCTGTATTATCACCCGTTGCCTGGCGCACACCGCCCAGGCATTACGGGCCATGGGAGCAAATAGCCTCTAACATCGCCGAAGGCATGGTTAAAAAAGGCGCTGAAGTAACACTTTTCGCTACGGGGGATTCAATCACCACAGGTAAACTTGATTCCGTTTGCTCGCATGGTTACGAAGAAGACCGCACACAGGACGCCAAGGTTTTGGAGTGCCTGCACATTAGTAATTTGATGGAGAAGGCAGGCGATTTTGACATTATCCATAATAACTTTGATTTTTTGCCGCTTACTTATTCGCGGTTGATAAAAACCCCTGTAATTACTACTATCCATGGGTTTTCGTCGCAAAAGATCATCCCGGTTTATAAAAAGTATAATTCGATTGGCCACTATGTTTCTATCAGCGACTCAGATAGAAGCCCTGAATTAGACTATCTCGCCACGGTTTACAATGGCTTGAATGTACAGGATTTTGATTTTGTGGAGCAACCTGATGATTATCTGTTATACTTTGGCAGGATACACCATGATAAGGGCTGTGCCGAGGCTATCCAGATCGCACAAAAAAGTAAACGTAAATTATTGATCGCCGGAATCATTCAGGATGAAAATTATTATCGTGAAAAAATTGAACCCTATTTAAATGAGCAGATCCAATACATTGGCCATGCCGGACCAGAAAAAAGGAACGAATTATTAGGTAAGGCTATTGCACTTTTACATCCCATAAATTTTAATGAGCCCTTTGGGATGAGCGTTGCTGAAGCGATGCTTTGTGGTACGCCTGTTATAGCTTTTAACAAAGGATCGATGCCAGAATTAATACAACCTGAAAAAACTGGCTTTTTAGTAAACGATATTGATGAGGCTGTTGAAGCTGTATCGAACTTGAAAAATATTAATCGCGCTAATTGCCGTGATTGGGCAAAATCCAAGTTTTCCAGCGAAAAAATGGTGGATGATTACTTTAACCTATATAAAAAAATATTGGGGAGTTAAGCAGTCAGCTCTATTCCACCAATATTTTTCAATTCGTTCTCAATCGACTCCGACTGGTGATCATAGTTAATCAACGGCC
Source organism: Mucilaginibacter tundrae (assembly GCF_013408825.1). Taxonomy (GTDB): domain Bacteria; phylum Bacteroidota; class Bacteroidia; order Sphingobacteriales; family Sphingobacteriaceae; genus Mucilaginibacter. The sequence continues at coordinate 321,289 of NZ_JACCBZ010000006.1, forward strand.
TAAGCTTAGTTTCTGATTCCTGGTATTGCGGCATGTCTTCTATTTCACGGGCATAGCTATACCCTAACCTTTTATTCTCTTCATCAATAAAAGTAAATAGCTCGCCGAGGCATGAATATACCGATTTTAAGAATTTATAATCCGTTGAAGTGAGGCATTTGCCTGTACCTTCGGGGCCGGCACCCGGTTCACAAAAGTTTAGTTTTTTGATTATGCCGTTTACCAGCTCAACCTCAAATTTACCTTCTTTATGCCAAACAAGGTTGTTTTTTATTTCTCTGAAATGATCCATCGCTTTAATAATTATCTTGCCATAAAGTATTAATGTAACAGCCACATTATTAATTAAATACATAGGCTTATAACGATAAATGCAATGCTTATGCCAAACTGTTTGGCGAGGTATATATGTGAATAAATGATTACTTGACAAGGTTTTTGTTAACTATAGGATAAAAAAATTATTCCAGAATTGTCGGAGCGGTATCATTTCGTACTTACAACTAAAATAACTGACCTAAAAATTATACCTTACCTACCTAAAAAAAGTTCAAAGTTACAATGGCTGAAAATACATCCACCCTGGAGCGCGGATTATCACTCACACAGGCCAGCGCCATCAATATGATTGATATGGTGGGTATTGGCCCGTTTATTACGTTGCCTTTAATAGTTGGCGCTATGCGGGGCCCGCAGTGTATACTGGCGTGGTTGCTGGGTGCTTTACTTGCTTTTTTAGATGGCTCGGTTTGGGCTGAGCTGGGTGCCAAATGGCCGATGGCGGGCGGTAGTTATGTATTTTTGCAGAAGGTTTATGAGAATAGGTTTGGCAAAATGATGTCGTTTTTATTGGTGTGGCAAACATTGATACAGGCGCCTTTAGTGGTTGCCAGCGCGGCTATTGGCTTTTCAAAATATTTAACCTACCTGGTTAGTTTAGACGCCGTACAACAAAAAATTGTAAGCGGCGCTTTGGTGATTTTGGTTACCATACTGCTTTATAGGAATATTAAAAGCATCGGTAAAATTTCGGTTTTGCTGTGGATCATCACCGGCGGTACTTTTTTATGGCTGATCGGTTCGGGGTTTAGGCATTTTAACCCGCAGTGGGCGTTTTCGTTTAGTAAAGATGCTTTTGATCTGACACCATTATTCTTTGTGGGATTAGGGCAGGCATCGCTTAAAACCGTTTATTCCTACCTGGGCTATTATAACGTTTGCCACTTAGGCGGCGAGATTAAAAATCCGCAAAAGAATATCCCGCGTGCTATATTTCTTTCAATTGGAGGGATCGCCATTTTATATTTAGGTATGCAGATCATGATCTCGGGTGCTATGCCGTGGCGACAGATCGCATCCTCAAATTTTATTGTCAGCACTTATTTTCAACAATTATATAATCCGTTTGTAGCTAAAATTGCCACAGCGCTTATTTTAGTCATAGCCAGTTCATCGTTATTCGCGGTAATGCTGGGTTATTCCCGCATTCCTTACGCGGCAGCTGTTGATGGTAACTTTTTTAAGGTATTTGCTAAAGTTCATCCTAAAAAAGGATTCCCATATGTTTCATTATTATTTATGGGTGGACTGGGTTTTATATTCAGCCTGTTATTCAAGCTTACAGAAGTAATAACCGCAATATTAACCATGCGCATTATCGTTCAATTTGTGGGGCAATCGGTAGGTGTACTGTACTGGCACTGGAAAAAACCGGCAGATGAAAGGCCTTACAAAATGTGGCTTTTCCCGCTGCCGGCTATTATCGGTATCATTATATGGTTGTTTATACTATTCACCAGTCCGTGGATTTATATCATTGGTGCAACCTTAATTATAGCTATAGGAATAGCTATTTACTTTATCATCATCGAACCCCAAAAAGCTAAAATGCTTGCTGAGGGTAAACGGCAACTTAGTTAACCAATTCCTTTTTTTCGGTAGCTACCTCATGCGTGGTTGTAGAGCCATCCTGTAGCAATTTGTTTAGAAGTTCGTTCAGATCGATCTCTGCAAAACCGGTTGACGAATCAGAAATACCATAAGGGATGATCAGTTTGCCATTATGCACTATCGATCCGCAGGAATATAACACGTTTGGCACATAACCTTCGCGTTCATCGCTGTTCGGTATCAATAATGGCTCTTTTAAACGACCTATTTCAATAGCCGGATCATCCAATTTCAACAAACTCGCCCCCAAAACATAGCGGCGCATAGGGCCAACGCCGTGGGTAACCATCAGCCAGCCGAACTCAGTTTCAATAGGTGATCCGCAGTTACCAATTTGAATGAACTCCCAGGTAAATTTGGGTTGCTGCAATAGAACAGGCTTTTCCCAGATGTTAATCTTATCGGAATACATGATGTAGTTATTGCAGCCATCAATCCGCGAGATCATCACATATTTACCGTTTACTTTACGCGGGAAAAGGGCCAGGTTCTTATTCTGCGCGCCATCGCCGTATAAAGGCATTATCTTAAAATTATAAAAATCGTTGGTTTGCAACAATTTAGGCATTATCAAAGCGCCATCATAGGCGGTGTAAGTGGCATAATAAACTGATGAGCCGTCGTCATGCTTAAACTCCACAAAACGGGCATCTTCAATACCTTTACGCTCGTATTCGGATATTGGGAAGATCACCCGGTCTGATATATCGGTGTCCAACGAAAAAACGATCTCGTAGTAAGAATCGGCAAGCCATAAAACCTTGTCGTATTCCAATTTCTTCATATCATCTTCCTGTAGTTTTTGCGAATCAAGGATGATACTGCACAGGTTTGAATATTCAAAATGATGGTCAAGTTTGCCTTCTACCTCTTTTAAAACATCAATATTTATTTGGGTAGATACCGCTTTGTCAAAAAACAATTTCTTGTTGTAAACAGCGTTGCGTACAATCTCGGCTTCGTCAATATAACTGCCGGCAGGCATTACGGTGATGTCGTTATTTTTATCGATCAGCGCACGGCGGAAAGTTATTGAGGATATGTGCCCCTCACCCACAGCCCTAAAGCTGATAATCACCCGCATCTCACCATCCTTTAATTCACTTTGATCGGGGTCTTCAATAATAGATGGGTTAAAAAACGCGGCTGATTCAATAGAATACTCGTGCGTAAAATAAGAGCCGATCAGTAATTTACGATATACTGTAAGGGTATCGTAATCAATCTTCAATTCGGCTATAAGTGGTTTTAATTTGCTGCAATGGCGGTTTAAAACCCGGGTTATATTACGGTGGCGTTTGGAATATTCCTGCAAAAATGGTGAAATAATACCAAATGCTTCATCCTCGCTGATGGTCATTACCCGTTGGATAACTTCTTTGGCACGTTCATTACCATTAAAAAAGAATCTTGCAATAACACGTTTCGGATCAGGATATATTTTGATTGGTTTTCGCTCAACAGATAATCTCATAGAAAAAACTTCTTTATTCTTTAACACTAATACTGCTAAATTGATTTCAGCAATTTAAAATTGTACTACGTACACTTTACATTAATAAACCTACGTATTTATTTGTTTATACGTTTGGTAATTAATTTATTGTTAGCCTATATAATCAGACTTATATCATCTTATTACGTTTAACCAAGTATTGCTTTAAAATTTGGTGATAGCCCTCGTTTATATTAGCATCCACTATATCAATTTTATACTGGGCACATTTTAATTCTATCTGGTGCCGGTAATGCAGTATCGATTCGCGGTAGGCGTCACGTATTTTACCGGGATGTACTTTAATATTTTCGCCGCTTTCCATATCAATAAAATGATGCGGGCGGTTATCGAAATTAAAATCAAGCTCCTTCTGCTTATCCGTCACGTTAAATATAACCACCTCGTGTTTATTATATTTTAAATGCTGAATTGCGGCAAACAAAGATTGCAATTTTTCATCATTCATGCCATTCTCCAGCATATCGCTAAAAATGATAACCATGGAGCGCTGATGGATCTCCTGCGCGATGTGATGCAATACGCCGGTTATATCAGTAGTGGTATTGGCTTTGGGTTCATTATATGCCTTCTCTAATTGAGCATATAAGTAAAAAAGATGAGATCCGGTTGATTTAGCGGCGCTGATCCAATCTATCTTATCCGAGAACAAGCATAATCCGAATGCGTCACGCTGTTTTTTGAACAGATACATAAGCGATGCCGCAGCATAAATGGAAAACTCCAGTTTGCTGGTTCCTTTTTCGGGGAAATTCATAGACGACGACGTGTCCAGCAATAAAAAACAACGCAGATTTGTTTCTTCCTCAAATTGCTTAACAAACAGTTTATCAGTACGTGCTAATAACTTCCAGTCGATATTTTTTACAGATTCGCCGTTGTTATACAGGCGGTGCTCAGCAAATTCTACAGAAAAACCGTGGAACGGGCTTTGGTGCAAACCGGTAACAAATCCTTCAACCACTTGGCGGGCAAGCAGTTCCAGGTTGGCTAATTGCCGTATTTGCTGATCGTTTGTTAGGCTCGACATTATTTAAATATAAAAAAAGCGTTACAAGTTATGTAACGCTTTTTCACAATAAATTATATTGCTTTGGTATATTATAATTGAGCGGTTAACTTACCGGCCAATATTGATTTTGGCACTGCGCCAATTTGTTTGTCTACAATTTCGCCGTTTTTAAAGTACAATAAGGCGGGGATGTTACGGATACCGAATTTCATTGAAATGCCCGGGTTGTTGTCAACATTTACCTTACCAACAATCGCTTTGCCTTCATATTCTTTCGCTATTTCTTCAACCACAGGGCCAACCATGCGACAAGGGCCGCACCACTCTGCCCAGAAGTCAACCAGTACCGGTTTATCTGATTTTAATACTAGCTCCTCAAAGTTCGCATCAGTTATTTCTAAAGCCATGATATTTATTTTTAATTTTTGTTATACAAATATATACTATTCAAATTGCTTGCCACAATTGGATTACTGCCAATGTGACAATGTGACAAATGGATGGAAATAGAGCATCAAGAGTTAAGAATCAAGAGCCAAAATGGAAAGTCGATTTTAAAGTTGTCTTTAAAAAATCAAAACTTAAACGTAAAATCAACTATTAGTATAGCATGATCTCACTTCAGGAAATAGCTCTTCGGTTAGCCATTGCTGCCATATTGGGCAGTATAGTAGGCAGCGAACGGCAACGGCATGAGTGGGCTGCCGGTTTGCGTACGCATATGCTGGTTTGCGTCGGCTCGGCGCTGATTATGATCGTATCCATGTTTGGGTTTGGCGATGTAGTAAACCATCCGGGCATTGTGCTCGATCCTTCGCGGGTAGCGGCACAGGTGATTAGCGGCATAGGTTTTTTAGGTGCCGGAACGATATTGTTTTTAAGGCGCGAAGTAGTACGGGGATTAACCACCGCTGCCGGTTTGTGGACAGTAGCTGCCATTGGCCTGGCTTGCGGTGGCGGTTTATACTTTGCCGCATGCCTTACTACAGCTATAGTGTTTGTGATACTGGCTATTATGAAACCATTGGAAACCAAATTCTTCAACAAAAATAAGTTTAATGGCGTTACCCTGGTATTAGAGCGAAAGCAGGTAAACCTGGAGAATATTGAAGCTGTATTTAAAGATCACGGAATGAAATATACGCAGATCAGTCTATCACCATCGCTGGAGGAAGATTTGGATGATATGAAAATCATGATTCAAAAGGTATCGTTAGATAAGGGAAACCTGTTGGTAATAATTGAAGACCTCCGTAAAATAAAAGGCGTTAGGGAAGTGAGTTTTACGGTGAGCTGATTTTGGGTTTTATAACACAAGTTTTTATATTCGCCAATCTGAAAGGACAAGTTAGTACGGTTTATAAAGTTGATTTAAGCAATTTTATTTTTTAAAACCCGTTTTTACCCCACAACTAGCTTATCAGCACATCAATTTTAAAACCTATTCAAAATCAAATTATGAAAAAAGTAATCTTAACTTTATTATTAATCGCGGGTATTAGTCCGGCATTCGCGCAATCTGTTAAATTCGGTGTTAGCGGCGGATTAAATGAATCCATACTTAGTTTACAGAATACAATTAACAATGATAATTCAAGGCTGGCAGGTTTTCACGCCGGTATTTTTAGTGATATAGATTTCGGAAAAGTATCTATCGAACCGGGTTTGTTTTATACCACAAAGGGACAAAATAACAAGTCGTTTATTGCTGCTCCAGTTGGCGCAACATTTACAGCCAACGGTAAAGTAACCTACAATTACCTCGAATTACCTATTAATATATTGTACAACATTCCGGTGGGTGCGGGTAAGTTTTTTATTGGCGGCGGACCATATGTGGCTTATGGCCTTTCGGGTACCAGCAAGGGTACCACAACAGAAAACAGCAATGGCACAGTTACCACCAGCACTGATGATTATAAACTTGCTTTCGGTGGCCAGGATGGCGATTTGAAACGGATTGATTTTGGCTTAGGGGCATTAGGCGGTTTTGCATTGAAAGATGGCTTATCGATAAGTGCAGGATATGAACATGGTTTAACTAATATCGAAAATTCAGGTATTGATAAAACAAAAAACAATGTAATCTCAGTATCGTTGGGATATTGCTTTTTGTAAATTAATTGGGGATAGATTTTCTAACTTGTAACAAAGGAAAGGCTATTCAAAATTTACAGGCTTAAAAATCCTTAAAATTCTGTTAATTTGCCAAAATATATAATTACTGATGCAAGACCTTAGAAAACTAATTGAAGATGCCTGGGAAGACAGGACTCTTTTACAAAATAATGATTACGCTACTGCTGTTGAAACTATAATTGAGCGCCTGAACAACGGTGAAATGCGCGTTGCTGAACCAAGCATTGGCGGCCGCTGGCATGTAAATGAGTGGATAAAAAAAGCGGTTATTTTATATTTCCCGATCAGGAATATGGAAGAGATAAAGGTTGGCCCTTTTGTTTTCCATGATAAAATGAGGCTAAAAACCGACTATAAAGAAAAAGGTGTGCGTGTAGTTCCTCATGGTATTGCCCGTTATGGTGCATATTTAGCTAAAGGTGTTATCATGATGCCATCCTATGTAAACATTGGCGCTTATGTTGATGAAGGCACCATGGTTGATACCTGGGCTACCGTAGGCTCGTGCGCGCAGATCGGTAAAAACGTTCACCTAAGTGGTGGTGTTGGTATTGGTGGCGTTTTAGAACCCGTACAAGCTGCTCCGGTAATTATTGAAGATAACTGTTTTTTAGGTTCAAGAGCTATTGTGGTTGAAGGTGTGCATTTGGAATCAGAAGTAGTATTGGGTGCTAACGTGGTGTTAACGGCATCAACCAAAATTATTGATGTTACCCATGAAACACTAATTGAATATAAAGGCATAGTGCCTGCAAGATCGGTAGTGATACCGGGCTCATACCCTAAAGAATTCCCGGGTGGTGTGTACCATGTGCCATGTGCCCTTATCATTGGCAAGCGCAAGGAATCAACCGACAAAAAGACATCATTAAATGATGCTTTGCGGGTGAATAATGTTGCAGTTTAGTGAGTAGTTGATTAGGTTGGATTAAGTGAGTAGTTATCAATTTGAAACCACTCACTTAATCAACCATTCAACTTAATCAACCAATTAATGAAAATAGGATACGATGCCAAACGTGCTTTTTTAAACAATACCGGGCTGGGTAATTACAGCCGGTGGTTGGTTAAGGCGCTGGCACAGTATCATCCTGAAAACACCTATTATCTTTATACTCCTAAGGTAAAGTCAAACCCACGACTTAGTTTCCTGCAACAATTCAGCAATATTAAAACGGTTACCCCGATTGGTAAGCTCATCAAATCATGGTGGCGCAGTAAGGGTATTGTAGAGGATCTACAGCGGGATGGGATCAATGTTTATCATGGCTTGAGTCACGAGTTGCCGATAGGTATTGTCGAAAGCGGGATCAAGTCAGTGGTTACAGTACATGATCTCATCTTTATGCGGTTTCCGGAGCAGTTCGGGCGGATTAGTCGTACTATATATCGGTTGAAAGTTACCAAAGCGTGTGCAGTTGCCGATAAAATTATTGCGATAAGCAAAAAAACAAAAGATGATTTGGTTGAATTGCTTAATGTAGATGCTGCCAAAATAAAAGTGATCTACCAGGGTTGCGATCCTATTTTTAAGGTTGAACAATCAGCGGAGCAAAAAAAGGCAGTCGCCCAGAAATATAATTTACTTGCTGATTTTATTTTGAGCGTTGGCACTATTGAGGAGCGCAAAAATCTGCTGTTATTGGTTAAAGCTTTGCCTACGGTTGAAAATAATATTTCTTTGGTAGTAGTCGGTAAGCCTACTAAATACCTAAAATTGATAAAGGCTTATTTATCGGCCAATAATCTGAGCAATAGGGTTATTTTTTTGCACGGTGTGGAGTTTACCGATCTGCCGGCTATTTACCAGCAGGCTAAGGTTTTTGTTTACCCATCAAGGTATGAAGGCTTTGGCATCCCGGTTTTGGAGGCGATTACTTCGGGCACTCCGGTTATCGCGGCTAAAGGTTCATGTTTGGAGGAAGCGGGCGGCAGTAACAGCGTTTATGTTGACCCGAATGACCCGATCGACCTGGCGGATAAATTGAACGCCATACTTAACAACGAACAGCTGAGGGAAAAAATGATAGCCAAAGGCAAAGAATATTCCCTTAATTTTGAAGACGCGAAGCTGGCAAACCAGCTGATGCAATTATATAATAACTTATAGCCATGCTTAGAGACGAAGTTGCCAAAGCATTTAAAATAATACAGGATGGCGGGATCATCCTCTACCCTACTGATACCATTTGGGGCATCGGCTGCGATGCTACCAATACCGAGGCCGTGCAAAAGATCTATCGCCTTAAACAGCGCGATGAGGCCAAAAGCATGATCATCTTACTGGATAACGATAACAAGCTGCAAAGTTATGTAGCTGAAGTGCCGGATGTAGCTTATGATTTAATCGAGTTTGCGGAAAACCCGCTGACGTTAGTAATGCCGGGCGCAAAAAACATATCGCCTGCTTTAATTAATAAAGATGGCAGCATTGCCATACGCATAGTAAAAAATGATTTTTGCGAGCAATTAATTCAGCGACTGCGGAAGCCTTTGGTATCTACCTCGGCCAATATTAGCGGCAAGGCCTCACCTCAATACTTTTCGCAGGTTGACCAGGAGATCATCGATGGGGTTGATTACGTGGTGGATATTGACCAGCATAGCATGGAGATCAAAAACCCATCAACTATTATGCGGTTGGAACCTGGTGGTAAGTTTGAGTTTATAAGGAGATAAACCTATGCTAACATTCATTGGAATTGCTTTCTTAGTTTACGGAATATACTTAACTATTTCAGAAATAAAAGTTTTCAATACTGGAAAACAAAGTGAATTTGGTTGGGATATTAAAGGTTTAGGTGCGGGCATTTGTTGTATTATGATTGGCATTTATCTCATTGCGCATTACATATAAAAATTCCTCCACCCTCTTTCCGCGCAGCGAAGAGAGGGTGGTCAAGCGAAGCTAAGACCGGGTGAGTCAAATATGCACCCGGCATCAGCGTAAATACATTCCGCCTATTCTACTCACCCCGACATCGTTGCACTTGTCGCCCCTCTCTTCGCTGCGCGGAAAGAGGGGGAAAACATCCAGAGCAAAAATAATTTGCTAATTTTGCCCTATTACATGAAACAGCACCTCCAGCACCCGGTATTCAAAATCATATCAAAAATAGCAGGCGAAACTAATTTACAAGCTTATGCTATTGGTGGCTTTGTGCGGGACATTTTTTTGAATCGCCCCTCAAAAGATATTGATATTGTGGTTATTGGCAACGGGATTGATTTTGCGGACAAGGTTGCTAAAAAGTTAAATGTAAAGCTGGCTGTGTTTAAAAACTTTGGTACAGCACAATTGAAGTACCAGGATTTGGAACTTGAGTTTGTGGGCGCCCGCAAGGAATCTTATCGTTTAGATTCGAGGAAACCATTGGTTGAGAACGGAACTTTAGAGGATGACCAGAAACGTCGTGATTTTACTATAAATGCTTTAGCTATTTCCCTGCACCCGGATACTTACGGTGAGCTACTTGATCCGTTTGGCGGGATGGCCGATATGGAGCAGAAATTGATTCGTACGCCGTTAAATCCTGTCGAAACTTTTTCTGATGATCCGTTGCGGATGATGCGGGCTATTCGTTTTGCTTCGCAACTTAACTTTAAGATTGATGAGATCGCGGTAGCTGCTATCAAAGCCAATACCGACAGGATTAGCATTGTATCGCAGGAACGAGTTACTGATGAACTGAATAAGATCATTTTATCGCCTGTACCGTCCATCGGTTTTAATTATTTGTTTGATACCGGCTTGCTGCAAAAGATATTCCCGCAGATGGTAACGCTTTACGGCGTTGATTATATTGACGGAAAAGGCCATAAGGACAATTTTTATCATACCTTGCAGGTGTTAGATAACATTTGCACCACAACCAACGATCTTTGGTTACGTTGGGCAGCTATTTTGCATGATATTGCCAAACCTGCTACCAAACGTTTTGAACCAGGCCATGGTTGGACATTTCACGGGCATGAGGATAAGGGCGCACGGATGGTGCCCAAGATATTTGCCCAGCTAAAGTTACCGCTGAATGAAAAGATGAAGCAGGTACAAAAGCTGGTTCAATTGCATTTAAGACCTATTGTGTTGTCGCAGTCTATTGTGACAGATTCGGCGGTGAGGCGTTTACTTTTTGAAGCTGGCGACGACATTGAAGGACTAATGCTGTTGTGTAAAGCAGACGTTACCACCAAAAACGAATATAAAGTAAAAAAATATCGCCAGAATTTCGACCTCGTCCAACAAAAATTAAAAGACGTTGAGGAACGCGATAATATGCGAAATTGGCAACCACCTATTACCGGACTGGATATTATGCAGCTTTTTGGCATAAAAGAGGGCCGTGAAGTAGGAATAATTAAAAATCAGATACGCGAGGCTATCCTGGAGGGCGAGATCCCTAACTCGCGCGAGGAAGCAATTGAGTACACAATTTTAAAAGGCTCGGAAATTGGCTTAAAAGTTGTGGCAAGGATTTAATGAATTTTTGAAACGATATTTTTACAGTTAAATTCACAAAGCTGTACACATCTTATTCAAACTTCGGGATTCAGAATAAAATTAAAATATTATTTTTGTTAGCTTAAAATCTACTTTATAAAAATGGCACTATACAGGTTCAGGGTTACTTTTGAAGACTACGATGATGTAATGAGAGAGATTGATGTAAAATCAAATCAAACTTTCGAGGACCTTCACCGCGCTATTCACCAGTCAACAGGTTACAATCCCGAATATCCTTCGTCTTTCTACATCAGCAATGATCAATGGACAAAAGGCGAAGAGATCACCTATTTACCAAACCAACGCAAAATTGATCGCGGGGTATCGTTAATGGATAAAGTGAAGCTGAGCAGCTTTATTGATGACCCGCACCAAAAATTTTACTATACTTTTAATTTCGACAGGCCGTTTGATTTCCATGTGGAGCTGATGAAAATTATACTGGAAGATGCTAAAGGCGTTACTTACCCTGCTGTTATTAAATCAGTTGGCGAGGCACCTAAGCAATTCGGCAATATAATTAATGCGGCTGCCCTACCCGCAATTGAAGAAGAAGGCGATTTTGACTTTTTGCACGAAGAACTTGGCTTTAACCCGGAAGATGCGGACGAATTAACCGGCGTACTGGATACGGAAGAAGAAGCTGGCGAGGTTGGTGTTCGTGGCGCTGATGATGAAGAGGAAGAGGACGGATTCGGCAGCGAGTTTTCTGATAATGAAGGTTTCGACGACGAAAAATCGCACGACGACTATTAATCTTTTGTTCATGGATCACAGTTGATGGTTCATGGTAGTATTTTTGCTGTGGTTATTTTGCCATAAACTATTAACCATCATCTATGAACAACAACAAGACCCTCATCGTAATAGCCGGCCCTACCGCTGTTGGTAAAACAGCTATTGCCATACAGGTTGCCAAACATTACAATACGGTTGTGTTATCTGCTGATTCGCGCCAGTTTTACCGCGAAATGAGTATTGGTACAGCTAAACCTGATGCAGATGAACTGGCGGCGATTAAGCATTATTTTATTGATTCACATTCCATACAGGAAAACTTTAGTGTTGGCGATTTTGAAAAGCAGGCTTTGGCATTGCTGGATGAATTGTTTAAGGAGTATGACGCGGTTGTAATGGCTGGCGGATCGGGCTTATATATAAAGGCAGTTTGCGAGGGTTTTGATAACCTGCCCGTGGCTGACCCAGGTATAAGACATAGACTGAACCAGGATTTTACCGAGCTTGGCATAAGGCATTTGCAGGAACGATTAAAAGAAGTTGACCCTGATTATTATGAGCAGGTGGATATACAAAACCCGCAACGTTTAATAAGGGCGCTGGAAGTTTATGAAACAACAGGCAAACCCATCTCCTATTACCGTAAATCAACCGTTAATAAGCGTCCATTTAACATCGTAAAGATCGGTTTAAACTTACCCAGGGATATTTTGTATCAACAAATTAATTACCGGGTGGATAAAATGATGGAGCTTGGTTTAATTGATGAAGTTAAATCGCTTATCCCCCATCGCAGCTTAAACGCGTTAAATACCGTAGGGTATAGCGAGCTTTTTGATTACTTTGATGGTAATACCGACTTAGAATCCGCATTGGAACTCATCAAACAAAATACGCGCCATTTTGCTAAAAGGCAATTAACCTGGTTTAGAAAAGACAAGGATATACATTGGCTGGAAGCTGATGATGAAGACGTGGTAAATGATATTGTAAGGCAAGCGGAATTGGTCATTACCTGATTTTTGCCATTTGCCATGTTGAGGAACGAAGCATCTATCCGCTACTCTGCCAGCGCGAGCCTATCGATAGATTCTTCATTGCGTTCAGAATGACAAGGAGGAGAAACAGCCTATTCACAATCGTGTGTAACATTTCACGTTCCGAAGCCTCGAAGTCCATCAAAATTTCATCACTTTTGTTGTATGGATACCCGTAGGGATTTTATAAAAAAGGCCGCGCTTTTAACCAGCGCGGCCGGGCTCACCAGTATTTTACCGCCAGCTATTCAGCGGGCTATGGCTATTAACCCCTTGCCGGGCAGCACTTATATGGATGCTGAGCATGTAGTGATATTGATGCAGGAAAACCGCTCGTTCGACCATGTGTTCGGTACTTTACGGGGTGTACGCGGGTATAATGACCCACGGGCAATTGATTTGCCTAACAAAAACAAAGTATGGCTGCAAAGCAATAATAAGGGCGAAACTTACGCCCCCTTCCATCTCGATATAAAAAATACCAAATCTACCTGGATGAATTCGCTGCCGCATACGTGGCAAAACCAGGTGGCTGCCCGTAACGATGGCAAATTTGATAAATGGCTGGAATCAAAACGATCATCTAACCCGGCTTACGCCGATATGCCTTTAACTTTAGGCCATCATAACCGGGATGATATTCCTTTTTATTATGCTTTGGCAGATGCCTTTACGGTATGCGATCAGCATTTTTGCTCATCATTGACAGGTACCGGACCAAACAGAACCTTTTTTTGGACGGGTACAATACGTGAAGAGCAAAATGAAAAATCCCGCGCTTTGGTTTGGAACGATGATGCCGATTTCGGCCAATTGAAATGGACAACCTTCCCTGAACGATTAGAAGACAACGGCATCAGTTGGAAATGCTACCAAAACGAAATTGGTATTGATTGCGGCTTGACCGAAGAAGAATCGCAATGGTTATCGAATTTCACAGATAACGAACTGGAATATTTTGCGCAATATAATGTGTTTCTTAATAAAAAAAGGATGGCTTATGTGCAAAAGCGCTTAGCCGAGCTGCCTATTGAAATAAAAGCTATCCAGCAAAAAAAGTCAACATTGCCTGTTGGCGATATACACGTTAAAGCCTTAGAGGCTAAACTTAAAAGCAAACAAGAGGACTTGACCGCATTTAAAAAGGAAGCGGATACTTACAAGCCTGGCGACTTTGAAAAATTATCGCAGCGCGAAAAGAACCTTCATGAAAAAGCATTAGCAAGTAATGAGAAAGATGCTGATTACCGCGAGTTAACTATTTTAACTTACGACGATAACGGAACCAAACGCGAAGTTAAAGTGCCCAAAGGCGATGTGCTAAGTCAGTTTAGGGTGGATGTAAACAGCGGCGGTTTACCAACTGTATCGTGGTTGGTAGCGCCTGAGAATTTCTCCGACCACCCAAGCGCGCCCTGGTATGGTGCCTGGTATGTATCTGAAGTGATGGATATTTTGACTAAGAATCCGGAGGTTTGGAAAAAAACTATCTTCATTTTAACTTACGATGAGAATGATGGTTATTTTGACCATATACCGCCTTTTGTAGCGCCGCATTCGCAGCGGCCTGGGACTGGGAAAGTATCCGAAGGTATTGATACACGGGTGGAGTATGTTACTTTGGAGCAGGAACAAACACGGAATAATTTTCCTGAGCCTGATTTAGCTGAGAGCCCGATAGGCTTGGGTTACCGGGTGCCGATGGTAATTGTTTCGCCGTGGAGCCGGGGTGGGTTTGTGAATTCGGAAGTATTTGATCATACTTCTACCCTACAGTTTTTAGAACATTTTTTAAGTAAGAAAACAGGGAAACAGATCAAAGAAACCAACATCAGCGATTGGCGACGTACCATTTGCGGGGACTTAACTTCTGTATTTCGCCAATATAATGGTGAGAAAATAAACGAGCCTCAATTTTTAGTTAGAGATACTGTTGTTGAAGATATACACAAGGCCAAGTTTAAAGATCTTCCGAATGATTTTAAGGTGCTTACCGCGGAGGAGATCAGGCAGATTAATAATAATCCGGCATCATCGCCTTATCTACCTAAACAGGAAACGGGTATAAAGCCATCATGTGCGGTAAATTATCAATTACATGCTGATGGTAGTTTAAATGAAGACCGCTCAGCCTTTAATATAACCTTTGCTGCCGGGAGCCGCTTTTTTGGGGCAGATGCTTTAGGCGCGCCTTATAATGTATATGCACCGGGTAAATATTTGGAAGAAGATGTACGCACCTGGGCGTATGGCGTTAAAGCAGGCGATCATTTAACGGATAGCTGGCCGTTGCATGATTTTGAAGGCGGCAATTACCATTTGCGGATATACGGGCCTAATGGTTTCTTCAGGGAGTTTGGGGGTAGTGTGGATGATCCTGAAATTGCTTTGGTATTTGATTATCAGGCAACAAAAGATAAAAAGCCAACTGGTGATGTTGCCTTATCTTTCAGAAATACGGGTAAACAAACCTGCCGATTGCAATTGATAGATAATACCGGAAGGGAGCCGGTTAAAACATTTCCCTTAACTGCAAACGGAGCACTGGGCGGTGTAATTAAGTTAGAAAAAAGTCATGGCTGGTATGATTTTACGATAAAAATTGAAGGCTCTGATAATTATTTAAGGCGATTTGCCGGGCATGTGGAAACCGGCCAATCCAGTTTCAGCGACCCGGTTATGGGTAGGGTGAGTGTTTAATTACAATGGTTTTCGAACCGATGCAGGGTTGATATTCAACTTGTTCAATACCGGCATCCCCGGAGGGTTAACCAATGCTATTTGCATAGGTATTAGTTGGGATTCACGAGTTTTCTTGTTCAGGAAACTACCTTTTAAACGGGTTATTGTATAATATTGCAGGGTATCTATAATTAACAGCTGCCAGCCTTTGGTTTTCACGCTTTTTATAACGCCGGGGTTAGCATACAGGTAAAAAGTGTTTTCAGGAATGGATTTTATGGTATCGGGGTTGATGATTTGCACTGGCCTGTTCAGGTAGAACTCCATAGGCCAGGCGTTATCTTCAACTTGCATTACCGGGTATTTTTTGAGATCGTGCCGGTTGATCCACTCCGCTGCCTGGCTGCCTGCCTGGTATTGAAGCAGGGTTGGGTAAAAAGCCATATTAAGATAGACATTCACTATAAACGAAACCAGTACGGTACTGATGATGATGCGCTGTATGCCATCGTGACTAACTATTTTTGGAACCATGATCATTGCTACGTATAGCAGAAATAAAATAGTTAAAACAGAAGTTGTTATTACTGAATAAAAGAAATATTCGATGGTACAGATGAGCGTGATCATGATAGCGATTACCGCGATTTGCGTAATGCGGATAGCTTTAATGCTTTTAGGTAATTGCACGCTATACAGGTACTGCGCCGTGATGATGGCGAAGAACGGGAACACGATATTCATGTAATGCGGCAACTGGAATTTGGATGCGGAGAATAGTAAAAAAGTAAGCAATGCCGCGCTGATGCAATACCACTCCTGCCCTTTGGTATTTTTGATTCCCGTTTTTATAAAGCGATATATCGATACAAAAAGTAATAATGACCATGGCAAAAACGCCCAAAGCGTGGTATGCACAAAGAAAAACGGATCGCCGCCGCCTTTGATGGGGCCGGTGTTAAAGAAACGGCCGAACTGGCTATCCCAGAAAAAGAATTTTATGCCGGAAACGTGAGTGTGATCAAAAACTATTTTCTCGGGGTGAAGATCGAACTGATAATTTAAACAATACAGTTCAGGGATAATGAATATCAATACCAAGATGATCGCCACCAGCCATTTCCATTTGAATAGTTGTTTCCATTGTTGGGTGATGATAAGCTGTCCCACTATAGCGCCGCCGATAGGGATAATGGCGAACATGCCTTTAGTCATGATGGCGCAGGCGGTGAATATACAGCCTGCCAGCAAATGCCAGTAATTGTTCTGGATATTGGCTTTGTAAAAATGATATATTGATGCAACTATCAGCCCGGTTAAATAGGGCTCGGCGCGGACATCGTTGTTGGATAATAAAATGTGCTGGGCGGTTAATAATATCAGTACCGACCATATCGCTATTTTTTCGTTATACAAACTTTTGGCAAGGTGATAGGTATATAAAGCCCCCATCAGTAAAAACAATATCCCCGGTAGTTTATAGGCCCATGTGGTAAAACCAAAAAGGTTAAAAGATATGGCTGCTATCCAGAACGGGAAATGAGGCTTATCAAGCCAATCGTGACCGTTTACCACCAGATTTACATAATCATGATGCAGTACCATTGTTTTGGATATGGTGGCGTACAAGGCGGCATCAGGCCCCATAATGGTAACAAATAAGCCGCTAAAATTAACCGCGACTGCCAGCGCAATAAAAAAATAAAGCCATTTTAATTGCTTAGCCGGGATAGTTTGCTCCATAGGGCAAATATAATCAGTTTTTTTGAAGATGATATTTTGTTCTGTTCTCACTTGCCGCTATGGTTTGCTCTTTGTACACCAGCAATATTCTACGCATTTTCGGTTGAAGCTGTCGGATTGACGGAGAGGCACCTATCATTCGTTTCGCTCACGTTAAAAAACGTTAATTAACAGAGTGTTAACATTTTTTAACCGCTATTCTTCTTTTATTTATATTCCTAAGATTATCATTAACTAAACACCTATGAACCTGTACAAATTCTTCTTTAGGCTATTATTGTTCATCCTCTTAACGATTCTTAGCGTCATTAAAACAGCATCGGCACAGATGCTTTTTGATAACAGGGGTAACGGCCATCTTACCGAAACATTGAGTGGTGATACAGATAGTAATGGCTTAATTGTATTGACAGGGAAAATCATATCAGACAAAGACAACAAACCTATCAGTTATGCAAGCATTAGCGTTCCATCGGGTAATTGCGGAACTGTGGCTGATAAGGATGGTGATTTTTATTTAAAATTGAGTAAGGTCTTATTAAACGATACCATTCATATTTCGGCGTTGGGTTTTAGGCCGAAGAGCTTTTGTGTGAAGAATATTTCCATTGTTTTAAAGTATAACCCGATAATTACCTTAAACGAGTTAGATAATCAATTAAAGGAAGTTGTTATCAGCGCAAAAAAAATCAATGTAAGAACTTTAGGGAATACAAGTTGCTCAAAATCAATTAGTGTTGGTTTTCCGCTTAAGGCTTTAGGAAGTGAATTAGGCGTACGAATAGCATTGGGTAAGAAAACTGTATTGTTTCGTTCTTTTAGTTTTAATATTTCGCAAACCCGGTTAGATACATGCACTTTCAGGCTTAATATTTATGCGTTACATAACGGAATCCCTGCTGAAAACCTGCTAACGCAAAATATTTTGGTTGGCATTAGCAAAACTGGTCTTTATAAAATCGATCTCTTACCTTATAAGCTTTTGATGCAGGGAGATGTCGCTGTTTCATTGGAGTGGGTAGATGGAAAATCATCAACTAACGTTGGGGCTGTATTTTTTTCGGCAAGCTTGCTTTCGTCCTGCTATCATCGTGAAAATACAGGTGCTGATTGGACACGTTTAAAAGGAATTGGTGCAGGATTTAATTTGCAGGTGGAGGATGGTGATTAGGAAATAAATGTCATTGCGATGCACGAAGCAATCGCGAACTCTGTATATTCGCTTTTCATACGCACGATTGCTTCGTGCATCGCAATGACATATTGAAGAAATGACTGTTAAATACTACAAGAACTTCAAAATATTCTCGGTTGTATCAACCTCTCCTAATCTTGGGAAAATGTATTTGAAGCTGTGGTTGTGGGCATCGGCAAACATGTCGGTCATGGCATCGCTGGCGAAGGTTACGTTGTAACCTAATGCCGCTGCTGTACGGGCAGTACCTTCAACACCTATGCTGGTTGCGACACCGCCAATGACAATACCGGTTACGCCCGCTTTTTTAAGCTGTGCATCAAGATCGGTACTATCGAAAGCACCCCAGGTTGATTTGGTAACGAAGATATCTGAGTCGGTTGTTTTGATCTCGGGGATGATCTCGATAAAATCAGCGAGTAATGAACCGCCATGGGATGGCGCAGGTTCTTTACGGGATGGTTTAAATTTCGCAGGATCTACATTAACAATTACAACCGGCTGACCGGCTTTGTGGAAAGCATCGGCTAACTTGGCGGTGTTTTCAATTACACCGGCTATTGGATGTGCAACAGGGAATGCTACGATCCCTTTCTGCATGTCGATTAATACGAGCGCTGTTTTTTCGTCTAAGGCAGTTATCATAATTTGGTGTTTTAATTTAATAAGGCAAACTTACAAGTTTAACTTATTAAATTAAAAAATAAAGTGTCACACAATAAACATTTTGGCGGTTTTGAAGTTAATAAATACAATTAATCTCAACATATCATGAAGTACGCATTTATTTTTGGCACCAGCGCTTTTATAGTTCCGCAAGCGGTTATTGTTACTGCCAATGAAGATATTACCAAGCAGATCCTGCACGTTCATTCTCTTTACCATGACAATGATCCTGCATCGTTTTTCAGTATAAACCTTGATATTAAGGATTCGGCGGGCAATTACATCCGCCTTACCGGGAACAAAGCAGAGAGCGAAGGTAATTACAAGGTTGAAACCACTAAAGACAGCGTTAAGGTTTTAAATGCTGACGGCTCATTACTGATACAGGTACATCAATTGGATGATGAAACCGCTATGAACCTAGAACATAATATTACCGCCGAATTTGAAGTTAATATACCTTTAGCGGTGATACGCATTAATGGTGATTTTTTTGCCGAAGGGATACATATTATTGCCGAGAACGAAAAGCTTTGGGTTAACGAAGACTCTTGGGCAACAGCTGCATTAGCCGGTAGCGGCCCCTTGCGCCTTACGGCGGATGGTGTGGTTATATAAGCCCCCTCTAAATCTCCCCCGGTAGGGGAGACTTAACTTAATTTAACCTAGCTTCATCTATGTTTCTCTTCCAGAGGGGATGGGTGGAGCTAACTAGAAATTTCGATTTCTTAATCAACCAATTCATGACAATCAAAACCCGCAGTTTGCAGGGTTGATTCGACTTGGCGTGGGCAAAGGTCATTGCTTACAATACGCAGAATACGATCGCAATCATCCAGATCGAAGTTCCAATCCTCGATAGCCGGCATGGCGGTTAATAAGGGTTTAACCATACTAACCGCTTTTAAGTTGGCAACATTAGTTGCAAATACCAGTATATCCATGCAGTGCTATCGTTTTAATTTGATTATTCAGTTGCTTTTGGCGCTTCGGTTTTAAAATCTTCCCAACCGCTAAATCTCCCGCCGCGGTGGTTACCGAAACCTCCGCACATGCGCTCGGTCATTTTTTGTTTGAAGCGTTCTTTTTCTTCGGGGGTCATGTTATTAAATTTCTGTTCCATTTTACGGCGCATCCAGGGAGCACCGCCTCCGCCCCAACCGCGGCCACCTTTACCAAAGCCAAACAGTATTTTGCATAGTATAAATATGCCCATGGCCTGCCAAAATGTTATGATGCCTACATGCAGTATAGCGGGCAGCAGGTTGTTCCATAACTGCATTACCACAAAACTTACCAGCGCTAATACAGCGGCTGCCAGTATGGGCATAAAAATAAATCGTCCTTTAAAAAATATTCTTTTCATTTTCTTTGTTGTTAATATTCTGTAATTTCTGCATACAATTGTTTCAGCCGCTTGCGCAGGTGCAGTACGGCGTAGCGTTTACGGGTTACCAGGGTTTGTACATTGTCCCCGGTTAGCTCTGCCATCTCGGCAAAGGATATGTCCTCCAGTTCATTCCAAACAAAAACCTGGCGTTGCTTTTCGGGCAGTTCATCCAGTGCTATAAAAAGCTCTTCCCAAAACAGGTTGCGCAAATATTCTGTTTCGGGGGTAGACGCTTCCGTAAGCAGGATGGCTTTAAAGTCGGTGCCGTCATCATCAGGGTCTTCATCGCTGCCAACCAGCATGTCGTCCAATAGCGTTTCTGATTTCTTTTTATGCTTATCGGTAATTTTATTGGTGGCAACTTTGTACAACCAGGCACCTGTTTGTTCTATCGGCTGTGAATTGATCACGGAGCTGAACTGGTACCAAACATCCTGCAGGATGTCTTCGGCATCGGCATCGCTTTTTACCCTGCGGCGAATAAAGCCCAGCAAGTTTTTACCATACGATTTTATTGTTTGTATGATGTGGCTGTCTTTATCCTCGGGCATTACGGCTGTTACCAATGTATTGTGCATTTAAAGATAAAGACGATTGGGCAATAAAAACATTTTAAATTATTTATAAAAAAAACGAGGCTCTGTTCGCGCCTCGTTTTTTTATAAATAATGGTGATTAGAGAGTTGTTAATAGCGATTAGTTGGATGGCGGAGAATTGGTAAGCGGTTTACTCACCCCGACTACGCTTCGCTGGTCGCCCCTGTCTTTCGCTGCGCGACAAAGAGGGGGATTTAATTTAACTTAATGATCCGTCGTGGTAATATCAGAGTGGATCTTCATGGGAACCTTCATACCGCCGGGGATTTTTGGATTGTCCTGGATGTCGATAGTTCCTGATACATCTTGTTTTAGTTTTTCTTCAATTACCCAACCTGTTTTTCTATCAGCTTTGATGTCTGACGTTAATGTGCCGTTCAGGTCATATTTTACCGGCATACCGTTTATCTGGCTAACTTTGCCATCGCTAGCGGTAGTAATTTTAGCATCGCCATGTATTTGGTAATAAGCATCGGTAACGTCCTGCAGTTGGTAGGTTGTAGAGATATTGGCCGCCATTACAGATTGCAGCGTAGTATTTATTGCCCAGGAATCGCCTTTTGATACTTTAATAGATGGATAGATAGCCAAAGTTTGTTCAAGGTTACCTTTAAAAGCACTTTCGCCGAATGATTGCATAAATTGGGCTTTCAACTGAGCTTTTTGTGTTTCGTCTATCTGGGGCATGCTGGTAAATATCGAGTTGATGATGGTTTCAATATTCTTTACCTCGAGCACGCGGCCTGATTTAGTAATAGTTACCGAGAACGGCTTGTTGATCATGGCTGATAAAAAGCTTGATGACAGATCCGCATTATCCTTTTTATCGGAGTTCATCTCAACCGTACCATTTGGCGATACTATTTTCATAGTGATATTGGCGTAGCTTACCTGCATGGTGTAAATTGTATCCTTAACATCGGTAATATTATAGGCGGTTTTGGATGTCATATCAACAGCCACATTTACATCCTGCCCGTTATAGCTTTGGAGTATTGATGAGGTTACTGTGCTAACGGTGTAATAGGTATTGCCTTTTACTAAGTTTAAAACCGGCTTTACTTTTTGCGCCTCGCATGGCGCGAGTATAATTATGGACAGTAAAAAGCTTAATAGAATTTTCATGAAAATAGATGGATTTTTTAATTTATTGATTTGATGCGTGAATGCTTCTTTTGAGATGCCGATCATTCTACATAATATTTCTGTTCAACCTTTACTGTGCCTTCGCTGTTATCTGTTTTGATGTAAACGTGCACTGTGTACAGGAAATTATCAAAAATATAGATATTATTGAATTGATCTACTCCCTGAAAATTCTTTTTTAATTCGGCAGATTTTGCCTGTCCTATCAGCTCGAGAATATATTTTGTATTAGTACTGGTATAAGTAACAATGTGCAGTACAAGTGGAGTGCTTGTTTTAATGCCATCGCCCATAATTACGCTTTCGCACTTTGAGGTGGCTGTTGTGCCTACATAATGCCGAAGTGTAAACCCATTCACTTCCTGACTGTACTCCTCTTTAAATGGCTTGCCCGAGGTTAGGAAATAGTTGGCATCAGTAGTATTTATGGTAGCCAGATTGGTTAGGTCGGACATGGAAACGCTTTGCGCATGGGACGTCATCGCGCTTGAGCATAAAACCAGTATTACCAATAGCTTTTTCATTGTATCAAATATATATTATTTTTATGAGAGGTGCGAGGTGAAAGAGCGGGGAGCGGGTCTTTTTGCTGGTGGAAATACATGGCGCTTTGACTCACCCCGACCACGGTGCGCTGGTCGCCCCTCTTTTCGCCTGCGGCAGAAAGAGGGTGTAGAATTTATTTTTTGATTATTTGCCTTTATCATCATCAACCGGCACCCTGCTTTTGGCTCGCTCCCTTTCCCACGACATTACCAGCCTTACCATGCGGTTATAGGTTTGCAGGCCGTGCGGTTGGTTATTTGCCTTTAAAAAGTCGTTATAAAACAGGCTGCTTATTACATCTATAGGGCTTTCGTGCGAGATCCAGTAATTGCGTTCGGCAACAAAATCCAGATGTACTTGTGGTAACACCCGCTTTTTTAGTTGGATCTGCAAGGTACTGTCGCGCATGTGCAGATCACCCATGCATTCGTCAACCAGTTCGTGCCAGGCGGAGTAGCGCAGCAGGTGGTCGTTCGATTTGATGCCGATTAGGAAACCTACAAAATTTGCTTCGTCCTCGGGGCCGTAACCCATTTGATGCGACATCTCGTGACAAGCCACAAATGGCCGCAGGAATACCGGCATCTGGTAGTTGATCTGCGATTCGGTGGTGTAGGGATTGTAGTAGCCTGATGTACCGAGGTAATTGATGACCGGGGTAAACAGGGATAGTTTGATATTGGGATGGTAAGTTTTAAAATCCGCGGAACTATCGGACATGGCCTGTACTGCTTTGATGGCGGTTTGGATGATGGCTTTGTTGCCTTGCTGCAAATCGGCAGGGGTTACGCGCTGGCGGGTGGCGTTGGCACTGTCGATTGCCAATTGGCTTAGGGTATAGAGTTGTTGGGTGGTATAGTCGCTATCGGCCAGTTTTAACCGTTTACCTGCGGATGGGCGGAAGTAATTCAATCCCCATAAAAAATAAAAACTTAAGGTTGCTATTTGCAGGGCGATGATGATGCCTAAGGCTAGTATACCGGCAGGCTTAAACTGCTTTTTAAACAATAAGCGTATCAGTTTAACAAAATAATAAACGATGAAACCAATGGCCACGAGGTATAAAATATCGCCGACGCTAAAAGGGAACAGGTTAAATATAGGGTGAAGAATGTGGCAAATTATTGGGTAAATGCCTGTGGAATAATAGCGCTCGATGATTAAAGGATAGTACTCTAGCCATTGCAGCAGGAAATAAACTGCCGCAAGTATTGCTATAATAATGATCCGTTTTTTTAAGATGCTGCTTTGGGGCCTTTTGCGCATGTGGTAAATATAGCGGATAAATTATCTGCAGAAAAGCAAAAAAGCCACCGGGATTATCTCCTGATGGCTTTTATACATAATTGTTACTTGTAGCTTATTTTGTTTTTACCGGCACTTTAAGTTCGTCCCACATCAACTCAAAACCATCGCCGTTAATTTTATAAACCAAACGCTCGTGCATAACAGATGCTTTAGGCTTTACAGTTACACGTAAAACATCTTTTGATGCATCATACTTAAATGCGCCCCATTGGTTGGCTACGCTATTAAAAATGATCGTCCATGTTTTTTCGCCGGGAATGGCGAAGAAATCGTATGTACCAGCAGGTAAGGTCTTTCCTTCAACCGTAATGTCTTTAGTAGTGGTAAAGCGGGTAGCTTCATTAGCACCGGTGCGCCAAACGGCATTGTAAGGCACTAAGCCGCCCCAAATTTTGCGGCCCTTTACAGATGGGCTGCCATAGTTAATAGTAATGGTTGCGCCATTAACCACGCCGCTAACGCTATCGCGCGGGCTGGCAATGGGTTTGGTTGTTTGTGCCATAGCGGCACTGGTAAACATACAGGCCACTACTAAAAATAGTACAGCCTTTAAGCGAAATGTTGTTTTCATAATCAGACAAATAAAGTGATTTATAATGTAAAGATAGGATTAGCGTCATATTGTTACACAAACCGCAAGAAATTTTAATATTATGGCATTAGCATTAATATTGGCACGAATTATGAATAATATTTATTACAGGAAACCCACATTGCAGTTAGGAATTGACCTGAATAAGGTTAAACAATTGTTGTGAGTTTTTTACCCTTGCCGCGAGGCAGGGGTTTTTTATTTTCTGATTTTCGCGCAGTATTATTTACTTTGCTGCATGAAGGTACAAAACAAGCTATTTTACATATTATTGTTTGTTTTAGCGCTGATCGTCAATTTTTCAGGCATCAATGTAAAGTTTTTCACGGACGACCCGGGGCTGTACGCTTCCATCGCTAAAAACCTCATCTACAAAAAAGACTATTTACAACTATTTACCTATAACCAGGATTGGCTGGATAAGCCGCACTTTCCGTTTTGGATGGTGCTATGCAGTTTTAAACTGTTCGGTATAAGCGAATGGGCATATCGGTTACCCGCGCTTTTATTTTTTATGCTGAGCGCGTTGTATACCTGGCTGTTCAGCAAAAGATATTACGGCGCGGAAGTTGCCGCGATGGCGGTTTTAATATTGATGACCTCGCTAAGCATCATTATGAGTAATACCGATGTACGCGCCGAGCCTTACCTTATGGCTTTTGTTATTGGCAGTATATACCATGTTTCACGATTGCACGAGCGTTATAAACTCTCGGATCTGATATTGGCAGCCCTGTTAACCGCCTGCGCTTTAATGACCAAAGGGCTATTTGTAATGGTAGCCATTTATGGCGGCTTACTTGGGCAGGTTTCGTTTGAGCGGAGGTTTAAAAGCCTTTTTAGCTGGAAGTGGCTGTTTTTGGCTTTGCTGATCATCGTGTTTATTATGCCTGAGTGTTATGCGTTGTACATACAGTTTGACGCGCATCCTGAAAAGATTGTTTTCGGCAGGCAACATGTATCAGGCATCCGGTGGTTTTTGTGGGACAGCCAGTTTGGGCGGTTTGTAAATAACGGGCCGATCACCCGGAAATCTGCCGATGTATTTTTCTTTGTGCATACGTTGCTTTGGGCCTTCGCGCCCTGGTGTTTGATGTTTTACTACGCCGTGTTTAAAAGCCTTAAAAGCATCTACCAAAAACAAAAACTGACTGAATATTATACCCTGAGTGGCGGTTTGTTATTGTTGTTGTTGTTTTCGGTATCGAAATTTCAGTTGCCGTTTTATACCAATACTATTTTCCCGCTGTTCGCGGTGATCACCGCGCCGTATTGTTTTAAGCAGCTGAGCAGCGCTGGTAGCGCATTCCGGCTGGTTGGGCAATGGGTTTATATTGTTGCTTTCCCGGTTTTGGTGTTGATCATTAATTATTTTTCAAAGCCTGATCAGGAGTTGTGGTTTTATGTAGATGTGCTAATTGCTATACTGGTAATTGCCTTTATCTGCTATAAAATCAAAGTAAATCACATTAAGGTTTTCCTGCTGAATTGTACGGTGGTGCTGTTTGTAAATTTTTATTTGAACACCGTTTTTTATGAGCAGATTACCGCTTATAAAGGCCAGATAACCGCCGCGGATTATTTGAACCAGCCTAAATTCGACCACCTGCATATTTATTCGCTACGTACCGAGAACAACATCTTCCAGTTTTACAACCATAAGCATGTTGATTTTATCCCGCTGGGAGATTTCCAAAACTTTAAGCCCGTTGATAGCGCGGTATTTTATGTAAACCAACCATCCATGGATATTTTGGTGCAGAGCCATGCACAATTTAAGATATTGCAAACTTTTACCGATTATCCGCAAGAAAATATATTGCCAAAGTTTGTGAATAGGGCAACACGGGAGCAGGTTTTGGGTAAGGTTTATTTGATTGAGAAGCAGGGTGATTAATGGGCTGCTACCACAAGCGCAATGTCATATAGCCTCCTCTAAATCTCCCCCAGAAGGGGAGACTTTAGCTTCGTCCACATTTTTTTAAGTCCTCTCTGCCGGGGAGGATTTAGGTGGGGCTTAACTTAATGACATTGCGCTTGTGGTAATTAATTAGCATGGCTGGTAAACCCAGCATAACCCACAAGCGGGACGCTTGCGGTAGCGGTGGTCATGCTGAGAAACTCGAAGCATGACACCCTCTTCATCTTACCGACATCAGTTGCTAAAATACTGACCACTGGCTGAAATTCAGGGGTTTAATAATTACTGTAGCACTTTAAGCTTAAATTTCGTAATCTAAATTATAAACCTTTAATTATGAGAAACCTTTCAATCCTACTGTTGGTAATTTTATGTTTGAGTGCCTGTAAAAAAGGCTCAAATAATTTGCCAATTACGCCCGCTTCGTTGTCTGGTAGGTGGATTCGGCAGTCTTCCACCACTAGGTTTTACACAAATGGAAAACTCACCAATACCGCTACAGTTACCTTTAATACAACTGGCAATAGTTTCACTAATCCTAATATTGCTATTTATTTTAGCGCCCAAAATATCGGCACTTATTTACAACCCGGGCTTAGCGGTGTTCCATTTACCTATGTGATTTCCGGAAGTCAACTGACTATAGATTTTGGCAGCTACGACACCAATATTCCTATCCGTTATACTATTAAATCAGTAACAAGTACGCAATTAGAATTAGTGGATGGGACGTCCTCCGGAGATGGGACAATAAACGATACCGTTTATCTTAAAGATTAAGGAAAGTGTTTGATAAGCGGGGTGTCAACTTGCATGTTATTATTCGACCTAATTTGTCGTTCTGACTTCTATGTTAATTTAATGTCACACGCGGCAAGCGCCAGTAAAGGAGGTTTATTTGATAACTAAGTAAGCTCCAGTGCTTTTTTTTAATAAAGTGTTCCGGCCCGCTCATTGCTGCATTTTGTCAGGCATTTGCGCGCTTTAAAGCCTTCTCATTCTCAACTAAATAAACGCTATATACCGCAGGGCCATCTTCGAGAAACCCTGCGGGACTGAAAATAACTTATATATGTTTAAATGTTATTTCCATAAGCTTAATTTCTTTTCCGCCGGTGATGTCATACATAGCAGTTACCTGCGTATGATCATCTACCATTTTAAGTGTCTCGCGCATTTTCATTTCTTTTCCGGTCATCGGATCCAGTTCTATACCAGTAAGGGTGATCGTTTTCGTAGCAGCATCGTAGGGTCCTTCCATGTTGAGTACACCTGTGCCCATGTTATCTACATACGAGCTGAAAAACAATTTCTTCATATTGTCATAGCCTGTGATAGATACCGCCTCATAGGGCATTCCATTGAAAGACGCGGAGATATTACCTTGCTGGTATCGTCCGCCAAGTATCATCTTATAATCTACAGTACCGGTGCTTTTCGACGGCGGTTGGCCGGGGGCCATCCACAAAGTTATATACTCCGACCACTTACCATTAGCTGCAGCCAGTATCTTCTGCATGTCGCCCGGTGTCATAAAGTCCGTATATTTTTTCATCGCATCTGCATCCTGTGCCAAGGCCCGGCTACCTATTGAAATTAAGCTTATACAAGCTAATAAGAACAGAATTGTCGTCTTTTTCATGTGGTTTGTTTTCAATAAAAATATGAAAAATATTTCACCGGCAAGACATTTTCAATATTGAGTTAAGGTTTAAATAAACTATTTCGACGGTGCTGTCGGAAACGGATGGTAATAAGAATAAACCTGCCATACTAAAAGTAAAAGGGCTACCCAAACGCAAACCACGTTGCCCAAGAAAGACGGTTTGTTAACTTATTTAACGTCTTTTGATTCTGATCATTGAACTTTCTACGAGTTTCAACCGCCCCCCCGCTTGGTTGAATAGCATACTAGTAAACTAAGCCTAAATCCACAAGCGGGACGCTTGCGGGAACGGGGAATCGCACTTGCCCAACGCTTTTAATAACTTTATCCATTTCCACCTTTGCTTCCGCCTTCAACATCGTTATGTTTTTCACTGGTCGAAGCATAGCCTAATATTTTTTTTAACTCCAATATCGAAAAATCGCTATCCGCTTGTTTGATGATATTTCCCAGCATGCCTAAGCCTGTAACCTCCATTTCAACCAAATCATTAGGTTGCAGCCATTGGGCTTGGTAGTTGGGGTTGTTTAATTTGGCGGTGCCGTTGAGCTCCAGGAAACAACCTGTACCTACTGTGCCGGAGCCGATGACATCGCCGGGGAAAACATCGCAACCATAGGCGCAACGCTCAATGATCTCGGCGAAAGTCCAGTCCATATCCGCCATAGTGCCTGCGGATACCTGCTTGCCATTTACGTGGCATACCATTTTTAAATTATAGTTGTTACCGGTATGGCCGGATTTGGTTGGCACTTTGTAAGCTTCCAGTTCATCAGGCGTTACCAGCCAGGGGCCAATGACGGTAGAAAAATCCTTTCCCTTTGCCGGACCAAGATTCAACAGCATCTCTTCCATTTGCAGGGTGCGGGCGCTCATATCATTCATAATCATATACCCGGCGATGAAACTGTCCGCCTCAGCGGCACGGATATTACGCCCTTTTTTGTTTAGTACCACGGCTACTTCCAACTCAAAATCCAACTGCTGGAAATGGTCGGGCATACATTCCACTTCGCCGGGGCCTTGTATGGCGTTATGATTGGTGAAATAGAATATCGGGTACTGGTCGAACTCGGGTATCATCCCTGCTCCCCTATTTCTGCGGGCGGTTTCTACATGCTGACGGAAGGCATAAGCATCGCGGCATGAGGTAGGGTGCGGCACAGGTGCTATCAATTCAAAAAACAACTCTTCCCGGGCTTCCAGCTTCCCGCTGCTGATGGCGGCATTTACCTTTTGCGCGCGCTCCATTAGTTCATCACCACCCCACAAAAACCCGTTCATATTATCAGGTATCAGCTTATCGCAGGAGTTTAGATTATAAATATGCCCGTTTATGTAAATACCAAGGTGCTCCCGGTCTTCGGTTTTGTAGGATACTAATTTCATGGTTATGGTTATTGGTTGATCAAAGCTAATGCTTTTAGTTGATTTGTGAAGTGGTTGATTAGGTTGATTTGTTATTCGCACGCAGATTACTCACCCCGACTGCGCTGCGCTGGTCGACCCTCTCTTCGCCTTCGGCGGAAAGAGGGTGAAGTTCTTTTTTGTTTTACCTCTTTTCCGCAAAGCGGAAGAGAGGGTGGTAAGCGAAGCGAAACCAGGTAAATAAAACTAACCGACTTTAGGTGTCACAATGGAACAAAACACATAAAAAACGTGCATTTTTTGATGTTTTTTATCAATTTTGACGTCGATTTTGAGGGTTTTTCGCGCAAAAATGAGGCTTTTTTGGGCTAAAAACCGCTAAATTCAGGCTAAAAATAGATGTAATATCGCTGTTTTCAGGGTGTTTTAGGGGCTTTTTAGGGCTAAAAGTGTACCAAATGTACCATTTTGTTCCACTTATTTGGTGGTACACCCAACCAAAAATAACCCTTGCATACTACACATTTAAAGCCTAATTTTGGTTAAACCAATATGAGCATACAAAAGCACTTTTATTTTTCCCTTGGCCTCACTTCAATGAGTGATGCTTCATCGTTCAGGGATGCTATGCTCAGTTCTATCGTACTGGCGCAGTACTAATTACCTCTTTTCAGGAATATAAATTTTCATTGCCGGATTGATCCGTCGCATTCCTGCTATTCCCTGCTTTTTTAAACTTTAAAGTTTGTAAACTGTTAATAATAAACCAATTATTAATTATGCCTATCTACCATACATTAGGAAAAATTCCGCCAAAGCGGCATACGCAGTTCCGTAAGCCCGATGGAACTTTATACGCTGAAGAACTGGTATCAACCGAAGGGTTCTCCAGCTTGTACTCGCTGGTTTATCATGCCTACCCACCAACTATAGTTAAGGAACTGGGCGAGCCGTATTCGGTTGAACCTAAGATAGCCCGTGAAAAGCACCTGAAGCACACCAGCCTCATCGGTTTCAACGTAGCGCCCGAGGATGATTACCTGCAAAGCCGTAAACCAATACTGGTTAACAGCGATTTACACATCTCGCTGGCAGCCCCGCGCAAATCCATGACCGACTATTTCTACAAGAATAGCCAGGCAGATGAAGTGATTTTTATCCACCAGGGATCGGGCACATTAAAAACGGGATTTGGTAAGATCAAGTTTACTTATGGTGATTATGTGATCATTCCCCGTGGCACCATTTACCAGTTGGAATTTGATACGCCGAATAATCGTTTGTTCATTGTAGAGAGTTTTAGCCCTATCCGTCCGCCAAAGCGTTATCGTAATGCGTACGGGCAGCTTATGGAGCATTCGCCTTACTGTGAGCGTGACATCAAGCGCCCAACCGATCTGGAAACCCACGATGAGAAAGGCGACTTTAAAGTTTTGATCAAAAAGCAAGGTTTAATATATCCCTATACCTACGGTACACATCCGTTCGATTTTATAGGTTGGGACGGCTTCCATTACCCATGGGCGTTATCTATACACGATTTTGAGCCGATAACCGGCAGGTTGCATCAACCACCGCCCGTGCACCAAACATTTGAAGGTAATAACTTCGTGATCTGCTCATTTGTGCCGAGGAAGTTTGATTATCATCCCCTATCAATCCCTGCCCCATACAACCATAGTAATGTGGATAGCGATGAGGTTTTATACTATGTTGATGGTGACTTTATGAGCCGTAAACATGTTGTTAAAGGCCAAATCACGCTGCATCCCGGCGGCATACCACATGGACCATCACCCGGTTCGGTTGAAAAATCAATAGGCAAGGAATCAACCGAAGAATTAGCGGTGATGATAGATCCGTTCCGGCCACTAATGATCACCGAAGAAGCAATAAAAATAGAAGACCCTAATTATTATAAAGGCTGGGCTGAGTAAAAAAATTAAAGACAAAACATGGAAACACAAACATTAGATAAACCAATCCAAACAACAGATTTTTTACCTTTAAACGGTACCGATTATGTTGAATTTTATGTTGGCAATGCCAAACAGGCTGCCCATTATTATAAAACCGCTTTCGGCTTTCAGGACCTGGCTTATTCAGGGCCAGAGACAGGCGTGCGCGATAAAGCTTCGTACGTATTGCAACAAGGTAAGATCCGCCTGATGTTAACTACACCATTGCATTCGGATCATCCCATCGCGGAGCATATAAAAAAGCACGGTGATGGTGTAAAAATACTGGCTCTTTGGGTTGATGATGCTTACGATGCATTTCAGCAGACGGTAAGTCGCGGGGCGCAACCTTATCAAAAACCGCAAACCATAAACGACGAGCACGGCGAAGTACGCACCAGCGGTATTAAGCTTTATGGCGATACTGTACACATGTTCATCGAACGTAAAAACTACAACGGATTATTTTTACCCGGTTATAAAAAATTGGAAACACACTACAATCCAACTGATACAGGCCTTTTATATGTAGACCATTGCGTAGGCAACGTTGGTTGGCATAAAATGAACCAATGGGTTGATTTTTACGCTGATGTAATGGGTTTCAAAAACATTTTAACCTTTGATGATAAAATGATCTCTACCGAATATTCAGCTTTGATGAGTAAAGTAATGAGCAACGGAAATGGCTATGTTAAATTCCCAATCAACGAACCTGCTGAAGGCAAAAGGAAATCGCAGATTGAAGAATATCTTGAGTTTTATGAAGGCGAAGGTGTACAGCACATGGCTTTAGCTACGCACGATATTGTAAAAACTGTAACCGACCTGCAAAGCAGAGGCGTAGAATTTTTAACAGTGCCTACCTCCTACTATGATGAGTTGACCGATCGTGTTGGCCATATTGATGAGGATTTAGAGCCATTAAAAAAACTGGGCATCTTAGTTGACCGCGATGACGAAGGTTACTTATTACAAATATTTACCAAACCTGTTGAAGATAGGCCAACTTTATTCTTCGAGATCATTCAGCGTAAAGGCGCCAAATCATTTGGCGCTGGCAACTTCAAGGCACTATTTGAAGCTATTGAACGCGAGCAGGATTTAAGAGGGAATTTATAATTGAACAGTTCACAATTTATATAAAGGAAAGCCCCGACTTCCGGTAGGGGCTTTTCTTTTTTCATTGATGATCTAACTAATAATGCTTTTATTTTTCTTGGATCTTGACTCATGATTCTTGACTCTCCCGCGTTCCGCCAACTAATCATCAATTAACTATCAAACTCATAGGGATTTTACTAATTTCGCTACCTCATACGCTTAATTATAAAATGGACTATCAATTTAAAGATATAGAGCAAAAGTGGCAGCAATTTTGGGCCGATCATCAAACTTTTAAAGCTGAGGATAATAGCACTAAACCCAAATATTATGTGCTGGATATGTTCCCGTACCCATCAGGCGCAGGGCTGCATGTTGGACACCCGCTGGGCTATATCGCTTCTGATATTTTTGCGAGATATAAACGTTTAAAAGGCTTTAATGTGCTACACCCGATGGGTTACGACTCATTTGGTTTGCCTGCTGAGCAGTATGCTATACAAACGGGTCAGCACCCTGCTATCACTACCGAAACTAATATTGCTACTTACCGCCGCCAGTTAGATCAGATCGGATTTTCATTCGACTGGAGTCGTGAAGTACGCACCAGTTCGCCCGATTATTACAAGTGGACACAGTGGATATTTATGCAACTGTTCAATTCATGGTATAACAAAGCCATTGAGAAAGCAGAGCCAATAAGCGTATTGGTTAAGCACTTTGAAGAGCATGGTTCGACAGGCATAAATGCCGTTTGTGATGAAGAAATTTTAAGCTTTAATGCTGATGAATGGAAGGCGATGAGCCATGACGAACAGCAAGCCGAACTATTGAAATACCGCCTGACTTACCTGCGTGAAAGCACTGTAAACTGGTGCCCGGCTTTAGGTACTGTATTGGCGAACGACGAGGTGAAAGACGGCTTCAGCGAGCGCGGCGGTTACCCCGTTGAACAAAAGAAAATGATGCAGTGGAGCATGCGCATAGCAGCCTATGCCGAACGCCTTTTACAAGGCTTGGATACCATTGACTGGCCCGAACCTTTAAAAGAAATGCAAAGGAACTGGATTGGTAAAAGTACCGGGGCTTCGGTTAGGTTCCCGATTGAGAATCAAGAATCAAGAGTTAAGAGTCAAGAATATATTGAAGTTTTCACTACCCGTGTTGATACTATTTTTGGAGTAACATTTGTTGTGTTAGCTCCTGAACATGAATTGGTGAAGGAATTAACAACACCGGAGCAAAAAGGCGCGATTGAAGCCTATATCACCCAAACAAAAAAGAAATCGGAGCTGGACAGGATGGCGGATACAAAAACGGTATCGGGCGCATTTACCGGCAGCTATGTACTGAATCCTCTCAATGGCGAAAAGGTGCAGATATGGATTGCCGATTATGTGTTGGCTGGCTACGGTACTGGCGCGGTTATGGCTGTGCCAAGTGGCGATCAGCGTGATTATTTATTCGCAAAGCATTTTAATTTGCCGATAGTACCGATCATGGACATCCAGCAAATAGAAACCGAAGCCGACCCAACCAAGGATGGCCGGTATATTAATTCGGATTTTATAAATGGATTGTTTTATAACGAAGCCGTTAAATCTGTTGTGGCTAAATTGGAAGAGATCGGCGCGGGAAAGGCAAAAGTGAACTTCAGGATGCGCGATGCCATATTTGGACGCCAGCGCTATTGGGGAGAACCGGTACCGGTTTATTTTAAGGATGGATTGCCTTATTTGATTGAAGAAAGTGAATTGCCTTTGGTATTGCCGGAGGTTGATAAATATTTACCTACAGAAAGCGGTGAGCCACCTTTGGGGAGAGCAGAGAACTGGTTATACAAACAAGCCCCCTCTAAATCTCCCCCAGAAGGGGAGACTTCCTCCTCGCACATGGCCGGAAGCTACAGAGAAACAGCAGATCCTGTATATTATGAACAGTTAAAGGATTTTAGCAGAGATAATAGAAATCAACCAACAGAAGCGGAAAATATTTTGTGGCAATTGTTGAGAAACGAACAAACAGGTTTTAAAATAAGAAGACAACATGCCATTGGTCAATATATAGCTGATTTTGTTTCCTTACAGAAAGGATTGATTATTGAATTAGATGGTCATCACCACAAACTAAATAAAGAAGCTGATGATGCAAGGACAGAGGTGCTTAATCATTTAGGATTTGACGTAATCAGATTTATAAATGATGAGGTATTAAGTAATCCGCAAAAAGTAGCTAACGATATTAAACAAAAATTGCAAGTTATACCCGATAGAAAAAAAGTCTCCCCTGCCGGGGGAGATTTAGAGGGGGCTTATGCTTATGAACTATCCACTATGCCGGGTTGGGCTGGCTCAAGCTGGTATTGGTACCGCTACATGGATGCGCATAATGACCATGAATTCGCATCCAAAAAAGCAGTAGAATACTGGAAAGATGTGGACTTGTACATCGGTGGCAGCGAACACGCTACCGGGCACTTGCTGTACAGCCGTTTCTGGAATAAGTTTATGAAGGATATGAGCCTGGTAGTTGAGGAAGAGCCTTTCAAAAAGCTGATCAATCAGGGGATGATACAGGGCAGGAGTAATTTTGTGTATCGATTGGTTGATGAAGAAGGCAGAGGTACAAACACCTTTGTTTCGCATGGATTAATTAAAGAATACAAAACATCACCGTTACATGTGGATGTGAATATCGTAGATAATGATATATTGAATATCCAAAGGTTTAAGGAATGGCGTGAAGAATACGCCGATGCTGAATTTGTATTAGAAGGTGGTAAATATATCTGTGGACACGAAGTTGAAAAAATGTCTAAATCCAAATTCAACGTGGTTAACCCGGATGATTTGATCGCGCGTTATGGCGCGGATACTTTGAGGATGTACGAAATGTTTTTAGGCCCGCTGGAGCAAAGTAAACCGTGGAATACGAATGGTATTGAGGGCGTATTTAAATTCCTGCGTAAATTCTGGCGATTGTTCCATAATGAGCAATGGGTATTTACAGTATCAAATGCTGAGCCATCAAAAGCCGAATTAAAATCACTGCATAAAATCATCCGTAAGGTTGAAGAAGATGTAGAGCGCTTCTCGTTCAACACCTCAGTTTCCAGCTTTATGATAGCGGTCAATGAGTTGACTGACCTGAAATGTAATAACAAGTCGATTTTGCAGGATATGGTGATTGTCTTATCATCCTATGCGCCGCACATGTGCGAGGAGTTATGGACTTTGTTAGGTAACGAAGCCGGTACGCTGTCTTATGCAACCTACCCTAAATTTAATGGCACTTATTTGATTGAGGATGAGTTCGCCTACCCTATTTCTATCAATGGCAAAACTAAAATGAACCTAAGTATCTCGTTAAGCCTTGATGCGTCAGCTACCGAGGCTGTGGTTTTGGCTAATGCTGATGTGTTGCGATACCTGGATGGCAAATCGCCTAAAAAAGTTATTGTGGTAAAGGGCAGGATCGTGAATATGGTGGTGTAACCACTTGTACCTTAAAGTAAAATGTCATTGCAGTAATGATCGGTTAATTCGGCAACAGAATTACTAAACACTTACAGCAATGGCTTTTTTTATTTTAAATCTCTTAGTGTAACATTTACAATATGTTACACTTTAATTAATTATTTTTGGCAAATTAATTGTAACAATTCAGGTATTTTCGCCTCCAATTTCCAAAAGCATCAAAAAATGAAACGTTTTTACATATTAGTTCTATTATTAGGCTCCATGCTGTCGGCGAAAGCACAGTTTGGCGGGTCTACAATTACAGGTAAAATATCCGGTACGGTTATCGACTCGGTTACTAAAAAACCTGTTCAATATGCCAGTGTGGCCATCTACCTAAGCAGCGGAAAAACCCCGCTTAATGGCATGCTGACTGATGCTAATGGTGGTTTTAAAATTTACAACATCCACCCGGGCAGTTATAAAGTTACCATTACATTTGTTGGTGGCTATAAAACTAAAACCATAAACCCGGTTGTTACAAGCGGTTCAAAACCCGACGCTAATTTGGGTAATATTAAAATAAGGCCTGATAATGGCGACCTTGGCGAAGTTTCAATTACTGCAAAAGCGCCACTTATTGAAAACCATATTGATAAGATAGTTTACAACGCCGAAAAAGATATTACCAACGTTGGCGGCAATGCGAGCGATGTATTACAGAAAGTACCATTGGTAGCAGTGGACATTAATGGTAACGTTTCTTTACGTGGTGATGCTAATGTTAAGGTTTTGATCAACGGTAAACCATCCGGCGCTATGTCGGCCAGTTTATCTGATGTATTAAAAACCATTCCTGCCGATCAGATCAAGAGTATCGAGGTTATAACCTCGCCATCTGCAAAATATGACGCGGAAGGTTCAGCGGGTATTATCAATATCATTACCAAGCAAAAAAATGCTTCAGGTTTAAGTGGTTCGGTTAGCGGCGGTATAGGTACACGCCAAAACAATGGTAACTTTAACTTAAACTACAATAAAAACAGGTTCAGCATTTCGGCAAATATTGGTGGTAACCTTACCTGGCCACAAACTTCGATCACTAAATTTAGCCAGACTATAACAAGCGATACCTCGCGCAATAGTTTACAATCTACACGTAATAGTACTATTAAACGATATGGCACTATTAGTTCTTTAACAGCTGGATATGATATTAATAGCTATAACAGCTTAACTTCTACATTCAGATACAACAGGGGTGGATTTAACCAAACCGGGCCTTCAACTACCAGCTCATCTTCAGTGATACATGGTACAACTGTGGATACATCGTTTGCCAGTGAATATCAAAACAATACGATACAACATAACCTGTTTTATGGTTTTGACTGGAGTTTAGATTATACCCACAAATTCCGCAAAGAAGGAGAAGAACTGGACCTTTCGGCACAATGGAGTCATAGCGCGGTTAATACAGACTACACCAATACTTATGCAGGTGAATCGCCTTATGCAAATCAACGAGGATTAAACGATGGTACCAACAATGAGTATACCTTCCAATTAGATTATACATTGCCAATAAGTAAGTTATTAAAATTTGAGGCTGGTGGTAAAACAACCATTAGAAGACTAAATAGTAATTTTGATACCTTTGGTGGCGATAACCTTGATGTGTTGGATGCTGCTAACAGTGACTTGTATGATTACAACCAAAATGTATACGCCGGATACTCGGTATTTACATTTACGCTGCCTAAAAACTACACCATATTAGCGGGTGGAAGGTTTGAGAACACTACAATTAATGGTGATGCGATTAGCGCGGAGCCGAACCTGCCACCGGTTGATCAAAACTATAATATATTTATCCCGAGCCTAACTATTCAAAAACAATTTGGTACATCACAAACATTAAAATTAAGTTATAGCAAACGTATTACCCGCCCAAGCTTAACTTATTTGAACCCGTTTGTTAACATGAGTAACCCACAGAGCGAATCAGCAGGTAACCCGAATTTGAGCCCTGAAATATCACAAACGATTGAGTTGAATTACAATACTTTCATTAAATCATCCGTAATTAACTTCTCGGTTTATTACAAACACATCAATGGTTTAATCGAAAGTATATTAACACCAACTACGGTTAATGATTCTACAAAAGGTACGCTAAGCACCTATCAAAATATAGGTAGCAATAATTCATGGGGATCAAGCTTCTTTGGCTCGATCAACCCTATTAAAATATTAACTATACGTGGAAGTATTAACGCTTATACCTATAATCCCGATCCGACAGGTGCATTCGCACAGGATCACAGCGCTGAAGGCACTTATATTCAATACAACGCGTTCGGTATGGCTGAGGTAGACCTGAAAAGCATAGTAGGCCAGGTTTTCGCGATTGAAAATTCACCACGCCGTACTATTCAAGGTACAAACCCATCGTTCAGCTTGCTAGGCTTCGGTGTAAGAAAGCAATTTGATAATAAAAAGGCCTCAATTGGTGTTAACGTACTGCAACCATTCAACAAGTATAAATACTTCGATCAAAACATAAGCAGCCCGGGTTTGGTACAAACCAGCAGCACGGCGTTTCCGTTCCGCTCGGTTGGTTTAACGTTTAGCTACAGCTTTGGTAAAATAACCTTTAGCAATCCTAAAACCAAAAGCGACAATCCTGACGAAGAAAAACAGGATGACCAAGGTGGGCCGGGTGGCGCACCAGCAGCCGGGGGAAGCTCAAAATAATATAACAGCAATTGTATAAATTAAAAAGACCCTTGTTTTATAAGGGTCTTTTTTTTGTGAAAATCAATTTAATGCATCAACATCAATCCCGATCTGCTTCAGCAATAATGATGCATTAAAAGTTTTGCATTCGCCATGTTTCATTTTGTAGTCGAACAGCATTTCGCCGTTTACAACCTGTATATCGAAATAGAAGTTGCGGATATAATCAGGATGCTTTTGTTCCAACTCAGCAATTTGCAGGTCGTGTGTAGCGACCATGCCCACACCTTTTTTGCTAATAAGCTGCTCAATCACGGCCTTTGAGCCCAGATATTTATCAACCGAGTTAGTGCCGCGCAACATCTCATCAATTAAAAAGAAAACTTTTGGTTCGTTTTCAACCGCGGCTAATAGCATTTGCAGGCGATCAAGTTCAGCTTTAAAGGTTGAGGTGCTTTCGTTTAGCGAATCCTTGATACGCATATAGCTCACAATGGTAATAACCGATAACGTCATATTATCGGCACAAACCGGCGCGCCAGATAAAGCCAATACAGTATTAATACCGATAGTGCGTAAAAAAGTACTCTTACCCGCCATGTTTGACCCGGTAATAATATCTATCTTAAAAGCATCATTCAACTCATAATTATTGGTTACACTGTATATATTGCTGATGAGTGGATGGGCGATATTTTCCGCAGTGATCGTGTAAGCATCGCCATCAGCAATTTGAGGGAAACACCATTTTGCGTAATTAATAGCTAATGATGATAAGCTAATAAGTGCTTCAAGCTCTGCTATTACATCAAATGCGGTTTCAATATCTTGTTTATTGTCGCGTTTCCAGTTTTCAATGGCTATAATCTGTTTAAGCGACCATAAAAAGAAAACATTCAATACGAAGTTAACTATCATGATAAGGTTATATCCAAGCTTGTTAATAAGCTTAGCCAGATCCTCAATGCTTTTATTGGTTTGCCCGTTATTTAGCTTTTGATTAAGTTCAGCGCATTTTGCCGACTGCCATTTTTCTGCTTCGATCACTTTTAGTACCACCGAATAATTAGCCAACACTCTGCCTATTTTATCAGCAATAGATGCCGACTTCCTCATAATCTCAGCTTTTGAATTTAATATCAACAAATTTAAAACCGCTAAACCTACGGCAACAAAAGTTAGAGGCGAAAAATAAATGCTCGCTACAATGGCGGCTGATAATAACAAGGGGGCAATTTTGATATACACACTCAGCCATTTTTCGCCGGGAATATCAAGCGGTAACTTTAGGTAAGCAAACAGCGTGTTCAATTGAATTGCATCTTTGCTGTTGGCAAATAAAAGGCGGGCCTGCATATCTGCCTTCCAATCAGGTTTTGAGGCAATTTCCTTTACGGCATTTTGTCGTGAAAGAACAGTGTTCTGTTCTGAAGGTGCATTCAACCATTCACCGAGTTTATTATTTCCTGCAGACGTTGCCGTACGATTGATAAACTGATACAGCGATGAACCACCAAAAATATCCAGATCGGCACTGTAAAAGTGTTTATCGTTGCTAAATGCAGCCCCGTTATCATACATGTTGGTGTGGTACAGTATGCTGTTAATTTCGTTTTCGTTCACCTTTACCAGGTTTTCGAAATATTTTTTTTCGTCCTCAAAACTGCTTTGTTTTGATACCAGCCAGACAAAGGAAAAAAGCACAATAACAAACGTCACAGCAATAATGGTGAAGTTGTTTTGTGTGTTACCAAAATAAATGGATATAACCAATAGCCCGATCAATCCCAGCCTTAAAAAGGAGTAGATATTGATCAGCTTTTTATATTTGTTTACTTCTGCATTAGCAGCAGATATACGTAGATTGTAATCGTTAATAATATCCTGTTCCATTTACCTTTAAAAAATCAAGCTAAATAAGCACTTATATTTTAAATAAACGCTTATTTTGTTTTTGATATGAAGATCACCTTTTTAACAGTTGGCAAAACTGAAGACGCTTATTTGAAAGATGGCATTGAGAAATATGTAAAACGACTGAAGCATTATACCCGCCTGGAGATGATCGACCTGCCTGAACTGAAAAATACTAAGGCACTAACTTCCGAGCAGCAAAAAAGTAAGGAAGCCGAAATGATCTTAAAAAAGATAGTACCTACAGACCACGTTATCTTATTGGATGAAAACGGGATGGAGCTTACCTCTAAAAAATTCGCGGCTTACCTCGAAAAAAAGAACATCAGCGCGACAGCAAGTTTAATTTTCATTGTAGGCGGACCTTATGGATTTGATGAAACTGTTTACCAACGGGCCAATGATAAAATATCGCTGTCGCGCATGACCTTTTCGCATCAGATGGTACGTTTGTTTTTCACTGAGCAGCTATACCGTGCATTCACTATTATAAAAGGCGAGCCTTACCATCACGAATAGTCCTCCCTGAATTGTCACATTTTTACCACAGTCACATTTTTGTAAAAACCTTTTTTTGCCCTTTTATGTATTTAATTTAGCTGCGATATTTATCTTATCGGTTAATTAAATATCTTCCTATGCATCAAATAGCTACTGAACTGGTATCTGGGAAATTTATTTTCTTCTATGTGTTAATTATTTCAACTATCATTATTCACTATCGCGGTAAAGTAAGATATAAGTTTTTCAGGCAGCTCACAGACCATTCGACTTTTATGGCACCGATTAATGTGCCGATGTACGCGCTATCAGGCGTTGAAAATAAACCCTACATCAAAATTGAATCTTTTCCGCAACTTAATTTGCTAAGAAGCAAATGGGAAACTATACGTGATGAAGCTTTATTACTGGAGCAGGAAGAATTGATCAAAGGATCGGATAAATTGAATGATGTTGGTTTTAACTCCTTTTTCCGCCGTGGCTGGAAGCGCTTTTATTTAAAATGGTATGATGATTTTCATCCATCAGCAACCAAATATTGTCCTCAAACCGTTGAGCTTCTGAAACAGATTCCGTCAGTTAAAGCAGCCATGTTTGCGGTATTGCCAGCCGGTAGCGAGTTGTTAAAGCACCGTGACCCTTATGCAGGCTCGCTACGCTATCATTTGGGTTTGATCACCCCAAACTCCGATGCTTGTAATATTGTAGTAGATGGGCAACCTTATGCATGGCGAGATGGTGAAGATGTACTGTTTGATGAAACCTATATTCATTATGCCGAGAATAAAACTGAGGTTGACCGTATAATCCTGTTTTGTGATGTAGAACGCCCAGTAAAAACCATGTTTGGCCGTGGCTGGAATAAATTTTT
Organism: Mucilaginibacter tundrae; assembly: GCF_013408825.1. GTDB lineage: Bacteria > Bacteroidota > Bacteroidia > Sphingobacteriales > Sphingobacteriaceae > Mucilaginibacter. Next base: position 363,550 of record NZ_JACCBZ010000006.1, read on the forward strand.
TGGTTGGTTTATTATGGCGGCAGCGGCTTCACCTAACATGGGCGAGGATAAAACAGGCAATATCAATAAAGTTTTTCGATACATATATTCCATCAGGCTGGTTGGTAAAAGACTAAAGGCTTATAACTACAATTTGTATTACGGCGTAAAATATGCCCTATTAGTGCTGATATTGTGGCTCATATTCATCAGGTAATTGTTTGGGATTGTTAATTTGGCTAGCTTTGCACTATGTCAGATCATTCCCATTCGCACGATCATTCGCACTCGCATGATCATTCCCATTCACACGATCACGATCATTCGCATGGATTATTCGGCCACCATCATCACGACGCGCCCAAAATTGATAATTTAAATGCGGCTTTTATCATTGGCATCATTTTAAATTCGGCTTTTGTTATTATTGAGGTTATAGCCGGTTTGTATATACACTCTTTGTCATTACTTACCGATGCAGGCCATAACCTGAGCGATGTTGCAGCACTAGCACTAGCATTGTTAGCCTTTAAGCTAACCAAAGTAAGCTCGAACAATAAATATACTTACGGTTACAAACGTTCAACCATCATCGTATCGTTTTTCAATGCGGTTATTCTTTTTGCCTCGGTAGGTGTAATTGTTTACGAAGCAGTCATCAGGTTTATACACCCCGCAACTATAGAGGGTGGCACCATGGCCTGGGTAGCTTTAATAGGCATAGGTGTTAATGCTTTTACCGCCTACCTTTTTGTTAAGGGTAAAGATGGCGACCTCAACATAAAAAGCACTTATATGCACATGGCTATGGATGCTGTTGTATCGGCAGGTGTAGTAATTTCGGGGGTTATTATTTACTTCACACATTTTTATATGCTGGATAGCATTGTGAGTATCCTTATAGCTATCACTATTTTACGTGGCACATGGAGTCTGTTAAACGATAGCTTACGATTAGAAATGGATGGAGTACCTAAAGAATTGAACCTCGACAAAATAAAAACAGAGTTACTTAAAGCTAAAGGTGTTATTGATGTGCATCACATGCATGTGTGGGCATTGAGTACCACTGAAAACGCGCTAACAGCTCACTTGGTTGTCGACCCGGAGCATTTGAGTACGTTCGATAATATCAAACATGATCTTCGCCACCGTTTGGAGCATCTGGATATTAGCCACAGTACATTCGAACCGGAATTTTCTACAGAAGATTGTAAGCACCAGGATTGTTGATTGGTACTGTAAATATTAAAACTTGTCATTGCTCCTGTCTGAACCGCAATTTATAGAATTAAAGAATGATCAGAATTTCAAAAATTCAACCCATTCCCAAAATTCGAGTTCAGACAGAAACGGAACTCACTTCCGATGTCTGAAGTTTTTAACTTCGGACGACTGTAGTCTGAGACTACAGTCATAGTTTGTTCATAGACCAAGACTATGAACGGCAGAGAGGTATCTGACCTCATGATATACGCCTCGTACACCATGAGGACAATCATAAAACCCAATTTATTCGCTATACTTGTTTTACAATTATGAAGCGATTATTCTCCAATTTAACTTTCCAGGTTATTACCGCCATTATATTAGGCGTTGTTGTGGGTGCTTACTTTAAAGGCTTTACTTCTACCGCAAAAACCATCAGCGATACGTTCATCAAGTTAATAACCATGCTGATCGTGCCCATCATCTTTTGCACCATAGTATTAGGTATTGCCGGTGTTGATGATATGAAAAAGGTTGGCCGTGTTGGCGGCAAGGCAATATTGTACTTCGAGATCATGACCACCTTTGCCCTTATCATTGGCTTAATTGTTGCCAACGTACTCAAACCAGGCGCAGGCTTTATCAATCATCCAACAGTTGCGGCTAACGCCGATAAATTAGCTGTATACGAAAAAGCTGCTGCCGATATGCATTGGGGCGAGTTTTTAACACACATTGTACCCTCCAATATATTTAATGCTTTTTCTACTGGTGATATTTTGCAGGTGTTATTCTTTGCCATACTATTCGGCTATGGTATCAGTAAAATGGGCGAAGCAGGTAAATCCATCGTTTCCGGTATCGACAAAATATCAAAAGTATTCTTCAATATCATGAAGTTGGTGATGAAGCTGGCACCTATCGGCGCTTTCGGCGGAATGGCATATACTGTGGGTACTTATGGTATAAGCACCTTGCAGCCTATGTTGCATTTACTCGGCGCGGTTTACCTTACTATGTTCCTGTTTATTTTTATTGTGCTGAATATCGTTTGCCGCATTTACAAATTCAGCCTTTGGCATTATCTTAAGTATATTAAAGACGAAATACTACTGGTCTTAGGTACATCATCCTCTGAATCCGCCCTGCCAAGCATGATCGAAAAAATGGAGAAATACGGTTGTTCCAAATCAGTTGTTGGTTTGGTGATCCCTACCGGCTATAGTTTTAATTTGGATGGCACTACTATTTATATGGCTATGTCGGTTATATTTTTAGCGCAGGTTTTTCATATCGATCTTAGTATAGAACAACAATTAGTTATCATTGGTATACTGATGCTCACCTCCAAAGGCGCGGCGGCGGTTACGGGTGGTGGTTTTATTGTGTTAACATCAACATTGGCAGCTATCAAAATAATCCCGATTGAAGGTGTGGCAATTTTGCTGGGAATAGATAGGTTTATGTCGGAAGCAAGGGCGATAACTAATTTGATCGGGAATGGGATAGCTACTATTGTTGTAGCTAAGAGTGAGGGGGAGTTTGTGGCGGTTGAAGAATAGCTTGGGTAACATACTCCTCGCAATGGCGTTCTAATGTAGATCGCGTTGCTATCCAACCAAACTTTTACAAAAAAATTACCCCTTTATCATCACAGGGCACAAAAATATTTTAGCTTTGCGCTACTAAAATAAAGATAACAGCAATGAGTGTTCTTGTAAACAAAGATTCAAAAGTTATTGTTCAGGGTTTTACCGGTAAAGAAGGTACTTATCATGCTGAGCAAATGATAGCCTACGGTACGCAGGTTGTTGGTGGCGTTACACCAGGTAAAGGCGGACAAAGCCACCTTGACAGGCCTATTTTTAACACAGTAAAAGACGCTGTTGATAAAACAGGCGCTGATGTATCTATCATATTTGTACCCCCTGCTTTTGCTGCAGATGCTATAATGGAAGCTGCTGAAGCCGGAATTAAAGTTATTGTTTGTATTACCGAAGGTATTCCTACAAAGGATATGATCCAGGTAAAAGAATATATCAGCGACAGGGATACTCGCCTTATCGGACCAAACTGCCCGGGCATTATCACTGCCGATGAAGCTAAAATCGGTATTATGCCGGGCTTTATCTTCAAAAAAGGCCATGTTGGTGTGGTTTCAAAATCAGGTACGCTTACTTATGAGGCGGTTGACCAGGTTGTTAAAGCCGGAATGGGCATCACTACCGCTATCGGTATTGGTGGCGACCCGATCATTGGTACTACTACTAAAGAAGCGGTTGAATTATTAATGAATGACCCTGAAACTCATGGCATCATTATGATTGGCGAAATAGGTGGCGGTATGGAAGCAGAAGCTGCCCACTGGATAAAAGCAAATGGCACTAAACCTGTTGTAGGATTTATTGCTGGCCAAACAGCGCCTCCGGGCCGTCGTATGGGGCACGCGGGTGCAATTGTTGGCGGTGCCGATGATACTGCTGCCGCGAAAATGAAGATCATGACTGAATGCGGTATTAAAGTTGTTGAATCACCTGCCGAAATTGGTGCTGCAATGGCTGAATTGTTGAAATAAGAATCGAGAAGTAAGATTCAAGATATATGAAAAATCCTGGCTTATGGCTGGGATTTTTTTGTTGGTCAAAACTGTGTAAACATCCATCCCACAAACAAAAAACCACCTCGATTTGTCGTATATTGTATCAAGTGAAAATTACTAATCACTCAATCACTAATTTAAAAATAATAATGGAATACAATAAATTAACCCCAGAAGAAGAATATATCATCCTACATAAAGGCACCGAGCGCCCGTTTACCGGCTCGTTATTAAATAATAAAGCCGAAGGTGTTTATGTATGCAAAAGATGCGATACGCCATTGTATGATTCGGCTACCAAGTTTGAATCGCACTGTGGCTGGCCAAGTTTTGATGATGAGATTCCCGGAGCAGTAAAACGCGTACCCGATGCCGATGGCCGCCGTGTGGAAATTGTATGTGCTAATTGCGGTGCGCACCTAGGTCACGTTTTCGAGGGAGAGTACCTCACACCTAAAAACACCAGGCATTGTGTAAACTCGGTATCTATGAAATTTGTACCGCTTGAGAATTAAAACCAAAGGCTGTCCGCCACTGTCCATAAAACGGACGGACAAGGCGGTTATAAAAATGTTAACAGTCATTTCAAAATGACAAAATTCTTACGGTGCTAATTCAAGGCACTTAACGCTCTCAGAGCAACCAAATTAACGAGTCAATTTGTTAACAACTTGGCTTCTTGTTTAAAACTATCACTACCAAACAAGCTCCATTAGCCCTTATATTTGGATTAATAAGTTCTTACAAAAGCTATACAGGTTACCGGTTATTTCCGGTATTAAAAGGGAACCATGTTAAAATCATGGGCTGACGTGCAACTGTGAAAATTGGTTGCAAGTTGCGGGCTAAGATTATAGGATTCAAATCCGAAAAATCAAAGACTCTCAACCTCAATCAAAAGCCAGACACCTGCCTGCATAGCATGTCAAAACTTTCACGAATAAGGTTTTGCCAAAAGTCTTTTTTATCACTGCTTCATCCGCGAACGCAGTCGGTTAATTGTCTTTTGTCAACACCAAAATATACACGGCGCAAATGAAACAGGAAGACGAATTATTACTCAGAGAGAACAAGGACAGGTTTGTGATCCTGCCCATCAAGTATCCCGCTATTTGGGAGATGTACAAAAAATGCGAAGCCAGCTTTTGGACTGCCGAGGAGATCGATCTTTCTGATGATATGAAACATTGGGAAACTATGAATTCCGGCGAGAAGCATTTCATTTCGCACATCCTGGCATTTTTTGCCGCCAGCGATGGTATTGTGAATGAGAATTTGGCCATCAACTTTATGAGCGAGGTTCAGTTACCTGAAGCACGTTGTTTCTATGGCTTCCAGATCATGATGGAGAACATCCACTCTGAAACTTATGCCTTGTTGATTGATACCTACATTAAAGATCCGATTGAGAAAGATCGCCTGTTTCATGCCATCGATACGGTACCATGTGTAAATAAAAAAGCTGAGTGGGCACTGCGTTGGATCAATAACGGATCATTCGCCGAGCGCCTGATTGCTTTTGCTGCTGTTGAGGGAATTTTCTTCTCAGGTAGCTTCTGCTCTATCTTCTGGCTGAAGAAACGTGGTTTAATGCCGGGCTTAACTTTCAGTAACGAGTTGATCTCTCGTGACGAAGGAATGCACTGCGAATTCGCATGTTTGCTCTACCGTATGCTGGAGCACAAATTACCGAAAGATCAGGCCACCAAAATCATCACTGACGCGGTAGAGATCGAAAAAGAATTTGTTACCGATGCACTACCGGTAAACCTGATTGGTATGAATGCCAAATTAATGAGCCAGTACATTGAGTTTGTTGCCGACAGATGGTTAGGTGAATTGGGCTACGATAAAGTATATGGTGCATCCAATCCGTTTGATTTTATGGAGATGATATCGCTGCAAGGCAAAACCAACTTCTTTGAAAAACGTGTTGGCGATTACCAGAAAAGCGGTGTGCTAAATGCAACAGCAGATAGCAAGAGCTTCTCATTAGATGATGATTTTTAGGAAAGGATCAGGTCGCTAGTATCAAGTATCTAAATTGACTTGCACAGCGAACCAAACATCACTAAAATCATCGATACAAAAAAACAAAAAAGGAAATCTAGCTACTTGATACTGGCTACTAAGTACTAAAGAAAAAGCTACTAAATACCAAGAGATATGTTTGTAATAAAAAGAGACGGAAAAAGAGAAACGGTAAAATTTGACAAGATTACCGCACGCATAGAGAAACTATGCTATGGGTTTCATTTGGTTGACCCAATTGATGTGGCTAAAAAGGTGATTGAAGGTTTGTTTGATGGTGTTACCACCTCCGAACTGGATAACCTTGCTGCCGAAACCGCTGCTTCGTTAACTACCAAGCATCCGGATTATGCATTGCTGGCATCGCGCATCGCGGTATCAAACTTGCATAAAAACACCATTAAATCTTTCTCCGAAACGATGCGCAAGCTATATGAGTATGTGGATGAGAAAACAGGCAAAAATTCGTCGTTAATAGCAGAAGATGTTTGGCAAGTAATACAGGATAATGCTGAATTGCTAGACAGCACTATCATTTATGATCGTGACTTTGGTTTTGATTACTTCGGCTTCAAAACGCTTGAGAAATCGTACCTGTTAAAAGTTGAAGGTAAAATAGTAGAACGCCCTCAGCATTTATTTATGCGTGTATCGGTTGGCATCCATAAAGAGGATATCGAAAGCGCCATCAAAACATATCATTTAATGAGTGAGCGCTGGTTTACGCACGCTACCCCTACTCTTTTCAATGCAGGTACTCCAAAACCTCAAATGTCGTCATGCTTTTTATTAACCATGAAGGATGACAGCATTGAAGGTATTTACGATACATTAAAACAAACCGCTAAAATCTCCCAAAGCGCCGGTGGTATTGGCTTAAGCATCCACAATGTAAGGGCTACCGGCTCGTACATCAGCGGTACAAATGGCACCAGCAACGGTATTATCCCAATGCTTAAAGTATTTAACGATACTGCCCGTTATGTAGATCAGGGTGGTGGTAAACGTAAAGGCGCTTTCGCTATTTATTTAGAGCCTTGGCATGCAGATGTGTTTGACTTCTTAGACCTTCGTAAAAACCATGGTAAAGAGGAAATGCGTGCACGCGACTTATTCTATGCACTTTGGGTTTCTGACCTATTTATGCGCCGTGTTGAAGCTAATGAAGAGTGGAGCTTATTCTGTCCGCACGAAGCACCGGGATTAGCTGATTGCTGGGGTAAAGAATTTGAGGCCCTATACGAAAGATACGAAAAAGAAGGCCGTGCCCGCAGAACGGTAAAAGCACAGGAACTTTGGTTCGCGATATTAGATGCCCAGGTAGAAACCGGTACACCATACTTGTTATACAAGGATGCTGCTAACGGTAAATCAAATCAGCAAAACTTAGGTACCATAAAAAGCTCGAACTTATGTACCGAGATTATGGAGTATACCGATGCTAACGAAGTTGCGGTTTGTAACCTTGCATCATTAGCATTACCAAGATATATTCAGAACGGTGTATTTGATCATAACAAATTATACGAGGTTACTTACCAGGCTGCTATCAACCTGAACAAGATCATCGATAATAATTACTACCCTGTTGAGGAAGCTCGTTACTCAAACTTACGTCACCGCCCTATTGGTTTAGGTGTACAAGGTTTGGCTGATACCTTTATCCAACTACGTATGCCGTTTGAAAGCGACGAAGCTAAAAAACTGAACATCGAAATATTTGAAACCATCTATTTCGCTGCGATGACTGCTTCTAAAGATCTTGCTATAAAAGATGGCGCTTACGAAACTTTCAAAGGCTCACCATTATCACAAGGAAAATTCCAATTCGATCTTTGGAATGTAAAACCAGAAAGCGGCCGTTGGGATTGGGAAAACCTGCGTTTAGATGTAATGAACCATGGTGTGCGTAATTCATTATTGGTTGCGCCTATGCCAACAGCTTCAACCTCACAAATATTGGGTAACAACGAGTGCTTTGAGCCTTATACCTCAAACATCTACACCCGTCGTGTATTGAGCGGTGAGTTCATCGTGGTAAACAAATACTTATTGCGTGATCTAGTTAATCGTGGCCTCTGGGATACCGAGATGAAAGATAAGATCATCACAGCAAACGGATCAATCCAGGAGATCGCTGAAATCCCTGCTGACGTAAAAGAACTTTACAAAACAGTTTGGGAAATAAAAATGCGCAGCATTATTGACATGGCTGCTGACCGTGGCGCTTATGTTTGCCAGTCGCAATCATTAAACTTGTTCATCAATGCGCCTAATGCTTCTAAACTAACTTCAATGCATTTCTACGCATGGAAGAAAGGTTTAAAAACTGGTATGTACTACCTGCGTACACAAGCAGCGTCGCAAGCGGTTAAATTTACTGTTGAGAACCAGGGCGGCAAAAACATGGATGCGGTAATACCAGAAGTGGTTGCAGAATTGACTAACGATGTACCTGCCGGCCCGTCATGCTCAATGGAAGAAGGCTGCGTAACTTGCTCTGCATAACATTTTTTTGAGTACCTGTTAAGATTTAATCCGTAGTTAATAATTAATAGTTAAAGCTATAATTATTTTCTACGGCTTTGTTTTTACTACGGATTTTTTACTACTTTTAGGCATTCAACCTCATTCGTATGTATCATATATTCAATGCAGTAGTCTATAAAAAATCCATTAAATCAATAATTTTAACAACTTTAATCGTTTTATTACATACATCTGTAAATGCACAAATGTATTCTGCCACAGATGCTCCAAAACGTAACAACGGAGGCTTGACGTATGGCGGTGATGGTGGCGGCAGCGGAGGAAGTGGCGGCGGAAGTTTTGGCGGCACCTGGGCCATTTCGTTAAGTGGTGGTTATGATGTACCTACGGGTAATTTAGGTACCACATTTAAAGCAGCGCCAACTTTTAGTTTTAGCGTACTTCGCAATTATGGTAATTTTACTTTTAATACCACAATTGGCTACGTATCGTACAAACCAAAACTGGATACTTTTTATTTTTATGGAAATGATCCAACCCAGGGCTATGCGCAATATGGCAATTTCAGTTCACTAGAAGTTTATTTAGGCGCTGCATATAATATTCAGGTTACTGATAATGCCAAAGTATATTTTGGATTAAACCTTGGAAGTTATTATAATTTCTTTACCGTAACCACCAATGATGGCCAGGGCGATATAAACACATTAAATACAACTGAAGAGCAATCCTACATCGCGCCGAAGATAGGTGTAGATTTTATGGTGAGCGATAATCTTAGTTTAGGTTTGGAAGCTAAATATAACTTCATGCTGTCATCTGATTCAGGTACCGGGGATGCATATGATTCTGGTTACAGCACAACTGTAAACAAATCATTTTCGGGTAATGTAGCGTTAACTTATCATTTTTAGTGATCGATCCAAAACACGAAACAGTATACTGCGAACGCTGCAAAGCTCCATTTGAATGCAAGGCAAACTCATTTACCAAATGCCAATGCGCCAAAGTGCAGTTAACATTGAATGAAACCCAATATGTAAGTGAACTGTTTGACGGCTGCTTATGTGCCAATTGTTTGTTGGAATTACAAAAGGAATATCAAGAAATTTTAAAAACCCGAAGTAATTAGCAAATGACGCGAACATCGCCCTTTTCGCAGTTTCAGCCAAAATAATTATCTTCGCTCCCCGAAAACGAATTTATTAAGCTTCATGAAATTATTAGAAGGAAAAACCGCGCTGATCACAGGCGCGTCAAAAGGCATAGGCCGTACAATAGCCGAAAAGTTTGCTGAACATGGTGCCAACGTAGCCTTTACCTATTTATCGTCTGTTGAAAAAGGACAGGCATTAGAGCAGGAATTGCAAAGCCACGGCACAAAAGTAAAAGGCTATCGTTCTGATGCTTCTAAGTTTGATGAGGCTGAAAAATTAATAGCTGATATTATTGCCGATTTCGGCACGCTAAATATTGTGGTTAACAATGCCGGCATAACCAAAGATGGTTTGCTAATGCGCATGACCGAGGAGCAATGGGATGAAGTGATGGATGTAAACCTGAAATCAATATTCAACGTTACCAAAGCGGCATCAAAAATCATGATGAAAAACCGTGATGGCGTATTTATTAACATGAGTTCGGTTGTTGGTGTGCAGGGTAATGCCGGCCAGGCTAATTACGCGGCATCGAAGGCCGGTATCATTGGCTTCTCTAAATCAATTGCTAAAGAATTAGGTTCAAGAAATATACGTACTAACGTGGTAGCACCGGGCTTTATCCGCACCGAAATGACTGAGGTATTAGACCCTAAGGTGGTTGAAGGCTGGGCACAGGCCATCCCGCTTAAACGTGCCGGCGAAACAGCTGATGTGGCTAATGCTTGTGTTTTCCTGGCATCGGATATGGCAACTTATATCACCGGGCAGGTTATCCGGGTTGATGGTGGGATGTTGTAGGATAGAGATTAGAGGTTAGTGGTTAGAGACTAGTTTCTTATAATATTAAATAAAACTCAACTTCTCCTTTCAAGATACATAATTCATAAATAAACAGCATATTTGGTTTACCGGATATGCTGTTTTTATTTTCTATAACATGGGGAGCGGTTTCAGGATGGTGGGCTTTGGCTTGCCTGCTGTTAGGTTGTTTGTACGCGTGGCTGATGTATCGCCAGCCACTTGATCTCAATAAACAATTTCGGTATCTCCTGTTCGCGTTTCGTACGCTGACGGTATTTATGTTGTCGCTATTATTACTGGCACCATTGGTAAAGTCGATAAGTTATCAATCACAAAAGCCATTGATTTTGATTTTGCAGGATAATTCTGAATCCATAAAACTTTTTCCAACACCAAATCAATTCTCCCCTCCCGGGGGAGATTTAGAGGGGGCTTTAACAAAACTCAAATCCTCACTGGGCGATAACTACGAAGTTCACGAATTTAATTTTGATCGTACACTTAATAACGGTCTATCCAATAAATTCGATGGTAAGCAAACCGATATTGCCTCGGCATTAAAGCAAGTAAACGAGCGCTATGTAAACCAAAACATCGGCGCGATAATATTAGCTACCGATGGTTTATATAATCAGGGTACGGACCCGCAATACGAGGCGAGAAATATCAAATCTACCATCTATACCATCGCCCTTGGCGACACCACACCAAAACGCGACTTACTGATAGCCAACGTCAACTATAACAAAACAGCTTTTTTAGGAAATGATTTCGAGATTGAAGTTTTAATCCAAGCCTACCAAAGCAAAGGCGAAAACATGCGCTTAACCGTTACCGAAGATGGCAGGCAGGTATCAAACCAAAATATTGCTGTTACTTCGGATGCTTTTCAAAAATTGGTGCCTATCAAGCTTAATGCTGATAAAAAAGGCATTCGTAAGTTCAACGTCAGTATAACACCTATTAAAAACGAGTTATCTACCCAAAATAACACCGAAACTATTTATGTAGATGTACTGGATACCCGGCAAAAGATATTATTGGTTTACAATAACCTTCACCCTGATCTAAATGTAATAAAACAGGATATTGAAAGCGATAAAAATTATGAAGTTAAAGCTGTGCTGTTATCCGATCTCGCTACCATCAAACCCGATGATTACGGTCTAGTCATTTTACACCAACTAACAGTCAATAGCTCCGGCATCCTGCAAAACATCATCGCCAAGATAAAAATACCAGTTTGGTATATGCTTGGTGCACAAACCAATTTGCAAGATTTTAATGCCACACAAACCGCTGTAAAAGTATACGACAACAGCAATCAGCTTCAGGAGGTATTTGCGACGCCTCTACCGGAGTTTTCAGCTTTTACCTTATCAGATTCCACCAAGCAAAAAATAAGCTTATTCCCGCCGCTATTAGCACCATTTGGCAACTATACATCGTCATCATCCAATAAGGTATTACTCAAACAAAAAATTGGCGACATTACAACCTCTTATCCCTTACTTTCATTTACCGATGAAGGTGGCCAACGAATTGGCTTGTTATTGGGCGAGGGCCTGTGGCGCTGGCAACTAGCCGAATTTAAAGCAGACGGCAATCACCACGCCATGGAAGAACTATTGGATCAAAGTGTGCAGTATTTAACCGCCAATGCCAATCATCAGCAATTCAGGGTTTACCCAGCTAAATCTGTTTTTGATGAGGGCGAGGATGTAATAATTAACGCCGAATTATATAACGATGCCCTCGAACTCATCAATACACCCAATGTAAAGATTGATTTAACAGCTCATTCAGGTAAAAAATATAGTTTTCTGTTTACCCGTAATGGTCAAAGTTATCAATTAGATGCAGGTACACTTCCCGTTGATGAATATAGTTACGTTGCTACTACTAAATTGGGAAGTAGGGCACTTACAGCTAATGGCCAGTTAACCATAAAAACGTTAAACATGGAAACCCGCCAGAGCGCGGCTAATCACCAATTATTAAATGCCATTGCTGAACAATCAGGCGGACAAATGTTGTTGCCATCACAAATAGATAAACTTGCCAATCTCATCAAGAAAAATGATAACATTAAAACCATAATTTACGAAGGGAAACACTACGATGACCTCTTGGATGTGAAATGGATTTTTGTGATCATTTTAGCCCTGCTCAGCGCCGAATGGTTCATGCGTAAACGCGAGGGACAGATATAGTTGATTTTTAATGCTATTCTAATGTATTTCTATCAAAAAAATTACCCGCTGATTAAGTACATTGGCGTGTTAATTGATAGATTTGTTTTGGTTGAAATTTATTGAAAAAAATATCATTTAACCGTTAAACCTTTTATTGATTGTTAGTCTAATAAATATACAACCGAGGGCGCATAAAAACTATGAAAAGATCGATTTACTTAGGGCTGATTGTATTGATTGCAGCCAGCCTTTCTGCTTGTAATACTTACAACTATTATACAGCGGGCCTTAACACAACAAACATGAGCAGGTACCACACTTTTGCCTGGATGCCGATGGGCAGTGGCAAGGGTAAAGTTCCCGGTAATGTAGCCATGGCTGATGCTAAGATCAAGGATGCAGCAACCTCAGCTTTAGAGAATAAAGGCTTGTCTATTTCACAAAAACAACCCGATTTGTTGATTAGCTATACCACTACTGTTGGTCGTGGTACAAGAACTAACTACTACAGCAACTACGGCTGGGGCGGTTATGGCTGGGGCCCGGGTTACGGTTGGGGTGGTTATGGCTGGGGCGGTTTCGGCCTTGGCTTTGGTTACGGTTGGAGAGGAGGCTACGGCTGGGGTGGATTTAGCCCTTACTACTATGGTGGCGCGCCATTTGCCTACAGTGGAGGCTTAACTTATGCCGAGCAGGAACATTATAAAGAAGGAACTTTAATTATTGACCTGATAGACCGCAGAACCCGTAAAGTGGTTTGGAGAGGCTACGGTGTAGGCGAAGTTCACCATGATCCACAAAAGAATATTGATGACTTGCCTAAAGTAGTAAGCGGTATAATTAACCAGCTAAGCGTGCAACCACCATCAGCGCCACCAAGAATGATACGTACCATGAACTCTTAATAAATATACGACTCTACAACATTGGTAGCCTTGTAGTTTTGCAAGGCTATTTTTGTTTAGTAAAATATTTTATAGTTTCCCCTGCCGCTATCTGCCCGGATATTAAAGCAGGCGGCACACCTGGCCCCGGCACAGTTAATTGCCCTGTAAACAGCATATTTTTAATATGTTTTGCGCGAATAGCCGGTTTAAAAAAAGCTGTTTGCGCAAGTGTATTGGCTAACCCGTAAGCATTCCCTTTAAAGGAATTATAATCAGCCTTAAAATCATTCATAGCATAGCTGCGCTTTACTACAATATTGTCTTTTAAACTTTCTCCGGTGATGTTTTCAAACCTGTTAACTATCAAATTAAAATATTTCTCGCGCAACTCATCATTATCTTCCAAACCCGGAGCTAATGGTATCAAAAAAAATAAATTTTCGCAACCATCGGGTGCTACGCTGCTGTCTGTTTTTGATGGACAGCAAACATAAAATAAGGGTTTCTCAGGCCATTGCGGTTTGGTGTAAATCTCTTCGGCATGCTGCTCAAAATCTTCATCAAAAAATAAATTATGGTGTTTAATAGCTCCCAATTTTTTATTTATACCGATGTAAAACAATAAACTTGAGGGTGACATGGTGCGGCTATCCCAATATTTACGATCATAGTTACGATAAAGCTCATCGATTAACTTTTGATCACTATGTTCATAATCAGCCCCGGTTATCACAAAATCGGCCTCTACGACACCCTTATTGGTGATAATGTATTTAACTAATTCATCCTCTGCCTCTATTTTGAGCACTTCGGTGTTCAGTTTGATGTCAACTTGATTTTCCTCAGCAATACTTACCATCGCTTTAACAATTTCATTCATCCCTCCCATCGGGTACCAGGTACCTAAAACCAAATCAGCATAATTCATCATGCTGTACATGGCTGGGGTATCCTGCGGCTTCGCACCTAAAAACAATACGGGAAACTCCAGCAGCTTTATCAATTTTGGATTCTTGAAATACTTGCGCACATGCTTGCTCATGCCCGTAAGCAATTGCATACTAAAGCTTTTTCGAATCAAGTTCCAATCGATAAACTCAGTAATAGTATGCGAAGGGCGCAATACATACTCCCCCATCCCTACTTGGTATTTGTATTCTGCTTGCTTTAAAAATTCTTTTAATCCTTTGCTGCTGCCGGGTTCAATGCTTTCAAAAAGTACTTTCAAAGCTGGCATTTTAGCAGGGATATCCATTTCATCACCCTTGCCAAAATAAACGCGGTAAGCGGGGTCTAATCTTTTCAATTCATAAAAATCCTGTGGCGATTTACCAAACAGCGCAAAAAAGTTTTCAAACACATCGGGCATCCAGTACCAGCTTGGGCCCATATCAAAGGTAAAGCCATCTTTTTTCCAAACCCGCGCCCTTCCGCCCGGTTGATTGTTTTTTTCAAGGATAGTAACTTTAAAACCTTCTTTCGCCAGGATGCATGCTGCCGACATCCCCGCAAAACCTGCCCCAATTACTATTATATGTTTATTGTTATTCGCGCGCATAAAGCTCCTAAATTAACCAAATTGTTTCGCGCTGGCTAAAAAACATTATGGCTTTAAATTTGTACTTTTACACGTCTATGCAAGCCAATCAAATCGAACTATATAACCAAACCTGCTTTGATTGCAGCAGGGTGGTCACCCAAAAATATAGTACCTCGTTTAGCATTGGCATTAAGGCATTTGAGCCAAAATTCAGGGCTCCGGTTTATGCAATTTATGGTTTTGTACGATTAGCTGATGAGATTGTAGACACCTTTCATGAGCATGATAAGCATAAGTTGATAAAGGAATTCAGACTGGATACATTTAAAGCGATAGAACAAAAAATCAGCCTCAACCCTATTTTGCAGGCATTTCAGGCAGTTGTTAATCAATACCAAATCAATCCCGACTTAATAGATGCCTTTTTATGTTCGATGGAAATGGACCTCGATAAAAAAATACATAATAAGGAAAGCTATCAAACTTATATCTACGGTTCGGCTGAGGTTATTGGCCTGATGTGTCTTAAAGTTTTTTGCGGGGGTGATGATAAACAATATCTGCATTTACTGCCTGCCGCCCGTAGTTTGGGGTCCGCATTTCAAAAAGTTAATTTTTTGAGGGACATCAAATCTGATCTTGAAGAACGAGGCCGCATGTATTTCCCCGAAATTGATTTTACCAACTTTGGCGAAGCTGATAAACAACGGATAGAAGCTGATATTAAAAAAGACTTTGACGATGGTTTTAAGGGATTAAAACAATTGCCAAAGGGCGCGCGCCTGGGAATATATATTGCCTACATTTGTTATTCCCAGCTTTTTAAGAAAATCACAAAACTACCCGCATCTATCGTACTGCAAAAACGGATTCGTATATCCGACACCCATAAGCTGTCGCTCTACTGCAAAGCTTTAGTGCAGCAAAAGCTGAATCTTATTTAAAATTCAACCCAAATAACTATCTTAACATCTAAATTTACTTTGTGAGGTTTACTTATCTGCTTATTAATTTTTTCACGATACTTTTCCCGCTGGCATTGTCTTTTGACAAAAAAGTGCAGTTCCATAAAAAATGGAAATTTATTTGGCCAGGCCTACTAATAAGCGGACTTGTTTTTTTGTTTTGGGATGTACTATTTACGGTGTATGGCGTATGGTCATTCAACCCGAAATATATAACCGGCATCACCATTTTACAATTGCCTATAGAGGAGATCTTTTTCTTTTTAACAGTGCCCTTCGCCTGTATATTTATTTATGCATGCCTAAACTATTATATTAAATGGGAAATGAGTATGCGATTAACACGTATTATCTCCAACCTGATCATCATATCTTCTATCTTAATACTGATATTTTATCATCACAGGTTATATACACGGGTAACTTTTACATTGCTTGCGTTCCTGGTAATCCTGTTCCAATTTATTTATAAAGTGCGTTGGCTCAGTCGCTTTTATATAAGTTTTTTAGTGGTACTGATACCATTTTATATCATTAACGGCATACTGACCGCCTGGCCAGTAGTAATGTATAATAATGCGCAAAACTTAGGGTTACGATTAGGTACCATACCTATTGAAGATCATTTTTATTGCATGGCTTTATTGCTGATGAATATCGGCTTTTTTGAATACTTCAGATTAAGATCAATCAAAATACACCATGCCTGAACTACCTCAATATACTAAATCTCAATTAGCCCTGCGTAATGGGCAAGACAAGCCTGAAATATGGGTAGCGTACCAGGGCATTATATTTGATGTGACCGAAAGCCGCCTGTGGCGCAAAGGGCAACACTACGAACACTGGGCAGGTCAGGACTTAACACCCGAACTTGCCGATGCCCCCCACACACACGAAGTTTTTGTGCGGTTTAAAGCTGTTGGACAATTGAAGCCTTAATATCTATAGAGAATTGAGATAATACAACAAACTCCTGCACACGCGCTGCTATTTCTTCCTGACTTAGATTCTTTATCTTTTCGGTGCCAAATTTTTCTACACAAAATGAAGCTAATGCTGATCCGTAAATGATCGCATTTTTCATATTCGCAAAACTAACTTCGCCAACTTTTGCCAAATAACCTATAAATCCACCAGCAAACGTATCACCTGCGCCGGTTGGATCAAATACTTCGGCTAATGGCAATGCCGGCGCTGAAAAGATCAGGCCTTCGCCAAACAGTAGGGCACCATGTTCGCCTTTCTTTATGATGAGGTACTTAGGACCCATCTGTAATATTTTGGCGGCAGCTTTTACTAAAGAGTATTCGCCTGACAACTGGCGTGCCTCGGCATCGTTAATTGTTAAAACGTCGATCAATTTAATGGTCTCCAGCAGATCTTCCATGGCAATATCCATCCAAAAGTTCATGGTGTCCATCACAATCAACTTAGGGCGGTTTTTAAGGCGTTTAATAACTGTTTGCTGTACTTGTGGTGTCAAATTACCCAACATAAGGTATTCGCAATCCTGGTAGCTTTCCGGGATGATGGGATCGAAGTCTCCCAATACATTAAGTTCAGTTATCAGCGTATCGCGGCTATTCATATCGTTATGGTATTTACCCGACCAAAAAAAGGACTTCTCGCCTTGTTTGATCTGCAAACCTTCGGTATCGATATGATGGATGTGGAACTCCTCAATTTCGCTATGCGGAAAATCATCGCCTACAACAGCAACAATTTTAACATCATCACTAAAATAAGATGCCGCTAAGCTTGCGTAAGTAGCCGCACCGCCAACAATTTTATCAGTTTTACCAAAGGGTGTTTCAATAGCGTCGAACGCTACACTGCCAATAACAACTAAGCTCATTATATAGTATTTTGCGCAAATATTGCGATTTTACCTCACAAATACTCATTATAGGTATTCTAAACTAAAATTACCTGACGAAAGTGATTTTATGTATTGGAAACTAAAAATTATTTACCTGTTAATCAGCCTATACTGACTATAATTTAAATTATCTTAATTTTTTTTATTAGAAATATTGCAAAGTTTCAATGGAAATTATACTTTTGCACACTCCAAAAGGGAAAATGATTCCTGAGTAGCTCAGCTGGTTAGAGCATCTGACTGTTAATCAGAGGGTCCCTGGTTCGAGTCCAGGCTCAGGAGCCTGAAAATCAATGATTTAACCCAACTCTGGCGAGTTGGGTTTTTTGTTTCTCACACATTTCTCACACAATTTTGAACTTTTTGCATTGGACAAAATTAATGGCACTTGATTTACTGGCGATTTAAGTACACTGATAAATGGATATTTGGTAGCAATAATCTTCAAATCATTGCGGGATGATCAGACATAGCGCTTTTTGTGAGGTTGCATACGAATCAATTTTTTATACCAACTTGATTCCTTCTATGAATATATCAAGTTGGTATAAATGAAAATTTATCGATTATTAGGATAGTATTTAATATTGTGCTAATTTTCCAAATACTAAATATAAACCTCTTCACTATAATGTATAAAACCATTTACGGCACTTTTAATGGCGACAGCTGGGAAGATTTCTGCCAACTATGTTTTAAGCACAAATATGAAAGCGACGGCTATCAGGAAATGCCTGCCTGGCAAGGTGATTTAGGAATAGAAGGCTTTACCCGATCTGGCGTTGTATTCCAGTGCTATTGCCCTGATATGGATTACAACCCTGACAAACTTTACGAGGTACAGCGAGATAAAATTACCGCTGATCTTGGGAAACTAACCACTTATAAAAGCCAATTACAAGGATACTTCAACGGTGTAAAGATATCGAAATGGATATTCGTAACTCCGGAATACAAGAAAAAAGACCTTGTTAAGCATTGTCAAACTAAAGCTGAAGAATACAGACAACTGAAAGATGATCTATTAGCTGATGATTTTGATGTATTAGTACATGACATTGATTTTTTTATTGAGCAAATACCGATCGTGTTAGAGTCAAGAAAAAAGAAACTCGATATTGATCCCGCCAAGTCTACATCTGAAGATATTGCCGATTGGAAGACTAAAGAAATAAGCTTGGTAGATACCGCCGTTAAAAAACACGAACAAAGGGTTCCGTCCGCATCTCCGACATTTGACAATAAAGTTAATAAACTAACTCAAAATACGGTTGCCAACTTTCTAAATGGTGATTTGATGGTCCGCAAATGGAAAGAAAGTTTTCAGGATCAGTATGAGAAGTTCGTAAAGGTCATTTCTCAGTTTGAAAAACGTGTTGAAGATAAGTGTGCGGTCTTCAGCGGGGATAACAATAAACTTTATGATGATATTGAAGCAGAACTAAAGAATAAATTAAAAGAGACATTTTCTTATTTGGATGACATTATGATAGATCGGTTAACGGACTATGTAATGTCCGATTGGATTCTGCGTTGCCCCATAAGCTTTGAATAATGGAAGATCTATTTATAAAAAAACTCTCGTTCACTAAACGGCCAATTCCCATTCCAGCGGATTACCGGCCAATGTATAAGATTGCCATTATAGTACTCATCCTTAAATTATGTTGCAGGAGTGACAAGGCAAGCTTGTTGAAGTTACACTTGTTTTCTTGGGCATTGGCATCAAAAAAGCATACTGCTTTGCTTGCTGATTATATAAGAAAAAATTTTGTAGGTGAATTTTCAGTTTGGGGAATTGAACCGGCACTAAACAGAGCCTTACAGCTGGCAACAGCTGAGAAAATATGTGATATCGTAGACGGAAAAAATTACCAGTTGTCCACTGAAAAGGGGTTGCAATTTTTTAATATGATAATGAGTGATAACGAACTTCTGGTCGATGAAAAAGCTTTTCTAAAATCACTTGGCAAGAATACCATTACTGACAGTAGAATTAACACAATGACTAAACAGTGGTCTCTTTTTTATGTTGAAAATTAAAGCAGTTAAATTAGAAGTAAATACAACAAGTGGGTTGTATGGCGCTCAGTTTCAGTTTGACAATGGCCTGAACATTATTAGAGGTGATAACAGCTCTGGCAAGTCCAGTTTGTTTCAGAGCATTATCTACGCGCTTGGTTTTGAGGAGCTTCTTGGCGGCAAGAACGAAAAGACGATGCAATCTGCTTTAAAAGATCAGGTAGAATTTCCAAAAGATAAATTCCATCAAATTGTCCAGTCTTATGTATATCTGGAAATTGAAAATGAAAGCATTATTACGATTAGAAGGGGCGTTACCACGCCCGGGCGTAAATCACAACTGGTTGATGTTTATGACGGCGCGCTCATAACAGGGGAAAACAAAACGTTAAACAGCCGGCCAATGTTCATTCACGATAAAGGTGGTGCAACAGATGACATATATGGATTTCATTTATATCTGGCGGAATTTCTTAAATGGAACCTACCCGAAACGGTAAACACACAAGGTGAATTTGCCAAAATGTACGTGCAGCAAATTGCCCCCGCTTTCATTTTAGAGCAAAAATCGGGATGGTCTGATTTTTTTGCTACTATGCCCTATTATTCTATGCGTAATACGGAGAGCAGGGTAGTAGAATTTCTTCTGGCTCTTGATGTATTTGAAAACGAGAAAAAGAAACGAGTACTCAGTTTTGAGAAGCAAAACGTGACTAATCGGTGGCAGAATCTCTATTTACAATTCTCTAAGCTTGCCGAAAAGAGTGGGGGAAGTTTAAGGGGTTTAGAATCTACCCCGCGAATTATAAATTTCACCGGTGAAATTTTCATCGGAATTAACGATACTGAAGACAAGCAGGTAACCCTTGTTGATTATAATGAGCGATTGAAAAGAGAACTTGAGGGACTGAATAAGATAGAAATATCAACGGTAGGCAGTAAGGTCAATGAAAATCAGGTTGCACTCAATAACTTGGGAAACCAATTGAATCAACTTTCGCTGAACTACGAAATGTTGTCTCCCGAATTAAATTATGACTATGATAAGCTAAAACAGTATGGTAAACAGTTAGAAGCTGTTCAGGAGGATTTGAGAAAAAACAAAGGTGCCCTAAAAGTCAAAAAGCTTGGCTTTGATCTTCCAGCGGAAACGGCTTCCGATATTTGTCCAACCTGTCATCAGGAAATAAGGGATTCGCTTCTTCCGATTGAAATTCACCAAACCGCGATGCGATTGGAAGACAATATAGCATACATAGAGGCTCAACAAAAAATGATTGAAGTTTATGTGGACGGACAAAAGAAAAACATCCAGGAAAAGCAAAAGAAACTTTCTGAATATCAATCACAAATTGCTGACGTTAGGCAGTCTATAAGAACCTTGAAACAGGAACTTACCCAGGATGAGAGATTACCATCAATTGTAGAAATAGAAAAGCGTTTAAACCTTAGAAAACGTGTTGAATTTTTAGGCAAAGTAATTGAGGAATTTAATGCACTAATTGAAGATCTAAAAGTATTATCAAAAGCCTACGAAAGGATTTTATCAAATGAAACCGATTTACCACAAGATTTTTTCTCTACAGAAGATAAGCGAAAACTTAATTCATTAAAAGATCACTTCATAGCTCTATTAAGAAAATTTAACTATCAAAGTAAACCCTTTGAGGCAATTCGGATTTCACATGATAGCTATCTTCCTGTAGCGCAAAAAATTGCCGGTGAGCAATTGTACTATAATATCAAATTTGATTCGTCTGCCAGTGATTTTATCAGATGTTTATGGGCTTATTTTACTTCGATACTGAAGGTTGCTACTGAATTCAAAACTAATCATCCAATGTTATTAATACTGGATGAACCGAAACAACAGGATATGTCTATTGAAAATTTCAGAACATTTTTGCAGGAACTTTCAAAATATAAAGATCAGCAAATTTTAGTATTCGCATCGTTTGAGAATTCTGATGAAGCGTTCGAAGAAGCTACAAAAGATGTAGACTTTTCACTGAAAAGAATCGAAAGTAAATTAATCTCACCAGTTACTAAATAGAACCTGCGCAAGTTCTTTTGAAAAATTATAGTATAAGAGTATCTTATTAGTATAGTCTAACGCACGATAATCAATAGAAAAATTTAAATTGTAAATTTATATTTGAAAGTGCAATGATATGAAGCATCTAAAGGAATTTCTAACCCGCATACAAACTTTTAATCTTAGAGTAACCAAGCAGGAGGTTGTTGACGCAAGTGATTTTAATAAAATCAAAAGACAGCAAGGGAATGCTTACGATATTACCCGTGAAACGAATTATTATGATTCTTTCTCTTATAAAAGCGAATTAAGGGTACTCAAAGACATGGCGCTAATCGACCTGCTGACATTGGAAGAGGGCCTAATGAGCTTGCAACTGGAACAATTACAGAAAGTTTTGGAGCGTATTAAACTACTTTGGAAGAATTGGCACAACCATCATAGTGAATGGCTGCAAGATTATAAAGACGACTATATTTTTTCCATTGACCTTGACAAATTGTTTATTGTCCACAATCTTCAAAGCAGTAGCTCTGACATTGGAATAACCGGCGCGTTTGTCGAAGACCTGGCTGATTCGATCAAGCTCCGTGAAACGTTTTTAAGAGAACTGATCCGTGATATCGAATTGCGATTGAATCCCCCTAAATCTAAAATAACCTATGAAGAGTTTCGCAAGGCCAATCGCTTTCCTGTAGAGGGAAATGTAAATGACCGCCTTTCGGATGAAGATCAGGCAAACACAGAACCAAATAAAAGTGCCATACGTTATCCAACTTTTGCTGCCGGTATGTCAAGCCAATTTTATGAGGTACTTAAAGACTACTTTGTTACCGAAGATCATGTCATGTTAAAAAGACTGTTACTTAACGATCAAACGCCAGAATCTCCGCTTACATTCCGTGGCAATGGTAATCAGCTGGCAGATGCCTTTAAACAACTTTATGATGCCAATTTAATCGTAGGGTGCCAGCAAGCTGACCTCGAAAAATGGCTGGCCCCAAAATTCCTATACGTGTCCCCGAAAGGCAAAACCAGTGAATTTACAGAAGGATATTTGAATGATCTGATCTCAACCAACATGCGCCCTTGCAAATCTCCAATTCTAAAAATCGAGCAGAAAGAAGATAAATTTCTCATCCTACCGGTTCCCCGGAACAAAAAATAACAAAAAAACGAGGGGGTAGCAGTGGGGTTACCAGTAACCCCCTTGTAACCCTGCAAAACAACTCCCTACCATTGCGACATAAAACAAAATTGTGCGCTAATGGAAACACTAACATTTAATCAATTACCCGAAGCGGTCACCCGCCTGCTTGAAAAGGTTGACCACATCGAAACGCTGTTAACCGAACACGGGACACAGCAGGCCGGACCCGACCAGCCAATTAATATCAAAGAAGCCGCCGACTTTTTAGACTTGGCCGTACCCACCGTTTATAGTAAAGTAAGCCGTAAGGAAATCCCAGTCAATAAACAGGGTAAGCGGCTGTATTTCTATAAATCTGAATTAGAGGAATGGATCAGGCAGGGACGTAAGCAAACTTTTTCCGAATTACGGGACAGCATCGTTTTACCCAGGCGTACATATTCAAAAAGCATGAAGTCGAAATAAAACCAACAAAGCTATGCGTAAACTAAAATGTGATGAAGCCAGAAAATTATCAATAGTCGATTACCTGGCGCAATACGGGTTCTGCCCACAATATATTAAAGAGGGTAATCATTGGTATTTCTCTCCGATTTTGCAACAACACGCTGCAGCTAAATTGTACATAGATCACGATAAGGCGGCAGCAAAAACGGTGACTTTCATTAAACAAATAATTCCGAATGCAGAGGATGCCAGCCACTTTTATAGCGGCTACAAAGACCTTAACGTCTATCTCAAAATTCAGCAGCAGCAGAGCAGGGGGTTGAGCCTATGAAGAGGATCGGCATGGCGGCATCGGCAATTTCGTTTTTTGCGGAGCCAGCTATGTTTCGGCCCTGCCGAAACTCGCTGGCCCCCCTCATGCTATCGCATTCGGGGGGATTTTTTAAAGACTTTTAAAAGACAGGATTAAGCTATATAAACATCTATACACCTATTTATTTAGATGCAAAAAATAAGTAAAAAGAGAACAGGTAATAAGGGAGGCAGGCCGAAATCAGAATTAAAAAGAAACACACATTTAACAGTTATGTGCAATATCATTGAAAAGAAGATCATACAATCCAATGCCAAGAGTGCAAGAACAAATGTGTCGGTTTACCTGCGGGAGTTAGGCTTAAATGGCCGCGTCAGGATGATGGTAAAAAGCTTGCCAAAAGAGGTGTTGCAATTTACCGGGATGCTCAATCACATGGCAGCGAACCTGAACCAGATCGCTAAGAAACGGAATAAAGGGGAAGACCTCAACGCCTTGGATAGAGCGTTGCTCAACCAGGAGGTCAGGGCCATTCAAGAAATAGTCAAGGACGTTAAAACCTACTTGGAATGATCGGAAAAATAGCAACGGGGAAAAGCTTCCGGGGATGTATGCAATACCTGCACGAGGGCAGGTTGCAGGAAAATGAGGAGCTGCAAAAGTTGGAAATGAAGAAGAAACAGGCGGAAGTGATTTATTACAATCAATGTTTTGGCAACAAGAAAGAATTGATCCGGCAATTTGTCGAGGTCAGTAAGCTAAATCCTAACGTAAGCAGGCCTGTTTTTCATATGTCGATCAGCCTGGCGCACCAGGACGCCAACCGGTTAGACCGGCAGGACAAAGCGGATATTGCGGCGGCGCTGGCCCAAAAGTTTGATTTTTCGGATAAACAGTATGTGGTCATCACACACGCGGATACCGGCCATGAACACCTGCATATCGTGGCTAACCGGATCGGCTACGAGGGCCCCACAGCCAGCGATAGTAACAGTTATAAACGCATGGCTGAATTTTGTCGGGAAATGGAACATAGTTATAAGTTGACACAGGTGTTAAGCCCGAACAAATTCCTGAAACAAGAACAGCGGGTAGCACAAAGCCAACGGATAGATCAGCGCAAGGAGGTCTTAAAGCAACATTTGGGGCAGGCTATAAAACAATGTACAGGCATTAAACAAATCGCTGCATACATGGAAAAACAGGGGTATTCGGTAGAGTTAGGCCGGGGTATTGCTTTTACCGATGCGCAAGTGGTCAGGTTTAAAGGCAGCCAGGTAGGTTACAGCCTGGCAGACATAGAAAAAAAACTAAAGCAGGAACAACAGTTGAGGCAACAGCAGGAATTAGTAAGGCGGCAGCAACCATCGCTGGCCCAACAGCTAAGGAATGTTATGAAGAAGCCGTCAACGGAACAAGATTTAAAGGAACAACAGGAACGTAAACAATCACATGGTATGTCATTATGAAAAAGCAAGAAATGGAAATGGATGAACAGTCTATAGTCACTGTATTAAAAGAGATGCTGGGGCAGGACATTAAGACGCAGCAATTCATGGAAACAGAAAAGGAAGCGCTGCAAAAGCGGGACCTGCTCCTGGAGCAAATAGCCCAGCGAATTGAAAATTTAAAGGTGGTTACACCGAAACCGGATTTGTCGGAAGTCATTGCCGCCATAAACAATGGCTATGAGAAAATTACGGCAGCGATAGAAAAGCGGCCAAAACCTATTGAAAGGTTTTGGAGGATTTATCTATTCCCGGAAAACAATGTCAGGGAATATTATAGAATGGTGTTTGGACGGTTTTTCTTTTGGGGACTGATCTTCACCATTGTGATCTATATTGGTGGATTTATCAATAAAGGAATAGATGCTTACCAGGCGAATCAATATAATAAAGAGGGCAACGCCAGCATTGCAGCCTGGAATGAAATTTACGCACAATCAGGCAAATCGCAAAGGCAAAAGATGTCAAATGCTTTGACTAAAGCAAAACACGACCAACAATAACAATTAATTAATCACTTATAATTATTAAATTTGATAGACGTTATGGATAAGAGTATGGAAACACAATTTGTGACAGATGCCACCGGGACACCGGTAAGAGTGGTAATGGATTACCAGGATTATGTTAAAATAGCAGAACAATTAAACCTGCCATTAACAGCTGCCTCAACAGTGCAGGAGCGTAACCCGCTGGACTGGTATTCACTAACAGAGAGCGCCAATTCTATTTTAAACGGACTTGTTGCCCTTGCTTCAAGGGAACGCCGTAATGAACTAAATAAGCCAATTCCCGACCAGGATCGCATAAAAGAATTGGAAAGCTTACGCGATGAAGGAATTAATGTTAGCCGGGATACGGAAACTTTTTCCAGCCTGGAAAAAATGGAACAGGTCATTGGAAAATATAGCCCGATTTTATTAGCAGAGAAAAAAAAACTCCAGATCTAAGCAGCGATGTTGCTGTAGATTTTACAGCATCTTTAAAGCACCTATACACAATATCCCCTGCCGAATTTAATACCATTCAGGAAGATATTATCCACGACTTGACGCGTGGCATTGATACTGCAAGTAATCCTACCGTTATTATTTTAGGCGGCCAGCCCGGCGCAGGTAAAACAGAATTGGAAAAACTTGCCATAAAAGAATTAGGCGGCCATGTTATTAGCTGCAATGCCGATTTATTCCGGGACTACCATCCTAAAGCGGAAGAAATCAAAAACAAGTACGAAGCTTATTATCCCGAACTAACCGCCAAATATGCCCAGGACTGGAATAATGGGTTAAGAAGGTATTGCGAAACAAACCGGCTTAATTATATACTCGAAACAACCTTTTCATCGGGGCCTGCCATGAACCAGACCATTGCAGAATTACAGGAAAAGGGTTATCGGGTAGGAATCAAATTGCTTGCGGTACATCCGCTTTTAAGCTTATTGGGTACTCATATTCGTTTCGAAGAAATGAAGGCCAATGAAAAGGCAGGGAGATTGGTCGGCAAAGAAGCTCATGATTCCAGGTATAATTTAGTCGCCCCAACGTTATTTTCGGTACAATCCGAATCATTGTATAATAGATTGCAAATCTATGGTCGTACCGTTGAAGCTGTTGAGGGCTCTTATAAAGAGGGTGTTCACCTAATTGGAACTAATCCTCCTAACGCTGTACAGTTATACCAGGAAGAGATTGATCGCAGGTGGACGGATAATCTGGTGCTATATTTTGATCAACGTGTACAAAAAGTACTGGATTTTATGAAAATGCGGAATGCCACTGAAAGGGAGATCAAGGTATTCAGGGCGGAAATGCGATCTGAATACCCAACGCAAAAGCAGCTTCAGGTACTAATAGAGCAGCAAATCGAGGAACAAAAGGTAACTGAAAGGCTGAATAGACGTTTAGCAGGCGAATTACCAACTATCAACCTTGCGGGTACTGAATTTACCGTTGACTGGCGGTTACGGGAATTAAGGGAAAACGCTGCACCATGGAACAAGATTAGCTTTGCGAACCCCGCCATGTCAGAATCAGGTACCCGCTATGTATGTTTATACAACACCCAAAAGCATGTGCTTTACCAAGTATCAAACAACATAAAATCATTACCCAAAAATGTGGTTATGCTGGAGATACCTTATGAATTAAAATTAGACCCTGTAGCCGTTGCCAGGGAAAGAAATATAGAGATTGCAGAGTTTGTGAAAAGCCATCCTATTCAAACGGAACTAACAGCAGTTGTAAAGCCCCTATCGGAAACGTGGGTGGCTGAATTAATAAAGGAGAATTTAATGAACGATGAGGCAACAAAAAAAGGCAGGAACTCCGGCGAAGATTTAGACCAAGGCTATGACCGGGGCCCAAAAATAGGCCGGTAAAATAAAGTTCATTAAAAAAAGGAAGTGTTTTGCAACATTTCCTTTTTTTGTTCCCAGCCAGGTCACTTCCCGGCTGCGGCGAACGGCTGCGTTGCACCACGCACTTCGCTCCGGGTTTCATTCCGCCGTCAGCCTCGCAGCGCGAAGCAAAACGGAAATTCGCTGCGCTCATAACCGATTTGCTTTTGCCGCCGCTCAAAATAGCTGACATTCCTTATTCACCTGTACCGCGAAGATAGCCCACCGCCGGGATAAAAAGTAAAGGCTATACAAGCGGGCGGGAGTTGTTCGCTTTCAGCGGCCCCGCCCGGCCTTGACTTTTTACCCGGTTCGCGCTGTTGGTTGCTTAACAGTTGAATAAGGGATGGTGGGTTCAGCAGGTTGTAGACCTGTCGTCTGTAATTAAAACAGGTTCTATATTTTTTCCCGTACAAATGAAGAGACAGTTAAGCGGTGAACCCCCAGAATTCTACCTATAGCACTGTAAGATATTTTTTTATTCATCAATGATTTAATATCGTCTTCTTTACCTGTAAGTTTACGCATTTGTGATTTGCTACCTTTGGGGCGACCAAGTATCTGTCCTTCTGCTTTCCTTCGCGCAAGCGCCTCTTTTGTTCGTTGGGATATTAAGTTACGCTCTATTTCGGCTGATAAGCCAAAAGCAAACGCCAGTACTTTTGAATTGATATTATTACCGAGTTCATAGTTCTCCTTAACCGTATATACCATAACATCCTTTTCCATACAATCATGCAAAATCTTCATGATCTGCATTAGGTTACGCCCCAAACGCGATAATTCTGACACAATAAGAACATCTCCTTTTTGCATTCTCTGTAATAACGCTCCGAACTTACGGATTTCCAATTTTTTTGTAGAACTTATCGTTTCGTCTACCCACTCGTTTATGAATATTTGTCGTTTGTCCGTAAAGTTTTGAATTTCAAACCGTTGATTTTCTGTTGTCTGTTTGTCCGTGCTGATGCGAATGTATCCGTAGTTCATGTTGATTAATTTATTACGTGATTTAATTTATATAAGACAAGTATAAATTAAGCTTCTCGTGTATTTAACTACGATAGGTATATAATAAAAACAACGAGCGTTTTTATTAGACAGTCGGTTACCACTCAAGGTGGCTTTAAACCAGACAGTGGATGGGTAATACTTTCACCATTAGAGGCCACTATAAAAAACAAGATTGAAGCAGTAGGGACACCATTAAAAGATTGGGACATTAACATCTACAGAGGTATATTAACTGGGTATAACGATGCCTTTATTATTGACCAAAAAACAAGAGATACCTTAATCGAAGCTTCACCTAAAAATGATGAAATTATACGTCCGATTCTTCGCGGCAAAAATATTCATAGATACTATGCCGAGATACCTGATCAATGGGTGTTATATATTCCTTGGCATTTCCCTTTGCATGATGATGAGACTATAAAAGGAGTGTCAGCTTTGGCAGAATTTGCTTTTAATAACGAATACCCCTCAGTGTATAATTACTTGCTTACCCATAAAGAAGCCCTAGAAAATAGAAACAAAGCCGAAACAGGAATCAGATATGAATGGTTTGCCCTTCAAAGATTTGGATCCAATTATTGGAAAGATTTCATGAAAAAGAAAATTGTATGGGGTAATTTAGCATTAAGAGGGTCGTATGCGTTGGTTGATGAAGGTGTTTATATTAATGCACCATCTGCATTTATACCTACTGATAATTTATTTTTACTAGCTATACTCAATTCCAAACTTGCTGATTTTTACATTAAACGACTAGGTGTAACAAGAAATGGTGGATATTTTGAGTATAAACCAATGTTTGTTGAACAGCTTCCAGTTCCACAAGTGTCACAAAGCATTCAAGATCAATTCATTGCCAAAGTCGAAAAATTACTAGATAAAACAGTTGTTAATAAATCAGGGGTAGAGGATGAGATCGATGATATGGTCTGTTTATTATATGATATAACCGCAGAAGAAAAGCAAGCTATTTATAGGGACGCATTGGTAATTAATTCAATTTCGTTGGGTGAAAGTTCAAACATATTGTAAATTTCAGTGTCCAATTCTTTGATTAATTTCGTATCATAATTCTTATTTAACAAATCGACCATTGAATTTATTCTTGATTCATAAACTTCATCCGGAAAAGGCACACAAATCTGGTCTATATATATTTTTATCCATCTTCGAGTACCAACTCCTGAAGTAGCAGCTATTTTGTCAAAATACCATTCACATAATCTGGAATTAAGAAATGCTAAAAGGTATTTCAACTTGCTACCGGTTATAAAAAAGATGGTATTGTTTATATAATAACCGTTTGTGTCAAGGGCAAAGTTTGGTTTATCTGTTAATTCAATCCAGATAATTTTCTCCTTATCAAAATCTTTATAGTAAGCAACATTGTCTTGAATTTCATACCATTTATAAGGTCCTGGTTTTCTACCAGACGTATCATTGTCTTTTCGTGGTTTTAAGTCCTCGTAATACTGCAATAAATGGTCCTTAATAGACGGAAACAATTCTATATCAATCCCGCGTCTCGTGAAGATAACCCATTTATTTTCGTGCTTAATAGTATAAGATTTTATATCCCTGCCACGAATAATCGGACGTATAATTTCGTCAGCTTTAGGACAATTTTTTAGCAGTTCATCCCGCTTTGATTGATCTATGATAAATGCTTCATTGAAACCAGTCTTAATACCGTAATTAATTTGTATATCCCAATTTTTTAGGGGGGTACCGATCGATTCAATTTTGGACTTAATTATAGCTTCTATTTCGCTTAAAATTACCCATCCACTCTCTTTAGAAAAACCTTGAACTGCAATAATATGCTGTCTAATAAAAACGCTCATTTTTTCTAAACTACCCAAGCTTTTATCAAGTAAACAGGTCCGGGTTTCTCCACTATATGCCGCTTTTTGAGAAATGAGCATGTTAGTATCTACAGTTGCAGATTCAAACACTTGGTAGCCCCCAAAGTCAACTAATAATAATGGATTGGTTTTCTCCAAAAAAAATTTGCGAGTTGCTATTCCATAATTGGCCCTCATCCATTTATTAGATGTAATAAAACCAAAATAATAGTCCGGCTTAAGTAAACGAATAGCTTGTTCATAAAACAAACAATATATATCACCCGTACGGGTGAACGTGCTATAACCCCCTTTTTGCAACGCATCTGCATCCTCCCCCATCTTTTGCAGCTGAATATACGGAGGGTTGCCTATAATGACTTCAAAACCTTCAAAGTCACCCTTTTCATTTAATACCTCTGGGAATTCAAATCGCCATTCAAAAGCATTACGATATATTGCATTGTTCTGTATATCACTAATTTCTTTATCAATTTTTTCCATGCTTAGTATTATCTTTTGCACCTCAACCTCCATTTCCTTTTCGGAGCGCGTTTTACCGAATAAGTCGAAATTGTTTTGTGCTAATGCTAATTGTCCCCGAAGTTCAGAAAGACGTTTTCTGCGTGGGTCGCGATTACTCACAGTTTCATGAAACTGTTCTTTTATCGTTTTAATGAAGTTTTGTAAGCCTGCTTTGGCGTCTTTATTGGGTGCATCTTTATAGGCCTCAACAGCTAAACGGTAATCCTTTACACCAAATTTTTGCTTTTTAAATACTTCTGATAGATCTTCAGTAAGTGAATATTTATTTAATAGGGAGTTACCATGCTTAATATTAATATCAATGTTGGGCAATGTTTCTAATTGGGTATAATTCTCATCTGCTTTATAATAAGCATGTTTTAAAAGCTCGATCCACAATCGTAACTGGCAAATTTTTACAGAGTTAGAATTAATATCGACTCCAAATAAACTACCTTCAATTAATTTTCTCTTTTCATTAAATAATGTTTCTTGAATACGTTGAATCTCAGGTGCGATTACGTGACCACCAGATATGGTTGTTGAGACAGAATATTCAAAAAAAGAAGAATTGCGATATGTGACAACCAATTCATCATTCGCTATACTTACGTCGATATCACTTAATCGGCCGCCTTCTTTATCAGCCAATATTCCCAATTGAGCTTTTATGACAATTAATTCATTGAGGCTCGATACAAGAAAATGGCCAGATCCCACTGCCGGATCTACAATTCGGATAGATTCAATGAGCAGGTTATATTCTAAGATATCTTTACGGTTTTTTTTATCAGCCAGATAGTTCTTTACGTCGCCAATATCTTCGCATTGCCACCCATAGGCCTTATTAAACTTCTGAACTACAGCTTTGCGTATTGTTTCCTCACATAAAAACATGGTAACTGCGCCTGGAGTGTATATTGAACCGTCACGGTAGCCGTTCATTTTTTCGAAAACCAGGCCCAACACTGCTGCGTTAATTATGGTTTTATTTTCTTCTTGCACCTCCTCTTTGCCGATAGAAGAGAAGTCGTATGCCTCTAAAAATTCAAAAAAATAATGCAATGTGTTCATTGCTTTTAAGTTTTGATTTCGCGCACGTTTTTTTGTTAAAATAGAATTATTATATAAGTCGATATCTAAATTATCATCCAGACCATTGATTCTAAGACTAACATCCTCTAATGGTGAAATCTCAAACAGAGAACTGTTGAGATACGGTATGTGACTATATTTTTGCTGGATTGCTGATGTACGATTGTCGGATTGCCTGGCAAGTACTTGAAAAAAAAGTTTATGTAACTCATCATAATCATTTACCGTTTGGACGTTTAAAAATCTAAACCTTGTATTGCCATTATGATATTTAATTAATTGGGCCTCTAATAATTTCAAGAAAAGGATACGGTTAACCCATGTTATGCTCAATTCCAAACCTAAATTGAACAGTTGCTCATCACTCGTTTTACCGTTTAAAAACTTACTTGGAACTTTTCGTAAAACATCATCAACTTCCAGCATATTGATGGTGTTTTCAATTAATGAGGCTGGTTGTCTCTTTCCGAGTGGTAATCGTTGAATGATTTTTCTACTACCATCTTTTACTTCTTCTAAACCGATGATATGCAACAATTCTTTGAAGAATCCGGTATCAAGTGAGTTGCTATCATTTATAAATGGCAGCTTAAGTAGATTTACCGGCGAAAAAAACTTGTATAACGGTATTAGTTTATTGTCGTCCTTTTCTTTACTTCCTTGTAAGTATTTTAGATACTCCCTAATATCTACGTGAGTAAATATTAGTTCTTCCTGTAGTTCGTGAAGAAACGGCTTTGCAATTTCATTATAAAATAATTCAGTTTTAACACTTACTTTTTGCCCGGCCTCCCATTCTTTATATGCTTTTTGCAACTGTGTGTTTTTGGCAAATACACGCTCAAATAAAGAGGCATCAAAGACAAACCACTCGTAAATGTTGGTTATTACTAAATGAGTTAGTGAAATGTTTTTATGATTTACCCGTTCCCTTAAAAAATACAAGATAAGTTCATGCATTGCCTTGGTATTCAGATTATCCTTAGTAACCATATCCAGTTTATTTGACGGTTTTTTAACCTCAAACAAAACGCCTACATGTGATTTAGCTTCTTTCTCTAAATGAATTACGAGATCGGCGCGCCCCTTTGTAGCAATTAAATGGTTGGGATCATAATAGGTTGATTTTAGAAAATCAGCTAAATGCCCCTTAACATTTTCTTCAGTTTCTTTTTCATCGATATGCCCAAGTAACTTTGTAAAGTTGGCTTTAAAAATATCTAAATCCTCACGGCGAGGTTTAATGAGGCGATATGCTTTATTAATACTTTCAACAAGAGAGATAAAGGATATGGTCATATTATACGGTCAAAGGAATAGTAAAGTATAAACTTAAGAATTTGGAATACAATGAAGAGAAAAACCAGTTATTATTTGTATCATTTAAAACATCACAATAGTTTTTATGGCCCCCAAAACAGTAATAACGGATAAATTCGATTGCTTTTTAGTTAAAACGCAGCAAACAATCACGATTTTAGGTGTTGTATATTATGGAGATGCTGACCACCCTATTCCGGGCCAAATTGACCACTGGGTTAGCTGACTTTTGGGTTGCAGCAAATGCTATAAAAGCAT
>NZ_JACCBZ010000007.1 GCF_013408825.1 Mucilaginibacter tundrae
GTCCACCTCTTCCCATTCCGAACAGAGAAGTTAAGCCCGCCAGAGCCGATGGTACTGCAGTAAAATGTGGGAGAGTAGGTCGGTGCCAAATCTTAATGCGTTTAACAACGATTAATCATTAACCCTTCGTTCGTAAGTTCGAGGGGTTTTTTGGTTTATAAGGTTTTTTGAATACCAATATTATTAAAGCTTTCGCTTATTAAGCGGGGGCTTTTTGCGTTTAGATCAATTGGTAATGAAACAGGAATACTCGTTCAGTTTTAAGATAATCTGGGTGGGAAGTCGGAGACTTCCACTATCTATGGATTAAGAGCGCTGCGCTAACTCTTAATCCAGTGGGGTATTTATGGCTTCGCTTATAAATACAGCACACAAAAGCTGAAC
Organism: Mucilaginibacter tundrae; assembly: GCF_013408825.1. Classification (GTDB taxonomy): domain Bacteria; phylum Bacteroidota; class Bacteroidia; order Sphingobacteriales; family Sphingobacteriaceae; genus Mucilaginibacter. Next base: position 385 of record NZ_JACCBZ010000007.1, read on the forward strand.
TGGCATTCCCGCCATACGCCCGGCCCGCCCCTTTGTCGTGGCCAATGCTCTATAAATGATGGTTATGGACACACACGGCAAGCGTGCGCCAGCAAAGGGGTATATTGGGTTCTTCAGATAAATCATTAGATTTGATTATGGAAACGGTAATCATGCATCCTGAAAATAAAGAGCAGCTATCTGCTCTAAAGGCTTTTGCCAAAGCTTTAAAGGTTAAATTTGAGACAATCCTTACAATAACAAGTTTGTTGCCAAGATACGTAAAAGCAAGATGGAGGCTGAACAAGGCGTGCAATTACATTAGATCCTACCAAATCCTTGTGGGAAAATATAGGATAATTGTTTTTACTATTGCAATGTTACAGGCATAGTCGTTTGTAGTCAGAGACTACGGAGAGCGACGGGCTGTAAAACTTAAACCTTAGGATATTGTATACAAATATGTGTAAAGTTCATAACAGAATTGGCTCTTTAACTGCTATTAAATCTCATTTACGCGATAATAGTGTAAATGATTTCAATTCGGTAAATGAACTAATTGCGTTTCAAAAGAGTTATTCGCACACTCAAAAAAAAATTATTTCAGAACATTCAATATTAATCAAAGATGAAAGTGATGCTCTAAAAGCAGAGATCCCAGAATTAGGCAAAAGAATTGAAATAAGTAAAGGTGAGGCTGAACAGAAACTGCAGTTGGAACTTGATCAATTAAAGGAACAGCTGAATAATATGCATTTAATGCAATTGAACATCCTTGAAAAACTTACCGGCTATTTTAGAAAACTTAGAGTTGCAGGGAAAATTCGAAATATTGAAAATAATTTTGACTCCAGAGTTGCAAATTCAATTAGGCAATATGAAGATGAACTCACTAAAAAGAGTGGCAGATATGATTATATTATTTCTAATTTTTCAAGAGCCGTTGACGAAAGTAGTTCTTTACAACTAAAGGAACTTGAAAGGAAAAAAAGGATAATTGATGAAATAAACACTTTAATATACGGTGCTGTAGGAGAGCAAAAAGTCTCAAATGAATTAAAAAAATTATCTGATGATTATATTTTGATAAATGATTTTATTTGCTCATTTAATCCACCAATTTTTAACAGGCAAGAAAATGACTATATAAAATCTATTCAAATAGATCATATATTAATTTCTCCTGCCGGTATTTTCCTTATTGAAACAAAAAACTGGAGCAAACGCTCATTAAATAGTTTAAGTCTACGGTCACCTGTAGAGCAAATAAAGAGAACAAATTTTGCCTTATTCAAAATCTTAAATGAAAGAATAGCAAGCAATGTACTTGATAGACATCATTGGGGAGAAAGAAAAATCTCAATAAGAAATCTCATAGTTTTGATTGATCAGAAACCTAAGGAAGAATTTAACTATGTGAAAATATTGATTTTAAACGAGCTTAACAGATATATAGAATATTTTAAACCCAGTTTTTCTGCAATGGAAACTCACTTAATATCCAATTATTTGCTTAAAATCAATAGACAAAGCAATTAGTATTATAATTTGTCGCTATATATGGGAGTCATGATGATGAAAAACTGGGATTATTTACGACAGTTATAAAAATACCCATACCTATATTCCAAGCACTTACATTCCTTCCCTAAACCCGATAGCAGCGATACCGGCCTCGAGCCTAAGGCCTCGCGCAGTATAAGCGGATAGCGGGACTGCCGTTCATAGAAAGCACTACCTTTGTTTTTCAAATAAAAAAGCCCATATTTTACAATACGGGCTTTTACATAATCAATAGTTTTATTTCGGGATTAGCCGTTCTTCAACAGGTAATTTTTAAACTCAGCGAATTCTTTGCTCAGGATTACTGATTGTTTTTCTTTTGCTTCGAGGGCTTTTACTTGCTCGGGTACATCGATCTTCTCGGCAATGTTGTCCGGGAATACATCGGGAAATTTGCATGGGTGGGCAGTGGCTAAGAATATTCCTGATGCTTCGCTATCAGCATGAAGTTTTTTCCAATCTTTAAGTGCTTTCCAGGCAATGGCCGTATGCGGGCAAACTACATAGTTGTAGTCTTTGTCGACTGCTTTAATGGCGGTTAAGGTTTCTTCATCGTCGTAGCTGAAACCTGTGATCAAGGTTTTTAATTCATTCTTATCGGCTTTGAACATATCGGCTATGCGCACCCAGTTGCTTGGGTTGCCTACGTCCATGGCGTTGGAGAGGGTGGCAACGGATGGCTTTGGCTGGTAAACGCCCGACTTTAAAAACGCGGGAACTGTATCATTGGCATTGGTGGCTGCGATGAACTGCTCAACGGGTAAACCCATTTTCCAAGCCAGTAAACCGGCGCCGATGTTGCCGAAGTTTCCGCTGGGTACCGAGAATACGACTTTGTTTTTGCCTTGCTTTAATAGCTGCGCATAGGCGTTAAAGTAGTAAAAGGTTTGTGGGATGAGCCGGGCGATGTTGATAGAGTTGGCTGATGTTAGTCGGAATTTTTCGTTCAGCTCTTGATCGGTGAAGGCTTGTTTAACCAGCGCCTGGCAATCATCGAAGGTGCCGTTGATCTCGAGGGCGCGGATGTTTTGTCCGTTGGTGGTTAATTGCAGCTCCTGTATGTCGCTCACTTTGCCTTTGGGGTATAAGATAGTGACGCGGGTATTTGGTACGCCCAGGAAGCCCAGAGCAACCGCTCCGCCGGTATCGCCGGAAGTGGCAACGAGTACGTCCAATTGTTTTTCGCCTTCTTCGAGGAAATAGCTCATTACGCGGCTCATGAAACGGGCGCCGAAATCTTTAAATGCTAATGACGGGCCATGGAAAAGCTCGAGCACATAAACATCTTTTTCAAGCGCGACTATCGGCGCGTAGAAATTGATGGCGTCGTAAATAATGGTTTTTAGATCGTCCGCAGGGATATCATCTCCCAAAAGGTGATGCGCTACGTGAAACGCGATCTCGGGTAATGAATATTCATCTAAATGGTTGATAAATTTATCATCCAGGCGCGGGATGGTTACGGGCATATAAAGGCCTTTGTCCTGCGGCATGCTGTTAAAAACGGCATCTTTAAATGATACCCTGGATACTGTATTGTTGGTGCTGTATAGTTCCATTTTTTGTATTAGCCCCCTCTAAATCTCCCCCGGTAGGGGAGACTTTTAGAAGCCCTATTATAATTAATATTTATTAAAGCCCTCCCTACCGGGGAGGGGTGGGTGGGGCTATATCACCCTCGGCCCTGCATCGTTAATAGTCGATACGTAAATGTTTGAGCCGATTTTTATGCCGGTTAAATGCTGTTGTAATTTCTGGGTGATGCGTTTGGCTGTTTCTTCGTCTTTGGTAAAGGCGAATACTGACGGGCCTGAACCGGAGATACCGAAACTTACCGCGCCCATGCCCATTGCTATTTCGCGCATTTTGTAGAAGTCGGGGATGAGCATGGAGCGGACGGGTTCTACTAAAATATCTTTCATACTGCGGCCGATGAGGTCGATATCCTGCATGAATAAGCCGCTTACCAGGCCTGCGATGTTGCCCCATTGGGTAACGGCATCTTTCATGTTTATTTTTTGGCGGATGATCTGGCGGGCCTCGCGTGTCGGTACGTCAACATCAGGGAATACGATGGCGCAATACAAGCCTGCGGGATGTGGTAGACGGATCACGTCCAAAGGATCGTAACTGCGGATGAGTACAAAGCCGCCTAATAAAGCCGGGGCTACATTATCCGCATGACCGTGACCGCAAGCCATTTCTTCGCCTTTCATGGCGAAAGGTAATAGTTTGGCGGGATCAGAGTCATCACCCAATAAAGTTTTGATGGCATATAAACCGGCTACTGTACTTGCCGAACTGGAGCCTAATCCGCTGCCAATCGGCATTTTTTTGTGGAGTTCTATATCCAGGCCAACATCAGTACGGCCAATGCTTTGCAGGTAATGCTGTACGCTTACGCTTACTGTATTTTTAGCGGGATCGAGCGGCAGGCGACCGTCATCACCAGTGATTTTACTAATGGTGATGCCGGGTTTATTGGTTTGGCGCATGATCACTTCGTCGCCGGGTTCGTTAACCGCGAAACCGAGTACGTCAAAACCACATACTACGTTGGCAACGGTTGCGGGGGCGAAAACGTGGACGCTTTCCCGGGTAGATTTGAGTATAGTTGGTGCTTTCACCTCTTCTAAATTATTTTCCATGATTAATTAGCTCCTACGTTTATTAAATCAGCAAATACTCCTGCCGCGGTTACCTCGGCACCTGCACCGGGGCCTTTAACTACCAATGGGCGTTCTTTGTATCTGTCGGTAGTGAAAGATATGATATTATCACTGCCTGATAAGGTGAAGAACGGGTGGTTTTCATCAACCATTTGCAGGGTGATGGATGCTTTGCCATTATCTAATTTCCCTATATATCTTAAAACTTTACCTTCGGCTTCAGCCGTATTTTTAAGCTTTGCGAAAAACGCATCTTCGGCTTTCAAAGCAGCATAAAATTCATCAACAGATTGTGCATCAAGGCAAGCTTTGGGTAGCATATTTTCAATTTCTACATCAGCTTCTTCCATTGGGTAACCGGCATCGCGGGCGAGGATCAGGATCTTACGCATAAAATCTTTACCGCTCAAGTCATCGCGTGGGTCGGGTTCGGTATAACCTTTTTCCTGGGCAGTTTTTACCACATCGTGGAAATTGGCATCGCCCTTAAAGTTATTGAATATGAATGAGATGGTGCCGGATAGGATGGCTTCAATACGCCGTACCCTATCACCACTATTCATTAAATCTTTTAGGGTGCGGATGATCGGTAAGCCTGCGCCTACATTGGTTTCGTAGAAGAAATCAACGCCATGACGTCTAGCGGTATCATGAAAATTGCGGTATTGGCTGTACGCTGCCGAATTGCCTATTTTGTTACAGGTTACTACGGAGATGTTTGATTTAAAGGCTTCTTCGTAAAACGCGATAGGTGTAGGACTGGCAGTATTATCAATAAACACGCAGTTAGGCAGGTTCATGCTTTTCATGCGTTGGATGAATTCGTTCAGATCAGCTTTTTCGTCAGATGCCTGGAGATCATCTTCCCAAGTGTCTAAAGAAATTCCATCAGCATTAAAAACCATTTTACGGGTGTTGCTGATACCGGCTACTTTAACCTGGATGCCGTTGTTTTGCTGTAAGAATTCACTGTGGGCATTCAACTGTTTAAATAAGGTTTTACCGATGTTGCCGGTACCTAAACAGAATGCATGCAATGTTTTGGTGAGCTGGATAAAGAACGCATCGTGTACTGCATTTAATGCTTTCGCCAGATCATGTGAAGAGATGATAACCGAGATGTTGTACTCGGATGATCCCTGCGCTATTGCTCTTACATTCACACCGTTACGACCTAATGCATGGAATAATTTGCCGGATACACCAGGGGTTTGTTTCATGTTCTCGCCTACTACCGCCAATACGGCAAGGTTGGATTCTATCTCGGGTTGCTCTAATTTGTTGGCTAATAGCTCTAACTCAAATTCCTGCTCTATTAAAGTTTTGGCTTTTTCAGCTTCGGCTGGTTGAACAGCGAAAGTGATGCTATGTTCTGATGATGATTGGGTGATGAGGATGATGTTAATTTGCTCGCGTGCCAACAAAGAGAATAAGCGGCCGCTAAAGCCTGATTTACCCACCATGCCGCTGCCTTCTAAATTCAGGATGCTGATGTTGTTGATGGTGGAGATACCTTTGATTGGCAAATTAGATGCTTTACAATCATGACGGATAACCGTTCCCTCAAACTGAGGCTCGAAAGTATTTTTGATGACGATAGGGATCTTCTTTAAAAATGCCGGGATCATGGTTGGCGGGTAGATGACCTTTGCGCCGAAGTAGGATAGTTCCATTGCTTCGGTATAAGTTAGCTCCGGTAAGGAGAATGCTTTTTTAACCAGGCGCGGGTCGGCGGTCATCATGCCGTTAACGTCAGTCCAGATCTGGATTTCTTCTACGTTCAAAGCCGATCCTAATATCGCGGCAGTGTAATCGCTTCCTCCACGGCCTAAGGTAGTGATCTGCCCGGCATCGTTGCTGGCAATAAACCCGGTAACGAAAAGCATTTTGCCGCTGTTCTCATTATAAAAACCACGGACAAGCTGCTCGGTCAATTCCATATTTACTTTGGCATTGCCGAAAGCGCTATCGGTTTTGATGATCTCGGATGCATCAACAAAAACAGCAGGGAAGTATTGCGCGGCTATTTTGCTGATCATTAAGGTAGAGCAGCGTTCGCCGAAGCCTAAAACCATATCACGGGTTTTTGGGGTGAGCTCCCTTAAGGCTAAAATACCCTGAAGCAACTCCTCTAACTGGTTAAAGTTTATTTTAAGGCGGGTTAAGGCCGGGTTTTGATTTTGAATTTCGAGCAGGCTTTTTACCACCTCAAAATGGCGGCGTTCCAGTTCGGCTAAATCGACAGTGAAATCTTTACCGTTTGATGCATCCTCGGCCATAGAGATGAGCAGGTTGGTTACCCCGCTCATTGCTGAAAGTACTACAACCGGCCTTTCACCAACCGAGTCGGTTTTTAGGATATTTAACAGGGTTTGGATGCTTTGTATAGATCCTACGGAAGTACCGCCAAATTTTAAAATCTTCATATCTGTATCTAAAACAAAAAAGCCTTCCTCTTTTCGGAGGAAGGCTTTCATTTGGTTATTTATGTTTTTTACACCATACGATTATCTTCCTCCGGGTATTATGCCGGTGGTAATAATTGTTGTAATAATGGTGCCGTTATATATCATTGTTTAATGTGTATTTGTTACACGCCGTAAATTAAGCAGTTAATTTTTGAAATAGCAAGGTTTATTTATAATATTTTATAATTGGGGGATATTTGCTGTTATTAGGCTTTATTTAAATTATTACATGCTTAAATTTTTACTGTTGTTTTTTATGGGGTTTTTAACGATTAACATCGCGTTAGCACAAAAGGATGAAGCGATCAAACAAATGCCGGTATTAAACGGGGATTTGATATATACAGATAGTATAGCGGTACAAGGACACACCATGGCGCAACTGGATACCGCGGCTAAAAAGTGGTTTTACAGTTATTTTAAATATACTGACACCAATGTAGCTCGTACTGCCAAGGATAAAAAAAGTATCATTTTTAATCGGGGAGTATTTGAATTTAAATGCACCCCTATGTTTGTTACTTTTCCATATTATGGTATTGTAACCATGCAGGTACAATGCAAGAACAATTATTACACCTACAAAATCTATCAAATTTGGTTTCGGCCCGAAAATGGGGTATTGAATTCACTGGCTTATAAATCAAGCGCTGATTACCTGTTAAAATTATATAACAAGAAGCACTTAAGCTTTAGTGAGTTAATGAGCATTGATAAAGCAGAAGTGAAAAATTATCTTTTCAGCATTGATGAATCAATCCGGCTTTGCATATTATCCCTTAATAAAGCAATGGTAAATTAATAAGCTATTAATTTAGTTAAATTTGCAGTTGATATATGCAGGGATTAGTAACAAAGTCAACAGGGAGCTGGTACCAGGTACAAACCAATGAGGGCGAAATAGTAGATTGCCGTATAAAGGGCAAGTTTCGTACTAAGGGTATTGTTACCACCAACCCAATAGCCGTTGGCGACGTAGTTGATTTTGATATGGAGCCCGAGCAGGAAAGTGGCGTAATAACTAACCTGCATCAGCGTAAAAACTATATCATCCGCAAATCTATCAACCTGAGTAAACAGGCGCAGATCATCGCTGCCAACCTTGATCAGGCATTATTGGTAGTTACTTTGGCTTCGCCGAGGACGTCTTTAGGGTTTATTGACCGCTTTTTGGTTACCGCGGAGGCTTATGATATTCCAGCAAGATTGATCTTTAATAAACTCGACTTATTTAGTGAGGAAGGCCTGGAGGTTTTAGCTTATTATAAGGATGTTTATGAGAAAATAGGCTATCCCTGCTTTGAAGTATCAGCTTTAGAGCGTACCAATATTGAGGTTGTTCAGGAATTATTAAAAGATAAAGTGACCTTATTCTCAGGTCATTCAGGCGTTGGTAAATCGAGTTTGATAAACCGTTTATTGCCCGATTTGGATCTGCGTACGCATCAAATATCCGACTGGAGTGAAAAAGGTATGCATACCACTACTTTTGCCGAAGCTTTTGAATTGCCACAAGGCGGGTTTATAATAGATACGCCCGGAATACGAGAATTAGGTGTTATCGATATAGAAAAACAGGAACTCAGCCATTTCTTTCCCGAAATGCGCCAGCGGATGCACGATTGCCGTTTCAGCAATTGCCGCCATATTAATGAACCGGGTTGCGCCGTGCTGGAAGCCTTAGAAAATGGTGAAATTGAGCCGTCGCGTTATGATAGCTATTTGAGCATCTATCATGGGAATGATACGAGGGCTTAAGTTTTGGCTGTTAATATTTAAAAAACCTGCCCGATCAAGCGTCCACGCTTACTATACTTTGCAGAAATGAAAAATATATTCATATTTATTTCATGTCACGCAATGCCTCAACCGACGAACTTTACTTTACAACTCTTACTGTGACCAACTGGATAGACGTATTTACAAGGCGACTATATAACGATCTTATAATCGAAAACCTGGCGTGGTGTCAACAAAACAAAAAACTTAACATTTACGCCTATGTAATTATGACCAATCATATTCATTTAGTTGCGAATGTTACTGAAGGCTCATTGGGGGATGTTTTAAGAGATTTCAAAACTTACACTTCGAAAGAATTATTCAAAATGATAACGAATAATTCTCAGGAAAGCAGACGTGAATGGATGCTTAAATCTTTTGAAAAGGCCGGAACATACAATTCCTTAAATAAGTACCATCAGTTTTGGCAAAACGGGAACTATCCGGTAGTGTTATTTACGCCAGATGTTATTGATCAAAAGATAGATTATATTCATAATAACCCCGTAAGGGCAGGATTCGTAGGGTCGGCACATGAGTTTTGGTATAGCAGTGCGAATCCGGAAAGTCCCTTGAAAGTTATTTAGTGATCGTAAGCGTGGACGCTTACATTGGTTTGCATTCAAGCGTGGACGCTTGAACGGGCATCGGGTATTGATCAAAAGATAGATTACATTCATAACAATCCTGTTAGGGCAGGATTTGTAGGTTCGACACATGAGTTTTGGTATAGCAGTGCGAATCCGGAAAGTCCTCTGAAAGTTTATTTAGTGTAAGCGTGGACGCTTACATTGGTTACATTCAAGCGTGGACGCTTGAACGGGCGTCGGGGGGCTTATAGTCAAGATTTAAGAGCCAAGAATCAAGATGGGAGAAAAATAGTCTTGCGCTTGTTTATCATGAATGCTTAATACTTTTTCGCATTTGTAATGCGTGTGGAGCGATGAAGTCGCAAACCCACTTTAAGCATTCGTTATAAACGATCGCAAGTTGGAAACTTTACTAAAAGTACTGAGAGCTTTCGTGAAATCATGATCTATTAATTATCTTTATCGTTTCTTAAAAAGAAATAACAATAGCCTAAGCTAAATATTTGCGCAATAAGGTATACAAATCTTTCAACAAATCTAATCCTTTGACTAATTCACCAATCATTATGAATAAATTATCCTCTCTTTTAGGCTTTGCTTTAATTGCTGTTTTTTGCGCCTGCGGAGGCAAACCTGCTAAAACAAAGCAGAGTATGATTATTGGCACATGGAAATTGCAAGAGCAGCATATTACTACTTATGTAAATGATGCAGAACAGGTGTCGCAAGAGAGTTCGGTAACATCAGGGAAATCTAACGCCAGCATATCATTTAGTAGCAATGGTTCTTATACAGCTACAGCAGTTGTTGCTTTAAACGGCGCCCTTGTCCCCCTTGGCAATACTGATTCGGCAGGCTATGTTGGCCAATATAGCCTTACAGACAGTGTTTTTACAATGAAACCATTCTTCATAGGTAGCTTTTGGCTCGATACACTCCTTGCTCCTCCATCGGCAATAAGTTTCAGTAATAAAATTGTTACCGAAACTGCCACTATTAATTCGTTAAGTTCATCACTACTATCATTTGATACAGAAATTGTTGTTTTCCAAACAGTAAATGATAATAAAACCAGAACTATAACAACCAAAACCAGCTATACTTATACCCATTAATGGTTCATTCAGCTTGCCTGCCCGACATACTCGCGCCAGTTGGGGGGTAGGAAATCAAGAATCAAGGCGGAGAAAAGATACTCGATAAATAGGCCAAGCGAACATTGGCAGTTTTGAACTGCACCCATGCACAGCCACGAGCTACAAGCTCGCGGGAGCAGAGCAATATTGTAGCTATGCATATTCACAAGGCACGACTACGAGATTGCCACGTCGTTCTTTCTCGCAATGACAATAAGGAATTAGTTTTCCAAAGCCGCTGTAAAATCAGCGATCAAATCTTCAATATCCTCAATCCCTATTGAAAAGCGGATCATAAAATCAGATATACCCATTTCTTTACGTCGTTCGGGGCCTAATTCGTTAAATATGGTTTGGGCAACAGGGATGGCCAGTGTGCGTGTATCACCTAAATTGCTTGATTTTACTACCAACTGAAGTTTATTTAAAAAGGCAAAGCAATCCACGCTTTCGTCTAACTCGATACTCATTAGGCTGCCGTATTTATCAAATAATTCGGTAGCTAAAGCATGTTGAGGATGAGATTTTATGCCCGGATAAAACACTTTCTTGATCAGTGGGTGCGCCTCAAAAAAGTCCGCAAGCGTTTGGGCATTATTACTTTGGCGCTCCATGCGCAGCGCTAAAGTTTCGGAACCTACAGAAATGGTATGTGCGGCTTCGGGGGCTAAAGTGCCGCCGGCATCACGAAGGCCTTTTTTCCTGATCTGGGCGATGCCCCAGGTTTTTGGGTCGCCTTTTTTGTATACATCGTAAATATTTGGATAATTCTCAAAGCTATATCTACCGGTATCGGTAATACTACCACCCAACGCATCACCATGACCACCGATATATTTGGTTAAGGAGTTAATCACATGCGTGGCCTTAACATCAACCGGGTTAAAAAGGTAAGGAGTAGTCATGGTGTTATCAACTACATATAAAATGCCTTTCTCTTCGCATAAATCACCAATTTTCACCAAATCGGCAATTTGTGTGGCAGGGTTGGCAATAGTTTCCAAGAAAACCATGCGGGTGTTTTCTTTTAACGCTGCGCAGACATTATCAACAGAAGTTGGATCTACAAAAGTAAAATCCAGTCCCATCTCCATAAAAGTGGTGAATATACTGCGCGAGTTACCAAAAAGGTATGAGCTGGCAATAACGTGATCTGTTTTGCGAATTAATGCTGTAAAAGTTGCAGCGATGGCTGCCATCCCGGTTGAAAAAGCAATGGTTGCCATGCCTTTTTCCATTTGGGTAACTTTATGTTCTAAAGCGGTAACGGTTGGGTTTCCCTGTCTTGAATAGGCATAGCCTTTGGTTTTATTCTGAAAAACATCCACCAGGTCCTGCACATCATCATAACCAAAAGTAACCGAGGTGTGGATGGGCTTGTGTAAAGCGCCATGCTCGGGTTTGCCTAAACGGTCGGAGTGCAGTAATGTAGTGGTGAAACCTCTTTTAGCAGCCATTATATCTTTATTATGTGCGATAAACTATTGAAATTGCGAACTTATGAGTTTTTAGGCGATAAATTAAAAGAATTGATACATTGCCTGTAAATTCTACATTTTACATATATTAATTATGCGGGCAGTAATACAACGGGTTACAGAGGCAAGTTGCACGGTCGATGGTGAATCGACAGGCAAAATAACGCAGGGTTTTCTGGTTTTGTTAGGCATAGAAGATGCCGATACCAATGAAGATCTGCAATGGCTCGCCCAAAAGATAGTGGGTCTACGTGTTTTTAGCGATGAAAATGGTTTAATGAATAAGGCTTTGGCTGATATTGAGGGAAGTATATTGCTGATATCGCAATTCACGCTGTTTGCGCAAACCAAAAAGGGAAACAGGCCGTCGTTTATTAAAGCCGCTAAACCTGATAAGGCCATCCCGATGTATGAGCAAATGATAAAAACACTTTCAACTTTAACGGGTAAAAAGATAGCTACGGGTATATTTGGCGCTGATATGAAGATCAGTTTGGTGAATGATGGGCCGGTTACAATATTGATCGATACGAAAAATAGGGAATAGCTGTTTCAATAGTGAAACAGTTGATGCGCTTTCTTGATGCAAAAACAGGGGAAATCGAATAAAAAAGTGTGATTTTTTGAGTAACATGAGTGAAAAATGGGTAAAAAATAAGTGTTTTGGGTCGTTTTTGATGTAAAAAAGAGTGGTTTTTGCCTCAAAATTGATTGTAATAACCGCTTTTTTGATGCTTTTTAGGGTTTTTTTTGAGGTTAAATTGTGCCAAATGTACCAAGTGTTTCATGTTAAAAAGTGGTACACTCACCCAATATTCAAAACAATTAGTGACATTAGTATTCAACTATGGAGATCAAAGAAGCGCAGCAACTGGTAGATAACTGGATAAAAACAACAGGTATCAGGTATTTTAACGAACTGACCAATACTGCCATTTTAATGGAAGAAGTTGGAGAGGTTGCCCGGATTATGGCGAGGAAATACGGGGAGCAGTCCTTCAAAAAATCTGATACCGAAGTAAACCTGGCAGATGAGATGGCCGATGTGCTTTTTGTATTGATATGTTTGGCTAATCAAACGGGTATCGACCTGACCGACGCGCTGGAAAAGAATATGCAAAAGAAAAGCATCCGCGATGCTGACCGGCATAAGAATAATGAGAAACTGAAATAATTATTTGCGTGGCGTATAAATAATAATGCATGCGCCGATGAGGGCTATCGCGGCGCCAATGATGTCGTACTTATCGGGTTTGAAGTTGTCTACTTTCCATGCCCAAATGAGGGCCATTACGATGAATATACCGCCATACGTAGCATATACCCTACCGAAATTATTGGTTTGCCAGGTTGCTACTATACCGTAAAGGGCTAAGATCACTCCGCCTGCAATACCATACCACCACGGTTTGTCTTCCTTAAGGCATTGCCAGATGAGGTAACCGCCGCCTATTTCGCAGAGACCTGCAAGAATAAAGATGAAAAGTGATTTTAGTATGGCCATGTGATATTATTAATTTTGTCATTCTGAGCGAAGTGGAAGAATGACAAGCGTTTTTGTGAAGAGCTCAGGTTAAAATAAGTCTACTAACCTTTCCAAAGCCATACCTCTTGAGCCTTTAATTAATACTGTTGAATGTTTAATTGGTTCAGCTTTTAATGCTTCAACAGCTTCTTCTACAGTATTATAAAACTTAATTCCTGACTCTTGGTTCTTGACTCTTGATTCTTGCTTAACAAATTCTTTCCCAATAAATATTCGCTCGGCAACATCAGCATCCAATGCTTTTTGTATAATACCAGCATGTTCCTCTGCCGATTCATCACCCAACTCAAACATATCACCTAAAATCAGCACTTTTCTTTCTGCCTGTAACTTGCCAACGTTTTCAATGGCTACCTGCATGCTGCTGGGATTGGCGTTGTAATAATCGCAAATCAAAGTATTGGTTTCGGTTTGTTTTATTTGGGAGCGATTGTTTTGTGGTTGATAACCTGTTATGCCTGCATTAATCTCGTCTGCCGTCAACTCAAAATATACGCCGATGCAAATGGCTGCCAAAATATTATCCAAATTATAAGCGCCTGTTAACCGTGTTTTAACAGGGTAGCTTTCGCCGGAGAGTTTATTTGTCCACTCTAATGCCAGCAGTGGAGAGTTCTCGGTCAGCTTGCCGATTACTTTATTATCTTTATTAACAGTACCATATAAAACAACTTTGCTTAATGATCTTGCTTTTTGCATATCCATTAGCACCTTGTCATCACCATTTACAAACACTACACCTTCATCAGCCTTCAAAAAATCGTACAGCTCCCCTTTACCTATTTTGATACCCTCAACCCCGCCAAATCCCTCTAAATGCGCCTTGCCAATATTGGTGATCAGACCATGGGATGGCTGTGCTATGCTGCTTAATAATGCTATTTCTTTTTGATGATTAGCGCCCATTTCAATTACCGCTATTTCATGTGTGCGATTAATGCTTAGGATAGTTAACGGCACACCAATGTGGTTATTCAAATTTCCTTGTGTGGCGAGCGTTTTGAATTTTTGGGAGAGAACAGCGTTTATTAACTCCTTAGTAGTGGTTTTGCCGTTAGTTCCGGTAAGCCCGATAACCGGGATAGTTAATTGTTTGCGATGGTAACGTGCCAGATCTTGTAGAGCAACTAGCACATCATCAACCAAAATATATTCATCGCCAAGTTGATATGCGGGGTTATCAATAATAGCATATGCCGCGCCTGCAGCTAAGGCCCGTTCAGCAAAAGTATTAGCATCAAACTTGTCGCCCTTTAAAGCAAAAAATAAACTGCCCGCAGCAATCTTGCGGGTATCAGTGCTAATAACCGGGTGTTGTATGTATAATTGATATATGTCTTTGGTAGTCATAGTATATATAAATTATTATCATTCTGAGCGCAGCGAAGAATGACAAACTTATTTAAGAATTACTTTTTGCCTCCATCCGCCCTTTCATCCAACTTATGGTTGCTTTGATCTCAGTGTAACTATAATTATCACCTAATATTTCTTTTAGGGGCGATAGTTTTTCATCGCCGTAGCCTTCAACGGCATCCTGTATTACTAATAACTTTTCTCGGCTTACAAAGTTTGATACATCTATCTCGCCCGACTGTACAAAATAAGTCAGATGCCCTTCAATAGTCATTGGTGAAAGTTTACGTAATTGCGCAATTTCAACAATACTTTTGCCAGATTGATATAAACTTAAGGTTTCCTTACGTGTTTCGTTAGGCTTTTCACCGCGTGGCGGTTTCGCTTTGCGCTCGCGTTTTTGTTTCTTTTGAGCGATTTTGGAGTTTAGCCCTTTTCGTTCACAAAAGTTTTTTACCGGTGCCAAAAATTCCCGGCCGTATCTTGCCAGTTTAATATCGCCGAATCCGGAGATCATCCGCAATTCATCCAAACTCTGTGGCAGGTAAGTCGCGATCTCCATTAACGTAGCATCCGACTGTATCACATAAGCCGGTACATTTTCATTAATAGCAATATCTCTGCGAACAGCTTTTAACTCATTTAATAGCTCGGCCTCAAATGGCAATTCAGCAAAAGAGTGTTTCTCTTCTACAATTTCCGATTCAATAAACTCAACAGTTTGGCTACCTTTTAAAACAGCCTCGCTTTGTGTGGTTAATTTGAGTATCGGATACTCACCTCCATCAACTTGCAAATAGCCCATGGTGGTTAGTTCGCGCAGGTAGCGTTGCCAGTCAGGTTTGCTAATATCCGCACCTACGCCGTAGGTTTTAAGCTGCTTATGTTCTTCGCGGATCTTTTCACTTTTTGATCCACGCAGAAAATCAATTACATAAGTACTGCCGAATCTTTCTTTTAACCGATAAACTGCCGAAAGCGCTTTTTGGGCGATCAGTGTGCCATCAAAACGTTTAAACTCGGTTAAGCAGGTATCACAGCTTCCGCAGGTTTCAGGGGAGTCTTCATCAAAATATTTTAACAGAAACTGGCGCCTGCAGGTTTGCAATTGGCAATACTTAACCATATCATCCAGCTTTTTTAGCATGATCTTGCTTTGCTCGGGGTTATCATCTACCATTGCAAAACCTTTCAGCTTCATGGCATCGCCAGGGGAGTAAAACAATATTGCATCTGATGCCAATCCATCGCGACCGGCACGACCTGTTTCCTGGTAATAGCCTTCTATATTCTTGGGCATATCCATGTGCACTACGTAACGCACGTTGGATTTATTGATCCCCATACCAAAGGCGATAGTTGCCACGATGATTTTCACATCATCCCGCAAAAAAGCTTCCTGGTTACTGGCTTTGGTTACGTTGTCTAAGCCTGCGTGGTAAGCCTCGGCAGAAAAACCTTCTTCCTTTAAGTTCGCGGCTAATGATTCGGTTGATTTACGGGAAAGGCAGTATATGATGCCTGATTCATCTTTTCTTTCTTCTAAAAAGTCGAGCAGTTGATTAAAACTATCTCTTTTAGGTGAAACCGTATAGGTAATATTTTCCCTGTTAAAGGAGGATATGAATATGGCGGGATTCTTAAGATTTAATTTCTCAAGAATGTCTTTTTGTGTGAGTTTATCCGCAGTAGCTGTTAATGCAATTACGGGAATGTTTGGGAAATAATTCTTTAACCCGGCCAGCATCAAATATTCCGGCCTGAAATCATGCCCCCAATGCGAAATACAATGCGCTTCATCAATAGCGATAAGTGATACCGGTAAAGATTTTAAAAACTCAACCAATTTGTTTTCTGATCCGAACAAACGTTCAGGCGCAAGATAAAGTAACTTGATCTCGTTGTTTTTAAGCCTGCCCATCAGCATGGATTGTTCATCAGGATTTTGGGCCGAGTTGAGGAATGCAGCGGGGATACCGTTCACATTCAGGGCATCAACCTGATCTTTCATTAAGGCGATCAATGGGGAGATGACAATGGTTAATCCATCCAATAAGACTGCTGGCAATTGGTAACATAATGACTTACCCCCCCCGGTAGGCATCAGTGCCAATACATCCTTTTTATCTAATACATGCTGAATAATGGCCCCTTGCTGGTGCCTGAACTCGCTGTAACCGAAATATTTTTGCAGGGCCTGTATGGGTGTCATCCTTACAAAAATGCGAAAAAATATTTGAACCCTGATTCGCGGGATTTAAAGATTATCATGATTTTAATTTCATCAAGCAAATCTTTAAATCCTATAAATCATGGTCCAAGATTAATGTCCACCTGCACGTTGGCTTTCCTCATCAATAGCAGTTTTGTGTTCACGTTTTTTGATGGAACTATTTCCGAAATTGTAAGTAAGTGTTAGGCGCGCTATACGGCTTTCCTGTTTTTGCCTGATCAGTAGATCATCGCTTTGATAATTTATACTAAGGTCGTTGCGTTCTGTGTTGAAGATGTCATCTACAGAAAATTTGATGTTTAGCTTTTTGTCATCAAATGAACGACTTATACCCGCGTCAACATTATAGCGCGCCTGTATATTATAAAGGCCATAAACTAAAGGCGATTGGTAATTGCCAAACAATTCCGCCTTAAAGCCTGCAAATGTAAATGTTTGGTTCGCTTTAGCTACATAAGCTACTTTGCCACGGTTAAGTACTCCGCCAGATAACGTATCTGATTTAAACTTAAGATAAAATGCTGTCGCATCAAATTGGACCGACCACCATTTTGTTATGGTTACCGGGATGCTCAGGCTTGCATTGTAAGAATCCTGCGAACTTAAGTTAACATTTGTTTGGTACGATGCCTCTGTAGCATCATTGGTAAGGATGATCTGTTGTATGGCATCGTAAGTATGGGCGTAACTTAAACTAAGGTTATAGCTTTTGTTATAAGTATAATTCAACTCAAAGTTATTGGTGTATTGCGGCCGTAAGAAGGGGTTGCCTTCTGAGTAAGTATATTGATCGAGATAATATACGAATGGGTTCAGATCCGAATAATCAGGCCTGTCAATACGGCGGCTGTATGATAGGTTAATTTCATTCTTATCATTAAAGGTATGGTGTAAAAAAGCGCTCGGAAACAGATCGAAATATTTACGCTGATTTACGCTATCGGTAGTGACCAGGTCGCCTCTTGATTGTGTGTATTCTCCCCTTAAGCCAACTTCTACCGATGTGTTTTTGTAAGTTTTGGTAAAGTTTACGTAGCCCGCGCTTATTTTCTCATCATAAATAAATCGATTGGTTAATGCAGCGTCATTCACATATCCACTATCTGTTTTAGTAGTGGCATTCAGGTCATTATCCGTTTTTACATCGCTGTATTTTCCGCCGACTTCCAGTTTTAATGATTTGGTTAAGTTTTTGGTATAATCAACTTTAGCAACACGTATATCAATAGTTGATGGTGTTATCTGGCGCAAATAAAGCGGGGCTTCTGTTGGGTTTAACGGGTTTGAAAAATAGGTATTATAATTCGCGTTGCTGTTATTGTTAAATTTTGAATAATCAGCATCAAAGGATAGTTCCTGTCCTAGTGTATCAATTTTATAAGTGTCGTTTAAATCTACAGTGTAATTTTTATAGGATTGATTTACTTGTGAAAGTGTTTGCTGGGATGAATCCGGCTTGCCGTTTGGTGTTGAAGCAATATTAGTATTATTAGTGTTACCCTGATCATAGGTGTTAAAATAGCCGTTTACCGCAAATCCGATTGTGTTTTTGGGCGAAGTATCATAATCGGCACCAAAGCTGTAATTATTATAGTGGTTCATGGATGGCATAAATGAGGACTGCTTAAAATAAGTCGATTTGCCAGATGTGTCTTTTACTACACGGTCAATGTCAATGATCCTGCCCTGCGGTATATCGCCACGACTAAAGTTGCCAAACACATTTAGGTTACCATCTTTATGATTAATGCTAAAATTCTCGCTGCTCTTTACATAAGTACCAACCCCGCCAGTTACAGAGACTGTACCATTGGTGCCGCTCATTTTATTCTTTTTTAGCTTGATATTAATTATGCCTGAATTTCCAGCCGCGTCATATTTTGCTGATGGGTTAGTAATAAGCTCGATGGATTGGATAGTACCACCATCAGTTGAGCGCAAAAGCGTAGCCAACTGTGTAGCCGATAGGTAAGTCAGCTTGTCATTTATCATAACTGTTACACCTTGCTTCCCTTTCAGGCTGATGTTATCATCCTTGTCAACCGTTACACCGGGCGCCCGTTCTAATATATCCATTGCGGTATTGCCGGTTGCTAATACACTGCCTGCCACATTTATTACTGTTTTATCAGCCAGGTGCTCAATTGTTGGTTTGGTGGCGGTTATAACAACGGTATTCAAGTTACGGCTGCTGGTCTTCATTTTTAAAATAGGAACCTGGATAATTTTCGAGGTATCGCTTACCGTAAAGGCTTGGCTTGATGCATTTTCATAACCAACCACAGTAGCTTTGACTATATATGTGCCGTTTTTAATGTTATCAAAGTGGTATTCACCAGCCTCGGTACTTAAAGTACCCATTACAGTAGTTGAATCTTTTGCGTTTAGCAGGCTTACTGATGCATAATCAACAGGTTTGCTTTGCATGTCATTTAGCACACCTTTAATTTTAGCTTGGTTGGTGCTTTGCGCGGAGGCTGTATTTAAGTAACCAGCGCATACTATAATAGTTAATATTTTTAGTAGATGTGTTTTCATTTTAAGTAAAAATTTGGCAATACCAGTCCCCTTAAGATTTTTATCATCTTTTTTTGATTGTCCAATAAATCAGGGAGCGGGTAATTACCCAGTGATTATGCTATTGTTTATATATAAGATGCAGAAAATTAAATAAGGTTACAGGTCTTTTGTAAAAATTTTAATAACCTAATGAATTCTCTACCATATAGGTAAAAAAAGATCGGGTGGCTGCATTTTGGTTATTGGGTGCTACACTTTTAAATGAATGACCTGTCTTAATGCTTTTAATATAAATTGTATCAACAACTATTAATAAACATATAAGCCCAATTTTTAACAAAGGGCTTATATGTGTTAATTCGTTTTTCATTATTTTCTTTTTTGTACGCTGTCAGCAATACGGGCGGAGTCGACCTGGGCTTGTAACCTTGCAATAGTTTTTGCGTTCTCTATTCGGCGTGCCGAATCAATTTGGGCCTTTGTTTTAACGGTTACCACGGTATCCACCTTACATTGCAGGCCATTATCCATCATTATAAATGTTGCCGATGTGGCGTTTCCTTGTTTATTAATATTTTTACAGTCGTTAACATTAATGCCGTCCATATTAATGTGATCATTAAGTTCCTGGTCGATAATTACTTTGGCATTTAACGGTATTTTCAAGGTTATATCCAAATGCTCATCTCTCCACGGGGCATTAGCACTTCTGGTAAGTTTATCATCAAACTTTATTACCGAATCCTGTTGCAAAAATAAATAGTTTGTATTACGGGCGTTTATTAAAGCATCAGTTTCATCATATCCATGTGCTATTGTAGTTTCTAATAATATGGGATGTTTTACATCGGCTTTTACAATGTTAATGCTTACACTGTTTGATTCATCATCGTCTTCATTATCGTTTTTAATGGTCACGTTTTTAAAATGGCCATCAGCATTAAGCCGCAAGCTATCTTCATGAGATAAATATTTAATGTCGTTCAGTTTTAAGTAATACACATTATCTGGCGTAGCTTTTAAATCAATGGTTTGGCTTATTATACCTGATGACCTGAAATTACGGGCAATATGTATTGCCGAATAAATTAATACAACGATCGAACAGACCCATACAACAACCAAAATGGTGATAACTGACCGGCCTATTGGGCGAGTATTAAATAAAGCAGAAATTATGGCTAATATTATAGTTACTACCGGTAAAAAGGCAGTTATAAAGGCAGCTATGTAAATCGCATTATTACGTTCATTGCCTATTATATTCCACATAGGTTCTCCATGAGGTGTTACATGGAAGCCCATTACCATTACAAGTAAGACAACTAAAAATATAGCCAGTCCGAAGCAAGCTAACAAAACGGCAAAGCCAATAATCTTTATAATGATCTTTCCGGCCCCCATAAAAAATAAATGTAGATGTATGAGCAGGTCGCCGATAAAATCGCGCATTTTATATATTGCCGGGCGGGCTTCCTGGTGCAAGTTATTTAAATGGTTACGTACCGAACTTAATTCTTCTTCCAAATTGTCTTTAAAGCCCTGCAGGTTTAGCTTTTGACCCTTCATTGCCATACGATCGGCACGTGTAGTTGCCTGGGGTATCACTATCCATAGTATTATATATAATAGTAAACCGGATCCTGCAAAGAAAAACGATAGTGCAAACGCCAATCTTATCCAAAGCGGTTGTATGTCGAAATAATTGGCTATGCCGGCGCATACACCACTAACCAAATGGTCGTCCGGATCTCTAAATAGTCTGCGTGTACCTGTATCAGAAGTATATTGTGTATTTGCAGATGTTGTTTCATCCTCCAGGTTTTCAAAATCTTCTACCCTGCCCATTTGTTCAATAACAGTGTGTACATCCTGTTCAACAATAACCTGCTTGTTTTCATTAGCTAATAGCTCGGTAAACATTTCAGCTACACGGTTTTCAATATCCGTAGTTATTTCAAGGCTATCTGCGGAGTTGGAGAAATGACGTTTTACATCCGTCATGTAATTCTTCAATATTTCGTAGGCATCTTCCTCAATATGAAAGACAATGCCGTTTATATTTATGATAATAGTTTTGTTCATGATTATTTAAGTTTAATCGGTTTAGTATATTTTAATTAGCGTTAGGTTGTTCAGTTTCTGGTGGTATCCTGTCGCCTATTGCTATATGAACAGCAAACTCAAGCTCTTTCCAGGTTTTATCCAACTGTTCAAGCACTACACGGCCTTCATCAGCTAATACATAATACTTACGTGGAGGGCCTGATGTGGACTCGACCCAGTTATAAGTAAGCAGGCCATTATTTTTTAAACGGGTAAGTAAAGGGTACAGAGTGCCCTCAACTACAAGCAGTTGGGCTTTTTTTAGCTCAGCAATTATGTCTGAAGCATATGTTTCGCCCTTAGCTATGATGGAAAGAATACAATATTCAAGTATGCCTTTCCGCATTTGGGTTTGTGTGTTTTCAACAATCATAAAACAAAGATATATGTTTTAGATTGTATTATGCAATACATAGTACTAAATATTTTAACTAATTTTTTTAAAAGTGCATTTGTTTTAAAAAAAATGACTTTTTACTTGACTATTTGAAAATCTAACATTACTTTTATAATTAATTAACTATTAACTGATCTTATTATTAACAAAATGAAAAAACTTCTACTAGTAAGTTTGTGTTTCCTGATGTTAAGCATTACACAGGTATTCGCACAAAACCGTACAGTTACTGGTACGGTTAAGGCCAATGATGACGGCCTACCCATCCCGGGAGTAACAGTAAAGGTAAAAGGCTCGGCAATTGGTACTCAAACCAACGCGGCAGGTAAATACACCTTGAGTGTACCCAACGGAGCGGTATTAACATTTGGCTTTGTGGGGTATGCGTCCCGTGAGGAAACCGTTAAGGGCGCTATTTTAAATGTGACACTTTCTGTGTCAAGCACGCAACTATCTGAGGTTGTGGTAACAGGTGCGTTAGGCATTAAAAAACAAGAAAAGGAAGTAGGTTATGCTACAACCCGTATCTCTGGCGCTAGTGCTGATGAAACTGCCGTTATTAACCCATTAAACGGGTTAACTGGTAAAGTTGCAGGTTTGGTAATACAGCAAACAGGTGATGGTATCAACCCAACAATCAAAGTAAATCTTCGTGGCAGCCGCTCATTGTTAGGTAATAACAATGCGTTGTTTGTATTGGATGGTGTGCCTGTTTCAGGAGCAGTTGTTGCTGCCCTTGATCCTGCTGACATTCAGGACTTCAACGTGCTGAATGGTTCAGGTGCCGCGGCCTTGTATGGTTCTGAAGCATCAAATGGTGCAATTATCATTACTACCAAAAAAGGTACTGCTAATGGCAAGCCTACTGTTGTTTATACCAATTCGTTACAATTACAACAAGCTGCAGTATTTCCTAAGCTGCAAAATACTTATGGTCAATACGGTGGCGAAGGAGATTACACTACTGATTTCGGATTCCCTCCAGGTTTCGATTTCCTGAATTCAGTTACAGGTCAGCCTGAACAGGTTCCATTTGAAAATGAGTTATGGGGCCCTCCATTTAACGGATCAACAGTAACTGAGGGATATTTTCACCCCGGCGTAGGCGGTACTATCCCGCTTTTAACAGCGCCATATACAGCTCAAAAAACAAATGCTGTTAAAGCATTTTTCCAAACTGGTGTAACTGAACAAAATGGTGTGTCAATTGCCCAGGGTGATCAGCTCAATTCATTTAATTTTGGCATACAGGATGTACAGGCTAAGGGAATTACACCTGAAGATAACAGCGAGCGCATTGCGGCACGTTTAGCGGTTAGCAGAACATATGGTATATTCAGGGTTGATCTGAATACCAACTTTACCCGTAGCACCGTCAGTACAAATGGTAGTACCGATTATATTGGTAATAACAATTTGTATGAGAACTTATTGCAGTTTCCTGATAACTTAAATATTAATGCACCTTATTTTAAGGATGTAAACAGTGCTAATTCTTACGGTAACCCTAATTATTATTTTAGCGGTTATTCAACCGACCCATGGTGGACGATTGAAAACAACCGTACAAATACTCAAAGCGATATATTCTCGGGAAACTTATTGATGACATTAACCCCTTCAAAATGGCTTGATGTAAGTTATAGGGTTAGTGATTACTTCGGTAATTTTCAATCAAAAAACACTATTGCAGGTGTTGCTTTTAGTCCTAGTGTTTCAGGAGATGGGTTAGCTCATGAAATAGGATTAACGCCAACAAGCTTTCCAAATGGTGTAGCACCACAAGTTACAGATGAAATAGGTTACGGTGATGGTTCAGGTGATATAATCAACAAATTCGGCCCGATACCTAATTTCGCTTCAGGTAATGGCGATGGTTTAGCAAGGTTACAAGGTGACGCGTTATTAAATTTCCACCATACTTTTTATAATGATTTCAAAGCCAGTTTATTATTAGGTAATACTATCTGGGAAGAAAAAGGAAATTATACTTACGATAATGATACTAAGTTATTAGTTCCGGGTTTTTATAACGCGGCTTACAATGGCGAAACTCCTACCTTATATACAGGGAGTGGAACAATCAGGCAAATTTCATTTTTTGGTGATTTTAACCTTGCTTATAAAGATTGGGCATTTGTGGAAATTACCGAAAGAAATGATCGCGATAGCAGGTTAGCTCCAGGTATCAATTCATTCTACTATCCTTCTGAAAAAATATCAATTGTTCCTACCGATATTTTCCCGGAATTGAAAAGCAATACTTTTGATTACTTAAAATTGTATATAGATAACAGCCGTGTTGGCCAGGTATCTTTACCTCCATACAGCATTCAGTCTACTTATGTTCCTACAAGTGGATTTCCATACGGTGGCTTAGGTGGTCTTCAATCAAGCGGTACATACTATCCTCCCGGCCTTAAGCCTGAGCAGATAGCTGAAGTTGAAGTTGGTGCTGAACTTGGCTTTTTTAATGATCGTTTATATGTAAAAGGTGATTACTACGATACAAAAAGCCGTAATCAAACCTTGCCTATAAGCACCTCACCAGCAACCGGTTATAATACTTCTGTTATTAATGCCGGCGAAGTTCAAAATAAAGGTGAAGAGTTTAGTGTAAATGCTATTGTGATACCTAAAGGTGCTGATAACGTTGGATGGACTTTAGGCGGAAATGTTGCTTACAATAGCAATAAAGTTATTTCGTTGGTAGGTACTCAAACACAGGTTTATTTAGGAGGCGTTTCATATGCTATAGTTGGTAAATCGTATCCTCAGATTTTAACTAATGACTATGTAAGAGACCCTCAAGGCCAGGAAATTGTTAGCCCAACTACAGGTGAAGGCAGCATTAGCCCAACACCAGTTGATGAAGGTGGTGCTACGCCTAAAGTTAACTTAGGTATAAATACAGCTTTAACCTACAAATTTGTATCGCTAAGTATTGTTGCTGAATATCGTGGTGGTGCTGTTATTTATAACGAGATAGGCCCTCAAATGACTTTCTCAGGTTCTGATTACTACAGTTCTCAGGCTGGTCGTTCTATATTTATTGTTCCTAATTCAGTACTACAAACTGGGCCGACAACTTTTGTTAAAAACACAACCGTGCCTACATTTACAGGTGGTTACAACTATTGGGTTGAACCAGGAGGCCCACAAAATGTTCAGTCGAACTATGTATCAAGCGCTGATTTTTGGAAAATACGTGAAATTTCACTTGACTTTAATTTGAACAAGTTTGTAAAGGATAATAAGGTAATAAAAGGTTTAACAGTTGGTTTAGATGCGAGAAACGTATTAACTTTCTTGCCTAAGAGCGAAATGTGGGGTGATCCGGAGCAGAGTGATGCAGGTACAACAAATGCTGTTGGAGAAACAGGAACAAATCAGTTGCCAAGTTCAAGGTATTATGGTGCCAAATTGCAAGTAACATTTTAATAAGTACGAAAATGAAAAAATTAACTTTAATTATAACGATACTTACAGCTATTGGTATAACAAGCTGTAAAAAGGGGTTTCTGGATGAAACTGTCAATCCGAACGCTCCATTATCTAACACCCTGCCTTTAGCACTTAGTAGTAATGAAAAAGGCGCTGCGGATATTGTAAATGGTTGGAATTCATACACATACCCCAGTGTGGGATATGCATGGTTATATGGGCCATACGCGGTGTGGGAAGGCTATTGGGTGGAGTCACCAAATGGCTATGTATCGGATAACAGGCTTACACAGTACACAATTTTAACCACCTCATTGGGGTTTCCATGGACAGATTTGTATGATAACTTATCAAATGTTAACTTAATGCAGGTAAGTGCCACACAACAAAATAATCCTGATTACGAAGCTATTGCTTTAGTACTTAAAGCTTATGGCTTTGAGCAGCTGGTTGATAACTTTAACAATGTACCTTATAGCCAGGCATTTCAGGGTGGATCAGGTAACTTAACACCTGCTTATGACAGCGGCGCATCTATATATGCCGATTTGATTAAACAAATGGATAACGCGATCAGCCTGATAAACAAAAATGCAGCCGCAGCTATTCCGGTTGCAGGACCTAGTACAGACGATATTATATTTGGCGGTAATATGACAAGCTGGAAAAAGTTTGCCAATACCATGAAATTACGTTTGATCATGCGCCAGTCTAACACAGCAGGTTTTGCCGCTTTGAAAGCTGAATTAAGTTCTACAGAGGCTGAAGGATATCTTGATGGAACAACCCAGGCATTAGCTAACCCAGGATATACCCTTAGTGACGCGTACAATGGACAGGAAAGCCCTTTTTATCTAATGTATGGTAATAAACCTAATGGGTCAACCACATTATATGGTAACTCTTACTGGCTTGCGAATGCTTTTTGTGTTGGTTTAATGAATAGCCTGACAGATACTGCACGCTTAGTTAGATTTTATCAAACTGTTGATGGTAGTACAAACCCTGCCATGGTTATTGGAGCGGTATTAGGTTCACCCAACCCTCCTTCTGCCATAAGCAGTATCGGCCCAGGCTTATTAGGTGATACCCCTACTGCAGGTGCTTCAAAATCTGCAGTATTGTTCTCAGGTGCAGAATCATTATTCTTACAGGCAGAAGCAGCAAGTGACGGTATGATTACCGGCGACCCAAATGCATTGTATAATGCGGGCATAACTGCATCATTTGAATCACTTGGTTTAACTGATGCGCAGGCATTGGCTTATTACAGCCAACCAACTGTTGCCTTAGCTACAGCAAACCCGGGAAATAATCAGAAATCTATCATAATCCAAAAGTACATTGCACTTAACGGTTATGGTAACTTTGAGGCTTACAATGAATATAGAAGAACAGGCTATCCGGCCGTTCCTCGCTCATTAAATCCAGGGGCAGAAGGTGCTAGCACTGGTGGTGCAAGTGGTATAGGTCAGCTTCCTTCAATTGTTTTCTATCCACAGATAGAGTATAGTACAAACCCTGTTAACGTAGGTAAACAACCGGCCGCAACTATATCAACTGAATTTAATCAAAAAATCTTTTGGGCCAAATAAAACTTAAAAACATGAAAACGAAAATCTATATAAAAACGGCGATTTTTACGCTAATGGGCGGGCTGGTATTACTCAGCAGTTCATGCCTTAAAGATTCAAGATATGTTAATTATTTTGCAGATGCCCCTTTAGCTGAATTTCCGCTTGCTGAGGTTAACCCCTATCAGCCGGGTGGTAGTGACGGTGCATATCAGGCAATCAGCTTCCCGTCAACCAATGCTAATGACACAATAACCGTAGCTGTAAAAGTGGCTGCGCCAAGGGCGTTAACTACGGCTACTGTTTTTACCATAAGCACATCTGATGTAACTGAATTAAATAGTTATAATTCGACAAATGGTAGTTCAATCGCAGCTGTTCCTGCGTCTGATGTTGCAATTATCGGTGGTGATCAGGTAACTGTGCCTGCAAATATTACTGAAGTGTATTTTAAAGTTGTGGTTAACGGAGCCTTTGTTGCCGCTAATCCTTTAGGTACATATGCAGTGCCTTTAACAATTGAAAATGCTGGTAGTGTACAAATAGCTATACCAGAAAAATATCTGTTGTACAATTTGTTCACTCAATAATTACAATAATATTTAATATTAATCCCGCTTTCATGTAAATGGAAGCGGGATTTTTTATTGATAGCTTGCGGATGCTATTTTATCAGAAACTGATATATGCAACATGCTGCCAAGTACGAGGCTCCAGTTATCAGGCATATGCCCGGCAGGGAAATCAAAGCAAACTGGATAGTGATATTTATCAACCACATCCATAATAATTTGCTCAACAGTTTGGCCAAATGGGATGTCGTTATCTTTTATTTCGCTAAAGCCGCCAACAATTAAACCAGCAAGGTTTTTGAGCTTTCCTGCCCGGTCAAGTGTTCGTATCATACGATCTATCGAATAAAGATATTCACCTACATCTTCAATAAAAAGTATCTTATGATTATAGTCCGGGTCAGATATCGAACCTGAAACCGCTAATAGTAATGATAAATTACCGCCAATTAATATCCCTTCGGCCTTTCCTTGTTTGTTTAAAGCATTTGAGGTAAACTCATATGAAATTTCTTCTCCAAATAACGCTTTGCGCAATGATTCTAATGATTTTGTAGACGCATCAGGAATATTCACGGGCATTTGACCATGAATACTTTTCAGGTTAAAATTATTATACAAATGAGTATGTAGTATAGTTATATCACTAAAGCCAATTACCCATTTTGGGCTCGGGATTAATCTACTAAAATCAACCTTATCTATCATTCGGATAGTGCCATATCCTCCTCGTGCGGCGAATATAGCTTTAATGCTATCATCATCAATAAAATGCTGTAGATCAAGCGCACGTTGCTCATCGTCACCGGCAAATTGATGAAATGATAAACCCAATGTTTCGCCCAAAATCACTTCCAATCCCCACGATTGGAGAAGCTCGATAGCATCAGTCATCGGTTTGGGTAATTTTTTAGCAGGACAAGTTATAGCAACCTTATCGCCCCTTTTTAGGTATGGAGGAGTAATTCCCTTGATTATTGAATGTTCGCCTTTGTCCATTATCAAAATAAAATTCTTTCGGAAGTAACAGCAGTACGCAGCCCGACTTCCTCGCTAAAATAAATTATCTTTGCCAAATTATTAATAAGGATGCAGATTAATGTCACAACTTAATAAATTTAAAAGATTCACCATTACATCGGCGCTCCCATATGCTAATGGGCCGCTACATATAGGCCACTTGGCTGGCGCATATTTGCCTGCTGATATTTTTGTGCGCTATTTGCGCCTTAAAAAGAAGGATGTAGTTTACATCTGTGGTTCGGATGAACATGGCGCAGCTATCACTATCAAAGCAAAAAAAGAAAATACTACACCGCAGGCTATCATCGATAAATATCATAATCAGATAAAAAATAGCTTTGAGGAATTTGGGATAGCTTTTGATATTTATCATCGTACCTCATCGCCCATACATCACGATCTTTCGCAGGAGTTCTTTTTGAATTTGTACGAAAAGGATGAATTTATAGAGCAATACTCCGAACAGTATTATGATGAAGATTATGAGCAGTTTTTGGCCGACAGGTATATTACCGGTACTTGCCCTAACTGCGGAAATGAGCGCGCCTACGGCGATCAATGTGAAAACTGCGGAACATCGTTAAACCCCACCGACCTGATCAATCCTATATCTACCCTAAGCGGTAAAACGCCGGTATTAAGGCCAACTAAACATTGGTACTTGCCGCTTGACAAATATCAGCCATGGCTGGAGAGTTGGATTGATAAAAAGGAGGGCGAATGGAAAGTGAACGTGTTTGGCCAATGCCGCTCGTGGCTTAAATCAGGCCTGCAGCCACGCTCCATGACCCGCGACTTGGATTGGGGGATAGATGTGCCTTTGGAAGAAGCCAAAGGAAAAAAGCTTTACGTGTGGATGGACGCGCCGATCGGTTATATATCGGCAACCAAGCAATGGGCTATTGATAAAGGAAAAGACTGGAAGGCTTACTGGAAAAAACAGGAAAATGAAGAAGACAATTCTTGCCTGATCCACTTTATTGGTAAGGATAATATTGTTTTTCATTGTATTATTTTCCCATCGATATTACATGCACACGGTGAATATATTTTGCCGCAAAATGTGCCCGCGAATGAGTTTTTAAACTTAGAAGGAGAAAAACTCTCGACATCCCGTAACCACGCGGTTTGGCTGCATGAATACCTGGAAGAATTCCCGGGCAAGCAGGATGAGTTACGTTATGTGTTGACATCGATATTACCCGAGACGAGCGATAGCGAGTTTACCTGGAAAGATTACCAGGCCCGTGTAAATAACGAGCTGGTGGCTATATTAGGCAATTACGTTAACCGTGTAATGATACTGATGCACAAGTTTTACGATGGCAAAGTAGAAACCGAAAGCGGTGAAATAAGCTTTACCGATAGCATACTTAATGCACAATTAGGTGAGTTTTATGCAGAGCTTGATCAAAACCTGGAGAACTATAAATTCAGACAAGCCCTGCAAAATGTGATGGATATTGCCCGCTTAGGTAATAAATACCTGACAGAAAAAGAGCCCTGGAAAACGATAAAAACTAATCCAGATGATGCTAAAGAGGCTTTGCACAATTGCTTGTTTTTAATAGCGAATTTAGCAACCTGCCTTCAGCCGTTTTTACCGGGAACGGCTGTTAAGATCTTCGGTATGCTGAATTATGATTTGGCAGGTGTTTCCTTCGGGGATGCTGTTAAGTTTGAGAACGGACATCAGTTAAATCCGGCCGCTTTATTGTTTGAAAAAGTAGAGGACGAGGTGATTGAACAGCAGATCCAAAAGCTACTGGATAAAAAACAAACTACTGTCATTACCAAACAAACACCGATAGTAGCAGCAAAGGAAAATATTAGTTTTGAATCATTCGCGGCAATGGATATTCGGACAGGTACGATCTTAGCAGCCGAAAAAGTGGCTAAAACCAAGAAACTATTAAAGCTCACAATTAATACAGGGATAGATGAGCGTACCGTAGTATCCGGAATTGCGGAATATTATGAGCCGGAAGCAATAATAGGTAAGCAGGTAAGCATTTTAGTAAACCTGGAACAACGAGAAATAAAAGGGATATTATCGCAAGGTATGATACTGATGGCAGAAGATTCAGACGGAAATCTATGCTTCGTGTCACCAGTCGATGCTTTACATAATGGTTCCGTTGTGCGATAAGTCAATTTGCATTTTAACTGAATAATTTCAGCTATAATTTGCACCTTTGCAAAACCGGTCCCGTAGTTCAACGGATAGAATAGGAGTTTCCTAAACTCTAGATATGAGTTCGATTCTCGTCGGGACCACAATAATGACCCAACGTATGCTAAGTATGGGAATAAAATCGAAAAGCCTTCAGATCAAAATCTGGAGGCTTTTTGTTTAAAATATTTTTTTTGAATTGGAGTTAAAAGATCTATCAGCTTAAAAAAATCAGCCATTCCTATTAATTGTGGATCATTAAATGGTGCAATTACAAAGCTGTGAGTTCGTTTATCAGTAGTAATTACATAACTCAAATATATTCAGGACTATCAAATAGGCTTATAGGAAAAAGCTTTGGATTTTTGTTCACCTCATTAACATAGGCATCAATATCTTTAACCGTATTAATTACATCGGATAATAACGGACTGGGTTGCCTTTGCCAAAAGCTATTGGAATAGAATAATATTAAAAATAAAGCTGTTGTAAGTGTTTTCATTTGATATTCATCGCATTTTTTGGTAGATGCAATCAGAGATAGATTTCCATAAATATATTTTTAATACGACGAGTAAATTCAATTTGACATCTGGATGCTAATTTCAACGTTATAATTACCCGCCAAACCGGGCACGCAATTCAGCTATAAAAGATTTCGAGTTTTGTAGTCTAAGGACCACTAATTGATACCAGTCAGTTAAGGATCAAAGCCAACTCTTAAAGGGTTGGCTTTTGTTTTTATAGCACAAATTGAGTTCCCCGCTTTTTAACGTTAAAATAATACTAAATTTATTAATACAATTTGATTGGTAATAAATCATCAAGAGAATGTTCGGTTTTCTTTAAGATCGTTTAAAAGTTTTTTTAAGGGTTGAAGGCAAAGGATACTCCCTCCATATTTTTGTATAACTGATGACTGTCATTATTGGATCAATTATTACGAAAAAATACGCAGCTTTCAAAGTTAATAAGTTAGAAATTGAAAAACACCCTCATACCAATATTTCACATACCCCTTTCAGTTTAACAAACTTTAACTTACAAGATTGTTACATAGGTCATTATTACAATAAAAATTGCTTTTTAAGAGAGTAAATTTCTCTATTATTATATTAATTATTATTTATAATGAAAATTATTAATATAATAATAAAATTAATATACGAGTAATTAATCTAAGTATATTTACGAACTTTCAGACCAACATATGTAGGTCTAACTACTTCTCTTTAAACACCTGCATATTGCAGCCGAAAGTTTAGTAAATCTTAATGTTATGATTGCAGCATGCAGTCATAAGTTCAACCCCTAATTAATTTATCCTTATTATGAAAATTTTTAATTTTCTTGTCGTTTCGGCGCTTTCCTGCGCAGTTACGTCCCAGGTGGCATTTGCCCAAACAGCTCCCTCACTCGGTGCATCTCAAAGTTTTGCAGTATTAGCGTACTCAACGGTGACCAATACGGGTAACACCGTTGTTACCGGCGACATCGGCGTTAGTCCGGGTTCAGCAATTACCGGATTCAACATGCCAGGCGTTTATACCGGCACATTTTATTCCGGCGCACCAACGTTAGCCGGTAATGCTCAAACTGCTGCCCAGGCAGCTTACACCAACATTGCAACTCAAACAACTACAACTGATTTAACCGGCCAGGATTTGGGCGGTATGACGCTTAAACCAGGCGTTTATAATTTCAGTTCTTCCGCCGGATTAACCGGTACGCTAACTTTGGATGACAGCGCCGATCCTAATGGCGTTTTTATTTTCAAAATGGGATCAACCATCACAACCGCCAGTTACTCAAAAGTGGTGATGAAAAGTGGTGGAAAAGGGCCTAATGTATATTGGCAGGTGGGCTCATCGGCTACCGTTGGCACCTACACCACCTTCGTGGGAAATATTATAGCTACAGCAAGTATCACCATGACTACGGGCGCAACTACTACAGGTCGTCTGTTCGCACTGAATGGCGCCGTAACAATGGATGATAATACCGCTTATGCCAGCGTTTCACAAATAACCGATACAGATGGTGATGGCGTGGCCGATAACCTGGATGATTATCCGAATGACCCGAAAAAAGCTTACAATAATTACTCTTCAACGTCAGGCTCAACAGTGGCTTTTGAAGATCAATGGCCTAAAATAGGTGATTTTGATATGAATGACCTGATAATGGCTTACAAGTACAACGTGGTAACCAATGCTCAAAATGTTGTTGTGCAGGTAATTGGGTATTACACTTTACGCGCTACGGGCGGTACGCTCGGAAGTGCATTTGGTGTGGAATTTCCAATACCTTCTTCGAGTGTAGATAGTTTAACCGGTGGTACCTTAGAAGCAGGACAAACACATGCTGTTGTAATGGTATTTGCTAATATGCGCGATGAAACGCAAAATTGGAATACCATACCCGGCATAACCCCTTCAGCGCCATTAAATTATACCGTTAAATTTAACGTGGTTAATGGCCCAACACTTAGCGCATTCGGAACAGAATATAACCCGTTTATTTATAATATGGTTGGTGGTTCGCGCGAAGAAGTGCACTTACCCGGCCAATTGCCGACTGACTTAGCAGATAAAACATTATTTGGAACTGGGGACGATAACACAAATGTAGCTGCGGGTACCTATTATGTAACCAAAACCGGCTTGCCATACGCTCTTTCTGTTCCCGGCTCAGGATTTATTTATCCTATAGAAGGAACTGATATCACCAAAGTCTATTTGCATTTTGCTGATTGGGCTCAATCAGGCGGCTCTTTATTCACCGATTGGTATTCAAATACAGCGGTTGGTTACAGAAATGTTTCTTTGTTATTTATACAATAGGCTTTAAGATCCAATAATAAATAGTTTCAAAATATAATTAAGAAATTTTATGAAAAAAATAGGACACATCACGGCCGTACTTAGCGTATTGGCTTTTACATCATGTAAAACATCAAAGGATGTAACACCGGCTCTTCAGGGAAAATCAACCAACACCATTAAAGTACCGGCAGGTTTTACCTGGCAAAACTCCAGAAACATAGCTTTTACAGTAAACGTGACTGATACCCGTTTCCAGGCTTCTATATTTATGATCGCTATTTACGATGGTGATCCATCAAAAGGCGCCAATTTATTGGCAAAGGGATCGGCAAAAAACGCAGCTGCATTTAAAAGTACAATATATTTATCTGATCAAATTAACCAGGTTTATATTGTAAAAACTGCGCCGGATAATTCAAAAACCAGCCAGAATGTACAAGTAGGCACTACCGCTATTGTATCCTCTATAGGTATATAGTTTTTTGTTTTTTTAAATCAGGCAACGTTACGACGTTGCTTGATTTATTCGTTAATATCTTCCGAAATAAGCCAAAATACGCCTTAAAAGGTGCAAGAGTATACAAGATCAGCTGAATGATTTTAGGTGATGATACTAACAATGCTATCCAACCCTTCACCAGGATAGCCATTATAAACTATGTTATTATAGTTTAATTTCTCTCAGATGCTGCAATGATCCGGATTGCAGCGATAGTATTTAGCCGTTCTACTTATGAAAATATTTATTTACTTCCTGTGCG
Source organism: Mucilaginibacter tundrae (assembly GCF_013408825.1). Taxonomy (GTDB): domain Bacteria; phylum Bacteroidota; class Bacteroidia; order Sphingobacteriales; family Sphingobacteriaceae; genus Mucilaginibacter. The sequence continues at coordinate 34,580 of NZ_JACCBZ010000007.1, forward strand.
TTCTTTTATTTTTTCAACTAAAGTTATACGCCAAAATAAATACCAGACAATTTAAGTTTAAAGCATCACCTGAAAAGAGCATTCGTCAAAATTTGAATGGTGGCGGCACCACCCCCTCAGCCAAACTTCGGCTCAGCGGCAAGTTTTGCACTTTTTACTACCACGGAAGCTGTAGGCAATACGGGTATTTCAAATATTACAGGTAATATAGGTACGAATAGCGGCGCTATAACCGGGTTCGGCACATCCACAGTAACAGGGTCTATTTACAACAATAATAGTATAACCGCGCAGTGTGCTACAGATCTGGAAACTGCTTATAACCAGATAAGCAGTTTCACACCTACCGCCGCACATGATGCTGTTTTCGGAAATGGAGAAAAGCTGGACGCCGGAGTATATTCGCTTGGCTCGGCCGGATCAGCGGCTGGTGTGTTAACGTTGGATGCCCAGGGCAATTCCAGTGCATTATTTATTTTTCAGATCGATGGTGCGTTTAATACCGGTGCCGGCACGACAGTAGTGCTGGTAAACGGCCCAGTGGCATAATTGCAAGCCATGGCTATCATTCTTTTTATCATACCCAAGGTGCGCTACCATTCTACCTTGAAGACCAGAACACGTTTTTCCTACATAAAGTACCTTTAATTCAGATTTGTAAATCCGTTTTTCGACTAACATAGGGAATTGTCTTTTTATTTTTTTAACACCTTTTTTAATCTTGCTCATTATCTGTTTGGGCGTATGATTTGAGGTGACAACAAACCAATATAATACGGGCTGTTTAGCTGATTTAAGGGCCCCGAAAAAATTTGGAAGTTTATCGAGGCATTGATGTTCATCACCCGGACCTAGCATAGGCAGATCGGAGCAATCCAACAGAACTTTATGGTGTTTTGAAAAAGTGTCTTCGTTAATTGAATTCACTATAGTTTTGACATTTTCAATGCACTTAACTAATTCTTTCATCACAATATCCTTTATCTTATCAGTTAAACCTTTAAGTTGAGTGTATTATCAATTGATAAATTTGGGGCACCGCTGCTATCAGGTATGATAACTGAATATTCCCAATAATATCGATGAAAAAAGGCAAAAAGTTTCTCAGCTATTTGGCCCACTGACAGATCTTAACGTCAATTGCGGTTTTTTGCTTTTAAATAATTGATTTTATGGGGTTGTAAATTTTGTAAGCTTATTGCATACCCAATCTATATAATAAGATGCGAACGGCATCACTGATTATCAAAGAATCAACAACACCAACTCGCTTACATCAGATATTTAGTCAAAACACTACATAATAATATTAAACAGGGCATAAAGTCTAATTTAATATATTTTTCAAAAAACATATAAAAAGATTTAATAAAACGAAATTATAGCAATATGCCTAAAAGGAGTAGATCAAGGGTGTTAATTTCGTTAACGCGTCTATTAAAATAAGTTATAATTACTACTACAGCATCGGGGCACTTGCTTTGTAACTGATTGTGTGATGATATTATTTATAAAAAACATGGTAGGGGTTAGCTGTAAAGTGATATCACAAATGGAGTTGGAAAAACTAGGTCTAAAATGTATCTCAGTAGAAATAGGCAGAATTGAAATCTCGGAAAGTGTATCTCCCGAATATCTTCAAAAAATAAAGGCAGCTTTCCTCATATTCGGATTGGAAGTTATTGACACTAAAAAGGAAATTTTAGTAGAGAAAATAAAACATGTAATTATTGAAATGATTCATCATACTGACGATAGGTTAAAGATGAATTTTTCTAATTATTTGAGTGAAAAATTAAATTATGATTATACCTACCTCTCAAATACGTTTGTTGAGGAAGAGGGAATTACCATTGAGTATTTTATAATTCTACACAGGATAGACCGGGTAAAAGCACTGATAGTTTATAACGAGCTAACGCTAACCGAAATTTCATGGAAACTACACTATAGCAGTGTGGCTCATTTATCGGCACAATTCAAAAAAATAACAGGAGTAACACCTTCGTATTTTAAAACGCGATCTCCCATTTGCGCGTAAACCTGTGAATTATATAACATATTCCAAATGTTATATAACACAATGCACCCACTGCTGAGGTAGGTTTGTATGCCTTTGTCCCTTTAACAATAGGGGGCATGCGCACCATATATTCATTTACTTAAACATTTATTTTTATGAACAGAACGCCTACTCAAATTGCTGGGAATACACATCAACCTCCGGGCAAAACCAATTTTATCTTATCAAAAACTATCCTTTTACTATCACTAACATCTATATTATTTACATCTGCATGTAAAAAGGATAACTATGTAGCTGTTCAGGGCGTATGTCCTGTAGTTGCCACCGACCCAATGAATAATGCGGTGGATGTGGCACTAAACAAAGTAATTACGGCAACCTTTAATACACCGATGGATGCCAAAACAATTACTTCATCAACATTTATTATTAAACAGGGAGCGAATGTTATTTCCGGAACAGTTGCTGCAACTAGCAACCCTGCCGTTTATACTTTTACACCCGATGTTCCATTATTACCTTTTGCCTTATATACGGGTACAATAACCACCGGGGCTACTGATAATTTTAGTACGGCGTTAGTAAGTAATTACGTTTGGTCATTCACTACCATACCCCAAGTTACCTTATCAGCTAATCCATTAATAGGAGGAACAACAACTGGCGGCGGTACATTTGCACAAGGATCAACAGTTACAGTAACTGCTACGCCTAACACCGGCTATACTTTTCAAAGCTGGACCCAAAACGGCACTGTGGTTTCAACCAGTCCAAACTATCAATTTGTAATTGCAGGCAATAGTGCATTGGTAGCTAATTTTGTAGCAATCCCTGCCGGAAAATTTGCAGTAGTATTATCATCAAGCCCGGCTGTAGGAGGTACAACATCAGGTTCAGGCTCATTTAATGCTGGTAGCACGGTAATAGTGACCGCCACGCCTAATGCCGGATATACATTTGTTAATTGGACACAGAATGGCAATGTTGTTTCAACCAGTTCAAGCTACCAGTTCGCTTTGGCGTCAAATACTACCTTAGTTGCCAATTTTAAAGCCTTGGGTACATCCCAGTTTGCAGTAATTTTGTCATCAAATCCTATCATCGGTGGTACAACTAATGGTTCTGGGGCATATAATGCGGGTACTTCAGTAACCGTTACAGCTACACCAAATACTGGTTATGTCTTTGTCAATTGGACTAATAACGGAACAATTGCTTCAACCAGCTCAAGCTATACATTCCCGCTAAATTCAACAATTGCTTTGGTTGCTAACTTTGCACTTAACGCAGTTGCGATAGGCCCGGGTGAAGTTAATTTGGGAACAGCTGGTAGCTATTCCATTTTAACGGAATCAGGCATCTCAACAACAGGAATTACTTCTGTTGAAGGAAATATAGGTGTTAGTCCAATATCGTCTACTGCTATAACCGGTTTTGGGTTGATCATGAATACTAATGGACAATCATCACATACACCAATAGTGACTGGATCAGTATATGCAGCTGATTATGCTTCGCCAACTCCGGCTAATTTAACAAGCGCGATTAACGATATGCAAACCGCTTACACTACAGAAAATGGTTTAATTACCCCGGCCCCTATAGTTGATTTATATGCAGGGAACGTTAGCGGTAAAATTTTGCCTCCGGGTTTATATAAATGGAGCACGGGGGTATTGATAACCAGTGCTGGTGTGACGCTTGCCGGCGGCCCTAATGATACCTGGGTTTTCCAAATAGCGCAGGATCTAACGGTTAGTAACAGTGCAATAATTACTTTAACAGGGGGTGCCCAGGCAAAGAATATTGTTTGGGTGGTAGCCGGACAGGCTACTTTAGGATCAAACTCGAATTTTAGTGGTATTATCCTAAGCAAAACACTGATTTCCTTAAATACTGGGGCGACAGTAACAGGCCAATTATTTGCACAATCGGCAGTTACGCTTAATGCAAGCACGGTTGTTAAGCCATAATTATTTATCAGGATCGGTATTAGTTAACAAAAAACCATTAAATCAAACATCATGTTACCCATAAATAAAATAGCATCTAGGTTAATCACCTGCTTATTAATAATATTAGCGTCTTTTACGGCCAAAGCACAAACTACACAATCGCCCTGGTGGTTTGGAGTATCAGGAGCCGCGAATCTGAACTGGTACGATGGTACCACACAGAGGCTAAATAATTCCTTAATTGTACCTACAGCTTTTCATAAAGGCTTTAGCGTTCGCCCTTATGGATCGATATTAGCAGAATACCGCCCGACGGGTATATTAGGATTTATGCTGAACGTTGGATATGATGGACGAGGGGGAAAGTTTAACCAGGTAGAAGCGCCTTGTAACTGCCCGGCAAACCTACAAACCAGTTTGAGTTATTTAACAGTTGAACCCAGCCTGCGATTAGGCGTTCCGTCTTCCGGCCTTTACTTTTTTGCCGGGCCGCGGGTGGCCTTTGATATAAGCAAGGGGTTCGACTACACACAGTTGAGACAGCCTAATACTAACTCCCAGCTTAGTGCAGTTCATAATACTATACTATCCGGCCAGGTTGGTATAGGGTATGATATTATTGTTTCGGCACCTGCCAGCACAACAAAAGTTAGCCTCTCCCCATTTGTTTCTTATCAGCCGTATTTTGGTCAGGAACCACGCGATATTGAAAGCTGGTCAATCACCACGGTTAGAGCAGGGATAGCTCTGAAATTTGGCAAGGTTCGTAATAAAGCTATTGTCAAAGATTTACCTATGATAATAAGCCCGGCTGTTGATGTTAGCTTTTTTGTTACTGCTCCCACGGCGCCCCCTTTAAGCAGGCAGGTAAGCGAAACCTTACCCTTACTTAGTTCGGTGTTTTTTGATGACGGATCAAATCAGATTCCGGCCAGGTATGTGGTTTTATCAGCAGACAACGCCGGAAGCTTTAAAGAAGCGCAATTGCAAAATGTTCAATATGAAGATATGACTGGTAGGTCTGCAAGGCAATTAAACGTTTATTATAATTTGTTGAATATTTTAGGAGATCGTTTAAGGGCAAATCCGAATGCCAGGGTGTTATTGAGCGGCGCATCAGGTACAGATGTAGCTAATGGTAAAATCATGGCAGAGGCGGTTAAACTATATTTGGTGAATACATTTGGCATTGATGGCTCAAGAATACAAACAGAAGGCCGCATTAAACCGGTTATTCCTTCGGAACAGCCTGGGGGCACCAAACAGCTTGTGCTTTTGCGCGCAGGTGATAGGCGTGTAGATATTGAAAGCGCTTCACCTGAATTACTATTTGAAGTGGGCGGTGATATGATGAAACCTGTGCAGATAACAACCATACAAACTGACCCGCTTGGCGACCAAGTTGTTTTCAAGGTTGACAGTGCCAACATCATTCTAAAAAACTGGTCGGTAGATGTTACAGATGAAAAGGGAACGACCCAGCATTTTGGCCCATTTACAGATAACCAGGAAGGCATACCCGGTAAAACAATTTTAGGTAACGATGGTACCGGAACCTTTAAAGTGGTTATGACCGGCGAAACGAAGGCCGGAAACCCGATAAAAAAAGAAAGCACAGTTTATTTAGTAAAGCAGGATGCAACAGTTGAAAAAGGTTTGCGCTATAGCATCCTGTTTAATTTCGACCAGTCGAACGCTGTGGCGCCATATAGCGGGTTTTTAACCAGGTTAGTTGCTACATCAATACCCGACGGGTCAACGGTCATTATCCATGGCCATACAGATATAATTGGGCAGGATGATCATAACCTAAAACTTTCCCAACAAAGGGCCCAGGATGTTAAGGATATTCTACAAAAAGCTTTAATCAGTGCTGGTAAAAACAACGTAAAATTTGAAACCAACGGTTTTGGCGACGACGTTAACCATGCACCGTTTGAAAACAACACAGCGGAAGAACGTTCTTATAACAGAACAGTGATTATTGATATCGTACCCCTTAAATAGCAATAGTTTAACAAATTTAAAGGCCTTTTTCGCAAGAACAAGGCCTTTTTTATGCCCTTAATTTTCAATCCTGCTGTACTGTACCACGGTACAAGTGGAACACCTGGTACATTTGGTACACTTTTCGCCCCAAAAACGCCCGAATTGAACCTGAAAAGGCGGTTTTTACATTGATTTTGACTCGCTTTTTCACGAAAAAACGCCCATTTTAGGCTCAAAAACAGCTAAAAAATTCAGTTTTTTGCTCGTTTTTGATGAAAAATAGGGTTATTTTATAGCTTTTTGCTGCAAAATAAAAGGTTAATTAGCGGTATATCGTACCATAAATAGGGGTTGTGAAACAGTATAGATGCTTTTAAGATCAAAAAGAGGTGTCATATTGAAGCACTCGATTAAGCGGAATGTGAAAGAGAAACGGCAAAAAAAGGATGTCATGTTGAGGCACTCGAAACATGTGGGCAAAGGTCTCTGCGCTAACTCTTAAACCAGTGGGGGGTACGAAGTTACCAAAGCCCCAAAGCCCTTAGATCAAAATCTAAAGGCTTTTGGGGCTTTGTATCCCGTTGTTTATTTCGATACTGTTAGCAAAATAGCTGCTAATTTATCAGGCATCGATATAAAAGGGGTGTGGCTGCTTGGTAATGAATATTCCTTACTAACATGGCCATTGGTTTTCACCATTGTTTTTTGGAATGTAAAACTAACTGCATGGTCATCAATAGTGTGTATATAAACCTTCTTTACACTACCAAATTTTCCATCTGTTAATGTAACTGGTGTTACAAGGGGAGCTAATGGCTCTGGTTTAATGTTGTTAGTTAGGTAATCACCAACTTGTGCAGGCGCATCAGCAGCAAATACATCTATTACGCCATCTTTTGCAATTTTCGCGGAACCGGTGGCTTGATCAATTTGTAGATATTTGCCAACATGACTATCTGCATCTTGTTTGGCAAGCGATAATAAGCTTTCTCCGTTTTGCGGTAAGTAAGCGGCCAGGTAAACTAATTCCTTTATTTGGCCGGGTATCTCTTCGGCTACCTGGCTAATAACCAAACCTGCCATACTATGCCCCACTAAAATTACATTTTTTCTGTCGCCTATAGCGTTCTTTACCGCGTCAACGTAAGCTTGCAAGCTGATGTTTGCAAATGAAGTCGTGTCGTTTCCGTGACCAGGCAGGTTTACCGCGATCACCTCATGTCCTTGTGCTTCTAATATCGGGGTTACTCCCTGCCATGCGCTTGCGTCAGACCATGCTCCGTGAACCAGAACTATAGTTGATGAATTTTTGTTGTTTGCTTTTTGAGCTTGAGCAGTAAAACCTAATACACTCATTGCCATAACTAATATTGCTGTTTTCATTTTGTTTAATGCCTAATTGTTTAGGACAGTACAAACATCGGGGTAAGCCATCAGGATAATTTTAACCCAGGTTAAAATCGAAACTTAAGATAAAAAAAGATTGTATGACAAGAAATATAAGCAATAGCGCGTAGAAAGCTTATTATTTACCAACCATTCGTTTACGAATGCGGCTTAGGGATGGCCCCTGTATTCCCAGGTAAGAAGCGATATGATAAAGCGGTACAGCATTAAAAATATTAGGGTGTTTCGCTATCATATCCCGGTAACGGTCTTCGGGTGTTTTAAATAAGAACCCTTCAGTACTTCGCATTACCTCATGAAAAGCTGTTTCGGCAATCATCCTGCCAAACCGCTCCCATTGATGAGATTGCCCATAAAGCCCATTCAGATGATCTATATGAATATATAAAATTACTGAATTGGCCATGGCTTCAGTATAATATTCGCAGGCTGTTTGGCTAAAAAAGCTGGTAAAAGAAGTAACGAATTGATGGTCCGTGAAAAAAAGCATATTCTTTTCTTCACCCGTGTTCTCATTTATACGGTAGATTCTAAACACACCACTGATGATGAATCCAAGGTGTTTACAAACGTTTTTATATTCGTTATAAAACTCTCCTTTTTTATACTGCTTTAATTTCCAATGCGGCAATGACAGATCAAATTCTTCGGCTTTCATGCCGGCGGAACACATTACCGTACGTAATAAATCTATCTCTGTTTTGCCATCTAACATGCCATAAAAATATCTCTTTTAAATTAAAACATACAACAATAAGCGCTATTTATTAATAGGCATGGCCTCATTTCTTTAAATGAATAAAGTTAAATTCAAAAAAACCAGGCTTGAAGTATAATCAAACTTACAGCCCGTTTTAATTGTATTAACAGCATATTATTTAATTGCATTCAAATATTAACTTTACATAAGTTAAGCTGACCCAATTATACCCCAATGTATCGCATCGCCAGGAAACATATTTATGCCATATTATTTCTCTCGTTGATATTTCATATAGCCACAGCTAGTGATATAAAAAATATCGGGGTGCCTTATGTGCAAAATTACCCGAAAACACTATATCAATCGGGCAATCAAAACTGGTCAATAACAAAGGATGAACACGGCATTATGTATTTTGGCAATGCCGATGGATTGCTGTCCTTTGATGGGAAATATTGGCAATTACATACCATGCCCAATGGCCTTATTGTAAGGGCGGTAGCGGCAGATGGTAAGGGCAAAATATACGTCGGCGGCTTTGGCGAATTTGGATACTGGCAAAATAATAACAAAGGTTTCTTAATTTACCATTCCCTTATCTCGCGGGTGCCTAAACAATATGTTCCTAACGAAGAGATCTGGAAAATATATATCGATGGCGACCGTGTGTTGTTCCAGTCGTTCGGTACTATTTATGTTTATGCTGATGGCAAAATAACCACCATTAAATCTCCCAATCCGTACTTGTTTTTATATAAACTGGGCAAGCGGTTTTTTATAGAGCAACTAAATGCCGGCTTATTTGAATTAAAGAAAAAAAACCTGGAGTATGTACCGGGCAGTAATATTTTAGGTAATAGCGGTGTGTTGTCTATCCTGCCTTACAAAAAGGATGAATTTATTATCGGCACATCAAAAAATGGATTGTTTATATACGATGGTAAGCAAATACAGCCCTGGGCTAATCAGGCTAATGCTTTTTTAGAAACTTACCAACTTAATAACGGTGCGGTAGTCTCCGGTAAATATTACGTTTATGGTACCATATTAAACGGTGTGGTAATTATAGATACAGCCGGAAATGTGGTACAGCACATCAATAAATCAAGTGGGTTACAAAATAACACGGTTTTAAGTTTATATATTGATGATGAGGAAAACCTTTGGACTGGGTTGGACAATGGCATTGACCGTATCGAACTGAATTCTCCGCTTTATTTTTACTTCGATAAAACCGGAAACTTCGGAACGGTATACTCTAGTAGCATCTACAACAACAAAATTTACCTGGGTACTAACCAGGGTTTGTTTTACAGCCCATGGTCGCCGAATAGCACCAATCAACTATTCGATATGTTGAATTTTCAACTGATACCCGGCTCACAGGGCCAGGTATGGGATTTATCTACCCAGGATGGCAAATTGCTGTGCGGCCATAATGATGGCACTTATTTAGTGAATGATGCCGCGATCACAAAAATATCTACCGTTAATGGCGGCTGGACGATCAGAAAATTAAATAAGGATATGCTGATCCAGGGTACTTATACAGGCTTGGTGGTCTATCGAAAAGACGCGTCAGGCAACTGGATCTTTGATCATCGGATAGCTGGCTTTAGCGAGCCATCAAGATATGTGGAGCAAGACATTAAAGGGCAGATTTGGGTTAGCCACGCCTATAAAGGCATTTTTAAACTCGCTTTAAATAGTGATTTAACAGCAGTAACCTCAAAAAAATATTACGACGAACGTAATGGCCTGCCGAGCAGCTATAACATCAACGTATTTAATCTGGATAATAAGATCGTCTTTTCATCCGATTCGGGATTTTATGTTTACGATGATATTACCGATCACTTTTATAAGTATCAGCAGTTAAACAGCAATCTGGGCTCATTTGCGTCATCCAACAAGATCATCTCTGCCGATGGAAGAAAATATTGGTTCATCAACCATGGCCGTGTGGCACTGGCTGATCTGTCACAAGCCGGAAAGATTTCTATTGATTCGAACAGCTTTACCGTACTTAACGGGAAAATGGTACAGCACTATGAAAACATTAGCCGCATAAACAACCGAATGTACCTGATTAGCGTTGACGACGGATTTGTAATTTATAATGATGGCGACGTAAACACCAATAATAAAGTAAAGCTTCCCGCTGTGTTGATTGGCCGTGTAGAGAATATAACCGACAAAATAGTAGCTATAAGTGATAATGGCAATGATAACGCGGTAGAAATTCCATTCACTAAAAATAACATTCGTATCCTATACGCTTTGCCCTATTACCGGCAAGCTAAAGTTAAGTATCAGTTTTACTTAAAAGGCTACTCGGCGCAATGGTCGGATTGGACAACGCAAACGCAGAAAGAGTTTACCAACCTAAGTCAGGGGACTTATGTTTTTAGCGTGAGGGCCAAAATAAACGATAACAATATTACCCCCGCCACTAACTTTACATTTACCATATTGGCGCCATGGTATGCCAACAAAATAGCCATCGTGATTTATGTGATATTGCTGATTATAGCCTATTATATTTTGAGGCGATTATATGCCCTAAAGTTAAAGCGCCACCAGGAACATATTCACGAAAAGCTGCAAAAGGAAAAGGAAGAGTTCCTGAAACAGGAAGTAATCGCTAATGAGCAGCAGATAGTAAAGATTAAAAACGAACAACTACAGGAAGCCCTCGCCGGAAAAAGCCGGGAGCTGGCTAACTCCGCCATGAACATTGTCTATAAAAATGAGTTACTGCAAAAAATAAGTGACGAGATACTGAATTTAAAAGACAGTACCGGTAAAAAACTATCTGAAGAGCAACTCAGAAAGATACAGAAAGTAATTAATGAAGGGATGACCGATGAGCGCGACTGGAATTTATTTGAAAGTAGTTTTAACGAGGCTCATGAAAGCTTCTTTAAAAAACTAAAAGCCCACCATCCCGACCTTGTTCCAAATGATTTAAAGCTTTGTGCCTACCTGCGCATGAACATGAATAGTAAAGAAATGGCATCTCTTTTAAACATTTCTTTAAGAGGAGTCGAGATCAGGCGCTATAGGTTGCGTAAAAAGCTAAATCTGGAGCATGATAAGAACCTTGTGGAGTTTCTCATGGAGCTATAACACTACATCATTACCTCTCATACCTATAGTGTACAAAATACGCTCTAATATTTTTTTTGTAGTGGAAATGTTACAGTAATTTATTTTTATAATCCTGTAAATCAAATAATTATATATGATGTAAACGCCTTATGAGATAGTGGTTAGTGTATTGATGTATTAATGTAGAGGCGCATTATTTGTGATAACTGCATTATCTCCTCAATTTCGATCTCAACAAAACCAATTATTTTTTTTCACCTATTTTAAATTACCCACATGAAGAGAATTTTTACAATCTCAGGGTTTATCTTATTGTGCTTCTTTTTTGTTAACACAGCTTTTGCCCAAAATTTTACGGTAAAAGGTAAAGTGACAGATGCATCAACAGGCGAAGTATTGCCGGGTGTAAGTGTTATAATAAAAGGAACAAGTAATGGTACCCAAACCGATGTTAATGGTGCTTTTTCACTAAGCGTAACACCTAACTCAACATTACAGATATCCTTTGTAGGATACACTTCGCAGGAAGTCGCTGTGAGCAAGGGCGCCCCAATTGTAGTTAAACTTGTATCCGCAGATAATGAATTACAGCAGGTTGTTGTAGTTGGTTACGGAACACAACGAAAAGTTGATGTAACCGGTGCAATATCTACTGTAAAAGGTAGCGACTTAGCCAGCCAACCGGATGCCAACCCGGTAAGTGCTTTACAAGGTAAAGTGGCAGGCGTGCAGATTATCAATTCAGGTACGCCTGGTTCATCACCGCAAATTACTTTAAGGGGTATTGGTACCATATTTGGTAACACCGCTCCCTTATTTGTGGTTGATGGGGTTTGGTATCGCGATATCAGCTTCCTGAATTCAAATGACATTGAAACTATGAGCGTTTTAAAAGATGCCAGCAGCGAGGCTATTTATGGTTTGCAGGCGTCAAACGGTGTAATAATTATCACCACCAAAAAAGGAAAAGGCGCGGCAAAGGTGCGTTACGATGGTTATGTAGGCTATTCAAACCCTACCAATGTACCGGTAATGGCGAATGCTACACAGTATGCTACAATGGTAAACGAAGTGAACGGGTCATTAACCGGGTCGCCGCTTACGTTTAAAGATCCGGCCAGCTTTGGTACCGGTACCGATTGGCTGCATTTAATACTGCACAGCGCTTTCACCCAAAATCATGACATTGGAATAAGCGGAAGCACTGATAAAAGTGATTATAATTTCTCTGCCGGATATTTTCAGCAGAATGGCAACGTATCATACAATACATATGACCGTATTACCATGCACATGGCGCAAAATGTGCAGGTATCTAAAATTTTAAAATTCGGGTACAGCGCGATATTAGAAGGCGATCACTCAAAAGATCTGCCGGGTAACATCTTGTATAAAGCTTATACTGCAGCTCCGGTAGTTCCGGTACGTTACGCCGACGGTACTTATGGAGATCCGGGTGATTTTCCGGTAGGTAACGCGGTAAGCAACCCGCAGGTTTCTTTAGATTATTTTAATCAAACTACGCAAAATTACCTGTTTAACGGTAATGCTTACGGAGAATTAAAATTCACTAAAGATCTTTCTTTCCGTTCAAGTTTCGGTGGTACATTCAGTCACCAGGAAGTACAAAACTATGATCCTGTTTATGACGCTACTGCATCCCAATTCAATAATATTTCTGAACTATCCCGTAATAATTCCGACCAGCGTAACTGGATATTGGAAAACACATTGACTTATGATAAAAGCATCGGCAGTGATAATCATATTACCATTTTGGCAGGTCAATCTGCGCAGCGTTTAAAAAACTATTCAGAATCCGCTTCTGCACAAAATGTACCCGATTACACCAGCGGCGATTTATATTTCAACTTGGGTAATAATCCCACGCTGTCAGATGCGGGTGACTTAGAAACCCGTGAATCTTATTTCGGCAGAATAAATTACGCTTACAAGGACAAATACCTGTTAAATGCTACTATAAGAAGAGACGGGACATCTGTTTATAGCGAGCAATACAAATGGGGAACTTTCCCGTCAATTGGTGCAGGTTGGGTTATCTCTAATGAAGATTTCATGAAAGATCAGACCATTTTTGATAACCTTAAATTACGGGCAAGTTGGGGTAAAGCAGGTAATGGTAGTATCGTGCCAAATTTAGCCACACAAACCGATCAGCAATTTATTTCAAACTTAGGCGGTGGCGACAATTTACAGATAGGAGAAGGTTTAACTTCATTAACCCCGCCTATCATCTACTACGAAAAAACAGTAGGTACTGATATTGGTTTAGAAAGTGCCTTTTTAAAGAACCGGTTAACATTTGAGGTTGATTATTACGAAAAGAAAACCGAAGATGCCGTATTCCCGGTACCAATCTTAGGCTCGTTAGGCGCTAGTGGCGGCACACTCGATGCTAATCAGGCTACTTATGTAAATAAGGGCTGGGAATTTACGGCGGGTTGGAATGACCATATAGGCAGCGATTTCAGCTATTCTATCAACGGAAATTTCAGTATCAATAATAACAAAGTTACACAGGTATTATCTGGCGATATCCCATTATATGGGGGCGGTGCAGGTGCATCAGGTGGTGCATTTACCAATCGTACCATGGTAGGCCAGCCAATTGGCGAATTTTACGGCTACCAGGTGGTTGGTATTTTCCAAACTCCGGCACAGGTTGCAGCTGCTAAAGCTACTCAACCAAATGCACAGGTTGGCGACGTGATATATGGTAACAATGCGCAAAAAACAGACTTAGGTAACCCTAACCCCAAATTTCTGTATGGTTTAAACACCAAGTTCAAATACAAACAATTTGATTTGGGTATCGACCTGTCAGGTGTTGGCAAAGTTAGCTTATACAACGCTAATGAAGGTATAAGATATGGTTATGAAAATTGGACCGAAGACTTTTACAACAGCCGCTGGCATGGTGCGGGTACATCAAATACTACGCCATCTGCTTTCTTAAGCGATGCGGTTAACGGTCAACCAAATTCATTTTATGTAGAAAGCGGGAGCTATCTACGCATCAGGAATTTACAGTTAGGGTATGATTTGCCTGTATCATTGGCACAAAAGTTAAAAATGAGTAACCTTCATATTTATGTTTCTGCACAAAACCTGGCCACATTTACCAAATACAAAGGGTTTAATCCCGAAGTTGAAGCCATTACAACCGGCGGGGTACAAGCAGGTATAAATCAGGGAATTGATACCGGGGTTACTCCAATCTACGCCATTTTTAACCTTGGTGTAAACGTTACATTTTAACTATAAAATATTTGAGTTATGTTAAACATAAAAAGCAACTTTATAAAACCAATAGGTATAGCGTATATAGCCATACTTATGATTAGCGTTGGCGGCTGCAAGAAAAGTTTCCTGAATCCTCCGGTTCAGGGCGCATTGCCGGCAAGTCAGGTATATAACAGCGAGGCTGGGGCAACCCAGGGCATCAATGCTATATATGCCGATTTACGTGTATGGGCTGAAACAGCTTTCCCTGCTTTAGCTATTGAAAGCATGGGTGGCGATGAGGTTCAAAAGGGCAGTACTCCCGGCGATTCACCTGCTATCGGATACTACCATACCTTTACACAAACAGGGGCCGAAACCGGTTTTGATGATACCTTTTGGGATGGTGAATATACCTGCATCAGCTTATGTAACCAGGCTATTGACAGCATTCCGAAAATCAACATGGATAATTCGCTTAAAGCACGTTATATTGCCGAAGCTGAATTTGTTAGGGCCTATCAATATTTCAGATTAGTGCGCGCCTATGGCGATGTCCCTTTAAGGTTGCATTATCCTAAAAGCGCCGCTGATTATAATCTCCCGCGCACACCCAAAGCACAGGTTTACGCACAAATTGAACTGGATTTGACTAACGCTGCCAATGTATTGCCTGAAACTTATAGCGGTGCCGATATAGGCCGTGCTACTAAAGGCGCAGCGCTTTCATTACATGCTAAAGTGGCTATGTACGAAGCGAAATGGACTGATGTGTTAACTTACACCAACGCCGTAATTGCCTCGGGTGTATATTCTTTATTCCCTGATTTTGAAAAATCATTCAGAGAAATAAATGAAAATAATCCGGAAGAGATATTTGAAGTACAATGCCCTAATACCACCAGCAACACAGCGGCATCTACCAGCCAGTACTCGCAGGTCCAAGGTATAGCGCCAACCTACGGCTGGGGTTTCAATGTGCCAACGAGCACATTAGTAAATGCTTTTGAACCGGGTGATCCACGGTTAAATGCAACTATTCTTTTCGCGGGTGGTACATCTGCCGAAGGCGATGCCATTCCAGCTTTAGGCGGCGGCAATGTGGATAGCATGTACAATTACAAATCATATGTACCATTCAGCGACGCTATTTTAAATGGCACCCCCGGTGCAGGACAGGACGTACGTGTGATCCGTTATTCTGATGTTTTATTGATGAATGCGGAAGCCGCTAACGAAACTGGCAATACCACACTTGCCTTGGCTTCATTGGAGAAAGTAAGGGCACGTGCAAGAGGTGGCAACAGCAATGTTTTACCAGAAGTAACCACTACCGATCAAGGTACTTTACGTTTAGCTATTTGGCATGAACGCCAGGTTGAGTTGGCTATGGAGAGCGACCGTTTCTTTGATGTGGTTCGCCAGGGCAGGGGCCCTGCACTATTTGGCAACAGGGGATTTAAAGCCGGTAAAAATGAGGTGCAGCCAATACCTACCGATGAAATCACATTGAGTGGCGGTTTGCTGAAACAAAACCCTGGTTATTAATTATTTAATTAATTATTTATGAAAAATTTAGTCAATAAATATACAATAGTCGCCATACTGGCAGGCTGGGCCCTGTCATCATGTATCAAAAAGTTTGATGCATCAAGCTACGCACCACCATTAAACATTAACGGGTATACGCAATCAAGCCAGATAGCTACTGCAAATTTGGTGGCACACTGGGGTTTCAATGGCGATTTAAAAGATTCAGTATCGGGAACCGCAGGTACCGCGGCAGGCAGCACCAGTTTCGGAACCGGTATTCAAGGTAAAGCTTTAGACGGCGGTACCGGCGCTTACGTGTTATCGGCCGTGCCTACAGCTATACAAAGCTTACACAGTTTTAGCATAAGCACCTGGGTTTACATGACAGCAAGCGACAGCAGCGCTGTGTATGATATGGTAGGGATTGCCAATACCCAGAACTTTTGGTCGAACCTGGACATCTTTTTTGATGGCGGAGGTCATGCAACAACCGACAGGCTTAAGATCCACGTATTTAATAATGGCACCAGCGCCACCGGTGTAGATGCATGGTTGGGTGACTATACCGTTAACAACCCTTACGGGTGGGTGAATGTGACCCTTACCTATGATGACACGAAATCAAATTTTGTGGTTTACTATAACGGATCAAGCATTTCAAATACCACGGTTGCAGGCTTTGCGCCATTGAACTGGACAGGCGTTCAGCAAATGGTTTTTGGTACATTTCCGTTCATGACAACGCCTTCACTTACAAGCGGTGCAACATCACAAAGCTGGGCAACCTACTTACCAGGCGCGCTGGATGAGGTAAGGGTGTACAACAGAGTATTAACAAGTACTGAAGTAGCTTCATTAGTGGCGCTTCAACACAGAGGGAAATAAGTTGGTTTAGATTAAAGGTCGCCCGGCGAAAGCCGGGCTGCCTTTTTACACGTTTAATTGGTTGGTGGCCATTCAGATAATTTAACAGTTAAGGCATGAGATTTTTTAATATTGGTTTAGTGTTTATTTCGCTTGCCGGGTTGTATTCCTGCTCAAAAAGCAGTTCAGGATCAAATCCTACACCCCCTCCACCTGCGGCATCTACCTTCAGTTTTAATTCACTTAAGGTAAATGGCGTTTATAATGGATTTACGTATATCAATGTAAATACTGCGCCGGTTATTAAATTATCATTCGCGGCTGTGCTTAATACTGCGTCCATCAACAGTGCTATTACTTTTAAAACTGCTGCGGGGGCTACGGTAGCGTACACCACTAGTTTTAGTAATAGTGATAGTACCGTGATCATTTCGCCGGCAAAATTATCAAACCTTACCAAATATGTGCTTAATATATCCACCAGCTTAAAATCAGCTAAAAACCAATATTTGCAGTCGGCATTGAGTGTTAATTTAACTACGGTAATTGACTCTACCAATAAATTCCCAACTATTACCGACGATGCCTTATTAACCCTCGTACAACAGCAAACCTTTAAATATTTCTGGGATTTCGGCCACCCGGTAAGTGGGCTTGCCCGTGAACGGAATACCTCCGGCGACGTAGTTACTACCGGTGGTTCTGGTTTTGGTATTATGGCAATTGTTGTAGGCATCAGCCGCCAGTTTATTACGCGTGCCGATGGGCTTACACGTATGCAAACTATTGTCGCTTTTTTAAAGAATAACGCGCAAACATTCCATGGTGCTTTTCCGCATTGGTTAAATGGGGCTACAGGTGCCGTAGTACCTTTTAGTACCCAGGATGACGGCGCCGACCTGGTAGAAACATCCTACCTGATGGAAGGCCTGCTTACCGCGCGCCAGTATTTTAATGGCAACTCTGCAGCCGAAACTCAATTAAGAACAGACATAAACACCCTATGGAATAATGTGGAATGGGACTGGTTTAGGCAAAATGGCCAGAATACTTTATTTTGGCATTGGAGCCCAGATTATGGCTGG
The DNA here is from genome assembly GCF_013408825.1 of Mucilaginibacter tundrae. Taxonomy (GTDB): domain Bacteria; phylum Bacteroidota; class Bacteroidia; order Sphingobacteriales; family Sphingobacteriaceae; genus Mucilaginibacter. The sequence goes on from NZ_JACCBZ010000007.1 coordinate 52,496, forward strand.
TCTACCAACCAACAAGTAAATGGTTGGGATGAAGCGCTGATTACTTATGTACTGGCAGCATCCTCAACAACGCATTCGGTACCTAAAATTGTTTACGACAATGGTTGGGCAGGTAATGGCAGCATGAAAAACGGCAATACCTATTATGGCGTTAAATTGCCTTTGGGTCCTGCTGAAGGTGGTCCACTGTTTTTCGCGCATTACTCGTTTATGGGCATCAACCCAAACAATTTAACTGACGCTTATGCCAGTTACGATGTACAAAACCAGGCGCATGCCACCATCAATTATAATTATTGTGTAGCCAACCCCAATAATAATGTGGGTTATAGTGCCGACTGCTGGGGGCTTACCGCCAGCGATATTGAGAATAATGGCTATACTGCCAGTTCGCCAACTAATGATGTTGGAGTAATCGCTCCTACGGCGGCTATCGCTTCTCTACCTTATACGCCTACGCAATCATTACAGGCGTTGAGGTTTTTTTATTACAAACTGGGTGATAAAGCATGGGGCCCTTATGGCTTCTATGACTCTTTTGATTTAAATGATGCCTGGTTCGCGACATCCGACCTGGCTATTGATGAAGGCCCGATAATTAATATGATTGAAAACTATCGCACCGGCTTACTCTGGAGTTTATTTATGAGTTGCCCCGAGGTGCAAACCGGAATGAAAAATTTGGGCTTTACAAGTCCTAATCTGTAGCTATTACAAAAACTTAAATGAAAAAACTACTTATACTTCCTCTGCTTATTTTATCAGCTTTTTCTTGCCATGCGCAATCGTCAAAAACAAAACAGGATGGTGAGGACATTAAACCCGTAGGCATCATCAAAAATTTATCCGATAGTGCTTTACTTGATGTGGTACAGCGTCAAACTTTCCGTTATTTTTGGGATTTTGGGCACCCGGTAAGTGGCCTGGCCCGGGAACGGAGCAATAATTTCTATAATTATGGGCCCGAAGTGGTAACCATCGGCGGTTCCGGATTTGGGATCATGGGGATTGTGGTGGCCACCGAACGAAAATGGATCACGCGAGAACAAGCTGACGATCGCTTGCTTAAAATTGTTCGTTTTTTATACAGGGCCGATTCTTTCCACGGCGTATTTCCGCATTGGTTAAATGGCGAAACGGGCAAGGTCATCCCTTTCGGCCGCAAGGATGATGGCGCGGATCTGGTAGAAACATCATACATGTTTGAAGGATTATTATGCGCGCGCCAATACTATAATGCTGATAACGCCAAAGAGCGCGAGATAAGGGATAAAATAAATGGCATGTGGAACGATATTGAATGGAGCTGGTTTACTCGCGATGGTCAGGATGTACTATATTGGCACTGGTCGCCAAACAATGGCTGGGCCATGAATTTCCCTATTCACGGTTTTAACGAATGTTTAATAACTTATATTTTGGCTGAATCGGGAACAAGGTACCCCGTTCCGGCATCGGTATATCATAAAGGCTGGGCTCAAGGCAGTTTCTTCAAAAATGGAAATACATTTTACGGCTATAAATTGCCTTTAGGCTTTCCTTATGGCGGCCCGCTGTTCTTTTCGCAATATTCCTTTATGGGTCTTGATCCTAAAGGGCTAAAAGATGAATATGCTGACTATTGGGAGCAAAATCAAAATCACACCTTAATTAACAGGGCTTACTGCGTTGATAACCCTAAAAAATTCAAAGGCTACGGCGAAAATTGCTGGGGCTTAACTGCCAGTGATAACTATGAGGGTTATAGTGCTCAATCGCCAACAAATGACCTGGGCGTTATTTCACCAACAGCAGCTTTATCGGCTTTTCCTTACACGCCAAAGTATTCTATGCAGGCTTTGCGCCACTTTTATTATGATCTGGGCGATAAAATATGGGGCGAGTATGGCTTTACCGATGCTTTCAGCGAATCACATAACTGGTATGCCAAATCATACCTGGCAATAGACCAGGGGCCGATAGTAGTGATGATAGAAAACTACCGCAGCGGCCTGTTATGGAACTTGTTCATGAGTTGCCCCGAGGTAAAAGCGGGATTAAAAAAACTGAACTTTGAAAGTCCGAAAATAAACTAAATTAGAATTCTGAATACAAAAGACTAACCTATATGTTACGTAAACCTATTTTACTTTTTATGCTGATGGTATCAGCAAGCAGTGCTTTTTCGCAGGCCGTATCTCCGGCTCAACAAAAAAAAATGGATGCCTTTATTAATAACCTGATGTCGAAAATGACACTGGATGAAAAGATAGGACAATTAAACCAGGTATCAGTTGGCTTTGATGTTACCGGCCCCATAGTAAGTAAAAACGTAAACGAAAACATAGAAAAAGGAAACGTAGGCGCGGTACTAAATACTTACACTCCCGATGCCGTGCGCAAACTACAGCAGATAGCCGTTGAACATACCCGCTTAAAAATCCCATTGTTGTTTGGATATGATGTTATCCACGGGCATAAAACTATATTCCCGATACCGCTGGGCCTGGCGTCAAGCTGGGATCTGGACATGATCAAACAAACAGCAACCATCGCCGCGCAGGAAGCCAGCGCTGATGGTATCAACTGGGTATTCTCACCGATGGTTGATATAGCCCGCGACCCCCGCTGGGGCCGAATTGCCGAAGGATCAGGTGAAGATACCTGGCTGGGATCGCAAATTGCCAAAGCGATGGTGCAGGGTTACCAGGGCGATACTTATTTAAACAATGATAAAGTAATGGCCTGTGTTAAACACTTCGCGCTATATGGCGCTGTTGAAGCAGGGCGTGATTATAACACCGTTGACATGAGCGAGCGCAGGATGTTCCAGGATTACCTGCCACCATACAAAGCTGCCGTAGATGCGGGCGCAGGCAGTGTAATGTCTTCATTTAACGAGATCAACGGCGTACCGGCAAGCGGTAATAAATGGCTGATGACCGACCTGTTACGTAAAAAATGGGGATTCAATGGTTTTGTAGTTACTGATTATACCGCCATAAACGAAATGATTATGCATGGTATGGGCGAAACCACGTACGATGTAGCCAAAGTAGCGCTTGATGCAGGTATCGACATGGATATGGTTGGCGAAGCATTTTTAGATAACCTGAAACAATTGGTTAAGGATGGCAAAGTACAGCCATCACAAATTGACATAGCCTGCCGCAGAGTATTAGAGGCGAAATATAAGTTAGGTTTATTTGCCGATCCATACCGTTATTGCAACGATGAACGTGCGCAAAAAACCATCATGAAACCGGAATTTTTAGAGGCGGCTACCGAAGCTGCGAAAAGAAGTATTGTATTGCTAAAAAATAGCAACAATACTTTACCGCTGAAAACAACCGGCTCAATAGCATTAATTGGTCCATTGGCTGACGACCACCGTGATATGATTGGCCCATGGAGTGGTGCCGGCGACTGGCAAAAATCGGTTAGTGTGTTAGAGGGGATCAAAAAACTTGCCGGTAACCAGGTGCAGATCAATTACGCTAAAGGTGCAAACATTACAAACGACGACTGGATGATCAAACGCTTAGGTGCTGATCAATTAAATAATGATGCACGCCCGGCTAACGAAATGATCGATGAGGCGGTAAACGCCGCTAAAAAATCAGATATTATCGTAGCGGTTGTGGGTGAATCCTACGGCATGTCGGGCGAGGCAGCAAGCCGCTCTGAAATTGGCATCCCATCGGCTCAGGAAGACCTGCTTAAGGCCTTAAAAGCTACAGGTAAACCAATGGTTATTATATTAATGAATGGTCGGCCACTTACCCTTAAATGGGAAAATGACAATGCCGATGCCATGCTGGAAACCTGGTTTGCAGGTACCGAAGCCGGTAATGCTATTGCCGACGTTTTATTTGGCGAATACAACCCATCCGCCAAAATCACAGCAACCTTCCCACAGGATGTTGGGCAGATACCTTTGTACTACAGCCATAAAAATACAGGCAGGCCATATCAGGGCGATTTTACCGATCGTTACAAATCACGTTACCTGGATATATCTAATGATCCATTGTATCCATTTGGTTTCGGTTTAAGCTATACTACCTTCACTTATGGCGATGTAAAATTGAGCAGCAACACTATTAAACCCGGTCAATTGCTGCAAATAAGCACAACAGTTACTAATACAGGCAAATACGATGGTACCGAGATTGTACAGTTGTACACCCGCCAGATGGTAGGCTCGGTAACACGCCCGGTAGAAGAATTAAAGAACTTTAAAAAGATATTCCTTAAAGCAGGCGAAAGTCAGGTGGTAAACTTTACCATCAGCTCTGCCGATCTGCGTTTCTATGATATCAACATGAAATACACCTATGAGCCGGGCGATTTTAAAGTATTTGTAGGAACGAACTCAAGGGATGTGAAAGAAGCTAATTTTAAGCTTACGAATTAGTTGTAAAAATTTTAATATAAGGATGTTATATCATTCGTGCACAAAAGTCTCTCATGAAAATGGGAGACTTTTTATTATCGTCTAATTCTTTTGTCGGCAAGTGCTAAATATTTAAGCCCACTTTGGTCAAAAACGTCTTCTGCCCTTTACTGTCTTCAGTTTATAACTGAAGCCCATAGATAAAGTCAGTCTGTGACTGACGCCTCCCCACATAAATTTAATTTTTAAAGCCAGTCAAACTATAAAAGCTCTCCGATTTGGCTTTAAATGAAATTGTGCCGTCCTTTATATCAATGCTTTGAGTTTGTTTATCGTTTGATTTTTTATTGGTCAGGTAAAGCTGCCAGGTTTTAATATTCGCAGGCAGGCCCGAAACGGAAATCATGCGGCTACTGCCATTATTTACTAAATGTAGCGTGTAAATTCCTTTTGTATTATCCGCAAGCGCGGCACAATAAATATTAGTTCCGCTATAGGTAACCGGTACGGCTGAAAGATCGGGCGGTGTAGATGCCAATTGTTTAAGGTTATAAAAACGTTGCCCCGGATGCATCGGTTCATTATTGCCAAAAATGCCGCCACCAATCAATGGCGAGTAATCAGCGGTTAGTTGCCATTGCAATATACTCAGTGGCTGGCAAATACGCAATAAGCGGATATACAATTCAATTTCCTGTATGGCATAGGACGATTCCTCAAAAATTTGCGGATATCCCCATGCTTGTGCATCTATACTGCCTTCGCCAACAATCAGCGGTGCGTTTATTTGTTTTGCAGCATTTGCCCATTTTTGCAATGTTGTATCCGTGCATCCACGCCATGAATGGAATGATACCGCGCCGATATAAGGCAGCGCTGCCGGATCATTTAAAGCGGTGGTTATAAACTGATAGCTTGTTGCATCTGAATTATCGCCCAATAGCATCTTTGTTTTTAAACCATGTGCCACAAAATAGGCTCCCAATCCCTTTATCAGTTCATCATGTTGTTGCGCTGTTATCCTTACGTTGATGCCAATGTCTGATTCATTAAAAGAAAACAACTTCGGTTCTACGCCATAATGTGCCTTCAGATACAAAAGATAACCGGTGATAGATTTATATATCTCTTGTGTTTTGTCAGAGTTTAACGGATTTCCCCAAATACCATTTGCCGGCCTTAAATTAAGCTTTCCTTCTACTGCCCAGGCAGGCGGGAACCAGGCCGAAATAATTAGCGGTATGCCCATTTTATTTAGCCTTTGTGCCATTTCCATTGCCTTTATCACCGCGGGATGCAGTGTAGTATCGGCAGGGTCATGCGCTTCCTTTGGCTGCCAAAGGCGCCACGGCATTTCAACGCGCCCCCAGGCTACCCGCATATTGTTTAAGCAATAATCAATCACTTCAGGATCAAATTTTGGGTTTTGCAAACGAAAATTGCCGCCAAATCCTGCAAACTCACTTCCGGTTTTATCGGTATTAACAACAATGTTTACAGGTGCTTTATCCACCTCCCCCGAGATTTTGATGGTAAATGTCCGTTGTAACGAATCTCCTTTTTTCATCGCCCCCTGGGCCATTGTAAAATAGACCAGAATATTCGCTGTGTCTTTTTTAATCACGACCGGCATGGGCTGATTCGACTGAAAAGAGAATTTGTTTTGTTGGGATGTTAGCTTTATTCCCTCAGCATTAAACGTTACCGCGGCTGACCCACTAAGCGAATCTGCATAACTTTTAAGCAGTTCAAGTTTACCATCCGGGTAACTTTTAGCAGGTAATTTAAGGCAGAATTGCACGCTTTGAACAACAGTATCAACCGTTGATTTTACTTGAACTGTTACTTTTATTTTACCGCCCCATTTGTCGGCAACGGTTTCTTTAAAATAGAGGCTGTCGATGTTGGTATTTACGGTTTGGGTACTGCCTTGCCTGGTGTAATGCGGTCTTTGCCTTTCCATAGCCGTTGCTTTGGAATGCCTGCCATCCTTACCGGTCACTTTTAAACTGGTTTCAAATTCCAATAACTGCCCGTGACTTCGGATGCCATTGATATTCCCCCAGGGAGCTAATTCAGACTGTGCATGAACCTGTTTGCAAATAAATAAAAACAAACAAGTTACCAGCAGACAAAGGATGCGACGATTGAGAAACATAGGTAGATTATTGAATGATAAATTTATGCTTATGAGCATATAAATCTCAATGCATTTAATGCGTTTTACTTACATATTTTAACCTGATAATTACCCAACAGCAGGCAAATACAGTTGTATCCGTCATTTTTCCAATATTCTTCAAAATACCGCTTTTTTTAAGGTGTTTTAACTATTTACCATTTTTATAAAAGCTCTTTTTAGGATTTCAAATATTTTTGGCTTAAAGGGTGCAAATTCTTTTGTATATCAAATTTGTATTCGGTAATTTTATATACCTTATCACAAATGCGTCATGCTTCATGAAAATCACATAAAAGCCGGTTCGCCATCGCTCGTTTCAGCGCACACTACATCAACAAGCGGCAAATCATTGCCTGCTGTACCTGTTCTAAAACAAAAACCCAAAGGGCAGGAAACTCCGTTGCAAAAAAAAGAAGAGGATATCATACAACCTCAGCACGATTCCGGTAATGGAGCTACAGTAATACAAAGAAAACCATCAGATTGGAGAAACCCAGCTCATGCATCTGGGGTCAAGATATCAGAAGTGTTACAACATCAACCCGGATATTTCAGTACATGGAAAAAGATAGTCGCTGCGATAAATGAATATAAAGCGTTGCAAGAAAATGCATATGCGCAACGCACTCAAAAGCTGGATTTGATGACAACGCTTATCGGCACCTGGAAGGAGGGGCACAAAGATGATACAACCGAAAGGGTGCAAGGCATAAGCGGAGTACTGCCCGATTTGGAAGAGCTTATAAGTGATGAGCAGGACGAATTAAAATTTGTTTTTAACACCAGGCAATATACTACGAGCGAGAGCCAATATACATCAAAGATAAATAGAGATGTATCTTTCACTGTTGTTAAACAGGGAGCAAAACTTAACATTGTAAGTGATGACCCCCGTATAGCCGGTTACATAGAGTATGACCTTGTAGGCTATAGCATTCAACTGAAACATTTTGAAGCGCAGCCGGAAGGCCTGGGCTTAGGATCTGTATTGATGAATGAATTTGCAGCATTTGCCAGCAGTATGGGCATAGCGATAGTTGACGTGCAGATGGCCGCGTTATCGGCAATGGGCGCTTATGAGGCTTTTGGTGGGGTACCGCGCGCCGGAAGCCAGGTTGCGTTTGCCCACAGAAGAGGACAATATGAAAATGTAATGGGATTAAGAAATAACGAGCAAGACGGAGAACATATAGCCGAAGACCATGATGACGATACCTACAATAATTTCATTAATGAGGAAGCCAAGGCAATAGGCAATACAAAAGTAAACAAGGCAGAATTTGAAAACCCGGACATAGGGAAAGAAAATCTTGATCGAATTAGGCATGAAGCGGAAGAAGCCCACAAAGCAAAATATGTAAGAAACGTACCTAATGTGAAACGAGTAGCCCGCTTAAAGGCACTCTCCGGGTTCTTGAGCTATAATATCGCTGCACTCTTGAATAAAACGGCTGGCATGGTGGCCAGTAAATGGGATATGGAATATTAAGCTTTATTAATTTGACTTATCATCTCAATAAAAAAGTTATAAATTAGGGTTTTATATTCACGAAAATTATTGTCGATGTTAAAACGAATCTTTCTTTTTCTATTTCTCTGCATAGCCTTGTCATATGCTGATGCGCAAACGCTAACTATCCCACCCCGGATAGATCAAGCTTATACAAAAGGTACCCGATCATTAAGTGGCAAGCCCGGTAAAAAATATTGGGAAAACCATGCCCGGTACAATATTTCTATGACCATTACTCCCCCAAACAGGATAATTAATGGCGTTGAACAAATAACGTATTTTAATAACAGCCCTGATGTGCTGGATAGTTTAAATATGAAACTAATTGAAAATGTACATCTTGCACATGGCAGGAGAGGTGGATTGGCAGACACCGCCGCAGGCATAATTGTTGACGATATTAAGATAAACGGTGCTAAAGCCGGTTGGGATAATAAAACCGCTGTAACAACCAACCAGATGGTTGCCTTAGCATCGCCGTTAATGCCGCACGATTCAGTAAAACTTAATATTAGCTGGCATTACCAATTGTCGACCCGGGAAGGCAGAGAGGGTGTTATTAATCCTACTACTTTCTACCTTGCATATTTTTATCCGCGTGTATCTGTTTATGATGATTACAAAGGATGGGATACACAGCCGCATACTGGTGGGTTAGAGTTTTATAATGATTTTAGCGATTATACCTTGCACGTAACTGTCCCTAAAAACTACCTGGTATGGTCAACCGGCACATTGCAGAATCCGAACCAGGTGCTGCAACCGCAATTCGCCAAAAAACTACAAGAATCAATGACCAGCGATTCAACCGTACATATAGCTACACCACAGGATCTGGCTAATAAAAACATCACCGCGCAAAATGAATTCAATACCTGGGTATGGACAGCCAACAACATAACAGATGTAACTTTTGCCGTTAGCGACAATTATGATTGGGATGCTGCAAGTGTTTTGGTTGATGATAAAACACATCGCCGTACAAATGTACAGGCTGCTTTTGCGGATAGCGCGCAGGATTTTCATCACTATGTGCAATTTGCAAGAAATGCTTTGAACTGGTTCTCGCATAACTTGCCGGGCGTCCCTTATCCGTTCCCTAAAACAACATCTGTACAAGGTTATGCAGATATGGAGTACCCGATGATGGTAAACGATAGCCACGAAACAGACTTAGGTTTTGCGCAGTTAGTGCAGGACCATGAGATAGCGCATACTTATTTCCCTTTTTATATGGGTACCAATGAAAGCTATTATGCTTTTATGGACGAAGGTTGGGCAACCACCTTTGAAATATTGATAGGCACTGCCGAAAAAGGCAAAAAGGTAGCGGATGATTTTTATAAAAGATTCCGTGTTAACAGATGGACGCACGGCCCGCATGAAAAGGAAATGCCGATAATTACGCCATCGCCGGAAACAACCTTTAATGCGGGAGATAATTTTTATGGTAAACCATCATTAAGTTACCTTGCTTTGAAAGATATGCTGGGTGATGCTTTGTTCAAAAAAGCATTGCAAACTTATATGAGCAACTGGAATGGCAAACACCCAATACCATGGGATTATTTTTATTCGATGGAAGCGGGTTCTGGCAAAAAGTTGGATTGGTTTTTTTATAACTGGTTTTATACCTCATATTATATTGATTTGAGCTTAGACAAAGTGGAAAAAGCATCAGATGGGTATAATCTATCTATAACAAATATTGGAGGCTTTGCAGTTCCTTTTGACGCGGTTTTAACTTATGCTGATGGTACAACCGATACCATCCACCAAACACCAATAGTTTGGGAAAAGGATCAGAAAAACATTTCGGTAAATATCAAAACAACAAAAGAAGTAAAATCCATCACGCTTGACGGCGGAATATTTGTAGATGCCGATATGAAAAATAATACCTGGACTGCCAACTAATTGATCTGGTCGACCCAATGATTATAAAGCCTTCAGATCCAATTCTGAAGGCTTTTTTTTATTTAGGGAACCCAATTAACATGATTATATCGTCCGTTCTTATAAATCTTGTGTTTATTTGTAGCTTGAAAGCAAATGCTGAAAAGCAAACACATCTATTATGCCACCAGAGATCAAACAACCACCGGTAGAAAAAACTAATTTACATCCCCGTAATTTGCACCGGCAAGGTTATGACCTGGATTTGCTGATGAAGATTACCCCGGAGCTAACCAAGTTTGTAAAGCCCAATAAATACGATACCAAATCAATAAATTTTAGCGACCCTGAGGCTGTAAAAACCTTGAACAGGGCACTACTTAAACAATATTACCGCATTAAACATTGGGATATCCCGGAGGGTTATTTATGCCCGCCGATTCCTGGCCGGGCTGATTATATTCATTACATGGCTGACCTGTTGGCTGAAACTAATGGAGGTACAATCCCAAAGGGAGAACAGGTTAAAGTTTTGGATGTAGGTACAGGCGCCAATTGCGTTTATCCGATAATTGGCAACAGCGTTTATGGTTGGGAGTTTGTAGGTACCGATATTGACCCGGTGGCGATCACTTCGGCAAATGAGATCATCACAAAAAACAATAAAATAAAAGATAGTATTATATGCCGTTTGCAAACTAACGCCGCTGATGTTTTTAAGCGGGTAATTAAGCAGGATGAAGTTTTTGATCTGACTATTTGCAACCCGCCATTCCATGCCTCATGGCAGGAAGCCCAAGCTGGTACCAATCGAAAATGGGACAATTTGAACAACGCCAAATCGCAAGCTCCCGTATTAAATTTTGGCGGTAAAAATAACGAACTGTGGTGTAAGGGGGCGAGGCGGCTTTTATCAGGCGCATGACGGATCAAGGCGCTTTGTTTGCAAAGCAGGTGTTATGGTTTACCACGTTGGTATCTAAAAAAGAAACATTGGCCGGCGTTTATAAAGGACTAAGGACCGTTGCCGCGAAAGATGTAAGAACCATCAGCATGTCGCAAGGCCAAAAGGTAAGCCGTATTGTTGCCTGGACTTTTTTGGACGAAGCAGAACGTGCTGCCTGGAAACAGAAGCATTGGAGTGATAAATAAATCGCGATGCCCGATCCTAAAGTTAAATACAACAAAACAAGGATTGCGCCCACTCCAAGTGGGTTTTTACATACAGGTAACGTATTATCCTTTACCATTACCGCTGCTTTGGCTAAACAAAGTGGCGCAAAAATACTATTACGGATTGATGATATTGACCGGGCAAGAGCCGACAAACAATATGTACAGGATATTTTTGATACGCTGAAATTTTTAGAGATACCCTGGGATGAAGGTCCTCAGAATGTAAAAGAGTTTGAGGATGCATATTCACAATTGCATAGAATGGCATTGTATAATGAGGCTTTAAACTATTTAAAGGACAATAAACTGGTTTATGCCTGCAATTGTTCCAGAAAGCAGTTGAGCGAAAGCATTTGCCATTGCTATGAAAAGCAACTATCATTAATTGCCAATAATGTAAGCTGGCGATTGATAACAAGGCCTGATGAGCAGCTTATTATTAAAGGCTATAAGGGTAAATTGATACAAACACTCTTGCCTGCGGAGATGAATAACTTTGTAGTTAGGAAAAAAGATGGGTTCCCGGCGTACCAGCTAACTTCTGTTATTGATGATTTATATTTCGGCGTTGATCTGGTAGTAAGAGGGGAGGATCTGTGGCATTCAACATTAGCGCAGCATCAATTAGCGATAACGCTTGGGAAAGATGATTTTAATAATATTGCATTTTATCACCATCCCCTGATTAAGAATTCAGCTGGCAATAAGCTATCAAAATCAGCCGGGTCTACCTCAGTTAAATATTTACGGGAGCAAGGTAAAAGCGCAAGCGACGTTTACCAAATGATCGCAGCGATAACGGGTATCAATGAACGCGTGTATAATTGGGAGCAGTTAGCAGGCATCATAATAAATAAACACTAAGTTTATCTCATTATTAGCATCAAGAATCATGTTTACAATAGACCAAATAAAAGCAGCCCATTCCGAAGTGGAAAGCGGCGCTGATTTTCCAAAATATATTCAGGATATCAAAACTTTAGGTGTTAAATCTTTCACCACCTATGTGAGCGACGGCCGTACGGAATATCATTCTGTTGATGGTAATTCTGTACAGTCATCGGCGATGTATGGTGAGTTGGTGATTACTGATGAAACCAACATCGATGAATTTAAAGATGACCTAGCCATGCATCAGGATGGACAAACCGGCTATTACCGGTTTTGCCAGGATTGTGCCAGATCGGGAATTGAAAAGTGGGTGGTTGACCTTGACGGCATGACTTGTATCTATTATGACAAAGCAGGTGCCGAAATATTGGTTGAAGAAATACCGATGGCGTAAGTTTAAATATCCTTCACATTGTCAACCGTGATCCAGCCAGTATTGCCGTTAGGTAATTCTATCTCTATCCAGTTTTGATTGGTTTGATTGATACTTACCTTAGTGCCATCATGAATTATAAAAAGGGGCTTAGCGTTCAAATCGGGCGAGCCTTTTACAATAACCGAACTGCTGAAAACGATAGCCTGGTGATGCCCGTCAAAATAGCTTACCTGCCTGTTCGCCATAAAAATAAATACAATGCCGCCGAGAATAGCAATAACCCCGACATAAAAAGATGCTTTTTTAATAATATACGAGCGGGTAAACAAGTACCAGATTAGTAAAGCGAATCCACAAATAAAAAATAGTACTCCAAAACCTGCCAGTTTATTCACAGGTAAAAATAAAATGAAACTATGCCACCAGCGGTTCACAAAAAACTCCGGTTGCGGCTCTATTTTATCTGCTATTTTCAGGTTGGCAAATTGTATGTTAATATTGATGTCCTGATCATTTGGGGCAAGCTTGTGCGCCTTTTCATAATACAGGATAGCAGATGGCATATCATCCATTTTATAATAAGCATTGCCTGTGTTAAAATAAACTACGGCAGATTGATAACCCTCATTCAATATTTGTTGATAAGCCTGTACAGCTTCGGGGTAATGTGCTTTAGCATATAGCTGATTAGCTTTATCAAAAAGCGCGTTCACTTTATCATCACCCAAAGAAAACAAGGGCAATGCAAGCATTAACAGCAGGTACAACCCGCGGTTTAGCCGGTTATATTTTATCTTCAATTTCATTGATCGTGTTTTTTGCTTTATCAAATACCTGTTGTTCTGATATGCCTGTTACAGGGGCAAAACGTGCCATCTCGCATAGGTCCATCGTATCAACCAATTGCGTAATAATGGCGTTGTCTAATTTGCGCGCCTCTAATTGTGTTACAATATTTTCTTTATTCAAGTCCGATACCGGGATGTTGAGCTTATCGCTCAAATAACCATATAAGCCTTTGGCAACTGCATCATAAAATGCTGAACGATTGCCTGCTGTTAATTCCTTCTGAGCAAAAGCTAAGTGTTTGGCAGCCATTCTGCTGGCCTCACGGCTGCGCACTCTTACAATATCGCTGTTATATTCAGTCATCCACCTGCGGTAGAATAAAGCGCCTATAAATAAAACAGGCCCTAATAAAAGCAATATGTAATATAATGCTGAACCATAAAACCCTTCGCCATCTTTAAACGCATCAGCGGATGCTGTTTTAATGTACCTGATGTCGCTGCCCAGCAATTTAATATCCTGTTGCTCCGAAGAGTTAAATGCCGGGACGTTGGCTTGCGCATCGCCTTTATTAACCTTAATGGTAAATGGCTTGGTCGGTACGGTTACATATTTCTGGGTGGATGGGTTAAAGTAAGTAAACTCAACCGGGTTCAGTGTGAAGCTTCCCTGGTGACGTGGGATCAACAAATAGCTGAACTGCCTGCTACCCGAAACACCGTTTGAATCAACCACAATATGGTCGTTGGTTTTCGGATCATATTTTTCTACATCAACAGGTGTAGTGATTTTAGGCGAGTTGATGAGACTAAGGTTGCCTGTGCCCGAAACGTCAATAGTATAGTTAAGCGTTTCGTTGGCTTTTAATTCTTTTTTGTCTACATCGCTGTAAACGGTGTAGTTACCCACCGCACCGGTAAAATCAATTGGTTTGCCAGCGGTTGGCAATGCCAGCGCGTGTATAATTACAGGCTGACTTTTTACCTGGTATTTAACATCTTTAAAATTACCAAAGGGATTATCGAACTGGTCCTTGAAAGGGATCCTCGCCACCAGCGTCATCGTCAATGGATCAATGGAGAGATCGCCGGCATGCTGCGGAAAGAGCATAGATTGCTTAATTGTGGTAACATTATATCTTGATCCTTTATAAACCTCACTTTTCCAGGTATTAGGGCCTTTGCTTTGTACATCCTGGTTCCAAAAACCATTCAAGTCGGGGGCTTTATCAGGCTGTCCACCAAGTAAACCAACACTACGGATGTACAGTTTATAATATACCTTAATCTGTTCGCCTACGTAAGCGCGGGTTTTATCAGTTACCGCACGTACAAATATTAGCTTTGCAAGATCTTTAGTGTCAACTTTCGAGTTATTATCATCAGGTGCTGCTGCTTGCGATTGCTGTACCTGCTGCGCCGCTGCGTGGCCTTTTACGGTTATTTTTATCGGGCTGGTGGTTAAGGTATGGCCATTCATTACCACTGCCGCCTCATCAATAGTAAAGGTTCCTTCTTTTTTAGCGGCAAGTATAAAGCCGTAGCCAATACTCATGGTTGAAACACCGTTAACGGATGTGAAACTTGATTCCATGCTTGGGCCCGACAATACCTCAAAATCGTGGAAATCCGGCTGACTAAAGTGCGTACCCCCGCCGTTCATGGTAAAATCCACCTCGAACTGTTCACCAACGCTAACATTGGTTTTGCTTGCCGTAGCCACAAATTTGCCCTGCGCGAAAAGCAGCGTTGTGAAAAGCGACAATAATATTATAAGGCCAATTCTCTTTTTCATTTATAGGGGTAAAAATAACAAGATTACCAATCTTTTAATACACGTGTGCCTGTGCCTTTTAGCTTTTTATTTTTTAGCTTGTCCTGTGTGCCTTGTTCCTGGTCATTCAGGGCGTTAAGCATCCGTTGGGCATCGTCTTTTGAGATACCATCTTTGGGCTGCTGTTGTTGTTTTTGCTGATCCTGTTTATTAGGATCTTGTTTACTTGGATCCTGATTTTGATTTTGTTTATTCTGATCCTGGTTCTTTTTATCAGGATTGCCTTTATCGTTTTTATTTTTTTGCTGATTCTGCTGATTATTTTGGTTGTTCTTATTTTGATTATTCTTGTTCTGATCCTTCTGTTTCTTCAGCATTTCCTGCGCGTAAGCCAGGTTATAACGGGTAGCATCATCTTTAGGGTTATTTAGCAAGGCTTTTTTGTAGGCCTCGATACTTTCATCGTATTTTTTAGTTTCTAGTAGTGAATTGCCAAGGTTATGGTATGCACCAGCCTTTATCTGCGGGTCGTTAGTTGATGAAGCGATATTGGTGAAGTTTTTTGCCGCGTTATCAAACTGTTTTTGTTTGTACATGGCATCGCCCATATTAAAATTACTTTCTAAAGGCATCTTCTTTTTTTGGATAGCCTTTTGGTAATCGGCTTCAGCCTCCTTAAAGTTTTTCTGATCATAAAGCTGATTCCCTTTATAAATATACGTTTTCGCATCCTGCGCAAAAAGCACCGAACCATTCAGGATCATTAATATAATTATGATATACTTCTTCATGGCTTTTTCACTTCAAACAATTTTAAATTGCTTAACCTTAAACTTTTCCGGTTAGAAATAAAGAACTCCGCAATAAACAAGAATAATGCAATCGCGATGAAAAACTGGAAACGGTCTTCAAAATCTTTAAATGATTTACTGTCATACGTTTTCTGTTTCATTTTGTGCACCTGATCCATTACAATACCTAAGCCACTGTTTGCATCAGTAGCACGTATGTAAACCCCGTTGCCCGCTACCGCAACCTGTTTACACATATCTTCATTTAATTTACTGATAACCGTATGCCCTGCACTATCCAGGTGGAAGCCGTTTTGCTTGCCGTTTTCATAAATAGGAATCGGTGCACCCTGCGGAGAACCAAAACCAATAACATGCACCACTACGCCTTTGTCATGTGCATTTTGTGCTGCTGTAATAGCATCATCCTCGTGGTTTTCGCCGTCAGTCATTAAAATGATGGCTTTGCCTGTTCCGTCTTTATAATCAAAAGATTTTACACCCAGGTCAATAGCGGCACCGATGGCTGTTCCCTGTACGGGAACCATACCGGTATTGATCGTGTTTAAAAATATCTTGGCCGCCGAATAATCAGTGGTGATAGGCATTTGCACATAAGGCTCGCCCGCAAAAACAATAATGCCAATGCGGTCCTCATGTAAATTATCAATCAATTGCGCTAAAGCTCTTTTGGCATTCTCCAGCCTGCTCGGGGCATAATCCTGCGAGAGCATACTGTTTGAAACATCAAGCACGATCATAATATCAGCACCTTTCTTTTTTACTTCATCAATGTGATTACCCACCTGCGGATCAGCCAGGCCAATGATCAATAAAGTATAGGCGACAATAAAAAAAATGAATTTTAACGTAGGCCGCGAGGATGAAACCTGGGGCATAATACGTGTGATCACCCCTTTATCGCCCAAAGAAGCAAGCGCTTTTTTCTTCCATCTGCGCACCAGCATAAAGATGATGATCAGCAATGGCACAAGCACTAAGGCCCATAAAATATATGCATTTGCAAAACGTAGCATTAGGTTATAGCTCCTTTAAAAATTGTGTTACTCAATAAAAATTCAAGCGATAATAATATCAGCGCTATAATGGCAATTGGCAAATAACGTTCGGTTTTTTTATGATATTGTGTTACCGCTATTTTAACTTTCTCCATTTTATCAATTTGCGAATAGATCTGGGTAAGTTCAGTATTATTCCTTGCCCTAAAGTATTTGCCGCCGGTTATATCCGCTATTTGTGTTAATGTCTTTTCATCCACATCCACCGGGATCATTTGGTAATGAACATTGCCCATTTGATCCTTAAAAGGATATGGCGCTGAACCGTTTGTGCCGATACCCACGGTATAAACCCGGATGTTGAACTGCTTGGCAATCTCAGCCGCGGTGATAGGCGGGATAGACCCCGTATTGTTCACTCCATCGGTAAGCAGGATAATCACCTTACTTTTTGCCTCGCTATCCTTTAAACGGTTAACGGCTGTTGCCAAACCCATGCCTATCGCGGTACCATCGTCTATCATCCCGTTGTGAATATCAGCAAACAGGTTGATCAGCACATCATGATCGATAGTCAGCGGGCATTGTGTAAAGCTTTCACCGCTGAATATCACCAGACCAATACGGTCATCCGGACGGGCTTTGATAAAATCTATGGCGATATTTTTACCGGCTTCCAGGCGGTTAGGCTTAAAATCCTCTGAAAGCATACTACCTGAAATATCTGAAGCGATCATGATGTCGATACCTTCGGTCGTTTCATTTTCCCAACTCATGGCAGATTGCGGCCTGGCCAACGCCACAATAATGGCGATAAATGCCAAACACCTCAACACAATACTATAATGCCTGAAGATATGCATCTGGCTTTTGTGCGGCAGCGCAAAGCTTTTGGTAGTCGACATACCCAACGTGCCTTGCAGCTTGCTGTTACGCCACCAGTAATAAGCCACCATCAATGGGATGATGAGCAATAACCAGAAAAATCCAGGCTGTGCAAATTCTAATCCACTAAACCATTTCATTTAGGTAGTTCCTCCTTATTTTGAATGGGTTGTGGTATAACCCTGGTTTGTTGTATAAAAATGATGGCATTTTCCATGCTTTGCTCATTTTCATAAGCAGTGGGCTGCTGTTTGGCAAATTTCACCAAATCGGCAAGCTGAAGTATCTGGAGCAGGATATTGCTGCTTTCTTTAGTTAGGCCTTTATTTTTCAGTGCCGCGAAAATTTCGTCGGTGGTTTGCTCATGGGCCTGGATTTGATAGCGTTTCTCCAGGTAACCGCGTAGGATCTCTGTTAGTTCGATATGATATAGCTTGATATCGCCCTGTTGCCACAGCTTTTTATCATTTAGCTCATTTAGTTTAATGATAGCGATTTCGTCAATGGTATACACCCGCGCAGCTTCAACCTGTTCAACTGTTTTAGGTTTGTTTTTAATGTAGTAGAAAATCCCTAACGCTATTAAAATAATTGCTAATACAATTACTACAATCACCCAATGGTCCTTCAGCCAATCCCAAAGATTGTAGGATACGGCAATCGGCTCTTTAATGTCATAAAAAGCTTTAGTAGTATCAACCGGCACTGATTTTATTTGCAGGGTTATTGTACCTGTTTTAATATCGCCCGCTTTGGTGTGGAAGGTGAATTGGGGCAGTACATATACGCCGGTATCAAATGATGTTATGGTGTAAT
Organism: Mucilaginibacter tundrae; assembly: GCF_013408825.1. Taxonomy (GTDB): domain Bacteria; phylum Bacteroidota; class Bacteroidia; order Sphingobacteriales; family Sphingobacteriaceae; genus Mucilaginibacter. Next base: position 70,978 of record NZ_JACCBZ010000007.1, read on the forward strand.
TGTGACTGATCGTTTCCAGGTTTGGGTTGTTTTTATCTACAACTGTATCAGTTTTAAGGCTTTTTACAATTTTTATTTTGCCAATGCTGTCGGCAATTTCGGGAAAAGTAATATCCGTTTTAAGCGGCAAGCTTGCCGATACGTGTAGGATAGTTTGATCGCCAATAGGCATGGAAAGCCTATCCGCCTGGGACTCTACCTTAACATACTGGGCATTGGCTTTAAAACCAAAACCAGTCAATAGCGATATAAATAATAGTATTACTTTAAAATATTGTTTCATGTTACCGCCTGCTCTCACGTTTTTTAAATAGTGTCATAAGTGGTTTAACATAGGATTCATGCGTACCGATGCTGGTAAAATCAACACCGGATTTCGCGAAGGTTTCTTTTAAGCGGGCATTGCGTTCAAGGGCTGCTTTTTTGTAGGCTGCGCGAACATCCTTGCTGCTGGTATTTATCCATTGTAAATCGCCGGTTTCTTCATCAACTACCGGAATTAAACCCAGATCCGGGAATTCTTCTTCGTGCTTATCATATAGCCTTAGCGCTATAATGTCATGCTTTTTATTGGCGATCTTGATCTGATCATCAAACGGGCCGCTCATAAAATCGGAGATTAAAAATGCGGTGCTGCGTTTTTTGATAGCGCCTGTAAAATAACGCAACGCAACCGCAACGTCAGTTCCTTTGCTTTCCGGTGTGAAATCTATCAGTTCGCGGATGATCATCAAAATATGACTTCGGCCTTTTTTTGGCGGGATAAATTTCTCGATCTTATCACTAAAAAATATCACGCCCACCTTATCATTATTTTGGATGGCTGAAAAAGCCAATACTGCGCACAGTTCGGTAGCGATATCCTGCTTTTGCTGAACAACGGTACCGAAGTTTCCTGATCCGCTTACATCAACCAACATCATTACGGTAAGCTCGCGTTCTTCGTCAAAAACCTTAACGTAAGGGTGGTTAAAACGGGCGGTAACATTCCAGTCGATGGTGCGAATTTCATCACCAGGCTGGTATTCACGCACTTCGTTAAAAGCCATACCACGCCCCTTGAAAGCCGAATGATATTCGCCCGAGAATAAGTGGTTACTTAAACCGCGGGTTTTAATTTCGATCTTCCTTACTTTTTTAAGCAGTTCCTTGGTATCCTTCATAGCCCCCTCTAAATCTCCCCCCGGTAGGGGAGACTTTTGATCTTATTATAATATTTTACTTTTATCCTTTTTAAGCCCTCCCTACCGGGGAGGGTTTGGGTGGGGCTTCTACGGTACTTCAATCGCATTTAAAATGCCGGTTATAATCTGTTCTGAAGTAATGTTTTCAGCCTCAGCTTCGTAGGTTAGACCAACGCGGTGTCTTAATACATCATGCGCGATAGCGCGAACATCCTCCGGAATTACATAACCACGGCGTTTGATGAACGCATAAGCTTTCGCAGCTAACGCTAAATTGATACTTGCCCTTGGCGATGCACCAAAGCTGATCAGATTTTTATAGTGTCCAAGTTTGTATTGCTCAGGGAAACGGGTAGCAAAAACAATATCAATAATATATTGCTCAATTTTCTCATCCATGTATACCTGGCGAACTACTTTGCGGGCGCTAATAATATCATCCGTTTTTACAATTGGGTTGATCTTAGGGAAGCCTTGCGCAGATATATTTGCACGGACAATCTTCATCTCATCCTCTTTAGTTGGATAACCGATAACCACCTTCAACATAAAACGGTCAACCTGTGCCTCCGGCAGTGGGTAAGTCCCTTCCTGCTCAATAGGGTTTTGGGTTGCCAGTACTAAAAATGGTTTCGGCAGCGGGTATGTATTATCGCCGATAGTAACCTGGCGTTCTTGCATGGCCTCTAACAGCGCGCTTTGCACTTTAGCTGGTGCACGGTTGATCTCATCCGCCAGAATAAAGTTGGAGAACAAAGGTCCTTTACGAACGATGAATTCTTCCTTCTTTTGATTATAGATCATCGTGCCGAGTAAATCGGCAGGTAACAAATCAGGAGTGAATTGTATGCGGCTGAAATCAGCTTCAACTGCTTTTGACAATGAATTGATCGCCAGTGTTTTTGCTAATCCGGGAACACCTTCTAACAGGATGTGCCCGTCGGCCAATAACCCGATCAATAAACGCTCTACCATATAACGCTGACCAACAATCACTTTATCCATCTCAATTTTCAACAGATCGATGAAAGCGCTTTCCTTTTGGATCATCTCGTTCAAGGCGCGTATATCGGTTCCATAAGAGGTACTGCCGGTAGCCGTATCAGTTACAACTGGTTGTGTGCCACTATTTATTTCTTCCATTAGTATTCGTATTTTAAGGCGTGCAAGTTAAAAAGAGTTGTTTCTTTAATCAAATTCTGAGTATTAGATTGTAGTTAGAATTTGTTAAAAAATGTTAAAACGGAGCATTGCGGATTTATCTAAGCCCCCGTTTCGGCAAGTTGCTGTTATTATGGGGCTAATTCAAATATGATTTGTAATAATAAGGCTACAATAATACTTAATTATACAGTTAATGGTTTATTTGCGTTAAACCAAAATCTAAAGTATTGGTCTAACACAAAACACCCCAAACTCAACTATAATATTATGAATTTAAACCTTACCAAAATTAAAGGTATTCACCAACTAGGAACAATACCTTTGTTAACCGGAATAGCTTGCTTGCTGGCAGTATTAACATCGTCTTGCAATAAAGACTCAAGTACTGTTGGGACTAGCACATTAGCAGTGGTTTCGGGTTCTCCTGATGCGCCGCCAGCTGATGTTTATATAAATGGTTCCATGATTAGTACTACCCCGTTAGTATATGGTAGCTATTTCCCTTATTATGGTAATATTCCATCAGGTATAACTAGAGTCAGACTTAATTATACAGGGACTACAACGGAAATAACCCTTGATTCCATTAATATTGCAACCAATAAGACATATACACTTTTCCTTTCCAATTTAGTAGCTGCACACGATTATTTATTAGTTACCGATACTGTGGTCGCTCCCCCCACTGGCAAAGCTACTATTCGATTGGTTAATATGAGCCCGAATGCTCAAGGTGTTGACCTGGTAATAGGCGGACAAGTAATAGTTTCGAATAAATCGTATAAGCAACTGTCTCCTTTTAAAACAATAACTGTTTCAGATAACGACACTTTAAAAGTGGTGCAAACAGGCACAAATAATGTGTTAGGCGTTGTAAATGCAGTAACTGTACAGTCGGGAGTAGTTTATACCATTTGGCTTAGTGGTTTTGCCAACGGCATAAACAGTTATGGGCTACAGGCTAACCTTATGCGAAATGCTGTATATTAAATATAATATGCATGTTGGATAAAAAACAAAAGGCTGTCATTGTTTGGCAGCCTTTTGTTTTTATCATTTTGTTACATCGAAGGTAAAATATTGGCTTCCGGCTTCTCCATCGGCAGTTAGGCCTTGTATAACACCAATATATTTCCCGGCCTCATCTGATGTATAAAAGCTCAGCCCACCATTTCCATTACTATTGGTAATTACATTCGGCGCCCAGTATAAAACATTCCTAAAATCTGGTATTCTACTGGCCATTGCCACCTCTGTATCATACGCAGGCGAGTAAAACTCGCGTTGCATTTCAAGGCCTTCATAATCCATTATTACAGCATGGGGGTCAATTTCATTGCCTCCCATATCGCCTTTATACGTGGTGAAACTAAATATCCCTGCCTCGTATGATGGGCCTAATAGATAAACAAACGGCACGTCCTCTAATTTCCTGATTTTTAATGGATCGGCAGCAAATAGTTTATCTATATTGAAAAAAGGCACCCCATCAATCAATACCATTGGGTCGCCATCGTCCAGATATCGATTAGCGTTTAATACTTTAATATGAAACTGATTATGCGTGTGCGTTATATTTACTTCACTTACATATTCGCGCATCACCTCCTCAACAGTTAAAAAGCGGGTATAATTATCTAACAAATAGGTTTTAAATGGGGTACCGTAAAAAGCGCTGCTATCTACATTGGGGTCATAAAACTGTCTTAATTTTTCTCCGCTATAAATATTTTGAACCTGCATACCCAAATTGTAATCCTCAATGGTTGACTGCATGGCAGGGCTCAGGCTAAATTCCGGCAGCTTAATTTTAGAATATTGATCTGAAAATGGACTCATCACATCAATACGTACTGAGGTATCACGTAGCGTATTAGTTTCTATAACTATTTCGCCTGGCCCATAAAAATCCTTCATGTTAAATATCAGGCTACCTGTTGTATCACTTTGCGCCGCGTATAATTGCACTCTTTTGCCGGGTATGCCCAAATACGCTATCATATTGTTTTGGGGTGTATTAGTTATGGTATTGGTGATTTTGGCATTTACAATTGGCCCATTGTATTCGGGTAAAAATTTAAACTCGGGTTTTTTATTTTGTAAAACATCAGCCCATGCAAACCTGCTCCAGCCTTGCGTAAGCATTAAATTGTTAATTGCTTCGTCGGCGGCGGCATCTGTGTTTTTAAAGTAATAGTCCGGCGATTCAACATTGCCTTTTAAGTCAGAACTTAACCACAAATAATTTTGTATATCCTGCTGGCTGGCATGTTGCAGGGAATCAAGCTTGTAAACCGAAAGCGACATATTTGCCATAACAGCATTGGTGCTGTTTTTTGTATTTATGCTGATGCTTACCTTTCTGCGGGTGGCATATTGCCCGGCATCGCTATGGGCAGTAATAAATAACTGATTAATAGGGCGTTTAAAGTACAACCTTTCGCACACAGGCTGGTGCTGGTTGTTAAAAATAGTGATATGCGATATCCCATCCCCTAATTTGCTTTTATCAATAGCAAAAACCGCCTTGCCGCTATTAATAGCCGCGGTTTCAACATCTTTAATAACGCCTCTTGTGTGAGCGAACAAAAAGATATTACCATCAGGCAGATTTGTATTCACCGTTACCTGTAGTTGGTTATTGCCGCCATCTTTTACATTTAGCGTATAGCCGTTATCGTTGATATCGGGCAGGTTCTCAACTAAAGTTTTATCATTCAATTTTATAACAGCTTTATAGCTATTATGATTATCCGGAGTAAAAGAAAAATGTCCCATCCCGAATTTATAAGGTTCGAACCTTGCAACAGTATCATTATTTTTATCAATAATGGCGCCTTTAAAGTTCACCCCTTTACCGTACTGATTGGTAGCTTTAAAACCTACGGTGCTTGCTATACCATTTACCAAATTCCCTCCTTCAGGAAAAAACTGGATATCATAATTGGTAGCAATTTGTTTTGATGCTGCGGCTGGAGATTTTAAGGGGTTTATGATTGTTAGCTTTTTATAAAAATAAAAATCAGAACTAAAGTTTTTCATCCAACTGGTATAAGCCCGAAGTACAAAATTGCCTGTTGTTAATGATACAGGCAAAAACAACGATCCGCTGCCTGCACCGTCTTTCATACCTACTTTAGCCTGCAAAACAGGGCTTTGATTTTTGTCCAGTATCTCTATATATACTACTTTGCTCAAATCGATAGGTTTGTGATTAGCCCCATCAACGTTGTAAACCTTAAACCACATTAACTCGCCTGCGGTATAAGCACTTTTATCCGTATGTACAAAAAGCTTTTCCTGTACCGTATTTGTGTTGTATTGATTAAAACCGGTTTGTACATCAGGTAATACCTGTGCTTGCAAGGTATTAACAGCTATAGCTGTTAATACAAATAAGCAAAAGATAATTTTTTTATACGTATTCATTTTCTGTTTCAAATCAATGTGAAAAATTATTTTCCTGTATTATTTATTGCCAAAAACTAGGTTGGGTTGTAGTTCCACGTACTGAGCAATCGGCACAATCAATATCTGTATATAAATAACCTAAAGGCGCGGGCCCTGTACCGAAAAACTGTACTGTAGGAATATTACTGGTAGGCAACGGGATTAAAAATGCTTCAACGTTATTAGCACCTCGCGCATGCGGGTCTGCAAACCAGGCCGTATCAAGCTCGCAGTTGTAAGGATAGGTTGCTATCCAGTTATTAGGCAACTGACTCGAATTTATATAAATACGTTTTTGTTGTACGCTGCCGGCCGATATATAGCCTATTACGGGTAAAGTTGCATCAGTAGTGCAATGGATATTACCGGTAAGCTGTGAGGGCTGTGCATCAAAAATACTCCCTAGTTCTTCTGTGTTTTGTTTTAATAACGAAAGATAATTATATGCATCTGCACTAAGCGCATACTGTTTTACCATTATGCTGTATCTTGTTTCAAGCTTTTCAGATGTTGAGGGAATAAAAGTTAAAGGGCTTTGATAGATAACATCCTGGGTGAGTTTTGCCGATGAACCCAGCTCAATATCAGTTGATATGCTGTTGCCCCAGCATTGAAAAATTTGTTGCGCCGGGGTACGAAATAAAATTGCGGTTCCGTTTGATACGTAATCCGATTCATATTTTGCGTGAAACTGCCAGGTTTCAAGATAATCCCAATGATAGTAATGGGTATTATTATTAGGATCATGCGTATTAACGTAAATTTGCAAACCTGATCCCTGTTGTTTGTTACTTACTTCAGTAAATCCTATGCTATCAATAGGCGGGCTAGCTTTTGGTGTAACATAATCAGAAAGATAGGTTTTGCCATCATCAGTAACAATACTAAGCCTGTACTGTGCGGTCGCCGGAAGTGTTAAAACCGGGCTGGAATAAATGCCGTTTCCTTTTTCTGCCAGGCTATAGGATTGATTTTGGTTGCTTTGTATAGTTATAACAGCACCTAATTCGGGTACGGTGGTTAGGTTTGAATTTAATGGGACAGTACGGCTCAGCAATATGGTTGTTGAATCGCCGCCGGTGTTTATTGTGCCTTCAACAACTAAGTAATTGCTTGCGGTTGATATAACTTTAGGGTTATAGGGTTTTGTACAACCGGGTATAAACCAGGTTATTATACTGTATATTATTATATATCTCCCTTTAATCCACATTTAATATTAACTATACAATATTTCTGTCATCTAAATTATTTATTGCCAAAAAGCTGGTTGCGTGGTGGTACCCCGTATTGAACAATCACCGCACTGCGGATCAACATATTGGTAGCCGCTGGGTGTCATAGCTCCAGGTGGTGTTATCGCGGTAGTTATGATGACCGTACTTGTCAACGGGATTAAAAAGATTGCTACCTGATTTAGGTAAAGGCCACCTGGTTCCGGATACTTATACAGTGCAGTATCAGGTTCGCAATCATAAGGATAAGTAGCAATCCAATTATTAGGCAACTGACTGTTGTTTATGTATACACGTTTTTGTTGTACTGTTCCGGCAGAAATATAACCGATTACCGGTAAAGTTGAATTAGTTGTACAGTGTACGTTGCCTGTAAGCTTTGCCGGTTGTGTGTCAAAAATACTTCCTAATTCTTCTGTATTCTGTTTTAATATAGAAAAGTAATTATAAGCATCTGCACTAAGCGCATATTGTTTTACCAGTATGCTGTATCTTGTTTCAATCTTTTCAGATGTTGAAGGAATAAATACCAAAGGGCTTTGATAAATAACATCCTGTGTAAGTTTTGCTGAGGATCCCAATTCAATGTTAGTAGATATGCTGTTGCCCCAGCATTGATAAATTTGTTGCGCAGCGGGGCGTGAAATTATGCTTGTACCATTGGTAATGTAAAAAGATGCATACCGGGCGTTAAATATCCAGGTTTCATTATAATCCCAACGATAATAATGGGTGTTGTTATTAGGGTCATGAGTGTTAACGTATATCTGTAACCCTGATCCTTCTTGTTTATTACTTATTTCAGTAAATCCTATGCTATCAATAGGCGGGGTTACAATTGGTGTAACGTAATTAGAAAGATAAGTTTTGCCATCAGTAGTAACAATACTAAGCCTATACTGCGCTGTGGCAGGCAGTGTTAATGCTGCACTGGCATATACACCATTGCCTTTCTCAACCAGGTTATACGATTGATTTTGGTTGCTTTGTATAGTTATCACCGCGCCTAATTCAGGCACGGTGGTTAGGTTTGAATTTAATGGGACAGTGCGGCTCAGCAATATGGTTGTTGAATCGCCGCCGGTGTTTATTGTACCTTCCACAACCAAGTAATTGCTTGCAGTTGTTATAACTTTAGGGTTATAGGGTTTTGTACAGCTTATTGCAAAAAAAGCCATTATACCGCATAATATTAAATATTTCCCGTTCATCTTCATCTGTTGCTAAAAGCGGATATTATAGTTTATAAAAGGAATTGGTTTCGCAAAAATTGATAACTGGTAACCATTTATAGCGCCACCCTGCTCGGTAAAATAAGTCGAGTACGCATTTGCACGGCCCGTTAAATTGTAAACGCCCACAGACCATGAATTGTGGAATCGTTGGTGAACCTTATGGTTCCCCTCAATATTTACCGAAAAATCTGTTCGGAAATAGTCAGGTATACGGTACTCATTCCTGTCTGAGTAATAAACGCGTTCGGCACCATCATACACATACTTGGCTATTGGTAATGTAATTGGCCTGCCGGTGCTATAAACTACGTTTAATGATACACTATAACGATGTGTAAAACGATAGTTGCCCGTAAAGTTAAAATCATTTGGTTTATCATAATTTGCGGGATAGTAATTGCCATTGTTTATTAATTCCCCTGCATTAGGATCATCCTGTTTCAGGAAAGTTCTGGAATAGGTATAGCTCACCCAGCCGTTTAACTTACCTTCTGTTTTTTTCAATAACATTTCAACACCGTATGCCTTGCCATTGGTATTTATCACATCTTGTTCAATATGGTCATTCAATAATAGCGTAGCGCCGTCTCTGTAATCAAGGTAATCCCAAATGCGTTTATAATATACCTCCACCGACATTTCTATCGTATTGGCCTGGGCATTCCTATATAAGCCTAATGATACCTGGTCGCCGGATTGTGGTTTAATATTAGGGTCACTCAGTTTGTATATATCAGTTGGTGAAATAGCAGTAGTGTTTGAAAGTAAATGGATGTATTGTGTGAGGGTATTATAACTCGCTTTAAGCGACATGTCATCGTTTAAATTATACCTTGCAGACGCCCTGATCTCTGGCTTCGTATAGGTTTTAATTATCTTGTTTTTACCGTAAGTAACACTATCAACTACGTTGGCGCTTGTTTTTGGCAAATTGGGTGCATAATAATCAACAGTTTGTGCGCCCAGGTAGTTGTAAATGGAATATCTAACACCAACGTCAATAGTAAAATCAGGGGTAATGTCGTATTTATCACCAAAATATAGAGCGCTTTCAAGCGCTTGCTCGGCAGGGACAATCTGTGGCGCAACTAACGACTGATTATTGTATGGTTCAAAATTACCGGGATGTAACTTGTAATAAATTGAACTTACCCCAAAATCTAAGGTGTTTTTTTGATTTAAATAATAGGTGAAATCAGTTTTAAAATTAGACTGATTGATATTATAGTTAAGATTATACCCATTTATCGGATTTTGATCGCTCGAAACAGCATACTGATAACGGTCGTATCCAACTAAAAATACACTAAACAACTTATTGCTAAAATTATGTTTCCACTTTAGGTTCGCGTTTTTATTACCGTATTTATAGGTGGTGTCGCTATTAAGTTTAAAACCATCGTGGCTTATATAGCCGGTTAAATAGAGGTTGTTTTTGTCGTCAATCTGGTGACTTATCCCCAGGTTAATATCATAAAAATTGGCTTCGCTGTTTTTATATTCCTGCGGCAACGCGCTAAGCAGCCAATCTGAATATGAGGTACGTGCGCCTAATATAAAAGATGTTTTATTTTCAATAATAGGCCCTTCAATATTTATGCGGCTGGTAAGCAAGCCAATCCCCGCCGAGCCTGTAAAATTCTTCTTGTTACCTTCGCGGTCGGTTACTTCAAGCACTGATGCTAACCTGCCTCCGTATCTTTCGGGAATACTGCTCTTGTATAACTCAACATCCTTCACCATATCAGGATCAAAAGCTGAAAAGAACCCGAAGAAGTGTGATGGGTTGTATATAGTAGCATCATTAAGCAAAATCAAATTTTGATCGGCAGCGCCACCACGCACATTAAACCCAGTTGTAGATTCACCTACCGATTGTACCCCCGGTAATGTTAAAACTGCTCTTAAAACATCAGCTTCGCCAAAAACAGCGGGTATTTGTTTAATGCTTTTTATATCCAGGTGATTAACGCCCATTTCATTACTACGGACGTTAGCTACTTTGTCAGCAGAAATTTTAACCTCTTTTAATGAATATACCAGTTCCTGCATCTCGATATTCAATTTGCCATCACTGTATAAAACCAACTGTCGGCGTGTATCTTTCATGCCAATACCATGTACAACCAGTGTTTGCCTTCCTTTTGGTAGGGTAATGGTGAAATAACCATATTGATCTGATACCACTCCTGTTTTTGCATCAGTTGTAAATATACTCGCCCCTACAATCGCCTCGCCCGATTTAACATCCCGTACATATCCTGATAACACCGCTTTCCCCGGCTCAATATTATTTGTTTTTATACCTATTGAATATAATTTATTCTCGGTAGTTGCTTCGGTCGCAGGCGTCTCTTTATCCATACTGAAATCGCCCCTCGCCGGTGTCTGGTTAATAATATCTCCCTTTGAATTAAAATAGCCTGCCGCTAGCTGTGTATGGATTATTTTACCTTTAGTTAAAAAGATCTGCATGTTTGCAGGCACAATAGCGTAATGGTAATTGGTGTTGTTAAAAGCCATATTTAATACGCGCTCCAACGGTGCATCACTTATTTGTAAGGTTACTTTCAAACTATCGAATTGGGTGCGATCATAATAGAAATGATAACCACTTTGCGATTCCAGCTCCTTTACTATAATATCAATGCTAGCTTGATTAAAGTTTACACTAACGGTTTTGCCTGTTGTGTTTTGCGCCAACAATAACCTTGTAATAAATAGGAAAATAATGGTGAAGTATAATTTCTTCATATTAGTCGGTTAAGTGGTCGTAATAAGCTGCTATTGCAGCCATAGCCCGTTCAGGATCACTTTTAAAATTGATATTATTGCTTTTTATAAATTGCTTAAGCTCTTTTTTATGATCTTTTAAAACATCTAAAAATGCGCCCTGACTATTAACAGTATAATATTTATCATCTTTAAAAAGATAATAGTCTTTACTTGGTGAATAGTAGGTAATTATGTTTCCAAAATTGTCTGTTGAGTTTTGCAGGTTTTTTGACTTTTCAGCCAATACTTTAATCTTGCCTTTATATAATTCATCATAAAATCCTGTTTTTAGCGAATTGCTGTTAAATGGATCTTTTTTAACACGGATAAAGTGACGATCATAAAGATTAAAGTAGTCTATCTTTTCTGATATAAGGCTAATACGCATAAAGTTGTTGTATAATAGTATCACCACTTCATCGTAATATATATCATACATCATATTTACATTCGTATATAAATAACCATCATAAAACACCGAGCCCTTATTCCAGGTATCAATATCTTTATAATAGGCATTTCCTTTAATGTTTGCAGCAGGATCATATTGCAGGCCATTATATAACCTTGATTGCGGGCCAATTTTTTTATAAAAGTCGCGCTCAATATTGGCATACACGGTTGTTTGTTTAGCACTCAAACTATCGGCAACAGCTTGCGCCAGGGCAACGTTTTTTATACAGCAGGTAAATAGAAAGAGTAATAAGTATTTAGGTAATCTTTTTAACATTTAGGTAATCTTTTAAAATGTAAACAAGTTATTTATAATTAATAATGTAAAAAGATGCAGGTATAAAGGTAAAATTTAGGGGCTAATATAAAGATATAATAAAAATCAATTGACAATATCCTAAATATCGATTTACCAATATTTCGTATCAATTTTGTTACTTAACTTGACGACTTTTTAGTAATCACCATAGCCACCATGCACTTTTTCCTTTTGGAGTGGACTTTAAGCTAAACCGCATTTCTATATATTTATATGTCCAGGCGGATACCATGTATATAATCAGGTAATTAACAATAAATAAGTACCAGTATGCCGAAGCCGGCAGTTTCAATAGCCTTATAAAAAACACGTTAAACAAACTGAGCAGAAGCGTATGTATCATATAGATGGAATACGAGTACTTGCCCATGTTATGTAACAATTCTGATTTATTAAGCATTGCCGATACCCATCCTTTTTCAAAAGCGAAGACCATGATAGTGATGAAAAAGAAAATATCAAAAATAAAATTTATGGGTTTTAGCATTTCTCCAAAGCATATTAAAACCACCACAATAACCAAACACAGTGGTTCAAGTATATTGAAAGCAAGTGGCTTAAATGTCGTATACTTTTCTTTAATAAACCTATATAAATTAAAACATAATACACCTGTAAAAAAGCCCATTATCCCCCGCAGAAAGCCATAGTCATAAGTATTATCAATATTAAAACTATGCGTAAATGCTGCCATTGCCAGGAAAGCGCCAATAGCAATAATTATATAGACATATGATTTAAATGCCTGGAGCTTTTTTATATTGATAAATGTTACTACCATACCAAATACCAGGTAAGCAATCATTTCCGCGCTTATTGACCAGCTGGCAATATTCCAGCTAACATCATGTATCCCGGGCATTTTTACCGAATTGAGTAAAAAAAGATTGCTTAAAAAACTACGCCAGTTATCAACGCCGTACCCTAACTCATTAACATGCACATACCCCGAGGCATGATGTTTGATTAAATTAATTGCTACAAACAAAAGCAATACAATAAGATGCAAAGGGTATAACCTGAAGAAGCGCTTTTTATAAAACTTGCCAAATGCAAGCCAGCTATCTATATTTTGATAGGTATAGGCTATTACAAATCCACTCAACACAAAAAAGAAATCAACAAAAAGATATGCGTTATTAAAAAAGCTATTATTGATGATTGGTGTGGCGGAAAATGCCGACATGTGAAAAAAGACAACAAAGCTGGAAAATATACCTCTGAAAATATCCAGTGTTTTGAATCTTTCTTTCATACAAATTGCTTATCCTAACATGGTTTTATTAGATGTTTTTCCCGTCGATGATCTTAAAAAACTGGTCGCGGTAGGTATCACCAACCGGTATTATTTTTTCGCCTATCCAAATGCGGCTGCGCTCAATGCTATCAATTTTATTTAATGATACGATGTATGATTTATGCACCCGCACAAAATGCCGCTCAGGCAAGGCGTCTTCCATTTTCTTCATGTTCTGCAGGGTGATGATCCGCTCACCCGAGGTGAAAATGGAGATATAATCTTTTAATCCCTCAATAAATGAAATATCACGCAGATATACTTTCTGTATTTTATGCTCGCTCTTAACAAAAATAAAATCGCTTAAAAAATCACTTTGTGGTGCGGATTCTACGCTTGCTACGGGTTTGGCGGATGGTTGCAAAATCCCCTGTGCTTTTTGTACTGCCTTAAAAAACCGATCGAAGGCTATTGGTTTAAGTAAATAATCAACTACATCAAGTTCATAACCTTCCAACGCGTATTCCGGGTAAGCGGTGGTCAATATAACTTTAGCTTTGCCATTAGCTATTTTTAAAAATTGTATACCTGTAAGTTCAGGCATTTGCACATCCAGAAAAACCAGGTCTACATTACCTTCCTGTACCAAAGTTAACGCCTCTATAGGGTTGGTCGTAGCTTTCACCAATTCCAAAAAAGGCACCTTCGATATGTAATCCTCAACAATATGCAGGGCCAATGGCTCATCATCAACAACAAGGCATCTGATCATGGGCATAAAACTAAGTATTTTTTTGTTTGGTTAGATGAATTACAAATGCTCCCTATTTTAAAACTTTAATTCTATGCTGACGAGCTGATGTCGGCCGCTTTTCAAATCTTATGTGATAATTGAGCGCTTAATAAAATCAATAGTGTTATATATACACACCATTTTGATAATACCCTATCAAAATGATATGGTTTCTTATACAGTGTAGGTTAATAAATATAGTTAATGCACATATAAAAACCTGTAATTCAATAAAATAAAAAAATGCCTGTTGCCTTGGCATTATAATTATTAATGGCTTAGCAAGGTTTCGTTATCATGAACATAAAAAATAAGCTTCGTGTAGGTATTGGTTTCATCTTTTTGATGGCGCTGATCAGCTCTGGAATGGCGGATTATTATTTAACCCGCCTTTCAAATGATTCAAAAGCTATTTTAAAAGATAACTATCGCTCACTGGTATATGTAAAAACAATTGAGCAGGCACTTGATTATCCTCCAAAAGTAAACATCGCCGCCAAATTACAAACCATCGAAACCAACATCAGCAAAGAAGAGCAAAACATAACCGAGCCCGGCGAAGAACAATTGGCCGATTCATTACGCTCAAATTTCGAAGTTTACAAACTTTCAGTAGCTAACCCTCAGATAACAACTCAGCTCAGTTCAAAAATTCGCGGCATACTTTACAATATTATGCAGCTTAATATGACAGCCATTGAGCATCGCAATACCAAAGCCACAACCACTGCCGATCAGGCAATAATCCTTGTATCTCTTGTTGGCTCATTATGTTTCCTTATCGCTTTCAGCTTTATGGTAAATTTCCCCGGCTATATCGCTAACCCTGTAAAGGAGTTAATATCAGGTATAAAAGAGGTAGCTAACAAAAACTATAATAAACGCCTTGTTTTTCCGGCAAAAGATGAGTTTGGCGATCTGGCTGTAGCGTTTAACCAAATGGCCGGCAAGCTTAATGAATATGAAAGCAGTAACATAGCCAGCGTTATGTTCGAAAAAAGAAGGATTGAAACCATCATCAATTCCATGGGTGACGCCATTATTGGTATTGATGACAGGCAGTTCATTATTTTCGCCAATAAAGTTGCCTGCTCATTAATAGGTGTTTCGGAGGATAAGTTAACAGGCCAATACGCCCCAAACGTAGCCTTGGAAAATGACCTGTTACGAAACATGTTATTTGTTAATCAGCCCAAAATGAAGCTTTTTGCGGATAACCGCGATAGCTTTTTTACCAAAGATGTTTTAGAGGTGACCAATGATGATAAAGTAATAGGCAAGGTTATCATCCTGAAAAATATCACCGATTTTCAACAGCTTAATGATGATAAAACAGCTTTCATCGCTACTATATCACATGAGTTAAAAACACCACTCGCATCTATCCGAATGAGCGTTAAATTATTGGAAGATGCGCGTGTAGGGGAAGTAAATAACGAGCAAAAACAGCTCATCCAAAATATTGATGCCGATACCCATCGCCTGTTACAAATAACCGCTGAGTTACTTGATGCCGCGCAGGTTGAAACGGGCAAAATAAATTTACACTTCGGCAGCACACACCCTAAAAATATTGTAGAATACGCGGTAAAAGCTATCCGCTCATTAGCTGATCAAAAGCAGATCACCATCAATATAAATTGTGCTGATACATTGCCAAATGTAATGGCCGATCTGGACAAGACAACCTGGGTATTAATTAACCTGCTATCAAACGCCATTAAGTATAGCCCGGAAAGGGCAACTATTAACCTGGACGTGAAAAAGAGACACCATTTCATAGAATTCGCCGTAAAAGATCAGGGGCGCGGGATTGATGAAAAATATCTCGCCCGAATTTTTGAACGCTATTTCCGCGTCCCGGGTGCCGAGACTGATAAAACCGGGACAGGATTAGGCCTTGCCATAGCTAAAGATTTTATTGAGGCCCAGGGAGGCAACATAGGTGTTGAAAGTGAAATTGGTGAAGGCAGCCGTTTCCATTTCAACCTTAACATTAACAACGCCCTATAATTTTTAAACAATATATAAACAACCAAATGAATCCACATTTACGAAAACTTACCGCTGGTGGAATGCTGTTAACATTAGGCATCATCTTCGGCGATATTGGTACTTCACCGCTCTATGTGTTCCAAACTCTATTAACCGAAGGTGGAAAAGCAAATGAGTTGCTGGTATTAGGCTCAATCTCCTGTATATTTTGGACTTTAACCCTGCAAACCACTTTTAAATATATCATCATCACCCTACAGGCTGACAACAAGGGAGAAGGTGGTATATTCTCGCTATATGCCTTGGTTCGTCGTTACGGCAAATGGCTGGCTATTCCGGCAATTATAGGTGCAGGTACCTTGTTGGCCGATGGTATCATAACCCCGCCAATATCGGTTACTTCAGCAATTGAAGGACTAAGCAACGTACCATCTTTAGCATCGTCATTTGTTCCGGGCAGCTGGCTTATTATCGGCATTGTTATCGGCATAATATTATTGCTGTTTTTCTTTCAACAATTTGGCACTAAGGTAGTAGGCTCGGCATTTGGCCCGGTTATGTTAATGTGGTTTTTAATGATTGGTGTTTTAGGTTTCTTGCAAATCCTGCATTATCCATCCATATTTAAAGCACTAAGTCCGTATTATGGCGCAAAATTATTATTCGATCATCCTGGTGGCCTGGCCTTATTGGGCGCTGTGTTTTTATGTACCACAGGTGCCGAAGCATTGTATTCTGACCTTGGTCACTGCGGACGTAAAAATATTCAATTCAGCTGGATTTTTGTTAAAACCACTTTGGTATTAAGCTACTTGGGGCAGGGCGCATGGGTTTTAACCCAGCCGGCAAATACCAACTTTGCCAACGTAAACCCATTTTACCAGATAGTGCCTAACCCGCATTTGTTAATGATACCTGCCGTAGCCTTAGCAACATTGGCTACTATTATTGCCAGCCAGGCATTGATCAGCGGATCATTTACCCTTATCAGCGAAGCGGTAAGTATGAATTTTTGGCCACGTATAACAATTAAATATCCTTCAAACATCCGCGGGCAAATTTATATACCCAGCATCAACTGGTTATTGTGCTTTGGCTGTGTTGCGGTAACCTTATATTTCCAAACTTCTGAACACATGACGGCTGCCTATGGTTTTTCTATCACTATAGCCATGCTAATGACTACCGTACTGATGTACTACTTTATGCGCTATGTTAAACATTGGCCTATATGGGTAGTAACTATCATACTTTGTGTTTTCTTATGCGTAGAGTCAGCTTTCTTTGTAGAGAATGCGGCCAAATTACTGAAAAGGATCTTCTTCCTGGTGTTTGAAATTGGATTGATATTCACCATGTACATTTGGTTCCGGGCACGTAAAATCAACAACCGTTTCCTTCATTTTATCGATTTGAAGGATCAGATCCCTATGCTAAATGCACTAAGCGCCGATACAACTATTCCCAAATATTCAAGCCAACTGATCTATCTTACCAAAGCAAATAACAGCAGGCAAATAGAAGAGAAGGTCATTTACTCCATCATGAGCCGGAGCCCTAAGCGTGCCGATACCTATTGGTTTGTGCATATTGATACTACCGATGAGCCATATACTATGGAATATAGTGTGGATCAGGTTGAACAAGACAAGATCATCCGTGTTGATTTCCGTTTAGGTTTCCGTATACAACCGCGTGTTAACGTGTTGTTCCGCAAGGTAGTTGAAGATATGGTTGCCCGTAAGGAGCTTGATATTACGAGTAGCTATGAATCGCTTAAAAAATTCAAAGTAGTATCTGATTTCCGCTTTGTGATTTTGGAGAAATTCCTGTCATATAATAACCTGTTCAGCGTATCCGAATCATTTATCCTGAACAGTTATTTCAGCATCAAAAAGCTGGCATTATCCGAAGCCAAAGCCTTCGGTTTAGATACCAGTGAAACTTATGTTGAAAAAATCCCGTTGGTGGTAAAACCGGTAAGTAACATCAACCTAAAAAGGATCGATCCGGTAACGATGGAGCCCATTTTTTAATACCCCTGTCTGAATAATCGGGCTTGCCCGTAAACCCTCTCCGGCCGGAGAGGGTTTTTTATTTATACTTATCTACTAAATACCCCACCAATTCTTTCAGGTAAAGGTTCCAGCCGCCCAGTGACGATCCGTCGGGCAACAGATCTTCAACCGAATAATTACCCTGCCCCAATCCAAAATCACATGGGTAGGGTTCTACATCTAAGCCTTCTTTCTTAAATATCATATAGGCCCTGCGCATATGAAAATCGGAGGTTACTAATAGATACGGTGGTTTTAAACCGGCACGTTGCAAAATCACCTTTGAAAACTCCGCGTTCTCTATGGTATTCCGGGAGTTGCTTTCTATCAGTATACTGGTGTCCGGTATTTTCAATATGCGCAGTTGGGTATAAACCCAGTTGGCTTCCTTAAATTTGCTTGGCTTTAAACTCCCATTTCCACCTGAGATCAATATATGGCTAATTTCTCCGGTACTAACTAACTTAACCCCTTCTATAAACCTGTCGGCTGCTCCATTAAAAAAGCCCTGCCCTTGTTTATTTACCGAAGAAAATCCACCTAAAACAATAGCGCAGCTATAAACCTTAGATGGTTTTGCAAGTGGCGGACTAAGGCTCCAGGCATGGGCAAACAAGTTGATAAAAAGTGGTATAGACAGCACATATAATAAAATAACCGCCCCCATGAACAGGCGCCTTTTTAATGGGCGTCGTTTAACTGCAAAAGCAGTCACCATTAATATAAACACCCACAAAAGCGGGGAAAGCAGGAATAACAATACTTTAGATAATACAAAGTACATAATCAATTATTTAAGCAGCACCGCCGCGACACCTTCATTAGTAATTACCACAGGTTTTATCAATCCATTCTTATCAAAATACATATGATCGATACAGGTAACCCGATGATTAGCATCCGTCTCTGTTAACGGCCTGCGGTGATAAACAATATACCATTCATCCTTACCCGGTATTTGTATTACCGAATGATGCCCGGCACCTGTAGCAATTTTTGGATCCTGCTGCAAAACAACACCGATCCGCTTAAACGGGCCTGTCGGCGCATTCCCGATTGCATAGGCCACCCGATAATCCGGTCCGGTCCAGCCACCTTCGGACCACATTAAATAATATTTGCCTTTGCGGGTAAACATTACCGATCCCTCTACATAATGTTCCGGGGTAATGGATTTAAAAGTAGTACCATCCGCAAACGGAATAAAACCAGTGAAATCCTTGTTTAGCTTCGCGATGTTACAATGCTGCCAGCCCCCATAGATAATGTAATATTGACCATCATGATCTTTAAAAATAAACTGATCAATAGGTTGCGCGCCATTATGGATCTGCCCGATGAGTGGTTTGCCTAAATAATCTTTAAACGGTCCGCCCGGGTTATCCGAAATCCCAACGCCAATCCCTCCAATTTCCTTTTTATCATCATGGATATCATTCGCACCGAAGAAGAAATAATACTTACCACCCATTTCGGTAACAGCTGGTGCCCACATCGCCCTTTTCGCCCATTTTATAGCTATAGTGTCAATAATATCTGGGTGCTTTACCCAATGCACTAAATCCTTGGATGACCAGGCATCCATATGCACCTGCTGCTCATAAGGAGCCGAATAAGTTGGATATATCCAATATTGGCCCTCGAATATTTTAGCTTCAGGATCGGCATTCCATCCGGGTATAACAGGGTTTCCCGAAAACTCCTTTTTCTGCTGCGCGATGACATTACCGCACAACCCAACAAATGCCATCGAAAAGAATATTGTTCTAAATTTCATGGTAGATAATAAATAACAAAGGGACAGTAATTTTTAAAACTACTATCCCCTTAAAATATTTTCGTTCCCCCTTCAGGGGGGGTAGGGGGTTACTTTATCCCGTAATGGTCATTCATTAACTTTACAAACAAGCCGCCTGGCAAGGTCGCTTTCAAAGTAGGCACAATAGTTTGACCGATTGCACCAACCAAATAACTGTGTTTAGGGCTTTTTGTATCTACAATCTTAACAATTTTCGCTGCCAATTTTGATGGATCAGCGCCAATACTTTCATCCTTTTCCATAGCGGCAACGGCAGCATCAAACTCTTTACTTAATTGTTCGTTTTTCAATGGGAAAGGAACTTTTTCGCGGCTTGCGGTAAAGTCGGTTTTAAAATCACCCGGGTTAATTACCACTACTTTAACGCCTGTATTTTGCAACTCCATACGCAAACTTTCAGAGTATCCCTCGATAGCGAATTTTGACGCGCTGTACAAACCCTGGTAAGGCAAGCCAAACAAACCAGCCAATGAACCTATATTAATAACCAATCCCTGTTTTTTCTCTATCATCCCCGGCAATATCGCGCTGCTTACACGCACTACGCCAAAAAAGTTAACCTCGAATTGCTTTTTAGCCACATCAACCGGCATAGCATAAAGCGGGCCAGTTATACCGTTACCTGCATTGTTAACCAACACATCAATTTTGCCCTCGGCTTTGATGATAGTATCAACAGCCGCTTTAACCGATGCATCATCAGTAACATCCATTGATAGTGGTTTAAAGGCCACATCTTTAATTTTTTTCGCATCGCGGGAGGTTCCATAAACTGTATGGCCCTCGGCCTGCAGCGCTTTTGCCGTAGCTAAACCTAAGCCCGAAGAGGCTCCCGTAACAAGAATTACTTTTTTCATTTTAATATGGGTTGATAATTTTTAGTAAACATACTAATTTACCATAAGAACCCGATTCCTTACTTATAAATTTCCAATCTAAAAACCAAAGGCTGCTATTTTTAGTGGCAGCCTTTGGCTGTAATTAATATGCATATTAATTAAATAAAGCATTTTGCATTAGGTTGGCATTAAGGCCCTGGCCATTTGTGCCATTGGCAAAACCATAAAGCCAAATGGTATATACCCCCTCAGATTGTACAGTTACCGCATTTACAACGCCCAATAAATTACTTGTGCCTGTTTGGACTATTTTTAAAGTGTCATTCCCGGAAACTGGTATTGTTATAAAAGAAGACACTTGCTTATACGATTTATTTGAAACTATTACTTTCCCACCTATTACCAGGTCAACATTTGGCGCATTCGGGCTCATATTAGCCAATCGAATAGAAGCTCCTCCATTTGGCGGGGCAACAAGTGTGTCGGTAGTTAATAAAAAATCGTGCTTGGCCACTAAATTGGCAAAGAAAAGGGTATATACCTGATTAGCTTTAATATTAATGGTATCAATAGCTATAGGTGTTAACCCGCCTGTATCAAAAAAGCCGGCTTTAACTGAACCCGTTATCAGTCTAAAATAGGGGAGGTAATTGCCATATATTAGTGGTGCAGCGTTAACCAGGCTGCTATTGATGTAAAAATCGGCTGCTGGAGCATCGGGAGCGGCAGCAACCACTGATAACACACCGAAAGGTGCAGTAGTAGTGTTAGGATTGTTGCTTGATTTTGCACAAGATGATATTGATACTGCCAGCAGGCAAGATATTCCGGTTAATAAAGGGGCTTTTCCGATTTGGTAAATGCCCTTAATTTTGGTAAATTTTAATTTCATAACGATATTATAATTGGAGTTTAGTCGGTGCGTTTTTTATTATAAAAGCACGTTGGATTTTGGTTTAACGTAAAAAAAGTATTAATGGTATTCGTTAATGCAATAATTGCGACCTTAGTGGCTTAAAGCCTTGTAAATTACAATTTTTAGGTTTTATACCTTAATTTAAACTATTGACTATAGATCGTTATCTATCTCGTCCAGCAAATATTCTTTTTTATCGCTGGAATATTCCCAAAACATAACACCGGCCATATCGTTTTCGTGTACATACCGGCACTTGTTTTTTACCGACCACTCATCATCAAAGGAAATAAATTGTTTGGTATCGGCATTATATAAATAAGGGGCCATCGCGTTTTTATCTTTATAATATTTGAACCCTTTTTTATTTATAAGGCTATCTTTTATAAAAGTATATCCACCACCAATTTGAATGCGGCCACCCACAACTTTTGCACCTAAGCCATGCTGTTCATTATCAATAACTTTAACAGAATGCCCGTAAAACGCAATGCCCATTACTAATTTGTTTGCAGGCACACCGGCGGATTCAAAATCAGTTACCGCGGTTGCAGCATATTCATTTGAGCTATATTGTTTTGAAGCAAACAGGTTAGTGTGATGTATGGCAACGCTATCTCCATGCGAGTAATCGTAGGTCATGAGGTTAACGTAATTGAGATATTGTGCAACTTTCCCCATTTCGGTATGCAGCAAAAATGTTTTAAACCCGCCAACTGCTGCGGATAATAGCATTCTTTTTCCTGTTTCTTCTTCCACGCTGTCCAATCCATGGCGAAGATCACGAAACATTAAAGTATAATTATGTTTATCTGAGTCGCGATAGATATTTCCCGCGCCTATCATGCCTGGATATTCCCAGTCGATATCAATGCCATCCAGGTGGTATTTGCGTACCAATACAATAGCGCTGGCTACGAAAGCTTGCCTTGCAGTATCGGAAAGTACAGCATCAGAAAAATTCCTACTCCATCCCCAGCCACCAATAGAGATCACAACTTTTAAATCGGGATTGATCTTCTTAAGATTAAGCAGGTATTGGAAATTTATAGTATCGGTTTTTAAATTGGTTAAAAAAGCGCGGTTGTTTTTGACATCAACAAAGGCATAGTTAATTACATTAAGTTTTGATGGATGCACCATAGTGGTATCAACCAAACCATGATAACCACCAACGTAGCCTATAATAACATATTTGTGCTGTTTTGCTGTTTGCGCATTTACTGTTAGGCTAAAAACAATAGCAGCCACTATTGTCAAACCCATCATCAGAATTTTGTTAAGGCATTTAAGTTTCGGCATGATGATTATATTTTTAAGCGTAATCTTCGTTTTTCCATTGAGCCCACCAGCCATATAATAATAAGCGCGGTAGCCAGGGAACGTAATAGCCCGATTATACCACTGTTAAAGACTGACGGGTACGTAACGTTAAATAATTCGAGCAAAGCAACCTGGAAATAGGGGATAAGGTAACAGGTTAAGGTACTGGTACCCGCAGGGCGTATCGCTTTAAACCAATTGATTTTTCCTTTAATATCAATCAGGTAAATAAACAACTCGAACATTAAAATGGTTAGCCCGCTGCTAATGAATATCCATGCCGGTGTTGAGCGTATTTTTGAGATTCCCTCGGTATATGGCCTGATGATTAAACCGCCTGCAATAAGAGCTAAACCTAACATGCCGAAGAGCAACCATAGCCTTTGTGTTTTTTCAATTTTTACCAGATGCGCATATAAGCCAATGGTAACCACACCGCCCATAGTTAAAACAACTGCCGAACAATCACCAATTATAGGCAGGAAGTCATGATCGAGGAAAGTATGTGAAGCGATATTCATAACGGCAAACAATGTCCAAATGACAATTAGGATAGTTAGTTTGCCTTTTGAAAGATAATATACCAATGCGCAAATTAAATAAGCCCAACCAATAATGCCCAGGATGCCCCACCATGAGGTGTGCATCCAGTGTGGATGAGCCAAATCGCCGCCTTTATATATTACCGCCAGCGCGATTAATAAAGCTAAACCTGTACCCATTATAGCATACTTTTTAGCTTTGGCCATGGTTTCAGGATAGTCAAGCCATATCATAAAGAAACTTAACGTGATCAGGATTTCCCATATGGCTTTTGGCAATATGCTTGCCGGACTGTAATTCTCCAGGTTTACATGGTAAAAACCCATAATAAGCAGCGCAGCACTACGACTGATGATGTAAAATAATACCTGCCATGTTGAATCTCCTTTGCTGATGCGGCTTTTTATAGCCAGCGGAATTGATAAGCCGGCGATAAATAAAAATGCAGGAAATATGGTATCGGCAAAACCAAGCGCGTCTTCAGTTTCCTTAGCGTGGTCCAGCCAGGTAGGGATGCCACTTACACTGCTTGCATCATTAACAAATATCATTAATAGCATAGTAAGCGCGCGAAGCACATCAATAGATAAAAGACGCTTTGGAAGTTGTGTCATATTGGCTAATTATCAGTAAGTATACACTTTAACGGTGTACAATGTTGAAAGATACCAATTACCCGTAGAATATAATCTGTGCTTATAACATCTTTACTAAAATTTTTAAAGCTCTAATTCCATCTGGATATTACAACGCTCATAGGGCGACGGTGCACCGCTAGCCTTTTTAAAACCTAGCTTATGATATAAACTGATTGCTGGTTTAAGGATGGTATTGCTTTCGAGATAGAGCTTTTTAGCGCCTTTTTTACGTGCTTTTTTGATTGCTGCGTTGCCCAGTAAAAAACCGATCCCTTTACCTTTTGCAAGCGGACTAACTGCCATTTTAGCCAA
Source organism: Mucilaginibacter tundrae (assembly GCF_013408825.1). GTDB lineage: Bacteria > Bacteroidota > Bacteroidia > Sphingobacteriales > Sphingobacteriaceae > Mucilaginibacter. The sequence continues at coordinate 95,265 of NZ_JACCBZ010000007.1, forward strand.
CTCAAAAACTTTGCCGCTTGTCTTTAGTAATGCACAGGTGCCTACAGGTTCGCCTTTATATAAAGCGATAAATATATAGCCACCTTTGTCCAAGATATATTCCTGAGCATGATCGAGCGATTTATGGTCGGCCTCTTCCATTTTAAAATATTGGGTTATCCATTCTTCGTTCAAGCGTTTAAACGCCTCGTGGTATTGCGGTTCGTAGGGTACAATTTTAACATCCTTGCTTTCACGGATTTTCTTTTCGTCCTGCACCCGTTTCAACAAATCTTTTTGTTCCAGCAGAAATTCCCACTCTTCAATAGCTTTCCAAAGGTTATATTGGGTTTCATTTAGTGCATTTTCAATTGCGGTATTTACATCACTGTATTGGTCTTGTATCTTTTCATTAATAGTCAGGCCCTGCGTGGTTAACTTTACGTAGTTTTTGCGGGCATCTGTTTGGTTAGGACTCTCTTTGATCAAACCTTTCTTAGTCATCTCCTTAACGATAGTACTTACCGAGGGATGTGAATGGCCAATTTCAACAGCGATCTGGGTAATGGATTTTTCTTCACCAGCTGATAGGGCATAAAATACAGGGAACCATTTAGGTTGCATATCAATATCATACAAACCATAAACCTTGCCTGCCTGCTCAGTAATAAGCTCGCTTAGGCGGCGAAGCCTGCTGCCTAAGGCCATTTTACCAGTTTTATTATAAATGTTCATGTCTATTACGTAATTGATTACGTAAATGTATTCGGATAATTTTAAAAATGCAAATTATATCCTAAATAAGGATGAATTAACTGTACTAATGGAGAAGTATTTCTAATCTGGAAATACTTCATCCCATCAGTGTGATTGAGGTTAGGGTAGGATTATCTTAAAATACAAAACCTTTCAAATAGAATTGCGCCCGATCGCCCCAGTCTTTAGTTAGGTTATGCAGGGTTGCAATCAGTTGGGCATTGGTTACCGGCTTTCCTTTTTTTGGTGGATGTATGGCGTTGTCAGCAACAGGAACATCGGTAACTTTTGTAGCAACCCATATAATATTTTCGTGTGGTACAGCAACCTCCAGTATCATCCCGGGCAACCCGTTAAATGACTCCGGGCCGCCAGAAGTATGTATTTTTTCGGTATAAAAAGCAACTACGTAAATAGAATCCATCATAATACCATTGGCACGCCTACATGGATAGCCTGCAACTTCGCGTGTTTCACCGGTTATCTTCCACTTAATTTTTCGGGTTGTATCTTTTATCAAAAATGTGGCGTCGAATACTGTTTTCTGATTGGTTGTTATTCTTGTTCCTAAGTCGTTATAAATTGTATTGTTTTGATCGGCTAATGGTAGTGTAATAAAATTACTGCCTCCATTGTCCGGCTCAATAGGCGTAAATAAGGTTTTATCACCCGAAAATGTAAGAATGCTTTTCAGTGTTCTAAATTGTGGATTGGCTTTTTTATAAGCATCAAAAAAGGGCCGGTAAAAGCCTTCGTTTTCCGGGCTTATTTGTCTTTCAATCATGGCGTAAGTATTACTGGTTTTGTTATACTCAATAGTGCCCGATGTTGTAAAGTGCGCGTTTTGTGCAAAAAGGCTAAGCACGAGTATTAAAAACATGAAGGTTAACAGTGCTTTTTTCATGATTAGTTTGTTGATTTAACTGTACCGAATTTTGTGAAGTCCCAGGTAACAGAAAGCATAAAGAATCTCCTGATGCCTGTGGTATTGGTTTGTGTGGTTGTATTGCCCGATATACCCCTGGTGAAATTTAGGTTTTGGTTTAACAGGTCATTTGCCGATAGGGATATTTTAAGTTTATCATCCTTAAGGAATGTTTTAAAGATGTAGGCATTTAGTTTAGTTAAATGCTCCGCGCTGAATGCCTGCGTAGCCGCATTGTAGGTGTAGTTAACGGTTGATCCGGCACCAAATTTTAGTGGCAGGTACAAGTTAAACTGGCCATATCCATTAAACCCGGCAGCATTGTTATTGCTAATCGGCTGTAAAGACATATTACTAAATGTGTAAGACGGGCCGCCTGAAAAATAAAAATCATACTTCTTTTGCACATATTTATACAAATAAAGGCCGCCGGAGTAGGTATGGCTGCGGCCCATATCAAGCTGGCTGTTAATATAGCTGTACGATATGCTGCCTGAAATATTTGCGTTTAACCCAATCTGTACATCTATCGGGCTGATTTTTTTGCCATACGAGGTAAACACATTATAATTATAAGGTGTTTCATTATCTAAATTGCTGTATTTGGTGGTATTAATGCCGGTTGTTTGGTCATAAGTGGTATTGTTTACGATGGCACCGTAAGTATTGGAAAATGTACCACCTACGTATATCTGCTGGCCGCCTAAAACCTGGTATGCGTTATAAAACAAATTAATATTGTTTGTAAACGATGGCTTTAACGTTGGGTTGCCGATGGTTATGTTTAGTGGGTCATTATTTATGACAACAGGTTGTATCTGGTCGATGCTGGGCTCGGTATTGTTACCATTATAGGTAAGCCTGAAAGCTTTATACTGTGAAAACTTATAAAGGAACATGGCTTGCGGTGCCCAGTTCAAGAAATCACGATTTAAAACATCGCCGGTATATTCATCAATCTGTTTAAACGCGACATCCGATACCTTGGTGCCGAAGTTGATCGTAGCCTTTTTATATTGATAATTATATATAGCACCAAGCTGGTTGGTTAACTGGTTAAATTTATAATCGTTGCTATTGGCGTTGTCAAAAATATTATACTCACCACCTGGCACAGACTGATTAAATGACTCACGGTTGCTGGTACTATTGTTTACTGCAAAACCATAATTAAAAAGTAAAGATGTTTTGGTTGTAAGCGGTTCTGAATAGGTAATATTACTGTTTAAAACAGAGCTGACCATATTAGTGGTTTTGTATTGATTGGTAATGTTGGTGCTATCCACTTTTTTGGTGATTGGATCAAAGTAATCGATCTCAGAGTTCAAATAACCATTGGTAGTGCTCTTATTGTACGATTCACTGAGGCTCCAGGATAGTGTACGCCTTGGTTTTTTAAACTTTTTGGTGTAAAAGGCGCTGGCGTCAAATATTTGCTGGTTGCCGTTATTGGTAATATCCCTTTCATCTGTGTTTATTTTGTTATTAGCTGAATCTGCAGTAGTTGTGAAATAATTGTTATTCACATGGAAATTTTTAAAGGTTCCATCTACGCTGATTTTTAAATCGGAAGTTGTATCCAGCTTTATTTTATAGGTAGCATCCAGTTTCTGGCGAAATGCATAATCGTTAAAGTTTTCGGTACTTTTGGTGTTTACAATTCCTGTTGGCAGGGTTTGCTGGCTGGTTGTATTGGTAGCCCCGCTTACATCAATTGATCCTATTTTATAGTTTGTATTGATGGATTGGTTATCATTATCAAACTTATCATCATAATGCACACCGCCAGAGCGCGCAACCGGTATGCCTTTGCCATCATAATAACCGCTAAAAGAATCCAGTGCATCGTTGCTTGTGTTGTTAATGGTTATTCCACCATCAACAAACTGAATATCATTGTTGCTTACCCCAAGGCTATTACCGTCCTGAAAGCCAAGCCCTGTACGGCCATCATTAGCAAGTGTACCATAAAGCGCGAGTTTTTGTTTCTCTTTAAACTTGTTGTATTGCAATTGCCCCTCGTAGTAGCCATCGGTACCCTCGTTGGCATCCACCTTGCCAAACTCGCCGTTCTTTTTATCCGCCTTGAGCTTAATGTTAATGGTTTTTGTGGTTTTGCCATCATCAATACCGGTAAATGTAGCCTGGTCACTTTTTTTATCGTAAAGTTGTACTTTGTCAACCATATCTGCACGGATGTTCCTGGTGACGAGGGTAGGATCGTCTCCAAAAAATTCTTCGCCATCAACCAATACCTTGGTTACTGTTTCTCCCTGTGCGGTAATTTTACCATCCTTATCTACCTGTATGCCGGGGAGTTGCTTTAACAAGTCCTCCACCTTGTCATTTGGCTGGATCACAAACGATTTGGCATTATATTCTGTAGTATCACCTTTTATTTTAATAGCCGCTGCCTTCGCTTTCACAATAACATCGGCCAATAAACGAGATCGTAGAATCATGTTGATTCTCCCGAAATCATGAGTAGTATGGGCTGAATCAAGGTTGAAACTTTCTACATAATCCGCATATTCGGGGTAGGTTATCAGTAACAGAAATTTCCCTTTCGGTAAATTATTTATGGCGAAGCTGCCATTGGTTTCGGTCCAGGTAAATGCTTTGAGGATAGAATCCCGGGAGTTTAAAACCGTTATTGTGCTATTAACTAATTTGGAATTTGCAGCCGAGTCTGCTACCGATCCTTTTATGGAATATGAATTTTGAGCTTGTAATGATAAGCTCGAAATACAAAGTAAAGCTGCAATAATTGTGAATTTCATTTTAGGTTTAATAATGAACCTAAAGTATAACTAAATTTTTAGGTGTCAAAATATTTAACTTTTATTAACAATTAAGGCGCTGTAAATGTAGTGGTTAAAATTAACTGGGAACCAATATGAACCTTATAGAAAAAGATTCTTAATTCGGGCTAGTCATACAATAATTTTTATCAATAATGTACTAAAATCATTTAATGTTGAGCGATTTTTTTATTTTTATTGAATTATTTTATAAAAATTAAAAAATAATTAACTCTTTTTCAAAAACACTTCATAAATTACAGTTTTAAAAATAACTGGTTAATATATTTTTATACACTAAGTAATTTTTCATGCAGGAATCAGCTTATTTTAATGAATATTCCCCAATTAATGGTGTTTGGGACGAAATGTATGGGCAAAATGCGGAGGTAAGGGAGCATTATCGTAAAGTGATTGAATATATTTCAAAAGAATCTGCCGACGATCTCAATAAAAAAGAAGAATTAGCCAAGCGCTTATTCATGAGCCAGGGTATAACCTTTACTGTTTATAATAGTGGCGAAGGGATTGAGAAAATATTTCCCTTTGATATTATTCCACGCATCATCACCGCTCCTGAGTGGGCATTTGTTGAAAAAGGTATTAAGCAACGCCTAACCGCGCTTAATTTGTTTTTGAAAGATGTTTATAATAACCAATTTATAGTAAAAGATGGTATAGTCCCTATCGATATTATATACTCTTGTCCGCATTTTTTGCGCGAAATGTATAAGCTGCAAGTGCCTTATGATATTTACATCCATATTTCAGGCATCGATCTGATCCGTGATCATGATGGTACGTTTTATGTTTTGGAAGATAATCTGCGTACTCCATCGGGCGTAAGCTACATGCTGGAGAATCGGGAGATAACCAAGCGTCTGTTCCCTGACCTGTTACCGCAATGCGGGGTTAGGAGTGTTACCGAGTATCCTACTATATTATATAAGAATTTGCTGGCGATATCACCAAGGCAAATCAGTAACCCGACAATCGTATTGTTGAGCCCGGGAATTTATAACTCAGCATACTTTGAGCATACCACGCTTGCCCGTTTAATGGGTGTTGAACTGGTTGAAGGGCGCGATCTGGTGGTGAATAACCACAAAGTATACATGAAAACCACTACTGGTTTACAGCAGGTAGATGTTATTTATCGCAGGGTTGATGATGATTATCTTGATCCGCTGGTATTCAACCCGGGCAGTATGTTAGGTGTCGCGGGCATTATGGGTGCATACCGAAAAGGAAACGTTGCTATAGTAAACGCTATAGGTAATGGCGTTGCCGATGATAAGGCAGTTTATACCTACGTGCCGGATATGATAAGATATTACCTGAATGAAGAACCGATACTGAAGAATGTACCAACTTTTCAGTTAGGTAATATTGAAGAGCGTGAACATGTATTTAAAAGCATGGACAAGATGGTTGTTAAAAAAACCAACGGCAGTGGTGGTTATGGCATGTTGATGGGCCACGCGGCAACCGAACAGGAAATTGACGAATATAAATTAGAAATATTAAAAGATCCCCGCAATTTCATCGCGCAGCCCACCATCAGCTTATCGGCGGCGCCTTGTTATATGCAAGGCTCGTTGCAACCGCGACGTATTGATTTACGGCCTTACGCTTTATACGGCCCTGATGGGATAGAAATTGTGCCGGGGGGATTGACGAGAGTGGCATTGAAGGAAGGATCATTGGTAGTAAATAGCTCGCAAGGGGGTGGAAGTAAGGACACGTGGGTATTGGCGTAAGCCCCCAACCCCCTGAAGGGGGAGCAAAAAAGTATTTATGAATAGAGATATAAATAAACAATCACGAATTAATTCCCCCTTCAGGGGGTTAGGGGGTATATGTTAAGCAGGGTAGCAGCAAGTTTTTATTGGTTAAGCCGTTACATTGAGCGTAGCGACGGTATGTTACGTATGCTCAAAATAAATTATGCTTCATCGCAGGATGCTGTGCAGGAATTTACATGGGAGCCGGTGATCAGGATTTACGCGGGATTGGATGAGGAGGATGAAGACCATGCCCCATTGGATACCGATAGCCGGGCCGTACTTAAATTCATGGTTACAGGCAAGGCTAACGCTAATTCCGTTTTAAACATTATCACACTCGCCCGTGAAAACGCGCGTGGGGTGCAGGAGCATATCACCAAAGACCTTTGGCAATGCCTGAATGAATACTACCACACTATAAAAGATCCTAAAATAGAAAAAGCTTTGCAGCGTGAAGATCCTATTGGGGTGTTGGATATCCTGATTAAACAGGTAATGCTATACTACGGTACGGTAGAGATCACCATGGAACGCGGCGAGGGGCGCAGCTTTATGAATATAGGCAAGTATTTGGAACGCGCCATACAATCCGTGGATCTATTGGATACCAAATTCGGCTCTATCGATGATAACCCGGACCTGCTTACGGATACTACGTACTGGAAACACCTTCTGTTGTCTTTAGGCGGGTATGAACTCTACCTAAAAACCTACCGTGAAGGATTTGAAGCTGAAAATGTACTAGAGCAGGTTGCGTTGAATAACGATTTTCCGCGCTCCGTGATCTATTCTGTAAACAATATCCAGCGATATTTTGAGCGGTTGAAGAACGAGAGCAATATCAATGATTTTCGTGATCTGTCATTCCAGATCGGCAGGTTACAGAGCCGTATTAAGTACAGCTCAGTTAAAAGCATACGCGAAGAAGGGCTGCATACTTTTTTAGCCCAGATTCGCGGCGAACTTTACGGTATTGCCAACAGGTTGAACGAGTATTATTTTGCTCATTCCTAAATAATTAAAACATTCGGTTAACATCCATCTTAATATATCACGATGCCTGAAATAGAGATTAAACATATAACCCGGTATATTTACGATAGCCCTGTTCGCGACAGCGCGAACCAGATCATCTTATACCCTATAAATGATGAGTACCAGGATGTGGTAAAGCAGGAGATCACCATTACCGGTAGCCCGCTTGTTGATACGCATATTGATTATTATGGAAACGAAGTTGGCAGCTTTACCTATGTAGAGCCACACATGGAAATGACCATCAGCTCAAAGATCACCGTAAATACCAGGCACCGGCTACTACCTGTAAATGATATTTTCCCCGGCGAACAGTGGGAAGACCTAAAACGCCTGCAAAGCATAGTACCTTATATCGATTTTTTAAAACAAGAATATTTCGAGGGATTATCAGAATTAAAAGCCATTGTGGAAGCCGAAAAAGCAAAGGATGATACCCCATATCAGGTCGTATTGCGCTTTTGCCAGTATGTGTATGATAACTTTGATTATATAAAAGGCGTTACCACTGTTGATACTACTTTGGATGAGATCTGGAAGATCAAATCAGGTGTTTGCCAGGATTTTGCGCATATCCTAATGGAAATGCTGCGTATTATTAACATACCTGCACGTTATGTGAGCGGCTACATCTGTACAGGCCAAAACGGTATGCGGGGCGAAGGCGCTACCCACGCCTGGGCCGAAGCCTACATCCCCGATTACGGCTGGCTCGGCCTCGATCCAACCAACAACTGCATAGCTAACGAATCGCATGTGCGCTTAGCTGTAGGCCGTAATTTCTCGGATTGCTCCCCGGTAAAAGGCGTTTACAAAGGCTCCGCTAAACACAAACTGGAAGTAGCGGTAACCGTAGATGAAGACGATAACTACTACAACCAGGAAAAGCAAGTAATAGAAGTACCCATTGCCAGCCAGGTTACAGAAGTGTCCAAAAATAGCTACCAAAGGTATATGGAGATGATCCAACAGCAACAGCAGCAGCAATAGAGCGTATTAGCAGCTAGCAAGATTTGGCTGTACTGTTTCACGAAACAGGTGAAACAGTATGGTACATTTGGTACACTTTTTACCTCAAAAACGCCCGAAAAAGCACCAAAAACGCGGTTATTACACGCTGATTTGGCTGCTTTTTCGTTCAAAAAATGCCATTTTTAGCGCTAAAATCATCAAAAAACGACTGTTTTTACTCAATATTTTGTTGTTTTTTGATGATTTTTAATCAATAAATTGCTTTTTTAACCTGTTTGATGACCTTGCCATGCTGAATTTGTTTCAGCGTGAAACACTTTTCTCCCATTGTGATTCTGAGCGGAGCGAAGAATCTTTTAAACCACGTACAGCCAATTTCGCAGATCGAAGAAGATTCTTCGCTCCGCTCAGAATGACAAAAAGCAGATATTATTTAAATACTTGATACTAAAACCCTACTCCGCTTTCTTCACCGCCGCGATCAACTCCGGCACCTTAGGCGACTTATCAAAAGCCTCAACCAATTTACCGTTGCGGCCATAAATAGCGATGTAAGGGGTAGTAGCTACTGAGTAATAGCGTTGTATTTTATAGTCGGGATATTCAGTACCCATCAACACGTTGGGCTGTGCGGCGAAAACATAATCGCGGTGAAACTCCTTCAACATTTTTAGCATATTGATTTGGGTAAAGGTCACCAGTACAATTTGGATATTTTTAAAGTCTGTTATATGAGGTTTCAACTCATACATCAGGCGCTGGCAGTGGCTGCAATCCGGCGAGAAATAAACAAACATAACCGCTTTGCCTTTTTTTAGGTTAGCGTTGGTTATGTAAACACTATCCTTACTTAAAATATGAAAAGCTGGTATATTTTGAATACTTGGCGACGGGTTTTTCACCGCGGCATCTTGTGCCTGGCTGCAACCAGCTATGATGATCAGGCTTAAAAAAACTAATATTTTTTTCATTTGATTAATGTTGTTCACGTGTAGAATTTATATGCAGAGCAATTGTACGATAATTTTAATTTTCCAGCAACTCAATTTGCCAGGCAACCTGCTCTTCGGTTACAGGGAATAACGCATTATTGCGTATTGTATGATGCACGGCCTCAAATATATGTTCGTAGCAACCTTTTTTACCAGGGATCAGCTCGGTAGTTTTAGTGCCATCTACACCGATGGTTACCAATTTGCCTTCATTCCCTTCAGGCTCAAAGCCATAGGCAGGGTCCGTTGGTAGCATACCCTTGTCTAACTGATCTTCCTGTACATCGGCACGGTTCTTTATAAAACTACCTACCGTACCGTTGATCACAAAGCCCGCCTGCGGTTCAACCGTAAGCATACCCGATGTTAAAAATACATTCAATTGGTGCGGATAAGTTAAGCGGTAACTAAAATAATCGGGCACTTCTGAACCTTCCCGATGGGTAGAGGTCACCCTGTCAAATGACAGAGGCTTGCCAAATAAACTGATGGCGTTATCTACCAAATGCGCGCCCAGATCATATACCAAACCCGCCGCGGCAAAATCTTTCTTCTCTTTAAATAATTTCGGCCCGATCGCCGCCTTGTATCTATCCAGCCTGAAATGTACTTCTATCAATTCGCCAAGCTTGCCGCTTTCTATTACTTCTTTGGTTGATAAAAAGCCGCTATCGTATCGGCGGTTCTGGTAAACCATCACATGCAGATTAAGTTCACGGCCTAAATCATATAATGCTTTCACCTCGGCAACTGTTGCCGCGCAGGGCTTTTCAATCAGCACATGCTTACCGGCTTTCAGTGCTTTTGTCGCATGTTCAAAATGCAGGTAATTTGGAGTGTTTACAATGATCAGCTCAATCTCATTATCGTTCAGCAAATCATCAATAGCATCATAACTAATAATGTCGGGATAAATTTTCGCTGCTTTTTTCTCGTGGCGTTCAACTACCGCCTTTAGTTTAAATGCGGGGTTAGTGGCTATAAATGGCGCGTGAAATATCCTGCCAGACATTCCGTAAGCCATAATACCGGTTATAATAGGTTTCGACATGTATATATTTATTGGCTCATACTATCATGTATGGCGTTTATTGCATCAAGGTGTTTTTGTAAAACGGGTAATGTTTTTTTGGCGTAAGCCTTAATATCAGGGTCTTGTATTTTGGTTGATGCAGTGGTAAAATCGCTTACATCATTTTTGTGGTCATCTATCATCATGCTTACATAGGCCTTATCAAAATCATTACCCGATTTTTTGGCTAGCTCTGCCAGCATCTTTTGTTCATCGGCTCCTGGTTCTGTGGGTAAAATTAACTTTTTAGCCGCTGCTATAGCCATTAATTTGGTATTAGCTTTACCGTGATCCTTAACCATCATCAAACCAAAGTTTTTAACCCTTTTACTCTTGCCGTTTTTTATGGCAAGGTTGCCCATTTCAATTTCGGCCAGATTACCAGCCGCCGCTTTCGCCGCGAATAATGAATCTTCCTGATCTATTACCAAATTAATTTTAGGTGCGGTAGTATCCGGCAAAGCTTCTGCCGCTCTTACAATAGTATCAGGCGTGCTGTCGTTATCGGAATCGTTGTTGCCGGTTTTAGCTGAATGATTACAAGCCTGTGTGGCCAGGGCAACTGATAAAAGAAATAAAAAAGTCCTAAAATTTTTCATGGCATTGGGGTATTCTTAGCTATAATAACGTAACTTATCATAATAGGTTTCGTTATCAGGTATTAGGGGCTTAATATATGTAATTATTGGCAGTTGGGGATAAGGTCAACGCAAATTTCCTTCCCTTGTGTCAACTACGTTACAGATTCTTTTTTGCTGCGAATAAATGACAAGAGGTTTTTAAAAAAGCGCGCAAATGCCTGACGGAAAACCAGGCCTGTCACACAGAGGCACTCGAAGTGTGGCCCGTGGGAAGAAGGTTTTTTCCGTCTTGACTTTTTGTTTCTTTTGTGTCAAGACAAATGAAATAGCACAGCGGCAATGAGCTGGACAAAATATTTGGTAAAACGGAAAATACTTTAAGACCCTTTTCCCATCTCTGTAAGTAGGGCATCGCCATGCTCCGCGCTCAATGACGGTCGCTGGCTAAATCCTCAACTTCACGTTAAATTATTCCATTCAATTAAAGTTTATTATTTTTGGGCACATAAAATAAACAATATGAATTTCCCTGCTGAATTAAAGTACACTAAGGACCACGAGTGGATAAAAGTTGAAGGTAACGTTGCCACTATTGGCATAACCGAATTTGCACAGCGCGAACTGGGCGATATTGTTTATGTTGATATCCCATCGGTAGGTAAAACTATTAATAAAGATGATGTTTTTGGCACCGTTGAGGCTGTTAAAACAGTGTCAGACCTGTTTATGCCCGTTACCGGAACAGTTGACGAAACAAACCCTGCATTAGACAGCCAACCCGAATTAGTTAACAGCGACCCTTACGGCGCAGGCTGGATGGTTAAGGTTACCGTTGAAGCTGCCGACGTAGATGGTTTATTATCTGCCGATGCGTATAAAGCTATTATAGGCGAATAATTAATGCAAGCAAACTTAAAATATTACTGGCCCGCAATTTTGTGGGCCTTATTTGTTTTTACCCTTTGTACCATTCATTTGGGGACTATAACACAATCTCCTTTATTTTTTCCGGGCTTTGATAAGTTGGTGCATTGTGGGTTCTTTTTTGTATTTGTCATATTTTACAGTCAGGGCCTGGTACGGAAACATAAAATAACCCGTTTTCCGTATAAGTACGCGATAGCGGTTGTGCTGGTAGCCATTTTATATGGTTACGGTATTGAGCTATTGCAAAAATATGTTTTTACCTGGCGCGACTTTGAATGGAACGATGTATTTGCCGATTCGGTTGGGGCGTGTATGGGGATGTTTAGTGTGTTAATTTTATCGGCAGCATTTAATCATGAAAAAAAATAGTTTATTCCTTTTCGCGGCTTTATTAGCGGTGGTAAGTTTTTCTTCCTGCGGGATATTTGGCAAAGGCTGTGGCTGCCCTACGTTTGGGAGGGTCAAGCAGAATGCAGCGCCAATAGTAATTGCAAATAACAAAGTGGCCGCTGTAAAGGCGGGATAAACCTTGTTCCTGCCAAGAAAAAGCACAACCCAAACGTTACCGCTCAAAACCGGCATCGCCTGGCTCGGCTAGTACAGGCCCAACTAAAAGCACTAACAATAACAGAGTCAGGCGCAGCCGGGAGTTTTCTTTGGTTACTTTCTTTTGCGGAAAAAGAAAGTGACGACATAGCGTCAGCGATACCAGAGAAAAGTAAACCGTAGAAAGGTAAACTGCATTCCTCTGTACAGCTATGAGTTTGCCGCGCTCCGCTCGCAATGACAAGGAGAAAAGCTCAGTATCCAAAATCTTACAAACCACCAACAAATTTCCACTAACCTTATTTGGATTTAATTTAAATAAGCGTACATTTGCTTAGTTAAAGCACACAAAACATGAGGCTCTCACAACTTGAAGTAGGCGAAACCGGGATTGTAAAGGAATTTACTGACTTAGAGATGTCGGTAAAGTTGATGGAAATGGGTTGTTTACCTGGTGAAGAGATCAGGATTGAACGTGTTGCCCCTCTTGGTGATCCAATTGCCATAAATGTTGCCGGTTACCAGTTAAGTTTACGCAAGCGCGAAGCATATACCATTGTGCTGCAGTAGTTTATTCAGGCATTGAAAGCTGATATTAGAGTTGCACTTGTAGGGAACCCCAACACCGGAAAATCAACACTTTTTAATGTTTTAACCGGTCTTAATCAAAAAATAGGAAACTTTCCCGGCGTTACCGTTGATAAAAAGGTAGGTTATACCACTTTGCCCGATGGCCGCGTTGCCGAAATCATCGATCTTCCCGGTACTTACAGCATCTACCCAAAAAGCCAGGATGAATCTATTGTTTTTTCTGTTTTGGCAGATAAGCACAATGCGCATACCCCCGATTTGGTGGTAATTATTTTGGATGCATCTAACTTAAAAAGAAATTTACTCCTCTACTCGCAGGTAGCCGACTTAAAGATCCCGGTTGTTGTTACCCTGAATATGATGGATATGGCTAAAAAAGCCGATATCGATATTGATGTAAACCTGTTCGCCAAAAAACTGGGTGTGCCGGTAGTCCCTATCTCCGCAAGGAAAAATGAAGGCACAGCAGCTTTAAAGAATGCCATCTCCTTTGCCAATAAATTCGCCTTCCAGGAGGATAGCATCGATGTAAATACCATCGCGCCCGAATTGGTTGCCGCTATTCAGCAGGAATTAAATATCGACAATCCTTACCTCGCTTTACAACTTGCCCACCAGCATGAAACTTTAAAGTTTCTAACACCCGAGCAAAGTGATAGAATAGAGGAACTTGAAAAAGAACATTCCTTCCACTCGCAAAAAGCGCAGGGCCAGGAAACAATTGCCCGTTATGCTTTTATAAACGACTTGCTATACGATACGGTTAAAAAACCGCTCACCGCGCAAGGCGAAACGCACAGCAATAAAATAGATAAGATATTAACGCATAAATTTTTCGGTTTCGTAATTTTCTTCGCGATACTGATGTTTATGTTCCAGGCCATTTTCTCCTGGTCATCATACCCGATGGAGCTAATCGGCGATGCCTTTGTTTGGGTGCAGGATTCATTGCACCACACTTTACCTCCCGGCCCGCTAACCAGCTTACTGGTTGATGGTATCATAGCGGGGTTAAGCGGCGTGATGGTGTTTATCCCGCAGATCGCTATCCTATTCGCCTTCATATCCATACTGGAAGATACCGGCTACATGTCGCGTGTTACGTTTATGATGGATAAGCTAATGCGTAAAGTTGGCTTAAATGGTAAATCGGTTGTGCCATTGATCGGCGGGTTTGCCTGCGCCGTCCCATCCATCATGGGTACACGTACTATCGAAAACTGGAAAGACAGGATGATCACCATCATGGTTACACCACTGGTAACCTGCTCGGCACGTTTGCCTATTTATACTTTGTTAATCGCTTTAGTTGTACCCAACCGCAATGTTTGGTGGGTATTTAATATGCAGGGATTAGCCCTAACGGGGATGTATGTTTTTAGCCTGATCTCGGCCATTGTAGTGGCCTGGGTATTTAAATTTATACTAAAAGGCAAGGAACGCGGCTATTTTATTATGGAGCTACCCGTTTACCGCATGCCCAGGTGGAATAACGTCATTTTCTCCATGTATGATCGCTCCAAGGCCTTCGTTTTCCAGGCAGGTAAGGTAATCATCGCCATCTCCATCATACTTTGGGTACTCGCCTCCTACGGCCCCGGTGATCGCTTTGCCAAGATCGACCAAAAGTTTAGTAAGCCCCAATACACCCAACATATGACACCCGATAGTTTGAGCAGGACAATATCCTCTGCCAAATTAGAGAACTCATATGCAGGTGTTCTTGGTCATTCCATCGAGCCTGTTATCCGTCCGCTCGGGTTTGATTGGAAGATCGGCATCGCGTTAATTACTTCCTTTGCCGCCCGCGAAGTTTTCGTAGGCACCATGGCAACCATCTACAGTGTAAACGGCAGCGCCGAAAAGATGCAATCCGTCTACCAAAAAATGAAGGAAGCCAAAAATCCCGATACAGGTCAGCCGGTATTTACCCTCGCCGTCGCCTTCTCGCTGATGATGTTCTACGCCTTCGCTATGCAATGCGCCAGCACGGTAGCCATCGTTTTCCGCGAAACCAAAAACTGGCGCTGGCCCGCTATTCAGTTCGCTTACATGACGGTGCTGGCTTATGCCGCGAGTTTTATAGCATATAATTTGTTGAGGTAAAAGGCGAAAGGTTAAGGGTGAAAGGTACCTTCAATATGCAAATAAAGGAGCTGTGCAATTTTGCCTTTATTGAATACAACCACAATAAAAAACCTTTACCCTTTTACCTCTCACCTTTAACCCTTATCTTTGCATCGAGGTAAAATTGGATAAAGTAAAAGTTTTAGAAAAGTATCTTCCGCCCGAAGCGGCACCGCTTATCGGCCGCTGGATCGACTACTTTAAGTGCGAATTTAAAATATCGCGCAACCGCAACACAAAGTTTGGCGACTACCGTTCACCGCATGACGGCAAAGGGCACCGCATCTCCGTTAATTATGATTTGAACCCCTATGCGTTTTTGGTAACCACCGTACATGAGTTTGCCCACCTGCATACCTGGAACGAGCACAAGCACAAAGCCAAACCGCATGGCACCGAGTGGAAAAACAACTTCAAAAAAATGATGCAGCCTTTTTTTGAACAGGATATTTTCCCTGCGGATATTAAGCACACCATCGTCAATTATTTAAACAACCCGGCCGCCTCCAGTTGTTCCGATCTGAGTTTATACCGTGCTCTCCGCAGCTACGATGCGCAGCACGAATCCATAACTACGGTTGAAAAAATACCACTAAAAGCATTATTTAAATTAAAGGATGGCAGGATTTTTCGCAAGGATGAAAAACTGCGCAAGCGCTTCAAATGCACCGAGATCAAAACTAAGCGTATTTATTTGTTTAGTCCGGTTGCAGAGGTGGAAGTTGTGGAAGATTAACATCCTCAAAAAACCGAGATTGCTGTAACACAACATTTTTTGCTAACTTGCCTCCTTCATTCTTACAAATACAAGTGACTTTTCAAGATTTTAATTTCAACGAACATTTATTAGAAGGCGTACTGAGCATGGGTTACACCAACCCAACCCCCATACAGGAAATGGCCATACCGGCTATCCTAAAGGGCGACGACCTTATAGCCTGCGCGCAAACAGGTACAGGTAAAACAGGCGCGTTTTTGCTGCCCGTTTTAAACCTCATTACCCAAAACCACGAGGAAAAAACCAGCACGCTTATCCTAACACCAACCCGCGAACTCGCCCAACAGATCGATCAGCAGGTAGAAGGTTTGGCCTACTTTACCGGCATCAGCTCCATAGCGGTTTTTGGCGGTGGCGATGGTATTGTGTACGAGCAACAACGCCGTGGCATACAAAACAATGTCAACATCATTATAGCTACACCGGGTAGGCTTATAGCCCACCTTACATCAGGCGTATTAAAGCTAAATCACATCAAATATTTGATTTTGGATGAAGCCGACCGTATGCTGGATATGGGTTTCTCGGATGATATTATGCGCATCATCAGCTATTTGCCTAAACAAAGGCAAACCATGCTGTTTTCGGCTACCATGCCGGGGCGTATCCGCAACATGGCTAAAAACGTGCTGCATAACCCGCAACAGATCAATATCGCCATATCGCAACCCGCGGTAGGTATCGATCAGCAGGTTTATTTAGTGAACGATCATCAAAAATCTAAATTGCTGCAACTCATCCTTAAAGAAGGAGGCTTTGTAAGCATTATCATTTTCGCGTCTACAAAAGATAAGGTAAAAGAGGTTTATAAAGAACTAAAGGCGGCGCATCTGAAGATAAACGCTTTTCACTCCGACCTGGAGCAAAATGAGCGTGAAGAGATCCTGCTGAAATTCAAAAATAAACAAGTTCCTATTATCATTGGTACCGATGCGCTTTCGCGTGGTATTGATGTGGAGGGGATTGATCTGGTAGTGAACTATGACGCGCCAGGCGACCCGGAAGATTACATCCACCGCATAGGCCGTACCGCTCGTGCCGAAACTACCGGTACTGCCATTACTTTTGTAAACGACCGCGATCAGCGCAAGCTAAAAAACATCGAAGAAATGATGGGCCGTGAAGTTAGGCGTGTACCGCTACCCGAGGTTTTAGGCGACCCAACCCTCATCAAAATGGCACCTGCAAAAAGAGACGGTGGCAGGGGCGGAAATAATCGAAACAACAATAACCGCAAGCAAGGCGGCGACAGAAATAAAAAGCAATAACAAAAAAGCCATCCTTAACGGGTGGCTTTTTTGTTATCAATTCAGCTTGGTTTAAGCCTGCTCCATCGCCGCGGCAAATTCCAGCTCATCAGCACTTGGGCCATAACTGCCGGGGATGGGGATATTCAGCAATCGTAAATAAACGCCCAATTGTGCGCGGTGATGTGTTGTTTGATTTAATGCTACCCTTATTACTTCCGCTTTGGTATAGGTCATAATAATATAACCGCCATTTCTAAGCACCCATGGTTTATTTAATATTTCCTCGTCGGCTTGTTCCAGGCTTGCGCGGGCAAGTGCTAAATTCTTTTCCAAAGTAGCCAACAGCTCGTCTATATTATTTAATAATTCAGGCTTGTACGGGTTTTTAGCAAAGTCAAGTTCATCGGTATTAATAGCCAAAGGGATCCATTCAGGCAGTTCGGTAATATGGGTTGTCAGTTGGCGTATAGTCATGCTTTTAGCGTGCGGCTGCCAATCGAATTTATCATTTGGAACACGGCTTAGCATTTTACGGGTGATTTGAGCTTTCTGCTCCAATTCCTTTAAAAACATCGGGATCATTTTCATAGCTTTTTTGATTGTGAATTATATCACAAATAAACAACCCGCTAATGACAGCCCTATGTCAGTAGGTTTTTGCTGCGCTTTAATGATTTAGGTTGTTTGAACTATTTCAACAGATTTACCTCTTTATGACCATTTTATATGTTATAACATCTATATTTGTCATATAATTGAAAAAGAAAACAACATGTCATTAATAGAAAAATTACAAAAGCGCGCGGCTATTAAAAGCTTCGACGCTACAAAAAAATTAACCAAGGCACAATTAGATCAGTTATTGGATTCTGTTCGCTTAGCACCATCATCAATGGGTTTGCAGGCTTACCGTATTTTGGTGGTTGAAGATCCTGAGATCCGCGAAAAATTGCGTGAAGCGGCACATGGCCAGGCGCAGTTAACACAAAGTTCACAGGTGATCATATTTGCTATTGAGAAGGAAATAGATAAGGATTATGGTAACTATTACCTTGATCTGATTGCTAAAACACGTGGTATTGGTCGCGAGCATTTAGCTGGGTTTGAACAAATGGTACAAGGCACTATTGCCAGCTTAACCGAAGAACAAAAAATTAACTGGTCAACCAAACAGGCTTATATAGCTTTAGGTGTTTTGTTAACTGCTGCTGCCGAAATGGATATTGATGCCTGCCCAATGGAAGGTTTTGATGCCGGTAAATTCGACGAGATATTAGGCTTAAAAGCCTTAGGCTTATCTGCCGTGGTTATAGCGCCGGTAGGTTACCGATCTGACGAAGATGTTTACAGCAAAATGGAAAAAGTAAGAAGGCCTAAAGAGGATTTGTTCATACACATTTAATAATTTGGCGTTTTATGTATTGAAAAGGTTTCCTTAATATTTAAGGGGACCTTTTTTGTTTATATTGCTTGTGCATATAATCATTAAATTAGCTTAACCAAAACCATCGTTTATGAAAAGGCGTTCATTTGTAAAAATATCAATGTTAACCGGGGCAGCTGCCACAATACTGCCTGAAATGAGTATGGCAAGATCATCCAGTAAAAAATCAGATCGTTGCTTTTATGAGTTGCGGGTTTACAGTTTTACAAATGCCGCGCAGCAAGCAATAGTAGAGGATTATTTAAAAAACGCGTTGATACCTGCATTAAACCGCATAGGCAGTAATAATGTTGGTGTTTTTACGGAGCTTGAAGTGGGCAGGCAAACAAAATTATTTGTGTTGATCCCATACCCATCGATAGTAGATTTTACAACACAGGAAAGCAAATTGGCGACTGACGCGGTTTACCAGCAGCAATCGGCAGGATACCTGAACGCCCCTTTGGCAACACCGGTTTATGAGCGCATTGAAAGTTCACTGTTACAGGCCTTTACAGGCATGCCCAAAATAGAGTTACCCGGCACATTCCCCCGCATTTTTGAGTTGCGCCAATACCAAAGCCCAACCGAATATGCAGGAAAAAAGAAAATTGAAATGTTCAATGAAGGTCGTGAGATCGGGATATTTAAGCGCCTCGGGTTTAAACCGGTATTTTATAGCGAAACCATTATAGGTGCCGATCGGCCAAATTTAACTTATATGGTAACCTTTGATAATATGGAAGCTCATAGCCAATTATGGAAAGCTTTTGGCAGCGACCCGGAATGGATCAAACTAAAAACCATGCCTGAGTACCCGGACGCGCTGGTGTCAAAGATCACATCAACCATGTTAACACCTGCCGCTTATTCACAAATTTGATGCTAGTTTTGATCTGATTCTTCTGTTTAGGAACTGCTGCTAAATAATCGCCTCTAAAACAACCGCAGCCACTTATCCAACGTATATCTCATATGAAAAACATCACACTAAAAAATACAGCATTACTATTAGCTTTTATGCTAATAGGCTTTTGCAAAACTACCCATGCCCAAAAACGCGATAGCGAATTACAGGTAGGCGAAAATGTGCCCTCGTTCACTTTGCATGATCAGGACGGCAAGCAGTTTAACGTGCGAGATTATATAGGAAAAAAAGTATTGGTGCTTTACTTTTATCCGAAGGATGAAAGCATGGTTTGCACCAAAGAAGCCTGCGCTTTTCGTGATGAATTTGATTCGTTTACCAAAGCGGGCGCCATGGTTATCGGCATAAATGGCGGTACGGTTGCCAGTCATAAAGAATTTCAGCAACACTATAAACTTCCATTTACTTTGTTGGCCGACCAGGATAATAAAGTGTATAACTTGTTTGGCATTAAAAGCAAAATGTTCATCCCCGGTCGCGTAACTTATGTTATCGATCTGCATGGCAAAGTAGTCTACATGCACGAGGCCATGATGCAGGGTAAGGAGCATGCGGACGATGCATTGGCTTTTATAAAAGCAGCTAAGAAATAAGATTGATGGTCAATTTTTTGAATTGCTTTTTTGCGTGCTGTAAGTCATTATTTATTCCATAAAATTACCGCATGATCCGTTTAATACTTATTGTACTATTATTTCTTCTTTCCTTATTAGCGGTTTTTAAAGCCTTTGAATACCATCTGTGGTTGTTGGCTATTGCGGTAACTGAATTCCCGTGGTTGTTTTCATCAATCACCATTGTGGTATTGCTGACAGGCTTTTTTGGCGGGCGCTTTATCATGCCGGGAACCATCATTGGCATTGTGGCTTTGCTATTATTCCTATCACCAATTGCAAGGGCTTACGTGGTTGCAGGCAATGTCAGGGCGGAGTTTGATGGTGCTTTCGGCGTTACCAATACCGATAGTTCCAGCGCGCCATTCAGTTTTTTAAAGATGTTTAAAAAGCCGGTGAGCATCGCCTACAAAAAAATAACCTATGTAAAATATGCTGATACAGCAATGAGCCTGGATTTTTATCCATCGCGAATTTTGGGTAAAAAACCTTGTGTAATTGTAGTGCATGGCGGTTCATGGTCAGGCGGCGATAGTCAGCAATTGCCGGAATTGAACAGTTATTTGGCAACAAAAGGTTATAACGTTGCATCTATCAACTATCGACTGGCGCCAAAATGGCAAACGCCCGCACCTGTTGAAGATGTAGCCAATGCCACTAAATACATACGTGAACATGCTGACGAGTTGAACGTCGATACAACCCAATTGGTATTAATCGGCCGTTCCGCAGGTGCGCAGATCGCTTTGCTGGCGGCCTATACTATGCATAATAAAAATTTGAAAGGCGTAATTGATTTTTATGGCCCTGCCGATATGGTTTGGGGCTACTCTGCCCCTGCAAGTCCGCTGATCATGGATTCGCGTAAGGTGATGGAACAATATATTGGGGGTACGTATTCGCAAGTACCTCAAAAATATTTTGATTGTTCGCCGTTGGTTTATGTAGATAAACAATCTGTACCAACGTTAATTATACACGGTAATAATGATGTGTTGGTGTCGCCGGAGCATAGTCACCGATTGAATGGTGCGTTGCAAAGCAGTGGCATTAAGCATTACTGGCTGCAACTACCCTGGGCTACACACGGGTTCGATTTTAATTTAAACGGCCCGGGCGGGCAGCTATCAACCTACACCGTTTTACAGTTTTTAAATACTGTAACCCGATCACCACTTAACTAAACCCGTCTTTTCTCTCTAAACCTGCTGAAGAATATCATTGCCAGCAAACAAAGCACAAATCCGCATAAGCCATTCAGCCGCAGGCCGTAGTCGTTTCCCGGATCTTTACCATACACCGTCAGGAAAGCAAATAAAGCTATACCCAGCGTTTGGCCCATTTTTACAAAAAGGTATTTTACGGCGAAGAACATACCTTCGCGATTTTCTTTGGTTTTGATGGCATCATCCTGAGCTATTTCAGCCAAAATAGCATTAGGTAAAATACCCAAAGATGCCAATGGAAAACTCGCCAAAAGCAACAGGCAATATATTTGTGCTGTAGGCGATATCGGGAATTTTCCGAGGAAATAGATCGCGATAAACGCGATGCATAACAAGAAAAAGGAAAAAAGCACAATAGGTTTTTTACCGATTTTTTTGGAAAGATAGTTGATGAGCGGGTAAAACATCAGCGACACTAAAACCATCACACCCAACAATGGCCCGCCTTCTGATTCGGGCAAGCCGAGTAATACCGTTACAAAGTATAATAAACCACTGGATATAATGCTCAGCGCCATGTAGTACGAAAAATCCGAGATCAGGTAATACTTAAAATTTCGGTTACTGAACGTTTTACGTATAGCAGGCAAAAGCGGC
This sequence comes from Mucilaginibacter tundrae, assembly GCF_013408825.1. Lineage (GTDB taxonomy): Bacteria > Bacteroidota > Bacteroidia > Sphingobacteriales > Sphingobacteriaceae > Mucilaginibacter. The sequence continues at coordinate 117,172 of NZ_JACCBZ010000007.1, forward strand.
AAATGCGATGGTTTGCTCGATGAATATTTTTTCTCGTCGATAAACAAAACGGGTATCAACATAAAAAAACCGGCGACTAAACTCAGGCCGCCAATAGTATATTGAACTGCAGAATCGCGACTGATAATATGTAAGAATTTTTGTACCAGGTCGGCGTAATTATTTACAAAGCCGGATATGATCATCCCCAATACAAAACCAACCTGTTGAAAGGATGATAGTTTAACTTTTTCCGATGCAGTCTCGGTAAGTTCTGGCAAAAGGGCGTTGTAGGGGATGATATAGGTGGTAACGCTCATGAAAAACAAGATGAGCGTGCACGTTAACCAAACCGCGTTTTTTGAACTTTCACCTTTTTCCACTGGGCAGAAAGTGAGGAAGCAAAAAATAATGGCCGGCAGTATAGCCCATTTCATAAATGGAATGCGGCGGCCTTTGGGATTATCGCTTTTGTCGCTCAGTGATGCGATAAAAGGGTCAAAAAGGGCATCAATAAATCTGCCAGACGCTGCAATAACTGACAGTATGTTTAATACCCCAAATAACATTAATTGTGGAATAAGCGGCTTTAAACCCGCATTGCTCGGTGGCAGGTAAAAGTAAGGCAGCATAACGATGATGATATTCGTCATGATGCTCCAACCAATCATGCCGCAGGCATAAGCTATCTGTTTTCTGAAAGGGAAGTATACTGCAGGCATTCACCGCAATATGCAAAATATTCGATGAAATTTTGATGATAGATGGTTACAAGCCCGAATAATAATCATAACCCTGCTCGGCCCAGTAGTCGTGCGGTCTTCGGTTACTGAAACTGATGGTTCCGATCCGTTTTAAGTTTTTAATGCCGTATTTAACCGGGATAATTAAGCGTAATGGTGCGCCATGTGGCACAGGTATTGGCTGGTCGTTCATTTCATAAGCAAGCAGCGTTTGCGGATGCATGGCGCTCGCCATATCTAAGCCTACATAATAACCTTTATCGGGGGTTTCCATGCCTACATAGTCCAGCTTGGTTTCTGGGTGAAGGCCGAAATGCTCAATAAAATCTGCAAAGCGCACACCGCCCCAGTGCTGTATCTGGTCCCAGCCTTCCACGCATTTAAAATCAAAAACAAGGTCGGTTTTGGGTAGAGCTTTAATCTCATCAATGGTAATACTCAACACCTCTCCTGTAATCTTTTTAACCTGCAGCCGCCAGTTAGCAGCATCTAAACGGCTATCGGCACCAATGCTGGTGTTCTTCCGCACAACCTTAGCTGCCATTGATTTTGGGTAGGTTTTAACCAAATGGTTATTGCTGAAAAAATTCCTGAAAAATAATTCACTTTTATTCAGCGCGCGGCGTAAAGGTTTATGTGCTCCGCTGGTAATCCCAAGCGTTTCAATAGGCGAGGTATATAGCTTTCGCCAACCGCCATAAGCGGCAACGCCTAACACAGTGTAGGTAGTAAAGGATATAAAATTACGCCTGTTGATCTGCTTTTGGACAGAAGCTTCGGTCTCGGGTTTTTTATTTTCTTTCGGATCGCTCATTTCTTTGCTGCTGTTTTAGGTTTTTCATTCACCACCTCGAAGCCGGAAATTACCGACCTAAAATTATTCCATCCCGCTATAATTACCTGCACCACGTGAACCACAAAGAAAAATACATAGCCCAATGTAAGGGCGAAATGAATGATCCTGGCGAAGTGATAGCCGCCACAAAGCCATGTTAAATAATAAAACTGCACCGGCTTGTAAATAGCCAAACCTGTAATTACCGAGCCGATCCCCATCACAATAATGGCGGTGTAGGCTATCCGCTGCGCGGCGTTATATTTATTTTGCGGAGGGGCCATTTTGCGGATATGTAGGTCATGCAATAAAACCAGCCACGCTTCTTTCCATGATTTTTTCTGCGGAACCAACTCCCGCCACGCGCCAGAAATGATAGTATAAGTCACATAAAAAATTCCGTTCAGCGTAAAAAACCACATGAACAAAAAGTGGAATGCCATACCCTCGGCCAACCTAGCCGGGATATGCAACGCATTATAAAACCAATCCGGGAAAAAGCGCACGTAGGTATGCCCAAATATGGTGATCTTATATTCATCATTAGCCCAATAGATCAGCATGCCGCTCCATATCATCACGGTCAATATCGGGAAATTTACCCAATGCGTCCACCGCATAATTAAGGAGTGTTTTTCTTTGATGGTTTTCATTAACGCTTTATATTAACTACGATAAAATGCCTAAAAAGGATTAATTAAATGCCACTTTTGTTGCCCCGGTGATCTCGCCATTGGATGTATTTTGCACAAAAGCGATGATCTCCGATCCATGCGCTTCAAAACCTTTAGGCAATTCAATACTTGCCGGGCCTTTATCGGCCTTTAAAGATATGCTTTCTATTCCACGTACAATTTGTACATGCGATAAAGTATGGCCAGCGTTTTCACCTCTCTCTACCTTAGTTTGAGCGTTCTTTTGTATTACGGCTAAAAGTAATATAGCGTTGCCTATTCTGCCTTGTGTTTGGTATTGCAGATCGACTTTGTTTTGATTGATTTTGATGTTAGTTAAACTAATCTGTGCCGCGGCATCTTTTGCAAGGTTGGTTCTGATAGCGTTACGCAAAGTGCCTTCTTCTGAGCCTACAAATTCGGTGCGGCCATTTACAACAATTTGCGGGGTGTAAACCGACGATAAATTTAACCAACGTGCATACTGGTTTTGCCTTTCTGAATAAGCCGCGCTGCTGAAACCATCCTTCCATCCCAAACGGTTCCAATAATCAACATGAAAAGCAAGAATGTAAATAGGTTTACCTGCGCTTTCCTTCTCAATTTTGGCAACCACCGCATCCGCAGGCGGACAGCTCGAACATCCCTCGGAAGTGAATAATTCGATAACAGCAAAGCCCTTATCGGCACCTGTTAGTTTGCTGCTGTGTTTATAGGTAAACGAGCTCAATGCTAGAATAGCAACCGCTGCTGTTGGTAATAATATTTTGATCGACTTCATTTTAATCTGATTTAGAATTATGGGTTAGTCGGCGGTGGAATAGAATCCTTACAATAAAGTTAAAGTTTTTTGAGGAATAGTTCACGACAGCACACGTTAATAACACTCACAACCCTTGTCATTCTGCGCGCAGCGAAGAACTATCTCTTGAGCGGTCGCGAAAAATCTGTAAAGTAGTTACACCAGTACAGATGCTTCATATTTCAGTATAACAAAGATTATTTCCCTTCCTTTTTCGGAAGGTTCTGCATTTTAAAACGTGGTTTATAGGCGGGTTTGGGAGCAGCCTCTTCTGCGGGAGGTTGTGGTGTGCTTTCTTCAGGATTTGTTACAGGCGGGGTATCTTCAATAGGTGTTGGAGGAGTTGCCGCTTTAAACTTCGGTGTAAAGCCTAATTTGGGTGCGGAAGCAGCAACTGGTTCAACCGGTTTTCCCTCTGTAGATGTTTCCTCATCAACAGGTTTTGGCGGTGTCGCTTTGAACTTCGGTGTAAAACCTAATTTAGGTGTGGGGGCAGCAACTGGTTCAACCGGTTTTCCCTCTGTAGATGTTTCCTCTTCAACAGGTTTTGGCAGTGTTGCTGCTTTAAATTTAGGCGTAAAACCCAATTTAGGTGCAGGAGCAACAGGTGCAACAGGCTTTTCTTCTGCCAATGGTTCCTCTGTAGCTGGTTTTGGCGGTGCTGCTGCTTTAAATTTTGGTGTGAACCCCAATTTTGCTGCAGGAGCAGCGGCGGGTTTGTCTTCCGATGGTTGTTTTTCCTCTGCTGATGTTTCAACTGCTGGATTTGGGGTCGCCGCCGCTCTAAACTTTGGTGTAAAACCTAATTTAGGCACCTGCGCGGTTTCTTCAATCAGGCTTTCGGTTATGGTTTGTTCCGCTAGTGGGTTATCGATCTTTACCTTTTCTAATTTTGGTTCAACCGCCAGCGGAAATTCATGCCTTAATTTATTGAACCAGTATTTTTTGGTATGATCGAAGCTCTTTTCGCCCATTTGATTGAAGTGTGTTTCAAATTCAGAGAACAAGGCCGATTGCACCTGTTTCAGCGCAATCAGGTCAATTCTCTTCTTTTTGAAAAACTCTTCAAATTCCATACGGCTTATATTAAATCCACGTCGACATCAAGCGCGTTAAAATGGATGCCTTTATCGGTCTGATCCCAATCCAGCAGCTCTTCCTCCGTTGCGTTTTGCAGCGCGGGATACCATTCTAAAGGGAATGCCTGTTGCTTACCATTTTCTTTTTCAACAAATAGCAAGCCATCGGCAAATGTTACCTTAACTTTTTTTCCTTGCTTACGCGATGTGAATAGTGCCATATCAGCCCCCTCTAAATCTCCCCCGGTAGGGGAGACTTTAATGTTTGTTTATTTTTAGCCCTCCCTACCGGGGAGGGTTTGGGTGGGGCATATTACTCCGCCATATTATGATAAACCGCTTGCACGTCATCATCTTCCTCAAGCCGGTCTATCAGTTTCATAATATCAACAACCTGCTCTTCGGTAACCTCGTGGAATGATTGCGGTACACGCTCCAATTTAGCCGATCTTACTTCGATGCCTAATTCTTCCAATGTCTTCTGCATTTTACCGAAATCCTCAAAAGCAGTATGGATCACGCCTATATCGTTTCCTTCTTCATCGGCCTCCACAAACAGATCTTCTAACCCGGCATCAATCAGCTCAAATTCCAGTTCTTCCAAATCACGGTCACCCGGCACAAATGTAAATACCGATTTACGGGTAAAAATAAAGTCCAGTGAACCGGTTTTACCCAATGCGCCACCATATTTAGTAAAGTAACTGCGAACGTTTGCAACCGTACGATTGGTATTATCGGTAGCGGTTTCAACCAAAACAGCAACACCGTAAGGCGCATAACCTTCGTAAACTAATTCCTCGTAATCTTTTTCATCCCTACTGATAGCTCTTTTTATCGCAGCCTCAACACGGTCCTTAGGCATATTTACTGCCTTGGAGTTTTGCACAGCGGTACGCAGGCGCGAGTTGGTGTTAATATCGCCACCACCGGCTTTAACAGCCATTACAATTTCTTTACCTAAACGGGTAAACTGAACGGCCATTTTGGCCCAACGCTTAAATTTTCTCTCTTTACGGAATTCAAATGCTCTTCCCATATTTTTTTTAGTTCATGATTGATGGCCAATGGTTCATGGCTTCAATCAAGTTTAATATTCACTACTTTTTTCGGCAGATCGGATAAATATAATATTTGTTTTCTTTTAAATGATCTTTTTCAGGTTTGTAAGCATGTCGGCAGTTATCGCGGGGAGGTCATATTCCAGTTTCCAACCCCAATCTTTTTGCGCATAACTGTCATCAATTGATTTTGGCCAGCTATCGGCAATTGCTTGCCGCGGGTCGCTCTCAGCATAACTGATCGCAAAATTCGGCATGATTTTCTTGATCTCCTCAGCAAGTTGCGTCGGCGTAAAGCTGATACCTGCCAGGTTATATGCCGAGCGGATCGTCAAGCTTTCCGCCGGAGCATTCATCAAATCAAGCGTTGCACGTATAGCATCATCCATATACATCATAGGCAAAGCGGTTTCGGCAGATAGGAAGCTTTCGTATTTACCTTTTTTTAATGCCTCGTGAAAGATGTGTACCGCGTAGTCCGTTGTGCCACCTCCCGGGTTTGCCCGCCAGCCGATCAATCCAGGATAGCGTATGCTGCGTACATCCAACCCGTGTTTGTTAAAATAATACTCGCACCAGCGTTCACCTGCCAGTTTGCTGAAACCATATACCGTATTCGGATCCATTACGCAATACTGCGGCGTGTTAAATTGTGGCGAATGCGGCCCGAAAACAGCTATTGAACTTGGCCAGAACACTTTACTAACCTTAAATTCAACCGCGAAATCCAGTACGTGGATCAGGCCGGTCATGTTCAAATCCCAGGCCATTTTGGGTCTTTGCTCGCCTACGGCAGATAGTATGGCTGCCAGCAAATAAACCTGTGTAGGTTGATGCTTTTGGAATATGTGATGCAGGTTGTCCTTATCCAACACATTCACAAACTCAAACGGGCCGGTATTTCTAATAGCGTATGCAGGATCGTTAATGTCTGATGCGATAACCTGTTCGGCACCATGGATGTTACGTAATGCATTCACCAGTTCGGTCCCGATTTGGCCGTTGGCGCCAATCACTATAATCTTTTCGGTCATGAAAGTCAGTTTAACTGCAAAGGTAAAAATTTGAGTGAAATCAATTACAAATTTAAGGAAACAAACAAGGAGAAACTGTTATTGTGAATGATGGCTATGCTAAGTAGGTTATTAGCCATAATAGCGCTTTTTTGGCTAAAGCCAATCCCATTTCTTATTAATCCGTCACATAAATGTGACGGCAATGAAAAAATATGGTCTTCTCATTGCCGTTGGCTTTAGCCAACGGACTAATGTCACAGTACAAATCGGCTTTAGCCAAAACCAACGTATCTAATACTTAGACTAAATTCTTCTACTGATCCTAAAGGATTGCATCGCCAACGCTATATATAAATCCAAAAAAACTATTAATATAGATGGAGAAACCATAGTTTTTAGTTTGAAAACCAGCTAAAAAAGCTAATTTTTACCTTAAAATGAGCACTTTTTGCATCAAAACAAACCCTTTATCACCCAAAAAAGATAAAAAAGTCGCATATTTGGAGATTAATTTAACAATTTAAATAGAATGAAAGTCGCAGTAGTGGGTGCCACAGGATTGGTGGGCACCAAAATGTTGCAAGTTCTAACAGAACGCAACTTCCCCGTAACAGAATTAATTCCGGTAGCTTCAGCTAAGAGTGTTGGTAAAGAAATCACATTTAAGAGTAAGCAGTACAAGATAGTTTCTGTAGAGGACGCGATTAAGCTTAAGCCCGATGTTGCCATATTTTCGGCAGGGGGCAGCACTTCATTAGAGCAGGCGCCGCTTTTTGCAGCAGCCGGCACAACTGTTATTGATAATTCATCAGCATGGCGCATGGACCCAACCAAGAAACTGGTTGTGCCCGAAGTGAATGCGGATGTTTTAACTGCCGAAGATAAGATCATCGCTAACCCTAATTGCTCAACCATACAAATGGTAGTGGCCTTAAAACCATTGCACGACAGGTATAAAATTAAACGTGTAGTAGTTTCTACCTATCAATCAGTAACTGGCACAGGCGTTAAAGCGGTTGAACAGTTGTTTAACGAGCGTAAAGGTATTGAAGGCGTTATGGCTTACCCATATACTATCGACCTGAATGTTATACCGCAAATTGATGTGTTTACAGCAAACGGCTACACCAAGGAAGAAATGAAAATGATACTGGAAACCCAAAAAATAATGGGCGACGACAGTATTAAAGTAACTGCTACAACAGTGCGTATCCCGGTTATGGGCGGCCACTCAGAATCAGTTAACATTGAGTTTGCTGAAGATTTCGATTTGGCTGAAGTCCGTTCGATTTTAGAGAATGCACCGGGTATCATTGTAACTGATGATACCGCTAACCTAAAATACCCAATGCCGCTTGACGCGCATGACAAGGACGAAGTGTTTGTAGGCCGTATCCGTCGTGATGAAAGCCAGCCAAATACGTTGAACTGCTGGATAGTATCAGACAACCTGCGTAAAGGCGCTGCCACCAACGCGGTACAGATTGCTGAATATCTGGCATCAAAAAACCTGATTGGTCAGGCTGTAGAAGTATAATACAAACCTAGATTATTATAAGATGGATAGGGATGGTCGAATGATTATCCCTATTTTTATTTGGTAGAAATCTTGAACACACAATGAAATTAAAAACTTACTTATTAATATGTAGCTGCTTATTTAGTGTTGTCGCTTTTGCACAAACACCCAAAGCGATTGAAGCAGATTTATTGGCCTCATTTAAGAAAATACACTACTTCCGGGATAAAAATGATTATGAAGGAGTTGGTAAGGCAGATGATGTATTTGCTAAAAAGCTAAAGTATTACACCGAAAAGTACCCCACTACCATAAACCAAAGTTTTGCTTTATTAAAAAACGAGAATTTAGATATCTCAACTTCTGATGATGGATTGTTCAGAATTTATTCTTGGGATACATGGTCTGGCGGTACTATGCATTTTTTTGAAAGTGTATTTCAATATAAATTAGGCCCTAATACAATTTCAATTCTTGACACGCCAAAAACAGAAGGCGATAATAGGCCAAACTATATTAAACTATATACTTTCAAAGTAAATAATAAAGTCTATTATTTAGGAGTTTGGATAGACATCGGTTCAACCCTGGTAGGCGATAACGGTATACAGGTTTTTGCAATAGAAAACGGGGAATTAATTAATGATGTAAAACTTATTAAAACCCGATCAGGCCTACACAGTCAATTAGATTACGGATACAATAATGGGTGGAACGAAAGCTCTGAGATTTATTTTGATAAAAAGACCAAAACTATCCGCCTACCTTTAATTAGTGGTAGCGGACGCATTACCCATAAATTCATCACCTACAAATTCACCGGGCAATACTTCGAGAAAGTAAAATAGCTACTTCTTTTTTTCGTCTTCCCTTTTCGCTGCGCGGGATAACAGGATGGTGTACACAGCCGTAAATACTACGCCTGAAAGTACGGCCTTTAAAATGGCATCGGCATAATTAGCTTTCATAACATAGTTGTAAAACAGAAATACGATTACCGTGTAAACCAAATACACTATGAAAATTTTGCGTGCCATGGGGCAAAGATAAAAAACATAAGCAAAAAAACGTTGGCCTCGCCATAGCGGGCGGGACAGAGAGTATGGCCTTGCGCGGGGAAGCATTCGCTATGGCTAGGACTTTTCTTTTGGTTACTTTTCTTTGTGTCTATGACAAAGAAAAGTGACTATCACTGACATTGTGGAACCACAACCCAATCATAGTAGCACTAAGAAATAGAGATGTATTAATTTCAATTTCTTAAAACCAACCCCAACCCCCACCTGTACTATATATAGTTAAATTTTATAACCAACAATTAATTATATAGATTATGGCAACCTTAGAGAACAGAAGAGTAGCAATACTCACCGAAGAAGGATTTGAACAGGTAGAACTAACAAGCCCAAAAGCAGCACTAAAAGATGCCGGCGCGATAGTGCACATCATATCGCCAAAAAGCGGTAAGATAAAGGCGTGGGATAAAACCAATTGGGGCATTGAAGTAGATGTAGATAAGCAACTAGACCAGGTTAGTCCGGATGATTATGACGCTTTGGTATTACCTGGCGGCGTATTAAATCCCGATAAATTACGGCAGAATAAAGACGCGGTAGCATTTGTAACCGCATTCTTAAAAGAAGGCAAACCTGTAGCCGCGATATGCCACGGCCCGCAAATGCTGATTGAAACAGGTTTGATCAAAGGCCGCAAGCTAACCTCGTTCCCATCCCTGCAAACCGACCTTAAAAATGCCGGTGCCGAGTGGGTTGATGAAGAAGTAGTGGTTGATAATGGCTTAATAACCAGTCGCACCCCGGCTGATCTGCCTGCGTTCAACAAAAAAGCGATAGAAGAATTTGCTGAAGGGGTACATGCCTAAGAATAAACCTTTTTATAAAAAAAGCAGAACCAAATCAGTTCTGCTTTTTTGTTGAATAGCCATTATCTTTACCCCATGCCCAAAAAAGCTTTGATCATAGGTGCCGGTGTCGCCGGTATCGCTACCGCCATTCGTTTAGCGGTCAAGGGTTATCAAGTTGAAGTTTTTGAGGCAAACAACTACCCCGGCGGTAAACTATCCGAATTTGAGAAGGACGGTTTCCGCTTTGATGCCGGGCCAAGCCTGTTCACCATGCCGCAATATGTAGATGAATTGTTCAAACTGGTAGGCAAAAACCCAGCGGACTATTTCCAATACCAAAAGCTGGATGTATTATGCAAATACTTTTATATTGATGGTACCAAATTAACCGCTTACGCGGATGCCGATAAATTTGAAAATGAAGTATCAAAGGCTACTGGTGAGCCATCATCAGCCATACAAAAATACACTGTCAATAGCAGCAGGATTTATAACATAACCAATCACGTATTCCTGGAGAAATCGCTGCATCGGATCAAAACTTTTTTAAGCTGGTCTACATTAAAATCTATTTTCCAAATAGGACAGATCGATGCCATGCGAACCATGCATGCAGCAAATCAAAGGTTTTTCAATGATGAGCGAATGGTGCAGTTTTATGATCGTTACGCCACTTATAACGGTTCAAATCCATACAGCGCGCCGGCAACATTAAACGTTATTCCGCATATTGAACAACATTTCGGTGCTTACTTCCCAAAAGATGGCATGTTCAGTATCACCGCCAGCCTGGTTAAGCTGGCCGAATCATTAGGTGTAAAGTTTAATTACAAGTCACGTGTAGATGAGATCGTTTTGAAACGGCAGGTAGCAACAGGCATACGGGTTAAAGATGGATTAATCGAAGCGGACATTGTAATATCCAATATGGATGTTTGGTTCACCTATCATCAATTGTTAAGAAGGCATCCTGCCCTATTCCCCAAAAAGATACTTAGCCAGGAACGCAGCAGTTCGGCATTAATTTTTTATTGGGGGATAAATAAGCAGTTCCCACAACTCGATTTGCATAATATATTTTTTAGCGCTGATTATAAGACTGAGTTCAACCATATCTGGCAGCAGAAGGATATTTATCGTGATCCAACCGTGTATCTAAATATTAGCTCCAAATACAAACCAGATGATGCACCGGAAGGCTGCGAAAATTGGTTTGTAATGGTCAATGTGCCATCTAACAGCGGTCAGGATTGGAATAAACTAGTTGCCGATGCCAGAAAGAATATTATAATCAAACTAAACAAAAACATAGGGGAAGACATCCGCCAACTCATCATCAGCGAAAGCATCCTTGATCCCCGGGGTATCGAAAGCCGCACCTCATCCTACCAAGGCTCTATCTACGGCACCAGCTCCAATAACCAATTGGCGGCGTTTTTGCGTCATGCTAATAAATCATCCAAAATAAATAACCTCTATTTCTGCGGCGGGAGCGTACATCCCGGCGGTGGGATACCGCTTTGCCTATTATCCGCTAAAATTGTGAGTGATTGGGTGTAACAGTTGCAAACTGTCAATGACGCGTTGTTTTTGGTTTTCCTTTACTCCGTCAGTCCGACAGCTTCGGCAGAAAATGGAAAGAACAATGTTGGCCATGTGCGGCTGCATGGCTTTGGGAATTTTACAGAAGCGATGGAAAGGAGCGGCGAAGCATAGGGTAAAATATTCCAGCCGTGGTTCTATCCATTTTGCAGGGTAAAGGCCAAAGTGCGGCAAAGAGGCCTTCGGACTGACTTTAATTTTTGGTTCTTTTGTTTCAAGACAAAAGAACACCCCCCCCCCCGCGGCTATTGAGCGGAGAGAGGATATTCAAATTAAGCTATTTTACGATTGTATATAAGTCTTTAAATGCTCAATCGTTTCCAAATGCGATAGTATCGTTTCAGTAACCAAATCATTAATTGAAACAATCCCCGATAACTCATCATCCACAAAAACAGGTAAATACCGTATGTTGCTCTCGCTCATAATATGCATACACGTCTCGATCGAGCTTTCCGGTACAATGCGGGGCAGCCCCGTACTCATAATTTCACGCACTGGTGTTTCGTGTGATGATCGGCCTTGTAAAATAACTTTACGGGCATAATCACGCTCGGTCATCAGGCCCAGGTATTTACCATGCTCTGATATCACTACCGAACCTATGTTTCTATCGGCCATCAGTTTTAAGGCATCAAGCACGGTGGTAGCTGCATCAATAGTGACAACGCTGCGGCCTTTCCGTTTGAGTATATCAGAAACTTTTTTCATAATGCACAGGTAATTGTTTGGTTTACATTGGGTTTTATAAATATACAAATCAATTTTTTAAATTAGGAAGCATCCGCGTATAATTTTTATTACCCGGATGCGATAGGATCAATAATGTATATATTAGCCTTATTGAATTGACCTGTTATTATTGATATCTACCTACATGAAAAAAATCCTTTTATGCGCACTGGCTACAGTCGCCATTAATTTCTCGTTATCGGCACAAACATTAAATAAGCTAACTCCTAAAGAAAAACAGGACGGCTACAAGTTATTATTCGATGGTAAAACCACAAAAGGCTGGCATGTTTATTTAGGCGCTGATGCCGGCGCATGGCATGCCGAACATGGCGCATTGGTATTGAACACCGCTGCCAAAGGGCAAGGCGATTTAGTTACCGATAGAGAATACACCAACTTTGAATTAAAAATCGACTGGAAGATAGCTGCTGGTGGCAATAGCGGTATTATTTTCGGTATCCATGAAGATACGAGCTACCATTACACCTATTTAACCGGTATGGAAATGCAGGTTTTGGATGATAAACTGGCCGAGGACAATAAACAAGCAAACCATTTAGCAGGGTCATTATATGATATGATTGCACCAGCTCATCCCGCGAAACCAGCCGGCGAGTGGAATTCGGTGATCATCCGTAAATTAAATGGTCATCTTACTTTTTGGTTGAATGGACAAAAAGTTGTTGAAACGCAAATGGGCAGCCCCGAATGGAAAGCGCTTGTCCAGAAAAGCAAATTCCACAACTGGCCTGCTTTTGCAACCTACCCTAAAGGACATATCTCTTTACAAGATCATGGTGCAGAAGTGGAGTTTCGTAATATCCGCATAAAGCAACTGTAATATTTTGATATAAAAATTGTCAGGATAACATTTGCTTAAGTATATTTAGCATAACCAATTACATAATTAACCTCAGGCTAACTAATACACAGTTAAACTTATGAGTGATTTGCAAATCAAAAAAACATCAACACTATATGATGCGGTTATTGTAGGTTCTGGCGCGGGCGGCGGTATGGCTGCCTATGTGCTGGCACATGCCGGTTTAAAAGTTTTAATGCTCGAGGCAGGCCCGTTTTTCGATCCTGCAAAAAACTCCGCGCAGCTAAAATTCCCATGGGAATCGCCACGTCGTGGTGCAAGCACCAATACACGAAACTTCGGCGATTTTGATGCTGCCTTCGGCGGATGGAGCCTGGATGGCGAACCTTATACCACAAAAAATGGCACCGACTTTCAATGGTTCCGTTCACGTATGTTAGGAGGCCGTACCAACCACTGGGGGCGTATATCCCTGCGCATGGGGCCTTATGATTTTCAACCTAAAGATGGATTAACAACAGCATGGCCTATTACCTACGACGATGTAAAACCATTCTATGATAAAGTCGACCGCCTAATTGGCATCTTCGGCACCGTTGAGGGTTTGGAAAACGAACCCGATGGGATCTTTTTGCCACCGCCGGCACCACGTTTGAACGAACTCTACATAAAAAAAGGAGCAAAAAAGGCAGGTGTTACTACCATTGCCAGCCGTGGCTCAATACTAACACAAGCACTACCCAATAATAAAGACCGTGGCGCGTGTTTTTACTGCGGACAATGTAACCGGAGCTGCAAAGTTTACGGCGATTTCTCTTCATCATCATGCCTGGTTATCCCGGCTATAAAAACAGGAAACTTAACGGTTATTGCAAATGCCATGGCGCGTGAAGTTTTAACAGATGACAAAGGACTTGCCACCGGAATCTCCTACATCAATAAGGATGATATGCAGGAATACCAGGTTAAAGGCAAAATTGTAATCCTGGGTGCCAGCGCCTGCGAATCGGCACGTTTGCTGCTTAATTCAAAATCATCGGCACATCCCGGTGGTTTGGCAAATAGTAGCGGGGTAGTAGGTAAGTATTTGCATGACTCAACCGGCGCGGGCGCTAGCGGATGGCTGCCTCAACTAATGGACCGTAAACGCTATAATGAAGATGGTGTAGGTGCTATCCACATTTATTCGCCGTGGTGGTTGGGTAATAAAAAACTGGATTTTCCTCGCGGATACCATATTGAATATGGTGGTGGTTTGCATATGCCGGGTTACGGTTTTATGGATGGTATCGAGGCGAAAAATGGCTTGGTCCCGGGTCGTGATGGAAAAATGAAGGATGCAGGTGGTTTTGGTGCCGATCTGAAAAATGATTACCGGCGTTTTTATGGCGCAAGTTTTGGTATGGCTGGTCGCGGCACTGCTATAGCCCGTGAAGATAATTATTGTGAGATTGACCCGGAAGTGGTTGATAAATATGGTATCCCAGTGCTGCGTTTTCATTACAAATGGGCAGCCGAAGAAATTAAGCAAGCTAAACACATGCAAGATACCTTTCAGGAAATTATGCACGAAATGGGGGCCATAGCTGAGCCGCCTGCAGGGCCTGAAACCATGTACGGCTTAAAAGCGCCGGGGGTGATCATCCACGAAGTGGGTACTGTTCGCATGGGTGATGATCCTAAAAAATCAGCCTTAAATAAATACAACCAGGCGCATGATTGTAATAATTTATTTGTGGTTGATGCCGCGCCATTTGTACAGCAAGGCGATAAAAATGCCACCTGGACAATCCTCGCATTATCCATGCGCACAGCGGAATATATATTGGCTCAAAGAAAAAAACTGAACGTTTAACAACTCATATATATAAATTATGAACAGACGTGAATCCCTCAGAACACTTGCCATAGGCGCGGCAGCAACAGGCTTATTGCTTGATGCTTCCTGTAAACCGGGCACCCAAAAAATAACCGAGGCTGCTCCACCAAAAGAAGGCGCTCCGGATCCTAGCCGCTTGCCGAATGAGATCGCCCGTGATAAAAAACTAAGCGAAGAGAAATTTTTTACCGACCACGAATTAGCTACTATTACTGTTTTGGTTGATATCATTATCCCGAAGGATGAAAAATCAGGCAGTGCTTCAGATGCTAAAGTACCTGAGTTTATCGAATTTATAGTAAACGATATGCCTGAGCACCAAACCCCGCTGCGCGGCGGCCTGCGCTGGCTGGATGTGCAATGTTTAAACCGTTACAACACCACGTTTAGAGAGGCAAGCAACCAGCAACAAATAGATATGGTAACGCTGATAGCCTACCCCAAAAAAGCCAAACCCGAAATGGCCCAGGGCGTAGCCTTCTTCAGCCGCATGAGGGATTTAACAGCAACCGGTTTCTTTACATCCGAAATGGGTGTGAAAGATATTGGCTACGTGGGCAACTCACCCACTATTTGGACTGGCGTACCTGCAGATGTGCTGAAAGCACATGGCTTTGATAGCGTTTGGGGATAGTGACAACGGTATAAAATTTTATGTACGCAAATTGAGGTCGGTATTTTTACCGGCCTTTTAATTCTCGCATTTCTCACCATTCCAGTGCCCTTACTCTCTTTTATTGTATTATCAAAACATTTATGCGTAATTAGCTGTTAATAAGGCAGTAAACGATTTTAACACCCAATAGCATGACACAAAAGAACAATTGCATCCTGGCGCTGTGCGTAATAGTTGCTGCCCTTATTGTGATCAGCTGTAAAACAAAGTTTGATACCACAAAAGCAAGTTATACTGTTTCACAATCGCCCGCCGATTTTGAAAGAGGTAAAGAACTCGCATTTAGTATCTGTGCCGGTTGCCATTACGATCATTCTGTCAATAAATTTATTGGGACGCAAATTCACGATGTTCCGGGTATAGCGGGTAAAGTATATTCCGCCAATTTAACCCAATCAAAATCGACTGGTATCATTTCACATTACACAGATGCTGAGATAGGTTACCTGCTGAAAACAGGTATAGCCCGCGATGGGCGCTACCTTTCCTATATGCTGCGGCCCAACCTGGCCGAAAGTGATATTAAAGCGCTTATCGTCTATTTTCGCTCTGGTGATCCTGCGGTAAGCGCGGCAGATACTACTGTTGGCATAACCGATCTTACTTTTATTGGCAAGGCATTCATGAACATTAAAGCAAAACCTCTGCCTTATAAATCAAACGTAAAAGTACCTGCCAATCAGGTTGACTTAGGCTATTATTTGGTTGATAATTTAGGCTGTTTTCACTGTCATTCGGCAAGCTTAACCAATCTAAACTATCTGCAGCCCGATCAAACAAAAGGTTATCTTGCGGGCGGTATGACGCTCAAAGGAGAACATGAAATGAGCGTTAAAGCTTCAAATATCACACCCGATAAATCAACCGGAATAGGAGATTATACTAAGGACGACTTCAGGAAAGCCCTTGCAGATGGTCAGGCTCCAGACAGGCACCTTAAAGCACCAATGCCAAAGTTCAATATGTTAAAAGATGCCGAAATTGACGCCATATATGCTTACTTGCAAACTATTCCTGCAAAATATCATGTTGTAAAACGGTAGTATAGCCTTTTACTTACAATAAACATTCAGCCGGAGGTCAGTATTCACCGCACCTTTTTTCTCCGCTTTCATAATTTTCAATTATATTAGTCAACCTTAATTGTTATCATGTTTAAGCGCATTGGTTGGCTGGTTTTATGTTTATTTCTTTGTGTAATTTGTAAAAAAGCCTACTCCCAACAAGATGTTGATTTCCATTTAAGCGCGCATTTACTATCAGGCAAAAAAATAATCAAAGTAAAACGGGATTATTACGACCCTTACCTTTGGGTACTCACCCAAAATGATGAAGTGTACCGTGTTAACAGTTTAACTCAAACTATAGATGATTATACAGCTACATTCTCAGCCTACAATAGTTTGCAATTTACTGATATAGCAGGCCGAAGCCAGGATACGGTGTTTATCGGCACAAACTCCAATACGCTGCTGGAGTATCAAAAAGGTACAATAAAAAATATCGGCCCACCAAATAATATTACAGGTTCAATAAATCAAGTAGGAATGGACTATAAATTCGCTAACGCCTGGTATAGTTATGGATCTTCACAAGCTGGCCACAAAATTTTGATGATATCAACAACTACCCAAATTTATTTTTATGATGACGATACCCAAAGCATGCTTCCTACGGATAAATCTACTGAAGGAAACAATCAACTATTTGAAACTACTTACCGCAGTGAAATATATAGTTATTTTTATGCGAACGGGGAGTTTAGTGGTAATGATACTACAAAAGCATATTCAATATTGTCGCAGGCTGGTTTTACAGCATTTAGTGGCAGTATATGGTATGGTAACCCAACATTTGGGTATAATATTAATACAGCCTATATTATTAAGTCAATTTATAATGATCCGAGCGAAAGCAACCAGGGCTATGATGAGATTCAGTTTATGGATCAGCTTTGGGGTACAGAAAACGGAGTGATGCAAAATAACTGGGATCAGTCTTATCAAGTCTCATCTGTATACAAACACTACCTTAATGGTATTAAAGCAAATAAGATCACATCTATTTACGGCCTTGTAAATTTCCCCCAATTATTAAGGGAGAACGTACTAATCGGAACAGATAAAGGTCTTTATTTTACTAACTCTGCATATGGAAAATATGTGCAAGGCCCTCTTAATGATTATAATACTTTCACACTTGATGCGGATATTGGTAATCAACCCATAAATGATGTTTGTGTTGATGCTAATTCATACTTACATCCGGCAACAGTGTGCGAAGGCGCAGTTTGGGTAGCAACTAATAATGGATTATACTTTATAAAGCCTGATTATAGTAATTACGTAAGTACAACCCCAATTAAGGCAATCAGTTTCCAAAACCAACCCGATACCTTATCAACCCTAAATATTTGCTCAACCGACTCAACAATAGCTGCAGTAAATACCTCAGCGTATGCCGGCATTAATATACAATGGTATAAAAATGGCACGGAGCTGCCAACCGAAAGTAATGACACACTTCACATCAAGTCTTCCGGGGATTATTATGCTGTACTTTATGACCCATGCGCGAATATTGATATCGCGAGTAATCATCTTAAGGTAAACGTAATTTCCGGCCCGGTATTTACATTTAATTATCCTGATAAACTCCAGTATTGCGATAGCGCGTCTGCAACGCTAAATGTAACCTATAGCCCCTCGTATCATTATCGCTGGTATCAAAACGGCACCCTGAACGGTGATACAACCTCATCACTAAAAGTAACACAAACCGGCAAGTACAAGGTAGAGGTTAGCGCCTGCACCAATTCGTGGGTGCCATCAAAAGAAGTGCAGGTGGATATGCCAAGCGTTCCCGATGTCGCTTTTAATATCAACGAAGTACCCTATTGCCAGGGCGATACCGCGATCTTTTCATCAACTGTAATAGTCGATACTACTTTATACACCTTCCGCTGGTACCGGGATAATGTTTTGTTAAGCGAATTCCACAACACGCCTGTTATAAAAACCGTTACTCCCGGCGGTTATACCCTTACGCTTACTAATGATAGTACTTTATGCAGCAAAAGCTCGCCCACCTTTCAGCTTACTTATGTACCCCCGCCAACTTTTACTTTTAACTATCCCGACGTATTAAGTTATTGTTCGGGCAATAATAGTACGGTGCTTAAAGTACAGGGGAGCGATGCTTATGGCTATAGATGGTATAAAGATGGTATATTAAACGGCGTAACTGCCGATTCAATTATTGTTACCCAAACCGGGCAATATAAAGTAGAGGTAACCTCTTGCCGTAGTAGTTGGGTGCCTTCAAAACCGGTACAGGTAAATTTTATTCAAATACCATTACCTGTTGTAAAAGCTGATAAACCTGCTTACTGCCTCGGCGATCAGGCTACACTTAGTTTAAACACCCCGGTTGATCCTTCTTATAACATTACCTGGCTGCGTGACGGCAACCCCGTGGATAGTTATAATAATATGACATCTATTATAACCAGTATACCCGGTAATTATACAGCAATGCTAAGCAGTACTGCAATAAATAATTGTTTACAAACGTCATTACCCGTGCAAGTCAGTTTTAACCCGGTGCCAAGTGTGGGTATACTTGAAAATGTAAATACTAATTTATGCCAGGGCCAGGGTGTAACTTTAAAAGCCATACACAACGGTGGTTCAATTAAATGGTCAACCGGCGAAACTACAGATCAAATTACAGTAAATAATACAGGTACCTATCACGTAACACTAACCTCGCCAGCTGGCTGTACGGCAGATACCAGCATAGCTATATCTTTCCTGCCCGATCCGGTACTAAACGTCAATGATACCACCATCTGCGTTTATAAAAATCAAGTTGTTGTATTAACGGCGCCTGCCGGTTTCGCGCATTATTTATGGAATAGTCAATCTGTAGGGCAAACCTATACGGTCACATCAGCGCAAACAGTAAATTTAACCGTTACCGATGCAAATGGATGCCAGGCAATGCAACAAATACATGTAACCGAGCAATGCCCCGAGGTGGAAATACCCAATACCTTTACTCCTAACGGCGATGGTATTAATGATACGTGGGTAATTGATGGAATTAATAATGACCCAACTGTTTCTCTCAAAGTTTTTAACCGCTACGGATCCCTGGTTTATAAAAGTAATGGATATTCAACCCCGTGGAATGGTGAATATAATGGCGGTAAGATACCTTCGGGGGTTTACTATTATATACTGACAACCAAAAAAGGCAAGCAAACTTTTAGCGGTTCGGTTACCATTCTGTATTAGTGCTAAAAAGAGTATTTTGATTTGGGCGTTCCCCTGCGGGCCAGGCTGTACGTTCATACTCCGCAGGCATTAAGGCTTGGTTAGTCTATGATGGGTGTTTTCATCGCACCATCAACAAACTTAAAATAATTTAAAATCTTATCCAATTTCAATCGTCTTAATCCATAACAACCTTACGTTTTTATGAGTTTCAAACAAAAAGCCATCCAGGTGCTGGAAAAGCAATTAACCAAACAAGCGCTAATACTTGATATCCGCCCGTGGCATAACGATACCTTTTTCGAGATCGATTTGCATGTACCCGACGCGGATTTCAGCAAGGCCAATACTTTGCAACATCTCAAATGCCGCGTTGCGCCCTTAACTTTTAATGATTATACCGTTTCGGGCTGGGATGCCGAAACTAAAACCTGTACGCTAATGATCGATGCCGGGCACAAAGGCGCAGGTGCAGAATGGGCTAAAAACCTCCACAAACCCGGCGAAATCAATTACCTAAAAACAGAGCAGCACCGTTACCCAGATATGTCTGCCGGTAACTGGCTCCTGTTAGGCGACCAAAGCGCGATTGGCCATTTCCTGGCACTAAAACAGTTTGCAATTAATAACCCCAATATTTCCGGTGCTATCATTATTCCGAATGTTGAACACTGCAAACAGCTGCGATATTTTTATCCGAATCTGGGTTTGAAGTCGATCCCCCTGCATAAAAACCATACCGAAAGTATGCTAGCCTGGCTCGAGCAGCAACCGGTTATAATTTATGATGGTATTTGTATAGCAGGAAATACCAAAATGGTGATCGAGATCCGCCAATATTTAAAAAAAAGAGGCATCGCTTCAAATAAAATTAAAGCGCAAGCTTTTTGGGAGTAGAGCATATTCTCAATATCAAGTAGCAAAAGTCTTGCTACTTGATACTAACTACTAAATACTAAACATTACCTTTGTATCAGCATGTCGAAAGGTAAATTACTGGTAATTGATGATGAGGAGCGTTTGCGCAAACTGCTCACCCGTATTTTACAGTTAGAAGGTTTTGATGTGATCGAAGCGGCTACCGCCAAAGATGGGCTGCGTAAACTGGAGCATGAGGTAGTTGATGTAATCATTAGTGATGTAAAATTGCCCGATATTAATGGCATCGAACTTACCAAAACTATCAAAGCCGCTTATCCTGCCATTGAAATTATTGTACTTACCGCTTATGGCACCATAGGTGATGGCGTAACTGCTATCAAAAACGGCGCGTTCGACTATATCACCAAAGGTGATGATAACGAAAAAATAATCCCGCTGGTTAATAAGGCGATGGATAAGGCCGTGCTGCAACGCCGGGTTTCTGAATTGGAAACCAAACTAAGTTCTCGTTTTGGGTTCGACCGTATCGTCGGCACATCGCCCGCCATTACAACCGCCATAAATCTTGCACGCCGTGTTGCAGGAACAGATACCACCGTACTTATTTTAGGCGAAACTGGCACCGGCAAGGAAGTTTTTGCTGAGGCTATCCATCAGGCAAGCCCGCGTAGTACAAAGCCATTTGTAGCTATTAACTGCAGCGCATTTGGTAAGGAATTATTGGAAAGCGAGTTGTTCGGCCACAAAGCTGGTTCATTTACAGGAGCTATTAAAGACAAGAAGGGTTTATTTGAAGAAGCCAACGGCGGTACCATCTTCCTCGATGAGATCGGCGAAATGGATCATGACCTGCAAGCTAAATTATTACGGGTACTGGAATCCCAGCAATTCATCAAAATTGGCGACACCAAGCCTACTAAAGTAAGTGTACGCATATTGGCGGCTACCAATCGTAATCTGCAGGATGAAGTGGCAAAAGATCATTTCCGCTCAGATCTTTTCTATCGGTTATCGGTGTTCCAGATCACGTTACCGTCCTTACGCGATCGCAGGAAGGATATACCGGTGCTGGCTAAAATGTTTATCCATCAATACGCCTCAAAAGTAAACACCCAGATAACAGGGGCCACGGCCGATTTCTATAACAAACTGGAAGCCTACAACTGGCCCGGCAATGTACGTGAACTAAAAAATATCATCGAACGTGCTGTTATTATGTGCGATGGAACAGAGCTGGATACTTCGGTACTGCCTTATGAATTTGATTCATCACCTGCTACATCAAATACCTCTACCTTCGATCTTTCAGCTATTGAGCAGCAACATATTCAACGGGTACTAAAACATACCCAGGGCAACCGTGCCGAAACAGCTCGTTTGCTAAATATCGGTGTCGCTACATTATATAGAAAGTTAAAAGAATACGGCTTAGAATAATTTTAGCCCCCTCTAAATCTCCCCCGATAGAGGAGACTTTACTTCATTTTCTTAAAGCCCTCCCTTTCGGGGATGGTTGGGTGGGGCTACGGAACTAAACACTCCGCCAAATAAGGCGCCAGGTACATAATCCTCGATGCATTTTCCAGGTGCCAGAAATGTATGCGTTCATTTTTGTTACCGCCAAGCAATGGGCCAATTACATATAAATTTGGCGCAGCCTCAAAACACTTGTTCACTAACAAACCTTTGCCCGATAAATTTACTTCAGCAATGCCATTGTGCACCAAATTGTAAATTAGTTTGCTTGGTGATCGGCTCAAATCATCTGATCCTGTGCAGTTAACAACCATTTTAAATCTCGCGGGATAGATTAGCTTTTGATCAGAATCAGTAGCGGTATAATGCAACTCGCCGCTTCCATCAATTTTATCAAAAGAACCCTTCAGTAAAACTAACTTTCCCAGTTCATTCAGCAACCCGCTACCTGTTTTATAATCAGCGCCTGATCTGCGGAAAAGATTGCTTAGTTGCATGCCATAAATGCCGATGAATGCTTTTTTAGCATTCTCATCCAACGGTTGTAACAACTCAAAAGTAAAGCCTATTATTTTATCGATGTAAGATACAATAACACCGTCCTTTACCGCTATGCTGATGTCTTTTTTCGCGGCATCAACCAAGGCTTCAACGGTATAATTGCCTTGTATTTTAAGCTGATCTAAATTGTTAGTTAGGTGCTCACTTAATGGATCATTAATGATATGATAAGGCAGCAACCCACTTTTTGATATTACCACCAGTTTATTTATTAGTCTGATTACTTGTGGCTGGCCTGCAAGCAAATACAAAAATTCAATACTACTGGCATTTGAACCGATAACAAGTACATTTCTATCAGTTTGATTTTTAGTTTCTGAAAGGGCGTCTGTTAATTTTTGGATATTTTCTTCAGCACCTGGCTCATAAAGATCATTTATTACGGTAATAGCATCATTATCTCTGGGCAAATCAATATTTCTTACCGGTGCCGATCCTGTTGCTATTACCACTTTGGCAGCTGAAAGCGAGAAATAGGTTTTATCCGGCAGTTCATAGTTAACTACGTAGCTATTATTTTCAGGCTTAATATCGATAACCTCCGCGTTAATTAATGTAAGCTCAACAAGCCCTTTTTCTTCTACAATCCGAAGCGCTGTTTCAAATTTTTGTCGCTGGTATTTTCCGCAGATGTAGCGTGGCAGGTATACATTCTTCCAATCTCCTGTTTTAATAGCTTCTGCATTTCTTTGCATCCATTGCTTAGCAGTTGCACCACCATTTTGCTGATACCATCCCAATAGTTCGATTTGGTTTTGAGTAAACCAGTCTAAAAAATAATTTCGCTCAAGCTCATCAGTAAAAAAATCGTAAATGGAAGTAATTGTAAGCGCATTTACTGAGGACCGTGATCCATAAGGTATTCCCAACCAAAACTCGTGGTTCTTTTCAATAATAGTGATAGAAATTTTATGATCTGCAGGTTTTTCAATTAACCTGCTAAAAACCTCAATAAGCGTTGAAGTACACGCTATGCCGCTGCCGATAATAACAATGTCAGCAGGCTTCATTAATTAAATTTATTTAAGGCTTCAATTACCTGCATAATTTCATCTTCGGTATGGGAAAAAGAGCAAGGGATACTTAACGTGGTATCATGTATTTCATTCGCGATAGGATAGGAGTTTCTGATCCCCTTAATACCGCTTAATGCTTTTTGCTTATGCGGCGGCACCGGGTAATGTATTACAGTACCAATACCATTATTGGTAAGGTGTTCCTGTAGTTCATAACGCTTTTTATGCCTGATGTTGAAAATATGGAACACATCGTAAAAATCCGCATCCTGTACAGGTAAAATAAAATCAGCTTTTAAATTATCAAAATACAATTGCGCCAGCTTATTACGGTGCGCGTTCATCTCTTTTAGATGCGCCAGTTTAACAGTCAAAAATGCAGCCTGCATTTCATCAAGGCGATTGTTGTAACCAACTATATCATTGTAATACTTGCGTTCCGATCCATAGTTACGCAGTTGGCTAAGCGTTTTTTTATGTAGTTCATCATTACAAATAATCGCTCCCGCATCACCCAAAGCGCCTAAGTTTTTTGTGGGATAAAAGCTAAACGCGCCAAATTCACCAAAAGTACCTGAAAGCTGGCCCTTAAAAGTAGCGCCATGTGCCTGCGCGCAGTCCTCAACCAAAATAAGATTGTGTTTAGTTTTAATAGCTGTTATCTTATCCATCTGGCAGCATTTACCATATAAATGCACTACCATAATAGCTTTGGTTTTTGAGGTTATAGCTTCCTCTGTTTTGTTTGGGTCGATATTGTAAGTGGTAATATCAGGCTCAACCAAAACAGGTGTCAATCGGCAGGCTAATATGGCTAAAATACTGGCTATATAGGTGTTTGATGGCACAATAACTTCGCTACCTTCGGGAAAATTACAGGCCTTTAAGGAGAGGATCAAAGCATCCAACCCGTTGGATACACCAATGCAATAATTTATATTGTGCCATTTAGCATAGGCTTTTTCAAATACCTCCAGTTCGGGGCCTAAAATGTAATGGCCATTACTAATTACCGAATTGAACTTTTCCCTGAATTTATCTTCGAAAGGGGTATTTAGCCGTTTCAAATTTTCGTAAGGGATCATCTAGCTAACACTTAAAGGTTCATAAGCGTAATCTTTGGGGTCGTAATTGGTTGACGCAATACCCATTAATACAGCATCCGGACTAAGATCATACATCACATGCCAATCGCCAATTTCCATTATCAGGATTTTTGATGGATCGGATAAATAATATTCTTTCTTTTCCCTGCCATTATCAATCAACACAGTAAAGGTACCGTTCATGCAAATCAATCCTTCAATAGTTTCAAAATGGCGGTGGCCACCACGGTTAAGCGCCTCGTTTACATTATATATGTAATAGATCCTTTTGATATCGAAAGGAAGTACGCGGTCAATTGAATTTAAAGAGCCGCGATCATCAGTATGAGTTTTTAATTCAATAAAATATGCCATCAGTTACTAAACGCTGTTGTGTTTATCCAGTAAATCCAATATGTTTTCATCAATATCCATATTAAATTTACGTCCAAGTATATTATCTGTTGCTATTATCTTTTCATAATCCTCGGTAGTTAACAGTTTAGGGTGACTTCCGCCCCCACTCCAATCAATATACCTGAAATTATTATTCAATACGCTATCCTTATACGGTGAATTCATGATAACAGTTTGGAATACAAATTCATCACTTCCCCACGTGTATCTTAAAAAACGCACTAATTTGCGGTCGCTTTCAATTTGGTCCATAACGTAATAGGCGCAATCAGGGCTCAATGTCCAAAATGTTGAGCTGGTTCCGTAAAAGCGCATCGTTGTAGGTACTTTTCTTTGCCGCACTATGGAGTTAACCAATCGTTGTACCAGGTATCTGCCTTTAAATACCTTATCAGTAAAATGGTATTTATAAATGCGCTCAAAGGCTTCATCCCACTCGGTTTCAAAATCCCAATGCTTTATTAATTGCCTGCCAATTTGTGTTGCCAAAAACTTACTGATATAGTCTGCTGATTTTAGCGGGTAGTCCTGCCCGCTTAGCAAATTAATAAACGCATATTCTTTACCCGAAGCCCTTATCTCCTTAAGCCCGTTAAAGCTGGCTTCAACAACAGTATAGCCGGCCCATTTAACATTTAAGCGATTTTTTATGAAAAAGACATTTGGCATATCAAACAGCTCACGATGGGTTTCTATATCTACTTTTTTATCCAGGTGGATATAAAAGTCGAAGTCACCATTATCAAGCTTTTGTACAAGCCTTAGCGTTTGTTTTGCCGAAGTATACGTAACAATTAAACAAGCAAAACGCATTATTATGAGTAGGATTAGTGATTTTCTGATTACTAATATAATCCATTATACGGGTAATTGAAATAATTAATAGGATTTTTTAATCAATTTATATGTTTTGATTAAATCGGTAAACCAAAGTTTCGTTTAGTGAAAACTTTAACTATCTAGACGTTATAGATCGAGTGTAAGTTCGCAGGTATAGGTTTCATTTCCATCTATAATATCAAGCTTGTATCGGCCGGGGTACAGCAAATCAAGCCGTCTTTTAACGTTTATAAGGCCTATCCCACCTAAATTATCCATATTGTTGTTATGTTTCCTGTTTTGGATAAAAAAATACAAGTGGCTTTCATCAACTTCTATTAATAAACGTATAGCAGATCCCGGGTCATTTGCCACCCCATGTTTAAAAGCATTTTCAATAAAAGCTATTAATAATAGGGGCACAATCTGCTGCCCATCTACCTTTCCGTTTATTTTGAAATCTATATAAGATTTTTTTCCGAAACGTATTTTTTGCAGCTCGATGTAATTTTGTAAATATTGCAGTTCTTTCTCCAGCGATACCTCGTTATCATTACATTCATACAGCATGTAACGCATAATTTCTGATAACTTCAAAATAGCATCGGGTGTAGTTTCCGATCGTTGATAAGCTAAAGAGTATATGCTATTGAGAGAGTTAAATAAAAAGTGAGGGTTAATCTGTGATTTTAAAAACGAGAGCTCCGCGCTCAGGCGTTGGTTTTCCAGATCGCGTTGTATGCGTTCATTCAAAAACCAATCTGTAGTAAATTTAAGTACGGTACTTAAAAAAATGAATGTAAGACTGGCGAATATGCTGTCGATAAAATATTGCCAGAAACCAACCTTTTCGTGCATTTTGACAAGCACATATGGTTTAAATAATAAACCAACACCATATTTTCCTAACCCAAAAAGTATAATAGTTATAATTATTATGGTAGCATACGCGGTATATTTTTTTTTGTCAAGAAACTTAGGGATATAAACTAAATAATTAAGGTAAAACAGGCCAATGTTAATGGCCGGGTATAAAATAAACACCACAAATATGCCCTCAGGGCCGAGTCGCATCTCGCCCTCCGCCAGGAGCAAAAACACTGAAATTATGCTTAGCCAAAAAAATATATGCCAAAATATTTGCCAGCTTTTCTTCATAACCAAATGTAATATTTTGGCAGTGTTTATAGCTACAATTTATATATAGATATGCCTTTTACCGATGAACTGGCGTTTTTAACCTATCAACAGGTTTATCGGCGTAAATGAGCGTTCGTCTATGATAAGCGGTGCTTGGTATAATTCTTTTTATATGATAAAATAAAAATTAAACCTTTGTTCATCAAATCGCTCACAATGAAAAAGTTAATTAACAATTCAAATCCATTCATCTTATTACTGGTGCCGGTGCTGTTCGCGCTTGTTATGGGGGTAAGTTATCAGTTCCAACAAAAAAGGAGCGAAATAGCGGGTACCACTAAGCATGCTACCTCACTTTTCTTTAAAGGAGTAAGCCTGGTAAAAATGGTATGTTCTATTAGCAAAGAAAACGTGTGGTAATAAACACCGATGGGTTAACCTTTGATTTCGGCAGCCAAACTGTTGTTAAATCATTATCGCTCCAGGTACCTGAGGGAAGCATCTACGGTTTTTTAGGCCCTAATGGTGCTGGTAAAACCACTACCATAAAATTATTGCTTAATTTATTGCAAACTCAGCAG
Source organism: Mucilaginibacter tundrae (assembly GCF_013408825.1). GTDB lineage: Bacteria > Bacteroidota > Bacteroidia > Sphingobacteriales > Sphingobacteriaceae > Mucilaginibacter. Next base: position 144,713 of record NZ_JACCBZ010000007.1, read on the forward strand.
GGCAGTATCCATATTTTCGGCAAGGAGCTTAAAAGTAACCGGTTGGAAATATTGGCACAAATAGGTTCACTTATCGAACAGCCTGCCATCTACCTGCATCTAAGCGGAAAAGAAAATCTACTCAATCGCGCATTACTTCTACAAATAGGTGAAGCCAGGGTTAATGAGGTACTAAATATTGTGCACCTAACAGATGCCGCGCACAAAAAAGCCGGGCAGTATTCCTTAGGGATGAAACAAAGGCTCGGTATCGCGTTGGCTTTATTATCCGATCCTAAATTATTGATACTGGATGAGCCAACCAACGGACTTGATCCAAATGGCATTATTGAGGTGCGGGAGCTATTGATAAAACTGGTAAGTGAACACAAAAAAACAGTTTTTATATCAAGCCATTTATTAGCCGAGATTGAGCGTATGGCTACACATGTTGGTATTATCAACCATGGTGAATTATTGTTTCAGGGCAGCATACATGACTTGGAAGCGATGAGTAAGCCCGCTGTACAAATTGAAACGGATAACACCATTGACGCGGCAAATTACCTGGCCCGTAATAACTATACTGCTACCGAAGTTACCGACACCCACATATTTATACCCTACACTACCAAACAACAAATGGGCAATATTAATAAGCTGCTTAATGATATGGGCTATAACGTTTATAGCATCATCAAGCAGCACAAGGACCTGGAAAAGCTATTTTTAGATATCACCCAAAACGCGTAAAACTATGAAAGGATTTATACTATCATTCCGCTCAGAGTTTTATAAGAGCCGTAAAACAGCAGGTTTTTGGAGCGCTGTTATATTGCCGTTGCTGCTTTGCATCCTGATATTCGCTGGCTTTTATAGCCGGAGTGATAAAATGGCTATGGAACCTGGCGTAATACTTTGGGCGCAATTTTCAGGTGCAATTTTAGGGGTTATGGGGTCATTGTTATTACCTATGCTTATTGTTTTTATCGGTTACTCCGTTAATAGTATCGAGCATAAAGCCGACACATGGAAAACACTATTCTCGCTGCCGATATCAAAATTTGCTGTTTATAGCGCCAAGTATTTTTACGCATTGTTCCTGGTGTTTTTATGCCTGGCTTTATTTGTATTATTTACCGTTGGTTTTGGTAATTTATTAGGAACGGTAAAGCCGGAATTGAAGTTTCACGACTATAACATGTCTGGCACTTTATCGCAATTGTATTTTAAATTGTTCCTTTCATCATTAGGCATATTATCCATACAGTTTTTATTGAGCCTGTTATTTCGCGACTTTTTAAAACCGATGGGTATTGGTTTTATAGCCACTATAACTGGTGTTATACTGGTGGTAAACCAATGGAAATATGATTACCTGTTCCCGTATTCGCATCCAATGCTGGCATTAAGCGCATTACCTCAACACCATAACCATCCTGCAACTAACAACCCGACGATCATTGTCGATATATTCACCCAGGAGATTTATGTAAGCTTGATTATAGCCGCGGTAGTATTTATTGCCGGGTACTTTATTGTACTAAAGAAAAGCGTAAAGTAATTAATTGCCTTCATAAGGCTTGGCAGCCGGCTGCCCTAAAGCAGCGCGTATTTTGTTTTCAACAGTTAATACCAATTCTTCAGCAGGCGTTTTGCCCGGCTCAATAGGAGCTAAAACCTCAACCTGCATTTGGGTGAAAGCATTTAGCGGGTAATAACCATATCGTATTACCGACCAAGAATTTTTGATCACAATAGGCACTAATAAAGCTTCGGGGCATTTTTTTAAAATGGTTGCAATTCCGGCAGCCCGAAATGGCTTAACCTTACCATTTTTTGATCTCGTACCTTCAGGAAATATGACTGCCGACCACTTGTTTTCTTTCATCCGCAGGCCTAACTTCACAATTTCCATAATTGACTGGCGCTGATCTTTACGGTCGATATTTGCCGCGCCACCATATTTTAGGTTGAATGAAATGGATGGGATTCCCCGGGTCAATTCAATTTTTGAGATAAATTTTGCATGATATTTACGCAGGTACCAAATAAGCGGCGGTATATCAAACATACTCTGATGATTGGATATAAAAATGATCGGTCGCCCCTCCGGCAAATGCTGCTTGTTGATAAACTTAGTGGTATTACCTGATAAATACAGGCTGCGCATTAGGCACAGGTTTAAAACGTCAACAACTTTTTTATGTGCCGAGTAACCACCTAATTTATAAGCTAACCATTGTAAAGGATGAAAAATGCAGAGTGTCAGAAAGAAAACTACAATAACAATGGGCGATAAGATATAGCCGAAGACTTTTTTCATGAGTATTTGAAGCCGCTAAATTATAAATTTTCAACGAAGAAATCTAAGCCCTCATTTTATAACTTTCCTTCCAGGATCATCAGTTTAACTTTTAATATGCTGGCAACAGCAACTGAATCAGTTATTTCGCCCCGGCAAACCATCTGGTAAACATCCTCAAAAGGTACTTTGTTTACTATCAATTGTTCAGTATCCTCAGGTTCGGCTTCAAATTGCTTTAAATCGCGTGCCAAATAAATAATACATAACTCATCACTAACCGAGTTAGACAAATGCATGCGTTGTAATTCTGTCCAATTATCAGCCTTTAAGCCTGTTTCTTCAAGCAATTCCCGTTTAGCCGAATCAAGCGTATTAATACCTATCGGGCCACCGCCTTCGGGTATCTCCCAGCTATATTGGCTCAGCGCAAAACGGTATTGACCAACCAAATAGGTGTTAAAATCATCATCCAAAGGGATAATACCTATGGCTATATTTTTAAAATGCACCTTACCATAAATACCCGGGTTGCCCGATGGATTGATCACCTGGTATTCAGTCAAGTTGATCCAGGGGTTATCATAAACAAGTTTTTCCGCGGTTATTTTCCAGGGGTTTTCTTCAGGATGATGCATGTGGTAAAGGTATAAATGTTGATTATCCTTTCAAACCTATTTTGCCTTTATCGTTAAAGCAGCGCTTTGTAAACCTTTTGATGTAGCTGTAAAATTAATATTGCCCGGCGTTTCTTTACTCTGTACAATTGCCAATGCCAAACCATGGAACGCCTTGCGATAATTCACTTTAAAAGAATCATGACTTACCGGGTCACCGTTATCAACGCTGGCAATAAAAGCATTGCCGTTTAGTTTAAAATTAACTAAATTATCAGCATCAGGTACTAAATTGCCGTCCTTATCTAATATTTTCACAGTGACAAATGATAGGTCTTTACCATCTGCTTTAATCACTTTTCTATCAGCGATCAGCTCAATTTTAGCAGGTGCGCCTGCCGTGTGGATCTCTTGTGTTAATACAACGTTACCATTTTTACGCGATATCGCTTTTAATGTACCCGGTACATACTTTACGCGCCACATTACATGCAGATCATCGCCGGTTTTCTTCCTTATGCCAAGGGATTTACCGTTCAGGTATAATTCCACTTCATCGGCTTTGTTATAAAATGCCCAAACGTCAATCGCTTTGCCCGGCTGCCAGTTCCAATGCGGGAAGATGTGCAGTACCGGTTTATTGGTCCACTCGCTTTGGTACATGTAGTAAATATCTTTCGGGAAACCGGCCAGGTCAACAATGCCAAAATACGAACTGCGCGATGGCCAGCTATACGGCGTAGGCTCACCCAAATAATCAAACCCTGTCCAGATAAAGAATCCGGAAAGGAAATCATATTTCTTCATCACTTTCCAGGTTGCTTCATGCGTTGAACCCCAAGGTGGTCTTACGTTATCGTAAGCTGATACAGTATGATCAGGGTTTCCTACAAACTTGCCGAAATTTGACGGCCATATTCTTATACTATCCGACGGCATATCATAATACCCACGGGTTTCTAGCCCCGAAGTAGTTTCTGTGGCGATGAATTTTTTACCGGGATAACGGTCATGAAACTTCGCGTAATCAAACTCATGATAATTATAGCCTATCAGATCAATAGCACCGGATTTAATGATTTTGTTAGTAGTATCCGGGCGGTCATTAGCCGTAGTAATTGGCCTTGTAACATCTAAACTATGAACAATTGCTGCCAATTCAGGTGCAACGCGTAGCGCGCTGGTATCGCCCTGCTGCGGGATCTCGTTGCCTATGCTCCATATAAGTACGCTCGGGTGGTTGCGGTCGCGTAATATCTGATCTTCCAGGTCACGCTTATGCCATTGCTTAAAATACAGGTGATAATCATATTTAACCTTACCCCACTCCCAGCAATCAAAGGCTTCGTCCATCACAATAAAACCCATTTTATCGCATAGGTCTAATAACTCAGGAGCAGGCGGGTTGTGCGAGGTGCGGATAGCGTTACAACCCATCGCTTTTAATATTTGCAACTGGCGCTCTAAAGCGCGGGTATTTAATGCTGAACCCAGGCTACCCAGATCATGGTGATCACAAACGCCTAAAATTTTTATATGCTTACCATTTAATGAGAAGCCTTTATCTGCATCAAAATTAAAATAGCGGATGCCTAATGAAGTGGTATAAGTATCTAAAACCTTTCCATCAGATAAAACTTTACTTATAACTTTATACAGGTAAGGTCGCTCAACCGACCAAAGAATTGGGTTTGATACCTCAATATTTTGGTTTACGATTGATGCCGTATCATCAGTATTTTTTACTTCGGATGTAATACTTTTAACGGTTTTACCTGATTCGTCAACTATGCTTGTTTCCAGATCAACTTTACCTTGAGTCGCTTTTAACAGACTTGTTTTGATATTGATTTGTGCTGAATGCTCACTCACCTGCGGAGTAGTTACATAAGTACCCCAATGGCTTACTGCAACCTTATTAGTTGTCACCAACCAAACATTCCTGTAAATACCAGATCCTGAATACCAGCGCGAATTTGGTTGTACCGAATTGTCAACCTTAACAACAATGGTATTTTTGCCGCCAAAATTTAAATAAGGAGTCAACTCATACCTGAATGAAATATAACCATTCGGCCTGAAACCTAATTCGTGGCCATTTATCCAAACAGTGCTTTTTTGGTAAACGCCATCAAAGTCAATATAAATTTTTTTGCTTTCGGCTGATACGGGCTCAATAAATGTTTTGCGGTACCAGCCTATGCCGCCCGGTAATGCACCACCTTCTGGTGTGGCAGGGTTGTCTTTACTGAATTTGCCCTCAACGCCCCAATCATGCGGTAAATTAAGGTTACGCCATTTCGCGTCATTAAATGTGGTTAGCTCCGCGCCATTCACATCGCCCAAATGGAAATGCCAGTTACTATCAAAATCGGCTACTGTGCGGCCTTGCCCAAATGCAATTGTGGTAAACAATATAAATACAGCAAGCATTGCTGCCTTTTTAATAAACTGATTGAACGGCATAATTGGTTTAATGGTATTAATTGTACAACGGACAGTAAATGTAATAATATTATTATCAGCAACAAATCAAAATAAAAATGCCCGGTTACATGTTAACCGGGCATTAAATAATAATTTGTAACAATTTTTATACTGTTGGCGAAGCAACAAATATGCTTGTGTAATACTTGCGATATGCGTAACCCAAAAACAGGTTAATTAATATCATCGGCGCTGCCATAGTTAGGCCAGCAGGTTCCAAAAACGCATGGAATAAAAAGATATTAAGTGTTATAGGGAAAATGACTAACAAAAACAATGCAGTGTATTTATTGATCAACAAAAATAGGCCGCTTAAAATTTCAACCACTTTTAATAGCGGGAAAAAATAACCTGCACCAAATAACCCACCTTCAAAGCCGGCTGCTGCTTTTGACATAGTTGGGGTTGCCATGTGTAAAAAATGTAGAAAAAACTCAAGGCCAAATACTAAATAAACAAGACCCAATAATGATCGGGTAATTAATACTGCAATTTTCATGATTTTGGTTTTAATGAATGTTTAAACATTTGAAATTAGTAATAAAATTGACATATTCAAATTATGCGTACTTTAATAAATCAAAAACATTCTCCATTCTTTATTAAGCCTAAATTAAATAAGTTTGCAAAGGAATTCACCCTAAAAGTAAAGCCGGAATTATTGTAATAGCCCCCGGCTTATTGCTCATCATGAAGAAAATTTATAGCTGTTTGTTTGTAGGCATCCTCTTATTTGCCGCTTGTTCAAAAAAAGTAACCAATACCAGCCTTGTTAATAATGGCAAAGTTTGGGCATCCATTTACCAGCAACAAGCTGCGGAATATAAAGCCTTGTGTTTCCAGGCTTACAACATAGCCAAGCTACGCTTGGATGCAGCAACACAACAATCATCTGTAAAACCTTACGCGGTAATTACTGACATTGACGAAACGCTTTTGGATAACAGCCCGTATGATGCTAAAAAAGCCCTGAATAATTTAGGCTACGATAGCAAAAGCTGGAAAGTATGGACCGCCAAAGCCGTAGCTGATACCGTACCCGGTGCCCCTGCATTCTTCAAATACGCCGCATCAAAAAATGTAGAGGTATTTTATATCACCAATCGCGATGAGGATGAGCGCACAGGTACGCTAAAAAACCTGCAACTATATGGTTTGCCTTACGCCGATGACGCCCACCTGATTATGCGTAAAACAGGATCGAGCAAGGAGAGCCGCCGCCAGGATGTATTAAAAACGCACAACGTTATCCTGCTTTGTGGCGATAACCTGGCTGATTTTGATGCCTTGTATGATAACAAACCATCTGAAGAAAACAGAACAGCCTCAACCCAAAGATTAATGCAGGAATTTGGCAGCAGATATATTGTGTTACCGAACCCTGAGTATGGTGATTGGGAAAGCTCCCTCTTCAACTTTAATTATAAACTGACCGATGCGCAAAAAGATTCGATTATTAAAGCGCAGTTGAAGCTGGAGAAATAAGAAGCTTTACCTGATTGATTAAGCCCATATTAAGTTTCTGTTAATACGCCAGTTGGCTGCCTTACAATACTTATTTTTGATTGTTTTAATTGATCTGCCCATGAAACTCAAATCTCTCTTCAGTCTTTTTTTATTGCTTACAGTTCTAGCTGTAAACGCCCAGTTACCGGGAAAAATTGAACAAACCCAACAGGTTTTACTACCTAACGGCTGGAAGCTTAGTCCTGCTGGTCGCCATCTGCAATTAGGCGATCTGCCGCTAAATATGCAGCTGTCCACATCCGGCAAATTACTTGCCGTAACCAATAACGGGCAAAGCACACAATCCGTCCAACTCATCGACCCGGGAAATGAAAAATTATTGGATGAGAAAATATTAGGCAAATCATGGTACGGATTGGCTTTTAGTCACGATGAGAGGACACTTTACGTATCAGGTGGTAATGACAACGTGATTTTGGCATTTAATATCAATAACAATAAAATAGGAGCAGCCGATACCATTAAGTTAGGCAAACCCTGGCCTAAAGACAAAATATGTACAAACGGTATCGCTGTAAATAAAAGCAATACCATTTTATATACGGTTACCAAGGAGGATAGCGCTTTATACGTAATCAACCCACAATCTCATCAAATCCTCTCAAAAATCAAATTAGCTGCTGAAGCCTATAGCTGCATATTATCACCTGATGAAAAAACGGTTTACATTTCTTTATGGGGAGGTGAGCAGATAGCGGTTTATCATACCGAAACAAAAGAGCTAAGCACCATTAATGCGGGTAGCCACCCTAACGAATTATTGCTCAATAAAAAAGGTACGTGGTTATTTGTTGCTAACGCGAATGATAATTCAGTTTCCGTTATCAATACATCAACCCAAAAAATAGTTGAAACCGTAGCCACGGCACTTTACCCAACTCGTTTAACCGGATCAACAACCAACGGACTCGCCTTATCTGCCGATGAAAAAACCTTATACATTGCCAATGCCGATAATAATTGTTTGGCTGTATTTGATGTTAGCAAGCCGGGCAATAGCAAAAGTATGGGCTTTATACCAGTAGGATGGTACCCCACCAACGTTAAGGTGTTGGGCAATAAAATATTGGTAGCTAATGGCAAAGGCTTTACCTCTATGGCCAACCCGCTCGGTCCACAGCCGGTGCGAAAAACAGATAATAGCGGCTATCAAACAGGGGCGATAAACTCAAGGGAGCAATATATTGGCGGATTATTTAAAGGCACGCTCTCTATTATTGATAAGCCAACTTCCCCCCAATTAATTACCTACACCAAACAGGTTTATGCTAACACGCCATTCAATATTCAGCGCGAAAAGGTGGCTTCCGGCGAAACCGGTAATCCGATACCACGTACCCGTAATGGTAAATCACCCATAAAATATGTTTTTTATATTATTAAGGAGAACCGTACTTACGACCAGGTGTTGGGAGATATGACCAAAGGAAACGGTGATACATCGCTTTGTATCTTCGGGCAAAAGGTTACGCCTAATGAGCATGCCGTAGCCGATCAGTTTGCTTTGCTGGATAATTTTTATGTAGATGCCGAAGTTAGTGCCGATGGCCACGATTGGAGCACCGCGGCTTACTCTACCGATTTTACCGAAAAAACATGGCCCACAAGTTATGGCGGCCGTGGAGGTAATTATGATTTTGAAGGTACACGCAAGGCATCCCGCCCGCGCGATGGATACATCTGGGATTACTGCCAACGGTCAGGTGTGAGTTATCGCACTTATGGCGAATTTGCTGCAAACGGAAAAGCTACTTTAAAATCACTGCAAGGCCATCTTTGCCCACAGTCGCCTGGCTTTGATTTGAATATCAAGGATATCGATAGGGAAAAAATTTGGGAGCATGATTTTGATTCATTACTGAGTATAAATAAAGTACCTCAGTTTAATTCTATCCGGATGGGTAACGATCATACTAGTGGGCAGCGTAAGGGCGCTATATCACCAATAGCAGCCGTTGCTGATAATGACCAGAGTGTAGGCATGTTGATTGCCCATCTTTCAAAAAGCCCCATCTGGAAGGAATCAGTAGTTTTTGTTTTAGAAGATGATGCCCAAAACGGCCCCGATCATATTGATGCACACCGTTCGCCGGTATTAATTGCTGGCCCTTATGTTAAGCACGATGCCGTTATCCATCACATGTACTCCACTTCCGGTGTATTACGCACTATTGAGCTGATATTAAACTTACCGCCAATGAGCCAATACGATGCCGCCGCATTGCCATTATATGATTGCTTTTCTAATACGGCGAATATGGCGTCCTACTTGGTAAAACCCGCGCAGGTTGACCTGGAGCAACGCAATGTTGCCGTAAATGAAAGCAGCAAGAAATCTGATAAATTTAATTTTGCCGAGGAGGATAAAGTTCCAGATCTGGAGTTGAACGAAGTAATATGGAAATCGGTAAAGGGTGAAAACGCGGTTTTACCTGCACCAAAGCGCAGCTCGTTCGTGATTTTGGAACAAAAAAAGAAACAGGATGATGATTGATTTGTTAAAACTGATACCTTCGTTTAAACCATCCGAACACTATGACAGTTTTAGAAAACGATCTGCTAAAAGTTACCATTGATAACCAGGGGGCACAACTAACTTCTATCTATAATAAAACAACCGGTGTTGAACAATTATGGCAAGCCGACGCAAGCGTTTGGCCCTGGCATGCACCAAATTTGTTCCCTATTGTAGGGGGATTGATCAATAACCAATTACTTATTGACGATCAACCTCACCAAATGGGCCGCCATGGTTTTGCAAGGCAGTCAGAATTTGTATTACTGAAGAGTGATGAAGTGCAGGCGGTATTTTCATTACCCGGTGCTGAAAAATTTAAGGATATATATCCCTATAAATTTGATTTCGAGGTGATGTATATGTTGATAGATAATGCGCTGCGCGTTACCTATAAAGTCATCAACCTGGATAAAAAAACAATTTATTTTTCGGTTGGCGGCCATCCCGCATTCAATGTGCCATTCCATAAAGATGAAAATTATGAAGATTACTATCTTGAGTTTGAAACGGAGGAAAAGCTAACCACTCACCTGCTATCATCCGAGGGTTATTTTAACGGGACTACCGCAAACGTCCCCTTGGACGGAAAAAAATTGTGGTTGACCAAAGATCTATTTAAAAACGATGCGCTGGTGTTTAAAAATCTTCAATCCCGCGAGGTAACAATTAAAAGCAAAAATCATAGCGAAACCCTATCGGTAGAATACCCGCACTTTAACTACCTGGGTTTATGGGCCAAGCCGGGAGCGCCGTTTGTTTGCATTGAGCCATGGCTAGGTTGTGCCGATACCGAAGGCGCTCCAAAAAATATCAGTAAAAAAGAGAATATACAAAAGCTAAGCGTCGGTCACGTTTTTGAGGTGGCGTTTTTTATAAGCATATAAAATACATGGAAGCCGATCCAACCAAAAGATTCTCAGATCGTGTTGATAATTACGTTAAATATCGCCCGACTTACCCACCAGAGGTTTTAGATTACTTAAAAACAGAATGCAATTTAACTTCAAAATCCGTTATTGCAGATGTAGGCGCTGGGACAGGAATATTTACTAAATTATTGCTTGATAAAGGTTACGAAGTTTTCGCCGTTGAGCCGAATGAGCAAATGCTTCAATCCGCCAAAGAGCAATTGTCTGGCTATAAAAATTTCAATGCTGTTAATACAGGTGCCGAATGTACGGAGCTTCCAAATGAAAGCATTGATCTGATCGTTTGCGCCCAATCTTTCCATTGGTTCAGCAACGATAATACCAGGGTTGAATTCAGCCATATATTGAAACCCCGAGGTAAAGCAGCCCTGATCTGGAATAACCGGGTTACCGATATTGACCAGTTTTCTATCGAATACGATGCCTTACTAAAGAATGATTCTGTCGATTATAACAAAGTGAACCATCAAAATATTAAAGACTTGGATTTTAAGGTGTTTTTTAAAGATGGCAAATACGAAGTTAAAAAATTCCCCAATGTGCAGGTTTTTGACGAGGATGGATTGATAGGCCGTGCTTTCTCATCATCGTACGTGCCACCACAGGGTAGTGATGAAGGCGAGGTTTTTTTAAAGTTACTTCGTGAGTTATTTGCCAAATACAATGAGAACGGCAAAATTAATTTCCATTACCAAACAGAAATCTATTTAGGGGAGGTTTAAAATATGGGTCATGCTGAGGTATTCGAAGCATGACAGCCCACTTGTTCCCCTATTCCTTCGCCATCTCATTCAAAACAGGATGATCTAGAGTTGAGATATGCTGATGATTGCCTTTCAACTCATCAAATACAACAATCTCATTATGGCTTTTACGCAACCAGGCTGCGGGTACATAAATAGTTTGCTGCGGGCCAATATACCAGTATTTACCTAAATTATGCCCGTTTAAAAACACAAAGCCCTTACCAAACCCGCGCATATCTAAATAGGTATCGCCAATATTTGTTAGGTCGAATGTGCCTTTATATAAAGCCGGATTTTCAGGATTGATCACAGTTGTATGCCAGCCAGGAATCACCGTTGTATTTACCGGCATATATTTAAACCCGGAAACAGTTGTAAACGGAAATTTAAACATGATCCAGCCGGTAAGCTCCTTATTGTTTAGGGTAACTTTCTCAGTAATTCCCTGGCGATTATCTGTTAAATAAGGTCCGTAGTTTATGCGACCATTGTTTTCTACCAAAATGCCGATAACCAAATTCGATTTTGTTGTATCGATCTCGATAGAATCCTGTTTAAGCCTTCTGTCTAAAACGCCTATCCGTTTCCCATTTATGTAAACTGTCGCGTAGTCACGCAGCTGATCTATTTTCAAAAGTCCTTTTGCGGCATCTCGTAAGGTAGTGGTATACAATACAAAACCGTAGCCCTGGTTAAGGTCTTCAAAACAAAGTGGGTGTTGTTCTATTACCGGGCTGCCTAAATTGGCAAATAACGGTGCGCTTTCAGATAGCTTTATATCATTAATACTAATAGTAGGCATTTTAGCGGGTACAGGTGGTAAATGCTCACCTGTCGCAAGGTGTTTTTCAATAACCGCGCGGAATTTGTAAAACTTAGCAGTCGGGTTGCCTGATTCATCAAGTGGAGCATCATAGTCATAGCTGGATGTTTGCGGCGAATATGGGTCGTGGGTGCTCATATTTGCACCATTCATAAAACCACGGGTTGTGCCGCCATGAAACATATACATATTGATAGATAAGCCTGCTGATAAAACTTCATCGAGCTTCTTAGCGTCCTCATTGGCATTGCTGCCCGCATGCGGAGTCCCCCAGCTATCAAACCAACCCGGGTACCACTCCGATATATAGTACGGCCCTTTACCATCATGGTATTTATTGATAAGCGCTTTTACCTCGGCCGGTTTGTCCAACCCGTTTACACAAGGTAAATAGCCCGGCAGGTAACCTCTCGGCATTTGGCTTGGGCCATCACAGGTAAATAATACGCCATCCAAACCGGCTTCGCGAAAGATCTTGCGATTGATATCCAGGTAAGTTTTATCGTCGCCATACGAACCATACTCATTTTCTATCTGCACCATTAAAATATTGCCACCGTGAGTGACCAGCAAGGGAGCTAGTTGCTTGCCCAAATGTAAAATGTAGTCACGGTAAGCTTTTAAAAACGCGGGATCCTGACTGCGGACTTTCATCGTTTTGTTTTTCAGTAACCACCATGGGTAACCGCCAAACTCCCACTCCGCGCAAACATATGGGCTTGGGCGCAATACTACCCATAAGCCCTCTTCTTTCGCTATGCGGATAAACTCGGCTATATCATTATTACCGCTGAAGTCGTATTTGCCGGGCTCGGGCTCCTGGGCATTCCAAAAAACGTAGGTGCCAATGGTGTTTAACCCCATGGCTTTCGCCATTTTCATTCTGGCACGCCAGTATTCTCGGGGAATACGTGTACAATGCATCTCGCCGGATATAAGTTGCAATGGTTTGCCATCCAGCAAAAAAGTAGAATCGCCTAAAGCAAAAGTATGTCTTGCTTTTTGGGCAATGCAAAAGCCTGTTACTATAAATAACAAGAGTATGGTAAAGCCAATTCTTTTCATTTTTGGGATGATTTAACCAGCCGTGGCTGAATAAAGTTAAAATAAATAGCCAGCAATGCCGCCATAAAAAATCCTAACGCAGTTAGTGTATCAATAAGCGATGCATTAACTGAATGCCCTACAATTATATCCGCATAATATTTAATAAAGGAATTCGGCAGGTTATGCTCACCTAATTTCTCTTTAAGTTGCCAGTCCCAATCAGTAATGGGGCAATAACCAATGCCAAACCAAATACCTAAAATAAACCAGCAAGCGGCTGTTGCACAAACCACTATTAAATGCAGTTTGCGGGTGCGTTTCCAAATCCAACCGAGCAAGTTGAACCCGATAATTACAAAATGAAGTAAGGTCAATAACAGGTCGAGTATTCTTAATCCTATCATTGTCTGTCTGCATTTAAAATAATCCTATCTGCCCTTTATCATCTATATCAATATCATCCGGGTTGGTTATTTCAAAATCTATTTTCTTTGCAGGCGGAGCATCAGCTGGTTTGTTTGTAACCTCCGGTGATGGGGCCTCCGATGCTTCCTCTATGTCCGGCGATGGTGTTTCTCCCATTTCGGCAATCTCTTCCGGTTCCGCATCTGCCTCTTGTGGCTCTTCCACCGCTAACAGGTCAATGGATTGTATAGTGTGCTGACTTACACGGTTACCCATGGCTTTCATACCTTTAACATCAATTAATTCGGCCAGGTTTACCTCAATAGTTTCAGGAGTTTGTGTTTTGCCCTTAAGCTGATCGATTTTGGCGACCGGTTGCGCCGCTCCGGATATAAATATCAATTTTGAGCCATTCTCATCGCTGATGATGCTGGTTTCCTTACCGGGCGGCGTGTTCTCAAACGAGAAACGCTTAACCAGGTAGTTTTTAGATTTACCATCAAAATGCACAACCGTAAATACCTTCTCCGGATCATATTTTTCGATCAGGATCATGGTATCAAAAAAGTGGTTGTTCAGGTCGAAGCCTGTTAACTCATATATACCTGTACTCAGTACTGATAGGATGCGGTCATCACCATCAAATTCACCTAAGTATTTTCCGCGGCCGTCTACGTTCAACCTTTTCAAAATATCATCATACCAGATCTTGCGACCAGATAAGGTAGATACACCTTTGCTTTTCAATAATATTTTTTTAACCGGGTATTTGGTTACGATATTACCCATCGATCCTCGGCCTTTAATAGCTATGGCTGCAAAATCTTCATCAAATTGAAGTTTTTTAAGTTTAGAGTGTGGTTTCAGCTGTATGTTGATGATCTCCGCCTCACCGTTAGGGTTAGCGCTAAAGTATAATACTTTTGATCCTTTAGAGCCTTTGGTGAGGTCATATTCCTTATCGCGGGTAACGCCTGTAACTGCAAATCGTTTGATATAACTTACGCCACTTGCGCCATCTTTATAGATCATGTTATAAACGGTACGCTCATCATTCTTTTTAAACACCGCGATATGGATAATATCCTTACCAACAAATACTTTTTCCTGCACCTTTGTAATTACACATTTTCCATCTCCGCGAAAAACGATGATCTCGTCAATATCCGAGCAATCGCAAACAAATTCATCTTTCTTTAAGCCTAAACCGATAAAGCCATCTTCGCGGTTCACATACAATTTAACATTTGCCAGCGCAACTTGTGCCGCCTCAACCTTATCAAAAGTTCGCAGCTCAGTTTTACGTCCGCGGTCCTTACCATATTTTTCTTTCAGGCGGGTAAACCAGTCAATCGTATATTCAGTAAGATGCTTAAGGTGATGTTTAACGGTTTTTATTTCGTTTTCCAGATTTTTGATCTGCTCATCCGTTTTCTTTAAGTCGAAACGGGTGATGCTACTCATCGGTTTATCGATCAGCTTTTTATAGTCTTCCGGTAAGATCTCGCGATAGAATTGCGGGAAGAAAGGTGTAAATAACCGATTCAATACTTCCAGCACCTGCTCAAAATTGGCCGAACTTTCATAATCCGGGTGCTTGTACATCCCTTCGGAAATAAATATTTTTAACAATGAGCTAAAAAATATCTTCTCCATTAAGTCCTTCAGCTTTATCTGCAACTCTTGCTTAAGCAGTTCGCGGGTAAAGTGTGTGCTTTCGCTAAGCATATCATTCACACTCATAAAGCGTGGCCTGTCGCTCTGTATTACGCAGGTATTTGGCGATATGGAAACCTCGCAATCTGTAAAAGCATAAAGCGCGTCAATGGTAACATCAGGCGATATGCCAGGTGCCAGATGGATCACGATCTCTACATCTTTCGCGGTATTGTCTTCAATCTTTTTTATCTTGATCTTTCCCTTGTCATTGGCGGCTATAATGCTGTCAATTAGTCCACCTGTGGTAGTTGAAAAAGGGATCTCGGTAATTACCAAGGTTTTTTTATCACGCTCGATGAGTTTAGCCCGCACACGAACCCGGCCTCCACGTTGCCCATCATTATAAAGCGAAGCATCTGCCATGCCACCTGTAGGAAAGTCGGGCAGTAAATTTGGCTTGTTGCCTTTTAGCACCTCAATTGATGCATCCAGCAGCTCATTAAAATTATGGGGCAATATTTTAGTAGCTAAGCCCACGGCAATACCCTCAGCTCCCTGTGCCAGTAGTAGAGGGAATTTGATAGGTAAAGTTATCGGCTCGCGGTTACGGCCATCATAACTGGCCTGCCAATCGGTAGTTTCAGGGTTAAAGGCAACCTCCAGCGCGAATTTGGATAAGCGCGCTTCGATATATCTTGGTGCAGCTGCAGAATCACCGGTTACAGGGTCGCCCCAGTTACCTTGGCAATCTATCATCAGGTTTTTCTGGCCTATCTGCACCATCGCATCACCAATAGAAGCATCACCATGCGGGTGATATTTCATGGTGTTACCAATAACATTGGCGGCCTTGTTAAAACGCCCATCATCCATTTCTTTAAGCGAATGGAGGATACGGCGTTGTACAGGTTTTAATCCATCATTTATGTGAGGAACGGCACGGTCAAGAATTACATACGATGCGTAATCCAGAAACCAGTTTTCGTACAATCCGTCAAGGGAGGTGATGTTATGTAATTTTTCTTCGCTATTAGCAGGTATATCGTTCGGGTTTAAATCTTCGCTCATTATTAGCTATAAAAATTATGGATGGGTAAAGATAATGTATAATGTGCAGATGTGTGGATTTGAGATGTGCACATTTTTTGAACAACAGATGGTAAATGTGGATATGTATGATATGCTAATTCTTTGCATATCAAATTATCAAACATTTTTCCTCATTTCTCTTAACATCACATTATAAGGCCATTTGCGCAGCATAGCATTAACCGTATTTACAATCCTTTTTGCCCGGGTTTCACTGGTTTTGGCATCGGTAATCCATTTGATAAAGTAATTACGATGCGATTTTGGTAAGCTGAAAAAAAAGTCAGCGGCTTCTGGTTCAAAATCAAAACACTCCTGCAAATCATCAGGAATATCTATTTTAAAATCTTTGTCGTGCTCCAGCTTAATATGTAGCATGGCGCCCGCGTTTTTATGTATTGCTTTCCTGATATCCGCTTTAAGCGGTAAAATAAAATTTCCTTCACCCATGGGTATTAATGCTAATCCCGCGAAAGCAAATCCATCCAGCATGCCCTTTACCCTGAACGATTTTTTATTGTTAGGTAATAATTGGCAAGCTAAATCGGCAGAAACTTCTATATAGCTCCACCCGGTTTTTTCGCCCTGCTCATTAAATTGCAAAATAAGGGTGTTAAAATCAACCATGTTAATAATATCGCTTGTATTTGTTTCATATTTATTAATCAATGGGCGCTTGTGTTAAATATCTGTTAAATCTTAATTTTAATATCGATTTGTTGTAACACTTCCACAACTGATGGCGTCATATGGTTATAAATTTAAGAAATAATCTAACTCACAAAAATCATGAGAACACTAAAATTAATGCTTGCCGGTATAGCTTTGCTTTTCGCAAGCGTGGCAGCAAACGCATCTGTTAAACCGCATACAAATCAAGTAACACAAACTGATGTTGTAAACATGTATATTAATGCAATAACAACAGGAAACACTAATAATTTGGATAAAATATTAGATAACAGTTTGCAATTTAATACCGCACGCGGCGAAAATGTAAATACCCTTAATAAGGATGAGCTGGTTGATTTTATTAAAGCCAATACAGTAGCAGGAGTAACGGTAACCACAGACACAACAGTATTAAGCGAGGATGAAGGGACAGCAAAGATTAAAGTTAATTTTAAATACGACGGTTATACCCGGACAGATATATTATCGCTCGACAAAACCAACGATTGGAAAATAACATCTGTTGATAGCAGCACAAAATAATCGGGTTTATGTTTATTGTTTACTGGGGCTTTCGGTTTAATAACCGAAAGCCTTTTTTATTTTGGAATGAATTCTTTACGCATCTTTATTACTTCCAATTTTTCACCATCAAGCATATCAACCGTTATGTTCGATATACTTTTATAGCCCATCGCTTTGTATAACGGTTCACCGGGTAAGGTAGCACCCAGTTCCATTGCTGTAAAGTCATGGTTCATCGCTTCTGTTTCACAATGTTGTATCAGCATTTTACCAATACCTTGCCGGGCCCATGCAGGGTCAACAAAAAAGGCACGTATACGTGCGGCATCGGTCTTGGGGTCAAGTAGCGGATCAGCTGTGTTTTTATGCTGATCGCCACCGTAAAGAGTTTTTCTTTTACTCCATCCGCCGCAGGCTATAATTATGTTTTTTGCTTCAATTACATAATAGGTTTCATCGGCCAGCAGTTGCGTGTCTACCCCAAAAATATATTTTATTGAACTTTCTATTTGCTTAGCAGAGTAATAACCATTACTAAGCCCGCGTACTGAAACCGCGATTAATTTTTGTAATGTGGGTATATCGGTGTTATAGGCTAAACGAATGGTGAACATTTATAAGTTATTAGAATTTTACTGTAACATGTGATTTTTTTTGAACGTCTTATAGGATGTAAGTGTGCATTAATATAGCAACACTAAAAGATCATAAACGTATGTCCGGTTATTGAATTGATTGAATTACGTTTAGTAGTTTATGAGTTGCCCCCATCCAGGATGGGGGCTTTTTTACTTAGTTTACATAGGGTTGTAATACCTTTTGCCATTTGTCGTAGCCTATGCTATTTAAATGCAGATAGTCGCCCTGGAACAGGCTTGAATCGGGAGCAGTTGTGCCCGGTTTATAAATAGCATCTACTAAATTAATATAATGGCTTTTAGGTTTGTTGGATAAATAGGCTTTTACCAAATCGTTGGCCTTATAAACTTCCGGGTAATACTTAACCCTGCTTGGGCTTGGTTTTATGGACATAAAATAAATTTCAGCCGCAGGCAATTGCGCCCTTATCATTAAATAGAGTTTGGTAAACTCATCAGCAACAAATGTTGCCGGTTTGCCCGCCGCGATATCATTTTCGCCGGCGTAAATAAATATTTTACGTGGATGGTAAGGGAATAAAATATACGGGGTATAATAATCTACAATTTGCCATAACTCGCAACCACCAACACCGCGGCGAATGATGGGTTCATTAGGAAAGCGCTGTTCCAGATCGGTCCATTTGCGGATTGATGAACTGCCGATAAACAAAATTCCATCAGGCTTTGGGAAGCTTAGGCTATCCTGGTGTTTAAAAGCGCGTATTTCATTTGCAAATGGGAAGCCTTGCTGCGCGAACGATTGCCGGGTAAATGCAAGCAGCAGAAAAAATAATATTAGTTTTACTTTCATTATAGGTAGATGTTATAAATTGGTTGTTTATATCTGCTAAATTAAAAATACTTGTGTTGAAACCATAATATGCCAAATCTTCGTTATATAGCTTATGAATAAAAAATATCTTCCCTTATTGTTTTTATTGTTTGTGATGAACTGGGCAATAGCACAGGTAAAGTATACAATCACTAAAGCAACCGTCGCTTTTCAGATAAAGAATATGGGTTTTAATACAGGTGGCAATATAAATGATGTGCATGCAAATATCTTGTTTGATGCCACTAATTTAGGCTCAAGCAGTATTGATGCATCTGCCAATATGAAAAGCCTCAATACAGGTAACGACATGAAAGACGAGCACCTCAAAAGCGCCGACTACTTTGATGTTGCTACTTACCCCCAAATAACCATGAAATCTGTTGCTATTAAACATAAAAGCGGTAATAATTATGTAGGGCAATTTAATGTCACCATAAAAAATAAAACCCATTTATTGAATTTACCTTTTACCTATACCGAGAGTGGCAGTGTCGCCGATTTTAACGGCATTTTAAAACTAAAGCGCTCTGATTTCGGAATAGGTGGCAGCAGTATGGTGATGGCAGATGATGTTACGGTTACCATTGATGTAGAAACAAGTAAATAAGAGAAATTGTCATTGCTGAGGAACGAAGAATCGCGAACTGGCATTGCCAACCAATAATTGATTCTGAGGTACGAAGATCTGTACCAATGTAGCTACTTTACAGATTCTTCGCTACCGCTCAGAATGACAATTATTAAATCCTATTAACAAAAATATAACCTTCACGCTGTAAGCTAATCATTTACAAATTGTAAATTAGCGCATGAAATTGCGCGTACTTGTTTTAATTAACGCGGCTGCGGTTGCCGTTACCCTATCCGCACTCAACTATTACTTCAGGCATAATTGGTACGATGTGGCAATAACCTTTGGGGTTACCATAGTTACCAGTTTTTTGATTTTTTATTGGCTGATAGAGAAATATATCTACTCCAAAATAAAGCTCATTTACAAACTAATCCACAACTTGAAGTTAGGCCGCGACCTGCGCGATGCTTTAGGCGAACATGTAAGCGCTGACCCGATAAATGATGTAGAAAACGAAGTAAAAGAGTGGGCCAAACAAAAAAAAATAGAAATTGACGATTTGCGCACGCAGGAGAAGTTTCGCCGTGATTTTTTATCCAATATCTCCCACGAATTTAAAACGCCGTTATTCGCCATACAGGGTTATATTGAGGCCATACAGGATGATGAATTTGAGGATTTGGATATGGCCAAAGACTTTTTAACCAAAGCCGCCCGTAATGTTGATCGTTTAAGCTACCTGATCAAAGATCTGGACGAGATCTCTAAACTGGAAACCGGTGAAATGGCCATCAACTACACCAAATTTAAAATAAACGATCTGATCAAAGAAGTTTTTGAATCGATGGAGATGAAGGCTTCCCAACATCATATAAAATTGGTATTCAAACAAAAATATGATGAGCCGATACCTGTTTATGCTGACAGGGAAAAGATGGTGCAGGTATTGGTAAACCTGATTGATAACTCCTTAAAATATGGCAAGGAAGGTGGAAGCACCTCGATAAGTTTATTTGAACTGCACGACCAGGTTTTGGTTGAGGTAACTGATGATGGTATTGGTATCGAAGAAAAGTATCTTCCACGCTTATTTGAGCGTTTTTTCAGGACGGATACCAGTCGCTCAAGACAAATAGGAGGCTCAGGTTTGGGTTTGGCTATTGTGAAGCATATTGTGGAGGCCCATCAACAAACCATTAATGTGCGTAGTACTGAGGGATTGGGTTCAACTTTTGGCTTCACTTTACAGAAGACCAAGCCAAGTTTACAATTCTCTAACATACCTGTTTTAAAAAGTTAACATTAACTTAACATAGTTAGCGTACATTTGTCCAAATCGATCAAAAAAGTATGTCATTAAACAGCATATTCCAATACTTTGTACCTAAAGAGAAAAAGATATTTTTCCCTCTATTTGAGCAGGCAGCCAGCAATGTTGTAGCTATAGCCACCGTACTTGTTGAAGCCGTAAACTCTGCAAACCCTGTTACCCGCGAGGAATTATTTAAGCAAATTGATAAGCTGGAAAATAAAGGCGACGAACTTACCCACCAGATTTATTTAGAGTTAGGAAAGAATTTTATTACCCCCTTTGACCGCGAAGACATACACGCGCTTGCAACCGCGATTGATGATGTTGCCGATAACATACAAGGCGCGGCAAACCGAATGAGCCTTTATCGTATTGACGAATATAATGAGCATATCCGTAAACTATCCGACCTGATATTACAGGGAAGTATCGATTTGGAAAAAGCTGTACGCGAATTAAAAGACTTGCGAAATATACGTGCTATTGCCGATTCATGCATCAGGATAAACAGTATTGAAAACCAAGCCGATTATGTATTTGACCGTGCTGTGGCTGATCTGTTTTTATATGAAACCGATGCGATCAAACTTATAAAATATAAAGAAATATTAGCCGCTCTCGAAAATGCTACAGATATGTGCGAAGATGCCGCTAACGTAATGGAATCAATATTAGTTAAAAACGCTTAAAGCACTATTCTATTAGATGGTAACCACCTTACTTGTTGTTGTAGTTGCACTGGCGCTAATATTTGATTATACCAACGGTTTTCACGATGCCGCAAACTCTATTGCCACCATTGTATCAACCAAGGTATTAACTCCGTTTCAGGCGGTTGTTTGGGCCGCTGCTTTTAATTTCCTGGCTTATTTTATCGTTAAGGATCATAGGGTAGCCAACACTATCTCAAAAATAGTTAATGAGCATTTTGTCACCATGCATGTTATACTGGCCGGTTTGGTTGCCGCCATCACCTGGAATTTAACTACCTGGTGGTTTGGTATCCCGTCAAGTTCATCACATACATTGATTGGCGGTTTTGCTGGTGCAGGTATTACCAATGCTTTTTATATGGGCGTTAACGGTTTAACCGCTATTAATATAAAGCTGATTCTTACTACAATCGCTTACATAGTACTAGCCCCGGTAATTGGTTTGGTGATAGCCTATATTGTAACAATAATCATTTTGCATATCTGTAAACGATCAAGGCCATCAACAGCTGAAAGATGGTTTAAAAGATTGCAACTGGTGTCATCAGCTGCATTAAGCTTTTCACATGGTACTAATGATGCGCAAAAGGTAATGGGTATTTTATACGTAACGCTTATCGCTTCAAAAATAATATTACCCGGTGCTGCAATGCCCGATTGGATCCCGCTGGCGTGTTACTCTGCCATAGCATTAGGTACCATGTCTGGCGGTTGGAAGATCGTAAAGACCATGGGATCTAAGATCACCAAAATAACTCCGCTTGAAGGTGTTAGCGCCGAAACTGCCGGTGCTGTAACACTATTAATAACCGAGCATTTTGGTATCCCGGTATCAACTACACATACCATTACCGGTTCAATCATTGGTGTGGGTTTAACCAAGCGTGTGTCAGCGGTACGTTGGGGTGTAACCATCAATCTAATTTGGGCATGGATAATAACTATTCCAATTTCTGCGTTAATTGCAGGAATAGTTTTTATGCTGCTAAGATTTGTAGCGTAAACTCAATTAGTTTCAACCTTCTGATCATTTAATTTACCCCTGATGAAGAAATTCTTACTATCAATCACATTTGCCTTTTTCGCGATAACAGGTTTACAAACTATTACGCATTGCGCTGATGCCTGTGCACAACAACAACCGTCAATATTTGATATGTCTGCTGGTATTAAAGATGCCCTGTTGCAGGGAACCAGCAAAAGCACCAGTCAATTATCTGCTCTTAACGGGTTTTTCGGCAATCCATCCGTTAAAATACTTTTCCCGCCGCAGGCGCAAAAGGCTGAACATACTTTACGCGGGTTAGGCCTTGGCAAGCAATGCGATCAGGTAATATTATCACTTAACCGCGCTGCTGAAGACGCCGTTGCCCAGGCAGAACCAATTTTTGTTGATGCCATAAGGCATATGAGTGTTGATGATGCCGCCAGCATACTATTAGGCCAGCCTGATGCGGCTACCCAATATTTCCGCCGCACTACCAGCGCCCAACTGGCCATGCAATTCAGGCCCATTATACAAGCCAGCTTAAATAAAGTGGGTGCAACCAAATATTATGGTGATGTAGCGAAAACCTATAATAAGCTGCCCTTTGTATCGCACATTAATCCTGATTTAACCGATTATGCTACCCAGCAAGCTATTAATGGTGTTTTTATTGAAATAGCGAAAGAAGAGCTTAACATCCGCAGAAACTTAAACGCACGTTCAACTCCATTGATGCGTAAAGTGTTTTCTTTTGCAGATCAGGGCAGGAAGACGTATTAATATCTGGCCAGATTAATTTGTAAACTAAAAGAGCGGCTGATCATTTGATCAGCCGCTCTTTTTTTATATGATTACTATCTGGGTTAAACTAAAAGTCTAACCGGTTCTTCTAGCAATGATTTCAATGTTAATAAGAAAGCTGAAGCCGTTGCGCCGTCAACCACACGGTGATCGGAACTTAGGGTTACTTTCATTACGTTACCAGGTACAACAGCGCCGTTTTTAACAACCGGAACTTGTTGTATACCGCTTACTGCTAAAATACAAGCATCCGGTGTATTAATAATAGCGGTGAATTCATCAACGCCAAACATACCTAAGTTTGATATGGTGAAAGTTGAACCTTCCCAATCAGACGGTTGAAGTTTTTTAGCTTTTGCACGTTGTGCAAAGTCTTTTACTTCACCAGAGATCTGGCTTAATGATTTTCCATCCGCGAAACGAACAACCGGTACCAATAAACCATCTTCGATAGCAACGGCAACACCTATGTTGATATGCTCATTAAAACGGATCTTATCCCCCTGCCATGATGAGTTGATAGCAGGATGTTGTTTTAAGGCAACAGCGCAAGCTTTCAATACAAAATCGTTAAATGATATTTTTACAGGGGCAACTTCGTTTATTTTACCGCGTGCTACGATCGCCTGATCCATATCGATAGACATGGTAACATAGAAATGTGGTGCGGTAAATAAGCTTTCAGACAAACGCTTAGCAATAACCTTACGCATCTGGCTAACTGGTTTCTCTGTATACTTCTCAACACCAACATACGGCGAAGCTACAACAGCAGCCGGGGCTGATGATGTGGCAGGTCCAGGAGATGAGGCCGGAGCAGCAGCTGGTTTTGCAGCAGGTGGTACAAATGATTCTATATCTTTTTTAACGATACGACCACCTTCGGCAGAACCTTTTAATTGGTTAAGGTTGATGCCTTTTTCCTTTGCGATCTTACGTGCCAACGGTGATGCCTTAACGCGACTATCGTCCGCACTGAATTGTGGTTCGGCAGGGGTAGCTTCGACAGTTGCTGCTGTCGCGGCAGGGATAACCTCAGTAGCTTTAGCGGCAGGAGCGCCAACGCCATCTTGCAATAAAGGCGTAATATCAGTTCCTTCTTTACCAACAATAGCGATAATGCCATTTACCGGCGCGGCTTCGCCTTCTTTAGGGCCTATGTATAACAAGGTGCCATCTTCGTAACCTACAACTTCCATAGTAGCCTTATCGGTTTCCACATCAGCTAATGAGTCGTCAGATTTTACTTTATCACCAACTTTAAAATTCCATTTGTTTATCACACCCTCGGTCATGGTATCGCTCAAAGCAGGCATACGTATTACAGTAGCCGGTATTTTTGAGGTATCAACCTTAGGGGCTGCAGCTGCAGCAGGTTTTGATGCTTCGGCAGCAGGTGCAGCCTCGGCTGGTTTTGCAGGAGCGGCTGCTTCGGGCACAGCGCTTAAAGCGGCTTTGTAATCTTCTCCTTCTTTTCCTATTACAGCGATAACAGAATCAACCGGCGCGCCTTGCCCTTCTTCAATACCGATAAATAGCAATATGCCATCCTGGTATGATTCAAAGTCCATCGTAGCCTTATCTGTTTCGATCTCGGCAATTACATCGCCTGATTTTATTTTATCGCCAACTTTTTTATGCCACTTCGCTAAAACACCATCGGTCATGGTATCGCTCATTTTAGGCATTTTAATTACTTCAGCCATTCTATTTTGAATAGTTTAAATTCTGTGTATTATATAATTAGTCCCTAATGTAAGGGTAATCTTCCTGAACATAAACATCAGTATAAAGCTCTGATGCCTCAGGCCATGGCGATTCTTCGGCAAATTGTACCGCTTCTTCAACCTCAGCTTTGATCTTTTCAGCAATTTCCTCAAACCATTTTTCGTCAGCGTAACCTTCTTTTTCGATAGTTTGTTTAACGATCTCAATCGGATCCTTCGCTTTGTAGCTTTCCAGTTCCTCTTTAGTACGATATTTTTGCGGATCGGACATCGAGTGACCTTTATAGCGATAGGTACGCATTTCTAAAAATGTTGGTCCTTCACCGCGACGGGCACGTTGTACAGCCTCGTCCATCGCGTTATGTACCGCGACAGGAT
Source organism: Mucilaginibacter tundrae (assembly GCF_013408825.1). Taxonomy (GTDB): domain Bacteria; phylum Bacteroidota; class Bacteroidia; order Sphingobacteriales; family Sphingobacteriaceae; genus Mucilaginibacter. Next base: position 170,010 of record NZ_JACCBZ010000007.1, read on the forward strand.
CCATACCGTCAACCGCTGACGATGGGATGCCGTAAGGCAAGCCTAATTTGTAAATATCTGTTTGGATGGTAGTACGCTCTACTGAAGTACCCATGGCATAACCGTTATTTTCGCAAATAAAGATTACAGGCAACTGCCATAAAGCAGCCATGTTAAAGGTTTCATTTAACGCACCTTGACGAACAGCACCATCGCCCATGTAGGCAATATTCACATTGTCGGTACCTTTAAACTTCTCAGCAAAGGCAACACCTGCTCCTAATGGGATCTGACCGCCTACTATACCATGGCCACCGTAAAAGTGCTTTTCCTTACTAAACATGTGCATACTGCCCCCTTTGCCTTTTGAGCACCCGGTAGCTTTACCATACATCTCAGCCATTATAGACTTCGTAGTTACACCTTTAGCAATAGCATGGGCGTGATCACGATATGCGGTGATCATACTATCCTCTTGCCTTATAACCGACATGGCTCCGGCTAACACGGCTTCTTGGCCTATATATAAGTGGCAAAAGCCCCTTATTTTCTGTTGTCCGTATAATTGCCCGGTTTTTTCTTCGAACCTGCGCATCAGCAGCATCCACTCGTACCACTTAAGGTAGGTATCTTTATTTATTTCGATCGAACTCATCTGTAAACAACCAATTTTTTTCTGAGTAAAGCGCAAATCTAATTATATCCTGCAAATTATCGAAACTACTATGCATTTCTTCAAAAAGATTTCTTAATTATTACACTCTATCGTTGTAGTTTCTCCTAAGTGATCCTGGCGGTATGTTAATTTGTAACTAATTTGATACTAAAACCGTAGAAATGAACGTTGCTAATTCACAATTGTTTATTAATAGTTAATAAGTTATAGCGAGTGGAAAGCTTTCTGGCATTATATTTTTCTCAAAAAATGCCCCTTTTTATTTGCATAATTGAAAAATATGGATAGTTTTGTATCCTACGATGTACACATTGTATAATTTAATAAACATTTTGTTGACCTAATAACAACAAACTAAGGATTAAATGAAGAAAATATTAATTGTTATTGCATTATTTTTCAGCGTTTTAGCCACTCAGGCTCAAACAAAAGTAACATCAGTGCAACCTGCTGAAAAATCTCAGGACGACGACGAAAGTTTAGCGAAAGATTATCTGTCACAAATTATGGGAGTTGCTTTATCTGCAACCTCAAACATGAAACTTTTCCATTTTGTATATGATTGGATCGGTACACCTTACCGTTTTGGCGGTAGTTCAAAAAAAGGTATCGATTGCTCTGCGTTTACAAAAGAATTATACAGCGAAGTTTTTAACCTGGATATTAAACGCAACTCACGTGATATTTTCAGCATGGTTAGCCCGGTTGGTAAAGACGAATTGAAAGAAGGGGACCTGGTTTTCTTTAAAATACATAGCCGCCGTATATCGCACATTGGTATATACCTTGGCAATAACCGCTTTGCACATGCTTCATCAAAGGGTGTAGCCATCAGTAGCTTGGACGACGCTTATTACAGCAGATACTTTTACAAAGGAGGTCGCTTGTTAAGTTCGTTTAAAGGAGGTGACTTAGATCTATCAGACGTTGATAAATCTAGTAGCACTAATTAATACTAACTAATTCTAAACCTAAATACAAAAATCCTTTCAACCGAAAGGATTTTTTTTTGAGTAATAATTCAAAAGGCTTAAGCTTACTAAGCTTCGTCCTTTGTATTTCTTACCAGGCTTATACCCGAGAAGAAGAATAACAATGCTATTAAGCCTACTACGATAAGTGTAGTTGCGCCATTATTATGGTTGATGATACCGATGCCGGCATAAATTAGCCCTATAATACCCAGTACGGTAAGAATAGCGCCGAAAGTACGTTTTAAGTTCATGGTTAAATTTTTTGTTGTGAGTGTTTTATTAAAAACAAATAACACACCAATAATTAGTTCTATATTAGATTTATAAATTTTATCACCCATGTCAACGTCAATAATCGTATTATTTGTTATTGTTTTCATTTTGCTCATCCTTTTATCGTCATGCTTTGTGACTGTAAAACAGGGCACTATTGCTGTAATTACTGTATTCGGTAAATACCGTCGCATCATGTCGCCGGGTTTGAATTTTAAACTTCCGCTAATCGAAAATGTGTATTCACGCATATCTATTCAAAACCGCTCTGTCGAATTGGAATTTCAGGCCGTAACTTTCGACCAAGCCAATGTATATTTCAAGGCGATGCTGCTTTATTCTGTACTCAATCAATCTGAAGAAAGCATAGTTAACGTAGCATTTAAGTTTGTTGATGAGCGTAACCTGATGCAGGCGCTCATCCGTACGGTTGAAGGTTCGATCCGTGCCTTTGTGGCCACTAAGCGCCAGGCAGAAGTATTGGTGCTTCGCCGTGATATTGTAGAACACGTAAAAGAACAATTGGATGTAATCCTAGAAAACTGGGGCTATCATTTACAGGATCTGCAGTTGAATGATATTACATTTGATGATATCATCATGAAATCCATGAGCCAGGTGGTTGCTTCAAATAACCTCAAAGCGGCCGCTGAGAACGAAGGACAAGCTTTGCTGATCACTAAAACCAAGGCTGCTGAAGCCGAAGGTAACGCGATTAAAATTTCTGCCGAGGCCGAGCGCCAGGCATCTCAATTACGCGGGCAAGGTGTGGCTTTATTCCGCCAGGAAGTGGCCAAGGGTATGAGTGTAGCTGCCAAAGAAATGCAGGATGCCCATATGGATACTTCTGTTATCCTATTTACCATGTGGACAGAGTCCATCAAACACTTCGCGGAGAACTCTCAGGGCAATGTGATCTTCCTTGATGGATCAACCGATGCTATGCAGCAAACCATGAAAGAGATGATGAGCTTAAACCTTTTACATAACGAGCAGTCGAAAGGGAAAAGTTCTAAATAATTAAATGAAGATTAATTTACCGGGGTTGATTTGTGCCGTAGTTTTAATTTGGCCGGCTTTGCAAGAAGCATCGGCTCAAGGTACTTCTTATCAAAAATTAACGTCCAATGATTTTCAGGGTATACCACTCACCAATGGAGATGGGGTTGTTGCTTACACAAATTGTACTATTGATTTTCATTACGAAGCTAACCCAAAAGATAATTATTATCTGCTGAAATTCGATATTAAGGTAACCATGAACAGGAACAGGTCATGGATGAACCGCAGGATGATAAAATCACAAGATCAGCTTGCTGAGATTCTGAGACATGAGCAGGGTCATTATACAATTGCTTATATGGAGCAACAGGAATTATTACGTACAGTAGGCAAAACAGTATTCTATGCTAACTATCGCCAACAAGCTCAGGCAATATTTGACCGGATAGATGCTAAGTACAAACAATTGAATTTAGACTATGATGCGGATACCGAGCATATGGTAAATCGCGTGCAACAAAATAGCTGGAATGCTTACTTTGATAAAAAGCTTGCTTACATGCCGCCGGTAAATGAAGATTAAAACGCTTCGCCTACAGAAATAAATAAGCCTCGGGAACCCTCATTACCAAAGCCGTAGTTGATGGAGATATTGGTATTTGATACTTTATTTAGCTTTACACGTAAACCTGGCCCAAAACCTGGTTGTATGGATTGTAGGCTAGTACCCCGTTCTGCTGTAAAGGATTCACCATTTACGAATACTGTACCGCCAAGTACACCATCAGCAGTTATTTTATAACGATATTCTGCTTCTGTATATATCATTTCGTTTCCCCTAAACCTTCCCTGTATATAGCCTCTGCCCGTGGCGAAATTCGCGTCCCAACCCGTTGCAGGCAAATCCAAATACGGCGGTTTACCACCAATAATCATCCAATCATAATTCCATAAGGCAAGTGTATTGTCCGATCCTTCGGGGAAATTAATGTATTTACGCACATCAATAATTAAGGATTGCCAGTTTTTTGTTGCACCGAAATTTTTGTCGCTATTACGCAATTGTAAACCTATGTATGCTCCTTTTGATGGATTGATAGCATTGTCGCGTGAGTCTAACTGGCCATTAAGCGTAAACCCTGAAGAAATAGTGCGTGTTGCTGTGCCATATTTAGCATAGTCAGACACAGAACCATCAGGATTGCCTTTTTCGGATATATCCCAATGATCATCAAAATCATAACCTAAGCCTGCGTAAAAATTCCCACCAACATGCCGTAGTATGGTTTCATAAAATTGTATTAAGGAGTAATCCATCGGGTCATTGGCGGCGATTTTTGAATCGCTGCCTAATCCATATGTGCTTTGCGGATATTTTAAATAACTATAATTGCCAACAAACTCATAACTGTTGTCCTTGGTCCAAAAGCTGGTTTGTATTGGAATAATAATCTGTTTATTTTCCGTATATGACGCGCTTGCTACCACAGTTGATATTCTGGATTGGGGGCCATTACGAAATGCTATATTGCCCGATACCACAACGGCAAAGCTTGTTACCAGTGAATACCCAACTGCTGGTATTACCGAAACTTGCGGTTTTGAAGTTATAGAATCAATCTCGGGAGTGGTTTTGCTATGGAATAATTTATGTAAAACGTCGCCAATGTCCTGTTGCTTCGTGCCTCTAACCATAACCGTGGTATCCTTTGAACCGGGCTTAGCGCCGGTAGGAGATAGTTTTGTAATAGGAATACCCGGTGATTGATTTTGCTGCGCATAACTATTTAAACCAATAAAGGATGCTATAATAAACGCGTTAAGAACAAAATAAAACTTCATTAAGGTGGTAAGAAATTGACAGATCCGGTGTTATTAAAATATATGATCGGCGAAAATAATAATTATGCCTTACACGCTGATATTAAGTTTGTAATATTAGTTTGAGATGGCTTTACTTTAATTAAACAAAAAAGTCTCATCTGATTAAGGATGAGACTTTTGTTTATGATGGATAACCCTTCTATTGGTATTGTATATAAATAGGGTAAGGCTTGTATTTTAAAACTTCCTGCGGAGTTAGCATGTGGTGTGGTGCCTTTTTAATATCGTTTTTGTAAAATAATTTAAAGCCTGTGAATTGTACCGGCTCAGGATAAATAAAGTTACGGTAGGTGCCTGTTTTCAAATCAGGTTCGCCCCATCCATCCATGTTCATTACAAATTGTATCTCTTTATGTAATTTAATCTCTTTGTAATTGGTTACCATCTTCCTTGTAAAACGGTGTACGATTAGAATTTTTGGAGGCAAGTTATACTTACGAACTACTTTAGCTAAATAATCAGATACATAGTTAATATCAGCTGCGTCAAAAGTGCCAATTTTTCTACCCGGCAAAGTTCCGTCTTTCATGGAGAATTCAGGATCGATACCAATATGTACTTGTGGCATTTCAATGTATTTTTCTAATAAAGGCAACTCAGCACGAATATTACTTAATGATACCTGGATGTCTAAAAACACAATAGCATGTGCTTTTTTAGCCAGGTACAATACAGTATCAATCTGTTTAAATGGCATGCGGTGGCGATACATATGATCTTTACCCGGATCGCCGCTGGCAACAACAGCTATATAATGCAAAGCAGGTTGGACCGGCGTTGACGGATCAGCTTTTTGCCATTCTTGTACTGCCTGGTGTAAACGGGCGAGCATTTCATTTGGCGGAAGCTCGCCTAAAATCCCCATCTTTTTTGAGTATAAGTTACCATAATAGGCAACTACGCGCTTAAACGGTAAAATTGCACCTGGCAAAGGGTAAGGCGCATTTTTAACCGGCCATCTGCCAGTGGTATCGCCATGGGCAAGTTTTTTCATTAACGAATCGTACAGCTTTTTATTAAGCGGAGGATAGGTTACGTGGTTGATTACGGTGTCGGTTTTAGTAGTAGTAATAGTTGTAACTGCTGTTTTCTCTGCAGTTTTACCCGCATCTTTTGCCGCAGTGCTGCTTTGGCTACAATTGGTAAAGAATATTAAAGGCAACAGTAGAAAGGTGGCAGAAAAAATAATGTTTTTCAATTTCATAAAAACGCGGGTAATGTATAAATAGCTAATTGTAATGTTGTTATATATTATTCATGTTATGATTTATGGGTCATAATAAAAATAATACTATCGTGTAAATATAAATTTTTAACGGGCTAATTAATTTTTATTTTTATAAAACTTGCCGAACACTCCTAATGGCAGTTTTGGGCCCGATGTTGCCTGCAGATATAATTCGCCAATCTCAAGGTTTTCTACCTTAGGATAAGCGCTTTTGATAAGGTTCTCAATGATGACAGCGGAGAACCCAAGCGAGTAAGTATTCAATATTAAGAAATGTTCTTCCGGATCCAGCAGTTCCACAACATCATGCATCATTTCGTTGATATGATCTTCCAGCTTCCATTTTTCACCATTAGGGCCATGGCCGTAAGCGGGTGGGTCAAGGATGATACCGTTATATTTTTTGCCGCGCTTTAATTCACGTTTTACAAACTTCAAGGCGTCCTCAACTACCCAACGGATATTTTTGATGCCTGATATTTCCTGGTTTTCATTTGCCCACGTAACTACCTGTTTAATAGAATCAACGTGAGTAGTATCAGCACCGGCAGCGGCAGCTATTAACGATGCACCACCTGTATAGGCAAATAAATTAAGCACTTTTGGCTCAGGCGTTTTAAACTGCTTAATATTTTTAGATATATAATCCCAATTAACCGCCTGCTCGGGAAAAATGCCCAAATGCTTAAACGATGTCATTGCTAATCTGAATTTTATAGCGGCTTCTTTATTTTTATATTCGATATGCCAGCGATCAGGGATGTTAGGATTTTTCTTAACCCAATCGCCCGATGTGGCAGAGCGGCCTTTAAATTTGATATGGTGTAGCCGTTGCCATTCACTTGCAGGCAAAGCTTTGCTCCAAACTGCTTGTGGTTCGGGGCGAATTAATATTACGGCACCAAAACGCTCCAGTTTTTCAAAATCGCCGCAATCAATCAGCTCGTAATCTTTCCAGTGCGTAGGTGTGAGGAGTTGAATCATTAGTGGAAAGATTGGTGTTTGGAGATTAAAGATTAGTAATTAAAGCGCAAATATACAGGTCTTCTGGCTAATCTCTAATCCAAATTAACTAATCGCTATAATCTCGCCTTCGCTGCCCGCATAAATTTACTGGCGAATACGAAGTCATTTAGTTCTTTGTTATCAGTATGAGCAATTTCGTCTTTGGTGCCCTCCCACCATTTTTTACCTTGATGTAAAAAAATGATATGATCTCCTATACCCATTACCGAATTCATGTCATGCGTTACAATTACGGTAGTTATCTGGTATTCTTCAGTTAGTTCATTGATCAATTCATCAATCAAAATAGATGTTTTTGGGTCGAGACCCGAGTTGGGCTCATCCACAAACAAATACTTTGGTTGCATGGATATAGCGCGGGCAATACCCACGCGCTTCTTCATCCCGCCAGATAATTCAGAAGGATATAATTTGTTTTTACCTTTAAGGTTAACACGCTCTAAGCAAAAATTAGCACGATCAAGTTTTTCTGCATGGGTGCGATCGGTGAACAGGTTTAAAGGGAACATGATGTTTTCCTCAACCGTCATCGAATCAAACAAAGCCGAGTTTTGGAATAGCATACCGATATGCGTACGAATAGGTACACGTTGCTCAAAATTCATTTGAGTAAAGTTCTCACCATCAAAAATAACATCGCCTTTTGTGGGTTCGTGCAGGCCAACAATGCATTTAAGTAAAGTGGTTTTTCCTGAACCTGAACCGCCAATGATGAGATTGTTTTTACCTGGTTTAAATTTCGCGCTTATACCTCTTAGTACATCATTATCGCCAAAAGTTTTAGTTATACCTTTTATCTCGATCATAGCATTAAACGTGTTATAACCAGATCGGCAAATAAAACCATAACGCAACTATATACAACGCCTCGTGTAGCGGACTGCCCAACTTCCAAAGCACCACCCGAGGTATAAAAACCCTGGTAAGCACATATAGAGGTAATGATGAATCCAAATACTATTGCTTTAACTATGGCAACCCTAATGGTTAAACCCTCAAAGCCTTCATGAACACCGCTAAGATAATCAGCAGGAGAAACGTCACCTGAAACTACACAAGCAAGCCATCCTCCGAAAATTCCTAATGCGATAGATGCGATAACCAATATAGGGAACATGGTAACACCCGCTATAATTTTAGGCGATATTAAATATCCCGGCGCATTTACGCCCATTATTTCCAAAGCGTCAATTTGTTCGGTAACACGCATGGTGCCAATCTGTGATGCCATGCTGGAACCCACACGACCCGCCAATACCAGTGAGGATATGGTAGGACTGAATTCTAATATAGTTGAGTCGCGGGCGATACTACCTGCAATGCTGCGCGGCACTAACGGACTTGACAATTGGAATGCCACTTGAATGGTAGTTGCCGCCCCGATAAATACCGAAATGATAGATATAATGCCCAGCGAACCCACCCCTACAGAAACCATCTCGCGCATTACTTCGGCCCAATAAACGCTAAATTTTTCAGGCTTCCTGAAACTTAAACGTAGTAAGAGTATATATTTTCCTAAGCTATGAAACATGTAGAAATTAAAAATCCGTTAAAAATAAGCTTATTTTCTTTTAACAAACTTGGAAATCCTTAAATAGTTTAAAAAGAAGGATTGTTGAGATAAAAATGACTTAATCTACACAAGATTAACTTTAGCATTTATAAAATGCTACTAAAGCGAGCGTAAACAGCAAGTAAAAAAAGAATAAATAAATTTTGTAGGACGTTTTGAGGTTAAGGGCTTTTTGTTTCAAATCAGCATCGTTATTTATATTGGAAAGTGCCTCATTAATCCTTTTTAAAGATATATTCTTGTTTGATTTTATAAGCCCCAATTGACAGAGATCACTATAATGCCAAATATTATAAGCATATATTGCCATTGTGGTAATTAAAATACAGGAGAGAAGTATTGTCATTTGAAGTACCTTTAAGCAAATATAGTTTTTTGGCATGTATTCATGTAATGTGCTTTTATTCACCGCTAATTATATGCGCTTTACCGACTTTTTAAATCGCTTTGCCAAAAGCTATAATTAAGCTTGTATAATCCATATTACATTTGTAGTGTTATAACAAACCAAAGAATAAATTAATAAAAATGAAGAACGCATTCATTACCGCAGCAACAAAAGGAATTGGCCGGGCAATTGCTATCGCGTTAGCAAAAGAAGGTATCAATGTAGCTGTTTGCGCTCGTGGTGAAAAGGCCCTTGCTGATTTTAAAGCCGAACTTAACCGCATCAACCCGAATATTAAAATATTTACTGCCGCTACAGATGTAAGTGTAAAAGCCCAAATATTAAAGTTTGCAGCTGATGCCGAAAAGGAGCTTGGTGCAATCAATATCGTTGTAAATAATGCAGGGATATATGAACCCTACAGTATTTTGGATGATGGTGAAGATACTTTCCAAAAAAGCATTAATACCAACCTTGCACCGGCTTATGAGTTGTATCGTTACTTCGGTAAAAAAATGATCGCGGCGGGTGAAGGGCACTTCTTTAACATCTGCTCGGTTGCTTCGCTAAACCCGGTGGTTGCTGCAGGCACTTACAGCGTAACAAAATTCGCGCTGCTTGGTCTAACAAAAGTAATGCGTTTGGAGTTGCAAGCTCACAATGTAAAGGTAACTGCCGTAATACCGGGCTCAACATTAACCAGTTCATGGGATGGCGTTGAAGTCGACAAAAATGTGATGGTAATGCCAGAGGATATTGCCTCGAGCTTAATAAATATCTACAAAATGAGCCCGGGCGCCAATGTGGATGAAATAATAATAAAGCCGGTTAACGGCCAGGTTTAAAAAAATTAATTATAAAACTAAAATGGAAAAGAAATTATATCGCGACCCTTACCACAAAATGATTGGTGGTGTTTGCGCCGGCTTAGCCGAATATTTGGACATGGACATTACAGTTGTCCGCTTGTTATTCGCGTTTGCATTCTTTATTATGGGCGTGGGGCTTATCCCTTACATTATACTATGGATAGTATTGCCAAAAAAGTGTTATAACCCTTTTATTACCCCCTCAGACCCGGCAACGGTTGATTATATAGTGCCGCCAGTAACATCAAATCTGCCGTTGGGGACTATCCCGCCAAAACAACGTTCAAACGCTGGATTAGTAATTGGCGTGGTGCTGATATTTTTAGGCGGAGCCTATTTAATGCACGAATTTGATCTGATCCCCGATTTTCATATCCATCGCCTTTGGCCGTTATTTGTTATTGCTATAGGTATAGGTTTGATTCTTAAAGGTCAGCAAAAACAACCTTGGGAAGACCCTAACTGGCAGAAGCCTGCTAATGATATTCCGCAAGCGGAAGAGCCGACCTCTAATACAACTAATCCATCAACTGACAACACACCAACCGTATAAATATCATGAAAAACGATAAATTTATTCCAGGACTCGTCCTGGTACTTATAGGCCTCGCTTTCCTGCTCGATAATTTTGGATATATCAATTTCCACTGGAGTAATATATTTCATTTGTGGCCAATATTTTTGATCATTGCCGGTGTTAACCTGGTGTTTGCACATAATAATACCCCAATCGCGTATGCCGCAAAAATTGGTGTTATTATACTCGGTTTCGGTTTGTTACTGTTTGGCAATTTTGGCGACAGGTTTAACTGGCCATACAACTACACATGGCACAGTGGTCATAACCATAATCATGACAATAATGATAGTGATGACGATGATGATGACGACGATGATGACACAACGGGTGTAAAAGGCATAGTGAAGATAGAAGGCAACAGCAACTTTAATGTGCCGTTTACTGCTGATGCTAAAACTGCGGAATTACATATTAGCGGTGGCGGTACCCAATATAATTTAACCGATACTACTGATCAGTTATTTAAGGCTGATACTAAAGAGCACTTTAACAGCTACGAGCTTTCACACTCAAATAGTGGCTCAAATTATGTGCTTAACTTTGATATGAAAGAGAAACATGGTGGTCATTTTAACTGGGGAAATGATGATAACAAAAACGCCGTGAACTTTAAATTAAATAGTAGCCCGATCTGGAGTATTTATGTAGAAGCAGGAGCAGCAGGTTTGGACTTTGATTTAAGTAAATACAAAGTTCAAAAAATTAAATTAAGCGGCGGCGCGGCATCTTTCAAGGTTAAGCTGGGCGAACCTTTGGCCACTACTGATATAGAAGTTTCAACAGGCATGGCAAGTGTAAATATCAATATCCCGCAAAATGCTGCCTGCGAAATCGAAACTGATTCAGGTTTGTCCTCTAACAACTTTGATGGTTTTACAAAAACAAGCGATGGTAATTACCAAACTCCGGGCTTTGCATCCGCTAAAAACAAGATACATATTAATATAAGCGGGGGCATGTCAGACTTTAAGGTGAACAGGTATTAATATGCCGGATAATGTTTCGGCGACCAAATACCTGCTGGTGATAAACGGTAAACCCGAGGGCCCGTTTAGTATAGATGAATTAAAACAGCGCAAAATCAAACCGACTGATTTTGTAAGATCACACACTATGGATGATTACCAAGAAGCTCATGAAGTTGAAGAACTTCGTGGGCTTCTTGGCTTTAGCAAACAACACCTCGCCCCGCAATACTTTGCCGGGTTTGACCAACGCTGGATGGCATCCGCCTTGGATTGGTTCATGGTATCGCTGGTAGTTATATTTTTCGGGGTGATTGCATTACTATTTACGTCTAAAAAGTCAACGCAAATGGTAATTGCTTTAAGCGTGTTAGCCGTAATCCCAATAGTGAACTTAGTTTACCACATTGTAATGGAAGCATCCGCTAAACAAGGCACTTATGGTAAGCAGATCCTTAAAATAAAAGTCACCGACTTGCTGGGTGAAAGGATCGGGTTTGCGCAATCCTTCGGTAGGAATTTGGCGAAGATATTATCATTGCTAACTTTATTTATTGGCTATCTATATAACTTTTTTAACAGCAGGCAGCAATGTTTGCATGATGTAGTGGCAGGGACTTTGGTGATTAAGGATAGGTTGATATGATCTATTTTTATCCTTCAATTTACGAAAATAAGTTAGTTGAATTAGCAAGAATATAAACTTGCCACAACTTAATGTTCTATTGCCCAAAGTCAACAATCTGTTTGTCGATAGGTAGCTCATTGATATGCATCTCGGTAAAACCATTTCCTTTGGAATTTAAACGATAGCGGTTTATCAAATAAGGTATCCCTTCTCCGAAAAGCAACTTGGAGGAATTAGTAACCTCAAAATGTAGATGTGGCTCACGTGCATCCCCTGAGGCGCCTATACAAGCTAATAGTTGTCCTTTATGTACCCGATCCCCTGCCTTTACACGCAAACTCCCGGGCTGTAAGTGCATATAGTAGGCGAAGTGGCCATTGCCAAGGTCAATAGTGATATTGTTTCCTGGAAGTGTTTTGAAAGTTAGTGGTATAGCAGGGTGAAATGCCTCGCCGTGGCCAGGAATATTATTGGGCAAGCCATCTTTAACCCTGATCACAAGGCCATCCGCAACTGCAAATACTTTTTCGCCATAACAGAAGTAGGAATGAACATTACGCGGATTGCCTGAAAAAGACACGCTATCCTTTACTTTTTTCCAATCGATAGCGTACCGCCGCGAATTTATAGCACGCCCTTCAAGAATAACCACCCCGCGCCGGTGATGATTGTCTGCATCATTGCTGGGGCCATCAGCTGCAATCCAGTTTGCACCTTTTACAGGGGATGCAAGCACTTGCAACTTATTATTGTGTGTCGAAATTATCGCTCCATCCAGTGAGTCGGTTTCTGTTATTATCCGGTGTATTATTTTACCCGGAAAAGGCTTTTTGCGGTCTGTTATCACTTCCATGAAAACTATTGTAGTTTGACCTCCGGCAATAGTTAGTTTTTTAGCCGGGCCTGCTTCATTTGGGCCTAAAGGTTGGAGCATGGTTTGTAATTGCGTAATATTAAATGTTGCAACTGGGTGTATACTTTTTCTATCTGCGTCAAGTAATTCTATACGTTTCAAGTCTACAGGTGAGGAACTGAAGTTTGTCAGATATAACTCGTATATCAGGTAGGAATTTGAACCGCTGGGAAAAGCAGTCGGATCAAAAGGCACGTGCATCTCCAATTGTAATGGAAAAGAAAAAGATTTTACAGGAGCATTTTTATGCGAAGAAGATGAAGTTTGGGCTGTTAATTGTTGTAATTGCACCAGGGTAAAAAATATCCCAATAAAAAAAGAAGCTTGCGGATTAGATATCTTCATGGTTTTAATAGTCTTAACCATTAGACACCAAAATATATTGAGGGTTACAGCTTCAAGATGCCTATTTGGTAATTATGTATTTATTGTTAACCTAAACTTTACAAGCATTAAACTATTCATTATTAAACCATAAAACCAATTTCGTATTTTTGCATTATAAATTCCCTGCATGAGTACTGATGCCGTTAAATTGCTGCAAGGCCGCTATTGTAATTCGTTAACTGAATATTCGCGTTTTGTAACCCGCGAGGTTTACATTGGCGATGTGCCTATGGGTGCAAATAACCCCATCCGCATCCAAAGTATGACCACCACCGATACCATGGACACCATAGGTACGGTTGAGCAGTCTATTCGTATGATCGAGGCCGGGTGCGAGATCGTTCGCATCACCGCCCCAAGCATCAAGGAAGCCCAGAATCTCGCAGAAATAAAAAAGCAGTTACGCCAGCGTGGTTACACTGCGCCATTAGTTGCCGATATCCACTTTACCCCAAACGCGGCCGAAGTAGCTGCTCGCATAGTTGAAAAAGTTCGCGTGAACCCCGGAAACTATGCCGATAAAAAGAAATTTGATCAACTTGATTATACCGACCTTGAATACCAGGCCGAACTGGAACGCATCAATCAGAAATTTGCGCCGCTGGTAAAAATATGTAAGGAATACGGTACTGCCATGCGTATCGGCACCAATCACGGTTCACTGTCCGATAGGATCATGAGCCGTTATGGTGACACCCCGCAAGGCATGGTAGAATCTGCCATGGAGTTTATGCGGATGTGCGAGGCACTGAATTATTACAATTTGGTGATCTCCATGAAATCCAGTAACCCACAGGTTATGGTGCAGGCTTATCGTTTACTGGTGGAAACCATGGTAGCCGAAGGCATGAACTACCCGCTTCACTTAGGCGTAACAGAAGCCGGCGACGGCGAAGATGGCCGTATCAAATCCGCCGTAGGTATAGGTACTTTATTGGAAGATGGCCTGGGCGATACCGTCCGCGTTTCCCTAACCGAAGAACCCGAAGCCGAAGCGCCGGTTGCTATTGCGTTAGTGAATAGATATGTTGGTAGGTCGAAAGATGAAAGGCAAAAGGTGAAAGGTAATAATGAAGTAGATCACCTTTCATCTTTTACCTTTCACCCTTTACCTTCTTCACACAACCCCTACGAATACAAAAAGCGAGAAACCTACGAAACAAATGCCTTTATCGGCGGACACATGGTGCCTCGTGTGGTTATCGATTTATCGAAAGCTAACTTAAAAGATCCTTCCGTATTGAATGATGCAGGCTATATGTATTCGCCATTATTGGATAAATATAACATGGCCGAGCAATCGGTAGATTTTGTTTACCTGGCGGATGAGTTGCCATCATTTAATTTACCGGGTAACTTAAAGCAGCTTTATAACTACGATACATGGCTAAAGCTCACCAATAAAACACTTTGCCACCCTGTTTTCACTTTGCAAGAATATATTGGCGATGTCGACCGCTCATCAGCATTAAACTTAGTCAGATTAAAGCCATCTGACATTGATTCTGACGCATTCGGTTTATTGCCACTAAATAATACGCTAGTTTTCATCCTCGAAACCGATGCCCTAAACGGCATGAGTGACCAGCGTTCATTCTTCTTCAAAATGGAAGAATTGGGTTTAGATATTCCAGTAATTATAAAGAAAGATTATTCTTTTAATATTGAAGAAATTAAGAAAGTCTCCCCAACCGGGGGAGATTTAGAGGGGGCTACTACTTTACTTCAACTTTACGCAGCTACCGACCTAGGCGCTTTATTAGTTGATGGTTTTGGCGATGGTATCTGGATAGATGCGCAGCAGCTTCCTGCAAATATTATTACTTCAACAGCTTTTGGCATATTACAAGCTACACGTTCGCGCATTTCAAAAACAGAATATATCTCCTGTCCAAGCTGTGGCCGTACACTGTTCGACCTGATGGAAACCACCCAAATGATCCGCAGCCGTACAAGCCACCTTAAAGGATTAAAAATTGGTATCATGGGCTGTATCGTAAACGGCCCCGGCGAAATGGCCGATGCTGATTACGGCTATGTAGGCTCTGGTCCGGGTAAGGTTACGCTTTACCGGGGTAAAGAAGCTGTTAAGAAAAATATTACAAGTGATAATGCTTTAGATGAACTGATCGGCATTATTAGGGAAGATGGTAATTGGATTGAGGTAGAATAACCGGGTGTCATGCTGAGGCTCTCGAAGCATGTGGGCAGGCCTTTACGCTTATGCTTCGAGAGACTCAGCACCACTCGTTTCTGATGCAATCAATTAAACGATTCAAATCCCGAAAACAAATTCGCCGCTTCGGTTAAACTTCCAACAGGTACATAATCACAAACCTCGCCGTATTCGCCCCACATTTGTAACACAGCCGGGTTGGTATGCGCGTTCTGTATCGCTTCTTCTGAAATCCATTCAAAAACCTCGATAATGGTTCCATCGGTTGCTTCCATCATAATGGAAGCGCGGTCAGTGACTAAGCTCTCCTGTTTTAATTTTGATAAATGCGTTTTCATCAGGGCTTTTAATGCTTCATTCTTACCCGGTTTGGGTTTGTAGCAGGCTATTACGATGCGTCCCATATGCTTTAAGTTTCATGCAAGTTACAATTTTTAAAACTCTGTTGGTTAGCCTTATAAAAGAGGGTGTCATGCCGAGCGTAGTCGAAGCATGTGGGCAGGCCTTTACGCAGATGCTTCGACTACGCTCAGCATAACACCTTTGCTTTTTCTTAAAATTTCTAACTCAAATATTCCTTCCACCATTCAGAGTTGTACTCTTTAACTTCGGTAGGTTCACCCGGCTTGGGTATAAAAAGCTGTATGTTTTTGTCTTTACCGTACTTAATCAGTCGTTCAATTGGCTCAAACCATGCATGTGGCGACAGGCTGAAAGTACCCCAATGCAAAGGCATCATCAATTTTCCTTTTACGTCGATGTTGGCATTACTGGCATTATCCGGCCCCATATGTATATCTGGCCAGTATGTTCCATAAGCGCCAATCTCCAGCATAGCCAAATCAAAAGGACCATAAGCCTCGCCGATCTCTTTGAAATCGGGAGAATATCCGGAATCGGCCCCAAAGAAAATATTATGTTTTGGTCCTTTGATGACAAAAGAAGACCACAGTGTTTCATTGCGATTAACAACCCCTCTGCCCGAAAAATGCCTGGCTGGCGCAGCCGTCAAAACTATATCATGGTCTATCATAGCGCTATCACCCCAATCCATCTCAAAAATGTAATTCTCTAGTATACCCCAGCTTTTCAAATATTGCCCAACACCCAGCGAGCAATAAAACGGGGTGCTTTTACCGGCGAAATACTTGATCGTATTTTTATCCAAGTGATCATAATGATCATGCGAAACGATCACCGCATCCAAAGGTGGTAGATCATCCAATGCGACCGGCGGTTGAAAAAATCGCTTCGGCCCAAATAATTGTGAGAATGATACTCTGTCGCTCCAAACCGGGTCGGTTAAAATGCGTTTGCCATCAATTTCAATCAACAAACTGGAGTGGCCAACCCAAGTTATTCTTAAGCCGCTTTTGGGCGGTGTTTGGTATATACTTGCATCGGTTTTAAACGGCCCTAATTGTTTTTTAGGTATGTTTTCAGCTTTGTTATTAATGTACTCTTTTAGTATTGGTATCATTTTACCAAAACCCGCTTCGTTTGTTGGTATAGTATTCTGATACTTTTTACCTTTTTTAGTAGACCCACTTAAACTCATAATATTCTAGTCAATTACCCGGCACTGCCGTGGATTTATATTCAGGGGTATTATTTTTTGAAAAACGCTATCGAAAGGTCACAAAACTCCAATAGATCCTTTGGTAAACTATCTTTCGCATAGGGATGCGATGCGCCAAAGGTATGATCTGCGCCCTTTATAATTAATAGCTCTGCCTGTTTATTTGCTTTTTTTAGTTGCTTCGCTTGAGCAACTGGCACCGTAGGATCGGCATCACCATGCACAATAAGCCAGGGTTGGTTTATATGAGTGGCTTTCTCTAAAATGTCAAGTTTGGCGGGGTTGTCCCTCAAATCGTCTAAAATAGAAACCTTTAATGGCATATCCTGCCCGGTACGCGAGTTAGGCATATACATAATTCCGGATAATTTCCACTGTTCTTCAGCTGCTTTGGTCCATAAATTAGTAAAACTGGCGAGCGATGCCATGCTAACCAGTTTTTTAACCCGGCTATCACCTGCTGTTTGCAAAATGCTGATACCGCCGCCCATACTATGTCCAATCAGGTAAACGCCTGTTACCCGCGGCATGGATGAGCCATTGCATACAAAATCTAACACATCGTTCAGCTCCTCCAACTCCATCGAAAATGTATTTTCGCTAAAAGCGATGAGGTCAGCAAAATCAATTGGCTTATCTGCCGTAGTGCCATTATGCGAAAAATTGAACTTTAAGTATCTAAAGCCACTTCTCGCGAAATAATCAGCTACCATGTTATGGGTACCCCAATCCTTAAACCCCTTAAAGCCATGCACGAAGATCACCAACGGAGCATTTCTGATGCTATCGTCGTAGGTTATATCCATTAACATGCCGCGACCTTTAACGCCGGGGATGTTGTAATTTTCTTTTTTGATCATTTTGTTAATGAATATTGGAATAATATTCCTGCTATATGTTATAAACACCCTAGATTATGCGCTATTATCATACTAATCCCTCGTATACCACCACGCCCATACAATTAGCACCGGCTGAAAAAGCAATCTCACCCAAGCCCAAGCCGGGTGTACAGGTGCACCGTTCAACTGCGTATGCCCCGACAGCATTGCTGTATGTACCGGGATAAAAACGATCAGCATTAGCACAATTCCCCATGCAGCAAATTTGCGGGTTGATTTAAAGATAAGGCACAGCGCAAATGCTATTTCAAACAGCCCAGCTAAGGTATTTAAAATATTCGGGAAGGGCAGGTACCCCGGTATAATGCCTATGTAAAATTGCGGTATCCTGAAATGATTTATACCTGCTGCTATATACCCTACAACTAACAGTACTAAGCTAATTTTTTTTTGTGTCGACATATTTTATGTACGAATAAAGTTTCGTCTAGGTTTAATTGACTGTGTTTTAGTGCCTTTTGAACTCAATTTATAACCGTTCTAAATACTCGTGTTTGACAAAGTGTTGACATTGAATCCTGTTTATCCTGTTATTTTTGTTGGGTCAAATTTAAAATACTGCTTTGAAGTACTTAAAGGTAATCGCTTTTACACACAAACAGATCGAGCTGAAGGAATTGGGTAGATTGGTGATTTGCCAGGAAAATCTAACTGAGAAACTTCAACAGGTGAAAAATCAATTTCAAATTGCTGAGATTTTTTATTTGGCGACTTGTAACCGTGTTGAATTTGTACTCGTTACCGACCAGGTAGTTGATAAAGATTATACCGAAAAATTTATTGATGCTTTGCATATCGGTGTATGCAACCATTATATGGGCGTATTTCTGGATGGTGCTTCAATCTATGAAGATCAGGAAGCGTTAAATCACCTTCTGCGCATATCGTGCTCGTTGGAAAGCTTGATTGTTGGCGAAAAAGAGATCTTGCCGCAATTGCGCAAAGCTTATGATAGCTGCCGCGAAGCTGGCCTGACCGGCGATTTTTTACGCATGGTGATGAACTGTGTAGTAAAAACAGCCAAGGAGGTGTATACTGATACCAACATCTCTAAAAATCCAATTTCAGTTGTATCACTTGCTTATCGCAAACTGCGCGACCTTAAATTGTGTACGAATGCCCGTATCTTGATCATCGGCGCTGGCGAAACCAATTTTAATATTTCTAAATATCTTCAAAAACATAAATTTTCAAACTTCTCGGTGTTTAACCGTACCCTTTCCAAAGCACAGCAATTAGCAGCTGATTTGAATGGTGAAGCTTTTGAATTGGAGGATCTGAAAAACTACAACAAAGGTTTTGACGCGATCATTACCTGTACATCATCTATAGAACCCATTATTACCCCTGAAATTTATACTACACTTCTTAACGGCGAAACTGACAAGAAAACAATAGTCGACCTTGCCGTTCCAAATGATACCGCCCCGGAGGTGTTGGAACAGTTCCCGGTAAATTTTATCGAAGTTCATTCACTAAACGAAGTTGCTAAAAAGAACTTACAGGAACGCTACGAAGAACTGGTACACGCCGAGGTTATCATCAATCAAAACATTACGGAGTTTATAACCATGTTAAAACAACGCCGTATTGAATTAGCCATGCGCCAGGTGCCCGAAAAGATCAAAGAGATCCGCAATATGGCCATGAATACTGTGTTCGTTGATGAAGTACAAGGCATGGACGAGCAATCCCGCGAGATCCTGGAAAAAGTGATCAACTACATGGAGAAAAAATATATCAGTGTACCCATGATCATGGCAAAGGATATATTGATCAATAGCTAATTATCTCTCTACTGACAAAACAGTGTCAGCATAACTTTCAATTTTCATTCGTAACTTGCATTTCGTTATTAGAAGCAATCTTAGTATGATGCTCTACAAACCTACTACAAAAATTAAGTGCAAAAAAGATCAATATCCAAATGTAATTTAAATTATATCGGACATATTGAAAGTCATATTCTTGATCGCCTCCACCTTTAGCTACAAATAATTTTTGCCAAAAATCCCTTGTATAACTATTTCCTGTTGAATGTATTAATACTGACAACGTATATATCCCACAAGTAACCCAAGCCCAATTAAAGCTTTTGTTTGAAAAGAAGTTTTCATATTCCAATTGAAATACGAAACAAGCCAAACTTACACAAGCGAAAATTTCAAGCATTGAGCTTAATAAATTCCCCTTGTAGTTTGTTAGTAAAAGGTAATCCCAAAGATTGGTTGACTGTACTTTTATCGCATACTCCTCAAAAGGGACGCCCTGTATATTAAAATCTTTATACCCGTTTAGATATTCCGGCTCATGTGCATTGTAGATATTTCTTCGTACGTTAATCACCTTATAAGATGAAAATTCAGGAATTATCAAGGCTATTTGATAAAGAATAAAAAGAAAGATAATAAGTATGCCGACGTATTTTCTTGATTCATCCATGTTTAATGTTTAGGAATTCTATACCAATATAAGCCATTTCTTAATTGCTGACAAAAGAACGTCAGCATTACTTTAAATTTGCCTTCGTAACTTGTATTATCCGATAGGCAAAAGTACAATCCGTCGTTCACCAAAAAAGACCGGCATCAGGGCTGATCCGGCGACCACAAGCCAAACTTCAAGCACAGCCAAAGTAGGATCAGAACGTAGCCGAGAGTTTTCTTTTGGTTACTTTTCTTTTGGCGGTCAAAAGAAAAGTGACGCTTAGCGCAGCGATACCAAAGACAAGTAATAGCCAGTACAGTTCGCGATTGCTTCGTTCCTTAGCAATGACATTAAAAACATAATATCTTATTTGGAGAGGTGACACGGAATCAATAACTAAATGAATTTTATGAGAAATATATTGTCGATATTATTAAGTATCGCGTTGGGTGTTTCTGTCTACTTCTTTTATCGCCAATACATTACAGGACTAAATCTATTTTTAATGGCTTCATTTGCCTTTGTTCTGTTGTTACTGTTATTTCTAAATATCCTTTTAATTAGAAAATCTCAAAGCGTTAAAAAGAAAATGTTAACTGCTATATTAATTTCAGGAGTAGTTGTCGCGCTGTTTTTTTCTTTCCTTAAAGAGGATAATAGCGAAAACGGCAATCCAAGAGTATATCTTGGTTCAGGCAGTAAAAATTAAGTAATCGCAGCAATTTTAACTTCCCTTAGTCACTCCAAATTCATATCCTCAATTAATCCTATATTCATAAGCGTAAAACGCTAAATTTGTGGCTGCAAACACATAACCCCATTGGACAGAACTCTTACTATTGGAACACGCGGCAGCGACTTAGCCTTATGGCAGGCTAACTTTGTTAAGGATAGCCTGGCAGCTATAAACATTCAGGCTGAATTAAAGATCATCAAAACACAGGGCGACCGTATTTTGAACCTGAGTTTTGATAAACTTGAAGGCAAAGGCTTTTTTACCAAAGAGTTGGAAGAAGAGCTATTAGCCGGAACAATCGACCTTGCCGTGCATTCCCATAAAGATTTGCCAACTGAAAATCCTCAAGGATTGGTTATTGCCGCGGTATCTGAACGTGAAGATCCATCCGAATTATTATTGATTTTGAAGGATTGCGTAGATGTTCATCAAAAACTGTCACTCAAATATGGAGCGACAGTAGGTACGTCGTCAAACAGGCGTAAAGCACAATTATTGGCTCATCGTCCTGATCTGGAAATTCAGGATTTACGCGGTAACGTGCCAACCCGCATCCAAAAATTACGTAACGAAAGCTACGATGCCATCATGATTGCCAAAGCCGGTGTAAGCCGCTTAGGCTTGGATTTGAGCGATCTGCATGTGGAAACGTTAACCCCAAATGAATTAATACCAGCACCCGCGCAAGGGGTAATGGCCATACAAATACGTGAAAGCGATATGGAATTATTCAACTCTTTACAGGCACTAAATCATTTGCATGTTGCCGAAGAATTAGCTGTTGAGCGCACCGTATTAAAGCTTTTTGGTGGTGGATGCCATTTACCATTAGGTTGTTATTGCCGTAAGGAAGATGGAAAGTTTCAGGTGTTTACTTCAAAAGCCGACGAAGGCGAAGGCTTCCCGGATAGATTATTTGTAGAGGTTGAGCACACTGAAGGTTTACCGGAAAAAATTGTGGCAAAATTTGCTAAGGACCGTAAAATGCCACAAAGTGTTTTCATCACCCGCGAACTTTCCGAGCAAAGCTATTTCCGTAGGGCGATAGAAAAACATAAAATAAATATCGAAGCAAGATCATTGATACGTACCGTGCCGGTGATCACCAAGTTAGATTCATACATATTAAAGCATATCGACTGGATATTTTTCTCCAGCAAAAATGCGGTTGAATATTTCTTTGAGCTTAATCCATTATTACCAAAAGATGTAAAATTTGGCGTAATGGGAAGTGGCTCAGAAGAGATGCTGCGCCGTAAAGGTCATTTCACCGAGTACGTAGGCGAAAGCACTGATACCAGCGAAGTTGCTGCGGATTTTGCAGAGCTGGTGAAAGGGCAAACCGTATTGTTTCCGGGGGCTGAAGGCTCATTAAGAAGCATACAGCAGGGCTTATATGCCGATACTAAAGTAATTGATCTGCCGGTTTACGAAACCGTGTTGGAAGAAGATGTTGAAGCATCTGGCGCTGAGGTGCTTGTATTCACCAGTCCGTCAAACGTAGACGCTTATTTTGCTGAGAACTTACTTGATCCATACCAAAAAGTGGTAGCGATAGGCAAATCAACCGGCAAAAAATTTGATGAAATGGGTGTTAAATACGCGCTGCCTTTCTCACCCGACGAAGTTGGGTTGGCTGAGGCGGTGTTTGGGTTATAAATTAGCTCATGGTTGATGGTTCATAGATAATAGCAAAGCTACTACCATGAACCATCAACCATGAACCATGAACTGAAGTGATGTTACAAAGACCAAGAAGAAACAGGAAAAGCGAAGCGATACGCCAAATGGTGCAGGAAACGCATGTTACCGCGGCAAACCTGATATTTCCGCTGTTTATTATTGATGGCGAAAATCAAAAAACAGAAGTAGCATCCATGCCTGGCATTTATCGGTATTCTATTGATAATTTGCTGCGCGAAGTAGAAAGCTGCATGAAGTTAGGCTTAACTTCTTTTGATCTGTTCCCGAATATTGATGATTCGTTAAAAGACAGGTTTGCTACCGAAAGTCACCGCGAAGAAAGTTTGTATTTGCGTGCTATCAGCGCTGTAAAAAAAGAATTCCCGGAGTCGTGTGTTGTTACTGATGTAGCCATGGATCCATATAGCAGCGATGGCCACGATGGTATCTTCGAAAATGGCGAGATCTTGAATGATGAAACATTGGAAGTGTTAGGCAAAATGGCTTTAGCCCATGCGCGTAGCGGTGCCGACATCATCGCCCCGTCAGATATGATGGACGGCCGTGTCGGGTATATCAGGAAGATATTGGATGAGAATGGTTTTTCAGGGGTATCGATCATGTCTTATTCCGCTAAATATGCCAGTGCTTTTTACGGTCCCTTTAGAGATGCATTAAACTCTGCACCTAAATTTGGCGATAAAAAAACCTACCAGATGAACCCGGCCAACCAGCGTGAAGCTTTAATAGAATCAAGACTTGATGAAGCTGAGGGCGCTGATTTTTTAATGGTAAAACCCGCGCTTCCGTATCTGGATGTGATCAAATTAATAAAAGATAATACAGAGTTACCTGTTGCTGCCTACAATGTAAGTGGCGAATATGCTATGATAAAAGCCGCCATACAAAACGGCTGGTTAAACGAGCAGCGTGCCATTACCGAGGTGCTAACTAGTATTCGCAGGGCCGGCGCTACCGCTATATTAACCTATCATGCTAAGGAAGTTTTGCAAAATAAATGGTTATAATAATAAGTCAAAAGTCGAAAGTGAAAAGTCAAAAATAGGCTTAACTTTTGAATTTTGAGTTTTAACTTTTGAATTATAAAGATGCCAAATTCTATAAAAGATAAAAAGCAACCAAAACCTGATATCAGCAGAGAAAAATCTGCCGAGTTATATGCTAAGGCTAAAACCTATTTTCCGGGCGGAGTTAACTCTCCGGTAAGGGCATTTAAATCGGTTTACGGTACTCCGCTTTTTATTGCCAAAGGCGACGGCAGCCATATTTGGGATGCTGACGGTAACAAGTTTATTGATTTTTGCTGTTCATGGGGTCCGCTGATCCTTGGCCATAACAACGTTAAGGTTCGCGAAAAAGTGATCGAAGTGATGCAACACGGCATGTCATTCGGCGCGCCAACTGCTTTGGAGAACGAATTAGCCGAGCTGATCCTCAACAACAATCAATTTATTGAAAAACTGCGCTTTGTAAGCTCAGGTACCGAGGCGGTTATGTCTGCTATTAGACTGGCACGTGGTTATACTAAGCGCGATAAAATATTAAAGTTCGAGGGCTGCTATCATGGTCATTCAGATTCATTATTAGTCAAAGCAGGTTCAGGTTTAGTTACTTTCGGCGAAACTTCATCTGCCGGCGTACCCAAATCATTTGCTGATGAAACAATAGTGGTTGCTTTAAATGATGTGGAAGCGCTTAAAGAAGCATTCAACAAATTTAAAGATCAGATAGCTGCGGTTATCATCGAGCCGGTTCCGGCAAATAATGGCTTACTATTACAAACCCGCGATTTCTTACAGGCGCTTCGCGATATCTGTACTGAAAACGGCACCCTATTAATTTTTGATGAAGTAATTTCCGGTTTCCGTATCGGCTTTGAAGGCGCTGCCGGTTATTATAAAATTAAACCCGATATCCTTACTTATGGTAAAATAATAGGTGGTGGATTACCGGTTGGTTGTTATGGTGCTTCGGCAGAAATTATGGATCACATATCGCCGGTAGGTTCCGTTTATCAGGCAGGCACCTTATCGGGTAATCCAGTAGCAATGGCTGCAGGGATAGCCCAGTTAAGTGAATTATTGACCAATGGTTTTTATGATGAATTGCATAGCAAGACAGAAGAATTCGTTGCAACCATTCAAAACTATGCCACCAAACGTAATTACAAACTAAAAGTATTTACCATTGGTTCTATATTTTGGTTTGCTTTTACAGATAAAGAAGCCATTACTAAGGCAGAAGATATAGACCCAGCAAGCATGGAGAAATTCAAAAAAATGCACCGTGAACTGATCAACAGGGGTATTTATTTAGGCCCATCAGGTTACGAAGTTGGTTTTATATCATCTGCACATACAAAAACAGACTTAGAAACGGCTAAACGTGCTATCTTTGAGAGTCTTGACTTAGTATTTAATGAAAAATAAGCTATGATAAAACGTTCGTTAGTTATTTTTTACGCTGTAATTATTTACGCTGTGGCGGAATTAATTTGGTGGGGTTATCAATTGGTAAGCCTTCAGCCAAAGCGTATCGGGATGATTTTGAGCGAAGGGTCCATGTTTGTGATCGTATTTTCTGTGGGGGCGTATTATTTGCATTCCTCAATTAATAAAGAACAGAAATTGCAGGAGCAGAAAAAGAATTTCTTGCTTTCAGTAACGCACGAACTAAAATCGCCGCTTGCTTCTATAAAAATATTGCTGCAAACCATTCAAAAGCGTAATCTTACCAAAGTGCAAACCCTTGATTTTATTGATAAATCATTGTTAGATATTGAGCGCCTGGACGATATGGTGGAAAATATGTTGCTGGCCTCAAAAATTGATAATCGTTCATACACATTCCCTAAAGCCGAATTCAATTTATCTGTTTTGGTTGATAGTATTGTTAACCGTTTACAGGTTACCAAATGCGATTGTAATCAGCAGATCATTGAAGCCGAAATTGAACCTAAAATTGAGATCACGGGCGATAAATTCGCGCTAACTTCGGTAGTAACTAATTTGGTTGAAAATGCTATCAAGTATTCAAGCCCATGCGAGGCAGTGGCTGTAAAGTTATTTTCTAAAGAGGGTAAGATACATTTACAGGTTGCGGATCATGGCATTGGGATAGCTGACGAAGAAAAAGGCCGCATTTTCGATAGGTTTTATCGGGTAGGCAGTGAAGATACTCGTAACACAAAAGGCACCGGACTTGGTTTGTTTATTGTGAAACAAGTGCTGGATAAGCATGAAGCAACCATCAGGGTTAAAGATAACCGCCCTGCCGGAAGCATTTTTGAAGTAGAATTTGCATTAACCTAAATAGTAAAGATATGCCAAACAAGAAAAGAATTTTATTAGCCGAAGATGAAGAACATTTATTAGAGGCCATCAAGCTTAACCTTGAACTGGAAGGTTATAAAGTATCAACCGCTAAAAATGGTAAAAAAGCGTTGCAGCTTTTTAAAGAAGAACGCTTTAACTTAGTAATATTAGACGTGATGATGCCCGAGATAGATGGTTTTGTAGTTGCTGAAACTATCAGGCTTGAAAATACCGAGGTGCCTATCATGTTCCTTACCGCTAAAAATACAAATGAAGATAAGATCACCGGCCTAAAAAAGGGCGCGGATGATTATCTAACCAAACCATTCAACCTGGAAGAATTGATCCTTCGCGTTAACAACCTGGTTAAACGTGGTTTAAAAGGTGATGACCTTAAAGAGTTTAACAGCTATAAAATAGGAGATAAAACTATTCATTTCAATTCATTTGAATTGGTTAATGGTGATGGCTCTATCACTCCTTTAACTAAAAAGGAAACCATGCTGTTAAAGCTTTTGATTGAGCGTAGAAATGATGCCGTATCACGTGAGCAAATACTGGAAACCGTATGGAACTACGATGTATATCCATCAACCCGTACCATTGATAACTTTATCCTTACTTTCCGTAAGTATTTTGAACCAGATCCTAAAAATCCGGTTTATTTCCATTCTATACGCGGCGTGGGATATAAATTTACTGATCAGCACTAAGGGAGATAGATGTTTACCAATACGGCACGGATATTTTTGATAGGGCTATTTTTAGCCATGGGGCTTTTTTTTAGCTACGAGCATGTGTATCAGTTAATGGCTGTATCGTTAATGTTTATAGTAGTGCTGATTTGGGGGTATTTTAAAGAAGGTACTGTTATTATGGCCGCTAAAAGCTTCCATAAAAAGGATTATGTAAGATCGGAAGCACTCTTAAAGCAAATAACAAACCCGGGTTGGTTAGCCAAAAAACGCCGTGGCTTTTATGAGTTCATTATGGGCGGTATAAGCCTGCAAAAACAGGATTATGATGCTGCCGAAAAACATTACGAACTTGCAGCGCAATTCCCGTTACGCTCCGTTAATGATCACGTGGCGGCATTGGTGCATGTGGTGAACATCAGCATAAGGCAACATAATTACGATAAAGCTGCCGCTTACATCGAACTGGCAAATAAACACCAGGAAAAGATCAACGCCAAGATGAAAGACGTGATAGAGAAACTGGAAAAAGAACTAAAACAACATAAATAAGAGTGGGGAGAGAGTCAAGAATCAAGATTCAAGAGTCAGGACAATTTTTTTGTTCTATCTTGAATCTTGTCTCTTGATTCTTGACTCTATAACACCATGAGAGATTCATTATTAATAAAAGCTGCATTTTCTGAGAAAACTAACCGTCCACCTGTGTGGATGATGCGCCAGGCGGGTAGGTTTATGCCCGAATACTGGGAAATTAAAAACAAATATTCCTTTCTGGAAATGTGTAAAACACCGGAGCTTGCTGCCGATGTTACCATGCTCCCGGTTAATTTGTTAGGCATTGATGCAGCGATATTATTTTCGGATATATTGGTTACAGGCGAAGCTATGGGTGGCGATTTAAGCTTTACCCAAGGCATCGGCCCAAAGTTTGCAAACCCTGTACGTACCAAAGCTGATATTGATAAATTGGATACACAGGTAGTGCATAAACTACAGTATGTAGCCGATGCGATCAAAGTAATACAACAACGCTTAAATGGCAGCATTCCGCTGATTGGTTTTGCCGGCGCGCCATTTACCGTAATGAGCTATTTGGTTGAAGGCGGGTCATCAAAAGACTTTAAACTTACCAAATTGCTTATCCATAACCATCCGGAATTAGCGCACCAGCTTTTATCAAAAATAGCAACCGTAACGGCAGATTATTTAAACCTGCAAATTGCAGCTGGTGTTAACGCCGTGCAAATATTCGACAGTTGGGCGCAGGCTTTGGCTTGGGATGATTATAAGGAATTTTCTCATCGTTATATTGTTGAGATCATCAGCAAATTGAACCGGAAGGATATTCCCGTGATTTCTTTCTGCAAAGGTAGCTCGGTTTTCGCGCCGCTAATGGCAGAGGCTAAACCCGATGTAATCTCTATCGACTGGAATGTTGATCTGTTAGATATTAAACAACGTTTACCAAAAGGCATAGCGGTACAAGGTAACCTTGATCCGCATGTTTTGTATGCTGATAAAAAGGTGATCAAAGAACGCATTTACCGTTTGTTCGATAGGATGAATGGTGAAAACGGTTTCATATTCAACATAGGTCATGGCATTATGCCGGATATTCCTTTTGATAATGTGAAGTACGCGGTTGATGTGATTAAAGAATTTAGCTACTAATATTATACTAAATGTCATTGTGAGGAACGAAGCAATCTCGTGGCCATAAATTTATGCGATTGCCACGCTATCGCTCGCAATGACAGTTTATACAAGAAATGTATCAATACATATTAGCCATACATATCATTTTTGTAGTCTGCTGGATGGCGGGGCTGTTTTACATGGTACGTTTGTTTATTTACCATACTGAGGCACAAACCAAACCCGAACCGGATCGCACAATATTATCCGACCAGTTTGAGATTATGGAGCGTAAGCTTTGGTATATTATTGCCACACCATCTATGTATTTGGTGTTGGCTGCAGGTATAACTATGTTGTTTTTAGCGCCAGGCTGGTTACAACAACCCTGGCTGCATATTAAACTGGCTTTTGTAGGTGGTTTGGTCGTTTATCACTTTATCTGCCAAAATAAAATGAACCAAATGCGGAAAGGCATTTACACGTGGACTTCAACCCAACTCCGTATCTGGAATGAGGTAGCTACCATATTTTTGTTCGCGATAGTATTTTTGGCTGTACTGAAAAACGCGGTTAGCTGGATATTCGGATTGCTTGGACTTATTTTACTTTCTCTGATCCTGATGTCGGCAGTGAAAATTTATAAGTACTATCGTATAAAAAAATAAATCTATTTCTCTTCCTCAGGTAAATAAAACGGTGCTGTCATAGCACAATAATATCCTAAAAACAGGAAAGCTATCAGCGGTATACCTAAAACACTTTCAATAACGTAGCGCCAGGTCATTGGCTTTAACGTAATCATCAACAGGCTGAATAATACCGGCCTTATCAGCATTATAAATTCGTAGGCAAGTTCATTAAATAACCAAAGTGAAATCAATAAAAAGCCAATATGCTTAGTAGTGAATTCTCCTAAACAAAGCTGTATGATCAAGGCGAATAATATCAACGGCAGATAATTCCTGAGTAATAATACCACTTCATTAATCCAGATTAAAGCATGAGGATTTGTATTAAATAGAGTTTGTAATTGGTAATTCAGTCGGAATAAAGCACAATCCAGCAAAGCGCAAACTATAAGCGTACCCAATAGGTAAAGAATGCTTTTCATAGTCACCTTTTGATTAAGATTAACTGAAAATATCGCCACAAAAAATATGAATAGTGTTCTTGTCAGGTCGACAAAACTGTATGTATTATTTATGCTGAACTTTAATATAAAAAAGCTTAACACACTTACCGGCTGCGCACGTATTCCTGGGTCATAAGTACAATATGTAGCCAATACTTGCACTATCGCGAAGCAAAGGATAGTCCATAACAAAGCCGCCTTTACAGTTGATGAAAAGTATTTTTTATACATTTCAACAAATTCGTTCAACAGTTTTTTAAGAAATAATGAAAATTGCATGTATACCGTTTTTCTTCGGCAAAAGTAAGGTTAATCTTTATTGATGTTGATTTGTAACAACAATATTTTAACAGTAGGCAAACATTTCCCCTTGAAATTCATCTTACCTTTGAAGTTTCAATCTAAATACTTTCTATATGCGAATTATAACTTCTACTATTATTATATTATTGACGTTGATAACGAGCGTTTTTGCTCAAAGTGGAAGAAATAAACGGGCAATTGATTCGACCAATAATCCTGAAAGCAGGACATTAAAATATGGTTACGCCAATGCTGGTTCTGATTTGTCGGTAAATAAGAATGGAGATACTATCATCCGTACCCATTCTAAGCCACCGGGATTTAGTTTCGGATTGACACTTTCGCGCATTGATTTTGGCTTGGCTACAATGGTTGATAATGGCAGTTTTAAGTTGTCACCACAAAACCAGTTTTTACGTTACCGTTCATGGAAAACGGAAAATGTGGGTTTTGATGTTTTGCAACTGGGTTATCGTTTTAATAGTGCCATCAGGTTATATATGTCGGCAGGTTTTGATTGGACTTTAATTCGCCTGCGCGATAATATTACCCTTGCCGAGCATGCGCCTGCATTAAGCTACACACAAGATGATATCGATTTTAGCAAAAACAGGTTATCATCAACTTATCTGCGTGTGCCTTTAGCTTTTGAGTATCGTACCCATGATGATTCTGATGGAACACCGTTCCGGTTTGTTTTTGGTCCGGAAGGTGGCATATTACTAGGTGCCAGCCAAAAGCAGGTAAGCAGCCAAAACGGTACGCAAAAATTTAGTAGTAACTATAATTTCCAGAAATTTCGCTACGGGCCGTTTGTACGTGTGGGTTATGGACTGATAGGCGTGTACGCTAAATATTACATGAATGATATGTTTGCGGATAGTCCCGACCAAAAAGGGCTCAAAAATCTCTCCTTGGGTATTATGTTAGGTTTTTAACAGCGGCGTTTACTGTTTTACGTATCTTTACAAGCCATGGCAGATCCTACTTTTTTACAGGCAACATCAATCAGCAAAATATATCCCGGCGAGCGGGTTTCGGGCGTCTTAAAAACCAGCTTTATCATTCAGCAAGGAAAAATTACTGCCATAATAGGGGAGAGTGGCAGCGGTAAAAGTACCTTATTGCGTTTACTATTCGGCTTACTTGATCCCGATGAAGGTATCATCCATTTTAAGGGTGAACGTGTTTGGGGCCCGGTAGAAAAGCTAATCCCCGGTCATGATGCCATGAAAATGGTTACACAGCATACTGATGACCTTAACCTATTTGCCAAAGTGTGGGATAATATCGCGGTATTAATACCTAACACTAACATTCAGGCTAAGCAAGAAAAAGTAAGCCAAATACTAAGTCTGCTTAACATGGCGCATTTAGCAAACCGGCGGGTATTTGATTTAAGCGGTGGCGAAAAACAACGCGTGGCTTTGGCTAGAGCGATTATAACCCGCCCCGAAGTATTATTGCTGGATGAGCCATTTAACCAGGTTGATACATCATTTCGTGAAGATCTGCAGCAGGATATCCGCAACATAGTTAAGGAAACAGGCCTTACGGTTATTATGGTATCGCATGACCCATCCGAAATACTTTCTATGGCTGATGAGTTGATCGTGATGAAGGACGGAGAGATACTAGAGTCGGGCGATCCTGTAGAGATGTATTCAAATCCTCGATTTTTATATACAGCCAGCCTTTTAGCTAACTGTAATATTTTAAATAAAGAGAAAGCTAAGCTTTGTGGAATAGCGTTAAAGCCCAAAAAGAAAACCGTCGCTATCTATCCTGAGTGGATAGATGTGAGCACGGCTAAAACTCCTGAATGGACAATAAGCTCAATATTGTTTAAAGGATTTTACGAGGATATAATGGTTGAAAAACATGGAGTTGAGTTAAGAGTGCGCAGCCACGATATGCGAAAATATGCCGTAGGGCAAAAAGTGAATTTAAAGGTAAATAAGTACCTGGAATACTAAAAAATAAAGCCTCCTTACACTCGCTGTTCGGAGGCTTAAACCTAAACCTTATCACAATCACACGGATGTGTGTATGAATTACAAAAGTACATATATGCTAAACTTAATATATTGGTTATATAATCCAAATATTGGGCTTAATTGCTGATTGAATATTCAATTATACTAGGTATTCAAACAGCGTTTGATTACTGTTGATCTCGATCACATCGAACCTATGGGCAACCATTCGTTGTAATAAAGCGGGGTAATCATCAGCATTTTTTAATTCGATACCTACCAAGGCAGGGCCATTTTCTTTAGATGTTTTTTTGATGAACTCAAAACGGGTAATATCATCGCCGGGGCCTAATACATTATTCACAAATAGTTTTAATGCACCCGGGCGTTGCGGAAAGCGAACTATGAAATAATGCTTCAAACCTTCATACAGCAGAGATTTTTCTTTGATCTCCTGCATGCGTTCAATATCATTATTACCACCACTGATAACGCAAACTACTTTTTTCCCTTTGATCTGCGCTTTACATAAATCAAGTACCGCTACCGATAATGCACCCGCAGGTTCAACCACAATGGCATCTTCGTTATATAGTTTAAGTATGGTAGTACATACTTTACCTTCGGGCACCAGTAGCATATCATCCAATATCTCGCTGCATATCTGGTAATTAAGTGAACCAACGCGTTTAACTGCCGCGCCGTCAACAAACCTATCGATTTGCTCTAAGGTAACCGGGCCTTTATTTTCAAGCGCGCTTACCATTGATGGCGCGCCTTCAGGTTCAACCCCGATCAATAAAATATGAGGATTTTGCTGTTTTAAATAGCTACCTGTTCCTGCCGCTAAACCACCGCCGCCAATAGGCATGATTACTACCTCAACATCCGGTAGATCATTCATTATTTCAACGCCAACGGTTCCCTGTCCTTCAACAATCCGGTAATGATCAAAAGGAGGGATGAAAGTCATATCATGCGCCTCAGTATAAGCTAAAGCTTCACGCAGGCAATCATCAAAAGTATCGCCGGTTAAAACAAGCTCCACGTTGCCGTTGCCAAACATTTCTGTTTGCTTCACTTTTTGTTTGGGTGTGATCTCAGGCATAAAGATTATGCCACGGGTGCCTAATCTCTTACATGAAAATGCAACTCCCTGCGCATGGTTACCCGCGCTGGCGCAAACTACACCACGCGATAATTGCTCGTCGGTTAATTGACTGATCATGTTGTAAGCTCCACGTAATTTATACGAGCGTACAACCTGCAAATCCTCACGTTTTAAATAGATCTCGCAATCGTATTTTTTAGACAGGCCTGCGTTATATTCTAATGGCGTGTTTCTTACTACACCATTTAAACGTTCCGAGGCCGCTTCAAAATCAAGCTTATTTTCAGTTTCAGTATCCATCATTAGTTCTTTTCCAATTTGAATGAAACTAAACTGTGTAGATCTTCATCATTAATATCCAGCTTGTTATCAGCAAGTGTTAAAAAGTTATGATAGGCGGTATTTAATTCATTTTTATCCAGATGGATGCCAAGGCGCTCTAAATGATATTTTAAAGCATGCCTGCCGCTGCGGGCAGTAAGCACAATACTTGCGCTTGGAAAACCCACATCTTCCGGGCGGATGATCTCGTAATTTTCACGGTTCTTCAAAAAGCCATCCTGATGGATACCTGAACTATGCGCGAATGCATTAGCACCCACAATGGCTTTATTTGGCTGAACGATCATCCGCATTTGCGTACTCACCATATGGCTTAATTCGTAAAAGTTTTTTGGATTGATGTTAGTGTATAAGCCGATATCATGCGTTTTTAAGATCATCACTACTTCCTCTATAGAAGTGTTACCTGCGCGCTCACCAATACCGTTGATAGTACCTTCAATTTGGCGTGCGCCATTTTGTAAGCCAGCGATAGAGTTAGCAGTAGCCAATCCCAAATCGTTATGGCAATGAACAGATATGATAGCTTTATCAATATTTTTAACATTCTCTTTTAAAAATTTAATCTTGGCACCATATTGATCAGGCAAACAATAGCCGTTAGTATCAGGAATATTTACCACCGTTGCACCGGCAGCAATAACCGCCTCAACCATTTGTGCCAAGTAAACCACGTCGGCACGACCGGCATCTTCAGCATAAAATTCAATATCCTCAACAGATTTCTTGGCATATTTAACTGCTTCAACGGCACGCTCCAAAATTTCTTCGCGGGTACTGTTAAATTTATGTTTGATGTGCATATCCGACGACCCGATACCAGTATGGATACGCGGATGTTTAGCGTATTTTAACGACTCCACAGCAGCATCAATATCTCCTTTATTCGCACGGGTTAAAGCGCAAACAGTTGGTGCTTTAACCGCTTTAGATATCTCAACTACACTTTGGAAATCCCCCGGACTTGAGATCGGAAAACCGGCTTCAATAATATCTACACCCAGTAGCTCCAATTCGCGGGCTATTTCAACTTTTTCAGGGGTTGTTAGTTGGCAACCCGGCACTTGCTCTCCATCACGAAGGGTAGTATCAAAAACATAAACGCGGTTGGGATCGTGTAACATATTCTTTAGATTTGAGATGTTAGATATGAGATATGAGATTTTACCTCATTCCCTTATCTTACACCGGTTAATTCTTTAATCTTTATTATTATGATATTTAGCTGTGATTTGTCTCAAATCTCATATCTAAATCTCATCTCTCTTTTATCGCTATAAATCTTAATCTCTTATAATCAGCGTGCCAGTTACCGTCTTCATCGCTGTAATCTGCAGCCAGCAAGTCTGTAATTTCTTCTAATATTTGGTCGGTTTCTTCGGGTTTAATTCCTTTGAAAAACGTTGGGCCAAACATTTTCAACCATTTGGCAACGCCCTCGCGTTCACCCTGTAATAGCGTTTGCCTATCGAAATGTGCCGCGAAAGTAACTCTGAAACCTTGAGCCTCCAGTTTAGTGGTATATTCACCTAACGATGGAAAATACCAAAGCTTATCTTCTGACATGGCATCATAACCATATTTTTTTAATATCTGCTGTGTTGCCGCAATCATTTTTTGTACATTTCCTTTACCACCCATCTCGGCAACAAATCGGCCGCCAGGTTTAAGGCTCCGGTACACACACTTTATAGCCGCGTCAGGATTTAATATCCAGTGTAGCGTTGCATTGGAAAAAACCGCATCGAACGGTTTCTCAAAGCTGAAATCAGCTCCATCGGCTACTTCAAAATCAACATCAGGATAAGTTTCCTTTGCTAATTTAATCATTTCCGGTGAGGAATCAATTCCTGTAACTATGCCGCCACGTTCCTGTATGCGCTGCGTTAAGTGGCCTGTTCCGCACCCCAGATCCAGCACACGTTCCTTGCGTTTTACATCCAATAATTCAAGCACATTCTCGCCGTATTCAAATACGAAGGAATGTTTATTGTCATACAGTTCAGCGTTCCATTGCATAGCTCTCTCAATTAAATTTAAATGATACTTAAGCCGACAAATACTCCAACACTTTTTGCCCCATGGCTTTGGTGCCTAGTATTTTATCTTTCGCGGTTTTACTATCCGCTATATCACCTGTACGGAAACCATTTTTTAAAGTTTTATCAATTGCCGATGTTATTTTTTTAGCTTCTTCTTTTAATCCAAAGCTAATTTCCAACATCAAAGCTACCGATAGGATGGATGCTAACGGATTAGCTTTATCCTGCCCGGCGATATCATGTGCTGACCCATGTATTGGTTCAAAAAAACCCGTTCCATCACCAATCGATGCTGATGCCAGCATACCCATTGAGCCTGTAATTTGCGATGCCTCGTCAGTTAAAATGTCACCAAAAAGATTCGCGGTTAATACTACGTCAAACTTCTTAGGGTTTTTAACCAGTTGCATGGCGGCATTATCAATAAACATGTGTTCGGTTTCCACATCAGGATATTGCTTAGCTACCTCCTGTACTACTTCGCGCCATAAACGTGAAGTTTCCAAAACGTTTGCCTTATCAACCGAGCATAATTTTTTATTACGCAAGCGCGCAGCTTCGTATGCTTTTATGGCAATACGCTCCACTTCATAACGGGAGTAGATCATTAGATCAGATGCTGTATTTCTGTCTTCGCTGCGTTTCTTCTCGCCGAAATATACATCGCCAGTCAACTCACGGAAGAATAGGATATCTGTTCCTTTTATAATTTCCGGTTTCAGACTAGATGCATCCAGTAACTCATCAAATAATAGGATAGGGCGCAGGTTTGCATATAAACCAAGTTCCTTACGTATTTTTAATAAACCTTGTTCCGGCCTAACCTTAGCCGAAGGATCGTTATCATATTTGGCATGACCAACGGCGCCAAAAAGTATGGCATCGCTCGCTTTTGCTTTAGCTAAAGTTTCATCAGGTAAAGGGTTGCCGGTTGCCTCAATAGCAGCGTGACCCATCAAAGCTTCGTCAAAAATAAACTCATGACCGAAGTCTTTACCAATTTGTTCCAATACGGCTTTACCCCAGGTTGTAACCTCGGGGCCAATGCCATCACCAGGTATTACTAATATGTGTTTTTTTAGTCCCATTATATTATTTAGCGTCTTCAAATTCCTGAATCAGCTCTTTTTTACTTAATATATAATCAATATCATCATAACCATTTGTCATGCAGGCTTTTTTATAAGGATTAACCTCAAAACTTTCCTGCTCGCCGGTAGCCACTATTTTGATGAACTGATCAACCAAATCAATTTCAATTACCGCATGCTCATCAGCAAACACCGCATCGAATATCTTCTTTAAAAAATCATCGCTTACCTGTACCGGCAGTAAACCGTTATTTAGCGCGTTGCCTTTAAAAATATCGGCAAAAAAGCTGCTTACTACGGCATCAAAACCATAATCGGCAATAGCCCAGGCAGCATGTTCGCGACTACTTCCGCAACCAAAGTTTTTGCCTGCAACCAGTATTTTACCGTTGTAGTTAGGATTATTCAGGATGAAGTCCGTTTTAGGATTATCATTCTCATCGAAACGCCAATCGCGGAATAAGTTATTGCCAAATCCCTCGCGGGTAGTGGCCTTTAAAAAACGCGCAGGGATGATCTGGTCCGTATCGATGTTCTCGATAGGCAAAGGCACCACGCTGGTTTGTATGTGTTTGAATATTTTAGTTGCCATGGCAATTAACTGTTTTCGTAATGTTGAACAATTGGAAAAGGATCATAAAAATGATGTAACAGGCTTTTCCATTCCTGGTATTCGGCTGATTCCCTGAACCCAACCGTATGATCGGTTAGTGTTTCCCACTCAACCAACAAAATGAACTGATTTTTAACCTCAATACATCTTTTAAACTGATGCGAGATGTAGCCTTTCATTTTTGATATGATATGTTGTGCTTGTGAAAATGCTTTAAAAAAATCATCTTCCAAACCGGGTATCACATTTAATATGGCTACTTCGAGTATCATTGTATTATTTATTTTTCTTTATGTCATTGCGAGGAACGAAGCAATCGCGAAAATGCTCCGTGCGATTGCTTCGTTCCTCGCAATGACATTAGTTCACTATGCCTCGATAAATTCTTCCTCTTTTAGGAATTCACGGATATCCGTCACTCTACCCGTAATCGCGCTCGCAGCAGCCGTCAACGGGCTTGCTAAAAACGTACGTGAGTTAGGGCCTTGCCTGCCTTCAAAGTTTCTGTTAGAAGTAGAGATACAATATTTACCTGCCGGGATCTTATCCTCATTCATACCCAAACAAGCGCTGCATCCCGGTTCTCTTAACGGGAAACCTGCTGATTCAAACACCTTATCCAATCCTTCGCGGATAGCTTGTTCCTGCACTTGTTTTGACCCGGGTACTACCCAAACCGTAACATTTTCAGCCTTATGTTTGCCTTTAACAAATTCGGCAACTTGTCTTAGATCTTCGATACGTGAATTGGTACAGCTACCGATGAATACATAATCAATGGGTCGGCCCAATAAATGCTCGTCATCATGCAGCCCCATGTAATCCAGGGCCTTTTTGTATGATCCCTGCTCTTTTGCTTCAAACGAAGTGGTTTCAGGAACTGTTTGACTAATACCGATACCCATACCCGGATTTGTTCCGTAGGTGATCATCGGCTCAATATCTTCAGCCTTAAATTTTAAAACCGAATCGAATTGCGCGTCATCATCAGAGTAAAGCGTTTGCCAGTAAGCTACTGCTTTTTCCCACTCTTCGCCTTTAGGAGTAAATTCACGGCCTTTAACATAGTTAATGGTTGTTTCATCCGGCGCGATCAATCCGCAACGCGCACCCATTTCGATACTCATATTACAGATGGTCATACGGCCTTCCATGCTTAATGAGCGGATGGTGTCGCCTGCGTATTCAACAGCGTAACCTGTACCGCCTGCGGCAGTGGTTTGCGAAATGATATACAGGATAATATCTTTAGCGCCAACGCCTTTTTGCAATTTGCCGTTGACTTCAATTTTCATTCTTTTTGGGCGTTGCTGTAACAAGCATTGTGTTGCCATTACCTGCTCCACCTGCGATGTGCCTATACCAAATGCGATAGCACCGAAAGCGCCATGGGTTGAGGTGTGGCTATCGCCACAAACATAAGTGCCGCCGGGGCGGGTAATACCCAGCTCAGGGCCTATTACGTGGACGATACCCTGGAAAGGGTGGCCCAGGCCATATAATTCAATACCAAATTCTGCACAATTTTTGGTGAGCATGTCAACCTGGTAACGGGAAAGTTCTTCTTTAATGGGTAAATGCTGATCCCATGTAGGGACGTTGTGGTCGGCTGTTGCAACCGTTTGTTTCGGCCTGAAGACCGGTAAGCCACGTTCGCGTAAGCCATCAAATGCCTGCGGACTGGTTACTTCGTGAATAAAATGTGTATCGATGTAAAGTATATCCGGAAACCCTTCGTTGCTACTGACGACGTGCGCATCCCAGATCTTATCAAATAATGTCTTTCCCATGGTAGTATCAAGTATTAGTATCAAGTATCAAGTAAAACTCAATACCTGTACTGGTATAATTTTGGTTTTATTAACTGGTATTAATTGATGTAAAAATACTAATAAATTAATACGAGTTATATATCAAGTTTTAGTATCAGGCTCAATTAAAAGTCTTGATACCTGATACTAATTACTTGATACTAAACTACGCTTCTACAACCTGGTTTTCAGGGCGAAGACTGCGTACAGTCTTACCTGATTGCCAGATTTCGCTTTCACGTAGTTCTTTTAATTCCGCGTCTAATTTTTCGCGGTAATCAGGCTGGCTGTTTAAGTCGATTGAGCGTTGAGACTCTTTACCTGTTGCTACGCTTTCGTATAATTCTTCAAATACTGGTTTTGTAGCATCACGGAATTTTTTCCACCAATCCAAAGCACCACGTTGTGCTGTAGTTGAGCAATTCGCGTACATCCAATCCATACCGTTTTCAGCAACTAATGGCATTAATGATTGAGTTAACTCTTCAACAGTTTCGTTGAAAGCTTCAGATGGAGAGTGGCCATTTGCACGCAATACATCGTACTGAGCCGCGAAGATCCCTTGGATACAACCCATTAAAGTACCACGTTCGCCGGTTAAATCGCTGTATACTTCTTTTTTGAAGTTAGTTTCGAATAAATAACCGCTACCTACAGCGATACCTAAAGCGATAACACGCTCAAATGCTTTACCTGTAGCATCCTGGAAGATAGCGTAGCTTGAGTTTAAGCCACGGCCTTGCAGGAACATACGGCGCAATGAAGTACCTGAACCTTTAGGAGCAACTAAAAATACGTCAACGTCCGCAGGAGGAACGATGCCAGTCTGCTCGTTAAAAGTGATACCGAAACCATGCGAGAAATATAATGCTTTGCCCGGAGTTAAGTGTTTTTTAACAGTTGGCCATAAGGCGATTTGAGCAGCATCGCTCAATAAATAGCAAATAACAGTTCCTTTTTCAAGGGCTTCTTCAATTTCAAAAAGGGTTTCTCCCGGTACGAAGCCGTCATTTACAGCTTTATCCCAGGTTTTTGTGCCTTTACGCTGACCAACAATTACGTTGATACCATTGTCTTTTTGATTTAACGCCTGGCCCGGACCTTGAACGCCATAGCCAATTACTGCTACAACTTCATCTTTTAATACTTCCTGAGCTTTTGATAAAGGGAACTCC
Organism: Mucilaginibacter tundrae; assembly: GCF_013408825.1. Taxonomy (GTDB): domain Bacteria; phylum Bacteroidota; class Bacteroidia; order Sphingobacteriales; family Sphingobacteriaceae; genus Mucilaginibacter. The sequence goes on from NZ_JACCBZ010000007.1 coordinate 210,128, forward strand.
TCGCGGGTTACTACGTTTTCTTCAGTTCCGCCGAAATTTAATTTTGCCATTGTTTTGATTTTTAATTTGATTTCACCGATGTTAATTTGATTTCACCGATGACGTTTATTTTAGATCTTTTTTTATTTTATTCTGTTAATTCTTAAATTATCTGAACCGGATTTTTTTGAATTTATGGAATGATTCGAATTCTGAAAATTCGCTAAATTCTATGAATTCGGGTTCTGACTACATGGTAAACACTTTTTGCCCCTGGTTCAAATATTCATTCTCAATCACGTCTTCGCCCGGTTCTAAACGCTCAAACTCTCTTAATTTAGAGTTGAAGCCATCGCTATCTTTAATAATGGCCACCCTTGCACTGCGCACAAATTCGATTAGGCCGTAAGGCTGCAAAATATTGATCAATGCATCAGTTTCTTCGCGGTGACCTGTGGTTTCAAACACAGTATAATCCTTACGCAAAACTACCACGCGTGCGCCATTTTCGCGCAGCAAACGCTCAACGCTAACCTGCTCGGCAATTACATCGGTAGATACCTTGTAAAGCGCCATCTCCTGCCAAATTACATCGGCATTGGTGTGGTAATATACTTTTAATACTTCCACCTGTTTCTCAATCTGGCGGCAAACCTTGCGTACCACTTCTTCCGATTCTGTGATCACAATATTAAAGCGGTGAATACTATCGATCTCCGATGGAGAAGTATTCAAGCTATCGATGTTGATCTTGCGGCGGGTAAATATAATCGCTATCCGGTTTAACAAACCAATCTGGTTCTCAGTGTAAACCGTGATATTAAATTCCTGTTTATCTGTTGTTTCGTTGCTCATGTTGAATGTCTTTTAGGAGGTTATTTTAACCTGATTTCACTTACACTGCATCCTTGCGGTACCATCGGGAATACGTTATTCTCTTTGGTCACCATTACTTCAAGCAAGTAGGAGCCGTTGTGGTTCATCATTGTTTTTAAAGCATCAACCAATTGCCCGCGCTCATTGATGCATTGCCCCTCGATGCCGTAGCCTTTAGCCACCATCACAAAATCAGGACTTTGAATATCAACGAATGAGTAACGGCGCTCGTTAAATAACTCCTGCCATTGACGTACCATTCCTAAAAAACGATTATTCAATATGATAATTTTAACATTGATTCCTGTTTGCATTACGGTTCCTAACTCCTGTAAAGTCATTTGGAAACCACCATCACCAATAACCGCGATCACATCACGATCCTTAGCGCCGAATTTGGCACCTATCGCTGCAGGCAAGGCAAAGCCCATAGTGCCTAAACCACCGCTGGTAACATTACTGCGTGTTTTATTGAATTGCGCATAACGGCAAGCCACCATTTGGTGCTGGCCAACATCACTTACAATAACCGCGTTACCGTTGGTTAATTCATTTAATTGTTTGATCACTTCGCCCATGGTCATCTCTTCAGATGTTGGGTTAAGCTCATCATGTATCACAGCGTCAACTTCTTTTTGAGTGTACTCGTTAAAAAGCTTTAGCCATTCGGTATGTTCTTTTTTATCAACCAAGGCAGTAAGCAAAGGCAACGTCTCCTTACAATCGCCCCAAACCGGAACAGTTGTTTTTACATTTTTGTCGATCTCGGCAGGATCAATATCCAAATGGATAACCTTAGCTTGTTTAGCATATTTATCTAAACGGCCGGTTACACGGTCATCAAAACGCATCCCGATAGCGATCAACACATCGCAATCATTTGTTAACACGTTTGGCCCGTAATTGCCGTGCATGCCCAGCATGCCTACATTAAGTGGGTGATCTGTTGGAATAGCGCCCACGCCTAAAATAGTCCAGGCAGATGGGATGCCGCTTTTCTCAACAAAAGCTTTAAACTCCTGCTCGGCACTGCCTAATATTACGCCTTGTCCCCAAAGTATAAAAGGTTTTTTTGCTTGATTGATCAGCGCTGCCGCCTCTTGAATATATTGCTGACGAACGATAGGTTTCGGTCTGTAGCTGCGGATATGGTTGCATTGTACATAACCTTTATAATCAAACTTCTGGATCTGCGCGTTTTTGGTAATATCGATCAAAACCGGACCCGGCCTGCCGCTTTTAGCAATGTAGAATGCTTTGGCAATAACCTCGGGAATTTCAGTTGCATCAGTTACCTGGTAATTCCATTTAGTAACTGGTGTGGTAATGTTGATCACATCAGTTTCCTGGAAGGCATCGGTACCCAGCAAATGCGCGAATACTTGCCCTGTGATACACACTAACGGCGTGCTATCGATCTGCGCATCAGCCAAACCGGTAACCAGGTTGGTAGCGCCGGGTCCGCTGGTTGCAAACACCACACCCACTTTGCCTGATGTACGCGCGTAGCCCTGGCCGGCATGTATGCCGCCTTGCTCATGGCGGACCAATATGTGATTTAATTTTTCTTTGTAATCATACAAAGCGTCATAAATCGGCATAATAGCGCCACCGGGATAACCAAAAATGGTATCCACACCCTCCACGATCAATGCTTCCAATAAAGCTTCCGATCCTGTTAGCTCAACTGCTTTCTCCTGGGCAGCAGGTGCTGTTAGTGTTTCATTTGCAACTTCCATATTTTATTTATTTCATCGATGATTATTAATAGCACCGATTGTATTTAATGTCTTAATTATTCCATTTCATCAGTAACACAACCATTAGCGGCGGTGCTTACTGTTTTCGCATATTTATATAGTAATCCTTTTGTCACCTTAAGCGCCGGTTTAACCCAGGCTGCTTTACGGGCAGCAAACTCTTCGTCGCTTATCATTACATTAATGGTGCGGTTTATGGCATCAATAAATATCCGGTCGTCATTCTTAACAAAGGCAATACCCCCGCCGTCATAAGCTTCCGGCGTAATATGACCGACGACGAAACCATGTGTTCCACCAGAAAACCTGCCATCAGTAATTAACGCTACCGAACTGCCTAAACCTGCACCAAATATCGCAGAAGTTGGTTTCAGCATTTCCGGCATACCCGGCGCGCCTTTCGGCCCAACGTTACGGATCACAACTACATCGCCTTTTTTAACTAACCCTGTTTGTATACCGTGGATCAATTCAAACTCACCATCAAATACCCGGGCAGGGCCTTCAAAACTGGTGCCTTCTTTACCTGTGATCTTGGCTACGCTGCCGCCTTCAGCAAGGTTTCCGTATAATATCTGTAAGTGGCCGGTAGCTTTTACCGGATTTTCAATAGGAAGAATGATTTTTTGTGATTCGAAATCCAATGAAGGTACATCTGCTAAATTTTCAGCAATCGTTTTACCGGTTACGGTAAGACAATGGCTATGTAACCAACCTTGATCGTAACAATATTTCATTACCGCAGGTACACCGCCAATATTGTGCAGGTCTTCCATCATGTATTTACCGCTTGGCTTCATATCAGCCAAAACCGGGATACGGTTACTTATTGCCTGGAAATCATCTTGGGTTAACTTAACGTCAATAGCTTTCGCCATCGCGATAAGGTGCAATACCGCGTTGGTTGAACCACCCAGTACCATTATGACTACAATCGCATTTTCAAATGCCTCGCGGGTCATGATGTCTGATGGTTTAATATCTTTTTCTAATAATATTTTGATCGCTTTACCTGCCGCTAAACATTCTGCTTTCTTTTCATCGCTCAAAGCCGGGTTTGATGATGAATAAGGCAAACTCATACCCAGAGCCTCGATAGCAGCTGCCATGGTATTTGCTGTGTAGATGCCACCACAAGCGCCAGCGCTCGGACAAGCATTTTTTATTATACCTATAAAATCCTCATCAGCTATAGTTCCTGCCATTTTTTGGCCTAAGGCCTCAAATGCAGATACGATGTTCAAATCTTCACCTTTCCAGTGCCCTGGTTTAATTGTACCACCATACACCATGATAGATGGGCGGTTTAAGCGGCCCATTGCCATAATAGAACCCGGCATGTTTTTATCGCAACCCGGCAGGGTGATAACACCGTCATAATACTGTGCGCCAACAACTGCTTCAATTGAGTCAGCAATTACATCGCGACTAACCAATGAGTAGCGCATACCTTCGGTACCATTGCTCATGCCATCGCTAACACCAATCGTATGGAAAATCAAGCCAACCATGTCCTCGCTCCAAATACCTTGTTTAATAACCGCAGCCAGATCATTCAGGTGCATGTTACAGGTATTGCCATCATAACCCATGCTGGCAACGCCAACCTGTGGCTTTTTCATGTCATCATCGGTCAGGCCGATTCCATACAACATGGCTTGTGCAGCCGGTTGGGTAGGGTCTTGGGTGAAGGTTTTACTATATTTGTTTAATTCCACGTTATTAGTGCCTGGTGTACTCATACTATATCTTAATTTCTTTCAGGTTTATGCTGATTGATTGTTGTATTGCTAATTGATAAATCAGTATTTGAAAGTTAGTTATAGCTACTGCGAATAACAATAGCTTAGTAAATAAATTTTGATTTAGTATTATATTCTTTTATTGTTTATTTAAACGGAATTAAATTCTGAGTTATTTATTTATAAAGATATATAATTATTTTATAAATATACCAAAGTTTAAAACGGTATTCGGTACATTATTTATGCATGCATAGCATTAGGCTGATTTTCTGCCTGAAATGGAAGTATGTCGTGTCATGATTTAAAATAGCCAGTTCTAAAAATATTCTAAAAATGCTATATTGTGCATGGATAAATCCAACACTATGCCTGTCATTAATAATAAGCAACTCCATAAAATTTCGAATATATTAATAGCTATGGTGTGGCTTGTAAACGGTTTGCTCTGTAAATTATTAAACTTGGTTCCGCGACACGAAATGATTGTAGCAAGGATATTAGGTAACTCTCGCGCGGGTCTATTAACGAAACTCATAGGTGCCGCAGAAACGTTAATGGCTATATGGATTTTAAGTAGAATAAAGCCGCGGTTAAATTCAATATTTCAAATAGTAATAATAGCTGTAATGAATTGTATTGAATTTGTCTTAGCTCCTGATTTACTATTATGGGGGCGATTCAACGCTGGGTTTGCACTGCTATTTATAGTTTTTATTTACTACAACGGGTTTAAATTGAAGATTAATTTAGAATCATAAATGTTTTCAAACTTTAAAAATCATCCATTCGCGGTAGAGGCATTTTTTGAACAATCTATTGTATTGACATTCGCATATCCGAAAGAACAAATTGCATATCTTTTGCCTCCTTGCTTAAGTCTCGATATATACGATGATAAATGGGCCTTTATAGCTGTCGCTTTAGTTAAAACTAAAGACTTAAGGGCTAAAGGGTTTCCTCAGTTTTTGGGCAACGATTTTAAATTAATTGGATATAGGGTATTTGTTCGGTATACTAATAATAAAGGAAAACGATTAAGGGGGTTATATATATTAAAATCTGAAACAGATAAAAAGTCGATGGAACTAATGGGCAATTTTTTCACTCATTATAGTTATACAACTACAGATGTCACTTTTAAACACACAAATGAATATTTGAATATTACCTCATTTAGATCGAATTTATCAATAGAAATTAAATTGGACGAATCAGAACTGACGCTACCAAAAACTTCACCGTTTAAAAATTGGAAAGAAGCAAGAAGATTTGCAGGGCCATTGCCTTTTACATTTACCTATAAGCCAAATACCAAAGAAGTTTTAATTGTTGAGGGTGTTAGGGAAGATTGGATGCCAAAACCTATTGAAGTTATCAATTATCATATAGGGTTCTTAAATACAGGAGATCTAAGAGGTGGCACGTTGGCAAATGCATTCATCATCAACAATATACCTTATTATTGGAAAAAGGGGGAAATTGAAATATGGAACCAGTAAGAAGGCCATTCCATGGACTATTTAATATCATTAGATTTAACAGGCATCTTTACTTGTTATCTATTTTGATGATCACAGCATGCTTTGTTTTTAATTATTATACCACATCAAGTTTGAGCATTGTTGGCTACTTTATTATATACTTAACGATTGCTACTACAGCAATATCATTAGTAATATCTTATTATGTTTATGATCTATCTGGTTTTTACAATCTTAACTGGTTAGATAAAGTTCCTGTGGTATTAGCCGGGCGCTCAATAAATATAAATGCCGGCTTTGACGAAACAAGTCTAATTTTGAGTAGAAAATATCCACGCCTATCACTTAATGTTTATGACTTTTATGATCCTCTAAAACATACTGAAATATCTATAAAAAGAGCACGAAAAGCATATCCCCCTTTCCCCGGAACTGTACAAATAAAATCAGATTTGATACCATTGAACGATTGTTGTGTAGATAATATCTTCGTTATTTTCTCAGCCCATGAAATAAGAGATAGGGCTGAAAGGATTATTTTTTTCTTAGAGCTTAGGCGAATACTAAAACCAGAGGGTAAAATAATATTAGTGGAACATTTAAGGGATGTGCCAAATTTCTTGGCTTATAACATTGGATTTTTTCATTTCATCTCCAGATCGGATTGGCGTAAAACATTTAATGCCGCATCATTAGAAATATCTGCCGAAAAAAAGATTAATCTATTTGTAAGAAATTTTATAATAAAAAAAAATGGAGTGGAATCTTAAGATAATTGGTATTCTTCTAATTTTACTTGCCCTGACACATCTGGTTTTTCCAAGGTATTTCAAATGGGCTATCGATCTTAAGGGAATCGCTTTAATTAATCGCCAGATGATGTATGTGCACATGGTGTTTATTGCATTAGTGCTTTTTTTGATGGGGTTAATGTGTATAACTTCCAGTCAAGAGTTGATAGAAACCAAATTAGGTAATAGAATAGATTTGGGTTTGGCTATATTCTGGGCTACTAGATTATTTGTCCAGTTTTTTATTTACTCACCGGATCTTTGGAAGGGGAAAAAAATGGAAAGTATAATCCATGTGGTGTTTTCGTGTATGTGGACATACGTAAGTATAGTATTCTTACTATTATACTTAAAGGGTATATAATGCTAGCCAAAAAAAAAGCCCCCTGAAACCAGAGAGCGTATTTTAAAATCTTAAAAGAATATTTTACCGGTGGGTAATACCTTCGGCTAATACGGTAACCACATTGTTAAGGGCTTCAACAACACCACCTTGTATTAAAAACACCTCTTCTTTACCGCCACCGCGTACTACCAGTTTACCATCCTGCAAAGTAGAGATGATAGGGGCGTGGTGGTTCAATATTTCGAATGAACCCAGTGTACCCGGCAAGGTTACCGAAGTAGCTTCGCCTTCAAATACTTTTTTATCAGGAGTAAGAATTTCTAAAGTCATGTTTGTTTAGATTCAAGAGTCAAGAGTCAGGAATCAAGATAAGAAATGATCTTATATCTTGGTTCTTGATTCTTGGCTCTAATGTCCTATATCTTAGTTATTAGCTTCTGCTAATAATTTTTTACCTTTTTCAATAGCGTCTTCAATGCCGCCTACAAGGTTGAATGAACCTTCAGGATACTCATCAACTTCACCATCCATAATCATGTTAAAGCCTTTGATGGTTTCTTTAATATCAACTAATACACCTTTTAAACCGGTGAATTGCTCAGCAACGTGGAACGGCTGTGATAAGAAACGCTGAACACGGCGCGCGCGGGATACAACTAATTTATCTTCTTCAGATAACTCGTCCATACCCAAGATCGCGATAATGTCCTGAAGCTCTTTGTAACGTTGTAAAATTTCTTTCACACGCTGAGCTGTATTATAGTGCTCGTCACCTAATATCGCAGGGCTAAGAATACGTGAAGTTGAATCCAATGGATCCACCGCAGGATATATACCTAACTCAGCAATTTTACGTGAAAGTACTGTTGTAGCATCTAAGTGGGCAAATGTTGTTGCCGGTGCGGGGTCAGTTAAATCATCCGCAGGAACATAAACCGCCTGTACAGATGTAATTGAACCACGTTTGGTTGAAGTGATACGCTCCTGCATGGTACCCATTTCTGTTGCCAATGTTGGCTGGTAACCTACCGCAGATGGCATACGGCCTAATAAAGCCGATACTTCAGATCCGGCTTGTGTAAAGCGGAAGATGTTATCAATAAAGAACAATATATCACGGCCTTTACCTTCAGCATCACCATCACGAAAGTACTCAGCGATAGTTAAACCTGATAATGCCACACGTGCACGTGCACCTGGGGGCTCGTTCATTTGTCCGAAAACGAAGGTTGCTTTTGATTCTTTCAAATCTTCAGCATTTACTTTGCTCAGGTCCCAACCGCCTTCTTCCATTGAATGCATAAACTCGTCACCATATTTAATGATGCCTGACTCAAGCATTTCACGAAGTAAGTCGTTTCCTTCACGGGTACGCTCACCAACACCTGCAAACACTGATAAACCAGAGTATGCTTTCGCGATGTTGTTAATCAATTCCTGAATTAATACAGTTTTACCAACACCGGCACCACCGAACAATCCAATTTTACCACCTTTTACATAAGGCTCTAACAAATCGATAACCTTGATACCGGTAAACAGTACTTCAGTTTCGGTTGATAGATCCTCGAAACGTGGAGGAAGCGCATGGATAGGGCGGCTATTAGTCCTGTCTATTTGCTCAATACCATCAATTGCATCGCCAACCACGTTAAATACACGGCCTTTAATGTTATCACCTACAGGCATCCTAATGGCAGATTCGGTATCAACTACCGGCATCCCGCGCAATAAACCATCAGTTGAGTCCATCGCTACTGCACGTACGCGATCTTCGCCTAAATGCTGCTGAACTTCAAGAATGATTTTTTGGCCATTATCTTTTGTAATTTCTAACGCGTTAAAAATTTTAGGAAGTTGCGAGTTATCACTAAAGCTTACGTCAACTACCGGACCGATGATCCGTGAGATTTTTCCAATGTTTGGCATATATAACCTGGTATTTTAAAAATTTTTAATATGAAATAATATCCACAAATAGATAAGATGCTATTTCAGAGGCGCAAAGTTAAGATTTATTGACTAATATTTAAAGAGTAAATTTAAGATTTTTAAAGCCTATGGGAATTATAGTTAAAAAATGACCATCAGGCCTTTATCTGCTCAAAGTCAAGCACTATTTTGCCAATATGTTCACTGCTTTCCATCAGTTGGTGAGCGGCTGCAGCCTGGTCGGCAGGGAAAACTTTGTAGATGATGGGTTTTATTTCGCCGGATTTTAGGAGCGGCCAAATATTTTTTTCGAGATTTTGGGCGATGGCCGCTTTAAATGATATTTCGCGGGAACGCAGCATAGAGCCGGTAATAGTTAATCTTTTGCGCATCACTACCGATAGATCTATATTAACATCCTTGCCTTTCATGGTATTTATGAATACCAATCTGCCATCATCGGCCAGTGATTGCAGGTTGGGCGCTGTATAGTCGCCACCTATCATATCTAAAATAACATCAATGCCTTTATTATGGGTGAGTTGTTTTATTACATCAGCAAAGTTTTCTGTTTTGTAGTTGATGGCTTTTGCCGCGCCAAGCTCTTCGCAGAACTTGCATTTTTCATCATTACCGGCGGTTGCGTAAACGGTGCACCCCAAAGCTTTGGCCATTTGAATGGCCGCTACACCAATCCCGCTTGAACCACCATGCACCAGCAGACTTTCGCCTTTTTGCAGATGGCCACGATCAAACACATTATTCCAAACGGTAAAAAAGGTTTCGGGCAAAGATGCTGCTTCAATAAACGACAAGTTTTCGGGGATGGGTAAACATTGACCTGCAGGTACGTTGCAATACTCAGCATAACCACCGCCCATCACCAGCGCACAAACTTTATCGCCAACTTTCCATCTGGTAATATTGGTACCTACCTCAACAACAGTCCCTGCAATCTCCAAACCCGCGATATCCTGCGGCGCACCTGCAGGTGGCGGGTAATTACCCTTGCGCTGAAATATATCTGGCCGGTTAATACCTGCCGCTGCAACTTTAACCAACACTTCGTCAGCAGTAAAAATTGGTTTGGGGCGTTCGGCTAGGTGTAAAACTTCGGGTGCGCCGGGCTGGGTAATTACGATGGCTTTCATTTTGAGCTAATATATTGGCAATAACTTTAAATAGGCTCCTATGTTTTACTTATTTGCAGGGAATACTTCTGCTAATTTTTTATCGAGACTGTCTAAATTCCCTTCGTCAATATTTTTTTCATAATCCTGTTTGATGCTACCATAATAGCGACCAAGAATTTTACCTTCTTTATCTATTAAAAAGAGTGTTGCGGGTGGCATACTGTTAATATTGTACAAGTACTGTAACGTAATATGTTGCGATGTGCCTATGTACTCCGATATATGATGCCACATACCGATGGACTGTCGTTTAATTGTATCTATCCAACCACTGTCTCTAAAATCGGTTGATATTGCTATTATTTCTAACCCATTAGTACGATATGTATTATATAATTTTTTCAGATGCTTGTTGTCATTACATTGACACCAACTTGCCCAAAACTGAAGCAATACGTAATTTTTATGTCTGAATGATTTTAAGCCAAGCATTCTACCATGTATATCAATCGCGGTAAATAAAGGTGCTATGCTTCCGGGAGCAGAAGCTTTCTTATAGGTAATTTTTTTCCATACCGATAAACCTGCTACACTACTCTTTACCGCTGGCGTAAATCTGTTGTAATAGCTTTCAGCAGAATCAAGAGATATTCCGTCTCCGGGATCAAAACAGTTATCCAATAGATAGGCACTAAAATATGAGTCCGGGTGGGTCTTTATAAAGTTATATTCAAATAGATCATCTTTTATGTCAAGTTTATCTGATTGGTTTAATAATACTAAATATGCTTTATGAACTTCTTCTGTGTTAATTAATCGCCTAAGTTTGTTCATTAAAAAGTCTAAAGAATCTTTTGATTTCAGGATTGGTTGCCTTTGCTCATAGAAATCAATTGATTCTTTTTGCATTATTGACCCCGTTATTTTGGCATGATAAAAATCATTTTCTTTCAATGATATAGTCATGGCTCCCGGACATAGAAATACGTCAACATAATTTGATATATCTTCATGATTGTTAGGGTTAATTTTAATATCATTCAATATACCTGCGCACACCGGGCTGCTTATGTATCCTTTAATTACAAATGAGCCGTTTTTGATATATACTTTTTGATCTAATGTTTTCCCATAGCCATCAATATATTTCATATGCAAGCTGTGTGTATGCTTGCCAATAACATGTCCTCTTAATATAAAATTATAAGGATGCCTTTTTTCTTTGATATTGGCATGGGAGTTATAAGATAATAAAAGAAGTAACAGGAAAAATCTGGTTTTCATCAGGTAAGGTTATTAATCTAAGTTAACTCTAATACTCAAGGTAAACAACAAATAGCTGTACTTCTGAATTATATTTTGACCTTTTAATTATGATTGAAAACTTGATTTAATTTTAATTATCATTTCTTTGCAGAAAAAAAACTCATGTCAGTAACAGTTGGCCAAGCCGCTCCGCAATTCACTTTGTATTCATCAGCATTAAAAGAAGTTTCTTTGGCTGATTTTAAAGGTAAAAAAGTAGTTATTCATTTTTTCCCGATGGCGTTTACCGGTGTATGTACCACGCAGTTGTGTACTATGCGCGATAACTTTGGTTATTACGATGGTTTAAACGCGGTAGTATTAGGTATTTCGGTTGATTCACCGTTTACATTGGCTAAGTTTAAAGAAGAGAACAATTACCAATTTGATCTTTTATCTGATTTTAATAAAGAAGTATCAACCGCATACGGCGCTTTATATGAGAATTTTGTGTTCGGTTTAAAGGGTGTTTCTAAACGCGCGGCGTTTGTAATCGACGAAAATCAGCAAATTATATATGCAGAGGTGCTTGAAAACGCAGGTGATTTACCTGATTTTACGGCCATTGCAGAAATTATAAAGTAATTTAAAATTTTTATAGCGGATTAAAATAAAAATTCTATTTTTGCAGTCCGTTAAAAAAGCGAATGCTTTTCGCACTTGTAGCTCAATTGGATAGAGCACCTGACTACGGATCAGGAGGTTAGGGGTTCGACTCCCTTCAAGTGCACAAAATAAAGGGTGTAACCCTTAGATGCATAATAAAGGGTTCAACCTCCTTAATGCACAAAATATCAAGCCTTTCAGTAATGTACCGGAAGGCTTTTAATTTGATATAAGCATGCTAAACTTAGTACTGTTCGGCCCGCCGGGAGCAGGTAAAGGCACCCAATCACAAAAACTTATTGAAAAATATGGTTTGATCCACCTATCAACAGGCGACTTGCTGCGCGGCGAAATTTCGCAAGGCACAGCATTAGGCCTGGAAGCTAAAAAGCTGATGGATCATGGCGTATTGGTTCCTGATGAAGTGGTTATCGGTATGATAAGCAATAAGCTGGACGCTAATAAAGATGCTAAGGGCTTTATTTTTGATGGCTTCCCGCGCACGGTTGCACAGGCTACAGCTTTGGATGAGTTATTAAAATCAAAAAGCTCAGCTATATCAGGCATGATCGCTTTAGAGGTTAATGATGATGAGTTGGAACATCGTTTATTGCTTAGGGGGAAAGAATCGGGCAGGCCTGATGATGCTAACCCTGAAGTGATACGCAAGCGTATTAAAGAATATAATGATAAAACAGCACCGGTTGCTGATTTCTATAAAAACCAGAACAAATTTAAAAGCATAAACGGCATCGGATCGATCAGCGAAATTTTTGACGCTATTGGTACTGTTGTTGACGCTTACTAATCGATTTCGGATTTCGGAGGTTCGATTTCGGATTTATGATTCTCGATTAGCTATTAATTGAAAATCCCGAACAAAAAAATCCGAAATTGTAAATCGTAAATCCGAAATAAAAATGTCTCAAGGTTCAAATTTTGTTGATTATGTGAAGATATGTTGCCGATCAGGGCACGGCGGGGCGGGATCTGCACATTTGCACCGTGATAAATTTACAGCAATGGGCGGCCCTGATGGCGGCGATGGTGGCAGGGGCGGGCACGTTATTGTAAAAGGTAACGCGCAGTTATGGACCTTGCTTCACCTTAAGTACCGTAAACACGTTATAGCCGGCGACGGCGATTCGGGAGGTAGTTCACAAAAAAGTGGTAAAACTGGTCGCGACGAAATTTTGGAAGTGCCTTTGGGTACTATCGCTAAAAACGCCGAGACCGACGAGATATTATTTGAGATAACCCAGGATGGCGAAACCCGCATTTTAACCGATGGTGGCCGTGGTGGATTGGGCAACTGGCACTTTAAAACATCAACCTTTCAAACCCCACGCTTTGCCCAACCAGGTGAAGACGGCCAGGAACAATGGAATGTACTGGAATTGAAATTATTAGCAGATGTAGGTTTGGTAGGCTTCCCAAATGCCGGTAAATCAACCTTGCTATCGGTAGTATCTGCTGCTAAGCCTGAAATTGCTAATTACGCTTTTACAACACTCGTACCAAACTTGGGCATTGTAGCCTATCGCGACAACCGCTCATTTGTAATGGCTGATATCCCGGGGATTATTGAAGGGGCATCGCAAGGCAAGGGTTTGGGTATTCGTTTTCTAAGGCATATTGAACGTAACTCGGTATTATTATTTATGGTTCCGGCTGATACGACCCGCACCATAAAGGAGGAATACGAGATATTGCTTAATGAGCTCAACGAATACAACCCAGAACTGATGCACAAACCACGCTTATTGGCTGTAACTAAATCGGACATGCTGGATGAGGAATTGCAAGAGGACATGAAAAAGGAATTACCCGAAGATATGCCTGCAGTTTTTATATCATCAGTAGCTCAAAAAGGAATAAGCGAGCTGAAGGATATGTTGTGGACGGAGATCAATAAGGAAAGATAATCCCAATTATTTAGCAGAATAAAGTACGTATTTCTTGCCTAACTTTTGTTGGGTGAAGTTTTTATATCCCGGGAAGAATTTCTTGGCAGTACTATCCTGTTCGGTAGAATAGCTTGCAGGCAATAACAGGTAAAGAGGCCCTGCATGGCCATCGTAACTATAATCATCATAATTTAATTGTACGCCCGGTAATATTGGGTCGAGAATGATGATGCGGTTATGGGTGATCTCTAAAGGGAGGTCGGCGGTGGTGAAAACAAAGATGGCATCCCTATTCTCATCGTTTAATTTCAAAATATAATTTAGAGATTGCTGATCGATAGTTTGCTGTGCAAAGCCACTACTTCCATGGCTGCTGATATTTTTATTGAAGATATAGCCTTTTGCTAAAAAGGAGTAGTTGATGCCTATCAACACAACGCATAATACTACAAATGCCGCCTTATATGGCCGTTTAAATTTAGCCACCAAATAGATGATACCGGGCACAATTAATAAGCCAATGATCCGGAAATGCCGACCCTCATACGAGATTGTCATCTGCCTTAAATAGGCAGCGGTGAAGAATACTATCGATACCAAATAAAAAACGATCACAAAAAGCCTATAGTCGTTTTTTTGCACAAACCGGATGATGGCACTTATTAACATTAAACTTAAAACAGCCATTAACAACAATATCCATAAAGTATGTTCAGGTGTTAAAAATGGTGTAAAGGTTGGGAATAATAACCCATGCATAATATCATCTATAGAAAAACCTGCGACTAATGGTGATGCCAGCGGGAAGCTGAATGTTTGTAAGCTAAATTTTAGTCCGGTTGATGCTGATGCCGGGGTATCGCCTTTGGAAAGGAAGAAAATATAGATACAGGCTACTGATATTATTGCGGGGATAACGAGCAAAACACCATTTTTTATCAATTTGCGGACGTTTAGACTTTCGCCAATCACGGATAATCGAAGCCATACACACAGTAATCCCGCCACGTAAATCCATATAAATGACGACTTACAAAAGAAGCCTGCCCAACCTGACAATAATATAAAAAGCAACAATTTCAGATCGACTTTTTTAGTAGCTGCACAACCGTATAAAAACCAGCCTTCAAATCCGAAAAGTAATACCTCGCCGCCATTATAGAAAATATAAGGTGTGATAAAAGCTTGCTGGCATGCAATAAACACAATACTTAACGCGGCAATTATTGGAGTAAAACCTATCTTTTTGAAGAAAATATAAAATCCAACTAAACCTGAAAGTTCAAATATGGTAATTACTAATGCTGTAGCACGGCCAGTGTTTAACCCGGTTATAACTTTAATTACATACGGTACCAGATATTGCCCCGGCGACCACCATGTTAAAAATTCAGAATTATTTTTGGAAATATCATCCTGGTTAGGGACTATCAACCGATTAAAGCCGCCACCCATTTGCATGGATTTCATTACCTGGAAGCCATGGCTTGGATCAGGGAAAATAGCGGGAGGATAAACGAATATCATTATACCCAATACCACAGTAATTATAACGATAATGGTAAGGATGATTTTATGTAGAGGAGTATTTTTCAATGAATAGTATTGTGTTAGCTAATTACCCTATCGCGGATTTTAACGGCAGGATTGCCTTGATAGATAGAATAGGCATCAAGGTTTTTAGTGGCAATAGATCCTGTGGTGAGTACTGCATGGGTAGCTATAGTAATCCCCTGGTTAACTACTGCCTTGGCGCCTATCCATGCGCCATCTTCTAAAATTATACCGCCTGTGATGAGATCAAAAGAAGTTTTTTTATAATTGTGACTTCCGGTAAGCAACAACGCACCTTGCGATACGCATACGTTTGAGCCCATGATTATTGGAACTAAGCAATCTATCCAAACATCTTCGCCTACCCAGGTATTATGTCCGACGGTTAGATGCCAGGGGTATTTTACACTTACTCCCGGTTTGATAGTTACATTTTTACCGATTCTGGCGCCAAACAGCCTAAGCACAACAACCTTAAAACCATTTACCGGAAGCAAACCTGTTTTAAAAAAAACAGCATTTACATAATGCCATAAAATTCTTTTTATGGAACTACCGCCGGGATTAAACGGATGGTTGTTATAGCTTGAAAGATCAGTTTGCTGCATGTTTTTTATTGGGGTTGACAGGCTCTCTCATCCAAAAATAAATACTTATGGCTATAATCAGATAAATAATAAAGTTAAATATGGTATGATGATCTAAAGTGGTTGTTCCAGCCTTAGTCCAGTATACAGCGAGAAACATAAACCGAAGAATATTTAAAAATTGCAGTACCAATATGCCAGCGATAATGAATATTACTTTCGCCTTCAGGTTTTTAGGGTAGGCGATAACGAAGGCGGTAAAAAAGCTGATAACACCCAGCCCCAGGCACTTGTAAACAACCTGAATAGAGCCGCGTCCGGCAACCAGCATAATGTAATTATCGTGTATGGCAGTAAAGCCAAGCATGTTGAGTAGGCCTGTACTACAATTTAACAATATCAGGCGTAGGCTTTTTATATAATTGAGGTTGTTTGCTACAAATGGGATATAGTGACGACTTGCAGGACTGGTTGCCGCAAACCAATAAATATTGAAGTAATAGAGAACGACAAACAGCAGCAGAAAGCTGAATACGAATTTTATAGGGCTTCGGCTTCTGTTTGATTTGCGTTCAGGATATTTTTGATCGATGATCTCATCAATTTTAATGTCAACTATCAACCTGAACCAAAAGCCTTGCAAAAAGTGGAAGATAATTCCATTTCGCCCATCCAAAATGCCTAATTGAAAAAATATCCGGTACAAAAAGTAAATTGCTGGTCTGCTGTAGCGCGGCATTTGCCACCATAGTTGTTTAAGCCAGGCCGTACGCTCATCCGGCGAGCCAAAGAAGGCGGGTTTAACCGTTTGGGTGCGTATATTAAGCATGCGTTCTACCTCCTCCTGTGCAACCAGGTCGCTGTAGCGGTTGTGCTTATCTATCCAAAATTTGATATTGTTTTCTTTTAGGTTTTCTTCGAGGATATGACCGTCTTTCCAAACAATGGTTTTGCCGGGAACTATAAAACGGTGATCCATATTCTCGTTCAGATCAGAATAGCCTTTTCCGAACCTGATCATTTTGAGCAGATAGATTGGATAATAGCCACCATGTTTTAACCAACGGCCTTTAAAAAAATTCTTGCGGTTAAAGTAAATACCGTCAACATCGGCATAATCTTCATCCTTAAAATTAAGCAGGCGTTGTTTTAATTCGGGCGTTACAATTTGATCAGCATCCAGGCAAATTGCCCAGGGAGTTTTGATGTCGAAGTTTTTAAGCGCGAAATCCCATTGTTTGGGATGGTTTTCAAAAGGATTGGTTAAAATTTCGGCGTTGAATTCTTTTGCGATAGCAAGGGTATCGTCAGTACTTCCGGAATCAAGCACATAGATTGGGGCATTTAAATCAGCTATTGATTTAAGCAAACGAGGTAGATGAACCTCTTCATTAAATGTAATTACAATAAATGAAAATGGAGTGCTCAACTTACTTAATTACTTGTGTGTACATGTCAATATATCTTTTAGCAAGATTAGCATAATTAAAATCTGCTGAAATTTTGCCCGGCGCATATTCCTTTATACGGATGATCCCTGCTTTTTGGCTCGCTAAATTATTTATTGCCGCACTAACCGACGCTGGATTGGTTTCACAGAGCCATCCTAAGCGATTTTGATCGACATAATCAGCTAATCCAACAGCTTTGCTTACTAAAACAGGAGTGCCTACGCTAAGGCTTTCAATTACAACATTACCAAAATTCTCATCGTAAGATGGTAATATCATTACATCATGGTCATAAAGTAATTGATACTTGTTATCGGTTTGAAAACCAATCCAATCAATTTGGGCAGCAACACCATTATCGAGCGCCATTTTTTTAAGTTGACTTACGTACTCGCTATTCCCATCGCCTGCAATGGTTAATTTATAGGGAATGGAGACCGATTTAAGGGCATCAAGTAAAACATCTAATCCCTTTTTTTCTTCTATCCTGGAGAAAAAGATAAGCCGGAGGTGATCTGTTGGCTGATAGCCGCTGAATTTATTTTTGACCAGATTAATAAAATTTGGGATATTAAAAATGGTATTACCAGGGAGCATTGCCTTTAATACATCACGCTCATGGTTAGATGTAGTATGTATAAAGCAGTTTTTTAACAGTGGCTTGCCCAGCCATGAATGCATCTGGCTTTTAATATTGTTATTTTTATTTTGGAATGAATAATTGCTCAAAGTTCCTCTTGGCGATACGATAACAGGCACTTTTCGTATTAAAGCCACAAAGCAACCTAATACTGATACCAGGTTCCACCAGGCATGAATGTGGATCACGTCGTAATCGCGAGCTGTTCGCCATAAATGCGTTAGGAGCGATGGTGAAAGATGAGTATGATCTTTGGTAACGCGCTTAAAATAGATAACCTGTACACCATCAACCAAAACAGGTTTGGCAATTTCAACAGGTAATTCCGTTAACCCATTAGCTGTAGTGGCATATACTGTTACACCTTTACCGGCAGCAACCAATTGTTCCGATAGCATAGAAATGGACATGGTTGGCCCACCATAAATATAAGCAGGTTTATACGAAGGACTTAGCTGCAGGATTTTCAAATCTCGTTCAAAATATTTTTAGCCCGTAATATTTTAAATACGATGAGCATGGTTATGTAGCTCCAAAAGACTACGTTAATGATGAATTCAAAACTGAGCCCTCGCCAAAATATTTGAAATAAACCACTAAAGATTAAGGCGGTACCTAAAATATATCCCCCAAATAATTCTTCGGCTTTATTGTCTATAATTTGTGCAAGTGCCCCATAGGCAAACATTGCCATTAGTACGCCCCAACCACCATATGATAAATAGGCATCCACAATAAAAGCCGGCTTGGCCGACACTTCTTCGCCACGATATACTACGCCCGCGTCGTAAACCCGTTCCATTATCAAATCTTCGGTACTTGGTTTTGAGGGCCAAAACAGGCGGGGCACAATGGCTTCTGCCGATTGTTGTAAAAGCTTTGTTTTATAATAAGGTACATTATCGGGGGTTGATTGTACAAATTTGGTAAACATATCAACTTCACTTAACCGAGAGGTGAGAAACTCCCAATTGGTGTTACCTAAACTACCGTTACTGTTCAGCGCGGCATCAAGGGCTAATTGAGTCGCGTCATCAGTATTATCACCCGACCAGGCATTTTGGCGGAAAACACTGTTAAATGTAGGTAGTAACAGGAATAGCAAAATAAGCATGGGGATAAAAGTAGCAGCAACTAATTTTTTATAATTGGGATATAGAAATATACCTAATACCAATACACTAATAATTATAGGCTCCTTGAAGCCCGAAGTGAGCGCCTGGTAAAAATTGAAAAAAAACAACGCCAGGCATATCATCGTATTTCTGACATTTTTAAGCGGTATAGCAAAAGCAAGTGCAAGTGTGCCGGATATAAAACTTAAGGTGTTAAGTTGGGTATAGAACTGTGACAAGCCGGGAACCCGCAAGAATATTTCGGATGCCGGGAAGCTGATTAACGCGAATACTAAAAGCAGATTAGGTAATTTGTTTTTGTCGTAATCATATTTTTGTTTAATAGGATACCTCATGAACATTAAAATACCCGTAGCGAAAGCTGCATGGCCTAAACAGTAATAGCGCTGGCATTGGGCCGTTAGTTTTAACAAAGCTATATCGGATAAATAAAATGGGCTTGGCGCCTGAAAGTTTTGATAACCTATTACACTTAAGAAATAAAATATAGAGGTGCAACAGGTGTAACCTGCGAAAATGATCTGAACCAGAAAGAGTGGACGCATTAATTGCTCTGATAAAGGCCTATCGGTTGGTAATGGCTGTATTTTGCCTGTTAAGGTTATGTAAAAAATAAAGAATGAGCCAGCCCAAGCAGTTAAAAACGATAATATCGGATTAGACCTAAATATTAACGATAGTGCCCAGGGAATAAATAGAATCGCATATTTTTCAATCGAATTAGTTCTCATTCAACACTTTTTCAATTGTTTTTACCTGCGTTTCGAAATTCCAATCTTTAATAATTTGCCGCGAGCATTCGCCCATTTGCAATAATCCGCTTTTACCTTTACTAACAAGCTTTATTAGTTTTTTAGTCAGATCACCCACATTGGCGGCTTCAAATATATCACCATTTTTGCCGGGAATAACCAAGTCGATAGCACAGCCGACTCTATCTGATACTAAAACAACTTTACCGCAAGCCATAGCCTCATTTACCGCCAACCCCCAGCTTTCAGAGATGGAGGGCAGGCAATAAATATCAGCCGCCTGGTAAACTGAAGGTATGTAGGACTGATTTACAAAGTTTAAAAAATACAATCGTTTAATGCCATTTGCTTTTACATAAGATATCAAATCAGCCTCATCAACACCATTACCAACCAATAGTAGGTGAACGGTAGGTTGTGTGATATTGGCAAATGCAGCTACCAAAGTTTTAACGTTTTTAACCGGTTCAAATTTACCAGCATAAAGTATCAGAATATCATCAGTAGGAATATTCAATGACGAACGTAATTCTTGTGCTTGCTGTGATTGATCTGTTTGAAACCGAGCATTATCAATGGAATGAGGTGCAAAGCTTAATTGATCGTCCTTAAGGCCATATCGCTTAAAGTATGCTTTGTTATTTGTGCCCACATAAAAAGCGTGATCGATATGACGATATACCCATTTCAGAAATATCGATTTTAATAGGCTCTTTATTCCTTTTTGTTCATTCAGCAATGTTGAATCGCCTCTGAAAAACACCGGCACCTTATTTTTAAAATAACGGATAGCTTTTAAGTGGCCACTATATGCCCAGCCATAAATTAATATAGCATCAGGTTTATAAGCTTCTATTTGATTAAGCAACCCAGGATTTATAACACCTTTAAAATTATGAGAACCGGGATTGACAGATGTGTTTTTTACCCACTCATACGGGTATCCATCCAATAATGAAATATCCCATTGCACGTTTTTATTAAACCCTGGATCATAGCCTTTTTGTGAACCCTCTCCCCAAGTATAAAACACATTTATTTCTACCTGTTTACGTTCGTGCAACAGTTTAAAAACCGGCGCGTAATATTGTATTGGATGAGTTGTGATGATGGCTAGCTTCACAAACTGAGTACCTCCTCAAAAAATTGACATTGCAATTTGGTCATGTTTTGTGCTGAGTACTTGTTAATTGCATCGGCATTATAATGCGACACGGCTATAGTATCATTGGCAATACCCGAAAAAAAAGAGCTGATTTTCTTCTGAATGTTTTCATCTCCATCATAGCTATAAGCAAACGGAGCACCGTACTCTTTAAGGGCATCCAAGGCTGGGCTTTTACTGTTAAATACTGCCAACAAAGGTTTAGTAGTTAACAAATAAGGATAAATTTTTGACGCGGTATATTGCGGGTCATCCGATCCGGGCATTAATAGGGCATCTGCTTGTTGAAGCGTGGCGAGTGTGTGGTAATAGCTTATTCTATCGGTTATTTCAATTACATTTTCGGCTACTCCAAATTCTTGCGCTATCGGCAATATGGTTGGCTTTCCTTGCCCTGCAGGGGCATAACTTGTGCCTACAAAGTATAATTGTATATTTTTGAATAGTTGCTGGTTACCATCTAAACAACTTTTAAAAGCTTTAAAAATTGCATTTAATGCCGGTTGCATATCGGCACCGCCACGGCCTATATAAATGACGTTTTTAAATTCCGGATTAAGGAGCGGCTTAAACAACATTTCATTATCTGCAGCAATTTGCAAGTCGGGTTTAAAAGCGCCGAATGGGATAGTAACCGCTGGGATGTTTTTTATTGTTGGATAGCGGCTTTTTAAGTCATCAATATAACCATCAGAAACGCTGATTAATCCACCAACGGAGTTCATGGCAATAGGCTCCAGGTATTTATTTAAG
Source organism: Mucilaginibacter tundrae (assembly GCF_013408825.1). Classification (GTDB taxonomy): domain Bacteria; phylum Bacteroidota; class Bacteroidia; order Sphingobacteriales; family Sphingobacteriaceae; genus Mucilaginibacter. The sequence goes on from NZ_JACCBZ010000007.1 coordinate 232,027, forward strand.
CGGTAGGAAAACCAATACTTCGCCGGGCGCTGATCTTTTGGTTTATCCTGATAATACTCCGAGTACCAGGGGTCCTGAACATCTATGATATAGGGTGTTTTAAATTTTAGTCTCCAATAAGCACCCAAAATAGTGACAGGAAACTGTGTGGTGCTGAAATAAATGAGATCGTATTTTGTTGCTTTGAGTAATTGGTTTACTGTTTTTAAATAATACCACATAGATCGCAGAGCCAAACTGCCTAAACCAACTTTAGCGGTGATTTTTTTACTTAGCGCCTTTACCTTGTAAATATTTACATCGGGAGGAAGGGATTGAAACAATAGCTCGTCCTTAATCATTTCTGAATACTTATCATCAACAGTTACCACATCTGCAACCCAACCAAATTGTTTAAAATAAGGTAAACTCATGCGTATACGTTGCATATCAGCAGCATTGGATGGCGCAAAGTAGGGAGAAATAATTAGTACGTTTTTCAAAAAATGGGTGTTAAATCCTGCTTAATTTCATAGCTAATCTATGAGATGGCTTTTCGACAATTAAATAAAATAAATATGAGATAAAAACAGCTAAAAATACAAATAAGATGTAAGTGGACATGTTGTTTACCAGCCAAATAGACAGTATAGCATATATTAAAGGGTGGCACAGATACAGCGAATACGAAAATTTACCCATTGATTCAGTTAACGAATTAGGTTGATGATTTTTGAAGTATGCTATTTCGCTTTTTATCCATTTATACATTAGTAATGCAAAAATATTCATGGAAAGGATATAGCTTATATGCCAATATAATTGGCCGGCAACACAAAGGCAACTTACTGTAAATATTAAAAACCTATAAAAAGATAATTTACTAAAACTGATGCTTTTTAAGTTGTCTACGTTCTCAGCTATTAAAACACCCAAAAGCCAAACAGGTAAGCCAATTATCCACGTTAAAAACGGCCCCAATTGCCAGTAATAGCCCTGGTAAGCGCCAGTTTGAGTAAAAAATGCTAAAACATCGCGATGGGCGCCTGCCAGAATAATAATGAACGAAATTATGAATATGAAGAATGTTTTTTTTAACCAGCTTGTTTTAGTAATGGCGAGTAAAGGGTATAAGGCATAATAAATGAGTTCACAAATCAGGCTCCATATTACGGTTTTATCAGGATGATTAAATTTAATACCCGCAACGTATATCACAATTAGTGGTATGAAAATTCTTAAGAAGCGACGTATTGCATATTGCTTTATGCTAACGATCCCATTTTTATAGTGATGATGTATAACAAAACCTGATAGAATAAAAAAGGCCATAACAGCGGCTGTCCCATCCAAAGTATTTGCTAATATCAGGCCACAAAACCTTAATATATTTGAAGGTGAGATTTTTAGTGTGTAAACTAGTACAGTGCTATAGTGTGATAATAAAACTATAAATGCCAGCACAAATCTTATACTATCTAACCCTTTAATCCACCTTTTATTATCAAGCGTGCTCATATAGATAGGATAGCATTATTTATGCAGGTTATAAACTTAGCGCCTTCCTTTTCCCAGTTTAAATCGGTTTGCCCCAGCTTAAAAGCCGATTGTTTGGTTTGATAAAGGATTGATCTGTCGTTATTATAGTTAGATAAAATATCAGCTAATTCTTCGGCATTGTTATAAATGCAACCCACTTGAGGATGTTGATTTATAAAGGCAGCCTGCGCCGTAGTGTTGCTGACAATTACAGCCAAACCGCTTTGTATGTAAGTGAATATTTTATTGCTAAGCGCGATAGTGCGATTTAAACTAAGATCGGTTTCAGATGCGAAGCCAATATCGTACTGTCTTGCTATGTTAAATAGCTCCTCTGAATAAACAGGCTTATGAAAATGAAGGGTGCATTTTGATTCTGGTTTAAGAAGGTTGACCAGATAGTTTTTATACTCATCGGTTTGAAAACCTAATAAATGCAGGTCAGATTCATTGTTATAGATATTTATTGCTTCAATGATGGTTTCTAACCCACGATGGGGACCAATCGTTTGAGAAAACCAAAATAGTTGTAAAGGTTGCCTGGTGTTATGGATGATTTCGTAAGTATCCGTTTTTGGAAAAACGTTTATTATTGTTGTTATGTCCCGATTAAACAAAGCGATATATTGAGCTGTAATTTGCGGACTTGAAGCCGTCATGTAGTCCAATTGCGGAATGTATTTTTCCTCAATTGTTGTTTTTAATATTACTCCCGGATTTGTAATATCATTACTCATTTCATTACGATGAAAGTCCTCGGCATCAAAGCCACATTTAGTTTTTGTTTTTTTAGCCGCGATAACCGCAATTGGTAATGCGCCAAGGTTATGTGCAATGTATAAGTTAGCTTTGCAGATTATGGCTTTTTTTAACTGCCACCAGTAATTCCGGTTTATTTTAATGTTGATATTGCCACTGAAAGCATGCATCATTTTGCTTAACAAGCGACTGATTTTTGATGATAAGTTATAGCCAGTCCAGTTAAGGCAATCGTAGGTCCAATCAGGGTTTTGATTTAAAATATGCTGATCATGATCGATTAAATAAGGCACATATTGTGTAAATATGATATGTACCTTATAACCCGCCTGAGATAGCGCCATTGCTTCTTTAACCAAACGTGGGTTTGATGCAATGTGCCCGGGGGTGATTAAACAGACAATTTTTCCTGCTTGAATTGCTGCCATTTATTTGCTACTATTTCGGCTAATTTTTGTCGGTATTGCGGCCATTGCCAGTTGGCGGCCTTTTGTTTGGCTGCGTTGCCGCATGCTGCTACCTGTTGTGGGTTAGCAACACACCACTGCATTTGAGCTGAGAGCTTATCTATATCGCCCGCGGAGACGATCCAACCATCTTTGCCGGGTTCGATTACGTCAGGACCGCAGCAATTTTCGGAAGCAATAACCGGGATACCTTGCGACATAGCTTCTGTAATCACCATGCCGAAACCATCGGCAAGGGTGGGGAGTACAAAAACATCAGCCTGCTGGTAAAGCAACATTAATTCATCATGCGGAATGTTTTCTTTGGTAATTACTTTACCCGGCAAGTTTTCCCGCAAATGCTGCGGTAACTGCATTTTGCCAATTAGCCAGAGTTCTGCTTTATCATCTGAAAAATTACAGTTGCGCCAGGCCTGATATAATAGATGGGAACCTTTACGTAATGATTGGTTACCGGCATAAATAAATACCATTGGTTTTTTACCGGGTTCAGCCTTTGTCTGTTGTATGACAGGCGGGAACCCTAAAGGTATAACGGTTATCTTTTGCGGATCGACGCCACCGGCAATCAGTGTTTTTTTAGTAAACGTTGAATTACAAATAATGAGTGAAGCCATCGATAATTCTTGATCGCGGCGAGCATTTCTTTTTTTTGCTTTGTGGTTAACTAATAACGCCGAGCCCTCGGTTTTTAATTCAGGATATAAAGCAGTTTGTTTTTTTACTATCGCATCAAAAAAAGCATGGTGCTGGCTAGGCTGCTCATATATGCCAAAAATATTAAGTTCCCAGGCTTTTTTTAAGGTTGATAATGCCGCGTGCTCATAAGTATGAACGGCATCAACATTTTGATTGAGGTTTCTGGCTACCCAATTGTCGAAACCTAATTCTGACCACTCCCAAATTCTGTCGGCTGCTATTGGGCCTAATTCTCGGGAAGCGATGCTTCTTAGCAACTCAGGTAGTGGGCGGGAAACGAATTTGTCGATAGGCAATTCATGAAATGATCGCCTGTTTATTTCTTTTTCCAACGACTTGATCTTCTTCAGGACAGAAGAAAAAACGTTTTTAGGATGCTCAAAAAAGGAGGTGTAAAAATGATCTAGATAACCGGCTTCCTGATAAGCCATACCCGTTTGCTTTACGTGCGGTGGTACGGATGGGTTGGATACGACTATCTTTAAACTCAATCTTTTGCTAACTGTAAGTAGTTTTTCCAGGCCGGAAGGTCGACAGTTTCATTACCTGCTTGTGCAGGTGGAAATTTACCGGCCTTTACATTCTCTATTATACTAGGAAGTAACTCCAGGAATAATTGTCCTTTGTCCTCTGGATGAATAAACCATGTATCTTCCTGTATAAAATAGCGGGTTTTAAAAAGTTTGCTTTTAAGGCTTTTGGTAATAATGCTTTCAAAAGCAGGAGGATAGGTGCGTTTTAATACCCGTCGTGCGGTAAGCTCAGGCCAATATTTAATATCTATTAACGGGCGCTGCTGCATAAATAGCTCCTTGTTGAGCAATAAGCAGCGGGTACTGAACCAGTGAATATCAGTAAATTTTGCTCCTGCCGGATCTATGCTTTTTTGCGGAGACGGGCATGGCGATACCGCGATAATATCTTTTTCTGTTTCCAGGTTTTTAATACCTTCTAATATCCAATCGGTGCCGGGTAGTTGATGTAAAATAATATCGCCATCGTAGCGTACCACATATTTGGTATCGCAGTTAGCCAAGCCAACCATATAGGCGGTGATAGGCGCACCCCTGAAATCATGGGTTTCTTTCAGCCTGTTATTGAAAAACTGCGCGGCTAACTTTTTAATTGAAGGATCACCGGTTTTTAGTTCGATAATTTTATCTGCAAGGCCTTCATCTTTCAACTTATATACGGCTTCAGTTATCAGGCGGATATTTTCTGAATACTTCGGCTCCGCATAGCGTTTGGCATGGTCATAGAAAGTAGCGAAGGGTGCTTTAATGCTATCGATGACGATGACAATATCTTTTACCGCTTCGCGATGTGCCTGGGCCAACGCTTTTACCGTAAGATAACCATAGGCGGCATCCCCGGCAGACAAATTAATTAATAAAGAAGCATCCGCAGGCATTAGTTTTTGTTTATCATTTTTAAATAAAGGCTCTCGTATGCCGCAGCCATCATCGTACTGCTAAAGCGCTTTTCCGCGTCGTCACGGCAGTTTTTTCGGTCGATATTATTGATGTTTTGTATTGCTATAGCCATTTCGTTTACATCGGCACAAAGAAATCCATTATAGCCGTTTAAAACAATTTCGGTAGTTGAGCCACCCTTAAAAGCAACGATTGGTGTACCGCAGGCTAATGCTTCAGCCATTACAATTCCAAAAGGCTCGTTCCATTCAATCGGCATTAAAAAAGCGGAGGCAGAGCCGAGTAAATTATTTTTTTGTTCGTCGTTTACCGGGCCGATGTAGGTTATTTGTTCGCCATCGATAAAAGGCTCTATCTGCTCATCAAAATAAGCCTGTGCATAGTCGGGTATATTTCCCGCAATTACTAATTTTTTGTTGGTTTGCTTTGCGATAGTGATGGCGTGGTGTGCGCCTTTAATAAGCTCTATCCGCCCTAAAAAAACTAAGGGCGCATCATTGTCAACCTCGGCGCGAAAAGTATAATCATCCATCGACACGGAATTATATATTGTTGACGCTGGTGCGAAAGGGGCGATTTGATTGGTGATGTAATTGCTACACCCGGTAAACATTAAACTACCTTTTGCCGAGATTCTCATCGATTTTTGTATCTGCGGAAGTGTTGGCTCTCTTTGATAACTCATGATCTTGGGAATGGCGGTTGGCAGTAAGGCAGATAGGTAAGCAAGTCGGCCGAAAGAATGGATTACATCAGGCTTTGAAAATAACAATCTGCTTATTGAGAATGTATTCCCTATTAAACCTGGAATACTTTGTTGTGCAGAAGGATAGCTACATTGTTTATCGGCTACTGTTTTAGAATCGGGGTGGGCAAATAAGCTTACCCTGTGACCTTTCTGTTTTAGCTCGATGATCAGACTGTTAATAATACGTTCTATACCGCCATACAATATCGGAGGAACCGGAAACTCAGGATCAGCGATGATAGCGATATGTAGTTTTGCCGCCATTATTTATTGTAAACGGCTATCATTTCCTGTGCCAGATCAGTTTGTGTGCGTTGCGGGGGATAGTTGAACTTAGTATTTGGATAGGCTGGCAAATTATTTAGCAATTTGGCTAATGCTTCGGAATCGTCATACTGATACGTTGTAACCGGGTAGTTTAGGCCTGCCCATTCGCGCATTCCACCTAGGTTACTGGCGATAACCGGGATATGCCGGGCGATGGATTCAAACATTACATAAGGTCCGGTTTCATTGCACACGGATGGAATGCATAATACGTTTAGCTGTTTGTAAAATGAGCCAATGTTATCGGGGGTATAGTTATAGTCCCATTTTATATTAGGTGAATCTTCTGATTCGCTTAACAGTGTCTCTAAATATTTATTCTCCGCCGGTACTTTAATGGCTGCGATTAACAGGGTAAAACGTGTTGTATCGAGTTGTTTAAAAGCTTCCATTAGGATATGTAAACCTTTCTCGGGACTTATACGCCCTGCGAATCCTATTGTAATATGATCGCTGGCTTTTGCTTCCTGCTGATTGCTGATCTGCTTAAATGTATGCCTGCTAAGGTTTAATTGACCAGGGTTAAAGGCATTGATCAAAAAAACATCCTGCTGCCAATTACTCATGGTAACAATGGTTGAACAAACTGTTTTAATTTTTTCCAGATGATCCTTTTTTATGGATGATGCCTGTGAAAGCAGGGGCGGTTGTTTTAATACGCGCATTATTTTCGCACTAATTGGGCTTATTGATTTTGGGAGCCCCCGAGCATTTAGGTAACACGACAAGCAGGTATTAAGCCGTACTTTTCCATCGCAAATTTCTTTGCCATAGCGCATTAAATCTCCCCGTAAACAGGTGTTTCCGGGGATGTGCGAGGTGAAGATTACCTTTGCGCCTGTTTGCTTTGCAGCTTGGTAATGATAAGTACTTATGGATGTGGTTAAAGTATGAAAATGAACTACATTAGCCTTTAATTCAGATAGTTTATTGATAAAGGATTGCAGATTATTGGCTGGTATAACGCCCGCGATAACCGTTTTGCTGTTATCAGTATTGGGTGGTATGGTATGAACATCAAATTGATCGTATTGATAGCTAGCCGAAGAGTAGCTAATGGTAAGGATGATTACATCTATACCGTCGACACGTAAAGCTTGTGCCAATTCATAAACATATTTTTCTGTTCCTCCGCTTGATTGTGGGTAAAAGTAATCTGTTACTAATAAAACCCTCATTTGCTTAAGTTGCGTTTTATTGCTGCCAGTTTTTCGGCATTTTTAAAGCCCAGAAGCTTGCTGATATTATGATGTAGTGCTGGCTCGGCCGGAATATAACCGGGTGCTATTTTTAGTAGAAGGTCTATTCCTTTTTCAAATAACTTTGATTTCGAAATGGAAAACTCTGTAATGCAATATCTTAAAGAATTGATAAGCGCTTGCTTTTTATCAGGGTTTTCTTCAAGTCCATCTTTCCAGCGTTCATATATTTCACTGGTATTTACAAAACAATCTGTTACAAAAGCAAGTGAATTTCGCTGAGATAGGGATCGGGTTTGCATGATACGGTATTGTGCCTGTACACCGGGCACATATATAAATTTACTGATAGCAGCAGCATCTAATAAATATCGTGCATCCTGAATAACCGGAAGATTTGATTTCCAGGTTAATTGATCGGTGATCTTTCTTGAAAAAAGTAAAACTGCAGGCGGGCACCAAAAATTATTAAAAATATCCAATTCGGCATCGGTACTTATTTGCCGGGTTATAGTTTCTACAACATTTAATTCTTCACCTTTTTGGGTGAATTTTTGCCATTCTCCATAAGCAATATCGGCCTGGTTATCAATCAGCGCTTTCAGTTGCTGTTTAATTTTACCGGGCATTAGCAGATCGTCGCTGTCGAGGTATTGGATATAATCTCCCTTGGCATGCTCTAATCCGGTTGTACGGGCAGCACTAACGCCATGGTTCTCGGTAGTGATGATCTTACAGCTTTCTCTATAATTATTAATTATTACATGCGACTGGTCGGTTGAGCCATCGTTTACGATGATTACTTCGAGGTTAAATGACTCATCCTTTTGGCCTAATGCGGATTGTATAGTAGCAGGCAATGTTGCAGCGGCATTATAAACAGGGATAATTATTGAAACTGTTTGTATATCAGCCAATTAGAATTTTGATTTGATAATGATCCGTGATAATAATGAACGTTCAAACCATTGCTTTTGCAGATAAGTTAGTTTGAAATTATTCTTTACAGGTGTGTTGTTTTTAAACATATAACTATACCACAGGTCATCATAAGCATTGGGTGATCTTGACGGTATGCCGGTAATATTCCAGGGTTTATTTTTACCTGTGCAATGCAAAAAGGCATGCGGCCTGAAATTGCCTATATGAAAAAACGGGTTTTCGTGGATGTTGATAGCACGCCAATCGGGCATTTGAATAGTGACCAAACTATTGAGCGGCAGCGTTTGAAGGATAGCATTGAGGGTGTCCTGATCGGCCATCGGGAGCTTTGGATTATCAAATAGATAAGCTTTCGGGTCGAGGTGTTTATTGCTGATCTCTTTCCAATCTTCTAGTATTTGTTTATGCTGATTGAAGACCCCGGCAAAAAAACCTGAGTTATAATACCATGAATGCTCTGAAATATCACTGTTTTTAAACGGATAAATCTCGGCCCAATACGACCTGCGGTATTCGTGCTGACTAACGATGCCGTCAATACAGGCTATAAATTTATTGGATACTAAGAGTCTTTCCAATTCCGGGATGAAATCAGCGTGGGTAAGTACAATATCTGCATCAAAAAATATAAAATTATCTGATGGGTGGGTTAATATCAATACCGATTTGAGGTTTACGCCATTCCAATCCGAGTTGAATACAATTTGGGTAACGCCATCGATGTTGTCAAGTTCCGATAGGTGGGTATCGGTACCTACCACAATCGGATTGGTTAAACCAAACAACCGGATAGAATTGATCAACGCAAAGGCGCCGTATTTATAGTTGCCAGTTGAAACGGTGTAAATGGTGGTATGGTTCAATTAATAAAGTTTTGATTTGCTGAACTTATACTTAGCAAGGTAATAAATATAATAAAGTAAGAACGTTTTAGACAGTGAAAAAGCGGCCTTTACTAATGATTGGGTCTCGGCAGTATTTTGCAAAGTATTGCGTGCCCACGCCGATGCCCATTTTTTTATTTGCGGTATACTTGGGTAAACATTCAGGTTAGTTTTAAAGTATTGCATCAACCTGAACGCCTCCGGCAAGTATTTACCAGTTTTATAAGCGATGTCGGATACACTGGTTTCGTGCCTGCGATAAAAATTTAGTATCTGTTGATGCCTGACAACATTTCCTTTAAGGGCAAGGCTGGTCCAGAATAACCAATCGCCTGATGATCTAAAATCAACAAAATCAGATATTACCTGCTGGTTTATCTTGTCTTTACGGAATACCACGCAACTCGCGTTTACAAACTGTGCATTGATGTTGTGCTGATGTATGAACTCTTTGCCAATGTATAATTTATTTTCAGCGGTTGGCTTTTGTTTTTGATTGATAAAACCGTCGTAATCTGTTGTAGAATCACAAAATGCAAAGGCACATCGCTTGTTCTCATCCAGCAATGGGGCTATATTTTCTAGAAAATCCAAGTCGGCTATATCGTCGCTTTCAGCTATCCAGATGTATTCCGTTTCTGCTAACGCAATTCCTTTTTTCCATTGTATAAAAGGTGATCCTGTATTTACTTCGTTATAAATAATGCGCTTAACTTTTTCGTGGCCGCGATACTGCTCAATAATCTCAGCACTGTTATCGGTTGAGCAGTCATCTAAAATGATCACCTCAAAATCGCGATAAGTTTGATCCACAACGGAATCAATGCGCTGTTTTAGATAAGCTGCGTGGTTATAATTGGGGATGATAACAGTAACTAAAGGCAAAGCTATTTTGGTTTGAAGAGCTTTTTAAGATAGGTAAACGGCTTTATCAGTATGTTACCGTACTTATACGAATTGGAATTATATATTTTTTCGATCTGTTCTTTTAAGAGTTGATTCTCATAAAGATGCTTGATATAGGTTCCGAAATGTCTCTGATATTGTTCCGGTATGCGGTTGAAGATAATGCTTCTTGCGTTTTCAATATCCGCATCCTGCATGGTAACCAACATGGATTTTGGCCTGATGCGGTAAAAGAATAGGATATCGGGTATTTGGTAGACTTCCGAATTTTTATCCAACATCCTTAGCCAGAAATCCCAATCTTCATAACCTTTTTTGAAATCGGTATTGTAACCGCCAATTTGCTGCCACGATGTTTTTCGGTAAACCGCCGAACAGAAGATACAGTTGTTAATGAGCAGGTTTTGATAGGTATAGGGTGTCAGATCCCAAAACTTATTTTCCGCACCGAATTTGTTGGCCAGACAGTATACGAGTTTTATATTTTTATTATTTGAGTAAGCGTTTAACGCTTTATCGATGTATTCTTTACCTATTAAATCGTCGGAATCTAAGGGAAGAATATATTCACCCTTGGCAGATTCGATGCCTTTATTCCTGGCTTCGGATAAGCCGCGGTTTTGCTGATGAATATATTTAAACCGTTCATCTTTGGCTGTCCATTCTTTCGCAACGGCTTCAGTATCATCTGTTGAACCATCGTTTACTATAATGCATTCCCAATCGGCAACGGTTTGTGCCAAAACGCTGGTTAGGGTTTCGGGCAGATATTCGGCCTGGTTATAGCAGGGGACGATTATGGAGATGGCGGGTTGCAAGGCTATTGTTTAGGTTTATTAATAATGCGCCTAACTGTAGCTCCCAGTTTAATTCTAAAATCATAATAATTTTTCATAAAAGACAGTTTAGCTTTAGCGAAAACTGACCCTCGGATCGCTATTAGCCAGCCTCGTTTTTTATGGTCACTTTCTTGCCTGATCTCCGTATAGAAACCAGCATTTTTAAGGTGCACAATTAACTGTTCAATGGTTACATCATTTGCTAAGTCCAGATGATACAAGACCAACATCTTTTCAATCTTTTTTAATAATGCCACCGGCGTTGACAGGAGTATCTTGAACTCAGCGCCTTCACAATTGAATTTCATGAAGTCACATTTTTCAATGTGGTTTATAGTGAAAAAGTTAGAAAGTGTATTAGTTTTTACAATTTCTCCTTCGGAAGAAAAGTCTTTTATTATACTATGTCCCCAATTTCCGTGCTCTGTATCATAGTATAATTTAGTAGTTCCAATGTTATCACTTAAAGCAACTTTATGCGCAAATACGTTAGTTAAATTATTGCCTTTAACGTTTTGCTCTAAATAGGTAAACGTATCTAAACAAGGTTCGAATGCATGGATAGTACCATCGGTTAGTAGTTGTGAAAGCACCAATGAGTAAGTTCCGATATGTGCACCTATATCAATAACTAAATGATCTTTTTCAGGTTTGTATTCCGGGAAGCCATTTTCAAAAATATGATCGATAATAGTATCTTTAATTACATACTCGTCACTGGTTCCTTTTCTGAAAAATACTTTTAAATTGTTTATAGATTTATAATCCATGATTGTTAGTTATTTCAATAGAAGCATTGGGTAAAATGATGTTTTTTACATCAGAATAATTGTTGTGATCATTTTTCGGAACGGAAACTTGGCAGGCATTCTCAATCAATAATATGTATTGATTTGACAACTCGTTTCTAAAGCCTATATCTACCCTTAAATCCTGGCTTACTAAACCTACGTTCTCAATTTTAAAAACTACTGAATTAAATTCACTATTAATTTTTTCACCTGCCGTGAATTTATGGCTTTGGAGAGAGAATAATTTTATCCCTTCATTTGTATGGAAGGATATATCGCAGTAACAACCATTAATGAATCTATTTTTTAGCCATGAGATTGAAAGATTAAGAAAGCTTTTGTAAACCCATTGATTAGATGGGTGATCAAAATTTACTTTGACATCAATATCATGGTCGGCTTTATTTAACTGGCTATCATAATATAATTGAGTTATTGCTTCTATTTCGCCAAATCTCTTTAATTTTCCAGATTCCAGATACAGACCGGTATTACATAAAGCAGTAATTGATGCCATGTTATGGCTCACAAATAAAACGGTTCTGCCTTCGCCTTTACTAATATCGCCCATTTTGCCGAGACATTTTTTTTGGAACTCGGCATCGCCAACGGCTAAAACCTCGTCAACAATCAATATTTCTGATTCCAGGTGGGCAGCAACCGCAAATGCCAGGCGCACGTACATGCCTGATGAATAACGCTTTACCGGAGTATCTATATATCGTTCAACGCCCGAAAAATCTACTATTTCATCAAATCTGCGTTTAATCTCGGATTTGCGCATACCTAATATAGCACCATTAAGGTATATATTTTCTCTGCCTGTCAATTCGGGGCTAAAGCCTGTGCCAACTTCCAGTAAACTGGCTATGCGTCCTTTAATTTTTATTGAACCAGTAGTGGGCGAGGTGATACGGCTTAGTATTTTTAGTAAAGTGCTTTTACCAGCGCCGTTACGGCCAATTATTCCAACAGCATCACCTTGTTCTATATCAAAGTTCAAATCTTTAAGGCACCAAACAATATTGCTTTCGCCTTTGGCGGTGCGGTCGTTTGGTTCGCCGATGCGTAGATAGGGGTCTTCTTTTCCACGCATTCGGGCAATAAAGCGCTCCACATCACGGGAGATGGTGCCGGTGCCGAAATCACCTAACTGATACGCTTTCGATAACCCCTCTACTTTTATTGCTTTAGCCATTTGTAGCCATTAGTAATTCTTCTAAGTTATTCATGTAAGCATCTTCGTTAAAATAATGCAAACATTGTTTTTGTAAATTATGGCGTTTCTGGGATGATAGCGATGTTTCCAATACATTGCTTATAGCTGTTTCCAGTTCATCAAGGTTATCGGCATCAACTGCTTTACCTAGTTCGCCGTTGCGTATGGCGTCAATACTGCCATCGGCATTGCCGCATATAACGGGCAAACCGCAGGCAAGGGCTTCAATAAAAACAATACCAAAACCTTCTTTTTTACTGGGTAAAACAAATACATCAGCTAATAAAAAATGGGCGGGTATATCCTTTTCATCAATAAATCCAGTTAGGATAACATCCTCCTCAATCCCATCCTGAGCAATCATTTTTTTTATGCGGACCTCCTCGTTAATATCGTATTGACCAGATAATACGTATTTAATACCGGGGTATTTCACCTTTAACCTACTTATCAATTTAATAACCTGATCATGCCCTTTGTACTGCTCTGAATTTGCCAGGCGGGTTAGGGTGTATATTACTCGGTTATCAAGGGTAAGGTTATATTTATTTAAAAGATGCTGGGGTTTAACAAATGCGGTTGGCAACTGCATAAATGGGTCAATGGCATTATTTAGTATGGCGCACTTATCCTGACTCACATTATGCCTTCCGATCATTTGTTGTTTGGTGAAATCGCTTACGCAAACAACCTTATCGCAATGCTTTAAAAAGGCTTTTTGGAAAAAGCTTAGTGGGCGCCAAACCTCAATACCATGCGCGATAAGCCAAACCTTTGTTTTTGGGTTTATTTTTTTGATGATTAATCCAACCATGGCTAAATTAATATGCGTTAAAATTACCACATCAGCCTTGATGCCTTTCTTTATTGCCTGTATAACAAAATTACTTCTGTTGGTATTAAATCCCCTGAATTTTTTTGCGGGGAGATATTGCGGCATCAGATCCTGATTGTTGTCATAGGCTGAATACATGTCAAAATCCCATTTTCCATTAGTAGCGAGGTGGTTTAATGAATGTGCCAGGGTTCGGGTCATTTTTTGGATCCCGCCGGTTGTGCTGAAGCTTTGTAGTGTAAAAAGCAGTATTTTTTTACTCATGCGCCTGTAGCTGAAAAAGGGCAAAACATTTTGACCAGTGTAATTTGTCAGTTTTAAAATTTTCGACCATTTTTTTAACCGTTTTGCCCTTGTACATAGTTTCGTCGGAGATATGCCGGTTTTGCTGCATCCATTTTTGTAGCGGGAAAGAAAAGCCCATCTTAGGCCTGTTCCATATTTCTTTAGGTATTAGATCTTTAAAACTATCTGTCAATAATTTTTTTGGCTGACCGCCAAACCTTATTTCAGGTGAGATTTGTGTGGTTAGATTGATGAACATCTCGTCCAGAAAAGGAACCCTTACTTCGAGGCCATGATTCATGCTCATTACATCCGTATCGCGAAGCAATTGGTTTTGCATATAAAAATTGCTTTCCAGTTGTGAGGCGTATGATTTATTGTAGATTTTTGTTGCGGGTGTATTATCACCTGAAAATAAAATATCGGCTACTTGCTTAATATCAGCATCCAATATAGCTGCAATACTTGACGGGGCGAATAAGGCCCGTAAGAAAAGGTAGTCAGCTGCTGGATTATTATATTTAAGAAACTCGAATTTTTTATACTGATCTGCCAACAGTGGTGTGGCTAATGAAAATAAGGATGTAGGCACCGATCTTAAATATTTAAGATAATGTATACGGCTAAATGATGGATAACCACCGTACAACTCATCGGCTCCGATGCCCGATAACACTGCTTTTAAACCGTCCTGCTGCGCGTATTTGCTAATAAACCAAGTGTTGATGCCATCGGTAGTTGGCATATCCATAGCTTGGAGTATTTGCGGGAAGCATTCTTCAAAATCTTGCTGTTTTACGAGGTGATCAAATTTTTCGCCGTCGATTTTATCGCGAATGATTTTTTGAAAAGCACTTTCGTCATGCGTTTTTTCGTTGAAGTGTATGGAAATGGTTTTAAGGCTGGTATGCTTTTGCTGGTTAGCCAATAAGGTGAGCAGACTTGAGTCGACACCGCCACTTAAAAATACCCCAATTGGAGCATCGGCTATTAATTGCCTGCTTACTGCTTTAGTTAATGTATTAACTATTTGTTCACGAGCCTCGTCAGCATTAAATATGGATATTTTATTTACCGGATTTCCGTAGGCACCGGCATTAAACGTGGCTTTTGCATTATCCCAGCATAAAAAGTGCCCTTTGGGAAGGCTATAAACATTTTTTAAGGTGGTATAAGGCTCTGGTATGTGGCCATAAGCCAAAAACCGAATTTGCCAATCTTTGTCTTGCTCGGTTGCCAAACCGGCTACCTTAAATGCCCTTACCTCTGACGCGAAGCTTAGCTGACCTTTGTCTGCATAATAGTATAATGGTTTTATTCCGCCGGTATCCCGCACCAGGTAAGTGCTGTTTTTGGCTTTATCATACAATGCAAAGGCGAACATGCCGTTAAGTTTTTCAAAAGAAGCCGTACCCCAATGCAAATAGGCTTGGATAATAACTTCGGTGTCGGTGGTTGAACGAAATTTGGCACCGGCAGCCAACAACTCTCTTTTTATTTCGGGGTAGTTGTATATCTCGCCGTTAAAGGTTATCCATGCTTTTTCGTCCACATCAGCCATTGGCTGGTGCCCGTTGTTACTTAGATCGATGATTGACAGCCTGCGCTGGCCAAAGCCAAGATGCTTTTCCTCGTCGATAAAAATACCCTCATCATCCGGGCCGCCATGCTGTAAAGCAGTACACATCAGCTTAATCTTACTGCCTATCTCACCGGGCGATAACCGGGCCGATATTATTCCTGCAATCCTGCACATAAGAAACGTATGTTCATAGCTTCGCCCCGTAAGTCACAATGTTGCTTGTAACTTATTGTATTTTAGTTTGTTAAGTATTGCCTAAAATGGCTGTAATCCCGTATTGCTTTGCAGCTATACTGTTTAAATCTTGTTTAATTAAAACCGGTCAATAATATTAGCCGCAACATTTACAATAATTGAGCAGCCTAAATTATCAAGGCGTAATATTAACTTTTTTTGCGACTGGTATGCTATTATTTCGCCAATCATGCCTTTAAGCGGTCCTGCTTTAATCATGATTTTTTCACCAGCCTGCAAATTGTCTTCAGTAATTTCCAGCTCATAAGGGCTGGCCATAAGTAGTTTTAAATCTTCTATCTGCCTGTCGGGCATCGAAGTTATTTTGCCTGAGAAATATATGAACCGGGTTATGCCCTTTGTCATTAAAACTTCAGCCTGTTCGCTCTCATTAATATTTACAAACAAGTAAGATCTTATAAAAGGCTCTTCCACCCATTTTTTACGATCGCTCCATTGCTTAAGTTGCCTGTGGAGCGGCAGGTAGGCTTTAATACCTTTATCTGTTAATGCCTGGTATGCTTTTTTTTCGGCCCGTGGATGTGTATAAACCGGATACCATTTGTAGCTTAACGTTATGCTTGCTGTTACCGACATACCTTGCCCAAGCGCTTATGATTTAAACCAACTCTTAATATTCCACCATTTTTTTTCTTTAGAATCAATATAATAACCAGAGCTTTCGTAGCCCGCGTAATCTGAGTAATAATAATACCTGGAGCCATAATTTTCTCCGGTAAATTTGGTGGTATAATATCTGGAGTGTAGCAAGTCTTCTGCAAAAGCATTTAAAATAATAGCTGTATTATCCAAATGATATTCCTGAGCTATACGTTGAGGTACGGTCGCGGCATAAAATTTTGATTTACCGGAACGGATCACGAAAATATTAATATCGCTTATCCTAATTAATGGTATGGCGTCTGAAACAAGGCCGATTGGAGCGGTATCAATCATGATGATATCATATCTTGATCTTAACTCTTCAATCAGGATGCTCATCCGCGGGTTATGTAATAGCTCGGACGGGTTTGGTGGTACCGGGCCGGATACTATAAAATCAAGATTTTCCTGTTTGGAGTGAAGAATAATTTCGTCAAGTGTTGTTTGATGGGCCAGGTAATTACTTAATCCCTTATCATTAGGTACATTAAAGGTATGGTGTATCCTTGAGCGGCGAAGATCGGCTGCTATAAGTATAACCTTTTTATCTATTAGCGATAATGTACTAACCAGGTTAACCGCTACAAATGATTTTCCTTCGCCCGCTACTTCAGAAGTTATGCAAATAACCTTGCTTGATTTTTCGGACGCCAGAAAGCTAAGATTAGTACGCACCGAGCGCACTGATTCGGCAAAAATGGATCTGGGCTTGCTTATAGCTAATATTTGTGAGTTATCTTCATCAATATCTTCAGGAAATTTTCTGATAACACCAAGGATAGGTACTGAAGTAAGGCTTTCTACAGTTTCCTTATCATAAATATAAGGGTTCAGTATCCTGATCAATATAATTAAGCCCAGCCCTATTGATATGCCTAATATTAGCGCGGTATGGTGGATTGAATTATCATCGGGAGACACCGGACTAAAATTTGGCTCAGCCTGTTCAATAATGCTTGCACCGGGTAATATTGCCGAGCGGCTGATCTGCGCTTCTAATTTCTTTTCAGACAGGAATGAGTATACTTTATCATTAACATCAAAATCACGTTTTAAACCTACCATAACCCGTTCATTCTCGGGTAATGTATTTATCTGTTGGTCAACTTGTTGCAGTTGGCCGTTAAGATAATCCATAGTTCTTCCAATACGGGCGTGTTGCGCGTTAAGGTTGTCTAAAGCGGCATTTTTTACCTCAAGTATTTGCTGGTTAACATCCTGTACTGGTTGCGAAGATGAAATATATGATTTTAAAAGTTCGTTTTTTCGGAGGATGAGTGTATTGATATTGGTTATCAACTGCGAAAGCAAAGGATCAATGCTACCCTGCATGCTAAAATTAAGGCTAACATTGTCTTTTTCGCTGGTAATCTGGTCTTTTAGTTGATCGATAGCCTGCAATTGTATTTTAAGTAAGGATTGCTGGGTCTCCAGGTCTTTACTTTTACTCAATGCATCGGCAGCGGCCGTGCTGATGTCAATTATACGCGAGTTTTGTTTGTTTTTTTCGATCAGATTTTCTGAGCCACGTACTTCCACCGAGATCGTATCCAGTTGATTTTGAATGAATTTTATCATTTGGGTAGCCGACTGTGTTTTTTGATTCCGATCGTAATCCAAATACTCCTTCATGATGGCATTAAGCACATCGGCTGCAAATTGTGGATTAGAATCAGTTTCCTGCAGTGATATGATATTGGAGTTTTTTACCACTTCATTGGTATGTAAACCGCCTAAAACGCGCCCAACGAAATCATCCGGTACGTTGAATTTAAACATGTAGACAGCATTCCTTATATCTCCGGGGTTTTTAATACTGAAGGCCATGTTTTCAATATTAACCGGTGTGTTGTATGAAAATACCTTTGTTATATCTTTTCCACCTGCTTTATAAGTAAGGCTGAATGTATTCCTGTCATTGGGCTGATAGCTGATCAGATCGTGATAAAAATTAAGCGTATCGAATTTCAACAATTGAATGTTGAGTGGTTTTTGCGGGTAAATATCGGTAGTACGAACCCTTCCGCCCAGAAAAAAGCTTACATGGCAATCAAGATCCTTAATAGCACTGAGGACTAAGCTGCGACTTTGTATAACGTAGGTTTCGCTTTGTATTTTTGAGGCACCCTTTTCAGAACTGCCCATTACGTTCATCAAGTCAGATATTTCAGACTTTTTTTCTTCAAACTTCATCGTGGCCGATGTCGCGTATACTTTTGGGGTGTACCATAAGTATACATTTGCTATCAGCATGGTCAAAATTACCGATCCTGCTACCCAGTACCAGCGGCTTAATAAAATTTTACCTATCTTAAAATAATCTAATTCCTGGTTGGGTAGTTTATTCTGGGCTTTGTTAATATCTTCCATTAGTGGCGCGCAAGCGTAAAAATTATTAAAAACGTATTAAGTATAATTAGGGCTGGCTGTATAATGGTTGAAAAGGTTGAAATTTTATCTGACTGAATAGCCCGTTTGTTTTGCGCAACATAAATTATATCGCCGTTTTGTAAAATACCGTTAGGATTTGAAAGTGATTTGATATTACTCAGATCAATACGTATAACATTCGGGTGTGCCGGATCGCCGCGGATAATTTCAACATTTGTTTCATTTGCTTTATCAGTAAGTCCACCAGCTTCACCAATTAGCTCAATTAATGTTGTTTTATCCTTTATCAGTTGATAATTACCGGGTGTTTTTATTTCGCCAAGTATGGTTATTTTTAAGTTGACTATTTTAAGCTCAATAATAGGATCTTTTAATAAAGATTTTTTATACAATTCCTCAACCTTGTTAGCGGCTTCCTGCCTTGTGAGGCCTGCAACCTGCACGCGGCCAATAACAGGTAACGCTACACTGCCATCCTCTTCTACCTGAAAATCCTGACCTTGGAGTGAACTGCCGCCGCCAGACGCTGATCCGCTTGATGAGGCCGTTGCCGAGGGTGCATCACCAATAATATAGCTTATGTTTTGCAGGTTGCGTATTTGTAAAATATCCTGGGGTTGTATGTGATAGTGAAGCATAGGTGTTGGCGTTGTGGTTGAAATGCTATCAAAACCTTGCTTTTCCTGAAACAGTAATTGATCCTGTTTATAGGAGCAGGATGTTAAAACAGAAAGTAAACTAAAGGTTAAAAATACAAATATAAAAACGCGCATATTGAACAATTCTGTTTAACTAAATTAGGTCTTAATACCAAAAATACATAATTTGCGGGTATTAAAAAGCAGTATTTTTCTTAGTGCAGGATATAAGGGTAAGTTTAATAACAGTTACATATAACGCTGAAAGTACTATTGAGCGTTGTATACGATCGGTTATCGCCCAAAACTATCAAAATATAGAGTATATAGTGATTGACGGTGCCTCGACCGATAGTACACTCCAAATTATAAATCGCTATGCTCAAAACATTAAAATTATCATTTCCGAACCCGATAAGGGAATGTATGATGCCCTGAACAAGGGAATAAAGCTTGCAACAGGTGATATTGTTGGCATTTTAAATGCTGATGATTATTTTGCTTCAGATGACATTTTAACCGACGTAGCTACGGTTTTTATGCACTCAAATACCGATGTCCTATATGGTAATCTAGACTTTGTGGATGTAAATGAAACTATAATTCGTAAATGGCGTACAAGGGCATATAAAAGAGGGAATTTTGATTGGGGGTGGATGCCTGCTCATCCGACGTTTTACTGCAGGAAATCGTTATTTAACAGTTTTGGGGTTTATAGTTTGGAACATGGAACTGCCGCCGATTATGAACTGATGTTAAGGTTTATGCATAAAACAGAAGTTAATGCGTATTTTCTTGATAAAGTTATGGTTAAGATGCAGTGTGGAGGAATGAGCAATAAGAACCCCGTAAGTAGAATTAAAGCGTGGAGATTTGATTTAAAAGCAATGCGCAAAAACGGAATTAAATTTCCGTTAATTGCGTTGATTATGAAGCCCTTACGAAAGATGGGGCAGCATTTTTAACTGTTGAAAATCTACAGGCCTATTAAGGAACATTTATTGTTTAAGTCAAAAAAGAATTAATTTTTAGCTATTGTACACCTTATGCAAGAATATTTACACACTTACCCTATATTATATTACCTGTTCATTATAGCTTTCTCCATAATGATTACGGTACTTGCAATCCCATCAATACTGCATATTGCCCGTGAACGCCATTTGTACGATGACTTGGGCAGTTTTAGAAAGCACCACGATCATGGTATACCGCGCCTTGGCGGTGTTGGTATTTTTGTGAGTTTTACCATAACATCACTTTTATTTGGTTTTGCAGATAAGTCCCTGCCCATTAATTACCTACTTACTGCCTGTATTATTTTGTTTGCAATGGGCCTTAAGGATGATTTAACCGGCGTACACTCAACTACCAAATTTATTATGCAGTTTATTGTAGCGGCAATATTGGTTGTATTGGGCAATATACGTTTAACCAGCATGTATGGCATTTTTGGAGTTACCGAATTGCCGTATTTTTTAAGCGCCCTGCTATCTATTTTGCTTATTATGCTTATTGTTAATGCCTTTAATTTGATAGATGGAATTGATGGTTTAGCATCAGTTACATGCATGATGGTGAATGGTACTTTTGCCGTTCTGTTTATTTACATGAAGCATTATGAACTTGCCGCGGTTGCACTAGCTATGGTGGGCGCTACAACAGGTTTTTTGAAATTCAATTTATCGCCCGCTAAAATATTTATGGGCGATACCGGATCGTTGCTGATTGGGCTAATATCGGCAGTAATGGCATTAAAGTTTATTGAGTTAAATAAATTTACTAATACCAGCATGCCTGCGGTGTATAATGCGCCCGCGTTAACCTTCGCTATATTAATTGGGCCAATATTTGATACTTTACGTGTATTTACCATGCGCATTGCAAATGGTGTATCACCTTTTACAGCCGACCGTAACCATATGCATCACCGTATATTGACACTTGGTTATAGCCATATACAAACCACGTTAATTTTGGCAGGTCTTAATGCGTTATGTGTTGTTATTGTATTAGTATTTGGGTACGTTGGTAATTCTACATTAATATTATTAATAACAGGAGTATCATTATTATTTAATTGGTTTATCACCTTCCTTACCCGCTCAAAAGAACGCGAAAACCTGGCGTTACGCAATTTATTCGCTTAATTATTCTGTTTACCTACCGGTAGTTCTACCTGTTTTGATGATCCAGCTGCCATAAAATGAAACTATTTACTTAATTTTAAGTTATATAGTTCATTAACCTTTCATTAAAATGTCGTCCCATCACATTGTGCGCGAGAAGCAGGAACCAGCCTTGTTGGTATTGGGGCTAGATACCTTTTCGGATGAATTATTGGGGCAGTTGCTGGAGTGGAGCCCAACCGTTATTGTTACCGAACAAACAGGCGAAAACGTTAATGCTTATGGCATTAAAATAGATTGGATAATTTCAAACGAATTTAATGATCACCTGCAATCCGATATAAAGTGGATGCCTGCAGGCAGCGACCTGATAGTGGAAACAGCGCTTAAATATTTAGTTACCCATAGTTATCCGGCCGTTAATGTTATAACGGATGAGTTACAATTAAAAGATTACCTGTTTTTTGTTGATAAGATTGATGTGGTGATTTTTTATGATAACAAAAAGATATGTGCAATTAATTCCGGCTTTAGCAAGTGGAAACCGGCCGGCGAAATAATTGAGTTTTTATCAGAACCGCAACAGCTGCATACCAGCGGTTTAGTTATGCTAAGCCATAACCGGTACCAAACAACACAAGATGGCTTTTATAGCATACAATTTGAACAGCCGTTTTTGTTTGTCGCCGAGGATTTGTAGCAGGCATGCACTTTAACTAATTTAATGCTTCAATACCCAGCTTTTTAGCCAGTTCATTTAAATCATTGGCAACTACATCAACTAGTGGGATGCCATTTTTTAATCTATCAGTATGCGCTTCCAGTTCTGGTTCGCCGGGGATGATTACTTTTTGATCAGGGTCAATCGTTGAAGCTGATTTGAAACGCTCTATCCAGTTATCCAAATGTGACTTAAATTCATCAACAGGGCGGAAACCATCAATACGCATCGCCCCCAAAAAGTGACCGATGCCTTTACCAACAGGATCGTTTGGCGGATCTAAAAATGCTACGAATGGAGGAACCCATGGCCCATAATTTGCACCGGATAGCACGGCTGATAGAATATCTACTGTAGCGCTTAAGCCAAAACCTTTATGACTGCCGTGTTCCTTGTCGCTGCCCAAAGGCAATAAGGAGCCACCTGTTTTTAAAGCATGGGGGTCGGTTGTGTAATTTCCTTGTTTATCCTGTATCCAGCCTTCGGGCACTTGTTTACCCAGGCGTTGCGCTATTTCCAGTTTTCCATTTGCTGCCGCGGATGTTGCCATATCCACAATAACGGGTGGGTATTTGCCTGCGGGGAAGGCATAACACATAGGGTTTGTGCCTAATAAACGTTCG
Source organism: Mucilaginibacter tundrae (assembly GCF_013408825.1). Taxonomy (GTDB): domain Bacteria; phylum Bacteroidota; class Bacteroidia; order Sphingobacteriales; family Sphingobacteriaceae; genus Mucilaginibacter. Next base: position 254,859 of record NZ_JACCBZ010000007.1, read on the forward strand.
TTTGAAAAGGTTGGGGCAACCAGCGGACTTGCGTTTGTCATGGCGAAACCGATCATATCTTTTTTGACAGCCATCAATCCGTGATAACCCGCGATACCAAAATGGTTGGAATTACGAACCGATATCCATCCTGAACCATACTTTTCGGCCTTATTAATCGCTATCTGCATGGCAAATGGCGCTACGACTAAACCCAGGCCGCTATCGCCATCAACAGTGGCCGTGGTTGGCGTTTCGTGGACTATTTTAATGTTGGGCGTAGCATTTATCCTTTGCTTCTCCCAAAGGCGTACATAGCCTGTTAAGCGGGCTACGCCGTGCGAATCAATCCCACGAAGATCAGCTAGTAACAAAACATCGGCAGCTAAGATGGCATGCTCCTGGCTGCAGCCCATGGCAAGAAATATATTTTGGGTAAATGCGCGGAGTGAGGATTCGGATACGATCATTAAGGCAAATATAGGGGTTTGGGCTATATTAAATAATTGATAAAATCAGGTTAGTTGGATAATTGAGCCCGCCTCTTAACCAAAATATTAAACAGCGTTTTAGTATTAGCCTTTTTAACTGCGTTGATGCTATTTGTTGATTTCCGTTTGAACGAGGAAACAGCTTTGCCATTTATTGACCCTGCAAGGCCGCTGCCTGCAATAGTGCTTACTGCCCCGGCAGGCGTTATTTTGCGGATAACGTTGTTGTATGTATCGGCTATATATAAATTTCCATTAGCGTCAACCGCTATTCCTGACGGGCCGTTGAATGAGGCCGCGACGCCGGTGCTGTCTGCCTGCCCGGCATTGCCATTACCTGCAAATGTGGTTACATTGCCGCCCTGGTCAATTTTACGGATCAGGTCTGTAGCATATTCGGTTACATATAGATTACCTGATGCATCAACTGCTATACTGTTTGGGAAATAGAACGCCGCGGCAGTACCTTGCCCATTAATAGATGCTGTGGTATCGCTGCCTGCAACGGTGGTCACTTGTCCACCGCTTATTTTGCGGATGAGATTATTGAGCATATCCGCCACATAAATATTTCCTGATTTATCTAACGTAAGCCCTGTAGGGTTATTAAATGTTGCCGCAAGTATAGCTGCTCCATTGGTCGCGCCCGGATTGTCGTTACCTGCAATAGAAGTTACACTACCGGCGGGGGTTACCATACGTATAAGGTTATTGCCGGCATCAGCAACATAAACATTTCCCTGCGCATCACAAGCTACGCCACTCGGGCCAAAGAAATACGCCGCCGTGCCAATGCCATCAACCGAGCCGGTACTATCACTGCCTGCAAGGGTACTTACTAAGCCTGCGGGTGTTATTTTGCGGATCTGGTTATTATTGTCATCGGCTACATAAATATTGCCTGATGGGTCGACGGTTAAACTGGTTGGGCCATTGAAGGTGGCAACATTTCCGGTACCGTTTATAGAGCCTTGTATACCATTACCAGCCAGCGTGCTTACTATGCCCGTTGTTGATATTTTGCGGATCTCGTTATTGCCATAATCGGCTACGTATATGTTGCCTGTGGCATCTACAGCTACACCGGTTGGGCCATTGAATGAGGCTATTGAATCTGCAGCGGTGCTATCTTTCCCGGTACTGCCGGTACCGCCGCTATCGTATTTGGTGCTTGTTGGTATAGGCGATCGTTTTGTGCAAGCGGTAAAAAAACAGACCATTATCGCCATAAAGGCCACGGTAAATAAGAATTTTTTTTTTAAACGTGCCCTCATTTATTTTTAACAGTAGTTATTTGATTGATTTTTAAAGGTAGAATTAAAGACTCAATATAAATCAATTATCTAGTTTTTTCAATAAATGTAAGCCTTGCTCCCATTGGCCAAGTGCCGACGCGGCATTGATGTGGCCTGCATCGCCTATGTTTACTATTTCGCTACCCCAGACTGTTGCAAATTGTTCGGCGCGGGCGGTGGTTACATAAAAATCATTGGTGCTGATTACGGTTATGGTTTTAAAAGGAAGTTTGATAAGTGGAACCGGCGTAAAGCCGTTTGTACCGGTCGGATATGAATCCGCTTCGGTATCACTCGGCGCAACTAATAAAGCACCCTTAATTTTGATATTGAATTTTTGCGCCCAATAAGCTACGGTGGTACAGGCCAGGCTATGTGCTACCAGGATAACTTCAGCAGGGTTATGTTTTTTTATTTCGGTGTTGATGCTATTAATCCAATCGGTGCATTTTGGGGTTTCCCAATCTTTTTGTTCGATACGGATGAAGTTGTATTCCTTTTGCCAGATGGATTGCCAATGTTGTGGCCCGGAGTCGCCGAGACCGGGTAGGATAAGGATGGTGGATTGGAAATGCATGGAGTTGTTCTTTTATACAAAGATAAGAAAGTGCACAGGATGTCACCCTGAGCGTAGCCGAAGGATAAGCGCAGAGGCCTTTGTCCACATGCTTCGACTACGCTCAGCATGACACCCTTTTTTTTTTTCTTCATCCTGTCAGACTTACGAATTTTTCAAAACTTCGTAAGTCTTTAGCCATTTGATCCCTCTTTTATTTTTCCGTCAGTACTGTAAATTTAAAATCCAGCGGTTCAAAATGACGGACTAATTCGTCAATCAGTTTCTCACCCCATTTTACGTAGAATAGCCCGAAGTTTTCGGTGCGTTCCTGTAGTGAATTTTTGGGGAAGAGGTCGGTTTTTATACCTTCTACTTGTTCAAGGCGAGAGTGGTAATTAATCTTCTCGGCTTTTATGAGTTTCTTTTCGAGGTTATCAATAGCGTGTTTTAAACGTGCTTGCACCGCTTCGGCAGAAGGCGCGAGAGTGTTGTCTATTTTAAAGGCGCGCAGCTTTATTTTTTCAAAGATGGCGGTTAGTTCGCGCCATTCTTCGTTGAGCGACAGGTTATGGTCGCTGTGTTTTTTTACCCAGTTGCTTTTGATGGCATCGGTAGTTTGGAACAGATCGGCGTTGTGCAGATCCATCCTGGTGATCTTTGAAGCCTGTTCCTTGCAGATGATAAGGCCTGAATTACGGAGGATCAATATGGGAAAATCAATTTTATAATGATCGAAGTTTGATTTTAGCTCGAGCCAGTAAACTACTTCGGCACCACCGCCAACGTAGGCTATGTTAGGTAATATGCATTCCTGGTAAAGTGGACGCATCACTACATTCGGACTGAAGCGCTCGGGAAATTGGTTTATTTCCTGTAATAGTTCTTCTTTGGTGAAGCTGATCTCGGTATTTAAAACTTTGTAGCTGTCAGCCTCGAAAACAATACGTTCACGCAGATGATCCTGCAAATAAAAGAAGTTTATTTCGCGGGGATTTACCTGGATGTGGACGCCAAGCTTTACTAATTGCTCGTTTGTCGCAGTGATATTTTTGAAGCTGTTTTGCTCGGTGATATCCTGCGCCATGATGGGGGCGAACTGTTGTTTCAAGCGATGGTCGTCGGCATCGATGATCACCAAGCCATATTTGCCGAACAGGGCATCAACCATGTAACGGGTGGCATCGGCTAATTTGTCGAATTTGCTGTAGGCAGTTTCTACAATTTTAGCCAGCTCGGGCGCATGATGGTCTAAACCTAAAACGCCTTTGTATTGGTTAAGCGCCTGGCGGATGGTGTCGGGGTTGATGCGGCCGGTAGCGCCGGTTGCCTCGTACCACCAGTGTACTTTTTTGCCACCAATGTTGGTGTAGTTGATCTCGGCAAAATCGTGATCCTCAGATGCCATCCAGTAAACCGGCACAAAGTTTTTATCGGGGAATTGTGCTTTTAACTGCTGCGCTAATTTAATGGCGGTAACTATTTTGTAGATGAAATATAATGGGCCCGCGAAAATATTGAGCTGGTGGCCGGTAGTGATGGTATAAGTGTTTTCCTGTTTGAGAGAGTTGATGTTACTCAATACCAATTGCGATACTGAACAATCGAAATTGGTGATCCTGGTGTATTGCTCGCTTAAAACTGTGGCTAAAATTCCCCGATCAGCGACAACTGTTTTGCTTTTGAGCAATTCGGCGAAGCCGGCCATATCGGGGCGGTGACTATAAAAAGGCCTTAGTTCGGCAGTATCGTCGATGTAATCAATAACCGTTTGAGAAAAGTAACCGGTTTCTTTATAGCTTATACAGGAGGCTTCCATTTTTTATTTCGAATGTCGGATGTTCAATTCCGGATTTAGAAATTGAACATTGCTAACTATTATATGTTCGAAATTAGATTTTAAAAACCTAAAAAGAAGAGCTTGAACCCAAAAAGCTGTTATTTTACAATTTGTCCATAAAGGTCGAAGTCTTCCGCGCTGTCAATCTGCACATTAACAAAGCTGCCAACGGTTGCGTAATGCAGGCTGGCATCTATCAAAACTTCGTTATCAACTTCGGGTGAATCAAATTCGGTACGACCAACAAAGTAGCCACCGTCTTTTTTGTCGATCAATACTTTGTAGGTATTGCCAATCTTTTCCTGGTTTTTATCGAAGGAGATACCCTGCTGAATTTCCATAATGGCATCAACACGGTCTTGTTTTACTTCTTCGGGAACGTCGTCGACTAAAGAATGAGCGTGTGTTTTTTCTTCGTGAGAATAGGTGAAACAGCCTAAACGATCAAAACGGGTATCTTCCACCCATTGCGCCATTTCTTCAAAATCCTGCTGCGTTTCGCCGGGGTAGCCGGTGATGAGCGTGGTACGCATGGCAATGCCGGGTACTTTATCGCGGATCTGGTTAACCAGATCAATGGTTTTTTGTTTGGTGATGCCACGGCGCATGGATTTTAGCATAGCATCGCTGATGTGCTGCAAGGGCATATCCAGGTATTTGCAAATGTTGTCGCGCTCGTTCATTACATCCAGAATTTCCATCGGGAAACCGGAAGGATAGGCGTATTGCAACCTGATCCATTCGATGCCATTAACATCAGATAACCTACGCATCAGTTCATCTAAATTGCGTTTACCGTAAAGGTCAAGGCCGTAGTAAGTTAGATCCTGCGCAATTAATATGAGTTCTTTAGTGCCGTTTTTAGCAAGATTCTCCGCGTTTTTAACCAACTGATCTATCGGCGTGCTCAGGTGCTTGCCACGCATCAATGGAATTGCACAGAATGAACAGGGACGGTTACAGCCTTCGGCTATTTTAAAGTATGCGAAGTGGGATGGGGTAGTTAACAGGCGTTCGCCTATTAATTCGTGCTTGTAATCGGCACCTATTGAACTTAACAAATTTTGCAGGTCGTTAGTACCAAACCATGAATCAACGTTGGTGATCTCGGCTTCCAGCTCGGGTTTGTAGCGTTCGGAAAGGCAACCGGTAACGATCACTTTTCCAACTTTACCCTGTTCCTTCAACTCGCTAAATTGCAGGATGGTGTCGATAGATTCCTGTTTGGCATTATCAATAAAACCACACGTGTTGATGACAATGATGTCATTAACTCCCGCTTCAGCTTCGTGTACCACATCAAAGTGGTTGCCTTTTAGCTGACCCATTAAAACTTCTGAATCGTAAGTATTTTTGGAGCAGCCTAAAGTAACTACGTTTACACGCGGTTTAACTGTTGCTATTGATGGTTGTACTGATTTCGTTCTCATAAGCCCCCTCTAAATCTCCCCCGGTAGGGGAGACTTTAACTTTGCAATTGCAAAGCTTTTATTATACGTTTTAACAATCTCTTTAAGTCCTCCCTACCGGGGAGGATTTAGGTGGGCGGCTTATTGTTTAAACAATGAATCCACAAACGCCTTGCGATCAAATAATTGCAGATGTTCCATGCCCTCGCCTACACCTATATATTTTACGGGGATCTTGAACTGATCCGAGATGCCTATTACTACGCCGCCTTTGGCTGTGCCATCCAGCTTGGTTAGCGCTAAAGCGTTAACGGCGGTTGCTTCGGTGAATTGCTTGCATTGCTCAATGGCGTTTTGTCCGGTTGATGCATCAAGCACTAACAAAATCTCGTGCGGTGCGCCGGGGACTACCTTTTGCATTACATTTTTGATTTTGGTTAGCTCATTCATCAAACCTACTTTGTTATGCAAACGGCCCGCGGTATCAATTATGGCTACATCATCACCATTAGCAACTGCCGAGCGCAAAGTATCATACGCTACAGAAGCAGGGTCGGAACCCATTGGCTGTGCTACTACCTTTACGTCTACACGTTTACCCCAAAGTTGTAGTTGGTCTACTGCCGCTGCTCTAAAAGTATCGGCTGCGCCTAAAACTACTTTGTTCCCTGCCTGCTTTAATTTGTGGGCCAGCTTGCCGATGGTGGTGGTTTTACCCACACCATTTACGCCAACCACCATAATTACATAAGGCTTATGATCGCCGTATTCAAAGCTTGAAAAATCGTTGCTGTTGTTTTCGGCAAGGAGCTTTTGGATCTCATCGCGCAGCAACCCATTCAGCTGGCTGGTGTTGATGTATTTATCAACGGTAACACGCTGCTGTATGCGGTCGATGATTTTTAGGGTAGTGCTAACACCAACATCTGAGGTTACCAATACTTCTTCCAGCTCATCCAGCACATCATCATCAACGGTGGATTTCCCGGCTATTACTTTGGTTATTTTTGAAAGGAAATTGTCCTTGGTTTTTTCCAAACCGGTATCCAGCGCTTCCTGCTCTTGCAGTGTGCTTTCTTTCTTCTTGAAAAAATCAAATAATCCCATGTGAATGTGCAGATTTTAAATGTGCAGATGTGCTGATGAAAATGTTAATCGTTCTATCAACAAAAAAAGCCCTCTCGTATAACAAGATGGCTTTCGTATTAATTCAGAACCGTAACCGGTTTTTATTTGCCGGAAATCGCATCCTTAACGTTGTCGTTAGGAACGATCTGTTCTTTAAATGAGTAAGCACCAGTTTTAGGTGACTTAACCATTGTAATTACTTTTGAATAATCTTTGCCTTTACCAGCTACTTTCAGTGTTGCAACTACTTTCTTTGCCATGTTTTTATTTTTGAATTAGTGATTTTTGAATGAGTGATTATAATCAGCTCCTTACAGGATCAACTAATAATTATTATTTAATTTCTTTATGAACAGTTACTTTTCTTAAAACCGGGTTGAATTTCTTCATTTCCAATCTTTCAGTTGTGTTTTTCTTGTTCTTAGTGGTGATGTAACGAGACATGCCCGGCATACCGCTAGTTTTGTGCTCAGTACACTCTAGTATTACCTGAACTCTGTTGCCTTTTTTAGCCATTTTCTTATATTGTTGTGGTTAACGTTATTTACGGCAGTATGAATTGCTCATGCTACCTCCAGTAACACCTACCTATTAAATGTATCCTTTTTTAACAAACTTGTTGATACAAGCAGTTATCCCGTTTTTAGTGATCGTTTTCACTGCAGATGTAGAAACCTTTAAGGTTATCCATTTATCTTCTTCGGGAATGTAAAACCTTTTAAGTTTTAAGTTCGGATGAAATCTACGTTTGGTTTTAACGTTTGAGTTAGAAACGTTGTTACCAACCATTGATGCTTTTCCTGTTAAATCACATATTCTTGACATGACAAATCTTTTTAATGGTAACTCCTGATTAAAAGAGTTTGCAAATATCAGGAAATTAAGTGAATTAGTCAACAGTGTTTTTAAAATAATTAAAAAAAGATTGTAGATAGAGAATTTGGGTGGTGGGGGACTGCATCTTAGTATTTGCTGGGATTAAATTGAAAAAGTGCCGACACTGTTTTGTCAGTAATTAACAGTGAATACTCATCCGGCCTTTGCAAAATGATGATTTTAGTGATAAATGCCATGTGTCCGCACACATGGCTTATTTTAAAAAGTGACTATACTTATTAAAAGTTTGTTAATTGTGTGTATCGTAGGAGAAATTTACTAATTTACGCCGCCAATATAAAATACATTACCTATGAGGATCAGATCATTTCCTGAGTACCAGGAAGCCTATAAAAAAAGCGTTGAACAACCGGAACAATTTTGGAAAGAAGTTGCGGACACTTTTTTATGGAAAAAGAAATGGGACAAAATACTTACCTGGAATTTTAAAGAACCCAAAGTGGAATGGTTCAAAGGCGCGAAGCTTAATATTACAGAGAATTGCCTTGACCGACACCTGGAAACATTAGGTGATAAGCCTGCTATTATATGGGAACCAAACGATCCGGAAGAAAATCATCGGGTGCTAACCTATAAACAGTTATACGACAAGGTTTGCCAGTTCGCCAATGTTTTGAAAAATAACGGCGCTAAAAAAGGCGACCGTATATGTATATATATGCCAATGGTTCCCGAACTGGCGATCGCTGTTTTGGCTTGCGCGAGGATTGGCGCTATTCACTCCGTAGTGTTCGGTGGGTTTTCGGCGCAATCTATTGCAGACAGAATATTGGATGCGGAATGTAATATTGTTATCACTACCGATGGTGGTGTGAGGGGCGATAAGCAGATCCCGATGAAAAACGTGATTGACGATGCCTTGGTGCGTTGCCCATCGGTTAAAAAAGTGATCGTGCTTACTCATACCCGCACGCCGGTATCGATGATAAAAGGCCGCGATGTTTGGTGGGAAGATGAAATTAAAAAGGTAGAAACCCGTGGCACAACAAATTGCGATGCAGAAGAAATGGAAGCGGAGGATATGCTGTTCATTTTGTATACATCAGGTTCAACAGGCAAACCTAAGGGCGTGGTACATACCTGCGGTGGTTATATGGTTTATACGGGTTATACCTTTGCCAATGCTTTCCAGTACGAACCCGGCGAGGTTTATTTTTGTACGGCTGATATCGGCTGGATAACCGGGCATTCTTATATCGTATATGGCCCGCTTTCGCAAGGCGCGACTACAGTAATGTTTGAGGGTGTACCTACCTGGCCGGATGCGGGCAGATTTTGGGATATAGTAGATAAATACAAGGTTAATATATTTTACACCGCGCCAACTGCTATCCGCTCGTTAATGAGCTTTGGGTTGGATAAGGTAAATGATAAAGACCTGAGTTCACTTAAGAAATTAGGCTCAGTAGGTGAGCCTTTGAACGAGGAGGCCTGGCATTGGTTTGATGAGCATATCGGTAAAAAGAATTGCCCTATTGTAGACACCTGGTGGCAGACTGAAACGGGCGGGTTTATGATATCGCCGATAGCGAACGTTACCCCATTAAAACCGGGTTATGCTACTTTGCCTTTACCGGGCGTTCAGCCAGTTTTGGTTGATGAAAAAGGCGAGGTGATTGAAGGTAATGGCGTAAGCGGAAACCTGTGTATCAAATTCCCTTGGCCGGGCATGCTACGTACTACTTATGGCGACCATGAGCGTTGCCGCACTACCTACTTTGCCACTTATCCCGATCTGTATTTTACAGGCGATGGTTGCCTGCGCGATGAGGATGGTTATTATAGAATAACAGGCCGTGTTGATGATGTGTTGAATGTATCTGGTCACCGAATTGGTACTGCCGAGGTGGAGAACGCGATTAACATGCATAGCAGCGTGGTAGAATCAGCTGTTGTGGGTTATCCGCATGATATAAAAGGACAAGGTGTTTACGCCTTTGTGGTTAGCCCCGGTAAACATGGCAATGAAGACCTTACACGCAAGGATATTATGGCGACGGTATCGCGCATTATCGGCCCGATAGCTAAACCTGATAAAATTCAGTTTGTAACTGGTTTGCCTAAAACACGCTCCGGTAAAATTATGCGCAGGATATTAAGGAAGATTGCTGAAGGTGATACGTCGAACTTAGGTGACATTAGTACGTTGCTCGATCCGGGTGTGGTGGAGGATATTAAGAACGGGGCTCTTTAGAGGAGAGTCAAGAATCAAGAGTCAGGAATCAAGACGGTATAAAAGAATTCTGTTGCGCGGGGTCCTCTTCGAGAGACCCTGCGGGGACAGAGAAGAATCCTGCGAAGAAATAGTAATTCTACCCGTCTTTTTCATTATCCGACGCATCATTCGCCAGGTCGATTATAATATCATCCAGCCGTTGCAGCTCAATTTGTATTTTGTCTATAAGGTCTTTATCTTCCGGATCATCCCTTAAAATAGCTATCAGTCCTTTTAAATTTGCCAATGGACTGCGTACTAAATGCGATTGCTTCCACGCCATATCCTGGATACTGTTAAGGTGATCATGGATCTTGGTGTAGGCAGCTTTTAGGTTTTCTTCAGCATTTTTTCGTTCCGTGATATTCGATAAAGCCAGTATAATACCGAATATTTCGTTCTCATCGTTGGTTATTGGAAATAATCGGACGTAATACCAAGCCAAAGAGCCGTCAGACTGCGGGTAACTGATTTCATAGCTGACATTACCCCCTGCCAATACCTTGTTGGCATACTCCAAAAATTTGGGGAAGCGCTCCTTAGGGAAATAATCAGCAAGGCGGTCGCCTTTAGCGGGCATGTGATGATATTGTTCAATTACAAATGAAACCGCCATTTGGTTAAAGCCCGTTACGTTAAGCTGCCTATCAAATAACGTGTAGGCTGTGTCGGTAATTTCCAGTATGGTTTGCAGGTTTGCTTTGTAGCGCTTTAACGCTTTTTCCTTTTCCCAGCGTTCGGTAACGTCAATCATCGTCCCAAAAATGGTTGATATACCGTTTACTAATACCCTGCTGCCTGAAAATTCAACCTGAATAGGTTCGTCAGTTTTCTTTTTGCCGGTTACTTCATAATTAACAAAATCAATTTCACCACGGTGGCGTGCCTGGATATTTTGTCTTACCAGTTCATGGTAATCGGGCGTAATAATGGTCTCGATCAGGCTTGTTTTTATATCAGTTAGTTCTTCGGGGCTATAACCAAAAATTTGCGCAAATTTTTGATTTACATAGATGAAATGTTCCTCCTGAATAAGATAAATACCGATGTTAGCTTTTTCTGACAGGGTGTGAAACCTTAACTCAACCTCATGGAGCTCAGCTTCTATTCGCTTTCTGTCAGAAATATTTCTAACAACAACAAACACCTCATCATCACCAAATTTGGTCAAATCTAATTCAACATCTACGCCCTGTCCGTTTTTACAGATTAAACAAGTTTCAATGATTTCAGAATCCCCATTTTCAGGTACCAAGTGTATATCAAGGATCGACCGTTTTTGATCAATTATAAACTTAACGTTATGCTTTAAAAGCTCATCCTTTGAATAGCCGATTAAATTACACATGCTTTTATTAGCATCGGTAATATTGCCTTTAATGTCAGTTATATAAATTGCATAGATGGCATTTTCTATCAGTTGCTGGTATTTATGTTCGCTCTTTTTAACTTTTTTGAGCAGGCTACGAATAGCTATAGAACGGTCGTCTAATCTTGTATAACGTTCAGTTAAAATTTTTACATCTAATTCAGCTTTTAAACGCTTTAAATTATTCCACTCCAAATAATTAGTCGCGCGTAAAATTATCCAGCATAAAATGCCAGAAAAAAAGAGGCTGGTTTCGGAAATGTATAATGTTTTACCGCCAATATGGGTGAAATAAATCAGCCCTTGCGCAATAGCAAAAACTATCAATAAAGATGCAATAACTATTGTCCTGCCTTTTTTGTGGGAGCGCATAATTATGATAATGAAGCCTTTGTTTGATGGAGTTTACTGAATAAAGTTAAAATTAATTTAATAGTAATAAACAACTTGTTTTGAAATATGAGCTATATATCAGGTGTTTAGTTTCTGTAGCAATTATAGAATAGGGCTTGATGTTCAGCATAAACGCAAGAATCCTTCTCAGAAGACCCTGCGCTTACCAGGAAACTTTTAATTAATTACCCAACTGATATACAAGTTGACTGATACTTAATATTATTGAATCAGGCTCATTCTTGTCAAAAACCTTTAATGCAAGCGCCCATTCTGCGCTTTGGGTTGGCGGTTGATTTGTAGCAAACCATGTTTCGGCAGCCGTTACAAGCTCAGCTGCTATTGCTGATGATAAACTTGTAGGGGGCAGAAGTAATACGGGTGTTTGGATCATAAGGCCTTTATTTCCATCACTATCAATTGATATTGGCTGTAAATAACTTACTTCCACTGAAATCAATTTGCTATCGGAGGCCTTCCCGAATAGTTGCGCGAAGAATGCTTCCAGCCCGGCTGTGAAATTAGAGCCAGCCTTCGTTATATCTATTGGTTTATCGAATACATATACCGGGCTGACCGGAACAGTATTAACGGCATCTGATATCAAAATAAAAGCAGGGTTTGTGGTTATTCCGGGTATCAATTCCTGGTTTCTTATTATTTTTAATTGCGCATCCGCAACGGATGCTTTCTCAAATGGCAGCGCTAAAAACGACATTTTAATAACCGGCATTACGCTTGTTTCTTCTTCAATTAGGTATAGCACGGAACGCTCTGTTAGTTTTTCTGTTTTGAGCAGAGTAAATGAGCCAGATGTGCTTTGTATGTGTAATGTCGGCCAATTGATAGCTTCATCATCAGTACTGATCCCTGATAGGATGATAGATTTTAAAGACCCGCTTTCATTGTAGTTGGAATGGGTAATAAATTGATGTTTTATTTCTCCTTTTGCTGCCGCATCGATAGCTAACACTGGGGAAAGTTCAGGTGATCTAACCGACCAGTTATTAACAATGTTTTCCGTTAGATGAGCGAAGCTTTTAACCGCATTTATATATTGAACAGATGGTGGTAGTAAGTTATCAGCTTCCAAAATTTTCCATAAATTATTAGCGACAAATTCATATTGCGCTAACGCAGAAAACAGGTCCTTTATGATTGCAGCAGTATTTACCAAACCATCAGCCTGTGAAGGATTAAACTTCACATCAATTATCACCTGGTCCTGCACTGCCGGTGGCATCATGAAACTGAGATTGTAGTCCCATAAAGTAAGCTCCTTCACTATCTGTGTTCCGTCTGGCGAGCCTTGTACCGCTTCTTGCTTTACTAATACCGGGGGTGCAGGCGGCGCATTTAAAGGTATGGGAACTTCAACCTGGTAACTAAGGCTAAGGGCGTTATTTTGCAAAAAGTTTCCCTGCGTAATTGCAGGTTGATAGGCATCTGTTTGCTGTACTAAACTAAGTGTTGCTTTAGCGCCTTTTTGATATGAAGGTTGATCAGTACTAATAGAAAAATTAAGATATTTAAATGACTGATTGTTGCCCGGCTGTGAAGCTTCAAATTGTAAAACCGCATTGGCAAGGTATGCATCCGTAATATCTGTATCTAAGTAGTGCTCAAAAGCTTTACTTGCTATGTTAAGTGCACGCGATTCAGCGGGATCAGCCACCCCAGCCAAAATACTCAGCCCTGCAGCTATGTTAGATACTAAGGTTTTTTTAGCCTCCAATATTTTCGCTATTTGCACACTTAGTGCATCCGCTTTATTTGTAGTTATATTAGTGGCTTCATTCAGAAATTTTTGGAGGTCGCGTAAAAAAAGCGCGAACAACTGATCTGCATCCATTCCATTAAACGTTGTCGTAATTGGATTACCAAGATTACCATTGGCATCGAGCTGCGCTAATTCTTCTGTACGTTTTATTAAATGTTTATAGTATGGCGGCAATGAAAAAACCTGCGATTGAAGTTTTATTTCATTCAAATCCTTTATATTAAAGTTAAGATCTTCAATTAAAGGGGTGCTTTTATCATTTAAGTTCAAAATCGCGTGTATGTTCATGCCGGGTTTAGATTTCTTTTTGGAGGATTATAATTATTAAATTAAAGATATAAACTTATGCGTTAATTCCTCATCCTTTTTAATTATGATAAAAGTAAAAGGCTCATCAAACCAAACTAATCCACTGGTGTTATTTAACTACATCTAAAATAAAAACATCATGAGTGATTTAAAATTAAAAGGCACCTGGAACGAGTTGAAAGGGAAAGTGAAACAAGCCTATGGCGACCTGACTGATGACGATCTGGTACGCGAAGAAGGTAAAGACGACGAAATGCTGGGCAAGCTCCAGCAGAAAACCGGCAAGAGCCGCGATGAGGTGGTTGACTGGTTAAACAGCTTATAAAATTGATTCAAAATCGCATAAACACGCTAAAAAGCATCGTTTTTGTGCGAAAATCAGGCGAAAAATAGCCGTTTTAAGGTATAAAATACTTCAAAAAGCGCTAAAAATGATCCTAATATGGATTGTTTTTGGCGCTTTTTATGTATAAAAAGGCACTTTTTAGATGCAAAACTGTTCCATGTGTACCAATTGTTTCACTTATTCGTGAAACAGTTACATGAAATTCTATAAATCATATCCGTCAAAATGTGTTAATTTTGAGGCGATATGAAATCCAGACCAACCATACTTGTAGTAAACGATGACGGCATAACCGCGCCGGGCATAAAAGCGTTAATAGATGTAGTGAAGGAACTCGGCAGGGTAGTAGTGGTAGCACCCGATAGCCCGCAATCGGGTATGGGGCATGCCATTACCATAGGTAAACCACTACGTTTTGATAAGGTAGATATTTACGAAGACGTAGAGATGTACCGCTGCTCAGGCACCCCGGTTGATTGCGTAAAGCTGGCTGTAAACTCGGTATTTAAAGGTAAAAAGCCGGATCTGTGTGTGTCTGGGATTAATCATGGTTTGAATAATTCTATCAATGTGCTGTATTCGGGTACCATGTCGGCAGCGGTTGAGGGTGCCATTGAGAGTATCCCGTCCATTGGTTTTTCGCTGGATGATTATACGCTGCAGGCTGATTTTAGCCACTGCAAAAAATATGTAAAAGAACTGGCCATGCAGGTATTGGAGCACGGTTTGCCACCGGCAACATTGTTAAATGTGAATTTCCCGGCAGGCGGAGGTATCAAAGGAATAAAGATATGTCGCCAGGCCAACGCCAAATGGGCTGAGGAATTTGATGAGCGCATCGATCCGCATAAACGCCCTTATTACTGGCTAACTGGTGTGTTCCAAAACAATGATGCAGGCGAGGACACAGATAACTGGGCATTGGATAATCATTATGTATCGGTGGTTCCGGTTCAGTTTGATATGACGGCGCATCATGCCATACCGGTATTAAACAGCTGGAAATTTAATATATAATCCCGGATGAAATATTATCTGGTAGCAGGCGAGGCCTCGGGCGATCTACACGGCGCCAATTTGATGAATGCTTTGAAAAAAGCAGATCAGCAAGCTGAATTCCGCTATTTTGGAGGTGACCTGATGCAGGCAGAGGGCGGTACGCTAATTAAGCATTACGCCGATATGGCCTTTATGGGCTTTATTGAGGTAGTGGCTAATCTGCCCCAGATATTAAAAAACCTTAGCTTCTGTAAACAAGATATTGCTCATTATCAGCCGGATGTTCTGATTTTGATCGACTTTCCCGGCTTTAATTTAAAAATAGCTGAGTTCGCCAAAAAAAATGGCTTGCTGGTTTGCTATTACATATCCCCCAAGGTTTGGGCCTGGAACCAAAAACGAGTATTGAAGATCAAAAAGGTAGTCGATCACATGTTCTGCATCCTGCCTTTTGAAGTTGATTTCTACAAGGAGTGGGGTATGAAGGTGGATTATGTTGGCAATCCATTACTGGATGCTAAAGCCGCATTTGTGTCTGATGTGAATTTTTATACTAATAACCATCTACCTGAAAAGAAAATAATAGCGCTGTTGCCCGGTAGTCGTAAGCAGGAGATAAGTCGTTTACTGCCGGATATGCTTGGTGTAACCGATCAATTCCCAGATCATCAGTTTGTAATTGCCGGTGCACCATCGTTCCAAAAAGAATATTATGATCAATTTTTGGGTAGTAAGAATATTCCAATAGTATTTAACGCCACCTATGATCTATTAAAAAATGCTGATGCCGCGGTTGTAGCATCAGGCACAGCAACGTTGGAGGCAGCTTTGTTTGATGTACCGCAGGTGGTGGTTTATAAAGGCAATAATATATCTATCACGATTGCCCGTATGGTAGTGAAGATAAAATTTATCTCGTTGGTAAACCTGATCATGGATAAATTGGTGGTTAAAGAACTTATACAACAGGATTGCACACCGCAAGCCATTGCCGCCGAGCTTGACCTGATTGTTAATAATAATGATTACCGAAAAGAGATGCTCAATAACTATGATGAGCTGGATGGGCGTATGGGCAAACCCGGTGCATCAGCTAAAACAGCGGCTTTAATTATAAAATATGCGGCAAAAAAATAAAGCCCTGCAAAAATGCGGGGCTTTATCGTTTTCATAGGTGGATGTAAATTCGATAGGTAGATGTATATGATTGATCAGGCAGCTTTAAGATTGCGCTGTGCAGTTGCCTGTTTGTTGCTTGTTACAAATTGATTGTTCTGTTTAAAAGCTTTTAAATCTTCTCTTAAAATGTTTAGTAATTCCTCGTCAAAACGGGCAACTAATTTACTGGTAGCTATTTTGTTGTAAGTTTTCATAGGTAGATGTTTTAGGTAGTTTTATAATTAAGCTGCAGGGAGCAGGTTGTTATTAATACGGTTGATAAATTGAACTTTAGCTATTTTAACAGCCTTCAAATCTTCTCTTAAAATGTTTAGCAATTCTTCGTCGAAACGATTAACTAATTTACTGGTAGCTATTTTGTTGTAAGTTTTCATGGTCAGTAGGTTAAATATTTTTAGTTTTTGTTGACTTATCGTTATCGTCTTGGGTTAAATTCTCTTTTATTCTTTTAGCCTCTTTCATCTGTCTTTGTAATTGCTCCTGGTCACGTTCATCACTTGGTTTTTCAGGATTCAATGGGTCTTCCCATTCCTTCTGTTCCACTTGCTGATCTTTCTTTCCAATTACCATTTCAGTGTCATTTGAAATGAGTTAATCCAAAGCCGTGCCAAACTTTTTACACCGCTTAAAAATAATGTAATTTGAACTTAAAATATTTTTTATAAGGTGAAAATCAACCCCAAAAAGATGTCTGTTAAGCCTGAGTTTGCATGACTTTATTTTGACCAATGTGCTGAAAAGAACAGTGTGTATGTTATTCCGTAATCTTATGCGAGATTGGCTTTTTTCTGCCTGCTACGATGATTTAGCAAATGCACTACAATAGCGATGGATGACAAAATAATTCCTGAAATACATACACCCAACCAGTGATAATTACCCCATAGTACACTTACCATGAACGTGCCGGCCGACCCGCCAATAAAATAGGACACCATGTATATCGTATTGATACGGTTTCGTGCCTCGGGGTTTAATGAAAAGATAATGGACTGATTGGATATGTGCGTAGCCTGTACACCCATATCCAGTATTATTACACCCACAATAAGACCTGCGATACTATGCGATGAAAAAATAAAGACAATAAAAGACACTAAAACAAGCAAGAGTGTGAAGAAAGAAAGTTTAAATGGATCCATCTTATCACTTAATCTGCCCATTAGCCCGGCTGCTACGGCGCCAAAGGCCCCTACTAAACCAAACAAACCAGCTGCATCGCTACCCATGTTAAAGTTTTCTTTTAATAAAAATACTATCGTGGTCCAAAATGCGCTAAAGCAGGCAAAGCAAAGAGCCCCTCGCAGGGAAGCAAACCTAAGCTTAGGCTCGTTTTTAAAAAGATCAATAAGTGACCCCATTAGTTTTTTATAACTGCCGGTATAATCAGGCTCAACCTCGGGTAAAAATAAGAATATCACCAACCAGGTTATTAGCATTAAAGCTGCCGCGATGTAAAACATGGCGCGCCAGCCCCAATGTGCGCCCACAAAACCGCTTAACGTTCGCGATAGTAGTATACCTATTAATAAACCACCCATAACCACACCAATTTTTTTACCCCTTTCGCTTGGGTTGGCTAAATGCGCGGCCATTGGTATTAATAATTGCGGCACTAATGATGCTGCACCAATTAAAAAGCTGGCAAAGATCAAAATATTAATGCTTGGCGCCATTGCCGCACCTAACAACGCGACAGTGACAATAGCTATAATGTACAGCATCATTCTTTTTCGTTTAAACATATCAGCCAACGGCACAATAAAAAACATACCTACAGCGTATCCTATCTGTGTAATCATGGAAATGCGCCCGGCGGCACCACTACTTGCATTATATGTATGGGCAATGTCACCCAATAAAGGTTGGTTATAATAGATATTTGCTACCACTAAACCGGTTGCAATGGTCATTATCCAGAGTGTGAATGTTGTAAGGTGAGGTTTTTTTGATGTGGTTGAAGATGTTGTCATTAAGTTAACGTATTGTTTACACAAAGGTGATAAAGCTATTTTATGTTTGTTGTTTATCTAACGTAATATTTTTTTAATTAGTAAAATATATGTGACGAGGAGAAAAAATAATTTTTTCAGACAATTTTTTAGGAAAAAATAAGTTTTTAAATGTAAACAAGTATAAAAGTTTATGATTTTTAGATTTTTTTATCATTTTTTTAGTGTTTTTGATTGTATATGTCAATTTTTAGTATTTTTTGCAATCAATAAGTAATAATTTAATGGTTTAAAATCAATTTTTTGTAAATAATGATAAAATGCATTTAGCACTAAAAAAATTATGATGTTGTTAAATAAATGTTTCATAATGGACATTATTAATATATATATCTAACAAATGTTAAAAAAAATTAAAAAAAAGTTTTGATGATATAAAACTTAGTGTTATCTTTACACCGTTGCAAAACATTAAAAAAGTCTTCTCATAATTTAGGTTTATAATTGGTTAGTAAAGGCCTCCTGCCCATCAGGAGGTCTTACTTGTTTTATAGGGTTTTGGCTTTGCCAAATTTTCAATAAGCTTTTCCTGATATATGTTTTATAATAATTGGTTGGCTATATAATTGATATTGGCTTTATAAAATATTGCAAAAAAAAATCCCCGCTTTTGGCGGGGATTCAATCAACCTAATCAATCAGTATTCAACTTATAACCCTCTTTAATACCGTTATGTATGCCGTGGTTTTTATCTGAGAATTGCTTTATTGACTAGTTTTTATGGATTTACAGTTTTAATTAAAAGTTTTTAGGAACAGCTTGTCCTTTGTTAGTATCCCACCAAACAGGTGTTCCACCATTGTCGGGGCCGCCAAGTAGTGATACGGCTGTAGCAACAGCAGTCGCATTATTGGTATACTCACTTGACGGGTAAGCTATTCTGCGTATTTGTAATGCTGTGCTTATTGTACCGCCGCTGTTATTTACAACAACAGGAAACAACCTTGGATAACCAGTACGGCGATATTCTGTCCATGCTTCATCTCCACCGCATGGGAACATGGCGATCCATTTTTGGGTGATGATACGCTCTAAATTTTGCTCGTTGGTTGCAGCACTGTTCCAGGCAATGGTAATGGTTGACATTGCACTAATGCTGGCATTAGGCGCTGTAGTAGATGGCGTTTGCGGATCTACATAATTAGCTTGTGTACTGGTATTATCAGTAAGATAAGTACCTGCCGAAGTTCCCCATTGTGACATCGAAGTAGTTATGCCTGTTTGGTAATCTGTTTGGGCACTTTCTGTTGTCCAGCCTCTTAATGCAGCTTCAGATCTAAGGAACCAAACTTCAGCAGCAGTCATTAATATCATTGGCGAATACTGGCTAACGTTCTTGAAATTTGGTAATGAATAACCCGTATAACCAGGTTTTGCACTAACAGGAGTACCTGCACGAATGCCTACATATTGGCCGGCAATACTTGCAGGCGAAGTAGCGGGAGAGATCATCGCTGACTCGCGCGGATCATTATATCCATTTAGGTATGAGGTTAATGATGCACCTACAGCCAAATCCGTCCAGCTAGTGCCTATTAACCATATCGGGCTATGGTAGCCATATCCAGTAATCCCTGCATTGTCGGTATTTGTAGCTAATACACCAGTTGGGTCGTTCAGCGCTTTTAAGGCTTGTGCTTTGGCCGTTGTTGGGTCGACATTTACAATATGCATAGCTAACCTTAAGCGTAATGAGTTAGCATATTTTATCCATTCAGTATAATTTCCTGCATAAACCATATCAAATTTTTGGAATGGCATAAGGGTCGGATTTTTTGCCACATAAGCTTCAAGATTAGTTACTGCAGTATCCAGATCAGCAAACATTTCATTATAAACCTGTTGTTGCGAATCGTAAGGAGTGGTGGCAGCCAAACCAACTTTGCTATAAGAGACGGGGCCATATAAATCAGTAACCCTGCTCATTGCCGTCACTTGCAGTATTTTTGCTACCCCCCAAAAATCAGGCGCTTTTGTTCTTGTTCCCTTTTTTGCTATTGTTTGTACAACGCCCATTACACGGGTATAACCTAAGGTGTAAATATCTGAATTCCAGCCATCAACTAACGCATAGCTTTGATTGTTTAAGTTGCCCCTAAACGGATCGGGAGACATGTAATAACCTGAATAACAATCTGCGTTCAGATTTTGAATAAGCTGGTAATCATTTTCTTCACCAAATATATTTTGCTGAATGCCTGGATAGTATAAACCGATTATGTTGTTATCCGCCTCTAACTCTGGATTGGTGACTCCCGAGTTATCGGTATTTATCTTCTCAAAGTTTTTTGTACATCCGCTAAAAGCGATGACGCACATAGCAACCAGGGCACACTTGCTAAAAGTGTTAATCCCAATTGATGTATATTTTATAAAATTTATCTTTTTCATAATTAATATTTTAAGATTAACTGTTACTAAAATGAAGCGGTGAATGATGCTCCAATATTTCTGGTTGTAGGTGCGTTAAATACGTCTACGCCACCTAATCCGTTAGCTGTTGACATCGTGATTTCCGGATCATATGGTGCTTTTTTGTAGAAGTATATTAAGTTACCACCTATAATTGAGAATTTAATACTTTTAATTACACTTTTTGCAATTGGCACGCTGTAACCTAAAGACGCTGAACGAAGCCGTACAACAGTTGCACTGTACATATATGCTTCGCCAATACCTGAACGGCCACCTACTGCAGTGTAATAAGTTTCTGCATCAACTTTCGTTACCGGCTGGCCACTTGGGTTAACGCCATTAATAGTAACGCCACCGGCATCACGTGCGGCACCACTGGCTGCAGAAACACCATAACTATCTAACATCATTTGTGTCATTGATAATACCTGACCGCCAAATTTACCATCAACTAAGAAATCAAGGCTAAATCTTTTGTAGTTAAAAGTGTTTTCCCAACCTAATTGAAATTTTGGACTAGGATTGCCAAGTAATTGTGCAGTAGTGTTTGCGATAGGCGCACCAGTTGTACCTACTTCTATTTGACCTGTAGCGCTTCTTTCAAATTTGTACCCGTAAATATCGCCAAATTGCCCACCTGTCGCTAAAACGGATTCATAGGCGTTATTACCAAAACCTGTTAACACTACTGGGGTGTTAGGCGCTGCCGGGTTAAGTTCAATAATTTTATTTTTATTGAATGAATAGTTTACGTTAGTGTTCCATGTAAAATCACTGCTTTTTAAAATATCATAGCCTAAACGCATTTCAACACCTGAGTTTTGAATATTTCCTGCGTTTAAATAACCTGTTGAATATCCTGTTGATGCTTCAGGTGTATATTGAATAAATTGATTATAACTATTTGATTTATACCACGTAAAGTTATATGTCAACCTGTTATTAAATAACCTTAAATCAAGGCCGGCTTCTTTTGATTTAGTGTTGGTAGGCTTTAAAGCTGGATTTGGGTATACACTATTAAAGGTAACCGCACCGCCGCCTGCTAAATAATTAATAGGATTGGTTATGTATTGGGTTACCGGTGTGGCAACTTCTGCATAAGAGCCGCGTACCTTAGCATAGCTGATCACATCTGGTAATTTTAACGCCTCATTCAGAATTAAGGATAAGCCAACTGAAGGATATGAGTAAGATTCATTTGGTGTAAATGCCAGGGTGGATGACCAGTCATTTCTTTCGGTAACGGTTAAATATGCCCAATTTTTGAATGAAAGGTTTACACTGCCGAATATAGACTGAACCTGGTTATGGTTATTAGGCAAGGTAGAAACGTTACTATTAGCAGCGCTAGCGCCTGTTGATGTAACAACGTTTTGCGCAGTAAATACATTAGGGATAGAAAGGCCTAAACCTGTGCCCGATAACGTGCCTACAGTGTTATCATCTGTAATACTTGCACCTACTAAACCATCCAATTTAAAATCACCTTTTAAGGGTATTTTAAAGTTAGCAATGAAATCGCTATACATTTGAGTAAGCGTTTGTTGGTTGCCGGTAAATGAACCATCACTTAAGTTGTTAAGAAGAGGACTTAATACCGCAATAGTACCGGCATATAAATCTTGTTGGTAAGTATCTGCAACGCGATCCACGTTACCACGTATTTGGAAGTTTAACCAGCTATTTACATCATATTTTACAGTTGAATTAACAATTAAACGATCGCGATTAGCATAGTTTGGATTTTTGTTTACTATCCACCATGGGTTTTGCTGCACATCCTCATTTGCATCCCAATTTTGGGTTAACAAACCGTTTCTGCCTGGCTGCACAACTGCATAATTGTTTTTATAAGGCAATATGCTTTGTCCCCTTGGGTACAGATATAAACCGGAAAGCGAGTTAAAATAAAGGCCTTCGCCTGGTGCATCTACAATTTTTTGGTTAATATAATTTGTATTAACATCAACGGTTAACTTGTTATTCAGTAAATGGCCAGTCTCTCTGAAAGTAAAATTATTACGTTGAAGATTATCACCCGGCTCTACGCCATTTGCAGAAGTATTTGCATAAGAAAAATAGGATTGAGCTAATTCTGAACCCGAACTAAGGTTGATTGAGTTAGTCAAATTATTTCCATGCCTAAAAAAGTCCGATAAGTTATCTTCAACTACGGGGCTTGCTAATTTTGCACCCCAGCTTTGCGTTCCTGGCCCCGTTTGAGTTATAGTTACACCGTATTCATTTTGGAATTTTGGCTCGTAAGTAACTGCATCACTAGTGTATGATGAAGATAAATTGATTGAAGTTTGGCCTGCTTTGCCTCTTTTAGTAGTAACCAAAACAACACCATTAGCTGCCTGGCTGCCATAAAGAGCCGCAGCCGATGCACCTTCAAGCACGGTAATGCTTTCGATATCTTCAGGGTTTAAATTGGATATACCGTCACCACCATCCGGTGTTCCGCCATAAGTGCTGCCTGATGGCTGGCCGTTCGCATTAGATGTATTGGTCATAGGCACACCATCAATAACGTATAACGGCTGGTTACTACCGGTTGCATTTTTACTACCACGTAAAATAACCTTAACAGAGCCACCCACCCCTGATGAGCTTGGCGAAATATCCACACCGGCAACTTTGCCGTTAAGTGAATTCATTAAGTTATCAGTTTTAACATTAGTAAGCTGTTCGCCGCTAACAACCTGGTTTGCATAAACCAGTGATTTTTCGGATTTTCTAACCCCTAAAGCTGTTACAACAACCTCATTAAGGCTATTTGGGTTGGGCAGTAAGCTAATAACGTAATTTGCATCGCTCCCCACAGTTACTTCTTTTTTTACATAGCCTATGTAGCTAAATACTAAAACATCCCCTGGGTTCGCATCTAATGAAAACGATCCATTCCCATCCGTTTTCGTTCCTTTTGATGTTCCTTTTATAGTTACAGATACACCCGGTAGGGCTGCACCTGTTTCGTCTTTCACAAACCCTTTTATCGGAGTTTGAAGAATCACATTACGAACTGAGTTGGTAATTGTGATTGTTGCCATGTTGTTTGTTTTATAGGAATTATTGGCTCCCATTGCAATACATGGCACTAATAACATTAGTGGTAATATTTTTTTCATTTTGTTTGAATTAGTTTAGTGTTAAGTGTTGTTTTTTGGTTAGATTTTGTTGTTTTTCTCCATAGTTTCTTGTT
>NZ_JACCBZ010000008.1 GCF_013408825.1 Mucilaginibacter tundrae
GTCCACCTCTTCCCATTCCGAACAGAGAAGTTAAGCCCGCCAGAGCCGATGGTACTGCAGTAAAATGTGGGAGAGTAGGTCGGTGCCAAATCTTATCAGCTTTAATGCTGTTAAACATTAACCCTTTAATCGTAAGATTAAAGGGTTTTTTGCGTTTAGAGGTTTGCGTAATGGTGAAACACGGGCATTATCTAAATAATCTATCTGTTACTTATTTTTTCAACCGCTGCCGTTGAGGCTTTCTTTTTTTCGCAGGTTATTTTTTTTTTAAGGCGCTCAAGAGGGCTCCGCCGTTTGTCTTGATACAAAAAGAAACAAAAAAATCAAGACAAAGGGATGCTTCTGCCCGCCCTGCCGGTTCTTAACGCTTTTCTGGCTGTATTTCTGGCTTCGCTTATAAATCCATCACACGAAACAGCTAAACCGGCATTACCGCCATAAACCCGGCCCGCCCCTTCGTCATGGCCAGTGCGAACGTTTTAAAAATTGTTATGGACACACGCGGCACGCGTGCGCCAGCAAAGAATTTTACACTTATAGATTTCATCTAAAATGATTAAGTTTGGTTATGAAAACAGTAATCATGCATCCTGAAAATAAAGAGCAGATAGCAGCTTTAGAAGCTTTTGCTAATGCCCTCAAGATCAAATTTGAGATTACTACGCACGATAGCAGTGTATCGCATGCGACTGACGAACTTGAAGGTGGTACCCCAATTACCTTAGATCCGCGTAGATCTTTAGAAGACAATTTGGAAGAAAATATCGGTTAGTTGTCTGTTCTTACAAAACTTTAAATCTTAATTAAGATCGCCTGCAATATAAGTGGATAGTCGGCTGCTTGTTGTAGAACGCTGTGACTGTATCTTCCAAAAATAAATTTCTTCATTTCTCGATGTGATATAATATCCAGTCGTCGCTTTGATATACTGTGCGTAGATTCAGTGCTGAGTTTGCCAGTTTTATAATTGCGATATACTTATTGTTGAGCTGCGTGTAACCGGTGACGATGTTCTTCGCAGTGGCTACCAGTATATAATCATCATATTTTTGTGGGGACTCGATAGCACTTGAAAATTCGTCCTGGTAGGGCATGGTTAGTTGCTTCACATTGTTTACGTAAGCAATTACAGGGTAGGCGATGGCGTCATCAACTAAAACTTTTGAATCACCCGGCAAGCCGTTTAGATAATAGGAGATGTCGCGGTTGCTATCCTGGTTATCAATGTTTGTTGGTTTGCGGGTTATGAGGGTTGTTATAAAGTTTCTTTCTTCGGGTAAGTTGGATTTTGCCAAAAATAAATAGCCTGTGAAAATTTGTACAGGTACCAATATCAGGAGCGCGAACTTTAATGTTTTTTGGCGTTGTATTAATTGGGCCTTAAATGTGATACATAATAAAGCAAGTATCAGGAAGATGAGGTAATACTCATAAGCTATAAATACTTTATCGTATTTTATGTGTAGAAATTCGATAAGCGCGAATGGGGTTAACAAGGTAAGTATTTGATAGGTACTACGCCTGAAAAGATATATAGCCAATATCATCATCGGGCAAAATACCAAGGCTTTGAGGCTAATTAGCAGTGATATTTCCTGCGGGATGAGGGTGCTGGACCGATTGCTTGTTATTTGGTCGAAATTTACCCTTTCGCTAAGAACATTCCAGGTGGCATAAGGGCTCTCTAAAAAGTAATTTAAATCGTTAGCATGGGTTAAGTTGAGTAGCTTGTAAACGATTACTGATGCAATTGGTAATATGAAAATGATGATGTATAAAGCAAACGTTTTACTGATGAGCTTACGCCGTAGCGAAGGACTGTTAAAACTTAGAAACAGCCTGAATATGGATTCTTGCTCGCTGAGGTTTAAGCTTTGTATGGCTATTGACAATACAAGCGGAATAAAGAACAGGGTAAGCCAGATGAATTTATAATCACAAAATACCAGTACTACCAGGCATATACTGGCTATGGAGATGTGGAACGTTGTATTTGACCTATAAAACTTGAGGATATTAAGAAAGAAAAGATAAAAGAAGATAAGTACTAAATAAACGCTTTTACCTGAGCAAGCGACGTATAGTATACCTGGATGCAGCATGAATAGTACCAGCAATATTAACAGGTAAAAATCATCGTTAAATCTTTTTACTAAGGTGCTGGCCATTACGTTAAACAGTATGGCGGTTCCTATAGCAGACGCGATAACCGGGGCGATCATTTTGCTGCAGGTTATAAAGAATATAAAAGTGGCATAAAATGGAAAGATAGGCGAGGTTAAGCCCATTACTTTGATCCTGTTGCCTACACCTTCAAACACGATGCGGGCTTTTTCGATATAAAAAAGAGACTCGGCGTTGGTATAGCCTAATTTGTTAAGATATACACCGCAAACCAGGTAATATACAGCTAAAAATAGCGTAATTAATACTAAGAAGAATGACTTGGAAAATCTCATTGAACTAAGTTTACCGGGTTACTAACTTTACTTATACCATGGTTGGTTTTTTGCCAGTAAAAAGGCCTAACAATCAGTTCGTACAAACCCATGTAGGCGGCAATGGAATGCATTAACCAGTAAAACGGGTTAGCTATGGCAAACAATATCAACTCGTAATAGCGCCTTTTAAATACGGCCATCATGTTTACATATATCATCAGGATGTTACCTACCATCAGGTTGAAGATAGACATAAATAGTACCCAATCAGGAAAGAGGGTATGGATAGTAGAAAAATCAAATATCAGGTATGCGATAAATATGCCGAGCAACAGCGGATATACTAAAAATGTAAGCGGTGTAGCACCAATGAAAAAGCTAAAGCCGATGAACCCTTTCCATCCGAGTTTTTTCCATAGTTTGAACGGATTGCGCATATGTACCAGGTAGGTTTGCATGTACCCTTTTATCCAGCGTGAACGCTGGCGGATCCAGTTGATGGGTTCGTTGTTGGCTTCTTCGTAGGTGGTGGAGTTTACGATGGCTACTTTATAACCCTTGGCGTAAGCGCGTACACCTAAGTCGGCATCTTCAGTTACGTTGAAAGGATCCCATGCGCCAAGTTCAATCAGATACTCGATTTTGAAGTGATTACTGGTGCCGCCTAAAGGGATGGGGATATCCAGGGTATCCAAACCGGGCAGCATATAATCAAACCAGTAGGAGTACTCAAGGGTAAACATGCGGGTTAAGAAGTTCTCGTTACGGTTGAAGTAATTTAACGCGCTTTGGATACAGATATAATCCTCGGGCAATTTACCGAACAGGGCGACTACCTTTTTAAGCTGGTCGGTATCCGGAATATCCTCGGCATCGTAAATAGTAAGGTATTTACCCCGGGCAAAGTGCAACGCGTAATTACAAGCTTTTGGTTTTGTTTTGGGCATATGATAAGGCACGATAATCACCTCGAATATGGCGGGGAAATTAAGGTTCCGAACTGCATTTAAGGTTTTGTCGTCATCTTCTTCAATAACTAATTTAATATCGAGTTTCTCACGTGGATAGTCAAGGCTTTGCAGGTTCCAGATTAGCTTTTTGATCAGCTTATCCTCTTTATAAACCGGGAGCAGTATGGTATAAATGGGAAGATCATCGTCGTTTACTAAAGCCAGTTCCTCTTTGGTAATGGCTTGATGCAACTCGAACCGGGAGCCAACTAGCGCCAGGAATAATTTGAATATAATAGCAACCAGGAAAAACGAACTTAACAGCACGTTGATTAGTATGGATGTGTTTTTAAAATTGACCACCAAACCGATAGCCATAAGGGCTAAAACCACGAACATTGAAATAAGCTGTGGCGATGTAAATGTAACAATGGCCGAGCTTTCAGGGTCATTATTCAAAAGCTCATATACGGCAGATTTTATATATTTTTCGCCAATGAGTTTATGTGAAAGCCATAATATATCCAGGTCTGATGCTACAATTACCTGTGGTTCCAGGTTATAGGTGAAGCGTATAAAATCAAGAAAAAGCTCGTCGCTTGGGTCGGCCATTAGGGCTATTACCTTGTTTTTTTCGATGCGCAAGGGCAGTGCCAGGCGGTCATCGGCAAACCTTAATTCTATTTTCTTTAAAACTTCAACATCAAAAGGCTGGTCTCTTATGTCCTCGATTTTATAGCCAGCATTGATGAGTGTACGCTCGTAATTTTTACGCGAGATGTAGCCATAGGTAAGGGCTACCTTCATGAATGAAGTATTTGTTTGGGCTGATAGATCTTCAATTATTCGCTTATCATCCGATGTAATAAAACCATCACTTACCAAAAGTTCCGGGATCGACATATCTACTGCTGTTAACAAATTGTTTTATGAATTTAACCTGCCTTGACGGCTACAAAAGTCGCCAAAGCGGGTTGGTTATAAGATTTAATGGTGCTTAAAGCCGATTAATCATTAAATAACTCTTGCGAGCGCTGTATTCTTGAACGTACGTATAGGAATGATAACAATATTAATATTAGGATACCTAACAAAATATACAAGTTATATGACTCCCAAAAACGTGTAAGGGCGCTTTTAGTATCGATATATTCCAGGTTTTCGCTTGATTTGTTGATGTTGAACAGGTATTTATTCGAATTAACATCCGATATACAAACGTTGCTTGACAGTGTGGAAAGTTGCTCGGTGATAGATTTGGATGCAGCTAAAAATGCATCAGCCAGTTGTGTACCGGTGGCAGTTAATACGAGGGTTGCGTTATTGCTTCGCCCGTAAAAGATCTGCGCGAGGCCGTTTGATACGCTATCGGATAGCTCGTAAACTTTTTTATTATTATCGCTATTGTAAATCCTGAATTTTTGGTTGAATTTGATCGGGGCATCTGGAAACTCATCCATTATTTTGTCGTCTCTAGACAATAAAGCAACGATGTTATATTTTTTTAGATCACTTTTCTCAATCTGATCAGAGTATACAAACTCAGGGAAGTTATTGGCGTTGATATTGTTGTTTAACTCATAAATAATTTCGCCCATGGCTGCTGCTGCATATTTAGCGTAGCTTCTGGTTACTACAATGCGGGTGGCGCCGCTGTTGAATGCCTCGGGGTACTGATAAAAACTCAGGTCGTTAGTGATAAACGGATCTTTTGATTCCAGGTACGACTGATCAACATCAATTTCTGAAAAGAAATTAGTAAAGCTATTATTACAGTTGCCGCTGCTTGGATAGAACCTGAATTCAGCCTCGAGTACATTGTATTTGTGATGTTGGTAGCGGTTGATGGTTACTGAAGTGTTCAGTTTGCCGGAAACATCCAGCTTTTCGCTGCTGATCAATGAGCCATTTAGGTAAATGTTGAAGAAACCGCGGTCGCCGGCATTTAAGCTGCTGTATATACCCTGAAAGTGTATTTCAACTTCTTTAGGGGTGAAGCTAAAATCGCTGTTTTTAAAGTTATATGAACTTTTTAATGAACCGATACCCGACATGAAATTGGTTGCACCACCAATTTGTTTTAAGGTAAGTTTTGAGCGATTTTCATCTACGGTTTTAAAGAAGGTATTTTCGGCAGTACCTATTAATAAATAATCGCCAAAGGTTGAATTTAAGATATTCATATTACCCAAAGCGGTAATTGTTTTCTCATAACCTGCGTCATCGCCACCCGTAACAAATAATATTTCGGAAGGAACTTTTTGGGTAACTACAGTTTTAATAGGCAGCAACGTGTTTTTAACATTAACAATTTGCGTTACAGTGTCAGTAGCAATGGTTATGGCTTTGTATAAGTAAAACAAACCTTCGCCATTTTGTGGCGTAACTTTTACCAGGCTTTTTGCACTGCCAGGTATAGAGCCCATGTTACCAACCATTACGTAATTTCTAACGCTGTCCGGTTTTTTGTCGGCTTCATAAACACCAATGTTAGCTATGCCGGTCTTCTTTAACCTTGAATACGCCCAGGCCACTGCTTTTAAATCGTGCAAAGTAGGGTTTGCAGGATATACTATCGCTTTTTTTGAATCGAAGCAATTGCTGATGTTTACGTTATTGAAAAAGTTTTTATCGCTTCTGGTTAATGACAGGTAAGAATAGTTTTTTACCTTGATCCACATGGCCGGGTTATCCAAATCGCGGCACTTATCATCAGTTATTGTGGCCAGGGTTTTAATCTGGATCTTTAAGAAGCCTCCGGTTGATATATCATTACGGCTCAGGTTTAAAACCACTCTTTGTATAGAGTCATTTGTCAGTTTGCTGCTATATGCAGGTTTATCATCAACCAAAATATTAATAAACGACTTGTCTTTTAATAAAGCCTGGGATGGTTCAAAGTATAAAACCAGTTTGCTGCCGGTAATTTCGTATTGCGGGTCGAGCTTAAGAAAATACGATGTAGAACCAATCATCCCAAATATAGGTTCATCATCGTGACCCATGGCTTTAAAGGATATTATAGCCTGTTGCTGGGCAATTGATGCTGTACTTAATAGTAGTGCAAGTGCTAAAAAGCTTAAAAATTTATTCATTTGGTTGAAGGTGTTAATTTATTACGTAAAATTCTACTCTAAAATAGTTGCCATTCTCATCGCTGCGGTAAACTAGTTCGCCGCCCATTTCCTTGGTCATTAATTTGGCTATTGAAAGGCCTAAACCAAGTCTGCTTTCTTTTGATCCGGTCGCGTCATTAAGGGTTCTTAACTTGTTGAACATCATATCCAACTCATCCTGTCCTATGGCTATGCCTTCGTCAATAATTTCAAATACAAACTTTTGGCGCTGAAGACTGGTAACTACTTTTATACTGTTATTGGTTTGTGAAAACTTGATAGTGTTAGATAGCAGGTTTTGAAACACCTGGCCCACGAATACTTTATCAAGCCTTACCTGCAGGGGTAGTTTTAAAATATTATCAACCAGGTGAATGTTCTTCATCTGCGCGGTTTCAACAAGGCCTTTAAATACATGCAGTACTTCAGCATTTATATCAAATACTTCCATGTTAAAGCTCATTTCCGGCGATTCAATTTCTTTCACGTCCATCAATTTGTTCAACATGTATTGCATTTTTTCGGCTGAATCGCCTATATAACCCACAAAATCCTTTTGATCCGCGCTTAACCTGTAACTTTCTTCTTTCAGCATGTTATTGCTCATCACAATAGATCCGATCAGGTTTTTCAAATCGTGGCCCGCGATATTTATAAAGCTGTTTTTATGTTCATCAAGCTTGCGCAACTGCTCATATTGCATATCAATAATTTTATTTTTTTCGTTGATGTCGCGGTTTTGATCTTTGAGCTGCTCATTTGATTTTTCGATCATGATCTGTGAGCGTACATCACGTTCAATCACCTTGTAGCGTGCGGTAGGGATAAGGCATGATATTACAGCTGTTATAAAAAAGAATACGCCGCCATTACTGATGAAAAAATCTAAGGTATACTCGCCGAAAAGATTAAAGAACAATGCCAGTAATAAAAATGCTATTAGTGTTTGTATTACCGAGTTAATAGGCTCCCAAAATACCTGTAAGTTGAAGAATAGTATTACGACTGAGTAAAGTAAAAAGTATATATTTAATTGTTCGATATTTACCAGGGTACAAAGCAAAGCCGAAGTGACGGAGAGAAACAGGAAAGAGATATGCAATAATACGCGGTAATTGTATTTTTGGCGTTGAAAGAATGTATACAAAGCATAAATAACAACACTTATTATAATACGCACTATAAAAAACTGTAACCATACTGTATTCGCGTAAATAAAATCAACTATGCTGAATAAGGGATATAGCAATATGATGCTGAATATAATATTGTTGGTTTGATACCAGGCTTTTTTTGACAGGTCTCGGGCAAGTTCTTCTTTAGTAATCTGAATAAACATTCGTTTTTCTTAAATTAGGATGTAGTATGCAATCAGGTCTACGTTATTATAATATACGCGATTAAAAATAAACTAAAAATATGGCTAATGAAAATTGTAATACTATTTCAACCTCATTCAGGCACATATTGTTACTCGGAATTGCTATACTGTGCTTTAATGCAAAAAGTAAACCAAAAATGTTGCCCGATAGGGCACTGATATTTACCAGGGCGCAAAGTTTAAATAATGGTATCAGTGTTTCGTGGCTGGAGCAGGTTTGGAATAAAAATGTGTTAGATACCAGTGAAATTAACCCTGCCGATTTAAGGCTGCTTAAAAAAATTGGATTTAAAAGCATACGCTTGCCAGTGGCTTTCGCTTATTACGAATCGCACCAAGTACCGATTGATAAAGTTTTGTCGCATGTTGATTATGTAGTAAAAGAATGCAGGCAGTATGGGTTTAAATTAATAATAGATTACCACGGCGGCAACTTGAATGACAGCAATTATTTGACAGAAACGCCAAAAATCGTCAATTTATGGTCGATTTTAACAAAACGTTATATCAACCAAAATCCTAACAACCTATTTTTTGAGTTATATAACGAACCGCCGCATATGAACCCACAGATATGGAAGGATGCCGCGTATAATATTGTTACCGAGATACGGAAAATTGATAAGCGGCGTACCTTGATTGTTGGCGCATCAAACTATAACAGTATTTATGAGCTAAGCCGGTTTGTGCGGCTTGCTGATGAAAATATTATTTACACTTTTCATTTTTATGAACCTTTTCTTTTTACTCATCAAGGTGCTGAATGGGTAGGCGCGGCCGCTGCTACAACTGGGGTATCATTTCCATATAATGGGGAAAATTTCCCGAAAATCAGTCCCGTAACAGCAGGTACCTGGGGCGAAGCTAATTATAAACAGTACCCGCGGGATGGTAACGAGCAATCGATACGGGACAAATTACAAATCGCTAAAAACTGGAGTAATAAATATGATGTGCCCATCCTATGCGGCGAATATGGTGTTTATAATAAATACGCCGATTTGGATAGCCGGTGCCGTTACATCAAAGCATTACACAGCGCATTAAAAGGATTAAATATACCCGGGATGTTGTGGGAATATAACGATGGGTTTTCCATTTTTACCGGGTCGCCGTCTGTTGAAAATTTACCCGCGTGTATGGGAGATGCCATAGGCTATACCGACGCAAAATGATATATTTTTATTTATATTAAAATAAGTACATTTGCGCTTTACTGATACATTTTATGAAATTCTTTGAAGATAAAAGACGGGAAGTAATGGTACATATCGAGAAATTTATGCTCGAAAAAATGGGTGAATATTTGAAGCCGATTGATACCATATGGCAACCATCCGACTTTTTACCAGATGCTTCGAGAGATACATTTTTTAGTGAAATTAAGGAGATGCAGGAAAGCGCCAAAGGCTTGTCATATGACTTGGTTGCTGTGCTGATTGGTGATACCATTACCGAAGAAGCATTGCCAAGCTATGAATCATGGTTGGCGATGGTTCAGGGCGTATCTGACGATGAAGAGGGTGGATGGATGAAATGGAACCGCCACTGGACCGCTGAGGAAAACCGCCATGGTGATTTGCTGAATAAATACTTATACCTATCAGGCCGTGTTAATATGCGCATGATGGAGGTATCAACCCAATACCTGATCGCTGATGGTTTCGACATCGGTACAGGACATGATCCTTACCGCAATTTTATTTACACTTCTTTCCAGGAGTTGGCTACTAATATTTCTCACCGTCGTGTGGCTTCACAAGCTAAAAAGGATGGTGATACCCTGTTATCAAAAATGTGTGGTGTGATCGCGTCTGACGAGGCCCGCCATGCTAAGGCTTACAAACATTTTATCGAAAAAATATTCGAGGTTGATCCGAACGGTGCAATGCTTGCTTTTGAAGATATGATGCGCAAAAAGATTGTTATGCCCGCGCACTTTTTACGCGAGGTTGGATTAAAGATAGGCCAAACGTTTGGCCACTTTACCGATGCCGCGCAACGCCTGGGTATTTATACCGCGATTGACTACGTAGACATTTTAAAGGAACTGATTGAGGACTGGCACATTGAAAGCATGCCAGAACTTAACGAAGCCGGCGAAAAAGCACGCGATTATATAGTAAGCCTTCCAAACCGTTTACTGCGCGTTGCTGAGCGTATGAAAAACCCTATGCTCGAGTATAAGTTTACTTGGATTAATGGTTAGTTAAGCCCCACCCAAACCCTCCCCGGAAGTGAGGGCTTTAAAAAACTTTAAAACAAAGTCTCCCCTACCGGGGGAAATTTAGAGGGGGCCAGCCTACCCCTCCTGCACCAGATCTGTGCCGCGATTGCCGGATAGGTCATCGAATAATTCATTCATTACACTTTCCAGGGTTAACGAATTTACGTCGTCCACATAATGTTCGGAGCGGGTGATGTTTAGCTTGTCGTTATCTAACTCAATATGATATAGAACTCCCTCGTAAAGTTCGGGCTGGGTTATCTCTATGGCATTTCCGGTATTATCCACATTATATTTAAATATAGTAGGCTTGTGCTTATTAAACAGCGGGTTTAAGTTTTGTGATAGATGATTATATATGGCTTCGATTTTAAGCGGCTTATGGAGGGTTATCGTTTTCATGTAAAAATGACTTTTATATAAGTTTACAACCAAAAGTGTATTAATATTGTTTGTAATAAAAGCCCCACCCAACCCTGCCCGGTAGGGAGGCTTTAAAAACAGGATGTTTATATTAATTTTAACAATAAAAAGTTTCCCCTACCGGGGAGATTTAGAGGGGGCTATATGAAATACAAATTACTGGGTCGTTCGGGCCTTAAGGTTTCGGAATTTTGTTTGGGTACCATGGGTTTCGGTACCGAAGGCGGCTGGGGCGCCGATGCTGCCACCAGCTTTGATATCATAGATGCTTTCGCCAATGCCGGTGGCAATTTTATTGATACTGCCAATGTTTATAAGCTTGGCACCAGCGAAAAGATCATCGGGGATTATTTAAGTAACCATGATAGGGACTATTTCGCGCTGGCGACTAAATATACCTTGAAGGATAATATAACCAACCCCAACGCATCGGGTAATAACCGCAAGAACATGATGCGCAGTGTAGAGGAAAGTTTGAAACGCTTGAAAACCGACTTTATTGATGTGCTATACTTACATATTTGGGATAATATTACCCCGATTGATGAGGTGCTGCGTGGGATGGATGACCTGATCAAACAAGGTAAAATTAACTACGCCGCCATAAGCGACACACCAGCCTGGGTGGTAGCCAAAGGTAATACCCTTGCTGAGTTGATGGGCTGGAGTCAGTTTATCGCTTTACAAGTGGAATATAGTTTATTGCAACGTACACCGGAGCGAGAGCTAATACCAATGGCGAAGCATTTCGGGATGACGGTTACGCCGTGGGCGCCATTGGCAGGCGGAGCATTAACCGGAAAGTATTTGCGCGGAGAAAAGGGGCGCATTAAACCCGAGAGCAATCGTTTGAATGAACATAGCGAAAAAATTACCAAAGTGGTTATTGCCATTGCGGATGAACTGGGCATATCGCCGGGAAATGTGGCTTTGCAATGGACAAGACAACAGGGTTTCTCATGCATTCCGATTATTGGCGCAACTAAGTTTGACCAGCTGCATGATAATTTGAAAGCAATGGATGTTACGCTTAACGACGATCAGCTGAAAAGGTTGGATGAGGTTAGCGCTATATCACTTGGTTTCCCGGGTGACTTTTTTAAGGAAGATGCTGTTAGGGCGAATTCCTTTGGTGGCTTTTATGATAGGGTGGAGAAACGCTCTTAAAACTTATGCCTGTAAGTGGTTGGGTATTGAAAACAAATAGCTGAAATCTGCTATTATAGAAATAAACATCAAACCATGAAAAAGAGATTCATTAGCATGGTATTGCTTGCTTTAACGCTTGCAGTACTTGGCACAAGCAGTTGCGCGCCGAGGCACGCATTGCCACCTCCGCCACCAGGGGCACCGCCAGCACCTTAACGAATAAGCCTTTAATTGA
Source organism: Mucilaginibacter tundrae (assembly GCF_013408825.1). GTDB lineage: Bacteria > Bacteroidota > Bacteroidia > Sphingobacteriales > Sphingobacteriaceae > Mucilaginibacter. Next base: position 11,923 of record NZ_JACCBZ010000008.1, read on the forward strand.
AAGATTAAAGGCTTTTTTTATGCTAACGACGGCCCGGTTTAAAAATAATACACCCGCGTTAATCCTTTTGCTATTAATTGTATCAAATAATTAAACAGCCGCAAATTTGGCTGTCGACATTAAAATATACGATTATGAAAAAGAGATTTTTTGCCTTGGCATTGATAATAGGAGCAGCAGTGGTATCAGTAACGTCAGGTTGCTATGTGGGTTATGGTGGTCGTCCGCATCATCATTATTACCACGGCGGTTATTAAGAAATTTTTAGAAAGAGTGAATGTTTATAGAGAGTCTTGAGTTTTTCAAGGCTCTTTTTTTTGTTGCGGATGTTAGTTAGCTTTACTGCAAACCTTATAACCTATGAAAAAAATATTCTTTACCTGCTTTTTTAACATCTTAATAATTCATGCCTTTGCGCAACAAACGCAACATATTGATACTGCTTTAAAATTTGATAAACGTTTTACCAATTGCGAATTGAAATGGGTGGTGATGCCGAAGAAAGATACCTCAGCGCGATATTATTACGGGTTTATTTATATTGACCTGGCAGCCGGGTTTACGCTGGATATTAAAGGGTTTTTTACCATTGATCCCAATGGGCATTATATTGGTGATACCAGCATGACCAGAACCAGGGTTTTTAAATATAGGTTACAGCCGAATACAATAAACGTAGCGTTACTGGCACCGCAGCATTTTAAGGAATTGAATATACCAGTCCGACCAAAGTGGGTAGACATATATTATAAAGGCAATAATGATACTTCCACATTTTATAATTATAGGATGGGTTTTAATTATAATGCAGCCGGGGATAGCCAAACTGCATTAAAGTATTTAGATAAAGCCTATAAGACCAATCCACATTACAAGGGGTTGGAATTTGAGGTCGCATATGCTTATAACGCGTTAAATAGGCCTGATGATGCCATCAGAGTGCTGGAAAGTGCTGTTAAACATGATCCTAAGAATATGATGTTTTATCGTGAGTTGGGGTATGCCTATATGAATAAAAAGGATTACGATAAAGCAATAGAACTTTATAAGCAAGGCATTGGTTTGTACCCTGATATGCAGGGTGCAAATGAAAATAAAGCAGAGATGGCTTTTAATTTAGCAAGTGTGTATCACAAAATGGGTAAGGATGATGACTATAAAGAATGGATAGTGAAAGCGAAGGGATGGTCGGCGCCCAATTCGGATGTTTATAAGGCTGCAGTTAGGCTGGGTTTTTGACTTGGTAGAGAGTATTGTCCTCGTTCCCTAAACCCGATTGGAGCGGATACCGGCCTATAGCTAATGCCTGTGCGCGTATGAGTGGAAAGCGGGGCTAGCTTTAATAGTAGCACAGGCTTTAGTTTTTCAAAGAAATTGGTTACTTGTTTTTGGTATCGCTGCGCTAAGCGTCACTTTTCTTTTGACCGCCAAAAGAAAAGTAACCAAAAGAAAACTCTCGGCTGCGTTCTGATCCTACTTTGGCTTATGCTTGCAGTTGGGCTTGTGCTATCCGGATCAGCCCTGATGCCGATTTGGAAAGGTGAACGAATGGTTTGTGCTTTTGTGTGAAGACGAATTTTTAGAATTTGTCGATTTTTTTGAATTCTGCTCATTCTTTAATTCTATAAATTCAGGTTCAGACAACACAATTGCATGACTGATAAACCCCTACATTAAAAATATTTCCCATACCCTATTGAAAATCAGAAATATTGTCCCTACCTTTGCAGTCCTTAAAATAAGGATAAAACTGTAAATACAAAAAGGAAAAAATGCCTACTATTCAGCAATTAGTTAGAAAAGGTAGAGTAGCTCTGGTTGACAAGAGTAAGTCACCAGCGTTGGACAGCTGTCCACAGCGAAGAGGAGTATGCACCCGTGTGTATACCACTACCCCTAAAAAACCAAACTCAGCAATGCGTAAAGTTGCACGTGTGCGCTTAACCAACGGAAAAGAAGTTAACGCTTATATCCCTGGTGAAGGACACAACTTGCAGGAACACTCAATTGTATTAATCCGTGGTGGTCGTGTTAAAGATTTACCAGGTGTACGTTACCACATCATCCGTGGCGCGTTAGATACATCAGGTGTTGCGGGTCGTAATCAGCGCCGTTCAAAATACGGTACTAAACGCCCTAAACCAGGTCAAGTAGCTGCGGCTCCAACAAAAGGTAAAAAGAAATAATTAAAGGAGGATAGTAAAAATGAGAAAGTCAAAACCGAAAAAGAGAATCCTTCTTCCTGATCCAAAATTCAATGATATTTTGGTAACCAGGTTTGTAAATAACATGATGTATGATGGTAAAAAATCTACCGCTTACACTATATTTTACAATGCAGTTGAAATAGTTGAAAAGAAAACAAGCGAAAACGGGTTAGAAACCTGGAAAAAAGCTTTAAATAACGTAATGCCTGCTGTTGAAGTAAAAAGCCGCCGTGTTGGTGGTGCTAACTTCCAGGTACCTACAGAAGTTCGCCCGGAACGTAAAATCGCTTTGGGTATGAAATGGCTGATCAGCTATGCACGTCGTCGTGGCGAAAAAACCATGATGGAGAAATTAGCAGGCGAGATCATGTCGGCAGCTAAAGGTGAAGGTGCAGCAGTGAAGAAGAAAGAAGATACGCACAAAATGGCTGAGGCTAACAAAGCGTTCTCACATTTCCGTTTCTAATTAGAAAGTTGATTAAGTGAATAGTTGATTAGGTTGATTAGTTGTTTTAGGGAAACCTAATCAACCTAATCAACTCAATCAACTAATAACCAAAAGAAAATGTCAAGAGATCTTAAATATACAAGAAACATAGGTATTGCCGCTCACATTGATGCCGGTAAAACCACTACAACAGAGCGTATCCTTTACTACTCGGGCGTGAGCCACAAGATTGGTGAGGTACACGAAGGTGCAGCTACAATGGACTGGATGGCGCAGGAGCAGGAACGTGGTATTACCATTACCTCTGCAGCTACTACTGTTGGCTGGAAATACCGTGGCAACAATTATCACATTAACATTATTGATACACCGGGACACGTGGATTTTACTGTAGAAGTAAACCGCTCGTTACGTGTATTAGATGGTTTAGTTTTCTTATTTAGCGCGGTTGATGGTGTTGAGCCACAATCAGAAACTAACTGGAGACTTGCTAACAACTACAACGTTGCCCGTATAGGTTTCGTAAATAAAATGGACCGCTCTGGTGCCGACTTTTTAAATGTTGTAAAACAGGTAAAAAGCATGTTGGGCAGTAACGCTGTTCCGCTTCAGTTGCCAATTGGCGCCGAAGAGAACTTTAAAGGTGTTATTGACTTAATTAACTGGAGGGGTATTGTTTGGAATGAGCATGATAAAGGTATGACCTTTACTGAAGTGCCTATCCCTGATGATATGATTGAGGAAGCTACCGAGTGGAGAGAGAAATTATTGGAATCAGTTGCTGATTACGATGAGAGCCTGATGGAGAAATTCTTTGATGCACCTGAAACGATTACTGAACGCGAAGTGCTTGACGCTTTACGTAAGGCAGTTTTAGATGCCAAGATCGTTCCTATGGTTTGCGGTTCATCTTTCAAAAACAAAGGTGTACAAACCATGCTTGATTACGTGATGGAGCTATTGCCTTCGCCACTTGATGTTGACGGTATTGTTGGTACTGACCCTGATACAGGCGAAGAGATCATCCGCCAGCCATCAGAAAAAGAGCCATTTGCTGCATTAGCGTTTAAAATCGCGACGGATCCTTTCGTAGGCCGTTTGTGCTTTATCCGCGTATACTCTGGTAACTTAGAGGCTGGTTCATATGTGTACAACATGCGTTCAAGCAATAAAGAGCGTATCAGCCGTATATTCCAAATGCATGCTAACAAGCAAAACCCTATACCTAACGTAGGTGCAGGTGATATTGCAGCGGTAGTAGGCTTTAAGGATATTAAAACAGGTGATACCCTTTGCGACGAGAAACACCAGATCATCCTGGAATCAATGAATTTCCCTGAGCCGGTTATCGGTTTGGCTATTGAGCCTAAAACTCAGGCTGACGTTGATAAATTAGGTATGGCTTTAGGTAAATTATCTGAAGAGGATCCTACATTCCGTGTGAATACTGACGAAGAAACCGGCCAAACTGTAATTTCAGGTATGGGCGAGCTTCACTTAGATATCATCATGGATCGTTTGAAACGTGAGTTTAAAGTAGAGGTTAACCAAGGCGCGCCACAAGTTGCTTACAAAGAGTCAATCACAGGTACTGTACAGCACCGCGAAACTTATAAGAAACAAACCGGTGGTCGTGGTAAATTTGCTGATATACAAGTTATATTATCACCTAACGACGAAGGTAAAGAAGGATTACAATTTGTTAACGAAATTAGCGGTGGTTCAATCCCTCGTGAGTTTATCCCATCTGTTGAAAAAGGCTTCGCGGCCTCAATGGCAAATGGTGTGTTAGCAGGTTTCCCTTTAACTAACTTAAAAGTAAGGTTAATTGATGGTTCATTCCACGCGGTCGATTCAGACGCGCTATCTTTCGAGTTAGCAGCTAAGATGGCTTACCGTGAGGCATTGCCAAAATGTAAACCAATGTTGTTAGAGCCGATCATGAAAATCGAAATATTAACCCCTGAAGAAAACATGGGTGATGTTATCGGTGACATGAACCGTCGTCGTGGCCAGCTGTTAGGTATGGATTCACGCGCAGGTGCACAGGTAATTAAAGCAACTGTACCATTGTCGGAAATGTTTGGTTATGTAACTCAGTTGCGTACCATTACTTCAGGCCGTGCTACTTCAACCATGGAGTTTGATCACTATGCTGAAGCACCACGTAACGTACAGGAAGAAGTAGTTGCTAAAGTAAAAGGTAAAAAAGCAGCAGCAAACGCTTAATTAGAGATTAGTTGATTGGGTGATTAGAGATTAGTTACCCGATCAACTTATTAAATACAATAAACCGATTAACCATAATTAATAGCTCTTATAGTTGGTCAAAACAAAAACAAAATGAGCCAAAGAATCAGAATCAAACTAAAATCTTACGATTACAACTTGGTTGATAAATCAGCTGAGAAAATCGTTAAGACTGTAAAGCCTACCGGCGCTGTAGTAAGCGGACCGCTACCTTTACCAACTGAAAAGAAAATCTTTACAGTATTGCGTTCACCGCACGTAAACAAAAAAGCACGTGAGCAATTCCAATTATGCTCTTACAAGAGATTATTGGATATCTACAGCTCTAACTCAAAAACTGTAGATGCTTTAATGAAACTTGAATTGCCAAGTGGTGTTGAAGTTGAGATCAAAGTGTGATAGTACCGGAAGGTACGGACATTAGAGTCAAGATATTAGAATCAAGATTCAAGATATAAAAAGCCATTCGAATTTCGGATGGCTTTTTTGTTAGTACCCTTGTCATTCTGAACGTAGTGAAGAATCTTCTTCGATTGGTATTTGCGCCTATGCGTGACGGTAACCTTTCTCTGGTATCGCTAACGCTAAGTTGTCACTTTCTTTTTCCGCAAAAGAAAGTAACCAAAGAAAACTCTCGGCTGCGCCTGCTTCTTTGAATGTTAGTGCTTTAACTTCTGGTGTAGTTGCCGAACCAGCCGATGCCGAATTTTGTGGTGAACGGTGGGTTGTGCTTTTGCCTAATAAAAATGTCATTGTAAGGCCGCTTTTGTGGGTTTAAAATTTAATGTAAATTACTTTCATGAAAAACCTATATCCGATTATCGTGATTTTACTTTTTAGTGTCAGCGTATATGCGCAGTCTTCTATCTCAAAAAAAGATTCAACAATTAATGCTTTTAAGGACTATTTACTCAAAAAGACAAGATACCCTGCAGTTGCAAGGGAGAATAATGTGCAGGGCGATATGGCAGTTTGTTTTACAGTTGGGAAAGATAAAAAAATAAGCAAAATTAGGATCGTGAAAGGTCTTAGTGCGGAATGTGATTCAGCAGTTTTGCTATCAATAAGAAAGTTTCCAGGCCATTAGAACTGCATTCAAAAGAATATAAGGTAGGAATACATTACCGAATGCATAATCCGGATGGGCCGCCCATTGATTCAATTGCGCCTTTTAATCAAAAACTTTATAAGCGATTTTTGTTTGAAATAAATATAATCGGCTACGTCGGGATACAGAAGAAAACAATAACTATTGATATAATGGCTATTCATAAATGAAATAAAATGTAGCTCTTAGCACCTTCAAGCGTCTCTTTGCTGTTCAAGTGTTTTTCGCTTGAATGTAGAAAGGTGTAAGCGCGCTTACAATAAACGTTAGCCAAGAACTCATTAAGCTTGAAGGTTTATTAAACATAAATTCATGCGGAAACGCTTGAATTGGCGGTGGGATACTTGCAACACTCAACGATGTTATTTAATTTTATGTAAAACCTAAACATATGCGCGCTTACCATATCTTAATACTATTACTAATATTATCCGCCTGCAAAAAGAATAAATTTGACGACACGGCTGCGGCAGCTCATATTACTGTACCGGCTTATTCGGAAACAGGTGCGGGTACTTTTGGTTGTTATGTGAATGGGGTTGCCTGGTCGAACTTCGGGCAGCAATATATCAGTGGCCTTTATTCGAATCAACCCGGTCACTATGTCGCAAACACAGTTCAGTCTATATTCACTATGCACGATCAACAGGATTCAATCCTGTATTTTACAGCCCAACTGACTGTTCAACATTCCGGTGCGGTGATCCGCAATGAAACCATGTATATGACACTGCTTAAAACTAAAAATTTAAAAGGTGCCTATCTTTTTGGTCAAAATTCTGCCTATATATTCGGCTATAGAAATAACCTGAATGGCAGCCTGGATTATTATAGCCAGCCGTTCAGCCCCTTCCAGGTAATTATCAATAAAGATAGCGTTAGCGGCGGGATACGTATTATTTCTGGAAGGTTCTCCGGTACGGTTTACAGGATACCTATTAATAGCGTCTTGCAGAAAGATTCCCTAAAAATCAGTGGTGGTGTATTTGATGCCGGGATTAAATTACCCTGATAACCTATTTTTTGAATCAGCCTTACACTCATTTGATTATATTTTGGTTGCAGCATATGAGGGCAATTCAATATCCATAAGTGGCAGGGAACATTACCTAACCACATAGGCTCCAGCCCATTCAACCAATTTACGCTTGAATACAGTACGGTGTAAGCGTCCACGCTTACGATAATGGTTGGCCTAAATAAAGTAAGCGTGGGCGCTTACAAAAAATAGAGTTCAAGCGTGAACGCTTGAACTGGCGAAGAGTTGGAGAGACTTGATGAATTTGTTTCATTAAGCTTAATATACCGCATTTAGTACCATTGATAGCCGGTTTTAGTTGTATGTTTGATATGCTGAGATAATGAAGCTTTGAAACCGATATTTCCCAGGTTTAATCAAATTGTAAATAGGTCAGCTTTATCCTGTAAAAATCTTCTTTTCCCTATGTTTAAACTAAATTTTAAGCTAATAATATGCTTATTAACCTGCCTTTTATTTGTTTACTCCGGCCATGCCCAGCAAACCCAAGTGTTAATGATCGGAACATTCCACTTTGAAAACCCGGGTCTGGATGCTTCAAAATTGAAATCGTTAGATATCAAGTCAGCTGCTGTACAGAAAGAGATCGACAATATAATCGCTGCTATCGTAAAATTTAAACCACAGCGTATTTTGGTTGAATATCCATATCAGGATCAAAGTAAGCTTGATCAGTTGTACCAGGATTTTTTAGCGAACAAGATCACAGCGGGCCTAAATGAAAAAAGCGAGGTTTATCAACTAGGCTTTAAATCAGGAAAAGTACTCGGATTAAGTAGAATTGATGCAATAGACTACAGAATGAACCTTACCGGTACCGATTCAGTGATGAAGGTAATGGTGGAGCGTAAGCAAGACCAGCTAATGCATGCTATACCGGAATATATCAAAAACATTTCAGGCAACTTCAATAATTTGGTTCAAAGCGGAGCTTCGCTTACTAATATTTTATTGGCGCAGAATACACAAACTTACCGGGATGCAGATCTTGGATTTTACACCAATTTGCTGACTAAAGCTGGTGCGCCAAATAATTTTATAGGTGCAGACGTTGCAACCCAATGGTACAAGAGGAATATTTACATGTATTCATTGATTCAAAAAAAGCTAACTCCGGATGACCAAAAAGTAATGATCCTACTGGGTGCAAGCCACATCGCAGCTTTAGAGGTGTTTTTTAAACTTAACCCTGCTTACAAGATTGTAGAGTTGAAAGATGTTATTAATAAATAATATTGACCCGTTTAAGCAAGCACGATTGGACGGGCGGGAGTTATTAGCCTGTTTCACTATGAAACAATTTTTTTGATTTTCTGCATAACAGTGTTTCACTTTATGAGCTAATACCTATAAAATTGCTTCATTTTTTTATGTTTTTATGCTAAAAGTTGATGTTTTTTAGTGGTTTTGAGGCTAAAATTGGCTTGAAAGCACTGTTTTTTAGTCGATTTTGACATGTAATAATGCCATTTTGGGTATAAAAAGGCACTTTTTAGGGGTGAAAACTGTTCCAGGTGTTTCAATTGTTTCACCTGTTTCATGAAACAGTACAGCTATTCCGGGTTGAGAAAGTCCTGCCAAACGCCTTCCAGCTCATCAACCAGTTCGGGCCGGATGGAGATGCCGGATGCTTGCGGTGTCCAGGTTTGGGCGGCGAGGTTGCCGGTTTTTAAAATATCTAAAGTAAGTATGGGTTGCTTGTCGGGGTTGAGGAGTACATCAAGTGTGATGGCTACGCGATGGTAAGTGCGACCCTTGCGTAAAGCAAGGAATGGTTCAGACGAGATAATACCTGATGCGAAAATGCCTTTAGGTTCTTGTCCTACGCGCACGATGTACGCCCTGTCGCCGGGCTGGATGGCTTTGTGGGGCTGGCGCAGCTCCAGTCTTCTTCAAGTTATGGCCTGCCTGTAGTTTGGCTATGTCATCATCCAGGTCGTCCCACTCAAACTTGATTGGATTCCAGCCGAAAAGGTAGGCTTTCATATTATAATTATACCCGGCCTAACAGCTCGTCGATCTTGTTGCGTTCGGTTTGCAGCTCGCGGGCCATTTTCTTTTCTTTCTCAACGGCTTTGGCTTTGTATACGCGGTATTCTTCTTCCAGTTCGCTGTATAATTGGGTGCGATATTTAGCTTCGCGGGTACTTGCACCTGATCTTGCTATAACAATAGCAGCAACAGCGCCGAAGATGATAACCAGTCCCCACATTATCAGGTTGTAAGTTGCCTTGGTAACCGGGATGCCGATCAGGCTAACTTCGTTAACCTTTTCATTTGACTCGCTTAGTGATTGTGTATTCGCTTTTATGCTAGTCTGTAAACTATCGATAGTTTTATTAGCGACAACAAGGTTGCTTTGTGAAGCCTTTAAGTTCTTTCGTGCCAGGTTTAGGGTGTCAGTAATGCTTTTGTGGAAAGCATTTAATAAAGGCTGCTGATAGAAATAAACTTTGGTCAGTAAATATTGATATTGGCCATTAAGGCTGTTATCTGCTGGTGCGGCAGGTTTTGCGGCTGCGATGGCCGCTTTTGTGCTGTCGGCTACACGGGAGGTGTAAACTGCGGCAGCAGGCTTATATTTATACTTGGAATACGGATTTACTACAGTGGGTTTTGCGGCAGGTGATTTCTTTACAGAATCTTGCGCGTTTGATGCTATGGTGAAGCAAGTAAATAAGATAACAAATTGAAATATAAGCGACTTCTTCATATTGTGAAATTACATATAACAATGCTAATAAAACAAGCATAATTTTGCTTTATTGTTTGTTAAACTGGATTTAAGGAGATGTTTTTTTCCTTTCATACGGAAATTTGCCGCTCATAGTTATATTAGCGGAATGAATATTGGCATGATTGGTTTGGGTGACATGGGTAAGCTTTATGCAAAAGCCTTTGCAAAAGCGGGTTATACCGTTAGCGGTTGCGACCTACCCGAAAATATAAGTTCGCTTAAACAGGAACTTGCACCTTTAGGTATAAAAATATTAGATAGCGGGAAGGATGTTGCCCGCACTAACGACCTGATCATCTATTCGGTGGAAGCCGAAAAGTTAGAGCAAGTTGCAGCGGAATGCGGCGCGGTAACTAAGTTTGGAGCTATAGTCGCTGGCCAAACTTCGGTTAAAACCCCTGAGGTAAATATCTTCGAAAAACACCTGCCGGCTGATGCTAAAATAATCACCTTCCATGCTATGCATGGCCCGGGTTTTGAACCTAAAGGCCAGAAACTGATCCTTATCCCGCATCGAACAGATAAGGAAGCTTATAAAAGGATGCTTGATTTATTCGCGTCCATCGAAACTGATATTGTTGAAATGGCTGATTATCATGAGCATGATAAAATTGTTGCCGATACCCAGGCCGTAACCCATGTAGGCTTTGAAAGTATGGGCACCGCGTGGAAGTCTGCAGGGTTCTTCCCATGGGAGAATGGATCGTATGTTGGCGGTATTGATAATGTGAAGATATTGACTACTTTGCGCATATTCAGCTATAAAGCGCACGTGTATGCCGGTCTAGCTATATTGAATCCTTACGCGAGGCAGCAGGTAAAAGCTTATGCCGAATCCGAGTCAGAATTATTTAAGCTGATGATCAAAGAGGAGGAAGAGGCATTCCGAACCCGACTATACCGTGCCCGCGATTTTGTTTTCCATGAAAGCCGTAAGCCCATCATGTTAAACGATGCCGTGATGAAAGAATTTTCTCTCTCATCCAAACCGGAACTACAAAAACCCAACTCACACCTTAGCATATTAAGTATGGTTGATGCCTGGCATCATTTAGGAGTGAACCCTTATGATAACCTCATTTGCCAAACACCGCCGTTTCGCTTGCGTTTAGGCATCGCCGAGTATCTATTTAAAAACGAGGCACTATTGGAAGAATCTATAGAAACAGCCCTATATGACAAAACCATCCGTGGTGACGATTTAGAATTTCATTCCGCGGTAAGGGAGTGGTCGGCTATTATAGGCTATGGCGATATGGAAGGTTACAAAAAACACTTTAACGAAGTGCAAAACTTCTTCAGTCACCGACTGGATGAGGGGAAAGTGCAAAGCGCTGAGTTGATCAGAAGATTGATGATGGAATAATCAATCTTCTTCTCTCAACCGTTCGTCAGTATAAGTGATTTCCGTTTTACCATGCTTAACTGGCTTACCAAACTCGTCAACACTTACAAATACAATTTTATCAATAGTAAGAATAGTCTTTTGGCTGATCTTGTTGCGCACTTCGCAAGTTAAGGTGATGGAAGTATGACCAAAATGCGTTGCCTTAATTCCCAATTCAATAATATCACCCTGTTTTGCGGAATTAATAAAGTTGATCTCTGACATGTACTTGGTAACGCAACCGTTGGTGCCTAGTTGTACAATAGTGTAAATCGCCGCTTCCTCATCAATCCAGCTCAATAACCTGCCACCGAATAATGTTCCGTGTGCATTCAGGTCTTCGGGTTTTACCCATTTACGTGTATAAAAATTCATAAAAAAGCCCGGAGACTATGGTGTTTCCGGGCTGCAAAGATAACAATATATTATTTTGATGCCGTAAACAAGGTCCAGGGATAAGCTTTCATATCGCGTAGATATTTACTTTGGTAACCATATTCAGGATGCTTCTTAAAGAATGGGCCTGCTAAAAAGTCGGTGCCGCCGGGGTGTCCCATATGCGCCCAAAGCTGCATATTGCCGGCTAAAGCGCTGGTAGTAACCTTTCCCTGCACCGCGCCCATCGGGTAATATGGGCCTTCGTTCCATTCAGGCGCTCCTTTGGGATCTTCGTCAATATGCCCGTCAATCACACAACGATTCAAAGCTTGCTTTTTATCAAGCGCGTCATAGGTGTCACCTTCAATGGTTTTACCCGTGGCATCATTTAGTTTTCCTTTATAATCAACAGCTACTAATTTCTGCAAACGTAGCTTGCGCGCGTTAGGCGAGTTAGTAGGGTCGTTAACATTAAAAGTCGTTTCGTCTTTTATCAGTTTAGGGTCACTAGGGAAGTTAGAACCTATCATCGCGGTATCTTTTGACCGCCACACTTTATAATCTTTTAGGCCTAATTCCAGCTTGGCAACCTCATTGGTTTTAATATCACCAATTAACCAGTCATTAGCGTAACCGCCATTATTATCGGTCGTCATAATCCGGATCACATCATCAATGCTTTTACTATACTGTGCCGCTTTACGTGCGCGAACAAATTCGGGCGTGCGGGTGGTGTCAAAACCTAAGAAGCCGGTTATGGTAGTTTCGGTTATTAATATACCGCTGTTAGTTACTACAAAATCATCTCCGCTATGTATAAACCCGGGTGCGCAATCCATTAATATGTGGTTGCCGTTTTGCGGGGTGATGTCGGCAATCACGTTCCAGCGTTCGCCTTCGATGTAATCAGTCCAGTTATTATGGCCGATTACTATCTTGCCATCTTTAGTGTATTTGCCTGTAGCGATAAAAGCGCTGCAATTGCCCGGCGCTTTATTATTACCACTGCCCGGTTTGATCTTGTTATCCAGTCCAGGTACATAATATTCTGATAATTCAATGTTTGCATTTAGGGCTACCAGATCCAAAGAATCGTACTTATAACCTTTGGCGTTTAAGCCTTCGGCGATACCTTTTAATTCAGCCTGATATTCCGGGTCTATCTTCTTCCACATGAATCGTTTTGACGCCGCACGATAAAAAGCCCAGTCTTTTTTACTGGTATGCGGTAGATAGAATTGCATTACCTTGATTAAGGTGTCAATCTCTTTTGCCAATAAATAGCCGTGCTGAAATCCAATATCTGATGGTGAACCAGCCAAATGAACATATACCCATCCATTTTTGTCTTCGCGGGTAGCTTTTCCTAAACGGTCATGCGTGCTTGCAGCGGTAGTTGAAATAGTGGTGGTGGTTGTTGTAGAGGTGCTTGTTGCCGGTTGTTTGCAACCAAAAAAGACGACTGAAACAAGCAGGATAAATCCGGTTTTGGTGAGATTTTTCATTCAATGATAATAAGATCAGTTAACAGGATTTGAATTTAAGTAATCGCTGTCAATTATGCAAATACCATCGCTCAGCAAATCAACTTATTAGCTTCAATTAAAGTATCTATTTATCCTGAAAATAATTCATTAAATATTTATAAAAAAATAACGTAGTAACTATTTGATATTTAATGTAAAGTTCCTATCTTTGCCGTCCCTTAACGGGGAAGAATTGCCTTGAACGAAGCCCTACTGCTTCGATGGGCACAAATAAATTAAAAGAAAATGTCAGGAATTATTGGTAAAAAGGTAGGAATGACCAGCATTTTCGATGAGACAGGGAAGAACATCCCTTGTACGGTAATCGAAGCTGGCCCTTGCGTTGTAACACAAGTTAGATCTGTGGATACAGACGGATATGCTGCTGTTCAGTTAGCATATGGCGACAAGAAAGAAAAAAACACCTCAGGCCCTTTAAAAGGCCACTTCCAAAAAGCCGGTACTGCTCCAAAGCGTAAGCTTGTTGAATTCAAAACTTTCGAAGACGAAAAAAACTTAGGTGACACTGTCACTGTAGATATTTTCGCAAGCGGAGATTTTGTTGACGTAGTAGGTACTTCAAAAGGTAAAGGATTTCAAGGTGTTGTAAAGCGTCACGGTTTTGGTGGTGTGGGTATGCAAACTCACGGTCAGCACAACCGTTTACGTGCACCGGGTTCATTAGGAGCGTCATCATGGCCTTCTCGTGTATTCAAAGGTATGCGTATGGCTGGTCAAATGGGTAATGAGCGCGTTAAGGTTCAAAACTTAGAAGTTTTGAAGGTTTATCCTGAGCAAAACCTATTAGTAGTTAAAGGTTCCATACCTGGAGCTAAGGGTTCATTCGTAATAGTGGATAAATAAGATGGAAGTTAAAGTATTAAATGTATCAGGTAAAGAAACAGGTGCCAAAGTGCAACTTCCTGAGTCCGTATTCGGTATCGAACCAAACGATCACGCTATCTATCTTGATGTTAAGCAGTTTTTAGCTAATCAACGTCAGGGTACGCACAAATCAAAACAGCGTAACGAGATTGCAGGTTCAACCCGCAAATTATATAAGCAAAAAGGTACCGGCGGTGCCCGTGCAGGTAGCGTAAAATCACCATTGTTTAACGGTGGTGGCCGTGTATTCGGTCCGCAGCCACGCGATTACAGTTTCAAATTAAACAAGAAACTTAAAGCGCTAGCACGTAAATCGGCTTTATCATATAAAGCAAAAGATAACAATGTAGTAGTATTGGAAGATTTCAATTTTGATTCTATCAAAACTAAAAACTACATACAAATGGTAGCCGATCTTAATGTTACTGATGTAAGAACATTATTAGTATTGGCAACTGCAGATAACAATGTGTATTTATCAAGCAGAAACTTGAAGAAAGCGAAAGTTATTACTGCCGACCAGTTAAACACTTATGACGTGTTAAACGCCGGTAAACTTTTACTAACCGCAGGTGCTGTTAAAACTTTGGAGGAAGCATTAGCTAAGTAATTATGGAAATTTTAAGAAAACCCTTACTTACCGAAAAAGTTGCTCAATTAACTGAGAAGCTTAATCGTTATGCTTTTATAGTTGACCCAAGGGCCAACAAAATCCAAATAAAAGCAGCTATTGAAAAAATGTACGGTGTTAACATCACAGATGTAAATACCATGAGGTACGTTGGTAAATTAAAAAGCCGCAATACTAAAGCAGGAGCCGTTAGCGGTCGTGCTGCTTCGTATAAAAAAGCGATCATCACGCTGAAAGACGGTGAAACTATAGACTTTTACAGCAATATATAATAGAGATGGCAGTTAAAAGATTTAAACCGGTTACCCCCGGCACTCGTTTTAGAGTAGATGTTATTAATTCTGACATCACCACTAACGTTCCTGAAAAATCGTTGGTTGAAGCAGCTAATACAAGGTCTGGTGGTCGTAACAACAGCGGTAAAATGACTATGCGCTACATGGGTGGTGGTCATAAACAAGCATACAGAATAATAGATTTCAAAAGAAATAAATTCGACATACCTGCAAAGGTTGCAACTATTGAGTATGATCCTAACCGTTCAGCTCGTATAGCGCTACTTCACTTTGTAGATGGTGAAAAAAGATATATGATCGCTCCGGCGGGATTAACAGTTGGACAAACTGTTGTATCAGGCGAAACAGCAGCTCCTGAAGTTGGAAATACAATGCCATTGAAAAATATCCCATTTGGTTCTATTATTCATAACATTGAGTTAAATCCAGGCCAGGGTGGTATCATCGCACGTAGTGCAGGTGCTTATGCTCAGCTATCAGCACGTGACGGCAAATACGCTATCATCAAATTGCCTTCAGGCGAAACACGTATGATCTTGTCAACTTGTTTGGCAACTATCGGTACCGTTTCAAATGGCGAAAAAGCAAACGCGGTGTTAGGTAAAGCTGGTCGCAAACGCTGGTTAGGCCGTCGCCCAAGAGTTCGTGGTGTAGCCATGAACCCGGTAGACCACCCTATGGGTGGTGGTGAGGGAAGAGCCTCAGGTGGTCACCCACGTTCACGTAAAGGTTTATTAGCTAAAGGCTACAAAACCCGTGACAAAAAGAAATCATCGGATCGTTATATCATTGAAAGAAGGAAGAAATAGCAATGGCACGTTCAATTAGAAAAGGACCTTACATCGATCATAACCTTGACAAAAAGGTTACGACACTAAATGATTCAAATAAGAAATCAGTAGTAAAAACATGGTCACGTCGTTCCATGATTTCTCCGGATTTTGTTGGTCATACATTCGCAGTACACAACGGTAACAAATTTATACCGGTGTATGTAACAGAAAACATGGTTGGTCATAAGTTGGGCGAGTTTGCCCCAACCCGTACATTCCGCGGTCACGCAGAAAAGAAAAAATAAGGCATGGAAGCAACAACTAAAATCAAAAAGTCTGTACTGATCAGGCAACAAAAAGAAGCAGCTAAAGCCCTTGTGGGTGGCTCTTCAGTTGCTAAACTACAGAACTGCCCAACTTCACCACGCAAAATGCGTTTGGTGGTTGACCTGATACGTGGTGAAAACGTTGAGAAAGCGTTATACATCTTAAAATTTACTAATAAAGAAGCCGCGATACGCGTTGAGAAATTATTGTTATCAGCCATTAAAAACTGGGAAGCAAAAAATGAAGACAAACGTGTTGAAGACAGCGCTCTATATGTTAAAGAGATCTCGGTAGGTGGTGGCCGCCAGTTAAAAAGATTACGCCCTGCTCCGCAAGGAAGGGGATACCGTATCCGTAAACGCTCAAACCATGTAACACTTATTGTGGACAGTAAAAACGATAACAACTAATTATGGGACAGAAAGCAAATCCAATAGGTAACAGGTTAGGAATCATCAAAGGTTGGGATTCTAATTGGTTCGGTGGAAATCACTATGCCGATAAATTAGTTGAAGACGAAAAGATCCGCAAATACCTTTCAGCACGTATAAACAAAGGTGGTGTATCTAAAATAGTTATTGAGCGTACTTTAAAACGCATCACGGTAACTATTCACACTGCACGCCCGGGTATTGTAATTGGTAAAGGTGGCGCTGAGGTTGATAAGATCAAAGAAGAATTGAAAAAACTTACTAAAAAGGAAGTTCAGATCAACATCTTCGAAATCAAACGCCCTGAGCTTGATGCACAATTAGTTGCAGAAGGCATAGCAAAACAATTAGAAGCACGTATCTCTTTCCGTCGTGCGATGAAAACCACAATTGCTTCAACCATGAGAATGGGTGCTGAAGGAATTAAAGTGATGACATCAGGCCGTTTAGGCGGTGCGGAAATGGCACGTAGCGAACAATATAAAGAAGGAAGAATTCCTTTGCACACTTTCCGTGCTGATATTGACTACGCTTTAGCAGAAGCATTAACTACTTACGGTAAAATAGGTGTTAAAGTATGGATCTGTAAAGGTGAAGTTTACGGCAAACGCGACTTGTCTCCAAACATTGGTGGTACAAGCAGCAACAGCGGTAAAGGTGGACGTCCAGAAGGTAACGCAGCCGGTTTCGGTGGCCGTGGTGGCAACGAAAGAGGTGGTGACCGTGGCGATCGCAGAGGCGGTGGCGACAGGAAACCAGGTGGTAACCCTAACAACCGTGGTGGTGGTGGAAATCGCCCAGGTGGTCCAGGAAACAGCCGTCCAGGTGGCAATCGCCCGGGTGGTCCAGCAAAGAGATAATAACAATAGTAGATTAATATATCATTTTGATATAAAAGCTTAAGAAAATGCTACAGCCAAAAAGAACTAAGTTCAGAAAGATGCAAAAAGGCAAGATGAAGGGAAACGCCAGTCGTGGTGCTGAACTTTCATTTGGATCTTTCGGTATAAAATCACTCGAGCCGGCCTGGATTACCAGCCGTCAGATCGAGGCTGCCCGTATTGCTGTAACACGTTTTATGAAACGTGAAGGCCAGGTATGGATCAGAATATTCCCTGACAAACCTGTAACCAAAAAACCAGCGGAAGTACGTATGGGTAAAGGTAAAGGTGCCCCTGAATACTGGGTAGCGGTAGTACGCCCCGGAAGGATCATCTTTGAAGCAGAAGGTGTGCCATTGGACGTTGCTAAAGAGGCTTTACGCCTTGCAGCACAGAAACTGCCGGTACAAACAAGATTTATAGTACGTAGAGATTACGTAGAAGCATAAATAAAAAAGTTAGCGGTTTTGAGTTTGCAGTTATCAGTTTGATAAGCGGGCTTAGAACTAAAAACTCAAATAACTAACAAGAGAAAATGAAGAACTCAGAAATTTTAGAGCTATCAACTGAAGAATTGGTTGCAAGAATCGGCGAAGAGAGAGCGAATCTCACCAAACTGAAATTTGCACATGCAGTTTCGGCTATTGAGAACCCAACACGTATTACAAAAGTACGCAAGGAAGTTGCTCGTTTAACTACTGAATTAACTAAGCGCAAAGCTGCGCCGGCTTCTGAAAAGAATTAATTTTTTAGAAATGGAAAGAAATTTAAGAAAAACACGTACCGGCCTGGTAGTTAGCAACAAGATGGAGAAATCTATCGTTGTAGCTGTTGAGCGGAAGGTGAAGCACCCGATTTATGGTAAGTTCGTTAAGAAAACTACCAAATTTATGGCTCATGACGAGACTAATACCTGTGGTATTGGTGATACCGTTTTGATAATGGAAACACGCCCGTTGAGCAAAAGCAAAAACTGGAGATTAGTTCAAATTTTAGAAAGGGCTAAATAACATGGTACAACAGGAATCAAGATTAAATGTAGCTGATAACAGCGGCGCTAAAGAAGTTTTAGTTATCCGCGTATTAGGCGGTACCGGCAAAAGATATGCTTCTATTGGTGATAAGATAGTAGTTACCGTAAAAAGCGCGATACCATCAGGTAACGTGAAAAAAGGTACTGTATCTAAAGCGGTAGTAGTACGTACCAAAAAAGAAATCCGTAGAAAAGACGGTTCATATATACGTTTTGACGATAACGCAGCAGTATTGTTAAACAATCAGGACGAGCCACGTGGTACACGTATCTTCGGCCCTGTTGCAAGGGAACTGCGTGAGAAACAATTTATGAAAATTGTATCATTAGCACCGGAGGTATTGTAACATGGATAAGAAAAAACACGCACAACCAGCTAAATTAAAAATCCGTAAGGGTGATTTAGTGCAGGTGATAGCCGGCGACTCAAAAGGTACGCAAGGTAAAATAACTGAAGTAATATTAGCTACAGGCAGGGCAATTGTTGAAGGTGCTAACTTAGTATCAAAACATACAAAACCTAATGCTGCTAATCCTAACGGTGGAATTGTTAAACAAGAAGCCGCTATACACGTATCAAACTTAGCTTTGGTTGATGCTAAAACTGGTAAGCCAACACGTGTTGGAAGAAAATTAAACGATGCCGGTAAATTAGTTAGGGTATCAAAAAAATCAGGGGAGGAAATTAAGTAATGACTTACACACCAAGATTAAAATCAAAATATAAGGACGATATCCGCGCCGCTCTGAAAGAAAAATTTCAGTACAAAAGCGTTATGCAGGTTCCTAAATTGCAAAAAATTGCAATTAACCAGGGTGTAGGTGGTGCAACTACCGACAAGAAATTGATCGAGAATACCATCACTGAGTTAACTACTATTACCGGCCAGCAAGCAGTATCTTCAAAATCTAAAAAAGATATATCAAACTTTAAATTGCGTAAAAATATGCCAATAGGCGTACGTGTTACTTTGCGTGACAACACAATGTACGAGTTTTTAGATCGTTTGATCTCTGTTGCTTTACCACGTATACGTGATTTTAAAGGCATCAACGATAAAGGTTTTGACGGAAGAGGCAACTATACTTTAGGTATAACAGAGCAAATTATATTCCCTGAGATTAATATTGATAAAATCAATAAAATTCAAGGTATGGATATTACCTTTGTAACCTCGGCAACAAACGATGTTGAAGCACTTGAGTTGCTTAAACAATTTGGATTACCATTTAAAAATCAAAATAGCAATGGCTAAAGAAGGTATAAAAGCACGTGAACTTAAACGTGCTAAATTAGTAGCTAAATACGCTGAAAAAAGAGAAACTCTTAAAGCAGCAGGCGATTACGCAGGTTTAGATAAATTACCTAAAGCTGCATCACCGGTAAAATTGCACAACCGTTGCAAATTAACTGGCCGGCCTCGTGGTTATATGCGCCAATTTGGTATTTCACGTGTTACATTCCGTGAAATGGCTTTAGCTGGTAAAATACCGGGAGTAAGAAAAGCTAGCTGGTAATAAGTTAGTACTCGATACTAATAAAAAGAATTTTAACCGATAGAAGGTCGCCCCGGACGTTACGGGAAGGAAACCACTGTCATAACATACAAAAATGAATACAGATCCAATCGCAGATTATCTTACAAGAGTAAGGAATGCTATTAAAGCCAACCATAGGGTTGTTGAAATTCCTGCATCAAATCTGAAAAAGGAAATCACTAAGGTGCTTTTCGACAAAGGTTACATCGCGAACTACAAGTTTGAGGAAAATGGTCCGCAAGGGACTATTAAAGTGGCATTAAAATACCACCCGATAACTAAAATTTCTGCTATCCGCAGCATCGCACGTATAAGTAAACCAGGTTTGAGAAAATACGCAGGCATGGATAATATGCCAAGAGTATTAAATGGTTTAGGTATCGCCATCCTGTCAACTTCTCACGGTGTAATGACCGATAAAGAAGCTCGTCAGCAAAATGTTGGTGGTGAGGTTTTATGCTACGTTTATTAATAGGAGAAATTAAGCAATGTCAAGAATAGGAAAAGCACCAATAGCACTACCGCAGGGAGTAACTATAACTGTATCACCAGAGAACCTGGTTACTGTTAAAGGCCCTAAAGGTGAGTTGCATCAAGCTGTAGACAGTGACATCATTGTTGAGCAGGAAGAAGGAAATTTGCTTGTTAAGCGCCCTTCAGAGCAAAAACGCCACAAAGCATTACACGGTTTATACCGTTCGCTTTTAAATAATATGGTTGTAGGTGTAACCGCCGGTTACAAAATTGAGCAGGAATTAGTGGGTGTAGGTTACCGCGCAACCAATACAGGTAATACATTAGATTTAGTGTTGGGTTACTCTCACCACTGGGTATTTGAATTGCCACAAGAAATTAAAGTTTCAACAACTGCTGAAAAGGGTAAAAACCCAACTATCATTTTGGAATCAATTGACAAACAATTGATCGGCCAAGTGGCTGCAAAAATACGCTCGTTACGTACACCAGAGCCTTACAAAGGTAAAGGTATCAAGTTTGTTGGCGAAGTATTGAGAAGAAAAGCAGGTAAATCAGCATCTAAAAAATAATCGTCATGGGAGCTAAACTATCAAGAAGAGACAGAATAAAGAAAGGCATCAGAAAACGCCTTTCAGGTTCAACAGCGCGTCCGCGCTTGTCTGTATACAGAAGCAATAAAGGTATTTATGCCCAGATAATTGACGATGTATCCGGAAAAACTATTGTATCAGCATCATCTTTATCAAAAGATTTTGTAGCAACAACAGGTACTAAATCAGATCAATCAGTAGCCGTGGGCAAACTGGTAGCTGAAAAAGCCTTAGCTGCTGGCATTAAAGATGTTGTTTTCGATAGAAACGGTTATTTGTACCATGGCCGTGTTAAATCACTGGCTGAAGGTGCACGTGAAGGCGGTTTAAACTTTTAATCGAAACAGGAAATGTCAACAATCAACATAAAAAGAGTAAAAACAAGCGAGATCGAATTAAAAGACCGCTTGGTGAGCATACAACGTGTAGCCAAAGTAACCAAAGGTGGCCGTACATTCAGCTTTTCTGCTATCGTAGTAGTAGGCGACGAGAACGGTGTTGTAGGTTATGGCTTAGGTAAAGCTAAAGAAGTAACTGAAGCTATTGCTAAAGGTATTGATGATGCTAAAAAGAACTTGGTAAAAGTGCCTATTATTAACGGTACTGTGCCTCATGAGCAAATTGGTAAATTTTCAGGTGGTTTTGTTTTCATTAAACCAGCTGCAAATGGTACCGGTGTAATTGCTGGTGGTGCGATGCGTGCAGTGTTAGAGTCTGCAGGTGTTCACAACGTATTGGCGAAATCAAAAGGTTCATCAAATCCACACAACGTGGTTAAAGCAACCGTATCAGCATTATCACAATTGCGTGATGCTTATACAGTAGCACAACACCGCGGCGTTAGTTTAGGTAAAGTATTTAACGGATAATTAGTCATGGCAAAAATCAAAATAACTCAGATTAAAAGCGTGATCGATAGAAGTGAACGCCAGAAAAGAACTATCGAAGCCTTAGGCCTTCGTAAAATTAACCACAGCGTGGAAGTTGAAGCTAATCCGGCTATCATCGGTATGGTGAAGAAAGTTAACCATTTGGTAGCGGTAGAAAATATTTAATATCATGAATTTAAGTAATTTAAAACCTGCAGAAGGTTCTACTAAAAATAGAAAAAGAATAGGCCGTGGTACTGGCTCAGGCCGTGGTGGAACATCAACCCGTGGCCATAAAGGTGCAGGGTCACGTTCAGGTACTTCAGCCAAAATTGGTTTCGAAGGTGGACAGATGCCATTACAACGCCGTGTGCCTAAAGTAGGCTTCAAGAATAACAACCGCGTAGAATACGTTGGCGTTAACCTTGATGTGTTACAGGGCTTAGTTGAGCAACATTCAGTTACATCAATTGATTTTGCAACACTAAAGGAATATGGTTTAGTATCGAAAAAAAGCGACCTGGTTAAGATTTTAGGTCGTGGCGAACTAAAAGCCACTTTAGAAGTTAAAGCACATGCATTTACTGCCACAGCGCAAAAAGCAATTGAAGCAGCTGGTGGTACCATAGTTAAGCTATAATTTTTCAATGAAGAATTTTTTCACCACATTATCCAATATTTGGAAAATCGAGGATTTAAGAGTGCGTATAACCAACACACTCTTATTTCTTTTAATATACCGTATAGGTTGCGTTATTGTTTTGCCTGGTGTAGATCCTGCATCATTAAACACAAGCGCTAAAGAAGGTTTATTAGGATTATTAAACATGTTTGCCGGTGGCGCGTTCTCGCGTGCATCGATTTTTGCATTAGGCGTAATGCCTTATATCTCGGCTTCAATTGTGGTGCAATTGCTTGGTATAGCAGTGCCATACTTTGCTAAACTGCAAAAAGAAGGTGAAAGCGGCCAAAACAAAATTAACCAGTGGACCCGTTACCTAACAATAGGTATTACGGCTTTACAAGCGATAGGCTATTTGAAATCTCAGATCGGCCCTGATGCAAGGTTAATTGGAGATCCATTCTTTACTATATTAAACGTATTTGTATTAACATCAGGTACCTTATTTGTAATGTGGTTAGGCGAACGTATAACTGATAAAGGTATTGGTAACGGTATTTCATTGATCATCATGATCGGTATCATCGCTTCATTACCTGGCGCGGTTGTGACTGAATTTAACGCACGCAGAAGCGGCCAGGGTGGTTTAATTACCTTTGTGGTTGAGATTGTAGCTTATATTGCAGTTGTAATGTTCACCATAATGATAGTACAGGGTACCCGAAAAGTCGCGGTACAATATGCAAAGCGTATAGTTGGTAATAAACAATATGGTGGTGTGCGTCAATACATACCGTTAAAAGTGAATGCGGCAAACGTAATGCCAATCATTTTTGCCCAGGCTTTAATGTTTATTCCTGCATATATCCCTTCGTTATTTCCAAGTGTAGCTGCTAACTCAGTTGTAATGGGCTTAGCTAATTATAACTCATGGGAACATAACCTGTTATTTGCAGTATTAATTATACTATTTACTTTCTTCTATACAGCTATTACGGTTAACCCTAATCAAATGGCTGAGGATATGAAAAAGAATGGCGGCTTTATTCCAGGTGTTCAACCAGGTAGGGCGACAGCTAATTTTCTTGATGATATTATTTCTAAAATCACCTTACCCGGTGCAGTAGCCTTAGCAATTATCGCTGTTATACCGGCTGTTGTTAGTATGATGGGGGTAAGCAGTCTTTTTTCAAGATTCTTTGGAGGAACATCACTTATCATATTAGTAGGTGTAATTTTAGATACCTTACAACAAATTGAAAGTCATTTATTAATGCGCCATTATGACGGATTAATGAAAACCGGAAGAATAAAAGGTCGTAGTGCAGCACCTGCTGTTACAGGATCTACGCCGGTTCTATAATATTACAGCATGTCAAAAATCAATTATAAGTCTGTCGAGGAGATAGAACTGATAAGAGAAAGTTGCTTACTGCTATCTAAAACACTCGGAGAAATAGCTAAGGTTATTGCTCCGGGTGTTACTACTATTGAATTAAACAAACTTGCTGAAACCTATATACGTGATAATGGCGGGGTGCCTGCCTTTTTAAATTACCACGGGTTTCCTTATTCATTGTGTATTTCTCCTAATGATCAGGTGGTACATGGTTTCCCTAATAATAGGGCTTTGGTTGAGGGCGACATCGTGTCGGTTGATTGTGGCGTTATATTAAATAAATATTACGGGGATTCAGCTTTTACCTTTGCCATAGGCGAGGTTAGCGATACTGCTAAGAAACTAATGCGTGTTACCCGTGAATGCCTTGACCTTGGTGTAGAAAAGGCTGTGGTAGGGATGCGAATAGGTGATATAGGTTATGCAGTACAAGAGCACGCTGAAAAGAATGGTTTTGGCGTAGTTAAGGAATTGGTTGGGCATGGTGTAGGATTACATCTGCATGAAAAACCTGAAGTTCCTAATTATGGTAAACGCGGATCTGGTATTAAATTGGAAGAAGGGATGGTAATTGCCATTGAACCAATGATAAATGCAGGCCGTGCCGGTGTTAAGTTTTGGGAAGATGGATGGACTGTATCAACAGTTGATAAGAAACCATCAGCGCATTACGAACATACCGTAGCTGTAACCAAAGGAAAAGTAGATATACTTTCAACATTTTCATACGTTGATAATGTTTTGAAAGAAAAAAATAATAATTAAATAATTTTTATTAATTTTGCATCCCGCTTTTAGGGTGGATAATTGAGTAATAATCAGTAAAATATGGCTAAACAATCTTCGATTGAACAGGACGGAACTATCAGGGAGGCATTATCTAATGCTATGTTCAGGGTTGAATTGGAGAATGGTCATGAAATTATTGCGCATATTTCCGGCAAAATGCGAATGCACTACATTAAAATTTTACCTGGTGACAGAGTAAAATTGGAAATGAGTCCATACGATTTAACAAAGGGTAGAATAACCTATAGATATAAATAAACAAAGAGATGAAAGTTAGAGCATCCATTAAAAAACGTAGTGTTGATTGTAAGATCATCCGTCGTAACGGTAAACTTTACGTTATTAACAAAAAGAACCCGAAGTACAAACAACGTCAGGGATAATTAAAAAATTGTAATAATCCGTACAACGGTGGCCCGCCGTTCGGTATTACGTAAAAGCACAAATAAGAAATATGGCAAGGATATCAGGTATTGATTTACCAAATAACAAAAGAGGAGAGATAGGCTTAACCTATATCTACGGAATCGGCCGTTCAACCGCTCAACAAATTTTAACCCAGGCTGGTATTGATTTCAATACTAAAGTTCAGGATTGGAATGATGATCAGTTAGCTGCTATTCGTGGTATTATTAATGACCAGATCAAAGTTGAAGGTTCACTGCGTTCAGAAGTTCAGCTTAACATCAAACGTTTAATGGATATAGGTTGTTACCGCGGTACCCGCCATCGTAAAGGTTTACCATTACGTGGCCAACGCACTAAAAACAACTCGCGTACCCGTAAAGGAAAACGTAAAACAGTTGCTAACAAAAAGAAAGCTACTAAATAATAGTTGATTAGTGATTGGAGAATGGTGATTAGTTGCTGTTCTTAGATCATTAGGAATAGATTTAAAAGAATATGGTTACGGGTCCGGGTTGTTATAGCAACTCAATAATTCGTAAACTCAATAATTAAAAAAATGGCTAAAACTAAAAAAGTTACCAAAAAGCGTATTGTTATTGTTGAATCAGTAGGCGAGGCACACATCAACGCGACATTCAACAATATCATCATCACCCTTACCAACAAAACAGGCCAGGCTATCTCATGGTCATCTGCCGGTAAAATGGGTTTTAAAGGTTCAAAAAAGAATACCCCATACGCTGCCGGACAGGCTGCTTCTGATTGCGGTAAAGTTGCCTATGATTTAGGCTTACGTAAAGTAGAAGTGTTTGTTAAAGGCCCTGGTGCTGGCCGTGAGTCAGCTATCCGTACTTTGCAAACTGCAGGTATCGAGGTAACTACTATAAAGGACATTACACCGCTACCACACAATGGTTGCCGTCCGTCAAAAAGAAGAAGAGTTTAATTAATACATATTTTTAAAGCTAAGATTCAGCGGCTGCGGGCCGTTTGATACTTTAAAACAACACAAAAATGGCAAGATACACAGGTCCAAAATCCAAAATTGCACGTCGTTTCCGTGAGCCGATCTTCGGCCCGGATAAAGCGTTAGAAAGAAAAAATTATCCGCCAGGAATGCATGGCGCCTCAAAAAGAAGAGGAAAACAATCTGAGTATTCAACTCAGTTAATGGAGAAACAAAAAGTTAAATACACTTACGGTGTATTAGAAAAACAATTCGAGAACTTGTTTCACCGCGCATCTGCTAAAGAAGGTATCACCGGCGAAAACTTATTAAAGTTTTTAGAGGCACGCCTTGATAATGCAGTTTACCGTTTAGGTATTGCTCCAACACGTTCAGGCGCACGCCAACTAGTTGGGCACAAACACATCAATGTTAATGGTTCAGTGGTTAACATCGCTTCATACCAGTTAAAAGCAGGTGATGTTATCTCAGTAAGAGAAAAATCAAAATCTTTAGAAGCTATCTCTCATTCAGTAGCTGGCAGAAAGATCAATAAATATAGCTGGTTAGAGTGGGATGCCAATGAATTAACTGGCAAATTCCTTAACTACCCAAATCGTGATGAGATTCCTGAGAACATCAAGGAAAACCTGATCGTCGAGTTATACTCAAAATAATAAGATATTTATACGCAAAGTGGTTGGCATATTATGCCAATCATTTTTGTGGTTTAATCAATTCAAATTAGTAAACAATAAATAAAGGATATAAATGGCAATTTTAGCATTTCAAAAACCTGACAAGGTTATCATGCAGAAATCAACTGATTTTGATGGCACGTTTGAGTTTCGTCCGTTAGAACCAGGTTTCGGTATAACCATTGGTAATGCTCTGCGTCGTATCTTACTTTCATCACTGGAAGGTTTTGCGATCACATCTGTACGTTTTTCAGGCGTGATGCATGAGTTTTCTACAATCAAAGGTGTTGTTGAAGATGTAACCGAAATCATATTAAACCTGAAACAAGTAAGGTTTAAAAAAACAGGTGAATCTGGCGACAGCGAAAAAATATTTGTGATCATTAATGGTCAGGATGCTTTTAAAGCCGGAGACATTACTAAGTTCTCAAACAACTTTACAATTTTAAATCCTGATTTGGTTATCTGTAACATGGACTCTTCAGTAACGCTTGAAATCGAGCTTACTATCAACAAGGGCCGTGGTTATATCCCAAGTGACGAGAATAAAAATCCTGATGCTAATGTAGGTGTTATCGCTATCGATTCTATTTTCACGCCCATCAAGAATGTAAAATTCACTATTGAAAACTATCGTGTAGAACAAAAAACTGATTATGAAAAATTAGTTTTGGATATTACTACTGATGGTTCAATACATCCTGAAGATGCACTTAAAGAAGCTGCTAAGATCCTTATCCAGCACTTTATGTTATTCAGCGATGAGAACATGATGCTTGAGGCTCAGGCTAAAGAGGAAACTAAAGAAGTTGACGAAGAGATTTTACATATGCGTAAAATCCTTAAAACTGAATTAGTTGATCTTGATCTTTCAGTTCGTGCGTTAAATTGCTTGAAAGCTGCTGATATTCGTAGCCTTGCTGATTTGGTTTCTTATGATGTTGCTGATATGTTAAAATTCAGAAACTTCGGTAAAAAATCATTAACTGAGATTCAGGATCTGGTTAAGTCAAAAGGTTTATCTTTCGGCATGAACCTGTCTAAATTTAAATTAGACGAAGAATAATAATAGAATCAAGATATTAGAATCAAGAGTCAAGACTTAAATCTTAACTGTTCATTCTAATAACAAATAAACAGCGAAGGCATAATTCCGCGGGCTTGACCTAATCGTCGCCCAACGGTATGCACGTGCTAAAATTAAATAACAATGAGACACGGAAAAAAAGTAAACCATTTAGGCCGTACTAACAGTCACCGTAAGGCGATGATGAGTAACATGGCAACTTCGCTTATTTTACACAAGCGTATTACTACAACATTAGCAAAAGCAAAAGCTTTACGCGGTTATGTTGAGCCAATTTTAACTAAATCAAAAAACGATACTACACACTCACGTCGTACCGTATTTAGCTATTTGCAGGATAAAGATGCTGTAAGCATCCTGTTCCGCGATATCGCTGAAAAAATTGCAACTCGCCCGGGTGGTTACACTCGTATCATCAAATTAGAAAATCGTTTAGGTGATAACGCCGAAATGGCAATTATTGAATTAGTTGATTACAACACTGTTTACGGTGCTGATAATGCTCAAACTGCTAAAAAGACAACACGTCGTCGTGGTGGTTCTGCTAAAGCTAAAACTGCTCCTGTGGCTCAGGACTCTGCTGCTCCGGCTGCAGAAGTTGTCGAGGAACCAGTTGCTGAAGCTCCTGTGGCTGAAGAAACAACTGGCGAAACTCCAGGAATAGAAACTCCTGAAGCACCTTCTGCTAACGAAGAAAATGCTGAAAAAGGAGAATAATTAATCTCTCTTTTTTAAGATAAAGGAAGCGCCCTGCTCATTTGAGCAGGGCGCTTTTGTTTTGTATGATTATGACATGTAGTAAAAACAAAAAAGGCTTCGTCCAATAAACGAAGCCTTTTATATTTATAAAAAATCAATTACTAATTCCCACTAATATCGCCGCTGCCTGATTTGCTTTTAATAACATGCTGCGCACCACCGGTATATCTTACATCGCCAGAACCGGATACCGCGGCAGTAATACTGCTGCTTGCGTTAATGCTGGCATTGCCGGAACCTGAAACCTGAACCGTTGTGCCTGAGGTAGTAACCTCACGACCGTTGTAGTCGCCGGAACCTGACACGCTCACTGATGAATTTTCTGCATGTCCGCTTAATTTCATATTGCCAGAACCGGAGATATTACAAGCTAATTCTTTTGATTCTATCTTACCAATAACATCCCCTGAACCGCTTACTCTTATTTTGAAATTTTCAGAATGCAGGCCATCTTTAAAGGCTACGTTACCAGATCCGCTTACATCAATAGCATTAATATCCCGAACGGTAACATACACAGCTATCTTTTTATGCCCTGTCCAGTTCCAATCAGATCCACTATGGCGCTTATCGTGAATTTTTAATACATGGTCTTCTACCTCTGTAACTACATTATTAATAACATCAGCAGGGGCATCAACTTTAACTGATTCCGACGATCCCTGGGTAATATAAACATCAAATGAACCTTGGGCGTCAACCGCGTCAAAACCGGTAAGGTGACGGTCTTGTGTATCATTAGATGCCTTAGCCTTTACTATAATGGCCGGCTTAGCATAAGTATAGCCCGCGCCACTTAAAAGCGCCGCTGCTAATAAAAATTTGGTTAGTGATTTCATGATCTATATCTGTTGTTTGTTTATATGACGCACACAAAAAAGATACGTTGCACACTAACCAAGAATTTAATTTTTTAGTATACCCAAGTAGTAGTTAAACAAATCAACTTCAACATTGTCTTCAGTAATTCCATCAATCCTAACTATTGTAGGATCTTCACTTACATCAATAAATTTATACTCACCACCTTTAGTCCTCATTTTTACAGGCATTTTAAAACCGGGGGCACAACTTGTAAAGTGACAATATAAAGTACCGCTATAATTGGTAAATACCAAAACCGGTAGCGTACTATGGTGCAGGTATTGATCAAAAAACGTAGTAAAATCTATTCCTGATTCTTTATTAATGTATCCTGTTATATCCTCGTATGTTACCGTTTTATGATAGAATTCTTTATTTAATCCTCTAAGGATATTACGCCACTTTTCATCATCGTTAATAATAGTACGCAACATGTTCAAAATAACAGAGCCCTTGTTGTACATATCTTCAGACCCCTCTTTGTTTACGCCGTATGGCCCAACAATTGGCCTGTCATTAGTAATGTTGTTGCGCAAACCATGCACATATTCCTGCCCGGCTTGTTTACCATAAAAGGTTTCAACAAATAATGATTCGGAGTAATCAGTAAATGATTCATGGATCCACATGTCAGCCAGGTCTTTCGAGGTAATACTGTTGCCAAACCATTCATGTCCACTTTCGTGAATGATGATGTAATCCCATTTCAAGCCCCAGCCCGTTCCTGATAGGTCATATCCTTTGCCGCGTGAATAATATCCATTAACGAAATGGTTGCCATAGGCAGTGCCGCTTTGATGCTCCATACCTAAATGCGGGGTTTCAATCAATTTGTAACCATCTTCGTAAAAAGGGTAAGGCCCAAACCAATGCTCATGTGATTGCAGCATGCGTTTAACATTTAGGCCGAATTGCTTTTTAGCCTGTTCCAGGTGATATGGCAATACCCAGTAATCAAGCGTAAGCTTTCCTTTTTCACCATTGTAGGTGTCATTAAAATGGGTGTAATCGCCAATGTTCGCTTCAATGTCATAATTGTTGATGGGGTTAGTCACAAACCAGTCAAAACGGGTATAACCATCTTTTAGTTTAGTCACTTTACGCAAACGGCCATTTGAAACATCCTTTAACCCATTAGGTACGCTGATACTGATCAGGGCACTATCAACCTCATCGGCTTGTTGGTCTTTATTAGGCCACCAAACGCTGGCACCTAAACCCTGGCATGCAGTTGCAACCCATGGGCGCTTTAATGAATCGGTAGTATAAACTATACCGCCATCCCATGGCGCATTTTTAGCGATGGTTGGATTGCCTGAATAGAATACGGTAAACTCATCAATGCTGCCTTTAGCTATCGTGTTAGGGAAGGTTACAAACACTGCGTTAAACTCACGGGTGTATGGTAATTCATGGCCTTTGTAAACTACCTTCTCCACTTTTAAGTTAGAGAACAAGTCGAATTGCAGTTTAGTGAAATCCTGCGTAGCTGTAAATTTAAACAGCGTGCTGCCGCTGATGAATTTGTTATCGATATCAAACTTAACATCCAGGTGATAGTAATTGATATCGTAACAAGCCCGTAATGGCGAGTTATAATCGCCGCGTAAGGTGTCGGCTTTGGTAAAAGTTTCTTTTGGAGTGCCCAGTTGAGCTTTTGCGTTTAGCGTTATAAAAGCTAAGGCGATTAATAATAAGCGGTATGATTTCATTTTTTATTGATGAGATTAATCCTAACTATTGTAAAACGGTTACTTTAACCGATGAGGCATTTTGATTATCGTGATAAATGCGGATGGTAGCTTTCTGAAAATCAGAATCTTTAGCGGTATAAATATCCACAAATTTTTGCGGGTTTCTATCAACCAGTGGGAACCATGAGTTTTGAACCTGTATCATAATGCGGTGACCTTTTTTAAAGGTATGCGCTACATCAGGCATAGCATATTTTATCTCGGTAACTTTTCCGGGGACAAATGGCTCGGGGTTTTCATATGAATTACGGTAACGGCCACGGAATACTTCACCACGGATCAGCATCTCGTATCCCGACATGATAACTCCTTTAGGATTCGGCACAGGGTTAGGGTAATTATCCGGGAAAACATCGATCAGTTTAACCACGTAATCAGCATCAGTACCTGTTGTTGATGAGAACAAATCAGCTAAAACCGGACCTGTAAGCGTGATGTCATCTGTGAGGGTATCTGTTTGGTAAACTTTTACATCTGGCCGGCGGTCGGCAAAACGTTGATCATCCAGCATGTACTCACGGGTACGTTTTTCCTGTACGCCGTTCTGATATGGTACCGGTGCATTCGGATCACTCACATATTCATCAAAGCTGTCTGTTATTTTAGGCTGATCAAAAGAAAGCTTGCCATTAGCCTGCAGGTATAAGGTCTTCTCCGTAGTATTTTCAGGCGGCCATGATTTAAATTTATGCCATTCGTTTGATCCTGTAATAAAGATGGTCGCTTTTGGCAAAGCCATTTCTCCTTCGCCTTTCAAATAATAATTAAAGAAAGGCAGCTCAACGTTTTCGCGAAACCATACACTTGTTTTCTGTCCAAAATCCTGGTCGTCAAAATATTGGCCATCGCCGCGTTCCCAACCACCGTGGAACCAAGGGCCCATAACCAGCATATTTGGATGCGATGCTACATTTTGATCCTGTAAGGCTTTAAAAACATGTAAAGCGCCAAAGCAGTCCTCGGCATCAAAAAAGCCACCCACTACCATAGTTGCCGGTGTAATATTGGTTAAATGAGGACGGATATTCATCGCTTTCCAAAAAGAATCATAATTCGGGTGGTTCATGATCTCGTCCCAAAATTTTACCGAGTCGCCCATATACTTGGTTTTATAGTTTGGCAAGGCACCCATGTTAAGGTAAAATTTGTAGTTGTCTTTTTCTGTGTATTTAACACCATTTTTAAATTGATCGGGTGTAAGAGGTTTCAAACGCGGCACACCAAAGTTGGTGATAAATGCAAAAGCATCCATCAAAAAGAAAGCGCCATTGTGGTGAAAGTCATCACCAATAAACCAATCAGTAACCGGTGCTTGTGGCGATACCGCTTTTAAAGCCGGATGCGCATTTGGCAATGAAGCTGTTGAGTAGAAGCCGGGATAAGAAATGCCCAATATACCAACCTTACCGTTATTATTAGGTACGTTCTTTACCAGCCAGTCGATGGTATCATAAGTATCTGTACTCTCATCAATATCTTTTTTGCCTTTTTTGTCTGATTGCGGGCGCACATCCATAAAATCCCCTTCACTCATCCAGCGGCCACGCACGTCTTCATAAACAAAAATGTATCCCGCTTTAGCAAACAACATATTTTGGCCCAGCATTTTTTTATAAGCGTTTGGTCCGTAAGGCCCAACGTTATAAGGTGTACGGGTCATCAGGATAGGATATTTTTCAGATTGATCCTTAGGCATGTAAATGGCTGCAAATAGTTTTTTACCATCGCGCATGGTAATTTGCTTTTCCATTTTAGTGTAGTTTTGCCTGATGTAAGTGGAATCTTCGGCGGTTTGTGCGTAACATGCAATGCCGGTAATAGCAAAGCAAAAAAGGAGTAATAACTTTTTCATTTTGTAGCGAGATCAGTTGAACAGCTAAAATACTGAAAGCTTATAATATCTTATAATTTATTAGCTTAGTTGTAATTATAATCAACAATAACCTTATTAATGAAAACAATTAAATTCCTAATTACAGCTATTCTAATATCCACGATGTTCAGCGGCTGCACTTTTATCTCAAACAGTTTTGATTTTAAGAGTAAAACCGAAACCTTTGTTAACGCTATACTGGCAAAGAATTACGATAAATGTATTTCGTTAATGACTTTTCCTGTAAATGCTCATCCAAATAATGACACCCTGAAAGCGCAATTTGCTAACCTTAATAATATGCTGGTTAGCCATTTTGGGGATAAGCTTAACTATACCTTTGTCAGTGCTCAAAAAATTTTTACAACCGATAATTCCGGTTCTACACCTGAAGGCCAAACGTTAGCATTTATACAAATTGATAATTCAAGTTATGTAGGCGAAGTGAAATTAATGTTTGATGATAAAACATTAAAAGTAACAAGCTTTTATGTAATGGATGTTTATGAGCAAAAGGGAACCATGTTATATTATTGGCTGTTTGGTGTTTTGGTGTTGGGGGTTTTAGCTTTTAATATTTATATGATAGTTAAATTAAAAAAGAGCAAAGCACCTAAAAAATGGATTGGTTATCTATTAATCATATTATTGAATGTGCCAACGTTAAGTTATTTCCCGGTTAATGGATTCCATTTAAACATATTGAGTTTTCAATTTATGTTGGGGATTAGTTTTTTATCAGCTGGTTATATAAATTCCTATTTCGCATTTGGTCTGCCTTTAGGCGGATTAATAGTTTTATATAAACTAAGTACCACACGATACGAGGAGAAACTTGAAAATCAACCAGTGTTATATGAAAGATTAGAGGGATCGGGTGACGATGTTAATAATATATAGGTATTTTATAAAGATTAATTGACCCTGTTGTAACACTATTACGTTTTGTTAGCAACTGATAATGCTTAACTTTGCGTTCCAAAATACTCTACTATGCAATATGATGTAATCGTTATCGGTTCAGGCCCAGGTGGCTATGTAGCCGCTATACGTTGTGCCCAATTAGGTTTAAAAACAGCCTGTATCGAAAAATATTCAACTTTTGGTGGCACCTGCCTTAATGTAGGTTGTATCCCATCAAAAGCATTGCTTGACTCAAGTGAACATTATTACAACGCTTCACACTCCTTCAAAACGCATGGTATCAACCTGGATAATTTATCGGTTGATATGGCGCAGATGATGAAGCGCAAAACGGAGGTTGTCGCGAAAAATACCGGTGGCATTACCTTCCTTTTCAAAAAGAATAAAATTGATTCATACCAGGGTGTTGGCTCTTTTAAAGATAAAAACACCATCATCATTAAAAAAGAAGATGGTACCGAGCAAGAAATTACCGGGACTAATGTTATTATAGCTACCGGATCAAAACCGTCGAGCTTGCCATTTTTAAAAGTTGATAAAAAACGCATTATTACTTCAACCGAAGCATTAACCGTTACCGAAGTGCCTAAGCACCTGATCCTGATCGGCGGCGGTGTTATCGGTTTGGAATTGGGTTCGGTTTACTCACGTTTGGGTGCCAAGGTTTCTGTAATTGAATTTATGGATGGTATCATCCCAACCATGGATAAAGGTTTAGGTAAGGAATTGCAACGCGTGTTATCGAAACAAGGCTTAGAATTTTACACTGGTCATAAAGTTACCGGTGCTACTGTAAAAGGTAAGGAAGTTACCGTAACTTTTGATGCGCCAAACGGCGAGAAAAAAGAACTGAAGGGTGATTACTGCCTGGTTGCGGTTGGCCGTATAGCTTATACCGATAACTTAGGTTTAGATAAAATAGGCATCACTGTTGAAGAACGCGGCAGAAAAATTACTGTTAACGATCACATGGAAACCAGTGTTAAAGGTGTTTATGCTATTGGTGACGTGATCCGCGGTGCGATGCTCGCACACAAAGCTGAAGATGAAGGTACCATGGTTGCTGAAATCATCGCCGGACAAAAACCACACATTAACTACAACCTGATACCAGGCGTAGTTTACACATGGCCGGAAGTTGCCGCTGTTGGACAAACTGAAGAGCAATTGAAAGAGCATGGCGTAAAATATAAAACCGGTTCGTTCCCTTTCCGCGCCGCGGGCAGGGCAGTAGCCAGCGGTGACCTGGACGGTTTTGTTAAGGTTTTGGCTGATGCGACTACCGACGAGATCTTAGGTGTACACATTATCGGTCCTCGTGCAGCGGATATGATCGCCGAGGCGGTTATCGCGATGGAGTTCCGCGCATCTGCTGAGGATGTATCGCGTTCAAGCCACGCGCACCCAACTTATACCGAGGCTATGCGTGAAGCTTGTTTAGCAGCAACAGATAACAGGCCAATACATATTTAGGATTTCGGAATTTCGATTTCGGATTTGATTTTTTGATTTATTAAAAGCAGAAACAATTCAGGTTGTTTCTGCTTTTTTAGTTTATGCAGGTTTTGATCAATATAGGAATAGTTATAATTACCATTGCTTTAATGGAGTTACTTTCCTGGGGGATGCATAAATATTTATTTCACGGGCCTTTGTGGTTCATTCATAAAACGCATCATCAACAAAAGCATAGTTGGTTTGAATGGAATGACCTCTTTAGTATTTTATTTGCATCGATCGCATTATGGCTGATATGGCTTGGGCATATTGCATTGGATTATCGCTTTTGGATAGGTACCGGGATCAGTACTTATGGGATCATCTATTTTATATTTCACGATTGGTTTATCCACAACCGTTTTAAATCATTCAAAACTAATAACAGATATTTATTGAAGATACGTCGTGCGCATAAAATTCATCATAAATCGATGGAGCGGGATAACGCGGAGGAGTTTGGGTTGTTGATTACGGAGAAGGAATATAAATAAGTAAAACTTACGATGTCTTTAAGACTTCGTAAGTTTTGTAGAATGCTTATACGGCTATAATATGCTTACCCTTTTTATATCCAACAGTAGCAAAGTATAGGATGAACAAATAAATAGGGATCAGGATCCAATAGGAGATCTGCGCTGCCATTTCAGGGCCTTGAGATGCTTTGCATGCATCAACCAATAAACCGTATAGCGGCGGGAATACTGCGGCACCGGCTATACCCATTACTAGTAATGATGAACCTATCTTGGTAAATCTACCCAAACCAGATAATGCCAACGGCCAAATTGCAGGCCACATTAATGAGTTGGCCAAACCTAGAAGTGCTATACATGCGATAGAAATATATTTAGGAGCGAATATGGCTACCACGGTTAATATTACACCCAGTAACGCTGAACATACCAGTGCTTTTTGTTGGGTGATGTATTTGGGGATAAATATTATCCCAGCGATATAACCAATAACCATAAAGGCTAATGTGCATGATGCAAGGTAACGCGCTTCGGAAAGTGGGATATGATGCGCGACGCCGTAACTAATAATAGAGTCGCCGGCTATAACCTCGGCACCCACGTAAAAGAACAATGCTATTACACCTATTATTAAGTGAGGAAAATTAAATATGCTGGTTTTGCTTGAGTTTGCCGCTGCTAAAGTTTCATCTTCATGGTCAGTGTCAATTTCAGGCAGGCCTGAGAAGTAGATGAGTATACCTAATATCACCAGTACAATAACGATCAATACATAAGGTACGATTACCCTTGATGCCAGCTCATTTAATTGAGTTACTTTTTCTGCGCTATTAAGGGTAGCCAATTTGGCGTTAAAAGAGTCGATATTGCTCAATACAACTGATCCTAATGCAATAGGGGCAAGTACACCGGCAAATTTGTTGAATATGCCCATGATGCTAATGCGCTTCGCGGCGCTTTCAGGCGGGCCTAAAATAGTGATGTATGGGTTTGATGCAGATTGTAATACCGCCAAACCTGAACCCTGAATAAACAGGCCTAAAAGAAATATGGGATAAATACGGGTTAATGCTGCTGGTACAAAAATAAGCGCGCCTGCCGCAATAATGATCAAGCCTACAGCCATGCCGTTTTTAAAACCAAATACTTTTAATAGCCACGCTGACGGTTTTGCCATTAATAAATAAGCTATATAGAATGCTGAAGCAACTAGATATGATTCGAAGTTGTTTAACTGGCAGGCTATTTTTAAATAAGGTATCAACGTACCATTTAACCATGTTACAAAACCGAATACGAAAAATAAAGCGCCGATGATGATAATGGGATTAAGTCCGGATTTTTTAGGAGCGTCTGACATATTTACTTCTTTAAATTTTTTAATAAGTGTATTTAAGTTCCTAAAATAATAAAAAAAGATTAATGGTTTGGGATTTTTGTTAACGAATTGCAAAATTTAAGGCTAAAACGTTGCGAAATCGTACTTCACCGATAAATTTTATCAAATTTGCGGCTCAATTAGATTTTAAAATGCTGCAAATTCAACAAAACGTCTCGCTAAAAAACTTTAACACTTTCGGTATTGATGTTTCTGCCAAATATTTTGTTGAGATAAATCGCGCCGAACAATTGATAGAACTTTTCTCTGATCCAAAAAGAATGGAGATGAAACGCCTGGTGTTGGGTGGAGGTAGCAATATGTTGTTCAGAAAGAATTTTGATGGGCTGGTGATCCACATGAATATCCATGGTATCGACTATCGGATCAATAACCAACAGGTATTGGTTGTGGCCGGTGCCGGCGAGGTTTGGAGCGATTTGGTAAACTATTGTGTAAGCAATGGGTTTGCCGGGATGGAAAACCTAAGCCTGATACCAGGATCAGTGGGAGCATCCCCTGTGCAAAACATCGGGGCTTATGGTGTGGAGCTAAAGGATATCTTCGTTAGTTGTAACGCTTTTGAAATAGCTACCGGCACCTTTAAAACATTCAGCAAAGCTGATTGCCAGTTTGATTATCGCGATAGCATATTTAAAAATGATATGAAGGGGCATTATATAAT
Organism: Mucilaginibacter tundrae; assembly: GCF_013408825.1. GTDB lineage: Bacteria > Bacteroidota > Bacteroidia > Sphingobacteriales > Sphingobacteriaceae > Mucilaginibacter. Next base: position 49,894 of record NZ_JACCBZ010000008.1, read on the forward strand.
TGTGTCCGTAAAATTCGAACTATCATTAGTGGCTGATATTAAATTGCATTACGGTGCAATTCAAGAGGAATTAATTAATCGCGGAATTACCGCACCTACTATTAAAGATGTATCTGAGGTAGTATCACATATACGGGTGTCCAAACTGCCCGATCCGTCAACCATAGGTAATGCGGGTAGCTTTTTCAAAAATCCTGTTATACCTAAGGATGAATTTAAAATAGTACACGAACATTTTCCGCAGGTTGTTAACTATCCCGCAGGCGACGGCTTTGTTAAACTGGCTGCCGGCTGGTTAATTGAGCAATGCGGCTGGAAGGGAAAAGTAGTGGGTAATACCGGTACCTGGCATAATCAGGCATTGGTATTGGTGAACCATGGAGGGGCAACGGGTGCAGAAGTGTACAACTTATCGTCGCAAATCATAGACAGTGTGTACAGTAAATTTGGCGTTACACTGGAGCGGGAAGTAAATGTTATTAACTAACACATCTTTCTAAAACAATTTTTTATTTATTGATATTTCCTAGTTTTTAATGTTCATAAATCATTTATTGGATTGTCATTTGTGTGTAAATGAGTGTTTTACAATATATTAATTTGATTTTTGTAATAAAACCAAATTAATGCGATGTGTAGCGACTACACATTGAAAAACCTACATAATACTGTTTATGCTGTAATGTTTTTGGTACATGGTATCATGTTTGCCTACCTATTAATACAAAACATTAACAGAATGACAAAGATTGAGTTTAACACCCTAGTATTACGTCAAGCAAGTTCATTAAGGTCATACGCCTTACACTTTACTCACGACGCTGACGACGCAAACGACCTTGTTCAGGATACAATGTTGAAAGCTATAACTTACTATAATAAGTTTAAAGAAGGCACAAATTTGAAAGGGTGGTTATATACCATCATGAAAAATACCTTCATCAATAACTATCGCCGTTTTGTTAAAATGAGCACATTTGTTACTAAGTCTGATGAAATTTCATCTCCAAACTTAGTATTCAGTTCAACAAAAAATCAAGGTGAATCAAAATTCATCATGGACGATATAAAAAGAGCAATGGATCGCTTACCTGCTGATTACTATGTTCCTTTCACTATGTATTTTGAAGGACACAAATATCACGAGATAGCTGATCATTTAACTATCCCTATCGGAACAGTTAAAACCCGTATACACGTAGCACGTAAACTATTGAAAAAAGGCTTAAAGGCTTATGATAATGGTGTTAAAAAACCGGTATACGCTGAGGAATATTAATATTATTAAACTCAATATATAAGAAAAGACCTGCTTCATTAAAAAAGCAGGTCTTTCTGTTTAACAAGCTTTTAGGAATGATAAACGTTTAAATTTATACCTTAGCTACTTTAATTGTATCATGGTGAAAAAAACAGCCGCGCTATTGTTATTTATTGGATGTAGTTACGCCCATGCCCAAACGGACAGTACACTTGCACATTCTACTGTTAAAAGTATAAGTGATGAACGTTATAATGCATTAATAAAAGGGATTGATTTAGATAATATGGCTGCGGTGGCCGAACTGAATCATTACCCGATGCCTGATAAAGTGCTTAGGTACAAAAAACAGCTTGACTTAAGGCCTACCCAGTTAAGCAAACTTACCGCTATAAATACGGAATTACATCGGAAGCGGGTGGAGATGGGTGGCAACATCATCACCAATGAAAAGAAATTAGATGACCTTTTTAGAATGCACCAGGTTGATGACGGTGTAATTATCTTTTATACCAATCGCTACGGCTTATACCAAGGAGAGATAAGGAATGCTATATTACAGGCTTGCTATAAAACAGAGGAATTATTGAGCGAAGGCCAGCTTAAACAATTAGAAATTCTGGAAAATCATAAATAAACTGCATCACGTATTATTTTATGTAAATTTGCATCCCTATTTTAACTGTATGAAGATTACATTTGATTTTGAAAAACCGCTTGCCGAGCTGCAACAGCAGATAGAAAAAGTTAAGCAGGTTGAAGAAAAAAATAACCTTGACATGTCTGCAACTGTTGCAGAATTGCAGGAAAAATTTGAAACTACACAAAAAGAAATATATGCTAACCTAACCGGTTGGCAAAAAGTGCAAATCTCCCGTCATCCTGAAAGGCCGTATACTTTACAATATATTGAGCTGATGTGCGATGATTTTATTGAGCTGCATGGCGACCGTACTGTTGGCGACGATAAAGCGATTGTTGGTGGTTTTGGTACAATAAACGGCCAAACCGTGATGATTATCGGTCATCAAAAAGGAAAAAATACTAAAGAGCGCCAATACCGCAACTTTGGAATGCCAAACCCCGAGGGTTACCGCAAGGCATTAAGGCTGATGAAAATGGCTGAAAAGTTTAACAAGCCAGTTATTACTTTAATTGATACTCCCGGAGCATTCCCCGGTTTAGAAGCTGAAGAGCGTGGACAAGGCGAGGCTATTGCCCGTAATTTGTTAGAAATGTCGGTGCTTAAAGTTCCTATCATCTGTGTAATTATTGGCGAAGGTGCATCAGGTGGTGCATTAGGCATTGGTATTGGTGATAAGGTAATGATGTTGGAAAATTCATGGTATTCAGTAATTTCACCAGAGAATTGTTCAACCATTTTATGGAAGACCTGGGAAAATAAAGAGCGTGCGGCAGAGGTGTTAAAACTAACTTCTACCGAGATGCTGAAGAATAAATTGATTGACGGCATTATTAAAGAACCACTTGGCGGTGCACATCAGGACCCGGTTGCTATGGCATCAACGCTAAAAAAACAACTGTTAAAAGACCTAAAAACGCTCAAAGAAAAAAATATTGACGAAGTTGTGAATGAGCGAATTGAGAAATTCTGCTCAATGGGCGTTGTAATCGAGGATTAAGGCCTTAAAATACTTTTTTCAAATTGTTTTTAAAGTTTGAAAAATCGCCTTATATTTGCATTCCTTTTCGGGATGGATAACAAACCAAAGGAGATTGCCTGATAGTATAATGGTAGTACGACGGTTTTTGGTACCGTTTGTCTAGGTTCGAATCCTGGTCGGGCAACAGTTTAATTTCGGATTTTAGATTTACGATTTTAGATTTTATCTAATTCGTCGATCGGGATCCGAAATTGTTTTTATATAGCATTTGTAATAAGATGTGGGACGAGGTGTCAAATCCGAAATCGTAAATCTAAAATCCGAAATAAAAAATGCCTTTACAATTTAACCCCATTAAGTTATTTGCAGGTTCCGGTACAACAGTATTGGCGCAAAATATTGCCGATGCTTATGGAAAAGAGTTAGGCGAAGTTGTTCTTTCAAAGTTTAGCGATGGCGAATTCCAGCCACATTTTAATGAGTCGGTGCGTGGGTGTGATGTATTTTTAATACAATCAACCAATCCGCCTACTGATAATTTAATGGAGTTGCTGATGATGATTGACGCGGCACGCAGAGCTTCGGCGCATTATGTAACCGCGGTTATCCCATATTTTGGGTTAGCAAGGCAGGATAGAAAAGATAAGCCACGTGTTGCGATAGGTTCAAAACTGGTTGCTAATTTGTTGGTTGCCGCGGGTATTAACCGCATTATGACCATGGATTTGCACGCTGCGCAGATACAAGGTTTTTTTGATATACCAGTAGATCACCTGGATGCGTCAATCATATTTGTGCCTTACATCAAAAGCCTGGGTTTAGGTAATTTAACCATTGCCTCGCCGGATATGGGCGGATCATACAGGGCACGTAGCTTTGCCAAGTTTTTTAACGCTGAGGTTGTTATTTGCGATAAACGCCGTAAACGCGCTAATGAAATTGAATCAATGACACTGATAGGTGATGTAACCGATCAGGACATTGTGCTGATAGACGATATTTGCGATACCGCAGGTACTTTAGCAAAAGCGGCAGGATTGATCATGGAGCGTGGCGCACGTAGCGTAAGGGCTGTTTGTACACACCCTGTGTTATCAGGTAAAGCATACGAAACAATAGAAAACTCTGTATTAGCAGAATTGATTGTTACCGATACCATACCGTTAAAATATAAAAGCGAAAAGATAAGAGTGTTATCAACCGCTAAACTGTTTGCAAGTGCTATAGAGAATGTAAATGAGCACGGCTCGATAAGCCAGCTTTTTAAAGTAGACTAAACGGCCCCACCTAAATCCTCCCGGTAGTGAGGACTTAATAAAGGCTAAAAATATCTTTCCCGGTAGGAAAGTAATATATATAAGAACAAATAAACAGTTCTCATTAGCCCCTCTCTACCGGAGAGGGGTTGGGTGAGGCTTAAAACAAACAAATGAAATCAATTGCTATTAGCGGTTCTCCAAGAGAGAACGTAGGGAAACGAGACGCTAAAGAACAACGTTACCAAGGTTTGGTACCGGCAGTACTTTACGGTGGGACAACCCAAACCCACTTTGCAGTGTCCGCAGCTGATTTGAAAGCCGTAGTTTATACACCGGTTGTTCATTTCATCGATTTACAAATTGCTGGTGTAACTTCACAGGCTATCATTAAAGATCTTCAGTTTCATCCATTAACAGAACAAATCATCCACGTGGATTTTCTGTTATTAGATGCGAAAAAACCTGTAACAATCGAAATTCCGATCAAATTAACCGGAAGTTCTTCAGGTGTTAAAGCGGGTGGTAAATTAGTTCAAAAACTAAGAAAACTACGCATCAAAGCTTTACCTAAGGATCACTTGGATGCTATTGAAGTAAGCATTGAAGGTTTAGAAGTTGGTAAATCAGTTAAAGTAGCTGAAATCAGCCTTCCTAACTTAACCATTACTAATGCTAAAGAAGATACTATCGTTTCGGTAACTACTTCACGTGCATTACGCCAGGCTGAGCAAGAAGCAGCAGGTAAAAAATAATTTTTTGATTTCACCGATTAGGTGGGATTACACAGATTATAAAAACAGCGATAGGTTTACTTATCGCTGTTTTTGTTTAAATATATATCTTCGCATAACAAATGAAATATCTGATAGTTGGTTTAGGAAACATAGGGCCTGAATATGCTGATACCCGGCATAACATCGGTTTTATGATATTGGATGAGTTGGTAAAGCAGGAAAACAATAAGTTTTATAATATGCGCCTTGCTTATTATGCCGAAGTTCCTTACAAAAGCCGTACCCTTTGCCTGATAAAACCTACCACTTACATGAACCTGAGCGGTAAAGCGGTAAACTATTGGATGAAGGAATTAAAGATCCCAATTGAGAATGTATTGGTATTGGTTGATGATATTGCCTTGCCTTTAGGCACCTTGCGTTTAAAACCAAAAGGAAGCGCGGCTGGTCATAACGGATTGAAACATATTGAAGCCACGCTTGGCAACAATGAATATGCGCGCCTGCGTTTTGGTGTGGGTGATAATTACCCAAAAGGCCACCAGGTTGATTATGTTTTAAGCGGATTTGATAAAGATGAGCAACCGGAGCTCCCCGCGTTAATTGATCGTTCTATTGAAATGATCAAAAGCTTTGCTACCGCAGGTACTGAGCTTACCATGACACGGTACAATAAATAGCAAATGTTAAAGTATTTAACCGCCAGGTTAAAGTTTGTTAAATCGATTTCATTCCATAAAAAAAGTAGAATTCTTTGTCGTTTTTTGTAACGGACATGGAATTTATGTGTCTACCTAATAACTTTAATATCACTAATGAAAGCATTTTTATTTCTTCTACTTTTTGTTTCTATTTCATTTTTTTCTATCGCGCAAAATGCGCCAATAAATTTATCAGTTAAAGGCATCGCTATCGATTCTGTAAGTAAACAACCACTGGGTTATGTTACTGTCGCCTTACAGGATGCTAAAACAAATGCACCTGTTAAAAGTAATTTAACTAAAGATGATGGCAGCTTTGAGTTAAAAGCGCCTGCCGGTAAACCATATACTTTAGTATTGGCATTTGTAGGCTATCAAAGCAAAATAATACCAATTACCACTACAACTAGTACCATTGATGTTGGCAAGATAGTTATGCAGGCATCAACAAGCCAGTTAAAAGATGTTGTTATTACTGCGGTTAAACCATTAATGACCCAGGAAGTTGACAGAATTAGCTACAACGTTGCCGCCGACCCGGAAAGTAAATCAGTAACCGCGCTTGATATGATGCGTAAAGTGCCTTTGTTAACTGTTGACGCAAACGATAATATCCAGTTAAAAGGTAGCGGTAATTATAAAATATTGATAAATGGTAAGGAATCAGCTTTATTGGCTAAGAATCCATCAGATGTGTTGCGCTCAATGCCCGGTACTAACATTGTGAAAATAGAAGTTATAACAACCCCACCCGCGAAGTATGATGCAGAGGGTTTGGCAGGTATTATCAATATAATCACAACGAAGAGTATAGACGAAGGATATAATATTGGCATTAATACCCGGTACAATACCGCCTGGGGACCCGGTGTAAATTTAAACGGGACTGTTAAGCAGGGTAAATTCGGTTTTTCGGGCTATGCAGGTACAGGCCGTCAAAATACAACGGTAACGCCATATAGCAGTAACGAGAATTTCTTTACCAATCAATCGGTATTAACCCAGTCGGGATTAAATAGTTGGGGCGGTAACTATAAATATGCCAACGGTGACTTTAGTTATGAGATTGATACCCTTAATTTGCTTACCGCCTCGGTTGATTTTGAAACAGACAAAAGTAACCAGGCAACTAATGGATTAACCAAAACCATGATTGGTGATTCGCTCACCCAACGGTATTATGAGAATAATTTAAACAACTCGCACTACCAGGCTTTTGATGCGAGTGTTAATTATCAGTTGGGATTTAAAAGAAGCAAGGATCAGTTGTTGACACTATCTTACAAATACAGCTATTCGCCAAACACGCAGGCCACAAATAATGATTTTAGCGAGATGTTCAACTATCCGCAGGCAAATTATAATCAATATAACAATGCCGGTACAAGAGAACATACTATACAGTTAGATTATGCGCAGCCAATTAATAAACAATTAAGTATGGAAACAGGGGCAAAGGCTATACTGAGAAATGATTTTAGCGATTTTCAATCAGATACGCTTAACAATTCAAATAATCAGTACGAGCTTGACCCAACTCAAACCAATGATTTTACCTATCATCAAAATATTTATAGCATATATAATTCTTACCAGTTAAAACTAGCTAAGTGGACAGCAAAGGCTGGTTTGCGTTTAGAGGAGACTACCGTCGGCGCAGATTTTAGTTCAGTTGATACCACTTTAAAAACTAATTATACCAATCTAATTCCATCGGTTTCTATACAAAGATCTTTTACAAGTACCAGTAGTTTTAACTTTGGATTTACGGAGCGCATCCAGCGGCCAGATATTTATGAATTAAATCCGTTTATAAACAGATCAAATCCGCAATTTATTACCGAAGGCAACCCTGATCTGAAACCTGAACTAAACCACGTTTTTGAACTTAATTACAGCCAGTTTTCAAAAGGATCAATAAATGTTGGTCTTAGCTATTCTTTCTCTAATAATTCTATACAGAACATCAGCAATTTAACTGCTGATAATGTTACCTACTCAACCTATCAAAATTTAGGAAGTAATAAAAGCCTTGGTTTAAATGTGAACACTAATTATCCTATAACTAAAAAATTATCAATAACCATAAATGGCTTACTTAATTATGTAATGTTAAAGGGAGTTTATGATGGGAGCCTTGATAAAAATACAGGTTACGTTGGCAACATGTTTACAAGTATAAATTATAAATTTGATGATGGGTACCGTATAGGCACTAATACCGGTTACTTTAGCGGTAACGTTAATTTACAAGGAAAATCAAGTTATTTCATATTTAACTCCTATGTTTTTAGCAAGGATCTGTTAAACAAAAATGCTACCATATCATTTGTAGCAAATAACCCGTGGAGCAAATTCTGGAATGGAAATTCACATACAAGTACTCCGGATTTTTATCAGCAAACAAACAACGAAAATACTTATCGTAACTTTGCTATAAGGTTAAGTTATAAATTTGGCAAGCTGAACAGTGATATTAAGAAAAATCAGCATGGTATTGATAATGATGATACCAAAGGAAAATCAAGCGGTAATAACTAATATAAAATGAAGGTTTACGGAATAACGAATTGCAATACTGTAAAAAAGGCACTCGACTGGTTTAAAGCCAACAGCATTGATTATGAGTTTCATGATTTTAAAAAGCTTGGGATAAGCGAACAAAAGCTTAATGAGTGGAACGATAAAGCAGGATACGAAAAATTTATGAATAAACAGGGCATGACCTGGAAGCAACTCGACCCTGCAATAAAGGAAAGCATAAAAGGAGTTGCCGAAGCATTACCATTGCTGCAACAAAAAACCAGTATGATAAAAAGGCCGGTTATTGAAGATGGTGGGTTTTTGTTTTTTGGTTTTGATGAGAACGCTTATAAATCGCATTTCAAAAAATAACCAATATTTAGTTGCAATATGCCACGAGTTAATGGTAAGGTAACAAATACTTTACCTGTATGCCTTTAATTTATTTTGTATTATATTAGTCACAGAATTTTTAACTGACTAATAATGAAATTAAAACTGATAGCTGGTTTCCTGCCGGCTTTATTGATTGCTGTGAATTGTTCATTCGCGCAGCAGCAACCCGCGGCGACAACTACGCCTGCCACAACCGACACCAAATACAATTATCGTGACGCTTTCGCCCCTTTCTTTTACAGCAAGAATGGTAATGAATATCGCGCTGCTGATGGCCAACCAGGGCCAAAGTATTGGCAGAACCATGCGGACTACCAAATAGCAGCCTCACTTAATGATCAAACTAATGAAATTACCGGTTCGGAAACTGTAACCTATACCAATAACAGCCCGCAAAAACTTGGTTTTTTATGGATGCAGGTTGAACAAAACCTGTTCAAATCTGACTCAAGAGGAACAGCGATTGTTCCATTAACAGGCAGTCGCAATTGGGGCCGTGGTCAGGCTTTTGATGCAGGTGATAAAATAAAATCAGTAAGAGTTGACGGTGTTGACGTAAAATACCTGATTACTGATACCCGTATGCAAGTATTCCTGCCGAAGGAATTGGAAGCGAATGGAGCAAAAGTAAAAGTACAAATCGAATGGTCGTTTATAGCGCCAGATTATGGATCTGACCGCATGGGTGTGTTATCAACCAAAAATGGAAAGATCTTCCAGATAGCGCAATGGTACCCACGCATGTGTGTGTACGATGATATAATGGGATGGAACACATTGCCATACACTGGTCCTGGTGAATTTTACCTGGAATATGGTGATTTCGATTTTACAATCACTGCTCCTGCTAACCATATTGTAGTAGCATCAGGCGAATTGCAAAATCCATCAGAAGTTTATACAGATGAGCAATTAAAACGTTGGAATGATGCTTCTCAAAGTGAAAAAACAGTAATTATCCGCAGTGCGAGCGAAGTCACCGATCCTGCTTCACGCCCATCCGGCAAGAGTACATTAACCTGGCACTTTAAAATTAAAAACGCACGCGATGCTTCCTGGGGATCATCTGCTGCTTTTATTCTGGATGCAGCCAAATTGGATCTGCCAAGCGGAAGAAAAGCAATGGCAATATCAGCATATCCGGTTGAGAGTGATGGCAACGATGCTTACGGCCGTTCAACAGAATACGTTAAAAAATCGCTTGAATTTAACTCATCAAAATGGTTTGAGTTCCCATATCCAAATGCTACTGTTGTTGCAGGTATAGTAGGAGGGATGGAATATCCGGGTATTGTTTTCTGCGGATATAAAGCAAAAGGCAAAGGCTTATGGGGGGTGAATGATCATGAGTTTGGTCATAACTGGTTCCCGATGATAGTTGGTTCAAACGAACGTTTATATGGTTGGATGGATGAAGGATTCAATACTTTTATCAATACATTGTCAACCGCTAATTTTAACAATGGCGAATATAAACCGGCAAAACCAATGGATATGCACCGTGTTGGCCCGGCGATAACTTCACCTGACCTTGAGCCTGTATTGACGGAACCTGCAGACTTAAAAGAAGCTCATACAGGGCTATTGCTATATTATAAACCTAGCGTAGCTTTAACCTTATTACGTGAGCAAGTTTTAGGTCCTGAACGTTTTGACCGTGCATTTCAAACTTATATAGAGAGATGGGCTTATAAACACCCAACACCGGATGACTTTTTCCGCACCATGGAAAACGTATCGGGCGAAACATTGCAATGGTTTTGGAGAGCCTGGTTTGTAAACAACTGGCGCTTAGATGTAGCTGTTAGCGATGTTAAATATGTAGATAATGACCCTGCTAAAGGTGCATTGATCACTATTGACAACCTTGATAAAATGGCAATGCCGGTTGTACTGGAAATAAAACTGAAGAGTGGTAAAACCGACCGTGTAAAGTTCCCTGTTGAAATATGGGAGCGCTTCAGCAGTTGGACATTCAAATATCCGTCAACAGAAGAAATACAATCTGTTACTTACGATCCTGATAATGTATTCCCGGATTACAACCCGGACAATAACGTTTGGACAGCGAAATAATTTAAAACCCGGCTTAGCCGGGTTTTTTGTTTAATAGGTTTTATATCTTGGCTTAATATATGGACGAAGAAATATCTATAGAGCAAATACGCCACGAATTAACCTGGAAATTGCGACAAAAAGTATTATATCCTGAAAAGGATGTACATGATATGAGTATAGAGGAAGATCTGGATGGGATTCACTTTGGGGCCTTTAAGGATGGTTGGCTGGTTGGTGTTATTTCGTTATTTCAAAAAGATGGGCATTTTCAGTTTAGAAAAGTCGCTGTTGATCCTGTAGTTCAAAACATGGGCATTGGCAGTAAGTTATTAGATTATGTTACTGTTTTTGCTTTGAATGAGGGTGGTAAGCGTTTATGGTGTAATGCGAGGCTTACCGCTATCCCGTTTTATTTAAAGCATGGATTTACACAAACCGGGAAAACCTTTGAAAAAGGGTGTGTGGATTATGAAACGATGGAAAAATATATCGCATAAAAAAGCCGGCTATAACTAACCGGCTTCTAACCAAACTAAACTAATTTTCTGAAAAAAATTACTTATCGCAAAGTAACGGTAAGCGTATAAAGTAAATGTTAAGGCATCAATAAACTTGAATAGGTTTATTTAATATATAGCAATATCCTCAGCTTTATTATATTTGCGTGTGGCTTAACGCAAATGGCCGCTTATTACACATGGCTAAAAAAAAATCTGATACAGCGAAGCACTCTGCTGTTGTAACCGAAACTTCTCTTGCTTTTTTTGAGAACTATATAAATAATCCTTCACCTACAGGTTTTGAATCTACCGGTCAAAAATTATGGCTTGATTATATCGCCCCTTATATTGACGAACATTATGTAGATAATTACGGTACTGCCGTAGGTATCATCAACCCAAAAGCCGAATATAAAGTTGTTATCGAAGCGCATGCTGATGAGATTTCATGGTTCGTGAATTACATCACCAGCGATGGTTTGATCTATGTTATCCGTAATGGCGGATCAGATCACCAGATAGCACCGTCAAAACGTGTAAATATTCATACTGATAATGGCATTGTAAAAGCAGTGTTCGGCTGGCCGGCTATCCATACCCGTGGAGCAGGTGAAAAAGAAGAGGCGCCATCATTAAAAAATATATTTCTGGATTGTGGTTGTACCTCAAAAGAAGAAGTAGAGAAAAAAGGTATTCACGTAGGTTGTGTAATTACCTACGAAGATGAATTTATGATCCTTAACGACCGTTATTATGTTGGCCGTGCATTGGACAATCGTGCCGGCGGCTTTATGATAGCTGAAGTGGCACGCCTGCTTAAAGAGAATAAAAAGAAATTGCCTTTCGGCTTATATATCGTAAACGCTGTACAGGAAGAAATCGGCCTGCGTGGCGCTGAAATGATAGCACACCATATAAAACCAAATGTGGCTATTGTAACTGACGTTACCCATGACACCCAAACCCCGATGATCAGCAAAATTACCCAGGGCGATTTGGCTTGCGGTAAAGGGCCTGTGGTTTCCTATGCGCCTGCAGTGCAAAATAACCTAAATAAACTATTGATCGAGACCGCGCAAAAAGCCGAAATTCCATTTCAGCGCCAGGCATCATCACGATCTACAGGTACTGACACTGACGCTTTTGCTTATTCAAACGGAGGCGTGCCATCAGCATTAATATCCTTACCGTTACGGTATATGCATACTACTGTGGAAATGATACACAAAGAAGATGTGGACAACGTTATTCGCTTAATATATGAATCGTTGCTAAACATTAAAGCAGGTCAGGACTTTAGGTACATTAAATAGATTTTAAAACAATTTTAACCAAAACAAGTATTCACTGTAGTAAAAGTTGTTTTAAAATGTCATATTTACAGTTATAAATTATCACCTCTAATATACTATGAAACCTACATTATTAATACTGGCTGCAGGTATGGCCAGCCGCTATGGCAGCATGAAACAAGTTGATGGCTTTGGCCCTAATGGCGAAACCATTATTGATTACTCCATTTATGATGCCATTAAAGCAGGATTTGGAAAAGTGAGCTTTATTATTCGTGAAGAATTTGCTGAACCTTTCAAGGCTATTTTTGAACCTAAACTAGCAGGCCGTATTGAAACTGATTATGTTTACCAAAGCTATGATTTGAAGCCTTTTGGTATTGATAAAGAAATTGAGCGTGCTAAACCCTGGGGAACTGCCCATGCAGTGTTGGCTGCCCGTAACCAGATAAACGAACCTTTTTGCGTAATTAATGCCGATGATTTTTACGGTTATGATTCATTTGAAAAAATGGCTAAGTTTTTAACTACCGAAGTTGCTAACGATAAATACTCATTAATAGGTTACCAGATAGATAAAACTTTATCAGACTACGGTTCGGTATCGCGCGGTGTTTGCAAAGTTGATGATAATGGTAACATGATCGAGGTAAACGAGCGTACGCAAGTTTATTTTAAAGATGGCGGAAAAGTGGTTTATGAAGAAGGTGGTGTTGAAACGGAGCTTTCTACAGATACGCGTGTATCAATGAACTTTTGGGGCTTTACCCCGGCTGTATTTAAACAAAGCGAGCAAATGTTCCGTGATTTTGTCGCGGCTAATGAGGATAAGCCAAAATCGGAATTTTTTATTCCATTAGTTGCCGATCAGCTTATCAAAAGCGGGATCGCATCATTCAAAGTTATTCCAACTGCATCAAAATGGTTTGGCGTTACTTATAAAGAAGATAAACCTATCGTTCAAAAATGTATCTCTGATTTGGTAAACAGTGGTGTTTATCCGGAGAATCTTTGGGCGTAAAGCCAGAAAAGAACGAAGATTTATACGTTAAACATAAATCTATATAATAAAATTCAGCGTCATTGCTTCTAATTAGCAATGACGCTTTGTTTTTTAAGTTGCTTTAGTATCTTTAGGTGTAATTATATTCAGCTAAATGGAGCCTATTACCTTTTTAATTCAATTAGATTATAAAACATATATAAAGGCTTCATTTCTTCAGTATTATCTAAAGTGGCAAATAAAAGGAATTTATATATTTTTCATTTATTTATTGCTTGTATCGTTATTTAGTTCTGATAAAAATATAGTCTCTACTATATTAACTTTTGTTATCGCAATCGCATTTACCGTCATTCTATATTTTCGGGTTAGAAATGTATATAAATCAACTCCACATGCTGGTCAGGAAATGTTTTGGAAAATAGATGAAACTGGCATTCAAATAATCGGAAATTCCTTTTCCCAACATATGGGATGGGATAACATTAGTAATATTACGTATAGTAAAAAATGGATTTTTATTTGGTATAACAAGATGCAGTATTTATTTTTTCCTAGAGATAAGGTATCGGAATCTCAATTGTATGAGATCATAAGATTGACTTACAGTAATCGAATCAAACTACAATAAATAAAGAATTTCCAACGATCTTATTTATTGGTGATTGTTCCGGCAACGTTCCCGGATAATTACTACTTTTGAAAATACCAATTATTAAAATATGAAACGTTATTGCTTGTCGCTCGTTATTCTGTTAGCAGTTTATTCATCAAACCTATTTGCTCAACAACATATGGATGTACAAATTTTAGGAAATGCGGAGAGCATCAATAAAGAGAACAATGTTTTAGTCATCAAAACAAAAGAAGCGGAAGCAAGAGTTTGGATATATAGCCCTACTATTATCAGGGTAAGTATTAGTAAGGAGCATAGCATTGATACATCTTTCGCCGTTGTACAACAGCCGCAAGGAGATTTGCAATATAAAGAGAATGATAAAGATGTTGAATTAACTACATCAGCCTTAAAACTGGTTATTAATAAATCGCCATTACGGTTTAATTTTTATACTGCCGATGGAAAAGCGTTAAGTCAGGATGATCCACGGTTTGGCACAAACTGGCAGGGTACAAGGGTGGTCAACTACCGTAAATTATACAAAGACGAACGTTTTATTGGCTTAGGCGAGAAAACCGGAAACCTTGATCGCAGAGGTAGCTCATATGTGAATTGGAATACGGATGCGCCTAACCACGGCCCTACGAGCGATCCGCTTTATGAAACCTTTCCATTTTTTGTGGGTATGCACAGCGGCTTAACTTACGGTTTGTTTTTTGATAATACCCACAAAAGTTATTTCGATTTTGGAGGATCTACCGATGAACAAACCAGTTGGTATGGCGCGGATGCAGGCGATATGAATTATTACTTCTTCGGCGCGCAAAGTGTAGCGGAGATCATTGAGGACTATACCTGGTTGACCGGGCGTATGGAAATGCCCCCGCTTTGGAGCTTGGGTTACCAGCAATGCCGTTGGAGCTATGCAAGTGCCGCCGAAGTTTTAAGTATTGCTGACCGACTTAGAAAAGACAAAATACCTGCTGACGTAATGTATTGTGATATTGATTACATGGATCATTACAAAATATTTACGTGGAACAAAACCACTTTCCCTGACCCGAAGGGGATGATAGACAAATTAAAATCGATGAATTTTCATTTGGTTACTATTGTTGACCCGGGTATAAAGGTTGAAGATGGATACAAACAGCACGATGAGGGTGTTGCCAATAATTATTTCGCTACTTACCCTGACGGTGAGAAATATATAGGCAGCGTTTGGCCGGGCAGATGTTATTTCCCGAATTTTACCGATAAAGCTGTGCGTGACTGGTGGGGAGCTTCATTTACAGCGTTAACTGAGCCCGGTGTTGAAGGTTTTTGGAACGATATGAATGAGCCTGCGGCATGGGGGCAGAATATTCCATGGATGGTGAAATTCGGCAAATTTTATATGCCCGAAATACGGAATGTATACGGTATGCAAATGGCTGAAGGCACTTATTTGGGTACCAAAAAGATATTAGGTAATAAACGCCCGTTTGTGTTAACCCGTGCTGCTTATTCGGGCACGCAACGCTACTCGGCAGTGTGGACAGGTGATAACTCTGCTTATGACGCGCACATGCTGTTAGGCCAGCGTATGGTAAATAGCTTGGGTATAACAGGCATGTCGTTAGTTGGTGTGGATATCGGTGGCTTTACAGGCAATCCTACGCCGGAGCTGATGGTCCGTTGGAATTCGTTGGGTGTTTATACGCCAATGTTTCGTAACCACGCTGCAAAAGGTACCAAGTACCGCGAGCCTTGGCGTTGGGGTAAGGCAAATGAAGATATCATCAGGAAAGATATTGAACAGCGTTATAAATTGTTGCCATACATATATTCAAGTTTCTACCAGTCGCATTTAACTGGCTTGCCAGTAAGCCGCACCTTAGCGATTAACTATACACAAGAAGACAGTATTTATTCAGAACATTTCCAAAATCAGTTTATGTTTGGCGATGCGATAATGGTGGCACCGGTTGAAAGCACTAAATTGATAGAAGACGTTTATTTGCCAAAAGGTGAATGGTACCGCTTAACTACTGGTGAGAAATTTAAAGGTGGCAAAATAATTAAAGCGCCCGCACCTTTAACTGACCTACCGGTGTTTATTAAGGGCAGCGCTATTATCCCAATGCAAAACCTGGTACAAAGTACTAATGAAAAAGGCGATGGCGTATTAAAAATAAACGTATGGTACGGTTCAAAAGCGAATAGTTATGTTTATTATGAAGATGACGGTTCATCTTATGATTATCAACAAGGCGCTTTTTACAAACGCACTATCGGGTTTGATCCTAAGAAATCAGAGATAACATTGGGCGTGGTTGAGGGTACGTTCCCATCTAAATACAATAAAATTGAGTTGGTGCTGCATGGCTTTAGAGGCAACGTTAAAACCTTTAAAGTGAATGGTGAACCTGTGAAGCTATATCCGAATGTTAAGGACGGTGCTGATTACAGCACATTTGTTAATGATGGTAAAGAGATAAGGGTTCAATATTAAGGTTTAAGATATATTGGGTGTCATGTTGAGCTTAGTCGAAGCATGTGGGCAGGCCTTTACTCACATGCTTCGACTAAGCTCAGCATGACGGGCCTTCTTTAGAAGAACATTAAACAAAAAAAATCCCGGTTGGAAATTTCCAACCGGGATTTTTAGTTTTCTATCTATTAGGAGATAGGGAGAATTATTTTACTTCCTCGAAGTCAACATCTGTTACGTTGTCAGCATTGCCTTCAGCGTGAGCTTCAGGGCCGCCTGCGCCTTCAGCGCCTGGTTGTGCCTGGCCTGCGTCAGCAGCAGCTTTGTACATGTCTTCAGATGCAGCAGTCCATGAAGTGTTTAACTCCTCTTGTGCAGCTTCAATGTCAGCTAAGTTTTTAGAAGCAAAAGCATCTTTCAGTTTTTTCAAACCTTCTTCGATAGGTGCTTTTTTATCTGCCGGGATCTTATCGCCGTACTCTTTCAATTGTTTTTCAGTTGAGAAGATCAGCGCATCAGCAGCGTTAAGTTTTTCAACTTCTTCTTTTGCAGCTTTATCAGCATCAGCGTTAGCTTCAGCTTCGTCTTTCATACGTTTGATCTCAGCATCAGTTAAACCTGAAGATGCTTCGATACGGATGTTTTGCTCTTTACCTGTTGCTTTATCTTTAGCAGCCACATGTAATATACCGTTAGCATCAATATCAAATGTTACTTCGATCTGAGGCACACCGCGAGGTGCCGGTGGTATACCGTCTAAGTGGAAACGGCCTATAGTACGGTTACCCGCAGCCATTGGGCGCTCACCCTGTAATATGTGGATCTCTACTGACGGCTGGCTATCAGACGCGGTTGAGAAGGTTTCAGATTTTTTAGTTGGGATAGTTGTGTTAGCCTCGATTAATTTGGTCATTACACCACCCATAGTTTCAATACCTAATGAAAGCGGGGTAACATCTAACAATAACACATCCTTAACTTCACCGGTTAATACACCACCTTGAATAGCAGCACCAATAGCCACAACTTCATCAGGGTTTACACCTTTTGAAGGCGCTTTACCGAAGAATTTTTCAACCGCTTCCTGTATAGCAGGGATACGTGTTGAACCACCTACTAAGATCACTTCGTCAATATCAGAAGTTTTTAAGCCGGCATTTTTCAATGCTGAACGGCAAGGATCAATAGTACGTTTGATCAAGCTATCAGCTAACTGCTCAAATTTAGCGCGGGTTAAAGTTTTAACCAAGTGCTTAGGCATACCATCAACAGCAGTGATGTATGGTAAGTTAATTTCTGTTTGAGCAGTGCTTGATAATTCAATTTTAGCTTTCTCAGCAGACTCTTTTAAACGTTGTAAAGCCATTGGATCTTTACGCAGATCAATACCTTCGTCGCTTTTAAATTCGTCAGCCATCCAGTCAATAATAACCTGGTCAAAGTCATCACCACCTAAGTGAGTATCACCATCGGTTGATTTTACTTCGAAAACGCCATCACCTAATTCCAGGATAGACACGTCATGTGTACCACCACCGCAATCAAATACCGCGATTTTCATATCCTTGTGTGCTTTGTCTAAGCCATAAGCTAAGGCAGCAGCAGTAGGTTCGTTTATAATACGACGTACTTTTAAGCCTGCGATCTCACCGGCTTCTTTAGTAGCCTGGCGTTGCGCGTCGTTAAAATAAGCCGGAACGGTAATAACCGCTTCAGTAACTTCGGTACCTAAAAAGTCTTCAGCAGTTTTCTTCATTTTCTGAAGGATCATTGCTGAAATTTCCTGTGGAGTATAGTTACGGTCACCAATTTCAACACGTGGGGTGTTGTTGTCGCCTTTAACCACTTTGTATGGTACACGAGATGCTTCTTTAGTAACTTCGTTAAAGTTGTTACCCATAAAGCGTTTTATAGAGTAAATAGTTTTTGTAGGATTGGTGATAGCCTGACGCTTCGCCGGGTCACCCACTTTACGTTCGCCGTTTTCAACAAATGCAACTACCGATGGTGTAGTACGCTTACCCTCACTGTTAGGTATAACTACAGGTTCGTTACCCTCCATTACAGCTACGCATGAATTTGTTGTCCCTAAGTCGATTCCAATAATTTTAGCCATTATATGATTGTTTTTTCTTGATTGATATTTTATATACTACAGCTATTTATCAATGCTTGTGCCAATATGCGTTTGGCAGGAAATATTCTTGAAATGAATAAGAATCGAACTTTATTCCGTCAGAAAAAGTCAAAATAACGGTGACAGGATGGCAGAATTTGGACAGGTTTTATTTACCCATCGTCTATTGAGAACGAAGCAATCTTTATGCTATACAGAGCGGGTAATAAGATCTGCTTCGTTCCTCAGCAGAGATGTTCTCGTTTTAAAGTGATATTCTGTCCCGCTCCCGCGGGGGGTACTACTTTTTTCTTGATAAAAAAGTAGCAAAAAATCAAGACAGAAAAAACCTTCTGCCCGCGAGGCCAGCTCCCGGCCCGGTTTTCTGTCGGGCTTTTGCGCGCTTTTTAGATTAGATAGGAGTATAAACAAAAACGCTGTTTGTGAGGACACAAACAGCGTTTTTATTATGTGGAAATATCTGCTTTAATAATTATTATTCTCAGCCGGTGTAAACCTCGCTATAGTCTTCCTACCTAGATCATAAGTGATCCGGAATACTTCCTGGTTGTCATTTAAGTGGTTGGGCGACATATGGAAACTGGCTATGAACTGGCCAGTAATACGCTCGGCTTTAAATGGTGTGTAGATTATATCCAAACGATTGTAAGTGGGTTTTTCATAAAAAGAGTCGCCGTAATAGATGATGCTGCCCTGGCCTTTGTAAAATTCATCCCTGAAAGCTAATCGACGGTTTAAGGCCGCATATGCCGTAAACACAAATCCATTACGGGTTTGCCAGCCGGTTGAGCCACGTTCCCTCAAGAATGAGGTAAGGTTACCGGCCTCGAATGCTAATGAATCCAAACCGGAACTTTTTGTAAGATCTAAGCCAAGCCTTAACTCAAGCGCGCCATTATCATAAATATGGTCTGTTGGCTGTAATATGGCAGCTCCCGCATCATGCTCCATCATAAAGTAATCCCTGATGTAAAAAGGGCCGGTTTTTCCAAAGGTGTATTTGCCTTCCGCTCCGAACATGAATTCTTCGCGTTGGGTGTCTGTTTGACGGCTTAGCCAGTCGATAAAACCTATCTGCCAAAAATTACCGGCCTGGTATCTTGTAAGCAAACCTTCAACATTAGGGCGATAGTACATTAATGTATCATTCAGCATAGCACGCGGGAAATCATCTATCAATCCTTCGCGTGGAAACTCGCCGGCGTTAAACAACCAGTGGCTGTTTTGAAAATGATAGTAGGCAACCGGTACCGCGCTTAAAAAATAAGGTACCGCGCCAAATTCATGTATGGCATTTGTACCTACACGGAAACTATTATTGGTATCTATCACCAAGCCAAAATCTAAAGCTGTACGTGTACCCGAGTAGGTTCGTGAACGTGGAATAAATGCTTTGTATTCGCGGTTATCTAACCAGCCTAATGCATTAAAATGCACATCAAGGCTATCCTGTGCAAAAGTTGTAGCTGAAGTTAAAAATAATAAAAAAGCTAATAGGTAAAGTTTTTTAATCATATGGGTAATTATTTGTAAGGGGTATTTAATTCGCGGTAAATTTAACTATTCTGCTGTTTTTGCTGCCATTAAAAGGGTCGGTACGGATAGAAAACATCAATTCATACTGCCCTTTTTGCTTTGGGGTGACAATTGTAAAGTTGTAATGGGTGCTTTGTCCCGCCTTTAACGCAATATTATTAAAGGTAGTATCTGCATTTTGAATTTTCGCGTCGCCCTTTTCATCAAAAAAACAAGCTCGTAAAGTAACAGGATGCAGCTGGTTTTTATTACTGAAATTGATGGCGACAGGATAGGGGTTTTTGATGGTCAGATCGAAAGTGTGTTTTATGCCTGCGGGGAGGCTTATTTTGTAATTGCCGTTATCAACAGTAACCTTTTGGTAGCTGCGCACATCGTTAACCCAGCCCGTGTACCATTTACCGGCGGGTACTTTTATGGAATCGGTTGTTATGCCCGGCAACTTGTAGGTTAATACATATAAAACACGCTTGTGCTGGATGCTGTCTTCAATAGGCCAAATATCAAACTGGGTGCCGCGGTAGTATATATCATCGTAAGAAAAGCCTTTGAGCGTATTATTATAATAATCGTATTTAGATGGGTTTTGGAAGCCCTCGTTAAAAACCACGTAATTATCGCCTGCCCTTTGTTTTACAGCGTATGCCCATTGTTTAAACCCAAACTGGCTTTGCAAACGGCCAATAGGTATGCCTGCAATTAATGTTAACCGCACGCACACAATAATAGCAATATTGACATAAGCAACAGGGTAGAACCATTTTGGCAGATTGGGTTTTTGCGCGAAATTGATAACGATTAACAGGATAAGCGGGGCAAAGGCAATATAAGTCCATTGGGGCTGTACTTCGCCACGAAAAGACGAGATCAGGAAAAATATAGGTGTGCCAATGCAGTTAACCATGAGGCAACGGATAAATGCATCTGTAATTTTAGCGGTAAAGCCTTTATAAAATAAGTACCAGCCAATAAGCGGCCCGGCCATTAGTATTTGCCCGAGGGGAAATAAGTAAGTGAATTCCGGGTGATACTTTTCGGCTGAGCGCTCAGATAAATGGTAGTTAAGCGAGGGGAAATTATGATGTACCTGCCACAATATATGTGGGATGAATAGTATACTTGCCAGCGCGACTATCAACCAAAAGGATGGGCGTTTTAATAGTTTGATATTTGATAACACCGTGAAGCCAATTAACAATACTGCATGATATTTACTGTAAAGCAGGCAGGCGATGACCAACCCGAGAATAAAAGCTAATAACCAGGTATCCTGCTCGATGTATTTTTGATAGAAGTAGTAAAATACCACCGCGAAAAAGAAAAGCGGGGAATCGGGTGTTGTGGTAAAGCCATACATGTGGCACATAAACATGCAGGCGATGACAATTGCAAACAGCTTGGCGCTTGCATTATATTTTTTTAAAATGAGCCAAAGTATATAAATAGATGCAGTACTAACTGTAATGGTGAGTATCCGCAGCCCGAGCTCGTTGTGCATGATATTATCGCCAAAGCGGATGAATAGCGCGACCATTGGCGGGTGGTCAAAATAACCCCAATCTAAAAAGCGGGAGTAAAGCCAGTAATAGGCTTCGTCGGCATGAAGTTCGAAGGTGTAGCCCTGGATGATGTTTAAGATCGTCCATCCCAACAGGAAATACCAGATGATCTTTTTGGATTGATAAGTGGTATTTAAAGTGCTATCGGGCATTCAAATTGTATGTTGGTTACAGGCCGTAAAGTTATAATAAAACCGGGAAGCTGTAAGTGTGCCAAACACCTGCCTTATTAAAATATTTTATGCACATTAGCCGAAATTTTATCACAATGAAAAGAGCTATTGAAATTATAAAACAACCACGCCAAAAGATACTTGATGAAATAAACCATTTAAGTGTTGAGCAATTAAACAAGATACCTGAAGGATTCAATAACAACATCATTTGGAACCTTGGGCATATGATAGCGTCGCAGCAGGGCATTTGCTATAAGCGTGCCGGTTTAAACGTTAGGGTAGATGAGGCATTTTTTAATGCCTACAAACCCGAAACTAAACCCGAAGGTTTTGTTGACGGGGCAGGCGTTGAAGAGATTAAAAAAATGTTATTCACTACGCTTGAGCAATTAGAAGCCGATTATGATAACGGTGCGATTAGCAATTATACATCATTTGTTACCCGTTATAATATCCCGTTAAGCAGCATTGACGAAGCGATAGCCTTTTTGCCTTTTCATGAAGGCTTGCATATTGGCTATATTATGAGTTTGAGGAAGCTAGTGTAAGAAATGACTGTACCAAAAGTGGAATAAATCGGAACATTTTGCGCGTTTTTTCTGAAATAAAAGCTATAAAAAGTGCGATTTTTCTATCAGAAATGAGCGAAAAATAGATAAAAAGTGATGCTTTTTGGTCGTTTTTAGGTCTAAAATGGGCTGTTTTTGGTCGCAAAACGCAAAAAAAAGATTATAAAAACCCGCTTTTTAGGGTCGTTTAGGGCGTTTTTGGGGCGAAAAGTGTACCAAATGTACCAACTGTTCCACTTGTTTCGTGGTACAGTTGGTACAAAAATGTCAATTAACTATGCCCTTGTATGGAGTGTGGTTTGTAAGGTTCTTCGAGTTTTTTAATTTCCTCGTCACTTAGTTTTAATGATAGCGCTGCAACCGCATCTTCCAAATGGCCGGGTTTGCTGGCACCAATGATTGGCGAAGTAATTGTGGGTTTGGTTAACATCCATGCCATAGCCACTTGCGCATTTGGAACGCTATGTTGATGGGCGATCTCGGTAACACGTTTTACAATTTCCATATCGGCGTCCTCTGTATATAATGATTTGCCGAAAGCGTCGGTTTGAGCACGTTTGGTATCATTGCGCTCCTCGGGTTTGCGGGTCAGCACGCCACGCGCCAATGGCGACCATGGGATAACAGCTATTTTCTGATCCTCACACAGCGGTAGCATTTCGCGTTCTTCTTCACGATAGATTAAGTTGTAATGCGGTTGCATGGATATGAATTTGGTCCAGCCGTTTAGCTCTGATGTATACAAAGCCTTGGCGAACTGCCAGCTATACATGGATGATGCGCCAATGTACCTTGCTTTACCTGCTTTAACTACATCGTGCAATGCTTCCATGGTTTCTTCAATTGGGGTATCATAATCCCAGCGATGGATCTGGTAGAGGTCGACGTAATCAGTGCCTAAACGTTTCAAACTGGCATCAATAGCGCTCATAATATGTTTACGGGATAGGCCTTTATCGTTTGGACCCGGGCCCATAGGGTTGAATACTTTGGTAGCCAGCACATAATCGTCGCGTTTAGCAAAATCCTTTAGGGCACGGCCTACCACTTCCTCACTTTTGCCGGCGGTGTACACATCCGCAGTGTCAAAAAAGTTAATACCCAGTTCAAGTGCTTTTTTGATGAATGGGCGGCTTTGTTCTTCGTTCAATGCCCATGGCCAGCGGGTATCAGGTTCGCCATATGTCATAGTGCCGAGACATAACTTTGAAACGGTTATTCCGGTATTTCCAAATCTTGTAAATTCCATAATGTATTGTTTATTAAATTACAAATGGAAGGTAGGGTAAGTTTGCTTTTTTAGAGAAAAAGGAGGGTAATAATTGTGTTACCCTTCCGCATGAAAATGCTAAATTAAAAATCGGTAAATTCGCACAAAAAAAGCATGGACGAATTCAACAAAGAAATAGACGCGATAGGGGTAAAGAATGCAATTGAGATTACAGGAGATTTAAAAGACTATTTCAAAATCATCCAACGTCCTAATAAGAGCTATAAAATTGTTTGGGAGAAAAAAGCCTCAACCCACATTAAGCATAAAGTTACCGCGGTAGTGAAGAAGTATTTTATACCGACTTTTTAAGAGTCTATTTAAAAAGGGTAAAAACAATAAAAAAGCCCGGCTGTAATTTACAACCAGGCTTTATATTTTAACGTTCCCCCTTCAGGGGGCTAGGGGGTTAAACGCCTAATAATAATCTTGACGGATCTTCCAGTAATTGTTTAACCCTTACCAGGAAGCTAACCGACTCACGACCATCGATGATACGGTGATCATATGATAGCGCAACATACATCATCGGGCGGATAACTACTTGTCCGTTTACAGCAACAGGGCGCTCAATAATATTGTGCATACCTAGTATTGCCGATTGCGGTGAGTTAATGATGGGGGTTGATAACATTGAGCCGAAAACACCACCATTGGTAATGGTAAATGTACCACCAGTCATTTCTTCCAGCGATAGTTTGTTATCGCGGGCTTTAACAGCAAGTGCTGCAACCGCTTTCTCAATACCTGCAAGACTCAAGCTTTCCGCGTTACGGATAACCGGTACCACTAAACCTTTTGGTGCAGATACAGCGATAGAGATATCAGCATAATTGCTGTAAACTACTTCTTCGCCTTCAATACGTGCGCCAACAGCAGGCCAATCTTTCAATGCCTCGGTAACCGCTTTGGTAAAGAATGACATAAAGCCTAAGCCAACACCATATTTCTCTTTAAACTTATCTTTGTATTTGGCACGAAGCTCCATAATTGGGGCCATATCCACTTCGTTAAAAGTGGTTAACATCGCGGTTTCGTTTTTAACTGTTACTAAGCGTTTAGCAACAGTTTTGCGTAACGACGACATTTTTTCGCGTTTCTCAGTACGTTCGCCTGTTTGTGCTACCGGAGCAGGAGCTGCAACAGGTGCCGCTTTTGGGGCAGGAGCAGCAGCCGGCGCGCTTTGCGCATTAAGAGCATCTTCCTTGGTAATTCTTCCGGCAACGCCGTTACCATTTACGCTGGCAGGATCAATACCTTTTTCAGCTAATATTTTTGCAGCAGCAGGCGATGGTGTGCCCGATGCGTAAGTAGCTTGTTTTGATGTTTCAGCAGTTGTTAAAGCTAATTTTTCCTCTTCCTTAGCTTCTTCTTTCGTTGGAGTAGCAGTTGTTGCTGCTGCCGTAGCAGGAGCCGCTGCAGTGGCGCCACTTTCTTCAATAGTACAAACTATTGCACCAATAGGTAATACATCGCCTTCTTTAGCTATTGTTTTTAAAGTTCCGGCTTTTTCGGCAGTAAGCTCGAAAGTTGCTTTGTCTGATTCTAATTCAGCAATTACTTCATCCATTTGTACTGCATCGCCGTCTTTTTTTAACCACGATGCCAGTGTTACTTCGGTAATTGATTCGCCAACCGGCGGAACTTTGATCTCTAAACTCATAATTGTTATTTTGTTATCGGAGCGAGGGTGGAGGAGCGAGGTGCGAAAAGCAAGTCATCCCGCTCTTCGCCTTGTCTACCAGCCACTAATCTGCGCTGGCCGTAGCCATTTTTTGTGTTGTTTTGTTTATTTTTTCTTTTAATACAGGGCCAACAGGCGATTCAAATGCTTTAGCAATGATGTGTAATTGTTGCGCGGCATGTTGTTTAGCGAATCCAGTCGCGGTGCTGCTGCCTTCCAAACGGGAAATAACGTCTAGTTTTAATATATCGTCCTTGCGGAATTTGCGGCACATATATGGCCAGGCTCCCATGTTTTCCGGTTCTTCCTGTACCCATATAAATTCAGTGGCTTTGCCGTATTTAGATTTTATTTTAGCCATTTGCTGTACAGGTGTTGGATATAACTGCTCTATACGAACAATTGCTACATCTTTACGCTGATCAGTTTGTTGTTTATCCAGCAAATCATAGTATATTTTACCTGAGCAGAATAATACGCGTTTAACTTTTTTAGCATCCGCGAAATTATCATCAATAACCTCTTGGAATTTACCTTCGGTGAAATCGATCAGTGGTGATACACATTTAGGGCTGCGAAGCAAACTCTTAGGTGTAAATACGATCAATGGTTTACGGAAATCGCGGTAAATCTGGCGGCGTAATATATGGAAGAAGTTTGCAGGGGTAGTACAATTAGCAACCTGAATATTATTATCAGCACAAAGCTCCATAAAACGCTCGATACGCGCTGATGAGTGCTCAGGACCCTGGCCTTCGTAACCATGTGGCAACAACATTACTAAACCGTTACCACGTTGCCATTTTGTTTCAGCGCTGGCTACATATTGATCAACGATGATTTGCGCACCGTTAAAGAAGTCACCAAATTGAGCTTCCCAAATAGTTAATGCGTTAGGGTTGGCTAAAGCATAACCATATTCAAAGCCCAATACACCGTACTCAGATAATAATGAATTATAGATGCTGAATTTTGCATCAGTTTCTATAGTATCAAGCGGAGTATACTCCTGTTCAGAATCAGCAAGTGTTAACACCGCATGGCGATGAGAGAATGTACCACGTTTAACGTCTTCTCCGCTTAGTCTAACTGAATGACCGTCTTTTAATAAAGTGCCGTAAGCTAATAATTCGCCCATAGCCCAGTCAAATACCTGGGTTTGGTTAACCATTGCTGCACGATCCTGGAATAATTTTTCTATCTTTTTGAAGAATTCTTTATCTTTTGGCAATTCAGTAAGTGATTTCCCAATAGCTAATAACTCGTCTTTAGGTACAGCGGTATCGGTTTTCGCGATAGTTTCCTTTTCAGTAGCTATATGCAAGCCTTGCCATGCACCTTCAAACATCGGGATAGCATTGGTAAAGCGTTCTTCTGCTTTTGATTCGTCTAACTGTGATTGTAAAAGATCACGAAATTTTTTCTCAGATTCTTTTGCCAGTTCATCAGTAATCGAACCTTCTGCCAAAAGTTTATCTAAATAAACTTTGCGCGGATTTTCATGAGCATCAATGGCTTTGTATAATACTGGTTGAGTGAACTTTGGTTCATCAGCCTCATTATGACCATAACGACGGTAGCACAAAATATCAATAAATACATCGCTGTGGAAAGCCTGACGGTATTCCATAGCTAAGTTAATTACATAAGTAACCGCCTCAACATCATCGCCATTAACGTGGAAAACCGGCGACAGCACGGTTTTGGCAACATCAGTACAATAGGTGCTTGAGCGGGCATCAAGGTAGTTGGTTGTAAAGCCAATCTGGTTATTGATTACAAGATGGATGGTACCGCCGGTGCTATAGCCATTCAGTTTTTCCATTTGTAAAACCTCATAAACTATACCCTGGCCAGCAACTGATGCATCACCATGGATCAATATTGGCGCGATCTTTTCTTCGTCGCCATTATATTTAAAGTCGATTTTTGAGCGGGTAAGGCCTTCAACAACCGGGTCAACCGCCTCTAGGTGCGAAGGGTTAGGGCAAAGGCTCAGGTGAACATTTTTACCATCATCTGTTTTTACGTCGGTTGAATAACCTAAGTGATATTTAACGTCACCACTAAATGGTGAATCCTCGTCGTAATTTTTACCTTCAAACTCAAAAAAGATCTCCTTATAGGTTTTCTTCATGATGTTTGCCAGCACGTTTAAACGGCCACGGTGAGCCATCCCAATAATGTACTCCTGGATGCCTAACGACGACCCTTTTTGAATAACAGAATCAAGAGCAGGAATAATGGCTTCGGCCCCTTCTAACGAAAAACGTTTTTGGCCCAAAAATTTGGTGCCTAAAAAGTTTTCAAATATTACGGCCTGGCTAAGTTTCTCAAACATTAGCCTTTTTTGGTCAACAGTGAATGAAGGTGTGTTGCGGGTACGCTCCATGCGCTCTTCAAACCATTTTATTTTTATCGGGTTGCGTACGTAGCGGTATTCGGCACCAATGGTACGGCAATAAGTGTCTTCTAAAGCCTGGCGAATGTCGCGTAACTTGGCGGGGCCTAAGCCAATCTCGACACCTGCATTAAATACAGTGTCCATATCAGCCTCGCTTAAACCAAATGTTTCCAGTTCTTTGCCAGGGAAGTATTGGCGGCGCTCGCGTACTGGGTTTGTGGTGGCAAACAGATGGCCGCGTGTGCGGTACCCGTTTATCATGTTCAGTACGTTAATCTCTTTCAAAAAGTGCTCAGGAGTTTCGGCAGTTACTGAGGTTGCTTCGGCACCACGGCCAAAATCAAAACCTTCAAAAAACTTCTGCCATCCAAAATCAACCGAGGCGGGGTTTTGCTTATATTCTTCGTATAGGGAATCAATAAAAGCTGCGTTAGCGCTATTTATATAATTTAGGCGATCCATGTGTAAAACCAATCTATTAAACGGTACAAAAGTAAGCATATGTGCTTACAAACTTTAAATTTAATTTATAAAACATTCATTAAAATTGAAATAAGGTGGTTGTTATTAAAAAATAACTAGTGTGTTACCTTAGTGTAACAGTTTATGAAGAAAATCGCGCACATAAGATACCCCTTCCAAAAGCACTGCAAGGAGGCCTATGATAATGGTAAATGATTAAAAAGAATTCATGATTGTGGCGTTTATACTTATATAGACGAAATAAGATACTTAAAGTTACTTATTAAATTTTTAGTTTACAAAGAACTGACATGTAACGGTTTTGCAGTGTCGCACAACCATGTATCAATGAAATCACCTTTAGTTTCAAGTTCACCAGTTTGGCGAGCGATATTAAAATAACGGTTATCGCGTGGGTCATTGCCAATGCCTGCTATAAATGCCCAGTTACCCCAATTGCTGGCAGGAGAGTAGTCTATTAGTTTTTCTTCAAAATAGCTGGCGCCTTTGGTCCAGTCTACTTTAAGTGTATTTACCAGGTATCCTGCTGCAATTTGCCTGCTATGATTATTAATGTACCCGGTGGCATTTAATTCGTGCATAATGGCATCAACTAAAGGTGTGCCGGTAGTGCCGTTTTTCCATTTATCAAAAAGCTCATCCTGGTTATCAGCAAAATCGCCAACATCTTCATTATTTTTAGCGGCAATAAACTTTTGGCCATGCTTTTTAAACATAAACCTGAAATAATCGCGCCATAATAATTCTAACATCAACGGCCCGTTATTATGCTGAAAGTTTCCGATTTTTAGCACTTCCCAGTAAACCTGCCTTAATGATATGCAACCAATTGTGATCCATGGAGAAAGATGTGAAGCTACGGATGAATTGGCATTGACCTTGCCTGCTTTTGAGCTACTTTGCTGGATATTGGAAAGGAAATAATGCAATTGTTTTAATGCTTCCGTTTCACCGCCAACTAATTTAATATTGGCACGTTTATCATCGATTGGCTCATCCAAATCTAATTGGTTTAAGGTTGGTACCTCTCCGGCATCAGCAATCACAGGGATGTTAATTTCAGCCGGTGTATCAATACAAGGGCGTACATTACTATCGCGCTCAATTTTCTTTTTAAAAATGGCAAAGCTATCAGGAATGTCTTTTATAGGGAATGGGAGATCCTCTTTATGGTATAGCGTGTGGCCTATAAAATGTTTTAAATTAAGCTTGATCTTCCATAACGCTTCTTCTACCTGTTCAGATATATTGGTTTCTTCATAGGCAACTTCACGGTGATGGTATACTTCGTTTACCTGGTATTCTTCGCAAAGTTGTGGCAAAACCTCAGCTGGATTACCGGTTCGCACAATAAGTTCGGCGCCGTGGGACTGTAAATTTTTACGCAGATCAGCAACAGATTCTAATAAGAAACGTGCCCGAAAGTTTCCTGTTTTAGGCTCACCGGTAGACGTTTTGGTGAAGTAAAAAGGATCAAAACAATATACGGGCAAAATTTTATCAGCTTTACGGATAGCTTCTAACAGTATTTCGTTATCGTGTATTCGTAAATCATTTCTAAACCAAACCAGAATAGTTTTTTCGCTCATGTTTAGCAGACCCTTCAGAAAATTTGCGGTAGACAAAAATTGCAAATTTTTATTTGTTTTTTGCATGTGTATTAATTATTTGACATGTACTAAACATTTTGGAGTTTATACGTGTATTGTAACAGGGTGAAATATTACTATAACATCAGTACTTATTATCCGTTTAATTATAGATAAGCATGACATATAGCTGTTTATATAATGCTTAATTTTATACGATAATTCAAACAATATGGCAACTATAGAAGGTATTAGAAAGGCATATATGGATTTTGTACTGACAGAAGGTGAACAGCCAAAATCGGTTTACATATTCGCTAAGAAAAATAAGATGACTGAAGCTGAATTTTACCAGTTCTTCGGGTCATTTGACGCTATCGAGGAAAGTATTTGGTCCGGTTTGGCGCTTAATACGCTAATCGAGATTAGGGCGCAAGAAGTTTGGCAGGAATATTCATCTCGCGAGAAAGCATTATCATTCTTTTACGCGTTTTTTGAGTTGTTGAAAGGCAACCGGAGCTTTGCGATTTATAGTGTTAAAAAAGCACCTAAAAGTTTTACGACACCCAAAGTTTTTGAGAAGCTAAAAGAAATTTTTGAAGGCTTTGCTGAAGAGATCATTAATGAGGGCATTGAAAGCTCGGAACTGTCTGACCGTAAATTCTTCTCCAAAAAATATAAGGATGCTTTATGGATACAATTTGTATTTGTGCTAAATTTCTGGATAAATGATAACACAGCAGGCTTTGAAAAAACTGATGAAGCCATTGAAAAAGGCGTTAATGTAACTTTCGATCTTTTCCAACGCTCACCAATTGACAACCTTTTTGAGTACGGCAAGTTTTTAGCTAAAAACGGCGGTATGAAAGAAAAGATGGGTTTCGGATTTTAATTATAACAGCCCCACCCAAACCCTCCCGGGAAGGGAGGGCTTAAAAGTCTTCCCAACCGGGGGAGATTTAGAGGGGGCTTAACACATTTACTCTTTGAAAAACTTTACCGCAATTTTTGATATGGACGGTACTTTGGTAGATAATACCCCATATCACTTTAAATCATGGCAAGCCTTTTATAAAAATCACGGACTTGGCGAACTGGAAGAATCAACCTACAAAACATCTATCAGCGGTGTACCCATTATTGAAACGTTAAGGGGATTATTCCCGGATGCTGATGAGGCAACCTTGAAGGGTTATCTAAACGAAAAGGAAACTTACTACCGCGAAATATATGCACCCTTTTTAAGGCCGATTAACGGGTTGGAAAACTTTTTATCAGAAATGAAAGATGCCGGTGTTAAAATGGCGATGGCATCATCGGCTACCATGGAGGATATTAATTTTATATTAAATAAGATACCGATCCGCCAGGATTTTGAAGCGATCATCGACGGGAGCAGAGTAACTAAAGGAAAACCTAACCCACAGATATTTTTAAAAGCTGCCGAAGAGCTAAATGCAGACCCTGCCAATTGTGTAGTTTTTGAAGATTCATTGGCAGGTATTAAGGCAGCGAACGCCGCTGGCATGAAAGTGGTAGGAATTACCACTGGCCACAAAGCAGATCAACTGCAACCGTCAAATTTGGTAATAGATGACTATTCCACTTTAACGGTACAAAAGTTGGCTGCATTATTTGAATAGGTTATGGTTCATGGTTGATAGTTCATGGTAACTACCTGTTAAACATGAGATTTGCTATGAACCATGAACAGTATACTATGAACTGAAAGATATGAGCGATACGCCAAAAGAACAAAATAGCATACCAACAAGTAAAGTACAACGATCAGGTAAATTTGTTAAAACAGGTTTCAAGATCGGCGGAAATTACATCAAGCATTACTCCAAAAAACTCTTTAACCCCGATATGGATAAAAGTGAATTGAATGAGGATAATGCTGCAGATATCTATGAATCATTAAGCGAATTGAAAGGCAGTGCCTTAAAAGTAGCGCAAATGCTTAGCATGGATAAAAACCTGCTGCCGCAGGCTTATGTAGATAAGTTTTCGCAGTCTCAATACAATGCGCCGCCGCTGTCCGGTCCGCTGATCGTTCAAACGTTCAAAAAAAACCTTGGCAAAACTCCAGAGCAGATTTATGATAAGTTTAACCTGAAGTCAACCAATGCGGCTTCTATTGGGCAGGTACATTCGGCAGAGTTAAATGGAAAAAAATTAGCTGTTAAAATTCAGTACCCGGGTGTGGGTGATTCTATCTCATCCGACCTGAAACTGGTTAAGCCATTTGCTTTCCGATTATTAGGCATGAGTGAAAAAGAACTGGATGTATACATGCGCGAAGTTGAAGAGCGCCTGTTAGAAGAAACAGATTATGAATTAGAGATCCGCAGGTCGATTGAATTTTCCAATGCCTGCGCTAATTTAAATAATGTAGTTTTTCCTACCTATTATCCTGAATTATCCAGCAAGCGTATCATCACAATGGATTGGCTCGAAGGTCAGCATTTAAAAGAGTTCTTAGCTACTAATCCATCGCAAGAATTAAGGAACACGATAGGGCAGGCGCTTTGGGATTTTTATAATTTCCAGCAGCATGAATTACGCGCCGTACACGCCGACCCGCATCCAGGTAATTTTATGATTACGCCTGATGGTAAATTGGGAGTGATTGATTTTGGCTGTATCAAGGAAATGCCGGAAGATTTTTATTCGCCTTTCTTCTCGCTTACCTCAACTAATTTATTGGATAATAAAGAAGAAACCATTAAGGCTTTCCGCTTACTGGAGATGATCCAACCGAAGGATACACTTGCACAGGTGGAGTTTTATTATGGTATGTATAAACAGATGATCAAATTGTTCGCAATGCCTTATATCGACAGTACCTTTGATTTTGGTGAGACCAATTTTTTTGATGAACTGTTTAGTTTTGGCGAGAAGATATCAAAGATGCCCGAGTTTAAACAAGCGCGTGGCGTTAAACATTTTATTTATGTAAACCGCACGAATTTTGGGTTGTACAATATATTGCATGAGTTGAATGCAAAAGTTAAAACAGATACTTATAAACCGCATGTAACTACGCATTTTGCGGTTGATAGTTTATAATACTGAATTTATGATCTTAGAAAATACATTCGCACACCACGTGCTTTTTTGGTTGAATGATAAAGCCGACAAACAAAAATTTGTTGATGGGTTGAAGATTTTAACCACCATAACCACAATCAGGGATATTCATATTGGCATAGTTGCAGACAGCCATGGCGGGCCAACTGATGATACTTATGATGTTTCGTTATTGATCCTCTTTAACAGCCAGGCAGATCATGAATCATACGAAATTGATCCTATCCACCAAGGATTCATCGGGGAGTATGGTAAGCTTTGCGCTAAGGTGGTTGCCTATGATAGCATTAATGCCTAACTATTCGTTTTAGGAATGCTATAAACCAAACAGCATCTTGATTATGTTGTTGCAATGATATGAAGGTATTAATTGCAGGTGCCAATGGTTATATAGGGACACGGCTTATCCCAATTCTTTTAGAGAAAGGCCATCAGGTAGTTTGCCTTGTGCGCGATAAACGACGCTTTCATGAGCAAAATGACTATGCCGATAAGGTCACTCTAATAAAAGGTGATCTGCTTGATAGGAATAGTATCGAAACATTTCCTAAAAATATTGAAGCGGCTTACTACCTGGTACATTCCATGTCGCAAAATGAAGATTTTGCAAAGTTGGAAGCACAGTCTGGCGAAAACTTTGTTGAGGTAATTGACAAAACCAATTGCAGGCAAATTATTTATCTGAGTGGTATTACTAATGATGACAACCTTTCCAAACACTTGAAATCCCGCAGGCATGTGGAAGATGTACTGCGTGAGGCCAAAGCACCTTTAACGGTATTAAGAGCGGCTATTATTATCGGCTCAGGAAGTTCCTCTTTCGAGATAATTCGTGACCTAACTGAAAAACTACCGGTAATGACAGTACCGCGCTGGGTAAATACGAAATGCCAGCCGATAGGGATACGAGATGTACTGGCTTATTTGGAAGGTGTTTTATCAAATGAAAAAGCTTTAAATAGCACATTTGATATTGGCGGGCCGGATATACTCAGCTTTAAACAAATGATGTTGGGCTACTCCGAGGTGCGCAAGCTTAAGCGTTACATTATTACTATCCCGTTCCTTTCTCCTAAAATATCCTCTTACTGGCTTTACTTTGTTACCTCAACAAGCTACCAGTTAGCGCAGAGCCTGGTGGATAGTATGAAAAATGAGACTATAGTAAAAGATCATACTATAGATAAAGTGGTCCCGCACAAATGTTCTACGTATAAAGAAGCATTGGAATTAGCATTTAAAAAGATCGAGCAAAATTCGGTTGTTTCCAGTTGGAAGGATGCATTGAACATGGGCTATCTGAACTCGTCATTCATGGATCAAATAAAAGTACCGCAAAACGGCACGCTGGAATATAAAGTTAAGTTACCCATTTCAGTCGATGATAGTCTGGTATTGGATAATATTATGGCAATTGGTGGTAACCGCGGCTGGTATTATTGGGATTGGATATGGGGCATCCGTGGATTTTTAGATAAAATAGTAGGCGGAGTGGGATTGCGGCGTGGGCGTACCAGCAATGTTAATGTCTCACCTGGAGATGTAATTGATTTTTGGCGGGTATTACTTGCAGATAAAAAAGCCAAACGTTTATTATTGTATGCAGAAATGAAATTGCCCGGCGAAGCCTGGCTGGAGTTTAAAATTATCGAAAGAAATAATAAAAAAATACTTAGTCAGGTAGCTACCTTTAGACCTAACGGACTTTTAGGCAGATTATACTGGTACAGCATGTTGCCATTCCATTTATTTATATTTAAAGGGATGGCTAAAAAACTCATCAGTTACAAAATACCTGAAGTAGCTTTAGAAGCACATTAAGAATAATTATGCAAAAACATATTTTATTAACAGGTGGTACAGGGCTGATAGGCACTCATCTAACCCAAGCTTTATTAGATAAAGGTTATAAGGTGAGCCATTTAGGCCGGAAACCGGGCAACAATCCTAAAGTGAAAACTTATTTGTGGGATGTACCCAAAGGTGAGATTGATGAGGCATGTATAAATGAAATTGATACTATTGTGCACTTGGCAGGGGCGGGTGTTGTTGATAAGCGCTGGTCGGATAAACGAAAAAAGGAAATTATAGATAGTCGGACTAAATCAGTTGGATTGATTTATCAGGTTCTTCGTAAAAAAAGCCATAACGTAAAAACCATAATTAGCGCATCAGCAACGGGATATTATGGCGATAGAGGATCAGAACTACTTACTGAGGAAAGTGAACCAGGAAGTGATTTTTTAGCGGAGGTTTGTATAAAGTGGGAGGCTGCTGCTGATAAAGGCGAGGATTTGGATTTACGAATTGTAAAATTCCGCACCGGAATTGTGTTGAATAAAGATGGTGGAGCTTTACCTCAATTAGCTAATCCTATAAAATGGGGAATTGGATCGCCATTAGTCAACGGGGAGCAATGGATGCCGTGGATACACTGGCGCGATGTGGTAAAAATGTATATTTATGGTATTGAAAACGACTCATTATCAGGTGTTTATAATATGACAGGGCCAAACCCGGTGACTAATAAACAATTAACCAAAGCGGTGGCTGAGCAGCTTCATAAACCACTTTGGACACCAAATGTACCTGAGTTTTTATTAAAATTAATTTTAGGTGAAATGCGGATCGCAGTGTTAGAAAGCGACAGGACATCTTCTAAAAAAATAGAAGATGCCGGGTTTGAGTTTGATTACCCTGACCTGTTGGTAGCGCTAAAAGAAATCTATGGATAAAAAAATGCCATTAACCATATTCTGGTTCAGGCGGGATTTGAGGTTGGATGACAATGCTGGTTTATATCGCGCTTTAAAGAGCGGCAACCCGGTGCTGCCGATATTTATCTTCGACAAAGAAATACTATATAAACTGGAGGATAAAGATGATGCGCGTGTAACTTTTATTTATAACGCTATTGAAAATATTGATACCGAGCTTAAAAAGCATGGTAGTAGTTTGCTGGTTTTTTACGATAAGCCGGAACATGTGTGGAAGAAACTGTTAAACGATTATGAGATTGCATTAGTTTATACCAATCATGATTATGAGCCGTATGCGAAAAAACGTGATGCAGATGTTGCTGGATTTTTAAAGAAGCACAATATTGAATTTAAAACATATAAAGACCAGGTTATATTCGACCGCGACGAGGTTTTAAAAAACGACGGTAAACCTTACACTGTTTATACCCCCTATATGCGTAAATGGTACGAAACGCTTACGCCGTTCCATTTAAAAGCTTATTCGACAAAAAAATATTTCAAAAACATGTTTAAAACGACTAGCCTTAAGATGCCAACGTTAAAGGGTATAGGCTTTGAAAAAAGTTCCATGAATTTTCCCAGTGAGAACTATGAAACTGCGATACAGGATTATGCTGAAAAGCGTGATTATCCTGGGATCAAAGGCACATCACATATTGGTTTGCATTTACGATTCGGCACGGTTAGTATACGTAAACTTGCGGGCACTGCTAATGGGTATAAGGAAAAAACATGGCTGAATGAGTTGATATGGAGGGAGTTTTATATGATGATCCTTGATCATTTCCCATATACTATGGATCATTCGTTCAGGCATGATTATGATAATATTAAGTGGATAAATGACGAAGTTCAGTTCAAAGCATGGTGCGAAGGAAATACTGGTTTTCCATTGGTTGATGCCGGTATGCGTGAATTGAATGCAACGGGATATATGCATAATCGGGTAAGAATGGTTGTCGCCAGCTTTTTAGCCAAGGATCTTTTAATTGACTGGCGCTGGGGTGAGCGCTATTTTGCCAGGAAATTATTAGATTACGAGATGGCAAGCAATGTTGGCGGTTGGCAGTGGTCGGCAGGGAGCGGTACTGATGCCGCACCATATTTCCGCATCTTTAATCCTGATTCACAACTGAAAAGGTTTGATCCGCAATTTATTTACATAAAAAAATGGGTTCCGGAGTATGCTGACTTCAGCAAATATCCAAAACCCATTATCGATCATGCTTTTGCACGTGAACGATGTTTAAAAGCCTTTAAAGCGGCCTTATCAGGGAGTTAATTAGGGAGATACTCTCCTCACTTCAAACTCAAATCTTAAAGGACTGTAAGTAGGAATACCGCCCCCCGATGGCGGGTTAGCACCATACCCTAAGGCTGATGGCAATATCATTGAAATCGTAGCCCCTGTGGTTGCATGGCTCAATGCTTCTTGAACACCTAATGCTAAAGTAGGAACGGCGAAACTGATGGTATCGGCTATAGTATTATTCGATTCATCAAAATATGTATTATTTAATATCCTACCCGCATAAGTGGTTGTTATGGTTGAGTTTTGATTAATTGTATCAGTACCTGTACCTTGGACCTTTATAGCGTAATAATAGTAAGCGCCCGGGACGTTAATAGATGGCACCCTGTAATAAGTTTTACTGCTAACAATATTAGATGGAGTGTTGGAGTAAGTGAAACCACTAGCCGTCAGGTAATTTTGTATTACCTGATCATCATAAGCATTTTGCGCGGTGTTACTGATATATTGATAGCCATAAGCATTAGTACCATAAACATTATTCTTTTCAGAAGAAATAATATGGACATAGTAATCCAGGCACTGGTTGCCTGCAATGTGGGAGCCAGCAACGTTTATACTACCCGATCCGTACCCATTAACGCCGTAAGCTAAATCAGATGGTATTAATATGCGCATGCTACCACCACTATATTTTAAATCATTAATTATAGCGATTTCAAGCCCGGCAGGTAAGTTCGAAGTGCTAATATGCCCTACATAACCGGCATAGTGATTCATGATAGTATCATTACTTGTATATTTACCATCAAAACTACGCAGGGTAAATACAAAGGATACATTGTCGCTATAAGTTAAACTGTCGCCTAAAACAGCTTTTGGAGTGTCTAATATCTTATAATAAATACCTGATGTATCACCACGATCTGGTTTCATGCCTGTTATACCATTAGCCTTGATGTAGTTTTGTATTTGGGTTTGATCATATTGCGCAATATTGGGTTCCGTGCCGGTTTTTCGGCATGACATAAACCCAATAGTTGAAAGTAGTAAAAGGGTAAAAATTGTTTGTTTCATTTAATTAATTAGTTACACTATAAATTCGTATCGAAAAATCAAGAATAGCATCCCCGGGCAGTCCCAGCGCTTGTTGAGGATAATGGCCATATGCGTAGCGCGAGGGTATAAGTAAACGGATCTCGCCACCTGCTGTACCTTCAGGAATACCTAATTGCCACCCTAAGATTACATTTGCCAAGGTATATGATGGATGAAAATTATTGGTTTCATAAAATTGGGTTTCGGAAGTACCATTTTTGTTAATATATCTTCCGGTATCACCCACAGTTACCTGTGTTGATGTTGTAAAAAGAGTATTAGCCGATCCCGTATCAATCACCATATAATAAACACCAATTGTGTCATTGTTTTGTACATGTTTAAATTTGCCTTCTAAACCATTGACCCGGATGTAATTGCTTACAATTGAATCATCAATTTTTTTCTGTGCCGCATACTGTGTAGGCCCGTATAATGACGATTTAGTACAGGCAACAGTGCAGCAAACATAGAAAAGCGCAATAACTAACAGTATCCTGTTCATTTAAATTTCAAACGGCAAATTTATTCTTTTATAATTCAAAAACGGCAGGTTAACATTTTTTAACAATATTATTGTGATTTAACCCTGTAAATTGAGATTTATTGTGGGAGGAGTGCTTTTTTAGAGCTGTTTATGGCTTGTAATTTAAGGTTAGCTGGTTTATCTTCTCGAGCATATTTATTAAATATTGTTTATCGGCCTCGTTAATGTGGTCATTCAGGTAGTTATTAAACTGTTTAACAATGCCACGGGCAAGGTGTCGCTTCTCTTTACCCAAATCTGTTAAATAAATTTTAACAGATCGCTTATCACCTGGGTTTGATTCCCGATAAATAAGTCCTGTTTTTTCGAGTTGATTAAGCATTCGCGATAAACTGGTTGATTTTAGCCCGAGTAAAGCAGCCGCTTTTGATACCGTAGTACCTTCCTGTTCATCAATATTGATCAATAAATATCCTATTGATTGCGTAATGCCAAATTCTGTTACCAATTGGTTATACCTGTTTGCAACAGTTTGCCATACTATTTTCAAAAAATAGTCGATGGTTTCCTGGCTTTTTACATTGTTACGCATATATCACAAACATAAGTAATTTTCGGCTTCGTAAAATTTACCATCCAAGTTTAGTGTCATCACCCCTAGGGTCAGCACCGCCTTCATAATAACCCCATTTTGTCTTCAAAATTGCATCAACACGTCCTATAGGTTTATGATCCACAATTTTGTAACCTTTTTTTTGCAATTTTTGACGGGTAATGCTATCTATAGCCGCTGCTTCAACATCTACTTCATCCGGCAGCCATTGGCTATGGAAACGTTTGGCAGTAACAGCTTGTTGCAT
Source organism: Mucilaginibacter tundrae (assembly GCF_013408825.1). Taxonomy (GTDB): domain Bacteria; phylum Bacteroidota; class Bacteroidia; order Sphingobacteriales; family Sphingobacteriaceae; genus Mucilaginibacter. The sequence goes on from NZ_JACCBZ010000008.1 coordinate 89,297, forward strand.
ATCCATGTTAAATTCAATCACATTTAATATGGTTTGAAATACAGAAGTGATAATTGTTGAACCTCCGGGTGTACCTACCACCATAAATAATTTACCATCCTTTTCAACGATAGTTGGTGTCATGGATGATAACATGCGTTTGCCGGGCTGTACGCTATTGGCTTTGCCGCCAACCAGGCCGTACATATTTGGAACGCCGGGCTTTTCGCTAAAATCATCCATCTCGTTATTCAGCAAAAAGCCAGCGCCTTTAACAAATATTTTTGATCCGAATGAATCGTTAAGTGTAGTGGTAATAGATACCGCGTTCCCATCACGGTCAACAACACAATAGTGTGTGGTTTGATCACTTTCATAGCCTACAAATGTTCCGGGTTGTATCGCGGTGCTTGGCGTTGCGGCGTTCCAGTTAAAGCTTTGCATGCGTCGCGTTATATAAGCTGGATTTAACAGACTGTCAATAGGTACCTTGTAGAAATCAGGATCGCCCAGGTATTTTGAACGATCTGCATAAACCCGGCGTTCTGCTTCAACCATTAATTGTACAGTCGAATCCTGGTTATAGCCCCATCGTTGTAAAGGATATTTTTCAACCGATTTTAATAGTTGGATTAAGGCAATTCCGCCGCTTGATGGGGGAGGCATGGTAATTATTGTATAGTTTTTATATTGGCCGATGATAGGTTTACGCCAAATGGCATGGTAATTTTTAAGATCAGTTTTGGTGATGATACCGTCTCCACCTTTCATTTCGGCTACCATTTCATCGGCAACTTCACCCTCGTAGAAGCCCGCACGGCCCTTATCACGAATCAATTGTAAAGTTTTAGACAGATCAGTCTGTACTAATAGGTCACCTTCTTTCCATGGTGTGTCTTTTAGCATATATGATTTGCCCGGATTCAGTTTCTTGAATATCCCTTGTGATTCATTTAATCCTTCGGCAAGCTTATCAGTAATTTTAAATCCGCTTGCGGCGAGATCAATAGCAGGCTGTACAAGGTCGGCCCATTTTAACTTCCCATATTTATTATGCGCTTCAATCATGCCATCAACAGAACCGGGTACACCTGAGGCTTTATGAGTATATAAACTCATATCGGGTATTGGATTACCAGCTGAATCAAGATACATATTAGTTGTCGCGGCTGCGGGGGCTTTTTCCCTGAAATCAAGTGTATTGCTTTGGCCATCGGCAGCACGATACACCATAAATCCGCCGCCGCCTATATTGCCGGCCTGGGGTAATGTTACGGCGAGCGCAAATTGTACGGCTATGGCTGCATCAACAGCATTGCCGCCTTTTTGAAGGATGGCCAGCCCAACCTTTGATGCATCTGGATAAGCGCAAACAACCATCCCGTTAGTATATTCCTTGCCGCTGGTATCATTTAAAGCACCCTGTACGCAACCATGTAAAGTAGGGATGAGAAGTAAAAATAAAAGCAAATAACATGCTTTTTTTATTATAATGGAATTTCGCATTGAACTATAATATGGTTAAAATACCCGCAATGCCTTGGCGGGATAACCGCACTAATTTAGTTTATTTTGATGCATTGTGCTGCTAAAAACAGAATTGTTTTTTATTGACACACAGCTGGTTTGCCAACTAGAATATTAATTTTTTAGATAACCAAGCCATAAAACCTAATTTTGGTCGTTTTCTGATTGTAATATTTATAGTCACAAAACTACCTATTGATGAAAAAAATACTTTTAACATTGTTTATTGCAGCCTCCTTTTTGATAATTTCTAACAGATTAAAGGCGCAAGATTCGCAAACGCAGGGCGGCCAGGATTATAAAACCGCGGTGGGGTTAAAGTTCGGCCCATTTGAAAGCGGGGTGAGCATAAAATATTTCCCTACCAATGATATATCTTATGAAGGTATAATCGGCTTCAATAATCATGGACTTGTTTTAACCGGTTTGTATGAATTAAACCAAGAGGCCTTTAATGTGCCCGCGTTAAAATTTTATTATGGATTCGGCGCCCATATCGGTTCCGAGGGTAAAGGTGAAGTTGACAATTTTAACGGCGCTAAATATTATAACAACAACCATATTTTGTTAGGCGCGGATGGAGTTGTTGGTCTTGAATATACTTTTCCTAACACGCCTATAGCCATAAGCCTCGATCTTGATCCAAGAATAGAGTTAGCCAGTGGCCCTAACTTTGACCTTGCTCCCGGTATAGGATTGAAATATGCCTTTTAATCATTTCTAACTAATCATTTCTAAAAAAGATCGTTATCTAACAATAACGATCTTTTTTGTATAAACCTTAGTGCCCAGCATCAACTTTAATATATATGCGCCGGGAGCCTGATTGCTTACATTTAACACGGTGCTAAAGTTGCCCGCGGTTATGCTTTGTTTGCTGGTATATACAATTCTGCCTATGCTGCTTACCAGGCTCAGGCTCATGTCTGCATTGGTCGGGGCATTAAACAGTACATTTAAAATGGTATTCGCCGGTACCGGGTATAATGTTAAGCCCACGCCGTTATCAGTTACAGTTGAGGGCGATATATATACAAAAGTAGATGATGTATCTGAACATCCCGTGCTTGAAGTAACCCTGACTTTGTAATTACCATTAACTGTGGGTAAATATGTTTGGTTGGTAGCATTATTTAAAATGTTGCCATTTAAATACCATTGGTTTCCTGATGCAAAGTTAGAGTTTAGTTCCGTGCCATTGGCAGTAATAGTTGGTCTTACCAATACTACAGCTTGCCTTCCATCAGAAGTACAACCTGTGCTTATTACCTTTAGGTTATAAAAATAATAATAGTAAGTAGCTGGATTGGTACCTGTTCCTGTGGCGGTATTGCTTATTATGTTAAACACACTATCGGCCGAAAAAGGATATCCACTTACGCCAGCATTATTGCGGTAGATGGTGACGTTAGCGTCATAAGCAACATTTATTGAATAATCTCCTGCTGCCGGTATCAGTAAGTTTAAATTATATACCTTGCCAGTATCGCTTGGGTCATCATTCCGTGCACCAGGTTGCGGGTTAGTAGTAGTTGCAGCTGCATTAATCGTTGTGCTCGATAATGTTTCGCCTCCTGCATTAGTTACCGAAAATGTTAAACTACCCGGATAGCCAATATATAAGCGTGCGCTTTGCAATATTACGGGTGCATTTGCATGTACCAATACCGAGGGGCCGAATTGGTTATATCCACCACCGCTAAAAACTTCCTTAGTAGCTGGGCCAACTGTACCGCTAAAATCATTAAGACCCGCGTAAACCGTCTTGTTTGCTGAGATTTGTGTTGCCGTTGCAGGCGATCCTATAGCAATAGGGGCAGTATCTGTGGTGTTATTATACCAGAATATTGTTCCATCGCCGGTACCGGTAAATGAATATTTACTACTTTCAATACAATAATTAACATTCAGGTTGCTGATAGTTGGCGCCGGGTTTATAGTGATTTTTGTGCTTGCAGTGTCATTGCTGGTAATTACGTCATTAGGAAGGCTGGTTACGGCAGTTATGGTATATGTTGCTCCGGCTATTGCATTAAAAGTTGAATTTAATTTGAAGTTAGCTTCAGCTAGTGGCGATAATGTACCGGTATAAGTTTCATTAAAGGTAGTAATGGTATTGTTAGGTGCTTGTACGGTTACTGTTACAGGGATATTACTTACGGAAGCAGAACCATAGTTTTTAAGCGTGACCGTAATAGGAATAGGACCGGAGCAATTGCCGGTTGTGTCCGGATTGGCGATTGCCACTGCACCTGCATCTGTGGTAGATTTGATGAATTCAACACGGTAATCCTGTGTTTCGCCTTTCGCGTAAGAGCCGCATGCCTGTACTACTGATGTATCGCTGGTTTCACTTAATACTATGCGCATTAAACTGTAATTGCCGGGTATAACAGTAATGGGGACGGTGATGTTAGTGTTGTAGCTACCTGTGCCGTTAATAACGTTTGTGGTTGCTACCAATTCGCCGGGGCCGTTGAAATTGCCATCGCCATTCCAGTCAATATATACTTTTGCAACTTTGTTAAAGTTATTGCCACAAGTACCTAGTGTAAGGCTTAATGGATAAGTTTTTCCTGCAACCAGTGAATCTGTAAGGTTGGTGTAATCAGAATAAGTAGTACAGCCTGCTGGTGGAGTATTGTTTATGTTTGACAGTGTTACGTTATTTATACGCGAATCGGCACTTGAGGTTGGTCCTGATGTGCAATATGCCGAGCCTCCCACACCTGTCGTTATCAATGAATATGCTTGTCCACCTGATTGTAATGTGTTTTTGTGTGAAACGGTGATAGTATACTGTCTACCCGGAACGGCGCCCGCTATATAAACCTGTTCAATATTATCACGAATATTGTCGCCTGTTTGCGCCGGGTTTGATGGATTTAATGGATCTAATATCCATGGCATAAATGTATTTGTGCCATCATTCACCCTAATATCCAGATCGTTTACTAATTTAATGGTTCGGTCATTTACTATCCCATCCGCTGTTGCTGTGCCTGCTGGGTCTGTCCATGAAATGGTGGCTATTAATGGGCCATCACCTGATGCCGTTACAGCAAATGCTTTTGTTTGCCCTTGCGATAAGGAATCTTCTTTTATAATGCTTTTTGTACCATTATCAATTAATGCCTGTGCTGCAGCTTTCGTATTGAGCAGCCCCCATCCATACATATAGTCAGGCCCAACGGTTCCTGCGTCAACAGCGGTAGCACATACAAGTCCCTTTAAAGTAGCAGCACGCATAAAAGCGCCGGAGTGCTTCTCTGCGTAATACTCCTGCAATAAATAGAGTGAGCCAGTTACATTTGGCGCCGACATGGATGTACCGCTTAATGTAATATAAGTTGTGGGTGATGCTGCACCACATGATAACACATTTTCGCCCATGCCAACTATATCAGGCTTAACGCGCCCATCATCCGTTGGCCCGTAGCTACTAAAGTAACTGGCGATAATAGCTGAACTATTGGGCGGCCCATATGGTAATTGGCCTACTGAACCGACCGTCAAAATATTTTTAGCGTTGCCGGTGGTAGCAATACCATCATAACCAAGTTGACTGCTAATGTTGCTGGTAGCGGTACGGGTTTTTGTAATCAAGGTCATATTTGTTGCACTGGTGTAACCCTGGTAAGTACCACCAATTGCAGGGCCGTTATAGCCACGTGAATTTCCCGCTGATTCCACAATCAGGTAATAAGGCGCATTATATTCTATCTGGTCGAAACTGACTGTGCGGTCACTATATTGGCCGAATGCATAGTCGACACTATCGCCGGGTAAGCCATACCATGTCCAGTTACCATTATCATCCAGATCCCATCCGGCAACGTCACCATAAGAGTGGTTTGACAGTATTAAGCCTGATGCGGCCGCGCTAATGGTGGTAATATCATTATTAAAATCATACGATTGCAAGGTACTTGCATTAAAAGCCATTCCTTTAGCTGGTGCATAAACACCTTTGGCTATCATGGTGCCAGCAACGTGTGTTGAGTGGTCTAATACTGCCTCGGTAGTATTAAGAGTTATTGTTTTGCCCGCAAATTCCTGGTGTGCGGCATATACCGCGCCGCCATCCCAAATGCCAAGCTTATTGGCTAAGAAACTACTTGATCCAGATAAATTAAGGCCTAATGATCCACCGGGCTGAACAGCGTTGGTTTGAGTTGTTGCAGCTGATATTATATTATCATAGGTTTTAAGATAGATGGGGAAGCCCTTGCTGTTTAATCCCTGTAATGATTTTACCCCGCCGTCTTTTGTTTTAGTCAGGATTTTCCAGCCATGAATGGTCGCTTGCGCCAAAGCCTGTTGATGGCTACTGGCATATAAGGCGTTTTTTTGAAGCGAAAGATCGTGAAGCGCTTTCTTTTTAGCATCAGTAACTAACTGATGTTGGCCAAATGCATCACCAATAAAAATAAATAACAAAATACCGGTAATTATTGCCGAGTAGCATTTGCTCATAAGCCCTGAAAATAAATATTTTAACCTGTTAAGTTTAGTTTAACAAGTTTCTGTAATTAAAACGGGATTATGAAATTTTTCGGATTGTAACCGGATTAGAATTGACGAAACTGTATTTTAATCCAACTAATCGTGAGGCGCTATATTTTATCAATTCTTATCCACCTCATACCCGCTGCTTCCGCGGCAAGGGTTCCCGCCTCGCCATCTTCAAAAACAAGGCAATGTTCGGGTGCTACACCTAACTTTTCGGCAGCAGCTAAAAACGGATCAGGATATGGCTTGCCATGCGGGGTTTCGCCTGCGCAAACTAATACTTCAGGCAAACCAGCTATTCCAAGTACACGCAAGGTTCTTTCCACGGCGCTACGCTGGCTTCCGGAAACTACAGCAATTTTAACTTTACCCACATGCGCCTTTAAATGATTAACCACGTAATCTATGGGTTGGGTTTGATCTATATATTCTTCCAGAAAAAGCTCTTCTCTTCTATGCGCGAATTCAATAGGGTCAAGCGTGCTGTTGTAACGTTTATTTATTTCTTCAACTACTTTTACAACTGGCCAGCCTGCTAATTCATCAACCAAAGCAGCATCTATTAAAACACCATCTTGCGCGGCTATGTGTACGTAAGTTTTTTTGTGGGCGCCCATGTTATCGGCAAGTGTTCCATCGCAATCATATAAAAATGCCTGGAAATCGCCTTCGGTAAGCAGTATAAGCTTTTCGTATTTGGAATTATTAGTGGTATTTGCCATTATACCGCAAAAGTAATTATTTAAGTAACAGAGATTAGGCTATTTAACTATTAGCCGAAAAATTAAAGCTGTTTACTAAAATGGTCTTTAAAACGTCGGTAACGCTTTTACATTTATTGGTGGTAGTTTCTAATGAGTATAGGATCTCGCGGTATTTGATTAATGTTATTGCGTTCTTCTCGTTTGCGAAAAGATCGGCAAGGGCATTATAATAGATCTGATCCGAGTTATGCTCTAATTGTTTAATGTGCCTACATGATTCTAATATTAAAGCACCTTTTGCCGATGCGCTAAGCATATTAACCGACTTTTTAATTTCCTTACTCGCTTCCAGTACAATATCGGCAATTTCTATCATGGATGAAGTGAATTCAGTAATATTATATAAGTACATCCGCTCGCTTGCTTCATGTATAAAATCGGCAACATCATCAATGGCTGATGCCAGGGTATGAATATCGGGGCGGTTTAAAGGGGTAAAGATTACCTTGTCGAGCGCCAGGTATATTTTATGGGTGATGTCATCGCCGATATTTTCAAGACGGTCTATTTGTTTGAAAATTACTTCACGATCATCTGCCAAATCACTGTTTACCGCATTCACCAGTAAGCCAGCCATTTCAACAGCATTGTCGGCAGCCTGATCAAATAAATTATAGAACTGCGCGCCATTTAAAAAATAATCTTGGAAAAATCTTCCCATATGCCTGTTGTTATTAAAGACGCTAAAATAACGGCGGGATATTAACTGGGTATTAACGCAGGATTATGCTATGTTAATTCTATATAAACAAATTTTAAAGTAGTGATTTTATGGGTAATTGGCTGCTAAACAGCTGTTTATTTAATATAAATTTAATCTATAATTAAGCAAATTATACTCAGAGTATATAAACTTCATCAAGTTAATATTTAAATAACATTACCAAATGTTAATGCATCCTTAATATTAAGGTAACCTGAGCGCCGCACCTTTGAAGAAAAAATTTAAACTCATTTCGTTATGAAAAAAACGTTTACGTATTTACTTGGTACTGCAGCATTAACGGCCCTGTTAATGACCAGCTTTACTACTGAAGCCCAAACTACTTTTGCATCGGCAGAAACTATGCACAAGAAAACAGTTATCAAAACTGACTCAGCCGCTAACGCAGATATAACAGCTACTAAAGTAGCCGCAAAAGATGAGCCTGTTGATACTGCATGGCATCCACAAAGAAGATTATGGGGTTATGCATTTGGTGATGCATATTATGATCAGCACTCACCAGCTTTAACTTCAACTCAAGGTAAAGAAAACAACTACTACCAAACTCCATCAGGTAGAAATGCTTTTCAGTTCCGTCGTTTATACTTAGGTTACGATTATGATATCAACAAAAAATTCAAAGCTGAAGTTTTGTTAGCCTCTGAGCCTAACGAAAACACTTTACCGGTAAGCAGCACTGTAGGTGTTCAAAACGGTGACAACTTAGCTGACGGCAGAATGTCATTCTACATCAAAAACTTCAACTTACGTGCAAGAGAAGTTTGGCCAGGAACGGATTTCGTGATAGGTGAAATGAGTACACCAGGTTTCGCTTTAAATGAAGGTGGAACAAACGCTCCAACTTCATTATCGGAAACAACCTGGGGCTACCGTTCAGTTGAAAGAACCATCACTGACTTCCACAAGAATAACTCTTATGATGTAGGTGCTGCTTTACAAGGTACTTTTGACCCTAAAACTAAAAACTTTGGTTATGTTTTCATGATAGGTGATAACACTACTTCAACTTTAGCTACTGTTTATAACAGTAATAACGCTTTAAGTGCAACCAATCCTAACCCTAACACAGGTTTCTTTAAAATATTTTACGGCGATTTGTGGGGTAAATTCCTGAACAACAGAATATATGTTGATTTATATGCGGATTATGCTAAAACTCAATCTAACACGCCTGTAGCTACTACAGTTCTTCCTTCAGGTGTACTAGGCGAACAAGAGCACAATATGTATAAAATATTTGTTTCATACAACAGCTCGCCATTAACAGTAGGTGTTGAGGCCTATACCCAACAATTTGGATTAGGTGTTACCGATAAAAACACATTGACTGCTGAAAATGTAACTGCACAAGGTCTTTCATTATGGGCAAAAGGTGCCATTGTTAAAAATCAATGGGGTTGGTTTGCACGTTTCGATGCTTACAATCCTGATACCAAATTTAACGGTGCAAATACTTATACTGTTAATACTAACTATGGTTCATACGATCCTACAGAAAAGGAACAATTTGTTACAGCAGGTTTAGATTTCACTCCGGCCAAAAACATCCACTTTATGCCAAACATATGGCTTACAAGATACATGGATCAATTAGACAAAACTACAGCAGGTTACTTACCTGACAACCACACTTTAGTGTACAGAATGACTTTCTTCTACACTTTCGGTAAATAATAACACAAACAAACAATATAAATACAGATCATGAAAGTAATGAAAAGTTTAAAAGTTGCGGTTGTTGCATTAGCAGCATCAGTGGCGACATTATCTGCTTCGGCACAGGATAATACCTTACTGGGCGCAGGTAGTACATTTGTTTACCCCCTGTTCTCAAAAATGTTCTCTCAATACACTGCTTCTAAAGTAAACTACCAGTCAATTGGTTCTGGTGGTGGTATATTGCAGTTAACAAACAAAACAGTTGATTTTGGTGATTCAGATGCTCCTTTAAATGCTGACCAAACAGCTAAAATGAGTGCCCCTGTTCTGCATATCCCAATGACTTCAGGTGCTGTTGTTGTAACTTACAACATCCCTGGTGTTAGCGCGGCTTTAAACCTTACCGGTAAAGATCTTGCTGATATTTACTTAGGTAAAATTACTACCTGGAACGCGGCTGAAATTAAAGCTACTAACAAAGGTGTTAACTTGCCTGAATTACCTATCGTAGTTATTCACCGTTCAGACGGTAGCGGTACATCATTTATCTTCACTGATTACTTAACTAAAGTAAATGCTGATTGGGCAAAAAGAGTTGGTAAAGCAAGTGCTGTTAACTGGCCAGCTGGTTTAGGTGGTAAAGGTAGCGAAGGTGTTGCTGGTTTAGTTAAGCAAACTCCTGGTGCTATTGGTTATGTTGAATTAGCTTACGCTAAACAAAACCACATGCCTATTTCAAACATCCAAAACAAAAGCGGAAAGTTTATTACGCCAACTATTGAAGCTACAACTTTAGCTAGCAACGTGGTTATCCCTGCAGATTCAAAAGTATCAATCACTGATACCGATAACCCTAAAGGTTACCCAATTGCCAGCTTTACCTGGGCCTTAATATACAAAGAGCAAAACTACGGCGGCCGTTCAAAAGCTCGTGCTACTGAATTAGTGAAATTGTTATGGTGGAATATTCACCAGGGACAAGCTGATTGCGCTCCGTTAAACTATGCGCCGCTTTCAAAATCGGCTGTTAAAGTTGCTGAGCAAATATTAAAATCAGCTACTTACGATGGTAAAGCGATATTATAATAAGAACTAAGAAATAGAGTCAGGAAATCAAGATCAAAAGTCTTGATTCCTGATTTATAAGTCTTGACTCTAAAAACTAACTACCAGTTCCCGAAATACGTGAACTGGTAGTTGTTTGTATAAGAAAACCAACATTTTGTGGAAAATAAAAGATTAAAACTATCTAACGGTCAGCTTAAGTGGGAAACCATATTCAGGCGGATACTAATAGCAATGAGCATTTTGCTTGTGGTAATTATATTAGGTGTATTGGCTACCCTTATATTGGAATCCCTGCCAACTATCAAAACATTAGGCATTGGGTTTTTATGGGGTAAAGTATGGGATCCGGTAAGTAATATCTACGGCGCGTATCCATTTTTGGTAGGTACGTTGCTTACCTCATTTATCGCGCTAATTATTTCGGTTCCGTTTTCTTATGCTATTGCTATCTACCTTGGGGAATACAATCCCAAAGGCTGGTTGTCCGATCTGCTTAAAAATGCTATCGAACTGATCGCTGCCGTGCCATCTATCATTTACGGCTTTTGGGGATTATTCGTATTAGTACCGATCATCCGCACATTCGAAATGAAAATAGGCGTTGCCCCTTATGGTATCGGTGTGTTGACATCTTCGCTTATTTTGGCGGTGATGATCATCCCTTACGCTGCTTCGCTGGGTATAACACTAATCCGCATGGTGCCGTCTCCGTTAAAAGAGGCAGCATATGGCTTGGGTGCTACCCGTTTTGAAGTGATCCGCAAAGTGATCATGCCTTACACCCGTTCGGGCTTGTTTGCAGGCGTGCTGCTTTCATTAGGCAGGGCCTTGGGCGAAACTATGGCAGTTACCATGCTAATTGGTAATACCAGTGCTGTTGCAGATAGTATTAAGAACGCCATTTTTGGCCCGGGTAATACCATGGCCAGCGTGATAGCCAACGAGTTTACTGAGGCAGATCACTCTCAATACCTGTCAGCTTTGATAGAGCTTGGCTTGGTTTTGTTTTTTGTAACGGTAGTAATTAACCTGATTGGCAAACGAATCATCACCCGGTTCACAAACGAATAATCAGCTATGGAATTAAATATAAATTTCAGAAATGCCAAGAGCGCGATATTTAAAGGCATCATAGTGTTTTTTGCTTTTTTAATTACCGTACCACTTATTATCGTGTTAGGGTATATTATAAAACAAGGTATATTCCAGGTTAACTGGCATTTTTTAACCAACGTACCTGCACCGGTAGGTGAAACAGGCGGCGGTATTATAAATGCATTAGTCGGTAGTTTCATTATGGTAATGGTAGCTGCGGTAGTCGCAATCCCTGTTGGGATGGCTGCCGGTATCTATTTAAGTGAAAACCCGCGTACCAAACTGGCTTATTACAGCGGTTTATGCGTTGATATTTTGCAAGGCGTACCATCAATTGTGGTTGGTATTGTCGTTTACTTCTGGATCGTTAAACCGTTAGGTACATTCTCGGCTATATCAGGTAGTGCCGCATTGGCTATCATGATGTTGCCTATCGTGATCAGGTCGACAGAGCAAACACTTAAAATGCTGCCGGCTTCATTAAAAGAAGCTGCGCTTTCATTAGGTGTACCGTATCATAGGGTGATTTTAAAAGTTATTGTTCCCTGCGGGTTCGCGGGTATTTTGTCAGGTATCATGCTGTCAGTTGCTCGTGTTATTGGTGAAACGGCACCATTGCTGTTTACCGCTTTTGGTAACCCGTATTTATCATATTCCATTACCAAACCAATGGAAAGCTTACCGCACCTGATATTTACTTATGCCACCAGCCCTTATGATGACTGGCATAACCTGGCCTGGGGCGCGTCATTTATATTATTAATGTTTGTTTTAGTATTAAACATATTCACAAAAGTGTTAACAAGAAAATGGAAAGTACAATTGTAAAAGCTGAAAATTATAACTCTTATTTTGGTGATAACCATGTTGTAAAAGATGTAAATATCAGTATAAACAAAAATGAGGTTATTGCCGTAATGGGCCCCTCGGGTTGCGGAAAAACTACGTTTTTACGTGGCATTAACCGGATGCACGAGCTGATCCCTAACGCGACATCAAAAGGTAAGATACTGCTTGATGGTGAAAATGTTTACGACATGAATGCTATTTATGTGCGCTCGAAAATTGGTATGGTGTTTCAACGCCCTAACCCGTTCCCGAACCTGAGCATATATGAAAATGTGGTAGCCGGATACTTGCTTAACGGCATCAAAATATCAAAAGCTGATAAAGATGTGATCGTTGAAAAATCATTAACCAGCTCTGCCTTGTGGAAAGAGGTTAAAGATTCGTTACATAAGAAAGGTACATTCCTTTCAGGTGGCCAGCAACAGCGTTTGTGCATTGCACGCGCTATTGCCATGCAGCCCGAATTGATCTTGTTTGATGAGCCAACATCGGCACTCGACCCTATATCTACCTCAAGTGTTGAAGCCTTGTTTCATGAACTGAAAGCTAATTATACGCTCATCATTGTAACACACAATATGCAGCAGGCTGCACGTGTTAGTGACAGGACAGCGTTCTTTTACATGGGCGAGTTAGTGGAATTTGATGATACCAAACAAATGTTCACCAACCCAAGCGATCAACGTACACAAAATTATATAACAGGAAGATTTTCGTAATAGAGTCAAGAGCCAAGAGCCAAGAATCAAGAGAAAATTAATCTTGACTCTTGATTCTTGACTCTTGGTTCTCAATTTCAATAACCAAAAACAAAAGTTATGACACCATTAGAAAACGAGATAAACGCGCTTAAAAAGGAATTGATCAATATGTGGATATTGGTACAGTCTCAATTAAACAAAGCCAAGGATGCTATGATCCAGTTTGATAAGGATTTGGCGCGCGAGGTTTTGATCAAAGAAAAAAGAGTAAACTCTTTTGAGTTGAAGATAGACAGGGATTGCGAAAATATTTTCGCGTTACATTGCCCGGTAGCTATCGACTTAAGGTTTTTATTAGCTGCCTTAAAGATCAATACCAACTTAGAGCGTATTGGCGATATTGCTGCTGGTATAGCTAAATATGTGGTTGATTCGTCTGTTAATTTTGACCAGGCGGCTATGGAAAGCACTTCTATGATCCGTATGTACGAAGAGGCTGTAAATATTTTAATAGATACCCGCACCGCTTTTGAAAAAGAAGATACTGTACTGGCACGCAGCATATTTAAACGTGATGACGTGTTAGATGATATTAATGATGCCGCACCGATTACTGTTGCCGAAGTGATCAAAAAAGATATTGACAGCTTGCCCGAAGCGCTTTATATCTTATCCATCATTCGTAAACTGGAGCGTGTTGGCGATCAGTCAAAGAATATTGCAGAAGAAATTATTTTTTATGTTGAGGCCAAAATCCTTAAACATTACGAAAGCAGCCGCGAAGGTTTGGCTGATGAAGAGCAACAATAGGTTAGTTGAAATAAGTTTGATTTGATTTTTAGAAGGGCAGGTTTTATACCTGCCCTTTTTTGTGGGTTTAATTTGCTGGATAAAACCTTCTTTTTAGCCAAAAAGCCACATTAACTAATGCTATTAAAGCCGGCACTTCAACCAACGGGCCTATTACGCCTACAAATGCTTGACCGCTATTAATGCCGAATACACCTATTGCGACAGCAATAGCTAATTCAAAATTATTGCCTGCGGCGGTAAAGGATATGGCTGCATTTTGCGAATAATCAGCACCAAGATATCTGCCTAAAAAGAAGCTGACCAAAAACATGATAGCGAAATAAATGACCAGTGGCACGGCAATACGTAATACATCAAAAGGAATAGCCACAATCAATTTACCTTTAAGGCTGAACATTACAATGATGGTAAACAATAAGGCAACTAATGTAACAGGCGATATAAAAGGAATGAATTTTTGCTGATACCAATCTTTGCCTTTTGCTTTGATAAACATATAACGGCTGGTAAAACCCGCAATAAACGGAATACCCAAATACACCGCGACAGATTTTGCGATAGCGCCAATGGTAATGTTTATCATTGAGCCTTTAAACCCGAAAAGAGGTAACAAAATGGTAATAAATAACCAAGCGTATACACTGTAGAGCAACACCTGGAAAATACTGTTAATAGCTACCAATCCCGCGGCGTATTCACGGTTTCCGTCAGCAAGTTCGTTCCATACCAATACCATGGCTATGCAGCGAGCGATACCGATGAGGATAAGCCCGATCATATACTGCGGATAATGATGCAGAAATATTATCGCAAGGACGAACATGAGTATTGGCCCAATGATCCAATTAAGCAGGAGGGATACACCTAATATTTTGGTATTGTTAAATACTTTGCCAATGGTTTCGTAATTCACCTTAGCCAATGGGGGATATAGCATTAATATTAAACCGATAGCCAAAGGTATATTGGTTGTACCGCTGGAATAAGAGCTGATAAATGCCGGCGCCGATGGTATAAAATACCCCAGAGCAATACCTGCGCCCATTGCTATAAAAATCCATAACGTGAGGTAGCTATCTAAAAAAGATAGTTTTTTTCTTTGGGCTGGGTTGCAGTTGTTTGCACTCATGTAGATTATAATAGATGTTCGTTTATGAAATCTTCTGAATAGACTTTTATCATGTCCCGTACTCGTCTAAATTCATTCATTATTTCGTTTAAATCGCCGGTAGCCTTTGCCGGATCAGAGAAGTTCTGATGAAAGCGTTGTGCTTTGGTTGGGAAATAAGGGCAATTCTCTTTGGCATTATCACAAACAGTTATCACAAAGTCGAATGGTATATCCATGTATTCATCAATATTGTTTGAGGTATGTTTAGAAATGTCTATGCCATCTTCTGCCATAACTTGTATAGCTTTGGGATTAACGCCATGGGTTTCTATCCCTGCACTGTAAACATTTGCTTTGTTTTTTGCAAAATATCTTAAGTAACCTTCGGCTATCTGGCTACGGCAACTATTGCCTGTGCATAATACTAATATATTTTTCACTTGTATGTAATTAGCAACATCCTGATCCCGGCGCGCAGCTATTTGCGCCTACCGGATTTTTTAATTCTACTTTTGGTTTGTCAGTGCCACAGCTATCGCCACGGTTAATGGCTTTGCATTGTACAGCATCCGGGCGCAGATCAATAATTAGGTCGTCACCATCTATTATAATTTCATTCGGAAACATTTGGCGGGTATCAAAATCCGAGTTGCCAA
The DNA here is from genome assembly GCF_013408825.1 of Mucilaginibacter tundrae. Lineage (GTDB taxonomy): Bacteria > Bacteroidota > Bacteroidia > Sphingobacteriales > Sphingobacteriaceae > Mucilaginibacter. The sequence continues at coordinate 104,758 of NZ_JACCBZ010000008.1, forward strand.
ATTCAATTTTCACTATACCGTCCGACGCTAACTTTAACTTTTGTTCCACAATATCAATAATTGTTAATGCCTTTTTAACTTTCATCGGTTTAAGCTGATGCTGGCCAATTGGCTCCCATAATTGTACAATTATTTCCGTCCAGCTACTTAGTACACCGCCACAATCAACCGATGTGATAGGTGCTTGTTTAATTTCGGTGATATGATAGGCGGCATCAACCAGTTTATTCTCCGCATACTTAAATTGTAGGTTTAATTCAGGATTTTGTATTAATTTATCCCTAAATGTTTGCCAGTTTATTGCTTGGATAGCGTTTATCATTTTTTATTTAATTGTAATATTACGATAGATAAAATCAAATTTTTTTAACAGCAGGTTTTGGGATTATTATATGCCCGGAAGAAATTACTTAATTCTTTATTTAGCATTGCCCATGCAGTAGGCTCAATACAATAGCAAATGCTAACGCCTTCGATAGTGCCTTGTATTAAGCCTGCGTTTTTAAGCTCTTTTAGATGCTGTGATATGGTTGCTTGTGCCAGCCCTAGTTCTTCTACTAAATCGCCGCAAATGCAGGCGTTAGCGCTTATTATATGTTGTAGAATGGCAATACGTGCCGGGTGTGCCATTGCTTTAAGCATTAGCGCCAGCTTGTTTTGCTCTTCGGTAAATATTTCAGTTTTAGTAGTTCCCATATTTATATCGCAATATTACGATTGATTGTTGATGTTTGCAAAAAATGGAGATTATTTTACTTTTTAGATGTTATTTGCCATAATTTAACACAATCATGCCGGTAAAAATCTATTTTTGCGGTCATGAGTATCTCACTGAAAAATAAATTCGACAGTATAATTTTTGATCTTGATGGCACACTTTGGGATAGTACCGCTAATGTTGCTGCCGCATGGCAGAAAGCTGAGCAACAAGTTGACTATGTACAAAAGGAATTTACAGTAGATACCATACGTAGCATTACCGGAATGACCTATAAAGCTATTTTTGAAGTTTTGTTACCGGAGCTTAATGAAAATCAGCGGGAAGAGTTTAAGGCTATAGCAGCCAAATATGAGATTGAAACCCTGGACGAAAAGGGAGGCGAACTTTATCCGCAGCTTGAATTTGTGCTACAAGACCTGCAAACCGGGTACAAATTATTCATCGTGAGCAATTGCCAGAGTAATTATATTGAGACATTCCTGAATTTTAGTCAGTTAGGGCATTATTTTTTAGGTCACCAATGTTATGGTACCAAGAATGCTCCAAAGGCTGAAAATATTATGGATATAGTTAATGATCATAACCTTAAAGCGCCTGTTTATGTTGGCGATACTATGGGCGATTTTACGAGTGCACAAAAGGCTGGTGTTCCTTTTATTTTTGCGGCTTACGGTTTTGGTAAGGTAGAAGAAGGGCAGATAGCGACCATCGAACATTTTACAGATTTGCTGGAAATACTTTAGTGATTATACCTTACTGATCGCAAACCAAACTTTCCATTACCAGTATGGCTGCGCCGATCAATTCAGCATCAAAACCGAGTTCCGATATTAATAGCTCCGTACTCGCCACTAAACGAGGTATACAGTATTTATTTAAAGCTTGCTGTATTGGCGCCAATAATATTTTGCCCACTACCGCACCACGGCCGCTTAGAACAATGCTTGCGGGGTTCATGATATGGATAAGAATAGCAAGTGCTTTACCTATTTTATAACCTGAATCCGAAAGTAGTTCAATAGCAAACTGGTCGCCTGCATTTGCGGCCTCCATTATCGCGTCGCCAACTAATTTAGGGTGATTTTCTTCGGTATATTTTAAAGAAGAAACACGGCCTTCCTTGATGCCTTCTATAGCTTTTTGCACAACAACCAGTAAAGATGCTTCAATTTCTAAACATCCACGTTTACCGCAACTACATAGCGCGTTACTATCAGAAATAGGAATGTGGCTAAACTCACCGGCAAAACCGTTATGACCACGATATAAATCATCATTTACAATCATTCCCAACCCTATACCCCAACCAAGGTTAATCACCATAACATCTTTACGGTTTTTCGCAATACCGAAACGTTGTTCGGCAAGCGCGATAAGGCTGGAGTCGTTATCAATACAAGTTGGTATACCTGTTTCTTGTGTTAATAAATGGGTTAAGCTTTCGCCGCCGGCATCAAGGTGGGTATAGTTTACACCTTCAATTACATTAATAAAGCCAGGCATACCTATGCCTATGCCAGCAAATTTATCTTTAGGAATGCCGGTACTTTTTACATACTGGTTTATGTATGATATTAGTTTTGGCAACGCGTCAGGGTTATCCATTAGCTGCAATTCAACCACCATCATATCACCAACCGGGTTATTAAGTAAATCGGTAAGCTGAATACGGGTTGTAAACTGATCCATGGCCACGGTTATAATGTACATAGCATCTCCTTTTATGGAGTACACTTGCGGCCTGCGCCCGCCGCTTGAACGCGCGTAGCCATCTTCCATTACCAAGCCATCTTCAATCAATTCAGCAATAGCTTTTGCTGTTGAAGGAAGGCTTTTATCCAATATTTCACTTAGTTCGGCGCACGATAGTCCTTTATCAAAATAAAGATGCTTAATTATCTGGCTTTTTAGCGGTGAATTTTTCAAACTATTATAAATTAATTGGTGGTAAAAATCGCGCAACGGAATTGCTAAGGCAAAGTATAAATAAATAGTGCAAATAAGCAATATTTAGCACCACTTTTACGCATAATTATACAAATAAAAAAAGCGCCTGGTTAATACCACGGCGCTTGCAAATCCATATAAAGGTAATTATTTTGCTACTGCAAATTCACCATCAGCTTTAATGGCAACATCATCGCTCAGGATGGCATTTGGGTACATGCTGCCTAAATTAAATTCTGTGCGTGTTACGGTGCCTGTTAACTGGAAACCTGCATCATTAGCTTTGCTCATTGGGTTAACAATTGTTCCGCGGTACCAAAGATCGAATGTTACTAATTTAGTTATGCCGTGCATGGTTAAGTTACCGCTTAATTTATAGTGGTTAGCAGTTGTTTTAACGATACGAGTGCTAGTGAAAGTTATTGTTGGATCCAAAGCAAGGTTAAAGAAATGATCAGATTTTAAATCGCCATCGCGCATATCGTTTCCAGTATTTATAGAAGCTACGCTTGCAGTCATGTCAAATTTAGCATCGCTAAAGTCTGGTTTTGAAGAAGTGATGGTTACATCAAAATCTTTAAAATTACCATCAACATCAGATACTGACATGTGTGTCACAGTAAATTGTAAGCGCGCATGTGCTTTGTCAACTTTCCAGGTAGTTTGTGCAAATACCGCGGTTTGGAATAATACAGCAGCAGCTAATAGGATTAATTTTTTCATTTTGTTTTTGTTATTAAATATTTTTATCAAAAGTAGAATAGTTATTTCTAATTATATGTTTAAACATGTAAATTTATTGTCATATAAAGTTACGAAGAAATAACGGCTGATTTGTGCTATATTCATACGTTAACCATTGTTTTAAGATATGAAAAAAAATAATTACGTTTGGAAGATAACTGATCGAAATTATTAAACACATTTATGCGATTTAAAAAGCCACTTGATAAGCTATTACAAGAAGCCGCTGAAACGGGCGAGGGAACATTAAAAAGAACATTAGGAGCAGGTAATCTGATTGCCTTGGGCATAGGTGCCATTATTGGAGCCGGATTATTTGTAAGAACTGCAGCTGCAGCCGCCGATCATGCCGGTCCGTCTGTAACATTAGCATTTATACTTGCCGCTGTAGGTTGCGGACTTGCAGGGTTATGTTATGCAGAGTTTGCTGCCATGATACCAATTGCAGGTAGTGCCTACACTTATTCATACGCTACAATGGGCGAGATGGTAGCCTGGATTATAGGATGGGACTTGGTGTTGGAATATGCGGTTGGTGCTGCCACTGTATCTATTGCCTGGTCTGAGTATCTCAATAAACTTCTCAATAATTTTGGTATAAATATACCTTATCAATTATGCCACTCGCCATTTCAAACCTCGTTAGATGGAACCGCACACGGTTTAATTAATATACCTGCATTATTTATTATCGTATGCCTATCCTTGGTGCTTATTCGCGGTACACAGGAGTCAGCGGCATTAAACGGTATTATTGTTATTGTAAAAGTAGCTATAGTAGTATTGTTTATTGCTTTGGGGTGGGGATTTATGAAACCGATAAACCACACTCCTTATATACCCGTTAACGCTGGCGAGGTAGCATTCTTCCATGGGCAGAAAAGCTTTTTGGATTATTTTGCTAACGACTTCGGAAAGTTTGGTATTTCGGGAATCATCAGCGCCGCTGGCGTCGTTTTCTTTGCCTTTATTGGGTTTGATGCCGTATCAACAGCAGCGCAGGAAGCTAAAAATCCAAAAAGAGATATGCCAATTGGTATATTGGTTTCATTAGCTATTTGTACAGTATTATATGTACTGTTTGGTCATGTATTAACCGGAATCGCTAATTATAAAGAGTTTGAAGCAGCTGGTAAAGAAGCATCAGTTGCTTATACCATTGAAACTTATATGCAAAGCTACCACTGGTTATCATTATTGGTTACGGTAGCTATTTTATTTGGTTTCTCATCAGTTATATTGGTGATGTTACTGGGGCAATCAAGGGTATTCTTCTCTATGTCTAAAGATGGATTGGTGCCGCCTGTATTTTCACAGGTCCACCCTAAATTTAAAACACCCTATAAATCAAATCTTATATTTTTGGTGTTCGTTGGTATTTTTGCCGCTTTTGTGCCGGGAGATATAGTTGGAGATATGACCAGTATTGGTACCCTGTTCGCATTTATGCTGGTTTGTATCGGTGTAATGATCCTGAGAAAATCAGATCCTAATACACCGCGTCCATTCCGTACACCATGGGTGCCGTTTGTGCCGGTATTAGGGGCAATAGTTTGTTTGTTAATGATGCTTGGCCTTGGTGAATTTAACTGGTTGCGTTTAATTGTGTGGATGGCAATAGGTTTTGTTGTATACTTTACTTACAGCAAAAAACACTCACTTATTCGTAAGGGTATTGTGGTTTTACCGCATGATCCACAACCTCCTATGTTAGATTAATCCAACAAATTATAAATCATAGTAAAAAGGTTCTGAGATTTTTCAGAACCTTTTTTGTTTTAGTACTTTTATCCCCGTCCTCATCTTATAAATACCCAGTGAAGAATAAAGAGCTTTCCGTACTTGTTTTTATATGCATCATCAATTCGCTGGGATTTGGCATCATTGTGCCCCTGCTTTATTCTTATGGCAAAAGGTTTGGTATCAATCATGAAACTATTGGCTTATTAACAGCTGCCTTCAGCATAGCCCAGTTTTTCGCTACGCCGGTTTTGGGTTCTATGAGTGATAAATTTGGCCGCAAGCCTTTACTGGCTATTAGTTTGTTTGGCACTTGTTTGTCATTTCTGATGTTTGCCTTTGCGCAGAGCGTTATTATGCTGTTTGCCGCGAGGATATTGGATGGGTTAACTGGTGGTAATGTGTCGGTAGCGCAAGCCATGATATCCGATACTTCAACCAGTAAGGACAGGGCGAAGAAGTTTGGTATACTAAGTTCGGCCTTTGGGTTTGGTTTCGTGATAGGACCCGCTGTAGGTGGTTTACTCAGCAAACTTGGCCCGCAGGTTCCATTTTACTTTGCAGCCTTTATAGCGCTTGTGGGCGCTTTATGCTCTACTTTCTTTTTAAAGGAAACTCGTGTTAAAGAAAAGAAAACAGGTCTATCGGCAGCAAAGCGCTTTAGCTTTCTTTCATTAATCACCACATTAAAAATGCCTGTTATAGGTACCGCGATTTTTATTGGGTTTTTGCTGACGATGGCACAGTTTACTATGATCATCGGTTTTCAAACCTTTAGCGTAGATAACTTAAAATTAAGTAACACCAATATTGGTCTGTTGTATACGGGTTTCGCGGCTACAGGTATTATTATGCAACTATGCGTGCCATTTTTTACCCGTGTCATATCATCAAAGGCAATGATATTATTACTCTCAACCGCGGCGTGTTTTGTAGCTATGTTTTATACCGGTTTTACGGGCGTGGTGATTACATTTAGTATAGGAATGATTATTTATGGTTTGTTTAACGGTATACGGAACCCTATGCTCAACGCAATCATAGCGGATAATAATACCTCGAACAGGCAAGGCGAGGTTATGGGTGTAAATCAATCATATGCGTCAATCGGGCAAACACTGGGGCCTATAACTGCTGGGTTGGTTACCATGTTTTCTATTCATTGCGTTTTCTTTTTATCAGCATTTTATATTCTCATTGCATTTTTGCTTACTTTTAGGTTAACTGCTAAATCCAAATCCTAAAGTTATGCACCCGATCATTTTTAAAGAGGTACTTTCAGTTACCATGATCCTGTTCGCGATCATAGATATATTAGGCGCTATCCCGGTGATAATTGAGCTACGCCAGCGTGCGGGACATATCGAATCGGAAAAAGCAAGTATAGCGGTGTTGATCTTAATGGTTGGATTTTTGTTTGGCGGTAATGAGCTGCTGGATATTATTGGGCTTGATGTATCTTCGTTCGCCATTGCCGGTTCGCTGGTGATATTTATTATAGCAATGGAGATGGTGTTAGGCGCGAAATTCTTTAAAGAAGAGATGCCGGAAACGGTGTCTATAGTTCCTCTAGCATTTCCACTGATAGCAGGTGCCGGTACCATGACTACCTTATTGTCGCTTAAGTCCCAATATCAAACACAAGATATATTGGTAGGGATTGTAGCTAATACACTATTTGTATATCTTGTGCTGAAAAATGTAAAATGGCTGGAAAAGCTATTCGGAAAAACGGGCATCAATATATTGCGTAAAGCTTTTGGTGTAATTTTGTTGGCTATAGCGATAAAGTTGTTTAGGAGTAATACCCATTTGTAAAAAGGATGTGTGAGAAGATTGTCTTCTGCACTTTAATCAAATATAAAAGTGTTAATCCATTAGTTACAAGATTCTTCCGCCACTAATGGATTCTCATTTCTATATGCGGGATTATCGCTGCCCCCCAGCTACCGCGATCGTTTCTCCATGCACCCAGTACGAATCTTCAGATGCCAGAAATAAAGCAACTTTTGCGATGTCTTCCGGTTTACCCACACGGCCTAGCGGTGTTTCTGATACATGCCATTTCTCTCCATCACTGTTCATTACGCCTGAGCCGTGAGAGCCTTCAGTCTCAATCAATCCGGGGTTGATTGAATTAATACGAATCTTTTTAGGGCCAAGTTCCTTAGCTAGAATACGTGTCATTGCATCAACTGCATATTTAGTTTGGGTATAGATCAGGGATGTCGGCATATCAAGAGTTGACACTATTGAACCGATATTGATTATTGTACCGCCGTTATCGCCAAATAATTTTACAGCTTGCTGAATAGTGAGTATGCTGCCTAAAACATTGATGTTAAACATCCGATGGAAAGACTCCTCGGTTATGTCCTCAATACCGGCAAAATTATAAACCCCGGCGTTATTAACCAGGATGTCAAGTTTACCAAATGCTTTAACCGTTTCATCGAATATACGTTTGACATCGGCCGCATTTTCTACATTACCTTGTATGGCCATAGCTTTTCCGCCGGCGGTAGTTATTTCCTGAACAACCTTGTCGGCGTCTTCGCGACTGCTCGCATAATTGACAACTACAGATGCGCCTTCGTTTGCATATGATTTGGCTATACCGGCACCAATACCTTTAGAGGCGCCTGTTATTAGTGCTACTTTTCCGTTTAATTTTTTAGAAGTTTCCATTTTCTTTATCTGAATATTTAATTATCGATAAAGCAAAATTGGAGTTTTGAATAGCGACAGACGATGAACTACATTAGGAAATATGGTTGAAGTAGATTAAGATTTTTGCTTTACACGTTTATTGCGGATTTTTGAAAGGAATTCAGTAGTCATACCTAAATAAGAAGCAATAACGTATTGTGGGAAGCGGCGGGTGAATTCAGCATAGCGTTCTATAAATAGTTCATAACGCTCTTCTGCTGATTTGGTCAAATTACTGATCAGACGTCTTTGCATAGAAGCAGCAGTTCGTTCTGCCAATAAACGAAAAAACGTTTCAAACTGATGATTAATGGCCTTTAGCTTGGATTCATCGTCATAGCTAATCTCAAGCAGACGCGAATCTTCCAGTGCTACCACAAACATACTCGCCGGCTGTTGATAGATATAACTATTGTAATCGGATATCCACCATTCTTCTAAAGCTAACTGTATAGTGTGTTCTTGTCCGTCGTCGCCAATTACATAAGCTCTTAACGATCCGTTTAGAACAAAATATCTGCTTTTCGCCGTAAAATTGGGTTGAATAAGAAACTGTCGTTTTTTTACCAGGATCTCTTTAAAAGCACTCGCAAATTCAATGGCTTCCAACTCAGTTATTGGAACTGTTTTTCTTGCGTAAGCAACAATAGCTTCTTTGTTATCCATAAGCTTTTAGAAAAATTAAACTGCTATTAACCTCGCCAAAAACATCGTATCAGCCTTATTCTCATAACCAGTCAAAACCGTTTGTTCTTCTAACTTCAACCCTAATTCTTTAACCAAATAATTAATTACATCCTCATTCTCTCCTTTAAAAGCAGAGCAGGTGATATAGATAATGGGTTTGCCTGGTTTAATAAACTTAGCCACATTACTTGCTATGCTTTTCTGCAAACGCTGAAAGAATTCTATTTTGGATGGATGAAATTGCGCGATCATTTCCGGCGTTCTGCCCCAGGTACCTGAGCCTGAGCAGGGGGCATCCAGGATTATCCCGTCAAAGGCATAATCATGCATCTCCTGGTCAGGATTTTGGGTGAGGTCGAGCAGTTTTTTCTGGTATTTACGTAATCCTGCTTGTTGAAACCGTTCGTCGAGATTAGCTAAAATGGATTCGCGTATATCTGATACTACCAGTTTAATATCAGGCTCCAGCTCATGCAGCAATAATGATTTACCGCCCGATGCCGCGCAGGCATCCCACCATTGATCCCATTTATTGGGTTTAAAATAGTTTGCTGTTTGCTGCGATGAATAATCCTGCACCTCGAACCAATGCTGGGTAGGAAAGATCGTTTCAAGCCGTGTACCGTTAGGCAGGGCGAAGCAACCGTTGCCTTCATCTTTAAAAGCAACCTCTGCTTTGTTTAATTCGGCCTTAACCAAATGGTCGTAACCGTTATGTACGTGTATAAAAAGATCGGGCTGAACAAAGAATGATTTCAGGAAAGCTTCTTTATTAATTCCCGTGGATATTTGATTTGACCAGGGGAAAATGTCTTCTAACTTAAAATCCTTGTAAGCACTTTTTACCAGCGCTATTTTTTCATCCAAAGTAAAACCAATACATAGCGCCCATTCTGGTTTGAAATGTTGGATAAAGGAGTTTACTTGTGTATTGCATAGAAATTCGGCAACTATCAGGCGATCTTCTGATGGCTGGTTAGGTAAAGCCGCCCCTAAACGAAAGTAATTATAGATCAATCTGCTGGCAACCTTGCGGTCGGTGGAGCCCATTTGTTTGTTTTGGCGATAAAAGCCAGGTAAAAATTTGCTTAAAGGCGTTTCTGCCTGGTATTCTTCTAATAATCGTTGAAACGTCTTTAATTGATTTATTGCCTTCATTCTACCTTTCTAAGCTCAAAGTTACTATACATCAGCAATTTTACGTGCGTATTTACCCAGCCCTGTCCCGCTATTTTTTGGAAGTGGAAACTGTTGTGTAAACCTTTAAAATCTGCCATGTTTTTTATACTGTTTTCAGCCAGTAATCTACCAAAATATAATCCCTCATCAAAGCCTTTTAATGCATACGCCGATGGCTCGGTATGCCAGGTATTGCGGTAGTTACGAATGAAATTTATAGTTTCTGCAGTGTGGTAATCCACGTTATCAGCGGAAGTGATGTGTGTCCTTAGTCTTTGCAACTGCTTCGGCTTTAGAAATAAAAAATGCTCCCAGCTTGGGTGCCCGAATATCGTAACCGGGTAGCGGGCGTTCAGAGTATCCAGCGAATGAAGTGTAACCGTTAAAAATGCCTGGTTGGTTGACGGAATTACAAATATGTTTTGTTTATCCTTGAATAACTGTGGCGTTAATATACTTAGCTGCCCGCGTACAATGGTAATAGTAACAATTTTAATATGCTTACCGCTCAGGCTATCAAGCGCTCTTTTGAACGGTACAATATACTTGTTATCCTCGCTAAAACCTGAGGACAGGATGAATACTTTTTGGGGTTTTACGCGATCATTAATATACCGGGCAGTGGCCCAGGCATGGTATTCGAGCGGCGGATTTACGGTAACTAAATTTTGATTTTTAAAAACGGATGGCGACTCCGGCGATAGGGGAGAAACAATAGGCTTTCGCGGACTGGTTAACACCGATGTGAATAATTTAACATCATCAGGAAAAACAGGGCCGACTATCAGATCGCTGGCACGTACTCTTGGGTTATAGGCAAGGCCATGCGCCTGGGAACCGTTGTCTCTTGAATCAAATAGTTGTAATTTGTAATTATAACCGTAAAAGGTAAGCGAGTCCAAAGCCAATTTAAAGCCGCGATAATAATCGGCAGCAATGCGCGCCTCCTTTAAGCTGATCCTGGTATATGATTGCCCTGGGCCAATATGATTCAAGCCGAAAGGTAATATTAATGAAATAACTGAAACTTTGGGAGCAGGCGGTACCACCGGCTTTGGCGCTGGTGGCGGTTCTACAGACTTTTCAGCAGGTTTATTTACAGGTTTGGATACCCAGCGTGTTTTTGGTGAACACGCGCCGATGGCCAAAACTGTAAATAAACCTATTAACCACCTATTCCCACTCAATAGTAGCAGGCGGTTTCGAACTGATGTCATATACTACCCGGTTAATACCTTTTACGTTGTTGATAATGTCGTTTGATATTTTAGCCAACAGATCATAAGGTAAATGGCACCAGTCTGCTGTCATTCCATCTAATGATTCTACTGCGCGCAGGCAAATTACATTTTCGTAGGTGCGCTCATCGCCCATAACTCCTACTGATTGTACAGGCAAAAATATCGCACCGGCTTGCCAAACTTTATCATAAACACCGTAAGAGCGCAAATTGTTGATATAAATCGCATCTGCTTCTTGTAATATCTGAACTTTCTCTGGTGTAACATCGCCCAAAATCCTGATAGCCAAACCCGGACCCGGGAAAGGATGGCGGCCCAATATGTTTGGATCGATACCTAAAGCTTTGCCAACACGACGAACTTCATCTTTAAATAAAGTATTTAAGGGCTCAACAACTTTAAGTTTCATAAAGTCGGGCAAGCCACCCACGTTGTGGTGAGATTTAATAGTAGCTGATGGGCCTTTTACAGATACTGATTCTATAATATCAGGGTAGATAGTACCTTGACCTAACCATTTGACATCGGTTACTTTGTGCGCCTCATCATCAAAAACCTCGATGAATACGCGACCGATGGCTTTACGTTTTTGTTCAGGATCAGATATTCCTGCAAGGGCATCATAAAAACGTTGCTTGGCGTCAACTCCTTTTATGTTTAGGCCCATGTGCTGGTACGAATCCAATACCGACTGGTATTCGTCCTTACGCAATAAACCGTTATCAACAAATATGCAATGCAGGTTTTTTCCGATTGCCTGATGTAACAGTACAGCAGCAACTGACGAATCCACACCGCCTGATAGGCCTAATACTACTTTATCGTCGCCCAGCTTTTCCTGTAAGGCGGCAATGGTAGTTTCGATGAAGGAATCGGGCGTCCAATCCTGTGAGCATCCGCAAATGTCAACCAAAAAGTTTTGCAGCAATTGCTTGCCGTCAATACTATGTGTTACTTCCGGGTGAAATTGTATACCGTAAGTTTGTGTACCTGTTACCTGATAAGCAGCAACTTTAACCGAATCAGTACTGGCAATAATGTGGAAATTATCCGCGATGCGGGCAATGGTGTCCGCATGCGACATCCAAACCTGCGATTCTAATGGGATATCTTTAAATAATTTATTTCCTTGGTCAATGTACTGCAAGTTTGCACGTCCATACTCGCGGGTGCTTGATTTCATTACCTCGCCACCGTTGTTATGTGCGATATGTTGCGCTCCATAGCAAACGCCCAATAATGGCAATTGATTATGAAACTTTTTGAAATCAAAGTTTGGCGCATCTTCCTGGCGTACAGAATATGGACTACCGGAAAGTATAATACCTTTTACAGTGCTGTCAATTTCAGGAAAATGATTGAAGGGGTAAATCTCGCAGTAGATATTGAGTTCCCTGACACGGCGAGCGATCAGTTGAGTAAACTGTGAGCCGAAGTCAAGAATAAGGATTTTTTCTTGCATGGGCAAAGATAGCTTTTTTGTGCAAAATTTCATTGAAAGATCAAAAAAGCTTATCTATTTATTAATAGTCCTCAAAGATAGGTGCGTTAAAAATCTATTCCAATATTAATACTTTCTCTTATGTTTTGAACTTTGTCATAGGAATCGCTATAGGCGTTTGTTAGGCCACTTTGCCCATCATATTCAATAAAAAATTTTTGGTGTTTTGATATTGGAATTTTTAGCCCGATTCCTAAGGCCAACCCAGCATCAATGTTACTAACAGCCGACGATACATCTAAATTATTACTGGTTTCTTTTGCTGATGTTAAAAAACCAATGTAAGGGCCAAAATCTAAATACCAATTACCTGTTCTTCCAAAATGCCAGTTTGCCATTACTGGTATGGTGATATAGTTAAATCTAAAATCAACACTTTTATTAACGGGGCCATCGCCAATCTGGGAGTTGCCGCCACCATATCCTTTTTGATCATAGATCGCTTTTACTTTAATACTCCATGAGCGGGAAAAGTAGTAATCAGCAGACAACCCGGCGTTAAAACCTAAAATAATACTGCTGCTTGAGATTGAAGAATACAGAAATGAGGTATTTAAACCCACATCAGCACCAAAATCAACACTGCCTTTTTGCTGCGCGAATGTTAGATTATAGCAACCTAAAAGAATAGTAAGCGTGATAAAAAGTTTCTTCATCAATATGATTTAGTTGGCAAATATTATATGAAGAACCTATGCCACAAAAAAGAAGTTTGTTACATCTTGCTTAGTGAAAGGGACTAATTTTTCACCATCATAAATTTTTACCTGGTAGCCAATTTGATTGGTAAGATAATCAATAGTACGAGTCCGTTTTTCATTATCCCAAAGTTCGCAATAAATAGGTGGCTTGTGTTTTAATAGCAATTGTTTTGCTCCTGAGAGTACTTCAAATTCAAAATTTTCAACATCTATTTTTATACCTCCTATTGATTCCGCGTTTTGTAATTCCACAATATCATCAAGCCTTTTTACTGGTAGTGTGAAATGTTCTCCTTCTTCTGGGTTATTTTCATCTACTACGTGAGAGAGCCCCTGCATTTTTACGTTGTTAATAATGGGCATTACCATTTTTAATTCACCCGGTTCATTTCCTAAAGCCGTTTCAAACAGGGTTACATTTTTCAGCTTGTAATATTTTATCACCCTTTGTAACGCGATTATATTTTGCGGCATAGGTTCAAAGGAATACACTTTGCCGTTAATGGCTTTTTGAGCCAGTGGAACAGTCATAATACCTATATTGGCGCCAATATCCAACAGGGTTTTATCGCTTGGTAAAATACTCAGAAAGTATAAAAACTCTACCTCATGCTTATTATTATAGAGGCGTTTAATGGTGTATATTGAAAAAAGGAAAAGGTAGTTATTAAACCCTAAAACTTTTTGTAGAAATAATTTTACTTTATTTTTAAACATAATTATAAGTGTTTAATAGTAAATATATGCGTTTGCAAGCGTTATGCGATATACCAAAATGGTTTTATGCATAATTAGCATTTAGATATTAGGTAAAATAGCAAGTTTCGGGTTTTAAAACAGACACTGGCCGGGTAAATTTGTTTGAAATAAAAATGGAAATGAAAACGCAGGAACAAGTTAATTACGAACGCATATCCGAAGCGATAGACTATATAAAGCTAAATTTTAAAGGACAACCAAACCTGGATGAGATCGCTGCTAAAATAAACCTGAGTCCGTTCCATTTTCAACGTTTGTTTACTGATTGGGCTGGCATAAGCCCCAAAAAATTCCTGCAGTATTTGAGCCTTGACTATGCAAAAAGTATGCTCAAGGAAAAAAGCGCCACTTTATTTGATACAGCTTATGAAACAGGATTGTCGGGTACAGGGCGTTTGCATGATTTATTTGTGAACATAGAAGGAATGACGCCCGCTGAATATAAAAATGGCGGCGCGGCGCTAAGTATTAATTACAGTTTTGCTGAAAGCCCCTTCGGAAACCTGATTGTAGCATCGACGATGAAAGGAATATGTTACATTGCTTTTGCTGATGATCCGGATTTTGCTCTTAGCGAATTGCAGGCTCAATTTCCAAATGCTACGTATCATCAATTTGCGGATGCGGCCCAGCAAAACGCCCTGTTCATTTTCAGGAAGGATTGGACACAATTGTCAGAAATAAAACTGCATTTAAAAGGTACCAGCTTTCAACTTAAAGTTTGGGAGGCGTTGCTCAAAATTCCAATGGGAGGATTAAACACTTATGCAAACATCGCGCAGCAAATAAATGCTCCACAAGCTAACAGGGCAGTCGGTACCGCGATAGGCGCGAATCCGGTTGCTTTTTTAATTCCTTGTCACCGGGTTATTCGTTCCTCAGGCGAAACCGGTCAGTACCATTGGGGTAGTACCCGTAAGTCCGCAATTATTGGCTGGGAGGCCGCTATATTAGAAGCTTGATTGTTTTTAATTATGACATATTTGTGAGAATTAAAAACAATTAAATAATTCTATGGTTTATGTTATGATACCCCGATAAAAAACACACAACATGAAAAAGTACATCACAAGGATCGTCGCATTGCTGATATTAACCGCGGCAATTTCAAGTTGCTCGGTACAGTATCGGGAACGCCACGGACATATGCATGACCACGATCATGACATGAATCATTAGTAATTAATAATAAATACATTTATCTATAAAAACCACAAATTATGAAGTACCTTAAAATAATGTTGTTTGCCTTAATTATGGCATTCACATTCGTTGGCGCACAAGCGCAAGTAGTAGTAAGAGCACACATTGGCGGCCCGGCTTATCACCATCGTCACTGGCATCACCGTCACTGGCATCACTACCACAGATATTAGTCAATAGTTGGTTAAAATCACAAAAAAACATAGATTATGAAGTACCTTAAATTAATGTTGTTTGCCTTAATTATGGCATTCACTTTTGGAAGCGCCGATGCGCAAGTTAGAGTTAACATAGGCTTAGGCCCATATGTTCATAATGGCCATCATTATCATCACCGTACAGCATACTGGCGCGGTCACCACAGATACTATCGTTACTATTAACATAGTAAAGCCCCGCTTAATAGCGGGGCTTTTTTTTTGACTTTAAAGTGAATGTCAGATAATATTTTACGTGGTAATTAACTTACGTTTTTTAAATTGCAGACTTATAAGCTTTATATGCATAGAGGTGGCTTTTTAACAGTTTTTTTAATTATAGCAGCTATCACCCTGTTGTTTGACTGGTATGTATTTTCTGGGCTAAAAACATTTACCAACGATTGGCAGTCTACCAAAGCCAGGCAAATTGTAATTTGGGGATATTTAATTATCTCTGTTGGTGTAACCATCTTATTTGTTTCCGGATTTGGCAGTTTTAGCCATGCGCGCGGAATGACGCCCTACCATGAGTATATGCTGAGCCTGTTCATTACTTTTTTTATAACCAAGCTCGTTTTTGTTATCGTATTGTCCTTAGGTGATTTGGGGCGTTTTATATATGGGGTAGGTAATTCATTTGCTAAGCATAACGAAAAAAGTACTCAGCCATTTTTTCCATCACGAAGGAAATTTATAAGTGAGCTGGCTATTTTACTGGCGGCATTTCCGTTTACCGGGTTTATTTATGCCATGGTAAGGGGCAAATACGATTATAAAGTACACAGGGAAACTATTTATTTTGATGGATTGCCTGATGCTTTTGATGGGTTTACTATCACCCAAATATCTGATATACACTCCGGTAGTTTTGATAATACCGCGGCGGTACAGCGTGGGATTGATTTAGCCAATGCCCAAAAAAGCGACCTGTTTGTTTTTACAGGAGATTTGGTGAACAACGCGGCCTGGGAAATTGAGCAATACATCCCGAACTTTAAACAACTAAAGGCGCCCTATGGGCAATATTCTATTTTAGGCAACCATGATTATGGTGATTATATACAATGGGATAACGAAGCCGAAAAAGCTGCTAATTTAGACAAGCTGAAACAGCACCATAAAGAGTTGGGCTACCGCCTACTGCTGGATGAAAACGTAGAATTGGAAAAAAACGGTCAAAAAATATCCTTAATAGGTGTGCAAAACTGGGGCAGGGGATTTATACAAATAGGGGATTTAGATAAAGCACTTAAAGGTGTTGATGAAAGTGCATTTAAAATACTGCTATCACACGACCCCACACACTGGGAGGATAAAGTACGTTTTAATACAACCAATATCGACCTGACATTGGCCGGGCACACACATGGTGCGCAATTTGGTGTTGAAACCGCAGGTTTTAGATGGAGCCCTGTGCAATATCGCTATCTCGACTGGGCTGGTTTAGCACATCATAATAAACGTTATTTATATGTAAACAGAGGCTTTGGCTTTTTAGCTTTCTCGGGTAGGTTAGGTATATGGCCGGAGGTTACGGTAATTACCCTGAAGAAAAAGGTTGTATAATAGAATAGTTTAAACAATTTCCTACCCTGATGCTTTTATATTTAATAGAGCATCAATTATGGCAACTCAACAAACCAAAAGAATAGGCGTAAAACCGTCCGTAGAAGCAGAAAAAGGCACTTACTTAACCAAAGATAACTGGGAAGTAATGAAGCCTTTTGTACATTTTGCCTTTAAAGCGATCACGGTGATAGGCTCAGTAATGTTTGCTATTGTAAAGATGGTCCCGAAAGCATTGGAAAATAAGCCAGAGGAGCGGAAGAACGATAAGGTTATAAAAATCTAAATAATTGTTTATCGGCACCCCCCCAAACCCCTCTCAAGAGGGGAATTTGATTCTATAAATTCTTAGCCAATTTTTCCAGCATCTCGGCAGGTACTTTTTGAAAGTCCAGCACCAGGAACCCATCCAGGCAATCAGCGAATTTAGGGTCGATATTAAAGCAGATGATATTAGCGTTTAGCGCGATGTATTGCCTTAATAATACAGGAACTTTCATACTACGGGTTTCAACTTCGGAAATAATATCATCCAGATTCTTAAAACTATCTTCGCCTGCCATTAGCATATCGGCATCAATTTTCGAGAAATCAACTTTAAATTTTCTTCGTGGTTTTACATACTGTGCCATTTCATGGTCGAAATGATTCCGGTTGATATAATCCACAATCAACGATTTGGAAAATTTGGAAAACGAATTACTGATGCTCACCGGGCCGATCAGGTAGCGGTAACGCGGGTTATCAATTAAAAATTTGAATATACCTTTCCATAATAAAAACAACGGTAACGGCTTTTGCTGGTATTCCTTACGGATGAATGAGCGACCCAGTTCGATACTTTTTCTAAGGACAGGCATTAACTGTTCTTTTATTTTAAACAGCTCGTTTAAATAAAAGCCATTTTTACCCTGACTGTAAAATATCTCATCGCCTAAACCAATGCGGTATGCGCCTACTATTAACTTTGCTTCAGTATCCCAAATAAACAAGTGGTGATAATAAATATCATATTCATCTAAATCGACACTTTTATTGGTACCCTCGCCAATTTCGCGGAAGGTGATCTCGCGCAAGCGACCTATCTCTCTGATTACATTCGGGATAACCGATGTAGGTACAATAAATACCTCATAGTTTTTTTCCTGCCAAACACGATAAGTATCACGCAGCGGTTCAACTTCTTTTTCCAATACCGCGCTATCTATTTCAGGCGCGAAAGCTTCCGGAAGTTTTTTGATTTTGAAGAGGTTGCGTGGGTTGAATAACTTTTTTTCTTCCTCTAAACCAGTACCTAGAGCGTAGGTTCGGGCCCTTAAAAAGCTAAGCAGTTTAGAACTGTTATTATACTCGGGGTAATCCGCGATATTAATTGGTTTGCCAATACGCAGCTTTATAGTTTGCCCCTGTTTATTAAATAGTTCAGACGGTAGTTTGGCAGTACGCAGGGCAGGGTGTATCATGCTTAGCAGGTTAAACAGCAAGCCGTTGTTACCATGGAAATAGACAGGTACAACAGGTACTTTTGCTTTGGCAATGATCTTGCCCACAACAGGATGCCACAAGCGGTCGGTTACCTGCTGCGATTCCAGATCAAAAGTAGATACCTCGCCAGCAGGGAAAATACCTATCGGCGTACCTTGATTCAGTAGCTCTAAAGTGTTTTTTAAACCACTGATACTGGATGAATGCTCTATATTTTCAAATGGATTTACCGCTATGAAGTAGTCGCTAAGGTTAGGGATCTTTTTCAGCAGGAAATTAGCCATCAACTTGGCATCAGGCCTCACCGTTAATAGCATCTTTAGCAATACTAAACCTTCTATACCACCGTAAGGGTGATTGGCAATAGCTATAAAACTGCCTTCTTTGGGTATATTTTTCAGATCCCTTTCGTCAAACTCAACTTCAACACCACAACCGGCTAAAATAGCATCAATAAATTCAATGCCATTTTTGTGTTGCGCCTGGGCAAACACTTCGTTTACCTGGTTAATTTTCATTACTTCCATTAGTAAGGCAGCCAGGCCGGGCATTTTTAGCTTATCTAACTTAGTGGCTTTGGCAAACTCTTCGGTGGTTATAATTTTCATTGGTGTTAAAAAGATATTGTTTTGGGGGTAAAAAATATTCCAAATTTATTTAATTTAACCGGGTATTAAAGCCTGAATGAAATCGCAATTTAAAAATTACTTCGCTATAACTAAAAAACAATGGAACGGACTGGTAGTGCTGGTTGCGCTTATATTAGTAGTGCTTGCCGCTCCTTACGTATATCAGCATTACCGCAAAGATACTATAATAAACCTTAGCGGCTTTGATGCGGCAGTTGCACAGCTAAATAAGGCCCAAAAAGCCGATAGCATAGCTGCTACTAAAACTCCCGCATATAATAACCAATCGGCAAAAACTTATGTAAGCAACAAACTAAAACCCGGCTTAACTATCGAGCTTAATGCGGCGGACTCAGCAAAATTGACTACCGTGCGTGGCATAGGCGCTTCATTTGCCATCCGCATCATCCGTTACCGTAACCGGATAGGCGGCTTCTATAAGAAGGAGCAATTGATGGAAGTGTACGAACTCGATTCCACCAAATACGCCGAGATAAAAGACCAGTTAACCGTCGATCCATCGCTTGTAATTAAAGTAAATATCAATACCATTTCTTTTGCATCCTTGCGGCAAAGCCCATACCTTAGCTATAAGCAAGCCAGTGCTATTATTGAGTACAGAACCCAGCACGGTAGCTATAATTCAATTGATGATGTAGGCAACGTAGCCATTATAACGCCCGATGTACTGCACAAAATTGAACCATACATAAAATTTAAATGATAGCACAGCAGATAAAAGCAGCCATACGTGATATACCGGATTTTCCTAAGCCCGGTATTATTTTCAAGGATATTACCCCGATTTTAAAAGATCCCGCTCTATGCGAACGAATAGTAGATATATTCGCTATAAAGCTGGCTGACAACAAGATAGATGTAGTAGCAGGTGTGGAAAGTCGCGGATTTTTGTTTGGGTTGATGTTGGCTATCCGCCTTGGTGTTCCCTTTGTGCCGGTGCGTAAAGCAGGCAAGCTACCCCATACCGTAAAGCAAAAGGTTTACGAACTGGAATACGGCACTGCTACCATCGAAATGCATATCGATGCCATCCAGCCCGGCCAGCACGTACTCATACACGACGATCTGCTGGCTACCGGCGGCACCGTAACTGCTGCCAGCGAACTGATACAGGAGCTTGGCGGAATAGTGAGCGGCTTTAGCTTTGTAGTTGGCTTAGGCTTCTTAGGCGGCAAGGAAAAGATCACCCCAATAAGCGATAATATTATAGTTCTGGCGGAATACTAATCACCGTACTGTACCATGAAACAGGTGAAACAAGTGGTACATTTGGTACACTTTTGACCCGAAAAAGTGCCTTTTTGTAGCCAAAAAGTGTATTATTGGAGTAAAAAATCATCGTTTTTAGGGCTAAAAACGTTCAAAAATGCTCGTTTTTTACTATTTTTTGATGAAAAAAACGTCTTTTTTGCAGGTATTTGAATAGGTTTTTAATGTATTTTTACGAGTTTTAGCGCGGTTTTTGTTCCATAATGAAACACTTTCAAAGCCATCACAGCAAACAAACACGTGCGCAAAGACTCGACAGAAAAAACTGGGCCGTGTCACACTGAGGTAATCGAAGTGTGGCCTCGCGGGCAGAAGGTATTTTCCGTCTTGAATTTTTGGTTCTTTGGCAAGACAAAAGAACTAGCCTCCGCAGCAATGGGCGACAGAATACCTATAAAACGAATATATCTCGCTGAGGAACGAAGTATATTGTACAGTTGTAAACTACTTTAGATTCTTCACTCCATTCAGAATGACAAAGGGAGATTTTAAAGTTTATACAAACTAGGTCTCTCCTCCCCAAAAAAAATATCCAAATCTTCGCACATAAAATATTAAAATTAATATCTTCATCATTTTTAAGCCAATTAAACTAATGCCCTGTGTTTTACAGGTAATTCAAACTATATGACTACGGTTACCAACAAATCCCCGAAGGGTAAAAAACTGCTGCTTTTTAAAGTGCTGGCTGCTCTGTTTCCGTTTGTTTTATTGGTTTTGCTGGAGTTCGCCCTTCGCTTTTTCCATTACGGGCACAATACCGATCTGTTTATCAAAGATCCGTATGATGATCACTATATGGTGATGAATAACTATGCGTCCGACAAGTTTTTCTCCGATACAGCAAACGCTACCAAAGGTAACTCCGAGCTGTTCCAGATTGATAAAGCTCCTAATACCTTCCGCATATTTGTACTTGGCGAATCAACCACTATCGGTTACCCATATTTTCATAACGGTTCCTTTCACCGGTGGCTGCAATACCGTTTGAATAGGATGTACCCCGATAAAAATTTCGAGATCATCAACCTCTCATTAACAGCGGTAAATTCCTATACCGTGCTTGATTTCGGTAAACAACTAGCGCAATACCAGCCCGATGCAGTGCTGATCTATACCGGGCATAACGAGTATTACGGCGCTTTGGGCGTAGGCTCAACCAGCTACATCGGCAGTAACCGTTTTCTGGTGCAAACCCTGCTAAAGCTGCGTACCTTAAAGGTGGTGCAGTTGTTCAATAATTGTATCAAGAAAGTATCGGGGGCATTCGCGTCCCACAAAAACGCCGCCGACCGCACAACCCTCATGCAACGTATGGCCTCACGCCAGCATATCGGACTGAATTCTACCGATTACCAGGCCGGTATCAATCAGTACGACAAAAACATGACCGAACTTTGCCGCTTATTGAACGATGAAAAAATACCAACGTTTTTAAGCACGGTAGTGAGTAACGAGAAAGATCAGCCGCCTTTTATTAGCAATGGTACCGGTCCAAATTCGGCAATGGGCTTTTATAAAGCAGGGCAGCAGGCCTTTGCAAAAGGCGACTATACCACCGCCAAGCAGGATTTCGATAAAGCAAAAGAATTGGACGAACTCCGTTTCCGTGCACCCGAGGCAATCAATACCATCATCAGGAAGCTCGCTACTGAATTTTCCGAAGTTCATTTGGTAGATACTAAGAAGGAATTTGAGCAATATTCGCCGCATGGTATCGTCGGCAACGAAACCATACTGGAGCATTTGCACCCTAATTTGCATGGGTATTCCATCATGTCCGATGCATTTTTCCAGGCGATGCAAAGTCAGCATTTGATAGCTGATTCTGCCGAGAGACAAATCAGCTATGCGCAATTAGTAAAAGAGATGCCAGTTACCAAAATGGATTCATTAATAGGATTGATTCAAATCACAAATCTTAAAACAGGCTGGCCGTTCAATCAGCCAATACCTGCGGGTTACAAACCCGATACCAGCGTTAGTGGCGAATTAGCTTTGCGCATAGAGTCTGCCCAGGCTACATGGGCTGATGGTATGGATCAGTTGTTTAGTTACTATAAAAACAGCGATGATAAAGAAGGCGCATTAAGAATAATGAAGGCAATGAACCTGGAATTTCCAAACGAAAAACAATACTGTGGTAATGCAGCCAACGTTGACGCGATTTTGGGTAATTATGATGAAGCAGCTTTTTATTATAGGAAATTGTACCAGTTAGAGCCGAACGATCAATTGGCCGTAAACATATTCCAACTTTATCTGCGTGCCGATGAACCAAACAAGGCGCTTGGATATATCAAAAATCTGCCGCAGGCACAACAAGGGCAGGCGTTCAATATCCTTACCCAAATTATTAATGATAAGGCCATCTTAGCTAAGCAGCCGCATGACCCGCAGGCAACAGCGCGTTTGATAGGAAACTATAAGTTATTGGGCTTAACAGATGTAGCGGCAAAATTTTCAGCAAAGTAATGGAAAGCGCGCCTATAAAACAGAATCGTAAGTTTGGCTATACTGTGGCCATTGCTTTGTTGGTTTTATCGGTATTCCGTATATTTATAAGGCACAACCAAGGGTGGTGGGTGGCTTTTGCTATCGCGATAGTGTTACTGCTGTTTTCGTTGCTTAAGCCTGTTTTGTTAAACCCTTTGCGCTTGGTTTGGGATAAAATAGGGCATGTGTTGGGCACTATCAATACTTATGTTTTGCTTACTATCTTTTACTTTTTGATACTGAGCCCGCTGGGGATGATCATGCGTTTATTTGGAAAGGATATTTTGAAGATAAAGTGGTTGAAAAATAAGGATACCTATTGGGAAGATGCTTCGGTAAAAGAAGTTAGCAGCATGAAGAATCAATTTTAAGAGCCCCTCCCAACCCTCCCCGGAAGGGAGGGCTTTTAAATAAAAATAAATTAAGTCTCCCCTACTGGGGGAGATTTAGAGGGGGCTGTTGCGATTAAATAAATATTATGGAAGTTTTATTAGAGTTTTTCAGATTTTTAAAACAGCGTAAACGCTACTGGCTTTGGCCTTTGTGTATTGTGCTGGTGTTGCTGGCTACCTTTTTGGTTATAGCCCAGGGCTCGGCATTGGCGCCTTTTATTTACTCACTTTTTTAAGCGAAGATGTACATCCTCGGGATCTCTGCCTATTACCATGATAGTGCCGCCTGCTTAGTTCAGGATGGTAATATCCTATCGGCAGCACAGGAGGAGCGTTTCACCCGTATAAAAAACGATGCCGCTTTCCCGGAAAAAAGCATCAGATATTGCCTTGAACAAGCAGAAATTACACTTAGTCAGGTTGATCACATAGTTTACTACGAAAAGCCATTTTTAAAATTTGAGCGCTTGCTCGAAACACATTTGGCATTCGCGCCCTTCGGCGTAAAGTCGTTTTTAAAAGCGATGCCCTTATGGCTAAAGGAAAAGCTCTATTTTAAAAAGATGCTCACCAAAGCCCTACAGCAAATTGATCCGGAGTGGAAAAATAACAACCATAATTTATTATTTACCGAGCATCATCAATCGCATGCGGCATCGGCATTTTATCCTTCGCCTTTTGATAAAGCCATTATTTTAACGGTGGATGGCGTAGGCGAATGGGCCACAACATCTATTAGCAAAGGCGATGGCAATGTTATTGAAAACGTCAGTCATATCAATTTTCCGCATTCTATCGGGTTACTGTATTCTGCTTTTACCTATTATTTAGGCTTTAAGGTGAATTGCGATGAATATAAAGTGATGGGCCTCGCACCTTATGGCAAACCTTTTTATACCGATCTGATTTTAAAGGAACTGATCGACATTAAGGAAGATGGTTCCTTCAGGCTGAATATGAAATACTTTACCTACGCCACCGGTTTAACCATGACGGGTAATAAATTCGATCAGCTCTTTAAAAATCCTGTCCGCCAACCCAAAGCTGAGTTGACCACATTCCACATGGATATAGCCGCATCTATCCAGCAGGCCACCGAATATGTGCTGCTTAAACTGACAACCTGCCTCTATCAGCAATACCAGGAAGACAATCTATGCCTTGCGGGAGGAGTAGCGCTGAACTGCGTGGCAAATGGCAAGATATTAAAACAATCCGGCTTTAAAAATATCTGGATCCAACCTGCCGCCGGTGATGCAGGCGGCGCATTAGGAGCAGCTTTAGCTG
The DNA here is from genome assembly GCF_013408825.1 of Mucilaginibacter tundrae. Lineage (GTDB taxonomy): Bacteria > Bacteroidota > Bacteroidia > Sphingobacteriales > Sphingobacteriaceae > Mucilaginibacter. Next base: position 129,235 of record NZ_JACCBZ010000008.1, read on the forward strand.
TTTATCACGAGCATCTGAAACAACCAAGAATTATCCAGCCGAAGGACAGCATGCACAATGCCCTGCTCGGCCCGGAATATACTGATGAGTACATCAAACAAATCCTCACCAACCATAACCTCAAATTTGAAGAATTACCCGACGATGAGCTATACAAAGCCATCGCCCAGGGAATAGCCGCAGGCAAAGTAATCGGCAGGTTTAAAGGCCGCATGGAATTTGGTCCGCGGGCGTTAGGCGCGCGCAGCATCATTGCCGATCCGCGAAACAGCAGTATGCAGTCCGTATTGAACAACAAGATCAAATTCCGCGAATCATTCCGCCCCTTCGCCCCGGCAGTACTCGAGCAACATGCCAATGAATATTTCGACCTGGGCGCGCCAAGCCCCTATATGTTATTAGTTGGCAAAGTGCGCGAAGAAAAGCGCAAAACTCCTTTAGAAGATCAGCAGAATTCCCTTAAAAAAATAAACCAGGAACGCTCCGTAATCCCTGCCATTACGCATTTGGATTATTCTGCCCGTCTGCAAACCGTAAACCAAAACCAGCACCCCGACTTTTATAAACTCGTAGACGCGTTCTATCAACTAACCGGCTGCCCAATGGTGATCAACACCTCCTTCAACCGCATGGATGAACCGATAGTGTGCACACCCGAAGATGCCATCCTATGCTTCCTAAATACAGAGATCGATGTACTTGCAATAGAGAACTTTTTAGTAAAGAAGTAACTAATAAACACGATTGTCATGCCGAGCGTAGCGAAGCATCTGTACACTTGTTGCCACCTTGCAAGTTCTTCGCGATGCCCAAATAACAAGTAAAGCGCAAAGGCCCGACGGAAAACCGGGCCGGGAGTTGGCCTTGCGGGCAGAAGGTTTTTTCCGTCTTGATCTTTTGCTACCTTTTGGATCAAGCCAAAAGTAGTAGCCTCCGCGGCAATGAGCGGGCGAGAATATATTAAATAAACGAGAATATGTCTGCTGCGGAACGAAGCATCTAGTCACAATGGTAAGTCTTAACACCGTCCGCTGTTACCCAATTCCACTAATTAGTATATTTGCCTCCGCATGGAAACACCATCTATAACACTGCGTAACGCGACAGAATCCGACCTCCCCGCTATCTTGGAGATCTATAACGACATAATACTAACAACCACAGCCGTATACAGCGAAGAGCCCCATACCCTGCAAATGCGCCTCGACTGGTTTAATGAACGTAAACAAGCAGGTTTCCCGGTAATTGTTGCCGAACAAGCCGGTGTTTTAGTCGGATTTGCCACCTACGGAAAATTTAGACTATGGCCATGCTACCGTTTTACGGTTGAGCATTCGGTTTACGTGCACAAAAACAGCCGCGGACAAGGCATCAGCAAAATATTATTACAAGAGATCATTTCACTTGCCAAAAGTGCTGGGATGCACGCGTTGATTGCAGGTGTAGATAGTGAGAACGACATCAGTCTGCAATTACACCTCAAATTCGGCTTTACACAAGTAGCCCGTTTCAAAGAAGTAGGCTTCAAGTTTGGCCGTTGGCTGGATCTGATCTTTCTTGAGCTGATATTGAGTTAGTATCAAGTATCAAGACAAAAATTAAAGAGCGCGCAAATGCCCGACAGAAAACCGGGCCGGGAGCAGGCCTTAAACAAAAATCTCTCTGCTGAGGAACGAAGCACCACTTTTCCTCAAAAATATTTTCACCATTTTAAAACCACCAATACCACTTTAAATCAACTAAACATCAAATTCATACCATATACCATTTTGTACTACTTTCTAAGTATAAAATCCTGAAACTAAGCTGTGATTTAATGCGTTACTTTGCTGTAACCAATTATAAATCATGAGTACTTTATTAACTGACATGCCTTCCGGATTTGATTTTTCTGTTAGCGAAAATCAACAAATGGTAGGTCAAATGGCAAAGGATTTTGCCGAACGATACATCAAACCGCATGTAATGGAATGGGATGAATCGCAACATTTCCCGATAGAACTTTTCAAGCAACTAGGCGAACTGGGCATGATGGGCGTAATGGTGCCCGAGCAATATGGAGGCTCCGGTTTCGGCTACCACGAATATGTCGCGGTAATTGTAGAGATCGCTAAAGTTTGCGGTTCGATAGGTTTATCCGTTGCGGCGCATAACTCACTATGCACCGGCCACATCATGGCTTTTGCCAACGAAGAACAAAAACAACGCTGGCTACCCAAATTGGCCACCGCCGAATGGATAGGAGCATGGGGCTTAACCGAAGCCAATACCGGTAGCGATGCCATGGGCATGATGACCACCGCCGTTTTAGATGGCGATGAATATGTGATCAACGGTTCAAAAAACTGGATCACACATGGAAAATCAAGCAATGTAGCCGTAGTAATGGTTCGCACAGGCGAGAAAGGCGATTCAAAAGGCATCTCAGCCATCGTGATAGAAAAAGGCACACCCGGTTTCACGCACGGAAAAAAAGAAAACAAACTCGGCATGCGCGCCTCTGAAACTACCGAACTGATATTCGACAACTGCCGCGTTCCCAAAGAAAACCTCTTAGGCAAACAAGGCGAGGGTTTCGCCCAAGCCATGAAGGTGTTGGATGGCGGACGTATTTCCATAGCAGCACTATCATTAGGTATAGCCAAAGGCGCTTTTGAGGCTGCCGTAGCTTACGCCAAGGAACGCAAGCAATTCGGCCAGCCGATAGCGAACTTCCAGGGCATAGCCTTTAAACTAGCAGATATGGCCACCGAAATTGAAGCCGCCGAACTATTAGTTATGCAGGCAGCCGACTTAAAAAACAAACACCTGCCCGTAACCAAGCAGGCAGCCATGGCAAAATACTACGCATCCGAAGTAGCAGTGCGCACAGCGACTGAAGCGGTCCAGATCTTCGGCGGCTATGGCTACACCAAGGATTTCCCGGTAGAAAAATATTACCGTGATGCCAAACTATGTACCATAGGTGAGGGGACATCAGAGATACAAAAGATTGTTATCAGCAGGGAAGTGTTGAGGTAATGAGTGGTTGATTAAGTGAGTAGTTGATTTACTGGTTTGAATACATTCCCGTTCCCGCTCCTCACTCTCCGCTCCCAATATCGCACTAAATCAACAAATTACTTTCATATTCAAAATAAATCATTTACCTTTGCCCTCCCACGAAAGGAGGTATTTCAGGAACTATGATCATTATTAACGTAAAAGACGGCGAATCATTGGATAAAGCACTTAAGCGCTTCAAAAAGAAATTTGAGAAAACCGGTGTTTTAAGAGAACTTCGTAGCCGTCAGGCATTCGAAAAGAAATCGATTACCCGTAGGCACGAAATAAAACACGCTATCTACAAGCAAAATATGAACATCGAAACAGTGTAAATTTATTTTACATTTTTCGTTAATTATATATTAAAACTATTTGTACATTCATACTATTGGATGTATAAATAGTTTTTATGTTTTTAGCCCGTTTTATTCAATATATACAGTTCGAAAAACGGTATTCCCCGCATACGGTATCTGCCTATCAGTCAGACCTGGATCAATTTATACGCTTCCTTAATACCCCGGAAGAAACCATTACACATCCTTCAGAGATCACCCATCACCTCATCCGCAATTGGATGGTAGCCATGATGAGTGATGATATTACCGCGCGTTCCATCACTCGCAAAATAGCCACGCTGCGTAAATACTTTAAATTTTTATTGCAGGAAGGCATCATCACCCATAACCCGGCTTCCAAAATAAATACGCCCAAAAGCCCCAAAAACCTGCCCGTAGTTGTTGAAGATGCAAAGCTTACGCAAATGCTGGATGATAACGGAGTGTTCAGCCACGATTTTAAAGGTGTACGCGATAAATTGGTGATTGAAACCCTGTTTGGCACCGGCATGCGCCTGGCCGAATTATTAGGCGTAAAAGAAACAGATATAAATATTTACGAAGGCACTGTAAAAGTTTTAGGTAAACGCAACAAACAGAGGATTATACCTATAAATAACGAGCTAAAACTGCTAATAAGCGAGTACCTGGAGTTAAAGAAAAAACAAAATTTTAATAACATTTCCCTAACATTACTCGTTACACATAAAGGAGCCGATGCATATCCAAAGCTCATTTATTTAATAGTGAAAAAATATTTATCTTACATATCAACCCAAAACAAAAAAAGCCCTCATGTGCTGAGGCATACATTTGCAACAAGCTTACTTAACCGCGGCGCCGACCTTAACGCCATCAAAGAACTTTTGGGCCATGCTAACCTTAGCGCAACCCAAATTTACACGCACAACTCCGTTGAGCGATTGAAATCTATTTATAAACAAGCCCATCCAAAGGCATAACAAGGAGGAATCATGAAAATTACAGTGCAATCTATTCGTTTTAACGCAGACAAGAAATTGTTAGATTTTATTCAGAAAAAAGCTGATAAGTTGGATACCTTTCACGATCACATTATTAGTGGCGAGGTTTATTTAAAACTGGAAAATGTAGAAGATGAGGCAAATAAGATAACGGAGATTAAACTGTTGCTACCGGGCATCGCATTATTCGCGAAAGAACAATGTAAGAGCTTTGAAGAGGCTACCGACCTGGCGGTTGAGAGCCTGCGTAAACAAATTGAAAAATATAAACAGAAGAAAACTATAGCTGCCGAAGCCGCTAAAAATGCGGTTTTAGCTGATAATGAGGACGATTTCTAACCGAAATCATAGGATATAATTCTAAGAAAATCGATGGTTTTAAAACCATCGATTTTTTTTTGATAAAATATTTTGACGGGCATTATTTATTTGTAAATTTGCAATCCGTTTTGGAGAGGTATGCAACGCAGATTTTCAGCAAAAGGGTTGGTTCTTTAAAATAAAAGATAAATAATATTAACCGTTAAAAATCCGACGCCCGGCAATGGCGCGAAAGATAATAAAAAGGTGAATTTTATAAGCCTCCTTAGCTCAGCTGGTAGAGCGACTGACTTGTAATCAGTAGGTCATTGGTTCGATCCCGATAGGAGGCTCTGTTTTTTCGGATTGCGATGTTTAGCTTCAACTTTGAGCATTGTCGGTCCGGAATAACAAACGGGGGGATACCAGAGCGGTCAAATGGGACGGACTGTAAATCCGTTGCTTCGGCTACGAAGGTTCGAATCCTTCTCCCCCCACAGATATTGAGTGATGGACTGTTGAGTGATTGAGTGATTGGTGTTTTGATGTTAGCATTAAAAATCAATCACTAATTCACTCAATCACTCATTAAAAAAAGCGGAAGTAGCTCAGTTGGTAGAGCGATAGCCTTCCAAGCTATAGGTCGCGAGTTCGAACCTCGTCTTCCGCTCAAAAAAGGGAATGTCGGATTTCGAAATTTCGATTTCGGACTTAAATGATGGAAGGAAACAGGGTGGTTAAACATCCCAAATCCCAGATCAAAAATTTAGCCGACGTAGCTCAGGGGTAGAGCACTTCCTTGGTAAGGAAGAGGTCATGGGTTCAAATCCCATTGTTGGCTCACTTTATTTAAAGTATATAATAGAGAGTTTTTAAAGTATAATTAACCTACAAAATTAAATATAAATCATGGCAAAAGAAAAGTTTGACCGCAGTAAACCGCACTTAAACATCGGTACAATCGGTCACGTTGACCACGGTAAAACAACCCTTACCGCAGCTATTACTAAAGTATTATCTGATAAAGGGTTTTCAGAAGCTCGTTCATTCGATTCAATCGATTCAGCTCCTGAAGAAAAAGAGCGTGGTATCACTATCAACACTGCTCACGTTGAGTACTCAACAGCTAACCGTCACTATGCTCACGTTGACTGTCCAGGTCACGCGGATTATGTGAAAAACATGGTTACTGGTGCTGCTCAAATGGACGGTGCTATCATCGTTGTTGCTGCTACAGACGGCCCGATGCCTCAAACTCGTGAACACATCCTTTTAGCTCGCCAGGTTGGTGTGCCTTCATTGGTTGTATTCATGAACAAAGTGGATATGGTTGATGATCCGGAATTGTTAGAATTAGTTGAAATGGAAATCCGCGAATTATTATCATTCTATGATTTCCCTGGTGATGATATTCCAGTTATTCAAGGTTCAGCTTTAGGTGGCCTTAACGGCGATCCTCAATGGGTTGAAAAAATCATGGAATTGATGAATGCAGTTGATGCTTACATCCCAATCCCTCCACGTTTAACTGAACTTCCTTTCTTAATGCCTGTTGAAGACGTGTTCTCGATCACTGGTCGTGGTACTGTTGCAACTGGTCGTATCGAACGTGGTGTTATCAATACTGGTGACCCTGTAGATATCTTAGGTATGGGTGCTGAGAACTTAAAATCAACTTGTACTGGTGTTGAGATGTTCCGCAAGATCCTTGACCGTGGCGAAGCTGGTGACAACGTAGGTTTATTGTTACGTGGTATTGAAAAAACTGATATCCGTCGTGGTATGGTTATTTGCAAACCAGGTTCAGTAACTCCACACACTAACTTCAAAGCAGAAGTTTACGTATTATCAAAAGCAGAAGGTGGCCGTCACACTCCATTCTTCAACAAATACCGCCCGCAATTCTATTTCCGTACAACAGACGTAACAGGTGAGATCACCCTTGCTGAAGGTGTAGAAATGGTTATGCCAGGTGATAACGTTACAATCAGCGTTCAGTTGATCAATGCTATCGCGATGGAAAAAGGCTTACGTTTCGCTATCCGTGAAGGTGGCAGAACAGTAGGTGCTGGTCAGGTAACTGAAATCTTAAAATAAAAACCTTACGCCCTGCGAAAGCAGGAAATAAGTTAGGTTAATATACAGCAAAGTACTTGGCTAATTTAGCTAAGTACTTTGTTACTATAACAGAGTGATGAAATATCACTTAATTAAAAAGAATACACGGGAATAGTTCAACGGTAGAATAGAGGTCTCCAAAACCTTTGATCAGGGTTCGAATCCTTGTTCCCGTGCATAATTTAATAAGATATGGCTAACGTAGGTGAGTATATAAAAGAATCATATATCGAGATGACCGAAAAGGTTACCTGGCCAACCTGGCGCGAACTGCAAAGCAGCGCTGTATTGGTAATAGTAGCAACGGTTATTATCGCTTTAGTAGTTTTTGGTATGGATCAGTTAATTGGTTTCTTACTAAGAAGTTTTTATAGTTCACTAGGTTAATATATAAGTACATGAGCGATCAATTAAAATGGTACGTGGTACGTGCCATAAGTGGTAAAGAAAAAAAGGTAAAGACATATATTGAGGCTGAAATAAACCGTTTAGGTATAACACACCTAATCCCTCAGATATTGATCCCTACCGAAAAGTATTACCAGATGCGCGACGGAAAGAAGATCGCTAAAGAGCGTAACTATTTTCCGGGTTATGTGCTGATGGAAGCCCAACTTGATGGCGAAATTGAGCACGTAATAAAAAACATAAACAGCGTTATTGGTTTCCTGGGTGATAAAGCCGGAAATGCCATACCGCTTCGGCAGGCAGAAGTTAACCGTATTTTAGGTAAGGTTGATGAGATGACAGCACAAGGCGAAACCATGAATGTGCCTTATTATGTTGGCGAGAATGTGAAAGTGATGGACGGACCTTTCAACGGCTTTAGCGGTGTGATTGAAGAAGTTAACGAAGAGAAGAAGAAACTGAAAGTAATGGTAAAAATATTCGGGCGCCGTACGCCGCTTGAATTAAATTACATGCAGGTAGAGAAAGAATAATAGATTTGAGACAGGAGATTTCAGATGTTAGACATCGAAAAGTCGAATAGATCAGACATAAAATATTAAAAACTTTTAGGTTAGGAAATAGGATAGGGGTCTCATATCTAACATCTCAAATCTAAATAAATCAAATGTTACATAGCTTCCACTTACTAACATTGAGTTACAATTAAAGTAAAAACAAAAACATGGCAAAAGAAGTCGGTGCGATGGTTAAACTACAAGTGAAGGGCGGCGCTGCAAATCCATCTCCTCCAATTGGCCCTGCATTGGGTGCAAAAGGTGTGAACATTATGGAGTTTTGCAAGCAGTTCAACGCACGTACCCAGGATAAACCTGGTAAAGTGTTGCCTGTAGTTATTACTGTATACGTTGACAAGTCATTCGAATTTATCATCAAAACCCCTCCTGTAGCAATCCAGTTAATGGAAGCAACAGGTTTAAAAAGTGGTTCTGCTGAGCCTAACCGTAAAAAAGTTGCCAGTGTAAACTGGGAACAGGTTGAGACTATAGCAAAAGATAAAATGACTGACCTGAACGCGTTCACAGTTGAATCAGCCATGAAAATGGTGGCAGGTACTGCCCGCAGTATGGGAATAACCGTATCAGGTACGGCTCCCTGGAATTAATTAAATTTATACAAATCAGTTTAAGACAGTGGCAAGATTAACAAAAAATCAAAAAGCGGCACTCTCCAAAATTGAGGCTAATAAATCGTATTCATTACAAGATGCAACAGCTTTAGTAAAAGATATTACTAATACTAAGTTTGATTCATCAGTTGATATAGATGTACGTTTAGGTGTTGACCCTCGTAAAGCCAATCAAATGGTACGTGGTATTGCAACATTGCCTCATGGAACCGGTAAAACTGTACGTGTATTGGTGCTTTGTACTCCTGATAAGGAACAAGAAGCAAAAGACGCAGGTGCGGATTTCGTAGGTTTGGATGATTACATTGCCAAGATTGAAGGCGGATGGACTGACGTTGATATTATCATCACTATGCCAAGTGTTATGGCTAAAGTAGGTCGTTTGGGTCGTATATTAGGCCCACGTAACCTTATGCCTAACCCTAAATCAGGAACAGTAACACCAGAAGTTGGTAAAGCTGTAACTGATGTAAAAGGTGGTAAAATCGACTTCAAGGTTGATAAAACCGGCATCATCCATGCCTCAATAGGAAAAGTATCTTTCCCTGCTGATAAGATTTATGAGAATGCATTAGAAGTATTGCAGGTTATCTCTAAATTAAAACCTTCATCAGCAAAAGGAACATATTTTAAAAGTATACACGTTTCGTCAACAATGTCACCAGGAATTGCAGTTGAAACCAAAACAGTAGCGGGGATTTAATCATGAATAAAGAAGAAAAATACGACTTAGTTCTTGCCCTTACTGAACAAATGAAAGAGTATGGTAATTTCTATATTACCGATACTTCTAATTTAACGGTTGCAAAAGTAAATGACATCCGTCGCAAATGTTTCGAAAGTGACATCACCATGCAGGTAACTAAAAATAGCTTAATTAAAAAAGCTATGGACAATATCGAAGGTGATTTTACTCCATTATATGATGTATTAAAAGGTTCATCATCTATCTTTTTCTCTAAATCAGCAACTGCTCCGGCAAAACTGATCAAAGCGCTAAGGAAAAAAGGTGACAAACCGGTTTTAAAAGCAGCATATATTGATTCATCGATATTCATAGGCGATAATCAATTGGATACCTTGATTAACTTAAAATCAAAAGAACAATTGGTTGGCGAGATTATCGGACTATTGCAATCACCAGCGAAGAACGTTATTTCTGCACTACAATCAGGCGGAAATATATTGGCAGGAGTTGTAAAAACATTACAAGAAAGAGGTTAACGGAACACCATAAGTTTCGAATTAAACAAAAAGCATTAAAAAGTAAAAATTAAATAAAATGGCGGATTTAAAAGCGTTTGCTGAACAGTTGGTAAACTTAACAGTAAAAGAAGTTAACGAATTAGCTCAGATCTTGAAAGATGAGTATGGCATTGAGCCTGCTGCTGCAGCTGTTGCTGTTGCTGCTGCTCCAGCTGGTGGCGATGACGCTCCTGCAGCTGCTGCTGAACAAACTGCATTTGATGTTATCCTGAAAGAAGCAGGTGGCTCAAAATTAGCAGTTGTTAAATTAGTAAAAGACCTTACCGGCCTTGGTTTGAAAGAAGCTAAAGACTTAGTTGATGGTGCACCTAAAGAAGTTAAAACTGGTGTAACTAAAGAAGAAGCTGAATCTTTGAAAAAACAATTAGAAGAAGCCGGAGCGGTAGTTGAGGTTAAATAATTTAACCCGATACACAATAGCATCAGACTCCGACCGTTTTTGGTCGGGGTCTATTGCTGTTTATAATGGTTTAGACATTTTAGATGTTTAGATTTGATATATTATCTCAAATCTCATATCTCTAAATCTCGCATCTAAAAACATCTACTTAAGTTTATTAATAAACTAAAATTATAATCCCTTGGCAAACAACAATAATCAAAGAGTAAACTTTGCAACCAGCAGAAAGGTACTTGATTACCCTGATTTCCTGGATGTACAGTTGCAATCTTTTCAGGAATTTTTTCAATTGGAAACTACTTCAGACAACCGCTATAAAGAAGGTTTGTTTAAAGTGTTTGCCGAAAACTTTCCAATTTCAGATTCAAGAAACATCTTTGTTTTAGAATTTCTTGACTATTTTATTGATCCGCCACGTTATGATATACAAGAGTGTATTGAACGCGGATTAACTTATAGCGTGCCTTTAAAAGCCAAGTTGCGCCTGTCATGTAATGACGAGGAGCACGAAGATTTTGAAACGATAGTACAGGACGTGTATTTGGGAACTATCCCTTATATGACTCCTAAAGGTACATTCGTTATCAATGGCGCCGAGCGTGTAATTGTATCGCAATTGCACCGTTCACCAGGTGTGTTCTTCGGCCAAAGCCGCCACACTAACGGTACTAAATTGTACTCTGCCCGTGTTATCCCTTTCAAAGGATCATGGATTGAGTTTGCTACAGACGTTAATAACGTGATGTATGCTTATATCGACCGTAAAAAGAAATTCCCGGTTACTACCTTACTACGTGCCATTGGTTATGATTCTGATAAAGATATATTAGAATTATTTGAACTGGCTGACGAAGTTAAAGTTAGTAAATCAGGTCTTAAAAAATTCATTGGCCGTAAGCTTGCCGCAAGGGTGCTTAAAAAATGGGTTGAGGATTTTGTGGACGAAGATACCGGTGAAGTTGTTTCAATCGACCGTAACGAGATCATTCTGGAGCGTGAAACCGTGCTTGAAGATGACCATATTGATATGATCATTGACGCAGGTGTAAAAACCATCATCCTGAACAAGGAAGACGCGGCTACCAGTGGTGATTACACTATCATATACAATACTTTACAAAAAGATACTTCAAACTCAGAGAAAGAAGCGGTTGAGCATATCTACCGTCAATTACGTAATGCTGAACCACCTGATGAGGAAACTGCCCGTGGTATCATCGATCGTTTATTCTTCTCTGATAAAAGATATGACCTGGGTGATGTTGGTCGTTACCGCATCAACCGTAAATTAAAACTTAGCACTTCTGAAGAAACTAAAGTTTTAACCAAACAGGACATCATCGCGATAGTAAAATACCTGATCAAATTAATCAACTCAAAAGCAGAGGTGGATGATATTGATCACTTGTCAAACCGTCGTGTACGTACCGTAGGCGAGCAGTTATATGCTCAGTTCGGCGTAGGTTTAGCACGTATGGCCCGTACCATCCGTGAGCGTATGAACATTCGTGATAACGAGGTGTTCACACCAACCGACCTGATCAACGCGCGTACATTATCATCAGTGATAAACTCGTTCTTCGGAACAAACCAGCTATCACAGTTTATGGACCAAACCAATCCACTGGCAGAGATCACGCACAAGCGTCGTCTGTCAGCCTTAGGGCCCGGTGGTCTGTCTCGTGAGCGTGCAGGTTTCGAAGTTCGTGACGTGCATTACACCCACTACGGTAGGTTATGTACCATCGAAACTCCGGAAGGACCGAACATTGGTTTGATTTCATCACTTTGCGTACACGCTAAGATCAATAACCTGGGCTTCATCGAAACACCATACAAACGTGTGGTTGATGGTGTAGTGTCAATGGATGAGCCGGTTGTGTACTTATCTGCTGAGGACGAAGATGGTAAAACCATTGGACAGGCCAACGCGGTTTATGATGATAAAGGTGTATTTAGCACGCCACGTGTAAAAGCACGTTTTGAAGGTGACTTCCCGATTATCGAGCCGGATAGACTTGATTATATGGATATCGCCCCTAACCAGATCACTTCGATCGCGGCTTCATTAATCCCGTTCCTGGAACATGACGATGCTAACCGTGCATTGATGGGTTCAAACATGCAACGCCAGGCCGTACCATTGTTACGCCCTGAAGCGCCAATTGTTGGTACTGGTTTGGAAGGCCGTGTGGCTAAAGATTCACGTACACTGATAAATGCAGAAGGTGACGGCGTTGTTGAGTATGTAGATGCCAACGAGATCCGTATTAAATATGACCGTAACGAGCTTGATCGTTTGGTTTCATTTGATGGTGATTCACGCAGTTACCGTTTAACCAAGTTCAAGAAAACGAATCAGAGCACCACCATGAACCTTAAGCCAATTGTTAAAAAAGGCCAGAGGGTTGAAAAAGGTGAAGTACTTTGCGAAGGTTATGCTACCCAAAATGGTGAGCTTGCCTTAGGCCGTAACTTAAAAGTAGCATTCATGCCTTGGCAGGGATACAACTTTGAGGATGCGATCGTGATCTCTGAGCGCGTAGTTTCACAGGATATATTCACTTCACTTCACGTGGAGGAATTTGAACTGGAAGTACGTGATACTAAACGTGGTGAAGAAGAATTAACACCGGATATTCCTAACGTATCAGAAGAAGCTACTAAAGACCTTGACGAAGACGGTATCATCCGTGTTGGTGCTGAGGTTAAAGAAGGCGATATCCTGATCGGTAAGATTACTCCAAAAGGCGAATCAGATCCTTCACCGGAAGAAAAACTATTACGTGCCATATTTGGTGATAAAGCAGGTGATGTTAAAGATGCGTCTTTAAAAACTCCTCCATCTATCGCTGGTGTGGTTATCGATACCAAATTATTCTCACGTGCTAAGAAAACTACGAAAGCAGAAGAAAAAGCACAGATAGAAAAATTGGATAATAAACATGATAAGGCTGTTAAAGACCTTAAAAATATACTGATCGAAAAGTTATTCGAGATTGTGAATGGTAAAACATCACAAGGTGTATTTAATGTTTACAAAGAGTTACAGGTTGCTAAAGGTGTTAAATTCACTCAAAAAATCCTGGTTGAGCTTAATTATGATAATATTAACCCAACCAAATGGACAACTGATGATGATAAAAACGACCAGATAAAACTTCTTCTTCATAACTACAACATCAAGGTTAACGAGGAATTAGGTGCTTATCGTCGTGATAAATTCGCTATCAGTGTGGGTGATGAACTTCCTTCAGGTATCGTGCAAATGGCTAAAGTTTACATCGCTAAAAAGCGTAAGCTTAAAGTGGGTGATAAAATGGCAGGCCGCCACGGTAACAAAGGTATTGTTGCACGTATTGTACGTGACGAGGACATGCCTTTCTTAGAGGATGGAACACCGGTTGATATCGTGTTGAACCCGCTGGGTGTACCTTCACGTATGAACTTAGGGCAGATCTACGAAACTGTATTAGGATGGGCCGGTAAAGAGCTGGGCATTAAATTCGCTACTCCGATTTTTGATGGTGCAAGCCATGAAGAAGTGGAAGAGTGGGTTAAAAAGGCCAACTTGCCTGAATCAGGCCGTACCTATTTATACAACGGTTTAACAGGCGATCGTTTCGACCAGCAGACTACAGTAGGTATTATATACATGCTGAAATTAGGTCACATGGTTGATGATAAGATGCACGCGCGTTCAATCGGGCCATACTCATTAATTACACAACAACCATTGGGTGGTAAAGCCCAGTTCGGTGGTCAGCGTTTTGGTGAGATGGAAGTTTGGGCACTGGAAGCATTCGGTGCAGCAAACATCTTGCAAGAGATCTTGACCGTTAAATCTGATGATGTTATCGGCCGCGCTAAAACTTACGAGGCTATTGTTAAAGGTGAAAACCTGCCAACTCCTTCGGTTCCGGAATCATTCAACGTATTGGTTCACGAATTAAGAGGTTTAGGTTTGGATATCACATTAGAATAAGAATAAGGCAAAAGGATAAAGGTAAAAGGTTAAAGGCAATAGTGCCAAACCTTTTACCCTTCACCTTTAACCTTTCACCTTCATTTAAAAAACAAGGAGACTATGTCTTACAAAAAGGATAATAAAATCAAAAGTAATTTCACCACTATTACCATCAGCTTAGCCTCACCTGAGTCTATCCTGGAGCGTTCAAGTGGCGAAGTTTTAAAACCGGAAACCATTAACTACAGAACTTACAAACCTGAACGTGATGGTTTGTTTTGCGAACGTATATTCGGCCCGGTTAAAGATTATGAGTGCCATTGCGGTAAATACAAACGTATCCGTTATAAAGGTATCGTTTGCGACCGTTGCGGTGTTGAAGTAACTGAAAAGAAAGTACGTCGTGAGCGTATGGGCCATATTAACTTGGTGGTTCCTGTTGCGCACATCTGGTACTTCCGTTCATTACCAAATAAAATTGGTTACTTGTTAGGCTTACCTACAAAAAGATTAGACTTGATTATTTACTACGAACGTTATGTAGTAATACAAGCTGGTATTAAGGAAGCTGATGGCATCAATAAAATGGATTTCCTTACTGAAGAAGAATACCTGGATGTTTTGGATACACTTCCAAAAGAAAACCAGTATTTAGATGATAAGGATCCACAGAAATTCGTAGCTAAAATGGGTGCTGAAGCTTTAGAAGAGCTTTTAAAACGCCTTGACCTTGACGAGCTTTCTTTCAGCTTACGTCACCAGGCTGCTAACGAAACTTCACAACAACGTAAAAACGAAGCTTTAAAACGTTTACAGGTTGTTGAAGCTTTCCGCGATTCAAAAGACAGGATCGAAAATAACCCCGAGTGGATGATCGTTAAGATCGTTCCGGTTATCCCGCCTGAATTACGCCCGTTAGTTCCATTGGAAGGTGGCCGTTTCGCTACTTCAGATTTGAACGATCTATACCGTCGTGTAATTATCCGTAACAACCGTTTAAAACGTTTGATCGAGATCAAAGCGCCGGAAGTTATTTTACGTAACGAAAAACGTATGTTACAGGAAGCTGTCGACTCGTTGTTCGATAACTCACGTAAAGTAAACGCCGTTAAAACTGAAGGTAACCGTGCCTTAAAATCACTTTCAGACATCCTGAAAGGTAAACAAGGCCGTTTCCGTCAAAACTTATTAGGTAAACGTGTGGATTATTCAGCACGTTCGGTAATTGTTGTAGGTCCAAACCTTAAATTACATGAGTGCGGTTTACCAAAAGATATGGCTGCTGAGTTATTCAAACCATTTATCATCCGTAAGATGATTGAGCGTGGTGTGGTTAAAACAGTAAAATCTGCCAAAAAAATCGTTGACCGTAAAGACCCATTAGTTTGGGATATATTAGAGAATGTATTAAAAGGACACCCTGTATTACTAAACCGTGCGCCTACGCTGCACAGGTTAGGTATCCAGTCGTTCCAGCCAAAATTGGTTGAAGGTAAAGCTATCCAGTTACACCCGTTAACTTGTACAGCCTTCAATGCGGATTTTGACGGTGACCAGATGGCCGTTCACGTACCACTAGGTAACGCGGCAATTTTGGAAGCCCAAATTTTAATGCTTGCATCACACAACATCCTTAACCCTGCAAACGGTACTCCAATTACAGTACCATCACAGGATATGGTACTTGGTTTGTACTACATAACCAAAGGCCGTAAAACAGAAGAAGGACACATTGTTAAAGGTTCAGGCTTAACATTCTACTCTGCTGAAGAAGTTATCATCGCTTATAACGAGAAAAAACTTGACCTGCACGCGTTTATCAAGGTGAGAGCCAATGTTAAAGAACGTGATGGCAGCATTGTAAATAAAATTATTGATACCACTGTAGGCCGCGTATTGTTTAACCAACACGTACCAGCCGAAGTTGGTTACATAAATGAATTATTAACCAAAAAATCACTTCGTGATATCATTGGTGAAGTAGTTAAAAATACTGGTATGGCACGTGCTGCCCAATTCCTTGATGATATTAAGGAATTAGGTTTCAAAATGGCATTTCAGGGTGGTTTATCATTTAACCTGAAGGATATTAATATCCCTGCGCAAAAAGTTACGCTTATTGAGCAGGCTTCGAAAGAAGTTGAAGAGGTTATGGGTAACTACAACATGGGTTTCATCACTAACAATGAGCGTTACAATCAGATCATCGATATCTGGACACGTATCAACAACCGCTTAACAGCGAATGTGATGGAGATCTTGTCAACAGACAACCAGGGATTCAACTCAGTATACATGATGCTTGACTCAGGTGCGCGTGGTTCTAAAGAGCAGATCCGTCAGCTTGCAGGTATGCGTGGTTTGATGGCGAAACCTCAAAAATCAGGTTCAGGTGGCGAGATCATTGAAAACCCGATCCTTTCAAACTTTAAAGAAGGTTTGTCAGTATTGGAATACTTTATCTCTACCCACGGTGCACGTAAAGGTTTGGCGGATACAGCGTTAAAAACTGCGGATGCTGGTTACTTAACCCGTAGGTTGCATGACGTTGCCCAGGATATGATTGTTGGTGAAGAAGATTGCGGTACTTTAAGAGGTATATACACAACCGCCCTTAAAGATAACGAGGATATTGTTGAGCCGTTACACGAACGTATTTTAGGCCGTACTGCCCTTAATGATGTTTATGATCCTATCTCTAACGAATTGTTAGTAGCTGCCGGTCATGACATTACTGAAGAAATATCAAAAACTATCGAAAACTCTCCGTTAGAGGGTATCGAGATCCGTTCGGTATTAACTTGCGAAAGCAGGCGTGGTGTATGTGCATTATGCTACGGCCGTAACTTGGCAAGCGGTAAACGCGTGCAACGAGGCGAGGCTGTTGGTGTAATTGCTGCACAGTCAATCGGTGAGCCCGGTACACAGTTAACGTTACGTACCTTCCACGTGGGTGGTACAGCGTCAAACATCGCGGCTGAATCACAGATCAATGCAAGGTTTGAAGGTATTATCGAATTCGAAAACGTTCGTACAGTACAATACAAGACTGCAGAAGATGGCCCGGTTGAAGTAGTATTAGGCCGTTCAGGTGAGTTCCGTATTGTAGAAGAAGGAACCAACAAGGTTATTGTAACTAACAATATCCCTTACGGTGCTTACTTATACGTTAAAGACGGGAGCAAAATTGCTAAAGGCGACCGCATCTGTTCATGGGATCCGTACAATGCGGTAATCATATCTGAATTTGCAGGTTCAACCCAGTTTGAAGCTGTATTGGAAGGTATTACTTTCCGTGAAGAATCAGATGAGCAAACAGGTCACCGTGAAAAAGTAATTATCGATACCAGAGATAAAACTAAAAACCCGGTTATCCAGGTTGTTGATAAAGGCAACGTGATTAAAGGTTATAACATTCCAGTAGGCGCACACATCGCTGTTGATGAAGGCGAGAAATTACAAACCGGACAAGTCATTGCTAAGATTCCACGTTCAACCGGAAAAACACGAGATATCACAGGTGGTTTACCACGTGTAACTGAGTTGTTTGAAGCACGTAACCCATCAAACCCTGCGGTAGTAACCGAAATTGATGGTGTGGTAACATTAGGTGGCGTTAAACGTGGTAACCGCGAAATGACCATCGAATCAAAAGACGGTCAGGTTAAAAAATACCTTGTTCCATTGTCTAAACACATCCTGGTACAGGATAATGACTTTGTGAAAGCTGGTATGCCATTGTCTGATGGTTCTATCTCTCCTGCCGACATCCTGGCTATTAAAGGCCCTGCTGCAGTACAGGAATACTTAGTAAATGGTATACAAGAAGTTTACCGTTTACAAGGTGTGAAGATCAATGATAAACACTTCGAAGTAATCGTTCACCAAATGATGCAAAAAGTATCAATTGAGGATGCCGGTGATACTACGTTCCTTGAAAAAGAAGCGGTTGATAGCTGGGATTTCATGATCGAGAACGACGAAATTTTCGATAAGAAAGTTGTTGTTGAACCAGGTGATTCTACCTCCGTAAAATCAGGCCAGATCATATCTGTTAGAAAGCTTCGCGACGAAAACTCTATCTTAAAACGTAAAGATTTAAGGTTAGTTGAAGTAAGGGATGCTATCGCAGCTACATCAAGCCCGATATTACAAGGTATCACAAGAGCGTCGTTAGGCACCAAGTCGTTTATCTCGGCAGCATCGTTCCAGGAAACTACCAAAGTACTGAACGAAGCAGCAATAGCAGGTAAAAAAGATTTTATGCTTGGCCTGAAAGAAAACGTAATTGTTGGTCACCTAATTCCATCAGGAACAGGTTTACGCGCATACGAAAATATCCGTGTAGGCTCTCAAGAGGAATTCGATCGTTTAATGGCTTCAAAAACTGAAGAAGTAGAAGCATAACTATAAACGTTATAAATTTTAAGCCTGCCAATGAAAATTGGCAGGCTTTTTTGTAACATATTTGAGCCTTATGCTATAATATAGTACCTCTATATACAATAAATATTAAAAGCCTTTCCATAAACGGAAAGGCTTTGTTATTTTCGCAGGATGGAAGAACAAAATGAAAATCAATTGAGTATTGAACTCTCTGAAGAAGTTTCGGAAGGGATCTATTCCAACCTGGCTATCATTACCCATTCAAGCTCTGAGTTTGTGTTGGATTTTATCCGCGTGATGCCTGGCGTACCCAAAGCTAAAGTAAAATCGAGGATCATCTTAACCCCTGAACATGCCAAACGTTTACTTTCTGCATTGTCGGATAATGTAGAGAAATTTGAGGCGGCAAATGGCCGTATCAAAACACAACAGGAACCATCAGGCTTCCCGATGAATTTTGGCGGAACAGTAGGGCAGGCTTAATAATGGAAGAGAAACTTCACATCGTTGAACATCAATTTAAAATAAGCCGCGCCGAACGCGAAAATATTAATGGCCATAAGGCTATTTGTGTTTGGTTTACAGGTTTATCTGGTTCAGGTAAAAGTACATTGGCCAGTCACCTGGAAGAAGAACTTTTCAAGAAAGGCTATAAAACTTATGTACTTGATGGCGATAACATACGCAACGGTTTAAGTAAGGACCTCACTTTTACTGAAAAAGACCGGGATGAAAACCTGCGCCGCATTGGTGAAGTAGCCAAACTAATGTGCGATGCCGGGATTATAGTAATAGCTGCCTTTGTTAGCCCTTTTATACATGAAAGGCAGATGCTGCGCAACATAATAGGCGACCTATATAACGAGGTTTTTGTAGATACTCCCCTGGAAATCTGCGAACAACGTGATATAAAAGGATTATATAAAAAGGCAAGACGAGGAGAAATTGCTAACTTTACCGGAATTGGTTCGCCTTACGAACCACCCTTAACTGCCGAAATTCGTGTCGAAACAAAAAACTTGTCGATAAATCAATCGGTAAGTTTAGTTTTGGAAAATATTTTACCCAAAATACAGCTATAATTAATAATAATGTCTAAATATTACCTTACCCATCTTCAGGAGCTTGAATCAGAAGCCATATATGTAATTAGGGAGGTTGTCGCTCAGTTTGACAGGCCCGCCATATTGTTTTCCGGTGGTAAAGATTCTATTGTGGTAACGCATTTAGCCCGCAAGGCTTTTTACCCGGCACGCATACCCATGCCGCTAATACATATTGATACTGGCCATAATTTTATCGAAACGATGGAATTTCGTGATAATTTGGTTGATGAATTGGGTATACAATTAATAGTAGGTTCCGTACAAGCTGCCATTGATAAAGGCCGTGCTGTAGAAGAGGAAGGTATCAATGCCAGCCGTAATGAATTGCAGATCGTATCGTTATTAGACGCTATCGAAGAAAATAAAATTGATGCCGCCATTGGTGGTGCCCGTCGTGATGAGGAAAAAGCACGTGCAAAAGAACGTTTCTTCTCGCATCGTGATGACTTCGGCCAGTGGGATCCAAAAAACCAACGCCCCGAGCTTTGGAATATGTTTAATGGCCATAAACGTATGGGTGAACATTTCAGAGTGTTCCCGATAAGTAACTGGACCGAAATGGACGTTTGGAATTATATTCTCCACGAAAATATCCCTATACCGTCGTTATACTTTGCACATGAGCGCGAAGCCGTTTACCGCGATGGTACCTGGTTGCCAAACTCTGAATTTTTAGTGCTGCGCGAAGGTGAAAAAGTAGAAAAGAAAAGGATGCGTTTCCGTACCCTGGGCGATATTACCATAACCGGTGGCATTGAATCAGACGCGGATACATTGGAAAAAATCGTTGAAGAAATCTCAGCAACCAGGAGCACCGAACGTGGTAACCGCAGCGATGATAAGCGCTCCGATACTTCAATGGAAGACAGAAAAAAACAAGGCTATTTTTAATTAAATACCTGATCATATACAAAAATTTGGCTTCGGCCTTTAGTTAATTTTTGATAAATATCCGCGAGAGATATTTATTTGCAAGCACAACAAAAAGAAATGGAATTATTGCGTTTTACAACTGCCGGTAGTGTTGATGATGGAAAAAGTACGTTAATCGGTCGTTTGTTATATGACTCAAAATCAATATTTGAAGATCAGATAGAGGCTGTAAAAAAATCAAGTGAGCGTAAAGGACTCACTCATGTAGATTTATCGCTACTAACAGATGGTTTACGTTCCGAACGTGAGCAAGGCATCACTATTGATGTGGCTTACCGCTACTTCGCTACCCCAAAACGCAAGTTTATTATTGCCGATACCCCGGGTCATATCCAATATACCCGCAACATGGTTACCGGAGCCTCAACCGCCAATTTAGCTTTAGTTTTGGTTGATGCCCGCCACGGGGTTATTGAGCAAACCTGTCGCCATTCATTTATCGCGTCGTTGCTTAAAATTCCACATGTTATTGTTTGTATCAATAAGATGGACTTGGTTGATTTTTCTGAAGAAGCTTACAATAAAGTAGTAGAGGAATATGAAGCATTTGCAAGCAAATTGGATATAACCGATATTCGATATATTCCGATTAGTGCCTTAAATGGCGATAACGTGGTAAACCGTTCCGAAAACATGGATTGGTACAAAGGTGCAAGTTTGTTAGATACCCTGGAAACTATCCACATCAGTAGCGATCAAAACCATATAGATGCCCGCTTCCCGGTACAAACCGTAATACGCCCGCATCAGGATGAATATCATGATTATCGTGCCTATGCTGGCCGTGTGGCAGGCGGTATTTTCCGTACAGGTGATGAGGTTACTGTTCTACCGTCTGGCTTAACATCCAAAATAAAATCTATCAATACCTTTGAAGGTGCTATTGATGAAGCGTTCTCGCCTATGTCGGTATCTATAAACTTAGAGGATGATATTGATGTTAGCCGTGGCGATATGATCGTTAAAACCAATAACGAGCCTGAAGTAGGGCAGGACCTGAACGTGTTATTATGCTGGATGGCCACAAAACCACCAAGACCGGGGGCGAAATATTATTTAAAAAGTACCACTAACGAAGTAATGGCAATTATTAAGGAAGTGACCTACAAAATAAATATTAATACTATGGAAAAACTCGATGAGGATACCAATATTAAGATGAATGATATGGCAATGGTTAAAATGCGCACTACAAGACCATTGGTTTATGATGAATATCGTAAAAACAGGATAACCGGCTCACTAATATTAATTGATGATACTACTAACGAAACTGTTGCAGCGGGAACAATTCATTCGTAAATTCGCTTTGAAAAAAATTAATAAATAAAATTATCTAAAACAAAAAGTTAATCAAATCCTTTATAGGTGCTGATCTATTCTAATAATTTACATTAAATTAATATATGAAAAAAGTTGCTCTAATTACAGGTATAACTGGCCAGGATGGCGCCTATCTTGCTGAACTGTTGCTATCCAAAGGATATGAAGTTCATGGAATAAAACGCAGAAGCTCATTATTCAATACTGATAGGATTGACCATTTATACCAGGATCCGCATGAAAGCAACTTAAAATTCATATTACATTACGGCGATCTTTCTGATTCAACTAACCTAATTCGTATCATACAACAGGTTCAGCCTGACGAAATTTACAATTTAGGTGCAATGTCGCACGTAAAAGTAAGTTTTGATACACCTGAATATACTGCTAATGCAGATGGCATAGGCACCCTGCGTTTGTTGGAGGCGATACGCATCCTAGGGCTAGTTAAAAAAACGAAAATATACCAGGCATCAACATCCGAGCTATATGGGTTGGTTCAGGCTGTTCCGCAGTCCGAAACTACACCTTTCTATCCACGCTCGCCGTATGCGGTTGCCAAAATGTACGCTTACTGGATTACAGTGAACTACCGCGAAGCTTATGGGATATTTGCTTCTAATGGTATCTTGTTTAACCATGAGAGCCCGCTTAGGGGTGAAACCTTTGTTACCCGTAAAATAACACGCGCTACGGCAAAAATAGCTACTGGATTGCAGGATAAATTGTTTTTAGGAAACTTGGATGCTGAACGCGACTGGGGACATGCTAAAGATTATGTAGAGGCTATGTACCTGATATTACAACAGGATGTTGCTGAAGATTTTGTAATCGCGACGGGTGTTACTACTAAAGTAAGAGAGTTTGTAAGAATGTCATTTGCTGAAGTTGGCATCGCTATTGAATTTAAAGGAACTGGGGCTGATGAGAAAGGCTACGTAGTATCATGCTCAATGCCTGAGTATCAGTTGGAGACTGGTAAAGAAGTGGTTGCCGTTGATGCTGCTTACTTTAGACCGACAGAAGTGGACCTTTTAATCGGTGATCCTACTAAATCGCAAACTAAATTAGGTTGGAAACCAAAATATGATCTGGCTGGTTTAGTAAAAGAGATGGTAGCAGCTGATCTTGAATTATTCAGAAAAGAAAAACTCTTAAAAGAATCCGGTTACTACATCAAAAATCAGTTTGAATAAACCATCTGCCAAAAAAAGTATATTACTTTTAAGTCATAATTTTTCGCCTGAACCAACTGGTATAGGCAAATACAATGGCGAAATGATGGACTGGCTTTGCAAAAATGGTTATAACACTACCGTTATAACCACTTTTCCATATTACCCTTTTTGGAAGGTACAGGCTCCTTATACTAATAAATGGTATAAAAGGGAGCTTATCGAATATCCTGAACAAGGTACGGTTATGACAATTTACCGGTGCCCCATCTATATCCCGGCTTTCCCTACCGGCGCAAAACGCATGGTACAGGATATATTATTATGGCCGGTAAAGCTGATGGTGGTATTGCAGCAAATGCTATTTAAAAAAAAGCATGATCTGCTCATAACTATCGCGCCGCCTTTTCACCTGGCAAACCTTGCTTTTTTTTATAGATTTTTCAAGGGTGGCAAAATTGATTATCATATTCAGGACTTACAGATAGAGGCAGCGCAGCAATTAAATATCTTAGGCGGTTCCAAGCTTTTCAATTTAATGTATAAAATTGAAAAGAAAATCCTTCGAAGCTCAGATTACGTGAGCACCATATCCGAAGGAATGATGAAAAAAGTTGAGGAAAAAGCAGGCAGAAAAGTCCTTTTTTTTCCTAATTGGGCCGATACTTCATTTTTTTATCCTTTGGATGACAGGGATGCAGCTAAAAAACAATGGGGATTTACGCCTGAAGATCAGATATGTTTATATTCAGGCAGTATCGGCGAAAAACAAGGTTTAGAAAGTATAATTTATGCGGCTGAGATATTAAAAGATCAACAGCGAATTAAATTTGTTATCGCGGGTTCTGGGCCTTATAAAGCTAACTTAACCGAACTTGCCGATGTCAGGGGCTTAAACAATGTAATCTTTTTTCCCTTGCAGCATAAAGAACATTTTAATGCGTTTTTAAATATGGCCGATGTGCACCTTATCATTCAAAAAGGTAATGCGAGCGAGTTGGTGATGCCCTCAAAACTAACAACCATATTAGCAGTTGGCGGTGTTAGTATTGTTACAGCCCCGCATGGCACCAGTTTGGAGCAGGTAATAAATGAAAACAATGTAGGGATGGTTACCACGCCCGATGATACGGAGGAGTTGGCAACTGCTATACAAAACATACTAACTAAGGACTTGGATGAAATGCGGCAAAATGCCCGCCATTACGCGTTGAAATATTTAAATATTGATAATGTAATGCGAACATTTTTGAATGATGTTGGCATGCAGGAATAACGCTGAATAAATAGGATACAGCTTTTTATGTTATACGGCTTATAAAACAAACTAAAAAATCAGGACATTTGCAATACAATGGATAAACAAGCGAAAATATATATAGCGGGCCATAAAGGTATGGTCGGTTCGGCTATATACCGTAAACTGGTTAAAGAAGGATTTACCAATTTTGTAACCCGTAGCTCGCCGGAGCTTGATTTGCGCAACCAACAGCAGGTAAGCGACTTTTTCGCGCAGGAAAAGCCCGATTATGTATTTTTAGCCGCGGCTAAAGTAGGGGGGATTATAGCAAACAACACCTACCGTGCTGATTTTTTATATGATAATCTGCAGATACAAAACAATGTTATCCATAGCGCTTATGTAAACGAGGTTAAAAAACTGATGTTTTTAGGCTCGAGCTGTATCTATCCAAAAATGGCTCCTCAACCTTTAAAGGAGGAATATTTACTAACCGGCCCGCTGGAAGAAACCAACGAGCCTTATGCCATAGCCAAAATAGCGGGTATTAAAATGTGCGATGCTTACCGCGATCAATATGGTTGTAACTATATATCGGTGATGCCAACCAATTTATATGGCTTAAATGATAATTATCATCCTCAAAACTCGCATGTATTGCCGGCATTAATTCGCCGCTTTCATGAAGCAAAAGAGCAAAATACTGCAGAAGTGATCATTTGGGGAACAGGATCGCCAAAACGCGAGTTTTTGTTTGCCGATGATTTAGCAGAAGCATGCTATTATCTAATGCAAAACTATAACGAACCAGGCTTGGTTAATATTGGCACCGGCGAAGATCTTACCATAAAAGACCTGGCATTACTGATAAAGCAAATAATAGGTTATACCGGCGAAATAAAATTTGATACCGCGAAACCAGATGGCACACCGCGCAAATTGATGGATGTAACAAAATTAACTAATGCCGGTTGGAAATACCACACCACACTTGAGCAAGGAATAGCTTTAGCTTACCAGGATTTTTTAAGCAAAGGTTTGTTAGTGGCAGAGCGGTAAACAATACCGTTTACAAGAGCGATTGATAGCTAATCACTAAAATTATTACCTTTGACCTTTAATATCACTATGAAAAAAGTTATGATCACCGGCGGTGCCGGATTTATAGGTTCGCACGTTGTTCGCAGGTTTGTTACTCAGCATCCTGATTATTTGATTGTAAACGTTGATGCGCTTACCTATGCAGGTAATCTGGAGAACCTGGAAGATATTGAGCACGCCCAAAATTACATTTTTGAAAAAGCTGATATAAAAGATAGCACCCGTATTGCCGAAATATTTGATAAATATGAAATCACCGATGTGGTGCATTTAGCGGCAGAATCACATGTGGATAGGTCAATTCTGAGTCCGATGGATTTTGTTTACACCAATGTAATCGGGACAGTTACCCTGCTTGATATTGCCAAAAATAAATGGAAAGGCGATTATGAAAATCATCTCTTCTACCATATCTCAACTGATGAAGTTTATGGTGCATTAGGCGAAACTGGCCTATTTACCGAGGAAACCAAGTACGATCCGCACTCGCCTTACAGCGCGAGCAAGGCAGCTTCTGATCATTTTGTTAGGGCTTATTATGATACTTACGGTTTACAAGTTGTAGTATCAAACTGCTCAAATAATTATGGCCCGAATCATTTTCCTGAGAAGCTGATCCCGCTATCCATCAACAATATCATTAATAACAAACCACTGCCTGTTTACGGCGATGGTAAATATACCCGGGACTGGTTGTACGTTATCGACCACGCCATCGCTATCGACTTGATTTTCCACAAAGGTAAAAAGGGCGATACTTATAACATTGGTGGTTTTAACGAATGGCAAAACATTGATCTGGTACATTTGTTATGCAAGCAGATGGATGAGAAGCTAGGCAGGCCCGAAGGCACAAGTGAAAAATTGATAACTTTTGTAAAAGATCGTCCCGGCCATGATTTGCGTTATGCTATCGATGCCAATAAGATCAACAAAGAGCTTGGTTGGAGCCCGTCAGTAACTTTTGAGCAGGGGCTTTCGGCTACGATCGACTGGTTCCTATCAAATAAAAAATGGCTTGATAATGTCACCAGCGGCGCATATGCCAAATATTACGATAACCAATACGAAAACCGCTAGTTTTAGCGTAATCACTATATAATAATGACCATAACACCTACCCCATTAGCGGGATGTTTTATACTTACACCACGTGTTTTTAACGATGAGCGCGGGCATTTTTTTGAGTCTTTCAATCAACGCTCCTTTGCCGAAGCGGTTGACAGCAATGTAATTTTTGTACAGGATAACCAATCTTTCTCAACCAAAGGAGTGTTACGCGGTTTGCACTTACAAAAAGGCGAGCACGCTCAGTCAAAATTGGTAAGGGTAACGCAAGGCGAGGTGCAAGATGTAGCAATTGATCTGCGTAAAAGCTCACCCACTTATGGCCAGTACGTTTCGGTAATACTATCGGCACAAAACCATCAGCAGCTTTTTATACCTAAAGGATTTGGCCACGGATTTTTAGTATTAAGCCCGAGTGCTATTTTTCAGTACAAATGTGACAATTACTACAATAAAGAATCAGAAGGTGGTTTGCATTATGCCGATCCATCAATAGATATAAAATGGGAGCTTGGCGAAAGCGAACTTGTGGTATCAGAAAAAGATAAGGAATTGCCGTTTTTAAAAGACGCAAGTGATTTTGGATTTTAAAAACAAGCATAACCTGATGGAAAATATTGTAGTATTTGGTGCAGCCGGTCAATTAGGCCAATGCTTAAAAAAAGTAGCCGGGGAAAAAGGAATAAATAATATTCATTTTTTACCCGAGAACGAGGCAAACATACTTGATACCGCAGCCATCGAGAAAACCTTTAGCCATTATAAGCCAGCTTACGCTATAAACTGTGCTGCCTACACAGCGGTTGACAAAGCCGAAGATGAGCTTGATTTAGCCCGTAAAATAAACAAAACCGGCGCTGAGAACCTTGCCATCGCATGTAAGGCACATAGCACTATATTAGTCCATATTTCAACCGATTTCGTTTTTAAAGGTAATACCCCTGATCCGCTTGTTGAGGAAGATGTAGCCGAGCCAATTAGTGTTTATGGCCTAACCAAACTGGAGGGCGAGCGGGATATTGTTAGGATATTGCCCGGGCATTTCATTATCCGCACTAGTTGGTTGTACTCAGAATTCGGAAATAACTTTGTTAAAACCATGCTTAAGCTCGGTGCCGAACGCGATCTGCTTAAAATAATAGCCGATCAGGTAGGTACACCAACTTATGGTATCGACCTTGCTGCCTGTGTACTTGATATTATATCATCAGGGAAAACTGAATACGGCATTTATCATTACAGTAACGAGGGAGTAACCTCATGGTACGATTTTGCTAAAGGAATATTTGATCTTTCGGCAACAGAAGTAAAAATATTACCTATTCGCACATCCGAATATCCTACCAAGGCAACCCGCCCGGCTTATTCGGTTATGGATAAAACAAAAATTAAACATACATTTAATATGGAGATACCGTACTGGCGGGATAGCCTGGCGGTATGTATTGAAAGACTCAAAAATTAATATCAAATCCCAAATGAAAGGAATAATACTTGCCGGCGGATCAGGAACACGCTTATATCCTATAACTAAAGCTATCAGCAAACAATTAATGCCGATATACGATAAGCCGATGATCTATTATCCACTTTCGGTATTGATGCTGGCCGGGATAAAAGAAGTATTGATTATTACCACACCGGAAGATCAGGATGGTTTTATCCGTTTGTTAGGTAATGGGTCTGAACTGGGTTGCCGCTTTGAATTTGCTGTACAGGAAGTGCCAAACGGATTGGCACAAGCCTTTGTAATAGGTGAGAAGTTTATTGGTGACGATAAAGCCGCGCTTGTTTTGGGCGATAATATATTTTATGGTTCAGGGTTCAGCAAACTGATACAAAGCTTTAACGATGTTGATGGCGCTGCTATTTTCGCCTATCCGGTTTCTGATCCAGAACGTTATGGCGTAGTGGAGTTTGATGCTGATTTTAAAGCTATCTCTATCGAAGAAAAACCTTTGGCGCCAAAATCACATTATGCTGTGCCGGGCCTATATTTTTATGATAATTCGGTGGTGGAAATCGCAAAAAATATTGCACCATCTCCACGCGGGGAATATGAAATAACCGACGTTAACAAAGAATACCTTAAACGCGGCAACCTGCATGTAGGTGTAATGGATAGGGGTATGGCCTGGTTAGATACCGGTACGTTCGACTCATTAAGCGATGCATCAGAGTTTGTTCGTGTAATAGAAAAAAGGCAGGATACAAAAATTGGTTGTATTGAGGAAATTGCTTACCGTATGGGTTTTATTAATCGCGATGAGTTAATGGCCCTAGCCGAAAAATATATCAAAAGCGGTTACGGAAAATATCTTAAAAATTTACCGGTAAAATAATCCTGATTAGCCGATTGGCGGATGTGTTGATAACAGCAATGTCAATTCGCCGATTCATGTTAATTCATTCGTGAAATTTGTGTCTATTTGCTTATGGGTTATCCAAGTTTACAAGCCTGTGTTGCTGATCTCGAAAAACATGGCCGCTTAATACGCATTAAGGAAGAGGTTGATCCTCACTTGCAAATGGCCGCGATACACCTGCGTGTTTTTGAAAACCAGGGCCCCGCGATTTTGTTTGAAAACGTAAAGGGCAGTAAATTTCCTGCGGTATCAAACCTGTTCGGTACCCTTGATCGGTCTAAATTTATTTTCAGGGATACGTTGGATAAGATCAAAACTTTGGTCGACCTAAAATCGGATCCTATCAAAGCAATAAAAAATCCTTTTAAATATGCTAATGTAGGGCTTACCGCTTTATCGGCACTGCCAATGAAAGTAGGTAAAGGATCGCCAATCAATTTTGGTCGTACCCATATCAGTGAAATCCCTCAAATAGTTAACTGGCCTAATGATGGTGGCCCGTTTGTCACCATGCCCCAGGTTTATACCGAAGATGCCGATAAGCCGGGCATCATGAATGCTAACTTAGGTATGTATCGCATCCAGTTAGCAGGGAATGATTATGTGCCTGATAAAGAAATCGGGCTGCATTATCAGTTACATAGGGGTATAGGTGTGCATCAAACCAAAGCAAACGCGAAAGGCCAGCCTTTAAAAGTGAGCATATTTGTAGGCGGCCCTCCATCACACCCGGTGGCAGCGGTTATGCCTTTGCCCGAAGGTTTATCTGAAATGACTTTCGCGGGAGCCTTAGGTAACCGCCGTTTCAGGTATTTTTATGATGCCGAAGGTTTTTGTATTTCAGCAGATGCTGATTTTGTGATCACCGGAACGGTTATGCCTCTTGAAAATAAACCCGAAGGCCCTTTTGGGGATCACCTGGGATACTATAGCTTAAAGCACCCATTCCCTTTAATGAAGGTGCATAACGTCTACCACAAAAAGAATGCGATTTGGTCATTCACTGTAGTGGGCAGGCCACCGCAGGAAGATACCAGCTTCGGCGCGTTGATTCATGAAATAACAGGATCGGCTATGCCAAAAGAAATACCCGGTTTGCATGCCGTAAACGCGGTTGATGCGGCTGGAGTTCACCCTTTGTTATTTGCCATCGGCAGCGAACGCTATACGCCCTACATCAAAGAACGCCAACCACAGGAGATACTCACCATAGCTAACCATATTTTGGGCACAGGCCAGTTAAGTTTGGCAAAGTACCTGTTTATCGCCGCCAAGGAAGATGACCCTTCTTTAAATGTGAATGACATTGGCGGGTTTTTAAAACACATATTGCAGCGCGTTGACCTTACAAGAGATCTTCACTTCTACACCAAAACCACCATTGATACGCTTGATTATAGCGGCGACGGTTTAAATACAGGCAGTAAAGTTGCTATTACAGTGGCTGGTGATATAAAAAGAGAACTTTGGACAGAGTTACCTGCAAACTTTACTATGCCTCGTCCGTTTACTACTTTTAAAATGGTAATGCCGGGTGTGCTGGCGCTAGAAATACCTAAACACATAAATGACAAAGATATTAGCGATATGCTGAGCATTTTGGATGAGCATTTTATGGATGCCGATTTAAATGGCTTGCCACTAATAGTGCTTTGCGATGATGCCGCTTTTACAGCGCAAAATTTAGATAATTTTGTTTGGGTAACCTTTACGCGTAGCAACCCATCGCGTGATATTTATGGTGTGCATAGTTTTACCGAACATAAACATTGGGGTTGTAAAGGGTCGCTGATAATAAATGCCAGAATAAAACGGCACCATGCACCGGTATTGGAAAAAGACCCCGAAGTGGAAAAACTGGTTGATAAGATGGGTGAAAAAGGTGGTGTGTTGCACTGGATTATATAAGCCCACCCAAATCCTCCCCGGTAGGGAGGACTTAAAAGACAAAATAAAAAGTCTCCTCTACCGGGAGAGATTTAGAGGGCTATGCTCAATGGCTGAAAAAGAAAAATTAAGAATAGACAAATACCTGTGGTCCATACGTGCATTTAAAACCCGCACGCTGGCATCTGATGCTTGCAAAGCCGGTAGGGTAAAATTGGATGGTAACAACATCAAGCCATCGCACGAAGTAAAAGTGGGCGAGGTATACCAGGTATCAAAAGGCTTGGAACGCAAAGTGATAAAAGTGACAGGTTTGTTAGAGAGCAGGGTAGATGCTAAAACCGCTGTTTCCTTTTATGAAGATATTACACCGCTTGAGCAAACCACAGCCTATAAATCCATGTTCAACGCGCCGGTATTAACCCGAGACAGAGGTACAGGCCGCCCGACCAAAAGAGACCGACGGGAAATTGACGACCTGAAGGATGATTTCTTCAGCACTCCAGACGATAAAGAACAAGAATAATAAAACCGATATTTACAAAAGATAATCAACGTATAAATGCCTTCAACAACTACACAAACTGAGCTTCAAAATATTAAAATAGCCATTATTGGTTTGGGGTATGTAGGCCTGCCTTTAGCCGTTGAATTTGCAAAGAAATATCGCGTAGTAGGGTTCGATACGGGTAAAAAAAGGATAACGGAATTGAATAGCGGTCGCGATCATACCTTAACAGTTGATGCAGACGGGCTAAAATTTGCCACAGAAAGTGCTAAAAACAGTGCTGTCGGATTAATTTGTACAGACAATATAAAAGATACTAGCGATTGTAATATCTACATTGTGACGGTTCCTACGCCGGTTGATAAGATAAATCGCCCCGATCTCAGTCACCTGTATAAAGCCAGTGAAACAGTAGGCAAGGTTTTAAAAAAGGGTGATATTGTGATTTATGAATCAACAGTGTATCCCGGTGCCACGGAAGAGGAATGTGTACCAATGCTGGAAAAAATATCCGGCTTGAAATATAATATTGATTTTTTTGCGGGATACTCACCGGAACGTATCAATCCCGGCGACAAAGAGCATACGTTGGTTAAGGTGATGAAAATCACTTCCGGTTCAACCCCCGAAACCGCGAATCGTGTAGATGAGCTTTACCGCTCCATCATCCCCGCAGGAACACACAAAGCTACTTCAATGAAAGTAGCAGAGGCTGCAAAGGTAGTCGAGAATTCCCAGCGTGATATTAATATCGCGTTTGTTAATGAGCTGGCCAAGATCTTCCACCGCCTTAATATCGATACTGATGAAGTATTACAGGCTGCAGGAACTAAATGGAATTTCCTGAAATTTAAACCGGGATTGGTTGGAGGGCATTGTATTGGCGTTGACCCTTATTACCTGGCACGAAAAGCACAACAAGTGGGTTATCACCCCGAGATAATATTAGCAGGCCGCAGACTTAATGATGGCATGGGCGAATATGTAGCTCACGAGGTTGTCAGGTTGATGGTACGTAAGGATATTATCGTAAAAGACGCTAACATACTAGTACTAGGTATAGCTTTTAAAGAGAATTGTTCCGATGTGCGAAACAGTAAAGTGGTTGATATATTAAATACCCTAAAGGGCTACGACGCCGACCTCACCGTATTTGATCCGCATGCTGAACCTGCCGATGTACAACATGAATATGGTTGGGATTCGGTTAAATCATTAAAAGCAGGTGATAAATATGATGCTATTATTTTAGCTGTTTGTCACGAAGAATTTAAAACCCTTGATCTTGAACCTTTGTCAAAACCCAACAAAGTAATTTATGATGTTAAGGGTATACTAGATAAAGATAGTGTAGACGGAAGACTGTAAGGATTGCATATTAAAATCTTTGTCATTCTGAGCAGAGCGAAGAATCTGTAAAGTGGTTTACACCGTACAGATTCTTCGCTCTGCTCAGAATGACATTTATTTTTTAAAAAGAAATACTTTTACAATAGCTAATCCCGCCAAAAGCAAAAAAGCTGAAAGCTAATGCAATTCGCATCCAACTTTCAGCTTTTAACTTTATACTTTAAATTCAAAAACTATTTTGAGCCTTCTTTAGCGTAAGCATCATTCAAACCTTTTACTACTTCAGCAGTAACGTCCAGGCTTGGATCGCCGTAAATAACGGTTTGTACATTTTTTGAGTAGGTAAGTACCAGTTTGTAACCGTTTTGTTTAGCAAAGTTCTTTACAAAATCGTCAACCTTGTCATATACTTTTTGGTATTGAGTCGCTTTATCATCCTGTAATTGGGCCGACTCATTTTGCTGGTAACCTTGTAGTTGTTGTTGCTCGCGTTGCAGGCGTTGCTCAGTTACCTGGCGTTGGTCAGCCGGCATAGTAGCCTGGTTTTTCTGGTAATCAACAACCTCACGCTGAAACGCATCTGTTTTTGATTGCATGTCGCCTTGTGCGCCTTTTAATTTTGCTTGTAAAGCGTTGTTTACATCTTTCGCATAATTATACTTGCTGTATAGCGTGTCAGAATTAACATAAACAGTGGTCGGTTTGTCGCCACTTGCTGGTGTTGATGCCGCTGCAGGTGCCGCGGTTGTACTGGTTGGAGCTTGTTTACATGCGGCAACACTTCCGGCCACTAATAAACCTAAAGCAACCTTTGTAAAAACAGAAGAATTTTTCATTGTATATTTTATCGTTAAGTAATGGATCAGCAGGCAGTTAATTCATGCTTTTCCTGTTTGTTTTTTCATTAAAAAGTTTACAAAGATAAACTTTAGGGGCAAGTTTCCTAACGATTTTAAAATGGTGTTTATAACGGGTCATATTTATCAACAATAGCTGAAAATCGAACCAAAATGAGTATTTTTGTTTAAAGAACTCCACCTTGGAGAATGGTTATTGTTTTAATCAATTATGAGCGAAGAAAATCAGGATAAATCAAATTACTCAGCAGATAATATACAGGTTTTAGAAGGTTTAGAGGCGGTGCGCAAGCGCCCGTCCATGTATATTGGCGATACAGGCGTTAAAGGCCTCCACCACTTAGTTTATGAGGTTGTAGATAACTCGATAGATGAGGCGCTTGCCGGTCATTGCGACACAATAGACGTGGTTATCCAAAAAGATAATTCTATTAAAGTTTCCGATAATGGCCGTGGTATCCCAACAGGTATCACCACAAAAGAACAAGTTTCGGCACTGCAAATTGTAATGACAGTATTGCACGCCGGCGGTAAATTTGATAAAGACACTTACAAGGTATCGGGCGGTTTGCACGGTGTGGGTGTAAGTTGCGTTAATGCTTTATCAACCCACTTAACCGCGCTGGTTTACCGCGAAGGTAAAATTTGGACACAGGAGTACGAAAAAGGTAAACCGATGTATGATGTAAAAACAATTGGCGATACCGACAAAAGAGGTACCACCGTTATTTTCCATCCCGATCCGGAAATATTTACCTTAACTACCGAATACAAATACGATACGTTAGCAGGCCGCTTACGCGAACTTGCCTACTTAAATAAAGGCATCCGTCTTACCTTAACTGATGAGCGCGAGCCTAACGAAGACGGCACTTTTAATACCGAAGAGTTTTTCTCGATCGGAGGATTAAGCGAATTCGTTAAATACCTTGACGGTACACGCCCTTCTATTATTCCTGAACCTATTTATGTAGATGGAATTAAACAAGGCATCCCGGTTGAGCTGGCATTGCAATACAACGATACTTACAGCGAGAATGTACACTCGTACGTAAACAATATCAATACTATTGAGGGTGGTACACATGTTGCCGGTTTCCGTAGGGGATTGACACGTACATTGAAAGCTTACGCTGATAAATCCGGATTGTTGAAAAATATGAAGATAGAAATTACCGGTGATGACTTCCGCGAGGGGTTAACCGCCGTAATTTCTGTAAAAGTACAGGAACCACAGTTTGAAGGCCAAACCAAAACCAAGTTAGGTAATAACGAGGTGATGGGTGCGGTAGATATGGCCGTAGGCGAGATTTTAGGCAACTATCTGGAAGAACATCCAAAAGAAGCCAAAATGATCGTAAACAAGGTTATATTGGCTGCTACTGCCCGTGCCGCTGCCCGCAAGGCACGCGAAATGGTGCAGCGCAAAAGTGTAATGAGCGGTTCAGGTTTACCCGGTAAATTGGCCGATTGCGCCAATAGCGATCCTGCATTGTGCGAGTTATACCTTGTCGAAGGTGACTCGGCGGGTGGTACCGCCAAACAAGGCCGTAACCGCGAATACCAGGCCATTTTACCATTACGTGGTAAGATACTGAACGTGGAGAAAGCCATGGAGCATAAAATTTATGAGAACGAGGAAATAAAAAATATGTTCACCGGCCTGGGTGTAAGCATCGGCACACCGGAGGATGATAAGGGCCTTAACTTCAGTAAACTGCGTTACCACAAAATTGTGATCATGACGGATGCTGACGTCGACGGTTCGCACATTACCACGTTGATCTTAACTTTCTTCTTCCGTTATATGAAGGAATTGGTTGAGTATGGTTATGTATACATCGCGTCGCCGCCACTATACCAGGTTAAAAAAGGTAAAGAATTTGAATATTGCTGGAATGATGTACAGCGTGATGCAGCCGTACAGCGCCTAAAAGGCAGTGGTAAAGAAGATAGCGTACACATACAGCGTTACAAAGGTTTGGGTGAGATGAACGCCGAGCAATTATGGGAAACCACCATGAACCCGGAAACCCGCACCCTGAAACGCGCCACCATTGAAAACGCCGCCGAATGCGACCACACCTTCAGCATGCTGATGGGTGATGAAGTTGCACCACGCCGCGATTTTATTGAACGCAACGCTAAATATGCTAAGATTGACGTTTAAGCTTTAAACGGAAATATACAGAGCCCTGCTGAAAAGCGGGGCTTTTTTGTTTTGATGAAGAAATTGAAAAATATAATTTGTCATTCTGAGGAACTAAGAATCTTCTTCGATATGCAAACATTATGCATATCCGATTATCGCCTTTAGAAGATTCTTCACTGCGTTCAGAATGACGAGGAGTAATTTAGAAAATCTACCACAAAAAAATCTCCCGGCTATAAACCGGGAGATTGATCAATCTAAACTAACTATTCTTTTAACACCCTGTATCTGTTTACGTTACCTGGTATTAAAAGGTTTCTTAAAGTTAAAATAGATTTAAGAAACTAATGTGCCTTCCCAAAGCTCAATGCTATTACATCTATTAAAAAATGTACAATAATAACGGTGGTTAAGCTGCGGTACTTTTGGTAATGATAACCAAGCACGATCCCTATACCAAAGGCGAAAATTAATTCTGTATAGGTTTTATAACCCAAGTGTACCAGCGCGAATAGTAGTGCCGATGTAATAACCACCGCGTGTTTGTTTTTAATAAGCAGCGCCAGGCGACTCATGGTATATCCCCTAAAAAGAAATTCTTCAGTAATGCCGGCGGTGGTGGCTATAAAAACCAACAACACAGGGTTTTTGCGTGTTACCTGCACTATTTTTATCACCATCGCATTATTTTCATGAAAGCCAAGCCAAAAAGGTATGCGTGCAATTGCGCCTACTACCAATACAAGCATGTATAAAAAAAATATCCATTTAAGATAAAATGATAATTTATAGTGTTCTTCGGGCCAAAGCAATAAGTTTTGCATTTCGCCTTTGCGTGCAAATAAAAACATTCCACCCAAAACAGCCCATATAATTATTCTCGACAGGAAAATTCGCCAGCCAAAGTCAGTAACTGCGAGTAGTAATACGGCTACAAGAAACGGATACAGCAGTATTTGCAAAGCTATACCGGCAAGCATTAAAGTATTAAAGCGCTTTTTTTCAACAAGAGGATCGGATAATATGGACTCTTGCATAGGTATGATCTCTTCTATATCCATTATGGCATTGTGTATAAGGTATATTCTTTCGCAACTAATATAAATACATATCCTGGTAATATCTGTCTAAAATATATTCAAAAAAATATTGTCGTTTTTAAACAAAAGGAATGTTCGTTAGTTAAGGAGTTTATTATAACCTAATATTATGCGAAAATTAATGGATGTTGCCAATAACATCAGAAACACCCGGATCGGCAGAAATTATACCCAGTATTATTTGGCCGCTAAGTTGAAAATATCACAAAATGCCTATAGTAAAATTGAACTTGGCCGTACCAAGGTAACAGTTGAAAAACTACTTGTAATTGCCGATGTACTAGATACCGATGCTTGCGATCTGATTAATAACAAAGAAAGTTAACTTAGAAGGCTGTTCAGTAATAGTCATACTTGCGTTAATTACGCATTTTTGTGGCTTTACATACACCTAATATGATTATATTTGGGTGTTTTAACTGACTTCATATATTATGCTTAAAGGATTTTTCAGCGTTCCGCAACCGCAGAACGAGCCGGTATTGAATTATGGCCCGCGTAGTGTTGAGCGCGAGGCACTTAAAGCCGCCTTAGAAGAAGCGCGCTCAAAGGTTATTGAAATACCAATGTACATTGGTAACAAACTGGTGCATACCGGTAAAAAACTGGAGGTTCGCCCACCGCATGACCATAAACATTTATTAGCTACTTTCCACGAAGGTGATGCCTCAACGGTTAATGCTGCTATTGATGCTGCCTTAGCTGCCAAATCCGAATGGGAAGCATTAGCCTGGGAGCAAAGGGCATCTATATTTTTAAAAGCTGCTGATTTATTGGCAGGCCCTTACCGTGCCCGCATAAATGCGGCTACCATGCTCGGCCAAAGCAAAAACGCTTACCAGGCTGAGATTGATGCCGCTTGCGAATTTATTGACTTTCTGCGCTTCAATGTAAGCTACATGGTTGAAATTTACGCGCAACAACCACCCATCAACCCGAAAGGGATTTGGAACAGAGTAGAGCAACGCCCCTTAGAAGGCTTTGTGTTTGCGTTAACCCCATTTAACTTTACCGCTATTGCGGGTAACTTGCCTGCAAGCGCCGCCATGATGGGTAACGTAGTAGTTTGGAAACCGGCTTATCCGCAGATATATGCCGCGAATGTAATTATGCAGGTGTTTAAAGAAGCCGGTTTGCCCGATGGTGTTATTAACCTGATTTATGTTGATGGCCCGGTGGCTGGCGATGTGATCTTTAACCACCATGATTTCGCGGGTATCCACTTTACAGGATCAACCAAGGTATTCCAAAATATTTGGCAAACTATTGGTAACAACATACACAAATACCGTACTTACCCACGCATAGTTGGCGAAACCGGTGGTAAGGATTTTGTGCTTGCTCACCCAAGCGCTGATGCCGATGTAGTTAGTACAGCTTTAGTGCGTGGTGCTTTTGAATACCAGGGGCAAAAATGTTCGGCAGCAAGCAGGGCTTATATCCCGGCTTCGTTATGGCCAAGGGTAAAAACCAATTTGCAGCGCGACCTCGCTTCAATAAAAATTGGCCCGGTTGAGGATTTCGGTAACTTTGTGAATGCCGTGATCACCGAGGCTTCGTTTGATAAACTGGCTAAATACATTGATGCAGCAAAAGCTGACGAAACTGTTGAACTTGTTGCCGGTGGCGGATATGACAAGAGCCAGGGCTGGTTTGTTGAACCAACCGTGCTTAAAGTAAACGACCCATATTACGTTACCATGTGCGAAGAGCTTTTCGGCCCCGTATTAACTATTTATGTGTATGAGGATGATAAATTTGATGAGATACTGGAGATAGTAGATAAAACTTCTATCTACGCGCTTACAGGCTCTATCATATCTCAGGACAGGTACGCTATCGCTAAAGCCACTTACGCTTTACGTAACGCTGCTGGTAACTTCTATATTAATGATAAACCTACAGGCGCGGTAGTTGGGCAGCAACCATTCGGCGGTGCCAGGGGGTCGGGCACTAATGATAAAGCCGGATCAGCCTTAAACCTGCAACGCTGGGTATCACCACGAACAATCAAAGAAACCTTCGATCCGCCAAAAGATTACAGGTATCCGTTTTTGAATAAAGAAGTTTAAGAGAGATTCAAAAACCAAGAGTTAAGATTCAAGATAAAAATGAAGAGGCGGTAAATATATTTACCGCCTTTTTTATTGACTATCAATTGTAGCTAATCTTGATTCTTGAATCTTGGTTCTTGACCCTGTTTACTGCTATTTAAACTTGAACACCTCACCCATATTCTGATTATTGTAAGTGCTCACGTTCATATCTTTTATCACACCGGTTTCAATACTATAAACCCATCCGTGCACACCTAATTGCTGTCCTTTCGACCAGGCATTCTGCACAATGGATGTTTTACATAAGTTGTAAACATTCTCTACTACATTGTATTCAACCAGTTTATCAGCGCGCTCTTTTTCGTTTTCAATGAGGTCGAGTTTGCTTGCATGCAGGCGATAAACATCTTTAATATGGCATAGCCAGTTGTCTATCAATCCAAATTGCTGGTTGCTCATGGATGCGATCACCCCGCCACAACCATAATGCCCGGTTACAATTACGTGTTTTACCTGCAACACGTTCACCGCGTAATCCAGTACCGATAGCATATTCATATCCGAGTGGATAACCATATTTGCTATGTTACGGTGTACAAATATCTCACCCGGTTTGGTATTGGTTATCTGGTTGGCAGGCACACGGCTATCGGCACAGCCTATCCATAAAATAGGTGGCTTTTGGCCGTTAGCGAGTTTGGTGAAATAGTCCGGATCCTCTTCAATGGCATTAGCAATAAATTTTTTATTGCCTTCCAGTAGGGTTTCATAGGAGATATGGCTGGTATCGTGGATCAGATCGTGTTTTTTTGCGCACATAGGGTATTAATACATGTTAGGGTTAAATTATTTGCGTGAAAACAAACGCGCAAACTTATGCAAAGCTATGGGGGAAAGATCATAATACAAAATGATAAATAATATCACCGGAATGAAATAAAACATCGTAAAGTCGTACTTGTCAAAAAAGTATCCACCCGCCAATGCTCCCGCGAAATAAAACCCCAAAATAGTGAGGCGGATATACATGCGGTTTTTAAGCAAGGGCGATTTTTGGGTGTTGGGATAAAAGAGCTCGGCAAAATCGGCACCCAGGTCAGTAAAAACGCCGGTGAGATGTGATGTTTTGATGATCCCGCCTGATATGTTGGATACCAAGCCATTCTGTAAACCCATAGATAAAATCAGAGCGCCGGTAATAATTTGTTTTTCGGCTAAGGTGCCCGCATAATGATTACTGCCATAATAAGCTACAAATAACAATATGATGATCTCCAAAATAACAGGTGCCGCGTTTGCCCGGTAAGCGCTTTTATGCGATTGCCATCTGACTAAAAAATTAGCTGTAAACGCGCCTGCGAAAAACAGAAAAAGCCATATCAGAAAAATAATGACCTGTGGCAAATTTCGCTCAATTACATTTCGGGCAAGGTTGGCAAAGTGCCCCGTCATGTTGGTGGTAAACGCCAAAAAAGCAATTACACCGGCCACGTTGGTAATACCCGATACAAATGCCGTGGAAGAAGCCAGTAACAGGTTTTCCTTAAGTGTCCGCTCTTCCTTAGTGCGCCTTAGCATTTATGCGAAAGATAAGGAGTTCCCGCAAACCACATGTGTTATTTTTATGCCTTTAAGCCTTTGCTCCAGCCACTCAGCCATAAAAGCTGATCCTGCTTCTTCGCTTGGGATATGCCCTGTTACTACTAATGCGATAGATTTTCCTTCGGCACGTGCGTCACGTACATATTCAGCTGTTTCCCATTCGCTTATTTCGCCGCATATCAACACATCGGGTTTGTATTTTTCTATGGCTTCAATCTGGGCCCTGCCGCCAGCCGCGCCGGGCATCAATAATATGTTTTTGCAGGATTGATTTAAATCTCCAATAAATCTTACTTGTGGCGTTTCTAATTTTTGTTTCAGCTCATTAATTAAAACGCCCAGCGTTATTTCCTTAAAAACAAATGTATTAGGCCCTTGTTGATATTCCTTCCAACCTAATTTAGCTACCACACCGGTAGTAACGCCATCCGGGCGAATGCTGTGGATGTAATCATGGTTACGCCAAACGGCAATGTTATGCTTTTTAAGCAGATCAGCTTTAAATTGATAAACCTCATCATTCTGTAACCAGCTCACATCATCAACATGGTTATAAAAAGTAGGCTCGTGGCAAATGATAAAATTGGCGCCTAACCTAATAGTTTTTTTAATTACATCAACAGTAGGAAACATGGTGGTCACAATGCCGGTAACCACAATATCTCTATTGCCTGCTTTTAGCGTATCTACAGTATTGGTAAAAGGCGCGTTGGGTACAGTTTTAATAAACATATCCATTATTTGTCCAACTGTATATTGCTCATCAACCTTAAAAAAAGTATCAGCTTTGCTAAACAATGGAGTGACTGTAATGGCTGCTGTGGCTATACTTAGTTGGCCTACGAATTTTCTGCGGCCGCTGTTTTTGATTGATGTCATAGGATTTATAATGGTTACACTCAAATGTAATTAAACCTTCAAACAATTTTGATGCTTAATCAGTATTTTTAGCATCTTGCATAATTATAAAACGTACCGTGGATAATAAGATCAAACTACTCAAGCAAAAACAAGCCGAAGCCCTTCTAGGCGGTGGTCAAGTCCGGATAGACAGTCAGCATAAAAAAGGAAAACTTACCGCTCGCGAGCGTTTACATTTTTTAATGGATGAAGGCTCATTCCAGGAAATAGGTATGCTGGTAACGCATCGATCTATTGATTTTGGGATGGAGAAGGAAAATTATCCCGGTGATGGTGTGATCACAGGTTACGGTACTATAAACGGCCGGTTAGTTTATGCTTATTCGCAGGATTTTACTGTTTTTGGTGGATCGCTATCTGAAACTCATGCAGAGAAGATCTGCAAGATCATGGATCTGGCTATCAAAAATGGCGCGCCGGTAGTTGGTTTGAATGATTCAGGAGGAGCGAGGATACAGGAAGGTGTTAATTCCTTAGGTGGCTATGCCGATATATTTTATCGAAATACGATGGCATCAGGCGTAGTGCCGCAGATCTCAGCCATTATGGGCCCCTGCGCGGGCGGCGCGGTATATTCGCCTGCCATTACCGACTTTATTTTGATGGTGGAGAACACCTCCTACATGTTTGTAACCGGTCCGAACGTAGTTAAAACGGTTACACATGAGATTGTGACTTCTGAAGAATTAGGTGGTGCTACTACACACGCCACCAAGTCAGGCGTGACCCATTTCGCGTGCCCGAATGAGATCGCGGCTATCCAGCACATCAAACAACTACTTAGTTATATGCCTCAGAATTGCGAGGATAAAGCTCCATCTGTTGCCTACGATATTCAAAACGAAACACGCCCGGTATTAAATACCATTATGCCTGAAAATGCTTCACAACCCTATGATGTGCGTGAAATAATTAACGAGGTAATTGATGCAGATACCTTTTTAGAAGTCCATAAAGATTTTGCCGAAAATATAGTGGTTGGCTTCGGCCGATTAGCAGGTCGCAGTATTGGGATAGTGGCTAATCAACCCGCATTTTTAGCTGGTGTGCTGGATATAC
The DNA here is from genome assembly GCF_013408825.1 of Mucilaginibacter tundrae. Taxonomy (GTDB): domain Bacteria; phylum Bacteroidota; class Bacteroidia; order Sphingobacteriales; family Sphingobacteriaceae; genus Mucilaginibacter. The sequence goes on from NZ_JACCBZ010000008.1 coordinate 171,443, forward strand.
ATTCCTCAACCAAAGGCGCGCGCTTTGTGCGTTTTTGCGATAGCTTTAATATTCCGCTTTTGGTATTTGAAGATGTTCCTGGCTTTTTACCCGGCACCGACCAGGAGTGGAATGCAATCATCACCAACGGCGCGAAGTTACTTTACGCTTTTTGCGAGGCTACCGTGCCTCGCATCACTGTAATCACCCGTAAGGCTTATGGTGGCGCATACGATGTAATGAACAGCAAACACATCGGAGCTGATATGAACTTTGCCTGGCCTACCGCCGAGATTGCTGTAATGGGAGCCAAAGGCGCCGCCGAGATCATATTTAAGCGGGAGATAAACGCAGCCGAAAATAAAGAAGCCAAGTGGAAGGAAATGGAACAGCTTTATTCCGAAACATTTGCCAACCCTTACCGTGCTGCCGAACGTGGTTTTGTAGACGAAGTGATCCTGCCGGAGGATACCCGTGTTAAACTGATTCACGCATTTAAAATGCTGGAAAACAAGGTGGTAAATAACCCGAGGAAAAAACACGGCAATATCCCTCTGTAATATTAGTATCACAAACAAAATACAGCTATTATTTCAAGAACTTATATGTTAAATATTCGTTAAATAGCTAAAGGATATGTTTAAATTATTAGATTTATCCTAACCTATACATAGCTATGAAACTGAAAATTATCACTCTCGCCTTGTTGGTTTTTATAACCGGCATGGCTAACGCCCAAAACCTCCTGAAAGGTACTGTGGAAGAAACCGGCAGTACCCAACGTTTAACTAATGTTTTTATTAAGGATGCTACTAACAACCAGTTAACGCTTACTGATAAAAATGGCAACTTCGTCATCAAATCTGCACCAAGCCATTTATTGATATTTAATTCACCGGGTTACGTGAGTGATACACTTTATGTGGTGGATATGACCCCCAAAAAGGTAAAACTGCAAATTTTAAACATTGCCCTGCGCGAAGTAAAGATCAACGGCACAAGAACCACGTTCGACCCCAAAGAAGAATATCCTGAAGTATACCAAAAAAGTAAAGTATATGTATTGTCGCCAAGCAGTTGGTTTGGTAAAGATTCACGAGATGCACGCCGCCTGAGGCGTTATTTCGCCATGGAGCAGGAAGAACAGCAAATTGACAATGTATTCAATGCCGCTTATGTAAGCAGCTTGGTACCATTGCGTGGCCAGGACCTGGAAGATTTTATGACCCTTTACCGCCCTTCATACGCTTTTGTGCATAGTAATACCAGCCAGACAATGGCTGTTTACATAGCCGATAGCTACAAAAAGTTTAAAGCCTTACCGCCTGATAAACGTAAATTACAAAGGCTTAATGCCGATCAGTAGTACTTGAAATGTATTAAATATAAAAGGGGTACCCATATGGGTACCCCTTTTTGCTTTTCCTCAAAATGGGTCGCTAAGCATCTTTATAATTTCTCCGGCGGATGACTGTTTTTGTTTTATAACGTTTTCCCCAGTTGTCAAAACTACCTGTGGCGCCAAGCGTACACATGATAATAAAAAACGCCATCATTATAACTACAAATACATGTAATGCTTCAATTAGTATATGGTGCATAATTGTTTAAATTAATTCATGTACCCATATACAATTATCACACCCTAGCTTATCATGAAATCTAGTTAATTGATTTTAAGTTAATTAATTGTTAAAATAAATAAAAAATAATAATATATAGTTAAAAATGTATGCTATGCTATACAAAACTGTACGGATCCATAAATTATCCCTGGCGCTAAAATGGGATCTTCCAGTTCCAATGATGGTACCCATATCTAAATAAAAAATAAATTCCGAAAACGATCATAAAACCTATAAACCACAGCATCAGGCTTGCGGTTTCGTTCCCAACCCTTTTGGTATACCTGATATACTGGCGCTTAGTAAACTTTTCCCGGCGATTAACAGTATAGCCCCCATCTTCCATATAAACAATGCCTTCAAAGGTAACACGATACAGGCCGGGGGTAAGTACTTCAATATGATGGTCGTTAGCCAGTATTTTTAGTATGGCATTCAGGTCTTTAGGAGTGAAAATTCCGGGGTTAGTAAGCTCCGCATACCCGGATATATCGCCGGTAGTAAGTTCAATATCGGGGTGGTTTTTCATATAACCCAATACAGTATCCAGTTTTTCGCTGGTTTTTAATTGCTTCATACCCACCACAAACCAATTATTGTACCACTAAACAGGTGAAACAAATGGTACAGTTGGTACACTTTTAGGCCAAAAATCGCCCTAAATACCCCAAAAAGCCGCTTTTTAAACCAATTTAAAACCACTTTTTGACTCAAAAATACTTGTATTTACCCCAAAATCACGCAAAAAACAGTCAATTTTAATTGATTTTTAGCAGTTTTAGACGATAAAAAGCGAGCTTTTAGGCAATTTAATGCCTATTTCGAACCAAAATGAAACAAGCACCATCCCCGTTAACCACGAAACCAGCAATTTGCAAATCCCACAAATTTTAGCTATATTCGTTAACCTTATCAACCATAATAACACAAATTCCTAAACCTTAAAAAGTATGAAAAAATTAATTCCAACCATTTGCGCATTGCTCATAGTAGTATTTGCCTTATGGAAATGCAGTTCCTACCCCCAACACGCCAATGCAGCTTATGTAAAACTCGGTAGTTTGCCTACAGATGTGTTGCCTTGTTGCACGGTCAATCAGGATACCTTTAAAAACTGGTTCGCCGGTGGGCAGGTTACCGCCGGTGGCTTGGTTACACCTGCCAACAGCGTAGCCTTTCCGCATAATAACAATTGCGATTTCTACCGCTGGTCCGAGCATATGTTCCTATGGATGACGTCACCCCTCAGGGGCAGCACCGTCTTAACTTCGCCTATATTTTATACCGTATTGCCCGATAGCGCAGGTCAGCGCCAATTGGTGCAGGACGTGGCCAACAAACCCCTTGCCATGAGCGACCACCTTAACAAAGTAGGCCCCGACGGCCTGCCCGTAGTTAGAGATGTAAAAGGCCGCCTGTTCGAGATAGAACCATCGCCCGCGAAAAATGCGCTGGTTAAAGATAGCACCGGCAAAATAGTGCAGGTTGCCGCTGTTCGCCCCGGACTAAAAGGCAATTTCTTATTTGTTGATAAAGCAGGCAAGGCCATCGCCCATCCGCAGGCTATCATCACAAATACCCACGCCAAAGGCGATATTGTAGCGCGCTTTGCGGCTACCAACAAAAAGTTCATCTTTTTAGATGCTAATGGCAACCAGGTAGTATCCGAAGAAGGCCAGGCCACAGGCGATGTGCTCATCTCGCAAAACGGCGCGCTGGTGTATTACCTTACCGAAGTGAATGATGTGTATGCATACTACCTGACAATGACACGTCCCTCAGGTGCGAACCAACCCAATTTCCCGACCACCGCTAAGGATCGCGATGCCATTTGCGCCTTCGCCCGCCTGCATAAGGTAAAAAGCCTGCCCGACTCCAACGCCCTCGCTATCGAAATTAAAACTTCATGGGTGGAGGTAAGTTCCCTGGCCGATACCACCGGCGCAGGTTACATAACTGCCTATGCCAATATTAATACCTATAATACTGCCGATAGCACCAAATGGGTACCTAACGGGCACAAAGTTGCTAAAATGGCTATGATAGGCATGCACATTGTAGGCAGCGTTGCCGGCCACCCCGAAATGGTTTGGGCCACCTTTGAGCACCAGAACAATGCGCCCGACACCACTTATGCTTATGTAGATAAAAATAACAATGTAAAAACCATAAATCAGCCTACCGGTGGCGGCTGGCTGTTAAGCAATAACGCCGCCGACCCAAAGCCTAACATCCCGCACATGGGTGCCGATACGCTCGGCCCTCACCAATATGGCGATACTATTTACGCCTATAAAGGTTACACCATCAGCGCCAGCAATACCCTGCGTACTATGCCTTGGGGCAGCGCATATGGTACGGTAACTAATCCCGAAGACAAAAGCTCCGCTAAATCAAACAGCGAGATCCTGTCTATCAACAACTCCGTGCTCGGTATGCTGGCCGCTAACGATGTGCGCAACAACTACCTGCTTATAGGCGCCACCTGGACCTCCGGCGGCGCGCCACCAAACGGCGACTCCTACGGAGCGGCATCACACACCGCCCCTTACGGTATTGATACTGCCCAGGGTACTGCCATAGGCACCAATGTTTTGGCAAACAGCACCATGGAAACCTATATGCAAACCGTTTCAACGTCGTGCTTTTACTGCCACAGCAGCCACCAAACACCGCCAAACCTAAGCCCCAATTCCCTGAGCCATGTGTTTGCCGAAATACAGCCCTTAGTATTTAAAACATTACCACCAAAAGCCCCGGCTAAAAAATAACCCCTATAAATACATATTACCACCACCGGAACTGCCCTTAACCCGCGGTTCCGGTGGTTATTAAAATGTATATGCTGGGCGTATTCCTCCGGTAGAAGCGGGCCGGTGCAGGCTTTAAGCGCATCCGGTGCGATGTCACCCTGAGCAGAGTTGAGTGGCGTTCCTATCCCTTATGCGAATCCACAGGTGTGGCTGTCTTGCTGAGGTACTCGAAGCATAAGCGCAGGCCAATCGCAAACCTATTTTAAGCACTCGTTATGAACGAGTGTAATTGTAGTATTATTATTAGAATTTCTTATATTAGCCTGACCCGAATCACTTGTTACAATTAGCAAAGCTGCCTAACACAAAAAAATCTTTTAAAAATTCACAATAATAGTCTTGATGATATTCGATAATAAATGGATAAAACTGAACAATCAAACCCCAAGGAAAACTTAACACCTGTTAAATTTCACTTTTATTCGGTAACATTTACACCATACAATGACCAAACAGATCAATCTAGTAATTCTATTTTAAGTAAAATTATTACTTACGTGACAAATGAGTTGCATAATGGAAAGGGGCATTTAATAGATCGCCATCATAATCGACCAGAAGAAGAAAGACGAGAAATATTTATGGCGCAGTCGGTTTATATATTGAAAGATAAAAGAATTAGGTGCTCTATGGCTCTGTTAAGATCTGGACGAACCCCGATGCTCAAACCAGCGGACAAATTCCAATTAGTGCCGTTAGATAAAACTCAAGGGTCAATTGCTGAGCAAACACATTTTTTTATTGATTACAGTAAAGATCCTGCAATTATATGTTTAGAATTTAATTATCATGGTCCTCGGATTTCAGACATAGAATACTATTTACGCAATGTTGCGCGAGATACTTTAAGATTGGCAAAAGCAACGGAGGTAACAATGCATATGGATACATCTATTGACAAAACTTTATCTGAATTAAAAAATGTTTTAAACATAGATATAAAGATTCAACCTCAAAAGATTTCCCGGATGGATACAGATTTAATAGGGCAATATTTTACAGGTCTCAATACCTTTGGACAACGTATTAAGCCTAAGTTTATAAAATTGGAAGCGATGTTTCAAACCCCTGGCAACACAGTTGCAAGCTCTCAAATTAATAACGAAGCTAACGCTATGGTAATCAATTTGCTAAAGAAATTTAAAGGGCGGCCCTTCAATATTGATGCGTTCGAGAACTTTGTAGTAAAATATGAAGATAAAGATGGACAAGAAGAAATCTTTAATTTGTTAAAAGGAAAAAAAGAGATAATAAAAGAAATAGATTTAACAATACATACTAGTTTAAAACTTTGGTATGAAATGATAAAGCCTGAATTAGACGAATATATTCAAAGCTTCTAAATAATGATAGATTTATATTTCCGAAAGCCCTTATTATGGGATTACTTATTAGCTACTTTATTATGTATTATAATATTTGTAATTAATAATATTGGTTGGATATTTATTCCTGTGAATCAAAATATTTGGTCTATGGCTTCTGATTTATCAACAACATCACTTACGTTGGCTGGATTCATTATTACGCTCTTAACTATTCTTATTACTTTCAAGAGTGGTTATAGGATCAAGAAAGGTTCAAAAGTCGAAGATGAAACAGTTTTTGAATTATTTTTTACAACAAACTTGTACTTTGAAACTGTAAAACATTTAAAAAACTGTATAAAATCCTTGGTTTTTATTTCGGTATTAGGCTATTCTTTAAAACTATTTTTAAATGACTGTGCTCATAAATATATTTATTTCTTTAACATATTTGGTCTTATTGTTGTAATTCTAACCTTATTACGAAGCTTAATGATTTTAACTAAAATAATTGATCTTCAAAAATTGGAATAATATTATTGAAGTTTAGATATGCTAATCTATTTGATAATGATTATCTTATAATTATTATTCTAAATAAAACTATTTTTAAACCAATTACTTATATACTCATTGGGAAGTAAGATTTCAAATTTAATAAGCAGTATTCTTTGTTACATATTTTTGCCATTAACTCCATTTATGTTCGAATACTATTACTCAAAGCCAATACATCATATTACAGAAAAGTCTGTAGTTATTGCTTTAAGTACCTATGCGTTTAGTTTAGCCTTTAGCACAAAATTTAGGGTTATATCTTTAATTAATATAGTTATTGCTTTTGTAGCTGGTGGGCTATATGGGTCAGTTGAGGATCAATTGAATTTTGATCCATGGTCAGTTCCTGCGGTAACCATATATGTATTAGTAATTTTTGCTATAGCTGAACGTTATCATAGACATATTAATGAAAATGAAATTTGTTGGTTTTATAGTGTTTTTAACTCATAATTAACATGGAAAATGTATTGTTTTTGGGCTTAGCTAGTGGAGCTTTAGGTCAAATTATTTATTTGGTTTTTAATATTTATAAGCAAAAGAAGGCTGAAAAAAAGCTTGAAAGTCTGATTGTAAAAAATGAAAATGAGTTTTTAAAAATGATTGAAGAATATAAAACGAAGAAGAAATTATTACATCTTAATAGTGAGCATGCAAAAGATGATTTTGATGAATTAATGTTAATGACTTTTGTAAAAAACCAAATTAATTTACTCAATGAATCCGAAAAGCGTATGATGAATAAGGTTATAGAGAGAAAGAATACCGAAAATCAAAAGCGCTATATCTCGAAACTATTTGAAGATATCAAGTTTAACGATTTTTTAAATAGTCATACTCATAGAAAAACTAGTTTTAATATTTAGTTTATTGATCCTCCCCAAACTGGCGCAAGCATTCCGCGTGTGTCCAAACGGTACGCTCTGTACAACATAGAGATTATTCATTCCTCGCAACAACCACTAACCCAAAGCGCGCAAACGCCCGACGGAAACCGGGCCGGGAGCTGGCCTCGCGGGCAGAAGGTTTTTTCCGTCTTGATCTTTTGGTTACTTTTGGATCAAGCCAAAAGTGACAAAGCCCCCGCGGCAAATGAGCGGGCGAGAATAATTCATCAAAACGAAAATAATTCCGGTACCACCGCGCAACACTTCGAGAACCTCAATGTGACACCCAGCCGTTAAAGCAACAGAGCCGTTAATGAGTTCGCTCTGTACAAAATAGAGATTATTCATGCCTCGCTACAACCACTAACCCAAAGCGCGCAAACGCCCGACGGAAAACCGGGCCGGGAGTTGGCCTGCGGGCAGAAGGTTTTTTCCGTCTTGATCTTTTGGTTACTTTTGGATCAAGCCAAAAGTGACAAAGCCCCCGCGGCAAATGAGCGGGCGAGAATAATTCATCAAAACGAAAATAATTCCGGTACCACCGCGCGACACTTCGAAATCAATGTGACACCCAGCCAAAATGCAAACTTAGCTAGCTGTCCAAAATCACACCCAATCAATCCTCCCTAATCATCAATTGATAAACCCCAAAAGCGGCAATAACGCATAAACCCGAGATAACGGTAAAATAAACCCGCAGATCCTGTCCCCACAAGCGAGGGTTACAACAACCCGCTATTAAGGCGAAGATCAAAAAAATGATCACCAAAAAAATAATGGTGACAACAACCGAGTGTGCAGGATTTTTCATGAGGAGAGGTTATATTCAAATATATGCTATTTGCTGTAAATCAATTATTAAATAATCATCAATCAAACTCTTTGCGGCACTCCGCACGCTCACCCGCACCTGGTCATATTCTCGAAATATTTTAAACAACCAAGCAATTTTATTGTAATTAAAGAAAACTAAAAAAGCCACCTATGAAAAAATTAGCATTAGGCATATGTATTTGCGCGGGCATCGCAATGGCATCATGCAAACAAAAAGCCGCCGAGGCAGCAGCTACCGATTCGGTTAAGGTAGACTCAACCTCGGCAATGGGCACCACAGGCAGTACTGGCTTAACAGGCAGCACAGGTTCAACCGGTCTGTCGGGCACTACTGGTACCTCAGGCACAATGGGTACAACCGCGGGTACCGGCGCTACTACGCCTCCGGCAAGTTAAAGGTTCAAACAAGTCGGCGGCAAGATCTAATATCCTGCTGCCGACTGTAACACCTTAATCGCAGTAAATACGTCCCTAAATCAATATTACCGCAAACATTAGCCCTCCCAACTCGGTTGTTGATATATAACCAAATACTAATATGAAAAAGCTAATTTTAGGCGTATGCCTTTGTGCCGGGATGGCAGCGTGCCAAACGAACATGAAAAAACCTAATGACGCTGCCGATTCACCGATGATGACCGGGAAAGCAGATCAGGCCGGTACAGTGAATGATTCATCCCATACAGCAGCCAATGCTGACTCGCAAAGGGTGGGTAAATCCAACGGAGCCCCAACAGATACTACAAGCACCGGATCGGGTAAATTGGATAAGCAATAACATAATAGATATATCACCATGAAGAAAATATTTTTAGGCCTTTTCCTGTGCGGATCAATAGCGATAGCATCATCATGTGGCAGCCACAAAGCAACCAATGCTGCCGATGGTAACAATGCCCTGCTGGATTCATCTAAAAAAACACAGGACAGCACCAACGCCAAACCCGACAGCATTACACCAAAAGCTGTTGATAGCACTAACAAACCAACAGATACCATCAAAAAGAAATAAACAGGCAGAGGTATTTACTTAGGTAGCTTTTTATGAGAAAGATATTTTTAGCCATCTACCTTTGCGTAGGGCTGGCGGCATGCGGTAACGGTAATAACGATACCACCCACACCGACAATAATTCGCCAGCCTTTACCGATACCTCAAGCACCACTTCGGGCAATATAGGCACTCCGGCTAAACAAAACGGCGACACTACTATTGACAGCACTCACCGTGCCGCGCACGTGCCCCCAAACTCATCCGGCAAAACCAAAAATACCAACCCCGATACCACCAACGCCAGCAGCCACTAAGTTTGAACTATAATTAAAGATTACCATAATTTCTTTATTATTCGTCAGTCCGAAGCTTTGGGTGAAAAAAGGGTAGAACTATGGTGGCATGTGTGGCTGCAGGGCATAGGAAATTTTTACTGACGCCCGGGAACGAGAGGCGAAGCATGGGGTAAAAGATTCCGGCCCAGGTTCTGCCCGTTTTGCAGCGTAAAGCCTGTGCGGCAAAAAAGCCTTAGGACTGACTTGAATTTTTGATTCTTTTGTTTCAAGAGGAGACTATATACGTGTTAGACCAAACTAATTAGATTTTTTATTTTTATTATGCGAGTAAATTAAATAAATACCTAATAAAATTATCGCAAAGCAAACTCCTGTATATAATTCAGCATGATTAATTGTCATCATGCTATCTCCATAAAACATTAAAATCCCAATTAGCCATAAGAATGAAAAGCAAAAAAGCATTACAGCAATTGATATTTTCATTTTGAGGTTACTTTTTAATTTTTGGCTTAGGCGTTCCTTTCTTTTCAGCCTCAACCTTTTTAGGCGTAACGCTCGCTTTTATAATATTATGAAATATGTTACTTGCTTCTTTGGGGGTTTTATCTTCTTGCTTTGCCATAATGTAAAGTTAAAAAGAATAGTCTAAATAATAATCAATAAAAAATACTTGTATTACATTCATTATTTGATATGTTTTTTGTATCATTTTTTGTTTTTATTAAAGATATTGGGTCTAATAGACAAAGTTCTAACAATTAAGTTTTCAACATCCTAACAGTAATTAACATCGTTATCTAGGGGGTAAACAGGCGTTTTAAGGCAACTTTAGCTATAAAGTGAAGGATTATCTTTCGCCGGCGAAAGATAATCCTTAATGAGTTTCTAATAATTTCATACGTGTTGTTTTTTTTCTATTGCTTTTGGTTATATAATAGCCTATATTTGCTATTGTCAAACAAAGTTATTTATCATTATGAATTTTAAAGAAACTATCTCCGAGTTGGAGAATATGCTCTTTGCTCTAAATCCAAAAGCAAGAGGATATTATGAAGCAATAGAAGCACTGCGAAATGTTGGGATTAAAGATTATGGGGAAATAAAAGCTGAAGCACCTGATTTTAGTAAATTTAAGGTTGTTTACGACCCGAACACTAACATGAGGAACAAAACCCTTTTCGCAATTAGAGCGCTTAACAGATTTGTTAAGAATAAAGAAATAGCAAAATATCTGCACGAGCAAGAACCTAATGTGCCTATAAAAGATTTTGTTACGGCTCTTTCTAATCCATTATTTTTTCTTAAAAACGAAAAGCGAATTCATAAAATTAGTGTAGGCACTGGTAATAACGGGGTGTATTGGGGGTCGCTTAAATGGATTAATGAGGATGGGAGTATCAAGGCTGAACATAAGTATATTGAAGAGCCTAAACAGCCAGAGATTGATATTTAAAAAATAAGTCCGTTATCTTTTAAGACAACGGACTTGAGTTTTTCTGTTCTGAAATAAAAGGGATGTTTTACGGTAGTCGTCAAACAAAGTAACGTAGCAAGATTAGCTACACATCGACCTTTTATTAAAAACAAAATTATGGGTTTACAGATTTTTGTCAATACTTAAAATGAAATATTGTTTATTTAATGTAAGTGAAATAAAAAAGGGAATAACCAAATGATTATTCCCAAATAAGATACTTAACAATGTGGATGAAGAGTGTAGCTAATTTATACTACAAGCCTCATGAGCGTTGGGAACACTATAGTCTGAAATCATAATCAGAAATGAGATAGAAATCCCCAGTAATCGCAAAGTTAAGCAGGAACATGGACGTTGCGCCCCCATTGAAGTAGCCACCCTAAAGGTGGCTTTCCTGTTTTATAATGCTAATATACGATTAAAGTTATGTTTTTGCAATATGTTAAGTTTAAATATTTGATTAACAAATACTTAATAAAAATAAACATAAAATAAATTTTGGTTTAAACCAAAATAATGTTATCTTTGTTATATAATAAAAAGGAGGCATTATGAAAACATTTAAAAACATATTCGACTTTCAAGCGCACTTCAATACAGAAGAAAAGTGCAGAGAATATTTGGAGCAACAACGCTGGGGCAATACTCCTGCTTGTCCTTGCTGTGGCTCAACCAATGTTATTCGTTTTGCTACTAACAATAGGATTTTTAAGTGCAGAGAAAAAGAGTGCCGTAAGAAATTTAGCGTTACCGTTGGTACTATATATGAGAACACAAAAATCCCATTGCAAAAATGGTTCTTAGCTACTTATATACTTGCTGTACATAGCAAAGGTATATCATCACTTCAATTAGCTACATGGTTAGGCGTTACGCAAAAAACCGCATGGCACTTAAATCACCGTATCCGTGAAATGCTGTCATTTAATGCCCCTGAATTATTAGACGGTATAGTTGAGATTGACGAAACATACGTAGGCGGTTCTGAAAGCAATAAACACGCTTCTAAACGTACTGTAAAAGGTGGTGCAGGTGGTAAAGCTATGGTATTGGGTGCGGTCGAAAGAGGCGGAAACGTTAAGACAAAAGTAATTGCTAAAACAGATCAACACAACATCATTCCAGTTATTAAAGAAACTGTTGCAGAGGGTAGCATTATGGTAACAGACGAGCACAACGCTTATAATAGCCTACATTTAGACTATACTCACAAAAGAGTTAACCACAGGGAAAAAGAGTACGTTAGACGTGAAGATATTGTTATTCATACAAACAGCATCGAGGGATTTTGGAATATCCTTAAAAAGCAAATTAACGGCATACACCACTCTGTTAGCCCGAAACACTTACAACGCTATTGCGATGAAAGTGCATTCCGCTACAACCACCGTAAAGCGTTACAAGACGAGCGTTTTGCTGATGCTTTGGCTAACTGTGAGGGATCATTAAAATATAAGAAACTAATAGGCAAATAATGGATAATCAAAAGTTTTTAAAAGAAATGGGGCAGAAAATAAGGACTTCCCGTAAAGCAAAAAAAATACCCATTAATCAAATGGCGGTACTGGCTAAGATTGATATGTCTAATTTATCATTCTTAGAACGAGGCGAAAAGAATTGTCATATACTTAGCATTAAAAGTATAGCTGATGTTCTGGAGATGGATGTAAAAGACTTTTTGTAAGATAAAAATTATTCAGAAGATATTTCTTCTTGTCCATTAACAACCTCTATATCCCCACCTTTAAAAACTTGTGGTGGAATAATTATAGTCCCTGCATTAGCGCCCATATTCGCAGTAATTGTGGATATAAAAGACCGCACATATGGAAATAAAATTGCAGGTGCATTAGTATGCATGAAAATTTTATTGTGTTCGTCTGTAGCTTCTGTGTTTAATATAAATGACCCACTTAACGATAATTCTATTTTAAAAAAACTGTCTGATTCTACAGTTACATCCATTAGTATTTTAAAATTTTCAGGTTTTTCGTGGTCTAACCAAATTTTTGGTATAATCGTTTGCCGGATTTCAGCACCCGCATCGGCATATTTTTTAAGCACGACAATATTGACAGATTGTATATCTGTTCCAGTAAAATTTAATCTGGGTTGGTTTGTTACTGACATTAAGCGGCTTCGTTGTAATCGTTTTCTGAAAAATCACACGAAACTTCAAATACAGTGGTAGTATTAACTATGATTTTATCTGAACAATCAAAGTCTTCCGTATATCCTCCGCTTAATTTTACCATTCGTTCCTCATCTAAAACTTTGAAAAGCTCTTGGTAGGAATTGGAAGTCTGATTAGCTAAAAAGCTATCAATTTCCTTTTCTAATTTTTCTAAATCAAGCATAATAAAATCATTAACAAACAGCTTCGTAATGGACGGCAAAGTTAGAAACTATATTTAAATTAAAAGCAACTAATTGTATTCTTTTACGATAGTACAATTTTTGTACCATACTTCTTTCAGCATTTGTTGAAATATCCTGAAACATAATTCCAGAAATACTTTTCCAAACATTATTCTTAAACAGTATATCATTCATTTCTTTAATTGTAGCCTTACGACCTAATTTTTAAAAAATATCCTGCGAAATCCTATCCATATGTTTTAAGAAAAACTTGTAATGAACTTCATTGAATACAGTATCAAGTACGTCTTCGCAATCAATTTTACTTATATATACAACAAATTTACCGAAAGATGTTTTGCCCTCTTTGCCCCAAATAATTGCATCCGCATCATCATCCCAAAAATAGAACCCGCTACCAAGCCATGCATTATATCTATTACATCTTATAGGTTTTATTAGATAAGGAAGGCTGTACCCTTGAGTGTGGTACATCGTGCGTATATTGGACATTTTAACAATTATACAAATAAATAATTGATACAAACAACAAGGTGTATATTCTAATTTATTTTTCACCTTTTATATATCATAAAAAGCCTTAATTTTCCTCATGGTCTAACACGTATATAGTCTCCTTTCAAGACAAAAGAACTAGTCCTGCCGCGGCAATGAGCGGCAAAAATACTGTTTGAAACGAAATTACCCTCAATAGTCTGATCAATGTCAACACACAAACGCCTATAAATCCCCAAATAAAAAATTCCCTATCTTTGCACCAATGCAATCAACGGAATTAATAACTCAAGCGGTACAAACATCACCCTGGGAAAAAGGCTACAATAACTATGGTCCTTATCTCAAGCAAAAATACCCCGGTCAACGGGTATTTAAAGTGATAGTTGATGGCGGCTTCACCTGCCCCAACCGCGATGGCTCAAAAGGCTACGGCGGTTGTACCTATTGCAACGTCGATTCCTTTACGCCATCGCCAACCCGCGATAACCCCGGTATAAAAGAACAGGTGATAGCAGGAGTGGAGCGTGCCCGGAAAGGCAATAAGGCCGATAAGTTTATTATCTACTTTCAGCCCAATACCAATACTTACGCGCCAACACATTACCTGAAGGCTTTGTACGACGAAGCTCTGAGTTATTATACAGAAGACATCGTAGGTCTGTCCGTAGGTACCCGCCCCGATTGTATCGACCCTGAAAAAATAGCCCTGCTGGAATCCTATACCGATCGTTTTGATGTAGATATTGAAATGGGTATGGAATCTATTTATAACGATACCCTGGCGCAGATAAATCGTGGTTGTAATCACGATGATCTGATCAACGCCCTAAAAATGTTGGAAAACAGCAAGCTTGATGTTTGTGTGCACACCATCTTCGGCTTCCCCTGGGAAACCCACGACCAAATGCTAGCCTATGCGCACGAGATCAACCGTCACCCGCAAATAAAGTTCACTAAGCTGCACCACCTACACATTGTAGAAGGCTCGGTTATGGGTGTCAAGTACAAACGCCAGCCATTTAAGCTTTTTACGCTGGATGAGTACGCCAACTTTTTGTGCGATTTCCTGCCCATGCTGCGCCCCGATGTCATCATCCAGCGACTCTTCGGCTTAAGCGACCTCGATCTGCTCATCGCCCCTAATTGGCAACTCAAAAAATCCGAGATCCAATACTATATCGATCAAAAAATCCTCGAAAGAGGAGTGATACAAGGTTCAAAATATAGACCTTTATAAAGTTCCCTTCTCCATATTACAATTTCTTCGTTGTCCATCACAATGACAATTAAAGAGCGCAAACGCCCGACGGAAAACCGGGCCGGGAACTGGCCCGGCGGTAGAAGGTTTTTTCCGCATTGATTTTTTGCTACTTTTTTATCAAGAAAAAAGTAGTAGCCTAGCGGAAATGAGCGGACAGAATATTTCAGCTGAGGAACAAAGCAGATCATCTTACAGATTCCACCGCTTTCATTATATTTGATCAACCAATTTGTGTCATAACAATGAGTAGCATGAATCCTAAAGTTGATTTTTATTTTAACAAACCTTCCAAGTGGCAGGAAGAATATGAAAGATTAAGGGCGATTATTCTTGATTGTAAATTAACCGAAGAATTAAAATGGGGGTGTCCTTGTTACACCTTTGAAGGGAAAAACATTGTTTTAATACACGGATTTAAAGAATATTGCGCGCTGCTGTTTTTCAAAGGAGTGTTGTTAAATGATCCCAATGGTATTCTGATCCAGCAAACAGAAAATGTACAGGTAGGTCGCCAGATCCGGTTCACTAACCTTCTGGAAATAATAAATATGGAGTCCATCCTGAAAGCTTATATATACGAAGCTATTGAAGTGGAAAGAGCCGGTTTGAATGTAGAATTAAAAAAAGTCACAGAATTTAAAATTGCAGCAGAGTTTCAAGATAAATTAAACCACATCCCGGCCTTAAAAACTGCTTTTGAGGCATTAACACCAGGGCGGCAAAGGGCATATCTGCTTTATTTCTCCGCACCCAAACAATCCAAAACACGGGAGGCAAGGGTTGAAAAATATATGCCTCAAATCCTCAACGGAAAAGGATTGGATGATTAACATTATGCAAAAAAAATCCCCTCATGAGAGGGGCTAGCGGTGTGTTAATTAGATTGTCATTCTGAGTGCAACGAAGAATCTTCTTTGATATACATGTCCGCTTGACGCTTTTAGAAGTTTCTCTGTTCAGAATGACAAGGAAAAACTAAAAATCATCATCCGGGAAATCGTCCTCATCCTCGTCTTCATCACCAAGGATGTCGTCATCAAGTTCAGCCGCGTGCTCGGCATCCTTGTCGTCCTGTAGGTCCTCAAAATCTTCGTCCTCAATATCATCCCATCCGGCATCGGTGTCAGCATCATCATCCTCAAAATCATCATCATCGCCTGGGTTAAGGGCAGTTATCGGCTCAAGTTCAATGGTAGTGGTTTCGTATTCAGTAAATAACATAAAAGGTAAAATTTGATTTGTTTTCGCAGATTTAAAATCAGGCGCAATTTATCATTTATTTATTTCCTTCACATATAATTCATCAACCAAAATTATAATAATTGCCAGCAGCGGCACAGCCAGTATGATACCCAATGCACCCGATAAAGTACCCATAACCAGCTGACTGATTAGCGTAAGTGCAGGTGGCAGGTTGATGATCTTCTTCTGTATTAATGGTGTTACAATATTGGCCACAATAGTTTGTGATACGATGTAAATGAGTGCGACAACAATTGCCGTATTGGTGCCAATGGTGAGCGCTAGCAATACACCCGGTATCATCGCCACTAACGATCCTATGTTTGGCACAAGTTCCAGTATGCCGGTAATCAAACCTAGTACCATGGCAACAGGTATGCCCATTATACTTAAAGCCGCGGTGATCATCACGGTTATGAGCACTATTGATATCATCATACCCTTTAACCAACCTTTAAGCGATTGACTGATGCGGTCCATTACATGTTTGCCTAATTCTTTTCTTTTTTTAGGAACGAGTAACAGGATGCCGTTTTTATAGATCGAAGGGCTGGCGGTAAAAAATATACCCAGCAACAAGATAATATAAACATCGCCCAAAACCCCGAAACTGGTACTGAAAAAGGCCTGCACCGTGTTCATCAATTTGTTAGAGTTACTGCCCGAGAAATTATCAAGCACCTTCTGCCCCAGGGGTGACTCAGCCATTTTGGCTTTGGCTGTACTAACGGTATGCGGCAGCGTGTTGCTTAGTTGCGCTATCTGCACTTCTATTTTGGTGCCCATAAACCAAAGCAATACACCCAGTATTAAAAAGGAAGTGACGATAGATATGAGCATGGCCCATTTGCGCTGCAAACGTGTGCGGCGCTGTATAATATCGCCCAACCCATGAAAATATACCGCGATAAGCGAGCCCGCCAACGCCATCAGCAATACGTTAAAAGCAACCCGGGCAATTAAAATAACACCCACCAGCAAAGCTATAATAGCAACCGTATGCCATACCTTTTGAATGTAGCTCAGCTCTTTTTTGATTATTTCAGTTGTTTTTTTGTCGTCGGCCATAATAGGTTGTGGGTTATAATGGTAATGCAATAAAACAGCAATTGTTTTAAAGCAGATTATTTGCTGTAGTTTTAGATGATAAGCATTTGATAATTAAATTATTCTTCCTACATTTGCAACCCCGATATAATGGGTAAATAATTAAAAATCAAATAATAATGCAACAGTACGAAATCGTGATCGTTCTAACCCCGTTGCTTTCAGAAGAGACTGCTAAAGAGGCTTACGCCAAATACAGCAAAACTCTAACTGATGGCGGAGCCGAAATTGTCCAGGAGGATAATTGGGGTTTGAGAAAATTAGCGTACCCAATTCAAAAGAAAACAACTGGGTACTATCACTTAACTGAATTTAAGGCTCCGGGTGAATTAATTAACAAGTTGGAGATTGAGTTAAGGCGCGATGAGCGTGTTTTACGTTTCCTGACTATTGCTTTGGATAAACATGCCATAGCTTACAATGACAAAAAACGCAGCGGTGCTTTTAACAAAAAACCTGCAGCTAAAACAGAGGAGGCAGCAAGATAATGGCAAACGATCAAATTAAATACGTTACCGCTCCAAAAGTGGAGGATAACCGTAAAAAATACTGCCGTTTTAAAAAGAATGGTATTAAGTATATCGATTACAAAGACGCTAACTTTTTATTAAAGTTTATTAACGATCAGGGTAAAGTATTACCTCGCCGTTTAACAGGTACTTCATTAAAATTCCAGCGTAAAGTGGCTCAGGCAGTTAAACGTGCCCGTCACATTGGTTTATTGCCTTACGTTACAGATTCATTAAAATAATAGGAGATTAAGAAATGGATGTTATTTTAAAACAAGATGTAAAAAACCTGGGCGACAAAGACGATGTTGTAAGTGTTAAACCAGGTTATGGCCGTAACTACCTTTTACCTAAAGGCTACGCCATATTGGCCACTGTAAGTGCCCGCAAAGTTTTAGCTGAAAACCTTAAACAGGCTCAGTTTAAACAAGAAAAAATACGTAAAGATGCTGACGCGATAGCTACCCGTTTGGAAGGTATTAAACTTACCATTGGTGCTAAAGCCGGCGAAAGCGGTAAAATATTCGGTGCTATCAACACTATTCAGCTTGCTGATGCTTTGAAAAAAGAAGGTTTTGAAGTTGACCGTCGCCGTATTACTTTTGATACAGAACCTAAATTTGTTGGCGAATACGTTGCAAATGTAAATCTGCATAAAGAAGTAAAGGTACGCGTACCGTTTGAAGTAGTAGCTGAATAAGTTCACACTTCTTACCATAAAATTTAAAAAGGTGTTTAGCGAAAGCTAGACACCTTTTTTGTTGATAATCTTTTATAATATAAAATTTTGTTTATTTGCCAATCAATTCAACCCTTATCAATATGGAGAAAAAATTACTCTTATTAGCCATGCTAATTGGCGCGGCATTCACCACCTACGCTCAAAATGACGACTCATCACCAAAAATTGGGGTTGGCTTTAGTATTGGCGCAGCGGTAGGCTCAAATGCAGCTTATTATCCTGTTGCGAGCGGGGTACATGTAAAGTTTGAATACCCGGTTAACAGTTCCCCGCTAAGCATTACCCTTAGTGCAGGTTATACATTTTATGTATCAAGCGATGGTTATAACTATAACTCTGATGGTTATGGCGACAGTTATTCAAGCGGCTCTCTGCTTTCATTCGTGCCTGTAACAGTTGGTGCGAAATACTATGTTGCTAACAAATTATATTTTGAAGGTGATGTAGGCGCGTCGTTCAACCTTAACTCAGCTGATGAAAACGGTAAACCGATAAGTAGTGTATCGCCAATTGTGGCACCTTATGTTGGTTATACCATTCCTTTTGGCTCTACAAGGGCAAGTGTTGATTTAAGCTTAGGTTATGAGGCCAGCCCGCAAACCGGAGGAGGTTATAACCAGGCGCTTTTTAAAGCAACCTTTAATTTTGGTTTGCAATAAACCCAAAATCTATTTAAACTGAATTTGGTCCGGGTGATAGATCATCACTTCGGGCTTTTTTTTATAGGTTGATGTATCGCCGGTAACACAAATGTGCTTGCCCTTTATATCATCGTAGTTCAATTGTATTTCATGGCCCGTAACTACCACGGTAAAGCGTTGGTTAGGATAATAACCCCCCATGTTCAATAATGTAACGGTGTCATTTAGTATTTTAAAAGAATATACGGTTTCGCACATGGTTATTTTTTTACCTATGTGATTAATAAACTGATTTTCCGAAAAGGTTTCAGGTTGCTTAGTCTTAGTCTGGGCCTGTAATCTGATAGCCAAAGGCAGTATAAACACAATAAGTAAAAGCTTTTTCATGGTGATCAATGATTTATTTAACTACAATCATTTCTTACATTTGTTTAAGCTAGCCTTACCGCCCGGTTAAGAATCACGCTTATCTACTCTACCACAAATTCCTTATTTAAAACCAAATCCTCTGATGATCTTCCAATCATCACCTTGAATGTACCCGGCTCAACGGTCCAGTTCATGTTTTTATCCAGGATGGCTAAATCATCAGGGTGCAAAGTAAAATGCACCGTTTTCTTTTCGCCCGGGGCTAGGTTTACACGGGTAAACCCACGCAGGTCATAATCGTAAACAGTTACATCGCTTACTTCCTGTTTTAGGTACATTTCAACAACATCATCGCCTTTTCGTGTACCTGTGTTGGTTACATCAACGGTTACATCAATATCTGCCTGGCCTTTTTCGCTTTCTGGCGATACCTGCAGATTGCTGTAATCAAACGTAGTATAACTTAAACCATATCCAAACGGATATAATGAGCCATCAACACTGGTATGTCTCGGGTTATTTTTACTGACCTGTGGCACTTGCGAACTTGGTTTAAACGGAAAGTTCATTTCTATTTGTCCTGTTGTTTTTGGGAAAGTAATAGACAACTTACCGCCGGGATTATTCTCGCCAAATAAAGTTTCAGCTATTACCCTGCCACTTTGCTGACTTGGGAACCAAGCCTCGAGTATAGCAGGCACATATTTGTTTTCCCAGTTGATGGTTAGTGGTTGGCCATTTATCATCACCATTACCACTGGTTTGCCGGTCGCTTGCAAAGCCTGAACCAGTTTAAGTTGCCTGCCCGGAAGATTTAATCCTGTACGCGAAAGTTCTTCGCCAACCTGATCAACGCCTTCGCCAACGGCAACAATCACTATGTCCGATTTTTTAGCTTCTTCAACAGCGGCGTTTATATCTGTTTGTTCTTTGTCTGTAAGTGGTGTTTCTATGATCTCACTCTCGGGCCAGGTGGCATCAATAATATCACAACCTTTGGCATAGCTTACGGTTGCATAATTACCTACATAATTTTTTATCCCATCAAAAACGGTAGTTACCGGGTTGTGTGATGGTCCATACCTGCTAGTGGCATAACTGGTTTCCATAGCCAGCGGCCCTGCTACCAAAATATGTTTGTATTTATTTTTATCCAATGGTAATAGGTTGCCCTCATTTTTTAATAATACCATGCTCTCACGGTTCATTTTCATGCTCATGCTATCCGCTTCAGCATTATGAACCAGCTTGTCTGCCGCTTTCGGGTCTTTCACATAAGGATTATCAAATAAGCCTAACTCAAATTTTACACGCAGCACATCCGCCACGCGCGAATCCAAAGTTTTCATAGATACCTTACCATCCTTAACCAGGTGTCTCAATGGCATAATATAAGTTTGCGGCATGGTGAAATTGGTGCGCACATTCAGCCCGGCTTCAATAGCCATCCTAACCGCCTCCTCCGGGCTGCTGGCTACATGATGTTTACTATATAAAAACTCAACCGCCTCACTATCCGAAACCACGTAGCCATTAAAGCCAAATTTTTGCCTTAATAATTCTGTTAAAAAGAAATAACTGCCTGTTATCGGCTCACCGTTCCAATCGTTATAACTGCTCATCACACCCATGGCATGTGCCTCCTGTATCACCCTGCGAAAAGGGTACAGGTATAACTCATACATTTCTCTTGGCGCAACATGCGGGTCTGTTCTATCCGCGCCATCACGTCCACCTTTTGGCACGCTATAAACCGCGAAGTGTTTTAAGGTAGATGCAGCGCCTTCTTCCTGTACGCCTAAACACATTTGTTTACCTAATTCAGCAATCAGGTAAGGGTCTTCTCCATAAGTTTCAACAGTACGTCCCCAACGCTGGTCTCGTGCAGGGTCTAATATCGGGGTGTAAACATTGGTATAACCTAAAGCCCTGGCTTCGCGGCCAACAACATCGCCTGCTTGCCTTACCAATTCCTTATCCCAGGTAGCGCCAATGCCAATAGGTGCGGGTAATGGCGTAGCACGATCATGATTCAGGCCATGTACACCTTCATTCGTAAAATCAACCGGGATACCCATTCGGGTTTCTTCTACAAACCATTTTTGTATCGTATTAATAGCCGCGGCGTGTTTGCTGAATGGAAAACTATATTGCGTTGGCGCCATATCAGTTCGGGAGGCCAGGTTATTCAATTCTTCGTCAATATTGGCAATACCATCTTTCCAAACCTCGTTCTTCCACGATTCTGCCGGCATTTCTTCCTTTAAAACTCTTTTATAACCATACAATGTTGCTAACTGGCAGGTTTTTTCCTCAACCGTCATTTGGCTGAGTAAATCAGCAACACGCTTATCAATCGGCTGCGATGGGTCTTCAAAAACATCCATTTTGCCATTCTTGTTAAAATCAATCCAGCCCTTATGGTAAATAGAGGTTTTTTGTGCCGATGATACTTGTGTAAGCACACCTTGAAGCGCTAAAAGCAACAATAACTTTTTCATAAAATAATTGGTTGTATATGAAGAAGCTCAAAGTTAAAATACACGGAGTTATTTACTACTTATTTATAGCTTTGATAGCAACTTTATTACGAAAACGTATTCGTTCTTTTTTATTTTGATTTAAGGTTAAAGATATTCAAGAGGGCATTCTTATTTGAAATAAGGATATTAATAATATATATTAGTAATCTGACTTATACTAAGTTAGTATATATGTACGACTCATCACTCACTTTATCAAAGGAAGGCATCATTATAAAAATTGATGCGGATGCTAACGATGCTCTGTTTGAACCGGGTATTGATTATGTACAAAAAAACTTCACATCTCTTTTTAGTTCATTTCAATATGAAATGCTGCGTCTTTTTTTAGAAAAGGTTTTTGATACCGAAAAACTGCAATGCATCGAATTTTTTCATACTAATAGTTTTTATCAGCTAAAATGTATTGTTAGTAAGCCGGGCGAGGCTATTTGTATCATCACTAATAATACAAAACAGGGGAATATTTTAAAAGACCTGGGAAACCATAACCTGAAAACTATTTTTGATAATTATAGCGATTGGGTATGGTCGTTTGATACAAACTTTACCTTGGTAACAGCAAATAAAGGTTATTTGGAGGTACGCAAACGGGTGAATAAAAACAACATTAATATAGGCGACAACATTTTCAAAAATGCAAGTGAACAAGCCTACAAAAAATGGATGCCGATATATGAACGTGCATTAAAAGGTGAAACTATAAACTTTGAAGAAAAACGGGATATAGAAGGAAGGGAGTATTATGTGGAGATATATCTGTCGCCGGTTTTTAATGCTAAAAGTGAAATAATAGGCTGCCTTGGCTTAACGCGCGATATAACGGAACGCAAATTATCACAGCAGGCTATCGCGAGCTATGCGGAGAAACTGGAAGAGTTTGCCATTAAAACCTCGCACGAGCTGCGCAGGCCAATAGCCAACATTATAGGGATGATTAATTTACTAATGAATAAAGACTTGCAAGGTGTTGAAATGGATAAAACCATTGATTATCTGTCAACGTCTATAAATGAACTGGATGCTATTGTAATCAGTATGATTGATTTAATGGAGCAGTACAAAATAAAGGTGGATTAAACAGGGCAGCACAAATAAAAATCTAATCCCTCATCAGCAACCCCTTAATTACCGGCCAAATCTTCTCAGCTATAACCCTATATCCCTCGGCCGAAGGGTGCAACCCATCACGAATATTTAAATGCATCTGCCCAGCCACTCCATCTAAATAAAATGGCACGAAAGCCATATTATGCTCATCAGCCAGTTTTTTAAATATCGAATTAAAATTATCAACCGGTAAGCCAGGAATCAGGGCTGGTATTTGCATCCCCATTAAAGCCAATTTAATATCCGGATATTTTGCCTTAACCTGCTTTACAATAGCATCCAGGTTTTGATAGATTTTATCAGGCGATATGTGTCTGCGGATATCATTTATGCCCAGTTCCAGTACAAAAATATCTATTGGGCGGTTAAGCCAATAGTCTAACCGGGCTAATCCACCTCCTGTGGTATCGCCACTTAAACCGCCATTTATAACGTGGTAATCATAACCCCCGGCGTTTATTTTTTGTTGTATTAAAGCGGGGCAGGCCTCTTTCCGTGCATCGGCAAGGCCATAGCCTGCGGTAAGGCTGTCGCCGAAGAATAAAATATTGCGCATAACATTCAAATAACATAAGTGTACTAATTGTTTATGTCATTTTCATAAAATCTTAATGTAAAAATATCATGAGAATTGGAGATTTATAAAAAATACCACTTATTTTTACAATGGTTTAAAAACAATAGAATTAATTCATCGTTTAATACCTACCAATTAATATATTTTCATGTCAAAAAACATCTTAATAGTCGACGATAGCAGCGATACACTCGACTTACTGAAAGAAGCATTGGAGCAGGAGGGCTATGATGTTACCGCGCTGCCTTATACCGAAAATATTATTACCAGCATGTCGCAATACCAACCAGATTTGGTGATGCTTGATTTTTTGCTGGCAGGCATCAATGGTGGCGAACTTTGCCATCAGCTAAAAACGCACCCCCTATGGGCGCATATACCGGTTATTATGCTTTCGGGTTATCCGCGTGTACTGGAATCATTGGGTAATTATGGTGCCGATGAATTCATTGCCAAGCCTTTTGAACTTGACCATTTATACGCCAGCGTAAAGCATTGGATGGAAGAAAGCGCTATGCACGCGTAAGTAAAATTTTATTATCCTTTTTATTCTGAGCGAAGCGAAGAATCTGTAAAGTAGTTTACATTAGTACAGGTTATTCCCTTCAGGATGACAATTTATATTAAGAATCCTGAAAATCTCCTGACAAATATCTGCTCTGTCTGTTGTTACTTTGATAAAACACGTAATAATATCTATTTATGGAATACAGACAATTAGGAGCATCAGGATTAAATGTACCTGTACTTAGTTTCGGCACGGCCACTTTTGGCGGTGGAAACGAGTTTTTCAAGGCCTGGGGCGAAACTCAATTAGATGAAGCAAAAAGATTGATAAACCTGTGTATTGACGCAGGTGTTAACTTTTTTGATACCGCCAATGTTTATTCACGCGGCATATCCGAAGAAATATTGGGTAACGCACTTGAAGGTATAGCGCGCGACAAGGTTTTAATATCAACCAAAGCAACCTTCAAAATGGGTGATGGCCCTAATGATTATGGTTCATCACGCCTGCACCTTATTAAATCATGCGAAGATAGCCTTAAACGTTTGCAAACCGATTATATTGATATTTACCATATGCACGGTTTTGATGGCAATACCCCGGTTGAAGAAACATTGCATGCATTGGAGGATCTGATCACCAGCGGTAAAGTTCGTTATATCGCATGTTCCAATTTTTCAGGCTGGCATTTGATGAAATCATTATCAGTTTCCGAAAAATATGGTTGGGCAAAATACATCGCTCACCAGGCTTATTATTCTTTATTGGACAGAGAATTTGAATGGGAGCTAATGCCTTTAGGAATCAATCAAAATGTAAGCACCATAGTATGGAGCCCGCTTTCATCAAGCAGGTTAAGTGGAAAATATCGCAGGGATAAACCAATTCCTGAAGATTCACGCATAAGTAAAGGCGGCAGCCACGGCCCCGCGACTAACTTTGAGCGACTCTACACTATTGTAGATGCATTGGATGAAGTAGCGGAGGAAGTAGGTAAATCAGTGGCGCAGGTAGCTTTAAATTGGTTATTGCAGCGCCCAACAGTTGCCAACTTAGTAATAGGCGCCCGTAACGAAGAGCAACTTAAACAAAATTTGGCTGCGGTAGGATGGAACCTAACCATTGATCAGGTTAAAAAACTTGATGATGCCAGTGCTGTAGATCCGATATATCCATATTGGCACCAAAGGCAGGATATTAAATTGAATCCATTGCCTAAATTCTATTAGTCACTATCATTTTGGCGGAGCGAAGGATCTGTAAACTGGTTTGCAATGTACAGATTCTTCGTTCCGCTCAATATGACAGCCTTTATTATTTTCTTTTGTTATTCTGAGCGAGAGCGGAAGTCTGTAAAGCTACGCAAGTAAACCAGCCTACAAAAAGGAATAATTATCTTACTCTTTTCGCGGTTTTTACAAATGCTTTCAGCAAATTTATGGACAGATGTTTTTCCTTATTGCTAAGAAAGTCACCTTGCGACGGATCATTATAGGCATCCAATTCTTTCAATTCACCGGAGTTGATCGATTTAAACCCCATTGTCCATTCAGGAAAATTTCTTTGTTTAATAGAGCCGCTAGCTATTTTGGTTATGCCCTTATGTCTTTGATCCTTACTTATTCTGTCAAAAGTATTCCGCACGTTCTGTTCTTCACCTTCTAATAGTTGTATAAAATTACCTTCGCTATATAAAAGCAATCCTGTAATATCATTCCGGCTGTTGTTAATGTTACTAACTTCTAATATATCGGTCAATTCCTTTTCACTAAACCAATTAACACCGGCGCTCAAATATATCAGGTAGTACATTTTACAACAGGTTTATTCTTTATGTTTTTTGGTGAAATTTATACTTAACATTAACGCCATTATCATTGCTCCAACAAAAAATACGATCTTGCCAATGTGGTCATTTTCTGTACGTACTTTACTATGTACCAATAACAAATAACCTATAATAATGTTTAATCCTCCCCATAATACGTTAACATAAGCCGGTGATAAGCCTTTACCCGGTGGCTTTGCAAACGGAGTAGGGAATTTATCACCCTGTATGCCCTTGATAAAATGAGGAAGACTATTAGCTAAAAATGCGCCAGCAAAAAATGCTGCTAAGTAATTATACCACTCCATAATTGTAATTGTAAATTGTTATTTTTTGTTTTAGGATAAAATTATTTTAGTATGAAAAATAAAATATTAATAATTAAATATAATCATTTTTAAATGCTATTGTATTACGATGCTTTGTGTTTGTCCTTTTAAATTCCAACCGCTTATGCTTAGCATCGGTAGGTTTGAATATTGTTTAGCATCATAATCAACCATCACGGTTTTTGTTGTGCCCGGTAAAACCGATACATAATTATCACTATAAAAAACAGGCAATAAGCGTTTACTACTTTGGGCATCAATTAATGATAATCGATTAAAAAATGCAACCGGTGCACCAGCTGGGTTTGTTAAAGTAACAGCCACTTTCCCTGGCGAAAGCAGTTTTGCCGATGTTTGCAATTGCGATGCCGGCAATTTTTGCAAGCCGCTGTATTCGCCTTTATCATCAGCCAGCCAATAAATATTTTGGCTGATAGTCTTTTTATCCTTGTCCAAAAGTTCCAGGTCAATAAATCCTCCGCCAGCTTGGGCCAGTTTATCCGTATATTCCTTTATGCTGAAATATCTTTTGGTGGTAGTAGCTGTAACATCAGAAAAAACCTGACTGATGATATCTTCCTTACCGCTAATGCTGTATGATTTTACCACGATCATCATATTAGTATGTGGCTTAAATGTGTTGTTGGCAACCATCACCATACCATCGCCCGGGTTATACATAATATGTAGTGGTTCGCTGCCGCTATGCAGGCCATACAAGCAGGCATTGGGATCAAGGTAGTAGTCATACATCTGCCCGCGCAATGCGGTCCATGGGTTTTGTGTTTTCCAGATAATAACACCTGTATACCAATCCCACATATGCGAGCTGAAACCTTCCATTAAAGCGCGGTACTGGTCATAATTAACTAGTTGCGCTTTGTTGGCAAAATCTTCTACGTTTTTAGGCTTGCCATATTTATTGATGGAGGCATCATAACCAATATATTTATGATATTCCCAAATCGAATCTGTTTTGGTTTTTCCATTAGCCTCATCAAATTCCGGTACAACCATATTCGCCGCAGGCATAAATCTTTTAAAAGACTCAATGTCACTTATACCAACCGAGCCAACCTCCGAATTAAATGGGAAAGTACGCTGATCCCAAAATACCGATAAGGGTTGTAGCCCATAAGGCCCGTCGCCATTGCCCCCCAATACATTACGCGACATGTTTTCTGAGTTAGAATACTCCACAAACCAGCGTGTATTGTCCAACCTGGGCATAACAGTATCACGCAAAGCAATTAAAATATCTTCAGGCGGCGTAATCTCGTTACCACCGCACCAAATAGCCAGCGATGGGTAATTACGCACCATTTTCACCTGGTCTTCTATCGATTTGATGTAAAGTTGATGATCATCAGGGTATTGACGGCGTGTCCATTGGTCATCCAGTTTCATTGGATCTTCCCATCGGCCGTTACAATCTCCCGATCCCCACATATCCTGAAAAACCAGCATGCCGTATTTATCGCAAGCAGCATAAAATTCAGGCCGCTCAATCAGCGCGCCACCCCAAACCCGTATCAAATTAAGGTTCATATCATGATGGAAACGAACCTCAGCATCATAACGCTTATCACTAAAACGCAGCATTTCGTCGGATATGATCCAGTCACCACCCTTAATAAATATCTTTTGTCCATTTACGTTTATCTGGCGGCTTTCGGTGCGTTCATTCCTTTCCGTAGTAATTTGCCTCACGCCAACCTCGATATCTTGCTGATCCGATAACTTATGATCAGCCATAATAAACTGCAATTTCAAATCATACAAATTCTGCGGTCCATAACCATTAGGCCACCAAAGTTTCGGGTTCTTTAAGCTGTAATATGGCAATTGAACCTGCTCTTTTGAGTTAGGCCTTAAGGTAACTTTGCTTATTATGATGTTCCCGTCCAGGGTGTATTGCAATACTCCGCTAACCGGCAAATTCGTAGCGTTTTCTACAACTGCTGATACGATTATGTTCGCTGGTTGCTGTGGGCCATCTGGCTGACGGATGCCCGGCACAATAGTAACCACATGCGGGTCGGTAATTTTTACGGCCCCGGTTTTTTCAATAGTCACCTTATCCCAAATCCCGGTATTGCGATCGGGAACAGATTGGATCCAGTCCCAACCCGCGGTATATTGTATACCTACGTTTCGTGCAATGGTACCGTCGCCACCCTGGCCACCATTAGGGTTGCCTACCACATCAGGAGGGTAAACAATTATAGCCAAACGGTTATTGCCGCTTTTACTTAGCCATTGGGTGATATTATAAGTCTGGCGTAAAAACATGCCACTATGCAGTTTATCATTTAATTGATGTCCATTCAAAAAAACGTTACAGCTATAATTTACGCCACGCAGGTTAAGGTAAACTTGGTTATTGTTTTGGGGCGATGCTTCTTTAAAATCTTTTACGAACCAATAGGTATAATAATCACGCCCAACCTTATAGATGTCAGGGATGTGCGCATTGTTCATCCCAATAAAAGGATCAGGTACCTGTTTGTTATTAAGTTGTGTTGTTAATACCGTGCCGGGTACTGTTGCTTCCTGCCATGAACCAAGCGGGAAATCATTTTTTGATAATTGCGCACCATTTTCAGTTACGGCCGTTGCCTTCTGGCACTTCCAACCGGTATTTAATTCGTAATGACTTTGGGCTGATGTTTGAAGCCTTGTAAGCAATACAATAGAAATAATTAATGAGGCAAGAACCGTACACTTTTTAAGAGACATAAGCAGAATAGACGTTACAAGTAAAATATGACGAAAATTAACAAAAATTAGGGGTTATAGAAAAGATGTATAAAAGGTTTTTAATTGTTACACATCAATCCTGATAAATAGCTTAATAAATACTATTTTGCATCTAAATAAATCAACCATGAAACGTATACTTATTTTAGCTTCTTTAGCACTATTTTTAGCTTTTAATGCATCAGCACAAAAAATGATTGATGTAAAAGATGTTAGTAAACACGTTGGCGAAACCTTAACTGTTTGCGGTAAAGTCTTCAGCACTAAACTGATCACGCCTTCAAATATGACTTTTTTAGATCTTGGCGGCTTTCACCCTGATCAATTATTAACCGTAGTAATAAAAGGCGAAGACAGAAGTAAATTTACAGGTCAACCCGAAGTTGATTTTAAGGACAAAGCTATTTGCGTAACCGGAACCATCATTGACTACAAAGGTAAACCCGAGATCGTCCTATCTGATCCTAAGGATATCAAGTTAGATACTAAATAATTATACGATAGCGTACTCGGCTTTGGCGTGGTTCTCAAACACCAGGTCGAGTATAGCTTGGGTAGTATCGGGGTAATCAACCGGGATAGGTTTGCCGTTGTTTATCCAGTCTAAAATTATATCGTTATGTTTCGGTTTAAGGCTTTTTACAACAGGAACGCCCATTTGCTTTAAAGCAGCAGCATTTAGTTGCTGCTCATACTGCGTTTTCATTGGGATAACCAGCAGTTTCTTTTTCATGTAAAGTGCTTCGGCCGGGGTTTCAAAACCACCGCCACAAAGTACCGCGGCACTTTCGGCCATGCTCTTTATAAACTTTTCGTTATCTATAGGTTGAATAGATACGTTTTTGTATTTGAAGGTTTTCTTATTATGCTTGCTGAAAACATCCCACTTCACATCTTTAAATTCCGACAGGCGTTTTACCAATCTTTTATCATCATAAGCAGGCAGGTAAACGGTATAATGACCTTTGTTCGCTATTTTTTGATCCCTCACCTGCTGGCGTATAACCGGGGTGAAAATATTAGCATCAAACTTTGAAAAATGGAAACCATATTGTGCCGATACCGGCGCGTAATTTTTAAGGATAAGCCTGCCCATCATATCTGTATCGTCAGGCTTTGGCGCATTGTTGGATAATACCGCCGCCTGGTGACTAAGCCCAATGCAAGGCTTATTTTTCATATAACATGCCCATGCAGATACCGGCTCAAAATCATTGATCACCAAATCATAATCTTCAACAGGCAAAGTATTTATCTCATGAATAAATTTACGGAAACGTGATTTTAAAAAGGATGCCCAGATATCAACCCCACCTTTTTTACCGAACACAAATCCAAAACCATGCAGCACATACTTAACCTGGAAGGGTAGGGCAAGGTCGCCTTGTGTGCCGCTAACCAATACGTCAACATCACCCATCTTTTTAAGCAGGGGAACAATATCCATTGAACGGCTTAAATGGCCATTACCTGTACCTTGTATAGCGTATAGTATTTTCATGGTTTATGGAATAATATAGAGGAATATTATTTGATAGATAAAAATAAAGAGAGTCTCCGCTCTCCTTATCTTATTAACTTTTAACTGATCTTATTTGGGAATAAAGAACGAGCTTGTGAGTATTTCGCCTAAATAATATACTGCAAAGGTGCAACTACCATATTACCGGTATGTTAAGTTTTTATTATGAAAGGAGGATGGTAACATTACCTAAAAGTTCCCCTCTCGAGGGCACTTGTCCCCTTAGAACAGTTAAACAAAACTAAGAGAAAAAACAAGGCCGCCATTAGTTAGATGGCGGCCGAGAAAAATAAATCTAAATATCAAAAAAACCATTTAGTAAATCAGTTTCATCAATTTCTGAAAATTGAAGGACAACTGCCCGAATTAGATCCGATTCCACTTTTGCCTCTTCATTTATCTGTTCCAAGAGTTCATTATATTTTAAGTCGGTATCTGAAATAGATTTTAATAATACATTATGGAATACTCGCTGTTTTGCAGCCATTTCCATAACAAGTGTTAGTGTAGCGAATGCCGCTTGTGATGCTTTTATTTTCATTATTTGCGCAAGTTTATTTTTTTCTCAATATAGGCAATCCGTCTGAAGTGTACTTCGAAGTATCAGGTCGCATTTCTGTACTATCTATTATTGTCTTTTCTGTGCTATCTACTTTCGGTGCCGATAGTGTGTTTTTTACTTCATTTGATTTTTGAATGTCAAAAAAATTCCCGACCACCCCAAAGTAATTAACCCCGTTGTGCTTATAAATACTACATACAAATAAATTTGTAGTTCTTTTTAACCCTGAATATGTATTAGATCCTATATAAGCTTTAAACGCTG
>NZ_JACCBZ010000009.1 GCF_013408825.1 Mucilaginibacter tundrae
CATGCTTTTATAGCATTTGCTGCAACCCAAAAGTCAGCTAACCCAGTGGTCAATTTGGCCCGGAATAGGGTGGTCAGCATCTCCATAATATACACTGAAAGCCGTAAAGCTTATAAAGACCTTGTAGACCAGGGCTGGACAGATGCTATACGAACATTATACCCAAATGAGCGCATTTACACTTTTTGGGATTACCTCCGTGATGCGTATGGTAGAAACGCCGGATTAAGGCTTGACCATTTTTTGTTAAATAAAAAAGTTGCCGGACGGCTTGCGGCTGCTCAGGTTGATAAAGACGTTCGAGGCTGGAAAGGTGCAAGTGATCACGCACCGGTTTGGATGGAGTTAGCTGATACTGATATATCAAAACCTAAAAAGACCACTGATAAATCAGAAACGCTCGAAGCACAAATTGAAAAGGCGGAAAAAGGTACAGCCATAAATAGTTTTCCAAAAACAGATTTGGCAACCTTGCTCAAAGAAGCATCTATATCAAAAATAGCTAAAGATATTAAGCCAATGAAAGCTACATTGGTTGATGCGCCTTTTGACGATCCCGGCTGGATATACGAAATTAAGTGGGATGGTTACCGGGCAGTTGCTATTGTTGATAAAGGGAAGGCCGGACTTTTTTCAAGAAGTAATCTACCGTTTGACCAATTCAGCCCGATCAATGATCTTTTAGAAAGTTGGCACCTTGATGTTGTATTGGACGGCGAAATTGTAGCACTTAACGAGCAGGGAAACGCCAACTTTGGTGCGCTTCAAAACTGGCGTAATTCCAAAAATGCGAAACTAGCGTATTTCGTTTTCGATATTCTTTGGTATGATGGAAAACTGCTAACAGAGCTACCCCTTAACCAGCGGCGGGAAATACTAAAAGCTGTTTTGCCGCCTGATGATGAACTGATCCGTATAAGCCAGGCTTTCGAGGTAAATGGTATCGAGTTTTTTGAAAGTGCCAAAAAAATGAAACTGGAAGGTATCATTGCCAAGAGGGCCGACAGTTTATATACTTCGGATGCACGTTCCCGCGAGTGGCTGAAAATCAAAGCTAAACGTAGGCAGGAAGTGGTTATCGCCGGATTTACCAAAACCGAAGGGACAGGAAAATATTTCAGTGCGCTTGCCATTGGCGTTTACGACCAAAAGGGAGTTCTGCGCTACATCGGAAAAGTCGGTACAGGTTTTAACGATACCAAGCAAAAAGAAATGATGGCCCAGTTTAAGCCACTAATAACCAATGAAAGTCCCTTTGATATTGAACCCGACGTAGATGAACCATCACAATTCAGGCCGCGACGATTAGGCGCCAAGGCTACCTGGTTAAAGCCTGAATTGGTTTGCGAGGTCGAATTTGCCGAGATAACCAGTGATGGCAAAGTCCGGCAGGCATCTTTTAAAGGTATGCGCAGCGACAAAAATCCTAAAGACGTGGTTATGGAACTTGAGGCTAATACGGACGAGGTAATCGATGAGGCCAACCTAAATGCTGATTTAGTGGAAGTTCAAGTGCAAAAGCCACAATCTAAAAATAAAAAACCTATCAAGCCAAAATCAGATAAATCACCGGCAAACTTGTTGCTAACCTCCAAAAAGGAAACAGAGGAATTGAAAGTGGATGGACACTTGTTGAAATTTACACACTTAAATAAACTCTATTGGCCGGAAGATGGTGTGACGAAACGCGATATGTTTAATTATTATCATCAGGTAGCGCCATTTATGGTTCCTTACCTCAAAGACAGGCCGATGTCGCTCAATCGTTTTCCCGGTGGCATACACGGCGAGAGTTTCTACCAAAAGAACGTTCGTGATAAAGCACCGGAATGGGCAACGACCATGCCGCATACCAATGGCGAGGGTGTGGATAAGGACTACTTATTAGGGAACAATGAGGCAACACTGCTTTGGATGGCTTCTTTAGGATGTATTGAAATGAATCCCTGGTTTAGTCGTGTCGGGTCACCCGATAATCCGGACTATTGTGTAATTGATCTTGATCCCGATAAGCAGCACTTTGACCAGGTAATACAGGCTGCGCAGGAAGTAAAAAAAGTCCTTGATGCGATTGGTGTACCCAGCTTCCCCAAAACATCAGGCTCAACAGGTATGCACATTTACATACCGCTCGGAGCGCAATACACTTATGACCAAAGCCAGCTATTTGCCAATATCATTGTGAAGTTGGTTCACAAGCAAATACCTGATTTTACTACCTTGGAGCGTATGATATCCAAACGCAAAGGGAAAATGTATCTCGATTTTTTACAAAACCGCCCCGGTGCTACCATTGCAGGTGTATATAGTCTTCGACCTAAACCGGGTGCAACAGTGTCAATGCCGGTTAGTTGGGATGAAGTTCGGCCTGGTTTGACAATGAGGGATTTTACCATCAATAATGCTATAGACCGTTTAAAAGAAACCGGCGATCTGTTTACCGGTGTATTAGGAAAAGGGATAGACTTGGCTGTTACCGTTCAAAAAGCACAAAGCGTTTTTACATAAAATTTTTAATTTTGCTTGTCTGATGCCCATAACCTATTAATTTAAGCCGTTGCCTATGCATTAATTAAATATTTTTTATTTTTTTTGTTAAATAACTGTGCCTTCATGACTGCAAACGACCAGGCTTCTTTTAATGATTTTCCTTTTTTAGCAGGCGGTGGCGCGATGGGCGAATTAATTCGTTCGATCAACTGGTCGGCTAATTCTTTAGGGGAGCCATCCGACTGGCCCCTTGCGTTGCAGCAAAGTGTCAGTATGATGTTAACCACTTCATTCCCGGTACTTATTTGCTGGGGGGGAAATTATATCCAGCTATACAACGACGCGTTCCGGCCCATTAATGGGGAGACCAAACACCCCCAGGCGATGGGTGGCAGCGCAAAAGATACTTATGCGGAGATCTGGGAGCAGATAGGCCCTATGTTCCAATCGGTTATGCAGGGGCAGACCATTGGCTTTCCCAATTTCATGGTGCCGCTGGACCGTAATGGCTTCGTTGAGGACTGCTATTTTGATTTTGCCTACAGCCCGATAAGGGACAGCAAAGGAGTTACCGGCGGCATCCTGGTGATCTGTATGGAAACGACTGAAAAAGTAAAAGCCATCAACCTGGCAAATCAGGCACAGGCAGCGGTAGCCGGAGAGCGTGACCGGCTCACAAGTTTTTTTATGCAGGCACCTGCGGGCATTTGTATCCTGAGTGGCCCGCAACTGGTCTATGAACTGGTTAACCCGGCTTACCAACAGTTATTGCCGGGACGCAAATTATTGAACCGCCCTATTTTTGAAGCATTACCGGAACTGGTGGGCACACCGCTTGAGCAAGTATTGTTGAATGTTTACCGCACTGGCGAACCCTTTGAGATCAATGAATTACTAATCCCCGTGGCCGAACATGAGGGAGGGCCGACACTTGACCGTTATTTTACATTTAATTATCAGGCCAGGCACGATGAAAATGATCAAGTGGACGGCATATTGGTTTTCGTATTCGAGGTAACCAGCATGAAGAACGTACAGGAGGACCTTCGCGAAGCCAGGGAACGGTCCGATCAGCAAAAAAGAATTTATGAAGCGATCTCCTCCGGCACGCCCGACCTGATGTATATGTTTGACCTGGATTACCGCTTCACTTATGCCAACAACTCTTTATTATCTATGTGGGGCAAAACTGAGGAAAATGCCATCGGCAAGGGATTGCTGGAGAACGGCTATGAACCCTGGCACGCCGAAATGCACGAACGGGAGATTGATCAAATCAAAGTCACTAAACAACCTGTAAGGGGTGAGGTTTCTTTTCCGCACGCTATCTTGGGGAAACGGGTCTATGATTATATTTTGACACCGGTGTTTAACGAACAAGGTGAGGTTACAGCTGTAGCCGGCATTACCCGTGATGTTTCCGAGCGCAAGGAATTGGAGGAAGCGCTGGCGGACAGTTCAGAAGAACTGCAAGCTATTAATGAGGAAATGTCGGCGGTCAATGAAGAACAGGCTGCTTCAAACGAAGAACTAAGGTCGACCAACGAAGAACTTGCGGTTGTTAATGAACAATTGCTGGAAGCCCGGCAAAAAATTGAAGAAAGCGAAACCGCACTTCGCTTAGCCATTGAGGCTGCCAATTTCGGAACCTGGTTCATTCATTCGGTTACCCGTGAATTTATTACCGATGCCCGCCTGAAGGAATTGTTTGGCTATTACCCTGATGAAGACTTATCTATCGAACAAGCCCTGGCGCAAATCACCGACGAATACCGCGGTTATGTAGCGGCGAAATTGGAAAATGCGATCTATCGTAATGGCGATTATGATGTGACTTATTCCGTGATCGGATTGCACGATAACCAGTTGCGCTGGCTGCGGGCTATCGGCAACCTCAAAGTAGACCCATCGGGGGCTTTTTCCGCATTTACAGGGATGGTGATGGATATTACCGAGCAGAAACAGGACGAGATTCGCAAAAATGATTTTATCGGTATGGTGAGCCACGAACTCAAAACGCCACTCACCTCGCTGACCGCCATTGTTCAGGTAGCCAATTTAAAATTAAAGGACAGCGAAGATTCGTTTTTGGCCGGTGCGATGGAAAAAGCCAGTGTTCAGGTCAAGAGGATGGCGACTATGATTAATGGCTTTCTTAATGTATCCCGCTTAGAATCCGCGAAGCTGATCATTGATAAGCGCAAATTCAATCTGGAGGAACTGATCGAGGAAACCATTCAAGAGACCGAAATGACCATAACGAGTCATGTATTCAAATTCGAGCCATGCAACCCGGTGATGATAAATGCCGACCATGATAAGATCGGTGCTGTAATCACTAACTTGATCAGCAATGCCGTAAAGTATTCCCCAAAAGGAAAAAAGGTTGATATTAAATGCGAAGTTATCGGTGGCCGCGCCCAAGTAAGCGTAAAAGATGAGGGAATGGGTTTAAAACCACAGGATAAAGAAAGAGTTTTTGAACGCTATTACCGAGTGGAAACCGATCATACCCAACATATCTCGGGTTTTGGTATCGGGTTATATTTAAGCGCGGAGATCATCCACCGGCATGACGGGGAGATTTGGGTGGAAAGCGAAAGTGGCAAAGGCTCAACCTTTTATTTCAGCTTACCTCTTTAAATCGTTATATTTGAACGGACCCCAAAGACCGCAGCAGGCTTAGCACGTTTCTTACCCTTTTTGGATTTCAGTTCGAAATCAACACATGGAAACAATTATTGTACAGGAAACCGACAGTGATGTGTTGGATATCCTTACTTATGCTTTGCAAATAGGCGGCTACAACATTTACCCGCTTTTAAGTTGCGACGAAAATTTTCTTGGTATCATTGAACAAACCAAGCCGCATGTCGTGATTTTGGACTTCAAATTAAAAGGAAAAGAATGTATACGCGTGTTAAGAGAAATCAAAATCAAATATCCGCACTTACCCGTCATCGCTTCCAGCTGTAATTCCAATATCAATGAAGATTATGACCTTGCTGGTTTTGATGATTATATTACCAAGCCCTTCGACCTGGAAGATTTATACCTGACATTGCGAAAACATATCCCAAACTCACGTTACGACGTTGCCTAACAGCGTTTTTATGCCCAGAATAGAAGCAAATTAACGGCGCGCTGCTGTCAAAAATACTGATTGGCCAACCGGTAAATTTATTGAAGATTATTGCTAAGCTCTGACTTTGTACACACTGCCTACATTTTATGTTTACGAGAGAGATATCTAAGCAAATTGGTATTCAAATACTAAACCAGTTTTATTGAAAATGCTTTACGATATGCCACACCAGCACCAAGATTTATTAATCCGGTGACTTTAAGTTCAAATTTCGCTGAACTTAACTCCATTAAATTTTCAATGGTTTCCGGTTCGTCAGGCAAATGATGAAATAAAGTTAGATGTGCCGCTAAAAGATTTCGTTCTGGTGAAAATAATGTTTACGCTGGTCATTGAAAATGCTGCGCTATCATCATCTAACCGCATAGTTAAGATTAACGGTTTCCTTTCTGATTCCTGCATTTTTCTGAACAATATTTAACTTCTTCCCATACGTTTTTCCATTTCTTTCGCCAGGCAAACGGTCGACCGCAGGTAACGAAGATCTTTTGAGGAAGATTTTGTTTTTAACCCCGTTCATGCTTCCATTGTTTTTTCAAATCAGCATATTGCTCATTTGCTTCTGCATTCTTCCAATAGGTGTAAAAAATGTCCGCTGATTTCGCTTTCTCGTCTTCACCAGTCCCTCTTTCTAATTGCGCATAGTCATGCGTTTCATCATATTTTTTGCCGCCTTTATAGTTAGCATATCGGCGTGAGCGGGTGTAACCCATCTGCAAATACTTGCGCGCCATATCTGCACCCACAAATTCATCATCTTTCAGATAAATCAAAAACTGCTCATAAATCTTCGCCGCGCTGATTTCAGCAATGGCTTGGGTCTTGAACCTCCAGTTTATTCCGATCTCGCTTTTGTACGGTTGACATATCAAAACACCCTGTTCTCCTTTGCCGACCTTGTATTTTTCCGGAAATTTACGGTAGTCAATATCTGGTTTCCAGGCATATGCCGGTTTATCAAAATTTAGATAATAGGGACGATCAGTCATTATTTTTAAGCATAACAACTGAACAATTATTTAAGACTGTTGGTTTTATTTGACAAACATCAAACCTGTTAATAATGAAATGAAAAATCAGTATCGAATTTAGCTAACTTCTTTAATCTGACTTGGTTCGATATGTAGATGGACAATATTGAGTAATTGATCAAGGTCGAAAGGTTTATAAAGAATGCCGTCGCAACCTCCCGGGCTGTTGGCATCAGAAGGTGTAAAATAAGCAGAAAAAATAATCACCGGGATGTGCCGGTAGGCCGGGTCATTCTTTAATGCCTGACAAAGATCGCCTCCATTAGTATCGGCGAGGCGGTAGTCCATCAGGATCAGCTCGGGTGAAAAATCAGCCACGGCGTAGATCAGCTGATAACCAAAAGAGATATCCAGCACCTCGTAGTTTTCGTAACGTAAGGCTTCCGTGACAACCTCCAGTATGGCCTCGTTATCATCGAGTATTAAAATGCGACTATTAGTCATAACTAATTGTTTAGCCTAAATAAACATGTGCAGAATAAGAGAGTGGAAACTTAAGCGGTACGTACAACAATTAAAGCCGGTTTTGTTTTGCCGGCAATGATTGGACTTAAGAATTTAAATCTTATGCGGGTCGCCCAATGGATTTTCAGCCTGTTTATAAAAAGCAGCTTCGCTTTTGGAGGGGATATCTACAGAATTACTATCTGGTACAGGTGTATTCATTCCGTCATTAAGCGGGGCTTTGATGATCCGGGTACGTTTTGACTTACCCTTTTTCTCGTTGTTCACTTCGTCTTTTGCCATATCCTGATTATCACTAATTTGTGATTTGTTCTTTTTCTCCATCCGGAATGGTAAACCAAAAGGTTGTGCCTTTCCCTAATTCACTTTCTACACCCATTTCGCCGCCATGTAAGCGGACAATTTCAGCGGAAATATAAAGGCCCAATCCCAAACCGGAAGTTTTGTTATTGTCATTGCTCAACCTGAAGTAGCGGTCGAAAAGATGAGCTAAATTTTCGGGCGCAATGCCCTGGCCATAATCGCTTACGGAAATCGTAGTTACACCGTCGCTGTGCGTGGCATCGATCATTATTTCAAACGAACCGGCCGCATATTTCACCGCGTTATTAACCAAATTGACCAGCACCTGATCCAACTTATGCCGGTCAGCAAATAGCATGAACGCAGGATCACCCTGGTAGTTAATATGATATTTCCCTTCGAGCCTGATGTGACTACAGCAATCTTCTACCAGTTCAGCTAACACGAAGTTAGTTTTGTCAAGCGATAAATGCCCCTGGTCTATTTTTGTAGAACTTAGCAAATCGTTAACCAGGTAGCTCAGTTTAATCACATGCTTTTCCGCGTTTCGCGTCATTTCCACAATTTTCTCTTTTGCCAAAGTTTCCCCGGCTAACAACCTGCTCATTAATTGCAGATTTGCTTTGAGGCTGGTGATCGGTGTTTTCAGCTCATGGCTGGCCACACTGATAAATTCCTCTTTGTGGAGTTTCAATAATTGCTGTTCAGTAATATCCTCAATGATGGTGTAGCCTAACGACCCTTGCTTATCGGGAAATAAAATGGAAGTTACCTGGCACCAGATAATTGAACCATCTTTTCTGATCAGGCTGGTTTCAAGTTTAAAAAAGGGTGTCTTCTTTTCCCATAAATGCTCCTGCAATAATTTCCAGTGCGCATGATGTTCTTGCGGTGAATAGTCCAGTATATGGGTGCCGATAATATCTTCCTTAGCCGAATAGCCTAAAAGTCTGACCAGAGCCGTGTTTACCTCCATGATCTCCAGATCAGGCGAGATAATTTTATTAGCTAATCTGGAATAGTCGAAGATGGTACGGAATCTTTCCGGATGACCGGAAGTTTTGAGTTGGTGGAGTTCCTGCTTTAAAGCAGCGTTCTCCTTTTCTAAAGTTGTATCGGCTGACATCAGTATGAGTACTGTCCTTGAATTCCATCAATGTAGATATCAGCAGAAGTGGACGATTGCTCTATGTTACAAGCAAAAAAGAAGCGTATTGTTTCAGTTAAGATATTTACCTATGAAATTCACAATGATATTCGTCGTACGGTTTTTGTACACCAAAAGATATACTTGCCGCTACACTATGATAAATTACAATTCTAACGACTTCAATCACGGTCTAATCGAAATCCCCGCAATAACCGCTCTGGATAAAGTTCACCCGCAAAACATCGCTGACTCCCAAAAAGAAATTGATCCGGTCATCACAAAGCGCCGCCCGTATCTTAGCAGAACACGGGTAAGCATACGTAAATTCATTCCTACTTATTGATTTTTCGATGGAAAGCTTCACTGTAATGCTTGAAATTTACAATTTGTCTATGGTGCTGCTCGTCACGCCTGTAGCAAACTCGCCTTTTTGTTTTCGCATTCGGACAGTTACCCATGGCCCAAAAGCTATGACAATCACTCGTTTGCCCGACCTTTCCTGGAACGCGGTGGACATCCAAATGAAATATTTTACCGTCGATACCATTCAACGCCTGGGCGCTTTGATCGAGTTCAAAAAACCAAAATTATTTTTACCCGAAATTCCTTGAAAATTAAGCCCTTTATAATGGGCAAAACGCCCTGTTAAAGGTACGGCTGATGTTAAATATTTAATTGAGAATTAAACTAATCTATTTGGAATGTCACAAATGAGCTATAAGGTAATGATGGGAAATGGCACCGAACAGATGATCAGGTTCGATCCCGCCGAATTTAAAAATTTAAAAGTGTGGAACGTGAGTTTTGATAACGGTCAAAAAGCAATGCTGTACAAATTAGGTAATGAATGGATGCAGCATAACGAGAGCGAACTGGACAGTAATTCACTGCTGACTATCGGGAAACAGATCGATCATAGCCTCACAGAAGGTTAAATATCACCACAAATTTAACAGAGCAATTATGCGCTACCATGTTTTGGCTACAGATTATGACGGAACACTCGCAACAGACGAGCATGTTCCAGTTGAGGTGATTGAATATTTGAAAAGCCTGAAAGCCAGCGGCCGGAAGATCATTCTTGTAACTGGCCGGAAGTTGGACGACCTGCAACGGGTGTTCCCTGAATATGGCATATTTGACAGTATTGTAGCGGAAAACGGAGCGCTGATTTTTGACCCGGCTACCCTTGAAGAAAGATTGTTGGGCGAACGACCACCGGAAGCTTTTATTCAAAAATTGAAAAAATTGAACGTTGATCCAATTTTTATCGGTAAGGTGATTGTCGCTACCTGGGAACCACATCAGGCTGCTGTATTGGAGGCCATTAAAGAAACCGGATTAGAATATCAGGTTATCTTTAATAAAGGTGCGGTAATGGTACTGCCGCCCGGAATTAATAAAGCTAAGGGTTTACACGAAGCGCTTAAAGGCATGGGTCTGTCTGAACACAATACGGTGGCAGTTGGCGATGCTGAAAATGATAATGCCATGCTACAATCCGCGGAATGTGCGGTAGCCGTAAATAATGCTTTACCACAGGTTAAAGCAATTGCTGATTGGATAACCGCGAAACCACGGGGCAAAGGTGTTTCAGAACTTATTAGTGAATTACTGAAAGACGACCTGGCAACACTGGACAAAAACTTATCCCGTCATTTTATGGAATTAGGGAAGTGCAAGGACGGTTCGGTATTTCGGATTAGCCCACATGGACAGCATATGTTATTTGCCGGCACCTCGGGTTCCGGTAAAAGTACGCTTACGGCAGCTTTCGTTGAGCGAATGATCGAAAAGCAATACCAATTTTGCCTGATCGACCCGGAGGGTGACTATTTGGATATGGCGGGTGTCGTCACTATTGGAGATAGTAGCCAGCCACCAATCATCGCAAACGTGATACAGTTGCTTTCCCAGGCTACACAAAGCGTTGTCGTGTGTATCCTCGCTATTCAATTAACAGAGAGGCCAACTTTCTTTAATCAATTATTAACCGAGATTGTTACGTTACAGCACGGGACTGGTCATCCTCATTTTATGATCCTGGATGAAGCGCATCATTTAATTCCGAAAGAAGTGCCCGAAAGTTTTTATAATTTCCAGGATGGGTTTACTAATTTCCTCGCGATCACCACTAAACCTGATTTGGTTAACCATGATTTTCTGAAAAGAATCAATACGATGATTACCATGGGCGATATGCCCGGTCAGACGATGGCCGAATTTGCCGCCCTTACGAATACCGAAATCAAGGTTAAGAAAGATGTATTTATAGAAAAAGGTGAAGTGCTGGTTTGGCAAAAAACAATAAACGCTACCGTCGTGGTCACCTGCTCCATTCCTGGCCATCTATTACAACGGCACAAGCGTAAATATGCTACAGGTGATATGGGCTATAATAGTTTCTATTTTAGAGGGCCTGAAAACAAGTTGAACCTAAAAGCCAATAATTTACATGCTTTTATCCAAATGGGTAGTGGGGTTGATGATGAAACCTGGCTCTATCATTTGAAAAGAAATGACTACATCAATTGGTTCAGAAACGCTGTAAAGGATGAATCTTTAGCCGATGGTGCTGACAAAATAGAAAACGAATATCTTGGCGCTCAGGATTCCAGAAATGCAATATTTAAATTGATCCGTGAACGTTACACGTCTACAGCTTAACCGCCGGCGCTACCTGTTTGGTGATAAAATGTAAAATGAACCTGCTGCCTTTACCGGGTTCGCTCTCGACGAGGATATTTCCTCCAACTGCGTGGACTATTTTTTTAGCGAGATATAAGCCTATACCCTGGCCTTCAATATCCTGATTTAACCGCCCGTACATTTCAAAGACCCGGCTCATGCCTTCTTTTGAAATACCTATTCCGTTGTCCTGAACAGTCAATATGATGTTATCGAAATTTTGCTCGGTACGAATGGAGATGATCAATGATTCTTCGCCCTTGAATTTTATCGCGTTGGATATTAAATTGTAAATGATGCTTCTCAGGTTCTTTTTTGAAAACATGATCTGT
The DNA here is from genome assembly GCF_013408825.1 of Mucilaginibacter tundrae. Classification (GTDB taxonomy): domain Bacteria; phylum Bacteroidota; class Bacteroidia; order Sphingobacteriales; family Sphingobacteriaceae; genus Mucilaginibacter. The sequence goes on from NZ_JACCBZ010000009.1 coordinate 11,605, forward strand.
TTAACTTCCAGATTCCTGACCAAAACGGCACCCGATAGCTGAATTTTATTTTCAAGGCTCCATTCTATATTATTAAGAATTTCATCTAAATCGACCAGTTCCATAGCATCACTTTCCAATTTTGCTACAGTTCCTATATCTGTAATGAGCGCACTGAATTTTTTAACCGATGAATTAACCGTGGTTAACAGTTTGTTTAATTCCGGGTCGGTTATCTTTTTATTGATAACACTGATACTCAGTTCGATGTTACTGAGCGGCCCTAAAAGATCGTGGGACGCGGTATGGGCAAAGTTATCCAGGTCGGCATTAATACGTAAAAGGCTGATGTTCTTATTGTCGAGTTCTACCTGTGTTTTCTTCAATTCTGTAATATCATTGAAAGTTATGATCGCGCCGTTGTTTTTGTTATCTGCCTGTTGTACGTAAGGCATGGTCATGATCTGATACCATTTGCCGTTGTTAGTTTCAATTTCTTTAGTGATTACAATGCCTTCTGCAAGCACCTTTTTTATATCATCTAAAATTGTTTCAAATTTAATATTGGTAGAAATATTACTTAAAGGCCTGCCGATATCACTATCCAGCAGGTTAATTTGCTTCACCGTTCCCGGCGAGAATTTCATAAGCAGCAGGTCGTTATTGATAAATAGCTGCCCGTTGACATTGCTCCTGAAATAGTTATTCAAATCATCATTGATTTCCAGCAACTCTTTGTTTTTTAACTGGTAATCCGCATTAATGGTATCCAGTTCTTCATTAACCGATTGCATCTCCTCGTTAGTACTTTGCATCTCTTCATTCGTCGAGATCAGTTCTTCGTTAAAGGATTGCATATTCTCATTGGAAGCATCCAGTTGTTCATGTGAGATATGCAGTTTGTCTTTGAGTTCGCTTAATTCCTCTTCCAGGTTGCTGGTATATTGGTTCAAATAGACAGATTCATCAAACTTGGAAAACTGGTCTAAAATAAGTGCCGATTTATCTTCGGTAAAAGTTACGATGAATAGTTTTTGTTCACCTTTTTTGGTAGCAAGCGGGCTCACGGAAAGACTAAGTTCAATAACAGCTTGTCCGGATTTAATTTTTATTCCGCTTACCACTGCTTTCTGATCAGTTTTAATCGCTTTTTTAATGAGTGTATTAAATGCAATACCGAGCGGTTTGGGCAGCAAGGCGGTTAAATCAGAGGTGAAGTATTTCTGAAGTAAAAACTTGGCCATATTGCCATAGGACTTTACCACCTGGTTGTTTTCATCTATACAGATAGCAAGGTAATCCAGTTCGGCAGCCAAATGTTCACTGATGGTATCTGCTAAGGTCTGACTGGTAGTTTTGGATTGATTTTCCCGTGGAGGTAAGGAAGTGGAACGCTTAACTTCCAGCAGATCGGGTAAAGAAAAAGCGTCAAAATGTAAGGTTCGCTTGGCTTCAAGATTCTTATAAATTTTCCATTTTTTATTGACTACCTCCAAGTTTTTGATGATCGGCATCGGGTTTTCGCTGGAACCTAAAAATAAATAGCCATCTTTTTTTAACCCGAACAAAAGCATCAGGTAAATCTTCTTTTGCAGGCCGGGGGTCATATAAATAAGCAGGTTGCGGCAGCTTATAAAATGCATGTTGCAATAGGGCGGGTTTTTTACCAGGTCATGTTGCGCGAAGATGACCATTTTCCGTATCGACGGTTTGATACGGTAGGTATTTCCTTCTTTTAAAAAGCAGGATTCGATTCTTTCGTGAGATACATTTTTAACAATACTTTCATTGTAAACCCCTTTTCCTGCACGCGCCAGTGCAGCACTATCAATATCAGTAGCGAATATTTTTACTATGGTATCTGAAAACCGGCCAGTCAGTTGTTCGGATATCAGGATGGCCAGTGAATAAACCTCTTCACCTGAGGCACATCCGGCTACCCACATTTTAAGTTCTTCGCCCGGAGTTAACCTTTCTAAGATTTCAGGTAAAATATTTTTTTGTATAATATCGAAGGCTTCCTTATCCCTGAAAAAAGAGGTCACACTGATCAGGAAATCCCTTGTCAGTGCTTCTACTTCTTCTGGAGCACTTTTTAAAAAATCAAGATAATTACCCAGCGTTTTGAAATTATTGCTGGCAGCCCTTCTTTTGGTTCTTCTAAGTATGGTTGTTTGCTTATAGTCCGTAAAATCAAGCGGTGACTTTTCTTTAATAAAATCGATTATCCCGGCAAGGTCTTTTTGGTCGTCTTTATTGTTGGAAGAAAGATCAGAACCGTATTGAATATAATCTTCAATGGCGTTAGGCATCAACTCTGGTTCTAAAATAAAGTCTACCAGGCCGGTTGCTATCGCATGAGAAGGCATACTGCCAAACTCTGAATTTTCAGGGTTTCTGGCCATTACCATACCACCCGCATTTTTGATCGCTGTAATTCCTTCGGTACCGTCAGACCCTAAACCAGAGAAAATAATACCGATAGCTTTCTCACCGCAATCAGCGGCAAGCGAGGTGAAAAAACGATTGATGGTTAGGTGCGCGGTATGTGATTTATCTTTACTATCTAAATATAACTTGCCATGTTGGATGGTCATGTATTTGTTGTGAGGGATGAGATAAACCTCGTTACACCTGACAATCATATCGTCCTCCGCTTCTTTAACCAGGAGTTTACTATGTTTTGCCAATAATTCGACCATCCTGCTTTTAAAATCCGAAGAAAGGTGTTGAATAATGATATAGGAAACACCATCGAGCGGCGTATGATCAAAAAAAGAGTTGATTTCCTCCATGCCGCCCGCAGAGGCACCTATGGCAATAATATAATCCGGGTCGGTTAATGGCATTGGGCAGGATTTTAAAGAGCGTGTTTACTTCACCTTGTTGAATTATCGCAAAGCGAAGCATTTCAAAGATACGACTATCTGCTACAAAGCAGTAATGAGAAAGTAATATTACCCACATCGAATTAGTCATCAAAGTCAAAAAGAAGACTAATCGTGAAGAATGACTTAATTAGTTCTCAAAATACCTTATCGTAAATAACTTACTCTTTGAATTAAATAATTTAACTTAAACAAATGAGTCTTTTGATTAAGTGTTTTGGAATGTAATTCCTATTTTTTACCTTTCCGCTTTTATTCAACTTGCCAAGTTTGGATCGTATAGTTTATATAATCTGTATCCTTCATCCCTGTCACTAAAAAACACATCAATTGTTACAAAAAAAGAAAAAAAACATCCTGGAATTATGGATGAAGAACCAATTGGCTGATGAGGGTCTGCGTGAGGACTTGATCAGCAATGATGAACTGAGAAGTCAATCTGAAGAGTTAATCACTGCTTTGGTTGGCAATTTATCCGGTGAGAATTTCACAGATTTGGAATCAGACGAATGGAGTCCCGTAATCGAGATATTAGGCGGTATAGCCATTACTCGTGCGCGTCAGGGCTTCAGTCCGCGGGAAACCGGTAATTTTGTGTTTTCGCTAAAGGAAGCTTTATTGGAAGTTCTGCAACAAGAAATAACGGATGATCCAAAAACGCTTTTTCAGGAAAGTTTAAAAATCAACCGCCTGATGGATAATTTGAGCGTGGTTACTTTTGAGACGTTTATTAAAGGTCGTGAAGAAGTTATTTTAAGACAAACTGATGAGATCACTGAAATTTCCACACCGGTAATCCGGGTTTGGGACGGTATTTTAGCCTTACCGATAATTGGCACTTTAGACAGCGCCCGTACGCAGATCGTGATGGAAAATTTATTACAGGAAATCGTTGAAACCGGATCAAGTATTGCCATTTTGGACATTTCTGGTGTACCTGCTGTAGATTCATTGGTTGCACAACATTTGATCAAAACAGTCAGTGCTACCCGTCTGATGGGTGCTGAATGTATTATCAGTGGTATTCGTCCGGAGATTGCCCAAACAGTGGTGCATTTAGGTATAGATCTTTCAAACATCATTACAAAGGCAACGTTAGCAAGTGCGCTGGCCTACTCTTTTAAAGTGATGCGCTTAGAGGTTAAAAAGCTCAATACAGTTTCAAAATTTTAATTCTATAAGGTAATGGATAAGATTCCTATTCTCCGGATGGGGGCTTTTTTGCTGGTTACAATTCAGGTTGATCTATATGACCGTCTGGCTCTCAATTTGGAGGCAGACCTGGTACAAATGGTGAATAAAACAAGTGCAAAAGGGGTTTTAATAGATATTTCAGCGGTTTCAATCGTCGACTCATTTATGGGCAGAATTATCGGAAATATAGCCAGTATGTCCAAGATACTGGATGCTGAAACAGTTGTCGTAGGTATGCAACCCGCAGTAGCTATTACATTAATTGAGCTGGGCTTGCCACTGAAAGGTGTGCACACCGCTTTGGACATGGAAAAAGGCATGAACTTGCTGAAATCTATGATTGATTTAACCGGAGTGGACGCAGACGAAGACCAGAGCGACGATGACTTTATCACTGAGTAAAGATACTATCCAGGTTTTAAAAGAGCAGGATGTTGTTTTTTTAAAAAACCGGGTAAAGGAAACTGCCGTTAAAATAAAAATGGGCCTGGTTAATCAAACCCGCCTGCTTACTGCATGTAGTGAACTGGTTAGAAATATGATGCGGTATGCCAATGGTGGCGCATGTGTTATTGAGGTTGTATCCAGTGGCCGAAATAATGGCGTCCGTTTAACATTTTCTGACAAGGGGCCGGGTATTCCTGATATTAGCGCAGCTATGCAAGATGGTTTTTCAACAGGTAAAAGTTTAGGCTTAGGTTTGCCCGGCACTAAAAGGCTGGTGAATGAGTTCGATTTAAAAAGTAAGGTGGGCGAAGGTACAGTGATCACAATTATAAAATGGGCAAATGGTTGACGCAACGCATATCAGTTTCACGGCAGATGACCGCAGCTATTTCTCTTTAATAAAAAAAGAAATACACCGTATGGCTACAGAAGGTGGCATCAACTCCGCGAGAATCAACCAGCTTGATCTTATCGTGGCCGAAATGACATCTAACCTTTTTAAATATAGTAATGATGGGGAATTGTTAATGGGCGTATTCCCCAATGGCGGCTCGCCCTATGTAGAACTTATCAGTATCGACAACGGTCCGGGTATGATCAATCCCAATCGGATGATGCAGGACGGCGTATCTACCTCTAATACGCTTGGTTGCGGCTTGGGGAGCATGAAAAGAATGTCGGATACTTTTGAACTATATTCACAAATAGGCTGGGGAACAATTGTACTCAGCCGTGTCTATAGTGATCCGGAAAAAGTGAAAGACAAGAATGTAGTTGTTATGCGGCCAATCGTGGTTTATAAGCCGGGCGAAAAAACCAGCGGCGATGGCTTCACCTATAAAAAAACAGATAAGTATTTGAAAATGATGCTGGCTGATGGCTTGGGTCATGGGCCGGAGGCTAATCATGCCATAAATGAAGCTGCCAACGCCTTCAAAATATTTCCAGATTACAGTCCGGCGCAAACTCTTCGATTTATACATACGTCTATTAAGAAAACAAGGGGAGCGGTTATCAATATTGTTGGCTATAACTTTGCAAGTAAAATCTGGAGTTCCACAGGTGTCGGAAATATTGCAGCCAGGATGTCGGGTCCGGTAACTTTTAAAAATCATATGTCCTATAACGGGATTGTTGGCCATAACATTCCCAACACAATCAATGATCAGGAATATCCCGCTGAAGAATTTAACCAGGTTATGCTCTGTTCAGACGGAATCAAAACCCGAATAGATATGGCGAAATATCCAATGATGTATAAATATGATTTAACGATCTTAGCGGCGGCTATATATAAAGATCATGCCCGGCGTAATGATGATATGTCAGTTATAATAGCAAAAGTAAAGTAGATGATAAATGTAGTTTCTATTTCATTAGAAAATGAAATGGACCTGGTGCTGGCGCATAAACGGTCTATGAAGTTGGCGGAAAGGCTTGGGTTAAGCACGGCCACACAAACGACTTTTGCTACTGCGGTATCTGAGATTGCACGTACGGTTATTGAGCATACCGATGACGGAATATTAGAAATCGGGCTTGAGCAAAATCAAACTCGGTACAGCTTAATGGCAACTGTGTCTTATGATAACAGTATTCGCTTTACTAATAACGATGCAGGATTTTATTATGCGCAAAAATTGGTGCCTGAATTTGATTTAACGGAAACGGTTGATTGTAATTTAATCGTTATGAAGATTGGATTACCCCGGTCTTTGAAACTTGATCCTGTTAAAATTAATATTTTAAAGAAGGAGTTTGCAAATGAGCAACCAATAAATGCTTATGATGAGATAAAACAACGTAACGCCAGGCTTAGTCAGATTGCTCATGAGAAAGATGAGGAGTTACGCAGAACAAAACTTGTCGATGAAAAGAAGACCGAATTTATTTCAATTGCCAGCCACGAGTTAAAAACACCTATGACAGTGTTAAAAGCTTATACCCAAATGGCGCGTGGTACTAAAGAACCGGTAAGTGATCAGCTGCGGGAACTTTTGTCGAAAATTGATTTCCAGTCTAATAAATTACTTACCCTTGTACAGCAATTACTGGATATTTCTAAAATCGAAAATGGGAATTTGCAATATCATTTGCAACCTGTCAAGCTTAATGACTTCCTAAATCAGCAAGTTGAAGTGATGAAACATATCTTGCCCCACCATGAATTTTCGATAAATTATTGCAACGACGTTGATGTTTTAATTGACGAATTGCGCATGGAACAGGTACTTGCCAATTTATTAGGTAACGCAGGTAAGTATTCGGATAAGCAAACTAAAATTTCCGTAGAAACAATGTTATCCGATGAGGGTGCTGTTGTTGTCAGTATTATTGATCAGGGTCGCGGAATGACCGCAGAAACAATGACCTCAGTATTCGATAAGTTTTACCGGGCAAAAGATGTATTAAAAAGCCATACCGGCTTGGGCATGGGGCTTTATATTACTTCCAAAATCATTACGGATCACCAGGGTAAGATTTGGGTAGAAAGCGAAAAAGGTGTTGGATCAAAATTCTGTTTTAGCCTTCCATTAGTTACCAATTAATATGGCAGACAACGAGAAAAAAATTATCATTTTTGATGATGACGAAGATATCCTTGCAATCTGCTCATACATCTTAGAAGAAGATGGCTGGCAGGTTACAGCGTTTCCGGATTGCAATAACCTGATTGATCATATATCCACCATTAAACCAGATGTTATCCTGATGGACAACTGGATTCCGGACGAGGGCGGTATCGTTGCTACTCAACTAATCAAAGCGACAAAATCCTTGCAACATATCCCTGTTGTTTATTTTTCTGCCAATAGTGATATTGAAACACTTGCCGCCACAGCAAAAGCAGATATGTATTTGCCCAAGCCCTTTGACCTGGATAAACTAAAAGAAATTTTAACAAAGGCCTTAACCATATCCTAAACTAAGTATTTAAGAATAAATTACCTTTTTAATTTTATGTTTGGATTCAATTAATTTAGTAGCCATACATCAAACTATAATTACAAGCATTTTTAAGCGGCAAAACGTCTTACATGATTTACTAAGTCAGATATATCGAAAGGTTTTGCGAGAAAATCGTCAGCCTTGCATTGTTTTTCCCGGATGGCTTCCCAACCAGAGTTAGCGGAAATCATGATTATCGGAAGATCCTGGGTGGTAGATTGTTCCTTTAGTTCCCGGCAAATATCCCGTCCGTCCCTGTCACCCAACTGCACATCAAGCAATAAAATATCGGGACGGATTTGCGCTACAGTTTGCAGTACGCCCGAGCCATTATCTAAACCTGAAACTTGATAACCTTCCGATTCTAAAATGTACATAATGATTTCCCTAATGTCCTGATCATCATCCACAACTAATATTTTTTTACTTCCGGCTATCATATTTGTTGAAAAACAATAATTAGGCCAGTCTGCCTTAATTGATGTTTAAATACTCACCTGCAACACAGAAAAGGAGTTCAGAATTATCCTTTACCATATCCTTGCATTCGCGAAGAAGTTGCGCATATTGTCGGTAAGGCAACTTGGATGATATTAAATTCAGCATTTGGCTCGCACCTATCTGTAGATTTTCGATCACGGACATATAAAATAAAATAGACATATCGCTTTCGAAATGTTTATCATGGTGCAAAGCGATCTGGCTATGGGCTTCATTAATTAAGGCATTTACACCCAAACATTTATCGGTCAGCCAGGATTCGTCTAACGAAATAAAAATAGTTTTTAATGAGATCATTTGTCGCTCATTGTCTTCCAATCCTTCAGTCAACGCCAGCTTTAGGTTCCGGAAAGTGGCAAGTGTGACTAATTCCGGAAGACGGATCGTTAGATTTACTTTTGTATTGTATAATATACTAAGTTGTTCAACGAAAACAGAGCGAAGCGCCGTGGTGCTTAAGGTTTGGGGAGACGGAAGGTTCATGGCTTAAATGATAATTAGGGTTATAGGAAGGGAAACTACTTGATGTAGTTGCTAAAGGTATCATTTAAATCAGCTAACCAACTCTTTTACAACATCTGAATTAAATCTCCATTGTTACATCCTGTAAGATGATTTTGGATTTTGTTGTTGTCCCTCCGGCCAGGCTTTACACTATATCTTTCCCATGAAAAGGATGTCGCTTCAATCCTTGATATTTGACCTTTTAAAATCACTGACTGCTTATAAATCCGCTGCTGCATTTTTGCTGCGCTGCAAAAGCATTCGCTATTCTTAACTCTTTATAAGTCCAATCACGAGCATCATTCAGGACTTCACTTGTTTACCCGCTAAAGCTGGGTAAAGCGGCGTTTGCCTTCACTTTGCACTTAATTTACTGCTAACAGACCAGATGCTTCAAGGTGCTATTTTCCAATCGAAACGGAGAAAAAGGCAGCTAAGGTTTTGCCCGGATTGTTAAGATTTGCTTAAACACCCGTCAACGAATACTACATAGAAAATATATCGAAATTCATTGGAGTACATTAGCTGCTGTTAAACTGGGATGGTTGGAGCCGGTAATTAATGAAACATATATGGGATTATATATTTTTGAAAGGTTTTATTAAAGCTACAGTAATTCATCAACCTTAATCAATTGAGCATACATTAACTAAACGTCCATATTTATTCCCCTTTAGGTATCTCAATTAAGCCACTAAAAGCTGTAAATCCTCCATGAAAGATTTGGATAAATTTGTTTTTACAAGAAAAACGATTTGAAAGTACCGTCATACTTGCGAGGTTTTGTTATTATAAATACGACTTCAAGTTGTATTTTTTCTCTTCGGGACGCAGCAAACAAGCAGAACAAAAAGATTGGCGGTCTGTTATTTACACAAACGTATATAATTCTTTTTAAGATGAGTAAAGAAACAAACATTGCCGCCCAACAGAAATTCGGCGAGGCTGTAAATACAGGTAATTACGAACTGTTCAAGGATTTGGTAGCTGAAAATAATATCGACCATGATCCTGCACCTGATCAGGCGCAGGGTTCCGAAGGCTATGCTGCGTTTTTTGGCATTATGCGCAAAGCTTTTCCAGACATCAAATTAGCGGTTGAACAACTATCCGCCGATCATGACACCGTTTCTTTGGCCTACCGGGTGACCGGTACCCAAGATGGTGAATTTATGGGCTTTGCACCGTCTGGAAAATCGATCAACATTCGCGGTATGCAGATCAGCAAATTTAAGGATGGCAAGATGGTGGAACGTTGGGGCAGTTCGGATGAGCTCGGGATTTTAAAGCAAATCGGCGCAATTGAAGCGTAATAGTATTTTTTGAAAAAACCCTAGTTCATACCTTGTTCATTTGACTTATTTAAAATGGCGATTAAAACTAAGCCGCTGGAAAAACGTTGTTTAAAAAACAAATAATAATTTGACCTTGCGCGACTAACAGGCAGTCTCAAATTGAAACTCGCATGAATCCAATTATACTCGATTTTGAACAGGCTAAATCCAAACATCTATTATTTAAGTCAAGATTAAGATCTATACTTTACGATATACCGGTGGAAGAGGGCCCGGTTCTCAGCCACCACGAATGCAGTGTAGGTAAATGGATATACGGTCATGCATTAGCGGCATATGGGCATATACCGGAAATGCATGAACTGGAAATGATCCATGCCGAGATCCATATCAGCGCGCGTAAACTGGTTGCTTTGCATAAAGATGGCAAATCACAGGAGGCGCGCAATGGCCTTTCAGAGATGGAAGCCGTAGCTGATCAACTGGTAAATTTACTCGGTTTAGTTGAAAAAAAGCTGGAAAATGATCCCGGCAATCACGAACCCATAGCGGTACTTAATTTTAATCCCGAAGAATATAATGATCTGCTCCGATCCAATGCGGAGTTGGATAAACGCATCAAGCAGCAAATCGCCGATAACAACGAATCTTCCTTAAAATACGAAGCTGTATTGTCGGCATTGCACGAAGGCATTATTATACAAGATAGCGCCGGGGTATTAATTTCGGCAAATCAAAGCGCCGAAAGATTACTGGGCATGACTGCTGACCAAATGCGCGGGTTGACGTCTATGTCGCCTGATTGGGGCAGCATTGCCGAAAACGGTGAACCTTTGCCGGGTGAACTGCACGCGCCTATGCTGGCTTTAAAAACTGGCTTGTCGCAGATCAACCAGATCTTGGGCATCACTAAAAAAGATCAAAAAGTCGTTTGGCTAAGCGTTAACTCCCAGCCGCTGATCCACAAGGAAACTGAAGAAATAACGGGTGTTGTTTCTTCTTTCTTTGACGTGACCGCTACGAGGGAATATGAAGCCCTACTTAAGGACAGTGTTAGCGAACAACAGGCACTCAATGAGGAATTGGCAGCTTCTAATGAAGAACAGGCAGCCGTTAATGAAGAACTCATATCGACCAATGAGGAATTGACCGTATCTCAGGAAAGCATCAGGCATTTATTAGAAAAAGTGGAAGCCAGTGAAAGCCGTTTCCGCTTTATGCTTAACGCGATCCCGCAACAGGTATGGACAGCTACAGCCGATGGCGCGCTGGATTACGTCAACCAGGTGGTCTGTGATGATTTCGGCTACAATACCGAAGAGATCGTCGGGCATGGTTGGCAGGCCTTTATCCACCCAGACGACCTGGAGAATTGTTTAAAGAAATGGCTCAAGGCGCTGGAAACCGGTAACGAATACGTGGTTGAATTTCGCCTGAAGTTTAAAGATGGCAACTACGTCTGGCATTTAGCCAGGGCGGTCCCCTTTGCGGAAAACAAAGAGATCCTTTTGTGGCTGGGTACCAATACCAATATTGACCTGCAAAAAATGAATGAGCAGCGCAAGGATGAATTTTTGTCGATTGCCAGCCATGAGTTAAAGACCCCGCTGACCAGTATCAAAGCCTACAACCAGATCGTTCAAAAGATCAGCGACCCGGAAAAACTCAGACCATTCCTGAAGAAATCCGCTGACCATATCGCCAGGCTGGAACGCCTTATCGGTGACTTGCTCGATGTGACGAAGATCAATGCGGGTAAAATTTACTACGCGCAGGAGCCGGTCAATTTCAGGGAACTGATGGCCCATACTGTCGAAAGTGTGCAGCATACGACCAGCAGCCACGAGATCATCTTGCAAACCGTCCCAGAAATTACCTATAGCGGCGACCAGCTGCGCCTGGAGCAGGTGCTGCATAACTTCCTGAGCAATGCGGTGAAGTATTCGCCGGAAGCCGGTAAAATCCTAGTGAACGGCAAAGTGGATGAAGATAATATCATTGTTAGTGTCCAGGATTTCGGTATTGGTATCGCCCGTGAAAATATTGACAAGTTGTTTAACCGTTATTACCGCGTTGACAATACCGCCATGCGGTTTGAAGGGTTAGGTCTGGGATTGTTCATATCTGCTGAAATCCTGCGTAAACACGGCGGTAGTTTCTGGATAGAAAGTGAGATTGGGAAAGGTTCCACGTTTTATTTCAGGTTACCACTTCAAAACATTCAAAAGCCGGAAGTAACTAAAACAACAACTTTTTACCGTGACCGGCACATCATTATCAATTATAATCAAACGCAACGAAGATTAGATGTTGACTGGACCGGCTTTCATGATGAGGAGTCTGTTAAACATGGCTGCCTAATATTATTGGAATACTTGCAAAACAACAAAAGCGACCGAATAGTGAATGACAATACGCACGTTTTAGGCAATTGGTCGGAAGCTGCTGAATGGGTAGGCAATATTTGGTTCCCGATGATGGAAAAGGCTGGATTGAAATATTTCGCGCATGTATTTTCACCAAGTACCTTTAGTGAACTCGCTGCCCGAAAAAGCATTGATATTATGGCAGGAATTATAACAACTCAGTTTTTTAGTGATGTAGACGCAGCTGAACTGTGGATTAACAATCAGCCTTGAGATAAAGGTATTGATCAATTAAGTGACAGATATTAATTAAGCATAAAGCCAGTGATAGTCTTAAACATCCGGTTGCAGTAATTCTTGTTGAACTTAACCAAAAACCGTCACCATTCCGTCATTGAATTACTTGCAAATATGAAAATATAGTCGTAAATTAGCCTTAAGCAAGTATAAAACGCAGTTTTTGCTCAAGATATTATGAACCAACTCGACCACTCATAATCTTTTGCTCTCTTTGTCTGATTGCTTCCGTACTTCTCCTGGTTCTATTATAAAGTAACGAAATTCAATTACTGCCAGAAATTCTTAGGTACGACCTTTGGGGTTGTCAATCGCTATGTGCAATAAAAATGATCATTGCGCTTAAAAGGTGATCATGGAATTTACACAATCAGAAAAACGGAATATTACACCGGAAAAAGCCGTACAGATTCTTCAAAAAAAGGGTATTAAAATTGAGTTAGAAGATGCGAAAAACCTATTGGATTTCATGTATTTTTTAGCTAAATTGATCGTGGAACAGAACTTTAAGAAATGAAAACAGCAGATTTATACATTAGAGTGAGTACTGATGAGCAAGCGGATAAAGGTTATTCCCAACGTAACCAAGAAGAAGTTTTGCGTAAGTATTGTACAGCAAATAATATCGTTGCACGCACAGTAATTTATGAAGATCATTCTGCAAAGTCCTTTAACCGCCCGGAATGGGTTAAGCTATTAGCATGCCTGCGAAAATACAGGAACAAAACGGAACTGATTCTTTTTACTAAATGGGACAGGTTTAGCCGCAACGCGCCTGATGCTTATCAAATGATAAATATTCTCCGAAAATTAGGAGTAGAACCTCAGGCTATTGAACAGCCATTGGATATGAGCGTGCCGGAAAATAAAATGATGCTCGCAATTTATCTGACTGCACCTGAAATAGAGAACGACAGAAGGGCTCTAAATGTATTTTATGGCATGCGCCGTGCAAGAAAGGAAGGCAGGTATATGGCAACGGCACCCGTCGGCTATGTTAACCATATTATGGAAGGTGGAATAAAGCGAATTATTCCTGATGAGCCACAAGCGTCCATTATGAAGTGGGCATTTAATGAAATTCGTAAAAATAAATACACTATAGAACAAATTTGGAAAAGAGCTAAGGAATTAGGACTGAAATGCAATAAAAATAACTTTTGGGTGGCCATACGGAACCCATTATATTGTGGTAAGATTGTCATACCTAAATATAAAGATGAGGAAACTTATACTGTCCCGGGCTTGCATGAGCCTATAATTTCAGAAAGTTTATATCATGAGGTACAGGAAGTCTTGGAGGGACGAAGAAGATGGCAAGACAAAGGCACAAAAATAGTTTCCATGGATATGTTGCCCTTAAGAGGCTTTTTAAATTGCTCAGCATGCTCAAGAACTCTATCGGGAAGTGCCTCGAAAGGCAGAACTCAATATTATCATTATTACCATTGCTCTTCAATATGTGGTTACAGGCAAAAGGCTGAAGATGTTAATGAAACTTTTGTATCAGGATTAAAAGAATATATCTTGAATCCACTTGCCACAGATCTTTTTAAAGCGGTGATAATTGATGCTTACAGTAATGCTTCTCAAAATGTTCGTATAAATAAAAAACAGTATATAGACCAAATCACAGTTGCTACCAATAAGCTTACTAAGGCAAGGGAACTTCTACTTAATGGTGATCTTGATGCGAGTGACTATAAAATAATCAAAACTGAATCTGAACACCAAGTTGAAGTATTGGAAGCTAAAATTTCGGACTTAAATAAGGATTTTATTAAACCACAAGATTTAGCGACGATAGTCGATGGGGCAATCGACACACTAACCAAAATAGATGTAATATACTGGAAATCAGAACCGGATACAAAAAGAAAAATAATTGGTTCGATCTATAAGGAAAAATTCACTTTTGAAGATTTACAACATCGAACCGCAAGTTTAACCGATCCTTTTAAATTCACTTATCTGATTAACAAGCAATTAAATGAAATAAAAAGCGGGACAACAAACCAAGATTTGGTGTTGTCCCGCTGGGTGATCCCATCAGGATTCGAACCTGAGACCTACTGATTAGAAATCAGTTGCTCTATCCAGCTGAGCTATGGGACCCCGCAATAATTTGCAGCTGCAAAGATGCAAATTTCCCGCAAAAAATTAAATTTTAAATACAACTTGTTAATTAACAGGTTATAAGTTACTTATCTACCTTTTTACCTGTAGCTACCCAAAATAAGCTATTTATAACTAGTTTATCTTCTACCATATTATCCAGTGTTTGCGATAATTCTTTATTGGTATGGTGGTCGTAATCCATATCGTTGTGGCCCATGTTTATATATACCATCTTGTATTTTTTATTGGTCCATACAACAGGGTAATATCCGCTATGCCATATTTCACTTTGCTTTGGCCCGGTGCCCAGCGGAAAACTTGTTGAATCAATGGAGAGCAGTATAGTAATATCAGGATTGGTGCGAAGGTCTTTTTCCCACCGGTACCATTCGTTAGGTTGTGTTTTCCATAGCGGTGGCAAGCCTTGGGTTACGGGATGATTGGGATCTTCGACCTTTAAAATTGCAGATGTGGGGTGCCAGGTATTACTCACATACTGCCCCGAGCCTAAAAATGTGTTGTGGTACCAGTTCCAATTCGCAGGAACATCGGACGGTGTTAGCGCGAATGCCGAGAAGTGAAAACCTATCCAACCACCACCATTTTCCATGTATTTTTGAAATGCCGCACGTGCAGCCGGGTCTTCGGGGCGGGTGTCTAAAAATATTACTGCCTGATAATGTGAGAGGAATTCGGCGTTCATATCACCCCAGTTTGAAGTGGAATCATAGGCGAAATTGTATTTCTCCGCCATCTTTGGGAACCATCTATTAGCTTCGTGAACAAAACTTATATGCGCAAGGTCATTCTTCGCAGTATAAAAGGCTATAACATGAAACTTTGGCTTTTTGCTCTGTGCCTTAATGTTTATAAAGGCAATCAACAAAAGGCATAGGCTTAATAATAATCTACTTATTTTTTTAGGTGACAACATAATTACAGGTAATGGTTTGCAGAAGTAAATATAGGAACTTCTATAACTGAAACCAGTTTTAACAAACGTGCCCTAATATATAGCGAGCTATTCCGAAGAAAAATAAATCAATTGATAATTTATTTCATTCAACCCAAACAACTGATATAATATTTTGTCATCATTAAACATTTTCCAGTTACTTAAGCTTAAAATATCAAGCCAAATACATATAATTGTATTTTAATAAAAACTGATCTGTGCTAGTAAAACCAATTGTGAGCTATCTGAAAATCGATTTTGCAAATTGATGTTTGTTTTAACGGCAATGTTGTTGTTATAAGTAACAATTTTATTGCTGACACCTATCTCAAATGTTTTTTTAGCCTCAATTTTTAATTTTAATAATACAAAGTGTTCTTTTTACAATAAGTAAATCATACTTTTAACCGATTTTTTTAAAAACATAATTTATGATCATAATTGCTGACGGTGGCTCAACTAAAACAAATTGGTGTTTAGTTACCGAGGAGGGGAAAAAAGTTTATTTTAATACAGAGGGTTATAACCCATATTTCTCAGACGAAGAATATATTATTCAGTCGCTAAAGGAAAACTTGCCTACCGATTTGGATTTAGCTGCCATAACCGAAGTAAATTACTACGGCGCGGGTTGTTCAACTGCTGATAAACGCCAGATTGTTGAAAATGCAATGCAGGCTGTTTTCACCCATTCAAAAATTAATGTAGGGCATGATTTACTTGCTGCTGCAAGGGCATTATTAGGTAATACCGAAGGTTTTGCCGCTATTTTAGGCACAGGCACCAACACTTGTATTTATGATGGAAAAGATGTAGCCAATAATATTGATTCGGGTGCTTATATTTTAGGTGATGAAGGAAGTGGCTGCTACATAGGTAAAAAATTATTAACGGATTATATCCGCGGTTATATGCCAGAGGCTGTTCGTAAAAACTTTTGGGATACCTTTCAGCTTACACCTGATGATATAAACGAGCGCGTTTATACGCAGCCACGTGCAAACCGTTTTTGTGCAAGCTTCAGTAAATTTGTTTATGATAACATTGTAAACATTGAATATTCAAGAAACATCGTTCGTACATCGTTTGAAGATTTCTTCCGCAATCTGGTAACACATTATCCTGATTATCAAAAATATACTTTTAACTGTATCGGTTCTGTAGGTTACAATTTCCGCAATGTGTTGGAAGAAGTTGCTACCGAAAACGGTATGACTGTAGGCCGTATCATCCGCTCTCCTATAGATGATCTGGTTAAATACCATTTAGAACTTTCTCCGTCACACTTGTAGTTAGTTAATTAGAGGACTGAGATTAGAGATTAGTTCTCAACAAAAAGAGCGATGAAATTATTCATCGCTCTTTTTTATTGTCTATCCGTCAAGGCCTAATCTCTAATCACAAGTCCCTAATCTCTATCCCTAACTCGCTATCTCATTCTGAAATATCTTAGCATATTTACGCCTATCGAATTTATACAACTTAGCCGCCCTGTAAGATACACCTTTTTGTTTCTCGGCCAGTTCCTTTAAAAAGCCATAGCTCAACATCTTTTTACGAAAGTTACGTTTGTCGAGCTTTTTATCCAGCACCGCTTCATATAATAATTGCAATTGGGTAAGTGTGAACTTCTCAGGCAATAACTCAAAAGCTATCGGTTCATAATTTAATTTGGCGCGTATTTTTTTAAACGCCCTATTAAATATTACTGTGTGATCGAATGCCAGTTTAGGCAATTCGTTTACCGGATGCCAGAATGCTTTGCTGGCAACCTGTGTTATCGGGTTTAATTCTTTTTGGCCGATGATACGTATTAACGCGAAATAACCGATAGAAACTACCCTACCCTGCGGATGACGGTTAACATCGCCAAAAGTATGAAATTGCCTTATAGATATATCGCGGAGGCCGGTAAGCTCATATAATATACGCTCAGCGGCATCGTCAATGCTTTCATCGTGTTCAACAATATAGCCTGGTAATGCAAAACTATTTTTGAAAGGTTCTTCGTTACGCTCAATTAATAAAACCTTAAGCACTCCGGCATCAAAACCAAAAATCACGCAATCAATAGAAAATACGGAGTCGAAATGAGGAAGTTGTAAGTCCAAAAGCTGTAAATTTTTAAATAAAATTAAATATATAGGGATAATTTCTAATCCAAAAATAAAATAAAATTTAATTGTGTAATTTATACACACTATCTTCGCTTTTATAATTGGTTTTGTAAAGATGCATAAAATTTCAAAACTTGCGGTTCTCACTTCCGGCGGCGACGCCCCGGGCATGAACCCTTGTATACGAGCAGTAGTAAGAACAGCCATATATAATAATCTTGAGGTGGTTGGTGTAAGGCAGGGTTATAAAGGCCTTATTGAAAACGATATGTACGATATGGCCCCACGTTCGGTAAGTAACATACTTAGCCTTGGTGGTACCATATTAAAAACAGCCCGCTGTTTGGAGTTTCGTACCGATGAAGGTATGGAAACTGCCTATCAAAATATAAAAGCGCAGGGAATTGACGCCATAGTTGTTATTGGTGGCGATGGAACTTTTACAGGTGCCCTGCGTTTCTCCAGAAAGTATCCTGACATTGCGGTAATAGGCGTTCCAGGGACAATCGACAATGATTTATGCGGAACAACATATACCCTTGGATTTGATACTGCCACAAATACAGTTATTGAGGCGATAGATAAAATACGCGATACGGCCGATGCGCACGACCGTCTATTCTTTATCGAAGTAATGGGCCGCGACTCAGGGGCTATAGCGCTGCGTGCCGGAATATCATGCGGAGCGGAAGCAATACTATTACCTGAAAAAGAAACTGCTATTAGCGAATTGATCGACGGTTTAAAGACAGGCCACCTCAACAAAAAATCATCAAGCATTGTAATTGTTGCCGAAGGCGATAAAAATGGCGGTGTTTATGATATTGCCAAACGTGTTGAGCAAGAGGTAAAACATTACGATATTAAAGTTACCATATTAGGCCACCTGCAACGCGGTGGCAGCCCATCAAGCTTTGACCGTATTTTGGGCAGCAGGCTTGGTTTTGCGGCTGTAAATGCCTTAATTGCAGGCGAAACACAAAAAATGGTGGGTTTAGAGGCTAACCACATCGTACTAACCAGTTTAGAAAAAGCATTAAATCAGCAGGAATTCAGGCTGGAAGCGGACCTATTACAAATGGCCGATATATTATCGATATAAATGATTGCAGTTGTATATAGCGGATCGCATTACGCGCATTGGCGTTTGGCTGATAAAGGTAGGACTATCGCTTCCTTTAAAACCAATGGCATTAATCCCTATTTTAATGATGAAAAACTCATCTTGCAACTGCTCAATAAAAATATCAACCTCATTCATCACGCCGAAGAAATAAAACGCATTTATTTTTTTGGTGCAGGAGCTTCAACTGCCGATCTGAAACAGGTTATCCAGAACGCCTTTTCCACTTTTTTTATAAATGGGAAGGTTACAGTTGAGCATGATATTATGGCGGCTGCTATCGCCTGTTGTAAAAATACGCCCGGCATTGTAAGCATTTGCGGTAGCGGCTCAAACGCGGCTTGGTATGATGGGCGCAAGGTTAAGCCAAACAATTATGGTTTAGGTTATATCTTGGCTGATGAAGGATCGGGCAACTGGTTGGGCCGGGAACTAATAAAAGGTTTTATGAACGAAACGCTGCCCGTGCCATTACGCAAAAAATTTGTGCATAAGTATGATGCTGATCGCAGTAATCTTTTAGAGAAGGTTTATCGCCAAAAACAACCGGCTTTATTCCTCAGTTCATTCAATGATTTTTACCTGGAAAACCGTGAAGACGTTTATCTGCAAAATGTAATAAAAAAAGGATTTAGCAAGCTAATAAACACATATTTGTTACCTTTACATAAGCAATATCCCGAAGCTGCTGTTCACTTTGCAGGCTCAGTTGCAGCCAACTTCCAGGATCACCTTATTGAGGTTGCCGCCGAATCAAACTTGACCATCGGAAACATAATTAAAGAACCTATAAATAATTTACTAACGTACTATTCTAACAAAAATTAAAAATCATGAAAATAGGAATTAACGGCTTTGGCCGTATCGGTCGTTTAGCTTTCAGGGCTGCAATGGAAAGATCAGACATTCAGGTTGTAGGTATTAATGACCTTGTTGAGCCAGATTATATGGCTTACATGTTAAAATATGATTCAACCCACGGTCAGTTCAAAGGAACTATCGCTGTTGAAGGCGGTAACCTTGTTGTAAACGGCCAAACCATCCGTGTAACAGCTGAAAAAGATCCTGCTAACCTTAAATGGAATGAAGTAGGTGCTGAAGTTGTTATCGAGTCAACAGGCTTATTCTTAACCCAGGACACTGCTCAGAAACACATTGACGCAGGTGCTAAAAAAGTAGTAATGAGTGCGCCTGCAAAGGATGATACCCCTACTTTTGTAATGGGCGTTAACCATAAATTATTAAAAGCTGATCAAACCATCGTTTCAAACGCTTCATGTACAACTAACTGTTTAGCGCCAATTGCTAAAGTGTTGAATGATAAATTTGGCATTGAAGAAGGTTTAATGAGCACTATCCACGCGGTAACTGCTACCCAAAAAACAGTTGACGGCCCATCGGCTAAAGACTGGAGAGGCGGCCGTGGCGCTTACCAAAACATCATCCCTTCATCAACTGGTGCTGCTAAAGCTGTAGGTTTAGTTTTACCTGAATTAAAAGGTAAACTAACAGGTATGTCTTTCCGCGTACCAGTTGCCGACGTATCGGTTGTTGATCTTACTGTACGTTTGAAGAAATCTGCTACTTACGAAGAAGTTAAAGCAGCAATGAAAGAAGCTTCTGAAGGTGAAATGAAAGGCATCCTTGGTTATACTGAAGACGAAGTAGTATCTGAAGATTTTAAAGGTGATGCACGCACGTCAATATTTGATGCAAAAGCAGGTATCGCGTTAAATGACAACTTTGTTAAAGTTGTATCATGGTACGATAACGAGTGGGGTTACTCAAACAAACTGATCGACCTGGTACAGGTTATCGGCAAGTTATAATCTTAACTTCTATAAATAAAAAAGCCTTGTGGAATTATCCCAGGGCTTTTTTTATTTATAAGTTTATCTACGGGATCAACACGATCTTACCATGCGTATGGCGCTTCTCCAAATCTATATAAGCTTCTTTAACCTGGCTTAAAGGGTATGTTTTCGCGATAGGAAGCTCCAACTCACCATCATTTATCATTTGCGCCAGCTCACCCAATACCTTCGCAGTTGATGCCGCCGCGCTTCCCTCAGCTTTTATCTTATACTTTTCAACCGCTGCAAAATCAATAATAGTATTGATCTTATCAACAGAAATGCCTAATTTAATAGCTAACTCTACATATCCTTTGCCGGATAGATCGATAAATGCATCCGGCTTACTTCCGTTAAGCGCGGTTTCCAGGTTTTCCTCAACATTTCCATCATAGCTAACAGGTGCTATACCATGCTTTTTCAGCCACTCGAAATTATGCGTACTAACAATACCGATAACTTTAGCGCCCTGTCTTTTAGCGATTTGTACGGCAAGAGAACCTACACCTCCCGCAGCGCCAGATATAATTACAGTATCACCTTCTTTTAATCCAACCGCCCTTACCGCGGCATAGGCTGTTGTTCCTGCTACAAATAATCCGCCGGCTTGCTCCCATGAAACTTTTGATGGCTTAATAATCAATTGGTCTGTCTTCACCATAACATATTCAGCCTGGCTATTACGGTTATTGCTGAAACCGATAACTTCATCACCTGCTTTAAAGTTAGTAACATCGTCACCGACAGATTCTACAACGCCAGCAAAGTCAGTGCCTTGTCCGGATGGAAATGTTGAGGGAAATTGTTTCGCTAAAAACCCTTCTCTGATAGAAGATTCACCGGGATTAATTCCCGCGGCTTTTACTTTTACTAAAACCTCACCTTTATTTGCCGTGGCTTTTGGTAATTCAACAATGTGCAATATATCTGCATGCCCGAAGTGATCATATTGCACAGCTTTATATTTCTCTTGATTTGGATTCATGATTAAATGGCTTTTAACTACTATTCAAACCCATCGATGCTGGTATTGTTCCAAAGATTATTTATTTATGTTTTATTCAGATCGCATTATTTATGCCTATTTATAGCAATAGATTGTTAAAACAGTATTAAAAGGCTCGCCTGCCTTTACTTAATTTTAAGCACCAATTTATAACCGGTGAATACAAAAAAAATCCTGTTTACATTTTTATTATTAACCGCATCAATAACCTGTTTTGCTCAACGCGGATTTGTTAGGGTTGAGGGAACCCGATTTACTATTGATGGTAAACCTTACCGATACATCGGTGCAAATTACTGGTATGGCGGACTATTAGCTACCAATGGTGAAAAAGGCAAAAACCGACTTAAAACGGAATTAGACTTTCTGAAAAAGAATGGCATTACAAATCTTCGCATTATGGTTGGCGCAGAAGGTTTAACTACCTATCCTTACCGTACCCCTAGCGAAAAATCATTACAACCTGAACCGGGAAAGTTTGATGAGAATATAGCCTACGGCCTCGATTATTTATTGGACGAATTGGGCAAACGTAATATGAAGGCAGTGCTGCATTTTACCAATACTTGGGATTGGAGTGGCGGTTTAGGTCAATATTTAGAGTGGAACGGCTATGGCACGCAACCACGCTCAAAATACGGGGGATATACCTGGAATGAAAACCAGCATTATACCAGCCAGTTTTTTACCTGCCAGAAATGTATGGATGAACTGGATGTGTACATCAAATACATTCTGCACCGTACCAACAGTATTAATGGCAAAAAATACGTTAGTGATCCGGCAATCATGGCCTGGGAAATTATTAATGAACCACGTGCTATGGAGCAATCGGCAACGCCTGCTTTTGAGGCATGGATGCAACATGTATCAAGCTTAATCAAATCAATTGATAACAATCATTTACTTACAACCGGCAGTGAAGGTGATATCGCTTCGGATAACGATATATCTGTTTTTAAAACTATTCATGCCGATAAAAACATTGATTACCTCACCATCCACATCTGGCCGAAGAACTGGAGCTGGTTTAAGGATACTTCGATAGTGGCAGGCTATGCCAATACTATTACCAACGCCACCAATTACATCAACAGGCATATACAAATCGCTAAAGAATTAAATAAGCCTTTGGTGATTGAAGAATTTGGCTTACCACGCGACAGCCAGTCGTTCGATATCAATTCAACAACCCGTAACAGAGATAATTTTTATGATTTTATTTTCGGGCAGATGATGCAGCATCCCGAAATTTCAGGTGCAAACTTTTGGGCTTTCGGTGGTATTGCCCGGCCTAAACCGGGACAAATATTCTGGAAAGACGGCAATGAATTTATGGGTGACCCGGGTGGCGAAGAACAAGGTTTAAACTCTGTTTTTGATACAGATGCAAGTACCTGGCGAATAATCAGGAAATATACAGAGATGCAATAAAATCAGCATATTTGTATATGGATGCAGCCACCGCGCTTACTATATACAAGATATATCTTGAAAGATATGTAACCTTCAATATAGAAGAATGGGAAGCATTCACCAAACACGTAACCTTTACCAAGCTCAAAAAAAAGCAGCATTACGCTACCGCGGATACGGTTTGCGATAAGTTTGGATTTTTAGTTTCGGGCTCAGTTCGTTACTATCACATTATTAATGGCGAGGATATCACCAGCTATTTTAGCTTTGAACAAGAGTTTACAAGTTCCTACAAAAGCTTCCTGACCAGAACACCGACCATAACCTATATTCAAGCACTGGAAGAAACGCGGCTGATCAATATTAGTTACCACGCATTTCAACAGATGTTGGCTGATCCTCTTTTAGCGCATAAGATGGAACGGTTCGGGCGTTTGGTTGCAGAGCATTATTTATGCTGTTATGAAGATAGAGTTGCATCGTTCATCACGCAATCGCCCGAGGAACGTTACTTGCAATTACTTCAAACCGGTAAAGACATTTTACAACGCATGCCCCAACACTATATCGCGCATTATTTGGGTATCACCCCGGTGTCGCTATCGCGGATCCGCAAACGAATATTAGAGCCTGTTATAAAATAACGCCCTTAATTTCTTATCTTTTGTTAACGTTTTGACTGTTAAGCATGCTGTAGCTTTGTTATAACAAAAACGAAGAAATCATGCACACCATATTAGGGGCCGGCGGGCCGGTAGCAAACGCGCTAACACAAGAGTTATTAGATCATAACGAAACTATTAGGTTGGTAAGCCGCAAGCCAGTTAACCCAGCAGGCAAAAACATCAGCTGGCAAAAAGCTGACTTGTTAAATTATAATGAGATATTGGAAGCCACCAAAGGCTCAAGCGTAATTTATTTATGCGCGGGAATTGTGTACGATGCTAAAATTTGGGCGGAACAATGGCCTATCATCATGCAAAACGTCATCAATGCAACCAAAGCAGTCAATGCCAGGTTGATATTTTTTGATAACGTTTACATGTACGGTTTGGTTAACGGACCAATGCTTGAAGATACGCCATACAATCCCATCAGTGAAAAAGGTAAAGTACGGGCGAAAATCGCCGACCAATTAATGGATGAAGTAAAAGCAGGTAAAATACAAGCCAGCATTTT
Organism: Mucilaginibacter tundrae; assembly: GCF_013408825.1. Taxonomy (GTDB): domain Bacteria; phylum Bacteroidota; class Bacteroidia; order Sphingobacteriales; family Sphingobacteriaceae; genus Mucilaginibacter. Next base: position 35,792 of record NZ_JACCBZ010000009.1, read on the forward strand.
ACGCGCTGCTGATTTTTATGGAACCGACTCCAAAAACAGCTCTTTCGATATGATGGTGCTGGATAAATATGCCCATAAGCAAAGTGCCCAATGGGTTGGAGATCCAAAAGTTAAACACAATTTTTCCTACATCCCCGATTGTGGCAGAGCTATGTACCTGTTGGGTCAAAATTCGCAAAGCGATAACCAAATATGGCATGCCCCTACCGCACCTCCACTTACTGGTAAAGAATTTATTAATATGGCTGCGAATATTTACCAGGTAAAACCAAAATTCATGAGCATCAATAAATTTATGCTATGGGTATTCGGATTATTTAATAAGGTTGTTGCAGGCGTTGTGGAAATGTACTACCAGTACGATCACGATTATAATTTTAATTCAGACAAATTTGAAAAGGCCTTTAATTTAAAACCGACAAGTTACGAGGATGGTATTAAGCACATGTCGAAAACTTTATACAAAAGCGAATAATGGTAGCCTGTGAAGACATAGGCACGGATAAATTTAATCCCGTTGTTGTGCCCTCACAAACAACAACCTAGTGTAAAATCTGCTTATCATATTTGGCGCTTAGTCATTAATCTGCATATTTGCATATAAGCACATCTGCACATTATAAAACCATGATCCACAAAAAAACAAGAACATATATCCCTGCTGACCTTGATATGAACTGGGAAGCATTGGAACCACTTTTTAAAGAACTTTGCAACCGCACGATCAACTCTGCCGAAGAACTAGAACATTGGCTAAAAGATCGTAGCGAATTAGAAGCAGCTATTGAAGAAGATTTCGCCTGGCGCTACATACGTATGACTTGCGATACGGCTAATGAAGATTTGCTGGAAAAATTCCAATACTTCGCTACCGAGATCGAACCAAAGATCGCGCCTTACAGCAATGAACTGAATAAAAAATTAGTTGCCAGCCAATACGTTGATGAATTAGATGAAGAGAAGTTCTTCATCTATCTGCGCGGGGTTAAAAAATCGTTGGAGCTATTTAGAGAGGAAAACATTCCTATACAAACCGAGATACAGGTTGAACAACAAAAATACCAGGGCATCAGCGGAGCTTTATCTGTAGAAATTGACGGCAAGGAATTTACGTTAGAACAAGCAGCGGTTTTTTTGAAGGGGACCGACCGTGCCAAACGTCAGGAAGTTTGGGAAAAGATCAGTTTTCGCCGCTTGCGGGATAAAGACAAGTTAAACGAACTGTTCGATCACTTGCGTGAGCTAAGACATAAAGTTGCTTTAAATGCAGGTTTTGAGAACTTCAGAGATTACATGTTCCAGGCATTAGGGCGTTTTGATTATACACCTCAGGATTGCTACGCCTTCCACGAAGCGATTGAAAAAGAGATAGTACCTATATTAAAGGAGCAAGCTGACAAGCGTAAAGCTGCTTTAGGTTTAGATACGCTCCGTCCATGGGATTTGGACGTCGATGTATCGGGTAAACCGGCTTTAAAACCATTTAATGGCGGCGCTGAGCTGATCGAAAAATCTATCCAGTGTTTCCGCAACATTAACAGCTACCTGGGTGAGCGTTTGGAGATCATGAAGGATAATGGCTTGTTTGACGTAGAAAGCCGCAAAGGTAAAGCACCGGGTGGTTACAACTATCCGTTATCTGAAACAGGGGCACCTTTTATCTTCATGAATTCAGCCAATACTTTTCGCGACCTGACTACGATGGTTCACGAAGGCGGACATGCGGTTCATACTTTTTTAACTGCTGATCTGGAGTTGAACGATTTTAAACATTGCCCATCTGAAGTAGCGGAACTAGCCTCTATGAGCATGGAATTGATCTCGATGGATAACTGGAATGTTTATTTTGATAACGAGGAAGATCTGAAACGTGCTAAACGCGATCAATTATTTGACGTGTTAAAAACGCTACCTTGGGTAGCCGTGGTTGACCAGTTTCAGCATTGGATATACACCAACCCGGGCCATACCGATGCCGAGCGCACCGAGGCCTGGATCCAGATCTATGAGCCATTTGGTGCGGGTTTTGCCGATTGGGGCGGATTGGAAGAAGCAGAGGCAAACCTTTGGCAAAAACAACTACACATTTTCGAAGTACCGTTTTATTACATCGAATATGGCATGGCGCAATTAGGCGCTATCGCCGTTTGGAAAAACTACAAGGAAAACCCCGAAAAAGGTTTAGAACAATATTTAGATGCTTTAAAATTAGGTTACACTAAAACCATTAAAGAAATTTACGAAACCGCGGGCATCAAATTTGATTTCAGCGCTGGATACGTAAAGGAACTGGCCGAGTTTGTAAAAGGCGAAATGGACAAATTATAAAATAAAGAAGCCTTCGAATTCGGGGGCTTCTTTATTATTAACTAATTGATAAAATAATAATTTACATTTGAGGATAGGAAACTTATTATGGGATCATTCGGAACATCAGAAATATTGATCTATATTGGCGGCATCATAGTTATAGTGGTTACCATATATATGGCTATAAGCCGTAAGAAAAAATATGATGACGAGGATATAACTGATTAGTTATTAATCACTCCTCTATTCCAATTAGCTGATTTTAAAAATCGAGTATTAGCCAACCATGTTATTAAACATACAGTTGTTATCGTCCCGATTACGGACCCTGCCGTAACATCTTCAAAAAAGTGTTCGCTTAAATACATTCGCGAGTAGCCTACAAACATCGCCAATAACAGTAGCGGCAATCCCCAAAATTTATTTTTTGCCCAGTACGTAAATAATACCGCTGTTGAAAATGCGGTAACGGTATGTCCGGATGGGAAACTGTGCAGTCTTAACATTTCCACCCCTTTTACAAAATGCATATGTGCCAATTGAGTCTGAAAATATAATGTTGGTCGGGGGGAATCAAAAATGTGTTTTACTACCTGCGCGGTAAGCGCTGTTATGGTATTCACCAACAAAAGTGTAAAAGCCTTAGCATAGCTGAACAGTACCAGTATCAGCGATAAAACGATCACCGTCCAAAAGTTACCCAGGTCAGTTAAATAAGGCGCGATAAAATCGCCCAACGGAAAATTACGGCTATTCACCGCGAAGTATATTTGATCGCGGGAAAACATGATTTTTATTAGTAAACACAGCATTAAAACCACCAAATAAGGGACAAAAAACACCCTTATTTTATACAATACATCTTTTATGCTTATATTCATGGGTGCAAATTAAGCATATACTTATTGCCTGCAAAAAAATGATTATGTTTGAATCCATTGACCGACCCCATATTTAATTTATGTCGAATAGTATATTCCGTAAAAAATCTATTAATAAAATCATGGCCGATGTGGCCAGTGGCCTTAGCGACAGCGAACATACAGGCAATCACCTTACCAGAGCACTTAATGTAAAAGACCTTACCCTGATGGGTATTGCCGCGGTAGTTGGCGCGGGTATTTTTTCTACCATTGGCGAAGCCTCCTTTCAGGGTGGGCCGGGTGTTACTATACTATTTGTAATTACTGCCGTTACGTGCGGATTTTCCGCATTGTGTTATGCCGAATTTGCTTCGCGCATACCTGTTGCAGGCAGCGCTTATACCTATGCGTATGCCTCTTTTGGCGAATTGATCGCCTGGATCATCGGCTGGGATCTGTTGATGGAATATGCTATTGGCAATATCGCGGTAGCCATATCATGGAGTACCTATTTTGTGAATTTACTGGAGCTTTGCCATATTCAAATGCCTAAGTACCTGATAATGGATTATTTTTCTGCATTTACGGCGCATACACAAATGCTGCAGCTTACTGCAAGCCATAATTTAGCGGGCATAACGGATTCCATTAAAATTGGCGCTATGGCCTGGGATACGGCACCGGGCATTGGCGGTTTTAAGCTTATAGCCAATACTCCTGCCCTGCTTATAGTTATAATTATCACCTACTTGGTTTATATAGGCATCCGCGAAACCAAAAGAGCAACCAATGGCATGGTTATATTAAAAATAGCCATCGTATTGGCTGTTATCGCCATCGGTTTTTTCTATATCACTCCAGCCAACTGGCACCCTTTTATGCCGAATGGCTTTAGCGGGGTAATGAAAGGTGTTTCGGGTGTATTCTTCGCTTATATTGGGTTCGATGCCATATCTACTACTGCCGAGGAATGCGAAAACCCACAACGTGATTTACCTCGCGGGATGATCTATTCATTAATAATTTGTACTGTATTATATGTATTGATCGCATTGGTATTGACCGGCATGGTGAGCTATAAAGACCTTGCTGTTGGCGACCCATTGGCATTTGTATTTAACAAGGTACATTTACCCGGTATAGGAGGCGTTATTTCTTTCAGCGCGGTAATTGCTACGGCCAGTGTATTGCTGATCTTCCAGCTTGGGCAACCCCGTATTTGGATGAGCATGAGCCGTGATGGTTTATTGCCGAAAGTATTTTCGCGCATCCACCCCAAATTCCATACGCCGTCATTCGCAACTATTGTAACGGGGTTTGTGGTTGCCATTCCGGCATTGTTCATGAACCTTACCGAGGTAACCGACTTAACCAGTATAGGTACCTTATTTGCATTCGTATTGGTTTGTGGCGGTGTATTACTTATCCCCCGCGAAGCCGCTGTAGCAGGTAAGTTTCACCTGCCTTATATAAACGCCAAATTTATAGCCCCGGTGCTATTCATTATTGGCGCCGTATTTTTCTGGAAACCAATGATAGCCTTGTTTTCAGGGGAAAATGCTCATGAGAATTTCCCATTCTTCCTGTTTATCATTCTTTCAGCCGCGCTTACGGTAATGGCCTTTATTAAAAACCTATCGCTGATACCTGTTTTAGGCCTTTTAAGCTGTTTTTATTTAATGACACAGCTTGGCTACGATAACTGGATCCGTTTCCTTGGATGGCTGGTTATTGGCCTTGTTATATATGTTAGCTATGGGTACACACACAGCTCACTAGGCAAAACGGCTTCGCCAGCACATAAATCGTCGTTATGGTTTGGTTTGGTTGGTGGTATATTATCTGTTATAGCTGTTAGCGTTCTAATGCCCGACCATAGTGTTTTAGTTTTAATATTAGATGGAATTGTAGCAGGATGCCTTGGCTTTTTGGCAGTATATCTAATCGTATCATCGTACTTTATATTGGCAAAAAAGGGTAAAGCTACCACATGAATACAGTAACGATAATAGGATATTTAGCGGCCTTCGGTACAACGGTTTCGTTTTTACCGCAGGCTGTTAAAACTATCCGCACTAAAGATACATCGGGTATATCATTACCCATGTACTGCTTTTTTACAGCGGGGACTTTGTTATGGCTGATTTATGGATTAATGGCGCCTAGCTTACCGGTAGCCGTAGCTAACGCAATAACGCTTATTTTTGCAAGCGCCATCCTCACCTACAAAATAAAATACAAATAATTAAAACTGCGCTGCAAACGAAAGCCCCGGTGTACCATTTTGGTAGCTAGGCATAACCATGGTGCTCTTTCCGTTTTTACCTTTGTGGGTTAGCGCATTACGAAGATATGGATATACCAAGTAGGCCGCTTTAGTTGATAACACACCAAAACCCGCACCGGCAACTACATCACTAAACCAATGGTCGCGATTGTATAGTCGGAATATCCCTGTTGTAACAGCTACAGAATAACCAATTATGGTATATACGGGAGAATTTTCAGAATATTCTTGCGCTAAAAATTCAGCACCCATAAATGCTACCGAGGTATGCCCTGAAGGGAAAGAAAGATAATCTGTTTTATTGGGACGAAGCCGATGGGTTGTATATTTAGTAATATAAGCCGTAGTACCTAAAAATAAGCCAGACAACCCGAGTAAGGCTGTACGATCAATAAAAGTATTTTTACCTTCAACCCCAATCAGATCAAGACCGTAAACCATTACTATCGGCGTCACTAAAAAATAACTCTCCGCTTTTGTACTAAATGTTGGATTTGTTTTCTTTATCTCGCCCTCAATATAATAATCTACCCGGCGTATAGGATGAATAAAGAATGAAGATACTCCGTAGGCTATCGCTATTCCCGGAGGAATAAGCGACAGCGGATTGCTATGCAATTTCTTAACCGTATCGGGAGCCGTAAAAAGATCTTTCTTAACCGTATCAGCAATATTTTTTTTGGCGGTATCCGTTGTCGAAACCTGTGCACTTGCTTCAATCGAAACAAAGCAAAATAAGGCGAGTATTATCTTTTTCAAGGTGGCGTGTAGATTATAATTACTAATATCCAACTACAATCTGTAGTAAATCTGAATTTGTTAACCTTAATTTAACATTAACAAAAATTAAATTACTTAATTCTATCAAGTTCAACGGTTTCCGGGGCGGCAAGCATTAGCGGCACTTTTTCAACAGTAACAAAGCTTAAATCAAGGCCAAATCCACGTTCTTCTGATAAACTTAGCTTTTTTAATATGGAATAATAGCTCATTAAAAAGCTTTCGTAAAGCGACAAGTTATGCGACCGGGAAATCACTTTTTCTATCACTACAAAACGAAAATCGCCAACTATTTTATGTTTGTTAAGGGATGTATATTTGCTGGTAATATCAACCTCGCCATTTTTTACCAGCTCTTCCACCACTTTTCTAAAAAGCAGATTTATTTGCTGTTCAACCCTAAAACCAAGTTTAAAGTCGATCCTGATTAGTTTATTTGGCACCAAAAAGTCGACCTCATATTCGCGTTTATAAGGCTCATCAACCACATCAACGTGTACCAGCCAATAAACATCGGCACGTTTAGGTTGCTTTTGGAGGATGGAATAAATGATCTTCGACTCAATTTCCGAATCAAAATTAGCGCTGGTTAAATAAACCAATTGCGATGCATATTTAGGTACGCTTTCGTCATCGCTCAATTCTTTTATAATATTGAAATAGTCTTCTATCTCAATAAACTTAACGTAACGGTTACGGATCCTGCGTGCAGTATGCCAGGTCCACATTATCGAGAAAAGCACGGTACCAACACTCAGTGTAAACCAACCGCCATGTACAAATTTAACCAAGTTGCTTGACAGGAATGTAGTTTCGATTATCAAGTAAACAGTCAGGAAAATGGTGATAATATAATCCGGATATTTTTTCTTTTTAAGAAATTTAGACACCAGTATGGTTGTCATCAGCATGGCTACGGTAATACTTAAACCGTAAGCGGCAGTCATCGCGTCGGATGTTTTGAATAACAATACCACACCAATACAGCCGGCACAAAGCAGCCAGTTAACACTCGGCACATATAATTGTCCTTTTTGTTCAGATGGGTAATTTATCTTCACTTTTGGCCATAAATTAAGCCTCACGGCTTCGGCTATCAGCGTAAACGATCCAGAGATTAACGCCTGGCTGGCAATAATAGTAGCAACCGTTGCAATACCAATACCAAATATGAGGAACCATTGCGGCATAATAGCGTAGAATGGATTAAACTTATCCATATCTATCACTTTGCCGTTGTGCTGCATCAGCCAAACCGTTTGGCCCAAATAATTTAATATTAAACAAGTTTTTACGTAGATCCAGCTGATGCGGATGTTTGATCGGCCGCAATGGCCTAAATCAGAATATAAGGCCTCGGCACCTGTTGTACACAAGAAAACCGCTCCTAATATGATAAACGCGTGAGGGTCTGTAAACAATAACTTAACACCATAGTATGGGTTTAATGCTTTAAAAACAGTTGGATCCTGTATAATAAATGCCATTCCCAAAATGCCCATCATGCTAAACCAAATAAACATAATAGGCCCAAAGGCCTTACCAACCAGCGATGTACCAAATTGTTGAATAAAAAATAGCCCGGCTATTATTATAATAACAATTGACATAGTAGGTATATGCGGATAAATAGGTTTTAACCCTTCGATTGCTGATGAGATGGAGATTGGCGGTGTAATAATACCATCGGCTAAAAGCGCGCAACCACCAATTACTGCCGGTATTACCAGCCAACGAGCCCTACGCCTAACCAGCGAAAACAAAGAGAATATCCCTCCTTCGCCTTTGTTATCGGCCTGTAAGGTAATTACAACATATTTTAAAGTAGTTTGGAGCGTTAACGTCCAGATAATAAGGGAAACACCACCCAGTGCCAGCGTATCCGTGATAGTTTGGTGGCCAACAATAGCCTTAAAAACATATAAAGGTGAAGTACCGATATCGCCATAAATTATTCCTAAACTGATTAATAAACCTGCGAAAGTTAATTTTTGTAGATCTTTATGATTTGACACTGATATGTTTTTAAAGATGCAAAAATATTATTTTTTTTCACTAACACCCTTTTTCATTGTATTTGCGTATAACTTAATAACATTTAGAAAACACATGTGTGTTAAATTTTGTTAAAAAAGAAATTTTGCGCAATTGTTTATAAAATGATGCGCGCTTTATTTATACTTTTGCAGCAATAACAATAAGGGATGAGGCGAATTTATACTAATTACTGTTCATGGAAGATATGTATCGCGGTAGCGGTATTCATGAATTTCGCCTTTGCTTATGGTGGGCCAGTTATTAAAGATACCATTTATCTGCATAGTAAAAAAGCCAAAGCCAAGCAATCATATCTTAAAAATGGGTTGCCTTTCTCATTACCTCCTGTTAAACCCGGTGTTACCTCTTACGTTAAATTTACCGTTAACCACCAGGATGATAAGCTATTAAGCGATGTGGAAGTATATCCAAACCCTGCTACCGATCTGATCAACCTGAAATACGACCTATCGCGCAATTCAAACGTAAGCATTAAAATAATGGATGTTTTAGGTAATGATATTGCTACCGTTTTTCAACAAAGGGTTGATCTTGGCGAGCAGAAGTTCTCTTATTCCATCAGCAACAAATTGAGCCGAGGCTTTTATTTTGTTAAGATAGTGGCCGGTACCGAATCGGTTATTAAAAGGATTAGCATCCTTTAGTTATTGGTTAGATTGAGTTGATTTAGTGAGTAGTTAACTACATTCATGAAATTTCCGAATCAACCATTCTCCCAATCAACAAAATCACTAATTTTACAGCATGAAAATTATCGCTATTGGTCGCAATTACGCGGAGCATGCAAAAGAACTGAATAACCCTGTACCTACCGTTCCGGTTATATTTATGAAACCGGATACCGCGCTTTTAAAAGATAACAAGCCTTTTTATCACCCTGAATTTTCACAGGATGTACATCATGAGATAGAGCTGGTATTGAAAGTTTGTAAGGAAGGAAAACACGTAAGTGAGAAATTTGCAGGCAATTATTTTGATGAGATCGGCCTTGGTATTGATTTTACCGCACGCGACATCCAAAATAAACATAAGGAAAAAGGCTTGCCCTGGGAGTTAGCTAAATCATTTGATGGCTCGGCTCCTATCAGCAGCACATTTATACCAAAAGCTGATTTTGAAGATCTTTATAACATTGAATTTAAATTGGATATAAACGGCGAAACCAGGCAATTTGGTAATACTAAAGATCTGATCTTTTCTTTTGAGCGCATCATAGCTTTTGTATCACAATATATCACCCTAAAAAAAGGTGACCTGATTTTTACCGGAACACCGGAAGGTGTAAGTAAAGTTAGCGTTGGCGACCACCTGGAAGGTTATTTAAGAGGCAACAAATTACTTGACTTTTATGTTAAGTAAGCATGATTAAGAATTTACTGGCTTCTACCCTACTATTTTTAAGTTTAGGTTCATTTGTTTTTGCGCAGGATGTTGTGCAAACGCGACAATACCCCAAAGATTATTTCCGTTACCCGCTTGATTTGCCGCCGAGCACGGCCGGCTCATTCGGCGAGCTGAGGCCGAACCATTTTCATGCCGGGCTTGACTTTAGGACCAATCAGCGTGATGGCTACCCGGTACATGCCGCGGCTGATGGATTTGTATCACGGTTAAAAGTGCAGTTTGGTGGTTTTGGTAACGCGGTTTATATAACGCACCCAAACGGTTTTACCACGGTTTATGGTCACCTGCAAAGTTTCAGTCCCGAATTGGCTAAACTGGTGCATGATTACCAGGTTCAGCAAAAAAATGATCTTGTAGATTTTAACCTGCTGCCCATGCAGGTTCCCGTAACTAAAGGACAGGTGATCGCCTTATCCGGCCATACTGGCGCGGTAGCAGGGCCGCATGTGCATTTTGAAATACGTGACACCCAAACGGAACAAACTATAAACCCACAACTATTTGGCTTAACTGTTCGTGATGAGATTTCGCCAGTGTTAGGCACTGCTTGTGTTTACCGTTTTAACGACGGACCATTCAACGAAAAAACACAACGCCAGCTTTTGGGCGTGGTGGGTGCTTCGGGGCATTACCGGTTGGCTAATCCCGCGGTTATTGATGTAAGCGGTAACACCGGTTTCGGCATTACGGCTTACGATATGAACAATACATCGGCTAACCACAATGGCGTTTATTCCATCGAACTTAAGGTAGATGGCAAAACGGTATTTACTTTCGCTGTAGAACGTTTCGCTTTCGATCAAACACATGCCATAAATGCTTTGATCGATTATCCCGAATTTTTAGAATCAGGCCGCTTTATTCAAAAATGCTTTGTGCTGCCGGGCAGCAGGATCACGCTTTATCCGCAATCCATCAATCGTGGGGTGGTTAATTTTAGCGATGATTCTATCCATGATGTGCAGTACGTAGTGAGGGATATAGCTGGAAACACATCAACCCTCAACCTAAAAGTAAGATCGCACAGCAAAACCATACATATTGTCGAGTTATTTAAAATGCCGGGCACTTTCTTTCCTTACGATAAAGACAACCAGTTTAGTAATGATAAGATTAAAGTTCACATACCTGTGGGCAACTTGTACGATAGTATGAATTTCACCTTTACCGATCTACCTAAAAGGCCGGGCGCATATTCAGACACCTACCAATTAGGCGACCGCTTCGACCCGATAAATGATTCCTACGACCTTTGGATAAAGCCCGACACCACAGCCCCCGGATGGCGTGCCGATAAAGCGGTTATTGTGAATGTGGATGGCGACTGTATTGTAGGTAATTATGAAGATGGTTATGTAAAAGCGCAAGCAAAAGGCTTTGGCAGCTATTATGTAAAGTTAGATACCGAAGCGCCTTTCATCCATCCAATAAATATTACCGATGGCGCTAATATGGCCGCTAAACATGCCATTTTTGTTAAAATAGGTGATAACCTATCGGGTATTAAAAACTATTATGGTTATATTGACGGGCAGTGGGTGTTAATGCATTGGGATTTTAAGACAAGAGTATTAAGTTATACTTTTGATGATACCATTGCACACGGTAAACATACTTTTAAGTTAGATGTTACCGACCAGAAAGATAATACAGCTACATTTAAAGCAGATTTTTACAAATAACCATGGCAACACTTAAAGCAGGCGATAAAGCCCCGGATTTCACCTCGAAAGATCAGAACGGCGAAGAAGTTTCATTAGCAAACTTTAAAGGCAAAACTGTTATATTGTATTTCTACCCAAAAGACGACACCCCGGGCTGTACTGCCGAGGCTTGTGATTTCAGGGATAACTACCAGTCGTTAATTGGTAAAGGTTATGAGGTGATCGGTGTGAGTACCGATGATTCCAAATCGCACAAAAAATTTGAAACCAAATACAGCCTGCCTTTCCCGCTTATTGCCGATGAGGATAAAAGCATTAACGAGGCTTACGGTGTTTGGGCCGAGAAAAATATGTACGGCAAAAAGTATATGGGTACTGCCCGCACTACTTTTATTATTGATGCTGATGGGATTATAAAGCAGGTGATTGAGAAGGTGGATACTAAGAATGCATCTCAGCAGGTGCTGGATTTGATTGGGTAGCGGTGAGGTGAAACACCGACTACAGGCTAAAATCCCTTTGTCATTCTGAGCGGAGCGAAGAATCTTCTAAAACCTGCAATGCGGACTTTGCAAATCGAAGAAGATTCTTCTTTCCTCAGAATGACAAAATAGTCATAATCTTAAATATCAAAATAATACTTATTTTAGCACGGATTGTAATTGTATTAAGCCCGGATATCAAACAAAAAGGCTTAATACTTATTTAATACATAAAAATATTATATGTCGGTACAAGTTGTTGATGATGCAGAAATTTTAAGCAAATTCCAGAATGAAAAGACCAGGAACGAGGCTTTTAACCTGCTGCTAAAGAAGTACCAGCAGAAGATTTACTGGCACATACGCCGTATGGTGATAGACCATGACGATGCTGATGATATTGCGCAGGATGTATTTGTAAAGGTTTGGAAAAACTTGCCAACCTTTCGTGCCGACGCTCAATTGTATACCTGGATGTACCGTATTGCCACTAATGAGTGTATTACCTTCCTGAACAAGAAAAAAGCAAAGAATAACATTTCGCTGGATGATGTGGACTCTACGCTTGGTGATACATTGGCGGCATCAAGTTATTTTGATGGTGATAAGGCACAGCGCAGGTTACAGGAAGCGCTGCTTACCCTACCCGACAAACAACGCCTGGTATTTAACATGAAATATTATGAGGATATGAAGTATGAGGAGATATCGGATGTGGTGGGTACAAGTGTTGGGGCTTTGAAGGCATCTTTTCACCTCGCGGTGAAAAAAATAGAGGCATATTTATTATCAAAAGATTAATTTTAAAACAGATTAAACCATTTCATCAGAATTTCATCAAACACTGGATATGAAAAGCGAAAGTGGAAATAGAGAATGGCTGGATGAATTCATGTCACTTAAACAGGTTGACCCTAATAACCCGTTTACTGTGCCACCAGGCTATTTTGATGAATCGGAACAACAGATCATTTCGGCAATTAAGCTGGATGAGCTAAAATCCGATAAGGGCTTTACTGTGCCTGAAAATTACTTTGACGAGTTAAGCAATAACATACAAAGCCGCATCAATTTAGAAGAATTAAAATCTAAAGAGGACTTTACGGTGCCTCAAAATTATTTTGATGAGTTAAGCAGCAACATACAAAGCCGTATTAATTTGGAGGAGCTTAGGTCGGGAGAGGAATTTACCGTACCTGAAAATTACTTTGACGAGTTAAGCAGCAATATACAAAGCCGTATAAATATTGAGGAATATGTAAACAATGACGCGCATGGCCACGCTGTGCCACAGGATTATTTTAATAACCTTGAGCAGCAAATAAACGCGCGCATCCTAATTGAAGAAACCGTTAGCGAAGAAAGCTTTAGCGTGCCTGCAGATTATTTTGATAAGCTTAACAAAGCCATATTAAATAAAACGGTTAACCAGAACATAGTTGTTAAGCGTAAAGGAATAGTTAGGCGCATGTATGCTACTAATACATTCAAATACGCGGCTGCGGCTTGTTTTGCAGTGTTTTTAGGCACAGGCTTATTGTTAAGTCGACTGTCTACTCCAGCAAATGACCACAACAATTCATTTTTGCATAAGCAATTGTCTACCGTTTCAACAAGCGATATTCAAAGCTATCTGCAAAATGATGTTGACGCGAATGATACACAACATACTGTTATTGATGAAAATGCACCGGTTAATACCAATAGTTTAACCAACGCATTGCAGAATAACAGTGATGATGATACCAACAATTAATAATGACTAAGTTAGCAAAGCATATATTTCTTCTTTTACTCGTATTATGCGTTGGTAATGCGTTTGGACAAATGGGGCCGTATAGAATGGGGCCTCCAAGACCCTCTTATTATAACAGGCCAAATAACCAAAACCCTGAACGACGGGTAGAGAGTGTTAAAATAAATTTTTTACGGGCCAGGCTAAATTTATCACCGGAGCAGGCTTCTAAATTTTTCCCGTTGTATCAAGAGTACCAACAAGAGCTTTTTAATGTCAGAAAATTAAAAAGACTAAATAATTTAAATGCGGCTGATGGCCAGGAACAGGTGAATAAAGAATTGATGTACGAGAACGAAATCGTGCAGATCAAAATAAAATTCAATAACGCTTTTCTTAAAGTGTTGCCGCCGGATAAAGTAAGCGAGCTGTATAAAAGCGAGCGCGAATTTAATGATGAACTGGTAAGGCAATTATCAGAGCGCAATAATCGCCCCGGCCCTCCGCAATAGCTACCCTCCTATTTTAACGTTGATACGCCGAACTTAGGAATTTGGCTTACTTTTGTGCCATGCCAACGTTACGTCAACTTTTTTTAGCCAACAACGCCCAAACTACCGATTTCCCGCTCCTGCTTGAATTTGAACGGGCAGAAGGTGTTTATATGTATAATAGCGAAGGAAAGGCTTATATCGACCTTATTTCGGGCATTGGCGTAAGCAACCTGGGGCATAGTAACCCTAAAGTTATAGCAGCGATAAAACAACAGGTTGATAAATATATGCATCTGATGGTTTATGGTGAGTATGTGCAAACCCCGCAAGTTAAATTCGCTGAAAAGCTGATATCTATCTTCCCAAAAAATCTTCAATCTGTATACTTTACCAACTCGGGTACCGAAGCTGTTGAGGGAGCTTTAAAATTGGCCAAGCGCTTTACGGGCAGGCAGCAGATCATCGCGTTTCATAACTCTTATCATGGCAGTACGCATGGCGCTTTAAGCGTTATGGGTAACGAGGAATATAAACAGGCTTACCGCCCTTTATTACCGGGTGTTAACTTCATTAGGTTTAATAATGCTGATGACCTGAGCCAAATCACTCAAGAAACAGCCTGTGTTATTGTAGAAACTGTACAAGGCGAGGCGGGAATACGCGTACCTGATATTAGCTACATGCAGGCGCTTCGTGCTAAATGCACTGAAACGGGAACATTATTAATACTAGACGAAATTCAAGCCGCTTTTGGCCGTACGGGTAAGTTATTTGGTTTTGAGCACTTCGATATATTGCCCGATATTTTATTACTTGCCAAGGCACTTGGCGGCGGCATGCCTGTGGGCGCTTTCGCGGCATCGCATACAATCATGTCGGCGTTAAAGGAAAACCCTATCCTGGGGCATATAACTACGTTTGGCGGGCACCCGGTATGTTGCGCGGCAGGCTTGGCGGCGCTGGAAGTGTTGCTGGATGAAAAACTGTGCGAACAGGTAGCGGAAAAAGAAGCGCTTATCCGGTCGTTACTGGTTCATCCATCTATCAAACAAATTCGCGGTAAGGGATTGATGCTTGCAGCCGAGCTGGAAAGTTTCGATCTGAACAAAAAAATAATTGACCGCTGTATTGAGCACGGTGTAATTGTCGACTGGTTTTTACATTGCAGCAATGCCATGCGCATAGCTCCACCATTAGTCATTACCCATGACGAAATCAGGAAAGCATGTGAAGTAATATTGGAAGCAGTGGAATTTTACAGTTAAAAATCCAGCGGACCTAACCTGCGCATATTCTTTAAAATCAGGTATTGGCGGTGCGCTACATAACCACTTGGATTAGTCGGCGACCACTTTAGCGGGTCGGGAAAAATAGAGGCTATTGCCGCAGCCTCGTGCCTATCCAGATCCTTAGCATCTTTATGGTAATAAGTTTGCGCGGCGGCTTCAACGCCGTATACGCCATCGCCCATTTCTATTTCGTTCAGGTAAACTTCCATGATGCGTTTTTTGCTCCAGAATAGCTCTTCCAAAATAGTAAAGTAAGCTTCGAAACCTTTACGGATATATGACCTGCCCGGCCAAAGGAAAACATTTTTTGCTGTTTGCTGTGAGATGGTACTGCCGCCAATGAGTTTATGGCTGTGGCTGTTTTTATCAATGGCTTTCTCCATCGCCTTAAAATCAAACCCAAAGTGATCCAGGAAACGCTGGTCTTCGGCAGCTACGGCAGCACGCTTCATGGGGTCGGAAATGTCATCGAAATTCACCCATTTCTTGTCTATTTTCCAGTCTTTGCCATCGGATTTACGTTCAAAACCGCGTTCAATCATCAATAACGTAACAGGAGGATTTATAAAACGGTATAACAACACCCATAAAATGGTGATGCCGAAGAAAAAGATCACGAAAAGTTTAAGAAACCGGAGGATAAGTTTTAGCATATCGCCAGCAAAAATAAGAGTATTTGGTTATGCCTGATGTTTGATTTCAGAATTATTTTTTGTGGTGATAGTAGGCTATTTATACTTCCACATTCTTGATTTACCTTCGGTTAGCCATTCGATGGTAGTATCCAATCGCTTTTGGCGGGTGGCGTCGGTTTTGGCATCAATTATCCATTCCAGGTATTCTTTTTTATGCGAATAGCTGAATTTTTCAAACGTTTCTTTGGCTTTTGGATGCTCATTCAGTAAAGCTTCAAAGTAATCAGGAACAACTAATGCTGCCTTTTCAGTAGGTGCCTTTTTAATGACAGGAGCTTTCTTCTCTGATTCATTTTTTTCCATCGCCTGCAAAACAAAATGGATGATGGCTTCATCAGAGGGAAGATCGTCAATTGTATTTATCCTACCGAAGCTGCCGCCAGCCTCCCCTTTTTTTAACAAGCCTTGCGGATCATCTAATAATGATGCTTTCCAAAAACCAAATGCGCAATGCTGCTTAAAGGCCGCCATCTGGCAAATTGATCCTTTATATTCAAAAAAGGGCATGCCCCATTTGATGGTTTCTGTAATTAATGGCGAAGCCGAATGAACCACCTCACGAATGTGATTAAGTATGGGTTTTGCAAATGGCGCGGCCTTTTGGATATAGTCATGTACATCCACATTATATTCTTCCATAATTAAAGTTAGAGATTTTTGAGAAAAATATCGACGACCAAAAAGATTGTTATTGCGAGGATTAATTTAGTTCACTTTGAACACAAATACAACGGTGCCTTGCTGGGTATCGGCTGCGTTGTCTGATGCATTTACACGGGCATTTTTAACGGCTTGGATGCACCGCTCTATCAGGCCTTCATCAACTATGGTTGTACCACGGCCGGCTTCCGCATATATGATGTTGCCATTTTTATCTACGTGGATATCTATTACCACTTTACCGGTACTGCGGTTTGCGTCGGTTACGGTGGGGCGGGTTACAAAGCTGCGCTGTATCAGGTTGAGGTTGCCACCATTGCCTGACCCTGTGCCATTGTAATTATTGGTTAATGTGCTGCCTGTAGGCTTGCCCTGGTTACCCGGTGTACTGGTAGTACCATCACCCGAGCCTGTGCCATTGTTGGTTTTGCCTTTATAAAGCGCATTTTGGTTAACCACAGGTTTGGCTACTGTTTTAGTTGCCTGGGTTGCTACTGTATTACTTGGTTTTTTACTGTTTGTAGTTACCGCGGGCGCATCCTCGTTATTTTGCGTGACTATCTTTTTGTCGCTGTTATCAACCTGTGTTTTTTGCTCGGTAGGTGGCGCAGGGGTTGCTTTAGTTGGTAATGTGTGATTTGCCTTCTCGGCTACTGAAGGTTGATCTACGCTCATGTAATCGCTTCCCATACCGGCATCCGTTGTGCCATAGTTAACCAGGATACCGCCTGTGCCTTCATCGGGCTTTGGCGGCGGGGTGAATACCATAAAATAACACATAGCCATCAGTGCAACCAGGATAATGCCCGTTGCTAAAAATGCTTTTGGATAGTTATTTTCTTCTCTGTATTCCATATTGGTGAATGGTGAGTTGTGAGCGGGTGAGTGGTTGCTTTAATTATTAACTACTCACTATTCAACTACTCACTATTTAGGTTCCGTTGCCAGTACCAGTTTTATATTCATTTTTTGTGCCACGTCCATTACCTGCACCGCGTTTTGTATGGCTACTGTTTTATCAACGTATAACACAATGGTTAAATCGGCATCAGGTGTTTTAAATGCTGATATTGCTGATTGCAGGTCATCAACGCTTACCTGTTTTTTATCAACGTAGTATTTCAGGTCGCCGGTGATAGAGACATTGATGGTCTTTTTAGATTCGGACTGGCTTGTTGACGATTTGGGAAGCGTTAATTTAATAACGTTAGGATTGGTTATTGTTGACGCGATGAGGAAAAACAACAGCAGGAAGAACATAATATCGTTCATCGCTGAGGTTTGCACTTCGGCAGCAATCCTTTTTTTCCTGTTACTTAAATTCATTTGCTCGGCTCCTCTAACAGGTCAATAAATTCAATGGCATCAGTTTCTAAATTTAATATCACCTTATCAACCATCATATTTAAAATGTGGTAAAAGATATAGGCAATCATACCCACAAATAAACCCGCGGCAGCTGTCACCATCTTCACATACAAACCACCGGATATAACACCGATGCTCAGGTTACCGGATTGGGCGATGTCATAAAATATTTTGATCACACCATAAATGGTACCCAAAAAACCGAACATTGGAGCAATACCTGCGATAATACCCAGGATGCCAATATTCTTTTCAAGCTTGGCCACTTCCAGCTTACCTACGTTTTCAATCGCGCCTTCAATGTCTTTTATCGGCCTGCCTATCCGCAACAAACCTTTTTGCAACATACGGCCAAGCGGGGAATTGCTGTTTCGGCATATAGCGATGGCTGATTCCAAATTGCCTGTATGGATACTTGAACGGATCTGCATTAACAAGTTAGCTTCGCTTTTTGAAGCTTTGCGGATAGTGAAATATCGTTCAAAAAATATAACTAAACCTAAGACTGCCAAAATACCAATAGGTATCATGATGACGCCGCCCTTAACCAGCAAATCGCCGAAACGAAGGGTATCGCCGGTTGTCGCTGTGCCTGTTTGTGAAAGATTTTTTACTGTGTCTGCTATTTTGTGCGCGGTATCTGTTATCTGAAGTAATAAACTCATTTTTTGGGATTATAGGGTTGTATGCTTATCTCACTAATTTTTCCGGTTTTTTGTATGGCATGCATAGCATTTACTGCATCATCAGCTGTAAAATAAGTACCTAATGTTACTTTGAATAATTTACCGGGGGCATTTTTAACTATCCTGGCATTAAAACCAAGTTTTTTATAATTTTTAATAGTTCTGTTGGCTTCTTTAATGGTTTGGAACGCGCCTCCCAACAATTCATACCTAACCCTGGAGAAAGTATCAATTGAAGCCGTTGTATTAACCGGAGCCGCTATATTAACGCTTGCGGGTTTTGCTGTAGTATCAACTATTATTTTTTTTGCAGTTGAATCTGCCTTAACAACCGGTGTTACAGTTTTTATGGTATCGTGTTTTACCGCTTTTTTTAATATGATCGGCGCAAATTGTTGTGCCCCAATTAACCTGTTAAATGCAGCGGGTTTTAATTTATACAATGCAAACGTGCCTACTATAGCTAACACAACAACAGCTATTATGCTTATCCATATCCAGTTATTATTCTTTTCCACCTCTTCTTCGCCTGAATAACCCCTGCCATGAAATATAAATTCCTCTTCATGATCAGCCGCCGGTTGTTCACTATAACCAGGCTGGGGTATAAATATATCAGATTGCTCCTGTACCGGAGGCGCGCCTATTGGAACAGCCGGTTCGGGATTTGGCAGTGGCGGCACGCTAACATACGTTGGGCGCGGCATTTCTTTTTCCAGTTGCTCATGAAACGAGGTACCGCCAAGTTTACTGATAGTAACCGGTTGATAACCATAGTATGCAGGGTCTACAGGTAAAACATCGGCTGGTTTGAAATACAATTTGGTATCGTCGAAATGAAGTGTACCCAAATCGGCCAGGGGCACTTCCTTAACCATGGCTTCCTGCCTTAAATTATCAATAAATTTAGCGGTGAAGTATTTTGATGATGCCAGCGAGATCTTCTTTTTATTGGCTATATACTGTAACAGCACATCATCATCATGATATTGCTGGTCGAACTGTATTTTACTGGTTGGCGGATAGAATTTATTTTGCGTATTATCATAATAGCCATTAACTTTTACCTGCGTAAAATAACCAAGGCCAGGTACATTTACCTCGCCATTTTGCATTAATAGTTCGCTTAAATAATTGGCTACATCCATTTTGCTAAAAGTAAACTTAATTATAAAAATTACAAAGTTTAAAAAGCAAAACCAACCCCGCCGAATATATTAAATCCGTAGTCCGGGTAATACAACCAGGTTTCGTTAGTACGATCTAATATGTTATTTACTTTTACAAAAACGCTGATCTTATCGGTAGCCTTATAATTAACCCCTCCACTTAAATCAACAAAAGAGCCAATTGTAGTTGGTGTAACCGTACTTCTGTATGTTAAAGCGTCAGCATAAGGAATATCATAAGTTGTTCCGCGTAATAATAACGAACCTGTAATATCAACTTTGTTGTTAATATGTATGGCTGTACCGGCAGTTAGTTTAAACTTAGGTAAGTTCCAAGCTTGTTCTTGCTGCGCTAACTGGTAGTCTTTAAATTCTACACGGCCAAATACATCCACATCGTCAGATGCTTTGTAGTCCAGGTCACCGGTAAAACCGTTTACGCGAGAATCGCCATTATCATAAACAACAGCAAATTTATTACCACCCGGGCCAAAATTGCTTACCATTAACGGCATATACTTAATGCTATTGCGGAAAATGTAGGCTTTAAAACTAAGCCCCGGCGCTAAGGTTCCTTTTAAACCAGCGCTCAGGTCTAATTTATCGACCGAGTTTTTGATAACGAGATTTTGCCCGATGAATGGGTTAATGGTAGAGAAATCTAATAAAGTAGATTTATTTACATCGCCTTTGGCTTCAACAAATAAGCGTACATATTTTGGGATAACCTGTAACTCCAGTTTGGCTGCCGGGAATATGTAGAAATTGCTGCTAAAGCCAAACTGATCAACTATGTTTACACCTGCATCTATCTTATACATATCACCCTGGAACTTGATGTATGGGTTTATGCGCAACAGGCTATTGTTGTAGTTATACAGGCTGTCCTTTTGCGTAGTCAGATCTAACGAGCCGGCTACACCAGCATAAAACTGTTTAACGGTTTCATTTAAAAAGCCTGATAATACCACATTACTTTCGCGGGCATCATAAGCATCGCTATAAGTATAGCCCTTAAGCTTTAGGGCATAAGTAAAATCGTTAGGTACATCGGCAAAGTTTTTGGCCAGGTCGCCTTCGGCACTTAGTACACTAAAATGCTGCTTACCCGGGTTAACCGCTGCTGACTGATCCGTCGGATCGAACCCATAAAAATAATTGCTGTTGTACTTATAATCAATACGGCCATTAAGCGAGTTAGTTGTACCTACACTTTTACCAAATATGCCTACTGAATTTGTGCTTTCGTTTTGTTTGTAAAGGCTACCCTGCTCGGCAAGGTGTTTAATATAACCACCCGCCTGTAAACCTTCATCAGGGCCGGTACTAAAATAACCTTCGCCATAGGTAGTTTTTAAGTTACCCAAACCCACCTGCACAAAGTTGTTTGTTGGGACGGAATCACGCTGGGCAGGCATCTTCATGGCATCTAACTGGCGGATGTCGCTATTTTGCTCCAACCTAATATCCAACGGGGTGTAGGTTAAAGGCGCTTTATATGGGGTTGCGTCTTCCAGATCAGGGTTACGCCTTATTTTTACCGCATCGGCCAAAACCGGTTTATAGTCTGTTGTAACTACAATTTCTTCGGATAAGCTATTACTGTTTTTGTTAGGATTATTACCTCCTGATTTAGCAGTATCCGCAGATGAATTTGTTTTAGCTACTGCATCACCAATTTTTCTCGCATCCGATTTTTGAGTCGATGCTGTTTTTACCGCTTTTTTTACAGGCTTTTTAGCAACAGTTTTAGCGGCAGCTTTTTTAGTCTTCGGCTTGGTTTGCGCATTTGCCGGAGCAAAGTATAGCAGCGATATTAAGGTAAGCAGCGTGTATATATAACGTAGTTTCATTGCTTGTCTCGTGTTTGTGGTCATCATCCTGTTAATTACCATTGCCTGCAGGTTTAGTAGTTGTAGTATCCGGTTTAACGCTTTTCGTGGTATCTGGCGCTGCTACAGGCGGCTCATAAGTTTTACCACTTAGCGCGGCCAGCTTTTGTTTAGCAGTTGGTAATATATCGTCATTGCCTTTGTAATTATCAATTATACTTTGTAGTGTAGCTTTTGCCTGGAAGTTGTCTTTTAACCCGGTATAATCATCAGCCAGTAAAATATAAGTTTTGGCTATCCAGTAGTCGTAATTCGGGAAATCTTTAGCCAAATCAAAACAAGTTTTTTGTGATGTTTTGTACCGATGTTTCAGGTAATCAATATAAGCTACATTGTATTTGGCTTCGGCTGCGGCAACGGTTTTGGTGTTGCTTATGGTATAATCAAATTCGTTGACAGCCCTGGTGGTATCTCCTTTAGTCAAATAAGCCTGACCAGCATATAAGCCGGTTTTAAACTTATCTTCTTGTGATGTTTTGTCATTAGCCCTTACCAGTTTCACATAGTTAAGCGCATCATCGGCCATGCCCATTTGCGCATAGCACAATAACAGGCTATTTATAGCGAAGGTATAATCCTCCTTGTATTCAGAATTTATCTCCAGCTTTTTCAAGAACACTACCGCATCGTTATATTTTTGCTGAGCGATGTAAAGCTTCGCCATGCTGATAAGCGATTTCTCGGTATAAGCGCTTGTCCAATCGTTTAGTATTACGTTGTAATCGTTTACGGCATCGGCAGGTTTACCCAGGGCAACCAAACTTTCGGCCCTAATGAATCTTGCTTGTTTATTATAGATAGGTTTTGTTGGGAACTTATCGAAATAAGCATTCACCGCGTTTACAGTACCATCCCAATCGCCGCGCAGGTACAGGTTATTCGCCGCAGTGAACATAATATCTTCCTGCTCGGCACTGGTATAATTGCCTATTGGTGTTGTGGCCGCGTAGGTTATAAAGGTTTGCGCATCGCCTTTATCGGTGTATATTTTCTGGATCTGTTTTAGTGATTGTTTGGCCTCATCAGTTGAAGGATAGTCCGCTATTACTTTTTTGAACGACTCCACAGCCAGATCATCGTTTCCGGCATTGTAATCTATTAAACCTATGGTAGCCAATGCCCGCGGCACATAACTGCTATGCGGATACTTGGCGATCATGGCTTCCAGATCCGTTTTTGCAGTCGGGCCATCATTTTTAAGGAAATAGGCATAAGCTATTTCAAACGAGGCATCGTCAGCATAATCAGAGTTAGGGAAGCGGTTAAGCACTTCGGTAAGGGTGGCTATCTTATTGTCCTGCGACCCTTGCAAGCCTTGTATTATACCCCGTTGGAATAAGGCATAGTCCTCGCTTGAGTTGTGCTTAGCTATGATCTTATCATAATACGTTAAGGCATCGTTATAGCTTTTTAACACAAAATAGCTGTCGGCCAGGCGTGCTACCGCGTCATTGGTAGTAGCGGTATCTCTTTCATCACCCCTTAAAAACTTTTCAAAATAAGTAGCTGCGGTCCTGTATTTTTCGCCGCCAAAAGCCGCGTAAGCCAAAGCATAATTGGCATAGTTATGAACATCTGTTTCCCTCGACTCCGGCATATCTAAAAACTGCTGGAAAGTTTCAACGGATTCATCGTATTTACGCACTTCATACATAGCCTCGGCCATCCAATAAGTAGTTAAAGCTGTAATTTTGGGATCTTCAGGGAATTTTAATGAACGAAGGAATATACCTATCGCGTTTTCAAACGCGCGCTCGTTATAAAACTGTAAGCCGCGGTAGTAAGTAACCTTTTGATAGGCTATACGCGCGCTTTCAGATTTGTTTTGTATCGGCTCCAAAATATCAACCGCTTCGGCGTAATTATGAGAGTTAAGTAACTCTTCGCCTAATAATATTTTAACCTCTTCGGTACGGGTTGAGCGTGGATAGTTTTTTAAGTATTTGCGGGTAGCGTTAAGCGCTTCTAAATTAAAATCAAGTTCGTAGGATAGTTTAGCGTATTGATAAAGCGCATCCTCCTGCAATTTATAATCGAAATTCAGTTTAGACGCACCCAGAAAGGCGTTGCGGGCACTTTGCTTATTACCCATTTTAAGGAAAACATCGCCCAGGGTATAATCACCGCTTTGGCTGTAGATATCATCATGGTCGACTAATTTTTCCAGTTCAACAGCAGCTTTGGCATTGTTGCCGACCTTGTAATAAGTGTAACCAATTTCGTAGCTATCCTGTGTGCTTTGGGTTCTGCCTTGATCCTCTTCCTGGAAACGGTTGAAGTAATTAACCGCGTTATCGTAATCGACCTTAGCAAAATAGGATGAACCAACTATGCGCAGCATTTCAGTTTCGTGCTGCTGGTGCGTGCTATTTAAAATTGGGATAGCGTAGGCGATTACATCATCATAACGCTTATCTAAAAAGTAAACCGCTGTGATGTAGTATGGATAGCTGTTCTCGTATTTTTTTGAATTTTTTAACCGCTCAAAGTTTACCAATGCCAAATGGTAGTCTTTATTTAAATAAGAAATATAAGCGAAATAATAAGTAGCGTCTTCAGTGTACTTTGAATGGCGGTTTTTTACATCCGCGAAAAGCATCTGCGCGTTTTTATAATCGTTTATGGAGAAATAAGCATAGCCTTTTAAGAACTTATACTCGGTATTCTCGCTGCCGCTTAATTCACCTGCTTGTACTTTATCAAACCAGCGTAAAGCATCTTCATACTTTTGTTGTTTAAAATATGATTTACCTATTTGGAAATAAGCCAGCTTAGCTAAAGGGTTTTCTGGATACTCCTTTATAAAACGCAGGAACATGCTTTCGGCATCATCATTATCTAATTGCAGGGCGCAGTAGGCCTCGTAATATTGGGCACTCTCTTTTAATAGCGATATTTCGGGCTCAAATTGCTTTTGGGTAGTTGTTTTATAGGTGGCGTTCTCTACCTGCCGGAATTGTTCGGCAGCGGATGCATATTTACCGGCATTTAGCAGATCGGTAGCTGTACGATAGGTTTTGTTAACCCAATAAGCCGGCGATTGCTGGGCATTTGACGACAAAACAAAGAGTATGGGCAATACAAATGTAAGGTATTTGAATTTTGACATAAGGCGCGTATACAAGTTGCTAAAATAGCGTTATCGTAAAAATGTAATCCACATTAGTAATTCACAAATGTGGATAAACAACGTTTTAACGATGCTAAATTACAGGTTGGTATTGATGTGGAAAAGTATTTTTTGGGAAAAGACCCAAGAAGTAAGAGTCAAGAATCAGGATTTGATATCTACTAGTATACAAAAATATTGCTCTTGAATCTTGCCTTTATATTTTCACGCTGCAGTTAATTGGCGCTCAATAGAATTAAGGAGTACATGCATGTCAAATGGTTTTGCAATAAAGTCGTCGGGGGCGCCATTTTGTTTCATGCTATCAGCGATGTTATGGCTTGCAGAAACCAGGATAACAGGTATATTATGTGTTTCGGCGGTTTGTTTAACGTCTTTACATAAAGTGCGTCCGTCCATATCGCCAAGCATAATATCCAATAATATCAGATCAGGGTGGCTCTTTTTTATTTGCTGAAATAGACCGTGACCATCTGTTAGCGTATCTACTTCATAACCTGAATCTTCTAATATGTAACGTAAAACATCTAAAATATCCTGATTGTCATCTACCGCTAAAATCCTTTTCATTTCAATTACGTTATCGCCGAAATTATTTCCTGCTGCTTCCATATTATTATATGTGCAATTCCTGTACCAAAAAACGTATAAATGCTTTATTTTTAAGCATACACGTGATTTAATATGCGTATTGGAAGTATTATATATTAAAATTTGACTTTCCAATATATAATTCAACGTATGAATTATCCGCGGGTGGAGCTTAATCAGAACAGTATTCCTACTTTAACTATTTAGATGAGGTTTTATCTAATATAATATTATATGCTTTCTTGCATTTCGCGCAAAAAAAACGTCGTATAGGCTTAAATATGGAAAGTACCCTTACAAAAGTGCTTCGATGCAATTGATGATGGAAATGTGATCCACATTTTGGGCAAACGTAATCTTTGTAAGAGGTTAGGTAATTATTCAAATTTTAAAAAAGTTATAAAATCTGAATTACGCAATTTTATTTGAATTAATAAAAAATAAATAGATAATTGAATATAACGGCTATCTAATACTTTGTTATAAAGGACTTTAAGTATTCAACAATGGTATCAAAGCAAATTAATTTATTTAGATACCAAATTATTTACCTTTTCAATCAATTCGCTTAAATCAAACGGTTTGTTAATTATAGCATCGCAACCATAAGCCAGAAGTTCGCTATCCTTATTGATATATGCTGAGAAAATAATTACCGGGATGGCATTAAATTTAGGATGTGCTTTTATTTGCCTGCATATCTCGCCGCCATTTGCTCCGGCTACACGATAATCCAAAATTACCAGATCAGGTAAAAATTCCTGAATCATCGGCAAAACATCTATGCCGTGTGTAATGCTTTTAACATCAAATTGCTCATAGGCCAAGGTTTCCTGTACAATATCAAGAATATCCTGATTATCATCCAATACTAAAATACGTTTTAACATAGATATTTAAGTGACAACAAACAGTGGTAAAGTTTCTTATTAAGAATGATATTATCCTATAAATAAATAGTATCAGGTTGATCCATTTGCGCAAAACAAATATAGTATTTTAAATTACATTATTAAACACCTAACAATATTGTGACAATTACATAATAATCAATTAGTTAACTGATTGAGGCATTTAAATGCCGCTACTTAAAAAGCTTCGCCAAGGTTTATAAGTACTGCTCCATAGTTTTTACTGAAGCCATAATCTAAAGCAATATTTGTATTTGACTTTTTGTTAAACTTAATCCTAAGGCCTGCACCACCAGCCGGGTGCCAGTATACAAAACGGTTTGTATTTATCTCGCTGGTTGAGTTTATGTTGGTAAAAACAACAAAACCCAGCAGCCCATTGGCGGTAATATCACGGCGGTATTCGGCTTCAAAGTAAAATAAACGCTGCCCGCGGTAACGGCTCTGCTCAATCCCCCGGCCCGATCGTTGGTATGGATCCATACCGATACTGGGCAGATCAAGATAAGGCGTGCCAGGTGTAAGGGAAGTCCAGTAATAAGACCAAAATGCCAATATATTTTTGGGGCCACTATTGGTAATTGATATATACTTACGCAAATCGATATACAGGGATTGCCAATTATTATCGCTACCTAAAGGCACCGAACTATAGCGATATATTAAGTTGGCATAAAAGCCGGGCAAAGGGTTAAAAAGATTATTATCCTTACGCGTATCATACAATAAGTTGAGCGTTGGGCCTGAGGAAAAAGAGTTTTTATCGGCTATTGTTCCATATTGATAACCCGTATAATTTCTGAAAGCATTAGGATTACTGGGTGTAATATCCAAATCGATATAATAATCCAGATCATAACCTATACCGGCATAAAAATCATCATCAATACGCTTAAGTACACTTTGATAAAAGCGGACATACTTATAATCGAGCAAAAAACCATCACTTTCGGGTGTATTGCCCTTTAGGCCCCAGGTAGTAACCGGGTATACCAAAAAACGTGTATCGCCCTGTATAATCCAATCGTCGTTTTTTAGCCAAAGATTAGAATGTATAGGTATGCCATAGCGTCCTGTAAAATTAAAATATGGGGTAAAGCTTATGGTTGATATACTAGTGTTGGCTTTATCACCCAAATAAAACGCACTGGTTGTTGATGTAATAAGCGCCTTACCGGGGCCTTGTACAACAGAACTGCCTACGGGCAAAAACGAAAAATAAAAACGTTTTTTTTCTTGACCTAAGGGTGGGCGGTTTTTGATCTTAAAAACGGAGCGGAAAATATCGATGATATCCAACTGGGGGACGGTATCATTAGTAAACCGGGAGGTATCAATACTCCGATAGATATTTTGTGCAAACACAAAGCCAGGCATCATACAGAAAAAAAATACGAGTGCCTTTTTTATCATTATTCATTAAACGCAATTTTGTGTATCACAGTTTGTATTGAGTGATATAACTGAGAGAAAAATCAATTATTGTATACTTTTAAATAAAAAGGCACATCTTTTAAACAAGATGTGCCTTTATTGATTAAAAGCTAATTATTAATGCTGATCGGCTTTTACCAAGTGGCCATTATCGTTAAAGAATAGATCCTGTGTTACATTATCTCCGTTACCTTCATAAGAAGTAGTTCCGCTGTGATTATCTAACTCAACCATATACATGTTATGATACGGAGTTTGCACCTTAGCCAGGTTATCAACATGCCAGCTGGCGTACTTACTGTTTTTTAAATATACCCGAGCCTGCCATGGCAAAGTGGATAGATGTTTAACATTTCTTTCAGTTTTAACCCAGGTTCCATCTGTCATATAGTATGCTTTGTAATGCCTTTTGTCCATATTGAACACAGCAATACAGGTATCATTTTTCATTTTCCAGCCCTTTAATTTCGCGGACGGGTATCGGGCCGAAAATGCATTAGATACGGCCAGCGGTTCTTTATTTTGAGCCATTGAACTATAAGACATAAGCCCCATTACTGATACTAAAACAATTGTTTTTACGATTCGATTTTTCATGGCATTTTGAAGTTTAATAATTAATAATATTTATACATGAAACATGCCAAATACAATATTTTCTATATTATTAAATTGTTACCCACGATTAATTATTAAAGAATTATTTAACTACCAAATTAAGCAGTAAAACACCGGCCAAGCCAATAAATGAAACCAGCGATTCCATTACCGACCATGAGCGAAAGGTATCCTTAACGGTTAGGTTAAAATACTCCTTAAACAGCCAGAAACCAGAATCGTTAACATGGGAAAAAGCTAAACTGCCCGCTCCTATCGACAACACCATCAATTCAGGGTTAACGTGGCCCTGTAGTACGAGCGCCGATACAATGCCCGCGGCAGTTAGCCCGGCAATAGTTGCTGAACCAATACAAATACGAATTATGGCCGCTATCAGCCATCCTAAAATAAGTGGCGACAAGGTATAAGTTTGCAGGGTAGCGGCAATTTGCGCTGTTACCCCGCTATCGGTTAGTACTTGTTTAAAAGCACCCGATCCACCGATGATCAATAGTATTAATGCTATATCTTTCAGCGCATCGCCATAAATATCGCCCAATTCCTGCATCGTCTTTTTCTGGGTGATGCCTAATGTGAATGTGGCTACCAACAGCGATATGAGCATTACTATAGCGGGATCGCCAATAAAAGATACCGTTTTTAATAATGTGCCTTTGCCATGAATAACAAATGGCAGTAAAGCGGTAAGCATTAATAATATTACCGGAAGCAGTGATGTGAAAAAGCTTTTGAAACTGCCAGGTAACTTATTTTGTGCAATTTCATCTGCCACGAAAGTTTTAAGTGGTTGTGACGGTATATTTTTGAGGGTTTGAGCAAACACAGGTCCAGCTAATATAACGGCGGGTATGGCTATCACCAAGCCATAAATTAGCGTTAGCCCCATATTAGCATGAAACATGACCACCAGCGCTGTTGGCGACGGGTGCGGTGGCAGAAATCCATGTGTTACTGACAGGGCTGTGAGCATGGGCAAACCAATGTATACAGCAGGCAATTTATATTTATATACCACTGAAAAGATGAACGGCACCAGTAACACAAAGCCTATCCCGTAAAACAAGGGTATCCCCACAATAAACCCGGTAACTACCATTGCCCACATGATCCGTTTTTCGCCAACGGCATTTACCATGGTTTCGGTAATTTGTTGGGCTGCCCCGCTAACGGCTATCAGTTTACCTAACATGGCGCCGAGGCATATGATGATTGCTAACTGTCCCAATGTATCGCCTAATCCCTTTTGAACCGATGCTACTACTTTATCCATGGGGATGCCTAATAATAGCCCCGCCAAAATGGATACGATAAGGAAAGCAACAAAGGGGTTAAGTTTTGCCCAGGTAACCAGTATTACTAACAGAACAAGACAGATTAAGATAGAGAGTATGGCCATTGGTATTTATAAATATTTAATAAGCAAAGTTGTCAAAATAACTTCGGCAAAAGCCCCACCCAACCCTCCCCGGAAGGGAGGGCTTTAATAAAAACTGAAGCAAAAGTCTCCCCAACCGGGGGAGATTTAGAGGGGGCTTTTGCCGAAGCTTACTCATCACCCACCTAAAGTAATAACAATTGTTGATTTTGAGCTTTTTGAGCCCTACTATTTTATGGTGATTATTTTTAAATTGCATTATGAAAAAACAGGAAAACAATTCGCGGCGCAACTTTATCAGGAAATCAGTTTCGGGTGCAATAGTTTTCGGTGTCGGGTTAAGTATACCTGATGTTTTCGGGTTACCTCAACAATCAAAAAAAATAAATATGAGCGATCAACAAAACTCTAAACCAAAAGTAACAGGTATCGGTGGCGTTTTTTTTAAAAGCGATGACCCGAAAGCAATGCGGGAATGGTACGCCAAAAATCTGGGTGTACCCGCGACTGATTACGGCGCCACATTTGACTGGCTGGAAAAGGACGATCCTAAAAAAGAAGGATCGACCACCTGGAGCCCTTTTAAACAGGACACCAAATATTTTGAGCCATCGAAAAATGACTTTATGATCAATTACCGGGTAGAAGATATTGAGGGATTGGTGACAGAGCTGAAAGCCAACGGGGTAACCATTGTAGATGCAATTGAAGACTCGCCCTACGGCAAATTTGTACATATACTAGATTTAGAAGGAAACAAAGTTGAATTGTGGGAGCCTAAATAAGCTCCATTCTATCAAACTACATTGTTACCTTTGCCGCAGCTATCTATTATATATGACCCGTAAACGTTATTTTTTTCTTATCTTGATACTGGGTCTGTTGACCGCGCTGAGTCCTTTTAGTATTGATATGTATCTGCCGGGTTTTCCTGCCATTGCCAAAGCCCTGCATACTACTACCGCCGAGGTTGCCCGTTCGCTATCCAGCTTTTTTATCGGGTTGGCTTTTGGGCAATTGCTTTATGGCCCGTTGATGGACCGTTTTGGGCGCAAAAAGCCATTATACTTTGGCCTGGCATTATATATTGTTGTTTCTGTGGGATGCTTCTCTGCCACCTCTATCAACACCCTTATCATGCTGCGCTTTATGCAGGCGATAGGGGCCTGCGCGGCGGGTGTAGCGGCAATGGCTATGGTACGTGATATCTTCCCGGTGAAGGACAATGCTAAAGTTTTTGCTTTGCTGGTATTGGTGCTTGGCGCATCACCTATGATAGCACCAACCGTAGGCAGTTATCTTACCGCGGCTTTTGGCTGGCAGTCGGTTTTTATTATGCTACTGAGCATTGCAGCACTGATACTTATCGCGGTGATATTCGCTTTGCCCGAGAGTTACAAAGCCGATACCTCCTATTCTTTAAAACCACTACCCATAATTAAGAGTTTTTTATCAGTATTAACCGTACCACAGTTTTATACCTATGCCATAACATCATCACTTGCATTCGCAGGATTGTTTGCCTACGTTGCAGGATCGCCGGCTGTATTTATGGAGTATTTCCATGTAAACGGTAAGGTTTACGGCTGGATCTTCGCTTTTCTCTCTATCGCCTTCATTGGCTCCAGCCAATTGAATAATGTGCTGCTAAAATACTTTCGCAGTGAACGTATTGTTATAGTTGCTTTGATAGGGCAAGCTATAGTGGCCGTTTTCTATTTGATAGAATCTTATAACGGTTGGTTTGGGCTGAGCGGAACGCTTGCTATGATATTTTTGATCCTGTGCGGCGTAGGTATTATTAATCCTAATGCTTCGGCATTGTCATTAGCGCCTTTCTCTAAAAACGCGGGAACAGCGTCATCACTGATGGGTGCCATGCAGTTAGGCATAGGCGCGTTCGCTACCTATTCTGTAAGTTTGTTTACCACCATTTCGCCATTTTCAATGGCGGTAATTATTTCTATATCGTCAGTTATAGCTTTATGCATTTTACTTATCGGCAGGTGCTTTATTGTGGAGGAAATTGAGCCGGATAAAACGACTATGCCGGTGGGGCATTAAGATTATTCCTTAACAGCCGTAACCCTAGTCCCCTGTTCGCCAAGCGTTTCAAACACTAAATTTTTGCCATCGATCTTTGAGATATAGAAAGGGAATGTCCTTGTAGAACCATCAGGTAGCTTTTCTGTATAACTGATGTTATTGCCTTCCATATGGAACATACCATGTGATAACACCTTACCACCCCAAATAATGATCAAACTATCGCTTTTGGTGAATTTGATATAAGGCGCTTGCACCTGCAGCTCATCTTGCGGTACACTACTTGGCGGGGTTTCATTTGGATTTTCAACCTTTAAATACTTCCAGGTACCGTAAAGATCAGCAGATTTAATGGCAGGTTTGCAGGATTGGACCAGGAGTAGAAAAGCAACAAAAGGCAATATATATTTCATCGCGGATAAGAATAATTGCCTAAATTAATAAGAAAACCATTATAAATGCCTACCGGTGGCTTTCCTGGTTTTATCCTCAGCCTTTTTCACCTCATCTTTTTCGCTGATGGGTGGTTCGGTTTTTAACTTAGTAGTATCTGGTTTTACGCCTTGTTTTGCATCGCCTTCTTTATTGGGAGTTTCCTTATGTTTCATAACTGTAGGTTTAGTAAGTAAACATGTTACAGTTATAATAGTTTGTTCCAGTTTTATGATATCCACCATAATTTTTGAAACAAAAAGCTCATATTTCGACCAAAAACAACATGAATTTGATCAAAAAAGAGTAAAAAATGGCAATTTTTTGGTGATTTTTAGACCAAAAAGCAAGTTTTTAGGGCAAAAATCGAGGTGATTTAACTCCTAAAATCAGCGTTTTTAGTACTTTTAAGGGCGTTTTTGGCCGCAAAGTGTACCATTTGTACCAGGTGTACCATATGTTTCGTGGTACAGTACGGTTAACAATTACTGTTTACCGGCGTTCTTTAAACTATCGGCCTTTGCTTTTGCGCGTTCTTTAAAAAAGTGTTTCAACAAGAAATTATGCTGGGCAGCTTCAAGGTCATCATTCAGCTTAACTGTACCTTGTTGCAGGTTATTAATGCTGGTTTGTACTTTAGCCGCGCTGGCTTTATCGTTAAGTAATATACCTAATACGTTATCGGTGCTGTTAAGTTTATTACTGGCCTTATTTAAGTTTTGGGTCAATATGTTCGCATTATCGGCAGCAGCTTTTAGCTGGGCCACCGCACCTTGTATTTTGTTAAAGGTAACAGTGTCAGTAAATAGCTTATCAGCAAAACCGCCTTTAGTGCTTAGCTTGTTGCTAAATTTATTAAGGTTATTAGCCATAACTGCCGCGCTTTGTGTAGCAATTTGTAAGTTATGCATTGATTGTTTT
Organism: Mucilaginibacter tundrae; assembly: GCF_013408825.1. GTDB lineage: Bacteria > Bacteroidota > Bacteroidia > Sphingobacteriales > Sphingobacteriaceae > Mucilaginibacter. The sequence continues at coordinate 69,089 of NZ_JACCBZ010000009.1, forward strand.
AACTGCACGCCCATCATGCTATCTGCTAAAAGCGTGCCTACTGTTCCTTTTCCTTGTAATATCTTGTGACTCAGTAATTTAAAATCGCTGGTTATGGCTAACAGGTTCTCGTTATTTTGCTGAACTACTTTGATGATATCATCGGTAGATACAATTTTCGCCGATTGCAATATATCACCTTCACGAATAATGGGCGCTTGCGGGCTGCCGCCATCAATAACGATGATCTTATTGCCGATCAATCCATCGGAACCAATGTGTACCTGCGCGTTATCATGGATGTATTGGCGTGAATTTTCATCGACACTCATTTTAACATCAACTTGTGACGGGCCGGTAAAATGTATATCGCTTATGGTACCCACCTTTACGCCGGAGAACCAAACGTTATTGCCTTTTTTTAAGCCGGCAACATCATCAAATACGGCGCTGATATGTACGCTTTTTGAAAAACTTTTTGACTGACCGCCCAAAGTAAATACGCCTAGGATGAATACAATTAACCCAATGGCTAAAAATAATCCGACTATCACCGCGCGCCTGTTTTCTCTTAAATCCATAATATTATGGTAAATATCTATTTTATAAAATTGTAATCAAAAAATGGTTTTATCCGGGCATTATCCGTATCAAAAACGTGTTCAAAAGAACCTTCCCGTTGAAATTTTCCGTCAAGTAACATAGCAATCCTATCGCCGGTTTGTTTGGCACAGGTTAAATCGTGTGTAATGATGATAGATGATGTTTTATATCGCTCCTGCACCTCATTAATAAGCTCATTTATCTCTATGCATGTAATAGGATCAAGGCCGGCTGTTGGTTCATCATACAACATTATTTCAGGGTTCAATATCAACGTACGTGCAATACCAATCCGCTTACGTTGCCCGCCCGAAAGTTCCGATGGCATTTGGTTGATGGTTTGAGATAAGCTTACTGCCTCTAAAACCCGCTCAACCGCTGTGTCAATCTCTTTGCGTCCAATCCCCCGGCGGTTTCGCACTAAAGGAAACTCAAGGTTTTTACGCACCGTCATACTATCATACAAAGCGCTGTTTTGAAACGAAAATCCTATCCTTATGCGCAGTGCCTGCAGTTGCTTAGTTGTTAGTTGATCAATATCCTGTCCTAATACCTCAACTGTACCTGCATCAGCTTTTAATAAACCCGATATTACCTTTATAAGCACCGATTTTCCTGTACCTGAGCGACCCAGCACCACAAGGTTTTCGCCCTGGAATAATTCCAGGTTAACACCACGCAATACCTCATAATCGCCAAAGGCTTTTTTAAGTCCATGAACACGTATTACGGCGTTGTTGTGATCTATAGGTGCTTTCTGCTTTTCCATGTTTACCTGAACCAACTGGTTATTTGCACAATGGTAATTTCCTCAATAAATATTAAAAACATAGCTGTAACTACCGCGCCGTTTGCAGCTTTGCCAACACCCTCGGTACCACTGCTTGAGTTATAACCCTGGTAGCATCCTACAATACCAATAGTAAACCCGAATACAATGGATTTAATTAAGGCAGCTGTAAAATCAATAAAACTTAAAGGATCAAAAACCTGGCCTATATAAGTGCGATAACTGGTGCCCTCATTAACATATACGTTTAAAAAACCGCCAAGGATGGATATTAAACCGGTATAAGTAGCCAAAATAGGTATAGTTAGCGTAGTGGCTAATACCCTGGTGCAAACCAAAAACTTAAATGGGTTTGTGCCCGATACTTCCATTGCATCAATCTGCTCGGTTACCCGCATGGAGCCTAACTCGGCACCAATACTTGAACCAACCTTACCTGCGGCAATAAGCGCGGTTACCAGCGGTGCAAGCGCTCTCATAATGGCGATGGATACCAACGATGGCAACCATGATGTCGCGCCAAACTCCGCCAATGAAGGGCGAGATTGCTTGGTGAATATCAAACCCACAATAAAACCGGTTAATGATATTAGCGTGAACGACCGTACACCCGTTTCATAACATTGCCTTATAATTTCTTTAAACTCATAAGGGGGCAAAAAAGCTTCCTTAAAAAAACGGATTATAAAGGCATTGATATTGTAAAGGCTCGCAAAAAAATCAGTCAGACTTTTTCTAAAGCTTGCAAATCGTTTTCGCTTCGCGGGTTCTGGGATTATTGGTGTGGTATCAGTTGTATCCATCAATTAGGGACAAAGGTATTAATATGCCAGTTATGATTAAGTAATCTTACAAAAAATTAAACCATATTGTTTGACGTGAACTTACATTTTAACAATTATTATATAAATATGATAATTGAATATTGATATAATATTAACATTTACCCGCCATACACTTATATTAAACTATTTATAGTAAATTGGGGAATCAAACATTACCGCAGTGGAAACCTATCAAATAATATCTGTAATCATTTTCCTTGCGGCCGTTTTCGCCTATGTTAATGAGCGATGGATTAAATTACCCGGCACCATTGGGATAATGGTATTGGCTATGTTTTCATCATTGCTTATTGTTTTGATCGGCCACTTAATACCAACTTTTTCAACAAAAGCACACGAACTTGTAGCTAATATTAATTTTGAACAAGTGCTGATGAAAATAATGCTCGGCTTTTTATTATTTGCCGGGGCCTTGCACATTGACGCTAACAAACTTAAAAATGAACTGTGGCCTGTAATTATCCTATCTACAATTGGTACATTCATTTCAACTTTTTTGGTCAGCGTGTTAGCTTACTATCTCTTCCAAATGTTTCAATTCGTTATACCTTACGTCTATTGCTTATTATTTGGAGCATTGATATCGCCTACAGACCCAATTGCGGTTATGGGCATACTCAAAAGAGTGGGCATACCGAAGTCACTCGAGCTTAAAATCGCAGGTGAATCGCTATTTAACGATGGTGTTGGTGTAGTAGTATTTTTAACAATATTGGAGATTGCTACAAATGGGATGGACAAATTCTCTATAAGTAGTACAGCCCTGCTTTTTGTACGAGAGGCTGGCGGCGGGATAGTTTTTGGTGGCATAATAGGTTATTTAGCTTATTTTCTGATTAAAGCGATAGATAATTATAGTGTTGAAGTGCTTATTACCTTAACCGTAGTAATGTGCGGGTATGCATTGGCGGATCATCTTCATCTTTCGGGGCCATTAGCTATTATCATTGCCGGTATTATTATCGGCACAAAAGGCAAACGCGAAGGTTTCTCGGAGATTACCAGGGACCATCTGCTAAAGTTTTGGGATATGCTGGATGAGATATTTAACGCGATTTTATTTTTGTTGATGGGCCTGGAAATGCTGGTAATAAAAATTGATCCTACCATTATGCTTATTGGCTTTATAATGATATTTGTAGTTTTATTTGCACGGTATATCTGCGTGTTACTACCAATAGCTGTTTTACGGTTTTGGATAAAGTTTGAAAAGAATGCCATCGCTATGTTAACCTGGGGCGGGTTAAGAGGTGGCCTTTCTGTAGCGATGGCATTATCATTACCCGAAGTTATGCATAGAAATGAATTTGTATTGATCACCTACCTCATCGTCATCTTTTCAGTAATTGTGCAGGGCCTCACTATTGGTAAATTAGCTAAAAAAGGCAATTAATTATCTATAGTATAAAACCATTAGCGCGTAGATTCCTTAATAAGGATATTAATTATCTGCTATGAACTTTTATCAGCAAAAATGGATCGATACTTTAAATAATGCTCATTTACAGGGTTGGAAAATCAGCCCGCAGGGTGATGATATATTTATTGAAATGCCAAACGTTACAGATATAAAATTGATCAGGGATAATATCCCGTCAACACTTGCAGCCATGTCGTTAGATATTGAAGAGGCTAAACACCGCTTAAAGTTTATATTTCATAATGGGCATGAGCAATTTGAATACTTGTTAAATCCCCACGAGGATGATTTAAATCAGGAATAGTTATAATTTGGCCTTGGTTGATAAAACTACTACGCAAGTACCCATAAAGGCAATAAATACAAATGATGCTCTTAAAGTAGCCAATCCGGCGATAAATCCTATTATTGGTGGGCCAAACAGAAACCCGATGAACCCGATAGTTGATACCGCTGCCAGTGCAACTCCCGGAGCCATTGTTTTTGACCTTCCTGCAGCACTATATACCATAGGTACTACTGATGAAACACCTGCACCCACCAATAAAAAACCAGCTATTGCTGTATAAAAATAGGGGAATATAACAGCAATTAATAAACCCGTGACTGTTAAACTCCCGCTGGTTTGCAAAATACGTTTCAAACCATAACGGTGGGCAAACCAATCAGCAATAAATCGGCCGCCGGCCATGGTACACATAAAAGCGGTGAAACCTATACCTACCAAAGCTGTTGGCGCAAGCACCACCTTTTTAAAATAGATGACACTCCAATCAAACATCGCTCCTTCACAGATCATAGAACACATAGCAATGATTCCTAGCGTGATCAATGATTTGTCAGGCATCACGAATACTGGGCCGCTATTGGTTACTTTATCATCTTTAAGGTATTTAGCGGTTAAAATAATCATCAATACCACAATAGCGGTTATTAACACAAAGTGATGCAGCGGCACAATTCCATTAGCTATCATAAATGTACCAATGCCAGCACCTGTAAACCCGGCTAAACTCCACAAGCCGTGGAAGGATGCCATAATAGGTTTTTTATACATCACTTCAGCGGCGACTGCCTGGGTGTTAACAGCGATATTTACTGAATTGCTTGCAAAACCAAAGCATATTAAGCAACCTATTAACTGTACAACACCTTGCGCCAGGCTTAAGCTGATTAATGCCAGGCTATATACAATAAGTGATACGATGAGTAACCTTTTACTGCCGATTATGGTAATGATCCAACCGGAAAAAGGAAGCGAACACATTAACCCCACCGGAAGCGAGAACAACACAGCACCCAAGCCAGCATCAGACAAGCCCAGTGTTTGCTGTACCGTAACTATACGCGATGCCCAACTGGCGAAACATAATCCCGCAAGGAAAAACATAACACCAACTACTAACCTTAAAGTAAGTTTCGATCTTGTATATTGAACTTCTGCTGTGCTATCCGTTATTATTTCTTCCATCTACTAAGTGTAACAAGTACACTTTTGCAAAGGTATTTAATAATATTTATATAGAAAGTAAAGAAATGCTAATGTTTGATATTAGCATTTCTTTACTAATCATGCAAAATATAAGCGGTAATACCTGGAATAGTAACCGATTGGCCGCTAACTATTTTGCCAGCATCGTCAACCTTATTGCCATCACTTACCAAAGTCCAATTACCAGTCGGGATGTTAACTGTTTTGGCACCACTGCTGCCATTTAGCACCACTAAAATGGTTTTCCATTTATCGCCATTGGCATGGTCGGTTAATTGATAAGCGATGGTTGACGCATCATCGGTTTCGATAAATTTCAAATGCCTGCGGATCATTCCAGCGGTTGGCATCCTGAATGCGGGATGATCTTTACGCAAAGCTATCATTTGCTTATAGTAATTAAATACCTCAACGTATTTGGCTTTGCGGCTCCAATCTATCTCATTAATATTATCGGGTGATTTAAAGGAATTGGCCACCAATTGCTTGGTACGCAACATTTCCTCGCCTGAATGTAAAAATGCTATCCCTTGTGAAGTAAGTACAACCGCATTAGCCAGCTTATCCATCTTGATCAGGTCTGCTTCCGATGCATCGGGGTTTTCAATTCTTAAACGGTCGAACAAAGTATTATCATCATGGCAGGAAGCGTAACTTATCGTTCCATAAGGCTCCTCTGCCCAAGGTGCCTTGGAATCATCAACTTTACTATAATCTATCTGCGGGTGCTGTACCGATGCCACGATACCAAACATCACACTCATTTTTGAGTTTTTGTCACCGCTTACAAAGCCTTTAGTCTTCACATTACTAAACCCACCTTTTAACCCATCACGGATATCATCGCTGAAAGCCGCTATCTTATGTAATTTCAGCACATTCTTTTTCATCGCGCGCTTATCTTCAGGGTAAGGACTTGCTCCTGCTGTCCATCCTTCGCCGTAAATTACAATGCTTGAGTTTATAGCGTGCAATGTATCGCTGATGGCATTCATGGTTTTAATGTCGTGCGTCCCCATCAGATCAAAACGAAAGCCGTCTACGTGATATTCCTTAACCCAATAAAGCACCGACTCCATCATAAATTTACGCGCCATTGGTTGCTCAGAAGCAAACTCATTACCGCAACCCGTAGCATCAGAATAGCTACCATCAGCATTATGACGATAGAAATAGCCCGGTGCAAATTGCGTGTAACTCGAATGCGCGATATCCGCAGTATGGTTATAAACCACATCCAGTATCACCCGTAATCCGTTAGCATGCAGGGCCTGCACCATCTCCTTAAATTCTTTTATCCTTACATTACCGTCGTATGGATTGGTGGAGTAACTACCTTCAGGAACATTATAATTTAAAGGATCATAGCCCCAGTTATATTGCTTTTCGTTAGGCTTGGTTTCATCTATGGAGTTAAAATCAAAAGCCGGCAATATATGTACATGGGTTACCCCTAATTCTTTTAAATGCGCCAACCCCGTTGCTTGTCCATCCGGACTTTTGGTGTTGGCCTCCGTCAACCCTAAAAATTTGCCTTTATTTTTGATGCCTGAATTTGGATCGATAGAAATATCACGGATATGCAATTCATAAATAACCGCGTCCGTTAGTTTTTTAAGTTTAGGGCTTTTATCTTTATTCCAACCCTGAGGATCTGTCGCTTTTAAATCAACCACCATACCACGATGACCGTTAACCCCTACAGCTTTCGCATAAATATCCGGCGCCTCTAACGACCATTTACCATCCTGCATTACCTGGAAGGTATAGTATTTATTTTTGACATTATAGTTGATAACCGCTTGCCAGCTTCCCCCGTTTTTTTTAACCAGATCGATCTCTTTTATGGGCGATCCACCTTCACCGGCATCATATAAACGCAGTTTTACCGCCGAAGCTTTTGGCGCCCAAACTTTAAATACAGTTTTTTTTGCTGAGTATTTAACACCTAATTCCCCGTTATAAACAGGATATTTTTCGGGCTTAATAATTATTTGTACTGATGCTACAGAGTTAAGCGCCATAAATACCATAACGCCTGCTACTGCGGATTTTAAAATGCTCATAATTGGTTGTTAAGCTAATGAGCAAGTTTAATAAAAAATGTTTGAATTGGGAACGATTTCGGCTATGTTAGCAATTCCCATCCGGACCGCAGCTATCACCTTCAACAATATTAAGTTTTGGGTTTTCCTGCTGCCATTCGGTAAATGCCTTTTCAATAGTTTCCTCAAAAACCGGCACAGCCTGCGCCCCAGAAATACCATACTTCCTATCCAACACAAAAAATGGCACCCCACGAACACCAAGTCGCTGAGCTTCAATAATATCTTCTCTTACTTCACCGGCATAAGCATCGCTTTCTAAAGTTTGTTTTACTTCTGCGGCATCAAGGCCAATAGCTGTACCTAATTCAACCAACGTGTTTATATCGTCAGTATTCTTACCATCAGTAAAATAAGCTTTGAACAATTGTTCTTCAGCAGCATCGCCTAAACCATGTTTTTTAGCCAGGTGACTAAACCTGTGCGCGTTAAAGCTATTAGCGACTATCGCTTTGTCGAAGTTATAAGTTAAACCTGCCTCTGCCGCCATATCGGTAACATGGGCGTTCATTTCTTCGGCTTGCTCTAAAGTCCAGCCTTTTATTTTGGCGAGGTATTGATTGATGTTAGTACCGGGACTAGTTACCATATCCGGGTTAAGCTGAAAGCTTTTCCATTCTACCTGTATTTCATCTTTGTGTGTCGATTGCGCCAATGCAGTCTCAAACCGACGTTTGCCAATATAACAAAACGGGCACATCACATCCGACCATATTTCAACCTTCATATTTTTGCAGTTTATCTACACAAAAATAGATTAAGCATACAGCTTTATAGTAAGTGTAAAGTAAAAAAATGGTCGTTAGCTTTGCATAATGCGGCCGATCTCCTGATCATCATAAATAGGATTTGCACCACGTTTGCTGGTAACAAACGCACCAATCGCGCACGCTTTTATCAACAATTCTTCCATTGGTTCGGCAGCTAAAAGGCCTGTTATAAAAGTCGCCAGGAATGCATCTCCAGCGCCCACAGTATCAACTACCTCAACCTTAAAACCGGGATGTTCAAAATAATCGTGATCATGCCAAATGATGGCACCATTTTCGCCGCGGGTAACGCAAATTGTTTTAGGATGATATTTAGCACGAAACTCCGCAATAATATCTTTTAACGATGAGCTACTACTGCCGCCAATTAACAAACGGGCTTCTTCTTCGTTCATTTTCACAACCGTAGCACGCGCTGCAAGGTTTTCTATAGTGCTAAGTGTATAATGCGGAGCACGCAAGTTAACGTCGAATATTCTTAATGCTTTGGTTTCGTCTAATAAGTTTAATAGCGTATTACGGGTAACGTCTGTACGACAAGCTAAACTGCCAAATACAATTGCAGCCGAATTTATAGCTGAATGTGTAAGCGTTTCAGTTGTTTGAATATTGTCCCATGAAACAGGCTCGGGGATAATGTAGGTAGCCTGCCCTTTATCATCAAGCTGCACGGTAACTTCGCAGGTTGGCAAGGTTTCATCACGCTGAATGGTATTTTCCGAATAAAGTCCATTTTGTCTTAAAACATCAGCCAGTTTATCTCCGGATTCATCTGTACCTACACGGCTTGCAAAACCGGCTTTTACACCTTGCTGAACCAAATGTCTTGCAACATTCATGGGCGCGCCACCGGCAATTTTTTCGTTTCCAAAAGCATCCCACAAAACTTCGCCGAAGCATAGTACTTTCTTATTCATAGATGTATAAGCAAAAACCCAAAGCTAAAAGTATTTTTTAATGATTTTTGTGTAATTTGCTTTATGAGAAAGTTGTTACTCACATTCATTTTAATCATTTTCAGCGCTACTCTATTCGCGCAGGACAGGCGGGCTATCCTCAAAGTAATTAGCGACCAGCAAACGGCCTGGAACAAATGCGATATTGACGGCTTTATGCAAGGCTACTGGAAATCCGACTCCTTAGTTTTCGTTGGCAAAACTGCCCCGCAATACGGCTGGCAAACCACAGCCGATCATTATAAAAAAGCATACCCGAATAAAGCTGCTATGGGGCAGTTGGCTTTCACCATTATTAAGTTAGAGATACTTGATAAAACCAATGCCTTTATGCTTGGCGGCTGGCATTTAAACCGTGACGCAGGTGCTTTAGGTGGATATTTCACCTTGTGGTTCAAAAAGATCAATGGTGAGTGGAAGATAGTTTGCGACCATACATCTTAAGAATCAAAAACCGTAGTAGGTAGTTGTATTTATTGACTTAAGCCAATTTTGCTATTCATTGCCGTTGACTTCAGTCAACGGATCCATCATGAATTGTTCCGGCTTTAGCCAAACCTCTAGTGAGGGCGATCCGCAGCTAATGCCCTGTCAGCTCTCTTAACCGCAATTTTCTCACGGCGCTTAGCATAATTAGCCTTAAAGGTCATCTTCAACAAGCTATCCAAGCCACCTTTTATAGCGAGGTTATACAAACTGGCTGCTTTACGTATTGGCGAAGCATCCCATGCACGCAGGCTTAATGAGAAAGAGCCGTCAAGGTACTTCATCCAGTGCCAGTAGCCCGTTGGCATAAACAGGGTGTCGCCGTGCTCTAAAAAAGTTTCAAAGCCCTCTACCCCGTCCAATGCCGGGAATTTGGCTATATCGGGGTTAGCTACATCATAATCCTCCAAAGCATAGGTAGCATTGGGTATGCAGTATAAGCGATTCTTCCACTTGTTTTCAAACAGGATAATGTGCTTACGCCCGCCGAAATGGGTATGGAATATATGCGGCAAATCAATATCATAATGTAAAAATGTAACTGAATTCGATCCACCAAAAAACATAGCAGGCATGCTTTCTAAAAAACCACCCATTAAATCTTTAGGCAAAACAATATCATCCAGTAATTGCGGCGCTTGCTTAAATATGTTGAAGAAGAAAATCCTGAGTTCTGTTGGTGTAGATTTGATCAGATCAATATACTCATCAAAAGGCATTTCGGCGGCTGATGAATTGATGGGTTTAGATGGATCGGCTTTTGAATTATCATAAAGCGGCACCACCTTTTTACCCACTACTTCTTTCAAATATTCGGCAGTCCATTTTTCACGGGCGGGCCAGCTTTTGGTGAGGCCTTTAATAATTAACGGTTTGCGCTTATCTAAATAATTCTTTTTAAAATCGGAGGGGCTAATCGATTCGACAGTGTCGATCGGACGGAGGATGAAACTCATACTTTGATGTTTTGTCGGATCAACAATTCACCCAAAGGCAAGCCATAACACCGAAGTTCAGCAAAGTAACGTAAATATTTAATTGGATATATTAAGACAACGTTAAAAATGACGCGGCGGTTGTTATCTCGGTTGCCCTTCTGCCAAAGCTTTATTAGCTCTTTCAATAGCTAATTCTTCCTTCCAATCCATGTAACGCTTTTTAAAGTTCTTCTTCATAATGTCATCAAACTTACGTTGTATGGTTAAATTATATAAGCTTTTGGCTTTAATACCCCATGATTTATCCCAGGCACGCAGTGAAATAGAAAACGAACCATCCAAATATTTCATCCAATGCCAAAACCCAGTCGGCATAAATAAAGTATCACCGTGTTCCAATATCGCTTCTTGTCCTTCAACCCCGTTTAATGCCGGGAATTTAGTAAAATCAGGCTTTTCAATATCGTAATCTTCTAATGCATAGGTGGCAAAAGGAATACAATACAGGCGTTCGCTCCATTTGTTATCAAATAAAATAACCTGTTTGCGCCCGTTAAAATGGGTATGAAATATATGTGCAAGGTCAATATCGTAGTGCAAAAAAGTAACAGACCCTTTGCCGCCGAAGAACATATTAGGGTATTTATCCAAAAATCCGCCTAATAAATCAGTAGGAGAACGATAATCGTCCAGCAATTTCGGTGCATATTTTATTGGGTCGAATAAAAATATTCGTAAGTCGGTAGGCTCTTTTTGTATAAGGTCAATATAATCGCCAAATTTCATTTCGGCGGCAGAAGCATTAATTGGCTTTGATGGGTCGGCCTTTGAACTGTCATAAAGCGGCACAACTACATCGCCAACAGTTTCTTTTAAATAATCGAAAGTCCATTTTTGCAAGGCTGGCCAGCTTTCGGTGGCTTTGCGAATAATAAGCGGTTTGCGTGGCTTTAAATAATTGTTAACAAAATCCTCCCGGCTTATACTATCTACTCTATCTATCGGACTTAGAATAATACCCATGTTTACAATTAATTAACAGTCAAAAGTAGTTAAAAGAGAAAAACCTAAAAAGAGGAAAATTGTTTTTGATATTTTTTTGACAAAAATGTATGCACAAAAAAGCCCGGCGCTTTTGCAACCGGGCATCTCATTCTATAGGTAGAGAAATATTTTAAATATTTGCAGCGACAGTTTGTACACAACACTCATCACCCACAAACTGCCTTAAAACCGCAAATAATTAATTAGGCATTAATACAGTATTTACTACATGTATTACGCCATTGCTTTGGAACACGTCGGCAATGGTAATCCATGACTTACCGCCTTTTTCATCAACAAGGTATAATTTCGATCCTTTTTGCATAACTGTTAAAGTACCGCCTTCAACAGTAGTTAAAGTAGCCGAGCCACTACCCATTTTAACTTTAGCCATTAAATCGGCAGCGCTTAAACGGCCTGCAACAACATGGTAGGTTAAAATTTTGGTTAGGGTTGCTTTGTTTTCTGGTTTTACTAAAAAGTCTACTGTACCGGCAGGTAGTTTGGCAAATGCTTCGTTGGTTGGTGCAAACACGGTGAACGGTCCAGGGCCTTCTAAAGTTTCTACTAAACCGGCAGCTTTAACAGCGGCAACAAGTGTAGTATGATCTTTTGAGTTTACTGCATTTTCAACAATGTTTTTTGTTGGATACATTGCCGCACCACCAACCATTTTGGTTTGTGCGAAAGTGTTTGGCGCAAATGCGATAGCTGCTAAAGCAAAGGCCGAGATGATTAATTTTTTCATATTGTTTCTTTAGGGTAATATGAAAGAAGATACGGCACTTACTACCTGCCGGTTTTTAAATCGGTGGTATTTGCTAAGAGCTTGAGGTTATATATTTTTTCAAACCGGATGGGGATTTTATTCGTAGATGCGCGCCTTTATTAGCCGTTTAATTATCAGTAATTTTCATACCGTAATGCAGTTCTACATCTTCATCATCTACAGTGTAGCTTGTATATAATATCCGTACAGAATCTTCATCCATACCGAGATATGATTTCCAGGTTCCTTTAAAATCAACACCGTGAGCTTTAAAAGAATTAAAATCATGTAAGGATAGGATTGTCTTATTAAAATTCAATTCCCATTTACCAATGCACCTATGCATTTTATTTAAAGAGTCAACATACTTATGCTCATAGGTATAATCATCATTTAAAATGATGGAATCCTTTTTATCGATATTCAAAACATATCTACCAGGAAACATATCATCGGTTATTGCCTGGCAGCTTACTAATCCTACAACAAATAGCAATAAACATAAAATGACTTTGATTTTCATGACCGGCAAAGCTAGTAATTATCCTCTTTGCTAAAAAAAAGCTCTGAGGCTATATGATCAGCATAAAGCTTGCCAGTTTGTGTTAAGTATATTATATTATTTTGTTGGGATAACCAACCGTTGTTAAAAAATTCAGTTGCTGCGCTTTGTAGTTGATTGGCTGACGCGGATGCAATGCTGTTTAAATTGTCCAAATCAAGCCCCCAACTGGTACGTAACGAGGTCATGATATATTCGTTCAATTTGTCTATCTCCGACAGTATTTCTGTTTCGGCAGGTATCACGTCTGAACCCAAGCCTTGCATGTATTTGGTATTGTTGGCTATATTCCACTGTCGCGTTTCGCCATTATATGAGTGTGCTGATGGGCCAATACCCAAATACTTCACTCCTTTCCAATAGTTGGAGTTATGCCGCGAATAAAATCCTGGCTGGCAAAAATTCGATATTTCGTACTGCTCAAACCCTTTTGTTTGCATCCCGTCCATCAAAAAAGTAAACTGTGCAGCGCTTTGCTCATCGCTCATGGCTGCCTGTTTTTTTTGTTTAATGAACGATGCCAGGGTCGTGCGAGGTTCAACAGTCATGGAATAAGCTGAAACATGCGGAACACCCAATTCAAAAACTTTGTCAGTATTAAACTTCCACTTTTGATCGGTTAGCAAGGGATAACCGTAAATAAGATCGACGGTAATATTTTCAAAGCCCATATCCTGAGCCCTTTTTACTGCTGATCCAGCTTCACCAGCACGATGTACGCGGTTCATCCACTGCAAATCTTCATCAAAAAAAGATTGTATTCCAATACTAAAGCGGTTTATAGATGTTTGCCTTAAAGCACGTAATTTGGCTTTATCCAAATCGTCAGGATTGGCTTCCAACGTTATTTCCGCATCGGAAGCAACCGAATGTAAACTAGTTATGGTGTTAATCAATAAACTTATCTCGGCCTCATTTAACAATGATGGAGTTCCACCACCAAAATAGATGGTTTCAATACTTTCACCATTTAAATATTTTTTTTGTAGCTGAATTTCTTTGACTAAGGCCTCTATAAGCTCGTGTTTAAATTTTAAAGATGTACTGAAATGAAAGTCGCAATAATGACAAGCCTGTTTGCAAAAAGGAATATGAATATAGATACCGGCCATTAAACTTATGAATTAAACAGATAAAACATGGCAAAGTTAAACCCTATTACGGGCTTTTAAATGTTTATCTGGATAAAGATTGTTAAGCAGGCGAAAAACGCTTATTTTCCTTTAAGTTGAGCCATAACTTGAATGGTTTTTAAGATTATGCCCATATCACTATTAAAGCTTATGTTATTGAGATATATTAGATCATAACGTACGCGGCTACGCATTTGATCAATATTTTCGGCATATCCATAATTCACCTGTCCAATAGATGTAAGCCCTGGTTTAAGGGTAAGTAATTTTTTATAATTAGGCGATTTTAATAATAATTGCTCAATAAAAAATTGACGCTCAGGCCTTGGACCAACAACAGACATATCTCCTTTTAAAACATTCCAAAATTGAGGTAACTCATCTAGCCTCGATTTACGTAATATCGATCCCCATTTAGTTATCCTAGGATCGTTGTCGCTAGATAACTGTGGCCCGAGTAATTCCGCATTTACATACATGCTTCTGAATTTGTATATCCTAAATGGCTTATGGTTTAGTCCAACTCTTTCCTGCCTAAAAAACACAGGGCCCTTAGAAGTAAACTTAGTAATTAATGCAACTATTAGGAATATCGGCGACCCTAATATCATAACAAATAATGAAAACAAAATATCAAAGCTTCTTTTGAAAAACCTAGTCCTGAAACTGATTTCCGGATGTGATGAAAGTTGTATAACCGGCAGATTCTCGTAATTAATTACAGAAGCGAAACCATTATCTAACACCAGATCAGAAACAAATTTGATCTTAAACTTATGTTCTTCTCCAAAATCCACCAGCTTTTTTAACAAATCCTGATTATTATTCTTATAACATAAAAATATTTCATCAGGTCTTTTATCCAGCATTTCTTGAAATAGAACCTCCGATGACACACTTTTCATTCTTGTTTCATCAATAAAATCAATAAAATGATAGCCGTATTCAGGATGATTTGCAAAAGACTTAAATAGCCTTTTGGCTATCCCCTCGTTACCAATAACAATTATATGCCGTTTATTGTATCCTCTTTTCCTTAAAACATCTAAGGTGAAAAATATCCATGACCGTTCAACAGCAATCAGAACAAAAAACATCAGGTACGAAATAACCAGTTCGACACGCCCTACTTCATATAATTTAAAGAAGTATATAACAAACAATACAATAACCAGGTGATATAGCAGTGCAGACGAAAATTTATTAATATTCTCGCTTAGTACTAAAGGCCTGGATAACTGGTATGTTTTTGTAAACAAAGACGTTATCACCCATACCAAATTAACTAATAATAAAAAATTATTGAATTCTATACTTGATGAACGATAGGTAAAAGAAAATAAATACGCCAGCTTAAGTGCGATATTTAATATAAAAAAATCACTTATAAATATAAAAAATGGAAGTAGTCTAGAGTATTTCATAGAGCATCTTTAACGGCTTAGGGGTGCCGCAAAGATAACACTTAACTTTTAAAAATTGTTTTAAAAATATAAATATTATTTTTTTGTGTCGATTTTCTCATCTAATTATCAGCAAAACGCCAAATAACTGATAACAATGTTAAAATTACCATTAAATAGAATAAGGTAATTAAGCTCGGAAGTGTAGGCGGTCTGAATGATTATTTGTTTATTTTATATAAAGCATTTTATCCGCATAATAAACTGAATTAGCTATAAAATAAAATTTAACTATTAATATATTTAACAAGCGATAATGCAGATGAATTAATCATATTACTTCCAAAAATGTTTATGCATGGATAGCCTTTTTATTAGAGATAGAGGCATTGTTCTGTAATATTTTCCCGCCTTATATCCAAGCCATTTCGCGCCCAAAGAACCAATGGATTTAAATATATATTTAGGGTCATTTTTGGATATATACTTTAATTCCGATTTTACAAATTTGAGCCCCTCGCCTGTTGGCTTCCCATAATTTTCTATCAACCATCTGTTTTGCTCGTGAAAAACCCTGGTGTCAAAATATCGCCTAAACTCCTCAATCAAAGTATAAGTATGGGAGTGATATACAGCGGCATCAGCCACGTAAGCCTTTTTAAAGCCTTGTTTTAACATTTTTGCAGCTACAATAGCATCTTCACCCATTATTGAATTTGAGGGAAAGCCGCCCACATCTAACAATGCGCTATGACGGTAAGCTGAGAATGAATTCGAACAAAAAAAAACTTTAAAACCCTTTTTATCAATATCCGCAATCGAAACAATTTCCGGGTCATCCGGATAATTAAAAAACCTGGCGTGGGTTTCTAATGGCTTTGCATTTTCATGCGGCAATTGCCTGCCATATGCAATACCTACCATAGGATTATCAAAAGCCTTCACTATATTTTCAATGCTATTAGGAGAAGCTAAAATCGCGTCTTGGGTTAAAAATATGCTAATGGCAGCATCCTTAGCTAATTCTACCAATAGCTGCCGTGTTGCACCATGATTAAACTCGTGTTTGGAAATAGAGACTACCTTAAATCCAAATGATTTCGCTATTTCAACAGTATCATCCGTGGATCCAGAATCAACAATAATCTTGTGCTTCGCGTTAAGGGTTTGCAGAGAGATTGCCTGTAAAGCCGTCACCCATGCACTTCCTGCGTTTAGGGTAGGTATTAAAATACTTATTTGTGAATTCTCCGTTCCAATGTTCATAATCACCAATCACAACGTTTTAAATATCTCATTTGTCAATATTCAGATCTTATTACTTTAACAATACATAAAGCATACCATAGGCTAATTGTATTCTATTTTTTAATCTTTTTAAAATGGAATATCCACTTTTTTCTAGCGTTGGAGATGCATTATTATGATGGCGCACATAATACATTAATTTTTCAGTGCAAAAAATAGTATTCCCTTTTGTTTCGGCTATTAGGCCTATCCACCAATCATGCATATGAATATATGACGGAAAAGGTAATGCATAATCCAATATTTTTTTATTGAACGACATACAGCAACCAATGTACGAATTCTTAATCAACGTGTTTAATATACCAGACTTTGAGCCCCGTCCTTCGAAAAAAGAGTCAAATATAACGTTGCCATCTTCATCCGTCACAATTGCATCAGAAATAACCAGATCATAATGTTTTTGATGTAAACTTAAGTGCATTTCAATTTTATTGCTAAACCATTCATCATCCTGATCGGCCAAAAAAATTATGTCGCCAGATGCTTTAGATAAAGCATTTTCAAAATTCCCTACCGGTCCCTTTTTATGTTCGTTAGTAAATATTTTTATTCTTGCGTCATTAAAAGATTTAAGTATGTCAATAGTAGAGTCGGTTGAGTGATCATCACTTATTATAACTTCATCGTCAGTCGAAAGTTGATCTAAAATACTTTTAATCTGATTAAAAATGTACTCCTTACCATTGTAAGTTGCCATGCAAATGCTAACTCTCATAATAAACTTTTTTAGACTTCTGCATATAGTTGGCCAATGCTAATGAAGATACGAACAGTATAGAACCAAACATAATTATATCATAAAACAGCAACAAGAAAAAATCTATTTCTGTAGCAGCATTTACAATTATTGATCCAATTGTGATGTATAAAGTAAGTTGTAAAAAATTAGGTTTAGTCAATACCTTTTTCAAAAAAGACAGCCTAACTGTCCCAATTATTGCTCCTAAAAAAAACGAATAGAAAAAGGCGCCCACTTTACCAAAATACAGCAAACCTTCTATATGGTGTTGAGCGTTGGGTCCAAATGAGTCTAATGGAGTACCGAACGCGTAGTTGAGCATATAGGCCCCCAAAGGATATTCGTACGGCGCAATTCTTAAAAAACCTAAAATTGGATTTATTATATGCATTATAAAATCAGTAGGGCCCAATTTAAAGTTATCATATAAATCATAGGCATAGAAAAAATAAAAGGTATCACCCGAACCAACTAACCTCGTAATAAATGTATTTCCGGCACTTGTTTCAACGCCACTTTTGGCAATCACTAAAAACATATATGCGAAGCCGGCAATTAAAAAGTATTTTCCAAAGGTTTTAATTAATTTTATATTTCTGTCACTTTTCAAGTGTTTGAAAATATTATTCCCGAAAAACAAATTTATAATAGCTACCCCAAAAAAGGAATTTAGGATACCTACCAGTGAAGATTTAGACCCCATGGTAAATAAAATAAGTATACCTATTGCAATACTGAGCCAATAAAACAGCTTTTTGTAGGTTGATATCTTATTTACAGGGTGAAAAATTTTTAGAAGTGCAATTGAAAAAATAAAATTAACAGAAACCAGATCAATGCGCCGCACTAGCCCCCATCCTCCGGTATAAAGCACCACCTTTGCGACGCTCGGGTCTGCTGATAAAATTGGCAGCGTTCCAACGGATATGAGCATCAAGAGATTTGATCCAATAGTGATAATTATACTTATCATCAAGAAAAAATCAAACACTAAATCATAATGATTATAAATATTTTCGTTTATAAAATTTGTCTGATTAAGTTTTTTTAAGCCCCGCTTAGATCCTACTATTAGGCCTAGCAATAGCCCTACTGTGGAAAGAAGGAATGTTACAAGGTAAAAGGGTTTAATTCGCTGATCGCCAAAATATAAGAACAGCACAAAAGCAATAGAAAAACTGTTGTATATAAGGTATATTAAAAGTGGGTCAAACCAAAAAAATATATATTTTCTCAGCAGCATATAGTATATAAAAAATACACCACCTACCAATGCAAACAACAACGGAAGATTTAGTGAAAATACTACCTCTTCCATTTCTTTTTAATATTTAATTTAAATAGCCTCAATAAAAAATAATGAGTATGATGAACAGACGTCAGTTTTAATGCGCGGATCATTGCATTTATCCTAATAAATAATACTTCTACTATATATGTACTCATTATTCCCCCGCCTGCTAAATAATGATCAAATCTAATCAAATCGCTATCTAAAGAATTTTTGCTTTTAGTTGATAGTTCATGCTGTACCTTTAAATCTATCACCACAAATTCATTTGTTACATTCTTTTTGAATCTCCTCACAAAATCATGATCACTAAAATCTAGCTTTAATAATTCATTATAACCATTATTTTTTTCAAACGCATCAGTATCAACGCACATTCCACAGTTTATAACTGATTTGTTTTGTAATTTATTAACCCCAGCATCTACACTCTTAAATGACGTACCACGCATAAATTTAAACCGGCAAGGCGAAATAATGGTCTGATTACTTAACATTATCGGAGCAAAAAGTTTATAGTCCGGATAATTATTTATCGTCTTAATATAGCTATCAATCGTATTTTCCGGAAATGTAGTATCCTGGTCAAAAAAAATGATCCACCTTTTGCCTAATTCCCCGGCAATTTCAGCAGCTGTATTATAAGCTTTACTAACACCACTATTATTTATATCGGCAATATAAGTTATACGCCAGTTAGGATGCTGAAATATGCTATCCTGATTAAACTCAGGGCTGTTGTCATATACTACAAGGTCTAAGCAAATATTTTGTGCCTTTAATGATTGTGTTAATGATAAAAATGTCTTCGAATCATAAAGGCTGGTTTTATACAGCACTATCGTTGCTAAAATGCTTTCGTTATATTTCATGCCGTAACAAATAGTATAGTTTTGCAAGCATAACATAAAACCAGCCGTAGTTCATTTCCACTACCGCTAACGATTCATCTTTATTAAATTTAGTACTAACCCCGCCCTCCATAGCATATCCTTTTAAATCGGGTTCTATAACAATCTTCGCACCCGATTTTAGTAGTCTTTGATTAAAATCAAAATCGGCATAAGTTTTAAATTTAGTATTAAAAGGAGCAGACGAATGGATAGATTTTTTTATCAATAAGGCCTGATGATGTAGCGTATTTCCCAATTTAAGCCTAAAATCATGTTTAGGTTTAAATAAAAATTTGTTACCAACCTGTACCTCGCCGGCAATTACATCTGCATTTAAATTACTAACATCAGGTAAATTAATAATTAAATCACCTGCACCCAAAAACAGCACATAACTATTATTTTCAGCCTTTGCCCAGCCTTTATTCATCGCGTCATATAACCCATTGTCTGGTTCGCTCACAAAATATGTTATATGTTTTCTATATTTTTCTATGATCTCAACTGTTTTGTCAGTAGATCCTCCATCAATAATTATAAATGAAATTTCTTTCCTGCCAATTTTAATTACCGATTTAATTGTATCTTCAATAAAAGCGGCAGCATTGTATGTTACTGTTATGATACTAATAATAGGTTGTTGCATTTTTATAAAAACTAATTAGTACGTATTAACTACTTGCCATTAAATCTTTTATTATTTTATAATAATTATTAGAAAATGCAATTGTTCTGTTCAATAAATCTTTTTTAAGATTTTCATTAATTTGTTCAGATGATTCATATAAATAATTAGAACTCCAGGCGTCGCCTAATATTTCCGAAAGCTCCATTTCGTTATTAGGATCAAAATATATTGCCTTATCAGGATTTTGCTCTCTATGAACCTTAATATCAGAAATGATCACAGGCTTACCTATACTTTTCGCTTCTTCTATTGTTGAGCTCCATCCTTCAAAAAAGGAAGGATTTATAACCGCAATACACTTGCGCATAAGTACCAATACTTCATCGTAAGGTATAAGGCCTAATAATACTATGTTAGATTCTAAATTATTTTGCTGTATATATGATTTTAGCTCAACCAAACTTTTATTATTTCCTCTAAAATCATTCATTACACCGGTAGTTACTATCAGCGGTTTAATTCCTCTTTTTACCAATAAATTAACTGCTTTTAGAACAATGATGTGGTTTTTGTGCGACCAGAATTGATTTGGCAAATAAAAAAACTTATCTCCTAATTTATATTTTTCTTTAATTTCTAAATAACTCTCGTCCAGGTCATTTACTTCGCCAGGTTGCGAAACAAATTGCAATACCCGAGCCTTGTTTATTTGTTTAGGCGCAAAAGTCTTAAAATCATTTAACGCGTCATAACTGCTTAATATAACAATATCACTATACTTAACTATATTTTTGTTAATGTTAGTAATAATACTAAGTTGTTTCTCAGGCCATAACTCCGGAAAGTGCAAACATTGAAAATCGGGAATCCAATTAACTATTTTTAAAGATTTGTAGTTGCCCCAAAAAAAGGAGTGAGAAACAACGTCTATACGGTATTTTTTAAAAAGTAAATATAAAGGCGCTTGAATACTGAAAAGCTTATTAAAAACCTTGTTTAAAAACCAAATGCTTGAGCGCTCCTTAAGTATGTCAGTATATACAACTTTCGCATAGGGAGAAAAAAAATTTATATATTCCTGTTCAATATTTGAAGGGACAAACACATAAAACTCAATGTCCTGAAATTTTGTAATAGAGTTTGTATATAGTAAATTTTTTATATAATTTATACCGCCCTTATAATCTTTCGAAAAATTTATCAAAAATGCAACTCTAATCATTCATCAACTTTTTAAAGAAGTTTACGTAATTAACAAGGCCCACCTGTAGATCCATTGCTGGTTCCCAGCCTAGTTCTCTCGCCTTTATAGTATCAGCATGATAAAATCTTGGGTCTCCCTCTTTTGTAAACCCGTTGAATTTAACACTCACATTTTTGTTATATAAATTAACTAATAATTTTAAAGTATCGTTTACTGTAGTTTTTATACCCGTTCCTCCATTAATTATCTTCAGGCTATCTTTTTGATTTTCAATAACTTTTACAACCAACGAGGCCGCATCAGTTACATATATCCAGTCTCTTGTTTCTTCACCTGTCCCAAAAAACTCAACTTCAGTATTTGAATTTTTAATTTTTAAACATGCATCCCATAATAATTGTTTCTGTAACCCGATACCATAAATCGAAAAATAGCGAATAATAGAAACCTTTATATCAAAGCTTTTATTGTACGATAAACATAACTCTTCTGCTGCTTTTTTATGGAACCCATAAGGTGAAACAGGATTCGAAGGATCGTTTTCTACTATTTTTTTGTCGCCCAAATCTCCTTGAACAGCAGGGCTTGAAGCATAAATAAAATGACAAGACTTGCTATACAATCTAATATATTCAAGTATTGACATTGTACTTTGAACCGTTTTTTGAAAATCCTCATAGGGGTTTTGATATGAAAAGGACACAGAGCCGCTACCGCCACAATGAACTATAATATCAAAAGTTTTATTCAAATTAATTAAGGCTTCAACAGTAATAGTAGATTCATACCAACTTTGAATGCCCCATTTGCTGTATTCGAACTCATGCCATTTGCCGTGGCCTATACCACTTACATGGAAACCTGAATCACCAAACGCCTTAGCTATATATCGACCTAAGAAACCATAAGCACCGGTAACTAAAACTGTTTTCTTATTTCTATCTTCTATATTCATTAGGCATTTCTTTTATTACTTTCGCCGGGTTGCCGCCAACAATAGTCCATGCAGGCACATCTCGGGTTACTACGCTTCCTGCACCAACTATTGCGCCTTCCCCGATTGTAACTCCTTTTAATATTATACAATTCATCCCAATCCAAGCGTTTGAGCAAATTTTTATGGGCTTTGTATTTACTACCCCCCAGTTTTTATTTTCAATAAAATGTCGGCCGGCTCTGTAATCTAATAATTGCTGTGTTATATCATCTTCACGATGCCTGTAATCAATCGAGTGCGAATCATGGTCATAAAAGTAATTTCCCCATGCTATAAATACATTATCCCCAAACTCAATTTTTGATTTGCAAATTATATTACTTGCCCCAATATATGTTCTATTACCTATAATAACGTTTCCTGTATCCGATTCAAAAATTACTTTACAATCAACTATTGAATCATTACCAACGGTAAGGTAAATTTTATTAAGAGGTTTAGATACAGATAAATGAAAGTTTTCAAAAAAGTGTGAATTACCAGCCTGTATATATTTTTTAGCGTGATTAAAGCGACGTAAAAAAGCTAAACGCCTTATTTTATTCAAAATAAATGATATCATAACTAAATGCTATTTATACAGACCTTAGATTTATACAACACATAGACTAATGTTGGAAATGTAAGGATAGCAGAAGACAATGGTACAGTACCAATGCCTACTGACAAACCAAATAATAATTTGCTTAAAGGTATCATTAAAGCGGCCGAGATAAATGAAAATATTATTTGGCCTTTAAGCTTTTCAAAAGCGTTTAAAAAAACAGATCCACAGTACGAAAAAACTTGAATAATAATCAAAAGGGCAAAAGGCAAAATCCCTCTTACAGTGTCAATGGTTATTGCTTTGTTAGTCCATATACTTATAAAGTAGGGAATAAAACATGTTACAATACATACCCCAACGCTAAATCCCAGCGCACAAAGTAATAGCTGATTATAAAGTTTATCAAGCTTACTTTTATCTTTTAATGCTTTTGCATGAGAAATTTCTGTCCAAAAAACAGAAATTATTACATTAAATATTGTCATGCCAATTAAAAATACTTTGTTTACAGTATCGTATTGTGCTACATTTTTTAACGACAGATTGTTATAAGTAAGGATGTTCCCAATTGAATAGAGAAAGAGTGATGAAAGTTGTAAAATAAAAAAACGTGTACCTACTAAAAGCGAGTTTCGCGATGACTTGAAATGTTGAAAATTGAATATTTGTTTCCATCTAAATCCCACCCCCCTTAACGAAGCACAAATAATTGTAAAATTTGCTATAACAAACAAGCTGCTGTAAATTAATGCTAGCCGGTAAATATTAACTTCAAAAAACTTGTATTTAAAAGCAAATAAAATTATCAACCAAAGTAAATTTTGCCCAAATAGTATTGAATTAAATAAATTAAATTTTTTCAACCCCTGGATAATAAAATGCCCCAATGTAAAAGGAAATGAAAAAATTATAGGAAGATATATTAAAACGGCTAAATACAGATGTGTTTTAAATACGCTAACATAAAATGTTGATATAAAAAACGCTAGTGCCAACAATAGTGTCATTAATATATAAAACTGTAAAGTACCGGCAATTAACACTTCAAGGTCTTCATTATCATTATTTGCCTGAGATTCCGTAACCTTGTTTTTTAAACTATACCCAGACCCGAAATCAAAAAGATTTAACCATCCAAGCAATGCAGTTATAGTTACCCAAACAGCGTAACTATTTGTACCAAGCGTTTTTAAAAGCAAGGGCACCGATACAAATGATACTGCAGCACCTGACAATTTAAACATTGTAGAACCAAGAATAGACTTGACAACTTTATAATCGGCTTTCACTTAAGTAATAAGGTTTTAAGAATTCTTAATTTTGTTTTCAATTTGGCATGCCAAGGAAACCTTACACTTTTAAAAAAATCATATGCTCCGTTAAAACCTGCTGTTTTTCTTTTATTTGCTATTCCTGCCAATAAATTAATGGCATAAACTTCATCTACTATTTGATGTGGATTTAATTTTTTCCCAATTTGTAAATAATTCTCAACTGCTATAGTAGTTATTTTTTGTTGCCAATAATCAATTTCATCTAACCATTGTTTTGTAGCGATTTTTTGAGAGGTTAAATTACCTTTCCAAACTCTGTATGCCCCGATTATTTCTGGTATAAATACACTTTTACTACTTAAAAGAACTCTTTGAATTAAATCGCTATCACTTGCCGTTAATTCAAAATGATTATCAAAATATTTTAACTTCTTTAAAACTGACGATTTAAAGACGATACATGGCATCCTCGCCTCCACTCCATACTTAAACACTTCATATCCCAAAGGTGCATCATAAATAAGTTCCTGTTGTGGGCACCATCCTTCGCTTACATTATCATCTTCATCTATAATTTGATAACCAAAAATCAAAACGCCTGCATCGGGATATCTATTTATATAATTGTTAATATAGGCGAAAGCATTTTCCAAAAACACATCATCATCAGAAGGCATTATCACCCATTCGGAAGATGTATTTTCAACAGCACAATTCCAATTGTCAAATATCTCGATAACTGTTTCATGAGATATAAATGATGCATTTAAATATTTACTTTTTAAGTCTTCATTCACAAAAGAACCGTTGTCACTAACAGATATTTTTATATGAGGAGGTACTGTGCGGAGTAGTTTATCCAAAAATAAATCTCTGTTATAGGTTGGAATCGCTACTTCAATGGTATCCATGGTTATTTTTTTATACTGTACCAACCCAATTAATCATTCGTTGCAAACCAGTTGCTTTGCTAATTAGAGGTGCCCAGCTAAAAATTTCATTTGCTTTTGTAATGTCAGCAATGTAAACTTTTTGGTCACTCTGTCTTACTGGTAGTCTTGTAAAATCCATTTTTATATCTAGGCTATTTTCTAATTCACCAAACAATTCTAACAACGACAGACTATTATTATATCCACCGCCAATATTAAATGCCTTTCCCTGTGTAGAATCAATATTCCTTATTGCTGAGAAATAACAATTGATTAAATCATCAGCAAACAATACGTCTCTAACCTGTTTTCCTGTGCCCGAAATTGTAAATGGCTCCTTCAATAACCCTTTTTTTATATCAATTGCTTGCTTTACAAACCAACCTATCCAACCCTGATCGGCAGTAGCGTATTGCCTGCCACCAAATATTGAGGAATGCCGGAATACAATAGTTTTCAATCCAAACATTTTATTATAATCAAGCATGTACTGGTCTGTTGCCCCTTTTGAACAACCGTATGGGGATTGAAAATTCAGAGGAACATTTTCATCAAATCCTTGCTCATATCCTTTTGCTATAAACCGGCTTTTTGTTTCTAAGTATTCCACCCATTCTAGATCGCCATAAACCTTATTTGTTGAACTATAGGTTACTATTGCATTAGGTGCAAACTTCCTAACAGCTTCAAGCACATTATTTCCACCTATAACATTAATCTCAAAATCCAACCTTGGGTTATCCAACGAAGTAGTCATTGCCACCTGGCCAGCTAAGTGAAATACAACATCCGGTTTTGAATCGAGTATTACATTTTCAACATCATTATAGGAACGTATATCGGAATGATAGAATTTGAATTTCCCTAAGCTTTTAAGCCAAGTTAAATTATTTTCAGTACCTGTCCTGTATAAATTATCAAATACAAAAAGTTCATCGCCATTTCTTAACACTTCCGCGGCAAGATTTGAACCTAAGAACCCACATCCTCCTGTTATTAAATACCTCATTATGAATTAATATATTTTCTTATAACGTCTGTAATATAATCATAATGCTCCTCGTCAAGACCGGGCCAAACCCCCAACCATAATGATTGATTCATTATAATATCAGTATTATTTAAATCACCCACAATACGGTGTTTTACATCGGCATATGCAGGCTGCCTTAAAAGATTACCTGCAAATAATAAACGGGTTCCTATTTTATTTTCTTCTAAATGCTGAACAAGCATATGTCTATCAGCAGCATCCCCTTCGCGCATAGTCAATAAAAACCCAAACCAAGAAGGGTCACTTTTAGGCGTAGCTTCGGGTAAAATAAAAACATCTTCAAACTCTTTCATACGGTCATGTAATGCTTTAAAATTAAGCCTCCGTTTTTCAACAAAAGCATCTATTTTACGCAGCTGAGAAACACCCAGTGCCGCTTGCATATCGGTAACCTTCAAGTTAAATCCAATATGGGAATAAGTATATTTATGATCGTATCCGAAAGGCAAAGAGCCTAATTTTTGAGAAAATCGGCATCCGCAAGTATTATCTTTACCTGGTTCACAATAACAATCTCTTCCCCAATCTCTAAAGCTTTCTGCAATTTTGGATAACTCATTATTATTGATTAAAACAGCACCACCTTCGCCCATTGTTATATGATGTGCAGGGTAAAATGAAAATGTTGATATGTCGCCAAAAGTGCCTGTTTTTTTATTTTTATAAGTGGCACCTAGTGAGTCACAATCGTCCTCAATTACCCATAAATTATACTTTTTAGCTAAACGCATCACTTCATCCAAATTAAAGGGATTCCCTAAAGAGTGGGCAATCATTATAGCTTTTGTTTTGGGTGATATCGCTTCTTCAATCAATTCAACCTTAACATTATGAGTTGGAATGTCTACATCAATAAACACTGGTATTGCTCCAAATTGAACTATTGGATTAACTGTCGTGGGAAACCCAGCTGCAACTGTAATTACTTCATCACCTGGTTTTATGGCCCTATCACCCAATTTCGGAGATGTAAGTGTATAAAAAGCAACAAGATTGGCTGAAGAACCTGAATTTACCAATAAAGCTTTTTCAGAACCAAAATATGATGCAAAATTACTTTCAAACTGATTTGCGAATCTACCTGCAGTTAACCATCCATCGGCTACCGACTCAATGCATAAAAGAAGATCATCTTCGTCAATAATTTTACCTGTAACTGGAATGTAGTTAACGCCAGGAATACTTCTTTTAAATGTTTTTAACTCTATTTCTTTATCTTTAATTTTAATCATATAAAATTGAGTTTTCTATAGTAATTGTTTTTCTAAGCCCTTCATTTATATCGAAAGATGGTGTCCAACCAAGCTCATTTAAAAAGGTTATATCGGCTACTGAGTGCATAACTTCACCATCTCTAGTAGGTATAGCTCCGAAATTTAAAATTGAATTATTTCCATCAAAATTTAATTTGATCTTATTTACTAAATCTTTTAGAAGAATTCCCTGACCACTACCCAATGGTACTGATTTAAAATCCGTAAATCTTTCTGCATATTTTAACAGCGTTATATAGCCAGATATTACATCATCTATATATATAAAGTCACGAACTTGCATTCCGGCCGAAAGGTCAATTACTGGTGCATTGGTTTTAAATTTGGATATAAGAAATGATACAAATTTTGAAGGGTCGTCTTTAGGGCCGTAAAAATATTGTAATTCAACATCAATAACTTTTATATCCTTACTCTTTAATTTTAAAATGTCAGAAAATTGCATTTTTGACAATGCATATGGGTTTAAAGAAGGAGGCAATGTGGTGTTTGCATTAAAAAAATATTTAACTCCATACTTTATACCCGAATCGAGTAGTCGTAAAGGAAAAATCAAATTAGCATGATACAACTCTACAATACTTTCATTGTTGCGCCCATACAAGGTTGCTGTATGTACAATTGCGTCTATTTTATTTTCCTTAAATAATTCATCATAATTAACAGTTTCTACATTATACAACCTCACTTTATCTATTATGGGCAATATTTTTGACAGAGGAGAGTGTTCTCGTTTTAAAACAAACAAGCCATACCCATTATCAAGGAAGCTTTGGGCAAGCTTACTACCTAAATAGCCGGTAGCTCCTGTTAATAATATATTTTTTATATCGCCCATTTAATATTATTCCTGTAGGCTTTAACTGAATAATGATTTATTTGTTTAATTCTTTTCACTAATAAATCCCCTCCATTTAAATCATCTTGATAACCCTCAACAGTTAAATTTACAGTTTCATCAAAGTTTAACACAGGCCGCCATTTTAAAAGGTTTACAGCTTTTGATATATCTAACTTTAACAGAACGGCTTCATGCGGTTTCTCCACGATTTCAGGTGTAGTATAACCGCCTATATTATTAATAAGTAAAATTTTATCAATAAGTTCTTTCACAGAATAGTTGGCGGTATCTTCGGGGCCAAAATTCCAGCCACCAGTAAAATCGCGTCCTTTTAACATCAATGCTGCGCCTAAATTTAAATATCCGCTTAATGGCTCTAATACATGTTGCCAGGGCCTTGTAGCAAATGGATTGCGAATCATTAATTTTTGCTTTTTTTTAACCGCTCTAAAATAATCGGGTAATATACGATCAGCGGCCCAATCCCCCCCGCCGATGACGTTACCAGCTCTAGCCGATGCTACCAGGCAACTTCCATCTTTATTAAAAAATGAGTTTAAATAGGAGTTTGTGATTAATTCCGAACAGCCTTTTGATGCACTGTAAGGATCTTTACCTCCCATTGAGTCATTTTCGCGATATCCCCATACCCATTCTTTATTATCATAACACTTATCACTGGTTACGTTAATTGCAACTTTAACAGAAGATGTTTGTCTAACTGCCTCAAAAAAATTAACAGTACCCATTAAATTTGTTTCAAAAGTACTAACAGGGTCCTGATACGATAATAATACTAATGGTTGAGCTGCTAAATGAAAGGCAATATCGGGCTGTACATGGCCGAAATATGATTTAAGCTTCTGTGCATCCCTCACGTCACCTTCAAAATGATGGATTTGGTTTTGCAAATTACAAGTTACAAAATTATCCATATCAGCAACAGGTGCCAGCGCATAACCATATACCTCGGCTCCAAGTTCTTTAAGCCATATTGCCAACCACGAACCTTTAAACCCGGTATGGCCGGTTATTAAAACCTTTTTTCCTTTATAACAGTTCCAAAAACTCATAGGCTACCAATTTTTCCATTTAGCTTTACCAGAAGTCCAATCATTTTCAAGTTCAAATTTGTCTCTTAAAGTGTCCATTGGCTTCCAAAAACCGCTGTGCTTAAAAGCATCCATTTGATTATCCGCAGCTATTTGCTCCATTGGTTCCCTTTCCCAAATTGTATTATCATCTTTTATGTAATCAAAAACCTGTGGCTCGCATACAAAAAAGCCTCCATTTATCCACGAACCATCACCTTTTGGTTTTTCTAAGAATGAAACTACTTCATCTGTATCACTTAAATTTAGCGCTCCAAACCTGCCCGAAGGTTGAACAGATGTTACTGTACAATACTTACCGCCCTTTTTATGATGAACTAATAGCTCATTTAAATTTATATTTCCAACACCGTCACCATAAGTTAGCATAAAAGCTTCATTACCTATGTGTGATTTTATTCTCTTTATACGACCACCGGTCATTGAATCATTCCCAGTATCAACAAGAGTAATTTTCCATGGCTCGGCTTGTGAGTCATGAACTTTGATAGAATTGTCTGTTAAGTCAATGGTAACATCTGATTTATGCAGAAAATAATTGGCAAAATACTCTTTAACCATATATCCTTTATAGCCAAGGCATATTACAAAATCATTAAAACCATACGAAGAATATATTTTCATAATATGCCACAAAATTGGCATACCCCCAATTTCAACCATTGGTTTTGGCTTTAACACCGTCTCTTCAGAAAGCCTGGTACCTAAGCCCCCAGCAAGAATTACTACCTTCATATAATGTTATTTTCTTAGTCTACTTCAATTTCTACATTATCAGTTATAGGGAAACTGCTGCATAGCAAACATTCATCCGGCGTTAAGTCCGCAGATAACTGTTTTACTCCAATCATTTTAACTTCACCTTTTAATACCCGTGCCCTGCAAACTAAACAACTACCTGTTTGGCAAGAATAATTAAGGTTAAGAGATGAGTCAAGCCCTGCATCTAATATACTTTTGCCTGCTATAACTTCTACTGTAAATGGCTCTTTATTATTTTGTTTGATTGATACGTATTGTGTATATATATTTTCAAATTCTTTCGGATCACGAATAATCTCAAAATCTTCAGAAAAAATCTGACCTTCACTAATACCGTATTCGGCAAGTACCAGTTTTACAGATTCCTTTAAACCAACAGGACCGCAAATATAATGTAAACTGTTATTCAGTCTGTTCTTACCAGCATTGAGTATATCTCTTACCTCATTCGCTGTTATCCGGCCTTGTACTATATTAGGGTTTAATTCACTTATAAAGGGTTTGGTTATAAAGTGTTGTGCCGAAAAAACATCTTTAAATGCGATTTCTAATTCATTTATTTCTTTTTTAAAGATTACGTTTTCATAATCCCTGTTTCCGTAGGTAAGCCTTACACGTGCGGCGCGATTGTTATAAACCGCATATTTTGCAATTGAAATTAGTGGTGTAATACCGCTACCTGCTCCCCATAAATAAATTTCACTTTTAGCTTCGCTATCGTATAAAATAAAATCGCCCATAGGTTCAATAACTTCAACTACATCATCAATTTTTAACTTATCAATAATATGATTTGAAATTACGCCACCCTGCACCCGCTTCACAGTAATATTTAACGTTTTTTCTACCCCCGGTGCCGAAGAAAATGAATATGGCCTGATATAACGACGGTTGTTAATACGGAATATTAAACTAAGATATTGTCCCGCACTATATTTTATCGGCTTTAACCCTGGCTGTTTAAAAGAAACCGTTACTGTGTCACCCGTCTCAAAACGAATATCGAGTACTTTAAGCGTGTAAAATCTCATGGAATTTAAGCTAAGATGGTTTTAAATAGCTTTTTTATAACCAAAACCATTATTGTAATAAAAACGCCAAGTATTCCCCCTACTACAATACTTTTTAGCTTACCTAATTTTTCTTTGTGTAAAGGTAAAATTGGCTCATCAATAACTTGTATTAACGGAGTTTCCTGCCTTAACATCATTTTAGATACCTCCAGATTTTTTACAAGCTCCCCATATATTTCGCTACTCGCCTGTACATCAATCTGCTTTTTTTGAGAAGGGACTCTAAGCGCAGTTAATAGTGGATTAGCATTAGGGGAAGCATCTGTAGCATATGCTACTCCCGATATTGATGCATTTAAAACACTACGAACGCTATCAGCTTGCCTTTGTAAAGTTTGTACATTTTGATAAGATTTTTGAGTTCTGGTTTGAACGTAAAAATTATTTACAGTTTGCACCAACACGTTTGTAAATTCTTTTGAAAATAACTCATCTTTGGACGAAACCTGTACGTTTATTATACTCAATTTTTTGTCCGGCTTAGACACATCCAGGATTTTATTATCGAAGGTCTCAACGAGCTCGTTAATTATACTATCCTGTATCCTGTTAAATTTTTCAGGATTTCCACTGAATGAAATATTGCCTATATTGTTTTCTTTCCATTGCTCACGTAGCTTATTAAACTCAATATATCTGTCTATTAATAATTCATCTTTCCCATTAAAATTTGCTTTATTCAATAAAGCTTTGGTTATCATTAAGCGGGATTTATATAACTCAATAATATTGTCACCCTGGAACATCCCACCACTTCCGCCGCCGCTAATATCAAGCCCTGCTAATGAAGCCAAACCAGCATATTGGCTCATGCCTGCACCTTTACTTTCTTCATCCAATACAAAAGTACAATTAGCAACGTAAATAGGTTTTTTAATAGCAGCGTAAACAAATCCTAACAAACCGCCTAATATTCCAATCGTAAAAATAATCAACCATCTTCTTTTCAAATATCTTGCTGTTGATCCGATTTTTATTAGAATATCCTTTAATGATATTTCATCAGCATTAATATTCTCGTTCTGACTCATATTTGGAAAAATAAGATTAAGCGATTATTTATTTAAACTTAAAATACCCAAAATTATCGCTCCTATTGAAGCTAAACCAGTTGTTAGCCCTAATATAGTTTGCAACGAATTCCCTACAGGGGCAGGTTTTAATGGCACGTATATTTGGCTTCCGGGCTTCACGCTGGGATGTATATTAAAAAACAAAAATTTACGTGTACCTTTTACCGTACCATTTGGGTAAACCACATATGCACCTGACTTTAATGCCCGCGGAGCATATCCTCCTGCATTAGAAACAAAATCATTAAAACTTTTTGTTTTATCGTATACCACGGCGCTTGGGTATAAAACCAGCCCATTTACGCGCACAATCTGCTGCTCTTTTGGAATTCTTAGTTCGTCTCCGTCTTCCAGCAACAAATCAATTTTAGATCCTGGATTTTTTAATATATTTTTCAAATCAATACCAACAAAATCATTACGCTGCTGCTGGTCAGCAGTGTTGGTTGAATCATTGTAGACTTGTTTAAGTCTGTTAGATCTGGTTATTTGCTCATGTGTTAAAGCGGCAGAGTCGGTCTTAGTTTTATCCAGACCTAAAATAGCGATATTGTCTCGCTTTAATGATCCACCTTCAACATCAGCAAATACTGTTAATCCGCCTGCACGCTCAACCAAGTCTGATATTTTTTCATTTTTATTTTTAATTGTATATGATCCCGGATATAAAACTTCCCCCTCTATTTTTACTGTTTTTTGCTTTTCAAATCCAGGTAGGCTATAAACCGAAACAATATCAAAAGGCTGTAATAAAAAGTTAGCATCGCCAGGCTTTATATCGGCACCAATGTCAATACTAAATACTTGCGCAACAGCGCTGCTTTTTGATTCCGGGTCCGAATTAGATATCCTTCTGGCTACTTCAATGCGTTTAGTACTTGCACCTTCAGCAAAGCCACCTGCTTTTAATATCAGGTCCTCCACCTTCATATTATCAGCAAAGGCAAACCTGCCCGGCCTTCTAACCTCCCCGTTAATGGTTACTGTATAATTATCGCGTAAATCCCATATGGATGATATACTAACCACGTCCTCACGCTGTAATGGTATATCCGTTACCTTATTTTCAATATCCTTTAAATTAAAACTTATTATTTCGGTTGTATTATCGGGTTTCAGTCTGGTAATTGTACCGCGGTCGGTAAAAGCATCTTCAGTTAAGCCAGCTGCGTTTGTAATTAGCTGATACAGCGTTAATCCTTTTTGCAGTTCGTATTCGCCGGGTTTAAAAACAGCTCCGGTAATAGTAACCCTGTTTTCGTACCTGTTAATAATAGAGCTAACAGTAAATTTATCGCCCCTTAAAGGGATGTAATTATTATAATCAGCCTCAAGAACGTCTGTAATTCTTTTTTGCTGATCATTTATTTGCGACACCTCGATACGTGCGGTATAGGCGCTATCGGTAAAACCGCCTGCATAG
This sequence comes from Mucilaginibacter tundrae, assembly GCF_013408825.1. GTDB lineage: Bacteria > Bacteroidota > Bacteroidia > Sphingobacteriales > Sphingobacteriaceae > Mucilaginibacter. The sequence goes on from NZ_JACCBZ010000009.1 coordinate 102,812, forward strand.
GTTAAAATATTTTGCAATGTTTCCCCCGGTAAAACTTCAAACAAAGCAGGAATCTTTACTTGGCCCGCAAGTTCAACCCTTGTTCTGTAAGTAGGAACGCGCACAATGTCCTGGTCCTGAAGCGTAATGTTATCTTTTTGATCGCCTTTCACTAAAAAATCATAAACATCCAGATGCCTTATTATCCGGTTATTTCTTATTATTTCTATCTGCCTTAAACTACCATTATAATTAGGGCCGCCCGCTACATAAAGTGCGTTAAAAACTGTTGCCAGCGAAGGCAAAGTATAGGTACCAGGCTTTACAACCTGTCCTATTATTATTATGTTTATACTGCGTATATTACCCAAAGTTACGCTAACGTTGGTACCATGACCAACAGCATAGTTATTAGCCGCCAGCTTACTTTTAATTAGGGCAGTTGCCTGCTCAATTGTTTTACCGCTAACATTCGCATCCCCAATACCGGGTATGTTTATATTTCCCTCAGCCGAAACAGTTAACTTCCAATTGGCTATTGAATTACCATAAACATTAATATCCAGTTCATCATTAGGGCCAACAATATAATTTAATGGCGTAGCCAATTTTAAATTTGGTTCAAATGAACTGTTTTTATTCTTAAAGATGTCAGCGCCAAAAATTTTAGGGGTTAGGCTATCGAATAAATTACTTTGGGCATTAGTAGTATCAGCATTTTGTGGAGTATAGTTAAGGTGCCTTCCAACATCATTATTGTCAGATTGAGAGGACATATTACTTTTTTCACGTATGGATTGAATACGTGCTTGTAATTTTTGTGCCTGACCGGCGGACATTCCTCTGCTTTGCGCTTGTTGTACAATTTGCGCATCACTTAGCCCGGCCGCCTGCCCCTGCTGAATAAATTGGCTAATTTGCTGATCCGAAAGATCGTCAACATTAACCGAGGATATGGATTGAGAGTTGTTTTGAGCCGAAACCGTCTTAATCGATCCGCAAAAAATCAATAGTATAAGTAGTATTGCGTTAAGGTTAATTCTATTCATAAGTAAAAAATATCGAAGCCAACAGCTATAACCCGATAACTAATAATCCGCAAATGTAAATCAAATTATCATTTATCTCGAGTAAAGTTTTTTTAAAAAAATCCATTTGTCCACTACTTGCAAAATAACTTCCTTATAAATTTAATAGTATTTTAACTTAAAAAAATTTATTTCTAATTAATAACAGTACCACTTTAGTTGAATTCCTTTAATAGAAATGGAAACAGTTATAATAAAAAATTTCAATAATTGTTTTCTACTATTCACAGTTTATAAATTTCAATAAAACATAGTGGCGATGTTAAGGACTTATTAAATTATCATCCGCTTATAAAACAATCAAATAATACGGTAATTTTGCAGCTTAATAATTAAGCCCGACTTATTAATGCGTTTTTTTGTCCTGAGTTTTCTTTTTTTGCTGATAACCTGCCAAGGGTCATTTGCTCAGGATTCCGTGCAAATAGCTAATCAATATTCAACGGCCACACAAAATTATTCAGATTCGGCCCGTGGGGCTAAACCACAACACATGGCTTTTTTGGATTCCGTTGCACAGGCTACTGCTTTAAGGCAACAATTTGTAGAAGACTCATTGGCAAATATGTTTATCACCCCCGACTCAAATCGGGTAAATCAGTTTACGTCTTATATAATGGCTCACGAGTTATATAAAGGGCATACTTTTTTAGATATACCTTTTACATTAAAGCGGAACTTTGGGTATGGCCATAACAGGCAAAACCGCGATCCATGGATAATAGCCATTATTATTGGCCTGTTATTATATACAGCGTTGCTCAATTTAACGCTTGGTACCGAAATTAAAAGCATATTCCAGTCCTTTTACAGCAAGCGTGCTTCTATGATGGATAAGGAAGATCGCGGAATAAACCTGTGGGCTTTTATTGGTTTATTCCTATTGTTCGGCTTAACCTTCGGCTTATTTTTATATCAACTGGCAAGTTATAATGGCGTTTACTATAGTATAAGTGGTATGCAACTTTTTATTGCCTTGTCGCTCATTATTATATCACTTTTCGCATTTAAGTTTCTTCTGCTGAAAATTTTAGGATTTCTTTTTGATATTGACCGCATTGTTGGCGAATACATCACCACGTTGTATTTAACTTACTTTAATATAGCCTTTGTTTTTTTACCGGTAGCAGTTTGCTTTAGTTTAATTGCCGCCCAATTAATCCCCTATTTATTGGCTGTAGCGCTTATACTAATAGTTGTAATCTTCATTTGGATATACCTGCGCAGCAGTGTTAATATTATTTCGAACATTCGATTTCATAAATTTTATTTATTTGTCTATCTTTGTGCCCTCGAAATTTGCCCCATTTTGATATTGATAAAAGTACTTAACCTATAGCAATCAGGCTTTATAAAATTGATTTTGGAAGATAGAAAGAAAAAGGTAAAAAGTATTTTGGTTACTTTACCAAAACCTGAGAACGATAAAAACCCCTATGCCGAGCTGGCCAAGAAACATAACCTGAAGATTGACTTCAGAGCATTTATACATGTTGAAGGTGTTCCAGCCAAGGATTTCCGTAAAGAAAAAATCAACCTTGTTGATTTCAGCGCTGTAATATTTACCAGCCGTAACTCGGCCGATCATTTCTTTAGAATATGCGAAGAAATGCGCTTTGAAGTACCGGTTGACATGAAATACTTCTGTCTTTCGGAAACAATCGCGCTATATTTACAAAAGTATATACAGTACCGAAAACGCAAAATATTCTTCGGCAAACAAACTGCTGCCGATTTGGCTGAAGTGTTAAAAAAACACTCCAGCGAAAAATTCCTATATCCTTGTTCAGATGTAGCTGCTGAAGAAACGCAAAAGTTTTTGTTGGAAAATGGATATAACTTTACCCCTGCTGTACTCTTCCGTACAGTATGCAGCGATCTATCTGACCTGGCCGAGGTTTTTTATGATGTAATTGCTTTTTTTAGCCCTTCGAGCATACAATCTTTATACAAAAACTTTCCGGACTTTAAACAAAACAACACCCGTATAGCTGCTTTTGGCGCAACAACCCACAAGGCGGTACTTGAATCGGGATTGATTTTGGATATTCCGGCACCCACTCCACAAGCTCCATCCATGACTATGGCAATAGAACAGTATGTAAAACAGGTAAATAAATAATTTTAAGTATAAATTATTAACCGGATTGCAACTTTTCGTATTGATTTTACGTAACAATGCTTGTTAATTACCCGATTTTGTAAGTAACTAATCTATAACACTTTAAATTTTAGGTTACAATAAACTTTCGAGGTAATTAATGCGCACATTAAACGTTTGTTACAAACTGATGATAAAAATGTTTTATTTAACAATTTGCGTCATCAATATTTAATATATTCGGGCATTTCATTTATGTTATATTTATATAGCTAAATTTTTGAATTTTATATGAGACAGATATACTCTTTAGTAGTTGTAGTTGTTTTTGCAGTCATTTTCAGCGGTTGCCGCAACGGAGGTGAAGGTGAATTAACCGGCGTGCGGCAGCGGAATTTCCGTGCCGAGGTACCGTATGGTATGGTTTACATACCTGGTGGCTCGTTTTTGATGGGCCAAACCGATCAGGATGTTACCTTTTCTCAGATCGCCCAAACAAAACAAGTAACAATACCTCCATTTTTCATGGATCAAACCGAAATCACCAATAGCCAATACAAACAATTTGTATTCTGGGTACGTGATTCAATTGCTATTACCAACTATCTAAACGATCAGAAATATTATATCACACCACGAAAAGGTGCAACTAATACAAGTAGTGGTAAAAAATACATCAACTGGGCGTACGTAAGCAAAAACCCTATCTGGAATGCACACAGCAAAGCAGGCGCTGCAAACGCTTCTAAACTTGATGGTATGTACTATCAGGGCGATGACCGGGTGTTTGATAAAAACGAAATTGATGTCCACCTTTTAAAATATCAATACTCTATAATGGAGCTTCGCGATGCCGCTAACCACAGAGGTGATAAAACAAAAAAACGTTCTGACTTCATTTTCCGCGATACTGTGGAGGTTTATCCGGATACTTTGGTTTGGTTAAGCGACTTCTCATACGCTGCAAACGAACCAATGGTTGAGGGTTATTTCTCGCATCCGGCATTCAAAAATTATCCGGTTGTTGGGGTTACCTGGCGCCAGGCAACTGCCTTTACCGTTTGGCGTACCCGTTTAAACGAGGCGGCTAAAGATAAACGCCACTTACCACACCGTTTACGTTACGATTTACCTACCGAGGCTGAATTTGAATATGCGGCACGTGGTGGAAGAATTGGAACAGATTACCCTTGGGGTGGCCCTTACATTAAAAATGCTAAAGGCTGTTTGTTAGCAAACTTTAAACCGGGTCGCGGTAACTATACCGACGACGGTGGTGCTTACACAGTGAACGTAAAATCTTATTTCCCAAATGATTTCGGTTTATACAACATGGCAGGCAACGTTGCAGAATGGACATCATCAGCATTCAACGAGTCTGCATCAACATTCGTTCATGATTTAGCTCCTACTTTTGAGTACAACGCAAAAGCAAGCGATCCTGAAGTGTTGAAACGTAAAGTGGTAAAAGGCGGATCGTGGAAAGACGTAGGTTACTTCCTTCAAAACTCAACACGTACTTATGAGTACCAGGATACAGCAAAATCATATATCGGTTTCCGTTGTGTAACACACTTCCTTGGCCGCGATATTAAAGACAAAAACTAATTAGCATTTAATAACAAAATAATATTCTACTAAAACTATGGCTGGGAAAAAACAACCTTACGGAATAAACAATATTGTATCATGGGGTGCTACAATAGTTATCATCGGCTTGCTGTTTAAAATACAGCACTGGCCATATGGTGGTTTCTTTATTTCATTGGGATTAGGGATGGAGGCGTTTTTATTCGCCATATTGGGTTTTCAAAGGGATACGACCGAGATCGACTGGACACGAGCTTATCCTGAATTGTCAGAAGATTATAAAGGCGAACTGCCTGCCTCATCTTCAAGAGGAGCTATCAGTTCAGGAAGCAATTTTTCAGAAACTGCAGCTTTGGATAAAATGATGGAAGAAGCCAATATCGGCCCTGAGTTGATCCGTAGCTTAGGTGATGGCTTGAGAACTTTTGGCGATAAGGTGGCAGCTATATCACGTGTAACTGACGCCGGTAATGCTACTACTGTATTTACCGAGAAAATTAAAACAGCCAGTGATAGCTATGATAAATTAAGCGTTGCTTTTGATAAAGCATCAGCTAATCTTACTGAAATGGCTGGATCTGAGATCGACTCAAAAAATTATCATGAGCAAGTGAATACTATGGCTAAAAATCTTTCAGCTTTAAACGCGGTTTATGAACTAGAGCTTCAGGATTCAAGCAATCACTTAAAGTCAATGAACAAATTCTATAGCGACATGGAAGTTACTATTCAAAACTTTACTGAATCTGCCAGCAGTTCACAACAGTTTAAAGATGAAGTAACCCAGTTAGCCAAGAGCTTATCTTCATTAAACGCGGTTTACGGTAACATGCTATCGGCAATGAACCAACCTCGCGCTTAATACATTACAATTGATAATAACAGTTTTTTATAAACTAAATAATATTTAAAGCAAATGGCTGGAGGTAAACAAACCCCAAGACAACGAATGATGGGTATACTCTATCTGGTTCTTTTGGGCCTTATAGCACTCGACGTACCCGATAGTTTGCTGGATGCATTTAAACATATAAGTGATAGTTTAACCGTTTCAAAAACAAACGTACAAACAGGTATTGATCAAACTTTTAAAGCTTTTGAGGCGACTAAATTAAAAGATCAAAAGGAAAGAGCACAACCTATTTATGATAAGGCAAAACAAGCACAGAAATTAGCTGATGACCTGAATGCCTATATCGAGACGCTTAAGAATAAATTCTTGGACGAAACGGGCGGCGTCGATCCTGCGACCAATGATTACAAAGGCCGCGAAGACCTTGATGTATCTGTGCGCATGATGATCAACGATCAGAAATATGCATATGAACTGCACAAGAAGATTGATGATACAAAGAATGGCTTGTTGGCATTATTAAATGACAAAGAAAAGCAAGGTGTAAATCTTTCTTTAGATGCCACAGCTCCTCCACATGTTGCCGGTTTCCCGAATAAAGACTGGGAAAATGCGAACTTTGGTGAAGGTATACCGATGGCAGCAGCGATGACCGCGTTGATTAAGATTCAATCAGACACAAAAAATGCTGAAAACGAAGTTGTTAAAAAGATATTGGGTGAAGTTGACCAAGCAGTTGTAAACCTTGACCAGTTTTCAGCTGTGGCGGTAGCCCCTTCAAGTTATGTACTTCAAGGCCAACCGTATACTGCACAAGTATTTTTAACAGCATCTGATTCAAAATCAAATCCAGATATTACTGTTGATGGCAGCAAGCTTTCAGTACAAGGTGGTAAAGGTATTTATACGGGTAACACCAGTTCCGAAGGTATTAAAACATGGATAGGTACAATCAGAGTAAAGCAAAATGATGGAACTTATAAAACATATTCTACCGGGCCGCAAACTTACCAGGTAGCTAAACCATCTGCAGTTGTATCGCCAACTAAAATGAATGTTTTATACATCGGTTTACCAAACCCCCTTGCTGTATCAGCACCGGGAGTACCATTAGAGAAATTACATGTAAGCATGAGTAGTGGTTCTATAAGCGGTTCAAAGGGGGATTTTGTAGGAAATGTTACTACACCCGGAACTACTACTGTGACTATATCAGCTGAAGTTAGCCCGGGAAGAACTACCGTATTAGGCTCAACCTTATTTCGTGTAAAACGTATACCCGATCCAAAGCCTGAGTTTGCCGGCAAAAGCGGTGGTAACACCAGCGCTGCTAACATCCGCAGTCAGGACAGGATCTTCGCCAAACTTGACAATTTTGAATTTGACGCCAAGTTTAATGTTACACGCTTTACCGTTGTGATAATAAAACCACGCCAGGATGCGATTATATTATCAGCAACCGGCAGCGAAATAACAGGCAGCATGCGTACTGCAATGGCTTCGGTTACACCCGGAACTACTGTTGTATTTAAAGATATTGTTGCTGTTGGCCCCGATGGTTCGCAGCGCGGACTTGACCCGATTACATTTAGTGCAAATTAAAAGATATGAAAAAGAACATTTTACTTATTGTACTTTGCCTGGCATGCACTGCTACCTTTGCGCAAAGAAAAAAGAAGACTGTTAAAAAGAAAACGGTTGCTGCAAAACAAGTAGCACCTGCACAACAGAATACAGCTTTACAGGCTCAGTCTGCTGTACCTGCAACAGCAACGCCCTTAAAACCTTTTGACAGGCCTTTGGATGGTTATTACAAAAAAACCAACATACTAAGCGCTAAAGTAACACCATATCCACACTTACGCGAAGCTGATGTTGCTTACGCGAAACGCATCTGGCGCGAGATCGATCTTCGTATGAAGATGAATACTTATTTGTCTTCTCCTAAATCAAGATTAATTGATGTTTTGATGAATGCGGTAGCCGACGGCGAATTAACTGCATATGATGCAACCCCCGATCCTAAAAATGACCCGGATGGAGATAGTTTTTACCGCCCTTTAACTCCGGAGCAAGCAAAGAGCAGAATGGCTGACAGCTCGGTAGTTGATAAATTTGATAAAGATGGTAACAAAATAGGTTCAACAATAGTTGCCGGTGAGTTTAATCCTGATAGTGTTGTTAAATTCCGTCTAAAAGAAGACTGGATTTTTGACAGACAGCGTGGTATATTTGAACCACGTATCATTGGTATAGCCCCTATGGTTAAACCAAAAGCGGGTAGTGTTGATATTGATTACCAACCGGCTTTCTGGATCTATTTCCCGGATGCACGCCAGGTATTAGCGGTTAAAGAGGTTGTAAATCATCACAGTGACGCTACCGGTTTAAGCTTTGATGATATATTTATGAAACGCTTATTTGATAGCTACATCGTAAAAGTATCTAATGATAAAGACGAACGTATAAAAGATTACGCACAAGGTATAGATAAGTTATACGAAGCAGAAAAAGTGAAGAAATCCTTAATGGATTGGGAACTTAACTTGTGGCAATATTAAGATTAGTGATTTGATCGAGATTAGGAAAAGGAGCGTTTTACGTTCCTTTTTTGTTTTACGACATTTAAGAATCGCTTACTATTCCACCATCTTAGCGCTGAAATAACTAATTATAGCCTTGGCTTGCTTAGTATTCACCACTTCCATCAATTCAGCCTCAGTTGCTTCCCTAACTTTCTTAACTGATTTAAAGTATTTCAACAGCTTACTTGATGTTGTTTTACCTATGCCATCAATCAGGTCGAGTTCTGTAACTAATGTACCCTGATCACGTTTTTTTCGGTGGAAGGTAATGCCAAAACGGTGAGCTTCATCCCTCAATTGTTGTATTACTTTTAATGTTTCGGATTTCTTATCCAGATATAATGGATACTGATCACCGGGATAATACAGTTCTTCCAAGCGTTTGGCTATTCCTATTATAGTAACTTGTTTTTCGATACCTAATAGTTTAAGGCTTTTCATGGCGGATGATAATTGGCCTTTGCCGCCATCTATTACAATTAACTGTGGTAATTCAGTCCCTTCGTCCAGCATTCGCCGGTAACGGCGTTGCACAGCCTCTTCCATAGTCGCGAAATCATCCGGACCAACAACTGTTTTCACATTAAAGTGCCGATAATCCTTTTTTGATGGCTTCCCATCCTTAAAAACAACAATAGCCGACACAGGGTATTTTCCCTGGAAGTTGGAGTTATCAAAACATTCAATATGTCTCGGTAGCTGGTTCATCCGCAAATCTTTCATCATCTGCGTTAACAAACGTTCGGTGCGTATCTCCGGATTCAATTTTTCATACTGATCTATACGCTCCTTTTTAAAGAACTGCACATTCTTTTGCGAGAGATCAAGCAACTTACGCTTTTCGCCCAATTTAGGCACGGTAAATTTAATAGATGAGCTATCTTCAACATCAACCTTAAAAGGCACTATGATCTCTTTAGAATGACTGTTATAACGAGTCCTGAACTCTGAGATCGCCAGCGTTAGTAATTCCTCGTCACTCTCGTCCAACCGTTTTTTAAGCTCGATAGTTTGAGTTTGGATGATGGTGCCATTCATTATCTTGAGGAAGTTCACAAATGCATATTTCTCTTCAGATGCGATGCTGAACACATCAATATCGGTAATAGATGAATTTACAACGGTTGACTTACTTTGGTAATTCTCCAGCAATTCAAACTTCCTTTTCAGCTTGTGGGCGTACTCGTAGTTCATGCTGCTGATGGCTTCTTCCATATCGGCACGCAAGCCGCGTAGCACAGCTCCTATCTTACCATTTAAAATATCGGTTATTTCGCTGATGTTATGGTCATAATCACTCTCGGTCTGATAATCCTGACATGGGCCTTTACAGTTACCCAGTTGATATTCCAGGCAAACTTTAAACTTACCCTTCTCAATATTTTGTCGGGTTAAAGCCAGGTTACAGGTACGCAACGGGTACGTCTCCTTTATCAACCCTAAAATGTTATGCATCATACTTACCGATGCATACGGTCCGAGGTATTTTGATCCGTCCCTCACAATCCTCCGTGTCCAGAATATGCGGGGATAGTTTTCATTCTTAATAATGATCCAGGGATAAGTTTTATCATCCTTTAGCATTACGTTATAGCGTGGCTGATGCTTTTTGATCAGGCTGTTTTCCAACAGCCAGGCGTCAATCTCAGTATCAACGATGGTAAAAGTAATGTCGCGTATTTTTGATACCAAAACCCTTGTTTTGGCATTAACGTTAGGATTATTAAAATATGAGGATACCCTGTTGCGTAAATCCTTTGCTTTACCAATATATATCAGTTCCTTATCGCTATCCCAGTACTGATAAACACCAGGCTTATGCGGAACATTTTTTATTGCAGCCCTATAATCAAACTTTTCAGCCATTAATTCACCTATTCTAACTCAATCAACAATTATCATTGCAAGGAACGAAAAACAGTCGCGAGTATAAAGTAAGCCCGTCCTGCATAGCTCGCGACTGCTTCGTTCTTGGCAATGGCATTATCAAAATATAACGTTTAAAATTCTAACTTTTTATCTACAGGATTAGTCCCCTGTTGTTGCTGATTGTAAGCGCCACAATCCAGCGTGATATTAAGCCCGCCTTTTGGAGGGTCAAAGTCAATATTTTTCTTATACCCAAGCGATGTATTCGCATAAAGCTTTTGCATATAAAGCGCAAATATAGGCAATGCAGTGTTAGCTCCTTCGCCAAGCCTTTCGGTACGGAAATGTATATCACGGTCTTCACAGCCTGTCCAAACACCTGTCACCAATTGAGGGGTGTAACCAACAAACCATCCATCCGAGTTATCGTTTGGTGTACCGGTTTTGCCTGCTATTGGGTTAGTTAAGTGGTATTTGAAGCCCATCCTTGCACCCGTTCCATCTGTCACCACTGCTTTAAGCATATAAGTCATTACATAAGCGGTTTGCTCATCCATGGCTTGTTTAACCTGCGTATGGTTGGTATATAATACGTTGCCATTTTTATCTTCAATACGCAATAAAAATGTTGGTTGTGTCCATATGCCATGGTTGGCAAATACACCGTAAGCACCAGTCATATCAAAAACTGAGGCGTCAAAACTACCAAGACATATAGATGGATATGCCGGAACATCCGTAGTGATACCCATTCTTTTAATCAATTCAACTACCGGCGGAGGGGTGATCTCTTTCATAATGTGGGCAGTTATCCAGTTTTGCGAATGCGCTAACGCCTCTCTCATAGTTAACATGCCGGGTATGGTTTCCGCTTTTCCCGAACGAGGGCACCATTTCTGTCCTTCATAATCAATAGTATCCGGAACATTATTAAACTCCATGCACGGCGAAAAACTTTGGTTAACAGCGACGGCATAAGTAAACGGTTTAGCTGTTGAACCAACCTGGCGGGCACCATCCTTAACCTGGTCATATTGAAAGTGTTCAAAGTTTATACCGCCAACCCAGGCCTTTATATAACCTGTTGCGGGGTCCATACTCATTAATGAATTACGCAACAGCAATTTGCAATAAACAATTGAGTCAATTGGTTTCATTACCGTGTCTATATCCCCTCTCCAGGTAAACAGGTTTATAGAATCGGGCGTATTAAAGTTTTCCTTGATCTCATCCTCTGATTTACCTTCCGAAACTAACTCTTTATACCTATCGCTACGGCGCATACCTTCATCAAGCAACAGCTTATAATTTTTAATTTCTTTCCATAAACTATGCCCTCTCCAATGGTCATTAAACTGTCCCTGTAGTGTACGCATGTATTCACGCTGCGATTCTTCGGCGTATTCCTGCATCGTGGCATCTATAGTGGTGTAGATCTTCAGTCCATCACGGTCAAGGTCATAAGGCGTACCATCTGGTTTGGTGATTGACTTATCAACCAATATCTTTTGGATTTCTTTTTTAAGTACCGCCCTGAAATATTGGGCGATCCCTTCATTACGATCTATCCTGGTAAAATCCAGATCAAGTGGCTTTTGTTTAAATTCGTCCACTTGTCCCGAAGTTAAATAACCTTCTTTACCCATCCTTTCCAATACCAAGTTACGGCGCCCAATTGCATTTTCAGGATGCCTGATAGGCGAATACAAACCCGGTGCATTTAGCATACCTACTAACAATGCAGCCTGATCGGGGCTTACCTTATCAGGCGTTGTGTTAAAATAAGTACGTGTTGCTGACTTTATTCCATAGGTATTGTAAGCACCAAAATCAACCGTATTTAAATACATGGTCAAGATTTCTTGTTTAGTATAATGCCTTTCTAACTGAACAGAAATGATCAGTTCTTTCAATTTTTGGGTAATACGTACAAAAGGATTATGGCTGCCACCGCCATTGTACAAATTTTTAGCTAACTGTTGGGTAATTGTACTACCACCCTGTGACTTACCTATTAAGTTGTAAAATATAATACTGAACGAGCGTTGAAAATCGATACCGGAGTGATTATAAAAGCGATTATCCTCGGTAGCGACCAAGGCATTTACTAAATAAGGAGACAAATCCTTATAGGTAACACTCGACCTGTTTTGAACATAATACGTACCTAAGACTTTTTTATCGGACGATATAATTTCGGAGGCCTGGTTGCTTTTAGGATTTTCCAGCTCGCGGAATGGCGGCAGCGGACCAAATAAACCGAAAGCAGTAACTGTTATCAACAAAGCAAAAAGCACCACACAGCCTATGGCGATCTTCCATATAAGCCAGTTATATCTTTTTATTTCTTGTGGTGATAATTTAACTTCCTTTTTTTGCATATTAATAATTGTTTTGATAGTAATCGAGGTAACTATCCAATGTTTTTTTGTCTGCTAATTTATCCAGATTTTCCTTGGTAACGATAAAAAAACTGTATTTATCCCTTGGTATCTTCATAATCTCGGGCAATAGTGGCACAATAGCCCTTGCATACGCTTTTACTTCTCCGAGGCTATAAAATCTACCTATATAAATCAACCTGTTATTGTCGTCAACCTGCATCAATTGATGCGTTATCCCTCTACCGTCATAATTTGTACGGTTAAACTGACCTATACTAAAACGTGAGGATGCGGGGTTAGTATTATCGTTACTAATATTTATTATAAAATAATAGTTGGTGCTATCGCGCATTGAAAACAACTTAGAATTATACGGCTGCTTTTTGGCTGGTGTAAGCAGGGCTGTTTGTACCGGAGCTGTTTTTATGGAATCAACCTTTTTCGCGGTATCTACCTTTTTTATTGGCTTGCGCACATCTGCAACCTGGTTATCAAGATCAAAATGCCTGCCCGGAACGCGGTATGGCGTTTCTTTTTTATTTTCAACCAATGGAGCAAACGGCACAGCTGTGGTATCTGTGTTCAATAATGCATAATGCCTGGCTGACATATCAACCAAATTAGCATTTATATAGTTAATATGCTGTTTAGCTAATGGAGTAATCAACCGGTCATTCGGGTATTTTTTTACTATATTCTGTAAGTCGATCACAAAAGCTGTCACCGGTTCATCATGAGCTTTAGCTACCGCCTTAAGGTAATCTAACTGTGCGCCTAATGAGTTGTTAGGATATTGCTTCATTACTTCGTCAACTCTGCTCACTACATCAGGGTATTTTCTTTTAGCATACAGATCAAAAATCTGGTTATAAATAGCTTTAAATTCAGCTTCTTTATCATCTATTTTTTTGCTGTATTCAGGATCAAGTATTACTTTGGCAAAGGCTGTTTCCGGATAACTTTTTAACAGATCGTTTTTGTAAGCGTCTGCTTTAGGCTCATTAAGCTCTGAATAAAGGCGATATAAGCTATAATCTATTGCAGGTTTATTTGGATTATTAGGAAAACGTTTTAAAATATTTTCATACGTATCGATCGCTTCTTTTTTATCATCCAAAATATCGCGATAAAAATTAGCAATATCAAATAGCGCGTTATAAATACGCAAGTTTGATTGGGCTAGTAAATCTGGCGTTGCAGGTAAATTTAATACAATTTGCTGTCGATAATTTGCCGCAGCTACCGACTCGCCTGATTTTACAGCAGGGCCAGCAGTTGCCAAAGTACCCTGGGTTGGACTAACGGCAGTATTTGCCCCGGCAGTTGAAGAACGGTTACTTCTTCGCCAATCATCTTCCAGTTTACGGCTGCCCCATAAACGTTGAAATTCCTGATAGCCCTGACTTACCGCAGTTGAATTGTAAAAGTAAAAGGTGCTGTTACCACCGCCGGGAGCACTATATAAATTGCCCCCCACACCAGTGTTACCGTTTGACTTGCTTGCCGCGAGAGCACTATTGGCATCAGCCTCCATTTGCGCTGTATGAGCCAAAACCATTGTATCAATTTTTGCATGACGAGTTTTATCATCAAAGCGGGCCAACATTTGCAAAGTATCTTCGCGTGATATTATTTTTAAACGATCGGTAAGTAACTGCAGGTTATTAGTTTTCTTTTGGATGATTATATAACCGGGATAATTAGGTGATAATGTAGTTAAAGTACTATCATAGTACTTTTTAGCAGTTACGTAGTCGGCCTTAATATTAAAATTAATATCAGCAATACGCAAATATGATATCCCTTTTTGATTCTGATTTTTTATACTTGAACTGATCGAGAGCTTATAATTTTTTATGGCATTGGTAATATCCTTGTTAGAAAAATACAACTGCGCTATCTGATAATATATCTGATCCTTAAATTCTTTGTTATTGGGGTTTTTCAGTAAACTTTTCAGTTTTTCAATCCTGGTTTCCTTAATCCCCTTTTGTGCATCTTCAATACGTATGCGGTTTAAATCTGCATTAAACGACATTTCAAATACAGCATTACTTTTGGCAATTTTAGTATAGTTGGCATACGCATCAGCGGTATGATTATTCAATTCTTGTAATTGCCCTAAAATAAACGTCCACCGCAGGCGCTGATTTTTAGTATGGCAATACTGAATAGCTAATTTAGCCATTGCTTCGCCGTCAACATAATCCTGTATATCAATATCATATTGTAACTTGCTGGCATAAACGTCAGCAGTAGTATTTTTTTTGGGGTTGATGTTTTGCAAGGCGGTATCTAATACCAATTTAGCATCCGGCAACTTGTTTAAATACATTAAGGTACGGGCCTTCCAGGTATAAGCTTCTTCAACTAAATTTTTATTAGTGCCAAACTCTTCGGTTACATAATTAAAGTATTCACCCGCATTAAAATATTGTCCGCCTAAAAAGTTGGCTTTACCCAATACGAGGTACGCATCGCCTATGTAATGACTTTGATCTTTATAACCTATTATTTTATTTGCTTTATCAACCGAGCTTTGCAGGTCTTTATCTAAAGTAAATGATTTTGTAGTAGTGGTATCCTGGTAAACGTTTAATATTTCGTTGTAGGAGTCAACAAACGTCAGATCATAATCGGCTTGCTTTTGATCCAATATTTGGTTAGCATCAAAAAGGATATTATAATGCGCCGTTAAATTTTGCATGGTACGGTTAAAACCGGTATGTTTTTGTGTAGAGCAAGCCACAAAAAAAATCCCGATAATAAACGGGACCAAAAGCAAAAATTTAGTTTGTTTTGATAAAGAAGGTGTAAAAACTCGCCCCAAAGTATATTCGTTTATAAAAAGCTTTGCTAAAATACTAAATAGTATGCAATAGGATTAATAAATTTGCAGATGCCAGAAAATGAGCCTAAGATCGAACCCGAGCATTCCACCGGGCCAAATAACTATTTGAAATTCACCGGACTTGCCTTCCAAATGATCGCTATTATAGGTGCATTTACCTACATTGGTTATCGTATTGACAAAGCCGAAAACCACCAAACGCAATGGGTTACGGCTATGCTTTCACTTATTGGCGTATTTATTTCTTTTTATACCGTATTCAAATCTCTTAAAAATTGAAATTATATAAAGTATTACTACAGTTTATAATATTTAGTGTACTGCTTGCAGTACCCCCGGTTATTTTAACATACGTTGATAACGGATATTGGTTGATACCCGACTTTTGGGGCATCTTTGTTTTTGTATCGGCGCTCACCCTTATCACCATTTTAGCAGTGCTTATCGTTCAGCAAAAAAATAGTGAAATGTACGCGCAGGTATTTTTAGGGGCTACTACTTTTAAGCTTTTAGCCTGCCTTGTTTTTGTGCTAATTTTCATAAAAGAAACCAAGCCTGAAAAGATAGTTTTCGTGGTAGATTTCATGTATTTATATTTCTTGAATATGGTCTTTGAAATTTACGGTTTGTTGCGTAACTTGCGCAACCAAAATTCAAGGTAAAAAAGTTCATTTTAAATGGAAAAAAGGTTGATTCTGAACTCAAAAATTTTTAAGCTTTCACGTATTTGTGCTCTTTTTATAGCATTGTGGGCAATTCCGGTTATGGCATTTTCGCAGGGAAAAGCCGCTCAGGATGGCAATAGACCCTATGATCCTAAGGATGCGATTTTCGAACATATTGGCGACGCGCACTCATGGCATGTTAGCCTTCCGCTGGTTCAACCTTTCGCAATACCATTGCCTGTAATCTTGTATACAAACAAAGGGATTGAAATATTCAGCTCTGCAAATTTGCATGAAGGCGAAATTTACCAGGGCAAAAACAACTATGTTTTAGTAAAGGATAAAATTAAAATAGCCGATGCAACCGGCAATGTTGATGCTAGTAAAAAAGTTTATGACTTCTCGATCACCCGCAATGTCGCAAGCATGTGGTTAGGTATGATAATATTATTTATTATTTTCGGAAGCATATCTTCATCATACAAAAAACGTGTTGGTAAAGCGCCAAAGGGTTTACAATCATTTATGGAACCATTGGTAGTATTTGTACGTGACGATGTTGCCATCCCGAATATTGGTGTTAAGCATGGCAAATACATGGCCTTACTGCTTACCTTATTCTTTTTTATATTGATAAATAATTTACTTGGGTTAATACCAATTTTCCCTGGAGGTTTTAACCTAACAGGTAATATAGCGGTAACTTTATCATTATCATTTATCGTATTGTTGGTAATAAACTTTAGCGGTAACAAATATTATTGGAAACACATTTTCACTCCTGAAATTCCACTTTGGTTATACATCATCATGGTGCCTGTGGAGTTGATCGGTATTATTTCAAAGCCCTTCGCTTTGATGATACGTTTGTTCGCGAACATTACAGCGGGCCACATTATCGTATTAAGCTTAATATCTCTAATATTTATATTTAAATCAATAGCGGTATCACCGGCATCTGTTGTTTTCGTAGTATTTATGGATACTATTGAATTACTGGTTGCATTTTTACAGGCTTATATCTTCACTATGTTAACCGCATTGTTCATCGGTATGGCTGTTCAGGAACACCATGGTGAGCAACATGAAATTTAATTTTTTTTAACACACATATATTAATATTTAAACAAATGATTGGAATGATCGGAACCTTAGCTCAAGCTGTAGCTGCAGCTGGAGTAGTTGGTAAAATTGGAACATTAGGCGCAGGTTTAGCTGTTATCGGTGCAGGTATCGGTATTGGCCAAATTGGTGGTAAAGCCGTTGAAGGTATTGCCCGTCAGCCAGAAGCTGCTTCTAAAATCCAAACAAACATGATCATCGCTGCGGCACTTGTTGAAGGTGTTGCGTTATTCGCGGTGGTTGTTGCCATGATTGGCTAAAAAAATCAAAAAACATTCCGGAGCGGTTGGCTCCGGAAATGTTTTTGAAAGAAATTATTTAAACAAATAAAACCTAACATAAAGTAAGTATACATTATGGAGTTAGTTACACCCGAAATAGGTTTAGTATTCTGGACCACCATATCATTCCTGATATTCTTGTTCATACTAGGCAAATTTGCCTGGAAACCAATATTAGGCGCGATAAACGAGCGTGAAATATCTATTGAGAACGCTTTGATGAAGGCAGAAGCTGCTAAGGAAGAAATGGCCCGCTTAACCAGCGAGAATGAATCTTTACTTAGGGAGGCCCGTGCCGAGCGTGATGTTATTTTGCAGGAAGCCCGCAAGCTGAAAGATAAGATTGTTGGTGATGCAAGAGAAGCAGCACAGGAAGAAGGTGCTAAAATGATTGAAAAAGCAAGATTGGAAATTAACATGCAAAAAGCATTGGCTATTGCTGATGTTAAAAACCAGGTAGCTACCCTTTCATTAGAAATTGCCGAAAAAGTATTGCGTAAACAATTCGAAGATGCCAGCAAACAAGATGCGTTGGTAACAGAATTATTAAAAGAAGTGAAATTGTAAAAAGTTAAAAGTAGAAAGTTATAAGTTTAAGGTTTATCCCCTCACTTTCAACTTTCAACCTTCAACTTTCAACTCAAAAAATATGTCAGAAATAACGGTAGCAATACGGTACGCCAAATCACTTATTGACCTTGCGGTAGAACAAAAAGCCTTAGAAGCAGTAAATGCTGATATGGAATTCTTTGTGCGTACCATAAAAGCAAATTCGGAGCTTAATGCGGTTTTGGTAAACCCTATCATTTATCATGATAAAAAGATTCAGATACTTGATGCCATTTTTGGCGGTAAAGTAAGCCCGGTTACCATCGCGTTTTTTAAACTGATGGTAAATAAAAACCGTGCTGAAGTTTTATATCCTGCAGCGCAGGAATTCATCAACCAGTATGATGTTATCAATAACATTATCAAGGCAACAGTTGTTTCGGCTGCCGAATTATCAGAAGCTAATAAGAAAACAATTGTAGCCGAGATTGAAGCATCAACCAAAGGAACTGTTAAACTTACTGCTAAGGTAGCCCCCGCATTAATTGGGGGCTTTATTTTAACCGTAGGCGACAGGCAGGTTGATACCAGTATATCAAGCAGCTTAACTAAGTTGAAAAAGGAATTTTCGCAGGCTGCAGTTTAATTAAGTAAAAAATCAAAACTCTAAATAAAATTTAAAAAATGGTAGAGGTAAGACCAGATGAAGTATCAGCAATATTGCGCCAGCAGTTGTCAGGCTTCAAGTCAGAATCTGAATTAGAAGAAGTAGGTACCGTGCTCCAGGTGGGTGACGGTATTGCCCGTGTATACGGCTTAACTAAAGTACAATCAGGCGAGTTAGTTGAATTTGCTGATGGCCTACAGGGCATCGTGCTTAACCTTGAAGAAGACAACGTAGGTGTTGTATTACTGGGTCAGTCGGACAATGTAAAAGAAGGCGACACAGTATCACGTACTAAAAAGATCGCTTCAATTAACGTTGGCGAAGGCATGCTTGGCCGTGTTGTTAACACATTAGGCGAGCCTATCGACGGTAAAGGACCAATCACAGGTAAAACTTACGAAATGCCTATCGAGCGTAAAGCGCCGGGTGTTATTTACCGTCAGCCGGTTACTGAGCCTTTACAAACAGGTATCAAAGCTATCGACGCGATGATCCCTATCGGCCGTGGCCAGCGTGAGTTGGTAATCGGTGACCGCCAAACAGGTAAAACCGCGGTTTGTATCGATACTATCATCAACCAAAAAGAATTTTATGCAGCCGGCAAACCGGTTTATTGTATATATGTAGCTTGCGGCCAAAAAGCTTCGACTGTTGCGAACATCGTTCGTACGTTGGAAGAAAATGGCGCTATGGCTTACTCAGTAGTTGTTGCCGCTACCGCTGCCGATCCTGCTCCAATGCAGTTCTTCGCGCCGTTTGCAGGAGCTGCTATCGGTGAGTTTTTCCGTGATACCGGACGCCCTGCTTTGATCATTTATGATGATCTTTCAAAACAAGCGGTGGCTTACCGTGAGGTATCATTGTTATTACGTCGCCCACCGGGCCGTGAGGCTTATCCAGGTGACGTGTTTTACCTGCACAGCCGTCTATTAGAACGTGCCGCTAAAATCAACCAAAATGATTCTATCGCTGCAGAAATGAACGATTTACCTGAATCATTAAAAGAAATCGTAAAAGGTGGTGGTTCATTAACCGCATTACCAATCATCGAAACACAGGCAGGTGACGTATCAGCTTATATCCCAACCAACGTGATCTCGATCACTGATGGCCAGATATTCCTTGAATCAAACTTATTCAACGCAGGTGTTCGTCCGGCTATTAACGTAGGTATCTCGGTATCACGTGTAGGTGGTAACGCGCAGATCAAATCAATGAAGAAAGTTGCAGGTACCTTAAAGCTTGACCAGGCGCAATACCGCGAGCTTGAGGCCTTCTCAAAATTCGGATCTGATTTGGACGCATCAACCAAAAACGTATTGGATAAAGGTGCACGTAACGTTGAAATACTTAAACAAGGACAATTTTCGCCTGTAACCGTTGAAAAACAAGTTGCTGTTATTTACTTAGGAACTAAAAACCTAATGCGTAGCGTGCCTGTAAAAGACATACGTACATTTGAAAAAGAATACACTGATCAGTTAGAAGAGCGTCACCCTGAAGTATTAGCTGCACTAAAAGCAGGTAAACTGGATGACTCTGTTACCAGCGTACTGGAAACAGTTGCAAAAGAACTGGCAGGGAAATATTAATTTTAGATTTGAGATATTAGATGTGAGACAATAACACATCTAATATTTATAAGAATGAGTTTGGATATTAAGACAGGGAGAAATCTCATATCTCATATCTCACATCTCACATCTCAAAAAAAGAATGGCTAATTTAAAAGAAGTAAGAAACAGGATAGCATCGGTAAGCTCAACACAGCAGATCACCAAGGCCATGAAAATGGTTTCGGCTGCAAAGTTAAAGCGTGCCACCAATGCCATAGTAGCGTTACGCCCATACGCAACCAAGCTTAAAGAACTGCTGGCAAACTTGTCCGCAAGTTTAGAGGATGGTTCTTCTCCGTTTTTAGAAGAGCGCGAGCCTAAAAAAGTGCTTGTTGTGGTGGTTAACTCCAACCGTGGTTTGGCTGGTGCATTCAACATGAATGCTATCAAAACAGCCAATAATCTTATTGCTGAAAAATATAGTAACCAGCTTCGTGCCGGCAACGTATCTATAGTTGCTATTGGTAAAAAGGCACAGGAATTTTACCAGAGGCGTAGTTACAATGTTATTGGCAACAATAACGATGTTTATTTAGACCTTAATTTCCTTAACGTTTCAAAAATAACTGAAAGCATTATGGATAGCTTTTTAAAAGGCCAGTATGATAGGGTTGAATTGGTTTATAACCAATTCCGCAACGCTGCAGTACAAATTTTGGTTGCTGAGCAATTACTGCCGGTTCCGAAAACTGAAAAGCTCGCTAATGCCAGCACTACACAGGTTGATTATATTTTAGAGCCATCTCAGGAAGAAATTGTTGAGCAATTAATACCTAAGAATATTAAAATCCAGGTTTACAAAGCCGTACTAGATTCACATGCATCAGAGCATGGCGCACGTATGACAGCGATGGATAAAGCTACCGAGAATGCCGGTGATTTATTGAAAGCCCTTAAACTTTCATACAACCAGGCTCGCCAGGCAGCCATCACCACAGAGCTGACAGAGATTGTGAGCGGTGCTGCAGCTTTAACAGGCGCGTAAGCTTTAATAAAATACTTTTAAGGGGCCGGAAGTTATCTTCCGGCCTTTTTTGTTTAAACTAACCTCCTCCTAATTACAGATTACAAGAAGTTAAATTATGCCGATTGGCATAGTTGGTTAAACAAAAACTACATCATCCCGATTACCATCATATACCTCAGTTTCTACCAATTGGGTAAGCAAAGCTTTTAGCATCGCTTCTCTTGCCCAATGCTGTTCAGTTGGGCTGGCATCTTCCTGGTACCATTTGATGGGTTTGTTGATCTCAATACGATCCTTATAAACAAACTTTTTAGTTGGATGCATTTTGGTTCCGTCATAACTGTTCAGATTTTCTGATATAATTATTTTCGCGAACTGTTTTAAGGTGAGATCTATCTGTAAACAATCATCAAGTGAGTTTTTAAAATCATGCTTATCTTCTAACCAAAGGGTTAAGGTGTCGCCATTAATTTCATGGTCGGCAATGGAGATACGGCTGTAATCGTAATCTACTGTTATAATCAGCCACCATAAGTGCTGTTTTAGTTTTTGTGTGATCTTTATCATGTTGGTTTTAGTATCAAGTAATTAGTATCAAGTAGCTAGTACTACTGTTATTTTATAGGCTTGTAAAAAGTAGATAGCATAACTATCCACCCAAGAAAAAATCTTGGTACTTGATACTATCTACTTGATACTCTAAAGAAAAATCTATTTAAACGCTGGTGTCCATCCGGGTAAATACTGCTGTATAGCGGCTATTTCGCGGTGGTATTTTTGGCAAGTGCTTTGGTAAGCCTGGTAGCGTAATAGTAATTCGTTATTTTGTGGTTCGGTTTGGATAGGCGCATTACTCTGGCTGGCAGTTTGCAGCGCGGAGTAGGCTATGTACATGGTTCAGGTTGTATTATATTCTTTCTTCGTCTTATCTTTCTCTTGTTTGGTTTATTTGAACCTATCATCCGGGATGCGTGGCGTAATAATAAAGCAACGAGCACTTTATTTGTATTTTTTCTTTATTTTCTTTACAAATCATTTGGATTATTTATTTATTAGGTATAATTTAGCATTGTTTAACAATACAAATATAAAGATATTTCTTTGTTAAAATAAATAATTGTTGAAAACTTATTTTAATAGTTATGGAAGATCAGTCAAAACCCAACAAGATAAAAAGAGTACGCCCGGAGACTTTAGAGTTCATTATTTTGTATAATCAGCTTCGAGGTAAGGCATTTTCCGGCAATACACAATTGGCCGAGGCGCTGGGATTTAATTCAACAAGCTCTATAACTGAGATTATTAAAAGTCGCCAAAATATCGACCCTGAAAAACTTAGAATTTTTAAAGAAATCTATAAAGATTATTTAACACCACAAAAACCAACAGAAAACACTGTATTGCAACCAGCCGAACCCGGCATACCTATGTACGAAATTATAGCAACAGCCTCGGGAGTTGAGATTTATAACGATATTAATGACACCCAAAGTGTGGGCCGAATGAATTTCCCCGGCATTGAAGAATGCGATTTTGCATTACCTGTTTGGGGTCACAGTATGTACCCCTACCTGGAAAATGGTTGTTGGGTAGCATTAAAGATCATCCACGATAAAAAAATATTACCGGGTGAGGTTTATTATATTGAATGGGGAGATTACCGCATGTATAAACGCCTGCTCGCGGGTGACCATCCGGATGAGGTTATCGCCCATTCAGATAATACAACTGAGATGATTGGCAACCGCTTAAAGTATGCGCCATTTGTAGTGAAAATTGATGATATTAAAAAACTTTGCTTAGTGAAAGATATACATAAGAAACACAACCATTAACCTTAATATTAACGGACGAAACATCCTTCAATTAGAAATTACTATATTTAGCTGATACAAAATCAATCTCATGCCGCCAGAGGTCATTCAAATCCCATACAGTAAAAAATCAGGATATGCGGGTTTAGCCGTATTACTTATATTGATGTTATTTCTACTAAAAACAGCTGTTACCAACTATTTGGCGCATGATATATTAGGGGCAAGCGTTTTTGGCGCGTTCGTTCTATTTTTATTGTTTGTGATGGGATTGTTGGTTCTCACCAGACTCATACCCGCGTTTAAAGGCGAGGTAGCCCTGGAACTGGATGAGGATGGCGTAAAGGACTATATCCGCAACATTATACTGGAATGGAAAGATATTGAGGACATAGGTCTTAGACCAGGGCGTAGCACGGCCATGCTGGTTTTCGAGCTAAAGTTCGAATCTGATTTTGGCAAGCAGGTATTTGTTTCGCTTCGTTGGGTTGAGGGCAAAGACCAGGATATTTTTAAAACTGTGCTAAACTACTTTGATGCCGCGGAAGGGATTGAACGTGTTGATGAAGATGAGGAAGAAGAATAATTTTCAGCATGAGTATTCGCCTTGCAACACCTGAGGATATTCCCGCCATTATGCAAATGATTGCTGCTGTGGTACCGCTTATGCATTCATCAGGTAATTTCCAATGGGATAGTACATACCCCAATGTCAAGGTCTTTGAAGACGATATTGCTTTAAACCAGTTATGGGTTGCGGATATTGATAGTAAAATTGGAGGTATAGCAGCCATAACCACCGACCAGGATGCAGAATATGCTGAGGTTGGCTGGGATATTAATGAAATAGCTATTGTTACCCACCGCCTTGCGGTTAGTGTAAATCATCGTCGCCAGGGAATTGCTGAAGCTTTATTAAAACAGGCTGAAATTGTAGCGCAAAACCGTGGTATTAAAATTTTAAGGATAGATACTAATAGTAATAATAAAGCAACCCGCCTTCTTTTTCCAAAACTAGGATATGAGTTTGCCGGAGAGATCAGCCTATTATTTAGACCCAATTTAAAATTTTATTGCTACGAAAAAATAATCTAACCAGTATATAAAGAGCTCGTATACAAACTGTTTAATTGTTAATAACTTTTATATAAAAATTTATATAAAATAAGCATTTTTAATTCACCAATTAAAAATCAGCTCTTAAACAAACGATTTAAGTTTCTAATATTTAATTTATTCTTAAAAGTTATTAAAATAGGACAGCTTAGGTATAGGATTTTCTATTTTTAAAGCCGAACTAAATAATTTTATTAAAAATTATAATAATTGACCTCTTTTAAAATCGTTCACAGTTATTTATGTTATCAGTATAATAACCAATTATCTGTATAACCAATTACGCATTTAAAAATTATATTAATGGACTTAAAATCATTGTATATGATTGTCATAATTATTATGGCGACAATTATCGTAGAATTTTACAAAAGGGAACGTGACAAAGTAACAACTAACCTACATGCCAATAATTTAAAAGACCTACTTACTATCACCGCACTGGAATATAAACACAGCCATTGGGATACTATAAATCACAATGGGTGCGATTTGGTCGACAAAAAAATATCTTCATTAGTTAACAGTTACGAAAAAGGCGAAATAAAAAGCTCCGTTCTTCAGAAAAAAGTATATTCCTTATTAAAAAACTGAAATAGTACTTTTCTTAGAAAAAGCGGCGCTATGCCGCTTTTTTTATTTAATAGTTTTCCACAAAAGAAATATTTGCGAAACCCCACACCCCTCTTATCGTATAAATACGAATAGAATTATAGCGAAAGATGTATTAGAACGCTATCGCGATTTTTCTTCTTTATATAAGTTATTTTAATTAAAAGTTATGGAAGACGTTTTATTACTTCTGATTCTAGCACCTACAGCTTTGTTTTTGATTCTAAAATTTGATACAAAACAAAACCGTAAAATAAAAAAAGTTTTAAAAGACACCCATAATATTCAACCTTTATTCCTGATGCGCGCTGCAGAGCAAAAATTAAAGGAATTAAATACACAGCTATATGGTAATATAACCTTAATAGCTAATGGTGCACCCAGTGGCAGAATTAATATAAATGAAGGAGCAAGGCAAATGCTGATTTCACAATTAAGTAAGCTGACCAGCAACTATAATTTAGGCGAATTAAACTTAAAAGAATATAATAATAAGCTTAGTGAAATGATTCAGACTATTAATCAAGTTAAGTACCTGAATTTCGAACAGATAAACAATTGATCCGTATCATTATCATCTTTAAATAAGTAATTTTTGTTTTATACCTACTTTGCTTATTATTGCAGCCTGTATGACTGACGAGGCGGTAATAAAACGTTTAAAAGTAATTGTTAAGGAGCATGGAGGCCAACTTGGCTTGGCTAATACAATTGGGGTTGATCAAGGCTTTATAAGCAAGGTAATCAACAGAAAACAAGAGATGAGCTATTATCTTATTCGTAAGCTCTGTTTTCAACTAAAATACTCTCCTGAATGGCTGATACTTGGCACTGGAGAAAAAATGATAAACAAACCTGATTCAGCCAAGTTAATTACCGAGATCCAGATGTTGCGCACTGAAGTTGATATTCTGCATGCAAGAATGCGGGCGTACGAGATTGAATTAAATGAACTAAGAGTAGAATATCCTTCTACAAGTCAAAAAACAGGTTAAATATTAAAACTGGTTATATTATGATGGCGGTATGCTCTGACCTTAGTATTCCAAGCATTTTACGCTTGTGGTACATTATCCCTAATGAGCAAATTAGAACACTTGTTAATAATGTTATTGCAATAATAACATCTGCAATTGAAATATAACCCTTAGCTCCGGCAAAAACCAAACCAGCCTTGGGGACAAACAACCCTACTAGGGGAAACGTTAAAAAGATTCGAAATAGTATAAGATCTTCCATACGCTACAACTGTTTATTGTAACAATTGTAACAAATAAGATGCCGATTTGTTTGGACTATGATTAAACTACATGCAAAATTTCAGCACACTTGTTATAAGTAACTAATAATCAATACCTTCGACAATTGGATGAATTATTATTTTATCCAATTATATGAATGGCGAATAGTTCTGCATAAAAAATCAGTGTTTTAGTTCTGAAAAACAGACATTATTTGTAATGAAACGAGCATTGTGTCCAACCATTAGTACTAGTTATTTACACTTCAATCAATTAGAACTTATTGAACTGCAGCGATTTAGTTTCTGTTTTTTACTAAGTATAATAGCACCTGCTATTGCAGCGGCAGCAACCAGCAGCCATACCCAGGTATCTAAGGGGCAGGTAGTACTGCTGCCCGTGGGGTCCTGCCCCTGGCAGGACTCATCCTGTGCCTGCAGCATCCCCGGCAATAAGATCAGCCCCGTGGTTAACAGGAACAGTACGGTGCTATTGAATATTTTACTCCTCGTGCACATCTATAATCCGCTTATTTGACTTTTATAAACTTTGATTTTGCCAATACATCACCACTCGTATCCTTCAACGCGATGATGTATACCCCCTCCTTGTAACCGCTGATATCTTCTGTCCACGTATACGTATTCAATACCCGGTGATCCATCAGCACGCCCGAGGTATTATAGATATCCGCTGTATAGTTCGCCGTCGTGGCAGCGGTTGAATTTATCAGTATATTGATCATATCCTTTGACGGGTTGGGGTAAACACTAAAATAACCGTTCGAAGTTACATTATTATACCCGATCGTGATCAGGGACGAATATGTAACATTTCCATTGATGTCATTTTGGGCCAGCCGGTAGATATTATTACCGATCACCGGGTTGGTGTCCACAAAAGTATAATCGCTGTTGTTGTTACTGCTTTGTACGGTATAAAGCGGGCTAAAGGTGCTATTCGCGCCTTTTTTTTCTAATATAAAGCCTGTATAGTTCCCCGTGCCACTAGCTACCCAGTTCAGCTGCACCCCGCTGCTTACTTTCTGGCCCGTAAAGGTCAGTAACCGGTACGGCGGCAATGCCTCCCGTTCAACTACCAGGTCAAAACGGTTAGCCCCATACGTAGTGGTATCTCCGGTATTGATCGTGAATGTGTAAGCATTCGTGCTGCGAAGGTTCACCGAATCATTCAGCTTATGGTCACGCAGGTAAACATTATACAGCCCGTCTATATTATTGATGTCTGCAAGGCTTATCGTATAAGTACCGCTCGTTGTGGCCGAGGCATATAGCTTTATCGTTTTGCCCTGGCTGTAACTGCCCAGCCCGTTGATACAAAGGCGTGCCCCGTCGCTTGAATAGCTCGACAGGTAAACCTTTGGCGCAGTCCCGTCAAGGTCTATCGCGTCTTCTAAAGGGCTGTATTTATCATTCCAGCCGGGGTTAAAGTAAATACCCGTCTGCGTATAGGTCGCTGTATCTTCCATGATCTGCAGGTGCAGCCCTGATAGTCCTGAAGGTAAGGATTCCGACGCGGATATATTGCTATTGGCTTTTTGGTTCAGGATAAGCACCGGCGAGGTACCCGTGCCTATAGTAACGTTCACTTTGTCTTTTTCATAAAACGTAAGCGCCGATGAAGTACTGATCGCCTGTACAAAAAAGCCCTGGCCGCTGGCGATATAGGCCTCTGAACCGGTTGTTGATGAGGTATGGTTACCGCTATAGGCCACAAAGGTGTTGTTAGGCTCCTTCAGCTCCCAAAACATCGGGCCGATGGCTGATCCGCCTGTTTTGTTATCAAAATACAAACTGTCCAAATCTATCGTACTTGGATAGGGGTTACCCACCTGGTTTAAGCCAGGCCCTTTGGCCGGTGTATTATTTGTAGCAGGATTATAGGACAAGGTAGGGCTGTTTGTATTGTAAATATAAACAGGTATAGTCCCCTGGTTAATATAACCCGTTGCCGATGTTGTAGCTGCAAGTGGCGCAGTAGCTGTTAAATTTAATGCTGTATTTGGCCCGACAAAATATGCCTGTACCGAAGTCCCTACAGGAACCTGCGCTGTTTTTTTAGTCGCGCCTGTAGTCGTACCGTAAGTGGTTACCGTGTAGCCCGGGCTTCCGGCCATCGAATATATACCAACATTTTTACCCGAAATAAAAGTAGTAAAGCTTTGTGCGCGCGATTCATCATATAGATACATCAGTGGATTAGTTGTAGCAGTAGCATATGAAAACCCTGCACCAGGGCCCGCTGTAAGCATGCCATTATTTAAGGAATGAATGTCAATAAAACCTTCTGTAGAAGTCTGATTTGTGGTTGTAGGGTCTACGTTTATATTTACAGGCAAGGTAATTAACCTATAACCTCTGTATCCTGTCCCTCCAGGAAGGTAACGTTGCACAACATAAGTTCCTTTTAAGTAAGTTGATCCTCCAGAGGTAATGTTACCTATAGTTGCCGACCCACTGGCATCGGATTGTAACGTAAATGTGCCCGTATTGGTTACCTGATTATCATAGTAAGTTAAATTCAGTGCAGATGTTGGCCCTAAATAAAAGGTGCCTGCATTTGTTAAAATTGCCGATTGATAGGAAAGATTTATTGTACAAGAAGAATTAGTTATACCCGCATGAAAAACTCCACCACTGTTATTATTAATTTGCCCTTGATAACCGGGTGTAATAGACGACCCGGCAGACATTGTAATTGTTCCGGTATTATTAAGTATGGATTGTGCAGTGGTACCAAAATTCCAGGTGGTTTTTGTTGCGTTAATTGTGCCTGTATTGGTGTAAAGCTCCTGGTAATATCCTGTAATTATGCAACCCGTTATTGAGCCATTAAAATTTAGTGTTCCGCTATTATTTATTGTTGGCGAGGTAATGCCGGGTGAGTTTCCATTCATCTTAACATTACAACCATCGGCAAAATTAACCGTAATGCCCGACGCTACTGTAAAAGCTGATTCATACTCAAAATTAAGGTTAGTTCCAATGGTTACAACCCCCAGATTGCTGCCAGTTCCGGCAAAGGTTAAACTAGTTGCTGATGAGCCGCCTATAGTTAATTGGGTGGCAATGGGTAGCGTGTGATTTCCGCTAAAAGTTATAGTTACTGTATTACCTGCACCTATTTGTAACTGATCAATTGAAGATGAAAGTAATGCAGCGCCAAATGTGATATTGACATTATTGGTATTAATAACAGCTATATCATTTGTAACGGATGAATTGCTACCCGGATAACCAGCCGACCCGGATGAATTCCAATTGGCAGCATTATTCCAGGCACCTGTTGCGCTACCTTTCCAGGTATATGTAGTAGCTGCTCCAGCAATATTACATTGCAATATATATAATAAAACAAGTAAAAATAACAATCGTGTTTTCAAAGCAACCGGGTTGATAACGTCTTCTTCAAAAAGCATGCTGAAAACCAGCTTTTATTTATCTGGAAGAGATTAATTCTGTAAAAGTGCCTTAATTACGAAATTGGATAATACTTGGTTGGATTATAATAAAAAAATACACCAGAATTAATTTATGGATATAGAAATTGCTTCCCAGTTAGTGTAATAATTTTCCCAATAATAGAATCTTATTATACTTAAATATGAAACTTTTAAACTTCCTTTTGCAGTTTCTGTTTTTTACTAAGTATAATAGCACCTGCTATTGCAGCGGCAGCAACCAGCAGCCATACCCAGGTATCTAAGGGGCAGGTAGTACTGTTACCCGTGGGGTCCTGCCCCTGGCAGGACTCATCCTGTGCCTGCAGCATCCCCGGCAATAAGATCAGCCCCGTGGTTAACAGGAACAGTACGGTGCTATTGAATATTTTACTCCTCGTGCACATCTATAATCCGCTTATTTGACTTTTATAAACTTTGATTTTGCCAATACATCACCACTCGTATCCTTCAACGCGATGATGTATACCCCCTCCTTGTAACCGCTGATATCTTCTGTCCACGTATACGTATTCAATACCCGGTGATCCATCAGCACGCCCGAGGTATTATAGATATCCGCTGTATAGTTCGCCGTCGTGGCAGCGGTTGAATTTATCAGTATATTGATCATATCCTTTGACGGGTTGGGGTAAACACTAAAATAACCGTTCGAAGTTACATTATTATACCCGATCGTGATCAGGGACGAATATGTAACATTTCCATTGATGTCATTTTGGGCCAGCCGGTAGATATTATTACCGATCACCGGGTTGGTGTCCACAAAAGTATAATCGCTGTTGTTGTTACTGCTTTGTACGGTATAAAGCGGGCTAAAGGTGCTATTCGCGCCTTTTTTTTCTAATATAAAGCCTGTATAGTTCCCCGTGCCACTAGCTACCCAGTTCAGCTGCACCCCGCTGCTTACTTTCTGGCCCGTAAAGGTCAGTAACCGGTACGGCGGCAATGCCTCCCGTTCAACTACCAGGTCAAAACGGTTAGCCCCATACGTAGTGGTATCTCCGGTATTGATCGTGAATGTGTAAGCATTCGTGCTGCGAAGGTTCACCGAATCATTCAGCTTATGGTCACGCAGGTAAACATTATACAGCCCGTCTATATTATTGATGTCTGCAAGGCTTATCGTATAAGTACCGCTCGTTGTGGCCGAGGCATATAGCTTTATCGTTTTGCCCTGGCTGTAACTGCCCAGCCCGTTGATACAAAGGCGTGCCCCGTCGCTTGAATAGCTCGACAGGTAAACCTTTGGCGCAGTCCCGTCAAGGTCTATCGCGTCTTCTAAAGGGCTGTATTTATCATTCCAGCCGGGGTTAAAGTAAATACCCGTCTGCGTATAGGTCGCTGTATCTTCCATGATCTGCAGGTGCAGCCCTGATAGTCCTGAAGGTAAGGATTCCGACGCGGATATATTGCTATTGGCTTTTTGGTTCAGGATAAGCACCGGCGAGGTACCCGTGCCTATAGTAACGTTCACTTTGTCTTTTTCATAAAACGTAAGCGCCGATGAAGTACTGATCGCCTGTACAAAAAAGCCCTGGCCGCTGGCGATATAGGCCTCTGAACCGGTTGTTGATGAGGTATGGTTACCGCTATAGGCCACAAAGGTGTTGTTAGGCTCCTTCAGCTCCCAAAACATCGGGCCGATGGCTGATCCGCCTGTTTTGTTATCAAAATACAAACTGTCCAAATCTATCGTACTTGGATAGGGGTTACCCACCTGGTTTAAGCCAGGCCCTTTGGCCGGTGTATTATTTGTAGCAGGATTATAGGACAAGGTAGGGCTGTTTGTATTGTAAATATAAACAGGTATAGTCCCCTGGTTAATATAACCCGTTGCCGATGTTGTAGCTGCAAGTGGCGCAGTAGCTGTTAAATTTAATGCTGTATTTGGCCCGACAAAATATGCCTGTACCGAAGTCCCTACAGGAACCTGCGCTGTTTTTTTAGTCGCGCCTGTAGTCGTACCGTAAGTGGTTACCGTGTAGCCCGGGCTTCCGGCCATCGAATATATACCAACATTTTTACCTGCTATGTATGCTGTAAAATTTTGCGCGCGCGATTCATCATATAGATACATCAGCGGATTAGTTGTAGCAGTAGTATATGAAAACCCTGTACCAGGGCCCGCTGTAAGCATGCCGCCGTTTAGAGAATGCAAATCGATAAATGCTTCCGTACTGATTTGGCTTGTACTGTTGTTTATGTTAACCGGTAAAGTAAGCAAACGATAAGACCTGTAACCTGTGCCACCCGGAATATATCGCTGCGCTGTTACATTACCTGTAATCTTATATAAGCTCGGGATGGTATTCACATTTGCTGTACCCGACGCTGTTGAAACTAGTGTTAATGCGCCACTGCCGGCATTATCAACCAAAATATTTCCCTGGGTTATTGTAAGTGAATTATAAAGCGATACATTCCCGCCTGTAATATCTAATGTGCCCCCTGCCGAGTTATTTAAAGTAAGATTAGCTACGTTTGACGTAGTGGTAGTTCCATTGCCATAAAAATATTGTGTTGCCAAGGAACCGTTAAAGTTTATGGTTCCAGTACTGGTGCCATACAAAATCTGGGAAGCTCCTGACGCATTATTATAAATATGGCATCCAACGTTTAATGTGAATCCGTTCAGGTTGATTGTTGCACCTGCTCCTAGCGTTAAGCCATAAACGCTTTCATTTGCGGTTAAAACGGGATAGTTGGTCAACCCGCCAGGAATGATCAAACTACAAGTACCATCAAAAGGTGGGATTTGATTAGGATTCCCTGATGCTGAACACGTCCAGTTTGATAATGTTGCCAGGCCTGTTCCGCCAGTTCCTGTCCAGGTGTAAACTATAGCCCCTCCCGGTATCCCTAATGCTCCGGCATTGGTTACGTTAGTGGTAATAGTAGTACCGCAAGTTGTATAAGTAATTGGACTAGATTGGTTGTAATACTCTTCTTTGATCCAATCAGCAGACTTTGCCACATTAGATACACGGCATTCGTCAATAATACCATCAAACCAATAATTGGCTGCGTAATCTGACCCCATAATTAATGCCCCGCCGTTGGTTCCGGCGGCGTTAGCTGCAGTTGATGACCTATCTAATTTACCATTTAAATAAGAATAAAGTGTGCCTGTAGAATTATCGTATACCCCTTGTACATAGTACCATGTATTAGCACTTAGAATTGTTCCCCCGGTTGCTGCCCTGTCTATAGATAGAGTCCCATCGTTTTCACGACTTTCAACCTCATCATACATAGTAGTTGCCGTATTACCGTATAAGCTTAATTTATAACCACCTGTACTTAAGCTTGTTTCATTGGTAACTACTTTTTGATCGGTATGGCCAGTAAAAGTTGACGAGTTTACCCATGCTGACAATGTAAATGAACTGGTGATATTATTATTGACCGATGAGGTGACAATTTGAGTAGATGAGCCATTAAAGGTGTAAGCTTTCCCAATTTGGCCTGTTGCTACTGCTGTATTAATTTGTGAAGCATTGTTAGCAGCAATAGTTGCATCTAATACAGTTGCTGAAGTTGAGCCCTCATCAAAGTGAAAGACATCAACATAATCGGTTGGCCAGGTACTTGCCGTAAATACTGATGTATGATTCGGTGTTTTTGATCCAAAATAAAATGTAAGGGCTACGTTTGATGATGCTGATACCGATGGTATCTGCACCCATGCTGTTAATGTGCCGGTAGTTGGATCGTAATTTTGCACCTGGTAAAACAACTCTGTATTACTACCATTAAGGG
Source organism: Mucilaginibacter tundrae (assembly GCF_013408825.1). Lineage (GTDB taxonomy): Bacteria > Bacteroidota > Bacteroidia > Sphingobacteriales > Sphingobacteriaceae > Mucilaginibacter. The sequence goes on from NZ_JACCBZ010000009.1 coordinate 136,005, forward strand.
TAAAGGCAAAATCATACCCGGTTGAGTTGCCGCCCGTAGGAAATTGTATATTATTGGCGCAATTTTGCACGAAACCTGTTCCTGCTTTTAATGCATCTTCCTTTATATATACCAATGCCGGGAAGGTGGTTAAGGTTGTGGTTATACCACTTGTTGTGGTATTTAAGGTAGCTGGCTGGCTAAAAGCATAGTTACCTGAAAGAACATTCAAACTCACATTAAGTGCTGCAGAATAAGTTGAGGTACAACCTGTCGCGATATTGGTAACCGTTAAAGTAACAGTTTTTGCGCCTACAGTTGGCCAATTAATCTGAAAGCTATTGCCCGTCATTGCTACCTCGCTCCCGTCGCCTATTATATAACTATAGGTGTATAAACTTGAATTAACAGCAGTTCCAAGTGTAAGTGTTGTTGTTGTATTGACCACCGCATTAGTTGGCACCGTAAAAGACGCATCAGGTAAAGGTTCTGCCGCTCCATAAATTGTTTGTTGAGAAGTACATCCGTCGGTACCTGTTACTACTACGGTATAATTACCGGTATTCGCGGCCGTAACGTTTGAGATAGTAGGATTTTGTGATGTTGATGTAAAACCGTTAGGCCCAGTCCAGGAATAAGATGATCCTGTATTGGTGTTAGCACTAAAGGATAATGTGCCGCCAACACACACAGGACTAACCTCTGCACCCTGTAGACTATATACTTCGTTAGCAGTTAACTCTCTACCGTAAATATCTATATCGTCAATTTGTCCGGTAAAATAATTTGATACACTACCGGGCCAACCGCTTAAGTTCTGTTCACCAAATCGCCACCAGCCGGTGTTGGGTTGCGGGGTGGTATAGGCTATATTACTGGCAACTAATGTACCATCAACATAAAGTTTCATACCATCGGAAGCTATTGATGCCGTAACCATGTGCCAGTTACCATCATTATAAGCTGTAGTTGATTGTATAGTCTGAAAACCGGCATTATAAGTACCAAATATGATCTGACCTGATGAATTTAAATAAAGACTACGGTCATAAGTGCCGCCAGCGCCTGTTTGCGAACTATTAAAACCCGCTAATGCACCGCCTGCCGTGGTTGTATTAAACCACATATTAATTGTAAATACAGTTGGGGCAGTTATACTGGCAGCCGTTGATATAAATCCTGTTGAACCGTTAAGGGAATAGGCACTACTTGTTACTCCAAACCTATCGGTAGTTAGCGTTGCCCCCGGTTGTGCTGTACCTGTATTACCATTACCACTTACATCATTAGCATTACCGGTAAAGGTGTATTGATAGGTTAAGCCGTACCCGGTGGTTTGTGTGGTAAAGGGGTAATCTTTAATATTAGCGGTTATTGCTGTAAGCCCGCTTTCTTCACCATCAACTGTATAGGAAACATAATAGGTTGTTGCACTGTATAAACTCACTGTATAATTTGAAGGATTGGTTCCCCCACCTGTTCCGGTAGTGGTAGCTTCCGGGTTTCCTCCGGTGGTACTGCCAGCAGAATTTAAATACCAATTATAAGTACCTCCATTGGGTGTGCCACCTGTGGCTTTAAATGTTGTGCTACCTCCACCGCAACCGCCAGGTAAGGTGGTTATCGTTACTGTTGGGGCAGCCGGAATAATTGTTATGGTAATAGTTGCGTATGTTGAAAATGTTGCTCCTCCCGTTGATGATCTTGCCGCATATGTATATGTACCCGGGGTGGTAATATTTTGTGTATTAGACGTATAAGTGGGGCCGCTATTATCTGTATTTATGGTTGTGTAGGTTGTACCGTTATAAGTATAAAATGTAATTCTGTTGGCGCCGCCGCCAAGGGTAGCCGATATAGTAAAATTTGTTCCGGCTACTATAGTAGTGTTGGTAGGAGCCGTTATATTTACGGTGAATGTTGCAGCTTTAGTTGTATTAAATCCCAATAGCGCAAAAGCCACAATTGCAACACAAAATATTTTAAAAGAAAGTAAGTGTTTTTTCATATACAGAATTTATGGAATGAAAAACCAACAAATATCAGCGGCATAAAACTTGTAACCAGGTTTAGTGGATGTTTTTAAAATATTATGCGACACTACGCTCAATCTTGATGATTTAATCAATGTTTAATCAGGAAACCTATAATAGCTTATCGTCGGGTATATACGAATATTGCTTATTGAAAGTTGCTAAAAATGCAAAAAATGCAAAAAAAAAGGTATGAAAATTGAAAATATCGTAATAGTTTAAGTCAATATTAATCAAAGTGACAATATATTAACCAAAGGGCATTCATGGCCAATAATATTTCTTTTTACAACATCGATACTAAAATTTCAGAAATGTGATTAGTTATTGGATTTGATGGCACGGATCATTTTCCGGTTCCTTCTGTCTGAATAAAAATCGTTGGTCACTAGGATGGCGTAGATCACGCCAGGTATCCAAAAACAAAGCGTCAGGATAATGCTAAGTATAAATGAGCCTATGCGGCCTGTGGTTAAAACAGCGGCTGGCGGAAATATAAAGCAGAGGAAATATCGCATAAAAACAAATATACAATGTTCTGCATATTTCTAAAAGCCACTTAAACAACGCGCTATTTTATTTTGATAAATTTTTCCATTTCGAGCGGATCACCATTAAGATTTTTCAGTGCGATAATATATACACCTTCTTTATAACTGCTCACATCTTCTGTCCAGGTATAGGTGTTCAATATGCGATGATCCAATAAAACCCCTGATGTATTGTAAATATCCGCCGTATAATTGGCATTGGTGGCTGTGGTTGGGTTTACCAATACATTAATTATACTTTTTGAAGGATTTGGATAAACGCTAAAGTAACCACTTGAAGATATATTGCTATAACCGATTGTCACCAGCGACGAATAAGTAATATTTCCATTAATGTCACTCTGTGCCAACCGATAAGTATTGTTACCTGTTATTGGTTTGCTATCTACAAAATCATATATACTGCTTCCATTACTCTGCATTGTATATATCGGATTAAAGGTGTTATCAGCACCTTGCTTCTCCAATACAAACCCTGTATAAGTACCTGCATTATTCGCTACCCAATTTAGCTGCACACCACTATTTACTTTTTGTCCTGTGAAAGTAACTAATTGGTATGTCGGCAAACTTTTTAGAGCTATTACCAGGTCAAAGCGGTTGCCCCCATAGCTAGTGGTATCGCTAGTATTGATAGTAAAGCTGTACGAGCTGGTAGTGCGCAGATCTACAGAATCATTCAACTTATGATCTCTGAGGTAGACATCATAAAGTGCATCAATATTGTTAATATCGGCTAGGCTCATGGTATAAGAACCACTTGATGTTGCCGAGGTATACAATTTTACAATTTTTCCCTTACTATAGTCACCAAGCTGATTAATAGACAGCCTAACATTATCTGTAGAATAGCTTGACAGATAAACTTGCGGGCTAAAACCTCCCATATCTATAGCATCTTCCTGCGGGCTATATTTATCATTCCAGGAACGGTTAAAGTAGATGCCCGTTTGAACATAATTAACCGAATCTTTTGTCATTTGTAAATGCAGGCCGGCCAGCCCTGATGGAATAACTTCGGCGGCCGGCATATAATTATTATTTCGCCGGCTAAGTATAAGTACCGGAGTAGTGCTTGTACCCAATTGCACGTTTACTTTTTCCTGTTCGTAAAATGTCAATGCTGATGTAGCAGTAATCGCCTGGACAAAAAAGCCTTGTCCGCTGGCTACATAAGCTTCCGCGCCTGAACCTGTTGTAGATGCAGTATGGCTGGAGGCATTGTAAGCAACAAAAATATTGCTAGGCTGCTTCAGCTCCCAAAAGGATGGGCCTATAGCCGCTGTCCCGCTTTTGTTATCAAAATATACACTATCCAAATCAATAGTGCTTGCATAAGGGTTTCCTACCTGGTTTAAACCTAAACCCTGCGCTGGTAAAGTATTTACGGAGGGGCTATAGGAAAGTGTTTTACTTGAAGTGCTTGGAAAAACATAAACGGGTATAGTGCCCTGGTTAAGATAACCCGTTGCCGAAGCAGTTGAAGCGGCAGGAGCCGAAGCGCTAAGTGTTGGTGAACTTACATAAGGGCCAACATAGTACACCTGCACCGAATTACCAACAGGAACAGCAGCTGTTGCCGTAGGAGCGGGCGTAGCTGCAGCTCCTTTGGGGTAATATATATCCTGATATGGCGAAGATGTTGCCAATGAATATATCCCCACATTTTTACCTGCAACATAAGCGGTAAAGTTTTGCGCCCGCGATTCATCATACAAATACATTAGCGGATTAGCCGTTTTAGTAGTATATGAAAATCCTGTACCTGGCCCTGCTGTAATAATACTGCTGTTTAAAGAGCTCAGATCGATAAAACCCTCGGTAGTCGCTTGATTATTAGTTAAGCTGCTTATATTAACCGGCAAAGTAAGTAAGCGATATGATCTGTAAGCAGCCGATCCACCGGGGATGTATCGTTGCACTTTAACATTACCCGATATTGTTGATGTACCGCTTATTGGCGCTATTGAAGCAGTACCAACCCCATTAGATATCAGTGTTAAGTATGTCGCCCCTCCTACTGTAGTAGAACCCGCGACTAATTGCGCTGGCGATACCATGGTAAGCACACCTGTATTGGCTAAGGTAAAGTTTCCTATCCCGGCTGTCATGGTAGCAGTTGTGGCTGTACTGCCGGGGCTATTAAAAGTCACCTTATAAAAGGTTGTTCCTGCGGTACTATTGTCAAGTAAGGTTTGAGTACCGGTAAAATATATCATTCCGGTAGTTGTTGCTGTAAAGTTCGCGCTATTGGTATAGCCGCCTTCATACGTTACACTACCTGTACCACAAGTAAATATTCCGGAATTTGTAAAAAGTCCGCCTACTGTTATTGTGGCCGTACTCCCGGTTATTGTAGCACTGTTTGTAACAAAACCTCCTGTAGTAATACTGCCCGTACCTTGTGTAACCGTGGTAGAATTTGTCCATCCACCGCCAACAGTAATAGTGGGATTATTAATGCTTAAATTCACCACGCCTCCGCTGGTTGTCCAATTGTTACCCACTACTAAACCTTGTGTGCCTGACCCTAACGGGCTATTTTTATCAACCACTTTAGGGCTGGGTCCCGAAAAGGTAAGATTATAATACGATGGCGATGTGATATTTATGTAGGTTGCCGTTGTTGTTACTGATGGTTCATTAGCTGTATAAATAGTCTGATTTTCAGCATTTGGATCATCATATAGAACGGTGCCCGAATTTCCTCCATACTCAAAATACACATAAAAATTATCAGCTAATACAATGGGTTGTTTGTACTGTAACTCAAACGTACTTGCGCTACCCGAAGTATTATCTGCTGTAACCTCGCCATATCCTGGATAGCCTGACTGACCAGGATTATAGATATCATACCCATTATATAAAGGGTTATTATTTTTGGCGAAGGTAATTTGCTTTAGTAAAGTAGTTGTTCCTTTTTCTACAGAAAATAACGGATAACAAATACCCGCATTACCTCCGGAAGCATTATTTCCATTGGAGTTTAAAATAACATTACCTGTGATGGTTAGTTGATTAATTTGCAGGGCAACCTTGCTAACATCAGCTACAGTATTGCTTGGCTGGGTTGTAACGTCACCAACTAAAAAATTCCCCTGGCATAATAATGTACCTGCACCTTCTATTGTTGTAGTTACATAATTAAATGGGCTGGCCGCAGCACTTGGATTATGGTTTTGGGTGACATTTCCGGTTACGGTTAGGGTTACACTGCTGTTAACTGTTAATGATAAATTAGCCATGGTGCCATAAGTATAACTGGTTAGTGTCTTAACATTATACCCAAAAGTCAATGATTTCCAGGTTGTGTTAGCCGTTACAACCGGCATAGTGGTTAAGTTGATGTTGCCCGTTTTTAACGTGCCTGAATAATATTGATAAGTTGAGTTTACACCAATATAAACATCATCGCCACTACCTGGCACACCACCTGCATGGGTAGTTTCGTCCGACCAATTACTTGCTACCGTTACATCAGAACTCGTTGCCCCCAGCCAATCGTAAATTGCCGCGGAAGCACTATTACTATTTAGCATTATTAAAATCAGCGAACTGAAAAAAATCCTTAATAAAATTCTAAATTTTAGGCTTTCAGGTTTATTTACAGATTGAAGCATAGGCATAAAATTTCGCAAAACGAAATGTTTTACTATAATGCAATTTATACGTCCAAAAGTTGTAAAATGTTCTACAAATTTAAACAATGGTTAAATAAAAATTTACCATTAAGCAATCACACCAAACACAAGCTTACATGTATTATGCCGGGGCCTAAAAATCTATAATAAATAACCAAACCAAAAGTTGAACGACCTATTTGATGGTTGAGAATGATTTGCATTTATTTAAAATTCTCAAGTCTGTTTAGTAATCTCAAAATAATTAAATTGTAACATATACATTATATACAGAATTTCTTCAAACTTAAATTACACCTTTGCGGCAAATTAAGTACCTCATGCGTGTTATAGTTCTTTTCACATTCTTAACCATTTCTACCTTTTTTGCCAACGCTCAAAATAAAGGGAAGATCACCGGCAAGGTTACCGATGCCACAACCAAGCAAGTAATTGATTACGCTACCATTAGCTTATATAAACAAGGGGCTACAGCTCCTTTTAATGGCGTTGTTACGGATGATAAAGGCAATTTCACTTTGCAAGGGCTTGCAACGGGCGATTATGTTGTAAAAATTGATTTTATTGGTTACCAACAAAAAGTAATTGCCCATGCGGTAATAACCGATGCTGCCCCTACTGCTGCATTAGGAAATATACTTTTGGCTCCGGTACAAAATCAGTTGCAGGACGTAGTGATAACCGCCAAACGCCCGACGGTTGAAAATAAGATCGACAAGATGGTCTACAATCCGCAAAATGATCTTACAGCTCAAGGGGGCATGGCTATCGATATTTTACAAAAAGTACCACAAATATCTGTTGACATTGATGGCAATGTGGAATTGCAAGGTAACTCCAATATCCGTTTCCTGATAAACGGTAAGCCATCCAGCATATTTGGATCAAGCCTTACAGAAGCCCTACAATCTATCCCGGCCAGCCAGATACAAAGCATCGAGGTAATTACCAACCCTGGTGCCAAATATGACGCTACAGGTACAGGCGGCATCATCAACATCATATTAAAGCAAAACAATGTAGAGGGTGTTAATGGTTCAGTTAATCTATCGGCCGGCACCAGGCTCGAGAACGGCTCTTTTAATATCAATGCTAAAAAAGGCAACTTTGCCGTAGGCGCGTTTTTTAATGGCAACGAACGCATTAATACAACCACAAAGACTGACGCAGAAACTATGTCGACCGATGCAGCCGGTACTAGAACAGATTTATTGCAGGATGGCTCAAGCGCTTTTAAAAGGAGTGGTTATCAATCGGGTATCAATTTTCAGTGGGATCTTTCTAAAAAAGATCAGCTAACAGCTTCATACAGCTATAATCACTTCGGCAACGATAACGTAGGAACTACCAATGAACAGTTTAAAGCCGATTCATTAGACGGAGGTTCATCAAATCTCCGGAGTATCGTTAATTCAATTAGTCATTTCCATGCAAACTCATCCGATGTTAGCTTGGGATATAAAAAAACCTTTAATAAAAAGGATGAGGAGTTAGATTTCTTGATTTCATCAAGCTTTGGCAGTAATTATAACTATGCGTCTCAGGAAACTTATTTAGATGGAAACATTTCCCCTTCTTCAGCAACAATGAGTGAAAACCCTGGTACCGACAGGGAAACTGATATCTCCCTGGATTATACCTATCCCTTCAGCAAAAGCTTTACGCTGGAAACCGGGGCTAAAGACGTTATCGAGGATATCAGCAACAGTGTAACTACAGATACTTTAAGCGGCATCAATTACATCCCTGATCCAGGACAAACCTACAATTTCAGTTACAACCGCAATGTGTTCGCTTACTATATATCAGGTACATTTTCGCTTTTCCAAGATTTTATTAACGGCATGGCAGGTCTTCGTTACGAGTACACCTCAACCAGTTCAAACTTTGAAGATGCAAACGTTCCTGGATATGGCATATTAGCCCCATCGTTTGTATTACAGCATAAATTAAGCGATGATCAATCTATTAAATTAAGTTATAGCTACCGTTTACAACGTCCGGAATATAGCGACGTGGATCCATTCCTCAACGTTTCCGATCCGCATAACATCAGCACAGGCGACCCGAATTTAAAACCGGAACTTGGTCATAATTTTGAATTGGGATATAACAAATCATTCAATAACGGGCCAAGTATTTATTTATCCGCATTCTATCGGTACAACACAAATGATATCCAATCATTGACACAATATTATTCTACTTATAATATTAATGGTACGGATTATAACGACGTAGAATTAACAACACGTGCAAATATCGGGTCAGAAATCAACGAAGGCGCAAACCTTTATATCTCTATCCCGGTAACAGGTAAGTTCAGTTTACGGTCAAACAATTTCTTTGCCGATCGAATCTCGAAGAACCCCGGCGATCCTACTGTTAGTGGTTTTGCTTATCGCCTTAATATGAATGCCTCTTACGAATTTGCACCAAGCTTTGCCGCCGAAGTATTTGGCAACTACCGCTCATCACAACGTACCATACAGGGCACAAGCCCGGCATTCGCCTTTTACAATTTTGCGGTACGCAAACAATTCTGGAAAAAAACAGCAAGCATTGGTTTAACAGCTGCCAATCCATTTAGTAACTATATTAAACAAACAGCTATAACCAATACCAGCGATTCTTATGAAACCAGCACCCGTGAGGTTCCGTTCCGTTCTTTCGGTATCAGCCTAACGTATAAGTTTGGCAAGCTCGATTTCAAGAAACCGGCCAAGGAAGATGTACCCGACGATACAACGTCGCCGGCCAAACCGCAGGATACTCCAAGATAAAAAATTTACCATAACAACAAAGGCCGATAATTAATTATCGGCCTTTGTTGCATTTTTATAAAACGCAAAAAGCCGGGCAATGCCCGGCTTTTCAAAAAAGAATAATATGCTAATATTGTTTATTAGTTGTGTCTAAAACTACCTTTTCCGCCACCGCCGCTAAAGCCTTTGTCCTCAGCAACGTTTACGGTAATACGCCTGCCATAGTAGCTGGCGCCATTCATGCACCTGATAGCTTCTTTAGCTTCGTCTTCGTTCACCATTTCAACAAACCCAAAACCCTTACTCTCTTTTGTCTCGCGGTCCTTAATGATCCTGAGGGACTTAACCGGCCCAAAATCACCAAACACAGCTGTTAATTCGGCCTCATCCACTTCAAGTGGCAAGCCTGCAATAAATACTTTCATCAATGTTTTAAAATTTAGCCAAAGGTACACAAAAAAGGCCGTATTCGTCTCACCTACCCCACTAATAAGGCTACGGTAAACGCTTTTTTACTTAAGGGTTACTAAGTAAAAAATGATTGGCTATAAATATGTCAAAATAAAAAAGAGACCTGCACCCGCAACCCCGCACGGGGCACTTCGCAGCTTACTTCAACCGTAAACTGAATATACCTTTAACCTTATAAGTGGTGGGTTTTCCCAATCCCGCCTTAATCAGGAAGGTGTAAAACGTGCCTTTTGCCAATATGCTATCTTGTTTGTAAGCACTTAGGCTTATCTTGCCGTAATTCTGCATACTAGCGCTATCGGTTAGCGCATATTGATCAGCAGTCCCTTTATCAGGCTTTAAAATAAACTGGCTGCCAGCAACATTAGTATTAATGTTGCTTAAGGCATAACCTCCGCTACTAATGCCAAAGCTCATATTATGGGCTTTGTTAATTGCGGTAATACCAAAGTACTGGTTGTTGCCATTATGCACATTCACAAAGGCTATAGAATCTGTAGCAGCGTCAAAGCTGTAAGTAGAGTCTTGTAAGGTTATTTTTAAGGTCCCTTTAGCAGCAAGATAATTGTCTGGTGCAGTAAACGTGGTATCAGATTTACTGCCGGCATCATCCTTAACCTCCTGATCTTTCTGGCACGATACTATCGCAGCCGAAAGCAGGAAGAATATAAAAATGAAATATCTAGTAAACCTACCGTGACCCATAAACTGTAATAAACACTGTTAGACCTATATTGGATACGTAAAAATAGTGAAAATGGTTGTGCTTAGTGTACATGTAACAACATTTTAACACTTTTTAACCACCATTGTAAAACTATCAAAAAACCCGCCAATTTCTTACACAAGGCACCTTTTTAAAATTATTCCTAATAACTGATTGAATAAAATCTAAAATACTTTGCAATTACAAATTATTTTAGTTATCTTTGAAAGTCTTTTATGCCGTTCGGCATTTTAATCATAAACTTCATGAAGCCTAAATATCCGAAGTTCGCAGCCGATGAACTTACTACCCTTATTGACCAATATTTCATCTACATCAAAGGGAAATACCGCATGACCAGGATGTCGCCAAAAAAGGAAGGTGACAAACCAACCCGCACCAAAACATGGGACCGCGAACCTGAATTTGCTACCATCAGCGGCCTGGCGTTATTCCTCGGCTTCAGTAGCCGGCAGGTTTTTGATGATTGCATGCGCAAAGGCAAATACTCCGATATACTAAAACGAGGTTGTCTGCGTGTTGAAGCATTTTATGAAAGTCGCCTTCATCAACACTCTACCAGCGGTGCCATATTCGCTTTAAAAAGCATGGGCTGGAACGAAAAACACGAAACCAAACTATCCGATGGAACCACGCTGAAAACCTTCAGCATAAAAATCATCGAAAGCGGTCCAAAACCGGTCAGTTCCGAAAAAGAAGTTGTCATGCTGGAAACCATACAAACACCACCGGACAATGCCATTCAGCATCAAAATCATACTAATGACCCAATGACCCAATGACCCAATGACCCAATGACCTCAACCATCCTCTTCAAACAAAACTACCATTCCACAGCTCAAACGGTTATTAACCAGGGCGGCACAAGTTCCGGCAAAACCTATGCTATTGAACAAGTATTATTCTGTCTCGCCTGCGAAAATCATAAACAGGTGATAACTGTTGTTGGACAAGATATTCCAAATCTTAAAGCAGGTGCCCTACGCGATGCTTTAAATATTTACAACGATTCTGACCAGTTAAAAACCATGGTCAAAAACTATAATAAGACCGACCGGGTATTTGAGTTTCACAATGGCACACTACTCGAGTTCAAAAGTTACAGCGATGCACAGGACGCCAAGGCGGGTAAAAGAGATTATTTATTTATAAATGAAGCCAATGGCATTACTTACGATATCTACAACGAATTATCGTTACGCACCCGAAAACGCATCTTTATCGATTATAACCCCAATAGCAATTTCTGGGTGCATGAGCATCTCATCGGTAAAAAAAACGTAGAGCTCATTATTTCCGATCATCGTCATAACCCTTTTCTTACACAACCCGAACGCGATAAGATAGAAGTGCTGAAAGATGCCGAGGAAGAGCTTTGGAAAGTATATGCCCGTGGCCTCACAGGTAAAATAATGGGCTTGGTTTTCGCCAATAATTGGCACATCTGCGAGGATATCCCGACAGGCGCTAAACTCATCGCGGCAGGTCTCGATTTCGGTTATACCAATGATGAAACTGGCTGCATCGAAGTATATCGTCAAAACGGCGAGCTTTGGGTAGATGAGCTTTTTTATGAAACACATTTAACCAATACTGATATCTCTAAAAGAATGCGCGATGCCGGCATCAATAAAAAAACAGAAATAATAGCCGATAGTGCAGAACCAAAATCCATCGAAGAACTTATCCGCCAGGGTTGGAATGTAAAAGGTGCCAAAAAAGGCCCTGATAGTATCCAACATTCAATCGACATCCTAAAACGCTACAAAATAAACGTTACCCGCCGCAGTGTAAACCTGCGCAAAGAACTCGACCGGTACAAATGGAAAGTTGATCGCTCAGGTAAACCAATAAATGAACCTGTCGATACCTGGAACCATTTGATTGATCCGTTGCGATATGTGGCGTTAAATAAATTAAATACCCGGGCATCCGGCAAAATAAAAACCCGCCTCCCTTATCAACAACCCGGTTGGACTGATCCATTAACAAACTTAATTACTGTATGATAGAAAAAACACTCAAAACCACCTCCGGAAAACTCCGCGTCAGTATTCCCACACAACTAAATGAAGTTACGCTAGGGCAAATGATGGATCTGCAACAAACATCCGATCTTAACGATATAGATGCCATCAGCATCCTATCCGGCATTCCGGTCGATCAACTAAAAACAGTTCTGGATTTTAACGATTTCCTGCTATTTGGCAATGTTGTGCAATCGCTTTCCCATCAAATCGCGCAGTTGTATAATAGCGATATAATACCCGATCTAATTAATTTCCCGACAAACAAAATCACGGTAAAGGTTATGAAAAATCTATCGATAGAGCCTGTGGGTGCATTCATGGCCTCTCGAGAGATCATTGCCGACGAGATAAGCGAATGTATCAAAACTTATGGTGAAGAAAATTGGCAGGATTATTTCAACCCATCGTTAAAAGCATGCTGCCAGCTACTCGCTCACTATTTTTATTGTAAAGCAACCGGCAAGCCCTACAACGAATATGAAGCCGAAGAATTTACCGCCGAAATAAAAAAGCTTAGGGTAATGGAGGCACTGCCCATCGCCAAACATTTTTTTATCTGTTATCCAAACTTATCGAAACAGAAAATAAGCTTTTGGCAGCGCCTGCGACGGTTATGGAAAAAAAAGCCGGCATCCGCGCATTCGAAAAATTTAAATACATCAACACTATAAACTCTCTCGCCGCTGGTGATATTACCAAGTGGAACGTTATTTTAAATATGCCCTACGAACGCATACTAACCAAACTACTACTAAACAAAACCGAGGCCGAATACCAAAAACGATACTCAGAATTGATCCAGGCACAAAGATAAACACTTTCTTCTTGAGCCGCCTAAGGGGCATGTTCTCCAGGGCGTTTCCGCTAGCCAGCGGGCAGGCTTTCCACTCATACGCCGCGGGGCATTAACCACAAAGGCCGGTATCCGTTCCAATCCCTAACGCAAGAAAGAATAAGAGGAAAGAATCAAAGAACATGCAAAAGCACAATCCATCGTTCACCGCCAAAAATCGGCATCATCTGGCTCGGCAACCACAGACCCAACTCTAAGCACCGCCATTAACAGAGTCAGGCGCATCCGGAAGTTTTTCTTTGGTTACTTTCTTTTTGACGGTCAAAAAGAAAGTAACGTATAGCGCAGCGATACCATAAGCAAGCTATAAAACTATGAAAGGCACAACTAAACATTTTAATTCATGATCCGCAACCAAATCCAATCCATAACCCAAACCCTAACCACTACGCCCACATTCATCTACGGCACTGCCAACGAGCTCAACTTATTAGCCGATGACACAAGCTTCCCTGTAGTATTCATGTATCCATTACAACCCGTAGAAGTATCCCCGCAAATAAACGGCTCGGTCGACAACACTTTTTCTGTATATCTCGAATTCCTCTACCAAACCGAATTCGACCAATACACCTCAAACAATGAAACCTACGTAAACCAAGCCCTGCAAATGGCCAATGAGTTCATCGTAAAAGCATCAAAATACCGCGAGGGCGAGGGTCGCTACTTCAAAATCAAAGCCGGCGACAAAGCTAAATGCCTCCCTGTCTACAATAAATTCGATGTCAACACCACTGGTGTAAGCTTAACTATCACTTTGGCAACGATGTATTATCCGATAATCACATAAGCTTGAAACATCAACCAATGCAAAGCGCGGCCCATCGTTCACCGCCAAAACCGGCATCGTCTGGCTCGGCTAGCACAGCCCTAACTAAAAGCCTTAACAGAGTCAGGCGCAGCCGGGAGTTTTTCTTGGTTAATTTCTTTTTGACGGCCAAAAAGAAAGTGACGCTTAGCGCAGCGATGCCACAAACCAAACTAGCCAAAAGAAAGTGACACCTTAGCCGCCAACGATACCATAGAAAATTCTGCATCATACAAACAATATGAATCAACCCGAAATAACCCAATTCCTGGAAAGCGTCAAAACCGACCTCATCAACTCCCTTCAAACCAAAAACATCACAAACGCTCAAAATATAACTATCACTACCAATGATGAAACCCAACAACTCCAAATCCCCTCCTACCTGCAAATTGTAGAAACCGGCCGCGGCCCAACATCAAAAAATGCCCAACCCGGCAACCCGCCCATGATTCAGCGCATACAGCAATGGTGCCAGGAAAAAGGTATACCTGCCAAAGCCGCCTGGGCCATAAAAAAGAAGATCGACAAAATGGGTTATCCCGGTAAACCGGGGCTATTGACCGATCCGCTCAGCGATGACAACATCAACGCGAAACTGGAACAAACCTTAGAACAAATGGCCGACAATATTTCCAATCAAATACTTAACGCTTTACCTATATGAGCATTCTAGCGCAAATAAAAATAATCAATACCTCTGCCCTTGCCGGTACTGATCCTATCCATCCAGCCATTTATGGTACGGTCATCATCTCACTGACCGATCCCAACCGGTTCACCCACTAATGGTAATAACGTCGTTATCAATTATAACGAAACAACAAACGGAGTTACCACTGCAAAAACGGCAACCATCGCTGGCCAATCGCAAGTAATTTATGAAGGTATCATTACCTACCTCTTCGCAGGCATCACTAACTCATGGGTGGTAACTGGTCAAAGCACCTCGCCCGATGCCGCGCCGCCTGTTACTCAATGTGATTTGCAGATAAATTACATCAGCGTCACCAAACCCGAAAGTTCTCCTGGTGCGGCAGATGGACAGATCAGCGTTAACGCAACTTCAAGTTATTTACCGATTATGTATAGTTTGGATAATGTAAATTTCCAAACCAGCAATATTTTTGCCGGCTTGCACGGCGGTGCGTATACGGTTTATTGTACCGATGCCAATACTTTAGGCTGCCTTACATCCTCAACTGTTACCGTACCTATCACACAGAACCTTTTGGTATCCGATCCCTCGGTAACCGTCGGTACCAACACCAGCCGATGGAATGCCGCCTTCAATCCGATTGTATTTACTTACCAACGTAAAGACTTTGAAGTAACCAGTGTAATTGTTGATACAGCTACCGGCTACGCCAGAGTAAATGTGAACGCCGATCTGAGCGCCATCCAAGCGGCAATTACCGCAAACCAAAACGCTATAAGTACCGCCGCCTTAAATGGGGTTACCTTATTAAATTATCAAAATATTTATGTTTATCTAAATGCCGGAACCTATAATGGTGTTTACACCGTACTTTCTGCCGATGGCAGTTCAATAGTAATCAACACAGTCTATAACGGCACAAGTGTCGGGTTTATAAACATTAATACGTTAAGGCCGTATTACCAGATAGCTACCCATATCACTTATGTCGATCCGCTTACTAACATCATCAGCACTATTACTTCAATAAACCGCCCAAATAACCAGGGAATTGTTAAGGCCGATATTTCAAACTTTCTGCAAAGTTTGCTGCAAGCTAAGGATAGTAACGATTATACCCAGCTCAATTATCGCGATACCAACCTATCAGCCAGTTATACTATCCAATATGCCGAGCAGTATGATGATTACCAAAACCCGGGCACTACTATAACATCACCATACATAGCTATCTCCGCCCCGTACTATGTAACCTATACCGCCCGTCAGATCCAATCAAAAAATGGTGGTAGCATGGCCGATTACATACCATTTCCTGCGCCATCAACCCCTGCAAAATGGATAACTGATTTTGCAGAACCCGCCTTCACAAACGGCTACCCATTTGACATGTCATTTATCTATTCGGAAACACTCGCCGGGCAGCAATTATACTATAACATTATTCTGCAGGATATCAACCGCAATCCTTTACCCGGCAGCAATGAAACCTCCTACCTGCTGAATGATGATGGTTCATGGCTCTTAAACCAGGACGCATCGAAACTCATTATCGCCGCCCAAAACCTGGTAACCACGCCAATCACCGCGCAAACCGGGTTAAACCGCGTTAACATTCATCTTGATCTGCCGTTAAATGTTTATTATTTCACTATCTCGCTATATTATAATGATGCAAATGGCAACGAGTTTGTCCCATTGTTCCTGTTTCATAAATTCGTAAACTACCGGGTCCAGGTAGCTTTCGTTTTGAAGGGCGGTTGTGCCCTGATCGGCAAATATGCCTGATGGATCCTGGAGCACTACGTCGTCATCAACATCAAGTATTACCTTGCGTGATTTTACGTCGTTAATAACTGTTAGCAGGCCTCGTTTAACGGAGTCGGCTTCCAGCAGTGTGCTGGCCATAAACCCGGCCAGCTCTTCGCCGGCATAGGTGTTGTTTGTAAATGTAAATTGAGCCATTTATTTTGAATTGGTTTATTTTATTTAGTGATTGAGTGAGTTACTGAATGAGTGATGAGATTAATCACTCATTCGCTAAATCACTAATTATTTAGATATTGCTTTTTTTACTGCGTTTTTTGCTAGGGTGCTAGTAGGGGCAAAGAAGGGTGTTTGTTCGGTTTTAGCTTTGTTGCTACGTTTGGAACCTTCGGGAGTGAAGTTGGAACGGATCTCGTTCTTTACTTCTTCGCGCGTTTTGCTGAGGCGATCATTGGCGGTTTTAAGGGCGGCCTGGGCTTCGGTCAACAAAGCATTTTGGGCATGCAGTTTTGCTTTGATGGACTGGATCTTGTTTTGAACGTCGCCGGGTTTTGCTTTTTTGAATTTGTCGGATGGGGCATCATCGTCATCGTCCTGAAATGTGTCAGGATCGGGATCAGCATCCGGGTCGGATAGGGGCGGAGTGACTTGCTGTACCGTACCGCCTTTAACCGCAATTTTACTTCCGCTTGCAGTGGTGTAAGTGTCGGCTGGGGCGGGTGTAGTCATGTCGGCGTCCTGGTAAACTTCGGTGCCTTCGTCCATTTGGCCGGCGTGGTGCAGGGTGCCTTTGTAGGTAATGGTTTGTTTGTTCACTACTTTTTTAAAGTAGTTCATAATCTTATCCAAAACCGATGAGGTTTTTTCGATAAGTTCTCTGTTCTCCATGTTCATGTTGTTTTTACTGTGTTTATTATTGTTGTTTAAGAGCTTGTTGATGCAACGCTGGTAAACCGCCGGGGCGGCGCTGGTATAGTTTTTAATAAGGGCGCTGTTGGTGATCTCGGTGCTATAATCTTCGATGGCATCGATAAAGCCAAGGTCGAGTGCCTGATCGGCGGATAACCAGGTGACGGAGTTGATTAGACTGTTGATGGTAACTCCGTCCAACCCGGTTTTATCCATGTAGATCTGCGCCAGGCGCTGTTGTACTACATTGAGCATTTGCACATCTTTAAGCAGCTCATCAGCATTTCCTCCTGAGCCTACCATTGGTTTATGGATCATGAGGAGCGCGTATTTGCTCATGACCACACTATGGCCGCCCATTGCGACGATAGAAGCGGCAGAGGCAGCCAGCGCATCGATGTAGGTTATTACGTTGCCGGTGTATTTTTTTAGCAAATCGTAAATGGCTATGGCATCAAAAGCGCTGCCACCAACAGAGCTTATGTGCACTTCTACATCCTGGCCGTTTGCTGCCTCTAGTTGCCACTGGATATATGATGATGACAGGCTGCCGGAACCTATGCAATCAGTATCGGTATCGTATAAGTAGATTTTGTAGGGTATGTTTTGGTTCATGGTTAATAGTTGATGGCTCATGGTTGATTGTCCATGGTGATTTTTTTTGTCAGATTTGACTGCTATCTTTCGATGGCATAATATGCCGATTGGCATAATTCAAAGGTCGGCATTAGTTTTTGATTTAGTGCTGACACTGTTTTGTCAGTAGTATTGTTTTTTTGATTTCACCGATTTGGTTGTGATTTCACCAATGGTGGTTTGCTTTATTCAAAGATCGGGGTTATATTTCGAATTAGTGCTGACAGTGTTTTGTCAGTAGTCCCGCTCTAAATCTCCCCCAATATTGGAGACTTGGATTTGATACATTCAAATATCGGGATAAGGTTTTAATAAAGTGCTGACACTGTTTTGTCAGCACTTATCTTTTTGCGTTAGGGGGTGAAGCGGATACCGGCCAATCGACGGGGCTAAGTGCGGGCCGTGGCTAAGGCTTGTGTAGTATGAGCAAAAAACCCTAGCCGAAGGCAACGCCCATGGTTAGTGATTTGTGATTAGTTGATTAGAGGTTAGTTGAATAATCGAAATCAAATAAAAGCATCTTTGCCCTCTCAAACGGGGAGCTTTTAGTTTTAATTTATCGGCTTCAAAATTCTGCTCCAGCGTACTTTGTTGAATAGTCCTTTGTTTGGATCGGTGCTGAACCAGGTGATCATGGCTTTGCCGATGATGTGGTCCTCGGGTACATAGCCCCAGAAACGTGAATCCAGGGAATCGTGGCGATTGTCGCCCATCATCCAGTAGTAGTTCATTTTGAAAGTGTAGCTGTCAGCTTTTTGGCCGTTGAGCGTGTAATCGTTTCCTGATTTGCCTAAGCGGTTGCCTTCGTACTTTTCAATAGCAGTGCTATATAGGGCAACTGTTGAATCGGTTAGTTTGATGGTCATGCCTTTTTTAGGCAAGGTTAGCGGGCCAAAGTTGTCGATATTCCATTTGAATTTTGGATTGCTTGGGAATACTTCTGCATCGTACTGGCCTGCTGGTGCCACAACCGGGGTTATGCTCTTTATGTTTGAATAACTTTTTAAAGCCGCCAGATTATCAACAGGGATGATCATTTCGTAGGTATTGGCCGCCGACTGGTTTACGATCGTGATGTTCAAGTCCTGAAATATCTGTGGGTTCATATCCGCGCCATCGGTAACTACGGTATATGATGTTTGTGCTTTTGGGGCATTAGGAACTATTTTACCATTTATATAAACCTGCGCGTTAACAATGGTTAATACATCGCCCGGGATAGCAATGCAACGTTTGATTAAGGTTGTTTGCTGATCTATCGGGGTGCCTGTTTCTGATGGCTTGTTAAATACTACAATATCACCATTTTTTACTGTTGTTAAGCCGGGTAAACGGAAATATGGTAATTGTACACCGCTCCAATAAGTTTTGGCGCCGTACATTTCGGGTTCGGTAAAGGGTATAGAAAACAGCGTTATTGGCATACGTGCGCCATAGCTAAACTTGCTTACGAAAAGATAGTCGCCTGTTAGTTCGGTGCCTTCCATTGATCCTGAGGGGATTGCATACGCAGAAAACAATAAACCACGGATAATAGTAGCAGCTATAAAGGCGAAAATTAAGGCATCAATCCACTCGCGTGTTTTTGATTTTTTAACCGTTGGCGTAGTTTTTTTGTTTTTTGAGAAGAATTTCCAATTCATGATAAAACAAGTTTATCACTTTAGATTGAAACAGGCAAATGTTGTTACAAAATAATCCTGTTAATTATCTTCAAAGCTATTTAAAGCACGCCAAATTGTGCGTTCATCTTTCTTGAATTTCACTTCGGCTTCCAGTACTGCCTGGCGTTTGCTGAGGTTACGGGTTTTGATTTGGGCCTGGATCCAAAGATAGATTTCGCGGTAAATGAAGACTTTTGTGGTAATGAAGCCGGCTTTGTACATAGCTGAGAATGTGCCTTCATCGAAGAGAGAATTTGCTGTGGTTATATTCATTTTGTTTATGTCGTATAGATCTGTTGGTATCGCTGGCCGCTAAGGCGTCACTTTTCTTTGTCACTAAAGAAAAGTAACCAAAAGAAAGTGCCGGCTGCGCCTGCTTCTATGAATGTTAGTGCTTGAACTTGGGTTTGTGTTACCCGAACCAGCCGATGCCGGTTTTTGGGGTGTACCTTGGCTTGTGCTTTTAGTATCTTATTTACCTTTTGGCAATCTTGCTACTTGATACTAATTACTTACTACTATTAAAGATTTACCCTATTGATGGTTTGGGCGAGGATATTTTGCTGGTTGTTGATGTCCTTAACATCTACATAAACAGGCGGGAAGTTGTTGACCATTTGATAGGCAATGGAGTTTGCCAGGTTTTTATTATCGGTTACTGGCTGATTGTAGTAGCGATTGGCATCGCCGCCATCGGTAAATATACCACCTACGGCAAAACCTTTACCTGTGACGCTAGTAGAGAAATCTCTGCCACCGAAGCCTACGTTTATGGCGCTTACAAGGTTACGCGCCCAGGGATCGCGCATGGCTTCGGATACCACTATCCCTTCGCCTGAACGGAGATAAGCATTAGTATTGTCGGTACGGCTGTAACCGGGCAGCATCCCGCCACGGCCATCAGAAGTATAATGCAAACCTCCTTTGGCATAAGCAGGCGGTTTTTGTGAAGCTATTTTGGCTACTTCGGCTGCGGTTTCGGCTATTACTACGCCTACACTAAGGGCGGCCAGCAAACCACTTTGCGATGATACTTTAGTTACTGCCAACGCGCCGTTAATTACCGCTTGTGCAATTGATAGTTCTTGCTCCTGCTTAAAAGCTTTTGCCTTTACCTGGTCTTCCTGCTTTTTGTATTTGGCGTTGATGGCCAGTTTTTGAGCGGAGGTAAGACTTGTATTGTTTAGTTCGGCAGCTTTGTCTTGTTCCAGTGCTGCCACCTTGGCTGTGGCTTGTTGTTTAATACCACTCTCAACTGAGGTTAGGGCTTGGGCAGCTATTTTAGCAGCCGAATTTTTGGCATCATCTTCAATTTGCTGTAAGGCTGTTTTTTTGATTTTGACTACTTTATCGGATGTTTTTTGTGTTGACGCTATTTCCTGTGCACCGCTTAA
The DNA here is from genome assembly GCF_013408825.1 of Mucilaginibacter tundrae. Taxonomy (GTDB): domain Bacteria; phylum Bacteroidota; class Bacteroidia; order Sphingobacteriales; family Sphingobacteriaceae; genus Mucilaginibacter. Next base: position 156,894 of record NZ_JACCBZ010000009.1, read on the forward strand.
TATCGAACTTATTATGCTTAATGCCTCACCTTGTTTTAGTGCTTTTGCTTTTACCGCTTGTTCCTGTTTATCATATTTGGCATTAACTGCCAACTTTTGCGCGGTGGTAAGGCTTGCGTTATTTAATTCAGCAGTCCTGTCTTTTTCAAGAGCTGCTACTTTAGCATCTGCTTGTTGCTTAAGGCTGTTTTGGAGGGTGCTCATGGCATCAGCAGCTATCTTTTCAAATGATTTTTTTGCATCGTCTTCAGATTTTTGTGAAGAGTCACTATCGATATTTACATTACTGACGGGGTCTGGTTTATCATTATTAGATGAAGTATTGGTATTGTTTGATTGGGGAGTACTAACTTGCTGGTTGTTATTTTGTTGCTGCGTATTATTGTTTTCCTGCTGTTGGTTATTGTTTTGTTGTTGTGTATTGTTGTTTTGTTCCTGTTGTTGGGCTTGCACTAAAGTATCAGAATTTTGTATGCCCGGCTTGTTGCTTTTGTGCGTGGATTTATTTAAGGATTTTTTTTCTTTGTGGGCATCGCTAAGTGCTTTTTTTAACTTTTCGGCATCCTTGGTTTGGGTCCTAAGTTGGCCAACAATTTTTTTGTGACTGGCATCGGCAGCTTTGTTAGCCTGGTTGTAGCCGGTTGTGTATGCTATACCTATCTTGTTTCCTGTTTCTGTAACTCCCTTTTTTACTGTTGTGAATGTTTTTTTGAGCTTATCAGTAGCATTGGTTATTCCTGTGGTTGCCTGTATAGTGCCATCGGCTATTTTTTTAAAATCGAGATGAATGATACCGTCGAGTATCGTCCCGAAAGCTTTAAAACGATTGACGATGTTTTGTTCAATAATTTGACCTAAATGTTCGATGGACTCTAGCGGATGCGAAAATGCATCCATAATGCCATTTTTTAATGATTGAAAAAAATCCGTAACTTCATTTGCTACCACGCCAATTGCAGCAAGAGCGCCTTGTAACATTTTAGTACCGGTGGATGAATTGATAAATGCAGTTATTAGATATTGTACAATTTTTAAAAGAAGGCCAAAACCATCAGCTTCTATGGCTTCGCCAATACCCTTTAAACCACCTTGTACTACCGCAAGTCCGGATTTCATAGCATTGAATCCCTGAGCCACATCTTGCAGGCTCGGCCCAAATTCTCCGGATATGCCTTTAATTTGATCAAACGAAGTTTTAAGTAGGTCGATAGTTTGTTTGTGACCATCAAACGCTTTTTTGCTATCGTTTACCTTACTTACCTGGCCATGAAAGGCAGTTGCCGTTTGATTAACGTTACCTTTTAATTTCTTAGTACTTGAGGCACTTTTAGCAGTACTTGACGCATGTTTGCTGATTGATGACGCGGCTGAATCGATGCTGCCTTTTTGTTGCTTAGTAGCCTGGCCAAGAGAATTAAGCTGTGTGCTTAAATTTTTACTGTTTGACGTACTTTTAGCTGTACCTGAAGCATGCTTGCTAATTGATATAGCGGCCGAATCAATTCCACTTTTTTGTTGTTTGGTTGCTTGCCCGAGCGAATTAAGCTGAGTAGTTAAATCTTTTGTTTTTGAAGAACTATCGCCAACTGCCTTTTGAGTGTTTTGTAATTGTGTGTTTAGTGATCCTAATGCGGTATCGCTGGTTTTAGTTGCCTTGCTTAAGTCATCAAATGCGGTTGTTTGCGCGTTTAATTGCGTAGTAGCATCTTGCAGGCTTTTTTGGAGTGCATCAAGCTTAGCGATAATGCCATTGTATGTAGCTGAATTTTGTTGCCCAACTGCATCTAATTGCTTTTGCTGTAATAGCAAGTCGTTAATTGTTTTGTTAAGACTAACAATGTTTTGTTGTACTGTATCCGTTTGCGCGGTTACTGTAATGGTTATGTTTTTGTTTAAATCGTCTGCCATTTGTTGTTGTGTTTAATATGCCAATTGGCATAGTTTATTTGAAAAAATAAGCCCGTTAAGGGCTTATTAATGGTTACATGATTACATGTCTCCTTTATCTTTGTTTTTTTGGTGCGCAAGCGCTAAATCATTAAGTTCTTTATCAATGTATAAAGCCACTACCATCAAGTCACTGTCTTGGGTTGCTATTTTAACTTCAATCAGATTTTTATTGTTATCATCAATCCAGTCAGTATAAAAGTCTGCATAACCTCCTTCTAAAGCTATTATTTCCTGCCCATCACCCTCCGCATATGGATATCTGAATTTTTTAGTTGGTTTACCAGGCCCATAAACATCATTAATGTCACGAACGAGATTGTTGTAATAATCAATTGTCTTAGGATCTTCTTCAGGCTTAAAATCAAAAATAGCTTCGTAGCATTTGTTGTCAACAAATTCAACAGCGAACGCCTGGGTTTGCCTGTGTGCATAATTTACTGCACCAAATTCCAAATTAGTGTCAGAATTCTCATCCGATTTAAGAAGATTGTATCCTTTAGCTTTCATTGCTGCAATGACCTCTGCCTTACTACTGCCAAATTTGATACTTAGGAAGCTTTCGATAGGTTTGGTTGTTTGTGAAAAGCCAAAAAATGGAACTAATAATAATACGATAAGTAGTGTTTTTTTCATTTTTGATAAAGTTTAATGATGTAAAAATAAGTAACGAAAATATATTTTGCAAAAAATATTAGCAAAATTTTATAACCATAGTAGCTAACCTAGCTTTACCAACTCTACTTTGCAAGGTTGTCCCTTGCGCCAGCTGTCTATCTTATTTATATAAAAATAGGCGTTATGTTGTGCTAAGTAAATGGGAATCAGCAGGTCGAGTTCGGAAATATCGCGCGGGGTTAACATAAAGTAGCGGACTATTATTTTAGTATTTTGTAATATTTTTTGTAGCTCGGTATAATATTTATTTTTTAGCCCGGGTTGTTTTTGGGTAGGCGAATTTCCAGGCATATCGCACCAGCAAAGGTTGTAATCACCATCGGGTTTGTAAAAATAGGGTACGCTTATTACATCGTTTATCTGGATAGGGGTATTTGTCCCATCAATAAAAGTTACTGATTTGCCCAGGGTAAGCAAATCCAATTTTTGATCAACCAATATGCGGGGCGCTACACTTATGGTAAAATCAGCCGGGCCGGTTACCGGGGCTGAGGTATCATCAATCATTGTGATCTGCGCGATGGTACCACCAATATAAGGGCGATTAAATGAAGGCCCAAACTTGCTTACAATAAGATCAGTTGGTACCGCGCTGAGCGTTTGATCATAAATAGTTAGCTGATCCCATCCAAATTTTAATGGTAAGAGATTGGCATCAGTTTGATACTCCATGCTGTTTACCTGTGAATACCCACCTAACTGGTAGTTTACCTGTTTTCCCTGGTTTATACATTTTGAGCTCCAATCCAGGGCTATAGGGATATTGTTTACGATATCCGTAAGCGATGAAAAGGTTATTGTTTTAGTATATACGTCTGTTTGGCAGATAATGCCGAAACGCTGAAAAGTATCCTTCAGAAAATCCTTCTGCGACATATCGGGCAGGATGCGTTCGCATTGTACTACCTGGCCAAACTGCACATTTGTATTTTGTGGTACAACTTGAAAAATCGCCCCCTCATAAAGTGTAAAGTAAGCGTCTGTGTACCCTTCAAAATCAAAAGTTACCTGTAGCCCCTCAAATGTTGCAGGGCTTAAGGTGGTAGATATGGATAATTTGCTATTGGTAAATGTTTTGTTTACACGCAAGGAGTCTCCGCTTCCCGTCCTGGTATCATAACCGCTTGTGAAATTAAAATTGAACGAGCCAAGGTTAACGTTGGCATTACTATCAAGCAGCAGAATGTTGATATTAAGGTTTGAACCGTAAGTAGCATTTGGATGCCCATGGAATAATAGTTTAGGGATGGTTACCGTTGCCTCGACACTGATCACCTCGTTAGGTACATATGCGTTATTTTTGAAAAAGGAAGAAGGATCAGATAAAACGCTATCAAACCGGATAACGCCCTGTTGCGGATATTGCGCGGAACCTGTATTTCCGGCAGGATGATTTTGAGTTTGGGCAATAGCATTGCTAACCAGTATACCTTTTTCATTAGGCTGATTTTGATAATCGAGGCCGTGCTCAAAACTGCCATTGCTGAATTGGGCGATAAGCAGGGGATAAAGCGGATCGGCCAATAACGAGCCTTTGGCTGTATATCCTGTTGATTGGATCATTAAGTCGATAGCTTTTTTGATGAAGAAACCCGGGCGCTGGTTTCGTACATCGATTGGTTGTGTAAAATCAACTGGATCTATCATTCCATAATCGACTATAGGATAAATCCAGCCATCCTGCCCGGTGTTTTTTTGACTGTTAGCTACATTTTCCAGATCCCAGGTATGATCAAAAGCCTTCCATGGAAGATTAGAGCCGTAATTGCTCCATTGACTGGTGCTATCGCCCATATCTGCTATTTGCCCGCCTAATGCATCAAAGAAGTCGACATTACCGGAGAGTATGGTTATGCTGGCGGTGTCATCATCAACCTCATTAATTTCGGCAATGGCATTAGGTAATATCTCTATGCCATTTTGGATAATCCTGGCTTGCAAGGTTGTATAAGGTGTTTGGCTTTGAATGCTAATGTCATCGGCGAAGCCCAAAATAGTACGATTGTTTTGTGTTAGCGGTAGTTTAAATTGATTGCTGGTGTTGCCTTGTTGGTTTTTTACTTCGGACAGGTCGTTGATCTGGAAGGTAAGGGCAATGGGGCTGTCGTCGGAAAGATCGACGGGTTTATCGTTGAGATAGAGTTGGAGGGAGGTCATTGAAGTTTGTACTTTGGTTGTTTAAATGTCTTTGGTATGCTGACGCTAAGTCGTTACTTTTCTTTTTCCGCAAAAGAAAAGTAACCAAAGAAAACTCTCGGCTGCGCCTGCTTCTGTGAAAGTTTGTGCTTTAACTTGAACTTATGCTACCCGAACCAGACGATTCCGATTTTTGAGGTGAACTTAGGCTTTTGCTTTTAAGAGATATATTTATTCACCGGTCACTAAATTATTGGGTCTGAATATTGATTGACGGCATGTTGAACGTAATGCTGAATGGTGCCTGGCCGTTGATGGTTTCATACTCGCTGAAGGTGGCAGTATTGAGTACTACGGTTTGCCATTGTACAGGATTCGTGTTAGTCAGCATTTGTACTTTGGGTGAGTATTTGATGGATTGCAGACCTTTGATGTCGGATACGCTGAGGTCTTCGGCCATAAGCTTCATTTTTTGGCCGGCATCTTTACTGATCACCTCTTCTACACCGTCCTGAACTTCCCAATCCTGAACAAAGTTTTTGATGATGGTGGCATTTTGTACATCGAGCGAGATTTCCTGATTGTAATTGAACCGATAGTAATTCCAGGATCCGGTTAAACCTATCCAGCGCATATAAACCCCGTTAATATCGGGCGCATGATCCACGCGCACTGACTGTGCCTGGGTTAGCTGAACGGGATACAATCATGGGAAGCTCAAAGCCTGCAACCCGGCGACTTTATGGATTACGAAGGCGTAGTCGACCTATCCGACTTTATGGTTCAGCGCTACTTAACCAAAATACAAATAGCTAACGAGCGTTTGTATTGGTTAGGAAAGTCTGCAACTAAAGAGGCTGCATTTACAGCAGGTTTCACAGGTTTATTACCATCTATATCAGCAGCATCCGGCGTTTACAAAGTAGGCTTAAGCAAACCAGCGACCTCAATGGAAGCTAGTGCTATTGATGCAACAGGTTTAGTAACTGTAGCTGATACCTCTACCCTATCGGACGGTGATGTAGTAACTATTACCAACTTAACAGGCACAAGCAAGGACACCACCAATGGCACGCCGGGAATTAGTCCACAGGGTCAGTCTTATTTCATCCAGATAGCAAGTGCTACAAGCTTTAAGCTGGTACGTAACTACAACGAGATCAACACACGTAAAGCAGCGACCTTTACTGGTACATCAACAGATCCGACAGTAAGCTATATCAATGCAAGTAATGTATTATCAGTTTTGTCAAGCGTTTACTCTCAGCTTGACCCTGCCGACCGTAGTCAGGATGATTTCAACTTACAAATCCCTTTACATGTAGGCTACGCTTATGCACAAGCGCAGGCAAACAAAGCAGTTAACGTATTAAATGCCTTTACCGATAGCAAACAAATGGATTACTTAGGCATGCCGTTACAATTGATGAATCACTGGCAGGCAAACACCATTTTGGGCGCCCGCGCATCAAACCTGTTCTTAGGTGTCGATCTATTAGGCGATGAATCCGAACTGTCAACAGTCTACATGAAGCCCTATACCAACGATAACGTTGTCCGCATGAAGGCCCGTATGAAAGCCGCCGTAAACTTCAAATTCGCTAACGAAATTTTCTACCTGTCAGCTTAATTAGGTAGCAAGTAAATAGTATCAGGTAGCAAGATTTTTTCTTATTACTTGATGCTTATCTCTCCAAATCAAATACTAGCTACTTTATACTAGCTACTAAATACTAAAAACAAATGTCAATCTACAACAAAATAAACGCAGGTTTCTCTTTAGGAACCGATGAACCCGTAACCGCGGGTATTGAGGATGTGATCTACGTCTTTAACCAGGATGATTTCACCTTAACTTTTGATACCACAAATCCTTTGATTGTTACCGGCTTAACTGCCATAAATGCGGCCAAGGTTTACAAATTCGAAGGCACAAACAACAGCTTTAATACCACCTCAAAACTGGCAAAAACATCTGTTGGCCCACGTTATACCGAAGAAATAGACTTCAATGTGGCTGGTTTCTCTATCGATATCAAAACACAATTGCAGGCAATGGGCTACGGTCGCGTATGCGCCATCGCGGTAAATAACTACAATTCCAGTGATACCGCGATCGAGTTATTCGGAGCAGTAAACGGCCTGATCTTAACCGATGCCGAACGCAGCGCAGCCGACGATACAATGGACGGCGGTTACAAATTAAAACTAACCAACCCTGATAAGCTAAGGGAGCCATATCCGCCACGTGCAGTATCTATCGCGCCAACAAGCGGTACAGCAACATTTGCCAGCACAATTTCGGCTTTGGAAGCATTGGTAGCAACTTCTTAGTTCATGGTTGATGGTTCATAGTTGATTGGTTTCATTCAACTATGAACTATCTGAAAAAGTACAATGAACTATGATCCATGAACTATGAACAACTAAACCAATGACGAACATAAAAAAGAAATATACACTAAAACCCGGCAAGCACCAATTCGCCCCCGGTTCAGCAGCAACACATCATAATGATAATCTAAGCGATGCCGAAGCGGAGTGGTATATAGAAAAGTACCCGTACATTAAAGATCTTTTCGAAATCGCCCCAATAGATAACCTTGTTATTAAACCATCAGAAAGTGAATCTGTGGAATCTCAGCAACAATCGGTGCAATCAAATCCTAAATCAGAGCAATCACAATCTAATGAAGACCTATCTACCACAAATTGAACGCCGCATATTAGTAAGGCCTAACCAAACCTTCGGCATCCTCAATTACGATATGGATAATGCCTATCCGCAGCGAATGCTGGAACTGGTAGCAGGTTCGCCCACTGCAAAAGATTGCTGGAACAAACGAACCAAATTCATCGCCGGTAACGGTTTCGAACAACCTGATCTGGGCAAGCAGGTCATCAACCAAAATGGCTTAACACTTGCCAAACTGTTAAAAGCTGTTGCAACAGATAAAGCCTTATTTACCGGTTTCGGAATCCACGTAAACTATAACGCTAACTTCAAAATCGCGTCGATAAACTATATCAAATTCGAGGATATCCGCATGGGCGACACCGATTGTCCTGATACCACCGGTAAATTTGCCATCTACTCCGATTGGGGCCGCAAAACCTGGAAGAACATTATGCGCAACAAGATCACTTTTCTTGATGCTTATGAACCAAATCCTGAAGTCATCAAACAACAGGTAATAGATGCCGGAGGATGGGAAAACTACAAAGGCCAGTTGTTGTATTGCAACCCTGAAATAAATGATTACCCGCTAATTGAAGCCGACAGCGTTTGGGAGGATTTTGAAACCGAAGCCGGGATTAAAATTTTTAATAACCGCGAAGTTTCAACAGGGTTTCTCCCTTCAACAATGCTATTTATGCAAAGCCGCAGGGAAGAAGCAGATAATAGCCGACCTGATAGTGAGGAACAACATTATTACAATACGCCGTCGCAACTGGAACAGGATCTGGGTGCATTTCAGGGAACAAAAAGTTCGCAAAAAATTATCGTTATCGAATACGAAGACGAAAACTCAAAACCCGAGTTTCAGCCTTATTCCATTCAAAATAATGACAAGTTATTTGAGAGCACAGAAAAATCAGTTGAAGCACGTATCATCAAAGGTTTTTCAATCCCGAAGGAGCTCATTAATTCCGAAAAAACATCAGGCCTGAGTAACGGCAGCGAGAAAAAGGAAGCGATCAAAGAGTTCAACGATAATACTGAAGCTGACAGGCTTGAGCTTTCAGAAACTTTTGCGGATGTATTCAGTAAGTTTTACACTAATATAAACCCCTCTGGTAATTGGAATATTATCCCCGTTTCAACCAACGTAGCTGACGATAACGCCGGGATAACTGCAGGCGCAAGCATCAACCAGTTAATCCTATCTGATATTCCTGCCGAAAATAAAATAGCTGTACTGGTTTACGCCTATGGTTTTAAACAAGCTGAAGCAGAAGCAATGGTGTCCGCCTAATCTCTGGTCTTTAACATTTAATCACTAACACTAATGAATCAAATATATCTGATCGACCAGATCACATTTCAAAACTATGAAGATCTTTCTGTAAACATAAAGCCCGAACGTATAAAAGTATTTGTTAAAAAAGCCCAGGAGCTCGACCTGAAACCTTTTTTAGGACATGCGTTATACTACGATTTCATCCAGTATTTTAATGCTGACGGCACCCTGCAGGATAGCACACCACAGCCATACAAAGATCTACTCAACGGCTCCGAATACCTTGATCGCTATGGCCACATTGTTCTTTATGAAGGGTTGTTACCGATGTTGGTTTATTTCACCTTTGCCCGCTTTATTGAGGCTGACGCGATACATTACACTGCAACCGGCCCAATCATCAAACATCATGACAATGGTGATACATTATCACCCACAGAAATAACCAAACTTGTGCAACAACACCGCAGCGTAGCCAATGCGCATGCCAACGAGGTTGAAAAGTTTTTATGGGATAACCGCGCTGATTTTCCACTGTGGAATTATAATGGTAAGAACCGAAGTTCTAGGCAAGCCGGCCCACGTATCCGTGGCATTGATAAAAACGATTTCAATTATCCGGGCGATAGCTTTAGTCAAAATGATGGATTTCTATCTATAACTCAATTCTTAAACTAATGGCAGATAAAACTATAACCCAACTTCCCGTTGCTTCTACCATTGGAATAACAGATGTTTCAGTATTAGTAAGCAATAATGTCGATTATCAGTTTGACTTTGCCTTATTACTACAATTCATCTCGTCAAACATCAGTACCGGCGCTGCCATTACTTTCGGGACGGTTATCCCACAAAACAACTCCGGTAAAAATGGCGATGTATTTTTCAGAACCGATACAACCGCATTTTATCAAAAAACAAATGGCTCGTGGGCACAAACTTATACTCCGGCGGCGTCAACTACCTCAAGCAGCACATTACTTTATGGCGAAGGGGTTCCTGGAAGTGCTATCGGCGCTGATAACGATAGTTATATCAACACAACAACTGGTATATTCTATTTACGAACCTCAGGCACATGGTCTCAGGTTTTCTCTATGGCAACTGGCCCACAAGGGCCACAGGGATCCGCAGGCACAAACGGCACAAATGGCACTAACGGCAATACACTACTAAGTGGCACAACCAACCCGTCAAATACCAATGGCAATAATGGAGATTACTATATCAACCTTTCAACCTATGCATTGTTTGGCCCTAAAACATCTGGCGCCTGGGGAACGGAAATTTCATTAATCGGCGACACAGGCCCGGCTGGGTCGCAAGGCGCAATCGGACCGCAAGGTGCCACCGGAGCAACGGGAGCAAATGGTGCAGCGGGTGCAACTGGCCCTGGTGTAGTAACCGGCGGCGCAGCAGGCCAGGTATTGTCTAAAATTGATGCAACTGATTATAACACACAATGGATTGATCCACCGGCTATAGGCGCTCCGGCAGCAGATGGAATTTTAACCGGACTGGCATTAACCATAACAGGATCTATTTTGAGTGTTGCCGTCGGTACATGGCGTATTGACGGTATGGTTTATCAAACTACAACCAATACAAGTATCACTTTAACAACAGCCGACCCTGTAAATAACCGCATTGATCTAATCTATGCAAATACAAGCAACGCTATACTTCTTTTAGAAGGATCAGCATCAGCTAACCCGGTAAAACCATCCTTACCTCCAACCTGTGTCGAAGTTGGTTTTGCATTAGTCAGCCCTACCGGCAGTACAACCGGCAGTGCTCCAAACGCGGATTATATTACCTCAGCAACTTTCAACAGCGTTATTGGCGATATAACAACACTCGTTACAGATGATAAGAACAATTTGGTAGAAGCGATAAACGAAGTTTCAGAAAACCTTTCATCATTAAACCAGGATAATGTTATCCTTAAAATCTTTAAAAAATCTAATTACTCATAACAAATGGCAGATTATAACGAAATAGTAGCCTTTACAAAAGGTGTAGGCGTAAGGCCGGTATCCTTTTCCAGTACCGACGGGACCTCAGCAAAACAAATTTATGCCCCCGATGATCCGGCTAGCAGAATAAACTTTTTAGCCATATCCTCAACCTCTGCAACCCAACAATATCTTGTTTTACAGATCAACAACGGCACTACAATAGCGCCATTAGGTACTATAACTGTACCATCAGGGTCAGGAACAAACGGCTCTGTTCAAATAGTATCCGGCCTAAACCGTGGCAATTTACCCTGGATACAAATAGATAGCGATGGTAATCCATTTATCGATCTTAATTTAAATATGAATATAGAAATGAGATTATTAAGTGCATTAGCATCAGGCGAAACAATTACAGTAACAACCTCTGGGGGCTCATACGCAGCATAATTATGGCAAGCAGAAACGGATTAAACCCCAAAATAAGAGGCCCCAAAGGTGTAGGCTTTGGAAGGGCACTACCATCAGCCTTTGGATTTGGAAACGGCATACAGCCTCCTGGAATTAATGGAGCTAATGGACCTGGATATTTAACTATTTCGCCACTAATAGGAACCCCCATTCCACCCAAATGGACTATTGAATTTTGGATACTTCCTCAAGCTCAAATGCCTACCTTTGAAGGCTGGATACAATACAATGATGGCTATCCAACAGGAAGCGGAGAAGGAGATGGCGAAGAGATCAGATTGCAGGGCCAACCTCCGGGCAATCGTTGGTTTCAGTTTTTAGGAACCACGGCAGGTATTTCAATGGGTATTAACATTCCTCAACAACCTATAGTGGGCATTAAAAATCACATAGTTTTTACAATTGATACAGTCGCTCTTTTGCTGACATGTGTGGTAAACGGTGATATTACTGAAAAAGCAATTACGGAAATCACCCTTGTTACAAATCCATACTTAGGCATTTATCAGTTATTTAACATATTCACGTTAACAACTCAAGGATTATTTGCTTCTATACTTACAGATGAATTCCGAATGTACAATGAGGCCCTGTCCGATACTGACATCCTAATCAATTATAACAATGGAAGAGGAAACAATCCGGCAAAAACTGAAAGTTTATTTGTTTGGTATACTTTTGATAAATTTGAGATGCTCGATTTTTCAAAACTATAAGATGGTAGTGACCTTAGAATTGGACTTAGGGATCAAAGTGGCAAAAGTAATCATGCACAACCTATTAACCTTGAAACTGATCCGAGTTCTCCAAACTATGTTATAAAAACGTTTCAGTAGATTTTTTAGGAAGGAATTTATCTCTGAGCTTTAAAAATTTCTTTTCGCACAAATAATAAGATGCATTCGCAACGGTGAGCAAAATAAATACATGCAATAATATTGATTTTGATTGAACGAACCAATAGTTGGGATTATCAAACAATTGTTGCCATATGTATAAACTGTATGATAATATTCCAATATAAATCAATAATTTGTTTCCAAGAATTTTTGTAAATAAACTATTAGCATTTAGATTTAATATAAGTACGATACTTATTAATATTGGGAAAAATAACAATTGAGATTCCGGAATAAATATAGCTGACCCATCAGCACATATCAGTATCGCAATAACAAATATAACTATTCCTAAATAGCGAGTAAAAACATTATCTTTTATAACAATAACGTTTTTAAACAATAAAATCGACATTAAGGAACCACATAATATATCTATACTACTCCCAAATAAATTAATTAGCGCAAAAGTAATATTGTGAATTATGTGATTGGTATAGAATACACCCAATTTTCCATATCCCAAATATTCAATTATTGGTATGAAAATTATAAGAAATATTGTGATTTTTATATATTTATTAAGATTGTACACTAATAGTATAGGAAAAGTTAAATAAAATTGTTCTTCTACTGATAGGCTCCAAAAATGTTGTACATACCAACTCGAATTACCGCCACGGAAATTTTGAAAAAAGAATATGGCCGATAGAAAAGACAAGAAATTGATCCCTAATTTTTCATAATAATTAATAATCGATAAAATTATTACAAACAAAAAAACTACTGGAAATATTCGTAATATACGCCTTATATAAAACTGTTTTAGACAAATATTTCCAGTTGCAATCTTTTCTTTAAGCAATAATGTCGTTATCAAAAATCCACTTATTGAGAAGAAAACCCATACACCAATTGGACCAATGCTCTTCATAGAATCCGATGACATATAAAAATGGTAGACAATTACCATAATAATTGCGATCCCTCTCAGTCCATCAAGTCCTGGTAAATGTGTAGGTTTTAAAATTTCTGGGACAGAAGTAATCTCGCTAAATAACTTTTTTTTGAAATCGGAAATTCCCTTTTGCATAATAATATATATATAGCCCAATATTTTACTTAACGATTTGTTAGGTTACGATTTTATTCTTCAATTTCAAAAAATACTTTTCGAATAAATAATAAGATAAGTAGGCTACAATACTTAACCCAATCAAATTTAAAATAATTGAATTTGAATATTTAAATGAATGAGCCCATGGTTGATTTTTCAAAAACAGCTGTTGCCATATATATATGCTATACGAAAGCAAACCAATTTTAACAATTATTTTATTATTAAGCAGTTTTCCCAGAAAATTAACCTGATATAAATTATTTAAAATCACAAATGAGATACATACGCTAAAAACAATTGAGGACAGAACATTATTATAAAAAAAAGTATCAAGCAAAAATGCTCCAACTAAAAATATACAGCTGATCCAATAATCAATTTTAATGCGATCAAACTTGATGATTTGTTTAAATAATAACAGTGAAGTTAATGAGCCTATAAGTATTTCAATAGTTCCATTCCCAAAAATGTCAACTATACCAAATACTACATAATGCAGTAGCTTATTTGATTCTGTAATACTACTGTTAAAAGCTACAAATTCAGATATCTTAATCAATAAAATTATAGAAATAACTATAAAAACGTATTTATTCTTATACAACACAAGCAACGCCGGGAAAATAAGATAAAATTGCTCCTCTATTGATAAAGACCAAAAATGCCCGGTATACCAGTCCTCTGAATTTTTAAATGGAATATTCTTTAAATATAGTGCCGCTGTGGTAAAGCTTCCATTTGTAATATTTAGTTTAAATATCGCATTTAATATTACTAGCGTAAATAAATATAAATAAGCTACCGGCATAATTTTTAACACACGCCGTAAATAGAAATTCTTGAGTGAAACTGCCCCAGTTTTAACTTTTTCTTTCAATAATAGGGTTGTAATTAAAAATCCGCTTATTACAAAAAAAATATTAACACCAAAATAGCCTATAAAAAACTTAAGGTTATCGGCCCAAATCAGATGCCCTAAAACCACAATTATTATCGATATACCTCTTAGCCCATCCAATCCAGGCAGGTGTGAAGGCTGAAGTATTTCAGGAATACTAATAATCTCAGCAAACAGCTTGGTTTTAATATTACCTAACTGCTTAAACATATAAGGTTATCGGCTTAATAATTTGCATGCCTTCAAATATGCAAAAGCGCAACAATATTCTCTAATTATTAACAAATAATATTAACCAACACTTTAACTAAAACAACATGAAAACATCAAATTTATACAGTATTGATTTAAAAGACCTTGCAAAAGGACTGATAGTAGCAATAGGCAGCGCGGTAGTTGCAACAATACAAACCAGCTTTCAAGCAGGGTCATTAAGCTTAAACTGGAAACTGATTGGCACTGTGGCTTTAGGCGCTGGAATAGCTTATATCAGTAAAAACTTCTTTACTCCACCATCCATCAAAACCCCTGTAAATAATTAATGATGGCCGATTTTACCAAAGCATATAAAATAACCATCCTGGGCAATGAGGGTGGTTACAATCCCGGCATAGGTGAGAAAGAAACTTACAGAGGTATTGATCGGGGAGCCAATCCAAAGTGGAATGGTTGGCAAATTATTGATGAAATAAAAAAAGTCAATCCCAATCTAAGTACAGGGAAGATGGATGTGCTGTTATCCCAAAACATCGCTTTACAATCTAACATTGAAAAATTTTATAAAGTTAATTATTGGGACATAGTTAATTTAGATAACGTAACTGACCAGCAACTGGCAAATAACCTGTTTGACTGCTCTGTTAATCAGGGTGAGGGCAGGGCGAGGCGATTTATGCAAATAGCGTGTAACTACGTGATCGCCTCACAAAAATCCACAATAAAACCACTAGTAGTTGACAGTCAAATCGCTCAGGCAACCTTACTTGCATTCAATTCTCTCCCACCCACAATGCTCAATGCCGAAATAAACCTTGAACGAGAAGCAAGCTACCGCACTGATGCCGGTTATGCTGAATGGGCAAAAGTATGGGCAAAAAGATTGATACCATATACTTAAACATTATGACAGCCATTGAACACCAGGAGTTAAAAGGAATCACGGTTAAAAACATAATTGTAACCGTGGTTAGTACAGCAAGCATAGTTGCATCAGTAATGACAACTTACTTCAATCTACAAAACAATATGAACCAATTGCGCGACCGGCAAGAAACCACAGACAGAGTAAACGAAATACGCCTAAAAGTTTTAGAAAGCCAGATAAATATACTTCAGCAACAAGTTCAGGAAATAAAATACAACAAACAATTAATAACAAAATCATGAGTCTAACAACCTTTCTAACAAAAATATGGGCAGGAATTAAAAACCTGTTCGACGGTTTTCCATCCGAATTAAAAATTGCCGTGCACATTGGCGTTATCGTTACCGAAGCTATTAAAACCTTCGTTGACAGTCCCGAAGCCGACGTATTAACCGCTATTATTCCCGGCAGTATTGATGACGATATTAAAAACTTGCTTCGGGCAAAATTACCCGAAATCTTAGCTGAATTAAAATTAGCCGATAGTTGTGCCGGTCTTACTGATCCCGCTCAAATCACAACCTGTGCTATACAAGTTTTACAGGAATTAGATGGGGATATAAAAAGCGCTTTTCTACATAATCTTTCCATATTAATAGCCCAAGTAGCTGCGGACGGGCAACTAACATGGAGCGATGGAGTGTATATTTGGGAGTGGTATTATCAGAACGTAGATAAAGCTGCTGCTTAGTTAGATGTGCCCGGAACGAGATTCGAACTCGTACATCCTTACGAATGCCACCCCCTCAAGATGGTGCGTCTACCAATTTCGCCACCCGGGCTTTACAATACAAAGTCTTTAGTTTAAGTAACGTACACTTTAAACTAAAGACTTTTAACTTATTAAAGGATGTGCCCGAAGAGAGACTCGAACTCTCAAGAGACAATTCTCAACGGCTTCTGAGACCGCAACGTTTACCAATTTCGCCATCCGGGCATTCAAGTATGTTTGCTTTCGGCTAAATCATACAGGGCTGCAAATATACTTTTTTCAACTAAAAAGCCTCTCAAAAAATATAATTATTGGCAATGTATTGTAACTTAATTCTTGAAGGTTTAATTTAGGAAATATCCTTTCATCCCCAAATAATGATTACCAAACAAACCAGGTCATTAACTTTACTTTTGATGCTTTTATTTGCATCTATTTCAAACGCTCAGCATATTACACTATTACAACAAGGCAAGCCAACCAACATAAGAGGATTATGTGTGGTAAACGATAACGTAGCATGGATAAGTGGCAGTAAAGGATATGTAGCTATTACTACCAATGCAGGTAAAACGTGGGCATGGCAACAGGTAAAAGGTTATGAAACTGCGGATTTCAGAGGCATTCAAGCATTCTCAGAAAAGGAAGCTGTTATCGTGAGTTCAGGAACACCAGCTTTAATATTAAAAACGATTGACGGCGGTATAAATTGGAAACTTGAATATAAAAACACAGACACATCTTGTTTTATGGATGCAATTAGTTTTGCAAATCCAAAACATGGTTTTATTTTGGGCGACCCTATCAATAACAAATTTTTCATGCTGGAAACCATTAACGGTGGTGAAACCTGGGATAATTATGCTCCGAATCCTGTTGCCTTACCAAATGAAGCGGCTTTCGCAGCGAGTAACACTTGCCTGCGTATTGCATCAAAAAATAAATATATAGTCGCAGGCGGATTGTTTGCAGAAGTTGATATATCAAATCAAAATAGTCAATGGACGTATCATCAAATTCCTGTTTATAGGGGCAAGGCAAGTAAAGGTGCATTTTCAATTGCAATAAATAATAATAAGCTGGTGGTGGTTGGCGGCGACTATCAACACGATACTGCTGGCGATTCAACAGCTTGTTATTCAACTGATGGCGGATATATTTGGCATTTAGCTTCAACACCCCCAACCGGTTATCAATCATGCGTAGAGTTTATTAATTCTGATACATTTTTATCTACCGGCACTTCGGGATCTAATATAACTACTGATAATGGGCGGACATGGCATAAAATTAACAATACAAGTTTTAACGTTTGCGGTACTTCAATCCAAAAAAAATTAATTCTATTAGCCGGAAATAACGGTAAAATAGCAGTTTACAAACCGTAGAAAGTTGACAATGAAGTGCTTATTATTTACTTGAAAATAATTCAAAATAACACTTGCACTAAATAGCAAATAGTCCTATATTTGCACCACTTAAAACGGAAACGTTTAAAGTTGATTCCGTAGCTCAGCTGGTAGAGCATAACACTTTTAATGTTGGGGTCCTGGGTTCGAATCCCAGCGGGATCACAGAAGGCCTAAAAAACGGTCACCGGTTAAAGTAAAGGCGCTTGAAAAAGCGCCTTTTTTGCGTTTAAACGCATTTTTCGGAAACTTCTTCCAAATAAGCACGTCAATTTTTATCAAACAAAATCAATATAACTGGTGCCCAATTGCTTGGGCACCAGTCTTTATTAAATTTGGGCACCAGTCAAAGCTTTAAGATATTGTGATACAGTCTTTTAGAGCATTTCTGCGTTCAGTCCGGCATTCCCGGATTTAACCCGATTTGTTAACTAAATAGTAGTGAAAAAGATGAAAAATCATCAGAAATTGACGCTCCTGTTCTGGCACAGGAAATCTAAGGCAGATAAAAAGGGATATGCACCCGTCATCTGCAGGATCAGTATGGATGGCGAACCCGAAGCGGAACTCGCGACCAGTAAGAAAGTACACCTGGAGGAATGGTGTAAGGATAATAAAAAAGCCAGGGGAAATAGCACCGAAGCCCGTGAAACCAATTTAAAGATCAGTGAAATGACCGTTGACCTTAACCGGCATTTCACCGTTCTGCAGCTGGCACACCAGCAGATTACGCCCCTGATGCTAAAAAATGTTTATGAAGGGAAACCTGCCGAACAACGGAAAGAGCTCAAAAAAATAGTCAGGCAAACGCCAAAAGCGGCGCAGGAAGTCCCCACCCTGCTGGAAACGGCGGACAGGCACATCGCCAATTTTGCAAAAATGGTGGAAAAGAAACTCCGTTCCCCTGAAACTCTGAAGCAATGGAACTCTACTAGGAAGAAGCTTGCCGCTTTTTTGCAATTCCAGTACCAGGCTGTCGATATGCTGCTGGGCGAGGTAGAATATTCATTTGCCCAGAAATTCTATCAGTACCTCACCGTAGAGAATGAAAAGATCATCGGCGAAGCCGCCGCCAAAAAGCAGGTTAAAAACACCAAGGAAATCCTGACCTACGCAGAAACCAACAACTGGATTGGCAAGAACCCGATACAGCGGTTCAAATGCGGCGCAGACGACACAGAAATCCCGCCACTGGAAATGATCGAGGTCGAAGCGATATGGCGCAAGGATATTCAGGTACAACGGCTGGCAGAAGTACGGGATGCTTTCATTTTTCAATGTTTCACCGGTTTTGCTTTTCAGGATGTATATGCCCTGACCACCGCGAACATAATCCGCGTTGGTATCAGTGGCGAGCGCTGGCTGATCAAAGACCGTGGCAAGACAGGCGTTGCCGAAATGGTTCCGGTTATGCCTATCGTAGAAGAAATCCTGAAGCGATATGAAAAACATCCGTGCAGAACGGAACAAGTGTTACTGATACCCGTCAACAGCAATGCCCGCTATAATGGCTACCTGAAGGAAATAGCTGTCATTTGCGGTATCAGGCGGGAATTGAATACCCACTTGGCGAGGCACACTTTTGCAGATATTATGCTTAATGAAATGGGATTCACGCTTGCGGAGGTTAGCAAAATGCTCGGTCACAGAACAATCCGGACTACACAGCGGTATGGCCGGGTACGCCGTCAGCTGATCAGTAAAACCTATTCCAGGGTCAAAGACACATTGTTCACAGAAGACGGGGAACTGCGCAAAGTAGCTGTTTAAAAATAAACAATCCGCCTCCTTTCCGGGGGCGGATTGTTTATTGTCCTTTAAATTGAAAAGCCCATTCCCAGGCAGCAGTTTTCCAGTTTTTCAATTTATTTCCGTGTTTATTACGCCAGCGGCGCTTTTCAAAATATTCAAAAAAAGCCAGCGCCGCATTTTGTGAAGCCTCCTTTTCAGCGAAATAAATAATGACATGTGACCGGAGCGGCGGCACCCCTCCTCCATATCCAGCTTTTCTATTTCCTGCGTTCGACCTTATTCTCCTCGAACAGTTTGTACAGATCTTCCTGGTCATAATAAATGTTGCCCCCAATTTTAGTAAAGGCCAGTAAGCCGCTGTCTCGTATGACCTGCAATTTACCGGGTGATACTCCAATCAGCCTGCGGGCTTCGGCCGCTTTAACCCATCGTTTGACCGGCGGGCCTTTGGCAAAAGCCAGCAGCTGGGTGATCGCTGATAGCATATCCTGTTTAAACTCCTCCAGGTCTGCCACCGTAACGATCTTATGCTTTTTCGTCTCTTCCATCTTCAACCTCGCCAATCTTTAAGAAAATATGGCTCGGACTATTCCTTTTGAATGAAGGTTCATAACGGATGTACCCAAAATCATGCAGGTCACGCATACATTTATGATAGGTATTTGCCGACATCTTCGCAACCGGAAGAATATCTATGCAATAAGCCGGAATCGGATTTATAAAGGAATGGCCCTGCCAGTAATGTACCAAAGCAGCAAACAGGCCAATATGGGTACTGCCTATCCGGGGGTCATGGCTGACCCGCTCAAAGAATACCCATAAAGGCTTGCATACTACCATATACTATAGGCGCGCCCCTTGCCTGCGTCGTTGTGTTTGTTCTTGACGTTGTTCAGCCGCAGCTTCTTGTTTTACTGACTCCTTTTGCGGCTGTTCCTGCGCCTGCCCGTTTTGCTGGCCCTGCGTCGGAGTGCCTGGTTGTTGCGACTGGTCAGGTTTCTGTTCAGCTGCGCGCACTATAGCCGCCTTTTGAACTTCCTGTGGTGTCATTTCCACCTTTTGCGTTTGGTCAACGGCCTGTTTTTCCACTTTACGCACGATCAGGCTCTGTCCGTTGCTGTCGTAGAAGTCCAGACGCGCCATGCGGGGATTAGCTACCAGTTTTACCTGTGTTTCGTGCCCGTCTCTTAACAAGATCACATCAACCTTGTTCCCCTTTTCCAGCTTCGCGATAAGCCGTTGCTTATCATAGTTTTCCTCGATCCCCTTGATCGGGTATTTGCCCACTTCCTTCTGGTGGTTCCAGAACATGACCTTTGGATTGAAGTTTCCATACTGATCAGCGTTCTTAAAGTCCAGGCCCCTCCAGGCGTAATAGGTTTCGCCAGTTGGTTTCATTTTGACTTCGCCGTTTTCCTCAACGGGTGCCATTTTAGGTTGTTCGCGGTAGGCCGCACGTCCGTCCATCATATTATACCGCTCCTGCAGCGTATAATTGTGTTCCTTACCAAAGAAGAACGTTTGGGTCAGATCTTCCTTGCCGGGCTGCTTCAGTGTAATGTCTGCCCGGTTAAAGAAAGTCATGTCCTTATCCAGCTGATCTCCTTTGGAGAAATGCAGGATGGAGTTTGTTTCATCCTGTCCGAATTTGCGCGTGTGAGGCACCGTAAATTCCGTCAGGTTCTGTTCCATTTTTTCGCGTAATGGTTTGGCCACTTCTTCACCAAAGCCCAGGTAAAATAACTGGTTCTTTACATAATCAAAACTTTGCTCGTTCATAATACTTGAATTTTTAAAGGGTAAATAATTATTTATTAAATGTTTCGTATAAAATGGTTGCTGTGGCTGGTCAATCCCAGTTGGCTCCAGCTTATCGTTATAAAGGACAATCTTTTCGTCTTTGAGGCCAAGAAAAAAGTATTGGCTGATCACGGCCTTTTCAGACAGGGAATGCAATTCGTAATAGTCGTGGCCATTTTCGTAATTGTGATGAGCAGTTACCAGCGTTAAGCCAGAATGTGGCACGGCGTAGCCTTCCACATCCAATTCGAGCTGCTGGCCGTGAAAACGGCCTACGATCAAGTAGTCCGCTTCCTTACCAGCCAGTTCATTAAATAGTACCGCACTATCCATAAAAGTGCGGGCTTCCCTTAAGCTGCTAAATGATTCCAACGCCCGGCGGCTATGGCCGATCTCGTAGATCATCCCACCATTGTGTTGGTGTGCAATGACATGGTATTCTGCGATTTCCTTTAACGGATCAACCAGGCGCTGCCAAATCACGGGGAAAACCAAGCCCTGCAAAAACGAGGCTTCCAGGTCATCAATTGATTTTCCTGCCGGTAAATACAGGCTTTGTTCTGCCATCTGGCGCGCGATTGCCGAAGTATCAATAGCTACAGGATTTGTTAGCTGCTTTTCCAATGCTAAAGAAGCTTTTAAAGTGACAGCCTGCATATAAATATAGTTATCGAAATTGAAGACCTGCTCTGCAAAGTCGAAAGCATTGTTGTTCTCCTCACAATACCGCTCCGCTTCTAGCGCGGAAGCAAAGACACGTATCGAATTGGGATGCAATTCATTACCGTCCTGAACGTTATAAGCTACCCAGGGCTTACCATTCGTTATTGCCTCACCGAGGTCGTTGATCAATTGCTCGTTTATGGTCATCGCAAGTGAATTAATGATTGTTCTTTGCCTTGATATTATCCCGAAGTAGTAATAGATGGCCGCCTTTCAGTTTACCTTTGACCCGTTTGATCTTTTTAGAGAATAAACCTTTGGCCGCGTTGATGCCAGCCGTGGCGGCCTGCGCGCCCATAGACTCGTCCATGCTCATCAGTTCCATATTTTCTACGCCGTTGTCTGCGCCATCTTTAACCGCATCTCCGGTTACGGCTTCCGGAACACATATCCCTTCCAGCCCGTCAACCATATCGAAGACCGTGAGGTCAACCGGTATGATCTCGTAACCGATATGAATGATCCTGATGTTCATACCCATGCGCTGATTGTACAGGCTCCCGCTGCCGTAAAGCAATTGTCCTTTAGGGATCAGTCGCCCGTTTAGGGTGACCGTATCTAATAACTTGATCCGCACCACCGTACCCTGGGTAACTTTCTGGTTGCCATCGATTACCGCCGGGATTGCCTGGAACCGTTTGCTGTGGTTGATGCTATCCTTAGCCTGATTCTTCAAACGGTCGGGATGCTGTATGTCCAGAATTTTTTCCAGCATACCATTCATCTGCTTCAGTTCCGGATCTTCGGCAGTGTTCGGTGATTTTAGCGGCGGGTTAGAAACAGTGTTTATCGGTTTGGTAACCTGCTGGCTGACTGGCTGGGACTTATTGACTACGGCTTGCAATTGCGCTAAGCGCTGATTGATCCTGGCTTCATTTTCAGCGGGAGAACTATTGCTTCCACCGTAACCAGTGCCTTCCAAAGCTGAAGGACCACGGGAAAAGGCACTACCCGGATTCGCGCCGGGGAGCCGGTTAAGGCTGTCGGGATTGTTTTGGGTATATGGGTCGGCTTTACGCAGTTGCTGCTTTTTCAAAGAATCGGCATGAGCCTGATCGTAAAAGCTCATTTTATCGCCGGTTTGACCTGTGGCAATGATCGCTGTAGGCAATTTCATGTTGAGGCCTTGGGTTGTAGCCGCCTGTGCCTGCCCTTTCTGGCCACCGCCCAGCGCCCAGAATAAAAGCGTGACAAAGCAAAAAACAATTGCCGGCATAACCAGCAGGAACTTGCGCCTGCGCTGGTCTTGTAAATTGAGTGTGTTGGTTTTCATAATTATTTTAGTTTTGGGTTTTAATTTGCTCTTTGGCTTTTGAGAAGGCTTCGCGTTAGTGATTGCTCACGGTCAATACTTTGTTCTCTATGGTGGTCCAGTTTTCGATCAGGAACCCAAGCAGGTTATTATCGCTTTGGCTGACTTCCCGCAGATCGCCTTCGGTTATTAAGCTTTGGCTAACATCACTTGTCGAGCGGACGAGATGCAGCGTGGCATAGCAGCGGAAATGATAAGGCGCGTTGCGGGTATCCACCTGCACACTGTCCACGTTGATTCGCTGGCTAATGTTGCCGGCGATAATACCGGAGTAATAGCCGCTCAGTGACAGGCTGTCGTAAACTCTTTTTGCGGAGCCATCCGCCAGGTAAAGCGCCCTGGTCAGATTTTGCCTGATCACTTTTTCGTCGGGATCGAGCGTAAAAAAGGCTTCGTGAAAAGCACGGATATGGCCGCGGGCCAGCATAGGCAAGTACTCGCTTTTGTCCGCGGCAATTGCCGACCAGGCCGTATGGCCCGATACGATATAAATCTTACTCTGCAGGGCAATGGATTCACTTTTGACCTGCCAGGCCATAAAACTGACCGCGATAAAAGCGCAGGCGACAATGGCGATGGTAAAACCGCGCACATGCTGGAATGCAGTTTCGAGATTTTTCATTTTCTTAAACATGGGTTAGTTATTTTTGGGAGGGCTGCCCGAAAGTTTACTTTTACTAAAGTTTTGGCTATCGCCCGCCCGGTTATTATTGTTTTGCTGATTGGATTGTTGATTGGTTTGCGCGGTATTCCCTTTGCTAAAGCTTTGCATCACCGAGCCACCTAAATAGCTGACCGCCATCGAAGCCAGCGCGCTGGTTTTGCTGAAAAGCGCATGCCCGCCGACATTCATGATATAGTTGGCGATACCCGGCACGGAGAAATAGCCGACGATGCCGATCACCATAAAAATCAGGTATAGGGTATTCGTATCGCCGAATGAGGGATTGGCAGCGCCCCCGCTTTGCTGTAGCTGGATCATATTCTCCTGTATTTTGGCGATGATGGCCCCGAAAATATTGGCGACAGGCAGCCACATAAAAACGTTTACATAGCGCGCGATCCATTGCTTCAGCGTATGCTGGAAGCCGTCAAAGACCGACAGTCCGAAACAGAGCGGCCCCAATATTGCCAGTACGATCAGCTTGAAGGTGCGTATGGTATCGATGCAGAGTGCCGCCGCTTCGAACAGAATATTCAGCAGTTCCGCGATGGTCTTCTTGATCATATTTTTAACACCCCAACCCGAGAAGGCATCCGAGATCGGGCTGCTGTTCGTTGCCGTAGTAGTGCTGTTGTCCGGATGGCTGTACTGGTAATATTTATCGGGATTACTGTTATCCGGCAACAGCGTGTTATCTTCTTTATCGGGTGTCTGAGGGTTTGGTGTCAGCATGTTATTGATCGCCTGACTGGAAGTGGTTACCATACCCTGTGTGGCGGTAACCACCGGCTGCATGATCCCGTTCATTAGTGCCAGCACTGATGGAAAAATGGCGATACAGCAACCGATGGCAAAAGGCCGCAGCAAGGGATAAACATCGATGGGTTCAGCCGCCGCCAGGTGTTTCCAGACCCTGGCCCCAATATACCAGAGCGCGGCAAAACCCGCGATACCCTGCGCCACGCCAATAAGGCTGCTACACATAGGCATCATCTGGCTGTAGAGGTTTTCCAGTACGCCCTGCAAACTGTAGAGGCTGTTGGACGTACCGGTGTCCTGCGCCAGCGATAACAAGGGCAAAAGTGTGGCAAAGGCTGCTATTACAGCCACTTTTAAATGTCGTTTTTTCATTGTTTTCTAATTGATACCGTAAAGTATTTTCAGGGTTTTTTGATCATTCGCCTGTTCTGACCTTGCCAAAGCCACGGCATAACTCCGGTTGTTAAATTGCCGCAGGAAGTCCAGTTGCCCATGGCTATCAGTATAGATCCGATCGATGGCCCTGATCCGGTCTGCATCACTCATCCGCACCTTACTGTCGGTGATGATCATGGACAGGTCGTTCAGATTTTTGAGGCTACCGCTGATCAGGTTATTGTAGACGTTCAGCATATAGCCAATCTCATCCGGGTTAAAATGCGGGTCACTTTTAAAAGTGTCATAAGCAGACTTGTATTCGCTGACCAGCATCGCCTGGTCGTTGATGATCCCCGCCACTTTAGGGTATTGCCGCACCGTTGGGCTCACGATCATCAGACCATCAAGGAAAGCCTGCTGTAAAGTAAAGCTGCCTTGTGAAATACTTTTTACCGCGCCATAACCTTTATCCACCACTTCATAGCCGGTGTACATTTGCTTTAAGATGCTTTTCAGTCCGGACAGTTTTTGGTAGTCCAGTGCCAGTTGTTGCAGATCCTGCGCGACGGATTGCGCCCTACTACTTACTGGTATAAAGCACACCGTAGCCAGCATTACGATTCCGATTTGAACTAATTTTTTCATTGGATCCCGTATAATTGTTTAAGCGTATTTTTTTGTTGCTGTTCCGCTTGCCGCTGGGTAGCCACTTTCCGGCATTTGGCCGTAAATGAGCAAGCGAAGGCATATTTATCCTGCGTGGAAGAATAAAGCTTGTCCAGCCGGTCAAGTCGCTGCGCATCGGTCATTTGCAGTTTCCCTGGGGTCAGTACATCTGATAACTCCTGCCGGTCCAGGTTGCATTTGCTGATCAGGTTAGTATAAACCTGTTGTAAATAATTGAGTTCGTTAGGATGAAGGAGTTTGTTGCTTTCCTGCCAGCTGAGCTCCTCCGAAAAAAGGCTGGCGATCTTTTGCTGCATATCCGTAATGGCCTTGCCTTTTGGATTGCCAGTAACCACCGGGTTTACCTGTTGTAAACTGGTATAATAAGCATTGTGCAGATTGAAAGTGCCGTTCTTGAGTTCGCTGGCGGTGTTCAGTCCTTTTTCGGTAGTGTTATAACCGCTCTTTAATTCCTTTAGAAAAGTTTCATAACCGGCGATCTGCGCCAGCATAAGTTTTCCCTTCGAGGATTGCTGGTCAAAGAAACCGCCCGTACCCTGGGCATTAATACTTGCCGCATTTAATAGGGTGCCTGTTAAAATGATCATTAGCTTTTTCATTGCTTTTCGTTTTAATTAATCCCGTATAATTTTTTTACCGCCTGCTTGTCCTGTTCGTCTGAAGCGCGCTGCAAACTCAGCCAGACGTTATTGTTATTATACTGTCGCAGGTCATTCAAATTTTTCTGCATCCCAGCCGATGCCTTATGGATCAGCAGCAACCTTTCAGCATCGCTCATTTGGGTGACGATTGATTTGACCGCTAAGACGACCTCATTGGAGATTATGATGAATGAGACCACACCATTTCGGCGCAAGCTGACCCACTGTTTCGGGGCAAACTGACCAGGGCATTTCGGGGCAAACTGACC
>NZ_JACCBZ010000010.1 GCF_013408825.1 Mucilaginibacter tundrae
GGGTCAGTTTGCCCCGAAATGCCCTGGTCAGTTTGCCCCGAAACAGTGGGTCAGCTTGCGCCGAAATGGTGTGGTCTCATTCATCATAATCTCCAGATTAAGCATCGTGGGCTTTATCATAAATTAAAGAAAAACCCTAAAATTGAGGTTAAAGCTCAAGCTTTTCTTGCAAAGCATGAAGGGTTAAAAGTTAAAGATGAGATATTACTCTATATGTTTCCTGAATTGAAGCAATATAATTGATAGTTTATCTTACATTGTAAATACGTTAAAGAAGAATTTTATTAAATAGCCTTCTTAAATCTCATTAAACTTTTAGTTACTTCAATTTTCGAATCGTCATCAAAATCTCCAAGATAATTTTTCGTTGTCTCCGGCTTCGTATGCCCTAAAGATTCTTGAATTTGAAATATTGGAACATTAGCTTTTTTCAATACTGTTGCAGCAGTATGTCGAGCGTATATCATTGTAATATTAGGATTTTGAAATTCCAGCTTTTTGCAAACCCGATTAAAATACTTGTTTAGGCTATCCGTAAAAGCTCCTTTTTCTTAGTAATAACCTCATCTGTTTTATCATTTTTGTCTAAGATTGGGAAGATGTAATCGTCATCATTTCGACTAAGATTGCCCCACTTATTTATGATATTAATAATTTCATCTTCAAAACTAATTGATATTAGAGGTCTGTTCGATTGTGTAGTTCTAAAAGTTTTACCTCTATGGTATCTAATCATTTTACCGTCAATATTCGATATTTTAAGCCTTATTATATCATTAACATTCATTCCGTTACACATGTAACTAAACAGCCAAAAATCCTTTGCTCTATCTTCCATTGAATATGGTTCAGTTTGATAATTGAAGATTGCTTCAACAGCGTTAATAGGTAAAGCTTTTTTTACTTTTCTACCGCCCGGAATTTGATATTTGTACTTACCAAAAGGATATTCAAAATCTTTTTTAAGATAGTTTTTACTAATTGAATAGTTGATTATGGCTCTCAAAGCACGGCAATAGATACTTACAGTTGTTTCAGATTTCCCTTTGATATTTATCATCCAATTTTGATACTTAATCAAAAATTGAGCATCTATATCATAGAAATCTAATTTTGGTCTAAAACTTTTAAATGATTCCATAGCTGTATTATAATTAACTGAGGTTTTATAACAACCGCTATCTCTCTTCATTACTATAAACTCATCAAAAATCGTATACACATTGGACGTTTCTTTTTTTATGTTATAGAATTCATCCTTGAATTTTTGAAAAGTAAAATGTTCAATATTTGCCACAACTTCATTTGCTTTAGAAGTCAAAGCATCTAATTTGTACCTAATCTCTTTGTACTTTTTGGGTGGATTTGGAAGTATTGCATTGTCATATTCTTCTTTTGTTAAGAATAATTGAGTTTTACAATCTTTAGTCTTCCTGTTATGGCAAATTCTAATTTTTACCGGAAATTTTCCATCTTTTTTTTCTCGATTGACAAGAATCACACGAGGCCTTACATACATTGTTTAATAAATTTCTTTTGTTCATACCGTTTTTTTCAATGCGATTTCAATGCAAAGGTAACTGTAATGAGAAGCTAAAAGAAACAAAAATCAATATAAAGAACTGTTTTTCAGCATTATATATACTATCGGAAGTAATCGGAAACTATCAGAAAACATATTTTTCTTTCTTACAAGCAGAGGGTCACTGGTTCGAACCCAGTAACTCCCACAAATAGGGAAACAAATAATCCCAAAACCCTGTAAATTATATGATTTACAGGGTTTTTTGTTTTCAGCCCACTCAATTAATCCATACTTTCTTAATGTTTAGAGTACCAAAGTGAGTACCAGATTTCGTTTTATAGATTTGTGGTACTCTAAAACGTTATAATTAATTGTTTTTCAGATGATTAACCTTGAAAAAACGTATTAAAAATAACCTGTTTTTAGCCTGTTTGACATGGTATTTCCAGCGGTTTGGAGTACCAAATATCAAATCAATTTAAAATGTAATAAAATAAATTAAGTATGAAAGCAACAACAGATTCAGTATTCACTTCAAAATGAGGGCTGAAAGAGCGAAAGATGGTATTGCGCCGGTATTTTTAGGCCTTGTCGTCGACGGCTGTAAGAATTATTTGGCTTTAAAAAACTTTCAGGCCGATACGAACCATTGGGACAAAGTAAAAGGCGGCGGCAGGAAGGATACCAAGCAATGCCGCGCGATTAATGAGTACCTAGACGAAGTGAGGATCGCCATTAGGGGGCATTATCGAGACATGGAACTCAATGGCATAAGGATAACTATTGATACGCTAAAAGATGCTTTTCTTGGGAATTTACGGGAAGAAACCCCTATTATGTTCAGCGAATTAATTGCATATCACAATGAACAGGCTTTACTTTAGCCCTACTAAGTATTGGCACGATGCGGCATTATTATGTGACTCAGCGCTACCTAATCAAGTTCTTCAAGCAAAAGTATAAAAAAGACGATTACCAGCTAACCACAATTAATTACAAATTTATAGCTGATTTCGAAATATTCCTGCATAATCATAAACCATTGGATCACCAAAAGCCGATGGATACCAGTGGCGTGCTCAAACATTTAGTACTTTAAAAAAGATGGTCAACCTGGCTGTCAGCTTGAGTTGGATTGAAAAAGACCCTTTCAAAGGCTTTAAATTAAAGAAGAAAAAAGTTGAAAAGGAATTTCTAAACCAGTGGGAACTGGATGCGTTGCAAAATAAAAGATTTGATATTGAACGGCTTGCGATGGTCAGGGATATTCGTTTTTTGCTGTTACACCGGACTTTCTTATGTTGACGTGATGAATCTAAGACCGGAGCACATTGTCAAGGGGGTAGATGCTGAACCATGGATTAAAACGTTTCGCCAAAAAACGTCAATTCCTGTTAACACGCCGCTACTTAACCAGGCACAAACCATTATTGCTAATTACCAGGGAAATAATCGAGCCAAAGCAACTGGCACCGTGTTCCCGGTCATCAGCAATCAAAAGATGAATAGCTACCTGAAGGAAATTGCCGACTTCTGTGGCGTTAAAAAGAATCTCGCCTTTCATATTGCCCGGCATACGTTTGCAACGAACTAAAACACCTTATCCCGTTATTGCTAAGCATGATCTTTTCCCTTTAATTATAGTTACGCTGAGTTACTTTTATCTAAAATCAGTTAATAACATAAAGCAACTATTAGGATGATACAAATTAATAACCTTTCAAAAAGCTATGGGCGCAAATTAATATTGAATGATATCAGTTTACAGTTTGAACCAGGCAATATATATGGAATCATCGGTGAAAATGGAGCTGGGAAAACTACGCAATTCAGATGCATGACGGGATTAGAAAAATTCGAAGGCAACATAGTGTCAGATTACGATATTTTAAAAAACAATATTGGCATGTTGCAAACTGAACCATATTTTTTAAACCGAATTACCGGACGGGAATATATACAGTTATTCATTAACGCCCGGGGCAAATCAATTGTGGATTTAAGCGATAAAAACATCTTAGATCTACCGCTTGATCAATATATAACCACCTATTCAACAGGCATGAAAAAAAAAATAGCTTTGATGGCCATTTTATTGCAACAAAATACCTGTTACATCTTAGATGAACCGTTTAATGGTGTTGACCTTCAAAGTAACCTCGTTATACTTGAAATAATTAAAACATTAAAAAAATTAAATAAGATTGTTATTATTTCCTCTCATATTTTCAATACACTCAACGAATTATGCGATCAAATATGTTTACTAAGAGACGGGAAAGTTATAAAAAAGGTAGGTAAAGAAACCTTTCATGAAATTGAACAGGAAATTTCGGAGAGTTTTACGGTAACGGAAAAGGTAAAAAAGCTTATGTTAATATAGCTTATCATAATCATATATCGTGTTTTTTCTTATAATTGAGATCAATCAAGCTTTTAATTTAATTCACCTAACACCTTAAGCTTTGTCAAATATTGATATAAAAGTGTTTTTGCTTTTTCAATTAAACACTAAATATCAGGCAACTTCATCAAATACATGAGCCATAAATATTCTCCCTATCATTTTTTTGAAAAAATCATATTAAGAACACCTTATTTACCTCTCGGGAATGAGGTTTTATTGAAAGATGTTTACACTTTATTAAAGGATGATTTCTTTTTAGAAGCCATTTATCTGGCATCTCCAATACTTTATCACGAAACAATAAAGCTAAAATTAAACTTAATCCCTGGAAAAGAAAAACCAAGGCTCGAGTTATCTCTTTTAAAATATTTAAAAAGAATGACGAGTCGTTGTACTCCTTTTGGCTTATTCGCGACGACTGGAATTCCATCATGGTCTGAAAAAAGTGAAATTAAATATAAAAACACTGACTTTTTCAGACATTCAAGAATCGACATGGAATATCTTGTAAACTTGAGCAGAAACAGGCAGGAAAATACTGCCGCGATCCCAATGGGGATATTGATATAAAGGCATGTTTCATTGGAAGACCGATATAATTAACAAGAGATTAAACTTACATATAAATATTGATTAATGGTGCTAAAACTACCTACCGCCCCTTCAAGTGTCATACACTTGAAGGATATTTTTTGAACGTCCCGCTCCCGGGTTGCAATTTTACGGAGCCGCAAAATTTGCATTATTATCAGTACTCCTGGTTAATAAACTAACGGGAGTGTGGACACTTGATTGGGCGGAGCGGTGTTGTTAAGTATAGATTTTTTTCCAGCCCTCTTTGTGCGCTTCTGTATTACTAACAATACATAGCTGTAAGTCAATTGATTATTTTTATTGCCAGTAGTATTATTTGATTAATATGTATATCTTTAGTGAAACTATCATACATGGAAAATCAATCTAATATTACTACCGCCGAAAAAGAAGTAAAAGCTAGAAAGTTTTGGCAAACCCCTACTATTGAAGTTATAGGCCATGATATTGTGCAGTCGGGCAATATTCCTGGAACTGAAGGTTTTGTTTATAATCCCAACTCTACAGGCCATTCTTAAAGAACTATATTTCGTGAAAATAGTATACCATCGCCCCTTCAAGGTGGCGAACCAGATAAGGTTGTCAGTATCCCGGTAAATATCATTGATACAGCTGTTTGAGAGACCGTAGCTATTGTCCATTTGCTGGTAGTTATACTGTCCAGATACATTGGAGGAAAAAAAAGTAAAAAATATAACTATGACAATATATTGATACTTCATTTTTAAAATAATAATGGTTTAAAATCCGGGGGGATTTTTAATTGGTTTGATAATTATTTAATTATTCAATCAAAAATAAGGTAAAATATATGAGTTTGATTAATACTATTTTAACAGTATTAATAGGAAATAATTAAACGGAGCTGTTTGTACTCTCGAGAATGTCAGTCAGAAAAATTACTTTCTGTTTAATCAATTCCGGATTTACTTCCAGTACGGCTGCGATTCTGTTGATTCCATTTTTGTCGCGAATCTCACGGGTTTTAGATTTGTTATATACCAGCCGTCTCGTTCTTCATCGTTATACTTCTCCATTGCTGCATTAAACAATGTCCTAAGGTCGCGCATGATAAACAGTAAGGATAGTTCCGAGCTAAATTAGCCTGTCTTGGCTTGCAAACTAAACTCCATTGCTACTGAATCTCCGATTATTATTTGGTCGCCCTCTGCCAAGCGGTGGCCTATTTTAGTGGAATTTAGCTTCACCAAATATTCGTCTTTTATTGTTTTAACCTTGGTTTTATTACCCGGGGGGATACCGCCTTCATCTGCATACAGCATAAAACTACCATCTTCTTTATTCCACTCAATATGCGCGTGTTGCCTACTGATGAATTTATTGCTTGGGTTTTTGCTATCGCCCGGAAATGCAATCTGATTAGCTCTGAAGGAGCCGTCAGCAACCTGAGCTTTTGCTTCCCGACCGATATTGATTTTACCAGAGTCGGAAGTTACATGATATTGCTGTTGCTCAGCTTCGCCATTTAGGATGTTGATATAAGCTGATCCCGTCTTTGTAATTACATGGTCTTTTGTGCGGATAAAAAGCGCGACATCCAGTTCTTTAGACTTTAAGGCTTCAGGAGGTATTGCGTCATCAAAACTGATCTCCAATGTCCAATTTGCTGGAAGGTCAAGAGCATAATCATCTGCAATTTTTTGAATTTCATTTTTAAAGCGTCCCGGCTCTTCAGTATAAATAGCAGCTTCGTAAATATGCTTTTTATTACCATTGGCAGCGATAAAAAGATTAACCCCTTTAATATAGCTACCTTCTCCTCCTTCCGTCTTTTGTAATTCGGCCTTTATAAAACGTAGTAATACATCGCGAAGGGTTTTAACGTCCTGCTGGCTTTTATCTGTGTGTTTTTTGAATAAATCAAACATGATGAATCAATTATCTGAAATGCTTTTTATATAACCCTTTTTCAACAATATCGGAATAATATCCCGACCGGCAAGATGTACTGCATCCGACGAGCCTTTGGTAGATTCAATACGAATACAAACCACCAAATTACCCGTACTGTTTGGCATTGGCGCGAAAAATACATACCAGCCATCGTTTATACTTTGTTGCTTCCAAATACGTTCCGGAGTGCCCGTTTTGCCAGCTACTTTTATCCCCAGGATTTCGGATTTCGGGGCACTTTGTTCAATCATATATTTGGTGATTGTAGCAGCATATTGCGGGTCGGCGGCCAGCTTAGTCCCATCTTGTACAGGTTGCACTATACCATCAACTTTTAAAACAAAACGATTAGCCAGCAATGTTCCATTATTAGCCACTCCAGATACAAGCCGAGCCACTGCAGCGGGTGTAGCAATCAATGCGCCCTGACCCCAAGCCATTCCTGATATGCCTATAGCACGTGTTTTATGAATATTATCCGGGTCGTACTTTGGTTTGGTATTAAATTCAGTTTTGCGCCAAAGTTCTTTCCATCTTTCTTCCTGTTGAGCATTGTCGGTAGATTTGGTATAAAAATAGCCACCAACGCCATGCAAAAACATGCCGGTTTTTAAATAGAGGTCGCTCATTTGTTCTTCAAGATGTTCCTGGTTAGCCAACTTGATAAAATATACGTTGTTTGACTTGGCTATGGCGTTTTCAAGTGTTATAAGCCCGGTTTCATCAGGTTCAACTCCTTTTGTACGGATACGTTCAGCCATACTTACATTGAAAGTAACATTATCGGCCGCCATACCCAATTTATTAAATGAGGCCATTGCTGTCAGTATCTTGGCTGTTGATCCGGGTTGCGTAGCATAGGTAAATCCCAGGTCACTGGTTGTTATCCATTGGGAAAGCTTGTTTTGATCAGGAACGGGCATGGTCAGCTGATCGTAATTATGGATTGGCGGCAAAGGGTAAACTGCCGAGGCTAAAACATCGCCGGTGCCTGCTGCCATCACCACAACTGATACTCGATTATCTACAAGGTCAGGATCATCGGCCATGGTTTGCTCTATACGGGTTTGCAATTCCGCGTCAACAGATAGCTGCACATCGCGATTACGCTTTTTAAACTGAGCTACTTCGTCGCTGTTAATACCTGCGATAAGTAGGGGAGCCAATGCGCTATAATCGCGCTTTTGAACCGACATCTCTTTTACGCCTCGTGGTAAAAAACGATCTTCCTTGTAATGAGTGGCATGTACATTATAATTGGTTACAGGCATTTGGAAACCCCGCAATTCAGCAGCATGTTCGTATTCGGCAAAATAACCATTAGTGCTGCCGTTGAAAACACCGGTATTAGCATCACCCGTCCAGAAAAACATTTGTGAATCAAATGGATAATACCTTGTGAGGCGTATGTGCACGGCTGAATCTAAATCATATTGACTCGCCCCGGCGGTATTTAACCGGTCTTGCTGCTGCCTGATCAATAACGGATCGCTGGTAGCTAATACCAAGCCTTCACGGTCATAAATAGTTCCGGCTTGCAGTTTATTCATCATTATTGCGATACGCGGATTATAGCTAAACATACGTGCGCCGCTTTTATCTGCAACTAAAGCAGGTTTAACTATCCATTTATCACTTTCAAATAAATAGCCGGATATGTTGATCACCAGCAAAATGATACCTATGCAAGCCGCTATTAAAGCCGGTACCAGATTATGGTCCTGCTGTTTGGTAATAAATGACATTTGTACTGGAGTTCCTTTTACTCTTGAGGCCGACAATAAAAAACCAGCGGCTAGAAAATTTGCAACCAGCGAAGATCCGCCATAACTTTCAAACGGTAACGCTACGCCTGATAATGGCAAAGCTCCGGTAGAGCCACCCGCTATCAATAAAAACTGGATAAAAGTACAGATGCCAATGCCTGCGCATAAATAGAATAGGAAAGGCATACCTGTTTGGCGGCCAATAATTATAGAACGGTGCAGGTATAAGAGGAATAAACTAAATATGGCTACAATACCTGTCCAACCAAATTCTTCGCCAATCGCAGGCAAAATCATATCAGTATGTGCTTCGGGAATGGTTTTGGCAAAACCCTGGCCCACGCCTTGGCCTGTAATACCACCGCCGGACATGGCCCAAAGGCCATTAGCTACCTGGTCGCCGCCATATACTTCATTGTTCCAGGCATCTTCCCATATTGCTTTTCGGTCAGACAACCGCTCAACCGGTCCAGGGATTAACTTATCCAGGTGCGGTATTTTATCAATGGTAAGAAATGCCGAAATAATGATCAACGCCATAACAGCTGATTCACTCAGTCGCCTGCCTTTAGAAAGCATCATGACAAACACTCCGACTGCGGTAATTAAAGTAGAAAGCCAAACGTTTTTAAATAGCCAGGTAAGTAATACATAGAATACTACCGCAATGGCCATGGAAATAAAATCGCCGCGGGAAAAAGAAAAAAGGATAATAAAGGTAAAACAAATGATTATGGCAGGCCCCATATCGCCCAGCATCAGGAAAAGGAAGAGGGTTATGCAAATAGCGATCAGCGCAAATGAAAAGAATGACCATCGTTTTCGCCAGCTGGCATACTCACTGATAAATTTTTCATTTATAGCGAAGAAACCGGCGAGGAAAATGATTACCAGGTATTTTACAATTTCGCTAGGCTGAAAGCCGAATAAGTTGACTTTTACACCGCTGCCTTCAGGGCCTGAACCAAAGCGAATGGTGAGTATCAAAAGAGTCATGGCAATCACTATCCAAGGCCAGCCATTTGCCGCTTTGGGGTTGTTTTTAAATACTAACAGCCTATAAATAGTTGAATCAGCATTGAAGCGCCTGATATTGCACACCAGCAATATAACCATGGCGCCAAAACCTAATACTAAATAGACAAGTGAATCCTTAGCAAAAAAACGGTCGCGCAAAGGATCTTGAATACTTAACAACATTAAAAATGAAATTCCGGTTAGGATCATTATTAATGGTAGGATGAATTGGTCTGATGCAGGAAACTTCCAGCTAAGCAAAAGATGCATCAGGAAAAAGCACAGGAAAAAGATAGCGACGATAGCTAAATACCAAAAATTAAAAGCTGCAGGTGTACGTATGATGAGTGCTTTTTCTTTTTTTAGTATGTTGAAATCTTTGGTTGATAATAACCGTATGGTGTGCTTGGATCTACTGAAATCAAAAGATTCCTCTTGACCAAGGCTTTCGGTACCCTTGGCTCTGCCAAACTGGTAACCGGGCTGCAGCGGTAATATAACAAAGGCTTTTCCTTGGGGAAGATTTTTAAAAGCATATTCGCCGCTTGAACCGGTGCGGGCAAAAGCAGTTATGGCTTGAAGATGGCTTTGCCCTTGCACGTCTTTAATGTAAGTTATTTGGTATCCCTTCCCGGTAGTTGTTTTTACTTTGGTTTGGTCGGTTTCCTCATCGTTGAATGTGCTATCCTGCGGTATAATCATTTGCAATCTGATCAATACGCCAGCAACGGATGATCCTTTATCCAAGATTTTACCGCTTATACTGTAGCCACTTAAGCCAACATCCGTTTGCTCAGGTAATTGCGGTGGATCGTTTTTTTCCTGTGTAAACCTTGATGAATCATTACCTGTATAGCCTAATAATTCGCGTGAAACCGCCACCCGGTCTTTAAATGATTTGCCCCCCGATGCAAACGCTTCATCGGCGTCAATATTAAACTTGGATTTATTCAAATCACCAATATTATCAAATGCAGCTCCAGTCATTTGCTTGCTAACCACGCTGCCAATTAGTTCAATATCTTTTGGGTCATTAAAATAAAATCCTTTTTGAAGCAAGCGGGTAAAGCTACCTGCAGGATTTTTCGCGTTGAGGTTAACCATGGTGCCATCTTGCAGGCGCTTGTCAACATCTGTAAA
Source organism: Mucilaginibacter tundrae (assembly GCF_013408825.1). Taxonomy (GTDB): domain Bacteria; phylum Bacteroidota; class Bacteroidia; order Sphingobacteriales; family Sphingobacteriaceae; genus Mucilaginibacter. The sequence continues at coordinate 10,364 of NZ_JACCBZ010000010.1, forward strand.
ACTTTGTTGATGCACCTGGTACAACCGTAGGAACAGCAACCCCAATAACAGGCTTATTAGCGCTAAAAACAAGCGTTCTTTTTTCCTGGAAACAAATTGCGGTTTTACCTGCTGCATAATGCTATTTTGTTTTTACAGGTAAAGAATCGACCTTGATTGTTATTGATGAAACCTGTCCGCTCACGTATTTTTTATTAGCAATATAAGACTGACGAACAGCCGGTTTGCAGTTATTAAAGCGGACATTTTTAAGATTTAACACACTGTTGTTCAAATCTATAGCAGGAGTAAATCCACTAAATGATAAGCTATCTAATACTACATGCTTACTCTTTACTGTTAGTATTAACGCGGGGCCGGCATACCCGGTATCAGCTTGTATTATAATATTACCTTTTGCCTTGATCAATAAGGAATCCTTGTCAATAATAATGGCTTTGCTAATAATCAGTGGGCTGGTAAACGCTGTATCTGAAAGTATCAATATTTTCCCTTTCATATTGCTTATTGCTTGCTGCAATTTGATTTCCTGGCGGTTGGGCAACTTTACCACAGGTGGTTCAACTGGCTTAACAACGGGTATCAACCTGTATAAATAAACACTTGTACCCAAAAATATCAAAGCCAGGATAGCGAAAATAATAACAGCAATATTACTTTTCTTTTTACGAAAAGGTTCAATTATCAAAGGTTGTTCAATTTCTTTAATTATTGGTTTGAGTTTGGTCGCACTTTCAGTAACCTTAGTTGGCGCATATTGCTGCGGCGTTTTATCATTTTGAACAAGTACAACAGTAACATTATCGCGGCCACCATTTTCGTTGGCCATATCAATAAGCAGTTTTGTTTTCTCTTTTAAAGCAATCGGCTGGTTTAAAATTGAAGCAATGTCGGCTGCATTCACCATGTCGGATAACCCATCTGTACATAACAGTAATTGGTCGCCTGGAAGGAAAGGAGATTGTCCGGTTTCAATATAATCAGGGTTTTGATTCAGGTCAATTTCAAATCCCAAGGCTTTGTTGATTTCGTTTCTGCGGGGATGCGTCATTGCCGCGTGCTCTGTCAAACGGCCGGATTCCTCCAAAAAGCCCACGAAAGATTGATCATGCGAAATTTTTACCAGCGAACCATCCCTGAATAAATATAATCGGGTATCGCCAACGTGTGCATACAAAAGCTGATTATTCGCTAAATCTATCAGCACGGCTGTGGCTACACAGCTCATCTTTTCATATTCACGGTTGCTTTTTTTTTCAGCAATAATTCGCTCATTCGCTAAATGAAAACACTCAGCAAGTATAGGAATGGACTCAGTAAAGGGTGTTTCCACACAATCAATTATAGCAGCCCTTGCATGTTCGGCTGCGACTTCACCACCCGCGTAGCCACCCACGCCATCAATAACCGAAGCCAGTATAAATTTATGACCATGCAGGTATTGTGCAATAAATAAGTCTTCATTGTTTTCACGCTGCCTGCCGGTGTCGGATAATCCAAAAAACTGTTCAGTCATTTATTTTTCGTGATTGTTTGATGTCTGAAAAATGTACGATCAACAGGGCGATGCTGATAACCAATAACCCAATAGACAGTATTTGTGACATAAGTTATGATTTAAATAGGTTGATGCCTACTATGCCATTCAGTAATATCTTTGAATTTATAGGTAACTCTTTCCAAATTGGAGCGTTGATATCACTCCTCGGTACTTCCTGCTCATTTACTATGGTTAATTCTCCTAAAGATGCCAGGTAGAATTTGCCATCAGCCCTGTTAAATCGTATCAATAAATGCGGGCTGTTTACCCATTCAGTGGGAATCTTAAAAATATAACTGTCCTTACGTTCCTCTTCATTGCCGGATACGATGATCTCTTTATCACTCATCAAATACTCTACCTTTTTGCCTGTAAACTGTTTTTCAGGAAGAATAGTTTCCAGCCTTGCCAGGTATTTTTCCTCGGGCTTTGGATTTCCCTTTTCGTCATAGCTTAAATCCTCCAAATACGGAATCTCAAAATACCCTTCGCTATAATAATTAAAGCCTTTAAGGATATCCTCACTAATGTCAAAAGTTTGTGCTATACCTGTTTGCCTTGGAATAAATGTTACCCGCAGGTTTTCTTCTTTCTTATTACTGCCCGCCAAAAGTTTCCCAATGAAACCAATATCTCCCCTTGCATAATCAGGGTGTGATACCAAGCGAAACACCCATTTGGAACTTGAAGGTTCCACAGTTTTGCCTGTCTCGCGGTATTGCTTTAGTAATTCGTAAAACTTTTTTACGCTTTCATTTACGATAAGTCCGAAAATGCCTTCTTTATTATTGATGAACTCTTGGTAATCCTCTGAATTAAGACTGATAATATATTCATGATAAAATACGATACGACCGCCAAATGATAATTGCCTGATGCTATCAGTAAACTTATCAATAACATAATTATAAATGTCATCAGGGGTAAGCATGAGTTGCTTTTTATTAATACCCGTATTTTCGCTGGTTAAAAACCAGTTTTGAATGCCCATTCGCTGCCATATGGAGGTTTTTTGATCCATTTAATTTTGATTATTGTTATTAGTGGTATCTGTAGCCGTGCTATCGGGGCTTCCCGCCTTGTTTTGTTCAGATTTTATGACATCGTCAATTGTGCTTTTGGTAGCGGAATCTGCTTGTTTTCGCTTGTTTTCGTAATTTGTGTTTTCCGGTGCAGGCATTACAGGTGTACTGTCCGGTTTTCGAACTGAATCAGGAATTGCTTGAGTAATTACCTTAGCAGGCGTATTGTTCCTTTTTAACAAAGTGAAAGCATTATAAAACAATGATCCTACAAGCAATATAACCAAAGCTGCAAAAACACCTGTAGAAACAATCATTTTGCCTTCATTTAGTGCCTGTCCGGCAATCGGAATTGCAGGTACGGCTACCTCCGAAACTACTTCGCGCACGGCCTCTGTTTTTATTTCAGCTATGCTGCCTCGCGCTATTACCTCATGTAATTCTGAACCATTACTATAGCGGCTTTCCGGCTGCTTTTCAAGGCAATGATTAATTAGCGTAATAAGCCACAAAGGCACCTGCATTTCGCGTTCCTGCTGTGCTTTAGACCAGCTTTGCGGTAGGTTCTGCCGACGCAGGTGCAGCACATCAGGCACGGCAGACTCCATGTGCGCCAGCATTACCGTATTCCTTGCTGTTTCTCCGTTATCATGCAGAGGAAAAGGCACCTGGCCGGCTAAGAGCTCGTATAAAATAATACCGTAACTGTAGATGTCCGTGCTGAACAACATTTTACCTTCATTTTGCTCAGGCGCCATAAATTCAATGGCTCCAGCATGCCGCATACTACTACGGCGCTGTTCATCTGACATTACCGACAGGCCAAAGTCCAGCAACACATAATTGCCTGAGTGGATATTGAATTTTACATTATTACTCTTAATGTCGCCATGTTTTACACCTACTTTATGACAATGTGATAAAGCGCAAGCCAGCTGATCAGCCAGTTTGATGGTTTCTTTTATCGTAAAGACCTTTTCATTAGGGGCTTTCAGCAGTTCCTCCAGGTCAGGGCCTTCTATAAACTCCATTTCAATAAACGGGAAAGATCCACTTTCTGTGATGCCCGAGTTAAGTATCTTAACTACATTAGGGTTTGGTACTTCGTTTACCTTTTTAAGCTTTTCAACTTCGTTTATAAAATTCCGATAGTTCTTATCTTCTTCGCTTTCACTGTGAATCGGAGTTGGTAATATTTTAACAGCAGTAATTATCTGCCCGATGCGTTTGCCTTTGTATACTGAACCCTGACCTCCGGTTCGCAATGCGCCAAGGTTTTCTAGTCCCTCTGTTATAGTAAATACCTTGCTCATTCAATATTAGTCTTTGGCTATATTAACGTAAACATATATATTAAGTTTAAAGCTTCTTTATTTAAATTAAATATGTCAGATGATTCCTTGAATAAAATCAAGAGTTGAGGTAGCCGCAAAGTATAATTTGTTATTAAAATTGATAAAGTAGCGCATATTATTATACGCAATGCCCTGCGGCCAGCTATATGAAGCGACCACTTTTGTACCCGCTTGAGTGCAATCACTCGTCCATCTAATTCATATTTCCCTATCGTACAAGGGTTGAATACTATGGTTATTTTATAAATTTCAAGGCATCAGTTATTAAAGAATGTATATCCTGCCTTTTACCAAATTTTTACTCTTTGATCGTCGGGCTTGTAATTTTTATCACCCGGTTGTACGTTAAATGCCTTATAAAAAGGTTCAAAATTCATCAATGGTCCGTTTACACGCCACATAGCCGGTGAATGCGGATTTGTGTTTACATAGGTACGCAGGAATGCATCTCTTGTCTTTACCCTCCAAATCCTCGCTATTGATAGGAAAAAACGCTGATCCGGTGTGAAACCGTCAATTTTATCTGAACTTTTACCTTCCTGCGTCATTTTAAAAGCATCATAAGCTATAGCAACGCCACCATTGTCAGCGGTATTTTCACCCAATGTTAGCTGCCCTTTGATATGTACCGTATCCAAAATTGTAAATGAGCTATAGAGGTTAGCTAACTGTTTGGTTTTCTCCCTGAATCTTTTGTAATCCTCCTTGGTCCACCAGTTTTCAACATTGCCGTCCTTATCAAACTGGGCGCCTTGGTCATCAAAAGCGTGTGTCATTTCATGGCCGATCACCATTCCGATGCCTCCATAGTTGATCGCGTCATCTGCTGAAAAATCAAAGTAAGGGTATTGCAAAATACCAGCCGGGAACACGATCTCATTTAAGGATGGATCATAATAGGCTGTCACCGTAGCTGGTGTTACGCCCCATTCTGTCCTGTCCACCGGTTTGTTCAATTTTGCCAATTGATATTGATATTCGTTTTGGTTGAGTGAAAGAACATTTTCAAAATAGGTTGTTCTGTTGATTTGCACTTTATCGTAATCCCGCCACTTATCCGGATAGCCTATTTTCTTATGAATAGCATATAGTTTTTCTATTGCTTTTTGTTTGGTGCTGTCACTCATCCAGTCAAGGTGATTTATCCTGTTTTCGAAAGCTTTCTGAAGGTTGTTTACTAAAGCAAGCACACGTTTTTTTGCATCCTCATTAAAATATTTTTTTACATAAAGTTGCCCTAAAGCCTGGCCTAAATAACCATCTACGTTTTCAGTCATGATTTGCCTGCGCGATTTTTGTGTGGCTTGCCCGGATAAGGCTTTACTAAACTCAAATGAGGCATCAACGAAAGGCTGACTGAGTGATGAAGCATAGTTTTCGAGGGTGTTGGTTTTTAAGTAAAGCTTCCAGTCCTTTATGGTGATCGATGTTAACAGCTTATTTAATTTATCGTAATAAGCTGGCTGGGCCATATCTATCGAGTCGGTTGTCGCCCCCAAATTGGCCAGCAAATTCGCCCAGCCTATACGGGGCTGTGCTTTGCCGAGGGAGGCAACCGCTATTTTGTTGTAATTAGCATTAACATCTCGCAGTTCAACATTAGTTTTATGAGCTGCTGCAATTTGTAATTCTATGCCGTAAACAATAGTTGCATTCTTTGCCGCGGCGTCAAAGCTACTCCCGGTTAATTGAAATAAAGTGCTTAGATATTTTTTATAAGCTTGTTGAACAGCAAGTGTAGACGAATCTATTTTGAAATAATAATCTCTATCCGGCAGGCCAATACCACCTTGGTAGACGTGAGCAATATTGATCCCGCTGTTTTTGTTATCAGGGCCAATACCAAAACTTATAACTGAAGGGTTTCCCGATCTTAATTCAATTGCCACAAATTTGAGTAATGCCGGTATATTTTTAATAGCGTCGATCCGTCCCAGTATTTGTTTTATGGGTTCATATCCCCGGTGATTTATAGTTTTGAGATCCATTCCTGATGCGTAGAAGTCACCCACCTTTTGCTCAACGCTGCCCATTGTATTTTTAGTTTTTGAAACACTGTCCAAAATATGTTGCAGCAGTTGTTTTTGGGGGATATTGAGGAACGAATAAGACCCCACACCCGATTGATCATTTGCAATCCTTACGGTGTCGTACCATTTCCCGTTAACATAGCGAAAGAAATTATCGCCAGGTTTAATTTCGGGGGCTAATCCAGCTACGTCAACAAAGGTTTTCGTTTGCGCATCCGAATAGTTCCATACGGTTAAAAATATCGCGGTTAAACAAAGGCAAAATAATTTATTCATAAATGAAGATTTGCTTAAAGATATAAATTTTCATACAACGTGGATAAAGGTAAGATGAGAAACCTATCAAATACACACATCCAAAATGTTTTGAAAAAGAACCAGATCATTCGATTTGCTCTTATTGTTCATAGTTGTCATCTTGTATAATTGTTAGCATGACTTTATAAGCTGTTTTTCTCCAAACGTGCTATCAGCCAGGCGATGAAGCTCAAAGTAAAGATATCGTTGTTTTCTGCCCCGCTAAGCAGGTTAAAAGCTGTCTTTTTATACGCTATTTCATAAATTACATCGGGTTTTAAAAAGGTTGTTTTTAGACTGATTTTGAGTCGATTTAAGCGAACCCCCAATCTAGACAAGCGCGAGCAAGAATGCTCGAAGGTATATTAACTGGGGCGGACAAGATGCAAGCGATGATCGAGGAGGTACTGCATTATTCCAAGGCGGTACAGCTAAAAGCTAAATCCAGGTTCGTGGATATGTCTGTGCTTCTGGCTGACCTAAAAGGACAGTTACTGGTTACCCATCAGCACTTGCCAATAACCATTGACATCGAAAGTACGCCGCCAATTTATGGCGATGTAACGATGATCCAATAGGTATTTGCCAACCTGTTAGGAAACGCGGTCAAATACTCTGCTAAAACAGCCGCGCCAAAAATCATAGTAGGCGGTGAACTCGTAGAGAACCAGGTGCGCTATAAAATCACCGACAACGGAATCGGGATTAAACTCAACGATCGGGAAAAGATATTTGACCTCTTTAGCCATTCGGATGATGTTGATGGATACGAAGGCTCCGGTGTAGGGTTGGCCATTGTTAAAAAGATTATGGAAAACACCAGGGCAGTATCTGGGTTGATAGTGCTCTAGGTTCCGGGTCAACTTTTCATGTGGCCTTTCAAACCAGTCAAAATGAAGATTAAAGGATTTGCGCGAATAGCGCTTTTAGTCATCGCGGGATCTTCTGAAAAAGGCCCTGCGACGACACACGATTGATCCTTCTAAAAAACCAGCCCCGTTTCAACCAAAACGCGGCGTTGTGAATCATAGTTACCTAATGGGCCAAATGCCGATCCGGCTGTTATATTGTTTGCTTTAACATAAGAGAGTTCGGCACGCACGAAAACGCACTTGTACTGATAGGTAGGCGTAATAGTAGCCGACCAGGCTTTGCTACCCACACCGTAGATCAGACTGGGAGCACCCTGCGCCACATTCCCGGTAGAGGCAATATACTCCACGCGAACCGGCAAACTGAAACCTGAATGAGGCACCGAATAATTTACCAACACGGCAGCCCCGTATGTTGACGCATTTTGAGATGTGTTAAGCAATGCCGCTTTCGGCACTTCTGTATATTGTACATACGGCTGAATGGTAAACGGGCCCGAAGTATGTGTATAGATTAAATTGTACCCCTGTTCATTATCCTGGTAAAGTGGCGTTGCCGCGGATGAAATGTTGGTTCGGCTTAAACTACCGGCCCCAATTAAAGTAAATGCGTTGGCACTATCAGCCGTATACGTAACACTGCCGGAAAGCCAGTTATATTTATTGGAATAAAAGCCATCATTATAGGAAAGGGCAAAAACAATCTGGCCCACCGTATAATTTACCTGCACGCCCCTGTTCACCGAATTACTTTGATCCCACAACAATCCACGCTGTATATTCATGTTTTCAAACGAAAAAGTATACTCAGTACCTAAAAAAGCGGGAAGCTTACCAATTAAAAAAGAGAGGTTATCAGATGGCGCGATTTTCAGGTAGGCCTGAGGTACCACCCCGTAAAATGCCGCTGCCGAAAGATTGGAACGCAAATAGGGAACGCCAATATCTGGTTGAGAATATGCTCCTACTTCCACAAAAAATTGTATAATGCCGCTGTCTTTCTGAATAAAAACCTGACCGTTACTAATATCCGCCTGTAACGGTTTATCGCCCCGGGCCACATTATTTTGAAACTGCACCAACCCACTTACAACACCCGATAGATAAATATCGCCGAATTTTAAAGGTGAAGGGTTAAGTGTAAGAGGGCCTGACATGCCCGGCATGGGCAGTGCTGTTTTTTCCGCTGACACTTTAGTTGCAGTATCAGTTTTTTCTTGTCCGAAACTTTTTACCGTGTAAAAACTGATAAGGGCTATTATCGTGAGTATGGATTTAATATGCATTTAATAAGGTTATCTGGTTAGATCGCATTGGTTTTTAGCTAACCTATTTAATAAGAAAATCAGAATATGACATTGAGGTTCAATAGTGTGTACTCAGCTAAGCAGCAACAAATTTAGCTAAATGTTTAAAATCGAGGGGTGGGTGTTTGATGTATTTTGGATAGAATGTTAGCGAGAAACTGTACTTTCTTTCCATCCTCACTGATTCTTATGAAAGAAGACGCTGCGGAACCCAAAATCCGGCAATAAATAATTATTTGATTAGTATAACTAAATAGTTAGTTTTGAATTTGCAAGCATAGCTTATGTTAGTTTAAATAACATGTTTAGTACTCAATAAAATTCTACAACCTAAATCATCATATCATGAACAGAAAAATTTTCTTTATCAGCTTGCTATTATTGTATTTTTTGAGTGCTAAAGCTCAAAATGAAGTGAAAACAGAATTAGGCACCCTGCCAGATATTGATGTTTATGATATTAACGGTGTGCACACCACCCTACATCAATTAGCGAAAAACAAAGTATTGGTTATCGACTGCTGGTTTATCCCTTGCGGGCCCTGTTATATTGCTTTGGGGGCTTTACATAGAATTCATGTCCAATATATAAATAACAAGGATGTTTGCTTTATAACTATATGTATGACAGATAGCTCACTGGTAAAAAAGTTTATATGGCAAGATACAACCATGAGCGCATATGTAAGCTCATATCAGTGGTTAAGCAAAGAAAATCATTTTAATTTACCCGTTTATTTTATGCCGGGATGCAGGTCTACCGTAGTTTTAAATTCAAATAAGCTTCACGGTACTTTTGTTGATGAATCTAACTGTCCCGGCGCAGCGTTTGGCTTCCAGGCATATCCTACATGTCTGATTTTCAACAAGCATGGCAAACAGGTATACAAAGAAACCAGCATTGACGTTGAAGATAAGTATACACAACGTTTAACAAAAGCGCTTAATGAGGCGCTCGCCGATAGTAATTAACCTTCTCGTCATGAGCTGAATCAATATATCATTTGATTTAATTTTTAATTCTAAAAATTCCGGTTCAAGCATCCTGCTACTATAAGCGAACACCACCTGTATCAAAACCGAACAGTAATCCGATCAGAAACAACACACAAATATCTTAAAATCAATTATTTACAATCTTGGCATTTTCTTAGTCTCGGTTTATGAAATTACGGGGCCTTATATTTAAACTAAACTAAAAACATGTTTAAGAGCTATTTAAAAACGTCGGTTCGGTTTTTATTAAAGAATAAAACCTTCAGCTTTATTAATATTTTCGGCCTGGCAACAGGTACGCTTTGCTGCCTGTATATTTTGCTGTATGTACAAAACCAATACAGTTATGATACACAACATAAAGATGTTGCTTCAATTTTCAGGATAACTACCAACCTGAATTTAACTGGCGATAAACATCATAGCGCATCATCTTCGCCACCAATTGCACCGACTTTAAAAAATGATTTCCCGGAAGTTGAAAACTTCGTAAGAGTTGTAGAAACTGACAAACTGGGCTCAAAAGAACATTTACTTCGTTACCAGGACAAATCTTTTTATGAAACTGGGGCATTTTATGTAGATTCTACCTTCTTCAATATTTTCAATTATCATTTTGTCGAAGGGCAAGCATTGCACTCCCTGGATGAGCCTTATGATGTGGTACTGATCAAATCCACCGCCGATAAGCTTTTTGGCACTCAAAACGCTGTTGGAAAAACAATCAACATAAACGACCAATGGGGTAAGCATGATTTTAAAGTAACTGGCGTTGTTGATGAAAGCCTGGGCAAATCGCATTTATCGGCCAACCTGTTTATCAACATAAAAAGCGGCCCTACGGGTGTGGGTGTGGCTAATGACGGTGAATGGGCTGGCAACAACTTCCTCTACTCTTACATAAAGCTGCGTCCAGACGCCAACCCTATCGCTTTTGAGAAAAAACTGCCTGCTTTCTTAAATAAATATGCCGGGCAGCAAATGAAAGCGTTAGGTATGCAAAAGGTCCTTCACCTGCAAGCTGTTACCCAAATACATACCACCGGTGGTTACGATCTGGAGCCAACCAAAACCACCGATCCTAAATTTCTTTTTATATTAATACTAATCGCGGTGATGATACAAGTAATAGCCTGCATCAATTTCATGAACCTTTCTACCGCGCGTGCATCCAAACGAGCCAAAGAGGTTGGGGTTAGAAAAGTCGTTGGCGCAGGAAAATACGATCTGATCAGGCAATTTTTGGGCGAATCGTTCCTGTTATCGTTTATCGGCGTTATTATCGCTTTGCCACTATTATGGCTTGCTTTACCTTATCTCAATCAAATTACCCAAACATCAATCCAACTATCTTTTTTTGCCGATTATCGCCTATGGGTAATGCTGGCTTCTCTTATTTTAATTACTGGCTTTGTGGCGGGCAGTTATCCGGCGTTTTACCTGTCGGCCTTCAAGGTTATTAAGGTAATCAAAGGTAATTTCACTAGCCAGGTTTCCGCGGCGGGTATACGTCGTTCCCTGGTGGTGTTTCAGTTTGTGTTATCAATTGTTTTAATTACGGGTATTATCATCATTTACAGTCAGCTCAATTACATTAAATCCAAGGATTTGGGGTTCGACCAAAGCCAGAAATTGATATTTAATTTTTATACCGATGATAGCCAGGCTAAAATGCCCGCGTTAGCTAATGATTTGAAACAGCTGGCAGGCGTTAAATCTGTTACCAGTGCTGATAATTATCTTAGCCAATTTGTAATGCATGATCATGGTGTTTACCCGGCCGGTGGTAGCATGTCTACCGCTATTGATGCCCAAAACATCACCAGCGACCAATATTTTGTTAAAACCAGTGGAATAAAGTTGATTGGTGGCCGTGATTTTATGCAGGGCGACTCGGGCAAAGTGCTTATTAACCAAACCCTGGCCAAACGCTTAAATCTAACCGCCGAAACAGCCCCCGGCGCACGGCTATATACCCATTACAACGGTCCGGCAACCTATGTTACTATTGTTGGGGTAATGAAAGATTTTAATTACAATTCCCTGCATGAAGATGTGCGCCCATTTATGTTGGTGTATGATAAAAGCCCCGGTAGTTTTAACTGTATGGTAGTATCCAGCAGTACTAAGAATTATAAGGCATTGCTAAGCCAGGTTGCCGCTATTTGGCAAAAGGACCTTCCTGCAGTACCTTTTGAATATTCTTTTTTGGATGATGAGGTGCAAAAGCAGTACGAAACCGAGGTTGTTCTCTCTCAAATCATCAATTCATTTACATTGATCGCCATATTGATCTCTTGCCTTGGCCTATTTGGCTTGGCTGCCTTCAGCGCTGAGCAGCGCAATAAAGAGATAGGCATCCGCAAGGTATTAGGCGCCAGCGTAACCGGCATAGTACAGTTATTGTCAAAAGACTTTTTAAAGCTGGTGGTGGTTTCATTTATCATCGCTACGCCAATTGCCTGGTATGGGATGACTCAGTGGTTGCAATCCTTCGCCTACCGTATACCGCTAAGCTGGTGGATGTTTGCCCTGGCGGGGATGATAGCCATATTTATAGCGCTATTTACGGTTAGTACGCAGGCCATACGGGCAGCATTAACCAACCCGGTAAAAAGCTTAAAGTCCGAGTAAGTTTTTCGCTTACTCCAACTTTACTTAAAACTATAACGTCTCCAATTTATGCTTCTTGCTTAATTTACGCACTTCGCGTTCAAGCAGGTTAATTGATTCTCCTATGGTTAATACCATGTTTTCAAGCGTATTGATCACCGGCTGAATAATTGCCGAATACTTGCCGATAGCTAGCCATATTTCCTGAATATCGGCAACAGCCAGGTTGAAGTATTTATCCGACTTATCGTTTTGACAAACAAGCAGTTCCTTTTCAACAATAATAGTATCTATCCTACAAAAAACGATCCCGGTCAACGTTACAATAATATATATATCATTTGATGGGGCTATCTCAGAAAAATTAGTTAGTTGCCTGCCAATAAGTATATCACCCGGATAAAGGTGCTTAAGACTTTCGCTATTATCAATTGTGAATCCACGGCAATTACCATTCTCTTCAATCAATGAATCTGGGACATTAAATATCGGCAAACTAGTCAAATAAGTAACATCATGTAACCTACGAGCATAATTTAGCGAATCGTTTACCGTAAGTATACGCTTTGACGTTATTAAACTCGCACAAGGAAGTTCTTTTGAAAATCCATGCTTTTTTAACGCAGGATGATTCACCGCTAAAAACTCCGGTCCATGCAAAAGCCAGTCATACGTCTTGCTATAATAACTAGCAATTAAGCTTAATGCTTCATAAGTAGGGAATTGATTTCCGAGCTCAATTTGCGAATAATTACTCCTGGATATATTTAACAGGCTAGCTATAAACGCCTGAGAATAATTATTTTCAATTCGTAATGCTTTAATTCTTTGACCTATATTTTTCTTTGACAGTATTTCTTGCATATCAAATTTTTTTTCTTTTATTTTACGATAACCTTATAGCAATTAATTCTTATGCAAATTATCATCCATTTTTAAATGAATGATAAACATAGTTTAAGTCTTAAGAAAATCAGATATAAATACTTGGCTTTATGCAAAATAAAATCGAAAATAATCGCCTAAACATCCCGTACTTTATAATTGATAGCCTTAAAAACATAGTTTCGTTTAACTTAAATAACGCTGGCGATATAAAATTATCATTACGTGAACCTCCCCAAATAGGGCAATCATTTGTGGATATTATTCCACAGGAGCAAGCTTCTTACATCTCTAGCGCTATCGATAAATGCCTGTCTGGCCGCACGATAATCGCCGACAATGACATTGCAAACAAAATAATAATCACCCATTTCAAATTTCAATTCCTGTTTATCCCCTTACCTATAAACGTAGCGTTTCATTATGCGGTTTGCTTAATTATACCCAATGCCAACCAATCCGATTCCCAGTTCTCTAATTATGACTATTCAAGCCTCGCCTCCCACGGGTTACGCGGCCCGGTAAGCAACATCCTCAGCCTTGCCAATTACGACAATTACCCGCAGTTAAAATCCTACGAAGCACTGAAAATAAAGTCTTTATTAAAAAATATTTATGGTCAGGCCGAAAAGCTTAACGATGTGATTGTATCCCTTAATTATTTGATTAACAATGACAAGGCGGCTTTTGCTGAGGATACAAATATCGAAAAATTTATGGTGAATACCCTTGTTCTAGTTGACGATGACCCATTAGTAAACAAAATGCATAAGATGCTGCTCAAAAAGTATCATGCTAATATAGATGTAATAGATTTTAATAACCCTCAAAAAGCATTGGATTATATAGCTGCCCATCGTACCGAACTAATATTTCTGGATATTAATATGCCGGAAATTGACGGATGGGAGTTTTTGAGCAGATTAAAAAATCAACCTTTAAAGCCCAAAGTAATAATAGTTTCATCATCGATAGATCCATCTGAAAAAAATAAAGCCTATTCGCACGATTGCGTAAAAGATTTTATTAGCAAGCCACTAACCCGCGAAAAATTAAATAAACTTTTCCTTGAAAATGTTTAAACCATGGAAACACTACAAAAAACTGAGATTAAGCTTTCCCCTCAGATTATACACGAGCGTTGCAGATATTGCAACTCACCGTCAGTAGACCGTATACCAAGGGGGGTAATAGTAAAGCAAATATTTTTCTGGTTACCCGTAAAGCACTACATCTGCTATAGATGTGTAAGGACTTTTTACAGAAAAAAAATAGAAAGGCGCAAAATCAAGCCAAAGGCATCACAGTAATTGCGCTTTAAAACAAATAGACAACATACGAGTTAAATAGTTAACTAAGACCTATTGCTAATGATAGATAATATGCTTTATTTTTTAAAGACTCAATTAAGCTTTGGCAATGCATGGCAAAATATTGTTATGTACTCCATGTTAGTGCTTTTGGCAAAAGTTATAACCATACAACATTCATTAATAAGAATACGACACAAAGCCGATAACCTTCCAATCGACAATGATACCAAGGGATCCAAGCACCCATTCCTATAATTAGGGGCTTACGATTCTCGAATATCACACCAGTCCGCCGCTTCTATAACACCGGCTTGTGCAACTTTCGTCCCCTCACCACCATATAGATACCATAACATGTGGTGGCAATAGCGATGCCCGTCCCCGTAAAAGCGAAAGCACCAGTTTCGGTAAGTGTTTTATTAAGCGTTAAAATAATAGCCAAAACAGCCAAAACGGTGCTCCATGTGGCCAGGTAATAATCAAGTGTGCGTTTAAATACTTTAGCCAACGGGTAAAAATGCAAACCTACTACCAATGCCATCACCGGGATAGCCAGCTCAGGGTGGCCAAGGTTAACAACAATATTTATCCCGATGAATATCCCCAGGCCCTCGGCACCGAAAATTATACCGAACCATTTTCCCATTCTCTTCCCTTCGGCCAAATCCGCTTCCGATGTATGCTTGGGATAGTACGGGGCTATCTTATAAAGCCTTACAGCATCTACAATAAAAAATACGCTAAAAACAGGGAAGATAGCCAGCGCAACCCAATATTCACTTGCTGCCAAACCCTGGTAAGCTATGCCTGCCCATATTAAAGTAAAAACAGCCATCATAACCAGGCCGGTAGCAATGCCTTTTACGGCCGCAGCCGGAATTATATGTGCTTCATTTTCCATGTGACAAAAGATTGAACCCGAAGATAATAAAAGTGCTTTATAGTTTCCAATAAAGAGGGTAGGTGTATGTTTACCAAAAACATAGCCGTCACCCACTCCAATTCCATCCGTTGGCTGTCCTGCTGAAACACTCGAAGCATAAGCGCAAAGGCCTGCTGACAAAACAGTGTCAGCATTAATGCCAACAAAATTTCTGAGATTTGAATGTACCTATGATATTTCTTCCTAACAACCACATAAAATATCTCAGCCATAATCCCGTTATCAATTGTAAATTAGCAGTTTAATAACCAACCAAAAACCAGAACCAATGCCTGCTTCACCAAAAAAATTATTTAGCTACGCATGCAAGTTTGCATTCGTGCTTATCCTAACTGTATTATTTAGTGCAACCGTTAACGCAAAAAACACAACACCGATAAGCCACAAAGTAATTTTAACCGACGATACGCCACTGGCAGCTTTTGAAGGTATCTACCAGGCAAAAGAAAATCCGTTTTCCGTATTTAAAATTACAATAGTCGGCGATAAATTGCTGGCAAAAGCACTGGAAGGCGAACAACAATTCACCCTAACCCGCAAATCCGACCTTAGTTTTGAAAGCCCAGATGCCGACGGCGATGAAACCATGACAGTTGTTTTCTCGAAAAATGCATCCGGTGGAATCACCGGGGCTTTGGTAGGGGGCCAACAACAATGGAATAAAATAAAAAGCTATACACCTCCGGCAGAGGTAAAACTTACCGCGGATCAACTAAAGTCCTTCGAAGGTAAATACGAGTCTGAACAAAAGAAAGGTACTTACCTGCAAATCACTGCCACAGCGGGCGGTTTGGCACTTAAACAGCTTTGGAATGGCCGGGAAGTAAATTTCATTGCCATTGGCGAGCAGAGTTTTTTAAACAGGGAAATAGGTTTCCCATTAGTATTTACCAAAGATGTAAATGGCGCTGTAATTAAACTTTTAGCCTTTGGCAGGGATTATTGGGATAAGGTAAAAGAATAAATACTGCAAAGACAAAACTTACCACACCCTTTTTTATATCATAAATAACTTTCAAACATGAACACTATACCAGAAATTGCCACTCGATTAGCTTCATTGTGCAATGAGCTTAAATTTATTGAAGCTTATACTGAGTTATTTGCTGATAATGCGGTAAGTATCGATCCAAATTTGAAAAATGTGCCGCTTACCGGCCTTCATAATTTGATAGAACGCGAAGAACAATTTCTCGCTAATGTCGAAATTCATGACATTAAAGTATCCGAAGCTATTTTTGCCGGGAGCTACTTCAGTGTAATTCTTTCCATGAATTTCACGGTTAAGGGGCAGGGCGATAAAATGATTGAAGAGATTTGCGTTTACCAAGTTGAAAATGGAAAAATTGTTAGTCAGCAGTTCTTTATAGGTTAAAAACCTTCATTGAATTAGATTTCTTTATCTGATCGGCAGGCTAACACTTATACACAGAAATCGGATTATACTTTAATAAAAAAGCTCAGGATAAATAACCCTGAGCTTTTTCAATTTATATATTTTCTACTGCTTACCCGTTAGCCACCAATTTATTCACGCTTCTGTAAACAAAAGTGTTAAATATGTGCCTGCGTGCAAAACGTCCCGGTGAGTCGGCATTGATCAGTTTGCGGTAAGTTTCTTTAGGTACGTCGAAGTACTCATAAACATTCTCATCGCTAAAGTAGATTTTCAGCACCTGCAATTTATATTCAAAATCCACTATACCCGCGTTGGCAGTGGTATTATTATATTCTTCAGAAGACTGGTCAATAGTTTCAGGCGCTATGCTTACCAAAAAGTGATAAGCCTCAATAATGGTTTTGCTTTTTTCTTCAGCTTCCAGCTTTTCTTCAGGGCTCTCCTGAAATTTGTCCGGGTGCCAGGTTTTCATCATCCCGCGGTAAACGGTTTTCAGTTCCTGTAATTCGGCTTCCTTGGTCACACCTAAAAGTTTCCTGTAGTCAATAATTTTTTTCATGATATCAATTCTTCGTCTATAAATACTTATTGATGAACAGATACCAATCAAACAATCCCGGCCTTTCCAAAAATAATTTTGCAAAGGTACGCTTTTGAAAGTCAATAAATTAGAAAATTTTAAAATAGGGTGAAGCAGCTTCACCACCCTCAAATAATCTAACATTTCCCCATCCTCTTTCCGCCACAGGCGAAGAGAGGGTAGATCAAGCGGGTGAGCGATGATCGGGTAAGTTGAAACTCCAATGCATTACGCACAACTACTCACCCGAAAGCGGGAACACCCAAACTCACTTCTTTTCTAAAACCCTCCTCGCAAAATAATCTTATCTTCATGCAACGTTCTAAAAAACGCCGTGTCTTATTATATGAAAGCTGCAAAATTTGGAATCCGTATACATAGATAAGCATTACAACCTGGTGGTTGAGTGTAAGCAGGGAAGTAAAAAAGCCTCCTACGAGCTATACAAGCTATATTCTAAAGCGATGTTAAACATCGCCTTTAGGATAGTGGGCAATATTGCCGAAGCTGAAGATGTATTACAAGAGTCGTTTTTAGATGCTTTTAACAAGCTGAAGGATTTTAGGCAGGAAACCACATTTGGCCTTTGGCTTAAACAAATTGTAGTAAACCGCTCTATAAATCTTTTACGCAAACGTAAAATGGATCTGGTTGATATTGACGGCGAACAACTTGATAATATACCGGATGAAGAGTTTGACGATGACGAGGAAACTTTATTTAAAGTAGCACAGGTTAAAGAAGCCATGAAGGAATTACCGGATGGTTACCGGGTAGTGTTATCGTTATACCTTTTAGAAGGTTATGACCATGAGGAAATAGGACAGGTTTTAAACATTACAGAAAACACCTCGAGAACACAGTTTTTGAGAGCAAAAAGAAAATTAGCAGAGATATTAAAAAGGAAAGGGATAACACAATGAGCAAGCGATTAGAAGATTTTATCAGGGCGAACCGCGAGGAATTTGATGACCTTGAACCAAGAGCTGGCTTATGGGCTGAAATTGAAAAACAATTACCCGAAGAGCCAAAAAAGCGCGAAGCCAAAACATTTAGTATAGGTTTTGTATTGCGTGTGGCGGCTACGGTAATATTGGTAATGGGCGTTAGCTTCGTAGTATTTTTAAAAAGCATTGAAAAAAGAGGTATTGACCTTGCAGATATTAACCCCGAATATGCCAAACAGCAAATGCATTATGCTTCGCTGGTAGAAACCAAGCGTACCGAACTTAAGCAAATTGCCAAAAGTGACCCAGCTTTATACCAGGAGTTTAGCAAGGAAATAGCGCAAATGGATTCGACCTATAAAAAATTGAACAGTGATTTGGCCAACAGCCCTAATCAGGAGCTTGTTTTACGGGCAATGATACAGAACTTACAGATACAAACAGAAGTACTCAACCAACAACTGAGCGCCATTGAGCAATACAACCAGGATAAAAAAGATCAAAAAAATGAAACCAAAAATATTTAATGCCGCGATTGTAATAGTTGCCGTTTGCTTTGCCACAAGCTTAACAAGCCTTGCCCAAAGCCCGGTTAAGCCAATCGCGCCAACAGATTCAGCGGTAGCGCCTGTTCCGCCGGTGGATGTTAATGTGGAACCGGTAGTCGTATCAACCAGTACATTATCCACTATCAATACAAAACTTGTCAAAATAAAACTGCACAAGTTAAGTGCGCAACTAGCAAAGCTAAGTGTACAGGCCAATGCACAGGTGTTGGCCGCAGTAAAAAATATAAATATTGATGTAGATGCCGATGATATTGCCCCGCAGGTAAACACCATTATCAGCAACGCCGGTGTTCATACCATTATTACTACTACCAATGATGATGATGACCGGGTTAAAAACTACAGCAAAACCTATTCCGCGGATGCCAACGATATTTTATCGATAGAAAACAAGTATGGTAATGTAACAGTTAACACCTGGAACAGGAATGAGGTTAAAGTGGATGTGCAAATAAAGGTTTCAGCAGGAAGCGATGACGCTACCCAAAAACTACTTGACAATGTGAATATAAGCGATAGCAAAAACGGCTCGTTAATCAGCTTCAGGACTATTATAGGCGAGGTGAAGAGTTCGTGGTATTCGGTATTTCAGGGTGGTTCAAGCAAAAAAATGGAGATCAACTATATCGTTTATATGCCTGCAAAAAACGAGTTAGTTGTTGATAACCGTTATGGTGCCATTTATTTACCGGATTTGGATGGTAAAATAACTATCAATAGCGCTTACGGTAGTCTTAAAGCCAGATCATTAACCAATGAGAGCACGCTAAGGGTAAAATATGGCAATGCCAATATAGACAATTTAAACAATTCCGCTATCCAGCTTTCCTATGGCGAGCTTACTATAGGATCAGTAAATGCGCTTATAGCCGACGTGAGTTATAGCCCGGTTAAAATAGGCAAGTTACATACTTCGGCAGCTATAAACTTAAGATATGGTGGTGGTCTGCAAATTGGCGATCTGGATAGAGATGTGAAAAATCTGGCGATCAGTTCGTCGTACTCTAATGTAGATATTGGCCTAAGCGGTGATGAAAATGCCGACTTTGCCATAGTAACCCGCTACGGTGACTTTAATTACGGCGAACATGCATTTACTATAACCGCTAAAAACCCGGATGATGAAAAAGGCTTTCACTCAACAAAAAGCTATAAAGGTTACATCGGCAGGGCTAACAGCGGAAAATCGATAACCATCAACTCGAGTTATGGCAATGTAAAGTTTAATTAAGAGAAAGCTGATTGGTTGAATATGTTGATTAGGTGAGTAGTTTTTAAAAACCATTCGCTTAATCAACTCAATAAACTACTTAACCAATTACGCGGCACAACAACCCCTTCAAATACTCTCCTTCAGGAAACGATGCCCTTACGGGATGATCTTCGGGTTGGCAGAATTGGTAGATAAATTGTACTTGTTTGCCTGCATCTAAGGCAGCCCATGCTAATACCTGTTTAAATGTTTCCATATTCATAGCACCTGAGCAGGAATAGGTGGCTAATAAACCGCCATCATTAAGTAATAGCATTGCTAAACGGTTCAAGTCTTTATAGGCACGTGAAGCCCTGTCTAACGCTGAACGCGATGGCGCGTATTTAGGGGGATCAAGAACTATAATATCAAACTTTTCTTCCTGTTCCCTGAAAGCCCTTAACTGCTTGTTAACATCTGATTGTATGGCGATGTGTTTAGCTGCATCAAGGTTATTTAATTTGATGTTTTCACGCAGCGTTTCAATAGCTAAGGCAGAGCTATCCACACTAGTAACAGATGATGCGCCATTATGTAAGCTATTTAAAGTAAAACCACCTGTATAGCTGAAACAGTCCAATACTTTTTTCCCTTTTGCATAGCTTGCTACTATTTTGCGGTTATCCCGCTGGTCGCAGTAAAAACCCGACTTTTGGCCTTCGGCGATGTTAATATTGTAAATAATACCATTTTCCTTAACCTCCACATTTTCCGGAGGACTATTTAAAGTCAATGCTACATTAGTAGTTTGTAAACCTTCATGCTCGCGCGATGAGGCATCGCTTTTATCAAAAATGCTTTCAGGTTTTAACAGGTTATTCAGTTCATCAATAATCACAGGCATTACGTTTTCAATACCCGAAGTAAGGATCTGCACAGCCAAATGGTTATTGTATTTATCTACGATTAACCCCGGCAGGTAATCCGATTCGCTAAAAATTAGTCTGCAGGTATTGGTGTTGCCATCTGCCAAAATATCAGCCCGGCTTTTTACAGCTGCACCTACTTTTTCGCGAAACCACATATCATTCACTATTACATTTTCATCCCATTCCAACAAACGTAAAGCAACCCGCGATTGATCGTTAAAAAAACCATAGGCCATAAAATCGCCTTTGGCATTTAATAACTTCACAATATCGCCGTTGGCCGGGCTACCCTTCACCCGCTCAATAGCGCCGGAGAATACCCATGGATGGCGTTGGAGTACCGCTTTTTCTTTACCTTTTTTTAGAATTACTTCAAACATGGGTGCAAAGGTAAGAAAGTTACAAACTTTCTTTATCTGTGGGCTTCAGTTATAAACTGAAGCCGGTGTTTGTATAATATAAGGATATTGGTTTCATAAAGTACTGGTTTCAGTCTGTGACTGAAATCCTGGATAATGACAGTTTGTAACTGTCTTACAAAAAAGCCCCGCTCCGATGGCAACCGGGCAGGGCTCAAATAATTAACTTATAAACTGAACACTATATCCAGGTGGTTGAATACCTGAATATTAGTTGGGGAAATCATGATTAGCTGCAACCCATAGAGTTACCGCAATTTAAACATTTGTAACAGGTACCCGACCTTATCGTAGTATGCCCGCAAACATTGCAACTTGGCGCATCGCTTTGTACACCCATGCTTAGGTCAACCGTCATGGCTTGTTTCTTGGTTACGCTGCTGTCGCTTTTAACCGGTGCATAAACATTCGTTTCGTCAGGATTAACATCGCTATCCTGCATTTGCGGGTTGCCGGTTACCGCGTTCTGCTCGGTAAGTACATGCACCAGATCGGTACGGTTTTGGTATTCGTAACCTAATAAACGGAATATAAAGTCGATAATAGAAGTTGAGCTTTTAATATTTGGGTGACCCATCACCATACCGGCAGGTTCAAAGCGGGTGAAGGTAAATTTCTCTACATATTCTTCCAATGGAACACCGTATTGTAAACCTACTGATACCGCGATGGCAAAGCAGTTCATCAGCGAGCGGAAAGTCGCGCCTTCTTTGTGCATATCCACAAAGATCTCACCTAAAGTACCATCCTCATACTCACCTGTACGAACAAATACGGTTTGCCCGTCGATAGTTGCTTTTTGGGTAAAACCACGGCGCTTGTACGGCAAACTCTTCTTCTGTACCACGCGCGATAGCTGACGCATAAAGCTGGTATCTTTTGAACGTTCCATGATCGCCATGGCAGCTTCCAAAACTTGCTCAGGGGTTAGATCACTCAATTTTACGTTTGCTGCTTCACCTAATACTTCTTCAACAGTTTCCAGTTTTTCTTCCGCTTCTTCTTTAGTGTTGGATTTGGTAGATAATGGCTGAGATAATTTACAACCATCACGGTAAAGCGCATTAGCCTTTAAGCCTAAAGCCCATGAAAGTTCATAGCAATCTTTTATCTCATCAACCTTGGCCTCATTCGGCAGGTTGATGGTTTTTGAAATAGCACCTGATAAGAAAGGTTGTGCCGCCGCCATCATTTTAATGTGGCCATGCGCGTGGATGTAACGTTCGCCTTTCGCGCCGCATTTGTTGGCGCAATCAAATATCGGGTAATGTTCTTCTTTTAAATATGGTGCGCCTTCAAGCGTCATGGTACCGCAAATGTACTCGTTGGCTTCATTGATCTGCTTGCGGCTGAAACCTAAAGTGCGTAATACGTTAAAATCAGGCGCGTTGTATTGCTCAGCGGTAATGCCTAAACGCTTCAGGCATTCTTCGCCCAAACTCCAAATATTGAACGCGAAGCTGATCTCGAAAGCAGAAACCAAGCCCTTGTCTAATTTCTCTAATTCATCTTGCGTAAAACCTTTGGCTTTTAAAGTATCTACATTAATATGTGGCGCGCCGGCTAAGGTAGCTGCACCTTTGGCGTAGTTTACAATAGCTGTAACTTCATGATCCTGGTAACCTAGGTTGCTTAAAGCTTCGGGAACCGCCTGGTTAATGATCTTGAAATAACCACCGCCCGATAATTTTTTGAATTTCACCAAAGCAAAATCAGGCTCGATGCCGGTAGTATCGCAATCCATTACCAAACCGATAGTACCGGTTGGGGCAATTACGGTAGTTTGCGCATTACGGTAACCGTATTGTTCGCCCATTTCAACTGCTTTGTCCCATGCATTGCAGGCGGCAGAAAGCAGGTAATCCGGACACTGTTTTTGGTCGATTCCCGGAGGCAGGATTTCCAGCCCTTCATAATTTTCGGTAGAGTTATAAGCCGCGTAACGGTGGTTGCGCATTACACGCAACATGTGTTGCTTATTGTTTTTGTATTCGCTGAACACCCCTAACTCACGGGCCATTTCGGCTGATGTCGCGTAGGCTGTACCGGTCATAATCGCGGTGATCGCTCCGCCGATCGCACGTGCTTTGTCGCTATCGTAAGGAATGCCATTAACCATCAAGGCTGAACCTAAGTTGGCGTAGCCTAAACCAAGCGTACGGTAATCATAGGATAATTGAGCAACTTCTTTTGATGGGAACTGTGCCATCAATACCGATATTTCTAAAACGATAGTCCAGATGCGGCATGAATGCTCAAAGCCCTTAACATCAAATACCCTTGTTTTTGGATCGAAGTAATGCGCCAGGTTGATGGAAGCTAAATTACAAGCAGTATTATCCAGGAACATGTATTCCGAGCATGGATTTGATGCATTGATGCGGCCACCTTCAGGGCAGGTATGCCATTCGTTAATGGTGCTGTCATATTGCACACCCGGATCAGCACAAGCCCAAGCCGCGAACGCGATATCATCCCATAGTTTTTGTGAGGAAATAGATTTGATAGGTTTGCCGGTCATGCGACTAGTCAAGTCCCAGTTTTTACCTTCTTTTAAAGCGTTGAAAAAACTGTTTGGTATACGAACCGAGTTGTTGGAGTTTTGCCCGGAAACAGTGCGATAAGCTTCACCTTCATAATCTGAGGAATAGCCAGCTGCGATTAACGCTGCTACTTTTTTCTCTTCTTCAACTTTCCAGTTTACAAAACCTTCAATCTCGGGGTGATCCAAATCCAAACAAACCATTTTGGCTGCACGACGGGTTGTTCCGCCTGATTTGATGGCTCCGGCTGCCCTGTCGCCTATTTTAAGGAACGACATCAAGCCTGATGAATAACCGCCGCCTGAAAGTTTTTCGCTCTCGCCACGGATTTTGGAAAAGTTGGTACCAACGCCAGAACCGTATTTAAAGATACGCGCCTCACGAACCCAAAGATCCATGATACCGCCTTCGTTCACTAAGTCATCATCTACCGATAAAATAAAACAAGCGTGTGGTTGCGGGCGCTCATACGCTGATGTTGATTTGCTGAGTTTCTCAGTGATCGGGTCGACAAAATAGTGGCCCTGTGGTTTACCGGTAATGCCGTAGGAGGTGTGCAAACCCGTATTGAACCATTGCGGTGAGTTTGGCGCTGCCAATTGGCCGGTTATGGTGTATACTATTTCGTCGTAAAATATATCGGCATCTTTTTGCGACGCGAAGTAACCGTAGCGTGAGCCCCAGTCTTTCCAGCAGTTGGCCATACGATGGGCAACTTGCTTAATGCTGTTTTCTGACCCTGTTGTACCATCTGCCTGCGGCACCATGGCTTTGCGGAAATATTTTTGAGCAAGGATATCGGTAGCAACTTGCGACCACGCAGCCGGCACCTCAACATTATTCATTTCGAACACGGCGTCGCCGGATGGGTTGCGGATCACCGACGAGCGTTTCTCATATTTAAACAGATCAAACACGTTTACTCCATCTTTAGTGAAGTATCTATCAACCTTTAATCCTTTTCCTGTTGCGGTTGTTGTTTTCTTTGATATTTTGCTGCCCATTTTCGTATTGAATTATAGTGAGTTGACCCGCTAAAAAAAATTTAGAGGCCATTACTCAAATCTATTATTCTCAAAAGCAGAATTCAATTTTGAGTTTTCCACACCCTGTGGGTAAAGCACCCTGATTTCATATTCAGTTTTGCAGAATGCTTGTTTACAGTAATTTAACGCTGTTGATAACTTAAATTAACACGTTTTTTGGGCGATTTTCATAGGATTTTGACGTCATAAACTGAAGGCGTAAACAAGTGTATTCTGAGATTTTGGGCACAAAAAAACCGGCATCTTTCATGCCGGTTTTAATATTTTCTAGCTATTAACATTTAGCAATACTGCTCAAACGCGCCAATCAAATTATCAGCGATCATTTGTGCCGGGCGGCCTTCAATTTGGTGGCGCTCGATGATGTGTACTAATTTACCATCCTTAAACAAAGCCATAGCTGGCGATGATGGAGGGTAAGGCAACATATAGTTACGTGCTGTATTTACCGCGTCAGCTTCCATACCTGCAAATACTGTAACGAATTTATCAGGGTGTTTTTCGCTTTGGGTAGCCATGCGTGCAGCAGGGCGGGCATTAGCTGCCGCGCAACCACAAACAGAATTTACCATAACAAATACGGTCCCTTCGCTTTCAATAGCTTTTTTTACTGACTCTGAATCCTTTAACTCCTCAAAACCAACATTGGTTAATTCGGCCCGCATAGGGGCAACTAAATATTCTGGGTACATTTTTATCTAATTAAATTGACTACAAAAATAATAAATGATTAGCAGTTAATATCCAAAAAACCGAATATTAACATTTTGTTGACGCAATAAAGATTTATTATGACAGTTATTATGTCACGGTTTAAACAAACACAACGTCTTTTACGTATAAACCGATGCATTACAACAAGTTGGTTTATTTAAGCTGATTATTTATATTGCAATCCCTAATTGATTAAAATGAAATTTAAACCCTCCGGTATAAGTACGGTAATAATTGTGGATAAAACCAAAGGGGCATCCAAAACATTACAGGTAAAAACCAAGCATATTAGCCGTTTTAAGCACTATGTAGTAAGTGTATTAGGCCTAATAGTGATACTTTCGGGCACTATATTTTACTTAAATAGCCAAAACAAACAGCAAGAAATAGAAAAGGCACAATTGCAGGCCCAGATAACAAAACTTAAAAATGCAATCCCCCCCCCTGTACCTGCTGTAAAAGCACCGGCTGAAAACAAAGCACAAACCTATATTCAGGAAATTGAAGGCAAGCTGCAAACCATCAACTCTTATTTGCGTAAGCGCGGGTTAAAAGGCTTCTCTACCAAATCGGTTGGTGGTAACGGCGGTGATGTTGAAGCCAGCAAACTGAGTGATGAAGAGAAATATTCGTTATATGATGACTATTTAAGCCGCTTTTTAACCGCTGTGGCATTTACCCCGATGGGTTACCCACGCATCAGTTCACTTACCTCATACTTCGGATATCGTAGCGATCCTTTCGATGCCGGGCATGCCGAGTTTCACCCGGGCATTGACTTTAAAGGCGAACGCGGCGACGCGGCCAAATGTACCGCGAACGGAAAGGTAGTTTTTACCGGCTGGTTTGGCGGTTACGGCAATTGTGTACGCATTCAGCATAAAAACAACTTTGAAACCTTGTATGGCCATCTTTCAAAAATTGTGGTAAAGGTTGGGCAGGAAGTTATCGCGGGCGAAAAAATTGGCGAGATCGGTTCAACCGGGCGTTCTACAGGCAACCACCTGCATTACGAGGTGCGCAAAAACGGTAAGCCGGTTAACCCTATCAGTTATTTATCCTTAAACAACTAACAAACAATTTACCATGTCAATTTTTAAAAAAGACAAAGTTGCCCTTGATATGCAATCTATATCAACACTGATTAGCGAAGGTTGTATTTTTGATGGCAATTTAAAAGCACCTGACTTTGCACGCATCGACGGCCAGATAACAGGCGACGTAATGGTTGACGAGGGTTTGATATTAGGTGAAAAAGGATCGATACAAGGCAATGTGGTTACCAAAGAACTGGTGGTATATGGCACGATAACAGGTGATTTACAGGTTACTTCGTTAGAAATAAGGGCTACCGGCAAAGTTACCGGCGAAATACGCACCCAAACGTTACAGGTTGAAAATGGCGCTGTATATAACGGGAGCTTATCCATGACACAAAATGCTAAACTGGCGCAAAGCAACCAGGCGGCAAGTAAAGCAAAACCAAAATTAATCGAGGTTTAGTTTTCGCTGTTGCGCTCCTCTACTTTGGCGCTTAGGCATATACCATCTTTTATATCAATTAATATTACCGATATAACGCCCATTCCGGCTGCTGTGCCTATGGTCAACAGCCAATCTACAAATGAAAGCCTGAAGAATAACAAGTACATAATGGTGCCGTAGTACGGTGTCATGCAGATAGGGCAGCCATATATCGGTTTATAAATGTGCCCCTCGGGTTTTATCAGCTTTTTTATCCCTTCAAATATCATCCCTTTCCAGCTGCAGGCGTGGATGAATAATACGATCATGGCGATGATGAATGCGTGTTGTATCATTGGGTTTTTATTGAGCTTTTCAATAAGGAAATAATTTTTAGCGGAAAAGGTTTGTGCAGATAGTGAATTTGTGAGGAGAATCATTTATTGCATTAGGCAATTGTCATGTTTGCCTTATTTTTCTTTTACCAAAAACCGCGTTAGGGATTGAAACGTATACATGCCTGTGGCTAAGGCTGGTGAAGTATGAGTGTAAAGCCCGGACCGAAGGTAACGCCAAAATTTACTGAAGTTTTAATTCACATTTATATTACTTAATTTTGCAATCAAATAATCAAAACAATATGTCATCAGTAGAGACCGCTTACACCAAGTACAAGGTAAAAGACCTTTCATTAGCTGAATGGGGCCGCAAGGAGATTGAATTAGCCGAGGCCGAAATGCCGGGCTTAATGGCCTTACGTAAAGAGTACGGACCATCAAAGGCGTTGAAAGGCGCGCGTATTGCAGGCTGCCTGCACATGACTATCCAAACCGCTGTTTTGATAGAAACTTTGATCGAGCTGGGAGCTGAAGTTACCTGGTCGTCATGTAATATATTTTCAACCCAGGACCATGCTGCTGCGGCTATTGCTGCTGCCGGAACTTCTGTTTATGCCTGGAAAGGTTTAAATGAGCAAGAGTTTGACTGGTGTATTGAGCAAACGTTATTCTTCGGTGAAGACCGCAAGCCATTAAACATGATTTTGGATGATGGTGGCGATTTAACCAATATGGTGTTAGACCGTTACCCTGAACTAATTGACGGTATTAAAGGTTTATCAGAAGAAACCACTACTGGTGTTCACCGTTTATATGAGCGTGTTAAGGCTGGTACTTTACCAATGCCTGCTATTAATGTGAATGATTCGGTTACCAAATCTAAATTTGATAATAAATACGGTTGCCGTGAGTCATTGGTTGACGCGATCCGTCGTGCTACAGACGTAATGATGGCTGGTAAAGTGGCTGTTGTTTGCGGTTATGGTGATGTGGGCAAGGGTTCTGCAGATTCATTACGTAACGCCGGTGTACGTGTTATTGTTACTGAAATCGATCCTATCTGCGCTTTACAGGCAGCTATGGAAGGTTTCGAAGTAAAAAAATTAGATACTGCTATAGCCGAGGCTGATATCATCGTTACCGCTACCGGCAACATGAACATTGTTCGCGAGAAACACTTCCGCGCGTTGAAAGACAAAGCGATTGTTTGTAACATTGGCCACTTTGATAACGAGATTGACATGGCTTGGTTAAACGGCGCTTATGGCAATACCAAAATAGAAATTAAACCTCAGGTTGATAAATACACCATCGACGGCAGCGACGTTATCGTATTAGCTGAAGGCCGTTTAGTTAACTTAGGTTGCGCTACCGGCCACCCGAGCTTTGTGATGAGTAACTCGTTCACCAACCAAACTTTAGCTCAATTAGAGCTTTGGAACAATGGCGATAAATACGAAAACAAAGTATACACCCTGCCTAAGCACCTCGACGAAAAGGTTGCCCGTTTGCACCTTGCCAAAATTGGTGTTGAGCTGGAAGTATTAGATCAAAACCAAGCGGAATATATTGGCGTTACGGTTGAAGGTCCGTTTAAACCGGAGTACTACAGGTACTAAATTCAAGAAATAAGAGTCAAGATTCAAGAGGGCATAGTTTAAGGACTGTGCCTTTTTTTGTGCCGTACTGTACCACGGCATAAGTGGAACAAGTGGTACATTTGGTACACTTTTCGCCCCAAAAACGCCCGGAACACCCCTAAAAAAGCGCTTATTACGTTGATTTTAAGGTGGTTTTTAGGCAAAAAATGACTGTTTTTGGGGCAAAAACGATAAAAAAACGGTGTTTTTTGCTCGTTTTTTATTTGTTTTTGATGGAAAATTGGGGTTTTTTATAGGGTTTTTGATTGGGGTTTGGTACAGTTTGAAACACTAACCATTAACTGGAAATAAATTCAAGAGCGAATGGTTTTTAAAAATGTTTTCTTTTTATGAAATGAGCTGCAAATCAACAATTGTTTTCTTTAAGCCATTTTTCCACTTCATCTAAATTTCGTTTATATTCTTCAAAGTTATGAGGTTGCCAAGCTTGTGTTAATTTATTGAACTCAAGAAGTATCTTGGGATTTGTAGATGTAATACTAAATTGAGGGTTGGCGAAAACATCCTCAATTTGTGATGAGTTCACAAATTCGAAAACATTATCAATCATTTTATTGGCTTGCCTTTCATCAACCCCCACTGGCTTCAGTTTATAACTGAAGCCTACAGATCAAAGAAAGTTTGTAACTTTCGCCTAACTAAACCATATCAATTCTAATATGCCTTCCAAATACCGTATACACAATAGTCAGGAAATATATTTTATAACTTTTGCTGTAGTGGAATGGGTTGATGCTTTGTCCCGACCGTACTATAAAGATTTGATCATAGAATCTTTAAAATATTGCCAGGAAAGTAAGGGCTTGATAACATATGCTTATGTTATCATGAATAACCATATTCACCTGATAGCTTCGGCTAAAGAAAACTATAATTTATCAGACATCCTTCGCGATTTAAAGAAGTTTACCAGCAAAAAGTTAGTAGCCACCATCGAAGAAAACATACAGGAAAGCCGTAAGCGTTGGATGCTTTGGTTATTTCGATCAAATGGTGAAAGAAACAGTAACAACAAAAATTATCAGTTTTGGCAGCAGGATAATCATCCGGTTTGTTTAAATACCAATGAAATGATAGATCAGCGGTTAAACTACTTACACAATAACCCTGTTGTTGAGGGTATAGTGGAAGAGCCGGAACATTACATTTATAGCAGCGCAAAAGATTATTCAGGCATAAAGGGCTTTCTGGATATAGAGTTATTGTATTAGACAGTTACAAACTGTCATCATCCAGGATTTCAGTCACAGACTGAAACCAGTATTGGTTTTCACCGCACCACTTTCAAACTATTTCAAAATTTATTATTTTTAGTAGCCAATAACTAAAACCAATAAAAATGAGAAAGTTAGTTTTCGCGATCAACACCAGCTTAGATGGCTGCTGCGATCATACCAAATTCTATCCCAATGAAGATACGATGGGCTATTTTATCCAGTTGGTGCGGGATACCGGTACATTCCTATACGGGCGCAAAACTTATGAATTGATGGTTCCCTACTGGCCCGATGTGGCGAAAAATCCTGAAGGGGATAGGGATTCAGATGTAGAATATGCCCATGCATTTAACGCTGTCGAAAAAATTGTTGTCTTCTCAAAATCATTAGATGGTCCTGTAGACGAAAAAACAAGAATTGTTCGTACAAACCTTCAAGATGAAGTGCTTAAATTGAAACAAGAACCAAGCAAAAATATTTTAGTCGGCGGTATTGACGTTGCTTCGCAACTTGCAGCGCTTGGCCTGATCGATGAATATCGTATCGTAGTTCACCCGCTAATTGTAGGGGAAGGGGCGCGGTTGTTTGAAGGCATCAACCTGCAACAGAAATTACAATTAAAGCTCGTTGAGTCGACGGTTTTTGAGTCGGGAACAGTCGCGCTTCGGTATGTGAAAAAATGACAGTTAAGGATAGAGCACAACCCCTCTGTTAACCTTTTTAATCGGCATCAGGGCTGACCCGGGTAGCACAAGCCCTGCCAAAGCACTACCCTTCATAGGATCAGAACGCAGCCGAGAGTTTTCTTTGTTACTTTCTTTTGACGGCCAAAAGAAAGTAAAACTTAGCGTCAGCGATACCAGAGACAGGTAAGCGTTAATTTAATCTACCGAAGGTTTTTTCGCTATCGCTTCAAAGAAATATTCTCGTTTAATAAGCTATTCTGTCCCGCTCATTACCGCGGAGGCTACTACTTTTTTCTTGATAAAAAAGTAGCAAAAAATCAAGCCGGAAAAAACCTTCAGCCCACAGGCCACTCCCGGCCTGGTTTTCCGTCAGGCCCTTGCACGCCATTTCAAGTCGTGCGGAATACCCAGCGAAGACTAAAAAGTACAGTCCCCCATTCACCGTCAAAATCGACTTCAGGGCTGATCCGGGTAGCACAAGCCCTGCCAAAGCACTACCCTTCATAGCATCAGAACGCAGCCGAGAGTTTTCTTTGTTACTTTCTTTTGACGGCCAAAAGAAAGTAAAACTAGCGTTAGCGATACCCAAGAAAAATAACCAATAGTCTTATACAATTTGGGCTTGCCACGCTATCGCTAAGAAAAGCGGTTCTTCAGCTTATAATCCATGTTTTTCATCGTAAGCTCCAACCCATTGCTTCATATTGAAACATTAATTTCAAATCCCCTTGCACATCTCCCAAAATAAACAGACATTGGCAAAACCAATTTCAACCATTAAATCATCATGACTAAAACTGCAACTCTCCCCACAAAAAATCATTACGAAATTTTAGATGGCTTGCGTGGTGTGGCTGCTATTGTTGTGGTTTCTTTCCATGTGTTAGAGGCCTATGCAAACGATAACCGTTTTAAGCAGATCCTAAATCATGGTTATTTGGCGGTTGATTTCTTTTTCCTGTTGTCGGGTTTTGTGGTAGCATATGCTTATGACGACCGCTGGGGTAAAATGACCCAATGGGACTTTTACAAACGCCGCCTCATCCGTCTGCAGCCTATGGTTATTATGGGTTCCATCATCGGGGCGGCATTATTCTATTTTCAGGGTGGCACTGTGTTCCCGCTGATCAACAGCACACCGGTATGGCAAATGCTGCTGGTAATGCTGGTAGGTTTTACATTGATCCCGCTGCCAATATCCATGGATATCCGCGGCTGGCAGGAAATGCACCCGTTGAACGGCCCGGCATGGTCGCTGTTTTTTGAGTATATCGCTAATATATTGTATGCCCTTTTTATCCGCAGGTTCTCCAACACGGTGCTCGCTATATTTGTGTTTTTGTCGGCTTGCCTGTTGGTTCACTATACTGTTTGGGGCCCGCAGGGCGACGTGATCGGCGGTTGGTCTATCGATAAAACGCAACTCAATATTGGCTTTACCCGCTTGCTTTATCCGTTTTTTGCCGGGGTGCTGTTATGCCGCGTAGGCAAACTGATCGATGTTAAATGGGCTTTTGGTGTATGTAGTTTACTTTTAGTTGTAATCCTTTGCCTGCCACGGTTCGGCGACGAGTCGCATTTATGGATGAATGGTTTGTATGAATCTATAAGCATCATTATACTTTTCCCTTTAATTGTTGCCATGGGTGCAGGCAGTACTATAAAAAACAAAAGCGCTATTAAGCTTTGTAAATTTATGGGTGATATTTCCTACCCTATTTATATTACCCATTACCCGCTCATCTATTGGTATACCGCCTGGGTTGTCCAAGACAAGATACCAATGGCTAAAGGCATGCTGGTAGGATTAGGGCTTTTAATAACTGCCATATCCATTGCCTATGCCTGCCTTAAGTTGTATGACGAACCGGTTCGTAACTGGCTGCAAAAGCGCATTATGCGGAAACAGGTTTAATATTCGCAAGATCCTCTGCGAGAACTAAAAGCAACGGCATGCAGTAAAACAAAAGCAACACCCGTACGTCAACGCAAAAACCGGCATCGTTTGGTTCGGATAGAACAGACCAAAAAGCACTAAAAAGATCGGCATCAAGGCTGATCCGGCAACTACAAGCCCTGCCAAAGCACTGCTCTTCATAGGATCAGAACGCAGCCGAGAGTTTTCTTTTGGTCACTTTTCTTTTGCGAAAAAAGAAAAGTGACGTTTAGCGCCGCGATACCAGAAAAAGATAAACGCCATGCTTACACCTCATAGTTAGTTTGTAAATTCCCTTATGAAATATCCAGCTTCTTATTCCAGCGTCCTGTTCAGATTTACTTTTTTTTAATAACTCCCTGTTATTATATTAGCTTTATCATGAGCACTTTCATCAATATTAACAACCGCGGGCAGTTAAAACAACTGCTGTTATCTATTGATGCAAACACCCGACCACTCTGGGGAAAAATGACACCGCAGCAAATGGTTGAGCACTTAGTTGAAAATGTAAAATACACCAATGGCAAAAAGATAGGCACCTGCGATAGCCCCGCCGAAGATGCTTACCGCGAAAAACAGAAAGGCGTATATACCAATGCCGAAATACCCAAAAATGTAATATTAGGCACCCTGCCTGATGAATATAGCTTTACCACTTTAGAATTAGCCATACAACAACTAATGACAGAACTAAACGACTTTGATATTTACTTCAAAACGCCTGGCATTACCTCAATTCATGGTGGTTTTGGGCCAATGGATCATAACGAATGGCTCATTTGGCATGGCAAACATTTTACCCATCATTTAAAACAGTTTGGCGTTTGGCCACTCAAGGCTTCGTAAACACCGAATGCTCTCCCGGCTTATACGTCTTAATAAATTCGGTATAACTTGTTTTTATATAGATAAGCAGCTCGTAGTCGGTCATTTGTTTAAGGCGGGTGATGGTTGGGCGGTAGGTGTTCATAAAATCTTGCAGCGAGTCACCTTGCATGTGGGTGATTACCTCCACTTTTGATTTGGAGAATTTATGGTCTACATAGTTTGCCTCCTCGTCGTCCTGTAATTGCTTTTGGAGTTTAGCCTCAGAAGTTTTATTCCTGCCGAACAGGCTGGCGATGGCTAAAAGATTCAATCCGCCAAAATCATTATCACTATTTATCGCGGGGCCATGGTCAGGTATAGAGGTTGGCAGGTCTGTTTTCAAAAAATCCTTTAAGGCGGGCTTTTGATAATTGAATACGCCCGCGAACTCCTTACGCGTACTTAGCGAATCGGCCTTATAATTACGCGTGCGGACGTGAACATCCTGCAACTGTATCGAGACAGTCTCAACATAAATGGTATCGGTATGGATATTATAAACGGTATAGGTGTAAGGTACATAACCTACACATGTTACCCTAATAGTGTCATTAAAACGAATATTATACAAGCTGAACTTACCTTCGATAGAGGTGGAAGTTACATATTGCCCTGAATGGATAGTTGCATATTCAACAGGCTTGTGCGAAAACTTATCCAATACCACACCATTTAATTGCTGCGCGAATGCCGCAGTCGAAATAAACAGTAAAAGTGAAATGGTAAGGATTACGTTTTTTATCACACAATTATTAGTTAATAAAACAAAAGAGCGGCTTATAAAACTGATTAGCAAAAGTTTAACATTCCTTAACAGATTAAGCGATCGGGCTACCGATAAAAAGCAAGGTTTTAGTTTGGGGGATAATAATATGCATTTCCCGCATACCATATTCCCGGTCGAAAGGTTCGCGGACTTTAATGCCGGTTAATTTGTCTTTTATTGTTTCCCATAAGCCATCTATATCATCTATCTCAAGATAAAACTCCATCTCGCCAATATCCCCGGCAGGCAGGATATGAATAGTGAGGTTGTCTTTTTCTAAAATGGCATAGCTATTCACATTCATTACTGTATTAAAACTTAAAACATCGCTAAAGAATGCCAACGTTTCTTTAATATTAAAGGACGGTATCATCGGGCTAATACGGGTGGCTTTATACATAGCAGATTAATTTACAGCAAAATATAAGAATCCTTTATCATCCCAAAAAGTTCCATAGTTAAATCGGTTAACTGCGAAATACGGGTACTATTTTCATATTTGCCTGCATGAAAAGTGCTTTTTATAATAATGGGTGATTCTGGTTTCGTTTTAGAATAAAATTTAAGCTCGAGCTGTTTTTGCATCGGCCTGATTACAAAAAACGTACGCTTATGCACAAATACAATGCAGTTTTTACTGGTACTTATCAGCACATCGTCCCAATCGGCAACCTCGGCTAATATTTTATCAAAAACCAATTCCAGTTCAGCCGGGCGGCCTTCAAACAAACTGTCCACACTTACTTTAATACAATAATGGGTTGCATTAATATGCTTAAGTTCACGTTCACATTTGGGGCATATCCAGCTCATAAGCTAATATACTAATTTGTTTATTTTTTCTTGGGATCGGCTATAGTGTCCGGGGTTTCAAACTCATCATCAACACTCTGTCGTAAATCATATAGCAACCATTGTTTCTTGGCTACCTCTGGCGCTTTTTGTTTTAGCAGGGCGATAAAATCATTCACACCAACCGGTTCATTGCCATTACCGTGTATCAGCACGATACTGCCGGCTTGAGGCGCTTGTCCTTTAGCCAGCCAGGCATCAGTGCCTATCGGGATCAACCCAAAATCAGTTATGCGATATACCAACTGTTGGTCAGATACCAATCCCGGGAACCGGAAAAACACCGACGGCAACAATCCATTTTTCAGCATGGCTTTTTCGGTTTCCAGTACTTCGTAATTAATATCGGTGCCGGGTTCTAGTAAAAAGTTTTCTTTCAGTGGTGCTTTTAAGCTTACGCGATGGTTGAAAGAGTGGTTTATCCATGTAACATAAATCTCATGATTAGCCTGCAATTGTTTAAGCCATTGCAGATCCTCCTGATGGTCACGTATCCATATACCGGTGATGGATAGCGCTATAGGCACGGGCGTTTCCACCTTTTTAAATTCGGCGATGATATCGGTAAATATCCTACGGTCAAGCGGTTTGTGCGATGGGCAAAGATCTGCCGTAAGGCTGATACCTGTTTCTTTAGGCATCCCCGTTTCAATACCGGCATCCTGTATCATCACAGATGCTTTCTCAGCTTTTTTCAATGCATCCTGGTAAGGTGAGTTACCGAAGAAGGTTCTCGCTTGCCCGATAGTCATTTGTTTGATCTGGTAAAAGTTGCTTTCATCAACCTTAGTGTCCAAAGTTTGCGGGTTTACCAGCAACAGATAGTGCTTGCCATAATTATCAAAGCGGCGTAATATCATCCACTCCTGCGGAAAGTGCCGGGCGTAACCATAAAACACTTCGTAGTTTTCTATTTTAGTATAGTTGGCCTGCGCGTTAACACGGCTATAGGAACTTATTAATAATACGAGTGATAAAAGGAATAATATTTTTTTCATACTTGACTGTAAATAAAATCAATTATAAAAATGTTTTAGATGTTTTAAAGTATTAATGATATTTACCCCGGTAAATGTATACATAAGCTATGACCCGATTATCCGTCAATATAAATAAAATTGCTACCCTGCGTAACTCGCGCGGCGGCAATAACCCCAATTTAGTGCAGGTGGCCAAAGACTGCGAAAGATTTGGCGCACAAGGCATCACTATTCACCCCCGCCCCGACGAAAGGCATATCCGTTACCAGGACGTTTTCGACTTAAAAAAAGTAGTAACCACTGAGTTTAACATTGAAGGAAATTGCCAGGAACAAAAATTTATCGACCTGGTATTAGCCAACAAACCCGAACAGGTTACGCTGGTGCCCGATATTTTAGGACAGATCACCTCCAATCATGGCTGGGATACCATCGCTAACCAGGATTATTTAAAATACATCATTGCGACATTTAAGTCGGCGGGCATAAGGGTATCCATTTTTGTTGACCCGGTGCCCGAAATGGTTGCCGCCGCGGCCACAACCGGCACCGACCGCATTGAATTGTATACCGAAGGTTACGCAACCAACTTCCCCAAGGGCAAAGAAGAAGCGATAGCCCCTTATGTTGAAGCCGCTAAAGTTGCCCAGCAGTACGGCCTCGGCATTAATGCCGGGCATGACCTCGATCTGCACAACCTTAAATATTTTGCGGATAATATACCAGGCTTGCAGGAAGTAAGCATAGGCCATGCTTTAATTAGCGATGCTTTATACTATGGGTTAGAGAATACGATACAAATGTATTTGAGGGCTTGCACAGGTAAATAAGTTGAGTATATACTAGTTGTAAATCCATTGTCAATATATAGTTAGCTAATTGTTACTCATGCGGAAAATTGTACCTTTGCGTCAATTTTAATTGCCCGCTATTTCCACATGAAGTTGAACATCGATTACCAGGAGAAATTCCAGTCGCGCCACATAGCCCCAAATCAGGCTGACACCGCTAAAATGCTAAAAACCATCGGCGTTAGTTCGTTGAATGAATTGATCGACCAAACTGTTCCCGCGGGAATCAGGTTAAAAAATCCGCTGAATTTGCCTGCGGCAAAAAGTGAGTTCGATTACCTGAACACGCTGAAACAAACGGCATCAAAAAACAAAGTATTTAAATCATATATCGGTCAGGGTTATTACGATGTGATCGTACCGGGTGTTATACAACGTAACATACTGGAAAACCCTGGATGGTATACTCAATATACCCCATACCAGGCCGAAATTGCGCAGGGTCGTCTACAGGCTTTATTAAACTATCAGACCATGATTTGTGATCTGACAGGAATGGAGATTGCCAACGCATCGTTATTAGACGAAGGTACCGCTGCCGCCGAAGCGATGTTTATGCAATATAGCTTGCGCAAAAACCAGCAGGCTAATGTGTTCTTCGTTTCGCAGGAGCTGTTCCCGCAAACTATTGATATTTTAAAAACACGTTCTGAGCCTTATGGCATCGAACTGCAAATAGGTGACCACAACACGGTTGAACTAACCGAAAAAATGTTTGGCGCCATAGTACAATACCCTGCTGGTGAAGGCGAGGTGTATGACTATAAAGATTACGCAGCTAAAGCACACGAAAAAGGCATCAAACTAACCGTAGTTGCCGATTTGATGAGCCTGGTATTATTAACTCCTCCGGGTGAGTGGGGTGCCGATATTGTGGTTGGTAACAGCCAGCGTTTTGGTGTTCCGATGGGTTTCGGCGGGCCACATGCCGCGTTTTTCGCTACTAAGGAAGAGTACAAACGCTCATTGCCGGGTCGTATTATCGGGGTTACTATCGACAGTGCGGGCGATTATGCTTTGCGTATGGCACTGCAAACCCGCGAGCAGCACATACGCAGGGATAAAGCAACTTCAAATATTTGTACCGCGCAGGCTTTACTGGCTATTATGGCTGGCATGTATGCTGTGTATCACGGCCCGCAAGGTTTAAAACTGATAGCCGAAAGAATACATGGTTTAACTGTTTTATTGGCTGATTCGTTAGAAGAATTGGGTTATGAGCAGTTTAACAAATCATTCTTCGATACCGTTAAGTTTGATTTAGGTGAATTAGCAGGACCATTACATGGCGAGGCAGTTAATAACGAAATGAACCTGCACTACAAAGGTTCGGTAGTTACCATATCGCTTGACGAAACAACATCAGTTGAAGATGTTAAAACCATTGTTCGCTTCTTCGCTAAAGTAAAAGGTAAAACTTTAAACGATGTGAATATTGATGAGTTGAAAGGAAATATTCAAACTGTTATCCCGGCTGAGTTACAGCGCACATCAACTTATTTAACCCATAAACTATTCAATTCGCATCACTCAGAACATGAAATGCTGCGTTATATCAAATCATTAGAGGCAAGGGATCTTTCGCTTTGTCACTCCATGATCGCGTTGGGTTCATGTACCATGAAACTTAATGCTACTACCGAGATGGTTCCGGTTACCTGGGCGGAGTTCAGCAAGATGCATCCCTTCGCACCGGCCGACCAAACAGGTGGCTACATGCAGTTATTTGATGAACTGAATAAATGGTTGAGCGAAATCACTGGCTTTGCCGCTATGAGCTTGCAGCCAAACTCCGGCGCGCAAGGCGAATATGCTGGCCTAATGGTGATCCGAGCCTACCATGAAGATAGGGGTGACCGTCATCGTAATATCGCTTTAATACCATCATCAGCACATGGCACCAACCCGGCATCGGGCGCTATGGCAGGGATGAAGATCGTGGTGGTTAAATGCGATGACAATGGAAACATTGATGTTGCCGACCTGAAAGCTAAAGCCGAGCAGCACAAAAACGACCTATCGTGCTTAATGGTCACTTACCCATCAACACATGGTGTATTTGAGGAATCTATTATCGAGATCTGCGAGATCATACACCAAAATGGCGGACAGGTTTACATGGATGGCGCTAACATGAACGCGCAGGTTGGCCTTACAAGCCCGGCTAACATTGGCGCTGACGTTTGTCACCTGAATTTACATAAAACATTCTGTATCCCTCACGGTGGCGGCGGCCCGGGCATGGGCCCAATCGGTGTGGCCAAGCACCTGGTTCCATTTTTACCGGGGCATGCTGTTGTTGATATCGATAAAGGAAAATCCATCCACGCGGTATCATCCGCGCCATGGGGTTCAGCATCTATATTAATTATCTCACACGCTTATATCGCCATGATGGGCGGTGATGGTTTAACCAATGCTACCCGTTACGCTATATTGAACGCGAACTATATTAAAGCACGCTTACATCACCATTACCCGGTATTGTATACCGGCGCACATGGCCGTTGCGCGCACGAAATGATATTGGATTGCCGTGCGTTTAAAAACTTCGGTATAGAGGTTACGGATATTGCCAAACGTTTAATGGATTATGGTTTCCACGCGCCAACGGTGTCGTTCCCGGTTGCGGGTACGGTTATGGTTGAGCCAACAGAATCAGAACCTAAACATGAGCTTGACCGTTTTTGTGACGCGATGATCGCCATCCGCCATGAGATTGACGATGTAGAGAAAGGTTTATCCGACAAAGTAAACAACCCACTTAAAAATTCACCACACACTGCCGCTGTGATCACCGCAAACGAATGGGAACATCCCTATACCCGCCAAAAAGCAGCCTTCCCGCTGCCTTACGTGGTGGAGTATAAATTCTGGCCATCAGTAGGTCGCGTGAATGACACTTATGGCGACAGGACACTAATCTGCTCTTGCCCGCCGCTAAGCGACTACGAGTTTGAAGAAAGTGAAGTAACCACCCCGGAATACGGGACATGAAAAAATAATTATAAATCAAGGCTCCGTTAGGGGCCTTTTTTATTTACCAAGTTGAATCTGCACGCAACGAAATAGGGATAACCGTGCCCTCTTGGAAATCAATAGAATCTATAAAAAACTGGAAAGCGAATACTAAACATTTAATAGCCCAACGGTATAGCCAGGAAGAATGGTATAAACATTACAAAGTAAGAATTTGCAAGGTTGAACATGATTATGAATTTAAAAGTATTGTTAATTGCTAAATAGAATATTTATAGTTAAATTTATTTTGTCAATTAAAAAACAATAACCTAAAATTACAACTTATAGGAATATAACTTTTTAATTTGCTGCTCCGTATAAGGAATACGAATATAAAACTCATGAACAATAATAATCAGGCCGTAAGTATTTTGTTGGTTGATGATGATGAGATAAACAACTTCATATCCATTAAGCTAATAAAAAAAGCGCTGCTAACCACTGAAATTATGGCTTGCCTTAATGGAAAGTTTGCTATAGACCAGTTGGTTGAGATACAGCGTAAAGATCCGAACAAACTGCCTGACTATATTTTACTGGATATTAACATGCCGATCATGAACGGCTGGGAATTTTTAGACGAATACAAACGCCTGAATATCGACCCATTGGGTAAAAGCAAGATCTTTATCATTTCATCATCAGTATTTAGCAACGACATCAATAAAGCAAGATCATACCCGCTTGTACATAGCTTTATCTCGAAACCATTAAGTGTGGAAAAGATAAAAGAAATGTTTGAGGCCGATAAAGCTCTTTAAGCCTGTGCTACTGTAAAATGCTCATCGGAATAACTAACCTTCCCCTCGGTTATTGATTTAGCATGATAGAATAAGCAAGTCCAGTTTTCAGCAGCGGCAATTTTACCATAATCTTCACGTAGCTGCATCGCTTTGCGGCCATCGTAATCGTATTTGGCTATAAATTTTCTGATCAATTGTTCAGGCTCTGGCAATTCATCTCCACCAAAAAAACACTTTTGTCCGTTTTCCTCTATCCAAAAAACCTGGTGAAAAGGGCAATGTCCGCCCGAATGTTCGTACCTGATGCCGGGCTGCAATTCGCCGGAACCATCTACAAACTTAATATCAATCTTATTTTCTAACGCCTCGAAAATCGCCTTGTGGTACGATGAAGTTTTGCCGTTAATGGCCGTTTCCCATTCGTTTTTTTGAATTACGTGGGTTGCATGCGAGAAGCTTGGTTCTAGTTTGCCGCCGCGCTCAACCACCAATCCGCCCGAGTGATCATAATGCAAATGCGACATGAGTACCTTTGTCACATCCTCCGGATCAAAGCCAGCATTGCGAATATGCTGATGCAAAAAAAGTTCATCGCGGGTATCTTTAAAGCCCAACCCGGTATCCAGCAAAAGCAGGTCGGAGTTGGTTTTTACAAGAAAAGGGTTTACATGGATGAATAAAGAGGCCGGGCGGTCCTTCGGGTTATCCGTTTGAGGATCAAAGGGAATAAATTTTTTTGATGCATCAACTGAATATGAGCCCTCACCTAACGAAAAAATCTCCATCTTTTTGTTTTATATTTACTGGTCTAAGCAACAAAGATATGCAAAAACGGTGGTCGATAAAGGAGAATGCAGACGAGGAAACCATAAACCAGTTGGCCGCTGCATTAACTATTGACCCAGTTTTAAGCAAATTACTGGTACAGCGGGGCATTGATAACTTTGATGATGCCCGCTATTTCTTCCGGCCCGACCATA
Organism: Mucilaginibacter tundrae; assembly: GCF_013408825.1. Classification (GTDB taxonomy): domain Bacteria; phylum Bacteroidota; class Bacteroidia; order Sphingobacteriales; family Sphingobacteriaceae; genus Mucilaginibacter. The sequence continues at coordinate 52,240 of NZ_JACCBZ010000010.1, forward strand.
GGCACCTGCATGATCCATTCCTGATGAAGGATATGGAGAAAGCTATCGATCGTATCGAAGAGGCATTAAAAGCGAATGAAAAAGTAATGATCTATGGCGATTATGACGTAGATGGTACCACTTCGGTTGCTGTGGTTTATGGCTTTTTTAAGAAATACCATCGCTATTTGGAATACTATATTCCGGACAGATATAAAGAAGGTTACGGTATATCCACCCAAGGCGTTGATTATGCGGCAGAGCATGGCTATACGCTAATCATCGCGCTGGATTGCGGGATCAAATCGGTTGATAAGATCGCTTACGCGAATGAAAAAGGAATAGATTTTATCATTTGCGATCACCATACGCCCGGTGATACCATCCCCGATGCCATTGCAGTACTCGACCCAAAACGCCTGGATTGTGAATATCCTTATAAAGAATTATCGGGCTGCGGTATTGGCTTTAAGCTGATACAGGCATTCGCCGAGAAGAATAATATCCCTTTTGAAGAAGTCACCCGTTTTTTTGATTTGGTTGCGATAAGCATAGCCTGCGATATTGTACACATTACCGGCGAAAACCGGGTGCTGGCTTATTATGGCTTGCATAAAATAAATAATAACCCCTGCATTGGTGTAAAAACACTGATGGAAGTGGCCGGTAAAACCACAAACTATACCATATCCGATATTGTTTTTCTATTAGGCCCGCGCATCAATGCCGCAGGTAGGATTGATGATGCCAAGCATTCGGTTGAGTTATTAAGCGCCTGTAGTGAGGAACACGCCAAAGAAAAAAGCGATCTGATCAATATCAAAAATTCTGAACGTAAGGGGCATGACCTTTCTATTACCGATGAAGCGTTAGCTATGATAGATAGCGACGAAGTTCTTATTGGCAGAAAATCTACAGTGGTGTTTAATGAGAACTGGCATAAAGGCGTTATTGGTATTGTAGCATCGCGTTTAACCGAAAAATATTACCGCCCTACCGTAGTGCTTACCCGGTCGAACGGGCATGTTGCAGGCTCTGCGCGCTCTGTTTTGGGTTATGATTTGTACGAAGCCCTCTGTGGTTGTAGTGAGCTGCTTACCCAGTTCGGCGGGCACAAATATGCCGCCGGTTTAACCATGCCGCCCGAAAACGTAGCCGCTTTTATTGATAAGTTTGAGGAAGTGGTAAGCGCCAGCATTACCGATGAACAATTGATACAACAAATAGCCATTGATGCCGAGATCGAACTAAAGCAGATACAGGCTAAGTTTTTCAGGGTGTTGAACCAGTTCGCGCCGTTTGGGCCGGAGAACATGTCGCCGGTTTTCATTAGTAAAAATGTGTATGTTAGCGGTTACCCAACATTGGTGGGCGAAAAGCATTTAAAAATGACGGTAGTACAGGATTGCTCGCAACTGTTTGACTGTATTGCATTTAGCCACGGTGAGTATCTGGATAAAATAAAAAAAGACAAACCTTTTGATATTTGTTACACTATCGAGGAAAATATTTGGCGCGATAAGCGTTCTATACAATTAAATGTAAAAGGAATACGAGTTAGTGATTAGAGATCGGAGGTTAGCGATTAGTAATAATTGGTATAATCGACGACTTTAATCTGTGAAATCATCAATATGAACCTAAGAGCAGATAACTTACTAAAAAAATACAAACAGCGTACAGTTGTAAACGATGTGTCCTTCAATGTGTCGCAGGGCGAAATCGTGGGATTGCTTGGGCCGAATGGCGCGGGTAAAACAACATCGTTTTACATGATCGTGGGTTTAATAAAGCCTAACGAAGGCAAGATATTTTTGGATGACAAGGATATCACGACCGATCCCATGTACCGCCGTGCAAAAAAGGGCATTGGTTATTTAGCCCAGGAAGCATCGGTATTCAGGAAGCTGACTGTTGAAGATAATATAAAAGCGGTGCTGGAAATGGGTGATATGACCCGCGAACGCCAAAAAGAGAAATTAGAGGAATTGATAGACGAATTCAGCTTACATAAGGTAAGAAGAAATCGTGGTGATTTGCTTTCCGGTGGTGAACGCCGCCGTACCGAAATTGCCCGTGCCCTTGCTGCCGAGCCTAATTTTATTTTGCTGGACGAACCATTCGCGGGTGTTGACCCGATTGCGGTGGAAGAGATACAGGCCATGGTTGCCAAACTCAAACACCGTAACATCGGTATCTTAATCACCGATCACAATGTGCAAGAAACATTATCGATCACCGACAGGGCTTATTTGCTGTTTGAGGGAAAGATATTGGAATCGGGCGTCCCTGAGGTGCTTGCCGCCAATGAAATGGTGCGTAAAGTTTACCTGGGCGCCAACTTCGTGCTGAAAAGAAAAACTTTCGCCCAATAAAAACCTATGACAATTTTTAACTCCGTTTTTACCTGGTTCATGAAAAAGCGTATCCACCAGATAGAGCTTTTTATGAAATATCCTAACGAGGTACAGGAAGAATGGTTTGAACAATTGATATCAGGCGCGGAGCAAACCGAATGGGGCAAGCTCCATCAATATAAAAGTATCAGCAGGCTTTCACAGTTTAAAGAGCGGGTGCCTATCCAAAATTACGATACCCTAAAGCCTTACATTGAGCGTATGCTGAAGGGTGAACAGAATGTGCTCTGGCATTCGGGTATCCGATGGTTTGCCAAATCATCAGGAACGACAAGCGACCGCAGCAAATTTATCCCGGTAAGTGAAGAATCCTTAGAGGAATGCCATTTCAAAGGCGGCAAGGACATGCTCACCCTTTATTTTAACGAAAGGCCTGATGCACGCATATTTACCGGAAAAAGCTTGACTCTGGGCGGCAGCAACCAGGTTAATCAATTGCATCCGGATGCATCATTTGGTGATCTTTCGGCGGTAATTATGAAAAACCTGCCTTTGTGGGCGGAGTTTTATCGCACGCCACATCTGGATATCGCCCTGATAGAAAACTTTGAAGAGAAGATAGAAAAAATGGCCTACGCCACTAAAGATGTAAATGTAACCAGCATCAGCGGTGTGCCTACCTGGAACCTTTTGTTATTTAAACGCATACTGGAGATCACCGGAAAAAAAAATTTACTGGAAGTTTGGCCTAACCTGGAACTCTACTTTCATGGTGCCGTTAACTTCACCCCATACCGCGACCAGTTTAAAACGCTGATTCCGAACGATGAAATGTATTACCTGGAGACTTACAATGCCTCCGAAGGTTTCTTTGGCATACAGGATAGCTTTGATTCGGGGGACATGTTGTTGATGCTGGATTATGGAATCTTCTATGAGTTTTTGCCGCTTGAAAATATTGGCGAGGATAATCCCAAAACGCTTACGCTTGATGAGGTTGCTTTAGATAAAAATTATGCGCTTATCATCAGCACAAACGCGGGTTTGTGGCGCTATATGATTGGCGATACAATACGCTTTACTTCACTTTCGCCTTTCCGCATACAAATCACCGGGCGCACCAAGCACTTTATTAATGCCTTTGGTGAGGAGTTGATTATTGATAATGCCGAGCGTGCTTTAGCTGAAGCTTGCAGTCAGACAGGCGCTATCATTCGCGATTACACCGCCGCGCCGGTCTACTTTAATGGCGACGAGTGCGGCGCCCATGAATGGATCATCGAATTTGAAAAAAAACCTGCCGAATTTGAGCGCTTTATTGATCTGCTGGATGAAACCCTCCGCCGCATCAACTCTGATTATGATGCCAAGCGGTTTAAGGATATGGCGCTACGCCGTCCGCTGGTGCGCAGGGCGCCTGAGGGGACTTTCTTTAACTGGCTGAAGGAAAAAGGCAAACTGGGCGGTCAAAACAAAGTACCGCGTTTGGCTAATAACCGGGAGTATATTGACAGCATTTTGAAAATGATGGAGCTGGTGGGGTAACTATTAAATGGGCAGCTATATGAAAAAGTTCATATTTATATTTTTGCTTCTGCCGATGTTGGCAATCGCACAAACTCCCCTTCAGTTTTTAAATGATGGCAAGCTATTTATTGATAGCGCTCAATATCAACAGGCTATATTATCTTTGAGTAAAGCTATCGCTAAAAAGCCTAAATATACAGATGCTTATTATCTCAGAGCTATCGCTAAAAAAAACATAAGTGATTACGAGGGCGCTGAAGCAGACTTTACCCAGGTGATTACGTTAAAGCCAAATGACCAGAAAGCTTATTACCAACGGGCATTAATCAGGGAGATCAAGCATGATTATAAAGGCGCACAGCGAGATTATACAACAATAATCGGGTTTGACCCGGATAACGTACGCGCTTATATGGAACGGGCACGAGTGGATTCAACCGCCGCATTAACCATCACTGATTATTCAAAAGCTAAGGACATCGATCCCAAACAATTATATCTGATACGTGCACATTCAGACTGGAACAACAAGGATTTTAAGGCCTGTATTGATGACTATAGCGCGTTACTTGCCATCGACCCTAGAAATATAAATGCTTATGCCAACCGGGGTAGTGCAAAATGGGAATTAAAAGATTATGACGGCGCTGTTAAAGATTACATGACAGCTATATCATTTAATGATAAATATACCTGGACCTATTACAACACAGTAGGACTTATAAGGAGTGACGAAAAAGATTATAAAAGTGCTATAGCTGCATTCTCCAAATCAATTTCATTATTTGAATCAGGGGCAACCTATCAAAACAGAGCGATAACCGAAACAACAATAGGTAATTATGACGCAGCGATCAAAGATTTTACAATTGCAATTAACAGCAAGCCGCATAAATCCAGCAATACAGCTTTTGAAAAAATGTATGGAGAAATTCCATATTTTCTAAGGGCCAAAACCGAACTCCTCGGTGGATATTTTAGAGCGGCACTTGCTGATCTTGATATAGCAATAAATTTAAAACCGGATTACGTTTTAGCTTATAACGCCCGCGGTGAGGCAAAAAATAAATTAGGAGATGATGCGGGCGCTTGTGCCGACTGGCAAATCGCAAACAAAATGGGTTGCGAACCCGCTAAGGAAAATCTTGAAAAGTTTTGTAGTAAAGGATAGCGGCAAAATTTAAAGATAAATCATCCTGCTAAATTTTACCGATAATTTGCAGATTAAGTATTATATAATTGGTTGACTCTAACCGATATTTATACTTAAGATCAGTTACCTCATCTACATATGAAATTTCTTTTTACAATAATAACCCTGCTGTTTATGCAGCAGGGTTTTGCACAACAGCAACCCAATAGCGGCACTAACCTCATCCGTTTAAACCAGATCGGCTTTTATCCTGGCGGACCAAAAACTGCCATTGTGCTGACCGATAAACAGACTGATTTTTATCTGCAAACAGCCGATAAGCAAACTGTATTTACCGGGGAGCTAAAAAAATCAACTGATCCTGATTTCGCGGGCAAACACACTTACATAGCCGATTTTAGCGCTTGCCATCAACCCGGGAAATACATCGTTATGGTGCCGGGTATCGGCTCATCATATCCATTCGAGATAAAAATCGACGTTTATCGTAATGTTGCAGATGCATCTATCAAGGCATATTATTTTATGAGGGCATCAACCCCATTACTGGAAAAACACGCGGGCAAATGGCATAGGGCTGAAGGCCACCCCGACACAGCCGTATTAGTACATTCATCCGCTGCTACAGCATCGCGCCCGGCAGGCACAGTAATTTCAGCGCCCGGCGGATGGTATGATGCGGGGGATTATAACAAATACATCGTTAACAGCGGTATTAGTACCTCCACTTTGCTTTCATTATATGAGGATTTTCCGGCTTATATGAAAACCGTTAAGCTAAATATCCCCGAAAGCGGCAACGGCATACCTGATATTTTAAACGAAGCATTATGGAACCTCAGGTGGATGATGAAGATGCAGGATATTGACGGTGGTGTTTACCATAAATTGACCAATGCCGTATTTGATAAATTTGAAATGCCTGATAGCGCTATCGCGACACGTTACGTAGTTCAAAAAGGCACGGCTGCTACGCTTGATTTTGCCGCGGTGATGGCGCAAGCGAGCCGTATCTTCAGGAAATACCCCAATGAATTGCCGGGTTTGGCGGATTCCTGTTTAAACAAAGCCACCAAAGCATGGGGCTGGGCGATGAAAAATCCAGATGTGGCTTACGATCAGGATAAAATGAATGAAAAATTTACACCTCAAGTTACCACCGGCGCTTACGGCGACGATAGTTTTGGCGATGAATTTATTTGGGCAGCTTCGGAACTGTTTGTTACCACCAAACAGTCGGAATATTTAAAAGCGGTTAATCTTATCCCGGATAATTATATGCCCGTACCCACCTGGAGCAATGTGCGGCTTCTCGGTTATTATACGCTGATAAAAAATGCCGGTTCTTTTGGCGACAAAGCACCCAAACAATTACCGGAGTTGCAACAAAAGCTATTAGCATTTGCCGATGAACTGATCAGCGGAGCCGATGATAATGCTTATGAAACGGTGATGAATAAGTCGTCGCGGAATTTTAACTGGGGCAGCAACTCCATAGCGGCGAATGAGGGCGTTGCTTTGATACAGGCGTATAAGCTTTCGGGCAATAAAAAGTATTTGCGGTATGCTTTGAGCAACCTGGATTATATTTTAGGCAGAAATGGTACAGGCTATTCTTACATCACCGGTTATGGCAGCAAAACACCCATGCACCCGCATCATCGGCCTTCCAAATCGGATGGCTTGGTTGAGCCTGTGCCCGGCCTGCTGGTTGGCGGCCCAAACCCAGGCATGCAGGACCATATCCAAGTACCATCTGTTGTACCGGATGAAGCTTATATTGACGATGACCGCGCCTATGCGGTAAACGAAATTGCCATCAACTGGAATGCGCCATTTGCTTATTTAGCTAACGCGATAGAGGCTTTGCAGGGGGAATTATGAGTTGTATTCAGATAGTTTGCGTTGGTTTTATGAGTAAATTAGACGTTTAATTTAGTTGCTGCTTATTTATATATGGACTCAAGCAAAACATTCTTACCCTATACCGGCCCTCCTGACCTTAGAGAAGAATGGAAAAAAAACATTATGGTTTTTCTATTTTTCTCAGTGCCATGTTTTTTCATCGGAGATGATGGCTTGGGTATGAAATTGGGATTTGAAGCATGCATCTTTATAGGGTTTATTATATACCTCTTTAATAATCGGATGACTGTAAGTCTAATTATCTCAATACCAGATAAAATGCTTGTTTATTATACCGTAAATTGCTTCGGTAATAAACGGGAAACTAAAATTTATCTTCCTACTGCAATAATAAGTTATGAATACAGGCAGGTTCGGAAATATATAAAAGGAATGCGCCTTAAAATATATGGAAGGAATGGCGACAGCGTAACGCTTAGGGAAGATATGGATGGTTATCGTCAGGGGGAATTAGATCAGATAGTTGCATTCATTGCCGAGCTAAAACCTTAGAAACTTATTTTCAGTTAATCTTACATCGCTATATCCTGCCCATGCCTTGGATCATCGGGGAGTATTTCCATTTCAGGTACTCCAATATAATCGGCATACCATTGGATTGCTCCTACTACATCCAGGGCGTCTTCAGCGGCTATGTTAATGGTTTCAAAAGCGTATAGTTTGCTGTTGGCATAGCCGAAAAGCTGTATCTCATTCTCGTTAGCGGTAAATTTTTCGTCACTAACACAATAGACCCTGATTTTCAAGGCAGTATCCCTTGAATGTATTACGTCTCGGCAAGCATTTTTAGGATCGGTGGCTAGCAAATATACATTGTGGTCCATAAAAGTTCAACAACAATTGTTAAGGATAGTTTCAGCTAAGTTATTTTAAAGTAAAGGGATTTATGCCCTTCTGGCTATTATTTGCCGGCAATAAGTGCTTCCAAACCTTCCACACTCAGGCTTATGCCGTCAGTAATATAGCTGGCTTTCATATAAAAATCTTCACGTTCGGCTAATTTATCAGTAATGAATTGGAGTAACTCATCACCATCCTTATCGCGCAGCAAAGGGCGCTTGGCTTTGCCCTTTTCCAGCCTGTCAACTAGTGTTTTTGGCGAAAGCTTGATATAAACTGTTTTGCCATTGGCATTCATCCACTCCATGTGATCGAAAAAGCAGGGCAACCCGCCGCCGGTAGAGATAATGGTATTATGAGCGAATTTAGTTTGTTTCAGGATATCGGATTCCAATTTCCGGAAGGCTTCTTCGCCAAAACTGGAGAAATATTCAGCAATCGTCATACCCAACTGCTCTTCCAGCAGGTGGTCAAGGTCAACAAATTCATAATCCAGGTGATTAGCTAGCTTGCGACTCCAGGTGGTTTTACCGCAACCCATAAATCCAATAAAAAACACCCAATTGGGTTTGACTGAATTATTATTCATTAATTCCTGTTATATCCTATCCAAGCTTCACTCTCGGGTCGATCCAAACATAAGCAACATCTACCAAAATATTGATCACAACAAAAATAAAAGCGATAAAAAGTATCGAACCCATCACCACCGGGAAGTCCGACATTTCGAGCGCATCCACCGTTGTTTTGCCTAAGCCATTGTAGCCAAACACATACTCTACAAAAAAAGAACCTGCCATTAATCCTGCGAACCAATTAGCCACAGCGGTCACTACCGGGTTAAGCGCGTTTTTTAAAGCGTGCCGATAAATGATAGCGTTATCGCTTAATCCTTTGGCTTTAGCAGTGCGGATATAATCCTGGCCTAAAACGTCGAGCATGGCGCTGCGGGTAAGCTGTACAATAATGGCAAGTGGGCGCAGGCCTAAGGTTATCATTGGCAAGATTAAATTCTTTAGGGTAAGTACTTCACCACGAAAAGGATCATAACTGTATAAACTGCCCGACATATTAAGCCCGGTATATTTACTCAGCACAAAACCGAAGATCCAGGCAATGATAATACCGGCGAAAAATGATGGCGCGGAAATGCCAAGGGTTGAAAAACCCACTGCCAGCCTGTCGATCCAGGTGTTTTGATGCACCGCGCTCATAATACCTAAAAAACCACCAATGATGATGGCGAATAGCATGGCGGTGGTTGCTAGTACCAGCGTGTTCGGTACTACCTCTATTAAAAGCGACATAACATCCTTGCGTGTCTGATAAGAGCGGCGCAGGTAAGGCCATTTAAGGGCGATAACATTTGTGGATGATACCGGGAATAATTTGATGTAGTGATAGCGTTGCTGCTCTTCAGCCGCATTGGCGTGGATTCCGATGGGCGAAAGATCATTCAAATAATAAGCGAATTGCACTGGAATGGGCTTATCCAACCCAAATTCCTTTCGTACGGCCTGTAGCGATTGCACGTCCGCACGCTGGCCTTGGGTCATGCGGGCGGGATCAACGGGCAAAATATTAAACAGAAAAAACACGACCACCACAACCCCGAGCATTACCGCGAGCCCATATATCAGTTTGCGCAGTAAGTAGGTTGCCATACTTATTGGTTTTGGAGATATTGTTTTACCAGTTCATCATATGTTGGTACGGTATGATAGTGCCATTTGTTGATGATGATACCGTTTTTTAATAACATCACGCCCGGATTTGCACGCACCATGGATTTTAGCGGCACGCCATCTACATAATAAATTTCGCTAACCAAATGATGCACCTTGGCGAAAGCCTCAGCATCCGCGGCAGAATTTGATGTGAGCAGGATGGTGCGCATGTTATAGTTTTGGATCAGGTTAATGCAAAGCGCGTTCAAGCTGCTTAAGGCAGTAAGGTTTGCTTTATGCAGATCATCAGTTACAATAACCAAGCTGTAAAATGGGTTTGACAACAGTTCTTTGGTGTAATCATTGCGTTGTGCATCCTGAATAGATAAGTCCTGAATTTTTGGCGTAAACCCTTTTTTGACCAAATGTGATTCCGGCGTGCCGATGATCTGCCAGTTACTATCCTTCCAGATATTACTTTTGATGTACTCCTTATCATTCATTGATTTGGTTGCACCAGTAGCTTTATTTTTTAACTGGTAGACCTCTTCGTATTCATCAGCAGGCGCACCCGGCGGGATTTTCATCTCATCGGGAATATTAGCGCCAACCTTATAAGGCAGAAAATCCAGTACCGGCAAATAATTGTACGTGTAAAAACCAACTCCTAAAGCTACAACGGTAGCTATCAGCAATGAATAATCACCTGTTTTGGGTTTGAACAGGGGGCTGATCCTGTCGCGGTTGCGGAACAGGACGATGATCAGCAATAATAAAATCAGATCCTTGCTGAACGACTGCCATGGGGTAAGCACAATGGCATCACCAAAGCAACCACAGGTGGTTACTACCTTAAATACAGCGGAATAAAACGTTAAAAAGGCAAAGAAAATGATCAGCAATAACAATCCCCATGCTACCTGTTTCGCACGTACGCCAATTAACAAAGCGAAGCCGAGGATCATCTCCAAAGCACATAAAATAATGGCGAGGCTAAGCGCCAGATCATTTAAAAAAGTAATATGGAAAACCTCGAAATATTCTTCGAGTTTATAGGAAAAACCCAGCGGGTCGTTAGCTTTTATCAGCCCCGAAAAAATAAACAGCAGCCCTACGAATATGCGCGAAACCCAAATGATTGATGAATTGCCGCTTGCTTTAGTTTTTGCCATGATATTGTGCCTTTATTAAGGAGCTGGGGTAAGTTTTATTAACGCAAAAACGGCATAGTTTAGCATATCCTGGTAATTGGCTTTGATGCCTTCGGATGCCAGGGTTTGGCCCTTGTTATCTTCAATTTGCTTCACCCGTAGCAGTTTCATCAAAATCAGGTCGGTTAAGGAGCTGATGCGCATATCACGCCATGCTTCGCCGTAATCATGGTTTTTGGCGAACATCAGCTCTTTCGTTTCCTTTACTTTGGCATCAAACAGAGCACCTGCCAGCTCTGCCGGGATCTCCAGAGGAGTTTCGGCAGTTGATTCCAGCTGCATCATAGCGATAACACAATAGTTAACAATACCTATGTATTCGCTGGTGATATCTTCATCAACTTTCGATACTTTTTTTTCTTCGAGGGTGCGGATACGCTGCGCTTTAATAAAGATCTGGTCGGTGATGGATTCCGGACGGAGGATGCGCCAGGCTGTGCCATAGTCGTGGGTTTTTTTGATGAAAAGCCCTTTACAGGTGTTTATTACCGCGTCGTATTCTATAGATGTATTGCTCAAAGTATTGTAATGTGTGTTATGTTGCCGATGGTCAATTTATAAAGATATGGTTACCTTTACAATAAAAAAATCTGTGGCTAAAGATACGTTTTTTCATAAAAAGGTTACCCTAAACGCGGGCGGTAAATTGATAGATTTAAGCAGCCCGAAAGTGATGGGGATAATTAACCTTACGCCCGATTCATTTTTCGCGGGCAGCCGCAAGCAGGATGTAAGCTTGATATTGAAGCAGGCGGAAAAGATGCTGGCGGAAGGTGCTACAATTTTAGATCTCGGCGCATACTCTTCCCGGCCGGGCGCGGCAGATATATCGGCACAAGAAGAAACAGACAGGCTGTTGCCTGCGGTTGAGGCTATTGTAGCTGAATATCCCGAGGCGGTTTTATCAATAGACACTTTTAGAACTCGGGTTGCCGAAGCTGCTATTAACGCCGGCGCGCATATAATCAACGATATCTCAGGTGGCGAACTGGATGAAGCCATGTTTGCCACAGTTGCCAAATTACAGGTGCCTTATATTTTAATGCACATGAAGGGTACGCCGCAAAACATGGTTCAGCAGGCTAATTATGAAAATGTATTTGATGAAGTGTTTGATTATTTTGTGAAGAAATATCATCAGTTGAAACAGCTTGGGGTTAAAGATGTGATCCTTGATCCCGGTTTCGGGTTCGCCAAGAAAGCTGAGCATAGCTATGAGCTGATGAGGCGATTATCTGATTTTAATGTGTTACGATTACCTGTTTTGGTTGGAGTTTCGCGCAAACGGATGATCTATAATGAATTGGGCCTAACGGCTGAGGATGCTTTGAACGGCACTACCGCTTTAAATGCCATCGCGCTAACTAAAGGCGCTAATATCTTACGTGTGCATGATGTGAAAGAAGCCGTCGAAACGGTGAAAATATGGAAATGTGTGGACTCACCCGATCTTCCCTAAGTCGCTCGCTCTTTACACTTATCGGAGTGGGCAATCAGCGCTATCTATCTTATAAACTCATCAATAGCCTTTACCGCATTCTCATACCTGTCATCACCCTTTCCGGAGATAAGCACATAACGGGCATCCAAAGCCCGTAATTCCTTAATCCATATCTCCATAAAATGCTCACGCATGTGTGGAAAATCACGCAACGGGTCTTCTTCCCAGGGTAGATCAATATTTAATAATAAGTAAAGATCGTAAGGGTGTTTCGGCAATTCATCCAAAACCTCCTGTGGTGTACGGCCAAAAGTATAATCACTCCAGATTTTTACGGTGATAAAAGTTGTATCGCATATCAACAGTTCATTAGCTAACGGCAGCATTTCAGCCTCCAAATCTAGCTGACCGTAAAACATATTTATTTCGTCCTGCCAGGTGCAAGGTTCGGTTAGCTTGGCGCAATAATCACGTGCATACTCAGGTACCCAAACGGTATGGTAATGCTTCGCCAAATAAGCCGACATGGTTGATTTTCCAGTCGACTCCGGCCCTACAATGGCAATTTTTGGTATAGCCATTATTTAATTTTTGATGATAACCAGTTAGCACGAAACGTTTGCTGATCGGCACTTAATGATTTACCGGCTTTTTCATAAGTTACCACCTCTACGTAAGGGCTTTCCTCTAAAGTAATGGTGGTTTGATGATTGCCTGTACGGTTTTTATAGTCAACTACTATTTTATCGCCAATATTTTTTGAGGCCACAACATCGTTAAATGATTTCGCGTCGGTAATGTCCTTACCATCTGCCTTCATGATAATATCGCCGGCATCTAAGCCCGCTTTATATATCGGCGATCCGGCTAAAGTGCTCATTTGCAAAGCCAATCCCGGAGTATCCCCAATATTCGCGTTGCCAGAATGCATCCGGCCGCTGTTATAGCCGATCGAGCCGGCCCATGCTTTGCCCGGCGCGCGTTTACGTAATATTAAACCCGCTTTATCCAGCAAAGCGGTGTAATTGTTTTTCTCGATGCCATAGATGTAGCGGGCAAAAAAATCATTGGCAAACTTCGGATTGGTTAGCTTACCCAAAATCTTTTGGAGATCAGGAATAGTATATGGTTTTTGCACTTTGCCAAGGGCCAACCAAACAGCTTTCATGTAATCATCAAGCGTTAGGTTAAATTCGCTGCGTAGACGAAGATCAAGCGCTACGGCAGTCGCGCCACCATAATAGTAATATGTTAAGTACATATTAGTAGTATTCACCGGATCTATCGATACACCATTATCAGCATAAACCGCATAACGGCTCGCCTGGGTTTCCGGGAATTTTGCTGCACCCGGGGAGGTGAGTATAGAATTGATCAAGCCCGATAAAGTATGCGTATAATCATCAACACTATGAAAACCCGCACGCTCTAAAGCCAACTCGCCATAATATTGTGTAAAGCCTTCGGCAAACCAAAGCTCGTTGCTCATATTGGCATGTGTAAAATCAAAGGGTTCTAATGATTTTGGGCGGATGCGTTTCACATTCCAGCTATGGAAATACTCATGCGCGAAGGTGCTTAGCTCCCAAATCTCGTTACCGGCAATTTGTTTATCAGTCTCGACAATGCAGGTAGAGTTGCGGTGCTCCATACCATCGCCGGAATTTGTTGGGTAAACATCATCCAAAAAGGTGTATTCGCCATAATCATAGGATGGTAGTTCACCGTAAACGGCTTTTTCTTCCAATACAACCTTTTGCACCATTTTGCCAAAGTTGTCAATGGTTTCCTGGCTATCGTCAGAGTGTGCTACTAAATTGATTTTTTCGGTTTTGCCGTCCGTATTCACAACAGGCCAGCTGGTTTCTTTAAAATTGGAAAGCTCGGTAGGGCTATCAAATAAATATTGAAGGTTTGGTGCCGAGTAAATATTATCGCCAACATGAGGTAATTGCGTAGCTACTTTCCAGCCATAAGTATCCAGATCATCAAATTCAACTTTTATAGGCCGAGATTCCTGGCCTACCGTCCATATAAAAACAGCTGGGAAATTTAAATGCGCGTGGCTTGGATCGATGCAGGCATAGGTACCATCTGTCCAATCGGCAAACAAAGTGTAACTTATTTTTACCGTTTCAGGGTGCTCAGTTAACTCGTAAACATCTCCTTCAATCTGTTTCAGATCAAGTGCATTACCATCAACATCGGTCGCTTTTACATTGTATATATTTTTCCCAAATTCATGGGTGGCATATCTACCGGCGGACGAACGGCTCATCCTAAACACCAAAGCGCTGGCCGGTGTTTGTGATAAGGTCATTACAATTTCAGCCTCGTGATGCGCCGCGTTAGGAAATGAGATGGCATAAAATATTGGTTTTACAGCAGATTGAGCAAGACTACCGACAGCAAACACCGTTGCAACGAGTATTAAAAACAGCTTTTTCATATTCAGTTAAAAGAAAGTTGAAATTAATATAAAATCGCTAAACGTAAGCTATCAATTTTATTACAGATTGGATCCGACCAACAATCACCTCAATCATCTTTTTCTAATATATTTCAACGTAAGCAAATTCATGCTGTTAACCCGGTAGCCGCTGACATTATTTTGATAAAGATTAACCAAATTATCATAATACAAAACCACCACCGGCGATTGCTGCATCACTAAATTATCCATCTGTTGATAAAGTGCGTATCGGGCACTATCATTTGCTTCATGGTAACTTTGGGTATACAACTTATCAAACAACTTACTGTTAAAAGCAGTGTAATTAGGCCCGAAGGGCACTTTATTCTTTGAATAAAAAACGGATAAATAATTTTCTCCATCCGGGTAGTCAGCATTCCACGATGCACGGAAAAAATTCACACCATTCTTCGCGATCAATTCCCGCAGGCTTGCGCCTTCCATCACTTCTACACGGGTTTTAATGCCAATTTGGTTCAATTCGCCTTGTATATATTCTATCAGGTCGCGGTAACTGCTTACGGTTGTCAGTGTAACTTCAGGCAATCCCCTACCATCCGGAAAACCAGCTTCGGCAAGCAATGCTCTAGCTTTTCCAGGATCATAATTATACCCTGTAACCTTTTTATCATCAAAACCCGGCATCCCTTTAGGTATAAACCCGGCATTGCCTGGCGTGCACATGCTATTGCGCAAATATTTGATCATGCTTTGCCTGTCAATAGCGTAATTAATGGCCTGCCTTATCTTCAACAATTTCAACGGTGAGTTTTTTACTATAGTCAGGCCGGTATCTACAATTATCCCCAAATATTCGGTATTCAAATATGAGTGGGTAACCATAATAAATTTGCCTTTGTATTTTTGGGTGACATGCCCGCTTTTTGTTAAAATATCATCGCGGTAACTGCCATTAATCCCATTAAAAAAATCCAGGTCCTTTTTTATAAAAGCCATAAAGGCTGTTTGCTTATCTGGTATAAAGCTGGCCCGTACTGCATCTAAATAAGGTAACTTATTATTTATACTATCTATTTCCCAATATTTTTCATTTTTTAATAATACTAAAACCTCTCCCTCTTTCCAATACTTAAATTTAAACGGACCAGTGCCCACAGGGTGGCTCCTGAAATCCTTCCCATAAAAACCAACTACTTCATGTGGCACTACAGCGCAATATGCCGAGCTTAACAAACTCAGCATAGGTGGGAATGGTTGTTTTAATTGTATACTAAAAGTGCTGTCATTTAATGCTACAAAGCTTTGCGTTCCCGCAACCTTATCACTAAATATCCATGAACCCGATGAACCTACTTTGGCATCTATCAATCGCCCAAAACTGTAAACAAAATCGGCGGCAACAACTTTCCGCCCTATACCATTTTTAAATTGCCCGTCATCCTGAAAATGAACATCACCTCGCAAATGAAATGTATACCGCAAACCATCTGCACTTATTTCCCAGCTTTTGGCAATACAGGGTTTCACATTAAGCTTATCATCTAACTGAACTAACCCGTTATAAAGCTGGTTATCCATCCAAATAGCATTTTGGTTGCGGGCAAAAGCAGGGTCGAGTGAGGTAAGGCCATCATCAAGGTTAATGTTAAAAATGGTTCTATGATTATTGGCGTTATTACTATTGCAGGCGGTAACCAACAATACTAATGTAGCCAAAAACCAATTGATCATTTTGTTCATATATATTGCAAATATCGTTAAAATGCATTGCTTGTTTTATCTTGCATTTAGGCCAGTATATTTTTTCATAAAAAAATATGTGATTAATATTTATTAATAAATATTTTATAGTTAAAAAATTTTCGCTTAACTTAGATTATTACGTTTTTTGTTTTCCCTAAGAATTAAAAACTATTGTGAAGCAGTCTAAACCGTTATTATTTATATTATTCTTTGCAATATTTTTCTATTGCAGTGCTCATTGTTTTGCTCAAACCAAGCCCCTTCACATAAATAGCCAGCGCAAGGATTTTTATCTTTTATTGAAAGATGCCAATCTCAAGTTTACCTTTCCATCCGGCTTTGCCGAAATTAAAGCCATAAACAACGATTATTTTTCTTTTGATTTCGCATTGGAGGATCCAAAGCAAGGCTGCGAAGTTTGGTTGACAGTACGCCCGCAAAAACAAAATTGGATAAGTTACAAAAAAGCGCAGAGCGATAAAAAAACAGAGCTCGCCAATCCGGATTCCATGTACGTAGATGTGACTAAAGCCTATGCTACAGAGTTAACGGGCAGCAAAAATTTTATGGCCCGCGATATGCCAGCAGATGTACTCGCCGAGTACAATGCGGATGGAGGGAAATCATACCTATTAAATCTTCGCGATATGGCGGTGCTCCATCACTATAAATACGCACTCATCGTTTCCATGCAAAAAGATCATACCGGGACATTGATTGCTATATTTTTCACCAATTATAAAGACACCGATTTTTACCGCGACGTAAACCGCGTTAGTCACTCTTTTAAATTCGATCCCTAAAACACCGTATTTTGTTAATAAGTTAACATAATTGCATTCGCATTTCAACCCCAATATTTTATTTTTGTAGGAACACATTGTCAAAATGTGTTTCATCCTCTTTCCGCCGCAGGCGAAGAGAGGGTCTACCAGCTCAGCGCAGTCGGAGTGAGTCAACTCGAGAGCTTTGCGATCAACTGCTGGCAATCTAATTACTTGACAATAAACACTTGTACTAACAAAATGGCAGAAGTAAATTACGATGATGATAGTATACGGTCGTTAGACTGGAAAGAGCATATCCGATTACGCCCCGGCATGTACATTGGCAAGCTGGGTGATGGATCGGCTTATGATGATGGCGTTTACGTTTTGCTAAAGGAAATTGTAGATAACTCTATAGATGAGTTTGTGATGGGCGCGGGCCGTTCTATCGAGATCAGCATGAGCGATCATAAGGTAGCCGTGCGCGATTATGGCCGTGGCATCCCCCTGGGAAAAGTGATTGATTGTGTATCCAAAATAAATACCGGCGGCAAATATGATAGCAAGGCCTTTCAAAAATCGGTAGGTTTAAATGGTGTGGGTACCAAAGCGGTAAACGCTTTATCTAACAACTTTACCGTACAATCTTATCGTGACGGACGTACCAAAATCGCTGAATTCGCTAAAGGTGAATTAATTCGGGATGAGCCTGAAAAAGAAACATCGCAACGCAACGGTACTGCTATTAATTTTCTACCTGATGATACCATCTTTAGGCATTACCGCTTTATTCCGGAGTTCGTAGAGAACATGATCTGGAACTACGTGTTTCTGAACGCCGGACTAACCATCAACTTTAACGGTCAAAAATATTTATCGGAACGTGGGCTTTATGACCTGCTGAATAAAAATACCGACGTAGAAAATATCCGCTACCCGATCATCCACTTGAAAGGTGAAGATATTGAGATAGCCATGACCCACGGCCAGCAATATGGCGAAGAATATTACTCCTTCGTTAACGGGCAACATACAACCCAGGGCGGCACACACCAGGCGGCTTTCCGCGAGGCCGTAGTAAAAACCATCCGCGAGTTTTATAAAAAAGAGTTTGATGCTTCGGATGTACGTGCATCTATCGTAGCGGCCATTGCCATCAAAGTTCAGGAACCGGTATTTGAGTCACAAACCAAAACCAAATTAGGTTCGCAAAACGTTGGACCAGAAGGCCCGTCAGTTCGTGGATTTATAAATGATTTTGTCAAAAAAGAACTTGACAACTATCTTCACAAAAATCCTGTTGTTGCTGATGCGCTGCTTAAACGCATCATGCAATCTGAGCGGGAGCGTAAAGATATTGCCGGCATAAAAAAGCTTGCTAATGAGCGTGCTAAAAAAGCATCATTGCACAACCGCAAACTACGCGACTGCAAGCTGCATTTTGAAGATACCCACGAACGAAAACAAGATACCACACTATTCATCACCGAAGGTGACTCGGCCAGCGGCTCTATTACCAAATCGCGCGATGTGCAAACGCAGGCGGTATTCAGCTTAAAGGGCAAGCCTTTAAATTGCTTCGGCCTTACCAAAAAAGTGGTTTATGAAAATGAGGAGTTCAACCTGTTGCAGCATGCTTTAAATATCGAAGATGGTTTAGATGGCTTACGTTACAATAACATTGTAATAGCTACCGATGCCGATGTGGACGGTATGCACATCCGCTTATTGTTAATGACCTTTTTCCTTCAATTTTTCCCGGACTTAGTAAAGGCCGGGCATGTTTTCATACTACAAACGCCATTATTCCGTGTGCGTAATAAAAAGGAAACTATTTATTGCTACAGCGATGAAGAACGACGCAATGCTATAGCCAAATTAGGCACCAAGCCTGAAATAACCCGATTTAAAGGTTTGGGAGAGATCTCGCCGGAGGAATTTGGCTTTTTCATTGGAAAAGATATCCGTCTCGACCCGGTTATCCTGAAAGATGCCAACATCAAAGGCTTATTGGAATACTATATGGGCAAAAACACACCAGTCCGCCAGCAACACATTGTAAACAACTTGCGTGTTGAAACGGATGATGAAAGTATCAATCCATTAGTAGCTGAGGATGTGGAGAGTGTTACGCTGGATGTAGCGGTATAATTCCCTATTGCATCTTAATTAAATTTTTACTTATCTTGTATCCCCCACTTTTTTACGGGGATACAAGATGGTAAATCACGAAATAAAAATAGCTTTTCAGGAGTACGATAACCTACACGAGCTTAATACTTCCGACCAACACCTGTGCCTTGAAAGCGTTAAAGCACTAAAAAACTCACATTCGCCATACTCAAAATTTAGGGTAGGTGTGGCTATGCTGTTGCAGAGTGGCAAAATAATATACGCCAGTAACCAGGAAAACGTAGCCTATCCGTCAGGCCTGTGCGCGGAGCGCGTAGCGCTATTTTACTGGGGTGCCAACCATCCCGACGATCCAATCATCACGATGGCTATTACGGCGCATTCTGATGAGTTCGCGATCACTAAGCCGATTACCTCATGCGGCTCATGCCTGCAAGTTTTAGCCGAATACGAAAAAAAGCAAGATCAGCAGATCAACATTATTCTTTATTGCCAGCAAGGCCCTATATGGAAGATAAAGGGCATACAAAACCAGCTGCCATTCTTGTTTTTTGAAGACAGGTTAATCACGCAATAATTTCCCCTTCTAAAAAGGAGCGGGCCCCCGGTCACTTCCAAACGGAAACTTGGAACGGCCGTGTGAATGGTCACACAACGAGTGTGCTAAATGATTACTTTTAATGTGATTTTGTGGCATTAATACTTCTGGCTTAATAGCTTCAGTCTTATCCGGCTGATTAACTACAGTAGATTTCTTTTTCATAGCGATTTCTCCTGGTTTATCGTTTTTATTGCAACTGAGGTTTGCAAATTGGTTACACTAAGATAAACACAAAGTCGCTAATTCCCAATAGTTTTACGAAAGATTTTTTATCAATACAAAACACATCTACCTATTACAAATTGAAGCCGGGAATCTAATTTATCGTATCCTTTTTTGCCCTAACCGACGGCCCTAAATTAATCGGTTTAACACTTGTTGAATCTTTCCTGCCGTTGATAATAGCAGGCTTAATAACCGGTGTTTGTTTATTAGTACTATCGGTTTTACTATTGGTTCCGGGTAAACTATTTGGTAAGCCGGCGGGGTTTTTATTCAATGTGCTATCAGCCCCAGCCTTTACACCAGTCGAAGCTTTACCGATTCCCTTATCTTTACCCGAATACATCTTTTTAGGGCGGGGTGCCCTGGCAACACGCTTAGTAGTGGTGTCGCGCGACTTATTATATGATGGCAGTACCGACTCTTTAGATATTGGCCTATCCTTAGGTTTCCATATAAAACCTTTTAATATCTTTTCATCCTCCTTAACCTTTTCAATAGGTATGTAACGATGATCTGGCTTGGTTAAAAATGCCAGGTCGGTTACCTCGTTATTTTTTAAGTTTAAACGCATCCTGCTACTAAATGACCGCTGCATATCTGTAACCAAATGGGTTGTACTGTCATGTACAAAGTATATGCACTCTACATTTCCATCAAAATACACACGGCTTAGTTTATTATCTTTAAAAAAGCCCCGCATTTTTTTGCCGCCAACCTGGTTAAAATGCGTGGAATCATTTTTCTCAATATTCACAATAAAAGCGTTTGGATACATATCCATCTTATCCAGCTTTTTATTTTTCATGATAAGGTTAATGGTATCGCCCGACAGTTGCGAGCCCTGCGTCCAGATCATTGGCTTCGTATAACATCGTATGGTGGAGTCGCTGTTACTATAAAACATCGAATCAGCCTTAGCCTGTAAATCCGACTTAAATATTTTAGCGCTATGAAAAGCATACAATATCCTCACCCTGGCAGTATCTTTCAATACTATTTTGCGGTCTAAAAATGTGGAATCTGTTTTAACAACCTTTTTAACTTTAGCAATTATCTGGTCTTTTTTAGGTCTTGCCTGTACTGGCTTAGTAGCTTTGGGGTGCCCAAAATAATCCCGGTGATGATAACTGGTATCCCTTGCAAACTTGGGCGCGTCTAAGGTCAAAAACTTAGGGGCAACCTTATATACAATAGACGGTGTTTTTTTAATAGTGGTATCCCTAATATGCGACAACCGTTCTTGTTCCTGTAGCAAATTAAGTTCCTTAAATGTCAATATTCGCGTTTCAATCGTATCTGCAGACATATAAACCGAATCCGTTTTTACCTTGCTTGTATCTTTGGGCACAATCGGAGGCTTGCCTGTTACAATTTCATTAGTATCAAGTTTAGCCTTTTGCAGGCTCTTAATGCCCGATTTTATTTTACTTTGGTCTGCCGGGCTTATTTTTTTGCTTTGTGCCGATAGTATTTTCCGGGCTGAATCCACATTCATCATATTCGGCATCTTTTTGCTGAAAGAGTCAATCACTGGCATAGTAAGTTTTCTGCCTACCGAATCGATCAATTGCTGCTGCCCACCGGGCAATTTTTTGCCATCTATTTTAGCCTTGTTATTGGCTAAAGCTTTTTTAAGCTCCTTTTTTGTAAGAGGAGGCTGTGGTTGTGCTTTTGTCGTATCTTTTTTAGTCGAATCTGCGTTTTCTGTAACCAGGATCACATAAGGGTCGCGGGTAACTATCGCCAGATCGTTCTTCTTAAAATAAGTTCCCAAGCCGCCCTTAATAGTAATTTTTTGTTCATTATCATTAAAGGTTACGTGTTTTATTGATCGGCCGTAACCTTTCAACCGGTCATAAAACAAAGTATCACCGGTTAGTGATTTAGTCCCTTGCTTATATAAGTTGTTTTTAGTGAACAGCGCCTGCTCAACTATAGTATTATAAGTACCGTTATCTGTTAAAAGGGTGTCCTTATCCTTAGTACCATAAATACGGGTTGGCCCATAAAAATAATTGATGCGTGTTTGCGAGTTATAGCGCATGGTGTCGGTATAAATCATCGCGTCATTGGTAGTACAAACTACATTATATCTAAAATAAGCATCATGCGTACCGGCGAAATAATAACCATTCTGGCTTACCAGCGTATTGGTTTTACTCACCAGCTTGCCACCGTTTGTATATGTGCCAATGCGGGTAGCCGTATTGTAGTTGAAAAAGTTAGTGGTTAAGGTTGCTTCTTTATCAACCATTTTCACATTATCGGTTAATATGGCAACCTTGGTATTACCGTTATAATTCAACTTATCTGAGTAAATATTCAGCGTATCACCCTGATTTATGGCTACGTTACCAAAGGCATCAAATGCGTTGGCGCTTTGATAAAAATAGGCACTATCCGAACTCATACGGGTGCGATCCTGACTCCAGATGCCATTATAAACTTTAATCACGTCCAAACCATTGATCTTAACTCCCTGGCTTTTACTGGACGAAATCAAATTTACTTTTGATGCTTTTTTTTGGGCGATAACATTGCCCGCCATCAGCAGTAATAAAAAAATTATAACGTATTTACTCACAATGGCAAAATTAGTTTTTTGTTGGGGTTATTAAATTAATAATTTTGATGAATGCTGCCGGTTAAACAATTTACTGATTTTATTGAACAAAATAAACTGTTCAAACCTGCCGGTAAAGTGCTTGCCGCGGTTAGCGGCGGCATCGATTCTGTTTTAATGGCGCACCTGTTAAAAGCGGCCGGGTATAATTTTAGCATTGCTCATTGTAACTTTCAATTGCGCGGCGATGATGCCATTGCCGACAAGGAATTTTGCAAAAACCTTGCCCAACAGCTCGACGTGCCGTTTTACACCACTAACTTTGATACTACTGATTATGCCGCCAGCCACAAGATCTCTATCCAGATGGCAGCCCGCGATTTACGCTATCAGTGGTTTCAACAAGTTAAGCAACAGCATAGTTATGATGTTATTGCACTCGCGCACCATCAAAACGACACGATCGAAACAATATTGTTAAACCTTACCCGCGGCACAGGCATAGCAGGCTTACATGGCATCTTACCCAAAAACGGCGACCTGGTGAGGCCATTACTATTCTTGAACCGTGACAATATTCAGCAGTTGGTACAGCAAAACAGTCTGCAATATGTGGAAGACAGCTCCAATTCATCAGTAAAATATGCCCGCAACAAAATACGTCACGAAGTTATTCCCAAACTAAAGGAACTAAACCCTGGGCTGGAAAAAACATTCGAAAACAATCTGCAACATTTCAGGGAAATAGAAACATTGCTGGAATTAAGGTTATCGGAACTAAAAAAAGAGTTGCTTATTAAACATGGTAATGAATTTCATCTACCCTTGGAAGGAGTGAAAAAATTAGAACCTAAACGGCTGCTACTATTTAACCTGCTACAACCTTACAGTTTTAATGAAACGACTATTGATGATCTGATCGCTGCGTTGGATAAACATTCGGGCAGGGTTTTTGAAAGTTTAGGTTACAGATTGATTTTAGACAGGGAAAACATTATCCTCACAAAAAAAATGGACCAACCCATTGAAGTTACCATCAATCAAAATGACCACGAAGTTGCTTATAACAACTATAAAATCACCCTATTGCATGACGACAGCCCGCTTATTGTAAAAAACAACCCATTAGCCATAAGTATTGACGCTGATTTGTTAGTTTACCCATTAACCATCCGTGCGTGGCAGCAAAGTGATTATTTTTACCCGCTGGGGATGAAAACGAAAAAAAAACTGAGTGACTATTTCATCGACCAAAAAATACCGGTGCACCAAAAAACACAAGTGCCTTTACTGGTAAATGGAAATGGCGATATCATTTGGATTGCCGGTTACCGCAGCAGCGAACATTACAAAGTGAGCAAAAACACTAAAAAAGTTACTATATTCGAATTAATTAAAACATGAGCGATAAACCCGATTTTATTGAAAAACAATACCTGGGCAGGGAATTTATCCCCATTACCATACGCCTGGTAATGTCGATGTTTTGTTTTGCCGCCTACTTTTTTACCGATCAGCGGTCTAACGCCCTATTGGTGGTGGTGGGTTTTGCTATTTTGGTTATCTCGATCATTATGGGTTTTCTGTTGCATTTCCGCACACGCGTTATAAATAAAAGCATCCTGCTCGATGGTTTGTGGACCACACGTTTGGTAAAAATTGACTTAAACAGTATTGTTAAAGCTGAGAAAGGCGAGTACAGCCGCTACTTATTTAACAATCCGGTTTATAACCTGCATAGCAAAGGAACTATCCGTTTTTATACCGGTGGCAAAGAGGCAATACACCTTACTGATCGCGATGGACTTGTATATATTATTGGCTCACAACACCCTAATGAGTTTTTAAGGGCCATACTTGCCGAAATGAAAAACCGTCCTTAAATATTAATTTACACTTCCTCAAAACCGTTTAAACAATCCTCTCGTAAATGCATTATAATAACAATTGTAATATTTATGACGGAGGGATTAAATTTCAAGGTAAAAGCTATTGCTGCTAATATCCGGAACAAAAGAGAGTATCGTAACTACACGCAAGAGTATTTGGCAGCAAAACTAGCCATCTCTCAAAACGCATATAGCAAAATTGAGCTTGGTTATACCAAAATAACCGTTGAACGACTTTTTCAGATCGCAGAAGTTCTAGGTTTCGAAGTGGCTGACTTGATAGATATTAAGCCACAAGGAGTATCTCATATGGCTAAAGTAAACTAACAATAATATCTTTGCGGATATTATTGAATAATGAATAACTCTGAAATAATTAACAAAACCGTTGACTTTGTACGTACTACTCTCCAAAGTGCCGAAGGCGGCCACGATTGGTGGCACATTCACCGGGTACATGCCAATGCGAAACTAATTTCCGCCACTGAAGATTGCGACCTGCTTACCGTTGAACTTGCAGCTCTACTTCATGATATTGCTGATAGTAAATTTCACAATGGCGATGAAGAAATTGGCCCTGCTACTGCCGGTGATTTTCTTCACAGCATAAATGTTGTTGAACATGTCACTACTCATGTTCAACAGATCATACGCCACATATCTTTCAAATCAGGTTTTGATAAATTAAACTTTCAATCTTCCGAGCTTAGCATTGTACAGGATGCCGACCGACTTGACGCGATTGGCGCAATCGGCATTGCGCGTGCATTTAGCTATGGTGGTTTTAAGGGCCGTGAAATTTATAATCCTGAAATAAAGCCTAACCTTAACATGACTAAGGAGCAGTATAAAAACACCAACGCGCCCAGTATTAATCATTTTTATGAGAAACTGCTTTTACTAAAAGACAAAATGAATACTGCCACCGGCAAAAAGCTCGCCGAACAACGCCATGCGTTTATGGAAGCTTATTTGCAACAATTTTACCTGGAATGTAATTAAGTCGTCATCTTAAACATATAACTTAATACTGTCTTAATATTAAACATCTACTTTCGCTTTAATGCAATTGCGTTGCGTTGTTTAAAGCCGTTACTTTGCACAAAATTAAAAAACAAGAAAATGGATACTGGTCCGAGTCGAAGCTCATATCATTCATTACGAAACTCCCGCTAACCAGGTCTGCTCTTTTAAGCTGCCCGGCCACGGGTAATTATTATTACTATGCTTAAAAGAGAAAAATTAAAAGCCGCTTTAGGCAAAAACAACGGTCATCAATCTACAGAATTCAGCACCGCATCGGCATTAAAAATTAAACAAGTTTCAGGCCAGGGTAAAGAGAATTACCTTTTCGCACTGCAAAGTCATGAGCTCGGCCTTTCATCAACTGAAGTTAAAGATCGTTTACACACTTATGGCTTAAACGAGGTCGCACATGAAAAAGCGCCGAAGTGGTATGTTCAATTTTTCGAGGCTTTTTTAAACCCCTTCATTGGTGTATTGGTAGTATTAGCTATCATCTCTTTAATTACAGATGTGATTATCCAGGCACCTGCCGACAGGGATTACACCACGGTTATTGTAATATCCATTATGGTGATGCTAAGCGCCATGCTGCGTTTTGTACAAGAGTTTCGCAGCAACCAAGCGGCTGAGAAGTTAAAATCGATGGTTAAAACGACCGCTACTGTTTTACGCGAGCAAACAGGGCGCGAAGAAATAGACATTAAACAATTAGTACCCGGCGATATTATTTTGCTTTCGGCCGGGGATATGATCCCCGCGGATGTGCGCATTATGCAGTCGAAAGATCTATTTGTGAGCCAGGCCATACTAACCGGCGAAGCCTTGCCTGTAGAAAAAACAGAAGCGGCCAATAAAAAGGCTGACAATATTTCACCGCTTGATCTGGATAACGTTTGCTTTATGGGCACAAACGTGGTAAGCGGCACGGCCCATGCGGTTGTTGTAAATACCGGTGGCGAAACTTATTTCGGCTCGCTATCAAAATCATTAGTTGGCAAACGCGCTGAAACCAGTTTTGACAAAGGCGTAAATAGCGTAAGCTGGTTGCTAATCAGGTTTATGCTGGTGATGGTTCCGCTGGTGTTTTTAATTAATGGGTTTACTAAGCATGACTGGTTACAAGCATTACTTTTTGGTATATCCATAGCAGTGGGTTTAACCCCTGAGATGTTGCCAATGATTGTTACCGCCAATTTGGCTAAGGGAGCTGTTAACATGTCGAAACGTAAAGTAGTAGTAAAACGCCTGAACGCTATACAAAACATTGGCGCCATGGATATTTTATGTACCGATAAAACAGGCACATTAACCATGGATAAAATCGTCCTGGAACGTCATTTAAATGTTTTCGGCCACGAAGATAACGAGGTGATGAAATGGGCTTACCTGAACAGCTATCACCAAACAGGATTAAAAAACTTACTGGATCTGGCTGTACTGGAACACGTGGAACTCCATGACTGCCTTAAAGAAGGGGAAGCCTTTAAAAAAGTAGATGAGATCCCGTTTGATTTTCAGCGCAGGCGCATGTCGGTTATCCTCGAAGAAAAAGATCATAAACAACTGCTGATCTGTAAAGGCGCTGTTGAGGAAGTACTGGATTTATGTACCCATGCTTTTGACCCTGGTGAAGATGATCAGCTGCAAATAAAAAGCGATGCCGTTATCCCAATGGATGATAAAATGCGCGAAACTATCCTTAAAACATCCAGGAAATTAAATGAAGAAGGATTAAGGGTATTATTGGTTGCCATTAAACAATACGATGAAAGACCCCTTACCTATACTGTTGCAGATGAAAGCAATATGATATTAACAGGTTTTGTGGGTTTCCTTGATCCTGCAAAACCATCTGCCAAGCCATCTATCGAGGCTTTGCACCGCTTAGGCATCACCATAAAAGTGTTAACCGGCGATAACGAAGTGGTTACCAAGAAAATCTGTAAAGATGTAGGCATCCCAGTCAACAATATTTTATTAGGTAAAGACCTGGAAAACATGAGCGATGAGGAGCTTACCGCTCGTATCGACGATATCAGCATCTTGGCTAAATTAAGTCCGCTACAAAAATCAAGGGTAGTAAAGGTTTTGCAGGCCAAGGGCCACACCGTTGGCTTTATGGGCGATGGAATCAACGATGCTGCCGCTTTACGTGATGCTGACGTAGGTATATCTGTTGATACCGCGGTAGATATTGCCAAAGAGAGCGCCGATATTATTTTGCTGGAGAAAGACCTGATGGTACTACGCAAGGGTGTTATTTATGGCCGTCGTACGTTTGGCAACATCATTAAATACATCAAAATGACAGCCAGCAGCAACTTTGGCAATATGTTTAGCATGCTGGGTGCCAGCGCGCTGTTGCCGTTTTTGCCAATGCTCCCTATCCAGATATTGATCAACAATTTGCTGTACGATATTTCGCAGATCTCTATCCCCTGGGATAAAATGGACGACGACTATATTGTTAAGCCACGTAAATGGGATGCCAGCGGTATCAGTAAGTTCATGATCTATATCGGCCCTATCAGTTCCATCTTTGATTATGCCACCTTTGCGGTACTATGGTATGTATTTAAGGCCAACTCTACAGCGCATGCAAACTTCTTTCAAACCGGTTGGTTTGTTGAGAGCTTACTATCGCAAACGCTAATTGTACATATGATACGTACTCGTAAAATACCATTTATACAAAGCTGGGCGGCTACCCCGGTAGTGGCGCTTACATCGCTTATTATGCTAATAGGTATTGCGCTTCCATTTTCACCTATTGCATCGGCATTTAAGCTGGTGGCATTGCCGTTAAGCTTTTTCCCATGGTTAATAGGTATATTATTCTGCTACTGTTTGCTAACACAATTAATAAAAAACTGGTTCATTAACAAATTCAGCCAGTGGCTGTAATCAATCCTTTATGAAGATATTTTTTACCGTTATAATTTGTATAATATTTTTTACCGGATCCTTTGCACAGGATACCGTTAAACAACAGTGGTACAGCCTGCATTTCCAGGAAACCACCATTACGCAGGATAAGCCGCCCTTTAGCGCTTCCTATTCAGGTAAAAACAGTTTGTCGACTTTAGGTGAAACACAAACATCAATCACAAGCACCTTGTTTGGCGATGCGAGATTATGGAAAGGGGCTGATTTTGTTTTTGACCCGGAATTATCAGGCGGCAGCGGGTTAAGTAAAACTACCGGTATTGCGGCTTTTCCAAACGGCGAAACTTTTAGGGTAGGCAGCACAGAACCGGCTATTTATATAGCACGGCTTTATTTGCGCCAAACATTTGAGTGGGGCAAAGAAAAAGATACCATTACCGATGATCAAAACGTAATTGCGGGGTTTAGAAGCAAACATTATTTTACCATAGCTGCCGGTAAATATGGTTTGGCTGACTTTTTCGATAATAATAATTTCAGCCATGACCCGCGTATGCAATTTATGAACTGGGCTTTAATGGATAACGGAGCTTATGACTACGCCGCGAACACTCGTGGTTATGTGCTGGGGCTTTACACCGAGTTAGGCCAACCCGACTGGACGTTGCGTTTTTCGCTTACCATGGTTACAACTACGGCGAATGGCGCGGTGTGGGATGCCAAAGTATTAAAAGCTAACACCCAAAATATTGAATATGAAAGGCGCTATACCATCGGCGGCCAAAAGGGTACTGTGCGGGTATTAGGTTATTTAAACAATGGCAAATTTGGTAATTATGCTGAAGCGATCGCGCAAAATCCTAAAGCGCCAAATGTTGATTCGACACAGGCTTATGGCAGGCACAAAGTAGGATTTGGCATTAGTGCCGATCAATATATTACCAGCGATTTGGGTGTATTTGCCAAAGCAAGCTATAATGATGGGCATACCGAAACCTGGTTTTTTACCGAGATCGACCGATCAGTAAGTTTTGGTGCTGAATTAAAAGGAACATCATGGAAACGCCCTGATGATGAAATAGGATTAGCTTTTATAGGTGATGGCTTATCATCAGAGCACCGCGACTATTTAGCCGATGGCGGCTACGGCTTTATTATAGGCGATGGCAAACTTAACTATGCACCCGAAATGGTAGCCGAGGTTTACTATAAGATAAATGCGTACCAAAAGAAGCTTTGGTTAACACCCGATTACCAGTTTATACTCAACCCTGCGTATAACACAAGCCGAGGGCCGGTAAATGTATTTTC
This sequence comes from Mucilaginibacter tundrae, assembly GCF_013408825.1. Lineage (GTDB taxonomy): Bacteria > Bacteroidota > Bacteroidia > Sphingobacteriales > Sphingobacteriaceae > Mucilaginibacter. The sequence continues at coordinate 81,919 of NZ_JACCBZ010000010.1, forward strand.
CTTAAGGATGCACGTAGAGTTTTAAACTTTCTTTAAAAAAAAAAGCAGATCAGCCATGGCGATAGCGCGATGGCTGATCTTGTTTTTTTCAGCCAGGCTCATTTCAGCGAAAGTCTTGTCATAACCATCCGGTTGAAAAATAGGATCGTAGCCAAAGCCTGCTGTACCACTGCGATCATTACGGATGGTACCGTTTATCACACCTTCAAAGAAATGTTCATCACCATTCCATATTAGTGATATTACCGTGCGAAAATTAGCTTTTCGGTTGGTAACACCTTTCATAGATGTAAGCACCTTATCAATATTAGCGGCATGATTACCGTGTTCGCCTGCATAACGGGCAGAGTATACCCCCGGTTCGCCGTTTAACGCTTCAATTTCCAGGCCGCTGTCGTCACCAAAACAATTTACATGGTATTTATCATAAATGAATTTGCTTTTTAATGACGCATTCTCACGAAATGTGGTGCCTGTTTCATCAATATCTTCTACACAGCCAATATCAGTAAGGCTTAATAACTTTATTTTGCCGTTAATTTTGGCGGCTACTTCTTCCAGCTTGTGGGCATTATTGGTTGCAAAAACTAACTGTTGCATATTTAGAGTCAAGATATAAGATTCAAGAATAAAGATAAATTCAGTTACAGTAATTTCATCTGCTCCCAGAAGGCTTTTTTGTACTCGTTGTTGTCCATCATCTCATCAAAACTAAAACTTAATAGCATGGCGCAATTGCCTTTGGTTTGTTGCTCGTTTAATTTAAGCGAAGCAGTATCTTTTGGCAATGCGTTTGCGCCCATCAACAGCATTTTTTTGGGGTTAAAAAAGTTTAATATGGTTTCATGATCCACTTCGATGTACTCAGCTAAGTTTAAGATCGCTACATCATCCAGCTCAAAACCTAAACGCTTCAGTGTATTTTGCAGCGCTGTTAAGTGCGCATCGGCCATAAAATCAATACCGGGATAATGAACCGTGATCAGGAAGTTTTTTTTGTTGCCGCCTAAATAATTAAACTCAATTGGTTTCGTTTCTACAATAACTACCGGTTCAGGTTGTGTTACAGACTGTTCTGTGGGTAAGGCCGTGGCGCTGTAAGCACCGCGATCCTGATTCAGTAAAAATATATCGTCCTGCAATATAAAATGCAGCGCTGCTGGATTTTCGGTTTTCACTTTAACAAATTTTAACCAAAAGTAGTTAAACAGTTTCAAGCTTTATCGGCATATTCGCATAATTATAGCTGGCTAAAATTTAAACCTGCTATAATTAATAAATTTTACCGAAATTTGATTTTTTTAAGCGGATACCGTCCGCATACTATTTAGCATCAGAAATATACATGAGAAAAATTGGGTTAGCCATTCTGGGGATATGTTTATCAGCATCAATAGCCAGTGCACAAAATAAAGACAGCCTGGCAATGGCAAGTGCTCCAAAGCACACACTTGATAAAATAGCCGCGGTTGTTGGCAATAATATTATTTTACAATCTGATATTGAATTATCATATGCCAATTATCTGGCACAGGGTGGTACGCCTAACCAGGCTATCAAATGCCAGATACTACATGGATTACTAGCACAAAAAATCTTAGCGCAACAAGCCATAATTGATAGTATTGAGGTTAAGGATGATGAAGTTGATAATGAGGTTGACCGCCGTATGCGCACCATGACGCAAAGGGCTGGAGGCCAGGATAGGCTTGAGCAATTCCTGGGCCGTTCGGTTATCCAATATAAGGACGAGATTCGTCCGGACATTAAGGAGTCATTGGTTGCAGATAAGATGAGGGCTAAAATAACTGAAAAGTTAAACGTTACCCCTCAGGACGTTGAAAACTATTACAACAAAATACCAAAAGACAGCTTGCCTACATATAACAAAGAAGTTGAAGTTGGTGAAATTGTTTTTCAACCCAAATTAAACACTGACGAAAAAGCTTTTTACCGCCAAAAGGCCGAGGATTTACGCACACGTGTAAAAAATGGGGAAGATTTTGGCACACTGGCACGTTTATATTCACAAGATCCCGGCTCGGCACCCGATGGTGGCGATTTAGGGTTTGCTGATCGTACTAGTTACGTAAAAGATTTTGCAGCTTGGGCCTTTAAATTAAAGGCGGGTGAAATTTCTCCGGTATTTGAAACAGATTTCGGGTTTCACTTTTTACAGGTTATTGAGCGTCGCGGCGAACAAGTACATGTTAGGCATATTTTAATTATTCCGGCAATTACTCAGGCCAGCCTTAACAGGGCTAAGGGTAAAGCCGACAGCGTTTATCATGACCTGATGACAAACTCTAAAATAAACTTTTCAAGCGCAGCTGCCTTTTATTCTGATGACAAGGAAACCAAATTTAATGGTGGCATGTTGCTAAATGCCGATGACGTACAAAACAGAAGCACCATTATTCCAAGTGATAAACTCGACCCGCAAATAGCATTGGTTATTGATACCATGAAAATAGGCGGGTATTCAAAACCACAATTATTTACGGATAATGCCGGTAAAAAAACTTATAAAATTTTACTTTTAAAATCAGTTACCGACGCGCATAAAGCTAATTTGGCCCAGGATTTCCCTAAGCTGAAAGATGCCGCATTCAATGATAAAACTAACCGTACAGTAAGTGAGTGGTTTGAAAAAAGAAGGAAAGAAACTTATATCAAGATCGATCCGGAATTTGTAATCTGCTCCGATTTAAAAGGCTGGGCTACGCCTCCTGCGCCGGTACAAGCTAACGCCACTAAATAATATACATGCAATACCCATCGGATGTTGAAGCCGCAGACGCTTTAAACAAGGCCTACAAGCAATTGCGTGCCGAGATAGGTAAAGTTATTATCGGCCAGGACGAAGTTGTTAAATTCGTCCTTATTTCCATCTTTAGTAATGGGCATTGCTTATTGGTTGGTGTACCAGGTTTGGCTAAAACTTTACTGGTACAAACCGTTGCTCAAGTACTCGATCTGGATTTTAAAAGAATACAGTTTACGCCCGATCTGATGCCATCGGATATTATTGGTTCAGAAATCTTGGGGGAAGACAGGAATTTCAAATTTATACCCGGTCCGGTATTTTCTAACATCATATTAGCTGATGAGATAAACCGTACACCGCCAAAAACACAAGCCGCTTTATTAGAGGCCATGCAGGAAAAGGCGGTTACCGCGGCTGGCGTAACACACCAGCTTTCAAAACCGTTTTTTGTTCTGGCTACCCAAAACCCAATCGAACAAGAAGGCACTTATCCTTTACCCGAGGCGCAACTGGACAGGTTTATGTTTAATGTGTCGTTAGATTATCCATCTTTTGCAGAGGAATTGCAAGTAGTTAAAAATACAACCAGTTCAAATCAGGCAAAGGTTAATCATATCTTAAACGCTGAGCAGATCATTTATTTTCAGCAGCTGGTACGTAATATCCCTGTTGCCGATAACGTACTGGAGTATGCGGTTAAACTGGTAGCTAAAACCCGCCCTAATGGCGAATTCGCGGCCCCACAGGTAAAACGTTTACTAAACTGGGGTGCAGGCCCGCGGGCATCGCAATATTTAATCCTGGGCGCCAAATGCCATGCTGTTCTTAACGGTAAATATTCGCCAGACATTGAGGATGTACAGGCTATTGCCAAACCAATTCTCCGCCACCGTATTGTGCGCAGCTACCATGCTGAAGCCGATGGCCTATCAACAGATGATATTATAGAAGGGTTGTTCTAAAAATACTTAATGCAGCAAGATCTGCCTTAAAAAAAGAGGGATGATTCTTGTGAATCATCCCTCTTTTTTTAAGTGTATAGTCATTAATCGTTTTCAACAGCCGAAAACACTTCCAGCAAAATATCCCATTTGTGATCTTTATCAATTTCCCAAACACGAACGTAATTGTAATTGCTAACAACCTGTCCCTTGGTTATGCGGGCTGTTCCGTAACTGTAAGCCAGGTCATTACTGGTTGAGCGGCCAGCATCAGTAGTCTCAGCAGTTATAGTAATAGCTTCGTTGTCAATAAATTTCATAACCTTGTCCTGACCAATCATCGGCTCAAAGCCGGGGAAATAGTAGCGGCCTTCTGGACTTAGAAACTCTTTATAACTTGCTAAAGTTGATATTGATAATGAATGATTGAATATTTTATCGGTAGCCAATATTACACTTTTGCCATTAAAGGGATCTTTACTTGGCGCAACCAGCTTTGATGAATCGGGTTCCTGAAAGTCGGTAATAGCGTCCTGCTCAGGTTCCGGGTGCTGAATACCCAGATCCATCAGTAATTTTAATTTATTGTTCTCGTCGGTACGCCATATGGATACATAATCGCCATATACCTTGTCGTCATCAGTTTTACCATTTTGGTAAACATATGGCCCTGCTGTAAAAGCGAGATCGCCATTGGCAGATATACGCGCAAATTTAGGCTGCCAGGTTAAAGTACCCGGCTGTTTATCAATATTGGTATAAAAGTCTGTTATTTTAACCGGGTTTGGTTTAAAAACTATCCCTTCGATATCTGCAACTTCTAAAAATGCAGCTTTAATCCCTTTGCGGGCAACTAAATTGTTAAAGTTATCCTCTGCTTTAATAACTTTATCTACATGTGCCAGATCGGGCTTTTGGGCCATGGCTAAATTGGCAAAGCAAGTTAATATAACAGCGGCTGAAAATATTTTTCTCATATGATAATGAATTGTGAGGGGAATTTAGTTATAACATGGGTAATCCCGTGCAGATTTATATGTTTTAAATTTTAGTCCAGTTTGTTCCTTCTTTGGTATCCTTCAATTGAAATCCTATTTCTTGCAGGCCATTTCTTATCTTGTCTGATGTCGCGTAATCCTGGCTGCTTTTTGCCTCATTGCGCAGGTTAACAATAAAATTTAAAACCTGTGGCAAATCATCGCCCGCTGCTTGTTCATCTTTCAAACCCAAAATATCAAGTACAAAACTATTCATTAATTGTTTTAACAATTCCAGATTTTCGGTGTCAATTTTCAGTTTACTATCATAAACCGAATTGATAATCCGGGATGCTTCAAACAGCTCTGCAATAAGCACAGGGCTGTTAAAATCATCATTCATAGCCTCATAACAACGATCAGAAAGCGATTTTATTTCAACATCAGTACTCGAAAATGCTTTTAAATCTTTAAGTAAGCCAAATGAATTCATTAGCCGTTTAAATCCTTTTTCCGATGCTTCCATAGCATCATTACTAAAATCAAGCGTGCTGCGGTAATGAGCTTGTAACATAAAAAAGCGAACCGTCATAGGGCTATAGCCTTTATTCAGAATAGAATTTTCTCCGCTGAATAATTCATGCGGCAAAAAACTATTGCCTAATGATTTCGACATTTTTTGCCCGTTGACCGTAAGCATATTGGTATGCACCCAATAGTTAGCCGGTGTTTTACCACAAGCCGCCATGTTTTGAGCGATCTCGTTAGTATGATGCGTCGGTATCAGATCTATACCACCGCCATGTATATCAAAGTGCTCGCCAAGATATTTCTCGCTCATAGCGGAACATTCCAGGTGCCACCCCGGCAAGCCAACACTCCAGGGCGAAGGCCATTTCATTAACGTTTCAGGTTTAGCTTTTATCCAAAGGGCAAAGTCCAGTTTACCCCGCTTCTCCTGTTGACCGCCTAATGATCGCGTATTGGTTAATAGGTCATCCAGGTTACGGCCGCTTAAAACCCCATAATCATTAGTACTGTTATATTTTTCCACATCAAAATAAACCGAGCCATCTACCTCATAAGCATAGCCCTTTTCCAATATGGTTTTAACCAATTCTATTTGTTCAATAACGTGGCCTGTAGCCAATGGTTCGATACTTGGCGGCAGAATATTCAATATCTGCATAACATCATGAAACCCTACGGTATACTTTTGAGCGATCTCCATTGGCTCTAATTTGGCCAATTTAGCTTTCTTGGATATTTTATCCTCGCCCTCATCCGCATCGCCCTCAAGGTGGCCGGCATCAGTAATATTACGTACATACCGTACCTTATAACCCAAATGGTTTAAATAACGGAAAATAATATCAAACGAAATATAGGTACGGCAATTGCCTAAGTGTGCATCACTGTATACGGTTGGGCCGCAAACGTACATGCCTACATGCGGCGCATTTATTGCTTTAAATTCCTCTTTTTTGCGTGTTAAAGTATTGTAAACAAACAAATCCTGTTTCATGCTGGCAAACTTACAATTTTTTCGGCTTTGGTTTGAGAATAGAATCAAGATGTAAGAGCCAAGATTCAAGACACTTAAAAATTTACGATGTTATTGCTTTTCTCCTTATTCTTCGCTCTTGATTCTTGACTCTCTTTCGTTCTACTTTAGTTCCAAATCGCTGATCACTGGATAATGGTCAGACAATCGCTTCTCTACAATATCGTAATTTAATACTTCGAAGCCTGGACCCGCCATGATATAATCTATCTGAAAATTGGGAAAATCGCCGTTATATGTTTTTCCAAAGCCCGAACCTTTTTCGCAAAAGGCATTTTTCATGCCTTTGCTCATTTGGTTTACGGCAAAAGAACTGGGCGTATCGTTAAAATCACCGGATATGATATAAGGATATGGGCAAACTGCCGCACTCTCTTTAACTTTAAAAACCTGTTGCGATCGTTTAATAAAGGCCGATTTTAATTTGGCTGCTAATCTTTTAGTAGAGTGCACGTTGGGCTTTCCTTGGGATACCCCTTTTAAATAGCTGTAATCCTCCGATTGAAAATGCACAGACTCCAGGTGTATGCTGTAAAACCGGATGATCTTATTTGATTTTTTTACATCGATGTAAAGGCATTGGTTTTCATCCGTTCTATCATCAGACAACATGATTAAGCCTCGCGCTACAATTGGATACCTGGAAAATATGGCCATGCCTATCGAATCGGTTGAGTTTGACTCAAAACCCACCAGATAGTAGCTATTTGTTTTTAACAGTTTTTTTAAAGCGTTAACCATGTGATATGGCCCGTAGTTACGGCTATAAAACTCCTGAAAACCAATCAAATCAGGATTTTCCTGCTTTATAATTGATAAAATATCGTTTCGGGTTGAGGTATCATTATCTGATCCGTAACGTTTAAAATCATGCACGTTATAGGTCATAATGCGTATAGCGTTAGAATCTTTGGTCGTGCCGGGTTTGGTAGAAGCACGCAAACCAAAATTTTTGTTCAGCATGTTCCAGCCTATACCAATAACTATCAATGGTAATAAAACCCATATACTTTTGCGCAGCAGCCAGTAAAAAGCAAACAGCAAGGCAATCACCAATAAAATAGGATAAGCCAACCCAAAGAAGGCGATGATCCAGTAATTCGACGGGTTTGTAATGGGCGCCAGGTAACTTAACAGCAATGCCGCGCAAAGCAGGTAGTTTAGCCACAGTAAAATTTTATCAAAAAAACCAAGCCCGCTTTTTCTAATTGTCATCTTTACTGGCGCGGAATAATATTTCTTTTTCTTCGCTGCTTAAGTGTTCGTAACCCACCTTTGATATTTTGTCGAGGATAACATCAACTTCATCCTGCCGTGGGCGGGAGTTTGCTCTTTTGTTATTACTGCGGGCAACCACCTTTAGTTTAGAAAGCTTGGGGCCAGATTTAAACAGATTGGCGATGTTGCCTACCCAATCACTACCTGCCTGCAGGCGTTTGATGTAGATGAAGCCAAATAACGCGCCGCCAAGGTGGGCGATTTCGCCGCCGGCATTAGGCCCAGCGATACTCAAAAAGTCGAGTATCACATAAAAAATAGCCAGCCATTTTAATTTAACCGGGCCAATGATCATCAGTGGTATAGTATAATCGGGCATTAAAGTAGCAGTAGCTACAATTACAGCCATTACACTTGCCGAGGCTCCTACTGCTGTACTAAATGGCAATACCGCGGCAAAAACCGGGAATAAATTATAGCTAAGTATGTAGAATAGCGCGCCGGCTAAGCCACCTAAAAGGTATACGCCAACAATCCGCTGTTTGCCCAGGTATTCCTCAAATATTTGCCCAATCCAGTACAGCCATAGCATATTAAACAGGATGTGAAAGATGCCGGCATGCATAAACATGTAGGTAAGTGGCGTCCAGAAACGTACTTCGAGCTTGGGCAGATATGCCGGTATGGCCAGGTATTCGTTAGAATAAAATGAGATGATTTGCGAGCTGCCGGTAAACAGCCATTCAAAAACAGCGGGGATGTTTATCAGCAAATAAACAGCAACATTAATGGCAATAAGCAGGTTAAGCTTACTATCCGACTTAAGTACTTTTGATTGTATGTTTTGCCAGCTATTACTCATATTATCTTATTACTAAACGTCATCTAGGTAAAACTGTTTGGCCTTCTGATGCCCCAAATTTTTATCATAATAAAGGCTATTAATGCCCCGCCCAAGTGCGCGAAGTGGGCTACATTATCCCCGCCAACATGGCCTATCCCTAAACCCAACTCAATTAATATATAAACGGGAATAATATATTTTGCTTTTATTGGCACAGGAATAAACATGATCATCAGTTCCATATTTGGATAAAGCATACCAAAGGCTATCAACACACCAAAAATAGCACCTGAAGCACCTAATGTTGGCGATGAATAAATCTCGCGTAATTGGCTTATTAGCGCCATATCGTCCGTTTGTAGTGTATCCGGCACAGAAAAATGCCCGACAAGGTGATATACTTCTATACCCTGTACCAACAACTGTAACAGGATAGCACCAATACCACAAACAAAATAAAGCGTAAAAAAACGCTTTGAGCCAATACTGTATTCCACTATGGGGCCAAAGGAGAACAGGGCAAACATGTTAAAGATGATATGCTCCCAGCCGCCATGCAAAAACATGTAGGTTATAATTTGCCAGGGCCTAAAAAACGGCGAGTAGATGTAAAAAGCCGCGAAATGAGTAATGATCATATTATTGATATTCTCATTAAATAAAACAGATGGCAAAAAACAAAGTATGTTGATGATCAACAGGTTTTTTACGACTGGAGATAGACTACCAAAAGGGGATTGCATGTCAGTTTAAATATTATATATGTAGCCAAGGGCTATTTTTCAAATCGTTCAATTAATTCAGCTAGTGTAAAGGTACTAATTACAGGCTTTCCATTTAATGCAAGATTAGGCATTTGGCAGGCAAAAAGCTGGTCTATTAGTAAATTCATTTCTTCTAATGACATTTTAGTGCCTGCTTTTATCGCCGCGTTGCGCGCCAATGATCTTGCCAGGTTATCACGCTTATCCAGTTTTAATATGGCAAGGTTATTTTTAAAGCCCTCCAGCAATTGCTCTAACAAATGTTCTTCGCCAACATTATTCAAATCAGCCGGTATGCCTTCAACTACTACTGTATTTTTTCCAAACTCGCGTATGTCAAAGCCTAAAGCACGCACATCTGGCAACAACTCTTTTAATAACTCAAAATCGCCACTGTTTAGTGTAACTGATTGCGGAAACAAGCTTTGCTGACTAACACCCGAGTGGCTTTGCAATTGCTGCAAAAATCGCTCATACAATACCCGCTCATGCGCCGCTTGCTGACTGATCAGCATAAAACCCGATTTTATTTGCGATAGTATAAAGCGGTTATGGATCTGGAAAAGCTGGCGTTCGCTTGACTTGGTGATCTCCTGCTCATCAACCTCAATATTAGCCTCCTCATGCATTTTATGCTGGATCGAAGGCTCTCGCTTGCTGATTTCGTATAACGTATCCCAATTTTGGGGGATAGGTGAACTCCGATATTCGCCGCTGGTTCTGAAAGCTGGCGGCAGCTCACGCTCGATCTTTTTCTCCGCAGCAAAAGGATTAAAATCCGGGTTAAATGCGATAGTTGGTGCAACGATCTCTTCAAACGGTTTTGGCGTTATCAGATGCTCAATGCTGTTCTCCTGGTCAAAATCCAAACTCGGCGTGATATTATATCTACCTAAAGACCGTTTTACTGCCGAGCGGATGATAGCATATATCGATTTTTCATCTTGATATTTGATCTCTGTTTTGGTGGGATGAACATTAATGTCAATTTTGGATGGATCTATGTCGATAAATAAAACATACATCGGATAGCATTCCTCCGGCAATAACTCCTGGTAAGCCGTAAATACGGCGTGGTTAAGGTAAGCATCCTTTATAAAACGGTTGTTTACAAAAAAGAATTGCTCGCCGCGCGTTTTACGGGCAAACTCTGGTTTGCCAACAAAGCCATGCAGTTTAATAATGCTGGTATCCTCTTCAACCGGAACTAGTCGCTGGTTATAATTATTCCCAAACAGATGAACAATACGCTGTTTTAATAGCGATGCCGGTAAATGATAAACCTCTTGCCCATCATGGTGCAGCGAGAAAAATATTTGCGGATTGGCCAATGATACCCGTTGAAATTCATCAATAATATGGCGCATCTCCACCGGGTTACTCTTCAAAAAGTTGCGCCGGGCGGGGGTATTGTAAAACAGGTTTTTTACCGAGATAGATGTGCCTGTATTAGCCGAACATGCTTCCTGACTTATTACTTCCGATCCTTCAATTAAAATACAGGTGCCTAATTCATCCTCATGTCTTCTGGTTTTTAACTCCACCTGGGCAATAGCGGCTATCGAAGCCATAGCTTCGCCACGGAATCCCATAGTACGAATGGCAAATAGGTCCTCAGCTTTTTTTATTTTGGAAGTCGCGTGGCGCTCAAAACTCATGCGCGCATCGGTAAGGCTCATGCCGCAACCGTTATCGATCACCTGTATCAGTGCCTTGCCAGCATCCTTTAATATCAATTGTATCTTATCCGCACCCGCGTCTATCGCGTTCTCCACCAGTTCTTTTACTGCTGATGCAGGGCGTTGCACCACTTCGCCAGCGGCGATCTGGTTGGCAACGGCATCCGGTAAAAGTTGTATTATATCTGACATCTAAAATTAGTTCTCCTTTATCTGGCGCCAATGAAACCGATACAATAGCGCACGAATGGTATTTGGATGCTAAATTAAATATAACTTTTTTATCATTTGTCAGTTGTATATAGTTTATAGTTTTATTTAAACTTGTACGACACTACTTTTATGAAAAATTTATGGCCCATCTTGTTCCTTTTTGTTCTATCGTGCAAACAAAAAAAGGAATATAATGCCGACCTTTTAGTTAAAAACGCGCTGATTTATACTATTGATAGCAGTTTTAGTACTGCACAGGCGTTTGTAGTAAGTGGAGGTAAAATTATCGCCGTTGGCGATAGCGCTACGCTTGATAAAAAGTATTTGGCCCGTGAGGTAATTGATGCAGGTGGGCACCCTATATATCCAGGTTTTATTGACGCACACACCCATTTTTACGAATATGGCATAGGCCTGCAGCAAGCCGATTTAACCAATACTCACAGTTGGGAAGAAATTGTCGATACCATAAATACCTATGCCCGCCGCAGTCCTGATGGGTGGATAATCGGTAATGGGTGGGATCAAAATCTTTGGAAAAATAAAGCATTCCCCACCAAAGCAAAACTCGATTCTTTATTCCCGGTTAGGCCGGTATTGCTAACACGTGTTGATGAACATGCCGCTATTGCCAACCAGGCGGCTCTAAATATAGCGGGAATTAAACCGGGGCAAACCATTACCGGTGGCGAGATTGAAACCATAAAAGGAAAACTCACCGGCATATTACTGGATAACGCGATAGGCATCATCAGGCGAAAAATACCTCCTCCCGATGATAGCGTGGTGCAAGATGGCTTGTTAGCTGCGCAACGCAATTGTTTCGCCGATGGACTAACCACTATTGATGATTGTGGCTTGCCGTATACTATGGTAAATACCATTTCAGACATGCAACACAAAGGCGACTTAAAAATACGCATGTATGTTTTATTATTAGACAGGCCTGAGAATTATGCGTTCTTATTAAAACGCGGCATTATCAAAACACCACGTTTAGATGTGCGTGGATTTAAAATGTTTGCCGATGGCGCTTTAGGTTCGCGCGGCGCTTGTTTATTGCAACCATATTCCGATCAAAAAAACTGGAGCGGATTTTTATTGAGTAACCCTAAACATTTTCAACAAATAGCTGAAAAGATCATCAAAAGTAATTTTCAATTAGCTACCCATGCTATTGGCGATTCGGCCAATAGGGTGATGTTAAAAATATACGCAAGTGTATTGAAAGGCAAAAATGATCGTCGCTGGCGGATAGAGCATGCACAGATATTGGCACCATCGGATATTAATATGTTCGGGCAATACAGCATCATTCCATCTGTACAACCCACCCATGCAACATCTGATATGTATTGGGCAGCGAGCCGTTTAGGTACTAAGCGTTTAAAAACCGCCTATGCTTATAAACAATTGTTGGATCAGAATGGCTGGCTTCCATTGGGAACTGATTTCCCGGTTGAAAACATCAACCCCATTTATACATTTTATGCTGCTGTTGTACGAAAGGACTTGAAAGGGTTTCCGGGAAATGGCTTTCAACCCAAAAATGCATTGAGCCGGGAGGAAGCTTTACGGGGCATAACCGTATGGGCAGCCAAAGCAAATTTCGAGGAAAAAGAAAAAGGCAGTATCGAGGTTGGCAAGTATGCCGATTTTGTGATACTGGACAATGATATTATGAAAATAAATGGCGCCGACCTGCCTAAGGTTAAAGTGCTAAAAACGTATGTTAATGGTGAAAAGGTTTATGAAAAAAAATAGGTTTAATGGTGTTGTTATATTCTTGTCGGCGTTTGTATTGTTTAACTCCGCCTGCGCGCAAAATCCGCCGACGGGCAAGGCCTATGTTCAGGAAGAAGCCTTAGTGCAAAATACTACCGTTTTATTAAACAATTCTGATTTTACCGTCCCTATGCAAAATCTGAATACCGCGAAAATTGCCAGCGTGCACTTCACTAATCAATATGCCACCGGTTTCGATAGTTTGCTGAACAAATACACCAAGGTAGATGCTATTAACGGCAATCTGTATAACAGGCCAAAAAATATTAATGATTTATCAGCGGACTTAAAATGGTACAATACTATCATCGTCCAACTAAGCAACACTGATGTAAACAATCCCCAGATTATTGACTTTATCACCCAAACACAAAAATTAAAAACAGTTATTGTCGCCCTGTTCGGCAGCGGCGATTCATTTAATAAACTGAATAGTGTTACCGCACCTATCATTTGGTCACAAAGGGTAACTCCTGTATCTGCTTATTTTAGTGCACAAGCCATATTCGGTGGAGTAGCTATCACACAAAAACTTACGAGCACTTTCACGCCCCGCTATGCGGCTAATATGGGATTCCTTACAACTAAAACACGCCTGCAATATACTGTACCGGAAGATGCGGGAGTTAATTCCATCAACCTGATCGCTATAGATGATATTGCTCGCGAAGCCGTTTCGGAACATGCTACACCCGGGTGTGTGGTATTGGTTGCGAAAGACGGCAAGGTAATATTCAATAAAGCCTACGGCGATCATACTTATGACGATCAGCTACCCGATAAAATAACCGATATATTCGATGTGGCATCTTTAACCAAAGTTACTGCTACTACCATGGAGGTAATGAAGCTTTATGATGAAGGAAAAATCGGCCTGGATTCGACCATAGGCGATTATATCCCGGGCGTTCGCAACTCCAATAAAAACGATATTACTGTTCGTGAATTAATGGAGCACCAGGCTGGCTTAGTGCCCGATATTCCAACCTACGAAAAGTTAAAACCAAGCGACCATAGCATCGATTCATCTGCGGCATATCCGACGAAAGTTTCGGACAACTATTTTTTGCGAAAGAATTATTTTAAAGATGTGATGTGGCAGGACATATTAAAATCGCCGTTACGTACCCGCGGACAATATGTTTACAGCGATGTGAGTATGGTATTGATGAAAGAGATTGTCGAAACCATTACCTCTACACCATTAAACGATTATGTATTAAACCAGTTTTACCTACCCCTGGGTATGAAAACAGCTGGCTTTTTGCCACTTTATCGTTTTCCGGCATCACAGATAGTACCTACTGAACAGGATGCGGTTTTCCGCCATACTTTGTTGGATGGTTATACCGAGGACCAAACCGCGGCACTGATGGGCAATGTTTCCGGCAATGCGGGCATATTTGCGAGCGCTAATGATTTGGGCATATTATACCAGATGCTTTTAAACAGGGGCGCTTACGGCGGTGTGCAATACATCAAACCACAAACCGTTGACCTGTTTACAGCAAAGCAATCCGCAGTTAGTCGCCGTGGTTTAGGGTTTGACCGCTGGGATCCATTAGAAGATCATCATTACCCGTCAAAATTAGCTTCACCACAAACTTATGGGCATACTGGTTATACCGGCACTTGTGTTTGGGTTGATCCTAAATATAACCTGGTATATGTGTTCCTATCTAACCGTGTAAACCCAACAGTGGGTAGCAAGTTATCCAGCCTGAACATCAGGCCGAGGATACAGGATGCGGTTTATCAGGCGATACAGAAAGGATTGTAACAATTTAGTCGTTGCTGCAAGGCATCCGATGCCGCACCTAAATAATTACATCCGCTTAACACTATTACAATAAATTGCTGTTAACCTTGTAATAATGAAAATAGGTATTGTTTGTTATCCAACCTTTGGCGGTAGCGGCGTTGTAGCCACCGAACTTGGCAAGGCCCTTGCAGATCGCGGGCATCAGGTTCATTTTATCACCTACAATCAACCGGCCCGGCTTGATTTTTTTTCGGCAAACTTGTTCTATCACGAGGTTTCGGTATCCAACTATCCATTGTTTGATTATCAACCCTATGAACTTGCCCTTGCCAGCCGAATGGTAGATGTGGTACGTTTTGAAAAGCTGGATCTGTTACACGTACATTATGCTATTCCGCATGCTTCAGCCGCGTTTATGGCTAAGCAGATACTGCTTACTTACGGCATCTATATTCCGGTAGTAACTACGCTACATGGTACCGATATTACTTTAGTAGGCAAGGACCGCACATTTAAACCTGTCGTAACTTTCTCTATTAATAAGTCAGACGGTGTAACCGCTGTTTCGCAAAACTTAAGGGATAATACCTATGAGTTTTTTGAGATTGAACGTGATATTAAAGTAATACCAAATTTTATTGATCTATCACGTTTCAACCTTAAAGCAAAGGACCACTTTAAAAAAGCCATTGCACCTGAAGGCGAAAAAATATTGATACACACCTCTAACTTCCGCAGGGTAAAGCGTACCGAAGATGTGATCAAAATATTTGCCAAGGTGATTCAAAAGATCCCATCCAAACTATTAATGGTTGGTGATGGCGGCGAACGTTCTGATTGCGAACAATTATGCCGCGACCTGGGTGTTAGCTCTAATGTCCGTTTCCTGGGGAAACAGGATGCTATTGAGGAGATACTTTCAGTAGGTGATTTATTTTTAATGCCTTCGCTATCTGAAAGCTTTGGCTTGGCAGCGTTGGAGGCCATGGCCTGCAAAGTGCCGGTGATCAGCTCAAATGCGGGCGGTTTGCCTGAGTTAAATATCGACGGTGTAACCGGTTATTTGAAGGACGTTGGTGACGTTGATGGCATGGCCGAAAAAGCGATCTATATTTTAGAGGATGAAGCGCGCCTTGCACAGTTTAAAGACAATGCCTTAGCAAGAGCTAAAGAGTTTGACCTGGCTAATATATTACCGCAGTACGAAAATTATTACGCCGAGGTATTAGAACAGGCGAAAGCGAGTAATTTGTTATAACAAAAGGGATGTCACCCTGAGCGTAGTCGAAGGGCGAGCGCAGATGCCTTACCCCCTTGATGGGACTATTTTAACCGCTCTACGATCTCCTTAGCATCCAATTTTTCCTGTAAGCCACTTTCCATATCTTTAAAAGCCAACAAGCCGCTCTGCATCTCATCGCTGCCGATCAATATGGTATAGGGGATATGCTTGTTATTGGCATACTCCATTTGTTTCTTAATTTTAGCCCCTGCGGGATAAAGCTCCGCATTGATATTATGCTGGCGCAGACTGTGCAATAATGGCAAAGCATATTTTTCGCCCTCGCTGTCAAAACAGCAGATCAGCACTTTGGTAGTTTGATTAGTATCAGCAGGGAAGAGGTTTAGCTCATCCATTACATCATAAATACGATCGGCGCCGAAAGAAATACCAACCCCCGTAAGGTCTTTTAGGCCGAACATACCGGTCAAATCATCATACCTGCCGCCACCGCCGATGCTGCCCATGGCGACTTCATTGGTTTTAACTTCGAATATCGCTCCGGTATAATAATTTAAGCCACGAGCAAGGGTAATATCAAGCTCCAGCGTAGCGCTTTGTAATTTGCAGCTATCGATGTAGGTAAACACAGTTTCGATCTCATCACAACCTCTCAAGCCTGTTGCCGAATCCTTTAAAGCTTCGCGCAAGCTTTCCAGTTTGATGGTATTTGATCCATCTAACAGAATAACCGGTTTCAGTTTTTCAATATCTTCAGGACTAAAGCCTTTTTCCAGCAACTCTTTAATTACACCATCCAGGCCTATTTTATCCAGCTTATCAATAGCAACGGTCAGGTCGATGATATTATCGGCTTTGCCAATCACTTCGGCTATGCCCGATAATATCTTGCGGTTGTTTATTTTTATGGTAAAATCCTTTAAACCCAATTTACTTAATGCTTCATCATATATCATGATAAACTCCGCCTCGTTCAATAACGATGGCGAACCAACCACATCCGCATCGCACTGGTAAAACTCCCTATAACGGCCACGCTGGGGCCTATCCGCGCGCCAAACCGGCTGCACCTGAAAACGTTTAAACGGGAAAGTGATCTCGTTTTGGTGCATCACTACGTACCGCGCAAATGGAACAGTTAAATCGTAGCGAAGGGCTTTTTCGGAAATTTCAGATGTCAGGGTTTGATAATTTTTATCAGCTAATTTCTGCACATCCGCTTTAGCTAAAAAATCGCCGGAGTTCAATATCTTAAATATCAACTTATCCCCCTCATCACCATATTTACCCATCAAGGTACCTAGGTTTTCCATCGCCGGTGTTTCTATTTGTTGATAGCCATATTTGCGAAAAACGCTTTTAATGGTATCAAAAATAAAATTGCGCCTCACCATTTCGGTAGGTGAAAAATCGCGGGTGCCTTTGGGAGTTGATGGTTTGATGGATGCCATGCGGCAAATGTACAAAAAAGGTAGCCCCACCCAAACCCTCCCCAGAAGGGAGGGCTTAAAAAAGTCTCCCCTACTGGGGGAGATTTAGAGGGGGCTCATAAATTGTTTATTTTTACACCTATGCATATCATCGCCCAAACACTCCGCCTCATCATCCGCGAATTTTTACCCGAAGAACAGGGCACTTACCTCCATCATTTTACCGATGAAGAAGTTTGCCTGTATCTACCCAAACGCACTACAGATGAACGTATGAACATCTTCCAAACAGCTCTAGCCAATTACGAGAACAGCAAGCTAACAGGTATCTGGGGCATGTTTAATAAGAAAACCGGAGAATTTATCGGCAGTTGTTTGTTACGTCCCTTTAATGGTGATCCTAAAATTTTAGAAGTAGGGTATAGCATGGATAAAAAGTACTGGGGTCAGGGCATCGGCACCGAAATGGCAGAAGCCATGATAACGCACGGGTTTTCAGATATCAATATTGATGAAATAGTAGGGGTTACTGTATTAGAAAACATCAGCTCACAACGTGTTTTGGAGAAGGCGGGGCTTAAACGGGCAGATAATTTCTTCAGAGATGGGTTAGAGCTGGCTATTTTTAAAAAACCTCGATAGGGGTGCTTAACACTTAGTAAACGTTGGATATAACGCGCATCGGTGTAATCCCCAAAAACACAACTGACAAAACAGTGTCAGC
The DNA here is from genome assembly GCF_013408825.1 of Mucilaginibacter tundrae. Taxonomy (GTDB): domain Bacteria; phylum Bacteroidota; class Bacteroidia; order Sphingobacteriales; family Sphingobacteriaceae; genus Mucilaginibacter. The sequence continues at coordinate 99,830 of NZ_JACCBZ010000010.1, forward strand.
ACTTATACAAATCTATTTCCCGAAATTTGAATGTACCGGTACTTCCGCTCTTGCTAAAGCATTTCCGTTCTTTGAATTAACGAAATAATCGCTTATCAGTTATCGCGCAGCTCTTTAACGATCTTTTTGCAGCCGTCCTCAATCAAATCAAAAACAGGCGCAAATTGGGTATCGTCATAATAAGGGTCGGGGACTTCTTTACTGCCTAATAGTAGTTTTACCTTGTCGGTGGCTTGTTTATTGGGCGCCATGGCCAGCACATCAGCTAAGTTGTTTCGGTCCATCACATAAATGTGGTCAAACTCTTCAAAATCACTTTGCCTAAATTGTCGGCAAACCTGGTGACCAATAGGTACGCCACGTTCATGGGCTACACGGGTTGAACGCCTATCCGGTCCCTGGCCAACATGCCAGTTACCCGTGCCTGCCGAATCAATTTCCCAGCCCAAATTATTCTTATCCGACAAGTCCTGCATGATCCCCTCCGCCAGCGGCGAACGGCAAATATTGCCCAGGCAAACCATTAGTATTTTCATTGTTGAGGTTGAATTGGTTGATTGGTGGTTGATTAAGTTTTAATGAAGTTTAACTACTCACACAATCAACTTAATCAACCATTCAACTAACTATCCAAATATCGCATTCAACACACCAGCTAGCCTAACACCTGCTTTTAGCAATTGGTGGTTGAGGATCGCGATATGCGTAAAATTATATTTATAATTCAGGTTATCACCTGGTTTTATATCGGTATAAAGTTTTTCCGCGATTTGGTTTGATTCAAACAGCCACTCGCTTACCGGCGCTTTTTGCCATTCTTTAACTTCTGCAGGTGTAGCATCATTTACCGCCGCGGCGTATTCGGTATAACTTAATTGCTGAAAATCGATCAGCTGTGAATCCCAAACCGAATGCAGGTTGGTTGGGTTATTAAACCAGGTCACTTTAAAATCGTTACCGCCTTTGTCATCGGCATGGGCTACGTGCATTGGCTGGTGTACATCTTCAATAATATGTATCAGCATACGCAGGTCAAGCACTTTATCTTTTTTAGGCAGATTCTTGCTTTTTAACTGGCCTATCAGGTAATTAATTTTTGTATAAGCATCAACGCTGGTATCCTGTTTCAAAAACACCACCAGTTCGGGGTAGGTATAAGCTTTATTCAAATCAACATAATGCCATGGCGACATGTAGCTGTAAGCCGGGTCCGATTTGATAAAATCGGCCCAGGTACTTGCCATGGCTACTGTTTCGTGTCCCAAAATAGCTTTAACCGCAGCCCGGGCTTTAGGGTTTAAATAGCTTTCGGCAATTTGACCACAAATACGGTGACCGTTAGTACCCCATGCCATGCTCTGTACGGGCACATACAATAATGCAGCGCCAATAAGTAGTTTTTTAAAGAATGATGTTTTCATAAATCTTAAAGTGGTTTTACAATACAAGTAGTTCTTTTTATTAACCGCGCTGTTATAGGAATAACAGCCGATGTGCTTGAAAATTGATAAACAGAGTCTGTTTTTTTGGTAACCTTAAACACTTCCTCATACATGCCGAAACGGAAACACCCGGCTGTTTCTTTCAGGGTAAAATCGGGCTTACAGAACTCGCCCTTCAAAAACAGGGAATCATTCCGCTGTCCATAGTTGCCTTTGGTATATTCAGTCCAATGGCCGGCTTTCATGCAGCTATCGGCGCCATAGTTTACCTTGGTAAATGTTTTTATCGATACAAAAAAAGAATCGCAGGTAAACTTAAAATGATACAGCGAGTACGTCAACAATTTTTTCTGCATCGGTACCGAATCCTGCTGCCATTCGCCTTGAAACTCCTTCACACCCGGCTTTTGCGTGTTAGGGTTCATCCAGCAGGAGCCCAGGAATAAAGTTGTTAAAAGAAAGAGGGCTAGTGTCAGTTTTTGCATTTATACTTTTTGATTTGTCATTCTCAACGAAGTGAAGAATCTGTAAAGTAGTTTACACCGTACAGATTCTTCGCTGCGCTCAGAATGACAATTTATTTTGGCGATCTATTTTAAAGATCCTATCATATCTTCAGGCCTAACCCATTGGTCAAACTGTTCGTTGGTTAATAAGCCGAGGCCCAAAGCAGCTTCACGTAATGAAAGGTTTTCCTTCAACGCTTTTTTAGCGATTTTGGCGGCATTCTCATAACCGATATGCGGATTTAACGCAGTAACCAGCATTAACGAGTTTTCCAGGTGTTTTTTGATACCGGCATAGTTTGGCTGTATACCTGCAGCGCAATGATCATTAAATGATACGCAGGCATCACCAATTAAACGTGCCGATTGTAAAAAATTAGCCGCCATAACCGGCTTAAACACATTCAGCTCATAATGTCCATTGCTGCCTGCTATTGAAATGGTAACATCGTTACCCATCACCTGTGCCGCTACCATGGTAACTGCCTCGTTTTGGGTTGGGTTAACTTTGCCCGGCATAATTGATGAACCCGGCTCATTATCCGGAATATGAATTTCTCCAATACCTGAACGCGGACCAGAAGCCAGCATCCTGATGTCGTTCGCGATCTTCATTAATGATACAGCGATCTGTTTTAAAGCACCGTGGCTCTCCACAATCGCATCATGCGCGGCCAAAGCTTCAAATTTATTTTCCGCGGTGCGGAAGGGTAGGCCGGTAAACTGAGCGATATACTCAGCTACCTTAATATCATAACCTTTTGGGGTGTTGATGCCTGTACCAACAGCGGTACCGCCAAGCGCAAGCTCAGATAAGTGATCTAAAGTATTCTTCAAGGCCTTCAAACCATGATCCAACTGAGATACATAACCTGAAAACTCCTGGCCTAAGGTCAGTGGTGTAGCATCCATTAAATGGGTGCGGCCAATTTTAACTACGGTTTTAAATTCTTCTGATTTTGCTTTCAGTGTATCGCGCAGCTTTTCTACTCCCGGGATAGTTACATCAATTACCATTTTGTAGGCGGCGATGTGCATAGCGGTAGGGTAAGTATCATTTGATGATTGTGATTTATTCACATCGTCATTCGGGTGGACGAAAGTTTTTCCTTCGCCAAGTTTATTTCCCTGTAAAACGTGTGAACGGTTAGCAATAACCTCGTTCACATTCATGTTTGATTGCGTGCCCGAGCCTGTTTGCCAAATCACCAACGGAAATTCGCCAGCTAAGCTACCGGTTAATATCTCATCACAAACCTGGGCGATCAGGTCGCGTTTTTCCGCAGGCAATACGCCGCAATCTGTATTGGTATAAGCAGCAGCCTTTTTCAGATAAGCAAAAGCAGCAATAATTTCTTTAGGCATTGATGCTTCCGGCCCGATCTTAAAATTATTACGTGATCTTTCGGTTTGCGCACCCCAGTATTTGTCGGCAGGTACTTGTACCTCGCCCATGGTATCATGTTCAGTTCTGAAACTCATTGTATTATATTTTGCAGCGCAAAGTTATGTTTTATATGGAGGATATAAACTGAAAACGGTAATCTTTTTAGTACAAAAACTAATCTGTATTAGGGATGATTATAATTTAACAATGCGTTAATATGCCCAAATGCAACATCATATATACCTCTCCGCAAAAGGACCATTATGTATGGGATGGTACTTCGCTAACCAAGCTAGAAAAAGCTGAACAGGAAACGCTTCGCTTTAGTGGGAAATCATTTAAACAAGATGAGCTGGATGAAGCTATAAAAGATTGCAAAAAAGCAATAGAACAATCATTCCCTAAAGATGAAAATCCAGAAATTAAAACTGTCAAAATAACCGTATCCGACTAACTATTTTATCGGGTTATAATTCCTTTGTCTGCGCCAAACCGCCAGCGGGATATATTTGGCTTTCTTAGTATCTAAAAAATAAACTTTGTTGGTTTTGGGGTATACAATAAAACTAAACCAGATCTCACCCGGCGCACTATCATATTCCGATACCTTTACCGAATAAAAACTCTGCGTAGCTGACGGGCGGGTATTTATATAAGCGATCAGGTGCTTTTTGCCGTGCGAATTTTTCTTACATAACGTATTTGCCTTTGTTACTTCGGGTAAGCTATTGATAGTTGTAATAACCTGTCCCTCTGTCTGCGGCTGATTGTCGTCACTTACCGGTTTTTTTACGGCACAGGAGACTGCCAAAAATAAGATAGCGGCAAAGATCGGAATGTATAGTTTAACTCTATTAAATAAACCCATAATTAATAATTTCTATTCATTATACAGTCAAAACCCAAAATCGTTCATAATATTATCTAAATGTTTAAAACTTAAAATAGTTAACGATTGTATAATTTCTGAATTTCGCCATCGTTAATTGATTGACTGCATCTGCTTATGATTTTATATAAAAATATTCTTACTGTTTCGTTTACACTGCTTTGTTTAGCTTCCTGCTCTCAGGATAAAAAAAATAAAAACCAGGTTTCTTCCACGCCCGACCTCGATAAGCCCTTCAACTCCAAACAATATCTGCAATACGATCCTAAACACGCCGACCAAAGAATAGACGCGTTTATGAAACACTTGCACCAGGTAGCCAACTTTAATGGCGATATACTGGTAGCGAAAAAAGGTAAGATCATTTACGAAGGGGCATTCGGCTGGGCGGATTACCCTAACATGCACCCCTTAACAGTCGATTCTAAATTTCAACTTGCATCGGTATCAAAAACCATTACCTCTACAGCTATTTTGCAACTGATGGAACGCGGCAAGCTTAAACTGAACCAGGATGTGCGCGATTTCTTCCCGAATTTTCCATACGAGGGCGTAACCATTCGTTTGTTATTAACCCACCGTTCGGGTATGATGAACTATGTATATTTTGTAGATGGCGTGTACCGCTCCGAACATCGCGACCAGCGTAAAGGCATTACCAACCAGCAAACTATGGACATGATCGCTCAATACAAACCCGCTCGGTTCAACAAACCTGACAAAAGCTTTTTGTATAACAACTCCAACTTTATGGTGCTTGGCTCTATCATAGAAAAAGTAACCGGAATGAGTTATGCCGACTATGTGAAGCAAAATATTTTCATTCCTGCAGGGATGGCTAATACTGCTGTGTACTCAAAAGCAGTGTATGACAAAATTCCAACCTTTGTGCTGGGGCATGATCGTAATAGCTGGAAATATTCTGTAGCGCCAAATTTTTTAGATGGCCCGGTAGGAGCTTATGGAGTTTACAGCACAGTTGCTGATTTGTTTTTATTCGATAGAGCATTAAGGGCGGGCCGCTTGCTTAAACCGGCAACCCAGGATTCCGCTTATACAGATCGAAACCCGATGATCCGTGGCCACTTTAATTATGGTTACGGTTGGAGGCTATTCGAAGCGCCGGGCGAAAAAGTAGTTTACCATACCGGCTGGTGGCACGGGTTCAGGCACATCTTTTTGCGTGATATGAAAAATGATGTAACCATCGTGATATTAGGAAATATGGTAAATGGCAGCTTATTGCATTTAGATGATCTGTTTAAACTAACCGGTATGCCAATAGTACGTAAAAGCGCTTATACTGGTAATGGGGAAACAGAAGAGGACCAATAATTGGTTGAGTGGGTTGGAATAGGTTTATTTAGTGAGTAGTTATTTGCTGAAGAGAAACCATAATCTTATAAGCTTGTTGTAAAAGAACTTATTTAACTCAATCCTACATAATCAACCCAATAAACTAATAACCAATGTTTGATAAAATAATGGAAGCCCAGCAAAAGGCTGGTGAAGTAAAAAAGCGCCTGGACGCGATAAGCGTGACCGGCACTGCTGAAGGCGGAAAGATAACCGTAAATGCTAATGCTAACAAAGTAATTCAGTCCATCAATATAGACGAAAACTTTTTTGCTGATGCCGATAAAGAAGAATTAGAAGAACTACTGGTAATAGCCATAAACAAAGCTATGGAACAGGCTGAAAACGTAAGCCAAAGCGAAATGGCAGCCATGACACAACAAATGTTTGGTGGATTGGGCGGCTTGTTTGGAAAATAATAAAAGCTTGGGCCGTGCGAATCCTTCTTCACTCCATTGAGAATGACAAGATAACAAAGTAAAAGTTTGGTCATTAAATTCCACTTTAGGAAAACTTATGCCAAGGCTTCTTACTTTTATCGTAAACACATCAAACAGTATGAAAATCAATTATTATGGCCAATCTTGCGTTCAAATAGAAGCAGGTGGCAAAACACTATTATTTGATCCCTTTATTTCACCAAATCCCTTGGCGGGCCATATTGATATTAATAGCCTTAAACCGGATTATATCCTGGTATCTCATGGACACGGCGACCACATAGCCGACCTGGTAGCTATCCAAAAAAACAGCGATGCGAGGGTTATTTGCATAGCTGAGATAGCTGGATGGTTAGGCAAGCAAGATATCGAAGCACATGGCATGAATATAGGTGGTGGTTATAACTTCGACTTCGGCCGTGTTAAAATGGTTAACGCTATCCACTCCAGCTCAATGCCAGATGGCAGTTACGGGGGCAATCCTGCTGGCTTTGTAATCTATGCTGAAGGCAAAGCGATCTATTTCGCAGGTGATACCGCGCTTACCTATGATATGAAGCTATTGGCCGATGATAACCTGGATTGGGCCATTTTACCAATTGGCGATAATTATACAATGGGCGCCGATGATGCCATTAAGGCTTGTGATTTCATCAATTGCAAAAATGTGATTGGTGTACACTATGACTCATTCCCGGTAATTAAGATAGATAAAGGCGAGGTTATGGAAAAATTTGTAAAGGCAGGCCTTAATTTAAAACTACCTGCAATAGGCGAAAGTTTATCGCTGTAAATAGCAAAATCCCTGCTAATAAATATTAGCAGGGATTTTTTATTATTACGATCCCACTTTGGTGCTGTCTTTAACTTTTACCTTCGTTTTACCGTTCTTTGTCTTTATTTTTTTCTTCATTTTACTGGTATCTGTCTGCATAGCTTTTGTACTATGCATTGGTATCGCCGCAAATACACTTCCAAATTAGATCGCTGCTAAAGCAATCATACAAAACATTTTTTTCATGGTATAATTTTTTAGTTTTCAATTTGTGTTCTACTATAACACAAAAATTAACCAAAAATTGTTTTTATTATCTTAAAATTAAATAATAGTGCCGTGCGGGATAATTGCCCGCTTTTTAACAACTACAATTCCATCCTGCACGGTATGCGTACCGTAGTCGCCATCTTCCAGCTTTTCGCCGCAATTAATACTTACATCATTACCAATATAAGTGTTTTTATCGATGATGGCGTTTTTGATCGTACACCTGTCGCCAATACCCATTATTGGCGAATCGCTTACCTTTGATTCTTCTATCTGCTCCAGCGTCTGGTAATTATCGCTCCCCATTACGTAGCAATTTTCAATTGTTGTATCAAAACCAATGCGGGTACGTATGCCTATGATTGAACGTGTAATATGACTTGCATTTATAATACACCCATCGGCAATAATAGCTTTATCTACCTGCGTACCACTCATTTTTGATGGCGGTAACATCCGTGCACGGGTAAAGATGTAATTCTTATCAAACAGATTAAACTGTGGAATATCGTCCGTAAGCCCTAAATTAGCATCAAAAAACGATGGTATGGTACCAATATCAGTCCAATAACCTTCATACTGATAGCTTAAAACCTTGTGGTTATCAATCGACTGCGGGATGATTTCTTTACCAAAATCGGTACGCTCATTACCTTGCAAAAGCTCATATAGCAAATCGCGATTGAATATATAAATCCCCATTGACGCCAGGTACAAACGTCCTTGTGCCTTCATTTCATCGCTAACCTCCGATGCCCAGCTTTCAAAATTAGTTTTTGGTTTTTCGATAAAGGCGGTAACCATGCTTTCCTCGTTGGTTTTTAAGATACCGAAACCAGGAACATCATTAGCATGCACTGGAATAGTAGCGATAGATATTTCCGCATCCGCTTTGATGTGATTATCAATCATTTCCTCAAAATCCATCTGATATAATTGATCGCCGGAAAGAATCAACACATAATCAAACTCATGTACTGCCAAATGATGTAAACTCTGCCTAACCGCATCCGCTGTTCCCTGGAACCATGATCCGCTTGTTGGCGTTTGCTCGGCTGCCAAAATATCTACGAAAGCCTCACTAAAGCTGCTAAAGTGGTAGGTGTTTTTGATGTGCTTATTTAACGAAGCCGAATTAAACTGCGTTAATACATAAATACGTGTAATACCCGAATGCAAACAATTAGAGATGGGTATATCAACCAAACGGTATTTACCGGCAATTGGAACGGCTGGCTTGGAACGAGTTGCGGTAAGGGGCGATAGGCGACTGCCCTGGCCACCGCCAAGCACAATGCAGATTACTTTTGAGGTCATATTATAGGTTTTAAACTTTCATAAAGGTTAATGTATTCTTTGGCTGATCTGTCCCAGGAAAAATCAAGCGCCATCATTCTTTTACGCAACAAATTAAGGTGCTGCGTGTTTTCATACAATATCAATGCCCTGTCAATTGCATAACAAATATCATCCACCGATATGTTGTTAAATCGTATGCCATAACCGCCCTCATCGCCAAAATCAATAACGGTATCTTTTAATCCGCCTGTACTGCGAACTATTGGCACAGTACCATAACGCAAGGCATACAATTGGTTTAGTCCGCAAGGCTCAACCCGGGATGGCATCAGCAAGAAGTCTGACCCAGCATATACCACATGCGCCAACACTTCATCGTATCCAATAAATACATTGCACTGCTCAGGCAGCAGCTCTTTTAATTCTTTTAAACCCTGCTCCATTAATAGATCGCCTGCGCCTAATATCAGGAAGTTAACTTTACCCGGATGGTTGGCTACGGTTCTTGCTATGGACTCCGCCAATAAATCGGCGCCTTTTTCCAATACCAACCGGCCAATAAATGATATCAATGGCAACTCTGGCGACAGGTTAAACCTGGCACATAATTCCTCTTTATTTATTTGTTTGCCCTGCGCTACTTTTGTCACGGTATAATTAGCCGGGATCATGGTATCAGTTTTGGCATTCCAAACCTCGGTATCAATACCATTAATAATTCCTGAGCCTTTTGCTTGCTCTAAATAAAACAGGTATTCTAACCCGTTGGAACTGATGGTCAATTCCTCCAGGTAACTTGGCGATACAGTAGTATATTTATTACAGCATTTTACAGCCGCCGCCAACGGATTGATCGCGCCTGCCCAATCCAACAACCCACCTTTGGCAGGGTCTATCTCCGGCAAATAATAAAATCTGTCCCAGCTTAAAACACCATGGTATTGCCCGTTATGGATGGTGAATACAGTGGGTATATCCGCCAGGCGGGTATACAGCTTAGAATGGTACATTAAAAATGGGATCAGCCCCACATGGTGATCATGACAATGGATAATATCCGGGCTCTGCTGCGAATAACTTATCCAATCTAAAAACGCTAACTGAAATGCAATAAACTGTTCCCGCTCATCAGGATACATATAAACCTCTTCACGATCCAGTAATCCGGGGATTTTAATTAAATAGAGTTCAAAGCCAAGCTTGTTGGTTTTCTCCTTCCACACCTCAAAATATAGCCTACGGGTGCCTAATAGCGTTGCCGCCTTAAAAACAATATCAAATTCATTTTCGCGGGTGAATTTACGGTCGTAAAAAGGAATAACTACCGCGGCATCCATACCGGCAAGATTCTGATATTTTGGCAATGCGCCTACCACATCAGCAAGGCCGCCAACTTTGGCAATAGGATAACATTCGGCGGCAAGATGGTAGATTCTCATACGGGTATATATAATGGCTTAAGTTAGGAAACATTTAACTCAATAAGCAAACACATAATTTAAAAAATGTGTTTGCTTTGGTAAGAATATTTATAGCAAATAGCTGATTATTTGCTGATTTATTATTAATGCGCTTCCAACCAATTAGCGCCCGTACCAATTTCAACCATAATGGGAACGGTTGTTTTTATGGCGTTTTTCATATTATGCAAAATGATGGGTTTAACAAGCTCCACCTCATGGTGCGGAACATCAAAAACCAACTCATCATGCACCTGCATGGTCATACGGGCATCCAGTTTTTGGGCGAGAAATTCTTTATGGATATTGATCATCGCTATCTTGATCATATCTGCCGCTGAACCTTGTATCGGCGCATTTATGGCATTTCGCTCCGCAAAACCACGAACAGTTTGATTAGCAGAATTAATATCCCGCAGATACCTGCGCCTGCCCATCAGTGTACATACATAACCATTCTCGCGTGCAAAATTCATCGTATCGCTCATGTATGTTTTTATGCCGGGATACTGGGCGAAGTAATTATCGATGATCTCAGCAGCCTCTTTACGTGGGATACCCAAATTCTGCGACAAACCAAAAGCTGACTGCCCATAGATAATCCCAAAGTTTACCGCTTTGGCATTACGACGTTGTGTGCTGGTTACCTCATCCAGCCCAATACTATACACATTGGCTGCAGTTGCGGTGTGGATATCCAGGTTTTGTACAAAAGCCTCCATCATATTGGCATCCTTGCTGATCTCGGCGATGATACGCAGCTCTATCTGTGAATAATCCGCGGAAACGATAATGTGCCCGCTATCCCGGGGAATAAATGCCTTGCGCACCTCACGACCCCGTTCAGTACGAATAGGTATATTTTGTAAGTTTGGATTAGTGGAACTTAAACGTCCTGTTGCAGCCACTGCCTGGTTATAGGAAGTATGTACACGCCCCGTTTTAGCATTTACCATCTGCGGTAAAGCATCTACATAAGTAGATTTCAGTTTTTGCAGCTGGCGGTAATCTAAAATATCTCTTACAATATCGCTCTTGGCAGCAAGCGCCACCAAAACATCTTCGCCGGTTTGATACTGGCCTGTTTTGGTTTTTTTCGCTTTGGGATCGAGCATTAGCTTCTCAAATAACACCTCCCCCAATTGCTTGGGCGACGCGATATTGAAACGTACGCCAGCTTTTTCAAAAACAACTTTCTCTAACTTAGCAACATCGGTTTCCAGCTCTTTTGAGAATTCTTTTAACGTGTCGTGATCTATTTTTACGCCTTCGTATTCAATATCAGCCAAAACATAAATTAGCGGATGCTCAATTTCATGTATTAGTTTTTCGGCTTCAGCTTCTTTGATCTTTGGCTCGAAAACATTCCTTAATTGAAGCGTAATATCTGCATCCTCAGCAGCATATTCCTTTATTCTTTCGATTTCTACATCGCGCATATTGCCTTGGCTTTTGCCTTTAGCTCCAATGAGTGAAGTGATTGAAACTGGCTTATACCCCAAATAATTTTCAGACAGAATGTCCATACCATGGCGGGTATCCGGGTCAAGCACGTAATGCGCCATCATAGTATCAAATAGTTTACCCCTTACCTCAACCCCATACCATTTCAGCATCAGGATATCAAACTTCAGGTTTTGCCCTGTTTTGCCGATGGAAGCATCCTTAAATAACTCCTTAAATTCAGCTACAATTTTCTTAGTTTCTTCCTGATCTACCGGCACAGGAACATACCAACCTTCATTAGCTTTTATAGCGAATGATAAGCCCACCAATTCGCAAAAATTAGCATCCGTACCTGTAGTTTCCGTATCGAAGCAAATATCTTTCTGCTGTTTTAGCAGCTTGATCAGTTCAGCACGCTTTTCAAAAGTATCTGCCAAATGATATTCATGCGGAACAGTATCAATGTTTTTCGATGGGGCGGCGGGGATTTCAGGCTGACCTATATCGGCAATATCAACGGTCATGGTTGTTCTTCCATTGGCAACTTCATTACCAAACAGATCAGTTTGGATAGATACCGACTTCATCTCAGTAACACTGAAATCATCACCAAATACACGACGACCCAATGTCCTAAACTCCAGTTCAGCAAAAAGTGGCTCTAATAAATCTTTGCTTGGCGCGCACATTTCCAGCCCAGCCTCATCCAATTCAACCGGAACATTCAGGTTGATGGTAGCCAATCGTTTCGACATTAAACCCTGCTCGGCAAAGGCCTCCACGTTTTCGCGCATCTTGCCTTTCAGCTCGTGGCTATGGGCGATGATTTCCTCAACCGAACCGTATTGTTTGATTAGCGTCTTGGCAGTTTTCTCACCAATTCCCGGGATGCCGGGAATACCATCTACCGCATCGCCCCATAATCCTAAAATATCTATAACCTGGTGTACGTGCTCAATTTCCCATTTAGCTAAAATTTCTTTTACACCCAATATCTCCATATCGTTACCCATGCGGGCCGGTTTGTAGATATGGATATTAGGCGATACCAGCTGGCCAAAATCCTTATCAGGTGTCATGCAGTAAACCTGGTAGCCTTTCTGCTCGGCTTTTTTGGCAAGAGTGCCGATAATGTCGTCCGCCTCGTAACCATCCGAAGTGATCAGCGGGATATTAAAACCAAGCACCAGTTTAAAAATATAGGGCATAGCCTTCGACAGATCCTCGGGCATAGCCTCGCGGTGTGCCTTATATTTTTCATATTCGATGTGGCGGTCGGTAGGGGCTTCGGTATCAAATACCACAGCCATATGGGTTGGCTTTTCTTTTTTCAGCACATCCAGCAGGGTATTGGTAAAACCCATAACTGCCGATGTATTTAACCCGCCCGAAGTAAACCGCGGGCTCTTACTCAAAGCAAAATGAGCCCGGTATATCAGGGCCATGCCATCCAAAAGAAATAGTTTTTTCATTATTTATAAAAGTAGGCAAATTTACTAAAACCTATCAGCCAAATCACTTAAATGAGCATTCCGGGATATGATCATTAACCATGCCGACCGCCTGCATAAAAGCATAACAAATTACGGTACCAAAAAACTTGAAGCCTCGCTTTTTCATATCCTTGCTGATCGCATCGGATATTTCGGTGCTCACCGGGGTTTTACCCGTGGTGTTATTGATAGGTTTGCCATAAGGCATAAAGCTGTACAGGTATTTATCAAAAGAGCCGAATTCTTTTTGCACCTCCATAAACAACCTAGCACTGCTGATCGCAGCGCCGATTTTTAAGCGATTACGAATGATCCCAGCATCGTTCAATAACCGATGTACATCCTCCTCATTAAATTCGGCGATCTTTTTATAATCAAAATCAGCAAATGCCTTACGATAATTTTCACGACGGCGTAATATGGTTATCCAACTTAACCCGGCTTGGGCCGCTTCAAGTATTAAAAACTCAAACAGGATTTTATCATCGTGAACAGGTTTGCCCCATTCTTCATCGTGGTATTTGATGTAGAGTTCATCAGTTCCGGGCCAGTGGCAGCGTTTTATTTCACTCATTTTATTTCGATTTTGCAGGGTTTTCTTTGAGTTTTAAAAGTATAAATCTTTATTTTTATATCTCCAAAATGCTAATAAATTTATCAAAAAATAAACCAACATGGAAAGCTTGTCGCCGAATATTTTTGTGAAAGACATGAAAACAACTATCGCTTTTTATACGCAGTTAGGGTTTCAAGTCGCAATGTCGGTACCAGAACATAGCGACGAATTGGTTTGGGCGATGATGGTAAATGGGAGCGTAACGGTTATGTTCCAAACGTTTGACAGTTTAGGCAATGATCTGCAAGAAGTAAAAAGAGAAGATGGCGGCTCGCTGTTATTTTATATCAAGATAAAAGATATTCTTAGCTTTTTCGATCAGTTGAAAGACAAAGTAACAGTTGTAAAAGGGATTGAAAAAACATTTTACGGCGCCACCGAATTTTCAATCCTCGACAATAATGGCTACCTGTTAACTTTTGCCGAAGATATATAATGATTGTTTTTAAACGTATTGATCATATCCACATAGCTGTTGCCCCAGAACGCCTGGAGGAAGCTAGGATCTTTTATACTGAAGTGATTGGACTTGAACTAATAGATCGGCCCGATCATCTTTTTAACACACCGGGCTATTGGTTTAATATTGGCGATGCACAGTTACATCTTGGGGTAGAAAACCCATTGCCTGTTTCAACCAGGCATACAGCATTTGAAGTAGAGGACGTTGTTTCCGCCCTAAGCTATCTTGAAAACAAAGTAAAGCTATTAGAAGAACCGGAAATACCCGGCAGGCGCCGCTTTACTTTTTTAGATCCGTTTGGAAATAGGATAGAGTTGCTACAGATTTTAAAATGATCAGAGTGCTAATTCAATCATCGGGTCCCAGAATACATTTTTAAAATCCTGTACCTGGTCATCAACAACTTTTACACCTTCACTTTCTAATAGTTCCGCCATTAAATCGCCGCCGAAGTGAAATTTTGCAGTAAGCAATCCCTGTCGATTTACCACTCTATGTGCCGGGACTGGCGGCTGTTCTTTTCCGCAAGCCTGCATGGCGTAACCAACCATCCTTGATGATCCTTTCGTTCCCAAATAAGCGGCGATAGCACCATAAGATGTTACCCGCCCCTTAGGTATCAGCCTGGCTACCTGGTAAACCTTTTCAAAAAAGTTAATATCATCCATTTTCTGTAAATGAGAACTTAAGGTAGTTAATATTCTTGTTATCCTTTAAGTATTTTTTCTCATAATAGGTCTTGATGTTGAGCACTTCGTCAGCATATGGCGAATGATAAAGGTCTTCTGTCTTCACATGAAGGATCAATTCCAATTCGCCAATTTTCTCGGCAGTATAAGCATGCAGCCCGTCATTATCTGTTTTAAGGTTAACGTAACCGCCATTTTTCAGGATGTGTTTATATTTATTGAGGAAGCGGGGAGAGGTTAACCGTTTTTTTTCGCGCCCGAGTTGCGGTTGCGGATCGGGAAAGGTGATCCAAATTTCATCTACTTCGCCGGGAGCGAAATAGTCTAACAGGTTTTCTATCTGTATACGTAAAAAGCCTACATTATTCACGCCTTCCTCCAAGGCGGTTTTAGCTCCACGCCAAATGCGGTTTCCTTTATAATCAACGCCAATAAAATTTTTACCGGGAAACATTTGGGCCAGGTTTATAGTGTATTCGCCTTTACCGCACCCAAGCTCTAATACAACAGGGTTATTATTTTTGAAAAAATGGCTCGCCCAGGTACCCTGATATGGTTTACCGGCGTCTAGCTGCAAAACGTTACTGAATGTATCTATTTCGGCGAAACGCCTGATCTTATCTTTTCCCACTTTTAAAAATTAAAGCGCAAAAATAACTTTTCCAGCTTATTAGGGCCAAATTATTTTAGATACCCTTACATGCTGTAAGGGTATCTTTTTTCGACTTTATCTTTTTTGGTAAAATTGGTAATTAAGGCCTTTGCTTTATCCCAAAGGCCACCTACAGATTCTTCGTTAACATATCCTGATGCTTTTTGGGAAACCAAACCCACCAATGCTTTTACCAAAAATCCAGAGTTTTTAAACAATGTTTTATTTAAGGTTAACGGGATCAGGAAACGGGATATTATGCTTACAAAATCCTGATTGAAGATGTTCGATTTGTTTTCTCCGGTATGATTACCTTTAGGGAACAACGAATATACTGTAGAGAAAATAGCAGCCGGGCTGTTAAAGCGTTCCTTTATAGCCATAAGCTGAACTTCTTCTTCAGCTCTTAGCCTAACTATCTCTTCTTTTAAATCCCAGCTATTTTTTATGATCGGGTCCATCTTATTTAAATATTTTATGTATAAACCCGTTAACAATTGGCCTTTCCAGCATTTTCTTATTTGCCTTTACAATAATTGCAATCAGCAAATAAATAATTGCTACGCAGCCAAAGCCTTTCCAGTCGGAATTAAAAACCTCTGCCAGGAAAAAGGCCAATGTAATACTGGCAAATATGAAAGCCAATCCCATACACACCATTACGGCAACATCAGCAATAATACTAGCTGCTATGGATGTTCCTCCTTCAATCGCCCTCAGCTTAGCTAGCTTAAACCTTAGTTCAGCATATTGTGTAAGCTGATCGATAATTGGCGGAGGTGTTTCTTTATTATTGGCTTCCATATAGTGTTTTTATTATCACAGCATTTATATCCGTAATACTTAGGTTTATGCGTGCTCTAAATCGTCCTGGTATTCCACCTCGGCACCGTTAATTTTAGTTTTGATGTTTTCTACAACCTTGTCTTTTAAACCAACCAGGTTATTAATTTCATTAGCGGCGGTTTCTTTTATAGAGTCGCCAAGGTTTTTCAATGATTCTGAAAGCATATCGCGTGTTTCGCTACCTTTATCAGGAGCAAACAACATTCCTAACGCCGCGCCTGCAGCCAGCCCTGCCAGCAATGCAATTACTACTTTTGAGTTATCGTTCATACTATTATAATTTTTAAGTTGACTAATTGTTTTATAAACGGTTAAAAATCTTGCCAAGTATTATAATAAGACAAATTGTCTTTCTCTTTTATCTTACCGTTAATACCCAAAAATAAGCATTCTTGTTTTATGTTTCGTTATTGGTACGTATTCGTTCCAGCCTATCTGCTGCCATCCTGTTGGTTTCATATATTTCAAGCAGCAGCAAAAAATAAGATAACAATACCGGGCCAAAAACCAGGCCCAATATTCCAAATAGCGGCAAACCTATAAAAACCCCAATAACTGATATAATAGGGTGCGTATTACCAACACGTTTATTTATAATAACCCGTAATACATTATCTACATTCCCAATAAATAATAAACCGTAAGCTATTATTAACACACCTTTTATAGTATGATCATTAGCTATAAATATAATACCTGCCGGTATACACAAGGTTGGCGCTCCTACTACCGGTAAAAACGACATGAAAGAACCTATCACCCCCCAAAATATCGGGTCGGGTATTTGAAAAGCATAAAAGCCCAAACATAGTAACGTTCCCTGGGTAATGGCTATAATTCCCTGGCCAAGTACATTAGAGTAGGTTGAATTGCGCATGGCTTCAGCAAACCGTAGGGCATGCTGCTCGCGAAATGGGGCATACTTTAACAATCCCGTTTCAAACTCGTTTCGCTGCGTAAGCATAAAGTAAAGGAGGAAATACAATACCAATAATGTTAAAATTATACTGGCAGCGCTTCCTAATATTGATGGGAATAGATCGGTAGCCAGTGTCCCTAGCTTTTGGAGCGTATTCTCGGCAAAATGCTGCTGGTTTAACTTTTGGGCGGCAAAGGCGTCAATTTTAGTTAACCATTCTTGTATAGGGAAAGTATTATGATTAATGGATGCTATTTTATCTATCACCATAAAACTTAATGATAGAAATGGGATAACAATTACAATAAGTGAACTAAAAATAATCAGTAAGGCTACCAGTGATTTATTCCAGCCTTTTTTTTCGACCAAAACTAAATACAATGGCCTAAATATGGTAAACAATACTATTGCGCCAAGTATTGAACTAAACAATCCGCTCAGGGCATATAATAAAAAACAACCCAGCAAAACTATGCTGACCAATATGATATTGTTACGTTGTTTATAGTTAAAAATCGACACTTGATGATATTTAGACGGGCTTATTCCATAAACAAAAAAACACCAAAATGTTTTTAGCGTTAATTCAGAATATGTATTTTTAGTTCTTATCCTTTAATAAGGTTTCTATTACCACACAACTGGCAGCGATAGTATCCAGGTAAAAAATGCCGTCAGCAGAATCTGATGAGATTTCATAGCGTAATTGTTCTATGGCTAGTTGTATCGCTGAAAGCTGATTCCTGACATCATGTTTTAAATTTTTAAATTCACTACGTTCCTCAGTATTTCCCTTCAGTGGTTCTTCCATCTTATTTCAGATTAATGGCCTTCATTTTATTATAAAGGGTTTTCCTGTCTATTTTTAGTATCTCTGCAGCTTTGGTTTTATTAAAGTTAACCTCTTTTAACACTTGCAAAATAGTTTCATATTCAGCTTCCAGGGCCGCGTTTTTTAAATCATGTCTAATTTCCTTTACTTCGGTATTTTCCGTATTACCTGAGGTATTATTTCCGCCGTTAGCACTATAATCAAAAGACATCATCCGGTTTGAGATCTCGAGCGGCAGGGCTTTCATCATTATCTCGTTTCCTTCGGCAAGTAAAGTAGCCCGCCTTACAATATTTTTTAGCTCGCGAATATTTCCGGGCCAGCGATAGTTCATAAAACATTCTATAACCTCTGGCGAAAAAGAAGTTACATTTCTGCTTAGCTCCTGGTTGGCTATCAACAAAAAATGCTCTGCAAGCAGCATAATATCATTGCCACGCTCACGCAGTGGTGGCATATAAATACTAAATTCGTTAAAACGATGATATAAATCTTCTCTGAAACGGCCTTTTTGTATACTCTCCTGAAGATTTTCGTTAGTTGCTACAATTATACGTACGTCAAGGTCTATTTCCCTGGTACTGCCTATTCTTTTAACTTTCCGCTCTTGCACGGTTCTTAACAAAGCAGCCTGTATATCGTATGATAGGTTTCCTACTTCATCTAAAAACAATGTTCCGCCGTTAGCCATTTCAAAATGGCCTATTTTGGTGTATAGTGCACCTGTAAAAGAGCCCTTCTCGTGTCCAAAAAATTCGCTTGCAGCAAGCTCTTTAGTTAATGATCCGCAATCCATGGCCACAAAAGGATTGTTGTGGCGCGGGCTGCTCATATGTATACTTTTAGCAACCGCTTCTTTCCCGGTTCCGCTGTCGCCAATAATAATTACACTATAGTTTGTTGGGGCAACAAGGTCTATCTGGCGGATAATTTCTTTTGATGCACGGCTGTTGCCAAATACAAACTCGCCAGATTGCACTGCTTTTTTATGTTCTTTTGATTTGTTATTTACTATCGGCTCGCTATCGTGCATCGCCTCCGACAAAGCATATTGGGTTTCAATAGCTTTGTTTACTGTATTTAAAATTTCGTCGGGATATAGTGGCTTCGTGATATAATCATAGGCGCCCATTTTAATGAGCTCTACAGCCATTTTTATATCAGAATAACCGGTAATAATGATAACACCGGTTTTAGGATATTGAATTTTTATGTTTTTCAACATTTCGCGGCCATCGGTATCCTCCAGCCTAAAATCACAAAGCACCAGGTTGAATTCCCCATTTTTCAGGCATTCCATGCCAGCGGTACCGTTTGATGCTGTTTGAACGTCGAAACCGTTACGGGTTAAAAACTTTGATAATAACAGCGCAACATTAACTTCATCATCAATGATGAGTATCTTCTTCATATCACAAAACTGTTAACAGGTAAATGCATTAAACTGTTAAATTACACAATTTTGCGAAATCCTGTAGTTTTTTGTGAAAAATGAGATTTTTTTATTTCAGATTAAACGCATAAGCAACGCGGGCGCCCCACATAATACCATAATTTCCATCGCCGAAATAGCTTTGTTGAAGTGAATATTTTATGCCGGCCTCAATATAACTTCTTTTGGTGCGCCTAAATAATATACCCATTTGGCCGTCATAAGTAAAAGCTGTACTATTAAGCGCGTAAACTGAGTTCTTATTTAGTAACAAAGCTTCGCCGGCTTCACCCTGTATGTAAAATGTACGGATAATGAAAAGCTTTAGACCAACTTTTACCGGTGCTACACCCATATTTGATGCTTTTACATTAAGTATATAATTCGGGTTTGTGCTGCTGCTATTTGCAAAAAGATTAAGATATCCTGCATTTGCTGTAACATAAAGATGTTCTGACAATGGCAGATCATATTGTAAAGACAGGCCTATGCCCCCTTTGTATTCATCTTTAAATCCACCTGATGTCATCGCCCCATCAATACCAATACTTAAACGTGACGTATCAGGAACAGCGCTATATTGTGCTTTTGCACCCAAAGTAAAGCATATAAATGCCAGTAAAACAAGTCCCTTTTTAAAAGTGATTTCCATTTTCTATGTTTAGATTAATGCTGTTAAAACGCATAATACAATTACAACGTATACCAGCCTTTAAATAATTATGCAGGCAATAATACAGTTTTTATGCAAAGCTAATATCAGTTTTCACATAAAATGCTTTGTAATAATAAAATTGCGAATTATTTATTTGCTAAAATGTTGATTTATCTAATAATGCCGCATAAAAAAAGCGGGTACCTATTAATAGGTACCCGCTTTTTTTGTTTAAGTAAGCTTCCTTAGAAACCGTAAGCTACACGTAGACCAACAAAATTAACTTTGCTGTCATCAACATCACTGTTTAATTTAGTACTTGCTTCATAACGTACACCGGCATCAATGTAGTTCTTACCGCCTAATTTAAATTGGTAACCAATTTGTGGAGCGTAAATAAAAGCGGCAGAGTTGTTTGCGTCAATTTTAGTTTTGTCTAAAACGAATGCAGCACCCGCTTCACCTTGCACATAAAAGTTACTTACTACAAAATATTTCAACCCGGCTTTAACTGGTAATAATTCAATATTTGGAACATCAACGCCTGATCCATCGATGTTTTTCTTTCCAAATATATTATCATAACCAGCGTTAACAGTTACAAATAATTTGTTGGCAACAGGAATATCTACCTGTAATGAACCACCAAGGTTCCAGTTATAAGAATCTGATATTTTTCCGGTTGGAAGACCCGCGTCAACACCTATGCTGTAACGAATGCCTGAAGCTGTAGTAGATGTTGTTGTTGGAGTTGTAGTTTGTGCTTTTGCACCGAATGTGAATGCAGCAAATGCTAATGCTAATGCTGAAATTTTAATTGAACTTTTCATGATATTTATATTATTAAATTGTTGTGTGTTTGTTAACACGGCACAAAGTAACGGTACAAATCATTTAAGTTTTTTCATCCAAATGTCAGGATTATTCAATCGATTGATTAACAATAAGATAAAATTTAGCTAAATCGATTTCAAAGAGAGCTGGTGACATTTTCGTGACTATTTCCCCGAGAAAATCGGTTTTCTTTTTTCTATAAACGCACTCACACCTTCTTTAAGGTCTTCAGTTCCAAAACATTTACCAAATTCTTCTATTTCTATTTCGAAGCCATTTACACTGGGGTTGCCTGCAGCGTTAATAGCCTTAATAGCCGAGGCCAAAGCCAGCGGTGCACGCTGCAACATCTTATTTAATAGCTCTTCGGCTTTGCCCAGTAATTCGTTTTGACTCACTACATAGTTTACAAGGCCAAACTGCAATGCATCCGCGGCAGTAATCATATCAGCGGTCATGATCATTTCAAAAGCTTTGCCTTTTCCAACCAATGAGGTCAAACGTTGCGTGCCGCCATAACCGGGTATTAGTCCCAATGTAACCTCGGGCAATCCCATTTTAGCATTGGCCGATGCTATCCGGATATGGCATGCCATCGCCAATTCCAGTCCTCCGCCCAAAGCGAAACCATTTACCATTGCAATTACCGGTTTTGGCCCGTTCTCTATCAAATCAAAAACATTGGCTTGTCCTTCGCTCGCTAACGCTCGTCCTGCTACGGCGTCAAAAGCGGCGAACTCCGAAATATCGGCCCCGGCAACAAAAGCTTTTTGCCCGGCTCCGGTTATGATCAGGCCTCCAATCTCAATATTACTAAATCCATCCGCTATAGCTGTATGCAATTCAGCAAGTGTCGCTTTATTCAAAGCATTTAGCTTGCTTTCGCGATTGATGGTGATGTATTGAATTCGTCCTTTATGCTCAACTAAAATATTTTCAAAAGCCATAAAATCAAGTTAAAAATTCCGGTGTTGGTGCACCCATTTGGTTATATAATCCACAATATCATGCGTAGTGGTACCTGGTGGAAAAAGCTCACCCACACCCAATGCTTGCAAAGCGTTCATATCTTCAGAGGGTATGATCCCGCCGCCGGTAACCAGCACGTCATCCATGCCTTTTTCTTTTATCAGGTTGATGATCTTGGGAAATACAGTCATATGGGCTCCTGATAATATTGATATACCAATGGCGTCCACATCTTCCTGTAAGGCTGTATTTACTACCATTTCAGGCGTTTGGCGCAGGCCGGTATAAATTACTTCCATGCCAGCATCGCGCAGCGATGTGGCAATAATACGTGCGCCGCGGTCATGCCCGTCAAGGCCAACCTTGGCAACTAATACACGAATGGGCCGGTTAAAGGTATTACTCATTGTAAAACCGAGGTTTATATATTGGTAAAAGTAATAAGAATTTACGAGGATAACAGAGAGGCCGGGTTGGGGTAAACAATTTTTCTTATTTTTGCTCCCCTATGAGCGAAGAGAGATCATTAAATTTTTTAGAGGAGATTGTTGAAGAAGATATTGCATCAGGCAAAAACGGAGGCAGGGTACTTACCCGTTTTCCGCCTGAGCCTAATGGCTATTTGCATATAGGCCATGCCAAATCTATTTGCTTAAACTTTGGTTTGGCCAAAAAGTACAATGGCGCAACCAACCTTCGTTTCGATGATACCAATCCCACTAAAGAAGAAACCGAATACGTTGACAGTATAAAAGCTGATGTAAAATGGCTTGGTTTTGAATGGGCCAATGAATTTTATGCTTCTGATTACTTCCACATCATATATAATTTCGCGGTAACTCTTATAAAATCAGGACTTGCTTACGTTGATGACAGCAGCCCTGAAGAGATCGCATCGCAAAAAGGTACGCCAACCGAAGCCGGTACGCCAAACCAGTACCGCAGCCGCAGCATAGAAGAAAATCTGCTCTTGTTTGAAGAAATGAAAGCCGGTAAATATGCGGATGGCGCAAAAGTGCTTCGTGCAAAAATAGATCTGGCATCGCCAAACATGCACATGCGTGACCCAATCATGTACCGTATAAAACACGCTCATCATCACCGTACAGGTAATGAATGGTGTATTTATCCAATGTATGACTTTGCCCATGGCGAATCAGATGCTATCGAGGAGATAACCCACTCTATCTGCACCCTGGAATTTATTCCGCACAGGCCGTTGTATGATTGGTTTATTGAACAACTGGACTTATTCCCATCAAAGCAATATGAATTCGCCCGCCTGAACATGACCTATACCGTAATGAGTAAGCGCAAGCTGCTGCAACTGGTAACTGAAGGACATGTAGAAGATTGGGACGACCCGCGCATGCCGACGATCAGTGGCTTACGTCGCCGCGGTTATACTCCTGCATCTATCCGCGAGTTTTGCGAGCGTATCGGGGTTGCCAAGCGCGAGAACATGATAGATGTAAGTTTATTGGAATTTTGCATACGTGAAGATTTGAACAAATCAGCGTGGCGCCGTATGGCTGTGCTCGACCCAATAAAACTGGTTCTAACCAATTATCCCGAAGGCCAAACCGAAACCATGCATGGTGAAAATAATCCAGAGGCAGAAGATGGAGATGGCAGCAGGGAATTTCCGTTCAGTAATGAATTGTGGATAGAACGTGAAGACTTTATGGAAGAACCGCCTAAAAAATTCTTCCGTTTAGGTGTTGGATTAATGGTACGCTTGAAAAACGCGTACATCGTTAAATGCGAAAGTTTTGTTAAGGACGCAGATGGAAATGTAACAGAAGTTCATTGTGTTTATCTGCCTGAATCAAAATCCGGTAATGATACCAGCGGCATCAACGTGAAAGGTACTATTCACTGGGTAAGCGTACCGCACGCCAAAACCGCCGAGGTTCGTTTATACGATCGCCTTTTCCAGGTAGAAGACCCATCAAATGAGGATGGTGATTTTAAAGAATACCTTAACCCGAACAGCTTACAAATCATAAAAACAGCTTATATCGAGCCCGAATTAGCTAAAGCCGAAATTGGCGTAGGTTATCAGTTTATGCGCAAAGGTTATTTCACGCTAGATAAACATTCTACCCCTGATAAATTGGTGTTTAACCGCACGGTTACGCTAAAAGATGGCTGGGTTAAAAAATAAGAATAAACGTCAAAAAAGAAAGCTTCGGTTGTTTATCCGAAGCTTTCTTTTTTATTTTACTGCCAGTAGATTCACTTTTTCAATAACCGGGGGTACTGCCAGCAACTCCGGTGCCTTAGCCATGAGTGCGGCTGCAATTTGTCCGCCTAAATGAGCGTTCCTGCCGTCCTCGTTTTCAAAGGTGTCGAATATCCCAAAGGTAGAAGAGCCTATTTGTAAAGCATACCAGCTGATCGTTTCAGTTTCCTGCTCTGCAAGCGGTAATGCGCTTTTGATAAAATCGGCTACTTCTTGTTCTTTTCCTGGCTTAGCTTCTAAGCGGGCTATTAATGCAAATTTTTCCATGTTTGTGTCGTTTGATAATCGGTTTTCAAATGTTATAGGGAACGTAGTCCGCCGTCGATCAATAGTTCAGCGCCAACCATAAAGGCAGACTCCGGCGACGAAAGATATAATGCCGCAGCAGCAATTTCTTCCGGCTTGCCTACGCGTTTTATTGGCGTAAATTCAGCCATGCTTGCCTTAAACGCATCCGCTTCTTCCTGTGTGGAAGTTACTGTGGCAAATACATTGGTATCAACCGGGCCGGGAGTGATCACATTTACACGGATGCCTCGCGGCAGTAATTCTGCTGAAAAGCTTCTGCCCATAGATCGGATAGCTGCTTTTGTTGCCGCGTAAGAAGCATGATTAGGGATTCCTTTTTCATTTACAACAGATGACAGTAATACGATAGCCGCACCGTCATTCAGATAAGGCAAAGCTTTTTGAACAGTAAAAAAAGTTCCCTTAAAGTTAACGTTGCTTTGTTTGTCAAACATTTCCTCTGTGAAATCTGCCAAAGGCGAAAGAATATAAACGGCTGCGTTAGCGATGAGTACATCTATGCGGCCCAGTTTTTCTTCAACAGTAAAATAAAGGCGATCAAGGTCAGCAAGACTGGCTGAATCACTTTGGATACCAATTGCCCTGTTACCGATTTCGGCTACTGCTTTGTCTAAATTTTCTTTGTTGCGTCCTGTAATCGCTACTTTTGCGCCTTGGGCCGCAAATAATTTAGCTGTTGCCAATCCTATTCCGGCACTGCCGCCGGTAATAACGGCTATTTTGTTTTCTAATTTTAATGACATGTTCTTTGCTTGTTTTAGAATAAAAATTACAATGCAAAGTTGCCCGGATCGAGGTTATTAAAAGAGAAACCAGCTTACAAAATCAGGTGAATGTAGATTAACTTTTCAGGCTTTTACTTCGAATTTTAGAAAGGAATTGGGTGGTCATACCCAAATAAGAGGCCAGCGCATACTGCGGCACACGATAGGCCACATCGGCGTATCGCTCCATAAAACTGAAATATCGCTGTTCGGCATTTTGAATTAAATTGGACATTACCCGGCGCTGATGGTAGGCGGCAGACCTTTCTGCCATAATCCGGAAAAAGGTTTCATAAATATGGCCAGCGGCTTTCAGCTTTTCTTCGCTTTCATGGTCGATCTGTAATACAGTACTGTCTTCCAATGCAACCACAAACATGGTAGCAGGCTGTTGCAGAATATAACTATTATAGTCTGATATCCACCAGTCTTCTATACCAAACTGAATGGTATGTTCCGCACCTTTCTCATCTATCACATAAGAGCGGAAAGCGCCTTTTACAACATAGGATCGATATTTAGCAATAGATTCAGGAAGAATGATAAACTGCTTCTTTTTTACCTTTTTCTCCTTGAAATATGAAAGGAACAAATCCAGTTCTTCATCAGAAAACTGCACCTTATTTAAAACATGTTCCTTTAACGAATCCTTGTCCATAATGTAAATAAAAGAAGAATGATGGGCAGTTCAAAGGGTTAAAATAAAGATTTACTTTTTGATAACACCGAACACAAGCCGACTAACTAATATCCATCTACCTTTATTATCTTAATTCCTTTTGGAGCGGTTACATTTATGCCCATATCGCCGTTCGGCAGCTTTCTAACTTTAATAGTTACTATACCCAAAGGAGTAGGGTAAGTACCTTCGGCAAAGGTTAGGTCGCCCAAATGAGGTTCAATTTTTAACACCCTGCAACCGGGCGCTATAACATTAACACCCAGCACATATTGCGTTAACCAAGGCGTTGGACCCGATGCCCAGCCATGGCATAAACTATGCCTGAAACCTTTATAACAAAAAGCGCCATAGTCACCGTGGATATCCTTTTTGCCGGGTGGCACTAGCTCATCTATCCTTGAAGCATTTGGGAGCCAGTCAATATTAAAATCCTCCCAAAATGTAGTTGCGCCCAACGAAAGCATTGGCCCCCAGTAATTACGGATGGCATCAATAGCGCCTTGGTAGTCACACGCTTTTGCTTTGGCTTTAAGCATGTAGTATCCAAAAAAAGTAGAGTAATTATGTACCCCTCCTAATGATAAAATACTATCCGCTTTACCCGCAGGCATTAAACCAGATAACGAAAGCAATGCGGCAGCTTGCTTAGAGTCATTAGCATCGGGTACATTCTTTTTTAACCGATCAATAGCCTCTCTGCATTTAATTGCCATAGCGGGATCGTTCAATGTGCTGCATAACTCAGATCCAGCCTTTAAGGTCATAACCAGCATGGCTTGTAAACCAGCATGTATAGCTTTGGGATTAGTGCTCGACGGCCAATCTAAAAATCTCGCGCCATCATTAAGGGCTTCACTGCTATTGCTATCTATTTTGGAAATAAGGTGGTTCAATAATGGGATCAAATATGTTTTTTGTTGGGCGAGATATTTCTTATCACCGGTATGCATATACAAATCATGTTGTATCAATATCCACCACATAGAATAGGATACCATTCCATTCATATATTGCGGCAAAGGTGTAATATTTTTTGCGAGGTCGAGGCTCTTTGGCACGACATCATTATATCCAAATACAGCAGCTATTGTTGATGTTTCCGGGTGCATATCACCAACCCAAACCAGTCGGTCGCGCTTTATGCCGTCCCATAAATAATCCTGCATGTTTAGTTGTACGGTATAAGCGCCGGTGAGCCAAATTTTATTCAATAATGTATCGCTGCATTTAAATGACCCTAAATAAGGAATATCTCTAAACACAAATATTGCCCTTGCCTCTTTCAATTTAAGTTCAGCGGTGCTATCTATCAAATCTATCCGCACAAACCTGAAACCCGTGTTACCAACCTCCAGTTTACCGAGCCATGGCAACGAGATAATAAAATCGCGCATCGCATGGTCGTTGGTAGCATTGTGGATGGTATCAATATTGCTCATGGCCTCACTTGCGGATTCGCCAAAGCGGATGCGTATACGAACAGGTTTTCCTCCTGCCGACTGGTCTGTTATCAATTGTAAGCCGCCTTGGAGTTCGCGCCCAAAATCGAGCAATATTCCGGCTTTACCAGTTGCATCATTATGCATAACGCACAAATCCTTTCCTGAAAGATCTGCCTGGCCATCTCCCGGCTTTAATAGTGTTTCAGCATTGATGATATGAGTTGATGCCCCGGGCGTTTCCCACAATATTTTCACCGGCGAAAGGTAGCGGCGCACAGTTTCTTCCGTTTGAACATCTTTTAAATGAGCCCCGGAAAAAACCGGCGGCAATTGCAATTGCGCATAGCCGTTTTTTAGTAGAAATAGAAAAACGAGCAACAGGCCAGTAGATGGTTTATTCATGTAAATGAAATTTGCTAACACTTAGTTGGTGTCCAAGTTAACGATCGTTAGCAGAATTTAAAAATGATTAGCAGGATTGCCACGCTATCCCGGCAAACATTATCCAAGCAACAGTTGTTACAAGTTGCAAGCTGACACCTCAGTTATAAGTAAGTGGCGTAAATAAGTTGTTTTTTAGATTTATATCTTTAAATACTTATCAAGTATAAAGGATTATCCGCATATTGAATTTATAATAATATGAATAACTTATACATTACAGATTTAGAAGAAAAACCCAACCTTGAGAAAAAGAAATGGGAAAAACCTTCTTTGGATATTATTGGAAAAGCAGAAATTGAAAGTGGTAATACTAATGGACCAGAAGCTAGTAATGGCGCCTTTTCATGACGTGGTTTGGGGAGATCAATAAAACATGCCAATTAGCCATTTACAAAAAAGGTAATAGTTGGAGACAACGAAGCTTTAAGCTTTGGGTTGTGCCTTACCATCATCCCGCCCAACCCTCTCTATCCAAACTCCTGAAATGTATCGCCTCCGCCAAATGCTCCACCTTAATATCTTCGCTTCCGGCTAAGTCGGCTATGGTGCGGGACACTTTCAATATTCTGTCATAAGCACGCGCGGATAACCCCAGTTTCTCCATCGCTTTTTTAAGCAAGATCTGCCCGGCCTCGGTTATTTTGCAGATTTCGCGTACCATTTGCGGCGACATCTGGGCATTGGCGTGTAAATCAGGTTTATCGCCGAAGCGTTCTATCTGTATATTGCGGGCAGTAATCACCCGTTCGCGGATCAATTCACTTTTCTCCGCAGGGCGATCGCTGGATAATTCACTAAAATTTACTGGCGTAACTTCCACATGCAAATCAATCCTATCCAAAAGCGGACCGGATATTTTACTCATATACTTTTGCACAGCTCCGGGCGGACAAGTACATTCTTTTTCCGGGTGATTGTAATAACCGCAAGGGCAGGGGTTCATACTGGTAACCAGCATAAAACTACAGGGGTAATCCACCGAAAACTTAGCGCGCGCAATATTTACTTTGCGTTCTTCTAATGGCTGCCGCATCACTTCCAATACGCTGCGTTTAAACTCGGGCAACTCATCCAAAAACAAAACACCGTTATGCGCTAATGATATTTCACCCGGCTGGGGATTAGTTCCGCCACCAACCAAAGCAACATCCGAAATGGTATGATGCGGCGATCTGAATGGTCTTATGGTTACCAACGCATCCGCAGCAGCCAGCTTGCCCGCTACCGAATGGATCTTGGTAGTTTCTAACGATTCATGTAAACTAAGCGGTGGCAATATAGAGGGTAATCTGCGTGCAAGCATGGTCTTCCCAGCTCCCGGCGGACCAATCAATATCACGTTATGGCCGCCCGCGGCGGCAATTTCCAGTGCACGTTTAATATTTTCCTGTCCTTTTACTTCGCTAAAATCGCTGTCATAATTGCATAGGCTATTATAAAACTCTTCCCGGGTGTTTACTATCTCGCGGTCAAGTTTGGCCTCTCCGTTAAAAAAATCAGCTACTTGCTTTATCGATTCAACGCCATAAACTTCCAGGTCGTTCACAATGGCGGCCTCCCGGGCATTTTGTTTGGGTAGGATGAACCCTTTAAAACCATCTTTCCTGGCCTGTATCGCAATAGGCAAAGCGCCTTTAATGGGCTGGAGGCTACCATCAAGCGAAAGCTCGCCCATGATCAGGTATTTGTCTAGTTCTTCGATTTCTATTTGTCCTGATGCCGCTAAAATCGCTGTTGCGATAGTTAAGTCGTAAGACGAGCCCTCTTTGCGGATATCCGCAGGCGCCATATTTACCACCACTTGTTGGCGAGGCATTTTATAACTCGAACTTTTTAGTGCTGATTCAATCCTAAAATAGCTTTCTTTAATAGCTGTATCGGCTAGTCCAACAATGAAGAATTTGGTTCCAGGCAAAATATTTACCTCAATTGTAATTGTTATAGCCTCGATGCCATATACCGCACTGCCAAAAGTTTTAACTAACACTAATGATAAAGTTTATTCAAAGCGTAAGATATAGATTTTATTTTGAGTGATAAAATCAAATAGCAACTTGGGGATTATTGGCCTTTCACATCAAATTCGGCAAGCAAATCAACATTGGGATCTGCTAATAGATTTGCAGGTTTTACTTCTATTGAGAATGAAGCCGTTGTTTCCCTTTCCTTAACATCAACGGTATAAAGTTTACCCGCTATCTCCAATTGCAATGGGAACACAAATAAATTGTTCTGTTTTTGGGTGATGTTAATGTTAAGTGTTTTCTTATTCGCGTCATAATTCCAAACTATGCTTAACTCCGGATGCCCGGCATTATAGATCCATTGATTGAAGAATGTATGCAAGTCCTGCCCACTAGCTTGTTCCATTACCTGCTCCAGGTCAGCTGTGTTGGCGTTAAGATTTTTGTATTTAGCGTAGTAGGCGCGTAAGCCTTTCCAAAACAGATCGTCGCCTATTTTACGGCGCAACATATGTAGTGTCCAGCTTCCTTTTTCGTAGCTGTTGGCATTTAATAATTGTACATAATTGCTTTTCACGGCTGTATCTACCACCGGAGTATATCTGCGCTGTTCAAATTTGATCACCTTGTTACGGTCATCGGCCTCGCGCTTTTTTAGTGTATCAATGCCATATTTATTTTCGAGATAGCAATTGGTCATGTAGGTAGCAAATCCTTCGCTCAACCATAAGTTTTTCCAGTTTTTTTCTGTCACCGCATCGCCAAACCATTGGTGGCCAATCTCGTGAGCTTGCAGTTCTTCATCGGCCCTTCCGGCATCCGGCGAATCCTCATAATAAAAAATAGCACTGGCATTTTCCATGCCACCATATATGGTTTTGGATTGTACATTGGCCAGCTTTTCGTAATCATACAAGCCCAATTTGGCATCGTAAAATTTTAGTATCTCCGGCGCGTAAGCATAATTTTTGAATCCATTTATTTCGTCCTCCGGAAAAACATAAGTATAAACAGGGACGCCACCTACCGTTCCTGATTGCTGTATGGCAAATTCCGCAACGCCAATTACCATTAGTTTGGGTGCCAATGGCTCACTTTCTTTCCAGTGGGTTAGTTTAAGATGATTAGGTAATTCTTTCTCCTCGGTTTTTAACCCATTTGATACTATCTGGTAATGATTCGGCGCAGTGACAATAAAGTCAACTGTTGCTTTGTCTGATGGATAATCTGCACAGGGCAACCAGTTATGCGCCCGGTTCGGCCAGTTGTCCCCAAAAAAAGTACGGTGTCCGTGTTTATTTGTGGATATGATCAATCCATCGGCTGGGATGCCTGAGTAGTTAATGGTATAAGTATGTGTAGTATTAATTTTTGCCGGTGACAAAATATGTATTACATCGCTATCCTGAACAAATTTTAAAGATTTTCCATCCTCATTAATAGAAGACACCAGCATACCTTTGCCGGTATTGTTCTTTTTAACCAGGTTTAATTCAGGTTCATTAACATTGCCTGTAAACTTGATAGTAACATCCGCTTTTCCTTTTATATTATCGTTCGCATCATTCAACCCTATAGCAAATGTATAGTGCTGTACATCCATATCTTTAAAGGCCACCTGCGCTTCTGCAGCCGATGATAATATCAACAAAAATATCGATCCGAAATATAAAAGGCCTTTTTGCATTATTTACATCTTAGGCATCCTGCGCATCATGCTGGCCATAGCTGCCGGGTTGCTCATTTGTTTCATTACCTTACGCATATCGTCAAACTGCTTTATTAAACGATTAACCTCGGTAAGGTTGGTTCCCGATCCATTGGCAATACGGTTACGTCTGCTTTGGTTAATGGTATCCGGATTAGCTTTTTCATATGGTGTCATCGATTGGATAATAGCCTCGATAGCTTTAAAAGCATTATCATCTACTTCCACATCCTTCATCATTTTGCCAACACCCGGTATCATGCCCATCAGATCTTTCATGTTACCCATTTTTTTGATCTGCTGTATCTGGCTATAAAAATCGTTAAAGTCGAATTTGTTTTTGCGGATCTTCTTTTGTAGTTCGGCAGCTTCTTTCTCGTCAAACTGCTGTTGCGCGCGTTCAACCAGGGAAACCACGTCCCCCATGCCCAAAATTCTTGATGCCATACGATCCGGGTGGAAAACGTCGAGCGCTTCCATCTTTTCGCCGGTACCAATAAACTTGATTGGCTTGTTAACCACTGATTTAATTGATAACGCAGCACCGCCACGGGTATCACCATCCAGTTTGGTTAACACAACACCAGTAAAGTCCAAGCGATCATTAAAAACCTTAGCCGTATTCACCGCATCCTGACCGGTCATGGCATCCACCACAAATAAGATCTCATGTGGTTTAACCGCGTCTTTTACCTGCTCAATTTCCACCATCATGGCTTCATCGATAGACAAACGGCCGGCTGTATCAATGATC
This sequence comes from Mucilaginibacter tundrae, assembly GCF_013408825.1. Lineage (GTDB taxonomy): Bacteria > Bacteroidota > Bacteroidia > Sphingobacteriales > Sphingobacteriaceae > Mucilaginibacter. Next base: position 131,812 of record NZ_JACCBZ010000010.1, read on the forward strand.
ACGACATTATGCCCGTTTTGTTTTGCTAACGCGATGCCTTCTTTTGCTATCGCGATAGGATCTTTCGATTCACGGTTCGAGTAAACGGGAACACCGATCTGCTGGCCTAAAACCTCCAGCTGGTCAATAGCCGCGGGGCGGTAAATATCATCAGCCACCAATAATGGCTTTTTATTTTTTTGTGTTTTTAGATAATTGGCAAGTTTACCGGTAAAGGTTGTTTTACCCGCACCATTCAAGCCCGCAATTAAGATAATGGTTAATGCGCCCGAAAATTCCAGTTCAGCAGTACTGCCACCCATTAAGGCTGCCAGCTCATCATTCATGATCTTAGTAAGCAACTGGCCCGGCGATACAGCGGTTAATACGTTTTCGCCTAATGCTTTTTGCCTCACATCATCTGTAAATGCTTTGGCAGTTTTATAGTTAACGTCGGCATCCAGAAGGGCTTTGCGTATCTCCTTCATGGTCTCCGCCACGTTTATTTCAGTAATTGTTCCTTGTCCCTTCAGGACTTTAAACGCCCTGTCGAGTTTATCCGAAAGATTTTCAAACATTATTATTCAGCTCTTTAATCGTTATTAAGAATGCAAAGTTAAGCTTTTAAACCTATTGGTTTAAACGAGATTTGATCAAGGAAATTTATAGATCATACCCAGACCCATACCCTCAGTACCCTGCGCCTGCGGAGCGGTATTTTTATCATATAGAAATGACCCGTTAACCGTAACCGCTATTAATTTATTCACCTTGGCGGTTAAGGTGGCATCAATCCGGTGACTTATATAGGCCAATGATTGTGTATATGGAATAAATAAGGCATAACGCGCGGTAATATGCAAGTTTGGCATCAAATCCTTATCAACCGTAGCCACACCCTGGAAGGCGATCTGATTAAAAATAGTTTTATCAGGTGTTACCCCATAATTATCGGACTGATTATGGTAGATTGTGGTATCCAATACGAATGTTTGCCTCGCTGTCGCGGCACCTAACCTCAAATCGAACCATTTATTTGGGCGATACTCCACCCCGGCAGACTCCGTTAAATAACCGGGCGACATAAATTTGGATATCAATAGCGGCGGCAATGGGTCTTGGTAGGTATATCCATTATCAAACTGCGACTCAAAGGTTAATGATCCGAAAAACAACCAATGCTTTGAGAGCTGAGTTGCCAATTTATTATCATAAAAAATACGGTCGTTAGTTTTACGCAAACCTTCTCCTTTAATTTTTGACGTACCATAAAGCAAGTTTACTTCGGTGGTGTAATCTAATGGCGATTTGTTGTATTCTGCTTTAAAATCGTAGTTAACGTTTAAAGCTAAATTGCTTGCACCACCACCGGTCCAGTTTTTTGTAAACCCGGATTGATTAAAATTAATATTGAATACCGTCCATTTATGCCAATAGCTGAATTGATAATCGGGCAGCGTAACAGGTATGGTTATTGGGGTTATTTGTATCTGCCTTACACGTACCGGTAATTCATTTTTACCGGGATCAATCCGCAATTTATTTAAAAGTGTTGTATCTGTTTTAATGCTATCTCTTTTAGCGGTATCGGTTTTTTGTGCCGATGCCGACAAACCCGACAATAACAAAATAGAGCAAATTAATTGGGGAACACTTTTTATAACCATGCTACTACAAAGAAAAGCTAAAATCTGCTTTTTCAATAAAAAATAAGAAAAAATTAGCCGCCTGAACCTATTTTACTTAACTGGCTGAAGGGCTGGCAATGCATATACCTTTGGTCTACGAAGATATCTGCGGTAGTTTGCTTTGATCGAAGCTATAAAATCATACTCGCTGGCCGCCATTACAAAATAATATCCCGGGCGATAGCGTTGCATAAATTCGGTTAGCTGCGGATCTTTTAAGCCTGTTATACGCTCAACTAATGCGCGGTTAAATCGATAATCAATTACATTCTGGTAGTAATCGCTTTGTATGGTTTGCCTTAAATGCTCGGCATTCCTTCCTTCACGGCTAAACATATTATAAAGTGCATCAATACTTATTCCCGCCCCGCTACCTGGTGATACCGAAAGGATGTCCTTATCTGCGAGCACGCCATAAATTTTAGTGTAATCGCGTTTGGTTGCGGCTAATTTTTGCTCAGGGTCCATTATAACGCTGTTTACTTTCACTTCCTGTAATTGTATCGCGCTGCGTTTCAAATAAACCGCTAATGAATTATAATTTTCAATCTTAAGGGTATCACTAAAATAATTCTGCTTGGTAAATATCAATACATCTCCAATATTTGCAGCAATCTTATATTCAGCTTTTAAGTTATTATATACCGATTTTCCGGTACTTGTATTTAAAATATTTACTTCGGCTATGCGGCCATTGGTGCCTTTATCAAAAACAATTCCGTCAACAACCTTATCCTGCGCAAAAGCACAAAAACAGCTCCCTACTAACAATACCGTCAGTCCAAATCTCATAGCAATGCCAAAACTACATGCTTGCCGTACAAACCTCATTCTATTTAACACTAATTAACAAGCTATTTTGCCACTACTAATTGTTGGCCTATCTTAATATTATTATCAGCCATGCTGTTAAGGGTTTTCAATTCGTCAACAGTTAAACCAAAACGCTTTGATATGTTATATAGTGTGTCGCCTGATTGCACTGTATATAATTTGTTACCTGGCGTAGCTTGTATAATTGAATCCTGGTTGGCTTTTCCTATATTTTTATCTATTTGCGTAAATACCCTATCCTCACGTTTAATTTTCTGCACTTCGCCTTCCGGCCTGTCATATTGGTCAAGGTTATATTTTTGAATGATGCCAATAAGCAATTGTGGATATTTAGGATTGGTGGCATAACCTGCCGCTTTTAAGCCATATGCCCATCCCTGATAATCATTTTTATCCAGCTCAAATAAGTGCGCGTAGTTTTTCCTTTTTAAGAAGTTGGAGTGATCCCGGAAAGAATCCTCCGGCCTGTCATACACCCGGAAGCAATCGTTTTTATTATCATCATCCTTATAATAACTTTTGCCTTTCCAATCGCTGGTGCATTTTATGCCGAAATGATTATTCGCGTTTTTTGCAAGCTCACTATTCCCGCTGCCTGATTCATATAGGCCTTGTGCAAGGGTGATACTCGCCGGGATGCCATATAAATTCATTTCCTGTATGGCGATGGCTTTAAAGCGCTCTATATATTGTAGCGAGGTGTACGATTGGTAGCTGTTGATCGCGTCGCGGTGTTCCGCTTGGATCTCCAAATTATTCCGCTCCGCCTGGCGATTGCTGACGGTACTGTCTACGGTCACCTTATGTGCAGCACATGAGCTTAAACCTAGTATTGAAAATAATAAAAATCCTGATTTACGCATAGAAGCCAAACTTGATGTAAAAGAATAGTTCGGCAAAATAATACTAAAAATGTATTTTACTGTGGTTTGTTTACCAATTGAGGCTGATCGACAGGAGTTTCATCAAGCGAATTAAGCTTGTATTTGTTAATGATGCCTAAAACCTGTGCCGCCCATTTTTTACTGCCGGCATAACCGCTGCGTTGAATTCCTTTAGCCCAACCAATGTAATCATAGTGGGTAAACTCATCTGTTAGGTGGCTAAATTGCTTACGTTCAGTCATAATACGGGCAAAATCCTGAAAAGAATCAAATACTGAACCGTATTGTTTATATGGCGACCTTACTTTTTTGTTGTGTTTGTAATAAACCGAAGAGCCACCGCCTTTCATACCAAACTGGTTATTCAGGTTTTTGGCGATAGAGCTGTTTCCGCAAGCAGATTCGTGCATGGCTACACCCAAAACTATGCTAGCAGGCACACCTGTTTCATGCATAATGCGGATGGCATCATCCTTAAACTTTTCGATATACGACTCTGATGTATTTTTTTGTGCCGAAGCGGCAAGGGTAGATATTAGCAGTGTTGTAATCAGTAAGATTTTCTTCATAATTATTTTTTTCTGATAACCAGGATCCCGTCGCGCACCGGCAAAATTAATTGCTCTACTCTGCTGTCTAAGGAAATCCGATCATTTAGTTCGCGAATTCGTTGTGTATCGGCGTCACTTTCTTGGCCGTATACCTTCCCTTTCCACAAAACATTGTCAATTATTATTAATCCTCCGGATCTGACTTTGTCAAATATTAACTCAAAGTAAGTGAAATTATTTTTTTTATCAGCATCAATAAACACAATATCGAAAATTTCTTCCGCTAAGTCGTTTAGGATAAGCTCTGCTTGCCCAAAATGCAGCTTGATTTTATTTTCAACATTTGTTAATTTAAAATGTGAATTAAGCATTTCCTCCAATTCACGATTTACTTCTATGGTGTGTATAATGCCATCTTCGGTTAAACCCTCTGCAAGGCAAAGCGTAGAGTAGCCGGTAAATGTGCCCACCTCTAAAATGCGCTTGGGTTGCATCATTTTGCTCAGCATGCTTAGCAACCGACCCTGGTAGTGGCCTGATAACATATGCGGTTTTAATACCTTTAAATAGGTGTCCCGGTTTATCTTTTGCAGATGCTCCGGCTCGGGCTCGCAATGTTTATCTAAGTATTCCTGAAGGTTTGGATCCAAAATCTCCATGGAGCAAAGATAAGAATTTTGTCTGAACCTTGATTTTCGGATTGTATGAGCCTTGATTATGGGATTTACCAGATTACCATGATATAATTTAAGAAGATATTTCTTATCCTGTGAATCCCAAAATCAAACAAATCTAGGTTCAGATTAGTAGGGAATCTTAGCAAACTCAATATGGTGCTTTATACAAGTTTCATCATCAACATATTTTAATGAAGCAAATATTAATCGCTTTTTACCTTTATAATCCGGAAGATTTTTGATCATATTTAATGTCAAAGCATTATTCTTAAGCCAATCCTGGTTGGGCATATAAAACAGGTAAAGTTCGTGTTCTTTGTCTTCGCCTATGAAATTGGTTTGGGTATTGATTTGTTCGTCGTGAAATTTATTGCCGGTAGCTGTTTTAAATAAATAGCGGGCAAGCTCATTGTAGGTTGGTAGTGTTACTGTGAAACATTTTTTCCATCCCTGGCGCTTCGCCCAATTTCAAATAGTCTAAAACACTTGGCTTGTCTTCCTTTGGTTGCTCATTTGTTTTATTTAACGTTTGCCTGGCTAATTGCAATGCATCAATGGCAAACTCGTCGCCGTCCACTTCTTCCAATATTTTTCCGGCCAGCCATTTAATTAACAATGGCTTTTCATCTACCTTAAAATATTTTGCTAATTCAATTACCTGATCCCGTTTTGGCCGGCGGAAGCCGTGCTCTATTTTGCTTAATATCGCTTGGTCAATATCGATGTAAGCGGCTACTTTTCTTAATGGGATGTTTTGCTCTTCTCGTAATTGTTTGATTGCCGCACCTAAGGATTCCATCCGGTTAAATTATGAATTAGTTTTGACTTTTATTGTCAATAACAAATTCTTAATCAAAGCTTAATGTTGTTAAAATGCGCGCTTTTCCATCCACGATTGCAACAGGATAATTGCCGAAATAGTATCAACCAATTCCTTATTCTGCCGCCCTTTTTTATTCATACCGCTTTGTGCGATAGTTGCTGATGCCATTTTGGAGGTGAACCGTTCATCAAGCATTTCTACAGGTATATCGGGGAAATTTTTCTTTAGGATAGTAACAAATCCTTTTACATGCACGGCCGATTGCGATGGCGTATTATCCATTTGCTTTGGCTCCCCTACAATAAAACGTTCTACCTGTTCGGTTAATAAATATTTTTTCAGATACTCGAAAATATGCTGTGGGTGGATGGTATCCAAGCCTGTTGCGATGATCTGCAACGGGTCGGTAACTGCGATGCCTATGCGCTTGGTTCCATAATCAAAAGCCATTAATCTCATTTGAGATGTGAGATTGGAGATGTAAGATATGAGATTATCATAATTCAAAGATAGGTTTTTCAATATCAAATCCGTCAAAATCTGTAGCAACGATGGCTTTTTTGTAAAAAACCCACCATGTGTTACAACTCATATCTCACATCTCAAATCTATTGCTTATTTTGCACCAATGCAGTTTAAGGAGATTGTTGGCCAGGCCGCGGTAAAGCAACGTTTAATTAATTCGGTTAATGAAAACCGAGTTAGTCATGCCCAGTTATTTTTGGGGCCTGAGGGTTCGGGCAGCCTTGCCCTGGCGGTTGCCTATGCGCAATACTTGTGTTGTGAAGACAAGCAGCCTAACGATTCTTGCGGAGTTTGCTCATCGTGTCGGAAGTATCAAAAACTGATGCACCCCGATCTGCATTTTTCATATCCTTTTTTTGCTAAACATAAAGATGATACCGCTTTAACATTTATTGAACAATGGCGCGAAGCATTTATCGCCTATCCATATTTAAGCCTGGATATTTGGCGTGATTATCTGGATGCCGAAAACAAACAAGCCAACATCAATATTGCCGAATGCCACCAGATCATTAAAAAACTGAGCCTTAAGCCCTTTGAATCTACCTACAAAGTACTGATTCTTTGGCTACCTGAATATTTAGATAAGGAAGGTAATGCCCTGTTAAAAATTATTGAGGAACCACAGCCAAACACACTGTTTTTATTAGTTGCCCAAAATCAGGATCAGATATTAAATACTATCCTTTCGCGTACACAATTAATTAAAATACCCTCGTTGGGATATAACGATATCAAGAATTACCTGATTGAAAAGCACAACCAAACCGAAGACGCTGCTGCGCAAGTTGCGTACTTGAGTAACGGAAATTTAACCGAAGCTTTGGTGATGTTGCAGCAAGATACTAAGGGTTATCACAAAATTTTTGTGGACTGGTTGCGCCTTTGCTATGCTAATAAAGGATTGGAAATTTTTCCTTTTGTTGATCAGATTGCCAAGATGGGCCGCGAAAATCAAAAGAACTTTTTACGCTACGGCGTAAGTTTTATACGGGAATGCTGCTTGCTGATGGCAGGCGCCGGTAACCTGGTTCACCTGCCTGCGCAGGAGCTGGATACCGCGCAAAAAATGACAAATGTGATGAATATTGAACAGGCACAGGCCATCAGCGCCGAGCTTGAAAAGACACATTATCACGTGGAGCGAAATGCAAACCCGAAAATTTTATTTTTAGATGTATCTTTACAGATTATAAAGGTACTAAAGTTTAAAACGATCCCGCAGGGGACACAATATATACCGAATTAATTATGGGATGTGGAAGTTGCTCAACGGGGGGCGGATGCTCGCCGGCAGGCTGCAAAAGTAATGGCTCGTGCCTCACAAGCGGTTGCAGTAAATTAGATGTATACGATTGGCTGTCGCACATGGACATGCCGACAAATTATAAACCGTTTCCGGTTATCGAAGTTAAATTTAAGGGTTCGCGTAAGGAGTTTTACCTGAACAGCGATAATATTTACCTTGAAGCAGGTGAGCTTGTGGTTGTTGAAACAGCCACAGGTGGCTATGACGTAGGCCACGTATCCATAACCGGCGAACTGGTTAGGATGCAGATGGTTAAACGCCGTGTTAAAGAGGCCGACGTTGCCAAAAAGATCTATCGAAAAGCTACTGTTGCCGACGTTGAAAAATGGAAGGCTGCTAAAGATATGGAATGGGAAACCATGCACAAATCGCGCAAGCTGGCATTGGAACTTAACCTGAGCATGAAGCTAAGTGATGTGGATTACCAAGGCGATAAAACAAAAGCTACTTTTTATTATACCGCCGAAGGCCGTGTCGATTTTCGGGAGCTGATCAAGAAAATGGCGGAGCAATTCCGTATCAGGATTGAGATGCGCCAGATAGGTATGCGCCAGGAAGCAAGCCGTTTAGGTGGTATTGGTTCATGCGGCCGTGAGCTTTGTTGCTCAACCTGGTTAACTGATTTTAAAACGGTTTCTACCTCCGCGGCACGTTATCAAAACCTTTCTTTAAACACATTAAAGCTTGCCGGCCAATGCGGTAAATTAAAATGTTGTTTGAATTATGAGCTGGATACTTACATGGATGCGCTTAAACACATCCCCGATAATGTAAATGTATTAAAGACCGAAAAAGGTGATGCCCGCCTGCAAAAAACCGACATATTTAAAAAAATAATGTGGTTTGCTTATCCTCGTGAAGAAGCATGGATCCCATTGCCGATAAGTAAGGTTAAGGAAATTCAGCAGCAAAACAGGGAGGGCATAATCCCTGCAGATCTGGGTGAAACAGTTGAGTTGGAAACCAAACCGGCTAAAGCTTTAGATTATGAAAATGTTGTTGGGCAGGATAGTTTAACCCGTTTGGACGAGCGCCGTAATAACAACAATAATAAAAATAAGAACAAAAATAAGAACCGAAATAATAAAAGTCCTAATCCAGGCCAGCAGCAGGCAAACCAGCCAAGGCCAGCAGGTGTTGTACAAAATAACAGGCCGCCGCGCCCTGAAGGTAGCAGGCCAATTGATGGGAACAGACCCAAGGCTCCTCGCCCGGAAAATAATAAACCTGTAGATGGAAATATCACCGAGGGCACACGCCCCGAAGGAGCAAAACCACAAGGAAATAACCAAAACCGTCGCCATAAACATCGCCGGCCAAATCAAAATAATCAAAACCGCCCCGGCAATAACCCCGGGCCATCAGCAGCAGAATAAGTAAATGATACGTACTTATAAAATCCTTTGTTTTTTACCCGTTATCCTGATAGCATTAGTTTTTGGCGGATGTTCAGACCCTAACGCTATTGTTGATAAAAATACCGGGATTGATAATCACAACTGGTCATACGTTAACCAGGTTAAATATGATGTGAAGGTCGACGATGAGAAGATCCCTTATAACCTGTACTTCAACCTGCGGGTAACGGGCGATTATAAGTATTCCAACATTTTTATTTTAATGCATGAAAATGGCCCGGGCGTAAAAAATGATGTTAACCGCTACGAATTTAAACTAGCCAACTCCGACGGCGAATGGTTGGGCGTAGGTTCGGGTAACTTATATAGTTATCAAATGATGTTCAGGGCTAATTATATGTTTCCGGCCAAAGGCGTTTACCATTTTTCTATTGAACAAAACATGCGCGATAACCCATTGCACGAGGTTAGCGATGTGGGGTTGAGGGTTGAAAAAGCTCAATAAGTTTTGATTCTTTGTTAGATAGTTTTATTTTTAGGCAGATGAACCGCCTAAATCCATGAAAAAACTACTTCTATCCACATTATTAGTGCCACTGTTTGCTCATAGCCAAACTCCTGCTGCAAAACCCATAAATACAGATAGTATTAAAAATGTAAATATTATAAAATATTATACAAAAGCTATCGCGGCAAACCCTAATGATACTACTGCATATTATAAAAGAGGCGATGCCAAAATAAATCTGAAGCTATATAATGATGCCTTACCAGATATGAATAAGGCTATTGCCTTAAACCCAAAATATAGTGACGCCTATGTTGATCGTGGGCGCATTAAGAGTTTTTTGACCGATAATAAAAGTGCTATAGCCGACTATACCGCCGCACTTGCTATAAAACCTATCGGAGTTGCTTTTTATGATAGAGGAATAGCAAAACAAACTATTGAAGACTTTAAAGGAGCTATTGCCGATTATGATGAAGCTATAAAATTAGATCCAAAAGATGAAGATTTTTTTTATAATAGAGGCCGATCGAAAGCAAATTTAAATGACTTTTCCGGAGCTATTCAGGATTATTCACAAGCAATTTCTTTGTTTCCTTCATTTCATATCGCATATACCAACCGTGGTTTGGCAAAATATAATTTAAAGGACTATAAAGGTGCGATAGAGGACTATAACCAGGCAATTGTACTAAACCCCAATGACAATGAGGCTTATAATAATAGGGGCAATGCCAAAAAATCATTGGAAGACTATAATGGGGCTATAGATGATTATAACCATGCTATAACCCTTGACCCGGGATATTTGGATGCTTTTCATAATCGCGGATTGGCTAAATACCACATTAATGATTATGCTGGTGCAATTACTGATTATGATGTAGTTATAAAAGGCAGCCCTAAGTTTGCTAATGCATATTATAATAGAGGGGTTGCAAAAGATAACATGAATAACTTTACAGATGCCTTAGATGATTATAACCAATATATTTTACTTGTCCCTAAAGATGCTGATGGGTTTTACAGGCGTGGTAACGATAAATTTAATTTGGAGGATTATGCAAATGCAATAATCGATTATAATATAACTATCACCATGGATGCAAATTATGTTAATGCATATATAAATCGTGGCTTAGCCAAGGCACATCAAAATAATTATAAAGGAGCTATTGCTGATTATACACAGGCTATTAATTTAGACGAAAAAAATGCAGATGCCTATAATAATCGGGGTCTTGCAGAATATTCGGATAATGAAAAAGATGCGGCATGCACCGACCTTGCAAAAGCCAAAGAATTAGGTTCTTCCGAAGCGGATGGAAATATTAATAAATATTGCAAATAGCTATTTGCTATTTTTTTCTTTTTAAAACAGGTAAATTCCTACCTTAGTTTGCTAATATTTTTTGCAAAATGAGTGTCGCGTTTTTAATTGTTTCCGTTTTAATTTTGGTAATTGCCGTTTATTTCTTTTTAAAGAAACCCGCAAACGCTGATGGTATTTCTGCAGAGGACGTTGCCCGTTTAAAAACGGAAAGTGACCAGCTTAAAATTGCCGTGGCTCGTGGTGAAGAACGTACCTCGGGCTTAATAGCTGAACGGGATAAAGCTGATAAATTATTACAGGATGAACGGATCAGGTATGATGCTTCTATATATACCTTAAATCAGGAATTGCTGACCGAAAAAAACCGGATGGCTAAAGCCGAGGAATCATTCAAAGCACAGCGCGACCGATTAATGGAGCAGGAAAAATCTATTCAGGAGATACAGCAAAAATTCCAGTTAGAATTTCAGAATATTGCCAATAAGTTACTTGATGAAAAATCTCAAAAATTTGTTGAAACAAACCGAGTTAACCTGGATATCCTGTTAAACCCATTGAAAGAAAACATCAAGGCTTTTGAAGAAAAAGTCGACAAGGTTTACAATATGGAGGCTGCAGAACGCAATACGCTTAAAGGTGTGATTACGCAACTGATGGAGCTGAATCAATTGATCAGCAACGAGGCTCAAAATTTGACCAAAGCCTTAAAAGGCGATAACAAAAAACAGGGCAATTGGGGTGAGGTTATTTTAGAGCGTGTATTAGAGCGCTCCGGGCTGGTAAAAGACCAGGAATACCGTATACAAACAAGCTTTACAAGTACTGACGGCAACCGTTTACAACCTGATGTTATTATTGATTTGCCGGATGACAAGCATTTGGTTATTGACTCAAAAGTATCATTGATAGCTTACGAGCGCTTGGTTAACTGCGAAACCGAAGAGGAGCGTAAATTATTTTCAAAAGGCCATGTGGAATCTATCCGTAGCCATGTAAATGGTTTATCCGCGAAAAATTATCATGATCTACACCAAATCAACTCGCCTGATTTTGTGCTGTTATTTATCCCTATAGAATCATCATTTAGTTTCGCCGTACAAATCGATGCCGAGTTGTTCAGCGATGCCTGGGATAAGCGGGTAGTAATTGTAAGTCCCTCTACTTTACTAGCTACGCTACGTACTATTGCCAGTATATGGAAACAAGAACGCCAAAACCGTAACGTATTAGAAATTGCCCGCCTAAGCGGCGCCATGTACGATAAATTTGTGGGCTTTGTTGGCGACATGGAAGGCATAGGAAAAAATATTAAACAAAGCCAATCCGCTTATGATAATGCCATCAGCAAATTAACCGAGGGCAATGGTAACCTTACCAAAACAGCCGAAAAAATAAAAAGCCTTGGTGCCAAGGCTAATAAACAAATAGATCAGAAATATTTAAGCGAAGAATAATCTTCGCTTTTTAGTTTATCTGATATGTGGCGCTTGTTGACATTTTAGCTGTAGCTACCCCGTTAAATTTGTCAGATTTAACCGTTATAAACATTTTAATATCACTGTTTGAGCTAGACGGATAATTGTTTTTCACACTGTAAATCATTTTACCACTTCCATTTCCGGTAAGGCTGATATTAATTCCTTTCATATCCATTTGCATATCAATCGTTTGTGCAATATCAAAATAAGCATTATCCCCTGAAATACTGGTTAGTTTATAGGTGATTTTTATATTCATTGCCATACCCTTGTTTGCCATTGGCAGATTAAAAGGAACCGTTTGTGAAAATGTTTCACCTACTTTAATCGGATGTTCCGGAAAGTTTACAGCGCCAATCATATTATTCATCATCTTTTTAAAAGGCGCGGCCGTTGAGTCATCCAATTTCTTTCCGGCTAATGAATCAAGATTCAGTTTTCCATCACTACTTACATGTCCATAAAATTTCATCTCTGCATTTTTAGGAGTAGGAATAGGGATCTGTTTTCCGTTAATGGTAACATTAATAGCTGGTGTTCCACTTTTTACAATAGTAACCGGAAAACTATTATCTGTTGATATAACACCTGTTGTAGCTATTGTATTAGTACCAACCTGCATAGTGGCAACCAAAGGTTGTGTAATACCTTGTGATGCCAATTTATCAGTTAGTTCTTTATTTCCCGATAAATCTGTATTAATGGTTCCTGACAAATTAGTAGCAATTTGATAAGTATGGTTTGGTGAAAATTTTATTTTAAACAATATACCTTCCTGCGCCTTTACAAAATTTATTGATAGCATTAAAAAACTTAGAAACAGATACTTTTTCATGTGATTATGGTTTTATAAAGCCAATTTAAACATTTTTATTAAAAGCATTCCATCCTTGTGCTTTTATTGGATGAACCACGCCACCTTTAGTTATTAGATTACAGCCCGCGTTAGGCTCTGTTATATAACCGATAATGGTGATATCCATTTTAAACTTGATCTTGTCGTAGTCGGCTTGTTTTACGGTAAATAACAGCTCGTAGTCTTCGCCACCGCTCAAAGCGCAAACCGTTGGGTCAAGATTGAATTCCCGGGCTGTTTCAAAAGTCATTGGATCTAACGGGATCTTTTCTTCATATAAGTTACAGCCTTTATTGCTTTGCTTGCAGATATGTAATATTTCTGATGCCAAACCATCAGAAATATCGATCATAGCCGTTGGTCTAACTTCAATTTCTTTTAACAGATCAATAATATCACCACGAGCCTCTGGCTTTAACTGGCGTTCAACTATATAATCTTTACCTTCCAGATCCGGTTGAATTTTTGGATTTTCAAGGAAAATTTGTTTTTCACGTTCCAATAATTGTAAACCAACATATGCACCACCCAAATCACCCGAAACACATATTAAATCACCTTCTTCAGCACCGTTACGGTATACAATATCTTTTTCATCGGCATAACCAATAGAAGTTATACTGATAACCAAGCCTTGTTTTGATGAAGTGGTATCGCCACCAACTATATCAATGCCATATTTATCGCAGGCCAAATAAATACCTTCATATAATTCTTCAATAGCCTCTAAAGGGAATTTACTTGATAATCCTATTGACACAGTAATCTGCGTAGCAGTGCCATTCATCGCATAAATATCACTCAGATTAACCTGAACAGCTTTATAGCCCAAATGCTTTAATGGGGTATAAGCCAGATCAAAATGAATACCTTCCAACAACATATCTGTTGATACCAATACTTTTTTTCCTTTGGCATCAAGTACAGCCGCATCATCACCAACACCTTTAGTAGTGTTTTCGCGCGTTAACTTTATATTTTTTGTAAGGTGATCTATTAAACCAAATTCACCTAAATTTTCTATGTTAGTTTTCTCTTTATTATCAAATAATGCCATGATGTTTTTTTAAACAGTACAAAAATACAAAAGCTTAGTTCAAATATCTTTTTTAAATGATATCCTAAAATTTATAGGATGATATAAAAACTACCATAAATAATCAGAAAGATTAATCTAAACAATGTAAATATTAACATTAGATTAATAACCAGTTTTAATATTTGTAAAAAAATAATCTATGAAGTTTAGAAACTTATTAATTTCTGTCAGCCTGGTACTGGCAATCGCAAGCTGTAAAAAAGATAATACAGTAAATAACAATGGAACTGGCGGAAGTACCGGAGTTACTGGTTCAACAGGTTTAACCGGTACAACAGGCCCTACTCAACCGCAAGCTTATACCATTACCGAAACTTTTGAAGAAGGTACAAAAACAGCTTATGCTGATGCCAATGTAACTTTAGGCACAGGCATATGGGATTTTAACGATGCTTTAATTGGTAATTTAGCAGCTGATGTAAAAGACGGAAACAATGCCGTTAGGTTACGTACCGGCGATATGGGCATGAATTTTGATATTAGCGGCCTTACACAAATTAGTATTAAACATGCTAAATATGGTACTGATGCGAGTTCTACCTGGCAATTATTACAGTCAACAGATGGTGGTACTACATATACTCAAGTTGGTAATACTATAACTGAAACCAGTACAACGTTAGTAACCGATTCATTTAAAATATCAGTTACCGGTGAAGTAAGGTTCGAAATTAAAAAAGCAGGTACAACCCGTATTGATATTGATGATATTACTTTTAAAGGCACCGGCGATTCAGGAATAACTATTGTATCCCCTCCAACAACTGGCCCTGATACTTCTGCATCATCGTCCGCATCAACCCCAAGAGGTGTAACTTTAGGTACAGATACCCCACCTGAGACAGGCGATAATAGCAACCTTTTGTTTGGTAATCCATCTTCAGCCACAACATCTATTGCCATGGCTGATAATTATTTAATAGATCAGGGTTATTACGTTGAATCATATAACAGCACTAAAGGGGAACCAAATTGGGTAAGCTGGCATTTAGATGCTACAAATATTACACAATCAACAGGTCGTGAAAATGATTTTGCAGCTTTTAGCGGTTTACCATCCGGATTTTTTGAAGTACAAAGTAATGGTTACAGCGGATCAGGATTCGATAGGGGCCATAACTGTCCATCTGCGGATAGAACAAGCTCAACCAATGCTAACGATGCTACTTTTTTAATGACCAATATGATACCACAAGCACCTCAAAATAATGAGTCGACCTGGGCTAATTTGGAGAATTATTTACGCGACCAGGTTACTGCAGGTAACGAAGTTTATATTATTATGGGTAGTTATGGTACCGGTGGTTCAGGATCAAATGGCGCTGCCAATACTGTTGATGCTGGTCATGTTAATGTACCAAGCAACGTTTGGAAAGTTGCGGTTATCATCCCCGCAGGAAATAACGATTTAAGCCGTGTTACCACTACCACACGGGTTATAGCAGTTAATACACCAAATATAAACACGATCAATTCCGACTGGACACAATATATAACTACTGTTAGCGCTATTGAAACAGCATCAGGTGTAAGTTTATTAACAGCTTTACCAGGTAATGTTAGAACAGCTTTAGAAGCTGAAAAAGATTCAGGAATTTAATCAATTCTTTACCTATTAAATAAAAAGCCCCTTAAAATTTTAAGGGGGCTTTTTTGAGTATAATGTCTCGTCCTAAGAAAAGTTGACTAAAACCAAGTCAACGAATGGAAACAAAGACGATTAAATCAGAAAAACGAACCCCTCGTAAGCAGTTCAGT
>NZ_JACCBZ010000011.1 GCF_013408825.1 Mucilaginibacter tundrae
GGTCAGTTTGCCCCGAAATGCCCTGGTCAGTTTGCCCCGAAACAGTGGGTCAGCTTGCGCCGAAATGGTGTGGTCTCATTCATCATAATCTCCAGTTATTGTCTTTTTCAATTAAATAACAATGGAAAAAAAGATACCCCCAATCCCTAATATACTAGCAATAGAAAAAATGTCGCAATCTGAATTTGACGAAGAGTTTTTTGCTAAATGCTGTCCGATAGTTATTAAAAATGCAATGACTGATTCCCAAGCTTTCAGAGAATGGGATTTGGGCTCTTTGAAAGGTAGATTTGGGAACGAAAATACTGTAGTCGGTTTTAGTAATAATGGAATATTTGATCCCAGAGAAAATAAGATTTCCTATGAACGAATGTCATTTGCTCAAGCGATAGACAAAATAAATGGTGAAGATGGGCATAGGTATTATATTCAAAGACATTCATTAATAGATAATTTTCCAGAGCTCTTAGATGAATTGCCTACACCAGAATGGATAAAAGATACTGATATTATTCGTTCAACTAATATCTGGATTGGTGGAGGCGGATGTATAACTCCCTTGCATTACGATACTTTTCAGAATTTTTTTATTCAATTATCAGGTAAGAAAAAATTTACATTATTCTCACCTTATGACAGTGAGATCCTATACCCAGATTCCAATCCTATATTTCCATACATCAGTAAAGTTAATATTGAAAACGTTGACCATGAAAAATATCCATTATTTAGGGAAGCTAAGAAATATGAATTAATTCTACTTCCTGGAGACTTGTTATATTTACCTGCTTATTGGTGGCACCAAGTAGCATCCTTGGACGTTTCTTTAAGTGTAAATTTTTGGTGGCGGCGATTTGAATTTGTTGAAGAGCCTAATATTTTATCATATAATGTGAACCAGGTTAAATCTATAATCAATTTTTTCTTGGGTCAAGGTTTATCCATAAACCATACAAACTACGAAGGCGAAACAAACCTATTAAAGGCGTGTGATTCTGGGCACTTAGCTATAGCTCAGGCACTATTGGAACTTGGAGCAGATCCAAGCATAAATAGTACAAAGTATCAGAATTGCAATGCATTAGATATTAGTAAAATTAGAAATAACGAGGTACTTATGGATTTGTTACGGAGAAACTTATAATTTTCAGACAATGAAATATTATATTGAATCAACATCTATAATTAAAAAATGTAGATAGGCTTATTGCGTTCGGCTAATATCATGTAAATATCAAATGATTATAAAAAAAATCGGTGTGTTAGATTTTGGTATAAGACCAACATGCTTATCTCGTAATGAAATATGTATCTCAGCGATTCAAGAAGCAACATTGGTTGATAAGCTGGGATTCTCAAGGGTGTGGTATGCCGAGCATTATGGATCTAAGCTAAGAGGTTGGGCTAGTGCAGATATGATTGTCGCATTAGCCGCGGCTTATACAAGTAACATCAACGTTGGGATTGCAGGTAGTTTAATTCGGTATTATCAACCGTTAAAGGTTGCTATGGATTACAAATTATTATCCAGAATATTCCCAAATAGAATTGATTTGGGTTTTTCAAAAAGCAGTGCTTCTGCTAACTTCGATTCTGTATTTAATAGATTCGGTTCCGATCACAATGAAATAGAAACATCATTACTTATAAAAGAAAAGATTGAATTGTCAGTTGATTTGATAAATAAAGTCGACTTTGATACACAAGAAGATTTATTGATATTTCCATCAGTAGAAAATAAACCTTTTGTCTGGAATCTGGTATCCTCGTCAAAAGGATACGAACAATCCCTGAACTTTGGCACAAATTGTTGCAGAACATTATTGCATTTAGGCGCGGAATTAGATCCTGGATTAAATGAATTAGAAAACTATAAAGGAAAATTTTTTAAAAAGTTTGGTTTCTATCCTTTGGTTAATATTGCTATCGCAGGTAGTTGTCAAAATAGGAAAAGTGATGTATCTCAAATATTAGAATACCTGAAAAGTACTTCGTTTTATAGCATTAATTATGACAGCACAATTTTAGGCTCGCCGAAAGAAGTACACCACCAACTTTCTGTAATTGCGGAAAAGTATGGTGTTGATGAGATCATATTTTTAGAACTTGGTATTGATGATAAACAAAGAAGACAAAGTTTCAGGAATTTAAGTCGAATATTTGAATTGAATAACATCAACACTTCTAAGTAAATAAACACTCAATCTCCCGAATATTTGATTGAGGCAATTTATCAATACATATTGTGTACAGGAGTTGTTTCTTTAATAAAAATAATTGCATCGTAAGCGTCTCCAAGTTTATGAGAAACATAATTTTCATTTGGGAAATAGGTGAATCCAATAGATATAGAGGAGATTTTTTTATTAAAAAAATCTGCTGCAACAGGTTCAGAGCATGACTTGATATCAACAAAAAAGTTTGGAACGCGACATTGGGCGAAGACAGCTCCACTAGATCCTTTTACGGATTCAGGTAATTGTGGAGTTTCGTATTTTCGTTGAATCAAATTGTAAGATCGCATTGAACCGCTGTAGAAATCAAATGCCATTGCGTAATATTGGTTACCAAAATACTTTGACAGAAGTTGCCCCATGACATTAACGTTCATGCTTCCACTCGTTTTGGCAATGTGTGAATTATGTGTACAAATTACCATACTGTTATTCCCAGTGTAATGATATATCCATTCAATGTTTTCTGCCATACATTTATCTCGCCATTCAAATTGCTGCACCTTATAGGTGCTTGAGCTACTTTCGAGGAACGTGGCATATTGTTGCACTTCACGTACATAATGATGATAAATTGCTGTATCGCCAGTAGTAAAACTAATTTGCGATAGTTGATTAGTCGCTTCCCTAATTATAACTCTATCACTGTCCTGTAAAGAATTTAATGGTTTTTTAGAGTTATTCAATGCGCGTTCCATTTGTGAGGAAAATTTACCAAGTGGCTGAAGATATTCTTTTAAAAGCCCTAAGGATGTCGTTACATATTGCATATCACACCCGAAAAATCTTACTTTGTTTTCAGTAGTTTGCGATGCATTGTATAATTTAAGCCAATTAAATAATCCAATCATTTCTCTAGTTTTCCAAATTCCAAAAACCATACCTTTATCCATACCCTCAGGCATAGGGCCTCTATCATTTAATATATAATCATTAAGAACTTGAGCCGCTGCAAAGTCATCCTCTATAACAAAAGTTTTCACACCTTTTTCTTTTACTAAAAACTCAAGCATTCGATGTTTAAACATAACGAATTCATGCGTTCCATGTGTAGCTTCTCCGATACCAAATATTGATTTCCCGGACAAATAGGGTTTTATGGAATCAAGATCGTTAAAGCTGTCATTGGGATTTAGCGTAGTAAGTGCAATTAAATGTTGGTTAATAACATTTGTCAGTTTACTTTGTGCCCTAACTTGATAAATAAAAAACAAATTAGCAATACAGGTAGATAAAATGAAGAATTTTCTAAGCATATTGGTTTTTAAAGATATTAACAAATATATTTCATTTTATTCAGCCATAAAAGAGGCTTAAAATAAAAGCAAAATAATCACTTTAATTTGCAAATGATCAAAATGCAAATTAAAAATTACTCTATGACTATAAAGGTCAACTATAGAATAGCAAATTATCCTCAAAGTAATGAATATTGATGAATTTAATAAATATCTTAAAGCGTCATTAAATTAATATATTTGATCTGAACCTAATTTGGTAACTCCATGGTACCTCGCATCATACATCAACTTTGGATTGGAAGAAAAAAGCCCCCCTATGAATTAATGAATAGCTGGAAAACGTTAAATCCAGATTGGCAATATATATTTTGGAATGAAGAAACACTACAGCAACATTTTAAAAAAGGATTGTACAATCAGAGGCAATACGACATTATGCCAGAACTGAATGGGAAATGTGATATAGCTAGGTATGAAATACTTAATGCTTACGGCGGTTTTTTTATAGATGCCGATAGTCTATGCATAAGTCCATTAGATGATTTTTTTTTAAATAACGATTCGTTTAGTTGTTATGAAAATGAGTTTGTCAGAGGAAATCTAGTGGCAGCTGGTTATTTAGCATCAACGAAGGAGAATAAACTTATGAGGCACTTGATTGATAGAATTCATTGCATGAGTGAAGAGGATTTACTTTTGGGTAATCATACCGCGTGGCAAACTGTGGGACCAATTTTATTAACTAAAACTATTCATGCTCAGCATTATACGGACATTAGCGTATATCCTAGTTATTTTTTCATTCCTAAACATTATACTGGAGTTATGTACAACGGGCCCGCAAAGATATACGCCAAACAATTTTGGGGAAGTACCCCAGGGAGTTCTTTTCATGGATATGAGTTTCAGAATATTAGAAATGAATTAGATTTAGGCATCTAAATCGGCAACTGTCAAATTGGAATTCTATAAAGATGAAGGATTTAAATATAATAATTTATCTCGCGAGTTTGAAGATGGGTGGAGCGGAGAGACAAGCTATTTATATAGCAGAATATTTGAAATTTAAAAAAAATATGAATGTTCGAGTTCTGGCTTTGTCTCAACCTGGTGAAGCAGCAGAGCTACTCGATAAATTAAATATTCCATGGGAAATTCTCCCATTACCAAAGTTTTCTAAATCTGAAAATGATTTGGATGCTATTACACAATTTATTGTCGAATTTGAGAAATATAAGGCTGAAATTATACTAACTTTTACTTTCCATCCTAATATATTATTTAATATGATTTGGCAATATACCGGAGCAAAAATATGTATTTGGAATCAGGCAGATGCCGGGATTGGCTTTGGATTTACACCAATTAAATCGAACTTATTTAAAATATTTTCTTTAAAAAATAAATCTTATGTTTTTATTTCAAATTCCTTAGAGGGAAAACAATTTCTGGAATCTTATTTTCCTGGACGATTGCAAGTTAATTTAATTCATAATGGGACTGATTTACCCGTTGCTTTAAATAACAGAGAAGAATGGAGAAGGAAAATTGGGATAGAAAAGGACAGTTTTGTGGCAGTGAAAATCGCAAATCTAACTTTTGCCAAAGATCATACTACACTCATTAAGGCTTGGAAAATACTTATAACTGAATGGCCTTTTACAATCAAACCAGTTTTGGTGTTTGCTGGAAGATTAGACGAAAATTTCTTTAACCTAAAAAAAATGGTTGATGAATTCGATCTTCAAAATAACGTTTTTTTCCTAGGACATGTTGACGATATTTCTGGACTTTTGGGAGCATCGGATCTTGGTGTTTTCAGTTCAAGAAGTGAAGGGATTCCAAATGGTATTTTAGAGTGCATGTTTAGTAAGCTTCCTGTAATTGCTACTGATTTAATAGGAATACGTGAGGCTTTAGGCGATAATAATGATTTTTTAGTTAAGGTAGGAAATAGCACAGAATTTGCAACGAAAATATTAAATATAGCAGGGGACTATACTAGAATGAAGTCCATCGGTGAAGAAAATTACCAACGAGTTATTAAAGAGTTTTCTTTAGAGACAATGTTGGCCAATTACTTTACACTCATAACCGAGCACTTAAATTAAATATTATATTTCTCTACCAAAGCTGGAGATTCTAATGAACGTCACCACTCGAGATTCCAATCAAATCTTCAAGAAATTGGTTCGAAAAACGTACGTTGGGTTCACTTGTTTAAAGGCTCTTAGGATAACTTAAGAGGCCTTTTGTTTGTGTACGCCTTCCATAGCACGTTCAGTGCTTTATTTATACTTTGTTAGTTACTCTCTGTTTGATGTTCATGGTGTTGTTAACTCCTCTCCCTGCGTTCCTTTTATAATAACATCTATTTTGATAGGGTTTTTATTTTGGTACAATTGCAAACGCCGGGCATATTATTTCTCTAAGGAAGTTATCGAATGTTTTATAAGGGAGAACGACATGAAATAGCATTTTAGCCACTTATAGCAAGTAGTATAAGAAAAATAAGAGAAGAACAGATTGCTGATGCTTTTGACCAAATATCCTAAAAAAATCGTAAGAAATACGATGGAATCCACTTTCAGATATTAGTATAAATTAATTAAATCATCCTCTTAGTTAATTCTGCAAATATTCAAGGTATTTCTCTTGCATATTTATCAAAATAAATTTGTTTTGAATTGCATTTGGTTTATTACTAGTAAGTTATTATCTTAATAGCGTACTTAACCTAAACCCGTCATGAAAAAAAACTCTTTATGCCTGTGTATGATTTTTTACACATTTACCTGCGTGGCGCAGGTAAATAAACCCGATTCTTCGACCAAATCTCCAACCGCATCAAAGTCAGTAAGCGGAGGTTTTACATCGATCAGAAACAGGGATTTTTCAAAGCTGATCGGCGCCTCGGTGCCGGGTTTAAGTTTAAATTATAATTCGGACAAAACCACGTTGAATGGCAGTTTTACCATTGAAACAGATTCCGCTAATCTTTCAAAAGTGGCATGGCTCCAAATGGTTCCTTCCATAGGTACAACAAGCAGTTTATTCAGCTGGGGAAGCGCGTTTGAGCCGACATTCTCAATGAGCTTTTCGTACACAAAAATTGTTAACAATAAATATTATTACGACAATAAATTTGCCGAAAATTATGATGCTATTAAAGGTGACGGGGATTTGAATCAGATTTCTACCGGGTTTGGCGGCAACTATTCGGAGTCATTGCGTAAAAACCTGCAAAGCGACAAACCCACGCTGAAAAAGACAGATAAGTTATATACCGCTAAGATAGTTAACTGGATAAGCATTGCGCCCAATGGTGGCGGAGCAAAATTATCCATGTATGACAGCAAGGCAGTATATGCCGGTCAGATAACCTCTCCTTATTATTGGTCCTGGGGCATAACCGCTACTTTCAATCATTATTATTACCTTAATAATGACGACATTCATTGGTATGGTTTTCCCACCACAAGGTTTTTTTATTATAATTTCGGTTTTACGCTCGGTAATAATAACAATACAGATCAATTAAAGAAAGTTACGCTAAATGACATCTCGTCATCAGTAAGTGATCCGGCAAGTAACGCGACGAGACAACTTGTAAAGTCAACTGATGCCTATTCCGGACAGCTGATAACCTATACTTCCGTAACACCGGCATTTGAGCTTTTATATTCATGTGTAAAATTATTTGCATTCGATTTTTTCGGTAATTATAATTTTATTACTAATTCGAGCACCCCGATAAAAGATTACGGTAACGTTGCAGCGGGACTTTATTTTTATACAAGCACCACCTCTTCAAAAGTCAATTTCGGAATTTATTATCAGCACACGATTTATACAAATCCGTCCAAAGAACTGATCGGCTTAAAAACCAAGGTTCCGATCAATTGGTAAAATACTCAATAAATTCCTGCGATTTTCAATATCCTAAAACCTTACTTCAATGACAGCATTTAAACAAAAACTTTGGTTCCCCTTTATTTCGCTTATGGTCATTATAATGGCCGAAGGCTGTAAAAAAGATATCTATATCGATCCGGCTAAGGAATACAACATCCCGCTGACGATTAATTACATCAGTAACAGGCCGGTACCAACCGTTACCATTAACGTAAATGGTGTTTCACGGCAAGTGATCTTCGATACCGGTTCTTCAGGATTGCGCATAGTTGTAGGGGCGGCTAACCCGTCCCTTATCAATGCTCCGACCGACACAGTTAGCTATACTTACGGTGAAGCGGATCAAGTAAAAATTAAAGGACGCATTGTAGGCGGGTATTTCGCACTAGAACAAACGCCGGGCACCAGTTCCGTAAGATTTATGGTTATTGACAGCATAGGTCGCGTCTCGGATAATGGCCTTGCGGCTCTTTCTAAAAGCGATGTACAGTCATCATATTTCGATGGGTTTTCTGGGATAATGGGGGTAGGCCTGGGCTACAACGGCGACGGCGCAGCCAGCCCGATTCCGCAATTACCTGGAAATGGAAAATATATTGTTGAATTTCCGGCATTTGGTGGAACTCACGGCAATGTTATCATTAACCCGACTGATGCTGAACTCAATGGCTTTACATTTGTCGATGTACCTAAGGGAAATGTTACTATTCCTAACGGGGATGACAGTTGGAATGACCACGCGGTGAGAGGAATGGTTAAAATCAATAATGTAACACTTACCAATCCGGTTGTTCTTGATACCGGAACCCCGCAGATGAATTTGGTGACCGATTTGCTAACCGTGAGCCCGGTCAGCAGCGGTACGGTAAACTACGGGGTAGCCAATCAGGAAGGCCCGAATATTTTGGTGCAAAATTCGTTTAGTATAAAGAATCTTGTCGCCAGTCTTGACCTGATTGAGGTTATACAACCTACATCTAACGTCAAACCTATAAGCAACCTGGGTACAAGTGTTTTCTTCGACTATGACGTTGCCTACGATCAGGTTAACGGAAAAATCGGATTACGGAAAAAATAATATTTATTGTATTGTCTCCTTGTTTCTTACTTAATTATTGATAAAACTCACGGGTGAAAATTTCTTTCTTTTCATTGAATTAACTTAATACTATAATCTTATGAGTTACTTAAAATAAGTTGTTTAATACTTGTATTAAGTTTTTGCCTCTTCGTATATTTAGGCAAATAATGCCTAAACATGAAGAAGTATTTGTATTTGCTGGCCATTTCAATATGGCCATTTATCGGGAAAGCACAATATCGTATTCCCGATGCAGTGGCGCTTAAAGAAGTGCGTGCGAATCTGGATAACGAAAAGGTAAGTTATCAACATCGCGCGAATGACGATAGATGGGAGGGATTGATCACCACACAAACCGCCGGCCCATCCGCGATCTTTACCTTATTATCTTTAACAAAAGGACCAGTCACATTTAAAACCCGCCCGAATGACAAAATAACTGTCGCTTCACCTAACCTGCCATTTGTTTGGGTAACGGCAAGAAACATTGAAGACCCGGATCATCCGATCGACTATAGGCTCGACCTGGTAACGGAAAATGGTAGTGTTTGCCGAGTGCCGGAGACTATCATTGCCGCTTACAAGCTTAATCAGGATAATTTGTGTTTTGCAGGCTTTAAGTATGAACCTAATGCACCGAGCGATCAGGACACTCGGATTTATGTGCCCATAAATATTAATTTTACAAGCGAAAGCACTATAAACGTTACGCTCATTTCTAACAGCCAGGTGGTTCATGTTCAGGCACAACTTACAGACGATGCAACAGGAAATACGTTCGCGGCTAGCCCGAAAATTATCAATGGTGACAATTCATTTGACAGCGACCAAACGATCAGATTTATTATTCCTACGAAAAAATTTGTCGTCGGCCATACCTATACCATAAAATTTACCGCTAATGTTAATAAGCGGCAGTTGACAAAAAAGATAACTTTCGAATACCTAAATTAAAGCCAGAGCGATGACTATCCGCAAAAAAAGAATGGACTCTGCAAAAAGAGATAAAAAGGTAAAGGAAGGATTGTTTTCTTTCCTTGGAAAATTACGCGGGCTCAAAAAACACCATAAAAGTTTAACCTCCGCCGCACACAGCAAATTAAAGCAACAATCCTACTCCGATGGGCAGTTAGCCGAAGATATGGTAAAGCTGAACCGCATCGATGCGCTCATGAAGCATGCTGAGCCATATGCTGACTTGGCGACTCGATTAATTATTGTTTGCTTTATGGCGATAGTAATTATAATTATTGGTGCATATGACATCGTTTGTATGCCTGTCACACTTGTTAACGCCGAAATTAAAGTTTCCGCGATCAGCTGGGTGACGGCCTTTGAAACGGATCTTGCGCTTTCGGGCAACGATGTTTCTGATTTTACCCTTCATAAATTTTCGGTTGTTGATAATACGCCCAGAGGCACCGTGAAGCTTATGGGTTTTGAAAACAAGCCTTCGCCCGTTTTGCTTGATGCCATCCAATTACCTGTCGGCAAGCATGCAAGCCTCAATGTAGTAAATGCTAATGAACTACATTTGACAGCAAGCGGGATCATTTGTCAATTAAATTACGGTAATCGTCAAATTATATATAATGGAAAGCCAATTGCGAAGGTTGATC
This sequence comes from Mucilaginibacter tundrae, assembly GCF_013408825.1. Lineage (GTDB taxonomy): Bacteria > Bacteroidota > Bacteroidia > Sphingobacteriales > Sphingobacteriaceae > Mucilaginibacter. The sequence continues at coordinate 10,091 of NZ_JACCBZ010000011.1, forward strand.
AGAGCGAAATGGATACTTGTCGGAAAATCGAATTATTTAATGCTAACCATTGGGACTGGCAAAGTGGGGTTTTTGCAAAAGGTAATTCTTTGAGTTTTAACGAACGACAGGTTCACGATAATAGGACTATCAATTTATCTTCCATTATTTCAGGAAAGGTGCTGCTTGAAGACCTAAAAGATAACGCTATCGATGTTGCAGCCCGGGATACCTTTCATATATCCTTTGCTCACAATATTTTACTTCACCTTAGTGGGAATAGAGATACATTAACTGTCCAGTTTCGCGGTGAAGCAAGATCTATTGAGTTGAATCACAGAAACCTGATACCTTCAAAACTGAGGCTTTACTACAATGATAAACCATACTGGTTTTATATCATTCCCGTATTTTTTACAATCAGTATAACACTATTAATCAGACCAAGGAGGGCCATATGAAAAAACTTCTAATCACTATTTGTTTATTAGGTTGGTACACAATTTCTATCGCTCAAGTAACTTCCGATGCTTTACTGAAATACAAATATAGTGTTGTACGTGTCGGGTACGTCGGCAAAACTGGGATGAGTTATGGACAAGGCTTTATTGCCGGACAAAGAGGCGATTCAATATTTATCGTTACTGCTGCACATGTCCTGCATGGCGATAAATATGACAACACAGTATACGATATAGTTCTCTTTCCGGACAGCTCGACTTGTAAGGCAAGTATACTATATCAAGGGAAATCTCATGTATTGCAAGATGACATTGCGATCCTTGCTGTCAAAAAACCAGATCATTATGCTTGGCCGAAAGTGAAAGACAATAAAAATCGTTTGAATGTTGAAATGAATTTGTTTTTCATTAATAATCGGGATATTTCTAATATCCAGTTTGAGGATACATCTGCGAATGCGCTCAATTATGATAGCACGAAAACTTTCACTGTTTATTTGCCAAGCGTAAAACGCGGAGATTCTGGAAGTGCAATTTGGAGAGGCGGTGATATTGGCATAGCAGGCATGTTAAGTCAAAGCAAGTTCGACGGTACTGGCTTATGCGACGCTATCGGCATGTGTACCATCAGGGCTATTTTCCGGAAATATTGTAAAATGGAAATTTTTAACTAAGAACACCTTATGGCTAAAAATCTTACAAAAGCGTTAACGATAGTTGCTTTTCTGTCCTTCTGTGCGAGATCACGCGCACAAAACCTCCCGAATTTTAAAACCGATGTGGTCCGTCTTGAATCAACTTATTTTTACCAGTCGCATGATCAGCCACATTACGGTTTTATAATTGGTGACAGTAGTAATAGTAAGTATTTTATCATTATTGATGCCGACAAAAAAAGGAAAGGCCAACCTCAGGTTATCCGGGTTATAGACAGCCTGCGGGACACTATAACTGCGAAACGTATAGGTCCAGAATTCAATACCGATATCAAGGCCAACGGTCGGCATTATTACATCACGCTTTACAAAATGCAGGATACGCTGTTGCCGGTAAAAAAATACACTTATAGTATCGACAAAGAACCGCATGATTCACGTTTTCACCCAACTTGGGATTGGTCCATAGAATTCAGATTATATTTTAATTCGGAGAATCATAGATATGACTTGAAACCGGTCAGTTATCATAAGCCTGGCATTTTTCAACGAACGCTTCATCTTTTTTCAAGTAAAGTGAAAGAAAAGCACGGGCAAAGCGGATTGCCTGTTCTCGATGACCGCAATAATCTTGTTGGTTTGGTAACGGAAAATGAAGGCTCGATCGATCTAAATGATACAATCTACAAAATGCTTGATATCTCTTTGATTGCGCAGGAGTTACGGAAATTTTCCCGAAACTATGAACTGACGCGCAATCAGCCTGATTGTCAATTTTTTAATTTGATTGCCTTTGGCCAAACTGCACCCGTGTGCGCGACCAGCACGCCTGTTCAGTTTAGTGCAATTTCAGCGTTCAACCGGCTGGAAAGGGAAAAAGATAAAAACCGTAGAATTGCGATTACCGTCGGCGCTTTTGGAAATTATGCAGCACCGGAGGAGGCCAAGTCAAGTCTTTTAGGATATAGCGCTGGAGCTTCTATTGATTTTAATCCGGACAACAATGGGTTTAAGTTTTCGCTTGGCAGTAAATACCAGTTTGCAGGTTTTACGCCCGGAGACAACCAGCTTTCAGATGGTTTTCAAAACTTAATAAAGCAAGTAGCTTCGCGCTCAATTCAGATACCTGCGATTGTTCAATATGCCCTTTCAATCAAAAATGAAGGTGATGTTTTTTGTGGTTTTGGTTATAATGTGGGCGTGCCGCTTTCTTTTACGTATACTGAATTCGTGGGTGCGCCTCAAGGCAATATTAATGCACCTGGTGAGACATCCGAACATTTCATCATCAGTATAAAACAATTTGCTGCAGTCACCCATAAGGTCTTATTAGAATGGGGCGTTGAGACGAAACGGTTACGCTTTTCAGCGGAGATGAATTATCAACTCAACTCGTTTGTAAAAAACTACGGGCTTTTCTCACCAAACGGGGGAAATATTCCAGTGTTTAATCATATCGGGAGAAATATGTTTTTTGCTGAAGTTGGTGTGTCCTATCGCCTTTGGGGCTATTGGAAAAACGGGATCAACTTGAAATAACCAGACTTAGTCGATGCCCATATATAAAATGATAGGAAAAGACAAAGAGGAAAGCAGTCTATCTCATCCAGCGTGTCTTTTATTACTATTTTTTAGAAAAAGGGGATCCGGAACATAATAGGCATTAAGTCCGACTATGCTTAATAGAGAACCAGTACAGGAATAATTAAAACCCTGAATAAACAACTTGTCCATTATTCTATTTCCTCCAAATTCTTCATCCGAAAAATTTCCCGCGCAATCAATTTAGAATTGCAGGCCAGTTCTTCCAGTGTGCAGCAGATAGTTTTAATTTTTACAGGCAGTTCATCAACTGTTTCCACCAAGTCGATATGCAGGAGGCAGGCGTCTTTAATGTCGTCGCTGCCTTTTAATTGCCTGAACAATTCATCAGCCGCATCACGGTCATTACCTAAAAAATACTGTCCGTAATCTGCAAATCCCCGCGATGTTTTCAGGCTAAGCAAAATATAAAACTGTGTTTTCATAACTGAAAATTAAAGAGCCCCAAAAGCAGGGCCCTTTAGATTTAATTATTTTAATATTTACCCTATTAGCCCTTGTTTTCAATTGCCTGTGCGGGAACTTCTTTTTTGCTTTCAGGCACCCATACCACGCGATAGCTGGTGGTCTTGTCCTTTTTAACCTCTTCCAGGTAAACTTCGTCCGGTGTTACCCAATAGGTCTTGCCGCTTAAAGTCACGCGGTGAGAACCATCTGGCAGATGATCCGTCATATCACCCACCAACGGTAAGGCTGGGTCGACCTGGCTATTGGTATTCAATATGCCATCCTTGCCAACCACCTTATAGGCAATCTTTCCATCAGGATGAATGACAGATTCATAGTAGATGCCTTCGTATTCATAATATGGATTACCATCAATGGTGATGATTGCGGCATCAATTGGCAGCGAAGGCACTTCCGCTCCGATCGGAGGCGCAGCGATTTTATAACTGCCGTCTGCATATGATTGGTAGAACAGTCCGTCGCAGTAATAATAAGGATAGGTATTCCAGAAAAATGAATAGTAGCCGACGGGCAGCGTATGTACTACTATCCCGATTTGTGGGTAAACATAGGGATGATAAAACCCATTGACATTCACTTTAAGCGCATCCGGACGCATATGAAAAGCTGTCCGGCTAAAGGCGGCCATATGGCCGGTTCTTTGTGCATCGGCAGGAGCGGTTAAACCTAAAACCAGCGAACCTGCAATGCCTAAACCTGTTAAGAATTTATTCATCGTTTTCATGGTCTTTTAATTTAAAGCCCTACAATAATTAACTGTGCGTGTTCATATCCTGAAAGAGACTGCTGTCATGACGGCAGCGTCTCTGGATATTTTGCATCGTTATTTAAGCTCGATCTGACGGCTAACAGTTTTAGCCTCCTCTTTTTTGGCCACATTAATCTTTAATACGCCATCTTCATAAGCGGCTTCGATCCTGTCCTGGTCAGCCAGTTCAGGTAAAGTGAATGAACGCACGAAGGATGTATAACTATATTCGCGTTTGTTATATTTGCGGTCATTTTTTTCGGCCTGTTGTTCTACCGAGATGCTCAGCTGGTCGCGATCCACGCTGATCTTGAAATCCTGTTTTTTCAAACCAGGTGCAGCGAGTTCTATGTGATAGTGGTCAGCGGTTTCACTGATGTTAACGGCTGGTACGCGGGTCACCATACGATCTGAAAAGAAGGTGTCGTTAAAAATAGATTCGAAAATGTCATTAACGCCTGGCATTAATGCTTTTCCATTGTCTCTGTTAAATTTAACCAATGTCATGGCCTTTTTCTCCTTTAAATTTTACTCTAAAAAATTAGTGAACAATAATTAATTAAACCATCTTAATCTTAACAACCTCTGTGCCAGCAGGTCTGTCCTGAAAAAATTGCAGGTTCCCGGTGAAAAAATTACAGACCGGTTGTCATTTTTTCAGCAATCCCTGAAACAGCCCTAAATATTAATTCTAAGATGTGGAGAAACATGGATTAATTGATATGGATGGCGTGCATTTACAACAATCTCCTTACGGATTGTTGAAAAGTCCGACAGAAATACTGCGTAACCCGGCCGGGCCACACACCGGCCAGGTATAAGCAATTGTTTATTTTATCCTCATACCGCCATCAAGCAGCAACTCGCCGCCTATCATGTATTTGGAATCATCGGAGGCCAGATATAGAAAGCCTTCTGCAATTTCCTCTGACGTTCCTAAACGACCGGCAACTGTTTTAGCAGACAAGTAGTTTTTAGCTTGCTCAAATTGTTCAGGTGTTGCACCATCCCTGGTCATGATCGGGGTTTCTACCGGGCCGGGAGATAGTATGTTCACCCGTATCGCGCGGTCAGCCAGTTCTGAGGAGAATGATTTAGCCAACGAAATTACCGCGGCCTTGGTTGCTGAATAAGCCGAAACCCCGGCAATGCCCATAGTGCCCAATGATGAAGAGGTAACAATCACTGACGCCCCGTCATTCAAATAAGGCAATGCCCTTTGGATGGAAAAGAAAACACCTTTAAAATTAATGTCGCTTGTTTTATCAAATTGTTCTTCGCTGTAGTCCGCTAATGGGCCGGGGATATAAATACCGGCATTAACAACCAGTATATCAATTTTTCCGAATTTTTCAGCGGCTGTTTGATAAGCTGACCCGATATTCGCAATGATAGAAACGTCGCTGCGTATCCCGATGGAATCATTACCTATCTCAATGGTGGCTGTATCCAACGATTGTTGATTGCGGCCGGTGATAGCCACTTTTGCGCCTTGTTCGGCGAATAATATAGCTGTTGCCAGCCCGATGCCGCTGTTACCGCCGGTAACAACCGCTACTTTATTTGCTAATTTTTTCATGATCTTTTCAATTTTTTATTGATGTGTTAATTGTGTCTTATTAATTAAATAATCTGGTTTGCTGTTTCCGGGTGTTCATTATAGGTTGGGAAATCATTGTATTGAGTCTCATCCCCACCCCAAAAAGTATCCCTTACATAAGGGGTAAGCGGGTAGTCGTATTTCAAACGTTCCGGCAGGTCAGGGTTAGAAGAAAAGAAACGGCCAAAAGCGACTATGTCAGCGTCGCCTCGATTAATGATCGCTTCAGCCTGTTCACGGTCAAACCCGCCCGCAGAAATGATCGTGCCCTTAAAACTTTTTCGGATCGTGGCGGAAGCTACCGGAGCCTGGTCTTCATGTAAAGTGCTGTCACCTTTGATGCGAGGTTCAATCACGTGGATATAGGCGATACCTAATTTATCCAGCTCTGTTGCCAGGTAACCGAAAGTTGCTTCCGGGTTACTGTCAGCAATACCACCCCATTCGCCGCTTGGTGAGATACGTACACCCACACGGTCAGCTCCCCAAACAGAGATCAGCGCTTTAGTCAGTTCCAGCATTAGACGTGCACGGTTTTCAATCGATCCGCCATAGCCGTCTGTACGCTTATTGGTGCCGTCCTGTAAAAACTGGTCGGGCAAGTAACCATTGGCACCATGCAGTTCCACGCCATCCACGCCAGCAGCCAGTGCGCGTTCGGCGCCTTTAAGAAAGTCTTCGATGATCGCTGGTATCTCATCTAACTCCAAAGCACGGTGCATGGAAGATGCCACCCAGCCATTGGCAGTAAACGAAACTCCTTCGAAAGGAACTTCTGACGGAGCTACCGGGGCAACGCCACCGGTCATATCTACGTGAGACTGGCGCCCGCCGTGAAATAACTGGACAAATATCCGCCCGCCTTTGGCGTGAACGGCATCAGTCAACTTCTGCCAGGCAGGGATCTGCTCATCGGCATAAATGCCCGGTGCACCATAATAAGAACGCCCTGTGATGGATACCGCTGTTCCTTCTGCAATTAGCAAACCGCCTTGTGACGAGCGCTGCTCGTAAAATTTTACCATCATGTCTGACGGGGCGTCTTTTGCATCCGACCTCAGTCTGGTCATGGGGGCAAGCGCGACACGGTGATTTAAAGTATAGGGGCCTAAAGTAACGGGGGAGAACAATTTGTAATGGCCGTAAGGAGCTGTTTGATTAATTTGATTTTTCATGAGCTTGTCGTCTTAAATTTTCTTTTGTTATTTGGACAAGACAAAGTTGCAGCTAAAAGAAAAGGTACTTTATACTTGAATCAAAGAGCGGCATATGAATTTCAAAGATTATGGCAAAAAGACAAAGGCCACTCGTTATGAATGGCCTTTTCAAATAGCAATAGAAGCTACTATGCGCTCAATCTTTCATAGTTTTTTCTGAATTCTGCAGGTGTGATGCCGGCGTTCTTTTTAAAAAACTGGCTGAAATTAGGCTGATCTGCAAAACCTACCGCGTAACCAATCTGCTGTACGCTCCAGTCGGTTTGGGCAAGCAAAACTTTACTTTCTTCCAGCAGCTTGCTTTTTATGTGCGTGCTGACGTTTTTGCCGGTATGCTTTTTAAGCAACGCGTTCAGGTGGTTAGGATGGATCAGTAATTTATCTGCAAATTCCTGGGCTGTTTTTGCCTGGATCGGAGAAGTATAATTAATGCCCGATACTTCATCTTCTAATAACTGAAAAAATTCGTTAACATGCCTGAATTCATCAGTTATGGTATCCGGCTCGGGATGACTGGTATTCTTGGATACAGTAACCATCAACAGTTGCAGATAGATTTGTAACATATCTTCTTCAGCCGGCCCGCCATGCTGCACATTGATAGCCAGCATTTTTTCAAAGATACGGTCTAATTCTGCAACATCTTCAACCGATAGGGACATAGCACTTTTTACGGGATCAGTAAACAAACCATATTTATCTAAAATAATTTTGAGGCTATTGTTATTATCAGCGAGCTTACGCTTAAAAAAGCAGATATAACCATCAGATTCCCAATCCAACTTTTTGAAAGTCAGTATCTCATGAGGAGGGATAAAGAAAATGGTAGGCTTATCCACGTAGTAGCTTTTTAAGCCGATAGAAAGCACTGAAATTCCTTTGGTTATATAAAGGATCTTATAGAACTCCCGCCTGTTGGGCGAAATATAACTCCTGCATGCATCAGGGGTTCTCCGCAAAACCTGGAAGGACCACTCTTTCGGCCCATCCCATTCAAAGCCTAACAGATCTTTCATATCGTGCAGCAGCGCGATGCTTTTTTTGTCGTCCGTTTTAAATGCCATAGTGGTTCATTGTATACAAATATAACAATCCTGTAATTGTTAAACCGCCAAATCTGAAAGCCTGTCGCCGGGCTCCAAAAAGGTAAACGGGCAGTTTAAAGATTGCAGCTCATTATGCAGGGCTGTAAGAAACATTCCCATCGCCGATAATAATACCTCTGCATCAGCCTTTTTAACCGTTGCCAGGCATAATTGCGGCGGGATATTGACCAAATTTCCAGTAGGATGTTTTCGAAAAAAAGGAAGTAATTCTTTTAACAGTACGATAGTTTCAGCAACACTTTCACTTATACTATTATTAATTTGAGTGTATCCTTTGTGCCCTAAATTATTAAATAACCTGTAATTGGAGTTATTAATAATAAAATCGACCAGTCCATATTGTATAGTAATGTTTTGCATTTCTTTCCTGAATGACCGTAAATCAAAAACATTTATATGAATCACATGCAATTTTCCAGATACGGATTTATAATTATCTTGAGCGGCGGAACTGTTAATAAATAAAGCAATTACCCTTTGCTGGTTTAAAAGCAGGTATTTAATTGCGGGGGGGCCTAAGCCATCTGTTGCCCCCAATATCACCCATATCTTGGAATTTTTCATTTCAATAATCAAACTGCAAAGGTCACAGATAAACCCGAGTGAAACTATAGCCAAATCAAAGGAGAAGATATGAATTTCAAAGGTTGTTAACATATTAACGCCGACTTATAGTCACCGAAAATTTCATAGCCAATTTGAAGTCCCATAGATGCTGCCTCTCACAGAAATTAACGATCATCATTCTTACTTTCTTCCAATATTTTTGAAAAATTGCCTATTCCAATCAAATCTTCAAGAAATTGGTTCGAAAAACGTACCGTTGGGTTCACCCAGCGGGACAACACCAAATCTTGGTTACTTGTCCCGCTTTTTATTTCATTTAATTGCTTGTTAATCAGGTAGGTGATCAATCTAATATCATTGCTGCCAAAAATGAAGCAAAAGATAAAAAGCTTTGGCAAACCCCTGCCATTGAAATAATAGGCCGCGATATTGTGGAATCAGGCGATATTACTGGAGCTGAAGGCGACGTGTTTGATGGAGGCATCACAGGCAATGGCCAATCTTAAAGAAGAATAATTTCGTGAAATAGTTTCGCAGGCTCTGTTAATTCTTATAAGCCTATACTAACAGATTGGTTATGGGATCGACCTCGAAAGCCTTAAAGATGATACAAAGCGTGTTCAAGTAAGTTGCCAGTCATCGTTGCTATTCTGCGGAAAGAATACAGAAATAATCCAGAGCAATGCGCAGGTTAGTAATGTATTCCGGTGCGGCCAGGGCTGCCTGGCACCGCTCAGCCATAGTGCAACATCCCATAACAGCAGACAAACCAGTACAGCAATAATTAAAACCCTGAATACAAGCAACTTGTCCATTATCCTATTTCCTCCAAATTCTTCATCCGAAAAATTTCCCGCGCAATCAATTTAGAATTGCAGGCCAGTTCTTCCAGTGTACAGCAGATCGTTTTAATTTTTACAGGCAGCTCATCAACTGTTTCCACCAGGTCGATATGCAGCAGACAGGTGCCTTTAATGTCGTCGCAGCCTTTTAATTGCCGGAACAATTCATCAGCCGCATCACGGTCATTTCCTAAAAAATACTGTCCATAATCAGCAAATCCCCGCGATGTTTTCAGGCTTAGCAAAATATAAAACTGTGTTTTCATAATCGAAAATTAAAGAGCCCCAAAAGCAGGGGCCCTTTAGATTTAATTATTTTAATATTTACCCTATTAGCCCTTGTTTTCAATTGCGGGTGCGGGTACTTCTTTTTTGCTTTCAGGCACCCATACCACGCGATAGCTGGTGGTCTTGTCCTTTTTAACCTCTTCCAGGTAAACTTCGTCCGGTGTTACCCAATAGGTCTTGCCGCTTAAAGTCACGCGGTGAGAACCATCTGGCAGATGATCCGTCATATCACCCACCAACGGTAAGGCTGGGTCGGCCTGGCTATTGGTATTCAATATGCCATCCTTGCCAACCACTTTATAGGCAATTTTTCCATCAGGATGAATGACAGATTCATAGTAGATGCCTTCGTATTCATAATATGGATTACCATCAATGGTGATGATCGCGGCATCAATTGGCAGCGAAGGAATTTCCGCTCCGATCGGAGGCGCAGCAATTTTAAAACTGCCGTCTGCATACGATTGGTAGAACAATCCATCGCAGTAATAATAAGGATATGTATTCCAGACGAATGAATAGTAGCCGACGGGCAGCGTGTGTACTACTATCCCGATCTGTGGGTAAACATAGGGGTGATAAAACCCGTTGATATTCACTTTAAGCGCATCCGGACGCGTATGAAAAGCTGTCCGGCTAAAGGCCGCCATATGGCTGATCCTTTGTGCATCGGCAGGAGCGGTTAAACCTAAAACCAGCGAACCTGCAATGCATAAACCTGTTAAGAATTTATTCATCGTTTTCATGGTCTTTTAATTTAAAGTCCTACAATAATTAACCGTGCGTGTTCATATCCTGAAAGAGACTGCTGTCATGACGGCAGCCTCTTTGGATATTTGGCATCTTTATTTAAGCTCGATCTGACGGCTAACAGTTTTAGCCTCTTCTTTTTTGGCCACATCAATCTTTAATACGCCATCTTCATAAGCGGCTTCGATCCTGTCCTGGTCAGCCAGTTCAGGTAAAGTGAATGAACGCACAAAGGAAGTATAGCTGTATTCGCGTTTGTTATATTTGCGGTCATTTTTTTCGGCCTGTTGTTCTACCGAGATGCTCAGCTGATCGCGATCCACGCTGATTTTAAAATCCTGTTTTCTCAAACCAGGTGCAGCCAGTTCAATGTGATAGTGGTCAGCGGTTTCACTGATGTTAACGGCTGGTACGCGGGTCACCATACGATCTGAAAAGAAAGTGTCGTTAAAAATAGATTCGAAAATGTCATTAACGCCTGGCATTAATGCTTTTCCATTGTCTCTGTTAAATTTAACCAATGTCATGGCCTTTTTCTCCTTTAAATTTTACTCTAAAAAATTAATGACAATAATTAATTAAACTATCTTAATCTTAACAACCTCTGTGCCAGCAGATCTGTCCTGAAAAAATTACAGGTTCCCGGTGAAAAAATTACAGACCCGTTGTCATTTTTTCAGCAATCGTCGAAAAATCCCTGAGTATTTAGGTTGAGGTCGTTTGTTTAGCTGCTGTACCACGGGACAAAGTGAAACACTTGATACAGTTTGGTACACTTTTCGCCTCAAAAATGCCCGAAATGACCTTGAAAAGGCGGTTTTTAGATTGATTTTAAGGCGATTTTTGACCCAAAAACACTCATTTTTGCTCCAAAAACGATTAAAAAAGGTCAATTTTTGCCTGTTTTTTGCGCTTTTTTGATGAAAAAATAAGCGTTTTATGGCTTTTTGATTCTGTTTTGGTACAGATTGAAACAGTTAGGTATGATACCGATTTAAGAGCGCTGCGCCAACTCTTAAACTACTAATGCAGCAAATTTAAAATCTGTTAATTTTTTTAGTCTAAATAGTTATATTAGCGTAACGGTATAAATGCCGTACTAACCTAAACGATTATCATAATTAAGCATGAAGGCCGGTAAAATCCATCGTTTTATATGTCATTATGAGTGCGATAAACTAAACGTCCTTGTGATAATGTGTCCTTTTATTACCCAATACCAAGGCTTCACTCGCAAAAACTCAAATCTAAATCAATATTATCATGACTGAAAAATTAAACAAGTTTGGAATGGGCGCACGCTTTATTCCGCCAAGCCAGTTGAACGAGATCGACCTCGGTCCGTTAAGACAATTAGTAGGAGAATGGGAAACCGTTGTATTGCCTCCGGTCGCAGGTACTTCTACACCCACGCCCAGCGGATGGAATGTAATATCCGTACCGGATGAAAAAGGCTTTATATTCGAGGTTATTCCCTATAAAGAAAATCTCAAATTCTCAGCGGTGGCGGTTGAGGCAGGTAATCGCGGGCCGGTTATCAATGGTAACCAGTTTAACCAGGAGATCACCGGGTTATTTTATGAGCAACAGATCATCAGCGTTTGCGATACCGATTTTTGTAACGCGCGCGGGTTTGCAAATGGCACAGTAATACACGCTGAAACGGGTTTGTTTCTGTACATCACCAATTTTAGCAGCGGCCTTAACATTGCCCGTTTAGGCACAGTGCCGCATGGTAATGCATTGCTGGCGCTGGGTAAAACAATCGATAGCACCGATCCCGGAACATCTTTCTTCCCTACGGTCAGCGCGGTGGCATTTAATCTTGACGGCTCGGCGCCGGGTGGTTTTGGCTACAATGAAAACATTATCCTCGATCCGCAATTCGCGGAATTCAACCAGGTTGATCCTAATACTTTTCTGCAATCTACACTTCAGCAAATTGTAGGATCCGGATCAATTACATCTATGACCACATTCGATCTGACAACAAAAAATCCTGACGCGACCGGCGGTATCCTCAATATCCCATTTATAGAATCCAACGTTAGGGCAACTACCATGGACGTTACCTATTGGCTCGAAAATATTACAGGCGGAAGCGAAACAGAATTATTGCAATATTCGCAAACGGTTAACCTGGTATTTCCAATCACGGGTTCGGTTACACCTATCGTATGGCCGCATATCAGCATTAGTACGTTAAAAAGGATGCAGGCAGTACCTGAACAGGCAGACAACTTAGAGGTTCTCAAATCATCAGCCTCGTCACCTAATACACCAGGTGTGCCGCAATTATAGCGTAATACATTAATATAAGGTCGCGATAAGGTCGCGACCTTATATTATTTTTCGTCCCCACAGGTCTCTGGAAGAGTACCAGGCGTTCCAATTCCTCGGCTCCGTATAGCTACTAGTTTACCGTATAAAAACCTAATCTTTCTCAAACCTCCCGGTCTTTTTACTCAAAACAATTTTATACAATATCAATTCTACTTCATCACCTACATTACTTGCGGCTGATGTAAAACCGTGCGACGGCTGTGCATCTGCGCCTTGCATCAATGGCATAACTTTGTTAATTATTCTCTGCATGGCATGTTCACGCTCCAGCATATCGGTTATCTCTTCAAACTTTCCCCAGCAAATTACACTCTCCCAATTTTGCAAATTGGTAATGGCATCAGCCTGAAAACATACCTCGGGGTTCTTTCGCATCATATCTATTTTCGTGCCTTTTGCCGAGTGGGCATACAGGTTAATACCATCATACGCGTAATTTATGGGTACAATGTAGGTAATGCCGTCAGCGTGGCAGCCAATTCGGCCAACGGGTAACTCCGTTAGCAAACTCTCTATCTGCTCTGTATTTAATTCTCCTAACATGGTATCAAACGTCCGTAATATCAATCCATCATACAATGATGATAAACACTTTAAATAGTGATGGTTGTCATTCCTTAAGCAGGCGGCTATAAGCAGCTTTGTATACCATGAAAACATTCCTTTTCCCCACCGATTTTTCAGCCGATGCAAAACATGTAGTGGCTTATGGCTATAGCCTTGCCAGGCAGGTGAAAGCCAATATTTTAATTTGTAACGCGATAATTGAGCCGGCCGAGATTCCGCAAACGGGAATGGTGAGCTGGCCAATGGAAGAATCGGACCTGCTGTTAAAAGATAGCCAGCACGAATTGGATATTTTAAAAAAGTACCTGGAAGATAAAGAGGAAACGATAAGTTTTAACCCGGCTATCAACTGCATAAGCGAAGCCGGATCAGTAACCGATATTATTAATAATGTAAGCCACAGCCATAACATTGGCCTTGTAGTAGCAGGTATGCACGGTAATAGCGGATTAGGGACCTTATTATTGGGTAACCATACCAGTAAGATAATCGACTTTGTAAAAAGGCCACTATTATTCGTTCCACCATCAGCCGATATTACTCCGATAAAGAAAATAGCTTTCGCTACAGATTTTAAAAATCCGGATTATGACCTGGAATGCATTTTAACGTTGATCACGCTTGCCCGGCCACTAAATGCCGAGATCCTGATAACACACATAGTTGATGAAGGTGGGCACGATGCTGAATTTCAGCACCGCGTTGATAAATTTATGGTCAACGTAAGCGATAAGGCTGATTACCCCAAAATTTACTACCGTGCGGTTAATGCCAAACATACCATTAAAGGCTTAGACTGGCTGTGCGACCATGGAACTATAGATATAATGGCAATGGTTCACCGTTCACATAATTTTTTTAACGAACTTTTTAACGGTAGCCACACCCAAAAAATGGCTAAGCATATAGCCATTCCGTTACTTGTTTTCCCTTCAAATTAAATTTACCATGGAAACTTCAGACACAACAACCCCCTATCGCAATATTTATTTGGTTGGTGGCGGCATAGCCTCCCTGGCCAGCGCTGCCTATTTTATCAGGAACGGAAAGATCCGGGGCGATCAGATCACCATATTTGAAGAACAGCCAATTATGGGAGGCAGTTTGGACGGCTCGGGATGCCCCGAAGACGGCTATGTTTTACGCGGTGGCCGGATGCTTAACTTTAGTTACGTATGCACCTATGATCTTTTGTCTTTTATTCCATCACTTACCGATCCTGCTGTAACTGTTCATGGCGAGATTATAGCCTTCAATAAAGCAAATAAAACCCATTCCAATGCCCGGGTTATTTCAAACGGGCATATTGTTGATGTTAGCTCAATGGATTTTAGCTATAAAGACAGGCTGGATCTGATTGAATTGATGGCTATTAGCGAAGATAAATTGGGCTCGAAACAAATAAACCAATGGTTTGATCCCCGCTTTTTCGAAACCAATTTTTGGTATATGTGGGATACCATGTTCGCTTTTCAGCAATGGCATAGTTTGGTTGAGTTTAAGCGTTACCTTCACCGTTTTATACACGAATTTGAACGGATAAATACCCTCACCGGTGTCGACCGCACGCCATTTAATCAATATGATTCCATAGTAAAACCACTAATAAAATGGCTGCAGGCGCAAGGTGTGAAATTTGAAACAGGAGCGGAAGTGACAAATCTCGATTTTAGGCGTTTGGACGATAAAGAACGGGTTGAGCGCATTCATTACAAACAAAACAACATCAAAAAAGAACTTGAGCTTACTATGCATGATCTGATATTGGTAACCGTTGGTTCCATGACCGCGGATTCGAGTTTAGGATCTATGCAAACCCCGCCCGATGTGATACTAAATAAAGCGGGCGGCAGCTGGAAGCTATGGCATAATATTGCTGAGCGCAACCCCCAGTTTGGCAACCCGATAGTGTTCGACAACCATGTCGACCAATCCAAATGGGAGTCATTTACCGTAACCTGCAAAGGAACGGAATTTTTTAACCTGATGGAAAAATTCACGGGTAACATAGCGGGTAGTGGTGGTTTGGTGACATTTAAAGATTCTAATTGGTTAATGTCGGTTGTATTGCCACATCAGCCGCACTTCATCGGTCAGCCTAATGATGTAACCGTATTTTGGGGTTACGGGTTGTTCCCAAATAAGGAAGGCAACTATGTGAAAAAACGAATGGTAGATTGTACTGGTGCCGAGATCATGACCGAATTATTATCTCATTTGCACTTTAATAACGTAACAGATCAAATATTAAAAACCAGTAATTGCATACCCTGCATGCTGCCCTATATAACCAGCCAGTTTTTGGTTCGGGAAAAAGGCGACCGCCCATTGGTAGTGCCCGAAGTATCACACAACCTGGCATTTATAGGCCAGTTTGTTGAAGTACCCGAAGATGTAGTGTTTACCGTAGAATATTCGATTAGAACCGCGCAAACGGCAGTGTACACTTTATTAGGGTTAGATAAGCAACCCACTCCAATATACAAAGGCGTACATCATTTAGGCGTACTGTTCGAAGCGGCCAAAACACTTTTAGCTTAACTGATTTAATTTATCAATGTTAAGGCATCTTGGTTCTAAACGCACATATGGGCATAATGTTAAATTGGCATCGTTGCTTTGTGTAACCGCTGGTTTTGTAAATGCTGCCGGGTTTTTAGGTTTTTCGGTATTAACTACCAACGTAACTGGCCATGCTGCGTTATTTGCAGAACGGATTGCTATGCAGGATTGGAAAACCGCGAGAGTGGTAGCCCTGTGGATGTTCTTGTTTTTGGCCGGAGCATTCGTGTCTAGTTTGATCGTGTCCTTTATAGGCCGAAACCAGCGCTTTTCTTACGTTATCCCAATCCTGATAGAGATGGCTGTATTGTTCGGCGTATCACTGTTCGGGTATCAGTATAATCATAGCCTTGTTGCAAAAGAAATTTTCGCCGGCAGTTTATTGTTTGCTATGGGGCTGCAAAATTCCCTGGTATCTATTGTTTCAGGTTCAGTAGTCAGAACAACACACCTAACAGGCACCTTTACCGATCTTGGTATTGAGTTAGGGCAAATATTCCAGCAAAACACAGCAGATAGGCCAGCACTAAAAGCAAGGATCAAATTGCGTTCGGTTATTATCTTTTTCTTTATGTGCGGCGCTTTATGCGGCGCGTATCTGTTTCGGTACTTTAGTTTTCATGCTTTTTTTGTTCCACTTTTTATCCTGGCATTTACCTTACTATCTGATATTTACCGGATAAGGGTTAAGCGCTATTATCGTAATCATAACCCATTTAATTAGTGTCGAAAATCATTTTTAGAATGATGGTTGTCATGTTGTAAGTTATTCATTTTCAGGAGATTTGTAGTATAAAAAACAAATCAAAATGGAAACCGCAATAAACACATCAATCGTAAAAGAAGATAATAATTGGTTAGCTATTAAAGAAAATCAAATATGGGTAAATCTAATGGCAAAATTAGATAATCAAGCCGAGCATAAAACGCTCTGGTTTCTGTTCTCATTAATGTTTCAGGGAGTTCTTTTTCTACCAATCCCAGCCGTGCTAATGTATTATTATAACGCACCAATTATAGTGCTGCCAATAACTTTTGGTTTATACCTGGCTAATATTATTGTTGGTATGGGTGGTTCAGGCATCCGTACAGTAATTAGTTTTTTTATGTTTACCGCATTAGTAAATTTAATCATGCTGGCGCTTTATATTCTTTAATATACTTACAATAAAAAACCTCCGTACAAATGGTCCGAAGGTTTTTTTGTGCTTTATTGCTGCTTAGATACTTTGCCGTAAACATGCATTGTTCACAGGCTAACTTGCTCCCACATATCTAGGTTTTTTATGGTTTGGCTTGCAATATCTATCTCATCGGATGCATCACCCAATTTAATGCCATGCAGGTTTGCAGAGTATTTGTCAATATTAGTTGTAACAGCTGAACGGGTAGTGATGTATTTAACCCCTAATAATGCTAATTTATTTATTACATCATTTGATACATCATCGGCAGAGGATACAATAACCGCCTGTTTACCTGCGGCGAAAACCGCGGTTTCCAAACTTAGCGAATTAAAGATCAACGTTATATAATGTTTTTTTTGATTGGCCTTGGCCAGTTGTTCCCTTTCAAATGGTTTTACACTATAAGCTACTACTTTCATAACACAATAGTAACATGAAAGTTACATACGCGTCGTGAGCGCAGTCAAACTAAAACCTGATCCTTATCAATTTTTCATTTTAGTAAGCTTATTCAGGTCGAGGATGGTAATGGTACTTCCTTTTTTCTCGATCAAACCTTCTTCTTTAAAATCCGACAGCGTACGGCTTACTGTTTCGGTGGCCATAGCAGCTATAGCTGCCAGGTCCTCACGGGCTATTTTAAATGTATCTTCGGTGCTGCCTGGTTGGCGATGCAACCTCAGCAATGCTTCTGCCATCTTTTTTCTTACAGAATGATAAGCCATCTGCAGCAATTGTTCCTCTTTTTCGCGAATGTTATTCGCCAATAATTTAATAAACTCCCTGGCAACTTCCGGATACATATTTAATAACTGCTCCAATTGCTCTCGTGGTATTAGGCATAGCAAACTATCTTCCAAGGCCGTAGCGGTATCGGCATATGGTTCATTGGATAGCATTGCGTTAATACCCAAATAATCATCGGCCGAATAAATGCCGGTGATCAGTTCACGCCCATCCTCTGCCAATTTAACACTCTTCACTTTTCCGCTAATCACCAGGTAAAGCCCATTTCCCTTATCGCTCTCGTAATATATTACCTGGTTCTTTTTAAAAGGACGCGCTTTTCTTTCCTCAATAATTTTTTTTAATGCCTCTAAGCCACCGTTTTTGGCAACTAAGGAGTTTAGCCTGTCTAATGATTTACTGTAAAATTGCTGTTGGCCTTCCTTCTTTTTTAGCCTGCTTTCAATGGCGTTTAATAGCTCCATGTCATCAAAAGGTTTGGTAAGGTAATCATCCGCACCCATTTCCATACCCTTACGCCGATCAAAATGCTCAGCTTTAGCTGTTAAAAATATAAATGGTATCGCAACAGTTTCAGGGCGCTTTGATAACAGGTATAAAACACCATAGCCGTCCATTTCTGGCATCATAATATCGCAAAGTATAATGTCTGGCGTATCTTGCAAAGCCAGTTCAACGCCGGTTTTACCGTTGTTGGCACTAAATACCTGGTATCCTGCCAGCTCCAGTATCTCAATTACATTTTCGCGTATATCGTCGTTGTCTTCAATAATCAATATTTTTTTATTCATGACATTGGGAATTTTATAATAAATGATGTGCCTTGATTAACCTCGCTCTTAAAAGCTATACTGCCGTTCATTAAGTGGGTGTAACGGGCAACAATGTTTAATCCAAGCCCGGTACCGGGAATGGTCCCCGTATTATGAGCTCTAAAAAAGGCCTCAAATAAATTTTTTTGGTCTGCTTCCGGTATGCCAATGCCGTTATCACTTATCGTAATTATACACTCACGATCATTAATCTCGGTTGTAAATCCTATAAATGAATCTTCGCCAGAATACTTGATAGCATTATTCACCAGGTTTACAATACAGTTCCTCAACAGGTTTTGATCTAATTGTATGGTGCTTTTTGTACCGGTATGCTGATAAATAATATTTTGATTTTGTTTTGCCAATATCTGCATTTCTTCGGTAATGCTTTCAGAGAATTTTACGAGGTCAAAATCCTGATAAATTGCTTCCTGCTTGCCCGATTCCAGTTTTTCCAGCGAAAGAAAGTCATTTAAAATAGATGTTAAATTTCCAACCGCGCTTTTAATCTTGCCAACATGTTTAACGATATTTGGACTGTTAAAGGTTTCAGCATATTTTTCAATCAGGGATACCGACAACTGGATAGAAGTTAATGGGGTACGAAACTCGTGTGACGCGATAGACACAAAACGGCTTTTTAACAAGCCAAGTTCTTTTTCTTTTTCTAAAGAAAAACTTAACTCCTCTTTTGTAGCTAATAATGTGTCAACAGTTACGTTTAGGGATTGCGTTCGTTCCACAACTAACTCCTCCAAGTGGGCCGCATATTCTTTTAATTGATTTTCAGCGTCTTTTTCACGGCTCAAATCATGTATAAAGCCAGTATAGATCTTTCGTCCTGAATATTGAACCTGGCTTATTCCCAAACGGAAAGGAAATATAGATCCATCCTTTTTTAAACCCTTTACCTCACGGCCAATGCCTATAATATGCGCATGACCCGTTTGCTGATAACGTTTTAAATATTCATCGTGTTGCTCCTTATCGGGCGGGGGCATTAATACCGAAACGTTTTTTCCGACAACTTCCTCTGGCACATAATTAAATAGTTTGCATGCCGCGGGATTGATTGACTCAATCTTTCCGCGCTCATCAATGGTGATGATACCGTCGATAGCGTTTTCAATAATAGCGATTAATAGCGCGGCATTTTCCATAACCAAATATGAGCATTGTCGAACTGAAATGAATGATGAAATTCAATTGAAAAAGTGACGATGATCATTTTTTCAATTACTGATGATTAATCTCATTATAAACAATGATGCTCATCATACGCAGAGACCTATTTTAATATGAATTTTACGCCATGAAGACCATATTAGTTTTAACCGACTTTTCTATCAATGCAGATTATGTAGCGCATTACGCGCTGAAGCTGGCACAAAAGATAGAAGCCAATTTGTTGTTATGCAATATTTATGAAGTGCCGGCCGATGAAAAAAATATCGACCACAAAGCATGGCCTATGCCGGCATCTGAACAGAATAGCATAAACGATTTGAGCGAACTGGCGATGCGTTTAAAATCGGAATTAGATAAGGAGGAAGGCGATACCAAGTTTAAACCAGATATTGAGCAGTGCAGCGAAGAAGGCTTAGTTGGTAATAAACTGAATGCATTAGCTGCCAATCACGAAGTATTATTAGCTGTGATTAGTATACATAGTGCCAATAACCTTACCAATTTTTTAGGGACTAACCATACCTGGAATATTATCGAAAATGCTGCCTTCCCAGTGATGGTTATCCCTTACCAGGTGAGGTTTAAGGATTATAAGCTGATAGCCTTTGCCAGCGCGGTTAATTACTCCGATATTAATGTTCTTGAGTCATTATCCGGCCTTGCTAAATATTCCGATTCGGAGATTATGCTTACACATATTTCTGACGAAAGATCAAACGACCGAATAGAAGAGAGTATGCTCAAACAATTTTTTAACCAGATCCCTTCAAAAATCAATTACCCTAAAATCATCTATCATAATATTAAAAGTGATAACGTAACGGTAAGTTTAAAATGGCTCACTGCCCATACTGATATTGACCTGTTGGTTTTGGTACATCAAAAACGCAGCCTTTTTCAAAAAGTATTTAACAGGAGCGTAACCCAAAAACTAACTGAGCATCCCGGTAAGCCGTTACTTATTTTTCCTTGTTCAGCGGTAGATGAAACTCTTACGGTATTTTAAAAACGGTAAGCCTTATTTAAATGACCGTTCGCAATATTGAGAACGGGCATTTTTTTAACTGTTAAAGACATAACCTTTCTTATTGTACGAAATTAATTGATGTGCATCATCTTTTCGTTTAATCCTCATCATTAATTATCTGCGCCATCAGCAATACATTTGACCTAAACAATTACATGCCATGAAAACATTAATGCACTCAATTGCCACGGTCAAGTTTTTTCTGTCGGCAATCTTTTTTTTAGCTGTTCCAACTCTAATAATGGCTCAAACAACCTACAAATTCTCGCAAAGCCCTGATGTAACTATTAAGGTTCATGGCTCCTTAAATGATAAATTGGAATTGGCCAAAAGGCCTGTGCTTAAAATAGCCGAACCCAAACACTATCACCGTGGTTAAGCTAATGCTATTTGTTATGTTGTTGGCTCCTTTTAAATCAAAGGCTGTCAGCGACACCACAATTTATCACACCCTAAAACGGAGTAGGACTTATTTATATTATCCGCAGTCTGTTGAGCGGTTTTACAAAGCGAACGGTTATAAATTAGCCTGGATAGCTGCCGATACAATTAAAACCCATGTATGGGATGGCATGCTATTGTTGGATTGTGTAAGGCAATATGGTTTAAACCATGAAGACTATCATCCAAAGCAATTATTATATCCTGAGTTACATAAACTCATTAAACAAAATGCAAAGGGCGAAGCAGCAGCTTTGTATGATATTTTTTTGACAGATGCCATCATCCGCTTCATTAATGATCTGCATTATGGAAAATTAAACCCGGTTTACACTGCTGAAAAAATTGATAACGGTTTAAAATTTAAAGCATACACAGAATTGATGTTAGCGTTAAATAGTAATGACTTTGATGGCGTTATTAACAGCGTACAACCAAAAGCCAAGTTATATTTGGATCTACAAGATCATATGCGCTTGCTGGTTGGTCAGCGTAGCGGGGATTGTTACTTAATCCCCCAGGGATTAATTCGTAAAATGGCTATTAATATGGAGCGTTTGCGTTGGATAAGTACTACTGGTAAAAAAGTGCATCTCACACTAATTGTTCGGGGTGGTGATGTAATTAGTTATAAAGATGAATATCATCAGGATAAGCAATTAGAAAGGCTGCTATATAATGAATCAACCACAAATAAAAAACATTTGACTTTGAATAAGATCAAATCATCCGGATTATAAACAGGCAAAATATAAAATTTTACTTCTTTCAAACTGGTCTTTATCTGCGGATCTCAATTAATGAATACCCATCCCTGTATTTGTACACCCTGGTGTTCTTAAAATAAACAAGGCTGGAATCTCTATACTCAGGCCAGCAAATTATATATCGGATTTTGCTAGTGTCATTTTGTACCAGTGGTATTATATTTTGTGTTGAGCGGCCTTCCCTTATATTTTTCTTATTTGTTCCGTACAAATTATTTATCAGGTCTACACTTTTATCATTGGTAAACAAAACGTACAACGGATATTTTTTTGTCGCTACCAATGCTTCGTTAATAGTTGGGCGGGATAGATCGCAATAAGCATAGAAACTATATACAAGCGAAGTAAAAAAAATCACTATAACCGGGACATAAAATATTAATTTTTTCGAGTAAGTGACGGTTGAAACTAAAACCAACAGCAGCATAAGATAGTGCAAATAGAAAACTGCTCTTGTTAGCGGGTAAAGCGCGTTTGCGAAAATATTTGCCGCGGCCATAAGCAGAAAGGGTAGCAAGATCAATAAAACTAAAATTGTTTTAATATTGGCAAAATCAAACTTCCTGAAATTCGCTTTGCGAACATAAAACATGGGTATAATTAAGCATAGCGTAATAACAAGCTTGAAGAATGTAATTATCCGAATATGATTTGCATCATTAAAAAATAAACTCACCAGCCAATCCCGGTAGCTAAAGTCAGAAAACATGCTTGATACAGTTCCATATTTAAACAAGTTAAAATGGTTTATGCCAATTATTGATGGGTCGTTCTCATTAACAATTTTCCCAACTTTATAAACATATAACAGCAGCGCGAATACAAAAAAACCTAATAAAACAGTATGTATACTTTTTAAATGCTTTATTTTAAAAATACCAAAAACAATAAGTATGGCAAGAAAGCCGTATAAAAATGAGAATATCGACAAAGTAGAAAGAGCGCCAAAAAGAACGATCAGGTATTCATATTTTACCTGCTGATCCTTACTGTATTTCAGCAAATAAAAAAAAGACATAGCAAAACAACCTATAGCTAATGCATAGCCACGGCCATAAGTAAAGTAAAAGAAATACGGGGCAACGGTTAGAAAAATAATATAAAAATTATTTATTTTCAGAAGTTTAAGAATTCTTGAATTGGCTATAAAAAATAAGAGAAAACCAACCAGGCCGAGCACTCTGTAATATAGTACAGCAGTAAAATGCCCATGTTGTAACAGCATAAAATAAATGCTGTTTATTACATGGCTGTTTGCAAGCTTAAATTTACTATAAGTAATCAGTTCCCAAAGGCTATTGTTTAGTACACCATTATACGAAGTAGATTCATCATAAATCCAATCATTGTGGGCTGCAAAAAAAATAAAAACGATTAAAAAGAAGAAAAATATATAAACCTCCCTCCTGATGGCTGTTGAGGATGAAAATTCCTTAATCCAATTTTTAAGTATCATAATAGGTTAGCCATAAGGTATTTGATTTTTTTTCCGAGTAAAGCCACAATAAGCTATCAAAAGATTGTCAATGTTTGATAGCTTATCAATTATAGCAATATTAACTCAGCTAATTTCTGCAAATCATCCACAAAATGGTCCGGGGCCAATAAGGTGCACTAATTAAACAAAAGCCTCAAGGCGAAAGTCTTAAGGCTTTTGTTTAGCGTTGTACCACGGTACAAGTAGAGCATTAGTGCGTTTAACCCCAAAAACATCCGGAATTACTCTTGAAAAGCGATTTTTAGATTGTTTTTGAGGCGAATTTTATCCGGCTAAGGATAAATCGTTATTACTTCCTGCAAATCAGTTGTAAAATCATAGCCACTCCCGGTAGGATCAAAATTCTGGTAGCTGTACCAACCATTGCATTCACCACCCCATCCCCAGTTCATACTTAGATAAAAGTCTGTTATAACGTAAGTATTATATTGGTATACCGTGCCCGAGTCATGAATTGTAGTTGCTACGTTTCGTTCGTAGCCGTCACAAACCCATGCATGTCCTTCATTTTTTGTGGGATCTGTGCCGGTAAATATCATCGGATGTCCGGCATCTAACTCAACCACTGAAGTTTCTGAATTATAATTCATAATGCCGGCATATGGTGCATATCCAAAGTTGTTGATCAGTGCGGGGGCAATTCTTGAAGCGTCAGCACCTGATTCTGAGTATCCATAAGACATGCCAACAGTATATCCGGCATCTTTCATTACCTGGGCTATTTGCAGGCTTCCTGCACTGCTTGAATAAGCGGAAGATGGCATAATACTCCAGTTATATGTTGCCGGATACGACCAGAATTTCATTATTTGTGCCATAGCCGTAGCAACACAACCGGTAGGCGAAAGGCCATCAATAGGATCATTACCGGCAGTTGTTAGCAGTTGATTGTAAGGATACCCTTGTGACCATGTAGTTTGTAATAATGGCCCCACAAGCTCATTTACCGTACCACCATAAACTACAGGTGGCTGATTACCTATAGGCGGAGCTGAGGATACCCACTGATTGTTTACCGAATCAGATACTGTCGCTGGCATTTTTCTTCTTATTCCCTCAATCCTGGTTTTATGTTTGTCGATCCATTCTTTTAAACCCGGATGCATGTTTTCTGTATTGAAAGTTGTGACATCAGAAAAAGCAAGCACAGGTGAATCATATTTGGTGCCTGATATAACAACAAAACCGCTTGGTTTAAAGTTAATTACATACAAATCTGTTGTTTCATCACTCCCTTTAATTATGTAAGTATGGTCAATCGTTTTTGATTGGTTACCGCTACTTGTTTTTAAACTGGATAATAGTTTTACTCCTTTAGAACTGGCTTTTGTAATAAACTGTAATCCTACTTGTTCTGCTAATGCTTGCGACACTAAAGCATCGTTGGTTTTGGGTAAAGTGGTTTGGACTTTATTTGCTTCTTTTTTACAGGATGAAATAAGTAAGAAAAGTGAACAAAATAAAAAAAGCGTGAGTTTGGCTAGGTCTTTCTTCATAAGTAATATGGTTAGGGTTAATTCTTGGTGAATTTAATTAATAATTTTCAATAATGAAATTTTATGTAATTAAATTAACAGGTAAGAATAAATGAATTTCTACCGGGTGATGCTTACACTCGTTTTTAACGATTGCTTAACTCTTCGTATTTGCAATGATGTGTGCCGCGATGTAATCACTCACCCATTCAGTCTATGGTGTTTTCATCGCACCACTTCTAAATGTTATCCCCGTTTAATTAAACTCTTGCTTGCCTAGCGGCAAGCTGAAAGAAAAGATGCTTCCTTTTCCAATCTCACTTGTTATGGAAAATGTACCCTTATGTTTTTTGATGATTTCAGATGCGATGTACAAGCCGAGCCCAACCCCTTGAAAATTCATAGCTACTTTGCTCACCCGGTAAAAGCGCTGGAATAGTTGATCGATGTCTTCTTTAGCAATACCAATTCCAAAATCCTCTACATTTACTACAATGGTGTTCGCCTCTACCTTAGCCCTTACAATAACCTGCCCTGAGTCTGGCGAATATTTAATTGCATTGTTTAATAAGTTGATCAACACTTGTTCAATCCTGAACTGGTCGCCCGTATAAAATAAGTCAATGGAGTTTTCAAGTAAGATTTCGTGTTTGGGCGCTGTTAATTGCACATTAACAATGCTGTTGGTCAACGCATCCGAAAAATGGAAAGCCGCGATATTCAAATCTATCTGTCCTGAATTAATTTTGGTTACATCTAATAAGTCTTCAATCAGCTTCTCCAGGCGCTTAATGCTATTATTGGCATTAACAATAAACGGGTAAATATTATCTGCTTTATTCACCTTTTGGGTCAGCAGTTGATTAATTGCTTTTATATTGGTTAATGGCGTTTTAAATTCATGGCTAACCATGTTAAAAAATTCATCTTTTTTAGCTTCAGCAGCAGCACGCCTTTCTTTTTCCTGCTTCTGAACCTGTACTTCCCGGTTTGCTATAATTAGTTCGGCGGCACGTTTCCCCCGCTCTTCATCCTGAAAATCCAGCTCTTTCAGGGCGTTGATTAATTCCTCGGCACGCTTTTCCTTTTCGCTGTCCTGAAAGTTCAGTTCAATATTGGCGATGATTAATTCGGCGGCACGTTTTCCTTTTTCTTTTGCTTGAAAAAGTAGTTCCTTATTGGCAATGATCAGCTCATCTGCCCGCTTTTCCTTTTCTTCATTCTGAAAAAGCAATTCTTTGTTGGCGATGATCAACTCGGCCGCGCGTTTTTCCTTTTCCTGATTTTGAAATATCAGTTCGGTATTAGCTAAAATGAGTTCTGCGGCACGTTCTTCACGTTCACGGTTTTGTACATCCAGCTGGCTATAAGCGATAATCAGTTCCGCGGCACGCTTTTCTTTTTCTGAATTCTGGAACCGCAACTCTTTATTGGCGATGATCAACTCGGCGGCACGTTTTGCTTTCTCTTCAATTTGAAAATCAAGCGCCTTATTAACGATGACCAGTTCCATAGCGAGCTTCAACTTTTCTTCATTTTGAAGATCCATCTCGATGTTGGCGATGATGAGTTCTGCCGCACGCTTTCCTTTTTCCTTGTTCTGAAGATCAAGTTCGATATTAGCCTGTTCCAGCGCAGCCGCAAGTTTAATCTTGTCATGGTTGGCAATGGTTAACAGCTCAGCTAAATTATTGGTTTCCATAAATAGGTGATGGGCAAATATTTATTAATTAATTCAGGAGGCCAACTCGACCAGGCATTTTTACCACGCAGACCACTTCACACAAGCTTCCGCACCATAATTTCGGTAAGCTATACATTAAAAGCCGGATACCGCTTATAATTCTTATAGATATGTCTTTTTTTGCTATTGGTATACAGTATAACAAAGTATAAATAGACCTATTATGTTTTAAGCTTTCAGATTATAACTTCGATTTAAAAGATATTTTAAGTAAGTAAGGATTTTTCACCTTCTTTCCGGCTCGCCGGAGAGAGAGGCGAACAGCGCAGCGCACTGGGGTGAGTCAACTATGCGCGAGCATTTGCGTCAGTGTTGCTTGTATACTTTACTCGCCCGGTCTTCGCTTCGCGCGACCACCCTCTTTATCGCGCAGCGATAAAGAGGGTAAAAAGATTTCAGCCAATGATGGGTGTTCTTACCGGAACAATCCAAATTATTTTATCGCACTAATCTGCGATACAAATTGATCTGGCGTTTCATTCGGGAACCCGTCCCAGTCTTTCAATACTTTTCCGTTTTCATCAACCAATAGCGTATATGGGAACTTACCATCAGGATTATACTTATCAGCAAGTGCCTCATTAAGTTTTACCTGCTCTTTGCTCAGTTGGTCTTTCTTTTGCCTTGGAAAATCGGCGCGTACCAAAACCAAATGGCCCGACGCATAACTTTCAAAAGTTGATGATTCCAGTATTTCTTTTCTTAAACGGATGCACGGGCCGCACCAGTCTGATCCTGAAAAGTTGATCAGTATTAATTTATGCTCCTGCGCAGCCTGTTTTTGGGCGTCGCTAAAATCTCCCGACCAGGTGACCCCTGTCGTTAAAAATATTGCTATAAAAAACGTTAGTAATTTCATGATTTTATACTTTATTTAAACCCTAAACTTAACGATACCACATTTGATGCCAAATCAGTAGTTTGTGTGTAGTGCCCGTATCTAATCTCTAACTCGTGTAAACCTTGCCAGCCGAAGACACCATTCGGCGGTGCCAGTCTAAAGCCTATCCCGTAAAAACTGCTTTCAAATTTCGCATATTCATAATTGCTCGTAAAGTATTGGGCTGTTGGACTATTCTCCTCGTAAGGCGCGAAATATTTACTTGCCGTTTGGTTATAAAACCTGTAAAAAGGCGATATTGAAAAGAACGGTGTGATTTTATACGGGACTTCAATGCCTGCCGTATTTGATCGTATTCCCCAGTTATCAATATAATAACGGTAATAGGTACGAAGAATGATATTATCACCCAAAAAATAATTTAACCTTGCGCCAACAGGTAGTTTAAATCGTGATGAAGGTAACCGTTCAATAGTATCTTTCCCGTTGTTAAAGTACACTCGATGAAAAGGCAGGCTTAAAAAGCCATGCTGCGTAACTACATCGCCCAAAAGCATAACTTGTAAGCGGGAGTTGATCATTTGTGAGTAGGAGAACGATGCAGCAAGCGTGGTACGCGGACTGCTGCCGTAATTATGATGGCCCCTGCCATCGCTATAACCATTTCCATTTCCATTGTAATCGGTAGTTGATGCCGGTTCAAACTCCGACGGATAAATGAGTGTAACCTTGTCAAAATAACCCTGAAGTTTGGCGCTGAATTCGCCATTTTTATCGGCAGTCTTTTGAGAGAAATGTAAATCAGCGCCTAGGGATTGGTAATTAAACTCGCCTGAATAATAAGCGCCTAAGCCAAATGTATTTCCTTTTTTCGCGTTTTCAACTGTCCAGTCTAATGATGGATATACCCTTGTACCGGTGGGTGATGAGGCACCGGTTTTAGATACGAAAGCCTGTGAAGCCGCGGTATGATAATCAAACCCGAGGCCTACTGCCAGCGTGTTTTTATTATCCGATTTATTGAGCCAAACCAGGTTTAGGGTTAAGCTGTTGGCAACATCGGTAACCTTTTCCGTACCGATACCACCGGTAACTGCTGAATGATCGCCATTTTGATTGTAGTAGCTGGTTACAAAGTCAACTTCATCTAAATGTATCTTTCTTAGGTTATAACCACTGGTATCAATAGCGGCAGGGGTAGATATTGTAAAAGGTGCCTTATTATCAGCCAAACTGTTGTTGCCAACCTGGGCCGATGCGTTTAAACGGCATAACATGGAGAATCCAACTATGGATAAATATATTTTTTTCATGTTTTATCTATCCTTATTAGTTACACCCACAGCCACCACCTGTTTTGCCCGCGTTAGCGCCAGATGCCGCTTCGCGATATGATTCAAAATTCAATTCATTCTTTTCAACCTTCCTGTTGCCCAATACCATTTCCGAGTCATTAAGCCTGTTTTTCTGATATTCCTTTAAATGCACACATGATGTAGCTGTTATTAGTATCGCTACACATGCTGCTCCTTTTATCAATCCTTTTATTATCATAATAGGGGCTATTTTATATTTATATTTTTTGATGTATAAAGCTTATCATCATCATCAATAATAATGGCTTCAATATTTTTCATTTGATTGATCATGTCAAGCCCGGCGTTTACGCCCATAATGGTTACCGGGGTTGCCATAGCATCGGCAAGCTCGGCATTGGTGGTAATTATGGTTACACTTTTAATACCTCTTATGGGCAGCCCTGTATGCGGGTCAATTGTATGCGAATACTTTTTACCGTCAATCATTACAAACTTTTCGTAATTGCCTGATGTTGCCGCGGCCATATCACTAATATTCATGTATGAGAATACTTCGTGTGCCGCATTAGGGTTGGCTATAGCTATGGTCCATTGTTTACCATCTGGCCGCATCCCCCAGGTTGTTAAATCGCCTGATGCATTAACTACTCCGCTTTCTACTCCCTGTAATTTCATTACTTGCTTGGCGCGCTCAGCTGCATACCCTTTACCAATCCCTCCAAAACCAATCCGCATCCCCTTTTCGCGTAAATACACGGTGCATTTATCATCGTTAAGTTCGATGTTTTTGTAGTTTATCAACTTTACCATCTTTTTAGCCGTTTCCCTATCCGGCAATTGGGTCATCTGCTGGTCGAAGTTCCATAAACGTTTATCTATCGAACCATAACTAATATCAAAGGCGCCCTGCGTTAAAGCAGATATCCTAAGCGACCGTTGTATCAGGTTGAATGTTTCCCGGCTAACTTCAACAGGTTTTATGCCTGCATTTGAGTTTACCTTGTTGGTTTCGCTATCATCACTGAAGGTTGTAAGCAGCTTTTCAATACGTTGTACCTCGGCAATTCCCGCATCAATTTTTTCATTTGCCCATTGTTCATCATCAGCAACCGCGCTTAGTTCAAAGCGGTTGCCCATTAATTTACAAGTCTTTTTAAAAACGCCTTTACCTTCTGTCATTCAAATAAACCTGAGCCGGATCTCTAAATCCATCTTTCGACAAAAAAATCGGTAGTTAGACGGCTTTTTTATCGATTATACGAAGTAATTATCCTTAACACAATATTAACTTAACATTCTGTCGCTAACATGAAATTTCATTATTTAACAAATATTTAACAATAATGAATTAAATGTTTTACGATTCTTTTCCGCCATTTATCATGTCGGATACAATGCCCTGGCTATCTTTTCGTTCGGCAAGAAATACGCCCGCGATATGGATAACAATAAAAGCGAGGATTAAGTACATGGTAAAAGCGTGTATCTGCCTAAAAGCATGAATTGATTTAAGCAACGGCACATCATCCTCAAAAGCAAGGCATAAACCGGTGATTGCCATCGTTATCAGCATCAGATAAAAGATAGCGTATATGGTTTTAACCCAAAACTCATGTTTGGCAAGTTCACGTTGTTTTTTTGTTGTTTGATATTGATGATAAGCGCTTTTCAATTTGCGGATAAACTTTTGATCAACTTGTTGGAAGAATTCAAGTAGGAGCCTGAAAAGCAATAGCGCTGCTAAAGTATATCCAAAGTATGTATGCAACATCCAAACTTTGTCACTAAGTTCATGCGCAACCGACCGTGCCTGGCCATCGGTTACCGTTACCCCCGAGCTGGCTAAATTGGCTTTAATAGATACGGCGTTCTTTTTGGTTTTTAACAATGTAGAGTTTAGAAGCACCGTTAATAATGAGCCGGTTATAACTATGGCATTAAGCCAATGCCATAAACGTATAGACGATGAATGTTTTTTTATTTCCTGCGGATGCTGAACGTCCCGGCGATTTGGTTCAATGATGGTCATAAATTATGATGTGTTCTGTTTATATTTTTAAGATCCTGCGCTGCCAAGCCATAAACCTACGGCAAAAACTATCCCGCCACCCACAATAACCTGTAGTATGGTGGAGTACAAAGGCGTTTTCATGAATTTGTAACGTATAAAAGCTATTGCAAGTAACTCACATATAACCACTACATATGCAAAGTGTAATGCCCGGTGTAAATCAGGTATAAGGAAAGGAAGTGTATGCAGCATTCCGCCCAATGCGGTGGCGAATGCCGTAATTGCACCACGCGTTATCGGGCTACCGCGGCCAGTAACTTTACCATCGTCAGATAACGCTTCGGCCAGCCCCATGCTAATCCCCGCGCCTAACGAAGCCGCTAAGCCAACGTAAAAAGCTTTTATAGGTTGGCCGGTTAAACCGGCAGTTGCAAAAATAGGAGCAAGGGTTGATACCGAGCCATCCATTAATCCAAGTAAACCGGGCTGGATTTTTTGAATGACAAATTGAGCATCTGATTTTTTAGTCATAGTAATAGAGGGGTGATTTAATACCAGCAATACTGTTAAACTTAAAGATAGACTTAAAGTTTGTAGCAAAACTGAAGTGCAAACAAAATAATTTACTCCGCCGGTTTTTAATAAAATGCCATTTATTAGCTGCTAAAAGCTTTTTTGAATATAGGTTAAAATTAAAGTAAAAATAAATCTTAAAATATGTGTACGAGCACGCAAAATAATTCTATATATTTGATTTAAAGGTATTGTAGATTGTATATCAATATAATATTATTTTAACTGGCCTAAACTTTCTTGCGTACCCGAACACATTATTCATCTATTTTATTTATCTAAAACTTTTTCTTATGAAAAAACTATCTCTGTTTTTACTGTCTGCAGCGCTGCTTGCCGGCTGCAACAAATCTGTTGTAAAACCAACTTCATCAACCCTCAATTCAACCGGGAATGTAAAAAGCGCTCTTAGCGGGCCCGGTACCAATTATTATGTTAATGCTTCAACCGGGAATGATTCAAACACTGGGCTTTCCACATCGGTTCCGCTAAAAACTATCCAGGCGGCATTAAACAAAACCACCGAAGGAGCGGCCGCGACAATCAACGTTCTCGCCGGGACTTATTCCGAGCGGATCAACTTCCCGCATTCAGGTTTGTCTACTACCGCGCCGATTACGTTGACGAATTATTCAGGCGCCGTTGTTAATCTTGATGGTACCAGCACTAATGGGGGTACTAATGCCAATATGATTAATATTAGCAGCAAAAGCCATATTCATATTAATGGTATCGGTGTTCAAAATAACATCTTCTCCTTTGCTGTAGGTATTAATGTTGTTGGACAAGGTACGGATGTGCAGATAAATGACTGCACCATCCACAACGTAGGCTGGACAACCAGCCAGACGGCCGTACCAACATCGTCAAATAATGCACATGCTATTTTTATTGAGGGCACAGGTACTTCAAGGGCATTAGCTTACAGCAACGTTTATATTGGCTATAACACGGTTTATGGTTGCGCTACAGGTTATAGCGAGGCGGTGACTTTAACTGGCAATGTAAACAATTTTTTATTGGAGCATAATGTAGTGCATGATATTACCAATATTGGGATTGATATGTCGGGCCATTACAGCTATACAGGCGCACCTGACAGTGTAAATTACGCAATGGGTGGAAACGTTAATTATAACACGGTTTATAATTGTGTATCGCAGGTTGCAACATCAGGTGGTATTTATGTTGATGGTGGCTCTTACATTAACATACAAGGCAATACTTGTTACGGTAATGGCGCAGGTATGACCGTAGGTTGCGAAAACAATGGCTACACCGCTACCGGCATTAATGTACGCGATAACTTCATTTACAATAATGTAACCGCTGGTATAATATACGGTTCAAACCAGGCGAGCAGCAAGGTTACCTATTCAACATTATCGGGCAATACTTTTTATGATAACTACTCAGTGGGGGGGTATGGCGGCGAGGTTGAATACCAAAATACAGATCATTTAAACGTGTTTGATAACATCATCGAATCACGCAGCAATGTTGTTATCATAGCTTTATCAGGTTATACTTCAACAAATCTAACTATGAATTATGATGACTATTATACTTTAAGCGCATCATCAGGCACAATTACATTTGACTGGGGCGGCATTAATGGAGGTGGTTATTATTCATTCGCGACTTTCCAATCAGGAACAAGCCTGGAAACAAACGGATTTTATAATATCCCGGGTTTTACAACCGCAAGTTTGCCAACTCCTAATCTGCATTTATCCAGTACATCTGTTTGTATAAATGCCGGCTTACCGGGTTACGTAGCAGCAACAGGCGAACTTGATATTGACGGACAAGCACGCGTTCAAAACTCCAGAGTTGATATAGGCGCTGATGAAACATCGCACTAAAACAAGCTCTTTCTGATCCTACATCTATGATTAAAGCCTTGCTATTAATTTAGCAAGGCTTTTTTAATAACGAGTGGCAACGGTGCGATCTATTCAGACACATGATCGCCTACCGTTTTAACGGTATCTTTTGATACACCGGTTTTTCCGCTGATAAAATTCGATACCAGGTTTTTAAACTCGTCTTTCAACCTATGCGATATGGAGTTACGTACTTCGTTACCGCTTTCGGTTAAATATAAATAGGCAAGCGCACCTGCGCCTGCAGCCGCTACTACTGAAGTTACAGCAATAAGGCCTGTGTTTTTCTGTTTTACAAATGGATTTTTCATACCAGTTTAACAAGCTATTTTCAGTAAGGTTTAAATTTTAATATAAAGATTGTTTTATGTGATGAAATAGCCTCCAGCGATTCCTGCGCTGATGCGAGAGAAAGAATATCAAAAGAAAACAACCCCATTACCGATTGTGAGCCGTATCTTATAATTATAGCGTTCGTTATCACCAAACTTAAACTCTTATGTATTGTTATTGCATAACAATTAGCATTTAAGTTTATGGTAGTAAAACAATACCCTTTCTATATTAAAGCCACAGTAATACTTATAGGGCTGTTTTACCTGGTGAATATATTAAGCGCGTTAAGCAGCATATTAGTGCCTTTTGCATTCGCGGTTTTGTTTTCTATTTTATTGAATCCGCTATACAATCGCCTGCTCGGTTTAAAAATGCCTAAACCGCTTGCTGTATTGCTTACCCTGCTGGCAGGCCTGATTTTTACTGCCTTGGTTGTTTACTTGCTATCAACCCAAATGATGCAGTTCGGGCAATCTTTCCCAATTCTTAAGGTGAAATTTGGACAAATGATAGATAGCCTGGAGCAATACATTAGCTTGCAGTTTGGTGTATCAACACAAAAACAGGTTTTATTTATAAAAAACGCGATCAATAGCAGCGAAGCATCCATCGGCGCCTTAATAGGAACTATATTCGGCACATTGAGTGTGATGATCCTTATCCCTATTTATATTTTTATGCTACTGCTATATAAAACACTCATTCTCAACTTTTTATACGAGGTTTTTTCAGAAGAACACTCCAAACGTGTTGCTGAAGTGTTAGCGCAAACCAAAACCGCTATACAAAGCTATATTGTAGGTTTACTCATTGAAATGATCATCGTATCAGCCTTAAACTCTATCGCGCTCATAATTCTTGGGGTTAAATATGCCATATTGCTGGGCGTTATAGGCGGCATAATCAATATACTGCCATATATTGGCGGTTTTGTAGCCATATTATTACCGGTGCTGATAGCCACGGTTACTAAAGATGGTTATTCTACACAGGTAGAAGTTATTATAGCCTATTTACTGATCCAATTTGTAGATAGTAATATTATTTTTCCGCGATTTGTATCAGTGAAGGTACAGATCAATGCCTTGATATCGCTAATTGTGGTATTCCTCGGTAATGCCATGTGGGGCGTAGCGGGCATGTTTTTAATGCTGCCGATAGTTGCGGTAATGAAAATAATCTTCGACCGTGTAGACGACCTCAAACCCTGGGGCAAACTCCTCGGCGACGAAGTACCCGTATACCACATGGGCCAGGTTTGGGGCAAACGAAGAGGCAGAAAGAAAGCTGTTGTGTTAGAAGAAGCCGTTAATTAAATAACAGCTCGGTTATCCATTTAAAAGGTCATTAACATACAACCGAACAGCAGGAAAATATTTTGCCAATGTTTTGTAGCCGAAATGAAAGATCCATATTAGTAAACCAATAACTGCCGCTATGATCAGGGCTATAATAAAGCCAGCTTTAAAGGCGTCCTCCATCAAACCGCAACCCGATAATGAGGTGGCTAAAAAAAAGCATATTACCGGTAAAATTAATTTTTTCATAGCGATAGATGTTAATGACTACAGTTTGACTTATGAGTTTTGATATTAACTATCGTGTTATGATTTTGTTGTAAAAAATGTAAGTTTTATCAACAAATCGGCGCAAACACTAATCTTATCAATTAAATCATCCTCCTAAAAGTCAAATTAACCCTCGGCTCCGCAATTCGCTTGCTCTTCGGCAACGAATGTAGCCAATTACTTTGCGTAGCACCTTTCATAATCAGCAAGCTCCCATTCTCCAATAAAACAGAGTGCGTTTCTTTGCTGATGCGATGTTTCAAGCTAAACTTCCGCTCCGCGCCAAAACTCAGCGAAGCAATAGCCGAATCCTTGCCGAGTGATTTTTCATCATCGCTGTGCCATGCCATGCCCTCGTTACCATCGTGGTACAGGTTAAGCAGGCAGGAATTAAATACTTCTCCGGTTATTTGTTCTGTCAGCTTTTTAAGTTCCAATAATTCCGGCGTCCAGCTTAAAGCCTGTTTCGTTGTGCCCGAATATTTATAAGAGTAACCATCATCACCATACCAGGCCACTTTTCGTTTAGTAGTGATGTGCCTGCCGAAGATAATTGCTTCATCATTTTTCCATTCAATTGTTTCGAGTAAAGTTTTTAGATAGGAATCTGCCTCATCATCAGTCGTCAGTTTACCATAATATATTACCAGGCCATCGTTGTTAATTATCTCCATGGCACAAAAGTAAAACAGTAATCCTTGTGTAAAAACCCGGTTCTTGCGGTAAAATTGGCTTTGGTTAAATTATTAAGTTTAATATTTGCCGAAACATTGTAAGGCCGATAGCCTTAGGTATTTATAACATGAAACAAAGAATCCCCTTTATTATACTCATTTGGCTTATAGCCGACGTTTATTTCTTCCACGCTGTTAAAATCCTGACTGATAATTCTGCCATTGCCACCTGGATCTACTGGATGATCGATGTGCTGCTTATTGGAGGCATCATCCTGTTTATGTTTGTCCGCAGAATAGGCCGTAACCCCGCGATTATTTCCATATTGATGGCAGGGTTGCTACTATCAGCTGTACCGAAGATCCTGGCGCTGCCTGTTTTATTGATGGAGGACATTATTCGCCTGTTCCTTAACTTCCCGCCAAGGCAGTTTTGGGTGAGCGCGCTGGCTGCGGTTGTAGCGGCAGTTCCGTTCTTCAGTTTGTTGTATGGGATGATCGGCGGGCGACATAATTATAAAGTGCATAGGATCACCTTGCCATTCACCGATCTGCCGGAGGCTTTTGATGGCTTTACCATAACACAGTTATCGGATATCCATTCAGGCAGTTTCACCAGCAAAAAAGGTGTCGAAAAAGGCATCAGCATGGTAAACGCCCAAAATAGCGACCTCCTTTTATTTACAGGCGACTTGGTGAACAACCTTGCATCAGAAATGGATCCCTGGATCGAATCATTCGCTAAGCTGAAAGCTAAAGTGGGCAAATACTCGGTATTAGGTAACCACGATTACGGAAGTTACTCCAAATGGCCTTCAAAAAAGGATGAAGCAGATAACCTGGCCCGCCTTAAAGAAGTTCATAAAGAAATTGGCTTTAAATTATTACTTAACCAATCGGTACAAATTGAAAAAGGCAGCGAGAAAATTGCGTTGATAGGCGTGGAAAACTGGGGTAAAGGCGGTTTCCAAAAATATGGCGACCTGACCAAAGCCACCGCCAATGTAGCGGACAGCGAGTTCAAGATCCTCATGTCGCACGACCCGTCACACTGGGAGGCGAAAACCTTAGAGCACGAAAAGCATATCAATTTGGCGCTTGCAGGCCATACGCACGGCATGCAGTTTGGTATTGAATTATTTGGATTTAAATGGAGCCCAGTTAAATATGTTTATGAGCAGTGGGCTGGCCTTTACAAACGCGGCGAGAAATATTTATACGTAAATCGTGGTTTCGGTTTCATAGGCTTTAAGGGTAGGGTAGGCATTTGGCCCGAGATAACCGTAATTACTTTAAAAAGTATTTAAATCCTTTATGAAACATCACAAACATTTTTAACTTTGTGGCGTAATACCACAATACAGAACATGAAAAAAGCAGGCTTAACAATAATGTTACTAATGGCAATCGCCATGATTACGTTCACTATCGTATTTAACCATGGCACAACTGATAACGCAGTTGATTCGGGCGGCTTTTGGGCATATATGTACGGTATGACTTCTGTGCCATGGCCTACATTTGCTGCCGGTACTGTATTTTTAATGGGCCTTACCATGTATATGTCATCATGGGAGCAAAAAGCTCAGCGCTACAAATAATCTAAAGATATTTTTATATACAGAATGCCGCTATATGCGGCATTTTTTGTTTGGTTTTTGTTGCTATTATAGATTTTAGGAATAAAATTCAGTCGCCATCTGCAAACAATAACGATTAATTTGGTTTGTATATTTACATTTAGTTGTTTAGGTCGGTTATAAATCATTTTAATCAGGAAGGCAACCGACATGTACTAAAACTACGTACTTATATAAAAAATTATATGCCTTCTATAACAGCAGTCTCTAAAATTGAACTCCCCTATAAAATATCTCAGCAGGAAGTAAAAGAACAAGCCCAATTAATGTTCTCGGCTAATTTCCCCCAAACCAACAGGCTGATTTTTGCTTTTGATAATACCGAGATCAAAACCCGTAACTTTTGCAAACCGCTTTCCTACTATACCAGCAATACTACTTTTGAAGAACGTAACATAGCCTATATCAATACCGCTTTAGAATATTCGGTACAAGCAGTGGAAGATGTGATCAAAAAAGCTAACATCAACAAAGATGATATTACTGATATCATTTTCCTCTCAACCAGCGGACTGGCCACGCCCAGTTTAGATGCGCTGATCATTAACAAAATGAGGCTTAATCCCAATATTCGCCGTATGCCGATATGGGGCTTGGGTTGCGCGGGTGGCGTATCAGGCATGGCAAAGGCCAATGCCTTCGCGCAAGCAAACCCCGACGCGGTTGTGCTTTTAGTAGCAGTTGAACTTTGTTCATTAACATTAATCAAAAGCGATTACAGTAAAAGTAATTTTATTGGGTCGAGCCTATTTTCTGATGGTATAGCGGCCTGTATTATCAAAGGCGATAACCATGGCATAGATAAAGCGGTTACTTATTTTGATGCCAGCAGCAAGTTATATTATGATTCGCTGGATGTGATGGGCTGGGAGTTTCAGGACACTGGCTTTAAAGTTCTATTCTCTAAAGATATTCCAACCTTCATTAATGAGCATGTGCTGGAAGATATTACACTGTTCCTGCAAAAGCACAACCTGCAATTAAGCGATATCAAGAATTTTATCTTTCATCCCGGAGGTAAAAAAGTTTTAGATGCTTACGCGGATGCTTTGCCAGTTGAAGGCGACTTTTTAAAGAAAACCCGCGAGGTAATGAATGATAACGGCAACATGTCGAGCGTTACTGTGCTATACGTGTTAGAAAAATTTATGGAGCAGGGGTTTGAGGATGGTTACGGATTGATGATGGCTATGGGGCCGGGTTTTTCGAGCGAGATGGTTTTACTGAAAATGAAGAACAAATAATTAATAATGCAAATTGTCATTCTGAACGAAGTGAAGAATCTTCTTCGCCAAGCATAACCGCTTTGCAAATTGTAGAAGATTTCTCCCTCTGGTCGAAATGACATTAAAATAGACCTATGTATTTCATTACTTTCATTCTATTCGTTATCGTTCAGCGTTTATCAGAACTATACATCGCTAAAGGCAATGAAAAATGGCTGCGTTCCCAAGGCGCGGTAGAGTACGGCAAAGAACATTACCCGTTTATAGTAGCCCTTCATACGCTATTTATTATTGCGATGATAGTAGAGTATATGCTACGCGGCAACCGTCCAATTGACTTTGTATTACTGATATTATTTATTCTATTGCTGTTATTTAAATTTTGGGCGCTATCCTCATTAGGTAAATATTGGAACACCAAAATATTTCGTGTTCCCGGCGCTGGTCCGGTAAAAAAAGGGCCGTATAAGCTATTTAAGCATCCCAATTATTTTATTGTGGTTTGTGAAATAGCGATCATTCCAATGGTGTTTCATTTATATTATACCGCTATTATTTTTACGGTGCTGAACGCGATCATGCTGACGGTAAGGATTAAGGTTGAGAATAGGGTTTGGGAAAAATAAAAGAGGCTTGATTCTAAAACCAAGCCTCTTTTAAAAATTGTCATTCTGAGCGTAGTGAAGAATCTGTAAAGTAGTTTACACCGTACAGATTCTTCGCTGCGCTCAGAATGACAAAGGGGTGTGTTTTACTTCAAAGCACTCTTATAAAATACTTCCGCATCTGCTTTAAGCTTCTCGTCAGTTTCTTTACTTACATAAACCATATGGCCTGCTTTGTAGTAGTTAACGATGATATTGCCACGTAAATCAGGGCGTAAACCCATGTGATTGATCACGTACTCGGCATTATAAACCGGCGTGGCCAAATCATAATAACCGCAAACCATGTTCACTTTAAGGTGCGGGTTTTGTGTCATGGCGCCACGCAATGTTTCTGATACATCAAGATAAGCGTTCTCTGTATTCTTGTAGCTCCATGGCCATACGTTGGTTACCGCTTCATAAGGAATATCATTCCTGTAGTTTAAGTCTTTACGCACATAAGCATTAAACGCGCCCACAAATAAGCCATTCAGGTTAGCATCGCTAGGGTCATATGATGGGTACTCGCCAGCGTCATCGCTATCTTCACCGCTGAAACGGCTATCATAACGGCCTACTATCTTGCCTTCATCACGTAAAACTTCCTTAAAAAAGCGGAAGTCGGTAATGCGCTCATTAGCTTTCCTGATATAATCCTTAGGGATGCCGGTAAAGTAATTCAGCGAGTCAATTACCAGGTTAGTTAAATCAGCAGGGGCTTGGTCGCCTAAGCTTAAAAAGCGGGAGTACATACCATTGGCAAATATTTCTGATTTTTTGGTAAGTTCAGCAGGAGTAAGGCTCTCCAGTTCAGGTGATAATTTATGATAATATGAAGCCGTGTTAGCATAAGTTGGCAAAAAGTATATGTATGGCATATCATTACCATTCTTAAAATCAATCAGCTGGAAATTTAATACAGATGAGATTAAAGTAATGCCATTTAAATAGATATTATAACGATCTGCCAAATAGCCTGAAAGGCCAGCGGCACGTGTTGTACCATAGCTTTCGCCAGCTATAAACTTAGGACTTGCCCAACGCTCATCCTTGGTTATATATAGCCTGATGAAGTCCCCAACAGATGCCAGATCTTCATTATAACCATGAAACTGGTTTACATCAACACCTTTGTAAGCACGGCTATAACCGGTTGATACAGGGTCAATAAATACCAGGTCGGTAAAGGCCAGCCAGGTATTTGGATTTTCGCCGTATTCGTAAGGCGCTCCGGGGGCATCGCCTTTATCATCGGCAAATTTTACCCTTACCGGTGATATAGCACCCATGTGCAGCCATATAGACGCTGAGCCCGGCCCACCGTTAAATACAAAAGTTACGGGGCGTTTCTCTTTTGGTTGTCCGCTATTTGTAGCGGTGTAGGCCACGTAAAATATTTTGGCTAATAGTTTATTATCATCTTTATCATGCATCGGCATATAACCTGCGGTGGCTTTGTAGCTAATGGTTTTGCCATCAACAGTAACCTGATGATAAGTAACTACTGGTTTACCGGGTACGGTATCCCTTTTTTCAATGGTGGAATCGTTTACAGTTACCTGTATGCTGCGTTTATTTTGCGCCTGGGTAAATAATGATGCAGCTAAAACTAATGTTAAAGTTGTACTGATTAATTTCATGAAGAGGTTTTAAAATGAATAGACCAAAATAAGGTTTTATTCTGAATTAAAACAGTAGTGATGATTATGCTACTATAGAAAGTGGGCTACTGATTGTTTTTTCAGAATCAGCTACTATAATGCGGATCTTTTCGTCAAGCTCGTTAATAGTAAGGTTCATCATTTCAAAATAGTCAAACTCCAGTTCCTCTATTTTCATTAAGTGCATGAAACCTAGTAGCGAAGCCACAGGGCGGCGTAACTCGTGCGATTGTATAATGGCTATACGGGTTAAAGCTTCATTTTGAATATGAATCTGTTTTTCCTGCTGTTTGCGCTTGCTGATATCTGCCGAGTTTAACGCTACACCGATGATCTCGTCATGGTGATTTTTTACCGGCACCAGTTTAATTTCGCGCCAGCACTCAAAACGTGTTCCAGGCCTTATTAAAAGGTCGTGTTTTATGGTTTTGCCTTTAAATGCGATATCAAAGTATTTAGAAAAATGCTTTTTATTTTTCGGGTCGACATAATTCAATATCCTGTCGCCAACTGTTATTTCGTATTGATAAATGCCCCTGATGTAATAAGAAGCCGATTTATTAAAGGCGAGTACTTCCAGATTTCTGCCAACCAAAACGTGAACATCTGTAGAACTGTCAAAAGCTGCTTTTAATTTAATCTCTGAGGCTTCAATTGCTTTCTTATGCTGCTCCTGTTGTTCATGTTGCTGTGCCAGCACTTGCAGGCTCCAGTTAAGTTCAAGCAGATTTATCACTTGTTTTGACAGCACTAATAATGATTTTTGCTGGTGTTCATCCAGGTCACGCGCTTTAATGTCAATTACGCATAAGGTGCCTACGTTAAAACCATCTTTGGTAGTAAGTGGCGCACCTGCATAA
The DNA here is from genome assembly GCF_013408825.1 of Mucilaginibacter tundrae. GTDB lineage: Bacteria > Bacteroidota > Bacteroidia > Sphingobacteriales > Sphingobacteriaceae > Mucilaginibacter. Next base: position 51,978 of record NZ_JACCBZ010000011.1, read on the forward strand.
AATCGGATATCTGGGTCACCCGTTACAAGGGGATTATTAACAAAACGATCATCAGCCTTAGCATCGCCAACTATTGAAACACCTTGCTCTTCAATAGTGAATTGGCAAAATGATATTTCTTTGGGGGTTTGAGTTATGTTTACGCCTTTGGCTGCTTTAAACCATTGTGTGTTTTCATCTAATAAAGTGATCAACGCGGCGGGCGTATTACAGATCTGGGATGCCAGCTCTACAATGTCGTTCAAATCTTGCGTGATAGCCAGATCAAGTTCCAATTCTTTAAAACGTTTAACAGCCTCCAGGCGGTGAAGTTCCCGATCCATTAGCATGTTGTAGAATAAGTAGTTAAACGTTGTCCCATTGTGATAGTATATGACGTACTTAAATATTTTACGATATTTTTTGTACGGCGGTTTTTAATTTTTTAAAATATTTGCTGGTAAACGGATTTGCTGTTTTATAAGTTGCTATTTTTCAAACAAAAACAAATATTTTATTTGAAATTAACTTATGGGTAATTTGAGTTAATTAATGAACAATTATTGCGGCTAATAATCATATTGCGCAATAAAAATCTGTATCGTAGTTTTTTAATTAACGCTATATTAGAGCCTATTTAATTGTGATAATGCAGGAAGACGAAGCACCATTACCGCTAAGCCGTATGGCTACCATCAACAAACCATCCTTCTGGATTTTTATACTGGCATGCTTATTTTTGTATGTGGCCAACAAAATGATAGCCCCCGATACACTCGACAGCGCTTTTGTAGAACCGCACGATATGCTGATAATAGGAGCAGCATTCATCGGTTTAGTGCTCAATATTTTAATAATATCTTTGACCAATAAAGCTGTAACCCATGCGCTAACGACAATATGCTACCTTTTTGAGACTATCAGCGTTGTAATATTATGTTTTTTGATATTTAGTAGATAGTACAATTCTAAATTAGTCAGCTGAGTAAACGCTCTGTACCTTATCACGCAGATTATATCCCGAAGCCATTACCTCAGCATAAGCCCCAGCAGTACGTATCGCTATTAAATCTCCGCGGAAAGACTCAGGAAGGTCTACATCCTTGCGAAAACAATCGGTGCTTTCGCAAATCGGGCCAACCACATCATACTTTACTGTTGGTCTTGATTCTTGATTCCTGATTCCTGATTCTCTACTCAAATTCTCTATATCATGATAAGCCTGGTATAGCATCGGACGGATAAGCTCCGTCATGCCTGCATCTAAGATCAGGAAATTCTTTTTCTGTCCGTTTTTAACATATAGTACTCTTGAAATCAATGATCCACTTTGGGCAACCATTGCGCGGCCTAACTCAAAATGTACTTCCTGGCCGGGTTTTACATTTAAAAAGTTTTTAAATACTTCAAAATAGCTTTCAAAATCAGCCATTCCATTAGTATCGGGATTATGGTAATCAACGCCCAGGCCACCGCCGGTATTCAATACTTTTACCGGGAAGCCATGATCCTCAAACCAATCCTGCATTTCGTTTATGCGGGTACAAAGGCTTTTATAAACCTCCATATCTGTTATTTGCGATCCGATATGGAAATGGATCCCTAAAAATTGCAGGTTGGCACACTCGCGTAATGCATTAGCCACGTCAGGCAGTTGCCAAATGTTTACGCCAAACTTGTTTTCATCAAGTCCGGTGGTAATAAAATGGTGGGTATGCGCGTCAACATTCGGGTTGATACGGATAGCCACATTAGCTTTTTTGTTTTTGGCTTTCGCCAGATCGTTTATAATGTGCAGTTCCTGTACCGACTCTACATTAAAACAAAAAATATCAGCATCTAACGCGAAGTTTATCTCCTTGTCCGATTTTCCAACCCCGGCAAAAACTACTTTACCTTTATCAAAGCCATGTTCAATAGCAGCCTTAACTTCATTGCCGCTTACGCAATCAGCACCCACACCGAAAGATTGGATCATATCCAGCACCTTTGGGTTAAAGTTAGCCTTCATGGCATAATGTACATGGAAGCCATATTTAGCCGAAGCATTTGTACAGGCTTCTAAGGTTTGCCCTAAAATACCCATATCGTAATAATAGAACGGGGTTTCTAAGTCTTTGAATTTATTTGTTGTATCAGTAGTAAACATGCGCAATGTTTTTTAGAACGTCATTGCGAGGTACGAAGCAATCTCTACTTAGGCATATTCGCCCTGTATAGTTTAGAGATTGCTTCGTGCCTCGCAATGACGCGTGGTAAGTGGGTTTAAAATAACCTGTTATGCAGGCTTCTTAAAGCCTCTGTTTTTTCTTCAGTTTTTATTAATATCGATAAGTTGTGATCGCTGCCTCCGTATGATATCATACGCAACGGGATATGCTTAACTGCCTCTAAAACCTTAGCTGCATAACCATGTTTTTCCACCCCGAAGTCGCCAACCACACAAATAATGGTCTGGTTCTCATCAACTTCAACTGATCCAAAAGCATTAAGCTCTTTTTTGATCTCGGTTAAGTAGGTCGTATCATCAATAGTTAAGGATACCGCCACTTCCGAAGTAGTGATCATATCGATAGAAGTCTTATAACGCTCAAAAACTTCGAACAGCTTACGTAAAAAACCATGCGCCAATAGCATGCGGCTTGATTGTACCTTAATTGCCGTAATGCCATCCTTGGCGGCTATGGATTTGATCTTATCCTTTTCGCTGTCGTTGGTAATTAATGTACCAGCAGCTTGCGGGTCCATTGTATTTAACAGGCGAACCGGGATCTTATATTTTTGTGCCGGGAAAACGCTTTGCGGATGCAATATCTTCGCGCCGAAATAAGCCAGCTCGGCAGCTTCATCAAATGACAACTGGGCGATGGGTTTAGTGCCCTTAACAATCCGCGGATCGTTATTGTGCATGCCATCAATATCAGTCCAGATCTGTACCTCTTCGCTGCGGATACCAGCGCCAATTAATGACGCGGTATAATCACTGCCACCACGGCGTAAATTATCGATCTCGCCAAAAACATTGCGACAAATATATCCCTGGGTAATAAACAGGTTGTTATCAGGGTGTTTTTCTAATAACGGCGTAAGCTTTTCGGTGATATAATCAACTACCGGCTCGCTATCCTCATCTGTTTTCATAAAATCAAGCGCGGGTAACAATACCGATGGAACGCCGATCTGTTTTAAATAAACATGATATAAGGTAGTTGATAATAACTCACCCTGCGCTAAAATGATCTTATCTTCAATAGTAGTAAACAGATCGTTAGCTAAATTGCTTAACAAGCTAAAATGATAGTCGATTACTTCCTTGCCCTGCGCTAAAAACTCAGGATTGATTAAAAGTTCCTTAATAAAAATTTCGTACTTATCCTTCAGCGTCTTTATCAATTCGGTGGCCCTGGTCTTGTCACCGGCCAGGTAAGCCTGGCCAATTTCCACTAAATTGTTTGTTGTTCCGGATACTGCCGACAATACTACGATCTGCCTCTCGGTTGGATCGATGATGTCCAACAGTTTCGTCATCCTTTCAGGACTGCCTACTGATGTTCCACCAAATTTTAAAACTTTCATTTTTGTTAATTTATACCATAATGTGTTGATATTCTCATACCAATTTTGCGGCGCTAAAAATAGGATTTTTAAAGAGTTATCGGTAATGTTATTAAAATAAAAATGAGGTTTTATTGGTTTTAATGTCACTTTAAGTGCTAAACGACAACAAATTATTGTTTTTGGAATATTATGCCTACCTTGCGCACTTTAATAAACAATATAATGCAAAAAGAAGGAACAGTAAAATTTTTTAATGAAACAAAAGGATTCGGATTTATCACACCTAATGCAGGTGGTCAGGATGTATTTGTTCATTCTACAGGCCTAATCGACGAAATTCGTGAAAACGATAAAGTTGAATTCGAAGTTGAAAACGGAAGAAAAGGTTTGAACGCGGTAAATGTAAAGGTTATTTAATTATAATATAATCATCAATCGTACAGCATCCACTCATCAGAGTGGGTGCTTTTTTTTTTGCCTGATAATTTTTTTGGCAATTAGTTTAAACTTAAAGCGTTAAATAATGTTGTTCATTTATACATCTACTAAAAGAAAAAGAATATGAAAGATCAAACAAAGATTATAGCAGCACTTTTAGTTGGTGCTGCAGCAGGAGCTGCACTGGGTTTATTATTAGCACCAGATAGCGGAGAAAGTACCAGGGACGGTATTGCAGAATACATTAATGATTTAATAGAATCAGCAAAAGATAAGGCGCAAACAACAGCGAGTGGCGTTAAAGATTACAGCAATAATGTTTATAACAATGCTAAATCAAAGATTAATGATCTGGTTGGCGATGCTGCGGATCAAAGCGACGAGGCGATCGATAACGCGAAATCAAAAGCAAACAATGTTGCCGACCAGGCTAAAGCTTACGGTGAAGATGCCGTTAACCATGCTAAAGCAAAGGCTAAAAGTAATTTAGATGATTTGCATAATATAGTTCATAACTAATTGTACTAGCTTTTTAAACAAAAAAACCCGGACATAAGCCGGTTTTTTTTGTTTAAAATTAATCTTCCTTGTCATTCTGAGCGCAGCGAAGAATCTATCGATAGGCATTTGCGCCATGTATAACGGATAGATTCTTCGCTGCGCTTAGAATGACAAGGGTTTTAAGAGTACATATTACTACTTACTCACCCATTTATTATTACTAATATCCGCATCCATAAATATCCCGTTATCTAAAAATATAGACTGCACAGTCTTAGTGGTCTGTACATGCACCGATATTTGCTTTTGGTTATATTTCCAAACTGCAGGTGTTTGGTGCAGGCTTTCGGTAGTGCCATCGGCATAAGTTACTTTAACATCAAAAGGTATGGCAAAACCACCAATGTTTTGTATGGTTAACGTATAACCTGTTTTATCTTTATTTGCACTTTGCAAGCCGAGGTCGATATAATTATTGGTGAAGAACCAATTATTGAAGAACCAATTCAGGTTTTTGCCTGAGCCGACGCTCATCGAGTTAAAATAATCCCATGGAATAGGGTGCTTGCCATTCCAGTTGCTCATGTATACATGCAATGCTTTGTTAAAGCCATCATCGCCCAACATATCTTTTAAAGCGATGTAGCTTAACGATGGTTTTACATAAGCGTTGTTGCCATAGCCACGGGTCAGTTCGCTGGTAGGGGTGATGATCGGCAGGTCTTCGCTGGTGGATGGGTCAAATATCCATCGTTTAACGCGAAAGTTCCTATAAACTTCTTCCGAAGCGGCTTTACCAACCTCGGTTTCGCCCAGATATAGCTCAAATGTTGTTGCCCAGCCTTCATCCATAAATCCGTAACGTGTTTCATTAATTCCCATATAAAAAGGGAAGTATGTATGCGCCATTTCGTGGTCCTGCAAAAGCTCGGCATCGGCCATGTCAGTTTCATGGGTGTCATTCACCATCATCGGGAACTCCATATCCGCGAAACCCTGGAAGGCTGTCATCTTAGGGAAAGGGTAGGGCACCGCAGGGAAACTATGAGATAAATAATCCAACGCGTGCAACCCCCATTTCACAGCTAAATGAAAATCCGCCGAACTATCGCCAAAAGCTGCCTGCATACTTGCCCGGCGATGGGTGGCATCATCAACTACAACACTTCCCGCATCCCAATCGTAATGATCACTAACACCCACAGCCAGATCGCTGATGTGATTAGCTGTCCAAACCCAGGTATTTAAATCGTTTTGCGCGGTAATATTTTTTTTAGCCAGATCATCGGCAGTAACAATATGCATTACCGAATCGCTTTTCATTGATTTCTGTAGCCTTTTAGCATATTCCGGCTGTAAAACCTGATTAGGGTTCTGCAGTGTACCAGTTGCCCAAACAATAAAGTTTTTTGGTACGGTTACTTTTAAAGTATAGTCATTAAAGTCATTATAAAATTCCTGGCGGTCATTAAATTCAAGTCTGTCCCAACCGTTGTAATCGTCATAAACAGATATACGAGGATAAAAATAACCTATATAAAACGTAGTAGGATCAATCATACCCTCTCGGCCACTTTTTAACGATAACTCATAGTGCCAGGTAATATTTAGTTTTACAGAATCATGTGGCATTAACGGATGATCCAACGCCACAAATTGATTAGTACCCATAGCTTTGGCATTATCCCATTCCTTTTTCGCGCCGTTCACAAATATGGAATCAACCTGTATGCCTTGTGTTAAATAATCGGGAGTGGTGCCTGAGTAGCGGGTTGCGCCGGGGCGGTGGATATTTAATATCAGCTTCATATTAAGCTGCTTTAGCGTATCCGGGCTATTGTTAAAGTACGTTATTTGCTCGGTACCTTGTACATTGCGGCTAGGAGGTAATACCGTTATTGAAATGTTATACCTACCGGTATTTTGCCAGTAGTTTTTTCCGGGTTTCCCGTCTGCGGATCGTGTTCCTTTTTCGTATGCTTTTTTAATATCGCGTGGGATGTATAGGCTTTGAGCCTGCCCCTGCAATAAAAAACCACAGCATAACATGGATAAAATGAAATACTTCATTACTTTAAATTATTTATTAAGTCAGTTAAAAGTTCAGTACGAAAATACGTTTAAGCACTGTTAAAAAAGGTAACAAGTATATTACAACTATTAAAATAGCTTGCTTGATATTAAATAATTCTTTACTTTTGAGGAGTTATTTTAATAGGGGTATTAAATAACTATATCGGGCCATCTGCTATTAGTAGATGGCCTTCTTTTTTTTAGCGATTAATCTATTGCTATATATTCTTTAGATATCAGCATAAATAAATGATCATTATCTATTGATTCATCAAAACATTCAGTAAGCAGTTGGCTTACCTCTTCCATTTTTAATTTCTTAGCTATCATTTTTAACATGCTGCATGCGCTTATGTTTATGTGTTCTAATAATTGGAGATACGACATAAGGTCCATATCAGTAAGTATGGGCAGTTCCTGGGCTTCATCAAGGCAAAAATTATCTTTAACAATAGATTTTATCGGATTGCAGTTTTTATCGGAAGGCTTCTCATGGATAAGCTCATATATCGCCTCCATCCGTTCAATTTGCCTTTTAATGTCGTCCCAAAACTCCTGTATTGCCATTTGCAACGATTCAAATGATGCTACAGATATTAAGTGACCAAGATGTTGGTTTAAATAGCATTTGCCAAAGTATATTCGGTTTAAATTATGTACAAAAACATGTTTTAGTACTTCTGTGTCTAAATAATGGGAGGATTTAGGGGCCATGATGTTTACGTTAATATTTATTAAGCTTTGTTTAACTGTAAGCTTTATTCTAACACGCGGCTATAGATGCAAGATACTTAGCCTGCTCAAAAATAAAACTAATAATCTGATAATATAGTATGTTTTATTTTTAGTAGTTAGTGGTAATATAGGGGTACATTTGCAATAGAAATATAAAATATGAAATACAAATTAGGAGATTTTGTGCGCTTTGTTGATGAAAAAATGGAAGGTTTTGTAACCCGAATTATTGATGAGCAAATGATTGGCGTTACAGGCGAAGATGATTTTGAGATACCAGTTTTAGCGAGCAAAGTGACCTACGTGCACGGCTATCAGGCCGATGGCTCCAAAAGTACTGTAGAGGATCTATCCACACAAACACCTGTAGCTGAATTTGTCACCAAAGGTGTTTACCTGGGATTGGCTAATGATGCAAAGGCTAATTCCGTTATCCATTTTTATTTGATAAACGATACCTCGTTCCACTTACTTGCAGCTTTAACAACTGAGGGCGTGCAAAAATACAAAGGCGAATTTGCTGAAATTATCGCACCCAAAAAAGCGGTAAAAATATACTCGGCGCAATTGGCTGATATGCAGTTATGGCCAAAATTTATATTTAATATCACATTTTATACTACCCAAAATATTAAGCCGGAAACACCGCTTTTAATAACCGAAAAGTTAAAAGCTAAAGATTTGGCAGGAGCTAAAAAGAAACTGCCTGTGCTTGATGCGCAAGGTTGGTTAATACAGCTTGATGAACCCGAATTAGTTATAGATGCGCAAAAACTGAAAGAAAGTTTTCATAAACCCGCCGAAGAGAAAAAGGAAATAGGAAGGCCGACCGGAGAAGTGGATTTGCACATTGAAAAACTGCGCGACGATTATCAGTTTTTGCAAAGCTCCGAAATATTGAATATCCAACTGGCATATTTTAATAAGGCATTGGATGCGGCCATTGTGCACCAACTGCCTGATATTACTTTTATACACGGATCGGGCAACGGCACGTTAAGAATGGAATTGCATAAATTATTAAGCAAGAATAACCGCATCCAAACTTTTATGGATGCCCGTAAAGAGAAATTTGGTTATGGCGCTACAAAAGTGGTGTTAAAGTAAGATTATTTCTTTCTCCAGCCATCAACAGAAATAGTGTTGTAAGGCAAAAAATAATACAGCAAAGCCAAATAAGCACTGTACATTAGTTGTATAAACACATTATCCCATTGCCCAAGCGATGTTGAACCGAAAATTAACGCAAGCATAACAATTACCCCCGATATGGTGGCAAAGCGGGTGAAAAGGCCTAATAGTAATAAAATTCCAAGTAATAGCTCAACAAAGGGTAGCCCCAGGCTAAATGGCTGTACCAGCGCGCCGGGTATAAACGATTTGCTGAAGCTATTCACCATTCCTGCGCTAAATTTTGCCAGTATAGGCAATCTTTGCAATCCGTGGCCTAAAAAACTCATTCCTATAGGTAGGCGAGCCAGTAAGTAAGTGGTGCTTTCTCTTGTCATTATCATTATCCTAATTTACAAAGAAGCATATCATTAAGTTTTATAATGCTGATGATTAACAAGATTGTTGCATTAGGGGCTAGCTTTTCATTCGGATTAATTAGTGGATAATCAATTTAATTTATTGCAAAACCCAAAGCGTTTATTGTTGTTTGGTTGCTACATAGTATCCGATATTATTATCATATTTGGCACTACTTATTATCAATAATAAACACAATACACAGTACTTATGCAGGAATTAGATCCCGCCATTCTTCAAAAGGCGAACTCATGGCTACAGGGCAGTTATGATGATGATGTTAAAAAACAAGTTCAGAAACTGGTAGATGATAAAAATTATACTGAACTGACAGATGCTTTTTACCGCGATCTTGAATTTGGTACCGGCGGCTTACGCGGCACCATGGGCCCGGGATCAAATCGGATTAATAAGTACACCATTGGCGCGGCCACCCAAGGCCTGGCTAATCACTTGAAGAAAAGCTATCCCGGCGAAAAAATTAAAGTCGCCATAGCGCATGACAGCCGCAACAATGCCGATCTGTTTTCAAACATTACTGCTGAGGTTTTTTCAGCTAACGATATATATGTATATTTTTTCGAGGCTTTACGCCCAACGCCTGAACTTTCATTCGCGGTACGTACATTAGGTTGCAAAAGTGGGGTAATGCTTACCGCGTCGCACAATCCAAAGGAATACAATGGCTATAAAGCTTATGGAGCCGATGGAGGCCAGTTTGTATCGCCTGAGGACAAAGCGGTGATGGATGAAGTTGCTGCAATTAAGAGTATTGATGAAATTAAATTTAATAGGGTTGACGCGAATATTGAAATAATAGGAGAAAAGATAGATAACCTGTATTTAGATAAGATCACCGAGCTATCTGTATCAAAAGAAGCTATTCAGCGTCAAAAAGATTTGAAGATAGTTTATTCGCCAATACATGGAACCGGGATAACTTTGGTGCCACAGGCGTTAAAACGTTTTGGTTTTGAGAATGTGATTTTGGTTGATGAGCAAACTACGCCTGACGGTAATTTCCCAACGGTAATTTACCCAAATCCGGAAGAAAAAGAAGCTTTAACCCTCGCACTTAAAAAAGCGCAGGAAGTTGATGCGGATTTAGTATTAGCTACGGACCCTGACGCCGACCGAGTGGGTATCGCTGTAAAAAATACAGATAATGAGTTTGTTTTGCTTAACGGTAACCAAACCGGTGCCATGCTGATAAATTACCTGCTAAGCGCTTGGGAAGAGAAAGGAAAACTTACTGGAAACGAGTACATTGTTAAAACCATTGTAACCACTAACCTTATCGAGGCTATTGCCAATGCTAAACAAGTTAAGTTTTATAATACGTTAACCGGCTTTAAATATATTGGCGAACTAATGACCAAATTTGAAGGTAAACAAACCTTTATAGGTGGTGGCGAAGAAAGCTATGGTTACCTGATTGGTGAGCTGGTAAGAGATAAAGATGCCATAATATCCAGCGCGTTTATTGCCGAGATGACCGCTTATTACAAAGACAAAGGCAGTAGTTTATTTGAGGCCTTGTTGAATACTTATGTAGAGTATGGTTTTTATAAAGAAAAGCTGATCTCGATCACCAAAAAAGGCAAAACAGGTGCGGAAGAGATTAAGGCGATGATGGAAAAATTCCGTACCAACCCGCCTGTTACTTTAGGTGGATCGAAGGTGATCACGCTGAAGGATTATGAAAAAGGTACTGAAACTGACCTTACTTCAAACATAACTTCAAAACTGGATTTCCCTGAATCAGACGTATTACAGTTTATTACTGCTGATGGCAGCATTATATCTGCCCGCCCGTCAGGTACTGAGCCTAAAATAAAATTCTATTGCAGCGTGAATGGCAAGTTGGAAAATGCCGCCGCTTATAAAGAAACCGATAAAAAATTAGACGATAAGATTGCTGCGATCATGCAGGATTTGGGCGTTTAATTGAATCCATATTTTATAAACAACCCGGGCCTGATGGTCCGGGTTGTTTAGTTTTAGGATTGTTCCTGGTTAACATAGTTCAGCATCCAGGTAACGCCAAACTGATCAGTTACCATACCAAAGAATGCACCCCAAAACTGATGGCCGAGCGGTATTCTGACTTCGCCACTTTCAGCAAATTTATTATACAGGCGGGTGTTTTCTTCTTCGCTGGCGGTATCAATATTCACCATAAAGTTACTGCCCACAATTACCGGTGGCCTGCCTGCCGGACAGTCCATACCCATTATTAAATCATCGCCAATGGGCAAAGCCATAAATAATATTTTATTGGATTGTTCCTCAGTCAGGTTCTCTGCGCCCGGCATATCTTTCATACGCGTTAGCCTTTCGAAATCGCCGCCAAATATGGACCGATAAAAATTAAACGCCTCTTCGGTTTGGCCGTTGTATACAATGGTGATATTAGCTTTCATGTTGATACTTGGTTAGTATAACAAATATAGTGATGACCTTTAATTTAAAACATTAAATTATGAATTACCGTTCCCGCTTTGATACAGTTTTTTATAAAATGCAGTTATAAAAAAGGATAGCCGTTATATACAACTATCCCTTTTATTGAGGAGGATTTATTCTATTGATAAACCCTTACATAATCCACCTGCATACTTGAGCTTACAAAATTTGGATCAACTGTCCCACCGAAATCGCCTCCCATCGCTATATTAAATATAAAGAAGAATGGGGCATTAAATGGTAGCGCCGGATTATTTTGAACAGTTTGGAAAACTACACCGTCAACTGATATTTGAACTGCTGTTGGTGACCACTGCAAACCATAAATATGGAATTGAGTTGATGTGTTTTGTACCGTTGTAGTGCCCTGATTGCCATTAGCACCTGAGTGCCCCGGATAATGCAACGTACCATATACAGTAGTTGGGTTTTTACCGATCTGCTCCATTATATCCATTTCGCCGCAAGCTGGCCATGCTTGCGTGGCATAATCCTGCCCAAGCATCCATAACGCCGGCCAGGTTCCTAAACCTGATGGCAACATCGCTCTTATTTCAACCCTTCCGTAAGTGAAGGAAAATTTTGCATCTGTTACAATACGGGCCGAACTATATTGATAACCAGCGCTATTTTCTTTTATGGCGGTTATTTTTAATACTCCATTTTGCACTATAACGTTAGCTGGATCACTGGTGTAGTTTTCCAGTTCGTTATTACCCCAGCCGCTATTGTTGCCCAGGTTATAACTCCATTTAGATGGGTCAGGCGGCCCATCTGTATTAAACTCGTCGCTCCAAACTAATTTTAACCTAACAGCTATTGTTACATTGGTTGTTGCAGTGATTGTTTGCCCTGATGCATTTGTGGCAACAACAGTGATGGAATATGTACCCGGCTGGGCGTATCTATAAGTTATAACGCCCGACGCTACTGTTTTCGCAGTATCGTTTCCAAAATCAATGTTGTAAGATGTTGCATTTGTGGCTTTGGCAGTTATGGCCACATTGCCGCTACTGTCTGTAGATGCTACTGCGGTAACTGTTAAATTGGTTGGGGGAGGGTTTGTTGGTGTTACGGGGCTTTTGCTCTTGCTGCAAGCGGCAAAAAAAATGCTTAATATAATAAGCCCCTTAATGTACTTAGTCATAATTCGTTGGTTTATAAATTTATAGTCGGTAAGGCTAATATAAATTATTTTTTTTCTTTCACGTTATTTTTGGGCTTTTAATTTAATGTAATGCAGAATCATCAATGATAACGAAATGCTAGATTTATCCCCAAAACAAATAGCTTATTACTGAACATTATTATAATGAAACGGACAACATGCGATTATGAATGCTGTGAGAAATTAAATTTTAGGTTAAATGTGTTTATTTTCCTGTATACATGTAGAACGTAAGTCTTAATACTCAATCCATAAAAAAGTCGAAAAAATAAATATATTTATACTCTTTACAGAATATTTAATATCTTTATAATTAATATTTTCTTATTAATTATGCCTGTAGGGAATCGGAAGTACGAAAATACTCTTCAATTTGCATTAGGATTAGTGATCCTGGCGATATTGACGCAGTGTTTAATGAAAAGTTTAATAACATTATGGTTTTACATATTCAGATAAATGAACCATTATTTATTCATGTTCATACTTGCTAACTATTCTTCAAATTAATTAGCTCGCCGTATTTTTCAAGCACGGCTATCATTTCAGTTAATTTCATTGGCTTGCTTAGGTAGTCGTCCATGCCTGCTAGCAAACATATATCCCTGTCCTCAGCCATCGCGTTAGCTGTCATAGCAACAATGTAGGGTTGGGTAGCGAAGTTAGCCCTGATGAACCGTGTGGCCGTAAGTCCGTCCATTTCCGGCATCTGCACGTCCATGAAAATCAGATCAAAACTATTGTTTTTTATTGCATTTACGGCTTCTAAGCCATTGTTTGCTATTTGTGGATGATATCCCATTTTCCCAAGAATATGCATGGCAACTTTCTGATTAACCAGGTTGTCTTCAACAATTAAAATTTCCATAGGATATTTTAGTGCCATTTCGGTAGATATGTGGCTCTTTTGAGGTTTTGCATTTTTAACTGCTTCATCCTTATGTTTTAACAAGTCAATAATGCATTTAAGTAGCACCTGGTGCCGGGCAGGTTTACTCAATACCACATCAAATAAAACTGAGTCGGTGCCAATTTGCTGACTATCAACCGATGTGAGCAAAATAACAGGTAGTTCTGGCCGTATTTTTTTTATTTTTTTTGTGAGTTGAATGCCATCCATTTCGGGCATACCCATATCCGATATCACTATATCAATTGGGCTGCCTGTTGATAATATACTTAAAGCATCCAACCCGGAGCTTGCTAATACAGGGATGAAATTCCAATAAGCTAATTGAGTTTTAAGAATGTTAAGGTTAGTATTATTATCATCAACAATAAGGATATGTTTATTTTCTAACGCAGATGTGTTTAGATTTTCCGGTTGTTGGGTAAAACCGGTTGCTATACCACATTTTATAGTGAATGTAAATGTGGTGCCCTCATCTACCTTACTGTCGACAGATATATTGCCGCCCATTAGTTGTACCAGTTTATCGCATATTACTAATCCGAGCCCTGTACCGCCGTACTTCCTTGTTGTGCTGGAGTCAACCTGAGAAAATGCTTTAAATAATCGCGCTATCTTATCGGCAGGTATGCCAATTCCGGTGTCGCGTATTTCAAAAGACAGGGTTATCTCGTCATTAACAACATTAACAATGCTCGCGTGCAAATAAATTTCGCCCTGGGTGGTAAATTTAATAGCGTTCCCAATAAGGTTTATTAAAACCTGCCTCAGGCGTGTAGAATCCGCAATTACATTGGCCGGAATGTTAGGCTCGATATGATAGAGCAGCTCCAGGTTTGAACGGTATATTTTTTCTTTAAAAAGTTCCAAAACACCCTCAATACATTCCCGCAGATCAAACTCGTGGTCATCAAGCTCCATATTGCCCGATTCTATCTTTGAAAAATCCAATATGTCATTAATAACGGTTAACAAAGCATCGCCTGAGCTTTTGATGATCTCGGTATATTCCGCCTGTTCAGGAGTTAAATCGGTATCTGCTAATAAAGTAGCCATACCTATAACTCCATTCATTGGTGTTCTTATTTCATGACTCATAGTAGCTAGAAAAATGCTTTTGGCTTTATTGGCATTTTCCGCTTCTTCTTTGGCTTTTTCAGCAATCTCGCGAGATTTACGTTCTTCAATAGTAAGCTGCAAAATGTTTTCGGTACGTTCATACACCTGTTGCTCTAATATTTCTTTTTGTTTTTCAATTGCACGTAACCGATACCTAAACAAGGCAATAACATTGCTTACTATAAACACTACCGCAAGTATTTCAAACCACCATGTTAACCAAAATGGTGGTACTATAATTATATTAAGTGGCGATGCCACCGGCGACCACGCTCCCTGGCTATTTCTGTATTTTAATTTGAAAGTATAGTTACCGGGAGGGAGATTAGTATAGGATGCCTGGTTATGGCTGCCGATATAGTTCCACTCTTTATCAAAACCCTCCAGAAAATAGGCATATTGTTTTCTATCAGGCGAGGCATAATCAAGCGCCGCGAATTCAATTGAAAAAACGGATTGCTTATGTGATAGTGTTATTTTCCTGGTATCAGTTATATCGTTTTTTAACGGCGAATCATCATCGCGGCTTTGTGCAATAGTAAGTGGTTTGTTAAATAATTGGAATGATGTTATAACCAACGGCGCAAACTTTACCTCTTTTAAAACTTTAGCGGGCGAGAAAACATTAAATCCATTAATGCCGCCAAAATACATGCTGCCATCGTGGGCAACCAAGGCCGAGTGTGGTTTAAACTCGTCTCCCTGTAAGCCATCTTCGGTAGTATAATTGGTGAATGTATTAGCATCAGGGTCAAATTTTGTTAATCCGCCATTGCTGCTTATCCATAATTTGCCCAGCTTGCCTTGCCTTATGGCATAAATAATATCACTTGGCAAGCCATCCTTTTTTGTATAAACAGTAAAATGTTTGGTCGCCCGGTCAAATAAATCAAGCCCCGATAATGTGGTTAACCATAGCCGGCCTTTGCTATCCTCAAAAATATCTGTTACCGAGTTGCTGCTTATACTATTTGTTTTTTCGTTGTGCAGGTAACTTGTAAATGTATTGTTGCTCCGGTTTAACATATCAAGGCCGCCGTCCGATGTTCCAAACCATAGGTTGCCCTCTTTATCCTCGTAAATTATATATATCCTGTCGCTGCTTATGCTTTTGGGGTCGTTTGCATTAAAATGGTAATGTTTAAATAAACCTGTTGCGGGGTCGTAGCAATCTACGCCGTTGTTAAAAGCGCTTATCCATGTTTTTTTGTCGCGTGTATGTAAAATGTAGTAAATGTTGTTGCCGCCAATGCTGTTAAGTTTGTTGGTATCAACCTTAAAGTTTTTAAATGTATTTGTTGATGGATTAAATATACTTAACCCATCGCCCCAGGTACCTATCCAAATATTTTCCTGGTCATCGGGCTTTACCACAAGGTCATAGTTACCTGTAATGCCATTTTTGCCATCAGCTGGTTTTTTATAATGAATAAAAGTTTGTTTAACCGGATCAAACTTATTTAATCCGCCACCATCGGTGCCTATCCAAATATTGTTGTTTATATCTTCGGCAAAATCTAACACATAATTGTTTGATAAACTTAAAGGCGAACTGTTATGGCGATAAAGCGTAAAACTTGAGGTGCTTTTTTTATACAGATTTATGCCGCCTCCGAATGCCCCAACCCACATATTGCCATCTCTGTCTCTACATATCGCGTATACAGAGTTGCCGTTAATGCTATTATTATCAACCTCATCGTTTTGATAAACGTTGATGCTGCCGGTTTTTTTGTTTAGGATGCATAGCCCGCCATTTTCTGTTCCTATCCACAAATTCCCGTTTTCATCATCGTTTAAACTATATATAGTTTTGGATGATATGCTATTTGGATTTTTTTGATCAAAAGCGAAATGCTTAAACGTTTTTTGCTGCGGGTTAAAAGAGAAAAGGCCATCGTCTTGCGTACCAAACCATATTTGTTGTTGCCTATCTTCAAAAATACATATAACATCGTTCCCAATAGTAGCATGTGTTAACGGATCGTGATATTTATATTTGGTAAAGGTATTATTTGCCCTGTTATAAAGGTTCAGTCCACCGTTGCCGGTTCCTGCCCATAGGCGGTGCTGGTTGTCCTGGTAAATGGTACGAACGTTATTATCGCTTAAACTGGTAGTATCCCGCTTATTATGCTGATGGTGCACAAATTTATTACGTGAAATGTAAAAACAATCCAGGCCGCCGTCCTGTGTCGCAACCCACAAATTATCGTCGGTATCAAATGTTATACGGTTTATAATATTATCAATAATACCCGCATTGTTATGGCTGTTATGCATGTAGCGTACAAAACGCCCTGTACTGCGTTGGTACATATTTAAGCCACCAAGTGTGGCCAACCATATGTTCCCCGTCTTATCTTCAGCAATATCGGTAACCATGTTATTGCTTAGGGATGTAGTATCAGCAGGATCATAGCGGTAAGTTATAAAATGATAACCATCATAACGATTTAAGCCGTTTCGGGTGGCAATCCAAATAAAACCCCGGCTATCCTGCATTATGCAGTTTACGTTAATTTGCGATAAGCCCTCGCTTGTGCCAACATGTTGAAATTTCAGGCTTATATTTTGGGCATAACTTTTAGTTAATAAGCCGAAAGTGCCTATCAACAATAAAATTATAATACGTTTTGTATTCCGATTTAACATTTAGGAATAAAGGTATGAATTGGGTATAAAATGGTATACGTTTATACCGCCATTAAGTTTCTTCTAAATTAACTGTGAAAATGAATGTTTTTACTATTCGAAGAGAATTATTTTTGGTTTGATAAATCAATCAACTACGTTTAAAGAGTAATATTAAAATTACGATGCTGAAAGAAGAATTTTATTTAAGTTTACCACGTACCCCTGAATTTTTTGATATTGTTAATGCGACAAAAAGTCTTTCGTTTATTGGGGTTTATAATATTTAATAAAAAGGCATCCTTAAATTTAATTGAGCAGATAAAACTGATAAGGGTACTGCGGTATTTTACTAATAATAAACTAGCACATTTAAGGGTTAATCTTTACCATTTAACTGAATATCTGTCATACTCATTTAGTACTGACGAAAAGTTGCAAGCTCTTCTTTATCATTACAATTACCTTAAAGCAACTTTCAGCCTCAATCAATTAAAACAGCTTTTTAATAATGGAATTGAATGTTACACGGAAGATATTGAAAATGATAAGTACAGTATTGTTTTAACGGGCAGCTCAACCCTTGAGTTTGAAGGCTCTTTGTCATTATTACTTAAAATGAATGGTGTTAAAATTGCTGTTTTATCATTTACTATTGTACGCGGGGAACTTTTTGGGCTCGAAGATGAAAAAGTGGGATATATTACCTGTTTGCAAAGAATAGGACAACATAAGGCCAGTATTCAAATAGCTATAAAGCATTTTAAGGATTTAATACCTTCTTTTATACTGATGAGGTCATTTGAAGCCATTCTTTCGGTACTTAAAATAGAAACTTGCGTTGGGGTTGCCTATACCAACCAGATTACCGCGATGAAAAATGTGGATAATGAAAATTATTATTCATTTTATGACGAGCATTGGCTGAATTATGGAGGGGTTTATAAAGACGGAAATTATATAATATCCAGGCCATTCGCCCAAAAGCCACTATTATCAATTAAACAAACACATAGAAACCGTACGGTTAAGAAACGCAATAAGTTAAAGGAGATATATAATGAATCTCGTAACAATATGGACAATTTTGTTAAAGAGGTATAAATGGAAATTTTCATTTGGTGAATATATTTTCCGTCTTAAATATGTTAACAACAGATGATCTTGGCTATTCCTGTTTTCGTTAAAGTTTTGCTATTCTATTTGTTATGTTACCGGAGGGCGGTAAACAATTATATATTAACCATGTTCAATTAACGAAGATGGGAAAGCAACGGAATGTTTTGGCGAAAAATTATTGGGTAATTTGGCCGCTTCAGTCGCTCAATTTTTTCATGGCTGATATGCAGGCGGGAATTGGTCCGTTTTTAGGCATTTTCCTGTTAGCCAATGGTTGGAAAAGCGGCCCAATTGGTACAGTAATGACTATAGGTGGTGTCGCGGGCATGATGATGACTGCCCCCGCCGGCGCATTAATTGATGAAACCAAACTCAAACGGTTATATGTAGCTATTCCGGGTATTTTTACAATCCTTGCTTCAGCTATAATATTGTTATCTCAAAATTTCTGGCTAGTGAGTATTTCGCAGGTTGCAACAGCTGTTGCGGGTTCTGCTATAGGGCCGGCGGTTGTTGGCATAACCTTAGGTATAGTGAAACAAGCAGGCTTTAACCGGCAAAATGGGTATAATCAGGCATACAACCATGCAGGGAATGTAGTGGGAGCGGCACTATCTGGCTATTTAGGGATGAAATTTGGCATGCCCGCGATATTTTATCTGGCAGCGCTTTTTGGGATGCTTTCGATAATTTCTGTTTTGATGATTCCAGCTAAAAGCATTGATGACAGGGCTGCAAGGGGCTTAAAAGAGGGTGGGGAGGATAGTAAGGCAAGTGGCATAAAAGTATTACTGCGTTGCAAGCCCCTGCTTATATTAGCCGCGGCATTAGCCTGTTTCCATTTAGGGAACGGAGCGATGCTACCACTATATGGTTTAGCCGCTGCTACAAAAAATCAGGGTGACCCAACCATGTTCGTTGCGATGACCATTATAATTGCACAGGTAGTTATGGTTGTTGTTTCTTTGATAGCTATGAGAATGGCCGAGAAAAGGGGTTATTGGCTGGTATTATTAATTTCATTTTTAGCGCTACCAATTAGGGGGCTCATAGCCTCGCATGTGATCAATCATATTGGACTTTACCCAGTGCAAATGCTGGATGGTATAGGCGCTGGCCTACAGAGTGTGGCTGTACCCGGTTTGGTAGCACACATTTTAAATGGAACAGGTAGGGTAAATATAGGCCAGGGAGCAGTGATGACTGTTCAGGGTTTGGGCGCATCCCTAAGCCCCGCTATCGGCGGATGGATAGCGCAGGTATTTGGTTATAGTTCCACCTTTTTAATTTTAGGAAGCTTTGCTACAGTATCTATTTTATTATGGTTACTTTTCGCAAAAACACTTAGAAAGGCTTGTGATACAAACTAAACAAACTACATGAATATTGCTATCTGGATAATTTCGTTTTTAGCTATTGCTGGTGTTATTATAAGGCCATTTAAAATTACTGAAGCAATATATGTGGTAGTTGGAGCCGCCCTGTTATTAATTTCCCAATTGATTAAGCCAGGCCAAGCATGGGCTGGTGTGGTTAAAGGTTTAGATGTGTACCTGTTTTTGATAGGCATGATGCTACTTGCTGAAACCGCCCGCGAGGAAAAGCTTTTTGACTGGCTAGCCGCCCACGCAACTGTTATGGCCAAAGGATCGGCTAACCGGCTATTTTTATTAATATACCTGGTAGGCGTGGTAGTTACTACATTTTTGTCTAACGATGCTGCGGCGGTTGTATTAACCCCCGCAGTGGCGGTTGCTGTTAAAGCTGCTAAAGTTGAAAAGCCGCTACCTTATTTGCTTATCTGCGCATTTATAGCCAATGCCGCATCATTTGTGTTGCCTATATCCAACCCGGCCAATTTGGTTATTTACGGTACTCATATGCCGCCGCTGATGCATTGGTTGGGTCAATATGGTTTGCCATCGGTTTGCGCCATTGTAGTTACTTACTTTGCGCTGCATTTTACACAACGTAACTGTTTTAAAACAAAATTGGAGACTAATATCAATATCCCTGAGTTATCGCAAGGCGGCAAAACCGCGTTAATTGGAATAGTAGCCACTGCTATAGTTTTGCTGATAGCATCAGCCTTAGGCATTCAATTGGGTTTGCCTACAGCGATTACCGGAGTGATAACATCTACTATTGTTATCATCCGCTCAAAAAAGAATCCCCTGGTAGTGTTCAAAGGGGTATCCTGGGCGGTGCTACCGTTGGTGGCCGGTTTATTTGTAATTGTTGAGGCTTTAAATCAAACAGGCTTAATCCAGCACTTAACGGCCATACTTAATCATGGTATATCACAATCAATAACCAACACTGTTTGGATAGGTGCGGGCGCCATTGCCGTAGTGTGTAACCTGATGAATAATTTACCCGCCGGGCTTATTGCTGGTAATGTAATTAACATTGCGCACGCCCCCGAAATAGTTAAAAGCGCGGTGCTTATTGGGGTTGATCTTGGGCCGAATCTTTCCATCACCGGTTCGCTGGCTACTATACTTTGGCTGGTCGCTTTAAGGCGCGAGGGCCAAACTATTAGCGCGTGGGCATTTTTAAAATTGGGCAGTATAGTAATGACCCTGGCGCTTATTGCAACCCTGGCTTCATTATGGGTTTAATATGATCTCTTCCTCTTTAAAATGAAGTAGGATCAATATCAGCACTAAAAAACTAACAATTCTTTCTGCCGCGCCTAAGCCGTTCCAAACCTGGCTTTGCCACATGGCAAACCATTCGCCGCCTATTACTTCGAAACCTAAAAACCAAATGGTGATGCCGATAGTAATTCCTGCTACAGCCCAGTTTTTAGCCGCGTGAAAAGATGCCGCATTTGATTTTAAATTTTCGAAAAGCATCCAGCTGCCTTTTATACAGCAAAATGCCATTACAGCTTCCACGGCAATTAGTACAATATAGCCGGCATGATATAGGAATGGGTTCCCGATATGCCTATAGTATAGCCTGCTGCCCGGGAAAATGGTATCCATTTTCATTACATGCTCAACAAAGTTATAGTTGGTAAAGTAATCGGTGGTGTTGCCAAAAACAATCAGTAGCGACATTAAGGCAATGGCAGTAACGGCAATTGTTTTAGCAATACGAAACAGAAATTGGGTGGAGTACATATTGTGATGGCTATTTACGAATATGCCAATTGTTTTTACATCCGCCAATAGATGATTTGAGAAAAATATATTTTATAGTTATCCAAATATCGCCGAATAATAAAAACGTTAACGAATAATTAAATAAAAAAGTATAGCTGTGATAAAAAATAATAATTTAGCTATAGGAAATTAATAATCAGATACTTAACTTAGTTCCGTGCTAATTAAAGTACAACCTAAATCTAATCAATATGAAAAAAGCCACACTCTTCGTGGTTATTTGCCTCATCACATTTTTCAAAGCATTTGGGCAAAAACCAGTTATCAGTTATCCTCCAAACAACTTTACATTTACTCAGGGGCAAGAAATTAAATATTTGTACCCCAACAATTCTGGAACACAGGCTATAAGTTATACTGTTAGTCCGTTACTCCCGAATGGTTTAAATCTGGATGCCCATTCGGGGATTATTTCAGGCACGCCTTCGGTGGCTACTGGTACCATTAGTTATACTATAAAAGCAACCAGTGCCCCTGGAGATACCGGAATTGTTTCTATACAAATAACAATTAATCCAGGTGCGCCGCAGTTTTTGTATAGTGCGCCGGGGAATTTGATAGTAGGGACTACAATAGCACCCTTAAAACCAAGTAATACGTTCGGGCCAGCCGATAGTTACACTATTAATCCTGCATTGCCCAGCGGGCTATCATTGGATAAATTCGGAACGATTAGTGGAACACCGCTTGTTGCTACCCCCGCGGCACTTTATACAGTAACGGCTACGAATGTTACGGGTAGTTCAACTTATGTATTAAGATTCAGCGTACAACCGATGTCTCCGCATATAACTTATCCTCCTTTTGCAACCTTTATAGCTGGGGTTTGTATCCCCGATCTTGAAAAGGATCCGGTAAAAAAGGCTAATGATGAAACTACATTGGTGTATAACCATCAGCGTATTATACCACTAGTTTTAAGCCCTACTCCAGTAGCTACCGGTAGTCCTTCACCCATAAACTACTCAGTTTCGCCAGCTCTGCCTGCAGGCCTGATACTAAACGCTTTAACAGGAGATATTTCGGGTACTCCTACCACGGCCACCCCTGTGGCTAAATATACTGTTACCGCTTCTTACACAAATGATCCGCCAAGCACTGCTGACATTATGATCGCTGTAATTACAAATCCGGATATAGTTAGTACCCCTGCAACCATTTCATTTGTAGGCCAGGGCGATATTCAGCAATCACTAACCACCGGTTCAAAAATACCGGCAAGCACCGGGATTGGGGTTGTTTACAGGGAGAACTCTAATATTAAATATAAATGGCTGCACCACATCGAGATTGATTTTTCTGTAAATGTGGCCTCTACCGTTGATACGATAAAATCAGTTAATGACCCCACAACAAATATGGTTACCAACAAAAGCGCGTTTGGTAATAGTGTTTTGCTCCCGCTTAATTCAGGCGAGGCGTTTTCATTTAGGGGGTTGGCTTATTTTACTGAACGGGGAGGGCCTAATGGGAATTATCAACGAAATGCAGGTGCAATACCGGTAGGAACTGTCTTGTCCGGCTTGGATATAGCCGTGCAGGGGTCAAACAGGAATTGGGAATATGACAGTAACGATAAATCTGTAACACTTATACAGGCATCGCAATTAAGCGTGTATACAGGTATTTTTCACGAATTTATTACGCCTACAGCTGCTAATAGTTATGGCCAAAATGCTTCGGTTACTATAGGGATAGGGTATTCAGGCAGGTTTATTATGGGCGATGTTGCCCAAACCAGTAACAGCGCGCTAAGGCAAAGTTTATTGGGCACGACACAAACATCCTTTAATGGTTATGAAGTAAAACTAGGCTTGCGTTTTTATAATATACAGGCCGAAGTTCATTTGCCATTCTTAAGTGGCAAGTCGAGTGTACCGGGTCTATCAGGCGCGCAGCCTTATACATTTATCGGATTTACCGGTGGTTTCCCGATCGATCTGACCAGCAAATCTAATTAAACCGATTAACTAACCTGTTTAAAATCACAATATAATGATTGATAACCCAATACTTGATAAACCCTTTGATAATATAGCGATAGCTTTCTCAGGGGGAGGGTTTCGCGCGGCAGCATTCGCGCTTGGAACTTTATGTTACCTGGACAGAATTGGTTTAACCAACCAGATCAATTATGTATCGTCAGCATCCGGCGGCACCATAACTAATTTGTTATACACGTCCAGCCTTAAACAGGATATACCATTTAATACGTTTTATAAAAATGCATTGGCTGCACTAGATGGTGAGCAACTGCTTACTGCAGTATTGACGCTTTTAAATGATGATAAACAATGGCCAGAACCTGGCAGCGAAAAGGAGCGAAACCTGATAAACTCTTTCGCCAGGGTATATGACAGCAATCTGTTTTTTAACGGGCAAACTTTATCGGTATTTTGGAATGATAACAGAAAAGGACTGGAAATTTGTGCCAATACTACTGAATTTTACAGAGGGTTGAGCTTTCGTTTTCAAACAGATGGTATCGATAGTTCAAAAGAGCTTACCGGGAATTTTTACCTGCATTTTGATGTTACCGGTCATGTAGAGACTTTAAAGAAAATTAAATTGGCAGATATATTGGCCTCTTCGTCTTGCTTTCCGGCGGGGTTTGAACCTATATGCTATCCTTGTGATTTTAGCCATACTGATTTAAGTATTGATGAACTTAGGCAAGGTATGCTGTATACAGGGTATGACGAGATACAGCATCCGTTAAGTTTTGTCCCTCCGCCTCACGAGCATGATCCTAAACAGCAAAATTATATTGATTCATTTGGTTTTATGGATGGCGGCATAACAGATAACCAGGGTTTGGCCAGCCTAATGCTGGCTGATAATAAAAGAAGGAATTCTACCAATGGCAGTCCGTTTGATTTAATGATTATAACCGATGTGGCCAGCTATTTTATGGATAGCTATATAGCACCGGAGATAAAGCCACCTGTGGGCTGGCGCGGAAAGACGATAAATTATTTTGAAAAAACAGTAAAAAAAATAGCCGCGGTGCCGACAACTATTCTATGGGTTAGTTTGCTGGCTGTAATTGCTTGTATAGTAATCGGTTTTATATCGCCTTGTGTTATTAAAACAATCATCTGCAGTGTTTTAACCGGGCTGTTTAGTGCGGTGTTTATTCTTTCATTATTGATCAAAACCACTAATCCCACAAAAGAAATAATAAACAATATTAAAGGATTTGACCTTGAACAGGAGCTGATAAGAGCAGCCAAGTTGAAAAATATCTTCTCGGCCCCAATCATCAGTAAGTTGACACAGTTTTTAAGCCAAACCAAGCTGAATATTTTTGAACAGATGCTAAAAGCAAGGATCAGCTCGATGTTAAGCATGGTTATGGACGTGAATTTAAAACAGGTACGCAGACTGATCTACCAAGCGTTTTATGCTAATACGAATTATGAGAACAGGAGGATGCCGAACTTTATTTATGAGCTGAGTTTACATAATTCAAACAGCAGAAATAATAGGATAAATGATCCTGCAAGATTGACATGGACTGCAACTGGTGCTGATAAAACTCTTTTATTAGGAAATTTACAATTGATAGAACCTATTGCGGAAAACGCAAGATTAATGGGTACAACCCTTTGGTTTGAAGATGGAGCTGCGGGAAAGCAGCTAATGAAGGATGTTATCGCAACTGGCCAGTTTACCACCTGCATGAATTTGATTGAGTACATCATTTCGCTGCAACGCAAAAATGTTCAACTCAGTCCAGAAAATACCCAAATGATGAATAACCTGTTAGTGCAATTGGTGAATGACATAAACGAATTTAAAAAAGACCCTTATTGTATGTATAATGGAAAGATACCTGCTGTTGTTTTTAAGTATTAAAAAACGGGATAGTGATTTTTCCGTCTGATTTTTTGATACAATGCATCATAAAAAAGAAGGGTTATCGTTTACAAACGATAACCCTTTCAAAAAAACAATCAATCATTAAAAAATCAGACTTTCGCAAAAGTGCTTTTATGCACGGCCTCCGCGAATAGTTTGTAAGATCTTAAGCGCGCCTGGTGATCGAAAATATGCGAGGTTGCCATTATTTCATCAATGCCGGTTTCATCTGCAAATTGCTGTAATTCACGGGTTATTTTTTCCGGACCGCCTATAAAAGCGTAGGCTAACATACCCATAATGTGATCTTTTTCAATTCCGTTCCAAATCGTACTCATATCTTTTACAGGCGGTTGCAATAAACGGCGCTTGCCGGTGATCACACCCATGAAAAATTGTTTAACCGAGGTAGACAGATATTCCGCTTCCTCATCTGTATCAGCAGCTACCACATTTACACAAGCCATTACATAAGGCTTTTGCAGGTATTGCGATGGCTTAAAGTTGTTACGGTATATTGCTATCGCTTCCCTAAAATAGGTTGGCGCGAAGTGACTTGCGAAAGCGTAAGGTAAGCCCATGGCGGCGGCAAGATGCGCGCTATCAGTACTGGAACCTAGGATCCAGATCGGGATATCCAAACCTTCGCCCGGTATCGAGCGGACGGCTGCGTCCTGGTTATCGGCAGAGAAAAATTTAAGTAAACTTTTAACATCATGCGGGAAATAATGTGGCGCATTCATGTTTTCGCCACGAATGGCTTTGGCGGTAACCTGGTCGGTGCCGGGCGCGCGGCCTAGGCCTAAATCAATACGATTAGGGTATAAGGTAGCCAATGTTCCAAACTGTTCGGCAATAACTAAAGGAGCGTGATTAGGCAGCATAATACCGCCTGATCCGACACGAATTTTTTTAGTGTTACCGGCGATGTAACTAATTAATACCGATGTTGCCGAGCTGGCAACATTCATCATGTTATGATGTTCGGCAAACCAGTAGCGGGAATAGCCCAGCTCTTCGGCTTGCCTGGCAATTTCAAGGCTTCTATGATAGGTATCTGCTATGGAGTGCCCTTCGACTACCGTAGCGAGATCAAGTACTGAATAATTAAGCATGAATAAATTTAAGGCTAATCCTTAATTATTATGCAATGCTTTAAAGCGATATGACGGTAAAATGATAGGGGAAAGGCGGAATGACAATTGCGTTAAAATTGACCGTGTTGTTACTCCGGCATAATATTAAGCGCCTGGTAAACCTCAGCATAAAGTAAACCGCTTCCGCCACCGTAATGTATGGCAATAGGTGTGCCTATAAATGATTCTTTTATTATCAATGTTTCGTTATTATCAATACCGCCACCAATTAATACGAGGTCAAATTTTTGATCGCTGCCAAATGCCAATGCTTCGGTTAAGCTGCTGGCTCCGGTGGCTTGCCAGCCTGGTTTGTTATTTAACAGGCGTAAAATAACCGGTAGTATCTCAGTATTTGTTCCTATAGCTAATATGTTGATCGGTTCCATTAAGCTAAGCTACAAATTAAGCCCGGAATGTTGCAGGAGTGAAGGACGTTTGTTTTTTGAAGAAGTTTGAAAAGTGCGAAAGATCATCAAAACCCAAAGTGTACGAGATCTCGGCAATGTTCCAGTTGGTTTGTTTAAGCAGGATCTTGGCTTCCTGTATTACCCGGTTGCTGATGATTTGCGTAGTGGTATGGCCGGTAACTTCTTTTAATACTTTATTCAGGTGGTTTACGTGAACCGCTAATCTGTCAGCATAATCCTTTGCGGTACGCAGATTTAGCCGCTGGTTCATTGATTCTAATGGGAATTGCCTTTCCAATAACTCAATAAATAAAGAAGAGATCCTCTCCGAAGCATTTTGCGCGGTGCTGATAGCCTGCATTGGTTGCAACTTTTGCCCGTAATGGATCAGTTCCAAAACCAAATTGCGCAGCAGGTCATATTTAAATTTATAATCAGCGCCTAACTCCCTTTGCATTTTGCGAAAAATATATTCGATCTCTTTTGATTCCTCCGCGTCCAACTGAAAAACGGGCACTTGTCCCGGTTGAAAGATAGGCAAGTCATCCAAACTAACGCCAGCTTTATGCGGGGTCAAAAAATCCGCAGTAAAAATGCAGAACATCCCTGTTTGGTCGCTATCTGCAGGCACCCAGTTATAAGGGATTTTTGGTGTGGCGAACAGTAGTGCGTTTTCACTGATGTCGATCACTTTGTCAGCATATTCTGCTTTGCTTTTGCCGCGGATCCAGCTGATCTTATAATATTCCCTTCGGCTGTAAGGCATTATCCTTGTGCCGGTTTTTTTATCAAATAGCTTTTCCGCTTCAAATACATTAAAATGTCCAATCTCCTTCGCGATACCGCCGGGGAGCGGGGCCGCGTTCCTTTTATAAAAGTCGTTGAGTGAAGTATTGGTGATCATTAGTATTTGTAATATTCAAAGTTAGGCATTTGGTAAGGACACAAACAAACGAGGCTCGATTAGCCCCGTTTGTTTGTGTTTATAGATTAGAGTGCCATACCGCCGGCAACTTCTATGCGTTGCCCGTTAACCCAGCGGGCATCCTCGGTACAAAGAAAGGCTACAACACCACCAACGTCTTCTGCAACGCCCGGCCTGCCTAAAGCAGTTACGCTGCTGATGAATTTCTGCAATTCTTCGCTGTTTCTCAGGTGAGCCCCGCCGAAGTCAGTCATGATAGCACCTGGCGCAATCACATTTGCGCGGATTCCGCGAGCGCCTAATTCTTTAGCCAAATAGCGGGTAAATACTTCGATAGCGCCTTTCATGGAAGCATAAGCTGATGAAGCGGGCACCGTAACACGGGTTAAGCCGGAAGATACATTCACAATGCCGCCGTCATCATTCATAAGCGTTACCATTTTTTGGGTGAGGAAATAAACACCTTTATAGTGGATGTTTAACATCTGATCAAATAGCTCTTCGGTCACATCAGCAAAGGGAGAGTAGCCGCCAACGCCGCCATTATTTACTAAATAATCAAAGTGGGTAGTGCCGAAAGTATTTTGCAATACATCCTGTAACTGAGTGGAAAAAGTGGCAAAGCTTTTTAAGTCGCCGACATTCAATTGAAGTGCCGCGGCTTTTTGTCCGGCTTGTTGTACCTGTGCTACTACTGCTTGCGCATCATCTGCCTGGCTGTTGTAGGTGATGATCACATCAAGGCCTTTTTCGGCAAGGCGAAGGACCATGTCTTTGCCCAATCCGCGGCTTCCGCCGGTTACCAGGGCTATTTTATTTTTGTTTTCCATCTTGTATTAAAATTATAATACAAAGGTGGGGGTTAATTGAATTGTTTGTTTGAAGGATTCAATCGATTATTTGCGAAATTCAAATAATTTAGTGTATGGAGTAAATATGCTAAAATAAATTAGAAGTAATGGATGTAACCATGAGCGTAGTCGAAGGGTAAGCGCAGAGGCCTGCCCGCATACTTCGACTACGCTCAGCATGACGCCTTTAGTTGTGGTAACCACCTCAATTCTAATGAATAAAAAAGCCCTGCATAATTGCAGGGCTCTATATTAATCGAATTATTATTTAATATTTATTTCACGCGCTCAACGTAATCGCCGGTGCGGGTATCTACCTTAACTTTATCGCCCTGGTTTACAAAAAGAGGGACTTTGATTTCTATACCATTTTCAGTAGTCGCATTTTTTAACGCGCCTGATGAGGTGTCGCCTTTAACAGCAGGTTCGGTGTAAGTAATTTCAAGCTCAACAAAGTTTGGTGCTTGTGCCATGATAGGTTCTTCGCTCTCGAATGAAACGATAACATCCATGTTTTCTTTCAGAAATCTGGCAGCCGGGCCAAATAAAGCTTTGGGTATGCTAAACTGTTCGTAAGATGTATTGTCCATAATTACCAAATTATCACCTTCTTCATACAAATATTGGTAATCATTGGTTTCAACGCGGCAAATCTCAACCTGTTCGTCAGTTGCTAAACGGGCTTCCACAATCCTGCCGGTTTTTATATTACGGAATTTATCTAAATAAAATGCGCCGCCTTTGCCCGGTGTACGGTGCAGTACTTCAATAACGGTTACCAGTTCGCCGTTGAAACGTAATATATTTCCTACTTTAACTTCAGATGCTTTAGCCATGAGAATATGATTGTAATTTTTGCGGTCAAAGATATAAAGTTATGGGAATATTTAGGGTGTGTGGATTTTTTCGGTAGACGATAAGGTTACAACGGGTTTTGTGAACAGAATTTAAAGATAAAGCTGCACCATCTTTCTCCAACTGCGCGGAGCGTGTGCATAACCATGCCATGTATGAAACTGATGGCGGATACCCTTCCATCCAAGCAATTCACTAAATTCGTAGTTATCGTTTCTGAATGGATCGGTTTCACCTATTACCAGCAACATATCAAGCCTGCGGATGTGATTAAGCAAACATTCGTCATCCATATTAGCTACAAACTGACGGGGCATGTTAAAGTAAATGTTTTCACTGTGGTAACCATCAAATAAGTCCTTAAAACATTGAACCGGCCGGGTAAGGTCATACCTGCCGCTCATGCAAACCAACTTATTAAACAGATGCGGATGTTTTAGGGCAATGTTGGCGGCATGGTAAGCACCCATGCTGCAACCCGCGACTTCGAAATCATTGTCGGGCTTTTTGATATTCATTAGCGGCAATACTTCGCAAAGGATGTATTGCTCATACTGCAAATGGCGATTGATCCTGGCATCAGGGTGCGACCAGCCGTTATAGAAGCTTTCCTCATCGACACTATCTACGCAAAAAAGTTGTAATTCGCCACGGTTTATGCGGTCGGACAGAGCAGCCACCACACCCCAGTTCTCATAATCGTAGAAACGGCCCATGCGGGGTGGAAAAAACAGTACCGCCCTGCCTGCGTAACCAAAAACCAACAGTTCCATATCCCGGCCAAGTCGACCGCTATACCACCGGTAATATTCCCTGTTCATAAGCGCGGCTATTTTTCCTGAAATATCCCTGTAAGATATTAACTTTTTGTCAAAAAATAGTTAATTATCTGTTTATTAGCGCGTTTTGAATAGTGTTTTTCCAAATGAGGTAACCTTTCTCACTCAGGTGAAGGCCATCGTTTAAATAATATTCGGTATTAGGGTGGCCGTCGATATTTAGCATCGCGCTAAAAATATCTATCCATCTCCAATCCGGATGATTGTTTTTGATCTCGGCGGCAATTATTTCATTAGTATAGGTGAACTGATCAACCATTGGCCAGCGGTTAATACTTGGCTTTAATGAAATAAAATAGCAAGGTAATGAACCAAACCGTTTAGTTACTCTTTCTGTAAATTCCTGAAAAAAAATAAAGACCTCTTCAGGATGCCTTCCATCCCCTAAGTCGTTATCTCCGGCATACAAAATCAGCCTTTCGGGTTGATATCCAGTCATAGCCCGGTCGAAAAACCAGGTGCACGCGGCCAGCGTAGAGCCACCAAACCCAAGATTAACAGGTTTAAAGTCGCGGAAATCATCAGCTAAACCAGCCCATAACCTGATAGAAGAACTCCCATAAAACAAGGTTGCCGGTTGATAATTCATTTCGGCACGCTGCTTTTCTAAACGCTTTATTTCATCTTCATACCAAAACATTATTCTTGCTATTAAGTATTGCCAAACCTAAATAAATGATTTGAAAGAAGAAGTTTTTTACAGGATATTCCACACTGATTAATGATTTGCGAGTTGTGCAATTGGTTGGTTAACTGTTTCAATCTTTGCTAAAATTCAATCTAAAAGCGATAAAAAACACGTTATTTTTCATCAAAAATTGGCTAAAAATGATGTTTTTTAATGATTTTTTAGCTTAAAATAGGTGTTTTTGGACCAAAAATGACTTCAAAAACGATATAAAAACCGCCTTTTTAAAGTCATTTAGGGCGTTTTTGGGGTGAAAAGTGTACCAAATGTACCAAGTGTTTCATATGTACCGTGATACAATACAGCAAAAAAAGACATAAAAAAAAGCCCGGTAGCCGTGCTAAGGGAGCCCCTTTTGCTACAGGTTTAAAACCATACAATTTGCCCCGATACAACTCAGCCATAAATAGTTGAATTATTAACTGAATATCATTGTGTAAATATTAAATTTGCTTTAGTATTATAAAAACTTTAAAAAGATGTCTGTATCTGCTCCATTCAATTTAAATACGATTATTCAGCGTAATGAAAATAATTTTTTGGCAAATTCATTAGGTGATGAAACCGTAATGATGGATATGGACAATGGTGAATACCTGGGTATTAATAGTGTGGGTACTGATATATGGAATTTGCTGCAGGAACCTATATCTGTACAGGAACTGATCAAAAAAATGCTTGATATATATGAGGTTAGCGAAGAAGAATGTACTGCCGAAATAAATGCCTTTTTAAGCCGTATGATCAAACAGAATATGCTGGTTGTTCTGAAATAATAATCATTTTTTGGCAAATCGCGGTGGCTGTTAAAAATACAATATGAATTTAATTCGCAAAGTAAAAACTTTCGCTGCCTATCCGTTATCAATTAAATTGTTGTTTGCAGAAGCCCTGATCACCTCAGTAGGGGTTAAATTAACGCTTAAATTTTTCCCTTTTAAAAGGGTTATGAATTGGCTTGGCACTGCCCGGCGAGAAAGTGAAAGAGACGAAAGCCCATCAACATTATTAAAAAGAAAACAAATAAAAACCGCTTTGCAGCTTTGTAACCGCTACGCGTTTTGGCCAACGGAGTGCTATACTTTATCACTTACGGGCAAGTTGCTGCTAAAAAGAAGAAATATTGACAGCACTATTTATATAGGGTTTAATAAATCAGAAGACGGGAAATACAAGGGGCATGCCTGGTTAAGGGCTAATGATACTTACATCTCAGGCATTAAGGAAGCAAGGGCATTCACGGTTCATTCATTATTTAGTTAATAGCATGGCAAATATTAATCAACTCTAATGCCATTCGGGATTTTTTTCCAGCCATCTTAACAATTCCATTGAGGGTATGTTATTGGATTTAACCTTATGTAAAGCGGATTGGTCATCCTTTTTTATTTCCGAAGCATGTTTTGCTTTTTCTAAAATAGCATCTTTATTTTTTAATAAAGGATGATCCGTTCGCTGTAAAAGATCTATATACTGGTTCCAGTTATACTTATTTAACATTAAAAATGGAGCAACGCTGCCAAACTTGCTGTCTCTTTCCATTATAATAGGTGGTAAATATTGTTTAACGGCCTGCCTGTAGGTAGTACGGGCAAGTTCGCCGTCATATTTAAGATAATTAGGCATTGAAAGGTAAAACTGGGCCAGTCTTATATCGGCCATCGGGAAACGGGGCTCTGTTCTGAAATGCAATCCATAACGCGTTTCACTTTCCAGCCTTTGATTAACCTGTGGTTTAAGCAGCCGATATTTTTGTGTATGTCTGTAGCTTTTAAATTGTTCTTTATAATTTACATCCTGCCAAACGTTCTCTCTGTAATTTCGCTTGTATTTATTCGGAATATGATATATTTCAAGTGCCTCGTTCATCGCTGACCCGTACCTTTTAAATAATATTTTTAAACGATGCAGGCTGTATTTTAAAGGGTAAGGAAGTAATGGTTCCAGCTTATTTAAGCCGGGATCCTTTTTTTTGGCCAGGAAATATTTAAGATATTGATTTTTATCCCTGTAGTCGAGAAAATAATATTTACCCCGGTAGGTAACCAGTTCATCACCCGGAAAACCAGATAATAAGGTGCGGATATCATATTGCAAAGCGGCCTTTTTGATCGGCAATTGCCATAAAGGGTTCCATCGTTCCATACCATCATTAACAAAAATTGAAAAATCCATTTCTTCAACATGATCTTTGAAGGCGGGTTCAGTTATATAAATGGGATCTTTAATTTGATTATAGGCTGTTACGGCATCAATATATTTCCGCTCATCAAATTTGTTTATATTTTCGTCAAAAACACCATCAGGCAGCGTATTTGACAACGTGAACAAACGCTTGTTCTTTTCTTTCAAAAAGCGATTAGCTGCACCTGTTATGGCAGATGAATCCATTCCTCCACTTAATTCAACACCAACTGGAAAATTTGACCGGGTACGGCATTTTACCGCCTCATTAAAAAGACGAAGTAATTCCTCGTAATATGCTTCTTTGGACGGTAGTGTTATCTCCGTTTCGGTATCAAGGGTCCAATATTGTTTTAATATCGATGGTTTTCCTGTAGCTGATACTATAAGGGAATGAGCAGGCGGCAGGCGTTTTATCTGCTGGTATAATGTAGTATCTGTGCTTTGTTCTGGTCTGCTTAATAGCTGATTATAAAAAAACTGCTTATTAATGGTTTTATCAACGTCGGGTACTGTAAGTATCCCTTTTTTTTCACTGGCAAAAACAAAAAAACGATCGTCTGAATAGTAAAAAAATGGTTTAACACCCAGGTGATCTCGTGCGCAAAAAAGTTGCTGCCTGTTCTCATCCCAAATGGCAAATGCAAAATCGCCTATTAGATATTTAACGCAATGCTCGGCATATTGCTCATATGCCTTCAAGATCAGGCTGCTGTCTGGTATAGTTTTGCGGAGTAAGTGTGGTATATTAAGCCTGGCAAATAGTTCGTCACGATTGTCAATGCGGGCATCGGCTGTTATAGATAGCTTACTTTCGGGGTTATAATATGGTAACTTTTCATGAAGCGATTCGGGGGTATTATATAACATTAGATGCCCCAGGCCGGTATGATGATTGTGCCACAGACCCGAGTCATCGGCATTCCAATGATTTAATACAATTTCCATCGGCACAAGATCACGCTCCTGCACTATTTCTTTATTAATATTTATTCTTCCGAATATAGCGCTCATTATGTGTGTGTTGCAAACTCTAGAGTAAATTGGACTAAGGAATTCCTTCGGGTAAATTGTTAAATTAATATATTAAATTAAGTTATTTGAAATAAATAAACTTTTTACTAAATTGGCTTTTAATATATTAAAATAAAAATGATGACAAATCAACCTAAACCCACAATGGAAAAAAACGAAACTGGTAATAAAAAAATTTGGAAAAGCCCTACAATAGAAATAATTGGTCAGGATGCAGTTCAGAGCGGGAGTGTTACAGGAACAGAAGGTAAACATTTTACGCTGACTGGGAATCCTTACATTGGCGGGTCAACTTCGTGATCGATAAAATAAAGTATCTTATAACTTGTTAATTAAAGATAATCATATAATTCCATATATTTTTTATGGATTGATGTAATATCATTGATTTGCTCTGAATTTAATTCATTTTCCCAATTACCAGCCTTTCCTTTTCTGAAAAAGGAAGGGCTTCCAATAAATTTTTCTTTAAAGCCCTTCTCTTTCTCTTTTTTCTGTAATTGTTCAAAGCTACTGGCTATTATTGCTGCTTCAATTTGTTCTTTTGTAGCAGTTATCCCCATAAAATTTACTGCTTTGCTAAAAGCTGTAAGCGTATCGGCTATCATATCCTCGTATCTTATTAACAAAACCGGAAACGGTAGGTTACTTGTCCAGCTTTTTACATGCCCGCTCCAGCTTAGCATTAATTGTTTAAACTGGTTATATATATTTAAATTATTGCTTTGTTTTGCCAGGAAGCCATTTTCATTGCTCATCAACGTAATGGTTTGATCAATGGTACTGTTATTATGATTGGCAAATGAACCTACGACATCTAAGGGATTGCGGATAAAATATATGGCACATCTTGTACATTCAGTCGGAACTATAGGCTGGTTATCCTGGTTATAGGTGTAAGCATCATGAATTTTGACGAACAAATTCTCTTTTTCATAGGTCTTTTCCAGGTTTATAAAAACCTCCGGCAGTAATACTTTCACTTCCTCGTCGTAAAGATAAGTTGAATCGAGGTCAGTAAAATTATCAAATACTGGTCGTGACGAAAATATACCATCTGTCTTCATTTCATTAATATCCAGTTCGCCCTCATTCAGCAAAGCAGTTAAAAATGCCCTAAACCAAGTGTTTCCACTTTTTGGATAAGATGCAAGCCAGATAATTTTTTTAGCCTTATCAATGTCATTATTGTCCATTTGCGGTAAAGTTTAATTCAACTAAAGAAACTAATTGGGTAATGGTGTTTCGAGATTCAACTCTGCTTATATCATATACCGGGGTGTTTGCGGTTATTTTTGATATTATATCAAAATGAATACCTCGTTTTTTCATGGAATTCATTTGAACAGGATGCTGGTTATTTCTTTGTATTTCGCGGAAAGCCGCAATGGAACTCAATTCCTTAATTTCGACTTCGATATTTTTATTTAATTTACGCAGTATAAAAATTCGCTTTATAAGTTTCGGTTTTATATTAAACTCGTCATGGCAAAAGCGGGCGTATTTAGGTAATTGAGGGCGAATTTTATTATCATCTTCCGGTATTTCAATACCTATTTTTTCAAAGCTATCTCTCCATAGGTGGATAGAAGGGTAAGATGAATAAGCATATACCTGCCCATTACTTTTATCAGCTTTCAACACGCATAAATCGTCCGAAAATAGCTTATAGCCTTTTTGCTGCAGCATTGCTACCGTAGTTGATTTTCCTGTTCCTGAACCGCCGCAAAATAAAATTACCCCATCTTCGTGTTCAATAGCTGATGCATGTAATGGGATCAAATCACGCTGGTGTAAAACAGCCGGCATTGCATTGGTCAACAAAAACAGCCTGATGCTTTTTTCATCAGCACCTGTCATGGGGTCTATAATAATCCTGTTGCCATCAGTTACATAATAATTAGCAATATTTAAAAATTTAAGTAAGTATTTTGTAGGGCTGATAGATACTCTTGCCCGGTTTATTACATCTTCACCAATTAGTATTTGCGGGGTGATGCCAATACTGATATTTACATCGGGCAGATTGGGGAATTCGAAAGGTAAGAGTTCAGGAAATTCTATTTCGGATGCAATATGTAATCCAAATCCCCAGTAATTATACATTTATACAGATTGATTATAGAAAAGTTATACTACAATAATAAGCAAATTCAATTGATATATAGTTTTACTATTTTAGTGGAATCATTTTCATTAGTAGATCTTTTATGGAAAACAATTCGTGTATTATCTATACTGATTTTTTAGAGGACGATGTTAATTCAGAACTCTATAATCATACTATATCCATTTCGGAAAAGTTTTCCCAAACAAAGCTTGGAAAAGGGATAATTAATGAAAAATGGAGAAAATCAAATGCCATTATTTCAAACGATTATTCTAAGTTTAGCGAGATAGTAAAGGAAAAAATCATTGAGAATTTTGTTGAAATATGTGAAAAATTAAAAATTGATATTTTTGATATTAAACGCATTGAAACGCATCTTACCAGCCATAATAATGGCGAGTTTTATAAACCACACATAGATACGGGTACAGGAAAAATGGCAAGCAGGGTTATAACTTTTGTTTATTATTTTCATTCTATCCCTAAATTATTCACCGGCGGGCAGCTTCTTTTCCTTAAAAACCAGCCCCGGCCACTTATTGTAGAACCGGCCAATAATTCCATCGTTTTCTTTAATTCATCGCTGGTGCATGCCGTACATCCGATAAATTGCCCTGACAAAAAATTTGAACACGGACGTTTCACTTTAAACGGATGGATTCATAGGAAATAGCACCTACCGACCTGAATTGTTTAATGTAATACTTTTATTGCAATTGAATTTTTCTAAAAAAAATAATTGCAGAGTACATATATTTGATTATGTTAAATGATGAAAGCCTAACCTTAGAAACAGTACTTCAAAAAAATACCCAAAATTTGCTGATCAGTGAGGTTGGTGACGAATTGGTAATGATGGATATGGAAAAAGGAAACTATATTAATCTGAATAAGATTGGCCGTATTATATGGGAACAAATTGAAAATCAGATAACAGTAATTGAGTTAATTAATTTATTAACAAACCGTTTTGATGTGCAAAAAGATGAATGTACTAAGGATACACTGGAATATTTGCAGAAAATGTATGATCAAAATCTTTTATCAGTTAAATAATATCTATTTTATCAATACAACAGTTTAAAAAGCCAAGTACAAAGAAACAATCTATAAGAAAGTATCGTAAAAAAAGTTATAAATTTACAAAGCGGACCTATCATTCAGCTATTTAAAACGTTCAATTTTTAAGAAAGGAGGTTTTAGGCATTTAACAAATAAATACCAAACCGGCTGTCCGCCGGGCTTATTTAAAGCTTTTTAATTTTGATTAAAATACCTTTGAATAAAAATATTATGTTTTATTAGATTTTAAAACCCCAATTTTAAAAATCTAAACCTGTTACCTAAACCTTTTAAATTTTTAAACCTTAATCTTTAAATTCATGGATAATTACATTGGAGAAATCAAAGCTTTCCCTTTTAATTTTGTACCTGTCGGCTGGATCCCCTGTGACGGGAGGCAGCTGTTGATTCAACAGTACACTGTATTGTATGTCATTCTTGGCAGTCTTTATCAGCCAGCAGGCGTTCCTGTAAGCCCAACAACATTTTATGTACCTGACCTGCGTGGGGTTGTACCAATTGGCTTTAACCCGGCAGGCCCTTTAAACACTATTCAGGGTCAAAAAGGTGGTGAAGAAACAGTTACGCTTACGCAAACCCAGATACCATCGCACAATCACAACATACAGGCAGAGATATTTAGCCATACGTCTAATCCAGCCCAGTTAACCAATCAGCCAGGCAATACGGTTTATCTTACAAATGCAAGTACAGTGAGCGGAACAACTGTGGATAATATATATACCTATGCTGCTTCAAGCTCACCTGGTACAACGATGAATACTATTGCACTTGGTTTCACAGGTAATGGCGGAGCTCATGAAAATAGGATGCCTTATCTACCGATGAATTTTGCGGTATGTGCTGAAGGTCTATATCCATCAAGACCATAATAGATCAGTTTTCAAATTAACAAAATCCTAACCTCTTAAAAATAAAAAAATGGATAATTATCTTGGCGAAATACGCATATTCCCGTATTCACATATTCCCAGCGGCTGGTTGCCCTGTAACGGACAAACCCTGCAATCGCAACAATATCAGGCCCTGTTTTCACTCCTGAGCAGCATATATGGCGGCAATGGCTCAACTAATTTTAACCTTCCTAATTTAAACGGAAAAGTAATAGTTGGGCAGGGTACAAGTACAACAGGTACGGCTTACCCTATAGGTGTCGCTGGCGCAGGTGGGTCAGCAAGCGTGGTGCTTGGCACAGCAAACATCCCCTCGCATAACCATCTTGTAAATGCTGCAACCACATACGATTCAAACAACGCAACCAACGAGCTATTGGGTAATCCTAACGTTCCTACAAGCGCTACACAACCCCATATCAACGTAGCTGGTGCACAAATAAATTTGTATGGCCCCGGGCCTGCAAATACAACACTTAATGCAGGCAGCATAACTACTACCGGTACTGCAGCGGCACACGAAAACCGCATGCCTTATATGGCTTTAATTTATTGTATTGCAACGTCAGGTCAGTATCCAACAAGATCTTAACCGCATATAGAAATCAAATCAATTATTAACTTAAAATTTAGTTTATATGAATTATTATTTAGGAGAAATCATTGCTTATGCAGGCAATTATGTACCACAATATTTTCAATTGTGCGATGGATCGATGTTAAACATTAACGAATATCAGGCGTTATATACTTTATTAGGAACTACCTATGGCGGCGGAGCAGGAACTTTTGCTGTACCTAACCTAAAGAGCATTGTAGTTGTAGGTACAGATTCAGGCACCTCATATCCATTGGCTGCAACAGGGGGAGCAACTACCGTTACGCTGGCAGAAGCAAATTTGCCTGTACATACGCATGCCTTAAACGCAAGTACTGCTGCTGCAACTGCTGCTTCGCCAGCCGGCGCCTTCCTTGCTGCTTCTAATAGTCCAACCGGTTACCCTAATGTATCTGCTTATTCAGCACCACCGGCAACACCGTCAACCATCTCGGGGATCCTGAATGCTGCATCCATTAACAACACAGGTGGCAGTGCTCCACATGATAATATGATGCCATACCTTACTATTAATTATATGATATGCACCCAAGGGCTATTTCCAACTTCCTGATACTAAGCATTAATATAGTAGTGACTGTTTAAATTTTATCAATATAACGCACTTGCATTTTGTTAACCGGGATGCAAGTGTGTTATTATAGTTTTCTACAGATATGTACTGTAAATCAATTATTTAGGTAAGTCAATTGCCTAAAAAGAAATTGCTATAGGAATCTTATGAATTGGCAATTCATAATGAGATTAAAAAAATAACTCAATAATAATAAAATAGACCTGATCCATATTAATAGATCAAGCCTAATAGTAAATATCCAAGAAAACCCTGTCGGCAATAGTGTTTAAAACACTTAATAAGCCACAGCTTAGTGGTAGTTACTATTCTTACTTAACTGCCTGTAATGCCACTGTCTGATTGTACATCCCCAACACCTTGTGTCTCTGTTTCTATTGGTAAAAAATTCACTTCAGGTTTGCTCCAGTTTTCTTTAAGCTGATCGTTGTTGTTCGTAGTGGTGATTTCAGTTTTCATATCAGTAGTTGATTATTGTTTAAGTAGCATTTTATACAAATATAAATTATCTATAGTAAATAAAAAAGATAAAATAAAAATTATTTTACTGAAGATATATTTTAATTACGTTATTTATAATTACAATAGGCATATAAAGTAAACTATCAATTAAATTAGCGAATAATTGCCGATTCTTGGAACGGTGTTTAAGTAAACAGATAGTTTTTTTTCTTTAAATAGCTAAATACTTTGCATGAAATGCCTGCCTGCATCATTCTTATTCCCATAACTGATGTGGAGTTGCTGAAGCCGGCAAAAGGTTCGATCTGGTCAAAATGTTTTTCTATAATTTCTTTTGAGAAATATTTGTCAAAAACAAAGGCATAGTCTTCATGTGCCATCATGTCATTCAAAATTTCCCGGCTTTGTAAAGTCCGCCTGACAAAATCAGGCGTATAAGGCAGTTTATCTTTACGCCATTGTATTTCTGCGGGAATTACACCAGCCATGGCATGTCTTATAAATCCTCTTTTATAACCATTTTTGTTAAATAAATGCAGCGGTGCTTCCATTAAAAACGCCATTATATTTTTATCGAACATCGGGTCGCTGCTGTTCATATTATAATAAGAGTTGCGGTTAGCAAACAAACCGGTTAAACGACCGATAAAACCACTTTCTATTAACTTTTGCATATTAGCCTTATTATCTATCTTTTGTGAAAGATCAACAAAAGGCGAATATTTAGTTGTTAAGTCGTTTTTTAGAACAGTTTGTATTTGCCAGTTAACCTCATCAGGTTTTATAAGTTTGCGCAATCGCTTATAGAAGGCTGTATATACCGCATATTCTGTTCTTATTAATTGAAGCAGGTTCTTATCTTCCGTCTCTGAAAATTGCTTTAATAAATTCAAGGCAAGCTTAAGTTGTTTTTGTTGGATAAGCTGGTAAATAACCGTATTGCCTTTCCAAGACACCCAATGGTCACCCCCAAAACCTGTAAACAGGTTCCTGATCTTTTTTTCCTGTGCAGCCGCTAAAATAGCATGATCTATGTAGAAAAAACCATTGGGAAGGCATTCGTCTTTTTCAAAGGCATCTTCCACATTGTAAAAAGGCCCTTTGCCGGGTGCTTCCACATATGTTTGTATGATATTGGGGCAATGCTTATTTACAATTTCGATATATTGCCGTTCATCCTGTTCGACACCGGTATGGTTTAGCGGTAATACTGAAGAAAAAGCATAAAGTGGTTTATTTTTTTTGGCGAGAAGCTCTGATAATATACAGCCAATACTGGTAGAATCAAGACCGCCGCTTAAGGTTATACCCACAGGCACATCTGGGTTCAGCCGTTTTTCAACGGCCTGATATAGCAGATCTTTAAAGCAATTAATCCAGTCTTCATCTTTTAAAAAATGATATTTGTTTAATGATTTTGGCGTCCAATATTTTTCAATACTTGTTTTACTATCAATTAATTTAAGTACACTACCACCGCATAAGGCAAATATTTCCTTATTATAAGTTTGGTTGGGAGGAGACTGCCTGAAATGATAATGCATTAAATGTGCTTCATTAAAATAATTGGGGGTGATTTTGGCCGCTACAACCCCTTTTATTTCGCTGCAAAAAATCAATTCGTCCGGACTGTCATAATAAAATACCGGCCGGAAACCGATATGATCAGTGGCCATAAAAAGCTGTTGAGATGTTTTATTCCAGATGGCAAAAACATATTCACCTTCCAGGTGATCAACACATTGTTCGCCCCATTTTTGATACGCTTTTAATATCAGGTAGGAGTCAGGTTCTGCCGCGTATTGCTGTTTATCCAAATTTAATGAACTATACAGTTCATCCCGGTTATCAATTCGGGCATCGGCAGTAAGTACAAGGTCTGCTGTTTCAACAGGCAATTGTTCATTAATTTGCTGCGGATAAACGATCAGCTTACAAAAACCAAGCGCTGCATAGTCACTTTGCCATAAGCCGCTGCCATTGGTAGCCCTGTGAGCAATAGCCTCCTTTATTCTATTGATGCTTTCCCCGTCAGTAAACTTGCTCTTTTTATTA
Source organism: Mucilaginibacter tundrae (assembly GCF_013408825.1). Taxonomy (GTDB): domain Bacteria; phylum Bacteroidota; class Bacteroidia; order Sphingobacteriales; family Sphingobacteriaceae; genus Mucilaginibacter. The sequence continues at coordinate 93,958 of NZ_JACCBZ010000011.1, forward strand.
ATAATGCCAAATATTGCGCTCATGCTATCTATAAATTATACGTATCGTACTTGTAAAATAATTTTCACCTGTTTTTAGTAATAATAAATGAATGTTAAGCCTCTTTCTAAATCTCTCCTTCTGGGGGAGATTTAGAAGAGGCTGCAATTATATTATAAATATTGATACCTTTTCATTACGCTGTGATGCTTTTGGGTAATATATTCAACCTGCGATGCAGCCAGTTCATGTTCCCAACCATTCATTTCCCCTTGTCTAAAAAAAGCTTGGTTTTTGGCGGAAAATCTTTCACCAAACCCTTGTTCCTGTTCTTGTTTTTTCAGACTTGAAAAACTACTGGCCTCAATGGCCTTTAACAATTCATTATCATTGTACTTACCCGGATCGATATGCTGCATTAATTGCTTAAATGTATCAAAAGTATTAATAAGCATATCTTCATAGCGCACTGTAAAAACCGGGAATGGAGGCCTTAATGTCCAGCTTTCTACATGAAAGCTCCAGTTGGAGATGAATTGCCTGAACTGACTATCAGTATTAAGGTTATTATTTTGATTAAAAATGGCATAATCGTCATCAGCTAATCTTTTAACTGCATGGTCAATGGTTATACTACTATGATTAGCCAGCGAGCCGGCTATATCCAAAGGGTTTCGAACGAAATAAATGGCACAAAATGTACTTTCGGTTGGGATAATGGGTTGATTTAAATGGCTAAATGTATAAGCATCATGTACTTTTACATAAAACCTTTCTTGTTTGTAAGAAGCAGCTAAATGGTTATACATTAGCGGTTGTGTTATTTTGGCTTCTTTATCAGTAAGGTATGTTGAGTTGAGATCTGTATGGTTAGTAAATATTTGACGCGAAGAAAACATTATTTTTTCCATTTGATTAATATCAACTTCGCCATTATTCATTAAAGCTGAAAGGAAAGCCCTGAACCACGTATTGCCGCTTTTAGGATATGATGCCAGCCAGATAATTTTTTTTTGCAGATCCATATTTTGTTTTTTTATATAGCAAAAAAATCTTCAGATTCTAAAAATGCAATTATTTGTCTGATCGTATCCCTTTTAGCAGGCCGTTGAATTTTGATAATATTTTTACAAGAGGCAAGTAAATTTGTTAATGCATAAAAATAATTATTTCTTTTTTGCGTCCCGTTTATTTGAAATGGTCTAAATATATTTTTTTCCAGCTCTGCTAATACCCCGATTGTTGACAGCCTGGATGTCTGGATCTTTTCAAGTTGATTCTTTTTTTCTAAAAATATAATCCCTTTCACCAAAGCCGGATCTTTAGTAAATCCTGAATGAAAGGATAATCCATATTTAGGAAAATCAGGACGTAACATCAGCTCATTACCTGGTTTATTGATGCCTAATTTATCAAAACTGTCTTCCCATAAATTAATCACAGGATAAGAGGGTGTTACCCATGCCTTATTATCAGTATTATCAGGGCCAAATACGCACATATCGTCACAAAATACTCGGTGCCCGCGGGCTTGCAATGCAGCGGCAAGCGTGGATTTTCCTGAACCGGGCTGCCCCAGGAACAGGCAAACCCCGCCACTTATATGTACGCCTGAAGCATAAAAGGGAATCAGGTTACGTTGAAGCAACAAGGCCGAGATTACGCTGTCCAGTAAAAATAACCTGACAGATCTATCGTCTGATGCAGCATCAGGCTGAACGGTTATCTCGTTTCCATTACGCACATAGTAAGCCGCAACACCCGTTATAAGTATCAGATATTCCCTTTCATTTATAGAAACATTTAAAGCGCTCACCACATTATCTCCGTTTATTTCATCAGGAACGATACCTCTTCTGATGGCAATATCAGGTTTTGAAAAATGATGAGGAACCAATTCAGGGAAAGCTATTTCTGATTCGATATTCAACCCAAAGCCCCGGTAATAATTCATTTCGTTAAAGTTTACTTGTAATAATTCAAGCGGCAACCAAATTTATCACTATTACTTAAAATATCAGATTATTATGTCTGTTTATTAGCTTTCAAACCTGCTTAGAACTGTATAATTATCTAATTTACCATCACCTGTAATTATTACGGCATTACTTTTTAGCCATGCATGCGCAAGTAATTTATTGGTGTCGGTCTTGTACACTCCAAAGTAAATAACACTTTTAAAACCTCTTCTTTTCAGCATTATTTTAGCAGCCAGCGCCTGTTCAAAACATTTTGCCCGCCACGGGGAATAATGAGCGCCCCTTAAAATTGACATGCTTATTTTTTTAAGAACGTTATCATCATTGACTGGGAAATTGCTTTCAAGGTTATCAGTTTTTACTTTGCCCATTAGCGGCACAATTTTTTTGAAAGGAAAAAACACCAGCATTATCCTCGCGAAAGCAAGTAAAAACCAGGCCTCGGTAAAGAGAACATATTCCTTAAACGTAACGGATGGTTTCATTAATTATAATAATCCTTCCAAATGTAGCAATAGTTGTTCCCTGGTTTCACCTGCCGGCCTGGTGATTTCATAAACTTTGCTGGTTTTTAGTAGCCCTGTAATAACACCAAAACGGATGTGTTTTAAATTATCACCCTTTAACAACTTAGCCCTGTAAACCTGTTCGTTAACAGCAACAAAGGCTTCTCCTCCTGATAATTCTCTGATTTTTAATTCAGTTCCCTCGCCTTTTTTTAAAACAATAATTTTGTCAATAGGATAGCTCTTTTTGTTGAAGCTATTATGAAAAAAGATACCATATTTATCCATTCCGGGTCTCACCAAAAAAGATCTGTCGTTAAACATCTCATGCTGCAGGTTATTTAACGTATCATTCCACAATTTGATCATTGGGTATGAAGCTGTTGCTAATATATCTCCCGAGCCATTTTTTTGCAGCACTACAACGTCATCGCTAAAAATAGTGTATCCTTTTTTTATTAATCCCGCAGTAAGTGTTGATTTTCCGGCACCTGAGTCGCCAGTAATTAACAACAGACGATCATCCCTGATAATGGCAGATGCATGAAATGGTAATAGGTCTCTTTGTAAAAGGATAGCAGCCATAACCGTGGCAAGTACAAAAAGCCTTACACTACGCATTTCGGTACTATTAATATCAGGCTCAATAATTATACTATTGCCGTTTGTTGCATAATATCTTGCAACGTTTTTTACTTCAAAAGTGAGTTCTGTCTCATTAAGCAAGTGAAAAATATGCTTTCGATGGTTAAGGGTCGACTCATTATGAAAAGGCATTTTTCCAAGAACGATGGTTACGTCCGCCTTATCAAATTCAGAAGGCAATAATTCGGGAAATTCAATTTCTGATGAGATATTTAATCCGAACCCCCAATAATTATAATTAGACTTATGCTTAGTTAGGGAAGTTTTGTTCATTAGTTTTTAAAATCGCTGCAATTAACAAAAAATGTGTAAACAATATACCGTAAATTATATTGTCTTTTTTTGTAATATATCGATTATAAAATTTCTTTAAGTTTAAATGTGTTTGCAAAAGTTTTATAGGTTTGTTAGTATTAATATATAACTATGCAGTTAAGCCAACAGCCTTTAAAATTATTTCTTAAATGAAGATTAAAGATAACATCAATTATTTAAGAAAAGATCTGCTAAGGATATTCCTACTGCTATGGAAAGCCGATAAACATACTGCTTTTATTAATATTACTTTACAGTTTGCACAGGCGTTACTGCCTGTTATCTCTTTATACTTCATTAAAGCACTTATTGACGCTTTAACAAAAGGTCACAGGCAATTTACGGATGTTATACCGATAATTATCGCATTTGGCGTTGTACAATTCTTATTATCCCTTGTTACCCAATATGCAAGTTATATAACTACTATCCATCAGGAAACACTAACAGACTATTTATCAGGTGAAGTTTTAAGTAAAGCCATTGATGTTGACTATGCCTATTATGAAAACCCCGACTATCATGATACCTTACATCTGGCGCAACAGCAGTCTTTATACAGAGCTACTGCGCTGTTAACTAATTTTAATTCTTTATTGCTCAATAGCTTATCGCTGATTTTTTTAGTGGCGTTCTTTTTTAGCCTGCACTCAACATTTGCTTTATTATTCATGGTATTGTCTATTCCGCTTGCAATAATTAAATGGTATTCCGGCTTTTGGTTATTAAAGTTAGAAAGGCAGTTTGCTCCATTGGAAAGAGAAGCAAATTACCTGCACCAAACGCTAACCGGGGTAAGTTTTGCTAAAGAAGTGCGCGTTTTTGGATTTGGCCAGTCATTTATTACCAAATTTAATAACATACGAAAATACATCCATCATGAAAAAAAGAAATTGCACATCAGGCTAACGTGGTATAGTTTAATAGCCGAATCGATGGAAATTATTGCCATGACTTTTATTTTTGGTTTATTAGCCAAATATACATGGGAAAAGACAATTACAATTGGCGTTTTTGTAATATATATCCAGGGCTTTCAGCGATTGCAAAGCACTTCAAAAAGCTTTTTACAATCTGTAGTGCAAATTTTTCAGCAACGAATTTTCTTAAAAGACTTTTTTGCTTTTTTTGATATCGGGGTAAACAAAAATACTCTGGCTACTAAGCCATTTCCCGCCAAACTGGAAGGCATATCTGTGAGAAATTTATCTTTTACTTATCCCCAAACGAGTAAAACGGTATTAAAAGACATATCAATAGAATGTGCTCCGGGTAAAATTATAGCTATAGTTGGCGAAAATGGCTCGGGCAAATCAACACTTGTAAAGCTATTGGCACGTTTATACGAAGCTGAAGCAGGGGGGATAAAAATTAATGATGAAGATATAAATGATATTTCAATAGACGATTTTAGAAATCATACTATATTTCTATTTCAGGACTTTGAAAAGTATTTTTTAACTATTGAAGAAAATATCATTCTTGGCGCTGATAAAAGTGACGTTCCGGATGCCTTGGAGAAAGCCGCAAAATTATCCGGCGCTCATCCTTTTATTTCAAAACTTTCAAAAGGATATAAAACCAAAATGGGTAGGTTATTTGAAGGCAGCGAACAAATTAGTGGCGGCCAATGGCAAAAATTAGTATTATCGCGTATATTTTATAAAAACACTAAACTAGTAATTCTTGACGAGCCAACCAGCGCTCTGGATCCTACGGCAGAGTTTGAACTATTTAACAATTTGAAGGATGAATTAAAGGAAAAAATAGTAATTCTTATTACTCATCGTTTATATAATTTAAAGATTGCTGATTATGTATATTTAATGCAGGATGGCAGAATAGCCCAAGAAGGCACCTTTGAAGATTTGATAAACAAGGATGGCGCTTTCAGCAAAATGTATGAAGCACAAAAATTGTAATTACACTTAAATTTACTTAAGTTTTAACTTTATCTCTTACTGGGTTTTATTACAGATCTGAAAGGTTTCATGATATAATATACAAAAAAAAGTTTTTCGGATAGTTGTATTTCACTAAAATCTGTGGGCCCCGGAATAAAGCGAAATTTACCGCATAGCCAATAAAATTTTATCTTTTGTAGAAAAGAATCCTGTAAAAGCGCTATGTTTTTAATGAATTTTACCATATTCTCTTTCTTAAAGTGAAATACCTCCTGTGAGCAAACCTGGTCGCGAAAATGCTTAACTATATTTTCCGGATCGTTAAAATCAGGTGCTTGCGGCAATGAAATGCCCATCAATTGTTCTGAGAGCATGTTACTTACGCTTAAAGCTTTTTTTAATTCGAAATTTGTAAAGCTGTTAGTTAATAAATTGCCGGAAGCATGTATGGAAGGCTGGCGAATGCCCTGGCTTATATCTATAATATTTTTTAAAAACTTAAAGGTATCTTTTATAGAATGATGAATTAACATTGCAGAAAAATGCGCGGCGGGATCTAATCCTCTAATGTTAGTCTTAAAAAAAACTATTTGTTCATTTGCCTGATAAAGTAATGTATTGACTTTCGCATTTACGCCTACCTCATTTTCCGCAATAGCCCAGTGTAATTCTACGTGAAAATGTCTGATGTTCCCTTTAAATTTATTGAAATTATAATCCTTAAAATAATCAAAATATTTTGCTCCCAGATATTGATAAATATCATCAAGCTCGGGGCTATAACCGTCTTCTTTCAAAATTTGTATAGCTGCCGGCAAATCATCCGGTTGTATAATTAAATCAATATCACTGTTTTCACGTGAAATAAGATCACCAAAAAACTGCTTTGAAAACGCTGTGCCTTTGTAGGGAATTACCTCTATATTGCTTTTTTTTAAAAGCAGTATAATCCGTTCTGTTTCAGCTCCCTGCTTCCAGTTTTGCAATACAACTTCTCTATACTCTGTAGCAATAAAATCCTTTAATGGCGCAGGAATGTTTAATTGGCCAATTATTTTATAAACAATAGGCCTTACCTTGTGTATTTTGGATAAATAAATAAAATTTTCCCAATTAATTTCATTATCAGTTACAAAAGCTGTTAACTCATCTTGGGTGCTAGTTTCAAAAAACACACGGCAACTTAAAATAAGGGTTGCTATTTCATTGCCATAGCTTTTTTTAATATCGTTAATTGCAATCACAAGCGGTTGTAGATAGTTGTAAATATAATGTATTCTGCTTGTTTAAAAAAAACGACAGGAAAAAATAAATTTTTAAGTTCGGATAGATGGAATACAGCACCTAACTAATTCAACCCTGCCCAATATATATTGGATTTATGACTGGATAACTATATTTTTATGGCCTGATCTTTATCATGGTTTTCAAAATATGAAGCGAATTAGAAGCCTGGACGGCATACGGGCTGTATCAATTATAATGGTTTTACTTGCGCATGCAAGTGATACCATGCCAGAAATCATCTCAAAAAACAGATTTTTTTCGTTCATCGCTAATTCAGACTTGGGTGTAAAGGTCTTTTTTGCCATAAGCGGATACCTGATCACCAAGTTACTGATCGTTGAAAAAGAAAAGACAGGAAACGTTAGTCTGAAAAACTTTTATATCAGGCGCGTGTTCCGCATTTTCCCCATATTTTATCTATATATAGTTGTTTTAATATTGCTGAAATGCTTTTACATTCCGACTGTTTTTGAAAGCTATAAGCTACTTGGTGTTGCGGCCTTATACTTATGGAACTATGAGCATTTGATTAACATCCATATCACAGGAATTGATAACGGATTTTGGTTTTTTGGTCATTTTTGGACGCTATCGATGGAAGAGCAGTTTTACCTGCTATGGCCGCTGTTGTTCATAAAGGTTAAAGAACCATCGCTGAAAAAGGTTGTAATTGCTATGATTATTGCCATGCCCTTTTTAAGAGTGCTTACTTATTTTTTTATGCCAGGCAGCTCGGGGCAAATGGGTATGATGCTGCAAACCGGGGGCGATACCATCCTGATAGGATGCCTGGGCGCATTGGTAGAAAAAACGGAATTTTTTAAAGAGAAAGTGTTAAAAGCAATTCATTATAAGGGGCTAATTATTTGCCTGGCTGTATTTTTATTTATTATTTCTCCGATTTTAGATAGCCATTTTAAAGGGATGTACAATCTTCCGATAGGCAGAAGCTTAGATAACCTATGCATCATTATGCTTATTTTTTGGTGTGTGTATGTACCTTCAAAAGTATCCGATTTGCTCAACACCAAAGTACTGATCCAAATTGGACTTCTTTCTTATTCACTATATATATGGCAGCAACTGTTTTTTACCAACAGGATCCATTTTTGGGTTAATCAATTTCCACAAAACATATTCGTGGTATTTGCTGTTGGCTTTGTTTCCTATTATGGAATAGAAAAGCCTATTTTAAGCTTGAAAAAGAGATTTAAAAAGGTTTAGTATGAAACGGGGAAGAACTTGATTTATACCAGACCTACATAGGCACGGCTCCAATGTTATTAAGTATAAGAACAGTTATTCATTATAGCAGCCAGTCAAACCCGGTGGCGTTCGGATAGCAATGAGTTTATTAATTTAGCACCATCTAAAAAACAATAATAATGAACATTATAAATGTGAAAATTTAACTGTATTAGATAATACTTATATACGGGCTATATTATAGAATGATGATTTTGTTTTAAAAATTACACGAATTAGGATAGATAAATTGCATTATTTTTTATAATTGGCAGGTAAAATAATTAATTTTATATAAGTGGGTTCATTTGCTTATATATATTATATTTGCTAGGTGAAAAATTAACGGGTTTTGTTACATCGCGATATAATGGTTTGATAAGTAATTTTACATCTGTTTGAAAATGTTAATTAGCGTGGTTCTACAATTTTTATATTAATAATTATCTCTGATTATAATAATGCTGATATACATTAAGCCTTTACATAACTAATTTTCTTCATGATAAAACTTACGTTTAAAAATCTGCTTTTTTTTGGTTTAGTTGTAACTACTTTTTCTGCATGCATAAACGAAAAAAAATTGGTTTATTTTCAGAAATCAAATAATCATTCAGATACTCTCGAACTTGCAAAAGCCTATATTCCTAAAGTACAAACAGGCGATATCCTTTCTATCTATGTAAGCTCATTGAATCCTGAGGCCAGCAGTTTTTTTAATCCATACGCAGGAACCACTAGCACCGCCAGTTCGGCAGGGGGCTCAGGTAATAGCTCTGTTCAGGCCAGCCAAACATCATCTACGGGCTATTTGGTTGACCCGTCTGGGATAATTGAATTGCCTCTTATCGGTAACATAAAAGTTAGCGGATACACAACAGCACAGGTTAGGGACACTATAAAAACTTTACTGAAAACTTATTTGAAAGAACCTACTGTATTAGTGCGTTTTTTAAACTTTAAGATTTCAATTTTGGGTGAAGTAACCCGGCCGGATGTATATAGTATTCCTAATGAAATGATCACCCTTCCTGAAGCATTGAGCATGGCAGGTGATTTAACCCTGTACGCAAGAAGAGACAGCATCGAAATTATAAGAGATGTTAACGGTAAAAAGGAATTTGGCTATGTGGATTTACGTAAACGCGATATTTTTAGTTCCCCTTATTACTATTTGCATGCTAACGATTTAATTTATGTTAAACCTGCAAAAACCAAAGCCGAGGAAACAGACAGAAGTATTCAGTATGTCTCGATAGGTGTAAGCTTACTCTCCATCCTCCTTGTTGTATTTAAAAAATAATAGGCCAACTATAAAATGAATCAAAATAGAGAATTGTTTGGTGAAGGTAAAGGCACTGAACTTAATATACGCGAAATTGTTTATAAATACTTAAAAAACTGGAAATGGTTTGTTCTTTGTATTTTTATTTCAATGGCACTGGGATATGTTTATATACAATCACAAATACCACAATATAAGGTTCAGATAGATATTTTAATAAAAGATAATAGGGGGAGTGCCGGCGATAAAGATTTGTTGGATCAGCTTAATTTAAACTCCTCAGGTAAAATAATTGATAATGAAATAGAAATTTTAAAGTCAAATACATTAATGGAGCGGGTAGTAAGCGATTTAAGCTTGGAAAACTCTTACTATATCCAAAATCGTATTTCGAAGAAAGTTCTATATAAAAATATTGGCCTTAAAATTGAAGTTCTGAAAGAAAGTGTTTACACCTTTAGGCAACCGTGGACTTTTAAATATATTGATAGCACTAAAGCGGAATTTAATGGGAAAATAGTTCCATTAAATCATCCGGTAGAAACAGAGGCCGGCCTTATTCTGATCACACCAGATGGTGTGCCCACCTTTAATCATATTATATATGTTAATTTTGGCAGGGTGCCTAATGTTGCAGAGGGTTATATAGCCCGTTTGAAAATTGAAGCTGCCAGTAAGCAATCAACCGTTTTAATAATTACTTTAGAAGATGCTGATGTACAGCGCGGGAAAGATGTATTGAACAGGCTGGTTGATGAATATAACCAGGCTGCCATTGAAGATAAAAATTTAACTTCGGCTAACCAATTAAACTTTTTGACCGAAAGGATTAAGTCAATAGCGATAGAGCTAAACTCTGTTGAAAAAAATGTCCAGGATTTTAAATCAGCTAATGGAATTACCGATTTAGCTGCCACAACCTCTGTTCCCTTTCAAGCTGCCGTACAATCTAATAACGAAGATGTAAACAGAATTAAAATACAGCAGGTTACTTTAAACAATCTTGAGAATTATTTAAAAGCTCCAGATAACGCTCCGGTTAAATTGCCCGCTATGCTAGGCGTTCTTGACCCCACTTTGCTGGATTTGGTGAAGGAATTAGGTGATGCACAGATAAAAAAAGAAAGTTTATTAAGAACCATACCGGAAACAAACCCGGTTATTAGTTCTATTAATGACGAAATAAAGGCTTTAAAGAAATCAATTTTCCAAACGCTTCAAAATTTAAAAGCAGGCATAGCTTTAACTCAACAACAATTAAAGGCACAGGGTGACGAGTTTCAATCAGTTATAAAAGGTGTTCCTTCGAAAGAACGTGGATTGGCAGATATTATGCGTGAAGCATCCGTTAAAAATAATTTGTTTACCTATTTGCTTCAAAAACGTGAAGAAACCGCTTTGTCTTTAGCGTCAACCGTTGCTGACAGCCGGATTATCGATAAAGCGAAAGGTAGTAATTTTCCTTTTAAACCTGTTAAAACGTCCCTTTACTTAACCTTCTTATTATTGGGCTTGTTTATTCCATTTGCGGTAATTGCAGTAAAAGAAACATTAAATATTAAAGTAAGGAACCATGGAGATATTGAAAAATACACCGACGCTACTATCCTGGCTGATATAGTGCAGACGGATGACTTTGACCCACTTATTGTTGTATCAAAACCTCGGTCAATGATTGCTGAGCAGGTCAGGGCGTTGCGTTCTAATCTTCAGTATATAAGCCCTGAACTTGATCACAAAGTTTTATTATTTACTTCAAGTATAAGTGGTGAAGGAAAATCATTTGTTTCATTGAATCTTGGGGCTAGTTTAGCAACAACCGATAAAAAAGTAATTATCCTGGAACTCGATCTTAGAAAGCCAAAGCTGAATGTTGCTTTAGGTATGGACAATAGCACCGGAATATCAAATTACCTGATAGGCCAGGTTGATTACCGAGACATTATAAAACCTATCCCCCAGCAGGCAAATTATTCTATTATTACCAGTGGTCCAAATCCTCCGAACCCGGCCGAGTTGTTACTAAACGGCCGCATAGAACATCTTATCAACGAATTAAAAAAGGAATATGACTATGTGTTATTGGACGCTCCGCCTGTTGGTTTGGTAACTGACGCCCAAATATTAGCCAATTTTTCTGATGCCACTTTGTTTATGGTGAGGTATAACTACACAATAAAATCTCAGATCCGCATTATTGATGAGCTTGTCCAAAGACAAATGTTTAAAAACCTGAATATTATATTTAATGCCGTTGATGCCAAAGCTATGAGTTATGGATATGGTTATGGCTACGGTTACGGATATTACTCAGAAGACAGTCGCTCAGTTAAAAATCCTTTGTTAAACATATTTGGGAGTAAAAAGAGATAATTAAATATTACCGTTTTTAAATAACAGGTACAATCTTTTAAAATGAACGGACGTGTTCAAAGTCTGAAAAATAAAATGCCAAATTATTCAAAGACTTTTGAATGGATTAAACTTATCACTATTACCAGTTCTGCTCAAATAATTGTTCAGCTTGTTGGCTTGGTAGGAGGTATTATTATTATTCACCTGCTTCCAACCAAAGAGTACGCTTTGTACACCCTTGCCAATACAATGCTGGGCACTATGACGGTGCTGGCAGATAGCGGCATATCTGCAGGGGTAATGGCCCAGGGAGCCAAAGTTTGGCAGGACAGGGAAAAATTAGGAAGTGTTATAGTTACCGGGCTGGAATTAAGGCGAAAATTCGCGATCTATAGCCTTGCAATTTCGTTGCCGATTTTATTTTATTTTCTGCGGAGCCATGGAGCAGGTATCGTATTCACTATTCTAATTGTTTTATCGGTAATTCCTTCATTTTATGCTGCCTTGTCTGATAATATTTTAGAAATAGCATCAAAGCTGCGGCAGGATATCCCCAGGCTGCAAAAAAACCAGATTGCAGCCGGAGTTGGCCGTTTTTTGTTGATCACGGCATCATTGTTTGTATTTCCATGGACCTTTATCGCTATATTAGGAAACGGTATCCCACGCATCTGGGCTAATATGCGCTTAAAAAAAATATCGGCAGAATATGCAGATCCTGAACAAAAAGCTGATCCGGCAGTTAGAAAAGAAATTCTTTCGGTTGTAAAAAGGATCATTCCAGGTTCAATTTATTATTGTTTATCAGGGCAAATTACCATTTGGATTATTTCTATATTCGGATCTACTGACAATATAGCCCAGGCAGGCGCACTATCCCGCTTGTCAATGATGCTAACCGTCTTTACCGTGCTCAACAGCACTTTAATCCTTCCGCGATTTGCGCGGATCCCTAACAATCGCAAGCTTATTTTTACCCGTTATGTACAGATACAACTAATTTTAATTTTGTTCAGCCTTTTCATTATAGGAATTGTTTGGCTGTTTCCGGCTCAAACGTTATGGGTATTAGGAAAACATTATTCAAATTTAAAAACTGAAGTTGTATTGAATATCGCGGTGAGCTGTATTAACCTGATAGCCGGAATATGTTTCGGTTTATGTACAGCCAGGGGATGGACAGTGAACCCTATTCTTTCCATTTCATTAAATATATTGTCTATTATAGTTGGAGTAATTTTTATAAATATTTCAACACTTAAAGGTGTATTAATATTAAATATATTTATTGGTTCGGTAGATGTGCTGATGTATTTTATATATACACTTTTAAAAATACGGGCAGTAAAACCAGCTTATACTTAACATTTTATTATTCTTTAATAAAATGTTAAATAGATATAAAATTATCAGAACATACATTTTATAAAACAACGCGCATGCCATCCGTTATTTGTACACTATTTGAAGGTAATTATCACAAAGGAGTAGCCGGACTGGTTAATTCTCTTTATTATTTTGATTTCAGGGGCGATGTTTTTATAGGTTATAGGGGAGCGCTTCCGCAATGGGCTGATGCTGCAGAAAATAACCCCTCATTAAATTGGGCCAATGCCAAAATACTTAAAGCTGCTGATGGCTTGAATCTGCATTTTTTACCTGTTGATACACATTTCCATTTTACAACTTATAAGCCATATTTTATGTTGCAACTATTGGAAGGTGTGGCAAAGGATGCTGATGGTGTAATGTATTTTGACCCGGACATAATAGTAAAATGCAAATGGGATTTTTACGAAAAATGGATAACTTTTGGAGTAGGCATCATACATGAAATTATCAATAACGATATGCCGCCAAATCACCCTGTGCGTTTAATGTGGAAAGACAGGATTGAACAAAGTGGAAAAGAGGTAACCCGGTTATTACACTCCTACATTAATGCTGGCTTTTGTGGAGTTTCAAGAAGCCACATTGAATTTATTAAGACGTGGTGTTATATGATCGATTTTGCTATTGAACACTTCGAGTTTGACCCGGCTACCTTCTTACTTGACGATCCGTCGTCGATATTTCGCGGAGATCAGGATGCATTAAATATGGCTGCCATGTGCAGCCAATCTCCTGTAAGCGAAATGGGTCCACAGGCAATGGGCTTTATACATGGCGGTTATACAATGTCTCATGCTGTCGGTTCGCCTAAGCCCTGGAATAAGAGATTTATTTTTTCCGCGCTTAAAGGTTATCCGCCGGGTACGGCTGATAAGGATTTTTGGTTGCATGCGAAATCTCCTATAAAAATTTATAGTGATCAGCAGGTAAGGTTAAAGCGGTTGTCTATTTCAGCCGCGGCTTTTATGAGCCGTTTTTATAAAAGAAATTAATAAAATAATTATTGTTTGTAACTTGTTGCCTTGGGACGTATTAAATATATATTATCTGAATTTAAAATTTGGTTTTGTAATTTTATAATTGCCTACATACCATCGCATGCTATAAGATTAGCTTATTATCGTTATATTATGGGTTTTAAGATAGGCAAGGGGTCAAGCATACTTTTAGGTTGTCGTTTTAACACATCCGGATTATTTATTATAAAAGAAAATAGTACCATTAATCAGTTTTGCCACCTGGATAATCGTGGAGGGATCGAGATCGGAAGTAATGTATCTATCTCTCCTAAAGTAAGTTTAATAACAGCCGATCATGATTTAAACAGTAAAGATTTTATCGGCAGATCAGCCGCTATAATTATTGAGGATTATGTTTTTGTAGGATATGGGGCTATTGTTTTAAAAAATTGTGATCTGAAAATTGGATCAGTACTTGGCGCCGCATCTTTATTAGCACATTCAACAGAAAGCTATGGGATTTATATGGGAGTACCGGCTAAGTTAATAAAATACAGAACGAAAGATTTTGATTACACATGCAATTATAAAAGGCTTTTTAATTAGTAAAGTTATAGCCTAATGTATACATGTATGTATGTGACAGCTAAGATACGCGGTAAGTAAAATGTTTATCAAGTAATTATAATTCATTATTAAACAATATAACCTTATGAAACGTGTTTATATTGAAAATAGCTGGAAAGATAGCTGGAAATACTCTTATCCCTACGATCTTCTGGAGATTTATGGAGAAGATAAAGGAAACGAAGGCTACTCGTATGCTTATCAGAAGAGACGCGACAATACCATATCTCTTATAAAAAGTGTTACAAAAAACGGTGATTGTATTTTAGATGTAGCAGCTGCACAAGGCAATTTTTCTTTAAAATTGGCTGAGTTAGGTTATAATGTAATATGGAACGACATCAGGGAAGATCTTGCTGAATACGTTGAAATGAAAAGAGAGACGGGCAATATTGTATACAAGCCTGGTAATGCATTTGATGTAAAGTTTGATAAGCTTTTTGATCTGGTGCTCGCAACAGAAGTTATTGAGCATGTCGCTCATCCTGATGAATTTCTTTTAAACCTTTCAAAACTGGTAAAGCCGGGTGGATATGTAGTGATCTCAACCCCTTTAGGCTCCTATTTTAAAAACAATCTTCCAAAATTCAGCGAATTTGCAAACCCTGACATATTTGAATCAAGGCAATTTGGGCCAAACTCTGATGATCACATTTTTCTTCTTCATCTGGATGAAATTCCGGCATTAGCGGAAAAAGCCAAATTGCAAATAGTAAATATTAAATATTGTACTAATACTTTAACTAATGGGCACTTCAAATTAAGTCCTTTATTAAAGTTGTTGCCCAAAAAATGGGTGTTCAACTTTGAGGCTTTTACGCAGAAGCTGCCAAAGTTTATTGGGAAACGTATTCATACCAATTTTGCCGTGTTATTAAAAAGAACGGTATAAGTAGCTGTGGACTGTATAAGTTGCTCTAAAACAGGGTAGGAGTACTAATAGTTTTGTCGTTTTGTATTTATAAATATTATTTTTCAATATCCTTTAGTTTAACGTTTATAGAACATTTTGATGATTATTAAAATACTTTCCTTTTAAATTATTAATATTATAGCTTATTTGCTTTTGTTGCAATGAAAACAGCATTTATTACAGGAATTACCGGGCAGGACGGAGCATATTTAGCTCAGTTACTAATTCAAAAAAAATATCAGGTTATTGGTTTAACCAGAAGCTATAATAATATTAATGTAACTAATTTTAAGTATCTTAATATCGATGGGCAAATCACATTTGAAGAGTGTGATCTGCTTGATTTTTCAAGCATAATAAAATTATTGTTACGGTACCGCCCGGATGAGTTTTATAATTTAGCTGCACAAAGCTCTGTCGGGGTTTCATTTGAACAACCTATTGGAACCATTAATTATAATACACAGTCAGTGCTTAATATTTTGGAGAGTATTAGATTGTTAAAATTAGATACTAAAGTATACCAGGCATCAAGCAGTGAAATGTTTGGCCGGGTTAATACGTTACCGGTAAATGAACAAACTCCTCTGCATCCACTCAGTCCTTATGCTATATCAAAAGCGTCTGCCTATTGGATAGGAATAAATTACAGGGAATCATATAACGTTAATTGCGTAAATGGTATTTTATTTAATCATGAGTCCTATTTAAGGAGCCCCAATTTTTTTGTAAAAAAAGTAATTCGTACTTCTTTAGAAATAAAACACAAAAATAAAGACAGCTTACATGTTGGTGATATCGATATAAAAAGAGATTTTGGGTACGCTCCCGACTATGTGAAAGCAATGTGGCTTTCCCTGCAGCAGGATAAACCCTATGATTATATTATATGTTCAGGTACATCAATTTATCTTCGCGAAATAATTGATTACGTGTTTGATTATCTGAGTATATCAAAAGATAAACTTATTGAAGATCCTGCATTATTCAGGCCGACAGAAATTGTTGATATCTATGGCGATAACACGAAAGCTAAAACTATGTTGAATTGGGAGTATGATAAATCATTTTTTGATGTTTTAGATATTTTAATTCATGAAGAATCCGCGAATATGAAGGTATAACGATTGAAATTTTGATTTTTGTTTGTCAGGCGTAATTTATTCATTTTGATCACTTACCACATTTAAAAACATTTTTTGAAATAGTGAAAATTTTATTCATTTGCAGTTCCCTTGAACAAGGAAAAGATGGGGTTGGGGATTATACACGCAGGCTTGCTGTTGAAATGATCAGAAACGGGCACCAGGTAGCAGCCCTTACTTTAAACGATAAACATATTACCAAGGAGGACGACACCAGCCAGGGTGCTGACGGGATCACATTGCGTGTTCTTCGTATCCCTTCAATTTATACTGTGGAACAACGGTATAGCAAATTATCTGTTTTTTTTAATGACTTTAACCCCGACCTGGTGAGCCTCCAGTACTCTGGTTTTGGCTTTCACAAATATGGGTTACCATTTGATATGCTTACCAGGTTCAGATCTGTAATAGGTAAAACGAAACTGCATATCATGTTTCACGAGCTTTGGTGCGGGATGGCAGCAAGCGCGGGTATAAAAGAACGAATATTAGGTAAATTGCAGGAGCTTTTTTTAAAATTGCTATTGACGAAATTGAAACCGGATAGCGTTTTTACCAGTATCCAATATTATGCTGATTGTTTAAAACAACTGGGCATTTATTCGAGCGTTGTGCCGATTTTTGGTACTATTAGTTTGGATGAATTTGGGAGTGAAGCAGAGCTTAGTGAGCTAGCTGACAGAATAGGTTTATCTGATGCATTAAACAGCCCTTCAAACTGGCTCATACTTGGTTTTTTTGGGACCGTTTATCCTTGTATGGGATTAGACGCCTTGATCCAAAATGCCGCCACAGCCGCTACTCAAATAAACAAAAAGCTGGGTATTCTTTTAATAGGGCATAATCGCGGGCAGGATATTAATGCCCTTGTTCAAAACATGGATAATGTTACTGTTTGGAAAACCGGATTGCTTAACGAAGCGATGATCAATCAAATGATGCGCACTGCAGATATTGGCGTAGTTACAAGCGCAGTTGATGGTTTAAATAAAAGTACAACCGCCATAGCGTGGATGGAGCGGGGCATTCCGGTGATCGTTTCGGGAGAAGACCAAGCTTACAGCAAGGAACAGATGCAACTATTGGGGGTTTACCAGATAAAAACAGAAACTGATGTTAAAGACGCCTTTAACAATAAGGGAAGTTTGATGCCTGCCGGTAGAATAGCCTATGTTGCCGACGAATATGGTAAATTAGATAAGGTGTAATACCTATAAAAGTTTAGAAATTTTTATATTTTTGAGAAGGTTGTATGTGCATCTATTATAAATATTGCATATACCCTTAAAAAAACTTATAAAATATTCAATGCAAAGGCTTGAATTGTGTGATAAATTATGAAAGATCGTGCTTCACAAACGTATGGACATGAAAGTGTAAGTAAAAAAAAAAAAATACTTTTAATGGGCCACGTTGATGGTTTAGGGGGCGCTCAAACCGCTTATAAGGAATTATATGAATTTGTTAACACCGAAGGGTTTGAAGTTAAATTTATAAGTATTACCGATTACGCAACTATTAAGGAGCCATTTAACAGCGCTCACCTCATTGGCAAAATTGAACACAAGAGCGTCGGCCTGATCAGTAAAATTAAAAAATGGAAATCATTGCTATTAGTAGGTGTCGGTTCAAAATTTTTTAATCCTGATATATTCATAAGTGTAGGGTTATCTAATTCTTCCATTTTTATTTCCAGGTTTTTAAATAAAAATTGCTTTAAAATTGCTCAGGATTTTATTGCCGACAGATCTAAAAATGAAAGGATCTGGAATTTGAGTCGTGCCAGATTCAACGGCATTGCGGTTCAGGCACCATCAATGGTAAATTATTGGCGTAATCTTGAATCTGATGTTAAAGGCATAAACTGGCTGCCATGTTTTCCTGAACAACCAATAGAAGGCGTTACACGAAAAAATGGAAAAGAAGCCGGTCACGAGGTACGGCTCGCTTATTTTGGCCGTTTGGCAGGCAACAAAGGATTGCCATTATTGCTACATGCGCTCGCTTCATTACCGGCAACAGACAATACAACACTTGATTTATGGGGTACGGGTGAAGAAGAAGCTAATCTGCGCGAATTGACCGAACAGCTTACATTAGGCAACAAAATAAAATTTGCCGGAAGTTACCCCTTTGGGAAAGAAGGCGCTCAGTTAATGGTTTCATATGATGCAATAGTACTTACCTCAACTAAAACAGAAGGTTTGCCGCTTATTTTGCTAGAGGCAATGGCTTATGGATTACCATTTTTGGCCACGGATATTGGTGCAATTCAGGATTGCTGTATCAATAACCCGGATACAATTTTGGTACAACCAGTACAGGAGGATATTACAAAGGGGCTATCTGTTTTAATCGATCGGATAAAAAATAATGAATTTGACACTGAACGTTTAATGTCATTTTATCAAAAAACATTTTCCTACGAAGTTATGTCTATTCGTTGGCGCGAATGTTTTAATAATCCAAAACTATTTTTTTATGGGAATGAATAAAACGGTACTTATAACCGGGGCCTCTGGGTTTTTAGGTACGTGGGTTGCAGAAGTATTTACCAGAAAAGGTTACAAACTGATAGGAATCGATCTGAGGGCTCCCGACAAGCCCCAGCTATGGGATAGGTTTGCTACCTCATCTCTTGAATCTGTTGACTTAGATCATTTATTGATGGATTGCCAACTGTTTGCTGTTTGCCATTTAGCTGGCGGGGCTTCTGTCGCGTCTTCGGTTAATGATCCATTCGGCGATTTTTCGAGCCTATTGCCTGGGACGGTGCGGTTGGCTATTTATTTAATGCGCGCCCAGCCTAAAGCACGCCTGGTGTTGTTTTCAAGTGCCGCCGTTTACGGCAATCCGCAACAGTTGCCTATAACGGAAACTACTCCTATACTCCCAATTTCTCCATATGGGATACATAAAGCCGGTGCAGAATTCTTGTTGGAGAATTACTCTAGAGCTTTTGGACTGAATGTTACAATTTTTAGAATTTTCTCGGTATATGGTCCGGGCCTGCGCAAGCAATTGATATATGATGTAAGCCAGCGGGCATTAAAAGCTTCTGCGGAAGGAAAAAGTGAGATTATGCTTTTTGGAACCGGAAATGAAAGCCGCGATTTTATTTATGTAGAAGATTTATGTGAGGCAACGCATATTTTACTTGAAAGCGAATCTAAAACTAATTTTTCTGTTTACAACATGGCATCCGGAATTGAGAGCACCGTTGCCGATGTAGCAAATAATTTAATAAGGCACTTAAACATCGACATAAAAATAAAATTTAACGGGGAAGTACCTAAAGGCGACCCTATTAATTGGCGGGCTGATATTACGAAATTGTTTGAACTTGGCTTCACACCCAAATACACTATTGATAAAGGTTTGGAAAAGATTGCCGATTGGGCTAAAATGGAATAAATAGATAGATAAACTAACTATGGTTAATACCACACGTTTACATGAAATATAATCCGGAGTTAGATTCTCTTAGAGCATTAGCTGCTATTGCCGTAATTGCAGCTCATTATACACTTTTTCCATGCGGCTGGATCGGTGTTCAATTCTTTTTCGTTCTTTCAGGTTTTTTAATTTCGAGCATTATTTTAAAAGGAAAAGAAAATTATATAAAAGGTACTGGTTTAGATTTTTTTTTAAAGTTTTATTCAAGAAGAATATTGCGGTTATTTCCTTTGTATTTCGGTTATTTAGCAATATTAGCAGCTATTTATTTAGTATTTAAAAAACCACTTTCTTTTGGTCAGGAATGGCCCTCGCTGTTTACATATACCCTTAATTTCAGATGGTTGTTTAAAGATTATATATTTCATCCTTTTTACGGGCATTTATGGAGTTTATGTGTTGAATGGCAATTTTATCTATTGTGGCCATTCTTTATCTGGTTTTTGCCTCGCAAATATTTACTCAATATACTTTTATGGCTAATTCCCTTGGCCATGCTCATCCGGGTAGCTGAGTGCTGGATATGCATGCATATTAGTGGAAGTATTTCATTCCATGGCAGCCCTGAAGACAGGGTACTTGCTTCCTATGTGCTTCCTTTTTCACATGTTGATGCATTTGTATTTGGTGCTATACTTTATAATGAAAAAATTAGGCTTTTTTTGGCTAAGCCAATTGTGCTGTTAACCTGCCTTTGTAGTTGTTTAATTGCAGGTGCAATTCTTTTAGTTATATATTTACCTACCGGTAATTATTATACTTTACCTTCATTAGGATGGCCTAATAAAATGCCATTTGGCTATCAATGGGTGTGGGGTTACAGCTTATTGAACCTTACAAGCGCATCGGTAATTGCGGCTGTTATGGAACGGTCTTCTTCATGGCTGGCTTTTACCCGGTCACGGATACTCCAATATCTAGGGAAAATCTCGTATGGGATTTACGTTTTCCATTTGATGATCGTTTCAACTATTCTTGGAGTAATGCAAAAGATAAAACCATTTCCTGGTGAGCGGTTGTTAGGGCTTTTAGTAGCAATTGTTACTACTTGTGTTATTGCTCATATATCCTACAAGTATTGGGAACAAAGATTTTTAAAACTAAAGGCAAAGGTGAAAATGCCCGCACCAAATACAAATTAACAAACCTGTGGAAATGGATTATAACATTAAAAGATTTTACTGGCTTGATATTTTACGGGGAGTAGCCGCCTTAAGTGTCGTATTCTGGCATTGGCAGCATTTCTTTTTTAATGGCACCTTTAATGATATGATGGGTAAAATTATTGACAAAAGTCATTATCCGCTTTATCATATTTTCAGGCCGTTTTATGGGCAGGGCTGGCGAGCGGTAGAATTGTTTTTTACACTTTCGGGCTTTATATTCTTCTGGTTATATTCATCTAAAATATCAAATAAAGAAGTTGGGTTTGAAAAATATTTAACGCTTCGTATCTCCCGGTTATATCCGTTGCATGTGCTAACTCTATTTGTAGTAATAATTGCCCAGTATTGTTTGTATCATACCAAAGGGTACAATTTTGTATACAATGATTTTAGTGCCGGAGCATTTTTGGCGAATATTACCCTTACGTTTGACTGGTTCTCTTCTGCCATTACCTTTAACGGCCCGTCATGGTCCCTTTCCGTTGAAATGTTTTTATATTTGGTTTTTTTCTTGTTTTGTATTATAAAATTTAACCGCTGGTGGTATGCACTGCCGATGATTTTTATAGGCTATTTATTAAGAGGAACTTTCTTAGATTCGATGGGCACAGGTATTATGTCATTTTTTGCAGGGGGATGTATATTTTATTTATTTAACTGGCAAATGAATACATGGAGTAAAAAATGGCGTATTTATTTTGCTATTTTCAGCATGCCGCTTATTATAATAGGGTCGATAATATTCAGGTATATAGCTAAAATAGAATTACCAGCATACTTTTTTGAATTAGCTATTTTTCCTTCAATAATTTTAACTATTTCCCTTCTCGAAGCTTCACTTGGTTATGGAATAGGTAAACATTTAGCGTTTATAGGTGATATCAGTTATTCCACCTATTTATGGCATTTCCCGCTCCAAATTATTTTTGTACTTGCAGTTAACTTTATTGGCAAAACCCGGGCGGTTTTCTATTCTCCCGTTACGTTGTTATTGTTTTTTGTTGTACTGATAACCATTTCAATTTTAAGTTATCATTACTTTGAGAAACCTATGCAAAATTACTTAAGGCAAAAATGGAATAACCGTCGTTTATCTTTTCGTAATTAATAACAAATATTAGATAATAATAATGGTTAATAAGAAACTAATAGTAATTGCAAAATCAGCCCCGCCCGCCTTTTGCGGCATGAGTGATTACTCTTATCAGGTGGCCAAATCATTATCCCGTTTTTATGAATCTGTTGAAATTGCTGTAGCAGAACTACCACCCCTTGTACCTGAAAGCACTAATCAGTTTCCGGTTAAACTATTTAGCGAGGTATTGAATAAGGTAATAAAATCTGCAGATGCTTATGATGTTTTATTAAATTATACGCCGGCTAGTTATGCTCGTTCTGGTTGGCCGATAAAGCTAATTTCATTATTGAATAAAGTAAAAAAAGCAAATGTCAACAATAAACTTTTTGTTCATTTTCATGAATCGTGGAATGGAGGGGCAAATTTAAAGTTACACCATGCTATCCGCGATAAGTTTACCAAATCATCTATGCACAGGATAGGTAAAATGGCTGATAAAATTGCGGTATTTACCGAAGGACAGAAAGAGAAATTTGAAACTTTAGGATTTAAGAACATCCACTTTGCTCCAATTGGTTCAAGCATTAGTCCTTTAACAGAAGATGCTGGTTTACAAAGTATCAGAAAAGAGGGCTATTGGATTGTTTTTGGTTTGGCTCATACACGTTTGTGGACGTTTGAAGCCCATTTGCAGTTTCTTAAAAAGATGTATGCGGATGGTACTTTACGTCATTTAATAACAGTTGGGCCAGTTGATGACAGCAACGCAATTAAAGAAGCTGAGCTGATAGCCAATAACCTGGATAAAGAAGTATTAATGCAGTTGGGGCCGCTTCCGCCGGAGGAAGTATCGGGCCAGCTTCTTAACGCGCAGGCAGCGCTGATTGGGCAAAATTTCGGTAATCTGCAAAAATCATCTAGCTTCGCGGCGTTGGCAGCACATGCTATACCGGTGATTTGTGAGGTTCCTGAAACAATGTCTATCCCACCTGCTAACACCATCTTTTTACCATCAGATGTAATTTCAAATGCCGCGGTTCTTTCTAATAAAGAAGGCTACCAGAAACGTAAATTATTGCATGAATGGTTTTGGGCAACCCGTAGCTGGGATGCCATTGGTGAAAATATGCATAACTGGATGGTAAACGAATAATTTTTAGAATGTATTTAACAAAGGAAGTTACTGGTAAATGTCAGTGTTTATAACCCACCCAACAGGTAATCAAAATGTTCGTGCTGTTTTGAAGGCACTGGTAAAATCCGGTAAGCTGGCAAAATTTGGTACTACGTTAGCAGCAGATCCATCAGCCACCTGGCTCAGGTTATTACCTGCCGGGATGCGCCAGGAATGGCTTCGGCGTACTTTTCCGATTGGTGGTGATCAAATCTGGACACATCCGGTATTGGAAGTAGCCCGTATGGTATTACCCAAAATAGGATTGAGCTATTACGCCCGTCATGAAAAAGGTATGGCTTCGGTAGATGCAGTATACAGAAATTTTGATATGGCAGCTTCCCGACAATTGCTCAAATTAAAAAAAGAATGCCAAATTAATGCTGTATATGCTTATGAGGATGGTGCCTTGGCTACTTTTATAAAGGCTAAAGAATTAGGTTTAAAATGCATTTATGATTTACCTATTGCTTACTGGCAAAAAGGGCGGGAGTTGATGTTGCAGGAAGCGGCACGCTTGCCAATATGGGCGGCAACTTTGGGTGGGGGAATTATAGATTCAAACGAAAAACTTGATCGTAAAACCCGCGAACTAGAGTTAGCGGATTTAATTGTATGCCCGGGGCAGTTTGTAAGAGATTCCATTCCGGCATGGGCCAGCAATAAAAAAACAGTTATGGCTCCTTTCGGATCTCCGCAATTAATAACCGACGGTAAATTAAACTTAAACAAGGAGTATGATGTTACCCGTCCGTTACGTATATTGTTTGCAGGGTCAATGGGTCAGCGTAAAGGGCTTGGAGATTTATTTGCTGCTATAAAGCTTCTCAACAGAAAAGATATCGAATTGGTTGTAATGGGATCGTTATTAGCGCCGATGGAGTTTTACAGAAATGAACTTTCGGATTTTACCTATGAGCCCGGCAGGCCAAATGAACAGGTATTGGCTTTAATGCGCTCATGTGATGTATTTTGCCTTCCATCCATTGTTGAAGGGAGGGCGTTAGTCACCCAGGAAGCCATGAGCCAGGGCTTGCCAGTAATTATTACAGCCAATACCGGAGGAGAAGATATGGTGATAGAAGGCGTTACCGGCTTTTTGGTACCTGTACGCTCTCCTGAAGCTATCGCTCAAAAAATTAATTGGTTTATTGAGCACCGTTCACAAATACCAGAGATGGGTAAAATGGCTAAATTGCATGCGCAAAAATATACATGGGAAAACTATGGCATGCAAATTATTGAAGCGATAGATGGGCTTTTTACATAAATTAATTTAATAGTAAAGTTTGGAGTAACAGATAAAAAAAAAGTAATTTTAATTCAATACAGAATTGATATTATATATTATTATTTCAAATTATAATGAAGCCTTGTATTTTGCTTAAAACTTAGTTGATCTGTAACTTTTAGATGGATATATCAGATAATTCAAAATCATTAACACCAGGAATCAATTCAGCCAGGCTGGCTTATGACTCTGTAAAAAGAGGGGTGAGTAAAGATCCTGACAGTATTTTAAGAAAAGGAATATGGATATATTTTATATTACTGATTTTTGAGGGCGCTTTACGTAAATGGATTTTTCCGGGCTTAGCGACCCCTTTATTACTTATTCGTGATCCGTTGGCAATATGGTTGATAATAGCCGGCTGGAGACGGGGAATGCTGAATGGTAATATGTATGTGGTTGTTATGTTTCTGGTAGGCACATTGGCTATTTTTACCGCAATATTTTTGGGTCATGGAAATATCCTGGTTGCGCTGTACGGCGCTCGGGTTTTAATAGTCCATTTTCCGCTTATTTTTATTGTTTATTGTGTATTTGACAAGGAAGATATTATAAAAATAGGCAAGTTTATGGTATGGCTAACTATTCCGATGGCCATATTGCTTGTTTTTCAGTTTTATAGCCCTCAAACAGCATGGGTAAACCGGGGGATAGGCGGAGATACCTCAGGCGGCGGATTTGAAGGGGCTTTGAACTTTTTTCGCGGACCCACAACCTTTTCCTTTACTACAGGTACGGCTCTTTTTTTTGGTTTATCCGCCTGTTTTATTTTTTACTTTTGGTTGGACCCCAAAAAGCATATTGGCAGGCCATTATTAATATGTGCTTCAATAGCGCTTTTAATGTCTATTCCGTTTTCAATCAGCCGCACGCTGCTTCTTTCTGTAGGGATTACGGCGGCGTTTGTTTTATTAGCAGTTTCCAGAAATCCTAGGTTTTTCGGAAAAGTAGTAATTATTACCATCGTTTTATTGATGATGTTTGTTGGATTAAGCCAGCTTGGCATTTTTCAAACGGCAACGAACGCGTTTAGCTTTAGGGTTAACGCGGCAAGCGATACAGAAGGAGGGGTTCAAGGCATTGTTGGCGGTCGTGTTCTTAATGCATTCCTGGGCGCGTATACCTCATCAGATGATATACCTTTTTTCGGATACGGCATTGGTATGGGAACAAATGTTGGGAGTACTTTACTCACCGGGAAAACCCAGTTTTTAATAGCAGAAGGAGAATGGGGAAGATTAATCGGGGAAATGGGTTTGGTTATGGGGACTATTGTTATTTTTATTCGTTTATCATTGTTTTATAAAATTGCTGTTGCATCTTTTAAGCGATTAAAACATGGCGATTTTTTGCCGTGGTTGTTATTAAGTAATACATTGCTCATATTCCCGCAATTATCATGGTCGCAACCAACTGAGCTTGGTTTCTGTGTTATTATTGCTGGTTTTACAGTGGCTTCAACCCGGGTGCGGAGTGTTCCTGTAACTACACAACCCTCAGAAACTGCTGTTGATAAGAAATTTGTACATGCATAAACATCTATAAATAATTTCTTATAGCTGTTATAATTTTAATGATCCAAGAAAAATCAGAATAGAAATATAATCAATGCACCGAATTGATTAAATAAGTACCCCTAATGACCGAAAGGAAAATAAAAGTTAATTTTTTTCAACGTAAGCCGCGTAAGGGCTTTAGTTTTAGCCTTGAATTTATTTTTGATGATATTAGAAAAAGATTGGTTGATAAGATTGATGCCAAAGTTTATATATCAAAATGTTATAACGACGGATATTACAGTAAATTTATAAACATTGCAGAGGCGGCCTTAAGGCAGGGCAACGATATAAATCATATCACTGGCGAAGTTCATTTTCTTGATCTTTTAATGAAAAAAGACCGGGTGGTACTAACCGTTTTGGATTGCGGGATGATGATAAGAAAAGCGGGAATATCAAAAAAGATCATTCAATGGTTATATCTCTCGGCGCCAGTAAAAAAAGCAAAAGTGGTAACGGCTATTTCAGAAGTTACCAGGCAGGAAATTATCCGCTATACCGGTGTCAACCCTGATAAAATATGTGTGATACCCGTGGCCGTAAGCCCGCGCTATAAGCCTAACCCCAAAGTTTTTAATAAAGAAAAGCCTGTAATACTACATATTGGCACCGGTTATAATAAAAATTTATTGAGATTAATTGAAGCGCTCAAAGGGCTCAGCTGTCATTTAACAATTGTGGGGAAGCTATCAGATGAACACCTTTTAGTATTACAAGAAAATAAAATTGATTATAGTAATGAATACGACATATCAGACGAAAGGATTTTAGAGAAATACCATGAATGTGATATACTTGCTTTTGTTTCTACATTTGAAGGATTTGGAATGCCAATAGTTGAAGCAAATGCGGTGGAGCGGGTAGTAGTTACCAGTAATGTTTCATCCATGCCAGAAGTAGCCAGAAATGCCGCCTGCCTTGTTAACCCACTTGTAATTGACGATATCCGATCAGGAATTATGAAAGTAATTAATGATGATTCGTTCAGGGATTTGCTGATTGCAAACGGAAAGATAAATAAGTCCAGGTTTGACGCTGATAACATTGCCAACATGTATTTTGAATTGTACAAAGAAGTATTACACAGCTAAATTTTTTATAGAATCGAAACAATAATACTGAGATATCGTTGCATTACAGTTCAGTATTAATAGCCGGATTGGTGTACTATAAGGATCAAATTTTTATATTCGCATTTCTTAATAGCCCCGCCAATGATTTTACCCCTAATCGTTGTATTTTGAAAATAGTTGGTTAAACTTTATCTTAATATAATGGCTCGTTTAATTTTTTCTGTACGGACAGATAAAACTGTCTTATGAAACAGAATTGTTGAAAGTAACTAAAGAGATGATTTTTGATATATACAAACGCTAAATGCACATACTTCATGTTATAACCACTATGAATCCGGCCGATGGCGGCCCGTCTCAAGGAATAAGAAACCTTGATAAAGCGATGCGGGAAATGGGAGTAGTTAGGGAGGTAATGTGTATGGATGCACCGGGTTCACCTTATTTAGATAATAATGGCTTTAAAATCCACGTTGTGGGGCCTGCAGGAGGTTGGTGGCATTATAGTTCAGCATTAATTCCGTGGCTGACAGAAAATATAAGCAGGTTTGACGTAGTTATTATTAACGGGTTATGGTTATATCATAGCTATGCCACCTGGAAAGTAATCAAAAAGCTTAAAAAAACTGCTCCGGATAAAAAGTTGCCCCGCGTATTGGTAATGCCACATGGTATGCTCGACCCTTATTTTCAAGTAGCGAAAGAAAGAAGATTAAAAGCGATAAGAAACTGGATCTACTGGAAACTGATAGAAAGTAAAGTAGTAAATGATGCTGACGGATTGTTGTTTACATGTGAAACAGAAATGCTGCTGGCCCGCGAAACATTTAGCCCTTATCATCCAAAAAATGAATATAATATAGGTTATGGTATAGAAGCGCCGCCTATCTATGAGCCGCAGATGTCAGTAACGTTCAATGCCCATTGCCCTGATTTAAATGGAGCTCCCTATTTGCTTTTTCTAAGTCGTATCCATCAAAAAAAGGGAGTTGATTTGCTGGTGAAAGCCTATATATATCTATACAAAAGCAGAAAACCAGAAGATACAAAATTGCCAAAGTTGGTAATAGCCGGTCCTGGATTGGATAGCCATTTTGGGAAAAAACTTCGTGATGAGGTTAACAAATTTCCGGAAATCAAAGCAAATATATTTTTTCCGGGGATGTTAACCGGGGATGCCAAGTGGGGTGCGTTTTACGGATGTGAAGCATTTGTATTACCAAGCCATCAGGAGAATTTTGGTATTGCTGTTGCAGAGGCACTTGCCTGTTACAAACCCGTACTGATCTCTGACCAGGTAAATATATGGCGCGAAATTAAAAATGGCGGTTTTGTTAGCCCAGACACTTTTGAAGGGACAAGATCAATAATAGAAAAATGGCTTAATTTAAGTGTGATTGATAAAAAACAAATGGAGCAAAATGCCTGGAATGTCTACCACGAAAATTTTCAAAATGTTCCCGCAGCCCTAAAATTCTTCAAAGCTTTAAGTATTATTGAAGAAAATTGATTTATATTCAACATAAACAAAGCAGCAGTTTAATAAATGTTTTCAAATCATCAACACGATAGCCAGGATGCGCTGCTAAGGCCAGTTTTTTCTTTCAAAGACAAGCTTCGCCGTTTTACCTGGAATATAACCTGGTTTGTTTTTTGCAAATGGACGCCCAATCCTATGCATAAATGGCGGATTAGTGTTTTACGCCTTTTTGGAGCAAAAATTGGCGATAAAAATTTTATTTATCCGAATTGCAAAATATGGGCACCATGGCTATTACAAACAGATGATGTGGTTACCATTGGCTCAGGAGTAGAAGTTTATAACCCCGGTGGTGTTGTAATAGGTCACCACGCTATTCTTTCGCAGGATGCATTTATATGTGGCGCAACCCATGATTATAACACCTCTGATTTTACTTATATAAAGAAACAAATAACTATTGATGCTCATGTTTGGATCTGTGCGAGAGCAGTTGTTTTACCCGGTGTACATTGTAAAGAAGGCAGTGTGCTGGGCGCAGCTGCAGTTATATCAAAAGATATGGAACCATGGACAGTATATGCAGGTAACCCGGCTAAAGAGATTACTAAACGTGAAAACTTTTTAATACGGAAAGCGGTTAGCAGTCTATGAAATCGGAATTTGATGATCAGGTAATTTATGACCTTTGTATAATTGGGAGCGGGCCGGCCGGTATCATTACAGCACTTGAATATTCGCGCCTTGATCCGGGAAAAAGGGTGTTGCTTATTGAATACGGGATTAAAGAACAGCCGGTTGAAAATGATCTGGATAATTCTATCCAAAATACTAATCCTATAAATCATCATGACCCCTATGAGTGTACAAATAAAGGCCTTGGCGGCTCTTCGGCTACATGGGGCGGAAGATGTGTTATGTATGATGAGGTAGACTTTATTGACAGGCCTGCGCTTTCTGGAGGCTGTACCTGGGATAGTGCTTTATTTGATGAGACAAAAAAATATATCCCTGCAGCTGCGGCATACTTTGAATGTGGCGATCCTGTTTTCAATTTAAACGATATGCCGGAATTTTCAGAAACAAAAATCGCTGATAATTTTAGGGAAGGGGTAGTAACCGATAGTGTTGTTGAACGATGGAGCATGCCCACGCGCTTTGGCACACGTTATGAAAAGGAATTAGCCGAACGCGAGAATTTAACGCTACTAATGGGGTACGAAGCAAGGGATTTCTCTGAGCCTGATGAAAGCGGAAATGTTTCTTTATTGAAAGTGAGAAACATAAGCACTAAAAATATTTCGGAGGTTAGTGCCAAAAAGTTTGTATTGTCAGCCGGAACGCAGGAAACAACCCGGATATTGCTACGTAATTTACAATTATTTAATTCACTGCAAGAAGTTCCGCCGGCTTTAGGTAAATATTATCAGGGACACCTTTCCGGTAAAATAGCATCTGTTGTTTTTAAGGGCGAGCCTAAAAATATCGATTATGGATTTTTGCGCAATGCCGATGGATCTTATATGAGGCGGCGGTTCCAGTTCACATCAAAATATTTAGTTGATAATAATTTACTTAATACGGCAATATGGCTTGATAACCCTCTTTACTTTGATCCTGTGCATAAAAGCGGGGCAATGTCTTTTATGTACCTTGCCATGATAACACCTATTTTAGGAAAAAAACTTGCTCCGCCTGCCATCGCGCATTCTATTACCAAAGGTGAAGTAAAAGGTGTAGGAAAGCACATCCTGAATATAATTAAAGATTTCCCCGGATCATTAATAACACCGGCATCCATTTTTTATAAAAGATATTGTCTTAAACGTAAACTGCCCGGCGTGTTTTTATACAGTCCAAAAAATAATTATGCCCTTCATTTTCATTCGGAACAGATACCATTTGAAGGCAACCGTATGGAACTTGGCGCCGATGGTGAAAAGCTGATCATCCATTATGAGCTTACGGATACGGATATAAATTCGGTAATTAAGCTTCATGATACGCTTGACAAATGGCTTAGGGAGTGTAATTGCGGCGAATTGCAATATTGGTTTAAAGAAGATGAATTATTTGATGCCATAAAAAAAATATCAAAAGACGGCATTCACCAATCAGGCACTACCCGCATTGCCGACTCATCAAAAGAAGGCGTTGTAGACCGTGATTTAAGGCTTTGGGGGACAAAAAATGTATTTGTGTGCAGCAGCTCAGTTTTCCCAACTTCCGGGCAGGCTAATCCAACGTTCTATTTAGGCGTTTTTGCCGTCAGATTAGCAAATCATCTAAATAAAATTTAATGAAAACTGTTGAACTTACTCCAAATATACACTCTTCGGTTCTTGGATTTGGTTGCGCGCCCATCTTAGGGTCGGTAAGTGCAAAAACGGCTAAGCTTGCGCTTGATTTTGGTGTTGATAACGGGATTAATCACCTCGATATTGCCCGTTCTTATGGATATGGTGAGGCTGAAAAATTTGTTGGGAAATTAATAGCAGGAAAAAGGCAAGAAATGGTGCTCGCCAGTAAATTTGGCATCACAGCTAATTGGAAGGCTTCGTTACTTAATACATTAAAGCCTTTCGTCAGGGAAGTCCGAAATCAGATTAAAAAAAATAAAAAAGATACTGCAATTGTTCGCGGACCACAAAAAGTAAATCTTGCTGACAATTTTTTTGATCGTATAGTCCCGCTTCGTGGCAAGGATATGCGTATTAGTTTAGAAAAAAGCCTGAAAGAATTGAGGACCGATTATTTGGATTATTTTTTTATTCATGAACCTCACCAAACGCTTACTTCTTTTGAAGATCTACAGGAAACAAGCGAAAAATTGAAGGCGGAAGGCAAAATACGAGCCTGGGGAATTGCCTATATGCAATCACAGGAGCAAATGCACCAGGCATATATTAATAAGTTCGACCTGTTACAATTTAACAATTCACCCGGAATGCCTGATTATGATAAAACAGTTTTAACCAGGGGAAAGGAATCAAATATAATCTTCTCGCCTTTTAGTGGTGGATCTGCCGACATAAAACCTGTTGAAAAATTAAAGAAGCTTTTGGGCGATTTTCCGGAAAGCGTAATTCTTTGCTCTATGTTTAACCTGGAGCATCTGAAACAAAATATAACCACCGTCAATAATTTTAATTATTGATATTAAATTATTGAGAGTTATCTTGAATAAAGGTTTATTTTAATTCATATTATTATAAATTTAACAAACGGACTGAGATCTAAATTGTCAATATGCTCGATTTAACTATTGCGATACCTGTTAAAAATGAAGAAACAAATTTACCTGGCTGCCTGGGATCAATTGGTCATGATCTGGCTAAAAGTATCGTAATAATTGATTCAGGGAGTACCGATAATACCAAAAAGATAGCGGAAGAATTTGGCGCGGATGTAGTAGATTTTATATGGGACGGTAAGTTTCCAAAAAAGCGCAATTGGTTTTTGCGTAATCACACCCCTCAAACTAAGTGGGTTTTATTTTTAGATGCCGATGAGTATTTAACACCTGACTTTATAGCAGAATTACAACAGTCGCTTGATAAGGATGATAAAGCAGGGTATTGGTTAAATTATACTATATATTTTTTAGGGAAGCGATTACGCGGCGGTTACCCGTTACATAAGCTTGCACTTTTTAAAGTAGGCGCAGGTGAGTATGAGCGAATTGATGAAGAACGCTGGAGCAAACTGGATATGGAAGTGCATGAACATCCGGTACTTGAGGGCGAAATTGGACGGATACACAGTAAGATAGATCATCGGGATTATCGAGGAGTGTCTCATTATGTTATTAAACATAATGAATATGCCACGTGGGAGGCAGAACGCTTTCTTAAAGCATACAATGAGGGTAACTTCCATAATTTAACTTGGAAACAAAAGATAAAATACAGGTTGATGAAGAGTGTATTTATTGGGCCCGTGTATTTTTTGGGAAGCTTTTTTGTGTTAGGCGGTTTTAAAGATGGCGCCAGGGGATTCGCCTTTGCCATATTGAAAATGGCATATTTTACACAAATATATTGTAAGATAAAAGAAATTGAAAATAATTAAAATGAACGTACTAATAAATGAATAACAACCTTAATCATAAGCATATAATAGCATTAGATGGTTTGCGGGGGATGGCAGTTTTGTTTGTAATGATCTATCATTTTAATTTTATAGATAAGATATCACATACGGTTCCTGATAATATTTTTAATTATATAATATCAGCTGGCTGGATAGGAGTTGATCTGTTTTTTGTGCTTTCCGGATTTTTAATCACCGGGATTTTAATTAGTAATAAAGGGAAGAGCAACTACTTTATTTCTTTTTATTACAGGCGTACATTACGGATCTTTCCATTGTATTATTTATACCTGATTTTACTGTTTGTATTCTTTTATCCTTTTATAGTTTCAAGAGTTGACGCGGTCGAGGTTCAAAAAATTCACTTTACACAAAGTATCCAGGTGTGGTTCTGGACTTATTTATCAAATATAAAGCAGGGAATTGACGGTACGTTTTCTACTGCCGGCTCGTCTCATTTATGGTCTCTTGCCATTGAAGAACAATTTTATCTTATTTGGCCTTTCATCGTTTTTATAACCTCGGTAAAGCAACTCAAAAACATAAGCATAATTGTAATAATTTTATCCTTACTCCTTCGTATCTACTTATATTTTATAGGTTGGAGCGCCCAATCTATTTATATATTTACTTTTACACGAATAGATTCATTGGCTTTTGGCTCATTGATAGCCACTTTAATAAGATCTGGTTACGTTATCCCATATAAAAAATTCACTTATGTATTTTATGGACTTTTAATATGCCTGCTGATTATTTTTTGTTTTTTTGATACTGATTACCATCGCAGCCCCATTATTTACTTGTTTTCTTTTACCCTGCTAGGCGCCACTTTTGGTGTTTTGGTATTGTTGCTTCAATCGTCCGATAGTTTTAAATTTCCTTTAAAGTCAATATTTTTAAAAAGAGGACTCGTCTTTTTAGGGAAATATAGTTATGCTTTATATATTTTTCATCCCTTTGTTCGGTTTGCTCTTGCAAAGGTTATGGGAAGGCCTAAATTGTTTTATAACAGTGAAATACTATGGCAACTATTCTTTTTTGCGTTGTGTTTTTTACTCTCTATAATTATTGCTCAGTTAAGCTGGCATTTATATGAAAAGCATTTTCTTAAACTAAAAGACAGATTTTTTTTGAAAAGATAATCGATAGCGAACTGGTATAACAGAGAGGCAATAGCCACTTTTTTTGTTTAGGCTATGGCTATATTATATTCAGCTCTCCCTGATCTGTATCAGATCGCTAGGCAAAAGCTATAAAAACACCTGTTTTTTACATCAAAAACATGCGAAAAATGAATAAAAAGTAGCATTTTTTAATTGTTTTCGACCCGAAATTGGCGTTTTTGAGCTTAAAATCGCCTCAAAAACAATCTAAAAACCGCCTTTTTAGTACTATTTCTGGCATTTTTACGGTGAAAAGTGTACCAAATGTACCAAGTGTTTCATGTGTAGCGTGATACAGCACGGGTAGAAAGAGTAAATAAGCGCATAAAAAAGCCCCACAGACATGTGGGGCTTGCTTCCTGAGCCTGGACTCGAACCGGGGGATCCTCTGAATTCGCAGCCATTGGGCTATCGAAAACAACCTCCATTGGACACTCAGCATGCTTTTTAGAGAAGACCACTCGCTCAAAAAGAAAGGAGAATCGGCTATAAACTATAATATCATAGCCAAAATGGCCTTGAATATTATTGAATGCGAAACAGAATCGAAAAGCAGTAAATCACAAAAGAGAAAAACGGGCAGCTTTGGATGACGAGTTTAGAAGCAAGTTACCCGCTTGCTAAAAAAGTTAAAAGCGATTTCCCTGACCATACCAAGCTTACCAAGTTTCTTGTCCTTATTTTCTAGCATGAAAGACCCGCGCAGAACAAACAAAGGGCATCATCTTTACCCACTGTGTTTAAATACTTTAAATTTCATTAACTGATTGCCTCTCGGTGCCCGCACTATGTATAATGGTGACATTCTTAGTCAGTTTATTTGTCCCTAAAAGATCATAAAATGCTTTTTAGAGCATGCACAAAATTATGCGTGCTTTTAAAAGTTTAAAAATGTGTGAGAAACAAAAAACCCAACTCGCCAGAGTTGGGTTAAATCATTGATTTTGAAGCTCCTGAGCCTGGACTCGAACCAGGTACCCTCTGATTAACAGTCTATGGGAGGCACTTTTCGATGCTTTGTTTTTTTATTAAATACTTATATATCAATATTTTATGTAAAATTCATTTTGTGATATTTTGCTGTTTTTTGCCATTTTTTGCCCATTTGTGTGAGAAATGTGTGAGAGTAAAATAGGCGATTTTGTGGGAAATTTGCGTAATTTCGCATGTTCTAAAAAATTTGTGTGAGAGAAATAGGCATTTTACCTAATTTTAATGAAAATGGCAGTAAAAGTTAACTTATATTTAGATGAACGGAAGGTTGAAACCGGTAAAAAGGCACCGGTAAAAATCAGGTTATATATATCCCGAACAGATATCAGGCACTATCCAACAGACATTCACCTGACGGCTCAACAGTTTCAACAATCCTATTTAACTGAAAAACCTAAAAAAGCTTTTCAGGAGATAAAAATATCTTTAGGTGCGATAGAGGCTCGGGCGAATAAGATCATTACCAAAATGGACGGCATATTTATCCTTGATAAATTTGAGCGGGAAATGTTTCGGTCGCAAGCCAGCACCACAGATGTATGTGCCTACTATCACGATTACATAGATGAATTAACCAGATACGGTCGTGCCGGCACCGCTTCTAATTACCGGTTAAGCTTAAAGTCTATATTGGAGTTTTCCGGAAAGGATAATAAACCAGCGTCAAGCCTATCATTTTCTCGCATTACGGTCGATTTTCTAAACAGGTATGAAAATTGGATGGTCGCCGCCGACAAATCCAAAACAACGGTGGGTATCTACTTACGGCCTTTAAGGGCTATATTTAATAAAGCTATGGAAGAAGGCAGCATAGCTGTGGAACTCTATCCTTTCAAAAAATATAAAATACCTACAGGGCAAAACATAAAGAAGGCATTAAGTAAAGACGAATTAAAAAAATTATATACTGCTCCAGTTGAACCAGGCAGCCCGAAAGAAAAAGCAAGGGATTTTTGGTTTTTTAGTTACCAGTGTAATGGAATGAATTTCCGGGATATTGCAGAATTGAAGTATAAAAACATCAATAAAAAGTCTATTTCATTTTTGCGACATAAAACGCTTCATACCACTAAAGACAAGCCCAAGCCCATTATTATTCCTTTAACAGAAACGATTAAAGCAGTAATAGAACGCTACGGCACTCGCCCTTTTTTGCCTGACAATTATGTATTTCCGATATTAACTAAGAAGATGGATGAAGCTGAGAAGCTAAGGGTAAACCAAAACTTTATTCGGTTTGTCAACCAGCATATTCAAAAACTGGCGAAAGATTTGGAATTGGATGCCGATATATCTACCTATTACGCAAGGCATTCCTTCACAACGGCAGCTATACGTAATGGCGCTAAAATGGAATTAATACAGGAAAGTTTAGGCCATCGTAGTTTAAATACCACCCAAAACTACTGGGCTGGTTTTGAGGATAATGTAAAGCAAGAAATAGCTGATAAACTGATGGATTTTGGATAAATCAAGTTCGCAACCCGCATTTTGCGAACTATTATTTTTAAAGCTTGTAGATCATCTCCATTAGTCAGGAAATGAGCACACCATCACATATTTACCACTTAAGCAACCAACAGCGCGAGCCGGGTAAATAGTCAAGGCCGGGCCGCCTCTGAAAAGAAAAACACAATGGCCCGCTCTGCATGGCCTTTACTTTTTATCCTGGCGGCGGGCTATTTTTGCGGATGTGGTGAATATGAAATACAAGTCAATTTCCAGGTGCAATGGTACAATAGCATACCATCATAATTAGAATAGAGTGTAACTTGATCGGGTACTGGAAAATCGAAAGTTCGATTCATTTCATCCAAACAGGAACAATCAAGTTCAATGAACCCAACCCATAAAGGTTTGTATTTGGTCTAATATTTTTTTGGGTAGTGGTATCAATTTTTTCGTGCTTTAAAAAAACATACTTAGCCATAAGTATATTTATTAAATTCGTCATTCAATCATCAGCTTAAACCCGACATGAACCTTCCAAAAAGATTAAAAAACAAGTTAGAAGAAGAACCTTTGCTGGATGGTATTGTAAAAACAGCACTCTCGCAATTTGGTAAAATACTGACCGATAACAAGTTGTATTTTTTCGAAGAATATACAGAACATGGCACCGCGCATATCGAAGGGGTGATTTTTTCCTCTGATAATTTGATCAAAGACGATACTTTCCAAAATATATTGAAACAAAAAGATATCGCTTTTTACATCTTGTCAGTGATCCTTCACGATTTAGGTATGCATTTAAGGCCAGAAGGCTTCTCAGCCCTCTTAAATGGTTCCTTCGATAAGATCAGAAATGAAAAACTTGATCATTTAACTTGGAATAATCTCTGGGAAGAATACCTAAACGAAGCTAAGCGGTTTAATGAGAAACAATTACTGGCAATTTTTGGCGATGCAACCTACGTCGTGACCATACCACCGGTTGATAGGCCGGCGGAATTAACGGGTCATCATCGTCAATTGATAGGAGAATTTATACGCCGTAATCATCCCCGTCTGGCACATGAAGTAGCTTTGGCTGGTTTTCCAGGTGAAACAATATTGCCATTTGCGGCCGGTCTAACTGAACAAGAACGCAATCTTATAGGTCTGATCGCACGAAGCCACGGTACAGACCTTCGTTTTTGCGCAGATTACCTCGAAGAAGTTTTTGGTAAGCATGTTCGGCGCGTCCCACTCAACGTACATGCGATTTACCTTATGGTATTATTGAGAATTGCCGACTATATCCAAATTGATCGTGACCGTACTTCGGAGATTCTTATTCGACTCAAGACCTTCAGTAGTCCAATTTCTGAAATGGAGCACAATGCTCATTTAGCAATCACAGTTATTGATAATGAATATCAGGATGATCCAGAACGAATTTATGTAACGACCGCACCAAAGGATAGCAGAATGTATTTCAAATTACGGAATCTTTTTGCAGGTATCCAAGGCGAATTAGACCGTTCATGGGCGGTATTGGGCGAATTATACGGTGATCGCCCTAATAAACCGGAGATTCGTTTTCGTAGGATAGATTCTAATCTTGCTGAACCACAGTTGTTTGATAGTTTGGATTTTATCCCGGAACAGCTTTCATTTAAAGCTAATGAAGAATTGATCAAGTTGCTGATTGCCCCATTATATGGAGATGACCCTACTTTCGGTGTTCGCGAATTACTACAAAACGCGGTTGACGCTTGTCGTGAACGGAAAGTGCTAGAAAATAATTTTGACTATCAAGGTGTTATAGATATTTCGATCGAAAGAACCGATGGTCAGATCTGGTTTACAATTACAGACAATGGAACCGGAATGGATACTGATATAATAAAAAAATATTTTTTAACAGTAGGAGCTTCTTTCAGAAAGAGTATGAATTGGCAAAAGGCCTTTGTAAGTGATAGCCGCCATACAAAAGTTAACCGAAGCGGTCGTTTTGGTATTGGTGTTCTGGCGGCATTTCTGTTGGGTGAGGAAATAGAAGTATCGACGCGAAAATTTGATACTACCGCGGGATTCCGCTTCACAACCGATATAAACACCGCACAAATCGAGTTGAAAAAAGATAATTCGTTGGTGGCTGGTACGCAAATCCGCGTTAAGTTAAATTTAGATACTTATCATAAACTTGATCCTAGCCAAAAGAAAAGCGGAAGCGTTTCCTGGTTATCTTGGTATACGTTGGCCGAACCGAAAATAATATATAATTATAACAATAGCAGATATGGCGTAGAACATCCTAATCCCGGTTTAGAAAATCCGCTACCAGTCGATTGGAATGCTATAGAAGCTAAGGGTTACACAAAGTTGCTATGGACCTACAGTAATAATTCGAACCCTGCACGATTTATATGCAATGGTTTAGTCATTCCTGCTGACCCACTTTCCGCGGGTTTGAAAATGAGCGCCATGAATAACCTTCCAAAGATCAGTGTTTTTGATAACGACGCTATCTTACCACTCAACCTCAGTCGAAATGCATTTACTGGTAAACTTGACTTTAAAGAAGTATTGGAAAAAGATGTCTATTGCGACTTTCTTGCGTACGTCTTGGCAACTCCAATTCGGTCGACATTTAGTGATAATGAATTCAGCTTGATGAAACAGTCGCTTCGTTATCCCGGCTTAACACAAAAGTTCACGTATGATAGTTATGCCTTTGGCCCTATCGCCTATACTAGACTTGGCTATCCAGCAATGTTAAAACAACCGCTGCTTGGCAAGGAAGGGTTTATGTTGGATTACAATTATTTCATAAAGAAAAAAAGGTCAATAAATGGCCTCTTTATTCACACCAAAGGAAATAATCTACTAAACATGAAACTCAATATAAAGGACTACTTCATCAAATTTGCCGCGAGTAAGTTGAGTGTCATTGATGATTATAAGACCGTTCTTCAGCCTATGAAAGAAAGCCAGGACTCGGTTGGTTACGCTTTAATGTTAAAGAAAGAAATTTATGATTACCTTTTTGACCCCAAAATTAAACGATTAAATAATGGCGTAAAAAAAAGGTCAAAGATCTTTTTTGAAGAATATGGCTGGATTGGCGTGAATCTAGGACTGGGTAAGCAATCGGTATTAAATAAAACTTTTCTTGAGGAAAATGTTGATTCAATCAACCTAATTCGCGAGTTTGAAATTAAGTCGGGAGCCGTAGGCAATAAAGTTTTTAACGAAATATTGGAGCGTTACATTGGTGATGATGTGGTGATCCCATATGACGTTGAGGAAAGGAAAAAAAAAGTACCCCTTAGCATTTGAGGAACTCAAACAACACATGAAAAAGTATCTTCACGCAGATTTACCTACATTGCATTAAATTCATAAAACGCTTCGGAGACTCTTGAATTCAGATAGTTCGATCTTAGATTTATCTTTGTAAATCCTTATCAGATGGTTACCTAAGAATCAATTTCTTTTAAAATCGAAAGAAGATTTTTTTTTGCGAAATTTAAATTTCTACTTGTGCAGCGGCGAAGCTAGAGGTGAAAAATTGAACCCACGTGGTGCAATGAAGCCACCTGCCGCAACTGCCTGGCTTCAATTGTTATTAAATATTTTTTTAAACAACAATAATAACTCTTCTTTCACCTGACTATAAGGTGGTAATTGTTCATGCGGTATTTGATGTGCAAGGCTATTTTTCCACGCTCCCGTAAGTTTTTTATCTACATCATCATTTAAAAATTGATTTATGGT
Source organism: Mucilaginibacter tundrae (assembly GCF_013408825.1). Classification (GTDB taxonomy): domain Bacteria; phylum Bacteroidota; class Bacteroidia; order Sphingobacteriales; family Sphingobacteriaceae; genus Mucilaginibacter. The sequence goes on from NZ_JACCBZ010000011.1 coordinate 134,224, forward strand.
AGTAAACTCCAAGTTTTTAAATTTCATTTTCTCATGAAATGCATCAACTATTACCAGCCATTCAATTTCAGTAAGCTTTTTTGATAGATACCATATATCAAAGTAATCCCTCGGTGCAGAATAGGAACGTTGTATTAACGCTCTCAATTTCTCCGACATTACCTCTTTTAAATCATAACAAGGGATAGTTTCATCTGCTAAGGCCAGTTTATCAGAATACGCATGTGTTATGGGGCATATGCTAATAGGGAATAACATTTTTTCATAAAGGATGATCTCTATTTTTACGCTCGTTGCCCATCTTTCCGGGGGAGGTGGTGCCTGGTTCTTTAAATGATCGGCACCCCAAAACTTAATGATTGCTGCATAGCCGGTAGGCATATCCTTATGCTTCAATTTTTTTATAGAATCGATAAATAAAGGGATTTCTGTCCGTTGTGTTATCAGTTCGGTTATTTCCTGAAATAATTCCCGGTTTAATACAAATTCAGGGTTTACAGATGTAAAGTCCAGGTCTTCTGAAAATCGGTAATCAGGTATATAACACTTCTTCAAACAGGTGCCGCCTTTAAATATAAGACTATCCCGGCATATTGGAATGGAGAATATAGCATCAATGAAATGACCTAATACCCAATCCTTATCTACTGTACTACGGGATACATTTTCATGCAGCGCAATTTTCTCTATTTCCTTCTTTAGTATCATTAATATTGTTTGTCTGTTAGATTAAGCAATTCATCTTTGCTGATATTCAGCCTCAACTTCCAAGCTGCTACAAATTCACCTTTCTCTGTTCCCTGCGGATCAAAAAGGTTATACTTTCCATTTATCTGCGCTTTTGCAAAAGCAATAAATTTATCCATCGATGGCTTTTCAAATAGTTCCACCAAAAATCCCATCCTTTTTGTAGCAGCACCATTGCCAACCGATTTGCAATAATTGATCATCTTATCAGGATTAATCTCTGCCTGGGATAAAGCCCTTATTAGTTCAGCATAACCACCAGAATATTGTGGTTGATCAAAACAGTCTATAATAGTCTTTTCAATATCCGTTATAGGATATTTTGTATTACCATAGCCGTTGTACATAATACCGGTTCGCTTACCAGGATTTATAGTGACAAATTTATAAGTGGTTCCTAAAAGGGTTTTATCAGTCTTTCTATGTGTGGTCTGAATAAATATTGTATTAGAAAATTGTTCAGTTAATCCGTGTAGATTTAGCGCTGACCAATAAGCTACCGCACTGTTTTTTACCACAAATGTGCCGATCACGTTTTCATCACGAAAATTGACCTTGCAAAACTTCCCCCGTTCTATACGGGAAAGCAGTTCTTTATGGACTAAATTTTCAAGGACTTCGTTAAGGTTATCAAACTTTCTATTGATTTGATTTTCAATCTCATCAAATTCAAACAGCTCAATTTCATAGTCATCCAGCAACTTCATAAATTCAAGTTGTTGCTGTGTGAGGTTGGATGATATGTAAACGCCATGTGCCATATTACTTCGAATGTCATTATAAGACCTAAAAAATGGGTCTTATCGTTACACAAAAAGTAAATGTACAAAGTTTCTTTTAAATACCCAACATTATTTAGAGCAGTCTTTGATAAACAAGCAGCCGCTTTTGTGACTGCTTGTTTACTTAATAAGCTTATTCAACAGCAAATAAACCATAATCAAAAAAAATAAAACCTAATATGCCTCATACCGTTATTTTGTAATATTCGGAGCTTCTCTTTTGTTCTGGGAATATTTGAAACCTTATATACTTAGTAACCGGCTTTGGCTCCTTCTCAATAGTTTGATTGATGGTAAACAAACTACTGGCTAATGTTTAGTTAACCACGATACAGTTGAGTGTATATGACGATAAATTAATGCTGTGGAACCCCGGCAAACTACCAGCCGACATTCCTTAGGAAAAGCTAACCCAAAAACATGCCTCCCATCCGCGTAACAAGCACATTGCAGAAGTATTTTTCCGTGCAGGCTATATAGAATCCTGGGGACGGGGCATCGAAACTATCTTATCAGCATGTCAGACAGCTGGTCTGCCCGAACCGTCATTTGAGGAAGCCTGGGGCGGTGTGGTAGTGACATTCTTCAAAGATATTTATACGGAAGAATATTTGACGGGGTTAGGTCTGGATGAGCGGTTTAGGAAAGTATTACTAACAGTGAAAGCTAAAGGAATCATTTACAATTCTCAATATCAGGAACTCTTTGGGGTTTCTAAGCGCACCGCATCGAATGACCTCAAAATACTGACTGAAAAGAAATTACTGTTAAAGATGGGAACCACAGGAAAGGGTACATATTACACGTTGTATTGGGGCAATAAAGGGGCAAAAAAAACCTTATAGGGGCAATTGCCACATAGCCCAGCGAGTATAGTTACAATATAACCATGACTGAAAAAGTTCGATTTTAGGTTTTTTAGCATCTGATACCATTGCTATCAGATCATACTTCGCTACCGTCCCAATCCTCACGAGCTTCCAAATCCATGATTTAAAGTTCGATACATTTATCACTATTAAAAGATAGATTTTCATTCTGTTGAACATATCCAAGTTGATTAGTCAACATTTTTGTGTGACCTATTTTAAATTCAGGAATATTCCGGTGGTGATGTCCATAAATCCAATAATCCGGCGTGGTATCCAAAATCAAATCATCTAGCACTGTTGCAAAAGCCTCGTTTAAATAGTCGCTTTTATATTCAGGCGGATAATGTTTAAAAGTAGGGAGATGATGTGTGACCACTACTTTTTTGCCCTTTGTATCTACTTCTAAAGCATCGCGCAGAAACGTAAGACATTTTTCGTGAAAGTCATTATAATCAGGAATTTGAAAGCGTTTCCCATTATAACTAATTTGATAGAAATCATTCAAGCCACGTTCTATCCGCCAGCCATTTAACAGACTGATGGAAGACCACAACGTAGAAAATATCAGCTTATTTGTGCCAAAATTTTTAACTACGTTATTTACCAGATATACATTGTTTCTGATTTTTTCTTCAAATGAACCCGATCTATTTGAAATATCGCTTTGATAATATTCGTGGTTTCCAGGTATCCAATACGTTTCCTTAAAATGATCACTGATATAATTAAAAAAGTCTTTTTGCCTGTCTATCCTGGTAAACAAAGTAACATCGCCAGCCAATATCAAAATGTCGCCTATGGGCTTAATGGGGTTAGCTTTTATATAGGCTTCATTTTGGGGAAACTCTAAATGAAGATCGGAGCAGTACTGTAAAATCATGACGTTCCAAAAATAGAAAAAGAGACTTTAAAACCATTATACAGGCCAATTATTTGACGTAACTTTTTAAATTCGCTTATTTGTATCGTTTATAAATTGGAATGATATTAAAATAAATTGACATAGAAATTACCATTACAATAATTCTATCCGGGCTTTATTTATTGATTTTTTTATATTTGCAATATAATTTGCTGCCCGCAAGATAGCAAACTTAATAAAGCTTGTTTTTGGGCCTTACAGAAAAAGTCGGCTGTTATACAGCCAAAACCTTATCTTCTGTATTGTTTCGTGACCTGACTCCGAAGCAATTTTTTCAATATTTTGCCTCAATTAACCCCTTTACTTTGTTGTGGAGATTATGATGAATGAGACCACACCATTTCGGCGCAAGCTGACCCACTGTTTCGGGGCAAACTGACCAGGGCATTTCGGGGCAAACTGACCC
>NZ_JACCBZ010000012.1 GCF_013408825.1 Mucilaginibacter tundrae
TGATGCCCTCACCGATTAAATAATGCGCCAGCCGGTTGCTGTATGAATCCAGTTCCCCGTAACTTAGAGACCTATCTTCATAACTGACGGCCACATTTGAAGAAAACCTGCCTGCCACATCAGAAAAAGCAGTTATAAGCGTTGATTGTTTCGGATAAGCGACGTTCATTGAATCCGTCAAATTCTGTGAAAAATCACAGGAAAGCCACGGCAATTTTGAGATCTTTTCTGATCTGGAAAACGTCAAAATATTTTGTATCAAGTGGGAATATTGTTCGATTATACCACTGATGGTCTGAATTTCGTATATATCGGTATTATATTCAAGTATGATCTCTAAACCCTCATTTTTTTGTGTTACATCCCATAATAAATCAAACTTGCTGGTTGTACGTACGGGCGGCTGCAAGGCCCAGAAGCCGGATCCTGTTGTGATGGACTCGGGAATTGTTGAATCTTGAAAAACGAGCATGACATTAAAAAACGGATTCATTGACGCCGATCTTTTTACTTCAAGTGCATCTACGACAAGTTCATAGGGTAAGTCTCCGTATTTTATAGCATTTAAAACGGTTTCCTTGACAAGCCCAAATAAATCAAAGAGTTGAATTTCTTCGTCGAATTCAGTCCTTAGGGCTACAGTATTGGCAAAATACCCGAACAATCCACTCATTTGCTGAAGATTTCGGTTCGCAAGTACGCTCCCTATACAGACATCTTCAGCACCATTATTGTATTTTGAAATTAAAATTTTAAGAGCAGACAGTACAAATATATATGGCGTCAGTTTTTCCCGCTTACAGAACGCAGTGATTAATCGATAAACTTCTGGCGCAATAAAAAATGACTCAGCGTTGCCTTTACGGGATGGATACGCGGGGTATCTTTTGTCTATCGGAAAACCAACAGGTTCCGCCCCTTTAAGCTTAGCCTGCCAATATGCTAGACCACTGCGCCATGTCGAACTATTCAGCTGCCCGCGCTGCCATAATGCATAATCGATATAAGAAATTGAATTACGAGGCAACACTTCTTCGCGGCCTTCCAGTTGACCCACGTATATAGCAGCAAGCTCATTAATTAAGACTGACAATGACCAGCCGTCAGCCGCAATATGATGCAGTCTCAAATACAGATGAAATTCATCGCGGCTTTTATGATATACTGCTACACGTATGGGTATTTGACGAGACAGGTCAAATGAGCTGGAATAAAACTTGGCAGTATCATCGGAATCTTCAAACATTTCCAGGCGAAACTGGGTTTGCACCAAAGATTGAGTTACTCCCCCGTTTTCCATACCGATCACCGACCTTAAAATCTCATGGCGTTCAATTAAAAGATTCAGTGATTTTTCTATAAGCTCTAAATCAATCTGGCCAGTAATGATATAATGAATATCGATATGGTAAGGCATGCTGCCTTCAAGATTATCGATGATCCACATTTGCTCCTGTTGAAACGAGAGCGGATAAAACCCATGCCTTGAGATATCGTGTTCTATGACAGGCATGATGTCCGTCCTGTTGCTTTCGATTAAAGATGACAGGCCACGAATAGTACCTCCTTTAAAAACATCGCTGACATGAATGGTATAATTGAAATTTCTGCTGAGATAGGAAACCATACGCATCGCAAGTAATGAGCTTCCGCCTAATTCAGTGAAATCTTGTTCAACACTAATTTCTTTTCTTTGGAAAAGATGTATCCAGCATTCTAAGACGTTGTGTTCGCAAATAGTTTCAGGATCAGTTAAGCTATGTACATCAGCGTAACTGATACTGCTGAGCAATTTTACTTTATCAAGCTTACCATTAGCAGTAAGTGGAAATCCCTCTACCCGAATGAATTTAGAAGGTATCATGTATTCGGGAAGCCGCTCCTGAAGGTATTTACGTATAACAGCATCGTTGACAGCTCTCTTATCGTCGGCTTTGTAAAATCCGATAATTGCAGGATTATTATCCGTCGTTAACAATACACGTGTTTCTAAAATGTGCTCAATCCCATTAAAAACTTGTTCTATTTCTCCTAGTTCAATTCGGTGCCCGCTTATTTTTACCTGTTCATCAATTCTTCCCCCAAAAATTAATTTACCGTCGTTATTATATTGCGCAATATCACCCGTCCTGTAAAACCTTTTCCCGTTAATAAAAGGAAACGAGTTACTTTCGAGGTCTGCCATCTGTAAATAGCCAGCAGCCAGATGAATGCCGGAAATATAAATTTCGCCATAGCCACCATCAAAAGAGACGGGTAGCAATGCTTCGTCTAACAAAGCCACTTCCACACCTGTTACGGGGCGGCCTATAGTAATCTGTTCTCCGGGAAATATCCTATCGACAGTAGCCCAAATTGTACATTCTGTCGGACCGTATTCATTGTATAATTGACAGTCAGGCAGACATTCAAAATGTTTCTCTGCCAGGCTGATGTCCCAACCTTCGCCACCCAAAATAACAATATCTGGTTGACTTGCATTTAGAAAAACCTGTTCATCAAGTAAAAAACGATAATAGGAAGGGACGCAGAGCAATGCATTAATATGATTGTTTTCAAGCAGCAACCTCATTCCACTACTGCTTTTCAAAACAGATTCTTCAGCGATTATTAGACAGCCGCCTGATAAAAGAGTCCAGCAAATGGCAGCTAGAGACGCATCGAAGGCAAACGATGGAATAAGAAGCACATTTTTTATGGGCCCGTAGTAGTTCAGCCTAGTTTCGCTTGATGCCAACAAGCTTTCATGGCTTACAACGGTTCCTTTCGGTCTACCCGTTGAACCGGATGTGTAAATTATATAGGAGAGGTCGTGACCTCTTGATTCCCTTTCCGTGTAGTCTGAATATCTATTTATTTCAATTATTGGATTATCGCCTGTCTTGATCGTCCCTAAATCGGCCCTATCGACTAAAAGGCAACTACCGGGATTATTTTCTATAATAAAATTCAGTCGCTCAATAGGATACGCAGTATCCATCGGAACGTAAATCAGTCCCGCCTTAAAAATAGCCATCATCGCTATTATAATTTCCGGAGAGCGTTCCATATAAACAAGTACATGAGTACCAGTAACTAGTGAGCGCGTCTGAAACTCGCTGGCCAATATTCCTGATCTGTGGTCAAGTTCACCATAGCTTATAGTTTTGTCTCTGAATTTAATGGCTGCTGCTTCAGGAATTAATTGCGCCTGATATTCTAAATATTTTAAGATGGTATTAACACTATTCATAACCAGATTAGATTTGAGAGTAAAACTGTTGAAGATTTATTAACTTGAAATTTATCCATAAAAGCAATTTTGACATCCTCAAAACACCAGTCCAGGTTAGTAACTAAATTCAAGGCAAAGTTTGAGTCGACTTCAAACGGCCGGTAAAACCATTTTTTCGCATCTATCAATACTTCCTTTACTTTTGAACTTATCTTAATTTCCTTAGGATGTAATCCGAAGCCCCTGCCGTCTGCCTTCATTGCGGCTTCTTTTACGGTCCAGTAGTCGTAAAAATTATCTAGGTCGTCATTGATAAATGATAATTCTTCACTGGTAAAAACCATATCAAAATCAGAAAGCTGCACCCACTTTTTTTCTTCTAAATCGAGGCCGACCCGGTTAGTATCACTCAGTGCGATCGCAACCAAATTGCCTGAATGTGAAATATTAAAATCTAATGATGACCCGTTTAAATAAGGCCGTCCCTGCAACGTTCTGCGGTAATTGTCCATTTCACTCATCGAGAAATTGAGTTGTTGCAATCCAGCGGCCAATAATATTTTGCCCATTAACGTCGCGTTAGCGGCCTGTCCCCGTTTCAAATGGTTAAATTCTTTACATATACATTCAGGAAATAATGCTTTTGCGTCATCAAAACTGCAAGTTCCAACGTCCAGATAACTAAAAATTATCGTGATCATATTTTAACAAAAACTATTTTTTATTAAACTCCCACTTCCCGCAGTATTCATTAAAATGTGTTTAGGCGATCCGTTATAATAAATATCCCCACTACCGGATATAAAACCTGCTATTTTTTTAACACAATGGAATCGACTGTTTCCGCTACCGCTTACATTTATAAATATCTTTTGGGCCTTTAAATTCCTCGCTTCAATTTGGCCTGTTCCTGACGATGTACACCGCATTTTGTCGGTATATCCCCTTAAAACCATTTTTCCGGAACCACTATTTCTGACATCAAGTAGTTCTGTGCATACTGACAATGTGATCTGACCGGTTCCCGTATTCATTACTGTTAACATTGGATTTGAAAATATCTCGGCTCCGAGTATATCGCTGCCCGCGCTGTTTAGCAGCTGGTCAAAGTAGTCTGTGGCAATAAAAATCCTTATTTTATTGGAAGGGTTTAAATTGAGTCCATTCGCTGTATAAATTTTTAAAACGCCATGTTTTACCCGGCCTTTTACCAGCCGAAGGATATTTTTATCTCCTTCAATAATAATTTGAGATTTTTCTCCTTTCTGCAAATATATTTCAGCGTTATCTACAGCTATATCAATCCCGGTAAAAGGAAAATGCAGCCGCTTCTCTCTGACGAACTCTCCGCACCCCTTTATCAGAAATTGCTTCTTGGTAACAAGTAATGTTAGCCAGCCTTTAAATTCCGTAATGTCCATGATATGCTATTGAATTGATGGTATTAAATTATCGTGGAAGAAAAAAATTTCTTCCAAAATCTGCTTTTCCTGACCGACTATAAAAAAATGGTCTCCTTCGATTTTTTTTAAGACTACAGTGGAGCTGGAATCAGAATGCCAGCCGCTCACCTCTTCTTCGGTAATATTTTCAGATTTACCGTTAATCACCAGAATGGGTAAATCAATCGGGTATGCCACGTGTTTATAGGTTTCCACCATCTTAAAGTCCGCTCTGAACGGAACCTCTATCATGCCCCGTAAATCTTCATTTTCGAGTATTTCTACAGGCAGTCCGCCAAAATCGAATATGGCATTCCAAAACGATTCTGAATCAAGCAAATGAAGTTTACGATTTCTTTTTTCGATCATTGACGGTGCCCGGCACCCTGTAAATGCCAGAAAGACCGGCGGCTTATCATTTTTCGATAAAATAAGCCTCGCAAGTAAGTACCCAAGCAAACTTCCCATACTATGCCCGTATATTATGTAGTTACCATTTAATTCCAGCTTAACTTGTTCATAAACATTTAAAATAAGCTGTTCCAATGATTGCAGAGGTGCCTCATCAATCTTGCTGCCGTGGCCCGGTAGCTCAGGCGTTACTGCCTTTACTCCCCGGGGCAGAAATTTCAAGAAACTCCGATAGGCGTATTTAGATCCACCGGCATAGGGTAAAAAGATAATTTTTTCAATCATTTTATAATGTTAAAAACTCGTTTACACCCTTTAGGTTATCGGCCACGATACCACCTTCAGAGAATTTGATATTCCTGTCAGCTGCGCTTAAATATTTATCGTCATGGGTAATGAGAATAATTGTTTTTCCCATTTCCTTAATGGCCTGCAGAACATCAAGATAAAAGTATGCGCGGAATTCAGGATCCTGTTCGGCGGCCCATTCATCAAGAATCAGTACTTCCTTTGATTCCAGTAGCGCAAAAACAAGAGCCAAACGCTTTTGCTGCCCTTTTGATAATTTCGCTCCGATCCAGCCCCTTTCCACGTCAATCTCAGCAATACCTTTTAACCGAACAAGCTGTATTAAATCGGAAAGAAGAACATTATTCTCTGAAATATCAAAGCGATCATAATTTTCTGAGAACATATGATTTCCGGTAAAAATTGCAGATAACTTATTCATAAATGAATCATGCATTTCGGCGGTTACCTTGATATCATTATAATAAATATTTCCTGACTGCGGCTGATATAATCCGGTCAGCAGGTTTATAAAGGTGCTCTTTCCGCTGCCGTTTCCGCCTTCAATAAAGATTATTTCCCCCTTCCTTATTTCTAAGTTAATCGGCCCCAGTTTAAAGACCTTATTACTATTTTCGTCTGAATACTGGTAGGTCACTTGTTCGAAAACTATATTCCTAAAGGGTTCATTAGATAGTTCGCGTTTTGAAATTATCGACTCAATTTCAAATTCATCGACCTCTGCATTTAAATCTTCCATTTTTTTGAGACTTGTGTCAACCCTAAAATAGAAAGGAATGCTGCCGAGAAAAAAGTTCATAGCTTCCAGCATATTGAGTACTATCAGGAGACATACTGTCATAGAAGCTACTGTCAAATGGAAGAAACGGGGGAAGATGAATACGATGGATCCAATTAGCAGATACCAGGTAAATCGGGAAACAAAACCAAAGACCGTATCTTTTGTATACGTTTTTATACTCACTACCTTTTTCTTCTGCCGGTTTTCTGCAATATAATCCGATAAAATGCTGTCAGACCTGGTTGCCCGCATCTTAACTTCTTTAAACCCATCCAGAAAATCATTCATATACGCATAGAATTTATCCTGTAAGCCTTGAATTATAGCAAATTCATCCTTGATGGTGATACCAGACTTTATAAATCCTATTGAAAGCGCAGTAAGAAAAAATGTAAATGTCAGGGCTACAGCTACATTAATAGTAAACATATAGCCAACGCTGCACAGCACGATTATAAAAGTGTTAGCAGATGCAACAAAGGTCCTTGGAAATTCGGCGAGTATCCAGGCATCGCCAAGAGCGGCGTATATTCTCTGCTTACCCATGATCTCGAATTTCTCATAGCTGGCATGTTTGACCTTATCAAGGATCGTATTTTCATAGTTGACCAGCATATCGTTGGTCATCACAATCAAAAGTTTTTGCGAAATGATGTTACAGGTGGCAGATATAATAATGATCAAGAGATAAAATAGCCAATCATAATCTGGAAAGAAGGGAATTCTCTTACCTGTTATAGCGTTATTTATAAAAAATAAAATCCCGCTATAGACCAATGAATTACCGAAGCCCAGGAGCACCAACAAAAGATAGAATGCTCTACTTTTGCTTTGAAGCAGTTTAATTATACGCATAACCGAAGTAGTTTGTGTTATATAGACATTGAGACAAGTATTTTTCTATCCCCCTTGTAGGGCATTCTTCCATGGGCAACCAGCACGTTGTCCAAGAGTAGCAAATCTCCTTTTTGCCAAGCGACAGGGTAAGACAGCTCATCAATGGTCCTTCTTACTTCGTCAATTTTTTCATTTTCTATTCTGCTACCGTCCCCAAAACTGCCATACATAGGAAGTGATTCTTCATCATTGTCATATAATTCCATCAAGGTTTCGTAGATTTCCGTTTTAAAATGACATGGGTGAAACTGGTCAACCTGATTGAACCAAACCTTTTCGCCGGTAACGGGATGCGCTAACAAAGATTCTTTCTTATGTATGATTTTTAATCCCTGATCGTCTTTCCATTCAAATTCGATATTCCCGTTTTTACAAAAGTTTTCCACTGTTTCGCGGGATTCTGTTTCATAAGTTTGCTGCCATGATGGGCCAGGGCCTCCCCCGTCGTGTAAGTTCCGTATATAGGTTACTCCTTTTTCCTTAAACTCGCTTAGCAATTCGGGTCTCATTTTCTTTAGTATTTCTCGCCCGTCAACAATGACTGTTTCACCGCCGTGCGGTGCCGGAGTGACACAAAAAAAGAATATATGGGCCGGCCACTTATTTGAAAATGAAAGTTCATTATGCAGTGTAATGTAAAAATCGGCGTCATACTCTGTAGAAGTATAAATGTTTTTTGTCAATTTAGTCCGGGGAGAAAAGCCATCGATATAGTTTACGAACTTTTGGCTTATTGAAGACATTACAAATTCAAAATCTCCAAGATTATTTAAATCCAGTCCCCTGAATAGAATTGCTCCACTTTCAAGAAGTGCCGAATCCATCTGGGGCTTATTCTCTTGATACCATTTTATAAAGTTTTCCTTAGGCTCATTTGAAAATTCTACTATTAGAGGAAACCCATCATGGATAACCGGTGCTTTTAATTGTTCCATAAATTTATATTGAAGATTAATTGTTAATGTTAGTGAAAGCAGGGTCCAGCAGATATATCGCACTAATTTCTGCAGCTGGGTTACCTGGAACTTGTCTTATTAAAGTAACAAGATCTGTTTCCAGCCGGAGTATCTGTTGGTCATCAAACATTTGCCTGCTGTAGTTTATATAAATGCTTAGGATGTCCTTATCTAGCTCCAGGCAATTAAAATGCAGGCTCCAGTCTGTATCATGGTCATAATTTGCTGTTTCTTCCGGTACCTCAAAAAGATCCGCCGCACCTTTTAGATGATCTTCCACTCTGAGATAGTTATGTAGGTTTACCTGTATATCCAACCATCGCTCCCGCCAGGATGCACCATCATTCATCTTTTGTTCGACAACCTTTGAAAATGGGTAGGTTTGATGCTTAAATGCCTCCAAAGTTGTTTGTCTGACTTGTTTCAGCAACTCAATAAACGTCATATCGCCACTGACAGAATCCCGTATCGCAAGTGTGTTTAAATAATTCCCTATCTGATTTTCCAGTTCCGGATGGATTCTTCCTGATGTTACAGTACCTATAACGATATCGTTCCAGTGAAAGGTCTGATGTATAACAGCCTTAATTAGGCTTATTAACACCATAAAAACCGTAACATCCTGTTGTTTTGCCAAAGTTTTCAGCGCTAGTGTTTCGCTGTGGCTCAAAGTAATCTTACGAGTTCCAGCCTTCCATTGCGAACCTTCACCGGAATAAATTTCTTTGGGTAGAAGCATGGGCCATTCGCCAGTTAATTTCTGACGCCAATATGATGCGTCCTCCGGTCCTGTTTCTAATAGTTTCTGCGCCAGCCAGGCTACGTAATCTTTATACTGGAAATTCAACGGCGGAAGAATTGGTTCCTGGCCATTTAAATATGATTTAAACACCAGTATAAATTCCTGCAAAAGAACGCCGTGAGACCACCCATCCGCCACCAGATGATGCATAGTAAGCACAAACAAATGGTTGTCGGCCCTGTAAGTAACGAGAGAAGCCCTAACCAGTGGATCCTGTTCTATATTAAACAAGAGGTCGTGCTCGTGTTGCGCATACGAATCCCAACTGAGTTCCTCGCTGCCATTTTCATGTCTTATTTTAAAATCAAAATCGTTGGCAGGGATAATAAATTGTCTGATTTCGCCATCTGTCAAACGAAAAGAAGTCCGCATGGATTCGTGACGTCGCAACAGATAATCCATAGTTTGCTTTAGGACGTCAATTTGAAAGTCGCATTTAATAAAAAATGGAAAAACAAGGTTATAGATACGGGAATTCTCTTGCAGCTGTGTATTAAGCCAAAATGTCCGTTGAATATCTGAAATAGCGTAGTCAGTCTGTTTCGCTAATGGTGTGATAAACGAATAAGTTTTAGGTGAATGATCATTGTCCTGCAAACCATCTAATTTCAGCTGAACAAGATCGCTCAGAGATCTTAACGTGCCGTAGTCGAAAAATTCGTCCATATCTACATTAACTCCCAGTTTCTTATTTATCCTGTTCAATACCTGGGTTCCGTTCAATGAGTGCCCTCCGATATCAAAAAAATCGTCACTTGGATCTATAGAATCTGCCTTCAAAACCTCTTGCCATATTGAGCTAATAGTTGATTCAACAGAATCGTCAATCTGCGGCTCCCTTATATTTTCATTTGCTTTACTGATATCATTTTTAGGACCATTTGATTTATAGTCATCCATCGAAATCCGGAAAAATGGATTTATACGGTAAGCTGCAAAGTCAGCCGGCGCTGATATAATTATATTAGCTCTTCCTGAAAGTAAAGAAGCTTCCATTAGTTTAATTCCTTCTAAAGGATTAATGCCGCTTGTGTTTTGTGTATCATCGGGGAAAACATCCCACCCCGGCCAATTGAGACTAACGTACCTGGTACCTCCCTGCATTTGAATTTTAAATGCAAGGTGATCTTCAAAAGCATTGGCGGCGGCATAATCAAAGCTGAATTTTTTAGGGATAACCGCGTTCAGTGAGGAAAATATTACAAAAGTATCCGGTTTTAGTTTTGAAGATTCCTTCTTTAACAACAACGTGCCTGTTAGTTTAGGACTGACTGTTCTTATAAACTGATCTTTATTTTTTTTACTGATCGGAGTAAAATCGTCTGCGACTCCAGCAAGGTGGTAAATGCGGTGAACTTTTTTGTATTTGCTTCTTAAATCGCAAAATAACTGTTCCATTGCCAAAGAGTCGGCTAAGTTAATAGTTTGATAGTCAACCTTTACGCCGGCCTTCTCAATATAATCTATGGTTGAAAGTTTCTCTTTATCCTCTTTATAATCACTCTGACCTATTATTATGATCGTTTCAGCGGTTTCTGACAATTTTTTACATAAATGTCGTCCGATTTTGCCAAGGCCACCGGTAACCAGATAAATACGTTTTTCAAAGTCACTGCTTGCCTCGTTTTTCAAGACACCATTTAATGGCGATATTGACAATATGTTGCGTATTCCGGCCTCATATCTTGCGACCCGGATTTGATGATCGGTCGATATTTCCTTACAGAATTGGACTGCATGCGCTTGTGCATCAGCGGTCTCCTCAAAATCGACAAGATGCATATCGAGTGAAGGGTGGTCTGAGAGTATACCTTTCCAGAATCCATCCCTAGCCGCTCCGCTATGCAATTGTTTGGCTAATGAGTCATGGAGTCCAAGCGTGGCAATATAGATTCCGAAGTTTTTATGGGAAAGTTCTTCGTGAAAAACTTTTGCAATAAAAAAAACAGAAATTAGTTCTTCTGTCAGATTTTTATTGTCATCGGCAGCTAAGACATTTGTTGACACATACCCTGAGTCATCAATAATACCCGAAATATCTTCATATTTGTGTTTAATATTTCTGTAAAGCTCACTATAATGATCTGCGTTAGTTGAATCGATTTCGTACCAGGTTTCACTCACTTTCCTAAAAATGAGGGCCGATTTCACAGTAATTATGATATTTTCAACTCCCAGTATATCTTTCACCTTATTTGAAAACAAACCGGATTTTGCAAAATATACATATACCTTTTTGCTATGTAAATGATATGGCAATTCGGTTCCGTCATTTACCCATTCACTTATGAAAAGTTTACTTTGTTTGGTTTCTATGTTTAAAACATTTGATTCAGGACTGGTAGCAAACCAGCAGCGAACCCGTTGAAATGGATAGGTTGGTGCAGGTTTAACAGATAATCCTGCTTTTCGTCCGTAAGATTTCAAATCAGCCGTCAGGCCGTTAATAAAGAGTATTTCAAAAAAATCATGAAGTTTGAAGTTTTCGGCAGTAAATGTAAAGATGTTTGTAAAGAGCGGCTCATTCTGCGACTCCTTTATTACCTTAGCTAAAGAACAATCGTCGGACAAGCTTAAAAGCAGTGGTTCGTTATCATTTACAAAAAGGGCAGAAGATACATTTCGGAGCTTAGCCTGATCAATGTCCCCCAAGTGCACCCCTTCCTTGATAAATTCATTAATATTATCAAATAATGTCCTGTTATAATAAATTCGTTGGCTAATGCGTCCTATGCCGGTCGCTACTATGCGGTTTATCTTTATTTTTAGATTATCGAGGAAAATAAGAAAGGTTAGTTGGTCAGCCAGAGTTACCGAACATTCGTCCTTTACGTTTTGTAATATCTTTTCGCGGAGATTCGCGATGTCCGGGTATAACCCCGTTAAATAGTCGGAAAACTCTTTTGGTAAACCAGCATTAGACAATAGTAACGTGATTCCCGTTGTTCCTTTATTTCTAAATGTGAAGTTATCATTTTCACACTTTTGAATAAGATCTGATAAACTATTGCATCGGATACTCAAACGATATTCATAATCCCCTCGGGAACTATTCAGGGCATGAAGGATTTCCTGGGCGTCAGCAGGATCGCTTGTCCTGAGAAACAAACTTAGGTTTCGGCGATATTCTGTTAATGCAGGCAAATTCTTTGCGCTTAACCTTAACCAATAGTCCTGATCTTTAATGATTGAACTCCTTTCGGGCTGCCTGAACTCTTCTAAGATCATATGGATATTAGTACCACTTAATCCAAACGAACTTATAGCTGCTAGTCTGGGTCCTTTAGAAGTCCAGTTGCGATATTCCGTGTTTACATATAACGCTGAATTTTCATAGTCCAGAAATGGGTTGGGATTATTGAAATTTAAGGTGGCAAATAGTTTCCCATATTTTAATCCGCAAATTAATTTAAAAAGACCCGCCATGCCTGCTGCATGGTCAAGATGCCCAAGGTTACTTTTTACAGCACCGAGTGCACAAGATTTATTTTGGACATTATGAAATTTGAATGCTTCAGTAAGCGCTTGAAATTCAATCGGGTCACCAAGTTTTGTTCCTGTGCCATGTGCTTCAACATACCCGATTGCAGCAGGGTCAATATCAGACTTTGCCCATGCGGAAAGGATGACGTTTTTTTGGGCTTCCGGACTGGGTGCTGTTAGTCCGTTTGACAATCCTCCGTCGCTATTTACAGCGGCTCCTTTAATCACTGCATAAACTTGGTCTCCATCCGCTATTGCATGATCTAATCTTTTGAGCACGATGACACCGCCGCCTTCGCCGCTTCCTATTCCACTTGCCTCGGCATCAAAAGGCTTACATTTTCCGTCAGGAGACATCGTGTTGAGCGGACTAGATTCTTCCTGCTCGGCGAAAAACATCTGTATATTTAAGCTTCCCGCGATAGCTATATGCATATCTCCGGTTATAATTTTTTGGTACGCTTCATTTACCGCTACTAAAGCGGAAGAACATGTGGTATCTATCATCAAGGCGCCACCACGTAAATCTAATGCATAGGCAACTCTGCCTGCAATAACACCGTTTGTGTTGCCAATTACTGATACAGCACTGTCGAGCAAAGACACAGAGTGATAACTGCTGCCAATACCACCAAAAAATACACCTATAGGCTCTCCTCTGAAATCGTTTGGACCTAAACCCGCATCTTCCAGTGCAGTATATGTCATTTCCAACATAATGCGCTGAACCGGGTCAATCGCTTCGGCTTCACTTTTGGAAATACCGAAAAAGCCGTGATCAAACTTATCAATTTCTTCTAAAAATCCGATTTGTCTGTAAGACTTATTGACGTCGCACCCGGCATCAAAAAGCCTATTATCAGATACCTGCCGTACCCAATCGGTTCCATTTTTAAGTTGTTCTAAATAGGCTTCTAAATTTCTTGCTCCCGGAAAATTACAGCTTAAGCCTATTATAGCGACATCTTTTGCCGGAGATAAAACAACTGGATTAGATAGATTTTTCATGATAGGAATTATAAGGTTATGTACTATTACACATCTACACTTTGGCTTAAAACAAGATCAGAGAAGCCGGATTTCTCTTTCAAAAGGTCGCTTTGTCGTCGGATAGAATTAAATTTAAAGAGATCAATGACAGACAGGCATGGTCCAAATTCATTTACAATCTCCTTATGTATTTTTAGAATAGAAATCGAATTTCCTCCGGCTTCGAAAAAGCTTTCCTCTACGCTTATTTCTGATACCCCCAAAACTTTAAACCAAATCGACAAAAGCTTTTCCTCCATCGTATTAGCAGGAGAGATATTTAATTTTTCTTCCATGAAGAATTGAGGTAATTTTGATTTATCAATTTTTCCACTTGTTGCCAGCGGCAGCTCTTTTATTGCTATGTAATATTCGGGAACCATGTATTCCGGCAACCGCTCAAGCGCATATTGCTTAATGGATTGATTGTTTACTGTTACCGCTTGTACATAAGCAACCAGAAAAGATTTATCACTTATATATTGACAGGTAACAATCGCCTTGGAAACTCCTTGGAAATTTTCGAGGACAGTTTCAATTTCCCCCAGTTCAATCCGGTAACCCTTGATTTTTATTTGATTATCCTTACGACCCAGGTATTCAATGTAACCATCAGGCTTCCATAGTCCAACGTCGCCAGTGCGGTACATTAGAGGATAAGGTGGGTTTTCAAATGGAACAGGTATAAAGCTTTTCTTCGTTAGTTCAGGCCTGTTATAATATCCGTCCGCAAGGCCTTCACCTGCTATGTAAATTTCTCCTGGAATTCCTAAAGACTGCAGATTCAAATTATCATCCAGGATATAAATGCATGTATTTTGAATAGGCTTTCCGATTGATTTTGCAGTATGTCCGTTATTAATATCCTCTACAATACAGCCGACAGTACATTCTGTCGGACCGTATTCATTATAGATTTTCATATCGGGGTTCAGATTTTTAAGAATCTTGATATGGCTATCAAGTAATTCCTCGCCACCAATTATTATAATTTCTACAGATGTTTTGACGTGATTAAAACCACTAAGCAAGTTAATATGCGATGGAGTAATTTTCAGCGTCTTAATTTCATTAGCTGGACTGAATGCATTGGAAAGCGCCTTGTCAACAAAATCATGATCTACGTAGATCCAATCTCCCCGTAATAACGGCGAAAAGAGTGTTGTGATGGTCAAGTCTGAGGAAAGACTGGTAAATAGTGAGGTTGGGTAACCGCTTTTATTGTTGTAATAATGAGTATTCGCCCAGGTCAAATAATTAATCAGACTTTTATGTGACACCTCGACACCTTTAGGGGCTCCTGTTGATCCGGAAGTGTAAATCATATACGCGGCACCATTAAAGAACTTTTCACTTTCAATCTTAAATGAGACGTATTGTAAGATTTCACTTTTAATTTTTTTCAAGTGTTTTACAGGAACTGATATTTCTCGAGCGTCTTCAAAAAAATCCCCGTCTGCAATTATCAAAGCTATCCCATCTTGTTGTATTAACTTATTCAGCTCTGGTTGAGGATAGTTTATGTTCAATGGTACAAAGCAGCCACCTGCTTTTAAAATACCTAGATAAAGTGGAAACAGCCAAGGGTCATTTCTCATACAAACGGCCACCTTATCACCCGGTAACAAACTTTGTCTGCTAAGCAAATAACCTGCAACAGCATTAGATAAATCGTTCAGATATTTGTAGGTCCAGGTCTCTGATTGGCATTTAATAGCCGGAGAGCTATTTTTTTGATTTACAATCCGTTCAAAAAGCGATACCACATTATCTTGGGGCAGGGAAACCTGTGTTTTATTAAACTTGACCAAAAGCATTTCTTGCTCTGATTGTGAAATATAGTCTATCTCATTTACTGGCAGATAAGGTTGGTCAATAGCAGAAAAGATTATAGAGCGCAGATCCTGTGTCATCTTCGTAATACGCCATTCATCAAACAGGTCGACATTATACGTGAAATTGATACGAATTCCTTGATCAAATTCGACCATATCTATTTCAATGTCGAATTTGCTCAATGGATGACGGGTTTCAAAGCCCTGCATTTTGACTTCTCCAATTTCAAAGTCATTATTGTCAATCATTGACTCCTGAAAATTAACCGAGATATCAAAAAGCGGTGAACGGCTCGGATCGCGGTCAACTTTTAAGTCGTCAATCAGTTTATCAAAGGGATAATCGCATTTGTCGTATGCTTCTAAGAGGTTTACATTAACGATATCCGTCAATGCATAAAAATTATCTTGTGGATCAAAGCAAGTTCTTAGTAAAAGAGTATTGACAAAACAACCAATTAACGACTCTACACGCTCATCGCTTCTATTAGCAATAGGAACCCCAATAATCTGATCGTTCTGACCTGTATATCGATACAACAATACTTTAAGAGATGATAGTAGAACTACAAATAGGCTTACCTTGTTGTCTCCTGCAAAGGATCTGATATAATCTTTTTCCTGGGCAGAAAGGTTTAAAAATGTTCTTCCGCCTCGATAGGTTTTAATAGACGGGCGCGGGCGATCGAGGGTTAACTGCAACAAAGGAATTTCGCCCGCAAACTTATTTTCCCAAAAATTTTTATTTAAAACAAATAAATCCGTTCCGGCATGAACAAAATCTTTAAACTGAAAATCAAGGGGAAGTAATGGATTTTCCAGTTGCTTGGCATAATTATTATAAAGGATTGAAAATTCCCGAGCGAGATTTTGAATAGACCAGCCATCTGAAATTATATGGTGCAGGGCAACTAACATAATAAAGCGCTCGCTATCAATGGTCAACACATCAACTTTTATTAAAGGACCATTTTCCAGATCAAATTTAGAGCTGAAGTTTTTCTCAATTTCCAAATGCAGTAAATCTTCGGTGATACCGGTATGGTCTAAATAATTAACCTTAAAAATAATTTCCTCTGGTTTCCTAACAAATTGAAGCGGTGAATCTCCCACATTAGCGAATATTGTTCGTAAAGTTTCATGTCTTTCAATAATGGTGTCAAATACACGTTGTACTAATTCTACCTTAAAAAATCCTGAGAACTCAACTGCAGAGTTAGAGTTATATGAAATATCTTCTTCTCCTAATTGCCATAGAATCCAGAGTCTTCGTTGAAGATCAGATAGCCTATATCCTGTGTTCATAAACGTTCCTTAAATTTCCGGGGTTAGATTATTGAACCGGTGTCTTATTGACGTGCATTGCCAGATCTTTGATCATTGGCTTCGCAAAGAAATGAGCCAGTTTAATCAGTACATGAAACTCCTTTTGTATCCTTGATATAATTTGAATCGCTTTTAACGATGAGCCTCCGATCGTAAAAAAAGAAGTGTCTCTACCAACACTGTCCAGTTTTAAAACGTCTTTCCATATAGACTCAATCAGGCATTCTACTTCACCTTCACAAGGAGCAAATAAAGAGTTGTCAACCTGTTTAGGAGGCTGTGGCAATGCTTTTCTGTCTACTTTGCCATTAAAATTTAACGGTATAGCCTGCAGTTTTATGAAATAAGATGGGAACATGTAAGCAGGAAGAATTTCTGATAAATATTGCTTTAATTGGGCAATATCTATTTCATACTCGGCAACATAATAAAGTGCAAGTTCAGGTTCAAATTGATTATTATTGATTACAGTCACAATTGCCTGCTCTATTGGTTTATAAGCGCTTAAAGCCCCCTCAAGTTCTTGCAATTCTACTCTGTTGCCATTTATCTTTATCATATTATCCTGTCGGCCGACGAATTGTATTAGGCCGTCGTCAGTAGTTTTCGCTAAGTCACCAGTTTTGAATACTATATCTCCGAATTCCCCGCTGGAATTGGTAATAACAAATTTTGCATCAGTAAGCTCCTTATCACCGTAGTAACCTTTTGAACGATAGCCTGTCTGTATGAAGATTTCCCCGATTTCTCCGCTCCTGCATTCTGAGCCGTTCTTGATAATCATAATATGAGATCCCGGTATGGGCCTGCCTAGTGGAACAATTTCTTTGTCTTTGCCTGTACTATCTCCGATTCTAAAAAAAAGCTTAGCCAATGAAGTCTCTGAAGGCCCATACAGATTGACCAGATTAGTGTCAGAACCCTCACACTCTCGCCATGCCGAAACGTCCGAGTAAAATAGTGGCTCACCTGCCAGCAAAATATTGTTAACGGTCCATGGAGTGGACTCCAATAAATTATTTAATTTAAGTTCAGAAGTAACCAATCTAAAAAAGGACGGAACCATATGAATATGGTTGATGTTATTGATTGATATCCAATTAATAAATTCAGAAACTTTATATTTTAAATCAGCGTCCGGTATCAATACTGTTCCGCCTGCATATAACGGCACAAATATATCTCTCAAACTTACATCAAAGGATAGCGGAGCTAATAGCGGAATCTTTGTATTTTCTGTAATATTAAACTCAGCTATTTCCCATTTTATAAAGTGGTCCAATCCATCAACGGTACCCTCAATAGCTTTGGGTTCTCCCGTTGAGCCTGATGTATAGAATAAGTAACAGCTGTTGCTTTCATCGTTAGGTGTTGCACTGCTATAGCTTTCGCGGCCTTCCTTCGCATCGAACCAGGTAGTTTGATGATTCAGAACGTCAACGAGCATTACATTGGAATATCGTTCAATATTTTCTGACGTTAATTTTCGATCCAGTTCACCAAATAAACCTTTATCAGTAATTATGACACGAGGAAATACTTTGTTTAATATCAAGCTCAAACGCTTGATAGGTAGTGAAGGTTCCATTGGCATGAAAACTGCTCCACTCTTATTTATAGCCAAAATAGTCGCTATATAAGATATTCCAGGATTCATATAAACACCTACGATTTCGCCGTGGCTGATACCTTTAGATTCCAACTGATTGCTGATTAAGTTTATAAGAAGGTCGAGCGCCTCGTATGTTATTTCTTTTGCGTCAGTTTTTATAGCAATGGCTGATGGATTACCCAGCGCACGATTTTGGAATGCATTATAGTTTTTCATAGCTCAGATTATTATTTAAATTATTAAGAATGTGAAGGCATTTTAAAGAGATCGACAAAAAGACTAAATGTTAAAACGATCATTAATATATCCACTTCGAATGTTTCGCTTAAGCTGAAATCTGCTTGACGATAGATTTTTTTAAGCGATTCTACAGCATCCGGATCAAAGTAACCCTGTCTCTTAATTCGATCGTACGACAACAAATCGTTGATAAACTCATCGTTTTGCTGTAATAGATATCGGGTTCCCGGCGCTACAAAGCCAAACTTTTCCCTGGTTTGGATTGGTCCAGGTATATATTTTGAAAAAGTTTTGCGGAGAATATATTTCTCATTAAAATCATTGAGTTTTAGCCTGTCTGGTATCTGCTTGGCAAATTCGATAACATTAATATCCAGGAACGGGTATCTTGCTTCTACAGAGTTTGCATAACTAATTCTGTCGCCATGATCGGCTAATAAATGATCTGATAACCTCAGTTTAAAATCCAAATATGATCTTTGCTGAAGCTTGCTGCGGTTTTTAAGTTTGGACTTATCGACCAAATTTCCATTCAAACAATTAAAAATGTTAAACTGCCTATCCACCTCTTTTGAATAAACAGATCGCCTAATTTCTTCATATGGATAAAGGTTTTTTTCATATTGAAAACTTTCATCTCCCCAAATCAGATCACGGACCTCTGCTTCAAACATTTGCTCCATGTCAGTAAGATCGTTGTGTAAATGCGTTCGCTGTTTATCCAATTTATAACCAACATAACCACCAAATAATTCATCCGCTCCCTCTCCTGTAAGCACGACCTTTATCCCATTTTGTTTAACACGTTCTGACAATGCTAAACCACATGTATTATAAGTTTCCTTAAGAGGTGTTTCCGCACAAAAAATCATATCTGACAGCTTGCCTGAAATGTCTTTGATATCGAAATTAATTTCATCGTGAACGTTGTTGTTGAGAGAAGCTACCAGATGTTGATACTCCCTTTCATCAAAATTCTTTTGATCGAAAATAATCCCAAATGACGGATGCCTAATTTTATCATTTTGGCTTCGACTCAAGCCTGCTATAATTGCTGAGTCAAGCCCCCCGCTGATATACATTCCAACTGGCACATCTGCTTGTAACCTATACGCTACAGATTTGACCAACAAATCATGAAGCCCATCTTCATAAAAGGATTCTGGTTTATTATCAGGTATTTCTGTTGGATAAATCAGGTCCCAGTATTCGGTTACTGTAATTTTCCCCTTTTGTATTTTAAGATAATGACCAGGCTTCAATGCATGAATGTCGCGGAACATAGTCGTCGGGCTACATAAACCTGGAAGACAAAATATTTGGTCCAAACCTTCTAAATTAACCTGTCTGGATATTCCGGGATATTTAAGTATAGCTTTGATTTCCGAAGCGAAGATCAGGTGCCCGTCATTAATTGAGTAAAATAACGGGCATATGCCAACATGATCCCGCGCAAGAAAAAACAATTGTTTTTTATGGTCGTATAAAGCAAAACTGAACTGTCCATTTAAAAGATTTAACATCTCAATCCCTTTATCCTCATAAAGATGAACAAGCACTTCAACGTCACAGTTTGTCCTGAACACGTGCCCTTTTGAAATCAAATCCTTCCTTAGTTCCTTATAGTTGAATATCTCACCGTTGCAAATGCAAACTATCGAACCGCTTTCATTTTCTATGGGCTGTTGTCCATGTGCAAGATCTATTATAGACAATCTGCTAAAGCCAAACCAAAGGTTTTCTTTTAGCATTTCGCCTTCTTCATCCGGTCCTCGGTGTTTCATAGCGGTAATCATGTCCTTGTAAACATGATTTTCCACTTTATTTAAGGTTTGTAAATTGATGTTTATTACACCTGTTATTCCGCACATAAATGGTTTACTATTTGATGGATCGAATTAATTTGTGAAATGGTTTAAGCCTAATTAAAATGGACAATTAAGCAGGCCATATTAATTAATAATTAACACCAAAGTAAATGAATCGGATTCAAAGGAAAATGAGGATTATGATAAATTTCATTACGGAAAACCGTAATAAAACTGGATATTCCGCTGAAGTTGACCAGTGATTCATAGGTAAAAACTCAAAAAACTTGAAAATCAAATTGCATCAAATAGAATTTCTGCGTATATTTACCTTAGTCATTTGAAATCAAACTGTTGCAAAACATAGTCGAGTAATTCGGGAGTAGTATTTTTGCAGACAAATAAAATATTGAAAAGGAGGCCTATACGGGATAGGTTCATGTCCCGTCCATTCCGCAAAAACAATATTAAATTTGTTTATAACCGCTTAAATCAATGATTTAAGCGGTTTTTTTATGCCATAACTAATCCCGTTCATAACATCATTTATAATTCATTCGCCGACCTATATATCTATAAAGAAGATAATGGGTTAACATGGATAAATAACGATAGGCGCTGCCGTACACCAATCGTATAATGGATATGCTGTACAAGTAATAAATAAGCAACGGCAAAAGCTGCAACAAGCGCTATTATTTTATCAATTCTTTTTCAAGAGATAAAATATCAGGACCATGGAAGTAGTGTGTTCTGAAAAAAACAGGCATATTTAAGGGTAGCGTTAACTGTTTACTGACAAAAATAATGTTATTGGTGGACATGTGATATTGGCAAAGCATCATAACCCAGAATCTATTAATTTTAACGGCACCCTGAGTGCCTGCAAACGATAATTGTCGGGATCAAATCTGCCGTCAACGCATGTTGGGATGCATGGCGCATAGCCATTTATAGAGTAGGTGATCAATAGCTAATCCTTTGAATTGATGTATTCAGGATGGGCGTCCGGCCCATAAAAAAATGGGCGGTGCCCCTCTTTATCGTCAGGAATTGTATAAATCACTTTACGTTTTGTAAATGGACCGGTTATTTTATCACTGGTAGATGAATAGATCGCTTTGCCGTTGTCGCAAGCCAGGCTAAACTCGGTACTTAGGTAAAGATACTTGCCTCTTATTTTGGTGAAAAAGGTACTGAAACCGGGAGCATCTGCTATAACTGCTATCTTTTTGATGTCGCTCTGCCAGTTTTTACCATCCCAAAATGCCCACGGCGAGTTCGGGTCATTATCCGGGAAACGGGCTATATAGATTTTGGAATCTTTCAGTCCATAAGTATATACGTAACTCTTTTCCTTTATAAACCCTTGTCCAAAACCTATTCCATTAAAATCCTGCAAAGGGGTGTAGGTTACTACTTTCATAGCAGGCAAATATATTTTGGCCCAGGTTGGCGGCAGTGTTTTCATATCATATGCTCCGGTACCAGTTTTGTGGAGGTTTAAACAAAGCACAAAAACAGTATCCCCCTGTTGAAAACCATTTATTGGCCAAATAAAATTGTCGGGCTTGTCTTTAAAAAAACTTTGAGTGCCTTTACTGCCCGGCAATGTTTTGGTATTGTGCCAGTCCCAATTAGCGAACGGCTGGATAAGCACGCTATTGTTGGCCCCAAACAGGCAGGGTGTCGATTTGGTGAATGTGTTATAGTCGTCAATATAACTGTCGCCAAACAACCACATTACACGTCCATCCGAAAGCGGGATGGAATAGCCCCCATCGGCTGCAATCATCCCTGTTTCGCGCTTAAAAAATTTAGTCAGCGTACTGTCCCGGTAAACTTCCTGTGCCAGAAGCGAGTGTACTACTGTAAATAGAAAAGAAAAGAGCCATAACTTTTTCATGTCAGTAATATATTAAAATGGCAGTTTTACAAAAAAATACCACAAAAATTATTTACTAATCTAGTTATATAAACTTAAATGTCGTGTTAATAGTGATCCTAAGCCGAAGGGTTCATCCACTCTAATTGTTCCACCGCAAAGCCAATATTCATCGCTTTCAATAAAAATTGATTTTTAATATCTTCGGGGATCGTTGTTTCGCGAGATAAGATCCAGAGATAATCCAATCCTCCGCCCGAAACTAACGCATATTTATAATGAGGATCGATTTCAAGCACATTATAAGCAGCATAAAATGGGCCCAGGTAGGATACCTTAAACATACCAACGCCGTTTTTACCGGCTACTTTTATCTTTCCGGTCATCTCTATCCATTCCTCTTTTATAGTGTTATAGCCTTTGGTTACCACTTTAAAAGTATCATCATTAATACGAGAGTAATCTTCTGTAAGGTTGGTAATGTTTTTTTCTATACGGCTTGGCAGGCGTGCTATCTCATACCACTTACCTAAATACCGGTTTATATCAAATGGCTGTACCGGTGCCGCACCATCAGGAATATCTTTTGAAACTAATTTGTAAATAACAGCCGCTAGTCCGGCGCCGGCGGCCAGGGCGATTAACCATTTTTCCTTTTTCATATCAGAATAATAATCCCGGGCGGACTTTTGTTTGGATTAAATGAAAATTGGAGGCTTGTTATTCCACTCAATATAACTTAAATACAAGAACATTAGCGCCAAATAAATATGTCGCTAAATTTGAAGAACAGTATTGTATCGGTAAGCAAGCATGCACCTACTTTAAATCCATCATCTGTAATTTTTATGATGGATGGATGTTCTATGGGATCAATAAAGGAAAGGAATTAAGTTCCCGAACTTTATACTATACCTTAATAGGATCGCTGCGTCGTTCTTCAACTAACCTTTTCCGGTGCTTTTTACCCCAGTCGCCTAATGACTTAATAATAGGCAGTAATGTTTTATTGTATGAGGTTAATTCGTAGGTGATAGTTACCGGCACCGTATGAAACACCTTGCGTTCAATCAAATCATTTAATTCCAATTCCCTTAACTCTTTCGACAGCATTTTTGGGGTGATATCGGTAAGTGAACGCTGGATCTCTTTGAAACGCAAAGGGCCATTCATCAAAGCAATGATCAATGGCAGCTTCCATTTACCGCTTAGTACATAAAGCGCGTCTTTTACAGAATTGATGCGGGCATTGCAGGTTTCGCCGGTGTGTATTTCTTCATCCATCTTTTTGAGTATCTGTCACTATACAAAAGGATAGCGGTATCCTTTTGTATAGTAGTATATTTTATATACCAAAGGTACATAGTTTTGAGCCGATATAAAAAATATACAAATGAAAATATTACACATTATTTCGAGCCCAAAAGGCGAAGCTTCCTTCAGTATAAAATTAGGAAATGCTATTGTTGAAAAACTACAAACTAAATACGCCGGTAGTACCGTGACGGTTCATGATTTAACCAACACTCCATTTCCGCATTTGGAAGAAGTACACTTAAATGCTTTTTACACCCCTGCCGAAACTCATACGCCGGAATTAACCGAAGCCATCAAACATTCTGATGCTGCTATTGCTGAACTAAAAGATGCAGATGTAATTGTGATCGGTGTGCCGTTTTACAACTTCAGCATACACTCTACCTTAAAAGCATGGATAGATCACATTTCACGTGCAGGCGTAACTTTCGCTTATACTGAAAATGGACCACAAGGCCTAATCAAAGACAAAAAGGTGTACCTGGCTTTAGCATCGGGAGGTGTATACTCGGCCGGGCCATACGCTCCATATGATTTTGCTGTTCCGTACTTAAAAGCATTTTTAGGTTTTATAGGGATGACAAACTTAACAACCTACAGAGTTGAAGGTTTAGCTGTGCCTGACTTGAAAGACACAGCTTTAGAAAAAGCCGTTGCAAGCATCGAAGTTTAGTTATCATAGCAATAAAGTCAGTTAATATTCACTGACTTTATTTAGTTTTTATTCAAATACCGAGATTATGGTGTTTCGGTTTAACGGCAATCTTCATTAACAGTTGCGCGTCCGCTCAGTTTATTCAGCCTATTCAGGGTACAATATCACGTTTATAAAATTTATATTTTGTTCAGTTATTTATTGGGTTTAAAAAGAATTTGATATAAATTAGAAGCGAAATATAACTAAAGCGTTATTAATTACGTTTAGCGTAATAATAGATAAATTAACCTTCATCACAATTAACATGAGCACAAACAATTTAAATGAAGATCCGGAAGGAACTATCCCTGTTAATGATGCTGTACAATTAACAGCAAACTGGCGCACTTATCTTGCCACATCGGGGCAGGCTTTTGTAACGCAATCTTTTTTAATCCCAATCATTGATTTTAAAAACATCCTGGAACATAACGCTAATGCGCAAAGTGTCCGAGCATATATAGGGCTTTCAGATCCAACAGACCCATTAAGCGCCCAACTATTGTTGGTACCTGTTAGCGAGGGGCAGGATGTGGTTTATTTGCCAAAAGGCCATGGAGATAGCGAATCAGCCACTCTGAAAAGTAATGTTTATGATTTAACAACAGCTTGCCCGCCGATATGCCCTATGCTGGGTAGCCCACTGTCTGAATAATAATTATTGGGAATTACTATGTTTATTCTGCTTAAATAACAATATTTAGGCAGAATAAACATAATATGGACTACCTGTATATCTATATCTCTTACATTATACCGTTATGTGTTATAATCCCTTTAATTATTGCTCTTGTCAGATATAGGCTTTTAACATTTTCATTTAAAATATTATTTTGGTTCCTGATTTTTTCAGGCATAGCAAATGCAATAAACACAACCCTAAGCTCGCATCATATAACAACAACAACACTATTTCATATTTATACCATATTTGAGTTTGCGTTTATAACCTGGTTTTTCAATATTGTTTTTGATAAAAGATGGCATTATATAATGATTGGCCTGGTGGTAATATTTACTATACTTTGTGTTATAAATTTCTTCTTTGTACAAAATGGCGTTGAGTTTGACACTTACACGGGTACGCTTGAAGCTGTGATTATTATTGGATATGCTATTTTATATCTTATAAAAGAAAACGATAACGAACAAAATATAACCTGGGAACAAAGTGGCTTAAATTGGATAGTTATTTCATTTTTAATTTATTATGGCTGCGGATTATTCATGTTCATATCATCCAACTACCTTTTACATGCCACACGGTCGGTTAACATTATAGTTTGGTCAGTTTTTGATACCATTACATTGGTTGAATATCTTTTATTCGCGACAGGATTTTACAAATGCAAAACGTAGATAACATATACATATTAGTAATACTAGGCATGGTGGGCTCATTTTTAATGGTGGGCTCATTCATATTGCTATATGTTAGAAACCAGAACAAAATTTTAAAGCAACGCCAACAATTGCAGTTTAAAGAAATTGAACATCAGAAGGAATTGCTGCAGGCTATTATCGAGTCGCAGGAGACAGAGCGCAAGCGTATAGGCCAGGATTTGCATGATGATGTTGGCACGGCGCTATCAAGCCTTAGGCTAACCATTGAAATGTTTAAACCCGCAAGCGAAGAGGACAACAACAACAAGCACGTAAACCTAAGTAAGGAAATTATTGACAAAGTGATACGCGACGTACGTTATATATCGCACAATTTATCGCCCCCGGCATTGAGCTATTATGGTTTGGCTGCCGCTATAGAAGAAAAAGCGTCGTTCATCAATAATTCGGGGCAGTTAACCATAACTTTAGTTAATGATGCCGAAGAAGCTCTAAAAGATATATCATTACCGGCTGCAGTTGCCTTATACCGGGTTTTAGAGGAATTAATTAATAATACCATTAAACACGCCGGGGCTACACAATCCGTTATAAAAATAACCGCGGCCGACAATATCATATCCATTACTTATAGCGACAACGGAAAGGGAATGGATGCATCATCAATAATTGTTGGCATGGGCATGCAAAACATTGAGAGTAGGTTAACAGTAATAAATGCGGGCTACATAATTGAAAGCTCGGCCGGGCAAGGCTTCAGGGCAAATATCAATTACGCGATACCGGCTAACTAAATATGAACGAAATAAAAATTGCTATTGTTGATGATCAAAACCTGTTTAGGCAAAGCCTTGGTTTGCTGATTGATTCGGTGGAGCAATTTAAACTGGTTTCTGAATCGGAGGATGGGAATTCATTTTTAGAAAAGCTAAACACCAAGGAAACTGAATTGCCCGATATAGCCATTATAGATATGGATATGCCCGGCATGAACGGCATTGAGCTGAACACCATTTTACACCAGCAATACACCCATATTAAAGTAATAGTGCTTTCGGTACACGTACAGCCATTACTTATTACCCAAATGATAAATGCCGGAGCTGCTGCTTACCTGGCGAAAAACTGCGATAAAAGTGAATTAATAAGTGCTATTGAAACGGTATATAAAACCGGCTTTTATTTTAACCCAGGTGTATTAGAAGCGCTTAGGGAAAGTGCTAATTACCGGGCGAAAACACAAAAAGATATCAGCAATATACCGGTTAAATTAACCGCACGCGAAAAACAGGTGTTAGAGTTAATTTGTAAAGAATACAGTAACGCTGAAATTGGCGAGCACCTTTTCTTAAGCACGCGCACCGTTGAAGGGCACAGAATTAACCTGATAAATAAAGCCGGCTGCCGAAATACAGCAGGACTGGTGTTATTCGCTATAAAATATTCGCTGTTTCAATTGCCGGTTTAAGCCTTTTTAGGCATACGTATTTGTACCTGAATTTCAAATAGCGTATAACTACCTGGTTCCCGTTTAAAGCTTGTATTAATTACCGACACTTTAACTATTGGATAAACTTTTTATAGCGCGTTGTCAATATATTTCATTGTGAGAAAGAAAAATCTTTCTTAATATTATATGCTTTTTTAACCTTTTACGACATTATAAAACACAGGTTTAATATTTACGTAAAAAGTACTTAATTTACCTAAACTATAAAATATGTATGTTGTAATGGATAAGATATTTATCAGTAACCAAATAAAACTGGAAATATTAAGGATATGTGGTCAACCTACACATAAAGCCTATAATTTGCCGGGTAATTTGACCCTTGATCTTTTTAGCTACGATCAAAACGAGGAATATTGCCGCCTATTAGAACAAAAACTACAGGAAATAGCCTCCCAATATGAAACTGGGAAAATCATACTCCCGGGTGATGTATCTAAACACCACACCGTAAGCGATTGCATTAAAATGGTTTTCGCATAGCTCATAAACCAAGCGTCTATTCATGAATTAATAAAACCATTGGTCTGATTAATAACGGAGGATTAAATAGCGATTTTAATTTTGGTTGCTTATACTGAAATTGGTTGTTTTTTATAGTCCTTTCGCCAATCAAGATATCCTAACAGGGCTATGGGTACATATATAGCGTACATAAAGGCTGTAGCATCAAGGCCTTTAAAAATGTAAACACCCACATAAATAATATCCACAAAGATCCAGATCAACCAATTCTCTAAAATTTTCCTGGTTAAAAAAACCTGCGCTACCAGGCTGCAAGCCGTACAAAAACTATCCAGGTATGGATATGATGCAGGTTGGTAGTGAAGTATGGGAGCTAAATTTATCAGCATAAAACCCAGGGAAGGTGTCGCTATCGCGATAATTAATACGGAAATTACCGTTTGCCTGCCTGTGATAAGCTTTACCGGTATTTTTATTTCGGTAGCCGTATTCCTGCTCCAAAAGTACCAGCCGTAAATATTAGTAATCAGGAAATAGATCTGAAGGCCCATATCGGCATACAGGCGCGATTGCATAAAGATAAAAATATAGATACCTACACTTATGATGGCTATTGGCCAATTCCAAATATTATTCAGGGCGGCTAAAACAACGCATAAAAGACCAGTGATTACGCCAACAATTTCTAATAAGCTTTGGTTTGCCCACCATTGTTGTAAGGCATGTATAATTTGCATGGCTAAAGGTAATAATTAGGCGATAGACATAATGTAACAAGCGTCGAATAAAAACTGCGGCATCCTTAAAAAAATACACTTGTATGAAATTTAATACATCACCTGTATGGAAAAACAGAATTGATATTTTTTTCGGACAGAAATATGCTTAATAAAACATGTTGTTAATGTAATGAATATGTTATAATTAAGGCTAATAATCTGTGATTCATACTCCATAAAGTTGTTAAACTTTAATTTGTTAATTATTGGGCTAGATTTTTTGTTGCTGTTAACATAATGGCAGCATGTTTGTAGATAGGATATCGGTCCTACACTTACCTGTAGAATGAAAACAACATCTACCTATTAAAAATGAATTCTCAGACACCCAAGCTGAAAATTTTTGTTCTTTGTTTTGGGTTTAATCAATAGTTTAAATTAATTAGGGGAAAGGGAGCTTCAAAAGAGCTCTCTTTTTTTTTGAATAATTTTTTACTATGCATGCATAACATTATTTTTACGACAAGCTAATTAACCAAACATGAATTTTGAATTTACTGAAGAACAACTGATGGTGCGCCAGGCCGCGCGTGATTTTGCCCAAAATGAATTAAAACCAGGTGTTATTGATAGGGATGAGCACCAAAAATTTCCGGCTGAACAAATAAAAAAACTGGGCGAACTAGGTTTTATGGGCTTGATGACATCCGAGCAGTATGGCGGCAGTGGTATGGATGCCATATCGTATGTATTAGTGATGGAGGAATTATCAAAGGTTGATGCTTCGGCTTCGGTAGTTATTTCCGTAAATAATTCATTGGTGTGTTATGGGTTGGAGAAGTTCGGCACCGAAGAACAAAAACAAAAATATTTAATCCCCTTAGCCAAAGGCGAAAAGATAGGCGCTTTTTGCTTATCAGAACCAGAGGCAGGATCCGACGCTACATCACAGCAAACTACGGCTATTGATATGGGCGACCATTATTTATTGAATGGTACAAAAAACTGGATCACAAATGGTAATTCAGCATCAACCTATCTTGTTATAGCGCAAACGGATGCGAGTAAAAAACATCACGGCATAAACGCGCTGATCGTGGAGCGTGGCATGGAAGGTTTTACCATCGGCCCAAAAGAAAATAAAATGGGCATACGCGGGTCGGATACGCACTCACTGATGTTTACTGATGTTAAAGTACCTAAAGAAAACCGCATAGGCGAAGAGGGTTTCGGCTTTAAATTCGCGATGACGACTTTAGAGGGCGGACGTATTGGTATCGCTTCGCAGGCATTGGGGATTGCATCAGGTGCTTATGAGCTGGCGGTACAATATGCCAAGGAACGCAAGGCTTTTGGTAAAACCATAGCTAACCTGCAATCCATACAGTTTAAACTGGCCGATATGGCTACTGAAATTGAAGCGGCCAGATTAATGTGTTTAAAAGCGGCCTGGTTAAAAGACCACCACCTGCCTTATGGGCAGGCAAGCGCTATGGCTAAGCTTTTCGCATCAAAAGTAGCAATGGACACCACCATTGAAGCGGTGCAGATACATGGCGGCTATGGCTTTGTAAAAGAGTTCCATGTGGAGCGTTTGATGCGCGATGCCAAGATCACGCAGATATATGAAGGAACATCAGAAATTCAGAAGATTGTCATATCGCGCGAGGTGTTGAAATAATCTATCGATTTTATATACATTTGGATTGTATAAGTGCGAATGACGTCGACTCACCCTCACGTTGCTTCTCTTATCGTCCTCTCTTCCGTTACGCGGTAAAGGGGGTAGGCACATATTTATATAACTGACTTCTACATCATGAAAAACAAAGCGCTGCTGATAGCACTATTCTTCTTAATTATTAATGCGGCCTTCGCCCAAAGCAAACTGCCTACCGGCACCTGGCGTGGGGTAATTACCAATACATCGGGGCATAATCTTCCTTTTAATTTTGAGGTGAGTGATACAGCAGGGCATCAGCAAATAGCGATTATGAATGGCGCTGAGCGTTTAAAGGTTACTGATGTAAAAGTTATTGGCGATTCGGTGTTTATACACATGCCTTTATTTGATTCGGAGTTTAAGTTGAAATTGGTTGGCAACAATTTGCAGGGAAACTGGATAAAACACTCGGCTGATAAACAGTATTTGTTACCATTTAAAGCTACCGCTAATACTACCTACCGCTTTTTCGCACCAGGCCATGCATCAAGCCTGAATGTCGCCGGCAGGTGGACCGCTATTTTTGGCGATGGCGCCAGCAGGGACACCACAGTAGGTGAATTTAAACAAAACGGCGAAGATGTTACCGGTACTTTTTTAACCACAACCGGCGATTATCGCTATTTGCAAGGAACAATTAAAGACGATAGCTTATATTTAAGCTGCTTTGATGGCGGGCATGCTTTTATATTTATAGCCAAAGTAAATGCTGATAATACTTTGACCGATGGTAAAATGTATTCCGGCTACTCTGGCTTGGACCATTGGACCGCCTATCGGAATGAAAATGCTAAGTTACCTGATGCTTACTCTTTAACGGTTTTAAAACCGGGATATAAAACCATTGCATTTACTTTCAAAGATACAGAAGGCAACACAGTATCATTAAGTGACGCAAGGTATAAGAACAAAGTAGTTATTGTGCAGATAATGGGCTCGTGGTGCCCGAATTGTATGGACGAAACCGCCTTTATTAATGGCGGCTATTATCAAAAATATCACCCTAAGGGCGTTGAAGTAATTGGTTTGGCGTATGAACGCACGCCAGATTTTGCGCAATCAAAAAAGGCTGTGCAACAAATTAAGGCACATTTTAATATTCCTTACCCGATATTAATAACCGGTTATACCCCCGGCCATGGCGACCCGCAGAAAAGTTTGCCCATGCTGGCGGATTTCAAGGGTTTCCCGACTACCATTATTATTGATAAGCAAGGGAATGTTCGCAAGATACATACCGGATTCAGTGGTCCGGGTACAGGCGACTATTACACCCAGTTTGTTGATGAGTTTGATAGGTTGACGGATAAGTTGCTTGCAGAATAATTTTGATTACATTTTCAACTTGTCATTGCTAGGTACAAAGCTATCTCTATGTTATATAGAGATAGTCGGATTTCTTTTCTTTGGTATCGCTGACGCTATGTCGTCACTTTCTTTTTCCGCAAAAGAAAGTAACCAAAGAAAACTCCCGGCTGCGCCTGCCTCTATTATTGTTAGTGCTTTTAGTTGGATCCGTGCGAACCGAGCCAGACGATGCCGCTTTTTGGCGGTTAAGGAGGAGCCTGTGCTTTTATTGAATATCTTATCGCGTCATAACAAATTTTATAATTAACCTTACGCTTTTTCTTCCCAGATCATACATAAATGCAGGATGGTTTCAACTGCTTTTTGCATGTCTTGTACGGATACCCACTCCTGCTTGCCGTGGAACGCGTGCTCGCCGGCGAAGATGTTGGGGCAGGGCAAACCCATAAATGATAATCTTGAGCCATCGGTACCGCCGCGAATACTGCATAGTTTGGCGTTTAAGCCTGCACGCCTTATGGCTTCCATGCCATACTCAACAATTTGGGGTTGTTTTTCCAGCACGCCCTTCATGTTACGGTATTGAGGCTTGATTTCAATTGTGCGTGATGAACTTGGATATTTTTTTAATACTTCATCAGCAAGGTTGCGGATAACTCTTTCATGTTCTTTTAATTTGTGCTCCTCAAAATCGCGAACGATAAAATCAATGGTCGCCTCCTCCACATGGCCTGAAATCGCAACCGGGTGCACAAAACCCTGCATACCACTGGTGCCTTCGGGTGATACATTTAATGGCAGCTTCGCTATAATTTCACCAGCAATTTTAATGGCGCTTTCCATTTTGCCTTTAGCAAAACCGGGGTGCGCACTAAGGCCATGAATGATGAGTTTTAAACCATCGGCACTAAAAGTTTCATTTTCCATATTGCCTGCGCTTTCACCATCGATGGTGTAACCCGCATATGCGCCTAACTTTTTAATATCTACCTTATCAACACCACGGCCAATCTCTTCATCAGGGGTAAATAATATGCGGATGTCGCCGTGTTTAATTTCTGGATGGTTGATCAAATGGTAACAGGCATCCATAATTTCGGCAACACCTGCTTTATTATCGGCACCCAGTAATGTAGTGCCGCTAGCTGTAATAATATCGTTACCTATCTGATTTTTTAGATCGGGGTGGTCACTCATTTTTAACACTTGTGAATTATCATCTGGCAAAACCAGATCCTGCCCCTGGTAATTTTTATGTATGATAGGTTTTACATTTTCGCCGCTGCAATCGGGCGAGGTATCCATATGTGAGCAAAAGCAGATCACAGGTACGTTAGCTTTATTGGTATTAGCCGGTATTGTTGCATAAACGTAACCATATTCATCTATATGCGCATCGGTAACACCTATTGCTAATAATTCCTTAACCAGTAAGTTACCAAGGTTCTTTTGCTTTGCTGTTGAGGGGTAGGAATCCGACCCGGGGTCTGATTGGGTATCTATTTCTACATATCGCAAAAAACGATCGGTAACATTAAATGATAATATTGCGTTTAAAGTCATAACGTTAGATTTTTTTCGGTGGAAATTCTACTTTTGCAGCTTCCCCGATTGAACAGGCATCAAAATTGATAAATTATTGAATTAAAATAGGGCTATTGAAAAAATACTTTTTACTTTTTGTTTTATTACTCGCTTCAGTAATTGTAAAGGCGCAGGGCGATTATAACTTTAGCCCATACGGAGTAGGCTTTGGAGTTAGTACCATTCGCGGTTATACCAATGTTGCCAAGCAAAACAACACGCTGTCGGGCAATATTAATTTCACTTATAATTATAGCCCTTATTTGCCGGTAACCATTGAATTGGAAGATGGCAGGTTATGGGGTGGCAGCCGGGTTACCGACCCAAGCAAACGCGAGTACGAGAATAATTTTATGGCATTATATGTACATGCCGATTTGCAATTAGGCCAAATTATAGATTATGATTATAGCTCATTTAACGAAGCCATTAAAAACTTATACTTTGGCGGCGGTTTTGGGTTTGTGAATGATAATGTTCAAAATCAACGTACTAACCTTAACACTACTTCGCAATACCCAACGCAGGGTAGTTATGTTTTCCCTGGTATCGATAAAAGTTTAAACCTGGCTATACCATTGCGCTTTGGATACGAGGTTAAAATTTACAACGAATACGATGAGCCTTATATAAGGATTGACCTGGAATACCAACACAACATAGTTTTTGGCGAAGGTTTAGATGGCTATGACGACCCGCCGAGCCAGTTTAAAAACCAACACCCCGATCAGTACCGAAACATAGGCATTGTTTTTAAATACAATTTTGGTACAATACGGGCGTTTACAAAACGAATTAGAGGTACAAGTTTTTGAACGTAGAGGAATTACGCGATTATTGCCTGCAGAAAAGCGGTGTAACCGAAGGGCTGCCCTTCGGCGAGGATACGCTTGTGTTTAAGGTAGGCAATAAAATATTTTTATTGATAAGCCTTAATAGCGGCAACCGGTTCAACGTAAAATGTGACCCGGAGCTAGCCATTGAACTTCGTGACCGCCACCCGGAAGTAATCCCAGGTTTCCACATGAATAAAGCACATTGGAATACAGTTTACACGGATGGGAACCTAACAAATAAACAACTCCGCGAAATGATCGACCATTCCTACTCCTTGATTTTAAAGAGCCTGCCGAAAGCAGCACAAGCCGAAATTACAGCAACTAAATAATCTGAAATGATCGAAATTTTAAGAGAGACGCCTGTAGCGTCGCTCATATTTGTTATTACCATAATTACTACTGTGATGGCATTCAACAACCAAGAATTGCTATCGGAACTAATATTACACCCTTACAGCGTAGCCCGTAAAAAACGTATTTATACTGTTATTACTAGCGGGCTGATCCACGGCGATTGGATGCATTTAGCATTTAATATGTTCTCCTATTATTTCTTCGCTTTTCAGTTGGAGAAATTAATGGGGCACTGGCAGTTTGGATTGTTATATGTA
This sequence comes from Mucilaginibacter tundrae, assembly GCF_013408825.1. GTDB lineage: Bacteria > Bacteroidota > Bacteroidia > Sphingobacteriales > Sphingobacteriaceae > Mucilaginibacter. The sequence goes on from NZ_JACCBZ010000012.1 coordinate 34,148, forward strand.
GCCAGCTTAATATTAAGCGACCTGCCAACGGTTTATAAGCACAGGGATGATTATCAATATCGCTGCCTTGGCGCATCGGGAGCGGTTAGTGCGGTTATTTTTGGTTTTATTATGTATAACCCGTCAAGCGGCATGATGATCATGCCAATTCCTGTCGCGATACCCGCTATTGTATTCGGCCCGTTATATTTAGTGTATTGCTATTTTTCTTCGAGACAAGCACGTGACCATGTAAACCATGACGCGCACTTATACGGTGCATTAAGCGGGCTAATCATTGTGATTATATTTAACACGCATGTAGTTACTCAATTTATTAATGAGGTAAGTCGATCGTATTTTCATTAACAAACTCGCCGTTGGCATCAAATAAAAAGCTCATCGGGTTTTCCGGGTTTTTGATGATCTCTAATAGCAGGAATCCCCAATTTTTCCAGAAGCTTTCCAGTACCTGTCCGTAAATTTTATTGTTCCAGGTATCAAATAAGGGTTTGGTACTCATGCCCCGTAATGGCATCGCCTCTAAATAAATAGTATCGTCAACAGGCAAAATATTGTACTCGGGCAGGCGGTTAAACAGGTAGGCTGAGTAAAACACGCGCCCGCTGAATTCTTCAAACTGTATGGGGTGCAGTGTTTGGCTGCCTATTTTATTTAAAACTTCTTTATGGTATGATTTATTGGCGCCGTTATCCTGCAGACAGATAACCAAGCCGAAATCACGTATCCTCAGCGCGAAGGTCATGGTGTTGATCTCGTCGCGATAGCCAAACTCCTTTTCGTTGTTATCTACCTTAAATAAAAAAACGCTATAAGGCCTAAAATCGTCAAATTGCAAAGGCAAATTGATGCTTTGCAGCATTAAATGCAGGTGGCTGAACTTATGGATGATGGATTGCGATATATTGAACTCCTCGCCCTGCGAATGCTGCAGTTTAATACCACTTTGGATCTCGTTAAAAATAATACCGTACAATAGTTTACCCGCCCATTGAAACAGCTTTAGTTCATCAATATTTTTAAGTGCATCGTAACCGATCTCGAATGCCGCGGCCATTTCGGCTTCTAAGGGCTCTAACCATTTCTCATTTACCTCCGCCGCGCAGGGGATCTTTAAATCCTTATAAGTTGCCATGCTTTCATCAAGCAATTTAAAAGGCTGGTCTTCCAGCTTGTAGCGGCTCATGAGCCATTGCGGGAAAACCTGGATCTTCTCTTCGGATGATGTTAATTTTTGTCCGCTTAAAAAGCAAGTGGTATTACTAAAGTTATTGCTTTCAAACGGATGATAAATTTGTGCCGGCATGGGTGCAAAGATAAGTATGAAATTCGTTTTGAAAATTTTAGCTTTGAATTTAACATGGAACTGACTTATCAACCCTTCGAACTGCAGTTAAAGCACACGTTTACCATCGCCAAATTTTCGCGCACCTCAACACCTGTCATGTTGTTGGAAATAGCGCACGAGGGCTTAATTGGCTACGGGGAGGCATCTATGGTGCCTTACATGAGCGAAACTTATGAAACGGCCTTTGCATTTTTAAAAAAGGTGGATTCTGCTCAATTTAAATACCCTTTTAATTTTGAGGAAACCAGCGCGTATCTGAATAGTTTGGCGTCGGGAAATACCGCCATTAAAGCAGGGATAGATATTGCTTTGCATGATTTGGATGGCAAACTACAAAATAAACCCTGCTGGCAATTATTAGGCAGTAACCTCGCCCAAATGCCGGTAAGCAGTTTTACCATCGGCATTGATACGCCTGAAATTATGCGCCAAAAAGTACAGGAAGCCTCTGAGTACAAAATCATCAAAGTAAAGCTGGGCAGGGATAACGATAAAGAGATCATCCAAACCATACGTTCAGTAACAGATGTGCCTTTGTATGTAGATGCTAACCAGGGATGGACGGACCTGGAGAAAAGTCTTGACCTAACTTATTGGCTGAAGGAGCAGGGTGTTATTTTGATTGAGCAACCGATGCTGAAAACTGATCGAGACAGTAATGCCTGGCTGACGGAGCGGAGTCCGCTACCGATAATTGCTGATGAGGCGATGCAGACATTTGAGGATGTAGAGCGGGCTCAAGGAGCTTATCATGGTATTAATATTAAACTGATGAAATCTGCCGGGATGTACGAGGCACATAGAATGATCCTGAAAGCGCGTGATTTAGGATTGAATGTAATGATCGGCTGTATGACGGAAACGAGCTGTGCAGCTTTGGCAGGCGCTGCACTTGCCCCTTTATGTGATTGGGCTGATTTGGATGGGCCATTGTTAACCAGTAATAACCCCTTTGTATTGCCAGAGTTTGTGGATGGGAAATGGATTTTGAGTGGGGAGAGTGGGTTGGGGTTGAAGTTACTATAGAATCATCATTGCGGGCGGTCGCGTAGCAACCCCAAACTTTACAGGTTGATAAGCATGGCCGCTCATCTGATGGTATCGCTAGCCGCTAAGGCGTCACTTGTAGTTGGGTCTGTGCTAGTCGAGCCAGACAATGCCGGTTTTTGGCGGTGACGGGTGGGTAGTGCTTTTATTATTTGTCATTCTGAGCGGAGCGAAGAATCTTCTAAACCTTGCATAGTTCGCTTTGCAAATCGTAGAAGATTCTTCGCTCCGCTCAGAATGACAAATAGAATAGCTATAAAGTATACACGTCACTTACTACTTATCACTCAACATAATCGGCGTTGCCTTGCCACTGCCCATGATGATGATCTTGGTGTTTGGCGAGGTCGCTATCGCTTGCTGAGCTAAGATTGATTGGTATTGCAACTGCTTGTCGGTCAGGCCGGTTGAGATAATCTTTTGATAATCGGCTATACCCTGGGCTTCTACACGTTTGCGGTCAGCTTCCTGGCGTTCTTTCTGGAGCACAAATTGCATTTTTTGCGCATCCTGTTCGGCTTGAATTTTTGATTCGATACTGGCGCGGACGGTGGCTGGTAAAGTAATATTACGCACCAATATCTGCTGCACTTCTAAACCATTCTTAGCGAAGTTATCGCTGATGGTTTTGTTGATCTTGAACTGGAATTCTTCGCGTTTTGTAGAATACAAGTCAACAGCCTGGTAGTTTACCGCGTTGTCCCGGATGGCTGTACGGGTTATCGGACGAACAATCTTGTCTTCATAATCTACACCGATGTTCTGGTAAATGTATGGTGCTTTTGATGGTGTTACTTTGTACAGAATAGAAAGATCGATCGTAACCTCCAACCCATCGCTGGATAATACACGGATGGCATCATCGCCTTCAACTTGTCCTTCGCCACTTTTGGCGCTCATGGTATAGTTTTGGGTGCGGGTGTCGAAAACCGTTACATCAACCAATGGGTCAATAATATGCAGGCCGCTAGGCAGCACATCGGATTGTACCTGGCCGAATAGCGTTTGTACACCTACTGTGCCCGGTTCGATCACTTTAAATGCTGAAAATGACAGCCCTAAAAAGATAACTACGGCACCTACAATAGTGACAATGCCGCTAAAATGGCTGCCAGGTTCGGGCGAGCGTTTCATTACTATTCCTACAATAAGAATAATAACACCTAAAATTGCAATAAGCATGGTTGGTTGGGGTTATGGTTTGGTTTTTATATCCGGGTTAGGACGGGGCATACTTTTGATCTGTTTCATGAGCTTTATTTTTTGCATCACGAAAAAGACCAGGGCAAAAATGGCAGGAAAAACCAAATAAAAGCTTTTCCTGTCGAATGCCATATAGCCAACAGCAAGGCTTCCGAAGATGCCGATGTTGTACATAAAGTTAAGCATTGCTTTTTTAAACATAGCTTAGTATACGCTAAGTTCTGGGTCAATTTCAGCTGCCCAGGCTAATATACCGCCTTGCAGGTTTGACAGGTTGGTGTAACCTAACTGCTCCAGTTGCATAATAGCTGCCGCGCTGCGTTTGCCACTGCGGCACATTACCACAACAGGCTTATCTTTTGATATTTTATCAGCCTCAATTAAAACACCACCTAAGGGGATAGATAAACCACCCAGGTTTGATACTTCGTACTCAAAATCTTCCCTTACATCAATAAGTTGAAAATCCTGATTGCTATCCTGCAGTTCTTTTAGTTCCTGTACACTTATTTCTTTCATGATATTGTGTTAATAAAAATCAAAGTTAGCTTTTTCTGTATTAAATATTTAACCGATTATTTTGTAACATTCGCTGGTTAAGAGCGTTTCATATATGTTTGCAGTTATAACACGTAATATATAATGAGAAAAGTTACACGCTTCTTCTGGTTTTGTTCAGGAGCGCATATAGATACACTGAAAAAGTACCCTATAGAGCATAATAAATATGTGGGTATTGGAGCTACCATATTTTTCACGGCTTTGTTTGCTTCGCTATCGGGCGGGTATGCTATGTACTTTGTTTTCAGCGGGGGCGATTTCGCCATTGGCTTTGCTATTTTGTTTGGGTTGATATGGGGTACCGCCATTTTTAACATGGACCGGTACATTGTATCAAGCATCAACAAAGAAGGCAGTACTAACCAGCAGATCTTACAGGCTTCGCCCCGTATTTTGCTGGCGATCATGATCGGGGTGGTGATTTCCCGGCCTATCGAACTAAAAATATTTGATAAGGAGATCCGCAACAAGCTAAAAAACGCCTATATCAAAGGCCAGCACCGTAAAATTGATACGCTGGAGAAAACCTACAATCAAAAATACGCGATGGAACTGGGTAAGGATAACGACTATAAAAAGGAAACCGACTCCCTTACCAAAGACATTAACCGCACCCGTTACCAGTTGAACCAGGAGGTTTTTGGCGATAAATCGAACCAAACATCGGGTATTAAGGGTTACGGTACTTATGCCAAGCAAAAAGAGGGCGTTTTACAGGAAAAGCAGGACCGCCTGAAGCTGGTGACACAAAACCAAGATAAAATGGACCAGTACCTTGCCCAGCGTAAGGATTATGAAGGATTGAACACCTTGCGCTTGTTCTCAGACCATCAGCTAGATAGCCTGGCCAATGTTGCCGGCTTTGCCGACCGTAACTGGGCATTAGGGCAATTAGGTTATAACGATGATGGTACACGAAATTTAGATACCTATTTAGCCGAGACGTTTATCAGTTGGTTATTTATTTTGTTTGAGTGTTTGCCGGTGTTTGTTAAGCTGATGTCGCCTAAAGGACCGTATGACGTCGCGTTAGCAAAAACGGCTGAAGCTAATATGTATTTTGCCGAGAAAGATAAAGAGCGGGATGTTAGCGTTACCGATGAGGTTTATAATCATCATTTAGATGAAGACGTGGCGAAGCGAAAGAAACTCATCTCCGGGCAATCGGAGTATGATCTGGGGAATCATCGGTATGATTAACCCCCCAGCCCCCTGAAGGGGGAGCTTTATCGGCATAGTGCCCCTTGCAAATCAGCTTCCCCTTCAGGGGGCTGGGGGGTTAATCGCTGTACTTCTTATACACATTATACAACACGTTCAGATCTAACTGGCTGAGTTGTGGGCTATTGTCTACTTGTACAAAGTGGCGTTTAAAGGCTACTATGGCGGCTAAAATATCATGGGTATCGTAACCCATCAAGCGCAGGGCAATGGCGGGATCGAAACTATTGGGTGGTACTTCCAGCACATCATCGCTCCAGTAACCAAAACCGTGTTGGGCTAATACCTTCCATGGGAAGTATGGGCCCGGATCGGGTTTGCGGCCGGGGGCTATGTCCTGGTGACCCAGGAAGTTAGTTATTGGTATGTTATACAATTTCTTTAATCGCGCCAGCAAAATCAGCAGGCTATTGATCTGTTCTTTGGGGAAAGGCTCGCTGCCGTTGTTGTCCAGTTCGATACCGATGGAGCAACTGTTCATATCCGAAATACTGCCCCACTTGCTTACCCCAGCATGCCAGGCACGCAGGTAATCGTTTAGCATGTGGTAAACCTTACCATCACGGCTGATCACGTAGTGTGCGCTGACCTGTGTTTTGGCGCGTACAAAAGTTTTGAGGGTTTGCACCACGCTATCCTGCGCGGTAAAATGTATGATAACGTAATTTGGTTTACGGATGTTAAAATTAACTGTTCCGATAAACTCCGAAGTGATCTGGACACCGGCGGTATCTCTCAGCGCGAGCGGGTCGCGCACGGTGATAATTTTTTTAATGGAATCGATCTGCCGATGATATACCTTGTTGCTTAATACGTATGGCCCCTTTGGGGAACATGCCGCAAAAAGCAGTACAAGTGGTAAAAGCCGGAGGACAATTCGTATTTTCATTGTTGGATTAGTTTTTACGGCTAAAGTGGCTTAATGTTGCTGTAAATAGAGCTGTATTACACTATTGTTACAGTTTAATAGAAGTTTGTATCGTGCTGTTTTAGTGGTAGTTAAATTTATCATTTTGGTTAATCGTTTCTTTCATTTGAGTTACATCAGATGGGCACTTATACCTCTGGAAAATTGAAATTTTAACATCGTTGATTTACCCCCCGGTTACCTTTACAAAAATATCGCATGATCACAAAACTGAACCATGTAAACATCTTTGTATTAAACCAACAAAGTGCGTATGAGTTTTTATGTAAATAAATTAGGCTTTAAAGCATATACCAACGAAGAGGTCGGGGAGATATTTAAGGATGATTCGGGGAATTGGTTTTCGTTAGCAGAGAAGGTGAGGGCTTAGTATCGTCATTGCGGGCGGTAGCGAGGCAATCCCCTACTTACAGCCAAACGAATAGTTTTGTTAATAATTATGTTGATAATATTTTTAGCATTTTGCTTAAAATGAATGTTTAAAGTACATACATTTGTTTGTCCGTAAATTTGTCCGTAAATGATTAATGTTAAATTTTATTTAGATAAGGCCGATAAGAACCGATTATTCCCTATTCATTTGGTAATTAGGAATAAGGAAACCCAAATAAAAGTTTCGATCGGGGAAAAAATTAAAAAAAAGGATTGGGATAATAAAAATCAAAGGGTTAAAGACACCGATTATAACTCCCGTTATATAAATAAGTACATTACGTTTTTAAAAGACGAAGCATTAAATTACTTAGAAACAACCGCTCATAATCAGCATTCGGATGTTAAGATTAAAGAAAAATTACTATCTTTAATTACAGGACATAAAGAAAATACTGATGTAAAAATATTTGCAGAAGACAAAGTATACTATGAAGGAAAAAATAAAGTACGTTTTATTGACCTTTTTGCCGGAGCCGGGGGGTTTAGTGAGGGTTTCTTACAAGCAGAAGCCAATAATAAATACTATGATTTTTTGTTAGCAAGCGATATAAATGAAAACTGTGAGTTAACCCACCTGGCAAGATACAATCATCAATTAGGCTTAGATATGGAGTTTTTAAAACAAGATATCACGGAACCTGATTTTTTAGATAATATGCTTAAAAAGTTAGACAATAAAACAGTAGACGTAGTATGCGGGGGGCCACCGTGTCAAAGTTTTAGTTTAGCCGGAAAGCGCAAAAAATTTGATAAAAAAGATGATCTCTTTTCACATTATCTTAAGGTTATTAGGCAATTACGACCTAAGTATTTTGTAATGGAAAATGTAAAGGGAATATTAACTAAAGAAGGTGGTAAAATTAAAGAGATGATTTTACAACAAATAAGGTCTATAGTTGATTTACAAGAATTTCATCAAATCCTTAATTTCGTTTCAAACTTAAAAAGGCTTGAAACAAACAATCAATTTTTGCTTGAATGTTATTCACTAAGACTTCAGTTCGAAAGAGTAACCGAAAAGGAGTTGGAAAAGCTTCAAGAAAAATACATTTTAAATATCGAAAATAAATTTAGACAACTCACTCCTAAAATTGTTGATTATAAGACCAGTAAAACAGATATAAATATAAGTACTATTAGACATGGGTTTAATCTACTTAAACGCACTACTGAGTTGGCATACATTAGGAAAAAAGTAATTAACGAAAAGGCTTTCTGCGACGTTGATAATGATCATTTTGCTAATAGTTTTGATGATTTCTTGACATCAATAGAATCGGAATCAATCATAGATAGAATTAACTTAGCCTTTGCCAGTTTAAAGCCAGCGGAACAATACAGAAACGAAGTAAACGAAATAATTAAAAGTATTGAGATCTATGACTATTCTTTTGATGAGTGTGTAAATGATTTAAGAGAATATGCGAAACGAGGGAATAAGGAATCAGAGTTTAATTATATATTATCACAAACAAGATTATACAATATAGATGAACCTTTTGTAGCATTAGCTTCAAATTACGGGGTGCCTCAAAACAGAGAAAGAGTATTATTTATAGGTTGTAGAAAAGATCAAAAACCTATTAAAGAGATTCCTGCTACAGTAAGTGAAAATGAAAAAGTTACAGTTTTTGAAGCTTTATATGATTTAGATTTTATCGAAAATGACGAAGTAAAATTTGATTATGAAGAAGTTAATGTAAGGGCAAAATTCAATGGATCTTCTGAAAAACTATTAGGTCTTTTACAAAAAAGAACGGTTGACGGAATTCCTAAAGATGAAGGCGGCTTTACTTATGCAGAATGGTCAAAGAACGGAAGGTTAAATGGCAGATTTGCAAATTCAAAACATCCATTTTATGTTCGGGATCATGAAGAACTTAATTTAAGTTTATCACATTTAGTCGCGCCTTTACATAATCATAAAACAAGCAAGCAAAATGAGGACGTTATAAAGCGGTTAGATGTAATTTTAAATGAGGGCGATTATCAACTTTCTAAATCAAGGCTGAAAGAATTAGGATTAGAATCTGATAAGCGAAATTATAATGTTTTAAAACCAACGGGGCAAAGTCCTACTGTAATGACTATATCAGACGATTATATACACTATGCTAATCCGCGAGCTTTAACAGTTAGAGAAATGGCTCGGCTCCAATCTTTTGATGATTCGTTTGTATTTCAAGGTAAACGTTCAACCGGCGGTAATAAAAGAAAATATGAAGTTCCTCAATTTACTTTAGTTGGGAATGCGGTGCCGCCACTAATGGCAAGAGCGGCGGCGATGGAAATATTGAAAAACATTTCGTAGTTTTCGTAATGCGTAGCTTCACAACATTAGAGACACAAAGATTAAAAGCATTAACAGAAAATTCAGTTGAGGTTACAGTTATTGAGCCCACTTATACTGGTCTTAAAAAGTCTATTTTAGACGCCACTGGCACAGTAAGAAATTATTTAAAAAATAAATCCTTACATGATTACGGTACACAAAAACAAGGAGAAGCCAATAAAATATTAATTTCTTCTTATTTATTAAATGACACCAAAGCTGTTCATACAACTGCTTCATTATATCGTCCGAATACAAAAAAAGGAGACCCAAGAATTTGGTTTAAAAAATTACCAGAGTTTGCAAATGCAAATGACATTTTAGTAATTACATCTTTTAAACAAGAACTTTACATCGTTAATATTACCCAAGTAGATATTTTAAAATCTATTGAAAGTCCTATACTAAATCCAATAAAAGAGTTAGTAGATGAAATAAGGAGTTTAAATAATTTTGTATCAAATGAGCTCTTATTATTACTTCAGAATATTGCAAATCAAGGGCCAATACCTGGGATGTTAAAAGCTGACACTTCAATAGGAAGAACACTTGAAACTCTATTAGGTATACAAATTAATTCTTCTAAAAAGCCAGATTATAAAGGAATTGAACTAAAGTCTTATAGAGATAAAAGAGATAATCGAAAAAATCTATTTGCTCAAGTACCGGATTGGCCATTATCTAAGTTTAAAAGCTCAACTGAAATTTTGGATAACTTCGGTTATAATAGAGGAGAGGATTTTAAATTGTATTGCACTCTTTCCACTATTGTAAAAAATTCGCAAGGATTATCATTAAAGATTAATCAGGAACTCCAGCAACTAATAGAAACTTCTGACAAGCCTAAGATTAACGATTTTGTATGTTGGACATTAGAAGTTTTGCATAAAAGATTATTAGAAAAACATGCCGAAACATTTTGGATTGCTGCGGATACGCATATAGATGCCAATGGAATTGAACATTTTCAGTATAAAAAAGTATTGCATACAAAAAAACCTATCATATCTCAATTTGACATACTTCTTGAACAGGGTTTAGTAACAATGGATCATTTAATTAAAAGAAAAGAAAATGGTCTGGCGGTAGAAAAAGGCCCATTGTTTAAAATCAAGTCAAAAGCAATAAATTTGCTATTTCCTCCAAGTCAAACCTATAATTTAATTTGATTTATATATTAGGGATTAACGATCGTCTTAAAGTAATGACAATTATTATTTATAAGACATATTACACATTTAGGTTTTCGTGCTTGACAAATTATAGCCGCGAAATCTAATATCGCCCAATTAATGTATCTGGCATTTTGATGATTTACAATTTTATATGCTAAACCTTGTAAATATGGATCATATCTAATATCTGCCATCTTTCGAGGGCTGAAAAATCTTTCAATTACACGCGCCATATTTACATCAACTAATGGACTTGGTTGATTGTAAATAACTAATTCAACAGCATTTGCAATATATTGGCCCATAAATGGAATTGACTCTAAATCCTTTCTATCTCTTGGGAGTCTCCCCTTTCTCTTAACCATTTCCCTTGCCAAATTTTGCAATCGTAAAGCTCTTTGGGTATAAAGTCCAATGGGTTTTAAAAAAACTTCAATAGCTTTTAAATCAGCATTGGCTAAGGATAACCAATTAGGAAATTCAAGAATAAATAGTGGGTAAAACTTTGCTATTGTTTCGGCTTTAGTTCGTTGTAATAAAACTTCGGCAATAATATATTGATATTGAGATAGCCCTTTCTTACGCCAATAAAATCTTCTTCCACTTGTCTTGTACCAAGCCAATAGATTTTCTTGAAGAAATTCAACTTTATAATCTTCTAAGCCCTTACTGTGTACACCTGCCATAATTATTTAACTGTATTTAGAAAAGAATGTTCGCTGATATATTTCGCAATGCTTCCCCCGCGTTAAGGAATGTAAGGGTTTAGCCCGACGGAGGAGGGCCGGAGCTAAGCGCAGCCCTGGAAAGCCTGGGCCTCAGGCAACGCCCAAATCATCTGTACCAAAGTGTTTCAAATTGGTGCAATTTGAGGTCTTAATATGAGTAAAAACCGGCATTTTTCGGTAAAAAACGGGGTAAAAATCGTTAAAAACTGGTCGTTTTTGGTGTTTTTTGGGCAAAAAAGGGCGTTTTTGGGCTAAAATTGGGGCTAAAAACGGCTAAAATTGGATGTAATAACCGCCTTTTCAGGTGTTTTTAGGGGCTTTTTGGGGTCTAAATTGTACCAAATGTACCAAAGTGCTTCATGTGTTCCGTGGTACAGTACGGCGAGAAATCGGGTGTATTGGGTGGCCTGCCTAAGGGCTTAATTTTGTACTTTTGCGCATGCTTAAAGTATTCCCCAACAACCCATACCAGGAAAACACCATCGTTTTGTATGATGACAGCCTGCAATGCGCCATTATTGACCCGGGCATGTACACCGCGGCTGAGCAGAACGCGGTGGTAAACTTCATCCGCGATGCAGGGCTTAAACCGGTGCTGCTGCTCAACACACATTGCCATATTGACCACGTGCTGGGCAACAAATTTGTGTTCGACCAATACGGCCTGAAGCCGCAGTTCAACATCGGCGAACAGGAGATACTGGATGCTGTGCCCGCATACGCGCCGAGCATGGGTTTCCACTATGAGCTATCACCCCAACCCGATGTTTATTTGCCTGAAACAGGTACAGTTAATTTTGGCAATACCGAGCTGGAACTGATCTTCGCGCCGGGCCATTCGCCGGCTTCGCTGTGTTTCTATAACCGTAAGGACAATGTTTTAGTTGGTGGCGATGTGCTGTTCCGCGGCAGCGTTGGCCGCAGTGACCTGCCGGGCGGCAACCATGCCCAACTATTGAAGAACATCGAGGAAAAGCTGTTCACCCTGCCGGATGATTGCACTGTATATCCTGGTCACGGCCCCGAAACTACTATCGGTTACGAGAAAGATACCAATCCCTTTTTTTAACTTAGTCCATTAATCACCTGGTTTGAATACATCAGTCTACATAGCTAAACGGTACCTGTTTTCGCGTAAGAAAATGCATGCCATCAATATAATTTCGGGCATTAGCATGCTTGGGGTGTTTGTAGGCAGTGCAGCGCTGGTGATCATCTTATCGGTTTTCAATGGCTTCGAGAAAGTGATATTAGGGCTGTACAGCAACTTCACCCCGGAGTTGAAGATAGAGCCGCGTTTCGGTAAAGCATTCGACCCAAACACTACTTATTTTATGCAATTGCATAAGGATCCGCGGGTTTTCTCATACACGCAAGTGCTGCAGGAAAAGGCGTTGATCATGTATAATAACAAATCGTTCATAGGTAACATCAAAGGCGTAACCGCCGATTTCCTTAAGAACAAGCAGTTAGACAGCACCATACAGGATGGCTCATTCACCCTGCAAAGCGACAGCATGAACTATGCGGTGATTGGCGGTACGGTAGCAGGCAGCCTGTCGGTTAACTTAAGCGACCCAACACCACTGCGGATTTACGCGCCTAACCGCACCGCCATGAGCAGCTCGGACCCGCTGAATGAGTTTATAGTGCGCAATATATCGCCATCGGGCGTGTTCAGCATACAGCAGGATTTTGATGATATAGCGGTAACGCCCATCAGCTTCGCGCGTGAGTTGCTCAATGAACCGGTGGATGTGTCATCGATAGAGATCAACTGCGTTAAGGGGACTGATGTTGATGCTTTTCAGCGGGAGATCATCGACCGGGCTGGTGGTAAATACACTGTTAAGAACCGAATCCAACAGAATACAGAATTATACAAAACTTTAAACTACGAACGGTGGTTTATATTTATGATACTGGTTTTTGTGCTTATCATCGCTATATTTAACATCATCGGCTCGTTAACCATGCTGGTGATTGATAAGCGTAAGGATATAGCAATATTGAGCAGCCTGGGTGCAGGAAAAAAGCTGGTACAGGGTATTTTCTTTTTCGAGGGAATGATGATATCGGGCATTGGTTGTATAGCGGGTATGGTGGTTGGCTTAATATTTTGCATGTTACAGCAAAAATATGGCTTTATAAAAATGGGGGCCAGCATGTCGGTTATTGATGCCTACCCTATTGAGTTAAGACTTAAAGATTTTGGCCTGGTGCTGCTAACAGTAGGCTTTATAGCGGTAATGGCATCGTGGATCAGCTCGAGGCTGAGTATTAAGAACTTGGATGATATAAAGGGAGATTTGTAAACCCTTAATCCCCGCAAGCGAAATAAATATTATAATAATCGTGATTTAGGTAACGTTGTAATATTACCTTTATCCTTTAACTAACCTGATAACAACATGGAATCAAAACGTCAGCAAAAATTCGCCGGAGTTATACAAGAAGATCTTGCCGCTATTTTACAGCGCGAAGGTAGTAGCTACCTCCCTAATACCATGGTTACCATTACCAAAGTACGCGTAACCCCCGATTTGGCTATTGCCCGTGTTTTCCTGAGCTTTTTTAGCAATAACAATAATCAACTGGCGCTGCAAACTATTAAGCAGCATGCATCAGAAATTCGTTATAAACTGGGTGCGAGGATAAAAGATCAGGTGCGGGTTATCCCTCAACTAGAGTTTTTTATTGATGATACCAACGAATATGTAGACCGTATGGACAAAATATTCGACAAGATAAGCAAAGAAGATCGACAAAAAGAGGAAGAAGAATAGTTCGCGGCTATGGATGCATCCGCTCGTTTAGCAACAGCATTAAAGGCTAACCCACAAAATATTAGCAAGGTGGTTGATTTTGACGAGGCTAAAGATCGCCTATATCAATTCGACCTGACAAAAAACAACCCCGAACTTAGTTTTGAGGTGGTTAATGATGTAGCTAAATTCAGTAATTGGATTGATCAAAAGCTTGTTGATAATCATTGTCGCTATGGCATTGGCGGCTATATGGAGTTGCGTACTATTTACGATAACCGTGAGCAGTTTGAAACCAGTGGCAAGCAACGCCAGCTACATTTAGGTGTAGATATTTGGACGGATGCGGGCACGCCTGTTTATGCGCCTTTAGATGGCGTAGTCCACAGCTTTCAGGATAATGCGCATTTTGGCGATTATGGGCCAACTATCATTCTCAAACATCAGCTTGGTGAATTAATATTTTATAGCCTTTATGGTCATTTAAATAGGGAATGCCTTATAAATCTAAGCGTAGGTATGTCTATTAAAGGTGGGCAGCATATAGCCAATTTCGGCGCAGCCGAAGTTAATGGCGGGTGGCCGCCGCACTTGCATTTCCAATTAATGCTGGATATGGAAGGCATGGTTGGCGATTATCCCGGTGCTTGCCATAATTCAGATAAAGCGAAATATCTGCAAAATATTCCCGATCCGGCCTTATTACTGAAGTTCCCACCCGCAATAAATGGTTAACACAAACTAAGCCGCTATGCTGTTATACCAGTATGCTTAAAACTTTGTGCCTGCTGATTTTCTCGGTAATTATAGTTACTGCAAATGCGCAAGTTGCTTTTAAAGGTGGGCAAGCTGCGTTGTATACCTTCCTGTCGCAAAAAATAGTTTATCCTGAATATTCCAGGCAAAATTGCATATCAGGCACAATAAAGGTCAGCTTTTCGTTGGATAAGAATGGTAATGTTGTCGACGCAAAGGTTGCAGATGGTTTAGGTATTGATTTGGATGATGAAGCATTGCGGGTTGTTAAATTAACATCCGGCAAATGGATCATGCCCGTAAAGTATAGCCCGGTAACTATCATCGTACCTATACGCTTTAATGCCGACCAAACCACATGTGGAATATACGGCCCGGTTAATCCAACCCAGGCAATCACAGCATATAAGAATAGGCAATTGCTTGAAGATGAAGTAACCAATTATTATAAAGCCAAATATCAAGGCAAGGGTGACACTACGCATGAAGCGGAAATTACCAATCTCAAAAAAATATTAGGGTTTGATGACAAGTTTATTAGTGATGTGCTTGAGCAAGCCAATGAAAAGTTCCAGCAGGGTGATAAAGAGGGGGCTTGCCGCGATTGGACATTTATCAGAAACATAGGTAGCAATCAGGCTGATCAAATGTTATTCAAATATTGCAAATAGTTAATGAATAACCCTAAAAATCCTGCTCCACCTGATTCTGTTTAAAAAATTAGCGCCACTATCTACACTCATCCACGTAAAAACTGCTTTGCCAACAATATGGTTTTCGGGTACAAAACCCCAAAAGCGTGAGTCTTCGGAGTTACGGCGGTTATCGCCCATCATCCAGTAGTAATTCATTTTAAAAGTATAAGTTTCAGTTTTTTTGCCGTTAATCAAAATATCGTTACCCAACACCAATAATTTATTGTTTTCGTAAACCTGTATGGCCCTGCTGTAGATCGGCAAGTTCAGGCTATTCAATTTCACCGTCCAGCCTTTTTTAGGAATGATGATGGGCCCATAATTATCAACGTTCCAACGCAAACTTGGATCATGCGGAAATATATCTGGGTCGTAAACGCCGTTTAGCTGGTTGTATTCCTGTACTGAAATTATATGTGCTGTTGTTGCCTTTAGCTCAGCGGCTGCCTGTTGAGTCATCAACAACTCAAAATCGTGCGTAGTGAGTTGTTGTCGTATGGTGATATTGAACCTGTTTATTAATTGCTGACTTATTCCTGTGCTATCAGTATGCACTAAAAACGATGATTGGCTATATTGTGGAGCAGCCTCTGGTTTACCGTTAATATACACCTGGTCATTTCTAATACTTAAGGTATCTCCCGCGGTACCCTCACAGCGTTTAATATAATTTTCTTGTTTGTCAATCGGGCGATAAAGCGGGGAGTCGATATCTAAAGGATAATTAAAAACTACAACGTCGCCTTTTTTCACTTCGCTAAAGCCAGGCAAACGGAAGTATGGCAATTGTATACCGTCCCAGTAAGATTTAGTGCCCAAAAGCGGCATAGTATGCTGTGAGAACGGGAAAGATATAGGTGTGATTGGCATACGGGCGCCGTAATTCACTTTGCTCACAAACAGAAAATCGCCAACTAAAAGCGTTCCCTCCATCGAGCCGCTAGGTATAACAAAGGCTTCAATAAAAAGGCAGCGGATAAGAATGGCAGCTATCACCGCAAATACGATGGCGTTAGTCCATTCGTGTAGGGCACTTTTCTTCTTTTTAACTCTTGATCTTCCCTTTTTCCAGAATCTCCAGTTCATATTTAAAATTCCCCTATTGAGAATAACTATATATCAATTGGAAAGTGAATGCCTCTTTCAGTAATTTTATTTTTATCATCAATTAATCCCCTATTATGTAATTCTACCAAAATTGCTGACATTTTAAAATCACTCATATTCAATTCAGATGATGCCACTAACTCAGCACTTTTTTCGGGATGGTCTTTTATAAATTGTAATACCTTATTCCTGTCTTGTGGCGTATGGCTCATTTTGAAAATATTTAAACGCTTTACAGAAAGTTTCTTATTAGAGTCCACCATCCTTTTTAAATAAAAGGTCATAAACGACGATATTAATAAAATGGTGAGATTTAAAAACAGTAAAATACCATTTAAATAAATATAACTTCCTAAATATTTCTTAAATATAGGTTGTAGGAATAATAATATTACCCCAATGATTAAATTGTAATTCCACAACTTTCGCCACAGAATTAATTTGTCAATATTACCCATAAGCTTAGTTTGAAAGGTTAAGCGAATCTAAACATTAGAAAAAAAATGAATGGCAAATTATTGCAGCAAACCCCAACTGAATCACACAATTAAAAACTTTAGCGTATAATATTAAACAACCTGCTCCATCTTATTTTATGCAGGAAACTTGCATTATCATCCCAGCTCATCCAAATAAATATCGCTTTACCAACAATGTGGTCTTCCGGTACAAAGCCCCAGTAGCGCGAATCTTCTGAATCATGGCGGTTATCGCCCATCATCCAGTAATAATTCATTTTAAAGGTATAGTTGTTAGTTTTCTGTCCGTTAATGTATATATCATCGCCTTTTACTTCAACTTTATTGTGCTCATAAACTTCGATACAACGCTCATATAAAGGAAAACTCATGCTATCCAACTTAACCGCCCACCCTTTTTTAGGGATGATGATAGGGCCGAAATTATCTACGTTCCAACCATATCTCGGCAACTTGTTATGCAGCTTAACGGCTATTGGATATTTCAAAGGGAATACCGGGTTATATATATCTGCCTGATCTTTGGGGCTGATTACCGGCATCAGATTTTTTACATTGGAATAAGTGCTTAATTCATGTGCTGATTCGGCGGTCATGGTTGGCACTGTTGGCCTTCCCGGGTCATAATAGGAAATATGGAGTTCATCCATAATTTCAGGATTTACCTCTTCGCCTGCTGTGGTATAACTATACTCGGTTTGTTCACCCGGCGGGTTTGGCGCTTTTTGGCCATTAACAATAACCTGACCATTAACAACACTTAACGTATCACCCGCAGTGCCCTGGCAACGCTTTATATAGTTTTCCTGTTTATCAACCGGCCTGTATAGTGGCGAATCAGCATCCATCGGATAATTAAACACTACCACATCGCCTTTTTTAACCTCGCTAAATCCGGGTAAACGATGATAGTTCAATTCCCATCCATCCCAATAAGCCTTAGTACCCAATAGGGGCATGGTATGATGCGCGAACGGAAATGCAATTGGCGTCATCGGTGTGCGTGGACCGTAATTAAGCTTACTTACAAATAAAAAATCGCCCACCAATAACGACCGCTCCATTGATGGAGTAGGTATAGTATAAGCCTCGATAAAAAAACTGCGAATAAGTGTTGCTGCAATAACCGCGAATATGATGGCTTCGGTCCACTCACGTGTGCCGCTTTTTCTCTTCTTTCCCGGTGTCCTATTTCTCCTGTTCCAAAATTTCCAGTTCATCTTATTTATCAGTTATCGCGGCGATAAATTAATTATTAAATACTAAAGTCAAACATGTCCTGTACCGAGTGGAAACCCTTTTTATCTTGTAACCATTCCGCGGCTAACACCGCGCCTAATGCAAAACCGTTACGGTTATGCGCGGTATGTTTAAACTCTATCGAATCTACTTCCGAATCATAAATTACGGTATGAGTTCCCGGTACGCTATCAATACGTAACGATTCGATCAGCAATTCGTTTTGATTAATATTGTCTTCCGTGTTATTATCATCAGTAGTTAAAACATTTAACCAGCTTTTTTTGGCATCAATGTTTTCAATAATACCTTCGGCGATGGTTATGGCAGTTCCACTTGGCGAATCTAGTTTTTGTGTATGATGGATCTCTTCTACCTGCACATCATAATACGGATAGTTGTTCATCAGTTTAGCCAGCACTTTGTTTATTTTGAAAAAGATATTTACCCCTACACTAAAGTTAGTGGCATATAACAACGTATTGTTATTCTGTCCGCATTGCTGTTTTATATTTTCCAACTCATCATACCAGCCTGTTGTGCCTACAACCACCGGCGTGCCGGCTTCAAAGCATTTAGCGATGTTACCTAAAACAGAACCAGGCATGGTAAATTCAATTGCAACATCCGCCTTTTTTAAGTTTTCCGCAGTTAGCTCATGCAGGTTATCATGATCAATTTTTAATACAATTTCGTGTTTACGGTCGATGGCTATCTTTTCAATGATTTTACCCATTTTACCATAGCCCAACAATGCGATCTTCATCGGTATAGATTTTTTAAGGTTGATGAATTAATTTATTTGAGGGTAAAGGTAAGTTTTATCCCGGGAATTAGTGATGCAATTAAACTTTGTGTATCAAACCGACGAAAAAACAATTCTCGTAATTGAATTATCGATCAGAAGGATAAAGTAAGTTTTAAACCCGGAATAACGGGCCCGCCGAAACCCTGTGCGAGCATATTTTGCTGATTAAGAATGGCTGGATCTATCCTGAAAGAAAAATCAGTGTCCATGGTATATGAATGCTGGAACTTGGCATCGATATAGGCATCAACCATTTGGATACCCCAAAAACCTATAAAACCCATTATACTCAAATCCCGATCTCGACGGTATGAATTATTAGCGTCGTATATGGTTTGATCCTGTTGCCCCTGGTATAAAATGTAGTCGTTGTAATATTTATCTCCGGGCGCTGGTGAGGTGCCATGTTCCCTGTATTTAGATAAGGCTAAAAATTCCTGGTAATATCCTTCATTAAATACATAGGCATCGCCCAATAAGCCTAATGCTGTATAAATTAAAGGCACTTTCCACCAATGGTGGTTATAAACCTGTCCCCATCCCGGTATAATCATCGATCGGATCACTGCTTTTTTAGGGCTATGTAAGCTATCCGGGTGATATTTTTGTTCATCATGCTTTATTTTCGGTACAAAAGGTTTTGACGTAACAGAATCACGATGTAAATTAATACTATCCCTTTTAGTTTCTTTATTACGTAACTCAGGGTTTTGTGCCCTGGCGGCTAACGCGAAACCAATAACCAGAAAAATTACAAACAGGAATTTATACATTTTTACCAATCCAACATTTCAAGGATGCGGCCAAGGTCATCTTCTGATAAAAACGGTATTTCAATACTACCATTTCCTTTGCCGTTAACTTTAAGTTTAACCCTTGTACTAAATTTCGAAGCCAGGTCGTCCTCTATCTTTTGCATGTGATAAGGAATGGGTTCGGGCTGTTTACCTTCTTTTTTTACAGGCACCCGTTGCATCTCGCGCACCAGTTCTTCAACCTTACGAACGGATAAACCTTCCTTTATAATATGTTGATGAATAAATAATTGTTTAGCGGGATCATCAACGGTGATCAATGCGCGCGCATGTCCCATACTCAATTGCCCATCACGAATTGATGCCTGTATAGCAGGTGGCAATTTAAGCAGGCGCAAATAATTAGTAACCGTTGAACGGTTTTTGCTTACACGGTCACCTAATTCTTCCTGCTTCAAACTGCATTCATCAATCATTCGCTGAAAGCTGAGCGCAACTTCAATAGCATTAAGGTTTTCACGCTGTATGTTTTCTATAAGCGCCATTTCCAGCATTTGCTGGTCGTTGGCAGTACGTACATAAGCCGGTATTTGCGTTAAACCAGCCAGTTTTGAAGCACGTAAACGGCGCTCGCCCGATATAAGCTGATAGCTATGCGCATTAACACGCCTTACGGTAATAGGCTGTATAAGGCCTTGAAGTTTTATAGAGTCGGATAGTTCCTGTAATGCCTGTTCATCAAAATCGGTACGTGGCTGAAAAGGGTTAACCGCGATCTCAGCTATCTTAATTTCGTTAACAGAACCCATGTTGTTAACCTCAGGCGATGAAGCAACTCCCGAGGAACTGTTTTTATCAGGATTTACACTTGCAGAATCATTAAGCAATGCGCTTAACCCTTTCCCAAGGGCATTTCTTTTTTCTGTGCTCATTTATTAAGCTGTTACTGTGGTTTCCGCGGCCTGGCTTGCAATTAAACCATTCTTTTGTACAATTTCGCGGGCCAAATTCAAATAATTTATAGCGCCTTTACAAGTTGCATCGTGCATTATTACCGACACGCCAAAACTTGGCGCCTCACTTAAACGTGTATTACGTTGTATAATGGTATCAAAAACCATATCCTCAAAATGATTGCGGACCTCTTCAACCACCTGGTTACTCAAGCGAAGGCGCACATCATACATCGTTAATAAAATACCTTCAATTTTCAACTCGGTATTTAAACGGGTTTGAACAATTTTTATCGTATTTAACAATTTACCCAAACCTTCTAATGCAAAGTATTCGCATTGCACCGGTATTATCACTGAATCGGCAGCAGTCAAAGCGTTTATAGTGATTAAACCTAAAGACGGAGAACAATCAATAATGATAAAATCATATTCATGGCGCAAGCCGTTAAGCACATGCTTCATTTTAAACTCGCGGTTCTCCAAATTGATCATCTCTATCTCGGCACCTACCAGGTCAATATGGGCAGGTAATAAGTCAAGATTTGGGGTATCTGTTTTTTGGATAGCATCATGCGGATCAATATCATTAATGATACACTCATAAATGCTGTTTTTTATATTGCGCGGATCAAAGCCTATACCAGATGTAGAGTTGGCCTGCGGATCAGCGTCAACAAGTAATGTTCTGTATTCTAATACGGCTAAACTTGCGGCCAGGTTTATGGATGATGTAGTTTTTCCTACGCCGCCCTTTTGGTTGGCTAAAGCAATAATTTTACACATTGTATATTAAAATTTATTTTGTGGTTTATACAAAAACGAAAAACAGAAACATAAATTTCTACCTTCGTAAAGTTAAACGGTGCTAATATACAAAGTTAATAATTGCCCGCATTTGTATGATGCTGGTTAGGGCGTTTAAGCCATATTTTTACTCACATTTTTGGCCCACTTACACACAATTTTAAGTATAAAAAGTTCAAAAATCGCTTAATAGCATCGCAAATAAAAAGATGATCACCATAATTTCATCAACCAACAGGCCGGGCAGCAATACCTTTAAGGTAGCTAAGTACTACCAGCAAATACTATTGCAAAAAGGCCAGAAAGCTAATATATTATCACTAACCGAGTTGCCGGACACGTTTATAGCCACCGATCTGTACGGAAAAAGAAGCGAAGCTTTTAAAATGATATTAGATGTGTTCAACCAGTCGGATAAATTTCTGTTTGTTATTCCTGAATATAACGGCAGCTACCCCGGAGTATTAAAAGTGTTTGTTGATGCCTGCGATTTTCCTGAAAGCTTTTATGAGAAAAAGGCAGCCTTAGTTGGTATATCATCTGGAAAATACGGCAACATACGTGGCATTGACCACTTTACCGGTGTTTGCCATTATTTCAACTTACACATATTGCCCTTAAAACTCCACATAGCCAATATAAAATCAGAACTGGACGAAAACGCCAGCCTTTTTAAAGAAGACACCGTTAAGTTTGTAAACGAACAGATTGATAAGTTTATCAGCTTTTAATTAAAACCCGCCATTAATTAATTTAGCCATAATAAATGCCGCTGCTGCTGCAAGCGCACCTATAAATAGCACCTTTATAGCACCGCTAACAGCAGGCTGACCGGTAACTTTGCTTTTAAAATATCCGAAAACAAACAGGCATATCATTGTTACCCCACATGAGTAATATAAAGCCATTTGCGAACTGGCTGTAAAAAAATAAGGTGAAAGAGGAATGATACCCCCAACCACATATGATGCGCCGATTGTTATGGCGCTTTGTGTTGCCCGGTTGGCTAGCGGCTCTTCAAGCCCTAACTCATAACGCATCATAAAATCAACCCACTTATGTTTGTCCTTAGCCATTTCATCGGCTACTTGTTGTTGCAATGCTACCGATAATCCGAAGTCAGCGAAAACTTCCATCACTTCCTTTTTTTCTTCCTCAGGGACACGCTCAACCTCATCATACTCACGTTTTAATTCAGCGGCATAATGATCGGCTTCTGTACGGCCAGCCAAAAACCCCCCAAGTCCCATCGCGATTGAGCCGGCAACAATTTCAGCTATACCTGCTGTTACTACAATGTGCGATGAATTTACCGCACCGCTTAAGCCAGCAGCCAAAGCGAACGGAACCGTTAACCCGTCAGACATGCCGATAACAATATCGCGGATAGTATCGGAGCTTTTTAAATGTTGTTCATGATGCATCTTTAAAATTACTGCCAATTAACGGATCATTTTGTATTTATATGCAGTTTATTATTAGTCTGAATTAATTGATTTGATATATTTACGGCTGATTAAACCTTATTGAATGAAATATTTATACCTTTTTATTACGCTAATTTTTGTTACCCCATTATTTTCCTCTGCTCAAAGCAATTACAAATCCGGATACCTAATAACCTTAAAAGGTGACACCGTAAACGGATTTATTAATTATAAAGACTGGGACAAAAATCCGAAAGTAATAGACTTTAAAAGCAATCTTGAAGATAATAAGACAGAATACTCTGTTAGAAATATTGTTGCTTTTACCATCAATGGGTATGAAAAGTATAAACGTTTTAATTTATGGATAAGCCAGGACTACGTAGATCATGAAAAATTAGTTCAATGGCTTGACACCACAGTAAAATTTGACACAGTTTTTCTAAGAACTGTAACTACGGGAAAAAACTTAACCCTATATGCTTATAAAGATAAAATTAAGCCTCGTTTTTTTATTAGTGACATGGGAAGCGAGCCCGTAGAATTGGGTCATCACATTTATCTTGATACAACATATGCCACCGTTGTACACATAAAGGACACTTACAAAATCCAGCTTCAAAAACTAACCGCTACATATAAACCAGGCGATCAAAAATTAATAGATCATATTCAATTAGGTTCGTATAATGAAGATGATCTATCAGACATTGTATATAGAATAAACGGTTCCCCTGATGTTCAAAAAGCCGCATTAACCCGAAATGCTCCGCGTTTTTTTGCAGGTATTGGTATTAACAGTTTCTCCAGTTCATTTAAAGTTGGTAGTGATGCAACAGCGACTACAACCGCTACTTCTACATTTGCTCCAGGGCTGGATCTAGGCATAGATGTTTACACTAATAAAAATGTTGGCAGATGGATTTTAAGGCTTGACGTATCTGCTATACCTAATAGCGTGAATATTAGTTATAAAACAACCCAAGGTACCGCCAGTACCACTGATTATGTTCTTAAATTCAAACAATTTACGCCGGCGTTTACCCCACAGCTTATTTATAACTTGTATAATTCTGATACTTTTAAGCTATATCTTGATGCTGGTGTTGGTGTGAATGTTAACCTTTACAGCTCAAAACATTACACAGGCACAGTTACCTATACCGTTAGTGGCACAAGCGGTTCTGGAAATTTACAAATGCCCAACCTACAATTTTTGACATTTGATGTGCCTGTAAAAATTGGTGTAGTTATTAATAAAAATATAGATATATATGTAGGGCTTAATCCTAAAATGAGGCTGGATGATGATTCCGATTATCAGGTAAATCAAACATCGATCACCGCAGGTATGCATTACTTTTTTGGCAGATAGCTGTTACCTCACAACCAACACCCACCCGGATATTTTAGGTGTGTTATTTTCTAGATCAAGAACATAGTAATATGTGCCAGCCGGTACCGGCTGGCCATTATACCTTCCATCCCAGGGGTTGGCGTAGCCAACACTGCGAAATACTTGCTGCCCATATCTGTCAAACACCAACATCAGGCTTTCCGGGTAGGTGATCAGCGCATCAATGTCCCAATAATCATTCCGTCCATCGCCATTAGGCGAAAAAGCATTTGGAATGGTGATTTTTTTATAAACCTTAACAAAAACATTACTACTATCTGTACCGCAATTAGTTGTTGAGGTAACATGTAGTGTGTACGTAATATCATTTACCGGGTTGGCAAATGGGTTAAGCACATTTGGATCACTTAACGCGGTAGTTGGTGTCCAGTAAAACAGGTTACCATATTTTTCACTCGCGGTGAGCTTTACTGTTTGGCCTTCAAAAATAACCTTGTTAGTACCGGCATCAGCAATAGCTTTTTTTAATGTATTAACTGTTACTGTTTTGGTGGCAAAACAGCCGCTGGCATTACTTACTTTAACGGTATAAGTTGTAGTATCTGTTGGGAACGCAACCGGGTTTGATATGGTTGAATCGGATAACGTTTTTCCCGGCGACCATAAATAAAACGCGCCGCCTGACGCGGTTAATCGGGTGCTATCACCGGTACAAATAGTGGTCGCGCCTCCTGCTGTTGCCACAGGCACGGGATTAACTGTAATTTGTGTAGATGCTGTTGATGAGCAATCATATTGGTTATAGGCAACCACGGTGTATTGCCCGGCATCAGCTGCGCTGATACCGTTTATAGTTATAGGGTTAGTAGTAGTGGCAGGTAAATTGGGGCCCGACCATTGGTAGCTTGAGCCCCCGCTAGCATTAAGCACTACTGTATCGCCTACACATTGCTGCATAAGTGGCTTCACACCCTGTATTATGGGATTGGGCGATACATTAATAGTTAACGGCTGTGAGTATACCCGGCAGCTTGATAACGTACTTGTACCATTAGTTACACCCAGGCGATATTGGTAAGTACCCGGTATAGCGTTAACAAACTGAACATTAAGTGTATTGTTTGTTTGCCCGGCAGTATCAACCCAACCCCCATTGGTATGGTAAGACTGCCATTGGTAGGTGGGTGCCGTATTACTACTATTATCAACCTGGGCCTGAAGCGTATAATTGGCGCTTTGTCCCTGGCATAGCGATTGTGCTGGCGATCCCGTAGTTGATCCAAAACCCGCTTCAATAACAGGCCCACACGCCCTAAAGGTAATATCGTCCAAAATAAGGTCGTTGCCGTTACCACCGGGTGCATTATTGGTCATTTTAACAACTACCGATGTTGTGTTGTTGGGGGTGGTAAAAAACAGACTTCTTTGTACCCAGGTAGGATCTGTTGTCGGGGGAATAGTGCCGCTTGAATCTATAGCCAATACTTGCCCATCAGTTGTTTCAACAGAAAATGTGATGTTTGGTTCGCTAACACCAGATCCGCTAGCTTGCAGTGTTATCAGATTTAATATATAGGCCGAGAACTGATAAGTAGTGCCGGGACAAAGCGTTGGCGCGCTTTCAGTAAAAAACACATTGGGGGTTACTGATGCGTTTACAATCATCATATATCCATTAGGATTACCGGTATGATCTGACGTTACGTTATGCCATGTATCCGGGTGGCAATTGCCACTCCCCGTTAAACTAGTGGCAATAGTATATTCACCATCATTAGGGCAATTGCTGTTGGTATATGTTAAATTGGTAACCCCCGTCGCAAGTGGAGGGCCGGGGTTTGAACCCGAACCAAAATCCTGATTAATAACCGGGTCGCCCAAACTACCATTACATGTAGCTTGTGGCCCTGTTGGTGTTTGAGCCTTACACGTTAAGGATACCGCTATAATTATGGGTAAAATGAAAATAAAAATAGCTACTCTAATCAAAGTTTTATTCCGGTTAAACAATTGGCTTCCAAAAGTAAAATTTTTAGCGGATGCAAAGCATATTAAGTTGATAATAACGTGTTTATTACAAATCACAGCCAATAGTTTGTCGGAGTTAAGGAGTAGGGCATATTGGTTGCGGAATTTCGGAAATAGTACGTGGCAGGTGAACACTCAGTAATCAATTAGTTACTCTTGAGATTGGAATCGTACAAAGCCTGTAAAAAAAAGCGTAACAAATCGTAATTTTATAGCATCAATACCCGCCTGTGAAAAAAATCTACTTTAGCCTGTTTTTGCTTTTTGCATGTACATTATGCTTATCAGCGCAGCAAAAAGATTCTTTAAAAACAGATTCTTTGCGACGTTTAAACGATGTAATTGTTCGGGGCTATCTTTCCGATCAGCCTATTTTAAATGTCCCTGCATCAGTCAATGTATTAAGCACTCAACAATTAGCTGTAAAACCTGATAATTCATTGGTATCCGCGTTAAACACTATTCCAGGAGTTCGGATGGAGGAACGTTCACCGGGCAGTTACCGCCTGTCAATCCGGGGCAGTTTGCTACGCTCGCCATTTGGCATCCGTGATGTAAAGATCTATTATGATGAAATTCCTTTAACCGATGCCGGTGGTAATACCTATCTGAATGCGATTGATATGAACAGCATTCAACACATAGAAGTGCTGAAAGGCCCGGATGGTAGTTTATTTGGCGCAAATTCAGGCGGGGTGGTTTTAGTAAGCCCGGTTGCCCGGTATGCTGATAGTAATTTTGTTTCTGCCGAGGTTGATGGCGGTTCGTACTCACTTTTTCACGAAAGCATAGCCTATCAGGATCATCAAGCGAATAATCAACTAAACATCAACCAGGCTTACGAAACCTATGGTGGTTACAGGCAACAAAGCAGCATGTACCGCAATTATTTTCAGGCTGTTGATAAATGGACCTACGCCAAACATGATGATCTCAAAATATTAGGCTTTTACTCCGATTTAAATTACCAAACTCCGGGTGGTTTAACTTTAAGTCAGTTTGAGGCCGATCCGCAATCAGCTAGGCCACCAACTTCTACCGTGCCCGGCGCTGTTAAACAGCATAGTGGCATCATCCAAAAAATGCTTTTTGGTGGCTTAGTAAACGAAGTAAATATCACTGACAATCTCAGGAACGTACTTTCTGTTTTTGGTACTTACGTAAACTTTACAAATCCATTCCTTACCGATTATGAGCAACGATATGAGGAGACTTTAGGTTTCCGAACTTACTTCGAGTATACAGGATCGGAAAGTAAAAGCTATAGCTGGAAAGTTAACGCCGGGATAGAATGGCAGCAAACCAATTCCGACATTAACAACTACGGCAACAATTTAGGGGTAAGAGATACCGCACAAACGCTGGATAAAATTAATACCAACCAACATTTTATGTTTACCAGATATTTGGCAGATATCAATCGTAAACTGCACATTGAAACCGCCCTGAGCCTGAATTTCTACGATTACAAATTCAGGAATGTATACCCGAATGACGAAACGAATTTTACCAATAGGCCTTTTACGCCGGAGTTGATGCCCAGAATAGCTTTATCCTACCAACTCAGCAATGATTTTGCATGGCGAGCATCTGTTAGTCGGGGGTATTCAACACCTACCACCGCCGAAATTCGCCCAACCGACCATGCCATCAATACCGGATTGGATGCAGAGTATGGATGGAACTATGAAACAGGTTTTCGCTTGCGCAATAGTGATGAAACCATGTATGTGGATGCGTCGGTATTTTATTACAAGTTGAATGATGCGATAATCAGCCATGAAGATGCCAATGGCAACGAATATTACACCAATTCCGGCGGCACTAACCAACCGGGGTTCGAGCTGTCTTTTACCGATTGGGTCATCCGTCAAAATACAAATCTATTTGTTAGGGGTTTGCAATTTAACGAATCTGCTACGATTGATAAATTCACTTTCAGCACTACCCACAACCAGCTTACCGGGGTGCCGGAACAGGTTTATATAACCAGTTTGCGGTTAAACTTACCGCAACAAGTTTTTATTTATGCAGAGCATAATTACACCGCCAAAATCCCACTGAATGATGCGAATACTGCTTTTGCCCCGCACTATAATTTGCTGGCGGCCAAAGTGGGCTGGGCGCATCAATTATCCCGCAAATCAAACTTCGAGATTTATGCCGGTGCTGATAATATCCTGAATGAAAAATACAGCTTAGGTGATGACCTTAACGCGGTAGGCAACCGTTATTATAACGCCGCAGCCTTGCGGAATTATTATGTAGGGTTGAAGGTGACGATCTAAAATGAGCTTTACATGGACAAGCAATAAGCATAGCTCACGAAAAAGCTATGCTTATTGCTTTATTCTAGTTTGATAGAAGTACCTCTGAAACGTTGCTTCCGCGGCCTTTAGTATCAAACGCACGGAACTTCACACCATTTGGTGGTAACGTAACAGCATCGTTATAAATTTTGCTTTTTGCATCCGGATCCTTACCGTTTGTTGTATATCGGATTATAAAACCGGGGAATTGCATATTAACCAAATACCTACCATCCTGCAAAACAACACCTGGCTTTGGTATGCGGTAGCCATAGCCACCATTTAAATAAGTTAACCTGGGTAGTTCGCTCTTACCCAATATATTCACAAAATTAGACCAAGCCTGTTGATACATGGCTTCGCTCTTGGCGGTGTCCGGCTCGGTCGCCCATTGCGGGTTTTGCGCCCATGCACGTTCTGCAAGGCCTAATATCGATGGAAATATCATATATTCCATACGCTCGGGAGTTTTGATGTTTTCGCCCCATAAACACCCCTGTAATCCTGCTATATTAGTTTTACCATAGTCAGTAAGGCGTTGTTTACCTATGAAGATACTTTTGTTTATCGGCAGGCCATCCCTGTCAACCTTGGTGTTCTTAAAGTAATCGTATGGTATAAAAGAGAAAGGTTTATCAATATCAACAAAAGCACCCCAATAATAACCAGGCTCATCAAATGATTTGTAATGTGCCATATCAAAATAAAGATTGGTTACTGATGATAGCACTACTTTATAACCTGCATTAGCCAATTTAAAAGCCAGATCTTCCTGTCCGCTGCCTATCGCGTTATTCCAAACCTCTGTTTGTAAATGGTATGGGGTAAAGTCGGGATTCGGCACGTAGTCGGGCTTGCCATCAACCAAAGTCTTGCGCAGGCCCATTTCTTCCCAACCGGCAAGTGTTAAACCGCGGGCTTTAAGTAACTGATTAATGTTGCCATAAAAATAATACCACAGGTCGCCTGTATTGGTTATTTCAGGATGTGCCGCTTTTAACACCAAATATGCCGGTGATCTTTCCCAAACATGTGGCGGCACTTCATCTCCCCCAAAGTGTATAGTATTTAATGGCGCACCGGCTTCTTTATAAATTCCGATAAGGTCGTCAATAACCGTTGCAAAGAATGTATAGGTTGATGGTAGTGATACATCAATCACATTATCTGTCCAGTCCTGCACAGAACTATAAACTGATTTATCATTCAGATCGCGCAGCAAATATTTAGAGGCTTCGGCTTGTTTGCCTTCTGCCATTAAACGATTGTACCGTGCATCCATTGCCTTTACCGCCGAACGGGCGTGACCCGGTGTTTCAATCTCCGGCATCACCACAATGTGCCTTGCGGTGGCATATTTTAATATCTCGATATAATCGGCACGGGAATAATGGCCGCTGCCTGCAAGTTTGCCGGTATCGGGGCCTGAGCCATGCGATGGCTGTAAAAAATGTTTGTTATCAAGTGTATGTCCCCGCTCAGAGCTCACTTCAGTTAGTTCCGGTAATGATGGTAACGCAATGCGCCAGCCTTCATCATCAGTTAGGTGAAAATGCAATACATTCAGCTTGTATAGAGCCATCGCATCTAAAAATTTCAATACCTGTTGTTTGGTTTGAAAATTACGCGCGACATCCAGCACAAATGCTCGGTATGGGAAACGTGGCTCATCTTTTACCTCAACACAAGGTATTTTTATTATTTTTTGAGGATGTGCATAAGCCGATGCCGGTATTAATATTTTTAATGATTGGATACCGTAAAATATTCCTGCGGGCGTAGATGCGCTAATGGTGATCCGATCAGGCGTTACGCTTAAAGTATAAGCCTCAGCACCCATGCCGTCAACATGTTTTAGCGCAATGGTTTCGCTTAAAGCTGAGGTTTGCAAAGCTTTGCCGAACAGCTTTTCCAAGTCATTTTTCATATCTATAACCTCGGTGTTAAAACCGGGATCAGTAGTGATAGTCACTTTGTTGGTTAAAGTAAAAAAGCCTTTGGTTTCGGTATAGCTAACCGGCGTCGGGAATATTTTAGTTAACTGGGCTTCGGGTACATCTGTTATAACTTTATTTTGATTGTAGATGATAGCCGGGGTAACTAAACCCGCATATAACGGATTAAAAGGATTAATTTTAAAATCACCTAATGTATATCCATGTGCGGGGTCCGCATCCCAAACTAAATAAAAACCATCCGGCGAATCTGTAAAATTGACAACCGGGTCACCGGTAAATTCTACACGAACTGATGCTCCGGGTTTTAATTCGGGAAACGTCGCGGTTGGTGTTAAGGTAAACAAATCACCATTTATCTGGGCAAAGGTTGCATTGCCGCTTATAGTATTAGGGGCAATATCACGGGCTGAATTAAAATAGAATTTCCAACCCAATGCAGGCAATGTTTGTTTGCCATTATTAGTAATAATTAGCGCACTTAGTGAGTGGTTTGTTTTAAGGTAATTGTTTTGTACCACATCCCAGGTGATGTTAATGGCATGAGCGTCAAACTTTGAATTATCAGCTTGGGCAAATGCCTGTAGTGAGAATATTGTGGCAAAAAATAATGTTAGTAAACGGCGCATTTTAATTGGAATTAGTTTATTAAAAAACTAAAATACAATTTTTAAGATCAATCCAATACTTTTTAAAATATTTTAAAAAGAAAATTTAATCCATCCATTACCCTCGTAGCCGAAATTAAATAATTTAGGATGCGTGATTTCCGCAATAATCTCTATGGAATCAACAATTCTTGGCCCCGGGCGATTAAAATATTGGTTACCGTCTGTAATATAAAGGCGATTGTTTTTTACGGCTGATAAGTCTGCAAAACCAGGTAATTCCAATAAAATATTCATCTCCTTCATGGTTCGTTCTATGGAGAAACCACAGGGCATTACTACAAATATATCGGGATTAGCTTGCTGAATATCCTTCCATTTCACAAATGGCGAATGTTTGCCTTCCTCAGCTAAAATGCTGCTACCGCCTGCTGTGCTTACCACTTCGGGTATCCAATTACCTGATACCATTAAAGGTTCCAGCCATTCAATACAAGCTACGGTCGGCTTGCTTTCCACGTATTTTAATTTGTGGCGAATAATATCAATACGTTCCTGCAAATCCTCAATTAAAACATCAGCGGCATCGGTTACATCTAAAGCGTGCGCAACTGTTTTAATATCATCAAAAATATCGTCCAACTTATTAGGTTGCAACGATACGATGCTCGATTCTTTATCCAGGTAATTATCCAATGCTTGCTCCACATCTTTTAATGACACCGCGCAAACTTCGCATTGCGCTTGGGTAATTACTACATCGGGCGCAAGTTCCTTTATCAACTCACGCTTAACGGTATAAATCGACAAGGCCTCAGTAAGGATCTCTTTAACTTTAATATCTATCTCCAAACTGCTTAAATCATCCGCGAAATTTGCTTCAGAGCATACCGGTAGGCTCTTTACTGATTCGGGAAAATCACATTCGTGTGAGCGGCCAACTAAATTATGTTCGAGGCCGAGTGCGCAAACTATTTCGGTTGCGGCAGGCAGCAGGGATATTATTCTTTTATTATTCATGAGCAATATGCAAATGTGCGGATTTTTAGTGTTAATGATGAAGCCGCCTTAAAATGATAGTCGTTTAAAACTTAATAATTTATTAATTTCATCTGCACATTGTAAACTTGCACATCTGCACATCCAAAACCTATCTTTGCACGAATGATATTTTTAACGTTTTTTATAGGCCTCATAGCGAATTTTGTTGGTTATATCCCGCCAGGAAATATCAATCTTACATTGGTACAGATAACCATAAACCGCGGATTGAAACAAGCGGTGCAGTTTATTATCGCTTTTTCATGCGTCGAATTCTTTTTTACCTATTTTATTATGAATGCCGCCAAATGGCTTTCAATGCAGGTAAATCTGGATGTAGCTATTGATTGGGTGATGGTTATTTTATTTACAATAATGGGCGCTATTACCTGGGTACATCGTAATAAACCCCCTGAAACAAAATATTCTGATCATGATAGTATCAGGTATGGCATCTTGCTAGGTTTTTTAAACCCAATGCAGATACCTTTCTGGATGATAACCGGTACCTATTTAATAACCCACGAATGGATAGTTGTAGGCAAACTTGATCTGGTAATTTTTAGTATAGGATCTGCCGCTGGTGCGTTTTTATGCTTGTTTTTATATGCCCGGTTTGCTGCCTATATACAAAGTAAATTCGCATTGAGTACCAAGGTTATAAATACAGCTATCGCGGTATTATTCTTCGCTTTCGCGGCATATCATATAGTAAAACAGATTTATCTGATATTTTTTAAGCACCATCCTGCCATTTGATTATTGATCCCTTAGCAGCGCCAATACATCATCCCTGTCTTTGGCTAACTGTATTTTCAGCGCATCAAGCCCATCAAATTTTATATCGCCACGCACATAGTTAAAAAACTGCATGCTGATCTCTTCGCCATAAATTTCAGTGTCGAAATCAAAAATATTAACTTCAATGTTGCGGGTAATGCCATTTATAGTGGGGCGCGACCCAATGTAGGCCATACCTTTATGACTTACACCCCCAACAATTACCTTAGCCGAAAAAATACCATCATCGGGTATTAATTTATAGGTTTCCTCTATCATGATATTGGCTGTAGGATAACCAATAGTACGGCCAATCTGATCGCCACGGCCAACTTTGCCGGTTATAAAAAATGGATAGCCTAAAAAGTTATTGGCCAGTTCAATAGCACCGTTCAGCAATGCATCTCTTATTAAAGTAGAACTTACGGCAACATCATTAATGTCCTGTTCGGGGATTTCCACCACATCGTATCCATAAGTTGTTGATAATCTTAGCAGGTCGTCAAAACTGCCGGCTCTGTCTTTCCCAAAACGATGATCGTAACCAATTACAATTTTTTTTGTGCCGATAGTATCCACCAAAACATCGCGGATATACGCTTCCGGACTTTGGTTTGAAAAATCCCGTGAAAACGGGGTGATGATTAAATGATCGATACCTAACTGCTCTAACAAAGCAGCTTTTTCGTGTATAGTATTGATGAGCTTAAGACTTTCATCTTCGGGATGCAATATCATCCGCGGATGCGGGAAAAAAGTAAGGATAACGGTTTCGCCTCCACATTCATTTGCCAGCTCCTTCACTCTTTCAATGATCTTACGGTGGCCCAAATGCACCCCATCGAAAGTGCCGATGGTAACTACCGCATTTTCTATGGCCTTAAATTCGTTAATGTTATGATAGATCTTCATGACTATGATTTCACCGATTCAGGATTGATTGCACTGATATTTTTTTGTTCCCTAATAATGCCTACTAACTCCATTACCTCCCAGGCATCGGCAACTCTATAATTACCACTACGAGTGCGCCTTAATTTTGATAGGTAGGCCCCACTATTTAATGCCTTTCCAAAATCATGCACTAATGAGCGGATATAAGTACCCTTACTACAAACCACCGTAAAATCAATTTCAGGTAATTCAATGCGGGTTATTTCAAATTCAGATATGGTAACACTACGTAAGCGTAATTCCACTTCTTCACCACGACGTGCTTTCTCATACAAACGTTCGCCATCAATTTTTATAGCAGAGTGTGCTGGTGGATATTGTTGAATATCGCCTGTAAATTGTTGGCAGGCGGCTTTAATTTGTTCTTCAGTAATATGGCTGGTGTCGAACTGGAGATCCGGCTCTGTTTCCATATCGTATGATGGGGTACTCGCACCCAAAATCATGGTGCCGGTATATTCTTTTTCTTCAGCCTGGAAGGTATCAATCTGCTTGGTCATTTTACCGGTGCAAATAATTAGCAGACCTGTTGCCAATGGATCAAGCGTACCAGCATGCCCAACTTTAAGTTTTAATGGCTTAAAAGAATTGCGCAGTTTGCCTACCACATCAAAGCTCGTCCAGCCAACGGGTTTATCAACTAGTAATAACTCGCCGGCGGCAAAGTCGAAGTTTGTTTTTTTGATGTGTTGAGCGTCCAAAATTTGTTATTAATAATAAAACGGCAAAGGTAAGCTTTTAGTTGCCTTTGCCGTTCACACGTTAATTATATTTAAACAGGTTATTTTTATTCTACGGTTACTGATTTTGCCAGATTACGCGGCTGATCAACATTACAACCACGCATTACAGCAATATGGTACGCTAATAACTGCAATGGTATAGTTGCCAATAACGGCACAAAAGCTTCGCTGGTTTGTGGTATTTCAATCACATACTCGGCCATATCGCGTACCTGCACATCACCTTCCGATACGATGGCAATTACATGTCCGCCACGAGCTTTAACCTCTTGTATGTTGCTAACCACTTTCTCGTATGATGAATTTTGAGTAGCGATAAATATTACCGGCATGGCGTCATCTATCAAAGCGATAGGACCGTGTTTCATTTCGGCAGCGGGGTATCCTTCGGCGTGTATGTATGATATTTCTTTAAGCTTTAAAGCGCCTTCTAATGCCACAGGGAACGAACTTCCGCGACCAAGGAACAAGCAGTTGGTAGAATCTTTAAATCTCGCAGCGATCTCCTTAACATGCTCATTTGATGCAAGCGCTCTTTCAACCAACTCAGGCACCTGATCCAATTCTGTTAAATATTCAACCAGTTTACTTTGGGTGATAGTGCCACGTTGCTGCGCAATGTAAAATGCCATTAACGTTAATACCGTAACCTGCGCGGTAAATGCTTTGGTTGATGCTACACCAATTTCCGGCCCGGCATGCGTATAAACACCAGCATCAGTAGTACGCGGTATAGATGCGCCAACGACATTACAGATACCGAATATGGTTGCGCCTTTTTCTTTAGCCAACTCAAGCGCTGCCATGGTATCGGCAGTTTCTCCTGATTGAGAAATAGCTATAACTAAATCTTTTTCACTAATGATCGGGTTACGATACCTAAATTCAGATGCATATTCCACCTCAACAGGTACACGTGCATATTCTTCGATCAAATATTCCCCAACCAAACCAGCATGCCATGAGGTACCACAGGCCACAATAATAATGCGATCGACATTTTTAAGTTTTTCAGCGTACTCTTTTATCCCGCCTAATTGTACTTTACCTTGTTGAGGATAAATCCTTCCGCGCATACAATCACGTATTGACCGTGGTTGCTCATAAATTTCTTTTAACATGAAATGATCGTAGCCGCCTTTTTCAAGCATTTCCAGTTTCAAATCAAGCTCTTGTATATATGGTGTTTGTACAGTATTATCAATGTTTTTTACCAGTAGATCATCACGGCGAACGTAAGCGATCTCGTTATCATTCAGATAGATTACGTTTTTAGTATATTCTACTATTGGGGTAGCATCTGATGCAATAAAATATTCGCCCTGGCCAACACCAATAACCATCGGGCTACCTTTGCGCGCCGCGATTAACAGATCCGGTTCATCGGCACTCATAATTACAATAGCATAAGCACCAATTACCCTATTTAATGCAATACGAACAGCTTCCTGCAGATCCAAGCCAGTTTCATGAATAATATCTTCAACCAAATGAATTAAAACTTCGGTATCGGTATCACTTTTAAAAACATGACCCTTGGCAACTAAAGCTTCTTTTATAATGCCGTAGTTTTCTATGATACCGTTGTGGATGATGGTTAGTTTACGGTCGCCTGAAGAGTGAGGATGCGAATTACGGTCACTCGGCGCGCCATGGGTTGCCCAGCGGGTGTGCCCTATGCCAATTGTTCCGCTTAAATTAAGGCCTTTTACAAAATTTTGCAGATCGCTTACTTTGCCGGCTTTTTTATAAACTTTAAGTTCAGTATCCAACAAAGCAATACCCGCGCTATCATAACCGCGGTACTCCAAACGCTGTAAGCCTTTAATTATAATTGGGTAAGCATCTCTGAAGCCTATATAGCCGACAATTCCACACATAATATTAGATTTTGATGGGGTAAAAGTAAAGAGACGTTATATAATAACCAATACAAATTATATAATAAGCCCCTTAAATGTATAATACATTTAAGGGGCTTATATTGTTATTATTTTATTTTGGTGTAAATAACATTTAGCCTCATGCTGTAGGCTTGAGGGTTAGACGGTGTTAATATCGACAATGCATGTGAATAACCACCGCCTGCAACAGTTCTCGCTGCTACTTGTGCAGAAGGCGTTACATCAACACTTGATAAGTTTGTAGTATCAGTTGGTGCTAAATAAGTACCATAATCTACCAATCTTTTGGTGATTAAGTTTTGCAAGTACGAAGTAACCAGGAAATGATAGGTGTTAATGGGTTTGGTATATATCGAAGAATAAAACCCGCCGAAAGCCTCAACACCACTCGCAGTTGACAAACCTGAAGCATCCGGCAGTTCAATACGCTGGTGCGCAATATCAAGCATGTATAAGCTAAGTCGCGGCAATGGCGTTAAATATCCTGGAATATCACCACTGACTGGCTTCATTGTAACTACTAACTCTGCACGGTTAACAATTACATTATTAACACCTCCCACGTTTCTATTACTAAATAGTGAATCAATATATGGAAAGCTTACTTTAACCCTGCTACCTGCCAACCCTTGTAAATAAACAGTGGTATCGGTAAGAGTCGTCTTATTAGTTATCGCATTTTGGAATACCGTTGACCTAACAGCATGAATATAAGAAAAATACTGTGTTGTAGGTAAATAAACAACCGCGGTATCAATAACAGTACCACTAGCTGAGCGAATATAAACAGCAAGTGAATCTGCTCCGCTTACCATCATTATACCGCCAACACCTGTTGATTGTGTTTTGTCAACAGTAATATATAAACCTTTAACAGTATTCTGAAATATCTGGTTTGAATTAAGCTCCGCTGAACTTGCACCAAACAATGCGGAATTAATGAAACTTTTGCTGATCGGTATCCTGATTTGAGGAGGAATCGTATCAGGCACATCCGGTTTACCCGATACAGCGCTATCAATAACAACTTTTGTATTGGGCCTTGGCGCAAAAGTGTAATTTAACATACTTGTGCTACCGATAACAGTACCTTGATGAGGCCAGACAGTGTTACTATAATAAGTACCACCACTAGCCTGCTTTTGCGCTAACTGATAAACATTTACAACATATTTAGATGTATTGTGAGCTGAGCTATCGCCATAAAAACCCTGGGTATATTTTAAAATTAATACCGCGGAATCAATAGTTATAGTACCCGCAGGCAAAGTGTATGCAACACTACCGGGTAAATTCAAATCAGTAATAAGGTCTGCTTGTGTAGTACCAAATACTGGATCATTAATATAACCCAGCGGGCTTTTAGTTATAGCACTGGTTACAACAGAATCATCGGTTGTTGTTTTAGTAAAAATAGTGGCAGTATCAACCAACGAGCCGCTTAAAGTGCCTTTAGTGCCAAGCGTAAAACCCACGGTGTCCTGGTTTTTGCAGCTATTCAAAATAAAAAGACTTATCAACAGGGTTAATAAGTCTATCCGGAAAAATTTCATATATGATCTCAATGCTTTATACAACTTGTGCTAATTCTTCACTAGCTATTTCGTCGTAAAAATTGTAATAATTTTCCAAATCTGATGTAGAATTAAATTCTAAAACCGATTTGTGGCTGTTTTTAACATTATTTAACACATCCTGATCAATGTTTTCACTACCTAAAACTATCGCGTCCGAGTATTGAATTGCACCGGCATACAACGCAGCGTTAGTTCCTGGCTTATAGGCCTCTACATGCGCTTCAGTCATATCGCTCATTATCGCTTTGTTTGCGAATTCAGCGCTCAATTGCTCCGCAAAATCATTCTCATAAATAGAATAAACTATTTTTGAGTTTTTAAACGTAGGATCGTCTTTATAAGTAGTTTTTAAATAAGCCGGCACTAATGTGCTCATCCAGCCATGGCAATGGATAATGTCCGGAGCCCAGCCCAGCTTTTTAACAGTTTCCAATGCGCCCTTACAAAAGAAGATCATCCTTTCGTCGTTGTCCGCATAAAACTTTCCGTCTTTGTCGTTAAACACATGTTTACGCTGGAAATATTCTTCATTATCTAAAAAATAAACCTGCATACGCGCCGCCGGAATAGACGCAACTTTAATAATTAATGGATTATCATTGTCATTAATAATGATATTCATCCCCGATAACCGAATAACTTCATGAAGGCGGTTTCTGCGCTCGTTGATATTTCCAAAACGCGGCATCAGGATACGGATCTCGTAACCTTTCTCCTGCATTGCCTGCGGGAGTTGACGTGTGATTTCAGAAATTTTTGAGAGTTCCAGAAAAGGCGACATTTCATGAGTTATAAACAAAAGCTTAGCTTTACCCATCTTTAAATCAGTATTAAATTATATAAGCAGTCAAAAAAATTTGAGTTTGCAAATATAATCAATATTATATGAAGTATCAACGTATTATGCAAGTAAATTCGCTTGTTTTAAATTAGTTAATTACTTTCGCCGATTATTTTTAGATTTTAACGCCTTGAAAGTATTTACAACCACCCGGGAAGTACAGCAGTATTTAGCTGAATTACGCAGCAAAGG
Source organism: Mucilaginibacter tundrae (assembly GCF_013408825.1). Taxonomy (GTDB): domain Bacteria; phylum Bacteroidota; class Bacteroidia; order Sphingobacteriales; family Sphingobacteriaceae; genus Mucilaginibacter. The sequence goes on from NZ_JACCBZ010000012.1 coordinate 73,206, forward strand.
TTTATCTACCGGGTTTGTGGCCACTATGGGTGCGTTGCATCATGGGCACTTGTCGCTCATAGCGCAGGCAAAAAGAGCTAACGATATAGTTATCTGTAGTATTTTTGTCAACCCCACACAATTTAATGACCCCGCCGACCTTGAGAAGTACCCCCGCCCGATAGCGCATGACACACAAATGCTTGAGCAGGCAGGATGCGATATTTTATTTAATCCCCCGGTTAGCGAATTGTATGCTGATAATGAGCATTGGCATTTGGCGCTTGGAGAAATAGAACATTTGTTGGAAGGAGAGTTTCGACCGGGGCATTACCAGGGGGTAACGCAGGTAGTTTATAAGCTGTTTAATATCATTAAACCCGACACAGCTTATTTTGGACAGAAGGATTACCAGCAGTTTATGGTAATAACTAAAATGGTTGAATTATTAGACTTGCCTGTTAAACTAATAATGTGCCCAATTATAAGGGAAGAGGATGGCTTGGCTATGAGCTCTCGCAACATTCATTTAACAGTTGAAGACAGGTTACATTCGCTCATCTTATCGAAAACCCTTAATTGGGTTAAGCAAAACTTCGATAGGAATAACATTGCTGGTTTACAGATTAAGGCAGCCGATGCTATAAATGCTGAGGACGGCGTGTCGCTGGAATATTTCGAGTTGACCGATGCTGATACCTTACAGCCGGCAAGCCCGCACACTAAAAGCGTGGTCGCATTAGTAGCAGCCAGGGTTGGTAAAACACGCCTGATAGATAACGTTTTGATGAACTGACAATGAGCATATTGCCGATGAGTTTACATTGGCATGAAGCTTGAATTATGAAGTATGAAATATAAAGCATTAACTTTGCGCCATGATAATTGAGGTATTAAAATCTAAGATCCATCGTGCACGTGTAACCCAAGCCGAACTGAATTACGTGGGTAGCATTACGATTGATGAAGATTTAATGGATGCGGCAAATATTATTGCCAACGAGAAGGTACAGATAGTAAATAATAACAACGGCGCCCGCTTTGAAACCTATGTAATTAAGGGCGAACGCGGTAGCGGTACAATATGCCTAAACGGCGCAACTGCACGTTTAGCTCAGGTTGGCGATGTGGTTATCATCATGTCATACGGTTACATGGAAATGGACGAGGCTCGCACTTATCAGCCAATAGCTATCTTCCCTGATATTGATAATCAGTTGATAAAATAGCTAATCTTTAGGATAGGCACTTAATCCCAACAATAACTTCACGGTAACATCGGTATCAATATTATTGCGTAGTTTGTAAACCATACGTATCCTTACATCCGGCTGGCGCACCAGTTGATCTAAAAAATTAGAGTTATCAATATCCAGTACCATAGTGTTGCCAACACCTTTAGTAATATCGGTTCTTGAAGCTACTAAAATCTCATCGCTGCCATCATGTTTCGACATGTAAAACTTAACGTATTCTAAATTCCCTATATTAAACCCTGCTGGCTCAGTCGACCTTAGCTTTGCCGATACAACCATTACCTGGCCAATGTGATTGGCATTATTTCCGTCTTTAGTAAAATTCTGATCGTAGCTGGTAGCCATATTTACGGCAGTATATTGCTTTCCGGATTCCGATGATGCCGGGATAGTAAGATTTGTTGTATATGGGAATGTTGACTTAACAACAGACTCGAACATACCGCAACCGCTAAAAATAAATAGCAAGGCAATTAAAACTGGTAATGGTTTTTTGGTCATATCTCACAAGTTTTATATTGGATAATAAATATCAACTATTAATGTCAATAATAGTTTAAAAATAGGGTTTTTATATCCTTATATTAAAAATGAAAATTTTAAGTTTCAAATGGTTCTATTTTTCTATCTTTGCACCCCGACGCTGAGGTCGGGAATTTTCGCTTTCAGCGCATAGGAAAACGGTTACATTCTCAAATGAATTTAACTTTAAATTTTTAGAACTTTTTAATATAAAAAAAGCCCTATGCCCAAAGATAACTCCATTAAATCTGTATTAATTATCGGTTCAGGTCCTATTATTATAGGCCAAGCTTGCGAATTTGATTATGCCGGGTCGCAGGCTGCACTTTCATTAAAAGACGAAGGTATTTCGGTATCCATCATCAATAGTAACCCCGCCACCATCATGACGGATAAGGTTATTGCTGATCACGTATACCTGTTGCCGCTGACTTCTGAAAGTATTGAAAAAATATTACAAGAACAACAAATCGATGCCGTACTACCTACCATGGGTGGCCAAACAGCACTTAACCTCTGTATTGAGGTTGCCGAGCGTGGCATTTGGGAAAAATATGGTGTAAAAATAGTAGGTGTAGATTTAGCAGCTATTGAAAAAACCGAAAACCGCGAAGCTTTCCGCCAGTTGATGGTCGACATTGGCGTAGGGGTAGCAACTTCTAAAATTGCTAACTCATTTTTAGAAGGCAAGGAAGCTGCACAGGAAATCGGATTTCCGCTAGTTATACGCCCTAGCTATACATTGGGTGGTAAAGGTGCCGGTTTCGTACATAAAAAAGAAGAATTTGATGAAGCTTTAAGTCGCGGCCTACAAGCATCACCAACCCACGAGGTTTTAGTGGAGCAGGCTGTTTTAGGCTGGAAAGAATATGAGTTAGAGTTGTTGAGAGATAATAATGATAACGTAATTATCATCTGCTCAATCGAGAACTTTGATCCGATGGGGATCCATACAGGTGACTCGATCACCGTGGCACCTGCCATGACTTTGAGTGACCGTTGCTACCAGGAAATGCGTAACCAGGCTATTAAAATGATGCGTGCCATTGGTAATTTCGCGGGTGGCTGTAACGTACAGTTCTCGGTTAACCCGGCAAATGAAGAAATTATCGCTATCGAAATTAACCCACGTGTATCACGCTCATCAGCGTTAGCATCAAAAGCAACCGGTTACCCGATCGCTAAAATCGCCGCTAAACTGGCAATTGGTTATAACCTTGATGAAATAGAAAATCAGATCACCAAAACAACTTCAGCTTATTTTGAGCCGACTTTGGATTACGTGATCGTGAAGATACCTCGATGGAACTTTGATAAATTTAAAGGCGCTAACCGTGAGTTAGGCCTGCAAATGAAATCAGTAGGTGAGGTTATGGGTATAGGCCGCAGTTTTATTGAGGCTTTACAAAAAGCTTGTCAGAGTTTAGAGATCGGCCGCGCCGGACTAGGCGCCGATGGCCGCCAAAGCCGTAACCTTGATGAAATAATGCATAGCCTGGAGCATCCAAGCTGGGACAGGTTGTTCCATATTTATGATGCATTAAGCTTAGGAGTTCCGGTTGAATCGGTTAGAAAAGCGACTAAAATTGACCGTTGGTTCCTGAACCAGATTGTTGATGTGGTGAACTTGGAAACTGAGCTTCGCCGTTATAACCTGAATAACATCCCTGAAGATTTCTTCTTCACCCTTAAACAAAAAGGATTCTCTGATACGCAAATCGCTTATATATTAGGCAATGTAACTGAAGAGGACGTTTACCAACGCCGAAAATCGTTGGGTATAAAACGTGTTTATAAAATGGTAGATACCTGCGCTGCGGAATTCAACGCGCAAACACCTTATTACTACTCAACTTACGAAGGTGAGAATGAGTCTATAGCTTCCGATAAAAAGAAAATCATCGTATTGGGCTCGGGACCAAACCGTATTGGCCAGGGTATCGAGTTTGATTATAGCTGCGTACACGGTTTGCTTGCCGCTAAAGAAGCCGGTTTTGAAGCCATCATGATTAACTGTAACCCTGAAACGGTATCAACCGATTTTAACATGGCTGATAAGCTATACTTTGAGCCGGTATATTGGGAGCATGTCCGCGAGATCATCGAATTAGAGAAGCCTTATGGCGTAATTGTTCAGCTTGGCGGGCAAACCGCTTTGAAAATGGCTGAGAAAATGCATGAGCATGGCATCAAGATCATTGGTACTTCGTTTGATAATATGGATATCGCCGAGGATCGCGGGCGTTTCTCCGATTTGCTGAAAGATCTGGGCATCCCTTATCCAAAATATGGCGTTGCTGAAAGTGCTGAAGAAGCATTAGAGGTTGCGCACCACGTAGGCTACCCGGTGTTGGTTCGCCCGAGTTATGTATTGGGCGGGCAGGGTATGAGCATTGTGATCAATGACGAAGATTTAGAAAAAGCGGTAGTTAGCCTGCTTAAAAACCTTCCGGGCAACCGTGTATTGATCGACCATTTCCTGGATCGTGCATCGGAAGCAGAATCAGATTCAATAAGCGATGGGGATGACGTACACATCATCGGTTTAATGGAACACATTGAGCCTGCGGGGATCCACTCAGGCGATTCATTCGCCGTATTGCCGCCGTTTGATCTGTCGGATAACGTGATCAGCCAGATGGAAGCATATACCAAAAAGATCGCGATAGCATTAAATGTTCGTGGTTTATTAAATATACAATTCGCTATAAAAGATGAAAAAGTTTATGTGATCGAAGCTAATCCTCGTGCGTCGCGTACGGTACCTTTTATCGCTAAAGCATACGATGTGCCTTACATCAACATCGCCGCCAAAATCATGTTAGAGGCTAATAAACTGAAAGATTTTACTATTGTCCGTAAACTTGAAGGTTACGCGATCAAAGAACCTGTGTTCTCGTTCGATAAATTCCCTGAGGTAAATAAACAATTAGGGCCGGAGATGAAATCGACAGGAGAAGCAATACGTTTTATACCAAACCTACAAGATCCATATTTCAGGCATCTGTATAAAGAGAAATCAATGTATTTGAGCAAATAAGCTTAAAGCAACAATTCAATATCGAAGGCGAAAGGTGTATATCTTTCGCCTTTTTAATATCTCCTTTTTATTTCTCTACCTGTATACCCGTCGCCTCGAATATTAACCCTTTTGGATTGGTGGCATGCTGTGTTTTTTGACCAACTATATGCTGACTATCATCGGCTGCAAATTGCCTTGACGCAACTCCCTCAACAATTACAGTATGACCGGCTAAGCGTGTTGGTACGTCGACATTATATTTAGCAGAGTGTACGGTAATTACTTTTCCGCCGCCGGCATCTATGTTAAACCAGCCGCCCCTGCTTTTGATAACTTTTGTTACTACACCCCTTATAGTAGTGCTTATCCGTGGTTTAGTATCCATAAAAGCATCAAGCCGGTATGCCTCAATTATTTCGGATCCGTTTGGTTTTTCTCCGTAAACGTCACCTTTTCTTTGAGCGAAGGCAACAGTTGAAGATAGTATGGAAATGGCAAGCAGTAGTGTTTTCATGTTATTGTGTTTAGATGAGTAACACTTATTTTGTTGGTTGGTTTGCGGCGTTTTTAATAAGCAGGTTGGATATTATGCTGAGCGTGGTCGAAGCATGTGCGTAAAGGCGGGCCCACATGCTTCGACTACGCTCAGCATGACACACTCTACATTATAAATATATTCTATCCGAAAAGCAATCCAAATACCTCTTCAATATTCCCAACCGTTTTCACTTCAATTTTGTAGCGGGAAAGGTCGATGCGCTTTTTATCCTTGCCGCCGCCTGAGGGGAGGTTATATTTGGAGATAAAGATCTGCTCGAAACCTAATTTTTCAGCCTCGGCTATGCGTTGCTCTACACGGTTAACTGCACGGATTTCACCCGATAAACCTATTTCTCCTGCGAAACAGGTTTTGAATGGGATAGGGATATCTTCGTTGGAGGATATAATGGCTGCAGCCAATCCCAAATCTATTGCCGGGTCTTCTACACGGATACCGCCGGTAATGTTGAGAAATACGTCTTTTATGCCGAGTTTGAAGCCGCAACGCTTTTCTAATACCGCCAATAGCATACTCATACGTTTGGTATCAAATCCGGTGGCTGTACGTTGCGGCGTGCCATATGGCGAAATACTTACCAGTGCCTGGGTCTCTATCAGCATTGGCCGCATACCCTCTAAAGTTGCGGATATGGTAATGCCGCTCAACGGCTCATCTCGTTGGGATAATAATATTTCGGATGGGTTGGATACTTCGCGCAAGCCTTCGCCCAACATTTCGTAGATGCCCAGTTCTGATGCGGAACCAAAGCGATTTTTAACTGCCCGTAAAATGCGGTAAACATGGTGCCTGTCGCCTTCAAACTGTAGAACTGTATCAACCATGTGTTCCAGTATTTTAGGGCCTGCAATCATGCCGTCTTTGGTTATATGGCCAATGAGGAATACCGGTGTAGAGCTTTCCTTGGCGAAACGCAATAGTTCGGCAGTACACTCACGCACCTGGGAAACGCTGCCCGGTGTTGATTCTATGTGTGATGAATGCAGTGTTTGTATAGAATCCACAACAACCAGATCAGGCTCCAACTGCTCGATCTGTTTGAATATGTTTTGGGTAGATGTTTCGGTCAGGATGTAGCAGTTTCTGCCAAACTTTAAAGTACTTTCTCCTGATTCCTGATTCTTGACTCTTGATTCTGTCCCCGCAGGGTCAAGTCGCTCCGCACGCATTTTGATCTGGCGTTCGCTTTCCTCGCCTGAAATATACAATACTTTGATGGCAGGCATACTCAAAGCCAGCTGCAGCATTAAGGTTGATTTGCCGATGCCCGGCTCGCCGCCAATCAATACCAATGACCCGGCTACGATGCCGCCACCTAATACCCGGTTAAACTCCTTGTCGGGTGTAAGCATGCGGTGCTCTTCACTGAAAGTAATATCGGGGATCTCTACCGGTTTATTGGCGCGTTGCTGGGTGGTGGATGATGTTGCTTTCCAATCAGGTACCGAACTGTTTGGTTTTTCGATGATCTCCTCCACAAAAGTATTCCATGCCCCGCACGACGGGCATTTGCCCAGCCACTTTGGTGCCTCGAAGCCACAACTCTGGCAGAAATATGCGATTTTGGATTTAGCCATTTACATTTCAAATATACGAAAACTAAATGGTTTTTACTAATTAAATTAGCATTTACTATGCTGTTTCTATTCCAATATGCCCAAAGTATTATCTCAAGTGGAGTATCCAATCACAACTTAATCTTATAAATCACCCATTAAAATAAACGCCGAAATAACGTAACATTATTGGTGTCAATCAGATGGCTTATTTGACAATACAAATAACTTATTTTTATCTTTAGTTCGATAAACCACCACATATCATGAAAACCAAAAACCTGCTGATCCTGCCACTTTTTATTTTATTGTCCCAAATCAGGGTAAATGCGCAGTCGGCTGATAGTATCCGTATAAAAATAAAGCAGGTTGAAAGTGATATATTACCAATGATGTATGTAGATGGGGATAAACTAATGACCCTGGAACAGCGTATGGCATTTTATAAAGTTAAGGGATTAAGTATAGCGGTTATTCATAATTATAAAATAGAATGGGCAAAGGGCTATGGCTTTGCCAATGATAGCCTGAAAATACCGGTAACCGCACATACTCTTTTCCAGGCAGGGTCTATCAGCAAATCTTTGAATTCTGTTGGGGTATTAAAATTGATGCAGGAAAAAAAGATTGATCTGTATAGCGATATCAATAACTACTTAATCAGTTGGAAGTTTCCTTATGATTCACTATCAAAAGGAAAAAAGATCAATATGGCAAATTTGCTTAGTCATACGGCAGGTTTATCAGTACATGGCTTTGGTGGCTATACTGTTAATGATCCGGTGCCTAGTGTTATCCAGGTGTTAAACGGCGAAAAACCTGCAAATTCCCCGGCAGTGCGTTCCATGTACGCCCCAGGGCTTAAATATGAATATTCGGGTGGTGGTGTCACTATTTCGCAATTAATAGTAATGGATATTACCCATCAGCCCTATGCACAATATATGTATAACAATGTATTGAAACCGTTAAACATGACAGAAAGCACTTATGAACAACCGCCTGTAAATGTGAAGCCCCAAATACTGGCTGTTGCGTATGACGGTGATAAAGCGATTAAGGGCCAGCATCATATTTATCCCGAACAGGCAGCCGCAGGTTTGTGGACCAATCCTACAGATCTTTCTAAATATATTATTGAAACACAATTGGCTTATGAAGGAAAATCACATAAAGTATTGGACCAGAAAAGCACACAAATACGCCTTACACCCTATATTGATAAAATAGCTGCTTTAGGATGTTTTATATACGACGTTGATGGTGTAAAATATTTCAGCCATGAAGGAGAGGACGCGGGTTTCAGTGCTATATATTATGGATCTGTGCAGGGTGGCAATGGTGTGGTGGTAATGGTAAACTCATACAATAACACCTTAATGAAAGAGGTGGTTAATAGTGTGGCGCAGGTTTATCATTTTAAGGGATTGAATACATCATCCGCTAAAAAAATAATTGCTGTTCCCGATAGTGTTTTACAAACTTATACCGGCGATTATGAACTTGAACCCGGTTTTATTTTAACTATTTCACGTGAGGGCAGTCAACTGTTTGGCAAAGCAGGAAAACAAACAAAATTGCCAATTTATCCAGAGGCAAAAAATAAGTTCTTTTCGATAATGGCTAATGCCGAGGTGGAATTCGTTAAAAACGACCAAGGAGTAATAAGTGAATTAATACTTTATCAGGGTGGGGAACACCCTGCGAAAAGGATAAAATAAATTAATTAAAACAGAGCGGTTATTCAGCTTTCGCGATTGCTTAATTCCTCGGCAATGACGTAGGAGTAATGGGAGAACATTAAACCAAAAAGTGCAGATGCCCTATTCGAACATCTGCACTTTTCAATATGCTGTAATCTGCAAATTTATAACTTAATCTCTTCTTCTTTCGCGTTGAAGAAGTGGAACTCGGCTATTTGGTAAGCAGGGTTGCTTTTAACCTTGATCCATTTGCCATACTTAAAGTACCACTTCATTTGCAGTGTTACCAGGCCTTTTTTAATGTAGGCCTCGATATATGGGTGAACGCAAAGCGTAATATTTTTTTCGTTTTGCTCATCTAAAATGTAATTGAAATTGTTTTCAATATCATCTATCAGCAAAATAGTTGGGCGTATGGTGCCCGTGCCACCACATGCGGGGCAAACCTCGCTGGTAACAATGTTCATTTCGGGGCGCACACGCTGGCGAGTTATTTGTACCAGCCCAAATTTGCTCGGAGGCAAAATGGTGTGTTTGGCTCTGTCATGAGCCATCTCATCGCGCAGGTAATCAAAAAGTTCCTTACGGTTTTGCGGTTTGTGCATATCGATAAAATCAATCACCACAATACCGCCCATATCGCGCAGGCGCAGTTGACGTGCAATTTCTTTAGCCGCTTCCTTATTTACCTGGAAAGCGTTTTCTTCCTGGTTCTCCTTATTGGCTGTACGGTTACCGCTGTTCACATCAATAACATGCAATGCTTCTGTATGCTCAATAACTAAATATGCGCCACCGGCAAGGTTTACCGTTTTTCCAAAAGCACCCTTAATTTGTTTGTCGACACCGAAGTGTTCAAACAAAGGATCCTTATGTTTATGCAGGCGTACAATACTTTCCAGATCAGGTGATATTTCGTGGATATATGACTTCACTTCTTCATACATGGCGTTATCATTTACCGTAATGCCTTGAAAATCGGCATTTAGCAAATCACGCAAGATGGTGGAAGTACGGCCAATCTCACCTAAAATCTTTTTAGAGGGCTCAACCGATGGCAGACGGGTAATAAATGATTCCCATTTTGATATCAGGTCAAGTAAATCCTTCTGCATTTCGGCAACGCCTTTCCCTTCGGAAACGGTACGTATAATAACGCCAAAATGAGCAGGTTTTATGCTCTCAACAATTTTACGCAAGCGGGTACGCTCGGTATTGCTTTTTATTTTTTTGGAGATGGAAATTACTTCAGAAAAAGGCACCAATACCACATAACGCCCGGCTATGGATAAGTCGGCGCTTAAGCGTGGGCCCTTGGTTGAAATGGGCTCCTTGGCTATCTGTACGGGAATCAGCTGATTTTTAGTTAAAACTTCGGAGATCTTGCCTCCTTTGTTTATATCAGCATCAAGCTTAAAGTTATCTAAAAGCTTTGATTGATAACCACCGCTACGCACTTGTTTGGCAAGCTTAAGCAGGCTTTGTACCTGCGGCCCCAAATCAAGATAATGCAAAAAGGCATCCTTCTCGTAACCTACATCAACAAAAGCGGCATTAAGGCTGGGCATAATTTTTTTAATGCGGCCCAAATAAATATCACCAACAGTATAATTGTTGCTGATTTGCTCTTTATGAAGTTCTACAAGTTGTTTATCCTGTAATAATGCAATAGTAGCCCCGTTGGGGGTTGAATCGATAATTAATTCCTTTATCAATGCTACTCCATTTCTTAATTACAGCCAAAAGGCCATAGGTGTATAAGAGGGTAAAAAACAGTAACTAAAATAACCTGCCGGTTAGCCGGCAGGTTAAATAAACGCTTTATAAAAAGCAGCCTATTTCTTTTTATGTCTATTTTTTCTTAAACGTTTTTTACGTTTGTGGGTAGCCATTTTGTGTCTTTTACGTTTTTTACCGCTGGGCATAATAATAATAATTTAAATGTTATTTAATTTTTTAATTCCTTTATGTACTCGTCGATCTTCTGATCAAATGTAGGATCAGGCATCATCGTTTTACACTTTTCGTAAGCAGCAATTGCTTCCTGTTTCATCCCAAGCTGCTTGTAACTCTCAGCAAGATAGAAATATGGCTCGATACCGGGTTTTTGCGCAATGATGGTTTTAAACCTCTCAACAGCTTTTTCAAACTGACCCGATTTCATGGCAAACATACCCAAATTTAATTCGGCATTGTAGTTTGTAGGATCTTGCCTTACTACATCAAGCAGTAAACCAATACCTTGCATCGGCGGGCCGCCCCCATTTACATAAGCAATACCCAAACCTGTTTTAGCATCAAGGCTTTCAGGTTTTAGCTTCGTAGCCACCTGGAACGCTTCAACCGCATTGGCATCAAATACCGGCTGCGCTGTAGTGTCCTGAGCTTGTTTGTAAGCATCGTTAAAATGATTACCAGCAACAATCCAGCTTTCAGCAGTATTTTCACTCCGGGCAATTGCCTGGTAATAAAACGCCGCAGGGCCGGGTTGATTAATAACATCCCACTGTTTAGCAAGCTTTTGCTCCAAAGCCAATTTATCCGCATCAGTACCAGCATTCTTCAACTGATCTTCCAATCCGCCGATTTTTACTGATAATGTATCCCCAATGAATTTTTTAGCTGATGCAGATACAGTTTGAATAGTAACATCGCTGCTTGGCTTGTCAGCCTTTGCAACGCTGCCTGTACCTTTTTTTACTGACGCCTCCGTAGAGCCTTTAACTGGAGGCAATGAATACAAATAGCCGATAACAGCAACTACTGCTACAATAACGACTATTTGTTTTTGTTTCATGATAATTATTTGGCTGATTTTGTGTCTTTATTACCGCTTCTTACTTTTTCAACAAAAGTTTTAGCCGGTTTAAAGCTCGGTACAAAATGCTCAGGGATAATTATGGCAGTGTTTTTTGAAATGTTACGTGCTGTCTTTTTTGCTCTTTTCTTTACTACAAAACTTCCAAAACCCCTAACATAAACATTCTCGCCACCTACCATTGAGCTTTTAACAACTTTAAAAAACGCCTCAACGGTTTCCTGCACATCAACTTTCTCGATTCCTGTTTTAGTTGAGATTTCAGTTATAATTTCTGCCTTAGTCATATCTGATTTTCTTTTATTTATTATATAATTACTTAACTGTTTTGGGGTTGCAAAAGTATCGTTTTATAAATAAAGAGTGAAATAATTAACAGGTTTTTTTTGGAAGCACCTTAAATGCATCATAAAACTTACATTTAGTAGATAAAAAGGCTGGTTATAAACTACTTTTGTAACACATGATTTTTTCTGAAGAACTGGTACGCTGGTACTTAAATAACAAGCGAGACCTACCCTGGCGCAACACCACCGATGCTTATATAATATGGCTATCCGAAATTATTTTACAGCAAACCCGGGTGGAGCAGGGCATGCCTTATTTTCATCGCTTCGCGGAGAAATATCCTACAATAAATGATTTTGCTGCCGCCGATGAAGATGAAATTTTAAAACTATGGCAGGGCTTGGGTTATTATTCCCGCGGAAGAAATATGCTTAAAACAGCGCGCCTGATTGCTGACCATTACAATGGTGTATTCCCGCAAAAATATGATCAGTTAATTAAGCTTAAGGGGATAGGTGAATATACTGCATCTGCAATTGCATCATTTTCAGCTAATGAAGCAAAAGCAGTAGTTGATGGTAATGTATACCGGGTACTGGCTCGCTATTTTGGCATTGACGAGCCCATCAACAGCCCCAAAGGCAAAAAGAATTTTCAGGCATTAGCCAATGAATTGTTAAACCACAATGAGCCTGGCTTACATAATCAGGCCATGATGGAGTTTGGCGCTATGCTCTGTAAACCTAAAAACCCGGCTTGTGGCATATGCCCTGTACGAACCGGGTGCTTCGCCTTTAAAAATAACGCGACCACCTCGCTTCCTGTAAAACTAAAAACCGTAAAAGTACGCGAACGTTTTTTTAACTATTTTTTAATAATTAACAACAACGAAATATTATTGAATAAACGCGATGAGAAAGACATATGGGCGAATATGTACGATTTGCCCCTAATTGAAACAAGTGAGTTAGTTTTAACAGATGAATTACTTGCATTACCCCAAATAAAAGATTACTTTGGTGAAAACATTGAAATACAGGCCATTTCACCAATTTATAAACACATTCTTACACATCAACGTCTGCGTGTGCGTTTTATAAAACTACAGGCGCCACATATAAAATTACAACAAAATTGGTTTTTTTCCAGGTTAGAAAATCTTGAAAAATTCGCATTGCCAAAAATCATTTTTATATTTATAAAAAATATTTTTAATTTGTAGAATAATTTATGTTGAACTAAGCCTATGTCAGGAATAAATAAAGTAATACTTGTTGGCCATTTAGGGAAGGATCCTGAAATACGTTATTTAGAGGGAGGGGTTTCAGTAACAAGTTTTCCATTAGCTACGTCAGAGAGTTACAATAAAGACGGTCGCAAAGTAGAACAAACTGAATGGCATAACATAGTTATGTGGAGGGGCCTTGCCGATGTAGCCGCCAAATACCTTCAAAAAGGAAAACTGGTTTATATTGAAGGTAAATTAAGAACCCGGTCATTTGAGGATAAAGAAGGATTAAAGAAATACACTACAGAAATAGTAGCGGAAAACTTCACACTACTTGGCCGCAAAAGCGATTTTGAAAATGAAAACATTAAAAGCACTATAAAATCAAACAGCGATATGCCAGATGATTTAAATGCTGATGACATACTATAGTTTAGTTGAACCAATAATAAACCTAATATCAGGAAGCCTGCTTTACTAGCAGGCTTTTTTATTTTATACCTTTTGCAATTAAAAAATATTAACGGTTTAATTTTTACGTTAATTTTATAGCCTATAAATCTTTGCAGTTTTAAAGCGTTTTTATAATATCTGTATCTAACAAAATGAAAAAAATAACATCTCTTTTTTTTGCTTGTATTCTATTTGCAAGCATTGTTAACGCGCAAAATATTGATCGGAGCAGATTTATAAAGGATAGTTTACAACTCTACATAAACCGCGCTTTAACTAACTGGCGCATACCGGGTGCGGCGGTATGTATTGTAAAAGATGGTAAAGTAGTATTAATGCGTGCTTACGGCGTAAAAGAGCTGGGGCTGAATGACAAGGTTGATGAAAACACCTTGTTTATGATTGGCAGCAACACCAAGGCATTTACCGCCACAGCTTTATGTATGCTGCAAGCGCAGGGAAAGCTATCCCTGGATGATAAGATAACCAAATACATACCCAGTTTTAAGTTAGATAATAAAGAAGCCGGCGACATGACAACTATACGGGATTTGCTATGTCATCGTATAGGTTTTGGCACATTCCAAGGTGATTTTACTTTTTATAATACTAACCTAACCCGCGATCAGATCATTGCGAAAATGGCTTTGGTTAAAGCCGCTTATCCCTTCAGGGCAAAATGGGGTTATACAAACTCCGCGTACTTAACCGCCGGACAGGTTATTTTAGCGGTTACCGGGCATACCTGGGAATCATACATCAGGGATTATATTTTTGCCCCATTGGGGATGGGAAACACATTGGCTTTAACACGTGATTTTCCGCATGCAATTAACCGCACCGCGCCACATACGATTGTAGATGGCCGTTTGACCGCTATCCCCTATAATCAAATAGATGGCCTTGCGCCGGCCGGAAGTATCGGGTCATCTGTAAATGATATGAGCAAATGGGTGATAGCCCTTTTAAACGATGGGAAAGTGGGCTTTAATCAAGTAATATCATCTGCCGCCATAGAAGCTACCCGCCAACCTCAGGATGTTGTAGCAAGCGTAAAACACCTCAATGGCGACGAGAATTATGAACTTTATGGCTTAGGTTGGTTTCTGCAGGATTATGAAAATCACCGTATAGTAATGCATGATGGCGGTGTAAACGGCTATGTGACCTCGGTAACCTTGGTTCCAAAAGAACATCTCGGCATAATCATACTTACCAATACAGATCAAAATGAACTTTACGAAGCCTTGCGGTGGGAAATTATGGATGCCTATTTTAAATTACCTTATCGTGATTACAGCGACCAATACCTGCAAAAATATAAAGAGGAAGAGGATCAAAAAGAGGCTATCGATAGAAAATTAAAGGATTCCGTTGCAATGCTTCGCCAGCCACAACTGCCCCTAAGTGCTTATGTCGGGAATTACACTAATGAGTTGTACGGCAATATGACCGTTACACCCGGCGAAAACAATGAGCTATCTATGCGTTTCGAGCATCACCCAACCATGTATGCACGTATGCAATCCTTAGGTGGAAACCGCTTCTATGTTACTTTCTCTGATCCTGAAATGGGCAAGGCTGTATTTCCTTTCACCGTGCAAAATGGCCGTGTATTAAGCGTTAGGGTAAAGGTTGATGATGAACTCGAGCGTACACCTTATCAATTTAAAAAAGTGCAATAGCTATTAAGCTGTCGCTAATCCGACAAGTGCTTCTATCCACGTTGGTGAATCATTTAAGCTTTCCACTAATTGTACATGTTCACCGCCTAGCGCTTTAAACTCATCGCCGTACTCCCGGGTTACTTCAAATACAGTTTCCAGGCAATCAGCCACAAAAGCGGGACAGAATACTAGCAGTCTTTTTTTGCCTTCGACTGCTAATTTTGCCACAACCTCACTGGTATAGGGCTGCACCCAAGGATCGCTACCTAATCTCGACTGGAAGCAAATAGTATATTTTTCTTTCGGGATGTTTAGTTTTTCGGCGATTAATTTTGCTGTATGATGAGACTGAGCGGAGTAGCAAAACTTATTAGTATCGTTCAAAGTCTGACAACAATCGCTGGATTTTAAACAATAACTATGTGTATGATCAGAGTTTATGAGTTGGCGCTGAGGTAAGCCGTGGAAACTAAACAAAATATGATCAAAAGTTGCCGGTTGATACTTAAGTGCATTATCAGCAAAGGTTTGTATCATCAACTCATTATCATGAAACGAATTAATGAAGGAAATATTTGGTGATGTAGGCCATTTAGCAACAAGGTTCATAACTTTCTCATAAACCGACCCCGTGCTTGCCGACGCGTATTGTGGGAACATAGGGATAACCTTAATGTCCTGCACCAAGGCTATTTTCAATCGCTCTAAGGCTGATTCAATCGACGGGCGTTGGTAACGCATTGCAAGCTCAACCATATACTCGTCGCCAAGTTTATCCTGTAGGAGCTTTTGTTGTAATTTGCTATAATGCAGTAAAGGCGAGCCTGTTTCGTCATCCCATATCTCACGATAAAGCTTTGCCGATTTAGGCCCGCGGGTTGGCGCGATAATACCCTTTACCAACAGGGTGCGTGCAATAGGGTTTATATCAATAACGCGCGCATCCATCAAAAATTCGCGCAGGTATTTGCGCACATCTGCGTTAGAAGGGCTATCAGGCGTACCTAAATTAACCAGTAAAATTCCTTTTTTACTCATAATAGTTATGGTGGCAAAAGTAAATATTTTTGCTGCTGCAATGGTGTTATTGGATGTTTTATTACCCAAATATGATTAGAATCACATTCTAATTTCAGCCAAAAACCGCTAGAAATAAAAAAAGTGAAATTAATTTTTGAAGAATAACTGAATGTCCTATATTTGCAGTCCCAAAACAAGGGAGTTTAGCTCAGCTGGTTCAGAGCATCTGCCTTACAAGCAGAGGGTCACTGGTTCGAACCCAGTAACTCCCACATTAATAATCAAGCACTTACAGCAAAAAAGCGGTAAGTGCTTTTTGTTTTACTGTAATTTCGTAAAACATTTACTTTTTTTCTTTGATCGATGTCAGTTCCATTTTTGCTTTCTTTCTAGAATCCATCGACAATTGGATTAGGGGGAACGCTTCCAACTAACCGACAATGAACTGGAATATTTGCTTATCCATCGAGTAGAGCATTACCGAGATGGTTATCCAGAATCATTATACATGCAATCACTAAAGTTTAAGTAATGATCTCCCTTAAAGCCAGCCATCGGCATTATAACGAAGAATACGCCGTTCGTATTTATGTGCTGACAAGCGTCGTTTAGGAAACGAACCTATAGGAAGTATTGATTACATAAAGGATTTCACACTAACAACAGAGAAGGGCTTATCTTTAATGCCTCAGCTAGGGCAAATAGTACAGATATACTTGTGTTGACAACACCCCGTTCCAATCTGCTTATTGTGGACCAATCTATACCAGATAGATTTGCCAGTGCTTCCTGAGATAGGTTACGTTCCAAGCGAAACTTTTTTATGTTTTCACCTACAAGTTTCATTACATCCGGATTCCTTAATTGTGCCACACCTCAAATCTTGCCCAATTTGAAATTTTTACTATAGGAGAATTATCCTATATTCGCACCGATTCAACCTATGCAGTCAGATCCTATTCTAAAAGTGTTAATGAACTTCCTTTTTGTTATAATCGCTACCCTTCATTTATACCAGTCGCATATACTTGGTTAGATATGCTAAGTCAATCATGTAACTAAATAAAATACATATATGAAAAAAAACATCTATTTCGCTATCGTATTACTTTTTATTACCATCAGCTCATCCTATGCCCAAGATGTTCTAACGAACAAATCAATTATTGCTCTTTCAAAAGCAGGTTTACCTTCAAGTATCATTGTCAACAAAATGAAAACAACCGCGTGTTCATTTGATCTTTCAACCAATGCTTTAATTGACCTAAAGAATAATAATGTGCAGATGATGTACTTAATGCAATGATTGAGAAACAGGGTACATCAGTAGAAACAGGCAATATCGGTGCAGACAGCATTATTAATAAATTACCGGAAACGGGCATTTATTATTATAATAGTCAAGTAAAACATTATGACAGACTCGACCCTACACTTGTTACAGGGAATAAGACAAAAGCAAACTTACTTGGTACGGTAAAAAGTAAATCAATTTTGGATGGAGCTGAATCGAACATCCAAGCTAATCAAACACCTGTTTTTTACTTCTACTTTGGCAATAACAATGAAAGTAAACCCAGTAATACAAATGCTTCAAGTACAAGCTATAAAAATGAGTTTGTTGAGATGCTACAGTCTTATTCGCCAAATGCTAAAACCAGTAACGCAGCTTTCAGCCCGAACGATTTTAAGTTAATAAAGCTCGACAGGAACAAAAACAGCAGGTCATTTAAATCGGGAAGAATATCCATGTACAGTGGGGTTTCCAATGGGGTGAGTAAAAATGTACAGGATTTTAAATATGAAGCAATAACTCCGAACCTTTATAAGGTATATTTTCCAAATGGCTTACCCCAAGGTGAGTTTTGCTTTATTTACGCCAGTAGCGCAGCATCAGGCGGTGTTACTGCAAGTATGACGAATAATGCTTATCATACTAATGATATAAAAGTATTTGACTTTGGGGTGAAATAATCTACCCGAACTTTGGAAAGCGCCAACAATACAGGTCTAACGATCATTCATACAAAACCCTAATATTTGATTTATACTTTATGAGAAAAATTTGCTACCTACTTTGTCTTTTTATTTTAACGAGTTGCTCTAAAAAATCTGGAGTCAGCCCAACTACTAATTCCACTACTACTAACACTACGATAACTTATCGTTTTACATCAAATGTTAGTGGGCTATATAGTGTGTATTATTATGATCCTAATTCTGGTTCTTCAATCGGATCAGAATTTACTGGTCAAACCTGGTCAAAAATTGATACAATCAATAATATGAGTTTGTATTCAATTGTTGGTAGTGTTCCATTAACTATGAACTCAATTGCTTTAAATGGATCGGTTACGGGAGAAACTTCTACATTATCAATTAGTGTCAATAACCAGGTAAAAGCAACCAGCGATTCTTTATCAGCCAATCCCAATAATCCTAATGATGCTGTTACCGTTGCTTATAAGTATGTAATACCTCATTAAGTTTGTTCATTGACTTCAACAATTTCTTTCGGAAAAACAAAGTTGATTATCAGTTTACCAAAAATGAAACTATATTATGCGAAGAACAACAGGTGAAATTGCTAACCACCTTCAACATATTTGATCAAAGTCTGTTAAGGTGTAGCGATAAAGATGAAAGGCACCGAATCCTAAAATTCGGGTTGTGATAAGGTTTCCACTAAAAATATCAGCCGATAGTTAACACTTAAAATTTGATTATTGTGTCATTTGCTAATTCGAACCATTGCCCTCCGATAAAAACATATTTATTGTCTTCTAATATTACCTCAGGAAAATCACCTTGAATTTCCCGTTTGTAAGTTGTGTTCGGAGAAACAACCTTTAGGGTATCATATAAATCATATTTAATACTATAAAATACTTTTAAGTTTTTATCAAAATGCAACTTGCATAGGGGCTATAGAACCCATTTTTCATTAAAAGTGTAGCAAAGTATGATTTAAGAAAATGAGCTATTGAGGTATAGAATCTGCCCTTTTAGAATATGGTGAGAGGTAAGCAGAAAGAAATCCGTCTAGCCTTTTTATAAATGAGCGTCATCTATTATTCGATACGGACATATAACTTACCGATCTCAATAATTAATTTAAAACTTTTTCTTGCAGATTATTTAATAATCCTTAGTTTAGGTTGATTTTAAAGATGAAGCCTAAAACACCCTTATTAAGTAAAAAACTTACAGCCTACTCCCTAACAGAAGTACTCGTGGTACTTTGCATCATCGGTATATTATCGTATTTAGCCTGGGCAAATCTTTCACCGGTAATTAACAGGGCCCATGAAGCGGAAGCTAAGGTTCAACTGGCGCATGTCTATGAATTGGAAAAAAGCTATTTCTACGAGCATTCCAAATATTCTACAGACTTAAATGAGATCGGCTTTGTGCAGGAACCCCTAACGACAGAAGATAAGAAAGGGAAGGCGAACTACCGGATCGACATAACAGATGCATCCAACACCACGTTTACGGCTACCGCCACGGCAGTGGTTGATTTTAGTGGCAATGGCACTTTTAATGTTTGGCGGATCGATCAAAACCAAACGCTTACGGAAGTAACTAAGAATTAATGGTGCTCACGGAGATTGGCACTCTGCTTGTGCTACTGGCTATCTTTGTACAGGACATTAGAAGCAGGTCGGTTTACTGGATATTATTTCCTTTACTCCTTGTCCTTTTTATAGTTTCAGATCTGGTCAGACACGAACCAATTGTTGGCCTATGGTTGCCTATATCGCTCAACCTGGGATTTCTTGCGCTGCAATTGATAATCATAACCTGCTATTTCTCCTTAAAGGAGAAACGATGGGTTAATGTATCAATTAACTTATTAGGATGGGGAGATATCCTGTTCCTGGTGAGTATAAGCTTTTATCTGTCTTTTGCCAATTTTTTGTTCTTTCATGTCGTCAGTTTCGTCCTTACCTTAACAAGTTGGTTAATCTGGCAGCTTTTCGCAGATAAGAAAAGCGAGCGAATTCCGTTGGCTGGCATACAATCCTTAATATTAGCCGTTTTTTTAAGTGGCGACTGGTGGCTTTACCACGTTGACGCGACCAACGACGCCTGGTTGTTAAATCTTCTGATTAAATGAGCCTGAACGATATCAATTTATTAACGGAGAACATTCATTGGCTGACTATGGATCAGGCATGGCATTATCGCGTGTTGCCTAAAGGCCGCACCAGTGAAAGGTTACAGCTTTACTGCGAAGATTCAGCGGATGAGAATGAGCTGCTGGCGGAACTGGAGGTCATATTCGGTTTGGAAATTGTTCTTGATCCCATACCGGTAACACAAATAGCCCGCTTGCTGTCGAAATACTATTTGAAAGACAATGCCCCGCAAGATTCAAAACAAGTTACTTTAAGTAAGACCCCGGACGACTTTTTGAACAACCTGATACAAGAGGCGAAATCATTAAAAAGTAGCGATATCCATATTGAAACCTACGAGAACAAGTGCCGGGTAAGGATCAGGATAGATGGAATGATGATAGAGCGTTCCTTAATAAAACGGGAAGACTATCCTGCGCTGATCAATAAAATAAAGATATATGCTAAGCTGGATATTACTGAAAAGCGCTTACCGCAGGACGGTCGCATTAACTTTAAACATCAGGATCAACAATTTGATATCCGGGTTTCTGTGCTACCTACACTGCATGGGGAAAAGGTAGTACTCCGTCTCCTGAATAATGATGCCACTAAAATCGACCTGAACAGCCTGGGGTTTTCAACATTTGACCTTGATAATTATTTGCAGGGGGCTAAACGACCCAATGGCATTTTGCTGATCAGTGGGCCTACGGGCTCTGGTAAAACAACTACTTTGTACGCCACGCTCAAGCTATTAAACAAAGAAACCCGCAATATATTAACTATTGAAGACCCGGTGGAATACACGCTGGAAGGTATCAATCAGGTGCAGTTGAAGGAATCGATCGGGCTGGGATTCGCAGAGGCGCTGCGGGCTTTCCTAAGACAGGATCCGGACGTTATTATGGTTGGAGAGATAAGAGATACGGAAACCGCTAATATGGCCATCAGGGCCGCTCTTACCGGACATTTGGTTTTATCCACCATACATACCAACTCAGCCTGGGGAACCGTATCCAGACTGACCGATATGGGCGTACACCCATTCCTGGTAGCTAATACCTTAAATACGACAGTTGCCCAGCGTCTGATCCGGCTGCTCTGTCCGGAATGTAAGCAATTTAGAGATTTTGATTCGAGCCTATACCCCAAACAATTTAAGCCCTATGTTGAAATAACAAAACACTATGTGGCCAATGGATGCGAGCATTGTTATTTTACAGGCTACAAAGGAAGAAAAGCCGTTTACGAAGTAATCCCAATTGATCAGGAATTATCCGCCGAAATTAAAGGTGGCAACATGAATATCAACGGCATGCTTAAAGAACGAGGTGTTCGCACCCTCGCCGAAAACGCGTTTAACTTTTTCAGTGCCGGCCAAACCTCTTTAGAAGAGATATACCCCTTATTACTTAACTATTGACATGTATAAAAAACTTACGCTAATTATCCTTCTTCTAACTGCGCTATTACCTAATAAGCTTTGGGCGCAGGCCAAAGACCGAACGCAGATCATACAGCAACGGCTCGACGCCATAGCTGTTGATGTGCCGGGGCTTGACGAAAAAGTTCAGTTAATGGTAACCGGCATTTCGATTGTTGACTACCTCAATGCATTGGCCAAGTCCAATAAGTTGAGCATCAGCATTGATCCTAAACTCAATTTTACAGTTTATGACACCTTTAATGGCGTTACAGCCACCAATATTTTAGTGTTACTGGCTCAGAAATACAACCTGGATATTTCAACTGTCGGCTCTATCATTTATATTACCCCATTTCAGGATCCCGCCCAATTCATTAAGCCCCCTCAGAAAGAGATCAACGCCAGTTACAGTGCCCCGGATAACACACTGTCTTTGATGTTAAATAACGACAGCCTCCCTGCCGTAGCCCGGAAGGTCACCCGCTTGACTGGGAAAAACATTATTGTGCCAAACGCACTGCAAAATAAGCTGGTCTCGGCGTTTATCCAAAACGCGCCGTTTGAAACCGCGCTGGAAAAACTCGCTTACGGAAACGAGTTAAAAATGATTAAGACCAGCGATAATTTCTTTCTTTTCCAGCCTCTGGAAGAAAATGAGGAATTATATGTTAACGGGGACAAGAACACCGCTGTCCGTAAAACGTTTAAAACGGCCAATCCGGGCGGCCATCCATCAGCGGGTCTTTTTACCAGGATGATCAATGGTCAGAACCTGATCTCCGCCGATGCAACCAACACGCCCATTGCCGACCTGGTAAAACAAGCCTCGCAGGAGCTGAATAAAAGCTATTCCTTGTATTCGGAGCTTAAAGGGACCATTACCATACATGTTAATGACGTCAGTTATGACGACTTTCTAAACCTGTTACTAAAAGGGACGGATTATACTTTTCATGTGGACAATGATGTCTATTTAATTGGTGACAGCAAACTGGAAGGTTTAAGGACGTTCAAAGCGATTCAACTACAATACCGCTCCATCGATACGGTCGTGGCAATGATCCCAAGTGAATGGAAAAAAAGCGTGGAGATCAGGGAATTTAGGGAACAAAACACCTTGTTGTTATCCGGTTCAGGCGCGAATATTGCGGAGGTGACGGCCTTTATCAAGCAATTGGATGTATTGGTACCTTCGGTGATGATCGAAGTTACGATGATCGATATCAACAAAAGCAGGACAGTATCTACCGGACTTGCTGCAGGCGTATCCGATAGCGTAAAGACAGGCGGCACTATATTGCCGGGCATGAACTTTACCTTCAGCGCATCATCGGTAAATAATTTATTAAACGGGGTCGGAAAAGTCGCCGGTATCAACCTGGGGCATGTCGTACCCAATTTTTATGTTAGCCTGAATGCGCTGGAATCGGTCGGCGATGTAGATGTTCGCTCCGTGCCAAAGTTGACGGCTTTAAACGGACATACCGCCACCATCAGTATAGGAAGCTCGCTCTATTATAAAAATTCTACACAAAGTTTCATACCTACCAATGCATCTTCGTCTTCCACGGTTTTAACCAACGCTTATGTTGAAAGCGACGCGAATATGAAAATATCCATCAAGCCGGTAATTTCGGGGGATGACCAGATTACGATGGGGATTAAGATCGATATCTCAGACTTTACATCCATCCCCACCGACGGGTCGCCGCCACCCAAATCTACCAGCAGCTATGAAACGAGTATGCGTATTAACAATGAGGATATGATCTTATTGGGAGGGATTGAGCGTACCGAAAAGGATGATACCGTTTCCGGATTTCCCATACTATCCCGGATACCTATTTTGAAATACATATTCAGTAATAAATCCAAATCATTAAAAAAGGTGGTTACAGTGGTTTTTATCAGACCTGTCATTATGCGTTGATCTTTCGATTATGCTGGAACAATATTATAGGATTAATAAGGCATTCGGTGTAAGTATTGAAATCGGCTCCGGGGGTGATTTGAAAATGCATGCCTGTGGGCTTTCTGTTGAAAAAGAGCAACTTACTTTCGATCAAAAAATTACTGATTTAGAAAGCATAGAGGAACTGAAAAAGCACTTTTCTGTTAAATTGGTCGCATTAAATCTAACCGGAAAGGGCGTGCTGCAGAAACAAACCGAGTTGATTCAAACGATAGATCAGCCAAGTTTTAATACAATATTTCCTAACGCCAACATCGATGATTTTTATGTACAGAATTTCAGGTCGGGCACACGTTCGTTTATATCTATTGTCAGGAAAAACGAGGCCAACAAATGGCTACAGGCCTTACGGGAAAATGGATATGTTCCCCTGTTCTTAAGTTTGGGGCCTTTTCCTGTGCAAAACATTATTCCACAATTAAACAACTACGATAGCAGGTTGATTTTTGACGGAAATACGATAGAATTGGATGAGGACGGTAGTTGGCTCTCCCGTAGTTATAATGAGCAGGTGAATGCACCGTTTCCGATCAAAGTCGAATCGGAACCAATTAATGAACAATTGGTATTAGCCTATGCCGCCGCTTTTCAATTGATTCTATCCGATAAAGTAGAGCCAATCGTTGCCAATGTTTCGGAGTTGCAACGGATCTGGAATGAAGTGACTTCAGGGAAGCGGTTACGGGTATACAGCGCATTAATATTAGCCACGTTTTTTGTTTTACTGCTGATTAATTTGGAGGTTTTCTCCAGACTGGTGAAATCAAATAATCAGTTAACGGCGCAGGTAAGCCAGACGGTGCAAAGTTCGGTGGATCTCCAAAGTGTAAATGAAAAGGTTAAAAAAAAGGAAGCTTTACTTGACCTGCTGGGCTGGGACGGCGGAATGAACAAGACCGTGTTGGTTGATCAGATCGCTTCCTTTATGCCAGAAGAAATAACACTTGATGAAATATCCGTAAATCCTGTGGATATAGCGCGAAGCCGCGTACAGAAAATATTATCGTTTAACAACCGGCAGATCGGAGTTCATGGTTTCGCTCAGAATATCATCCCAGTTAATGAGTGGATTGCCAGGATCAAAACAAAACCCTGGGTGAAGGACATTCAATTAGCAAGCTACACCTATAACAACGAAAAGAATACCGGACAATTCGTTATTGATATTAAATATTGACCATGTTAAAAAATATAGCGGTAAAAAAGGAATACTTATTAATTGCAGGAACAATTTTGCTGTTATTTGCCAGTTATCAACTTGCCTTTAAAAAGACCATAGAAGCCTGGCAGTTAAACAGCAGCCTGGAAAAAGAATTATCACAATCCAACGATATTGCCATTCAACCTGATTATCTTGAACGCAAGGACAAGAATTTGGACAAGCTGATCGGGCTTTATAAAGCCGATACAACAGCCTTACGAAATAACCTGATCAATTCGGTTTCTTTACTCGCTGATAAAGAAAATGTGAAGCTATCGGAAGTCCCCGTGCAGGATGTCGCCAATATTTCCGACTATTTTATCATCGAGCGTTTGCAATTTGAGGGTGATTATTTTTCCCTGATGAAACTGAGCAGCCGTCTTCAACAGGAAAATGGGATCGGAATGATCAAGTCCGAAATATTGAAAGTCAGCGAAGTTAATACGAGCACTGGCAAACTCAAAAGACTTGGCCTGGAAGTTATGCTGGAAATGGTTAAATAAATAGATATTCGCCATACTTATAAATCTTGATTTAATTTTGAGTGTACAGATTGCAGATACCCTATCCTATTGAAAACTGCTACTCATCTGAAACAATGGCAGATACATGGAGATCAAAATCACCCCTACAACCAAGCCTAGAAAAATAATAATAAGTGGTTGCATCACGTTACTTAAGGTAGAGGTTTTGTATTCTACTTCGTCAATGTATTGTTCGGATATTTTCCCGAAAAAATAATCCAATTGTTTGGTTTCTTCCCCTACCTTCACCAGTTGGATCATTTTAGGCGGATAAATACTGAATTTTCGCAAGCTTTGATGAAGCGTGTTTCCATTCATGATGTCATCCTCTATTTTTTGAAGGGATGATTCAATGGGGTAGTAACTAATCATCTGCCGAATGAGTGCAATGGACCGCAATAACGGTAGTTCCGCATTGATGAGCAAACGCATGGAATTGCAGAACCTGGCCAGATAGATCTTTTGCACCAAGCTGCCCGCGATGGGGACATGTAATAAGATTTGTGAAGCTATTTTTCGGTATTGCTCCGTTTTTCGTACACTAAAAATAGCTGCGAAGATGATCGCTATGGTAATGAGGAAAGGCACCAAGTTATTTTGCATGGAATCTGAAATGGCGATGATTTTTTCGGTCACCCAGGGTAAGTGGCCTCCAAAGCGTTTAAAGATATCACCAAACATGGGTACCACAAATTTGAGCATGAAAAATACGGCCCCAAAAGAAGTAGCTATCACCAAACAGGGGTAGGTTAACGCGGAAACGATCTTATTGTGCTGTTTGATCTTATTCTGATAGAACTTGGCCATATCCTCCAGTACTTCGATCAGTTTACCGGTTTCTTCGCCAATCTCCAGGCTGAACACTTCGTACAGGGAAAACCTTCCCGATTGCCGTAGCGCCTGGGAAAAAGTTATGCCTTTTAATACGTCGTTTTGTAGCTGGTTGTATAGCCCCTTGTCCTTATCGCTTTTCAGGTCCGCGGTGACCAGCTCAAAACTGCTTTTCAAATCAATCCCCGCCCGTAAAAGTGAACTCAGTTCCAGGTATAGCGACTCCTTTTTCTTGTCACTCAGTTCCTTGCTGCCGAAAGAAAAATCCTTATTTAGGAAGGTTAATAGGCCTTCTCCATCTTTAACGGATGGCTCTTTTCTTATTTTCTTCTTTTCGTACCTGCTTAAATCAATTGACGGCATTCGGGTTTCTTTCTATTAGGTCTGCTGAACTATATTGCTTACGGTAATAGTACGGAATTTTTTCATTCTCAAAAAGGACGCTGTATTCCAGTTCATCGATACGGTTCTGTTCGGTTACCGGGTTTACCATTGTTATTGGGACAGCCTCGAAGCCGGTAACTAGACCCTGCATTGTCACCTTAAACGTATCGATGATGCTACTCGTTCTTACCGTAAAACCAGGTTCGAATGCGTAAGTAATGCTGTCGCTTCCTTTTTTAATAAAAATGCCGTTCGTGGTTTTGCTGATCATATCCGCTTTGGAAAAATCGTTCCTCAATAATTCATCCAGGCGCATAAGTACCGCTATATCCTCGTTTTTATGTTGGAAAGAGCGATAAGACTGGTTGACTATATTGAAAGCCGCATAAGTAATGCCGATCACAATAGCCGAAATGAGCATGGCGACGGTAATCTCCATAATCGTAAATGCTTTTACCCGTTTATTCATTTTGATTAATAATTACTTTGCGCAAGGTGGTCAGTACCTTCCCGTTAGCTTCGTAGGCTGACAAGTCGATTTCGGTAAGGTTATTTTCATTGTTGTAGTTTTTAACGGTCTGTTCAATGCTCAGGCCGTCGACGGTAAAGGTCGTGGAGATATTATTTGCCGAGCTTTCGTCAATTTGCAGGGTTTGATTTAAAATGGCCTGCGCCCTGATTTTTTTGACCGACAGGGAGGATTGTATAATATTGGCATAGATCATCATGGCGATACCAAAAACCACCATGATCACGACCATCGAGATCAATGCCTCAATAATGGAGGAGCCGGATAATTTGGATTTTAAGATTAATTTGCCTCTAACCATTGCAGTATCTTTTTCTTTTTTGTGACTACCGGGAATAGCGTGCTGGTTAAATAATAAGGCGAAAGTGACTTTTCGTTGATGGTCGTGTTGACCACATAGTTTTCATAGCGGGTAAAGGAAGTTTGGTATAAAAAACGGTCTGTAAATACAGAGCCGTCGATTTCAGCTTCGTCCTGAAATTCTACATAGCCCTGTGAATAGACCAACCCTTTTACTGTTGTTTTTTGACCGATGTGGATTAGGGAGGGGAGGGTACCCGACTGCTGTTCGTAGATAAAAATACAGCCATTGAATATCACATTGTTGTATAGAGAAATCTTCGCGCCTCTTTTCAGAATGGATGCCGGGTCAAACCGGACAATCGCCAGGGTTGACGGATAGTCAAATTGGCATCGCTGTTGAACGCCTATGGTATCGTGGGCAAATAACTGACAAGCGCCATGGAAGCCGCTATTCACTGTAATGGACTTGGCGATGATAATCACATTGTTTAATTGCGCTGTACTGTCTAAAGTTAAGGCGGTATCTGAAAATAAGATAATATTACCTGCGAGTTTGATGTGTTTTAAGGTGCTAACAGTTTTGCCAAGATTGATGATTTTGGTCGGCAATAAAAAGGAATGGATAACGGAATCGCTATTGGGTAAGCCCGGCTCATCTTTTCGGTTTTGCTGGATCAATTGTTGCAGTCTCTGCAAACGGCCGGCACTAAGTGGAGGTAATGTTTTTTCACTGTTATGTTTCATGCCAATGATGAGCCTTTTGTCTCCCGTGTAAGCGTGGTTATTAACATATGCCTGAGCAACTCCCGCAGGTGAAAGATAGGCGTCCCCACTTATGGACGTATTGCCACTCAAAGATAAGGGTCGGCTATTGTCATCGAGGTAGATCGCTGCCCATTTGCCCGAATCAATAGTGTTTGCGATGGAGAAGGCTTTATACAACGTATCCTGCCGGATCATCGCTTCAGCGACACCGATGTCAATGGTTCCCCAAAAGATTCGCTGGGTGGAAACCGAATCGGCATCAAGGTTAAACAGGCTAAATATTTTTGGAGCGGCATAGCTGGTATCGGTGCCCGCCAATAAAATATTTACCGCGGAAGACACATTGTTTTGCAGTTGTTCGTGCCGGAATGTCCTTTGGTATTGCAGCCTATAAAAATAAGCTGTTACGATCAATGATGAACAAAGAATGCCAATCACCAAGGCAATAATGATCACCATATACAACGCGGAAGCCTTTAGCATATCCGTGTTAAGATTTGGTATTCTGATTAACGGCCTTTTTCTTTTTTAGAAATTCCAGTTTCTGCCATAGTGAAACAGAATCCCTGACCGACAAAACGCCATTTTTGTATTTGCCGGATTGTTTAATATAGCCCTTTCCGTCACAGATGATAAACTTTCCTGATAGCAAGCCCTTTTTCCAGGTATATTGCTGTGCGAGGTTTCCATCTTCGTTCCATGTTTTCCATATCCCATCTTTTAGCCCCTCTTTAAAGTAGCCCTCTTCCTTAAGTGCTTTACTGGGGTAAAATTCCTTATAATTACCATTCAACAGCCTGCCGCTGTAACCGCCTTGCGTGGAATGAATCCTGTTTGAACTATACCAAAAGTAAAAGCGATCATTGTACAGGTCGGGATCCGAATTTACAGGGATGATCTCCGCCTGGATGTTTTGATTATCATTTACAATGTGAATCTTGTCTAATCCGAAATCCGGTAGTTTTTGGGCATGAGTGAATAAAGGAAATAAACAGATCAGTAATAATATTTTTCTCATAAGATCATCCGTGCTGAATGGTTATAAATTTGGTTTTGCCGTTAAAGAGCACTTTAACGGAATCCTGCATGTTTTTTAAAAGTTTGACCTTATCGACCACATCGCCTTCTCTCATATTGGCGCTTTTGCCGTTGATTTGAAACAAGGCGATCAATTGCTTAGACCCGGGGTTGCGGATATACCCCGAATACTTAATAAATCCCCAGTTTATGGCTGGTGTGGCAGTCATTTTTGCCCAGCGACGTGTCCGTTCACGGGGGATGTCTTTTATGGTATCTTTGAATTTCACTAATCCAAAGGGATCGCGATAATTCAGGATAAGGCGGGTAGTATCTTTCGGGACAGCATAGTCATTAAACGGCTCTTTTTTCCTTAATGCCGGAGCGATAATCGTCGTATCATCACCAGGATTAATAGCGCCGATAATCCGATAAATAAGCAAACCCCATATGATTAGTGCCGAAATCCCTAAGAAATAGTTAAGTTTCTTATTTTTCATGTAGGCTGTTATTGCAAAACAAAGCTTCTCAATATGCTGGCTTGACCTTCGTTGCCTGCCGCGTCTATCGCTGATACTTTCCAGTAAACACGGTCGCCTGAGTTACCAAAATTGAAATTGTAATCCGTTGTATTGATGATCATTGGAAACAGGGAACTGTAATTGGTGACCGAATCGCTTTGAAAAGCATATAACTTGTACGTATTAGCCGTTGCCATGCTGCTCCATTGCAAATTGACGGGCAGGGCTACGGTTTGATTATTGCCTGGCAGCAAAACGCTTACCTGTCCTGGTGGTGTATGGTCATAAGTCATCGTGTTGATCAAGGACCAAGCTGAGTAGGCTGTGTCGTTTTCTCCTCGGACACGCCACTGGTAGACCTGGTCTTTCGGGAAATTAAAATTGAACTGTTGACCTGAAAGGACTTTATTGTAGACCAAATGGGTGGTATCGGCGAAGCTATTGGTGTCGACCTGCAACTGGTATTGGGTTGCCCCGTACAAGGCGGCCCAGGTCAATATAACGGCGTCGGAACTGGTCAAGTAATTATTAGCCGGGCTAGACAATTGCACCGACTGCTGTTTAATAGAGGAAGCCCCGACGGTAAAACTTCTCGGCTCCGCGTAGGGCGTTTGTGAACTGCCGTTTTCGGCCATCACCCGCCACTGGTAGTTGCCAGGGCTCAGGCTGAAAGAAAACTTATCTCCGGTAATAACCGTGTCTAGGACTAAGCTACCCGGCGAAGCAAACGTTGGCGTTACGACCTGTAAGTGGTACGTAAGCGCGTTGGTAACTTGATCCCACCAAAAATTGATCGTATAGCTCGCGCTGACGTATTGATCGGACGGCGCTTCTAATTTAAGCGTAGATTTGGATATCGATGGTTCAATAATATCTGTGCAGGATGTTATTGATTGAACTGTAAAAAGACTAAATAATAGATAAAGTAAGGTCTTATATTTCATTGTGACTAATGTAAAGAATTAGGCCGTATTTATTAAGTAATAATTACAATATCGGATATTTAAATTCTATCGTAGTACACGGCAAGGCTCTGTCTTTCAAACTTTTCGTATCTCGGTCAAGCGTAGAGAATGCCGCTTCGACTATTACTCAACATTTCTAATGTTTTCCGTCGGATTCTCATCCGCCGAAACTACAAGAACCGTTCTTCTTGTATAGTCGATAACAATAATTCCTATTGCCAAACCTATTAAGTTTAATATTAAAGGCCACAACTCTAAAGAACTAAAATGGTTATTAAAATCATCCATTAAATCTGCTATAAACTCAAATCCATACCCAATTATTAAAGCAATGATAGCCCATATGATAACGACGAATCTTACTGAGCGATTTTTTGCAACAATTAAATACAGCAAAACCATTTCGATGCTAATCGGGATTATAGCATAAAGATTACTTGTTGTTATTAATGAAAAAACATTATAAATTAACAAGCCTATAATCAGACATAATAAAAAAATATAAAAGTTTTTATTACTAAAGAAGATTTTTTTATCCATTTTCATTTTTTTATTTTAGTCGTATTTGCCTAATTGAAAATCCCCTTATAGATGAAGAATAATCCGGCAATAATTGAAACGACAGAAAATACATAAACATTAAAATCATAAGTATTAGTATCTTTCTTTTTTCGAGTTTCATTTTGAATAAAAAGAAATACAACTATGCCTAAAGCCAAACAAGAAACGCCTAGTAAAATTTTTGTTAATGAGTCATTCATTTTCCACTATTTTCATCAACTTGCTCTTTATACTTATCTATAGTTTGATCAGTTTTACTGTCGATTATCATTTTTTGAGTTTGGTCAATAGTTCCTTTTTCCACCGCTTTATCTGTTGCCTTATCTGCTGCCGTAGACACCCCATAAAAAAACATTGTACTTGCAGCTTTTTTATAATCGTCATCTGCGAGTTGATTTATAACATCTAATCCAGTTGCAAGAGTGTTAGCGGTAGTACTTACTGCTGCTAAAGGTACAGAAACTTCTGGAAATGGAATTGTAACTTTAGCCGCTGTTGATGCAATTTTACTTGTTTGATGAAGGGCTATAGGCAAACCTTTTTGAACTATTTTACCAACGCCTTTAACAACTACTGCGGCATCCTTTGCTGTTGCGACAGCAGTGACCATTTTCCTATCTCTGCTACCCATTGGAACTTGTGCCGGAACAGGATCTTCTTGATTTCCAATTAAACGATTAAAAGCATTTAAGGCTGTTTTCCACCATGGATCACCAGGTGCCATGCCATCTTTATCTATAAATCGAATCGGGTTATCTATTGCATAATCATAAGGAGAATATCTCCTCATCTTTTCAGCCATTGGATCAACCGTAGTAAAACGAGCGATTACCGGATCATAGAACCTTGCGCCATAATCATATTGCCCGAAACCAATCTCAGCTTGCAATTCTTTCTTATTGTAAAGATATTCTTTCTCCCCTGCACCACTTTTTCATTTAAAGAACGAACCGCCCTGCACGGCTTTTCAGCCGCCGTTTAGTGGCGTTAAGGTAAGGTTTTTATTTTCAATTGAAAAAAAGAAGATGCCGTTTTGATTGCCCAGGCGATACCCGACCGCATCCGTCGGACGCTTTAACATAACAGCTTATTATCGTACTATCGTCCCATAATGCCATTATGTTAAGCAGCGAAGCTGCCCGTTGTCCGGCTTTTCCTGCGCACCTGGTTACTGGTAAAGCCGATCATCTGTACCGCAAAGGTAGCCGCCGAAGCCAGGGCAGTAAAGGTACTTTCGCGGCATAAACCCGCAGGCCTTTTACGCACATGGCCATTTATTCCACGTTCCCTTGACAGCCCCGTCTTCTCCCGCTTTTTGGTGCTTAACAGTTAATCAGCTAAACCTCTATGCTCTTATTTATATATGCAGATAGACCTATAGACAGCTAAAGGAATAGACCAATAAACAACTAAGCAGCTATACAACTATACGCAGATAAAGCAATTAGCCGATAAGCAGCAAGTTTGTGTTTTTGTGTCCACAAAACTACCACGATGCATGTCGGCTCGTGGCAAACTTGCCTTTGCTCCCGGTGGTCGGCAAAGGTTGTAGATAAGAAAAGACTTACGTTTTCGGGCTGGATGTAAGCGTGGGTAGTGGGCTGTCCGTGCGGCTTGCATCCGGCACGTAAACGCTCCAACGGGGGGTTGGGGGCTTTGGAAGATAGCCCCCAATTAAACAAATGGCCTCCATGTGCGTGGGGATTATCAGGTGGTAGGGTTGAGCGGCTATTTAACATAATGGCCTTATGGGACGGCTTGGGGTTTGCGCTGGAACGGTGCGGCCGTACCATAAGAAGCCATTATGGTATGTAGCTTTGGTTTCGCGCGCAGGCAAGGCCGGGGATTAGCCTAATGGATGGTGTTTTTGTATTTCCGTTTTCAGGCTTTCAATGTGGCCCTGCTTGTATTTTTCGGTAGCATCGGGCGTTTATGCCCGGCAAAGACCTGTACCACCCGTATGTCGTTCCCGGCGTTCAGCAGGTTCATAATTACGCTCTGCCTGATGGCCTGCGCCGTCAAATGCCGTCCGGGGTACAGGTGTCCGTAAGTTTCTACCAGGTACTGTATTTCGGGAATGCTCAAAGGCCGCCCTAATTTGGATAGTAAAAGTTTGCTGCTGCCGCCTGTTCTTTCGGTTATTAGTTTTGGCCTGGCTTCACTGATATAACCATGCAGTAACATGACCTGCTCCGCTTTTAAAGCCAATGTCCGCTTATTGGTTTTGTCGGTGCCAGGCACGAAGATACTGGCAGCAGCCAGGTTGATATGCTGAATGTCCACCTGCATCATTTCCCCGATCTTTAAGCCCTGGTTAACCAGTAAACTCATGACTGTTTATTCCTGGCCGCTAAGAACGGGTACCGTTCTTTTTTTGGCTGTAACAGCTTTTGCAGATCTTCCGTTGTAAACAGATCCTGTAATTGCAGAGGCTTGGTTTTATTGTCCCTTAGCCTGATAGACTTTGCCGGGTTGTCTTTGCGCCGCCCGGTGTAATAAAGGTAATGGTAATATTTCTTTAAGGCCTGTAATATCCGGGTAACCGTCCGGGCGTTGCTGTATCTGCCCCGCAGTTCGCCGATGTAACCTATTACTTCCTGATAGCCGTACCCGCTGGCTTTGGGGTGGTTTTGCAGGTAGATATTAATATCCCTGGTATAATTCCGGGCAGTGGATGGCGGGTGCCGCTCCTGTAAGTATTCCTGTAGTGTCATTTCAATTGATGTAACTGTCTTTGATGGATATGGGTATAAACCTGCGTGGTATTCAGGCAGCTATGCCCTAAAAAGTCCCTTACATAAGTCATTTTTACGCCGTTTTCCAGCAGGTGGCTGGCGATACTGTGCCGCAGGTGGTGTAAGCTGATCTGTCCTTTTAAATGGGTCAGGGCTGATTTCTCCAGCAGTTTTTTTAATAACGTATCATAGCCCAAACCCTGCATCTCGTGCCGCTGTTGTTTAAGATAAACGCTTCTTCGGGCTGCTTTGCCTTTGCGTTAATATAACCATGCCGTTCATATAGCAGATAGTTTTTAAGCCATCCGCTACTTTTTCCGCCAGGGTTATGACACGTCTTTTTTTGCCTTTGCCCTCCCGTACATACAAAAGCTGCGCCTTGAAATGGATGTCATTTATATTCAGGGCTACCGCTTCGCTTCTGCGCAAACCGCAGCCGTAAAGCAGGTTAAGCGCAGCTTTATCCCTTAATATTCCGGCAGCTTCGTATAAGCCCCCGATCTCTGCCGGACTTAGGATGATTCTTTCGGTTTTTACAGGGGCGGCAAATACCAATGCGCTCATGGGGTTTTCTTTGATCTGCCCGGTGCGTTCCAGGAACGCAAAGCAGGTTCTGATAGCAAACAGGTGCTGGCCAATCGTGCCTCCACTTAATGCGCCGCCCCGGTACAGGGTGGGGCGCTGCTGCAGATAGGCATGGTGCGCTGTGATATTATCTTGCTGTATTTTCCGGATGCTGTTAATTTGCTGTTGCTCCAGGCGGGATAAGAACTCTTGCAGGCAGCGGGGATAGATTTTTATGCTGCTGCGCCCGTAACCCAATGCTTCCAGATCTCCCTTATATTCCTTTAATAACCTATGGTAGTTTGGCTGGTGTATGATGTATTTTTCCATGTGCTGGTTGGTATTTTTAAGAAACAGTGAACGCCAGAGGTAAAAGCTTTTATTATCAATGCTTTAAGTGTTCACGCTGGCGTTCACCTGTTTGTGAACGCCAGTCTTTTACAAGTTTTGCATCTGTCTGGCCAGCTGCTCTTTGAGCCTTGCCCTCAATGCGGTCATATCGTCCCAATGGGTTATTTATAATGAAAACCCCGGTTGATATGGCCGCCGCTTTGCCGGATGTATTCTAAGGATAACAGCTTGCTCATGTAATTATGTTGCAGGGTCTTGCCCATTTTTAGCTGCTGCCTTAATTCTATCCGGGTAAACTCATGGTCTTTGCCTTTGCCGCTGATATAGCTTTTTACCTGCTCAAAGTATTGCCTTAAACTCCCGTCCAATTCGTCCACTTTCAACAATATGCTTTCAAACATGATGTCGCAGGCGGTTTTCAGGTCTTCCTTTTCTGCGATCAGCCTGCCTTTGTCGTCTTTCTTTCGCTGGTACTGGTTTAATAAAGTAACCTGTTTGACAAAGGCCTGGTACAGTTCGTTGAGCCGCCTGATATTATGGGCTTCATCGGGCAACTGTATTTTGTTGGCATAAGGGTTGATAACCTCGTAAGCTTTTAACAGCCGGATGCAGTTTTGCAGAAAAGCTTTGATGTCTTTTTCTTTGCCGGTGTCGGTCAGGCCTGCCGCCTTATCATTTTGATATTGAATGATCTTTTGGGTCTGCGCCTTACTTTCGTCCACGGCGATTAAAAAAGCCCTGCCCATATTGTCCTCATAGATTTCGCCTTTGGTGGTGGCCGACAGGCTGGCTATCGGCCCTCTTACCGTTTTTACCGCCGCACGGATGTTGCCGCTTTCATCTTTGATACTGGTGCTGCTGGTCAGCACTTTCCGGCTCATCAACTCCCGCAGGGCTAACAAGGCTTCTTCTTTCATGCCGTCCAAGTCTTCAAAGCATAACAGCGTATGCGAGAGTTCATACTCCCCGTAATTATAAAAGCTGCTTTCCGTTACCCTGGTCAATGCGGTTACATCTTCCGGCGGCATCAGCCCCGCTATTTTGATAATCAGGTGCGTTTTACCGCTGCCGCTGCTGCCCTGTACCAGGGCGTGCAGCGTGTCGTTCATTTTATAGCTGGAAGCGATGCAGTATAAAAAGATGCGGTTGGTTTCTTCGCCCGTTACGCCTGCCTTGCCGATCAGCGCATTGATATTTTGGATAAGGCCGGGTTTGTTCAGGAAGTTCAGGCACTTCTTTTTGCTCTCCTCGTTTATTTGGTAGCTGGCCGTACCTGCGGGGCTTTCGGGGGATTTTATCCCCTTGTCCCGTTCCGCTTCCAGCAGGTCGGTTAACAGGCTGATGTCTGTTTGTAATAAGTCTGCCCGTAAGTTCAACTTTTCCGCCGCCTCTTTCGTGTTGCGTTCCACATCCTTGTCATTGTACAGGTCGTATTTTAAACGGCTTTTCAGGTAGGGCAAAGCCGGGTTTTCTATCGCCAGGGTTACTTTCAGGCTGTCCAGCTCTTTTTTTAGCCCGCCCTGCACGTAATATTTTGCGGTGGCGGTCGTGAATTTGATTTGGTGGGGGTTGCTGCAATCTAAGGCAGGGGTTACCGGGCTGATAACTCCCTCGTTATTTTTTTCAGTTGAAAAAAGAACCTGGCCGCTTTTGGGTTTTTGCTCCGCTCTTTCATAGAGCAGGTGGATTAACATGGCCGCTTCATGACCCTGTGCCAGGCTGTTGATGTCTATTTGTATAGTCATATATACAACTATACAAATAGTTTTGAACAGCAAAGCCCGGCCATGCCGGGCTTTGTGAATTGTTAGCTATAATCCCTCATCTTACTTTACCATGAGGTATAAACTCCGCTGTAGCGGTTCGAATATTTACATTCTGCCCTGTTATATTTTCCTTATTTGTTCCAGAGTATGCGAAAAGTGCTTTTTATTAGAGAACGCAACGTATTCAAGGCGCATAGTGGGTGTCATATCACCATCTATTACATCCGTACTCATAAACCTAAGATCCTCCAAGTTCGGCATATCATTTATAAATTTTATCGATGGAATAGAGCCACAGCTATTAAAACCTAAAGTCTTTAATTTTTTTAACGCAGTAACCGATTCGAAATCAGTTATTTTTTTTGCATTTCCGAACGTTAAAAACTCCAGCGTATCACTCAGATTTGCTACTTCTTTAATATGTGTTACGTTGCGTAAATAATGAAATTCGATATTCTTTAGCTTTTTGAATTCTTCAATACCAGTTAAAGATTCAATATTTGACATCGATATAAAAAAAGATTCCAATTGCTTTAAATTACTAAGACCTGTCAAGTCCTTTTCTTTGACTGTATAATGAAAAAACCTAATATCCTTAACTTCTGACAGCGTGTTCAAACCCTCAATTTTCGAGCTTAAATCTAAATAGCAAGTCTTTATATTTTTAAAGCAGCTAAGATCCAGCACTTGATCTTTTATGTAGTTCTCATAGCTTAGAAATTCTAAATCGTTTAAATAATACAAGCCGGATATTTCAAACGGGCCATTTATTACTACCTTTTTTACGTGGCTATACTCTTTTAAAAAGGAAATATCCTTTTCTAAGTACCCATGAAATTTACTTATCCATATTTTTTGCAAATGATCATTATTTTGGAAAAATTCCATACACTTAGGGATTCTCTCACTTTCGATAATTAGCGTATCTCCTTCAAATATTTTAAACCCCTTAACATACTCTACAGACATAATATTCTCTTTAATATAATTTATAAACTATTGATCCTGTTTGTACTTATGACTCCCTGGGGAGTCTATCTGATTATAATTATTAGGATTGTTTTTACCTCCATCTGCTTCTAACCTCTTAGCCTCATCTCTAAATGATTGCTCATTGCTTGTCGAAGGTGTCCAATCAATATCAGAAATTTCAAAAGAGTCTTTATGCAAATCCGCTTGAAATTTTGCAGATTGAAGAGCTCTTGCAAAAGATCCCTTCCCGTGATACCTTTTTCCGCTTTTAAATTTAATTGTATATGACCCTGGATGTTTTGGATCTCTACGGGCATTCATCAACCTTAGATTATCGGCTTCTTCATGATCGTCGTAATTTGCAGGCATTAATACAAATACCAGCGTTAAAACAGGCATTAAAAATACCGGTGGCTTTATAAACACTCCGTATTCTATAGGTTTGATCTCCTTAAGAGGCTCAATGGGTTCAGGTTCCGGCTTGGGCTTAGGGGTTCTTGTAGCGTGTATATAAACAGTCTTTAATGTATCACGACCATCTACATCACCCAAATTAATGGGGTTATTTAGAACATAAGCATACGATGATGTATTTTCATAATTTTCAGCATCCGGGTCAAGCACATTCCACCTGGCAATAACTGGGTCATATTGACGCCATCCGTAATCATAGGTTCCTAATTCGGGTTGCTGTTCTTTGCCGTTGTAAAGATAATAATTTTGCGGGCTAACAATAGTACTTCCTGGAATATCTAATCCAAAGGGATAATAATCATCATTTTGGGTTTGGGCTGCTGTTCCACTGTAGGTGTCAAAACTTACCCGCTCATTCCCCAAATGGTCAGTCAGACTATACTCATAATGATAAGCGCCGCCACTATTCAATGCCCTGCCCTCTTCTGTTTGTATAAAGTCAATGGGCCCGCCCGTGGTATGTTGTATACCGCTGATATAATCCTCGGTTGTTGTATTGCCGCCGAATAAATCAACCTTTCTTAGCTTGTTTCCGTCCGCGTCATAAGTATAGGTAACTGTTCCGGTTTGCAGCGTAACCACCTGCGGCAGGTTCAGCATATTATAAACTATGCTTTTGTTATTTACGGTATTAGCAGTATTGGTTTGGGTTAGCTCGTTACCATTATTATCATAAGTGTAATTAGTTGTACCGCCCGGCATGCCAACAGGGCCTGCATAAGTGCTGGCATCTGTTACACTTTGCAACTGGTTGCTTGGGTTTCCGTTTAGGGTGTAATTATAGGTCAGGTTATCAATTATATTGCCTAAACCTATTGTACGGCTGAGTGCTATAATGTTGCCTTCCGAATCATAGGTAATAGGCCTTTCATTATTGCCCGTGAACGGGTTTATTCCGCCGGATAAGCGGTTTATTTTATTATTATAATTATAAACATAACCATTCGTATTAGGTGAAGCCTGGGTTCCCCAGGTGGCAGCCGCTATATTGCCATTATATTGTGCTATAGGTGTACTCGTCGAAACATTGCTGATATTATTATACTGCAATTGCTCCTGGAACAATTGCGCTGTGTTGCTCAGCATCCAGCCTCGCTCGTTATAAGTGTAAGCCACCGTTTGTAAATAGCCGCTGATGCTCGCTGTAAAGGTTGCTCCCGAGATAACGCTAAAGCCGGGGTTCATGATAATACTGTTAGTTGCCGTCACTGATAAATTACCTGAGGTAATCGCATTAGCAGAATTAAGGGTAACATTGGCATTGGCGCCCTGTCCGCCGCCGTTTAACCCATACAAATTCTTGGTTAATAACTGACCGATCTCGTTATATTCATCATCAATCAGCAGCACATTCGCGCCCCCGCCAATCTGTTCCCATGTCTGCTTTCTCTGGCCTTCATGGTCATAAACATAGGTATTGGCTACGGTTACGCTTGATGTTGCTGCCGTATTATTGCTATTGGTAACAAAGTGCTGCCTTGTACTATTAGTTAATTCATTCGCGAAGTCATAGGTATTATTGATCTGGTCATAGTTGTATTGGCTCAGGCTGCCGCCGAAATAATGCTGTTTATAGGTTTGCGTTTCCCTCCCCAGGCCATCATAATAATGCACATCGGTTAACATATCCGGCGTCGGGTTGTTAATAGTATTTAACACCATTGTTTTGGTGCCGGTCAGCAAGCCCCTGGTCATTACACTCGCGCCTGTGGGCGTGGTAAACGGAGCTGGCTGCCCTGGAAAAGCGTAGTCGTCATAGTAATTAATTTT
This sequence comes from Mucilaginibacter tundrae, assembly GCF_013408825.1. Taxonomy (GTDB): domain Bacteria; phylum Bacteroidota; class Bacteroidia; order Sphingobacteriales; family Sphingobacteriaceae; genus Mucilaginibacter. Next base: position 113,032 of record NZ_JACCBZ010000012.1, read on the forward strand.
TAGGTATTGCCCCCCCTGCGGGTTGGCCGCAACATACCCGGTAGCGGTACTATTATCCCTGGTTATCCATAATTGCGTCTGCCCGTTTTGCCAGCTCGTTAACCATTGAAATAACGCGGTATTTGGTGCCGATATATTATTATCCGCCCCGTTGATTCCCGGCACACCTTGTGATGACCAGATACCGGTTAATGCCACTCTGCCTAAAGCGTCATATTGCATAAATGTCCATACCTGCGGGGTTTTGTTCCGTTGATTGGCATCTTGGGTGAACGTCACTTGGTCAAGGCTATTATATATTGTAAACTCCCAGCCCTTGCCGGGTAGTTTTTTACGGAATAAGCGGTTGCGGTAATCATACCAGTACTGGTAGCACAAGTTATCATACGTTGATTGCACCATAGTCATATTATCCGGGGTTGATCCCGGCGGCAAAACATAGCACAGGTTACCGAGGTCATCATATACGTAATAGGTGGACAGTACTTGCACGGTTGCCGGTGACCCGGTGTAATTATAAACACGTTTCAGCACTACATGTCCTTCAAAATCCTTGTATTCTTCCACGGTACCTGCCCTGCCGGTATGCCAGTTTTCATCCTGGTTTACCGTTACATATAAAGTGCCCGGGGCATAGTAGCCGTTATTAGTCAATGTACGGCTATAATCGCTGTTGATGGTAACTTCGTATAAGCTCACCTGGTTTCCGTTGATCGAATCACTAGCGAATGAAGTGCTATTATTTGTTGTATATATAGTTTTAACAGTATGGCCCAGGGTACTGTTAGCAACCAGCTGCCAGGCTGCCCCGGGCGCACCCTGTTCCACCACCCGGTTCAGCGGTGAGGGTTCAAAATTAGTTACCGCATAAGGATAGGGTGTATTGACAATGCCGTTAGCCTGCTCGATCAAAGTTGAACTGTTGGTCGGATTGTAATAGGTCGATTGTTCTGTTATCGCGGCACCGCGGTAAGCGCCATTATTAGTGCCCGGCGTTACGTAAGGCAGGTATTTGGTTGTTTCCCTACCGTACTGGTCATAGGCTACAGGCTGTACGATATCATTCCCCAATGGGGATGCTTTTACCCCGACTGTTTGTATTGGCCTGCCTAAACCGTCCAGGTATTGTATAGTTTGATTGACTTCACATACGCCCATGGCGGCCAGTTGCGCATCTGTGATGCCGGAAGTAATACCGGCTTGCCTGGTGGTACTCGTAATAATATAATTAGTGTTTTCAGCCGGGCTTGTATTCAGCTGGTAACAATCACCTTCACTAACAACGCTTGCACTACTATAGGCGACAGCACCATTGTTAGTAACCTGTAAACGATAATAGGCTGTGCCATTTACTACCCCCGGGTTTAAAAATGCCGTTGCAGCGCTGGGGTTACTGGCGGTGTTGATGTTGGTATAATCGGTGCTTAATCCGTCCGGAGATGTTTGCCATTGATAAACATAGCCGCTGCCTGTGCCGCCGGATGCACTGCTTGTAATAGCTCCGGAAGTAGCGCCTGAAGCTAGCGTCTGGGCTGCGGGTGAAGGATTTGCTGCAACGATTTGCGGATAAACGGTGACCGTTGCCGTGGGACTGGTGACACTTGAGCTGCCACTGGTCGCTATTTCCTCGAAGGAAGTAGTGGTGGTAAGTACGCCAGGCAAATAAGTGCTTGTTGTTCCACCCGTTCCCGAAGTAACATTCGACCAGCTGCTGCCGTTGTTTGTAGAATACAGCCATTGATAGGTAATGGTGCCGCTGCCGCCCGTGGGCATGGAGGTGATCGCTGATGTTGGGGCCGTATTGTAATTGATGTTTTGGTTGGCAGGGCTGATACTGCCTACCACTAATGGTGTTGACGAAGAAGTTACGGTTACCGTTTGGGGGGTAGCCTGATTCATTCCATAACTATTAACAGCGGTACATGATACAATAACGCTACCGGAAAATGAGGGGTTCCAGGTTAATGTTGCAGAATAAGTTGTACCGCTAATCGTTCCGGCACTGGAGTTTGACATCGACCACTCAAAGCTGGTCGCGCCGATAGCCGCAGACGTCACAGTGTAGGTGGAGGTAGTTTGACCACCTTGTACCAGGGAAGCCGGTCCGCTTACCGCACCGGGTGAACTTGGCGGGTTACCAGTAGGCGGTGCTGAATTTGGAGAGGATACCTGTGATTTTACCTGTCCATTAGCTGCTATAGCGAATGATATTAAAATAAGGCAAAAAAACGTTTTTAACAAGGACTTAGATCCCTTTTCAAATAAGCCATTTGTTGTGTTTTTAAACCCCGTATATATTGGTATCAATAACAGATCAGATTTATTGTGTTTCATTTTGTGATAATCTTAGGTGTGATGAACTGTTATTGGCCCTGGTAATGATAGCTCATGTGCTTAATGATATTTCCATCTTTATCTTTGATATTGATCAGGCGCTGGAAACCATCATACTCGTAATATATCCTTTCGCCTTTTGTATCGATGGAACTCGTCATGCCAACCAATGGATCATAAGTGTAGGTCGTCATCTGCGCTGATGATGGGTAAAAACGAACATCATCTATTTGATTACCCGCTGGGATCGTGATTGTGTAACTAGTCCCTAAACCCGAAAGAATCGTAGATACTTGCGACCATGCGCCCGTAGTCACCGACTTCACCCAATAACACAAAATATAGGAACCGCCGCTAAGTGAACTTAAGGCCTTTGTATAGGCTGTCGTCCCCATATAGCTGAAATGGCCCGTATGGGCATTACCCGCTGTACTAGTGCCATCTCCCTCCTCAAAACCATCATAAAATATGTCATTACTTTTAGCATTAGCTACCTGGGCAACAGGATATTGTTCATTATAGCCCCATTGGTAACTGACCTGCGGACCATTATCTTTTGTATACTGAAGTATGTTTCCATAATTATCAAAATGGTCATAAATGATCCTAGTCTTAAGATAATTAGTAGGTTGTGCCGCATAAGTACTGAACAAAATCTCGCCAGTAAATTCGGCCTTTTGGGCCTGCTGCGGCTCGGCCATATTATTAACAGTTTGAAACAGTGTTTTCTCCGCTCCAGACAGGTAACTCTGGTTGGTTGCATATTGTTGAATAATCCTATCATGTTCAACCTCCTCTAAAATGTTCTGCTGCTGCATTTGAAGCAGGGCGCTGTTGTTTGCGGTGGCGTTCTGAAGTTGTGACGTGTTGCAGGAACTATAGCTATTTAAGCAATTGGTATAATTAGTAACCGCTTGAGCAATTGCGGTATTAAGTGTCGTTTTTAAATTGGCATACTGATTAAACAAGGTAGTGATCTGCGCATCATTTATAGTAAAATTGCAATCAGCAGGAATAGTTGGGCAGTTAGCTTGCATATTATATCTTGTTTCAACTAACGATAACCACTGAAGATAAATGGGATTGGATTGCTGGTAGAAATTGGCGCGGATGCTAGCCAACTGGGTCAATAAGTTTGCATAGCAAGCCCCAGGTTTACATTGATCGATCGGATAATCCACCGTATAGATCGAACTATCAATTTGGGTATTTCCGTTGCTTTGTATCGTAGTCTCTTTACCTGGAAGTAGGCTTACCGGGTTGCTATAAATATAATTGGTTGTTTTCACTATGGGGTTCTGCCCATTGCTATCGTACTGCGTAGTCTGGGCACTTGTCAATGCATTTTTACTGGCAACCTGGAAAGAAGACCAAATATTATAAGTTGTTATGCGAGAAACAGCAGAATTAGAGTCATCGATTAAAAAGACAAATGGCGCAGGAGACGTTCCTAAATTGACACCAGAACCAAAATTGGTGTCTACAGAGTCCCAATCGTCATCATCAAACAACCGGTGGATGATAAAGGATTTTATGGTATCCTGGCCATTAGTGAAAAGATCCGAATAAGTATTTTTGAGATCGTTAAGCAAAGTGTACGTGCCCGCATTTTGTTTATATATTCGTTTCTCAATCATTTGAGATCTCCTCCAGGAACGGTCTGTTTTTGCGGAAAATATCATATCGTAATTATCGTCAGTCACTCTATTAAAATCATAAACCGTTTTTCCCAATGGGCTTCCGTTTGAGTCGTCATCATATTCCTCCACTTCTGCATAGGCCAAACCGCCATTAGAGGCCCCCGCCAGGGGTATGGTACTATTTTCGGTAAGTAACGTCTTGTATACTACACCCGCAGGTCCTAAAGTTTGATATACAAATGCAGAAAGAGCTCCATTATTAGTGGGAAAGGCATAATTAGTTCCAAATACTAAGCTATAATTGCCTTGAAATATATTAGGTGAAATAAAGTACGGGTTGAGATAATTGTATCTTTTGGTTGTCAGTATATTATTTTGTGCATCAGTATTAATGATTCTTTTTATTCTTAGCCCGCCCGTTAAGACCAAGGTTGTGTTAGGAACTACATTTACGGCGCTGATAAAACTTAACCTTGCTGTCAAATTATAGTCTAGGTTAGTTGCTTTATTATCATTAGCCGGGTTTGGATCAGGGAAATATATTCTGTATTGATGACCTTTTACAAGCGTAACTGTTTGGGTGTTCCTAAAAGGGAAATTACTCGGTGAAGATTGATTAGCTTGCATATTAACAACAGGATTGCCGCTGTTTGCCAAGTCATACATGAAAACAGCTGGCGAATTTGCGACACAATTTTGCGTACAGTTATTAAGCGTCGCCGTAAATTGTACGGTTACAGTTGTATCTCCGCCTGGTGTGCCCGGAACGGTGAAAGTCTGATCGGTAACGCCTGTTCCATAGCCCCCGATAGTCAAAAGAACAATGTTTGTAAAAACCGTATCAAGTAGATTGTTGGACTGTGTAATTTTATTGGGTTCAAATTGAAACTGTGTTTGCCCCCCTGTCGGATATTTGATACTTTGAATAGTTCCCGTTATTAGGCAGGTCGAATCCGGAGCACGGTCCGCGGGTGTACCGCCAGGTAGTCCAATAATGAGATTAGCCGTGATGTCATGCAAGCCGCTGTTTCCCCTTCCATTCCAATACCCCCATAAATCTTGTTGATAAGTGCCGATAGACGGGATTACAGATGGTGTGCCATTATAACCATAATAATTAAAGACATATGGTCGTTTATCAGTACTGACGCCGGTTACTGGATCCAGGCCCTCTTCCCAGAGGCTATCCAGGCGTAAACGTTGATTGTTATTTTTTGCGTCTATCTGCAAAGTAGCGCCACCAGAATTGCCGATACCGAAATAACTTTCACCAAAATTATATCTTTTTAGTTCATTGTATTTTCCGTTCAGATAATTGTATATCCTAATCCGGGTTAGCCGTTGGCTACTAAGATCGAGCCTGCTGCTATATTCAAATACAGCCTTTCCCGATTTAAAGTCTATCTCGGCAATATCCAAATTCGAATGGTCTACAGTTGTACCAGACGAGTTATAAGTAGTATCATATGCAGGAAGAGGAAGAGATTGCCCTCCGCCAGCCATCGCATTTTGGTTGACTAGCAGGGCGCTATGACTATTATAGGTTTCCCCTGTGCCCGATGAACTGTATTTAAATGAAATGGTGTCGCTGTGGTCTGCTGAAATCATTTCTGTTAGTAGATAACCTGTTATATTTGTCTGAGCACTGTTAGTAGTGGTGGTTTCAACTGCATTGCTGTTATCTTTTACCGAATTTCCGAAAACATACGTCGTTCCATCCACATCCTGGATGGTAAAACGATTATTTGTCTGATTGTAACCGATTTTTAGTGGTTGGTATGGGACAGTAGCAAAAGCAAATGGCATTCCAGGAGCTTGCGTGTTCTTTAACATAAACATGCCTGCTTTGTCATTAAAATTAAAATAAAAATTATCGGGTTGGCTGTCATACTTGGTTGTCCATGGCATTGAGCCAACAGGATGTAGCGTAGTCATTCCACAGTAATAATTGAATGCATCTGAATAGGTATAATTGTAATTTAGGTCTAATGGATTAGGCGATGGGATAACAAGATTACTATACCCATTGCCATAAGGAGCAAAATCAGGCAGGTCATTGATTTGTTCAGTAATAGCACCACCCGCATTCAAGCTAAAACCCAAACCGACATTTGAAGCGAACTCATTTACCTTTATGCCGTTTGCATGATAGCTCAGACCAATGGGAAGCGTTAACCTGGAGGATTTGATTACGTAAATCGGTATGTTGATTTGCGGTACACCTGTAGAAAACGAAATTGGATATTGTCCATATATGCCTAATGATGTAGCATTAGGAGAAGGCGGAGTAATCGTTGGTAGAGAGAAACTGGCAACAGATGCTTGCCCTTTGGATTCATGCACTAATAAAAGCAAGAGAATCGTAAAGGCGAGTACCCTGATTTTTTTGCCTTGCGACAAGAAACGATTGGTGTTAAAATAAAAAAATGTGAAAATATTTCTCATTTATGATCAGATTTATATATAAAATAGTATTAAGTAAAGTTTAGAGCAGAACTAGTAATGATTTAGGGATGTACTTCTCAAGTTTCAGCATTTAGAGTAATGATACGAGCGATATTTTTTCACACCCTATTTTTGATAATCAACTCCAGTTGTCTTCTTAATTGATCAATTTGTTGCTGTTGTGATATTAGTTTGTCTGCTTCTGATTTCAATTGTTCTCATAGCTGCCTATTAGCTTCAGTTTGGGCATTGATCTTTACTTCCTGCTCATAGTTCATTTTTTCTTCATCGTTCAGCTGCTTATCTTTTTCAATCAAATACAAAGTCAATTCCTCTACTTTTTGTAATAGCTTTATCTGGTTGTCTCCAAGGTTAACACCATTTACCTGCATTTCTTTAGCTGAAGCAATTTCAGGTAAGTGATGATTCTTTTGGATGAAATTGTTTAGCTCAGGAAGGGGTAACAGTCTATAAGTTGGCTAAAGACGAAGTCTGCCCCGGTAATATTAACCGTTATGGAGTTCGCTCTTAAGGACACTGTTTAGTTGAATTTTTAATTGATCTAATTGCTCTTGTTGAGAATTCAGTTGATTTTTTAACGAATCAATCTGCTGTTGCTGTTCTTTCGACTGCTCATCTTTTTCAATCAGATATAAAGTCAACTCTTCAACCTTCCTGGTTAATAACTTGTCCGTTTCACCTAAGTTCAATCCATTTCTTGAGACATCAGCTGCAGAAGGAAAACCCGGTAAACGACTGTTTTGATTAACATATTCTTTTAGTTCACTAAGCGGGATTAGCTTATATGTCGGGTTGAACACATAATCAGGCCAGTTCGCATTAGCTTTTACAGTAATAGCTGTAGCTACAATGCTTCCATTTACAGCTAATTTGTAAGTAGAGGTTCCAAGTTGCCAATTGGCATTGTCTGTCGTACCGATCCCAACATTTCCATTATGTATGGTTAAATATGTAGCATTACCATTTCCCCACGATTGTATATTTTGATTAGGGTCACGTTCCCCCCAAGTACATGTATTCACTTGGGGGTCTGAAACGAAGCATCAATTGAAATTCCGTCATGCAAACGGGTCGAGTACCAATCACTTCCGCTAGAATTTCTAACAAGCCATATATTGTTTTGAAAATTATTTGTTGTACCCGCAAGGCCGCTTACCGTTGTTAAAAGTGAAAAACTTTGAACAGCGTTTCCCAATCCAACGCCTTGGTAAACATTGAACTTCGCTGGTAGACTGGTTGTCCCAATACCAACATTTCCCGACTGATCGATACGCATTTGCTCGGTAGTATTGGTCCACAACGTCATTATGGCATTACTTCTTTGAATTAATCTAAAATCAGGGCTATTGTAAGCGTTAAATTGAACAACGTTATTGGCGTTGCTATAAAGTGATATCAGATCCGCGCCTCCGTTTATCTGAAGTGCCCCAAGCGTAGGTGTTGTTGTTCCAATGCCCACAGCACCTGTATTATAATAAATATTAGATCCGCTGGTTGTCCATTGGGCAAAGGAAAAGTTAGCTGTTAAAACAAACGCTAAGACTAAGAAGTAGATTTTTTTCATTGGTATATTGAATTGTGATTTGGTAATATTTCTGAGCATAGCACGTCCGTAACTATCCTTGTTGTAAATGAGTTTTGTCAAATGTGTGTAAATGCTTAGACTAACCTAAGTTTATCGAGATAGCTATAAAGATGTCTATTGAGAGAGGGTATTCCCAGTTAGGGTGTAGATTGTGCATGTCGATAAGGTTGTGAGTGTTAATAATATGCTCTAAAACTAATGGAATAATATTTACTCTAAAGTAATATTCATGTTACAATACAATAAGACTGTATTCATGCAGGATATATCCACTATAACTTAACTATTCTGCTCATAATTACTACACTTTTAAACAAAAAGAGGTTTTTATATCCCCCTGTTAATAAAATGCAGCAAATTGATATCTAGGGAAATGATTTATTGAAGTCATTGCTGCTTGATTTTTTAAAAGGTTAGGCTTATAAAAAATGAACAGCATATTTATTATATTTTCAATACCTAGTCTCATTGTTAAAGAAGATA
>NZ_JACCBZ010000013.1 GCF_013408825.1 Mucilaginibacter tundrae
ACAGAAGCTGTACTATGTGGCATCTGGCAGGAACTCCTAGGCCTGGAAAAGGTCGGTGTCAATGATAACTTCTTTGAAATCGGCGGTGACTCGATAAGTATAATCAGATTATTTCAGCGATTAAATAAACACTTCGGAAAAATAATGAATGTTTCTGATCTCTTTAAACATAATTCCATTCAATTACAAGCTGCTGCAATAACTGGGAAATTTACCCCTGAAGACCAACAAATTGAAGTTTAACAAATTAAATAATGTGATCAGTAGAAGTCATGACAAAAAAAATTAAAGAGAAGGCAGTTATTAATTGGATATCCGGTGCTCCTGTCTCTGAAGCAAAATTTGCATTGCTAATTCCGCAGTATAATGAGTCTTCCAACAGCGATATGGACAAACGGCTTATGTATTTTAATAAAGTAGCTACAAAATACAAGGATGTTATCGACGTCATACTGATAGATGACGGATCAACTGATAATAGTTTAGTGAAAATCCTCCAGTATTATAATGAGAATATAGCACGATTTTACCTAGCGTCAGTCAGGCCCAATGCTAAAAAGGTAGGTGCACTTCATTTGGTGGCTCAAAATATTGCTAATGAATTTGTTATTCTTTCTGATTTCGATACAGATATAGATGACCCTGGAAAAGTGCTAAAAATGATTGAGGAAATGCAGGGGAATGACAGTTTAATGGGCTGTTACTTCCGAATGATGCCATATGAGGGCGATGGTCATGTGTTCTATTTTCAGCAGCTTGAATACTCGCTGATCAGAAGTCTGTATCAGTTCCATGTTAAAGAACGTACAGTTTTAGTAATGCCAGGGGCAGGATGCTGTTATAAAAGAAAAATACTTTTATCAATTTATCAGGAACATAGCGGGCTTCATAGCGGCGAGGACAGGGAAGCTACCCAAATAGGACATCGGTTAGGGTACAAGGCATTGTATGCCAGTCATATAAGGACACTTACCAGGCCGCCGCTGTCGCTTAAAGCATTGATAAAGCAACGCGTACGCTGGAATTTAGGGTATCTGGAGACTTTTGATAAAGAAAAGAAGTATTATTTTCAACAAATATCTAAATTTTCAAGAGTGGGTATAAGGGCCTTATTTGATGGTGTAATACTATTTTTCCTTTGCATGTTTCCTTTCCTGGTATTCTCACTGGCCATTGTTAATGTAACTTATTTGATAGTACTACTGCTGACCACCTATTGTCTCTGTTTAGTTTGGTGCCTGAATCTAATGCTTATCGCCCCGGGTGAAACTAACGAATTAAAAGGTAAAAGACTGTCATTGATCCTACGGTATCCATTTATGAAACTTACTGTCGATTATTTGAGCTGGATGGGTGCCCTGTTGAAAATGTTTAAAAATAAAAGGGCAATGTCAGCCGGTCTTTAGTACTGGTATTCATTAATACATCATTCACCAATAACCTAATCACAACAATAAATGAAAAGTCATCATCTGTTAAGTTTTTTAATTGCCCTAAACATATTTAGCGGTTACAATTGCTCGGCCCAAAATAGTTCACCATTGACAACCGTAGCCATTGATAGTACGAATTATGGACAGAACGACAAGGCAGGGAAATATTATAACATTCGCGGCTTCAAAATGTACGTAGAACAATATGGAACAGGCGTACCACTCTTACTTATTCACGGGAATGGCGGTTCTATTAATAGTTTTAAAAACCAAATTCCTTTTTTTGCTGGGAAATACCGCGTTATTATTGCTGATAGTCGCGCGCAGGGGCGTTCGGTGGATTTGACTGATTCGCTTAGTTATGAAATGATGACCGACGATTATGCTGCTTTGCTCTCGATATTAAAAATAGATTCCGCCAATGTAATTGGTTGGAGCGATGGCGGTATAATAGGCTTGATGCTCGCAATGAAATATCCCGAAAAAGTGAAGAAGTTAGCCGTTAGCGGGGCAAATCTATGGCCGGATACATCAGCGATAAACCCCGACGTCCTACAACTGGTGAGGCCTGATTACCTGAGACTGCTAAGTAATAATCACAAGACTTCTGAGGAAAAAAATTCCGAAAAGCTACTTAGGTTATTATTTGAAGAACCGAATATACAAGTGGACAGTCTCAGTAGAATTCAATGCCCCACACTGGTGATCGGCGGGGATCACGATATTATTAAGGAGAAACATTTGATGCTTATAAGCAATCATATAGCCAGATCATACTTATGGATAGTGCCAGGATCTGGACACAGTGTGCCTGTTGTCTTTAAAGATTTTTTCAATAATGTTACCTACTCTTTTTTCACTAAAGATTACAGAACAATTACCGGGGATAAAAGATTTAATTAAGCTCAGGCTAAATATAAAAGCTAATAATATGATTATCAGTAATGCCAGTTACGCACAGCGCAGAGAATACATGCTATATAGATTAAGAGATGATCATTATCCTTTTAATATGCAGCAGCACTTTACGATCACCAATTTTGAAATCGATAGATTTCAGAATTTTATCGACTTTATAATTAAACGTCATGAAATTTTAAGAACTACTTTAGTGCTTCATGGAAATATATTAAAACAGATCATTCATGACCCGGAAAAATTTAAAGTTAAATATCAGTATTTTGATCTTAAACCCCTAGATGATAAGGCTCAGGAAGACTTTGTAAAGAAGCAAAAGGCATTTCAAAAATGTCTTTCGTTTAATTTCGAATTAGGGCCCATGTTCAGGATTATTGTTTTTTCAATAACAAATACTCTTCACGTAGTTTTGATTACCGGGCACCACGTTGTATTTGACGACTATTCTTTTAAAATCTTTAACAGGGACCTGCAATTGTTTATGTCCGAGACTGATAGAACTTTAACAAAACCTATTTATCCGGATATGACTCAATATCGATTTTTCGCTGAATGGGAAGAGCGTTTAATTCAGAGCGAAGATGGCCGTCGCTACAAGGAATATTTTCTAAATGAGATGCGTTCGGGTATTCCTAAATTCGAAATCATACCAGTTGAAAGACGAGAATTACGCGACCGATTATATTTAGAGCGTATCGCTGAAGTCAGAAAAAAAATGGAGTCCATTAAACATATTGACCTGAATGTACTGGCACCTGTGGTACGCAGGATAAGCGGTGAAGATGGCGGATTGATTACGTCTTATTTCGATTTGGAGATAAAAGAAGGTTTATGGAATCTTAGTCGGGATCAGAATATTTCATTATCGTCTCTTTTTATTGGTTTTTTTATAAAAATGCTCAATAATGCTTCAGGACAGATCGGATTTGCAGTTGACGTGCCTGTAAGCCATCGATACAGCAAGACATATCAGAATACGATTGGCTGGCTGGCAATGCAAGGTCTTTGCTTTCTCAAGATAACGGATGATATGGATTTGTGTCAGATTTCTAAATATGTAAATGAACGATTATTTGACCTTTATGAGAACAGTATCTTTCCAAGCGAATTGATCGGGTCGCACGAAACGCCTGTGGTGGGAGGGGATATGCCGTTTTTTTTCAATCTTTCCTATATTGACGGCAGGCTCGAAAATGTAAAATTAGACGAATGTATATATACCGACTATGGAGCTACATGCCACCAGCAACTGGCTTTATTTATATCTGTATATGACAATGCTATCTCTGTAGACCTATCTTATAATAATCTCCTGTTTGATATTGCACAAATGAAACAGCTTACCGCAGAATACAATGGCTTACTCCGGCTATATGCTTCCAGTCATCTTACTTTATTAAAGGCAAATTTATGATTACAATAGAACGTGTTTCAATATATATAGTCGCTCACCAGGACGACTGGCAGCTTTTTATGAACCCGCAGGTGGGACAGGATATAAATGACAAACGGTGTAAAACCATCATCATTCATACAACAGCCGGAGATGCCGGAAAAGGAAAGGCGTACTGGAAAGCCAGGGAATACGGGGCTATAGCCTCTGTCCGCTTCAGCCTTTCCGCAAACAGGATGATAAAGAGGGTAGACGAAGCTGTTCAGATCAATGGGAGGTTTATCCACCGCGTTACAAACGGAAACTGTGTCTGCTATTTTATGCGTATTCCAGACGGAGGCTATAAAGGCGCGGGGTTCAAAAAGTATAATTTTCAAAGTCTTGAAAAACTTCGGACGTTTAGTAAAGCCATCGATACAGTTGATAAAAATCTTACTTATGAATCATGGGAGCAGTTGGGGCATACCGTAAATATGCTGATTGAGAAAGAAATTGAAAGTGTAGGTGACAATGTAGTGCTTAATATGCTGGATTTTGACAGAACACTAAATCCCAAAGATCACTGTGATCATCTCAATTCTTCTCTTTTACTGACGGCAACATCGGCTTATGAAAAATTCCCTAAAAGAGCTTTCCTTACTTATTGTACTTTTTTCAAAGATGAAAATCTTATTGGGGAGGAACTTGTGCGTAAGGTTGGTATGTTTACTGCTTATGATTATGCGCTTTACGAAAAAAACGGGCATTCCACCTTCACTGAAAGTGCTGAGTATTTTGTTTGGGCTACCAGAAGATCCTTTTTTCGCAACCTTTAAGTAGTTTATTTGTAAATACGGAAGTGACAAATCTTGCAATATTAATGTAGGATTAACAACGAATAGGGCAACAACTGTTGCCCTATTACACTCACTAAACATACTCAAACCACCACTAACGTGGGAGTAACTAATTAAGAGACAATTGGTCAACAGATATTATGTTGTGATTAATAGCATATTTAATCAACCCCACAATGCTTTTGACTCCAAGCTCTTCTTTTAAATATTGTTTCATTTTTTCTATCGAACTTACACCTAAGCAGATTTCGTCAGAAATCTCGGCCGTAGTTTTCTCCTGCCAAAGCAGCACCAGTAATCTTTTATGTTTGTCAGAGATACTGTTTATAGGTTCGGGTTTTCTTGCTGCATTTGTTTTCCAGTATAGCGCTTCCGTAAATAAGATGTTCTGGTAAATCTTCTTGTGATGGGCACATCTCAAAGCGAATATCAGCTCTGCTGGTTCGGACGTCTTTGAAATACACCCATAAATGCCTGTATCAATCAGCCGCCCAATAAGTCCCGGATCTTTGCGGTTAATTATTAATACAGTTCTGATATTTGGAAACTTAGTTTTCATGTTCTCAAGAAATGTGATAGTAGTCGATATCGAAGAGAATACGTTGATTAAAAGAACATCAATTTGACAGGTATCCTTTAATGTTTTAAATAGTTCTTCTGATGTTCCTACATCTATCAATACATTTAAGTCATTTGTATTATTGATTAAATTAACAATAGCTTTTCTTATTAAGGTGTCTTCATCGAGAATCGCCATGTTTATAGAATTGCCGGTTGCGCTGTCTTTCATAAGGTGGGTATTTTAGGCTTAGGTATATAAATTTCAATTATGTTTAAGCTATCTGGCTTAACGATAGGTCAGGCTTGTTGATTTTTTAACCTTGCTGCCCTGAAAATAAGTGGTTAATGTAAACGCTCATTTTCTTCTTTCGAGCCTATATCATGCGACTGAGTTGGATTTGAATTACTGCCAAAGGAATAACTGAATGTTAACCGGAAATTTCTGGAGTCATCTCTATAGAAATATTGTGTATCAATATTTTGATATTTCACAGTACTCACAGTTCCGTTCTGATAGAATATATCGTTAGCACTGAAACTGATTTTACCTTTATTTTTTAATACTGATTTCTGCAGCCCAAGATTTACACCAGAAAATGAGTTTACAGTCATAAATTCATTTAAAGAACCCGAAGTGTAAAAACCATTGACCTCTGCTTTAATTGATGAGGATAGCTTTATATTCAGGTCTAAATTTACCTGATAGCTGAACTTGTCCTGATCATATGTGCCGCCAAGATAGCTTGTATTATATTTATTATAAATTCCCTGAACGTCACCATAACCACTTATCCCGGACCCTAATGTCAACGGAATATTCAGCTCGGTCACAATGTTATTATGTACGCCTAAATTATCAGGTTGAGTATAAGTGATATCGCCAATTTGCTCAGGAGCCTGTTCGTAAATAGTATTTGTAGTGCGGCTGTAGTTAACGGATAGGAAATAAGCATTTTCATAATGCAGTGTTAACTTTGCAGTGTTGGTGACCTGCGGTAAGAGCCCCGGATTTCCTTTACTATAGGTAAGCGAATCTATGTAATATGAGAAAGGGCTCAACAAAACAAATTGCGGACGATCAACTCGTCTGCTGTATGCAAAATTCAAGTCCCATTTAGCGTCGAGTTTTTTACTTAATAGTATGCTTGGAAATAACTGGAGATACTTCCTGTTTAGCACCGTATTACCTTCCAGCTCGCCATTGGTCGAAGTGTTCTCTGCCCTTATTCCAATCTGGTATTCAAATGTTTCATATTTCTTACCCAGGCTTACGTACGCTGCCTGCACAGCCTCATTGTATTTGAATTGATTAGTTTGAGCGGTGTCTACAATATTGTTCCTGGTAAATAACAAATTATTGTTAATGTCAACCTTAGATATCTTGAAACCGACGTCTAACTTTGCACCCCCGGGAAATGGATGCGTGTAATTTGCTTTTAATGTATAATAATTCAATGGATTCTGGCCCAATTGGTAATAACTGGTATTGCTCGTAGGAATATTGATATTTTCAGTATTTGTATACTTATAATCAGAGTAATCCAGATCGGTTGTGAATAGATTTCCTATAGTATCAATTTTGTAGGTATAGTTTAAATTACCCGTTAAATTAAACCTGTGAATATTAGTAAGGTTCGTGGTAACGAAACTGTCTATAGGGCTATTGGTGTGCACATTGTTTTCATTGGTGTAAGTCGTTGATGTGCCATACCCGTTTCGCTGATTTCCTGCGATTAAGATGCCAATAGTGCTTTTCTTATTAATTTGGTAATCGGTTCCAAAACGATAATTGGTGGTGTTATAAAAATATGGGTATGAATTTTTCTGAATAAAAATGTCATCACCGATAACTCGATCATAGTTATTTACCTCGAAAACGTTGCGGTGAAGAAAGTCTACGTTGCCAAAAAAGTCCCATTTTGTTGTCTTGTAGCTTAAATTCAGTGATCCGCTGTAACGGTAATAAGCATGATCATTGGAGTTAACGTCTTGTTGGCTATAATAGCTGTAACCAGAACCTAATATATAAGAACCGGTAAGCCCGTATTTCTTGTTTTTTTTCAGTACAAGATTTATTATACCAGCACTGCCGGAAGCATCATATTGTGCCCCGGGATTGCTGATAACCTCAATCTGGTCTATATTGCTTCCAGGGATATCCTTTAACAGTGCTTCCATATCTGTGTAAGGAGACGGTTTTCCGTCAATCATGATAACGACGCCTGTTTTACCCGCCAGACTAACATGGTCATCCACAATAATTACACCCGGCACTTTTTGTAATAATTCTAAAGCTGTTGCACCGGCACCGGTCGCGCTATTAGAGACATTAACCACCAGTTTATCGACCTTTTGCTCAATAAACGGACGAGACGCGACAACATTCACCACGTTTAGCATCTTTTTATCAGTAAGCAAAACAATTGGCGCATTAACCATCACATTTTGCTTTCCCACCCCGATGTTTTGAAGCAGGTATTCCAGGTAGCCTACTGCAGTGACCCTTATTTTATAAACGCCCGAATCAAGCCCAACAAAAGAAAATTTGCCGGTAGAGTCGGACCCGGTTGATTTAATGGCACTGGAATCATTCTGTTTATACAGTTGCAAGGTCGCATAGCCGACCGGCAGGTGCTGCTCGTTCCTGATTTCCCCGGATACAGATACCTTATTCTGCGCGAACGCTGTAAATCCCATACCCGATAGGGTTAAGGCTAATATACAATTGACGACTCTGAATCTTACTGTTGACATAATGAGCTATTTAATGAAACAAATATGTCGGGAATGGAATCTGAAAAAAAAAGTGATTGGTGAAATGCCTTTTTTTGTCCGCCAATAAGGAAGTTTAAAGAACAACTCTTGAATTCAAAGAAATGAGCCGTTTGCGGATGAAATTCGGGCGGCGGCGGATTTGAATTTCAAAATAATTTTTATAATGTTAATTTAGATGGATTTATGAAACGAAAATTAATCATAAAAATTCATATCGCTTTTTGGACACTGTTCATTACGCTAGGTATCTTGTATAACGTCGCCGAACATAACAACTTGAAGGTAACCTATGAGCTATATATAAAGGATTTATCTGACCCGCTGACTTGGATAGGCTACGGACGGACAATACTTAGCTGCTATATTAGCCTTTGGCTGTTTAATTTTCTCTTTTCACGGAAACTTTATTTTCTTGGTATTCTTTCAATAGTCCTTTTAATCAATTTTGATATTTTTTTACGTTATTCGATTGAACAACTATTCGTCGGACCGCTCTTTAATATCTGGCAATTTCAGCAGGGGGTAAACATAGAACAATATTATATGGACACTGTATTTTACAGTGCAATGGGTATATTTTTATGTTTCGTGTTAAAAATTATAAATGACTTCTTTATCAATGAGCAGGTAACCCAGGAAAAGATTAGTATGGAACTACAGTTTTTGAAATCCCAGGTTAATCCTCATTTCTTATTCAATTCTTTTAACAATCTTTATGGATTGTCGCTTTCAGACCCGCAGAAAACGCCAGATGCGATCTTAAAGCTGGCTGAACTGACAAGATATATGATTTATGAAAGTAATGAAGTCAAAGTAACATTATCGAAGGAAATAGCTTATCTTAATAACCTGATAGCGTTACAAAGACTAAGGTACGAAGAAGACGTTTATATTGATTTTGATTCGGTTCCCCAACTGGACGAATACACGATAGCTCCGCTTTTATTAATATCTTTTGTTGAAAATGCGTTTAAACATGGTGAAGTTAATGAGTCCGAAAGCCCGGTTATCATATCGCTGACAATTGCAAAGAATATCCTCTGTTTCTACGTTGCAAATAAAATCAATCACCGAAATAAGGATTTTTCAGGCGGAATTGGGTTGAAAAACGTTCGCCGGAGGCTTGAGTTGCTTTATCCAGGTAAATACGATTTACAAATTTCTAATGATGGTATGAGTTATCACTCCACCTTAAAGCTTACCTTATCCTAGCTATATGAAGATTTTGAAAGCTATCGCTATTGATGATGAACCGTTAGCATTAAGGGTAATCGAAAGCCATTGCCAAAAAGTACCTTTTTGTAATTTAGTCTATTCTACAACCAAGGTACTGGAAGCTTTGTCTTATCTTCAATCCAATAAGGTAGATCTTATTTTTTTAGATGTGCAGATGCCGGAACTGACCGGTCTTCAGTTTATCGACGTCATGGGCGGCCAAATCAAAGTGATTTTAACCACAGCATATGAGCAGTATGCATTAAGTAGTTATGAATATGATGTGGTAGATTATTTGTTGAAACCTATTTCATTCGAAAGGTTATTAAAAGCCGTACAAAAAGCCCTTAACCAAACGCTTATAGCAACCTCCAATAATTTGCCTGCAAATCTACCGGAAACATCTGCAGAAAATGAAAATCCGATAGATTGCATATTCATTAAAACAGAATATAAACTTCAAAAGATATTCTACGACGATATCCTGTATCTCGAAGGGGGTAAGGACTATGTAACTATTTATACCAAACATGAAAAATTTTTAAGCCTTGCAGGCTTAACCAAGATACAGCAAAACTTACCTTATCCCAGGTTTATGCGTGTTCATAAATCTTACGTAGTTGCTTTAAACAAAATTGACTCAATTGAGCGACAGCGAATTTTTTTAGGTAATGAAGTTATAGCTATTGGGGACATGTATAAAGAAGAGTTTGCCAAAAATGTAAAAGGTGTATAACATAACATTGCAAATTAAGATAGACATAAAGTGGACATTCCGGAGCCATTGACCACCACGTTCCGGAATATGGAACAGTTAGTTCCGCTACACTTTGACCATATCAATACATTGATTCTTAATTGACATTTTAAAAGTCAACTACACAAATCGGTGCTCTAAATCCTACGGAATCGCCTGGTCAGGCGTCCCGTAATATTCACACTATGGTCGAAATCACGTAGAAATAGATTTTTTTCGCTCTCTTGGGCGGTCGCCAATGAATTTTTTAGAAGCCACTTGGTATTGTGACGAGGACGGAAACCATAGTCCGTACGCGTCGCATTTGTACGAGCAAACTGAAACTTGGCGTAAGGCATACTGGGCGAATTTTGAACAAAGCCTGGCTATAAAAACCAAAGAATGGGAATACGAACAAGAGTATAGATTAACTATCAGCGGCCATTTTACCGACTATAAAGAGCGAGACAGTCGCAAGCTGCAATACAGGTTCGAGGACTTGAAAGGCTTAATTTTTGGTATAAAAACAGCGTCCCTTGACAAATTGAGGATCATGCGCATTATCAATGAAAAATGTAAATCTACTGGTCGCACCGATTTCAAGTTTTGCCAGGCCTATTATTCACGTGCGACGAAGCAAATCGAACACCAGGAGATTCATTCTTTTGACCTCGGAGCTAAATAATATCACCATGATTAATTACTAAGGTTCTGATTACATTTGTAATAGAACGCTTAACTATGATCAGATTTACACCGCCTGCGCTTCGTAGTGATTTTATTATCGTGGTTCGCAGGGGCGAATCGGAATTGGCAGCGACGGCTTTGTCCTTTCTTTTTCAGTCCGGTAGTTATTTGCCGATGTTCGCTTTCACGGATGTCGATGTCCCGGCGGATGCGCCGGTGGTTGAACCGGACATTTATGGTATTCAGCGGCGGCGTGCCGAACATTTTTCCATTTTCCTGAACAATGTCATCATCCAAAATGGCGGCTGTCAAAATTTAATTTTACTTGGGTTGACAGATAATCAATTGTCTTATTTAGATTATCTCGATCACTACAATGTACTGCAAATTGGGTCGGCTGCTGACTTAGATGCATATCTGGGAGGCTTCGCGTTTGATAAGCAAGCCCCTTTAGTATGTTCTTCTGAACAATATCATCAAGGTTGTGTACTTGCCTTACAGCAAAATCGGCTTTTGCAGGTTGGCTTTCAAAATGTCGATTTAGAGACGCAGGCTGATGGTCAGCAAGGTGTTGTCGTCATTGAGCGTATGGCTACCGTGGAAACGGTCATCGCCATCAATTATGCGGCCAGTATCGGGGCCAAAATTATTCTGGTAGACGAAATGCAGGAGCGTGAGAACGAGAAAGTTTTGTATCTGCTGGAGGAGTGGCACACTGGCGATCAAAACGCCTTGGACCGATTGCAGGACCAAATCGGGTCGAGGATTGGCGGGATCAATTTTGACAAGTTTGAATTTGCCACTTTTTTCACGGAAGGTTTACCGTATTCCTTGTTCGTGCGCTCAATCCCGGTATCATATGTCAACCTGGAATACCGTCCGGATTTTTTTATTCACAATTCTTTTAAATATGAGCGGAATAGAAAGTCAGGTTCGGCCGTAATTTTTTCGCCGGTATTCTTTAAAGATGAAGAAACATCAAACCTCCTTGGCCTGCTGGAATTTAAAAATTATTATTTACGCAAGCTGACCGCAGGTGCGGCTACGAATTACAACCTTAAAAATACGATCGAAAGCTATCCTTTCGATCTGCTCCATATCTGCAGTCATGGCGGTGATGTCCGAGGTATCCGTTCAGAGGTGCGATTTCGAGGGGCTGAGGGTGCGACTCATACCATCGAATTTGATTTTATCCTGACCATCGCCTTAACCCCTTACCAGGATATGCATTCGGTGGAAACCCTATATTTTTTCAAAAAACTGGATGGACTACCTTGGCGAAGTCCCGAATTACATGCTAAGGGCTACTCTCATGAATTATATGCAGGTATCTCTGGCGCTATTAGCACTGCATTTAAAAAGAAAACGGTCATCAGGAAACACGAAACTGCTCGGGTTACCAATGCTAACGCCATTAATTGCGTCGATTTTAATTACCTCGCCAATTTTAGCCAAATAGCCAGCGACGACCATCCACCGCTGATTTTTAATAACACGTGCTGGTCTTGGATGAGCGTGTCTACCAGTTTTCTAACCGACGGTGCCCGCGCTTATATCGGTACCTTCTTTTCCGTCCCGAATTCCAAAGCCGTAGTTTTTGCAGAGACCTTTTATGACCAGGTATTTGATGCAAATATCATCGATGGTTTTCACACCGCAAATACAGAAGCACAACAAGATGGGACGACGCCATTTTACATGTTCTGGGGTTTGCACTTTTCTACATTAAATAATACCAACACGGTACGCGCCAACCGAGAGTTTGTCCTTAAAGGCCTCAGCAGAAGTCATCAGATATGGCGGCGTAAGCGTGATGCCGGCGAAGGCGCAAAAGATCTTTTGGAGGGGAGAGTTTCAGATACCCTCTGGATGTTGAATGATGTTTTTAAAGGATCAATCGAAGGACATACACCTACCGGATTTCGTTCGAACCGCAAATAACACTTACTAAAAGTGCAAACATTAGCCTACTTTTAAGCCGCCCATATGGTCATTTTCTCTCTAACAAAATAATAGTTTATTACTTTTTGCTTACTTAGGTACTGGTTCCTTTGATAATCTATTAATTGAGATACAGGTTTATCAACAATAGATAACTATTTATTATCGCATCGCCGACAATATTAATTTTGAGCATACAAACTATAATTTTGATTAAGTGTTTCTCGATAAACGCGTCTCATGCCTAGCCAAAGCCTTTACTTTAGATTTCGAAATCGTTTTAATTTTTCCCCTCACCGGTATGACATTGGCAGGGCGTTATTTTATAATCGAAATTTAGAAGATAATTTCTTTCTACTGAAGATATATAAAATAGGAGGATCAGAATATAAGCCATTTTATGATTACCAGCTAAGTTTCTATTTGAAACGGAATCCTAATGGTGAAGAAACCTTTTTTAATCATGTTTATGATGTCGTAATTAGCCGCATCCGGCACTTTAAGCGGCAAGATCCATTTTCTTCAAAATATGCATCCGGTTTAGAATATGCTCGCAAGCTCGAAGCATTTTTAGCATTTCTAAAAACGATTGACCGTTGGCACAAGGTAGAACCTTTAGAATCAGTGATCGGGGAAAAAGATCAACTGATCGACCAATTAAAAGAACGCGTAGCAGAATTGGAAACCCAGCTAAAACTGGCGAAAGAATTTGATGCCAATGAAAAAATCGTTGTTACTAACGGCCAAATCGCGGCTTTCATGGATTTGATCGGCCAGTTACAAAACTTAACTTATAATAATACCAAATTGGTTAGTTCTCAAGGCCAAAGCCCCTGGTATAAAATGATCGCCAAATACTTTATGCACGGTGATAAACCTATTTCTATTGACACCGCGAAAAATTATTTCCCCGCTAACAAGAGTGATAAGCCATCTAAGTACATCAACATAGCTGAAGAAGACAAGCTGTTTAGGATAGTCCCCAAAGAAAGCAAGTAGCATTCCCACTCTATTCGTGACCAAACGCCCCCAATGGTCATTTAATTCGCCCTTTTTGCCTTGACATTTGCTGCCGTACCATTCAGGCGGCTTTGTTTCATGCCGCCCTTGAACAGGTTAGCATTTAATTAATGACAAGGAGGGAAAGATGAATGTGGAAATGATCACGAAAGAAGATCTGAAAGAATTCAAGAACGAATTACTGAATGAGCTAAAGCAGCTCATTAAAAGCGGGGAAGGCCAGTCAAAGAATGGGCTGAAAAGTAACGAGGTGAGAAAGCTGCTTAAAATATCACCAGGCACATTACAAAACCTGCGCATCAACGGTACGCTGAGTTTCACGCGCATTGGCAGTATCATGTATTATAAGCTGGAAGACATTAACAAGTTACTGGAAGGGGGCTTGAAATGAGATCGTCCGTTTCTAAGGTTGAACTGGTAGGTTATACGAAACTACTCAAGCGTATGAGCAATGACAGCCGGTTAATCGCAACGCATGTGAGCCTGTTTACAGGTTTGTTTGTCCACTGGCAGCGCAACGCTTTTGTTAGTCCGTTCCCGGTCACCAGGCGCACGCTAATGGCTTTCAGCAAGATTGCTTCTATTGCCACCTATCACAAATGCATCCGGGAACTGGATGCATTTGGCTACATCCGTTACCAGCCGTCATTTGATCCAAAAAGGGGCAGCCAGGCTTACTGGCCTGCAGGCTGGGAGCTGTCTTCGTGAAGCCGGTTTCCTGTCCTCGCGCTGAAAGCGGGGGGAGCAAGCGGAAGTCGGGCGAAGCCCGACTTTTTCCGCTTGCCCTGCGGGGCAAGGCCGATTGCTGTATACTGTCAGTATACTATTCCCCCCGCTTTATAGTAGATGAAAGAAAACAGTATACTTCGGAGTATACCAATTGAGCAGAAAGGAGATTAAGATGAGCAACGATGTAAATGTGAAGACAATCCGGTTCCCGGTTAAAACAGATGAGAAGCTGCAAAGCCTGGCTAATAAAAGCGGGCTGACGAAGCTGGATTTCTTTGTGCACATGGTGGACTATTTTTATAAGAGCAAGAAAGATCCCAGGGACTTGAATGATGAATTATTAAAGAACGCGATCAATAAAAAGACCGATAATATAATTGCTTTTATCCGGACACAGGAAGGTGAGTTACTGATACCATTAAAGAAAGAAAGTGAGCGAATGATCGGGGCACAAGAGAATATCATTAACTTTTTTAACAACCATGTTATCGGGTTTAATGAAGACCAGCGAAAGGTCACACAATTGCAGTCTAACAATATCAATAAAATACTGGAGCTGCTGAAAAAACAGGAAGAATTTCAAAATGACAAAAAATTATTGAAGAACAGGTTTTCAGAGTTATTGGAATACTATATCAAGAACCGGGAACAAATGACGATGCTGACCAAGCAGCAGGAAAAGGATGAGCTGAATAAGCATGTAAGGGAACAGTTGAAGTATTTGTAAATAATCATAATTATTAACTACCATTATGCATGTCAATATCACCAAAAGCGAAACCGGGAATAATAAAGGCAGCAGCAGCGCTTTGGTTTCCTATCTGGAAAAAGAGAATAAGTTAAATGAGCATATCGAATACTGGTTCAACCAGGAACGGAGCGATATCCAGCCTTATGAAGTCAGGCAAACTATCGATGGTAACATTGCCAAGCTTGCTAAAGATGACGCGAAGTTTTTCCTGATCAATATCAGCCCGAGTGCAAAAGAATTGCTTTACCTCAAGGAACAATACGGCGAAGCGGGCGTAGAAGGTTACCTGAAAGATTATGCGAACCAGGTGATGGATGCTTACGCTAGAAACTTCAAGCGGGATGGAGTAACCGGGAACAGTGACTTGGTTTACTTTGGTAAACTGGAGCATTACAGATATTACACTTACAAGGACTTAGAGGTAAGGAAGGGATTGGCAGAGAAAGGCGACCGTAAGCCGGGAGAACAAATGCATCTACAGATCATTGTTAGCCGTAAGGATAAAAGCAACAGTATTAAACTTAGCCCGCTGAATAACTCTAAAGGAAAGAACGCTGCACACAGCCAAAAGGTAGGTCAGTTTGACCGGGTGGCTTTTAAGCAGCAATCTGAAAGTTTATTTGACGGAATGTTTGACTACCAGAGAGAGATAAAAGAATCTTTTAAATATGCTAATACGCAGAAGCATGGTACTTATGAGGAAAAGCAGGAAATAAAACAGCAGCAGTTATTGCAGCAAGCTAACATTCATTTTCAACAGGGAGGACATTATCATGGCAAGGGCTTGCTTGAAATTTTACTGGATGGCGAACAGCCTTATATTGCACCGCCAATGCCTGATGCACGCAGGCGAAAGAAAAAAAGAAGAGGTCCTGATCATAATCAGGGGTATCGAATGTGAAGGGCCTTTTGTTGACTATAATTATTTAATGACATATGGGCTGCGGCAAACCACTCCATTGCATCCGCGCTTCGGCGGGTTTCATTTCGTGGTTAGCCTCGCCCGCTATGCAGGAGTGAAATTTGCTTCGCTCATAACACACCTGCTTTTTTTGGAGAAGTCACCGCAACGCCGTCACAAAGATAGCCGCGCAGGGAAACCGTCAAGGGTACATAAACAACGGCTCTCGCCGTTGCCCTTGACAGTTCCCTTGCTTCAGGCTGCGGTTGTTTAAGCGTTGCAATGACCTGGTGTGAGCGGTCAATAATCACCATCCTCTTCAACTCGTTTTCCTAAGCTATTAATGTTAAAAGTTTTTCCGTTTATACTGACCTCTGCTGAGTTTCCATCATAAGCGTTCGCTTTACTGAAAATCGCTGGGATAACCTCTTTACCTTTAAGATTTACAAAGCCATATTTACCATCTCGTTTAACCACTGCGAGGCCATAATGAAACCCCTCTACGTTATCGTAAATGACTGGAATGATAACTTTTCCATAGCCATTGATTATGCCTTTTTTTCTATTGATCGTAATCTGCGCTAGCCCGTTTTGATAAGGATTCATTCCTTCATTTTGGAATGGGCCTATCGCATCAAATTTGAGGTCAGAAATTATATTTCCGGTCTCATCTATGAACTGAAATTTGCCCCGTTCTTTGGCGGCTATCTTACCCGGAAAAATCGTTTCAAGGATTTGATACCTGACCGGGATCTTAACCCGGAAATTCGAGTCTAAGATCCCCATTTTGTTATCAACTGATACAATAAAAGATATTTCGCTTTGGCTGAAGTCCCTGATCGTTTTATATTTTAAAGCGGCGATCTCTTTTCCTGAATAATCGAATACGTGTTGTATAGAGTCTTTTGTCCCAATAATGAATTTATCGTAATACCGCCTTAAATTGGCATGATCCATTGCCTGGAAATCTGGTGGTATGATCTCTTTTCCTTTCTGGTCAATGTAGCCGGTAAGTTGCCACCCGACCCAGACTTTGGCGATCCCATCTCTGAAAGGTTCCACTTTGTCGTACTTAAAATCTACGATAACCCTCCCGGTCGTGTCTATAAACCCATATTTCCGGTTTTGTGCCATTGCGGCTAATCCATCCCGGAAATTAGATATATGTTCGAGCCACTGGTAAATTACAGGTACGACTACTTTTCCTTCCTTATCGATTATACCAACCTTTATGTCACCATTTGTTTGATGTGAATGAACTAAAGCGTAATTATTTGCATATCGGTCAATACTGCTATAATCAGTATAAAAAAGTTCTTTGCCTTTTTCGTCAATCACACCATATTTGCCATTTTTCTTTACAATAGCCCGCCCGCAAAAGAAAATATCGATCCGTTCAAATACATGAGGAAGGATTTGTTTTCCATTTAAATCATACAGTCCCTCTAAATTATCATAGCCGCTACCCGGGCTGCCAAAGGCCGATGCAACACAAAATCCTTCGGGTAATAAATGTGTGTACCTGAACTTGAATGGTAAGATCGTGTCATTTTTAAAGTCGGTCATTCCATACACGTTGTCTCCTAAAGTCATACGTTGCTGGCGGGGCAGGATACCGGTTACACCAGAAGTCATCGGCACAACATCTTTTCCATTGGCATCAATAATAACAATAGGGCCATAACCTACTTCAAATGCAAAGAAGCCGCTTTTAGGCTGCATGATTTTATCAGGCGAATCGAATTGGGTTTCCACGATCACCTTTCCATTCTTATTAACTAATCCATACTTACCATTTAACTGGGTCATTGCGAACCCATCTTTGAACTCCCCTATTCTTTGATAGGTATAGTTTAAGACCAGTTTTCCGGTGACGGTATTTCTTAATCCCCAATAAATGCCATTTGGATCTTGTTCAACAGCAACGTTTACCGAGGCGCGAGAAGTGTTCTGTCCGTTCGTCTCAACATTACCTGATCTGGTTTTATTATAAGTATGTGCGCTTTGAGCTGTACATGCAGGACGAGTAAAAAATAATACGGCTAAAATCAGTAAGAGGGAAAAAGCATTTTGAAGTTTAGGCGGCATATATCAGGATTTTAAAAGGATGGTATTAAATTGTCCCAATGATCAGCTTTTATCATATCTGCTTGAATAGAACCAAATTGTCATTAGTCCACAAAGTGACGGTTATAAAGCGTAATAATATCCCGCTTAATTTCTATGGGATAATCATATCCTTCTTTCCAAATGAGTTTGCCGGTTACAGGTTCAGTAGATGGGTTTGGGATAATGTCGCAAGCATCCATTAAGTTCTCAGTTTGGTGTAGATCGAGGTACGGCTCATATTTCTGATCCAAAACCTGAAGCTCCGGGTCCGCAATTATGTTTTGCATCCGGTCGCTGTAAGATAAAGAGGTTTCAGATTCAGCCATTGTTAGTTTTTGGTATTACCTTTTAACAGCTCAACTTTTTCGCGTTCACTATTTAATAGTTGCTCATAAAGCTTTTTGTTTTCTTCAAAAAGCTCAACCACCTTATCAATAGGATTAAAGTTAAATGTTGACTGATAAGCTATTGAAGTGGAATTATCACTGCTATGAAATGTATTATTAATTACATTTATCGCCGCCTCTTCGTCAAAGCTTTTTATTGATTCAACCGGAACCTTTAAAATCGCAGCCACTTGTGCAAGTAAATCTTCCTCAATTGTGTCCTTAGCTTCCAATAACGACACCCTTTTCTGACTCCAGTCATCACCTAAAGCTAACGCA
The DNA here is from genome assembly GCF_013408825.1 of Mucilaginibacter tundrae. Taxonomy (GTDB): domain Bacteria; phylum Bacteroidota; class Bacteroidia; order Sphingobacteriales; family Sphingobacteriaceae; genus Mucilaginibacter. The sequence goes on from NZ_JACCBZ010000013.1 coordinate 18,671, forward strand.
AGTGCTTCCTGTTTAAGGCCAAGCATTTCACGGAAACGTTTTACGTTGCGGCCTTGGTGGATATGTTTTGGGTTTTCAGTAGTTGCGCTCATGGTCTGTTACAGGTTTAAACAAAAATAGCAAAAAAATGCCTGCTTCAAAAGAAGCCTTTTTTAGTCAATTTTCAAGGATAATTTATCCCTTTATTTTTCTGCGATAGAACGCCGTGGAATAGGATAGAAATCGTAATGTCCTGTCCTTTGTTCTGCCGGTTAATACAGGCCGGTTTAATGAAAGCGTTATGTATTGCGGTAAATATGCACCCTGGGATCACTTCCCCAAAAACTTAAGGTTTCCGGAATTACAAAACCCGTTATTGGTATTGATCGAGTTTTTCAGTACTGGCGACGTGGAAGACCATAATCTGGATTTGACCCAGTGGCGTGATCACGTAGTGAATGAAGGCTACTATGAAGAGAAAAATCATGGGCCGGGTTCATTGCTGTTTATTTATGATTTTAATGTTAGGCTGCTGGAAGCAGGGTATTTGTTATTGCTTGCTCACAAGGAAAACGCATGGGAATATAAAGACCCTAAGCAGGAGCAACTGGAAAACGAAAAAGCGCCCTGGGCTTATTTCCCCGATAACCTGTCCAAAGAGGAACTGCTTAATCCTTACATAACGATAGAAAAGATCTTCGAGAAGATCAGCCCGCAGATGTATAGGGATTATTTGCATGAATGGTCACATTCTGCTTTATATAAAAGCCCTATTGATGAAAGTACCATGGCAGGAGAGATCATCGCTGTCTATGAGAATATGCGTAAGCTTTATTTGGCAGCATGGCTCATCTATCAAAGGGAAACAAAAGAAACACAGTATGGTGATACGCCGACTATTACAGGCATCGTAGAAAAGATCGATAAGACATTTAAGATCGGTGGTATCAACCCTATCCCAACGGTAGGTGAAGAATCAGCTTTGAATGCGATTAAAAAGTTTATTTGCAAGCGCTTCAAATCGGTTCGGATGATCATGCACTTAGGGACACATCAGCACCCGTTTACTTTTTTCCTCTTAATCTTAATTTCAGATGATGAGCAAATACCTGAAGGTAAGATTAGTAACAAGATAGAAGATCATTGCAGGCATTTAACCAAAATGCTTACGCTGGTACATAAGTCATCAAGCGCCAAATCGGGCATTGAAGCAGGTAACCGTTTTTGGAATACGGCCTTAACAAAAGGCAATATGGTTTACCGCTCGCCTGAGTTGCAATTACCGGAAGCACAGGAAATGACCGAGGAACATATCAAACAGCGGGCAACTTTTCATTGGGAACGCTGGGGCGTGCATGCAAACTCGTTCTTGGATGGTGCTGAATTCTATATTGGCAAAAAGGATTACCGTTTAGCAGCTTTCCTGCTGCACCAGGTAGTGGAAAGTACGTTGAAAGCGCTTATCCAAGCCATTACCGGTTACCGTGTACAAATGCACAATCTTGCACGGTTGCTTAAAATAAGTTTGATTTTTACCGATGACTTGAGAGACGGATTTAAACTGAGTACGATTGAAGGCTCACAGCTGTTTAATTTATTGCAGGATGCCTATTCGCATTCGAGGTATAACAACGCTTTTGATCCGGATGAACAGTCGGTTAAAAAATTATTAGTAACCGTCACTTATTTCCATCACATGGCATTTGCGATATATAAACAGTTTATTGATCAACATGAAAATGATACTGATTGACAGCCGGGTGGTTTGGCGGGCGGTGTTTTTTATGCCGCTTTGCCTTGCTGCCTTAACCTGCAACCTGAAGATAACACCGCTAGGCTCCCCTGGCTGGCTTGGCAGGCGGCGAGTTTCTTGCCGCTTTGCCTTGCTGCCTGTTATGTTTTAGTAAAGTTCTTTTACACCTCGTTGGAACCACGCAGCACGGCAGGCGGCTGCATTGCATTGCATTGCGCCGCCTGCCGTGCTGCCTCTGGCAGGTGTGTTATGAGCGAAGCGAATTTCACTCCTGCTTGGCCAACCTAACCCAATTGAACTATTACTATTTCACAACAATAGATTATTAGTTTTATTTAGCGAATTGTTTATTTTTTTATATAATTGTTTATTGCAACCTTGAATCTTAATACAAGTCAAATTTATTCTGACATATTAAAACCCTTTCGGAGAATCATTGAGAATTACAAAAACTTTTTTATAAAAATTTAAGCGTGGTTCAAGACAATTTCATAAAAATAATTTCGAATAATGGAGGGACGTTCACATCTTTCCGATTTTATAATGAGCTCTTATATGAAGTTGCGGAATATTATAGATCCCCTAATTACCGTGCATTACCGCCAACTTTTGTAATCGGTAAAAATCTGTTAATAGATCCACCAATATTGCCATTATTAATTACGCTGGGGGCTTACCTTAAACAATATCACAAACAAACCCTTTCCCTCGTTCTGGAAAATGATTTGAATAACAATAACATAATCAATTTCTTATTAAGGTCCGACTTTTTATATATAGTCGGTGATAATACTAACCCAACATTTCCTATAGGAAAAAATATTTTTCATTTTGACAAAACTCAAATTGGCGGATTCATTAACAAACAAGAATACAGAACAGATCATAAGGTCAGGATTTACTCTACAACAGATACTGGGGTTATAAGTGTTAATAATATAATTGGAGAGGAATCAAAAAGAGATTTCTTAATCGAGCATTTTTCCTTTACAGTCGAAAATCATTTTAAAGATTTACTACGGGATAGCATAACATCAATTGAGTTAAATAATAAGATTACCGACAGTTTATCGGAACTTATAACTAACGGGCTTTATCACTCCGGTTCAGATGCTTATGTAATGATGTTTAGAAACAGGTATAAAACCACTTGTTCCATATCAGACAATGGAATTGGTTTGTATCAAACTATTGCATTGAAAACAGTGTCTGAATATTATATCCCTCTTAATTTATTTAATATTCTAAAAGAAAAGATCACTTTAAATATGTCTCAAGACATCAAAGATTGCGCATTTGCCATTTTTGAAACATTCTTTTATTCGATGCTTAAAGATAGGCAAGGATTATTTGATTTAATCCTAAACATTGTAATTGATTGCAAAGGCTATTTTAGGTTGCATTACGATTATGTACAATTAATTATATCAGGTAGAATGCTTCCCGAATTGAATGAATTAGCACAGATAAGAAATAAAATCAGACATGTTCATAACCGGATGAGTTTTGCTCAAATAGACAAAAAAGAACATGTTTCAACGATGATTAAATTATCTGCTGAAGCCAAAAACGCTGTTATATCGTTGGCTCAAAGCATTTTTCAAAAATATTCCCATGATGTTCAATACTCAGCTATCAGAATATACAGTGTCAAATTTAGGGGAGTACATATAGAAACCGAGATCCCACAAGAAATTAATCAATAATATGGTAATCTCGGCAATCAGACAAGCAGATTCTTTATACATTGATGTTCATGCGGAACAATCATATACAGGAACATTTTTAGCAGATAAAGGCGATGTCAACACCAATATTAACCTTGGGATTTTTGGTTATGAGTTAACCAGAGAAACGCTAATAAATATTAATAGTTATGTTAAAAGCATAGGTGAGAAATTAAACGTTGTTTTGGACTTTTCAAATATCAAAGACATACAATCTAATCAACAGAAATTGATTGTTGAACTAAAAAACAACTCAAAAAAGTTAGTATTTATTAACATTAATGAAGAAGTAGTAAAAAATTCAAACGTTGATATCTATACGCACAATAAGAAAATAGGGCAGGTTTATCCAACTTTTTACCTTACCGATAATAAAGAAGATATCGAAATAAAAAATGCCGAATTTCTTTTTGACGAAGAGTTTATAAAAAGATTAAAAAATATCGTAATCGATCTCGAACCAGGTAAGGCTTACCGTCATAACTCGCCAATTTATTTGCCTAAGTTTATTGATATCAAAGGTTTAATGGTTGCAGATATAGGATTTTTCATGTACGTTATTTATAAATTGGCAAAGCGAGTTAGCGCTAAACCGGAATGGAACAATTTAACACAACAGCCAATTTTATTCTGTCAAAATTTGAACGGGGCATTTATTGCTTCGGTTCTATCAAGTTTTTTAGACTGGGATATTCTGTCAATGGACCATATCGGACCCGTGAATAAAGTTTATAGTAATATTGGGAGTAAGATCAAATCTGATGCTTTGTATGTTGTGGTTTCAGATGTGGTTTGCTTAGGTACTGAAATTCGTATCTGCCAAAACATTATCAATTATTCCGGAGGCAAGTATATCGGAAATGTATCAATTGTTAGGGTCGATACTCTTGTGCCTGAAGACCAAGCAAAAGATATGGTAAGTGTATTTAATTTATCGAAAAACAATAATCCGATTGATTACAAGATACTAACGGCACTAGATTTATAAATGATCAAGATATGTCAAATAAAATAATTATTCATCTGTCAGATCCACATGTTAGTATTCATTTAGATGGTGATGGAAAACCTCTTGCTGAAATCAAATCCTGGCTGACTACTTTGCATGATGAATCTCAAAATAAAAATTTTATTGATGAATTTATTAGATACATTAATGAACGGTTTCCAGACAATGAAAAGTTTATAGTAATTACTGGTGATCTCGCCGATCAATCTTTGCAACAAGAGTATGTATTCTTAAAGAAAATATTAGATCGCATTTTAGAAGGGCTTAAGGTCGAAATTGACCATGTAATGATTCTTCCTGGGGATCACGATGTAAATCGAGCAAAGCTAGCTCTAGCTTACGAAAAATCTGATAAATCAAAATTTGCTTATGAGCTGTCAGAAGACAAATTCTTTTTCTTTTCCGAGTTCTACCGAGATTTTCTTAAGCGGGACTTTCAATATGATAAGGTAATTTGCGATAAATTGGTATTTGAGCAAGAAAAGTTAATAATGATTGGCTTGAATTCTAATGGAAGAATTGGCACTATGGGTGGCCTAGGTTATATTGACAATGATCAACTTAATGAGGAATTAAAAGCTTTAAATGCCGGCCTTGTGGATTATTCAAAAGTGGCTCTCTTTCATCATAATCTTTCGGGTCAATACGAATCAAATCCCGATGGACAATGGGATCATCAAAATAAAATAGAAATTTTACGGACTTTAGAAAATCATCAATTTAAAGTTGTTTTTTTTGGTAATGAACATACCTCTGGTTCTAATAGTAGTAATCAATTAGCGCAAATATCTGTTGGCTCTTTTGCTAAAAAGGGTTCGTTGGCAGGTTTCAAAACTTATACAATTGTTTCCAAAGATGAATCCCTTTCTTTCGAGCATCGCAGGTATTCTTTAGTAAGCGATAACGCTCGAACAGGCTTTCCTTTTGGAAGTTGGTCGGAGATTGAGTTGAATAAACAAAATGAAAATATTCCCATAATTATTATCAGGAATCCGGCACCAAAAGAGGAAATAAAAGCTCAAAATCTGACAGCGGATAAGCAAGCCGATGAAAAAACAGTTGAGGCCGACGCTTTACCTAATGAAGTGTCTGCGGCTGTTCTGAAAACCCAATCTCCGCAATTTGACTTTAACAACAATGATTATCATAAAAAACTATTTGAAATTGTCAGAAAGTTAGAACTATTCAAATCAGGACATTTTCATTGGAGCGATTCATCAAAAGCACACAACTGGATAGATGTACCTATGCTGCTATCAAACCGGGAGCACGTGTTTTTAGCTCAAAAAGCGATCTTAAATATCATTGAGCAAAATAATATTGAGTTTGATTTTGTAGTTGCGCTAGGGATTGAAGGAAATATCATCGCCAGCTATACTGCGCTTAGAACAAATAAGCCATATTCTTATTTACCATACTCTTATCGTTACCAAGACCATGAGGAATACGAAAAAAACATTTCTTTAAAGAATGAAGGTCGTTATAAAAAAATTTTGGTAATCACAGATGTAGTAAATAATGGTAAAACTGTTGACAGACTTTTACAGAGTGAAACTGAATTTTTTTCTGGTGATTATGTAAATAAGATCTCGGTTGTTTGTCTCTTTTACACCGGAGAAAAAGATAGTGGGCTAATGGATTTAAATCCTAATGAGCGGATTCAGCATTACTTTGTCTCGCATATGAAAGTTGAACGTTGCCCCTATGGAAAAGATTTTAGGGATTCATGTATGATTTATAGAGAAAAATTGGCTTGTGTACATGAATTTTATGATGCAAATATTTAATTTATAGTCACCCTTTTATTAGCCAGACATGAGTGGTTTTATCTATGTAGCTGTGGCTGGTTGTAATAAAAAGTACTTCGTTTGTTTAGTGGAAGATAAAACTGTATGAAAGTTCACAATGGAATGCGGCCTCACGACGTAGTTGTGCTATTAAAGATTATTTCACAGGGTGACAAGTGGTTGAACAGAGACCTGTCTGAAGGCTTATACATAAGTTCATCTGAAATCAGTGAATCTTTAAACCGCTCAATGATCGCTCGTTTAATCAGTCCTGACAAGAAAAAGGTGTTTAAAAGTGCATTGATTCGTTTTATTGAGAACGGATTACCGTTTGTTTTCCCGGTGAAACCGGGTGCTGTAGAACGAGGCATTCCAACCGCCCACAGCGCGCCGATTTTAAAAGAATATATTTTATCAGAAGAACATTACGTTTGGCCAACTCCCCATGGAAAAGTCAGAGGGCAGTCGATTATGCCATTATATCCAAATCAAGTCAAAGCGGTTATGACTGACGACAAGCTGTATAATATGCTAGCTTTGGTAGACAGCGTTCGAGCAGGAAAGGTGAGGGAGTGTGAAAAAGCCATTGAATTGTTGAAACAAATTTTCGGATTGGAATATGTGTGAGCAATCGCCTGGAAGCAAATGATTCTTTAAATTATGGCTATATTTAAAAATCAAACTTTCGGCAATTTTTCATATTTATTGCCGTAAATTTGTTTAATTAAAAATCAATCGTATAAAAGAATCAAATGACATAGCAAGGCTTAATGCCTATTTTGGAGAGCAACTTGAGCTTTCCCTGGATGCTCTGCGCTATTATTTTCGTGCAAACGAACCTCACATACCAGATGCTACAATTAAATGGCGCATACATGATATGGTAAATTCGGGTGTACTTAGCCGAACTGGTCGTGGCCTTTATCAGCTTGGAACCGGACATAATTATACACCCGAGCTTTCACCCCGAATATTAAAGATCAACAAGCTTTTAAAAAAGCGGTTTCCATTAATTTCGTACTGTGTGTGGGATTCCGGAATGTTAAATGAATTTGCACAGCACCTCAGTAGTTATCATTTCATTTTGGTAGATATAGAACGTGATGTAGCAGAATCTGTATACTTCCAGCTTAAAGAGGAATTCAGCGGTGTTTTTCTTCGGCCTTCTGAAATGTTACTGAACAATGTACTGTCTGATTTTCGTTTGCCTTTGGTCGTAAGATATTTGGTTAGTGAAAGCCCGATTTCTATGCGTAATGATATGCCGGTTGTCACTGTTGAAAAAATGTTGGTTGACATATTCTCCGATCCGGAATTTGGGTATCTTATCGGTAGTGAGCGGCGGGCAATATTTAGTAACGCTTATTATAAGTATATAATCAATGAAAATAAACTTTTGCGTTATGCCGCACGTAAAGGTAAGAAAGAGGAAATCCAAAATTATATACAAAAGGGTAACTTTAATAAACAACGACCTAACCTAATTTAACCAAAATGATTTCCAAGGAAAGCCTTACACCGGAGTGGCTGGCGGGCGTATCTGCAAAAAACAATAGAGCCGACAAAATCTTAGTAGAAAAGGTAATTCGTGCATTACTACTTTTAGAAGGTCTTGTTAAATCCGATCTCAAGTTTGTTTTCAAAGGGGGGACGGCGCTTATGCTATTAATGAACAGCACTAAGCGTCTTTCAATTGACATTGATATTATTGTCAGCAAACAGCAAGGCCTTGATCAACACTTTACATCTTTTTTAACTGAACAGGGTTTTACGCGGTTCGAATTACAGGAAAGAAAAACAGCGACCGGTATTGAAAAGGCGCACTATAAATTCTTTTATGTGCCGGTCCATAAATCTAACTTGAACGAAGATTATGTACTCTTGGATATCCTGTTCGAGGAACCTCATTATGCAAAAGTAATAGACTGGCCTATAGATTCCAGTTTTGTGCAACAGAATGGCGATCCGATAAAAGTGAAGCTACCTTGCCATGAAGATATTCTGGGCGATAAATTGACCGCCTTTGCACCTAACACCACAGGTATACCATACGAAAAGAGTGGAGATCTGAAGACTATGGAGATCATGAAGCAACTATTTGATATTGGCAGCCTGGTGGATGTAGTAGAAGATATAGGCATTGTCGCTCAGACTTTTGATATTTTTGCTAAAACAGAGATTGGATATCGCAAATGTGATACTGATGTTAATGGTGTATTGGATGATATCTATGATACTGCTCTCCATATATGCAGTCGTGGCGTTGAGGGTAAAGGGGATTTTGCGGCCTTAACTCGTGGCATTACACAGATTAAAAGGTTTATCTTTTCTGAGAGTTATCATATTGACCGTGCTATCGTTGACGCAGCAAAAGCGGCGTATATGGCTACAGTCCTTCAAGAGCAACATACCGAGTTGGTAAGATACCAGGACGCCGCGCAAGTTAAAGATCTCGTGATAGATCAAACGTTTAATTCAAAGCTGAATAAATTGAAAAGAGGAAACCCGGAAGCTTTTTTTTATTGGTACCAAATTTCTTTGGTTAAGAAAATAAAGTAAACAAACTTTCGGCAGTAAATTCATATTACTGCCCAAAGTTTAATTCAATATTGTTTTACTGAAATGTTTTTGGGGTCTGTAGTCGATTGCAAAATATCAATAGATGCCAGTTTCTTTTTAAGCACTTCCATATCGGAGCTTATTTTATGATCCATCACTTTAGCATAGATCTGCGTGTAGGCGCAAAGGTGTGCCTGGCAATATAAAATGTAAGTGGGTTTTTAATTCCGCAAATGTCAGCGACTCTTCAAGATAATTATGCTATTTTACACAATAATTTTTACCGGCTCATAATACGGTCTTAATTATACAACTTGCACCTTACAAACAGTAACCAATAATCCATCCGGAAATCCTTTGTTCTTTCAACAATTTAATTTAAAATATTATGAAATACTTACTCATTTTTATTTTTATTCTTACGACTAAGATCTCATTTAGTCAATCTATTATAATCATTACAGGCAACGACGCTTATAAATATATTGGGCAAAAGGTTGATGTACTTGATAATCTTTATGATGGAAAGATTACCAGTGATTCTACTGCGGTTTTTCACATGGGTGAAAAAACAAGTTCACCCCGTATGACCATAATTTATATATCGAAAGACAGGGGAAGAAAATTTCCCATGGATCCGAGAATTGTTGAAAAGCTTCAGCGAATTAAACAACGCTTTTATGGTGCTGTTACAGGGACTGCGCAAGCGCCTCAAATGATTATTACTGGTCATCCCGGCCCTATGCCACGTCAGCTTGGAAAAATGTGAAATAGGGTGAAATGAATTATTAGAAGGAGCCCGTTGACGCCAGTTATTATTTAATTACATTTAATTACATTTAATTACATTTAATTACATCCAAGCATATTAAAGAAGATATCAAACATACTTATAGCTTAAATCATTTAAGAGAAAAAGAAGCTCATTCTACCAACAGCCCAGCAGTATCGGCCACGTTGAAAATCTTGAATGGTATCGCAACCGGACATTTAAGGTTTAAGTTATTATCAAATTTCAACTACCGAGTTTTGCTCGGTAGTTGATTTGCAACAGCTTAACCAATTGCTAATTTTTTTCTTAGCAGTTGCATATCGGAGCTGATTTTATGATCTAAGACTTTTGCATATATCTGGGTAGTTTTTATACTGGTATGTCCCATCATCTTGGCAACACTTTCTATTGGAACACCATTGTTAAGCGTTACCGTTGTGGCAAAAGTGTGCCGCGCAATATGAAATGTGAGTGGCTTTTTAATTTTGCAAATGTCTGCGATCTCTTTAAGATAAGCATTCATTTTTTGGTTGCTCATTACCGGGAGCAGCGTGTCCTTAACAACGCATTGCGGGTGATCCTCGTAGGCGCGAATTACGGATAACGCAACGGGCAAGACTGGTATTCTCGAAATGGTATCCGTTTTTTGCCTACGGGTATATATCCATAAATCACCATCAATTCCCTTGACAAGTTCCGAACGTTTTAACTTATGAACATCTACATAGGCTAAACCTGTGTAACAGCAGAACACAAACATATCTCTAACCGTATTTAACCGCTCTACACTGAATTTCTTTTTGCATAGCCGATGTAGTTCTTCGTTGTTTAATACTTCTCTGTGTACAGCCTTCTGTTTAGGCTTATAGTTCAGATAAGGATCAACCGTTAGCCAGCCATTGCCTAAGCATATACGCACGATCTTGCCAAGGTTCTTAATGTACTTAATAGCTGAGTTATTTCCGCACTTGCGAACGCTTCGGAGGTAGTATTCAAAATCATTCAGGAATGCAAAGTTTATCCTTGTTACCGGGATATCAGAAATGTTATGATGCAGTTGCATAAAGTCCCGGACATGCATTAAGCAGGTTTCATATCGCTGAAGTGTGCTTTTTTCAAACTCTTGGCCAACGAGGGATTTCATCTTGTCGTTATGATCTTCAAATACAGATAAAAGTGTGCGTGCTTTTTCTGCTTTACCTGTAAAGCGATTTTTGAGTGTTTCGGCAGTTACCAACTCGTCTGCGTCAGACATTCTGCGTTGTAAGTCGTAGATCTTAAATTGAATATCATTTAAATAAGTATTCAACGTTTTTGCATCAGTTTTAGATCCAATGGCCCTGCCGCTTACTGCGTCCCATCCTTCGGGCAGATGTTTTCGTCCTACCGCAAGTTCTGCGCGGTGACCATCCAACGTGATGCGTAAATAAATAGGCATCTCACCTGATTGATAATTTTTTGGCTTTCTCAGGGAAAAAAGCAAAGAGAGTGTAGTCCTCATAACTTTTGATTAATTAAAAGTGAAACAAATTTGATCAATTAATCATTTGGAATCAAGATGTTCAATGGTTGAACACGCTGTATATCAATTTATTATAGTACAATTCGGGAGTTCAACAGCAGTCTTGTAAATGACTCCCGAATTACTCCCTTTTTATATGCGAAAAGATGAATAATTCGGTGTGCCCTTAAAATGAAAAACCCCTCAGATGACATCATCTGAGGGGTTTTTACTGTTTTTGGTATTGAAAAAGCGGAATGGACGGGACTCGAACCCGCGACCCCATGCGTGACAGGCATGTATTCTAACCAGCTGAACTACCACTCCGTTTGGGATGGCAAATATAAGGAGATTTTATATTTACACAAGGGCTTATTTAAAAAAAGTTTTATTAGCGGTATATCACTTTAAAAATGAGGTTTTTAATTTAATAAAAGGCTATTTCTAATGCTTTTTATGCAGTGATGGGATGAAACCGTTATCGCGCAAAGTTGTTAAACAAATAAAAAACATGAACAACGCATCTGACAATATTCCTCAACAATTCGAGGGCGAGCATACCGACGTGATTCATTTTGTTGATTGCGAGAATAAGGAGAAGGCACATGAACTGTTTCAATTGGCTAAAAGCAGGTTAAAGGATATATCCAATTGGCACACCTTTAGCGGCCCGGGCTCATCTAAGTTTTCTATAACTGATACCAAAGGGAATGAAGACTATAAGCTGGCCGAAAAGGGAGATCACTTCTATATTAATCTGCCTGCCCCCGGCTCTATTGCCGGCGGTGGACTGGAATGGGTACGCATAGAAAAAATAATTGACGTAGAGGACGCTAACGCTGAATCTGAATACATCACTATGACGGTTAGGCCTGTTGCCAATCCGCGTACAAATGAAGGTTCAATAGCTCATTTTTTCAGTCATGACTCTACCAGCACTTTTATCGTTGAACGTTACCTTAACCACGTAAGCGCAGCAGTGCATGGCCGGAATGAAGTGCCTAACAATACTGATGTTAATATTTATGATTCTGTACGTAATACTATAGTAGCATTATCTGCACGAGCAGGCCTGTCAGGTCCACAGTGGAAAAAACTGGTAGTGGGACTGCTTAAAGAGTAATTAACTATTGTTTGTAATATTTATGTGATGATTAAACAATAGCGGTTTAATACAGTTTATATTTATAGTAATATTACAAAAAACAAAATTATGAAAACAGTAAAAGTATTAGCCATCGCTATGATAGCTTTGTTTAGCTACCAGGCAGTAAGTGCAAGTGGTTTAAATCATCATCATCACCGTCGTCACTGGCATCACCGCAGATAGTATATAACCTGTAGACAGGTTATATACTAACAAAAAAGGCTGTTACAAATTTGTAACAGCCTTTTTTTATTTGCTTTAGGGTGCTAATTACAGCTTCCTTTTTACTTCTACATTTTCGTAAGCTTCAACAATATCGCCAACTTCAATGTTGTTAAAGTTTTGGATGTTCAAGCCGCACTCGTAGTTCGCGGTGACTTCTTTAACATCGTCTTTAAAGCGTTTTAACGAAGCCAATTCACCGGTATATATTACAACACCTTCGCGAATGATACGAATTTTGCTGTTACGGGTGATTTTACCGTCCAGAACCATACAACCTGCAATAGTACCCACCTTGCTGATCTTGAATGTTTCACGGATTTCAACGTTAGCAACAATCTTCTCTTCAAAGGTTGGCGCAAGCATACCTTCCATCGCGGCTTTTATCTCATTTATGGCGTCATAAATAATAGAATATAACCTGATGTCTATTTGCTCTGCTTCAGCAAGTTTACGCGCACTGCCTGACGGCCTTACCTGGAAACCAATGATGATCGCATCTGATGCAGAAGCAAGCAATACGTCGGATTCTGAGATCTGACCAACTGCTTTCGATATAATATTTACCTGTATCTGTTCGGTAGATAATTTCAATAATGAATCGGACAGCGCTTCAATTGAACCATCCACATCACCTTTAACAATAATGTTAAGTTCCTTAAAGTTACCAACCGCTAAACGGCGGCCAATTTCATCAAGTGTAATGTGTTTCTGTGTACGTAAACCTTGTTCGCGTTGTAACTGTAAACGTTTATTCGCGATTTCACGAGCTTCAACTTCACTCTCCAGCGCGTTAAATTTATCACCCGCTGTAGGCGCGCCCTGCATACCTAACACCTGTACAGGTGTAGATGGTCCTGCAGATTCAACTCTTTGTCCGCGTTCATTAGTTAATGCTTTAACACGCCCGCTATAACATCCGGCTAATATTGGGTCGCCTACCTTTAAGCGGCCTGCCTGTACCAATATGGTGGTAACAATACCACGGCCTTTATCCAAAGCGGCTTCAATAACGGTACCAATGGCTCTTTTGTTAGGGTTAGCTTTTAGTTCTAGTAATTCTGCTTCCAGCAATACTTTCTCTAATAGCAAATCAATATTTAAGCCTGTTTTGGCTGATATTTCCTGGGTTTGATATTTACCACCCCATTCCTCAACCAATATGTTCATGGCAGATAGTTGCTCACGGATCCTGTCCGAATTAGCGCCCGGCCTGTCAATTTTATTGAAAGCGAAGATGATCGGTGCACCTGCAGCCTGCGCGTGGTTTATGGCCTCGCGGGTTTGCGGCATCACGCTATCATCAGCAGCAATAACTATAATTACAATATCGGTTACCTGGGCACCCCTGGCACGCATAGCGGTAAACGCTTCGTGACCCGGTGTATCTAAGAAAGTAATCTTTCCTTTATCATCAGGTAACGTTACCTCATAAGCGCCAATGTGCTGGGTAATACCACCTGCCTCGCCGCCTATAACGTTTGTTTTACGTATAAAATCCAGTAATGATGTTTTGCCGTGGTCAACGTGGCCCATAATGGTCACAATTGGCGCACGTGGTACTAAATCAGCCGGATCATCAGGCTGGTCAAGGCTTCCCTCTTCATCCTGTGGTTTAACAAATTCTATCTGGTAACCAAATTCATCAGCCACAATAGCCAGCGTTTCCGCGTCAAGCCTTTGGTTGATGGATACGAACATGCCCAAACTCATACAAGTAGAGATGATCTGTGTTACCGGTACATCCATCATTGATGCCAGCTCATTGGCTGTAACAAATTCGGTTGCCTTTAATATTTTTGATTGTGATTCCTGCTCTAATGCCAGTTCCTCTGCGGTTGCTGCAACATCATCACGTTTTTGACGACGGAATTTAGCGCGCTGTGCAAATTTACCGGATTTACCTGCCCCGCTTAAACGGGCAAGTGTAGCTTTGATCTGGTCTTGTATATCTTTTTCCGAAGGTTCTTCCTTAGGCCCTGAGTTATGGTGAGGCGTAGTATTCCTGTTACCTCTAAAATCAGGTCGGTTACCACCACCTTGTCCGCCACCGGCAGTTGGAGGGTTATTTCCCCTGTTCCTGAAATCCGGACGGTTTGGATTAACCGGTCCTGAAGGCGTAAGCGGCGCCTGGTTTTGCTGATTTCCACCACCACCACCTTGTTGATGATTTCCACCCTGGCTATCCTTGCGTTTGCGTTTACGTTTTTGGTCGGCGCTATTATTTGATGACGATGCAACCGGGTTACGTTTTTGCGCATCCGGCAATTGTATCTTACCAATAATGTTCGGTCCGGTAAGGCGTTCCGCTTTGGCGCGTATCACTTCATTTTCCTGCGGCTCTTCAGCAGCAGGAGCAGGAGTAACGGGTTCGGCCACAGCAACCGGTGCTGCAGGCGGAGTAACCGGAGGTGCAACTACAGGAGCTTCAATTTTTGGAGCCTCTGCTACTTGAGTCTCAATTTTCGGTATTTCCACAACAGGAACCTCAACTTTCGGCGCTTCCGGAATTACTTCCTTCTTCACTTCGGCAACTGGCTCTGGTTTTATTTCTTCTTTCTTTGGTTCAGGTTGCGGCGCTGGCGCTTCTTCCTGTTTAACCACAGGTGTTTCTTTTTTCTCGCCAAACTGTGGTTTAGCGTTCAAATCATCAAGGTTGATGTTGCCAACAACTTTTACACCCGGCAAAGTAGGAGCTTGTTGCTCTTCCGACTTTTTAACTTCGGGTTCCGGTTTTGGTTTTTCGGTTTGCTGAGGCGTGTAGTTGCCAGCGTTTTTGATCAGAATCTCTTCATTCTCAAAATCGCGTGAACGGCGGGACTCAGCAGGTTTCGCCTGTTCTGGTTCATCCTTCCTGATCTTCCCGATGTTGATCTGCTTGGCTTCTTCCTTAATGCTTTTATCAAAAGCAAATTCCTTCAACAATGCGTTGTACATGTCGCCATTCAGCTTAGCCATAGGTTGTTTTTCAACTTTATAGCCTTTGGTTGCCAAAAAATCAACAATAGTACCTGTACCAATGTTAAGCTCTTTTGCTGCCTTAATTAAATTTATGCTTTTGTCTTCTGACATTTATTAATTTTTCTTCCCTTATTTATTTGCAAAAATACGATTTTAATTTGGGTTATTAACCTTATTCAAACTCCGCTTGCAGTATTGATAATACTTCCTTAACAGTTTCTTCTTCTAAATCGGTACGTTTTACCAATTCGCCCACTGTTAATGCCAGTACTGATTTTGCCGTATCTAAACCAATGCGTTTAAATTCGTCCAAAATCCAGCTGTCAATTTCGTCTGAAAATTCTTCAATGTCCACATCCTCATCCTGTTCGTCAGCCTCACGGTAAACATCAATTTCATAACCTGTCAATTTGCCTGCCAGTTTAATATTATGGCCGCCACGGCCTATCGCTAGCGATACCTGGTCGGGTTTTAAATAAACTGCGGCAGTTTTTTTCTCATCATCTAACTTAATAGAAGTGATTTTAGCCGGTGATAAAGCACGTTGTATATATAACTGTAAATTGTTAGTATAGTTTATCACATCTATATTTTCGTTCTTCAATTCACGAACGATGCCATGTATACGTGATCCTTTCATACCAACACATGCGCCAACCGGGTCAATACGGTCATCATATGATTCTACAGCTACCTTGGCGCGTTCGCCCGGTTCGCGTACAATTTTCTTGATAGTGATCAAGCCATCAAAAATTTCAGGCACTTCCTGCTCAAACAAACGTTGTAAAAACTCAGGAGCAGTACGCGAGATAATGATCTTAGGGTTGCTATTCATCATATCAACCTTTGATACTACCGCTTTTACGCTGTCGCCTTTTTTGAAGTAATCGGCAGGTATCTGCTCAGTTTTAGGTAATAATAACTCGTTACCTTCATCATCAAGCACCAAAGTTTCTTTTTTCCAAACCTGGTAAACTTCGCCTGTTACAATTTCGCCTACGCGGTCTTTATATTTTTTGAAGATCTCGTCTTTCTCTAATTCTAAAATTTTAGAAACTAAAGTCTGGCGTGCTGCTAAAATGGCGCGGCGGCCAAAGCTTTCTAAAGTGATCTGCTCAATGTACTCATCACCAACTTCCAAATCCGGATCTATCTTTTGCGCTTCCGCTAATTCAATTTCCAGGTCATCATCCTCACTAAAACCGTCTTCCATAACCACACGTGTGCGCCAAATTTCAAGGTCACCATTATCTGTGTTTACGATAACATCGCAATTTTCATCATTGCCATACTTTTTACGGATCATACTTCTGAAAACGTCCTCAAGGACACTCATCATGGTTGGACGATCGATGTTTTTGAAATCTTTAAATTCCTGAAAAGAATCAATTAAATTAATATTGCTCATTTTTCATTAAATTGTTTTTTTCTTCAATGGTAATAAGCTATCATGAGCTTGTTTGTTTAAGAGGCAGCTCATGATGGTTCTTACTTGAATGATATTAAAACCTTCGTTTCTGTTATTTTATCTATCGGGATAACGCTTTCAATTATTTCGGCCTTTTTCCCTTTTTGTTTAATTTGTTCTTCAATTACTATGGCGTCTTCTGCAAGGGCTGTTAATTTGCCTTCGCGCTTTACGCCGTCATCCATTTTAATAGCCAGATCCCTGCCTATGTTTTTGGTATACTGCCTTACTGATTTCAGCGGTGTATCTAATCCCGGCGATGACACTTCTAAGTTATAAGCCTCTTCAATTACGTTGTCTTCTTCTAACTTAAAACCAACGTAACGGCTTATGGCTGCACAATCCGCAATGCCTATACCATTGTCGCCATCTACCAGAATGATCAGCTTTCTGTTAGCCTGCATTGTTACATCTACCACAAACAAATCGGGGCGCTCTAACTCCGCTATCTTCTCTTCTACCAGTTCTGTTACTTTATTTTCAATATTCATTATCCGGTTTGATAATTTTGATTGATAACTAAAAGAGGGGGCTCAGCGCCCCCTCCATTTAATTTGAATGCAAATATAGTGTATATTATTTGATTTTCAAAGCGTTTATTGCTTAAAAATCAAGTCGAGATACTGCTTTTTACCAGGTTTTTGGTGATTTTTAATATAATCCCAGGCATTGCTACCTTTATCGTACTGATAATAGCGCATAAAATAGGTTTGATGGGGATTGAAAGGAGTGTCAGGCATGAAAACTACGGTGCTATCCCTAACTATATATCTGCCAGGTTGTACCGGTTGAAAATCCTTCAAATCCGTATCGGCTGGCATACGATATACTTGTATTAAGTTTTGCCAGATATTGATTGTGGTATCCCGGTTGATATCCTGTAAAATCGCGTAATCTAACCCTGATATTTTCAAATGCTTATCGCTGTCGACCAAAGCAATTTGAATTGCAGGGTGATTATCATTGCGCTTGCAGCCAACAATCATCAACAACATAACTATGAAAACCAATTTTTTCATCGTGATAGTTAAAGTTAATTCTTCAATGTTTCCTGAAAGAGCTTATAAATACGCTTGTATTCATCGGTCCAGCTACTGGGTTGTTCAAAGGCATGATCTTCTACAGGGTAAGGCGCCAGCCACCAGTTTTCTTTATGCAACTCGATCAGTTTTTGGGTAAGCCTAACAATATCCTGAAAATTTACATTCTGATCGATCATGCCGTGTAGCATCAGTAAGTTTCCTTTCAGCCCATCAGCGAAGTAAATTGGCGAACTTAAACGATAAGCTTTTTCATCATTGTAGGGCTCGTTCAAAATATCGGCAGTATACTCGTGGTTATAATGTGCCCAATCAGTTACTGAACGTATAGCGGCACCTGATTTAAATACATCCGGCGCGGTAAACATGGCCATTAAGGTCATAAATCCACCGTATGAGCCGCCATAAATACCCACATGTTTAGGGTTTACACCGTAATTATCAACCAAATATTTAACGCCATCTACCTGATCACTCAAATCCTTGCCGCCCATGTGGCGATATATGGCTGTGCGCCAATCCCGGCCATAGCCAGCACTGCCGGAATAATCGATATCTAAAACAGTATAACCCTGGTCGGTGAGCATGTTGTTAAACATCATCTCGCGGAAATAATAGCTCCAGGCATACATTACGTTTTGTAAATATCCCGCGCCATGCACAAATACAACAGCCGGTTTGGCTGGATCAGGGTTTTTAGGCAGATATAATCTTGCATAAACGTCGCTGCCATAACGGTTTTTAAAAGTGATGATAGGTGCATCCCGCCAGGCGTAAGAATTAAATTCCGCAGAAGTTGAACGTGTTACCTGTACAGCTTTTGCACCCGGCTTATTGAGTTGCAGATATAATTCCCAAGGTTTGTTGGTATAAGAGTATCGTATAGCCAGCCATTTTTCATCCGGAGAAAGCGATACATCATTGTCGCCTTTAACAGAGGTTAATTTAACCGGTTCACCGCCGCTTACCGCCAACCTATAGTACTGGTAATCTCCGGGATGATCAATATTGGCATTGAAATAGAAAGTTTTTTTGTCATGTGATAATTGCAGGTTTTGTACTTCCCATTTGCCATTGGTCAGTTGTTTTTTATCGCCGTTACTAATATTGCAAACATAAATGTGACTATAGCCGCTTGCTTCGCTCTGGTAATAAAAATGGTCATTATCCAGCCAATCGATATTACCGGTAGAGTACCAATCATCCGCAATGCCCGGCGCGCCACCAACCCAAGCATCATTATGCTGCCTGTCTAGCAAGCTTAATGCGCCATTTTCAGCATCAAGCGACATGATCCAGCGATCCTTGTTATCAATAGCGTTTACAACAACAAGCGCGTGTTTGCCATCTTCGTTCCAAACTGGCCCGTTGATAACCACTTTACGGTCTTCATTTAGCTTAGTGCGTCCTGCTAATTCAGCAGGATAATCTTTTACATAATCGGGCAAATCCTTTATGCCGGCAATGTTTTTTGTGTTAACACCGTAAACAGAATCGCGCTGTGTATCATAAATAAAAGATTCGCAAACCGGTTGTGGGCCACCAACCTTGGTGCGGTTTGTTATATCTTCTGTATAACCACTCGCGGTTACATAATTGGGCACAATCGTGTTTTTATCCTCCGGCGATTTTATCAGGCGATAAGTAATATATCTACCATCGGGGCTTAGCTCTACATTGTCAATATCCCGGCCATCGGTTACGAGTTCTTTTATTTTTTTAGGCTGAAATTTCTTTTTCTCTTCAGCATCGAGCTTTTTATTTTTATCGTCCAGTTTAATAATGTCGAATAACTCCAATTGCTGTTGTTTCAGCCATTTTGCCTGTTCGGTTCCATCATCGGTTTTATCTTTTTTGGCAGATGCTACAAAATTGGTTAATTGTGTTAATTCTCCTCCATTAAGTTTTAACGCAAATAGGTTATCGGCTTTAATAAATAAAACCTCGGTTCCATCAGCATTAAAAGTTGGGGATGTTTCGTTATCAGTAGTGCGGGTAAGCTGTATAGTTTTGCCCGATTTTATATTTTCCAGGTAGGTATCACCACCATGCGAATACACTTTTAAAGTATGTGCCTGGTTCCATTTGCTGCCATAAATGGGTGCAATTTCGGATTGTTCTTTATCACTTACCTTTTGCGGGGTGAGGTTGTTAGTTGTAATGGAATATAATTCATCCCTAAACGTGTTATCAGGGTTCCACTTAAAATAGATTTTTTTACCGTCGTCACTCCACTTAATATCAGAAGGCGCTACACCGATCCATTTTGGGTCGCGCATGATCTTTTCGATGGTGAGCGTATCCAGCTTTTGAGCGAAAGCATTACAGGAAACAGCTATCAACAATAATGGGAGTAGTTTTTTCATTGATAAATAATGAGGTAATTAATTTGCAATATAGCAGTTTCGTGAGATTTTTATTTTACAGTATTGCCCGACATTAGAATTATGCTTAATTTGATTTTTTTAACAACCTATGACAGACGAACAAATGAAATACCCGGTGGGTAAATTTACCCCACCGGCATCATATACTGATGAGGATATCAGGCATTGGATAAACGAAATTAAAATGTTGCCCGGCCAAATGCGCCAGGCTATCATCAGTTTAAATGATAAGCAGTTGGATACCCCATACCGCACCGGCGGCTGGACTTTAAGGCAGGTGGTGCATCATGTAGCCGATAGCCACATGAACTCGATTGTTCGTTTCAAACTGGCATTGACCGAGTATAACCCCACTATAAAACCTTACGAAGAAGCTTATTGGGCATTACAGCCCGATTATCGTTTACCGGTAGAATCATCATTAAGAATTTTGGAGGGTATACATATTCATTGGGTTAACCTGCTGGAAAGCTTTACCGAAAACGAATGGAGCCGAACTTTTACCAACCCGGAATCAGGCCAAACCATATCACTTAAACGCGCGCTTGGCTTATATGCCTGGCACGGCAGGCATCACTTGGCACATATAACCGAAACGGTGAAGAGGTTTTAAATAGAAAAGAGAACAATAGGTGATTTACATATCCATTCCATCCATTTTATCACTCTTTTTCATCTTTAACAAAGCAGGCGAGATCCTGATATAAACCTCAAACCCAATTGGCGCGCTACCATAAAGCGGGTGCAATGCTGTTGGCGAGATATTGGCCGTTGCCTGTATCCCGCCTGTGATATTAGTTTGCTTAATTGTACTGAAAATGCGGCTGATACCTAAAGTAATAGCATTGATATTAAAGTTAGGGTTAGCAGGAAACTCGCCTGTTAAATCCAGTTCATCAGCATCTTTGGATACATATTCATACCGGTCGTAAATCGCGACTTTGTGCCACTGGAAACTATTTTCCAATAATATAGATGGCAGTGTTTTTTGATTGTCGGAATAATGGTTTTGCCCATATACCAATGTTGTAGCTATGTAACTATCTTCATTAAGCATTTTAGTATGGATAACTGATGCCGTAGACCGGATCACATTTTGCAATGGCTCAAGCGCCTCCGTGCTTTTTATCCAGCCATTTGAAACCTGCAATGCCCATTCTTTTGATGGGTTATAGGAAAGGCGAACAGAGTAGGAATCAAACCGCATAGCGTCAAAATTATATCGGTACTCATCGGGCTCGCGTCCGGTGAATATTGAGCCTTCCAGTTTTACGTTACTTATCCTCAAACCTAAAGTAGCCACTCCGAAAGTAATATGCGTAGCATCTTGGTAATGATGGCCCAACGGTGCATCCGGGTCATTCATGGCGGATAACCGGTGCATAAACACCGGCGGGCCTAAAGCAGGTTCACCCGGATCTCCAAAAGAGAAGGATAGGTCAGCATCTTTAGCTATTTTTTGCGTGTAGTTCACACTTAGTTCCGCGAAAAGATCATGCGGATGTTGAATATCTACCAGTTTTTTTCCTTTATATGATTCGCCTGTTTGGTAAAGCAGCGGGTAGCCGCCCGGCCCAACCAGAAAAGGATCAAAAGAAAACATGGTATTTACTGAAAATAAACCCCCGCTGCCAACTTTATGCTGAGTCATCGCCATTATCCAATCAGGTGCGTCGAATGCTTTACCGCCGCGGCTTCCTTGTTTAAAAACATCCTGGTTGTCATACCTTGCAAAAAAGCTTCCGTGTATCATGGTCATCCAGCCCTCAGCGGGAATCATATAGGCATAAATAGGTGTTTCATCTGGTACCCATGATGTGCCCGAACCGTCACGGTTCATGGGCACATCCGGTGAGTATTGGCTGTTCATTATGGGTTTGGAATTATCCATTTTCATGCCGCCCATATCCATCCCATCCATATCTTTGGTTGCTGATGGCTTCTTTTTAGTGGTGTCCATCTTCATGGGCTGCTGCGCGAAGGAAGAATGGGCAACGACCATCAGCATTAATAAAAAAAATGTTCTCATATCATTTGCTTTCGAAAATTTTAAATATGTTATTCGATTCTTATAAAAAGGGAGAAGCTCTACATTAAAAAACATTAAATATATTATACTCCAGCCTTACCAGATAGGTGTTTTTACTGTTGCGTACCATATCATTATATATAGGTGTACGATAAGAAAAATCCAGGCGGCATATGCTGTTAAATATTAGCTGCACCGCCGGGGCTACATCCAGATAGCTTTGGCTATAACCGGGATTATCTTTTCCCAACAGCTCCACATATAAATTTAAATTTACCTGGTTATAGTTTGTATATGATTTCGGGAGTAATAAATAACCTGCCGAAAAAGTATACGCCACCGCATCTCTTGAATTTTGCTGCGGCAGGTCGTAACCACCCCGGTTATCAAATGCTTGCAAATAACTGGTAGATGCAGACAATGCTAACTTGTGCAGTAATTGCGTAAATACCACACCGCCCTGTGCCCCGCTGTTATCACCTTCTAAAGATATTTCCTGGTTGGGTAAGGGATTGTTAATACTTGAAGCCTTTACAAAAAATGCCCCGCGAAAATGTTTCTGTACAGAATCTATCGACAAAAACCTATACTTGACGTAAACACTTCCTCCCTCAAAATGCTGGTCGGCCTGGTAATAGTTCGACTCATACAGCGCGCCATGTATCATCCAGTTTTTGCTGGCGCCATACATTACCTCCAGTGTGCTGCGGTCTTTATAATTAGGATTAAAATATCCCTGATTTTCCAGGCGGATGCCGATAGAGTGGGTAGCCATATTACTGGCCGGCTCGGTATTTACATATAATTCCTGGGCAAATGCCGGGCACCACCAAACCATCAGGCTTAAAACCCAATATAGCTTTTTCATAATAAGAATGATTGAAGCTTATATAGTCAGATGATATACTTTGCCGGGCTTGCCGCTATCTGTTGCCGCTGGCTGATACTTTTTATAAACGTTGGGCGGAGAGAAACCTTTGTCAACCACAGTAACGGCTACATCTCCACTTAAAGGATGATTAGCATTCATCAGCTTGTAAGTATTGCCCTGGTAATTAAAATAATTATCAGCCAGCTTTACATTATTAAAGTTGAAATTAAGTTTCAGGTTATTTACAAAAAAGCCAGCATTTTGCACTTTTTTGCTAATCATATCGATATTAACCGGAACATCCTTTTTAAAAGTTATTACAAAAAGGTTTTTGTTAAGGTCGACTTTTATATCACTGATAAAATCAAGCGTACGTAATGACTTTTCCGTAGCTTTTGAACACATGGAGCAGGTTAAGCCGCTAACTTGTAATTCGGCTTTGGTAAATTGAGCATTGGCAACGCCAACAGATAATACCAGTATGGCTATAAATAATTTTAAAGTTTTCATTTTGAATAAAAATTAATCGTAAATAAATAAACAAGCGGTAAGCTTCACCGCGATAAATGTGGAAATACGATTAATTGATCAAATACGGAAAGTGCAGTTCTTTACAAAGACCGCTACGCTGGATTGCCCGGGTTCGGGTGGTGCTTCATAAAAAGATTTTTGAAACAATGCCGGGTGGGCGATGAAAGAAAAATTGGTAAATAATGCGACTGGTAACTGAAACGCGAAAACCTTTGCTAAAATTGATACCGCGCCACTTTCATGCGCATCTTTAATTTTAATATCAAAATGCTTTTGGGTGCAGCATTTCATTTTTGCTGCCATGGGGCTTTTAATGCAACCATGTAATGGTGCATTAATTTTAACATCGGTAATAACCTTGCCGCAGTACTGCAAATTAAGCGCGAAACCAACTACCGTAATTATATACAGCATGGTTAACAATAAAGCGCCTGATTTTTTTAGCATGCAACAAAGTTAATGCATAAACATGTTGATTACAAGTCACAAAAAATAAAAGCCCCTGTTAAACTAACAGGAGCCTCAAACTATTCACTATTTTATTTTAATGATTGTTTTTAGCAGCCCGATATTTTATGTTTTTATTTATAAGTATTGCTACACGACGATTTTTTGCCCGGCCTTCTTCTGTACTATTATAAGCAACAGGTTCGGTTGTGCCTTTAGCTATTGCGGTTAATCGACTATCATTTACGCCGGCTGAAACTAAAGCTTCCTTAACTGTTTGGGCACGTTTAAGGGACAGCGCCATTGGGTCTATGGTTTCTAAACTATCGGCATGTCCAATTATTGTGATGTTTAATTGCGGATTTTCCTGCAGTGCTTTTGTTAAGTTAACTACATCCTTCTGTCCCTGGTCTTTTAGGTCAGTACTATCTGGTGCAAATAGGATGGCATTTGTAAATTTTATATATAAATCATCGCCCAGGCTAACTACTTTAGCGCCAGGGATAGCTGATTTTAAGTTACCCGGCTGATTGCCCATCTGGTGGGCAATATATGCACCGGCAGTACCACCGACAGCGCCGCCAATAATAGCGCCTAACGCAACATTGCCTGCGGTTTTCCCAATTACAGCACCCACAGTCGCACCTGCGCCGGCACCTATAGATGCGCCTCGCTGCGTTCTATTAAACGGACTGCAACCGCCAACCATAATACCAAGCATGATTATAGCTATACCGAATGCTGCAGGTTTAATTTTGTAGATATTCATTTTTTTGGGTGGATGTATGTACACGTAATTGCAAAGCGGATGCCAAATGTATATAACTGATCATCAATGACGCATAAAGCACCCATTAATTACTATAGCAACATTTTTTTAAGATTAAGGAAAGTTTTGTCTTTTGGAAAAGGAAAGATATTTACCTTATTGCGATTAGTTGCATCGTTTTTAGTACAAAAATAATTAAGCGGACTGATTGAATTGTAATATAAATTCTGTGCCCTCACCAAGTTTGCTTTCAACATTTATGGAGCCACCGAGTGCGGAAACTTGCGTTTTTACCATAAACAAGCCCATGCCTTTCCCCTCTACACTGGTATCAAAGCGTTTATATAAACCGAAAACATCTTCAGCGTTTTTATCCAGGTCGATGCCCTTGCCATTGTCTTTAAAATGGAGCTCGATCTTATCATCTACTTTCTTACTTGTTATGCTAATAAGAGGGGCGACATCAGCTTTACGGTATTTAATGCTATTGGAGGTAAGGTTATAAAAAATACTATACAAATAGCTACGGGTGGTAAATATCGAGGCGACAGAAGTGAAGTCGCAGTCGATCTTTACTTTCTCTAAGGCTATGGTATTGCGGAGGCTTGTTTTAACAGCATCAACCATACTCTCAAATTCAATTTTCTCCTTTTTGCTACCTACGGGCTTACGTGTCTGTAGTATCTGGTTCAGATCCTTTATTGTGGTATCGATGTTTTTGGTTGAGGTAAATATGCGGTCAATTACTTCTTGTTGTGTTTCTGCGTCCATGCCTTGTCCGTGGTCCTTCAAAATATTGGTTAGTCCTAATATATTGGCTACAGGCGCACGCAGGTTATGTGATATGATGTAGGTAAATTGTTCCAGGTCCCGGTTATGCTGCGTTAAATCATTGGTTATACGATCACGCTCCAGTGTTGCTGTTTTGATTTCGGTAATATCTTTATTTTCTAAAATAAATCCCCAGTTTTTATTGCCGCTATTTTTAACATTTAGCCAGCGTACCTGATGCCATTTGGTAACACCGTTATTGCCCGCTATACTCAATTCGTAACTAATGGTTTCCCCTTTTGATAATTTTTTCAGCATCTCCATAATTTGAGGCCATCTTTCTGCCGAAAAATATTCGTTGATGTACTTGCCAATCGCGAGTGATTTTTTATTGTTCTCCTCGGAATATTGTTGGGCCAATAAATTAAATGAAAGGATCTGGAGGTCTGTGCCAAATAAAATATAAGCGGAGTCCGTATTATCAAAAATGGTACGCAGGTTAGCTTCCGACTTTTTTAAGGCTTCGTCATTCGGGTTATGATTTTCAACATTAGTTACCCACGAAAGCGAACGTTTTTTGCGAAAAGACATTTAAATTAATTATTCAGCAGATTTAATATGTATTAAATTGACACGCACATCATTAAGAGCATAATTTTAATTAAAAAAAATCGCATAAAAAATAAAAATCTGCAAAAACAAAGCTTTAAAGCTTGTTCTTGCAGATTTATAAGGGAATCGATCTGAAGGATTAGTTACCCTGATCCTGGTCGTTATTATCGGGTACACTTGCAATGCGGTAACCTACGTTCCCATTTTGGTCGGTGTAAGCCTGGTAGTAAATATCATTTGGAGATACATAGTATTTCTTACCGTTCAAAGTTACTCTGTGGCAACCGTCAGGCAATTCATTTACAATATCACCAACTTGAGGCGCTGCAACTTCATCAGTTTGGCCAGCTGTACTGCCGTCGGTATTTAACACACCATCTCGGCCTGCAACTACGTAAACGGTTTTTTGCTGATCATTAATAACAGCTTTGTAATACACGCCGTTCAATTCATAGAATTGCTGACCATCGATCATGATAGATTTTGCACCTTGTGGCAAACTTGGAATTGCCGCGCCAACCGGTGGAACGGTAACCTGGTAGCCACCACCATCATACGGGCTATAAAATACGCCACCATAATAGTAATACAAATCATCACCCCAATAAAATGGGTAATAGCCAAAAGGCAATACGCCTAAATAAAAGCCAAGGTGCGGATACCCATAATAGCCAAAGCCGGGCCTGTAAAAACCGCCACGGTTGTAACCATATGCACCTCGAACCGCCACAGCGCGGGCGCCAACACCTCCGCGGTATGCGCCAGCGTATGAAGAACCACGGAATCCACCGCCGCTGCTAACGCCGCCGCCATGGAAGCCACCGCCCCCACCACCGCCGTGGAAACCACCGCCGCCATGTTGTGCACTTGCAGTTGTAACAACTGCTACCGAAAGTATGCCGGCTAAAGCTAAACCGGATACGTATTTATATAACCTTTTCATAATAAAAATTAAACATGTATTAAACTAACATTTAACATATAAAGTATTTAACAACTCTAATTTAAATATTAGACTAAAAGTAGGACAAAAAGTTTAATGTATTGTGTAATATTTATGTTGTGATTGTGAACCTGACACAAGTGTGTTACTCCGCCGGAACAAACTTTAAACAAACCGGGTTTCCGACTTCTATATGTGAAACAGGATTAGCTGGTTTACCTGTTGCCGGGTCGAGGCGGTAAACGAATATGCTGTCGCTGTTTTGGTTGGCTACTACCAAGAATTTGCCGCTTGGGTCTATCGCGAAATCACGTGGGCCTTTACCTAATGATGGGGTGCGTGATACAAAGGTCAACGTTCCATTATTTGGGTCGATGGCGTATTGCACAATATCATTTGCGTTGCCGCGATTTGAAGCATACAGAAATCTTCCATCAGGAGAAATTTTGATCGCTGCCGAGCCGATATTG
Organism: Mucilaginibacter tundrae; assembly: GCF_013408825.1. Classification (GTDB taxonomy): domain Bacteria; phylum Bacteroidota; class Bacteroidia; order Sphingobacteriales; family Sphingobacteriaceae; genus Mucilaginibacter. Next base: position 46,426 of record NZ_JACCBZ010000013.1, read on the forward strand.
CCTTTCATCGCTGGTGTAAGCATACTTAATGATTGGAGTTGTTTCAGGTTGCCGTTGTCATAAGCATAGGTATTGATAACACCGCCTATTTCCTGAACCAGGTATAAATATTTATCACCCTCAGAAAATACCATGTGGCGTGGGCCATTGCCAGCAGCCACACTTACCGAAGCGGGATCGGCTGGCGTAAGCGGTGGGTTTTTAGATGCTTTGTAGCGCATGATGTTTACCTTATCAGTACCCAAGTCGGTATATAGCAAGTATTTCTCGTTATTTGTTAATATCGCGTTATGGACATGCGGGCCTTGTTGCCTGTCTTTAACAATACTGCTGCCTGAATCCTGAATCAATTGTGATAGCGGCGCAATAGAACCATCTTTATTGATAGGGAACACCGCCAAACTTCCGCTGGTATAGTTAGCTACAAACAAGTTGCGTTGTTCTTTATCCTCCAAAACGTGGCATGGATCAGCGCCCTGGGTTAGCTGTTTATTGATCAATACCATTTTGCCGGTATTGCCATTAAAAGTAAATGAACTTACGCCGCCTTGCGGGCCTTCATTAACCGCGTATAAAAATTTATTATCTGCCGATGTAGTTACATATGATGGATTTGTAACATCATCAATCTCATTTAAATAGGCTACTCTGCCCCTGTCTTCATAAAAACGGTAAACATAAATTCCCTTACTGGTGCCAGTGGTGTAGGTGCCTATAACCAGGTCAAAAGTTGAGGGAAGTGGTTTTTTATGCTGCGCGAAAGTTAATGCAGGAGATAGTAGGGCAATAATCAGCAATAATTTTTTCATGGTATTATATTTAACGAAGCGCAAGTTAGTAATTAGGCGCTAAAAGCAAAAAAGTTCAATTTAAAAGGTGTAACTCTTAAATTGAACTTTCAACGTTAAATATATCTTAAAATTATTTGATCAGATGTTTCAGTTGAATTATCTCTTTTTCATCAAGGTATCTCCAACGGCCTCTGGTCAAATCCTTTTTAGTTAAGCCTGCATAAATCACACGATCAAGTTTTACTACTTCGTAACCCAAGTGCTCGAATATACGGCGCACAATGCGGTTTTTACCACTGTGTATCTGTATACCGATCTCGCGTTTTGAACCGCCGGTTACGTATGAAATAGAATCAGGTTTAATTAAACCATCCTCCAACTCCAAACCGTATTGGATCTTATTCATATCGCCCTGGGCTAAACTTTTATTCAGCTCAACTTGGTATAGTTTGGTGATATTGCTGCGCGGATGTGAAAGCTTGTCGGCAAGATCGCCATCATTGGTCATTAATAATAAGCCAGTGGTGTTCCTATCTAAACGGCCGATAGGATAAATACGTTCACGGCTTGCTTTTTCAACCAAATGCATAACTGTGCGGCGTTCCTGCGGATCTTCCGTTGTGGTGATGTAGTCCTTTGGTTTATTTAATAATACATAAACCATTTTTTCACGTTTCAACAGTTCGCCATTATAGCGGATCTCGTCTTTTATTGGGTCGATCTTATGGCCCAATTCATTTATTACTTCACCATTTACTGAAACTACACCTGCTTCTATCAGCTCATCAGCCTTACGGCGTGAACAGATACCAGCATTGGCTATATAACGGTTTAGGCGTATAAGGCCTGAATCGTCTTTTGGTTTTTCCTTACGGCTACGCATGGTTTTAGCAGGCGCGTCCCTATCCGGGGTTATTTTATTGTATGATGATTTTGCTGATTTACGGAAAGGCTCACTTGTCGCGCCTTCACGTTTTTTGAAAGGAGCGCTCGCTGAAGTTTTTGGCGCGAATTTGCGTTCGCCAGATCTTGTTCCTTCACCTGTTTTTCTTTCGCCACCTTCACTGTCACCGGTTGGCCTGCCTGAGTACGAAGTTTTACGGGTTGATGAATATGGTTTTTTATCACCTGTTGCATCGCCGCCAAAACTTCTCTTAGGCCTGTCGTCTGATGAACCAGCCCTGCCTGAGTATGATTTATTGCGTGGTGCTGAGTATGATTTCTTTTCGCCACCTTCATCGCCACCAAAATTTCTTTTTGGGCGATCACTGCTGCTGTCTGCCGAACTTACCCTGCCTGAATATGGTTTGCTGCGCCCTGCCGGCCTATCGCCGCCATCACTTGGCCTGCCAGAATATGGTTTTTTAGGAGCGTATGCTTTTTTCTCACCACCGGTAAAGCTGCTTTTAAAATCGCCGCCTTCGCTTTTGCCTGCTGATGGCCTGCTACCTGCTGTTCTTCTTCTTTCGCCGGGGCGTTCTGATGCGCTTTCTTTTTTGGGAGGTTTGTTCCAATCTGTTTTATCGGAACCTGATGATGATTTTCCTCTTGCCGAGGGTGATCTTTTTGGCCTGTCATCAGACTTTTTCGTCCTGTTTGATGATCTGCCCGGAGCGCTGTCGCGGCCGGTAGCTTGTTTCTTAAATGCCATAATTTTTTGCTTAGCGCTTTCGCAGCGTGAGGGTCAAAGTTACGATTTTTTAAACAATTTTTTTATTTTTTTGTTAATGATCAGAATCTGCGTTTAAACGGTTTAAACACCGATTTTTGAGGGTTTTCAACCACCTCAAAACACCATGGTTTTGGTAAGTATTTGATAATGTGATTAATATACTTACCTTTGCAGCGAGTTTTCACTTACATAATAAATATGATAAAAACAGGAATGATTAAAAAACACCTAATTACGTGCTCCGTAATGTTCGTGCTGGTTATCATCTCCCGGTTTGCAATTAGCGATTCAGCGGTGTCAAAACCCATCATTATTGCAACTGAACACTCAACTAATTTTCTATTTACAAAAACCAGGCCATCTACCGATTACAACTTTGCCAACGAGGCATTGCCGGTAAACGATGCCCGCGTAAATACCAAGTTGAGGCACTCCATTAAACAGCATAATTACTTATCGATTCAGTCGAATGTATTGCAATTTAAAGCACAAAAGCTTTTTCCTATTATCGAGCCCATCCTCAGGATGTATGGTATCCCGGAAGACTTTAAGTACATCCCTTTAGTTGAATCGGGATTGTGCAGTGGTACATCGCCAAAAGGGGCAGCAGGTATCTGGCAGTTTATGCCCGGTACAGCGCGTACTTACGGTTTAAAGGTCGGCCATGGTATTGATGAACGCTTAAACGTTCGTAAATCAACCATCGCGGCATGTAAGTATATTAAAGAGCTTTACGGCGAATTTAATAGCTGGACCTTAGCTGCAGCGGCCTACAATAACGGAGAGATTAAATTACAAAGACAAATTACAAAGCAAAATCAAGACAATTATTTCCGCATGCATTTAAACCGCGAAACCGGGGTATATGTATACAACCTAATTGCCATGAAAGAGGTTATCAGCAAACCTGTAGCTTACGGTTTTAAACCCGTTTACGCGCACACGCCAACCTCGCAATTGCTGGCATATAATTAATTTGTAAAAAGATTACGGAGCACTTATCAGCCCGGTCCGCGCTAAGCGAATCGGGCTTTTTTTTGCGTATATTTGCGGTTTGGTTGATTAGGTTGGATTAAGTGAGTAGTTGATTGAGTTAAAAGTACTTAATCAATCAGTTTGAGCCAGCTTAAATCAATATATCTAAATAAAATATGATTGAAAAACCTCTAGATCTGGGCGAGCAAAGTGAAGTTGAAGTTTACGGGGCCCGGGTACATAACTTAAAAAATATTGATGTTTCTTTTCCACGTAACCAGCTGGTGGTAATTACCGGTTTAAGTGGCAGCGGAAAATCCTCACTGGCATTTGATACCATTTACGCCGAAGGTCAGCGCCGTTATATGGAAACATTTTCGGCCTACTCCCGCCAGTTTATGGGCGGAATGGAACGGCCGGATGTCGACAAGGTTTCAGGACTAAGTCCGGTTATCGCTATCGAGCAAAAAACAACCAGTAAAAACCCAAGGTCGACTGTTGGTACTATTACAGAAATCTATGATTTTATGCGTTTGCTTTTCGCCCGTACGGGTGAGGCGTATTCGTATGAAACTGGCGAGAAAATGGAGCGTATGTCTGAAGATCAGATATTGAAAACCATTTACGAAAGGTTTGATGGTCAGCCAATAAATATTCTTGCCCCCGTGGTTAAAGCCCGTAAAGGCCACTACCGCGAATTGTTTGAACAGATACGTAAACAAGGCTATTTAAAGGTTTGGATTGACGGCGCTATTGCCGATGTGGAGCCGAAAATGCAGGTAGACCGTTACAAGATCCACGATATTGACATTGTGGTTGACCGATTGCAGGTAAGTGACGAAAATAGTAAGCGTTTATACACTTCGATACAAGCTGCATTAAAAATATCCAAAGGCATCATCAGGATTGGTGACAAGGATAACAATGTATCCTATTTCAGTAAGTTTTTGATGGATCCGGTTTCGGGTATTTCTTATGATGAGCCTCAGCCTAACACCTTCTCATTCAACTCGCCTTATGGCGCTTGCGAAAAGTGTAATGGCCTGGGTTATATTTTTGAGGTTGATGAAGCCTCGGTAATCCCTAACCCAAAACTGAGTATCCTGAATGGTGGTTTAGCGCCTTTGGGTGAATTTCGCGAAACATGGATATTCCAGGTGCTGAAAGCGCTTGCCAAAAAATATGAGTTCAGTTTATCTGTGCCGATCGAGAAATTGGAGCGGGAAAAACTGGATATTATTTTGAACGGTACACCGGAAATGATCACCGTCGCGGTTGAATACAACAAGTGGAATGTTCAAAGCTACCAGATCACGTTTGATGGAGTGATCCGTATGCTGGAAGAGCAGCAGGAACGCCGCAGCGACGAGGGGATGGACGACATGGAAAATTACCGTGTGCTAAAGACCTGCCCAATATGTGATGGCGCGCGACTTAAAAAAGAATCATTACACTTTAAAGTAGATGGCAAGAATATATTCGAGCTGGCTATCATGGATATAAATGATCTGCAGGATTGGTTCAACAACCTGGAAGACCGCTTAACCGAACGCCAGAATGTTATTGCTAAAGAAATATTAAAAGAGATCCGTGCACGTATTGTGTTTTTGCTGGATGTTGGTTTGAGCTATTTAACGCTTGACCGTACTGCCAAAACATTATCAGGTGGAGAGGCTCAGCGTATCAGGCTGGCTACGCAGATAGGTTCACAATTGATGAATGTAATGTACATTTTGGATGAGCCAAGTATTGGCCTGCATCAACGTGATAATGCCCGGCTCATCACCGCCCTAAAAAACCTGCGCGATTTAGGTAATACCGTTTTAGTGGTTGAGCACGATAAAGATATGATACTGGAAGCCGACCATGTAATTGACATGGGCCCGGCAGCCGGCGTACACGGCGGGCAAATTGTTGCCCAGGGCACCCCCGCTGAGCTAATGAAAGTTCACACCCTTACTACATCTTACATCAACGGTGAGCGCGAGATCGCTATCCCAAAAAAGAGGCGTGAAGGGAATGGTAAAGTCCTCAGCCTGAAAAAAGCGACCGGGCATAACCTTAAAAAGGTAAGTGTTGAATTTCCTTTGGGTAAGATGATCGGGATAACCGGGGTATCGGGCAGCGGTAAATCAAGTTTAATTACGGAGACTTTGTATCCTGTTTTAAATCACCACTTCTTCAGGGCGAAGAAACAGCCTTTACCTTATGATAAGATCGAGGGGTTGGAGCATATTGACAAGGTGATCGAGATCGATCAGACGCCTATCGGCAGAACCCCACGTTCAAACCCGGCTACTTATACCAGTGTATTCTCTGATATCAGGAATTTGTTTGTGGCTCTACCCGAATCAAGGATCAGGGGGTATAAACCGGGCCGTTTTTCGTTCAACGTAAAAGGCGGCAGGTGTGAAACTTGCCAGGGCGCGGGTATGAAAGTGATAGAGATGAACTTTTTGCCTGATGTATCCGTTCCTTGTGAGGAGTGCGGCGGCAGGAGATATAATCGTGAAACTTTAGAAGTGCGTTATCGCGGGAAATCTATTAGTGATGTGCTGGATTTGAGTATTGAAGATGCCACGCCATTTTTTGAGCATATCCCGGCTATTTACCGCAAGGTGAAAACTTTGCTGGATGTTGGTTTGGGATATATCCGTTTAGGGCAGGCATCAACCACCCTATCGGGCGGTGAAGCACAACGTGTTAAACTGGCAACGGAGCTATCTAAAAAAGATACCGGTAATACTTTCTATATTTTAGATGAGCCAACTACAGGTTTACACTTTGAGGATATCAATGTATTACTTGGTGTGTTAAATCAATTGGTTGATAAGGGAAATACCGTGTTGGTTATTGAACATAATCTGGATGTAATTAAGACAGTTGATCATGTGATAGATCTTGGTCCGGAAGGTGGCTCGGGTGGTGGTAAAATTCTGTTTAGCGGCACGCCGGAAGGTTTGTGTAAGGTGAAAGAAAGCTTTACCGGGCAGTTTTTGAAAAAGGAGATGGGGGTAAAGTAATCCCTATATTTATCTGTAAAAATTATTTTTTCATTAGGCACGCTAATTAACTAAATATTTAGTTAATTAGCGTGCCTAAAATATTACAGTATGAAAAAAATAATTTTGCTTATTGTTTTCCTTACCGCTTTATCTAATGCCTTCGCGCAGAATAAAGCATTATCAGCTTATAAATCTTTATCTAAGAAAGGAGATTCGCTTTATCTTGCCAAGGATTATAAAGCATCAGCCCTTGCGTTCTCCAACGCTTTTAAGCGTTATCATAAATTAGCTACAACTACTGATCGTTATGATGCCGCTTGTTCATGGTCTCTGGCGCATTGTCCTGATAGTGCATTTAATAACTTACAATTAATTGCGAATAACGGCAGCTATAACAATTACGATCATATTATTGAAGATGAAGACCTGGTCAGTTTGCATTCGGATAAACGCTGGTTGCCGTTATTGGTTGTCATTCAAAAAAATAAAGAAAAGGCTGAGGCGCATTACAACAAACCATTAACCCGGGAATTGGACAGTATATATGATGCCGATCAAAACGGCAGGCAGCAAATCATGGCAACTGAAAATAAATATGGCGATGATTCGAAGGAAACGAAAGCTTTGTGGGAAGCGATGGGTAAACAAGACGACATCGACCTTGTAAAGATTAAAGCTATTTTGGATAAATATGGCTGGGTTGGACCGGATGTGGTTGGGGGCAAAGGGAATGCTGCCCTGTTTTTAGTGATACAACATGCTGACAGTTTAACGCGGGATAAATATTTGCCAATGATGCGGGCAGCAGTTAAAAAAGGTAATGCACAGCCATCGCAGTTAGCTTTAATGGAGGACAGATCGGCGCTGGAGCATGGCAAAAAGCAAATTTACGGCAGCCAGATTGCCAAGGATGAAAAGACCAATAAATTTTATGTGAGACCGATTGAGGATGAAGCTAATGTGGATAAGAGGAGGGCTTCGGTTGGACTGGGTTCGTTAGAAGACTATGCGAATGAATGGGGTATTGATTATAAGTTGCCGAAACAATAATTCCTCAAAACAAAAAGCATAAATCATAACTTTATGCAATATGCTACCGTTACTCACATCCCCTCAAATTCGCGAAGCTGATGCTTATACCATTGCTCATGAACCCATAAGTTCTGTTAATTTAATGGAACGGGCATCAAAAGCCTTTGTTGGTTGGTTTGTGAACCATTTTCCTGATAAAAGGCAGGCTATCTCTATCTATTGCGGAACCGGTAATAATGGCGGCGATGGTTTAGCTGTCGCGCGGATATTACATGGGCATCATTACAAAGCGATAAATATTAAAATTACCCGGTTTTCTGATAAGACATCCGATGATTTTAATGCCAACCTGAAAAAGCTGCAAAGCACCATTGCTGTAACAGAAATTAAGCCGGGAGATGATTTCCCAGACGAAGATAGCCCGGTGTTAATTGATGCTATGCTGGGCAGTGGTTTAAATAAACCCTTGCATGGCGATTACGAAAAGTTAGTAAAGCATCTCAATTTATTAGAAAAAACCGTTGTTGCTGTTGATATTCCGACGGGCTTTTTTGCTGAGGGGGAGATTAAACCTGAAAGTACAGTGTTAAAAGCCAAACTGGTTATTACCTTCCAGCAGCCTAAAATCAATTTCCTGTTGCCAGAATCAGGGCCGGTGATGGAGTGCTGGGAGGCGGTTAATATTGGGATTGATGATAAGTTTGTAATGTCTCTTGATTCGCCATATCAGTTTATAACTGAAAAGGACATCAGGCAACTAATGAAACACCGCCATAAATTCAGCAATAAAGGAACATTTGGCCATGCGCTTATTGTAGCGGGTCAGGCTAAAACTATGGGCGCGGCTTTACTTTGTTCATCCGCTTGCGCGCATGCGGGAGCTGGTTTAACTACGGCTTGTGTGCCTGAAAGTGGGCTGACCGCGCTAAATAGTTATCTGCCCGAAATTATGGCTGTAGTAAGGGAAGGAAATGATTTGCCAGAGATTAGTTGGGATAAATTTAGCACGATGGGCATTGGCCCGGGATTGGGTAATGACGAGAATTCGCTCAACCTAATTTGCGATATTTTAACCAATTATAAAAAGCCTATTGTTATTGATGCCGATGCATTGAATATTTTAGCAGAGCATAAACAGCTTTGGAGTATGATACCTGAAGGCAGTATTATAACCCCGCACATGAAGGAGTTTGACCGCCTATTTGGGGAAAGTACCAGTTGGTGGCAACGCCTACAAACGGCCATTGAAAAAGCTAAGGAGCATAAAATATGCATCGTGCTAAAAAACGATTATACGATAACCGCTACGCCGGATGGTAAAGCGTATTTTAACTCTACCAGCAATGCATCTATGGCAAGCGGGGGTATGGGTGATGTACTTACAGGGATAATAACTGCTTTATTGGCTCAGAAATATTCATCACGGGATGCTTGTATTATTGGCACTTATATTCACGGAAAAGCTGGAGATGAACTGGCTTTGCCTAACCGGATGCATGTGGTATTGCCGGGTAAATTGATTAGTCAGTTGCCTATGACCATAGCTAAATTTACGGCATAAAAAAGGGTTGTCAGTATTAAACAACCCTTTTTTTATTAACTATTAACTGATCTTATAAAGAACTAAATACTCGAAGTTAGTGTATATAAGACGCTAAGCGCGCCATATAGTTACAAAAACGACGGATAAAGTTTATTGTTTTATAAGGGGTAGTGTTTTTAACAAAGTTTTAACATTGTAACAGGGATGTTCGTGTTATAATGTGCCTACAACCATCATTTCGCTCATTGTAGGATTGATACTGCCGCCTCTTGGTTCGCGTGTTACAGCAAATGCATTTGCGAATTCAACTGATTTCATTTCTTTCATCACTGTGCTATCCGCATCAGTTTTATCAAACACACCCAGGCTAACCGGAGTTTTACCCACTATAGCCCAAAGCTGGTATTGGTGCGCTTTATCATTAACCGGCATATTTAAATCGGCCAGATCAATCACTACTTTATTTTTGGCTGGGCTAAACGCTACAAGGGCTAATCCCTTAGGTAGATTGGCGGTGCCTTTTAATCTGATGACTTTAAATGATGTATCGCGGTAAATGCTCAGCTGGCGGTCCATAAAACGAACCGTTGTGCTGAATTTTTGATTACTTGAATTTAATGCGACTAACTGTGTGTTAGCGTCCTGCAATTTATTGTATACACTAAATAAGGTTACAACGCTTGCTATTAACAAAGCAAGGCAAGCGGCAAATGCATATTTATAAAAGTTGTTAGCCTTTGGTGCAGGCATAGCAATAACATTATCCTTAACAGGTTGCGGATGTTTAGTGGGAAAATTATTATCGTCGCTAAAATTGGTAAGCAGGCTGTTTAATACCCTGTCGCGTAATTGCGCAGGTGGTTCCACTGCATTTACTGCAGCAAATAATTCCATTGAACGCTCTATCTCTTCCAACTCGGCTTTAATAACCGGGTGTTTGGAAGCCATCTCCTCCACTTGCAACTTTTCGCCGGGAGTAACATCCCCTACAACGTAAAGTTCCAATATGCCTGATTCAATATATGATTTGATGTCTTCCACTTTCAATTAAAATGTTTTCTAAGTTGCTGTATCGCCATTCTTAAGCGGGTTTTAATGGTGCCCAATGGTATGCCTAGTTCATCGGCAGCTTCCACATGGGTGTAACCTTTAAAGTAAACCAATTCAAGAATTTCTTTCTGGTCGGCCTTTAGTGTTTGTACTAAATCCTTAATACCAAGCAACTCAGGTTTGTAAACTGTGTTCCTTTGTTCGTCTATGAAAGTTACGTTAATTTCTAGTTCTTGGTTTTTGTTCTGGTTCTTAAAGTCCTTTGAACGAAGTTTATCAATAGCCAGGTTTCGGGCAATATTTACCATCCATGTAAATAAACGGCCTTTTTCTGTGCTATAACTGGCAAAAGAATGCCATATTTTTACAAAAGTTTCCTGTAAAACGTCTTCTGCCACGGCAGTGTCAGTAATTATGCGCGATATAACTCCATACAACGACGAAGAATACATGTCATATAACGCCTCTACCGCGATCTTTTCGTGGCGCCTTAGTGCAAGCACTAGCTCATCTTCCGATAATGATATTTTACTGCGCTTGCTCAATCCGGTGAAGATATAAAGGAATTATCAGATTTCAAATAAGTGTTTTTCAGCATGATATGATGAACGGACAAGCGGCCCGCTTTCTACATATCTAAAACCCTTATCAAGGCCAATTTGTTTATAAAAACTAAATTGATCCGGATGAATCCAATCAATCACCGGGTGATGGTTGCGTGTTGGTTGTAAATATTGGCCCAAGGTTAATATTTGGACACCTGCATTTAACAGATCGTCCATCGCCTCCAAAACATCTTCTTCCTTCTCGCCCAAACCAAGCATAATGCCCGATTTTGTACGCAAGCCCGATTTTGATATGCGGTTAAGGGCTTCTAAACTACGATCGTATTTTGCCTGGATGCGTACTTCTTTGGTTAAACGACGAACAGTTTCTAAATTATGTGAAACAACCTCAGGTCTGGTTTCCAGTACACGTTCAAGGTTTTCCCAAACACCACGAAAGTCGGGTAATAAAGTTTCTAAAGTAGTTTCAGGGCTTTCCCTGCGGATAGCATTAATGGTTTCAGCCCAGATAATTGAACCGCCATCTTTTAAATCGTCCCTGTCAACCGAGGTAATTACACAATGTTTTACCTGCATTAATTTAACCGAATTTGCCACACGATTAGGCTCATCCAAATCAACAGCTAATGGCCTGCCGGTTGCTACCGCGCAAAACGAGCATGAACGGGTACAAATGTTACCCAATATCATAAACGTAGCTGTGCCGGCGCCCCAGCATTCGCCCATATTTGGGCAATTGCCGCTTTCGCAAATTGTGTGTAGCTTGTGTGTATCAACCAAACTACGAACCTGTGCATACTCTTTTCCCACCGGAAGTTTAACCCTAAGCCAATCAGGCTTGCGGTTAACTGGCTGTGCAGGAATTACTGGCAGATCAATCATAATACAAATGTAGGTAAAAACCCTCTAACCCCCTAAAGGGCGAACAATATGTTAAATTTATTACTGCCAAATTACAGATAGGAATTTCTGCATTAAAAATGATAAAGCTAAATTTGCTTACCCAAGCTTCCACTTTAGGGGCGCGGGTGGTAAAACTATGGCAACAATTGAAACTACTTATTTAGGCGATCTTCGCACTGAGGCTACCCACTTACAATCAGGCACTAAAATTTTAACTGATGCGCCAACTGATAATCAAGGGAAAGGTGAAGCATTTTCGCCAACCGATTTGTTGGCGGAATCATTGGCTGGGTGTATATTAACCACCATGGCCATCGCAGCACGTACACATAATATCAACATGGACGGTACTAAAGCTGAAGTAACCAAGGTAATGGCTGCCAACCCGCGCCGTGTGGGTGAAATTATTGTGAACATAAAATTCCCTGCTGAGTACTCGGATAAAGAAAAGAAAATATTAGAGCTTGCTGGTCTCGGTTGCCCGGTACATGTAAGTTTGCATCCGGATTTGAAGCAAACGATTAATTTTGGGTGGTAATGAGCCCCCTCTAAATCTCCCCCGGTAGGGAGACTTTAAATTCTTATCAAGCCCTCCCTTCAGGGGAGGGTTTGGGTGGGGCTATGCTAATACTTCCATAGCTTCATCCACAGAGATACCTCCGTGAGATTGGTCGAGTATGCAGTCACCATCTTTTATCAGCAGCATTTGCGGTGATTCGTGGTGAACCTGAAAATCTTGCGCCACTTTGCTTGAAAGGTCGCGGTATTTTATGAGATCTAAAAAATATAAAGGCATATCGGCAGGCAATTTATCCATATCCATTTCAAAGCGCCTTTTTGCCATCATGCTGATAGAGCAGCGTGTGCTGTGCTTAAAAATTAAGCTGTAGCCTGTTTGCTGCTTGATCGCATCTATCTGATTCGCCGAGTCTAACGATGTCCAATTCATGTTACAAAAGTATTGTATTTAAGCTCCTTTAACGTAATTACAGTGTAAAGCTGCATTTAGTTTTAAGCTTTTGATAAAAAAATGACAAGCTAAGACTAGCGGGGGCCACGGGGATAAGTATTATAAGCAGGGCAAAGTTTGCTTGAGCAAGAAGCAAGGCTACCTAATGTTAAAGCTATAACAGCTATATAAAGTATTTTTTTCATTTTATAACTTTTTAGTTTTAACGTAAATTAAGCCTTCAAGGTTACAGCTAAGTGGGCCATTTTTATAGCAGTTACCGCAGCCTCATCGCCTTTGTTGCCAAGCTTGCCGCCGGCACGGTCAAATGCCTGTTGGTGGTTATCTGTAGTTAATACGCCAAATATAACAGGTTTTGAGTATTTTATAGAAACGTTGCTCACGCCATTTGCTACCGCGTTACAAATAAAATCAAAATGCCTTGTTTCACCCTGTATCACGCAGCCTAAACAAATAACAGCGTCTAAATTCCCCTTTTGTAATAACAGATCGGCTCCGGATGTTAATTCAAAACTGCCGGGAACTGGATAAGTGAAAATATTTTCGGCAGGGGTGCCATATTTAAGCAAGCTTTCATAAGCACCCTGGTATAAAGCATTGGTTATCTCAGCATTCCATTCGGCTACTACAATACCAAAACGGAAAGAAGCACCCGAAGGTACTTCGCTATTAGAAAAATCGCTTAAATTTTTATGTTTACTGGACATTTGGGATTTCGGATTTAAGATTTAAGATTTCGGATTTAAGGATTTACAATTCTATAAATCCGAAATTGAACATCCGAAATTCGAAATCAATTACAACTTCGCTTCCGCACGGGCTATGTATTCGTCAATATTTTGTGCTTCGGCGCTACCAAAATAATCAGATTTGATTTTTTTATAAGTTTCGTCAGCTGATTTATTGTCGTTTTCAGCTTCGTAAACCAAGCCTAATTTTTTAAGGTATATTGGGGATAAAAACTTGTTTTTAGCCATGTCAGCCGCTTTTTTGAAATAGGTTTCTGCTTTATCGTAGTCTTTCAATTCTACATAAGCATCACCTGTGCAGCCTAAAGCTTCAGCAGCAACCATGGTATCATCACCATGATAGTTGGTTAGGTTATCAATAGCTTTATTGTAATCGCCTTTGTTTAAATAGGCGGTGCCTAAGTAAAAATAAGCCAGGTTAGCAGCTTTAGTGTTGCTGTATTCGCTTAAAATTTTGGCGAAACCGGGATAGCCGGCATCACCGTTGATGGCTTTATCCCAGTCTTTTCTTTCCCAAAAATCCTGTGCTACATGCATTTGATTAGCGGCCTCAACTTCACGAGGGGCAAGGTACATTTTAAGGTATAAAAAATAACCTACAGCCATTACAACTATCGCTGCAACTATAAATAATAAGCTTTTTTGATTTTCGCGTACAAATTTACCTGTCTGTCCCAGATCGTTGTTAGTATTTGCAACAATCTTTGTGTTATCCTGCTTTTTGGCCATTTCTGTTCTAAAATTAAGTTTGCAAACTTACGGTTTTATAAATTTCTCGCAATAGCTTTTGTATTAAATATTTAGTGAATGAGCGAGTGTGTGATTTAGTGATTAAATATTTATAAAAAAGGTAAGTTATCAAGTGTAATAAGTTTGATTTTCTCACATACTCTTTAACAGTACTTGATACAATCTGTATATAAATCTGGCACAAATGGCTTCCAAATTATTATGTATTAAAGTGACAATACTTATTGGTAAGGGTTTTGATTAACTCAACGCGCTCAAGCACAAATTTTTGATTGAAAAAGGTATTTGAAAAGTCGTCGAAGTGCTCAATATGATAGCCCATATAAAATATCCAAAATGCAAAGCTTAAATAAGGGATGGCAGCTATTTCATCTTCTGATAGTTGCCTTACCTCTCTATAACTTTTAATCAAAATATTAAATGAATGATCAGCTTCTTCCTGGCTCATCTTGTTAAATGTTACGCTAAGGGAGAGATGGAGCCAAAATGTCATAATATCATTAACCAAATAACCTTTACCCAAAAAGTCAAAATCGAAAAAAGTAATGTTGTCTTTATTATCAAAATGGAAATTTTTAGGTAAAAGATCATAGTGGCAATAACCATAGCTAAATTCTGAAAGCTCAAAACTTTCAAGTTTATGGATAACTTTATCTATCGTATCTTTAATCCACAGCCCTTTATCTGGAATATTTTCAAAAATTGCCTTGAAAGATTGTAATGGCTGACGCATAGTCGTATTTAAATCATACGATTTGCGTTCATAAGGTAGTTTAATACTAATGGCAATATTGTGAATACGAGCCAACTCTTTGCCAAAGTTAGCTAACTGAATATCGCTTAGTTGGCTAACAGATAAACCTTCTGCATAGCTGAACAAAACGCCATACCTCGTTCCTTCTGCAGCATCGAATGCTAAAATTAGATCCTGATTTATGGTAGATATTGGATATGAAACACCAATTCCCTGTGAACTAAGAACTTCCAGAAAAGTTATCTCAGAGCGTATTTCTTCAAGAGACCTATGACTTTTACGATATATTCTAAAGACGAATTTTTTATCTTTAGTTTCTACCAAATAATGATCGTTTACACCTCTCAATAAATATTTGCACACTAAAATTGCAAACCCATATTTATTTTGCAAATAGTTCTTCAATTCTACCGAAGATAAAGTAGAATATTGTGTAGGGAAAATAGGCATGGCTGCTAAAATATGAATAAATGCGTTAAATTACTATTGAGCTTTGCTCTAAAAAGTTTGTTTCAAACTGAGCCCTACTAATAATAACTAATCTCAAATCTCTAAACTCAAATCACTAACTTTGGAACACCTCAATATGTATCTGCAGCAACTATCCGTAATCAACTTTAAAAATTATTCCGAAGCCGAACTAGCCTTCAGCGAGGGAGTAAACGCGTTTACCGGTGATAATGGCGCGGGTAAAACCAATTTGTTGGACGCGATACATTACCTGTCGTTATGTAAGAGTTATTTTAACCCGATTGATACCCAACAGATCAAACAGGGAACGGATTTCTTTATCATCAATGGCAACTTCAATAAAAATAATAAGCATGAGAAAATTGCCTGCGCGGTAAAACGTAACCAGAAGAAGCAATTTAAGCATAATAAAAAGGATTACACCCGCCTGGCCGACCATATCGGGTTGTTTCCTTTGGTGATGATCTCGCCCTATGATACCAGCATAATTACCGAGGGCAGCGAGGAACGGCGTAAATTTATTGATAATGTATTATCACAAACCGATAATCATTACCTGGATGAAGTAATAACTTATAATAAGGTATTAAATAACCGCAACGCTTTTTTAAAGCTAATAGCCGATACAGGGAGATACGACCCGCATTTGTTGGAGGTGATGGATGAGCAATTGATTGAGGCTGGCAATAGCATATTTAGCAAGCGCAAGCTTTTTATGCAGGGCTTTACTGAAATATTTAACAAACACTACCAATTTTTGACCGGCGATGCTGAGAAAGTAGATCTTATCTATGAATCGCAATTATTGCAGGATGATTTCGCGGCTTTACTAAAAAAGAGCATCGAGCGCGATAGGGCACTTGAACGAACTACCGCAGGCATACATAAGGATGATTTGCAATTTGCTATACATGGCTTGCCCATGAAGAAATTTGGCTCGCAGGGGCAACAAAAATCGTTTTTAATAGCGCTTAAGTTGGCGCAGTACACCTTTTTAACACAACAAAAAGGGTTTAAGCCTTTATTATTGCTGGATGATATTTTTGATAAGCTGGATGATAAGCGCGTTACCAAGCTGATGCAGATGGTTAGTGATAATGATTTTGGACAGGTTTTTATTACTGACACCAGTTTAAGCCGCGTGCAGGCCATATTTAACGATATGGGTGTGGCAATTAAATTATTTAAAGTTACCGGAGGGGAAATTGATGCGTAAAGCCAACGATAAATCATTAAAAGAAGCTATTGAGCAAATGCTTAACGTTTATAAAATCAAAAAACGTTTTGAAGAGACTGGTATCGTGGCACACTGGCCCGAGTTGGTTGGCAAGTCGGTAGCTAACCGTACTAAGGAAATTTTTATCCGGGATAAGAAACTTTACCTGCGTATAGAATCATCAGTAATAAAGAACGAACTGATGCTGATGCGCAACCAGATCATAACGAAGATAAACGATAAAGCGAAAGAGATATTAGTTGAAGAGATTATCTTCCTCTAGCCATACGTAAACGTACGGGCAGGCTTACATAAACTTCGTCCCTGATTTTTGAGTAAATGAAAATGAATATGCCAGGGATCAGGAAAGATAGCTGAACTTCGGGATGGTTTTTAAACAGCAAAGTAACAGAAACGCATAATGATACTACTATTGCCGAGTATATCATTAATTTGAATATGCTTTTCATAACTTGTTGATTTAAAATCCGTTTAGAAAAGTAAATGTAAATATATAAATCTGATAAAACAAAATATCGGATCAATATTTCCTCAATTTGTTTTATCAGATTTAAAACGTTAACCGAGGGTTAAAATTGTTCGAAAGCCGAAAAGAAAAAGCTTCCTTCGATCTGCGCGTTTTCGTCAGAATCAGAACCATGTATCGCATTCGCATCAATTGATTTTGCAAATTTATTACGAATTGTTCCTGCTTCAGCCTTAGTTGGGTCAGTAGCACCAATTAGCTTGCGGAAATCCTCAATCGCGTTATCTTTTTCCAAAATAGCCGCTACAATCGGGCCTGATGACATGAAATTAACTAAGTCCTTGTAAAAAGGGCGCTCGCTGTGTACAGCATAAAACTGGCCTGCTTTTTCAGGGCTTAAAAAAGTGTATTTAAGGGCAACTAGTTTAAAGCCGCTTTTTATAATCTGGTCAATAATCGCACCTGTGTGCCCTGCAGCAACCGCGTCAGGCTTAACCATTGTGAATGTTCTGTTACTTGCCATATTTGTTTTTTAAAAATTGCTGCAAAAGTAGCGTTTTTAATTAAAGTATAAAGCTGTGGGTTTATTATTGGGTTATATACTATATGTACAGCTTTAACGTTTATAAACACCTGTACAAAAAAATGTTTTACTTATCTGTCAATCAGTTGGAAATTTATTTAGCTTTGCAACTCTTTTTTAGAATTTGATGTTAGATACCGCTTCGCTTATTGAACTTTTAGCTCAGCCCCAAAGAATAGTTATTACTACCCATCATAAACCTGATGGTGATGCTATGGGCTCGTCATTAGGCCTGTATAATTATTTGATACAGCAAGGGCATCATGCACAAGTTATTACCCCAACAGATTATCCACAATTTTTAAATTGGATGCCGGGAAATGGCGATGTTATTATATATACTGATAATGTAGCTAAAGCCGATCAACTGATCGCGGATGCGGATATGATTTTTTGCCTTGATTTTAACGCGCTCGGGCGTATTAATGAAATGGGCGAAAAAGTAGGTGAAAGTAAAGCGCTTAAATTAATGATAGACCATCACCTGGAACCACAGGACTTTGATGATTATCGCCATTGGGATATAAATGCCTGCGCTACCGCGCAATTAATATATACATTTATTGTAGAAGTACTTGGCCGTAAGGAATTAGTTAACGCTGATGTTGCGAGCTGCCTTTATACCGGAATCATGACGGATTCAGCGTCGTTCCGTTTGCCAAATACAACATCTACCGTGCATCGCATAGTTGCCGACCTGATTGATGCAGGCGCGCCTAACGCCCGGATACATGAACTGGTTTATAATGATTCAACCGAAATGAGGCTTAGGTTTTTAGGCCATTGTTTAGCAAATAAGCTGCAGGTTTTTCATGAATATAACACAGCGCTGATAACCGTTAACGCGGAAGAGTTGAAAGAATTTGATGTTATTACCGGAGATACGGAAGGAATTGTTAACTATGCACTATCAATAAGTAATGTACGCTTAGCTGCATTTATGGTTGAAAGAAAAGATAAAGTAAAACTATCTTTGCGCTCGAAAGGCGATTTTCCGGCAAATGAAATTTGTAAAAAGTATTTTAGCGGCGGCGGACACAGGAACGCGGCTGGCGGAACATCATCATACAGTTTGCAAGATACTGTAGAACAGTTTAAATTAATTTTACCTAAATATAAAAATTTATTAATTCAATAATTAAAATGAAAAAAACCCTAATGTTTTTAGCCCTTGCGTCAGTGGGATTAGCAAGCTGCAATGGCGGATTTAAAAAAGATGACGGAGGATTGCTTTATAATATTTATGTAGATAAAGGCGGACCGAAAATTCAAACTGGTGACTTTGTTAGTGTTAACCTTATCGCTAAAAGAGATGATGATTCAGTTTTATTCAGCACTTATGAGCAAGGCCACCCGGTACAAACTTTAGTACCTAAGCCACAGTTTAAAGGCGATATTTTTACAGGATTAGAAAAATTAGCTGAAGGTGATAGCGCGACTATCAAAATAGCCGCTGATTCAATGTTTAAAAAAGGACAACCTAAGCCACCGGGCTTTAAAGGCAAATACTTAGTTTATACTATTAAAGTGAACAAAGTTATTGCTAAAGGCACACTAAGCGACCAGGTTTTCCAGACTGAGATAACTGATTACATCAAAAACCAATCATTAGTTTTCAAAAACCGTGAGCCTCAATTGATCAAAAATTATATCGCTGATCAAAAACTGAATGTTAAACAAACACCTGATAGCTTATACTATGTGATTACTCAACAAGGTACAGGCCCTAATGCAGTTGTTGGCGATACAGCAGTTGTAAACTATACCGGTAAATTATTAAACGGAAAAATATTTGATACTTCGGTTAAAGACGAAGCGGTTAAAGGTAAAATGCCAATGGATCCAATGCGTCAGTTTAAACCTATCCATATCCCTGTAGGCCAAAAAAGAGTTATACCAGGATGGGACGAAGGTTTGCAATTGTTAAACAAAGGTTCAAAAGCTATTTTTATTGTACCATCAAACCTTGCTTATGGCGAGCGTGGTATCTCAATTATTGGCCCATACACACCGATAGCGTTTGAAATTGAAATGGTTGATATCATTAAACCAAATCCAAACGCGCCAAAACCGGTAGCACCAATCATGCCGACTATGCCACAAGGCCAACCGGTTAGAAAATAATACCTCAAAACATACATACCTTCCCGCTAACACGGGAAGGTTTTTTTATTTATATGAAAAAATATATTTTCGGTATTTTGCTGCTTTGCGCAAGTACCATTTCGGTAAAAGCGCAAAATGATTTGCAGCGTACGGCTAGAGGCGTACAGTATGTTATTTTCACCCATAACCCGGGTGAAAAAATCAAGCAAAATGACGTTATCACCATTGATGTTATTCAAAAAACTGGTAAGGATTCGGTAATTTCAAGCACTTATACCATGGGGCACCCAATTAAAATACAGGTGCAGCAATCACAAGCGCTTACCGATATGATGGACATATTCCCATTGCTGGCTGTAAATGACAGCATATTGGTAAAAATGCCCGCGGATTCGGTTTTTAATGGCCATGAGGAAAGTCGCCCGCCGTTTTTTCCAAAAGGAAGTTACATCAACTTTTATATAAAAGTTCAGAAGATCCAGTCGCTGAGCGATGCTATTGCTGAACGTAATGCTGATATTGAAAAAGTAAAATCAGAAGAAGGCGCGCAAGCTGCTAAATACATCGCGGATAATAAACTGGTAGTAAAAACTACACCATCGGGTTTAAAATATGTGATCACCAAAACATCATTAAAACCAAGGCCACTTACCGGCGATACAGTATCTGTAAACTATGTAGGAAAGTTATTAAATGGGCAGGTATTTGATTCGAACATTGAAGCAGTCGCGAAAATGTCGAATCTTGATCAACCGGGCCGTACTTACGAGCCTATTAAATTCCCGGTTAACACCAGCCAGGTTATAAAGGGCTGGGACGAAGGTTTGCTATTATTGCACGAAGGAGAAAAAGCGATATTTATTATCCCATCAGCGTTAGCATATGGTAACGAGGGCAGCGGCCCTATACCACCTGCCAGTACATTGGTTTTTGATGTGGAGCTGGTTAGCGTAAAACGTATTAAGCATGCGGTGGTAGCCCCGATAGCTAAAAAACACCTCGTGAAAAAGCATCATCAGGTTAAAAAAACAAACAATTGATATAAAGCCTCCTGATAACCGGGAGGCTTTTTTATTTTTGTACCATGTTACTTACCGATACGCACACCCACCTATACTACGAAACAGATAATGAAAAGCGTATAGCATTGATGCAACGATGTAAGCAAAACGACGTCGGGCGGTTATTTTTGCCTAATGTTGATGTTTTTTCAGCTGCACAGGTTTTTGGTCTGGCCGCAGAATATCCTGAAATCTGTTACCCTATGCTTGGCTTGCACCCCTGCTCGGTTAAGGGCGATTGGGAAAACGTACTCGACGCCATTTGGAATACACAGCAAGGCCGTAAAATATATGCTATAGGCGAGATCGGTATTGATCTTTATTGGGATAAAACCACCCTGCCCGAGCAAGTACTTGCCTTTAAGGCACAGATAAAAAAAGCAAAGGAATTAAAGTTACCCATCGTTATTCACTGCCGGGAAGCTTTTAACGAAGTTTTTGAGGTTTTGGAGGAAGAACGAGATAAAGACCTGCGTGGTATTTTACATTGTTTTACAGGTAACCATGAGCAAGCTTTAAAAGCGATTGATCTGGGTTTTTATTTGGGGATAGGCGGCGTAGTTACCTATAAAAACGGTGGGCTGGACAAGTTTTTACATGAAATCGATTTACAACATATCGTTTTAGAAACAGATTCTCCGTACCTTTCGCCCGTTCCGTACCGGGGGAAACCCAATGAAAGTTCGTACTTGGTTTACATTGCCGAAAAGGTTGCAGAACTATACCAATTGAATATTGAACAGGTGGCTACGATCACCACAGAAAATTCGAAAAAGATATTTGGTATATAATTAATTTATACATTTGATTTTAAGCCATTCATGAGCCAAATTCTGATCATCTATACCGGGGGGACAATTGGTATGATGAGCGACCCTACTACAAAGGTGCTCAAACCCATAAACTTTGAGCAAATAATGGACAACGTTCCTGAGCTCGACCGATTAAACTGCAAAATTAAGGTACACTCTTTTGATAAGATCATCGATTCATCAAACATGAACCCCGAGATTTGGAGCGAGCTGGCAGGGTTGATAGAATCTAATTACAATGATGTTGATGGTTTTGTGATATTGCATGGTTCTGATACCATGTCGTACACGGCCTCAGTTATGAGCTTTATGCTGGAGAATTTGGCTAAGCCCGTAATTTTTACCGGATCGCAATTACCAATCAGCGCTATACGTACCGATGCAAAGGAAAATTTGATGACAGCCATCGAAATTGCCAATGCTAAAAAGAATGACCGTGCGCGCGTTCCTGAAGTATGTATCTATTTTGATTACAAATTATTCAGGGGTAACCGTTCGTTTAAATATAACTCCTCAAAATTCGAGGCATTCCGTTCACCGAATTATCCAATATTGGCCGAGTCTGGCGTACACCTGCGCTTTAGCGCGAATGATATTCGCCAGCCTGCTGATCTGCCTATGTTAGTGCATAAAAACCTGGTTAGCGATGTGGCTGTACTTAAATTATATCCGGGCATAAGTCCTAAAGTGGTCAGCACTATTTTAACAGCGGATGTTCGTGGTGTAGTGATGGAAACATTCGGCGCCGGTAATACCACAACAGAACAATGGTTTATTGATATGCTGAAAGATGCTATTGATAGCGGTAAAGTGATATTGGATATATCGCAATGCAAAGTAGGAACGGTTGAGCTGGGCCGCTACGAAACAAGCAAGCAACTGAAAGATATTGGCGTAGCCAATGGTTATGACATGACCTTTGAATCGGCTGTAACCAAAATGATGTACCTGTTAGGCCAAACCAAAGATCCCTTACAGGTTAAAGAATGGTTGGAAACTGATTTGAGGGGCGAGATTACGGTATCGTAGATAATATAATTGTGATGCTAAAGGACGAGTATCTATACAGCGTAAACTCCTTTACAGATTCCTCACCGCGTTCAGAATGACAAAGAGCATAAGTTAAAATCTGTTAAATAAATAGCTCACTTATAAAGCTTTACATTTAATCCCCTACTTTTGAATATAACCTAACGATTATGTTCAAAAGCTACTTTAAACTTGCCTTGCGCAATCTTTGGAAAAGGAAAACCACCACATTTATTAATGTTTTTGGGTTGGCTATTGGTTTGGCTTGTTGCGCACTCGTGTTTCTGTTTGTGCAGCACGAATTTAGTTTTGACAAAGGGTTTGATAATGCAGCCAATATCTACCGGGTAACCACAACATTTAAAGACGGTAGCGCTGCGCCTACTACTGTAATGCCGTATGCTACTTATTTAAAGAGTGAGGTGCCGGAGATAAAACAGGTGAGCAGACTTGACGCTTCTAAATGCACTTGTGTTATCCAGGTAAATGACGGCAACGATCATACACCCTATACGGTTGATAATGGTTATTGGGCTGATCCATCATTCTTTGATATATTTTATTTCCATTTTTCTCAAGGGAACCGTGCCACCGCTTTCAGTTCGCCTAATGCTATTGTGTTATCTGAACCGCTTGCGCAAAAGCTTTTTGGTAATGGTTTGGCGGTTGGCAGAACTATCAAAACAGATAATAATATTTATACGGTTACGGGGGTATTCAAAAAGGACTTTTTGAATCATATTAATGCTGATTTTTTCGCTTCCAACAACAGCAATGGTGTCCGCGAGAAGATCGCCGCGGTTCATAATTGGGTAGTTGATCCTAACTATTACTGCTATGTGAGCCTAAAACCCGGCAGTAACAAGCAGCATGTGATTAATGAGCTAAAGGCATACATACAAAACCATGCAGCCGCTGATATGAAAGCCACAAATGATAAAGTAAGCAGTTCATTACAATTGCTTACCGATATTCATTTGCATTCGTCGCAATATCAAAGTTATATGGAGGTTAAGCAGGGTAACCTGAAATATTTGTATCTGCTGGGCAGTATAGCTTTAACGATATTACTACTCGGTTGTATTAACTACATGAACCTATCAACCGCGCAGGCTATTGACCGTGCCCGGGAAGTTGGTGTACGAAGGGTAATGGGTGCAGACCGATCGGCCATACGTTACCAGTTTTTGATGGAAACGGTTGCTATCAGTTTAATGGCCTTGGTATTAGCTATTCTGCTTGCATTCCTCTTACTTCCGGTTTTTAACATGATGACAGGGCAGGAATTGTCCTTTTTCGCGCCGGAGAACAATACACTTATTTTATGGATGCTGCTGATAACCTTAACAACAGGTTTGTTGGCAGGGATTTACCCGGCATGGTATCTCTCTGCATTTAACCCGGTAAAGGTACTTAAGGGGAAAGCAAGTGATTCGTTAAGCCTGATAAATATTCGTACCATATTGGTATCGATGCAATTTATCATATCAACCTGCCTCATATTCGGCACGCTGGTGATATGGAAACAATTGAACTTCATGATCAATGCCAAACCGGGTTTCGATCAGGATCAGCAATTGGTTATCAATTTAAATACTGACCAGGCCAGAAATAACATTGCTTATTACCGGGATCAATTAGCGAATAACCCTAATTTTCAGGAAGTGAGTGCCGCTGCAAGCGGACTTATCTCAGGGGATATGAATATGTATGCCCAAGGGAAAACGGTTAATGATAAACATGAAGTTTTTTTGAACCTGGTTGATGATCATTATTTAAAAACGGTGGGGATCAAACTGATATCGGGTACTAATTTTACACCAGTTAGCTTCACCAATAAAAATACAGCGCTCGACCTGGAAGCGACTGACATCGGCAGACAAGTGATCATTAATGAGGAAGCCGCTAAAGCTTTAGGACTGAACCCTTATACAGCGCCGGGGAATTATTTGTCGCGGTTTTATAACGGTGTAGTTTATAACTATAAAATTATGGGCGTGATGAAGGATTATCACTTTTTCTCGCTGCATAGCGCGATTGGTGCTTGTATGATCATGCCTGCAAATCCTATACGGTTTAGTACTATTATAGCTAAGGTTAAAGGTAATGATATGACTGCGGCTATAAAATATAGCCAGCAAGTATGGAAAACGCTAAATCCGGATACGCCTTTCACCTACGGATTTTTAAACGATAGTTTTACATGGGACTATATACAGGATCAGCGTGAACAACAAATGATGGCTATATGTGCTGTTATTGCTATACTTATATCAGGCTTGGGTTTATTAGGTTTGATAACTTATAGCTTAAACCAACGCGCTCGGGAAATAGGTATACGAAAGGTTATCGGCGCCAGTGTAAGTAATATTGTGATGCTGTTTTACAAGCAGTATTTTAAGCTGGTGCTGATAGCGAATGCAATTGCGCTGCCCTTAGCCTGGTTTTATATGAGTAGATATTGGCTGACAGGTTTCTTTTACCGGACGGATATTGGCTGGTTGACTTTCGTGATATCCTTATCTGCCGGGGTGGTAGTTGCATTTTTTACCATCGCTATTAAAACTATTGGGGCGGCGGTTGCTAACCCGGTGATAAGTTTGAGGGGTGAATGAGGTGTTTTTGTGTGGTTTTTCGATAAAAATCGAGCAAATTGATCACAAAATGCGCTGATTTAAGTCTTTCTTGGACGTTTTTAGGGGATTTTTGAGCAAAAAATGTCGTTATTTTAGCTGTTTTTCATTCTAAAAACCGCTTTTTTAGGGTCAAAAAACGGCATTTTAAGGGTAAAAGTGTGCCATTTGTAACAAGTGTTTCACTTGTACCGTGGTACACTATAATCTATTTAGCTTTAAACAACCCAAATTTTAAAATGCAATATATCGCCCTAAAACCATCTTTCCAGCCTATTTTTTTGCCTTCGGAATAGGTACGGCCATAGTAGGATATGCCAACTTCGTAAATTCGCACATTTGGCACCCGGGATATTTTGGCAGTTACTTCAGGTTCAAATCCAAACCTGCTTTCTACAAGATTGAGGGACTGAACCATTTTAGTATCAAACAACTTGTAGCAGGTTTCCATATCTGTTAGATTAAGGTTGCTGTACATGTTGGATAGCATAGTTAAAAATTTGTTACCTATCGTATGCCAAAAGAATAATACCCTATGCGGGTTACCCCCCATAAACCTTGATCCAAAAACAACATCGGCAAAGCCTTTTATTACCGGCTTTAGCAGGTCATTATATTCCTCCGGATCGTATTCTAAATCAGCGTCTTGTATAATAAGGTATTCACCTGTGGCTTTTTGTATTCCGGTATGTATCGCTGCTCCCTTGCCGCGATTATGATCATGCTTAAAATATTGAATAGCTAAATCCGTGTTTTCTGAAATGTAACTTTCTATTGCCAGTTCGGTATCATCTGTAGAGCAATCATTAACGATAATTAATTCCTTACTGATGTTATTAAGCAACGTTACGGACTTTACTTTATCGAGTATTAAATGTATAGTACGCCCTTCGTTATAGGCAGGAATAATTATTGATAGTTTTTGTATAGCCATGGGGAGATTTCTGCCTGTATTTATTATAAATTCTTAGCTAATATAAAAATATCACCTGTACATTGTTTATTTAATTATCACGGTGCAAAATGCAAAAATGCTAAAGTAATACTTTAATTAATGTCAATTACACAGATAAAAACTTAAATTATTTAAATACTCGAATTATTTTATTTCTTGAATAAAAGTTTACATTAGCACTTATAAAAAGATTTTTATAAGTTAAGATCACTTTTTGAAAATAAATTTGTGGCAGGTAATTGCACTTAATCAGTTTGCAATTAGCATGGTAATCAGGTTGTAGAAATGGCTAATAATGGGAATATTAATATAAAGGAACTGGCGCGGCATCTCAACTTGTCCAAGTCCACCGTGTCAAGGGCTTTTACCGGGCATAATGATATTAATCTGGAAACAAAGGAGCGTATACTTAAAGTCGCTAAAGAACTTAATTATCAACCTAACCATCACGCCAGTAATTTACGGGCCCAAAAAAGCAAGAACATTGCTATAATAGTTCCGGAGATCGCCAATAACTTCTTCTCGCAAGCTATAGATGGTATTGAAACGGTAGCCCGTGAAAAAGGGTATCATTTACTTATTTATTTAACGGCTGATAATTTTGAAAGTGAAGTAGCCTATGTAAACGATTTGTACAATGGCCGCGCAGATGGAATCATCATGTCAGTATCAGGGGAAGCGAATGATCACAGTTATATGAAGAAGCTGGAGCAACAGCAAATCCCGCTTGTGTTTTTTGATAGGGTTTATGATGATATAAACACCGCCAAAGTGGTAACTGATGATTATGCCAGCAGCTTTGAAGCTACCATGCATTTGGTTCAGGCAGGATGTAAAAATATTGCCTTTTTGGTTACTAACAAGCAATTATCAATCGGGAAAATGCGTATGCAAGGTTACCTGGATGCGCTTAGACATGCCAACCTGCCTTTTGTAGATGAATTAATAGTTGATTGCAGTAACGATATAAATCTGAATTACGCTATACTTACCAACGCGTTTAAAACACTTACAATTGACGGCATTTTCGCTTCCGTTGAACGTTTGGCTTTTGCCACCTATTATGTTTGCCACGATTTAGGTATCAATATACCTAACCAGGTAAAGGTTATTAGCTTTTCCAGCCTGGAGATAGCACCCTTATTAAACCCCGCTCTTACTACTATAACCCAACCTGCTTATGAATTGGGTATACAGGCGGCAACCCTGTTATTCAAAATGCTTACACAGGATGAGCCGGTTACGGATCAGATAGTGTTGTCATCCAAAATTATCCCACGTAGTTCTACTTTGTAAACTTATTTGCTAAATCGTAAAAAGTCAAATTGCGATATTTGTAAAAAGTTTGTCCTTTTTTGGCTTTTTGGGCAGAATTTTCGCCCGACCGCCAAAAAGTTATTAACATTATTTTCAACAATCGGGAACATTCCCGAAAATGTATTCACTTTTCTGAACAAAAATAAATATCAACTATTACGAAAATAATTAGCGTAAATTATTTATAATCAACGCATTGTATAAACGTAGATATAACATTTATTATGCTATATTTTATTTACGCAAACTTTGAATAAATGTTAATAACTTGTTGTTCCTAAAGTTTGTTGCTATATTGGTTAAATCTAATTTTACATCAGTACATCGTACTAAATTTTAACCAATTTTAAACTAATAAACCAAAAATTAATGAAAAACACTTACTTAATCAAGTATGTATTCCTTTT
Organism: Mucilaginibacter tundrae; assembly: GCF_013408825.1. GTDB lineage: Bacteria > Bacteroidota > Bacteroidia > Sphingobacteriales > Sphingobacteriaceae > Mucilaginibacter. The sequence goes on from NZ_JACCBZ010000013.1 coordinate 74,263, forward strand.
GTTATTCGTTTTTTCGGCAACTATTGTATTTGCACAAACTGGTGCGGTTACAGGTAAAGTTGTTGATGAAACAAACCAACCGTTACCGGGCGCTACCGTTACGGTAAAAGGAACACAACAAGGCGCCCAAACGGATGCCTATGGTAATTTCCGCTTAACAAGAGTTTCAGGAACGGTTACTTTACAAGTAACATTTGTCGGTTACCAATCTTTGGAGAAAACTGTAAATGTTTCCGGGAACGTTACCGTAAACTTTAATTTACTGCCTACAGCCAATGATTTAAATGAGGTTGTAGTAATTGGTTATGGTACCGAAAAGAAAAAGGATTTAACAGGAGCAATCGCAACTGTTACAGCTAAGGATTTTAATACCGGAGATGTAACCACCCCTGAGCAGTTAATACAGGGTAAAGTTGCAGGTGTTTCTATCATATCAAATGACGGTTCTCCTGGATCAGGCAGCCAGATATTAATTCGTGGCGGCGCCTCAGTGAACGGAAGTAACCAGCCGTTGATCGTGATAGATGGTGTGCCTTTAAGTAATGACGCTATTGCAGGCGCTTCAAACCCGTTGGATTTGATCAATCCGAACGATATAGCCACATTTTCTATATTGAAGGATGCTTCAGCTGCTGCTATTTATGGTAATAGGGCATCAAATGGTGTAATTATTATAACCACCAAAAAAGGAAAAGCCGGTAAACCGGTAATTAACTTCAGCACCCAATTATCAGTAAGTAAACTAACAAAAGAAGCACCTGTATTATCAGCGAATCAATTTCGCACCTATATAAAAGCTAACGGCGATAGTGCACAGATTGCTCAGTTAGGCACAGCTAACACTGACTGGCAAAAAGAAATTTACCAAACAGCAGTTAGCAATGACAATAACCTAAGCGTGTCGGGTACTACCGGAATTTTACCATACCGTGTTTCTGTTGGTTACGACGATCAGAACGGTATATTAAAAACCAATACCCTGAATCGTTATACAGTTGGTCTTAACTTAAGCCCGAGCTTTTTTACCGATCACTTGAAAATTGACCTGAATTTTTTGGGTTCACAACAAAAACAACGATTTCCTAATACTGGTGCTATTGGTTCTGCAAACAGCTTTAATCCTACAGATCCCGTTTATTCAGGCAATAAAAATTTTGGTGGTTATTATGAGATTTTGGATCCAACCTCTTCTGATGGATTAAAATCATTGGCCCCATTGAATCCACTCGGCTTGCTGGAAGAAGAACAGAACAGGAGTACTGCTTACAGGGGTATTGGTAGTCTGGCAGCAGATTATAAGCTGCATTTCTTTCCTGATGTACACGTTAACGTAAGTTATGGTTATGACGGATCAAATGGTTCGGGTTATACCGATTATCCAGCTTATGCGGCATCACAATTTCCGGGTACAAAAGATGCAAATGGTGTACTTCAACAAGGCTCAAACACGCAATATAAATCTACAGTAGGCAACACCACTTTAGATGCGCATTTAAGCTATTCGCATGATTTTAAATCAGCCAAAAGCCATGTTGACGCTGTTGCAGGTTATTCAGACCAGAATTTTTCAACAACTACCTATAACTATGCTACCTATTTTGGTAATGGCGAAGTAAATCCAACTACTATACCAACTTACGCCACAGGCATAGGTCAGTATGACCTTACTTCAATTTATGGAAGGTTAAATTATGCATATGATGATAAATATTTATTAACAGGTACCATTCGTAGTGACGTTTCTACCAGGTTTGCGCCCGGTATACGTACCGCTACTTTCCCGTCAGTCGCTGGCGCCTGGGTGTTGAGCAATGAAGACTTTTTAAGAGGAAACAACACCCTGACAAATTTAAAATTGCGGGTAGGCTGGGGTAAAACCGGTAACGAGGACGGGATAGGTGATTATGAATATTTATCCGATTACTCATTAAGTGCCACTACAGCGCAGTACCAACTTGGAAATACCTTTTATCAATATTTAAGGCCAGGAGCTTTCTATCCGGGCAGAACCTGGGAGCAAACAGCAACCACCAACGCAGGTATTGATTATGGTTTCTTAAATGGCCGTATTTCAGGTAGCATTGATTTTTACTACCGTACAACTGAACACTTACTTGCTACTATCAGCGAACCTGCATTAACAAATTTTGCTAATTCTATTATTGCTAACGTGGGCAATATGCAGGATAAAGGTGTTGAATTTAACATCACCGGCGAACTTATCGCTACCAAGGATATATCATGGACAGCAAATATAAACATGACTATTAACAGGAATAAGATTACCAATTTGACCCTGATTAATGGCCAGAGCACTAACGGTTTGCCAACAGGTGGTATTTCAGGGGGTGTAGGTACAAACATTCAAATAAACCAGGTAGGCCTTACCAAATATTCTTTTTTAACTTACCAGCAAGTGTATGGTGCAAACGGAAAACCACTTGAGGGCGTTTATGTTGACCAAAATGGCGACGGACAAATCACCAGCGCGGACCTTGTTGCAAACCACAGCCCTGACCCGCAGGAATATTTTGGTTTCAATTCTGATTTCAGGTATAAAAAATGGAGCATAGGTTTTTCTGCACGTGCAAATTTTGGGAATTATGTATATAATAACATTGCCTCAAGTACCGGTATTCAAACTAATTTCCTAAACGGGTTGGGAATTATTGAAAATGGTTCAAGCAATGTGTTAAAATCCGGTTTTACCAGTGCGCAGTATTTGTCTGACTATTACCTGGAAAATGCTTCATTCTTTAGGATGGATAATACACATATTGGTTATAACTTTGGTAAAGTGTTGAAAAACACCGGCGACCTTAAAATTACCGGTAATGTGCAAAACGTATTTATCATTACAAAATATACCGGTGTAGATCCAGAGTCGACCACAGGTATTGATAACAATCAATATCCAAGGCCAAGGACATATACATTAGGATTAAACCTTACACTTTAAAATTTTAATTGATTTACAATATAAATTGATATGAAAAGAAATTCAATACAATTGATGTTATTAGCGGGGATTGCAACCTTTAGCATAACATCATGCAAAAAAAACCTTATCCTCACTCCCAATAATCAGTTGTCTTCTGCGCAAGTGTTCAGCACAGCTGCAGGTTATACCGAAGCAATGGCTAAAGTTTACGGCGCCTATGCTACAACCGGAAATACAGGCCCCGCCGGTAGCCCCGATATACAGGGTGTTGATGAAGGTACATCTGACTTTTGGCGTGAATTCTGGAACTGCGAGGAATTGACTACAGACGAAGCGGTTATTACATATACTGACCCTGGTGTGCAGGACCTGCATAACATGGTTTGGGATGCAAATAACCAGATTTCCCAGGGTTTATATTACCGCTCACTATACCAGATCACGTTGTGTAATAATTTTTTACAACAATCTACCCCTGCTATAGTAGCAAGCCATGGAATTACCGGTGCTGACGCCACAAATATCGCCAATTACGCTTTAGAGGCCCGTTTTTTACGCGCTTATCAATACTGGGTGTTAATGGATGTATTTGGCAACCCGCCATTCGCTACTGAAACATTCAAAATAGGATCAGGTATTCCTCCTCAAACCACAAGAAAAGCACTTTACGCTTATATTGTAGGTGAACTAAAAGCTATTGAAACATTATTGCCTGCCCCTAATAAAAACCTTTACGGCCGGGTAGATCAGGGTGCAGTTTGGGCACTATTAGCACGTATTTATTTAAATGCAGGGATATATACAGGTACACCTGATTATACTGATGCTATCACGTATTGTAACAAGCTTATCTCTTCAAATGCTTATGGCTTAATACCTAATTATCAGAACTTGATGCTTGCCAATAACAATTTAAATACCATACCAGGCGGTGGTTCCACAAGTGAATTTATACTAACCATAAATTATGATGGCGTAAAATCCAATGGGTATGGCGGTTCGCAATATATGACCTTTGCCGAGGTTGGCGGCTCAATGCCTGTTACTGACTTTGGTATCAGCGGCGGATATGCCGGTATGAGAACAACCAGCAATCTCCTTAATCTTTTCCCTGCTAATGCTACTACAGATGGATCACAATTTCCAAGTAATGGAAATCCTGATACACGTGCAGAATTCTGGTACCCTGGGCAAACTACTGGAATTGCCAGCCTTACTACATTTGCTGATGGTATACCATCATGTAAATTCAGAGACGTAACATCCAACGGCACACCAACATCAAGTGAATCATTTACCGATATGGATCTCCCTTTGTTCCGCTTACCGGAAATATACCTGATTTATGCCGAAGCAGAAATTCGCTTAAATGGCAGCCCTGATGCTAATTCAGTAAACTATGTAAATTTAATACGTGAACGTGCGTATAATGGCAATAAAGCTGCAGCGGATATCACTTCAGAACAGCTTACTTTACAGTTTATTTTGGATGAAAGAGCGCGTGAGCTATACTGGGAAGGTTTCAGACGTACAGATTTGATCCGTTACGGTATGTTCACCGGTTCAAACTATCTTTGGCCATGGAAAGGTGGTATTGCTGGAGGAACAAGCGTTGCCGATTACAGGACACTATTCCCTTTACCTGAAACAGATTTGGCTGCTAATCCTAACCTTAAACAAAATACAGGTTATTAAAATATAAAAAGTCGACCCTTTGTTATAAGTGTTAATTTAAAAAGACAAAATATGAAAAAATTATTAACGGGTTTTTTAACTCTTAGCAGTGTGGCACTGCTCATGATGTCCTCATGTAAAAAGAATGACAAGATGGTAACGGATGCAGGTAGCCAGGCCGGCACGCTGTCATCTTCTACTACCAGCCTTGTTTTACAACAATCGATGGTTGTTGATACCAGTGCTGTAATTACGTTCAATTTTACAGCGCCAAAAATCACCTTTAAATCTGCAACATTGATCGATCAATTACAGGTTGATGTACCGAGTGACAATTGGAAAAGCCCAACAGCAATTTCAGTGAGCAGTACTGCTACTTCGCAAGGCTTCAGCACATTGGTGTTTGATAAGCTTTTATTGGCTCTGAATTTACCTGTAGGCGTGCCAACTAAGGTAAACATTCGTTTATCAAACGGCCTTAGTACCGAAAGCGCCCTATACTCAAACGTAATTTCGCTTACCGTTACACCAATCAACCTGGTATCATATATATATATAGTAGGACAATTTAACGGTTATAGTACTACAGCTCCGGATAGTTTGCAGTCAGCTACCAGCAATGGAATTTATACCGGCATAATAGATATGCCTGCAGGTAATAACCAATTTTTAATTTTACCGCAAAAAAACTTTAATAACAAATATGCTACTACTTTAAGCCCGGCTACTACGGCTGATTCTATTACCTACGCAGTAGAATATGTAACAGGCGGCGGCAATAATTTAGTGGCACCTTCTGCAGGCGGCTACTATTTTATAACGCTTAATACTAACACTAACATGATCACTATTGTACAAACAGATTCTTACAGCGCAATTGGTAGCTCAACGCCGCCTTTAGGTAATGGATTTAGTGTAGATAATCCTATGAAATACGTAAACGGTGACCAGGCATGGGAGATAACGACACCGATGCCTGAGACTGGCGGTTTTAAAATTCGCCAAAATGACGATTGGACTTTTAGCTGGGGAACAATTGCAACACCTGATGGCGTAACATTAACAGACAACGGAGGTGGTAATATCCCTGTAAATGCCGTTGGAACTTACAAGATCACTTTTACTATTGCTCCAACCGATTACAGCATTGCCGGACCGCCAAAGCCACCGGTAACAGCAAAATATACGCTTGTACAACAATAAAGTATTATACAGATACCATTATAACAAACCCGCCGCAAAGGGCGGGTTTGTTATAAATAATAAAACCTAAACGGTATTACCCCATCCGTTTGCAAATATTCTATTACCATGAAATTAAAATTTGCTGTCGTTATTTTCTTTGTATCGCTAACTGCAAATGTATTTGCACAAATACCGGCACTTGAACGTGTTGAACCCATGTTTTGGTGGGTTGGTATGAAAAACCCTAAACTCCAGTTAATTGTACATGGTGATAAAATAGCAGATCGCATAGTTAAACTTAGTTACCCAGGCGTAAAGCTTACACAGGTACATAAAGTTGAAAATCCAAACTACTTATTTTTGGATCTGGATATATCAGCAACCGCTAAACCGGGCGCGTTTACTATATTTTTTGTAAAACCGGGTTCAGCAAATCTTCAGTATAAATATGAATTAAAACAACGCGACCACTCCCCCAATCGGGCACAGGGTGTTACCGACAAAGATTTAATTTATTTGATCATGCCTGATCGCTTTTCAAACGGCGACCCATCAAATGATTCTGTCGCTGGCATGAGGGAAATGAAAGTTGACCGCAACCAGATGTATGCCCGCCACGGTGGTGATATACAGGGTGTGATGAATCACCTGGATTATTTAAAAGATCTGGGTGTTACCACTGTATGGCTAACTCCTGAAATTACTAATGATATGCCACATGCATCCTACCACGGTTACGCGGTAACAGATCATTATTACGTTGACCCCCGTTTTGGTACAAATGCATTATATAAAGCTTTTGTAGATAAATGCCACGCCATGGGTTTAAAAGTGATTAAAGACTTAGTGCATAATCACTCTGGGATAAATGATTATTTTATTAAAGATATGCCCATGAAAAGCTGGGTGCATCAATGGCCTAAGTATACCAATTCAAACTTTAGGGATGCCGCGGTGATGGATCCTCACGGGTCTGCCATCGATAAAAAGATAATGCTGGATGGCTGGTTCGATCACAGTATGGCCGATATGAACGAGAATAATCCTTATGTGCAGAACTATCTTACCCAAAATCACATTTGGTGGGTGGAATATGCCGGGGTTGATGGTTTCCGTTTAGATACCTACCCTTACAATGATGCCGAATACATGGCTGATTGGGCGAGAAAGGTTAAAGCCGAATTCCCTCATTTATCTATTTATGGCGAAACCTTGGTGTGGTCAGTTGCCAACCAGGCTTATTTTACACAAGGAAATACAGTTAACCGCGGTTTTGATACAGAGTTGCCGGGAGTAGTTGATTCGCAGGTGAAAGATGCGTTGGCCGAAGCGCTTAACGGTAAAGAAGGTTGGACAGACGGCGTTAACAGATTATACTTGGTATTATCACAGGACTTTTTATACCAGGACCCAACCCGTAACGTGGTGTTTTTAGATAACCATGATATGAGTCGTTTTTATTCAGTGGTCGGTCAGGATTTCAATAAATACAAAGCTGGTATGGCTTTACTTTTAACCACTCGTGGTATACCGCAAATGTATTATGGCGATGAAATTTTAATGAAGGGATACTCCAATCCCGATGGTTTGGTAAGAGCTGATTTTCCGGGTGGGTGGCCAGGCGATAAGGCTGATAAATTCACAAATGAAGGTCGTACCGATTCAGAAAGAATGGCATTTAACTATGTGCGTACCTTGGCTAACTATCGCAAAGCAACTCCTGCCTTGCAGACCGGTAAGCTAATGCAATATATTCCTCAAAAAGGTATCTATGTTTACTTTAGGTACGATGCAGCCAAAACCATAATGGTAATTTATAACGGCGAAACAAAAGAACAGAGCCTTGAAACAGATAGGTTTAATGAGCGTACAGCCGGATTTACCAGGGCAACAAATGTTATAAGTCATGAAAATATAGCTAACATTCAGTCAATAACAATACCGGGTAAAACAACTTTAGTGCTTGAATTAAAGAAATAGGCGCTATTTAAAAATCAACTAAAACAATAACCATTACTCGCAGCGAAGGAATAATTTAGCAGATGAAGAACTACATTAAGGCAGATGAATGGCAAATAATAGAAGAGGGTTTCGATCCAAAGCTTAATGAAATATCAGAGAGCCTTTTTAGCATAGGCAATGGCCATATGGGGCAACGCGCTAATTTTGAAGAAGCATACTCAGGCAAAACACTACAAGGAAATTATATAGCAGGTGTCTATTATCCGGATAAAACGAGGGTTGGCTGGTGGAAAAACGGTTATCCGGAAAACTTCGCTAAAGTATTAAATGCCGCAAACTGGATAGGAATCGATATAAACATCGAAAATGAACAACTTGACCTGGCAACATGTAAAGTACTTGATTTTAAAAGAGTATTAAACATGCGCGAAGGCTATCTGCAACGCACCTTTATCGCTGAACTAAAAAGCGGCAAACAAATAAAGGTAAATGCTAAACGATTTTGCAGCATTGTAGATGAAGAAGCTGGCGCTATAGAATATACGATCAGCCCGATAAATTTTAGTGGTGCAATAACTATAAACGCCTATATAGATGGTGACATTGCCAACAAGGATTCTAATTACGATGAAAAGTTTTGGGATGCGGTAAATAGCGAGGCCAATAACAACGAAGCTTATTTAACGCTAAGAACTAAAAAGACTTTATACGAAGTTTGTACCGGTGCTTGTGCCCATGTGTATAAAAATGGCAATCATGCCGGAGTGCGATATGTTGGTTCAGCTCAGGAAAAATATACGTCTACCATTATTAATGTAGATGCTAAACAAGGCGAAGGACTTTCGATATATAAATACGCGGTGAACGTGTCCTCACAAAATTATAAATCTGAGGATTTGCTATCGACCTGTAAAAAAATATTGAATGAAGTAAGCGCAAAAGGTTTTGATAACATGTTAGCCGAACAGGCAGCAGCCTGGAAGGAAAAATGGAACGAAAGCGACATCATTATTGAAGGAGACGTAGCAGCTCAACAAGGCATCCGTTTCAATATTTTCCAATTAAATCAAACGTATACTGGTAAGGACGATCGTTTGAATATAGGCCCAAAGGGCTTCACTGGGGAAAAATACGGCGGCTCTACCTATTGGGATACTGAAGCTTATTGTGTGCCATTTTATTTAGCTACGGCATCACAACAGGTAACTAAAAACCTGCTCATCTACCGTTACAAGCAACTTGATAAAGCTATTGAGAATGCCCAAAAGCTTGGGTTTAATAACGGGGCCGCTTTATACCCTATGGTAACTATGAATGGTGAAGAGTGCCATAACGAATGGGAAATTACTTTTGAAGAGATCCATCGCAACGGCGCTATAGCTTATGCCATTTATAATTATATTAACTATACGGGCGATATCGACTATTTACAGGAATACGGACTGGAAGTATTGATTGGGATAGCGCGTTTTTGGGCGCAACGTGTAAACTGGAGCGAAAACAAAGGTAAATTTGTAATGCTGGGTGTAACCGGCCCTAATGAATACGAAAACAACGTAAACAATAACTGGTATACCAGCACCATCGCTTGCTGGAGCATGGAATATGCGAGCGATGCCGTAAACTATGTAAAAGCAAATTCGGATAAAAAATATCAGCAATTAATTAAAAAATTAAGCTTTAATGAGGCTGATGAAACTTCATCCTGGGATGATATTTGCAAAAACATGTACTTCCCTAAGGATGAAAATAAAAACATCTTTTTGCAGCAGGATGGGTTTTTAGATAAGGAAATAATTCCGGTAAATTATCTTGATCCTGTCGAACGGCCATTGAACCAAAATTGGAGCTGGGACAGGATACTGCGGTCATGCTATATTAAACAAGCCGATGTATTGCAGGGGCTTTATTTTTTCAGTGATAAATTTGATACGGAAACCTTACGAAGCAATTATGAATTTTATGAACCACTAACGGTACATGAAAGTTCTTTGTCGCCTTGCGTGCATGCTATACTTGCAGCACGCCTGAGCAGGGAAGACGATGCTTATAATTTTTATTTGCGTACATCAAGGCTTGATCTGGATGATTACAATAATGATACGGAAGATGGTTTGCACATTACCTCAATGGCGGGTACATGGATGAGTGTGGTTGAAGGCTTTGCAGGTATGCAGGTAAAAAATGACAAATTAAGTTTTAGTCCGTTTTTACCAAATCAGTGGAAATCATATTCATTTAACATCACTTTCCGTGGGGCACTGATCAATGTGCTGATCAATACGGATGGTATTTGCTTAAGTAATTACTCAACCCATAATGTGAGGATAAATGTTTTTGATGAGCATTGCGATATCAACTCAAACGCGCAAATTTTTGTAGCGCACAAAGTAAGGGTGTGATAGAGAATCTAAACATAAAAGGAAAGTCGGTATTATTAAATACCGACTTTCCTTTTAAGATATGTTCATATTAAATAATTGTATTAATGGGATGCAATTTAATAGTTCAGGCTACGGCATGTAATTCCTTGTTTTCCAACCTGCTCAGTCTGGTTTTCAAAATACCTCTTGCCCTGCACAAAGTAGTTCTTGATAACAATTCACTCATGCCAAGTTTAGTCCCTATTTCGTGGTGCGAAAAGCCTTCAATAGCATACATATTAAATACCGAGCGATAGGTGTCCGGTAATTGATCTATCATTTGTAATAAGTCAGCAGCTTCAAGGGTATTATTGTTACGTGTAGTGCCTGCCATCATGTTGCTGTCTTCTCCAAAATCATCAACCAAAACCATAGTGCGCGATTTACGATAACGCGATATGGCGCAATGTACCATAATTCGGCGTATCCAGCCTTCCAAGCTACCCTCACCACGGTAATTGTGCAAGTTGTTAAACAGTTTTACAAACCCTTCCTGCAAAATATCCTGAGCCTCGTCTTTATCCTTTGCATAACGCATACAAACTGTCATCATTTTGGGCGATAGTGTTTTATATAGTAACTCCTGGTACTTAGGCTCGTTGCGTAAGCAACCTTCCCATATAAACCTTAAATAATTATCCGTGCTCATCTTTTTGTAATTTGATAAGCCTATGCCAAAATTGATACCATTAATTTATGTTGTTGATTTATAGTTATTTAGATATTGTGATGATTTCATAACTGTTCGATAACGAACGATTATCGTTTGCTTGCGGACGGTTGCTGTTAATAATCTCTAAAACATTTATCTTTGCCCTATCCGGGATAAAAACCCGGCAACAGTATGATAAAAGAAATTGAAATAGTATGCCCGCCCGGGCAGCATGAAGATGAGGCCGTTTTAAAAGGCCTTGCAGCATCAGCATTAAGAATATCGCCCAATAAAATTACCGGCTTTCAAATAATCAAGCGTTCAATCGACGCACGAGGGCGGAAGGTTGTTTACCGTATGCAGTTAAAGGTATATGTTGATGAACCGTTCCGTGCTGAAAGTTATACCGTCAACTATCCGGATGTAAAAGAAGCTAAGCCGGTTATTATCGTGGGCGCTGGTCCGGCAGGGTTATTCGCGGCTTTGCAGTGTATTGAGCTGGGGTTGAAACCTATTATTATAGAACGTGGCAAGGAGGTTAAAGACCGCCGTCGCGACCTTGCTAATATTAATAAACAAGGCCTTGTAAATCCTGAAAGCAATTATTGTTTTGGCGAAGGTGGTGCGGGGACTTACTCTGACGGTAAGCTCTATACCAGATCGACCAAGCGGGGTGATGTGAACCAGGTGCTGAAAATATTTGTAGCTCATGGCGCTACGACCGATATTTTGGTTGATGCCCGTCCGCATATCGGCACCAATAAATTACCACAGATCATCACCGCTATCCGCGAAACGATACTCAATGCAGGTGGAGAAATCTGTTTCGATGCAAAGGTTACTTCATTAATAATCTCCTTCGATAAAATTAAAGGCGTTGAACTGGCATCAGGCGAAAAAATAAATTCCAATGCGGTGATACTGGCAACCGGTCATTCTGCCCGGGATATTTTTGAAATGCTGCACCGCCAAAATGTATTGATAGAAGCCAAACCATTTGCTTTAGGTGTGAGGATAGAGCATCCGCAGGAAATTATTGACCGTGCGCAATACCATTGTGAGGTTAGGGGTGATGATTTGCCACCATCCTATTATAGTTTGGTGGAGCAGGTTGATGGTCGTGGTGTGTTCTCATTTTGTATGTGCCCGGGCGGTATCATCGCGCCATGTGCAACAGAAGCAAATGAAATTGTAGTAAATGGCTGGAGCCCATCAAAACGGAATAACCCTTATGCCAACTCGGGTACAGTGGTCCAAATTAATTTAGAGGATGTAGCCGGGGATGAAAGCAATCCATTTAAAATGCTCAAGTTTCAACAGGAAATTGAACGCATTGCCTTTACAGCGGGTGGCGGTAGTTTAGTTGCACCTGCACAGCGCATGGTTGATTTTGTTAATGGCCGGCAATCTATTGATCTTCCTAAAAACTCGTATTTGCCGGGCACAAAAAGCACCCAATTGAAAGAAGTATTACCAAACTGGATCAACGAACGCTTGCGAAAAGCATTACCTGTATTTGGACAGAAAATGAAGGGGTATTATACCAATGAGGCTATATTAGTTGGGGTGGAATCCCGTACCTCATCACCCGTAAAAGTGCCCAGAGATAAAGAAACCTTACAGCATCCACAGATAACCGGCTTATTCCCATGTGGCGAAGGTGCAGGTTATGCCGGTGGTATAATTTCTGCTGCTATTGATGGTATAAACTGCGCGACAGCGGCTTTAAAAATATTATAAATGACAACATCCGAAAAACTACAGCAAGAATTAGAGAAAGTATTATCAGGCCGCCCTTGGTATGGCAAAGGTATATATGATACACTTGCCAAAGTGAGTTTTGAGGCTGCCTATGAAAAGCCGCCCGGCTCTGTCCATAACATTGCCGAAATTGTATTACACATGGTTGCCTGGACAGAGGAGGTAATGGACCGCATGAACGGTATGACCGCAGGCGTGCCCAGCAGCGGTGATTGGCCAGAGATTGGCAAGCCCGATGAGCAAAAATGGCAGAATTATGTTGATGACTTAAAATTGGTTAACGTAAATTTGATTGGCATCATCCAAAAGTTTCCTGAAGAACAGTGGGATGAGCCAATAGATGACCAACGAGGCGACAGGCCGGTAGTTACTTATGAGGCATTGATCAACGGATTAATTCAGCATCATATTTATCATGCCGGGCAGATTGCATTATTAAATAGAATTATAAATGGCTGATAAAAAGACATTGGTTTTAGGCGCGACCCCGGATGCAAGCCGTTACGCTTATTTGGCGGCAAACCGTTTGGTTGGGAAAGGGCACACTATAGTTAACGTGGGGATAAAAACCGGCGAGGTTGCGGGCTTGCCAATAGAGAAACCGGAAGTTATACATGATGATATTGATACGATAACCTTATATGTGGGCCCGCAAAACCAGCCGCCTTTATATGATTATATATTAGATACGAATCCGAAGCGTATCATCTTCAACCCTGGCACGGAGAATAGTGAACTACGCAAAATGGCAAATGAAAAGGGCATAGAAACCGAATACGCCTGTACATTGGTATTATTATCTATCGGGCAATACTAATTGGCTATTGATTATTATCGCCATTAACCACCAGGTTGTTCACTTTGCTTGATGCGTTAATGGAATATTGCATTCCATTTTGGGTTTTCCTGGTCATAAAAACAAATAAGTATTCGCTATTGGCAAAAGTTTCTGATGTTGTTAAGCCACTATCCGCATCGTCAACAAGTTTATAGCCGTTGGTGGTTTGAAGGTAGGTCAATATCGAATTGTATTCATCGGCAGATGGTGTTTCATATAAAATGTTAAGCTTAAGCCTGTTTACCAGGTCTATTCTAAAATCTGAGTGATCACCTTTATAAGTTAACTCATGCCCCTGCATCCCATGCCTTGATATGTTTTCCATCCCGGTAAACTTATAGCCTAGTAGTTTAAAGTAATCATCAAGCTTTTCCATTCTAACAGCATCACTCAAAACAGTAGTAAAGGTTTTAAGGCTCACAATATCATTACCGACAATCGTTTTTACTTGCGCTTGCGATAGGAATGGCGTCAAAAAAAATGCAATAAATATTAGCTTAATTTTCATATTAGTACGCATTGCATATTGTACGCAAACAACCCGCTACTTGTTCTATCACATCATGTGCTATAAATATGGGTTCTATTGCGGAGCCTGTGAGAATATCCTGATCTCTTTCGGATAATAATTATTGATCCGATTAGGCAATAACTTAGCCCATCCCAGCGCATGTTCTTCAAAATTCATCAAACTCCAGCCTTTATCAGTTGGGTTTATGCTGATATTGTCGCGCCTTAAATATTGTATAGCTTGTTCTTTATCCAATTCGGTTTGCAATACCGCGTCTTTGTTTATAATGATACTCAATGCCAATTCATGATCTGGCACCAAATCTTTACCGGCAAGTTTGCCTATCCTCACTCCCGACTTCTTTACATACAAATTCCGGCTCAGGATATTCAAACTTTCAATGTGGTTGCGGTTGATAGCCATCCAGTCATCATTCACTTTAAAATAGTAAAATTCGGCTGGCTCATTAATATATTGTTTTACCTGGTCCAGTTCCTTCATCACTACTTTTTGTTGCTCCTTATTCTTAAAGCCACCCATCGCTTCCTGGCTTCCGGTTTTCTTTAAGCATGCCGCGAATAACCCTTCACCCTTTACCTTGCCGGGATAAAACCGATACCCCCAAGCTTTTTTCTTTTCGGATTGTGTTTCAACAATACCCCACTCCTTATATATAGGTATAGGCAAACTCTCCAATTCAAAACTTTCGCAAAGCCAATCCAAAATATCCTCGTTTTCCTGGTGCGAGTAGGAGCAGGTACTATATATAAGGTGTCCGCCTTCTTTTAAGCAGGGATAAATGTCGGCCAAAATTCTTTCCTGCCTTTGTTGACATAAGTTTACATTGTTTTCGCTCCACTCGTTCATCGCGGCAGGGTCTTTACGAAACATGCCCGAACCTGAACAAGGCGCATCAACAAATATGATATCAAAAAAGCCTTTCAGGCGGGTAAAATCTTTAGGATCGTTGTTAGTTACAATAACATTCGCCGTACCCCAGCGACTGAGGTTATCAGTAAGTATAGGTACACGCGTTTTAATGATCTCATTAGCCACTAACAGATCATCCGGTTGTATCGCCGAATTGATCAAAGTGCTTTTACCTCCGGGCGCTGCACACAGGTCCAATATTTTCACGGGTTCACCATCGGGCTTAATGTTTTTCAATATATGGCCGATGAACATGGATGAGGCCTCCTGTACATAATAACACCCTGCGTGGAATAAAGGATCGAATGTAAACGACGGGCGGGTAGCCAAATAATAACCTTCGGGGCACCAAGGCACCTGCTCACCGGTTTTTATTGCCGATTTTTTAAAAGGATTTATCCTGATGGAAGTAGGTGTTTCAGAAAATTCGTGGGTATTGATGAAGTTTTCCGCATCAAAACCAGGCTCGCCGGATAATGATTCTAAGAAATTAGGAGGGAAATTAAGCTTGTCCATATCGTGTTTCAAAGATACGAATTCAATAACAGCCCTGTTTACTATATAGTATCGAAATAAAATCGACAAAATATTTGCTGTTTAACAGTTAGTTATAAATGAATATACAGTTTTTACAAAAATGTTTTTGCAGGGTTGGATATTCTTGTTACATTTGTGCCCCGCTAAAGAAAAGCGGTTGTTTTTTGAACATTTAGCGACAATAAAAATAATCTGAAAATAAGTTAAATTTAACTTGACAGACAACTAAAAAAGTCGCATCTTTGCAGCCCGCAAACGAAGGAGAAAAGAGAGATTGAAAGCGGCAAAAAAACTTTATAAAATTAAAAAGAAATAAAGTTTGCAAATAAGAAAAGGTTTTCTACCTTTGCAATCCCAAAACGAACGGGAAAAAAGAGAAGGTCGAAAGCTGAAAGGCGGGAGA
>NZ_JACCBZ010000014.1 GCF_013408825.1 Mucilaginibacter tundrae
TCTCCCGCCTTTCAGCTTTCGACCTTCTCTTTTTTCCCGTTCGTTTTGGGATTGCAAAGGTAGAAAACCTTTTCTTATTTGCAAACTTTATTTCTAAGTTTTTTTCGCTGTTTCAGTAACATTGTGTTACTTGTTTTGCGGGTTGCAAAGGTAGAAATGAATTCTGAGTTTGCAAACTTTATTTTAACTTTTTTTTCACCTGCTTTAAGCAACATCGCGTTACCTTTTTTTGCGGGTTGCAAAGGTAACTACATTTTCATATTCTGCAATACCTTAGCTAATAATTCTTCAATTAAAGCTGTAAAGACTTGCAAATCAGCGGAAAAAATTTGAAACAAAGTTTAGTGTGTATTGTGTACACACTTAAAACAGGCGAAATGCGTTAGGGACGGCAGTGGATACCGGCCTTCGAGCCAAATGCCTGTAGCCGTATGAACAAACAGCCCGGGCCGCAGGTAACGCCCAAATGCTATATAGTATATATACACTATATATGGTGAAAATATAAACACGCAGCTATAACTTTAAAAACATCCCATTATATAGTATATACAAAGGAAATAAGTTACGCTCGCATGGCTCCAATCTATATGCTATATAAGTACGCAATAATAGTAAAGTTCCTCCTCCATATACTTATATATAACAAGGCATCGTTTGCACTTAGTATAAAGGTTAAAAGATGTTAAATACTATATATATATAACACGTGTACAAAAAAGTGGCTATATATTAGCTGCTTATAAATAAAATAATTGACTGAATTACATTATTCAACTATCTTTGCACGATGTTTAAAAAACAATACTATTTATTAGGGGCTATTTTAATTGTATTACTACTTGCATTTGGCAGTTGCAAAAGCAAGTTTGAGAAGTTAAAAGCAAGTAACGATTACGCCAAGAAATACAAGGAGGCCATAAGGCTTTATAATAAAAAGAGCTATAGTAAAGCTTTAGAATTATTTGATGTATTAGTTGCCAGGTACCGCGGACAGGAACAAGCTGAAGATTTATATTACTACTACGCCTATACTAACTATAGGTTGCATGATTATACATCTGCCAGATATCATTTTAAATCATTCGCGGATACTTATCCCAATAGTTCAAGGGCTGAGGAGTGCAGGTTTATGGGCGCTTATTGCTATTACCTGGATTCGCCTATCTTTTCGCTTGACCAGTCGAATACCTTAAGCGCTATTGATGCTTTACAGCTGTTCATCAACTTATATCCAAAAAGCGAGCGTGTGGCTGAAGCAGGTAAGCTAATACAAAATTTACGTGATAAGCTGGAAGAAAAATCATATGCTAACGCTAAGTTATACTTAACTATTGGCGATTTTCAGGCTGCGGTTATATCTTTCGGTAACTCATTGCGTGATTACCCGGATACTAAATATGCTGAGGAAATGGAGTTTTTAACAATTAAAGCTCAATACTTATATTCAAAGAAAAGTGCTGAGTTTTTACAGGAAGACCGCTTTACCCTAGCTATTACTGATGCGGACCAATTTAGAGACAAATACCCAAACAGTAAATATTTAAGTGACGTTGCTGTTTTGAAAAAAGATAGTGAACGTGGAATAACACAGGCTAAAGAAATATTGGCCGAAGCAGTAACCGACCAAAGGCTTGCACGTAAAATTGCTAAAAAAGACACGGTAAAATCCCAGCCGCCATCAGAAAAAGGGAATAATGATCAGAAAATACCAAATTAAAAGATATGAGTACTACAAACATTAACAAGCCTGCTGTTGCAAGCAGCACAGTAACACGCGATTTACGTGAGTTGGATACCGAAACAGGCAACATTTATGAGTCGATTGTAATTATGTCGAAAAGGGCTAATCAGCTTTCAAATAATATCAAGGAAGAGTTACACGCCAAACTTTCTGAGTTTGCTTCATCTAATGATAATTTAGAAGAGATATTTGAAAATCGTGAGCAGATTGAAATATCTAAATACTATGAAAGATTACCTAAACCTACATTAGTAGCTGTGCAGGAATTTTTAGATGGTAAGGTATATCACCGTAACCCTGCTAAAGAACAACAATAATACTTTATCGGCTTTAAGCGGATAACACAAAAGTTATTTTGAAACTCCCCATTGGGGAGTTTTTTTGTTTAATTTTAAATTTGTTACCATTGCATCAGCAAAAAGGCTATTATATGTTTGAGGGCAAAAAAATCATCTTAGGTGTTTGCGGAAGTATAGCCGCATATAAATCGGTGTTACTTGTACGGTTACTGGTTAAGGCTGGTGCCGAGGTGCAGGTTATTATGACAAAAGATGCCACCAGCTTTATTACTCCACTAACTCTTGCCACGTTATCAAAAAAACCAGTACTGGTTGATTATTTTATACCCGACAACGGCGAGTGGAATAACCATGTAGAATTAGGCTTATGGGCTGATGCATTGATCATAGCACCTGCCACAGCTAATACCCTTGCCAAAATGGCCAATGGCTTTTGTGATAACCTGCTTTTGGCAGTTTATCTTTCGGCTAAATGCCCGGTATATTTCGCACCTGCAATGGACCTGGATATGTGGAAACATCCGGCAACTACGCAAAATGTTAAAAAGCTTCAATCTTACGGAAACCTACTGATCAATCCTGGCACAGGCGAATTGGCCAGCGGCCTCAATGGTGAGGGACGGATGGCAGAGCCGGAAGAGATTATCGCGTTCCTATCCGCGCAGCAAAAAAAAAAACTCCCGTTAAGCGGTAAAAAAATATTAGTTACCGCCGGGCCAACTTATGAAGCTATTGACCCGGTAAGGTTTATTGGCAACCACTCATCAGGTAAAATGGGCTTTTCTATTGCTGATGAATTCGCTATTATGGGTGCCGATGTGACGTTAGTTACCGGCCCAACCGCCCAAATCAGCAAACATCAAGTAAACCGCATTGACGTTACCACCGCTGCTGAAATGCTACAGGCTTGTGAAACAAATTATTCCAATGCTGATGTTTGCGTGATGAGCGCAGCCGTTGCCGATTATACGCCTCTTGATCCATCGCCAAAAAAAATAAAGAAACAGAACGATATTCTTAATATAGAACTGAAAAGCACAGTTGATATATTAAAAACATTGGGCGAAAAAAAAAGGGACGATCAGTTATTAGTAGGCTTCGCGCTTGAAACTAATGATGAGGAGCAAAATGCCATTTTAAAACTTAAAAAGAAGAATCTCGATTTTATTGTTTTAAATTCGCTTAACGACACGGGCGCCGGATTTAAGAGCAACACCAATAAAATAACTATTATCGACTGTAATCTTAACAAAACAACTTTCAATTTAAAGACTAAAGAGGAAGTAGCCCGGGATATTTGCCAAAAAGTTGCTGAACTGATAAAGTAATGAAAAAACTAAGCCTGTACGTACTGCTCATTTGTTTAAGCTATTCGGCTTTCGGTCAGGATTTGAATGCGCGGGTATCGGTTTTAACCCCCAAAATACAAACAACCAACAAACGCATATTTACCGAGCTGGAAACAGCTATGAAGACCTTTTTGAATGGCCACAAATGGTGTGCAGACCAGGTTGAGCCACAGGAAAGATTTGATTGTACGTTTGTTTTGAATGTAACCAGTTGGGATGGCAGCAGCACCTTTAGCGGCGAATTACAGGTACAGTCATCAAGGCCGGTTTTTAATTCGATGTACAGCAGCCCCGTAATGTTATTGAATGACAAGAATATTGACTTTACCTATCAACAAGGGCAAACTATTGATTATTCCGACCAAATATTTACGAGTAATTTAAGCTCGATAATGGCATTTTACGCTTATATTATTATAGGTATGGATTATGATACATTTTCGCGATACGGGGGCGCACAATATTTCGCGCTGGCGCAAAATGTAGTTAACCTGGCACAAACATCAACCTATACCGGATGGAAAGCATTTGATAATAATAATGTGAGCCGCTATTGGCTTTCTGAAAATTTGAATGATAAGGCTTATGAATCGTTACGTAGCTTTATGTATGATTATCACCGCAACGGACTCGACATAATGGCTGACAATCCAGGCAAAGGTGTCAAAGTAATAGCCAATCTCTTACCCGCATTGCAACAAATTGACCGCACACGTTTAGGTGCCATGTATCCGTTGGTGTTTTATACCGCCAAAAGCGATGAGTTAGTGTCTATATTCAGCAAGGCTGATCCGCAGGACAGGATAACCGCCATGAACATCCTCACCCAAGCCGATCCTGGTGATGGAAATAAATACGCTACGTTGCAGAGCAATAAATAATAAAGTTCCCTTATCTTCTTTCTAAAATTCCTTTTTTTGTCATTAAGCTAATGCTCAAAAGAGCAAATGTCTTAGTGAAATCCGTCCTTCCTATGCAACGTTCCAGATTAATACACGTCTCTTTTGTTAAATAATGTAAAATAATTTGCATGTACGAAAAATATCGTACATATTTGTACGAAAGAATTCGTAATATAAAAGATGGAGATGAAACCTACAGAAAGCGAGCTGGAAATATTGCAGATCATTTGGGAAAAAGGACAGTGCTCGGTGCGTGATGTACATGAGATTTTGGAGAAAACAAAAGATGCCGGCTATACTACTACCCTTAAATTAATGCAAATAATGCACGATAAAGGTTTGGTTGAACGCGATACTACCGCCAAAACACATTTATACAAAGCGCTGATCACCCGTGAGCAGGCGCAGAATACTGCATTGGATAAGATTATATCAACTGTATTTAACGGTTCTTCGTCGCAATTGGTAATGCAGGTGCTCAGCAATAAGCAAGCATCTAAAGAAGAACTGGACATGATCAAAAACTACCTGGATAACTTAGAAAAAAACAATTAATGTTATGACAACAAGCATCCTTATCAACGCCCTTGGCCAGGCCATATTTGAGTCTGTTGGGCAGGCATTGTTAATTTACGTCGCATTACAGGTATTGGTGCAACTATTCCCTGATATCACCTCAAAGTACAAATACGATGCTAATTACCTGGGGCTGGTAATTATTTGCTGCTGGTTTATGGCTAACCTATTAAAAATATACCTGCAAAATACAGCTGTAGCTAACTACATGGCATTAACACATGGCAAAGGTACAATTTTAGGCGTAACGCATGTGCCTTCATTATTACAACAGGCAGAAAGCATTATTACACAATATGCCAAATATATAGTAGGCTTATACATGATAGGATTGATACTGCAAGGCATTAAATTGACAGGCGGTTTTGTACATATCCACCACATCCGCAAGCAAAAAAACCTGCAAACTGATGCATCGTGGACCAACAAGGCGCAGGAAATGTGTAAGAATCTAAAGATTGTTAAAGCAGTATCGTTATACTTTTCCGAAAATATATCTATCCCCCTAACTATAGGATATTTAAAACCCATTATCATATTCCCCCTATCGCTGATCAATAACCTCGATAGTAACCAGGTTGAAGCAATATTAATGCATGAATTATCGCACATTAAACGCCATGACTACCTGCTGAACATTTTGCAGTGCATTATGGAAACAATCCTTTGTTTTAATCCCTTTGTTTGGCTGATCTCAAAAACCATCAGATTAGAGCGAGAGCATTGCTGCGATGATATGGTTATAGATGCCGATTACAACAATTTCACTTACTCTAAAGCACTACTTATTATCGCGCAACAGAACAGCCAGCATTACGCGCTGGCAATGGCATCTGCCGGTGACAAAAAATATCCACTATTAAACAGAATTAAAAGATTAAACACCATGGAAACCAAAGATTCGTTACCCAAATTTAACCTGCTTATAATTATTACCATAGCAGCAATAGGCACATTGTTGGCCTGGGGTATCCCACAATATAGCGAAGCCAAAACAGCTGCTAAAAAGGCGCATAAAATAATTTTCTATCTAAAAAAAGCGACTTTACCTGTTACCACTAATGCCCATATATCACGCAAAAGGAAATCAATTGTGCTTTGTGTTGATACCGCAACTGCTAAACTATTAACCGATACCACTAAAAAGAAGTTTAAAATAATTATTGAAGACGATAAAGGCGATAAAAAAGAATACAATTCACTAAGCGAGATGCCTGAATCAGACAAGAAGAATTTTTTAGAAGAAAACCCATCATTTGATTTTAAGTTTGATGATAGTATACGTTTTGCTTCGGCTGCCAATTTTAAAATGACTCCTGAGTTTAAAAAACAAATGGTTGAAATTAAGATGAATGCAATGAAAATGCAGAAACAATTCAACAGCTCGCAATGGAAAAAACAAGTAAAGGACATGCAAATTCAGGCTGAAAAAATGAGCAAGCAGTTTAACAGCCCCGAATGGAAAAAACAAATAGAAGACATGAAGATACAGGCTGAAAAGATGAGCAAGCAATATACTAACAGCCCGGAATTCAGGAAACAAGTGGAAGATATGAAGGAGCAAGCTAAAAACATGAGTGAGCAATATGTTAACAGCCCGGATTTCAAGAAACAAATGGCTGAGATAAGATTACAAGCTGCGCGTATGAGCAAACAATTTAACAGCGAAGAATGGAAAAAACAGCAAAAAGACATAAAAGAACAAGCAGAGGAAATAAGCAAGCAGTTCAATAGCCCTGAGTGGAAAAAGCAGATGGAAGACATGCAGAAAAACATACAGGACGAGGTTAATAAGAACCTAAAAAACATGCAGTCAGACAGCACAAAGAGCGCAAACTAACCAAGCCTTAACAAACTATTTTGTATTTTAGCGTTCTTATTTTAACGCTATGCTCCAAAGGCTTTCTATTAGTAATTACGCTTTAATTGACACCCTGGAAATCAGTTTTGATAAAGGGTTAAATATACTTACTGGTGAAACGGGCGCGGGTAAATCAATTATACTCGGCGCCCTTTCGCTTATATTGGGGCAGCGTGCTGAGAGCAGGTATTTTTTTAATCAGCAAAAAAAATGCATTATCGAAGGTTCCTTTAAGATAGAGGGTTTCCATTTAAAAGCTTTTTTTGAAGATAACGATCTCGACTACGAAGCTGAAACCGTTTTAAGGCGCGAAATCTCTGCCGATGGTAAATCCCGGGCCTTTGTGAATGATACTCCCGTAAACCTAAATTCACTTAAGTCTTTAGGCGAAAAACTGATCGACATCCACTCACAACACGCCACTTTAGAAATTAATGATCCTGAATTTCAATTACTGATAGTTGATTCCGTTGCCAAGCATAATGATTTGCTTAATGATTATCGTACTAAATTCAAAGCTTATAAAAAATCCACCTCACGCCTGCAGCAATTAATTGAAGAAAGCGATAAAGCGAAAGCTGATTTAGATTATTTCCAGTTTCAGTTTGATGAGTTGGAAAAAGCAAACCTATCAGATGATGAACAAGAGTTATTGGAGCAGGAACTTTATGCCCTAAATAATGCTGGTGAGATAAAAAAGAATTTGTTAAGCGCATATTATTTAATGAATGAAGGCGAAGCATCTGCATTGATCCAATTACGTGAGGCTGGGCACCACCTGTCATCACTTGAAAAATTCAATCCCGAAATAACAGAATTACACCAGCGCCTTAACAGCACCATCATCGAACTAAAGGATATCGCCGCAGAGATTGACACCCTTGAACAACGCACCCATACCAATGAGGCGCGTGCTGAAGAAATCAATACCAGGTTAAGCCTGATCTATAACCTGCAAAAAAAACACCGTGTAAATACTACTGCGGATTTGTTAGCGATACAGAACGATCTGTCAGACAAAATACAACAAGCGGTTTTTGGTGATGAAGCGATAGAAAAATTGAACACTCAATTAACCGCTGATAAAAAAGAATTGGAGCAACTGGCAACAAAGCTATCTGCTAACCGCGGCAAGGTCATCCCGCAAATTGAAAAGCAAGTATTGGAAAACCTTGCCGAAATGGGCATGGCAAATTCAGCGCTCAAAATTGATTTATCAAATACTATTGAACTAACTAAAGATGGCGCAGACAATGTGCGTTTTCTTTTCTCGGCAAACAAAGGTCATGCGTTGGCAGAGATGAGCAAGGTCGCTTCAGGCGGTGAGCTATCAAGATTAATGTTGAGCATCAAATCACTTGTGGCACAAAATACAGCCTTGCCAACTATCATTTTTGATGAGATCGATACCGGAGTATCTGGTGAGGTAGCCAACAAAGTCGGGCAGATCATGGAAAAACTGGCCGATAACTTACAGGTGATCACCATTACCCATCTGCCACAAATTGCCAGTAAAGGGCAAAGCCATTACTTTGTTTATAAAGATGATGAAGGCGCAGCAACTAATACCCGCATCAAACAGATGAACGAACAGGAACGTGTGCTGGAAATTGCCAAAATGCTAAGCGGCGATAAACCGGGCGAGAGTGCATTGCAAAATGCGAGGGAATTGCTAGCTTCATAATCTCTGATTGGAAATAAATGATCTTTCAACTGTTAATGGAAAATCGTAACTCGTAAATCTAAAATCGTAAATATAATTATAACTTTACCACTTTATAAACAACAAACCAAAACATGGCTTATAATTTATTAAAAGGCAAAAAAGGAATCATATTCGGTGCGCTGGATGAAAATTCTATCGCCTGGAAAACAGCACAGCATTGTTATGCCGAAGGTGCCGAAATAGTATTAACCAACGCTCCTATTGCATTACGCATGGGGACTATCAATAAACTGGCAGAAGAGATTAATGCACCGGTTATTCCGGCTGATGTTACCAGTGCCGAAGATATTACTAACCTGTTTGTTAAAACTAAAGAACATTTTGGCGGCGGTGTGGATTTTATCCTGCACTCTATAGGCATGAGCATTAATGTGCGTAAGGGTATCCCTTATACCGAAAATAATTATGATTTCACCCACAAAGGCCTTGATATTTCTGCGATCAGCTTACACCGTGTATTGCAGATAGCGATGAAAGAAGATGCGATTAATGAGTGGGGATCTGTTGTAGCCCTTACTTACATTGCTGGCCAACGCGTATTCCCTAACTATAATGATATGGCCGACGGGAAAGCAATGTTGGAAAGTATTGCCCGTAACTTTGGTTATTTTTACGGCATTGAAAAGAAAGTTCGTATCAACACCGTGTCTCAATCGCCAACCCGCACTACTGCTGGTTCAGGTGTTAAAGGTTTTGATGGTTTTATCAGTTACGCTGAGAAGATGAGTCCGCTGGGCAATGCTTCTGCAGACGAATGCGCTGATTATTGCGTAAGTTTATTCTCCGACCTAACCAAAATGGTTACTATGCAAAACCTCTTCCATGATGGCGGATTCTCTTTCACCGGCGTTTCGCAGGCTGTAATTGAGCAGATGGAAAAATAGTTGGAGTAGTAATTAGTTTCACCTTCCGATACATAAAAAGAAAGCCTTCGATACAATCGAAGGCTTTTTAATTTTAAAAAGATTAGTAAGTTTAATCTCCATCAACCTCTAATAATTAATTAGCTGGTATTAAGGTAATTTTAGCGGTTGAGGCGGGTGGAGTAGTAATAACTTTTGTTCCATCAGCAGATTGCGCGTAAAGTTCAATTCCACCATTTCCATAAATAAAGCTATAATTTACGTTATTATAAACGTAAGGAATTGGTTCGTAAGTAGTCCCGCCATCAAATGTTAATGCTACAGCAACAAGGCCATTGTTTTTTAAATAACTGGTAATTTCAGGTGTATTAATTAACACAGTATCTGTAAGGCCACCGTTTGCAGTACCCCAGTCGGTAGTCTTAATGTCGGCATAAACTGTTTGATTAGGCTGAACAACGTCATACCTTTTTGTGCAAGAAGCGGTAAATAACGCACCGCCGATAACTAATAAAAATAAGTTTTTTTTCATAATGCAAGATGTTACTTTTTCATATAGACCAAAGTTCCGTAAAAAGGTTTAAACTAAATGTAAATTTTAGTTAAAAATGATAAACCTTTATGTTTTCTAACAAAAAATATTTTTATTTATTGTGAGGAATTAATGTTTTCCTACTACACTAATTGTAAAAATTTTCATACGGTCTAAAACGGCTTTAAATATTCCTTAGCTTTATATCACTAAACCAACATTGTCAATAGCATAAAGCCTCATTTTATATGTTTAAATACCTTACAATTTTCTTAATATTTATAGCCTTTAACAGCAACGCCCAGTATACGATTACCGGTAACGTTGTAAATGCGGCTGACAAAACGCCGTTGCCTTTAGCTACAGCATTTATAAATAACACTGATATTGCTAATACCACTAATCAGGATGGCACCTTTATTCTTAAAGATGTAATTGCTGGCCGATGCCGGTTATTAGTAAAAATCATCGGTTATCAAACCTATCAGGCTGTACTTAACGTATCAGGTAATATTAATTTAAAGGATATTGAATTAACGCCGTCAAATGACTCTTTGGCTGAAGTAACCATTAAGGCTAAACCTAAACTTTCTGCTTGCTTTCCTGTATTTGAAACAGAATTTTTTGGCAATTCAACTTTCGCAAGACAATGTAAAATACTAAACCCATACGATATAAAATTTTATGATATTGATGCCCGAGGTGGATTTAGCGCACGATCAGATAAATTTATTGAGATAGAAAACGATGCATTAGGTTATAAGATTATATTCCTGCTTAACTTTTTTGTTAAGGACATAAATACATCCAACGTTTACTTTGGAGGAGAATCTTATTTTGAAGAGATGAAGGGAACTCCGAAACAGCAAAAAGAATGGCGAATGAACCGGTTAGAATGTTATCAGGGTTCAATGATGCAGCTTTTCAGATCAATAAAAAGTGATAGCCTTTCCGAAAACGGTTTCCGTATAAAGCGTGCCAGTCGCGGAAAAAACCGTTATTATAACAAAAATGCTATTACGGTAGATCCTTATGATCCGCAGGCAGCAGCAGATGCAGATGCCATGTCAGATAATTTTGGTATCGATGCTGACTATGATAACTCTACTTATATTGCTCAGCTTCAAAACGGTTTTTTAACTGGTAAAGAGTTACTTTTAAAAACCAATCAAAAGGACATGTATGCAATAAAGGGTATAAGCGCAAAAGATACATCATTAAACAGCTTGTTTATAGAGCATGTAAAAAACATTGTGCCTGTTGTTAATGGTAATCCGGTTTCTCCTTTTTGGATATGGCACAGTTCAATAACGTTCTTTATGTTTATTAATAAAAACAAACCATACCTTGTTTTTAATAACAATGGTAAAATCCTTAATCCTGGAGTAATAAACATAGATGGTTATATGTTATGGCAGACGCGAGTAGGAACTATGCTTCCTTATGATTATATACCAATGCTGTAATAGCTAATAATATCTCACAAAAAAAGCCTCCAGGCGTACCTGGAGGCTTTTTTATCTATTCTTATCAGAATTATTTCTGTTCTTCTTCCTCTTCAGGCTTTTTGTTTTCGCCTTTGCGGTCAATGATGGTAATTTCGCTGGTTTCTTTGTTAAAATCTACTTCCATTGTATCACCTTCACTAAGTTCGCCTTTAAGTATTTCTTCAGCAATTGGGTCTTCCAAATATTTCTGGATAGCACGTTTTAAGGGGCGTGCGCCAAATTGTGAATCATATCCTTTATCTGCGATGAATTCTTTGGCAGCAAGCGTAAGCTCAATTTTGTAGCCTAAGCTATTCACACGGCTAAATAATGAAGCCAATTCAATGTCGATAATTTTGAAGATCTCATCTTTCCCTAATGAGTTAAACACGATAACGTCATCAACACGGTTCAAGAACTCCGGAGCAAATGCACGTTTTAAAGCGTTTTCAATTACACCACGTGAGTGTGAATCTGCCTGGGTAGTTTTTGCATTGGTACTAAAACCAACACCCTGACCGAAATCTTTCAACTGGCGGGCACCGATATTAGAGGTCATGATGATGATTGTATTCCTGAAATCAACCTTACGGCCTAATGAATCAGTTAATTGTCCTTCATCTAATACCTGCAACAATATGTTAAATACATCCGGATGGGCTTTTTCGATCTCATCCAGTAATACTACTGCATATGGTTTACGGCGCACTTTTTCGGTAAGCTGTCCGCCTTCTTCATAACCTACATAACCCGGAGGCGCCCCAACTAAACGGGATACCGCGAATTTCTCCATGTATTCGCTCATATCAATTTGTATCAGTGCATCTTCAGTATCAAACATAAAACGGGCAAGTTCTTTGGCAAGCTCAGTTTTACCAACACCGGTAGGGCCTAAGAAGATAAATGAACCAATTGGTTTTTTAGGGTCTTTCAGTCCGGCACGTGTACGTTGTATAGCGCGGGTTAATTTTTTGATCGCGTCGTCCTGTCCAATGATCTTACCAGCAATTGAACCAGACATGTTCAATAGTTTTTGGCTGTCGGCTTGTCCAACCTTTTGCACAGGGATTCCGGTCATCATGGAAACAACTTCGGCAACATTATCTTCGGTTACGGTGTAACGTTTTGATTTTGTTTCGGCTTCCCATACTGATTTTGCCTGGTCAAGTTCTTCTAGCAGGTGTTTTTCAGTATCGCGAAGCTTAGCTGCCTCTTCATATTTTTGGCTGCGAACAACTTTGTTCTTCTCAACCTTTATCAATTCTATTTTCTGCTCAATATCCAATATATTTTGCGGAACATGAATATTGGTTAAGTGCACACGTGAACCTGATTCATCCAAAGCATCAATAGCTTTGTCTGGTAAAAACCTGTCGGTAATATACCTTGTGGTTAACGCAACGCAAGCGTTAATAGCTTCAGGAGTATAAGTTACGCCGTGGTGTTCTTCGTATTTCTCTTTGATCCTGTTTAATATCTCGATGGTTTCATCAGGAGTAGCAGGCTCAACCATTACTTTTTGAAAACGACGGTCTAAAGCGCCATCTTTTTCAATGTACTGGCGATACTCATCTAAAGTTGTCGCGCCAATGCATTGGATCTCTCCACGGGCCAAAGCCGGTTTAAACATGTTCGAAGCATCAAGCGAACCTGAAGCACCACCTGCACCAACTATAGTATGTATCTCATCAATAAATAAAATCACATCCGGAGATTTTTCCAACTCATTCATCACCGCTTTCATACGCTCTTCAAACTGGCCACGGTATTTGGTACCTGCCACCAATGAAGCCAGATCAAGCGTTACCACGCGTTTGTTAAACAACACACGCGACACTTTACGTTGAACTATACGCAATGCAAGCCCTTCAGCAATTGCTGATTTACCTACACCCGGTTCACCTATTAAAATAGGGTTGTTCTTTTTACGGCGGGATAAGATCTGCGATACACGTTCGATCTCTTTCTCGCGGCCGACAATCGGGTCAAGGCGGCCATCTTCAGCAGCTTTAGTTAAATCACGGCCAAAATTGTCCAATACAGGGGTTTTTGATTTTATATCAGAAACTTTTTTAGGCTGGCTAAAAGAGTCGTCATCTTTAAATTCATCCTCACCACCAGTTGGTGATCCCGGCATCTCGTCGGTCACATCATTTTTATGTGATTCAACTTCGCCTTTAAATATCTCGTAGTTAACATTAAACTGCATCAAAATCTGCGATGCGATGTTATCCTCATCACGCAATATCGATAACAGTAAATGCTCTGTACCAATTACATCACTTTTAAATATTTTAGCTTCAAGGTAAGTTATCTTCAATACTTTTTCTGCTTGTTTAGTTAAAGGAATGCTGCCTATGTGTACATTAGTGCCAACGGTACCTTTTACGGCATCTTCAACGGCACGGCGCAATTTGGCGGTATCAACAGTAAGCTCTTTAAGTAATTTAATAGCTACTCCGTCCCCGTCGCGAATTAGTCCGAGTAAAAGGTGTTCAGTACCAATATAATCATGGCCAAGGCGTAACGCCTCTTCCCTGCTATACTGTATAACATCCTTAACCCGTGGCGAAAATTTAGCTTCCATATTATACCTTTCTAAGTTTGTACGTTCCTAATTTAAAAATTGTTTTTATCAAAAGGAACAAGTTCTTTTTACACTTATCAACAATATTATTGCCAAGTTTTTAAACCGTTTAAAAACAGACATTGTTATGATGCGCAATCTATTAATTTACGCATTACACAAAGAATTTTATTTATAAAAACTGATATTATTAGCTATAAATGACAGTATATCAATTGTTAATAATTTTTAGATTTCAGTCGGCTTAAATAGTTTAACCTGCCAACGCTTATAACTTCCAAATTATGACAAATGTGGAATATACGGGACATTGGTTATGACATTACGACATACAAACGTGCCACCGCCTTCCATTATTATTAAATATACGAGAAAAGCACCAAAACCGACTTGCTTAGTGCAGATTTTCACAGATATTTACATTCTTTTAATAAAATTATAAAATGGCAGACGAAAAGATCATATTTTCAATGGCCGGGGTGAGCAAGGTATATCCCCCGCAGAAAACAGTTTTAAAAAATATATACCTATCGTTTTTCTATGGCGCCAAAATTGGTGTTATCGGTTTAAACGGATCAGGTAAATCATCATTATTAAAAATTATTGCCGGCATTGATAAAACCAATATCGGCGAAGTAGTATTCTCTCCGGGATATACAGTAGGCTATTTAAGCCAGGAACCGGAACTCGATCCTGAAAAAACAGTACGTGAAGTGGTTGAGGAAGGTGTTAGCGAGATAACCGCCCTGCTTAAAGAATATGAAGAGATCAATGAAAAATTTGGTTTAGAAGAATATTACAGCGACGCCGATAAAATGGATAAGCTGATGACACGCCAGGGTGAATTGCAGGATAAAATTGACGCGGTAAACGCCTGGGAGTTGGATACCAAGCTTGAAAGGGCAATGGATGCATTACGTTGCCCGGAACCTGATACTAAAATTTCAGTATTATCGGGTGGTGAACGCCGCAGGGTGGCACTTTGCCGTTTGTTATTGAAAGAGCCTGATGTTTTATTGCTGGATGAGCCTACCAATCACTTGGATGCGGAATCCATTGATTGGTTGGAGCAACACCTTAAACAATATAAAGGCACGGTAATAGCCGTAACCCACGATCGCTACTTCCTGGATAACGTTGCAGGATGGATTCTGGAACTCGACCGTGGTGAAGGTATTCCATGGAAAGGAAATTATTCATCGTGGCTGGATCAAAAAGCGAAACGTTTAGCGCAGGAGGATAAAACCGAAAGCAAACGCCAAAAAGCATTGGAGCGAGAGCTGGAATGGGTACGTATGGGCCCAAAAGGCAGACATACCAAATCAAAGGCGCGTTTATCCAACTATGACAAATTAGCATCCGAAGAAACAAAAGATCGCGAAGAAAAATTGGAACTCTTCATTCCACCGGGCCCACGTTTGGGTAATGTGGTGATAGAAGCCAATGGTGTAAGCAAATCATACGGCGATAAATTATTGTTTGACAACCTGAACTTCTCCTTACCACCAGCTGGTATAGTGGGGATTATCGGGCCAAATGGTGCAGGTAAAACAACATTATTTAGGCTGATAACAGGTCAGGATAAACCGGATTCTGGAACTTTCCGTGTAGGGGAAACCGTAGCCCTAGGTTATGTCGACCAATTGCATGATGATCTCGACCCGAATAAATCGGTTTGGGAAAACGTTACCGGCGGGTTAGAAACCATTATGGTAGGCAACCGTCCGCTAAATTCAAGAGCTTATGTATCGCGCTTTAACTTTAACGGTGCCGATCAGCAAAAGAAAGTTGGTGTACTTTCCGGTGGTGAGCGTAACCGTGTGCATTTATCTATAACGCTAAAAAAAGGCTCGAATGTTTTATTGCTGGATGAGCCAACCAATGATATTGACGTAAATACTTTGCGTGCCTTAGAAGAAGCCTTAGAAGATTTCGGTGGCTGCGCGGTAGTAATCAGTCACGATAGATGGTTTTTGGATAGGATCTGTACGCACATCCTGGCATTTGAAGGTAATTCGCAGGTTTACTTCTTCGAAGGAAACTATTCCGATTACGAAGAGAACCGCAAAAAACGTTTGGGTGATGTTGCGCCGAAAAGGATTAAATATAAGAAGTTGACGGTGTAAGGTCAATTTTTTATACATCACGTCATTGCGAGGAACGAAGCAATCCCCTACTTACAGAGTCGCTCTGCATAGTTTATAGATTACTTCGTTCCTTTACAGCAATAACGTTTTATTATCAATTCTTCCAACTATCCTTACCGCTCCCCCGCCATTGCTCTAGACTCATTAAGGAATCTGTCTTAATATCCAAATAATGCACAGTTTGATCTTTGGAGTTTACATAAAAGTGCTCCATATCCTTAAATTGGTCATTACTATCATTCACCCCAACTTTCACCCAAAAATAGTTAAAGCCTTTTACGGGCTCTTGTCCTATAACAACACCTATATGCTGAGTAGTATCTTTATTGTTCTTTTGAAACCACTTCAGGATATTATTAAACTCCGGCAAGGCGGTAACCTGCGCTATGGCAATGCTATCGTTCTTATTACTATCCGCAGCGGTTTTAGGACTTAAATTTAATTCTATTTTTGGTATGGTTGCAGTTTTTTTAGAACTGGAATTGCATGACCATATGGCAAACAATAAAACAGCCAGACAAGAAACTTTAAACAGATTTTTCATAAACAAAGCAAAACTTATTTCCACACATCACCAATCACACCTGCACTTTGTTTATCATCAGCTGGGAGTTTATACATAGCTTCAATGGTATGCAACACGTTATAGTGCGTGATATGTTCATTATATTTTCCGGTTTTTACGTGTGCGCCGTAAAATATAGTTGGTATATGATTTACATCTGTACGGCTGTCATCTTCATCAAAAGTAACAATCAGCAAGCTGTCATGTACTTTAGCCCACTCGGCATATTTGCTGATGTACTCCTTAAGCCATTTATCCCCACGCTGAATAGCGGCATCATCTCCCGGTGCGCCAATATTATGCATATCATTATCCATGTTAGGAATAACAAAGGCAACGGTCGGCAAATCTTTAAAATCGGACGGAAAATCTGTTAATGGCAAACTTAATGACGCCGGAATATCGTTCTTTTTAGTTCCAATCCAGTTTACCCATGGCGCGTGTTTTCTGGCGTATAAGCTTTGTCCGGTCAAATTGCTTGTTTTATAATAGCAAGGCAAATATCCTTCTGATGGCATAGTCTCGGCATATCCTTTAAAAGTCAACCCATTACTTAATAACGCCGAGCCCAAGTTTGGGGCAACGTATGGCGTTTCTGCTACTAAGCACTTGTCATCAACAACACCTTGTGTACTTCCGGAAAACAAAGCCAGGTAATTAGGCTGACTCGGATGCGATACTCCGTGCGAATCAGTAAACAAAGCTCCATTTTCTGAAAGCCAGGTTATATACGGCGAGTTTTTTGATCCAATAAGTGCATCATAATCGTGGTTTTCCTCCATCACTACAATAATATGCTTGTATTTAGGCAGTGGGGGTGATGATTTATAGTTATTAAACGATAAGCATGTAGTACCTAAAACGGCGCCTACTGCGAACAAGGGAAGTAGTTTTTTCAATGGTTTCATATCAATATTTGATAGTATAAAAGTATTGATAAAGCCATTATTAATGAGGATTTATATCTAAAATCTTACAGAAATCGCTAACCTGTTAATAATCAAATAAATGTTAACAAATAAATCACATGCTTTTAACGTTAATATGAAAGTGTATCGCTTATTTTTATAAACCTGAAAATCAGGTTATAACAAATTAACTAAACCAAATTTTTATGACCTGGAGAAAATTCAGCGGCGAGATCATCCAATCGCCCATTATGGAGGAAGTTGAAAGAGCTATTGAGCGCGAACACCTGCTGGGCAATAAACTTAAAGTTTGTATCGGTACTGATTCGCAGGTAAAAGGCGCGGTTACCGATTTTGCTACCGTAATCGTGTTCATCCGCGAAGCCCGTGGCGCATTTATGTTCATCCATCAGGAGCGTACCTCGCAAAAAATGAGCATTAAAGAACGTATGCTTTGCGAGGTCCAAAAGTCCATCGATATTGCTTACAAGCTTTGTGACTTGCTTGATGTTTATGATGTAGATCTGGAAGTGCATGCTGATATCAACACCAACCCTATGTTTAAATCAAACCAGGCTTTGCACGAGGCAATGGGTTATATTTTGGGTATGGGGTTTGTATTTAAAGCCAAGCCGGAAGCATTTGCCAGCTCGTATTGCGCCAATAAAATGGTACAGTAATGGCATAATTTTTCGGTGATGTTTTTATCTTGCAAAAAACATCGCTATGAAAAAGCTATCTGCCATTTTGCTACTTTGCTTTGCCACATTATTCAGTAACGCGCAGCAAATTGATACCACTACCCGTACTAAGGTAGGCGACTTATCGCCAAACTTTAGTTTTAACATTAGTAAGGACAAAGTTGTAAGTCTTTCGGATTACAGGGGAAAAATTGTGGTACTTGATTTTTTTGCTACCTGGTGCCCGCCTTGTCGTTTGGAACTGCCGCGAGTTCAAAAAGAGATATGGGAAAAGTATAAGGCCGACCCCAAATTTGCATTATTTGCTTTTGATCGCGAAGAAAACTGGGATAAGTTATTACCCTTCAAACAAAAAAATCACTTCTCCTTCCCAATGGTGCCGGACATGGGCCGGGTTATTTTTAGCCTTTATGCTTCTCAATCTATTCCGCGCTTAATTGTTATCGACGAAAAGGGTAAAATCATCTACCAATCAATCGGCTACACGGAAAAAGACTTTAGCGAATTGCTTGCCTTACTGGCTGATAAATTAAAATAGCATTATGGATAATATTATAATAAGGCCTGCTACTTTAGCGGATATGGATACCCTTTTGCGTTTTGAACAAGGCGTAATTACTGCCGAACGCCCGTTTGATCCCACACTTAAAGATGAACACATTAATTATTACGATTTAGTGGGGCTGATAGAACGCGATGATGTTGAACTTTTAGTGGCTGAATTAGATGGTAAATTGATCGGCTCTGGTTATGCGCGTATTGAGGAATCAAAGATCTATCTGAAGCATCCAAAACATGCCTATTTAGGTTTTATGTATGTTGAGCCGGAGCATAGAGGTAAAGGCGTTAATCAAAAAATTATTGCTGCACTCAAAGCATGGGCATCGACGCAAAATGTAATCGAATACCGTTTGCAGGTTTACTATGATAATCTTCCTGCCATAAAAGCTTATGAGAAAATAGGTTTTAGCAAACTGATGATCAAAATGCGGTCAGACATTATTTAAAATCAATAATCAAAACAATTAAGCCACTCGTAGCTTATCATTAAGTGAAGACATATCAACTGAAATTTGAACAGTATTTACCTATTCCTTTAGCAGAGGCTTGGGACTTTTTTTCATCGCCGTTTAATTTAGCGAAAATCACACCACCCGAAATGAAATTTGTGGTGACCAGTGATTATGATGAAAATACAAAGATGTATCCCGGTATGATCATTACGTACAAGATTACCCCAATATTCGGCATAAAGATGAATTGGATGACGGAGATTACCCACGTAAAAGAAAACGAATATTTTGTGGATGAGCAACGTTTCGGCCCTTATGCGTTGTGGCATCACCAACACCATTTTAAAGAAGTTAAAAGCGGCGTACTAATGACTGATGTTTTAAACTACGCCATCCCCTACGGCATTATTGGCCGTTTAGCCAATGAAGTATTAGTAGCTAAACAGATATATAAAATATTTGATTATCGCACTAAAGAGGTTAATAAACTATTTGGCACTTATCGAGGGTAGTTTAACGGTGAGTGGTTGATTGGGTTAAACAAGTTGATTAGTAATTTCAACCATTCAACTACCAATTAGCAAATCAAATCAATAAACCACTTAACCCAATCAACTAATCAACCTACTTCGGGTGATACTTTGAATCATTTAGTATTTGCTGAGTATTA
This sequence comes from Mucilaginibacter tundrae, assembly GCF_013408825.1. Classification (GTDB taxonomy): domain Bacteria; phylum Bacteroidota; class Bacteroidia; order Sphingobacteriales; family Sphingobacteriaceae; genus Mucilaginibacter. The sequence goes on from NZ_JACCBZ010000014.1 coordinate 19,931, forward strand.
GTATTGGCCATTAGTTGTGGCAAGGTAACCTCTGGATGCTTATCCATATAGCTTTTTACGATCTGCCATCCCTCATATAAGCCCAACCGTGGCGCGGCTTCATTATTCTCGCCAATGCCCGATGTAAATGGAGCCACATCAATAAATTTCTTGATTTTGTTATAGTCCGTTTCATACAATAAATTCTCGTCCAGCAAATACCCCCAGATGCTCGGCTCATATTTCTTGCACCAATCCAGTTGTTTGGCAGTATAGCCTATTTTGGTTGAATCAGGCACATCAGGTAATACCTGATCCATAAAATATAATATTTTACCATTATAGATCATTTTCGTCAGTAAAGATTGGTCTACATCCTTTTGAGGGAACATCTCGTTACGGGCGAAACCTTCAATTACGCGTGGGGTAATATTATCAGGCGTAAAAAATTGCGACAAATAATGCGGGAAAGCTTTAGTTAAAGATGGATAAAACCTTGAATTTGCCCCCAGAAACAAATCCAAACCAATACCAAAGTAACCATCACCAATTGAAGTTTGCGCTTCGAAGCCTGAGAAGTAAGCATAAATTTTGGGTATGCGCTGCTGTGGATAGTAATATTTAACCCGCCGAAAAGCATCTGTCAGTTCCGCATTTTGCTTATCCATATTAGGATAAACCGAATCTACATCATGCTCCAGGTCCTTATAAGGCTGGGCATTTACAATTTGACGGATCACGTTATAATAAGCAGTATCGGTAATGGTTCCGGCTTGCAATATCTGTTCAATAAAGTCCTTATAAAATACGCCGTATTTATTTTGAAGGATGGCTGCCTCCTGTGCAGTTGGCTTATTGCGGATAGCATCAAAATCCTTATCGAAACGCTCGATAGTAATATTAACGTCAATATTGCTTACATCAATCTTTTTACTGTGGCTACAGGCTGTTAATAGCAGGCTGATGAAAAAAAATAAATAAATTTGCTTTGTTTTGTTCAGAGTAGCCATCATTTTTATACTTTGAGCAAAATTAGTTTTTTTCTTCATATCTGTTCACACTATGAAAATTGCATTAGCGCAACTCAACTATCATATCGGAAATTTTGAATCGAACACTGCTAAAATCATCGATAACATTAACAAGGCGCGCCAAAATGGTGCCGACCTGGTAGTTTTTGCCGAGTTATGTGTATGTGGTTACCCATCCCGAGATTTTTTGGAGTTTGACGAGTTTATTGAACTATGCGAAACCTCGGCGCAACAAATTGCCGCAGCCTGCACTGACATGGCTTGCATCATCGGCATACCAACTTTTAATAATAATACTGAAGGTAAGGATCTTAACAATTCAGCCTATTTTATTGAGAACGGTAAAGTTAAAGCTGTTGTAAATAAAGCGCTTTTACCTAATTACGATATTTTCGATGAATACCGCTATTTTGAGCCATCAACCATATTTAATTGTATTGAATTTAAGGGACACCGTATAGCGCTTACCATTTGCGAGGATTTGTGGAATAATATTGAAAATCCGCTGTATGTTACCCGGCCAATGGATATCCTAATCAAACAAAAACCTGATGTAATGATCAATATCGCGGCGTCACCTTTTGCGGTAAAGCATGATGATGAGCGTATTGATATTTTGCGGGATAATGCCAGCAGGTATAATCTGCCATTATTTTACGTAAACCAGGTTGGCGCCCAAACAGAATTGATTTTTGATGGCGGATCATTAGTTTATGATAAAACCGGCCAATTGGTTGATGAGTTGCCCTATTTTGAGGAATGCCTTACCTATTACACGCTGAAGAATGATTCTTCCATTACATTAGAACAACCGGCCACTTTAAAGATTGAACGTCCTGCCGATATTGAACAAATTTACCAGGCGGTAATATTAGGCATTAAAGACTATTTTTATAAATCAGGTTTCAGCAAAGCAATATTGGGTTTATCAGGCGGCATTGATTCGGCAGTGGTTTGTGCTTTGGCTGCCGAGGCTTTAGGACCTGAAAATGTGATGGCTGTTTTACTACCGTCTCGTTTCTCATCAGATCACTCCTTAAAAGATGCGGAGGATTTGGTAACCAATTTAGGTTGCAAAAGCGAAACTATCGCTATAAAGAATGTTACCGAAGCTTTTGAAACTGCGTTATCACCACAATTTAAAAACCTACCATTTAACATTGCTGAGGAAAATATCCAGTCGCGTAGCAGGGCTATTTTATTAATGGCGATGTGTAATAAATTGGGTTATATCTTACTAAACACATCTAACAAAAGTGAAGCCGCGGTAGGTTATGGTACGTTATATGGTGATATGTGCGGTGGTATATCCGTAATTGGCGATGTTTACAAAACCCAGGTTTTTGAATTGGCCCGGTACATTAATCGTGACCGTGAGATCATCCCGGAAAACTCAATTATCAAACCGCCATCTGCTGAATTAAGGCCGGATCAAAAAGATAGCGACTCCCTGCCGGAATATGATATTTTAGATAAAATTATCGCGGAATATGTTGAAAATCGTTGTTCATCAGCCGAGATCATTAAAATGGGTTATGATGAGCCTACTGTAAGGCGAACCATCCGATTAATAAACCTTGCTGAGCACAAAAGATATCAAACACCACCGATATTAAGGGTTTCTAACAAGGCATTCGGTATGGGAAGAAGAATGCCTATTGTAGGGAAGTATTTGTCGTAGTATTAATTATAATTGTCATTCTGAACGAAACGAAGAATCTTTAAAGTAGTTTATGCCATAAAGATTCTTCGCTTCACTCAGAATGACAAAGGCTTTACCCCTGATAAACAAATTTATATCCAATGCCTCTAACCGTTTGCAGGTATTGGGGCGAATCAGGGTTAGTTTCTATTTTTTTACGCAGGCGGACGATGTGCATATCCAGCGTACGGGTATTTACATCAGCATTATATCCCCAAACTTCCATCATCAGCTCCTCACGGTTAATAACCTTGTTCTGATTTTTAAGGAAATAAAGTAAAATTCTGTTCTCCAGTATGGTCAACTCAATTTTACGGCCATCTTTTATCAGCAAATGTGTATTAGGCAAATGCTCAATATTGGCAAATTTATATGATTCAGATTTCTCGTTATTTAATGAAAATTTGATCTTGTTATCAATCATCGCCACCAAAACATCCATATTAAAAGGCTTGGTAATGTAATCAGATACACCAAAATTATAAGCCTCAATCTTATCAATATCCTGGCTTTTAGCAGTCATCATTATAATAAGCTTATCAAATCCTTTAGCGCGCACATTGTCGCATACTTCTGAGCCCGGCTTGCCTGGCATCATCCAGTCCAACAAAACAATATCGGGCTGTTCCTCTAATATCACGGTTTCTGCATTATCGCCATTGCTGGCCTCTAATACCTTATAACCTTCAGATTGTAAACGTTCTGCTACCAAAAAGCGCAGGTTTTCGTCGTCTTCGGCTAATACAATTTTTATTTCCTTATTCATTTTCTAATTATCATACGGAAGCGTAACAACAAACTCAGATCCTTGGTCAACCTGGCTGTTTACTATTATCTCCCCGTGCATAAAATTAACTAATTCTTTACAAAATGCCAGCCCAAGCCCAACGCTGCCATTTTGATTATATTTATTCTCTATTCTGTAAAATTTATTAAAAACATTGGTCAATTCCTTTTTGGGGATACCAATTCCTTTGTCCTTAAACGAAAAAATAACGTTTCGCTTATCCCGGGTGATATTTATATGTAATTCCTTCTTTTCTGGATGCGAATACTTGTAAGCATTCTCCATTAAATTTTGGAACAAGCTGCCCAATAATACAGGGTCAGTGTATATGGTGTTCACATTCTTAATTTTGCAACTCAGCTTAAAATCAGCATACTTAATCCTGAAACTGTCTATATACTTATCAACAAAATCATTTAATACGATCTCTTCAATTTTTATGTTGATGGATTTATTTTCGAGCTGTGTAAAGGATAACAACTTGTTCATCAAATCGTTTAACTTATCTGCTTCTTCATCCAAAATTTTACCATAATGTTTCAGCTGCCGTTCAGATAAACCACTCTCGCCACGCAAATTTGATCCTGCTATTTTAATTACGCTAACCGGCGTTTTAAACTCATGAGTAAAATTGTTTATAAAATCATATTGCAGCTTAAACAGCTGCATATTTATTTTAAGATTACGATAAATAAGGTAACCTATCAAAATCAAAAACATGTAAATCAACAATACTATACCACCAATCGGCATAAATCTCCGGTTAGTTTCAGCAATCAAATAGCTTTTTGTTGATTTAAAAAACAACTTGTAATCAGAAAAAGCTCCCGGCAAGGCTACTTCCGTTATCATAATGTTACTGGCATCATTCTCAAGCGGATAATATACCACCGGCCTAATAGTTACACTTTGATAAAGTTCTTTATGGTTGTTATTAACTTTTAAGTGATAGGCATCAAGCAAAAAAGTCATCATGTTTTGGCGATAAACGACGCCCGGCTGTGCATGATCCAGTAAACCACGATATATTTTTACATCCTCGCGCCTTAATATATTTAGATAGCTTATTTTTTCGGGTTTAACGTCATAAAAAGTTTTGAAGATCTCGTCCTGCGTTGCTTCACGCGATGTATCCGAAAAGGCTATAAAATCATTCAGCTTGTCAGCCATATTATTAAAATCCGCTTCAGCAGCAAGCCTTTTTTGGGGTGCGCCTTTAATTATATTTTTGCGCCTCCTAAATTGATGCATAGATTCAATATCTATCGACAATTTATGTTCTTTTTTGTGCGATTTTACCGCACTGCCTATAGCTAGTTCGTAAAAAACGATGTGCCTAACAAACGGATAATCATTAAAAACAGATGTGGAATAATCAGCGGCTGAATTATAAGTTAAATAACCCTGATAGGAGGTTATTTCAGGGATTTTATTCAGAAAGAAATCATTATATGGCTTGATGGTTTCTTCTGATACATCAATTTTTTTAGAAGCGAACTCATCCAGCACATAAGCTGAAGTTAGGTTATAAGCCACGATAAGCGCTACCACAAATGATACCGAAATCAATACCATAAAGATAATGATCAATGAAAAATTCTTTCGGTAAACGTTGCTGTGTGGCTTCATTAACAAATGGATTATTGTTTAACCCGCATGTTAGTATCTAAAAACTTTTCAATTTCCGTGTACATCTGCATCCGGTTACGCTCACTTTTGAAAAATGCACGCTCATTTTCCTTTAAAAAATAGGATACAGGTACGTTTTGTTTATGCAATTCTATAACAAACTGATTTAATTCACTTATGTTGGCCCGTGGATCTTTAGCGCCTTGAAAAATAAGTAGTGGCGCCTTGATCTTGTCCGTATGAAAAACCGGTGATATAGCTCTTAACTGATCGGCATCAGTTTCAGGGTTACCAACCATTTCATACATCATTTGCAGTGATGGTTTGAAAAAAGGTGGCACATCTTTTATATAAGTAAAGAAATTGATTACACCATATTGCACAATAGCACAGTTATATAAGCCCGGATGAAAAGAAACGCCATACAAAGCCGAGAATCCACCAACCCCACCACCAAAAATGGCTATTTTTTTAGGATTGGCCGTTTTATTTGCAATTAACCAGTTTACACCATCGGTAATATCCTGTTGTATTTTACCGCCAACCTGCTTAAAGCCAGCGCTATGGAAAGCCTTACCATACCCTGTAGAACCACGATAGTTAACCTGAAAAACCACATAGCCCCTATTCGCTAAAAACTGAACTTCCGGATTATATCCCCAGGAGTTGCGGCTCATAGGCCCGTAAGGCCAATCATGCGGCATAACCACAACAGGTAGATTGGTTGAGTCCCTGCCTTGAGGAAATGTTAAATAGCCGTTAATAAGTGTACCATCACTTGCATTATAGGATATTGGCTTCATGGCACATAGTTCATCGGGTTTAATAGATGAGTTAATATCGCCAAGCTTAGTTAATTTACACTTTTTCCGTTCAAACAGGTAAAATGCACCCGGATCACGGTCGGTATAGCTATTAATAATAAATTTATTTTCGGAGCTATCCCTGTCAATAATCTTTATTTCGTATCCTTTAAGCTGAGCTTCAAAATTCTTATAAATGCCTGCCATACACTTATCCAGAAAATGCTTTTGAGGATAAGCTTCTTCCCAGGAGGCATATTCCACTTTATGTCTGTTTTTTGAATATTCAACACCCATAATGTCAGCGTTGCTATTGGCATATATTTCCTTTACCTCTTTACCTGTTTCCGCGTCAATTTCTACCAATGCCGTTTTGTCCCGGTTAACATTTGATAGCGCGTAAAAATTATTTTTTATCCCGGTGAATGCAATTGGCTCAACGCGTGTTTTAAAATTGTTTGTAATAACTTGCTTAAATGGACTATTATCATCAGCACGATATAATATCGTTTCGTTTACACCATCAGATGCCTTTACTAACCTTATTTTACCATCCGAATCCGGAAACCATTCGGTAAAATTACCCGGGTTAACCAGATATGATTTTATCTCTCCTGTTTTTATATTGAGCCTGTATACATCTGTGCGGGTTGGGTCATCCTTATTCATCGCTACGTTGATGATATTCGGATCCTCTTTTATCCGGCTGATTACTCGCATCCGCACCTTATTCCCTGTCATTAACAAATGAAGTTTCATGGTCGCTATATCTAACGCGAATATTTTCAGCTGATCAGTCGCTATTACATCCTGGCTAAAAACAAGCTGATCATTATACGTCCAATAGTAATCATGCAGCGAATAATCAGTAAAAGATGTGGCCATATGCTCATTACCATCGGCCAATGATTGCACAAACAGATTTAACCGATCTTTATAAGGCTTTAAATAGGATATATATTTACCATCGGGCGATATTTTGAACGCGCTTTTTTGTGGGGTCTTGAAAAACTCATTTACAGGTATTTGCACAGCACCATTCCGCATACAGGAACTGAACGCTATTGCCATCGCCATAAATAAACAAAAACAAACCCTTTTTAACATCTTAAAAAACTATAGACGCTCAAATTATGCAATTTAGTTTAGGTAATAATTAATGTCACCATAATTTTACCCATAAATTTATACTAAATATTAAATAATACTTGAAATTCGAGTGATTTAAAATAGGTATTTTTGGATAGATGAAGTGGCTTTGCATAATTATTTTAGTTTTTTTTATTGACTCATACTCAAAAGCTTACGCCCAAACTGATGATTTGCCGCTAGCGAACCAATACTTTGCTAACGGCGAACAGCTAAAGGCGCTTGATATTTATCAAAACTTATTTAAAACTAACAACGAAACTTATTATCCATATTATATTAAATGCCTGCTAGCGCTTAAAAAGTTTGATGACGCTGAAAGCGTTACCAAAAAAATGATGCGCAAATATCCCGGTGATAATACATACCTCATTAATCTGGGTAATATTTACACGCAGAATGGCAGTAATGATAAAGCTGATGCCTTATATAACGAACTGCTGAAAAAACTCCCGATAGATCAAAGCGCCATTAGTGCTTTGGCCGGTCAATTCTACCAAAATGCCAATATTGATTATGCTATTAAAACGCTTGAACAAGGGCGCAAAATTTTGGGTAATGATAAAGAGTTTTCGTTCGAGCTGATTATGCTTTATAAGTATAAGGGTGATAAAACTTCGATCATAAATGAATACCTGAATTTCTTACCGGCAAACCCTGGCTACCTTGCGCAAGCTGAGAATACCCTATCAAACATGTTTGAGGATAATGATGGTTATGATCTGCTGAAAATAGCATTATTAAAAAAGATACAAAAAGAGCCCGAGCAAACTGTATATACCGAGCTGTTGATATGGCAATATTTGCAACAAAAAGATTTTGATCAGGCGCTAAACCAATCATTGGCGTTAAACAGGCGCAGTAATGACGATGGAAGTAATATTTATGCGCTATGTCATACGCTGGTTGCTAACAATGCCTACGATGCCGCAATCAGCGGTTACCAATATCTAATTGATAAAGGTAAAGATGCGCCTTATTACATCCCGGCCAAAATTGAACTCATCAATACCAAAAACATTAAAATTACTGCCGGAAAATATACCCAAGCCGATTTGGTTGAACTAGAAAAAAACTACAAAGATCTTTTGTCCGAGTTTGGCGATATAAGCAACACTGCTTTTGCAGTAGAACAACTGGCGAAGTTACAGGCTTTTAAACTGCACAAATTTGACGAGGCGCAACAATCGCTGGAGCATGTAATTACCATACCCGGTGTTCGCCCCGAACTATTAGCGCAATGCAAAATTGATTTGGGTGATGTATACCTGATCACTGGCAGACAATGGGATGCCACATTATTGTACAGTCAGGTTGAAAAAGATTTCCCCAACACCGATATTGGCCAGGATGCAAAATTTCGCAACGCTAAACTGGCTTATTATATCGGCGATTTTTACTGGGCTAAAAGGCAATTGGATGTGCTTAAAGCGGCCACTTCCCAATTGATCGCTAATGACGCGTTAAACCTGTCGTTATTAATTGGTGATAATTTGGCAGCGGACAGCAGCGGTAATGCACTAAAAATTTATGCCCGCGCTGATCTGCTCATTTTTGCAGAAGAGCCGGAGAAAGCAGTAAAAACTTTGGATAGCATCGATAAAAAATATCCCGGCAACGCCTTGAATAACGATATATTAATGGCAAAGGCCCGAATCCTGATACAGCAGAAAGATTATACTAATGCAATACTGCTGTTAAAGAAAATTTACGAAGATAGCCCAAACAACCTGTGGGCCGATGATGCCGTGTTTATGCTGGGCGATATTTATGACAACCAGCTAAACGATAAGGCACAAGCAAAAATTTATTACCAAAAGATCATCATCGATTACCCCGGCAGTTTATGGATAAATGATGCAAGAAAAAGATTTAGGGTGATAAGGGGAGATTCGCCAACTAGTTGATTATATTTAAGTTAAAAATCAAACTAAAAGGAATATCAATTTCGCAAATAGCGCTAAAGTGTGACGAGACTATAGAGCTTTGTAAAGTAAAAAGACGATGAGAAATAATCTACTTTTAAAGATTATATGGATAGTCGCACTTCTTTCCATATTAATAGGAGCAATTGACTCGTTAGTTTTAACACTACATGCAGGAAATAGAAATAAGTCTATTTTTCTGCCGGCACTTTTTGTGCTATGGGTACTTTCGCCCTATGTAGCTTTAATGGCAGCCACGCTAAAGCTTAACCGTCATTCAATTACTTCAAGAATTGTATTATATGTTACGGCTATAATAATTTCACTATGCTCTCTATTGGGGTATAGTGGTATTTTAAATTTGCCTAATGCAAAGCACGCAGCTATCTTTCTAATTACCCCACTAGTATCTTGGATTATAATAATTATCGTTTCAATTATAATCGTAAGATGGAAAAAGCCTAACAAATAGCATTAATTACGCCCGTTAACTTCAAAGCGGATGCTAGAAAGTGTTTCTGACGAGAAAAATTAGAAAGGGTTTTTAGTACTTTTGCATCATGATCGTGTACAATGAAACCCTTATTGTTGAAGAAGGCACTTATCCTGAATGGTTAAGCTGGATGAAAGAAGTACATATTCCGGCAGTAATGGCTACGGGCCATTTTGAAAGCTACCGCATACTAAACGTTATCGATTCGCCTAACGAAGGCGTAACAGCTTGCATCCAATACAATACTGATACCGAAGAGAAATTCGGACAATTTTACGAGCAACATTTGCAAGGCCTGCACATCATTCACAACCAGCGTTATGAAGGCAAATTTGTACTTTATACTACACTGATGGAAACTGTGGATTAGTTTACCCTGAGATCTTTCGGCATTCGTCCATAAAGCAAAAACTTTGCAGCGTTTTCATTTCCGTGTTCCTTCGCCAGTTGAGCTGCGGCGTCCCAGTCATAAGCGCAATTTATTTGCTCAATATTAATGGCATCTCCATCAATAGTTATAATAGCATATTTAGCATGCGGAGTCATAGATTCCATCGCGAAACTGTATTCTCCATTACCTAAATAAGCGGGCAAGCCAACACTACCCGGATTTAGGATTATTTTGTTGTTTGATAGATAGACCACGCGGTTAACATGCGAGTGACCGCAAAGAATTATGCGCTCTTTAATATCTGTCGTTTTCGTTATTAGTTCTTCATTATTATAAACAAACACGCCGTGTTCCGTAACTTTCTCCAACAAATATTCATTGTCGCTTTTGGGTGTACCGTGACAAACAAAGATAAGGTCGTCAACCGAAGTAGTATTTGGCAAGGTCTTTAACCAGGCGATACTGATTTCGGATAGATCAGCCACTACCCTTTCCATATCCGCCTTTTCTGATTTTTTGGTAAAGCTTTCCAGTATTTCCCTGTCGGTATTACCGCTGATGCATATCATCGGCACAGCACGCAGTAAATCAGCGGTAGCTTCAGGTTCTAAAGCACCAAAAAAATAATCACCAAGATTGATGATCGTTTCAATATTCCTGGCTTTTATATCCTTGAGTACAGCAGTCAGCGCTAATGAGTTTCCGTGGATGTCTGATATGATGGCATATTGTTTCATGGCAGTGAATTTATATACCCGTCATTCTGAGCGGAGCGAAGAATCTGTACTGCTCATAAACTACTTTACAGATTCTTCGCTCCGCTCAGAATGACAGGGAGAAGTAATATCTATCTATAACAAAAAAGCCTCCCAAATGTCGGGAGGCTCATTGAATTATTTTGTTATCAGGTTATACAGTTCATCAAGCTTAGGCGTAAGTACTATCTCTATGCGCCTATTTTTGGCCAAAGCCTCAGGCGTGTTGCTTGGATCGATAGGTTGATACTGGCTTTTGCCGGTAGCGGTTAACCTGTGGGGGTCAACACCTTCAGTTTCGCTTAAGTAACGGGTTACTGATGTGGCACGTAATACGCTGAGATCCCAGTTATCTTTTATTTGGCCAAGGTTAATTACCTTTTTGTCATCAGTATGGCCTTCTACGGCTATATTAATATCCGGCTCCTTATTTAGTACGGCGGCCAATTGTTTTAACGCCTGTTTTCCTTTATCGTCAATAGTAATACTACCTGAAGGGAATAATAATTTATCAGTTAAGGATACGTATACCTTACCGTTGCGAATATCCACCGTTAAACCATTTTGCTGGAAGCCTAATAAAGCCTGTTGCAACTTATCCTTTAAAGCCTGACTAGCGGCATCCTGTTTATGTAAAATATCCTCAACCTCCTTTAAGCGGGCCTCACGTGCCTGCAGATCACCAGATAACTTGGTTACTTTGGAGGATGTGGCGTTGTAGTTATCATTTAAAGTGTTATAGTTACCGTTAAGTGTATTGTATCTGTCGTTTAACGCTGCTAACTGGCCTTTCAGGTCTGCAATTTCGTGATGCAGGCGAGCGGTATCCCCCTGCAGACTTGACACTTCAGCATCCAGATTAACCGTACGGTTTTGCAGTGAATCACGATCAGCAACTAGTGCTTTATATTTTTTAGGGGATAACACCACGCAGGAGTGCAGCGTTGTACACAAAATGGCGGCAAAAAAATAGTGTTGTATTTTCATTGTATGGTGAGTTTTTAATTAAGCGATAGCGTTTCTTAAGAAAACTGTTAAAGGGTATAGTTTAGTACAGACTTCGGCGACATAATCCACCGCATCCGCTTTAAATAAATCTTTATCTTTTATTTTATGTGAAACTATAAAACTTTTTAGTTTTAACAAGTCGATATTTTCATTATCAGCGTCATAACCTTTGGGTACAGTCTTCAGTCTATCCTGCTCACGGAAGTTGCCAAAAAGCTTCACAAATTCCGGATCGTCAATAATCAATTTTAAATCGTGTGCATTGTAGTCAATCTCCTGTCGGATGGCCTTTAAATGCTCTGCTTCCGGCATCCAGTAGCCACCAGCGATAAAAGAAGCACCTGGCGTCAGATGAAAATAATATTCAACACCGCCCAGCTTTGAGCCAATGGTTGGAATGCTGATACCAAAATTATTTTTATATGGGGCTTTATTTTTGCTGAACCTGATATCGCGGTAAATACGCATAACACACTTTTTCGGATCAAGGTGTTCATCAATCGTTAGGTCGATCTTTTGTATTTGTTTAATTAGCTTGCCGGTAAAATCAATCACATTCTCGCGGGCCTTATCATAATCCGCTTTTCGGGTTTGAAACCATTCGCGGTCATTGTTATCAATAAGCTCTTTTAAAAAATCAACGGTTTGCGGGTTTATCATCAGTATCTAAATGTGGATAGTAATGTATTTTGGGTGATAACCAGTATAATAAAATCACCCTTGAATATCGGAAATTCAATGGTGAAAGCAATAAGCAACCACTAAAAATGACGCCTAAATATAACCATGGCGATGTAGTATTTTGGGTGATAACGCGGGTTGCCAGCGCTAGCGCTACCGATTCGGCAACATTCATGGCGTAACTCACATACATCGCTGCATAAAAGTAGCCCGGTTCAATCTCGAAGTATAAATTACAGTGTGGGCAATTCAGATTTATTTTACCAAAGCTGTATGTGCCTCCGTTAAACATATTGCCACGGCGGCAACGGGGGCATTTGGCATGCAGCATTGCCCATGCTGTGGGTGTGGTGGCCATAATTACGTATTAACGGTTTAAAGCCGGGTATTGTTAATTCAAATGCAACTTTTCGCTGCGCATATTCAGGTCGACGTTTTTGCGACGATATTTTTTGTACCAGATGATACCCAAAGCTGCTATCGCGATATACGGTGCACCTAACAAATACATAATACCGTGATTCAAGCCGTCGGCTGTTTTGCGGCCATCTTTAACATTTGAGGCAACGTTAGCTGCACATATGGCACATTGCGCTTTTACCGGCTGATAACTCAGTGCTTTAAAGGTGAAGGCAGTAACAAACAAAAATATTTTTAAGCCCTTTTTCATGCTGCAAATTTAACTAATTATAACTTAGAAATGGTAGTAAGGCGATATCATTAAATAAACAATAACACCGGTTACTGTAACATATAACCATATTGGGAATGCCCACCGAACCAGTTTTTTGTGTTTTTCCACCTGCATTTGCAGACCACGATAAAAGCTCAATAATATCAACGGCAAAACACCGGCTGCAAGTATAATATGGGTTATTAAAATCACGTAGTAAACATAACGCACGCTACCTGCTTCAGCTTTCTCTGCCGGGGACACAATTCCATCACCATTAAGGTCGCCATACTTGGTTTCAGGTGCTAACCAGTGGAATAAAATATAAGATACCAAGAAAAGCGACGACAATACAAAAGCAAGGATATTAATGCGCTTGTGCATAGTAATGTTTAGCTTTTTGATGTAGTATAACGATATCAACAATAGCACACTGCAGGTACCATTTAAAATAGCATTAAGCTTAGGCAAAAAAGGCATAAATGCAGGCATCTGCGCCGGCTTGGGAATAACTTTTAAGCTTAAAATAAATACAACAACAAATACAAAAACAGATACTGCTGCTACAAAACGGAATATAAATTTATCAGTCATAGTTTTTTGAGAATCAAGAGTTAAGATTCAAGAATCAAGACTGATTCATTGTGTACCTAACCTCAATTATGATTTAAATTTACTGCAAAATCTTGATTCTTGAATCTTACTTCTTGAATCTAATACATAGAGTGATCATTCTTACGAATCTCTTCGGCTATCTGCACCTTAATCTCGTTATCCAGCCTCAACATATCATCGTCAGAAGTACCGGTGTAATAGCCGCGTATATGATGGCTCTCATCAATCAACATAATTTTATCACTGTACACAAAATTGCCGTTACCTTCATCCAATGCATTTACTAAAAAACCTTGGCGCGCGAGCGGATATATAACAGATGTATCACCAGTTAAAAATAAACGACGGGTACTATCCGCGTTAAACTTGTTACTGTATTGCTTTAAAGTCGCAACGTTATCTCGTTGCGGATCCACCGTGATCGAAATAAACTTAGTGATCTTATTATGCGCGTACTCAGCTGCCAGCTTGCTTATGTTTTGATTTACCTGATTGCACAGATTAGGGCAATTGCTGTAAAAAAAGTTAACGATCAGTATCTTGTTGGTCAGCGTTTTTAATGATACCGGTTTACCATTCTGATCCTGTAAATTAAAATCAGAAATGTTATGATAGATGGTATCCGGGATAGATTTACCTTTAACTATGTGGCTGGTTTTAGCCAGTTCTTTTGGGCCGAAATACGGTAATGGATCGTAGCGGTTTTTGCCCTTTGCGGTAAGTAAATAATATAAAAATCCTGGCAATGCTAATATCAAAGCCAGGATTACTATTTTTTTCAGAACGTTGCTTTTGCTCATTACCCCCTCAAGGTAATCCAGTGGTGGCTCTCGTTAGTAAGTACCAGGATTAAACCGATAATAAACAGAACAGGAACAACTATTGATATGATAAGCCCTGTTTTTTCAAACTTTAAGTGCATAAAATATGCAATAATATAAAACGCCTTAAATAATGTTAAAACGATGTATAATGGATTTGCTATGTGACCCGGGATAATTCCTTTAGGTACTAAGATAAGCGCTATAATAAATTCAACACATGTAATGCCTAGCAATATGAAAAACACTTTCCATATTTTGCCTTTGGTCATTGATTCATGTTCTTCGCCATGCTCTGCATGCGTGTCTGTAGCGTGTGATGACATATGATTTGTGATTAAAAGATCAAACTAAATAAAAGAATGTAAATACGAATACCCATACCAAATCTACAAAGTGCCAGTAAAGGCCAACTTTTTCAATCATTAAATAGCTACCGCGTTTTTCATAAGTACCCATTAATACGTTAACGGTGATAATGATATTGATCACTACGCCCGTAAATACATGAAAACCGTGGAAACCTGTAATCGTAAAGAATAAGTTAGCAAATTGGTGAGCTGAAGCTGCTTGTGCAGCATAAGGTACACCTATTGCAAAAAACTCTTGTAGTTTTTCAGGACTTGTTGGGATACTGCTCCACCAAAAGCCTTCGCTATGCAAGTGATTCCACTCCAATGCCTGGCATCCTAGGAACATTAAACCACCAATTACTGTGGCTATCATCCAGCCTATAACCTCTTTACGGGCGTTACGGTGACCGGCTTCAACAGCTAATACCATGGTAACAGAGCTCATGATGAGAATAAACGTCATTAACCCTACGAACACCAGTGGCGCGCCATGCTCAATTAAGCCTGGTACTGATTGGAAAACCAATGCAGCTGATGGCCATGCATATGCGCTGAAACGCAAAGCACCATAAGCAATTAATAATGATGAAAATGTGAATGCATCTGATAGGAGGAAAAACCACATCATCATTTTTCCGTATTCAACGTTGAACGGAGATCTGCCCCCCGACCATGGTGTTGATTTTACCTCATCAATTTGTGATACTGCTGCTGTACTCATCTGTACTTATTATGGGTTGTTAATATTGGTTCAAAAGTAAAAAAACATACAGATATATCCATATAATATCGACAAAATGCCAAAAAATACCGGACATTTCCATTCCAAACAAATTCTTTGCCTGTGGCACGTTTTTGTAACTGCGCCATAGGGTGTTAATTATCAGTAATAAACCAGCGAAAATGTGTACCAGGTGCATACCGGTAAACACATATATGAACGATTGGGATGCATTAGGGTTTATAAAATATACACCCATTTTAATTAAAATGCTCCAACCGTAAATCTGTATCGCAAAAAACAGCACGCCCAATGCCAATGTAAGCCATAAAAATAGGCGTTGTTTGGCAAACTCAAGTCGTTTAGCTGCCCTTGAGGCAATAAACATGGTAATACTGCTGACTATAATTACTGTAGTGCTATACATAAACGCCTTAGGCAGTATAATGTTAATAGCGTGCTCGCGACCGCCGGTATAAACTATAAAGCCGCTGGTAAGCGCCGCGAAAAACATAAACGATGTGAATATAAATATCCACATATTGAATTTTTTGGGGGCGAGGTTATATTTATCTTCCTGAATCTGTGCCATCATTTCGCTTTTCCTATAAAATCAAATAAAAACATAAGCTGCACTATCGGCAGGTATAAAAACGACCCATACATGAGTTGTTTTGCCGACTTAATTGTGCGAGTACGCAGCAATGTGAAGGCCTGGTACAAAAATACTAAACTGCAAATTAATGATACTACACCTACATAGTAACCACCAAAATGGTAATAAGTTGGCAGCCAGCTTACTGGTGTTAAAAATATAGTGATCACAAACACGATTAGTGCGCTTGTAAAATCGCGGTTACCGGTAGGCAATAGCCTAAAACCGGCCAGTTTGTAGTCGTCATCCAAAACCCAGGCAATAGCCCAGAAGTGGGTGAACTGCCAAACAAATTGTATCCCGAATAATATCAACGCAACCTGATCAATAGTTCCATAACCTGCAACATAACCAATAAGCGGTGGTAATGCACCGGGTATAGCACCAACAAATACCGCTATTGGCGATTTGCGTTTTAATGGTGTATATGCAAAAGCATACAGTATTATTGAAAATACAGATAGTAGCCCTGTAGTTAAATTTAAGCTGCCTAATAAGTAGGTTCCTGCTATCGCCATAAATAAACCTAATACCAGCGCCTGTCCGGTTGTCATACGTCCGGTTGGGATTGGGCGGTCCATCGTACGCTTCATCAATTTGTCGTAGTCTTTTTCAATGATCTCGTTGAAGCAGTTTGCGGCGGCTGTAACTAAAAATCCGCCAACAATCAGTATCACCCAGTTTTTCCAGTTGATAACGCCATGAGTTTTAGGGTTTGCCATCCCCCCGATCAAAAATGATATGGAGGCGGAAAATACCACCAAAAATGTCAGCCTGGTTTTAATCAGTTTTGAAAAATCGCTCAACTTCATTTGCTTGCTCCCTGTAAACTAACTGATTTGTGAAAATTGAGCAGTAAATAAAACTGTGCCCCAAATATTAAACTCGCCAACACGATGTGCAAAGCCTGCGCATACGGTGGTAATTCTAAATATGATAATAGTATACCTGTAACAATCTGCAGCATGATCATCAAAAAATTGAAGCTCATTAATTGCTGTTGTATAGAATGGCGGGTAAATGTACGCCTAATTAAAGCATACAAAATTACGTTTACTATCAATACCAATATAGCTAAAGACCGGTGATCAATAAAAATACTACCAGCATCAGCTATCCAATCGCCGCGGTAACCGCCTTGTAAATGGCTTGATACTTCGTCAATTTTTTCGCGAACTTCAGTTCCGAATATGATTTGAACAACGCTTGTCACCAGTGCGATCAGTGTAACGATATATACTAAAGGACTGGTTTTGATGCGATTATTATCATAAACTTTGGCCATAAAGTAAGTACTGATAGCTATTGCCAATATCGCCAAAGCTAAAAGCATATGTACCGTTACAATACCTGCAACCAAATTAGTAGATACCACAATGCCACCTAACCAAGCCTGAAAACCAACCAATATTAAATTAAAAAAGCTTAAAATTGGTATCATCATGCTATATCTAAAATAGCTGAATGAATAGATAAGTGTAAGCAATAAGAATAAACCTGACATAGCACCGATTAATCGATTAATATACTCTGTCCAGGTTCTCGCTGCATTAAACTCTTCAGGGATCAAAATAGATTTGTCGTTACGAATACGGGTAGCGAGTTCGCTATAACCAAATACGTCGAGTGTTTTAGCAAACCTTTGATTCTTTTTAATGCGGCCTGCAACATATTTCTGCTGGTAATCTTTTGGTAACTGACTAACGTCCGTTGGGGGAATATAGCCACCGAAACACTTAGGCCAGTCGGGACATCCCATGCCTGAGCCTGAACTACGTACCACGCCACCAGCTAATATTAAAACAAAAAGCAGAATAATAGTTAAGAGGTTAATCTTTTGAAATCTGTTTTTTGATGCGGATATACTCATTTAATGTGCTAAAAAATTAGGGCATCTGTTTTAGGAAAATATTTCCGGTACAGATACCCTAAAAGATCAGATCGGTATGTATTTTTTAGTACATGGATTAGGCGGCTCGACCGCCATTCCAATACTATTTTACTTCTTGATTGCTATGGGTATTTACCCATTTAGTATGTTCTTCCAAACCAATAGGGTTATCTTCAAAATCATGCGGCAAGTTTGAGCTCATGGTTTCAGATAATGGCGTAGTTTGCAAGATGTAATCATGCTCTGCACCTGGTTTGCTATAATCGTATGGCCAACGATAAACAGTTGGGATTTCTCCCGGCCAGTTACCATGTAGGTGCTCAACAGGTGTAGTCCATTCCAATGTATTGGCTTCCCACGGGTTTTGTGTCGCTTTCTTACCCCAGAATATAGAGGTAATAAAGTTATACAAGAATGCTACTTGTGCCAATGCAGACATGATAGCAGCCCAAGTAATAAATGTATTTACTGATAACCATTGTTTCATTGACTCAAACTCAGTGAACGCGTAGTAACGACGTGGCACGCCATCTAAACCCATAAAGTGCATTGGAAAGAATACCAGGTAAGCACCGATGAATGTTAGCCAGAAGTGAAGGAATCCGAGTTTCTCATCCATCATACGGCCAAACATTTTAGGGAACCAGTGATATACACCAGCCAACATACCAAATATAGCTGCTGAACCCATTACCAAGTGGAAGTGGGCAACAACGAAGTAAGTATCATGCAAGTTGATATCTAGTGCAGCGTTACCTAAGAAGATACCCGTTAAACCGCCAGAGATAAAGAAAGACACCATCCCGATAGCAAACAACATAGCAGGTTTAAACCTGATATTACCGCGCCACAGTGTAGCTAACCAGTTGAATGTTTTTACTGCCGATGGTACAGCGATGATCAATGTAGTGATCATGAATACACCACCCAGGAACGGGTTCATACCTGTAACGAACATATGGTGCCCCCATACGATGAACGATAATACGGTAATACCGATTAACGAGTAAACCATCGCATGGTAACCGAAGATCGGTTTACGTGAGTTTACTGACATGATTTCGGAAGATATACCCATTGCAGGCATAATTACGATGTATACCTCAGGGTGACCTAAGAACCAGAATAAGTGTTCAAATAATATAGGGCTACCACCTTCAAAAGGCATTACTTTACCATTCAGTACAATGTCTGAAAGGTAGAAACTTGTACCCATGCTACGGTCAAATATTAATAACACAACACCTGCAACTAATACCGGGAATGATAATACCCCCAATACAGCAGTTAAGAAGAACGCCCATATTGTTAAAGGCATTTTCCAAAGGTCCATACCTTTTGTACGCATGTTTAATACAGTACTTACATAGTTGATACCACCCATTAACGATGACGCTACGAAGCAGATCATACTGGCTAACCATAATGTCATACCCATTTCAGAACCCGGCATAGCTTTTGGTAAAGCAGATAGTGGTGGATATACTGTCCAGCCACCGCTAGCAGGGCCTTTTTGTACAAAGAATGAGCTTAACATTATAACACATGCTAAGAAGAAGAACCAGTAAGATAACATGTTCATGAACGGAGATGCCATATCGCGGGCACCTACCTGAAGAGGTATCAATAAATTGCTAAACGTACCGCTCAACCCTGCTGTTAGTACAAAAAACACCATGATGGTACCGTGAATAGTAACCAACGACAGGTAAAAGTTTGGATCTAAACGACCACCAGGTGCAAAACGGCCTAATAAAGTTTCCAATAAAGGAAATGCTTTATCAGGATATGCTAACTGGATCCTGAACAAGATAGACAAGGTCATCGCGATAACCGCCATTGTAATACCTGTGATCAGGAATTGTTTGGCGATCATTTTGTGATCCTGGCTAAATATGTATTTAGTTATAAAAGTATCATGATGGTGTTCGTGACCTTCTTCGTGATGTACTACTCCGTGATCGTGAACTGCTAATGTTGACATACTCGCTAATCTTATATTAATTATTTAACGCTAATCTTTTGTTTGCTGTAGTATCTTTTGGTGTTGCTGCTGGTGCCGGTGCTGCTACAGGCATACCTAAATCTTTTCTCAACGCATCGGTTAAGTAAGGCTTTTGTTTTGCTATCCATTGCTGATATTCAGCTTCGGTAACTACACGTACCACTTTTTTCATATTGTAGTGTATACCACCGCATATTTTGTTGCAATAAAGCAAATATTCAAAATCAGGGTTATTCAGCCTGTTGCGCATATCGGCTGTGGTAATAGTGGGTGTAAATTTAAAGAAGGTAGGTAAACCCGGTACAGCGTTCAACTGCACACGGAAGTGTGGCATATAGCAACTGTGGATTACATCCTGCGCACGGATATTTAACCTAACTGATCTGTTTACTGGTAAATACATGGTATCAGCGCGTAAATCATCAAAGCTATTCCTGTCTTTATAATCAATACCTAATAAATTACTACCAGTTACCAATTTATAATTAACAGCGCCTAATTTCAAATCCTTACCTGGGTAACGTAATTCCCATGCAAACTGGTGACCGGTTACCTCGATGTTTAGTGAAGCACGTTCGCCTTTAGCATCAGCGCTATTGGTAATTTCTTGCCAAGTAAAGAAACCGAACACTACCAATATGGTTAAAACCATAGCAGGCAATATTGTCCAGATTTTTTCGATGGTATTATTGTGTGGTAAAAAGAAAGCTCTGCGTTTATCAGAATGTTTATACCTGAATAAGAAGGTAAACAACAATATCTGGGTAACAAAAAATACGAACATGGTGATCACAGTGGTAACTGTGAACATCTCATCAATTTTAACACCATGTGCTGATGCGGCCTCAGGTAAAGTCATGCTGCCTTGAACAGTGAATGACCAATAAGCACCGTATAACCCGAATAAAAGGAACACCAGGCAAATCGCTGCCATCAGATTATTCCAGTTCAATTCTTTTTTACCTTGTATCTGGCGGGTTAAATCGTATACTTTCAAAATTTTACCTACAATGGCAATAACCACGCATAGTAAAAGGAAAAGCAATACATAGTAACCAGCACCGGTCCACATAGCTGATTTATCATCTGCTACAGCAGCGGTACTGTTGCCGGCACCTTGTGAAGGACTGGCCAGTCCGGGGTTGGTTTGCGCCATTAACAGGTTTGTGCCTGTAAGCATAAACACCGCTAAAAGGGAAAGTATTTTTTTAGACTTTATAAATTTTTTGAATCCCATTTTGTTGTTCGTTTGGTATTCTGTATTTGGTTGCAAATTTAACAATTATTATACGTGATGGTGAAGGCTCTCCTCCAAAAATGGGTGATTTTTTGGAACAAGTGATTTAAATTTGCTTAGTGCTGTTGACACCATGTAGGCAAATAAACCTGCAAATCCAATAAATGTACCAATTTCTTCGTATGAGAAACCTCTTCCGTTGGGGCCTACAGTTTCAGGCATTATCATCACATAATAATCAAGCCAGTGGCCTAATATCAATATGATACATACTACCTTTAATACTTTTGTTTTACGTTTGGCATCACGAGACATTATGATCAGGAATGGCGCCATGAAATTGATAACAATGTTTAACCAGAACCACGGTTTAAATTCGGGCTCCCATCTTTTGTAGAAGTAAACAACTTCTTCAGGTAGGTTGGCATAGTAATTTAATAAGAACTGAGCGAACCAGATATAAGTCCAGAATATTGAGAAAGCGAACATGAACAAACCCATGTTATGCATGTGGTTCTCATTTAACCATGAGAAATATCCTTTTTCACGTAATAAAATTATTGTAAGGGTTATAACCGCTAGACCGCTAACCCAAAGGGCAGCTAAGTTATACCAACCAAACATGGTTGAATACCAGCGAGCTTCTAATGACATGATCGCATCAAAACCAAACACAGGATCAGTCATACCAAATACAAGCAGGAATACGCAAGCGATATTGAAGCTTTTTTTGTAATTAAGCATGCCACCAATTTCATCCTCGTTCTCAGAGTATTTTACCAGCATTCCGGCTAACAAAGAATATAAACCTAAGAACACGATTAAACGGATAAAGAAAAAGGGAATATTTAGAAAACCCGCTTTACCTGCTACCGTTGAATCATAATTAGGGCTATGTACATCAGACATACCAGCGGTTGCCCATTGTGCATATAAATAAGGCTGTGCCACTACTCTGTCGTTAACTACTACATTATGTGTAAAGTGGATACCAGCAGCTATAACGATGAGTAAAATTAAAGATGCGTAAGGGATTAATTTAGCAAATGCTTGTGGTATACGGATCATCGAAGCAGACCAGCCTGCCTGTGCAGCATATTGTATCGCGCAAAAAACAGCACCTGCGCAACATACGCAAGTAAGGTAGTAGGCCATTAACAACAAGTTCGAAAATTCGCGGTCAGTATTGAAAAAAAGACCGGCTATAATGCTGATAACACCTATAACAATTGCAATCAGGCTCCAGTTTTTAGCCTTGCCTTCAAATACAAATTGATCGTCAAAATTATTATGAGTTTTCATTAAAAATCAGCTTATAAGGTTTGTAAATGGTGAACATACATAATTACTTTCCAACGCTCGCTAGGATCAAGCTGTGAAGCGTAAGAACCCATAGCGTTTAATCCGTAAGTAATAGTATGGTATATTTTACCGTCTGTTAAATCTTTCATTGCACCACCACGTGATGATTGACCTTTTGAGTAAGACGGCGGTGGCGGAAACCCGTGTTGAACAACTAAACCATCGCCCTGGCCATTTTGACCGTGGCAAGGAGAGCAGAAGTGCAGGAACAATACTTTTCCATCGGCAAAGTTAGCAGCTGTTTGTGGCAGCGGGCTTTTTACTTCGGTACTTGCCAACAAATATCCGTCGTGGGTATTAGGATAATCAAACTTTACCCAACCGATAGGTATAGTACCAGCCGGCGGAACCTGTGCTGTTTTACCATCTTTAAAATTGCTATTCGGTTGATCCGGGTCATACGCAAGGTGTTCGTACATGTTAGGGGCGTATTCCCAACCGGTGCTTCTTTTATCTTTGCACGATGATATTACAACCGTGGCAGCTATTGCGATAATTAATACACCTAATATTCTAAATTTATTCATAGCTAACATATTTTCTGTCGTTATGCTTAACTTCTACAGCTCCCGCTTCTTTTAACAAATTGGTTATATCCTCGTGCGGAGTATTGTTCTTTTTAACATCAATGGCAATCACAAACCTGTCGTTAGTAGCCCTGTAATCCATAACCCTTGGCGTACGGCCCGGGAAAAGGTGAGTAGCGAAAAAGAAGGTAGCAGTTGTACCTAAAGCGGTGTAAAGTACAGTCCACTCAAACGTAATTGGAATAAAATCCGGAACCGCGAATGCCGGTTTACCACCAATGTTCATAGGCCAATCGTGTACCATGGCAAAATAAATTATACTGAAGATAACCGTTCCACCAAGGCAACCGAACATAAAGGCTGCATAACCCAGGCGCGAATCTTTTATACCTAATTTTGCTTCAATACCGTGGATGGGCATTGGAGTGTACACGTCGTAAATAGGAACACTGTTCTGTTGAAGTGCAGTTATTCCGTCCATCATTTCATCGGGATCTTCGAAAAGTCCCAGTATAAATTTTGTGCTGCTCATTTACTTATACTTTTTCGTATTCGGCAATATCAATTGCATCAAACTTCTTTAACGCGTCTTTATAGAATTCGCCTTGTGAGGCATCTATGTGGCCGCTCTGTAATATTTTCTTCTTCTCTTGCTCACTTGAACCTTTCAGTAGTAATTTAACTTCGGCTATTGCTATTGCAGGCAATACACGCAGGAATAAAAGGAACAAGGTAAAGAACACGCCTATCGATCCAATAAACACGCTCACGTCGATCCATGTTGGATAGAACATCGCCCAGCTTGATGGCAGGAAGTCGCGGTGTAATGAGGTTACAATAATTACGAAACGCTCAAACCACATACCTATATTAATAATGATTGACAGGAACCAGGTTGCTGCAATGCTACGGCGAACATTCTTAAACCACAATACTTGCGGGATAACACAGTTACAGCAGAACATTGACCAACTGGCCCACCAATACGGACCGAAGTAACGGTTGATGAAAGCATATTGCTCGTATTCTACTTGTGAGTAGTAAGCGATAAAGAACTCGGTACAGTAAGCTACCATTACTATTGATCCTGTTAAGATGATGATCTTATTCATCGCCTCAATGTGGAACATAGTGATGTAGTTCTCCAATCCTAATACTTTACGCGCTATTAATAATAGCGTTTGCACCATGGCGAAACCTGAGAAGATCGCACCTGCAACGAAGTATGGAGGGAAAATGGTTGTATGCCATCCCGGTTCAAGAGATGTAGCAAAGTCCATTGATACGATGGAGTGAACCGAAAGTACCAGTGGTGTAGATATACCTGCTAATATCAGGGATACCGTTTCGAAACGTTGCCATGTTTTTACTGAACCTGTCCAACCGAAAGACATAACTGAATATATTTTACGGCGAAGACCGGTTGCACGGTCACGAATGGTAGCGATATCAGGCAATAAACCTGTGTACCAGAATACTAATGATACAGTAAAGTATGTCGAGATCGCAAATACGTCCCAGATCAATGGCGAGTTAAAGTTAACCCAAAGTGAACCGTACTGGTTTGGTAATGGTAATGAGTAAACTGCCATCCATGGGCGGCCCATGTGGGCCACGATGTAACTGGCGGCGCAAATTACCGCGAAGATGGTCATAGCTTCAGCAGATCGATTGATGGAGTTACGCCATTTTTGACGGAACAGCAACAAGATTGCCGAGATCAACGTACCAGCGTGACCAATACCTACCCACCACACGAAACCGGTGATGTCCCAGGCCCATCCTACTGTTTTATTTAATCCCCATGATCCGATACCATACCAAAAAGTATAACTCACGGCGAATAACCATAGTGTAGCACCCATAGATGCTACGGTAAATCCTATCCACCAGGCTTTTCCGGGCAATTTTTCAACAGGGCGCAAAATATCCTCAGTGATCTGAGCATACGTGATGTTGTTACCCGTAATTAACGGTTCCCTGATTATTGATTCATTATGAGATGACATATATTAAATCTCTATTTTAAATTAAGCCTCTAATTCAGTTCTGTTTCTAACTTTTACCTGGTAACCTACACCTGGCTGAGTGTTTAACTCTTCCAATACATAATAAGTACGTTCGCTCTTTAATGCTTTCGCAACTTCTGAGCCCGGATCATTAACATTACCGAATACGATAGCGTTAGCAGGGCAAGTTTGCTGGCAGGCTACTTTAATGTCACCGTCTTTTACAGAACGTTTCTCCATTTTAGCTTTCAGCTTACCGGCTTGTATACGTTGGATACACATTGAGCATTTTTCCATAACACCACGGAAACGTGTTACCACATCCGGGTTAAGTACTAATTGTGTATGTTCACCTTGTAAGTAGTTATCAAAACGCGCGTCGTTCCAGTAGTTAAACCAGTTAAAGCGACGTACTTTGTAAGGGCAGTTGTTAGCGCAGTAACGTGTACCGATGCAACGGTTATAAGCCATGTGGTTCAAACCTTCTGATGAGTGAACGGTAGCTAATACCGGGCAAACAGTTTCGCAAGGTGCATGATCACAGTGCTGGCAAAGCATTGGTTGGTAAACAACCGATACATTGTCCATGTTAGCATCAGATAACTGGTTGATTTCACTTTCCTTAGTTATCAAATCGCCGCCTTTGTTAAAGCTGTAGTAACGGTCAATACGGATCCAGTGCATTTCACGGCGGCGGCGAACTTCGTCTTTACCAACAACCGGAACGTTATTTTCAGCGCTACAAGCTACAACGCAGGCACCGCAACCGGTACAAGCATTAAGGTCGATAGCCATAACCCAGTTGAAAGTAGGATGATCATATTCATCCCACATAGAGTAGGTTTTATGCTCATCAAAATGACCGCTGGCCGCGTATGGATTCTTTTTGTATTCAGTAAAGGTAGTTTCGCGGATGATGCTGTTACGGCCTTCGTATGAATGGTGTGTTTGTGTTTGTGCTAATTCAGACTGGTCACCTGTTTTTTCAATTGTAGCTACCGCTGTACCGATGAAAGCACCGTTGCGGAAAGTATTAAACGGAAACGCATTCTGACCAACATTTTCGCCCACTGGGCCTGCTAATGTACGACCATAACCTACTGCCACTGATATAGTGCCTTGTGCCTGGCCTGGTTGTAATAACACAGGCAAAGCAATGCTGTAACCATTTGCAGTGATCTTGATAATATCACCCTGCTCTAAACCTAAGTTTTTTGCATATACCGGTGATAAAGCCGCGAAGTTTTCCCAGGTAACTTTAGAAACCGGATCAGGTAACTCTTGTAACCAAGGGTTATTGGCACGCTTACCATCGCGCATCGCTATCGACTGGTAAAGCTGTAATTCAACTTTACCTGCTGAAAGCTCAGCGCTGTGCGCTAATATTGTTTGGGCCGCTGCGGTAAGATCATGATTGGTTGTGTATGCAGTAGCTGTTTTATCAGCAACTTTAACATAACCTGTTTGTAGTAAAGTTTCCCAACCTTTTAAGCCTGAAAGGCCGCCTAATGCAAGTAATTTTTTATCCCAATTATCTCTTACATAAGCGTAATATTCTTTAAATGTGCCATTGCTCCATGCCAATAAGCTGGTTTCGGCCTGGCGGGTATTGTAAACCGGGTTAATGGTTGGCTGTACTACGGTATAGTAACCGGCCAATGAATTGCTATCGCCCCATGACTCTAAATAGTAATGGTTTGGTGCAACGATGTTACAAAGCGAAGCAGTTTCTTCAACATTTCTTGCAAATGATACTCTTAAACGTACTTTTTTCAAAGCAGCTTTAATAGCATTCGGGTTATGGTAATCATAAGCAGGGTTAGCATCCAGGAAGAACACCGCGTCAACCGCGCCATTGTTCATTTCGCTTACCAATTCTACAAATTCAGCATCGTTACCGGCAAACTGATTTGAAGCGTTGTCCAAATCAATAATAGTACCGTAAGCGCCTAATAAGCTGTTAATGCTGTTAACCAAAGTTTGAATAGCAACATCAT
This sequence comes from Mucilaginibacter tundrae, assembly GCF_013408825.1. Classification (GTDB taxonomy): domain Bacteria; phylum Bacteroidota; class Bacteroidia; order Sphingobacteriales; family Sphingobacteriaceae; genus Mucilaginibacter. The sequence goes on from NZ_JACCBZ010000014.1 coordinate 47,130, forward strand.
TAGAACCGGCAACCACTAAGGCTTTTCCTTTAGCTGCTTTTAATTCTGCTGCTGCTACTGCGATAGCGTTATCAGCTGGAAGATTATCTAATTTTTTTGATCCTGGTAAAGTTGTACCAGAGATAGCATTGTATAAGTTAATTAATGCGATGCCTTCTTCAGATGGTTTAATAGGGATGCGCACATCGGCATTTGAACCGGTGTTGCTCATTCCACTTTCAAACTGAATGTGGCGGGACATTTTTTTGCTTTGCAGCGATTTGTTATTACGATTTTTAACGTACTGACCGATAAACTCAGTTGGAGAGATCCAAGTACCTAAGAAATCGGCACCAAAGCTTACAATTACGTCAGCCTGATCAAAGTTATAGTGAGGCAATACTGCCTTACCAAAACTATTTTGGTTTGCCTGGATGATGCCCGTGTATGATACCGCATCATAAGTAACGTGTTTTGCTATTGGGTAAGCCGCTATAAAATCAGCAATTACTGATAATGTTGAAGGGCTATTGATAGTTGATGTAACGATAGCGATTTTTTTGCCACCTGCTTTAATTGCAGAAAGCTCACCTTTGATAAAGGAATCGATGCTATCCCAATCAACCTCTGCACCGTCTTGTTTCGGGTTCTGTACGCGATTTGAATCGTAAAGATCTAATACCGATGCCTGAGCTTGTCCGCTTAAACCGCCTTTAGATAAAAGATCGTTAGGGTTACCTTCAATTTTGATAGGGCGACCTTCACGTGTTTTAACCAAAATAGCATGGCCATCATAAGTTGATGAATAATAGTTTGCCACACCCGGAGTTACCTCCTCAGGTTTAATTAAGTAAGGAATTGATTTATGAACCGGCACTTTTTGACAAGCGGCCAGGGTAACCGCGCCAACTCCAAAGCCAAGGGCTTTTAAAAAGTCGCGACGGGGAGTTTTACCAAATAAACTACCGCCTTCCAAAACCTCTTCCACCGGAATCGGCTCTGCGAATTCATGTTTATTTTTCTCAACAAATTCTGGCGTTTTGTTCAGTTCTTCTAAACCTTTCCAGTATTTTTTATTGCTGTCCATTTAAGCTATATAAACTGTAATTGCTAAGTTCTTAATCTCTAAATATTAGTAGTGACACTTACCGCACTCAATACCACCCATTGATGCTTCGGTAACTTTCTCGCCGCGTTTGATGCGATCGTGAACAGCTATCATGTTATCATAGTAAGCATTTCCTTTGTGTCCGCCTTTACTAAAGTCAACCTCTGTACGTTTGTGGCATTGTATACACCATTTCATGGTAAGCGGTGAGTATTGGTAAATTTCTTTCATGGTTTGTACCGGGCCGTGGCAAGTTTGGCATTTGATACCACCAACCTTCACGTGTTGTGAGTGGTTGAAGTATGCAAAATCAGGCAGGTTATGTACCCTTACCCATTGCATTGGCCTTGATTTGGTACTGTCATATTTCTGTGTTTTAGGATCATAACCTAAAGCAGCATATATTTTTTGTATCTCCGGAGAATCCTGTTTAACTACTTTATGGCAGTTCATACAGATGTTTAACGATGGGATAGTAGCGTTTTTAGATTTGTACGCGCCTGAGTGACAGTACTGGCAATCAATTTTCATTACACCAGCATGTAAGTCATGTGGGAAATGGATAGGCTGCTCCGGCTGGTAACCCTGGTGAACGTTGGTATTCCAAAGTGTAACCCATGTCCAGCTTCCGCAAGCAATAGTACCACAAAGGATCACGAAGAATATAAACTTCTTGTTTTTAGCAAGATGCTTAAGACCTGCCATTTTATCAACAGGAACTTTTGTTACACCATCTTCAGTTTCAACTTCATCCTCAAGTATAATGCCTTTGCCTTTTAATAACAGGCGCTCTAATGTGCCTATTACTTTGTTTAGCACCATTATAACTATAAAAGCTACAACTATAACGCCTAACAAACCCCAGATCACCAAACTGCTCGGGCCTGAATCAGCAGTCGCTCCGGATGCACCGGCAGCGCCTGCCGCAGGAGCAGCAGCTTGTTGAGTTTTCCAATCAGCGCGGATGTAAGCTAAGATGTTAGCTACATCAGCATCGGCAAGGCTACCGAAAACGGTCATGCCCTGTTGGTTAAACTGGTTGTAAATTTTTAATGCTTTTGGGTCTTTAGCCGCAATTAAAGCCTGATTGTTCTGCACCCACTTGGTTAGCCACTTGTCATCAGTTTCGGCAGTAACCAACGGACCTAATGCAGGGCCTATTAGTTGCGACTCGATTTTGTGACACGTTGTACAATTGGCCTTAAACAGGGCCTCGCCTTTAGTAGCGTCTCCTTGTGCGTGAGCAGAAAATCCCAAAATTGCAAAACCGGCAGTTAACAATACCGCTTTTGAAAATTGCTTGAAAATCAATGAGATATTTCTCATAAGGTGTATTTATGCTGAATAATTCTTTATTTATTGTATTAAACTAAAGGTGGATAGGTTGACAGTTCCACTTTTTCAGCCACAAAAGTATAATTTATTAAACAATGGCTGACAAATAAATGACAGTAAAACTTAATTTATAATTATTCTAAATAAATAATTTTTACCGTAAAAAGTCTAGAAAAACAGGGTAAAAAATTTAAAGATTTCCGTTTGAAAAAAGTTGAGGATGCTATTAAATATCAATTATTTACAAATAAACATTTAATTAAGCATCCTCGATGCAATAAATCCTAAAAAGAATTATTGTTTTAATAACCACGCGAAAATCAAAGGCGCAACTATGGTAGCATCAGATTCCACGATAAATTTTGGTGTATGGATATCAAGTTTACCCCAAGTAATCTTCTCGTTTGGCACCGCTCCTGAATATGAACCGTAGGAGGTAGTTGAATCAGATATTTGGCAGAAATAACTCCAGAAAGGGATCTCTGGCATTTCCATATCCTGATAAAGCATCGGCACAACACAAATCGGGAAATCACCGGCAATACCCCCACCTATCTGGAAGAAACCAATTCCTTTGCCTGATGAGTTTTTCACATACCAATCAGCGAGCCAGGCCATATACTCGATACCACTTTTCATGGTAGTAGCTTTAAGTTCACCTTTTATAAGGTATGATGCGAATATATTACCCATGGTTGAATCTTCCCATCCCGGTACAACAATCGGTAAGTTCTTTTCGGCAGCGGCCAGCATCCAGGAATTTTTTGGATCGATCTCATAGTATTGCTCCAAATCGCCGCTTAGCAGCATTTTGTACATGTACTCATGCGGAAAATAGCGCTCACCTGCCGTATCAGCATCTTTCCATAATTTATGAATGTGTTTTTGCAAACGGCGGAATGCTTCTTCTTCAGGGATACAGGTATCGGTTACACGGTTGTAGTGATTTTCTAACAGATCCCACTCATCCTGCGGGCTCAAATCGCGGTAATGCGGCACACGTTTATAGTGCGAATGCGCAACCAGGTTCATAATGTCCTCTTCCAGGTTAGCGCCAGTGCAGGAAATAATGTCGATCTTTCCTTCGCGGATCATCTCGGCAAGCGAAATACCTAGTTCGGCAGTACTCATGGCACCTGCTAAGGTTACCATCATTTTGCCACCTTCAAGCAAATGCGTTTCGTACCCTTTGGCTGCATCCATCAACGCCGCTGCGTTAAAATGCAAATAGTTCCTTTCAATAAACTGAGATATAGGTCCTCTTGTAGTGCTCATAGTTGTTTTTGTTATCGAGCTGCAAAAGTAGGGAAATAAGGGAATTAAGTGTTCGAAAAGAAAAAATTAAGGATTAGTGGGCATAGCATATTGCTTAAACTTTAATGCATTATCAGAATCGCCCGCTTTGAGGTAAAGCTGATATACCGTTTGCGCCACCTGCGGGTTATTATTCAGCATAAATAATTTACGGTAATAAAACGCCGCTTGTCCGTAATTCTTTAACACTGTATTTAAGTTGCCTGAGTAATTATAAAAATCTTCACTATTCGGGTATTGCAGTACCATGGCTTCAGCAACTTTTAGTGCTCCTATGTTGTTATTGTTCCTTTGATCGTAACGAAATAGTTCTCCCATGGCATTTGTCCACCCCATATGCCCAAGTGCTACTTTGGTAGCTAATGTACCCTCAATACTGTTTTCAACCTTGAATTGTTTGGAGATGGGTTGATTGAACGGCCATTGGGTTTTCAGCATGATCATTTGATATTTACCATTTAAAGTATCCAGTTTTGTAATAGGCATTTCCTGCTGTAACTGTTCAAAGGTAATTTCGCGTTCGGGCTTAAACTTTATGAGTTGCTGCTTTTGCATGGCCTGATAAAATGCTTCAGACATGATGGCATAGCCTAACAAATCAGGATGCACATGTTCCTCGATAGTTTCGGATCCCAATATACCATGCGGTGAATATCTCTCAAATATACCTTTAGAATCAACCAAATGAACGTAAGAGAATTGAGAAGCGATTTTGTTTATAGAAGTATTAATCGCTTCAGGCGCGCGGAACCGTAGTTCATCTAATTCTCGTGCTCTATCGAAATATTGCTTAGCCTTTTCGAAACTTGAATCTCTATAAGCAAGCTGCCCCTGTTTATAATTCCAGTTGGCTGAGCCGGGGCCATCGCCTTCGGAAATAAAAGGCGGCAGATCTTTTTCGTTACTTACCACATTGCTCAAAAATACAGGGATCTTTTCATCATTGAGGGTTCGGCATAGCTCGCTCATGTTTTGAGTGAACTGTTTAATACCTGCCTGGTAATCTGTTGAACCATATTTAATATGCTGGCGCGCGGCCATATCTTCCATTAGCGATTGTCGGTCGTGTGTTGGCTTTTTGGCGAATACCGCGGCTAGCTTTTTAATGAAGTTGTTAAACAGCTGCACTACTTTAAGCTCCCGTAATTTGACGAGCGTTTGTAGCAGGAAACGGTTACTTCCTACATAGGTGGTTGAACCTACGCCTAAAGCACCGTAATATTCATTATGGCCTGTGTAAATTAGTACCGCATCAGGTTGGTATTGCGCCAGCTGCTTGCCGAAATCAAGCACTGTATAAGAGTTAACAGCAGTTAATGAAAGATTAATCACCTCAAAATTTTTATCGGGGTACACGTGCATTAACCGGTATTGCAACCAGCGATGAAATGAGCCATTAGGCCGAAATGGGAAGCCAAGCGTCGTCGATTCGCCCAATACAAATATCCTGAAGGTATTAGGTGCTTTATTAATAGCGAAGATCTCCTGATTACCTTTGGTAGCATCCAGCGTATCCGGGAAAAACTTGTCGGACGCGTAATAATTCATCACCAGGTAATTCTCATTTAGCGGGTATTTAACAAATAAATCTGTGTTATGTCCGTAGCTGAATATCCGGAGTACGATCTCTAACAGAAACAAAAAAAGGAAAGGTGTCAGGATCGATAGCCATTTAAAAAGAAACAGCTTTTTACCACTGACCCGATTATTTGCAGGTGCGGCTTTCCTTGCTGATCGTCTTTTACCCATCGTAATTAAATTGTATTGGCTTATATCAGTTTATGGATGATGAAGATATTAATTTTAATTAATAGCACACAAATAGTACAACGGTTACATTTCTAACAATTTTCTATTACGCTGAAAAGGGGGCGGGATAAAAAAAATTCTATCTTTGAAAACACCCTATGAAAAGATATTTTACATTACTATTTATAATTGTTTTAAGTACTTATCGTCCTGTGTTTGCACAGGACAGCTTTGCTAAAAGATTCTTCCGGAAGATGTATTTAGATAAGGACAGTACTAAAAAAAGCAATTTTGTGGTGGTGCCCGCACTTGCCTCATCACCCGAAACAGGCTTTGAATTTGGCGGCGCCTCTTTATTTTCCTTTTATACCGATACGGTAAGGCATAGCATTACAAGGGTATCTAGTTTATATGGTTATGCAAGCTTAACCACCAAAGGGCAGGAAAAAGTAAGCCTTAATGCTAGTTATTGGGAACCTCAAAACACATGGCACTATACCGCTAACCTTAGTTTTTATAATTTCCCATTTGATTTTTATGGGATAGGTAACAACACCAAAAAAGCAGATGAAGAACTAATTGATGAAAAACGCACACGTGCTATAATTACCGCGCAAAAACTAATTGTAAAGTATTTTTATGCTGGTTTTAATGCTGGTGGCTTTAAATATTACTATTACTCAGGCACGCAGAACCAAAATTTATTATTCAAAGATGATCCCGCCATTCAAGATCAAAATGGAGGTTCTAATCTTACCGCTGGCCCGGTATTAACTTTCGATAGTCGTAACAACAACACCTATACCACAAAAGGAATTATTGTAAATACCTATTTAAACTTAACACAAGGGGTTTACAGCAATAGCGGTTACTCTGGGGGTTTTTTCAATTTTGATTACTCGCAATTCTTTTTGCTGCAAAAGAAGCTAGTTTTAGGGTTGGATGTTAAAGAGCAAAGTTTGATTGGCGGCGCATCCCCCTTTTATTTATTACCGCAACTTGGAAACGACGCGCTGATGAGAGGGTACTACACCGGCCGTTACCGTGACCGCAACTTAATAGCCGGGCAAACAGAATTACGTTATAGATTTACCGAACGTTTTGGCGTCGTTGGATTTTTAGGCACCGGCGAAGTAGCAAATGGTGCGTTTAGCGCAAGTCAGCTAAAACCTAATTACGGTGGGGGCCTACGTTACTTTTTTGATATAGAAAAAGGCTTGAGCATACGTGCCGATTACGGCTTTGGCGAAAAGCCAGCGGGTGAATCAAGGGAACAGGGGTTTTATATCGCGCTAGGAGAAGCATTCTAATGTGAACCAGGATTTAAAGGATTTTTTTGATTTTCAGGATATATATGCACTAGCGTAGTTGCTTAACTCAAATCGATTTGATCTTCTTGTTGAATAATCGTTTGAATGTTAGTGACGGACCTCCGAAATTAATTAATAAGCCTGTTTGTACATTGTAGGCTTCGAGGTAGTTTATTGCTTGTGCAAGGTGTACATCCTCAAGATTAGCAGTATCTTTAAGTTCAACCATAATTGAGCTTTCTACAAAAAAGTCGACCCTTCGATTTCCTATTGGTATACCTTTATAATGGATTGGCATTTCTTTTTCTCTCACAAAGAGATATTTTGATCGGACATTTCTATCTCTAAAGCATTTTGATATATCACTTCCTGAAATCCACTTCCAAGTGCAATCCTCTAAATCTTGGTTCATATCTTTATTTTGAAGTCCTCCTTTGCCTGACCTGATTTAAAAAACACCAATCCAATCCAAAATAAATCAACAGTCACTTTTACTTGCGGATGAGCTTTTATTTCGGTCCAGGCTTCTTTCATGCCTTCGCTCCAGTAGATATCGTCGAAGATGAGCATGGTGTCTTCGTGGACTTTTGGCAGCGCCCAATTGAAGTATTTCAGTGTCGCGTCTTTTTGGTGGTTACCATCTACAAACATAAAATCTAGTTTATCTAAACTATTGATGATGCCAGGCAGTGTATCATCAAAATTACCTACAACTAGTTGAATGTTATTTAAACTGGCTTTATCAAATATTGCCTGTGCAACGGTAGCAGTTTCGGGTGAACCCTCCAATGTATATACTTTCGCATCGGGCGCTGCTTTTTGCAGGTAGATGCTGGTTACGCCTAAACAAGTACCTAACTCGAGGATATTTTTCGGCTGCAGATCAGCTACTAAGCGATATAGTAGTTGTGCCATCTTGGGTGGTTTAAGCGCATGGGCAGCTATGTCGCTTATCTTCTTCTGGCGATTATTGTTTACATGCGAACCGGCGCCTAAATCAAGTATGGTGATGGTGTCGTCATCGGCGAGTAATTCTTTGCGGATGCTTTCAACTTCGGTATATACTTTTTTGGGTGATTTATCGTAAATAATAGTATCCACCAGTCGATAAACAAAGGGGGAATGGGTGCCGTGACGGCTTTTAGCGTGGAAACGATGCGAAAGATAATCCTTAGCAAACCTTATATTGAACATGGTTGTAAAAATATATAAACTTTAGTATTTTAGCATTAAGCATGATAAATGAAACAGAGGTAAATTCACTGATACGCTTGCTGGACGACCCCGACCAGGAAATATATAACCACGTGCACGAAAAATTGTTGTCGTACGGCAGTGAAGTGATCGATTACCTGGAGAACGCGTTTGGCGAAGCATTTGACCCTATACAGCAGGAACGCATTGCTAACCTGGTGCATGAAATTCAATTTGACATTCTAAAAAACGATTTGCGTTTGTGGCAACATAGCGGCGCTTTTGATTTGCTGCAAGGCATACTCATTATGAACCGTTATCAATACCCTGACCTGGATGAGCAGAAGGTAATTAACCAGATAGAGGCTATTAAGCGGGATATTTGGATACAGATGATGCACGAGTCCAGCCCGCCTGAACAGATCAAACTGATCAATCACGTATTTTACAGTATTTATGGGTTCAGTGGCAATACCTCTAACCATCTCGACCCGCAAAACAGCTATTTAAGCCAGGTTTTGGAAACAAAAAAGGGAAATCAGATCTCGTTGGCTATTATATATTCCATCATCGCCCAAAAGCTGGATATACCTGTTTATGGTGTGAACCTGCCACAGCACTTTATATTAGCCTATATGGACGAAAGCAGGCAAAGCGAATTTGAAGGCGGTGTGCTGTTTTATATCAATGCCTTTAACAAAGGTTTAATCTTCGGCCGCCGGGATGTGGACATGTTTTTAAAACAACTGAATGTGAAGCCTGATAAACAATTTTACGAGCCTTGTTCTAATACTGAGATCATTAAACGCGTACTACGCAATTTGATCAGTGCCTATGAGCACCTGGGCTCCCCTGAAAAGGTTATGGAATTGAATGATCTGCTGGAGATATTAGGATAAATCCTGGTTGAAAACACCCACTTGTCATTCTGAGCGCATCGAAGAATCTTCTTCGACAGGCATAGTCCGCCATGCATGATTTAGAAGATTCTTCGATGCGCTCAGAATGACAAAGTGAACGAATAACATGATCCATAAATAATAAAGCCTGCATATAGCAGGCTTCGTTTTGTATATATTTTCTCCCTTATGGGAGTAGTGCTAGGGCAAATTATTTAGTTACGTACATAACTTCTTTTACCGCTTTAATCACCCTTTCAGGGTTTGGCAGGTATTCCTGGATTAAAGTAGGTGCATAAGGTAATGGAACATCCCCACCCATTATACGCAGGATAGGCGCATCAAGAAAATCAAAAGCGTCTTTTTGTACTTTGAATGCGATCTCAGTAGCTATTGAACCTAAAGGCCAGCTTTCTTCAACCAATACCAAACGGTTAGTTTTTTTAACTGAATTAATAATGGTTTCGTAATCAATAGGGCGAACAGTACGTAAATCAATTACTTCTGCATGGATGCCTTCTTTTGCCAATTCGGCAGCGGCTGCAATAACTACTTTCATTATTTTGCCAAAGCCCACTAAAGTTACATCGGCACCTTCAGATACAACCTTAGCTTTACCCAATGGTATGTAGTACGTTTCTTCGGGGACTTCGCCTTTATCGCCATACATTAATTCTGACTCCATGAAAATAACCGGATCAGGGTCAATAATAGCTGATTTTAATAAACCTTTTGCATCCGCAGGGTTTGATGGTACAACCACTTTTAATCCCGGGCAGTTAGCGTACCAGCTTTCAAAGCATTGGCTGTGTTGTGAGCTCAGCATACCTGCGTTGCCTGTTGGGCCACGGAATACAATAGGCACTGAGAACTGGCCACCGCTCATCGACATGATCTTGGCCGCACCATTGATGATCTGATCGATAGCTACCAGTGAAAAGTTAAAGGTCATGAACTCGATGATAGGACGCAGTCCATTCATTGCCGATCCTATACCGATACCGGCAAAACCTAATTCAGAGATAGGAGTATCAATAACGCGTTTAGCGCCAAATTCATCCAGCATACCCTGGCTCACTTTATAGGCACCATTGTATTCGGCAACCTCTTCACCCATAAGGTATATGTTTTGATCGTTGCGCATCTCTTCTTGCATTGCTTCACGAAGCGCTTCCCTGAATTGTATTTCTCTCATCGTATTAAAAAAAATTTAACGGCGCAAATATAGGGAATGATGCGTTAAAAACAATTAGTGGCGATGGGTATTGAATTTTTTATTTAATAAAGTTTAGGCGTCCAACTACTGAGAGCCTTACATGAGCTGGTTTTTATATATTAGCAGACAAAATTTTACCTCAATTGGACAATAATCTACCTAAAAAAATATGGTTTCTTTGGTTGCAAGGGCTTGATAGTGCTCCTCTTGTGGTTAAGAACTGTTATGAGTCATGGATCAAACATAACCCCGATTGGGAGTTTATTTTTTTGGATGAAAGTAATATTAGTGATTATGTAGACTTGCTGGAACATAACATTACCAAGCCCGCTTTTTCTGACCTATTACGCGTTAACCTGTTAGCCAAATACGGAGGCGTATGGGTTGATGCTACCTGCTTTTGCATGAAACCCTTGAATGACTGGTTGTTTGATAATATGCAATCCGGCTTTTTTGCGTTTGATAGGCCTGTGCCAAGCAGGATGGTTGCAAGCTGGTTTTTAGCCGGCGATAAATACAATTATATTATCAGCACATTGAAAAATAAAGCTAATACTTATTGGAATGAAAACCCCGGCATACGATCTATTGAAAAATCAGAGCTATCGTTTTTAAACAACCCGCTTAACTTGATGAATAACAAGATTTGGTTCAGCAGGTTTATTACAAAAACTTTAAAAATCTATCCTTATTTCTGGTTTCATTATCTATTCGAATACATTTACTTCGGAGATAAAAGTTTTAAGGAAATGTGGGACAATACCTCCAAAATAAGCGCGGACGTGCCTCACACCGTTTTTTTTTCCGGCATATATGAACCTATAACACCAGAAGCTAAGGCACATATTGATAATAAAATGTCGCCTGTTTATAAACTTACATGGAAATATGATGCTATAGCAGCGCATAAACCAGGCACCCCATTCGATTATCTTTTTAACAGTTAAGAAGAAACTTACGAAGTTTTAAAAACTTCGTAAGTTAAAATAGCTTATTTAATCACCTTTTCTGCGCTCGCCTTTCATTTTAGATGCATACTCTAAAGCTTTGTAGGCATTTACTACCCCGCCCGTTTTTGATAAGGTTGTAAAATCAACCAGATCATGTGTACCTGGCTTATAAACCATAACACCTTTTAGTGGAGTTGCCGACGCTAAAATAGCTTCTTTCACCTGTGCCGCTGTCAATTTTGGATAGTATTCTAATATCAGTGCTGCAATACCCGCGGTTATTGGCGATGCAAAGCTGGTGCCATCGGCAGTGTTAAATTCCGCATCTTCATCAATAGAAGTTACTTTAACACCCGGGGCGAAAACGTCGGTGTTTTTTATACCGTAATTGGTAAAGTTGGCCGCAAGTGTGGTGTCCTGCTTCCAGGCAGATGCATCAACGCTGATCAAATTATCACTTGTAGTGCCGTCCAGGAAATTATCATTAGGAAATTCCGGTTTCTCATCAACATTTTGATTGTCATTTCCTGATGCCTGTACCAGCAACACATCTTTAGTGGCGGCGTATTTAATGGCAGCATCAACCCATTCTTTATGTGGTGATATTTTTTTGCCAAAACTCATATTAACCACCTTAGCACCATGATCTACCGCGAAGCGAATAGCATTGGCTATATCCTTGTCGTATTCATCTCCATTAGGAACTGCTTTTATTGACATAATGCGAACATTATCCGCTACGCCATCAATCCCATACCCGTTGTTACGCTTAGCGCCAATTAATCCCGCTACACCTGTACCGTGTGAAGCGTCTGGGTATTTCAAGATGTTATTACCATAAGGCTTACCATCCATCACATCAGGATTATCGCCTACTATTTCCTTGCGGGAGTTTAAATCCGGGTTAATATCGTTGTTAAGTTTCTCTAAATATTCACTAAAATCTTTTAATACTTTCACATTTGTAGAGCCACTTCCCTCTTGCGATAGAAACAGGTTCCATACATATTTACTTTGATTAACTGTATCGTTACTAGATTGAATTTTATTTAGGTCGGATATATTAAATGTAGCATCAGGACTTAAATTTAACGCCTTTTTAATGTAACCGTTGCTAACCATCAGGGCATTCATTTCAGGTCTTAACTCTTTTAGGTCTGATGATGATTTATTAACGGTTGAATCATGAACGGCTTTAACTTCTAACCAGTAGTTATATCCTTTTTCATCTCCGGAAGGCGCCGAAGTTAAACTCGCATATTTATCTTTTAGCTTGGCATATTCACGTACCTCTTCGGTTGTTTCGGTGTAATCACATTTACCGTTTTTACCACCTAAAAAATCCCAGCCGTGTACATCATCTACATAACCATCGCCATCATCATCAATTCCGTTTCCAGGTATTTCCTTGGAATTTACCCACAAAATGCCTTGCAAATCCTTTTGCGCGGTATCAATACCGCTATCAATGGTGGCAACCAATACCGTTTTACTTTTTTTGCCTTTAACAAATATGTACGCCTGGTTTAAGCTGATGCCGAAAAAGCCATCGGTGCTTAAATCCATCGTGTGCCAGTTTTTCGGCGGATCGGCAGGAGGCGCAGGCATAGCAATTTGCGCCATAGATCCAAAACTCATTAACAAAGCGCCAAAAAGCGTAGCGCCAAAAACATACTTGCTAAATTTTTGCATATATTATAATATTTAGTTGATTCGGTGAGAGGTTGATTTTTTAACCTAATCAACCAAATAAACCCAATCAACCATTCAACCAATTAATTACAAATCAAATTTAATTCCCTGTGCCAACGGCGCTTTAGTGGAATAGTTTATGGTGTTGGTTTGTCGCCTCATATAAACTTTCCATGCATCTGAGCCTGACTCGCGGCCGCCGCCTGTGTCCTTTTCGCCACCGAATGCGCCGCCTATTTCTGCTCCTGATGTACCAATATTCACGTTAGCAATTCCGCAATCAGAACCTTTGCTCGACAAAAATTGTTCTGCCTCCCGCAAATTAAGTGTCATTATCGATGATGATAATCCTTGTGGAACACCGTTTTGTAACGCTATCGCCTCATCTAATGTTGTGTACTTGATTAGATAAAGTATCGGGGCAAATGTTTCATGTTGCACAATTTTAAAATTGTTCTCCACCTCGGCAATGCAAGGCTTTACATAACAACCTGATGTATATTGTGCGCCTTCCAGCTTACCGCCTTCTACCGCAAATTTTCCGCCCTCGGCTTTACATCTTTCTATAGAATCCAGGTACAAAGCTACCGCATCCTGATCGATCAGCGGGCCCATGTGGTTGCTCTCATCTAAGGGGTCGCCAATGCGAATTTGCTTGTAGGCATTCACTAATTTGTGTTTAAAGGCGTCATAAACACTTTCGTGGATGATGAGCCTGCGCGTACTTGTACAACGTTGCCCGGCAGTACCAACAGCGCCAAATACAGCACCAACCAATGAAGTGTCCAGATCAGCATTTTCACTGATGATAATAGCATTGTTACCACCAAGTTCCAACAAACTTTTACCCAATCTTGCCCCTACCGCGGCCCCAACTGCCTTACCCATGCGGGTTGACCCTGTTGCAGAGATTAATGGCACACGCATGTCATTAGCCATCAATTCTCCAATATTACGGTCGCCGATGACAAGACATGATACGCCCTCTTCAATATTATGTTTTTTGAATACTGCTTGCGCGATATGCTGACAGGCGATAGCTGTTAATGGTGTTTTTTCAGATGGTTTCCAGATACAAACATCGCCACAAACCCAAGCCAGCATGGCATTCCAGCTCCAAACCGCAACCGGAAAGTTGAAAGCAGAGATGATACCTACAATTCCCAATGGATGATATTGCTCGTACATGCGGTGCTCAGGTCTTTCGGAGTGCATGGTCAATCCGTATAATTGGCGACTTTGGCCTACTGCGAAATCGGCAATATCGATCATCTCCTGCACTTCGCCATAACCTTCCTGCAAACTTTTACCCATCTCGTAGGACACTAAAGCGCCTAACTCATGTTTATTGGCACGCAGGGATTCACCTATCTCCCTAACTATTTCGCCACGCTTAGGCGCGGGTACCGTACGCCAGTTTTTAAAGGCCTTTGCGGCGGTTTCAACAACGTGATTATAGTCGCTATCCGTAGTAAATTTTACCGATGCTATTTTTTTACCGTCAACCGGCGATAACACATCTTTTATAGCTGAATTGTTACTACTTCCCCAGTTACTACCTGTACTAAAGGCCTCATTAATGTCGTTTATATGTAAATGATGGAGGATTTGTTTTATATCGATGCTCATAATGGTTACTTTTGTCAAAGGTAAAAATCTTTAAGGCAATTTATTATCAACCCACCGCTTGCCTAAAAATGGTTTACATTTATTATCAGGCACTTGTATAGTCCACTGTTAAATAATGTGTGTATGTTGAAAACTTAATTGCACCTTAAGATCTTTATTATTTGTAATTTAATCTCGGTTAAGAATTAATAATGACCGTTAACTCTTGATTGAACGTGTTCTGCAAACCTAATTGAATGGAAGAAGAATTTGAATTTGGTTTTACCGAAGACCCAAAATTTTCGGTAGAACGGTACGAGGAAATGATTCGGAATCATGACCAGTACTTTTTTGATGCCCAGGCGTTTGAGAACATTATCGACTACTATATCGAAAAAAATGATCCGGCAAAAGCCCTGCAAGTATCCGAGTATGCGCGCAATCAACACCCGTTTGCCGCTGTATTTTTAATAAAACAAGCCCAACTTTTAGTGGTCACCAATCGCTCAGTAGAAGCCTTTGATGCTTTAGACAAAGCCGCCATGCTGGAAGCTTCTGACCCGGACATATACCTCATACGCGGCAATTTGTACGAGAGCATGGAGCGTTTTGATGAAGCACTGGAGAACTACGAAAAAGCCCTGAGCCTTGCCGAAGAAACCGACGAAATATTGCTGCACATTGCCTACGTTCATCAGAATATGGGTGATTATAATACTGCAATCGGTTTCCTGAAGGAATGCTTAAAACAGAATATGGAAAACCAGGACGCTTTATACGAACTGGCTTTTTGTTACGATGTAATGGATAACCAGGAGGAGAGCGTTCAATTTTACCAACAATATATTGACAATGAGCCTTACAGCTATGCTGCCTGGTATAATTTGGGTAACGCATTTACCAAGCTTAGCTTGTTTGAAAAAGCGATAGATGCTTATGATTACGCCATACTGATTAAGGATAGTTTTGCATCAGCCTATTTTAATAAGGGTAATGCGCTGGTTAATCTGGAGAAATATGCTGAAGCGATAGAAGTTTACCGCCAGACTTTTGAGTATGAGCAACCTAATGCTGATACCTATTGCGCTATTGGTGAGTGCTACGAAAAGCTGGAGCAGATGGACGATGCAAGGGCTTTCTACAAAAAATCGGTTAAAATGGATCCAAAACTGGCTGATGCCTGGTTTGGTATTGGTGTAACCCTTGATTTTGAGGAGCGTTATTTTGAGGCACTGCATTTCTATAAAAAAGCATTAGACCTTGATATAGCCAATGCTGATTATTGGTTTGCTATAGCCGACGCTGAATATAAGTTGAAGCACCTAGCTGAGTCTGAGCAAGCTTACGAAAAAGTAGTAGAGCTTAATCCGCTCGACATAGATGCCTGGTTGGATTACTCATCTATTTTATACGAACAAGACAGGCTGGTTGATGCTATTGAGGTGATGTCGCAAGCGATAAAAAACAACCCCGAGGCGGCAGAATTATACTATCGTATGGTGGCTTATTTATTTGCCAAAGGTGATTATAACGAAGCGTTGAACCATTTAGAGTTAGCCTTGACATCAGACCCTGAAAAGCATTACATTTTGTATGATTATCTGCCACAATTACAAAAAAATAAAGTAATTGTAGATATTATTAATCGTTACACGAGATAGTGAATGGTTGATTGAGCGAATGGCTAATTAAATTTACAACTATTCACTTAATCAACTATTCAAATAAATCAACTCAATATAACCAAAAACTTACCTTGCTTTTTGGTTTTTTTTTTGAACTTTGCGGCCGTATATTTATTAGCATTCGTCCACCTACCTGTTTTTATGAACTACCACATCAATAATATCCCCGAGCGCACTGTTAAACCCCGAAACAGTGGCATCACCATGGTTATGGATAAAGGACTGAGCGTACGCCAGGCAGAGGATTTTATCGAAGTAGCCGGTTTACATAGCGACATTATTAAATTGGGCTGGGCTACATCATATGTCACCCCAAAACTTGATGAAAAACTGGCTTTGTACCGCGAGGCAGGTTTGCCGGTATACTTTGGGGGTACTTTGTTCGAGGCTTTTATTATCCGCAATCAATTTGATGATTATTGCAAAATACTGGATAAATACAAAATGCAGTATGTGGAAGTATCTGATGGTTCGATCACTATTGAGCATGATGTGAAATGCGAATACATCCGCAAACTGAGCGAGAATTTTACGGTAATATCCGAAGTAGGTTCAAAGGACGTTCAGAAAATCTTCGCCCCATATAAATGGATCAAACTAATGCAGGCGGAAATAGAGGCAGGCTCATGGAAAGTGATTGCCGAGGCACGCGAAAGTGGGAATGTGGGTATCTATCGTGATTCGGGAGAGGTAAGACAGGGGTTGGTGGATGAAATATTAACCCAGATACCTGAGGAAACCATTATTTGGGAAGCGCCGCAAAAAGCGCAGCAGGTTTGGTTCATTAAATTAATTGGTGCCAATGTAAGTTTAGGCAATATCGCTCCTGCCGATGTAATACCGCTAGAAACTTTGCGCCTGGGTATCAGAAGTGACACTTTTGATCATTTTTTGTAGAAAAAATGATAGCTTTAAGGCATATTTTTTGATAAAAAACAAGGGATATTGATGCTTTTACATTTAAAAAGCTCATTTTTGATCTGTAATTGGCTTTAAAAAGCTACTTATCGCATCGAATAACCGATTATCGCATGAAAAAGCTACTCATATTTTTTCTGCTCACCATAGCCGTCGGTACAGGCTTTGCCCAAAGTGTGCCAAAATTCGACCAGTATAAATTTAATAAAGACAGCGATTATAAATTGGCAGATAGCGCTGTATTGCAAACTGCCAATTTCCTATTATCTACTCCTATTGATCAAAATATCCCTGTCCGTTTAAAAGCAGGCCAGTTTGTAATGCGGTGGATGGAAGGCACGCCCGATTATACTTTTTCGCTGGAACAAGCACCAACAAAATATCTTTCAGGCAACGTTCATCTGATGTTGCTTTATATGACGTCGATGGCTAAATACGCGTTAGAAACCAGATCCAGCGATGTTAAGGCAATCACTATTAATGGCGTTAAAACATTATTAGCTTATGTAAACAACCCGGTAAGCAATGTTAAAAAGGACAAAAACTTGAAAAAACTCTCTGATGCAAATGACAAGGGCAACCTGGAATACTTTTTAAGTTTGTAATTTTTTCACTATTTATTAAACAACTTAAAGAAATATTCAGTTGTTATTTTAACATTGCATCATGAAAAAATACGGGCTAATAGGTTTTCCGCTTACACATTCATTTTCAAAAAAGTATTTTACCGAGAAGTTTGAGAAACTGCACATCAAGGATGCTCAATATGACCTTTATCCTATAGAACACATTAAAGATTTGCAGGATATGCTCGATCTGCACCCAGATATGTGTGGACTTAACGTTACTATCCCGCATAAAGTAAGTGTAATTAAATACCTCGACTGGATTGAGCATGACGCCAAAAACGCCGGCGCTGTAAACTGTATCCGGGTAGTTGCTGAAAGTCCGGTGCTGGCTTCTTTTTTAGGTGAGGTCGGTGTAAAAGGCCACGATTTTAGGCTGGAAGGCTTTAATACTGACATTTACGGTTTTGAAATGTCGCTAAAACCCTTGTTAAGAGAGGACATGGAAGGTGCCTTGATTTTAGGCGATGGCGGTGCCGCCAAAGCGGTGAAATGTGTATTGGATAACCTTGGGATCAATATTACAACTGTTACCCGTAAACCACATCCCGGCAACATCCTGTTTAAGGATTTGAAACCACGTCATTTTGAAAAAAATAAGCTCATCATCAATACTACGCCTTTAGGCACAGCCCCTAACTTTAATGAGTGCCCGGATATACCTTACGAGTATATCACCAAAGAGCATTTACTATACGACCTCATCTATAACCCCGAGAAAACAACCTTTTTAAAGAAAGGCGAAGAACAAGGTGCCCGGATTAAAAATGGCTACGAAATGCTTACCTTGCAGGCTGAAAAATCGTGGGAGATATGGAACTCACAAACAATGAATTTATGAGGATATTTGGATTATTGCTGATCACTACTTTATTTTTTAGCGCCTGCAGCAATAGCAGCCATGATTATTCGCCAAAGCCCCGTGGTTATTACCGCATTGTTTTCCCTGAAAAGCAATATGTAGAGTATGATGGCCCTTATCCGTTTACATTCTTGTATCCAGCCTATGCCAAAATAGTACCTGATTCCAACACAGCGCCTGACGGCAAAAAGAAGCTCATCAACATGAAATATCTGTTGAACATGCAATTTCCGCAGTTTAACGGCACGCTGCATTTGAGCTATGAGAGCATAACCTCCCGCAAGGTATTTAACGAACTGATCGAAGATGCCCACTCCTTTGCCTTCAAGCACACCGTGAAATCCACCGGTATCGACCAGGCACTGATCTATTACCCCGACCGTAAACTTTTCGGCATCTACTATACCATCAACGGCAACGCCGCCTCATCTGCGCAATTCTTCCTGACCGACAGCACCAAGAACTACATTCGCGGAGCCCTCTATTTCAACTCCGAACCCAAACTCGACTCCATCCAGCCTGTCCTCGATTTTGTAAAGAAGGACATGAACGTGATGATCAAAAGCTTCAAGTGGAAGTAAAATGTTTCACGAAACAAGTGAAACAACTTGGTACATTTGGTACACTTTTTAGCCAATAAACGGCCAAAAAAGCATCAAAAAAGGCCATATTACAGTTGATTTTTATCGATTTTAGAGGCAAAAAAGCTTAAATAATGCTTAAAATAGAGCAAAAAAGGATGTTCTTTGATCAATTTTTGCTGAGTTTTCAATGAAAAATAAAGGTTTTTGTTCCAAAAAGCGCGCAAATGCCCGACGGAAAACCGGGCTGTGTCACACTGAGCTACCCGAAGTGTAGCCTTGTGGGCGGAAGGTTACAACGAGAATATCTCTACTGAGGAACGAAGCACCTATAGTGGCGTAAACCACTTTATAGATTCTTCACTCCGTTCAGAATGACAAGGAAAAAAAACACTATCCATTAAACACCACCAAAGCCTTCTCAATCCGCCCAATCGTCTCCTCTTTACCCAACATCGCGGCAATATCAAACACATGCGGGCCAAATTTACCACCCACCAGCATAATCCGGAAAGGCAGCATCACATCACCCGCTTTCAAAGCTTTCTCTTCCATCAGGGCCTTAAATATATTTTCCAGTTCCAGAGCGTCCCAAGTATGCGAAGCCGCGTATCTGTCTATCAATAAATTAAAGAAAGCATCTTTCGCTTCATTCCACTTTGGTTTAACCGAGTTAATATCATATTCCTTCGGCACCCCGAAAAAGAACGATGCTTGCTGGTAAAAATCAGGCAGTAAAATACACCGTTCCTTCACCGCGTCAATCACGGTTAACAGGTATTGGTCATCATTCACCGCAACGCCTTTATCGGCAAAAACAGTAATCACTTTATCTTTTAAGCCTTCTGCCGAAGTTTTCTTGATCCATTCGGCGTTATACCATTTCGCTTTCTCGTAATCGAATTTAGCACCTGCCTTACTTACACGTTCTATCGAAAATTTCTCAACCAACGCATCCAGTGTAAATATTTCCTGGTCGCCACCATCATTCCAGCCAAGCATGGCTAACAGGTTCAGAAATGCTTCCGGCAAAAAACCAAGCTCTCGGAAACCTTGCGTCAACTCATCTGTCTTCACATCAAACCAGCTCATAGCATAAACCGGGAAACCCAGCCTCGCGCCATCGCGTTTGCTTAGTTTACCGTGCCCGTCCGGTTTTAATATCAGCGGCAAATGCGCCCATTGCGGCATATCAGCCTTCCAGCCCAAGTAATCCCAAAGCAGCAAGTGAACCGGTGCCGATGGCAACCATTCCTCTCCTCTAAAGGCATGCGATATCTTCATCAGGTAATCATCAACCACCACCGCTAAATGGTAGGTCGGCATCCCGTCGGCTTTTAGCAAAACCTTATCATCAACCTGATTAGTCTCAAAACTAACGTGGCCGCGTATCATATCATTAAAACTGATGGTTTCATCAGTTGGCATTTTTATACGGATCACATGCGGCGTATGCGCGTCTAATAAAGCATCAACCTCATGTTGAGATAATGATAAAGAGTTACGCAACTCGTCACGATGTGCATGTCCGTATTGAAAGTTAGGCACCTCCTTACGCTTCGCATCCAGCTCTTCCGGCGTATCAAAAGCATAATAAGCATGGCCTTCCATTACCAACTTTTCGGCATATTCACGGTAAAGCGGCTTGCGCTCACTTTGGCGGTATGGCGCGAAAGGGCCACCCACAACCGGGCTCTCATCAGGTATCAAACCGCACCAGGCCAGGCAATCTAAAATATATTGTTCAGCGCCCTCCACGTAGCGGTTTTGGTCGGTATCCTCAATACGCAACACAAAATCGCCGCCATGCTGCTTAGCGAAAAGATAATTGAACAACACGGTACGAACCCCGCCTAAATGTAAACCACCCGTAGGGCTTGGTGCAAAACGAACTCTAACTTTTTTATCTGCCATTGTGCCGCAAAGATAATCAAATATCAGCCCCTCCCAACCCTCCCCGGCAGGGAGGGCTTTAATTTGGGTTTATTATTATTTAAAAAAAGTCTCCCCTACCGGGGGAGATTTAGGGGGGGCTATAATGCTTCCCCGTCAGGCCCGAAGCTTCGGCCGAAAACAGTTAGAACGATGCAGGCCTCGTGCGGCTGCAGGGCTAGGAGATTTACTGAAGCGATGGCAAGGAGCGGCGAAGCAGGGGAGTAAAAAGATTCCAGCCCAGGTTCTAACCGTTTTGCAGCGCGGCCCTGTGCGGCAAAGAAGCGTCAAGGGTTGACTTGATTTTTGGTTACGGCAAGCGATACCACATTAAATTCTATACACCTTTGCATATACTTTCAATCCCAAATCACTCGTTCTTCATCAGTTTTCACACTAATTATGTAATTTGCCCCAATAAAGTCCTACAGACTTTTCCCACTTGCTGACTTTAATATTAAATGAACCCATACCAACAGAAAAAACGCTGGAAATACATACTCATCACCTTCGCGGTGATTATTGCAAGCGGATCATTACTATATACCAAACACCTGGTTAAAAACATTTCCAGATCCGAGCGGACACGTGCGCAGGTATGGGCTATGAGTATCCGCCAAACCACCCAATCAGACGATAACGACTTTCTTCAATATGTTTTCGCCGTGCGCGATAGCTCATTGGTGCCGGCTATCGGGGTGGATGAAAAAGGGGACATTAAGTTTGTACGCGGTTTGGACTCCACCAAAACGTTCATCAAGATACCAGGTAACGACAATGTAAAGGGGACGCCGAAATATGATCCCGCTTATTTTCAGAATGAGCTGGAATACATGAAAAAACAGCACGAGCCTATTGAACTAACCATGCTAAATACCAAATACCTTATCTATTACAAAGATTCGGCATTATTACATGAGCTTAAAATTTTCCCGTACATACAATTGTTCGTTATCGCCATATTTTTGCTGGTGGCTTATACGGCATTTAACACATCGCGCAAATCTGAGCAAAACCAGGTTTGGGTGGGTTTGGCTAAGGAAACCGCTCACCAACTAGGTACACCAATATCATCATTAATGGCTTGGGTGGAGCTGATCAAAGATAAATTCCATGCCGAAAAAGACCCGCTAATGGCGGAGATGGAAAACGACATCAAACGCCTGGAAATTATTGCCGACAGGTTCTCCAAGATCGGATCAAAACCAAAACTGGAAGACAGGTCTGTTTACTACGTAGTTAAGGATTTTGTGGATTACTTTAGTGTGCGGGTAAGCAGTAATATCAGCTTTGAAATTACCGGAAACCCTTATTTGCAGGCAGGATTGAATGTACCTTTATTTGATTGGGTTATTGAAAATCTGCTAAAAAATGCGGTAAACGCTATCGAGGGCCGCGGCAAGATCAAAGTAGAGATAAATGCCAGCAAAACAAAAAAGAACCTGATATTGATTGATGTTACCGATACGGGCAAAGGTATTCCGCGTTCAAAATTCGATACCGTATTTCAGCCGGGGTACACTACACGTAAACGTGGCTGGGGGTTGGGGTTATCGCTAACAAAACGCATTATAAATAATTACCATAACGGCACTATTGCCGTGCGAGAGTCTGAAATTGGCAAGGGAACAACCTTCCGCATCACCCTAAAAAATTCAAAAGATGATAAACAAACCGCAACCCGGTGAATACGCTCCATATGCAGCCGGCTATATAGCCAAAGTACCTAACGGCCCGGTGATAGAGATTTTAGAGTATTTAAAACAAAGCACCTATAACTTTTTCTCGCGGATAACAACTGAACAGGCTGATTACGCTTATGCTGAAGGCAAGTGGACACTGAAACAGGTTTTAGGCCACATGATTGATACCGAAAGAGTGTTCTCATTCCGGGTTTTGTGCTTTTCCCGTGGGGATAAAAACTCCCTGCCTGGTTTCGATCAGGAAGAATATGTAGCGGCCTCAAACTTTGATACCCGAGCGATACAAGATTTAGCCAATGAGTTTAAAGCCCTGCGCGAAGCCAATATTTATCTATACAGCTCATTAACCGACGAGCAAAGCCTAAAGATGGGCGTGGCCAGTAACCACCCTGTTTCCGTACGGGCATTGGTTTACATGACAGCCGGGCACGAGCTATACCACCTCGACTTGATAAAGGAACTGTATATAAAATAAAAAAAGCAACGCGAAGATAGTTTTCACCTTCGCCTTGCTTTTAGTTATCCAATTCCCTATTTGTCGTTTTACTCTCGTCTCGTTTCTCAATAAGATAAGAAATAAATAAGCCCGTTCCGCCAAATAAAGCTATCAGGGCAAAATAAATAGCCGGGTTATTTTCGTCTCTATTCATACTTTCAAACCATGAATGGTCCAGCACATAGGCTAAAAACAAGCCCAAACCTGCGCCTATTAACAACATACCCCATTTTAAGGTATTATAAGTTTGTGAGCGCGGTTTGTAACTGCGCGGGTCCATGCCACGTTCAATCATCGCCATACGTTCGCGTTTGTGTAAATACACTATACCAAAAACCATTGCAAACATGCTAATGGGAACGAAAATCGGTACTAATACCCCTATTGCATCTGAGTCCATAATATTAATTATTAATTTGATAAATCATTTTGTTTCATGCACCATACTGGTGTATTTGTAAGCTATGACTACCTGTTTTTGAGGGAGGTTACAGGCATAAACTAAATTTTAAAAAAAATCATTCTGAGCATAGCGAAGAACTATCTCCTGAGCGATAGCGAGAAATCTGTACAACGGTGCATAACTCTACATATTCTTCGCTCCGCAGAGTGACAAAGAGCATAATGATAACAAGAAATGCTAGCGCGCAAAGGCCCGACGGAAAACCGGGCCGGGAGCTGGCCTCGTGGGTAGAAGGTTTTTTCCGTCTTGACTTTTTGGTTCTTTTGTGTCAAGACAAAAGAACTAGCCCAGCGGCAATGAGCGGCGAGAATACCTTATTAGAACAAATGTATCTCTGCTGAGGAACGAAGCATTCTTATCAGCGCTAAAATAAAATTATCTTTACTACTGTAACCTCCATCCCAACCCTGTAGTCATATCCACATAACAATGCAAAGCAAGCTTTCGGATACCGACTTAATTGAACGAACACTGGCAGGCGACCAGTCGGCGTATGCTGACCTGGTTAAGCGGCACCAGCGTTTTGTATTCACGCTGGCTGTGCGTTTTGCTAAAAACAGGGAAGATGCTGAAGAGATTGCACAGGATTGTTTTATAAAAGCTTATCGTTCATTAGAATCTTTTCAGCGACAATCAAAGTTTACTACGTGGCTGTACAGTATAGTTTATACTACCGCCATGACTACCCTGCGTAAAAAAAGGATAGCTACTGATTCGATAGACGATGAGGATACTTTTATACAAGTGGAAAATAAACCAAGCAGCTATGATGAAAATAACGTGGAAAATAAATCGCGTTCGTTTTATTTAAGCCAGGCCATCGATCAATTATTACCTGACGACGCGACTATCATCACCCTTTTTTACAAAGGCGAGCAATCATTAGAAGAGATAGCCCAAACAATGGGTATCGAAGCCAACACCGTAAAGGTTAAACTATTTAGGGCGCGCCAGCGTTTGAAAGACAAGCTGGAGCGTAATTTAAAACATGAAGCTAAAGAACTGATATGAACAGCATAGAAGAACAACTTTGGAATTATATTGATGGCACCACCAGCCCCGAGGAGCAAAAGGCCATTAGTTTGCTTATTGAGCAGGACGAAGTATACCGGAAAAAATATAATGAGCTATTGACATTTAACGCCGAATTTTCAGCAATAGAGTTGGATGAGCCTCCTATGGCTTTCACCTACAATGTGATGGAGAGCATCCGTAATGAGCATGCGATGCAGCCGTTAAAAGCACGCGTTGATCAGCGTATTGTTAAGGGTATAGGGTTGTTTTTTGGTTTGATTATTTCTGCAATTCTAATTTTTGCATTAGCCACCGTCCACTGGTCTGCCACGGTATCCGGCGGGAATACAACGCATTTTGTAATCCCTAACATCACCAAATTCCTAAGCAGCCCTGTAATGGAAAGCTTCATGTTTTTTGATATTGTGCTTGCACTGTATATTTTTGACACCTATCTGCGCAAAAAAACCCTCACAAAAACATACATAAGTGTTCAATCGGGCGGACAACCAAAGTAATTTTGACAGTTACCAAAATTGTAATCTACTACTGGCTAAACGGAATAGTCATCGTATCATAATATAATAACCTGATTTTAACCTTAAGTAAAAAAATACCACTCTGCAATATCACTTTGGTATAGTAATTGATATATAATACATGAACTGGCGTCCTTGCCAGTTTAATTGTGATAAGGTTTAGGTTGAAAGTCTCCCGACGCAAGGTTGGGAGGCTTTTTCTTTTTAAGGGAGATTTTATTATCTTTATTAAAAGTAACCTACAACAATTCACATGACACCAAGATCCTTCTGGGCAATAGTTATAAAAATATTAGGAATTTATATTATTCTGGATTCTTTGACGGGAATACCTGCTTTCTTATACACACTTTTTTCCTTTAAGGCTATGGTGAATGCCACGGGAACCATTGAAATAGTTCTTTTTCAAATAGGATACTATCTTATAGTAATCGTTGTTTACGGTTTTATGTGTTGGCTTTGTCTTTTTAAGACAAACTGGTTGATTAATAAATTGAAATTAGATCAAGGATATCAGGATGAACACTTTGATTTTACAATGCACCGGTCAAACATATTAAAAATAGCTGTAATGGTAATTGGTGGTTTAATGTTAACCAATAGCTTTCCCTGGCTGTGTAAATATACATTTGGTTATTTTGAACAAATAGATCAGTATAAAAGATTTAAAGACAGCCCGCAAGCGGCTTTAATAATTTGCTATTTCTTACAAACAATCATTGGCTATTTCCTGCTAACCTGCAGCCGAATGGTGGTAAACTATATCGAGCTAAAAAGGAAAACGCCTACTGCAATTCCTCCTGAAGACTAAACCACCAGCACAATCTTCCCAAATTGGGATGAATTTTCCATTTTTCGGATTGCGGCATCAGCAGCGCTTAATGGAAACACCTCATCAATAACCGGGATAATTTGATGTTCGTTAATTAAAGCCAGCATTCCTTTAAAATCATCGGGATTGCCCATCATGGTGCCCAATATTTGTATTTGTCGCCAAAATATTTTGCGGCCATTTAGTTCAGGGATATTCCCTGCTGTTCCGCCAAAAATCACAATACGACCGCCTGGGTTACACAGGTCTACCAATTTTGCAAATCCATTGCCCAGGGCACTATCAATAATTACATCAAAACCGCCTGCCAGTTGTGCTAATTGCTCGGCCCAATCTTGCGCTTTGTAGTTTACGCCTGCTGCTGCACCCAAATGCTTTGCCCTTTCAAGCTTATCACCCGAACCTGATGTTACAAAAACCTGGCACCCTGCCGCCACAGCCAATTGCAAAGCGAATGCACCGGTACCACCGCCGACACCAGTCACCAAAACCTTACTCCCTTTAACAGCCTTGCCCTTAACAAACAAAGCCCGGTAAGTAGTCAATCCCGCCAACGGAATTGCCGCCGCCTGCTCCCAATTCAGATAAGCCGGTTTAGGATGCAAATTTTCTACAGATACCTTCACGTACTCAGCGAAAGTACCGTCGACCGGCAAACCCAAAATCTTAAAATTATCCGATTGAAAATCCGGGTTATCCCCCCATTCCGAAGCCGGGTCAATAATAACTTCCTTATCCAGCCAATGTTTATCTCCGTCACTGCCAACTTCGGCAACAATACCAGCGCCATCGCTGCCTAATATGGTTGGGTATTTAATGCCTGCATATTTACCCACCGTAATCCAATAATCGCGGCGGTTAAGCGCGGCTGCTTTAATTTTCACTAATGCTTCGCCCGGCTTTAAAGTAGGTTTATCAACTTCTTTATAGGCTAATGGTTTATCAGCGGCTTCTAATACTATAGCTTTCATAAATTTCTGTTAAATAAAAACGGCAGAATTAATAATAACTCTGCCGCTTCAAAAATCATTCCCCGTTAGAGGATTATGGGGTTATTTTGCTTTCGCGTAAAGCTCGGCAACTTTATCCCAGTTGATCACATTCCAGATCGCGGCTAAATAATCAGGGCGACGGTTTTGATATTTCAAATAGTAAGCATGTTCCCAAACATCGATGCCTAAAATTGGAGTGCCTTTTACTTCAGCAATATCCATTAAAGGGTTATCCTGGTTAGGGGTTGATGTTACCGCTAATTTTCCATCAGCAACAATTAACCAAGCCCAGCCAGATCCAAAACGGGTAGCGCCAGCTTCAGAAACTTTAGTTTTAAAATCTTCGAATGAACCAAAAGTTGATTTGATCGCTTCAGCTAATTCGCCAGTTGGCTCGCCACCACCGTTGGGTGAAAGCAAAGTCCAGAACAAGCTGTGGTTATAGTGCCCACCGCCGTTGTTACGTACCGCAGGCGCGAATTTTGAAATATTGGTAATGATATCTTCAATGCTGCTATCAGCCTCAGGTTTACCTTCTAACGCTTTATTAAGGTTAGTAACATAAGCCTGGTGGTGCTTTCCATGGTGAATTTCCATAGTAGCTTTATCAATGTGCGGTTCTAACGCGTCTGGAGCGTAAGGTAACGCCGGTAATGTGAATGCCATAATGTAAGTTTTTAATTTTTAAAGATAGTGTTCGAGACAAATATAAGGTTTGAAATATATTAATTGTTCTAAATAAATGTCATGTTTTTGTTAGAGGATTGGTGTATGTACTCTTTGTCTCACGCAGACTACTCACCCGGTTTTCGCTCGGCCGCTCAACCTGTCCTCTCTTCCGCTTTGCGGTAAAGAGGGAAGGCCGGTATCCACTACTATCGCTAACGCGGAGTATCTTTTTTTTGTTGGCGACAACACCAACAAATTCACGCCCACTTAACCCCTTCCCTTCCCCAAGGAAGGAATCGCACTATCCCTTGCTTTTTTCTATCAACTATGAACCAACAACTATCCCCCTACCGCTTCTTCCTAAAAAACTCCTTCACCAACTCCGAGCACTCATTCTCCTTAATCCCACCAGTAATAACGGTTTTCGGATGAGTGATCTTCTGGTTCAACCTGCCGAAACCCAGCTTGGTATCATAAGCCCCAAAAACTATCCCGCCCAACTGGAACCAATAGGCAGCACCCGCGCACATTACACAGGGCTCCATGGTTACATATAAAATACATTCCTTTAAATATTTACCGCCCATAAAATTAGCGGCGGCAGTAAGCGCCTGCATCTCGGCATGGGCCGATACATCGGTTAAGCGCTCAGTAAGGTTGTGGCCACGACCAATAACCTTGCCTTTGCAAACCACAATCGCGCCAATGGGTATCTCATCCTCTGCCAACGCCAGTTTCGCTTCCTTTATCGCCTCATTCATAAAAAACTCGTCCGGCGATATCGCCAAAGGTTCATTCTCAAAACTCACATATCTCATTTACGTCTTTTCTTTACCTTATTCTTAAACTTTATCGCCAGGTACTTTTCAGTAGCCATGGTTGATAGTACACCTATCCCTATCGCGCCCGCGAACAGCACAAAATATTTTATCATGTTTTGCTTATCGTAATCAGCTACATAAAAAAAGGCTATCGCGTTGATGATCGTTCCGATTATATAATACAATAAACCCAATCTCATCATATATATTGCCGAGTATCTGTTACCCGCATCCCAGGTCTCCTGGTCAATACGTGCAGCCGGTGTGCGGTAACCGTACCACCTGTTTATCTTTTTCGGTGGCAGAAACCGTTGCAGGGCACCTATCACAATAAAAAGCACACCTATCAATTGGGTGCCCAATAAAAAATTTAAATAATAATTCATTCTATATTAATTTACTGCCGTTAGGCACAGGTTTATCAATCGTCGCTAATACAATGTCGCCATTCTCGTCGGCCAGGCCGGTTATCAAAAACTCCGACATAAAATTCGCGATCTGTTTTTTGTGGAAGTTAATCACCCCCATAATCTGTTTCCCTACCAACTCATCTTTGGTATAATGCTTAGTGATCTGTGCGCTTGACCATCTGATCCCCAATTCACCAAAATCAACCTTAATCTTATAAGCAGGTTTGCGCGCTTCCGGAAAATCAACAACTTCTAAAATAGTGCCGGCACGCAGTTCTACTTTTTCAAAATCATGCCAGGTGATGGGTTCCATATAGCAAAGATAAAAACCTGCAACAAAAATCAGATTAAATTTGCGCAACCGAATAATTGCGTTTATATTTGCAACCATATAGTTGCAAATATACAAGGAGAGATTTTCCAGGCCGTTGCTGACCTAATACCTCGTGCTATTATGCCTCAAAGGACTTATAAATAAAATAATCATGACAAACAAAACAGTATTTACCAAAGATTTAGCTAACCAAAAGCTACATGTCACCCGGGAATTTGCTGCACCTATAGAAAAGGTATGGGCAGCATGGACAGAAAGCGATTTACTTGATAAATGGTGGGCACCAAAACCATGGAAAGCCGTAACCAAATCATATAATTTTACAGAAGGTGGTACCTGGCTTTATTACATGGCAGGCCCCGAAGGCGAAAAACATTGGAGCAGGTTTGATTTTGAAACGATAACACCAATGCACGGGTTTAGCCAAACCAGTAAATTTTGCGATGAAAACGGAAACATAGCCCAGGACTACATGGGCATGCAGTGGTTAATTCAATTTTTTGCCGCTGAAAATAGCACAAAGGTTGAAGTTGATTTATATTGTGAGGACCCTGGTGTACTTGAAAAAATGCTAGCTATGGGCTTCGAAGGGGGCTTTACTATGGGATTGGGCAATTTGGATGAATTGCTGGCGGAACAAAATTAACTAGCTCTCCACCATACGAGTGGGGAATCACCATTCTCCACCACATCGTTGCTGTAAGAAACGAAGCAATCTATATGCTACACAGAGAAGACCAGAAATCCGACCTGCCTATGTAGAGATTGCTTCGTTCCTCGCAATGAAGTGCGGAGAATAAAATCACTGCCCATCGTTCACCTAAAAAATTGGCATCAGGGCTGATCCGGCAATCACTGTCCCTGCCATAGCACAACCCAATGTAGGATCAGAACGTAGCCGAGAGTTTTCTTTTGGTTACTTTTCTTTTGCGGTCAAAAGAACGGCGAAGCCCTCTTGAGAATCATTGAAAACAAACAACCGAAAAAAAGTAACGCTTAGCGCAGCGATACCAGAAGTAAACTCTACAGTAAACAACACAAACTTATTCCATCTACCTTATATTTGTATATGGAAACGCAACTGCCATCCCATCGCAAGATCATCCATATCGATATGGATGCTTTCTACGCGTCGGTCGAGCAGAGGGATAATCCTGATCTTCGGGGCAAACCATTGGTAGTTGGCGGCCTGCCCGAAGGACGGGGTGGAGTGGTTGCCACAGCGAGTTATGAGGCTCGAAAATTTGGCATCCGTTCAGCCATGTCATCCAAGCAAGCATTACAGCTTTGTCCGCATGCTATATTTGTCCGTCCGCGTTTCCCCGCCTATAAAGAAGCCTCACAACATATCCGCGAGATTTTCAGTCGATATACTGATCTCATCGAACCCCTTTCATTAGATGAAGCCTACCTTGATGTAACCAACGATAAACTCAACATAGGCTCAGCTATTGAAATCGCCAAACAGATCAAGCAGGCAATTAAAGATGAATTGCATCTCACCGCTTCTGCCGGGGTATCTATTAATAAGTTCGTTGCCAAAATCGCTTCGGATATTAATAAACCGGATGGATTAACTTTTATTGGCCCTTCTTCCATCGAGTCATTCATGGAGAAACTACCGGTTGAAAAATTCCATGGCGTAGGCAAAGTTACAGCCCAAAAAATGAAGAACCTGGGCCTGCACCTGGGTGCTGATCTCAAAAGACTGACGCATGATGAAATAGTTCGGCATTTTGGTAAACCCGGCAGGTTTTATTACCAGATCGTGCGTGGTATTGATGATCGTGAGGTGCAACCCCATCGTGAAACCAAATCATCAGGCGCGGAAGACACTTTTGCCTATGACCTTACCACTATTGAAGAGATGGAAATTGAGCTGGATAAAATAGCCAGGCTGGTTGTTGATCGTTTGGAGCGTTATAACTTAAAGGGACGAACCGTCACCATAAAAATAAAGTACAGCGATTTTAAACAGATCACCCGTAACAGATCACTACTGTCGCCCATTGCTGACCTGGGGACAATAAGCGTCATTGCAAAACAATTATTAGCCGCTACGGATCCGGAAAATAAAAAAATAAGATTATTAGGTATCTCTTTGTCAAATTTCGGAGACATACCTGGTAAACAATCCACTCACGAACCCAGCCTTCAACTAAAGCTATTTAAACTATAAGTAACTATTATTAAGTTATTTACCTATAGATTTATAAATTATTGCCATAATTTAAATCAACCAAATCTATACTAAGCCAATATACTTTTTAAAATAATTTAAAAAGTGCTTGTTTTTTTAGGGGGAAATTTATTAAGTTTGTTCTACTGACTTGCCAATTATCATTATTAACATGGAATCAAAAACCAGGATTGTCAAAAGCGCCGAATTAAAGAACTCAATTATTAAGCGTCTTTACTTTGACAAGGCCTTATCTTGTGCCGACCTGAGCGAAGTTTTAGAAAAAAGTGTGCCATCCGTTTCCAAAGCGATCAGCGAATTAATTGAAGAAGGCTTTTTAATGGAACAAGGCTATGCACCATCAAGCGGTGGCCGCCGGCCGTTAATGTACTGTTTACAGCCGTCGGCTATGTATATTGTTACTGTGGCTATGGATCAGCTCTCCACCCGCATCCAAATGGTTGATTTACATAACCAACCTATAGCAGAAACGGTGATGACGGAACTTAAGCTATTCCATAACCCCAATGCCCTAACATTACTAATAGATTATATTAATGATTATATAGATGCCTCGGGCGTACCCAGGGATAAAATAGTCGGTATTGGTATTGGCATGCCCGGTTTTATTGATTCTGCAAAAGGTTTCAACTATACCTATTTGGATTCCGACGGGCAAAGCTTAACAGAATTAATTGCTGAGAAAACCGGAGCGCCCGTTTACATCGCTAATGATTCCAGCTTAATAGCTATTGCTGAACAAAAATTTGGCGTTGCCAAAAACCACAACGATGTAATGGTGATAAATCTGGGCTGGGGAATTGGTTTAGGCATGATCGTAAATGGCGAATTATATAGGGGCCATAGCGGTTTTGCAGGGGAATTTAGTCATATCCCACTTTTTGATGATGGCGCCTTGTGTACTTGCGGTAAACGCGGTTGCCTGGAGGCCGAAGCATCCATGCTGGTTGTAGCCGAAAAAGCTATCCAGGGTATAAAAGACGGGCATATATCCAGTTTAAAACATACGGATAAAGACCCTTATAAAGTAGTAGGCAACGCCATTATGGAGGCCGCCAACAACGGCGACCAGTTTGCTATTGAGCTATTATCGGATGCCGGGTATAAAATTGGCAAAGCCCTGGCTATCCTCATCCACATCATGAACCCCGAAAGTATTGTATTAAGTGGTCGCGGGGCTATTGTGGGTAAAATATTGCTCGCCCCTATTCAGCAGGCACTAACAAAATATTGCATACCAAGGCTGGCTAAGAGCACCGAGTTACTGATTTCAGAGCTGGGATTTAATGCAGAGCTTATTGGCACGGCAGTACTGATTATGGAGAATTTCGATAAAGACAATAAAAACCAATCAATCATCAATAAACAATTAAGCATGGAAAAAACAAGCAAAAACTAAATCCACCCAACTCATTTACACTAAACTAATTCAATCAACATGAAAAAAATATTACCACTAATATTATTGGTGCCATGTATTGCAATGGGGGCAAGTAGTCATCCAATTGCAGTGAATAAGGCCAACAACATCATCACCGGTGCAAGCCGAAGCATGAAAGCACAAGCCCCTATCACGGGCATCATAAAAGACGAAACAGGGGCTGCCTTACCCGGTGTTACCGTTTTAATAAAAGGGACAACAAACGGCACGCAAACCGATGTTAACGGTAAGTTTTCATTAAGTGCTAATCCGGGCGATGTTTTGCTTATCAGCTATGTAGGCTATCAAACAAGGCAAATTGTTGTTGGTACAAATACCAATTTCGATATTACCCTTGCCCCTGATGCCAAAAACCTTAATGAGGTTGTCGTTACCGCGTTAGGTATCAGAAAAAGCCAGGCATCATTAAGCTATGACCAACAAACCGTTAGCGGAAAAGAGCTGGAAGTTGCTAAAGACCCAAGTTTTGTTAACAGCCTTGATGGTAAAGTATCAGGTTTACAAATTACTCAAAGCTCATCAGGCGCGGGCGGTTCAACCAAAGTTGTTTTAAGGGGTAATAAATCAATTTACGGCAACAACAACGTGCTGTATGTAATTGATGGTGTACCCTTGCAAGCACTTACCAGCGCACAGCCTAATGGTGTGTTCTCTTATTCAGGTGATGGTGGCGATGGTATATCAAACATCAACCCTGATGACATTGAGAGCATTAGCGTGCTAAAAGGAGCATCGGCGTCGGCGCTGTATGGTAGTCAGGCAGCAAATGGAGTTATCCTGATTACTACTAAACACGGAAAATCAGGTCAAACTACATTAAGCATTAATTCGAATACTACATTTGATAAACCAGTCCTCTTACCAAAACTGCAAAGTCAATACTCAGGTGGCGATGCAGGGGTAAGTAATCCAACTTCAGTAAATTCATGGGGGGCTTCACAAGCGGCAGGTAGCTCTAATTACAATCCGGCCAATTTTTTCAATACAGGTGTTACCGCTATAAATTCTTTTGATTTAAGTACAGGTACTGATAAAAACCAAACTTATCTATCCTATGCAAATACAAATTCAAATGGTATAATGCCAGGTAATACTTTCGCTAAAAATAACATTACTGTGCGTAATACATCAAAAATGTTAAATGATAAATTAACACTTGATGTAAGTGCAAGTTATATTTTCCAACGCACAGTAGACCGCCCTACGTCTGGTACTTATTTCAATGCGTTAACCAGCGTTTACCTTTTTCCAAGAGGTACCAGTTTCACACCGTATGATAAGCAAAATTACGAGTCGGTAGATCCTGTTCGTAATATTGAGGTTCCAAATTGGATACTTCCTTACAAAAATGCGGGCTCGGGTGCCGATCTGGAGAATCCATATTGGGTACAATATAAAAATCCTACCGATCAGAATTTAAATCGTTTATTAGCAACTGTTTCTGCCAAATACGAACTTAACAGTTGGTCAAATATTCAGGCACGTATAAATGTCGATAAGGTTAATCAGACAAGTGATCAAAGGCTTTATGCCGGTACAACCGAGCTTTTGGCAGATAGTACAGGTGGTTATAGCAACACAGTATTTAGTCATACCCAACTATATGGTGATTTGTTATACAACGTGAATAAAGATGTGTCAAAAGATTTTAACATTAACGGAACTTTAGGAGCAAGCATCCAGGATAACCAGAATAATTCAATTGGTTTCTCAGGTAGGTTAGGAACTGTTGACAATTATTTCAATGTATCTAATTTAGACCTAAGTGCAGGCAATCCATTTAGCCAAACCAATAACACTGAATCGCAAGTACAATCTCTTTTTGCGAGTGTTGATTTTGGATATAAAAAGTATTTATTTTTAGATTTAACCGCGCGTAACGACTGGGCATCCGCCTTATCCTATACACAAAGTAATTCATTTTTTTACCCATCAGTTGGCTTAAGTGATGTATTAACCAGCATGCTTAAATTACCAGACTGGATTAGCTTTAGTAAAATACGTGCTTCGTATACCGACGTAGGTAATAGCATACCATCTTTCGTAAGTACGCCAGCGCAATATACCTTGAATAAAGGCTTTCTGGATCTAAACCTTACCGAGCCACTAGGTACATTAAAACCGGAGCAAACTCATTCATTTGAGGTTGGTACAGAATGGCGTTTTCTTAATGATCATATTTCATTCGATGCAACTTATTATCATACAAATACCTACAATCAACTTTTTAACGTAGCCACAACAGTTGCTTCTGGCGGTTTTAGTACTAAATACGTTAATGGTGGCAATGTTAGAAATGAAGGTTTTGAGGGTAGTTTAGGATACCATGGCAATATTGCAAGTGATCTTTCCTGGAATTCTACTTTTACTTTCTCCTTGAATAGAAACAAAGTACTGGCTTTATATACCGATAATGAAAATGGTGTACAAACAGTGCAAAATTCATTTAACTTCCCTAACTCAAATTTTGGTGGTTATACATTATCAGCTAACGTTGGCAAACCATACGGAGAAATATATGCTATTGATTTAATAAGAAATGCACAGGGAAATCCCGTACTTACCAATGGTTTGCCTACAGTAAATACTCCGGCAAACGGAATTGGCACTGATGTAGGTAACTCAAACCCTAATTTTCTTTTAGGTTGGACCAACAATTTTAAATACAAACATTTCGACCTTGCATTTACTGTTGATGGCCGTTTTGGGGGCACTGTACTTGATATGACTCAAACTTATCTGGATGAATATGGTGTGTCAGCTGCTACAGGTGCTGCAAGAGCTGCCTCGGGCGGAACCACTGCTGATCTTAACGAAGTTGAATCCTATTATAAGGTAAAAAGCCAGGCGATAGCAACATATGCCTATTCTGCCACCAATATCCGCTTAAGAGAAGCATCTTTAGGTTATACATTTTCTCAAAGCTTGTTTAATAACAAAATCAGCAATCTGCGCGTCGCTTTTACAGGCCGCAATTTATTTTTCTTCTATTTGAAAGCTCCGTTCGATCCTGAAACATCGTTATCAACTGATAACACCTTACAGGGTATTGACTTGTTTGGCCAGCCAAGTTACAGGTCTTTAGGATTCAATATTTCAGCAAGATTTTAATAATGTATATTAATAATAGAAATTATGAAAACGACATATAAAAATAAAGGGCTATTATTAATTGGGGCTACTTGCCTTATATTAATAAGTGCTTGTACAAAAGAGTTCAAGGATTTCAATACCGACCCAAGTAAAGTAACACAAACACAAGCTCAAGGCGATCTTCAATATATAGGTTCATTCTTTCCGGATATGGAGCAGAATATCGTAAGTGATGTTGATTATGTATACCAATATCAGCAAAGCTTAAATGCCGATGCTTTCTCTGGTTATGAAATGTCTCCCGATCCGGGTTTTGGCAACTGTAATTATAATTACACCATGGTACCTGGTTGGAACCAAACAACATTTGATCTTGGATACCAGCACATCATGAATAACTGGCTTCAAATTAAAACCAAAGCCCGCCCACAAGACCAACATTTTGTTGCATTAGCTCTTATTTTAAAAGTTGAGGCTATGCATCGCATAAGTGATGTATATGGCCCACTTCCATATTCAAAATTTGGCAGTGCTAGCTTTTTTGTACCGTATGACAGTCAACAAGCTATTTATACCCGATTTTTTAGTGAATTGGATACCGCGGTAAATACGCTTACTACTTTTGTTAAAACATACCCAGGTTCAGCACCGTTTCTTCCGTTTGACCTTGTTTACAAAGGTAATTACACGCAATGGATTAAGTTTGCCAACACATTGAGGTTACGTTTAGCAATGAGAATAGCCTATGCAGATCCGGCAAT
Organism: Mucilaginibacter tundrae; assembly: GCF_013408825.1. GTDB lineage: Bacteria > Bacteroidota > Bacteroidia > Sphingobacteriales > Sphingobacteriaceae > Mucilaginibacter. The sequence goes on from NZ_JACCBZ010000014.1 coordinate 83,856, forward strand.
GGCCAAATTGCAGGCAGAAAAGGCAGTGGCAGACCCTAACGGGTTACTATCTGCTGTAGGTGATGATGCTTATTTAAACATGGTAAATGGCGTGACCTACCAAAACTCGTTATGGAACATTACTAATGCTTATGGCGATATAAGTATGGGGGCTTCTATGGAGTCCATAATGGATGGGTATAACGATCCTCGGGAAGGTGCGTATTTTCTACCTTCAACTGCAGGTGCAGGCACTTACAAAGGTATCCGCATAGGATCAACCATTAATGGTTCACAGTATGCTAATTTCTCGTTATTAAACGTGCAAGCAACTACTCCTATGCAAATTATGCTGGCTTCTGAGTCTTACTTTTTAAGGGCTGAAGGCGCATTACGCGGCTGGAACATGGGTAGTGGAACGGCACAATCATTTTACGAGGCGGGTATAACACTTTCTTTTCAGGAAAAAGGTGTAGCGATGCCTGCAGGTTATCTTACAAACAATACCAGTGTAGCAGCTCCTTATGTTGATCCTACTAACGCCCTGGAAAACTCTCCTGGCTTAAACAATATTACTATTGCCTGGGATCCGACAGCTACTTTTGAACAAAGCCTGCAAAGGATCATCACCCAAAAATGGATCGCGATATATCCTGATGGCGAAGAGGCCTGGGCTGAAGTTAGACGTACTGGGTATCCTAAAATACTTAACGTTTTACCCGCCAATAATACCAGTGGAGGAATTATCAAGCCGGGAGCTTTTGTTGAACGTTTGCCTTTTGCGGCTGATGAAGACCAAAATAATCCTAAAGGCGTTGCAACAGGTGTTACCGCACTTGGTGGCCCTGATAACGCAGCCACTAAATTATGGTGGGATACAAATCCTAACGGAGAATAATTATCTTCTTTCTATCAAAAAGATCCTCGCTCAGGCGGGGATTTTTTTTGCCCCAAATTTTCAATCAAAAAGCATTAATTTGCCGTAAGCGCGCATTTTCGATATAAAGTTTGGCTAAATTTTCTTTTGTAACGTCCAAGTTACACAACTTCCTTCTCCATTTTACTATCATTCATTTCTTTTTTATTGTTTTATTTATCTGAAACAATATAAATTATATTCTACATTAAGTTTTTACACTTTTCAGCGCAATTCATCAATATTTTAATACTTATTAAAAATAGTATTAAAGTATTTGCATGTTTAGAAATTTTTTATTTAAGTTTGTTTTAACTAACGTATAATTTTAATAATTGAATGGAACTTAGAACTAAAATTGTTAAAAGCGCCGAATTGAAGAACATTATTATTAAGCGCCTTTATTTTGACAAAGCTTTGTCCTGTGCC
>NZ_JACCBZ010000015.1 GCF_013408825.1 Mucilaginibacter tundrae
TATCTTCTTTAACAATGAGACTAGGTATTGAAAATATAATAAATATGCTGTTCATTTTTTATAAGCCTAACCTTTTAAAAAATCAAGCAGCAATGGCTTCATTAAAACAATTTTCCTAATGTCTAATTGCTACACTTTATTAGCAGGGGGTATAAAACCCCCTTTTTGTTTAGAAGTGTAGCAATTATTAGCAGAATAGTTAAGTTATAGTAGATATCTCCTTCATGAACACAGTCTTCTTGTATTGTAACGTAAATGTTACTTTTAGATAAATATTATTCAATTAGTTTTAAAGCATATTATTAATACTCACAACCTTATCGACATGCACAATCTACACCCTAACTGCGGAATACCCTCTCTCAATAATTGTCTTTATAGCTATCTCGATAACCCTGTGTTAGCCTAAGCTTTTATACACATTCGACAAAACATTTCTACCAAGCATGGTTACGGCCGTGCTATGCTCAGAAAATATTACCAAATCACAATTCAATATACCAATGAAAAAAATCTACTTCTTAGTCTTAGCGTTTGTTTTAACAGCTAACTTTTCCTTTGCCCAATGGACAACCAGCGGATCTAATATTTATTATAATACAGGTGCTGTGGGTATTGGGACAACAACACCTACGCTTGGGGCACTTCAGATAAACGGTGGGGGGGATCTGATATCACTTTATAGCAACGCCAATAACGTTGTTCAATTTAACGCTTACAATAGCCCTGATTTTAGATTAATTCAAAGAAGTAATGCCATAATGACCTTGTGGACCAATACTACCGAGCAAATGCGTATCGATCAGTCGGGAAATGTTGGTATTGGGACAACCAGTCTACCAGCGAAGTTTAATGTTTACCAAAACGTCGGTTTGGGAAGCGTTCCCCAGAGTTTTTCCTTATTAAGTACGGTAAGCGGTTTAGCAGGCACGGGAAATGATTTTCAAAATAACATTTGGCTGGTAAGAAACGCAGCAGGCAGTGACTGGTATACCACTCGTCTACACGACGGGATTTCAATTGATGGGACTTCCCAAAACCCGCAGGTCAATACGCTTACATGGTGGGAACGCGACCCCAATCAAAATATACAGTCGTGGGGAAATGGTAATGCCACTTATCTTACTATACATAATGGTAATGTAGGGATCGGTACGACAGACAATGCCAATTGGCAACTTGGTACATCCGTTTATAAACTAGCTGTAAATGGAAGCATTGTAGCTACAGCTATTACTGTAAAAGCTAATGCGAACTGGCCTGATTATGTGTTCAACCCGACATATAAGCTAATCCCGCTTAGTGAACTAAAAGAATATGTTAATCAAAACAGTCGTTTACCGGGTTTTCCTTCTGCAGCTGATGTCTCAAGAAATGGATTGAACTTAGGTGAAACGGACAAGTTATTAACCAGGAAGGTTGAAGAGTTGACTTTATATCTGATTGAAAAAGATGGGCAGTCGAAAGAACAGCAACAGCAGATTGATTCGTTAAAAAATCAACTGAATTCTCAACAAGAGCAATTAGATCAATTAAAAGCCCAATTAAGCAGTCTTCTTAAACAACAAAAGAATTAAATGAAAAAGCTACTTCTATCCTTATCATTGGAAACAACCTGTTTCGCCACTTATGCTCAAAATACTTTTCCTAGTTCAGGCAATGTTGGAATAGGAACAATGAGTCCATCTGCAGCATTTGATGTAGTTGGGGATATTAGTATAAGAGGTTTTGTTGTCAGCACGACCCGGTCAAATTATCTTTCATTTATTGGTGGAGGGAGTAATCAGGGTGCGATTTATCTTGGAAGTGACAATAGATTACATATAAATGGGTATGCTAATGGTGCACAATTTGATCAGGGATTATCAACCTCAGGCATTTCACCTTTACCCGGTGGCGGTGACCAGATCAGTATATATTATGGGGACTTAAATCTATTGGAATCAGCAGGCGTTCCAACATATCTTCGCTCAACAAACCAAGACTTGAAATTACAATCTGGTTCAACTTATAATTTGATACTTAATTCTAGTTCTGGTAATGTACTCATAGGCAAAACCTCTCAAACAAACACTGCATATATATTAGATGTCAACGGCAGTGTAAGGGCAAATGCAATAACTGTTAATACTTCCGGAGCAGATTTCGTATTTGAACCTTCCTATAAATTGTGGACACTTCCAAGCCTAAAAGAATACATAACCAAAAACCATCATCTCCCTGAAATCGCCTCAGCTAAAGAAATGCAGGCGGATGGCTTAAATGTTGGTGAGAATCAGGTTAAGTTATGCAGAAAGTGGAGGAGTTGACTTTGTATCTGATTGAGAAAGATGAGATCATTCGTAAGCAACAAAATCAGATCGAGATCCAAGCGGAAACAATAAAACAAATTGCTGCACAACAACAGACGCAGCAAGCACAGATTGATTTATTAACAAAGCTAGTGTTGAATTCATCAAAAAAATAACAAACCTATTACTCGATGTAGTCATCCGCTTAGCAATTCAGATTGGTAATATCAAAACAGACTAAACCCCAAAGCTCATTCTTAATACTATATTAAATAGTAGAAACTCATATGAAACTAAAACACTTATTTTTTTATTGCCCGTTATTTTTAATAAACACATTATCATTTGCGCAAAACAATATTGTGCATGTCAATCAGGCTACAGGCGCGGCAAATGTGACCATACCTTTGTATACAATAAACGCGGCCCATGTATCCCTGCCAATAACTCTTTCATACAGTGCGACGGGGTTAAGAATAGATGATGTCGAAGGTACAGCCGGCGTCGGATGGAATCTCGTCGCGGGAGGATCGATCACACGCCAGGTACGAGGGTTACCGGACGACATACAGACTGATAACGCGGGGCGTTCGCTATCGGGATGGATGTCCAATACTGTCGAAACAGCGTTAAAGTCACACACATTTGCAAATCTGGGGGCAAATTCTACCTGCACTGATGAAACCACTGATATAAATTATATCAATCAAAATTTTTACGCATCAACCGTCCCAATGGATACTGAACCAGATATTTTTTCGGTCAATGCTCCGGGGCTTTCTTGTCAATTGGTATTCGATAGTAGTACCCAAACATTTCAACCTATACCATATCAGGATTTGCAGATCAGTTATGTAAAGAATTCAACAAATGGGATTTTGTCATTTACGATTACCAACGATCAGGGTATTGCCTATACCTTTGCGTCGCCTGAAACTTCGTTCCAACAGGCAAGTAACCCGCCGCTTACAACAAGCCAATACTTCGCGCTTGCCCATAATCAATATTCAGGAGGAGTAACTTATTACAGCGCATGGGACCTTACTTCCATAGCGGATACTTATAATAACAGTATTCAGTTAAGTTATATACAAGGCTCAAAAAAGGGATATTCAAACCCGGTGCAGGTGGTTCTGAATGAGGGTTCATCCCTTACAACTTTATATACTATTACCGGCGCTACCACTCCAAATCTCGTTTCGCAAATACATTATAGCGATGGGGTAAATACAACTCTTGCTTTCAATATTACTTACAATACTAATACAGTTACGCAGAAATCGTATGTAGCAGCAATCGGGGGGCTAGGCCGTAATTTTCAGTTCAACTATAATAAAGTTGTTGCAAATTACCCTAGTAATACCAAACTCTTTGGCCGCTATTTCCTAAATAGTGTTACTGATGGTGATTGTTCGTCACCATTTTATTATTCGTTCACATATAATGGATCAAGTGGTTTGCCAGACTCAACTTCCACCGGTGTAGATTTTTACGGATATTACAACGGGTATTCAAATAACATCTCATTGATACCTAACATAGAGATTAATCCTTCAACATCAGGGTATGACCGCTACCGCAATTCACTGTCTGAGGATATAAATCTAAACGTTATTAACACAGTATATCCGGTTAGTATAAACAATTACGCCGACTCTCGTGAACCAAATGCTGGCGGAATTGGAGGCGCCAGCTATGGTACATTATCCCAAATAACCTACGCTGATGGTGGTTACACCAGCTTTCTTTTTGAACCAAATGATTACTATGATAAGGTCATCAGACAAAATGTTTCAGGGTCAGGTATTCGTGTTACACAGATACAAGATAACGATGGCAGTAAAACAATAACTAAGAATTATAGCTATATAGATCCCGCAACAGGCTTTTCAAGCGGACAACCGGTTTCATTACCGATTTTTGCATTTACCACACCGTATACGGGAAGCGCAACGACGACTTGTAATGGCTGCCAAATCGGTCCGAACGCTGATCTATGGGCTTATTCCACCGTCAGATCCGTTTCTGACCTATCGTCAGAGGATCATACAGTCTATTATAGTTCAGTTACTGAAACTCAAACTGGCGCGGGTTATACGGTTTATCATTTTGCTAATCCGGCTACTTACGGTTCGGCTGCCATAACAGGACCACTTGCATGGAACCCAACGGTGTCAGATTTTGGGCGTATGTCAAACGGATCAACGTGTCCGTCGGTAGGATTTTTGAGAAATGACACCTATACATACCCTTTTCCGCCAAGTCCAAATTATGATTTTGAACGCGGCTTAGTCTCTCAAATCGCAAACTTTAATGACAATGGACAGAAAGTAAGTGAAGTGGATTATACTTATTCGACTCCTGAAACGCCGAATGTTATAACTGCATTAAAGTATGATTTTTTTCCCATCGGCAGCTATGGTAACCCGATAAGTTATGCGACCTACCCAATTTATACCGGAGTTGGGCCATTGCTTATTCAAAAGACAAGCGAAGTATTTGATCTTACAGCAGGAACAAATGTGCCATTAACTACGGGCCAAACAACAACAATCAATTACAAATATAATGGCCTCCTACACAAACAGCCGACTCAAATCGCTGTGTTAAACAGCGATGGTACCCGACAGACGACCAATTTCGTGTATGCTAAAGATTATGTTATTCCCTATAACACAACTTACAATACATACCTGCCTGGTGATAGCTATGCAACTGCTATCCAAAGCCTACAATACATGAATATCAATGTCCCGGTCGAAAAATATTTCCAGGTAACCGCTAACGGTTCTTCTACCCCGATCACTACTGGTGGTGAATTAACCGAATACGGCGTTTTCAATCTTCCTGCCGCAAAACACCTGACGGAACCAGTAACAAAATTAAAGTTTATAGCTACCAATGGAACTTCAGCGGTATTTCAGCCATCGTCAATAAACAGCAGTACGGCGAAGTTTCAATACGATCCGAATTACGTATTCGTTACAGAAAATGACCTGGCCTACGATTACAGTGGTTATTTGTTATCAAGCGACGATGGGTTCAAAAATATACAAACAACTCTGATTGATCATAATACCTTTCAGCCGAAGGCTTTCGTGAAAGGCGCAATGTACACTGAGATAGCTATAGATGATTTTGACAGTAAGACATCTGCGAATGCTTTTACTGTTAGCACCAGCGGTTCCACTGCGGCACAGACCATCAATTATTCAGTACTAGGGCGTTCAGGAGCCGGAGCAATGAGTTTTGGTCAGGGTGTAACGTTGAGCACATCGTTAAGTAAGAATGTAATCGCTTCCAATTATACTTTATCGCTTTGGGTTAAATCTGCAGCTGCAGGGCAAATAGATGTAAAAGTAGCAGGAAATGTAACCAACAATGCTGTATGTCCATATGGAAATACCAGTGCAACTCCGACAGGCTGGCAATATGTTCAGGTGCCATTATCGCTAACGGGAATAACATCTGCAAATTTTACTGTTAGCCTGACACTTGATGCTACTTTAAGTACACAAAATATTACGGTTGACGATATTTTGTGTTATCCGGATATAGCAGAGATCAACACATTTGCATATGACCCGACTACACATTATAAAACTACCGAGACTAACACGAATGGCATAAGCAAATATTATACTATAGATCAGTTTGGGCGCACTCATTATATTTATGATCAAGATAAAAATATTTTATTACGCAATACCTACACTTCGCTGTACAATATACAGCAGTTAAACAATTCGCCACAGTCATTTTCATATGTAGTAACAAACGGTAATCAATATACTTTTACCAATACGACATTTCAGTCAGCATGTGCTACCCCACCAGCGGTTACAAGGTGGGCCCCCTCTACGGGTGGCTACTTTTACACCTACGGTAATGCTCCGTTCACTTACACATATACGGGTACACAAAAAACATTTCAGGTTTGCATGTGGCCCAACTATACTGCTGGAGGGGCCGATGACCAATGTCTGGTAGTTACAGTGCCGTAATCAACATATATACTATATTATAAACTCTAATCCATCCTTATCAAATATCATGAACATTTTTAAATGTATAATTTGTTTAGTAGCCGTGCTCAGTTGGGAGTGGGGAACGGCAACCGCTCAAACCGTTTCCAGCAGTGTTAAACAAGACATAGTGAAAGTTTCTGGTGTTACCTCGGATAGCCAAATAGGGTCACTGCCGGTTGGCAATATAGAGACCACCAATGTTTACAAAGATGGTTTGGGCAGAGCGGTACAAACTGTTGCGCTACAAGCCAGTCCCAATTCAAACAATGATATTGTTCAGGTATTTAATTATAATAATTTAGGGCAGCAAACCATGAGTTACCTGCCATATGTTGATAATACCGGTGTCTACCCAATTGGCGGTTATAGATCAACCGGAATTGCCGATCAGGGTAGCTATTATGGCAGTAATAATACATCGTCAAACCCAAATAAAGTTGCTAACGATTCAGCACCATACAGCCAGCAAGTATTTGAGAATAGTCCATTTCAGCGGGTATTTGAATCAGGAATGGTTGGTAATGGTTTTCAAACCAGCGGGGGAACCGGAACACAGCATTACAAAACGCAAAATGTTCGCTCAAACGTACCAGGCGATAACGTTTTGCAATGGGGTAATAATGGAACCTATATAGGGGATTATGGGCCAAATGTGCTTTCAGTTAGTGATATAACCGATGAAGATGGAGCGGAAACTTTGATTTTTAAAGATGTGGACAATCATATCATATTAAAGCGACAATTGGCTAATCAGACAGTAAATAATGTATTTGAAACATATTTCGACACTTATTGTATATATAATGCTGCCGGTGCCATAAGTTATATAATTCCACCTAAAGCGATAGCTATGATGAATGTCTCACAAAGTTATAGCATATCGCCAACAGCCATATCAAATCTTATCTTTTCATTTCAATATGATAACCGTGGCAGGCTTATACAAAAAAACATGCCAGGCGTTGCCCCAATATACATTATTTATGATCCAATGGGCCGGCCGGTTTTAGAACAAGATGGAAATTTACGCCTTAAAAACCAATGGAGCTATAGTAAATATGATTACAAAGGGCATGTTATAAGCCAGGGGATTTACACTGATAATATTAATATCGCCACAAGCAACCAGAGTGGCCAGGCAGCTATGCAAGCCTACATGGCTTCATCTGCTATCGTAAGCGCATATCAAAGTTCTTGGTATGAAACGCGTACGAATAGTGTTGCTACAGGATATTATACGAATACCGTTTTTCCAACAAAAAACAATGACGGCACCGGCTCGGCTTTACTCGATCTTGGCTATTCTTACTACGATAACTATAGTTTAACCCAGAAAGTAAACCCTGACTATACGTATCAGAACCAAAATTTATCTGCGACCGAAGGTGGCGTGCAATATACAGAGGCGGGTGCTACAACAGCTCCAACAACCGGACTGGTGACAATGATCCGTAAAAAAACGATAGGTGCCGGATTTAATAATAATTATATTTGGCTGATAAATGTTGTATTTTACGATAAAAACTTACATCCTATACAAGTCCAGAGCAATAACCAGTTAAATTATACGGCGGCAACTAACACCACCACCGAAGTAGTTACTGATTATATGACCAATTTACCTGATTTTACCGGGAAACCTTTAGTCACCAAAGTTGTCAAAAATGCAGGCGCTGCCGGTACCACCACTATTTTAACAGTAGCCACTTACGATACCCATAATGAAAGGTTATTATACCTAGATCAAACCTATAACAATCAACCCACTACACGTATCGCGTCTTATGAGTATAACGAAATGGGGCAATTGGTGAAAAAGAATCTTGCCCCCTACACCGGAACAGCAATATCTGCAAATGTGGCATTGGGACCTGCCAACTCACTAACTTCGACCAGTCCTCCAACAACACTTACTGCAAGCAACAGTATTGTAATCTCATCTGGCCCAGCAGGCTCAACAGGAGCGGCTCAATCATTTGTCGTACCTGCTGGAGCAACTTTTAGCGCGACTATTATACCAACCGCTCTTCAATCGGTAGATTTAAGATATAATATAAGGGGGCAGTTGATTTCGATCAACAATAGTACCTTAACTAATGATAATGGCATAACCAATAATGATTCAAATGATTTGTTTGGAATGCAGATTATGTACGATCTGCCTGATGGAGCTTTATTAAATGCCAAAGCCTCTTACACCGGTAAGGTTTCAGGGGTGAAGTGGATGACTGTTGATGAAAAATTTAATAAGACCAATGAACGAAGCTATACTTATAATTATGACCTGCTCAATCGTCTAGTTTCTGCTAATTATGGTGAACGACTATCCGGCAGTAGCGCCAATTTCAATCTCAATCCGGATGGTTTTGATGAAAACGGAATAACTTATGATGAGAATGGTAATTTATTAACGCTTAATCGAAATTCTTCGAGTGTAGGGGCGAGTTCTTATACGCAAATAGACCAATTGGTTTATAGCTATAGTAGTTTAACTATGCCGAATCAACTGGCGAATGTTAGTGATGCGAACAATTCTAATAGCGCTCAGTATACCGGTTATGGCTTTTATAACCTGACAGGAATCACGACATTAGCTGCTACTACTACCCATTATCAATACGATCCCAATGGTAATCTTACTAGCGATCCCTATAAAGGTATAACAATAGGCTACAATGGTCTAAACAAAACTGATAACATTCAGATGGTAACCGGGCCAAAAGGGGCAGTAATAAGTCCGGGATACCGGTTTATTAACTATACCTATGATGCCTCGGGAACGTTGATAAGGAAACAGCAATATGACCTGGGGACATTAGTTACTACTACTGACTACATCGGCGGCTTTGTTTACCTTACACAAGGCACAGGAACTCCCGCACTGTCATACTTTCCGATGAGCGAAGGCCGGGTTATAAATTCTGCGGGTACCTCAATACCAGAGTTTATTATTGCAGATCAGCAGGGTAATGCCCGTTTTAGTTTCCAGGCACAAGGGGCCACAGGTATTAAAATTATTCAGGAAAATAGCTATTATGCCTTTGGCCTCATTATGCCGAATAGCCCAATATCTATGCCTACGTTACCAAACAAACGGTTGTACAATGGTGGCGCTGAATGGCAGAATGATTACAGTAACCTGCCCGATTATTACCAAACTTTTTACCGTAACTATGATGCGGGACTTGGGCGGTTTGTTGGCGCAGACCCAATGGGAGAGTCAGCAAGCTCAATGACAAACTATCAGTATGCGAATAATAATCCAATATCATTTAATGATCCTTTGGGAAATACATCAAATTCTGCCAGTTTTGATGGGGGATGCGATGGTTGCACTGTTAGTAATACAAGTGGAGTTACAACTATTGATGTTCCTGATCCGCCAACAGGAAATACTGGTGATCAGGGTGGTAGCGGCCCAGGGGGGGACGGTTACAACCCGTTCTATTATTATACTGGCCCGGGACCAAAACAAAAAGCAGCAGTACGGGCGCCAACAGAACATTATACAAATTTTATTACACCAAATGGCGGGCTGTCAGTAACTGGTGATTCACAAGCGCTTGATGGATTTAGTAGTATATCCCTGGCTAATTATGATCTGGATAATGGTATAAATGCCATTACCGAAGCATCTGCTACAAGTGCATCAGATGGATTGGATAGAACATTTGATATCAGCGATAACGATTTAAAATCTGATATTTGGCAGGGAATGCTTAATTCGTCTAACGCATACAATCCGTTTATTGGCTCAAGTGCTACGGTTAGTTCTTCGGCAAACGCCAATTCGGGGGGAAATGCGCTTTTTGGAAGTACCCAAACATTAAAATCTGGAATAGAATATGATCCGCTTAATACCGTAATAGGCACATTTAATCTTTCAACATATAGTTCAGTTTCGCACTCTGGTGGTGAACACCTACTAAATGGTAATGTTACTACATTTCTTAATCAAAGAGGAAAAAGTACAACAAGTGATTCCAACGTAAATCTTTTTGTTTACCATTTTAAAATCACCAGTGATATTGGATATGAAATTGAACTGGGAACTGATTCTTGGAATATAAATTATGGGCTGTCTTGGGAAAAAGGGCTATCAATAGGAGCTGCAGTAAATGGACATGGATTTGATTCTTCTTATATGCCGAATGCAGGTGGAGTATTGCTGATTGGCGCAGGTATCGTAGACCCCGAATTAATACCAGTAGTCATAAAACAATTGGCAACTTCAAAATAATACTAAAAATGAAAAATAAAAAAATAATCAAACGGTTAATTCTGTGTATATTTCTTCTAATAATTTTCTTTGTTTTAGCCAAACCAATTTACACAGTTATTACAAATCAAGAAACCCTATCAAAAAATGAATTTTCGGATTATAAAAATTTATTTAATAAGCAGGCGCAAAGTAACTTGAAACTATTCAATACTATACAAAGTAAATCTAGAGAACCAGAGTCACAATACATTTATGATAATGACTACAATATATTTCTGACTAAAGTTCATATCTCTAATTCTTTTAATTTCAAAAAGGATATTTCAGTTCAAAATATTATGCCTGATATTAAAACAGACGAGGTTTATTTTCCGATATGTAGTTTCATCGGTAAAATCGACTTAAAATCCATTTCAATATCTTTAGTAAAGGAAATTAGAATAGATTTTAATGGGCAAAACTTAAGTGTAGATACCACGCAAAATCAAGTCTCTTATTATTTTGATTTTAAAAGCTTTTCTTTAACACTAAATAATACCCAACCATACATTATAGCTAAAACGGAAAAAGCAAAATGTCCTGCCGCTATTGCGTTTGTAAGAAAAGGTGAGTTTTTGTATGTAGCATTAATGACATTAGCTAATAGTAATAAACAGTTAAGTCATGATCAATTATACAACATACTAAATAAATAGTGCTAATCAGGGAGGAGGTGATCCAGTTTATGATAGATCTTTAACAGCCACAAGTTTACTAGGTCATTATATAGCTGGTACAGGCTCTAATTACTATTTAAGTAGTGGTGAATTCAACACTTTTCTTAATACCATGCAAAAGGCTGGTGAGTTGGATAAAATAAGAAATAAGGGAATTCCAGTTCCTAATGTTCCAGGTCTCTATCAGGTAACCGTTAGTACATACGGGACAAGTTATCAAAACGCTGTCGGGCTTGCAACATTGTATTATGACGCTACAGGTTTTATTGGTTATTCTGATTGGTGGAATTTCGATGCAAAACCATGGGGCACTCGATCTGCATCAGGGGAAATCATGACTAGATTAGGTAGTATGTTACCTGGATCTCCATTTTATGTTATATATGGACAAACCGGTCCAATAAGCAATATACCTCGTAATTAATATGAAAAGAAACACTAAGATAACGTTGGGAATTGCTTCAGCAATAGTTGTTGGAGTATTAGGATATTTAGAATTTTTAAATATAACGTATGTTAATAGAACTATAAAAGCATATACACTAATAAACGACTATGCACTTACTCAAAAAGCACACGATAGTCATCAATGGTATGCTCAGATGTCAATTAGCGAAAGCGATGGAGAAAGATTATTGCATCTACACCATTTTAAACAAGGTTATAATACTAAGGTCATAGCTGGGAAATCTCAGAATGATTACATCAAAGATTGCCCTAATTGTTGGTACTACCTTGATGACAAAGGTCATGGAATTTATGGTTATGTTTTATATTGCTTAAGTGAAAATAAAAAGCAATTAGAAATATACGAAGAGTTTGGCGATTAGTATTAAACCCCGGCCTAAAGCCGGGGTTTAATAATACTATAATGCAGCTACATTATTATTAAAGAAGTCCTTAAACTTCTTTTTGGTGAGCATGGTATCAATGATCTTAAAGACCACAGTGCGATCTTCCTCGTCCAACTGATTGATCATGTTGATCTGTTCAAAGTTGGGCTTATCCTGAATGGTTACATCTACGGGCTGGTTATTAAAATGCACCACCTGGTCAATGGTCATCCCAAAATATCCTGCAAAACGTTCCATCTCGTCAATGGCGATATCACGGGTATTGTTCTCCACCTTCTTATAGCTTGTATAGGTATATTCACTTCGGCAGCTAATTGCTTTTGCAGCAATCCTTTTTGCTCCCTCTCTCCCGGCTAAGCGTCCGCGCTTGGCCGAGATAACGAAAAGTTTGATAGAAGACAAAGCCTGGACAAAGAGCGCCGGGCTTTGTTATTTACTTCTTATAAGCTATTCTTGTTTTAGCGTGTTGGATAAGGCCATCTTGAAAGTACCTGTCTCACCTATTTATAAGGGAACTTTTTTTGGTGAATGAGTATACAATATACCTTATAAAAAATAAATGTGCAGTGTCTCAATAAGTGGTACAACTATGTAGGCTAATAAAAAGTGCGGTAAGAATATCAAATCCATCTTTCCCTATCAATCCATTTTGCTACAGTTGCAAAAAGGGGTGTTAAGAACCCATTTTATAGAAGAAGTGTAGCAAATTAATTCATATCCAAAAAAGTATTCTCCCTGTTATAAAAGGTTTTCTGAATCATTTTTGGATATAGCAATTCAGGAATTGAAGAGCTTCTATAAACAGCAACATCTCTTATTTTCCGAATTGACTTTCCTTCACATCTTGACTTACTATTTATAAGCCCAAACTTCCTGATGATGAGTCCAGTAAGCCCACTGTGCACACTTTCTGAATGGATGGTATTATAATATGCCTATTGAAATAAAAATGTCCGAGGCAGGACACTAATGTCATTTAATAGTTTAGGCTTATAAAAGATAGGGGTAGATGGATATTTCAATTCTATAATTTCCATTAATTATTAAAAGTTTGTAACTCTCTATATGAATTACAGGAATTGAGAATATTTTGGAAAATAGATATGGGAGGAGTAATCAATAATTAGCACGCAAAGTTAGGGCTGTTGCTTCTGAGGCGCATGAAAGACTACGGCATAAACCCACAAGCCACACACAACCTATTTATTCCGTTTCCTTTCTTGCTGTATCGCAACAAACCTGAGTGAGCTTTATAATTATTTATTCACTTAATCTTAAAAGTCATGACAGGATAAAAAACAATCAATTAATTTTACAACAATTAACAAAATTCTTTAACAAGATTGGGTTTGCATGTGATTTGCGTGTGAAAAGAACCAAGAAGACTGAAAAAGTGACTTTAGACGAATCTGAGAGGGTTTGAGCTACGCATGCCATGCAAGCGCTCTAGCCAGCTGAGCTAATCCCCCGTGATTGGTGGCAAATATATCACTTTTTGCTTAATGGCAACAATAAACATAAAAGTGATTGAATATTAATGCTTTTAAGGTACGTGCTGTTAAACCATTTTCAAAAATCGTTGTTGCTTACAGATATATTCATCCAATGAAAAAAGCGCTTTTGCTGTTGATCTGCTGGCGGGTATTCAGCTGTTATGCTCAGCCCATTGATACAACGAGCCGGTTAGCGGCTACTTATTTCAAAGAGGCGGAGACCGCTGCAAAAAATCAAAAGTTATGGGCTATCGACTTCTATGGCCCGATTATGTTTGTAGATCAACAATCAAGGATCACTTATGCTAATATGCCGGATAGCGCGGGTATATTAAAGAAAGATGGCGAGATATATAAAGGCTTTTTACCAAAAGACGTGATGGTGGCCAATACAGCCCTTCACTGGGGCGGGCGGTTGTGGTCCGTGATTTTATGGCCTTTACCGCAAAATCATGATGACCGGCTAAACCTAGTCATGCACGAATCCTTTCACCGCGTACAGGTCCGGCTCGGGCTGCCCATGCACAACCCAACGGCTGCGCATTTAAGTACTTTATACGGCCGCATCTATTTTTTGCTCGAACTGCAGGCCTTACGCGACGCTTTAAGTAAACCGGTAAACCAGCGACAAAATGATCTAACTAGCGCGCTGCTGTTTAGAGCAAAAAGGGCGGCACTATTCCCCAGGTCGTTTGGTAACGAGCGGTTGCTGGAAATGAATGAAGGCCTTGCAGAATATACCGGGGTTATGCTTGGCCGCCCTAAAGACAGTATCATACAACATTTATACCAGGTGATAGCTCATGCCGCCAGCCGCCAGTCATTGATCCGTTCGGCCCCTTATATCACCGGGCCAATCTATGGCTACTTGCTCTATCAGCAAAACCCGGAATGGACTTTAAAAATCGACTCCAATGCCAGTTTCCCTGCGCTCACTGCTGCTAATTATCACCTGCAAATACCCGCAGACCAATTGGATAAAGAAGTTGACCGACGGTCTGATCAATATGACGGCAAAACCATCATCAGCTGCGAAAAGCAAAAAGAAGCGATACGCCAAAAGAAATTCAATGATTACGTTTCCGGTTTTACCAAGCAGCCGGTTTTAACCATCAAACTGATCCCCCAAAACTTTGTCTTTGATCCGAATAACTTATTTGATCTGGGTGAATATGGTACGGTTTACCCCACCGCACAATTAAAAGACAGCTGGGGTGAACTGATCGTATCAGACAATGGCGTGTTAATGAAGGATTGGGCCGTAATAACTTTAATGGTTGGCGAAGGGACAAGTGTTAACGGCCAGGTGATCACTGGTAAAGGCTGGCAAATCTCGCTGAACCACGGTTGGAAAATGATTAAAATTGATGAGCTGCATTATAAGCTCGCAAAATAACGTCCTCGGCGGCGCTTTTAGCAAACTGAAATCGACGCTTGTTAGTTATTCCTATGATAGACAATAATCTCGTCAGCAGTGCTTTCTGTCTACGCCGAACTCCTGCTACTGCATGGGCGGGGCGAGTGGCTCTCGGATTGGCTGTCGAGCGCTGCATACCGCATTCGCCAAATGAAAAAACCAGTAACCGATATGAGCGAAACCGAGCTGGCGGAACAGTTCCGTCCGGAAATTATAGAGATTATCAGGTAAGGAAAGAAAAGGCAAAGTATCGCTGCCGTGGAAGAACTGATCCAACGACTGCTACCATTGTAATTGTCACTGGCATTTTCAAATCGTAATTTTTATGTTTTTCATTATTAATATTTTTCAATAGATGTTGCTTGGTATGGGATCCGACCTAATTGTCATCCCGGTTCTACAGGCAATGACCATTCTTAAAGAAGTATATTTCATGAAATAGTATACACAGGGTCTGTTAAAGATCCTGCATATACAGAGATATGTGGTGCGGAAATATTAAACCAGTTATGTTTAAATATCTGAATTAAACAACCTGGCAACAATTGGACAACAGATTATTACTTTTTGAGGACGATCATTACAAAAGTTTGGTGTAATTTTGTATTTCAGTACTTAGTTCATCTTTTCTTTGGTCTTGGTTTCCTATGGCATCTCTATTATGACCATATGATAGTACCAATTTTTTGTTATGATATATCCAGGATCTATTGTTGGATGCATCATTAGCGAACAGGTAGACAAATGGTTTGCAATCAGGTAACCACTTATTTTATTTTCAATGATCAATAACTTCTTGTTATTGAAAATTCTAAATAGTGATAAAAATGCAACTGATATTGATTGATCTTTGAATTACAAAACAACAGTTATGTATACTCAAAATCAACAATTAACTCATAAAGCCAGCGGACTATTACTTAATGTAAATGAAAACACCCGCAAGGCTGTTTTTATAATTTGTATTGTGTTATGTCTTACGCCGTTTATCAGCCCTGCAATTGCATTATTAATGGGGTTGGTAATCGCTCAATTTACCGGGCATCCATATTTACATCTAAACCATAAAGCCACGCACCTATTGTTGCAATTTTCAGTAGTAGGCCTTGGTTTTGGGATGAATGTACACACCGCAATGCAGGCTGGTAAAGAAGGGGTGTTGTTTACAATAGCTTCTATAACCGGAACGTTGGTATTTGGTTACCTGATGGGAAAATGGTTAACTATCGAAAAGAAAACGTCTTACCTTATCTCCGCCGGTACAGCTATTTGTGGCGGTAGTGCAATAGCGGCTATTTCACCGGTAATTAAGGCTGAAGAAAAGCAGATCTCAGTGGCATTGGGTTGCGTATTCATCCTTAATTCCATCGCATTATTTATTTTCCCGGTAATCGGACATCATTTTAGTCTTTCTCAAACCCAGTTTGGATTATGGTGCGCAATAGCTATACACGATACCAGCTCGGTAGTAGGAGCTGCCAGTAAATATGGTACACATGCTTTAGAGGTGGCAACAACCGTAAAACTTGCACGTGCATTATGGATCGTGCCGGTATCGTTCATGTCAACTTTCATTTTTAAGAATAAATCGAAAAAGATCAGCGTACCATACTTTATAGGCTTGTTTATTTTAGCCATGGCGGCTAATACTTATTTACCCGTTGTGAAAATGATCAGTCCGTACATGGTTACCATTGCAAAAATGGGGTTAACATTAACCTTGTTTTTGATAGGCGCTGGCCTGTCACGCAAGATATTGGTATCGGTAGGATTTAAACCTTTGTTGCAGGGCGTCGCTTTGTGGGTTGCAATTTCGGTAGCTGCTTTATATGCGGTTATGCATTTGGCATAATGTTTTGAATATGATCCCGGTAAAATGCCGGGATTATGCTCTTATCATGTCAATGTGAGGGATGCCATCCTCGTCATAAACATCGCTTACCTGGTTAAAGCCTAATGAGCTATAAAACTTCAATAAGTAGGCTTGAGCGCCTATTTGTATATTCCCTTCGCCAAAAATTTTATGGCATTGTTCAATAGCGGTATTCATTAATACCCTGCCCGCCCCAGTGCCACGTGCTTTTGGACTGGTAACAACTCTGCCGATAGACATTTGAGGAAATGATAATCCCGGAGGTACTAATCTCGCATATGCCATCAGCTCATTATCCTTTAAAAGCATAAGGTGGCAGCATTTAGGGTCTTTGTTGTCGGCATCCTGATATGGACAATTCTGCTCTACCACAAAAACCTCGTTGCGCAGCCTTAATATCTTATACAGTTCAATTGGTGATAATTCTTCAAATGATTTTACGACAGTAGTAAATTCCATAACCATTATTGTTGCTGTGAATATAAAAATATCGGATGGATAAAGCGTGTAAGAATAATAAATTTTTAAAGATGCTTGTATTTATATAAGTACTTATATAAATTGCATCATGAATTTATATCAAAACCTGGGTTACTTGGTATTGGGGAGTAGATTGAGGCGCTTGAGCGAAGCATTTCTATCCGAAATTAACCGCGCTTATCAAAATGAAGGGATTGATTTTGATGCAAGTTGGTTCCCTGTATTTTATTTGTTATCTAAGAATGAATCACTTTCGATTAAAGAACTAAGTGAGCAGATCGAGGTGTCGCATCCTGCGGCAAGTCAGATCATCACCGGGTTGAAAAATAAAAACCTGGTAACCAGTGCTACCTGCACCGAGGACGGGCGTAAACAACTGGTGCAACTAACAGATAGCGGCAAACAATTACTTGCGCAAATAATGCCGGTTTGGGAAGCGGTAACAGCGGCGATGGATCAATTAGTTGCCAGTGAACCAAGTTGCAGTGAATTATTATCCTCTATAACCGCGCTCGAAAATACTTTTAAGCGCACGAGCCTTGCCGGATTGATCACTGATAAAATAAAAACTGAGGTATAATGAGCAGTAAATTTAATTACGGAACCGATCATTTAACCATTGGAATTTGCCTGGATATTGCAGCCGGAAAAACCAAAGGAATTATTGGCGATGAAGCTGCTGCCCGCGTACAAGCATCATACAACGAAGTTAAAAAAATAGTACATGCGCAATTGCCTGTTTATGGAATCAACACTGGTTTCGGGCCGCTTTGCGATACCCATATTAACGAGGAGGATACCAGTACTTTGCAAAGCAACCTGCTTAAAAGCCACAGCGTGGGTATTGGCAAACCCATCCCGCAGGAAATAGCTAAACTGATGCTGATTAGCAAAGTGCATGCATTGGCACAAGGTTATTCCGGTATTAACCCGGCAACGTTGGATAGGATCATTTGGCATATTGATCATGATGTTATTCCGGTTGTACCTGAAAAAGGCTCTGTAGGTGCATCAGGTGATCTGGCACCATTATCGCACTTGTTTTTGCCATTAATTGGTTTGGGTGAGGTATTTATAAATGGCGAAAAATTCCCGGCAGGGCAAATATTAAAAGATCATAATTTAGAGCCACTTGTATTAGGCCCTAAAGAAGGTTTAGCTTTAATAAATGGTACTCAGTTTATTCTTGCATTCGCTATAAAAGCAGTTCAACGATTGAATGATGCACTAAACTTAGTTGATCTGATTGGCGCTATGTCGTTAGAAGGACTGATGGGTTCAGCGAGACCATTCGATGCGAGGATACATGCGATCCGCCCTTTTAAAGGGACTGAACTAGTAGCTGCCCGTTTGTTTACTTTGTTGAGTGAGTCGGAGATCTGCAACTCACATGTAAATTGTGATAGGGTTCAAGATCCTTATTCGTTACGCTGCATGCCGCAAGTGCATGGCGCATCGAGGAATGCATGGTTGCATTTAAAGGAGCTGACGGAAATAGAGCTTAATTCCGTAACCGATAACCCAATAATTTTTGACGCTAACGATACCATCAGCGGGGGTAATTTTCACGGACAGCCACTGGCATTGCCCTTGGATTACGCGACTATCGCTGCCGCAGAGCTTGGCAATATTTCCGATCGCCGGTGTTATTTAATGAGTGAAGGCAGATACGGTCTGCCAAAAGTGCTAACCAATGATCCGGGATTAAATTCCGGTTTGATGATCCCCCAATACACTACCGCGGCATTGGTCACCGAAAATAAAACACTATGTTTCCCGGCAAGTGCGGACAGTGTGCCAACATCATTAGGACAGGAAGATCATGTTTCCATGGGTTCTATCAGCGGAAGGAAATTGCACCAGGTTATTGATAATTTAGAGTACATACAGGCAATTGAATTGCTGTATGCGACGCAGGCTATGGATTTTCGCAGGCCATTGAAATCAACCCCGGTTATTGAGGCTTGCCACAGCTATATCCGCCATTATGTGCCTTTTATTAATGAAGACCGCATTTTTGCTACGGATATTAATCAGATACATCAGCTAATTACCAACGGATCATTATTGGCGACAGCCAATGAAGCCGCATTAAACAATAATATTAATCTCAATCATAATGACGAGTTCGGAATTTATTGAAAAATACGCCAAGCACCCGGTTTATAAAGCGCCGCGTGGGATGGAATTGCATGCCAAAAGCTGGCAAACCGAAGCACCACTGCGTATGTTGTTAAACAATCTTGATGGACAGGTTGCTGAGAACCCCGATGAACTTGTGGTTTACGGAGGCATTGGTCAGGCGGCCCGTAATCCGGAAGCTTTGCGCAAGATTATTGAGTTGCTGTTAGAATTGGATGAAGATCATTCGCTTTTGGTACAATCGGGTAAACCGGTGGGAATTATCCGCAGTCACCCTCAAGCGCCAAGGGTGCTGATAGCCAATAGTAACCTGGTACCGGCATGGGCAACCTGGGAGCATTTTAACGAATTGCGGTCTAAAGGATTAATGATGTATGGGCAAATGACTGCGGGTAGCTGGATCTATATTGGTACACAAGGTATTTTGCAGGGCACTTATGAAACATTTGTTGAGGCAGGTCGGCAACATTTTAACAATGATTTAACGGGCAAACTAATTGTAAGTGCAGGCATTGGGGGCATGGGGGGTGCACAACCACTGGCCGCTACGATGGCAGGTGGTGTATTTTTAGGGGCTGACATTGATGCTACAAGAATACAGAAACGAGTTGATACGCGATATATTGATAAAATAACACATAGTTACGATGAGGCCATTGCCTGGGTAAAAGATGCTATGAAAAAAGGCGAAACTTTATCGGTTGGCTTAGTAAGCGATGCGGGTGATATGCTGGAAAGATTGTTGAAGGATGATTTCATCCCTGATATATTAACTGACCAAACATCGGCACATGATCCTTTGAATGGTTATATTCCAAACGGATTATCATTGGCTGAAGCTGCTGAATTACGTAATGCTGATCCGCAAAAATATAAAGATCTATCCCTAAAAAGTATGGCCCGTCACGTTGGCTTTATGCTTGACCTGAAAAAGAAAGGCGCCATAACATTTGATTACGGCAATAACCTGCGTGAGTTTGCCAGGCAAGGCGGCGAGCAAGATGCTTTCGATTTCCCAGGATTTACACCGGCGTACATCCGTCCGCTGTTTTGTGAGGGCAAAGGGCCGTTCAGGTGGGTGGCCTTATCGGGTGATCCGGAGGATATTTATGTTACGGATAGGGCTTTGATGAAAGCGTTCCCCGAAAATAAACCATTAATAAACTGGTTGGAAAAGGCGCAACAAAAAATATCGTTCCAGGGATTACCGGCTCGTATTTGCTGGCTAGGTATGGGCGAACGTGAAAAGGCCGGTTTGATATTTAACGAACTGGTTGCAAGCGGTAAAGTAAAAGGCCCTATAGTTATTGGTCGTGATCATTTAGATTGCGGATCAGTAGCATCGCCAAACAGAGAAACAGAATCTATGAAAGACGGTTCAGATGCAGTATCGGATTGGCCTTTGCTTAACCTAATGTCCAACACTGCCGGCGGCGCAACCTGGGTTTCATTTCATCATGGTGGTGGTGTGGGTATGGGTTATTCGCAGCATGCGGGCATGGTTGTTTTGGCTGATGGTACCGAACGTGCGGCAGATTGCCTGAAACGTGTATTGCACAATGACCCGGCAATGGGTATCTTCCGTCATGCTGATGCGGGGTATGAAAAGGCTGAGGAATGGGCGGATAAGTTTGAGTTGAAGGTTTGGTAGAACCCTTTTAACCATTGTCATTGCGCGGAGGAATGACGAAGTAATATCGTCGCGTTCATAAGCAATGGCTACGAGATTGCCGCGCTACGCTCGCAATGACAAAATAAAAATAAATGAAAAAATTAATCGGTCCGTTTACACAAATACTTACCCTTGCAGGCCTTGCCATGAAGGGCGCTTTGAGCGATGATGATCTGCAGATCATCCCCCAAGGTGGTGTTTTGGTTGAAAACGGACTGATACTCGCTGTTGATGATTTTGAAA
Organism: Mucilaginibacter tundrae; assembly: GCF_013408825.1. GTDB lineage: Bacteria > Bacteroidota > Bacteroidia > Sphingobacteriales > Sphingobacteriaceae > Mucilaginibacter. The sequence continues at coordinate 21,432 of NZ_JACCBZ010000015.1, forward strand.
TTTTACGAAAAGCAAATCCATCAACCACAATAGAAGAAATTACAGGCGATCACGTTTTACTTCCGGGCTTTGTCGATTGCCATACACACATTTGTTTTGCAGGCAGCCGGGCAAAAGATTACGCCATGCGGATACAGGGCAAAAGCTATTTAGAAATTGCCAAAGCAGGCGGAGGTATCTGGGATTCGGTTACACAAACCCGTGCTGCCGATGAAGATTTGCTTGAAAAATTATTACTACAAAGAGTTGAACGCCATTTATCCGAAGGGGTAACCACCATCGAAATAAAAAGTGGTTATGGATTGGAAACGCAATCAGAATTAAAGCAACTAAGAGCGATTTCAAAAGCATCAACCCAAACTAAAGCCAGTTTAGTTTCTACCTGCCTTGCAGCGCACATGGTACCCAAGGATTTTAGCGGCGGCCAATCAGAATATTTGAATTACGTTTTTCATGACCTGTTGCCTGTTATTAAAAATGAAAGCCTGAGCAACCGGGTTGATGTTTTTATTGAAGAAAGTGCTTTTGACGCGAATAACGCATTGATTTATCTAAATCGTGCTAAACAGATGGGCTTTGATATTACGGTACATGCTGACCAGTTTACTACGGGCGGTAGCGCGGTTGCTGTTAAATCAGGCGCAGTTTCTGCGGATCATTTGGAGGCGAGTAGGGATTCAGAGATCAAGTTATTGGCAAGTTCAGATACAGTTGCTGTGGTTTTGCCGGGTGCTTCGTTAGGTTTGGGAATTGCTTATGCGTCTGCCCGAAAGCTATTAAATGCAGGGGCTTGTTTGGCTATTGCCAGTGACTGGAATCCGGGTTCTGCACCTATGGGTGACCTGTTGATGCAAGCTGCGGTAATGAGCGCCGCTGAAAAACTGAATACGGCTGAAGTATTCACGGGTTTAACTTTTCGAGCTGCAAAAGCATTAAGATTAAACGACCGCGGTATATTAGCGCCGGGCATGCGAGCGGATATGCAGGCCTATCCGATTAATGATTACAGGGAGATCTTGTATCATCAAGGGAAACTTAAACCGCTGATTATTGATTGAATTTTATGATTTCGCGGATTTTTTATTTGCCTTTAAGTGATGACAAGTTTACTTATCTACATGAAAAATAATATTAATAACCATTGACCAATGACTAAACTAATTGAATGCGTACCCAATTTTAGCGAAGGTGTAAACCTGGATATTATTAAACAAATTACTGATGTAGTGGAATCTGTTGAAGGTGTAAGGTTGTTGAATGTTGATCCCGGCAAGGCAACTAACCGTACCGTAGTGACTTTTGTGGGCGAGCCTGAACCGGTTATCCAGGCTGCTTTTTTAGCCATTAAAAAAGCGGGTGAATTGATAGATATGAGCAAGCACAAAGGCGAACATCCACGGATGGGCGCTACTGATGTTTGTCCGCTGATACCGATAAGCAACATCAGTATGGAAGAAACCGCCGTTTATGCGCAGCAGCTAGCCAAACGTGTTGGCGAAGAGTTAAACATCCCGATTTACTTGTACGAAGGTGCACAGCCTGATAAAAAACGCAGTAATTTATCGGTGATCAGGGCAGGGGAGTATGAGGGTTTTTTTAAGAAGATAAAATCACCTGAATGGAAGCCCGATTTTGGCCCGGCGGAGTTTGATGTTAAACGAGGTGGTACCGTTATTGGCGCAAGGGATTTTTTGATCGCCTATAATGTCAATTTAAATACCACTTCGACCAGAAGAGCAAACTCAATAGCTTTTGATGTGCGCGAGGCCGGGCGTGTTTTGCGTGAGGGTGACCCGATCAATGGTAAGATTATTACCGATGAAAATGGTAAACCGAAGTCGGTTCCCGGATCATTAAAATTTGTGAAAGCTATTGGCTGGTATATCGAGGAGTATGGTATCGCCCAGATCTCGATGAATTTGACCAATATAGAAGTTACACCCGTACATATTGCCTTTGATGAGGTTTGCACCAAAGCTGCCGAACGTGGTATGCGGGTAACAGGCAGCGAATTGGTTGGATTGATACCCTTAAAAGCGATGCTGGATGCGGGTAAATATTTCCTGCTGAAACAACAGCGTTCGGTAGGGGTGAGTGAGAAAGAATTGATCAAGATTGCCATTAAATCGATGGGATTAGATGAATTGGGTCCGTTTATTCCTGAAGAGCGTATTATTGAATATTTATTAAAAGATAAATCAGCAAGCAAATTAATCAATATGACGCTGACTGATTTTGCTGATGAAACCGCTAGCGAAAGCCCGGCGCCTGGTGGTGGTTCAATATCCGCTTATGCGGGTGTATTGGGGGCATCATTGGCTACTATGGTTGCGAACTTGTCTTCACATAAAAAAGGTTGGGATAACCGTTGGGAAGAATTTAGCGATTGGGCAGAGAAAGGACAGTATTACAAAAATGAATTGTTGAAGTTGGTTGATTTGGATACGGTTGCTTTCAATAAAATTATGGAAGGGTTTGGTCTGCCAAAATCAACTGATGAAGAAAAAGCAACTCGGGATAAAGCTATACAGGATGCTACCAAATATGCTATTGAAATACCGTTCATGGTAATGCAAATGGCACATGGCAGTTTGGAGGTTATTAAAGCAATGACTGAGATTGGCAACCCAAATTCGGTAACCGATGCAGGAGTAGCTGCTTTGTGCGCCCGTACTGCTGTGTTAGGTGCTTTTATGAATGTGAAGATCAATGCATCGGGGTATAGGGATAAGGCCTATGCTACCGATATTATTAAACAGGGTGAAGAGTTAGAAAGGCAGGCGATTGCTATTGAGGCGGAGGTTATTGGATTGGTTAACAAGAAAATAGTGTAAATTATTGAAAATATAAAAGGGTGTCATCCTACACAAACATAGGATGACACCCTTCTTTTATGGTACGTATACTTAAAACTTAAACCTCACAAAGGCTTCCATAGCCGCGTATTCAGCTAAGCCAAGTTGGTCATAACAGCGTGCGGTTTCACGGTTGCGGTCTTCGGCGCGTACCCAGAATTCACGTACATCGTCACCCGGAAAAACAGGCGTATCTTTTTGTGATTGGTGTTTGAAGATCGCGGCACGTTTGCGTAACACTTCTTCGGGTGATAAAGGTACTGCCATCTCAATTTCGTAAGTAGCAAACTCGTGCCATGCGCCACGATACATCCACAACCAGCAATCTTTTACCCAATCTTCGGTTTTGCTTAAGCGTCTTAACGATTCAACTATAATGTTAAAACAAACTACGTGCGTGCCATGTGGGTCGGCAAAATCGCCTGCGGCAAATATTTGCTGTGGTTTTACTTTCTGTAATAGCTCAATAGTCAACTGTATATCCGCTTCGCCAACAGTGTTTTTCTTTGTTTTGCCGGTTTCGTAAAAAGGCAGGGCCATAAAGTGGATATGGTCGTCCTTTAAACCCGCATAACGGGCGCCGGATATGGCTTCTGTCTTGCGGATAAAACCTTTTACATCGCGGATTTCCTGGGTATCAATTTGATTTGGTTGCTTTTGGGCGATAAAGGCCCGCATATCATTGTAAAGATTCTTCAGGTGAGTATTGTCTTCGCCGATGCTTGCATCAAAATCGATGGCAAATTCCATGTAGCGCAATACATCGTCATCCCAAACCGCGGTATTGCCGGATGTTTGGTAAGCTACGTGCACATCATGCCCCTGGTCAACCAGGCGGATGAACGTACCCCCCATAGAAATCACATCATCATCCGGGTGCGGAGAGAAGATGATAACACGTTTTTTGGCTGGTTCAGCCCTTTCCGGGCGCTGGCTGTCATCGGCATTCGGTTTACCACCCGGCCAGCCGGTAATGGTATGTTGTACCTGGTTAAAAATATCAATGTTGATATTGTAAACCGGGCCCTGCTCAACTGCAAGTTGCGCCATACCGTGGTTGTTATAATCTTCTTCGGTTAATTTTAGTATAGGTTTGTTTACGGCTTCAGCTAACCAGATCACTGCTTTCTTTTTCAGAGTATTTTCCCAAACGCAGTCTTTTACCAGCCATGGGGTATCAAAACGGGTAAGTTCCGAAGCGGCGGCTTCATCCAGCACAAAGTCAACATGGTCGGATAGTTGCAGGTAGGTTGCCGGTACATCGCCTGAGATCTCGCCTTCAACTGCCTTTTTGATAATCGGCGCTTTTTTACCGCTCCATGCCATCAATATGATCTCCCTTGCCTTGAATATGGTACCAATACCCATGGTAATAGCTTTGGTTGGCACATTCTTTTTGCCTCCAAAATCACGTGCGGCATCACTGCGGGTAAGGTCATCCAAAGTAACTAAACGCGTACCTGAGTTTGGCGCAGATCCCGGCTCGTTAAAACCGATGTGGCCAGTACGGCCGATACCTAATATTTGCAGGTCGAGGCCGCCTAGTTCGGTAATCTGTTTTTCATAGTTCAGGCAAAAGGCGGCTACTTCTTCCTGTGGCAAGGTGCCATTGGGTATATGTATGTTTTTCTTATCGATATCTACATGATTGAAAAGGTTTTCGTTCATGAAGGTCACATAGCTTTGTGCCGCTGTGGGCTGCATCGGGAAGTATTCGTCCAGGTTAAAGGTGATCACGTTAGCAAAGCTCAGGCCATCCTCTTTGTGCATGCGCACCAGCTCGGCGTATACGTTGATAGGGGTTACACCTGTTGCCAGGCCTAATACAGCTTTTTCACCCTTAGCGCTTTTTTTGCGAATGAGGTTTGCTATACGTTGCGCTACTGCCAGGGATGCTTCCTTTTGGTTTGGATATACACTTACAGGTAGCTTTTCATACCTGGTTTCTTCCAATAAATTTAAACGAGCCATGTTGTGAGATGTATTTATGTATAAATATATAATTAAATAAAAGGATAGCTCAAAAAAAATCCCCGCATGTGCGGGGATTTCAATCAACCTAAATTAACCCTATTAACTTACGATACCGGATACCCTATGTTAATAATATGTTGTATAAAATATCCGCACTTTAATGTTGCCTTAACAGTTAAATAGCTATCGTGATAATAACAAATATCTGTTAATCTTTTTGTCACAATGAATCTGGCTGTAATTGCCATATGCACTGTTATGTAAAGTAGCTATAACAAACTTAAATAAATAATTTTAAAACTCAAAGTACTTTTTAATATTTTTTAATAAGTTGGAATTGATGCTAATATTATGTTAAAAAGAAGTAAGGGATAATGGGTTAAAAAATCCCCGCCTGAGCGGGGACTTCAATCAACCTAAATTAACCTATTATTGTGCATCCCACCATACATGGCCTGTCATAGTGTCCCCACCAGGAACAGCATTATGAGCGGCGGTGTAGTTTGTTGGATTGTTAGTCGCTTCAATCAAAGGATATGGAAAGCGACGTGGTATAGTTCCGTTGGTAGCATTACCCGGATATACAACAGGATTTAATACAGGGTAGCCTGTTCTTCTCCAGTTTGACCATGATTCATAAAAATCAAACATGGTGTTGGTTAATATCCAGTATTGGGTATTGGTCGCACTTAAACCTGCTGTACCCCCAGCTGCAGGATATGGGTGAGCAGCAAGGTAAGTAGTAACTGAACCGGCAGGCACAGCTGCTGTCCCAGATCCGTATTCACTTAAATACGTCATAGCCGCAGTAACACCATTATTGTAATGTGAAACAGCTGTACCCCCAATGCCAAATCTTTCAGCGGCATCAGCCCATAAAAGTTCGGTTTCACCATAGGTAAGTATAAATGTTGGGGTACCCATTTGTGTCATTGAAAATGGAGGGCATGAGTAAGCTGCAACTGAAATGAAGCCCGGAGCATTACCTAATGTAGTAGCGCCACCGTTAAGGTCATAACCATTTGGCTGTCCTTGTTGATCAGCAGGAGTAGTATCGCCACTGGCGGGAGTACCTATTGTATAGTTGGCAACAGATATTATGCTTAAACGAGGATCAGGAACAGCGGCAATAGGGTCAGTTGGTAGTGTTTTGCCTTGTAGCAAATCAATAAAAGTCTGGCTCCATTTAACATATTGATTTTCAGGGCCGCCTTGCAATACCTGGCTAACACGGTTAACCGTAGGGCGGCCACCTGTTGCATCGTGTACAAAGAATGCGTCATCAGCATTGCTTGCAAAAGTTTTGCCAACTAATGATGTTATAACTGTTTTAGCAGTAGCCGGATCAACTTTACTTAAACGCATAGCAACGCGCAGTAATAAACTGTTTCCGAATTTTTGCCATTCAGCTATGTTGCCGTGGTAAATAGCATCACCGGTAGGAATATCACCTGAAGGATTTAATTTTGAAGTAGCATCCTGTAATTCAGAAATTAAATTGGTGTATATAGCCTGTTGTTTATCATATACCGGAAATAGTATTTTACCATAGTAGCCTTCACCAGCTTGTGAATAAGGCACATCACCATACAGATCGGTAATGCGTTCAAATATCAGGGCCTTCATGATACGGCCAATTTGATGCAGGTTATTATACTGTGGCTCATTTGTAGTGGTAGTAACCATATCAACTATAGGCCTTACCTGCTCATAATAAGCACCATCTAAACCATTATCGCTTTGCCAGTAAGCAGCCAGGTATTCCGGGTTTGATTGATATTTATCACCGGCCCAGTAACCAATAGCTGTTGCGAAGCCCTGCATAAAGGTTGAACAGTAAATCAAATCTGCGCGCCAGGTATCATAGCTAAAATCCTGGCTACCGGTATAATCAAGTTGTGCTGTGGTAAGCAAATAATTCGGATCGAAATTGGTGGCACTAAAGGCCGTTGGATCCGTATTTAATTTATCAAAGTTTTTGGTACAGCCTGTTGTTAGGAATAATCCTAAGGCAAGCATACTGTATGTAATTAATTTCTTTTTCATCTTATTAAGATTAATCGTTAATACCATTAAAATTTAACATCCAGGCTTAAGCCGTAAACCCTGGTTACAGGCACGCCGCCCAATTCTAAACCTTGTGAAGTAGTGCCGTAGCTTGCTTCCGGATCGATATCAGTAGTTTTCTTCATGATATAGAATAAGTTACGACCGAAGACACTTAGGTTGGCACTTTGAATCACTTTGCTTAGGCCCAAAGAAGCTGTTGGTATATTATAACCGAATGTTATTTGACGGAACTTAATAAAGCTTGCATTTTGAACAAATAAACCAGAAACGTTACTACCTAAAGTAGTGTAATAGTTCTCAGCAGTTGTAGGTGTAGAAGTATTATTAGCAAATCCTGTTTCACGACCCGGTAAAGTTGATTTTGTTAAACCATCTTCAAATGCGTAATATTCATCTCCCGCGAATACTTTACCGCCGAATTTACCATCAATAAGGAAGGTTAAATCAAAATGACCGTAAGTAAACTCGTTGTTAAATCCTGCACTCCATGGCCCGTAGGCAGGTCCATAAGCCTTTAATACACCTGGAACCGGAATTCCTGTTGAAGGATCAACTTTTATAGAACCATCAGCGTTACGCACATAATCAAAAGCTTGTACCTGATCGGCTGCTTTGCCAACTATATCAACTGTTGAAGCATATCCTGTACGAGAATAAGCAACAGGTAATGAACTTTGACCGGCTGCCAATGCTAAAACTGTATTGGCATTATATGCTGCGTTTAGTGAAGTGATCCAGCTAAATTCTTTCTCTTTAACAGGTGTACCACTTACTAAAAACTCCCAACCTTTGTTCCTGATCTCACCGATATTTAATACAGCACCTGTGTAACCTGAAGTTACTGAAGCAGGAGCTTGTACAATTTCATTCTTAGATGTTTTATCGTACCAGGTTACATCAAAATTCAGGCGGTTTTGTAAGGTATGTATTTCTGTACCAATTTCAAGTTCTTCTGCATTAGACGGTTGTAAAGAGGCATTAGGGGTTGCAGAATTTTTGATTAGTCCTAAAGGCATTCCGCTAGATTGTACAGAATTCAAGCCATAATTAAGTAATGTTTGATATGGGCTGGTTCCGCCACCTACGTTTGCCCAACCTGCTCTTATTTTTCCAAAATCCATCCAGCTTGGTTTAAACAACTCGCTGAATACAAATGAACCATCAACCGAAGGGTAAATAATATTTAGCTTATTGTTTGGCTCAGCAGAGGATGCTAATGAAGAGAACCAATCTGAACGAACACTTCCATTTAAATATAAATATGATTTATAACCAAGCTCTAATGTTCCGTACAATGAGTTTACTTGTTGAAAAAGGTCGTTATAGGCAATTGTTTTTGAAGCTAAGTTGTCAACTGTATAAACGTAAGGTATTACAAAGCCAACGCCTGCTTCTGTTGTTGATTCCGTTCTCGATTTCTCAATATTTCCACCAACATTAGGTGTAATTGTAAAATCAGGTGTTGCTTTAAATGCTTTACCAATTAAGAAATCAGTATTTAACTCAGAAACCGTTGCATAGGTTTCGGCTAAATTTTGATTTGCCTGTGCATAATAACCGGTACCATTAGGTACTACATCAGTAAAACGTTCAGTATAGTAATCCTGGCCAATACGTACCTGTGCAAATAAGCCATCGTCGAAAGTATAACGTGCGCTTGCTGATGCTATATTACGGTTACGGCTACTGTTGTTAATAAATTTATTAGCTGCAAACCATGGGTTGGTAGCATAAGTATTATTGGCAAATAAAAGCTCATTACCTACAGAGGCAAGTGATGGTATGCCAGTATATCCGTTTGCAAGGTTAGCAGCGGTAATGGTACCACTACTTCCCGGGTTTAAAGTGTTAACGTTTAAACTGGTTGGTAAAAATAATACCTGATAGCTAGAGTTACCCGGACCGTCACCTAAAATTGGCCTGTTTTGTGCAGCATCGCTGGTGTAATTTAAGTGCGCATCAATCATTAACCTTTTAACCGGGCTAAAGTTACCCGAAAAGTTAAAGCTCTTCCTGTCGTAACCTGAATTAGGCACTATTGAGTTATCATGCAAATCACTTGCCGATAAGCGGATAGCCGCCAGATCATAAGCTTTGCTAAATGAAACCGTATTCGTGAATGCACCGCCTGTACGATAAAATTCATCAAAGTTATTGGTTTGCGCAACATAAGGACGTGAAACACCATCGAATTGTGGAACCAGGGATCCATCTAACTTAGCGCCCCAACTAGCATTGCCAGAGCTAAATGCTGCAGCAGCGCTCGTTGGTTTTAAGCCTTCGGCACCGTTACCATATTCGTATTGGTAATCTGTTGGGTTAATCGCTTTTTCAAACTCGTAGTTCGAATTGTATTCAACAGTCCCCTTACTGCTGCCACTTTTTGTAGTAATTAATATAACACCATATTTTGCGTTATGACCATATAACGCCGAGGCAGCAGCACCTTTTAATACTGAGATGCTTTCAATATCGTCGGGATTGATATTGCCGATTCCGTCACCCTGATCTGGTGAGTTATCATATTCACCGCCACTGTTCATTGAAATACCAGTCACGCTTGAATTATCCGAACCAACCATCTGAACACCATTAATGATGTATAATGGCTGATTGCCACCACTTAAACTCGCCGCACCGCGTATATTGATATTTACAGATGATGCCGGTCCGCCCGATACAGTGGTAACATTTAAACCGGCAACTTTGCCTTCAAGTTCACTAGCGAAGTTAGGTTCTTTAGCGGTTGTCAATTCACTTCCTTTTACTTCAGAAACTGAGTAACCTAAAGATTTGCGTTCTTTTTTAATACCTAAAGCGGTAACTACAACCTCGCTTAATTCTTTTGAGTTTTCATCAAGCTCAATTGTTAATTCTGTAGGTGCTGTAATCGGTATTTCCTTTTTAATGTAGCCGATATATGAGAACACCAATACATCTCCGGTGTTAACTGTGATAGCAAATTTACCGTTTGCATCAGTTTGTGTTCCCGTAGAGGTTCCTTTTATACTTACAGTTACTCCAATAAGGGCTTGCCCGCTTGCGTCACGAACAAAACCTTTTAAAACAAAGCTTGCCTGATTGACAGCTTTATTGCCACCGGTAACCCGTGTACTTGTTGCGGATGCGATGAACTTAGCCTTGCTGCTATTGTTGTGTTTGGAGTTAGCCCCCAAAGCCAGGCAAGGCACTAGTAAGAATAGTGGTAATATTTTTTTCATTTTGTTTGAATTAGTTTAGTGTTAAGTGTTGTTTTTTGGTTAGATTTTGTTGTTTTTCTCCATAGTTTCTTGTT
>NZ_JACCBZ010000016.1 GCF_013408825.1 Mucilaginibacter tundrae
GGCACAGGACAAAGCTTTGTCAAAATAAAGGCGCTTAATAATAATGTTCTTCAATTCGGCGCTTTTAACAATTTTAGTTCTAAGTTCCATTCAATATTCAGGATTTCATTTGTTTAACAAACTAATTGAAAAAAAATGAAAAATCCTACCACTTTTCATAATATTTTAATAAGTTTAATAAGTTAAAAAAAATAATTAATATGTATTCTTATTTTGAGTAGATATTTATAAATGTTATTATAACATTTATAGATATTAAATTAAGTGTAATAAGGTTATTTAATGAACTATAAAACGTTACTTAAAATTTATAAACAATAAGTTTTATTTTAAAACAGGATATGATATTTGCCACCCATCATGGGGGATTAGCTCAGCTGGCTAGAGCACTTGCATGGCATTCAATCTTCCCACGATGCCATCATCAGCAAGAGCCTGGATGATATTGTTGAAAGCTGGAACGATGCGGCAGAATGGATGTTTGGCTACACTTCCGGGGAAATGATAGGCGAAACCATTTTCAAAATTATCCCGCCGGAGAAGCTTGAGGAAGAACAGCAGATCCTGTTCAGGTTGAAAAATGGTGAGCGGGTGGAGCACTTTGAGACCAAACGGCTAAAAAAGGACGGAACGCACGTCGATATCTATCTAACCATATCGCTGATCAAAAACGAAGACAATGAAATCATCGGCCTTTCAAAGATCGCCAGGGACATTACCTACCAGAAAATGGCCGAAATGCGGAAAAATGACTTTATTACCATTGCAAGCCTTGAGTTAAAGACGCCATTAACCACCATTAAATCGTATGTCCAGCTCCTGTTGGTCAAAGCACGTGCCGACGGGGATCAATTTAATGCAGATGCCCTAAGCCGCGTAGAAAAACAGGCCAACAAAATGTCCATACTGATCCAAAATTTCCTGAATAATGCCAAATTACTGGAAGGAAAGTTTGACCTGGTTATCGAGCGTTTCAACACACACGAATTGCTGGAGGAAGTGGTCAATGATGCCAAAATACTTTCCCCCACATATGAGTTAGTGATGAAAGATTGTGAAGATGTATTTGTACTGGCCGACCGGAATAAGATCGGGCAAGTGATGGAAAACCTGGTGAGTAACGCGGTTAAATATTCTCCGGTGGGCAATACGATCACTATAGGCTGTAAGACGATTGGCGGCCATGCGCAGATATCGGTTTCCGACACCGGTATCGGGATCATTAATAATGAAAGTCCCCAACGGTCGCCTCAGGGACTTTCAATTTTATTTAAAAACCGTACATGCCGCCCGAAACGGAAATTAGCTCACCAGTGATCCAGGCTGCATCATCGGAGGCCAGAAAAACGGCAGCCTTTGCGATATCAGCAGGCTGGCCTCTACGTCCCAGCGGTGTTTTTTCGACAAACATCTTTTCATAGTCACTGCCGGCAGTGACGCCTGCGCTGGCTGCTCCTTCCGTATCTGTAGCGCCCGGTAAAATAGAATTGATCCGAACGTTTTTAACACCTAGCTCTTTAGATAACGCAATGGTGAAGGCATCCAATGCCGCTTTAGTTGAAGAATATAACGACGCATTAGGCAGCGGATACTTACTCGCACCGGAACTGATATTGATAATGTTTCCTCCTTTATCGCCGAAAAGCTTTAGCGCAGCCTGTATAGTTAGTATAGGCCCTAAAACGTTAACATTGAAACTTTGGTGAAATGCCTCCACCGAAATCTGTTCGATAGGTGCGTATCCTTGCGCTACCGCGTTATTTACTAAAACGTCTAATGTGCCGAAAGCCTTTTTCGTTTCTTCAAACAGCCTGGTAACATCGGCTTCATTCGAAACATCGGCCTGAACAGCGATGGCCGTGCCGGCATTATCCGTGATCTCTTTAACAACTTTATCTGCGCCCTCTTTACTGGAGGCATAATTCACCACTACCTTTGCGCCGGCTGCGGCGAAGTGCTTAGCGATCGCTGCGCCAATTCCTTTTGATGCACCGGTAACTACCGCTACTTTATTTTCTAATTTATTCATGATTTTTATGAGTTAAGATTTTTTAAACTTGATCAGGTCCTGGAAGATCAATTGACCCCAGGTATTTCCGTGCGCCTGTACCAGCAGTCCGCCTTCCGACAGTCTGCCAAGTTTGACCGGCGCGAAACCCAGCTCTTCCGCAAGAACTGCGATCTCCGCAGTTGCACCTTCGTCGTCGCTCGCCAGGAACACAACTCTTCGGCCGCCATTTACGGCCGGCTCCTGGTCAAGGATAGCGGCGCCCAAATGGTTGAAGCCTTTAACCAATTTCCCACCGGTAAAAGCCTGCGCTACAAATTTGGCAGATGGCAGCCCTCCCAGCTTTTCGGGAGGCACGCCGTAAGCATTGGTCACATCGACGATGATCTTTCCCTGCCAGTTGGGCAATGCCTTTGCAACGTCCGGGTGCGATTCAAACCGCACCGCCAAAAAGATCACACCCGCTTTAGCGGCATCCGCCAGTGTTGCGGGAATGATTCCGTTTCCGATCGCGGCGGCTTCGGCTGCAAAGTTTTCTGGGTCTCGTGTGGTGGCAACGGATACTTCGATGCCTTTGCGGGCGAATGCCTTTGCCAGGGCCTGGCCGATCTTGCCAAAGCCGATGATTGCGTAGCTTTTTGCTTTGTTGTTTGCTGAATTATTCATTTGATTTTTTTAAATTATTTTGATAAATAGGTCATGCCGCCATCCACCAGGAGTTCGGCACCCAACATAAACGCAGCATCATCAGAGGCCAGGAAAACAGCTGCCTTTCCAATGTCAGCCGGCTGCCCGATCCTGCCAATCGGCATTTGATCAGCAAAGTGTTTTTTTACCGCCTCCATTTGTTCTGCGGGAACAAACTTGTCAAATGCGGGCGTATCTGTGGTGCCGGGTGTGATCACATTTGCCCGTATCTTCCGATCTAAAAGGTCGCTTGAAAACCCTTTAGCTAAATAGATCACCGCCGCTTTTGCAGCGCCATACAACGTAAAATTCGCATAGGCCCGGTGCGCCGCATTGGATCCAATCAGAATGATCGAACCGCCGTCATTCATATGGGGCAATGCTTTCTGAACGGTGAAGTAAACACTTTTCAGGTTCAGGTCAATAGCCTCGTCAAACGCGTCTTCATCAAAAGTCGCCACAGTTCCTACCGCGCCGGCACCTGCATTGGCAACAATGACGTCTACCTTGCCAAATTTTTCAGCGGTTGCTGCAAATACCCTTTCCAGATCGGCCAGGTTGGTCACATCGGCGTTGATGGCGATAAAATCATCCCCCAGTTTCGCCACAGCACTATCCAACGTTTCCTGATTTCTGCCGACAATAACTCCCTTTGCACCTTCATTCCTGAATTCCAATGCAATGCCTAATCCAATGCCGCTATTACCGCCGGTAATTAAGGCTACTTTATTTGTTAATCTGCTCATTTTTAATTTATTATTAAATTTGTTTCGCAAAGTTACTATCATTAGTTTATATTTGTAACTAATAGAGGTTTATCTGGTTACTGCGAGGTAACCACAAATTTGAAAACATGAGAGACGAGAGATTTTGCGCTTCGAATTGCCCCTTTACGAGAGCTATCGGCACTATTGGTAATAAATGGAAACCGATCATCATTAATGTGATCAGTACCCGCACCGTCCGTTTTGGTCAGCTGGATTCCATTATACCGCTCATTTCAAGGAAAGTACTGACTGAACAACTCAAAGAGCTGGAAGAAGACGGCCTATTGGAAAGATTGGCCTATAAGGAACTTCCGCCCAGGGTAGAATACAAGTTGTCTGAAAAAGGCTTAGCTTTTTTGCCAATCCTGGAAAGTATAAAAGAATGGAATTGCAAATATGAGGTAGCTTTAACACCTAAAGCGCATGATAGAGTAACTTATGCCCAATAATAAGGTCAAGTTGTGAAGGAAAAATTCCGCCGTCTGATCCAAATTGCAAAACGTAGTGAAGTTGCTGCGGCGACCTTAAATAAAATGCCCCAAGCATTCGCTGCCGGGACATTTCAACCTAAGTGATATGATTCCAGAAACACCCAGGCTTATAAAAATGTCTTATCTATAAAAGAAGGAGGACATTTATGAAAGAACAGAACGGTGCAGATGTAAACATTATTCCGCAACTGGAAAAAGCATGTGGCCTGGATATGCACAAAGACAAGATCGTCGGCTTTATTTCGGGCAAGGATGGTAGCGGACAGGAACTCAAAGAGTTTGGCACATTCACCTGTGAACTGAATGACGTTAAAGCATGGTTGCAAGGTCATCATGTCGAACATTGTCTGATGGAAAGCACAGGTATTTATTGGATGAGTTTGTATGCCATACTTACCGAAGCTAGTATTCATGTTACTGTGGCTAACCCCACACATATTAAACAGGTGCCTAAACGCAAGACTGACCGCAAAGATGCCAAATGGCTTTGCACCCTATTGCTGAACGGATTGGTGCGGCCAAGCTTTATGCCGACAGCCGAGCAGCGGATTTACGCGATCACTGCCGCAGCGGGTTGTTTTATATGCGGCAGCAGAACAAAACTCAGAACCGGCTACTCAAGATACTGGAAAGCAACAATATCAAGTAGCGCTCTGTCATCAGCAGCATCAAAAACAAGTCGGCCATGAGCATGATACGATTGTTAGCTGCCGGCGTGACTGACAAAAAAAAGTTGATCGCATGCGCTCTCGGACGTGTTAAACTTAAAAAAGAGGGATTGAACGATCTCGCAGCCAAGATCGGCAAGCTGCTGAACTTTACCGGGAGTGCGAGCGATGCAGCGCACGCGGTAATCCGCTGCAACCAGCTGCCTGCATAAGTAACTTCCGACAAAACCGGATGCCCCGATCACCAAAATATTTTTCATGTTCAATTATTTGATGACAAAAGTCGCCAGAGCTGCTTGAACATTTGTAGCCGAATCCGGTTAAGTTGTAGCCGTTATCGTGCCATCAATTGAAAACATCCATTCGCATCAGACTATAATGTTATCTATTAGATATTAGCTTCGACAGGCGACCAGGTCAAACCTTCGTAACGGTCGTTAGCTATTGATGTATGGTGAACCAAAAACATACTGTAGAGGTATTGCGATTGCTGCCATTTGGGGTAAAGCTCGTTTTCGCCCTCAGGCTGCGCCGCGCGCTGCGTTTTGTTATAAGCAGATAATCCATCGAGGTCACCCATATTCACCAACTGAAAATCTGCCCCTTTGTATTGTCGGGCTAAGCCAATCAAATCATTAGGGCTTACGCTGAAACTGGCTATCTGTAAATCCCTTGGCGTAGTATCGTCCAGTGCTGCTTTTGCCGTAAATGCAGCGGTATCATTCATGGTGGTAAAATCAACTTTCCAGTCTGCCTTACCGTTAAAATAAGCAATGGTTTTATCTTTTACATTGAAAAGTGGAATGTTATAACGAAGAATATCTGCAAAAGCGCCATTGAATATCGAGGTCGCCTGAATAGGGCTGCCATCAAGGGACTCTTTAAATTCTTTCCGCAGATCGAAGTTCCTGTTTTCACCCATGGGAATATCCGTGAAATCAGTTGAAAAATCGGAGGGTATAAAACGTGGGACACCCGCTGCAACCGCAGCATGCAGCAGTGTTGTTTGGGTATCGACGATTACATCACGTAAACCGGCAAGGGCGGAAACGACACAGGAAACACCTTTACAGGCATCGGTTAATGCCAGCTCATCAGAAAGGTTAACCTGAATTATATCCACCCCCATGTTTTCGAGGGTCGTTATTTTTTCCCGGCTGCTTCCTTCGCGGACGATGGCCCTGACAGGCACTTTCAATTTAATAAACTCCCGGCATATTTTTTGGCCGAGATTACCTGTAGCTCCCGCCACTAATATTTGCTTTTCCATTTTTCTTATTATTTAGCTAATGCCTGGTCTTATTGTGTCGGAGTGATTTCCGCTGCCAAAGTCTTGAGATCCGCTTTGCTGCTGATCGTTTTCTTTTCGTAATGTTCCAGGTGAAAGTTTTCAAGTTTCTGTAAAAGGTATTGCAGGGTGAATTTTTCTTCAACGGTCAGTTTACCGGTGATGATTTTACCCACATAGCTGGTATATTCAAAAACACGGAACAATAACGCTTTACCTTCATCGGTAATGGCGATCTGTTTGCTTCTTTTGTCCTTGACATCATCCCATTGTCTTACCAAGCCAGCAGCGATCAGCCGCCTGATCACTTCCGTTCCGGAGGTTTTTTCCTGTAGATTGTAGCTGATCAGTTCACTTTTTGATAACTGCCTATTCGTCAGTAGAATAGCCAGAGCGGTAAAATCTTCCGCAGTTTGCAATGGTGTGCCTTCCGTAGCCTTTTTTATGTAAGATTTGGCGTAGCGGCTCATAAATACGAACAGACGGCTGATGTTATTGTCCAACTGGTAAGCAATATCTAAAGCCGCACTATCACCATCGCCAAACCTCACTTCGTTATTTACCCTTTCACCCGTAGCGTCGCCAACTTTATTCAGCAAGAACCCCGCAAAATCCTGTATAGAAACTTCATGATCCGGGTTTTCTGCTTCCAGTTCTTCTACAAGACTGATCAATTGGTGAATAAGTTGGTATGATTTCATAATTTCATCAAATTAGGCATAAGCACAATTTTCAAATTTAGTTTCTTTTAGCGAGTTCCGGGTTCTGTAATTTAAACGCTGCATAAGCTTTCCGGTATTCCTGGCGAAGGTCTCCCCGCGGTTTAAAGCCTTTCAGCAGGTTCAGCGTTCTGAGCAAAGTTAGCTTATAAGCCGGCAGTTCGGGTGCGTCAATAGCCAGCATATCTGCGATGTCTTTTCCCAGCAGATAGCGCATCAGTCCCAGGATATCGTTTGCCGTAGCTTTGCTTTTGTTTACGGAAAGGATATGTTCGGTCAAAGACCTGGTCAGTTCCTGTCCATGTGCAGAAACTGCGAATTGCCGCTGTTTTATCATCGTATCCAGTTGCTGCGCCATCTTAGCATTTTCAGGAATCAGGTCTTCGTCCAAGCCTGATAAATAGCCTACAACCGCCCAGATATGCATAAACGCGGCCTGGTCTCCCTGGCTAATATTATATCCGAGCATCCGTAAACCGCGGATCACGATCAGGGAAAAGGATAGATTGGTGCCTGCCATATCTTCCTGGTTAATGGGTAGACCCCAGCTATCGTCCCATTTTCCGCTTTGCAACGTGTAATACCGGACCGCCGCATGCATGATCCGGACCTTTAGGATCTCTTCGTAAGCGTTGCCGTATTTATCAAAAGCATCCGGCCCCATGACTTTCCAAACGAACATAGCCGTGTCAAACAGCCTTTTGGTGGTTTGTTTTCGGATCAGTTCGGATAAATAGAGTACCATCGCGCCATTCGCGGCGTTATAGCAATAGGGTAACGATAACAGGCCAAGCAAACTCATGATGATCTCCGAATGCCGGGCGTAGAAAACAGACCCTGTTTTCATTAATCGCCGCTGCGCCCAGGAAGGTAATTCCGTAGCTTTCTCAATAAATGCAAACCCAGGAAAAGTAACCGGTAAAAACCTTAAATGTGCTGCATCCGATCCGCCGCTCATCCACTGCTGCAATTGCTGTTTTTTTATCGGGTCGCTAAAGACATGTTGAATAAACTCGCCCGACAGCCTTTTAAAGTCTAAGAGCTCATTCGTATATAAGTTGCCGGTAATCATTTAGCTAAGGTATTTATAATGGCTTCGGCAGCCAACCGGCCGCTTTTCATCGCTGCATTAATCGAGCCATTCATTAAATAATCACCGCATATAAAGCATTGGGAAGTAACCCGGATGGTTGTATGGTCCGGTTCATTCGTTACCTGATCGTCGTTAGGCAAGGCATAATCAATATGGTAAGTTTTTAAATGCTTCCAGCTGATCGCTTCGGGATACCAGAATTTTAATTCATTAATGACATTTGACTGGAGTTCGAGCTGATCAGCAGCATGGTCGCCAATCAGCGATAAGGAGATCAAACTTTTCCCTTTGCTGGAATAAGCCGGAGATATGCGGTCCATTACTGCAATGTTGTTAACGAGTTTACCGGGCAACATGTTTAAGGCGATCAATGGCTGCTCAAAGGGCCTTCGCTCTGCGATAAAATACATATTGCTGACCGAATGGTAATTGATCACCGCATCTCCGTATCGCAGTGGTGAACGCCAGGGATCTGCCGCAACCAGGACTATATCAGCTTCGTAGGTATGGCCATCTGCCGTCGAAACTATACCGCCAGCTACTGCTGACACGTTTTGATGAAACAGGATCTCCCCATTTGACAAACATTCAGCGAGCTGTTTGGGGATCATACCCATGCCTTTTGCAGGTACCGCCGCATCACCCTCGCTGAACATTTTAAAGACAAATTCAAACATCCGGCTGGAAGTAGTCAGCTGGTCTTCCAGGAAGATACCGGTCAGAAAAGGCCGGAAGAACCGGCTCATGATCGTGTCGCTAAAACCCTCGTTTTTTAAATATTCGGCTGTAGAAATCTCGGGATCTGAAAATATTTCTTCCATACCCTTCCCGGACAACCTTAGCTTCAACCGTATCATCCTCATCTTATCCGCCAATGTCGCAGCAGAAGAAAATAAGGTGCTGACCAATGAAGCGGGTTGCCTGATCGGGTCGCCCATTTTGGTAATTCCATCCCGCGTCAGGATCAATGCGCCGGGATCAAATTTACAAAGTTCCAGTGCCTCATAATCTAAAAGTTCGCTGGCCTCGGGATAAGCCGTTAAAAAAACCTGGAAACCCCGGTCGAGCAGGCAGCCATCCACCTCGTCTGTCCGTACTCTGCCGCCCACTCCATCGGAAGCCTCTAAAAGCAATACCGATCTTCCGGCTGCCTTTAAAATTTTAGCAGCCGTTAAACCGGCCAGACCCGCACCTATAATGATTACCTCTGCGTTTTTTTTCATCAGCTAAACATTAGTAATATCTTCTTTTATATGTGGTTCAATACCCGGCTTTGCGTAAGCCAGCTGCCCAAGCGGGTACGGGAGATAGTAAGTGTCCAATCCGGCAACCGTCAGCGTTTTTGCGGCACTGTGCGCTATGGTACCATCGTCAGCTATCAAATCATCTTCAGTTAGGATGTGAAGGATCTCGCCAATCACGATGGTCGTGCCATTGATCTCCATATCAATAACCTCTCGCAGTTCTAAGCCGATATGCACATTAGATTCAGCCACAAAAGGGGCTTTGAAATCCTTGAGGTAGTGCTTGTGGAAACCGCAGGCATCAAATTCAGATACCCCGGATGCATAGCTTGCACTGGTTTGATGCGCCTGCATATACCATTGGGGCAATACGTTGTTTAAGGTATATTGACCGGTTGCTTTAATATTGCGCAACGTGTCGTTATGTTCCCGTTCCGGCCTGATCACCATGCCAATTAGCGGTGGATTCGCACCCAGGTGAAAAGCAGAACTGATGATGCACAAGTTAGTGACACCACTACTGCTTGCCGTACCCAACAGGTTAAGCGAACGGTAACCGATCAGGCTATTGATCAGGCTGATCCGGTAATGCTTTTCCAACTGACCGATCTCGTTACTATTGATACTTAGCATATCAGCTCGTTTTTAAATTTCCTAATCCGCCGTCGATCCCGACGATCTGCCCGGTCATCCAGCTACTTTCTTCCGACAACAAAAAAGCGATCATCCGGCTGATGTCTTCCGGCCGGCCGATCTTCCCGAGCGGATGACGCTTAGCCGATGCTTCACGTTTTTCCGGCGTGCTCAGCAGGTTTTGCGCTAGCGGTGTATCCGTCAAAGCCGGCGCAGCCACATTTACTCTGATATGCTGTACAGCGAATTCGGCAGCCAATGAAAGTGCCAGACCTTCCACCGCACCTTTTGCTGCGGCGATGCTGGCATGGTAGGGCATGCCTGTACTGGCTGCGACCGAACTTATCAACACTATGGATGCGCCTGAGGCCTTTTTAAGCGGCCCAACGGCTTGTCGGATCACACTGGCCGCGCCCAAAACGTTCAGCCTGAAATCATTTAAAAAATCTTCGTCTGTTAAACGTATAAACGGTTTCAGATTGATGCTGCCCACCGAATAAACTAAGCCATGCAGGCTTTGTGGCAGGAAAACCTCCAGGCCGTCGAGGTTCCCGGTCACGTCTGCTTTAAGGTAGTGAACCGTTCCAGGCCACTCGTTAGCAATTGATCTGGAAACCACATACACATTGGCGTTATGCTGGTGAAGTAATTTAACCAGTGATAAGCCGATGCCGGAACTGCCACCGACAACGAGGATGTTTTTTTCGTTAAGTTCCATTAATCGATATATTTTAAAAATTCATTCCTGGTTTCCATCTGTAAAAACTGCCCGCAGTACTCAGCGGTCAGTGTGGTACTGCCTGCATCCCTGATCCCCCGGCTGGACACACAATGGTGGTGTGCATCAACAATCACCGCTACATCCTCCGTACCCAAAGCTTCTTTCAGCATGTTAGCTATCTGTATGGTCAGCCGTTCCTGTACCTGCGGCCTTTGCGAACAGTATTGGACAATCCGGTTCAGTTTCGACAAACCAATCACCTTCCCTTTGCTGATATAGGCCACATGCGCCTTACCTACAATGGGTACAAAGTGATGCTCGCAATTGCTGAATACCGCGATGTTCCGTTCGACCAGCATCTGGTTATAGTTGTAAGGATTTTTAAACAAAGTGGGTTTGGGTTTATTCGCGGGGTTCAGGCCACTGAATATTTCCTTTACATACATTTTGGCTACCCGCCGGGGCGTATCTTTCAGGCTGTCATCATCCAAGTCCATCCCTAAAGTCTCCATGATCGCTGTAAAGTGTTTAGCGATCAGTTCCATTTTCGCTTCGTCATCCATTTCAAACGCGTCAGGACGCAGCGGCGTGTCAAAGGAAGAATTGTAATGTTCCTGTTCCAAATCCGCAACCACCTGTTCCACAGTCAGGTCATTCTCAGCTTCGTTTTTTATCATCAGATCGAATTAGTGTAAATTAATTGTTCATGCGGTAGTTAATTTCTGCCGGGTTTTGTGTCGATTGAAAATCAAAGTTTTCAGGCCAGTGAAGATCATGACATTTAACAGGATCAGGTCCATCCCGTAAAAAACATCTTCAAGGGGTATTGACAAAACTCTAAGGCCCATGATGTGCGCCGAGTTATACCAAACCACCGGTTTGGCTAAACCGGTGCCGGTCAGTAAGCCGTTCACGATCAAAAATGGCAGTAGCAAAACTAAATAGGTAGTATAGAAGCGCGAAAGCCAGCTAACTTTTAAAAAAAACTGCGCCGTGATCAGGAGCACAGCCAGCAGGGCAAAAGCAGAACTGGTATAGTACAAGCTATGAAAGACGAGCAGCATCAAAACCGAGGCTATGACCAAAGCCAAACTGATCACCAGTTGCGCGCGCTTTGAAAGGTTTTTCCTGACCATTAAGCTCAAACTGGCGTAGGTGAACAGGCAGGCATACGGGATACATATAAAGAATAAGACTTCTTCAAGGGGCAAATTGCCGATGTCAATGCCTGTCAGATAAGCTTTGTTAAATCCCCATATTCTTAAATGGGTGAAATAACTGTCCCAGGCAAGGAAAATAGTTGCGGTCAGCAGCATGGCCGGAAACAGTGCGGGCCAGCTTTTATAAAACTTCAGCCCGGGGTGAAAGGAAAAAAGCAAGGGCACCAAAACCGAAAAAAGGTCGATCAGCAGATAAGTGAATTTCATACCGGGTCATTTTTTGAGGTATTGCGGAAATATTTCCAGGAAACCCAAAGCATGCCAAAACTTTCGCCGTCATATTTACCGATATGTTTATGGTGCATTTTGTGTGCCCGCCTGATTGCTTTCAAATAACGGTTCTTGGAATTCCGCAGCACTTTAATGCGCTGGTGAATGAACAGGTCATGCACAAAAAAATAGCAAGCACCGTACATGGTAATACCGATTCCGATACAGGTCCAAACCGGTAAATAATAAAAGGTTCCGGCCGCAAGGCAAGCGATTCCCGGGAGGGCGAATATCAGGAAGAACAGGTCATTACGTTCCAGGAAGCCGTAATGCTCCTTCAAATGATGATCCCGGTGCAGCGGCCAGAAAATACCGTGCATAATATATTTATGAGTTAACCAGGCTACGCCTTCCATGCCGGTAAAGGCTGCCAACACGATAGCAATGTGAATAAGCATATTCATACTCAGACAATTTGATAATAGAACTCTAATACTTTTCCCAGGCAAATTTTAAACCAGGCGGTGAATTCATCTGGCCGCTCCGTTAGTTCTAATAGCAGAAGATCCGTATCCATATAGCGGAAACCGGCCACTTCTACAGAATTTGGCAGGGGCAGATCATCGGTAATGCCCAGGAACACATGATCATATTCGTTTTCAATCAGTCCGTTCTCAAACTCGTGACGATAGCTGAAACGGAACAGCTCGGTCAGTTCACAGTCGATCCCCATTTCTTCCTTCAGGCGACGATGTGGCGCGTCTTGGTTAAATTCACCTAAAAGCGGGTGACTGCAGCAGGTGTTTGTCCACAGCCCGCCCGAATGATATTTATCCCAGGCCCTTTGCTGCAGCAATAGCTGGCCTTTGCTGTTAAATATAAAAACAGAAAAGGCGCGGTGCATTGTACCTGAACGATGCGCAGCCATTTTATCCATTGTTCCGATGGTCTGACCATCGGCATTGACGATCATTACACTTTCTTTCAATTTTTGAGTTCTTTAAGTTCTTCCGGGCTGATCAATCGCAGCGAGGATAAATAGTTAGTGATCATTTCCTGCAGCTCGGGGTCTTTACTTGACCTCGTGTTCTCCAATAAAAAAGTTTTGTCACGATCCACCTCTTCATGATAACCCAAAAATGCGGGCAGGTTACTTTGAATAGAGAAACGAATAAAACGTATCTCCAGGTTGAGTGTATCCCGGCTAAAGGCTTTGTTGATCAGTGCTTTCCCCCGGTTGAATTGTTCCAACTTACTGAACGGGTTCAACGCGTATTTCGCTTTGATCATTTCGCTGGCACCCTTGTAGCAAACCAAGACTGGCGCTGACGCGGCGCTATCAACCGGCGACAACAACTGGTCAAGCTGCAATGCAAACTTTTTAACCTCGGGCGCGCGGCGGTACAAGTCACGAACCCGGTGCAGATCGGGGGCCTGCCAGGCGAAGGCAATTAGGGGAATCACCAAAAGGACCCACAGCTTATTCATAACGCATTCAATTTATATCGGATCAGCGAATCGAACATCAAATAAAATTTATGGCCGTTAGAAACCCGTATCCGTTCGGACATTACTTTTTGAGCCGGCACCCGCGCGATCTTATGGAACAGCTTCTTATAATACACGTAAGCCAGATAAACTCCTTTGCGGCAGGAACGCGGCAACTGCCGGATACCGTTCAAAGCTTCGTCAAGCTCTTTTAAAATGTCTTCTTCGATCAACCGCTTGTTCTCATCTGAAAATGCGGACAGATCAACGTTGGGAAAGTAGGATCGGTTCAATTCCAGGTAATCTGCATTCACATCCCGCAGGAAGTTAACTTTTTGAAAAGCCGAGCCTAATTTCATGGCCGGTGCTCTTAAGCGTTCAAAATCTTCTTCATTGCCATTGGTAAAAACGTGCAGGCACATCAGTCCTACCACCTGCGCAGAGCCTAATACATATTCTTCATATTTTTCAGGATCGTAAACCTGCTCGGCCAAATCCATCTCCATGCTCTTCAGGAAAAGCGCTATAAATTCGTGTTTGATACCAAAACGGTTGACCACCTGCTGAAAAGAGTTGATCACGGGGTTGATACTGATCCCGCGTTTGATAGCGGTAAAAGTTTCCTCCCTTAGTTCAGCCAGCATTTGAGCTTTCGGGTAATCGTGGAAGCTGTCTACGATCTCATCAGCCAGCCTGACAAAACCATAGATAGCATAAATGGGATGGCGGACTTCCTTTTCAAAAAACAATATGCCCAGGGAAAAACTGGTACTGTAAAGCCTTGTCGTCTCCCGGCTGCACTTTGCAGATAAAATATCAAATCGTTCTTTCATTTATGATAGAGGTATTGAATGAGCAATTGAGCGGAAACCTTTCCGGAGATAATCGAGGGCGGCACACCCGGACCCGGAACGGTTAGCTGGCCCGCATAGAAAAGGTTCGCGATCTTTTTATTTTTGATGGAAGGTTTGAGGTGAGCGGTCTGCATCAAAGTGTTCGCCAAGCCATAGGCATTTCCTTTAAATGAATTATAATCCGATTTGAAATCCTTTACGCAATAGCTTTTCTGGTAATCCAACAATGTTCTTATCGGTACGTCGGTAAAATTTTCCAGCCGTTCCATGATCAGCTCAAAATATTCCTGTCGAAGCGCTTCCGTATCTTCTATGCCGGGAGCCAGCGGCATCAGGATAAATAAGTTTTCATGTCCTGCCGGTGCCACGCTAGCATCAGATCTGGAAGGGCAGCAGACATAGAAAAGAGGTTTGGTCGGCCATTTAGGGCTTTTATAGATCTCTTGGGCATGCAGATTCAGATCAGCATCAAAAAACAAGGTATGGTGTTCGAGTTTGTCCACCCTGCTCGTTACGCCCAGATAAAAGATCAGGCTGGAAGGCGCCATCACCCTTCTATTCCAATAATCCGCGTTGTAATTCCGGTAAACCTCGTCGAGCAACTGTTCTTCGACATGATGGTAATCGGCCGAAGCGATCACGCCGTCATACTGACGCTCCCCGTATGGCGTAGTGATATGATCAATCTTTCTGCCGGTAACATGCAAATGATTCACCGGCGAAGAGTTGTGAAATACTACGCCTTGTGCCTCGCAAATTTTCTTCATGCCTTCGATTACCTTACCGAAACCGCCTTTAGGGTACCATGTACCCAGTTTCAGGCCGGCATAATTCATCAGGCTGTACAGTGCCGGCGTATCCTGCGGCATGGCGCCTAAAAAGAGTACGGGAAATTCCATCAGGGTGATCAGCCTCGGGTCTTTGAAGAACCGCCGGACATGCTTGCTGAAGGCCGTAAAAACCTGGAGTTTAAAGGCACCTTTGATCAGGTCCCAGTCCGCAAATTCCAGTAAAGAAAGTCCGGGTTTATGCACCAGCTTACCCATTCCAGTACCATATTTATAAGCTGCTTCTTCCAGGAACAGACACAATTGTTTAGCGCTCCCCGGCTCTATACTTTCAAATAGCGCCTCCAGCTCATTATGATCTGCCGGAACATTCATCACCTCCTGTTTGCCATAGACGATGGTGAAACCCGGGTCAAGCTGCTTCAGGTCATAAAAATCAGCCGCCTTGTAACCAAAATCATTAAAAAACTGCTCAAACACCTCCGGCATCCAATACCAGCTGGGCCCCATATCGAAAATGTAGCCATTAGCAGCAAGTTGACGTGCTCTGCCGCCAGGCTCTGCATTCTTTTCATAGATATTAACTGCTAAGCCAGCTTTAGCCAGATAGGCTGCTGCGCTTAATCCCGAAAATCCGGAGCCGATGACAGCCACAGATTTTTTGGTGTCGAAAACATTGATATGAGCAGAATCAGACATTGGTATTAACCAGTTTAAAGAATTGCGACCTATTAGCCTTTGCGACAAATGTAATGCAATATTGTATTATAAAATAAATATTAGTATAATATTGTACTATATAGAACGATTATAAATTATTTTGTATTAAAACAATTTGAATAATAGCGAGAATAGAGCTGATAGGAATAAATGCCGTTCTAATGCTTAAATTAGCCTTGCATCTATCTAAACACTATCATGGAATATGAATTCACAGGCAATTGTTATTGCGCATGCCCGTTAAAATCCAGGCCGATTACGTGGCTGATCCGCAACTCATAATCTCCTTTTTCTTTTAAAAAATTTTGCAAGGTCTGTATGGTAATATCCTTCTGTGAAATGTCATGCTGAACGCCATAGGCTTTGATCTTCCGTTTTAGTCCCTTAGGAATCCAGTTGTTGAAGCTGGCCTCTTCCTCCTCAGGAACCGCTACAGATTTTACAGGCAGTACCTGTTGTAAAGGAGTCTGAGGCGTTTCGTTTTTAATTTTGCTGGCCAGATTACCCAGTTTCTTTTTATAGTCATCCATCGCATTGTCACTTAATGAATATTTGCAGATATCTTTATTTGCAGCGATGAACATTTGAATAAATCTCCAAATGAATATTTGAAGCTTTGAATATTTAGAGTTTCCTACAATTGAACATTTAAACAAACCTGCATCTCTACATTTACAGGTTTATTCAAATGAACATTTGAACAAATGTTCATTTGCATTTATACACTGATCAGGTCAACGATCTCCTCGGCTAAAGACGTCACTTCTTCAATGGCTTTTTGATTGGTGCCTTTTAATACACCGGAGGTCATGGAAGATCTCGCAAAGCTAACCCGGTCAAAGACACGAGTATTTAAAAGTGGGGTTTCCTAATGTGTTAAGTAGATCGACAACTTCTGCGGTAATTCCTGATCTCGGCTTAATCATGTTCAATACGATACCGGCTTTCAGGCGCTGATTTTGAGCCTGTGAGAACTTGATTAACGCTAGCGTTAATTTGATAGCCATAACGTCGAAAAAGCCTGCTTTGGTATGAACCAAAACGTAGTCAGAATAGCTGAATAGTTCATTGAGCCGATTAGATAAATAAGGAGGTGTGTCAACTATAATCAAGTCGTAATCCAAACTTGGTATCTCACTGATCTTTTCAGGCGCCAGGATATCCAGTTCCGGAAAATCTTCCTTTAAATGGTACAGACTTCCTTGTAGGTCCGAGTCTATTAAAGCAACTTTTAACTGGTCCTTAAAACATAGGGCCAGGTTCAGCGCCAGCGTGCTTTTGCCGACACCGCCTTTCTGGTGGGCTAATGTGATGATCTTTGCCATGATTTCTTTGATTAGATATTAATGACGTTTACTTTGAGGCCTTTTGATAGGTCGTATGTTTTTCAATCATTTGCTCAACTGCTACCATATCATAGAAAACGACGCCTCCAATTTTGGTAAAAGGCAGCGTGCCATTCGTCCGAAGATTGTGAAGGGTGCCGGTGGAAATGTGCAGCAATTCTTTTACCTCGAAAGATTTGAGCCATCTTTTGACCGGCTGATTGGTATGTACTGAAATGAGATTCCTTATTTCAGTTATTAGATCCTTTTGAATTAATCAGATCCTCAACAGTGGTCAATTGGTTTCGCAAACACCGGTGATTGACGGTTATTCCGCTTAGCTTCATTTGTTTCCATAATCAATTATTTTTTGACAAAGGTTGCCCTTAAATGGATTCAAATAGTCCGATATTGTCCGACTCGGACAGTCACTTTTTTCAAAAAGAAATAATAGCATTCATAATTGAACCCGTTTGTAGTATTTTTAAATACATGAGAGAAATAACAATAACAGACGAAAACGGTACACCATGGGAATACACTTACATATTGGTACCGGAGTTATATAATGGTTTGCCGGTGGACCAATTTGAAGTCCGAGCCAAAGGAGACCAACAAGTGCCTTATATGATTCAGGCAAAAGAAACTGATAACGAAGTGCGGATTTTATTGCAGCACAATAACGGAAATCCGGCGGTTTCAAAGAAAAACATATTTGGCGGGATGCTGCCTGCGATATTTGAGCATTACAAAAAAGAAATCGTTTCTAGCTCAATTGCAAAACCCCGATATGAAAATGAACGAAGAGTACCTGAAACAGCAGGAAAAATGTATAATAAATTGTTTAACGCAGGTTTAGTCTGGTATGATAAAAACCGTGATGTCTACTATTATCGAGGTCAATAATATTCAATAGGGTGCAAGTAAAAGTGCAAGAGGGTATTACCTCGGTATTACCCGGAACAAAAAAGCCACTTACTTGGTTTGTAAGTGGCTGATTATCAGGTGGAGAATATCGGAGTCGAACCGATGACCTCTTGCATGCCATGCAAGCGCTCTAGCCAGCTGAGCTAATCCCCCGTGATTGGTGGCAAATATATCACTTTTTGCTTAATGGCAACAATAAACGTTAAAATCATTGACTGTCAGATACTTTCGGATTTCACTAAGGTTCTTTTCTTTACAATAACTGTATGAAACTGTACAAACATCTGAGTTAGATTTGATAAAAACGCATGTGAAATGCATGTGAAAAATCGCCCTCTGCATGTGAAGTGCACGTGAAATGCACGTGAAAATTATGGCAAACCTGATCACAAACAAACGTGATTATGGCATCTATTAAAATGATCCTTGACAAACGAAAAGTAAAACCTGATGGAAGTTACCCTATATGCTTTCAAATTTGTCATCAAAGAAAAACTACTACCCGAAGCATTAAGATTTATGTCCTTGAGAAAGATTGGGACGATGAATCAAAAACTATAAGAAAGTCTAATCCGCAGCATAAGTCTTTAAATCTGAAACTCAAAAAGGAATATGCCGATATCCAATCTCAACTTCTTTTAGCTGATGATGTCACGGTACAAGAGTTTCTTAAGCCTGTAATACAACCCAAAGAGCCAATTGAAATAAAGAAAACTGTTTACCAATTCGCAAATGAACTTATAACACAATTGAAAGCAGATAACAAAACTGGAAATGCCTGGGTCTATGAATCAACTGTAAATGTGTTAAAGACCTTCCACATAACCGATGACCTTTATTTTGAAGCAATAGATTATCAATTTCTTACGCAGTATAATAGCTTCCTTGTTAAAAGAAGCCTTAAGCACAATACCATATATCTCTATCTAAGAACGATCCGAATATTTTACAATAAAGCAATCAAGTTGAAAATTGTAAATAAGGGATTATATCCATTTGATGATTTCAAACTCCGACCAGAGAAAACAAAGAAGCGAGCCGTTGAAATGGATATATTAAAAGCTATAAATAATGCCGAATTGCCAATTGATACGCCATTGTGGGATAACAGAAACTATTTTATACTATCATTTTATCTTATTGGAATATCAGTTGTTGACCTTTGCCTTTTAACTAAAGAAAATATCAAAGGAGGAAGGATACTCTACAAAAGAAGAAAGACTGGCAAATGGTACGACATTAAACTTCAAGCCGAGGCAGAAGAAATCTTAAATCACTACAAAGGGAGATCGAGATATTTACTGCCAATTGCAGATGATAAGGCGATCAACGATGAGCGTTTAATGAGAGGTATTAAATACAAGACTAAAATCATTAACAAGTATTTATCTCGATTAGCAAAAGACCTTAAAATTGACCAAAAGATAACGACTTACACGGCCAGGCATTCGTGGGCTACAATAGCTAAGAAAGCTGGCTTTAGTATTGAATTGATTGCTGAAGCTTTAGGTCACGAATACGGAAACCGAACCACAGCGGTTTACCTTGATAATTTTGATCAATCTGTCATTGACGATGCAAATTCTACCATAATTAAACTTATACAGTAATTCATCGACTTTGTGCATCCAGCAGTGTGGGTAACTATGCTGCTTTTTTTATCTTCGCACCTTTTAAAGAATTAATTAAGAGCAATACAGTGCAAGCCGAAGCTACCGAACAACCCTGTTGTATAAGATTAACCCTTACAAGAGACTTCCTCAAATGGGTTTATAGCCATCGACTATTATATGGGGTAGGAGAGTTTCAGGATCAGCTTTGGGCTAATAAACCGGAGGTGGAACACTTTAGCTTTGGTGGTAAACCGGGCACTCAATTCAAGTCATTAGATGATGCCATATCATTCAATATAGCGTTTGACGCAATACTCTTAAAGCATAATATAAATGAAAAGCATAAGCATTCCCTACTATACCTAATTATATTCTTAAACTTCGATTACGAGCAACAAAGCATAGAGAACAATCGCCATAATCATTTACACGACTTCGCAATATTTATACTTGACCTGATAGCGGATTCATTAGCGCACATTGAGCGCATGAGAAAGAACGAAAATTATCAGCAAATGTATGATGGCGCAACCAATGAATTCTTTTTTGCCAAGAAAGAACTGGTAAACACCATGCCCTTAGAGGAATTGGTAGAGTATGTGCCTGATGCCAAACATGCTGATGATATTGTTAAGTACCTTAGAATTGGTTTATACGAGCAAGAATTATATGTACCGAAAGACATAATCATCACCGTTCAAAGCAATCAATCACGAAACCTTAAATCCCTATCAGGGAAACAGGTGAGCAAGTTAGAACTGCCAAAGAACCTATTGTACGAGACATTCACCTATATGATTAGCAATATGCTCAACCAGCATAAGAGATACAATACTTGGTTCTATCAGGAGATCATTAAGGCGAACAGCACACTTGCAGACTTCAAAAAGCTTAATGACAAATTTAAGAAGCACACCATAAGCAATACTAAATCATTAGCAAAGGTTGGCATACTGGTAAGTGATTACTTGATCAAACATAAAATTTATACAAGCAAGAGGGCTATAGCTTCATTTCTTTTCGATTATTTCGCTCTTTTCAAAGCTATCAATCTTAAAAAGCCCATAGAGTTCCCTGATGATTACAGCGAGCTTATATCGTTTTACAACAGAAACGGAGTTGATAGCGAAACTATCAGGAATATGATGAAGGATGTTGGGGAAATTTAGTGTTAGCTATATTTCTCCAATTCAAACTATTTTAAATTAATCTTCCTAAATGACAGATAGTTAACTGTCATTTTCTTGTTGTAGCTTATTCCACTTTAGCTGCAAATTCCCCCAATCTTCCTTTGTTCCATGCGAAAGCGAAATATAAGTTTGACTTCAGCTCCAGGAGCAGAATCAAGCATTACAGCACAAGGATTTTTTAAAAATGGCATCGCCGATGCAACTGTATTCTTGGATCATTTCGAGCCATTAACACCTAACATGAAGGTGAAATACAACAACTTTTGGGAGTTGCTTAGAAGTGGCAACAGAATTAACAACATGTTAATGAAACGTACTGACAAGGACGGTATAGGTTATGCCTGGGCTGAAATTGAATTGGGGCGTGGTGTGACTCCATTTAAGGTTGTTTTATTTTCAGATGAAATGCTCAACTTTCTGTTACAGTATCAAAAGGCACAAGTAACAGTTCGTTTTACCCTGCAAGAACTTCTTGATGAAGCTCAACGCATCGAAAGTGGTAATTCTCAATCTGGTGGACAGTCATCGGCAACAGTTTAATTAATCATCTAAAAGGGAGTGGGAAACCACTCCCTTCATTTCACTCCAACATTAAAGATCATGACTACAGAAACATATAAATTATCAAAAGATCAATTTCTTGAATACTTAGAGCCATTTAAATCCAGAGGTTTACCAACAGACAGCATCATACATAAAATGGTTACCGGTTGCGGTGCAACGACATTAGAATTAAAATTTCCACGCAACAGTATTATCATTGAACCTAATTTGCCAGTAATTAAAGGAAAATGTGATAAACTCAATAAGAAATTAAGAAAGAACAAAGTTGTACAAGGTGTTTACGAAGGTATAGATGTCGAGCAAATTAAGCAGTATCTTAAAAACAGAAAGGGCTATAAAAAGATACTAACTACACCCGAAGGCTTTGAAAAAGTTGCAGAGGCAATTGGTGAATCAATGTACAAAGATTACTTTCTGCTATTCGATGAATGCGAGAAAGCTATACAGGATGTAGAATTTAGAAGCGATATTATAAACCCTATTGATGCTTTTTTCGAGTTTGACAACAAAGCTTTTGTATCTGCAACTCCACTAATCCCAAGCGACCCTCGTTTTAATAAATTTACACAAGTGGTAATTGAACCAAATTATGTGTTTGCAGAACCTATTAGCATATATACGACAAACAACATTGTATACCAGCTTAAACTTATCCTCGATCATTATGCTGCCTCAAAGGAAGATGCAGAAAGAAAGATATTTATGTTCTTTAAATCCACTAAACGTATACGCAACATCATTAAAGGATTGAGGTTAAAAGACTATGCGGTCTATTGTTCAGAAAAAAGTGTTAAGGAATTGAGAGTTGCGGATGTTGAACATGCTTACGATGGCATTAATGATAAGTTCGCCAAATACAATTTCCTAACCAGTAGGTTCTATTCCGCAGTTGACATTGACTACGATCAATATAAATGCGACCCTATCATTATTATGATCTCAGATGTTATTGCGGTTGAACATTCCGTCATTGATCCGAAAACCGAGTCGATTCAAATTTGTGGACGTTTCAGAAAGCCTGAGAAAATTGAAGGCGAGCCTGAAATCATCGTACAGAAAGACATTTATCATATCTCCAATTATAGTTCAAAGCTTACAAACTTTAGCGAAGCTGAAATAACATCTATCCTTGAAGACAAAGGAAAACTACACCATTTCATATCAACATACAAGCCTAAATCAGACGTAGAGTACATCAACAAGTTTATAGATGAGATTTTAGAGCTTAATGGCTTTGGTTACTTTTTAAGAGAGAAAGATGGTGCGCTCAATCACTTCATGGTCGATAATTTTATCAATACCGAACGCGTAAAGGGTTATTACAAATCAGCAAGATCATTGAAGGAAGAATATGCTAACGCGAAACACTTCCTTGTTGACGCAGGATCAAACTATGTAAATTATTGCCTGGATGATGAACAACTTTCACAAATTAAAGATAGTACAACAAGTATTACACTTAACGATTTTGTAAGCAGTTGGGTTAAAGATATTATGGAGAATACAGCTGATCCACTATGGCAAGAGGTTAATATTAATATGATTAAATACTCTTACCCTGAACAAATAAATATACTTCAAGCTTACGGGATGAAAAATGCAGCAGAGTTTGATTACAGCATTAATACTATACTAAAACAACTTGCTGATTCCAAAGGATTGAAGCGTATGCTGCCTATCCTGAAGTTTATTCAGCGAACGTTCAAAATTGGAAATAAATACTCCAGCGCTGAAATAGAGGCGGGCCTTATAAAAGGTATAGCTGAAACTGGCCTTAATGATCTTAAACCTGGCCTTAGATTACTGAGAGAAGGTGCTATGCTTTCAGAAAGGAAAACTATTAGAAAGGATGAGCAAGGAAAGTCAGTTAAAGGACATGAAGTTTTAGGGTATGTTCAGAGTTTTTAGGGACACTTGTTAACTGGGGGGCTATACCCCCCCTACTTACTGTCTTTTTATTTAAGTTAAGTTAGTTTAATTGATTTCAATAATCTTACAAGAATCCCAACAACAATTTAGGCTTATAAGAAATAAGGAAAGAATTTATATTTAACTACTTGATTATCTATTAGTTAAGTTCAATTTCATTTGATCAAGTCGTGCTTTTTCCTTATCTTTGTATCAACAAATAATTGATATACAGCCATTTATCCTTGATATTGTGAGGTTGGCTTAGATGCCTTATTTCAATTCACAGATAAACCAATTTTATAAAAGATGCATATGGTAATGATAAATAAAAAAGCAAATGAAATTTACAATGGAGCAACGCATAGCAATGGCTATAGCGGTAACTGAAGAACAACAACAATTAGATAAACTTATTAATACTTACGTTGAGGATTATGGTACCACAAGAGACACCGGTATCACTTTAATTTCAACTAATTTCTTTTCGTCATATAATGAGACTAGTATTAGAAATGAAGAGGGATTTAAACGCTACTATTTAGAACTTGACACTGAGGAAAGGAATAAATTAAGATCGTTGTTTAAATGCATGAAGGAAAATATTCAATTTGAAATCATTGACGAAAGAACGGTATCAATTATAGGATTTCAATTGTACGAAGATCCATGGGATAAACCTTATTATTTTGAACTTCCATGGAATGACTCATTGTTCCATTTCATCAATTCGTATAGATTTAAATTATTAAATGTGCAAGTATCAGTAGACGAATTACTAATACATATAATGGAAAAAGAACCTTTTCAATAAACCTCTCAATATATTTTATAACAGAAGCTGCCTCGTGCAGCTTCTGTTGTTTAAAGCCATTTCAGTAATTAGTCGAAAGTGTATCCTATAGAAATGCTTAATACATCATTCCTACCTTTAGTAAATATACTATGTGACAGATTCTCTATGCCGAACCCATAACCAGCACTAAGTCGTATTTTGTTCTTCAGGCTAATTCCTGCAATCGCATTTACTCCATAGTCTGGGTTTTTAACATATGGCCCATTGCCGAAGTCATACTTGCCCTGTTGACCATTACCGAATATTACATCGCCTTTCGTGGCTGTTGTGGTTGTAACATCATTTAATGCAGTGGTACTGTTGCTCTTATACTTACCTGATAGACCATAAGCTACATAAGGGCCACCACCTACAAAGACAGAACCGAACTTCGTCGGTATATGATAGAGGACATTAATTGGCACTTGTAGGTAATTTAAGTTAAGTGTTTGCTTATCACTAAATATGTAAGGATAGGAATTCCCTGGTACATTGAAATGGTCATTGTTTGTTCCACCAATGACTGTATAAACTAATCCTGTTTGAATAGACACTCGTTTGATTGTAAAGTCAACAAGACCACCAACATTATAGCCAGTAACGAAAGACTTGCTTATTGTTTGACCGTTAACAAGTATAGCTTTCCCATTTGGTGTAAACGGCTCAGAAAACGTAGACTCACTCAGCCCTGCATTGATGCTAAACTTAACTGATTGAGCAAAACATGAAGTGGCAAATAGAAATAAGACAACTAATAGGAGGATTCTTTTCATTTTAAGGTTTAAGATCACAATAATAACAAATTCTAATCGATTTAAACGCTGCGCTACATACCTACCATACTTTCTATACGCCCCAGCCTTCATAGAAAGGCCCTACCCTTTCCCTGTGGCAATATTTTCTCCCCAATTACTCAACTTTTAGAATTCATGGGAATGAGGCGACCATACAGGCCGCTCAGCCTTACCGCCCGACCTTATTCCGACTTACAAACAAATAGTTTCTCACTTCTTGAGCTAAAGCCCTGTTTTGAAAGCATGCTTTTCAGCTTCGCTGAAAAGCTTCGCTAAAGGCATTAGTCTTAATTCTAAGACTGCTGCCTAAGCACTTTCAAACCACTTTAGCCCAAAGTCAGAAACTATCATTACTCACCAAACTCAGAACCACATGAAAGAACTCAAAGCGAACTATGACAAGCCAATCATCAGCAAGCATTATCCCATCAACGAAAGGCAACCAACTAAGCGTTGGGTTATCGCACAGGCAAGACCTGAGAAGCTAACAATCATGCTAAATGACTGCACCGAAGTAGCCTATCATAGTGTAATTGATGCTGTTAAAAAGCTTTATTTAAGGCCAAATGAAGTCTATTATGAAAGGGATTTAAAGAAAGATAAGTCGCAGGGTTCTTTAGGTATGCACAGCTTTATTACTCCAATCTTTTATTGGGTGCTCTATTGTGAATTCACTTACACCTATGCTGTTGATTTTGCCTTTTACAACTGCCCTTATGAAGCTGAACTCAGAAAGATGCTCAGACCATTTCCACTTGACCGGCAAGCAAAGGCGAAGGAGTTACAACCTAACTTCAAAACCTTTTATCAAAATGTGCTGAAGATTCAAGACCCTGCTTTCCTACATTCTTTATAAGCCTACAACACTTAACAACATTATTAAAACCCATTTCTGAAGCTTGGTCGCTAACGCACCAGGCTTCTTTTCATTTTAAAACAATCCATAACTCACTTAACAAATCATTTATGAAACCACTTAACAATGAAACAGCAGTGTTGGCTTATAATAAGTCAGTACAGGATGCATACTTCAAAATTCTAAAGGAAACACGCAAGCAGCTTGCTACACTTGAACGCGAAGAACTTCGCTATTGCCTTGAACGGGAAGACCGGACAACCACTAAACCTAATACAGTCATTCACGAGATCGTAAACCCATTAGTTTATCTACGTCTGGAATGTAAACCTGATAACAGATTTGCGATTCACTTTGGATTTGAACAGGTGCTCTCTATCAATCAGTATAGCCAACTGACTACATTCTTTATACGCCTACTATATCGGGTGACTTCTAAAGAGGCAACTGTAGTCAATGTC
The DNA here is from genome assembly GCF_013408825.1 of Mucilaginibacter tundrae. Taxonomy (GTDB): domain Bacteria; phylum Bacteroidota; class Bacteroidia; order Sphingobacteriales; family Sphingobacteriaceae; genus Mucilaginibacter. The sequence continues at coordinate 26,073 of NZ_JACCBZ010000016.1, forward strand.
GAAGATGCAGTACGTACAGACTGGATAATAACCACCTGTGAGAATATGTATGAATACATTGAGGAGAATAATAAGTACCACCAGTTTAGGCTGATAAAGCATAAGCCAGCAGCAATGAAAAGAAAACAGCTCAAAGCTGTGGCATAGTATACAAACTCTTATTAACTTTACACACAAAACAAGGAGGAAACCGCAAGCATCATCATTACAAACATCAAAGTGTATTAAAATATAAGTGTTAGCTTATTGTTCTGTCTCGGAAAATCGGGAAAATTTAAAGAAGGCAGCAAGAGTAAATAGGTTCAGCACCCACGCGAATAAGCGTGGGGTTGACTTATTTGTTGTTGCCTGGCTTTTCCCGAGCCATCCGAGACACATTTAAGCTCAGTCCTGCGCTTATCGTGTTTAAAAACCTACCGAATGAGGGACTACTCGGTGCCTTACATCCATTAACAAATTAATGAAACAAACCTTATCAGTGCTCCTATTGGCAGCAACCATTATCTCTTCATGCTCAAAATCCAGCGTTAACAAACCAACAACACCGACAACGCTTCTTACCCAAGTTACCGACGACATCCCAGGCGATCCTTACATTGGCAAACCACTCTATCAATTCACTTACAACGGTAAACAGCTAACTCAGGCAGTTATTAATCATTACTCGATTACACCTGATGTTGAAACAGATCTATTTAACTACAATAGCAATGGTCAGCTAACAGGAACAACAATCTCTCACACGTTAGCCAACAGCTATAACGATGTAAGTTCAACAGTTACCTATTCTGGCACCAACATTAGTGAGATCAAGTTTTACCTTGCCGGTAACGTGTTAGATCAGGATTTTAAACTCACTTACACCAATGGCAAGCTTACTAATTGGTTTGACAGTAATGAGGTGAGCGACACCTACACCTATGATAGTAATGGTAATAACACCAAAGAAGTTGCAACAGAGTATCAAAATGGACAACCTGATGGTTCAGTAAGTACTGTTACAAGTTCATCTTTTGACAGCAAATCTAATCTGACACAAGCTGTGCCATTGTGGATATACTTTAGAGTGTATACGGAAGATCAGAGCTTATTCTACACGCTCGGTGCCAATAATCCTGTGGCATCTAATGATAACGGAACTGACTTCACCTATACTTACCAGTATAACAGCTATGGTTTTCCTTCTACTATAACGTGGACTGACGCTTATCCGCAATCTTATACTTATCAGTATATACAAGTTAACTAACTTCTTATAAGCCTTACCTATCTAGATGAGGCTTTAAACAATCTATTATAACTACATAACCCTTTAAAATCACAACCATGTTAAAAAAGATTTTATTCATTACACTGCTCAGTATAGCAGGAATGAACGCTCACGCACAAGGTGGTTATATCCAATATGAGCCTATTCCTTCTCAAGCTCCACCGCCACCACCAGAACAACAACCTACTTACCAGCCCCAACAACAGCAACCAGTTTATCAACAGCAATATTATCAGCAACCAACATCTGAACCGCAAGGGCAGTTGACTTATGGTTACATCATCAAATCTACTGGTTACCGAAAGGTAAGCTTAAAAGTAATTTATTCGGACAAAGCTGTTTACATCACTGCTGTAAAAGAATTATCAGCAACCTATTGGACAAACCTGACTACTAGCGGTGCTACAGGTCAAAAGTTGATGTATAACGAGGACTACTCTGATAAGTTCGAGTACAAGGTTTACCTGCCTGTCTTGGGCGAAGTAGTTTATTTTTAACGCTAACATCAAAACAATGAAATTAATTAAATTGACAATCCTACTCTGCTTGTTCTCCATTATTGGCACCAAGTGCATTGCACAAGATTATGGCACGTTAAGATATTGGGGTAAGGAATACAAGCTTGATCGCAAGTTCATTGGAATATTGAATGAGAACTGGAGTGATTTTATAGTTGGAGAAGCGCCCCGTTTACGTTTTTATGATGAAAGAGACTATCGAGATATCTATGCAACGATAGTTAACAACCTTACCAATCCTTCATTCATAATAATAGTAACAGAGGCAAACCAGTTACAGTGGCAAAATCCAATTGGAATACTCCCTGGAACTGATGGTGAAAAGGACAGGAGCAAACGCAGTTACAAGAGAGCATCAATTGTCCTTTATAAGGTAGTGTTTCCAGCGTTAAATCAGTTCATGGGATTAAAACAAGCCAAACTAGACTAATTTGAAATCCTTAAAAGATGTATACACCGCATGGAAACTTCATTACAGCAATCGTAGCCAACTACTTTATAGCTTCACATGGTTGTGCTTACTGTTTGGCTTGTCATTCGGTATCTTCTACCATTACTTATAAGACAGATGCTAAGACCTATTGTCAGATACTTTAAAGAGTTAGCTGCTGAACAAAATGGTGATATACGATCTAATCATCGTAGCTAAGTCCTTCGATGTTAAGCTTACTTAAGTAAGCTTAACATTGTTTATATTAGTACAATGAATTCTAAACCTCTTGATCATTATTTCAAAACCGCAATCGATGAGCTTGCAACCATTGACGGAAGAGTCTTTTATTTAAGTATCTTAATGAAGAATGCGACTAAAGAGATCATAAACAACAACCTCTATAGCACGGGGACATTAATTGGCAAGGGCTTAGGATTTAGAGACGTAACGTTAGAGAAAGGCTTGGGTAACCATTTTGTACCAAGGAACCATTATGCTATATCAAAAGACACTGCGAAATCTGAAACTGAAATGATTTTGAGTAGAGAGTGCTTGTTCCAAGTTGCACAATCTTATGAGTTGCTTGAAAGTTTTCTTTATAACGCTGTTGCAGAATTTATAAGTTACAAGCAACCTATTGAGGTTTTAGAAAGATTAAATACAGATAATACTTCATTTGAAAGTGTGAGGGCAAAGTTGAAGCGAATGAAAGACAGGACAAACAATCATCATCTACTCAGTATTCTCAGAGATAATATCAAGCAATTCAAAGAGAATGAGACTCATAATCTATATGACTTCGATTTTACAACTTGGTATTTTCTAATTAGTGAGGCAAGGCATTGTATAACCCACCGTAGAACCAAAATCACTAAGCAACTTAGTTCACTATTGGAACACCCATGCAACATTTACTTTAATATCATTGCATCCGAGCAAGTAATATTTATTCAAGACCACGTATGTCATGAGTTGCTTAAACGTATAGCTGAGTTTATTTACTTAGTTTACAAAACAGTCTCTGAAGTGTGTTACAATGATAAAGTCAACTTAACGTCGATTTATACACTTTTCGAAACTAATCAATAAGCGATCACTATACTTATCGGCGTTCGGTAGTTAAACTTCGCGAACTAATTTGAAGGTGTCAATCTATCCATACTCGTAGCCTCTATAGGAGGAATGACAGCATTAAAATCACCTTTGACACCATAATAGTAAAGCTTCCTACCAAGTTCGTTTATCTTATGAGGGCCTTTCTGCAACGTTAATCCAACTGCAATAAGAGAACCAACCCAAGAAGAACTTAAGGCAGGTAGGAATACAAAGTTTTGTTTTTCAAGTTGTTCAAGATAATCCATGCTTCTTGGATGCAGAGCGTCTAAACAGATCAGCAAATCACTCAACTCGTTCCAAGTTAACCTTGATTTCAAGTAAGCCAATAGAAGATTAGCATGAACAACAGATTGCTTACTTTCAATATAACGTTCATTCATAATAATTATTTGCTCGATGATCCTATCTCGCTTTCCAGAGTCGCTTACGAGGTTTTTTATCATTTTGTCAACGTCTGATTGTGAATGCAAGCCTTTGTGAAACTGTTGAAGAAACACAATAAGCTTACGTGCAACGACAATTTCTCTTATTGCTAGCGCTCCTTTAGATAAACTAACTATAGTCTTTACAACAGGCATTTCTTTGAAAGCTGCATTGTCTAAAAGCTTATCAATACCTATCTCTGCATAGTCTTGTGATAGATCAAATATAGAACTTAATAATTCATTTTGAATAGAGTCTTTAAGTACTCCAATAGAATTCCCCATATGCTAATATAGTAAATAAGCTTCACTTGCCCTACCCGCTTCTGTTGCTTACAACAGGTAAGGCAAGCTCCGCTTATTTCTCGCGCAGAGGCCATCCCACAGGTCCATCGGTATTACGAAACTCTTAAGCTTTACAAACCTGTCGCCAGATTTCGTTACGTTTAAAGAGTGCAAGCACACATTAAACTCCACTGCCTTGCCATCGCTCAAGCCAGAACATTTTATTTATA
>NZ_JACCBZ010000017.1 GCF_013408825.1 Mucilaginibacter tundrae
ACTGAACTGCTTACGAGGGGTTCGTTTTTCTGATTTAATCGTCTTTGTTTCCATTCGTTGACTTGGTTTTAGTCAACTTTTCTTAGGACGAGACAATTAAATAATAAAAGCCCCAGTCGGGGCTTTTATTATTTAAAATGCTACAGTGAATACATCTTCATGATCTTCAATTATAAAGACACTAAGCAAAAGGGCGTTTTATAATTTTGCGTTTGCCTTTTTAATTAACTTAGGTAAATCTTTATTCAGTTCAGTCATTAAGTGATCCAGTGCATCCTGGCACATTGGTAATACTTTACTTGGTGTCATCACCGGTACTCCCGCAACCATAGGGCTTACACTCTTCGATTTTCCGTTGTCAGATATCGAAAACACTCTTACATCGTCTCTATTATAAAGTTCAATAGTAGCTCCGGCCATCATCCGTGCAACGCCCATATTGTTAAACCCATATTGTAACAAACGAAAACCAATGGTTACCTTCATAACACCATCATATTGGTTAAACAGGGCAAGCATGTTTTTTATATTGGCATCTTCGCCCCAATTAATAATTATTTTGTAGCCATCATAAGGGATATTGTATTTAAGTTGGTTTGCGGGGTCCCCTGTCGGGTCAAATAATGGTACGTAATTTCTATATTCCGGCTTATCTAACACCTCGCTTTCGGGAGCCAGGTCAAACGGAAAGTTTTTAGAGTAGGTACTAAAAAACTGGTCATGAAAATTTACAATAAGCGGGGTAAGATTAAAGTCAGGCTCATCGCTAAGGCTAAGCGCAGCAGCTTTCGCGGCAACACCAAAATCGCTAACGTCAATTTGTTTACTTATATAAAAAGTAATAACAGCAACTTTTTTGTTTTGGGCGTAACTGCCGGTAATGGACATGGCCAATAATATTACAGCAGTAAATAACAATTTTCTCATTTAAATTAGTGATAGGGTTTGATTATCAATGATAAATGTATCTAAAAGTTTACACAACCCCAAATTATTTATTGGCTTGAATAACGTAACGGATACATTATCCGGGGTTTCTGTTTACAACAGAAGCGGGTATTTCCTTGTCTGGTAATGGAAGTCTTTAAAAAAAAAGCCCCAGGATCGGAGGCTTTACTTATTGAGTTGTAGTAACTTGATTACCCTTTCACACGCTCCACATAGCTGCCTGAGGTAGTATCCACCTTCACCTTATCACCAATATTAATAAACAATGGCACTTTAATTTCGGCGCCGGTTTCAACGGTAGCATTCTTCAATGCGCTGGTTGAGGTATCACCTTTAACAGCCGGTTCGGTATAAGTGATTTCTAACTCAACCGAGTTCGGGATCTGGCCCATGATTGGCTCATCGCTTTCAAAGGCCACAACCACGTTCATGCCTTCTTTCAGGAATTTTACCGCGTTCCCAAATAATTTTTTTGGCACATTATGCTGATCGAAGGTTTCATTATCCATAATAACCAACGCATCGCCATCTTCATATAAATATTGGTAATTGCTGGTTTCAACGCGCGCAATATCAACCTCCTCATCAGTACGGAAACGGTACTCCACCAATTTACCCGATTTAACATTACGCATACGTGCCTGGTAAAACGCACGCAAGTTGCCCGGCGTGCGGTGTAAAAACTCTTCAACCTGCACTAGCTCGCCATTAAAGCGAAGTATATTGCCATTCTTTACATCTGATGCTTTAGCCATATTCTTTTATTGAGGCGCAAAATTAGGCACTTGCGGTCAAAGAAACAAGTATTGGTTGATTGGGTTGAATGGTTGATTAAGTGAGTAGTTAAAATCCAAATCAACCAATCTAACTTATTCAACCCAATCAACCAATCACTACAAAGTAGCTATATCAATCACAAAGCGGTAACGCACGTCGCCTTTAAGCATCCGCTCATAAGCTGTACTTATATCTTTAATATCGATCATTTCAATATCCGAAACAATGTTATGCTCTGCGCAAAAATCAAGCATTTCCTGAGTTTCGGCAATCCCGCCGATGCCTGAACCTGCAAGGCTTTTACGGCCACCTAACAAGCTAAATGCGGCAACTTCAGCCGGTTTGGATGGTACGCCAACACATATCATAGTACCGTTAGTCCTTAATAACGACAAGTACATATTAAAATCATGTTCTGCAGAAACAGTATCCAATATAAAATCGAATGTTCCTTTGGCTGCTTTGATCTGTTCAGGGTCAGACGTTACCACAAAATGGTGGGCACCTAATTTTTTAGCATCCGCTTCTTTACTTGGCGATGTACTCAATACGGTAACATCAGCACCAAAAGCAACACCAAACTTAACTGCCATGTGGCCCAGGCCGCCTAAACCTAAAACCGCTAGCTTGTGCCCTTTTCCAACTTTCCAATGGCGCAATGGCGAGTATGTTGTAATGCCCGCGCACAATAATGGTGCAGTAGCAGCAAGATCTAATTTTTCCGATATGTGTAATGTGAAATCCTCATTTACCACTATCGAATTTGAATAACCACCATATGTTGGTGTTTTATGGTCCTGCTCAAAACCATTATAAGTTTGTGAGCTGCCATTCAGGCAGTACTGCTCCAGATCTTGTTTACAGTTTTCGCAAACACGACAGGAATCTACCATACAACCGGTTCCGGCAAGGTCGCCAACTTTAAATTTGGTTACCGCAGAACCTACTTTTACTACACGTCCCACAATTTCATGTCCCGGCACCATTGGGAATATACCCGGAAACCAGTCGTTTTTTATCTGGTGAAGATCGGAGTGGCAAACGCCGCAAAATTGGATGTCAAATTGTACATCGTGAGGCCCAACTTCACGTCTTTCAAAATCCCAGAGCGCAAGATCAGTGGTCGGCGATTGTGCCGCATATCCTTTTACAGGTATCATATAAAATATATTTTAGGTAATGTTTATTAAATAAAGGTAAGGCAATAGACTTTTCTCGGGAAATTAGAAATGTCCGTAAAATGCAATTTTTAGTTTTTTGAATAAAGTTATAAATTCTTGATCTGTGGACTTCAGTCACAGACTGAAGCCAGTGAGTGAAATTCTCAACTTACAGAATCGTCCGGGATATTCTGCATTAAAATTGCCATGCTCAGAATGACAAACCTACTGACAAAACACTGTCAGCACTTATTCCATTCCAAACCCCGAAATTTGTATATACCCAACAGCTCTTGTGAAAGAGCAAAACCCTGTTCTTTGAAATTTAAACAAGACACTGGTTTCAGTCTATGACTGAAATCCCGGATAAAGGCAGTTTGTAACTGCCTCAAAAAACTTATTAATAGGAAAGCAATATGTTCATCTTTTCCTCCAGCCTGCTTTTCGCCATAAACTGATCTTCCAACTCCTTATTCATCGGAATAGCCGTATCTAAACTAGCACAACGCACTACCGGGGCATCCAGGTAAGCAAAACAATACTCAGCTAAATACGCGGCTATCTCCGCACCAAAACCACTGGTTAAAGTATCTTCATGTAAAACCAAAACTCGACCAGTTTTTTTAGCGCTCGCCTCAACCGCGTCTTTATCCCAAGGCTGTAAGCTACGCAAATCAATAATTTCGAGCGACAATTCCGGATGCTTGGCCGCATATTCCAAAGCCCAATGCACCCCTAATCCATACGTAATTATGCTCGCTGTTGTGCCCGTAGTAACGATTTTAGCCTTGCCGATTTCCACAAAATAGTCACCGTCGGGTACATCTCCCGAATTGCTGCGGTATAAGTATTTATGCTCAAAATAAATTACTGGGTTCGGGTCACCGATAGCTGCCATCAATAAACCTTTGGCGTCTGCCGGGTTTGATGGATAAACAACCTTTAAACCTGGGGTTTTGGTAAACCAGGCCTCGTTACTCTGTGAGTGAAACGGCCCCGCCGATGTACCCCCGCCTGCCGGCATCCTGATCACTACATCTATATTCTGCTCCCAGCGATAATAAGTCTTAGCCAAATTATTCACTACCTGGTTAAAGCCACAGGTAACAAAATCAGCAAATTGCATTTCTACAACAGCCTTGCCACCGTTCAGGGCTAGCCCCATGGCCGCGCCAACAATAGCCGATTCGCAAATAGGCGTATTTCGCACCCTGCCTTTACCAAACTCCTCTGCAAAACCCTGGGTTATTTTAAACGCCCCACCATATTCAGCAATATCCTGCCCCATTATAACCAGGTTCGGATATTTCTGCATGCTCAGTCTTAGTCCATCACTTATCGCATCAATATATCTCCTTTTATTGATTTTTTCAGATGGTGTAATTGCTGGCATTTGATAGGCTTGGTACATGTCGGCTATCTCAGTCTTTTCATTGGGCACAATGTCAGGCTCGCTAAAAGCCTTTTCTATCTCAACATCAATTACTTTATTAAACTCATTTCTGATGTATTGCGGCCATTCCGGGCGAAGCACATATTCATCAATTAAATATTTTTCAAAATTCATTAAGGGATCCTTAGCCTTCCATTCCGCAAACAAAGCTTCAGGAACATATTTGGTGCCCGATGCTTCCTCGTGCCCCCGCATTCTGAAAGTCATACATTCCACCAAAACCGGTCGCGGGGCCGCGCGAATGTCCTCTGCTATTCCTTTTATGGTATGATAAACCTCCAAAATGTTATTACCATCAATCCTTCGTCCTTCCATACCATAACCTACTGCCTTATCAACCAAACGCTTGCAGGCATATTGTTCTTTTGTTGGGGTAGATAGTCCATATCCATTGTTTTCAATAATAAATATCACCGGCAGGTTCCAAACCGCGGCAACGTTTAACGCTTCATGAAAATCACCTTCGCTGGTCGCGCCTTCACCTGTAAAAGCCAGGGTTGCTTTCTTACTGTTATTTAGCACATCGGCCAGCGCAATTCCATCAGCTAAAGCCAATTGAGGGCCGAGGTGGGATATCATTCCAATGATCTTATATTCCTGTGTTCCAAAATGGAACGACCTATCCCGCCCCTTTGTAAACCCTGATGCCTTACCCTGCCATTGGCCCATCAACCGGGCCAGCGGTATTTCACGGGTTGTAAAAACACCGAGGTTGCGGTGCATCGGCAAGATGTATTCATCCTTCTGCATAGCAAGCGTGCCGCCAACGGCAATTGCCTCCTGGCCGATGCCGGAGAACCATTTGCCAATCCGGCCTTGCCTTAGCAAGATCAGCATTTTCTCTTCAATCAGCCTTGGAAGTAACAATTTCCTATATAAACTGATTAAAGCATCATTATTTAAATTTTTTCGCTCAAAATTCATATACTAAAACTACTGATGTTTTTAAAACTTTGTATGTTTACACGCTCAACACCTTTTATACTATGAAAAGTATTCGTTTGTTACTTTCTCTATTACTTGCCTCGGCAGGTTTTATTGCCCATGCTCAGAATTATTACCTGATCCCGGAAAAATTCTTCCTGCAAAAAGGCGACAAGCTTGATATGCACATCATATCAACAGACGATTTTACCAAGCAAAACGATGTTAAATTTCAACAAAACAACACACAAAGTGTGTTTATGTATGAGGGGAAGAAAAAAGTCGATCTCAACGGAGTTGTAACGGGTGCCGATTCGGTGGTGAGTTATCCGATTAAAGAGGATGGGTTAACCCTTATATCCATGATAACTAAACCTGCGGCCAATGAAATGAGCCGGAGCAAATTTTTAAGGTCATTAGATGCTGATGATCCTGATAATATTGCAGACAAGGTAAAAAACAGCAACCAGCTTTTTTATAAAGAAAGATACACTTACTACATGAAAACCTTGGTTCAGGTAGGCGAACCCGGTGGCAAAGCCTTTGATAAACCGTTAAATGAAGACTTCGAAATCATACTTAAAGACAACCCATATAAGTTTAATTATGGCGATGACATATCGGCACAAATAAATTTTAAAGGCAAACCCTTAGCCGCGGCTACAGTAATGCTGTACGTTAAAACTGCCGGAGGTAATGTATATCCTCAAAAACTGAGCAGCGACAATACCGGTATGATTTACTTTAAGCTTAGCCGCGAAGGGGTATACATCTTATCGTCACGCCACTCAGCCCAGATAAAAGATAAGGATGCCGATTTTGAAAGCTGGCGCATGAGTTACGTTTTTGCCTTCAGCAGCAATAATGAAATGCCTAATACTTACAGAGAATTTGGATTTGGCAATAAACACTAATCAGTTGGCGGCGTCAGTTTCCCGTGAGCAGTAAACAATACTGTTATACTGAAACCGCCACAGCAAACTGCCTACTGGGAACTAAAAACTACTGTTCACCCTTTTCCATCCACTGCTCCGTAAACGATTTTTTGGCAACATTCGGTAATTGCCTGAGGTTACCCCATGTGTTTTTGAAGAAAGTTTTAAGCAAGAAATTTTTCGTGTCGCCGCTTAAATAATCTTCCATTTTACGTTTCAGCATCCCCTTTTTCCATATCGCCCAGCCCCAACGCTCTTTGGTAGTTACCAGGTTATCTTTAACCGAATCCCTGCGATTCAGCAGCAACATTTTATGTATGTCGATTTTTACAGGGCAAACTTCGGTACATTTACCACAAAGACTACTGGCATAACTTAAGTGTTTAAAATCTTCCATGCCGCGTAAATGCGGGGTGATCACAGAACCGATAGGCCCGCTATAATCAGTATTATATGCATGCCCACCAATATTTTTATATACGGGGCAAGCGTTTAAACAAGCGCCGCAACGGATGCAGTATAATCCCTGCCGCTGATCTTTTTGTGCCAGCAAATTCGTGCGTCCATTATCCAACAGAATCACATACATCTCTTCAGGGCCATCCGTTTCATTAGCTTGGCGCGGGCCACTTAAAATGGTATTGTAGGCCGTCAAATTTTGGCCGGTACCATGTGTAGACAGCATCGGCCAGAACAGATCCAGATCGGCAATCGATGGGATCATCTTCTCAATGCCCACAATCGCTATATGTATTTTAGGGAAACTAGTAGTTAAGCGTGCATTACCCTCATTTTCTGTTATCGCTATGCTGCCCGTATCTGCAATCAAAAAGTTTGCCCCGGTTATACCGGCATCGGCCTGTACATATTTTTCGCGTAATATCTCGCGTGCTTTTTGGGTAAGTTGTTCCGGCGTAGAATCAATCGGGGTACCGAATTTTTCGTTAAACAGCTTCGCGATATCCTCTTTAGATAAGTGCATTGCCGGCGTTACAATATGGTAAGGCTTTTGCCCAAGCAATTGTACAATATATTCACCCAGGTCTGTTTCTAAAGATTCAATTTGGTTATGCTCCAAAAATTCATTCAGTTGAATTTCTTCGGTAACCATTGATTTGGATTTTACAACCTTTTTTACTCCTGCTTTTTTTAAAATATTGAGGATTTCGCGGTTAGCTTCTTCGGCATCATTCGCCCAGATCACTTTTCCGCCACGCTTTTGAAAATTAGCTTCAAACTCGGGCAAAAACTTATCCAGGTTTTCCATCACTTTCCATTTCAGCACATGGCCCTTACGTTTGTTGTTTTCCAGGTTGATGATCTTGGATAACCCACGCGCGAATGCGGCATCGTACTTACCAATATTATAATTGATAATACGGCGATGATCTTTATCAAATGCTTTTTGCTCACTCGCAACCAGAAATTCTTCAGCTACTACACCCATTTTATCAGAATCAAGAGTCAAGAATAAAAACAAAAGTCCTACCCTTAGTACCCGGCATTTATGATCAACAAAGATACAAGAATCGAGTTGAGAAAAATCTTGACTCCTGATTCTTGCATCTTGATTCTATATCCTATTCCCTCTATTTCTTTTCCATGTTTTCAAGCATGGTAATAATTTTATCCAGCTTGTCCAGCTCAATTTTGTTTAGAATTACCTGCAATTCTTCAATTTCTTTTTTAGCCTCTACATTGGTTCTAAAATCTTCATCTGCCTGCGCACGGTCCCGTTCATTTTGGCGGTTTTGTGCCATCATAATAATCGGTGCGGCATAAGCTGCCTGGGTTGAGAAAAGCAGGTTAAGCAAAATGTATGGATACGGATCCCAATGGTCTAAAAAGGCGATCACATTTAAAATCATCCATGCAAGCACAATAATAGTTTGAATAATGATAAACCGCCATGATCCCATACCTGTAGCCACAGAGTCAGCGAGCCTTTGCCCGAAGGTCATTTCTTCCTTATGCTTTTGATGCCAGTTTACTTTTTGTGCCATAATTTTTTTTATCGTTTCTAAGCTAAACATACTAATTTAATTGAAGCTAACGACCTTCATTAAATAAAGATGTTGCGAAAAAGTTTGATGTAATGGTAATTATCGTAATCTGTCGGCCGATTTGATCAGCTTTTCATCCCGCTGTATGCCTTTTATCGCCAGCAATAAAAAAACTATCGCCAACGGGCAAAGCAGCATGCCAATCCCATAGTTATTTGTTTGCAATGTAATTTCGCCCACAACCGCTTTGGAAGCTTGTGCTATCCAAAAACTATACCCGATGATCAGCAGCATGGCGCTATAACATATAGCGATTTGCTGCTTACGGTTCTTGTATAAAAAAATAATGATCAACGGAATAACCGCCGCGACACCAGTAACAGCGGTAAGCGCCACAAAATGATCAATATGGGTTTGCTGCCCATTAACATCCTGGTAAGTACCGGTAACCATAATGGTGGTCGGTTTATTATCCACATACACATTATGAACCAGCGGGAACAGGAAAAGAGCGAAAATAGCCAGTGCAGCTAAAAAAAGATGTATGCTTTGTACGCGTTGTATCATGGTTGATTTTATTGATAAGCAAATATAGAATTGTTTAGTTAAAAGCAAGCCCTGCAACCTACACAGTTTTGTTAACTTTGCGCCGTGGCAACCCAACGCTTTTTTCTCGAACTCGCTTACGATGGCACCCATTATCACGGCTGGCAATTACAGCCTAACGCCGTCGGCGTGCAGGAAGTTTTGAATAAAGCATTAAGCACTATTCTCCGTGAATCTATCGAAACATTAGGTTGCGGGCGCACTGATACCGGCGTACATGCCAAACAATTCTTCGCGCATTTTGATACTGAAAAGTTAATGACCGACGGCATTTGGCAAATGGATAAAGGCGGTTTCCTGCGCAGCCTTAATTCTGTTTTACCGCACGATATAGCCGTAAGCAACATTTTCGCGGTTAATGACGAGGCCCATGCAAGGTTTGATGCCACCTTACGATCATACGAGTACCACATCCATTTTAATAAAGATCCTTTTAAACACGGTTACTCCTGGTTACTGCGCGATGAACCGGATCTGGAGTTGATGAACCGTGCCGCTAAAATCGTCATGGAGTATCTTGATTTCAGTTGCTTCAGTAAATCAAACACCCAGGTAAAAACCAACAACTGCAAAATATCAAAAGCAAAATGGGTAAAAAACGAAACCGGAATTGTATTTCATATTTCTGCCGACCGTTTTTTACGAAATATGGTACGGGCTATTGTAGGCACGCTGATCCAAGTCGGTAAAAAAGAAATTGAACCCGAAGATGTACATGCCATTATCCGCAGTAAAAACCGCAGCAATGCGGGCACATCAGTACCAGCATGCGGTTTATATTTAACAGAGGTTGTGTACCCTCCTTTATTCTAAAAATAAAGTCAATTTACAGTTTGCGATTTTTGATGTTGTAATTATAACTTACCTTTGATTTAGTGAGCGAGAATAAACAAGATAAGAACACAAAGGCCGCAGCACCTGCTACGACTGATCAAAAAACTCCCCCTTCAGGGGGCAGGGGGGTTACCGGTAAAGCGCTCGACTGGAAATTGCTCGGTCGGGTAATGCATTACGTTAAGCCCTATAATACCACGTTTATCATCGCGGTATTTCTCACCATTTTTTTAGCCGGCGTAGCCATCATCCAGCCCATTCTCATCCAAAAAACAATGGATGATTATATTTTAAAGAATAACTACACGGGTCTGGTTTTTATGGTAGAGCTGATGATCACCCAGCTCATCGTACAAACCATCGCCCAATATTATCAAACGTTTATTACCAACTGGCTCGGCGAATCCGTTATCCGCGATCTGCGTATTGATATTTTTAACCACATCACCAGTCTGCGATTAAAATATTTCGATCGCACACCTATCGGCGTGCTCATTACCCGTACCGTATCCGACCTCGAAACCATTGCCGATATTTTCTCTGAAGGATTAATATCCATCATGGGCGATATGCTATTGCTTTTGGCGGTTATCGGCTATATGCTTTGGGTGGATTGGCGCTTGGCTTTGATAACATTAATCCCAATGCCGTTTCTTTTCGCATCAACTTATGTATTTAAAGAAGCTATCAAATCATCTTTTCAGGAAGTCCGTACTCAGGTAGCGCATCTAAATACATTTTTGGCAGAGCATATTTCGGGCATAAGCATTATCCAACTATTTGCCCGTGAAGAGCAGGAGATGCGCAAATTCGTATCTGTCAACAAAAAATACCGCGACGCGAATATCCGCTCTAACTGGTATTACTCCATTTTTTTTCCGGTGGTAGAAGTTTTGTTTGCCATGTGTATTGGTTTGTTGGTTTGGTATGGCAGTAAACGGGTATTATCCGATCAGCAGTTAACTTACTTATCCACTACAGGCAAGCCTATTACTCCGGGTACTATTTTGGCCTTCATTGTTTATTTAAACTTACTCTTCAGGCCGATCCGCCAGCTGGCTGATAAATTTAACACCCTGCAAATGGGCATGGTAGGCGCTGACCGTATTTTCAAAGTTTTAGATACCGACGAAGTTGCCGTAAATACCGGGCATTTAAAACCCGCCCGCATTGATGGCAATATTGAATTTAAAGATGTTTGGTTTGCTTATAATGATGAAAACTGGGTATTAAAAGATATAAATTTTACCGTTAAGCCCGGCGAAACACTGGCCTTGGTTGGCGCAACGGGTGCAGGCAAATCATCAACCATCAATATCCTGAACCGCTTTTATGAAATAGGAAAAGGCGAAGTCACCGTCGACGGTCACAACATACAGGAATACGATGTAAATTACTTGCGCGCGCAAATCGCCACGGTGATACAGGATGTTTTTTTGTTTACCGATACCATTGCCAACAACATTAGCCTGAACAATGAGGCTATTACCCGCGAGCAAATTATTGCTGCCGCGAAAGATGTTGGCGCGCATGAATTTATTGAGCGCCTGCCGGGTGGTTATGATTATAACGTGATGGAACGCGGTTCTACCCTATCTGCAGGCCAAGCGCAGTTGATCTCGTTTATACGCGCGCTGGTTTATGATCCGGCTATTTTGGTTTTAGATGAAGCCACCTCGTCTGTCGATACCGAAACAGAAATATTAATACAAAACGCCATAGACAAGCTGATGGAAGGCCGCACATCCATCGTAATAGCCCACCGCTTATCTACCATCCAAAAAGCGGACAGAATTATTGTACTGGACCACGGCGAAATCAAAGAAACCGGCACCCATCAGGAATTGCTAAAGATAGAAGACGGCTACTACCGCAAGCTTTACGACTTGCAGTTTAACTCGGCAGGAATTATCCGGTAGATCGCGCAAAAGTTTTGACTTTTCTCTTTTTAATTTTGACTTAATCCGGTTGCACCTGTCCTTTATCCATACCTTTTTCGGCTGGCGGTTGGGTACCGGGATTAACAGGTTGCTCTTCTTTTTCGTGCTTTTTAGCAATATCTCCGCCATGCGGTTGGTCGGCAGTGTACTTTTTATCCTCTTTTTTAACGACACTTTTATGCCCGTTATCATGTGGCCTGTCGGTTGGGGTATCTGTTGGTGATGGTTTATCGGTTGAGTTTGCTGGCTTTGTCATTTTCTGTAATATATATCTGTTTATATTTAACCAACAAACTTGCCCGTTTGTTTAAAAACCATGTTGTTTTGTAATAAATTGATTACAAGGCAATTTTGATGTTCCTAACCGATCTAACTATAAATTGATATCACATAAACAATAAAAAAATGAAAAATTTATTATTCCTGCTGTTCTTATCTTTGCCGGCATTTTGCCTTGCGCAAACGGATACCAACACTTATCAAAAAAAGGTAGCTTACTGTACTGTCGAGATCGGTCATGATGGCTCAAAATATGCAGCTTCGTTAGATGATGGCACAACAACAAAAGCCAATGCTATGGAAATAAAAGATAGCAAAGGCAAACAGATGCTTTTTACTTCAAGGATTGCCGTTCTTGATTATATAACACAACGAGGTTGGACATTGGTTTCTTCTTATTACATCGTCGACAAGTACTTTCCCGTATTAGGCTTTGTTTTTGAAAAACCTATTGCCACCAATATACATTAAGGCCAATTGCTTGTTAAATTTTGTTAAACCTTACCCGCTTTAATATACTAAATCGCAATTAATCACATATAAACTTTTACCTTTAAGGCGTGTTTGTTAATTTCGCACAAACCCAAAGGCATCTATGGAAGAATTTGAAGCAAGCGAATCAGCAAAAAAAACCAAGACGATATATATATCTACCGTTTTTGGGATAGCCATGGTATTACTTATGGTTGGTTTGCTTGGGCTTATCCTGGTACACGCCAACAATCTTAAACGCTATGTTAAAGAAAACATAGTGCTTAATATTTTTGTGGATGATGCCGCACACGAAACTGATGTATTGCAATTACAAAAACAATTAGAAACCAATCCAATGGTTAAACAAACGCAATATGTGAGTAAAGAACTTGCCGCGCGCAACCTGCAAAAGGACTTAGGCGAAGACTTTGTAAAGTTTTTGGGCTATAATCCCCTTTCGCCATCGCTTGATGTTTATTTGAAAGCAGATTACGCCAATAATGCAGATATAGAAAAGTTTAAAGCCGAATTGCTTAAGAACCCTTTAGTAAAAGAAGTTAAATACCAACAATCATTAGTTGATGAGATGAATCAAAACATAACCTCTATAAGTTTGGTTATTTTGGTTTTCGCAGGCATCTTTGTGATATTATCAGTAGCATTAATCAACAATACTATTCGCCTGGCTATTTATTCACAACGATTTTTAATCAAGTCGATGCAATTGGTTGGCGCTACAAAAGGATTTATCCGCAAGCCATTTTTACTATATGGCATATGGCATGGCTTATTGGGCGGCTTGATAGCTGTTATGATTTTAATCGGAACTCTATATTTTGCCGATAAACAAATACCGGATCTGATCATATTACAAAGCTATACCGAGTTTGGTATAGTATTTTTAGGCGTAATAGGATTAGGCATTTTTATATCCGGGTTCAGTACGTTTTTGGCAGTGAACAAATTTTTAAGGTTAAAGATATACGACCTTTACCGGTAATCACTCATTAATAAAGTCAATATTTAAAATATTTTATAAATGGCACAAAAAATAACACAACCGTCTAGCCCGGCTAAAACTGCCGCAAGGCCTGCTGCTAAAAATACAGCAGATACACAACCCGTTCATTTTGTTTTTGATAAAAGCAATTACACCTGGCTTGTTGCCGCGGTTGTTGTAGTAATTATCGGTTTTTTCCTAATGGCAGGCACAACAGATATTTACAGTAGTACCAAAATTGTTGTAGCCCCGCTTACAGTATTGGCGGGGTTTGCTATCGGTTTTTACGCTATTCTTAAAAAACCTGACACCAAAGCATGAGTATAATACATGTTATTATCCTTGCAATTATTGAGGGGATAACAGAGTTTTTGCCGGTATCATCAACCGGCCACATGGTTATTGCCAGCTCATTAATGGGCATCAGCAAAGATGAATTTGTAAAATTATTCGAAATTGTGATACAGCTTGGCGCCATACTGGCCGTGGTTGTATTATACTTTAAACGTTTTTTCCGCTCGTTGGATTTCTATTACAAACTAATCGTAGGTGTTATTCCCGCGGTAATATTAGGCGTTCTGCTAAAAAAACATATTGATAGATTGCTGGAAAGCCCGCTTGTTGTGGCTTATGCATTTGTTATTGGTGGGGTAATCCTCCTTTTTGTTGATAAATGGTTTAATAAACCAACGGTGACCAAAGAGCAAGATATTAGCTATTTAACTGCCTTTAAAATTGGATGTTTCCAATGTTTGGCAATGGTACCGGGCGTATCCCGTTCTGCTGCATCAATAGTAGGTGGTATGTCGCAAAAATTGAATCGTACTGCCGCGGCTGAATTCTCTTTCTTTTTAGCGGTACCAACTATGTTTGGCGCAACCCTAAAAGATCTTTGGGATTTTCATAAAGACAATCATCTTGATTCGGCAACGCTTCATCATGACATCATCTATCTACTAATTGGAAGCGCTATAGCATTTGTAGTGGCTCTATTAGCCATACGTACATTTATTACCTTTTTAGAGCAAAAGGGATTTAAGCTATTCGGCTTTTACCGCATATTGGCTGGCCTGGTAATCATAATATTATATTATTCCGGCAATGCGTTACACAACATGTAATTAATACTTTATTTATAAAACAGAAAGGCCTCGATAATCGAGGCCTTTCTGTTTTTAACTACTTCTGTGCCGGCTGTTGCTCGGCAGCGTCCTGTGCTTTCTTTATAGAATCTTGTTTAGCTTTCAATGCCTTTTTCTTTTTATTAAAGAAACCTTTTAACAAAAAGTTATGCTGTGCGGCCGTAAGGTCTTCATTTAAGGTTGATGTTGTTTTATGTACATTGGCCATCGTAGTTTTAGCTTGCTTAACGGTTGCATCCAGGTCGTTTGCCATTTTATCATTGTTCAATAATCTACCTAAACTACCTTTGCCGCTATTTACCTTGCCTGTAATTTCTGATAAGTTTTGTATCAGCGTACCTGCATTATCCGCGATACCTGTTAATTTGGCTATAATCTTGTCGGCATCAACTGGTGGCACAGATGGCAATTGATCCCCGTTTTTCACACCGTCCTGGCTGGTTATTCCGCCTGGCGCAATTACAACCAATTTATCCCCCATCAATCCATCGCTTCCAATACTAATTTTAGAATCCTTTTTAAGGAATTTTTTCACATCATCATTTAAAGTAAGATCTACACGCACGGTTGTATCATTTATAATAGTGATATTGTCCACAATACCTACTGTTATACCAGCAAACCTTACGTTATTGCCAACAGCCAGGCCATTAACATTTTTAAACGTCCCGTAAACGCCAAATGTGGAGCTAAAAAGATTTCTTTTATTGCCTATTAAAAAAATAATAGCAATTAAAACCGCTAAACCGACAATGGTAAACAGTCCTATTTTTATTTTTTGTGATCCAGTTGTTTTCATGATATATCTTTAAAAAATTCTTTTGCAATTTCGTTTTTCGATTTTTGAAGGCTTTCAAATGTGCCTTCAGCTATATATTCTCCGTTGTCCATAATCAACACACGGTCTGATGTGATGCGCGCGCATTCCATGTCGTGGGTTATGATAATCGAGGTTGTTTTATATTTCTTTTGCATATTCAGTATCAGCTCACTTATTTCACGTGATGTGATAGGATCTAAACCTGTAGTTGGCTCATCATACAACATTATCTCCGGCTTAATGATCAATGTACGGGCTAGTCCAATTCGCTTACGCATGCCTCCGGATAGATCTGAGGGCATTTTATCTACAGCATCAACCAAACCCACCCCTTCTAACACTTCGTTCACCCGTTCGTCTATTTCATGCTGATCTTTCATCTTTAAAACCCGTGTTAACGGAAATTCCAGGTTTTCTCTTACCGTCATTGAATCAAATAAAGCACCGCTCTGAAACAGGAAACCAATCTTCATCCGTAATTCTTTAAGCTGGTTATCATTCATATCGGTAACCTCGTCGCCAAATACTTTTATTGATCCTCCGTCGGGTATTAATAAACCTACAATACACTCTATTGTAACCGATTTTCCCTGCCCGGATTTTCCAAGCACCACTACATTTTCTCCACGATCCACTTCCAGATTAATATCTTTCAGTACGTCTTTTTTACCGAAAGATTTCTTCAACCCTTTTAT
Source organism: Mucilaginibacter tundrae (assembly GCF_013408825.1). Taxonomy (GTDB): domain Bacteria; phylum Bacteroidota; class Bacteroidia; order Sphingobacteriales; family Sphingobacteriaceae; genus Mucilaginibacter. Next base: position 15,991 of record NZ_JACCBZ010000017.1, read on the forward strand.
CACTATAATTGCCTCTTTCTTAGGATTTTTAGAGGCTTCTTTTTTTTCCTTTACCGCTTCCATATTATTTGTAGAATAAAATACTGGTTACCTGTACGGCAATTGCATCAATAACAAATATCCACAACGAAGCGGTTACCACAGCCGAATTAGCCGCTAAACCCACGCTCTCGGTTCCTTTGTTTGAGTTGAAGCCTTTATAACACCCCACAAAACCTATCGCGAAGCCAAAAAATATGGTTTTAACAAAGGCTGGTAAAAAATCAGAAAAGTCGATTGAATCCACACATTTATGCAGATATAATGTGTAACTAACACTGTCTTTAATATTTAGGGCTAAAAAGCCGCCTGCCAAGCCTATAATATCACCAATAACTGTTAATAAAGGAACCATCAGCGTAACAGCCAATATTCGCGTAACAACCAAATATTGCACAGGGTTCGCCCCTGATACTTCCATAGCATCAATTTGCTCGGTAACCTTCATACTTCCTAACTCGGCACCTATGCTTGATGATATTTTACCGGCACAGATCAATGCGGTAATAACGGGGCCAATCTCGCGGATAAGCGAAACGGAAAGCGTTTTAGGCAACATCCCCACCTGCCCAAATGACTCCAACGAAGGCCGCAATTGTAAAATTAAAACGGCTCCCATAATGAACGAAGTAATACCAACCAGCATCATCGATCGGTAACCGATCTCGTAACACTGCCGTATAAACTCAGACCACTCGAAGCCGCCTTTAAATATATTCTTGAAAAACCTGGTAAAGAATACTCCCTGATCGCCTATTTCAGCAAACCATTTTCTCCAACCGGTAAGTTCTAATTCCTGCTCCGCCATAAGGTGTTTATTAATTGAATGTTACAACAAATAATACGCTATTTGTTTTTATCCGTTCAAATAAATCTCACCTTGGCTTTAAAACCGGGTTACATCATTGGTATTTCTATCAAAAGCAAACGGGATTGCGCTTCGGTTTCAATTGTAAGTGAACTTAAATCATAAACACCCAAAGCATCTCTTTTGTTTAGTGTATGTCCATCTATCTTTGCTGCACCTTCTATAATGAAAATATAAATTCCATTCCCCGGGATCTTCACGTCATAATTTATAACCTGCCCCGGCTCAAAATCACCCATAGAAAAAACAGCATCCTGGTTTATCCAAAGCGTATTCGCATCTTTATCGGGTGATATTAATGTTGCCAATTGGTTGGGTTTTAATACATCATTAAAGTTTTTTTGGTCATACCTTGGTTTGATGTCCCTTTCTTTGGGGAATAACCATATCTGTAAGGTATTAGCATCTTCTGTTTTGGAATGATTGTATTCCGAATGGGTAATACCGGTACCTGCAGACATGATTTGAACTTCTCCTGAATGGATCACACCAACACTTCCCATGCTATCTTTATGCTCTAAGGCGCCTTTAATCGGAATGGTGATAATCTCCATATTATCATGCGGGTGGGTTCCAAAGCCGGTTCCTCCTGTAATAATATCATCATTTAAAACCCTAAGTGCACCAAAGTGTACTTTTTCAGGATTGTAATATGGGCCAAAGCTAAAAGAGAAATTAGCTTTTAACCAGCCTATGTCATTGTGTCCGCGTTCATTAGCGGGATAATATATACTTTTCATAATCGTTTTATTAATTTACATGTTTAAACATTCAATTTTTATTCCACAAATTAATTATACGTATTTTTGCGAAATTATTTGGGTATAATGGCATATAAAGCAATAATAGCAGGCGCAAGCGGACTTATTGGCAGTAGTTTACTAACTATTTTGCTAAATGAGCCTGCTTATACTGAAATTACCGCTTTAGTTAGAAAAAAAACCGGCTTGGTTCACACAAAGTTAACCGAGATTTTAGTTGATTTTGACAATCTTGATGATTTTGCCGGAGAAATAAACGGCCATGTACTATTTTGTTGCATAGGTACAACGAAAAAGAAAACACCTGATTTAACAGATTACTATAAAATTGAGCATGATTATCCTGTAAAGTTAGGGCAATTAGCTGCTAAAAATGGCGTTAATAAATATCATTATGTGTCGTCCATTGGGGCTGATAAAAACTCTGCAGCTTATTATGCTAAATATAAGGGTCAAACTGAATACGATTTACAGCAGCTTAATTTGCTCTCTCTCCATATTTACCGGCCATCAATACTATCAGGCGAAAGGAAAGAGCACAGGCCGCTGGAAAAATTTGTAAACGGGTTAATGTATATTATCAACCCGCTACTAATCGGCAGCCTTAAAAAGTACAGGAGTATACCTGCAAAAACCGTGGCAATGGCCATGTACAAACAATCAATTAATAATGACGAGGGTGTTTTTGTACATCCATCTGATCAAATAAAACAAATAGCGTGAGCACTTATATTTCTGCCGAAAATCTCGGCCATTCTTTTCATGATAAATGGTTGTTTAAAAATGTAACCATTGGCATCAACCGTGGTCGCCGTGTGGCCCTGGTCGGCATCAACGGCGCGGGTAAATCAACCCTTTTAAAATTACTAGCCGGTGAATTTTTACCTACCGAAGGCAAGGTTGTGCGTAGCCGCGATCTCCGCTTAGGATATCTGGAGCAAGACCCACATTTTAAAAACGCGGTTACCATAAGCGATTACATTTTTCATGCAGATAACGTGCAGCAGCAAGCTATCCGCAAATATGAAGAGCTTTTAGAAAATGACCCTATTAATGCCAAAGCAATTGATAAGGCGATGGAAGAATTGGGCGATGTTGATGCCTGGGAGTATGAATACAAGATCAAGACAATTTTAGGCAGATTGGATATTCATCATTTAAACCAGCATATTGATACCTTATCGGGTGGACAAAAAAAGCGACTGGCCTTAGCACGGTTGCTTATTGAAGATCCTGATATTTATGTTTTGGATGAGCCTACCAATCACCTGGATATTGATACTATTGAGTGGTTAGAGAAGCTATTAACTGATGGTGCAAAAACTATACTGATGGTTACGCATGATAGGTATTTTCTGGATAATGTATGTAATGAGATATTAGAGATTGACCGAGGCAAGATGATCCCTTACATTGGCAACTATGGTTACTATTTAGAAAAGAAAGCTGAACGCGAAGCTGTAGATGAACTACAATTCCATAAAAATTCCAACCTTTTAAAGAAAGAATTGGAGTGGATGCGCCGCCAACCTCAAGCTCGTGGTACAAAATCAAAAGCCCGCATAGATGCTTATTATGATCTTGAAGACAAAACCAAAGGCGGTGGCCCTAAAGAAAAGGTTGAATTAAGCGTTAAAACCGCTCGCCAGGGTAATAAGATCATGGAATTACACCATGTCAACAAAGCTTTTAATGGCATTACTTATACTGATAATTTCAGTTACGTATTCAAAAAAGGGGATCGTATTGGCTTGGCCGGCAAAAACGGAAGTGGTAAATCCACCCTGCTGAATATGATAACAAATGGCTTGCAGCCAGATTCGGGCACGATTGAGCGTGGCGAAACAACCGTAATGGGTTATTTTCATCAATCTGGAATTACCTTTAAGGAAGATGAACGAGTAATTGATGTGGTAAAAAACGTAGCAGAGTTTATTACAATGGCTGATGGTAAAACCATTTCAGCTTCTGCACTCCTTACGCTGTTCTTATTCCCTCCTGCTAAACAGTACGGCTTTATAGCCAACCTAAGTGGTGGCGAAAAGAAACGCCTGCAGTTAATGAGTATCCTGATGAAGAATCCAAACTTCTTGATACTGGATGAGCCCACCAATGATTTAGATATTGATACCTTAAACGTGCTGGAGGAATTTTTAACCAACTATGGTGGCGTATTAATGATGGTATCACACGATAGGTATTTATTGGATAAATTAACCGATCAGTTGTTTATTGTAGAAGAAAAGGGTCATGTTAGAATATACAATGGCAACTATTCTTCATACAGAATTGAACAGGAAGAAGCCAGAAAACAAAAGCTGAACCCTACTCCTGTCGCTACAACAACCAACACCCAACCTAAAAAAAGCAAATTAAGCTTTAAGGAAACTAAGGAACTTGAAACACTTGAAGCGGAAATCGCGTCACTTGAAACCCAAATTAAAGACTGCAATAATCAGTTAAATGCTGTTGGAATTGATACTCATTTATTGAATGAGTTGATTGATAAATCGGCAACATTAAGCATTGAACTTGATGAAAAAAGCTTAAGGTGGCTTGAATTAACCGAGTTAAAGGAAATGTAACATGAAGGAATCGGATATAATAGCGACCATAGGTGTTGTGATTTTATTGATCGCATTCCTATTAAATTTATATAAAAAGCTGTCGGCAAATAGTATTTCCTATACTTTAATGAATTTTATAGGCGCTGCTACTTGTGGCTATTCATCCTTTTTAATAAAATTTTATCCCTTTGTTGTACTGGAAACCATTTGGGCGCTATTTGCATTAGCATCCTTAATCAAGGTTTCACGTGGAACATCGAAAATTGAACAATAAAAATAACGTTCCACGTGGAACGTGCTTAATAATTTAATGGTTTAAGCCATGTTTAAGAAATATAATGTAATAGTTGTAGGCGCTGGGCATGCTGGCTGTGAAGCCGCTGCTGCCGCCGCCAACCTGGGGTCGTCTGTTCTATTAGTTACCATGAATATGGGAACCATAGCGCAAATGAGCTGTAACCCGGCAATGGGCGGTGTTGCTAAAGGACAAATTGTAAGAGAGATTGATGCTATGGGTGGATATTCCGGTATAATAACCGATAAAACATCCTTGCAATTCCGCATGCTAAACAAATCTAAAGGCCCCGCTATGTGGAGCCCGCGTGCCCAAAGCGACCGTGCGCGGTTCGCTGAAGAGTGGCGCTTGGCATTGGAAAGAACCCCTAATGTAGATTTTTGGCAGGACATGGTAAGCTCGCTATTGGTAAAAAATGGAACCGTTTGCGGCGTGCGCACCTCAATTGGTGTAGAGATTGAAGCCGATGCGGTTATATTAACCAATGGGACTTTCCTTAATGGTGTTATCCATATTGGCGAGAAGCGCTTTGGTGGTGGCCGTTCTGCAGAACGCGCAGCTACCGGTATAACTGAGCAGTTAATCGATTTAGGATTTGAATCAGGCCGAATGAAGACAGGCACACCTCCACGTGTTGATGGCCGGAGCTTGAACTATTCTTTAATGGAAGAACAATGGGGCGATGAAGAAAGAGGTTGTTTTTCTTATACCGATGTTGAACTTTCAAACGATCAGCGTTGTTGTTGGATTACCTATACTAATACAAAAGTTCACGAAACCCTAAAGGAAGGCTTTGAAAAATCTCCTATGTTCACCGGCAGGATCAAAGGCTTAGGCCCAAGATATTGCCCATCTATCGAAGATAAAATAAATCGCTTTGCCGAACGCGACCGCCACCAGATTTTTGTTGAACCTGAAGGATGGAATACTTGTGAGATCTACGTAAATGGTTTTTCAACCTCATTACCTGAGGATATTCAATACAAGGCATTAATACAGATCCCGGGGTTTGAGACAGTAAAAATGTTCCGCCCGGGCTATGCGATAGAATACGATTACTTCCCACCTACCCAATTAGGTTTGACATTAGAAACTAAGCAGATCAGCAATCTTTATTTCGCAGGTCAAATTAATGGAACAACCGGTTATGAAGAAGCGGCCTCACAAGGTTTTATTGCCGGTATAAACGCACATCAAAAACTAAATGATAAACATGAGTTGATCTTAAAAAGATCAGAGTCATATATTGGCGTATTGATTGACGATTTGGTAACTAAGGGTACAGAAGAGCCATATCGTATGTTTACCTCACGGGCCGAGCATCGTTTATTGCTTCGCCAGGATAATGCCGATATAAGGTTAAGTCCTATTGGTCATGAACTGGGTTTAATAAAAGATGCACGTTTAGATAAAGTAAATGCCAAAATTAAAAATTCAGACGATATCGTCGCTTATACCAAATCAAGGTCGCTTAACCCCGAACATGTAAATGCTTTGTTAGAATCGTTAGAAACTAGCACGATATCACAAGGCGCGAAATTGTTCGCATTATTAAGCAGACCTCAAGTTAATTTTAACGACTTGAGAAAAGCCGACAATGGATTGGATGAATTACTATCGGCCTACGATAAAGAAACTATTGAGCAGGCTGAAATAAAAATCAAATACGAGAGTTATTTTGAAAAGGAATTGGATATTGTTGAGCGCATGAAAAAAATGGAAGACCGGGAGATCAATACCGAATTTAATTATCATAGCCTGGGATCACTTTCAAAAGAAGCCCGTGAAAAGCTAATGAAAATTAAACCTCGTACTTTAGGCCAGGCTTCTCGCATTTCAGGTGTTTCTCCGTCTGATATCTCGGTTATTATGGTTCATATGTCAAAATAATTATATAAATCGCTGTATATCAAATAATTATATAAATTTTGGTTTAAAGCGATTATTTTTAATTTCGAATATAAATCTTCATCAAAAAGCAAAAATCGTTTATAGCTCATAAAAACTATGCTAAATAAAAAATCGCTTTTTTTCTACACTTTTTTATCCCTGATAACACTATTTTTCCTGCTTTCGGGCTGCGCAAACATACAAAGGCCAATGGGTGGACCAAAAGATGTTACCCCCCCACGACTTTTAAAAGCGACCCCATCAAACATGAGCCGAAACTTCAAGGCCAAAATTATCCAGCTCGATTTTGACGAATATTTTAAATTAGCAAATCAGTACACTGAAATTTCGATGAGCCCTGCACAGGATAAACCACCAGAATATAAAATTAAATCCAAAAGCCTGGTTATCGTTCTTAAAGACACTCTACAAAAAAACACCACCTACGTTATAAATTTCGGTAAAGCGATTGCCGACGTAAACGAAGGAAATGTTTTAAAGAACTTTACTTATGTATTTTCTACTGGCCCACACATCGATTCATTAAGCGTATCGGGAACCGTTACCAATACATTAACGCAAAAAAAAGAAAAAGATGTAACCGTAATGCTATTTCCCGTTGAAAAGGATTCTCTATATTTTGGAAAGAAAAAACCGGCGATCTTTACTTCTACCGATACTGCTGGTAATTTCTCATTAAATAATCTGCATGATGGTGATTACCGCATTTACGCGCTCGAAGAAAAAACGCCCGATAGAATTTATAATAAAGATGATGAACTGATCGCGTTTCAAAAACAACCGGTACATCTTTATGCCGATACATCAGGCATACAATTAAATTTGTTTCAAGCAGAACCTACGAAATTTCACCTTGCCATAAGAAAATTTGATCAAGACGGTAAATTGTTTTTTGTTTTCAATAAACATTTAAATAATCCATCAGTAAAAATTATTTATCCGCCTGCATTAAACGATCAAAAAATTGTAGAATTCTCTCCTACAAAAGATACCGCGAATATCTATCTAAAAAACATGGATTTCGATTCAATCAGGGTTGCGTTTTTCGATAATAATAAACCGTTGGATAGTGCCTCTTTGTTAAAAGGAAGAAAGGAAAGTTTTTCAAAAAACTACGCTTTTAGATTAAATATAAGCAATACCAATAAGTTAAAACCGACTTCGGATTTAATGGTCATTGCTTCTTACCCTATTGCTAACTATGACCCGTCGCAGATAACTTTATATGAGGATTCGGTCGCTGTAAACAACCTGAATATCATAAAGGATACAACAAATCTTAAACGATATATTATAAAATATAAATGGAAGCAAGATTCCAGGTATATTTTTGTTGCTGATGAAGGTGCCTTTACATTTATAAACGGTGATAAGAATAAGAAATATCAGAAGCCGTTTTTGATAGATAAAATTGAAAATTACAGTACCTTAACCCTAAAAGTAACGGTGCCCGATACCTCAAAACAATACTTGGTTGAGGTTTATCAGGATGCTAATCATATTATACAAACTGATAAAATAACCAAGAACACATCTATAGTTTATAAAAATTTCCTGACCGGTAAATATTCATTTAAGGTAGTTTATGATGATAACCACAATGGCCGGTGGGATAGCGGAGATGTGAAATTAAAGAGATACCCTGAAAACATATGGGTTGACCCTATACAGATCACGCTAAGGCCAAACTGGGATGCCGAAGAAAAGCTAGACATCCCAAAAGAACAAATAATACCTTAAGGCCTATTCCTTAAACCAGCTGGAGTACATAACATAATTATTGGGCAACCGTTTGAGCATTTCACGCTGTTCATCAGTAATTGGCTTTATTTTTTTTGCGGGGATACCGGCGTACAAATAACCTGATTCGCAAACGGTTTTCTCAAGCACTATAGCGCCCGCTGCTATGATAACAAAGGACTCAACAACGGCGTAATCCATTACAATGGCTCCCATCCCTACTAATACGTTATCCTGTAAAACACAGCCGTGTACAAGCGCATTATGGCCTATAGAAACATTATTACCTATATCAGTACCTGCATGCATATAGGTACAGTGTATCACCGCTCCATCCTGTATATTGGTGTTATTACCTATTTTAATATAGTTTACATCGCCACGTATAACCGCATTAAACCAAACGGAACAATTATCGCCCATTATAACATCACCAACTATTGTTGCATTTTCAGCTATATAACAATCTGAACCCCAAGTAGGATTTTTATCTTTTACCGGTAGAATGAGTGGCATTATTTAATTTTTAATTATATGTTTGATAAAATTTAAAAAGCGGAAATAGCTCAGCTGGTAGAGCATCAGTTTCCCAAACTGAAGGTCGCGAGTTCGAACCTCGTTTTCCGCTCTTATTTAAAATACCGTATCCTCTATCACCTCAGCATGTATAGGGTAATCAGTAGTATAATGTAACCCCCTGCTCTCCTTACGTAACATGGCAGATTTTACTACAATATACGATACCTGTATAAGGTTACGCAACTCACAAAGCTTCACTGATAATTTGGTTTTTTTATAGAAAGATTCTGTTTCTTCATATAGTAAACCTAGACGGCGCATGGCTCTTTCCAACCTAAAATCAGAACGAACAATACCTACATAATCATTCATTAGCTTTTGCATTTCACGAACATTATGTGTTACCAATATATCTTCGTTTGATAATTGAACACCATGTTCATTCCAATCAGGTATATGCTCAGGGATCACATTATTTTCAAATTGACCGATAGCATGCTCATAAATACGATGCGCAAAAACCAAAGCTTCCAGTAATGAATTTGAGGCCAATCGATTAGCACCATGCAAGCCTGTTGAAGAACACTCGCCACAAGCGTATAAACGATGTATAGAGGACTTACCTACATGATCAACCATTATACCACCACACATATAATGACAGGCAGGAGCCACGGGGATCATATCCTTAGTCATATCAATACCTATCTCTAAACACTTAGCATATATATTAGGGAAATGAGTCAATATATCTTTTTTATTACGATGGCGAATATCTAAATAAACATAATCCTCACCTGATTTTTTAATCTCGGCATCAATGGCACGGGCAACAATATCACGTGGTGCTAATGATTTACGCGGATCGTATTCCTGCATAAATTCTTCCCCATTAGTACGTTTTAATACACCTCCAAAACCACGTACTGCTTCTGATATTAAAAATGAAGGATATTCACCCGGATTATATAAAGCTGTTGGATGGAATTGTATAAACTCCATATTCCTAACTTTTCCTTTAGCACGATAAACCATTGCAATACCATCACCGGTAGCAATAGTCGGGTTAGTAGTAATTGAATATATATGGCCAGCACCACCAGATGCCATTACCGTAACTTTAGATAATATCTTATCAACAGTATTAGTATTATGATCCAAAGCATAAATACCATAACAGGTAATATCATCACTTGACTTATTAACATAATCACCTAAATGGTGTTGGGTAATCAAATCAACAGCGAAATAATGCGTTAGAATTTCAATATTAGGGTTCTTATGTATCTGTTCTAATAATGATCTTTCAATCTCGAAACCGGTTATATCCTTGTAATGTAATACCCTGAATTCTGAGTGACCACCCTCCTTTGCAAGATCATAAAAGCCTTCATTGGTTTTATCAAAATTAGTTCCGTAATCTATAATTTCTCTAATTCTTTCCGGCCCTTCTTCAATAACTATTTCCACAGCTTCCTGATCACAAAGACCATCACCTGAAATTAAGGTATCATTTATGTGTTTTTCAAAAGAATCTTCTTTTTTATCCACAACCACCGCGACGCCGCCCTGGGCATACTTAGTGTTCGATTCATCTTCATTTGATTTGGTAACTATCAGAACCTTACCATGTTTCGCTGCCTTTAGTGCAAAACTCAATCCTGCTATGCCTGATCCTACAACTAGGAAATCAACTGTTCTGGTCATATACGTGCTATAATATGTGTAAAATTAGTGCTTATGTTAGTAATAGGCTCTAAAGATGTTAATTTTGTGTAAGTAAATATTTAATAAATAAACAGAACGTTGATAAGTGGCTGTTTAATGACAAAATGAGTTAAACTTTGAGCTACTTATGAGATCAATATTCGTAGTAACTAACATTTAATTAGCCCATGAAATATTAACAAAAGTGTTTTGATAAAATTAGTTGTTACTGACATGCTATTATAAATCAACTCAATATAAATTTATAACTCATAAAATAGTGTTGATAAAATATTAAAAACAACTTTTACCGTAATTAGTTCAACAACTTTTTAACATAACTAACACCTTAATAACAACTGTTTCTTTATATATATATAAACTAATTATTATTAATTGATTTGTGGAATGGATACCTTAGAGGAAATAAATTTGAAAGGTTTTGTTGACGAATACATAGACCCAACCCTTGACCTTTTTGATGAAATTGAAAAACTTAAAAAAGAAAAAAATGCTGTCATACTTGCTCACTACTACCAGGAAGGCGATATCCAGGATGTTGCGGATTATATCGGAGATAGCCTCGGATTATCACAACAAGCCGCGAAAACAGACGCCGACATTATTGTATTTGCCGGTGTACACTTCATGGCCGAAACAGCAAAGATCCTATCCCCAAACAAGAAGGTCCTATTACCGGATTTAAAGGCAGGATGTTCATTAGCAGATAGTTGTCCGCCACATTTGTTCAGGAAATTTAAGGAAAATTACCCTGATCACCTGGTGATAACTTATGTTAACTGCACAGCTGAACTAAAGGCTTTAAGCGATATAGTTTGCACATCGAGCAATGCGGTGCAAATTGTGGAAAGCTTACCAGTAGACCAAAAAATAATATTCGGTCCTGATAAAAATTTGGGTGCTTATGTGGCTAAAAAAACAGGAAGGGATTTGGTTTTATGGAATGGTGCTTGTATGGTTCACGAGATATTCTCGAGAGAGAAAATTACCAAACTGAAAGAACGTTATCCAAATGCAAAACTATTAGCTCACCCTGAATGTGAGGATGTTATTTTGCAAATGGCTGATTATGTAGGTTCAACAACAGGTATATTGAAATATGCTACTAACAACCCCGCAAAGGAATTTATTGTAGCAACAGAAGCAGGTATTTTACACCAGATGCAAAAGGATAATCCTGATAAGGTATTTATACCCGCACCTCCGAATAATGATTGCGCATGTAACGATTGTCCGCATATGAAACGTAACACGCTTGAAAAATTATACCTGTGTTTAAAAAATGAATCACCGGAAATAGAAGTTCCTCAGCATATAATTGAAAGGGCTGTAAAACCGATTGAACGAATGCTGGAAATATCGGCACAATTAGGATTATAACTTAACTGGAAATACTTACTAAGTTTTTAAAACTTAGTAAGTATTATGTAACGTCCTAAAATAGGTTGACTATTATTGATAATACAAAAGTTGTTAAAAACTCAAACATCAATCAAAGATGTTTGAGTTTTTTTATAGGTT
>NZ_JACCBZ010000018.1 GCF_013408825.1 Mucilaginibacter tundrae
TATAAATAAAATGTTCTGGCTTGAGCGATGGCAAGGCAGTGGAGTTTAATGTGTGCTTGCACTCTTTAAACGTAACGAAATCTGGCGACAGGTTTCCTGCTGGTCTTCTGCGTTTTAGGTAACCCACCGGCAGCCTGGGTTACGGGCGGGTTACGGGTTACTGTTTTGATGTTTTCGATGATAGATCTAACCATACTTTGGGCATCATTCGTTAAGGTTTCCAGGTCGTTCCAGTTCTGTATTTTGTACTCAAAGCCTTTATAGCGGTTGCCTCTGGTGATCTTGATATAGCCCATCCTTTCCAGTTCAAACAGGTAGCGCCCTAAGCTGCTCGGGCTTAACCGCATGGATGATCTGATCTCCTTGCTGTAAAAAGCTTCGGTGTCCTGCTCTTTTAGGCAGGCTTTCAGCCGTTCAAAGAAGGTGCGGCAGGCATCGTTCAGTTCGTCGCTTTTCTTTAGTAAGGTGGTTTCAAGCAAGGTAAAAGCGGCTTCTATATCCTGTACCGTGCTTTCAATATTGTTCGCCAGTGTCCGTATCCGTTTTCAGTTCCCTTTGGTACTGGTGGTAATACGTGATCGTTTCGGTGAACATCAGTAACAGCAGCATCGTACGGCGGGGCTTGAATACGGCATCCGGCAGGTTCAGGAAAGTAGCGTAGGGGTTTCTAACGCTGATCGGTTTTAGGATCCGCTGCACGTTTTTGATCTGCTCCCTCACTTTGCGTTCTTCGTACTGATCGACCAGGCCCGCGCTTAGTCTCCTTTGGTAATCCATGATCTTTTTGTCCTGCTCCGGGCTGTTGTCCATGTACAGCAGGATGCAGCGGTTCGCGTTGTCCTCATAAAGCTGCTCCCTGATCGTGCATCCTGATATACAAACCGGGCCTTCCACATTCAGCGTGACCGTTTTCAGGTTGCCCTTGCTGTCTTTCAGCGTAACCGTTTTAGAGATCTTGCGCTTGCTTTGCAGTTCCCTTAGCGGGTACAGCACCGCTTCCGCGCCGTCCATGTCTTCGATCAGCAGCAATTTATGTTTCAATTCTTCTTTGCCGAAGTAATAAAAGGCATTCATGGAAAGCGTGGTGATTTCCAGTTTGTCTTCTTCCGGCATCAATTCCGATACCCTTTCCTGTAACCAGGTCTTGCCCGTACCGCTTGCGCCCAGGCACATCAGGTGCAGCGGGGTATGACGCTTTCTTGACGTATAGGTGAGGTAGGCGATCAGGCTGTTGGTTTCTTCGCCCACCAAACCGCTCCCGGCGATGGCCTGCTTGGTTTTTTCCAATAAGTCCGGGGATTTCAGCCAGGTTATAGCGGCTTTGCGTTCCTGCTCGCTGAGCTGCTTCTTTTCAACCTGTTTGGGTTTCATCGCTTCCAGGCGTTCCGAACGGTAGTTTTCCAATGAACTTGTTAACTGGCTTATGGCCATGCTGATCTCGTTGGTGCTCCCATCCAGCGCTCCGCTGATTTCTCGATAAGCTGCTCCGTCTGGATGCTGTTGTATAGGTCTAAGTTATGGCGGAAAGCAATATTTTTATTATCTGTCATGGTTAGTTTTAGGGTTACTTTCCGGTCTAAGCCGGTTAGTTTAATGCCACCCAGAATCGTGATGTGCAGTTTGCCGTCCAGGTAAATCAGCAATTCCGGATTATCCGCTATTAATTTGGGCGTTTTATTCATTGAAACTATTTATTGCGATTTTCGACATAACAAATGCATTTATAAATACCTATTTTAGCAACTATATAATTTACAATAACGCAACATATTGATTAAAATAGCTTTTATGGGTTTCTTTGAAAGAAAAGCAAACGTCATGAGCTTAGGCGATAACATTAAGAAGATCAGGGAGCAGAAAGGTTTACTGCAAAAGCAGCTGGCCGCTGAAGTAAACATCCCTTACACCAGCTATAATAAAGTGGAGAACAATACCCGTGATATTGCTATTGATGAACGGGAACGCTTTGCGGGATATTTTGGAATGACCATTGACCAGGTGGTGCATTTCGACATTCAACCGGTAAATGTAACTATTCAGGATAAGCCCAATTTTGAGCAGATCAATATGATCAATCAGTTAGACGAGGAAGACCGCACCGTCGTTTTTAAGATCATTGATACCATGCTTACCAAAAAGAAGTTTAAGGACTTCTTTAATAATAATGTGGCTGCACTATAAATAGCATAGATCGACACTCGGCCAGGCTATATTTTACCTGTGTATCAAACTAACGTCTGCCGGTAAACTCTTAGAAACTCTTGCAGTCGAAGACACACATAATTTACTTTAATAATAAGTAGTTGTATCTTAGTCCTACTAATCCATAATCATGAATAAACAACATATATTTAACTATAGCTTAAAGGTATGGCTGACAACATCACTTGTTGCGCCAATCTTAATCACTCTTTTGCGCTTTATAAGAATAAATAAACTCTTAATGTCTTCGCAAAGCGATCAATATCATAAATTCTTCTTAAGACAATCAGGGATGGTAATTGGAAGCTTGATTGTGTTGATTCCTCTCTTTGCAGTTGTTTATTATGCTATAATCTTTTTAAGTAACGGCACTTACCATTCAGTCTTTATAAACAATATTTAACTATTTTAGGTGTCCTATTTGCGTTGCTTCCAGGAATGCTGTTATTATGTTATTCCATCATTTGTAATATAAAAAGTTTTTATGACGTAAGAACTTTTGCTGGAGATGGCATTTTCTATACTGCTGTTGTTATAGCAAGTATTTGGTTATATAGGCTTAATCCTAATAGAATAGGAACAGTATAGTTTACTGTCCCTATTCTATTTAACATCCTGGTAAAGAGTTGTTGTAAAAGCAGGGTACTAATCATCACTACCACTAATAGCTTTTATAAAATCGTAACCTCGCTGAAGTCCATCAATTTTATTTCCTGTCACGGCATCGTCTACATTACTTTGTAACGTTGGTGATAATTTGGTGTCAAGTGGTAATGCTTGGGGTGTCCCCATCTGAATGCTTAAACCCGAAAGGTTCCTTGCACCTACATCTAATGTCACCGTGTTTCCATTCTGACTAACAATAGGGGTCGACGTTGTGACAGTCATTGCCGTTTGAGTAATGCTCACTGGAGCATATATATCTTTTGGGCCACCTAACTTCACAGTTGTGGCTATAGATTTAGTGGTCTCTACTAATGATGCTTTACCAGTCTTTTGATCAACTACCTTCTTATCTGTTGTTGTGCTTGTTGTCTCTGTTTCAGAGGTAGTTGTATTGTAACCCACCCCAAAATTATTTAGAAATTTTGATACCGGATGGGGATCATTCTCCGTAGTCTCACTAGTTGTAGTGGTAGTTACGGGTTTAGTATTCAATACTTTTTTCTGAGTATTAGGAGGTTGACCATTTTGATCTTGTCCATTTTGAGATTCCATTCCATCCGGATCGATATTTCTTATGGGATTGTTTTCTCCATAGTTATAAACCGAAAAGCGTCTTGACTTCTCAGCTAGCGGATCTATAACCGTCCACCTTGCAATCACCGGATCATAGAACCTCGCGCCGTAATCATTTTGACCAGTCTATCTCGAATTCATTCGGGTTAATACATCTGCATTTTATAGATATTATAACCTGTTATTAATTTTTCATCAAAGTTCGCTTTTGAATTATCTTGTTGTACTAAATTGAATAAATTCAAATAGAGATAATGACTATCCGCTGCCATATTAAAAATTTGCATAGATCCAAGGTCATATTTTTTTAGTGACTGAGCATTTTTGATAGAATTTTCCAACAAATAATCATGCCCATCATAGCTATTTGTATAATAAGAATCTATATTTTTAAATGTTACTACAGGCTGAAATTTAAAATCAAAGGCAGTTTTGTTTTGTACGGAAAATATCTTTCTTATCATTTTATTATGAGTATTTAAAATAAAATAATCAACTGTATAAACATCACCTATTCCTTTTCTAACACAAAACAGTAATTTATCATTTAGTATATCGAAACTTAAAAAGTTACTATAATTTGAATTCAAATCTTTTAAAGTGACAAGCTTCGTTATCGCAAAGTTTTGAATATTGATAAATTCTAATGCATTGTCTAAGTTTATATATATCCCATATTGGTTATTAAATTTTTGAACTTTAATTTTACCAAATTCTAAATGGTTTGAATCAATTGGTAACCTTAAAAGAGTCCTTTTATTATTTATGAGATTGTAATCAAATACTGAGGATTTTGAATCTACTACAATTAAATTATATCTTCCAATGTAATTTCCATAAACAAAACCTCTGCAAATAATATTCTTGCTTATATCAAATATATTGCTGTTTAATACTTTACCTTTTAAACTCAACGAAGAAAATAACATGCTATTGTCGACGTTTGATTTGCCTATTAGAAAATTTGACTCACCATAAAATACTGCTTTTACGATTTTATAATTATTGTTTTTACATCCTAAAAAGCATGTAAAAATTGACACAATTGTCAAAAACATAGGTACTTTACCTTTTAAATAAGATGTCATTTTAGTCTCCTTTCTTATATGTTTTACTTGATAGCGGCAATGGTATAAAGTACTTTTTCCCCGTAACCCCAGATAATGAAAGGGTAACACTACCATCATTGTTGCTTTTTATTCTTACTTGCGCGTGATTTTGAACTGTTAGACTTATTGTAGTCCCTTTAGTAAAGTCTTCATTTTTGATCTGTTGGTTAGTTTTTAATACAATCGTAAAAACGCCGTCTCCAGTCTTTACAATTTTGTCAATCTTATTGATCACGCTTTTATCTTCTGCTATCTCTTCTCTAGTGAACCCAATTAATTTCAATAAAGTTCCCGCAGTTATATAGTCACCGGTTGATACGGCGTTATCCAGTAATTTATACGTTTCGCCCCATCCTTTTGCACGAACAGCTTTCTGCATTTTAGGGTCGTTTAGTTTAACCTCTTTGGGCTGACCATCAGGTTGGCCATCCATTCCTCCATTTTCATCAGGCTCTTTATTAAACTGGTTGTCGCTTTCAGGCAGTGCTGTATAAATATTTGTTAAATCATTGGCAGTAATTCCATTTGCCTGCATCCAGCTCGTTGTCGACATCCCATCGGGGTCAATGATTCCAATCGGATTGTTTTCTCCATAATTATACGGACTAAGTCTTCTTGATTCTTCCGCCAGCGGATCAACCGTCGTCCACCTTGCTATAACCGGGTCATAAAACCGTGCGCCATAATCGTATTGGTTCATTCCATCTTGCAACTCCTTTTTGTTATATAGATACCTTTCTGGGGGATAGGGCGTATTTCTCGCAATGTTGAGCCCAAACGGATAATAATCATTCTGTTGCTGCTGGCTTACTACACCCGTACCCGTATCAAATGTTACCCGCACATTGTTTAGGTGATCAGTAAGATCATAGTTATAATTATAAGCGACAGTTCCGTTGGGTATTGCCTGGCCTTCTTCCGTAGTAACAAAACTTAAACTACCGTTGTCATACTCAATTCCGTTAAGATATTCGGTTGAGTTGGTTCCATTTACCTTGCGCAGTTTATTACCGACTGCGTCATAAGTATAGGTTATATTTTTAGCCGTTATACTTTGTGGAAGATTAAGTAAATTATAAGTAACTCCCGTTGCGTTCCTTCCGTCATAAGCGGTATTTCCATTGGGGTCGTAATTATTATAAGTTGTCGTACCATTTACAAAGCCAGAATTTGTTCCCGCGACGTTTTGAATCGTAAGTAGTTGATTACTTAAACCTGCGTTAACATAACTGTAGGTTAGGTTGTCGTTTTCGATGCCGGTACGCTGAAGAGCCGTAATATTGCCCATCTGGTCGTAGTTAATCCCTTGCTCGCTATTACCATCGGTAGAGATACCTGCCGTAAGACGGTTTAGGCGATCATAACTGAAACTATAGCTTACTGAAACCGGGGCGGGTGCTAAAGCGCCGTTCGTCACCCGTGTTTGGCCTGTTATATTTCCGTTGTATTGAGCCGAAAAACTCGACACCCCAAGCGGATTGGTATTGTATTCCAATTGCTCATTAAATAATGGTGCGCTGCTGCTGAACAACCATCCCCGTTCGTTATAAGCATAGTTAATACTTTGGTAAAACACAGTGCTGTCTGTATTATTATGAAGGTTTTTGCTTAGTAATTGCCCAACTTCATTATAAACATTTTGGGCAACCAGCGTCCATAAATCTGCAGTACCGGTACCATTCTGGATTTTCTGCCAGCTGTTTATCTTCCGGCCAGCCTGGTCATAAATATATTTGTTAAAAACGGTTAAGATCAAGTTTCCGGGGTTGCTCGTGTTATAGTGCATTCTTTGAAGCGTAGTTACCTGATCATTGAAATTATATGTAGTATTTAACTGATCATAATTATTTGTGCTGACAGTACCTCCAAAATAATGCTGTTTGTAGGAAGTTATCACCCTTCCCAACTTATCATAGTATTGAGCACTCCATAACATATTCGCTGTACCCAATACATTGGCTTGGCTTACCGTTAACAAACCAGTCGCGTTGCTCGTTGCCCCGGCAGGCGCAATAAAATTACCAGGAAGACTTGGTATATTGATATAATTATCGTAATAATTTAAAGTTAAAATTTGTATGATGGAAGTGGTGGGCCACGCTTGATTTGTATAGCCGTTACCTGTCGCTGACGCGCTTTCCCAAAGAATTGTTCCGTTGTTGACCTGGGTTTGAAGTGCAGTTTGTAAAATGGCTGCGTTTCCATTATTCCATAATGCGGTCATTACCACCCTGCCCTGCGCATCATATTTGGTAATCACCCATTCATTCTGGGCTGCCTGATTCGCATCCTGGGTAGCTACAACCTGATCGATAGTGTTATAAACTGTATATTCCCATCCATGGCCAGGCAATGCTTTAGCAATCATCCGATTGCGAAGATCATATTGGTATTGATAGCATAAGCTATTTAAAGTGGTTTGCTGTACTACAATGTTGGCATCCGGACTGGCGCCCGGAGGTAAAACAAAGCACAAGTTGCCGTAAATATCATATACATAATAAGTAGACAGCATTTCAACTGTTGATATTGAACCACTTACTTTTAAATTATAATGCCTTGTCAATACCACATGGCCTTCCAGGTCCTTATATTCCTCAGTAGTACCTATACAACCGTCGGTTGGTTGCCAGTTCTCATCCCTGCTGATGGTTACATTCAACTGCCCGGGAGCGTAGGTAGCCGAGTTATTTGTCCTGGTCAAGACATTATTCAAAACGGTATATAATGCCACGATCTTACTTCCCGGATTTGCAGTCCCGGAAGTATAAATACTGCTAAACGTGCTGGTTTGATCGTTAGTAGTATAACTGGTCCGTTTGGTATGGTTGGTGCTACTTGAATTTGCTGTACCCGCCAGCTGCCACGCTGTCCCCGGTGCTCCCTGCTCGATGATCCGATTTATTGGTGATGGCTCGAAACCAATAGTAGCATAGGGCGACGCGTCGCTGCTTACGCCGGAGCCTGATGGCGGGGAAGTGTAAAACCCAGCCTGATCGGTGGTCAGTGCATTGGGTTTATAGCTGCCATCATTAACAGTGCTCGTGTACGCCAGGTAGTCCTGGGCAATCCTGCCGAGGGCATCATAAGCAACCGGCTTCACCACATCATTAAAATGCGGGCTATCTTTAATCTGTATGGATTGAATTATTCTGCCCAGTCCGTCAAAATACTGAATACTTTGTTGTAACATTCCGGTTGTTTGGTTCAGCAGTCCTGCATTCGTTGTTATTCCTGCCACCTTCGGAATTGACGTTAAGATATAATTCATGCTGTGTCCAAAACTAGTTAGCAACGGTTCGGAATAGCTGACAATCACTGCACTGGTATTGCTATAGGCGGTATTAGAACCATTAATTACTTCTCTCTTATACAATAATGTAGATGTCTGTGGGGTTGGCGTATAATTTTGTCCTGTACCGTTCACAGTTATAGGGTTCCAATTAGTACCGTCAGCACTGCTTAGCCATTGATAAGCTATGGTTCCTGACCAAATTGCGGGTAACGTCCCAGTCAATTGCCCACCGGCTACGTTTGCATTAGCCGTTTCTTCAGCAGGGCTGATCGTACCTGGAGCAATTGCTTGCGTCACCACTATCGCATTCGTCATTTGCCCGCTGCAATTACCAACGATGTCGACTGAATAACTGCCGGCGGCAGATGCCGTATAAGTTTGCGTATTGGGACTATTTTGAACTGGCTGGCCGTTGAGAAACCATAAATAAGTCCAAGGCCCCGTGACCGTGGAAGTAGGGGTTATGTTCGCATTGAAAGTAATAGAATTTCCTGGTGTCAAAGCCGTATTCCCGGTCGCTGTCATGGAAACATGAGGCGGACTTTGATAAAATATTGCGCCGCTGGCAACCACGCTGCCACTTGCGTTAGAAGTTGGCATAGCGCTTCCTGGAGATATGTATACTACACAGGTTCCGTCTGCAGGTACATTAGACCAAGATATAGCAGAGCCGGTGCCACTCATCCAACTGCTATAATAGGTGCCGTTGTTGGTGGTATTTTCGGTGGCAACCTGATAATATTTACTGGTTTGCGAGCCGGATAATGTAACGGTGGTAGTTTGGCTACAAATATAACCATTGGGAGATATGGTGTACGATTGTGCGGTGCCCGATTGGCTAACCAACAGCAGTAAGCCTATAATAAAGCTGACAGTAAAAAATAATCTTTTTTTCACGATAATTAGTTTAGGTTGAGCTGATAACTATTGCCCCTGGTAATGGTAATCGTAATGTTTGACAATATTTCCGTTCAGGTCAATGATATTCATTAAACGGTTGTAGGAATCATACTGATAAGTTGTAATTTTGCCTTTGGGATCAGTTTCGCTTGTTATTCCTGTCACTGTTGCATAAGTATAAGTGGTAACCTGTGAATTTGGAAGACCTGCGCGCAAAAGATTCAGGGTTGTTCGCATTACCGCGTCGGTCGTACCGGGATTGTCAAGCTGCGACTGGGTAATATTGTTTGAAGCCATTACCGCTTGTACAGCCGCGTAAGTGCTGTTGGTTATCTTGGCGACAAGATACTGTGAATTATACCCCCAAAGGTAGACATCATGTGCATCGCCTGTTTTAGATTCTTCCTGCACATTGCCGTGTGTATCATATTGATACATCTGTTCCCTTGTTTCCAGTGTATTGGATCCGGTTTGCAGCTGAACCGTTTGAGGCAAAAAATAGTTTGTGTAAGGTGACGAATAAGCAATCTGGGTCAGGCTTACCGGGTTTCCATTATTGGTGACCACCGTTTTTATAAGGGGGGTCAAAATATGTGCGGCAACCATGGCCAAGCTGGTTGCATCCGTCGCTTCTATAGGATAGGTATAATTCGTTACAACTGTTTCTCCTCTGCTGTTTATTACCGTTTTCTGCGTAAGCATATTGTTGACGTCATAGCTATTATAAGTTTCTGACGAAACCACCGGATTATTGCCATTCTGATCATAGATCGTCATGGTTTTATTTACGGGGTAATAGTCGTAGGTATACAGTTCACGTGCAGATTCCAGGACAAATAATTCCGCAGGGTTACATTGCGAGAAAAAATTACCGACATCAATGTGGTTCAAATAGCTGTTAAACCTGGCCGCGTCATTGCGGTAAGTATAATTGGTTTTTTGTACCAACGTATTGCCGGATGTATATTGAAACGTTCCGGTCGGCAAGCCCCGTTCCCCTTCCAGGGTATTCATTGGCAGATAGGCCTCCATGCTTCCATTCAATAACCAGCCGATCATGCTAGCGGGGGGATTGTCATAATGTGATATCCCATTCAGGTCGATTCCATAATTGGTAAAAAAGTGCCGCGTATAAGAGCCGTCCGCATTAACCTCCGCCACTTCATTATAGCCAATATATGAACCCATCCCGTTATAGCTATAGTTGGTTAGCGGCTGGAACGCATCTGAATAGATCGAAATGGTAGCACTTCCGATAACTGTTTGCCTGTTTGACGTACTGAAACTGTATTGAGGCATCCCGTTCAACACACCACTGGACGAAAGCGTAGTTGTTCCGCCCGCGGTGTAGCCCGCTTTATAAATATAATTTTTGTCCAGCAATACCGCTCCGTTAATGTCAAAACTTTTAATCTCCTTAATCCGGCTGCCGCCTGCATATCCGGTTGCAGCTACCAGGGCCTGCCGGTTGGCAGAAACGTACTGGGAATAGTCATGTGCTTCCCAGGTCAGCTTGGTATAACCACCCGTGGGATAGGTAATCTGATTCAGCAATCCAGTTGTGACCTCCGTAGGATCTGTCTGTCTGGCTGCAACTATACCACTCGCGTTAACACTACCAAGATCCTGTCCATTGAAAAAGCCCCAATTATCGGTGCCATTGCCGTCATAGTAAGCGGTCGTTCCGTCTTTTAGCGCCGACATATTGCTTACGGTATTGTATAGAAAGGAATAAACTTCCATGGGGCTATCCTGGTTGTCATTTTCAGATAAACTATTTAAGGTAAGTCTTTGGCTAGCTGAACTGCTGTAATTGAATTGGAATTCCCGGTATATATTATTGGCGCTGTTATTGATTGTTATCGTGTTTAGCTGCTCCCACTGAATATTATTGAGATTTCCGTTAATCGGAGCCGGGTTAAGCTGATCGGAATTGGCTGGAATTGGCACAATCGGGCCTGCAGCTGGGTTTACATTGCTGCCATCCTGGCTGAGCAGGGTAAAGTTGCTATACCGGAGACAGGTCGCCGGAGAAAAGGTAAACGATATGGTTTCATTCGGGCTGCTGATTTGGCTTAAATACATAGGCCACTCATAATGCCCATAATGAGTATTAATCGCGGTCGTGGATTGGGTGGCGTTTGAAACGCTACAGCCATTAGATGTTGACGCGGTAATATCGCTATCGCTAAATCCTAAAAAAGATAAATTCACGGTAGGATAAGTTCGTTGATAGGTAAAGTTCACCACATTATGATTGACATCTATGATCTGCGATAATAACCAAGTATTGGCTAAAAACTGGAACGGTCCATTAACAGAGTTTGAAGGAGTGACCGGATCAAAGTAATATACCGATTCAAACTCAATTGCATTAGCGCCGCCAAAAACATATTGGGTACCGTCTGGTACGGTCATAATAAAACCTGCAAAAGTGTTGGGCTGATAGTTGGTCCCCGCATCGTTTATCACCCCCGAACAACCATTGCAGGTTGGTTGCTGCGATGTCTGAAACGGTATGTATTGTTCAATAGCGGGATAAATATCTGCCTGTGCCAAAAAACCATCCTCTG
The DNA here is from genome assembly GCF_013408825.1 of Mucilaginibacter tundrae. Classification (GTDB taxonomy): domain Bacteria; phylum Bacteroidota; class Bacteroidia; order Sphingobacteriales; family Sphingobacteriaceae; genus Mucilaginibacter. The sequence continues at coordinate 11,319 of NZ_JACCBZ010000018.1, forward strand.
CAGTCCCGGCTAAACTTCCGGTCCCGGTCAATAAAGATATTTTGATATTATCATTGCATACAACCTTCCATCCTAATGTTGGTCCTTCGTAATAAAAAGTTCCGCTATACCCCATAAAATTGAAGGAAAATTCATCAGCCTGAATATCAATTACACCAGTCTGATCAAGCGGACTCACCTGAAAATTATTTTTCAGATTGGTTACAGAAGACCACCCTGTAGCGTTCGCCAATTCGCTGCCGGAGGCATTTGGGAAGTTTACGCTATTCCCTGGAACCGGGTAATAGGCGTCAAGGGAGTTTTGCGGTGCCATCGAAGTGCCCGGACTGCCATACAAATCATCCGGATTGCCCCGTACGATCCGGGTGATAGCGCCATAACTTTGCAGGTCCCAACCTAATCCTACCCATCCGGGTTGCTGAGCGGGTCTTACCGCTGAAGGATGGTATCTTAAAGAAATAGGAACCGAGATATTTCCGTATTTTAACGTATGTATCGGGATACTGATGTCCGGGGTACCGGTGAACAGATTCACTGGCACGTCCGTGAATTTCTCCAGGGTTGCCGCATTGGGGCTCGAGGTAGTTGGCGGCGGAAGTGTCTGAGATTGTGCTGAATAAGATTGTAGCAGGGATAAAAAAAACAGCAAAGCAATGCAAGCAAAAAAGTTTAACTTTTTCATAATTTATTAACAGGTGAAGAATCAGGTAACTTTGACAGGATTTCCGGCTGCATTAATGCAGGCTGAGAATACTTTCGTAAATCTACGGCAGGCCAGAAAAGCGTTGAATAATCATTGTGAATCGGTTAAAGGTATGCTGTGAAATTATTGCTAATATATGTCGTCTCAACACCATAATGTAATGATATCTTAACAAAATATAGTCACTTACCTCATTCAATGAAGAATTATAGAAATTGGCAATAAGATATTAATCGATTCGGTTAACAGGTATATGAGATGCATCGGTAAAACAGGACAGTAGGATTTGCTTAAATTAGCAAACCGATGTTAGGAAAAAAATCAGACAAGCCACGTAGGAAATACGATGCAGAATTTAAAGGGGACGTGTTGAAAATGGTGTTTACCGGCCGTCCGGTTCATGAGATCGCCACATCATTAGGCATTAACGTGGGGATGATCCACAAATGGAGGGCACAGCGTACAGGTTCCCTGAGGTCGTCGGATCCTTTGATGCCGATAGTTGTTCCGGCTGTTCCTGGAGCGGAACATGAGCGGGTCAAGGCTCGTTTGCGCGAGGTAGAGCAGGAAAGGGACATTTTAAAAAAAGCGTTAGGCATTTTCAGCCGGGGGATTTAAAGGTGGTGTACGCTTTCATTTTATCCCAGGCGCTGATTTTTCCGGTGCTCACAATGTGCCACGTTTTGTCGGTAAGCCGGAGCTGTTATTACGTTTACCGCAAGAATGGCAATACCGTTGAAAACCCCGCAGAAAAGGAAATCGAAGCGCAGGTCGTTGATGCCTTTACGTTGCATAAGCGGCGTTATGGTATTCGCAGACTGGTGCCGGAGCTATTGGACCAGGGCTTAAAGATAGGTCATTATAAGGTACGGCGGATATTACATAAAAAAGGTTTAAAAGCGATCCAGCCGAAGTCGTTTGTGCCCCGTACGACCGACAGCAGGCATCCTTACCCCATCAGCCCTAACCTGTTGAAGGGAAAAGCGTTCCCGGTAAAAATCAACCAGGTGTGGGTTGGTGACATCACTTACGTCCCTTTAAACGGTGGGGGCTGGTGCTTTTTGGCGGTATGGACGGATTTATTTTCGCGTAAGGTAACAGGCTGGCAATTACTGAACCACATGAAAGAAGGGCTGATCGTAGAAGCATTTAAAAAGTCATGGAGCAGCCGTAAGGCCGCTGGCGGACTGATCGTTCATTCTGACCGTGGCGGGCAGTATGCCGGGAATGTCTTCCGCAAATTGTTGAACGGCCACAAGGTATTGCAGAGCATGAGCGGTGTAGATAACCCGTACGATAATGCTTTTATGGAATCGCATTTCTCCAGGTTTAAAGCCGAGCTATTGCAAGGCGGAGCCTTTGAAGGACTAGAAAATGCCCGCGTAGAAATATTTGAATACATTGAAACGTACTATAATCCTATCCGCAGACATTCAGCACTGGGCTATATCAGCCCGGTGGCTTTTGAGCGGAAGATGAGTTATCAACAAAAAGCGGAGGTCTGATAAAAAGAAAAAAAGAAGCAAAAAAAGAAAAACGTGTTGAAATATGAAAACTCTACGAGTTTCCCACATTCCAACACGACAAACAAACAACAACAATTATTAATTATCTTTAGAAACTAAGAGAGTCCACTGTCCGGCAAAACCATCACACCTCATACAGCATCGTACGGAGACAACCCGAAAACTTAAAACCGTTAGCTAATAGACTTATTAGTTTACTTCCGTACTTTAACCAGTATCCATTGCTTTGGTCACTTTCTCTATAAAATATTTTTTCCTGATAAAATATATTGGGGCAGGTTATAACGAATAGCCTCAAGTCCGGACCAGCCGATCCGCTGAAACTTACTAAACATCCCCTTGATAGTAAAAATTCTTCTAATGTCATATAATGTTTAAGTTTTTATCTAATAACTTCTAGATAGCCAGATTTTCGAGAAGATCCGTTTTCAAGATCAATTAAATAATAGTATGTACCACTGGGTATCTGTTTCCCATTATAAGTTCCATCCCATGCTTTTGGGTAGCCTATCGAATGGAAAACGAGTGCTCCATAACGGTTGAAAACACTGACCTGACATTTTGGATAATAAATTAAAGATGGTATTTCCCACTGATCATTAGTGCCATCACCGTTAGGGGTAAAAGTGTTTGGAATTACAACGATTGTCAATACGGTTACAACCACAGAAGCTGTATCCTGACAGCCGTTAATAGATGTGGCTACGAGATAATAGGTTGTAGTAATGGCAGGTTTTGCTATAGGGTTTGCCACATTAGGATAACTTAGACTATTAGCAGGATACCATTGATATGATGCGATATTGCCGGTCACAATTGGATTTAACTGTATTGATTCCCCTTGTTTAATAACTGGTGGGCTGTTAAATGAGATAATGGGCATAGGGTAAATACTCAAAGGTAAACTGTTACTTGTTATAGGAGCGAGACAATTGCTATCACTGCTGATAATACAGGATACCAGATCACCATTGTTCAGTTTAACACTTGTAAAATCAGGGCCGGTACTTCCGGTGTTAGACCCGTTAACTTGCCATTGATAATTTAGGTTTGAAATATTTGCATTTATAGATGCTGAAAAACTAACGGGTGTACCCGCACATGCCTGATTATTGCTTGTGGTTATGGTTGCAACAGGAGGATTTAAAAGTGATGTTATATTAGCTATTATTATATTGGAAGTAGCGGTAGGGTTCGTAAGGCATTTGCTCCCACCGGTAATCACACAGCTTACTTGATCACCATTAGCTAAGCCTGTAGTAGAGAACTTGTTTTGATTTGATCCCACGTCCAAGCCATTAACCATCCATTGATAATCTGGGTTAATCGTATTGTTGACTGATGCTGTAAAGTTAACTGTTGAGCCCTGACAGGCAGACCCTATAAAACTGCTTGTTATGGCAACTGACGGATTTTGCAAAGTCGTTACGTGTATAATGAGATCCTGTGATGTTGTGCTGATAACAGTCAGGCAGGAAGGATCATTATTAGTTAGCGTGCAATTAATATGATCACCATTATTTAATGCTGCACTGACAAATGTGTTTAAGTTGCTTCCTGTATTAACCCCATTTACATGCCATTGATATGACGGGTTTTTACCTGCGTTTGTAGTATCGGCAACAAATGTTACTGACGTGCCCTGGCAAACTGTATCTGCAGCTGTTTCTACCGCGACAGACGGTGTTTAAGTTATTATTGACACTTAGCGTAACCGAATTTGACTGCACCGTTTGACTGCAACCATTAAGTACCGTTAGGCTACAGGAGATATTGTCATTATTTTTGAAACTGGTTGAAGAATAAGTTGGCAAGTTTCCACCTACAGGATTTCCATTGAGTAACCATTGATAAATTAATTGGGTACCGGTATTAGCTGCCTGCGCTGTAAACTCAACCTCACTATTAGCACAAACGATATTTTGTGGGGTTGAGATAACCACAGTTGGTGGAGGTACAGGTGAACTATCAGGTGTAACCGTAAATGATACGGTTGCGCTACCATAATGGTCATCATTGGCGGTGATGGTAACACTTATCGGCGCGCTGCCGCTTACCTGCGTACCTGCTGCTGGGGACTGGGTATAGTGAATATTGTTGCTGCAATTATCAGTTACTGTAAGTCCTAGCGTGTAGTCTGGTAGTGTGGTGGGGCAAGCGCTATTTACATGCAATGTAACGTCCGTCAGGTTGGAATTGATCTGAAGGGAACTTTCTACAGTTACCGGTATGGTTTGCATAACAGTGTCAATCCCAGCGTTGATGTTTCCATTTTGGTTACCCTCTGTACCTCCGGCAAACGTGGTTACCTTGGCGCCCGGTGTAATCTTGCGAATGGCATTATTGTTTTGGTCAGTAACATAGAGGTTGCCTGCTACGTCGATGGCAATCTGACCAACATTCCTGATCAAACGTACAAATTTGTTTGTTTATCTGGAAGGGGTAAGGTGATAAAAAAGTGCCTTTATTTACCAAAAAAGCCATTAATGTTCACAAATAGAAGATAGTTAAATGTCTAGATCATCTGCCTTACAAGCAGAGGGTCACTGGTTCGAACCCAGTAACTCCCACATAGTAATCAAGCACTTACGGAATAAATTCTATAAGTGCTTTTTTATTTCCAAACAATTTCAATGCGCAATAAGCTGTAATTGTATTTTGTTTCTTGTAACTTTTGCAGTTAACACAGTAAAAATAAGAAACTATTTTAAAATAAATTTTTTCGAATAGGGCAGCATTGTTAACTTTGTTGCGTGATTGAGTTACAGCTCAGCATGATTTAGAATCAGCCCTTTCAGTTCTGATTGCTAAAAACCGCAACTAAAAAATCGAAATTTCATTCCAAGTTATTTTATTATTATGAAAGAATTTCTTTCAGTTGCTGACCTATGTGATGTTTTAAACATTTCAAAATCTACTGTTCACAAAATGTCATCTAATGGTGTCATTCCAGTTTATAAACCGCCCGGTTCAAAGCTGATTTATTTCAAAGGTTCTGATGTGCTTGCACATTTAGAAAATGGTCGTATCCCCTCCAAATCGGAGATTCAATCACAAACTTTATTGGAATTAAGTCAATTCAAATGATTCGCTTGAACTGATTCCTAATTTTACCTTGTTATCAACATTTTATTTAAGTGTCATGCTTGACTATCCATTGATTGAAAAGTGTTAACAAGCTTCTAAAGAAATCTCATCGTAAAGCTAAAAATCGGTTGGAGCATTGAAAAATGTCTAACAGTAAAAGACAAAATTATAATGAATTTAAGTATATAATTCAAAAAGGAATAATCAACAAATTGCCATTGTTGATAGCACAAAATAGAGATTTTAAAAAGCCACAAACTGTATATTATGGAGATGCTGACCACCCTATTCCGGGCCAAATTGACCACTGGGTTAGCTGACTTTTGGGTTGCAGCAAATGCTATAAAAGCA
>NZ_JACCBZ010000019.1 GCF_013408825.1 Mucilaginibacter tundrae
AGAAATAAAGTTTGCAAATAAGAAAAGGTTTTCTACCTTTGCAATCCCAAAACGAACGGGAAAAAAGAGAAGGTCGAAAGCTGAAAGGCGGGAGACAGGGAGCTGAAAAGCGAAAGAAGTTGAAAGCGATTTTCAGCTGATACAAAATGAAAAGTTAAGCCTTGCAATAAGGCAAAAACATATAGGTGTCCGGGATGGGTCCACCGACAAAGTTCTTTTAAGAAATAGAAAATCATGTAACGTAGCTGACAGCTTCGGTAAGAAAAAGGGGAGAGCGATCGAACCGGACGCAAGCGGAAGTTTTTGGTATACGAACAAAAGAGAGAAAGAGAGGATCTGTAAAAAGAAATATAATAATACACAGATTCTATTAATTAATAATAGGGTCAGTGAACAAACAAAACATTTTACAATGGAGAGTTTGATCCTGGCTCAGGATGAACGCTAGCGGCAGGCCTAATACATGCAAGTCGGACGGGATTGGAGAGCTTGCTTTCCATGAGAGTGGCGCACGGGTGCGTAACACGTATGTAACCTACCTTCACCAGGGGGATAGCCTCTCGAAAGAGAGATTAAGACCGCATAATATTATAGGATAGCATTATTTTATAATCAAATATTTATAGGGTGAAGATGGGCATGCGGAACATTAGCTAGTTGGTAAGGTAATGGCTTACCAAGGCTACGATGTTTAGGGGATCTGAGAGGATGACCCCCCACACTGGTACTGAGACACGGACCAGACTCCTACGGGAGGCAGCAGTAAGGAATATTGGTCAATGGGCGGAAGCCTGAACCAGCCATGCCGCGTGCAGGAAGACGGCCCTACGGGTTGTAAACTGCTTTTATACGGGAATAAACCTTGGTACGTGTACCAAGCTGAATGTACTGTAAGAATAAGGATCGGCTAACTCCGTGCCAGCAGCCGCGGTAATACGGAGGATCCAAGCGTTATCCGGATTTATTGGGTTTAAAGGGTGCGTAGGTGGCCTGTTAAGTCAGGGGTGAAAGACGGTAGCTTAACTATCGCAGTGCCCTTGATACTGATGGGCTTGAATGAACTAGAGGTAGGCGGAATGTGACAAGTAGCGGTGAAATGCATAGATATGTCACAGAACACCAATTGCGAAGGCAGCTTACTATGGTTTTATTGACACTGAGGCACGAAAGCGTGGGGATCAAACAGGATTAGATACCCTGGTAGTCCACGCCCTAAACGATGAATACTCGATGTTGGCGATATACGGTCAGCGTCTAAGCGAAAGCGTTAAGTATTCCACCTGGGGAGTACGCCCGCAAGGGTGAAACTCAAAGGAATTGACGGGGGCCCGCACAAGCGGAGGAGCATGTGGTTTAATTCGATGATACGCGAGGAACCTTACCCGGGCTTGAAAGTTAGTGAATGATACAGAGACGTATCAGTCCTTCGGGACACGAAACTAGGTGCTGCATGGCTGTCGTCAGCTCGTGCCGTGAGGTGTTGGGTTAAGTCCCGCAACGAGCGCAACCCCTATGTTTAGTTGCCAGCACGTAATGGTGGGGACTCTAAACAGACTGCCTATGCAAATAGAGAGGAAGGAGGGGACGACGTCAAGTCATCATGGCCCTTACGTCCGGGGCTACACACGTGCTACAATGGGCAGTACAGAGGGCAGCTACCTGGCAACAGGATGCCAATCTCAAAAAGCTGTTCACAGTTCGGATCGGGGTCTGCAACTCGACCCCGTGAAGTTGGATTCGCTAGTAATCGCAGATCAGCAATGCTGCGGTGAATACGTTCCCGGGCCTTGTACACACCGCCCGTCAAGCCATGGAAGCTGGAAGTGCCTGAAGTGCGTAACCGTAAGGAGCGTCCTAGGGTAAAGTCGGTAACTGGGGCTAAGTCGTAACAAGGTAGCCGTACCGGAAGGTGTGGCTGGAATACCTCCTTTCTGGAGCAGGTTCCCTCACTCTCACTATGAGTATATTAAAACTGCTCGTTACATGATTATTTCTTAATTGTTTGTTAGAACACAAACAAAAAAACACAAAAAGAAAACCCAAAAGATGAAGCCATTAGTGGTTCTAAACATCTGAAATGGCGGGATTGTAAGAAATTACGATTTACGATTTACGAGTTACGATTGACTGAAATCTAAAATCGTAAATCACAAATCCGAAATCATAAAGTCCCGTAGCTCAGTTTGGTTAGAGCACTACACTGATAATGTAGGGGTCAGCAGTTCAAATCTGCTCGGGACTACAGGTACAATCTTACGGGGGATTAGCTCAGCTGGCTAGAGCACCTGCCTTGCACGCAGGGGGTCAACGGTTCGAATCCGTTATTCTCCACTATACCCACCATTTGCCGGAAGGCATGGATATTGATAAAGGCGATCCGCAATGGAAGACCGGGGTAAAAGTTCTTTGACATATTGGAAGAAGTAATTGAAAGAGAAAACAACAGTAGGGACGATTGTCGGCTGTTGAGTAACCTAAGGTAGCAATACTGAAGGAAGCGATACACAACAATCTAACTAAAAAGCATACATACCGAGCAAAAGGCGGTATCGTAGAAGAAAGTAAGAAAGGGTACACGGGGGATGCCTTGGCTCTCAGAGGCGATGAAGGACGTGATAAGCTGCGATAAGCCGCGGGGATCAGCAAATATGAATTGATCCGCGGATTTCCGAATGGGGAAACCTAATTAGTTGAAGACTAATTGCATAAATGCGCGAACCTGCTGAACTGAAACATCTAAGTAAGCAGAGGAAGAGAAAACAACAGTGATTTCCAGAGTAGTGGCGAGCGAAATGGAAACAGCCCAAACCGGCTATGTTACGGCATAACCGGGGTTATAGGACCACAACATGAATATTAAAATGAACCGGAACGGGGTGGGAAACCCGGCCATAGAGCATGAGAGCTGCGTACGGGTAAGTAATAATAGGATAGTGGTATCCTGAGTACCGCGAGGTCGGAGACGCCTTGTGGGAATTTGCCGGCACCATCCGGTAAGGCTAAATACTCCTGAGAGACCGATAGTGAACCAGTACCGTGAGGGAAAGGTGAAAAGAACCCCGAACAGGGGAGTGAAATAGAACCTGAAACCGTGTACTTACAAGCGGTCGGAGCGGACTTGTTCCGTGACGGCGTGCCTTTTGCATAATGAGCCTACGAGTTACTCCTCTCTGGCAAGGTTAAGTGGTTCAGCCACGCAGCCGAAGCGAAAGCGAGTCTGAAAAGGGCGTATAGTCAGAGGGGGTAGACGCGAAACCTTGTGATCTACCCATGGACAGGTTGAAGGTGCCGTAACAGGTACTGGAGGACCGAACCGATAAACGTTGAAAAGTTTCCGGATGATCTGTGGGTAGGGGTGAAAGGCTAATCAAACTGGGAAATAGCTCGTACTCCCCGAAATGTTTTTAGGAACAGCCTGGCGGTTGAGTTAATAAGAGGTAGAGCTACTAATTGGGTGCGGGGGAGTCAAATCCTACCAAATCCAGATAAACTCCGAATGCTTATTAATATACGCTGGAGTGAGGCTCTGGGTGCTAAGGTCCAGGGCCGAGAGGGAAAGAACCCAGACCATCAGCTAAGGTCCCCAAATTAACGCTAAGTTGAACTAACGAGGTCCGATTGCACAGACAGCTAGGATGTTGGCTTGGAAGCAGCCATTCATTTAAAGAGTGCGTAACAGCTCACTAGTCGAGCGATCGGGCATGGATAATAAACGGGCATTAAGCGTTATACCGAAGCTATGGATTATGTGCTTTGCACATACTGGTAGGGGAGCATTCTAATTGCCGGCGAAGCGGATACGTAAGTTACCGTGGAGGTATTAGAAAAGCAAATGTAGGCATAAGTAACGATAAGGCGGGAGAGAAACCCGCCCACCGAAAGACTAAGGTTTCCTGATCAACGCTAATCGGATCAGGGTTAGTCGGGGCCTAAGGTGAAGCCGAAGGGCGTAGCCGATGGACAACTGGTTAATATTCCAGTACTTTTTATAACTGCGATGCGGTGACGGAGTAGTGACACTGACGCGAACTGACGGAATAGTTCGTTAAAGGCCGTAGGTATATGGACTGTAGTTAAGTACGCAGACCATGCTGAAAGCTGATAGTACCTTGAGCCTTCGGGTAAGAGGATAGTTCAGGTAATCAGACTTCCAAGAAAACCCGCTAAGCTTCAGGTTATAAAAACCCGTACCGTAAACCGACACAGGTAGTCGAGGAGAGAATCCTAAGGTGCTCGAGTGAATCATGGCTAAGGAACTCGGCAAAATGGCCCTGTAACTTCGGGAGAAGGGGCGCTGGTAGCAATATCAGCCGCAGTGAAAAGGCCCAGGCGACTGTTTAACAAAAACACATGGCTATGCAAAATCGAAAGATGACGTATATGGCCTGACACCTGCCCGGTGCCGGAAGGTTAAGAGGGGATGTTAGGGTTAAACCGAAGCATTGAATCGAAGCCCCGGTAAACGGCGGCCGTAACTATAACGGTCCTAAGGTAGCGAAATTCCTTGTCGGGTAAGTTCCGACCTGCACGAATGGTGTAACGATCTGGGCGCTGTCTCAGCCATGAGCTCGGTGAAATTGTGGTATCGGTGAAGACGCCGGTTACCCGCAACGGGACGGAAAGACCCCATGCACCTTCACTACAACTTAACATTGATATCGGATACAGGATGTGTAGGATAGGTGGGAGACTGTGATCCGGCTTCGCTAGGAGTCGGTTAGTCAACGTTGAAATACCACCCTTTCTGTATTTGGTGTCTAACCCGGCTATGTCGGGGACATTGTTTGGCGGGTAGTTTGACTGGGGTGGTCGCCTCCAAAAAGGTAACGGAGGCTTTCAAAGGTAAGCTCAATACGCTTGGTAACCGTATGAGGAGTGCAATAGCATAAGCTTGCTTGACTGTGAGACAGACAAGTCGATCAGGGTCGAAAGACGGATATAGTGATCCGGTGGTTCTGCATGGAAGGGCCATCGCTCAAAGGATAAAAGGTACGCTGGGGATAACAGGCTGATCTCCCCCAAGAGCTCATATCGACGGGGAGGTTTGGCACCTCGATGTCGGCTCGTCACATCCTGGGGCTGGAGAAGGTCCCAAGGGTTGAGCTGTTCGCTCATTAAAGTGGCACGCGAGCTGGGTTCAGAACGTCGCGAGACAGTTCGGTCCCTATCTGTTGTGGGCGTTGGAAGTTTGAGTGGGGCTGACCTTAGTACGAGAGGACCGGGTTGGACTAACCTCTGGTGAATCTGTTATGGCGCCAGCTGTATTGCAGAGTAGCTACGTTGGGAATAGATAAGCGCTGAAAGCATCTAAGTGCGAAACTAGCCACAAGATGAGACTTCCATTGAGGGTCGTAGCAGACTACTACGTTGATAGGTTACAGGTATAAAGGTGGTGACATCATAGCCGAGTAATACTAATTGCCCGAAGCTTTCTCATAGCAGGTAATAATGGTGGACGGGATTCGTTCCGTCCACCCAAACACTAAACTGTTGTTTTCTCTTATTCAATCACTTCTTTCAATAATATGTCATTGTTTAGGCCGAAAGGTAAAAGGACAAAGGCGAAAGGAAAAACCTTTCAGCTTTAACCCTTGAACCTTTAACCTCAACAAAAGAAATTCAGGTGCCTATATCGGCGGTGTCCACCTCTTCCCATTCCGAACAGAGAAGTTAAGCCCGCCAGAGCCGATGGTACTGCAGTAAAATGTGGGAGAGTAGGTCGGTGCCAAATCTTA
>NZ_JACCBZ010000020.1 GCF_013408825.1 Mucilaginibacter tundrae
ACAGAAGCTGTACTATGTGGCATCTGGCAGGAACTCCTAGGCCTGGAAAAGGTCGGTGTCAATGATAACTTCTTTGAAATCGGCGGTGACTCGATCGTAAGTATTCAGGTAGTCAGCCGCGCCAGGCACCTTGGGATTTATTTACAACCGCGAGATATTTTCCGCTGTCAGACAATTCGCTTATTGACTGCGGGTCTTACAGCAACGGATATTTTTCAATCAGAGCAAGGAGAGCTCTCCGGTTCTGCCGGGTTGCTACCTATTCAGCATTGGTTTTTTTCTCAGGATCACGCCAGTATCTCCCATTATAACCAGTCATTACTACTTGGCATAGATAAGTCTGCCGGGGTAAGCCTATTACAGGGGATTTTCACCGAGCTGTTAAGCCATCATGATGCATTGCGATTTCGTTATCGTAAGACAGGTGAGGAGTGGGAACAATGGTATGACCGTTCTTTTGTCCAGGTAGAAGAGGTTATGTTGGAAAGTGAGGATCTTCCGGAAGTCTGCAGCGTTTACCAGCAGCAGCTAAGTATAACAGAAGGCCCTTTATTACGGGTAGTCTTGTTAAAAACAGGTACAGCTGTACCGCATAATTTGTTACTGGTGGTTGCGCACCATCTTTGTGTGGATGGTGTCTCCTGGCGTATTTTATCAGAGGATCTTCATAATTGTCTTGATGCGTCGTTATCAGGAAAACCATTAGACCTTGGTACGAAGGGCAGTTCCTATCGTCAATGGTACGCTGCATTACATCGTTATGCGGGTAGCTCATCGCTGGATAGCCAATATCCTTACTGGAAAGCTACATTAAATGGCTACCATCCCCTGCCGGTAGATCATGAACTATCGGGCGCGCGGCTGATTCATACGATGAAGCGTAAAGAAGTGAGGATCAGCGCGGCGTTAACCCGTTTATTGCTTCAGGAAGTACATGCGACTTATCATACTGATGTTAAAGATATCTTAATGAGCGCATTAGCGCTAACCTTGCAGGAGTGGACCGGCTTAAATCAGCAGATGATAGGTATGGAAGGACACGGGCGCGAAGATTTGGGTTCCGAAATAGACCTGAACCGTACGATAGGGTGGTTTACTACACTATATCCTGTATTGCTGGAGCTGGATGGGGGCTTAGTCCCTGATTACGGCAGGCAGATCAGCAGCATTAAAGAGCAACTGCGCCAGGTTCCTGTTCAGGGGCTGGGTTATGGGGTACTGCGTTATTTACATGCCGACGAAGTTGTACGTTCACAAATGGCATCTGTAAAGCAGGCGGACATTGTATTTAATTACTTGGGACGATTGGGAAACCTGGTGAATAACAGCAGCTGGCTAAGCCAGCCCGCTGATATTATTCTATCTGCCGGGGCCTTGTCAGACATGGATAATGTGTATGATTTCAGGCTTGGCGTAGACAGCTATATTTATCAGGATAGACTTACTTTGATCTGGAGTTATAGTACCGGGGAATACGAAGCTGGTACAATAGATCGGCTGGCAGCCAGTTACCTTCAACATTTAGAGGTACTGATTGAACATTGCATGGGCCACAGCGAGCAGGGATATTACACGCCGTCTGATTACAGGTTGGGCGGAAAGCTTACAATTAAGGAATTACATTCATTGAACAGCAAATTCGGAACAGCCGGGCTTAACGAGTTGTACGGACTGAGCAGTTTGCAGGAAGGGATGCTGTTTCATGGTTTGTATGACAGTAGTTCGGGTACTTACGTTGAACAGTTCAGCTGTTTACTGGACAATGTGGTTCCGGACCTGTTAAAAGCAGCCTGGGAACAGGTAATCAGCGGTTATAGTATTTTACGAAGTTCTTTTCATTACGAAGAACTCCATACGCCGATACAGCGGGTTCATTCGGCAGTACAGCTGCCGTTCGAGTTACATGATTTTCAGCATATGGATCAGAATGTCCAGGCCGTGGCCGTGGAAGCATTTTTATTATCGGATCGTTTGCGTGGCTTTGATTTTAATACAGCTCCGCTGATGCGTGTGCAGTTATTGCAGTTGAGCAGCCGTCATTCCCGGATGATATGGACGTTTCATCATATCTTATTGGATGGCTGGTCAGTTCCGCTGGTAATTTCCAATCTGCAGGCAGCTTATGGCCGCTTGCTGGCCGGGGACAAGCCATTGCATTTACCGGAAGATAATTACGGAGACTTTATTCATTACCTTCAGTTGCGAGACCGATTTTCCGAGCAGCAGTACTGGCGGAACTACTTATCAGGATTTGACACACCCAGCCTGTTGCCATTCGCCATTAACGCCTCTTTCCGGAACCAGGGAACCGGTCTTATTGGTACAGAGATACTGGAACTGGATGAAGCATTTACTACGAGTGTTAATCGGTATGCTCAGCAGCAGCATATTACGGTCAATACAATAATACAAGGTGTCTGGAGCTATCTTCTGTCCGCTTATACAGGTCAGGAAGACGTTCTTTTTGGTGTCACTGTATCAGGACGCCCGGCAGAACTGGAGAATGCAGACCGTCGTGTCGGCCTTTATATTCATACCATTCCCCAGCGTAGTGTTTTACCTGGATCGGGATCATTCATGGAATGGCTTTCCGTTATACAGCATGCGCAGACGGCAAGCCGGGAACATCCTTATATTCCGCTGACCACTATTCAGGAGTTACTGGGGATAAAAGGCGATTTGTTTGACAGCTTATTGGTATTTGAGAACTTTCCGGTATATGCGACTACAGGTGCTGGCACAGGTCTTGGCCTTTCAGATATAAGACTAGCTGAGCACACCAATTATTTGCTGACCATAATTGTAGAACCTGGAGCCAGGCTTCGGCTTAGTTTCAGTTATAACGGTGAGCTTATGACTACAGATCAGGTGGCTGCGATTGCTGCTCATTTCAAATATGTCCTAACACAGCTTATTAATGATCCTGGCATACTGCTCAGCGACATCAGCCTTGCTGATCCGGCAGAGAAACTCAGATTGAATGCTTTTCAGGGCGAATCGGCTTATTTCCCGGAGCACAGTACGCTTATCGATTTGTTTACGCAGTCGTCATATTTACATGCTGATGCTGTGGCCGTCAGTTATGAAGATAGGTCTCTAAGTTACGGGGAACTGGATTCATACAGCAACCGGCTGGCGCATTATTTAATCGGTGAGGGCATCA
>NZ_JACCBZ010000021.1 GCF_013408825.1 Mucilaginibacter tundrae
TGTATATTATGGAGATGCTGACCACCCTATTCCGGGCCAAATTGACCACTGGGTTAGCTGACTTTTGGGTTGCAGCAAATGCTATAAAAGCATGTACAAAAATAGTTATTTAAAAGGTAATTTCATTAGTGACTGTTTTCCGGTTCAACACTACGTTTTCTTCTCATAGATTCTCCCTTTAGTTCGATGCGGTGCGCATCATGAACGATCCGGTCCAGGATTGCATCAGCAATTGTTTTTTCACCAATCACTTCAAACCATTTACTAACTGGTAACTGTGAGGTAATGATCAGCGAGGTCTTACCGTGCCGGTCCTCAATGATCTCCATTAGTGCCGCCCTGCTTTGTGCATCAAAAGGCTGGATACCGAAGTCATCCAGTATGAGCAGTTGTGTCCTTTCCAGCTTGGCGATTTCCTTGATATAGGAGCCATCTGCCTTGGCCATCTTCAGTTTGGCGAATAGTTTGGGCGTACTGGTATATAATACGCGGTAGCCCAATATGCAAGCCTGGTGGCCGATAGCAGAAGCCACATAACTTTTACCGATACCTGTGCTGCCAGTGATCAGCAGGTTCTCGAAGCGGTCAACAAACGTACAATCCGCCAGACGCATGATCTGGTTGCGGTCAATACTTCGGTCAGCATGATAGTGAACATCTTCAATTGAAGCTTTATAGCGGAACCGGGCATATAGGATCGTGCGTTCAATACGCCTGTTCTGCCGGTCGTCCCATTCTGCATCTACCAGGTGGGCCAGCAGTTCATCTGCCGTGTAATCATTTGTTTTACCGGTTTCCATGCTGCTTTTGAAGGCATGGAACATGCCGAAGAACTTCATCTTCCGCAGTTTGTCTAAGGTGCTTGTATTCATGTTATTTGTTGTTTAATGGTTATTTGTAATAGTCTTTTCCCCTGATGTTATCATGGTTAGGCATAGGCAGCTCATCGGCAAATAAGCTTTCCTCGTAGTTATCCATCTTGTTTTCCAGTATGGTTTGTATCGTTTTATAGTTATACACGCCATAACTTAATGCCCGCTGGCAGGCAATAGTCAGCCTTTCGTTCCCTGCTTTTTTAGCAAAGCCAAGTACACCCAGGCAGGATTTATAAGCCTGTTCCGGGTGTTGTTTACGTTCCAGTATCTGGAGAATATACAGCCTTACATCTTCGTGAATGGAAGCCGCCCAATCCAGGAACATATCTGGTGTCCAGTCACTTTTAAAGCGGTGGGTACTGGCCATGTGCTCTTTGTCAGTGGTATAACCATAAGGGTTTTTATTGCGAGGGTGCAATGCGATACGCTCATAATTGGAGTAGATCTCTACAATGGTACGCGAGTATAACAGCTTGACCCGTTTGCCGATATATCGGTAAGGGACGCTGTAATAGTGCTTGTCCGGGCCGAGGTTAACGTGGCCGTTCTTGATCACCCTGGCCTGGAACTGCTTTTTAAACTGGTAACGCAGAACAGGCAACGGAGCAAGGGTTTGGCGCTCGATCTCTTCAAACTGTAGCTTCCTGCTGTAATTGCGGCCTTTAAGCAACTGGCTGTTATGGACTTCCAGGGCTTGCCAAATAGCCGTATTAAGCTCTGCTAAAGAATGACATACTTGTTTGTTTAAAGGTGCATAGATCTTGGTATAAATGATCTTAACGGCACCTTCTACCAATGCCTTGTCACGCGGGCGGTACGCCCGCGCTGGTAGTATAGTAGTCCCGTAATGATCGGCAAAGTCTTCAAACGTTTCGTTCAGTGTAGGTTCATAGCGGCTGCTTTTAGTTACGGCTGCCTTCAGGTTATCCGGTACAATGGCGGCGGGAACGCCGCCGATAAAGTGCAGGGTATTCTCGCAGGCCGCTATAAAGTCTTCCTTTTGTTGGCTCATAACGGCCTCAACGTAGGTTAACTGGCTGGCACCCAAGATAGCTACAAAGACCTCTACAGGCGTTATCTCGCCGGTATCTTTGTCTGTAATGCTCATCTTTTCACCGGCAAAATCAACGTATAGCTTGTCCCCGGCCTTGTGATCCATGTGCATGGTCGGGTTGACTCGGGTCTTCCATTGGTTGTAATACGTGCAAAACTGGGTGTACTTATAGCCGTCAGGAAACTCTTTGATATAGGCTTCCCACAGGAGTTGCCGGTTCATACCGGTCTTTTTGAGCTCTTTATCGACATGTGGAAAGCAGCGCAGCATGGATTGCATACGGGTGCTTGGCTGGTTGTTTTCCCTGGTCTTGCCGAAAATGTCTTCCAGTTCCTTATCATTCAGGCTATTAACTTCTTCAAAGGTAAAGCCGCTTTTCTTAAGGACCGCCAGGTACTTTCTTACGGTATTCCGGGATGAATCAATCTGGGCAGCTATAAATCGCGTACTGCGACCCTGGCTGTTCATCCTTAAAATCTTTCTAATCTTACTCATGCTGATTGTCAAATTGGCCATCTTAGAACGGGTCTTTTGCCCTCAAAAGATGGTTGCTTCTACAGCACTTGCTACGCGTTTTGGTGGGTCAGTTTGCCCCGAAATGCCCTGGTCAGTTTGCCCCGAAACAGTGGGTCAGCTTGCGCCGAAATGGTGTGGTCTCATTCATCATAATCTCCA
>NZ_JACCBZ010000022.1 GCF_013408825.1 Mucilaginibacter tundrae
AACCCCGTTGTGCTTATAAATACTACATACAAATAAATTTGTAGTTCTTTTTAACCCTGAATATGTATTAGATCCTATATAAGCTTTAAACGCTGAAATAGACGGATTGGTGATAATAAACAATAATATGATGCCACCTAAAATGTATAATGACTTTTTCATGGTTGCGGTACAGTTTCGTTTTCACTAAACCCAAACACTCCTATTTCGCCTCCATGTGCGCCCATTTGTTGACCTTTAAAATAATACTTTAATGTACCATCACCATCACCACTAACGTCATCATTTACATTAGATGATGCCATGATTGATAGCTGATCTCCAGGATGTACTTCCGTAGTGGAGTTGTAGGTATTATTACCAAATTGATTTACTACCGTTAGTATCGTGGAGTTTTCGGTAATATCCTTAACGGTTATAGACACCGATGTTTTGGCGGTAAGCCCGCTAACTTGTACTTGAAAATTAGCGGGTGAGTAATCTGTTTTCTTACAGGATACTAATAGGCATAGCAGCCCTATTGAGATAAGTTTTTTCATTTTGTGAGAATTTAGAACAATAAAAAAGACGTGACTGTTGATTATCTCTGTTGTTCATGGCTTCTCACGGCCTCGCATGCAAAGATACAGCCACGCCTTTGTCGGCGCACTTGTATCGGATTGCACGTTGTTATAGTGTGAGAATTCTGAACAACAATCTGATATGGTACAATATGTTCCTGCCCTGATAGGCTCGGATATTGGCGAAAGGTTACGCCGAATTGTTATTTCTTTTCATCTGGACGGATTTTGCGGGTGAATATTTCTGTTTGTTGGGAATAAAGATAGCGTAGGTAGTCGGTATTTGCAATATTGTATAATATAAGTATTGACAGATTAAAAACAATTTGTAGATTAGTTACCTAAACAATTTAAACTTAAGCCTTATTTATGAGTTGGTCTATATTATGGCAGGCGTTTTTAAATGGAGTTATTCCGGGCGTTGTAGCATCCGCCATATTTTTATTTCTATTGTTTTTACTTAAGCCTAAAATCGTCATAAGTGATAAGATTGCATCTCAATATGTGAAAGTAGGTAACAAAGATCACCATGCGTATGTATTTAAAATCATCAATAAATCTTTATTTTTTAAGATTTATGATTTAAAGGTAAATGCATATGTATGCTCAAATATGCCAAACGTAAATGGGAATAATGTAAATTTTAAAGATATTCAATTAAAAGGTGCGGATCAGTGGGTCTTAAATAGGATGTATTGGAAACATATATTCCAAAATACTATTAGAGGCGAAAGAACGTTAGAATCAAGATGTGATTATGCATGTCAGTTCTTTTCAGGTGAAAATATTTCAAACTTATTAGATAATAATTCGTATATTAGTGTACAAGTGCTAGCAAAACACTCGTTAACCGGTTTTTCAAGAGTTAAGATAAGAAAATACAACCACAGCTCTAAAATTGTTAAAGGAATATTTTTAAGCGGGAATTCTTGTAGAATTGTATCCGTAAATGACAAACACAAAACAGTAACTGATTAACTTTGCGATTATGAAAACTACCAACCTTGACATTCTTGTAATTAAATGGTAATTCAACCCATTTAAAATTTATCAGCCCCTTCAATGGGGCTTTTTCATTCCAACAAAGCGCAACCACCCCATCCCGCAAGGCTCGTCCAGAAGCCCGTTGCAATGGTATGATTACGCTTGTCAATGGGCTTGGACTTGGTTATATTGGTTCGTAAATGTAACTATTCTGTTACATTATTCCTATACGTATAAGTACGTATATTGAGGAAAAAATAAAATGAGTAAGGATTTTTACTTTGTTATACTTGAAAAGGCTGAAAAAAGAGGTCTTTTCAATACATTAAGCGTCTCAAAAGAAATAAAAAAAGCTTAATGCAGTCGCCTGTATATAAAACTAAACCCACCAATTGGCAAGATTTACCTAATCAATTACTACTGCCTTTGGTTGAAAGAAAATATATAGGAATATTGAAATTTGAAGTGCCTAAAGTAAATGATCCCCCAGACGACTGGCTTGACCAAATAATAGCAGTTATATATCTATTACCTGATGGTCTATTGTTTTTATACGAGAAAAAGAAAATAAGGCAACAGCAAAAAACTAATAATTTAACTCTTGCGTTTATTGTAGTTACTTTTTTAGTCGCTTTAGGTAATTATTATTATTCAAGTAAGTTGTTAGACCTTACAAGGGGTAATAATGCACAACACAACACCAAACAACAAAAATAGCTGCACATATTGCAATTGTGCAAAGACAGCTTAAAAACCAACCTAATGCATCGAAGTATTCTTTTAACCCATCCCATAAATCAATAAATCCCTGCTTATATCTACGGACTGACATGTTTTACTATGTCAGTCCGATTTTTCCTATCTTCGCTCAACTGTCTAGATGGGTCATGTGCCCTCTCGAGAGGGGGCGC
>NZ_JACCBZ010000023.1 GCF_013408825.1 Mucilaginibacter tundrae
TGTCTCGTCCTAAGAAAAGTTGACTAAAACCAAGTCAACGAATGGAAACAAAGACGATTAAATCAGAAAAACGAACCCCTCGTAAGCAGTTCAGTTTAGCCTTCAAAAAGAAGGTAGTTGCCGAATTTGAAAGAGGCTTTTTAAATAAGGATCAGTTACAGGCAAAATACGGTTTACGGGGAAACTCGGCCGTATTGAAATGGTGCCGGAAGTATGGTAAATTGCACTACGCTCAAAAAGGAGAATTAGGGCGGCCGATGAAAGATCCACAAAAGCAGCGTATCAAAGATCTGGAAAAGCAACTGGCAGATGCTAAGCTACAAATAGAAGCTTACCAAAAGCTAATTGAAATCACTGAAGCAGAAGAAAAAATCAGCGTCCTAAAAAAAGACGCCGTCAAACAATCGGTGAGCTTGCCAAAACCTACCCAAGAAAAGTAAGTATGTTTTGTGCATTGTTTGGCATTAGTAAACAGGCTTACTATAAAAAGATCAAGGCAGACAGGCAAAAGAACCAGGCAAGGGAAGCAGCAAAAAGATCAGTGTTAGAATTACGCAGGCAAATGCCAAAATTAGGCACACGCAAGCTTCATTACCTATTGAAAAACAATGGTATAAGTATAGGCAGAGACCAGTTGTTCTGCTGGTTAAAGTCGCAAGGTTTGTTAGTTTATAAGAAAAGACGATATACCGTTACAACAAACTCAAAACATTGGATGCGCAAATATCCTAATCTTATTAAAGGTCTCGTTCCCAACAGGCCTGAGCAGGTATGGGTTGCTGATATAACTTACTTAGATACAGCAGAAGATGGAAATGCATATCTGCACCTGATTACGGATGCTTATTCAAAGCAAATCATGGGTTATGAATTATGCAATAATATGGAAGCAGCTTCGACACTCAGGGCATTAGAAATGGCTGTAAAAAGCAGGAAATACAATCATCTGCCGTTAATTCATCATTCCGACAGAGGGTTACAATATTGTAGTAAGCTTTATATTGATTGCCTGGTAAAAAACAACATCAGCATAAGTATGACAGAAAATGGAAGCCCTTACGACAATGCCATTGCTGAAAGAGTTAATGGGATACTTAAAGATGAGTTTGGACTGTCAGATCAGCTTGACAATTATAGTGAAGCTTTGCTGCAAGTTAGAGAAAGTATATATGCTTATAACTTTTTAAGACCGCATTGGAGTTGTTATATGCTAACTCCCGATCAGATGCATCAACAAGAAACTATTAAAATAAAAACCTATAAAAAAACTCAAACATCTTTGATTGATGTTTGAGTTTTTAACAACTTTTGTATTATCAATAATAGTCAACCTATTTTAGGACGTTACA
>NZ_JACCBZ010000024.1 GCF_013408825.1 Mucilaginibacter tundrae
TAGTGGTAATATTTTTTTCATTTTGTTTGAATTAGTTTAGTGTTAAGTGTTGTTTTTTGGTTAGATTTTGTTGTTTTTCTCCATAGTTTCTTGTTTAGTGGTGATTGAATGATTTTTATTTTCTTTATCGAAGTTTTCCATGACCAGGACGGCGGTACCGATGAGTTCTGCATTAAAGCCGAGCTCAGAGATGAGCAGTTCGGTACTGCTGACCAGCCTTGGGATACAATATTTATTGAGTGCCTGCTGCATCGGGGCGAGCAGGATCTTACCCACGATAGCACCCCTGCCGCTCAACACGATGCTTTCGGGGTTCATGATGTGGATCAGGATGGCCAGAGCCTTCCCGATTTTATAACCGGCATCCGACAGCAGCTCGATGGCGAACTGGTCGCCGTTATTGGCGGCCTCCATAATGGCATTGCCAACGAGTTTCGACTGGTCCTTATCGGTATGCTTCAGGCTGGAGATATGACCTTTTTTGATCCCCTTGATGGCTTTTTCGGCCACTACGAGCATGGAAGCTTCCGCTTCCAGGCAGCCCCGCTTGCCGCAGGTACATAAGGCGCCATCTTCAGAAAGGGGGATATGGCTGAACTCGCCCGCGAACCCATTATGGCCGCGGTAGATCTCGCCGTTAATGATCATGCCCAGGCCGATGCCCCATCCCAGGTTGATGACCATGACGTCCTTGTGGCTTTTGGCAGTACCGAACTTCTGCTCGGCCAGGGCGATCAGACTGGAATCATTCTCGATATAAGCGGGGACGCCGGTTTGCGCGGTGATGAGCTGGGTAAGGCTTTGTCCGGCGGAATCCAGGTAAGTATAGTTGATGCCTTCTGCCGCGTCGATAAAACCGGGCATACCGATACCGATACCGGCTATCTTATCTTTAGGGATGCCGGTAGCGGCGATATAATGATTGATATAATCGATCAGGGTAGAAAGGGCATGGGGGTTAGCGAAGAGCTTGAGTTCATTCAGGGCGATATCGGCCACGGGGTTATTGAGCAGGTCGACCATCTGTATGCGGGTGGAGAGCTGGTCCATGGCCACGGTAACGATGTACATGGCGGTAGGCAGCAACGCGTACATAAGCGGCCTTCGGCCACCGCTGGAAGGCGCGTAACCCTGCTCGATGACAAAGCCCTCTTCGATGAGTTCGTTCACGGCTTTGGAAACGGAAGGGATACTTTTATCTAAAATCTCGCTCAGCTCGGCACAGGACAAAGCTTTGTCAAAATAAAGGCGCTTAATAATAATGTTCTTCAATTCGGCGCTTTTAACAATTTTAGTTCTAAGTTCCATTCAAT